>CAWFDM010000012.1:0-80353 GCA_963814505.1 uncultured Actinomycetota bacterium
CGGTCACCCGCTCGGCGGCTCGGGAGCGCGCCTGCTGACCACACTGCTCTACCACATGCGGGACAAGGGAATTCGCTACGGCCTGCAGACGATGTGCGAGGGCGGCGGCCAGGCCAACGCGACCATCGTGGAGCTGCTGTGACGGATCCCGTCCAGCCGGCGGTGCTGGTCGACCGCGCCGGCAACGTCATGGTCATCACCCTCAACCGGCCGGAAGCCCGCAACGCGGTCAACGCAGCCGTCAGCATCGGCGTCGGCGACGCGCTCGAGGAAGCGCAGCACGACCCCGACGTGCGGGCGGTGGTGATCACCGGTGCCGGCGACAAGTCGTTTTGCGCCGGGGCCGACCTCAAGGCGATCGCCCGCCGGGAGAACCTGTACCACCCCGACCACGGCGAGTGGGGCTTCGCCGGTTACGTGCACCACTTCATCGACAAGCCCACCATCGCCGCGGTCAACGGCACCGCGCTGGGCGGCGGCACAGAGATCGCGCTGGCCAGCGACCTGGTGGTGGCCGACGAACGAGCCCAGTTCGGGCTGCCGGAGGTCAAGCGCGGCCTGATCGCCGCCGCCGGCGGCGTTTTCCGGATCGCGCAGCAGCTGCCCCGCAAAGTCGGCATGGAACTGCTGTTGACCGGTGACCCGCTGACGGCGTCCGACGCGTACGAGTGGGGCCTGATCAACCAGGTCGTCAAGGATGGCCAGGGAGGCACTGTGCTGGACGCGGCGCTGGCGCTGGCCGCGCGGGTGACCGTGAACGCGCCGCTCTCGGTGCAGGCCAGCAAGCGCATCGCCTACGGCGTCGACGAGGGCGTCATCACGGCCGATGAAGTGGGCTGGGAGCGTACGGTGCGCGAGATGCGCACCCTGATCAGGTCCGAGGACGCCAGGGAGGGACCGTTGGCGTTCGCCGAGAAGCGGGAGCCGGTCTGGAAGGCCCGCTAGGCCGAAGTTCCCCCCTTTGAGAGGGGTCTGAATCCCGATCTGCTTTGTGAGCAGGTGTTTCGGTGTTCATGTGTTGCGAGAATGTACTCATGTATACATAAGATTCGTTCGGCGTGCCGCTCTCTGAATTAGCCACTCTCATGCTGCTTTGGTGCTAGAAAGTAATCATGTACGTGACGCGGGTGCCCAACCGGGGATCACCGCCGGCGGTGCTGCTGCGGGAAAGCTACCGCGAGAACGGCAAGGTGAAAACCCGCACGCTGGCCAACCTGTCGCGCTGGCCCGAGCACAAGGTCGAGAAACTGGAGCGGGCGCTCAAGGGCTTGCCGCCGGCGGGCTGGGATCTGTGCGAGGCGTTTGAGATCGCCCGCAGCCTGCCGCACGGGCATGTGGCCGCGGTGCTGGGCAGCGCCGACACGCTGGGCATGGCCGAGCTGATCGACCCGGCGCGGTCGCGAAAGCGGGACCTGGTGTGCGCGATGCTGGCCGCGCCCGTGATCGCGCCGGACTCGAAGCTGGCGATCGCGCGGGGGCTGCGCACCGAGACCGCCACCAGCTCACTGGGTGAGGTGCTCGGCGTGGGTGGCTGCGACGAGGACGACCTGTATGCGGCGATGGACTGGGTGCTGGACCGCAAGGACGCCATCGAAAAGGCCTTGGCCGCCCGGCATTTGGATGAGGGGACGCTGGTGCTCTATGACGTGTCCTCGGCGGCGTTTGAGGGCCGCACCTGCCCGCTCGGGGCGATCGGGCACGCCCGCGACGGGGTCAAAGGCCGGCTGCAGATCGTCTACGGGCTGCTGTGCACCACCGCCGGGGTGCCGATCGCCATCGAGGTGTTCGACGGCAACACCGCCGACCCCAAGACGCTGGCCGCCCAGATCGACAAGCTCAAAGACCGGTTCGGGCTGACGCGGGTGTGTCTGGTGGGGGATCGCGGCATGCTCACCAGCGCGCGCATCCGCGACGAGGTGGCTCCCGCGCAGCTGGACTGGATCAGCGCGTTGCGCGCCCCGCAGATCAAGGCCCTGGTCGAGGCCGGCGCGCTGCAGCTGTCGCTGTTCGACGAGCAGGACCTGCTCGAGATCAGCTACCCGGACTTTCCCGGCGAGCGGCTGGTGTGCTGCCGCAACCCCGCGCTGGCCGAACAGCGCACCCGCAAACGCCAGGATCTGTTGGCCGCCACCGAAAAAGAGCTCACGACCATCGCCGCGGCCACCGGCCGCGCCAGGCGCCCGCTGCGCGGCAACGACGAGATCGCGCTGCGGGTGGGCAAGGTGATCAACCACTACAAGATGGCCAAGCACTTCACCCTGGAGATCACCGACGAGTCGTTCACGTTCACCCGCAACAGCCAGGCCATCGCCGCCGAGGCCGCCCTGGACGGCATCTACGTGCTGCGCACCAGCCTGCCCACCGACACCCTCGCCCAGGGTGATGTGGTGTTGCGCTACAAGGGACTCGAAGACGTCGAGCGGTTCTTCCGCACCCTCAACACCGAACTCGACGTGCGGCCCATCCGCCACCGGCTGGCCGACCGGGTCCGCGCCCACATGTTCTTGCGCATGCTGTCCTACTACATGGGCTGGCACATGAAACACGCCCTGGCCCCGATCCTGTTCGTCGACAACGACAAACCCGCCGCGGCCGCCAAACGCACCAACCCCGTCGCCGCCGCCCAACGCTCCGATGCAGCCCTCGCCAAGGCAGCGCGCAAACGCACCGAAGACGACCACCCGGTGCACAGCTTCACCAGCCTGCTCACCGATCTGGCCACCATCTGCGCCAACCACATCCAGCCCACCGACGACATGCCGGCATTCACCATGATCACCACCCCCACCCCGCTACAACGGCGGGCCTTCGAACTCCTCGGCGTCTCCCACCGCCACGGCCTAGCGTAGGCAGTACACCACCACAAAACCCCAGCTCAAACCACTAAATCACCCCAAACCAGGGGGAACTTCGGGCTAGGGAGCGTGAGCAGACGCAAAAGCGCGCAAAACCGTCCGGTTTTGCGCGCTTTTGCGTCTGTTCGCGCTGCCCGCCGTGTCAGTGCGCCAGGATGTTCACCGCACGCCCGAACACCCCGGGTAGCAGCACGCCCGCCGGCACGATCGCACGGCGGACGGCGCGGGGCGTGGTGGCCACCACCAGCCCGCGGGTGAGCAGCCGGTAATTGCGGGTGACCCGGTGCCAGGCGGCCTCATATGACGCCGGTGCGTCGTTGACGATGGCGTTGACCGCCGCACCGGCCTGCTTGACGGCGAGGCTGACGCCTTCGCCGGTCAGGGCGTCCTCGTAGCCCGCCGCGTCACCCACCAACAGCACTCGTCCCGCGACCCGGCGGGAGACGACCTGCCGCAACGGTCCGCAGCCGCGCGGGTGCCCCCGGCCGGCGCCGTCCAGGTGGCGGGCCAGCCGCGGGAACCAGTCCAGGTCGGGTCGCGCCTGAGACAGGATCGCCACGCCCACCAGGTCCGGTTCCACCGGCGTCACGTACGCCTCACCGCACCGGGACCAATACACCTCGACGAACTCCGACCACGCCGGCACCTTGAAGTGCCAACGCACGCCGTAGCGCCGTGGTGTGCCGGCCGTGGCCTTGATTCCGAGCGTGCGCCGGACGGGCGAATGCAGTCCGTCCGCCGCCACCAGCCACTTCGCGCGCACGCCGGCGGCCGTCACACCATGGGCATCCTGCGCCACGCTGGTCACCCGCGTCCGAATCCATTCGGTGTCTTGCTCTTTCGCCCGCGCCGCCAGCGCCGCGTGCAGCGTGGTGCGCCGCACACCCCGGCCCGGCCCGCCGTGAAACAGCGCCTCGGCCCGGCCGTATTTCTTTCCCTGTTCACTCACGTACGCGATACCGCGAAATGGCATGCCGGCCGGGTCCACGCCGAGCGACGCCAGTTCGGCCAGTCCGCCCGGCATCAGCCCCTCGCCGCACGCCTTGTCGATCGGGCTCTCCCGCGGATCGGCCACGATCACCGAAAGCCCATGCCGGCGAGCGTGTAACGCGGTGGCCAGGCCGCCCGGGCCGCCGCCCACGATCAGCAGGTCGGTGTCGTAAGTCGTCATGTGTAGCCCAACGCCGAGTTCTCCACGCGCAGACGTACCCGCAGCAGCAGCGCGTTGGCCAGTGTGAACGTGGCCGCGGTCAGCCACGCGGTGTGTACCAGCGGTAGCGCCAACCCTTCGGCCACCACCGCAACATAGTTCGGATGATGCAGCCACCGGTAGGGGCCCTGTCGCACCAGCGGCGCGTACGGCAGCACGATCACCCGGGTGTTCCACCGTCGGCCCAGCGTGCTGATACACCACCAGCGCAGGACCTGGCTCAGCGCCGCCACGGCCAGCATCGGCCAGCCCAGCCAGGGCAGGAACGGCCGGTGCAGCGCCCACGGTTCGACGATGCAGCCGACCAGCAGCGCGGTATGTATGGCGACCATCACCACGTAGTGCGGGCGACCAAACTCCTTGCCGCCCTGGGCGAAAGACCATTCCGCGTTGCGCCTGGAAATCACCAGCTCCACCAGGCGTTCGATTCCGACCGCCAGGATCAGCAGGTAGTACATGGCCCTACCACTGCCCCTACCACTGCAGGAGCACCAATTCCGAGCAGAAGGCCGGGCCCATCGCGATCATCAGGCCAAACGAACCCGGCGGCGGCGGGTCGGCCATGTTCGCCCGAAGCACATCCAGAACCGAGACCGATGACAGGTTGCCGTTGTTACGCAACGAGTTTCGGGTGTGGTCCAGCGCATCCGCGGGAAGCTGCAGCACGTTCTCGACCCCCTCGATCACTCGGGGTCCACCGGGGTGGCAGACCCAGGTTGCCACGTCCTGCGTGGTGAGTCCGTGGTCACGGAGGAATAGGTGAACATCTTCGCTCAAGTATTTCTCGATTACGGTCGCGACGTCGACCGACAACACGATCCGGAAGCCGTTACTGCCGATCCGCCAGCCCATGACTTCCTCGGTATCGGGGTAGATCCGGCTCCGCGTCGCCAGCACCCTGGGACCCCCATTGCCGGGTTCCGACGCCGTGCGCCGGGCGCCCTTCGCGATGACGGCGGCGGCGCCGTCGCCGAAGAGGCTGGTAGCGACCAGATTGGCCACCGAATTGTCTTTGCGCTGAATGGTCAGCGAGCACAGTTCGACCGCAAGCAACGCGGCGACCTGGTCGGGGAAGGCGCGCAGGTAGTCGTGCATGCGCGCCGTCCCGGCCGCACCGGCGACACAGCCCAGGCCGAACAGCGGGATGCGTTTTACGTCGGGGCGCAGCCCCACCCGTGCCGCCAGCCGGGCCTCAAGGGTGGGCACGGCGAGCCCGGTAACCGTGGTCGAAAAGATGATGTCGACCTCCGACGGCTTGACATTGGCCTGGTCAAGCGCCGCACGCAGCGCCTGCTCGCCCAGGCCGAGGGCAACGTCGATGTAGGCATCGTTGGCCTCGGTGAAGCCGCTCAGCCGGGTGTAGTCCGACAGCGGCAGCGCGGTGTTGCGGAACTCAACCCCGCTGCTGAGCGCGAATCGCCGGAATTCCGGGCCGGCGAAATCGGTCAGCGCGCCAATGGCTTCTTCCTGTGTGTATCGGTTCGACGGGAACTTGACTGCAACGCCTGCGACGGATGGATCTGCGGTGGTTCTTAGAGTTTTCACTCCAAGACCAACCGAGTCCCCCCTGTGAAGTTATCCATGTCAAGGGTCACGTTGCCGCCGCCGCAACGGTTCACCGGTAGGTTGGAGCATGTGCGGATTTTGGTGACCGGTGCCACCGGCTATGTGGGATCTCGCCTGGTCACGGCGTTGCTGGCGGATCGTCACGAGGTGCTGGTCGCCAGCCGGAACCCGGCCCGTCTCAAGCATTTCGGTTGGTTCGACGACGTCACACCGGTAATTCTGGACGCCGCCGATCGGCTGTCGGCGCAGGCGGCGTTCGCCCTTTCCAGGGACTCCAAAGACTTAGTGGGCCCGGTCGACGTGGTGTATTACCTGGTCCACGGGATCGGTCAGCCCGGCTTCCGAGACGCCGACAAGGCCGCGGCCGGCAACGTCGCGGCCGCGGCCGCCGACGCCGGTGTGCGGCGCATCGTCTACCTGGGCGGTTTCGTGCCCGACGCCCCGGAAAATGGGGCGCTGTCCGAGCACCTGGCCAGCCGGGCCGAGGTGGCCGAGGCGCTGGCGGTCGAGGGCGGCCCGGAACTGGTGTGGCTGGGTGCGGCGATGATCATTGGCGCCGGGTCGACGTCGTTCGAAGTGATGCGCTACGTCGCAGACCGGTTCCCCCTGATGCCGATGCCGCGCTGGATGGACAACCCGATTGACCCGATCTCCATCCGCGATGTCCTGCACTACCTGGTGGCCGCGGCCGACGCCGGCCAAGTACCCGCCGGCGCCTACGACATCTGTGGCCCCGACACCACCTCTTATCGCGGATTACTTGAAACCTATGCGCGCGTTTCCGGCAGGTGGCAGGCGGTTTTACCGGTGCCGGGGATGGACACCGCGGTGGCCTCGCTGTTCACGGGTGTCGCACTGCCGCTGCCCCGGGGGCTGGCCGGCGACCTGGTCGAGTCGATGGAACACCCGATGTTGGCATCCGACACCGGCCTGCGGGATCGGGTGCCTGACCCACCCGGTGGCCTGATAGCGGCGGACGACGCGATTGCCCGGGCATTGGCCGACTTGTCCAACCACCCGCCCCGGCCGGTGAATGCCCTGCAAGATCCGCATCACCTCGCCGACACCGACCCCGGATGGGCCGGCGGCGACGCGCTGCGCATCCGGCGGCTCGCGCGGGCGGTAACCCCGCCCATTGCCCGGCCCACCCTGGGTCTGGTGAACGTCGTCCCCGGCCCGCTCGCCGGTGCGTTGCGAACCGGACTCGACATTCTGCTCGCCCTGACCCCTAGGGCGCTGACCCCTAAGGCGCTGGCCCCCAAGGTTCGTTCCGCATGAGTCAGACCACCGCTCCGTACCACACCAGCGTGTTCTCCGAGCTACGCCGGGCGATCACCAATGTCGCTGTGCCACACCATGAACCGCCGGGAGTCGTGCTGCGCCGGCGCATCGTCGTCGCCGTCACGCTGGTGATCGGGGCGGTGGTAATGGGATTGTCGTTGCGGCGCCAGCCCGGCGAGTCCACGTTCTACTGGATGACGTTGAGCCTGGCTGCGGTATGGGTGCTGGGAGCGGTCGTTTCCGGGCCAATGCATCTGGGCGGCATCAACTGGCGTGGCCGCAACCAGCGCCCTGTTATCACCGGGACTTTCGCCGGCCTGCTCCTTGGCGGCGCTTTCGTGCTCGGCGGATTGATCGCCAGGGAGATCGCGCCCGTTTCAGCCTTGATCGTGCGGGTGCTGCAATTCGCAACTCACGGATCTTTGCTGCTGGTCGCGCTGATCACGGTGGTCAACGGTATCGCCGAGGAGATATTCTTCCGCGGCGCGCTCTATACCGCGCTGGGTCGGTTCCATCCGGTGCTGTTCTCCACCGTCGTGTACATCGGCGCGATCATGGCCAGCGGTAACCCGATGCTCGGGTTCGCCGCGATCATCCTCGGAACGGTCTGTGCGTTCGAGCGTCGCTCGACAGGCGGGGTGCTGGCGCCGATCCTGACCCACGGGGTGTGGGGCCTGATGATGGTGCTGGGGCTCCCACCGTTGTTCGGCGTCTGACGTCGTGGTTGGAGCTGGCAGCGATCAGGTGGATCCGACGGTAGCGCGGACCAGCGCGCGCAGCGCAGCGATGTGCAGCGGCCGCAGCAAGAACCAGTACAACCGGCCAGGGATGCCGCGTGGAAAAAAGATCGCCCGCTGCGCGTAGCTGCTGCCGACGCCATCTTGCGGTGTGACGGTGATATCCAGCCACGCCTGCCCGGGTGAGTGCGTCTGGGCGCGTAGCCGCAACTTGCTACCGGGTTCACGCTCCGCCACGCTCCACCGGTCTGCTGAGCGGCGCCTGCCCCGCATGACCGTGTACGAGCACCACCAACTGGCCTTCGCCGCGTTCTCGGCGGCTTTCCAGACGTCGTCGGGCGATGCCGAAGTCGCGGCGCTGCGCACGTCGGTGTACACAATTTCGCCGGCCCAGTCCGGGTCGCTGGGCAGCGGCTCGGCTATTTCCGACTGCAACGAGGCCCAACTCGCCTCGGGAAGGCCGTGCATTGCGCGGTCCAGGGCCAATGCCACGGCGCGGCGGTAACCGGTCAGGCCGCCCGGGGGCGGCTCGATGACGGTGTCGATGTCGGAATCGCGCATCACCGCGTCGCATTCCAGCGACTCGATCAGCGGCCGCGCCAGGCCGGGGGGAATCGGGGTCACGGTCCCAACCCAGAGGCTGGCGATTGTCGGCGTCAGGAATGGCAGCACAATCAAGTAGCGTCTGCCCAGCTGCGCTACCTCGGCGTAGACCCGCATCATGTCCCCGTACTCCAATACGTCGGGGCCGCCGATATCCCAGGTCCTCGATGACGGCACCGGCGCCGTTGCCGCAGCGACCAGGTAGTAGACCACGTCGCGTACCGCGATCGGCTGGATCTTGTTGTGCACCCACCTCGGTGTGGTCATCACCGGCAACCGGTCGGTGAGGTGCCTGATCATTTCGAACGACGCCGACCCCGACCCGACGACCACCCCGGCTTGCAGCACCACGGTCTCGATGCCCGAGTCGATGAGCGCACGGCCTACGGCTTCGCGCGACTCGAGATGCGCGGAGAGCTTGCTGCCCTCTGGGTGCAGGCCGCTGAGGTACACCAGCCGCCGCACTCCGGTGCGGCGAGCGGCCGTCACGACGTTACGGACGGCGCGGATTTCCTCGGCCGCGAAATCCCTCGACGAGCCCATCGAATGGACCAGGTAATAGACGACGTCCATCCCGTCGAACCCCGCGATCAGCGAATCGAGATCGCTGAGGTCTCCGCGCGCCACTTCGGCCCGGTCTCGCCATGGCACGTCCGTCAACTTGGCCGGGTTGCGGGCCAGCGCGCGAACATAATGACCCTCTTCCAGCAGTCGCGGTGCTAGCCGGGCGCCGATGTAGCCCGTCGCCCCGGTCACAAGGCAGCGAAGCTGTACACCTGACATCGGGCGTCTCCGTCCTGTCCTCGATTTCCCTGGTCGATTACTCCCCATTCGGATCTGATGTCGAAAAGTATTGCCGGTCGACTCGGATGTTAGCCGTCCCGCAGCAGAGGAGATGGCGCATGATCCGCGGTGGCCTTTTAATTGGGCGATCGGCGTGCACGGCCGTCGGCGGCGGCTGCAAAGATGCGAACAACCGGTTGTTCGATCCGGAACTGGCGTCAGGGCAGACGAAAGGTCGGTAGATCATGACGGGACCACTGGCTGGATTGCGCGTTATCGAGCTGGCCGGCATCGGGCCGGGTCCACACGCCGCGATGATCCTGGGGGATCTCGGTGCCGACGTGGTGCGCATCGATCGCCCGTCGGCCCACACCGGCGGCTCAGGAGATAAGGCCAACGACGCCATGCTGCGCAACCGCCGCATCGTCATTGCCGATCTGAAGTCCGGCGAAGGGCGCGAACTGGTGCTCGACCTCGTCGCCAGGGCCGACGTGTTGATCGAGGGCTATCGCCCCGGCGTCACCGAGCGGCTCGGCCTGGGACCCGAGGACTGCGCAGGAGTCAACGACCGGCTGATCTACGCCCGGATGACCGGCTGGGGGCAGGCCGGCCCGCGCAGCCAGACTGCGGGTCACGACATCAACTACATCTCGCTGAACGGCATCCTGCACGCCATCGGCCGGGTCGACGAGCGTCCGGTGCCGCCCCTGAACCTGGTCGGTGACTTCGGCGGCGGCTCGATGTTCCTGCTGGTCGGCATCCTGGCGGCGCTGTGGGAGCGGCAGACCTCCGGCAAAGGCCAGGTCGTCGACGCCGCGATGGTCGACGGCTCCAGCATGCTGGTCCAGATGATGTGGGCGATGCGCGCGTCGGGCGTGTGGTCCGACGTGCGCGGCACCAACATGCTCGACGGCGGCGCGCCCTACTACGACACCTACGAGTGCGCCGATGGCCGCTACGTCGCCGTCGGCGCCATCGAGCCGCAGTTCTACGCGGCCATGCTGGCGGGGCTGGGCCTGGACGCCGCCAGCCTGCCGCCGCAGAACGACCCCGTCGGCTGGCCCGAGCTGCGGGCGGTGCTGACCCGGGCCTTCGCCGGTCACGACCGCGATCACTGGACCAAGGTCTTCGCCGATTCCGATGCCTGCGTCACGCCGGTGCTGGCATTCGGCGAGGTGCAGACCGAGCCGCATATCACCGAGCGGAACACCTTCTATGAGGTCAACGGCGGTCTGCAACCGTTGCCCGCGCCGCGGTTCTCCCGCACCGCGCCCGGCCGGCCACGCCCGCCGGCGGCGCCCGTGGCCGACGTCCAAGCGATACTCGACGACTGGAGATAGCCCGAGCAAGGGACCCGAGCAAGGGAAAGGACTCGCATGGAGATCAAAGACGCGGTCGCGGTGGTCACCGGTGGCGCATCGGGCCTTGGCCTGGCCACCACCAAGCGGCTGCTGGACGCCGGGGCGCAGGTGGTCGTGCTGGACCTGCGGGGCGACGATGTGGTAGGTCAGCTCGGCGATCGCGCGCGTTTCGCGCAGGCCGATGTCACCGACGAGGCCGCCGTCACCGGCGCGCTGGACACCGCCGAGGCGATGGGAACGCTGCGCATCGTGGTCAACTGTGCCGGCACCGGCAACGCCATCCGGGTGCTGGGCCGCGACGGCGTCTTCCCGCTGAATGCGTTCCGCAAGATCGTGGACATCAACCTGGTCGGCACCTTTAACGTGCTGCGGCTGGCTGCGGAGCGCATCGCCAAGACCGAACCCGTCGGGCCAAATGGCGAAGAGCGCGGCGTCATCATCAACACCGCCTCGGTGGCGGCCTTCGACGGGCAGATCGGCCAGGCGGCCTACTCGGCGTCGAAGGGCGGCGTGGCCGGCATGACCCTGCCGATCGCCCGCGACCTGGCCGGCAAGCTCATCCGGGTGGTCACGATCGCGCCGGGCATATTCGATACGCCCCTGCTGGCGTCGCTGCCGGAGGAGGCCAGGCTGTCGTTGGGCAAGCAGGTGCCGCACCCGGCGCGGCTGGGGAACCCGGACGAGTACGGCGCCCTGGCCGTGCACATCATCGAAAACCCCATGCTCAACGGCGAGGTCATTCGTTTGGACGGTGCCATCCGCATGGCGCCACGCTGAGGCACAGGGGCAAAAAGGGCAAACGCGGCAAAAAGAAAGCCCCCCGCCGCTGCGGGGGGCTGACTTCGGCAATCAAGAATTCAGCTATCGACGGAACCACCGGGCAATGGCGGGTTCGGCCATGAGTAACCGCGCAAGCACGCTCATCGTTCGGTCAGCTTGCCGTAGGGAGCGGGTGCCAGTCTTCGAACTGCTCCGAGGTCTCGCCTTCCACCAGCATGTCGCCGTGGTAGAGAGCCTCGAAGTCAGCCACGATGACGTCTGCGCTCGAGTCGTCGATCCACATGACACTGAGACTATGGGCCGCGTTTAAGGAATCTTTGAGTCACGGTTCGGAAAATGGTGGCAATTATTACCGACGGGTAGGGTGCGGTCGCTCGTCGGCCGACCCGCGACGTCGTGGCGGCGTGGCGTCAAAACTTTTCCCGATTTGTCCCGCGCCGTTGAACCATCCGCCGACCCTGACTCGTGCTTACGGCTAGGGTGTTGTTTGACACCTGTAAGTTAGCGCGGATAGGTTACCGCTGATACAGGCGGGCGCGGGGGTGCCCAGTGTCAGGGGTGGGAGGCACAACATGCTGCAGTGGATCGCTCGATTGGCCATAGCGGCGCCGCGACGAATCATCGGGGTTGCGCTCCTGGTCCTAATAGCGGCAGCGATCTTCGGCATCCCCGTCGCAAAGAGCCTGTCACCTGGGGGTTTCCAGGATCCGAACTCGGAGTCGGCCCGCGCCATCAACGTGTTGGCCGACAAGTTCGGCCAGAGCGGTCAGCAGATGCTGATTTTGGTGACCGCGCCTACAGGCACCAACGGCGAACAGGCTCGCGAGGTGGGCACCGACCTCGTTGGCCAATTGCAACGGTCCCCGTTGGTTCTCAATGTGTCCTCGGCGTGGACCGTACTTCCATCTGGGGTGCAAGGCGCCCCGAACGATCTGATCAGCAAGGACGGCAAGTCGGGGTTGATCGTGGTCAACCTCAAGGGCGGCGAGAACTTCGTGCAGAAAAACGCCCAAACCCTGTCGGACCAACTCGTCCACGATCGGGACGGCGTGACCGTCCGCGCCGGTGGCCCTGCGATGCAGTACGCCCAGATCAACAAGCAAAACCAGGACGACCTGGTGGTCATGGAAATGATCGCGCTCCCGCTGAGCTTCCTGGTGCTGATCTGGGTGTTCGGCGGACTGCTGGCGGCGGCGTTGCCGATGGCCCTCGGCGCGCTGGCCGTCGTCGGCTCCATGACGGTGTTGCGGCTCATCACGTTCACCACCGAGGTGTCGATCTTCGCGCTCAACCTGAGCACCGCCCTGAGCCTGGCGTTGGCCATCGACTACACGTTGCTGATCGTAAGTCGCTATCGCGACGAGTTGGCCGAGGGCAGTGACCGTGACGAGGCGCTGATCCGGACCATGGCCACATCCGGCCGCACGGTGCTGTTCTCCGCGGTCACCGTAGCGTTGTCGATGGCCGCGACGGTGGCCTTTCCGATGTACTTCCTGAAATCGTTCGCCTACGCAGGTGTGGCCACCGTGGCCTTCGTCGCCACCGCATCCATATTTATTACCCCGGCCGCGATCGTGCTGTTGGGTCCCCGGCTGGACGCACTCGACGTGCGCCGCTTCCTGCGCCACCGATTCCGCCGCCCCGATCCGCTGCACAAGCCGGTCGAGCAGTGGTTCTGGTACCGATCGAGCAAGTTCGTGATGCGTCGCTGGGCGTCGACCGGTCTGGTCGTCGTCGCGCTGTTGGTGCTGCTCGGGCTTCCGTTCTTCTCGGTGAAGTGGGGGTTCCCGGACGACCGGGTGCTGCCGCCTTCGGCGTCGTCGCACCAGGTCGGTGACGAGCTGCGCACCAACTTCGCGCACGATTCGGCGACGTCGGTGCCCGTCGTCGTTCCCGATGTCCGTGGCCTGGGCCCGGCGGATCTTGACAACTACGCCGCCGCCTTATCGAGGGTTCCCGAGGTGGCGGCGGTGACCGCCCCGGGCGGGACATTCCAGGGCGGAAACAAGGTGGGACCACCGGCCGGAGCCACCGGCCTTGCTGACGGCAGCGCGTTCCTGACCGTGAACAGCTCGGCGCCGCTGTTTTCGGACGCGTCCGTTACCCAGCTCACGCGGCTGCACCAGGTGCCCGGGCCCGCCGGCCGATCCGTCGAAATGGCCGGCGTCGCAATGGTCAACCGCGACAGCGTCGATGCGGTGACGGACCGGCTGCCGCTGGTGCTGGGTCTGATGGCGACCGTTACGTTCGTGTTGCTGTTCCTGCTCACCGGCAGCGTGGTGATGCCGGCGAAGGCGCTGATGTGCAATGTGCTGTCGCTGACCGCGGCGTTCGGTTCGCTCGTGTGGATCTTCCAGGACGGCCATCTGGGGGCGCTGGGAACCACCCCGAGCGGGACGCTGGTGGCCAACATGCCGGTGTTGTTGTTCTGTATCGCTTTTGGGTTGTCGATGGACTACGAGGTGTTCTTGATCTCCCGGATCCGCGAGTACTGGCTGGGTTCCGGAGCCGCTCGACCGGCACGGGTAAGCGCCAAAGAGGCGCACGCCGCCAACGACGACAGCGTGGCGCACGGCGTGGCCCGCACCGGCCGGGTGATCACCGCGGCCGCGTTGGTGATGTCGATGTCGTTCGCCGCGCTGATCGCCGCTCACGTGTCGTTCATGCGGATGTTCGGCCTGGGCCTGACGCTTGCCGTGTTCGCGGATGCCACCCTGGTGCGCATGGTCGTGGTGCCGTCGTTCATGCACGTGATGGGCCGGTGGAATTGGTGGGCACCCAAGCCCCTGGCCTGGCTGCACGACCGGGTGGGCATCAGCGAGGGGCCGAAGGAAGAGGCCGCATCCGCCGAGTCCGTCGAGATCCCGGTGCAGCACAACGGGTATCCGGTGCGAGAGACGGTGACCAAAGGTGGCTAGCGCCCCCGTCGCGGGTCTGCGTCGCGTCAGAGCTCCACGCGGGTCCGGCGATCTGCTGCGCGACGAGATTCTGGACGCGGCCACCGAGCTGCTGCTGGAAACCGGTCACGCCAGGTCGGTGTCGATCCGTTCGGTGGCACAACGTGTCGGCGTCACACCGCCGTCGATCTACCTGCACTTCGCGCATAAAAACGAACTGCTGGACGCGGTCTGCGCGCGCTACTTCGAAAAGCTCGATCTGGAAATGCAGCGGGTAGTGCAGCAGTACACGTCCCCGGCCGACGTGCTGCGCGCCCAGGGGCTGGCGTACATCCGGTTTGCCACCCAAACGCCGGAGCTGTACCGGATCGCCACGATGGGTGAGTGGCGGTCCGGAAGCAACGTCGATATGACGCTGGACAGTTCGGCCTTCCAGAACCTGCGCGCGACCGTGCAGGCGCTGGTAGAAGACGGTACTTACCTGCAGAACGACCCGAGCGCCGTAGCGTTGGAACTGTGGAGCGCGGCGCACGGGGTGGCGGCCATGCTGATCGCCAAGCCGCACCTGCCGTTTGGCGATGCGGAGGACTTCGCCGATCGGGTGCTGTGCTCGGTCTTTTACGGACATGTGGTGACCGGAGTCGCCGGCCGGGACGCGACACCGCAGCAGTTGGTGGAGTGGGTGCGGGCGCGACCGCTGGAGGTGCTACCCGGCGCACCGGAAGAGTCGGAAGAGACGTCGGTATGACGGCTACGGCGTCGGCGCCATCAAGGGTCGACAATCCCTTCTTCGCCCGAGTCTGGCCCGTCGTCGTCGCCCACGAAGCCAAGTCGGTGCGCGATCTTCGCCGTGAGAATTTGGCCGGCTTGTCGGGCCGGGTGCTGGAAATCGGCGCCGGTCTCGGGACGAACTTCGCCCTCTATCCGGAGTCCGTCGCACACGTGATCGCCCTGGAGCCCGAGAAGCGCCTCCGCGCCCGGGCCCGTGCCGCGGCCGCGGCGGCGCGCGTTCCGGTCGTCGTGGGTGGCGAGGCGGTCGAGGACTTCAACTCCGAGCCCTTTGACGCGGTGGTGTGCTCGCTGGTGCTGTGCTCGGTCAGCGACCCCGTGCTGGTGCTGCGGCGTCTTTATGCATTGCTGCGGCCGGGGGGTGAGCTGCGGTATCTCGAGCATGTGGCGAGCGCCGGCGTGCGGGGGCGGTGGCAGCGGTTTCTCGACGCGACGTTGTGGCCGAGGCTGTTCGGCAACTGTCATACGCATCGCGATCCCGAGCCCTGGATCGTGGACGCCGGATTCCAGGTGGAGGCTTCCCGGCGCGAGTGGACTTTGCCGATCTGGACGCCGATGCCGGTGGCAGAGCTGGCGCTGGGTCGGGCGCGCAGACCCTAAAGGGCGTCGAGAAAGGGTGTCGAGCCCTTACTTCAGCAGCGCGGGCAGTCGCTCGAGCAGTTCGGGCAATGCTTGGCTCGCCGACTCGCGGATGCAGATCGTCGCGTTTCTGGACAGGGGGGTGGGCTCGGGATTGACCTCGATCACGACGGTGCCGCGGGACAGCGCCAGGTCGGGTAGCCCGGCGGCCGGGTAGACGATCGCTGACGTCCCCACCACCACCATCACGTCGGCGGCCTCCGTCGCCTCGACCGACTGCCGCCAGGGCTCGTCGGGCAGCGGTTCCCCGAACCACACGATGTCGGGCCGGATCAGGCCGCCGCAGTGGCACACCGGAGGCTCCACCTCGAGAGCCGGTTCCGTCATCTCGGGCAGCGCTTCGGTATAGGGCAGTCCGCAGCGCGCACAACGGAATTCGAAAAGGCTGCCGTGCAGGTGGTGCACCGGCGTGCTGCCCGCGCGCTCGTGCAAGTCGTCGACATTCTGGGTGACGACGGTGACCTCGGCCTTGTTCTGCCAGTCGGCGATGGCGCGGTGTCCGTCGTTGGGCGCGACGTTGCCCACCAGGTAATGGCGCCACAGATACCATCCCCAGACGCGCTCGGGATTGCGCTGCCACCCTTGGGTGCTGGACAGCTCGTAGGGGTCGAAGCGGGCCCACAAGCCGTTCTTGTCATCGCGGAACGTCGGCACCCCGCTCTCCGCGGAGATTCCCGCGCCACTAAGTACCGTCACTCGCATCCCACAAAGATAGCCGTGCTTGAGAGATACTGGGTACGTGGAGTTGCGGGATTTGCTACGGGTCGACGTGAAGGGGCGCAAGCCACTGTTCGACCAGCTCAGGACCCAGGTGATCGACGGAGTCCGGGCCGGTGCGTTGCCGCCCGGCAGCCGGCTCCCGACGGTGCGCGATCTTGCGGGTCAGCTTGGCGTGGCCGCCAACACCGTGGCCCGCGCCTATCGTGAGCTGGAGTCGGCGGCGATCGTCGAAACACGTGGGCGCTTCGGCACTTTCATTTCCCGTTTCGATCCCACCGACGCCGCGATGGCGGCCGCGGCCAAAGAATACGTCGACGTGGCCCGGGCCTTGGGGCTGACCAAGTCAGACGCAATGCGTTACCTCACCAACGTGCCGGACGACTAGGACCGAACTAAAACTCAACCAACAACCAATCACGACCCGCGTCAGCCGAACTTGAGCAGCGGGAAATCTCTTGGCGCACCCCGCGATTCGGCGGTCATCGCAACACCTTATCCAGCGTGCGCAGGTTGCGGGTCGTGGTGGATGACTTGTAGCGCGCCTTGCCCATGGTCTGGCCGATGGTGCTGTCCAGCGTGCCGCCCTTGGGTACTTGCCAGTAGACGACGCCCACACCGCGGCTGATCTTCTCGTCCGGGCCCGCGCGATCGGCCAGCGCCGCGAGCTCGTCCAGCACCGCGGCATCGGTGACGAACGTGACGTAGGACTGGTACCCGTCGACCTCCCGCTCGTACGGGTAGGCCTCGGAGATGGCGCGCACCGTGTCGATGTCGTAGGCCAGCACCCAGGCTTCGTACCCGAACCGCTGGCGCAACGTGGCTTCGGCCTTCTTCCGCACCGCGGCAACACCGGACGACGAATCGAGCAACACGTTTCCGCTGGCCAGGATGGTGCGTACGTTGGCGAATCCGGCGTCGGTCAACGCAGCGGCCACTTCGGCCATTTTGAGGTTGACGCCCCCGACGTTGACGCCACGCAGGAATGCGGCAAACCGGGTCATAAACATCAATTTCACCAGGCCGCGGGGCCGGTCCGCCAGGCGGGCGACGTAGGCTTTCTCCCATGGGACGCCAAGTCTTCGACGACAAACTGCTAGCCGTGATCAGTGGGAACTCCATGGGGGTGCTGGCCACCATCAAAAAGGACGGGCGTCCCCAGCTGTCCAACGTCTCGTATCACTTCGACCCGCGCGAGGTGGTGGTGCGGGTGTCTATCACCGAGCCGCGGGCCAAGACCCGTAACCTGCGCCGGGACCCGCGCGCTTCGCTGTTGGTCGATGCCGACGACGGCTGGTCGTATGCCGTCGCGGAGGGCACCGCGGAGCTGACGCCGCCCGCCGCGGCGCCCGATGACGACACCGTCGAAGCGCTGATTGCCTTGTATCGCAACATCGCCGGTGAGCATCCGGATTGGGACGAATACCGGCAGGCGATGATCACCGATCGGCGGGTGGTACTGAACCTGCCGATCTCACACGTTTACGGCATGCCCCCGGGAATGCGGTAGCGATGATGCCTGCCAGGTCAGCCGGTGCAGGCTAGGCTGCCCGTATGGCTGAATCGAAGTCTTCGCAAGATCCAGACGAAGCAGACGACGAGACCAAGCGCAAGTTCCGTGAAGCCCTGGACCGCAAGCTGGCGAAGTCGTCGAGCGGATCCGATCACAAGGACGGCGGCGGCAAGCAGGCGCGGACGCATGGTCCGGTCGAGAGCCGTCGGGAATTCCGCCGCAAGAGCGGTTAGCGCCGACTCACAGTCGTTGACTGACAACCCTTTTCGCCGCGGCGACGCCAGGCGCAGGTTTCAGCCGCTACCCCGATTCGCCCTGTCTTGCAGATACGGGGCAAAGCCGAATTTCTCAACAAGCGTAAGCCAATCCATGCCCGAGACTGAGTAATCGGCAGGCGTCTTCACCTTCTCCTGCGCCTCGCCGCGCCAGGAAAACCGAGGGGTGTTGTAGGTTCGCCCGAAGCTGGCGGGGTCGAGACATCTGACCGTCAGTGGTTGCAAACCGGGAACGCGCAGGACCAGGACAAACGACTCGTGGCAACCCTTCCTCCAGCAGTTGTGCTTTGCCCGTGTCGCAGACACCTGCGCCGGCGCAGCCGTGGCAACGAGTGCGGTGCTGTTCGGGTCGATCACGCGGATCCCATCTTCGCCCACGTCGATGGCCAGGCGCGGTTGCCGGGCTGAATTCACGAGCCGACGGCTTTTGAAGAATCTCCACCCGAGGTGATTTGTCAATTCAACGTTGGGAAACAGCAGACAACGAGTCGGTTCCCCCGGCGCGGGCCGGTGAACATCCAATGCGCTCCGACGGCTGACGATGGTGAGAAGCTCATCGAAGTCGCCGGCCCACATCCACGCGTCGACGTAGCCCGCGGGCGGCTCGTCGAGCCGCGTTCCGGTACCAATGCGATGATCTCGTCCGCCCAGAACAAAGTGGTGCGGACCAGACCGCAGGTGCAGCGCCGCGCCCATCGTCTTGGTCTTGCTCCCATACGCCCACAGGCCGAGCTTGGCGTCGCTGAATGAAAAAACATCGCCGCGCCGCAGATTGACGGTCAGGCCTTCGCCCGTGACGCAAATGAGGATCTCGCGGGTGTTGTGCCACCCGGCGTAGGCGAGGACGCCCATGACGAGGACGATCACAACTACGGTGGCGGCAGAGCCGTGTGTCCACCCCGCCGGGGCATGGGTCCATACGTAGATCCCACCAAGTACCGCCGCGAGCAGAGACCCGAACCAGACAAGGTACATCGGCGTGGGGCGCCCGTTTTCGTCGATCACCTTGGACAGCGCTTTGGATAACGGGAACGGGGGGTGTGCCGCGAAACTGCGCGGCGCAGCCGATTCGTCGTTGACGCTCATCCCGAAATGATTCCACTCCTGGGCCCACGAGCCGGCGATTTGACCTCTCGGAATGGCAACGGGGGCGATGCCCCCGACCAGCATGCTGGACGAGGATCCTCTCGCTCTCCTCGAAGGTGAAATGCTCGATCAACAGCCGACAAACGCTTTCAACTATGAAAATTCAGTCGCTGACTGTATTCCTCGGTACAGCGATGAGCGCCGCGTGCGTTTCGGTTGTTACGTATGTAGCTACATCGGCGACCGCTGATCCTGCAGACAACCAGGCCAATAACGACAAATTGTTCGCGCTGCTCTCTGGGGGCTTCACGCCGGCCGACTGCCAGGCTGGCCCGCAGTCTGCTCAGGATCCCTTCCTTGCCCGGATCTTTTGCCACCACCAACACGTTTCCAGCGGCCCGTACGGTGCCATTTACTCCCTGTACGGCAATCCCGCCGACCTGAGCAAAGCCTTCGGCCAATACGGTGCTGCGATCCCATGCCCGGGAACAACCGATCCGGGACCGATCCCTTGGCAGGGCGGAACCATGAAATGTGGACACGACTTCTACCCATACACGAGCGGGTTCATAGTGACCTGGACCAGGGACGCGGATCTTGTGCTCGCGAACGTGGACGGCAGTGACCTCACCGACTTGTATCGCTGGTGGCTCGCCGCCCGCTGAGCGGGTGCGCCGCGTCCTACACTGGTCGGGTGCCGAAACTGCAGCTCGTCCAAGATCCGGCCGCCGACGCGCTGCTGGACGCCAACCCGTTCGCATTGCTGGTAGGCATGCTGCTCGATCAGCAGGTGCCGATGGAGACCGCCTTCGCGGGTCCGAAGAAGATCGCGGACCGGATGGGTGATTTCGACGCCCGCGAGATCGCCGACTACGACCCGGACAAGTTCGCCGCGCTGTGCTCGGAAAGGCCTGCGATACACCGCTTTCCGGGTTCGATGGCCAAGCGGATCCAGGCCCTGGCGCAGATCATCGTGGACCGCTACGACGGCGACGCGGCCGCACTGTGGTTGGCGGGTGAGCCGGACGGCAACGAGCTGTTGCGGCGGCTCAAGGGGCTACCCGGTTTCGGCGAGCAGAAGGCGCAGATCTTCCTGGCGTTGCTCGGCAAGCAGTACGGCGTGACGCCGAAGGGCTGGCGGGCGGCGGCCGGAGACTTCGGAAAAGCCGGCACGCACTGTTCGGTCGCCGATATCGTCGACGCCCAATCGCTCGGGAAGGTGCGATCCTATAAAAAGCAGATGAAGGCCGCGGCCAAGGCGTCCAATCAGTAACCGAAGGGAAAGGCAGCAACGTGAAGACACACATAACGTGTCCATGCGGCGAAGCCATCGTCGGCAAGGACGAGGACGAGCTCGTCGAACTGACCCAGGCCCACCTGGCCAGCGTTCATCCGGGCCTGGAGTACGACCGCGACTCAATCCTTTTCATGGCCTATTAAATTTGCCGCGAGCGTGCGTGGCTGCACGGCGACACGCCGTTAGCCGCGTACATCTGCGCACGCTGGCGTCCGCAAGATATCTAGGGCACCACCGTCGAGCCGATGGTGGGCATGAACTGGCACTGCTTTTCCTTGGTGGTGACCTGCCCGAAGATCGTCGACATGATGCTGCCGGAACCGGTGTCGGCAATCGCGGTCAACGTCGTCGGCCCGTCCGGATTGATGTCCGGGCGCGGCTTGAGCGTGACGCTCCCGGACTTGCCGGTGGTCAGGTTCACCCAGGTGACGTTCAACGGCAGCCGCTGCACATCGGCGGGCCCGGGGGTGCCGACCGCGGTAAACACATAGGCGGTCTGCCCCGGCCCCGGCCCGGGCAGCGGGATCTTGGCCGGCCCGGCCACCGAAAGTGCGGTCGCGATCGAATTACTGCCGTCCGCAAGGCAATTGGTACCGATCGAGGGGTACATGAAGTCCTGCGTGGGCGGGGTGTCGGGGCCGAAACCCGGGGCCGCCGCCGGGGCGGCCGCCGGTGCAGAGGCCGGCGCGGGCGCCGGGGCGGCCGACGGTGCAGAGGCCGGCGCCGGAGCGGCCGGCGCGGGTGCCGGGGCGGCCGGCACGGGTGCGGGAGCGGGTGCCGCGGCGGGCACGCTGGTCCCGGGTGCCGGTGCGGCCGTCGGCGGGGTAGCGGCAGGCGGGGCGGGGACTGTCTGGGGGGCCGGACCCGCCGCGCGGACCGGGTCGATGCCCGTGGGCAGATGCGCCGGCGCGCCGGGCTCGATGCCTGCCGGTGGCAGGTGAGGTACCGGCGCGGCGTCGGGTGTGGGCGTGGCGGGCACGGCCAGAGGGGGAGACCCGGGCACCGGGTTGGTCGGCTCGGCCACGAACTGGTTCACCGACGCGGCCACGTTCCGCGACTCGGTTGGCGCGGTCGGATTGTGGGTGAACGCTTGCGCCGCCGCCATCAGCAGCTGGGTCGCCTCCGCAGGATTGCTGGCGGCTTGCTGGATTATCGGGCTCAACTGAGCCAACGCCGGCAGGCCCGGTAGCTGTTGGGCTGGGTTCGGCGGCGGCGTCGCCGGGTCGGCTGCCGCGCTCGGGCAGAGCCCGAACGCGGCAGCCGATGCCGCGACGACGGCGGCCAAACCTTTGGACAGGTTCCAAGTGCTTACCACGGTGTCCTCCGGTATTCGTTGGAGCGGGGTTGGCTGTCTAGCGGCCCGTTCAGGGCAGGGCGGAAAGCAGCGACGTGGGTGAGAGCGGCGCAGCGGCTCCAGCCGGCGGCGTTGCCGCCGGTTGCCCCGGAACGGCACCCGCCGCCAGCGCGGGCAGGTCGCTCGGGACCCTAATCTGCGCCGGCACATTCACCGGCAGGCCGGGCAGCGCGGGCATGTCGACCTTCGCCTGCGGTATTCCCGGTGTGGTCGCCGGTACGGCGGCGGAGGCAGGAGCGGCGGTGATGCCAGGGATGGAGGGCAACCCCGGAACCGCTGGAACCGCTGGGACCGCCGGAGTCGCCGGGACCGCGGTGGCCGCGGTCGCCGCCGGTGCCGTCAGCCCCGGGATAGAGGGCAACCCGGGAATCGCCGGGGTCGCCGGAGCCGCTGGGACCGCGGTTGCCGCCGATGCAGCCGGTACCGCCGGTGCGGCCGGTGCCGTCAGCCCGGGGATGGAGGGCAACCCGGGAATCGCCGGAGCCGCCGGAGCCGCGGTTGCCGCTGCCCCCGTGATCGGTGCGTTGACCCCGGGAACAGTGGGAACGGCAGGGGTTGTCGGCGCGGCGGGAGTGGCAGAGGGTGCCGTCACGCCGGGAATCGACGGGATCGCCGCCGGAGCGGCCGTGGGCGTGGCGGCCGCGGCAGGGGTCACACCAGGAAGGGTGGCACTGATCCCGGGAGCGGTCGGTGGAGCGATCGGCGGGGTGGCGCCGAGGGCCGTCGCGAGGTTCTGCAGAATTTGGGGTGCGTTGGCCGCGGAACTGATGATCTGTTGCGGAATGTTCAGCGCAGGCCCGAGGTCCGGCGCCGGTGCCGGCGCGGGGTCGGCGTGGGCGATACCGCCCGTCAGTAGCGCGGCGGACGAACCGAGTACGACGGCGGTTGCGCGCAAGTAGGTCCAGATGGTTGGCATGACTCTCCCTGGTTGTCGATGACAGGTCCCGCCCTGAAGCTACTTTGATGCGGATGTGACTCAAGTGACACGTGTGGCATTTATGTGATCGTTACCCAGACGAGTGACGGCGGTGACCTGGGCGGCCGGCCGCCGCTTCGGGTGTCGTGGTTCGTCGGCAAACTAGAGTCGGGCTCATACACACCACCTCGGCCGCGCGCGCGGCAACCATGACCCAGCGGCTGACCATCCTGCTGCATGCGGGCGCGCCGGCGCTGCTGCTCCTCAGCGTCGCGGCGCGACTCGGCTGGACATTCCTCGCGCGCAACGGCGCAAACTTCGTCGACCTGCACGTATACGTGCGTTGTGCCGCGGCCATCGACCATCCCGGCACGCTGTACAGCTGCGTGTATGCCGACCAAACGCCGGACTTTCCGTTGCCGTTCACCTATCCGCCGTTTGCCGCGGTCGTGTTCTACCCGCTGCACCTGCTGCCGTTCGGGCTGGTTGCTTTTCTGTGGCAGATCGGCACGATCGCCGCGTTGTACGGCGCGGTGCGGATCAGCCAGCGCCTGATCGGCGTTGCGTCCAACGGCGGTCACCGTGTCGCGATGGTGTGGACGGCGATCACCATCTGGATCGAGCCGCTACGCAGCAACTTCGACTATGGGCAGATCAATGTGTTTCTGTTGCTGGGGGTGCTGTGGGCGGCCTACACCACGCGCTGGTGGCTATCGGGGCTGCTGGTCGGTGTGGCCGCCGGCATCAAGTTGACGCCGGCAATCGCCGGTGTCTATCTCCTCGGCGTCCGGCGCTTCGGCGCGGCCGCGTTTTCGGCGGTCGTGTTCCTCGCCACGGTCGGGGTCTCGTGGCTGGTGGTCGGTGATCAGGCCCGCTACTACTTCACCGATCTGCTCGGCGACGCGCACCGGGTCGGGCCGATCGGCACGTCGATCAATCAATCCTGGCGCGGCGGCCTGTCCCGGATTCTCGGCCACGACGCGGGCTTTGGTCCACTGGTGCTGGCGGGGATCGCCGTCACCGCGGTGGCTGCCATCCTGGCCTGGCGGGCACTGGACGGGTCCGATCGGCTCGGTAGGTTGCTGGTGGTCGAGTTGTTCGGGCTGTTGCTCTCGCCGATTTCGTGGACCCACCACTGGGTGTGGCTGGTGCCGCTGATGATCTGGCTGATTCACGGACCACTGCGCGGGTGTCCCGGTGCGCGGATCCTTGGCTGGGGCTGGTTGGCGCTCACCCTGATCGGCCTGCCGTGGTTGCTGCTGTTTGCGCAGCCGACGATCTGGCAAATTAGCCGGCCCTGGTATCTGGCCTGGGCCGGACTGGTCTACGTCGTTGCGGCGGTGGCGACCTTGGTGTGGATCGCCGCCACCGGGAAACACGCCGTCGGGTCCGTCGGCCCGCCGCCGCGGCCCGTGACGCGGGCCGTAGCGTCGGGCGGTTAGTGGGCGGTTAGTTCCTGACGATCCCGTTGATATCGCGCGCCATCTCGATGTCGTTCTTGGTGATGCCACCCGCGGAATGCGTAACCAGCGCGAAAGTCACTGTTCGCCAACGAATATCGATATCCGGGTGATGGTCCTTGCTTTCCGCGTGCTCGGCCACCCGGCGCACCGCGTCGATGCCGGCAAGAAACGTCGGAAACTTGATCGATCGGCGCAGTGCACCGCCGGAGCGTTCCCAGCCGTCGAGGTCGGGCAGTGCGGCGTCTACTTCCTCATCCGTTAACACAGCCATATCCCCGAACATACTCGGTCCTCCGACTTGGCATTTCGGGCGCGCAAGAATTTCGCAAGTGACAAGCGGCAAACTAACGGCGCGTAGCGAGCAGTGAGAACTCAAGGGGAAACCATCATGAACGCTCATTTCAACATGAAACGGATCCTCGCGGGGGCGGCGCTCTCCGGCGGACTCGCTGTGGCCGGTGTGGGCCGCTTTTGCCACCAGCAAAAGCCGCCCTACTACTCCCCGGGATAGGCATCGAGTGCAATCAGCATCGTCGGCCCATAACGAAAGGTATTAACCATGAACACTTTTCACACCCTAAAGCGGATCAGCGCCGGGCTATTGCTGTCAGTAGGCGTCGCGGCGGGCGGCTTGGGCCTGACGACGGTCACCGCCCATGCGCAACCCGCTCCCGTGCCGCTGAATCACTGGCCCGGTTGCACCGAGGAGCACCCACAAGGCCCCTGTAACTGGTGCCCGGGCCAGGCCTTGCCGCCCACCGGCAATCACGTCACCAACCCGGTGCGTTGGGACAACAACGTCTGCCACACGTACTACTACGTGAACTTCGGGACCGGCAACGTTGCCTCGAACATTTGGGACGGTCCTAATCCACCGGCGCTGGCCGGGCACTAATCGGACGGTATACCGTCACGGGCCATGCCCACCCAGATCCAGATCGTCGTGGCCGGGGCGATCATCTCCGGCGCCACGCTCTTGGTGGCACAACGCGCGCGGCCGCCCGAGTTGGCCGGTCGCTGGGAACTGCCCGGCGGCAAGGTCGCGGACGGCGAAACGGAGCGCGACGCGCTGGCCCGCGAGCTGGCGGAGGAACTGGGCGTCGAGGTCGCCGACGTAGTGGTGGGCGAGCGCCTGGGTTCCGACATCGCGCTGAATGACACCACCACGCTTCGGGCATACCGGGTGCGCCTGATCCGCGGGGAACCGCGCGCGCATGATCACCGGGCGCTGCGCTGGGTGACGGCCGCGCAACTGCACGAAGTCGACTGGGTACCGGCCGATCGCGGCTGGCTGGCGGATCTGGCGCAAGCTTTTTGACAGGGTTTTTGCAAGGCGTTCCAAAGGAAGCCCACAGACTCAATCCAGCGATCCCACAGCGGGGCCGAAGGTACACGACGTCGACTTGTTACAAGACCACTTGATAAAAACCTGAACCTGGGCGACGGCGTGATGACTCGATCCACGCCGCCCGTTGCGGCGTCTGTTCGGAGAATCCCTCAGGTGCGGACACCGGCTTCGCGCAGCCCACCGCTGGCAGACGAGGAGGGTTATCGCTTGACCGTCACACCTCACGTTGGTGGACCGCTCGAGGAACTGCTGGAGCGCAGCGGGCGCTTTTTTACACCCGGAGAGTTCTCCGCCGATCTGCGTACCGTGAGCCGGCGCGGTGGCCGCGAGGGTGACGTGTTCTACCGCGACCGGTGGAGCCACGACAAGGTGGTCCGGTCCACCCACGGAGTCAACTGCACCGGCTCGTGCTCGTGGAAGATCTACGTCAAAGACGGGATCATCACTTGGGAAACCCAGCAAACCGACTATCCGACGGTGGGCCCGGACCGGCCCGAATACGAGCCGCGCGGTTGTCCCCGCGGTGCGTCGTTCTCCTGGTACAGCTACTCGCCCACCCGGGTGCGCTATCCCTACGCCCGCGGCGTGCTGGTCGAGATGTTCCGGGAAGCCAAGGCCCGCCTCGGCGATCCGGTGCTGGCGTGGGCCGACATCCAGGCCGATCCGCAGCGCCGCCGCCGTTACCAGCAGGCCCGCGGTAAGGGCGGACTGCTCCGGGTGACCTGGGCCGAGGCCAGCGAGATGATCGCCGCGGCCCACGTGCACACCATCAAGACCTACGGCCCGGACCGGGTCGCCGGGTTCACGCCCATCCCGGCGATGTCGATGGTCAGCCATGCCGCGGGGTCCCGGTTCATTTCGCTGATCGGCGGGGTGATGACGTCGTTCTATGACTGGTATGCCGA
This sequence comes from uncultured Actinomycetota bacterium, assembly GCA_963814505.1. Taxonomy (GTDB): domain Bacteria; phylum Actinomycetota; class Actinomycetes; order Mycobacteriales; family Mycobacteriaceae; genus Mycobacterium. The sequence goes on from CAWFDM010000012.1 coordinate 26,376, forward strand.
CCTGCCGGTGGCCTCGCCGCAGGTTTTCGGAGACCAGACCGACGTGCCCGAATCCGGGGACTGGTGGGACGCGTCCTATCTGGTGATGTGGGGCTCCAACGTCCCGATCACCCGGACCCCCGACGCGCACTGGATGGCCGAGGCGCGCTACCGGGGCGCTAAAGTCGTTGTGGTCAGCCCGGATTACGCTGACAACACCAAGTTCGCCGACGAGTGGATGCGGTGTGCCGCCGGCACCGACGCCGCGCTGGCCATGGCGATGGGCCACGTGATCCTTTCGGAATGCTATGTGCGCAAACAGGTTCCGTTCTTCGTCGACTACGTACGCCGCTACACCGACCTGCCGTTTTTGATCAAGCTGGAACGGCGTGGCGACGCGCTGGTCCCGGGAAAGTTCTTGACCGCGGCCGATATTGGTGCGGAAGTGGAGAACTCGGGGTTCAAACCCGCGTTGCTCGACGAGGTGACCGGCCGAGTCGTGATACCACACGGCTCACTCGGGTTCCGCTACGGCGAGGACGGCGTCGGGAAGTGGAACCTGGACCTGGGCTCGGTGATACCCGCGCTCAGCGTAGAAGCCGGCGGCACCGGCGAGCTGGTGGATCTGCCCAGCTTTGACACCGTCGACGGCCATGGCGAGACCGTGTCGCGGGGCGTGCCGGTGCGCCGGGTCGGTGCGCATCTGGTGTGCACGGTGTTCGACCTGATGCTGGCCCACTACGGGGTGGCGCGCCCGGGGTTGCCTGGCGAATGGCCCACCGGTTACGACGACCCGACTCAGCAGAACACCCCGGCCTGGCAGGAACCGATCACCGGGGTGCCCGCCGCGCAGGCCATCCGCGTCGCCAAGGAATTCGCCCGCAACGCAGAGGAATCCGGCGGGCGATCGATGGTAATCATGGGCGGAGGCATCTGCCACTGGTTCCACAGCGACGTCATCTACCGCTCGGTGCTGGCGCTGCTGATGATGACCGGGTCGATGGGACGCAATGGCGGGGGATGGGCCCACTACGTCGGTCAGGAGAAGGTGCGCCCGCTGTCCGGGTGGCAGACCATGGCCAACGCCACCGACTGGGCGCGGCCGCCGCGGCAGGTGCCCGGCGCGTCGTACTGGTATGCGCACACCGACCAGTGGCGTTACGACAGTTACGGGGCGGATAAGCTGGCCAGCCCGGTGGGCCGCGGCAGGTTCACCGGCAAGCACACGATCGACCTGCTGGCCTCGGCGACGGCGATGGGCTGGAGCCCGTTCTATCCGCAGTTCGACCGGTCCAGTCTCGACGTCGCCGACGAGGCGCGCGAGGCGGGACGTGACGCCGCCGAGTACGTGGCCGAACAACTCGCCGCGCGCAAGCTGAAGCTCGCGGTCACCGATCCCGACGATCCGGCCAATTGGCCGCGGGTGCTTAGCGTCTGGCGGTCCAACCTGATCGGCTCGTCGGGTAAGGGCGGCGAGTACTTCCTGCGGCACCTGCTGGGCACCGACTCCAACGTGCAGGCCGATGCTCCGGCCGACGATATTCCGGAGGGCAAGCTCGATTTGATGATGTCGATCGACTTCCGGATGACGTCGACGACATTGGTGTCCGACGTGGTGCTGCCCGCCGCGACCTGGTACGAGAAATCCGACCTGTCCAGCACCGACATGCACCCCTACGTGCACGCGTTCAGTCCGGCGATCGACCCGCCGTGGGAAACACGTTCGGATTTCGACGCATTCGCTACCATCGCGCGTGCCTTCAGCGCAATGGCCAAGCGCCATCTCGGTACTCGCAGCGACGTGGTGCTGACCGCCTTGCAGCATGACACCCAAGATGCGATGGCGTATCCCAATGGCACCGAACGTGATTGGCTGAATACCGGTGAGGTACCGGTGCCGGGCAAGACGATGAGCAAGCTCACCGTGGTAGAGCGGGACTACGCCGTGATCTATGACAAGTGGGTGACCCTGGGGCCGCTCGTCGACCGGTTCGGGATCACCGTCAAGGGCTACACGGTCCATCCGTACCGCGAGATCAGCGAGTTGGCCGGCAAGTTCGGGGTGATGAATTCCGGTGTGGCCGCGGGCCGTCCGGCGATTACCACGGATCGGCGGATGGCCGATGTGATACTCGCGTTGTCCGGAACGTGCAACGGCAGACTCGCGGTAGAGGGTTTCCTCGAGCTGGAGAAGCGCACCGGGCAACGGCTGGCGCATCTCGCCGAGGGCAGCGAGGAAAAGCGCATCACCTACGCCGACACCCAGGCCCGTCCGGTCCCGGTGATCACCAGCCCGGAATGGTCCGGCAGCGAAACCGGTGGTCGCCGCTACGCCCCGTTCACCATCAACATCGAAAATCTCAAGCCGTTCCACACCCTTACCGGGCGGATGCACTTCTATCTCGCCCACGACTGGGTCGAGGAGCTGGGTGAACAGCTGCCCGTCTACCGGCCGCCACTGGATATGGCGCGGCTGTTCGATCAGCCGCAGCTCGGCTCCACCGTGGATAGTTCCGCCGGAATCGGCCTCACCGTGCGGTATTTGACGCCGCACTCGAAGTGGTCGTTTCACTCGACGTACCAGGACAACCTGTACATGCTGTCGTTGTCCCGTGGCGGCCCGACGATGTGGATGAGCCCCGGTGACGCGGCGAAAATCAAGGTGCGCGATAACGATTGGGTCGAGGCGGTCAACGCCAACGGAATCTACGTGTGCCGCGCTATCGTGTCGCACCGCATGCCCGACGGCGTGGTGTTCGTCTATCACGTGCAGGAACGCACCGTGGACACGCCCCGTACCGAGACCAACAACAAGCGCGGCGGCAACCACAACGCGCTGACCCGGGTGCGAATCAAGCCCAGCCACCTGGCCGGTGGCTACGGCCAGCACGCGTTCGCATTCAACTACCTGGGTCCCACCGGTAACCAGCGCGACGAGGTCACGGTGGTGCGGCGCCGCAGCCAGGAGGTGACTTACTGACCATGAAAGTCATGGCGCAGATGGCGATGGTGATGAACCTCGACAAATGTATTGGCTGCCATACCTGTTCGGTAACGTGCAAGCAGGCCTGGACCAACCGACCCGGAACCGAGTACGTGTGGTTCAACAACGTTGAGACCCGCCCCGGCGTGGGCTATCCGCGCACCTACGAGGACCAGGACCGCTGGCGCGGGGGATGGGTCCGCGATAAGAAAGGCCGGCTGCGGTTGCGCGACGGCGGCCGCATCCACAAGCTGCTGCGCATCTTCGCCAACCCCAGGTTGCCCACCATCGACGACTACTACGAGCCGTGGACCTACGACTACGAAAACCTGACCCAGGCACCGGCGGGCGACACCTTCCCGACCGCCGCGCCGCGCAGCCAGCTCACCGGCAAGCCGATGAAGGTGTCGTGGGGGTCCAATTGGGACGACAACCTCGCCGGCTCACCGGAAATCGTGCCCAACGACCCGATCCTGAAGAAGGTCAACGACGTCAACGAGAGCGTGAAGCTCAAGCTCGAAGAGACCTTCATGTTCTACCTGCCGCGGATCTGCGAGCACTGCCTGAACCCGTCGTGCGTGGCGTCGTGCCCGTCGGGTGCGATGTACAAGCGCGCCGAGGACGGCATCGTGCTCGTCGACCAGGACCGCTGCCGCGGCTGGCGGATGTGCGTGTCCGGATGTCCTTACAAGAAGGTGTATTTCAACCACAAGACCGGCAAGGCCGAGAAGTGCACCCTATGCTATCCGCGCATCGAGGTCGGGCTGCCCACGGTGTGCTCGGAAACGTGTGTGGGACGGCTGCGTTACCTCGGGCTGGTGCTCTACGACGTCGATCGGGTGCTGGAAGCGGCGTCGGTGGAAAACGAGACGGACCTGTACGAGGCGCAGCGCCAGATCCTGTTGGACCCAAATGATCCGGCAGTGATCGCCGGCGCGCGGGCCGAGGGCATCTCCGACGAGTGGATCGACGCCGCGCAGCGGTCACCGGTGTACGCCCTGATCAACACCTACCGGGTGGCGCTTCCGCTGCACCCGGAATACCGCACCATGCCGATGGTCTGGTACATCCCGCCGCTGTCACCGGTGGTCGACGCGGTCAGCCACGACGGGCACGACGGGGAGGACCTGGGCAACCTGTTCGGCGCGCTGGAGGCGCTGCGCATCCCGATTCAGTACCTGGCCGAGCTGTTCACCGCCGGTGACACCGAAGTGGTCGCCGGCGTGCTGAGGCGGTTGGCGGCGATGCGGTCCTACATGCGCGATATCAACCTGGGCCGCGAAACCCAACCGCACATCCCGCACTCCGTCGGGATGACCGAAGAGCAGGTCTACGACATGTACCGGCTGCTGGCCGTGGCGAAATACGAAGAGCGCTATGTCATTCCAACTGCGTATGTGGCGGATCTGCCCGCGGCTGCGATGGCCGAGGAGATGGGATGCTCGTTATCGTTCGACGGGGGGCCGGGCATGTACGAAGCCGGTCCGTTCGGGGAGGGCAGCGGCGCTCCGGTGCCGGTCGCCGTGGAGACCTTCCACGCCCTGCAACAACGGCAGACCGTGCAACAACGACAGCGGAGTGAACTCGCCGTCGCGGGTCGCAGGGCAGGCGGCGATCGCTCCCGGGTGAACCTGCTCAACTGGGATGGCACTGGCGCGCCCCAGGGACTCTTCCCGGAGCCCAAGCGATGAAGTTGCTGTCAGGCGTCCGGGAACGGTCGAACACCCGGACCATGCAGGACCGGCTGGTGTGGCAGTCGGCGTCGCTGCTGCTGGCCTATCCGGGCGACGGGTTGGCGGAGCGCCTGGACGCCGTCGATGAGCTGCGCGGCCATATCAACCGGCCCGCGGCGGAGCTGCTGGGCCGCACGGTCGCGGCGTTGCGTGCCCGCGACCCGATGGCCGCCGCGACGGACTACGTCGAGACCTTCGACATGCGGCGGCGCGCCACGATGTACCTGACGTATTGGACCGCCGGGGACACCCGTAACCGCGGCCGGGAAATGCTGGCATTCGCCGCCGCGTACCGGGAGGCGGGTGTCGAGCCGCCCCGCGCCGAGGCGCCCGATCACCTGCCGGTCGTGCTCGAATTCGCGGCCACCGTCGATCCCGAGGCCGGGCGCCGGTTGCTGGTCGAGCACCGGGTCCCGATCGACGTGCTGCGCGGCGCGTTGGCCGACGCCAGGTCGCCGTACGAACACACGGTCGCGGCGGTGTGCGAGACGTTGCCGATGGCGACCGACCAGGAGGCGCGCCGCGCACAGCGCCTGGCGCGGGCCGGACCTCCCGCGGAAGCCGTTGGGCTGCAACCGTTTACCTTAACCGTCCCGCCTCGACGCCAAGGGGGAGCCTCAGATGTTTAGCAACGTACTGTTCTGGGACATCTCGCCGTACGTCACGCTGGCGGTCTTGGTGGTCGCTACGTGGTGGCGCTATCGCTACGACAAATTCGGCTGGACCTCTCGTTCCTCGCAGATCTACGAGTCACGGCTACTGAGGGTTGCCAGCCCGATGTTCCATTTCGGCATTCTGGCGGTTTTCGCGGGCCACGTGATGGGGCTGTGCATCCCGCCACGCGTGACTCACATGTTGAAAATGAGCGACCACTTCTACCATCTGCAGGCGGTCATCGCCGGGTCCATCGCGGGCATGGCGACGCTGGCCGGTATCGCGTTGCTGATCTACCGCCGGTTCACCCGCCCGGCGGTGTCGGGGGCTACCACCCGTAGCGACAAGGTCATGTATGTGGTGCTGGTGCTGGCGATCGTGGTGGGCCTCTACTGCGACCTCATCGGTACGGGGCCGCACGGCGGGGAGTTTCACTACCGCTACACGGTCGGCATGTGGTTCCGGCGGATCTGGCTACTGCAGCCGCACGGCGAAGTGATGGTTCATGCACCGTTGGATTACCAGCTGCACGCCCTCATCGGCATGGTGCTGTTCACGTTGTGGCCGTTCACCCGGCTGGTGCACGCCTTCAGCGCGCCTATCGCCTACCTGTTTCGGCCCTACATCGTCTACCGCAGCCGGGAAGTCGCGGAAAAGCGGGAAATGGTCGCTTCAGCGCCCCGCCGCCGCGGCTGGTAGGCGCGGCGGGAATCTCTAGTGGACCCTGGCCCTTGGGAACGACGACCTTGCCCTTTGGGTTTGGGCTTGTCGTTGTGGCTGTTCAGCTTTGAGCTGCTGATCAGAACGGTGGTGGCTTGTTGCGTTCGGCGACGTGGGCATCGTTGAGGGCCCGTTCGCATCTGATGCGGTGGGCCAGATCGGCGGCTCGGGTGCGTCGCCGTTGTGGCATCATCACACCCCGGTCGCCGATAGTACGGTCGCCGATAGTAGTTGTGGGGGTTGGTGTTTGGGGTAGTTCGGCGGTGGTGGTGTTCCAGGCGGGAAAGAAGATGCGGCTGCCGGGGCGGGTGGTGTAGGCTCGTCCGCTGGGTGCGGTCCAGAGCAGCGTGCCGTCGGGCAGCTGTTCGTCGCGCCACGCTGTCCAGAAGGTTTTCAACAAATGGCGTCATCTGCGGAAGATGCACGCAGGCGCTGAGCGTCGAACGCCTTGTCACGCTCAGGTTGAGGGTGCAGGAACGCTCGTCAGGACCGGCGGAGTTGTCGGTGGATGGGACGCCAAGAGCACCACCCCCGCCACCGCGAGCACCACAGTCAGCGCGATCAACACGGTGGCGACAATGCCGCAGACATACCCAGCTACCACCTGGCCGCGGCCACCGATGGTGCCGCCGGAGGAGTCGATCTCTTTGAGTGCACGACGACCCATCACCCACGCAAACGGCCCCAACACCTGACACAACACCAAGCCGAGAATGCCGAGCAACAGGATGGTCGTCGCCTGGGGATGGTCAGGCGGCTCGCCGTAGCCGTAAGGCGGCTGGCCATAGCTGTAAGGCGGCTGCGCACCGGAGGGCGGTTGCGCTGGATGGGATTCGGTCATTTGGTGTTCCCTTTTGTCGTTTCGGACACATTCGGCAGGTCCGGTGAGTCGATGACTCGAGTTTCCACGTAGTCCTTGGAGGCTTCTAGACGAATTCTTGGACTCGATCCGCCCGTGACGGCGGTTCAATTGGCGGCACGCGGGCCGTGAGACTCCCTCGCCGTCAGAGGGTACTTCAGCCAATCGCTAATGTTTTCTACACTCGCACTTGAGGTTTGACGGATGTGTGGGCCCCAACGGCCAGGGTATCGTGTGTCGATGTCGCAACACTCGCCGGGTACGTCACAGCCCGGGAGCCGGCACGTCAAACCGGTGGTCCCGCGCTGCGATCGCGCCGAAACCTCGTGTATCACTGCGCTGTTGCCTTTCTGGCTCGGCGTTGTCAGTTGGCCGCCGCGTCGTGGGCAATGCCGAAGTCGATCAGGTAGACGTGCTCGTCGCTGGTCATCAAGGCATTCGACGGCTTGATGTCGCGGTGTACCAGCCCGTTGCGATGGGCGACATTGAGTGCCGCGGCCAGCTGCCGAATTATCTGTACCGCCCGTGGTGGGCTCATTGCCCCCTCGCGTTCCAGCACGGTCTGCACGTCGACGCCTTCGATGACCGGCATCACTAGATAGAGGCGGCCGTCGATTTCCCCGGTGTCGTGGATGGGGATGATGTGCGGCTCGGTCAGCCGGGCCGCGACTTGGGCCTCGCGGCGGAAGCGTTCCCGATAGCCGGCCAGCGTGCCCATCTCCGGGGGCAGCACCTTGATCGCGACGTCGCGTCCGATCACGGTGTCGTGGGCCTTGAACACCTGGCCCATGCCACCTTCGCCGATCAGCTCGACCAGCCGATAGCGTCCGAACGCCACCTCATCCACGGGCTAAAACCCCGGTCATGGCGGGGATGCTACCTCCCGGAATCTCTACAGTTTGGCAATCTCGCGGCTTGCAGCAAGTCCACAGCGCCGAAGGCGCGGTGCGGACTAGCGTTCCGGTTCGCTAGCCAGTTCGCCATCTGGGGCCCCCGCTGTCAGAATCACCGACGTGCCATTCCGCAATGTCGCCATCGTTGCGCACGTCGACCACGGCAAGACCACGCTGGTCGACGCGATGTTGCGGCAGTCGGGCGCGCTGCACGAACGCGGCGAGGTGCAGGACCGTGTGATGGACACCGGCGACCTGGAACGGGAAAAAGGCATCACCATCCTGGCTAAAAACACGGCAGTACACCGCCACGATCAGGACGGGACCGTCACAGTAATAAATGTCATAGACACCCCAGGACACGCCGACTTCGGCGGCGAGGTGGAGCGCGGGCTGTCCATGGTGGACGGGGTGCTGCTGCTGGTCGACGCGTCCGAGGGTCCGCTGCCGCAGACCCGGTTCGTGCTGCGCAAGGCGCTGGGCGCCCATCTGCCGGTAATTCTCGTCGTCAACAAAACGGACCGGCCCGACGCACGCATCGCCGAGGTTGTCGCGGCCAGCCACGACCTCTTACTTGATGTCGCTTCGGATCTGGACGACGAAGCCGCAAAGGCCGCCGAGCACGCACTGGGGCTGCCGACGCTGTATGCGTCCGGGCGGGCCGGGGTGGCCAGCACCACCGAGCCGGCCGACGGCCAGATTCCTGACGGCACCAGCCTGGACCCGCTGTTCGAGGTCCTGGAAAAGCATGTGCCGCCGCCGACGGGTGACCCGGACGCGCCGCTGCAGGCCCTGGTCACCAACCTGGACGCGTCTCCCTTCCTCGGCCGGCTCGCCCTGGTCCGCATCTACAACGGCAAGCTGCGCAAGGGCCATCAGGTGGCGTGGATGCGCGAGGTGGACGGGGTGCCCGTCATCACCAACGCCAAGATCACCGAGTTGCTGGCGACCGAGGGCGTCGAGCGCAGCGCCACCGACGAGGCGATCGCCGGCGACATCGTGGCCGTGGCGGGGCTGCCCGAGATCATGATCGGCGACACGCTGGCCGATCCCGACCATGCCCATGCGCTACCGCGCATCACCGTCGACGAGCCGGCGATCTCGGTGACGATCGGCACCAACACCTCGCCGCTGGCGGGCAAGGTGTCCGGGCACAAGCTGACGGCGCGCATGGTCCGCAGCCGCCTGGACACCGAGTTGGTCGGCAATGTCTCGATCCGGGTCGTGGATATCGGCCGGCCCGACGCCTGGGAGGTGCAAGGCCGCGGTGAGCTCGCGCTCGCGGTGCTCGTGGAGCAGATGCGCAGGGAAGGCTTCGAGCTAACCGTCGGCAAACCGCAGGTGGTCACCAAGACCATCGACGGCAAGCTGCACGAACCGTTCGAGGCGATGACCATCGACTGCCCGGAGGAATTCGTCGGAACCATCACCCAATTGATGGCCGGCCGCAAGGGCCGGATGGAGGAGATGACCAACCACGCCGCCGGCTGGGTCCGGATGGACTTCATCGTGCCCAGCCGTGGCCTGATCGGCTTCCGTACCGACTTCCTCACCCTGACCCGTGGCACCGGTATCGCCAACGCCGTGTTCGACGGCTACCGGCCGTGGGCGGGGGAGATCCGGGCCCGACACACCGGGTCGCTGGTCTCCGACCGGTCCGGCGTCATCACGCCCTTCGCGCTGATGCAGCTCACGGACCGGGGCCAGTTCGTCGTCGAGCCCGGCCAGGACACCTACGCGGGCATGGTCGTGGGGATCAACCCGCGTCCGGAGGATCTCGATCTCAACGTCACCCGCGAGAAGAAGCTGACGAACATGCGGTCGTCCACCGCGGACGTCTTCGAAACGCTGGCCAAGCCGCTCGACCTCGACCTGGAGCGGGCCATGGAGTTCTGCGGCTCCGACGAGTGCGTCGAGGTGACTCCGGAGATCGTGCGGGTCCGCAAGGTCGAGCTGGACGCCACCGCTCGGGCCCGCAGCCGGGCGCGCGCCAAGGCGCGGGGTTAAATGCGTAGCCGGGCCGCGGGGCGGGCGCTCGATAACCTGATGAGCGTGCTGTACCGCGCCCGCCACGTCCTGGTGACGGCCGGCGTGCTGGTTTCGCTGCTGGGATTGGGGCTGGCCGCCTGTACGGTCAACCCGCCGCCGGCGCCGCAGAGCACCGACACGACGCACAGCAGCACGCCGCCGCCGCAGCGGGTCACAGAGATCATCATGGGCATCGACTCGATCGGCGCCGGGTTCAACCCACATCTGCTGTCCGATCTGTCGCCGGTGAATGCGGCGATCAGCGCGCTGGTGTTGCCGAGCGCGTTTCGGCCGGTGCCCGATGCCAATTCGCCGACGGGTTCGCGCTGGGAGATGGACCCGAACCTGCTGGTGTCCGCCGAGGTGACCAACCAGAACCCGTTCACGGTGACCTACAGGATCCGCCCCGAGGCGCAGTGGACGGACAACGCCCCGATCGGCGCCGACGACTTCTGGTATCTGTGGCGGCAGATGGTCAGCCAGTACGGGGTAGTCGACCCGGCCGGATACGACATGATCACCGGTGTGCAGTCGACCGAGGGCGGCAAGCAGGCCGTCGTCACCTTCGCGCAACCGTACCCAGCGTGGCAGGAGTTGTTTTCCAACCTGCTGCCGGCGCACATCGTCAAGGATGTGCCGGGCGGTTTCGCCGCCGGGCTGGCCCGGGCCCTGCCGGTTACCGGCGGGCAGTTCCGGGTGGAGAACATCGACCCGCAGCGCGACGAAATCCTGATCGCCCGCAATGACCGCTACTGGGGGTCGCCCGCCAAACCCGCTCTCATCCTGTTCCGCCGCGCCGGCGCGCCGGCCGCGCTGGCCGATTCGGTACGCAATGGCGACACGCAGGTGGCCCAGGTGCATGGCGGCTCGACGTCCTTCGCCCAGCTGTCCGCGATTCCCGACGTGCGGACCGCCCGGATCCAGACGCCGCGGGTCATGCAGTTGACGCTGCGGGCCAACCAGTCCAAGCTCTCCGACGCCCAGGTTCGCAAGGCGATTCTGGGGTTGCTCGACGTCGACCTGCTCGCCGCCGTGGGTGCCGGCAGCGACAACACGGTGACGCTGGACCAGGCCCAGATCCGTTCGCCGAGTGACCCGGGCTACGAACCGACCTCGCCCCCCAAGATGACCACGCAAGCCGCGCTGGAGTTGCTGACGGCATCCGGATACCAGATCGAAAGCAGCAGCTCGACCTCAACGGCGCCATCGGCGCCCAATCCGACGACGCCGGTGAGTACCGGGCCACCGGAAGTCATCCGCGGCCGGATCAGCAAGGACGGCCAGCAGCTGACGCTGGTCATCGGGGTGGCAGCCAACGACCCGACCTCGGTGGCCGTCGCCAACACCGCCGCCGACCAGCTGCGCAACGTCGGCATCGCCGCTACCGTGCTGTCGCTGGACCCGGTGACGCTGTACCGCGACGCGTTGAAGGACAACCGGGTGGACGCCATCGTCGGCTGGCACCGGGCCGGCGGAAACCTGGCCACGCTACTGGCCTCGCGCTACGGCTGCCCGGCGTTGCAGTCGACCGCGGTATCGACCTCCAACGCCCCGACGACCACACCCGCCGCCGCGACGCCGACCGCCGCGCCGGGCAGCACCCAGCCCCCGACGACCCCCACTTCGACTCAGCCCAGCCGCGCGCCCGAGCCCGGCGCGCTGGTGCAAGCGCCGTCGAACCTCACCGGTATCTGCGATCGCAGCACCCAATCGAACATCGATGCCGCCCTCAACGGCACCAAGAACATCAACGACGTGATCACCGCGGTGGAGCCGCGGCTGTGGAACATGTCGACCGTATTGCCGATCTTGCAGGACACCACGATCGTCGCCGCAGGCCCGAGCGTGCAGAACGTCAGCCTGTCCGGCGCGGTGCCGGTCGGCATCGTCGGCGACGCCGGCCAATGGATCAAAACCGGTCCCTGAAGCGTGTCGCGACATATTTACGATCAGTTGATATAGAAACTGTCCGGCCGGTGCACGGATTGCGCTAGGCTCAATGCGTCGTTTTGGGCTCCGGCGGGGGGTCGGGGTAAGCCAGTCGCGATAACCCAGTCGCGATAAGCCGAGGGGAGTCTCGACAGTGTCGTTTTTGATCGCGTCGTCGGAGTTATTGGCTTCGGCGGCAACGGGTTTGGCGGACATCGGTACGACGATAAGCGCGGCTAACGGCGCGGCATCGCCCGCGACGACGGGGATGATGCCGGCGGCCGCCGATGAAGTGTCGCAGGCCATCGCCGCCCTGTTCTCCGGGCACGGCCGGCAATTCCAGGCGCTTAGCGCCAAGGTGGCGCTCTTTCACGATGAGTTTGTGCGGACCTTGACCGGCAGCGCGGCGTCGTATGGCGGCGCTGAGGCGGCCAATGTTTCGTCGGTGGGCGGTGTCCTGCAGCAGTTGGAGCAGGGGCAGATCGCGTTCAATACCAATCTGGTCAATGGTGAGCTCGGGTTCAATCATTCGTTGCTGACCAATGAGGTGGGGTTGGAGCAGCGCATCTTTGGCACCGATAGCGCGCTCAACGGGGTGATCAACCGGGGTTACAACGTGGCCAACCTGCTGCTGGGTACCGGTGAGCAATCCTTCAACACTGTGGTGGGTGCGCAGGTTCCGGCGACGTTCTGGTCCAGCCTGCTGACCGGTAGCGGGGCGCAGGTGTTCAACGGTGGTCAGATCGGTGGCCTGGTGGGGGCCTTCGATCAGAGCCTGGCCGGTACCGCGGACCTTGCCGGCCTGTTCGTGGGTGACACGTCGCCGATGCAGGCCGGGTTGGCCGCGGTTAACGTGTCGGGCGCTCATGCGGTTTCGCTGGCCTCGGTGGGCGGTGTCCTGCAGCAGTTGGAGCAGGGGCAGATCGCGTTCAATACCAATCTGGTCAATGGTGAGCTTGGGTTCAATCATTCGTTGCTGACCAATGAGGTGGGGTTGGAGCAGCGCATCTTTGGCACCGATAGCGCGCTCAACGGGGTGATCAACCGGGGTTACAACGTGGCCAACCTGCTGCTGGGTACCGGTGAGCAATCCTTCAACACTGTGGTGGGTGCGCAGGTTCCGGCGACGTTCTGGTCCAGCCTGCTGACCGGTAGCGGGGCGCAGGTGTTCAACGGTGGTCAGATCGGTGGCCTGGTGGGGGCCTTCGATCAGAGCCTGGCCGGTACCGCGGACCTTGCCGGCCTGTTCGTGGGTGACACGTCGCCGATGCAGGCCGGGTTGGCTGCGGTTAACGTGTCGGGCGCTCATGCGGTTTCGCTGGCCTCGGTGGGCGGTGTCCTGCAGCAGTTGGAGCAGGGGCAGATCGCGTTCAATACCAATCTGGTCAATGGTGAGCTTGGGTTCAATCATTCGTTGCTGACCAATGAGGTGGGGTTGGAGCAGCGCATCTTTGGCACCGATAGCGCGCTCAACGGGGTGATCAACCGCGGTTACAACGTGGCCAACCTGCTGCTGGGTACCGGTGAGCAATCCTTCAACACTGTGGTGGGTGCGCAGGTTCCGGCGACGTTCTGGTCCAGCCTGCTGACCGGTAGCGGGGCGCAGGTGTTCAACGGTGGTCAGATCGGTGGCCTGGTGGGGGCCTTCGACCAGAGCCTGGCCGGTACCGCGGACCTCATCGGCCTGCTCCTGGGCGATACGTAGTAGCCGCTCGCCGCACTTCAGTTGGCGTCAGTTGGCGCGCGCCGCCGGCGCCGGCCGGCCGATGACGGTATCGACGATGAGCGAAAGCTCCCGTCGGTTCGGCGGCTCACCGGTGAGCAGGAAGTGCTGGTTGATCAAGGCGGGTCCGACGCGCGCGGTCAGGGGGGTGATCCGGTCCGCGTCGATGTCGCCGTCGCGAACGGCGGCCTGCACGATCGACTCGACGATGCTCACCCGCGGGGCCACCACGGCATCGGTGAAGATTGCCCGCAGTTCGGGTTCATGGATGAGCTGGCTCATGATGTCCAGGCCGGGGAAGGCGGTCTTGCCCGCCAGGACGTCGCGGTGGGCGGTGAATACGGACAGCAGGTTGTCCCGCGCGGACCGGCCGGGTCTGGGATCCGGTAGTGGCGGCACGGAGTGCTGCAAAGCGGCGTGCACCAGGTCATGCTTGCTGGCCCAGCGTCGGTACAACGCCGCCTTGCCGGTGTGGGCACGCGCCGCGATCCCTTCCATCGTCAACCCGCCATACCCGACTTCGGCCAATTCGGCCAACGTGGCTTCGTAAAGCGCACGTTCGAGTGCTTCGCCTCGCCGGCGGCTCCGACTGGCGGTCGAGGTAGCTTGGCTGACCCGCGGCATTTTTCGATAGTAGCCGCTGGCGTTCCTACTTGCTGCAACTCCGCGGCAACCCCAACCTGGTAAGAGACGTTATCGACTACTAAAGCTGACTTTCGAGTAAGTTGGGCTGCGGGTAGGGTGCGTCCATGCCTGAGACGCCCCGGATGCTGTTCGTTCACGCGCATCCCGACGACGAGAGCCTCGCCACCGGCGCCACGATCGCGCAGTACACCGCCCGCGGAGCACAGGTAAGTGTCGTCACCTGCACGCTCGGCGAGGAAGGCGAGGTGATCGACGATCGCTGGGCCGAGCTTGCCGTCGATCGCGCGGACCAACTCGGCGGCTACCGGATCGCCGAGCTCACCGAGGCGTTGCGTGCGCTCGGGGTTGGCGCCCCCAACTATCTGGGCGGCGCCGGTCGGTGGCGCGACTCGGGCATGCAGGGCGTCACGCCGCGGCGCAGCCGGCGGTTCGTCGACGCCGACGAACGCGAGGCAGTCGGGGCGCTGATCGCGATCATTCGTGACCAGCGGCCGCACGTTGTGGTGACCTACGATCCCAACGGCGGCTACGGCCATCCCGACCACATCCACACCCACAACGTCACCGCGGCGGCGGTGGCCGCTGCGGGTATGGGGTCCGGCACCGCCGGCTACCCGGACTACCCGGGTGAGCCATGGACGGTGCCCAAGTTCTACTGGACGGTCTTGGCTACCAGCGCATTCGAGGCCGGCATCGGCGCGCTCAACGGTGACGATCTGCGGCCCACGTGGAAGCTCCCGTCGCCCGGAGACCTCGAGTTCGGGTATCCGGACCAGGACATCGACGCCGTCGTCGAGGCCACCCCGGAAGCGTGCGCCGCCAAGGCGGCGGCGCTGGCGGCGCACGCCACCCAACTCACCGTCGGCCCGACCGGCCGGGCCTGTGCCTTGTCGAACAACTTGGCCCTGCCGATCCTCGGACAGGAGCACTATGTTCTCGCCGCCGGCGCGCCGGGGGATCGCGATGAGCGTGGCTGGGAAACTGATCTGCTCGCTGGGCTGGGTCTCGACGGAAACGGGCGGTAGGCTGCCAACAGGCAAGCCACGGAAGGAATTCGCATGGACCCCGACCTGGACCCTAACCTGCAGCACTGGCAGGACCGACTCGACAGCCTGCAGTGGGTTATCGGCTCGATACTCGCGCAGGTCGACAGCGTTCCGACCTGACCGACACGAAGCCACCTGCCGCGTCGGTTGACGACAGTGGCGCGGCAGATCCAGCCATTCGCTTCGTCGTTTTGACGCTGTTCGCCGTCGATGGGGTGCTGTCGGCATTGGCCGGGGCGATGCTGCTGCCCTGGTATATCGGCTCTGTTCCCGTTCCCGTCAGCGGGTTGATCAGCGGACTGGTGAATGCGGCCCTCGTGTGGGCCGCCGGGCGATGGACAAAGTCGCCGCGGGTGGCCGCGCTCCCCTTGTGGACGTGGCTGGTGACCGTTGGGGTGCTCAGCATGGGCGGTCCCGGCGATGATGTGATCTTGGGGGGCCACGGGGTAATGGCCTACGGAGCCCTGTGGTTGATCCTGCTGGGGGTCATACCGCCGGTCTGGGTCCTGTGGCGGCGCAACCGTTACGGGTGACGGGTTTTTACGGGAACGGCGGGAGCGGCGGCAGGGGCGGGAAGAAGCCGAGCACCCAGTTGATCTCCGTGTGGATGAAGTAATTGATCGATGACGTGGTGGCCGACCAGAAGTCGGCCAGCCCTTGACTGAAGGTGATGCTCCCGGATAGCCAGTCGAGAATGTTGAACAGGCCGCTCTGCACGATGGGCTCGAACAGGTTGTACAAGAAGTTGATCTGGGGCGCCAGGATGCCGATCCAGGGCACCCAGCCCACCCCGTAGGCGAGCAGCTGGAAGCCGTACTGCACCCACGGCTCGATGTGGTTGTACGCATTCTCGATCGCCATGGCGATCGACCCGCCCGCGAGCGCCACGGGAGCCGCGGCGTTGGTAACGCTCGACAACAGCTTGGGCAGCGCGCTCGTGGTGACCGCGCTAATCCCGGCGGTCGGCCGCAGCGCCAGCGGGCTGCCGCCGAGCAGACCCGGGCCGCCGTGCCCCACGAAGACGCTTTCGACGCGGCCCACGGCGTTGGACACGACGGTGCGGGCCGCGGCGCCGGTTGTCGTCAAATTCGCCAAATTTGCCGTCCAATTTGCGCCGCCGCCGACCGGCGAGTGCCCCAGCACCGCCTCGGCCGGTGCATTGAGGGCGTTCGCCAGGGTTTGAACGGCGTTGACCTCGGCCGTGGCGTACACGCCGGCACTCGCGGTCAGATTGTCCACCAACTGCTCATGAAGCCCCGCCAACTCCGCGCTGAGCTGCTGATATCCCCGCCCATGCTCGGAAAACAGCGCGGCGATCGCCATCGACACCTCGTCCTCGGCGGCGGCCAGCATCCCGGTTGTCGGGGCCGCCGCTGCGGCATTGGCGCTGCTGATCGTCGAACCGATACCGGCCAAGTCAGCTGCCGCGGTTTCCACCGCCTGCGGCACCACGAACACAAAGGACATCGGTGTGCCCCCCCAAACTCTCAGCAGTACGGCCCCGACTCGGCAGCCGTCGATTTCAATAACCCCCGCAAAGATCGTATCGCGATCCCGAGCGCCAGGCGGCGCAAGTTTGTCAAAAGGTCCGCCGGGCACCCGCCCATCCGGCGCTGACGCCCCGGCCGGGCGACCGCGTGATGGCCGCGGTATGCCGCTACTGTTGCGCCTATGGCATCCGATGTTGTGGACGCGCGGATGAAATTCGATCGTGGGGAAGTTACACCAACGTGCCGCTGACACCGGGCGAGGAGCCCGTCGCGCTGCCGAGCCCTGTCGTTGCGCCCAGGATTAATGCGTCGGCGCTACGGCGGGTGTTGCGGCGGGCCCGCGACGGCGTGGCGCTGAATATCGACGAGGCCGCAGTCGCGATGACCGCGCGCGGCGAGGATCTGGCCGACCTGAGCGCGAGCGCGGCGCGGGTGCGCGACGCGGGTCTCGAGGCGGCGGGGCGGCGCGGCGCCACCGGCCGGCTGCCGATCAGCTATTCACGAAAGGTGTTCATCCCGGTCACTCACCTGTGCCGGGACAGCTGCCACTACTGCACCTTCGTCACCGTCCCGGGCAAGCTGCGGGGCCAAGGGGCCGGCATGTATCTGGAACCCGACGAGATCCTCGACATCGCCCGCCGGGGAGGCGAACTAGGTTGCAAGGAAGCACTATTCACCCTCGGCGACCGCCCCGAGGACCGCTGGCCCGAGGCGCGTGAGTGGCTCGCCGAACGCGGCTACGACTCCACCCTGTCCTACGTGCGGGCGATGGCGATCCGGGTGCTGGAGGAAACCGGACTGTTGCCGCACCTGAACCCCGGCGTGATGAGCTGGTCGGAGATGTCGCGGCTGAAACCGGTTGCGCCGTCGATGGGCATGATGCTGGAGACGACGTCGCGGCGGTTGTTCGAGACGAAGGGGCTCGCCCACTACGGCAGCCCCGACAAAGACCCGGCCGTGCGGCTGCGGGTTTTGACCGATGCGGGCCGGTTGTCCATTCCGTTCACCACCGGTCTGCTGGTCGGCATCGGCGAGACGCTGACCGAACGTGCCGATACCCTGCATGCGATTCGCAAGTCGCACAAGGAGTTCGGGCATGTGCAAGAAGTGATCGTGCAGAACTTCCGGGCCAAGGAACACACCGCGATGGCCAATGTGCCCGACGCCGGGATCGAGGATTACCTGGCCACGGTGGCGGTTGCGCGGCTGGTACTCGGTCCGGGGATGCGGATCCAGGCGCCGCCGAACCTGGTGTCCCGCGACGAATGTCTGGCGCTGGTCGCCGCCGGAGTCGACGACTGGGGCGGTGTTTCACCGCTGACGCCCGATCACGTCAACCCGGAACGGCCCTGGCCCGCTTTGGCTGAGCTGGCCGCCGTAACCGAACAGGCCGGTTACGACCTGGTGCAGCGGTTGACCGCCCAGCCCAAATACGTGCAGGCGGGCGCCGCGTGGATCGACCCGAGGGTGCGAAGGCATGTTGGCGCGCTGGCCGATCCGGCGACCGGCCTGGCTCGCGACCTCAACCCGGTGGGCTTGCCCTGGCAGGAGCCCGACGAAGTGCAGTCCGCCGGCCGGGTGGACCTCAACGCCGCGATCGATACCCAGGGCCGCAACACCGAGGCGCGCAGCGATCTCGACAGCGCCTTCGGCGATTGGGAATCGATCCGCACGCAGGTGCGCGAGCTGGTGGCTCGCGCTCCGGAGCGCTTCGACACCGACGTGCTTGCCGCGCTGCGCTCGGCTGAGCGCGACCCCGCCGGCTGCACGGACGACGAGTACCTGGCATTGGCCACCGCCGACGGTCCCGCACTGGAAGCCGTTGCCGCACTGGCTGATTCGTTGCGCCGCGATGCGGTCGGTGACGAAGTCACCTTCGTGGTGAACCGCAACATCAACTTCACCAACATCTGCTACACGGGCTGCCGGTTCTGCGCGTTCGCTCAGCGCAAAGGCGATGCCGACGCCTACTCGTTGTCCACCGCAGAGGTCGCAGACCGGGCGTGGGAGGCGCATGTCGCGGGTGCCACCGAGGTATGCATGCAGGGCGGCATCGACCCCGAGCTGCCGGTCACCGGGTACGCCGAACTGGTGCGCGCCGTCAAGGCCCGGGTCCCGTCGATGCACGTGCACGCGTTTTCACCGATGGAGATCGCCAACGGCGTGACCAAGAGCGGGTTGAGCATCCGGGAATGGCTGATCAGCCTGCGTGAGGCCGGGCTCGGCACCATCCCCGGCACCGCGGCCGAGATCCTGGACGACGAGGTGCGCTGGGTCCTGACCAAGGGCAAGTTACCGACGTCGATGTGGGTCGAGGTGGTGACCACCGCGCACGAGGTGGGGCTGCGCTCGTCGTCGACCATGATGTACGGACACGTCGACACTCCGCGGCACTGGGTGGCGCACCTGAATGTGCTGCGCGGCATCCAGGACCGTACCGGCGGTTTCACCGAGTTCGTGCCGTTGCCGTTCGTCCACCAGAACTCACCGCTGTACCTGGCCGGCGCGGCCCGCCCCGGGCCGACCCATCGGGACAACCGGGCCGTGCACGCGCTGGCGCGCATCATGTTGCACGGCCGCATCTCCCACATTCAGACCAGCTGGGTGAAGCTCGGCGTGCAGCGCACCCAGGTGATGCTCAATGGCGGTGCCAACGACCTGGGCGGCACGCTGATGGAGGAGACCATCTCGCGGATGGCGGGTTCGGAATACGGATCGGCCAAGACGGTCGCCGAGCTGATCGCCATCGCCGAAGGGATTGGCCGTCCCGCGCGGCAGCGCACCACCACCTACGCACCACTGGCGGCCTAGCGCCGTACGCGAGCGCGCGTGTTTGTCCGGCGACACGCCGGGCGGCACGTCATTTTGCGGACGTTCGTGCGGGGCCGGGGCGGGTACACGTGCCGGGTGAGCCAAAAAATTGATGACGAACGCTTCCCCGAATGGCGTCCGTTCCTTCATGCGGTGCAGCTGCGCCGCCCCGACGCGGGGACCTGGTGTGAGGCCTGGACCGTGCGCGACCCCTATCTATCAGGTCGCGCATCAGGCCGGAAACGCCGAGGAACTCGCCCGGGTCCTGGGCGCGCACCTGGAAGGTAAGCCCGTCGGCACCCGCGGCTGACGCCGACACCACCACGATCACCTTGGCGGACCCCGAGGGTCCGGCCACGTTGGAAACCGACGCCTTGGACTTGTGGAGCCCGAGTGATGCTGCTCTGGGGCCGCCCACCCGTCGACTCCGCGCGCATCTGCAGCCGCGTCGGGCCCCAAACCCTGGGCCGCGTGCGCGGGCTACTCAGCGGCTACTGAGCTGCTTCTAGAGCCGCTCAGTAGTTGTTGCAGCTGCCGGCGACCGCCGCAAGGTCATTCACATACTGCTGAAACTGCGGGTACCCGGCCGCCATGATGAGCATGGACCGGCGCTGATCCGGACCCGAGTTCAGGAAGCTTCGCAGCTGGGCCTTCGCCGGCCCACTGGCGTTTACCTGCGCCGCAGCTCCGGGGTCCTGCGCTTGCAGCGCCGCCATCACCTGGCCGTAGTTACAGGTGGTGTTGACGGCGTCATCTATCGGGTCCGCCGATGCGATCCCGGCGCCGGCGGTCAAGGCCAACGCCACTCCCACGCCACCGACCCCAGCGGCTAATTTGGTCAACGACAGCCTCACCATTTATGGACACCTTCCGAATAATGCACTGTTGAGCGCTCGACCCCGACGGCCTTTCCTCAGCGAACTGCCGCCATTAATCGAGGCTACCAGGCCCCCAGCATTTTCTCCTTCAGAATGATCATCGGCGAACATTGCCGCGGCGTAACTAACCGCAGGTCAGGGGGTGCAGCGGGCTAGAGCCGCGCGGCCAGCTCGGTGCCCTGCCTGATGGCACGCTTGGCGTCCAGCTCGGCGGCCAACGCCGCGCCACCGATGACGTGCGGGTCGATGCCGTTGTGCCGCAGTTCGGACTCCAGATCACGCACCGGCTCCTGACCTGCGCAGAGCACCACGTTGTCCACCGCGAGCAGTCGTGGCCGCTGCCGGTTCGGGCCGAAGCTGATACGCAGACCGTCGTCGTCGATGCGCTCGTAGTTCACGCCGCAGAGCTGGTGGACGCCCTTGGCTTGCAGCGACGCCCGATGCACCCACCCGCTGGTCTTGCCCAGCCCCTTGCCCTGCGGGCCTTTGCTGCGCTGCAGCAGATAGACCTCACGGGCGGGCGGCGAGGGCCGGGGAGCGGTCAGCGCGCCGCGGGCCGCTTGCGGGTCGGCGGCGCCCCACTCGGCCTTCCACTCCTTGAGGTTGAGCGTCGGTGAATGTTCGGTGACCAGCAGTTCGCTGACGTCGAAGCCGATGCCCCCGGCGCCGATCACCGCAACGGTCCGCCCGACCGGCTTGGCGCCGGTGATCGCCTCGGAGTAGGTCAACACCTTCGGGTGGTCGATGCCGGGGATCACCGGAATCCGCGGCGCCACCCCGGTGGCCAATACGACGACCTCGTACCCGGCCACCTCGTCGGCGGATGCCCGGGTGCCCAGCCGGACCGTGACGCCATGCTTGTCCAGCATCGTCGTGAAGTACCGGATGGTCTCGCTGAATTCTTCTTTGCCCGGGATGCGGCGGGCCAGGTCGAACTGGCCGCCGATGAAATCGTTGGCCTCCAGCAGCGTGACCCGATGGCCGCGCGCAGCGGCGTTGACCGCCGCGGCCAGACCGGCCGGACCCGCCCCGACGACCGCCACCGAGCGGGAGCGCCGGGTCGGGGACAACACCAGCCGCGTCTCATGCCCGGCCCGCGGATTGAGCAGACACGACACCGTCTTCCTGGCGAACGCATGGTCCAGACAGGCCTGATTGCAGGCGATGCAGGTGTTGATCTCATCGGCCCGGCCGGACTGCGCCTTGAGCACCCAATCCGGGTCGCTGAGCAGCGGCCGGGCCATCGATATCAGCCGCACGCTGGTCTCGGCCAGGATCTGTTCGGCGGCTTGGGGCATGTTGATCCGGTTGGACGCCACCACCGGCACGCTGACGTGCTGGGCGACGGCGTCGCTGATATCGACGAACGCGCTGCCCGGCACCGAGGTGACGATCGTCGGCACCCTCGCCTCGTGCCAACCGAAGCCGGAGTTGATGATGGTGACCCCCGCCGCCTCCAGTTCGGTTGCCAGCGTAATGGTTTCGTCCCAACTCTGGCCATCCTCGACATAGTCGGCCATCGACATCCGGTAGCAGATGATGAAATCTCCGCCGACGGCGGCGCGAGTGCGGCGCACGATCTCCACCGGGAACCGGCGCCGGTTGGCGGGCGTGCCACCCCAGGAATCGCTGCGTTTGTTCGTGCGCGGCGCCAGGAACTGGTTGAGCAGATAGCCTTCGCTGCCCATGATTTCGACTCCGTCGTAGCCGGCCTCGCGGGCCAGCCGGGCGCAGCGGACGAAATCCCCGATGGTCGCTTCGACGCCGCTGGACGACAACGCCCGTGGCCGGAACGGGTTGATCGGCGCCTTGATCGCCGATGCGCTGGCCGAAAGCGGGTGGTAGGCATAGCGTCCGGCATGCAGGATCTGCAGCAGGATCTTGGCGCCGGAGTCATGGACGGCCCCGGTGATGCGACGGTGCCGGCGGGCTTCGCCCGCGCTGATCATCTCCGAGGCGAACGGCAGCAGCCAGCCGGTGCGGTTGGGCGCGTAGCCGCCCGTGATGATCAGCCCGACGCCGCCGCGGGCGCGTTCGGCGAAGTACTCGGCGAGCCGGTCGATATGATGGGCCCGGTCTTCCAATCCGGTGTGCATCGAACCCATGACCACCCGGTTGCGCAATGTGGTGAAACCAAGGTCCAATGGGGACAACAGATTTGGGTATGTCATGACTTCCCCCGAAGTGCCCGGGCGACCTCGTCGGGCCGCTGGTGCGCTAGTTTTATCGAGATGCTGAAATCAATTTTGACCGACGTGCAATTCTGGATTCCGGTTGGTGCGCTCGCGGTGGGCGTGGCGCTGCTGGCCTGGCTGCATTGATCCCCAAATGACGCGTCGCCCGCAACGGTCTCCCATGCACGTCCTCGGGGTTGCTTGCGGGCTGGCGGCCGGTGTCTGGCTCGGTGGGGCTGAGGCACCGAAGATGCTGGTGAATGTGGGTCTCTCGCCCTTTTCGGTAGCCCTGGCGATGGTGCTGGGCGTGTTTGTCGGCCGGTGGACGGTGCCAACCTTACTGCGCGGGACGACCGACGTCTTCAGCGATCTGTTCGCCCGCGCGCACCTGATTGTGTGGGCGATACTCGCCGGCGCGCTTTGGGCGGTGGCCAATACGCTGACCGTCTTCGCCATTCGCGATATCGGGCTGGCGATCGCCTTTCCGCTGTGGAACGCAAACAGCCTGATCGGTATTTTGTGGGGCTGGTTGCTTTTTCGCGAGATGCGTGGTGCCGGTCTAGGTGTCGGATCCAGGGTGCTGGGTGGGGCACTGGCCATTGTCGCCGGAGCAGTCCTGCTGGCTTTTGTCACCGTGCAGCATACGAATACACCGCACGCGCGCGCCGTGCACGGAATCCTGGCGGCCCTTGGGGCGAGTCTGCTGTGGGGCACGATGTATGTGCCCTATCGCAAGGCATATGTGAGCGGAATGAACCCGCTGTCATTTGTGACGGTTTTCACCTTGGGGGAGCTGGGCACGACGGCATTGCTCGCCACCACGTTGGGCGGCGGCATAACGCATCTATTTGCGGAACTCGATGCGGCGGCGCATGTGGTGCTGTGGATATTTCTCGGCGGCTTCTGCTGGGTGATCGGTGATCTCTTCCAGCAGTATGCGACGAAATATATCGGCATCGGGCGTGGGATTCCGCTGTCGAATACGAACCAGCTATGGGGGTTGGCGTGGGGTGGGCTCGTCTTTGGCGAACTGGCACACGTGAGTACAGCGGGACGCTGGCTGATTTTGGCGGGATCGTTGCTGATGATCGTCGGCGCGGTATTCATCGGCTCGGCGGCCGCCCCGGCGCGCGAGCAGGCGTCAGCACGCGACGCGATCTCGCGCGAGTGCGAGCGATACGGCCTGAACTTTGACGAGTGCGCAGCGGCGCAGCTAGGCGCCGTGCCCGGAAATGATGCGAATGATGCGAAGCGTAAGCGTCCGTGGTGGGACTTTCTGATTGTCGGCGCCGCGGTGATGATTTTTCTCTGGCTCGGATGGCGCGCACAAGTGCCTCCATTGGCCATGAATGTTTTCTGGACGTCGGTGCTGGGCGTGGTTTTGGTACTTGCTGCGATTGGATGCGGCTGGCTGTTGTGGAGCAGGACGCGGTTCGAGTAGGTCGGGTGTCATCGCGGATCGCGGCAGGCATGCCAAGTGGTTGACGTGTATGTGAAACGTCTAGTATCAGTAATCAAACGCTATGTCTTGGCAGCGGCCGGGGAGCGCCGCGGCAAGGCGAGGCGAGCAGCCCACACCGAATGCTGAGAACAGAGGAAACGTTGAGGAGACGTCTGTGACGTACACGATCGCCGAACCTTGCGTCGACATCAAAGACAAGGCATGCATCGAGGAGTGCCCGGTCGACTGCATCTATGAGGGCGCTCGGATGCTTTACATCCACCCCGACGAATGCGTTGACTGCGGTGCCTGCGAACCGGTCTGCCCAGTCGAGGCGATCTACTACGAAGACGATGTGCCCGAACAGTGGAGCCAATACACGCAGATCAACGCCGACTTCTTCGTCGAGCTGGGATCGCCGGGCGGCGCGGCCAAGGTCGGCATGACCGAAAATGACCCACAAGTGATCAAGGACCTGCCGCCGCAGGGCGAAGGCGACTGAGCGGGCCGGTGCCGGACGAGGCCCGGATGGGCCGGCCTGCCGTGTCGGCGTCCCTGCCGGTGTTCCCCTGGGACACCCTGGCCGACGCGAAGGCGGTGGCCACGGCCCACCCGGACGGCATCGTCGACCTGTCCGTCGGAACCCCGGTCGATCCGGTCGCGCCGCTGATCCAAGAGGCCCTGGCCGCTGCCGCCGCCGAGCCGGGGTATCCCGCCACGGCCGGCACCGCCCGGCTGCGCGAATCCGCGGTGGCCGCCCTGAACCGCCGCTACGGCATCACCGGGCTGACCGAGTCGGCGGTGTTGCCGGTGATCGGCAGCAAGGAACTCATCGCCTGGTTGCCGACCCTGCTGGGGCTGGGTGCCCGAAACCCCCAAGATGTGGTCGTGGTGCCCGAACTGGCCTACCCGACCTACGACGTCGGCGCCCGGCTGGCCGGGGCGCAGGTGCTGCGCGCGGATTCACTGACCCAGCTGGGCCCGCAGTCCCCGGCGCTGGTCTACCTGAACTCGCCGAGCAACCCCACCGGACGCGTACTGGGCATCGATCACCTGCGCAAGGTCGTCGGCTGGGCGCGCGACAGGGGAGTCCGCGGCAGGGGAACCATAATTGCTTCCGACGAGTGCTACCTGGGGTTGGGCTGGGATACCGAGCCGTTGTCAGTGCTGCATCCGTCGGTCTGCGATGACGACCACACCGGGCTGCTGGCGGTGCATTCGCTGTCCAAGACTTCCTCGCTGGCCGGCTACCGGGCTGCCTTCGTCGCCGGAGATGCGAGCCTGGTCGCCGAATTGCTGGCGGTGCGCAAACACGCCGGGATGATGGTGCCGACGCCGGTGCAGGCGGCGATGGTGGCCGCGCTCGACGACGACGACCATGAAAAGCAGCAGCGGGAGCGGTATGCGCGACGGCGGGCCGCCCTGTCACCGGCGCTGCGCGCGGCGGGTTTCGCTATCGACCATTCCGACGCCGGCCTGTATCTATGGGCCACCCGCGGCGAGCCATGCGGGGACAGCGTCGCCTGGCTGGCCGCCCGCGGCATCCTGGTGGCCCCCGGCGATTTCTACGGCCCGGGCGGTGCCCGGCACGTTCGCGTGGCGCTGACCGCCACCGACGAGCGCATCGCCGCCGCCGTCGACCGGCTCGGCTGAGCCGTTGGTGACCTGAACCGGCAGAATGCATCGCAGCATTTCGTCTGCGTTCAACCTCGGGTAAGGAATGTGGTCGTGACATCTTCGGCTGGTACTCCGGCTAGCAAGCAGATCCCGGCGTCGATCGCCGACATCGCCAAGCGCGTCTTTTTGGGAAAGCCGCTGATCACCGAGGACCTCAAGTCCGAGAAGTTGTCGAATCCCGTTGCGCTGGGCGCGCTTTCGCCGGACGCGATTTCGTCGACCGCATATGGCTCCGAACAGATCTTGATCGAATTGCTGCCGTCTGCCGGGTTGGCGGCGTTTACGTTGCTGCTTCCCATCACCGGCGTCATCCTGCTGATTCTGGTGCTGGTGGCCGCGTCGTACGCGCAGGTCGTCATGGCCTACTCCCGCGCGGGCGGCTCCTACATCGTCGCGCGGGAGAATTTCGGACCGAGGGTGGCGCAGGTCGCCGCCGCGGCGCTGTTGATCGACTATGTGGTCACGGTGGCGGTACAGTCCGCGGCCGGGACGGTTGCGGTGGTGTCTGCCATCCCGGTATTGGGACCCTACAGCCTGGTGATCACGGTCGGCGTGGTGCTCTCAATCTGCTATGCGAACCTGCGCGGCTTGCGCGAAGCCGGAATCCAGTTCGCGCTGGCGACCTACGCCTTTGTCGCCATGGTCGGTCTGATGATCGTGGTCGGTGTCGTCCGCGCGATAGTCGGGGAATTACCGGTATACGACCCGGCGCACCTCGCCGGCACGGTGCCCGTCCAGCAGGGCAGCGGGCTGGTGATGGGCGCGACCATCCTGACACTGCTTCGTGCGTTCGCCAACGGCGGTTCGTCGCTGACCGGAGTTGAGGCGATCTCCAACACGGTCGACCTTTTCCGAAAGCCGCAGGGGCGCAACGCGCGCAAGGTGCTCATCGCCATGGCCTGCATTCTCGGGTTCTTGTTGGCCGGTGTCGCCTACCTCGCCCATGTCACCCATGCAATGCCGTACGCCGCTGGATATCCGTCGATGCTGTCAGAGGTGGCCAAGGCGGTTTTCGGTCACGGGACGATCGGCAAGGTCCTCTACATTCTCGTCCAGGCCGCGACCGCCGCCATCTTGTTCACCGGAGCGAACACCAGCTTCAACGGTTTCCCGGCGCTGGCCAGTTTCGTCGCCGAAGACCGTTTCCTGCCCCGACAGCTGATGAAACGCGGTTATCGCCTGGTGTTCTCCAACGGCATCGTCGTGCTCACTGCGCTTTCAGTGGTGTTATTGGTCGTCACGGGCGGCTCGGTCACCGCGCTGGTCCCGTTTTACGCGATCGGCGTGTTCACCGGGTTTTCGATGGCCGGTTATGGGATGACCAAACACCATCTGACCCACCGTGAACCGGGTTGGCGCTACCGGCTGGTGATCAATTTTTCCGCCGGGATCTTGTCGACGGTTGTGGTCGCCATCTTCGCGGTGGCGAAGTTCACCGAAGGCGCCTGGCTGGTGGTCGTCGTCTTTCCCGTGCTGGTGTTCGGGCTGATCCGGCTCAACAAGGAATATCGCGCAGAGGCCGCCATCCTCGAGATGTTCCGCACCGATCGCCCCGACTTGGTGAAGTACGCACGGCACCGGGTGCTGGTCCTGGTGAACTCGGTTGACCTCGCGACGATCGAGGCGCTGCGGTACGGCAGGGGATTGCGGGCCGACGACCTGGTCGCCGTGCACTTCGTGGTCGACGCGGCCCATGCCGCACAGTTGCGAAAGCGATGGGATCACTTTGATCTGGACACTCCGCTGCGGGTGGTGGACTGCCCCGATCGGCGGGTCACCCGGGCCGCGCAGCTATTGGTCGTCAAGACGCGCGACGAGCAGCCGCACACCAACGTGACGGTGCTGCTGCCGCGTCGAACCTATGCGCCGCTGCTGGGGCGACTGCTACACGACCGCACCGCGGACAAGATCGCCCGGGCCATCAGCCTGATCCCGGACGCCGCGGCGACGATCGTGCCCTATGACGTGGAGTCGCGGATCAAGGAGGCCTATCCGGACGATTTCGAGCACCGGGTCTCGCGCGAGCTCGACAAGGTCGAGGCGTGGGTTTCGCAGGATGACGACGAGGTCGAGGCCTACGAGCACCCGGCGCGGTCGCCGTCCGTCATCACCGTGGCGGGCCTGATCCCCGGCCACCGCGCCACCTTCGAGGGACGGGTCAACGAAGTCGAGGACATCAGCAAGGGCAGGCGGACGCTGCGCGAGGTCGTCGTGGGCGACAACAGCGGCGAGATCACCGTCACGTTCCGTTCCGGGCATGGGGGTGCCGACATCCAGCCCGGCCAGCTGCTGCGGATCACCGGCAAGGCCCGCCAGAGCGGCAACCGGCTCATCTCCATGCTCGACCCCGCCTATCACGTGCTCGAGGAGCCCCCGGAGTCCGCACCCGGCGGGGCGAGCAGTTAGATTGATTAACTAAGATGGCCCTATGAAGCGACTCGCAGCCGTGTTGGTGTCCGTACTGGGTCTCGTGTTCACCGCCAACGGCTATCGGCCGCTGAGCAAGCGTGGCTACGGCTCGGGGTACGCGTTCGGCTATGGCGTGTTCGCGTCGGAACTTCCGGCGCAGACGCTCGGCGTCCACCTGGCGGTGCTGGCGGCCCTGTCCCGCCGGTTGCCACCGGGGATACGCCGGTTCAGCTGGCTGGTGGCGGGGTGGTCGTGGCTGGGTCTGCTGGGGCTGCGCCACATGGGGCGCAACGCCGACGAGCCGCTGACCGCCGCGCTGGACGCCGGCCTGGGCAGCGGCCGTCGCACCGAGTCGGGCGACCTCTGGAAGCGGCCCGCGCCGGGGGGCGCTACCGCGAAGAAACCGGGCACGGCACGCATGCTGCGGATCTGGCGCGACTACGCGCACGACGCCGACATCAGTTACGGAGAGTGCGGCTCCCGGAATCATCTCGATATCTGGCGGCGGCCCGATCTCGACCGCGGTGGACGGGCCCCGGTGCTGCTGCAGGTGCCCGGCGGCGCCTGGATGGTCGGAAACAAACGGGGACAGGCGCATCCGCTGATGAGCCATCTGGCCGAGTTGGGCTGGGTCTGCGTGGCGATCAACTACCGGCTCAGCCCGCGCTCCACCTGGCCCGATCACATCGTCGACGTCAAGCGCGCGATCGCCTGGACCAAGGAACACATCGCCGAGTACGGCGGCGACCCGGACTGGATCGCGATCACCGGCGGCTCGGCCGGCGGGCATCTGTCCGCTCTGGCCGCGCTGACGGCCAACGACCCGCGGTTCCAGCCGGGCTTCGAGGAGGCCGACACCCGGGTGCACGCGGCAGTCCCGTTCTACGGGGTCTACGACTTCACCAAGTCCGACTATTCGATGCATCCGATGATGGTGCCGATGCTGCAGAAACACGTGTTCAAGGTCAAGCGCCGAGACCATCCGGACGAATTTTGCACCGCATCGCCGATCACCCACATCAGTGCGGACGCACCGCCGTTTTTCGTACTGCACGGCCGCAACGACTCGCTGGTCCCGGTCGCACAGGCCCGCAACTTCACGGCTGCACTGCGCGAGGTCAGCCGCCACCCCGTCGTCTATGCCGAGTTACCGTGCGCGCAGCACGCGTTCGACATCTTCGGGTCGGCCCGCGCGGCGCACGCCGCGGTAGCCGTCGAGCAGTTCCTTGCCGAGACGTACGCAGCACGTCAGGCCTCCGCGGTTTCCGCCTAACGCCAAAGAACGGCGCAAAACCTGCTGGCCTGCTAATTTGTGGCCTTAAATACGACTCGCCTCGGGTCGGTATGCTCACAAATGCACACATGTCGAATCTGTGCCCGAAGGCACGGGAGGATGGCACGTTCACTCGTGCCGGGGGCTCCTTCCCACGTACGGATGGCCAATGGCCTGCCCAGCACAAATGGGCGGGAGTAGAGGGGGACTGTATCTTGCGCGCCGCAACTGCCACACCCGTCGCTGTCATCGGTATGGCCTGCAGACTTCCCGGCGGGATCGATTCTCCGCAACGCCTGTGGGAGGCGTTGCTGGGCGGCGAGAACTTGGTGGGCGAGATTCCCCCGTCGCGGTGGGATGCGGACTTGTACTACGACCCCGAACCGGGTGTTCCCGGCCGGTCGGTGACGCGTTGGGGGGCCTTCCTGGACGACGTCGGCGGCTTTGACTGCGACTTCTTCGGCATGACCGAGCGCGAGGCCACCGCGATCGACCCGCAGCATCGGTTGTTGCTCGAAGCGTCCTGGGATGCCATCGAACACGCGGGTCTTGACCCATCGACGCTCGCCGCATCGCGGACCGGTGTCTTCGTGGGATTGACGCACGGCGACTACGAATTGTTGTCCGCCGATTGCGGCGCCGCCGAGGGACCTCACGGATTTACCGGCACCAGCAACAGCTTCGCGTCCGGACGCGTGTCCTACGCGCTCGGCCTGCACGGTCCCGCGGTCACCGTGGACACGGCGTGTTCGTCGGGGTTGATGGCCGTGCACCAGGCGTGCCGCAGCCTTCAGGACGCCGAAAGCGACCTGGCCCTCGCCGGTGGTGTCTCGGTGACGCTCGAACCACGCAAGTCGGTATCCGGCTCGCTGCAGGGCATGTTTTCCCCCACCGGCCGCTGCCGTTCCTTCGACGCCGAGGCCGACGGATTCGTGTCCGGCGAGGGTTGCGTGGTGCTGCTGCTCAAACGGTTGGCGGATGCGGTGCACGACGGTGATCGCGTCCTGGCGGTGGTGCTCGGCACGGCGGCCAATCAGGACGGCCGCACGGTGAACATCGCCGCGCCGTCGGAGCACGCGCAGGTCGCGGTGTACCAGTCCGCATTGGCCGCAGCCGGGGTCGACCCCGCCACGGTTGGCATGGTCGAAGCGCACGGCACCGGCACCCCGGTGGGAGATCCCATCGAATACGCGAGCCTGGCCGCGGTGTACGGGATCGAGGGTCCCTGCGTGCTGGCATCGGTGAAGACGAACTTCGGCCACCTGCAGTCGACGGCCGGAACGCTGGGGCTGATGAAGTCGATTCTGGCGCTGCAACACGGTGTGGTGCCGCAGAACCTGCATTTCAAGCAGCTACCCGAGGAACTGGCCAAGATCAAGACGGAACTCTTTGTGCCGCAGGTCAACACGCCATGGCCCGGCAACACTCAGGGGCTCGGCGAGGTGCCCCATCAGCAGCCCGGTCAGCATCCCCGTCAGCAGCCAAGGCGCGCGGCGGTGTCGTCGTACGGGATGTCCGGCACCAACGTGCACGCCATTCTCGAGCAGGCACCAGCACAGGCGCCAGCACAAACACCAGTGCAACCACCCGGCGCTGCATCCGAACCCGAGGTGGCGGGTCCGCTGTCGTTCCCGGTGTCGGCCACGTCGGATGAGCAGCTGCGGGTGACGGCGGCCCGACTGGCGGATTGGGTCGACCAACTCGGCAGCGGGGCCGGCGGCAGTTCCGGGCTCTGGGATCTCGGCTACACGCTGTCGCGGCGCCGCGCACACAAGCCGGTACGCGCGGTGGTCGCGGCGAGCACCCACGGCGAGCTGAGCGCGGCCCTGCGGGAAGTCGCCGACGGCGGCATTCCGCGCCGGCCCGGGGTGGGTCAAGACGACCGCGGGCCGGTGTGGGTGTTCTCCGGGCAGGGTTCGCAATGGGCCGGGATGGGCGCCGAACTGCTCGTAACGGAGCCGGCGTTCGCCGCGACCATCGTGGCGCTGGAGCCGGTGATCGCCAGGGAATCGGGATTCTCGGTGACGCAGGCGCTTACCGAGGACACGGAGGCTCTCCCCGCGGCGCCGTCGGAGCCGGTGACCGGCATCGATCGGGTCCAACCGACGATCTTCGCGATGCAGGTCGGGCTGGCCGAGGCGTTGAAATCGCACGGGGTGCGTCCCGGCGCCGTCATCGGGCATTCGCTCGGTGAGTGCGCGGCAGCGGTGGTCGCCGGGGCTCTGTCGCTCGAAGACGGCGCGCGCGTCATCTGCCGCCGGTCCCGGCTGATGTCGCGCATCGCCGGCAGTGGCGCCATGGCATCGGTGGAATTGCCCGGTCCTCAGGTGCTTTCGGAGCTCTCCATCAGCGGCGTGTCCGATGTGGTGCTCTCCGTGGTCGCGTCGCCGACGTCGACCGTTGTCGGGGGTGACACGGAGACGCTTCGCAAGCTGGTGGCCTCCTGGCAGGAGCAGGACGTGATGGCGCGCGAGGTGGCGGTCGACGTCGCCTCTCATTCGCCGCAGGTCGACCCTATCCTCGACGAGCTTGTCGAATCCCTCGCCGATCTCGAACCGAGGGTGCCGGAAGTCCCGTACTACTCGGCGACCCTGTGGAATCCCCGGGAACGCCCGTCGTTCGCCGGCGACTACTGGGCCGAAAACCTGCGTTACACAGTGCGATTCGCGGCCGCGGTGCTAGCGGCCCTCAAAGACGGGTACCGCGTCTTCGGGGAGCTGGCGCCGCATCCGCTGCTGACCCACGCCATCGAGCAAAACGCCGGCACCCTCGACATCCCGGTCGCCGTGCTGGCGGCGATGCGGCGCGAGGAACAACTACCACTTGGTTTGCGAGGCTTTGTCGCCGACGTGCACAGCGCCGGTGCGGTGGTGGATTTCTCCGTGCAGTACCCCAGCGGGCGCCTGGTGGATGCGCCACTGCCCACCTGGACCCACCGCGAGCTGATGCTGAGCCGCGAGGCGGTGGACCACCCGGCGCACGGCGCCTCGGTCCAGGCCGTTCATCCACTGCTCGGGGCGCATGTGCACCTGCATGAGGAACCCGAGCGCCACGTCTGGCAGGGCGAGGTCGGCACCGGGGCGCACCCGTGGCTCGCCGACCATCAGATTCACGGCGTGGCCGCGCTGCCAGGCGCTGCCTTCTGTGAGATGGCATTGGCCGCGGCGCGCACCACCCTCGGCGAAGGATCCGAGGTCCGGGACATCAGGTTCGAGCAGACGCTGTTGCTCGGCGAGGAGACGTTGGCGTCGTCGGCGGCGACTGTTGCGGAGCCCGGTGTTCTCGAGTTCGTGGTGAACACCCATCAGGAGGACGAACAGATCCGCCGGGCCAGCGCGATCCTGCACGCCGTGCCGGAACTGCAGGAGCCGCCGGCACACGACATGGACGCGCTGATTGCCAACCATCCATCCCGCATGGACGGTGCTGAGTTGCGAAAGGGCTTCGACAGCGTAGGCATTCAGTACGGTCCGGCCTTCGAGGGCTTGGCCGGGGTGCTCATCGCCGATGGCATCAGGGGCGGTATCACCACGGTCCTTGCCGAGGTCGCGCTGCCGCCCACCATCCGCTCGCAGCAGTCGTCGTACGGGGCCCACCCCGCGTTGCTCGACGCGTGCTTCCAGTCGGTCATCGTTCACCCCGAGGCGCAACGGGCGGGCGCCGGTGGTCTGCTGTTGCCGGTGGGGGTGCGCAGGCTGCGCAGCTATCACTCGATGCGCAACGCGCACTACTGCCTCACCCGGGTCAAGGCGGCGCGACCCGGTGAGTGCGAAGTCAACCTCGAAGTTTTGGACCAGTCCGGAACGGTGCTGGCCAGTGTCGAGGGGCTGCTACTGGCCGGCGGGGTATCGGAGCAAGAACGCGAGGATCGGACGCTCAACGAGCGGCTGTTGACCATCGAATGGGACTGTCGGGAGCTGCCCCAGGCCCCCCACGCCATGGCCGCCGAGCCCGGATCGTGGCTGTTGCTCAGCGTGTGCGATGTTTCGGATCCGCTGACCGCGCAACTCAGCGATGCGCTGAACGATGCGTCGAACTCGCAAGGCGAGCAATGCACGACCGTGCCGTTACCGCTCGGGCCAGTGGATACCGTCCGGCTGCGTTCGCTGCTCGGCCCGAGCGGTCCGAGCGGCCCGAGCGGCCCGAATCGTCACGGGGTGCTCAAGGGTCTCGCCGGCGTGGTCGTGGTGACCGCTCCGCCCGACGGCGGTGACGGGCAATTGCGGCGCGGTCGTGACTACGTGTCCCACGTCGCGACCATCGCCCGTGTGCTCGCCGAACTTCCCGGTCAGCCGCCCCGGCTGTACGTGGTGACCAGAAACGCCGCGAGTGTGCTGCCGGGCGAGGTGGCCAACCTGGAGCAGGCGGGCCTGCGTGGCTTGATGCGGGTGATCGATTCCGAACACCCGCACTTGACCGCGACCCAGATCGACGTGGCCACCGAAGCCGACTTCGCGCAGGTGGCCAGGCAATTGCAGAGCGACGCCGAGGAGGACGAGACCGCCTGGCGGAACGGCGAGTGGTACACCGCGCGGCTGCGGCCCGGTCCGCTGCGCCCCGCCGAACGGCGAACCACGGTCGTCCAGCACGAACGCGACGGCATGCGCCTGGAGATCCGCGCCCCCGGTGACCTCGAATCCTTTGAGTTCACCGCGTTCGACCGGGTGCCGCCGGGGCCCGGCGAGATCGAGGTCGCGGTCACCGCGTCCACCGTCAACTTCGCCGACGTGCTGATCGCCTTCGGCCGGTATCCGACGTTCGGGGGCTACCAGCCCCGGCTGGGCGGCGACTTCGCCGGCGTGGTGACCGCGGTCGGGCCCGATGTCACCGAGCACCGGGTCGGCGACCGCGTCGGCGGCATTTCCACCGCAGGCTGTTGGGGCACGTTCGTGAAATGCGCGGCCCGCCTTGCGATTACGCTTCCGCCCGGGATGCCGCTGGAGGAGGCCGCCGGGGTGCCCACCGCTTCCGCGACCGCGTGGTACGGCCTGCACGATCTGGCCCGGATCTCGCGAACCGACAAGGTGCTGATCCACTCCGCGACCGGCGGCGTCGGGCAGGCGGCGATCGCGATCGCGCGGGCCGTGGGTTGCGAGATCTTCGCAACCGCGGGCAGCCCCAAGCGGCGGCAACTGCTGTGCGACATGGGTATTGAGCACGTCTACGACTCACGCAGCACGGACTTCGCCGATGAGATCCGCCGCGACACCGACGGGTACGGCGTCGACATCGTGCTTAACTCGCTGCCCGGCTCCGCGCAACGTGCGGGGATCGAATTGCTGGCCTTCGGCGGGCGATTCGTCGAAATCGGCAAACGCGACATCTACCGCGACTCCAAGCTCGGATTGTTCCCGTTCCGCCGCAACCTCGCGCTGTATGCGGTCGACCTGGCGCTGTTGACGTACAGCCACCCGGAGACCATCCGGCGGCTGCTGTCCACCGTGTACCAGCGCACGGCCGAAGGTGCGCTGCCAATGCCACAGACCACGCACTATCCGCTGCACGACGCGGCCGCGGCCGTCCGCCTGGTCGGCGGCGCCGGGCACACCGGCAAGGTGGTGCTCGACGTTCCGCACACGGGAAGCAGCGTGGCCGTGCTGCCCGCGGAGCAGGCCCGGCCGTTCCGGGCCGACGGCGCCTACATCGTCACCGGCGGCATCGGCGGCCTGGGGCTGTACCTGGCCGGCGAGATGGCATTTCCAGGTGGCAAAGCTGGCTGCGGACGGATCGTGCTCAATTCCCGTTCGGCGCCCAACGCACAAGCGCAGCAGGCGATCGAGCGGCTGCGCGCCGCCGGGGCCGACATCGTGGTTGAGTGCGGCGATATCGCCGAGCCCGGCACGGCCGAGCGCCTGGTGGCGACCGCGACCGCATCGGGTCTGCCGGTGCGTGGCGTGCTGCACGCGGCCGCGGTGGTCGAGGACGCCACACTGACCCACGTCACCGACGAGCTCATCGACCGGTGCTGGGCGCCGAAGGTCTACGGCGCGTGGCAGCTGCACCAGGCGACCGCCGGGCAACTGCTGGATTGGTTCTGCATGTTCTCGTCGGCCGCCGCGCTGGTGGGTTCGCCGGGTCAGGGCGCATACGCCGCCGCCAACAGCTGGCTGGACGCCTTCGCCCACTGGCGTCGCGCCCAGGGCCTGCCGAGTAGCGCGATCGCCTGGGGAGCGTGGTCGGAGGTCGGCCGTGCCACCGCCCTGGCCGAGGGCGCCGGCGTTGCGATCAGGCCGGCCGAGGGTTTCCGCGCGTTCCAAACGCTGCTGCGATACGACCGGCCGTACGCCGGCTACGCGCCGATCATGGGAACACCGTGGTTGACGTCCTTCGCGCAGCGCAGCCGCTTCGCCGAAGGGTTCCAGTCAATCGGGCAGGGTCAACCGGATTCGGCCAAGTTCCTCGCCGAGCTGAGGGCGCTGCCGCGGGAGGAATGGCCCAACACGATCCGGCGGCTGGTGTCCGCCCAGATCACTCTGCTGCTGCGGCGCACCATCGATCCGCATCGGCCGTTGTCCGACTATGGGCTGGATTCGCTCGGTAACTTGGAGCTGCGCACCCGGATCGAGACACAAACCGGAGTGCGCATCAGCCCCACGAAGATCACCACCGTTAAGGATCTGGCGGAGCATTTGTACGACGAGCTGGCAGATTTGGAGGCCAGACCATGACAGATTTGGATGCCGCGCCATGAGGAGACGGGTTTGCGAGTAGGGCCGCTATCCGTAGGAACGCTGCACGATTGGGCACCCAAGGCGGGCAAGACCGTGTCGTGGCAACCATCACCCGCTGTGCTCGAGAAGGCGTTGCAAGCGCCCGTCAGTGACATCCCGGTCAGCTACATGCAGGCCCAACACATCCGCGGCTATTGCGAGCAGAAGGCGAAGGGACTCGATTACTCACGGCTGATGATCGTCAGCTGCGACCAGCCCGGCCAGTGCGACATCCGTGCGGTGAACTACGTCATCAACGCGCACCTGCGACGGCACGACACCTACCGAAGTTGGTTCGGGTACACCGACGACGGACAGATCATCCGGCGCACGATGGCCGACCCCGCGGACATCGAATTCGTCCCGGCCGACCATGGCGAGTTGACGTTGGCGCAGATTCGAGAGCTCGTCCTGAGCACGCCGGATCCGCTGCAGTGGGGTTGCTTCCGGTTCGGCGTCATCCAGGGCGACGATCACTTCACGTTCTATCTCAGCGTCGACCACGTGCATGTGGACGCGATGCTCGTCGGCGTGACGCTGATGGAGTTCCACATGATGTACGGCGCCCTGGTCGGTGGTGGCGCCCCGCTGGAGCTGCCGGACGCGGGCAGCTACGACGAGTTCTGCATCCGGGAGCGGCGATTTACCTCGGCCCTGGACGCCGATTCCGCACAGGTCCGCGCCTGGACGGAGTTCGCCGAGCACAACGAGGGCAGCGTGCCCGGCTTCCCGCTGCCCCTCGGCGACGTGGCGGCGACCCCTGCGGCCGACATTGTCACGGCGCGAATGCTGGACGAGCAGCAGACGAGTCGATTCGAGTCCGCCTGCATCGCGGCCGACGCCCGGTTCATCGGTGGTGTGATGGCCTGCTGTGGCCTCGCCGAACACGAGTTGGCCGGCGCGGATACCTATTACGGGCTGACTCCGCGCGACACCCGTCTCCCGGGCGAAGCCATGACCCAGGGCTGGTTCACCGGCTTGATTCCGGTCACCGTCCCCATCGCCGGGTCTTCGTTCGGTGACGCCGCGCGCGCCGCGCAGTTCTCTTTCGACTCGGGGCAGCACCTCGCCGAGGTGCCCTATGACCGCGTGGTGGAGTTGGCCCCGACGGTGCACAAGCCTCGACCGAACTTTCCCGTCATCAACTTCCTCGACGCAAGCAGCGCGCCGCTTTCGGTGTTGCTCACCGCGGATCTGGAAAATCTCAACATCGGGATCTTCAGCGACAACCGGTATTCGTACCAAATGTCCATCTACGTGATCAGGGTCGAGCAGGAGACGGCCGTGACCGTGATGTTCCCCGACAATCCCGTCGCCCAGGAATCCGTCGCCCGCTACCTGGCCGCGTTGAAGTCGGTTTTCGAGCGCGTCGCGGAGGGCGGGCACTGGCGGGATGTCGCATGATTTAGGCGGGCCGACAAAACCCGAAACACCGCAGCGGCACGACCCGGCGCACCCCAAAAAATAAGGGGCCCCAAAAAATAAGGGGCCCCAAAAAATAAGGGGCCCCAAAAAATTAAGGGGGGAGAGGTGAACTCATCTTTCGGCGTTTAGGCGAACTCGTCGCAAGGCGGCCGTGGCTGGTGATCGGGTGCTGGGTGCTGCTCTCGCTGGTGCTCCCCATGACGGTGCCGCCGCTGGCCGAGATGACGCAGCGGCACCCCGTCACCATCCTGCCCGCCGACGCCCCGTCGGCCGTCGCAGCGCGAAAGATCTCCCAGGCATTCCACGAGGCCGGCTCGGAAAACGTGCTGATAGTGCTGCTGACGGACGACAAGGGGTTGGGACCGGCCGACGAAACCGTGTACCGCACGCTGGTGGATCGGCTGCGTCAGGACACGGGAGACACCAAAGACACCGGAGACACCAAAGACGGCAAAGACATCGTGATGATGCAGGACTTCCTCAGCACGCCGCTGTTGCGTGACCTACTGGCCAGCCAGGACGGCAAGGCGTGGATCCTGCCGATCACCCTGGCCGGCGAGCTGGGCACGCCCAAGTCCCGCCGCGCCTTCGCGGACGTCGCGGGCATCGTGAAGCAAACCTTGAAACAGAACGCCCCCGGATCCGGGTTGGCGGCCTATTTCACCGGCCCCGCGGCCACCGTCGCCGACCTGTCCGAGGCCGGCGTGCGCGATCGCACCTCGATCGAGCTGGCGATTGTCACCTTTTTGCTGGTGATCCTGCTTGTCATCTATCGCAACCCGGTGACCATGTTGCTGCCGCTGATCACGATCGGCGCCTCACTGGTGACCACGCAGGCGGTGGTGGCCGGCGTCTCGCTGCTGACCGGCCTGGCCATCTCCAACCAGACGATCGTGCTGATCAGCGCGATGGTCGCCGGTGCCGGGACCGATTACGCGGTCTTCGTGATCAGCCGCTATCACGACTACGTGCGGGAGGGGGTCCCGCCGGGCTCGGACTCGGCGCGCAACGCGCTGGCCTCCATCGGCAAGGTGATCGCCGCGTCCGCGGCGACCGTGGCGATCACCTTCCTCGGGATGGGCTTCGCCAAGCTCGGGGTGTTCGCCACGGTCGGCGTGCCCCTGGCGATCGGGATCGCGGTGGCGTTCCTCGCCGCGGTGACCCTGCTGCCGGCCATCCTGGTGCTGGCCGGGCCGCGCGGCTGGATGGCGCCGCGGCGCAACCTGACCGCGGAATTCTGGCGCCGCTCGGGGGTTCGGATCGTGCGGCGGCCGGTGGTCTATCTGACCGCGAGCCTGGTCATTCTGATCGCTCTGGCCATGTGCGCGAGCCTGATTCGCTTCAACTACGACGACCGCAAGCAGCTGCCGGCCGCCGATCAGAGCTCCATCGGGTACGCCGCGCTGGAACACCATTTCCCGGTCAACCAAACGATCCCCGAGTACCTGCTCATCCAGTCCCCGCGCGACCTGCGCACGCCGGCGGCCCTCGCCGACCTGGAGCGGCTGGCGCAGGGAGTGAGCCAGATCCCGGGCGTCGCCAAGGTCCGCGGCATCACCCGGCCCACGGGTGTCTTTCTGATGGCGATGGGGCTGGAGCCGCAGGTGCTCAACACCGACGACTTCAAGAAGCTCGCACAGACATTCATCTCGCCGGACGGGCATTCGACGCGATTCTTCATCCACACCGACCTCAACCCGTTCAGCACCGCAGCCATGGATCAGGTCAACACGATCCTGGGCGTCGCCAAGGGCGCGCAGCCGAACACCACGCTGTCCGACGCCGCGATCTACCTCTCGGGTTACCCCGCCACGCTTCGGGACACCCGCGACTATTACGACCACGACATTCGGCTGATCGTGATCATGACGATCGTCGTGGTGCTGCTGATCCTCACCGCACTGCTGCGCGCGATCGTCGCGCCGCTCTACCTCGTCGGCTCGGTGATCATCTCGTATCTGTCTGCCGTCGGGGCCGGCGTCTTGCTGTTCCAACTGCTATTGCGGCAGGAATTGCATTGGAGCGTAGCGGGATTGGCGTTTGTGGTGCTGGTCGCCGTGGGCGCGGACTACAACATGCTGCTGGCTTCGCGGCTGCGTGAGGAATCGCCGAGCGGGGTGCGCACCAGCGTCATCCGGACCGTACGTTCCACCGGTGGAGTCATCACGGCGGCCGGTCTCATTTTCGCTTCCTCCATGTTCGGCCTGCTGTTCGCCAGCATCGCGACCGTCGTGCAGGCCGGTTTCGTGATCGGCTTCGGAATTCTGATCGACACGTTCGTGGTGCGCACCATCACGGTGCCCGCTCTTGCCGCTCTGCTGGGACGGGCGAGTTGGTGGCCCGCGCGACCGTGGCGCCACCGCCGGTCCGATGATGACCCGGTCGAGGAAAGGGCCGTGTTCGCTGCCGTGACCGAGGCATCGCCCTAGGGCTAGAGAAACCCTTCGTCACCAGATCATCGGCAGCCGACACCCGCCGTTGTCATATTTGCTGTCACTGAGTTTGTGCTGTCAACTAGTGATCTAGTGGTTTGCCAGGAAAAAACGCGAAGTTTTTGTTCGAAATGCCATATGTCCCAACCCGCAAGGCTAGATTGCCGGGTACCGGGGGGGCCGGACCTATCGAACAGGTGCAGCGATGTCCTACGTGACGGTGGCCGCCGAGGCCTTGACGACGGCGGCGACGGATGTGCAAGGGATCGGCTCGGCGCTGTCTGCCGCGCACGCGGCGGCGGCCCCGACGACGACGCGCGTGCTGGCCGCCGCTGGCGATGAGGTGTCGGCCGCGGTCGCGTCGTTGTTCTCCAGCCACGGCCTGAACTTTCAGGCCGTGAGCGCCCAGGCGGCGACGTTTCACACCCAGTTCGTGCGGGCGCTGACCGGCGGGGGAAGTTCGTATGCGGCGACCGAGTTGGCCAGCGCCAAACCGTTGGCGGACATCAACAGCACGTTTGCGTCGCTGACCGGACGCCCGCTGTACGGAGACGGCTCCGACGGCACCGCTTCGAGCCCGAACGGGGGCAACGGGGGATGGTTGTACGGCAACGGCGGCAACGGCTATGACGAAAGCGGGTTCTCCGGGTTGGCCGGCGGTAATGGCGGGGCCGGCGGGCTGCTGTTCGGCAACGGCGGCGCCGGCGGGGCCGGCGGAGTCGGCGGCACCGGCGGGGCCGGCGGGGCCGGCGGGTCTGCCGGGTTGTTCGGCACCGGCGGGGTCGGCGGCACCGGCGGGATTTCTGATTCCAAGAGCGTCTCCGGCGCGGTTGGCGGCGCGGGCGGCCACGGCGGGTGGTTGTACGGCACCGGCGGCGAAGGCGGCACCGGCGGACAGGCCTACGGATCGGGAAACCCCGACGCTGGCGCGGGAGGCGCCGGCGGGGACGCCGGGTTGTTCGGAACCGGCGGGGCAGGCGGCACCGGTGGCAACGTACACGTGGGCTCCGGCACCGGCGGGGCCGGTGGCACCGGCGGCATGGGCGGGTGGTTGTACGGCACGGGCGGGGACGGCGGCACCGGCGGCAGCGACATTGGGACCGGCAACGGCGGGGGCGGCGGCGCTGGCGGCCAGGGCAGCTATCTGTTCGGCAACGGGGGGGCCGGAGGCGACGGCTCGGACGCGGCCGGCGGCAACGGCGGCAGCGCCGGGTATCTGGTCGGCAACGGCGGCAATGGCGGCGACGGCCTGAACGGCAACGAAAATGTCGGCGGCAACGGCGGCACCGGCGGCAGCGCCGGGCTGTTGGTCGGTGACGGCGGGTCGGGCGGGACCGGCGGCAGTTCCGGGACCGGCGGTACCGGCGCAAACGGCGGGTACCTGATCGGAAGCGGCGGAAGCGGCGGGAGCAGCGGAGGATCCGGGGACGCCGGCGGCGCCGGCGGCCACGCCGGCTTCTTCTACGGCGACGGTGGCGACGGCGGCGACGGCGCCGACGGTACGGCGGGCGGCGCCGGCGGCGCCGCCGGCGCGGGCGGGACGCTGTTGGGCAACGGTGGAGACGGCGGCGCCGGCGGGGACGGCACGGCCGGTGCCGGTGGCAACGGCGGCGCCGCCGGCAGCGCCGGGCTGTTCGCCGGCAACGGCGGGTCCGGCGGGTCCGGGGGTTCGGCCTCGACCGGCTTTGCCGCCGGGACGGGCGGTGACGGAGGAAACGCTGGGTTCCTGTTCGGCGATGGCGGCGACGGCGGCAGCGCCGGCAGCGGCGGCAGCACTGCCGTCAACGGCGGCAGCGCCGGCACTTCCGGGTACCTGATCGGCAACGGCGGATCCGGCGGGTCCGGTGGGTCCAGCGGCACCGGCGCCGCGGGCGCCAATGGCGGGCTGTTGCACGGCGACGGCGGAAACGGCGGCAACACCTCCGATCCCGGGGTGGCCGGCGGTGCCGCCGGGCACGCCTGGCTGGTCGGCGACGGCGGCAACGGCGGCAACGGCGGTGGCGGCGACACCAGCGCGACCGGCGCGGCCGGCGGCGCAGGCGCCGACGGCGGGCGCGGCGGGTATTTGTCCGGCAGCGGCGGCAACGGCGGCGACGGTGGTACCGGCGGCACCGGCACCACCGCGAACGGCATCGTCGAGGCCGGGTCGGGTGGCGCGGGCGGTGACGGCGGGGCTGCCGGGTTCTTGGATGGCAACGGCGGCGTCGGCGGCACCGGTGGGGCCGGTGGCACCGGCTTCGGCGCCGGCACCGGCGGCGACGGTGGCGCCGGTGCCGCCGGCGGGACACTCATCGGCGCCGGCGGAAACGGCGGCAACGGTGGCACCGGCGGCCTGGCAGCCGCTAATTCCAACGGCGCCGACGGCGTGGGCGGAGTCGGCGGCAACGGCGGCAACAGCGGGCTGCTATACGGGCAAGGCGGCAACGGCGGGAGCGGGGGCTCGAGCGCGGCCACAAATTACGACACCGGCAGCACTGGCGGGGTTGGTGGTCAGGGCGGCAACGGCGGAAGCGTCGGGCTGTGGGGCAACGGCGGGGACGGCGGCAACGGTGGCAATGCCGGCACCGAGACCCGATTCGGTCAAATGGGCGGCAGTGGCGGCAACGGCGGCGCGGGTGGGTCGCTCTACGGCGCCGGTGGAAATGGCGGCGACGGCGGCGCGGGAGGTGCTAGCAACAGCAGCTATAGCTCCAGTTGGATCTCCGGCGACGGGGGGACGGGCGGTAACGGCGGCCGCGGCGCGTACCTCTGGGGCGTCGGCGGCGACGGCGGCGACGGCGGAGCCGCCGGCAGCCTCGTCAGCGGCACCGCCGGCACCGGCGGCAACGCCGGCAGCGGCGGCAACGCCGGGGTAATCGGCGTCGGGGGGGCGGGCGGCGCCGGGGGTGCCGGGGGCAGTGTCAGCTCGGGCAGCGGAAGCACCGGTGGCGACGGCGGCACCGGCGGGAACGCGGGCAACGCCGGGTCGGTGTGGGGCGTCGGCGGGGCCGGCGGTAACGGTGGCGGTGGCGGTGCGGCCGACAGCGGCGACAGCGGTAGCGGCGGCGCCGGCGGGACTGGCGGCGACAGCGGGCTGATCGGCGTCGGCGGTAACGGCGGCAAGGGGGGCGCCGGCGGCAGTGCCGGGCTGGTTGTTGGCAACGGCGGGACCGGCGGCGTCGGCGGTGACGGTGGCAGTGCCGCCGGGCTGATCGGGTTCGGCGGGTTCGGCGGGGTCGGCGGGGATGGCGGCGAGAGCGGGCTGGTCGGCGTCGGCGGTAACGGCGGCAACGGTGGTGACGGCGGCGCCGGCGACGGCGTGATCGGCGTCGGCGGGGACGGCGGGGCCGGCGGGGCAGGCCACGACGGCGGCGCCGAGGGGACCGGCGGGACCGGTGGAGCCGGCGGATCGCTGACCGGCCTGTCCGGGGCGGACGGGGCGGACGGCTAGGTGGAGGGGCTTTTATGTCGTTTGTGATCACAACGCCGGAGTTGTTGATTTCGGCGGC
Organism: uncultured Actinomycetota bacterium; assembly: GCA_963814505.1. GTDB lineage: Bacteria > Actinomycetota > Actinomycetes > Mycobacteriales > Mycobacteriaceae > Mycobacterium. The sequence goes on from CAWFDM010000012.1 coordinate 69,776, forward strand.
GCAGGACCTAGCCGGGCTCGGGTCGTCCATCAACGCGGTCAACGCCGCGGCCGTCATTCCGACAACGTCGCTGGTGTCGGCCGGCGCTGACGAGGTGTCGGTCGCGATTGCCCAGTTGTTCGGCACCTACGCCGACGACTATCAGCAGCTCGGTGCCCACGCGTCGGCGTTCTACCAGCGGTTCGTGCAGGCGTTGGGCGCCGGTGCGGGGTCGTACGCGGCCACCGAGGCCGCCAACGCCTCGACTCTGCAGAGCGTCGAGCAGAGCCTGCTCAGCGTGCTGAACGCGCCCACCGAGGCGCTGCTGGGGCGCCCCCTGATCGGTGACGGGTCCGCGGGGACGGCAACGTCTCCGAATGGCGGGGCGGGGGGATTGCTGTTCGGCAACGGCGGCAACGGCTACGACAACAGCGCCAACGCCGGGGTGGCAGGGGGTGCGGGCGGTAGCGCCGGGTTGTTCGGGTCCGGCGGGGCCGGCGGGGCGGGCGGTAGCGGTGCGAACGGTGGGTCGGGCGGCAGCGGGGGCCTGCTCTACGGCAACGGCGGGGCCGGCGGGGCCGGCGGGGCGGGCGCGGCGGGCTCCGGCTCGACCGGGGCCGGCGGCAACGGTGGTTCCGGCGGCAGCGGCGGTAATGCCTGGCTGCTGGGGAACGCCGGAGCCGGCGGCAGCGGTGGTCAGGGGGGAACCGGCGGGGCGTCGGCCGGCAACGGTGGAACCGGCGGCGACGGTGGTAGGGGCGGTTCCGTCGAACTGGTCGGCAACGGCGGGGACGGGGGCGCCGCCGGCGCCGGCGGCGACGGGGGCGTCGCCTCCGGTAACGCCGGCAGCGGCGGCAGCGGCGGCAGCGGCGGTAACGGTGGGTGGCTGATCGGCGGGGAAGGCGCCGGCCAGGCCGGCGGCGCCGCCGGCGTTGCCGGTGTCACCGGAACCAGCGGTAGCACCGGTGCCGCCGGCGCCAATGGAACAGCCGGAGTTTTCGCGAGCCAGGGTTACAACCTGGGTTTCGCGAACCAGGGCAAGCTCAACATCGGCAGTGTCGATATCGGTGATTTGAATTTTGGCAACGCGGACCATGGAAGTTACAACATCGGTGGCGCCAATTTCGGTGACAGCAACATCGGTCGTGGCAATTTGGGGAGCCTTAATTTCGGGTGGGGGAATTTGGGCAGCAGTAATATCGGCCTGGGCAATTTCGGAAACGTCAACTTTGGTCTCGCCAACGCGGGAAGCCTGAATATCGGTAGTGCCAACACCGGCAGCCTCAACTTTGGTCTTGCCAATACCGGTGATGACAACATCGGGCTGTGGAACACGGGTAACGGGAACATTGGTATCGGGCTGACGGGCGACGGCAAGGTCGGGTTCGGCGGCTTGAACTCGGGCAGCGGGACCACCGGGTTGTTCAGCTCGGGCACCGGTAACTACGGGTTGTTCAACTCGGGTGACCATAACACTGGCATGTTCAACGCCGGCACCCGTAACTCGGGGGTGGGCAACGGGGGTAGTTATAACACCGGTTTCTTCAACTCGGGTGTGGCCAATTCGGGGTTCTTTAACTCCGGCAACGTCAATACCGGTAGCTATAACTCCGGCAACTATAATTTTGGTCACTTGAACTCGGGCGATTCCAACACCGGTGGCCATAACTCGGGCAGCTTGAACACGGGCAGCAACAACTCGGGCGACGCGAACACCGGTTACGGCAACACCGGCAATATCAACACGGGCGCGTTCAACTCGGGCAACGAGAACAACGGGTTCTTCTGGCGCGCTAATGACCGCGGCATCGTCACCATCTCTTACACGATTCCGGAAGACGTCACCCAAACCGCGTTCGGCTTCTTCCTCGAAGAGGGCAGCCAAAGCACGTACGATACGTTGCTCGCCGAACTCAACAACCTTTCCCTCACCACGACCACCAGCACGGGTGAGGTGTTATTCACATTCGGCGGTACGCCAGGCCTTTTCAATTTCACAACGTCTCCGTCGTCGGGTTTCTTCAACTTCGGCACCGGTGGTTCCTCGGGCTTCTTCGATATCAATTTCGGCAGCACAGCTGGTATTTCGGGCTTCGGTAACTTCAGCGACGGCCTCGGAGACCTCTCGGGTTTTTGCAACATTGGCAGCCTGGGGTCGGGTTTCGGGAACTTCGGCAATTTAACCTCGGGCTATTCCAGCATCGGCAGCATCGGCAGTATCAGCATCGGTGACATTTCGGTGTCGGGATTCGGGCAGACCTTCACGTCATTTGGCAAAGCCGGTATCGCCTTCCCCCTGAACATCGGGCTTCCCAACCTGGGTTTTGGGAATGTGGGTAATGCCAACTTCGGTAACTTCAACCTCGGCAGTGGTAATCTCGGCAGCTACAACTTCAGTTTGCACCTGTTCAGCGGCGGAAATGTCGGTAGCTTCAACTTCGGCAGCGCCAATATCGGTGAGTACCTCATCGGTCACGCCAACATTGGTTCTTGGGACATCGGTGGCGCCAACATCGGGGACGTGAACTTCGGTATCGGCAACCTGGGCAGCTACAACTTGTTCGGTTCTGCCAACACGGGTAGCTACAACCTCTTCGGCGATGCCAACCTCGGTGACTGGAACGTGTTCGGCAGCGCCAACTGGGGCAGCGTCAACTTCGGTTCCGGCAACGTGGGCAGTTACAACTTCGGTTTCGCCAACCTGGGCAGCGTCAACTTCGGTTACGCGAACGTCGGCAGCTACAACACCGGTTTGGCCAACACCGGCGACAGCAACATCGGCATAGCCAACACCGGTAGCAACGACATCGGGGTGGGGTTAACCGGTGACAACAAATTCGGCTTCGGTGGCTTCAACTCGGGTTCGGGTAATTCGGGGTTCCTGCTCTCCGGCACCAATAACACCGGCATGCTCAGCGCGGGCAGCACCAACACCGGGCTGCTCAACGCCGGTTACAGCAACCTGGGCGCGTTCAACACCGGCACGGGCAACACCGGTTTGTTCAACGGGGGCAACGCCAACATCGGCATCCTTAACGCGGGCACCCACAACGAAGGGCTACTCAACTCCGGAACCGACAACTTCGGCGGGGTCAACTCTGACACGGGAAACTGGGGCTGGGGCAACACGGGCAGCTATAACACGGGTTTGTGGAACTCGGGGACGGCCAACACGGGGTTGTGGAACTCAGGTCAGTTCAACACTGGCCTGGAAAACGCGGGCAACTACAACACCGGTATCGCCGATGCCGGCAATTACAACACCGGCGGGTGGGACATGGGTGACTCCAATACCGGGTCGTTCGACCGCGGTAACCTCAACACAGGTTCGTTTGACTCGGGCAACGAGAACGACCTCCCGTTCATGACGGGCAGTGACCGCTACATCCCCAGCTACACTTACACGCTCACGCTGAACAGCTCCCAGGTCACCGGCAGCCTGGGAACTTCGCAGACCTCGGACATCACCTTCACCACGACGCTCTTCGAATACCCCGGCGGGCCGGGCTTTTTCAACTACGCCACCGACCCGACGTCGGGCTTCGGGAATTTCGGTACCGGTGGCGGCTCCGGGTTCGCGAACCACGGCAGCGGCGCGTCGGGGTGGTTGAACTTCACGCGCGACGGCGCCGGCATCGCGACCGGGCTGGGCAACAGCGGCAACTCGATTTCGGGGTACTTCAATTCCGGTTCGGGCAGCGGCTCGGCGTTGGATGTGGTCTCCGGTATCGGCATGTCGGGGCAAAACACCGCGGGTCTGTTCGGCATCGGCTACGCCCAGGTGTTCAACCTGGGTTACGGGAATGTGGGTCACGGCAACATCGGCAATGGCAACGACGGCTACTCCAACATCGGCAGCGGCAACTTCGGCCACAACGACGTCGGCCGCGGCAACCTGGGCAACAGCAACGTTGGGGCCGGCAACCACGGCGACAACAACTACGGTGGCGGCAACTTCGGTAGCTTCAACTTCGGCAGCGGCAACTTCGGCAGCTACAACTTCGGGGCCGGCAACACCGGCAATAACAACATCGGGCTGGCCAACACCGGCAACGGCGATATCGGCATCGGGCTGACCGGCGATAACCAGGTGGGCTTCGGCGGCCTCAACTCGGGCAGCGGCAACCACGGCTTGTTCAACTCCGGTAGCGGCAACACCGGCTTCTTCAACTCCGGCAGCGGCAACACCGGCTCGTTCAACTCCGGCAGCTACAACACCGGCAACGGCAACTCCGGCAGCTACAACTTCGGCGGGCACAACCCCGGCAGCTACAACACCGGCGCCCACAACGCGGGCAGCTACAACACCGGCAACCTCAACGTAGGCAGCACCAACACCGGCTCCAACAACGTCGGCAGCACCAACACCGGCATCGGCAACACCGGCGACCTGAGCACCGGCTTCCTCAACGCCGGCAACGGCGACATCGGGGCGTTCTGGAGGGCCAGCGACGTCAGTCCGAACTTCTCCATCCAGGTTCCGATCGGCTACAGCCAGGAGCTCACCTACGGTGACCCGAGCCAGGCGAACCTGCTCGCCGGCGCCGCCGTCTACGGCTACATCAAGACCTACACGGTCTTCACCTTCAGCTTCAACGACACGACCGCGGATTCGTCGGGCTTCTTCAACCAAGGCGGCGGCGCCGGATCCGGCTTCTTCAACCACGGCACCGGCGGCTCGGGATTCTTCAACACCGCCAGCGACACCAGCACCACAGGCTTCAGCTCGGGCTACTTCAACTACGGCAACTTTCTGGCCGGCTTCACCAACAAGGGCAGCTACCTTTCCGGCCTCTTCACCACCGGTAGCGGCAACTTCGTCACCGCCGACCACGACTCGGGCTTCGGTAAGGTCGGCCAAAACATCTCCGGCTACCTCACCGACCCGAACGTGGGTTTCGCGAACCAGGGCGCCTACAACTGGGGCCAGGCCAACATCGGCGACTTCAACTTCGGTAACGCGGACCACGGTAGTTACAACCTAGGCGGCGGCAATTACGGTAACGCCAACATCGGCCTTGGTAATTTGGGCAGCCTTAACTTCGGCTCCGGGAATTTGGGCAGCAGTAATATCGGTATCGGCAATTTCGGAAGCATCAACTTTGGTCTCTCCAATGCGGGGAGCCTGAATATCGGCAACTGGAACACCGGCAGTCTCAACTTCGGTTTTGCCAATACCGGCGATGGCAACTTCGGCCTCTGGAACACGGGTAACGGGAACATCGGCATAGGGCTGACGGGCAACGACAAGATCGGGTTCGGCGGATTCAGCTCGGGCAGTGGTAACACCGGCTTGTTCAACTCGGGCACCGGGAACACCGGCCTTTTCAATTCGGGTACCAAGAACGGTGGTGTGTTCAACGCCGGCACCGGCAACGCGGGTCTGGGGAACTCCGGTAGTTACAACACCGGTTTCTTCAATTCGGGTGTGGCCAATTCGGGAGAGTTCAACTCCGGCAACCTGAATACCGGCCGGTTTGATTCCGGCAGTTACAACACGGGTCACTACGACTCGGGCAGTTATAACACCGGTGGCCGCAACTCGGGCAGTTACAACACGGGCACCTACAACTCGGGCGACGCGAACACCGGTTGGGGGAACACGGGCAATATCAACACGGGTGCGTTCAACTCCGGCAACGAGGACAACGGATTCCTGTGGCGCGCAAATGAGCGTGGCGAGTACACCTTCTCCTACACCGTTCCCGTCGAAACCCAAAGCAAGCTGGGCTTCTTCGCCGAACTAAATTCCGATCCCACGGCGGGCGAGGCCACTTACAACGCCGACCTCGCCGCCCTCGAGTCCTTGCCGTATACCACGACCACGGGCACGGATACGCTGTTCTCGTTCGGTGGTTCGCCGGGCTTCGGGAATTACACGTCGACCCCGTCGTCGGGTTTCTTCAACCTCGGCGATGGTAATTCGTCGGGCTTCTTCAATTGGGGGTCCGGTTCCGGGCTGCTCAACATAGGAATTGACGGAGCCCATTCGGGTCTGATCAACGTCGGCGGGCTGGAGTCGGGCCTGCTGAACACGGGCAATTCGGTGTCCGGCTGGTACGGTGACGGCACCGCCGGGTATTCGACGCCGAGCCTGGTGTCGGGTATCGACCAGCAGGGAACCGACATCGCGGGCACACCCGTCAACCTCGGTTTCAACGACCAGGGTTATCTCAATATCGGCAATGCCAACGAGGGCAGCCTAAACTTCGGCAACGGCAATGTCGGCGACTTCAACCTCGGTTTGGGCGGGCTCCCGTCGCTGGGGCATAGCAAGCTCTTCGGTGGCGGCAATGTCGGTAGCTTCAACATCGGTAGCGCCAATATCGGCAGCTACAACTTCGGTAGCGCCGACAATGGTTATCTGAATTTCGGTAGCGCCAATGTCGGGCATCTGAACATCGGCGGCGGCAACCTGGGCAGCTTCAACATCATCGGTTGGGGCAACACGGGCAGCAACAACTTCGGCAGTGGCGACTTCGGTGACTGGAACTTCGGCTCCGGTAACTGGGGCAGCTTCAACCTCGGTTTGGGCAACGAGGGCAGTTACATCATCGGTTTGGCGAACCTGGGCAACCTGAACTTTGGTTTCGGCAACGACGGCAGCAACAACATTGGTTTCGCCAACACCGGCAGCAACAACATCGGGCTGGCGAACACGGGTAACTACGACTACGGGATCGGGCTGACTGGTGATTACAAGATCGGCTTTGGTGGTCTGAACTCGGGTACCGGTAACGCGGGCCTGTTCAACTCCGGCACCAACAACACCGGTTTATTCAACGCGGGCAGCACTAACGTCGGACTGGGCAACGCAGGTACCGGCAACCTGGGCTTGTTCAACGCCGGCAGCGGCAACACCGGTTTCTTCAACGCGGGCAACGGAAACATTGGCGTCTACAACTCGGGCAGCACCAACGAGGGTCTGATCAACTCCGATTCCGCCAACTACGGCGTGGCCAACTCCGGCGTCGGGAACTGGGGCTGGGGCAACACGGGCAGCTACAACACCGGATGGGCCAACTCGGGCGCGACCAACACGGGCTGGTGGAACTCGGGTCAGTTGAACAGCGGCAGTGAGAACGCCGGCAACTACAACACCGGTATCGCCAACGCGGGTGACTCCAACACCGGCTGGTGGAACCCGGGTGACTCCAACACCGGCATGGGCAACACCGGTGACCTCAACACGGGTGCGCTGAACTCCGGCAACGACAACCTCGGCGTGTTGTGGAGAAGCGATGATCACTCCTTCCCCGGCTACGAGTTCACGCTCACATTGAGCAACTCCGACAGCACCGGCAGCGGCGGAACCTCGCAGACCTCGACCAACACTTACAGCATCACGCTCATCGATATCGCGGGCGGCCCGGGCCTCTTCAACTACACCACCAACCCGAGTTCGGGCTTCTTTAATTTCGGTACCGGCGGTGGTTCCGGGTTCGGAAACTACGGCGCCGACTCGTCGGGGTTTGCGACGTTCTCGCGAGACGGCGCCGGCATCGTCAGCGGGCTGGGCAACTACGGCAACTCGATTTCGGGTCTGTTCAATATCGGTTCGGGCAGCGGCTCCGCGCTGGATGTGGTCTCCGGCATTGACATGTCGGGCCAGAACCTCGCGGGTCTGTTCGGCATCGGCTACGGCCAGGTGTCCAACCTGGGCTACGGGGATGTGGGTCACAGCAACTTCGGCAACGGCAACCTGGGTGACTTCAACATCGGCAGCGGTAACTCCGGCCACAACGACCTCGGCAGCGGCAACACGGGCGACAGCAACTTCGGTTCCGGCAACGACGGCAGCAACAACTACGGTAGCGGCAACACCGGTAGCTTCAACATCGGGAGCGGCAACTTCGGTAGCTACAACTTCGGTTTCGGCAACACCGGTAATAACAACATCGGGCTGGCTAACACCGGCAACGGTGATATCGGCATCGGGTTGACCGGCAATAACCAGGTGGGCTTCGGCGGGCTGAACTCGGGCAGCGGCAACTACGGCTTGTTCAACTCCGGCAGCGGCAACACCGGCTTCTTCAACTCCGGCAGCGGCAACACCGGGTCGCACAACTCGGGCAGCTACAACACCGGCGGCGGCAACGCCGGCAGCTACAACTTCGGCAGCCACAACTCCGGCAGCGTCAACTCCGGCAACAGCAACGTCGGCAGCTACAACACCGGCAACTTCAACGTTGGCAGCACCAACACCGGCAGCGACAACGTCGGCAGCACCAACACCGGCATCGCGAACAGCGGTGACCTGAACACCGGCGCATTCAACGCCGGCAATCGCGACTTCGGGTTCTTCTGGCAGATGGATAACGCCAGCCCGTCGTTCGGCTTCACCATCCCGATCGCCCTCAGCAACACGGGCACCTACGGTGACCCGACCGTTTCGAACACCATCGCCGGGGCGTCCACCTTCACCTACGACAAAACCCTCACCTTCCAATTCAGCCTGCTGGGCAACTCTTCCTCGGACTCCTCGGGTTTCTTCAACGAGGGCGGCGCCGGCGAATCCGGCTTCTTCAACGACGCCATCGGCGGCTCGGGATTCTTCAACAACTCCAGCGACAGCAGCACCACCGGATTCAACTCGGGCTACCTCAACTACGGCGACTTCATCGCCGGCGTTACCAGCCAGGGCAACTACCTCTCGGGCCTCTTCAACACCGGCACCGGCGACTTCCTCACCCAAGACCTCTTGTCGGGTATCGGGAACATCGGCCAGGCTCTGTCCGGCTTCGAATGGAAGCCGTTCGGCTTCCAGTTCTAACCGTCCGCTGATCTTTCCGCGCGAGCTCGCGAAAAATCAGCGCAGGACTAGGCGCGCGTCACCGTCGGCTCACGCGTCCAACCGGATGAACTCCTGTCGCCGGTACTGCTCCACACAGGCTGCCCGCCGGACCTTGCCGCTGGTGGTGGTCGGAATCGACCCGGGTGATACCAAAACCAGGTCGGCGACGTTGAGGCCATGCGAATTCGATATCGCCGCGGTCACGTCGTTCCTGACGACGTTCAGCCTTTCGGCCGCCTCTTCATCGGAATCACCGCGCTTCTTGATTTCGATGATGGTGACCAGCTTCTCCGTCTGACCCACCGGAACGGAGATCGCCGCGACCCGCCCGCCGGTGATCTCGGAGACCGTCGACTCGATGTCCTCGGGGTAGTGGTTGCGCCCGTACACGATCAGCAGATCCTTCATGCGGCCCACGATGAACATCTCACCCTCGGAGATGAACCCGAGGTCTCCGGTTCTCAGCCACGGGCCCTCGGGCGTGTCCGGTGACGGGTTGACCAGCATCCCGCCGAAGGTGCGCGCCGTCTCCTCCGGCTTTTCCCAATAGCCTTCGGCGACGTTGTCGCCACGCATCCAGATCTCACCGACCGTTCCGGCCGGGCATTCGACGCAGGTTTCGGAGTCCACGATGCGCAGCATCGGTGATTTGGGTGTGCCGTAGCTCAGCAGCGGTGTCGCGGCCCGTGCGTCGGTGCGTTCCGCGGTGCCAGTCGCCAGCTTCTCGGGTTCGAAGGCAACGACCACCGGGGAACCGCCATCCCTGGGCCGGCTGGCGGCATACACGGTTCCCTCCGCCAGACCGTAGGAGGGTCGCATCATGTGGTCGCCGAAATTGTAGGGACCGAATCGGGCGGCGAACCGGTCCAGCGTGGCGGGGTGGACGCGTTCACTGCCGCTGATGATGCCCTGGCACGCCCCGAGATCGAGTCCGGCCATGTCCGCGTCTGAAGTCTTGCGCACCGCCAACTCGAAGGCGAAGTTCGGCGCCGCGGAAAACGGATGGCTGTTGTTGGCCATCGCCTGGATCCACCGTGCCGGACGTTGCAGGAACGCGACCGGGCTCATCAGCTCACTGCGCACGCCGGCCAGGATCGGTGCGACGACGCCGAGAACCAGGCCCATGTCGTGGTAGAACGGCAGCCACGACACGATGGTCAGATCGCTCGGCGCCATGCCCTTGGTCGGCGCGAAATAGTCGGCCATCAGCTGCCGGAAATTCACCAGCAGGTTGCGATGGGTGATCATCACCCCGGCCGGAAGGCGCGTCGAGCCGGAGGTGTACTGCAAGTACGCGGTGCTCGGCGCATCGGTGAGCCGGATACTCGGGGGATTCTCGGCGTCCAGATCCAGCGCGTCGACCTCGAGGATCACCGGCCGGCCGGCGTACTCCGCGACAGTTTCGGCGATCCCCGGCGTCCCAGACGTCGTCAGGATGACCGAGGGCGAGGTGTCCGCGAGGACGGCGCTCACCCGCTCGTCATGCGAGCCGGCCTGCGGGACCGACAGCGGCACCGCGACGAATCCGGCGTGCATCGCGCCCAGGAAGGCCGTGATGTACTCAAGGCCCTGGGGGGCCAGGATCAGGGCCCTGTCCCCGGCCGAGCCGTGCCGCCTGACCTCGTGGGCGACGTTCAAGGTTCGCTGATACAGCTGCGCCCAGGTCAGGGTTTCCCGCACGCCCGCCCAGTCCTGCTCGTAGTCGGTGAAACCGAACACGATGTCGTCCGGCTGCAGACCCGCACGTTCGCGCAGTAACGAGAGGACAGACGGACCTTGCATGGGCGTTAGGTTACCGTCGCGCG
>CAWFDM010000013.1:0-135849 GCA_963814505.1 uncultured Actinomycetota bacterium
GGGCTGAGCTCGTTGAGCAGATCGATGACCCGCGCGGCGAGATCGTCGATGCCGGCGGCGGTGGTGTCGAGGACCAGGTCCGGGTGGTCCGGTGGCTCGTAGGGCGCATCCACACCGGTCATGCCGGTGAGCTGGCCGCTGCGGGCCCGGGCGTACAGGCCTTTGGGGTCCCGCTTTTCGCACTCGGCCAGCGACGTGGCGACGTACACCTCGATGAAGGGCAGCTTGGCGGCGTCGTTGAGGGCGCGGGCGACCTCGCGGTCCGACTTCAGCGGCGACACCAGCGACGCCAGCGCAACCACGCCGGCGTCAGCCAGCAGCCGCGTCAAATGCCCTACCCTCCTGATGTTTTCGGTGCGGTCGCCGGGGGAGAAGCCCAAATCGTCGGACAGGCCGTGGCGCAGGTTGTCGCCGTCGAGCAGGTAGGCCATCCGCCCCGACTCCACCAGCGCGCGCTCCACGGCCACCGCGATTGTCGACTTGCCGGATGCGGGCAGGCCGGTGAACCAGATTGTGGCGCCCGGCTGTCCGGTGGCCCGCCAGCGGTAGCCTCGGTCCAGCGACGACGGATGCCAGCGGATGTCGGTGCGCGGGTGGGTGCCCGGCTTGACCTCCCGGGCCTCGAGGATGGTGCCGGCGCCGACGGTGTCGTTGGTGGTCTCGTCGATCAGGATGAAGGCGCCGCTGTCGCGGTTGTCGGTGTAGGGGTCTGCGATGACGATCGAGCTGGTTCGCAGCGTCACGGTGCCAATGTCGTTGAGCGCCAATTCAACCGGACCGTCGAGCTCGTCGAGGGTTTCCGGGTCCAGCCGCGTGTGCAGCTCCTGCACGGTGGCCCGGACGGTCTTGGTGGTCTGTTTGAGCGCCAGCCGGTCGCCCGCCCGCAGCGGGGAGTCGACGAACCAGCACACCGTCGCATCCAGCTCCCTGGCCAGCACCGGCAGCGAGGCGTCGTCGGCGCCGCTGACCAGCACGTCACCGCGTCCCACGTCGATGTCGTCGGCGAGCTCGATCGAAACCGACAGCGGCGCAACGCCCGTCGTGCGGTCCTCGTCGAGGGTGTCCAGCGCGGTCACGATCGAGCGGGTGCCGGCCGGCAGCGCCACCACCGGATCGCCGACACGCAGCGTCCCCGCCGCCAGCCGCCCCGTGTAGCGGCGGCGCGCATCCGCGGTCGGTCGCGACACCCACTGCACCGGCAACCGCAGCAGTGATGGTTCAGCTTGTGGCGCCGCTAGTTCGATGCCTTCCAGATACTCCAGCAGCGTCGGGCCGTCGTACCATCCTGTGTTTTCGGAACGGTGTACGACGTTGTCGCCGTGCTTGGCCGCGATGGGAATTACTATAGTGTCCGCATCGCCGAGCCGGGCCGCCGTCTGGTTCAGCTGCTCGGCCACCTCGGTGAACTTGGCCTGGTCGAAGTCGACGAGGTCGATCTTGTTGACGGCCGCGACAAAGTGCTTGATGCCCAACAGCTTTGCGATCCGGGCGTGCCTGCGGGTCTGGCGGAGCACCCCGGAGCGCGCGTCGACGAGCAGGATCGCCACGTGCGCGTTGGAGGCGCCGGTGAACATGTTGCGGGTGTAGCGCTCGTGGCCGGGGGTGTCGGCCAGGATGTAGCTGCGGGCGTCGGTGGAAAAGAAGCGGTACGCGACGTCGATCGTGATGCCTTGTTCGCGTTCGGCGCGCAGGCCATCGGAGAGCGCGGCCAGATCGGCGACGCCCTCTTCATCGGTGACGGCCTCCAGGTGGTCCAGCGGCAGGCTGTCGGTGTCGTGCAGCAGCCGTCCGATCAGGGTGCTTTTGCCGTCGTCCACCGAGCCCGCGGTGGCGATGCGCAGCAGCTGACGCGTTACGGGGCTCTTCAGGCTCATCAGAAGTAACCTTCCCGCTTGCGGTCTTCCATCGCCGCCGCCGAGGTGCGGTCGTCGGCGCGGGTCTCGCCGCGCTCGGACACCGTCGCCGCCGAGATCTCGATGATGACGCGGGCGATGTCGGTGGCCGTGGAGCGCACCGCCCCGGTGATGGTCAGGTCGCCGACGGTGCGGTACCGCACCCATTCCACGGCGGCGGTCTCGCCGGCCAGCGGTGCGACATACTCCGACACCGCCAGCAGGATGCCGTCGCGCTCGAACACCTCGCGCTCGTGGGCGTAGTAAATCGACGGTATTTCAAGGTCTTCCAGCTCGATGTAGCGCCACACGTCGAGCTCGGTCCAGTTGCTCAGCGGGAACACCCGCACCTGCTCGCCCTTCTTGATCCGGCCGTTGTAGAGCGACCACGGCTCCGGGCGCTGCGCGCGGGGGTCCCATTGGCCGAACTCGTCGCGGAAGCTCAGGATCCGCTCCTTGGCTCGGGCGCGCTCCTCGTCGCGGCGGGCGCCGCCGAAGGCCGCGTCGAAGCCGCCGGCATCCAGCGCGTCGAGCAGCGTGCGGGTCTGCGCCCGGTTGCGCGAGGCCCCCGGACCCGGGTCCGGAACCCGGCCGCTGTCAATGGATTCCTGCACCGACGCGACGATCAGCCGGTGGCCTTGGCCGGTGACCCGGCGGTCGCGGAACTCGATCACCTCGTCGAAGTTGTGGCCGGTGTCGACGTGCATCACCGGAAACGGCAGCGGGAGTGGACGAAATGCCTTCTCCGCCAAGCGAAGTAGCACGATCGAGTCCTTGCCGGCCGAGAACAGCAGAACCGGGCGCTCCAGCTCGGCGACGACCTCGCGAATGATATGCACCGCTTCGGCTTCCAGCAGCCGCAGTTCGTCGACGCGCCGCGCCGCTGAGGTGTCTGAGGGCGCGCGGGAATTCATGTCGGTAGCCCCTCTCTTTCGGCGTCCGCCCGGTAGCGGTCCACCCACTCATCGGAACGCTGGTCGGCCTGGCGCTCCAGCACCGGGTGGGGCGCCAGCTGCGGGTCGAGGCCCAACGCCTCGAGGACGGTGGCGACCACCTGCGTCAGATTGCGCCACAGCACCGGGTATGCGACCTCCATCGGTTTGACGTCTTCCTCGGCGAACCAATTTCGCCAGCCTTGCTCCTGGCCGCGCAGCATGGTGACGACGTGGGCGATCGCTCCGGCGTGATAGGTGGCGCGCGCGTCGCGGACCGGGTCGGGCCTGCCCCGCCAGACCCGCGTCTGCACCGCCCGCCAGAACGACACCGCCTGCGACACCACATCGGGTCGGTAGACGTAGATGAAAAGCGGCTCCTCGCCGACGACGTCGCGGATCGCGGCCCGCAGGCCGGTGGCGGAGGGGTCGGATCGATTCGGTAGGTCTTTCGCGCGGTTGCGCAGCAGTGGCGTCTGGTTCCACATCAGCTTGCCGCCCCACACGCCGTTCGGTGTTCTGCCGATCGTGTGGATGTAGTCACGCCATATTTCGGCGGGCGCGAGGTCCGGCGTTCCTTCGTCGAGCGGGTCGAGCAGACGCAGGATGGACTCGTCCTCGACGCCGGCGAACCACTCCCGCGGCTGCGGGGCCTGGCTCGTTTCGGGCAGATACTGGAAGAATTCCTGGGGCTCGCCGGCCACGCCGGTGGCCCGCAGCGATTCGACCAACAGCGTGCTGCCACTGCGCTGGGAGGCCAGTACTAAGTATGACGACGGTTTGTCTGCCATCCTGGAAGCCTAACCGGAGGGAAATCCGGTGCAAGACATGCAATTACCTTCATACTGAAGATAACTATTGCGCGTGGGCATGCCTAAAGAAGTAGAAATGCATACCCGCTGACCACAACGAATGCGGCGCCCACTATGCCGACCAGCGCGTAATGTGCGACGCTCTCCGCGGCGGCCGCCGCCAGGAAGCCAATCGCCAGCGGGCTGCTCGGGTGATGCGTCGGTAATGAGCAACGGCTTATCCGGGCCGCTCAAGGCCTGCAGCGGAGTGCCTCCCGGGATCGAGCGCTGCCAGATCTCGCTGCGTCGCGGGGGCTTGCCGCCGGCGGGCGGCGACTCGGCGCGCTGACAACCGAGAGCCCGAAGCTGTTGTTCGGCGTGCTCCCGCTTGCCGACGGTCACCGGTACGCCGTACGCAGCATCTGCCAAGTCGAGCTGCACCGGACCTGCGCTGGTGTCCAGGAGCGCGTTGGCGGGCGCGAAGCAGAACCAGTTCGTCGGGACCAGGTTCGGCGCGCGACCGGTCTGCGGCAGCAGGGCGAAGAAGACGGTGAACGCCGAACTGCGGCCCTCATGCCACGGGCTTAGCCTCGTCTTCACGAAGCGCTCCCGCCGTCCCGCCCGCCGGGCCAGCACAAATGCCACCACCGTCACGGCAAACGCCAGCCCGAGAAACAGCCAGCCAATCGGTGAGACGGGAGGCTTGGTGCGGCCGCGCGCACCCGCCACCGACAGCAGTGCATTGTTGTGGCGCAGCATCGTCACCTGGTAGGGGCCGGGCCGCAATTGTCCGGCCACCCGGCTGTCGTAGCTGAGCCGGCGCCCGTCATCCAGCGTCGCGCGGTAGGTGGTGCGGCAGCCACCGGTGTAACGCGGCGCGCCGACCACCTGGGTCTTGGCCACCACCACGTGCGCCCGCTGGGGCCCGTCCGCCAGGTCGAGCACGGCGCCTCGCGACGTGACCAGCACGGCCAACGTGATCAGCACGATCGGCACAAACCGGGCAGGCCGGCGGTTATCCGCCCGCAGCAGGGCCAGCGCTGCGGCCAGCAGCGGCGCCACGCCGGCCAGCGCCACCCGCAACGCCAGGCGACGCTGCCAGTTTTCGGTGGTGAACTCGCCGCCGACGGCTGTGTCCATCAAGCCCATTACCCAGCCCAGCGCCAAGCCCGCCAGGCAGACGCCGACCCAGACCTGAGTGACGTGTTTCATCCAGCGTCCGGCGTTGAATGGACTAAATGTGCGCGACGATCGCCGCGATGGCCGTCCAGATGATCAGAACCCAAATCGCAATCGAGATGGCCACGGCCATAACCGACATCGTGTCCAGTTTCACCTTCACGATTCTCCTCCTCGCTACGGTTTGTGGCCGTGGTTCCCGGCAGTACAACCCGACGGTGGCAAGTATTCCGTGATCAAATTTGCGCGAGAAATGCGCCGTCGGCGTACTAGCGTTCGTTCCGGGTTGCCAGGAGTTGCCAGGAAAGGAATGGGATGACGAACCAGCACAAGCAGCGGCGGAACAGACGCCCGGCCGTCCTGCGCGCCGCGCGGCTCGCGGTGATCCTGCCGGTAGCACTGCTGACGGCCTGTTCCAACAAGAGCGCCGCGCCGACTTCTCAGTCAGCCTCAACAGCCCCTGCCGCCGCAGGAGCAGACCTCATGGTCGACGGGCACACGCACACGTTTTCCGGACAAGTCGCTTGCACGGCCCAGTCGGCCAACCCGAGTGGGACACCGCCGAGTGGAGACCTGCTGATCAGTGCCAGCGACGATACGGCGTTGTTCTCCATATCGTGGTTGTCCAACGCCAAATCGCCTGTCACTACCCTGAGTTTGACATTCAGGCTTGATAGCGGCGAGTACGCCATGCCCGCCTACCCCAATCCACCCAACGTCGTGGCGACGGTGCAGGGCAAGAGTTATACGGTCAAGGGGACGCCCCCGGTCCAGCCGCCGGGTGAAAATGCGATGAGAGACCTGCCGGTCGAGATCCATGTCACTTGCCCCTGACACGCGCGCTCCGGCGTGTGCACGTCAGGTCAGCAGCAGTTCGGCGACGTTCAGTTGCGGGCACGTCATCGCCCAGGATCTGGTGATCAACTCGGATTCGGGTGCGCCAGCCCGCAAAGCGGCGAGCATGGCGTCGGGATCGAACGACGGGCCGAGCGGGTCACAGCTGTACTCTTCGCCGCGCAGGTATTGCGTGGCTTCCTCCGGTGGCATGTTGTCGATCTGCAGTTCCACCATGTTGCCGTCGGGATCGCGGTAGTAGAGCGAGGTCGTGGGCCCGTGCTGCACCGGCGCGTGCGGCTGAATGCCTACTTCCTTCAGGGCTGCGTATTTGGTAAGGAGACTGTCCAGGCTTTCGAAGGTGTACGCCGAATGTGCCAGTCCTACCGTCATCGAGGTGCGAGGAGCAGGTTGGGGCAACTGCACCAAGGCCAGGCGGTGATGCTCCTCGTCGAAGGTCATGAAGGAGAGCATGTCTCCTCGTGTGCGCCCCGAACCCGTCGGCCCGCGTATTGAACGTAAAGGCTGGTCCGTCATAAGTCAGCGCCTCGCCTAACTGCGAGGGCGACTATCCTTCGGCCAATGGCATCGAGCGTGTCCGGGAAGATCGCATTCGTTACCGGCGGTGCGTCCGGCATCGGCGCCGCATTGACGACCAGGTTGGTCGACCGGGGGCGGCGAGGTCTGGATCGCAGATCGGCAGATCGGCCAGGCGCAGGAGTTGGCGCAACGCCTTAACGGCGGCGATGCAAGGGCAAGGGCGCACGCGATCGAGCTCGATGTGCGCAGCTACCCATCGTTCGAGGGCGCCGTCGCCGAGGCGGTGCAGCAATCCGGGCGGATCGACTACCTGTTCAACAACGCCGGCATTGGGATCGGCGGTGAGATCGACTCATACACGCTCGATGACTGGAACGACGTCTTCGACGTGAACCTGCGCGGTGTGGTGCACGGCATTCAAGCCGTGTATCCGATCATGATGCGGCAGCGCTCGGGCCACATCGTGAACACAGCCTCAATGGCTGGTTTGCTCGCCGGTCCCGGCTCGGCGAGTTACACCGCCGCCAAACACGCCGTCGTCGCGATATCCAAAGTGCTGCGGGTGGAGGCCGACCGCCACGGCGTGCAAGTGTCGGTGCTGTGTCCCGGCGCGATCCGGACCCCGATCCTGACCGGCGGCAAGTACGGGCGGCACAAGGGCGTCAGCGACGAGCAGCTACTCAAATTCTGGGAGCCGTTCCGGCCGATGGCACCCGAAAAGTTCGCCGAGCGCGCCCTTCGGGCCGTGTTCCGGGGAGACGCGATCATCGTGGTGCCAGCCTGGTGGAAGGCATTTTGGTACCTGGACCGGCTCTCGCCGGCATTGTCGATGCGATTCGCAGAGGTGTCGCTCAAGCGCATACGTGAAATGCAGTCCACCGCATAGTGATCCGCTGTCTTTTGCTCAGACACCAACTGGCGCCGGGCTAACGGCCACGTGGGTGAGTCGACGCGGTCCACATCCGGCCATCGAAGTAGCGCAACAGGTTCCCGTCCCGTGGATCCGGGTACCAACCGGGGGCGGAACTTGTCGTCGCGGCAAAAGGTGACTGGATCCATGCCTGCCGGAGCATCTCGAGACGGCGCTTGAGGGTCATAGACACGTAGCAGGCCGAGACCATGAAAGAGAGCAAGAGGGCGAAAAGAATCCACTCGCTAGGCTTCGAACCAGTCGGCTGAAATGTGCCCAGCGCCAGCCCCACACCGGCGCCAAGGATAGGCAAACCCACAAACACCAGCCATATCGTCCGCCAGAACCGGGCCAGGTTGAGTCTGTGCGCGGCGACCCGGATCGCCGCATAAAGGACCGACGCATCGTCCGGCACCGGGCCGCGGAAGGTCGCATCGACCGCCGCCGACCGCTGGGCGGGGTTGAGGCCCCAGAGGGCGCGGGTAAATCCCCGATTTGAGTTGTCGGTGAGCGCGGCCACCAGGAGACCGACAATCAAATTGCCGACGACGTAGCCCGCAAGCGCGTACACGTCGTGGAAGGGATTGTCTGCGTGCTCGCCGCCAAGCCGGTCGGCGCACTCCATAACGGTGCCGAGGATGGCGTTACAGCCCGCCGCTATGAACACGCGCGCCCAAAAAGGCTTGCGCAAGAACTGAGTCCACATGAGTGTGCCTTTCCGATGGCCGCCCGCGTGGCCGGGATGGCTTGAGAAAAGGCTCGCGGTAATCCCTTGGCGAATGCTCAACGAATCCTTGAAGCTCTGACCGTGCCGGCGCGCGTCTGCGATTCCGTCCAGCCGTGGCCCGGAGCGGTGGTTCGCGGTCAGATTTGATCGTGGCGCCAGAACGTTCATGATTGTCAAACACGGCAGACATAAGCGGAGGACCGAATGAACAGGATGAGCCGCCGCGGAAGAATGATCATTGACTCGGCGATGGCCGCAGCCGTCGGCGTTGTCGCACCGGTTGCGTTTGCTTTTGGTGCGCCGACCGCGCACGCCGACGACAACTATCAGCAGTTTGCGTCCCCTTCAGGGAATATCCGCTGCATACTCAACGGCCAAGACGCCCGGCTGCCCATAGCTATGTGTCAGATCGGTGACCACTCCTATTCGGTCGCACCGGGACTGGCCAGGGACCAAAACGGCGGACCGTGCCCGCCCGGATCGGATCTGGGTCGCGATTTTCGGCTCGACCAAGGGCAGACGGCCTACGTCACGTGCAGCTACTCTGCGATCGGTTCCGGCCACGGCCTCTGGCCGCCGCTCGCCTATGGCCAGACGAAATTGCTCGGCACCATCACTTGTGACAGCGAGCCCGCCGGGATGACGTGCACCGATTCTGGTACCGGGCATTTCTTTCGCGTGTCGGCCGAGTCCTATCAGCTGAAATGACCGTTAGAACGGCGCCACCTATACCGGGAGCTGCCCGCCAAGCCGGGCATTGCGTTCGCTGGAACGGCCACTCCCGTCGCGATCACTGCGATAAGTGCCCCGGCCACACCGATCTTCGTCGTCGTGCTGCGGACACCCGAAGCTATGATCCGGCTCATCTCTCGCTCCCTTGGTGCGGGCCGAAACAGGCGACATTGCCGTCTACTGTTCTTAAGCACCTTAGCCAAGGCGCCGACCGCTGGTATTGCCGCGGCAAGACACCGCGAGAAAACCACCCGCTTATTGGTATCGCGCGCGGAACGGCTCACGCTCGTTGAGATATTCGGCTTGATCCCGGATTTGGGACGTCCGCGGCGATGACATCGGGGGGATTGGCGTGCATATCGGGGCGCGGGTGAGCGCACTGGCAGGGCCGAACGAGGTGCTGGTGTCCAGCACGCTGCGCGACCTGGTGATCGGTTCCGGACTCGCGTTCGAGGAGCGCGGCACTCACCAACTCAAGGGCGTGCCCGGCGAGTGGCGCCTCTTCGCTTCTGGCTAATCCGTTGACTGGCCGTCAGAACGGTGGTGGTTCGTCGTCGTCGGTGTGGGGTGGGGCCGGTCCGGTGTAGCTTGCATAGCTTTCGGATTCGGTTCGGCGGGCCAGGCGGGCTTCGTGGTTGTGTCGGCGTTCGGTGGCGATGCGTTGGGCCCGGTTTTGGGCGCGGGTGCGGCGGCGTTTGGGCATCATCGCGCTGCGCTGGCCGCAGTAGTCATCGGGTAGGAGGACGGCTTCGGGGGTGGGCATGCCGCCGACGGCGCGGGCCAGACTCGGGAACAGCAGTGCGCTGCCCGGGGTGGTGACATAGGTATGCCCCGAGGGCGCGGTCAGGATCAGTGTCCCGTCGGCCAGTTGCTTTTCGGCCCAGCCCAAAAACGTCTTCACCAAATGATGGGCGCGGCAGTAGCACTTGAGGTTGGCGGCGTGGGTGGGCCCGCCGTCGGCGTAGGGGATGGTGTGCTCGAGGTCGCAGTTGGTCGCGGGCTCATCGCAGCCGGGCCAGCGACAGGTCAGATCCCGGCAGCGCACGAAATCGGCCAGCGCCCTCGACGGGGTGTATCCGGGTTCGGGCGGGGCATCGCCGGGGTTAATCAGCGGCACCAACTTGGCCGAGTGCGGCCAGTTCGGCGACCAGTTCGGGCGGGATCAGCCCCTGCGCACCCAGCGCGGCGCCGGGCACCGCACCGCCGCCGTCCAGGGTGGTCTGCTCGGCGATCACATGAATGGTCACCGGGCTAGCCGCCGGGCGCTTGCCGGCCGCGCAATCGCGGCGCCCACACCGACAGCCCAGCCGATCAGCCCCGGCGGCCAGCGCGCCCAGCGCGTCGGCGCGGCGCTGGGCGCGGCTGCGCGGATCGTGCTCACACACCGTGGCCGCCAACTTATCCAGGCGTTTGTCCAACGCTTGTGCGTCCGGGGTGAGCAGGCTGCCCTCAATGCGCGACATGCCGCCGTGGTTTTGCCAGATCGCGATCTGGCGGTCGGTGTGGCGTTGCTTGCGGCGGCGCACCGCGTCGGCGTCGGCTTTGGCCACGATCTTGTCGACCTGGGCGCTCAACCGGCCCCGCGACAGGCAGGGCCAGCGGACCACGTTGGCGGCCAGCTTCGCATCCACGTCGGCCAGCACGTCGCGGTCGGTGATCAAATCGGTGCGATACACGATCGTCTGAAACGCCCGATAGTCGATATCCCCAGCCGCAAAGACCTCGCCGACCTTCGGGAACCGCTCACGCATCGCCCGGGCATAGCGCACCAGGTCCTCGGCCAGGCCCAGGCTGATCTTCAGCGCGGCGCCGACCTCGGCGGCGACCGCGGCCATGGTGTCAATCGCCCAGTCCTCGTTCTCCGAGCACCGCGAGAGCCGATACCCGAACAGTTCCCCGATCGCGACCAGCTGCTCGGCGGCGGCCCGGTTCTCGGCACGCGCCGAGGAGCAGATCCGATCGAGCAGCGCGGCCGAGGTCGGCGTCTTCGATGGGTAGCACCGCTCGATCTGCTCGTCCATCCGGGCCGCGACCTCTGGGTCCAGCACCCGACCGGTTGTATCGAACATGTGTTCGATAGTAGCAGCTTCTACTGACACACGCAGCCGGGACCTAAGCCGAGCGTTCAAGCACTCGCAGCCCGAGCGAAAACACCAGCCGCACATCGGGATCGGCCAGCGAGGTGGACAACAGCTTTTCGATCCGCCGCACCCGGTACCGCACGGTGTTGGGATGCACCTGCAGCCACTGCGCCGCGGCACCGATGTCGCCGAAGCTATCCAGGTAGGCCCGCAAGGTCTCGGCCAGCTCCGGGTCCCGCGCGCGCAGGTCGCGCACCCGTGGGTCGACCAGTCGCTCGTCGGTTCCGACCAGTGTGACGATCTCGTCCAGCAGCACGGTTGTCCGCGCCTCGGCCAGCGACGTCACCTGTCCCAAGACCGGGTGGCGCTCGGCGCTGTCCAGCACCCGATCCACCTCGGTGCGCGCCGCGGCGATTCCGGCCAAACCCGCGACCGGCGCGGCGATGGCCGCCCGCAGCCCGACCCCCAGCTCGGTGCGCAAGGCGCCGATGGTGCCGCGTACCCACGAGGTGATCGACCGGGTCGACGCGGCCTGCGGCAGCAGCACATACATCCGCGAGCCGCTCGAGGCGACCTGAGCATCGCGGCGAAAGGCGCTGGCGCTCAACGCTAAAACGTCAACCAGCCGCGCATGGCGGTCGGCGGTTTGGAATCCGATCAGCGCGGCGTTCCCGTCGGCCGCAAGCCCGAGTTCGCGGGCGATGGCGGCCACGGCAGCCGCATCGGCGGCCTCGCCCTCGGCGAGACCCAGAAGTTGTTGCACGCGGCGCGCGTGCATCGACGGCCTTGCCTCCAGCCGCGACATGATCCGGGAGGCCAGCACCGCCGCGCCCCGCAACACTTCCCCGGCGTCATCGGCCAGGGGAAGTGAGCCTTGCTGTACCCAGATGGCGCCGGCGAACACCGGTGGCCGCCGCGCGTCGACCGGCGGATGATGGATCCCGATCGCCAGCCGGGGACGCAGGCCCAGCTCCGGGCGCTCGGCGACGTGCACCACCTCGTCGCCGGCCCGCAGCGCATCGAAGATGCCCCATTGGCCGATCCACTCCAGGTGCTCGGGGGGGCCGGCACGGCCCAGGATGGAGAGCCGGCGCAGCTCGTCGGCCTCGTCGTTGGACGCCGAATAGGCGAGCACATGCGACTGCGCGTCTTCGATGCTGATCATGCCGTGGATGCGGTCGGCCAGCGACTGCGCCAGGCCGAACAGATCGGTGCCCGAGTCATCCAGCGGGTCGGCGGGGTCTCCGTGATGCTCGAGCACATGGTTGACCAACTGGTAGAGCCGTTCCCAGCGGGCGCGCGGCTCCACGGCCACCACCGCCGCCCCCGCCGCGACCGCCTTGGCCACCAGCGCCTCCGACGGCTCCTTGACGAAGATCGCCACCGGTGCGCGCCGCGCCTGCCGGTCGATCCACCGCAACGCCTCCTCGTCGGTGACGCCCAGCAGGAAGAACACATCGGCCGAACCCGCCGCCGCCGCCAGGCCCAGCCGCACGTCATCGGAATCGATCAGCGCCGCCGATCCCACCGGAAGGTCAAGTCCGCGCGGCGCGTCAACCAAACCGACCATGGTCGCGTCCAGGGCGAGCAGCAGCTGACCCAGCCCAACACCAGCCATCCGCATATTGTCCGATTCTACTAGCATGCCCTCACGATCTTGTCTGATCGACCAACTGGATGACGTGCCGCGGCGGGGATGCTGGCAGCATGGACGCGATAACCCAGGTGCCGACGCCGGCCAACGAGCCGATTCACGACTACGCCCCGAAATCTCCCGAACGCATCCGGCTGCAAGCCGAACTGACCATGCAGGCCGACCACCCGATCGACCTTCCGCAAGTCATCGGGGGAAGGCACCGGATGGGCGACGGCGAGCGAATCGACGTTGTGCAGCCGCACCGGCGCGCCGCCAAGTTGGGCACCCTGACCAACGCCGACCACGCGGACGCCAGCGCGGCCATCGAGGCCGCGATGGCCGCCAAGAATGCCTGGGCGGCAATGCCTTTCGACGAGCGCGCCGCGGTATTCCTGCGGGCCGCCGAGCTGCTCGCGGGGCCGTGGCGGGAAAAGATCGCCGCCGCCACGATGCTCGGTCAATCCAAGTCCGCATACCAGGCCGAAATCGACGCGCCCTGCGAGCTGATCGACTTCTGGCGGTTCAACGTCGCGTTCGCCCGGCAGATCCTTGAACAGCAGCCGCTCAGCGGTCCAGGCGAGTGGAACCGCAGCGACTACCGCCCCCTGGAGGGTTTCGTCTACGCCATTACCCCGTTCAACTTCACCTCGATCGCGGGCAACCTGCCGACCGCGCCGGCGCTGATGGGCAACACGGTGGTGTGGAAGCCGTCGATCACCCAGACCCTGTCGGCGTACCTGCTGATGCAACTGCTCGAGGCCGCGGGGCTGCCGCCCGGGGTGATCAACATGGTCGCCGGCGACGGCTTCGCGGTTTCCGATGTGGCACTGGCCGATCCGCGGCTGGCCGGCATTCACTTCACCGGGTCGACGGCCACCTTCCAGCACCTCTGGCAGCGGGTGGGCGCCAATATCGGCCGCTACC
Source organism: uncultured Actinomycetota bacterium (assembly GCA_963814505.1). Classification (GTDB taxonomy): domain Bacteria; phylum Actinomycetota; class Actinomycetes; order Mycobacteriales; family Mycobacteriaceae; genus Mycobacterium. The sequence goes on from CAWFDM010000013.1 coordinate 13,179, forward strand.
AAGGCTATCCGCGGCTGGTCGGCGAGACCGGCGGCAAGGACTTCGTGCTGGCGCACGCCTCGGCGCGACCGGACGTGCTGCGCACCGCGTTGATCCGCGGGGCGTTCGACTACCAGGGCCAGAAGTGCTCGGCGGCGTCGCGGGCATTCATCGCCCATTCGGTGTGGCATCGCATGGGCGACGACTTCCTGGGTGCGGCCGCCGGGCTGCGCTACGGCGACGTCGCCGACCTGACCAACTACGGCGGTGCGCTGATCGACCGGCGCGCCTTTATCAAGAACGTCGACGCAATCGAGCGGGCGAAGGGCGCGGCCGGGGTCACCATCGCGGTCGGTGGTGAATACGACGACAGCGAAGGCTATTTCGTGCGCCCGACCGTGTTGCTTTCCGACGACCCCACCGACGAGGCGTTCTCGACCGAGTACTTCGGCCCGCTGCTCTCGGTCCACGTCTACCCCGACGAGCAGTACGAGCGCATCCTCGACGTCATCGACACCGGATCTCGCTACGCGCTGACCGGCGCGGTCATCGCCGACGACCGCGAAGCCGTGCTGGCCGCGCAGAACCGGCTGCGGTTCGCGGCCGGCAACTTCTATGTCAACGACAAGCCCACCGGCGCGGTGGTGGGGCGCCAGCCGTTCGGGGGTTCGCGGGGGTCGGGCACCAACGACAAGGCGGGGTCGCCGCTGAACCTGTTGCGCTGGACGTCGGCGCGCACCATCAAGGAGACGTTCGTCCCGGCCACCGACCACGCCTACCCGCACATGGGGTCGGACTGATGGCGCACTTGTTCGCCCACACCGTGCGTCCGGCGATGCTTGCGGCCAGCCGCGCCGACAGACTGCGCCGTACCGTCGAACGGTCGCCGGTCACCCGCAGGGTGGTGCGCCGGTTCGTTCCGGGGGAGACGTTGGACGGTGTCTTGGGAGTAGTTGCGGCGCTTCGGGATTCCGGTCGCTACGTCAGCATCGACTACCTGGGCGAGAATGTCACCGACGCCGACGACGCGGCCGGCAACGTGCAGGCCTACCTGCGCCTGCTCGATGCGTTGCGCACCGATACCGCGCCCGATGGTGCCCGGCCGCTCGAGGTGTCGCTGAAGCTTTCGGCGGTTGGCCAGGCCCTGGATCGTGACGGCGAGAAGATCGCATTGGACAACGCCCGTACCATCTGCGAGCGCGCCGAGCGGGTGGGTGCCTGGGTCACGGTGGACGCCGAGGACCACACCACCACCGATTCGACATTGTCGATCTGTGGCGACCTGCGCGTCGATTTCCCTTGGCTTGGTTCGGTTCTGCAGGCATACCTGCGGCGCACGCTGAGCGATTGCCTGGACTTGGCCGCTGCAAGGGCGCGGGTCCGGTTGTGTAAGGGCGCTTATGACGAGCCGGCGTCGGTGGCTTACCGTGACGATGGCGCCGTCACCGGGTCGTATCTGCGGTGTCTGCGTGTGCTGATGGCCGGTTCGGGCTATCCGATGGTGGCCTCCCATGACCCGGTGATCATCGATGCGGTACCCGGCATGGTGCGTGAATCAAACCGCGGGGTAGGTGATTTCGAATACCAGATGCTGTATGGCATCCGCGATGACGAGCAGCGACGGTTGGCCGGCGCGGACAACCAGGTGCGGGTGTATGTGCCCTTCGGTACCCAGTGGTACGGATATTTCATGCGGCGGCTGGCCGAGCGACCGGCCAACCTGACATTCTTCCTGCGGGCGCTAGCCGGTTAGAACCGGCGGCGTGTAATCAAAGACCGTTGCTCCCACGCCGCTGGGGTCGTTCGAGATGTAGATCGGACCGAGCGAGAAGGGAACGTAACCGGTGTTGAACACCGGCAAAGCCATCAACAGTCGCGGCGCTCCCGATGAGCGCGGTTGTCCTCGATCTGGCGTTGCAATGAGCGTCGCCCGATCACTGAATCACCCAGTCACAATTGGCTCACCGTGACTTTTGATTGCCGTCGGGTGGCGCGGCAGCCGGAACATGTGAGTTGACCCTAATCGCTATTATCGGTGTATCTGTTGCGGCCCAACGGTAGTGACTATTTGGTGTTCTTAATGCGCTGCCAGAGTAGGATATTCGTGATGTTCGTCCCGGCGTCATACAGACGAAGACTCGTGATGCCGCGTCGGCGGGGTCTACCAACGGGCCGATTGCGGAACGTGCCAACCTCCGAGCCGGTGGAGCTTGGTGCCACGTTCAACACGTTGTCCGCAACCGCTCTATTGTTCTCGTCAAGCTGTATGGGATGCGACCGAGTAGGCTTACACGCTCGGGGAATCAGCTTCCCCCCGGAGGGCGGAAACACAAAATGGCCGAACCGATCGCGAGACGGTCCCTGATCATCCGACGATCGCCGGGCGGGGGCGCGTTGAAGCTCGTCGCCCGTCTAACTTGTCCAACGATAGTTACCGGAATGGTGGCGGCTCTGATTGCTATGGCTGGTGCACCTGTCGTGGTGCCGCTGGCGTGCGGGGTTACTTGGACGATGGTGGGGCATACTGTCATTTTCCTGCCCGACTGCGCACATCCTTCACAGCCCTCGCCGAACCGCCCGCCGTCTGGTAACCGACCCCAGCCGCAGCAGGAACCGCCTGCGCCCAACTAAGTGTTGGCCGAACCGCTTTGGACGTCGAAACCCAGGTCCGCGAGCAGTTCCTCCGGCATGATCGGTCACTAGGATTGCGACCGCGCTGCAGAGGAGGTCGTACGTGACGGCGCAGGTCGCATCCGGACCTGCCGCTCAACGATGCTCGTGTGCTTGGGCGCTTCCAGGTTCAGATGCGTAAGCGACGGATCGATGTGACGACTGTGTCGGAAGATCAGTGTGTTGTGTGTGGGGACGCGTGAGTAGTTGATGGGTGCTCCTTTAACGGCGGCCATCGTCGTGGCGGGGGAACATCGCGAGGTCACCGGGCTTGGCCGTAGCGGGGTGGAGGAGTCCCGTAACCGACCTGGGGATCTTAGCCCGGCGGGCAGCGAGCCGACTCGCTAACCACACGGCGCGGCACTGGATTACGCTGTCGTCCGACATGGGTAAATGGCGGGCGCTCGGCGTGTGCAGTCGACCCGCGCCGGTGTTGTTGTGGTGTGTGCTTTGGCTGGTCGCCGCAGCGGCACTGGGCTGGGCAGCCTGGCATTTGTTCGGACACACGCCGTACCGCATCGATATCGACGTGTATCAGATGGGCGCCCAGGCCTGGCTGGACGGGCGTCCGCTGTATCGCGGCGACGTGCTGTTTCTCACGCCTATCGGACTGAAGCTGCCGTTCACGTATCCCCCGCTCGCGGCCATCGTGTTCTGCCCGTTCGCTTGGTTGCGCATGCCGGCCGCCAGCGTTGCGATCACGCTGATAACGCTGGTGCTGCTGATTGTGTCGACGGCGATCGTGCTAGCCGGCCTCGACGTGTGGAGCACCTCACGACTGCTGCCCGGGCCGGCTCGGTTGCGCCAGTTGTGGTTGTCGGTGATTATCGTGGCCCCGGCGACAATTTGGCTAGAACCCATCAGCTGGAACTTCGCTCTTGGCCAGATCAACGTGGTGCTGATGACCCTGGTCATCGCTGACTGCGTGCGGCGCCGCACGCCATGGCCACGCGGACTGCTGCTGGGCTTGGGGATAGCGCTGAAACTGACGCCCGCGGTATTTCTGCTCTACTTCCTGCTGCGCCGTGACCGGCGCGCGGCGCTGACCGCGCTGGTGTCTTTCGCGGCTGCGACGCTGCTCGGTTTCATACTGGCGTGGAGCGACTCGTGGGAGTACTGGACTCACACAGTGCTGCACACCGATCGGATTGGGACCGCGTCGTTGAACACCGATCAGAACATCGCGGGTGCGCTGGCCCGGATCGGGCTTGGCGAGGACGCACGCTTCCTGCTGTGGGTGGGCGGCTGCTTCCTAGTGCTTGCGGGGACCATTTGGGCGATGCGCCGGGTGCTGCGGGCCGGCGAACCGACACTCGCGGTCATCTGCGTCGCTCTGTTCGGGCTGGTGGTCTCGCCTGTTTCCTGGTCACACCACTGGGTGTGGATGCTGCCGGCGGCGCTGGTGACGGCGATAGTGGGCTGGCGACGGTCCAACGTCGCACTGGCCGTGATGAGCGCTGTTGGGGTGGTCCTGATGAAGTGGACGCCCATCGAGCTGCTTCCCCTGTATCATGAGGCGGCCGCGGTTTGGTGGCGTCAACTCGGCGGGATGTCGTACGTGTGGTGGGCACTGGCGGTCATTGTCACCGCCGGACTCACTGTCACATCGCGCGCCACCTCGGACCATTCGACAACGCCCGAGCTGACAGCGGCGTCGGCCACGATTTAGTTGACGGCCCTAATGCCCTTAGGGCCTAATGAGACGGGAACCAGGTCGGCCAAATCCGGATCTGAATAGTTGATCGGGTCGTCCCTGCTGCGCGATACTGGCGCCTCTCTAGTCAAGGGGGGGTTGTAGTTTGGGTGAGCGGGTCCGGGAAGTGACTTGTCTGAAGAGCCAGTGTGCGGGGTATCAGCTGGCCGCGCGAGACGATAGAGCCGCCCCCGAGTGTCCTCCCGGATCCGCCTTTTGTTTGACTGCGTCGCCGATCAACTGTCGGTACACGATGTCGGACAGGCGGCGTTTCAAGCAGCGCATGGCTTCGTTGTGATTTTGGCCTTCGGATCGTTTCCGCAGGTAGTAGGCCCTGCCGGGGGTATCGTGGCGGATTTGGGCGAGGGCCATGACGTGCAGGCAGAAATTGAGTTGGCGATCGCCAGCGCGGGAAAGCCGGTGGTGTGCCACCTCGCCGGAGGACACCTCGATGGGGGCGGTGCCGGTGTAGCTGGCGAACGCGGCGGCCGAGCGGAAGCGACTGACATCACCGACGTAGCCGAGGATCTTGCCGGCGGTCAGCGCGCCGAGACCGGGCAACTCGGTCAAGGTGGTGCCGGATGCGCTGAGGGCCATGTGGATATCATTGGCGGCCTTGGCGATCCGGCGATCGAGCTGGCGTACCTCGCTGACCAGATCGACCGCCAGGGCACGTAGCGTCTTGGCGGCGGCGTCGCGGGGTCGCACGCTTCGCAAAAGTTCGGCGGCATGATCGGCGCTGAGGTGGCGCTTGGCACCAGCCGGAACCAGCCGGGTGAGCACGACATGGAGTGGGTTGATGGTCTGGGTGCGGGTCTTGACCAGGTCATCGCGGTGCTCGACGACAGCGCGCTAAGCCGTGGTAGCAGCATCGATCTGGGCAGTGCTCAGCGCAGGTGATGTGAGCGCAGCGATACCGACCGACAGCGCGTCGGCGTCGTCGTTTTTGCGGCCGTGCCCGCTCGATAGCACTCGCACCCGAGCGGCCAGCTTCGCCGGGACGTCGATGACCTCGATGCCTTCACTGCGCAGCAGCGTAGTCAGCGGTGCCCCCAGGCCGGCGGTCCTTCGATTGCCCAGCGGGCGTGCGGCCAGCGGTGCGCGAACCGGCGCAGCGCCCGGTAGCCGTCGCGGCTGACCGGCACCCGCACGCTGGCCAATGGCTGCAGTGAACCATCCACTGCGGCCGCGGTCCATGACGCCTGGCCCCAGCGAGCGTTCCCGCCCTAAAACGACGTCCCGTCTGCGCCGTTCTTGCCGACCAGTAGCCCACGGGTGCCGCCGGTGCCGGGATTCCCGAACGCCGGCGGCACCGCCCCACTATTTCCGCCGTTGCCACCGTTACCGCCGTCACCGATCAGCACGGCATTGCCGCCCACGCCGCCGTTACCGCCGAAAAGGCCCAACCCGCCGTCACCGGCGCTGCCTGCATTGCCGATGAGCCCGGCCCTGCCGCCGTCCCCGCCGTTGCCGCCGGTATTGGCGTTGCTCATCCCGCCGACACCGCCGTCGCCCCCGTAGCCGAATAGCAGGCCGGCGTTGCCGCCGTTGCCGCCGTTGCCGCCGTCGTTGCCCATGAGGAGCCCGGCAGGACCGCCGAACCCGCCAGCGCCGCCGGCGCCGCCACTGCCGGCGAGGGTGCCGCCGTTGCCGCCGGGCCCCCCGACGCCCCCGTCGAAGGCGCCGATGGCGCCGGCGCCTCCGCTGCCGCCGTGTCCCAGCAGCCCCGCGTTGCCGCCGGCTCCGCCGGCTCCGCCGTTGTTGGGGCCGACGTCGTCGCCGGCGCCGCCAGCGCCGCCGGATCCGCCGGCGCCGTAGAAGCTGCCGCCGGTACCGCCGGCCCCGCCGGCTCCTCCGCTGGCGTTGATGCTGGTCCCGCCGATACCTCCGGGGCTGCCGGTTCCGAACAGCCCGCCCGCCCCGCCGGCGCCGCCCGCCCCGCCGTTGCTGTGTGTCGCTCCCAGGCCGGTACCGCCGGGACCGCCGGCCCCACCGTTGCCGAACAGCCCGCCGGGCCCACCGGCTCCGCCCGGAGCGCCGGCGACGCCGCTCAGTACTGAATAGCCGCCGGCCCCGCCGGCGCCCCCGTTGCCGAACAGCCCACCGGCCCCGCCATTGCCGCCCTTTACGCCGGTCGGACCAGGGCTGCCGGACCCGCCGTTGCCGCCGTTGCCGATCAATATGCCGCCGGGCGCACCGTCCTCCCCGGTCCCCGGGGTGCCGTTGGCGCCGTTGCCGATCAGCGGGCGCCCGAAAAATGCCAGGCTGCGCGCATTCACGGCGTTGAGCGCCTGCTGCTCCACCGCCTGCAAAGGCGACGCGTTCGCGGCCTCGGTGCCGGCATAGGCGCCGGCACCCGCGCCGAGGGCCTGCACGAACTTCGCGTGAAACGCGGCCGCCTGCGTGCTGATCCTCTGATAGGCCTGGGCATAGGCGCCGAACAACGCCGCTATCCGCGTCGACACCTCATCCGCGCCCGCTGCCAGCACCTCCGTGGTCGGCGCCGCCGCCGCGGTGTGAGCCGCGCTGAGCGCCGCACCGATATCCGCCAAATCCGTTGCCGCCGAGTTCATTATCTCGGGGGCCGCAATCATAAACGTCATCACGCACCTACCACCAAGCCGGGGCCGCGACTCACTCACAGCCTATGTAAATTATCTGCCGGCGGGTTGCGCGGTTAATGGGGAATCTTCCCTATTTTTGGTTTCGGGGCCCGGGTGCGATCGTTGGCGAAGCCACGCACCACGTGCGCGCGCACAAAGTCGGCGACGACCTCCGGGTCGTCCATATCCAGCGTCGATGACGGAGTGCTGAACAGCGAGAACAATATCCGCGCGAACCATTCGCCGGCGGGCTCGACGTCGAGGTCTTTGCGGACCTCGCCGGTGAGCTTGGCGGCGGAGAGATAGGGCGCGAAGAAGTCGACGCATTCGCGCAGCAGCATGCCGGCATCCTTGGTCAGCAGCAGGCTGATCGCCTCTTCGTCGAAATACCTTTCCGAAGCGATCGCCCGTCGCGCCTGGGTCACGAATACGGCTGCGTAGCTCAGCCTTTCCTCCAGTGAGGTGCCCCGATCCATGGCCTTGGACATCTCCCGGTAGAACTGCTCGGACGCGTGCTCGGCGCACGCTTCGAGAATGGCGCCCTTGTCGCTGAAGTACTCGTAGATCGTGCTGCGGGAGACGTTGGCCGTCTTGGCGATGTCGACAATCGTCGTCTTCTGTAGCCCTTGTTTGCGGAAACAGAGGTACGCGGACTCGACGATGAGCTCGCGGGTATCGGTTTCGGTCGCTTGGGTCATGGCGCCGCTCCTCCTCATCGCTTCGCTCTGCATGGTCGCCGGCGCGGGTCATCACGGAACCAAAGCGCCTCGGGGTACCGAACCGGCGTCGGCCGCGGCAAAGGCGGCGTTGACGTCGGCCAGATGGAACGGTGTGGGCATCAACCGGCCGAACGGAAAACTGGTGTGCTGCAGGAACGACAAGCCGATGGCCAGCGTCACCGGGTCGTAGAGCATCACGCCGCGGATGGACTTGTTGCCATAGACCAGTGCGCTCGGATCGAGCTCGAAGGTGCGTCCCATCCCGATGTTGCCGACCTCGAGCAGCGTGCCGCCGTTGTTGAGGAACCCGACACCGTCGGGGATGACGCCAGGTGCACCGACGACCTCGAGCACCCAATCGGCGCCGATGCCGTCGGTGTGACTGCGGACCTGCTCGGCGATGTCCGCCGTCGCGGCGGTGCCGGCGTTGATGCAGTGCGTGGCACCGAAATCGGCTGCGACATCCAGCCGTTCGGCGATCTTGTCGATGACGATGACCCGCGCGGCGCCCGCGGTGCGTGCCACGGCGGCGGCGTTGATGCCCAGCCCGCCGGCGCCCTGGATGACGACGGTGTCGCCCAGCCGGACGTCGCGCAGCGCGAACAGCACTTGGGCCAGTGCGCAATTGAGCGGTGCGACGGCCTCGTCGGGCAGTCCCTCGGGCACCTTGTAGAGCGGCTGCCGGCGGGTGGTGTAGTAGTACTCGCCGTGCGCGGCGACGAAGTGGGGGCTTTGGTCGTGCGTGCGGAATTCGCCGGCCATCAGGTTCTGGCACGCGTAGGACCGGCCGCGTGCGCACGCATGGCACCGCCCGCACGTCCAGAAGTACGGTGTGACGACGCGGTCGCCCACCGCAAGCGCCTTGCCGGTGGCGTCGGTGGTCAGTCCTTCGCCGAGTTCGGCTATCTCGCAGACCATTTCGTGGCCCATGGCGAAGGGGCATGGCAACGGCAGCTCGCCGCGGAAGATGTGCAGGTCGGATCCGCAGATGCCGGCCATCCGCAGCTTGAGCGCCGCGGTTCCCGGCGCGGGTGTGGTGAGCGGAAATTCGGCCAGCTCGATCGGCCCGCCATGCGCGGTCAACAGTGCGAGCTTGGGCATGACGGACCTTTCTAGTCAGCGGGCGCCAGAATCAGGCCGCTGGTGGGCACGCCGGTGCCCGACGTGACCAGTACGTGCTCGACGTTGTCGACCTGGTTATAGGAGGTGCCGCGCACCTGGCGCACACCCTCGGTGATGCCGTTCATGCCGTGGATGTAGGCCTCGCCGAGCAGCCCGCCGTTGGTGTTGATCGGCAGCGCCCCACCCAGCGACAGCCGCTCGACGGTGGCGAAGTCCTTGGCCTCGCCGCGCCCGCAGAACCCCAGCTCCTCGAGCTGGGTGAACACGAACGGGGTGAAATGGTCGTAGATGAAGGCGGTTTGGATGTCTTGGGGCTTGAGGCCCGAATCACGCCACAGCTTGTCGGCGACCACCCCCATCTCCGGCAGGCCGGTGATGTCCTCGCGGTAGTAGCTGGTCATCATCTCACCGTTGGAGGCCGCGCCCTGGGCGGCGGCGGTGATGACCGCCGGCGGCTGCCGAAGGTCGCGGGCGCGTTCGGCGCTGGTCACCACCAGGGCGACCCCGCCGTCGCTCTCCTGACAGCAATCCAGCAGGCGCAGCACGGGTTCGATGATCCAGCGGGAATTCTGATGGTCTTCCAGCGTGATCGGGCGCTGATAGAACCATGCGTCGGGGTTTTTGGCCGCGTGGGCACGGTCGACGACGGCGATCCTGCCGTAGTCCTCGTTGGTGACGCCGTATGTGGACATGTAGCGCTGGGCGTGCAGCGCGACCCACGCTGCGGGAGTGAGCAATCCGAACGGCGCGTAGGGCGCCATGAACGGCGGGGTCTCCGCGCTGCTGCGCCCGCTGCCGCCGAACCGAAAGCCGGACCGCTCGTTGAACGCGCGGTAGCACACCACCACTTCGGCGGTGCCCGTCGCGACGGCCATCGCCGCGTGCACCACGGTGCCGGCCGCCGCACCGCCGCCGTGCGGCACGCGAGAAAAGAAGGTCAGGTCACCGATGCCGACGTTTTTTGCGACCTCGATTTCGTCGCTGGCGTCCATCGTGAACGTGACCATGCCGTCCACGTCGCCGGGCGCCAGACCGGCGTCGTCGAGTGCTGCGCTGACCGCCTCGCACGCCAATTGCAGCTCGCTGCGGCCGGATTCCTTGGAGAACTCGGTCTGGCCGATGCCGGCGATGGCCGTCGTGCCGGCCAGGGTTGAAGCCGGCCGACTCATGCGCCGGCCCCGTCGAGCAGGCTGAGGATCGCGGTGCCCGAGACGTGATTGCCGAGGCTGTTGGCGGCCTGGAAGGTTACTTCGACGAAGTTCTCGCCAGCGTTACCCCCTGAGCCTTCGGTCTTGCCGGTCACGCTGCCGGTGAAGCGCAGCGGGTCGTCCGGAAAGCACGGCACCCCAAGCCGGATCGAGAGGTTCTTGACCATCGCTTCGGGTCCCGCCCAGTCGGTGAGGAAACGTACGCAATATCCGTTGCTGGTCAGGATGTTCATGAACAGGTTGGGTGAGCCCTGTTTGTTGGCGTAGTCGCGGTCGTGGTGCACCGGCATGAAGTCGCGCGTCGCGATCGCGCCGGCGACGATCATCGTGGTGGTGATCGGGATTTCGAGCGGGGTCACCTCGTCACCGATCTCGATGTCCGCCCACTTCAAGGTTGTGGTGCGGGTTGCGATGGTCATGCATGTCCTTCCGGGTATGTCGCGCCGATGTGGGCAAGCTGGGCGGTGGCCGGGCCGAGGCTGAGTTCGTTGTGCTTGGCCCACAAGAAGTAGCGGTGCAGGGGATAGCCGGTGTCGATGCCGATGCCGCCGTGCACCTGTTGCGCGGTGGCGGCCACCCGAGCGCCGGCCTCGGCGGCCCAGAACTTCGCGATGCGGGCGGCCCGCTCGGCCGGCCGTCCCTGCGCGATCAGCCAGGCCGCGTGCCAGGTGGTCCACCGGATCGCTTCGACGTCGATGTATGCGTCGGCCATCCGCTGCTGCACCGCCTGGAAACTGCCGATCGGGCGCCCGAATTGTTCACGCCCGGTGGTGTAGCCGGCGGCGATCCGCAGGGCCCGCTCGGCCACACCGAGCTGGATCGCGCACAGCCCGACCAGGGCGCGGGTGTGCAGGCCCGAAACAGAAGCGAGGTCCCCATCCAGCCTGTCTCGCGCGGGAATGCTTGCGCCGTCGAGGAATACGTCTGCGCAGGGCTCGCGGTTGGTCGTCGCGACGCTGCGGATCTCGATGCCCGTCGCGTCGCTCGCGAGCAGGAACAGGCCCACGTCCCCGTCGTCGGTGGTGGCGGGGATCAGCACCGTCTCGGCGAGTTGGGCGGCGGGCACCAGCTCCTTCGCGCCGTCGAGCCGCCAGTTGGGGCCGTCGCGGCGCGCCGTCGTGATGGGCCGAGTGGGGTCGGACCGGCCGGGTTCGGCCAGGCCCGCGGTGAGGATGCGCTCTCCCGCGATGACGCCGGGCAGGAAGCGTTGCCGTTGCTCGGGACTACCGTGCCGGGCGATGGGGTCGGCGCCCAGCACCAGCGTCGCGTAGACCGGCACCGGGGCGACGCTCCAGCCGACCTCGGCCAGCAGCACCCCGAGGTTCACGAAGTCACCGCCGTTACCGCCCAACGACTCCGGCAATGCGGTGCCGAGCAGGTCGACGGAGGCGAGTTCTTTCCACAGCGCGGCGTCGTAACGGACCCCTCCGGATTCGAGCGCCGTCAGGTGTTCGGGTGTGGCACGGCGCTCGAAGAGTTCCCGGGCGAGCTTGGTGATCGTCTCTTGCTCTTCGGTGAAGGTAAAGTCCATGGGGCGCTGCCTGGCTACTCGGGGCTGGGCCGGAATTGGTGCAGTACCAGGTCCCCAGAGTCGGAATTTCCGCCGAACGTCTGGTAGCAGACTTCGATCGGCATCCCGACGGTGACGTCGGCCGGGTCGATGTCGCACAGGTTCGAAACCAGCCGAACCCCTTCGGTGAGCTCCACCAGCACCACGATGTAGGGGTAGTCGAAGAAGGGCATCTTCGGTTCGTGCGGCATCACGTAGCTGTAGACGATGCCGCGACCGGACGATTCGATCGCCTCCCACTCCAGCGAACGGCACTTGGGGCACATGGGGCGGGGCGGGTTGCGCAGCGCTCCGCATCCGGTGCAGCGCTGGATCAAGAGCTTGTGGTCGCGCAGCCCGTTCCAGAAGAATTCGTTGTCCGGGCCGATCGCCGGCGCCAGGCGGGTCGCCATCAGCGTTCCGGCCTGAATCGCAGCACCCGAAATCGTTGTCGGCCAAGTACTTCACCGTTCTGGTCGGTGTAGGTCGTGAGCCAGGTCAGGAAGAAACCGGTGCCCAGCGCCGTCTTCTTTTCGTCGGAGACCGACTCGTAGACCGCCGTCGCGCTGATGACATCGCCGAGCCGCGGATAGCGTTCGATCTCGAATTCCGAGTTGGTCGCCACCGTGCTGGTGTACCCGGCCTCGTCGAGGAATGCCGTCGGGTTGGTTTTGATCTCGATCGGGGCGCCACCCCGGTCGCCGATCCCTTCCAGTTTCGGCGATGGCATCGTCCACGTTTGCAGCATGACCGGCGGTGACACGATGCCGCCGAACCGCGACGCCGCGGCGAACTCCGGCTCTAGGTAGACCGGGTTCATGTCGTCCATGGCGTGCGCCCAGTGCCGAATCATCGGTTGATTAACCGGATCCGGTGCCACCGAAGGCTTACCGGTGCCACCGGTGGGCTGGTCGACGAGGGCCCGCAGCTTGGCCAGCAATTCGGTATCGGTCACTGGGTGGTTCCTCCTATGGTTTTGGGAGATTCTGTTTTGGGGGCGCGAAGGTCACGCGGTGCTCGTGGCATGCGCAAACCTGCCATGGCGATGATGTCGCGCTGAATTTCGTTGGCGCCGCCGCCGAACGTGTTGATTACCGCGATTCGGTACGCGGATTCCAGCTCGCCGCGCAGCGGCGCGTCGGCACCGCGGCGTAACCCGTTGCGGTCCAGCACTTCCAGCAGCTCGCGGGCCACCTGCTGGGTCAGCTCGGTGCCGAACACCTTGGCCGCCGACGCTTCCCCCATGTTGAGCCCGCCCTTCGGCCCCTTCGCCATCGCCGCGTTGACGCGGAGGTTGACGAGTCTGTACGCGGCGACCTGCGCTTCGACCCGGGCCAGTGCCAGCTGCACCCACGGCTGGTCGATGACGCGCGCGCCGTCGAGTTCGGTGGTGGTGGCCCAGTCCAGGGTCTTCTCGAACAGCGGCTGCAGCGCGCCCATGTTGCCCAGCGCCGCGCGCTCGAAGTTCAACTGGGTGGTGATCAGCTGCCACCCTTGGTTTTCGCCGGCCACGATCGCGCTCGCCGGCACCCGCACGTCGTCGTAGAACGTGTAGAAGGTGGAAATGCCCGGCATGGTGTGCAGCGGCTGCCAGGAGAATCCGGGCGACGAGGTGGGCACGATGAAGATGGAAATCCCCTGGTGCTTCTTCGCGTTCGGATCGGTGCGCGCGGCCAGCCAGATGTAGTCGGCATACGCGGCGCCGCTGGTGAACATCTTCTGCCCGTTGATGACATACCCGTCACCCCCATCACCGTCGCGCACCGCCGTTGTGCGCAGCGACGCCAGGTCGCTGCCCGCGCCCGGCTCGGAGTAGCCGATGGCGAACTCCACGCTGCCGTCCAGAATCGCCGGCAGGAATTTCTGTTTCTGCTCTTCGGTGCCGTACTGCATGAGCGTCGGTCCGACCGTGTTGAGCGTCACCAGCGGGATCGGGGCGCCGACCCGTTGCGCCTCTTCGTTGAAGATGAACTGTTCGATCGCTGAATAGCCTTGACCACCATACTCGTTGGGCCAGCCGACACCGAGTAGGCGGGCCGCGGCCAGCGCACGGATGCAATCCGCGCACCGCGGCGCCGCCCTCGATGCGTTCACGCACCGCGGCGGTGCGTTCGGGTGTCATCACCTGTTCCAGGGCGGCGCGGATGTCGTCGCGCAGCCGTTGCTGTTCGGCGGTGTACTCCAAGTGCATCGCCTCAGGCCCCCAGCCGCACCGGCATCCGCTTCACCCCGGGCACCATGGTCGCCCGCACCCGGTCCACCGGACCGACCAGCTCGAGTCCGGGGAAGCGCCGCAGCAGCTCGTCGAACATGGCGCACGCCTCCAGGCGTGCCAGTTGCGCGCCCAGGCAGGAATGTTCGCCGCACCCGAATGCGATGTGCGGGTTCGGGTGCCGGGTCACCTTGAATTCTTCGGAGTCGCAACCGAATATGTCCTCGTCGCGGTTGGCCGACCCGTACAACATCGCCACCACGTCGCCCTCGCGGATCAGCTGACCGCGAATCTTGATGTCTGCGGTCGCGGTGCGTGCCATCTGGACGACCGGGCTGTTCCACCGCAACATTTCCTCGACAGCGCCGGGGATCAGGGAATGATCGTCGACCAGCAGGAGGCACTGATCGGGATGCTCGATCAGGGCGAGGGTGCCCAGCGCGATCAGGTTGCGGGTGGTTTCGTTGCCGGCCGCCAGCAGCAGGAACGCGAATTTGAGCAGGTCGTCGTCGCTGAGCCGGTGTCCGTCGATCTCGGCGCCCACCAGCACCGACAGCACGTCGTCACGCGCTTCGGCACGCTTGGCCGCGATCAGCTTTTGGAAGTACTCGTAGAACTGGCCGAGCGCCACGAGGATGTCGAGTTCGACTTCCGGGTCGGCCGTTCCGGTGGCGGCGTCCGACCAGGTTCGGAATTGCTCCCAGTCGTCGGGCGGAGCGCCGAGCAGCTCGGCGATGATGCGGGTGGGCAGCGGAGCGGCGATCTCTTCGGCGAACTCGTGCACCGAACCGGGTTCGATGCCGTCCAGGACCCCCCGCACGATCTCGCGGATTTTCGGCTCCAGGATGGACACCTGGCGCCGGGTGAACCCCGCGTTGATGAGGTTGCGCAGCTGCCGGTGTCGCGGCGGGTCGGTGAAGATGAGGCTGCCCTCCTGCACCGGGTTGGCCACCGCCGGGTCGGGGATGGTGATGCCCTGGGTCGAGGTGAACAGCGCGGGGTTGGTGGACACGAAGCGGATGTCTTCGTACTTCAGTAGCGCCCAGAATTTGGTGACGTCGTTCCAGCACACCGGCGACGTCGCGCGCAGCTCGCGGTACGCCGGGTAGGGATCTCCGGCGTAGAAGTCGGGGGAGTGCAGCGGGAACTTGGGCGAGTGCAGCGGGAAAGTTAGTGTGCACGGCAAGCCTCCCGTGTCATCCGACAGATTAGCTCAATCTGTCCTGTGAACTGTGTCTACCCCTGGTTGGCTGTCGATGTCAATGACTCGACAACATATTGGAAGAGCCGGGAATTCACGTCTTTTAGAAAAAGTCAGTGATTGACGCCCGCATGTCACGGGTGAACACTGGGTCTCTAGATGACCGACATTGAGGCGAGGAAGCAGATGGCCCACATAGCCGGGGGACTTGTCGACACCTATCAGCTCTACATCGATGGCCGCTGGGTCGAGCCGGAGGACGGCCGCTACGACGACATCTCGCCGGCCACCGAGCGGACCATCGCCACCGCGCCCGACGCCAGTGTCGCGCAGGTAAGCGCGGCGATCGCGGCCGCACGGCGGGCTTTCGACGACGGGCCGTGGTCCGCCATGAGCCACCAGGAGCGCGCGGCCTGCCTCAATCAGCTCGGCGACGCACTGCTCAAGCACAACGACGAGTTCTTTGCGCTGTCTCAGCAGGAGTGGGGCTGCACCGCCAACCAGCGCGTGATGCAGGTGGACGGCGCCGGATACATGTCCATGCGCGCGGCTCAGCTCGCCGCCGAGCTGACCGACCGGCCGATCAGCGGAGTGGGCGCCGGCACGACCTTGCTGAGCTATGAGCCACTGGGCGTCGTGTCGATCCTGACGCCGTGGAACTTCCCGCACTGCCTGAACGTCATGAAACTGAATAACGCGCTGGCGGCAGGCAATACGGTTGTGCTCAAGCCATCGCCGCTGACGCCGCTGGCCGGGCTCGCGTTGGCCAAGATCATCGACGAGCACACCGACATCCCGCCGGGCGTGGTCAACGTCGTGACCCCGTCGGGTCTCGAGGCGGCCAAATTGCTCACCACCGACCCGCGCATCGACATGATCAGCTTCACCGGCAGCTCGGCCGTCGGCTGCGAGGTCATGCGGGCCGCCGGCAACGCCATGAGGCGCATCCTGCTGGAGTGCGGCGGGAAGTCGGCGAGCATCGTCCTCGACGACACCCAGGTGACCGATCAGATGCTCGAGCAGATGCTGTTCGAGTCCTGCTCGCTGCACGCCGGTCAGGCGTGCATCCTGCACAGCCGGATGCTGCTGCCCGATTCGCTGCACGACGACGTCGTCGGCCGGCTCGTCGAGCTCGCCCGCGCGGTGCGTGTCGGCGACCCCACCGATCCCCGGGTGCAGATGGGCCCGCTCATCAGCGCAGCGCAGCTACAGCGCGTCCAGGCGCACGTCGACGGTGCGCTGGGCGACGGCGCCAAGCTGATGACCGGCGGCGGCCGTCCGGCCGGCTTGGACGCCGGGTTCTACTTCGAGCCGACGATCCTCACGGAGGTCGATCCGGATTCCACCATCGCCCAGGAGGAGGTGTTCGGGCCGGTGTTGAGCGTGATCCGCTACCGCGACGACGCCGATGCGGTGGCGATCGCCAACAATTCGCGGTACGGACTTTCCGGCGCCGTGTGGGGCGGCGACGTGGACCGGGCCGTCGGCGTTGCCCGCCGCATCCGCACCGGCCAGATCGCGGTCAACGGCATCGGTCCCGGGGACGCGCCGTTCGGCGGCTTCAAACTGAGCGGGTTCGGCCGTGAGGGCGGCGGAATCGGCAGCCTGCACCAGTACATGGAGCCGAAGGCCATTGGAATGCCCGCGTGATCCCCGGATGACGGCACCCCTCGCGGGGCTGCGCGTCGTCGAAATCGCCACGGAGGTCTGCTGGATCTCCGGTCCTTACGCCACAAAGCTTTTCGTCGACCTCGGCGCCGAGGTCACCAAGATCGAGGCGCCCGCGCCGGACCCGCTGCGCCGGTGGGGCCCGTTTCCGGGTGGTGTTCCCGACCCGCAGCGGTCCGGCCTGTTCGAATACCTCAACGCCGGCAAGCGCGGCGCCCCTTTCGCGGCGGCGCGCGAGCTTATCGCGGAGGCGCACGTGCTGGTGGAGAATTTCGCGCCGGGCACGCTGGAGGGCTGGGGATTCGGCCCCGACGCCCTGGACGCCCTGCGCGGGCTCAACCCAAACCTGGTGTTGGTCCGCATTTCTCGCTTCGGCCAGACCGGACCATGGCGTGATCGGCAGGCCACGCCGCTGACCCTGCAGGCGGCGTCGGGCTGGATCCACGCGCGCGATCCCGAGCGCCCGCCGGTGCAGGTCGGCGCCCGGATCGCCGAATACGTGGCGGGCGGTTACGGTGCGCTGGGCGCGTTGACCGCGCTACGGCTGCGGCCCGGCGGCCAGGTTAGGGAAGTGGACGTTTCGGAATTCGAGGCGCTGCTGTCGACGTTGCCGTATCCGATGCTGATGGCGCAGCGGATGCGGAGTCTGGGCCTGCCCGCCAACCTGCGGTCGGCTCCCATGCTGGGCGTGGTCCGCGCGGCCGACGGGTGGGTGGGGATCAACTGCCTGACCGGTCAGCACTGGCTCGACGTGTGCGCGATGCTCGGCCTGCCCGAGTTCGCCGAGCAGCAGCTGGAGATCATGAGGGGCGGCCCCGAGCGCGCCGAATTCTTCGCGCGCGCAAGGCCATTGCTCGCCGAGCAAACCGTCGCGGAGATCGTCGAACTGAGCCAGGCATTGCGCATTCCGGCGGCCCCGGTCAACGATGGCGCCACCGTGGGCGATTGTCCGCAATACGCCGAGCGCGGGTTCTTCATCGAGCGCGGCGGATTTCGGCAGCCGGGTTCGCCGTTCCGGTTCTCGGAGGCCGCGAGTGTAACGCCACGGCGAGAATCCGCGCCGGAAATCGCGGTGGCGTTTCCCCCGCAAGCGGGAGGTGCCCCCAGCTCGCGGCCGGACGAATTGCCGTTTGCGGGACTGAAAGTGCTTGACCTGACTACCTTTTGGGCCGGAGCGTATCTGACCTGCTACCTCGGCGCATTTGGCGCCGACATCGTCAAGGTCGAGTCGATCCAGCGGCCCGACGGTCACCGCTATTCGGGCGCCTTCGCCTACGAGGGCGACGACTGGTACGAGCGCAGCGTCATGTGGCAGGGCACCAACCTCAACAAGCGCGACCTCACGCTGGACCTGACCTCGTCGCGCGGCCTTGAGATCGCGCGGCGGCTGGCCGCGCAGGCCGATGTCGTCGTGGAGAACTTCTCGCCGAGAGTGGTGGAGCACTTCGGCCTGGACTACGAGTCGCTGGTGGCGCTGAACCCCGACGTGATCCTGGTCCGGATGCCGGGATTCGGGCTGCAGGGCCCGTGGCGCGATTATGTCGGCTGGGCGCTGAACATCGAGCAGACCTCGGGGATGTCGGCGGTCACCGGTTACGCCGACGGCCCGCCGTGCAACCCGCAGGGACCCGCCGATCCGATCGTGGGTGTGCACGCCGGTGTGGCGCTGCTGGCCGCCCTCGAGCACCGGCGCCGCACCGGGGAGGGCCGGCAAATCGAGATCGCCCAGATCGAGGTCGCCGCCTGCGTGACCGCCGAACCGGTGATCGAGTACTCGATGAACGGCGTTGTCCGGCCACGCGATGGCAACCGCGGGCGCGGCTACCTGCAGGGTGTCTACCCGACCGGCGAAGACGGGGTGTGGGTGGCCTTGTCAGTGCCGGAGCCGGTGCCCGAGCAGCCGGTCGACCACGATGTGTTCGACGAGATGGTCGCCGCCTGGACCCGAACCCTAAAGCCGGATGCGATCGTGGAAGCCCTTCGGGCGCAAAATATCCCGGCGGAGCGGGTGATCACCGGCGATCAGATGTACGACGCCGATTTGATCGGGGCGCAGCTCGATGCGCGGGGGTACTACGCGCAGCTCGAGCACCCGATCACCGGCGCGCTGCGGTACCCCGGTTGGCCGTTCCGCATCACGCCCGGCCCGGACCGGCACCACCGCACCGCCCCGCCGACGCTGGGCCAGCACAACGACGAGATTCTGTGCGGGCTGGGCCTTTCCGACGACGAGCTGGCCGCTCTGCGTGCCGAACGGGTCATCGGTGAGCGGGTGCTCAACGCCTGAATTACCTCTGCGCCACGGCATGCCAACTGAAGGTGCGGCGCGGCAACCACTTTCCCATGTGCGGCGAACCCGGCCTGGTGGCCGGGCGCTGAAGTCCTTTGTGCTGCGCGAGTGATGACGTGCTAACCGCGTAGCTCAGCCGTGCGGGCCAGCCGTGCCGTTGGTGCCGTTGGTGCCCGTCGCCCCGACGGTGCCCTATGCGCCGTTGGACAGGCTGCCGCTGCCGGCGGTGCCGCCGCCACCACCGTTGCCGCCGGTGCCGCCGTTGCCCGAGAACCCGCCGTGCCCGCCATTGCCGCCGTGCATGCCGCCGGTGCCGCCGTTGCCCGAGAACCCGCCGTGCCCGCCATTGCCGCCGTGCATGCCGCCGGTGCCGCCGTTGCCGGCGGTGTTGCCGTTCATGGCCGGGCCGCCGTTGCCTCCCTGGCCACCATGGCCGGCGGGCCCGCCATCCCCGCCGGCCCCGCCGGCCCCGCCGTCGCCGTCCTGGGTGCTGCCGTTGCCGGCGTCGCCACCGTTGCCCGTGCCATGGGCGGTGCCGCCGGTGCCGCCGGTGCCGCCGGTTTCGCCGAAGCCGCCCTTGCCGCCGGGGCCGCCCTGACCGCCTTTGGAGCCGATGGTGCCGCCGGAAGTGCCGTCGTGGCCGGTGCCGCCGGGGGCTCTGAATGGCTCGGAATGGCTCTGAATGGCTCTGAATGGCCTAGCGGCATTCCCACGTGGAAAGCTGCAGGGCATGACCGTCACCATTGCCCGCCCCAAGCTCGAGGGAAATATTGCCGTCGGCGACGACCGGCAGATCGGCTTCGCCGAGTTCGGCGCCCCGCAGGGACGCGCGGTTTTCTGGCTGCACGGAACTCCCGGCGCGCGCCGGCAGATTCCGACCGAGGCCCGGGTCTATGCCGAACACCACGACGTCCGACTGATCGGCGTCGACCGGCCCGGTATCGGCTCGTCGACGCCATTTCAGTACCCGACGATCTCGTGCTTCGCCGACGACCTGCGCACCATCGCGGACACGCTCGGAATCGACAAGCTGGCCGTCGTCGGCCTGTCCGGCGGCGGGCCCTACACCCTTGCCTGCGCCGCGGCGATGCCCGACCGGGTGGTGGTCGCCGGCGTGCTCGGGGGCGTGGCCCCCACCCGCGGCCCGGACGCGATCAGCGGCGGCCTGATGAACCTCGGTTCGGCCGTGGCGCCGCTGCTGCGGCTGGGCGGTGCCCCGCTACGGGTGGGCGCCAGCCTGCTGATCCGGGTGGCCCGGCCCGTTGCTTCCCCCGCGCTCGACCTGTATGCGTTGGCCTCGCCGCAGGCCGACCGGCATCTGCTGGCCCGTCCCGAGTTCAAGGCGATGTTTCTCGACGACCTGCTCAACGGCAGCCGCAAGCAGCTGGCCGCGCCGTTCGCCGACGTCATCGTGTTCGCCCGGGACTGGGGATTCCGGCTGCATGAGGTGAAGGTCCCGATCCGCTGGTGGCACGGCGACCACGACCACATCGTTCCGTTCTCGCACGGCGAGCACGTCGTGTCCCGGTTGCCCGACGCCGAGCTTTTCCACCTGCCGGGCGAAAGTCACCTCGCCGGGCTGGGCCGCGGCGAGGAGATTTTGTCCGTCCTGATGGAGATCTGGGACCGCCGGGAGCGGGCCTGACGATTAGTGGGTGTCGGCCGCCCACGGTATGAGAAAATTGTGTTTGTGCTTGAGCCCGTCGATGACCCGTACGACGCCCCGGGATGTCTGCTTTATATGACCGACATCCCGCGTGCGGGGGTCGAGTATGGGCAATTGCTCACGTTGCTGCCACTGCAGCGGTTCCTGCCTGTTGGCGACGGGCACCCGGTGCTGGTGCTGCCCGGCCTGATGGCCGGGGACGGCTCCACCTGGATCCTGCGGCGCATCCTGCGCCGCCTCGGGTATCGGGCGCACGGCTGGGGGCTGGGCCTCAACATCGGCCCGACGGTCAAGGCGATGGCCGGCATGACCGACCTGCTCGACAAGCTACACCGCGAGTACAGTGCCCCGGTCAGCCTGATCGGCTGGAGCATGGGCGGCGTCTTCGCGCGGAACCTGGCCCGCGAACATCCGGCGGCGGTGCGCCAGGTGATCACGCTGGGCAGCCCGTTCGGCATCAAACATGAGCGCGAAACCCGCGCCAGCGGGAACCTCAAGCTTTTCGCGCACCTGCACGCCGTGCCGCATCAGCTGCCGCTGCCCATGGAAAGCAAACCCCTGCCGGTTCCGACGACCTCGATCTACTCGCACTTCGACGGTATGGTCGCCTGGCAGACCTGCCTCAACGTGCCGTCGCCGCGTGCCGAAAACATCGCCGTGCTGAGCAGTCACATCGGCTACGGCCATCATCCGGCGGCGGTGTGGGCGATTGCGGACCGGCTGGCCCAGCCGCGCGGCGAATGGGCTCCGTTCCAGCCGCCGCCGATGCTGCGGCCGCTGTTTCCCCAACCGGACGCCGCGCCCGAGCGGGACCTGGCTACCTCGGCCTGACCCGGCCTGACGCGGGGACGGCGGGGTAGCCTTTCGGACGTGCTGCTCGCGTCGCTGGATCCCTCGGCCGTCACCGCTACCGACATCGCCGACGCGGTCAGCATCGACGGCGTGGTCCTCAGCCGCAGCGACTTGGTCGGTGCCGCAACGTCGGTGGCCGAGCGGGTCGGCGGCGCGCACCGGGTCGCGGTGCTGGCCACGCCGACGGCGTCGACCGTGCTGGCGATCACCGGCTGCCTGATCGCCGGCGTGCCCGTCGTCCCGGTGCCCGCGGATATCGGCGTGGCTGAGCGCCGGCACATGCTCACCGACTCCGGGGCGCAGGCCTGGCTGGGTCCGGTGCCCGACCAGCCGGACGGGCTACCGCATATCCCGGTGCGACTGCATGCCCGCTCCTGGCACCGTTACCCGGAACCGTCACCCGATGCCACCGCGATGGTGGTCTACACCTCGGGCACCACCGGGTTGCCCAAGGGCGTTGCGCTGAGCAGGCGGGCTATCGCCGCCGACCTGGACGCGGTGGCGCAGGCCTGGCAGTGGATGGCCGGCGACGTGCTGGTGCACGGACTGCCACTCTTTCACGTGCACGGGCTGGTGCTGGGCCTGCTCGGGTCGTTGCGGATCGGAAATCGGTTCGTGCACACCGGGAAACCGACGCCGGCCGGCTACGCGCAGGCCGGTTCGGAAGCCGGCGGCACGCTGTACTTCGGGGTGCCGACGGTGTGGTCGCGGGTGGTGGCCGACCAAGCCGCAGCCGAGGCGCTGAGGCCGGCGCGGCTATTGGTGTCCGGGAGTGCCGCGTTGCCGGTGCCGGTGTTCGACGAGCTGGCGCGGCTGACGGGCCACCAGCCGGTGGAACGGTATGGCAGCACGGAAACGCTGATCACCCTGTCGACGCTGGCCGACGGTGAGCGCCGCGCGGGCTGGGTCGGCCTGCCGCTGGCCGGTGTGCACACCAGGCTGGTCGACGACGCCGGCGGCCCGGTCCCGCACGACGGGGAAACCGTTGGGCGGCTTCAGGTTCAGGCCCCCACGTTGTTCGACGGCTACCTGAACCGCCCGGATGCCACCGCGGAGGCTTTCGACGCCGACGGCTGGTATCGCACCGGTGATGTGGCTGTGGTCGATGGTGGCGGGATGCATCGCATCGTGGGGCGTGAGTCGGTCGACCTGATCAAGTCCGGCGGATTCCGGATCGGCGCGGGCGAGATCGAGACGGCGCTGCTTGGGCATCCGGACGTGCAGGAGGCGGCGGTGGTCGGGCTGCCCGACGAGGACTTGGGCCAGCGGATCGTCGCGTTCGTCGTCGGCTCGGGTGAACTGCGCGGCGACGAGTTGATCGACTATGTCGCCCAACAGCTTTCGGTGCACAAGCGGCCACGTGAGGTGCGCCTGGTGGACGCGTTGCCGCGCAACGCGATGGGCAAGGTCCTCAAGAAGCAGTTACTCGCTGAAGGGTGAGGGGCTGAGCGTTACGCCGTCGCCCTGGCGGACGCGCTCGCGCCGCGTCACCCATGCGTGCCGGTCGTGCCGGCGGTGCCGCCGGGAGTGCCGCCGGCGCCGCCAGTGCCGCCGTTGCCGCCGGTGCTGAGGGTGGTGGCGGAGGTGCCGTTGGTGCCAGCGGTGCCGCCGTTGGCGCCGTTGCCGCCCTTGCCGCCGGTGCCGTTGCTGCCGCCACCGGTTGCGGTGGCGCCGTTGCCGCCGGTGCCGCCGGCGCCGCCGGTGCCGCCGTTGCCGCCGGTGCTGGTGGTGCCTTCGCCGGCGCCGCCGGCGCCGGCGGTCCCGCCGGTGCCGCCGGTGCCGCCGCTGCCGGCGTTGCCGCCGCCCGTTGCGGTGCCGCCGGTGCCGCCGGCGCCGCCGTGCCCGCCGGTGCCGCCGGCGCCGGCGGTGCCCCCGACGGTCGCGATGCCGCCGGCGCCGGCGGTGCCGCCGGTGCCGCCGTCGCCGCCTTTGCCGCCATTGGCGCCGCCGGTTCCGGCGCCGCCGGCGCCGGCGTCGCCGCCATTGCCGCCGTTGGCGCCGGTGTCGCCGGTGCCGTTGTGGACGGCTTGTTCGCCGCCGGTGTTGCCGGCGCCGCCGGTGCCGCCGGTGCCGCCGTCGCCGGCGACGCCGCCGCTGCCGGTTGCGGTGCCGCCGGCGCCGCCATTGCCGCCAGTGCCGCCGGCGTTGGTGTTGAGGGCGAAGGTGCTGCTGCTGCCGGCGTCGCCGCCGTCGCCGCCGGAGCCGCCTTTGCCGCCGTCGCCGTTGCTGCCGCTACCGGTTGCGGCGGCGCCGTTGCCACCGGTGCCGCCGGTCCCGCCGTTGCCGCCGGCGCCGCCGGTGGCCTCGTCTTCAGTGGCGGCGTCGCCCCCGGCGCCGCCGGCTCCGCCGCTGGCGCCGGCGCCGCCGCTGCCGGCGTTGCCGGTACCGTTTGCGGTGCCGCCGTTGCCGCCGGCGCCGCCGGCGCCGCCCGTGCCGCCGTTGCCGCCGATGAAGAGTTGGCCGGCGGCGTTGCCGCCATTGCCGCCGGCGCCGCCCTCACCGGCGGCACCGCCATTCCCGCCATTGCCGCCGCCGGTTGCGGCGCCGCCGGTACCGCCGGCGCCGCCGTTGCCGCCGTTGCCGCCGTTAGCGCTGGGATGGTAGTTGAAATCGTCGAAGCCACCGGTGCCGCCGGAGCTACCGGTGCCGCCGGCGCCGCCAGCGCCGCCGGCGCCACCGTCCGTCGCGGTGCCGCCGGCGCCGCCGTTGCCGCCATTGCCGCCGGCGCTGCCGGCGCCGGGGGATGTAGTGATGTTTGTGGTGATGTTGAAGCCGCTGGTGCCGTTGCTGCCGTTGCCGCCGGCGCCGCCCTTGCCGGCGTTGCCGCCGCCGGTCGCGTTGCCGCCCGCGCCGCCGTTGCCGCCATTGCCGCCGGCGCTGCCGACGGTGTGGGTGCTGCTGGAGCTGCTGATGGCGGCGCCGCCGGTACCTCCGGTACCGCCATCGCCGGCGTTGGCGCCGTCGAGGCCGTTGCCGCCGGCGCCGCCAGTGCCGCCGGCGGCGCCAGAGGCACCGGCGCCGCCGCCGCCGCCGGTGCCGCCGCTGACGCCGCTGCCGGTGCCGGTGCCGCCGGTGCCGCCGCCGCCGCCTGTGCCGCCGGTGGCGGTGGCGGCACCTACGCTGCTGCCGTTGGTGCCGCCGGTGCCGCCGCCGCCGCCTGTGCCGCCGGCGGCGCCGCCGGTTGCGGTGCCGCCGCCGGTTGCGGTGCCGCCGGTGCCGCCAGCGCCGCCTGTGCCGCCGGTGCCGCCTGTGCCGCCGAAGCCGGCCTTGTTGCCAGCGGTGCCGCCGGTGCCGCCGGCGCCGCCCTGTCCGCCGGTGCCGGCGGCACCGGCGTTGCCGCCGCCGGTTGCGGTGCCGCCGGTGCCGCCGATGCCGCCCTGGCCGCCGGTGCCGCCGGTGCCGCTGGTGCTGCCGCTGCTGGAGTTGCTGCCGCCGCCGCCGGCGGCGCCGCCCTGACCGGCGGCACCGCCGTCGCCGCCGGCGCCGCCGCCGCTCGCGCTGCCGCCGGCGCCGCCGTCGCCGCCATTACCGCCGTTGCTGCCGGGGCCGCTGGAGCTGCTGGCGCTGACGCCGCTGACACCGGCGCCGCCCTGGCCGCCGGCACCGCCCTTGCCGGCGGCCGCGCCGCCGGTTGCGGTGCCGCCGGCGCCGCCGTCGCCGCCGGCGCCGCCGCTGGTTGAGGTGCCGCTGCCGCCGCTGCCGCCCTGGCCGCCGGTGCCGCCGTCGCCGCCGGTGTTGCCGGTGCCGTTGCCGCTGCCGCCGCTGCCGCCGCTGCCGCCGGCGCCGCCGGCGCCGCTGCCGCCGCCGACGCTGCTGCCGTTGCTGCCGCCGGCGCCGCCGGCGCCGCCGTCGCTGCCGGTCCCGCCGCTGCCGCCGGCGCCGCTGCCGGTTGCGGTGCCGCCGTTGCCGGCGGTGCCGCCATTGCCGCCGGCGCCCCCGGCGCCGCCGATGGCGGACGCGGTACCGGCGATGCCGCCCGCGCCGCCCTGGCCGCCGGCGCCGGCGTTGCCGCCGGTGCCGGCGCTGCCGCCGTCTGTTGCGGTGCCGCCGTCGGCGCCGTTGCCGCCGTTGCCGCCGTTGCCGCCGGCGCCGCTGGTGCCGCCGCCGCTGCCGCCGTTGCCGCCCTGACCGCCGGCACCGCCGTTGCCGGCGTCGCCGCCGCCGGTCGCGGTGCCGGCGGTACCGCCGTTGCCGCCGTTGCCGCCGTTGCCGCCGGAGCCGACGCCGCTGCCGCTGTCGCCGGCGCCGCCTTGGCCGCCGGCGCCGCCACTGCCGGCGTGGCCGCCGCCGGTTGTGGCGCCGCCGGCACCGCCGTTCCCGCCGGCGCCGCTGCCGTTGCCGCCGTCGCCGGCAGCGCCGCCGGCGCCGGCGGCGGCGCTGGTTGCGTTGCCGCCGTCGCCGCCATTGCCGCCGGCGCCGCCGATGCCGCCGCCGACGTTGCCGGCGCCGCCGGCGCCGCCTTGGCCGCCGGCACCGCCGGCGCCGCTGCCGGTTGCGGTGCCGCCCGCGCCGCCATTGCCGCCGTTCCCGGCACCGATGCCGTCGAAGCCTTCGCCGCCGGCCCCGCCATTGCCTCCGGTGCCGGCGTTGCCGGTGCCGGTTGAGCTGCCGCCCGCGCCGCCTGCGCCGCCGGCCCCACCAGTGGATGTGGTAACCACCTGGGCCTCGGCCGCGCCCCCATCGCCGCCCGCGCCGCCATCGCCGGCGGTGGCGCCGCCAGTGGCGTCCCCGCCGGTGCCACCCGCGCCGCCCGCGCCGCCTGCGCCGCCCTGTTCAGGGAGCCCGTTTAGGCTGCCGAGGCCGCCGCCCCCGCCGTCGCCCCCCTTGCCGGCGGTGCCGCCGCTGCCGGCGCCGCCGGCGGCACCGCCAGCGCCGCCGTTCCCGCCGGCGCCGCCAACGCCGAGGGTGCCGCTCGAGCCGTTTTCGCCGGACCAGCCGCCGGCCCCGGCGGCGCCGCCGGCGCCGCCGTTGCCGTTGGTGCCGCCGGAAAGGCCGGCCCCGCCGGCCCCACCGGCGCCGCCGTTACCGCCCGCGAGGCCGTTTGCATAGGCGTTGCTGGTATATGCACCGCTGCCGGCGGCGCCACCTTCGCCGCCGGAGCCGCCGCTGCCACCGGCGCCGGCGCTGCCGCCGGTGCCGCCGGTACCGGCGGCCCCGCCAGTGCCGGCGCCGCCGCCCGCCCCGCCGCCGCCGCCGTTCCCGCCGCTGACGTAGTCGCCGACGCCGAGTCCGTTGGTGCCAGAGACACCAGTGCCGCCGGCCCCGCCGTTCCCGCCGGTGCCGCCGGCCCCACCGGTGCCGTTGGTGCCGCCGTAGCTGCTGTTGCCACCGGCCCCACCGTTGCCGCCTGCCCCGGCGACCCCGCCGGCATAGCCGCTGGTGCCGGTGGTGCCGTTGTCACCGCTGCCGTTGTCACCGGCCCCGCCGGCTCCGCCGGTGCCGCCGCCACCGCCGGTGCCCGCACTACCCCCGGCGCCGCTGCTGCCGAACACGCCGTGCGATCCGCCGCTACCGCCGGACGCGCCGGCCCCGCCGTTGCCGCCCTCGCCCCCGCTGCCGCCAGCGCTGCTGCTGCCCGCCCCGCCCGCGCCGCCGGTGCCACCGGCCCCGCCGCCGCCGCCGGTCCCGCCGGCCCCGCCGGAAAACCCGAGCACGCCGGCGGAGCCGCCGGCTCCGCCGGTCCCGCCGTTGCCGCCCGTGGCGCCGGTGGCACCGTCACCGCCAGATGTGCCGGCGGTGCCGGTGCCACCGGCACCGCCGTTGCCGCCGTCGCCGGCGGCCCCGCCCGACCCGTACAGCCCGCCAGCCCCGCCGTCCCCGCCGTGACCGCCGGCACCGGCGGTGCCGCCGACACCGCCGGTGCCACCGGCGCCACCGGAGTGACCCACCCCGCCGGTGCCGGCCAGCCACCCGCCGGCCGCGCCGGCCGCGCCGGCCCCGCCGGCTCCGCCGTCCCCGCTGCCGGAGTTGGTGCCCCCGGCCCCGCCGGCCCCGCCGGCCCCGCCATCGCCGACCGGCCGGAGGCCCAACGGACCCGCAGTTCCGGCCGACCCGCCGGCCCCACCGGCCCCGGCGCTCCCACTACCGCTGACATCACCACCGGTGCCGCCGGCCCCTCCGGACCCGGCCGCGCCGTACAGCAGCCCGCTTTGGCCGCCGCTGCCCCCGGCGCCGCCGGCACCACCATCACCGGACGTCGACCCCCCGGCCCCACCGCCGCCCCCGGCGCCGCCGGCCCCCCCGCTGCCCATCAACCACGCGCTGCCGCCGGCGCCGCCGGCACCGCCGTTACCCCCGGTGCCGGTCGAGCTGCTGGCCGCGGTCGCAGTCCCACCGGCCCCACCGGCCCCGCCGCTGCCGATCAACAGACCCCCCGAACCGCCCGCGCCGCCGGCCGCGCCGGCCCCACCGACACCCCCGGCACCGCCATTGCCCAACAACCCCGCCGACCCGCCAGCCCCGCCGGCCTGACCGGCCGCACCCGACCCGCCGGCCCCGCCGCTGCCGAACAACCACCCGCCATCCTGACCGGCGGCCCCGCTGCCCGCCGCGGCATCGTTGCCGTTACCGATCAACGCGCGACCGGTCAGGTCCTTGAACGGCTCGAAAATCGCGCCATTGGCCGCCGGTTTCGCGCTGGCCAACGCCGACAAGCTGGTGGCCTCGGCGGCCCCATACGACGCCGCCCCGGCGGTCAACGTCTGCACGAACTTGTCGTGAAACGCCGCCGCCTGAGCGCTGAGCTGTTGATAGTCGCGCCCGAACGAGGAGAACAGCGACGCTACCGCCGCCGAGACCTCATCACCGGCAGCGGCCAGCACTCCCGTCGTTGGGATCGCCGCCACCTCATGAGCGGTGTTCAGCGATGAACCGACACCGGCTAACTCCGCGGCCGCCGCCTCCACCACATCCAGCCCGACCAGCACAAACGACATCAGACACCTCCACCAGCACCCGACCTGACCAGGCACTCAGCCAGTCAGCAGCCACACCATACGGCGACCGGCAGGACGGGATTCGATTTCTGCAATAAAAGTGCACCCAAGTTGAGGACGTTGTTGGGCTGGATTTATAGGCCATCAACCGCGGGCAAGGCTTGCCGGCGTTTGCGCCGCCCGCGGATCACCTCAATGTGGCCGCCGAACGGTGGCTGACCGATGGCCGCGTGCGCATTTTGGACGGCTTCCAAGCCATCACGCCGGGCTCACATGGCCAGTACCGACGGCGGTGTCGGCTCCGGAATTTAACGGCATTAAACGCGGTCTGCCCCCTCACCGAAGTAACCGGTGAGGGGGCAGAACACCTATTCAGTTAGGGCAACAGGGCCGAGACGGGGTGCGTCACTGACCAGACCGGGTGGGTCAGGTCCTGGGAGTAGTGGTACACCGGGTGCGTCGGCGGCGGCTCCGGGCGCATCCCTTGGCCCGGGTGCGTAGGGCCACCGGCCGCGTGCATCTGGCCGCCCTGGTTCATCCCGGGCTGCCCCGGGGCAGCGTTAGCAACCGCGGGTCCCACAAATGCGCCGGCCAGCGATAGGCCAGCCGCGCACAAAACGCCCGCCGATAAGGTGCGAATCTTCGACATCTCAAACTCCCTTCGTCGGTGTCGGTGTTTCCCTCAACCGAGCCGTCGACGCTGAGGACTCCAGCTCGGCGGTGTTGAGGGCTACCGTCCACCTCCTAGATTGTCATCTGTGATTGACAATCAGAACTGTAGTACGGCCCAGGCAGACTGTCAACTATGGTTGTCAATTGGTGACACGCAGGATTTTGCCAGCCTTTTCAACGAGCAACACCGGCTGCCGTCGCATAGCGTCGTGTTACAGACGATCGCAAGCGCCGGGCGCAGCGGGTCGTCTGCAAATCTTCGATGGGGACGCGGGTAGGGAGCAGCCATAATGGGTGAGGTGAATCGCCCCGCCGGCGTCACGCCCACTCCGCTGAAACGGGTGGCCGCCGCCTGCCTCGTCGGCTCGGCGATCGAGTTCTACGACTTCCTCATCTACGGCACCGCGGCGGCGCTGGTGTTTCCCACCGTGTTCTTCCCGCACCTGAGTCCCGGGGTGGCGACGATAGCCTCGATGGGAACCTTCGCCACGGCGTTTCTGTCCCGGCCGCTCGGTGCCGCCGTCTTTGGGCATTTCGGTGACCGGCTGGGCCGCAAGAGGACGCTGGTCGCCACGCTGCTGCTCATGGCCGTGGCAACCGTGTCCGTCGGCTTGGTCCCCAGCACCGCCGCCATTGGCGGGGCAGCCCCGCTCATCCTGGTCGCCTTGCGCCTGCTGCAAGGGTTTGCCGTCGGCGGCGAATGGGCGGGATCGGTCTCGCTGAGCGCCGAGTACGCGCCACCCGGCAAACGTGGCCTGTACGGCATGTTCACTCCGCTCGGCGGCGGCACCGCGGGGATACTGAGCAGCCTGACCTTTCTCGGTGTGAACTTGACCGTCGGTGACAAGAGCCCGGCGTTCATGCAGTGGGGCTGGCGCCTGCCGTTTTTGTTCAGCGCGGTGCTGATCGTGTTCGCCCTCTACGTGCGACTCAACATCGATGAGACCCCGATCTTCGCCGAGGAGAAAGCCCGCCACCTGGTCCCCGAGGCGCCGCTCACGGAAGCGTTGCGCCTGCAGGGCCGGGAAATCGGTCTGGCCGCTGGCGGCTTGCTGGGCGGTTTCGGCTTTGCCTACATGGCCAACACCTATCTCACGATGTACGCCCATTCCCAGCTCGGGTTTTCCCGCAGCCTCATTTGGACGGTCGGCGCGTTGGGTGGGGTGGCAAGCATCACGTCCGTTGTGTTCTCGGCCAGGCTGTCCGATCGCGTCGGGCGCCGGCGCGTGATGCTGCTCGCGTGGACGCTGTGTCTGCCGTGGTCGTTTGTGGTGATGCCGCTGATGGACACCGGCAGGCCCGTCTTGTACGCGGCGGCCATCGTGGGCATGCTCGCCATCGCCGGCATCGGCGCAGGACCAGCGGCGGCATTCATCCCCGAACTGTTCGCCACCCGCTACCGCTATAGCGGAGCGGCGCTGGCGGTGAACCTCGCCGGCATCATTGGTGCCGCCATGCCGACGATGATCGCGGGCACACTGCTGGCCACCTATGGCAGCTGGGCGATCGGTGTCATGCTGGCCACCCTCGCCTTGGCCAGCCTGGTGTGCACCTATCAGCTGCCCGAGACGAACGGAACGGCGCTTCTCTTCACCCGTGGCGCCGATATCGGAGACATCGGAGACACCGGAGACATCGGAGACGAGCGCGCCGAGCTGGAGATGCCCGGCGGTAGCCGTTAGCTCAGTTGACGTGCAGGTCCTCG
Source organism: uncultured Actinomycetota bacterium (assembly GCA_963814505.1). Lineage (GTDB taxonomy): Bacteria > Actinomycetota > Actinomycetes > Mycobacteriales > Mycobacteriaceae > Mycobacterium. The sequence goes on from CAWFDM010000013.1 coordinate 43,923, forward strand.
TTCAGCGCGATGCCCTGACCGCCGCGCGCCACCACCTCGACCGCCCCGGTCACCGAATTGCGCCGGAACAGCACGTTGCTGGCGCCGGAGAGCTCGCGAGCCTTCACCGACTTGCCTTCGGGCGTGGTGACTTTGGTGCCGGCGGTGACATACAGGCCGGCTTCGACGACGCAGTCGTCGCCCAGGCAGATACCCAGTCCCGCGTTGGCGCCGAGCAGACAGCGCTGGCCTATCGAGATGACTTCCGTGCCACCGCCGGACAGCGTGCCCATGACCGACGCTCCGCCGCCGATGTCGGAGCCGTCGCCCACCACCACACCCGCTGAGATGCGGCCCTCCACCATCGACGCGCCCAGGGTTCCGGCGTTGTAGTTGACGAAGCCCTCGTGCATGACGGTGGTGCCCGGCGCCAGGTGGGCACCCAGCCTCACCCGGTCGGCGTCGGCGATGCGCACCCCGGCGGGCACGACGTAGTCGACCATGCGGGGGAATTGTCGACGCCGTAGATGGTCACTGGTCCGTGGCAGCGCAGCCGCACTCGGAAATCGCTTCGTGCACACCGGAAAACCCACACCCGCCCGCTACGCCCGGGCCTGCTCGGAGCGCGGGGCCACGCTGAATTTCGGGGTCCCGACGGTGTGGTCGCGGGTGGTGGGTGACCAGGCCGCTGCCGAGTCGCTAAGGCCGGCGCGGCTGCTGGTGTCCGGATGTGCCCCGTTGCCGGTGCCGGTGTTCGAGCGGCAGGCGCAGCTCACCGGGCACCGGCCCGTGGAACAGTGCGGCACCACGGAATCGCTGATCACCCTGTCGACGCGGGCGGACGGTGAGCGGCGCGCGGGCTGGGTGGGCGTGCCGTTGGCCGGCGTGCAGACCAGGTTGGTCGCGGAATCCGGTTGCCCGGTCCCGCACGACGGGGAAACCGTTGGCAGGCTTCAGGTTCGGGCCCCGACGTTGTTCGACGGCTACCTGAACCGTCCGGAGGCCACCGCCGCGGCGTTCGCCGCTGACGGCTGGTATCGCACCGGTGACGTCGCGGTCGTCGACGGTGACGGGATGCACCGCATCGTGGGGCGTGAGTCGGTCGACTTGATCAAGTCCGGCGGCTTCCGGATTGGTGCGGGCGAGATCGAGACGGCGCTGCTCGGGCATCCGGGCGTGCAGGAGCCGGCGGTGGTCGGGCTGCCCGACGAGGACCTGGGTCAGCGGATCGTCGCGTCCGTCGTCGGCTCGGGTGAGGTGCGCGCCGACGAGCTGATTGGCTATGTCGCCCAACAGCTTTCGGTACATAAGCGGCTGCGTGAGGTGCGCCTGGTGGACACGCTGCCGCGCAACGCCATGGGCAAGGTGATGTCCGAGGTCCACCCCCGGTTGAGCACCCCGGTGTCAAAACGGCGCTTGACCAGGCCTTCGGGCACCGCAGCATCGAGGTTAACCGTCGTAGTGGCCCGCATAAACCGGCGCGGGCAGACCCCGGCAAGGCCCTGAGCGGTCAGGGACAAGAGCGGACATCCTTTAGCGCTTCGGCCAAAACATCGGCCGCCGGGTAGTCGGAATCTCGCTAGTGGTCCGTGCAACAGGCCTTTGGGTCCGGTGGAACGGCTGGTCAGCGACACGTCAGCCCGCCGACAGTTTCAGCACCCTGTTGTTGACGGCGTATCCTTCGCGGTCGTTGTCGACGACGTACACGCCGCCGGCGTTGTCCACCGCAACGGCGCTGGGGGTGTGGAGGCCGGTGAACGCCAGCACGGTCGGCGTGTTCGACCCGGCCGCCAACTTCAGCACCCGACCAGAGTGGCCTACGTTGTCGGTGAAGTACACGCTGCCGGCGTTGTCCACCGCAACAGCGCCGGCGGTGAACGGCAGCGCGGTCTGGGTGCTCGACCCGGCCGCCAACTTCAGCACCCCACCAGAGTGGCCTACGTTTGCGGTGACGTACACGCTGCCGGCGTTGTCCACCGCAACAGCGCTGGGGGTGTGGAGGCCGGTGAACGGCAGCACGGTCTGGGTGCTCGACCCGGCCGCCAACTTCACCACCCTGTCGTTGCCGAGGTCGGTGACGTACACGCTGCCGGCGTTGTCCACCGCCACCCCGACGGGGTCGTTGAGGCCGGTGAACGGCAGCACGGCCGGGGTGCTGGACCCGGCCGCGAACTTGAGCACCTGTTTGTTGCCGAGGTTGGTGGCGTACACGGTGCCGGCGGTGTCCACCGCCACCCCTTGGGGTTCATTGAGACCGGTGAACGGCAGCACGGTCGGGGTGTTCGACCCGGCCGCCAACTTGAACACCCGACTGTGGACGTATTCGGTGACGTACACGCTGCCGGCGGTGTCCACCGCCACACCCGTGGGCTCGGTGAGGACGGTGAACGGCAGCACCGTCTGCGGTTCGGAGACCGGTGTCGATGAGGGTGGGTTCGCCGCGCTGGTTCGTGCCGTTTCGTGCTGGGACGGCCGCGTTGCCAGGTATCCGGTGGTCATGCCGATGGCGGCAACGGTGAGCACGATGATCGCGGCGATGACGGCGTTTCTGGGCCGCCGCCTTTGGCGCGGGGACGGGCGGGGGGGCGGCTGACGCGGAGCCGGCGCGACCGGGGGCGAATGACCCGGCGGCGGCCCTGGGGGGGGCGGGTCTGCGTGGCGGGTCGGCGCGTTCGGCGACACCCCGCCCGGGGGCGCGGCCGAGGGGCTCCATCTCGTCGCCGGGCGAGTCGCAGCCTCGACAGTTCGCTCACCTTGTGTCGCCGGCTGGGTGGACGGCGCTGGCCGATGCACCGTGGGCGGCTGGGGTGGCGGTGCCGCCGCAGGTCGCGGGATCGGTGTGGTGACGGCGTCGCGGGCCTCACGCGCCAACTCCACGGTGGTTGTGTAGCGTTCGTCGGGGTCCTTGGCCATCCCCTTTTCGATCACCGGGTCGAATTGCTCCGAGAGCTCGGCTCGGGTACTCGATGGTCGCGGCGGCGGATCCGTCAGATGCGCCAGCGCTTGGCTTTCAAAGGTGTCACCCGGGAACGGTGGGCTACCGGTCAGACACTCATAAAGCACACAGGCCAACGCATAGATGTCGGCGCGCGCATCCACTTCGCCAGCCCTCATGCGCTCGGGCGCCATGTAGGCCCAGGTGCCGATCACGCCGCCGGTGTTGGTCAGCTTGCTCTGATCAGTGCCGCGGGCGAGCCCGAAGTCGATCAGATAGGCGAAGTCGTCCTCGTCGAGCAAAATGTTGGACGGTTTGACGTCGCGATGCACCAGCCCGACCTTGTGGGCGGCGTGCAATGCCAAGGCGATCCCCTCGATGATGCGCACCGCGCGCCCCGGTTCCAGCGGTCCGTGGGCCAGCACCTGCTCGAGGTCGCGGCCCTCGATGAGCCGCATGTTGACAAATAGCCGCCCGTCAATCTCGCCGTAATCGTGAATCGGAATGATGTGCGGGTTGTTCAACTGCGCCGCCGCTTCTGCTTCGCGGCGGAACCGCTGCAAGAAGGTTTGATCTTTGGCCAGCTGCGCGGGCAACACCTTGACCGCGACTACGCGGTCGGTAACGGTGTCGTACGCGCGCCACACTTCACCCATCCCGCCGCGGCCCAGCAACTCCTCTAACCGATACCGTCCGAACGGGGTCCCCTCCACCACGCCCCCTTCCCCACAGCAACCGGCCAGCATCATTTACGCGACCTTAACCCGCCCCCACGCCTCGCGCAGGGTGTTGGCTGCCCCAGCGGGAAGGCCGACAGCGCCCCAAGCTCGTCGCGTCAGTGAGGTCGAGCTAATGGCACGCGACCTCATCGCCGTCAGCGCCGATCAATCAATCGACACAATTGCTGTACGTGTTGTGAAAGCGCCCGATCCGTACTGGCGCCAAGTCGAAAACATAACTCTGCCAACTGAATTAGCGTCAAGACACCGTCAATGCAGCCACACCCCGCCCATTCGGCGGTAGGTTGGAAACCGTGGTCTGGAGCGGCGAATCATGTTGCGGCAGACGGAGTACGGTCAGGCGCCGCACTGACCGATCGAGGTGCTGTTGCAGAACTGTCCTTCCCCTTTGCCGCCGATGGTCAGCTGAAGGAGCTCACCCGGCGAGCCGGCGACGAGCGTGGCTGTCACCGGATCGCCGACGACGGCGCTCTGTGTATCTGAGCTCGCGCTGACGCCTCCGCTGGCCACTCCATTCGAGACCGATGTCAACGTCAAGTTCGTGACACCTGTCGGTGCGTCGGCCAGGGAACAGCTCTGACAGAGCCTTAAGTCCGCGTACGTCAAAACACCGGTGCCGTTGCTGTCGATCACGAGCTTCGACGTGTGGTTCCCCCAGGTCCCGGCGAAAGAGGCGAACGTGGCGGGTTGAGCTGCGGTCGTGGCGGTGCTGCTCGGGGTCGTGGTGGTGCTGGTCGCTGCAGGGTTGGCTGCGGGGTTGTTGGAGTTCTTGGCGCCGAAGTAGATGCCCGCGCCGGTGAAGGCGGCCACCACGACCAGCGCGGCGACGCCCAGCCCCAGCCACCGGTTGCGGTCTCTGCGTGGCGCGGGTTGCCCGGGTGGTGGGCCCGCCGGCTGCTGCGGTGGGGGGTGCCGGTTCAGCGAGGCGCCGGGCCGGTCAGCGGGTCGCGGTTGTGGGCCAGGCGGCCGGTCGGGTGGGCCTTGTGGGGTCGCGGTGAGGTTCAGGTCGGCGGGCTGTTGCCACACCGGCTCCGGTGGGGGTGCGGGCTGCGGTCGCGGGATCGGTGTGGTGACGGCGTCGCGGGCCTCACGCGCCAACTCCACGGTGGTTGTGTAGCGTTCGTCGGGGTCCTTGGCCATCCCCTTTTCGATCACCGGGTCGAATTGCTCCGAGAGCTCGGCTCGGGTACTCGATGGTCGCGGCGGCGGATCCGTCAGATGCGCCAGCGCTTGGCTTTCAAAGGTGTCACCCGGGAACGGTGGGCTACCGGTCAGACACTCATAAAGCACACAGGCCAACGCATAGATGTCGGCGCGCGCATCCACTTCGCCAGCCCTCATGCGCTCGGGCGCCATGTAGGCCCAGGTGCCGATCACGCCGCCGGTCTTGGTCAGCTTGCTCTGATCAGCGCCGCGGGCGAGCCCGAAGTCGATCAGATAGGCGAAGTCGTCCTCGTCGAGCAAAATGTTGGACGGTTTGACGTCGCGATGCACCAGCCCGACCTTGTGGGCGGCGTGCAATGCCACGGCGATCCCCTCGATGATGCGCACCGCCCGCCCCGGTTTCAGCGGTCCGTGGGCCAGCACCTGCTCCAGGTCGCGGCCTTCGATGAGCCGCATGTTGACAAATAGCCGCCCGTCAATCTCGCCGTAATCGTGAATCGGAATGATGTGCGGGTTGTTCAGCCCCGCCGCCGCATGCGCTTCTCGGCGAAACCGCGCCGCGAATGTGGCGTCGACAGCCAGCTCCGCCGGCAGCAGCTTGATGGCCACCGTGCGGTTGTTGGTCGCCGTGTCGTACGCTCGCCACACCTCGCCCATCCCGCCGCGGCCCAGCAACTCGATCAGGCGATAACGCCCGAACACCACCTCGTCCATAGGCTGCCTCCCCACCGGATGCTACCGATCCGCCCAACCCTCCGTTGGGTTTGTTGTGGTCAGCCGTGTTGGATAGCGCCCGGCGATGCCAACCCACACACCCGCCAGATCCGCATCGGGGCCGACGCGTGCGTGGTCGACCCAAGGGTCGACCTAGGCACATCGTCATCATGTCGCCACTTGGCGCGATCGCGGTGGGTCGTTCCACCGCCGCAACCGGAGACGCCGCCGTCGAGGTGGACATCGCGGATACCCGATCGACCATCATTGTATTTCGGCGACACGATCGGCCCACCGATAGCCCGAATCTCGGCAGTGGCCCGTGCGACAGCTCCTCTGCGGCGGGTAGGAAACGACGTTGCTCCCGAACTGTTCGCCACCCGCTACCGCTATAGCGGATCGGCACTGGCGTAGAACCTCGCCGGTGTGGTTGGCGGTGCCTTGCCGCCGCTGATCGCCGGAACGCTGCTGGAAACCTACGGCAGCTGGGCCATCGGCCCAATGCTGGCCATCCGCGCGTCGACCAGCCTGACGTGCGCCTATCTACTCCCGGAACCAACGGAACGGCGCTGGCGCCCGGTTCGGAAGGCCTGCCTTCGGAGCTGGAGCTGCCCGGCACCGGCCGTTGACGTCAGTTGGCGTGCAGGTCTTCGTTCAGCGCGATGCCCTGACCGCCGCGTGCCACCACCTCGACCGCCCCGGTCACCGAATTGCGCCGGAACAGCATGTTGCTGGCGCCGGAGAGCTCGCGAGCCTTCACCGACTTGCCTTCGGGCGTGGTGACTTTGGTGCCGGCGGTGACATACAGGCCGGCTTCGACGACGCAGTCGTCGCCCAGTGAGATACCCAGTCCCGAGTTGGCGCCGAGCAGACAGCGCTGGCCTATCGAGATGACTTCCGTGCCACCGCCGGACAGCGTGCCCATGATCGATGCTCCGCCGCCGATGTCGGAGCCGTCGCCCACCACGACGCCCGCTGAGATGCGGCCCTCCACCATCGACGCGCCCAGGGTTCCGGCGTTGTAGTTGACGAAGCCCTCGTGCATGACGGTGGTGCCCGGCGCCAGGTGGGCGCCCAGCCGCACCCGGTCGGCGTCGGCGATGCGCACCCCGGCGGGCACGACGTAGTCGACCATGCGGGGGAACTTGTCGACGCCGTAGACGGTCACGGGTCCGTGGCGGCGCAGCCGGGCCCGGACCGCTTCGAATCCTTCGATCGCGCAAGGTCCGTGATTAGTCCACACCACATTGGTCAATACCCCGAACAAGCCGCCGGCGTTCAGCCCATGCGGCGCCACCAGCCGGTGCGAGAGCAGATGCAGCCGCAGGTAGGCGTCGTAAGCGTCGGCGGCGACATCGTCCAGTGAGCCGATGACCGTGCGGACGGCGATGGTCTCGGTGTGACGGTCGTCGTCGCGGCCGATCAGCGCGGCCAGGTCGGGGGGCACGTCGGACACCGCCAGTCGCGTCGTGGCGCTGGTGCCCGGGTCGGTCAGTTCCGGTGCGGGAAACCAAGTGTCGAGGATCGATCCGTCGGACGTGAGGGTCGCCAACCCGATGCCTGCAGCTCCAGTCACGGCGGTCAGGTTACTTGCCCCGCCGAGCAGACGCAGAATCGCATCCCGAAGGCCCTTCGGTTCAGGGGGTGTTTGCAACAGCCGACCTAGTTGGAGGTTGTTGTGTACCTGAAAGCGTTCCCTGGGGTTGTTCGTCAGTTCTGGGATCACATCCGTGACGGGATGTCGGCTGCTGATGCCGGTGTGGCTGTCGGCGTGTCGGTCCACAGCGGACGTAAGTGGTTTGCTGATGCTGGCGGGATGAGACCGAAATTTCCTGCGGACGGGTCACGCAAGCGGCCGCGGTTGACCCTGGGCGAGCGCGTGGTGATCGATGTCGGTGTCAAGACCGGCAAGTCCATCCGTTCGATCGCCGAGGAGTTGGGGCGTGCGCCGTCGACAATCATGCGTGAGATCGAGCGAAATGCGTTCTGTTATGGGCGATATCGGGAGCGGTATCGGTTCGGGGCGCCGAACAAGGGCGGCCGCGACGCCAAGCCGCGCTACAACGCCACCGGGGCGCAGTCTCGTGCCCAGGAGCGGGCGTGCCGGCCGAAAGCGGGCAAGCTCGCGGTCAATGAGAAATTGCATGATGAGGCGCAGACTCGGTTACTGGATAAGCACAGTCCCGAGCAGATCGCCCGCCGGCTGCCGCTGGACTTTCCCGACGATATGGAGATGCGGGTGTCCCACGAAACCATCTATCAGTCGCTCTACGTCCAGGGCAAAGGCAATCTGCGCCGTGACCTGCATCGATGCCTGCGCACGGGGCGAGCGCTGCGTAAACCGCAGCGCCGCGCCGACCGTCGCCAGACCCGCATCCGCGACATGGTCAACATCAGTGAACGCCCCGCTGAGGTCGAGGACAGGGCGGTGCCCGGGCACTGGGAGGGCGACCTCCTCGTGGGCGCTGAGGGTAAGTCGGCGATCGGCACCCTCGTGGAGCGCACCACCCGGTTCGTGATCCTGCTGTACCTACCTGAAGATCACGGCGCCTTGTCGGTGCAAGAGGCGATCGTGGCGAAAATGGCTGAGCTGCCTGCAATCCTGCGCAAAACCCTAACCTGGGATCAAGGCATCGAGATGGCCAATCACGCCGTGATCGCCGCGGCCACCGAGCTTGACATTTACTTCTGCGATCCGCACTCGCCGTGGCAGCGCGGGAGCAACGAAAACACCAACGGTCTGCTACGCCAATACTTTGCTAAAGGCACCGACCTATCGGTGTTCCCGGCCGACTACCTTGACTACGTCGCGATGCAACTCAACACCCGGCCCCGCAAAACACTGGGCTGGAAAAAGCCGACTGAAGTCCTCGACGAACTACTCTCAAACCCGTCCAAACCACCCACTGTTGCAAACACCGCCTGAAAACGCCGCCTCCGGGAGTGCGATTTTGCGTCTGCTGGTCGAAAGGGCGTGACCCACTACCCTGGGGTCGTGCTGGACTTGCGTGGGGATCCGATCGAGCTGACCGCGGCGCTGGTCGACATCCGCAGCGAGTCGCGCGATGAGGCGCGCATCGCCGACGAGGTCGAGGCCGCGCTGCGCGCGCAGACATCCGGCTTCGAGATCATCCGCAACGGCAACGCCGTGCTGGCGCGTACACAGCGAGACCGGCCGACGCGGGTGCTGCTGGCAGGGCATTTGGACACCGTTCCGGTGGCCGGCAATCTGCCCAGCCGCCGCGAGGACGGCGAGCTGCACGGCTGCGGCACCGCCGACATGAAGTCCGGTGACGCCGTGTTCCTGCACCTGGCGGCCACCGTGGCCGAACCGCTGCACGACCTGACGCTGGTGTTCTACGACTGCGAGGAAATCGATTCGGCGGCAAACGGTTTGGGCCGCATCGAACGCGAGCTGCCGGACTGGCTGGCCGCGGACGTGGCCATCCTCGGCGAGCCCACCGCGGGCTACATCGAGGCGGGCTGCCAGGGCACGCTGCGGGTGGTGGTCAGCGCGACCGGAACCCGCGCGCATTCCGCGCGATCCTGGCTGGGCGACAACGCAATCCACAAGCTGGGTGCGGTGCTGGACCGGCTGGCGGCGTACCAGGCGCGCAGCGTCGACATCGACGGATGCACCTACCGGGAGGGCCTGTCGGCGGTGCGCATCGACGGGGGCGTGGCCGGCAACGTGATTCCCGACGCGGCTTCGGTGACGGTGAACTTCCGCTTTGCCCCCGACCGGTCGGTGGACGCGGCGCTGCAACACGTTCAGGACGTGTTCGACGGGCTCGGCGTGGTCATCGAGCTCACCGACTCCGCGGCCGGCGCGCTGCCCGGCCTATCGCAACCGGCCGCCAGGGCCCTGGTCGAGGCCGCGGGCGGTCAGGTCAGGGCCAAGTACGGCTGGACCGACGTGTCCCGGTTCGCCGCCTTGGGCGTACCGGCGGTCAACTACGGGCCGGGCGACCCCAACCTGGCGCACCGGCGCGACGAGCGGGTTCCGGTCGACCAGATCACCGCGGCCGTGGACATGCTTCGCCGCTACCTGAGTGCGTAGCGTGCTGTAGCACACTTTGCTACAGTGGTGGCGTGGTCAGGACTATCGCGCAGCGCGAACTGCGCAATGAGAACGCCAAGGTGATCGAAGCGGTAACGGCGGGAGAGACTTTCGTCGTCACCCGTAACGGTGAACCCGTGGCCGAGCTTCGCCCGCTACGAGCCGGTCGTCGCTCCTTCATCTCCCGCGACGAGGTCGCGGCGCTGGCGACCGCCGGGGTTCGGATCGACCATCGTCAGTTCCGTGCCGACCTGGACCGGTCGATCGACCAAGGATTCTGAGGTGGCGTCCGGCCTTCTCGACACCTCCGTCGTCGTTGACTGGCACGATCCGGCTGTGGTCGCGGCACTGCCCGACGAAATAGCGATATCCGCCATCACCGTGGCCGAATTGGCGGCGGGTCCACAACTTGCCGCCGGCCCGATGGAAGCCGCCAAGCGGCAGGCTCGGCTGCAGGAAGTCGAATCCCTACTCGAACCGATCCCATTCGACGGGGCGGCCGCACGGAGTTACGGCCTCGTCGTTGCCGCGGTTGTCCGCGAGGGACGGACGCCACACAGCCGATTCGCCGACCTACTGATCGCGGCGACCGCACACGCAAGTCGTCTGGATCTCTACACCCGAAACGGCGCTGACTTCGCCGGCCTCGAAGGCCTGGTCCGTGTCGTAAACCTCTGAGCCGGCGGGCGTCTAGCGGCGGCTGGTCAGATGCGTGCGGACGTCGGTGGTGATTCGGTCGGGTGGCAAGACCGCGGTCTCGCAGACCCGCAGCACCGGCGGTCACGCTCGCGTGACGCTCGGCGGCAACAAAACCGTCACGGTGTCACGGTGTCACGGTGACGTCGACGCTGTCCGCGCCCGCGTTCGCCACGACGGTCAGCACCGGCGCGTTGGCCGCCGAGATGACCTGCCCGCCGGTGACCGTCACGTGATAGCCGCTCGGATACTCGACCGGCGGTACCGAGATGTTGGTCTGCTCGGTGGGGGAGAAGCTGCCCTGGCCGTCGGCGCGCTGGGTTGAGTACGACAACTGGAAGGTGCCCGACGAGAACGACCAGGAGTTCGGCGTGCCCGCGATCACCTGCGGGTACGGTGCGGCGAGCACCGCGAGCTTGGCCGTGTTGACGTTGCTGCCGGTCGGTGGCTGGCTGGGATCGAAAACCAGCGCCTGTTCGGTCGGTGACGTGCTCGTCTTGTCGTTGCCCGTGTACGCCCACTCCAGCCAGCCCATTCGGTCAGCGTCTGCCCGCTGCAACACCCCCGCCAGGTTGGCCAGATCGTTGGTCGCACCGAACTCGGTCAACAGCGCCGGGATGTGGTGGATGGCCGTGTAGCGGCGCGCGTTGTTGAACACCGCCTGGTCCTGCTGGCTACAGGTGATGTCTTGCTGAAACTCCGACTCGATCGCGCAGTAGTCGTGGAAGGAGAACGCCGTCTTCGGGTCGTTCACATTGCCGAGGTCGGTGTGGATCACCTCGCTGAACAACACGTTCGGCTCGAAGAACACCAGCGTGGTCGAGTCGGCGCCGCGAATCGCCGGCACCACCCTGTTGTAGAACGTCCGCAGCTTCGCGTCGTTGAGCAAGCAGCCCACCACCGGGTTGGCGCACGGTTCCCAGACCAGGCCCGGCCACGGCTCGTTCAAGATCTCGTAGCCGAATACTCCCGGGTTGCCGCGGAAGAAGCCCGCGACGTGTGCCCAGGTGCGCGCGTAGTGGTCCTGCAGCCCGACCCCGTCCGGCCCCGGGGCGTTGCGCCAGAAGGAGTTCCAGGAGAAATCCTGGGCGGGGTTGGCGAAGTAGTTGGCGGGAAAGCCGAGCTGGGGGTTGGGCAGCCCGCCCGACTGCACCGCCCAGGCCGGCGCGCCCTCGCCCTGGAACACCTCGTTGTACAGGTCCTGATGGAAGTCGAGCAGGCTGAGTACGCCGTGTGCGGCCAGCGTCTGCACGGTCTGCGCGATCGAGGCGAGGTAGGTGTCGTCGTAGGTGCCGGGCTGGGGCTCCACGGCTGCCCAGATGACGCCCACCCGCATCGCGTTAAAGCCGTTGGCCGCAAGGAAAGCCGCGTCGTCGTCCCCGAACCCGTCGGAGGAGGGCTCGTACGGCGGCACCTTGGACACCTGGTTGAGCCCGTGCAGCACCACCACGCGCCCGTCGACGTCGGTGAGCCACGTGTTCGTGTGACCCAGCGGCATCACCGGTCCGACGGTCGCGGCCCGCGCCGTTCCAGGGGCGACGATCGACGATGCGTCGGTCGCCAGCGCGGCGATCAGCACGCCGGCCGCGAGCAGGTTGGCCGCGCGGGACGGGCGGATACGCATCATGCCTCCAACCCCCCGGCTGGACTTCAGCTGCTGAAACACTGGTGCAAACAGTGATGCGTCAGAGTCACTCCGGTAACACGATCGGGTTACGGTTCTCCCACAATGCGGCGCGCCTGGGCGGCGGCATCGGCGGCCGCCGCGCGCATCCCGACCGCGGCCAGCTCGTCCGACACCGCGCGCAGCGCCGCGTCGTCACCGGCCGTCAGCGCCCGCGCGTGCGTGAGGGCGAGCCGGCCTACGGCGCAGTCGATCTGGTCGCACAGCCGGCTCAGCGGATCCACCGCACGCGTGTCCCCGAGCCGCACCGCCTCGTGCCAAACGCGCAACGCCACCGCCGACTGGCCGCCGCGTTCGGCCATGCGGGCGGCGTCGCGGGCGGCGGCCACCGCGTTGTGCGCATCGCGCACCCCCTTATTAGTGGCCAGCCGCCATGCCCGCGCCACACCGAGCTCCGGGGCGAACAGTGCAGACTTGGTGCCGTGCCGGGATTCCGCTCTGCTCAACGCTTTTGCCGACCCGGCGATGTTGCCCTGCTGGGCCCGCGCGGTGGCCAGCAGCATCAGCGACAACGGGCCCCACGAATACCCGGTCCGTGCCAAGGTGGCGGCCGCTGGGTCGAGAAGTGCTGCGGCCCGGTCGAACTCGCCCTGGGCGATCAGCACGTGCGCCAGCAGCACCTCGCCGATCGCGCGGCCCGGCTGCTGCAGTTCGGCGAAATCCATGAACTGCTGGGCAAGTTCACCCGCCGCGTCGAGCCGGCCCACCATCAACAGCGCGGTGACCTGGCCCAGCCCGATCGTGAACCGCAGCAGCCCGGGGTGCTCGGCGCCCAGCGCGCGCTGGGCCATCGGCTCGACGTCGTCGAAACGGCCCTGCCTGGCCGCACACAGTGCCGCCGCGCTGGCCGCCCAGGCCACCGCCTGGTCGTCGGCCGACGGTGACGACAGCACCGCACGGGAGATTTCGACGGCACGCCCGACGCTGCCGGCGTTCATCGCGAAGGTGGCGCTGAGCGCGTCGAGAGTGACGCGCGGGCCCGCATCGGTGACCCGGTTGCGGATGGTCCGCAGAAACGCGGTCGCCCGCTCCGGCTCGCCGAGCATGAAGAACTGGTTGGCCGCCCGCAGCAGCGTCCAGGACATCAGCTCGGGTTCGGACAAGGCCGCGGAGTCGACCGGGGCCAGCACGGCGTCGGCCTCGCGGCCCCGGCCCTGTCGCGTCAGGGCGTTCGCAAGCGGTAGCCGCGCCGCCAGGTCGCCGGAGCGCGCCAGCGCGGAGCGGGCCAGTCGTTCGGCGAGCATGAGGTCGCCCAGCCCCAGCGCCTGCTCGGCGGCCTCGATGACCTCCCCGACCGGCTGCGGGGCGTCGCTGTCCACCGCCAGGGAGGCCAGCCGCAGCCGCTCGCTGAGGTGGTCCGACGGATGCCGCGAGAGCAGCGTCACCAGGTCGGTGCGCCGTCGTCGCGCGGCGTCGTCGCCGAGCGCGGCACGCGCTCGCTCGGCGAACAGCGGGTGCGCCGTGTAGACCACGGGTTCGTCCCCGCGTGCGTCGCGCACCCGGGTCTCCGCCGCGCCCCAGTCCTGCGCCTGCTGCACCGCGCCGTCGCCGGCCAGGGTGGTCAGATGGGCGAGCGACAGCGGCTCCTCGACGGACAGATAGTCCAGCACCGAGCGCGCCGCGCCGGGTAACTCGGCGATGAATTCGTCGACCTCCGCTGGCGTGGTGGTTTTCCCGCCGGGCGGCTCGATGTCGATCCGATCCAGCAGACCGTCGGTCCACAGCGCCGCGATGGCCTCGGGTGCGGCTCCAGAATCCGGGTCGCGGGCGCTGACGATCATCCGGGCCGCGCCGGCCAGCGCCAGCTGGTACACCAGGGTGGCCGACAGGATGTCCAGGTCGTGGGCGTCGTCAACGACCAGCAGCAGATCGCTCTGCTGCGCGTCGCGGATCAGCGATGCCCGGGCCGCCCGCAGCAGCGCCGCCGGCTTCCCGATGTCGGCGATCTCCACCAGCTGGCTGAAGGCACCGAAAGGGACCACGCGCTCGGTCGGGGTGCCGGTGACCCAGCGGGTGAGCGTGGCCGGGTGCCGTTGGACGTAGCGTTCGGCGGCCAATCGGGCCAATGTGGATTTCCCGACGCCGTCGGGCCCGAGTACGACGGCCCCGGGCCTGGACTCGCCGAGGGCGGCGTCCAGCTGCTCCAAGGCGGCGGCGTGTTGTGGGACGTTCCAACGAATCGGCACGGCCGGATTTTATGGCGCGCGGTGCCGTTTCTGCGACTGGCCCGTTGGTCTACCTTTGGCGGGTATGCGCCCGAAACGCGGTTCCTCCGGTGAGTGGGCGGTTGGCGTGTACTGCGCGGCGGGACCGACGCACCCCGAACTGCTCGCGCTGGCCGCCGAACTCGGCGAGGCGATCGCTGACCGCGGCTGGACCCTGGTCTGGGGTGGTGGCCGCGTTTCGGCGATGGGTGCGGTGGCCTCAGCGGCGCGGGCGCGCGGTGGCCGCACCGTCGGCGTGATCCCGCAAAGGTTGATGCGCCGCGAGATTGCCGACGAAGGCGCCGACGAGCTGATCGTCACCGAGACGATGGCGGAGCGTAAGCAGGTCTTGGAACAACGCTCGGATGCCTTCATCGCGCTGCCCGGCGGAATAGGGACCCTGGACGAGCTTTTCGACGCATGGACCGCGGGCCACCTCGGCATGCACGACAAGCCCATCGTGCTGCTGGACCGTTGGGGGCACTACGACGGGCTGTGGGTCTGGCTGTACGGATTGGTCGACAGCGGGTACATCTCGCAGGGGGCAATGGACCGGCTGGTGGTGGTCGATAAGGTCAGTGCCGCGGTGGAGGCATGCGCACCTGCCTGATGTCGAGAAACGCGCCAGCCGAACGCAGCAACGGAATCGAGGCCTAAGGAATCGAGGGATGCCTTGTCTGATCACGACGGTGGTGCGCGTAGAGCGGTCAGTCTGGCCGACATCGCCTCTCGGGTGCCGGGTGTGGTAGCCGACCTCCCGGTGATCGCGCGGGGCGCGCTGACCGGCCTGTTTGCCCAACCGAACTCCAAGAAGTCGATCGGCACGGTGTTTGCCGACCGGGCCGCTCGCTTCGGCGACCGGGTCTTTTTGAGGTCAGGCGACCGGCAGCTGACCTACCGCGACGCCAATGCCGCCGCCAACCGGTACGCCGCGGTGCTGGCCGCGCGCGGTGTCGGCCACGGTGACGTCGTCGCCGTCATGCTGCGCAACTCGCCCAATGCGGTGCTGACGATGCTGGCCGCGGTCAAGTGCGGCGCGATCGCCGGCATGCTCAACTACAACCAGCGCGGCGAGGTGCTGGCGCACAGCCTGGGCCTGCTGGACGCCAAGGTGTTGGTCGCGGAGACCGACCTGGTCAGCGCCGTCACCGAATGCGGTGCCGCGGGTGCCCCAGACAAAGCAGACAACACGCTGACCGTCGAGGACCTGGAACGATTCGCGGTGAGCGCTCCCGCCACCAACCCCGCGTCGGCGTCGGCGGTGCTGGCCAAGGACACCGCGTTCTACATCTTCACCTCGGGTACCACCGGACTTCCCAAGGCCAGCGTGATGACGCACCAACGATGGCTGCGCGCGCTGGCCGTGTTCGGCGGGATGGGGTTGCGGCTGAAAGGCGCCGACACGCTGTACAGCTGCCTGCCGCTGTATCACAACAACGCGCTGACCGTCGCCTTGTCGTCGGTGCTGAACTCGGGGGCGACGCTCGCGCTGGGCACCTCGTTTTCGGCGTCGAAGTTCTGGGACGAGGTGATCGCCAGCCGGGCCACGGCGTTCATCTACATCGGCGAGATCTGCCGCTATCTGCTCAACCAGCCGCCCAAGCCGACCGACCGCGCGCACCGGGTGCGCGTGATCATGGGTAATGGGTTGCGGCCGGAGATCTGGACCGAGTTCACCACCCGGTTCGGCATTGCACGGGTGTGCGAGTTCTATGCCGCCAGCGAAGGCAACACGGCGTTCATCAACATCTTCAACATGCCGCAGACCACCGGTATCTCGCCACTGCCACTGGCCTACGTGGAATACGACCCGGATACCGGCGCCCCGCTGCGCGACGAACACGGACGGGTGCGCAAGGTGTCCGCCGGCCAGCCGGGCCTGCTGATCAGCCCGGTCAGCAAACTTCAGCCGTTCGATGGCTACACCGACAAAGATTCGACCGAGAAGAAGTTGGTGCGCAACGCTTTCCGTGACGGCGACTGCTGGTTCAACACCGGTGACGTGATGCAACCGCAGGGCATGGCGCACGCCTCGTTCGTCGACCGGCTCGGCGACACCTTCCGCTGGAAGGGGGAGAACGTGGCGACCACACAGGTGGAAGCGGCGGTGGCGTCCGACAAGGCGATCGAGGAGTGCACGGTCTACGGCGTCGAGGTTCCGGACACCGGCGGCCGCGCCGGGATGGCCGCGGTCAAGCTGCGCGAGGGCGCCGAATTCGACGGCAAATCCCTGGCCGACGCGGTGTATGGCCAGCTGCCCGGCTACGCGATGCCGCTGTTCGTGCGGGTGGTGGGGTCGCTGGAGCACACCTCGACGTTCAAGAGCCGCAAGGTGGAACTGCGCGACCAGGCCTACGGCCCCGATGTCGAGGACCCGCTCTACGTGCTTGCGGGACGTGACGAAGGTTATGTGCCGTACTACGCCGAATACCCCGACGAGGTGGCCGAGGGCAAGCGGCCGCGGGGGTAAGGCCGTCTTTGCCGAGTGTGCGGCCAGCCCCACGTTCCGCGCCCGCGGCGTTGGCCGCACATTCGCGGCTGAATGCGCTTCGGTTCAGGGGGCCGCCGCCGATGTCAGTCGGTGCTAGCCGCCGGGGCCGCCGCCGGCCTGGCCGCCGCCGTTACCCCCGACCGAGGCGCCGCCGCCACCGCCACCCCCGCCGCCGCCGGCGCCTTGGCTGCCGCCGCCACCGGGGAACGAGTTGCCGCCGCCGACGGCGGTGCCGGTGGTGCCGGCGGCGAAGCCACCGTCACCACCGCCGCCGAAGCCGCCGGAGGTGAGGGCCCCGCCGCCGTTGCCGCCCTTCCCATCGTTGCCGCCGAAGCCGCCGCCACCGCCGCCACCCCCGCCGGCGGCGTCGACGGCGCTGGCGTCGGCGCCGCCGCTGCCGAAGCCGCCGGTGCCGGCGCCGCCGCTGCCGAAGGCGCCGTTACCGCCGCCACCGCTGCTGGCTTGGATCGTGGTGGCACCGAGGTGGGTGGCGCCGCCGCCGCCGCCACCGCCACCGGGACCGCCTGTGGCATCTGCGGTGCCGCCAAATTGGCCGCCACCACCACCGGTGCCGCCGCCGGCGAGGGCCACGATGCTGCCGCCCTCGATGGCCTCCGCGCCGCCGCCGTTGCCGCCGGCGCCGCCGTTGCCGCCGTTGCCGCCGCCGGTGCTGTCGCCGCCGGCGCCGCCGCCACCACCACCGCCGCCGGCGACGGCGCCGGAGGCGGCGGTGGTGAGGTTGCCGTTGCCGCCGTTGCCGCCGTTGCCGCCGTTGCCGCCGGTGACGCCGCTGCCGCCGTCGCCGCCGTGGCCGCCGCTGCCGGCATTAGCGATGACGTTGCCGCTGGGGTTGATGGTGCCGCCGTCGCCGCCGTTGCCCCCGTTGCCACCGTCGCCGCCGGCGCCTGCGACGCCGAGGCCGCCGGCGCTGCCACCCGGGCCGGCGGCGCCGCCGTTGCCGGCGTTGCCGCCGTCGCCTCCAACCAGCCCGCCGACGCCGCTGGCGCCGGCACCGCCCTGGCCGCCCTGGCCGCCGTTGCCGCCGGTGCCGCCGTTGCCGAAGATCAGCCCGCCGTTGCCGCCGGCCCCACCCGTCCCGCCGTCGCCGCCGGGGCCGCCGCCGGGGCTGCTCGCTGAGCCCGCGGTGCCGGTGGTGCCCGCCCCACCGGCCCCGCCCCGGCCGCCGCTACCGAAAAGAAAGGCGTTGCCGCCTCGGCCGCCGGGCTGCCCGGGCGCGCCGGACCCACCGTCGCCGCCGTTGCCGAACAGCCACCCGCCGCCCCCGCCGGCCTCTCCGGTGCCGGCCGCCCCGTTGGTGCCGGGGCCGAGCAGCGGGCGCCCCGTCAGGTCCCTAACCGGCGTAAACACCGCCAGGCTCTGCAGGTCCTGCCCGATGCTCTGCAACGGCGAGGCGTTCGCCGCCTCGGTGGCCGTATAGGCGCCCGCCGCCCCGCTCAAGGCCTGCACGAACTGGGCATGAAACGGCGCCGCCTGAGCGCTCAGCGCCTGAAACGCCTGTCCGTGCCCGGAAAACAGCGATGCCACCGCCGCCGACACCTCATCGGCCCCCGCTGCCAGCAGCGCGGTCGTCGGGCCCGCCGCCGCCGCATTCGCGGCGCTGACCGCCGAGCCGATGTTCTGCAAATCCGTTGCCGCCGCTTCCATTAACTCCGGCGCCGCAACCACAAAAGACATCTCCGCCTCCCGTCAATTTAGCGCGCCCCTGGAAGACCTGGAGACGACAGCGACAGCCGCATCATGTCCGGGTGTGCCATTGCTGTGGCGTGCTATGGGGATGGCCTCGCCAGGGTGCTTGCCGTGAAATCTACGGCGGTGAACGGTGGCGGTTGATGGGGAATTTTCCCCATTTATTTCTGCGCCCAGGCTCCTGGCCGCTCGTGGCTAACCGGGGGCGTAACGCCACTGCGATTTCCGGCGCGAAATTTCGCGGTGGCGTTACGCTCGCGGCTTTCGCCCGCTTTCGCCTGACTACTCGGGGGCCTCGAGCGGGAATTGCTCGCGCAGCACGCGTTTCAGTGCTTTGCCGGTCGGGGTGCGGGGGATGGCGTCGGTGAACACCGCCCGCTTCGGCAGCTTGAACCGCGCCAGCCTGCCGCTGCAGTGTGCCAAGACCGCTGCCTCGTCCAGGTCGGGGTCGGCGCGCACCACCACCGCCAACGGCGACTCGCCCCACTTTTCCGACGGCATCCCCAGCACGGCGACCTCGGCGATGCCGGGGTGGGAGAGCAGGACGTCTTCGATCTCGGCCGGGTAGACGTTCTCTCCGCCCGAGATGATCATGTCCTTGATCCGGTCCTGGATGTAGACGAAACCGTCGTCGTCGCGGACAGCCACGTCGCCGGTGTGCAGCCAGCCATCGATGATCGTCTCGGCGGTAGCCGCCTCGCGGTTCCAGTAGCCGGCCATGATGTGGCGCCCACGCACCAGCACCTCGCCGGGGACGCCGACGCCGACGTCTTTGCCATCGAAGTCCACGATGCGCACATCGGTGTGGAAGAAGGCCTTGCCGGTCGAGCCGACGTGAGACATCGCATCATCGGGGCTGATCACGCAGGCCGGCCCGCACGTCTCGGTGAGCCCATAGACCTGGTGCACCTCGATACCGAGGCCGGCGTAGGCCTCGATCAACGACGGCGGCACCGGTGCCGCCCCGCTCCAGATCAGCCGCAGTTGCAGCGACTCGCGCAGCTCGGGCGCATACGTCGGCAGCATGAAGTTCAGCATCGCGGGGACGGCCAGCGTGATCGTGACCCGCTCATCGCGGAACACCTCCCAGATCCGCCTCGGGTCGAAGTGGCGCAATATGACGAGCGTCGCGCCCCGGTAGATACAACCGACCACGGGCATGAGTGCCCCGACGTGAAACATCGGCAGCGAAATCAGGTAGCGGTCCCGGAACCGGACATCGACGCTGGCCAACATGGTGAACACCGCCCACTCCACGCTGTCGTGGGTGTGCAGCGCTCCCTTCGGCAGCCCGGTGGTGCCGGAGGTGTACATGATGAACAACGGGTCGTCTCCGTCGGCGTCGACGAACACCGGGTCGGCCGGCGCGTCTTCGACTACGGCGTCGAAGTCGCCCGCCCACGCCGGGGCGTCGGCGCCGACGCGCAACCAATGGGCCACCGGTAGGCCGTCCTCATCCCCGCGGCGGCCGTGCAGGTCGGCCAAGACGGCGTCGTACTCGGCGTCGAACACCAGCACGGTGGCCCCCGAGTCGCGAAGCATGAACGCCAACTCGTCTGCGACCAGCCGCCAGTTCAGCGGGACAACGACCAGCCCCGCCCTCGCCGCGGCGTAGAACGCCACAACGAACTGGTGACCGTTGGGCAGCAGCACCGCGACCCGATCGCCCTTGGTCAGTCCCAGCCCGGTGAGCACGTTGGCGGCCCGGTCGACCCGCTCGTTGAGCTCGGCGAAGCTGAACCGGCGGCCGGCGGCCTCGTCGACCAGCGCTTCCAGGCCCGGATTCAGCAGGGCCCGCTTGGAAAGATGCGCTCCGACGTTCATGACACCTCCGACTGTGTTGGGCCAGGCTCGATTTACCACCGGGCCGTTGGCTTAGTCAAACCCATGTCAACCCGTGGGTCCTGAACCGCAATCTCCACGGCGACCCGGCAGTATGGACGCGTGCAGTCAACGCTGTGCGGCCGCCCAGTCGCAACGGATCGCCCGCTGATCATGGCGATCGTCAACCGCACCCCGGATTCGTTTTACGACAAGGGTGCGACCTACAGCGACGAGGCCGCCCGGGCCGCCGTCCACCGGGCCGTCGCCGAGGGCGCCGATGTCATCGACGTCGGCGGCGTCAAGGCGGGACCCGGCCAGAGCGTCGACGCGGACACCGAGATCGCCCGGGTCGTGCCATTCATCGAATGGCTGCGCGGCGCGTACCCGAATCAGCTGATCAGCGTGGATACCTGGCGATCCGGGGTGGCCGCGCCGGCCTGTGCCGCGGGGGCGGATCTGATCAATGACACCTGGGGTGGCGGCGACGCCGCCATGCCCGAGGTGGCCGCCCGGTTCGGCGCGGGCCTGGTGTGTTCGCACACAGGTGGCGCGCTGCCGCGCACGCGTCCTTTTCGGGTGAGCTACGGTACGACTACCCGTGGTGTGGTGGACGATGTGATCCGTCAAGTCACCGCCGCCGCCGAGCGGGCGGTAGCGGCCGGAGTAGCCCGCGACCGGGTGCTGATCGACCCGACGCATGATTTCGGCAAGAACACGTTTCACGGGCTGTTGCTGTTGCGTCACGTGGACGATCTTGTTAAAACCGGGTGGCCCGTGCTCATGTCATTGAGCAATAAGGACTTTGTCGGGGAGACTCTGGGCGTGGGTTTGAAGGAACGGCTCGAGGGAACACTGGCGGCCACCGCGCTCGCGGCGGCGGCCGGAGCCCGCGTTTTTCGGGTGCACGAGGTCGCAGCGACCCGTCGGGTCCTGGAAATGGTGGCCTCGATCCAGGGGACGCGCCCACCGGCGCGAACGGTGAGGGGACTCGCATGACTGCATCGGAGCTGGTCGCCGGTGATCTCACCAATGACACCAACGCTCGCGTCCTGGCCGCGCTGGCCGGCGACACCTGGCTCGCCGACCGCAGCTGGAACCGTCCCCGCTGGACGATCGGTGAATTGGTCGCGGCCAAACAGGGGCGGACGGTCTCCGTGGTGCTGCCGGCCCTGAACGAGGAAGACACCATCGAATCGGTGATCGAGAGCATCTCGCGGCTGGTCGATGGCGGCGATGGGTTGGTCGACGAGCTGATCGTGCTGGACTCCGGCTCCACCGACGACACCGAGATCCGGGCCATCGCGGCCGGCGCCCGCGTCGTCAGCCGGGAACAGGCGCTACCCGAGGTCCCGCCGCGACCCGGCAAGGGTGAGGCGCTGTGGCGCTCGCTGGCGGCCACCAGCGGCGACATTGTGGTGTTCGTCGACTCCGACCTGATCAACCCGCACCCGATGTTCGTGCCGTGGCTGGTCGGCCCGCTGCTCACCCGCGACGGCATTCACCTGGTCAAGGGCTTCTACCGACGGCCGCTCAACGGCTCCGGCGCGACCGGCGGCGCCGGTGCCACCGGAGGAGGGCGGGTCACCGAGCTGGTGGCGCGGCCACTGTTGTCGGCGCTGTGTCCGGAGCTGGGCGGTGTGCTGCAGCCGCTCGGCGGCGAGTACGCGGCCACCCGGGAACTGCTGACGGCGCTGCCGTTCGCCCCGGGCTACGGAGTGGAGATCGGCCTGTTGGTGGACACCTTCGACCGGCTGGGCCTGGACGCGATTGCCCAGGTCAACCTCGGCGTGCGGGCGCACCGCAACCGGCCGCTGGCCGAGCTGGGCGCGATGAGCCGTCAGGTCATCGCCACCCTGCTGTCGCGCTGCGGTGTGCCCGACTCCGGGGTCGGACTGACCCAGTTCTTCCCGCAGGGCCCCGATGGTGAGGGCTACACCCGGCACACGTGGCCGGTGTCGCTGGCGGACCGGCCACCGATGAATCGGGTGCGGCCACGCTGATCGCCGCGGTGTCGGCGGGATAGGGCAATATCGTTCCCGTGGCGTTGGTGTTGCTGTACCTGGTGGTGCTGGTGCTGGTGGCGATCGTGCTGTTCGGCGCGGCCAGCCTGCTGTTCGGCCGCGGCGAGCAACTGCCACCGCTGCCGCGGGGGACGACGGCGACGGTGTTGCCCGCGTTCGGCGTCACCGGCGCCGATGTCGACGCCGTCAAGTTCACCCAAGTGCTGCGCGGGTACAAGACCAGCGAGGTCGACTGGGTGCTGGACCGACTCGGTCGTGAGCTCGAGGTGCTACGTGACCAGCTGGCCGTGATCGAGGCGTCGTCTAAGGGGTCCAGGTCTGAAGTCGCCAAAGCCGAGGCGGGCGAAACCGAATCCGACGCACCGGAACCTCACGACGGCGAGGATCGTCAGGACAAGATGTGAGCGACGACGGGCTGGTGCGCTGCGGCTGGGCGGATGGTCAGTCGGGGGCGCACTGGGAGCTGTACCGCGACTACCACGACCAGGAGTGGGGCCGTCCGCTGCGCGGCGGGGCGGCTTTGTTCGAGCGGATGAGCCTGGAGGCCTTTCAGAGCGGCCTGTCGTGGCTGATCATCCTGCGCAAACGGGAGAATTTCCGGCGCGCCTTCTCCGGGTTCGATATCGAAAAGGTTGCCCGGTATACCGATGTCGATGTGGAACGGCTGCTGACCGACGAGGGTATCGTCCGCAACCGAGCCAAGATCGAGGCGACGATCGCCAACGCCCGTGCCGCCGCTGACCTGGGTTCGCCCGGAGACCTGTCCAAGTTGCTCTGGTCGTTTGCGCCGCCCATGCGGCCCCGGCCCGCCGACGGGTCCGAAATCCCCTCGGCCAGTGCGGAATCGAAGGCCATGGCGGGTGAGCTGAAGCGGCGTGGATTCCGCTTCGTCGGGCCCACCACCGCTTATGCGTTGATGCAGGCGACCGGGATGGTCGACGACCACATCCGCGACTGCTGGGTGCCCACCACCCGTTGACCGGCACCAGATACCGGGTCTTTGTGCACCTGTTGACCTCGATAGGGAACAATGGGGGAGTGATTTGGCAGTTCAATGTCGGGTATGGCTGGGAATGGAGCACTCGATGGCGGCGATGAAGCCCCGGACCGGAGACGGTCCTCTTGAAGCAACCAAAGAGGGGCGCGGCATCGTGATGCGGGTACCACTCGAGGGTGGCGGGCGACTCGTCGTGGAGCTGACGCCTGACGAAGCCGCGGCGCTGGGGGACGAACTCAAGGGCGTGACAGGCTAGAACCAGCCGAGCCCAGCCGAACCGCGAGGTGTTACGCGCAAACCTTGCGGTAGATGTCCAGTGTCTGTTCGGCGACTTGGGTCCAGGAGAATTGCTCGATGCAGCGCTGACGTCCGGCATGACCGTAGCGCTCTGCTTTTCCGGGGTCGGCGATCAACTCATTGACCGCTTTGGCCAATCTGGCCTGATACCCACTGGGGTCGGCGTCGTAGTGCACCAGCGTCCCGGTCACCCCGTCGGCGACCACCTCGGGTATCCCGCCGACGTCGGAGGCCACGACCGCGGTCGCGCAGGCCATTGCCTCCAGGTTCACGATCCCCAACGGCTCGTACACCGACGGGCACACGAAAATGTCTGCCGCCGAAAGGATTTCGCGTAGCTTGCCGATGGGCAGCATCTCCCGGATCCAGAACACGCCGGTGCGATTGCGGGCCAGTCCGGCTACCGCGGTCCGCACTTCGTCGGCGATCTCGGGAGTATCGGGAGCGCCGGCGCACAACACCAGCTGCACTTCCGGGCTGAATTCGTGCGCGGCCGCCACCAGGTGGGCCACCCCCTTCTGCCGGGTGATCCGCCCGACGAACGCCACGATTGGCCGGTTCGGATCGACCCCGAGCTCGCCCAGCGCCGACCCGGTACGCACCGGCCCCGCCGGATACCACACGTCGGTGTCGATCCCGTTCCGGATGACGTGTACCAGGCTGGGATCCAGCGTGGGGTAGACGCGCAGCATGTCCTCGCGCGTGCCGCAGCTGACGGCGATGACGGCGTCGGCTGCCAGCACCGCAGTCTGTTCCACCCAGCTCGACACCCGGTAGCCGCCGCCGAGCTGCTCGGCCTTCCATGGTCGCATCGGCTCGAGCGAGTGCGCGGTCAGGACGTGGGGAATGTCGTAGAGCAATGAGGCCAGATGCCCGGCCAGGCCGGTGTACCAGGTGTGTGAATGCACGACGGTGGCCGCCGACGCAGCATTGGCCATCACCAGATCGGACGACAAGGTCGATACTGCCGGGTTGGCACCCTGGAACCGAGGGTCGGGCTGATGTGCGAATGCGCCCGGTCGAGGTGCACCGATGCAGTGCACGTCGACCGCGCACAGCCGGCGCAGTTGCGCCACTAGTTCGGTGACGTGTACCCCGGCTCCGCCATAGACCTCGGGAGGGTACTCCCGAGTCATCATCGCCACCCGCATACGGTGCACCGTAGTTCGGCGACGCTGCAGCCCGCGAGTCGGGCCGACAAGGAGCCGAACGAAATTGGGCTTGAGTTCGGCGACGCCGCGGCCGGAGCGGGCCAGCGGAATCCGTGCAGCCAGGAACCAGCAGGAAACCGCGAGGAATTACTGCTCGGAAAACGACGCGACGGGACGAAATCCGGCGGATTTATCCGTCCGGAGGGCGTCAATGCCCCTGGCAGCGGTTCGCGGGTGCCGATAGGTTTGACCCATGAGGGAAGCGCCACCACACGTGCTGGGCATTGTCCTGGCCGGCGGTGAGGGCAAGCGGTTGTATCCGCTGACCGCGGACCGGGCCAAACCCGCGGTTCCCTTCGGCGGCGCTTATCGGCTGATCGATTTCGTGCTCTCCAATCTCGTCAATGCCCGTTACCTGAGGATCTGCGTTCTCACGCAATACAAGTCGCATTCATTGGACCGCCACATCTCGCAGAACTGGCGGTTGTCCGGCCTGGCCGGTGAGTACATCACCCCGGTGCCGGCACAGCAGCGCCTCGGCCCGCGTTGGTACACCGGCTCCGCCGACGCGATCTATCAGTCACTCAACCTGATTTATGACGAAGATCCGGACTACATCGTGGTTTTCGGCGCCGATCACGTCTACCGGATGGACCCCGAGCAGATGGTCCGCTTCCATGTCGAGAGTGGGGCCGGAGCGACGGTGGCCGGCATCCGGATGCCACGTTCCGAGGCGCACGCGTTCGGCTGCATTGAGTCCGATGATTCCGGCCGCATCCACCGCTTCTTGGAAAAGCCGCTGGAGCCGCCCGGGACCCCTGACGACCCCGATGCCGCGTTCGTTTCGATGGGCAATTACATCTTCACCACCAAGGTCCTCATCGACGCGATCCGCGCCGACGCCGACGACGACCACTCCGATCACGACATGGGCGGTGACATCATCCCGCGGCTGGTAGCCGACGGAATAGCCGCGGTTTACGACTTCTCCGACAACGAGGTGCCCGGCGCGACCGAGCGCGACCGGGCTTACTGGCGTGATGTCGGGACGCTGGACGCGTTCTACGACGCGCACATGGACCTGGTTTCGGTGCACCCGGTGTTCAACCTGTACAACAAGCGCTGGCCGATCTTGGGCGCATCGGAGAACCTGGCGCCGGCGAAGTTCGTCAACGGCGGCTCTGCTCAGGAGTCGGTGGTGGGCGCCGGCAGCATCATTTCGGCGGCCTCGGTGCGCAATTCGGTGCTGTCGTCCAACGTTGTGGTCGACGACGGCGCCATCGTCGAGGGCAGCGTGATCTTGCCGGGTGCGCGGGTCGGCCGCGGCGCGGTGGTACGCCACGCGATCCTGGACAAGAACGTCGTCGTGGGGCCCGGCGAGATGGTCGGAGTGGATCTGGAGAAGGACCGGGAGCGTTTCGCGATCAGCGCCGGCGGCGTGGTCGCGGTGGGCAAAGGCGTATGGATCTAGGGTCCGGTAACCGCGCGAGACGCGGTTGCGGCGGCGGCGATGGCCACAGGCGCAGTGACCGGCGCGGTAAGCGCTTCGCTCGCAGCGCTGGCCAGCTCCACGGTTGTGGCATACCGGTCGAGGGGGTCTTTGGCCATGCCGGTGGCGACGACGGCGTCAAGTTTTTCGGGAACGCCGGGTTGAGAACAGCTGGCGGTTTTGTTGGCCAGTAGCGGTTAGACGTAGTTGTCGGACCCCTCTGGGAGTATCTGGGTAGAGGCATAAAATCACGCAGTGTTATGGCCGTTTTGTTGGTCATTATTGGACATTGATTTCGTAAGATCGGCTGTGGAGGGGGTGCGCAGACGGTGGGTTCCCTGCGTGGCGGGAAGCAGTTGACGCCAGAGGTCGTGGCTAAGCGTCTGTGTATCGGGGTGGCCGATCTTCTTGATGTTGGCAAACCATGGACTAGCCGTGATGTTGCCGAGGTGCAGCGTTGCAGACCCGATTGGTTGCGGTGTGCGCGCAAGGCGTTGGGCGCGGCGCGAGCTGAGGAGGAACGGCAGCAGAAGGCGCGCGGGGATGCTGTTCGAGCGCGACAGAAGGGGTTTGAGTATCCGCCTGTCGGGTCCGCCGCGACTGAGTTCGCCGACGACTTTGCGAAATTGAACCTGTTGGAGTTTCTTCATAGCGCTCTGGATGCGTCTTCGGCGGAGACCTAGGTAGTGGATTGCGGATTCGATGTCTCCACGTACGCCCGGACTGTCGAGGAGACCAACCGTGAACGCGTCAAACGCGGCGTGTCTTTGTCGGGACGAGACACCGCTGTCTTCGCTGATTACGGCGGTTACCGTGAGCCCGGGACGTTGGGAGACTTGTTGGACGCTCCGACTGGCAACACCCGGGCGACCCATGTTTGTGGTGCGGGGCTTGCTGCCGAATCGCTCGACGACGCGTGGTATGACCGGTGGGCGCTGGAAGGCCTCGCCCACGCTCACGTGATCGCTGGTCTAGTGCTGTGCGGTGATATCGCGACTCTGGAAACCATTGCCGGAGTGCCTTTACCTGACGTGGCCCTCGACGTAAGGCAGCCGTTTGGTGGCGTCGCCGCGGATGTGCTCTCGTTGGCGAGGGAAGCGCTGCATGCCTGGACTGAGATCGACTGCCCGGTACTGGATCCCGGCGACGTTGTAGACATGGATGCCCCGACCTCAGCGCTGCCCCGAATGCTGCTGGCCGCCCGGCGACGGTGGGATCAAACCGAACTGCTGGCCGCGGCGATCGCGGGCCTGGATGTAGAGCTGGTTGTCGATGGCTGACCACGGCCCAGATGATTACGTGTCCGCGACCTCAGCCGCTCACCGGTTGGGGGTGTCGACACCTACGTTGCGCCGATACACCCAGGAAGGTCGGCTGCCGGATGCGCGCAGTGCGGGCGGGAGGCGGATCTTGCGGATCGGCGACTTGGATGCTATCGCACCTAAACCATCCGCTGGCAAGGCAGTTGGGTATGCACGGGTGTCGTCACGGAGGCAACAAGCTGAAGGTGACCTTGATCGTCAGGTGGCCCGGCTAAAGGACCGTGACGGTGAGCTAGTCGTGTTCACCGACGTTGCTTCCGGCCTGTGGGACCGCCGCGTGGGGCTGCGGAAAGCGTTGGGTGAGTGCATGAAACCGGGTGTGGATCGGCTGTTGGTGGAGCATCCGGACAGGTTGGCCCGGTTTGGTGTCGGGGTGATCGAACATCTGCTGGCGGGCTATGGGGTGAAGGTCATCTATACCGGCCAGCCGGAGGATGAGTCGGCGGAATCGGAGTTGGTGCGCGACATGCTGGCTATCGTGACCAGCTTTTCCGGGCGGCTGTATGGGCAGCGGTCGGCGAAGACGAAACGGTTGCGTGCGGCGGTGTCGGCCGAAACCGAATGCGGTGATGCCGCATGAACAACCAGGAATTGCGTGAGTGGCGTGGGGTGAAGCCGGTGGCCGCACCGTGCGGGGTAGCGATCAGTGCGCGGTTGCGTACCACCGCGGCCGATGAACCGGTGCTGGACGCGGTGGCCGCACATTTCGGACGGCTGCGCCGTGCCGACCTCACAGCGGTATGCCGTCTCGAACCATTAGCTGCTGATCTGAGTCCTGATGAACGTCGACAGGTGCGCCGGGCTCGGCTTAACGCCCGTAAGAAGGCGTTGACCGCACAATCCTCGGCGCGGTGGGCCAATGCGATCATCACCGGCAACGATGACCAGTACCGGTTGTCCCGTGACGCCCAGTACCGCCACATCGTAGGGTTGCGGGCGGCGATCACCACTATCGCGAAACGCCTGGCAGCCCCCACCACCGACACGCTCACAGCCAGTGAGCGCAAGGCCCGCCGAAAAGCCGAAGTAGCCCAAGGCTATGCGACTCAGCGCGAACGTTTCGCCAAGCAACAACGTCTACAGCAACTGCGTAGTGAGCTCGCCCGCGTGGAGGCTGATCGATCCGCACACCGGGTCCATGTGGTCGAGGGCGGGAAACGGCTCGCCCACACCCGCCACCACCTCGACGCCGCTGGTCTGACCACCGATGAGTGGCGTGAGAAGTGGGGGGCGTCGCGCTACCGCATCACCGCGAACGGTTCCCCCGACGAACCGTTCGGCAACCTCACGATCACCGTCACCCCGTCTGGCGAGGTGAGTCTGCGCCTGCCGAAACCGTTGGAACACCTGGCCAATGCCACCCGTGGCCGCTACGTGCTGTCGTGTCCAGCGGTGTTCACACATCGCGGGCACGAGTGGGTGCAACGGATCAGCGGCGGAAATTCGGTGTCCTACACCATTACCCACAAACCAGGGCGTTCCGGGCGATATCTCATCGCGGCGTGGGCGATCCCCGCGGTGCCATATTGGGTGGGCCGCGGCGACACAGCGGCTGGAGACGATGTCTACGCCACGGGCCCAGTGGTGGGAGTGGATCTCAACGACGGGCACCTGGCGGTGCGCCGGCTGGACGGTCATGGCAACCCCACTGGTCGTGCTGTGCGCATCGATATCGACCTCACTGGCAGCGCGTCACGCCGCGACGCTCAGGTGCGCCACGCCATCGCCCAGCTGATCGGTTACGCGCAGCAGTTGGGTATCGCTGCGATCGCGGTGGAAGACCTCGACTTCGCCGACGCCCGCACCGTCGGCCGTGAAACGATGGGCCGCGGCGCGCGTGGGAAACGGTTCCGCCGCACCGTGTCCGGCATGCCCACCGCCGTGTTCCGCAATCGACTAGCTGGCATGTGCCACCGCGCGGGTATTGCCGTGTTCGCGGTCAATCCCGCCTACACCAGCACCTGGGGTGCGCAGCATTGGCAGCACCCCTATGAAAACGTCACCCGACACCAGGCAGCAGCCACGGTGATCGGGCGTCGCGCCCAAGGCTTTAAGGCCCGGCGACGGAAAGGTGTGACACGCACGCGACCAGAGGATCGCGCCGTGAGAGCTACCAACCAGACCGGACCCGACAGCCCAACGGTGAACACCAGTAGCCGCCACCGGCCAGGGACACGGGGAACTAAATCCTGCGCACCCAACCGGGCAAGAATGCGACTACCGGGCCGGGCAACCGTTACCCCGGCAATGGCCAACAACGGCCAACTACGTTTGTAACGGTTCGAGCGCTGAGGGTCGCGGTGGCGGCTTCGTCAGATTGCCGTCGACGACTTGCCCAAGATTGCCCGGGAAGGGCAGGTTGCCGGTCAGCAACTGATACAACACACAGGTCAGGGCGTAGACGTCGGCGCTCGCGTCAAGAGGGCCCCGCTGAAACCGCTCGGGGGCCAGGTAAGCGGTGCCGGTCGGCCCGCCGGTAGTGTCCAACCCGGTTTCTGACACGGCGCGGACAAAGCCGAAGTCGAGGAGGTAGCTGAAGTCATTCGCGGCGATGAGGATCTTCGACGGTTTGACGTCGCCGTGCACCAACCCGACCGCGTGGCCGGCGTGCAATGCCGAGGCAATCTGCTCGATGATTCCCACCGCACGAGCCGGCGCCAGCGGGCCTTCGCTGACGAGTCCCCGCAAGTCACGGGCCTTGATCAGCCGCATGGCCACAAACGGGCGGCCCTCGATCTCACCGAAGTCGTAGATGGGCAGGACATGGGGCTCGTCGAGCTCGGCGGCGGCCCGACCTCACTCCGGAAACGCTGTCGTGACCCCGGATCGCTCGCGAACTCTGCGGAAAGCACCTTCAGCGCCACCACTCGGTCGGTGGAGGTATCGCGGGCCCGCCATACCTCTGTCATGCCGTGACGGGCCAGCAGCTCCACCAACCGATAGCGTCCGAAAAGCGTTCCCTGCAATGTGTCTCCCGGTACGAAGAAACCAGCGAACCTTCAGCTAGCGAACCACAGGGACGCCCGCCCGTCTCTCGCGCCGCACCGGCGGCGGCTACCACACGTACGGCAGCAGTCGATAGCGCACCCGCTGCGTGTACTCGCGGTATCCGGCCAATTCCCGGGTAAGCAGCTTTTCCTCGTCGAGGATGCGGAAGACCAGCACCACCACGCCCGGGGTGATGAGAAGCAGCCCCCAGTACGAGCCGAGTGCCAACGGCATGCCCAGCATCATGATCAGGCTTCCGGCGTACATCGGGTGCCGGACCAGCCGGTACAGACCTTCGGAGGCCAATTTCTGATCCGATTCCACGTTGACGGTGGCGGCCGCATAACTGTTCTGGGTGATCACCAGCATGCCGATACCCAGTCCGGTGACGACCAGGACATCGCCGGCCACCGAGACTGCCGCGGGCACCGACGACCAGTCAAAACGATGGTCGAACGCGCTGAACGCCATCATCGCGAAGAGCGCTGAAAACGCGCCGATGACCAGGAACTTCTGGACCGTCCTGGTTTCCGCCCACGGACCGCCATGCGCCCGTCGCCGCAGGGCCGCCGGGTCGGTGCGGGCCAGATAGATGGTCGGGAGCACCGTTGCCAGCGTGAACACCGCGATGAAAACCCATGCCTGCCAATAGTTGAACGTCCCGGCCGGCCAGAACAGGAGCGCACCGAGGACGGCAATTCCAACGGGTGCCGACCACAGGACTTTGAGGTCAGATCTCATCACACCCCCACCTAGCAGGGGCGCGAGCAGACGCAAAATCGCCCATTTCGGTGCCAAAATGGGCGATTTTGCGTCTGCTCGCGCCGCATCCTAGCAGCGCACGTCACGCCGTCGAAAAGCCATGACGCCCAGTATGATCAGCGCCGCATCGATGGCCAGCAGCCATAGCAGCGGCACCGCGGTGAAGTCACCGCCGCCGACCCGTGGAATGTGCGCGAACGGCTCCACGTCGAGCACCCACTGCGGGAACCCGGCCAACGAGCCGATCAAGTACAAGGCGACGAACGCGACGAGCACCCCCCACGCGACGGGTGTGAACCGCGGAGCGAGACCGAACACCACGACTGTGACCGCGGACAGCAACCACACGGCGGGCAGCTGAACCGCGGCGGTCCCGACCACGACGGACAACTTGCCGCCGACATCGCCCGCGGCAACGCCGTAGATCAGTCCGGCCGCCACGCCCGCGATCAGCATCGCCGCCGCGGACCCAGCCAGGGCGGCCGCCAAATGGCTTGCCAGCCAGCGAGTTCGGGAGACGGCGCCGGCCAATGTGGTCTCGGCTCGCTGGCCGGACTCTTCCTGGTGCGGCCGTAGGGTGAGCGAAATCGCGAACGCGGCCGCGACCATGCTCATCATGGTGAAGGCGACTGCAATGAAGGCCCGCTCCAGAGCAGTGGTGCCGCCCATCCGCGCGACGATGTCGCGTGCGGCGCCGGTGTTGCCGATCTCGTCGCCGATGCCGTGCACCACACTGCCCATCAGCACTCCAAAGAGGCACAGGCCGACGGTCCACAGCAGCATCGCGCCGCGGTCGAGCCGCCACGTCAGCCCGTCGACGCCCCGCAGCCACGCTGCCGCGGTGCCCGGACCGCCGCGTTCGGCGATGAGTCCGGCGCCGACGTCGCGGCCGGCGAGCAGCCGATAGGCCACCACGGTGAGTACGGCCGCCGTCACCAAATGCAGCAGCAGGACCCACCAGCGATCCCCGGCGTACGGCCTGACCTGCAGCGACCACCCGAGCGGCGAGAGCCATGACAGGGCGCCGGAGCCCGCATCACCGATGGCGCGCAGCGTGAACGCGGCGCCCAACACGGCGAACGCCGTACCACGCGCGACCCGCGCGCTCGGCGACAGTTGCGCGGCCACCGCGGCCACGGCGGTGAACACCAGGCCGGAGCCGGCCAGCGCCGCCCCGAAGGCGAGCGACCCGCCGCGCGGTATGTCGGATGTGAGCAATCCGGCCGCACCGATCGCGCCGGTGGCGATCGAGGCCCCGAATGACAACAGCAGCGCCGCGGTGAGGCTGGCGTACCGACCGACCGCGGTCGAGTCGATCAGTTCGGTCCGGCCAGTCTCCTCGTCGCCGCGGGTGTGCCGGATCACGGTGAGGATGACTGCGACCGCGATCAGCAAGTGGAACATCCCGGCTTTCCAAATACCCACCGCCCCAAGGCTGTTGTTGTAGATCTGGCCGTAGAGCGCACGCTGGGCCGGGCTGGCCATGATGGCGGCCGCAAATCCGGCGCGGGCTGCCTCGGTGGGGTAGACCTTTTCGATGCTGCCGACATAGACGCTGGCCAGCGGCAGCGACAGCAGCAATACCCACAGCGGCAACGCGATTCGGTCACGGCGCAGATAGAGCCGCAGCATGCCAAGCGTTCCGGAGAAGTTCGAACCGGCGCGCGGCGCCGGGTGCGCCGGCCGGTGCGGCCGATCCAATGTCGCGGTGCTCATGACGCTGACACCTTTCCGTCGTGTGCATGTTGGCCGTCGGTGTGGTAGTGGCGCAGGAAGAGCTCCTCCAGCGTCGGCGGCTGGCTGACCAGGCTGCGCACACCGGCGTCGCCGAGCACCCGGATGAGGTCCCCGAGGCTTTCGCTGTCCACCTGCGCGCGCAGCGTGTTGCCGTCGACGCTGACGTCCTCGACGCCTCTGATTCGTGTGAGATCGCCTGGGTCACCGATCATTTCGGCCTTAATCGAGGTACGGCTGAGATGCCGCATGGAATCCAGCGAACCGCTCTCGACGGTCCGGCCGGCCCTGATGATGGTCACCCTCTCACACAGGGCTTCCGTCTCGGCCAGGATATGGCTGGACAATAGGACCGTCGTCCCGTGGTCTCGTGCTTCGCCCACGCACTGCTGAAACACGTGCTCCATCAACGGGTCCAGGCCGCTGCTCGGCTCATCCAGCAGCAGCAGCCCGGCCCGTGACGAAAAGGCGGAAATCAGCGAGACCTTTTGGCGGTTGCCCTTCGAGTAGGTGCGTGCCTTCTTGTGCGGGTCGAGCTCGAAGCGCTCGATCAGCTCCGCGCGGCGCTGCTCGTCGATGCCGCCACGCATGCGGGCCAGCAGGTCGATGGTTTCACCGCCGGTCAGCGACGGCCACAACGTGACATCGCCCGGTACATAAGCGATCTGGCGATGCAATTCGACCGCGTCGGTCCACGGGTGGCCGCCCAGCAACCGTACGTTGCCGCTGTCGGCCTTCACCAGACCGAGCAGGATGCGGATGGTGGTGGACTTGCCGGCGCCGTTGGGGCCGAGGAAGCCGTGCACTTCCCCGGCGCGCACCGTGAGGTCAAGGCCGTCCAGCGCCCGCACGGCGCCAAAGTTCTTGGTCAGACCGCGGATTTCGATGGGCGCGAGGTTGTCAGCTGGCATGGGATTCTCCTTGATCTTGTGCCGCATTTTGGGATGCCACGAATGCGTCGTACATGGTGCGGTCGGTCATTAGGCCCTCGGTGTAGACCTCGAGGGCGGGCAGCACCA
This sequence comes from uncultured Actinomycetota bacterium, assembly GCA_963814505.1. GTDB lineage: Bacteria > Actinomycetota > Actinomycetes > Mycobacteriales > Mycobacteriaceae > Mycobacterium. The sequence goes on from CAWFDM010000013.1 coordinate 77,901, forward strand.
TGTCCCGGGCGTAGTCACGCAGGACGGCCCGCAGATCCGTTGGGGTTTCGTGCATTTGCAGGTACAGCAGTAGCGCGCCACCGCCGGTGATGGCCAGATACCTGGCCCGGGCGTGCGGATCGCGGCTGGGCTTTATGGTGCCGGCCCGAACGCCGTCGTCGAGATACGATACGGCGTTCTCAATCATCCGTTCCCACAACATGGTTGCCAACTCACCGCCGGACTGCATGCTGCGCACCAGGTATGCGGTCACGGCCGCGTAGGACTCGATTTCGGCCAGCGCCGCAAACCAGGTGGCCGGATCGCTGGACTGAATCGTCTCGGACTTGCTGCTACGGATCTCCTCGACGACGAAGTCGTCGCAGGCTTTGCGCAGGCCGTCCTTGGACCCGAAGTGATGGATGACCAGCGCGGCGCTCACCCCCGCGGCCTCGGCGATGGCGCGAAGCCCGACACCGAAGCCGTGCTGTCCGAACTGCTCGATGGCCGCGTCACGGATTCGAGCGGTTGCGGTCAGATCGGCTGAACGCATGTTCAGTACACTAAACGCTCGTTCAGCCGGGCGTCAAGGAGGTGGCGCGTTAGGAATCCGTAAAGATTTGATCTGCGGTGACCGCGGTTCGGGTTGGTTAGCCCCGCCCCCCGACCGGCGGTACTATTCGTCGGATTACTAACGGGCCGAAGCCGCCGAAGCAAGTTGTGCGCCATGTTTCCGGGGGAGGGGATCCGATGAGTGACACGTCCAACGGGCCGGCTCGTCCACTGATCGGGTTCATCACCCGTGATAACGCGCCGCAGATTGCCCCGGCACCGACTGGCCGGGCCTGGATGTCAAAGATGTCAGAGACCGGTAAAGGTTGGCCCAATCGGTGTTTGCCGATGCTCATCGCTAACCAAAGCGGCTGGGAGTTGCGCAATCGGTGCGCGTTCACCGCTACGTGGTTCGGTCAGGAAAACGGCGCGGACGTGGTGATCGCACCCGATAAGCACGACACCGATCAGTTCCTGCCCCTCAGCCATTTCGGCTACGGCATCCTGACCTGGCATCTGCCGATGCTGTTTCGCACACCGGCGGGCTACAACCTGTTGGTCCGCGGACCGGCAAACTATCCGAAGGACGCCGTGTGCCCGCTAGAGGGTATAGTCGAAACCGACTGGGCAAGTGCAAGTTTCAGCATGAGCTGGAAATTCACCCGCAAACTGACCCCGGTGCGGTTCGAGGTCGACGAGCCGATCTGCATGATCGTCCCGCAGCGCCGAGCGGAGCTTGAGGAGTTCGCCCCCGAACTCAGGCGCATCGATTCTGATGAGGATCTAGCGCGAAAGCATGAGTTCTTTCTTCGCTCACGCGACGCGGACAAGCAGATCGAGCAGGCAGCGAGGGTCGCCGCGGGGGAGCGAGTCGAGTGGCAAAGCGACTACACGCGAGGCAGACACAGAGACGGCGAGGCCGGGACACCGGATCACCAGACTCGCCGTCATCTTCGTTCATTTGTTCAGCTACAAGATGAGGAGCGGCAATAGGACCGGGCGGCGCGTTAGGAATCCGTAAGGGTTTTTTACCCGCCCGCGGTTCGGCTTTGCGATCATCATGCCGTGGACCCGATGGACCGCGACGACTCCGAGCACCGCATCGCCGCGCTGGAACGTCAGCTGGCCGAGGGGAAACGGGCCGTTCGTCAGACCCCCGAGGAGAAAATTGCCGCGGTCGAGGGGTCCGCGCGCCGGTTCGCAGAGGCGTTACGGGCCACCCTGCATCCCGGTGGGCCGTCCGCGGCCGAGGTGGCCGGGCTTCGCGAGGAATCGATAGGGGTCGCCGTCGACGCGGGTTTGTCGCAGGCGCTATACAGCGGCGTGCTAAGGCGCGTTGGGCTGCCTCTGGTAGAGGGGACGGCTCGCAACGTGGGGGGCCTGGATACCCCGATCGATAAGGACGCCGTGGTGCGCCAGGCCTTGCTTGCCCGAGGGCTCGGCCCGGTGGGCCAACCCGGGTTCCCGGGTAAACCGCCGCGGCCCAGGCTCGAACGGGGCGACCGTGTCGGGGCGGTCATCGGGGCGATCGGCGGCGGGATCGGCCTCTGCGTCGGTGGCGCAGCGGCGCTGACCGCAGCGATCCCGGCGAGCGCGCTGTGGATGAGCGCGATCGTGTGCGACAGCCAATACCATCTGACGTACGACATCTCGGGCTACAGTTACCGGCCGGGCCAGTCGGGGACCAGCGTGACTTTTCAATGTGTCAGCGGCGCCGGCTCCTATGACGTCAACACGTTCGCGGTCATGGGTCTGCAATCCTTGCTCGCCGTGCTCGTGGTCTGCACCGTCGGTTGCGTGATCTGGCGGCTGGCGCGAAAGCGCGCGTAGCCGCGCGCGAAGCTATTCCCGGACGGCGGCCAGCAGGCCGTCGCCGAGCGGCACCAGCGCCGGGGTGAGCCGCTCGTCCTCGGCGATGAGCCGGGCCGCCTCGCGGACCGCGGTCACCTCGGCGTCGCGCGCCGCGGGGTCACCGGCCCGCCCGCCCAGCGCCGCCCGGTGCACGACGATGACCCCGCCGGAGCGCAGCAGGCGCACGCCCTCGACGACGTAACCGGGCTGGTCGATCGGGTCCGCGTCGATGAACACCAGGTCATAGGAGTCATCGGCGAGTCGCGTCAGCACCTCTTGGGCGCGGCCGCTGATCAGCCTGGTGCGCGACGGCCCGATGCCCGCCTCGGTGAACGCCTGTTTGGCCAGCCTCTGATACTCGGGCTCGATATCGATCGTCGTCAACACACCGTCGTCGCCCATGCCCGACAGCAACCACAGTCCGCTGACGCCCACGCCGGTGCCCACCTCGGCGACGGACTTGCCGCCGCTGAGCTTGGCCAGCAGGCTCAGCAGCGCCCCGACCGCGGGCGTCACCGCTCCGGCGCCGATATCGGTGGCACGCTCACGGGCGCCGGCCAGGATCGCGTCTTCTGATATCGATCCCTCGGCGTGCGCTAGGAGTAATTCGGCTCGACTGCGGGCCGCTTGGCCGGGGGTTTCGTCGCTGCCGTCCATGATCGGTCAGCGTATGTCTAATTCGCGGCCGGGTCAGTCAGGCGCGCCTGAGCCGCACACCGCCGACACGCCCGGAGTCGTGAGCAGCGACGAAGGTCACTGCAGGAGCGGTTTACCCTGCATAACGCAGGTAACGATATGGTTTCTCAGGCAAACCTCAGATTGCTCCTATGTCGCCCACACCCCGGTACGCGACGGTATCCGTATGGAACGCGGAGCGCGCTGGACCGGAGATGGCGGGAATAGCCGGCGGCAGCTTCGCGTTTACAGTCGCGACGAACTGCCTACTCTTGATGGCAGGGCAAACCCGGAGGACACCATCACCACGTTTTTGAGCCCGAGCACCATGTCTCACCCGCAGGAGTGCCGCGACGACGGGTGGGTGGAGACGTCAGACGCGTTGCAGGGCACCGCGGTATTCGACGCGACCGGGGACAAGGCAGCCATGCCGTCGTGGGACGAGTTGGTGCGTCAGCACGCCGATCGCGTGTACCGGCTGGCCTATCGGCTCTCCGGCAACCAGCAAGACGCCGAGGACCTGACGCAGGAGACGTTCATCCGGGTCTTCCGGTCGGTGCAGAACTACCAGCCCGGGACCTTTGAAGGCTGGCTGCACCGCATCACCACCAACCTGTTTCTCGACATGGTCCGCAGGCGCGCGCGCATCCGGATGGAGGCGTTGCCCGAGGATTACGACCGGGTCCCCGCCGATGAGCCCGACCCCGAGCAGATCTACCACGATTCGCGGCTCGGCCCTGACCTGCAGGCGGCCCTGGATTCGCTGCCGCCGGAGTTCCGCGCCGCGGTCGTGCTGTGCGACATAGAAGGCCTGTCCTACGAGGAAATCGGCGCCACGCTGGGCGTGAAGCTGGGCACCGTGCGCAGCCGCATCCACCGCGGGCGCCAGGCGCTGCGCGACTACCTGGCCGCGCATCACGAACGAGGCGCCGGCGCAACGCACGCTAAGTCTGCTTAGCGGTCCCGGGCCGGCCGCAGGGAACTAACCGTGCTGGCCGGGCATTCCGTTGCCGCCGGTGTTGCCCTTGAAGCCGTTGGTGCCGCTGCTGGTTGACCCCGTGCCGCCTAAACCACCGGCGCCGAACGCGCCGCCTAGGCCGCCATCGCCGCCGAGGCCGCCATTGCCGGCGGCGCCGTTGATGCCGGGCTGACCGAACAGTAAGCCTCCGGGGCCGGCTGTACCTCCGAGCCCGCTGCCGCCGCCGTCGCCGCCGGTGCCGCCGGTGCCACCATTGGCGCCGTTCCCGGCATTACCACCGGCGCCGGAAGAACCGCCCGTGCCGGTGGCGGCGCCGCCGACGCCCCCGTCGCCGCCGTGGCCGCCGACACCGCCAGCTCCGCCCGCGCCGCCACTACCAGCGGCTCCACCGGCACCGCCACCACCAATTAGCCCACCACCACCGCCGTCGCCGCCTACACCGCCGTTGCCGCCGTTGCCGCCGGTGCCGCCGGTGCCGCCAATGCCTCCGATGCCGCCATTGCCGACCAACAGCCCGCCATGACCACCACTGCCGCCTGCACCCCCGGTGCCGCCGGCGCCACCAGACGCGCCCGTACCGCCGGCGCCGCCGTTACCGCCGGGACCGCCCTCTGCAAAACCAGCGGAGGTGAGGCCCTCTCCACCCGTGCCACCGGCGCCGCCCGAACCCCCGGGCGCCGCGCCGATATTCCCGTTGCCTCCCGGTCCCGCCAGTGCAAGGCCCGAGACGGTACCGGCAGTCCCGCCGTTGCCGCCCGCGCCGCCGTTGCCGCCGCCACCGCCGATTCCGCCATAGCCGCCGAGAGCGTCCCCGGTGCCGACCTCGGCAAACGCACTGCCGCCGACCCCGCCGGGTCCGCCGGTGGCACCAAGTCCGGCGTCGCCGCCGTTGCCGCCGTTGGTGCCCGTGGCATCGCCGGTGATCGACGACGCGCTCTGGCCGGAAGTCCCGGTGGCCCCTTGGCCGCTGAGGGTGGGGTTGACGCCATTGGCGCCGGCTAGGCCGGTGCCGCCCTGCCCGCCGGTGCCGCCATTGCCGTACAGCCAGCCGCCGGTGCCGCCGTTGCCACCCGCCGCGCCGGCCCCACCCATGCCGCCGGCCCCGCCGGTGCCCAGCAGCCCCGCGGCGCCGCCGTTCCCGCCCACCTGGCCGGGCAAGCCGTTCCCACCCTTGCCGCCGTCGCCGAACAACAACCCGCCCGGCCCGCCGGCCTGACCGGGCGCGCCATTGGTGCCGTTGCCGAACAGCGGACGGCCCAGCAACGCCTGCGCGGGCGCATTCACCGCGGCCAGGGCGTCCTGCCCGACGGCCTGCAACGGCGAGGCGTTGGCGGCCTCGGCGCCGGCATAGGCCCCCGCACCCACGTTCAACGCCCGCACAAACTGGGCATGAAACTTCGCCGCCTGTGCGCCGAGTGCCTGATATGCCTGCGCGTGTCCGCCGAAGAGCGCCGCCACGGCCACCGACACCTCGTCGGCGCCCGCCGCCAGCACCCGCGTCGTCGGGCCCGCCGCGGCCATGTCAGCCGACCTGAGCGTGGCACCGATACTCTGCAAATCCGTCGCCGCCGCCGCCATGATCTCCGGCGCCGCAATGACAAACGACATCGCCGCCTCCCGTCAATTCAAGAGCGCCCGGGCGAGACCCCGCGGCGACAGCGACGGCCGCATCATGTCCGGATGTGCCATTGCTGTGGCGTTGCTATGGAGGGGCCTCGCCGGGGCGCTCGTTGTTAAGTGTTCGCCGGTGGGCGGCGGCGATTGATGGGGAATTCTCCCTATTTATTTGCGCGACAACGCCCGCGAGATCAGTAGTCGACGATTTGGGGTTGCCGGGCCGCCGCGGCAGCCTGGGTGCGGTTGTCGACGCCGAGTTTGGCCAGGATCGCTTCCACGTGGTGGCCAACGGTTCTGGGGCTGATGGACAGTTTGGTGGCGATGTCGGCGTCGCTGTGGCCGGCGGCGATCAGCGTGAGCACTTCGCGTTCGCGGCGGCTCAGTCCGTGCGGGTCGGCGCGGATGTCGGAGCGGCGGCTGCGGGGGGTGGGTCCGCGCAGCTCGGTGAGACGTTGCCGGGCACGGCGGGCCGCGGCCGTGGCGCCGAGGCCGCGGAAAGTGGTCAACGCCGATTCCACCGCGGCGATGTCGCCGCCGAGTTGGGCGATGGCCGCGTCGTAGGGACAGCCCCGGCGGGTCCATCCGGCGGCGGCGCCCCGCCAGTCACCTCTGACCTCCAACCCGAATAGGGTGCTCGGCTCGATGGCGTCATCGGGTTCACCGCCTGCCAGGTACACCCAGCGGTGCAGCGCCGAGACCAGCCAGGGGTCGGCCTGGTAGGGCACGGTCGCCAGCCCCGCCTGCGCCTCGGTGCGTGCGGTGTCGTCGTCACCGCCCAGCCAGGCGGCCTCGGCACGCGCGATCCACACCGGCCCCAGGCGGAAAAAGTCATCGGGTTCGGCTGCGGCCAGGGCCTCGTCGAGCAGCGCGGCGACCGGTCGCCGGCCGCGCCGGGCGTGGATCAAACCCAGTGTGGTCAAAGGCAAATACCGATGCAGGGGGGTCATCGCGGGTCGGGACAGCACATCCTCGGCGCAGGTGGCGGCCCGGGCCCAATCCCCGCGATGCAGGGCGACCAGCGCGGCCGCGGACACCGCGAGCGGCTCATACGTGCCCAAATCATGGTCGGCGCAAAACGCCGTGGTTTCGGCGATATAGGCCTCGGCGCGATCCACCTCGTGGCGCAGTGCCGCCTGCCAGCACAGGCCCATACCGATTAGCCCGGCGAGTTCGGCGAGATCGGCGGCGCCCATCGCCTCACGCCACGCCGCCTCTACCCCGTCCCACCCAGCACCGGTGCGCACGAGGGCGGACAGCGCGGCATAAAAACGCGCCTTGATCGCCACGGCCGGAAGGTCCAGTCGGTTGCCCAGCGTGATCGCGCGGGCCGCGTAGTCGGCGCACGCCGGGTCGTAGGCCAGCCAGGATAGCTCGGCCATGTGAGCCAGCGACCAGGCCAGCTGCGGGGTGGGCCCGCATTGTTCCAGCAGCTGCAACGACGCCCGACCGGCTTTGCGCGCTGCCGATAAGCGGCTCAACACGTGTGAGAGCCGCCGCAGGTCGTCGCCCTCTCCCAGGGGATCCCCCAGCTGCCGGCGAAGCGCGATCGCGTCCCGGTAGGAATGCACCGAGGCCTGCACCAGTCCGCCCAGGTAGCTGGTCAACGCGTGCTGCTCGTGCCAGACCACCTTCTGTTCGGCGGGGGCGGTGTCGGCGTGCCGCAGCACCAGCGCGTACAGGTCGGCGGCTTGGCGGTGGGCGCCCAATCCGGCGGCGCGCTGTGCGGCGGCGACACCATAGCGAACGGCGGCCTGCTGGTCGCCGGCCTGGTCGGCGTGAAACGCCAACGCCGCCAACGTGTCGGGTTCGATGGGTGGTTCGGCAAGCGCGCTCAGCGCGCGGGTATGCAAGAGCTTGCGCTGGTAGTCGTCAATGCGGTCCAGCGTTGCGCGCCGGGCCAGCTCGTGGCGAAACCCGATCGCTTGCCCCTCGGCGACCAGCATCCCCGCATCGAGGCACTCGGCCAGCCCCGCGCCGGCCGCCGGACACAGTTGGTGCACCAGCGTCGGGTCGGCGCGGGGTCCGCAGACCGCCACCGCCTGCGCGGTTTGCCGGGCCTGGGGCGACAACCGCGCCAGCCGTCCCCACACCGCCTCGGACACACTGCGCGGCAATGCGTTTCGGGCGTTTTGGCCCGGCGCAGCAACGCCGGTGGCCAACACTTCGGTGACAAAGAACGGGTTTCCGCCGGTGAGTTCGTGCAGCTGGTCGGCATTGACGCCGCTGCCGACGGCCAGCACCCCCACCGCGTCGCGGCTCAGCGGCTCCAACCCGATGCGGCGCACCGCCGCACAGGTCGCCACGTCCCCGAGTGCCGCCAACAGCGGGTGGTGGGCGTCGAGTTCGTCGTCGCGATAGGACACCACGAGCAGCAGCGGCAGCGACCCGATGCGCCGCGCGAGGAAGCGCACCAAATCCAGGGTGGCGCCGTCGGCCCAATGGGCGTCCTCGATTACCCACACCCACCGGTGCCCGTCGCGCAGCACCGTCAACAGCCGCCGACACAGCGTGCCGGTGTCACCGGCATCGATGGCCGCGCCCAGCGGGCCGGCCGCCGGGCCCAACCCGGCCAGCACGTCAAGCAGCGGACCCAGCGGACGCGGCGCCGTCATAGGGTCACATCCGCCGGCCAATACCCGCACCGCTGCATCCAGGCCGGCGATGAACCGGGTGATCACCGCGGTCTTGCCGATCCCGGCCTCCCCGCGCAGTAGCACCACCCGGCCCGCGCCGTGACCCACCCCTCGCGCGAGCGCAGCAAGCTCGGCCAGCACCGCCTGGCGCTCCAGCAAGCACCCTGCCGGATCGCCGCTCCCGTTTCGACCGGTTTTCACGGTGCCATCCCAAACCGCGAGCGTCTTGGGGCCGCCGCGGCCAGAGCAACCGCACATCCGGACATGGTGCAATTCACACTAATCCCATCTCAAACCCCTAGAGCCTCTTACGTCGGGTGCGAATTACGTCGGGTGCGAAACGGCCTTGCCGAGGAGCCGCCGCATCGGTTTATCCACAGCCTGGCCGCCCTATCGGCTCGATTATCCCGGGGTTTTACCGGAACTTGCTGGGTATGGGCACCGCCTCGCGCTACATTCGAAGTATGGGTGGCGGTGAGAGGGGCTGGTGATGGCCGACCGGGGACATGTGTTTCGCCGCGCGTTCTCGTGGCTGCCCGCACAATTTGCCTCCCAGAGCGATGCGCCGGTTGGCGCACCGCGGCGGTTCGGTTCCACTGAGCACCTGTCCACCGAGGCGATCGCCGCGTTCGTCGACGGCGAGCTGCGGATGAACGCACACCTGCGGGCCGCGCACCACCTTTCGTTGTGCCCCGAATGTGCGGCTGAAGTGGACGGTCAGAGCCGGGCGCGGGCTGCGCTGCGCGACTCCCACCCGATCCGCATCCCCGGCACGCTGCTCGGATTGCTATCTCAGATTCCGCACCACCCCGCCGATGACACGACGTCGCTATCAGACGGTTTCGCCGACGGCGACGCGGGCGACCAGCGTAAGCGCCGGTAGTTTGGCAGCGTTGTTGCTGAGTTGTTGCCTTGCGTCGACCATCTGGGCTCATGCCGACCAGCACCGAACCGTGGATACTAGGGTGGACCACGCACCAGGCCCCGTATCGAGCGCTCAGAAGAGGATCCAAAGAGTAACGTGACCTCCGATCAAGGCAATGAAACCCGCCCCCGCCTGGCGCCGCGCCCCGTTTCCCGGCCACCGGTCGACCCCGCCTCGCGCCAAGCGTTCAGTCGTCCCCGGGGAGTCCTGGGGTCCTTTGTGGCGGAGCGCGTGCGCCCGACGAAGTACCGGGAGCAGGCAGAGTTCAGGCCGCACCATCAACCGGCCGACCCGGTCCTGCAGGAGGCGTTCAGCCGGCCGGTAGGCGCCGCCGATTCGCTGCAGCGCCACCCCATCGACGCCGGCGCGCTGGCCGCCGAGAAGGACGGTGCCGGGCCGGACGAACCCGACGACCCGTGGCGCGATCCCGCGGCCGCGGCCGCTCTGGGCACTCCGGCGGTGTCCGCGCCGGTGCCGCACGCCCCCGCGGGGCTGAGCGGCAAGCTTGGCGTTCGCGACGTGCTGTTCGGGCGCAGGGTGTCCTACCGCGCGCTGCTGGTCCTGCTGCTGATCGCGTTGACGATCGGCGCGCTCGGCGGTTTGGTCGGTCGCAAGACCGCCGAGGTCGTCGGCGCGTTCACCACGTCCAAGGTGACGTTGTCCACCAATGGCGACGCCGAGCAGCCGGCGGGCCGGTTCGCCAAGGTGGCGGCCGCGACCGCCAACGCCGTGGTGACCATCGAGTCGAAGAGCGACCAGGAGGGCCTGCAGGGCTCCGGCGTCATCATCGACGGCCGCGGCTACATCGTCACCAATAACCACGTGATCTCCGAGGCGGCCAACAATCCCAGCCAGTTCAAGACGACCGTGGTGTTCAACGACGGCAAGGAAGTGCCCGCGAGCCTGGTGGGCCGCGACCCCAAGACCGACCTGGCCGTGCTGAAGGTCGACAACGTCGACAATCTGACCGTTGCCCAGTTCGGCGATTCCGACAAGGTACGGGTCGGTGACGAGGTCCTGGCCGCCGGTGCGCCGCTTGGGCTGCGCAGCACCGTCACCCACGGCATCATCAGCGCGCTGCACCGTCCCGTCCCGCTGTCGGGGGAGGGTTCCGACACCGACACCGTCATCGACGCCATCCAGACCGACGCCTCGATCAACCACGGCAACTCCGGCGGCCCGCTGATCGACATGGATTCCCGGGTGATCGGCATCAACACCGCCGGCAAATCCCTCTCCGACAGCGCGAGCGGTTTGGGCTTTGCGATTCCGGTCAACGAGATGAAATTCGTTGCGCAGACACTGATCAAAGACGGGAAGATCGTGCACCCGACGATCGGGATCAGCACCCGTTCGGTGAGCAACGCGATCGCGTCGGGCGCCCAGGTCGCCAACGTCAAGGCAGGAAGTCCCGCGCAGAAGGGCGGACTCCTGGAAAACGACGTGATAGTCAAGGTCGGCAATCGTAAGGTCGCCGACGCCGACGAGTTCGTCGTGGCCGTGCGGCAGCTGGCCATCGGGCAGGACGCGCCGATCGAGGTGGTCCGCGATGGTCGCCACGTCACGCTGACGGTGAAACCCGACCCGGACACCAGCTAGATGTTCGCCAACATCGGCTGGGGGGAAATGCTCGTCCTCGTGGTGGTCGGGCTGGTGGTGCTTGGCCCGGAGCGGCTCCCGGGGGCCATCCGCTGGGTGTCGAGCGCTCTGCGGCAGGCGCGCGACTACCTCAGCGGGGTGACCAGCCAGCTGCGCGAGGACATGGGTCCTGAGTTCGACGATCTGCGCGGGCACCTGAGCGAGCTGCAGAAACTGCGGGGGATGACGCCGCGTGCGGCGCTGACCAAGCATCTCCTCGACGGCGACGACTCCATCTTCACCGGGAATTTCGACAAGCCGGTCAACGGAGCACCGCCCCAGCCGGCCCAGCCGGTCCAGCCGGTACAGCCGGTCCAGCCAGTCCAGCCGATGGAGCAGCACGTCCCGGGCCACACGCCGTTCGACGCTGACGCGACCTAAATAAGGGCATCAACTCACCTTTGCTTCCACGTCATGGCCATCGCCGCCCGGCCACCCATTCTTCCCCAAAGAGGTTGGTAATCATGGATATTACGTGTGCCGCGAGCGAGTGTCGGTAGCGGGCACAGCGTTTCGCTAGGAGCAAGTCGGCGAGGCAGCTGTGTGGTCGCTACGAGCTTCCCGCGGCGAACACAGCGGCCACCCACCGGGCCGGGCACCCGGTGTGCGACTGGCATCTGCGGGCCACGCGTCACCGGATAGCCAACGCACAGCACGGTGTGTCTGAGTTCGTTGCTCTGGGTTTGCGACATCAGTTGCCGGGTGTTGAAGTCCGTGTCGGGGTGTCGACAACTGGTTCAGCGGCGTCGCTATGCGAGGCTGAGGCCATTGATGACGTGGAGGCTTGGAGCGCGATGGGACGAGCTGATCTCAAGTTCGGCCTTTTGGGGCCTTTGTTCATGACCGTCGCTAGGGCGCCGGTGGCGTTGGGTACGCCCAAACAGAAGGCGGTGTTCGCCGTGCTGCTGATCAACCGCAATCGCGCGGTGGGCACGGAGTGGTTGATTGACGCCGCCTGGGATCAGTCGCCCGTGCCGGCGGCACGTACCAGCATCCAGTCCTACGTGTCCAACCTGCGCCGACTGCTTAGCGGCGCCGGAGTGGATCCCTACGCGCTGCTGGCCAGCGCACCACCGGGCTATCGCCTTTGCGTCGCTGACGGCGACTGCGATCTGGATTGTTTCATCGCCGAGAAGAACGCGGGGATTCAGGCCGCCGCAGCGGGACGGTTCGAACAGGCCAGCACGCATCTGTCGGCGGCGCTGGCCGAATGGCGCGGGCCGGTGCTTGCTGACCTACGAGGTTTCGCGTTCGTCAAGACCTTCGCGACCGCGCTGATGGAAGACCAGATGTTGGTCCATATCAGCCGGGCAGAAGCCGAAATCGCGTGCGGACGTGCCCACAGCGTGATCGGTGAACTGGAGGCGCTTGCCGCCGAGCATCCCTACCGTGAACCGCTGTGGGCGCAGCTGATCGCCGCCTATTACGTTGCTGAGCGTCAGTCCGATGCCCTGCAGGCCTATCGGCGACTGAAAACGGTGCTGGCCGAGGATCTGGGCATCGACCCGGGTCCCACGGTGAGTGTCCTGCACGCGCGAATCCTGCGCCAGGAGCCTCTGAACATTAAGCGGGTCGCCAAGACCACCGCACGACGCGCCATGGCCGGCGCGCATAACACTTCGACCCACGAGTCTGTTGTCCCCAGGTTGCGCGATGCCGCCGGACGGCACTATCCGCTCAGCGGGCCGGCCATCCGGATAGGCCGGCTTGACGATAATGACATCGTTCTAGACGAGGACGATGTCAGCAGGCATCACGCGGTAATCATGGATACCGGAGGCAGTTTCGTGATTAGAGACCTGGGTTCGGCTAACGGCGTGCAAGTGCAACGTCAGCTAATCCGTCCCAGCGCCATCCTCGCCGATGGTGACCACATCAGCATCTGTGGCCACGAGTTCATCTTCGAGTTCCCGCGCTGAGTGGATTTGACCAGCCGGGCCGGTTCGCGGCAGTCGTCTTAGCCACCGAGTCCGCGCTGATCGCCACCGGGTTTCGGACCGGCCGACGTCAGGATCTTGGCCGGGTCCAGGAGTTGCCCCTGGGCGAACGACCACTGGTTGTATGTGTGGTAATCACGGCTGCCGGTCACATTATATGTACGGGCTTGCCGAAGGATTGAAAATCCGCGACCTGGACGCCATATTCATCGAACAGTTTTCCTACGATGTCCACGTCTTTATATTCCACGCGTTTATTTACCGCGTTGCGTGCATCGCCGCGAGCCGCGACGGTAGCGGTCTCGAGGCCGCAAGCGAATTCAGTAGATTCTCCGTAGAGTCCCGAGTTATCGCCGTAGTTATACGGCACGCCACCGGTATAGTATCCGTCTCGTGTCATGAACTTGTTCGCGCTCGCGTCGTTGCCGGCCACCCAAAATACCTGACCGCCAAGGCCCTCTATCTGCACGCGGTCGACGGCTCCGGGCTGGCTGTCGTCGAGCACCTTTATCGTCGAAAAATCAACGGAAGCGAATTCGGGCGCCGTCAGGTCCAGCGTGTCGGTAATTGCACACACCACGTAATTATTCGATTTGAACACATCCGCGACGCTTTCCCTGAGCTCTAGCTTACCGAGATCCATATTTTCAGCCAGCAACGCTCGCATTCTGCTGCTGCGCTTGTCGAATACATCGATTTTATGATCGGGAAGCATCTTCTGCAGAGCTACAACACTCGACCAGCCGATCGAGCCAGCGGCACCGATAACGCCTATAGTACCGCCACTGTCGATGGGCGATCGCGCCATGATTTCGACCATTGTCTTAGCAAGCATGTAGACGGTTCCGCCATGACCGGTTGTAGTCGTTAGGCCGTTCATACCGGCGGCACGCGTGAGCTTATTGCCAAAATCCGTGAGGAGAGGCAAAGTAGCCCCTAATCCGATAAACTTCGCGCCCAAACGGTGATGGGCGAAATCGGCGGTTCGCAGGAGTAGATTGTCAACAACGCGGGCGAGCCGCAACGACTGTTCGGCATCGGCAGGATTCGTCCAAATGTCACGGGCCATATCTGCGTACAACGGCGCGAGCACAACGGCGCCCGCCTCGCTGGCGCTGCTACTTCGCAAGTAGGTGTCGAGTACGGTCGGGGGCAGGCCGTAGATGGTCCGCATCCGAATTTCCGACGACACCCCGAAGCGCGCCGGATCCAACAGCGGATAAAAGGGTGTCGATTCACTCGCATACCCGCTGCCCTGCTGTGCATCGTCTTCATCGAGGCGCGTTGAGCGCACCGGCACGACGAACGCGCGTGCGATCCTTCGTCCGAGATCCTGTTTGCCCTCATAGAAGTCAAACGAGCTGTCAATGAAATACTGGCTTCGCTCGTACGCCGCTTCCACGTCGGCTCTCGCGGCACCGGTTTCAGCGAGCACCGCGTCTCGCACCTGTTCCACCTTCTTCGACGCTTCCGCTCGGGAAAAGTATGCGTAGTCAGGCGGCGATGCGGCCCAGGGGCCTCCGGTGGCCTTCAGGCTGGCAGTCACCGCCTCTTGCTCCCGCGGACTTATTGTGCGTGAATTTCGCATTTGGCTGGTCATGTCGTTGCTCCTCTAAAGAGTCGGGTGTCATGAAAGCGCTGACGAGCCATTGGAGGCTTATTGCCCGATGTCCAGCTCGTTGCGCTCAATCTGCTGTGTGATCGCGAAGTCCGAAAGGTATTCCGTCAGTTCAGCTTGCTGGTTTTCCGACATGTCTTCGATGAACTCCGGGTCGATCTCGGGGTGTGCGATCAGGAACTCGGCGATCTTTGCGCCGCCCTCACGAATCTGGCGGGAATAGAGGTCAACTTGCCGGGCGTCCATCGCACTCATTGCTCCGTTAATTGTGTCGGGGTTAATTGTGTCGGGGTTAATTGTGTCGGGGTTAATTGCGTCGGATGGGGGGGATAGTTCCTGAGAGCATCGGGACCGAGTGCCGGCGCGGCGTTTCCGGATATCCCGATAGGTGTCGACGGGATGCGATATTCTGTCGACGACGGCGACCCCGAGGGCCGCGGTAAGCATGCCGCCCATAGTGACGAGCCCTATACCGGTGTGGAGCCGGTCGCGTAGCTTGTTCATCGCGCTTCTTTCCGTCTGTAATTTGCTGTCAGCTCGCTGACATCGCCGATTATCTTGAGGAAGCGCATGTAGATGCGCAGCGCCCAATAGGCCACTTCATCCTTCAGCCGTTCCACCCTTGTTATCGGGGGTCGGGATTGGGAATTCGGGCTTCTGTGAGAGCGACCCTCGGCGCGCTGGCCGGGCGCATTAGCGTGCAGTCCGGCCATTGCTCCGACGAATGTTTTCGTCATTTATCGTCCTTTCAAGTCAGTCGCATTTCGCTTGCTAACGGCCCGCGAGCAGTTAGCACACGTAGGGTTGGCCGGTCGACTTGGGGAATTCTTGGAACCCTCTTGGCGAACGCTTGCAGCGCGCACCACGGCCCAGGTGGGTGGCCACGATTTGACAGGCCGCCGCTCTGCGGAGGCCTGTTCGCGGCAGGGCTGAACGCTAGGCCCCTGCGGCGCAGTCGGTGTGACTGGATTCGGTGGCGGAATCTAGTGGCTGACTGTGTCTTTCACGCCGCAGCAGCGGCGGTGATGTCGTGCCGGACAGCGGTTGGTCATCTGGGCTCGCCATCGGGATGCACTCATCAAATGGCGATGGGGCACACACACAAACGCGGCCTCGGATATGGCTAACCGCAACCAGGAACCGTTGGGCCTGCCCAGCTGAGGCCGCGGGGTGATCGTCGGTTACTTGGTGGGTACTTTTGCGGCGATCTGACGGGCGATGTTGACTCCGGCGTCGGACTGGGAGTCGGACCGATTTTTGCTGCACGCCCTGACGTCGATGGCGACGTTGTTGGCCACGGTCAGCGCCCGCTGACAGGTGTCCCAATCCCATGTCCAAGACGAATTGCCGCCACCGGCGGTTTCGGTGGCGCTCAGTGTGCCGTTGGCGTTGGAGACCGGTCCCACGGTCTCCACCTGATCGGGTTTGCCGGCCGTGGTCACGTTGTACTGCCGGTTGGAGCAGGCCGGCCACTGTCGGGTCGAGGCGGTGAAGAACGCGTCTGCTCCATCCGCGGAAGGAAACAGCACCACAATCTGGTCGACCAGATGAGTCCACTTGCCGAAGGGCTGGTCCCGGAGTTCCCGGTTGCGCACGGCGGTCAACCCACTGCCCGTATAGACCGCGGACTGTGCCCCGTTTGCCAGGGGTAGGCAGGCCTTGTCCGCCACGACAGGGCTGTCGTCGTACGTCGTGGTCAAGGTTCTGGTGAGCCCCATTTCGGTGGCGCCCATCGCGCTGTTGATTTGGTCGGCGCTGAGCAACAGCCCGTCCAGTGCACCCTCCGCGACAGCAGGCACGGTGGTGCGGGTAGTGGAGGGTTGCGAGTTGGTGGCGGGCTGGCGTAGCAGGTAGCTGGTGATGCCGACGCCCGCCAGGACCACGACGACGAGCCCAATGACGCCGGCCACGAGCGCGATGGTGCGTTGGCTGACCCTGCCGGCCCTTGCGGGGGTGGGCGGTCCCGGGCTTGGCGGTATCGCCGGGATCCTCCGCTGATCCTGCGGGGCGGGCGACCCGAGCCGCGGTGCCTGGTAGGTAGGCGATTCCGGACGGAGTTGGGCCGTCGGGGCCCACGGGCTGGGCGGGGGCGGCGGTGGTGTCTCGTACGCGAAGGCCGGCGCCGGGACGGGACGTGCCGGCGGCTCGGGGGGTGGCTGACGCGGCGCCGCAGGCAATGTCGGTCGCTGATCGGGGACGGTGAGGGCCCGGCGGGCGGCGGTGGCCAGCTCATGTGCGCTCTGATAGCGCTGGTCGGGGTTTTTGGCCATGCCCGCCGCGATGACCCCATCCAATCCGGCGGGCACGCCTGGTCGGTGCTCACTTGGCCGGGGCGGGTCCAGCGTCAGGTGCCCCGCGATCTGCTGTTCCATGCTGCCGCCCCGGAAGGGCGTGGCGCCCGTCAGGCACTCATAGAGCACACACGCCAGCGCGTACACATCTGCGCGGGCATCGGCGGTGCCGCTGGAAAACCGCTCCGGGGCCATGTACGCCAGGGTCCCGACCATCCTGCCGGTGCTCGTCAGTCGGGAGGCCTTGGCGTCATGGGCGATGCCGAAGTCGATTAGATAAACGAAGTCATCGCCAGTCACCAATGCGTTGGACGGTTTGATATCCCGATGCACCAACCCGGCGGCGTGCGCCGCCCCCAGCGCCTCGGCCAGCTGCTCGATCACCCGCACCGCGCGGTCCGGGCTCATCGGCCCGTCCCGCCGCAGCAATGTGCGTAGGTCGATGCCGTCGATGACCGGCATCACCAGATACAGCTGGCCATCGATTTCGCCGGTGTCATGAACCGGGATGATGTGCGGCTCGGTCAACCGGGCGGCGGTCGAAGCCTCACGCCGGAAGCGTTGCGAATACCCGGGCCGACTGGCCATCTCGGGCGCCAGCACCTTGATCGCCACATCGCGATCTATCAAGGTGTCGTGGGCCTTGTACACCTTGCCCATGCCGCCGGAGCCGATCACCGCGATCAGCCGATAGCGCCCGAACGCCACCTCGTCCACCGGCCGGCCTCCCCTTGGTGAGCCGTGCCCGCCGATGCTATCAACACGGCCCTGCCCGTGTTTGCCGAATGGACTGAGCACTGCACGGGCGTCCACGAAGCTGGTGCGGCCCAATCGTTTCCCTGGCGTCAAGGGCGGGGATGTCGCCGGTCATGAAAGGTTGAGACGGACACGTTGGAACCCGGCGAACGTCTATAACTTGGACGCCCGTCAGCGCGGCTGGCCATCGGCTGCCGAATGTCACTACTGCTTGGGTACTTTGGCGGCTATCTGACGGGCGATGTCGGCGGCGGAGCCGTGCGGGCCGCGGCATGTGGTGACGTCTATTACGACGCTGTTGGCCACGGTCAGCGCCCGCTCGCAGAACCCACCGCTGCCGGCGGGCGTGACAGTGGCGCTCAGCATGCCGTTCGTGTCGGAAACCGGCCCCACGGCGTTCACCTGCGAATTGCCGTTCATGGCAATGGTGAATTGCTTGTTAGAGCAGGCCGTCCAGCTTTTGGTGGAGGCGGTGAAGAACGAGCCCGCCTCCTGCGCGGAGGGAAATAACACGACGGCCTGACCCGCAGCGTTTTGTTGGGGGGGCTTTTGAAGCAGCTGTAGCCGCATGTCGCTCCACCCACTGCCCGCATACACGTTGGCTTGCGCCGCGTAAGCCAGGGGTAGGCATGCGTTGTCCGACACGAAACTACTGTTGTCGGGCATCGTCGTCGTGGTGCCAACGGTAGTCATTCCGGTGGCGCCCATCGCGGTGTTGATTTGGTCGGGGGTGAGCAGCAACCCGTCCAGCGCGGTTGCCAGGGCCGGGGCAGTCGCCTGAGGCGTGCTGGAGATCGGACTCGAAGGCGCTGCGGGTTGCGCGGTTGGGGTTTGGGAGGCGCGCGGGTGTGATCGTGTCAGGAAGACGACGACGCTGATGGTGCCGGCGGCCAAAATCAGCACGCCGGTCACGACGATCACGGCGATCAGGGCCGCCCGGCGTCGAGGCTGCGGTGTCGGTGCGACCGTTCCAGGAGGGAAGTAGTCACCGGCTCGGGGTGGAGGAACAGGCGCCCAGGCGGGCGGGTGTTGCTGTCCGGTTGCGGCGAGGGTGGAGGGGGCGGCCTGTTGCCACACCGACTCGGGCTGGGTTGGGACCTGATCACCGACCAGGGTCGGCGCGGGCAGGGGTCGGGTCGGGCCGGTAAACAGGGTGGGGGTGGTGCGCGGTGTACGGATCGGCGTGGTGGTGAGGGCGTGGTGAGCGCCAGTCGCGAGCTCGCTGGCGGTTTGGTAGCGCTGGTTGGGGTCTTTGGCCATGCCACGGGCGATAACCTGATCAAATCCGACGGGCAGATCCGGCCGGTACGCACTGGGCGCCGGCGGGTCCAGCGCGACGTGGCCGGCGATTTGTTGCTCCATGCTGTCACCCGGGTACGGGTGGTCACCGGTGAGGCATTCATGCAACACGCACGCCAGCGCATAGATATCGGAACGGGCATCAGCAACCCCGTTGAAGCGTTCCGGGGCCATGTAGGCGAACGTGCCCACGATGATGCCGGTGCTGGTCAGCTTGGTAGCCGTCGTGTCGTGCGCGATGCCGAAGTCGATCAGATAGGCAAAGTCGCTTCCGGTCACCAGCGCGTTGGAGGGTTTGATGTCGCGGTGCACCAGCCTGACGGCATGGGCGGCATCCAGCGCGGCGGCCAGCTGGCCGATGATGTGCACGGCACGTTGCGGGTTCATCGGCCCGTCGCGCTGCAACAGCCCATGCACGTCGGTGCCATCGATGATCGGCATCACCAGATACAGCTGACCGTCGATCTCGCCGGTGTCATGAATCGGGATGATGTGCGGCTCGTTCAACCGGGCCGCGGTGTGGGCCTCACGGCGAAACCGCTCTCGATACCCCGGCTCGGTGCTCAGCTCGGTGGGCAACACCTTGATCGCGATGTCGCGGCCGATCACGGTGTCATGGGCCCTGTAGACCGTGCCCATGCCGCCCTGGCCGATCACCGACAGCAGCCGGTACCGCCCAAATACCACCTCATCCACCGGCAGGCCTTCCCCTCACCGAACTAGTGGGACATGGTACAGGGCATCGTCAAGTTGTTTGAAAATGAGTGTGGCACAGTCGATGTAAGTCAATTCGGTGGCCGAATGTGGTGGCTTACTGTGTCTTTCATGCCGCGGCGGCGGTGACGCCGTCCCAGACCGCCGCGAACCGGCTAGTCATCTTCCTCCGCCATCGGGATATGGCCGAAGGCAAACAGGAACCGTTGAGCCTGTGCAGGTGAGGCGAAGCTTCGTCTACAAGTCGAGGGGCGGCGACGAATACGGCGGAATCGCATATGGCGAGTTAACAGTTCCAAACGTTGTGTGCCGGTGCGAATTTCACACGCTAATAGAGGTTTCCGGTCGGGCGTGTGACACATCAGCGCGGACAGCACGTTGGTGTCGAGGTCGGATCATCGCTCGAACAGCGCCGGCCCGACTGGCTGTCCGCCCAAGCCCTGCCACCTGCTGCTTCAGGCCGGCACCGCCGATCTGGTAGTGCGCGCTGATCCGCTGGGAAGTCAACCCACCATGAGCGCCGCGCCGCGCGTGGTCGAGTCCGGTTATCGCCGATCGGCGGGGCGGCGTCACAATGGGAGCTGACGTCGCCGATGACGCGGAGGCTTTGCAGCACATGGAGGGAACTCGTCCTACGTTCGGTCTTCTGGGTCCGTTGCTGATCAGCGCGGATGGCGGGCCGGTGGCGCTGGGTACCCGCAAACAGCGGGCGGTGTTGGCCATGCTGCTGATCAACCGCAATCGCGCGGTCGGCACGGACTCGTTGATTGACGCCACCTGGGATGAATCACCCGCGCCGGCAGCACGGACCAGCATCCATTCCTATGTGTCCAACCTGCGCCGACTGTTAGGCAATGCTGGGATGGATCCCTATGCGGTGCTGGCCCGCGCACCGCGGGGGTATCGACTCAGCGTCCCCGACGGCGACTGCGATCTCGACCGCTTCATGGCTGATAAGGCCGCGGGCATGCGCGCTGCCGCCGCGGGACGACTCGAACAGGCCAGCGCTCATCTGTTGGCCGCGCTGAACGAATGGCGCGGACCGGTATTGGATGACTTACACGACTTTGCGTTCGTGCAGGTGTTCGCCGCCGCGCTGGCAGAAGACCTGCTGCTGACCCATGCCGCCCGCGCAGAAGCCGAAATCGCTTGCGGGCGCGCCGATACCATTACCGGCGATCTCGAAGCGCTTACCGCCAAGCATCCCTACCATGAACCGCTGTGGGCGCAGCTGATGACCGCCTATTACGTTGCTGAACGCCAGTCCGCCGCCCTTGACGCCTATCGGCGATTAAAGGCGACACTGGGCCGGGATCTGGGCATCGACCCGGGTCCGACGGTAAGTGCCCTGCACGCGCGAATCCTGCGCCGGGAGCGTCTGGACATCAAGCGGGCCGCCAAAACCACCGCAGCCAAAGCCACGGCGGTCGCGCACGCGATTGCCAACCGCAACGGCGTAGCCGCCAGGTTGCGCGACGCTGCCGGACAACACTATCCGCTGCACGCGGCGATCACCCGGATAGGCCGCCTCCCCGACAACGACATCGTTCTCGACGACGATGACGTCAGCAGACAGCACGCCGTCATCATCGACACCGGAGGCAGCTTCGTGATCACCGATGTGGGATCAGCCAACGGCGTGCACGTGCAACACCGGCGGCTGCGGCCGAGCGCCACCCTCGACGAGGGCGACCACATCAGCATCTGCGGGCACGAGTTCACCTTCGAAATCGACCGGTCCTAGGCGACCGCCAACTCCGTCGGGCGCGCACGGCGCGGGATCACCGGAATCCGGTGGGGCACAGCGCGACGGCGCCTGCCGCCTGACCGTGTTAGGGAGGTCGCGCCCGCTCACACCGCCCGGAATTCCAAGAATTTTCCAAGAAGTCCGCGCCAACCTTGGCTGCGTTACGCTTACCCGTCCTCATCTTTCCAGCGATCGGCCGGTTGGTTAGGAGGCGCCGATGTCGTATGTCATCGCGTTACCAGAACTGTTGGCGGCGGCAGCCTCGGATGCGGCGGGCATCGGTTCGTCGCTCAGCGCGGCGAATTCGGCGGCCGTGGTTCCGACCAACCGGGTGCTCGCCGCGGCCGAGGATGAGGTGTCGGCGGCGGTCGCGTCGCTGTTTTCCAGCCACGGCCGGGCGTTTCAGGCGCTGAGCGCTCAGGCGGCGGCGTTTCATTCCCAGTTTGTGCTGTCGTTGAGCAGCGCGGGTAGTTCGTATGCGGCCGCCGAGGCGGCTAATGCCTCGCCGTTGGCGGCGGTGGTGCAGGGTGCCCAGGGCCTGGCGTTCTTTTCGCCGTGGGAAGCACTGACGGGGCGCCCGCTGGTTGGCGACGGCGCAGACGGGATAGCGGTCAGCCCGAATGGCGGGGCGGGCGGGTGGTTGTACGGCAACGGCGGCAACGGCTATTCCCGGCCGGCTGGCTCTGGCCTGGCCGGCGGCAACGGCGGTGCGGCGGGTCTGTTCGGCAATGGCGGCAGCGGCGGGGCCGGCGGGTCGGGCACCACCGGCACCACCGGCAGCGCGGGCCCGGCGGGCGGGGTCGGCGGCAACGGCGGCACCGGCGGCAACGGCGGCACCGGCGGCAACGGCGGCGCCGGCGGTGACGGCGGCAGAGGCGGTGTGCTGCTCGGCCATGGCGGGGCCGGCGGTGCGGGTGGGGTCGGCGGTCAAGGCGGCGCCGGCGGTACCGGCGGCGCCGGCACTGATGCAACCGTCGCGGGCGTGGCCGGCGGGGTCGGTGGCGACGGCGGTAACGGCGGTGCGGGTGGCACCGGCGGTGTGGGCGGGGCCGGCGCTGGCGGCGCGGGACTGTTCGGCATAGCGGGTGCCAACGGTGATGGTGGCGACGGCGGGGCGGGCGGAGCGGCCGGGGTCGGCGGCCAGGGCGGCACCGGCGGTGCCGGCGATGCGGGCACTCCCACCGGCGGGGTGGGTGGTCACGGTGGTAACCCCGGTAGCGGGGGCGGCGGCGGTAACGGGGGTATGCAGGGCGGCACCAGCACGACCTTCGGCACCGGCGGCACCGCCGGCGCAACCGGGGCGGCTGGCGCTGCGGCGGCCGGCGGCGGTAACGGCGGCACCGGCGGCGCCGGCTACAGCCCCACCGGCGGCGGCAACGGCGGGGTCGGCGGGATGGGCGGCCAAGGCGGCGAGTACGGGCAGGGCGGCACCGGTGGTGCCGGCGGCAACGGCGCGGGCAGCGGGCAGGGCGGGGCCGGCGGGGACGGCGGGCCGGGTGGTTCGATCGCGGGCGAGGGCGGCACCGGCGGTGCCGGCGGCAGCGGCGCCGGCACCGGGGCCGGCGGCGCCGGTGGCAATGGCGGTGACGCTGCCGCGCCGGGCGCCAACGGCGGCATCGGCGGTGCCGGTGGCACTGGCGGGGTGACGGGCAACGGCGGTGTTGGCGGTACCGGCGGGACCGGCAAGTCGGGTGTCAACGGCGTCACCGGCACCGATGGGAATGGCACCAATGGCACGGCTGGCGGGGCTGGTGGCCAGGGCGGTGCCGGCGGGGCCGGCGGTTCGTCGTCAGGTAACGGCGGCCGAGGTGGCGTCGGTGGGGTCGGCGCTGCTGGCGGTGCTGGCGGCGATGGTGTCGCCGGTACGGCCGGTGTGGCCGGTGTCAACAACGGGGCGGGCGGCGACGCCGGCAACGGCGGTGATGGCGCCGCCGGTGGGGCTGGTGGCCAGGGCGGGGCCGGCGGCACTGCCAGCCATGGTGCTGCGGGCAGCGCTGGTGATGGCGGGGCTGGTGGGCAGGGCGGCAATGCGGGCACCAGCGCCGGCGGCGGCGACGGTGCGGCGGGCACGGCGGCCAACCCCAGCGGCGGCAACGGCGGTAACGGCGGCGACCCGGGTACCGCAGGGGCCGGCGGTGCCGGTGGTGCGGCCGGCGCCGGTACTGGC
The DNA here is from genome assembly GCA_963814505.1 of uncultured Actinomycetota bacterium. GTDB lineage: Bacteria > Actinomycetota > Actinomycetes > Mycobacteriales > Mycobacteriaceae > Mycobacterium. Next base: position 101,279 of record CAWFDM010000013.1, read on the forward strand.
GGTACCGCGGGCGCGGCCGGCGCGGCGGGTAGCGCCGCCACCGGCGGCGGCAACGGCGGCAATGGCGGTGCCGGTTACGACGCTGCCAGCGACCCGAACGCCGCCCCTGGGACCAGCGGCGGCAATGGCGGGGCCGGCGGCAACGGCGGAACCCACGGCAGCGGCGGGGCCGGCGGGGGCGGCGGCAACGGCGGGACCGGCGCGGCCGGCTCCAACGGAACCAACCCCGGAGACAGCGGCACCAGCGGTCGGGCCGGCGGGTCCGGCGGCAACGGCGGTGCCGGCGGCTTAGGCGGCTCGATATCGGGTAACGGCGGCCACGGCGGCCACGCCGGCAATGGCGGTGCCGGTGGCACCGGCGGTAACGGTGCCGCCGGCGCAAACGAGGTGTTCGGCACCAACGGCGTTGGCGCCGGTGGCGAAGGTGGCACCGGTGGCAACGGTGGCAGCGCCGGCAACGGCGGCAACGGCGGCATCGGTGGGGCCGGGGGCACGGCCGCGCACGGCATCGCGGGGGCCAACGGCACCAACGGCAACGGCGGCGCAGGCGGCACGGGCGGCGCCGGCGGCAACGGCGGGGTCGGCACCGGCGGTAGCCCCACTGCCGGCAGCGCGGGCAGCGCGGGCTCCGCACACGTCGGCACCACCGGCGGTCAAGGCGGCGCCGGCGGCCAAGGCGGCCAAGGCGGCGCCGGCAGCGACGTCACCCTGTTCGAGGTGAATGGGACCCCGAATGCGCAATCCATCAGCCCCCAACTGTTTGTGAACGTTTCCGTAGGCGGCGGACCGAATGTTCCCGTGGTGGTTGACACTGGATCCAAGGGTCTTGTAGTCCCGGAAACGGACGTCAATGTAGCGAGCCTCGGCACCGGCATCCCGAATCCGACTCCCGTCGTTTACGGCGACAGCCGGGTAACCACCACGGAATACTTCACCCAATACACAACGACGCTGAATTTCGGGAATGGAATCGTCACCCAGCCGACCACCATTGACGTCGTCACCCGCGCAACGCAGACGACTAGTAGCGGTACAACCAATCTTCCGCTCTCGCAGGTAAATGCCATTATGGGCATTGGGGCGAACCCTTACCCCGGCCCGGATATCGCTATCAGCCCTGTCCAGGCGTTGCCGGGCAACCTCAGTCAGGGTGTGCTTATCGACTACCCCGCGGGTGCGCTGGCGTTCGGTCCCAACCCGCTACCCGCGTATGCCTCGGTTTCCGGCGCGCCGCTTACCACCGTGCAAGTATCGGTCGGCGGTGGGGGTTTCGTAACCGTCACTCCCGCGCTTATCGATTCCGGTGGTCTCACGGGACTCATCCCGGACAGCATCTTGGTCAACAGCCCTGCGCCCTATCAGCCCTTGGCACCGGGAACAGTTATCACGGTCGAAAACATGAGCGGGGTCGAGCTGTACACGACGACGGTCGGTCCGCTGGTCGGTGGGCTCTCCAACGGCCCTTTGGTTGGGCAGTCGACCGACGTCTTTAATAGCGGGTGGGATCCCTTCAGTGCGATTCCGATCTACCTCTCCTACAGCCCCAGCGGTGTCGGAACAATTTACTTTGATAAATCCTGAGCCCGGCATCGGCAGGCCATTTAAGGCGTGCACCAAGAATGGAAAGTTAGGGGGCCGGGACCGGGCCGGCCGGTCGCCGACACACACCAGGTCAAGATCGGAAAGTCAAGGTCGGGAAAGGAACGGAAGGAATGAAGAGATTACTGATCGCGGCGGCTGTCGGCGCATTCGTACCGCTGATCGGAGGGGTGGCTGCGCTGCCGGCCATGCTCTTCAGTGCCGGGGGCGGGGACACCAACTTCCCGTTCTGCAAGTCCGTCAACGGCAGTCCCGTCAACAGCTACGACTGCGGGGTGTGATGAACAAAGTACTGATCCGCGACCTTCGCGGCACGGCTGGCGGAGGTGGCGGATGTCGTTTGTGATCGCCGCGCCGGAAATGGTGACGGACGCGGCAACGAATTTGGTGAAAATCGGTTCGACGATCAGCGCGGCCAACGCGGCGGCGGCGACCCCGACGTCGGGGCTGCTGGCCGCGGGCGCCGATGAGGTGTCGGTGGCCGTCGCGACGATGTTCGGCGCGCACGCGAAGGCCTATCAGGCGCTCAGTGCTCAGGCGGCGGCATTTCACCAGCAGTTTGTCCAGCTCTTGAATGCGGGCGCGGGCTCCTACGCCGGTGCCGAGGCCGCGAATGCCTCAGCGCTGCAGGTCGTGGAAGACGATCTGCTCGGGGTGATCAACGCACCCACCGACGCGCTGCTGGGACGCCCAGTGATCGGCAACGGCACCAACGGCACGACCAATGCGCTCGGGGTAGGGACGCCCGGCGGGCCCGGTGGGCTCCTTTACGGCGTCGGTGGTGACGGTGGGGATAGCATCGCCGACGGAGTTGCCGGCGGCGCCGGCGGTCGGGCCGGGTTGATCGGCACCGGCGGCACCGGCGGCATGGGCGGGTGGGGCGCGTCCGGCGGGGCCGGGGGCACCGGCGGGTGGTTGTGGGGCAGCGGCGGGGCCGGCGGTATCGGCGGGCCTATGGGTACCGGCGGTGTCGGCGGCAGCGCGCGTCTTCTGGGCAGCGGTGGGATCGGCGGATTGGGCGGGGAACTGGGGGGCGCCGGCGGTTCCGGCGGCGCCGGCGGGCTGCTGTTCGGCAACGGCGGCGCGGGCGGGAACGGCGGGGTTTCCGATGGTTATGCCGGGGTCGTCGCGGGTGGCTTCGGTGGCGCCGGCGGCGCTGCCGGCTTGTTGGGCGAACACGGGGCCGCCGGCGCGAGTGGTGGTGCACCCACCATCCCGGTGCAGGTGGACCAGGAAATAAACAGGCCGTATGTCGACGCCTCCATCGGCGGCGGACCGAATTCGCAGTTGGTTCTCGACACCGGATCCAAAGGTCTTATAGTCCCACCCCAAGACGTGAATTTCGCGAGCCTCGGCGCGGCCGGCCCGTCGGGTCAAGTCATCTACGGCGAAGCCGGGGTTACCACGACCGAGAATTACACCACGTATACGACAAGGGTGAATTTCGGGAATGGAATCGTCAGCATGCCGACAACGATTGGGGTCGTCACCTCCGTAACGCAGACGGATAATGGTGTTAATACCACCCTGCCGGCCTCGGCGGGATTTGCCGTTTTGGGTGTTGGGGTGAATCCCTCGGGCGGCCCGCTTTCGACCAGCCCTGTGCAGGCGTTGCCGGGCAACCTCGATCAGGGCCTGCTGATAAACGAGCCCGCGGGTACGGTGCAGTTCGGTGCCAACCCGCTGACCTACTTTGCCTCGTCTAACGGAGCGCCGGCTACCACCCTGCGGGTATCGGCCGATGGTGGGTCTCTGCAGACTCTGTCTAACTCCTATATCGATTCCGGTGGTCTTTGGGGAGACCTCCCGGCCTCTCTCGGCACGGGCTCGGTCAATGGCGTGGTGCCAGAGGGAACGAGTTTGCTGTTCTACACCAGCGACGGGACCCCCCTGTACTCGCAGACAGTCGGTGCGGCGCCCACGGCCCCAGGTGTTGGCAGCCCCCTTAATACTGGTAATTATCCTTTCACGTTGATGCCGATCTACCTCGCGTACAACCCCAGCGGTACCGGGACGTTTTACTTTGATAACTGATCGGCGGTGGGCGTATTCGGGCCGGGAAACGGCCATGTGCTCGTATCAAGCAGACCTGAAACCCGCGCCGCGACGCCGGCAGCAATGGCGGCAGTCGTTAGCAACAATGGCAGCAATTGATAGGAATGGAAGCAATTGGACGCAATCGGAACAATCGTCCTACCGATCGTTCCGATCGCTCTTTGAATGGGAAGGGATACGGCGATGTCGTATGTGATCGCGGCACCGGAGTTGGTGGGGGCGGCAGCCACGGACTTGGCGGGGATTGCGTCGTCGCTGCGGACCGCACATGCGGCGGCGGCGGCCTCCACGACCAGCGTGGTGGGCGCGGCCGAGGATGAGGTGTCGGCGGCGATCGCATCGCTGTTCTCCGGCTACGGGCGGCAGTATCAGGCGCTCAGCGCTCAGGCGGCGGCGTTTCACACCGAGTTTGTTCAAGCGCTCACTGGGGCTGGTAGCGCCTATGCGGCGGCTGAGGTGGCCAATGCGTCGCCGCTGCAGGCGGTGGTGCAGGCGGCCCAGAGCCTGGCGGTGTTTTCGCCGGTGCAGTTGCTGACGGGGCGCCCACTGGTCGGTGACGGCGCTGATGGGGCGGCCGGTACCGGGGCCGCCGGTGGGGGCGGCGGCTGGTTGTACGGCAACGGCGGCAACGGCGGCTCGGGGGCGCCCGGCGGCGGCGCCGGCGGTGCGGGCGGCGGTGCCGGGCTGTTCGGCAACGGCGGCGCCGGCGGGGCCGGCGGGGTCGGCGCGCCCGGAGCGGCCGGGGCGACGAGCGGCGTCGGGAATGGCTTCAACGGGGGCATCGGCGGCGACGGTGGTCGCGGCGGGGCCGGCGGCAACGGTGGGCTGCTGTTCGGCAACGGCGGCGCCGGCGGAGCCGGCGGCACCGGCGGCACCGGCGGCATCGGCGGTTCGAGCACCGGCGCCGGTACCAACGGTGGCTTTAGCGGAGGCAACGGCGGCGATGGCGGTAGCGGGGGTATCGGCGGGGCCGGCGGCTCGGCGTTGTTCGGCCAGGCGGGCGCGACCGGTCAGACCGGCGGCGGCGGTAACGGCGGTAACGGCGGCGCCGGCGCCAACAGCGGCGTGGGCGGAGGCGGCACGGGCGGCAACGGCGGCAACGCGTTTGATGGTGGCATCGGCGGCAACGGCGGCAACGGGGGCAACGGCGTCGGCGTGGTCGGCACCGGCGGCACAGGCGGGCACGGCGGCTCTAGCACCATCACCACCGGAACAGGAAACGCGACAGGTGGCATCGGCGGCCACGGCGGCACAGGCACCATATTCGGCGGCTACGGCGGCGCGGGCGGCACTGCCTACAACTACGGAACCGGAAACGCCACCGGCGGCGTCGGCGGCACCGCCGGCACAAGCGTCAACTTGGGCGCTGCCGGGGCCGGTAACGGCGGTAACGGCGGTAACGCGATTATCAGCAACACCACCCAGACTGGCGGCGGCCCCGGTACCGCCACCGGCGGCACCGGCGGCACCGGCACCACCGGCGGCACCGGCGGCACCGCCACCACCTACGGAAGCGGAAACGCTATCGGCGGCACGGGTGGGGCCGGCGGCGCGACCGGCGGCAACGGCGGCGACGCCTACAACTACGGAACCGGAAACGCCACCGGCGGCAACGGTGCCGGCGCCGCCCTAGCCCTCGGCATCCCCGGCATCGGCGGCGCTGGCGGCAACGGCGGCAATGCGTATGTCACCAATAGCACCTCGACCGGCGGTGGCCCCGGTACCGCCACCGGCGGGGCCGGCGCCGACGGTGCCAACGGCACGACTGGCAACGGCGGCGCCGGCGGTTCGGCGACTAACTTCGGCAGCGGAAACGCCCTCGGCGGGAACGGAGGCAACGGCGGCGACCTGAACGGCAACCCCAACGGCACCGGCGGCCTCGGTAACGGAGGAAACGGCGGTGCGGCGCTGATCGCTGACGCCAACTCGACGGCCGCCGCGATCGGCGGCAGCGGCGGCAGCGGCAGCAACGGCCCCGCGGACGGCGGCAACGCCGGCAGCGGCAGCAACGGCGGTGCATCGGATAACGACGGAACCGGAACCACCACCGGCGGCGCCGGCGGCAACGGCGGCAACGCCACCGGAGGAGCCTCAAGCAACGGCGGCAACGGCGGCAACGGCGGCAACGTCACTGCAGTCAACCTGGCTACCGCCACCGGCGGCGCCGGCGGTGCCCCGGGTGCAGGTGCACCGCTCGGCGGTTCGGCAGGCTCAAAAGGCACCAACGGAACAGTTAAACCGGCGTAACCACGGGAACGGCGGCTGTCCTCTACGACGGCGCGACCTAGCCCAGCCGCGACCGCTAGCGGCGGGTCGGGTCGAGCCCTAACGACACTCCGGCCAGCCCGCGCCGCCGTGACGACAAGCCGTCGGCGATGCTGAGCAGCTCCTTGCCCACCGGCGAGTCGGGCGCGCTCAGCACGATCGGTGTGCCCGCGTCACCGGCGGCCACCAGCGCGGGGTCCAGCGGGATCTGGCCCAGCAGGGGCACGTCGGCGCCGACAGCACGCGTCAACCGCTCGGCGACCTGCTGGCCGCCGCCTTCGCCGAATACCTGCAGCTTGGAGCCGTCGGGCAGGGTGAGCGCCGACATGTTTTCCACCACGCCGACGATGCGCTGACGGGTCTGCAGCGCGATGCTGCCGGCCCGTTCGGCCACCTCGGCCGCGGCCAGCTGTGGCGTGGTCACCACGAGGATCTCCGCGTTCGGGACCAGCTGAGCCACCGAGATGGCGATGTCGCCGGTTCCGGGCGGCAGATCGAGCAGCAGCACGTCCAGATCGCCCCAATACACGTCGGCCAGGAACTGTTGCAACGCCCGGTGCAGCATCGGGCCACGCCACACCACCGGGGTGTTGCCCTGGGTGAACTGGGCGATCGAGATCACCTTCACGTCGTGGGCGATCGGCGGCAGGATCATCGACTCGACCTGGGTGGGCCGGTCGGTGGTACCCATCATCCGGGGGATGGAGTGGCCGTGGATGTCGGCGTCGAGCACCCCGACGGACAGACCGCGGGCCGCCATCGCGGCGGCCAGATTGACCGTGACGGTGGACTTTCCGACGCCGCCCTTGCCGGACGCGACGGCATACACCCTGGTCAGCGAGCTGGGCTGGGCGAACGGGATGACGGGTTCGGGCGCGTCACCGCGCAATTGCTTGCGCAGCTCCGTCCGCTGCTCGTCGTTCATCACGTCCAAGCTGACCTTGACCGCCCCGGTGCCCGGAACGTCGGCGACCGCTTCCGTGACGCGCTCGCTGATTTCGGATTTCTTGGGGCAGCTCGCGATGGTCAGGTAAATCGTCACGTGCACGCCGCCGTCGGGCGTGATGTCGACACTCTTGACCATCCCGAGCTCGGTGATGGGCCGGCGCAGCTCGGGGTCGATCACCTTCGCCAGCGCGGCACGGATGGCGGTGTGCAGGTCGGCCTTCGAACCAGAAGCGTCATGACGGGACATCACCGCCGAGTCTAAGCGGTCGCGCTCCTAAATCCGCCGGGGCTTATTGGCGTGCGGGTGGTCCGGCTCGCCGAGTGTGCAGCCAGTGCGAAAAAATCGCCGATTTTTCGCCGTGACTGCACATTCGGCGTCGCTAGGGTGAACAGGGCAGGCTCACGGGCCCCATTGATCACATCTGCCTCGTCAGGCAATACGGAGAACGGGTTTCATCGCGCCGACCAGCAGGACGAGCAAGTCCTGCGGCCTATTGTCCGACGGGTACATCAGGCACACGCCCCGACGGTTTACGAGCGAGACCACTAAGCGAGCGCGACGGGCGGCCGGTCAGCCGGCCGGAGCGGGCGGCGCGTCGTTGGGCGCCGGCGCGTTGGCCGGCGGCTGGGTCGACGCCGTCGCCTGCGGACTGCCCGGCTTGGGCGACGGCGAGGCTTTGGGCGCTCCCGCGGCTCCCGCGGCTCCCGATGCCGCCGGCGGCGCTTGGGTGGGCGGGGGAGCCTGCGGGTCAACGGGTGGTGCGCCGGCCGGCGCGACGGCGTCGGGCGGCGGCGGGCCCAATCCGGGTGGCGGTGCCGCCGGGCTCTGCGGGCCGATGCAGATCAGCGTGCAGCCGGGTAGCTTCTCGACCGTCGGCGGGGTGTTGGGCGTCAGCCACGGGAACATCGGTGCCTGACTGGCCGGCGTTTGCGGGCTCAGGTCGATCAGCGGTACCTGCGACAGCGGGTCGATGCCCGTCAGGCCCGGCATGCCGTTGACGTTCAACGGCAGGCCCGGCCCGAGGCCCTCCGCGTTCTCGAAGTGTGTGTCGCCGAGCGGAGGCGGCGGCCCGGTGATCGGGGGCAGGTCGACCGGGACCACGCCGGTGGCGTACGCCGCCGCCCAGCCCAGCACGTTCTGGGCGTAGGGCATCGAGTTGTTGTAGCGCAAGATGGCGGCCATGACCTGCCCGGCATCGCGCAGGTTGAGCCCGCCACTGCACAGGTAGCGGGCGGCCGCGAGCGTGGCATCGAACAGGTTCTGGGGGTCCGCCACACCGTCGCCGTCGCCGTCGGAGGCGTACCGCGCCCAGGTGCCCGGCAAGAACTGCATCGGCCCCATCGCGCGGGCGTACGTCGGGCGATTGCCGACGTTGCTCTGGATGATGACCTCGTTGCCGGGCAGCGTGCCGTCCAGCGCGGGACCGTAGATCGGGTAGACCGCGGTGCCGCGCGCGTCAACGGCGCCGCCGCCGGCGTGGCCCGACTCGATGCGCCCGATGCCGGCCAGCAAGTTCCAGCTGATGCCGCAGTTCGGGTCGGCGGCGGCCATCTTCATCTCGGCGTTGCGGTAAGCCGCCAGGGCCATGCTCGGAATACCAAGCGCCCCAGGCGCATTCACGATCATCGGGGGCGGCGGCGCCGATATGCTGGCGGCCGCGACGTGGAAGCTGGTCGGCTGACGCTGCAGCGCGACGACAGCCGGACCCAACAGGTCGGACAGGCCGGGGACGGACGGGGAAACCGCGGCAAGCGGGGCGACGGCGGCACGCATGGCCGGGGTCTTACCGGGGAATGGCGGAGGCGCCCCCCCGACCGCCCCGGCGAACACCAAGGGGGTGATCACGGCGATGCCGAATGCGGGCGTCCGCTTCGCGCGACGCACGCGCTTCGGTGCTGCCGCGGCGGCCGGGTGTGCACCCCGGCGTCCCCCTATGCGCACTCGACCGTCCTTGAGTTTGTGAGCTGCGACAAAACCTTAGAAACCTTAGGACTCCTCGAACTTCCTGCCTCTTTGTTTCTTATCCGTTTTCGCTTCGTATTCGTTTCTTAGCCGCGTGAACCAGATCACCATACATAACTCTTGTGACGGGAGTGGCGCAATGGGGGGGTATCACTCTCATGGGGGATTTCTGGCCCGGCGCTGCGCCCCGTCGTCCGTCTGCGCCGGCTCTTTCCCCGGGTTTTGCCGCTGCAGCTCGGCCAGCAGGATGCGCAGATCTTCCAGCTCGTGGCGCAGATAGTCACGCGTTGCGACCTCGCCGACGGCCAGCCGCAGCGCGGCCAGCTCACGGGCCAGAAACTCGGTGTCGGCCTTGGTCTGCGCGGCGCGACGCCGATCCTCGTCGAGGGCGACTCGGTCCCGGTTTTCCTGACGGTTCTGGGCCAGCAGGATCAACGGTGCCGCGTAGGCGGCCTGGGTGGAGAAGGCCAGGTTCAGCAGGATGAACGGGTACGGGTCCCAGCGCCAGCGAATGGCCCACAGGTTCACCGCGATCCATGCCAACACCAGCATCGTCTGCAGCAGCAGGTAGCGGCCGGTGCCGAAGAAACGCGCGATGGACTCGGTGATCTGCCCGACGGCCTCGGGGTCGAGGCGCCGCGAGAACCCGCGCGATGCCCGCGGCGTGTACAGCCGCCGCAGTGCCGAGGACCTGCTCACGACGATCCTCCGGGCGTGGCGGCGGGGTCGAGCTCCTGCACATCCACCCGCCAGTCATGCGGCAGCAGGTGGTCGAGCAGGTCGTCCACCGTCACCGCGCCCAACAGGTGGCTTTGGTCGTCGACCACCGGCCCGCACACCAGGTTGTAGGCCGCGAAGTAGCGGGTCACCGCGCCCAGCGCGGTCCCCGGGGACAGGGTGAGCAGGTCGCTGTCGACGATTCCGCCGACCAGATGGGCCGGCGGTTCGCGCAGTAGCCGCTGCAGCGGTATGCAGCCCAGGTAGCGCCCGGTGGGAGTCGCGGTCGGTGGGCGGGCCACGAAAACCATTGACGACAGCGCCGGGGTCAAATCGGGATCGCGTGCCCTGGCCAGGGCCTCCGCAACCGCGGTGTCCGGGGTTAGCACCACCGGATCCGAGGTCATCAAGCCGCCCGCGGTATCGGGGGAGTGCGTCAGCAGCCGTCGCACCGCGCCGGAGTCCCCGGGATCCATCCGGGTCAGCAGCAGTTCGGCATCGGTCGGATTCAGCATGCCCAGCAGGTCGGCGGCGTCGTCGGGATCCATCGCCTCGAGCACGTCGGCCGCGCGTTCGGTGCCCAGCTGCGCCAGCACGTCGGCCTGATGCCGCTCGGGCAGCTCCTGCAGGATGTCGGCCAGTCGTTCGTCGTCGAGCGCCTTGAGCACTTCGTAGCGGCGCTTGACCGGAAGTCCGCGGATGGCGTCGGCCACGTCGACCGCTTTCCGCCCCTCGAACTGGGCCAGCAGCTGGGCCACTCCCTGGTCCGGCATCGCCAATGCCGACGGCGTCAGGCCCTGCACGTTTTGCCAGTCCACGACCTGCACGGGTCCGCGGCGGCCCAGCCGTCGATGGGTGCGGACGGCGACTTTGGTCACCATCCAGTCGCGGGTTCGGGTTTGTTCGATGCCCAGGTCGGTGATCAAGACGTCAACGCCGGCCAGCTCCGGGAGTTCGGGATCTCTGACCCGAACCGGGGTGTCGAGCACCTGACCCAGCGCCAGCACCTCGCCCGGGCGCTGCTCGAAGTGGCGCAGTGACACGTTGCCCGAGCGCAGCGTCACCGCGTGGGGTTCGATGGCGGTGACGCGCAGGATCGGAATGAAGATGCTGCGCCGGGTCGCCAAATCGACCACCAGACCCAGCACTCGCGGTTGCTGACGGACGATGCTGATGCTGATCACGACGTCGCGGACGCGCCCGAAGGATTCGCCGAGTGGACCCAACACCATCATCCGCGAGAGCCGCGCCACGTAGACCCGGTTGACCGATCCCATGGTGCAGAGCGTAAGCAGCGGCCGGCCGGATGGCAGCGGCGCAGTGCCGGTGCGGCGGACGGGAATGCCACGGGAATGCCGGCCTGGCTGATGGGAATGCAGTTAGTGCGAATGCATTGCGAATATCGCGACGATCAGGTAGACCAGCAGCCCCGCGACGCCGATCACTATCCCGGAAACGGCCAGCGCGTAGCCTTCTTCGCGGTTCCGCTTGATCTGGTCGATTGCGACCGTGCCGAGCACGATGGCCACAATCGAGCCGAGGCAGCAGAGCAACCCGGTCAAGGAGGAGATCAGCGAGCCGATCGCCATCCCGTTCATTCCGGGCTGCGCTGCTTGCGGTGCTCCCCAGCCGCCCGGGTAGTTCGGCTGGGGGTACTGGGGGTACTGGGGGTACTGGGGGTACTGGGGGTACTGGGGGTAGTAGCCCCCCGGATACCCGCCCGGCGAGTAACCGTAGCCGGGCGGCTGCTGGTACCCAGATGGTGGGTAGCCGGTGGGTGGGAAGGCTTCCGGGTACCCGGCCGGACCCGGGTAGTTCGGCGGGTACGTGGTCGGGTAATCGAGTGCCGGTGGATAGTCGGCTGCCGGCGGCGATGTTGGCGGCGATGCCGGCGGGTTCCACGGCGCACCCCAAGCGGGCTGCTCCGGAGGCTGGGGCTGCTCCGGAGGCTGGGGCTGCTCCGGAGGCTGGGCAGCGGCGGGTGGCGGGCTGGCCTGCTCGCCGTAGGCGCTGTCGCCGGAGTCGCCGCCGGGGGCTGTCATGCAGATCAACCTAACGTATGCGCTGGTGGCGGCCGTGCCCGCAGATCGACGGCTCGTATTGACTGCCGGGACGTGTAACGATTGGCCCAGGAGAGGGGAGCAGAGCAGAATGAACACCGATGACTAGCCCCTTCCAGCCTGGACAGGCACCCGGCCCCGGCGCCGCCGGTCGCCATGGTGCACCGGGACTACCGACGCCGCCCAAGGGTTGGCCGGTGGGGTCGTATCCGACCTACGCCGAGGCGCAGCGCGCCGTCGACTACCTATCCGACCAGCAGTTCCCGGTCGAGCAGGTGACCATCGTCGGCGTCGATCTCATGCAGGTGGAACGGGTCACCGGGCGGCTGTCCTGGCCTAAGGTGCTGGGCGGCGGCGTCCTCAGTGGCGCCTGGCTCGGCCTGTTCATCGGGTTGGTGCTCACCTTCTTCAGTCCCAACGCGTCGGCCGCGTGGGGCGCGCTGGTCACCGGTCTGCTCGCCGGGGTGTTCTTCGGCTTGATCACCTCCGCGGTTCCCTACGCAATGGCCCGCGGCACAAGGGATTTCAGTTCGACCATGCAATTGGTCGCCGGTCGCTACGACGTGCTCTGTGACCCGCAAAACGCGGAGAAGGCGCGGGATCTGCTGGCGCGCCTGGCGATCTGACACCCGGATCCGTTGTGGTGGTGAGTCTTCGCCGGCGTGCACGGCGGCTGGGCGCGATGCTGCTGGCGGCGCTGATCACGGCATCGGCGCTGTCGGCCTGCGGGTCCGGCGACTGGGGCAGGTCCGGGCTGACGATCAGCTTCTACTCACCGGCCACCGACGCCGCATTCACCGAGGTTGCCCGGCGCTGCAGCGAAGAGGCCGGCGGCCGGTACACGATTGCGCGTGTCAGCCTGCCCAGATCTCCTGAGGAGCAACGGTTGCAGTATGCCCGCCGGCTCACGGGTCACGACCGAACCCTGGACGTGATGGGGCTGGACGTCATCTGGACCGCGGAGTTCGCCGAGGCGGGCTGGGTGCTGCCGCTGTCCGACGACCCGGCGGGACGGGCCGAGGCCGACGTGCTGGCCGATACCCTGCCCGGCCCGCTTGCGACGGCCGGCTGGAAGCACAAGCTGTACGCCGCACCCGTCACCACGAATACCCAATTGCTTTGGTACCGCATAGATTTGGTTAATGAGCCGCCGCAGGATTGGAATGGCATGGTGGCCGAGGCGACCCGGCTGCACGCCGCCGGCGAGCCCAGCTGGATCGCGGTGCAGGCCAGTCAGGGCGAGGGTCTGGTGGTGTGGTTCAACACGCTGCTGGTGAGCGCGGGCGGTCAGGTGCTCTCCGAGGACGGCCGTCACGTCACCTTGACCGACACCCCCGGGCACCGGGCCGCCACCGTCGCCGCGCTGAGGATCCTCAAGTCGGTGGCCACCGCGCCCGGAGCCGACCCGTCGATCACCCGGACCGACGCGGGAACCGCACGGCTTGCGGTGGAGCAGGGCAACGCCGCGCTGGAGGTCAACTGGCCGTATGTGCTGGCGTCCCTGCTGGAGAACGCGGTGAAGGGCGGTGTGCCCTTCCTGCCGCTCGACCGGATTCCCGAGTTGGCCGGCAGCATCGACAGCCTCGGCACGTTCGTGCCCACCGACGAACAATTCCGCATCGCCTATGAGGCCAGCCGGCGGGTGTTCGGTTTCGCGCCCTACCCCGGTGTGGTGCCCGGCGAGCCGGCCAGGGTGACGCTCGGCGGGCTGAACCTGACGGTGGCCAGCACCACCCGTCATCGCGCGGAGGCATTCGAAGCCGTCAGGTGCCTGCGCAGCCCGCAGAACCAGAAGTACGTCTCGATGGAAGGGGGCCTGCCGACGGTGCGGACCTCGCTGTACTCCGATCCGCAGTTCCAGGCCAGATATCCGATGTACGCCATCATTCGCCAACAGCTCACCGATGCTGCGGTGCGGCCGGCCACGCCGGACTATGAGGCGGTGTCCATCCGGCTGTCGGCGGCGCTGAGTCCGATCACCGCGATCGACCCGGAGACCACGGCCGACGAGCTCACCAGGCAGGTGCAGAAGGCCATCGACGGCAAGGGGCTGTTGCCGTGACCCGTCTCAGTGCGGGGCGCGCCGGCGACGACGCAGAACGAAGTGATGAGGTCGGGGCACCACCCGCTTGCGGGGGACGGCGCTCATGAGGTCGGCACCTCCCACTTGTGGGGGACGGCGCTCATGAGGTCGGCGCCTCGCGCGGAACAGCGACTGGCGTTCGTCCTGGTCGCGCCCGCGGCGACGCTGATGCTTGCGGTGACGGGCTATCCGATCGGCTACGCGGTATGGCTGAGCCTGCAGCGCAACAACTTCGCCGCCCCGAACGACACCGCGTTCGTCGGCCCGGGCAACTATCAAACGATCCTGACCGACCGGTATTGGTGGTCGGCGCTCGCGGTGACGCTTTCGATCACGGTGGTTTCGGTGTCGATCGAGTTCGTGCTGGGCCTGGCGCTGGCGCTGGTGATGCACCGCACGCTCATCGGCAAGGGCCTGGTGCGCACGGCGGTGCTCATCCCGTACGGCATCGTCACGGTGGCCGCGTCGTACAGCTGGTATTACGCCTGGACGCCGGGTACCGGGTATCTGGCCAACCTGCTGCCGCGAGGCCATTCCCTTACCCAAGCGCCGCTGACCGAGCAGATCCCGTCGCTGGGCGTGGTCGTCATCGCCGAGGTCTGGAAGACGACCCCGTTCATGTCGCTGTTGCTGCTGGCCGGGTTGGCGCTGGTGCCCGAGGATTTACTCAAAGCCGCGCAAGTCGACGGCGCCGGCGCCTGGCGGCGGCTGACGAAAATAATCTTGCCGATCATCAAGCCGGCGATCGTGGTGGCGCTGCTGTTCCGGACGCTGGACGCGTTTCGCATTTTCGACAACATCTATGTGTTGACCAACGGGGCCAACGACACCGATTCGGTGTCGATCCTGGGCTACGACAACCTGTTCAAGGGCTTCAACCTCGGGCTTGGCTCGGCGATCAGCGTGCTGATTTTTATCTGCGTGGGCATCATCGCGCTGATCTTCATCAAGCTGTTCGGCGCCCATCAGGATATGGGCACCCGGTGGTGATGTCGATGGGCCTTAAATGAGCAGCGAGCGGATGGGTGTGCGGCGCGCCGTGACCTGGGTCGTCATCGACACCCTGGTCCTGGTGTATGCGCTGCTTCCGGTGCTGTGGATTCTCAGCCTGTCGCTGAAGCCGACGTCAATGGTCAAGGACGGCAAGCTGATTCCGTCGTCGGTGACCTTCGAAAACTACCGCGGCATCTTCCGCGGCGAGTTCTTCAGCTCGGCGCTGATCAACTCCATCGGGATCGGGTTGACCACCACCCTGATAGCGGTGGTGCTCGGTGCGATGGCGGCGTATGCGATTGCCCGGCTGAGGTTCCCCGGCAAGCGGGTCCTCATCGGTGCCACCCTGCTGATCACCATGTTCCCGGCGATCTCGCTGGTGACGCCGTTGTTCAACATCGAACGCATCCTCGGCCTGTTCGACACCTGGCCCGGGTTGATCCTGCCTTACATCACCTTCGCGCTGCCGCTTGCCATCTACACGATGTCGGCGTTCTTCCGGGAGGTCCCGTGGGATCTGGAGAAGGCCGCCAAGATGGATGGCGCGACACCGGGACAGGCTTTCCGCAAGGTGATCGTCCCGCTGGCGGCGCCGGGACTGGTGACCGCCGGGATACTGGTGTTCATCTTCGCCTGGAACGACCTGCTACTGGCGCTGTCGCTGACCGCCACCAAGGCGGCGATCACCGCGCCGGTGGCGATCGCCGGCTTCACCGGCAGTTCGCAGTTCGAGGAGCCAACCGGATCGATCGCGGCCGGCGCCATGGTGATCACGGTTCCGATCATCGTGTTTGTTCTAATCTTCCAACGACGAATTGTCGCCGGGTTGACGTCTGGCGCTGTGAAGGGGTAGCGGCGATGGCCGAGATTGTGCTTGAGCACGTCAGTAAGAGTTACCCCGACGGCCACACGGCCGTGCAGGACCTCAACATCAGCATCGCCGACGGCGAATTCCTGATCCTGGTGGGGCCGTCCGGCTGTGGCAAGACCACGACTCTGAATATGATTGCGGGGCTTGAGGCTATCTCGTCGGGAGAGCTGCGCATCGGCGGCGAACGGGTGAACGAGAAAGCGCCCAAGGACCGCGATATCGCGATGGTGTTCCAGTCTTACGCGCTTTACCCGCATATGACCGTGCGGCAGAACATAGCCTTCCCGCTGACGCTGGCCAAGATGAAGAAGGCGGACATCGCGCAGAAGGTCGAGGAGACGGCCAAAATCCTTGACCTGAGCGAACTTCTGGACCGTAAGCCCTCGCAATTGTCGGGCGGGCAGCGACAGCGCGTTGCGATGGGCCGGGCAATCGTGCGCCATCCCAAGGCATTTCTGATGGATGAGCCGCTGTCCAATCTGGACGCGAAACTGCGGGTGCAGATGCGCGGCGAGATCGCCCGGCTGCAGCGCAGGCTGGGCACCACCACCGTCTACGTCACCCACGACCAGACCGAGGCGATGACGCTGGGGGACCGGGTGGTGGTGATGCATGGCGGTGTTGCGCAGCAGATCGGTACCCCCGACGAGCTTTACGAGCGCCCCGCCAACCTGTTCGTCGCGGGGTTCATCGGCTCGCCGGCGATGAATTTCTTCCCCGCCGCGCTGACGCCGGTGGGGCTCCGCCTGCCCTTCGGTGAGGTGACGCTGACACCGCAGGTCGCCGAGGTGATCAAGCAGCACCCGAAACCGCAAAGCGTCATCGTCGGGCTGCGGCCCGAGCATCTGGCCGATGCGGCGCGAATCGATGGGTACCAGCGCATCAAAGCGCTGACCTTCGAGGTGAAAGTCGACCTGGTCGAATCGCTGGGTGCGGACAAATACGTGTACTTCACCACCGCGGGTTGGGATGTGCATTCGGCGCAGCTGGACGAGCTGGCCGCCGAAGGCGAAGTGAATGAAAACCAATTTGTGGCGAGGGCTCCCGCTGAGTCGAAAGCGGCCATCGGGCAGTCGATCGAGTTGGCATTCGACACCACTAAAATCGCCGTTTTCGACGGTGGCTCCGGGGCGAACCTGACCATTCCGGTGCCATCCGCAGCCGAGTGACTCCGATTCTCGACGCGGTACGCGCCCACCTGCGCGGCCACTTCCCCGTCGAGCCCGATTCCGCCACCGTGACGTTTCTGGGCGCCGAGCCCATAGAGGTGCTGCGATTCCGTCGCGGCGCAGACGGATTAGTGCATTACGTGTCGCTGGGATGCTCGCGTCATCCGATGACCGATCCGACGCAGATCCTCGCCGAGGGGTTACGCGGCCCGCGTGCCGAAGTGGTGCTGCGTCTGCGCGATCCCGGGCCGGCCACCGGGCTGGCGCGCAGCCTGGCGATATTGGCGGCGACGCCGGCGGTCGACGGTGTGGTGTTGGCCGCGGACGCGCTGATCGACCTCGGCTTGCCGCTTTGGGCGCGCGCGCCGTTCACCGCGGTCTTGTTGGGCCGCAGCGGCATTCCCGACCTGCCGCTGGCCGCGCCGCTCGACCCGGTGCGCTTCTTATCGGCGACGCCCGTCACCGCGACGGAGGCGGCCTGGGTGCGGCTCAAGGGCGCCGAGGCGTTGCGGCAGGCGTGGGAGAACGACGGCGTCGACGTGCTGGATCCGAATCGCCGTGCCGCGCAACCTGATTAGCTCGCGGGCTGGGGAGCGCGAGCAGACGCAAAATCGCACAATTCCGGCATGAATTGTGCGATTTTGCGTCTGCTCGGCCGGGGCCCGCGTGCGGGTTTTGGCTTCAGAGAAGCGGGATGGGGGGCGGCAATCCAAGTAGCTTGTCCATTGTCTGTTGTGCTAGCAGAAACAAAAAGAATAGTATCAGGACGAAATTAGCCAAAAGATCATGCAAAAATGTTGTTGGCGAATTCAAAAAGCGTGTCAAATTATTACCGAAATGGGCCACGGCGGCGTCGAACAAGTTAACCAATTGGTCCCAGAAGGCGCCGATTTCGCTGCCAACCGGGCCCGCACTCGCAGCCAAGGGCCGCAGCAACGCGACGTTGGTGGCCTCAGCGCTCGCAAACGAGCCTGCACTCGCAGTCAAACGCTGCACAAAATGCTCATAAGACACCGCCGCCCGCCCGGCCAGCGCCTGATAGTCCTGGGCGTGCGCCGAGAACAGGTGCGCGATACTCGCCGACACCTCATCGGCGGCCGCGGGCACCACCGCAACGGTCGGGACCGCCGCCGCCAGATGGGCCGCGCCAAGCGTCGAACCAATACCCGTCAAATCCGTTGCCGCCGCGGCTATCGTTTCCGGGGCCGCGATCACAAACGACATCCCGCACCTCCAAGCCGCCTGGGACAACTCAGCCGCTGGCTGGCGATCAGTGGCACGCAGATCGTAGCGCGAATCCCGGCAGCGCCGAAGGGCTCGATCCGTACGTTCCGTTCCGCCCGGGCAACGCCAGCAGTGGGTCGCCGATACGACGCCAGATGCCGGCCGATTATGGCAGCCCTGCGTGTCCGCACTGGATGCCTGTCAGCACAGGTAGAAGTTCCTCGCCCCAGAGTTTTCCGTTGCTAACCAGCAGCTGGCGGGCGCCCCACTATCCGGGGGCGGAACCCGTATACCGGAACACTGCCGAACTCGTCGTCACCCATATTCGCCATGCCCCCTAGTGGCACGCCGGGCATGCCTACCGGCCCAACGTCCTCCATCACCATCGGGGTGGCGCCCAGGCCCTGGTAGGCACCTGCCCCAAGTCGGGTCGTTGACAGAATTGGGCTGATCGTCACCCCGGTCGCGCCCCAGCTTGGCGGCACCGACAAGGCGCCGACCAGGTTCGCCCGCCCCATCTCCGCCGCGGCCAGGCCCGGCAGGCCCGCTGACCCCAGCGCCGCCACCGGACCAAGGCCGCCGGCCAGATCCGCCGCATCCGCCGCACCGCCTTCCCCGGCCGTGGCGCCGTACAGCAAGCCAGGGAAGCTGTAAGTCGTTACGGTGTCGATGAATGCCGTCGGGTTGAGCACCCCACTGACGGTAAATGCGTTAGACAAGTTGGCGGTCGATGCGTTGTTGAGGAAACTTCCCACAAGCGACCCGTTGGACCCATCCAGGAAGTTGAGCACTCCGGCGAGCCCAGTGGTGGATGTGTTCGTATTGGGCGCGATTCCTAGCCAAGCGGCCAGTCCGGAAAGCGTCGTCGACGCATTGGTGGTGGACGAGGCGGTCGAGGTATCGGCGCCTTGGGCAACCGCGGCGGCTTGGTCAGCCGCTCCGTCGGCGTTGATGGTGGACTGCGGCGCGGTGAACGGAGTCAATTGTGTCGCTGCGCTCGAGGCGCCGGCGTACCCGTTCATCGCGGCGGCGTCTTGTGCCCACATTTCGGCGTATTGGGCCTCGGTGGCCGCGATCGCCGCGGTGTTTTGACCGAAAACGTTGGAGGCTGACAGGTTCGACAGTTGGGCGCGATTGGCCGCGATGACCGCCGGGGGGACCGTCATGGCGAACGCGGACTCGTAGGCAGTGGCGGCCGCGTTGGCTTGCGCTCCGGCCTGCTCGGCCTGGGTGGCGGTGGTGCTCAGCCACTCCAGATACGCTGCGGCCGCGGCCGACATCGACATCGACGACGGGCCCAGCCAGCTCTCGTCGGTCAGCCCCGAGACCACCGAGCCGTAAGAAGCTGCCGCGGAGCGCATTTCAGCGGCCATAGTGTTCCAGGCCGCGGCGGCGGCCAGCATCGGCGCCGATCCGGGACCGGAATACATTCTGGCCGAGTTAATTTCCGGCGATAGCGTCGCGAAATCGATCATGAAATCTTCCCTCGGAATCTGTTATCCGGCGGCGGGCGGCCGTGGCATTACGACGGGGCGGAACCCGTATTTGGGAATGGCACGGCGTAGACGCCTGGCCGCAACCCCCATCGGCGCGCCATAGCCTCCCGGCCCGCCTGCCGCGCTTGTCCCGATGTCACCAAGGCCGGTGGCCGGCACCGCCGTTTCGGCAGGGCTGATCGTTGCCGCGGAGGTCCAGCTCGGGGGCACCGATAACGCCCCTACCAGGCTCGCATGACCCATCCCGGCCGACCCGATCGCGCCCAGGCCGGGTAGGCCCCCAGACCCCGGCGCGCCGGCCGCCGGCGCCAACACGTCCCCGGCCACACCCCCTGGCAGCGCGGCCGGGTTATTGAACAGAGAGCTGAAACCCGCCAGACTCTGGAGAATGTATTGCGGATTGAACGGGCCGCCGGCAAAGGCTCCGTTGGTAACCGCGGTGCTGAAAAAATTGCCGTTCCAGAAGGTCCCCAGCGCCGAATTGTCCGAACCGCTCAGCAGGCCCGCCAGCCACGACGATAGCGATGAGGGGTTGAAACCAGCAGCGTCAGATGCTGCCGACGACAATATCAATTGCGCAGTCCCCGTCGGTGTTTCGACCGCTTGAGCAACCGCGTTGGCTTGGTCGGCCACTCCGCCGGCATTGGTGGTGGACTGCGGCGCGCGCAACGGTGTCAATTCAGATGCAACGTCCGAGGCACCGGCGTAGCCGTTCATCGCGGCGGCGTCTTGTGCCCACATTTCGGCATATTGGGCCTCGGTGGCCGCGATCGCCGGGGTGTTTTGGCCGAGAACGTTGGTGGCTACCAGGTTCGACAGTTGGGCGCGGTTGGCCGCGACGACCGCCGGGGGGACCGTCATGGCGAACGCGGACTCGTAGGCGGTGGCGGCCGCGTTGGCTTGCGCGCCGGCCTGCTCAGCCTGGGTGGCGGTGGTGCTCAGCCACTCCAGATACGGCGCGGCCGCGGCCGACATCGACATCGACGACGGACCCAGCCAGCTTTCGCCGGTCAGCTCCGAGACCACCGAGCCGTAAGAGGCTGCGGCGACGCGCATTTCAGCGGCCATCGTGTTCCAGGCCGCCGCAGCGGCCAGCATCGGCGCCGATCCGGGACCGGAATACATCCGGGCCGAGTTAACTTCCGGCGGCAACGCCGCAAAATCGATCACTGGTCCCCCCGGGGGCTCAGCGGGTCGCGGCTGTGTTGGCTGCCTCGGTGGCCGCGTACGATCGGGCGCTGGTCTGCAAGGTGGCAACAAACATCTCATGCATCGCGGCGGCTTGGGCGCTGAGCGCCTGAAACATCTGGGCGTGCCTGGCGAACCTTGCCGCCGTCACGATCGACACCTCGTCGGCAGCGGCGGGCACCACAGCGGTCATCGGCGCTGCCGTGGCGACATTCTGGGCGGCCAGCGCCGAGCCAATCCCCGCTAAGCGACTGGCAGCGGCAGCCAGCGATTCCGGTTGCGCAGTAACAAACATCATCGAAGTTCTCCTCACGGTATTGGTCGAACCCGGGGCTGTGGCAGTAGCAGGCGCGTACCGATACCGCATCTCAGCGGTTGCGCCAGATGCGTAAGGTGGCTCGGTGCAGGATGATTCAGGCGGAAGCGATACCGGGATCGGGTCGCAACGTTAAGGTACTCAACCTCGAACGGGGGTTGATTGCCAGGACTCAATTCGCGCTTTCACCTCCTCCACCAGGGCATGCGCCTACTGCAAACGTGCTGTGTCGCGCCGGACGAGTAAGCCGCCGAATTTCTCGTAACTGGCGATGGCACACAGGTAGAACGCCGCGTCCGATATCAGTTTGGCGGCAACCCATCCGCCGATCACGCTGCCAAGCAGCTTGGGACCAAGATAGTAGGTGGCCGGCCGGACCCCGAAGGTGTCGACGGATTCAGCGATGCCGAACTCCACGACCACGCTACGTAGTGCCCGCAAGTTCGAGACGACCATTCGCATCGGTCCAACGCGTTGGCTCTCCTGGCCGTACGCCAGCTTGGCCGCGCTGATGAATGCCGCGGCGTAGTAACCGGTTACGCCCCCGAGCGATCCAACGACCGCAGCGGCAGCCAGCGAACCGGTGATTGCGTACGCCAAAGCAGCTCCGCCGAGTTCTCCTACAGTACTGATGATTTCGCACGGCAAATACCGTCTGATCCATTCGCGCACCTGACGGCGAGGCACCGCGCCATGAGCGGCTGGGAGCCGGTAACCCGCGGGAGGATCTGGCTGGCGGGCGAGGAGCTCAGGCGCCGGCGCTGGTTCCGCCAGCGGCCGCCAACGCGGTGTCGGCGGGTTCGGCCCCCGGGCCGGCGCCGCCCGGCATTGCGGTGCCCGGCCAGGAAAATTCACCCGCGCCCCGGCGTTGCTCCGGCGGCGATGGCATCGCCGCAATCCGCGATCCGCTGCACGAGATTTCGCGCGAGGTCGGATGTGCACACGGGGTTGACGAAGGTGAGTTTCAGTGCGGTTCCACCCAGCATTTGTGTCCGCCCGATCAGCGCCTGATCTGTGTCCGCCAAGTGCCGGCGGATCTGGGCGTTGACGTGCTCCAGCTGCTCGGCCGGCCGGTCCGGGGGGGCCCAGCGCAGCACGACGGTATTTGTCGTACATGGATTGAGTAAGTCGAGATGCGGATGAACAGCCACCGCGGCGGCCGCACTTCGTGCGGCTTCGATGGTGCGCTCGATCATTGCCGCCACGGTGTCGCTGCCCAGCGATCTCAACGTGACAAGCACTTTGAGTGCATCGAAGCGGCGCGTGGTTTGCAGTGACTTTACGACGTGGTTCGGTATGTCTTGCGGGTCGTCGTCGTCGGGATTGAGGTAGTCGGCGTGGCTGCGCATGACGTCGAGGTCGTGCCGTTGGCGCACGAGCAGGGCGCCGCAGCTGATCGTTTGGAACAGTAGCTTGTGGAAGTCGATGGTGATCGAGTTGGCGGCGTTGATGCCGTCGAGCAGGTGCCGATGGCGTCGGGTCAACATCAAGCAGCCCCCGGCGGCGGCGTCGACGTGGACCCAGATACCTTGCGCAGCAGCGACTTCAATGGCATCCGGGAGCGGGTCGATAGCGCCGCGGCTGGTCGTGCCGGCGGTCAGCACCACCGCGATGACACGCTCACCGCGGGCCCGGCTGGTGGACAGAACCTCGCTTAACGACCGTGGGTCGAGGCGGCCCAACGCGTCGGTCTTGGCAGCGAGTAGCGCCGTCGTTCCCAGGCCTAGTAGCCGGGCGGCCGTGGCGATGGTGAAGTGTGTTTCCTCGGTGCAGACGATCCGCCAGTGGCGCGCTTCGGGTGGCAACCCGTGCGCGGTGACGTCGATTCCCAGGGTGCGTGCCGCGAAGTTGTCGCGCGCCAGCATTAGGGCCTGCAAGTTGGATTGGGTTCCGCCACTGGTGAAGACGCCCTCGCCGTCGGTCAGATCGAAGACGTCGCATAACCAGTCCACCATGGACTGCTCGACCACGGCGGCGGCCGGTCCCTGGTCGAAGGAGTCCATCGATTGGTTCAGCGCGCACAGCATTGTTTCGGCAGCCAGACTCGAGATGGTTGGGGGGCAATGTAAGTGGGCGACGTAGCGCGGGTCGGATACGGCGGTGGAGTGCGGCGCCACCAATGTGGCAATTTCGTTGAGAACAGTCGACAATCCGAGACCGGTCCCTGGCACCACCGTTAACTCTGCAAGAGCTTTCCGGAGCTTCTCGGCTCCATCGATGAGTCCGGGCCGAGAAGGGCGTGAGCAGCTCGTCGCCACGTGGCTCGCCGCCTCGCTGACCGCTCTCAGGTAGTGCGCCGCCCCCGCCGGGGTGAGAAATTCACGCTGAATGGCGGTGTCGCTGATCATCGAAACCCCACCGCGGTCGCGCCGATAGAGTCGAAGCGGCGTTGCACACAATCCACTGCGTCGTGGAATCGGTCCAGGATGTCGCTGATCTCGGTTTCCGCGATGGTTAGCGGCGGTAGAAAGCGCACCACATTGCTGTGCTGACCGCCGAGCTCGACGATGAGTCCCAACGTCAGGCATGCCTGCTGAATTTCGGCGGCAAGCTCAGGGGCGGGTGCGCCGACGCCCCGCGCGTCCCTACCCGCCAGCGGGTCAACGATTTCCACGCCCGCCATCAGGCCGATCGCACGCACGTCGCCGACGATCGAGGCGTGAGTCGCGATACCGTTGAGTCCCTGCTTGAGCTGCGCGCCGACGTCGGTGACGTGTTCTGCGATGCCGCTGCGAGCCGCGTAGCGCAGCACCGCGCTGGCCGCCGCGAACGCGAGCGTATTGCCACGGAAGGTCCCGGTAAAAGCTCCCTCAGTCCAGGCATCGAATTTGCGCCGGATCACCAACACCGCGATGGGCATTCCCGAGCCAAGTCCCTTGGAGATCGCGATCATGTCCGGCTCGACGTCGCAGTGCTCGAACGCCCAGGCGCGGCCCGTGCGGTACATTCCCGCCTGTACCTCATCGGCGATGAGAGGAATTCCATTGGCTGTGGCCGCGCGCCGAATAGCGCGTGCCCAGGACGGCACTGCGGGGACGACGCCACCTTCGCCGAGAACGAACTCCATGAGCACCGACGCCGGGGCGCGAAGGCCACTGTGCGGGCTGCCAAAAAGCTTCTCCACTGCAGCGATCGCTAGATCGATCCCGGTCTGTCCGCCGCGGTTGAACGGACACCGGTAGTCCTGGGGGTACGGCAGGAAGTGGACCGCACCCGACAGGTCGACCGGTTGACGACGCAGCCCGCCCCCCGAACTGACACCGCGGGCTGCCCTGCTGCAGCCGTGAAATCCGCCCTGCACGGCGACGTGCTCATGACCGGACGTCCCGATTTCAGCCAACATCAGCGCCGCCTCCACCGCATTGGCTCCACTGGGCGAACACAGATGCACCACACAGTCGTCAGCCAGGCCGGGCGGCAAAGTCGCCAGCAGATCCTCGACGAACACGTCGCGCAGGGGATGATGGAAGTCCAGGGTCAAAAGTGGGGCGCCCGAGTCCAGGGTGCGCCGGATCGCTTCGGTCACCACCGGGTGGTTCCACCCCAGCGACATCGCGCCCGCGGCGCTCAGACAGTCCAGATACCATCGGCCAGAACTGTCGCGCACCTGCGCGCCCCTCGCCTCGATTGGGACGATCGGCAAACGCTTCGAGTAGGTGCAGGCCGCTGATTCATGACAGCGGCTCACCTGCGGTGACGCGGCGAGAGTCATTGTGGTTCCTTCCCGGTGTCGAGCTGCGACATGCGGCAGTGGAGTTGGCCAACATGCAGGGTCGAATCGCGCGACGTCAGTTCGCTAAGTGATTTGCGAGGCCGACTCCGACGTGCCGGCTTTTCGACACGCGCCGAACAGTGTCAGTCGGGCATTGAGCAAACCTTGAGTAATTATGAAAATCGCTGGTCAGGCCGCTGGCGGGCGCGCTGCTCATACGGCAGAAATGTGCATGCTGTGGATTCTGCGGCTCAGTCGAGGCGGTAGCGGATGCGCCGCCGGCATCTCAACACATTTTCGGCCGCGATGGCCTCGGCGCCGGGCGACCGGACGGCGAAGCGAAATGACCGAGCGCTGCGCGGTCTGGAATCAGGTCGCCGGGCTAGGCGCTGCCAACTGAAATACGTACAACCCCAAGGCAATCCGACACTATAGCTCCGAAACTGACTGCACCACTATACATTTCAATCGAAATGCCCGCGGACTCAGAGCCAGTTGCGAATTCGGAAGCTGCGGTACAAGAAAAGGCAGATGATGACCATGAGGCCGACCACCACCGGGTAGCTCCAGTGCCACTTGAGCTCGGGCATGAACTCGAAGTTCATGCCGTAGATGCCGGCGATCATGGTGGGCACCGCGACGATACCGGCCCAGGCCGAGATCTTGCGCATGTCGCTGTTTTGCTGCATGCCGACGCGGGCCAGCGCGGCCTGCACCAGCGAGTTGAGCATGTCGTCGTAGGCGACGATCTGCTCCGTGGCCTCGCTCTGGTGGTCGGCGACGTCGCGCAGGTAACGCCGCACTTCTTTCGAGATCAGGTCTTTGTTCTCCATCTGCATTCGCTGGAACGCCTGGGACAGCGGGCTCACGCACCGGCGTAACTCAACGACCTCGCGTTTGAGCAGGTAAATCGGTTCGACGTCGAGCTTGCGGCCGGGAGCAAAGGCCACCTCCTCGATGCCGTCGATATCGCATTCCATCATCCTGGTCACCGCCACGTAGTGATCCACCACCTCGTCGGCGATAGCGTGCATCACCGCGTACGGACCCAGCCGCAGATGCTCGGGGTCGGCATCCATCCGCTTGCGCACTTCGTGTAGTCCGCCGTGTTCACCATGGCGGACCGTGACCACGAAGTTCTTGCCGACGAATACCATGATCTCGCCGGTTTCGACGATTTGGCGGGCAAGCGCCACCGATTCGTGCGGGACATAATTGACGGTCTTCAGCACCAGAAACAGCGTGTCGTCGTATCGCTCCAGTTTGGGCCGCCCATGGGCGTGCACGACGTCCTCGACCGCCAACGGGTGCAGCCCGAAGACGTCCGCCACCTCCTGCATGTGGGCGTAGTCGGGTTCGTGCAACCCGACCCACACGAATGCCTCGTGCCCGGTGAATTCGATCTCGCGCACCTTATTCAGCGCCGCGGCGTACGAATTGTATTTGCCTGGCACCCGCATGCCTTCGACATAGACGCCGCAGTCGACGAGGGGCTCGGCGGTGGGCGCCGGGGCCGCCGCTACGGGCTGCTCGGGAGCGCTGGGCTTCGCGATTGGTCTCAGCACCTCGGGCAAGGCGTCAAATCCCGGGAACATATCAACCCCCCATCGCGGCAGCAGGTTTGATCGGGCAGTTCATCGTACGCGTCGCGGCATAACACCGGGTGACGGGCGTGACCGAGTCGGTGGCATCCGCGGCCGGAGGTTTCCGGGCGGCAGCGGTGCGCTAGTTTCGACCTCGTCGAAACCTCGTCAAAACCCTGCCTTCTCCAACAAGGAGTAAACCGAAGTGAGCGCAAGTCCTCTGAAGGTCGCCGTCACCGGCGCTGCCGGCCAGATCGGCTACAGCCTGTTGTTCCGTCTGGCCAGCGGTTCGCTGCTGGGGCCCGACCGCCCGATCGAGCTGCGTCTGCTCGAGATCGAGCCGGCGCTCAAGGCGCTCGAGGGTGTGGTGATGGAGCTCGACGACTGTGCTTTCCCGCTGCTGTCGGGCGTGCAGATCGGAGCGGATCCGAACAAGGTCTTCGACGGCGTGAACCTGGCCCTGCTGGTGGGCGCGCGTCCGCGTGGCCCGGGCATGGAGCGCAGCGATTTGCTGGAGGCCAACGGTGCGATCTTCACCGCGCAGGGTAAGGCGCTGAACTCGGTCGCCGCCAGCGACATTCGCGTCGGCGTGACCGGAAACCCGGCCAACACCAACGCGCTGATCGCGATGACCAACGCGCGCGACATCCCGCGCGAGCGGTTCTCCGCGCTCACCCGTCTCGACCACAACCGGGCGATCTCGCAGCTGGCCGCCAAGACCGGGGCCGCGGTCACCGACGTCAAGAAGATGACGATCTGGGGCAACCACTCGGCCACGCAGTACCCCGACGTGTTCCACGCCGAGGTCGGCGGCAAGAACGCGGCCGGGGTCGTGGGCGACCAGGCCTGGATCGAGGAGTACTTCATCCCGACCGTCGCCAAGCGCGGCGCGGCGATCATCGACGCGCGCGGCGCCTCGTCGGCCGCCTCGGCCGCGTCGGCGACCGTCGACGCCGCCCGGGACTGGCTGCTGGGCTCACCCGAAGGCAACTGGGTCTCGATGGCGGTCGTCTCCGACGGTTCGTACGGCGTGCCGGAGGGCCTGATCTCCTCGTTCCCGGTGACCACCAAGGACGGCAACTGGACGATCGTCACCGGCCTGGAGATCGACGACTTCTCCCGCGGCCGGATCGACAAGTCGACCGCCGAGCTGGCCGACGAGCGCACCGCGGTCACCGAGCTGGGTCTGATCTGAGACTGCCCGTGGCGATCGCAAGCGCGGCGAAGCCGGGCGCAGCGGGTCGCCACCGTAAGCCGAGGCCGATTAGGACTACTAATGAGTAGTCAGTACCCTGGGCCCCGTGTCCGAATTGCTTGAATCGATACAGACGCGCGTCGAGCAGGGCGTTGTTGCCGACGCGGACATCTTCGAGGCACACGTCGGCGGCAAGCTCGCCGTGGGCCTGACGGCTCCGGTGGATACCCAGCGCGCCCTGTCGATCGCCTACACCCCGGGTGTGGCGCAGGTCAGTCGCGCGATCGCCGCCGATCACACCCTGGCGAACCGCTACACCTGGGCGAGCCGGCTGGTGGCCGTCGTGAGTGACGGCACCGCGGTACTGGGCCTGGGCGACATCGGACCGGCGGCGTCGCTGCCGGTGATGGAAGGCAAGTGCGCGCTGTTCAAGGAGTTCGCCGGGCTGGACGCGATCCCGATCGTGCTGGACACCAAGGATCCCGACGCGATCGTCGAAACGCTGGTGCGCCTGCGGCCGACGTTCGGCGCCGTCAACCTCGAGGACATTTCGGCACCGCGCTGCTTCGAGATCGAACGTCGTGTCATCGAAGCACTGGACTGCCCGGTGATGCACGACGACCAGCACGGCACCGCGATCGTCGTGCTTTCGGCGCTGATGGGCGCGGCCAAGTTGCTCGGCCGTGACATGACGTCGCTGCGGGTGGTGGTCTCCGGAGCCGGAGCCGCGGGCGTCGCGTGCTCGAATCTCCTTCTGGCAATGGGGCTTTCGGATATCACCGTGCTCGACTCGCGCGGCATTCTGCATGTCGGGCGAGACGACATGAACAGCGTGAAGGTCGACTTGGCGCTGCGCAGTAACCCGCGCGGTCTTTCCGGCGGCATGGTGGAAGCCCTCGACGGGGCCGATGTGTTCCTCGGGGTGTCGGCGGGTGTCGTCCCCGAGGAGTTGATCGCCACGATGGCGCCCGGAGGGATCGTGTTCGCGCTGTCCAACCCCGACCCGGAGATCCATCCCGACATTGCGGCCAAATACGCGGCCGTGGTCGCCACCGGCCGCAGCGACTTCTGCAACCAGATCAACAACGTGCTGGCGTTCCCGGGGATGTTCCGCGGCGCCCTGGACGCCGGGGCGCGCCGGATCACCGAACGGATGATGGTGGCCGCCGCCGAGGCGATCTTCTCGGTCGTCAGCGACGACCTCGCGCTCGACCGGATCGTCCCGAGCCCGCTGGACCTGCGCGTCGGGGAAGCGGTGGCCGCGGCGGTGGCTCAGGCCGCAAGAGACTCAGACGCCTGAGATACCAGGGCGTGAGGGTCGGGCGGCTGGCGGCGCTGCTGCTCGCTGCGGTGCTTTCTGTGGCCGGCTTGGCCGGCTTGACCGGTTGTGCCGCTGACCAGCGTCCCGCGCCGGAGTTGGTGGTCGGATCCGGGTCCGACCCCGAATCGGCGCTGCTGGCCGGTATCTACGTCGCGGCGCTGCGGTCCTACGGTTTCGGGGCGCGACCCGAGACCGCCAGCGACCCGATGGCCAAACTGGACTCGGGCACGTTCACGGTGGTGCCCGCCTTCACCGGCAAGACGTTGCAGACCTTGCAGCCCGGCGCATCGGTGTTATCCGATAGCCAGGTCTACCGGGTGATGATCTCGGCGCTACCGGAGGGCATCGCCGCGGGCGACTACACGACCGCGGCCCAAGACAAACCCGCGCTGATGGTGACTCAGGCGACCGCGGCTGCCTGGGGCGGCCCCAATCTCAGCGCAGACCTCAGCGCGCTGCCACCACACTGCGCCGGGCTGGTCGTCGGGATGGTTGCCGGAGCCCAGACACCTTCGGTGGTGGGCTCGTGCCGGTTACCCGTGCCGCGTGAATTCCCGGACGGCACAACAATGTTGGCCGCGCTGCGGGCAGGCCAGTTGACCGCGGCGTGGACCACCACCGCCAACCCCGACAATCCGGCCGACCTGGTGGTGCTGAACGACGGCAAGCCCACACTCATTCAGGCCGAGAACGTGGTGCCGCTGTATCGGCGCAACGCGCTGAGCACTCGGCAACTGCTGGCGCTCAACGAGATCGCCGGCGTGCTGGACACCGCGGCGCTGGCCGATATGCGGCGCCAGGTCGCCGGCGGCTCGGACCCGCAGGCGGTGGCCGGAGGGTGGTTGGCCGAGCACCCGCTGGGCCGTTGAGTTCTGGGCCGTTGAGTTAAGGGCTGGGGCGCGGGATCAGCCGGCCCGTCACGGTCATGAATAGCCGCTGATACCCCGAACCCGTCAGCCGCACGATGGCGTCCAGCACCTTGGCGTCCGCGCCGACGAGCACGCGAGCCCTCTTCTTGCGCACCGCCTCGAGGATGATCCGGGCGGCTCGTTGCGGGCTGGTACGGGCCACCTTGTCGAAGTTCTTGGCCAGCTTGTCGGGGTCGAATCCCTCGACGGCGGTGGCGTTGCGGGCGATCGCGGTCTTGATGCCGCCGGGGTGCACGGTTGTCACCGCCACCGGGTGGCCGGCCAGGATCATCTCCTGGCGTAGCGCCTCGGTGAAGCCGCGCACGGCGAACTTGGCCGAGTTGTACGCCGACTGACTGGCTACCGAGAACAACCCGAACACGCTGGAGACGTTGATGACGTGGCCGTCCCCGGAGGCGATCAGGTGCGGAAGGAACGCCTTGGTGCCGTTCACCACGCCCCAGAAGTCGACGTCCATCACCCGTTCGATGTCCTTGAATTGGCTGACCTCTATATCTCCGGTGAAGGCGATGCCGGCGTTGTTGTAGATCTGGTTCACCTTGCCGAAGTGCTCGTTGACCGCGTCGGCGTAGAGCAGGAAGGCCTCGCGTTCGGTGACGTCGAGACGATCCGCCTTGACCGGCGCCCCGATCGCCTTTAGCTGTTCCTCGGTCTGCGCCAGTCCCTCGGTGTCGACGTCGCTGATCGCGAGGCTGGCGCCCGAGCGGCCCAGTTCCAGCGCCAGCGCCTGGCCGATACCCGAACCGGCCCCGGTTACCGCGGCGACTTTCCCGGCGAACCCTTCCATGAGCACCCTCCCTGGTGTCGGCTCACTTGTGTCGAGGTTAGCCGGTACCAGCGGTACCCGATATCGGTGGGTGGTCCAGCGGCTTTCGGCAGCGAAGGCGGTAACGGCGGCGGCGGCGGTAACGGGGGTGATGGCGGTGCCGGAGGCGATGGCGGCAGTGGCGGCACGGCTGGGGCGGGAGGGTTCTTCGGCAACGCGGGCTCGGGCGCCATTACCGGTGCCGGAGGCGCTGGAGGTACTGGGGCACGGGGCACGGCGGCACCGGCGGGCTCCGGACACGAGCATTAGCCGCGGCGTTGCCTCCGTGGGCACCGGCACCGTCGGCAGCGGCGGGGCCGGCGGACACGGCGGCGCCGGCGGACTCGGCGGCTCAGGTTCGACCACCGGCGGTGGTGGCGCCGCCGGCGCCAGGGCAACTTTGGCGCGGGCTAACCTTTAGCGCGAACGTGGACTTGTTGGGCTCAAATCGCGATTCGGGCCCAGCACGTCCACGTTCGACCGATCAGGCAAACGCCTTTTAGGATTCGCCCTCCTGTATCTTCCTTGCCGATTCGTCGACCAGTTTCTCAAGCAGGCGGATATTTGTTTCTATGCCCGCGTCGTTCGGCAAGTACTGGTGGGCCAACTGGTTGTGGTGCAGTGAGCGCTGATAATCCCCAATCTTGTAGTAGCATAATCCCAGTTGCTTGTGCGGCAGCCACGTCTTGAACGGATAATTGTCCACCATCCAATCGCTCGCGTTGCTTCCCTGGTCCTGTAACGCCAGCTCATACCAGAAGATGGCTTGCCGGAATTGGTTGCGATTGAGGAAACGTTCGGCAAAGCGGCAACTGAATTCGGGGCGCGGAACATCAAATTCGAGAGATCTGAGCGTGCATTCCCACTCTTTGTCTAAATTCCCGACCAGATAGTAGCACCGCGCTAGTCTGTGCAGGGCGAAAAGATTGCGATCGACATCGGCCTCGTCGCTCGCCAAATATTGCTCATGGTAAACGATCGCTTTGTCATATTCTTTGTTGGCCTCCAACTCGAGGGCGTACTGGAACAGGTCTCGGGGTCGCAGCTGTCGCCCCGCGTTGATGTGCTTTTCGTAGATCAGCAGGTTGCGCCGGGAAGGGCCGAGTTCACTGGCGGGTTTTCGGTGGGTGACGACGACGTCGCTGTTGAGGTAGCTGAATTTCTCGTCGGTTGCCAGCTCTTCGTGCACCACCCCGCGCCAAACAAAATTCTTCGATCTTCTCAGCAGTCGTAGATTTCGGCCACTCTGAATGACGTTGTTCGACTCGTCAAAAGCGGTATGATAGATCATCGATACCGCGTCTACGGCGGCACTCAACGTAGTCTTCAGTTCCAGGAGTTTGGTGCGATCTTCTGGAAGCAGGACGTCATCGGCATCCAACCATAAAATCCAGTCCATAGTCGCCTGCGCAAACGAATAGTTTCGTGCCGCGGCAAAATCGTCGACCCAGGTGAAATCAAAAACCCGGGACGTGAAGCTTTCGGCGATGTCCTTCGTGCGATCGTCCGAGCCCGTGTCCACGATGATGATCTCGTCAGAAACGCCTTCGACGGATTTCAAACATCGTTCCAGCGTTTGTTCCTCGTTCTTGACGATCATGCATAGGCTTATCGTGCTCATCTGGTGCACCTCATGATCTCGTGACGGCAGTAGCCCTACCGCCCGGCCCGCGTCGGTTGCGCGCACGGCCGCCTAGGGGTGTGCTCGTATCGTGGGGCAGGAGCGCATCCCGGACAAGGGGCGTCAAACGCTGATTTCTCGCGCCCACCTTCGCGTCGTGTCGACCCACCCGCATCATCGCGCAGCATCCTTGCGTCCCGGCGGGGTCCCGGCCGCCGGGTTGCGTCAACGGTGTCCGGGCCGCCGGCGCCCGCCGCCTGGGACCAATTAAAACGCGCGCGAAATTAATTGCGTAATGGGATCGAAAATCCTGGTGGGCGGGCGTAGAGTCCCCGGTGCTGTTTTCGTTTTTGTGTGCTGGGTCACATTTTGGTGAGGGAGCCGCAGATGTCGTCGTATGTTTTCGCGTCGCCGCAGGTGCTGGCCGCGGCCGCACAGGATCTCAGCGGGATCGGTTTGTCGATCGGGTCGGCCACGGCGGCGGCGAGGGGTTCGACGACGCAGGTGGTGGCCGCGGCCCATGATGAGGTGTCGGCGGCGGTCTCGGCGATGTTTGGCAGTTACGGGCAGCGGTTTCAGGGGCTTAGTGCGCAGGCGGGGCTGTTTCATGAGCAGTTTGTGCAGGCGCTGGGTTTGGGTGGGTTGAGGTATGCGGCCGCCGAGGTCGCCAACAGTTCGCCGCTGCAGGCGCTGGCGCGCGATGCTGCCCAAGGCCTGGGGGTGTTTTCCCCGATACAGGACCTCACGGGGCGCCCGCTGGTCGGCAACGGCGCGGATGGTGCCGCCGGTACGGGGCAGGCCGGTGGGGGTGGCGGGTGGCTTTTCGGCAACGGCGGTGCCGGTGGGTCCGGGGTGGCCGGCGGCACGGGCATGGGCAGCCCCGCCGGTGGTAGCGGCGGGGCTGGGGGTTCTGCTGGCCTGTTCGGCACCGGCGGGCAAGGCGGGCAGGGCGGGGACGCCTTGGCCGGGAGCGGCGCGGCCGGTGGTCATGGGGGTGTCGGCGGTGGCGGTGGGCTGTTTGGTGCCGGCGGGGCCGGCGGGGCCGGCGGGGCCGGTGGTTCTAGCCCGACCCCCGGACCGGTCGGCGGGACCGGTGGCGACGGCGGGGCCGGTGGGTCTGGCGGCCTGTTCGGGACCGGCGGGGCCGGCGGGGCCGGCGGGACCGGCGGGACCGGCGGCAGCGGCGCTCTCGGCAGTCCCGGGAGCCCCGGTGGCGCACCTGCCGGTGCCCAGGGCGGTGCCGGAGGTGCCGGAGGTGCCGGCGGCGCCGGAGGCGGCGGACCCAAGCTGCCCAACAGCGGCGATGTCTATGTCACCAACTCCGCCGACGGCACGGTGTCGGTGCTCAGCCCCGGCCCCAACCCCACCGTGATCACCACCATCACCCTCCCCACCGGGGGCACCCCCGGCGCCACGGCGCAAGAGTTCGGGGTGGCGGTCAGCCCCGGCGGCATGAACGCCGGCGATGTCTACGTCGCCGGCACCATCCAAACACCACCCGTCGGCACCACCCCCGGGTCGCAGAACGGCGCGCTGTGGGTGATCAGCCCCGACAACAAGTCGGTCACCACCATCAACCTCACCAGCAACATCCCCGGCAGCACCACCGAGGCGTTGGCGGTGGCGGTCAGTCCCAAGGGCGAGGTCTACGCCACCGGCGAGACCATAACACCACCACCCGTCGGCTCCACCACCCCGTCGGCCAGCGCGACGGTGTGGGTGTTCGGCCCCGACAACCAGCCGGTCACCACCATCACCCTCCCCGTCGCCGCCAACGTCGAAACCCTCCCGGAATTATTGGCGGTCAGCCCCACCGGCGCCAACGCCGGCGATGTCTACGTCAACACGCTCAACTTCAACACTCTCACCGGCACCGAGACCGGCGCGGTGTCGGTGATCAGCCCCGCCAACGTCGTGCTCACCACCATCGCCGTCCCCAACATACCCTTGGCGGTGGCGGTCAGCCCCACGGTCAACCCCGCCACCCACACCGCCGACGTCTATGTCACCGGCAATGACCCAACCACGGGCAACGGCACGGTGTCGGTGATCAGCGGCCCCGACCCCACCAACCCCATGGTCACCACCATCTCCGCCCTTCCCCCCAACACGACGCCGGCCGGGGTGGCGTTCAGCCCCAACGGCACCGACGTCTACATCGTCAACAACAACGACCTCAACCTCGTCACCAACCCTCCCCCCGGCACGCTGTTGGTGTTCGAACCCGCCACGGGCACCTTCGCCCCGCCCATCCCCGTCGGCACCGCCCCGGTCGGCGTGGCGGTCGGCCCCGGCCCCACCGGCGACATATACGTCGTCAACACCAACAACACGGGCGGCACCACCTCTCCCCCCAGCACGGTGTCGGTGATCGACCCCGCCACGGACAAAGTCACCGACACCATCACCGTCGGCGCCTTCGCGGAGTTTTTGGCGGTCGCTCCCTAGGTCGCTCCCT
>CAWFDM010000014.1:0-165400 GCA_963814505.1 uncultured Actinomycetota bacterium
AGAGGTCTAGGCCTAGCCGAGCTAGGGCGGCGGCGTGGACACCGCCGACGTTCAGGCTCGATTGCCCGGTTGCTTACTCGCGCCGTTCCGGCGCTCGCCGTCACCGGGCTGGCCGAACCCTCAGCCAAACGCCGTGTCGATGATCTCCTGCTGCTCGACGGCGTGCACCTTCGACGAACCCGACGACGGGGCCGACATGGCCCGACGCGAAATGCGTTTGATCCCGGTAAGCCGGGGCAGCAGCTCGGGCAGCTCCAACCCGAAGCGCGGCCACGCGCCCTGGTTGGCCGGCTCCTCTTGCACCCAGAAGAACTCCCCGGCGTCCTCTTGTAGCGGTCCAGCGTTTCGTCGAGGCGGCGCCGGGGCAACGGGGCCAGCTGTTCGATGCGCACGATCGCGATGTCGTCGCGCTTGTCCTTGGCCTTGCGGGCGGCCAGCTCGTAATAGATCTTGCCGCTGGTCGCAGGATCCGGGTGACCGTGCTGCGGTCACCAACGCCGTCCTGTCGAGGATGGACCCCTCCGCCTGGGACCGAATTGACGAGCGCGAAATTAGTTGCGCACTTGCGGTAGGAAATGTTGTTGGGCGCGCGTAGAGTCCCCGATCGTGTTTACGTTTTGTGTCCTAGATCACTTTTGGTGAGGAGACCCGCAGATGTCGTCGTATGTTCTCGCGTCGCCGCAGTTGCTGGCCGCGGCCGCACAGGATCTCAGCGGGATCGGTTTGTCGATCGGGTCGGCCACGGCGGCGGCGAGGGGTTCGACGACGCAGGTGGTGGCCGCGGCCCATGATGAGGTGTCGGCGGCGGTCTCGGCGATGTTTGGCAGTTACGGGCAGCGGTTTCAGGGGCTTAGTGCGCAGGCGGGGCTGTTTCATGAGCAGTTTGTGCAGGCGCTGGGTTTGGGTGGGTTGAGGTATGCGGCCGCCGAGGTCGCCAACAGTTCGCCGCTGCAGGCGCTGGCGCGCGATGCTGCCCAAGGCCTGGGGGTGTTTTCCCCGATACAGGACCTCACGGGGCGCCCGCTGGTCGGCAACGGCGCGGATGGTGCCGCCGGTACGGGGCAGGCCGGTGGGGGTGGCGGGTGGTTTTTCGGCAACGGCGGTGCCGGTGGGTCCGGGGTGGCCGGCGGCACGGGCATGGGCAGCCCCGCCGGTGGTAGCGGCGGGGCTGGGGGTGCTGCTGGCCTGTTCGGCACCGGCGGGCAAGGCGGGCAGGGCGGGGACGCCTTGGCCGGGAGCGGCGCGGCCGGTGGTCACGGGGGTGTCGGCGGTGGCGGCGGGCTGTTTGGTGCCGGCGGGGCCGGCGGGGCCGGCGGGGCCGGTGGTTCTAGCCCGACCCCCGGACCGGCCGGCGGGACCGGTGGTGACGGCGGGGCCGGTGGGTCTGGCGGCCTGCTCGGTACCGGCGGGGCCGGCGGGGCCGGCGGGGCCGGCGGGACCGGCGGCAGCGGCGCTCCCGGCAGTCCCGGCAGCCCCGGTGGCGCACCTGCCGGTGCCCAGGGCGGTGCCGGAGGTGCCGGAGGTGCCGGCGGCGCCGCAGGCGGCGGCCCCAAGCTCCCCAACAGCGGCGACATCTACGTCACCAACACCGCCGACCACACGGTGTCGGTGATCAGCCCCGACAACAAAACCGTGCTCACCACCATCACCCTCCCCTCCGGCATCACCCCGAACGAGGTCGCGGTCAGCCCCACCGGCCACAACGCCGGCGATGTCTACGTCACCGGCTACAACGCAACAGGCTCCGCCACGGTGTCACGGTGTGATCAGCCCCGACAACAAAACCGTGATCACCACCATCACCCTCCCCCAGCTCGGCCCCAACACCCAGGCGCTCGGGGTGGCGGTCAGCCCCATCGGCGACAACGCGGGCGATGTCTACGTCACCGGCTTCAGCAACGAACAACAGGCCCCGGCATGGTGTGGGTGATCAGCCCCGACAACACCATGCTCGCCCCCATCAAGGTCCCCATCATCCCGACCGGGGTGGCGGTCAGCCCCACCGGCGCCAACGCCGGCGAGGTCTACGTCGCCGGCTTCAACCCAGCAACAGGCACCGGCACGGTGTCGGTGATCAGCCCCGACAACGCCCTGCTGTCCCCCATCAACATCAACCTCGGCCCCCTCGACCCCAAGATGCCCGCCCCGATCGGGGTGGCGGTCAGCCCCGCCGGCACCAACGCCGGCGACGTCTATGTCACCAACTCCCTAGCCGGCACGGTGTCAGTGATCAGCCCCGCCAGATGCCCCGCTCACCACCATCACCGTCGGCAACACGCCAAACGCGGTGGCGGTCAGCCCCACCGGCGATGTCTACGTCGCCCTTGCCAATAACAACGCTCCCCCCGGCACGGTGTCGGTGATCAGCCCCGACAACACCCTGCTCTCCACCACCATCCCCGTCGGCACCAACCCGGTCGGGGTGGCGGTCAGCCCCACCGGCGACAACGCCGGCGAGGTCTACGTCACCAACCGCAACCCCGCAAGTCCCCCCGGCACGGTGTCGGTGATCGACCCCACCGACGACAGCGTGGTCAATACCATCAAAGTCGGCATGGGCCCTTCCTGGGTGGCGGTCGCCCCCTAGGCCGAAGTTGCTGAAAGCGCCGGGATAAACCGGCATGGAGGAGGGGATGAAAGAGCCCTACACCGAAGGATTAGCAATCCACGGTGACCCCGAGTGATGCGTTGGCGTTCCGTGAGGGCGCAGCGAAGCGTTCACAGGGGCACGTGTAGGCCAGCTATTGAGCCGCGAAATCAGGGAGTTCGGGGTGCCGACGCTGTAGTAACTGTGGAAGGCAACACCGCTAGCGGCGTTATTGCGAGTCGTTGGTGGGCCCCGCGCGGTCAGAGAACCTGTGCATGTACGGAACCTTCATGCGCGAGAACCGGGAGATCCCACGTTTGCCCTCTGGTTGATCACCAGTCGGGCCGCTTAGGGAACGCTGAGGCGGTAAGCCTGAGATGAACGAGCGTGGGAAGTCAGACAGCCCCGTAGTACCTGCGAACCTGCCGAACAAGGCCACGGAAGTGGCGGCGGAGGTGGGGGAGGAAAGGGGGCTGACCAAGGGGAACATGATCGACCTAACACGTGCCGGACGCAGTGCCGGATCGAGCGTGTCAAGCGGGTTGGATCGTGTGCGTGAAGTAGCGAGAAAGGATAAGGAAGCGCAGTTCACAGCGCTGCTGCACCATGTCGACGTGAATCGCCTCTGGGCGGCTTATTGGGCGATTAACCCCAAGGCCGCTACGGGTGTGGATCGGGTGACATGGCAGGACTACGGCGAGAATCTCGGGGCGAACCTCGTGAATCTGCTTGCCAGGGTCCACAGTGGTGCTTATCGGGCAAGTCCATCACGGCGTGCTTACATTTCGAAGTCCGATGGGCGTATGCGCCCGTTAGGCATAGCGACGTTGGAGGACAAAATTCTTCAGCGTGCTGTTGTCGAGGTGTTAAACGCTATCTACGAGGTGGACTTCCTCGGCTTCTCTTACGGATTTCGGCCTGGACGCAACCCGCACAATGCGTTGGATGCGTTAGCGACCGGCATCTCACGGAAGAAGGTGAACTGGGTGCTCGATGCGGATATCCGCGACTTTTTCGGCCAGCTTGATCATTGCTGGCTTGAGAGGTTTCTTGAGCACCGGATCGCCGATAAGCGGGTCCTGCGTCTCATCAGTAAGTGGTTGAGAGCAGGAGTCATCGAGGATGGGAACTGGTCGCAGACAGTGCAAGGGGCACCGCAGGGTGCTTCGGCGTCGCCGTTGCTGGCGAACGTGTACCTGCACTATGTCTTCGACTTGTGGGCTCACTGGTGGAGACGTCGGTATGCGCATGGTGATGTGATCATTGTGCGTTTCGCTGACGATTTCGTTGTGGGTTTCGAGCATCAAACCGATGCGCAGCGGTTTCTTG
Source organism: uncultured Actinomycetota bacterium (assembly GCA_963814505.1). Lineage (GTDB taxonomy): Bacteria > Actinomycetota > Actinomycetes > Mycobacteriales > Mycobacteriaceae > Mycobacterium. Next base: position 3,917 of record CAWFDM010000014.1, read on the forward strand.
TCGACCTTCGGGAGCGGTTCGCGAAGTTCAACTTGGAGCTGCATCCAGATAAGACGCGGCTGATTGAATTTGGGCGGCATGCTGCCAAAAGGCGATCGGCGCGTGGGCTGGGTAGGCCCGAGACGTTCGATTTTCTTGGTTTCACGCATGTATGCGGAAAGACGAGGAATGGGCGTTTCTGGTTGCGGCGTATCACGATCTCGAAGCGGATGCGGGCGAAGCTGCGAGAAGTCAACGAACAACTCAAGTTTCGCCGGTACCAGCCGATTCCCGTGCAGGGCAGGTGGTTAGCGAGCGTGGTACGAGGTCACTTCGCGTACTACGCCGTGCCTGGCAATATCGATGCAGTATCGGCCTTTCGCACCCAAGTTACGAGGAACTGGTTGAACGCGCTTCGGCGCCGGAGCCATAAGACGAGTATCACCTGGGCGCGGATGAACCTGCTCGCAACTCGCTGGCTGCCACCGGCCAGAGTGTTGCATTCCTACCCTGAACAGCGCTTCGACGTTCGTACCTTAGGTAGGAGCCCAGTGCGGTAGTTCCGCACGCTGGGATCTGTGCGGGGGGCCGCCCGAAAGGGCGGTCCCTACCGCGATGCTGGCGAGTCGGGGAAATCGGGCACTGAGCTGGGATTTGTAGCGGTGGGATTAAATATATGTAGCCACTAAATATGGTGTGTCGATGCTTTCAGTAGACGAGTTCACCTTGTAACATTGGGCTGTGGCCAAATCAGCCAGCATGCATGTAGCCCGGACATCGAGTAAGTATGTCGATAAGGCAGGCAAGGTGCGCCACTACGAATCAACCTTGGTGCGCCGCACGTTCCGCGATGGCGGCAAGGTGCGCCACGAAACCCTGGCCAACCTGTCCAAGCTGCCGGCCGAAGCGATCGCCGCGATCGAGGCCGCCTTAAAAGGTCAAACACTGGTGGCGGCCGGCTCGGAGTTCACCGTCACCCGCGCCCTGCCGCACGGGGATGTGGCAGCGGTGGCGGCAATGGCCCGCACGGTGGGTATGGCGGCCCTGCTGGGACCGCGGTGCCGGTCACGGGATCTGGCGCTGGGATTGATCATCTCCCGAGTCGTCCGACCAGCCAGCAAGCTGGACACACTCGCGTGGTGGCCCGACACCACCTTGGGTGTTGACCTGGGCATCGCCGACGCCTCCACCGACGAGATCTACGCCGCGATGGACTGGCTGGTCGACCGCCAAGACGCGATCGAAACGAAACTTGCCGCTAAACACCTTGGCCGGCAAGCTAACCCGTCGAAGATGGCGTTATTTGACCTGTCCAGCACGTGGATGACCGGCAACCGCTGCGAGTTGGCGGCACGAGGGTATTCCCGTGACGGTAAAAAAGGCCTGCCGCAGATCAATTTCGGGCTTCTTGGGGACCGGGAAGGACGGCCGGTAGCAGTGCGGGTATTCCCCGGCAACACTGCTGATCCCAAAGCGTTCAGCGCCATCGTGGACGATCTGAAAGACACGTTCACACTCGATGATCTGGTGATGGTGGGTGATCGGGGCATGATCACCACCGCCCGCATCAACGCGCTGCGTGAACTCAACAAGGCGGGCGCGGGTTTTGGGTGGATCACCGCGCTACGCGCCCCGCAGATTGCCGCGCTGGCCGCCGACCAAGGGCCCTTGCAGATGAGCCTGTTCGACCAACAGGATCTAGTCGAGATCAACCACCCTGACTATCCCGGCGAACGGCTGATCGCCTGCTGTAACCCACTGTTGGCTGACCAGCGCGCACGTAAACGCCACAACCTGTTGGCCGCCACCGACAAACTACTCGAAGCCATCGCTCAACGAGTGCAGAAAGGTCGGCTAACCGGGGCCGACAAGATCGGTGTAGCCGTCGGCAAAGTGGTGGGAAAGTACAAGATGGCCAAGCATTTTGACACCACCATCAGCGATGACAGCTTCACCTACCACCGCAACCAAGCCGCCATCGACACCGAAGCCGCCGTCGATGGCATCTACGTGATACGCACCAGCGTTGACGCTGCGGCGCTGAACCCGGCCGCTGTGGTGCAAAGCTACAAAGACCTGGCCAACATCGAACGTGACTTCCGCAGCATCAAAACCGATGACCTACAGGTGCGGCCCATCCGCCACCGCCTGCAAGACCGTGTTAAAGCCCACCTGTTGATCTGCATGCTGGCCCGCTACCTGGTCTGGCACCTACGCAAAGCCTGGGCGCCATTAACCTTCACCGACGAAAACCCGCCCACCCGTGACAATCCCGTAGCCGCCGCCCAACGCAGCACCGAGGCCGACGCTAAAGCCGCACACAAACAAGACACCAACGCCAACCCAATACGCAGCTTCGCCGGCCTGCTCGAACACCTCAAAACCCTCACCCGCGATAGGATCCGCTACCAGAACACCGACATCGAGATCGACAAACTCACCGACCCAACCCCCGAACAACGCCGCGCCTTCGACCTCATCGAAGCCACCATCCCCCTGACCATCGGCGCGTAGCCACAAACGCACACCAGCAAACCCGCGAAACGCCAGGTCAAAGCCACAATTTCCTACCCGAACAACAGTAACTTCGGCCTAGGGCGGCGGCGTGGACACCGCCAACGCTGGGTGACCACACGGGTTCCTTACTCGCGCCGTTCCGGCGCTCGCCGTCACCGGGCCGGCCGAACCTTCAGCCAAACGCCGTGTCGATGATCTCCTGCTGCTCGACGGCGTGCACCTTCGAGGAACCCGACGACGGGGCCGACATGGCCCGGCGTGAAATGCGTTTGATCCCGCTGAGCCGAGGCAGCAGCTCGGGCAGCTCCAACCCGAAGCGCGGCCACGCGCCCTGGTTGGCCGGCTCCTCTTGCACCCAGAAGAACTCTCCGGCGTTCTCGTAGCGGTCCAGCGTGTCGGCGAGCCGGCGCCTGGGCAACGGGGCCAGCTGTTCGATGCGCACGATCGCGACGTCGTCGCGCTTGTCCTTGGATTTGCGGGCGGCCAGCTCGTAATAGATCTTGCCGCTGGTCAGCAGGATCCGGGTGACCGTGCTGCGGTCGCCGACGCCGTCTTCGTAGGTGGGTTCTTCGAGCACCGAGCGGAACTTGATCTCGGTGAAGTCCTTGACGTCGCTGACGGCTGCCTTGTTGCGCAACATCGACTTTGGCGTGAACACGATCAGCGGGCGCATCACCCCGTCCAGGGCGTGCCGGCGCAACAGGTGGAAGTAGTTCGACGGGGTCGACGGCACCGCGATGGTCATCGAACCCTCCGCCCACAACTGCAGGAAGCGTTCGATGCGGCCCGACGTGTGGTCGGGGCCCTGCCCCTCGTGTCCGTGCGGCAGCAGCAGCACCACCGTGGACAGCTGGCCCCACTTGGCCTCTCCGGAGCTGATGAATTCGTCGATGATCGACTGCGCGCCATTGACGAAGTCACCGAACTGAGCCTCCCACAACACAACTGCTTCGGGGTTGCCCACGGTATAGCCGTACTCGAAACCGACGGCCGCGTACTCCGACAGCGGAGAGTCGTAGACCAGGAACTTGCCGCCGGTGGGGCTGCCGTCCTTGTTGGTCGCCAGCAGCTGCAGGGGGGTGAACTCCGCGCCGGTGTTGCGGTCGATGATCACCGAATGCCGTTGGGAGAACGTGCCACGCTTGGTGTCCTGTCCCGAAAACCGCACCAGCTTGCCCTCGGCCACCAGCGAACCCAGCGCCAGCAGCTCGGCAAAGGCCCAGTCGATCTTGCCTTCATAGGCCATCTCCCGGCGCCTTTCGAGCACCGGCTGAACCCGTGGGTGCGCGGTGAAGCCGTCCGGCAGGGCCAGGAACGCGTCGCCGATGCGGGCCAGCAGCGATTTGTCCACCACGGTCGAGAGCCCCGCGGGGATCATCTGGTCCTCCTCGACCGACAGGCTCGGCTGCGCGCCATGCTTTTCCACCTCGCGGACCTCGTTGAACACCTGCTCCAGCTGGCCCTGGTAGTCGCGCAGCGCGTCCTCGGCTTCCTTCAGCGAGATGTCACCGCGGCCGATCAGGGCTTCGGTGTAGGTCTTGCGGGCCCCGCGCTTGGTGTCCACCACGTCGTACATGGACGGGTTCGTCATTGAGGGGTCGTCGCCCTCGTTGTGCCCGCGCCGGCGGTAGCACAGCATGTCGATGACGACGTCGTTGTTGAACTTCTGCCGGAAGTCCACGGCCAGCCTCGCCACCCACACGCACGCCTCCGGATCGTCGCCGTTGATGTGAAAGATAGGCGCCCCAATCATTTTCGCGACGTCGGTGCAGTATTCACTGGACCTGGAGAACTCCGGCGCGGTGGTGAAGCCGATCTGGTTGTTGACGATGATGTGGATGGTGCCGCCGACTCGATAACCGGGCAGGTTGGTCAGGTTCAGCGTTTCGGCGACGACTCCCTGGCCGGCGAAGGCGGCGTCACCGTGCAGCATCATCGGCACCACCGAGAAGCGCTGTTCTCCGTCGCCGTCCAGGAGGTCCTGTTTGGCCCGAACCAGGCCCTCCAGCACCGGGTCCACGGCTTCCAGGTGCGACGGGTTGGCGGTCAGCGAAACCTGAATGTCGTTGTCGCCGAACATCTGTAGGAACACGCCGGTGGCGCCGAGATGGTATTTGACGTCACCCGAACCGTGCGCCTCCGCCGGGTTGAGGTTGCCCTCGAACTCGCTGAAGATCTGCGAGTACGGCTTGCCGACGATGTTGGCCAGCACGTTGAGCCGGCCGCGGTGCGGCATCGCGATGACCACTTCGTCCAGGCCATGCTCGGCGCACTGGTCGATCGCCGCGTCCATCAGCGGGATTTGGCTTTCCGCGCCTTCCAGCGAGAACCGCTTCTGCCCAACGTATTTGGTCTGCAGGAACGTCTCGAAGGCCTCGGCGGCGTTCAGCTTGCTCAGGATGTATTTCTGTTCGGCCACAGTCGGTTTGACGTGTTTGGTCTCGACCCGCTCTTCCAGCCACTTCTGTTGTTCGGGGTCGAGGATGTGGGTGTACTCCACCCCGATGTGGCGGCAGTAGGCGTCGCGCAGCAGGCCCAAGACGTCGCGCAGCTTCTTGTACTCGCAACCGGCAAAACCGTTGACCTTGAACACCCGATCGAGGTCCCAAAGCGTCAGCCCATGGGTGAGCACCTCGAGATCGGGGTGACTGCGGAACCGGGTTTTGTCCAGCCGCAGCGGGTCGATGTCGGCCATCAGATGGCCGCGGTTGCGGTAGGCCGCGATCAGCTCCATCACGCGGGCGTTCTTGTCGACGATGGAGTCCGGGTTGTCGGTGCTCCAGCGGACCGGCAGATACGGGTTGCCCAACTCGCGGAAGATCTCGTCCCAGAAGTCATCCGAGAGCAGCATTTCGTGGATGGTGCGCAGGAAGTCGCCGGATTCCGCGCCTTGGATGATGCGGTGGTCATAGGTGGACGTCAGCGTGATGAGCTTGCCGATGCCCAGTTCGGCGATGCGCTCCGCGCTGGCGCCCTGAAACTCGGCCGGGTATTCCATGGCCCCGACACCGATGATGGCGCCCTGGCCCGCCATCAGCCGCGGCACCGAGTGCACGGTGCCGATGGTACCCGGGTTGGTCAGCGAAATCGTCACTCCGGCAAAGTCTTCGGCGGTCAGCTTGCCGTCGCGGGCGCGGCGGACGATGTCCTCGTAGGCGGAGACGAATTCCGCGAACCGCATGGTCTCGCAGCCCTTGATGCCGGCCACCACCAGCGAGCGCTTGCCGTCCTTGCCCTGCAGATCGATGGCCAGGCCCAGATTGGTATGGGCAGGCGTGACAGACATCGGCTTGCCGTCGACCAGCGCGTAATGCCGATTCAAGTTGGGGAACTTCTTAACGGCCTGAACCAGCGCATAACCCAGCAGATGGGTGAAGGAGATCTTGCCGCCGCGATTGCGCTTGAGCTGGTTGTTGATCACGGTGCGGTTGTCGATCATCAGCTTGGCCGGCATGGCCCGCACGCTGGTCGCCGTCGGCACCTCCAGTGACGCCGACATGTTCTTGACGACGGCCGCCGCGGCGCCGCGCAGCACCTGCAGTTCGTCACCCTCGGCCGGCGGGACAGCGGCGGCTTTGGCGGCCGGTGCGGCCGGTGCGGCGGGTGCGGCGGGTGCGGCCGGTGCGCCGTTGCCCGCCGGTGCGGAAGCTGGCGGCGCTCGCGGCAGTGCCGGACGTGGCAGCGCTGGCGGGGCTGGACGGCGGCGCCGACGGCGCGGGCTTTGCTTCTGCGGCAGCCGGTTTTGCTTCCGGCGCGGGGGCGACCGGCTGCCCGTCGGCAGGGGCCGCGGTGTCGGCGGTTGACTCGGGGTTGTAGTCAACCAGGAACTCGTGCCAGCTCGGATCGACCGAGGAGGGGTCGTCGCGGAACTTGCGGTACATCTCTTCGACCAGCCATTCGTTCTGCCCGAATGGTGAACTTATGTTGCCCACGGCCGCTGTTCGCCTCGATTCCTTTGTTCTGCAAGCGTATTGCGCACGCCCGCAACTTTGCAGCACCCCGGGTGGCGGAGTGCTTCACACCCGCGGCGGTCCTGGAGGTTTCCGCCTCATAAAGGCTATCGCTTCACCGGCAATTCGCCAGAGAGACCGGGGAACAGGAGGCGGGTGGGGGCAACCGGCCGCTAGCCAGCCTCGTGGATCGGGGGTAACAGGTGCAGTGTGCCTGGCCAGCGCGACGGTGGGGGGCCAAACGCCTTGCGGGCATTGCCGACGAGCTTCTTGCCCGCGAGATAGTTGCCGACGGCGCCGACCAGGGCGCCGATGCCGACCGGCAGCAGCTTGCCGAACAACAGCGCGCTGCGCCGCACTGTGTACCGCTTGACCCACGACTTCATCAGCCGCGAGTTCAACCGCGACATCGTGGACAGCGGCAGCGAGGCCATGCTTTCGGAAATCCAGGCGCCGTTGGTGCGGCCCGGACCGATCAGGTCGCCGACGGCTCTTTTGCTGTTGTCACCGACCAGCACCGCCAACACCAGGGCCCGTCGTCGTTCCCGATGGTCGGCGGGAACGCCGTACACCACCGCCAAGGCAAGCACCAGAAGCGTGGTCGCCTCGAGGAACGCGACGGTTTCCGCGGCAGCCGCAGACAGCGCACTCAAGGTACCAATCCCGGGGATCGTCGCCGCCATCCCCACCGCCAGGCCGCTGGCCGTGACCAGGGCGACAAAGCGCTTCTCCAGCTTGGCGGCGATCTCGGCCGGGCCGGCACCCGGGTGCGCGTGCCGCAGCCGGGCCACGTAGGCCTCCGCCGCCGGGCCCTGGATTCGCGAACTGCGCTCGATGAGCTGCGCCAGTGCACGCGCGGACGCTTTGGGCGTCTCATCGCTAGCGGCCGGCACTTGGTCCGGTGTTGACCTGTTCCGTCGGGCGCACATATATTTGCCTCTCCTGCTGATGGCGTCCCTCTAGGCTAGCGTCCGTCCAGCGAATCGCGGGTAGAGCGCATCTCGGGGCTGTCTGACCTAGGCCGGTGGCGTTGCGGGCTGTTGGCGGGCCCGCTGGACTTTGGCGGGCTGAAATGGTGGTACCCACCCTCGTGGGATATACCACCCGGTATGCGGGTAGGCCGGTCGAGCAGGCCGGACAGGACGGAATATCGATGACCCATTCGCCGAGGTTGCCGGGCAGCTGGGCCTTCGGTAACGCGGTGGACGAGCGGCGCGACCATGCGCAAGCCACGGCCGCCTCGCTGGTGCGTCCCCTGGTGCGTCGCGTCCCTTGGTGCGTCCCTTGGTGCGTCCCAAAGCCATCTTCGGGGCCATCTTCGGGGCCATCTTCGGGCGCGAAAACGAGGTGGGTGCATGAGCGCGGCGACGACCCGGGCCCTGGGTGGCACCGGACGCGCGGGATCAGAAAACGCCTGGAATGCGCTGTGGGCGATGATGGTCGGCTTTTTCATGATCATGCTCGACTCGACCATCGTCGTGATTGCCAACCCGACCATCATGGCCGACCTGCGGGTCGGATACTCCGAGGTGGTTTGGGTGACCAGCGCTTACCTGTTGGGGTATGCGGTGGTGTTGCTGGTGGCCGGCCGACTCGGTGACCGGTTCGGCCCCAAGAACCTCTACCTGATCGGTCTGGCGGTGTTCACCGCCGCCTCGCTGTGGTGTGGGCTGTCGGGCAGTGCCGCCACGCTGATCACCGCACGCGTTGTGCAAGGCGTCGGGGCCGGGGTGCTCACCCCGCAGACCTTGTCGACGATCACCCGGATCTTCCCGGCGCAGCGCCGCGGTGTCGCGATGAGCGTGTGGGGTGCCACCGCCGGCGTCGCCAGCCTGGTGGGGCCGCTGGCCGGCGGTGTGCTGGTCGACGGGCTGGGCTGGGAGTGGATCTTCTTCGTCAACGTCCCGATCGGCATCGTCGGCCTCGGGTTGGCGTTTTGGCTGGTACCGATGCTGCCCACGCAGCAGCACCGGTTCGATCTGATCGGCGTCGGGTTGTCCGGGGCGGGCATGTTTCTGGTCGTCTTCGGGCTGCAGCAGGGCCAGTCCGCTCATTGGCAGCCGTGGATCTGGGCGATGATCGTCGCCGGCGTCGGGTTCATGGCGACATTTATCTACTGGCAGTCGGTCAACACCCGCGAGCCGCTGATCCCGCTGCATCTCTTCGCTGACCGGGACTTCAGCCTGTGCAGCGCCGGGGTGGCTGTGATCGCGTTCGCGACGACGGCCTTGGTGCTGCCGCTGACGTTTTATGCGCAGGTGGTGTGCGGGCTGTCGCCGACCCGCTCGGCGCTGCTGATCGCGCCGCTGGCGATCGCTAACGGTGCGCTGGCGCCGTTTGCCGGCATGATCGCCGACCGATACCAGCCGATGCCCGTGCTGGGTTTCGGTTTTTCCATGCTGGCGATCGGTCTGACGTGGCTTTCGTTCGAGATGGGCCCGGGCACGCCGATCTGGCGGCTGGTGTTGCCGGTGTTGGCGACGGGTGTCGGGATGGCGTTTGTGTGGTCGCCGCTGACGGCTACCGCGACCCGTAATGTGCCGCCGCGGTTGGCCGGCGCGAGTTCTGGTGTGTACAACGCGATCCGGCAGCTCGGGGCGGTGCTCGGCAGCGCCGGCATGGCCGCGTTCATGACGTGGCAGATCGGCGAGAATATGCCGCCCTCAACAATCGGGCCGCGCGATCGGCATGTACCGGGTGGCGAGGGCGGCGCCCTGCAACTGCCGGAGTTCCTGCGCGAGCCGTTCTCGACGGCGATGTCGCAGTCGACACTGCTGCCGGCGTTGATCGCGTTGTTCGGGATCGTTGCCGCGGTGTTGCTGGTCGGCTTCAGGCCGTGGGCGCGCGCCGGCGGTGATCCGCGCGGTCGTGGGTCAGAGGCCGGCTTCGTCGACGCCGACGAGGACCATGACGACGATGACTACGTCGAGTTGATCCTTCGTCGCGAGCACGAGATCGAGCACGATCTCGGGGAACCCGATCTCGGGGAAGAGGAGGGCGACACCGAGCCGCTGCGGATGCCGCGGTTCGGCCACCCGCCCCCAGCCCCCGCCCCGGTCCCCGCGGCCTGGCACAGCGACCCCGTCGAAACGTGGCACAGCTTGCTTGCCGAACCGGCGCCGCGATCCGAACCGATTGGCTTCGCCCACAACGGCTCTCACACCGACGATGAGCGTTTTCGCCCGATAGCGGAGTTTTCCCCGCGACGCCACAGCGACACGCCGCGCGATCGGCTCAGCGAATCCGAGGCGCCGGAAAACCGGCATTACCGTCCCGATCCGGACGACGATCCCACCAGCTACGGGCGGCATTCGTCCGTCTGATGAAAACCGCGAGCAGACGCAAAAGCCGCCAAAATGGGCTGTTTTGGGGCGCTTTTGCGTCTGTTCGCGCGGCGACGTCGCAGAAAATGTCACCAATCGGCGGTATTCCCTGCCACTTCCGTCAATAATCTTCCTGAGTCGTGTCGGGGCCGACCGAGGGGAAACGCGGGTGTCGTCGTATGTGATCGCTGTACCGGAAGCCTTGGCGGCAGCGTCCGGGGATTTGGCGGGGCTCGGAGCGGCGATCCGGTCGGCCAACGCGGCCGCGGCGGCCTCGACGACGGAGGTGCTGCCCGCGGCCGAGGATGAGGTGTCGGCCGCCGTCGCGAAGTTGTTCGGCGCCTTTGCCCGGGACTATCAGGCGCTCAGTGCGCGCACGGCACAGTTGCATGACCAATTTGTGCGGGCTTTGACCGCCGGAGCGGATGGCTATGCGGCCACCGAGGCGGCCAACTCGTCGCCGTTGCAGAGTCTTGGCGTGTTTTCGCCCTGGGAGTTGCTGACGGGGCGCCCGTTGGCGGGCGACGGCGCAGACGGTACGCCGGGCACCGGGGCTCCCGGAGGCGCCGGCGGGTGGCTGTTCGGCAATGGTGGCAGCGGCGGGTCGGGGGCGCCGGGCCAGCCCGGCGGGCGTGGCGGCGACGCGGCGCTGTTCGGCAACGGTGGCAACGGCGGGGCCGGGGGCACGGGGGTAACCGGGACGACCGGGTTGGCGGGCGGCACCGGCTTCACCGGCGGCACCGGTGGTGCCGGCGGGGCCGGCGGTCGCGGTGGGTCGCTGTCTGGCAGCGGCGGTGCCGGCGGGCAGGGTGGGACCGGCGGGCAGGGCGGCACCGGTGGTGCCGGTGCTGACGGCACGCCCGGAGTGCCGGGTAGTGCCAGCAACGGGCGTGGCGGCGATGCCGGCAATGGCGGCGACGGTGGTCTCGGCGGTAACGGCGGCACGGGCGGGGCCGGTGGCCAGGCGGGGTTGATCGGCCAAGCGGGCGCCAACGGCAATGGCGGCAACGGCGGTGTCGGTGGCACCGCCGGGGCCGGTGGTACCGGCGGTGCCGGCGCGGCGGGCCTCACCGCCGCCAATCCCGACGGCGGCATGGGCGGTGACGGCGGGGATCCGGGCAAGCCAGGCTTTGGCGGTTTCGGCGGTGCGCCCGGCGGTGTCGGCGCCAGCGGGGGTACGCAGGGTGGCGTAGGTGCTGTGGTCACCAGCGGCGGCGACGGCGGTAAAGGAGGGGATGGCTTTACCGCGGCCATGGGCCAGACCCCGGGTCACGGCGGCACCGGCGGCACCGGCGGCCTGTACGGCGCCGGCGGCGCCGGTGGTGACGGGGGCGACGCCGGCGCCGGCGGTACCGGTGGCAGGGGCGGTGACGGCGGCAACGGCGGCGCGTTCGGCAACGGCGGGAACGGCGGCACCGGCGGCACCGGTGACACGGGCGGGGCCGGCGGTAACGGCGGCACTGGGTTTAGCTCCGGAGCCGAAAACGCCATCGGCGGCGCCGGCGGGTCCGGCGGCACCGGCAGCACCGGAGTCGGCGGCGCCGGCGGCAACGGCGGTGCTGCTATTGGCAGCGGAGCCGGAGACGCCGTTGGCGGTACCGCCGGGGCTGGTGGCGCCGGCGCCGCGGGCGGTGGGGCCGGCGGTAACGGCGGCTACGCCACCAACGGCGGAACCGGACAAGCCATCGGTGGCGCCGGCGCGGCCGGCACTGGCGGCGGCGCCACCGGTCCGGGCGGGGCCGGCGGCCAAGGCGGCTTCGGGTACGTCTCCAACCCCGCCTCGTTGGCCACCGCAACCGGCGGAGCCGGAGGAGCCGGCGCCGATGGCACCAGCGGCGGGGCCGGCGGTGACGGCGGCTTGGCGTCCAACAACGGAACCGGAAACGTCACACCCGGCATCGGCGGGGCGGGCGGCAAGGGCACCAGCGGGCCCGGCGGCAATGGCGGTGCAGGTGGTGGCGCGGGTGTCGATAATGCCGCCTCCATAATCGCCCCCGTCGGCGGCAACGGCGGGGTCGGTGGCAACGGCACCACCGGCGGGGTCGGCGGCGCCGGTGGCATTGGGTCTGTCGGGTCTCCCAATGACGTCGGTGCTCCTGCCACGGCCAATGCCCACGGCGGTGGCGGCGCAGCGGGCGGCACTGGCACCGCCGGCAAGGGCGGGACCGGCGGTAAAGGCGGTGACGCGCTTAACTTCGGAGCGGGAGACGCCACCGGCGGCGTCGGGGGGTCTGGCGGCACCGGCACGATGGGCAATGGGGCCGGCGGTAACGGTGGCGACGCCTACAACTACGGAACCACCGGAGACGCCACCGGCGGCGCCGGAGCGGCCGGCATCGGCGGCGGCACGACCGGCACCGGTGGGGCAGGCGGCAACGGCGGAGCCGGAACCATCACCCTCAACGGCCCGGCGGGTAACGACCCCTCGACGGGGAATGCCACCGGCGGGAAGGGCGGCGTTGGCGGCGACGGCGCCATCGGCGGTTCCGGTGGTAACGGTGGTCGGGCGGAAACATGGGGAACCGGAACAGTCACCGCCGGCGCCGGCGGGGCGGGCGGCACCGGCACCAGCGGTAACGGCGGCACCGGCGGCATGGGCGGCACCGCGGATATCGAAAGCACCGCCTCAACGGTGAGCGCCACGGGTGGTGCTGGCGGAATCGGCGGGCAAAGCAGCGGCGGCACCGGTGGTGGCGGCGGCATGGGCGGATCTGCGCTCAACCACGGCGCTGGAGACGCCCTGGGCACCAAAGGTGCGGCCGGTGGCACCGGCACCATGGGCGGTGGTGATGGCGGCGCCGGCGGCTGGGCGACTGCCTACGGCACTGGTAACGCCAAGGCCGGCGCCGGAGCGGATGGCACCGTCGGCCCTGCCAATGGCCCCGGTGGGAATGGCGGCGACGGCGGCGCCGCGTTTATCGAGCCCCCCACCAATCTCCAGACCTCCACGTCGACCGCTATCGCCGCCGGCGGGCCCGGTGGCGTTGGAGGCGACGGCGCCACCGGGGGCAACGGCGGTAACGGCGGTTTGGCGTACACCGCGGGGCTCGGAAACGTCGCGCCCGGCCACGGCGGGGCGGGCGGCACCGGCGTCAGCGGCGCCGGCGGCCGCGGCGGCGCCGGCGGCTTCGCGGAAATCGGTAGCGACACCTCTGAGGTCGCCGTCATGGGCGGCACCGGCGGTGCGGGGGGCAACGGTGCGACCGCCGGCGGGTCCGGCGGCCAAGGCGGTTTCGCGCAAATCGACAGCTCTGTCACTGCGGCTGACGCCACCGGCGGCATTGGCGGCGTCGGCGGCCGCGGCACCTCCGGCGTCGGCGGCACCGGCGGCACCGGCGGTACTGCAATTACCCACGGAGCCGGCGACGTGCTCGGCGGCAACGGCGCGGCCGGTGGCTCCGGCGCCGCCGGCAATGGCACCGGCGGCGGCGGCGGTGAAGGGCACAACGAAGGCACTGGCAACGCCACCGGCGGCAATGGCGCCGCCGGCATCAGCGGCGGCGCGACCGGCCCCGGCGGAGCCGGTGGCAACGGCGGCATCGCGATTGTCGATGCCGGCTCGACGGGTAATGCCACCGGCGGGACCGGTGGCATCGGTGGCGACGGGGCTGGTGGCGGTGGTGGCGGTGCCGGCGGCGACGCGACCAACAACGGAACCGGACTCGCCACCGGCGGCGGAGGCGGCGGCGGCGGGGGCGGCACGATCCCGCTCAGCAGCGGCGGGCAGGGCGGCAACGGGGGTAACGCCATCGCAGCTGTCGCGGGCAACGCCAAGGGCGGCCCCGCCGGCTCCGGCGGCACGGCTGGAACAAACGGTACTCCGGGCGCACCCGGCATGCCCGGATCGCCATAGCCAGTCATCTGGCCAGGACCGTTCGCTTACAACGTCTCTCAGTCGATGCAGCCGGCCCGACCCAGGGCCAGGAACGCGCCCAAATCCATCAGGCCGGCGGGCGTGGCGGGCAGGTACTCGGTCAGCATCTCCGATCGCACGATCACCGCTGCATATTGCGCCCTGCTGACCGCGACATTGAGCCGATTCCTGTTGAGCAGGAACGAAATTCCGCGGGGCACTTCGTCGATGGACGATGCCGTCATCGAGATGAGGACCACCGGCGCCTGCCCGCCCTGGAACTTGTCCACCGTTCCCACCCGAACCCCGCCGAGGCCCGCCGACGCCAACCGTCGACGCACCAGCGCCACCTGCGCGTTGTACGGCGCCAGCACCAGCACGTCGGAGGCGGCCAACGGCCGGGTGCCGTGCTCGTCGGTCCACGAGACGCCGAGCAGCCGCTTGACTTCGGCGGTGATCACGTCGGCCTCCTGTGGGCTGTCGATCGAGTTGCCTTGGTGTGCAACGGAAAGCACGTGCACACCCGGCCGGTACCCGTCGAGGTGACGCGCGGCCGTGCGCTCGGTGTGGGAACGCAACCTGCCCTCATAGGCCAGCGCGGAAACGGCGGCGCACACCGCCGGATGCATCCGGTAGGAGCGGTCCAGGAAATAACCGCGCTCATCGGGCAGCGTGCGCTGACCGTCGACCAGCCACTCCAGCGCGGACGTGTCGACCGGTTCGGGATGAGTGCCCTGACTGACCTGCGGCAGCTGCTGCGGGTCGCCGAGCAGCATCAGGTTCACCGCCGCCGGGGCCACGGCGATGGTGTTGGCCAGACAGAACTGGCCCGCCTCGTCGATCACCAGCAGGTCCAGGCTGTTTCGGGGCACGCGGTTGTCGTTGGCGAAATCCCATGCCGTGCCGCCGATCACGCATCCCGCGGTGTCGGCGATGAATGCGGCGTACTCGCTCGGGTCGATCTGGCGCCAGCGCCGGGCGCCGTCGTCGTTGCCCTTCTTCGCGACGCGCTGTGCATCCAGCCCGGCCGCCACGACGCAGTCCAGCAGGTTCTCGACCGTGGCGTGCGACTGCGCGACAACGCCTACGCGCCAGCCATTTTCGTTGACCAGGCGGGTGATCACCGCGGCGGCCGTGTGCGTCTTGCCCGTCCCCGGCGGCCCGTGCACCGCCAGGTATGACGAGTCCAGGTCCAGCGCCGCGGCGGTGATGTCGGCGACGATGTCGGTGTCGCGGGGCAGCGGGGCGCCGCTGCGGGTGCGGGGAGGTTGGCGCAGCAGGATGTCGATGAGCGCGGTGTGCGGTAGCCGCGGCAACCCGGCGGCCAGCGCGGCGGCCGTCGTTTCGATGGAATCGCGCAGGGCCGTGGTCTGCACCGGCGGCCCGGGGGTGAGCGCGAATGGCAGTTGCTGAAATGTGTTGCCGTCGGCGCCCATTCGCTCGACAATCACGACTTCGGTGGGCACCGTCGCGTCGTCGGCCTCGACCACCCCGGCGCGCCCGGCCGCCCGGCGGTCGGGGTTGTCGGTCATGCCCGGCGGGGCCGGGGGCTCGTAGAGCGCGAACACGTTGGTCTGCAGTTCGCCCCGCGCCAGCTCACCCCGCAGCCGCACCCGTCGCTGCGGCTTGCGGGCCCGGGGCGGCGTATGCCAATCGGCGCTGACCGACGCGTGGTCGGCGACGAAGACGTCGGTGTTGTCCGCCCATTCGTCCACCGGGAAGTTCAGCCGATCGAAGTGCGCCCACCAGAACGGTTTATCCTCCCGGCGATGGTAGCCGCGCGCAGCGGCCACCAGCGCGACCGCCGTCTGCTCGGGTGTGCGGTCGGCGACGCCGGCCTCGCCGGTGAAGGCCGACAAGGTCACCGCCAGCTCGTCGCGGTCGTCGACGGTGTTGCCATTTGGAACCGGTTGCGCGCCAATGGGTACGACGCCGGATTCGTAGGCGCGCAGCATCAGCCAGTTGCGCAGTTCGCGGGTGGACCGGCAGTCATATTGGTTGTAGTCCTCGATCTCCCCGAGCACGGTGGCCGCCTCGTCGCGGCGGCCTTCGGCCCGCAGTTCGCGGTACCTCGCGTAGGACGTGATCGAAGCCGCGGCGGTGGTGACGTCGCCGGCGCGCAGCTGCGCCCCCATGTAGAGCGGCTCCAGCGCCTTGAGGCTGAAAGACTCGGCGCCGACGCGAATGCTCTTGCGCACCAATGGGTATAGGTCAACCAGCGTCCCGCTGCGCAGCAGCTCGTCGACCTCGTCCTCGCCGACCCCGTACCGTCCGGCGAGCCGCAACAGAGCGGTCTTCTCGTACGGCGCGTAATGGTAGATGTGCATGTGGGGTCGGCGCTTGCGGCGCTTGGCCACCATGGCCAGGAAATCGGTGAGTGCCTTGCGTTCTTCGGCCCGGTCATGCGCCCACAGCGGCTGAAAGCCACCCTTTGCATCCAGCACCCCGAACAGGTATTCCAGACCCCACTCGCGGCCGTCGGCCGTCCACAGCGGGTCGCCCTCGAAGTCGAAGAACAGGTCACCGGGATCCGGCTCCGGTAACAGCGTGAGCGGCTGCGGGTCTGTCACCTCGAACTGCGGAATGCCGGTGTCGCGTTGCAGGACCTGCAGTTTGGCCTGCTTCGTAAGCTTGCCCAGCGCGTTGGGCGTCAGGTCGGGCACCGGTCCGTTATGGCCGGCCAGCTCGCCGACCGTCGTGATGCCGGCGTCAAGCAGCTTGTCCCGCTGGGTCACTCGCATACCGGCGACCAGCAGCAGGTCGTCGGTCGCACGCACCTGCCCGGTGCACAGCGGACAACGGAAACATGCCCGTACGCCCTCGTCTTCCCAGCGCACCGGCGCCCCCGCCGCATAGTGCTCGTCGAGCAGCCGCTGCAAGAGCGCGCGCTGGGATCGGTAGACCGGGATCAGGTCGCTGACCCGATACCGCACGACGGTCCCGTCGCCCAGCTGCAGCTCGGCCTCCGGCGCCACCGGGACGCCCGATTGGGTCAGCGCATCGGCGTAGGCCGCCAGCTGCAGCAAAGCGGTGACCTTGGCCGAGCGGGCCAGCTTGGTGTCCATGACCCGGTACTCGTCGCCGTCGCGCACCAGGAAGTCGGCGAACCCGACGAAGCGGCCGTCGAACATCGCGGCCTGATACACCGCCGGGGCGCGGTCGGTGATGGCCCGCCGGGTCGCCTCGGCGGCGGCGGTGAGCCCGGCGATCGTGTATGCCGGACGGCCAATGACCGCGACCTCGCCGGCGAACTCGCCGCGCAGTCGATCGAGCTGGCGTCGCTCATGCTCATTACCCAGAACGGCTGTGCGCGCCAACAATTCGTCCTGGATGGCGACGGCGGGGCCCCGGCCGAGCTTGGCGTCGAAATCCCGCAACAGCGCGTACTCGCAGCGGGCCGCGGCCGCGAGATCCGAGGCGCTGTAGACGACACTGTCGCCGGTGACGAACACAGCAGCCACTGTAGGTGAGGGGTCCGACATGACCGGTGAGGCTTCGGCGTGGGCGCGCGTCCGGGTCACCGGGCCAACGAAGAAATTGGCATAAACGGCAGAGACTGACCTGAAAATCGGACCCGGCCGGGGTGACGGTCCGAGCCGGTAGTTGCATTCTCTGGAGTTCGGCCACACGCCACGCGTGTTCAGCCGTGGGTGGTGTTACCGATCAGCTCGACAGCGATGCCGTTCCAATGGAATCGCACCGCGGTGTTCAAGCCACTGATGCCGCCGGGGTAGGTCAAGGCCACCGTGTCGCCAGTGGTCTGCGCGCCGTCAATCCCGTTGAACCCGTAGGTGTCCGGGACCCCCTGTGGGATGAACTGGCCGAGGTGGAACATCACCGCCCGGGTGGTGGGATTGCCCGCGTTGGTGTTGGCCTTGATGATGACCGCCGACAGCTGGGCGCACTCGTTGTAGTTGCCGGCCAGCGGTTCCGGACTCCACGGCTGCTGACTGCGCGGATCGCGGGGGAGGTCGGAGACCGCCTTGGTGATCGTCGGGGAGGCGAGATTGACCGCACACGGGTCCGGCGCAGCGCTGCTGCTGGGCGGAGCGGCCGTCGCCGGCGGCGCGCTGGCCGGCGGCGGTGCGGTGATCGACGCAGTCACCGGCGTGGGCGTCGGTGTTTTTGCGACCGTGGAGTCTCCCGAACCGCAGCCGGACAACGTCGCGGCGGCCAACGCGACGGCGGCCAGGCCCGTCAGCGTCTGGGCACGGCAACGTAGCGACCACACACCGCGCACGGTACCGCGATCGGGCCCGCGGGTGCGGCAGGCGTGGCCGCGCGGTCGACGAGTCTCTGGTGGCTGGGTCAGATGGTGGCGACGAGCCGGCCGGCCTCCCGGCGCTCGGGATCGTCGGCCGATTGGGTATGCCGGACGGCCGATGACCGCGACGGCATCGCCGAACTGATCGCGCGGCTGGTCGAGCCGGCGCCGCTCGTGCTCGTTACCGAGAGCTGCGGTGCGGCGTGAGCAATTGATCGTCGGCGGCGTCGGCGCCACGCCCGCTGGCGCGGGCGACATTGGCAGCTTCGGCGGGCTCGGCAACAGCGGCGGCAAAACGGGCGACCCCGGTAACCCCGGCAACCCCGGCTAGCGCCGGCGGCAACCGTGGCGAGGCGGTCCACGACCTAAGTGTGGTGACCGCCGCGCGCCCGACGCTTAGCAAATCGTCCCTGTCACACCGGCAAACATTATCCGGACCCGTTGTGGCCCAGGGCCTTTCGGCGAGCGAATTTAATTCAGTCAATTTTGGAGAAATTCACACAATCCGAGCTGACGCGAGTACAGTTCCGAACTGTTCGAGGGTTTCGGGGACCCTCTGCTGCTGAGTTGGCCTTTCGTGGGGGGAATCGTAGATGTCTGTTGTGTTCGTGCTGCCCGAAGAATTGGCCGCAGCTTCTGCCAGGTCATGGGCGGCGTCGAGCGCAGCGTTAACGGCGACTACCCGCCGCAGGAACCGCTTCGGTAGAGGTTCGGTAGAGGTTAGGAGAGCGACCACCGACGCCGTCCGCTTTGAGGGCTAAAGGCCCTACTCACTGCGGGTGGCCGGGCGGACCATTAAGCCCCTAAAACATGTTGAAGACGCCGTATCTCGGGGGTTTTTTCTAACGTCGCGTCATTTTTCATTGCTTAGTGATCGGAGCTGCACATGTCCTCTTTCGTGGTCGCCCTACCTGAGGCTTTGTCCACAGCGTCGTCGGATTTGGGCGGGATCGGATTGGCTATCCGGCAGGCCAATGCGGCGGCGGCGGGTTCGACGACGCAGATTGCGGCGGCGGCTCAGGACGAGGTGTCGGCCGCGATTTCGGCGTTGTTTGGCAGCTACGGCCAGGAGTTTCAGGCGTTGAGCGCGCAGTCGGCGCTGTTCCATAACGCGTTCATGCAGGCGTTGACCTCGGGTGGTAGCGCGTATTCGGCCGCTGAGGCGGCCAACGCGTCGCCCCTGCAGGCCTTGATGAGCGCCGCCCAGGCCCAGGCGCCGTTTTCGCCCTGGCTGACGCTGACGGGGCGCCCGCTGTTCGGCCCCGGCGTCGATGGAGCGCCCGGCTCGGCGGCCAGCCCCAACGGCGGTGCCGGCGGGGGCGGCGGATGGATTTTCGGCAACGGCGGCAACGGTGGTGCCGGCTACAGCTCCACCACCGCGGGCATGAACGGCGGTAACGGTGGGGCCGGCGGCGCAGCAGGCCCGTGGGGCGCTGGCGGTAACGGCGGGGCCGGCGGTAACGGCGGGGCCGGCGCGAACGGCGGTAACGGCGGGGCCGGCGGGGCCAATGGGTTCATCGGCGGCGGTCTCGGGCCGTTCGGCGGCGCTGCCGGCGGGGCCGGCGGAGCCGGCGGTGTCGGTGGGGCCGGCGGTACCGGTGGTGCCGGTGGGGTCGGTGGCGCCGACAGGCAGCTGCTATCGCTATTCGGCACCGGCGGTAATGGCGGTACCGGCGGTGCCGGCGGGGCCGGCATGACCGGCATGACCGGCGGCATGGGCGCCAGGGCGATGACGGCGGGACCGGCGGCCTCGGCGGCACGGCGGGGCCGGTGGCGCCAATAGCGCGCTGTTATCGCGGGGCGGCCGGCGGTGCCGGCGGCAGCGGCGGCGGTTGGCGGGAACGGCGGGACGGGCGGCACCGGCGGCGAAGGCTCGACCGGCACTTCCCCGGCCCCGGCGCCGGCGGGACCGCCGGCGACGGCGGCAGCCGGCGGGGTCGCCGGCAACGGCGGCGCCGGCGGCAATGCCGGCGCGGCCGGCGGCTGCTTCGGCGCCGCGGGCGCCAACGGCGACGGCGGCGCCGGCGGCAACGGCGGCAATGCCGGCGCCGGCGGCACCGGCGGCGCCGGCGCGGCCGGCTACCAGCGGGCCGGTCCGGCGGGCCTTGGGGCCGGCGGCAACGGCGGCCAAGGCGGCAACCCGGGCACCGCGGCCGCCACCGGCGGCACCGGCGGTGACCCCGGCACCGGCGGCACGGCGGCAACGTCGGCGCCGGCGGCACCGGCGGCAGCCCGGCCACCATCTTCGGCGAACGGCGGCAAGGGCGGCAACGGCGCGGCCCCACCTCGGCGGGCGCGGCGCGGCGGCACCGGCGGTGACGGCGGCACGGGCGGCGAGTTCGGCAATGGCGGCGACGGCGGCAAAGGCGGCAACGGCGCCGACGGCGGCACCGACTTTCAGGCCGGCCAGGGTGGCGACGGCGGCGACGGCGGCACCGGCGGTGCCGGCGTCGGCGGCAGCGGCGGCGGTAACGGCGGCACCGGTGGGGCCGGCGGTCAAGGCGGCAACGGCACCGAACTCATCCCCGGAGGGCCCGGTTTCAACGGGATCGCGCAGGATGGCGGTACCGGCGGCACTGGTGGCATGGGCGGTAACGGCACCGACGGCGGCGCGTACGGCGGCGGTGGCGCCGGTGGCACCGGTGGTAACGGCGCTAGCATCGGTACCGGTGCGACCGGAGGCACCGGCGGCGCCGGCGGCGCCGGGGCTGCGGCTGCTGGCACCTTGCCCGGCTACGGCGGTGGCGGTGGCGGTGGCGGGGGCGGCGCGGCCGTCGAAAACTCCAACGGTGGCGCCGCCAGCGGTACCGCCACCGGCGGTGCCGGCGGCACCGGTGGTGACGGCACCACCAGCGTAGCCGGCGGCAACGGTGGCACCGGTGGTGATGCTGAGATCGAAGCCGACTATGCAGGCAGCACCGCCAGCGGCACCGCCACCGGGGGCGCGGGTGGTGACGCCATCGGTTCCGGCACCGGCGGTAACGGCGGCTTCGGAACGGGCGATGTCTACGGTACGACAATGGCCCGCCAGCGGCCACGCCACCGGCGGCATCGGTGGCAACGGCATCGACGGGGGTGTCGGGGGCAACGCTGGCGGCGGCGAAGTTAACTCCCATGTGGGCGGGACCGCCACCGGCACCGCCCACGGCGGCGCCGGCGGGACCGGCACCGGCGGCAGCCCCGGCGGCGGCGGCGGCGACGCCTGGGTCCAAGCCCCGGCAACCACAGTGACCTCGGCGGCACTGCCGGCACCGCTATCGGCGGCGACGGCGGCAACGCCAGCGGTGGGGGCACCGGCGGTGGCGGCAACTGCGACTGATCGCTGGCGGGAGGGGATGGCGGCCGGCTGACGGCATGTCCACCGGCGGCAACGGTGGCGCGGCCACTGCCGCCGGTGCCACCGGCGGTGATGGTGGCAGCGCCCAGACCACCGGTTTGTTCGGGACCGCCACCGGCACCTCGACCGGCGGCAACGGTGGCGCCGGCAACGGCGGCAACGGCGGTAACGGCGGTTACGCGTGGACCACCGTTAACCAGGACGGCAGCAACGTAGGCACTTCGATAACGGAACGGCACCTCGATCGGCGGCAACGGCGGTGACGGCGGCGCCGACGGTACGGGCGCGCTGGGCGGCAACGGTGGTAACGGTGGTGTGGCCAGGCTGGTACCCGCTGGCGGCGCCGTCTCCACGGGCGACGTGGTTCAGGGTGGCAACGGCGGGGCCGGCGGCGGCGGCGGCACCGGCATCGGCGGCACCGGCGGCGCCGGCGGGGCCGGCGGCCCCAGCGACCTCAACGCGCCAAACATTCCGGCAGCCACATCGTCGGCGGCGACGGCGGCCAAGGCGGCCACGGCGGGGCTGGCTACGCCGGTGGTGCCGGTGGTGGCGGCGGCGGCGCCCAGGTCACCACAACCGGTGGCGGCACGGTCACTAACGGCACCGCCATCGGCGGGACCGGCGGGGCCGGCGGCGACGGCACAGCCACCGCCGCCGGCGGGGCCGGCCACACGGGAGGCAACGCCACCGTCTCCGCCGCCGGCACAGGCAGCACCGCCACCGGTACCGCTACCGGCGGCAACGGCGGCAACGGCGGTACTGGCGGAGCTACCGGCGGCTCCGGTGGCGGCTCCATCAGCGCCACCAACGGCGGCGTCGTCAGTGGCAGCGACACCAGCGCCACCGGCGGTAACGGCGGGGCCGGCGCCAACGGCGGCACCGGCGGGGCCGGCGGTAACGGCACCGTCGAAGCCTCCAACGGCGGGACCGCCACTGACGGCACCGCCATCGGCGGCCTAGGCGGTTACGGCACCGACGCGGGCAGCATCGGCGGCGCCGGCGGTAACGGTACCGTCAACGCCGGTGTCGGTGCCGGTGCCAACGGGGGCACCGCCACCGGCACCGCCACCGGCGGGGCCGGCGGCTACGGCGCTCTTGGCGGCGCCGGCGGCGCCGGCGGTAACGGCTTGATCCGCGCCACCTTTGCGGGCAGCAGCGCCAGCGGCACCGCCACCGGCGGGAACGGCGGCTACGGCACCGGCGCCGGCGGCAAAGGTGGGGCCGGCGGCTACGGTGCGGTCTTTATCGACAGCCATTTCAATGACGTTAACGGCTCCGCCAGCGGCATCGGCACCGGCGGCAACGGCGGCAACGGCGTCGGCGGGGGCCACGGCGGCTACGGCGGCGGCGGCTTTGTTGCAGCCTATGCAGACGGCCACCGCCAACGGCACCGCCCACGGCGGCAACGGCGGGACCGGCACCGGCGCCGGGAGCGCCGGCGGCAACGGCAGCTACGGCGAGATCCAAGCCGGCTACGGCTACCAAGGCATTTTCCACGGCACGAGCAGCGGTTCCGCTTACGGCGGGGCCGGCGGCAACGCCAGCGGCGGCGGCGTCGGCGGTAACGGCGACTTCGGACTGATCCTATCGGGCGGGACTCTGTCCGACGGGATTACTAACGCCTCGTCTATGGGCACCGCCACCGGCGGCGACGGTGGCGCGGCCAGCGCCGCCGGTGCCCACGGCGGTGATGGCGGCAGCGCCCAGGTCACCGGTCTGTGGGGGACCGCCACCGGCACCGCGACCGGCGGCCACGGTGGCGCCGGCCTCGGCGGTGACGGCGGTGACGGCGGTTACTCGTGGACCACCGTTAACTCGGACGGCAGCGCCCAGGGCACTCAGATTGTGAACGGCACCTCGATCGGCGGCAACGGCGGTGACGGCGGCCACGACGCCATAGGCGGTGCGCTGGGCGGCCACGGTGGTAACGGTGGTGTGGCTAGGCTCGTGCCCTCTGGCGGCGCCGTCTCCACGGGCGACGTGGTTCACGCTGGCAACGGCGGGGCCGGCGGCGACGGCACAGCCGCCGCGGCCGGCGGGGTCGGCGGCGGCGGTGGCGCCGGCACCGTCAGCGCGGACGGCGCAGACAGCTCCGTCACTGGCAGCACCGCCACCGGCGGTAACGGCGGCAACGGCGGTACTGACGGCGCTACCGGCGGCTCCGGCGGCGCCGGCACCGTCAGCGCCGCCGGTGGCGGCACCGTCAGCGGCGCCACCAGCGCCACCGGCGGTAACGGCGGGGCTGGCAGCAATGGCGGCGCCGGCGGCGCCGGCGGCGACGGTACCGTCTCCGCCACGGGCACAAGCAGCTCCGTCAGTGACGGCACCGCCACCGGCGGCGGCGGCGGTACCGGCGCCGGCGCCGGCAGCCGGCGGCGTCGGCGGCTCTGCTGAGATGGCCGCCGCTTGCAGGCAGCACCGCCAGCGGCACCGCCATCGGCGGGCGGGCGGTAACGGCAGCGGCGGCGGCCACCGGCGGCGGCGGCGGCTACGGTGCGATCTACATGGGTGACAACGGCAGCGCCAGCGGCAGTTGCCACCGGCGGCCCCGGCGGCAACGGCATCGACGGGGGTATCGGCGGCGGCGGCGGCGGCGCCGAAATTTCGGCCTCTGCGGGCGGCATCGCCAGCGGCACCGCCACGGCGGCGCCGGCGGGACCGCCACCGGCACGGGGCTCGGTGGCAACGGCTTGACGCACCGATGGCGGTGCCTTTGTCCAAGCCGGCTACAGGGTCAGCGGCCTCGGCGGCGATCGCGGCCGGCACCGCTATCGGCGGCGCCGGCGGCGACGCCAGCGGCGGGGGACATGGCGGTGACGGCAGCTTCGGAGGGATCCTGGCGGGCGGGACTCTAGAAGGCGGGGTCGCTAGCGCCTCGGCCAGCGGCACCGCCACCGGCGGCGACGGTGGCGTGGCCAGCGCCCCCGGGGCCACCGGCGGTGATGGTGGTAGCGCCCAGGTCACCGGTTTGGACGGGACTGCCACCGGCACCGCGACCGGCGGCAACGGTGGCGTCGGCAACGGCGGTGACGGCGGTAACGGCGGTTACGCGTGGACTACCGTTAACTCCGGACGCCAGCGCCCAGGGCACGACAGATTATCGAACGGCACCTCGTTCGGCGGCAACGGCGGTAACGGCGGCATCGACGGTACGAACGGTGCGATCGGCGGTGAAGGGTGGTGACGGCGGTTGCGGGTAGGCTCGTGCCCTCTGGCGGCACCCATCCACCGGCGTCACCGTTCAGGGCGGCAACGGCGGCGACGGCGGCGCCGGCGGCACCTACGTCGACCCGGCCACGCCGGCACCGGCGGCGACGGCGGGGCCGGCGCAGCCAGCGACTTCACTGGGCTAAACATTTCCGGCAGCTCCGGTCGGCGGCGCCGGCGGCCACGGCGGCCACGGCGGGACCGGCTATGTAGGTGGCGGCGGTGGCCACGGCGGCGGTGCGCCAGGTCACAGGCACAAGCGGTGGCGGCACCGTCACTGACGGCACCGCCACCGGCGGGGACCGGCGGGCACGGCGGGGACGGTACAGCCACCGCGGCCGGCGGGGCCGGCAACACCGCAAGCTCCGGCAGCGTCTCCGCGGACGGCGCAGCAGCTCTCACTGGCAGCACCGCCACCGGCGGGATCGGCGGGGCCGGTGGCACCACGGCGGCACGGCGGTGTCGGCGGTGCGGCCGGCATCGGTACCACCAACGGCGCCAGCGTCACCGACACCACCGCCACGGCGGTGTCGGTGGTGCCGGCACCGACGGCGGCCACGGCGGCACGGGCGGCGCCGGTATTGCCGCGGCAAACGGTGCCGGCAGCAGCATCACCGGCACTGCCACGGCGGGGCCGGCGGGGCCGGCGATGACGGGACCGGCGGTACCGGCGGCGCGGGCTACCTGGTCGTCGACAACGCCGGCGGCACGTCGGTAACGTCGGCAACAGCGCGGTTGCGATGGGCGGCCAAGGTGGAGTCGGCACCGACGGCGGCAACGGCGGTACCGCCGGCTTCGGTGAGCTCAAGGCCGAGCTACGGGCGGCCTCTCTTACGGCACCGCCACTGGTGGAACGGCGGTAACGGCACAGGTGCCGGCAGCAACGGCGGTAACGGTGCTAACGGCAATATTGAAAGCGCCAGACACGAAGGCGGCGGGGTCGGTGGCACCTCACACGGTATCGCCACCGGCGGGAACGGTGGTGACGCCACCGGCGGCGGCACGGCGGCGACGGCAGCGGCGGAGCTATCCTGTCCGCCGGGACTGGCGCCGAAGCTTCCGGCACCTCCATCGGCGGCGACGGCGGCGCGGCGAGCGTTGCCGGCGCCACCGGCGGCGTCGGTGGGAACGCCAACATGAGCGCCTTTAACGGGAACGTCACCGATAGCACCGCGTACGGCGGCTACGGCGGTGACGGTGTCGGCGGTAACGGCGGTACCGGCGGTCGCGCGTGGGTGCAAGCGACCTACCCAGGCACGCAAATTACGGGCAGCACCGCGACTGGCGGCCTCGGCGGTGACGGCGGCCTCAACAGTACGAGAGGTGCGACTGGCGGTAACGGTGGTGCCGGCGGTTGGGGCAATGTCCAACTGCAAACGGCAACTGACCCCACGTCCGTCAGCGGCGTCGTCGCCACCGGCGGCGCCGGCGGCGACGGCGGCGACGGCAGCGCGCCCGGCGTCGGCGGCAACGGCGATGGCGGCATCGGCGGTGCCGGCGGCACTGGCGGTGCCAACGGCCTACCGGGCACCGGCGACCCGGGCGGCCGCGGCGGCGACGGCGGACCCACCGGTACGCCCGGAGGTCCCGGCACCCCCGGCGCTAGCCACCCCTGATCGCGGCCACCCGCAATCAGGTGGGAATGCCCCGCACGCCAAAAGGCGTGTGGGGCACTCTCGTTTCGTAACGAACTGCGGCCCCAACGGACGGACTAACCGCTACCGGTGCGAACGGCGCAAACAACCCGTCGAACTGGGAGTGAGGCCCCGGCCCGGCCGCCTTGGCGGCGCAGTGCCGGGGCTTCGCCGTCGTCGGCTCGCAGTGGAGAGCGTCCATACCTGGGTTCGCGGTTGATCCAGGGCTGCCACCTGCCGCGTTCGGTTTGCGACCACGGCCCAGGGAAAATCGGGGCCGCGGTTGCCGTTTGCGGCGCTGCGACAGCCCTGCGCGAGACGTCGGGTTGCTGTCGCATCGCCAAACGCCCCCAGCGCGACGCCACCGTTCGCTTAAGACTGAGAAGACCTCACACGACCTGCAGC
The DNA here is from genome assembly GCA_963814505.1 of uncultured Actinomycetota bacterium. Lineage (GTDB taxonomy): Bacteria > Actinomycetota > Actinomycetes > Mycobacteriales > Mycobacteriaceae > Mycobacterium. The sequence continues at coordinate 30,386 of CAWFDM010000014.1, forward strand.
CCGGCGGGAATCCCCTCCGGATCGCGCCAGAACGCGTCGTTGACAAAACGGTTGAATAGATCCGGCGGCAGCAACGGCTCGCGCGGCTCGGCCTTGACCTTGGGGCGCACGGTGTGCAGCCCCGGCGTACCGGCCCGCTCGTCGAACTCGGTGACGTCGTAATCGACATGGCCGAAATCGTGCTCGAACATCGGCTCACCGAGAAACGCGTAGATGGCCTGCATCGCCTTGGCCGGGTCGGTGGTCAAGGTTTCGTACTGCACCAACAACAGGCGATCCCGTTGCGCGCCGTAGCATGCCTGCTTGAGGGCGTCGTAGGGACCGCCGACCATGCCATCGGCCGCCACCACCTGTTTGGCGCGGGTATAGACCGTGCCGCCGGCGCTGTAGTTGAAGATCGACGACGGGCTAAAGACGTTGCGTTGGATCAGCCGCTCGATGCTGTCAACCACCCAGGACAGTTCACGCACGCAGGCAATCACTTTCGCATCGGGAAACAGCCGCGCCATCGCCGGCATCCACGCACACCAGGCGCGGTTGGTGTCAAAGATCACCTCGGCGGTGCACTCGGCATAAAAGTTGTCGAACAACCCGTGCAGGATGCGCTCGCGCTTGGTGTCATCGATAAACACCGAAAACTCGTTGCGCGCGCTCATTTCGCCGAGCAGGGCACCGAACAGGCCGGCCAGCGGACCCGACATCCCCGCCTCGAACCGCGGGTTTTGCCGCAGCAACGCGGCCAGCAAAGTCGAACCGGAACGCGGCAGACCCGAGATGAAATGGATGGCTACGATGGCACACTCCCCGACGTACCGTCTGCACCATGGCATTGCCTGCGGACATCAAGCTCGATCATATCGGGGTAGCGGGCGTCTTTGACGCGGCGTACCACCAGTCGCACGGTCAGCGTGCGGTGCCGGCCCAGGTGCAGGGTGTAGGGCGTTTCGGCGACCTGGGCATCGGAGATCAGCGCGCCGGTGGCGGGGTCGTCGACTGCGCCCGGATAGTGCACGGGAGTGTAGGCGGCCTCGTCGATGGCCTCGATCGCGGCGTTGATGCGCTTATTGCGGCTACCGACAGGGAGAACTCAGCGCCTTCGGCCACGCAGGTGGTCATCACTTTCTTGGTGCCAAACGCCGAGTCGCCGCGCACCAGGATCGTGTGGCGGCCCGGCAGTCGCGGGCGGTGTGGATGGCCTGCTTGATTTGGGAGGCGGCCGCGCGCCCGGAGGCTGCTTTGCCGCTGCGGAGCCGCGCTTCGGCGATGACGGGTGCAGCCTGTGCGGTGGAGATGGTGGTGATCTGTGGTGACAGGCCCAGCCGCAGTAGCGCGCGGCTGGCGATTTTGGCGTGCCCGAACGAGGCGCCTTGCTTGTGGTGCCCATAGACCGGGCGCAGCAGCGAGTCGATGTCCACATACACGCGGTGTTCGATGCCCAGGCAGTAGCGGCGCCCGGGCCGCCAGCGCCGCCAGATGCTTCGCGGGCTACCGCGCCGAGTTGGTTGGCGTGGCCGAAGGTGAACTCGCGCAGGAAGATTCCCAGTGTCGAGGGCGCATATACCTCGTCGAACACCCGTGGTGTGCCGCCGGCGCGCAGCACGTCCGCGTCGTCGATGCTGTCGGCGCCGCACATCATCGCGGCGATGATCGAGGTCAGCTTGCCGGCCGGGTTGACCGCCCCGGACTTCACGGGTCGACGGCAGGTCCACGTGCTTGTCGATCAACCGCGAAAGACCGGTCTGCTCAGCCAGTTCCAGCACCGGAACCAACCCGGCTGACGACAGCAGATTCTGCTCGTCAAATACCGCCGACCCGGCGGTGAACGTATAGGATGAGTGCACCGAAAATGCCTTCCCGAACTCTGGACAACATACGACGTCAACACTCGTATTGTCCCAGTTCAGAAGGCATTTTCGTTGTTCACACGCCGATCAAATCACCGGCCCATCCACGGATTCAGGCTTAGTGCCGAAGTGGGGTTAGACCAATCCAACCGATAGCCCCCCGCGGGCAACCGTCCGCAGGCGTGCGGCTTCGGCGCCGCGCGCAGCAATGGTCTTGAGCGCCGCATCGCGGATCAGCTTGATGCTCGGCGGCTCGCTTGCGCCGTCCGAAATAACCTAACTGGGAACCGTCTGCCCGATGGACATTGGCGCGGGCGGCGGAACCGTACCTCGCGACGAGGGCAACGACGGCTCTGACGGCACTCCTCCTCCTTAACACGTAGGAGCAGTGCGCCTCACGCGCATGGGTCAGCCTCAGGAACGCGCCCAAGTCCACCAAGTCGGCGGACGGCAAACTTTCAGGACCCGTGCGGCCGCCTCCTCAGCGGAGCAGGTACCGCTCAGCCGCTTTCACCCGCTTCGGTCAGCGCCAGGACCGCACCCAAGTCAACCAGGCCGGCGGGCGTGACGGGCAGATACTCGGTTAGCGCCTCCGAGCGCACGATCACCGCTTTATATTGCGCCCTGCTGATCGCGACATTGAGCCGATTCCTGTTGAGCAGAAACGAAATTCCGCGGGGCACTTCGTCGATGGACGGTGCCGTCATCGAGATGAAGGCCACCGGCGCCTGCCCACCCTGAAACTTGTCCACCGTTCCAACCCGAACCCCGCCGAGGCCCGCCGACGCCAACCGCCGACGCACCAGCGCCACCTGTGCGTTGTAAGGCGCCAGCACCAGCACGTCGGAGGCGGCCAACGGCCGGGTGCCGTGCTCGTCGGTCCACGACGCGCCGAGCAGCCGCCCGACCTCGGCGGTGATCACGTCGGCCTCTTGCCCGCTCTCGATCGAATTGCCATGGTGGGCAACGGAAAGCACGTACAAACCCGGCCGGTATCCGTCGAGGTGACGCGCGGCCGTGCGCTCGGCGTGCGAGCGCAGCCTGCCCTCATAGGCCAGCGCGGAGACGGCGGCACACACCGCCGGATGCATCCGATAAGAGCGGTGGCCCGCCTCGTCGATCACCAGCAGGTCCAGGCTGTTTCGGGGCACGCGTTTGTCGTTGGCGAAATCCCATGCCGTGCCGCCGATCACGCATCCCGCGGTGTCGGCGATGAATGCGGCGTACTCGCTCGGGTCGATCTGGCGCCAGCGCCGGGCGCCGTCGTCGTTGCCCTACTTCGCGACGCGCTGTGCATCCAGCCCGGCCGCGACGACGCAGTCCAGCAGGTTCTCCACCGTGGCACGCGATTGTGTGACAACGCCTACGCGCCGGCCATTTTCGTTGACCAGGCGGGTGATGACCGCGGCGGCCGTGTGCGTCTTGCCCGTCCCCCGCGGTCCGTGCACCGCCAGGTACGACGAGTCCAGGTCCAGCGCCGCGGCGGTGATGTCGGCGACGACGTCGGTGTCGCGGGGCAGCGGAGCGCCGCTGCGGGTGCGGGGAGCGCGGCGCAGCAGGATGTCGATGAGCGCGGTGTGCGGTAGCCGCGGCAACCCCGGCGGCCCACGCGGCGGCCGTCGTTTCGATGGAATCGCGCAGGGCCGTGGTCTGCACCGGCGGCCCGGGGGTGAGCGCGAACGGCAGCTGCTGAAATGTATTGCTGTCGGCGCCTATCCGCTCGACGATACCACTTCGGGGGGGTCCGTCGCGTCTCGGCCTCGACCACCTCGGCGCGCCCGGCCGCCCGCGGTCGGTGCTTTCGGTATCCCGCGCGGGGCGGGGGGCTCGAAGATCGCGAACACGTTCGTCTGCAGGTCACCCCGCGCCAGCTCGCCGCTTAACCGCACGCGTCGCTGACGTCAACGCGACCGTGTCGCCGGTGGTCTGCGACCCGACAATCCCGTTGAACCCGAAGGTGTCCGGCACCCCCTGCGGGATGAACTGGCCCAGATGGAACATCACCGCCCGGGTGGTGGGATTGGTGGCGTTCGTGTTCGCCTTGATGATCACCGCCGATAGCTGAGCGCACTCGCTGTAGTTACCCGCCAGGGGTTCGGGGTTCCAGGGCTGCTGGCTGCGCGGGTCGCGGGGGAGGCCGGAGACCGCTTTGGCGACGGTGGGTGAGGCGAGGTTGACCGCACACGGGTCGGCCGGGGCGGGGCTGCTGCTGGGTGGCGCCGCCGCTTCGGACGGCGGGCTGGCCGCGGGCGGGGGGGTGATCGACGCGGTCACCGGCGTGGGCGTTGGTGTCTTTGCGACCGTGGAGTCTCCCGAACCGCAGCCGGTCAACGTCGCGGCTGCCAACGTGACCGCGGCCAGACCCGTCAGCGCCTGGGCACGGCAGCGTAGCGACCACACATCGCGCACGGTACCGCGATGCAGCTCGCAAATGCGGCAGGCGGGGCCGCCTATGCCGTCGCGAGCGCGCGCAGTTGTACGGCCGACGTGGCGTGTCGCCGTTCCGACACGCACGCTCGCGACCCGCCGCGCCTGGTGGTGACCCGCCGAGCCCAGCTCCGCCGGGCTCGCGATCACGATTAAGCTCCATGTCAAATGACCCTCCCGGACGGCTCGCCCCCGGCATCCCCTTCGACGTTCGCCGACCTGCAGATTCACCCTGCGGTACTCACGGCGATCGCCGACGTCGGCTACGAGTCGCCGACCGCCATCCAGGCGGCGACGATTCCGGCGCTGATGGCGGGTTCCGACGTGGTGGGACTGGCGCAGACCGGCACCGGCAAGACCGCGGCTTTCGCGATCCCGATCCTGTCCAAGATCGACGTCACCAGCAAAGCAACCCAGGCGCTGGTGCTGGCGCCCACCCGTGAGCTGGCTCTGCAGGTGGCCGAGGCGTTCAGCCGCTACGGCGCTTATCTGCCAAAGATCAACGTGCTGCCGATTTACGGCGGGTCTTCCTACACCGTGCAACTGGCCGGGCTGCGACGCGGTGCGCACGTCGTCGTGGGCACCCCCGGTCGTGTCATCGACCACCTGGAACGCGGGACGCTGGACCTGTCGAGCGTCGACTACCTGGTGCTCGACGAGGCCGACGAGATGCTCGCCATGGGTTTCGCCGAAGATGTTGAGCGCATCCTGTCCGAAACGCCGGAATACAAACAGGTCGCGCTGTTTTCGGCGACCATGCCGCCGGGGATCCGCAAGATCACCACCAAGTATCTGCACGATCCGTTCGAGGTCGCGTCCAAAGCCAAAACTGCTACGGCCGATAATATTTCACAGCGCTACATACAGGTTGCCGGTCCGCGCAAGATGGACGCGCTGACCCGGGTGCTCGAAGTCGAGCAGTTCGAGGCGATGATCGTGTTCGTCCGCACCAAACAGGCGACCGAGGAGGTCGCCGAAAAACTGCGTGCCCGAGGGTTTTCCGCGGCCGCCATCAACGGCGATATCCCGCAAGCGCAGCGCGAGCGGACCATAGCCGCACTCAAAGACGGGCGCATCGACATTCTGGTCGCCACCGATGTGGCCGCGCGCGGGCTGGACGTCGAGCGCATATCGCATGTGCTCAACTACGACATCCCGCACGACACCGAGTCCTACGTGCACCGGATCGGCCGCACCGGACGGGCCGGGCGCTCGGGGAGCGCGCTGTTGTTCGTCTCCCCGCGGGAGCGCCACCTGCTCAAGGCGATCGAAAAGGCAACGCGGCAAACGCTTACCGAGGTCGAGCTGCCCACCGTCGAAGACGTCAATGCCCAGCGGGTAGCAAAGTTTGCCGATTCCATCACCGACACGCTCGGCGGTCCGGGAATCGAGCTTTTCCGCCGGCTGGTCGAGGACTACGAGCGAGAGCACGATGTCCCGATGGCCGACATCGCCGCGGCGCTGGCGCTGCAGTCCCGCGACGGCGAACAGTTCCTGATGGCACCCGAACCGCCGCGCCAGCAGCGCGAGCGCAATGAGCGCACCCGTGACGAACGTCGGGACCGTCCCGAAAAGCCAAGGCAAACCAGACCTTTCACCACCTACCGAGTCTCCGTGGGCAAACGGCACAAAATCGGTCCGGGCGCGATCGTCGGCGCCATTGCCAACGAGGGAGGCCTGCATCGCAGCGACTTCGGACACATCGCCATCGGGCCGGACTTCTCGCTGGTGGAGCTTCCGGCCAAACTGCCGAAGGCGACACTGAAAAAGCTTGAGAACACCCGCATCTCGGGCGTGCTGATCGACCTTCGGCCGGAGCGGTCATCCGACCGTTCACCCGACAAGCCACGCGGCCGCGAGGGTGGCAAACCACGCAGAAAACGCGCCGGATGACGCTATCCAAAGAAAAAGACGCGCAGGGCGGGCTCGAACAGACCGCGCACGTGGACCGGGTCGCATCGCTGACCGGAATCCGCGCGGTCGCCGCGCTGCTGGTCGTCGGCACCCACGCGGCCTACACCACCGGCAAGTACACGCATGGCTATTGGGGCCTGGTCGGTGCCCGGCTGGAGATCGGTGTGCCGATCTTCTTCGTGCTGTCCGGTTTTCTGCTGTTCCGCCCGTGGGTGAAGTCGGCGGCCACCGGCGCTCCGCCGCCATCGCTGAGCCGCTATGGGTGGCACCGGGTTCGGCGCATCATGCCCGCCTACATCATCACCGTGCTGTTCGCCTACGTGCTCTACCACTACCGCGACGCGGGGCCCAACCCCGGCCACACCTGGGGCGGACTGATCCGCAACCTCACGCTGACGCAGATCTACACCGACGGCTACCTGGGTTCGTACCTGCACCAGGGCCTCACCCAGATGTGGAGCCTCGCGGTGGAGGCCGCGTTCTACGTGACGCTGCCGCTGCTGGCCTACCTGCTGCTGGTGGCGCTCTGCCGGCGCCGATGGCAGCCGAACCGGTTGCTGGCCGCCCTGGTGGGGCTCATGCTGATCAGCCCGGGATGGCTGGTCCTGGTCCACGCCGATCACTGGTTTCCCGACGGCGCCCGGCTATGGCTGCCGACTTACCTGGCCTGGTTCCTCGGCGGCATGATGCTGGCCGTGCTGCAGGCGATGGGCGTGCGCTGCTACGCCTTCGGGGCCATCCCGCTGGCGATCATCTGCTACTTCATCGTGTCGACGCCGATCGGCGGGGCGCCGACCACATCGCCGGCGTCGTTGCCGGAGGCGCTGGTCAAGACGGTCTTCTATGCCGCGATCGCCACGCTGGCGGTGGCACCGCTGGCGCTCGGGGATCAGGGCTGGTACTACCGGCTGCTGGCCACCCGGCCGATGGTGTGGCTGGGTGAGATCTCCTACGAGATCTTCCTGATCCACCTGATCACAATGGAATTCGCCATGGACTACGTCGTGCAGGCGCACGTCTACACCGGCTCGATGCTGTACCTGTTCATCGCGACGCTGGTGATTACCATCCCGTTGGCCTGGGTGTTGCACCGGTTCACCCGCGTCCGCAACTGAAGACCTCGCGACTAACATAGGTTACCCTGTCCTAAGTCGACGGCGGGCTAGGCGATGAAGGGCGTTCAAAGACAGATGACCGAACTGAAACCGTCGCGTGGCTGGCAGGGCGCGGTGCTCAAGCTGATGCGGGCCGGGGACTACCGGCTCACCGTGACCGGCCGGCGTGAGATCAGCCCGCGCTACCTGAGGTTGGGCTTCGACGCCGGCGGGATGCTCGACGCGCATGACGTGCATCCGACCATGTGGATCCGGATGTGGTTCGCCGACGGGCACCAACGCGGTTACACGCTGGTCGACCCCGATCCGGCGGCCGGCACCTTCGACATCGAGTTCGCGCTGCACGACGGCTGCGCGTCGGACTGGGCACGGACCGCGCAACCCGGCGACACCGTCGAGGCGACGGTGCTGGGCAGCAAGTTCGCCATCCCCGACCCGCCGCCCGCCGGATACGTGATCGTGGGCGACACGGCATCGCTGCCGGCGATCAACTCCCTGCTCGGCTCGATCGGCGACGCCCCCGCGCGGGTGTTTCTCGAGGCCTGCTGCGACGACGACAAATGCCTGCCGCTGGGACGCTGTTCCGAGGTCACCTGGGTGGACCGCAAGAACGGCGGTGGCGAGCTGCTGGAGACGGTGCGCGCGGCGGCGTTCGACGCGGGCGACCACTTCGGCTGGGTCGCCTGCGACACCCGCACCACCCGCTCGGTGGCCAAGGTGCTGCGCGAGGAATTCGGCATTCCGAAGAAAGCCATTAAGGCGCAGGCCTATTGGGTCGCCTGACCTAGGCAGCGCTGCGGGTGCCCGGAGGCACCCACAGCGCTGTACCGGAGTTAGTCGACGATTTCGACGGGCCCGGTGTCGACGGGCATCGTAGTGATCGGCGCGGGAGGTTTGGGTAGCCCGACCCGGGGCGGCAGCTTCACTGGTCCCGGTCCCGTCGGCGGCGCCTTCACCGGTCCCGGACCCGTCGGTGGCGTCCCGGTCGGTGGTGGCGTCCCGGTCGGTGGCGGCGCCCCGGTCGGTGGCGTCCCGGTCGGCGGCGTCACCGGCTTCGGCATACCCGGCAGGCAGCCCATCAGCTGTTGCAGCGGTCCCAGTTGCGAAACGGCAGTCGACGCGCTCGAGTGGTAACCGAACATCGCGGTCACATCCTGGGCCCACATCTCGGCATATTCGCATTCCTTCTGCGCGATGGCCGGGAAGTTCAGCCCAAACAGATTCGTGCTGGCCAGAGCATTGGTCACGGCTCGATTGGCCGCGATCAGTGCAGGTGGCACCGTGGCGGAGCGCGCCGCCTCGAATGCGGACGCCACCGCCGTCGCCTGGGTGGCGGCCTGCTCGGAATGGCAAGCCGCCGAGCTCAGCCAGGCCGCGTAAGGCGCGGCAGCTTCCGTCATTGCTTTCGCCGACGGGCCCTGCCACGCCGAGCTGGCCAGGCCCGAGGTCAGCGACCCGAACGAGCATGCCGCAGAGCGCAACTCGTTGGCCAAACCCGTCCAGGCCGACGCGGCCGTGTGCATCGGCTCCGACCCGGCACCGGCGTGCATGAGTGCCGAATTGATTTCCGGCGGCAACGTTGGATAACTCATCACCAAATCCTTCCCTCGGCGATAACTCGGTGATCGACGCGCCGGAAACATAACGCCGTGTCGGAGCCGCGTGCTCGATTCGGCAAAAAAAGTGCACAAATCGCAAATGCCCTTGACTAACCCCCAAACCGGGACCATCGCCGGGGCCGGCGGGGCGCGGTGCGCAAGCTCATGCGAGCCGGGGACAGGCCTGGAGGTGCCTAGTCGCTCGTAGGCGGGCAAGAAGTCGTGTCCACCTCCGCTGGTGACGGAAGTGACAGGCGGGGCGCCAGGGCCGTCCGAGGAAAACAACGCTGCGGGTGCCCGGAGGCACCCGCAGCGCGCAATAGGTCCGCCGTCAGCGCTTGGGCAGACTCGGCAGGGCGCCCACCAGGTGCTGCAGGGATGCCAGCTGCGAGAAGGCCGCCGAGGCGCCGGAGTGATAGCCGAACATCGCGGTCACATCGGCGGCCCACATCTCGGCGTATTCGGACTCCTTCTGCGCGATGGCTCCGAAGTTCTGGCCAAATACGTTCGAGTTAGCCAGCGCGGCGGTCACCGCGCGGTTGGCGGCGATCACCGGGGTCGGCACCGTGGCGGCACGTGCGGACTCGTATGCGGACGCCACTGCGGTGGCTTGCGTGGCAGCCGCCTCGGAATGGCCAGCGGCGGTGCTGAGCCAGGCCGTGTAGGGTGCGGCCGCCTCCGCCATCGCCTTCGCCGACGGACCCTGCCACGTCGAACCCGCGAGGCCCGTGGTCACCGACGCGAACGAGGACGCTGCCGCCCGCAGTTCGCTGGCCATGCCGGTCCACGCAGAGGCGGCCGCGTGCATCGGCTCCGAACCCGCGCCGGCTCGCACGAGCGCCGAATTGACCTCCGGCGGCAACATTGGGTAGCTCATCAAAATCCTTCCTGAGGGGTGTCGATGTGCCACAACCTAACGCCGGGTCGGAGGCGAGTTCGACAGTCTTGCAGCCGAAAACGCACATCTCACATGCCGAACGTCGGCAACCGGCTTACGCTCACGCGCCTGCGGAGAAAAAATGGCATCGGCACGCTATTGACAGCGGCCCCGATCGGTGTTCCTAACGGCGCACGGGGAGGTCCGTGACGACCGGCACCACGAACTCCTCGATCATCGCCCGCTCGTCGGCGTCGTCATGACCCGGGAACATCAGCAGCGAGGTGATCGCCCGCACCACCCAACGCGCCCGGCGCTGCACGGTGGCGCCATCCGCCGGACCCAGAGAGTTGACGAACGCGGCGGCTAACGCGGTGATCACCTCGGACTGTCCGGCAATCTCGCCGCCGATCGGCGGGCGGGTGACGGCGAACCACGATGCCAACGCCGGGTTATCGCGAACCATCCGCAACGTGGCGATGACGCTCGCGATCAGCCGTTGGCGCGGGTCGTCGATACCGTCGATCTGCTGCTTGATCTCGCGGCTGAGCCGATACGTCTCGCGGTGCACGTATGCGGTCCGCAGCGCCTCGCGGTTCTCGAAATACCGGTACAGCGTCGCGCGGGAACAGCCTGCGGCTCCGGCGATCTCGTTCATGCCGATCGAAGCCTGGTCGCGCTGGGTGTAGAGCTGCGCGGCGGCGTCGAGGATCCGGTCGGCCGCCACCTCGGTGTGGCGATCGGACAGCCAGCCATTACCGGGCATCAGGACTTCACTCGAATCGGCACCGACAGCGGACGCCGGACGTAACTGCCGCCGGCCCACGCGATGCCGGACTCGTCGACCTCGAAGTCGGGGCAGCGGGCCAGCAGTTCGGTCAGCGCGACCCGGGATTGCATCCGGGCCGCGGCCGCGCCCAGGCAGTGGTGTGCGCCGTGGCTGAAGGTCAGGATGTTGCGCGGGCACCGGGTCACGTCCAGCTCACCGGCGTCCGGGCCGTATTGCCGTTCGTCCCGGTTGGCCGACCCGTACAGCAGCAACACCCTGCGACCGGCGGGGATGGTGGTGTCGTCAATCGTCACGTCGCGGGTGACGGTGCGGGCCAGTCCCTGCACCGGCGAGGTCACCCGCAGCAGTTCCTCAACGGCGTCGGGAATGCGCTCGGGGTCCTCGACCAGCAGCCGGCGCTGATCGGGCCGCTGGTGCAGCACCGGCATGGAGCCGCCGAGCATGCCGGTGACGGTGTCGTTGCCCCCGGTGACCATCGTGAACGTGAACGCCAGCACCGAAAGCGTGCCGGCGATATCGCCGTCGGCGCCCACCCCGGCGGCGACCAGGTGCGAGATGGTGTCGTCCCCGGGTTCGGTTTGGCGCCGCTCGATCAGCCCGGTGAAGTAGGCCATCATCGACCCGACCGCATCGCCGACGGTTTCCAGCGCGCCACCGATGCCGCGGTCCACGAGGTTGGCAGCGACGATCGCCTGGGTCCAGCCGTCGAACTGCGTCCGATCCTCTTCGGGCACACCGAGATAATGCGCGACCACCATCGAAGGCAATGGCTTGAACAACTCGGTGACGATGTCGCCGCCACCGTTGGCGCGCAACCCCTCGATGCGCTCCACGACGAAGTCGCGCACCTTCGGCTCCACCGCTTCGACCTGTCGGGGGGTAAAGCCGCGCGACACCAGCTTGCGGAACTCGGTGTGCACCGGCGGGTCCTGCATCACAAATGGTGGATTGTCTTGCAGTCCAATCAGTTCTAGTTCGCCATAGTTAACGGTCAGCCCCTGCGCGGAGGAGAACGTCTCGTGATCGCGGGCAGCGGCCCAGACGTCGGCGTGCCGGGACAGCACGTAGTAGTCTTCCTCGGGGTGCTTCGGCGGGACCACGTGGTGCACCGGTTCGTGGTCTCGCAGCGCCCGATACATCGGCCAGGGATTGGGCCATGTCTCCGCGGTGGCCAGCTGGAACCCATGAGACATTACTGATGCCATGTCTCATTGATACGACAGTGCCACCAGGATGTCAACCGCGAGCTAACGGCACGGCGAAAAATCGGCCGAGATCCCGCCGCAGCGTTACGCTCCGCCGCCGGACTAGATGCCCGAGCCGGGGTTGAGGATTCCGTCGGGGTCCAGGGCGCGCTTGATGCGCTGGTTGAGCTCCATCACGTCGGGCCCGAGATAGCCGGCCAGCCACGGCCGCTTCAACCGGCCGACGCCGTGCTCGCCGGTGATGGTGCCGCCCAGGCCGACGGCCAGGTCCATGATCTCGCCGAACGCGACATGGGCGCGCTCCGTCATCGCGGTGTCGGCGGGGTCGTACACGATCAGCGGGTGGGTGTTGCCGTCGCCGGCGTGGGCGATCACCGAGATCATCAGGTCGCGCTCGTCGGCGATCCGCGCGATTCCGGTGACCAAATCACCCAGCGCCGGGAGCGGCACCCCGACGTCTTCGAGCAACAGCGATCCCTTGCTCTCGACAGCGGGGATGCAGAACCGCCGGGCAGCGACGAACGACTCGCCCTCATCCGGGTCATCCGTCGAAAACACTTCTGTCGCACCGTTTTCAGCGAACACGGCGGCCATCACCTCGGCATCAGCGGCCCCCGCGCCCCCCCTTTCATCGGAGCCGGCCACCAACATGGCGGCCGCCGAACGGTCCAGGTCCATGCGCAAGGTGTCCTCGACGGCGTTGATCGCCACCGAGTCCATGAACTCCAGCATCGCGGGGCGAAGCCGCGCCGCGACCCCGAGCACCGCGGAAACCGCCGCCTGGACCGAGGCGAAGCTGGCCACCACGATGCTCGACGTGTTCTGGGCGGGCAGCAGCCGCAGCGTCACCTCCGTGATGACGCCCAGCGTGCCTTCGCTGCCGACGAACAGCCTGGTCAGGCTCAGTCCCGCCACATCCTTCAACCGGGGCCCACCCAGCCGCACCGCGGTGCCGTCGGCCAGCACCACCTGCATGCCCAGCACGTAGTCGGTGGTGACGCCGTATTTCACGCAACACAGCCCGCCGGCGTTGGTGGCGATGTTGCCGCCGATGCTGCAGATCTCGAACGACGACGGATCGGGTGGGTACCACAGGCCGTATTCGGCGACGGCCTTCTTCACCTCGGCGTTGAACAGGCCGGGCTGACATACCGCGGTGCGGGTGACGGGGTCGACGGCGATGTCGCGCATCTTTTCCGTGGACAGCACGATCCCGTCGTCCAGTGCGGTCGCTCCGCCCGACAGGCCGCTGCCGGCTCCCCGCGTCACCACCGGCACCCGGTTGGCACTGGCCCAGCGCATGACGGTCTGCACGTCTTCGGTACGCCGCGGCCGCACCACCGCCAGCGGTTTGCCGGCCGACGGGTCGAAGGCGCGGTCTTGCCGGTAGCCGTCGGTGATGGCGGGGTCGGTGACCACCATCCCGTCCGGCAGGTCGGCGACCAGGCTGGCCAACACAGCTGAATTCATGGGCAGCCCACGGCCCTGATCCTACGGCCCGGGATCGACGGCCATTTCGGGCTTGCGGTCCAGTTCGCGCAGCGACGGCAGCCCGCACGCGATGAGGCCGACCAACAGGATCGGCACCGCCAGCGTCAGGAACGTGACCTTCAGCCCGGCGGCGTCGGTCAGCGGACCGGCCACCAGCAAGCCCAACGGGCCCGCGGCGTAGGGCAACCCCGCCATGACGCCGAGCACTCGACCGCGCAGATGATGCGGCGCCCTGGTCTGCATCACGTAGTTGTAAATCGGCTGGATAGGGCCGTAGACCACGCCGGTCACCGCGCAGAGCACCAGGATCACCGGCAACGGCGGCAGGAACGCGATGCCGGCGGTCGCCGCACCGAAGGTGAGGGTCGCCGTCAGCACGGCCGTACGCCGTCGCGTGTATTTCGACAGCACGGCATAGCCGAGCGCCCCCACCACGCCGCCGACCGCGAGCGCCATCAATGCCCAACCCAACTGCGCGGGTTGGTGCCGGTCGGTGAAGTACTTCGGAAACAGCACGCTTTCCATCGGCAGGTAGAGCGCGGTGACGACCAGGTCGATCAACCCGAGCGTCCGTAGCACCCGCAGGCTCCAGACAAATCGCATTCCGTCGGCGATGCCGGACAGCAACCCCTCCGGCCGGGTCGCGTGGTGCGGCCTGCCGGCGCCCTCCAGCCGCAGCGCCCCGATTGCGAGGATCGACAATCCAAATGCCCCCGCGGTCATCCACATCGTGTTGACGCCGCCAACCGTGGCGATCATCAAACCACCGATACCCGGACCCACCATAAAGCCCAGGTTGAAAATCGCCTCGTAGCTGCTGTTGGTGCGGTCCAGCGACCAGCCGGCGCGGGCGGCGGCCTCGGGCAGCATCGACTGGCGCGCCGTTGTCCCCGCCGGGTCGAAGCTGGCCGCGAAAAACGCCAGTACGACTAGCTCCACCAAGTTGATCGCGTCTACACCGAACACCCAGGCGGTCAGCGGGACGGCGGCCACCGCGGTGCCGGACAGCGAATCGGACACCAGCGAAACCCGGCGTCGGCCGAAGAAGTCGACCGCGGTACCGGCGACCAGCGTGGAGATCACCAGTGGCAGCGTCATGGCAGCGGCCACGATCGACGCATCCCGCGCACTGTCCCTGTGCTGCAACGCCAGCCATGGGAAGGCAATTATTGAGATGCCGGTACCCGCGGTCGCCATCAGCGTGGCGAACAGGATCAAAAGCGCCGGGCCGCGGCTCGTAGATCTCATCGGTATCGCGGGAGAATCTAACCGCAAACCGACCATGGTAGCCACCGAATTTCGGCGCATCTTCGCCCTCTATAGCAGCAGCCACCGGCTGAATGCAGGATGTTCATGTGCTCGCCCATCCGAATACCGGCCGCAAATTCGCGTCCCCGGTTCTTCCCGGTACCGGCTGGCCGGGCGACCCGGCCACCCCGCAGACGCCGGTTGCCGCCGACGCCGCGCAGGTGTCCGCGCTCGCACGGCAGGCGGATTCGATCCCGGAGCTCGACGCGGTGATCAGCGTGTGCCGGGCCTGCCCGCGGCTGGTCAGCTGGCGTGAGGAGGTCGCCCTCGCCAAGCGCCGGGCCTTTGCCGACCAGCCGTATTGGGGCCGCCCGGTGCCGGGCTGGGGCTCGGAGCGGCCGCGGTTGTTGATCGTCGGGTTGGCGCCCGCCGCGCACGGCGCCAACCGGACCGGACGGATGTTCACCGGTGACCGGTCCGGGGATCAGTTGTACGCGGCACTGCACCGCGCCGGGCTGGTGAACCAGCCGACCAGCGTCGACGCCGCGGACGGGTTGCGGGCCAACCAGATTCGGATCGTCGCACCGGTGCGGTGCGCCCCGCCGGCCAACGCGCCGACGCCGGCCGAGCGGGACACCTGCTCGCCCTGGCTGGAGGCCGAATGGCGGCTGGTGTCCGAGCATGTCCGGGCAATCGTCGCCCTGGGCGGGTTCGCCTGGCAGATTGCGCTTCGCCTGCCGGGGGTATCCGGACCGGGTAAACCGCGGTTTGGCCACGGCGTTGTCGCCGAGCTACCCACCGGCGTGAGTTTGCTGGGCTGCTACCACCCGAGCCAGCAGAACATGTTTACCGGTAGGTTGACTCCGGCAATGCTCGACGATATTTTCCGCGAGGCGAGGAAACAGGCAGGGATTCGGTGACGACAGTTCTGATTTCCGGGGCCAGCATCGCTGGCACGACGCTGGCGTATTGGCTTAGGCAGAATGGCTACACGGTCACCGTGGTGGAGTGGAACTCCGGGCTGCGGCGCGGCGGTCAGGCGATCGACGTGCGCGGTCCGGCGCTTTCGGTGCTGGACCGGATGGGGTTGCTGGCGGACGTCGAGAATTGCAAGACGCGAATCCGGGGCTCTTCGGTGGTCGACCGCGACGGCAACGAGCTGTCCAGCGACACCGAATCCACCCCGACCGGCGGTCCCATCGATAACCCCGACATCGAGCTGCTGCGCGACGACCTGCTCGAATTGCTCTTCGACGCAACCCAACCGGAGACCGAGTACCTCTTCGACGACAACATCACCGCCATCGACAACCGCGGCCCCGTGGCCCACGTGACCTTCGAACGCGAGCCCGAGCGCAGCTTCGACCTGGTCATCGGCGCCGACGGCCTGCATTCCAACGTGCGCGAGCTGGTCTTCGGTCCCGAGGAGCGATTCATCAAGAGGCTGGGCACGCACGCGGCGATCTTCACCGTGCCCAACTTCCTGGACCTCGACCACTGGCAGACCTGGCACTACGGGGACACCACCATGGCCGGGGTCTACAGCGCGCGCAACAACACCGAGGCCCGGGCCATGGTCGGCTTCATGGACCCCGACCTGAGCATCGACTACCGCGACACCGATGCCCAGCTCGCGGAGCTGGAACGGCGGATGGTCGACGACGGCTGGGTGCGCCCGCAACTGCTGCGCTACATGCGGTCCGCGCCGGATTTCTACTTCGACGAGATGTCGCAGATCGTGATGGACCATTGGTCAATCGGCAGGGTGGCGCTGGTTGGCGACGCCGCATATTGCGTCTCGCCGTTGTCGGGCCAGGGGACCAGCGTCGCGCTGCTGGGCGCCTACATCCTCGCCGGCGAGCTCAAGCTCGCCGGCTACGACCACGGGTTCGCCTACGCCAACTACTTCAAGCTTTTCAAGGGCTATACCGAGCGCATCCAATTCCTGGCCAGCGACAGCATTCCGGGTGGTGCGCCGATCTCGCAGGAGCAGTTCGACCAGATCGTCAACTCGATCACGCTCAAGTACTACTGAAGCGCGGCGCGGGAACCCAACGCGCAGCGCGGGAACCTACCGGGAACGTATCCGGGGGCGGGCGCGTTGACGCCATCGTGCGTCTTTCCGTCCTTGATCTCGTCCCCGTGCGCACCGACCAGTCGACGGCGGACGCGCTGGCGGCCACCGTGGCGCTGGCGCAGACCGCCGACCGGCTGGGCTTCACCCGCTACTGGGTCGCCGAGCACCACAACATGCCGTCCGTGGGCGCCACCAGCCCGTCGGTGTTGATCGCCTACCTGGCCGCGCAGACCTCTGCGCTGCGACTCGGGTCGGGTGGGGTGATGCTGCCCAACCACGCGCCGCTGGCGGTGGCCGAGCAGTTCGCGCTGCTGGAAGCGGCCGCCCCCGGCCGCATCGACCTCGGCATCGGCCGGGCGCCCGGCTCCGACCCGGTGACCTCGTATGCCCTGCGCGGCACCTCGGACGATCGCGACATCGAGAACTTTCCCGACTATCTCGACGATGTGGCCGCGCTGATGAGCGCGCGCGGCGTGCTGGTACCGCTGCGTTCCGGGGACTACCGGCTCAAGGCCACCCCGGCCGCAGCCTCCGAGCCGCGGCTGTGGCTGCTGGGCTCGTCGATGTACTCAGCGCAGCTGGCTGCCGCCAAGGGGCTGCCGTACGTGTTCGCCCATCACTTCTCCGGGAAGGGAACCGAGGAGGCGCTCGAGCTGTACCGCTCCCGGTTCGTGCCCAGCGACCTGACTCCCGAGCCAGTGACGTTCTTGACGGTCAACGCCGCGGTGGCCGAAACACGGGACGAGGCAACGGCGTTGATGCTGCCAAACCTGCAGATGATGGCGCGGCTGCGGACCGGGCAGCCGCTCGGGCCGGTGCCGCTCGTCGAGGAGGCAGCGGCCGCTCAAGTCACTGCCCAGCAGCAACGCATCGTGGCCAGCGGACTGGAACGTGCCGTCCTGGGCACACCCGCGGAGGCCGCCGAGCAGGTGCGCGCGCTTGCCGACCGGTTCGACGTCGACGAGGTGATGGTGCACCCGGTCGCGTCGGCGCACCGCGGCGCCGACCCCGCTACCGCACCCGCCCGGGTGGCAACCTTGGAGCTACTCGCTAAGGAACTCTTCTAGGTTTAGAGCGCGTCTGCTCGCAAGCGGGAGGTCTGGTTAAACGTCTGTGGCCGCCGCCTGGTGCGACTGATGGGAAAAGGAATCGGGCGCGTGGCTCATGATCCAATCCGTGAGGTCATCCGGCGGCAACGGCGGGGTGTGCACGAAGCCCTGGGTGATGGTGCAGCCGTACCGCCGCAATGCGCGCAACGTGATCTCGTCTTCGACTCCCTCGGCGACGAAGTCCGCTCCCAGGCTTTGCGCCAACGCCACCGTGGACCGCACGATGGCGACCGATCGCGGGTCTCGGGCGAGTCGCGCCACGAATACCCTGTCGAGTTTGAGCTCGTCGACCGAGACATCCTGCAGGCGCTCCAGCGACGACCATCCGGTGCCGTAGTCGTCGAGTGAGATGCGGACGCCGAGGCGCTGCAGCGCGGCGACGGTATTGCGGGACCGCACCGAGTCGACGAGGGCACTTTCGGTGATCTCAACGATGAGAGCGTCGGCGGGCAGACCATGGGTTCGCAGCAGCCGCTCGATCGTGCCTACCAGCTCGAGGTCGAGCAGATTCGTCGTCGAGAGGTTTACCGCGACGGTGGTGGCGATGTCCTCGTCGCGCCAGGACTGGATCTGGTCGAGGGCGAGGTTGAGCGCGCGGTTGGCTACCTTGCGCATCAGCCCGGCGCGTTCGGCGGCGGGCAGGAATTCCTCCGGGAGCAACAACCCACGGCTCGGATGCTGCCAGCGCAGCAGCGCCTCGACGCTGTGCACACTCCCGTTGCTTGCGTTGATCTTGGGCTGGTAATGACACGTCAGCTCGTCGCCGTCGAGCAGCGCGGTGCGCAGTTCCTCGAGCAGGGTGGGGTCGTTCTCGCGATACAGCTCGAACGCCGAGTCGTAGACCACGATCTTGCTCTTGCTGGATTTGGCGTGCGGAATCGCCGTCTGGGCGCGATTCAGCAGCTCCGGTGGAAGGTCACAGTGGTCGGGGCAGAGCGCGATGGCGATGCGGGCGTCGACTTGCACGGTGATCGGATCCAGCGCGAACGGCTCGCTCAACACCTCGAGCAGGCGACCCGCCTGCGCGCGTGCGGCGATCAGGTCGGCCCCTTCGGCGAGCAGGACCGCGAACTCGCTATCGCCTGTCCGGGCCAGCAGATCCTCACGACGCACGCTCCTCGAGAGCCGGTCCGCGATGTGGCACAGCAACTCATCACCGAAGTGGCGGCCGAGTGAGTCGGTGATCTCTTGGAACTCGTAGAGTTCCAGCAACAGCAGCGCGCGGCGTAGCGGCGCCCTGGTCGATGGCCGGGATCTCGACGACGCGGGGACGGACACCGCGGTCAGGGCTGTCGCCAGTGACCGGCGATTGGGCAGCGAGGTCAACTCGTCGGTCATGGCGTGCTTGTGGGTTTCGGCCAACAGGCTGACGTCTCGGAAGGTCACCGAGAATCGTGCAGCGACCGCGATCAGGCTCAACGCGGCGAGAGTCACCGCGAGTCGACAGTTGTGACCCGCGACGGTGACTCCGAGCGCCACGACGGTGCACGCCACCGGCGCGGCGTAGGACCCGAGTCCGCGTCTCGACAAGGGTGGGACCGACGACCAAGGCGCCCAACTGGCCAGCGCCACGAGTAATGACGCCGCGGGCCAGCAGGCATCGAGCAAGGTGCCAACACGGTATGAGCGGTCGGCGGTCTCGAAGAGATAGTCGGTGTCGGCGGCCGCGAACAGAGTAAAGCCGACAACGAGCAGGATCCAGCGAAAGTCGTTGCGCCAGCCTAGGATTGGCAGCATCCCGGCGGCCAGAGCCAGCAGCAGCAGATCGCCCAGCGGATAGATCAGGCCCACCAGCACGGTTGCCGGGGCGTGGGCCGCGGCGGTGTGGATGGGCCCGGCCGTCAGCGCCGCGGCCACCGCGGCCCCGGCCAACCCGCAGACCAGCGAATCGAGCCGGATCGGAACCGGCACCCGCGTCAGTCGTGCCCGGATGAGCAGCACCAGCCCGGCGTACGCCAGCGGGTAAAACGCCAGGTACCAAGGATCGGCCACCGACGGTGACTGACCCTCGGTCACCCACAGGACGTAGACAACGTCGCCCAGCGCCGAACATGCCATGCCGGTCGCGATCAGCGCCCAGGCCGAACGGTCGGCCGTCACGCGCCAGGCGCGAACGGCGATCAGCGCAGCCGCCGACAGGTTCAGCGCCGGATACAAGATGTCGTTGAAAAATACGCGACCGCTCTTCACGTTGAAGACGCTCGACACGGTGAAAGCGAGCACGCCGACCGCCAAGACGGCGATGGCGATCCGGATCGCCGAAGGGGGCCACCGAATGGCGCTGGGCGCGTTCTTGGCGTTCTTGGCCGGTCGCGTGTTGACGTCGCGCCTGCCGCGCCTTCCATGAACGGCCGCAGCGTCCGAGTCAGCGCCAGTTGGCTGCCAGCGGTGCTCGCGGGCGACGCAGTAACGGTGCGCGGCAATTCGTAGGGCAAGGGCAGGTCGGGTACAAAACTGCGAACACATTGACCGCCTTCGCGTTTGGCCGCATACATGGCGAGGTCAGCGTGCCTCAGCAGATCGTCGACGGTGCATCTCAACGCGGTGGCCACGGTGTATCCGATGCTCGGACGCACTTGTATCGGAACGCCGTCGATCACGATCGGTGCGGTGAATGTTTCAAGGACGCAATGCGCCGCCGCTTGTGATCGCTCCACGGAGCCTTCGATGAGCACCGCGAATTCGTCGCCACCAAGCCGTGCCACGGTGCCGGCCTCCCCAATGGCGGTGGTGAGCCGCTCGGCGACCCGGACCAGAAGCTCGTCGCCGGCTGGGTGGCCCAAGGCGTCGTTGACCGATTTGAAGTTGTCAAGATCGAGGCACAGCACCGCGATCGACGCGCCGTCCTGACGCCGACGGGCGACGGCTTGTTCCAGTCCATGCAGGAATTGAGCCCGATTGGCCAGACCGGTCAGGCTGTCACGAGAAGCGTCCTGGGCCACTTCAGACAACAGGCTCTGGTTTTCCACGAGCACGACGAACTGTCGGGCCAGCACTGTGACGACGAGGATCCCAAGCGCGGCCAGCAATGGTCCGTGCCGCATGCTGCCCATCGCTTTGCCCAAGCCGATCGCGGCGGCCAGCAGCAGCGGCAAGTATGGCAACCACAGCCGGAGACGGGATGTGATCTCATACCGCAACTCCGCCGTAGGGGACTCGTTGACGCTGGACAGCGCCCCCAACGCCACCATTCCCAATCCGGCCACCCGGCCCAGGTCGGCCAGATCGCTGATGTGATAACTGCCCACGCCTGTGTGAAACACGATCGCGATGTCGAAGAACGCGATCGTGGTGATGCCGGCGGCCAACAGGGTCCGGCTCGGCAGGTCGCGAGGACGGCGTCGGGACAACATCAGGATTCCCGTCGTCATTAGGGTGCAGTCGGCGAAAATCTGGGTGATTGTCACGAGCCGCAGACCAGCGTCCGCACGGATCGGTTTGTCGAGCACAAATGCCCACGAGAGGACAAACAGCGACGTCCACACGATGACACCGTCCAGCACCAGTTGCCGCGGGCTGTGGCGAGACAGATGAGACAACGGCACCAGGGCCGCCATGGCGCAGATTGGATATAACCCGAATGCAAACGCGGCCGCCGCCTGGTGCATGGCGTGCGGGGCCTCAGGGCGCAGCTCATAGACCGCCCAGATGACCCCCCCGACCGCCCAGCCCAGCAGGGCCGTCATCAGCGCCAGCCATCCGAATCTGCGCCGGCGTTCGACCTCGAAGCGAGCCGCCCAGCCGGCACATCCGGCCGCGAACACAAGACAGAGCACCGTCACGACTTCGTCGACCGGCCGAGTCGCGTAGGCGCCCCGCCACCCGAACATCGACGAGGCCGCGACCAGCAGCCCCACCGTGGCGTATCCCCCCGCGACGAGCCAGCCGACATGCCCGGCCAGCCCCAAGCGCCGCCACGGATTCCCCGTCCAGCGTTTCATCCCGCTCCATACGAATTTTGCGATGAAGTAAAAAAGACTTCACCGCGTTACAGCAGAATAACCACCGCGCTCCGGTCGAGCTTGACTGCTCTCAACTTGAGCTCAACGCGAAAATCGGGATTGGCCGAGACGTCCGGCGCTGGTAGCCGTCGTAGCGGTTCGCGTTGTTCTCGTTGACCAGCCGCCACAGCCTCGGGTAGTCGGAGTCGTCGGGGGTGATCCGTCGCGCGGTAACCGCGAATCTCCTTGGGCCGACGTTGATTTCGCACTCCGGGTGCTTGCGCAGGTTGTGATACCAGCCGGGGTACCGCTCGCCGCCGCCGTTCGAGGCGACGATCAGGTACGAGTCCTCGTCGCGGGCATACGTCAGCGAGGTCGTGCGCGGCTGCCCGGTTTTGGCGCCAACGGTGTGCAGCAGCAGGCTCGGAGGCACGCCAGGGACCCGGTGCCCGATCCGGCCATTTGTCTTCTGGTAGATCAGGTCGTGCAGACGCAAAATCGGCGCGCCCACGTATTGCTCGAACGGAGTGAGATTACTCATGGGCACAGTCTTACTGCCCTGCGTCGATCCGTGCCAGCGCCTCGCGCAGAATCTGGCCGGTGGCTTCCCGGTCCGGGTCGCGGCGCAGCACCATGCCCTTGGCAACCGAAAGCTTGTCGCCGTTGCGCCGCGGCAGCACGTGCAGGTGAATGTGGTGCACCGTCTGGAAGGCGGCGCGGCCGTCGTTGATCCCGACGTTGGTCGCGTCGGCCAATTCCGTCGCACGGGCGGCCTGGGCGATCCGCTGGCCGATGGTGATCATCTCGGCCAGCGTCTGCGGCGGCGTGTCGACGAGATCGACGGTGTGCCGTTTGGGCAGCACCAAGGTGTGTCCGCGGGTGAACGGGCGGATGTCGAGGATGGCCAGGTAGCCGTCGTCTTCGTAGATCCGGATAGCCGGAGCTTCCCCGGCGACGATCGCACAGAACACGCAGGACATGTCGCCACGGTACTGGTTCGCTCAGTGCTTGATCGGCTCCGGCCTCGATCAGCTCAAGCCGCGTCATCGAGGTATCGCGGCGGCCATCGCAGCCATCGCGCGATCCAGGATTGCGCGGGTGGTGCCGAAGTTCAGCCGCGCGAATCCGGGGCCCACCGTCGCGCCGAACGGGATGCCGGGGCTCAGCGCCACTTTCGCCTTGGAGAGCAGGTACTCCGCGGGCTCGGCCGGCAGATTGAGCGCGCGGAAGTCCACCCAGGAAAGGTAGGTGCCCTCCGGGGCGACGATCTTGACCTTGGGAACCAGCTCCGGCAGTGTCCGCACCAGGTGGTCGCGGTTCGCCCTCAGGTAGGGGAGCAGCTCGTCCAGCCACCGCTCGCCATGTTGATAGGCGGCGATGTTGGCACGGATGCCCACGGTGGATGTGCCCATCCGATGCAGCATGTTGACCCGGTCCCAGTCGTCGGCGTCACGGCGGTTGGACAGAATCACCTGAGCGCACATCAGGCCCGGCAGGTTCCAGCCCTTGGAGGCCGACACCAGCGTGACCACCGTTTCGGCGGCCACGTCGGACACCGAGGCGGCGGCGACGTGGCGCCGTTCGTAGACCAGCGGTCCCCAGATCTCGTCCGCGATGACCCGGGCGCCATGGCCGGCGGCAATGTCCACGATCGCACGCAGCTCGGCTTCGGTGAACGCCGTGCCGAGCGGGTTGTTCGGATTGCACAGAATCACCGATCCGGCCCCACCGGCGAACGCGGCCTCGAGAGCGTCCAGGTCCAGCACGTACCGTCCCGAATCTTGCTGCACCGTAGGAATTTCCACTCGTTGGCGCCCGGTGACATGCAGGACGTTGAAGAAGGGCATGTAGGCGGGGACGGGCAACGCCACCGGGCTCTCCGGCCGGGTGAGGAAGTTGACAACGACTTCCATGCCCTTGAGGACATCCGGAACGGCGCGGACCCATTCGGGTTGGACGTGCCACCCGTAACGTTGCCGGCACCAGTCGGCGGTCGCTCGCGGCAGGGTGTCCTCGTTGAACCGCGGGTAGCCGAACTCCTCGCTCTCGACGCAGGTCCGTATCCCGTCAAGCACGGCCGGCGCCGTGGGATAGTCCATCTCCGCCACCCACAGCGGCAGCACGTCGGGATCGAAGAAGTTCCATTTGATCGTGTTGCGGCCGCGGAGCTGCTCCTCGGTCAACAGATCAAAGACGCTGTCGTGCATTTTGAGTACTCCGTGCTCTCGTCGGTTCCCGCCGCGCAAAAGGTGCCCCCGGGACAAAAGGTGCCCCCGGGACAATATGCACCGGTTCTTCGCGCCGGACACTCGCGGGTCGCTTGGGCCGGCCCGATATGCTGCCGCGATGGACGCCAGCGACCTAGCCTTCGCCGGCGCCGCCGAACAGGCTCGAATGCTGGCCGACGGTGAAGTCACCGCGCCGGCGCTGCTCGAGGTCTACCTGGAACGGATTGAGCGCCTGGATAGCGAGCTCCGCGCCTACCGGGTGGTGCGGTACGACAGCGCGCGTGAGGAAGCCTATACGGCGCAGGACCGCCTGGACGCCGGAGAGCGACGGCCGCTGCTCGGCGTACCGATCGCGATCAAAGACGATGTCGACGTCGCCGGCGAGGTAACGACGTACGGCACCGGCGGCCACGGTCCGGCCGTGACCTCCGACGCCGAGGTGGTCCGTCGCCTGCGCGCGGCGGGCGCGGTCATCATCGGCAAAACCGCCGTGCCCGAGCTGATGATGTTTCCTTACACCGAGTCGCTGACGTTCGGAGCTACCCGCAACCCGTGGAATGCGAAGCGAACCCCGGGCGGCAGCAGCGGCGGTAGTGCCGCCGCGGTAGCCGCCGGGCTGGCTCCACTGGCACTGGGATCCGACGGCGGCGGATCGATCCGGATTCCGTCGAGCTGGTGTGGCGTGTTCGGCCTGAAACCGCAACGCGATCGGATCTCGCTCGAGCCACACGATGACGCGTGGTACGGACTCAGCGTCAATGGTCCGATAGCGCGGTCGGTGCTGGACGCGGCGTTGTTCCTCGATGCGACGGCCGGGGTCGCCGGCTCCGACGGCGGGTTCGTCGCTGCGGCGGCTCGCGATCCCGGCAAGCTGCGAATTGCCTTGAGCACCAAGGTCCCAACGCTGCCGGTCAAGGTGGGGAAGGAAGAGCTGGGGGCAGTCGAGGGGGCGGGCGCATTGCTTCGCGAGCTGGGCCACGACGTCATCATCCGTGACCCCGACTATCCGCTGCCTTTGATCTACGCGAACTTCTTGCCCCGCTATCTGCGTGGCATCAGCGACGACGCGGACGCGCAGGCTCACCCCGAACGCATGGAAGCGCGCACCCGCAATATGGCGCGCATGGGATCTTTTTTCTCGGACCGGCGGATGGCCGCCATTCGCGCGGCGGAGGCGCGCGTGAGCGCCCGGATCCAGGCGATCTTCGACGATGTCGACGTCGTCGTCACGCCGGGCACCGCGAACGGCCCGTTTCGCATCGGCGCTTACCATCGCCGGGGCGCGGTGTCGACGATGTTGCTGGTAGCACAGCGGGTTCCCTACTTCCCGGTGTGGAATCTCACCGGCCAGCCCGCCGCCGTCGTGCCATGGGACCTCGATGCCGATCGCCTGCCGGTGTCGGTACAACTCGTCGGCCGGCCGTGCGACGAGGCGACGCTGCTGTCGCTGTCCGCGCAGATCGAAGCCGCCAGGCCATGGGCCCACCGGCGACCCCCGATGTCATGAGGGGGCCGGTCTAACGGCGCCGACCCGCTTCGCCCGGTCCCCCGCAAGCGGGAGGTGCCCCCAGCGCGCGCTTGCGATCGACGCTAGAACCGCCCGCCAGGCGGCCAGCTTCTCGCCTGGCCGCATGACGTGGGCCGGGCTGGTTGACGGGAGCCGTTGGTAATGAAGAGGCCGCCCCGGCTCGCCGGCTAACCTGCGGAACAGCTCGGCCGCCTTGGCGCCGTTGAAGTACACCCGGGCGATGCTGGGGTAGTTGGCAAACAACTCGGCAAAGTCATTGGCCGCCAAGCTCTTTGGGTCGATCGCGGAGTCCGCGCTGCCGGTGCGTCGGCACCGGTGCAGCACGTCCCACAGCGCCCCAAAAATCCGAGCCGTGGGATTGCAGTGCCGCCAGCCGCCTCTGGTATGGCGCGCTTGGCTCGAAGCCGAAGAGCTCACTGGTGATTGTCCAGAACGCGTTTCGCGGATTGGCGTAGTACTGGCGTGCCGCCAGCGATTGGGCGCTCGGGAAGGAGCCCAGGATCAGCACCCGGGCATCGTCGTCGACGACCGGCGGGAATCCCTGCAGGAGCGGTGGGGTTGGCAAGTGCTGACGACATACTAAGCGATAGTGAGTGAAAGTGTGTGTTAGTAGAGTGGCCGGGCGGGGCGGGCCTCGTGGAGTGGTTCGCCCGCACAGTAATCAGCAACGGTCATCACTGAGCATGCATTTTGGCAGACTGGCGGCATGCAGTCCGCTTGGCTTAAACGCCGCTGTCGCCGCGCCCCGATTCCCGCGCCGGTTCTGCCGTGACCGCAGGACCGTTGGGACGGATCGGGATTCGCGCTGAGCAGTTGTTCGACGGCTACCGGTTTCACCAGGGACCCGTGCTGGTCGTGGTCGAGGATGGCCGGATCAGCGCAGTCGATTCAGTCGATTCAGTAGATTTTGATGGCGCCTGCCCGCAGGACATGGCACTGATCGATCTGGGTGAGTGGACTTTGTTGCCTGGGCTGGTGGATGCGCACGCCCATTTGTGTTGGGACCCAGACGGTGATCCGGAGGATCTGGCCGGCGATCCTCATGAGGCGCTCCTGCGCCGGGCACGACGGCACGCCGGGGCCGCATTGCGTTCGGGAATCACCACGATTCGCGATCTCGGTGACCGCGACTTCGCGACCCTGTCGCTGCGCCACGAGTACCGGCAGGGAATTACGGTGGGGCCGGAACTTCTGGTTTCCGGCCCACCGCTGACCCGCAGCGGCGGGCATTGCTGGTTCCTCGGCGGTGCGGCCGATAGCAATGGGGCGCTCGCTGCTGCGGTGACCGAGCGGGCCGAGCGGGGAGTGGATTGGATCAAGGTGATGGCCACCGGCGGTTTCACAACCACCGGAACCGATCCGGGGCAGCCGCAGTACACCGTTGATCAATTGGCCGCGCTGGTTGAGGCGGCACATCGGTCGGGTCTGCCGGTGACCGCACACGCACACGCCACCGCTGGGATCGCCGCGGCGGTCGCCGCGGGTGTCGACGGGATCGAACACTGCACGTTCCTGTGCGGAACCGGCTTAGAAACCGGGCCTGAAATCGGCTCGGAAATCGGCCCTGAAACCAAGATTGCCGTCAGCCAAGACGTCGTTGACTCGATCGTTGCCCGAGGTGTGTGGTGCGGTATCACGATTCCCCGTGTGGTCCCGGGGATGCCGACGGAGATCGTGGCATTGGTGCAGGATCTGCGGCGAAATATCCGCCGGCTCATGGATTCCGGTGCGCGCGTCGCGCTATCCACCGATGCCGGCGTCGCCCCCGAAAAGCCCCATAACGTGCTCCCAATCGAGCTGGCGGATCTGTCCCGGCACGGCTTCACCGCCACCGAGGTGCTGACCGGCGCCACCGCTGCCGCCGCCGCCAGCTGTGGAGTGGGCGACCGCAAGGGCCGTATCGCACCGGGATACGACGCCGATCTGCTCGCCGTCGCCGCCGGTGTGGACCACGACCTCGCCGGACTCTGCGACGTCAAGGCCGTCTGGCGCAACGGAACCCAGGTGCCGCTGCAACCCACATGATGCCCTACATAACGGCCTGCCAGCGTTATACGTTGACCACATGGACGACGATCTGCTCGACGGGCTGGAAGGCGCCGCACGCGCGGAGCGCGCCGAACTGGTCGAGTGGCTGTTGGAGCAGGGCATCACCGCCGACGAGATCCTGGCAACCAACCCGCCGCTGCTGCTGGCCACCCGGCATCTGATCGGGGACGACGGCACGTGCGTGTCGGCTCGGGAGATCAGCGAGCGGTACGGCGTCGACCTGTTGCTGCTGCAGCGCGTGCAGCGGGCCATCGGCCTTGTCAGGGTGGACGACCCGGATGCCGTCGTTCACATGCGCGCCGATGGGGAGGCCGCCGCATACGCGCAGAAGTTCGTTGACCTGGGCCTTGATCCGGATCAACTCGTGCTCGTGGTGCGGGTGCTCGCCGAGGGCCTGTCACGCGCGGCCGAAGTCATGCGTTTCACCGCGCTCTCGGCGATCATGAGCCCGGGCACCAGCGAGGTGGAGATCGCCAAGCGGTCGAAGGCGCTGGTGGGCCAGATCGCGCCCATGCTGGGCCCGATGATCCAGGACATGATGTTCATGCAGTTGCGGCACATGATGGAGACCGAAGCCGTCAATGCCGGCGAGCGGGCCGCGGGAAAGCCGCTGCCGGGGGCGCGCCAGGTGACCGTCGCCTTCGCCGACCTCGTCGGGTTCACCCGGCTGGGCGAAGTGGTGTCGGCCGAGGAACTGGGGCATCTCGCCGGCCGGCTGGCCGGCCTGGCGCGTGATCTGACCGCCCCGCCGGTGCGGTTCATCAAGACGATCGGCGACGCGGTGATGTTCGTCTGCCCCGATCCGGTGCCGTTGCTGGATACCGTCCTGAAGCTCGTCGACGCCGTCGACACCGACGACAGCTTTCCCCGGTTGCGGGCGGGACTGGCGTCCGGCATGGCGGTGAGCCGGGCCGGCGACTGGTTCGGCAGCCCCGTCAACGCGGCCAGCAGGGTCACCGGGGCGGCGCGGCCGGGCACCGTGCTGGTTTCGGAATCGGTCTGCAAGGACGTCGGCGACGACGCCGGGTTTCACTGGTCCTTCGCCGGCCCCCGTCACCTCAAAGGCATCAAGGGTCTGGTCAGGCTCTATCGCGTGCGGCGGGGCGACGGCTTCGACGGAGCCCCCGATCTGCACGATGCACCGGCCCCGGAAACCGGCCCGTAAACGAGCTCAGTTCGCCGCCGGCGAACGGTCTTCTATTACACCTGTAAAGGTGTAATTATGTAATCATGAAACAACACCACATGCACGGGCGCCGGTACGGCCGCCCCGGGGGCTGGCAACAGGCTCAGCAACCCGATGCCAGCGGCGCGGCGGAATGGTTCGCCGGGCGCCTCCCCGAGAAATGGTTCGACGGCGATCCCACCGTCATCGTCGACCGCGAAGAGATCACCGTGATCGGCAAGTTGCGCGAACCCGGCAGTGCTGGAAACGAAGAAAGCGAGGCCCGGGCGGAAGGCCGGGTTTCCCGATTCCGCGAAGAAACGCGACCGGAGCGGATGAACATCGCCGATGAGGCGCAGGACCGCTACGGACGCAAGGTTTCCTGGGGCGTGGAAGTCGGTGGCGAGCGGATTCTGTTCACCCACATCGCGGTGCCGGTGATGACGCGCCTGAAGCAACCGGAGCGCCAGGTGCTCGACACGCTGGTCGACGCCGGCGTCGCCCGGTCACGCGCCGACGCCCTCGCGTGGTCGGTCAAGCTGGTCGGTGAGCACACCGAAGAGTGGCTGGCCAAGCTGCGCACCGCCATGTCGGCGGTCGACGACCTGCGCGCGGAGGGGCCGGATCTTGCGTCATAGGGGTCTTCGGCAGACTGCCGTTGAGTTGCGCCTGGGTGTCGGGATTTCCGGCCATCGCTTTGGCAAGCACCGGATCTGGGCGGCCAATTCGGGGCGCCCGTCGCAGCCCAATTCGGGGCGCCGGTCGCAGCTCAGTGGATCCGGTCGGTGTGCGCGGCTCAGGACGCGTTGTTGATCTTGGTGATGATCTGGTCGGCGATCCGGGCGACCTGATCGTTCAGGTGGTAGTCGCACACTTCGGCGTCGACGACCACGTTGTTGGCTACGGCCAGCACGTGCTGGCACGCCCAGCCGCGTTCACCCTCCTGGGTGCGCGACAGCGTGATCTTCGGCGGGCTGCCGTTGATCTGCCCCAATGACCACCGGAAGTCCTTTCCATTGGCGGTGATAATTATCGACTGGCCGGCGCATGCCTTCCACTTGCCGGCCTCGTTCTGCAGGAACGCCTTGGCCTGCTCCGCCGTCGGGAAGTTCACCACGTTCTCGTCGACGAGGTGGTACCAGTTGCCATCGCTGTCCTTGGGGTCTTGGTACACCATCCCACTCACCGTCTCATAGCCGGTGCCGGCGTACACCGTCTTCTCAGTCGTGGAGACTGCTCCCCGACATTCCGGCAGGGACAGCGGGTTGGACGAGACGTATACGTCCGTGGTGGGCTTCCCGACAGGTGCCATGTTCGTCGTGCCCATGACGGTGTTGACTTCCGAGGACGCCAGCAGCAGGCTGGGGAGTCGGTCCGACGCGATCGGTTTCGGTGGCGCCGTCGTCGTGGTGGTCGTGGTGCCGCCACCGCCGCCACCGCCACCCAGCATCGCGACGCCCACCGCACCAGCAATGAGAACCAGCACGACGGCGCCGACGGCGGCGACGATCGGCCAGGGGTTGCGTTTGCGCGGTAGCCCCGGCTGGGGCCACGGTGCCGGGCCGCCGACGGGCTGCTGGAGTGGAGGTGCCACCGGCGGCTGGCCGCCCCAGCCGCTACCGCCGCCGCCCTGGGGGTACTGGGGGCCTGGCTGGTTTGAAGGGGCTTGTTGGCTCGGCACCGGCACTGGGCCGCTGTTGGGCGCCCATCCCTGGCGGGCGGCCGGCGAAGGTATCGGACCTGAACTGGGCCCTGAGCCGGCCGGGTCGGGGTAACGAGGCGGCGCATACTGTCCGGACCCGGGCGGCGGCGTGTTCGACGCCGGGATGGACGGCGTGGGAGGCCCCATGGCGGTGCCCGCCAGCGTGGGCGGCGGAGGGGGCGGCGGGTTGGTGACCGGGTTGGTGACCGGGTTGGTGACCGGGTTGGTGAACGAGGCGGGCAGGGCCGACTCCTGGCTGCGCCGCAGGATGGTTTGGAAGTGGTTCTGATCGGGGTCGCTGAGCGCTTCGGTGGCGGCCAGCGCCAGATCACCGCAGCTGGCGTAGCGGTCCTCGGGCCTTTTGGCCATACCGCGTGCGATCACCGCGTCGAGGGCCTTCGGGATGCCGGAGCGCATGGTACTGGGCTGCGGGATGGGGTCCATGAGGTGGGCGGTGACCAGCACGCTGGCGCTGTCGGCGCGGTACGGCGGGGACCCGGTCAGGGCCTCGTGCAGCACGCAGGTCAGCGCGTAGATGTCGGCGCGGTAGGTCACCTCGGCGTTGGAGAACCGTTCGGGGGCCATGTATTTCCAGGTGCCCACCGCGGTGCCCAGCTGGGTGAGCTTCTCGTCGGTGGTGGCGCTGGCGATGCCGAAGTCGACCAGGTAGGCGAAATCATCGCGGGTGACGATGATGTTGGGTGGTTTAACGTCGCGGTGCATCACCCCGGCCGCATGCGCGGCGTCCAGCGCGGAGGCGATCTGGGAGATGATGGCCACCGCGCGCGGCGGGGTCAGCGGGCCGAATCGCTTGAGGATGCTGTCGAGGTCGATGCCCTCGATCAGCCGCATCTCCATGAACATCTGGCCATCGATCTCGCCGTATTCGTGGATGGGCACCACGTGGGGTTCCATTAGCTTGCCGGCGGTGCGTGCTTCGCGTTTCATCCGCTCGCGAAACACCGGGTCCTTGCTGAACTGGTCGGACATCACTTTGACCGCGACCGTCCATTCCTTGACGGTGTGCTCGGCCTCGTAGACCTCGCCCATGCCGCCCTTGCCCAGCAGTCGCTTCAGGCGGTAGGGCCCAAACATCGTCCCGACCCGCGAGCCCTGCTCATCGCTCATCGCTGATCCTCCAACCCAACCCACCGACTCGCCGACAATATCAACAGCATCAACGGCCTCCCGCTTGACCGGCTGGGCGCAGCCCCCTGCATGTGGCAATCATGACGGTAAGCGCCCACCAGCGCGAGCGCAGGATAACCACAACATCAATCACCCGTGGCGCGGTAGTGCGCGGCCGCCGAGGCATCAGCGCAGCTTCCAAGGATTCATGAAGGATGCGGCAAGTGCGCGGGCGGACCCTTTTCTTGTGCCCAGAGTTACTTGTACCCCCAGAGTTTCTACCCAGAGCGAAGGGACTCAAATGCTCACCACACGCGGGACCGGCGTCAAGGTCGTTCCCCTCCGGGTCATCATCATCGTTCTGATCGGTGTTGTGGCGATGGTGCCCATGCGGTGGCGCGCCGCCGCCGAGCGGGCCTGGTCATACGCCGTGTACTACGTCGGCTATCGGCTGCTTTCGGTGCACTTGTCCTGCCACTCGCTGGCCCTCAGCGGCGTCCCCTTCGTGCTGAAGTACGCGTAGGGGGTCCCGATTCACTTTCCCTTAGCCGGTTTTCGCTGCGGGTCCATTCGTCGCAGCGCTATGGCGAGCAGGATCACCAGCACCAGCGCTTGCGCAGCGCTCACGCCCGCGGCTATCTCCCAGGTAGTGGTCCTGTGCAGCCCGGGGTCATTGTCGAGGACGCCCCACAGCGGATCCCTGTCTGATTCTTTCTTCAGGCCGTTGAGATAGACGGTCGACGCGCCCATCGCGAAGGCCCAGCGTGACGGCGACAGCCACGAGAGCTGCTCCAGCAGGGCTCGGCCGTGCAGCGGGAACATCCCGGCACTCAGCACGAGTTCGGCCATGACCACCATCACCAGAAACGGCATACCCCGGTCGGCGTTACTGATCATCGCTGAAATCACCAGGCCGATGATCATCGAGACCACCGTCACGGCAACAACCGCCAACGCGATTTCGACCCTGGGCGGGAACAATACCACCGACCCAAGTACTACCACCGATTCGTCCGGCTCGGGCTTAAAATAGGGTCCGAGCAATCCCAGAACCAGCCCCTGCAGGGCGGTCAGCACGGTCAGCACCACCAACTTGGAGAACATGTAGGCGGCGCGCGACAAGCCGATGCCATGTTCGCGTTGGTAGATAGCCCGTTCCTTGACGATCTCGCGGATCGACGCGGCCAAGCCCATCAGCGCACCGCCAATGACAAGCAGCGTCAGCAACAGCGACGGCGAACCTGGGGTGCTTGCATCGATGGCTTTGGAAAACGACAACCCGGTGTTGCCGGGCACCGCGAATACCATCAGGCTCACCCCCAGCGGCAGCAGCAGCAGGGTCGCCAAATACAGGCGGTCGGCGGCGATGACCGCCAGATAGCGCCGGCACAGGGTGACGAATTGGGAGAACGCGCTTTGTTGCGCGGGCGGCTTCGACGGTGGCTTGGGGGGCTGCGGTGGCTTATAGATGGGCTGTGGGCCGGAGAGGGCTTGCTTGAGGGCTGAGCTGTTGAATCGGTCGGTCCAGTCGGTGGATGTGTCCTGCTCGAGGAGGGTGAACAGGTCGGCGAAGTCGGTGCAGTTGAAGTAGCCCAGCGCCTGCTGTGGCGGTCCGAAGTAGGCCAGCCGTCCGCCCGGCGCCAGGATCAGCACCTTGTCGCAAAGATTCAGCTGGTTGGTGTTGTGGGTGACCACCACCACGGATCGCCCGTCGTTGGCCAGCGTCGCGCAGCGTCTGCATGACCGATTTCTCCAGCCCCGGGTCAAGGCCCGAGGTGGGTTCGTCGAGGAACAGCAGCGATGGTTTGGTCAGCAGTTCCAGCGCGACGCTGGTGCGTTTGCGCTGGCCGCCCGACAGTTTGTCGATTCGCTTGGCGGCGTGCTCCGTCAGCCCGAGCTCGGCCAGGACCTCGTCGATGCGCTTCTTGCGTTCCTGGGCGGAGACGTCCCCGGGGAACCGCAGCCGCGCCGCGTAATTCAGCGCGCGGCGCACCGTGAGGCCGGTGTGCAAGATGTCCTCCTGCGGCACGAACCCGATCCGGTGCCGTAGTTCGGCGTAGTTCTCGTAGAGGTCGCGGTCGTCGTATCGCACCTCGCCGCTGCCGGCGGGGCGGAATCCGGTCAGCGCGCCCAGCAGCGTCGATTTCCCGGCACCGCTGGGCCCGACCACCGCCATGAAGCTGCGTTCCGGCAGCGCGAAGCCGATGTTGGACAGCAGCACCTTGTCCTTGTCGCCGAGCACCCGCAGGTTGGACGCCTCGTAGGACACGTCGCCGCTGTCGACGTATTCCACCAGCCGGCCGCCGGCCAGGTGCAGCAGCTGGTGGCCGATGCCGACGATGTCGTCGGGCCCCAGGACCGCTCGATTGATCCGGTTGCCGTTGACGTAGGTCCCGTTGGCGCTGTTGTTGTCGACGAGCTCCCACTGGTCACCGGAGCGCCGCATGATGGCGTGGTGGCGGGAGACCAGCAAGTCATCCAGGACCACGTTGTTGTCTTCTGCGCGACCGATTGTGACGACGAGCTGGTCGATATTGTGTATCGCGGTCGGCGGCCGGGCGACCGTCGTCTCGCCGCGTCGGCGTTGCGGGGCGGGGGTCGGCCTCGGGGCGGGTGGCGGTTCGGCGATGGGGTATATCTGCAGCGCCTCGCCGGAGGTCGCCGAACCCAGCACCACCGTGACGGGCTGAGTTATCGTCAGGCTCTCCACCCGCTGGCCATTGATGAACATGCCGTTGTTGCTGTGGTTGACCAGCACCCACCCCGCCGGTGTCGGCTGCAGGATGGCGTGGTCTCGCGACACCCTCGGATTCTCCAGATGGATGTCGGCTTCGTTGGCGCGTCCAATGGTCCAGGTGCGGCTGGCGGTGGCCTGCCAGGATTGTCCTGCGGCCCGCAGCTCCAACCGGGTTGGATTGGCGGTGACGATCTCGGTCCTGTCGTCCATGCGTAGCCTCCGTTGCCTAGGGTTGCGAAACCCACCATCTGTATAGCTGATCGAGGTTGGTTGCCATAGCTTTTCGGCGACAAGCGTGAACACGTTGGTCTGCTGAACACGATGCCGAGGCCGGTCCCGTCGACCGGGCGCGTCCGCAACGACGTTTACCGGCCGACCCGCCGTGGTCATGGGCGGTAGTCATGGACTCGTACCCACGTCGCAGTTCCCCCGCAACGCGGCGGAACATGTCGTCGCGATCTCGTCTGGCCGCGTCTGATGTTTTCAGCTCGGACCACCCGCCGTTCGTCCCAGATCCTAAGTCGGCCAACGCCTGTCAGAATTGGCGCTTGTCTCGCCTTAGCTTCTCGGGTCACCCGCCGTAATTCGTCCACCACGTGTACATGGCTGCGAGGGCGGGGGGATCCCCGAACACATCGCTAAGCATCAGATTGGCCGTGTTGCTCCAGATGATGTTGGGGTGGTTCTTGTAGGTGGCGCAGGCGATCTGGCCGGCCGTCACCGTCGGGCTACTGTCGTGATGCCAGCCATCCGGTGACGCTCCTTGTCCCGGGCAGTTCACCAGCACCGCGCCCTCCGCGGTGATGTCGTCCTGGAAGGCCTTCTTCAGGATTTCGGGATTGGAGAACAGTCCATAGACCGCCTTACTCGGGCCCCCGTCGTTGGTGTTTTGGTTGCAGTCGACCATGGCCACCGCGTTGGCCCAGATGCTGCTGGGCTTTGGAGTGGTGGGTGTGCAGGTGTCGCTGGAGTAGCCCTTAGGCAGCAGTTGCATCAGCTTGGTTGTGAGTTCGTTCCCCGGGGCGGTTGTGCTTGGCTCCGTGGTGGTCGGTGCGGTGGTGCTCGCGATGCTGGTCGTGGTGGGCGCGGTGGTGGTGGTGGTCTCGGCCGCGGGTTTGTTGGACCCCTGATTGAGCATCACGGCCACGACGGCGGCGATGACGACTATGACCACGAGCGCGGCGACGCCCGCGATGATCGGCCACGGGTTGCGTTTGCCGGATGGCGCGGGCTGGTTCCACTGGGTTGGGCCGCCGGGGTACTGGGGTGGAGCTGCGCCCGGTGGCTGTCCGCCCCAGCTGCTACCGCCGCCTTGGTAATACTGCGGGGCCTGCTGCTGCGGGGTTGGAACCTGGCCGCTGGTGGGGGACCAGCTCGGATAGCCCGCCTGCGGCCCCGGCGGTATCGCACCTGAGCTGGCTCCCGCGCCGGCCGGTTCCGGGTACAGCGGTGGCGACTGCGGGGTGGGAGCGGGTGGCGGCGTGGTGTACGTCGGCGGCAGCGGCGGCGTCGGGGGTGCGGCCACGGTGCCGAGCATGGTGGCTGTCTGGCTGCGTTGCAGGATGGTGTCGGCGTGGTCCTGATCGGGGTGGCTGAGCGCGTCGTGGGCGGCCAGCGCCAGATCACCGCAGCTGGCGTAGCGGTCCTCGGGCCTTTTGGCCATACCGCGTGCGATCACGGCATCGAACGCCTTGGGGACGCCGGAGCGCGCGACGCTGGCCTGCGGGACGGGTTCGTTCAAGTGGGCGCTGATCAGCACGCTGGCGCTGTCGGCCCGGTACGGCGGGGACCCGGTCAGGGCCTCGTGCAGCACACAGGCCAGCGCGTAGATGTCGGCGCGGTAGGTCACCTCGGCGTTGGAGAACCGTTCGGGAGCCATGTATTTCCAGGTGCCCACCGCGGTGCCCAGCTGGGTGAGCTTCTCGTCGGTGGTGGCGCTGGCGATGCCGAAGTCGACCAGGTAGGCGAAATCATCGCGGGTGATCAAGATGTTTTGCGGTTTGACGTCGCGGTGCATCACCCCGGCCGCATGCGCGGCGTCCAGCGCGGAGGCGATCTGGGAGATGATGGCCACCGCGCGCGGCGGGGTCAGCGGGCCGAATCGCTTGAGGATGCTGTCGAGGTCGGTGCCCTCGATCAGGTGCATCTCCATGAACATCTGGCCATCGATCTCGCCGTATTCGTGGATGGGCACCACGTGGGGTTCCTGCAACCCGCCGGCGATGCGCGCTTCGCGTTTCATCCGCTCGCGAAACACCGGGTCCTTGCTGAACTGGTCGTTCATCACCTTGACCGCGACCGTCCATTCCTTGACGGTGTGCTCGGCCTCGTAGACCTCGCCCATGCCGCCCTTGCCCAGCAGTCGCTTCAGGCGGTAGGGCCCAAACATCGTCCCGACCCGCGAGCCCTGCTCATCGCTCATCGCTTA
Organism: uncultured Actinomycetota bacterium; assembly: GCA_963814505.1. Taxonomy (GTDB): domain Bacteria; phylum Actinomycetota; class Actinomycetes; order Mycobacteriales; family Mycobacteriaceae; genus Mycobacterium. The sequence goes on from CAWFDM010000014.1 coordinate 66,987, forward strand.
TCCTCCAACCCATCCCACCGACTCGCCGACAATATCAACAGCATCAACGGATCAACAGCATCAACGGCCTCCTGGTTGACCGGCCGGGCGGCCCGGATGCAGCAATCTTGACGGTAAGCCCCCGCGGGCGCGAGCGCAGGGTATCCGCAACATCTCGCACCGACGCGGGCGGGGCAGGTTGGCCACGCGAGTTCGTGGCAAACACCGCCGGCAATGCGCGGATCCGGTCCGGTTCGGTCAACTCGAGTGATCCGGCGAAAAGTCTTGTGGGAATTGGTCAATCGGATGAGTCTGCGGCCGCCCCGTTGCTCACTCCTGCGGCGAAAGCATTGCACGGCAGGCATTGCAGCCGTGCGCTAGCGTGCCCGCAACCGGTGCGGCTGCCGCGTCAAGCGTTTGTGCCCTCGCTATTGGGTCCCGCGAGCTGGAATGTGAACTCGTAGTCGCAGATCCGGATGTTGTCGCCGTCGTTCAGCGTGACGGCCGAGCGGATCCGCTGATGCTGCACTTTCACGCCGTTGGATGACCGCAGGTCGTTGATGATGTAGTTGGTGCCGGTGTCGACGATGACGGCGTGGTGGCGGCTGACGAGTTCATTGTCGAGAACGATGTCGTTGTCGGGAAGACGCCCGATCCGGGTCGCCGCCGACTGCAGGGGATACCTGCGACCCGACGCTTCGTTCAGGTAGGCGATGGCTTTCTGGCCAGAGACCAAGGTGCGTGAATCGAGCACGGTGACCGTGCCGGCGGCCGTCGTCTTGGCGCTCTTCTTGGCGTCCAGCGGTTCCTGCCGCAGGATTCGCTCGTTCAGGTCGCGGAGGGTCTGGCCAGGATCTATGCCGAGGTCGTCGGCGAGCGTCGTCTTCACCCGGCGGTAGGCGGCCAACGCGTCGGATTGGCGGTCGGTGAGGTAGTAGGCGGTGATCAGCTGGGCCCACAGCGGCTCGCGGTAGGGGTGTTCGGCGGTCAGAGCTTCGAGTTCGGTGACTACGGCCGCCGCCCGTCCGCAGGCGATCTCGGCTTCCGCCTTTGCGGTGTGGACGAAGATTTTGTCCTCGATCAGTGAGGTCGCGTAGCTGTCGACGAACGCAAAGTCGCGTAGGTCGTCGAGCACCGGTCCACGCCATTGCGCCAAGGCGGTCGACAGATGCCTGCTGGCGTGTTCGAATCGGCCGGCGGCGGCCGCGTGCACGCCGGCGGCCTTCTCGGTGATGAACCGCCCGAGATCGCAAGTGTTGTCCGGAATGTTGAGCCGGTAACCGGGCGGCGCCGCGGCCAATACCAGCCGCGGGTCGATTCCGAGGCCGCTGAGCAGCTTACGCAGATTGGACACGTAGGAGTGGATGCTCGCCCGTGCACCGGCCGGCGGCCACCCCTCCCACAAGGCCGTGATCAGTTTCTCCACGCCGACCGGTGTGTTGCGGTTGATCACCAGCATGGCCAGCACCGCCCGCTGTTTGGGAGTGCCCGACGGCACCAAGACGTCGTCAACGCTCATCTCCAACGGTCCGAGCAGACCGAATTCGAGACGTTTGTCCACCATTGCGCTTACCAGCCCTTCCGGGTGCTCCGCGGCGTCACGTGCCTAGCTGCCAATATGCTGTCATTACTTGTCGTGTGTTATCACTTGTCATTGTGATACCAACGTCCGCAAATTCGCGAATAATCGCGTCATCGCCGAATGGCGAGTTGCCGCGAAATCTGGGGAAAACCCGTGGTGGGCGCACCTGTCGCCGGGGTGGCTGAAATGCCTGCCCTACCAAGGTGATCTTGGATAGCCGACGCGAATTGGCTTGACCTTCTGGTAAACACGCGTGTAACGGGCAGCGCACCGGAGTGCAATTGCGCCGGGGCGGCTGCCCGTCGTCGCGATAGACATTCGGTTGCGGGTTAGGTGGTGACGGCCATGAAGTCGCCGCCGGTGTCCCACGCCTTGACGAAGAGGTCCAGGGGAATCTGCTCGTCGCGGCCGTCCTTTTTACCGCTGTCGTTGAGGTGCACGACGTTTTTGGCGGTGTCGACACCGATCACCACCACCGCGTGGTCCGCGACCGGATTGCCGTTCATGTCCTTGCTCTCGATGGGCTGCTTCCAGATCATCTCGGCGTTGAAGCCGACGATCACCTTGTGGCCGCTGCCCAGCTGCTGCTCGAGTGTCTCGATGCCGGTGGCGACGCCCGTCTTGGCTGCGCTGGCGTTGTCGGTGATCACGGCCTTGACGCCGTATGCCGCGAGCAGCGTCGGGATGTCGCCCGGGCTCGTGCCCATACCCGAATTCGGGTTCTTGGTGTCGGCAGGCTTGATGTAGACCGAGCCGGAGTGCACGGCGCCGGGGGTGGACTGAGCCTTCCTGATCTCCGCGATTCCTTGGAGTGATCTCGCGCCTGCCGGCGAGCAGCCAAAGGCCCTGATCAGCTCGACGACGTCGTGGCCGCGTTGCTACGGCGGCCCGGGTGGTGGGCCGGCGCTCCGGTTAGGGCCCCAAAAGCCAGGGGTCAGGGCCTGAAAAGGCTTAGTTGCAGCCCCAGGTGTCGATGTAGCCACCGCCGAGTTGGGTCAAAGCACTTTTCATTGCGGCGCTCAATGTATCTCCATGCCCACCTTGGTATGTCTTGCCGTCGTACGCTACGGCACCACAGGCGGTGAAGGTGGTCAGCGGTGAACAGTCGGTGTAGCCACAGCCTTTGACCGCCGCGGACTGCGCCGCCGCCTGGGTTGGGTAGTCCGTCGCACGACCCCAGGAACCGTTGCTGGAGTAAGCAATCGAGCCCCAGACGTCGCTGGCTTCCGCGAGGGGGGCCGCTGCGACGGTGAGCGCGGTGGCGGCCGCCGCGCTCGCGATGGCCACCGCTAACCGCCGCCGATGCGTAATCATCGTCATTGATCATTCCTTTCTGAATGCCGGCGGTCCGGCGGTGTCAACAGGTTGCGATGAACTGCTGTGGCGGTTAGGCGGTTGGCGGTTTGGTGGCGGTGACCTGCTTGCCCCAATCGGACATCGTCAGCGTCACCGAGGTGTCAGAGGTCGGACTGATCTGCAGCTGGACCAGGTGGGAGGACCCGTCCGAGGCGATCCAGACGGTGGTGTCCACCGTCGTGACGTCCGCGGAGGTCAACTTGGAGCCGGCCAGCGTTGCGATGTCGTCGGCCGACGACTTCCCGGTGATCTTGGTGGTGGCGACGCCGTTCACCTGCTCGGTGCCCTTCACCTGCGCATTCTGGAGTTTGGCCAGTATGTTGGCCAGGCCCTTGTCGGGGTCGAGGAGCACCGACACGTTGTAGATCGACTTACCGGCACCGAAGTCGTTGTATTTGCCGGGCTGCCCGACGTCGGAGTAGAGATGACCGTCGACGTAGACGAATTTCGCCTCCTGCGGGTTCTTGCCGAGCAGCAAGGTGGCGCTACCGGTGGCGACGGTCTGCGGCGTGTTGGAGATGTCGCCGTCGAGCTTGGTCACCTTGAGGTTGGGCACGTCGCCTTTCACCGTCAGGCTCACGTGCATCCCGGTGACCTTCTTCATGGCGTCGGCGGCCTGCTTGAGCAAGGTGTTTGCCTCGTCGCTGGACGCGGACGTCGACGTTTTGGAGGCGCCGGTGCCCGAATTGTTCGATCCGCAGCCGCCGATGGTGAAAGCGAGCGCGAGCGCGGCGACGGCGGCAACGGCACGAGACGAGAGCTTCATCGACATCTCCTTTTGGTTGGCCACAGTGGTTACTGCATAGCACATCGCGGAGCAGCAAAATCAATAGCCGAGAGCCGAGCTTAGTGAGGTCGAGAGGCGGTTTGTCGGATTTTGCCCAAATGCCGCGTGAACTCGCCCGCCGAACGGGGCGCCATGAGGCGATGCCCACGCTCGTGGTCTGAGCCAACGGCTGCGGTGAGGCGGGATGAGGACATCGTTGCGCTCCTTCGCCAATGGCGTTTGGCCCTACACGGCTTGAGCGTCTGCGCGGGCCCTTGGAGGATTCTCAAAGGATCCTTGGAGGATTCTTGGCGCCCTCTCGCCGCCTTCTCACCTCCAGGGTGCTCCCGCGGCCTGGGTCATTTCGTAGTACGCACCCCGCCGGGCCAGTAGGTCGGCGTGGTCGCCTTGTTCGACGATCTTTCCGGCCTCCACCACCAGGATGCGGTCGGCGTCGCGGATCGTCGAAAGACGGTGCGCGATAATAAAACTCGTTCGATCTTGGCGAAGCTCCCGGGTGGCGTGCGCAATGAGGGCCTCGGTGCGGGTGTCGACGGAGCTGGTTGCCTCGTCCAGGATCAACAGCTCTGGCCTCGCGAGAAAGGCGCGTGCGATGGTGATGAGCTGCTTTTCGCCGGCGCTGATATTGTCGCCCCCGCCGCTGACCCGGGTCTGGTAGCCGGCCGGCAGCGTATGGACAAACCGGTCGACATAGGCCGCCTTGGCGGCTTCGACCACTTCGTCCGCGCTGGCTTCCGGGCGCCCGTAGGCGATGTTCTCGGCGATCGTGCCGTCGAAAAGCCAGGTGTCTTGCAGCACCATGCCGATTCGCGATCGCAGTGCGTGCCTGCTCATTTTTGAGATATCGACCCCGTCGATCAGGATCCGGCCCGAATCGACCTCGTAGAACCGCATCAGCAGGTTCACCATCGTGGTCTTGCCCGCTCCGGTGGGTCCGACGATCGCCACCGTGCTGCCGGGTTCGGCCAGCAGTGACAGGTCTTGGATCACCGGCGTGCCGGGGCGGTAAGCGAAGTTCACGTGCTCAAACTCGACACGTCCGCTCCTGCGCGGACCCTGGCCGTTGGGCAGCAGCAGGGCCGGGCTCGGGTCAGGCGATTCCTCGGGCTCGTCGAGCAGGTCGAACACCCGCTCGGCGCTGGCCACCCCCGATTGCAGGGTGTTGTAGATCCCGGCCATCTGGCCCAGCGGGTTGTTGAACTGCCGCACGTATTGGATGAATGCCTGGATGTTGCCGAGCGTGATTTGGCCGGTGGCCACCTGCAGGCCGCCCACCACGGCGACGGCGACGTAGCCGAGGTTGCCGATGAATGCCGTCGCGGGCTGCACCAGGCCCCCAACGAACTGAGCGCCGAAACTGACCTGGTAGGCATCATCGTTGAGCCGGCGGAACTGTGCTTGCGCCGCGGCCTGGTGCCCGAATGTCTTGACCACGGTGAACCCGCTATAGGTCTCCTCAATATGGGCGTTGAGCAGCCCGGTACTGGTCCAGAGGGCCTGGAACAGCCGTTTCGAACGTCGCGTGATCGCCCCCGTCACCAGCAGCAGCATCGGCACCGTCAGCAAGGTGATCAGCGCCAGCAGGGGCGAGATCGACACCATCATCGCCAGCACCGTCAGCACGGTCAGGATCGACGTGACCAGCTGGCTGACCGTCATCGAGAGCGACTGCTGGACGTTGTCGATGTCATTGGTGACCCGGCTCAACAGCTCACCGCGCTGCCGTCCGTCGAAGTAGGACAGCGGCAGCCGGTGCAACTTGTCCTCGACGTCGGAACGTAACGCGGTGATGGTTTTCTGCACGGTGCTGTTGAGCAGCCGCGCTTGCACCCAAATCAACAGCGCGGCAACCAGATACAGGGCCAGCGCCAGCGCCAGGGTTCGCTTCACCGCATCGAAGTCGACACCATGCCCCGGCACCACATTCATCCTGGACAGCAGGTCGGCGAAGGTGTTGTCGCCACGGGCCCGGGCCGCGGCCACGGCCTGTGCCTTGGTGATTCCCGCCGGTAAGTGCCGCCCGATAACGCCGTTGAACAGCAAGTCGGTTGCGTGGCCGAGGATCCGGGGAACGATGACCCCGATCACCGTTCCGGAGATGCCCAGCATTAGCACCCCTACGGCCAGCCGGCGTTGCGGTGCAAGCTGTTTCACCAGACGGCCCGCCGAGCCCCAGAAGTCGCGTGACCGCATCGCTTGTGGGCGCGGAGCCGGGCCGCGGCCCCCCGCGACCATTGGCCCGGTCACTGCATGCCCCCGACCCCGGCGCTCAGGGACTGTGATGCGGCGAATTCCGCGTAGGTGGCGCAGTCGGCCAGCAGCGATTCGTGGGTGCCTGCACCGACGATCTCGCCGTTGTCGACGACGATAATCTGGTCAGCTTGGGCGGCGGTTGAAATCCGTTGTGTGACGATGATAATGGTGGCGTCACCGGATAGCTCATGCAGCGATGTGCGCACCCGAGCGTCGGTGTGCACGTCGAGCGCGGAGAAGGCATCGTCGAACAGATAGATGGCGGGGCGGCGGATGACGGCCCGGGCGATCGCCAGCCGTTGGCGCTGGCCGCCGGAGAAGTTGATGCCGGCCTGGGCGACCCGCATCTGCAGCCCGCCATGTGCTTGCACGAAATCGTCGGCGGCGGCGACCCGCAGCGCTTGCCACATCTCCTCGTCGGTTACTACCTGTTGTGGGACCGCGCCGTAGCGCAGGTTGTCCGCGACGGTGCCGGAGAAAAGGAAGCCGCGCTGGGGCACCAGCCCGATCGCCGACCACAGTCGCCCGGTGTCGTAGTCGCGGACATCGACACCGTCGATGCGGACGGCGCCGGCGGTCACGTCATAGAGCCGGCAGATCAGCGACACCAGCGTCGATTTGCCCGAACCGGTGCTGCCGACGATCGCGGTGCTGGTACCGGGCCGGGCCGTCAGCGAGATGCCGTGCAGCACTGGACAGTCGGCGCCGGGATAGGTGAAGGTCACGTTGTCCAGACGCACCAGGCCCGTGACCCCACCCGCCGGGAATTTGGGGTTTTCCGGGCTGTTGACGGCCGTGGGCGTGGACAGGACCTCGGTGATGCGCTCGGCGCACACGGATGCTCGCGGCAGCACGACGACCGCCATCGTCGCCATCATCACCGCCATCAGGATCTGGGCGAAATACGCGAGGAAGGCGGTCAACGAGCCGACCTGCATCTGGCCGCGGTCGATGCGCAGCCCGCCGAACCAGATCAGCGCGACGCTGGATACGTTGATGGTCAGCGTGGTCACCGGCAGCATCAGCGCCTGCAAGTTACCCGCCTTCAGCGCGGTATCCGACAGCGCAACGTTTGCCTGCGCGAACCTGTCTCGCTCAAAGCCTTCCCGGGTGAACGCGCGGACCACCCGGACACCGGTTAGCTGGTCGCGCATCACCTGGTTGATGCCGTCGATCAGGCTCTGCATGCCGCGGAAGAGCGGAAGCATGCGCGAGATGATCCAGTAGTTGGCGACGGCCAGGATCGGAACGCTGACCAACAACAGCCAGGTCAGCGCTGCCTCCTGCTGAATGGCCATGACGACGCCGCCGATGCACATGATCGGCGCGGCGACGAAGGCGGTCGCCGACATCTGCACCAGGAACTGGATCTGCCGGACGTCGTTGGTGGTACGCGTCAACAACGTCGGCGCGCCGAATCGGGCGGTCTCGTGTTCGGAGAAGGTGGTGACGTGGGAGAACATCGCCCAGCGCAGGTCGCGGCCGAACCCCATCCCGGTCCATGAGCCCAGATACAGCGCGCCGAGGGAGCACAAAACCTGCATCGCGGTGACCCCGAGCATCACCGCGCCGAGCCTGGCGATGGTCGCGGTGTCGCCCTTGGCGATGCCGTCGTCGATGATCGCGGCATTGACCGTCGGCAGGTACAGCGACGCCAGGGTGCTGATCAGTTGCAGCACCATCAGCACCGCGACGGGCCGCCGGTAAGGTCGGATGTACTGGCGCAGTAGTGCCAGGAGCATTCGGTAACTGTCGCACATGACACGCCCCGGTCCGCGTCGCCGCCGGGTAGTTCAGCGCGCGAGCCACGCCCACCGGCGAGGCTGAAAGCCCTGCTCAGGAGGCGTGTCGGTGGTTGACCCGCTGGCCTGCGGCTACAGTGCATCGTGTGACCACCAGTAGGCCGATCCATAGACGGGGTAGCGGTGCGGGCTAACGTGACGGTGCTGGCCCTGGGGGTGTCGGCCGTGGTGGCGTTAAGTCCGGTGGTTGCGGCGTGCTCCAGTTCCGGCGACAACAAACCGGGGGCATCGGGATCGTCGGCGCCGGGGAACGCGGAGGGCAAGCACGGGCCGATGTTCCCGCAATGCGGCGGTATCAGCGATCAGACCGTCGCGGAGTTGACAAAGGTCACGAGTCTGATCAACACGGCTCGCAATTCCGTGGGCTGCCAGTGGTTGGCGGGCGGCGGTATCCTTGGCCCGCACTTCTCTTTCTCCTGGTATCGCGGCAGCCCGATCGGACGTGAACGCAAGACCGAGGAACTGTCGCGCGCGAGCGTCGAGGACGTCAACATCAACGGCCACAGCGGTTTCATCGCCATCGGTAACGAAGCCACGCTCGGTGACTCGCTATGCGAAGTCGGAATCCAGTTCCAGGACGACTTCATCGAATGGTCGATCAGCTTCAGTCAAAAGCCATTCCCGCCGCCCTGTGACATAGCCAAAGAACTGGCTCGCCAATCGATTGCGAACTCGAAATGATCGGCCGGATGGATCGGCGGTGGCGCGGGCGGGGCAGCGCAGGTTTCCGCGCCTGTGCAGCCGTGGTGATCACCGCGCTGGTGGTTTTGACGGGCTGTTCGAGGTCGGTTGCCGGTACCGCGGTCAAAGCCGGTGCGGGCGGAACCCCGCGCAACAACAATTCCGAACAGCAGTACCCGAACCTGCTCAAGGAATGTGAGGTCCTGACCAGCGACATCTTGGCGAAGACCGTGGGCGCCGATCCGCTGGACATCCAGAGCACTTTCGTCGGCGCGATCTGCCGGTGGCAGGCGGCCAACCCGGCCGGCCTGATCGACATCACCCGGTTCTGGTTCGAGCAGGGCAGTCTGAACAACGAGCGCAAGGTCGCTGAATTCCTGAAATATAAGGTGGAGAGCCGTCCGATCGCGGGCATCGACTCGATTGTGATGCGCCCTGACGACCCGAACGGCGCCTGCGGCGTCGCCAGTGCCGCGGCGGGAGTGGTCGGCTGGTGGGTCAACCCGCAGGCGCCCGGTATCGACGCTTGTGGGCAGGCCATCAAGCTCATGGAGCTAACGCTGGCCACCAACTCCTGAAGCCTGATCGCCCGGCTTTCCCCCTCGCCGTCCCCCGCAAGCGGGCGGTGCCCCCAGCGCGGCCGGGGGTGCCCCCACAGCCCGCCGTGCCGGCGCGCATCGTCGCCGGGCTGTCTTTACCGCGGAACGTGGAAGTCGACCAGCGCGGCGCCGCCAGGCTTGAGCTGTTCCCAGCGACCAGCGACGTGTAGCATCGCGATCCCGGACGTCGGGAACTTCGTCGAAAGACGTTCCACCGCATCGATGTCGGTGCCCTCGCCGCCCGCCAGGCCGAGGGCGGCGTCGGACATTGTCGGCTCGTGCCCGACCACTAGCAGCGTGCCGATGGAGTCAGCGACCTCGGCGATTTCGTGGATCATGGTTTCGGAGTCAGCGCCGTACAAGCGCGCGACGTATCGCACCGGCGCGTCAATCCCGGTGCCGGCCAACGTCTGCCGGGCACGGGTGGCCGTTGAGCACAACACGCTGTCGATCGCGGGCATGTTGGCGCGCAGCCAGTCGCCGGCGAGCCCCGCCTCCCTGACCCCGCGCGCTGCCAGCGGCCGGTCATGGTCGGTGACGCCGGCCGGGTAATCGGATTTCGCATGCCGCATCAGCAGCAACGTGCGCTGACCATTCACGCGACCCACACTAAGGCCCACCAAGGCCCATCGGGGGCCAACGCGGGCACCAACCGGGCTGGAGTAACAAACTGAGGTCGTCGCGGACGGCGCAGTGATGGGCGATCTGGCCATTTGCCACCGTGCAGACGTGCACGTGTTTATGGCTGATTCGCCTGCCGGTGGGCGACGAATCGGACCTGCCAGCGTGCTGAAGGTTGGGTATTGGTCTGTCTGTCAGCGTGATTCGGCCGAAACGCGTTAAAGGCGGGCTTCATCGTCCGAGGGCGACGTGGCGCCAACAGAAGATCTATCGACCCACGCGCGCCCTCAGAAGTCGACATCATCCGCCGAGGATGTTCAACGCATCAAGCGGCGTCCAGATGAGCAATGCCTCTCTTTCGGCGAAACGCGGATTGAGCCGGAGGTAGAACTGCGCATCGGGTTCGCGTTCGATTCTGCGCAAGCGTGCCGGATTGGCGGGCATTGCACCCGAGCGCACGACCCACGGGCCCTGACCAACCTGTGCGTATCTAAGCCGGGCGCCGAGCGCGGACACCAATGCCTCGACGTCAGCGGGAGTCTCACGCGTTGAAGAACTCGGTCTCGCTTGCCCTCAGTAGCAGACTAAGCGAGGGATCGGCTGGTATCGAGCGCAGACTGTAGACGATCGCCTCGGTGACTGCTTGGTTAGGAGTCGTGACGAAGGACAGTTCCTGCGCCATCCGGTCGATGTACCTGCTGGCGCCCTCCTCGGCGACGGCGAGGAGCATCTCGTTGACGCTCGGAAAGTAGCGATAGACGGTCTGCCGGGTGACACCCAGTTCGATCGCGACATCGGCGAGGCGAGTCTTCGCCGGCCCGAATCGTTCGAGACATCGTTTTGCGGCATCGAGGATCCGGGTCCGTGCCTCATCGTCGGTGAGTGGCTGGTCTCCTTGCCAGCCCCGAGTCCTCATGGCGGGGAATCTTCTCATACCCGGTTGTGCGCACTTCGCGGCGCTGGTGTCTGCACAACCAGACCGCCACCGCCGGACCGGTCGCCAATCACTACCAACAACGACTACTCAAAAATCTGACGCACACCCCATACCGGTGCGCGTCCCCCGAGTTGTCGGTGTGCGGACCTAAACTCGCGTTGCCTTGATAGCCACGCAATCGACGCAATGAGCGCAACTTCCGGAAGGGGCCGCGGGGATGCGATTCCTGCACACCGCCGACTGGCAGTTGGGCATGACCCGGCACTTCCTAGCCGGTGACGCCCAGCCGCGGTATTCGGCCGCGCGCCGCGACGCGGTGGCCGGGCTGGGCGCGCTGGCCGCCGAGGTGGGCGCCGAGTTCGTGGTGGTCGCCGGCGATGTCTTCGAGCACAACCAGCTCGCTCCGCAGGTGATCGGCCAGTCCCTGGAGGCTATGCGCGCCATCGGTATTCCGGTCTACCTGCTGCCCGGTAACCACGACCCGCTGGACGCGTCGTCGGTGTACACCGGCGCGCTGTTCACCGCCGAATGCCCGGACAACGTCGTGGTACTCGACCGGGCCGGTGTCCATCGGGTCCGGCCGGGTTTGGAGATCGTCGCCGCGCCGTGGCGGTCCAAGGTGCCCACCACCGACCTGGTCGCCGACGTCCTGGCCGGTCTACCCCCGGACCAGCAAGCCCAGCAAGCCGACGTGACCCGGATACTGGTCGCCCACGGTGGCATCGATGTGCTGGATCCCGATCGCGACAAACCCTCGCTGATCCGGCTCGCCGGGCTCGACGACGCGCTGGCGCGCGGCGCGCTGCACTATGTGGCCCTGGGCGATAAGCATTCGCTCACCCAGGTCGGCGGCGGGCGGGTGTGGTACTCCGGCTCACCGGAGGTCACCAACTTCGACGACATCGAATCAAACCCGGGTCATGTCCTGGTCGTCGACATCGACGAAACCGACCCGCGACGCGCCGCCACCGTGACGGCCCGGCACGTCGGCCACTGGCGGTTTTTCACGTTGCGTCGGCAGCTGGACAGCAGCCGCGACATCGCCGACCTGGACATGAACCTGGACCAGATGACCGACAAGGACCGCACCGTGGTGCGGCTGGCGCTGACCGGTTCGCTAACGGTCACCGACCGCGCCGCGCTGGATGCGTGCCTGGACAGATACGTGCGGCTATTCGCCTGGCTGGGCCTGTGGGAGCGGCATACCGACCTGGCGGTGATTCCCGCCGACGGTGAGTTCACCGACCTCGGCATCGGTGGGTTCGCCGCCGCGGCCGTCGAGGAACTGGTGGCGACCGCGCGCGACGGCGACGCTGAGTCCGCCGTCGACGCGCAGGCGGCGCTGGCGCTGCTGCTGCGGCTCGCCGATCGGGGCGCGGCGTGAAGCTGCATCGGCTGGTATTGACGAATTACCGCGGCATCGCCCACCGCGAGATCGAGTTCCCCGACCACGGCGTGGTGGTGGTCTGTGGTGCCAACGAGGTCGGAAAGTCCTCCATGATCGAGGCGTTGGATCTGCTGCTGGAATCCCGGGACCGGTCCACCAAAAAAGAAGTCAAGCAAGTCAAGCCCACCAACGCCGATGTCGGCTCCGAGGTCACCGCCGAAATCAGCAGTGGCCCTTATCGTTTCGTCTACCGTAAGCGCTTTCACAAAAAGTGTGAGACGGAGCTGACGGTGCTGGCGCCGCGCCGCGAACAGCTGACGGGAGACGAAGCCCACGATCGGGTCCGGGCCATGCTGGGCGAGACGCTGGACAACGATCTGTGGCGTGCCCAGCGGGTGCTGCAGGCCGCGTCGACGGCTCCGGTGGATCTGTCCGGCTGTGACGCGCTGTCGCGCGCGCTCGACGTCGCGGCGCATTCCGTCACGGACGCGGCGCTGTCCGGCACCGAGCCGTTACTCATCGAACGGATCGACGCCGAGTATGCGCGCTACTTCACCCCCACCGGGCGTCCCACCGGGGAGTGGGCCGCCACGATCTCCCGGCTGGCCGCCGCGGAGGCGGCGGTGGCGGTGTGTGCGGCGGCGGTCGCCGAGGTCGACGATCGGGTGCGTCGCCACGGCGTCCTCACCGAGCAGGTGGCCGGGCTGTCGCAGCAGCGGATCGACGCCGGTCCTCGGCTCACCGCCGCGCAGGCCGCCGCGGACAGGATCGCGAAGCTCGACGGCCAGGCGCGTGAAGCCAAGCTGGTCGCTGCCGCCGCGGCGGCCAGCAGCGCCGCGGCGGCGGCCGGCCATGGCGGTCGGCTGCGGCTGCTGACCGAAATCGAAACTCGCACAGCAGCTCTGGCCGCTACCGAGGCCGAAGCGCAAGAAGCTGCCGATGCGCAGTTGGCGGCGGGCGCCGAAGCCGCGGCCGCCGATGCCGCGGTCGAGGAGGCCACCCGAGTCCGGACGGCGGCGCAGCTGCGCGGCCAATCCGCCCGCCGCGCCATCGACCAGCTTGCCGACCGCGAGGAGGCGGACCGGTTGGGCGCCCGGTTGGCCAAGATCGACGCCATCCAGCGGGACCGCGACCGGGTCTGCCAGCAACTATCCGCGGTCACCATGACCGAACAGCTACTGCAGCGCATCGAAAGCGCCGCGGCCGCAGTCGATCGCACCGGGGACCAGTTGGCCTTGGTCTCGACGGCGGTGGAATTCACGGCAGCCGCCGACATCGAACTCGCCATTGGAGACCAGCGAGTGCCGTTGTCGGCGGGCCAAAGCTGGTCGACAACGGCCACCGGCGCCACCGAGGTCGAGGTTCCCGGCGTCTTGTTTGCCCGGGTCATCCCGGGTGCAACCGCGCTCGATATTGATGTTAAACATGCTGCGGCACAACAAGATCTGGCTGACACGCTGGCCGCCGGTGGTGTCGCCGACCTTCCGGCGGCTCGGTCCGCCGACCAGCGGCGCCGCGAACTGGAAAGCAGCCGTGATCAGTTGGCCGCCACCCTGGCCGGTCTATGTGGTGATGAAGAAGTAGACCAACTCCGCGCGAGGCTGGCGCGGTTGCGGGCCGACCAGCCGGCCCAACCCGACCTGTTCGTCATGGACAGCGCCGCCGCCCGTGCCGAACTCGACGCGGCAGAGGCGGCGCGCGTGGCCGCGGAGACGGAGTGCGAGACCCGCCATCGGATCGCCGTCGCCACAGGCAGCTGGCTCACCGAGACATCCACGCGGGCAACGGGTTTCCAGCACAAAGCCACGAATCAACGCGCCGAGCTGGGCGCGGCCACCGACCGGCTGGCCCAGGAACGCGCGTCGATCGGCGATGCGGATCTGGCGTCGTCGGCGGACGCCGCACTGCAGGCTTGCCAAGCCGCGGAGCGGCAGGTCGTCGAGCTGGCCGAAGAGTTGGCCGCCGCAGCACCGGACGCGGTGGCCGCAGAATTGGCCGCCGCCACCGAGGCGGCCGCGTCACTGGGCGATCGCTACGAAGATGCCGCCCGCGCACTGCGCGAGATCAGCATCGAACTCTCGGTCTTCGGTAGCGAGGGTCGCCAAGGCAAACTGGATGCCGCGGAAACCGAGCGTGAGCACGCCGCCAGCCAACACGCCCGAATCGGCCAACGTGCCCGGGCAGTGGAACTGCTGCGGTCGGTGATGACACGCCACCGCGACACCACCCGCCTGCGTTACGTCGAGCCCTACCGTACGGAACTGCAGCGGCTCGGTCGCCCGGTGTTCGGGCCCACCTTCGAGGTCGAGATCGACAGCGACCTATGTATCCGGAGCCGCACCCTGGACGGCACCACGGTGCCTTACGAGTCGCTGTCGGGCGGGGCAAAAGAGCAACTGGGAATCCTGGCGCGGCTGGCCGGCGTCGCCCTGGTGGCCAAAGAGGACAGCGTCCCGGTGGTGGTCGACGACGCGCTGGGGTTCACCGATCCGGACCGGCTGGCCAAGATGGGCGAGGTGTTCGACACCGTGGCGACTCACGGGCAGGTGATTGTGCTGACGTGCAGTCCCGACCGGTACGACGGTGTAAAGGGCGCGCACCGTATCGATCTCGCCGTGTAGGTCCGGTTACCGCGCGAGCTGGGGGCACCTCCCGCTTGCGGGGGAACGCAAAAGCGCCCATTTCGGCACCGAAATGGGCGCTTTTGCGTCTGCTCGCAAGCGGCCGTCGCGCACGTCCTACACTCAGCCGCACCATGGACATTCAGTGTGACTACGTAGTCGTCGGCACCGGCTCGGCCGGGGCGGTTGTGGCCAATCGTCTCAGCGCCGATCCGGCCACCACGGTGGTGGCCCTGGAGGCGGGCCCGCCCGACAAGAACAGGTTCATTTCGATCCCGGCGGCCTTTGCCAAGTTATTCCGCAGTGAGGTCGACTGGGATTACCTGACCGAGCCGCAGAAAGAGCTGGGTGGTCGCGAGATCTATTGGCCCCGAGGCAAGGTGCTTGGCGGCTCGTCGTCGATGAACGCGATGATGTGGGTGCGCGGTTTCGCGGCCGACTACGACGAATGGGCGGTGCGCGCCGGTCCGCAGTGGTCTTTCGCCGAGGTGCGTGAGTACTTTCGCCGCATCGAGAACGTCACGGCCGCCTCGGACTCGGTGTATGGCGACGACAGCGGGGTCGATGGGCCGTTGCACATTTCCCGTCAGCGCAGCCCCCGACCGTCGACCGCAGCCTGGCTGGCAGCCGTGCGCGAGTGCGGATTTCCCGCCGTGCAACCGAATTCACCGGCACCGGAGGGCTTTTGCGAGACCGTTGTCGCGCAGCGGCGGGGTGCCAGGTGCAGCACCGCCGATGCGTATCTGAAGCCGGCGATGCGCCGCAAGAACCTCAGCGTGCTCACCGGGGCCATGGCGACCCGAGTCGTCATTGACGGAACTCGGGCGATCGGCGTGGAATTCCAGCGTGACGGTCAATCGTGCGTTGCGCACGCCCGCCGCGAGGTGGTGCTCTGCGGCGGTGCCATCAACAGCCCGCAGCTGCTGATGCTCTCCGGTGTGGGCGATCGCGACCACCTCGCCGAGCACGGCATCGACACTGTCCACCACTCGCCCGAGGTGGGGCAGAACCTGCTTGACCACCTCGTCACGGTGTTGGGCTTCGACGTCCTCGACGACAGCTTGTTCGCCGGCGAAAAACCCAAAGAGCTGGCCAACTACCTGCTGCGACGGCGCGGCATGCTGACCTCCAATGTGGGCGAGGCGTACGGATTTCTCCGCAGCCGACCCGAGCTGGAGCTGCCCGACCTCGAGCTGATCTTTGCCCCGGCGCCGTTCTATGACGAGGCGCTGGTCGAGCCGGCCGGGCATGGCGTGGTGTTCGGGCCGATCCTGGTCGCACCGGAAAGCCGCGGCCAGATCACGCTGCGCTCGGCCGACCCGTACGCCAAGCCCGTCATCGAACCGCGTTACCTCTCCGATCCCGGCGGCGTCGACCGTGCCGCAATGATGGCCGGCCTGCGGATATCCGCCCGGATCGCCGAAACGCCCCCGCTCAAAGACCTGCTCGGTCCCATTGCGCGGCCACGACACGCCACCGAGCTGAACGAAGACACCCTCGAGTTAGCGCTGGAAACGTGCTCGCACACCCTGTATCACCCGCTGGGGACCTGCCGGATGGGTAGCGACCAGGCCAGCGTGGTGGATCCGGAGCTGCGGGTTCGCGGGGTCGACGCACTCCGGGTGGCCGACGCCTCGGTGATGCCCAGCACCGTGCGCGGACACACCCATGCGCCGTCGGTGCTGATCGGGGAGAAGGCGGCCGATCTGATCCGGGGCTGATTCGGGCTGAGCCAGGCGACCCAGGCCCGGTTACCGCGCGAGCAGACGCAAAATCGCCCATTTCGGCACCGAAATGGGCGCTTTTGCGTCTGCTCGCAAGCGGGCCTGCCGACGTGCCGTCGATCGGCGTTCTGGGCAGAATAGGGCACATGGTGGGGCGATACCGGTGACGATGAACGCGAAGCGTCGTCGGATGCACCAAAAGCTGGCGGGGCTGCCGGGGGTGAGGCCGGTGCGCCGGCCGGTGTCGCCCGGCAGCGCTGAACAGTTCGATCTCTACTACGTGCGCACCGGCCGCAAGTCCACGCATCCACTGGTGATCATCCCGGGCGGCCCGGGAGTGGCGTCGCTGCAGATGTACAAGGGGCTGCGGCGTCGCGCCGCCGCCGGCGGTCTCGACGTCATCATGATCGAGCACCGGGGAGTGGGAATGTCGCGCCATGACGATTGCGGCGCCGACTTGCCGCCGGAAGCGCTCAGCGTGGATCAGGTTGTCGACGACGTGGCCGCGGTGCTCGACGACGCTCACGTGGACTCGGCCGTCATCTACGGCACGTCGTACGGCACCTATATCGCGGCGGGACTTGGTGTCCGTCACCCCGGCCGGGTGCGGGCGATGATCCTCGATTCGCCGCTGCTGTCGCGCGACGACATTGCGGCCGTGCGCGACGCCCTGCGCGGGTTGCTGCTCAAGGGCGACAGCCCGGAGAGCGCGGTATTGGCGCCCAAGGTTCGCCGGCTCGTCGACGCCGGAGTGATTACCGCTTCGGGGGGACAGGTCGCCGCGGCGGTGTACGGCTACGGCGGGGCCGCTTTGCTTGATCGCCAACTCGACCTGCTGCTCGACGGCCGAAACATGCTGTGGCGGGGGCTGTCCCGGTTCACCGCCATGGCCACCCGTAAAGCGCCGTACCGCTTCGAAATCGACCTGGTGAACCGCATCGCGTTCCGCGAGCTCGACTACGCCGCGGAACCCGATGGCCTACCGCTCGACCCTGCCGTTGCGATACGCGAATCACTCAGCGAAACAGCCACTTTCGAGGCCGAGCCTTATGACCTGGTGGCCGAGATGCCGAAATTCGATTGGCCCACGGTGGTGATCGCCGGTGGGCGCGATCTTTTCACACCGCAGGCGGTGGCGGAGCGCATCGCCTCGCTGCTGCCGAAGCCGGTGCTGTTGACACTGCCGACGATGGCGCACAGCGCGCATAGATTTTCGTGAGCCGGCCGCCCTGGCCATCGCCGGCGCGGTCTGGCGCGGTCATCTCGACGGGCTTGCCGACCAGGCGCCGATGCTGGATGCGCTCCGGGCCCGCCCGGTGCTGCGCTTGCTGTGGAAGGCGATCGACGTGGCGGCCACGGCCGAGGCCGTGCTGCCGGCGGTGCCGCCCGGCCTGGTGCGCCGGTTGGCTGGCTCCTAACCGCCGAGCCGGATCAGCTTCGGATGAATCCAATTGCGGTGTAATCCACGTCGGCCAGTCCGAACGCGCCGAAGTTGGCCAGGTCACTGCGCACCGCGATGTTGCCGGGCGACTGGAACAGCGGCAGGCTGAATCCTTCCTGCCAGATCATCTGGTCGACCTGGTTAGCCAACGCGCGCGCCTTGTTCGGATCCAGTTCGGAGAGCGTGTCGTTGATCTTCGCGTCGAGCTCTGGGCTTCCGATTTTGCCGAATTGCTTTCGCCGTACGTGGTGTATATCTGAGGCTAAGGGCGGACAGCGGGATAAGCCCCACCCATCCAACCGAATTCGACGACATCGAAGTCGCCAGTGCTCACGTACTGGCTGAAGAATCCGGTACCCGGCTTCGGGCTCGAGCACCAGCTTGACACCGATCTGCGCCAGGTTCTGCTGGGCGACCAGTCCGATCTGCCGGTCGGAATGGCTGATCGATAGAACGGGTCACGGATGACCAGTTGCTTGCCGTCCTTCTCCCGCACCGCTCCGTTGAGCTTCCAGCCCAAGCGCGTCCAAGTCTCGGCGGGCTTGGTCGGGGTTGTAATGCGGCAGGATGCGCTGTTGTCTTGGTAGCCCACCTGGCCGGCGACGAAAACGTGGTTGTTCAGCGGCGTCGGATGGCCGGTCAGGCCATGCTGGACGACGTTGGCGATGGTCTGGCGGTCGATGCCTCTGCAGATCGCCAGCCGCAGCCTCTCGGTCGTCCAGGATGGATCCGGGTGCGCCGTTGAAGGTGAAGTGGTACCAGATCGGGGCCGGAGCGCTCCGGATCGCGATACCGGGCGTGCGCTGGGCGGTGACCATGTCGTCGAGCGAACCCACGTCGGCCGCGTCGATCGCATTGTTCTGCAGGGCGGGGATGACGGCACTGGGGTCGAGCACCAGGAAGGTGATGGAGTCCAATCGCGGCTTGCGGCCCCACCAGCGCGGATTGCGGCTAAGCACGATGCGCTGCGCGCCGCGGTCGATCTGTGGACACGATGAACGGTCCGGCCGACGGGCCGGGCGCCTCGAGCTGGCCTGTGTTGAAGACATCCGGGTCCGTCGTCATGCTGCGGGGTTGCAGGCCGCCGAACATCGCGCGCCATTCCGCGTACGGCTTGGCGAACGTGACCACCGCCTGGCGGTCGTCGACGCCCCTGGTCACCGCCTCCACGTGTTCATACCCGGCTCTGCTGGCGATCAGGTACCGCTTGTCGCGGCCGCTGCACGCGTCGGCCTCGAGCCTCGAGGTCCTCCCAGGTAATCGGGGTGCCGTCGCTCCAGGTTGCCTTTCGGATTGATGGTGTAGGTGACGACTTGCGGGTTGGTGCTGGTCAGTTCGGCACCGGTGAAGTAGTCGGTGTTGAGCTTCGGCGTCCCGTCGGCGCTGGTGATGAACACCCCGGGCAGCGTCGGGCCGACAACCGAGCCGGTATCGGCCGTGTTGCCGTCGATGTTCAACTCGTTGAAGTTGTCCGGGAACATCGTCAGCGAGAGCCGCAGGTTGCCGCCGTCGCGCAGGGTCGCCGGGTCCCGCGGGTTGATGTCGCTGGTGCTGCCGACTTGAGCGGCGTGCGCCTCCGGGAAGTCCTGATACCCGCGTTGAGCAAGCCGTGACGACCAAGCATGACCACCAGCGCCAGCAGCGCAAGCCTGTGAACCAGCGGCGGGTGCGTCACCCGGCCGATGTTAACCGGCGACATCGGGGTGCGCCCCGGGTACGGCGGCCAGCAGCCGCTGGGTGTACTCGTGCTGCGGGTTGGTGAACACCTGGTCGCCGTCGCCCTGCTCCACGATCGTTCCCCGGTACATCACCGCCACCCGGTGGGCCAGGTGTCTGACTACCGAAAGATCATGCGACACAAACAGATAGGACAACCCGAGGTCCCCCTGCAGATCCAGCAGCAGGTTGATGATGCCCGCCTGGATCGACACGTCGAGCGCCGACACCGGCTCGTCGAGCGCAAGGATCTTCGGCTGCAGCGCCAGCGCCCGCGCGATACCGATCCGCTGCTTCTGCCCGCCGGAGAACTCGGCGGGATAGCGGCTGGCGTCGGCGCGGTCCAGCCCGACGATCGCCAGCAGCTCGGCGACCCGATCCTCGCACCGGCGCCTGTCGAACCCGTTGGCCACCAATGGTTCAGCGATCACGTCGAACACCGGCAGGCGGGGATCCAGGGAGGCCACCGGGTCCTGGAACACGACCTGCAGCTCGGTCCGCAGCCTGCGACGGGCGGCAGCGTCGAGGGTCGCGACGTCGGTGCCCAGAACCTCGATGGATCCCGCCTCGGGTTTGGTGAGCTCGAGAATCTGGCTCAGCGTAGTCGATTTGCCCGAACCGGATTCGCCGACGATGCCCAGGGTGCGGCCCTGCTCCAGGGCCAAGCTGATGCCGTCGATCGCCCGCACCTCACCCACCCGCCTGCGAAATACCACGCCCTTGGTGAGTGGGTAGGTCTTGGTGAGGTCGGTAACCTGAAGCACCAGCGGGGGTTCGCCGGCCGTGCCATCGATCGCCGGCGGTTGCGTTGACACGCCGAAGAGTTCGGCTGCGCTCCGCCCGGCAACCTGGTCGGTGCGGATGCACGCCGCCCAGTGGCCGTCCCCGACGGTAACGAGATCGGGTTCCGCCGAACGACATTCGTCGATCACCAGCGGACAGCGGGGGGCGAACGGGCAGGCACCGGGCGACAGCGACGACATCGTCGGCGGCGCGCCGGGGATCGGGATCAGCCGGGTGCCCTGCGCGGCGTCCAGTCGCGGCACCGAACCCAGCAACCCGGCCGTGTAGGGCATCCGGCGGTCGCGGTAAAGATCGTCGACGGTGGCGACCTCGACCCCGCGTCCGGCGTACATGACCACCGCCCGGTCGGCGAACTCCGCCACCACACCGAGGTCGTGGGTGATGATCAGCACGCCGGCGCCGGTGACGTCGCGCGCTTTTCTGAGTAGGTCGAGTATTTGGGCCTGCACGGTGACGTCCAGCGCGGTCGTCGGTTCGTCACAGATCAGCAGGTCGGGATCATTGGCGATCGCGATCGCGATCACCACCCGCTGGCGCTCACCGCCGGACAGCTCGTGCGGGAATGCCCTTGCCCGGCTTTGCGGCTGCGCGATGCCGACCAGCTCGAGCAGCTCGACGGCGCGCTTGCGGGCATCCGCTCGGCTGATGTCGCGGTTGTGGACCTCGATGGCTTCGGCTATCTGGTCGCCGATGGTGTAGACGGGAGTCAGCGCCGACATCGGGTCCTGAAACACGGTGCCGATCACCTTGCCGCGGATCTTTGACATCGCCTGATCGGACAGCCCGAGTAATTCCTCGCCGTGCAACCGCACCGATCCCGACACGTTGGCGTATTCGGGCAGCAATCCGACCACGGCCATCGCGGCGGTGCTTTTGCCCGAACCGGATTCGCCGACGATGGCGACCACTTCGCCCGGATCGATGTGGTAGGTGGTGCCTCGGACAGCGGGCACGCGCGCGTCCGCGGTCTCGAAGGTGACGTTCAGGTTCGTCACCTCCAGCAGGGCCGTCACCTTGGCTTCTTGCGACGTATTGGCCGGCTGCCGGGGTCCAGCGCGTCGCGCAGGCCGTCGCCGGCGAGGTTGGCGCACAACACGATCAGGACCAGCGCCCCGGCCGGGAACAGGAAGACCCACGGGAAGGTGGTGGTCGAGGGGGTGCCGTCCGCGATCAGCGTGCCCAGCGACACGTCGGGTGGCTGCACACCGAATCCCAGGAAGCTCAAACTGGTTTCGGCGAGGATCGCGAATCCGACGTTGAGCGTGGCGTCGATGATGAGGATCGAGGCGACGTTCGGCACGATGTGCTGCACAATGATGCGGCGGCTCGACACCCCCATATACTTTGCCGCACGGACGAATTCGCGCTCGCGCAGGCTCATCGTCAAGCCGCGCACCATGCGTGAGCTGACCATCCAGCCGAACGCCGCGAGCAGCACGATGAGCCACAGAATGTTGTTCGCGCTTTTGGTGCGCGGAGTGACGATGGCGATCAGCAGGAAGCTCGGCACCACCAGCAGCAGGTCCACCAGCCACATCAGCGCTCGGTCACGCCAGCCGCCGAAGT
This sequence comes from uncultured Actinomycetota bacterium, assembly GCA_963814505.1. GTDB lineage: Bacteria > Actinomycetota > Actinomycetes > Mycobacteriales > Mycobacteriaceae > Mycobacterium. Next base: position 88,843 of record CAWFDM010000014.1, read on the forward strand.
AACCGGCCACCGATCCCACGGTGGCCGCGATACTGGTCGAGATCACTGCCACACAAAAGCCGATCAGCATCGACTTCTGCATGCCGCACAGCGTCCGGGCCAGCAGGTCCTGGCCGAGCGCGTTGGTGCCGAACCAGTGCTTGGCCGACGGTGGCTGCAGCAACGCGCCGTAATCGAGATCGGTGTAGCCGTAGGGGAGCAGCGGTGGCAGCGCGTAGCAACCGATGAACGCCAGAGCCAGCAGGATCAACGCCACCACGGCGGGCCTGTTGCGGATGAACCTGCGCACCAACAGGTTTCGTCGCGATGTGAAGGCGGCCGGCATCGATGCTTGCCGCAGCGCGGCTCGGCGTGGTCTTCAGCGATGCGGCTGTCGTTGCGGTCATGACACCCGCACCCTCGGGTCCAGCGCCGCGTAGAAGACGTCGGACAACAGTCCGGCGAGGAGAACTGCCGCCCCGGTAAACAGCGTGATCGTCGCGACGATGTTGGTGTCCTCAGTCGAGATGCCGAGCACCACCCACTCGCCCATGCCGTGCCAGCCGAAGATCTTCTCGACGAAGATCGCGCCGACGACCAGGCCGCTGAAGCCGTAGGCGAACAATGTCGCCATTGGAATCAGCGCGGTGCGCAGGCCGTGTTTGAAGAGCGCCTGCCGGCGGGTCAGGCCCTTGGCGCGAGCGGTCCGGATGAAATCCTCGCTCAGCACGTCGAGCATCGCGTTGCGCTGGTAGCGGCTGTAGCCCGCGATCGCGCCCAGGGCCAGGGTGAGGGTCGGTAAGACGAGGTGCTGGACGCGTTCGACGAGCTGATTCCAAAATCCGGCGGGCGGAATCGGTGCGGTCTCGCCGGTGTACTGGAAGATTCTTAGCCCGGTAAGCATGTTGATCCGCAGCCCGCCCAGGATGAGCAGGCCCGCCAGCACGAATGATGGAATGCTCAGGACGAGCAGCGACAGCACGGTGATCACGCGGTCGCTCAGCCGGTACTGGCGGACCGCGCTCCATGCTCCGACGATGACGCCGATCACTGCGCCCAGCACCGAACCGGTCACCACCAGGCGCAGGCTGACCAAGATCCGGCGCCCCAGCTCGTCGGAGACGGGGTGACCGGTCACCGTCTTGCCGAAGTCACCCGTGACCACGCCGGAAGCCCATTTCGCGTATCGGATCGGTATGGGTTTGTCCAGGCCAAGCTGAACCTTTTTGGCGTTAATGACCTCCGCCGGCGGCGTCGGGTGACGCTGGATCAAACTGTCCAGCGGATGAAACGTCCAGGATGCCAGGCAGAAGGCCAGAAACGACGCCAGCAGCAGCAGCACCACGTAATTCACGAAGCGACGCAGAAGGAAGCGGATCATGCCGGACCGCCGCGCCTGTGTCGCATTGGGACAGGGTAAGAGATCGGTGGTCGGTCAGCGCGGTGAGCCCTCGCTCGACCGTTGCGATCCTGTTGATTCGGACCCGTGAAATCCGGGCAGCCGGTTGTTAAAATCCACCGCGGCATCGATCTGCGCAGCAAATCCATCCCGTGATACCCGAGGAGACTTGCGTGACGGTTACCGAGGACTACCTGGCGAACAACGCTCAGTATGCAAGCGACTTCAACGGACCGCTGCCAATGCCGCCGAGCAAACACGTCGCGGTGGTGGCTTGCATGGACGCCCGGCTCGACGTCTACCGCGTTCTTGGTCTCAACGAGGGCGAATCACACGTCATCCGCAACGCCGGCGGGGTGGTCACCGACGACGTCATCCGCTCGCTGGCCATCAGCCAGCGCTTGCTGGGGACCCGGGAGATCATCCTGATTCACCACACCGACTGCGGGATGCTGACCTTCAAAGATGACGACTTCAAGCGGGGCTTCCAGGACGAGATCGGGGTCAAACCGCCGTGGTCGGCCGAGTCCTTCCCCGATGTCGCGGAGGACGTCCGGCAGTCGTTGCGCCGCATCGAAAACAGCCCGTTCGTCACCAAGCACGTTTCCCTGCGGGGGTTCGTCTTCGACGTCGCCACCGGCAAGCTCGAAGAGGTCACGCTCTAGCCCGCCGACATCTTTCGCCGAGCGTGTTGCCAGTGCGAAACGCCCGAAGGATTTTCGCACTGGCAACACGCTCGGCGGCGATTTCGGTCTAGCCCACCTTGTATGTCGCAAGCGCCTTGGCGAGCAGCCGGCCCTCCGGATCGACGATCTCGGCCTCGCAGTTGACCAGCGACCGGCCGCGCCGCAGCACCTTGCCCACCCCGATCACATCGCTGGCCCGCGCCGGCGCCATGAAGTCCAGTGTCATCGACACCGTCACGCCCCGCAGCTCGGGGGGCGCTTCCACACCGCACCAGGCCGCCGCCATCACGGTCAGATCGGCGAGGGTCGCGATGGCGCCGCCGTGCACCATGTCGCCGACGGTGACGTTGGAGGGATCCCACGGCAGCCGCAGCCTGACTTCGTCGTCGCGCAGCTGATCGGCTGGAAATATTGGGGATCCCCAGCTTGGCGACAAACGGTGATTGGGGCAGGAACTGCGCGATGACGTCGCGGCCGGTGGGCCGTTCGGAAGTAGTCGACATTCGTCCATGCTTTCGCACGGTCCGCAGCGGCAAAACCGCGGTCGCCGCTCGTGTCGTGATGCGAGCGGTGTTTGGCTTCTCTGGTTTGTGCGCGCGATCGAACAATTCGTTGACAGCAGCGAACGAGGCTGGTTCTATAGATGGCAATGACTATAAACATGGTCAGTTCTACCAGAATTATCAGGAATTCGATAAGGAAGCCATGACCAGCGACCTGAAGTCTGCGCCAGCGGTCGGCCAGTACGAGTTGAGCCATCTGCGCTCGCTGGAGGCGGAGGCGATCCACATCATTCGGGAGGTGGCCGCCGAGTTCGAGCGGCCGGTGCTGTTGTTCTCCGGCGGCAAGGACTCCATCGTCATGCTGCATCTGGCGATCAAGGCGTTTCATCCGGGGCGGCTGCCGTTCCCGGTGATGCACGTCGACACCGGCCACAACTTCGACGAGGTCATCGCCACCCGCGACGAACTGGTCGCCAAGGCCGGGGTGCGCTTGGTGGTGGCGTCGGTGCAGGAGGACATCGACGCCGGCCGGGTTGTGGAGACCATCCCGTCGCGGAACCCGATCCAGACCGTGACGTTGCTGCGTGCCATCCGGGAGAACAAGTTCGACGCGGCGTTCGGGGGAGCGCGGCGTGACGAGGAGAAGGCACGGGCCAAGGAGCGGGTGTTCAGTTTCCGCGACGAGTTCGGCCAATGGGACCCCAAGGTCCAGCGGCCGGAGCTGTGGAACCTCTACAACGGGCGGCACCACAAGGGCGAGCACATCCGGGTCTTCCCGCTGTCCAATTGGACCGAGTTCGACATCTGGTCCTACGTCGGCGCCGAAAAGATCACGTTGCCGTCGATCTATTACGCGCACCGCCGCAAGGTGTTCAGCCGCGACGGGATGCTGCTGGCGGTAGACCGGCACCTGCAGCCCCGCGCCGACGAGCCGGTGTTCGAGGCCACGGTGCGGTTCCGCACCGTCGGCGACGTCACCTGTACCGGATGTGTGGAATCGTCGGCGGCCACCGTTTCTGAAGTGATCGCCGAGACCGCGGTGTCCCGGCTGACCGAACGAGGCGCGACCAGGGCGGACGACCGCATTTCGGAGGCCGGGATGGAAGACCGCAAGCGGCAGGGGTACTTCTGATGGCTGGATCGATAACGTTATTGCGCCTCGCAACTGCCGGCTCCGTTGACGACGGCAAGTCCACGCTGATCGGGCGACTGCTCTACGACTCCAAGGCCGTGATGGAAGACCAGTGGGCGTCGGTGCAACGCACGTCCAAGGAGCGCGGCCACGACTACACCGACCTGGCACTGGTCACCGACGGCCTGCGAGCCGAGCGCGAACAGGGCATCACCATCGACGTGGCCTACCGCTACTTCGCCACTCCCAAGCGGAAATTCATCATCGCCGACACCCCGGGTCACATCCAGTACACCCGCAATATGGTGACCGGGGCGTCCACCGCGCAGCTGGTGATCGTGCTGGTCGATGCCCGCAACGGCCTGCAGGAGCAATCCCGCCGGCATGCTTTCCTGGCGTCGCTGCTGGGCATCCGGCACCTGGTGCTGGCGGTCAACAAAATGGACCTGATCGACTGGGACCAAGAAAGATTCGAGGCGATCCGGGACGAATTCCATGCCTTCGCCGCCCGCCTCGATGTTCAGGACGTAACCTCCATCCCGATTTCTGCGCTGCACGGCGACAACGTGGTGACCAAGTCGGACCAGACGCCCTGGTATGACGGACCGGCGCTGCTGTCGCATCTGGAAGAGGTCTACATCGCCGGTGACCGCAACCTGGTCGACGTGCGGTTCCCGGTGCAATACGTCATCCGGCCACAAACCATCGAGCATCAAGACCACCGCAGCTACGCCGGCACCGTTGCCAGCGGAGTGATGCGTCCGGGCGACGAGGTGGTGGTGCTGCCGATCGGCAAGACCACCACGATCGCCACCATCGACGGCCCGACCGGGCCTGTGGTAGAAGCGTTTCCGCCGATGGCGGTCTCGGTGACCCTGGCCGACGAGATTGACATCTCGCGCGGCGACCTGATCGCCCGCACCAACAACCAGCCCAGGATCGCGCAGGAGTTCGACGCGACCGTGTGCTGGATGGCCGATGCCGCGGCACTGGAGCCCGGCCGCGATTACGTCGTCAAGCACACCACCCGAACAACACGCGCCAGGGTAACCGGGCTGGACTACCGGCTCGATGTCAACACCTTGCACCGTGACAAGACCGCAACGGCGTTGAAGCTCAATGAACTTGGTCGCATTTCGCTGCGCACCCAGGTGCCGCTGCTGCTCGACGAGTACACCCGCAACGCCAGCACCGGCTCGTTCATCCTGATCGACCCCGACACCAACGGAACGGTGGCCGCGGGCATGGTGTTGCGCGATGTCTCGGCGCATACCGCAAGCCCGAACACCGTGCGGCACCAGTCGCTGGTCACCGCCGAAGACCGGCTGTCTCGGGGCCGGACGGTGTGGCTGACCGGACTTTCGGGCGCCGGCAAGTCGTCGGTGGCCGTGTTGGTGGAGCAGAAGCTGCTCGAAAAGGGCGTGCCCTCTTACGTTCTCGACGGCGACAATCTGCGCCACGGCCTGAATGCCGACCTCGGCTTCAGCATGACCGACCGCGCGGAGAATCTGCGCCGGCTGGCGCATGTCGCGACGTTGCTCGCGGACTCCGGGCAAATCGTGCTGGTGCCGGCCATCAGCCCGCTGGCCGAGCACCGCGCGATGGCCCGGAAAGTCCATGACGAAGCGGGATTCGAATTTTTCGAGGTGTTCTGCGACACCCCGCTCAAGGAATGTGAGAGGCGTGATCCCAAGGGGCTGTACGCAAAAGCGCGTGCGGGTGAGATCACGCATTTCACCGGCATCGATAGCCCGTATCAGCGGCCGAAGACGCCGGACCTGCGGCTCACCCCGGACCGCACCCCGGATGAGATGGCGCAGCAAGTCATCGACCTGATCGAGTTGCGAGCTTGAACGACCACCAGCTGGCCGCGGAGCTGGCAACGCAGGCCGGAGCGTTGTTGCTCACTGTGCGAGACGAGCTTGCCCAGGCGAGCCAATCCGAACGAAAATCGGCGGGGGACAAGCGATCACACGATTTCTTGATGGCGGAGCTGGCGCGGTCCCGGCCGGGCGACGCGGTGCTCTCCGAAGAAGGTGCCGACAACCCGGTCCGGTTGAGCTCCGCGCGCGTGTGGATCGTGGACCCACTGGACGGCACCCGCGAATTCTCCGAACTCGGCCGTCAGGATTGGGCCGTACACGTGGCGCTGTGGGAATCCGGTGAGCTCGTCGCGGGCGCGGTCGCCCTTCCGGCGCAGGGGGTTACGCTGGCCACGCCGGACGTCACACCGCCGCCCGCGCATCCGGGACCGCCCCGGATCGTGGTGTCGCGCACCCGTCCGCCGGCGATCGCCCTGCAGGTTTGCGAACGCCTCGGCGGCACGCTGGTAGAGATGGGATCGGCGGGGGCCAAGGTTGCGGCGGTGATCCAGGGATCGGTCGAGGTATACGTCCACGCCGGTGGCCAGTACGAATGGGATTCCGCGGCGCCGGTCGCGGTGGCACGCGCTGCGGGTTTGCACACCTCGCGTCTAGACGGCTCTGCGCTGCAGTACAACCGGGCGGATCCATTGCTGCCCGATTTGGTGGTGTGCCGGCCGGAGTACGCCGACGCGGTACTGGGTGTGGCCGGCTGATTGCCGTGGATGGTCCGACGGCAATGGCACAATGCACAGAATGCGGATGTCGGCCAAGGCGGAGTACGCCGTCCGGGCGATGGTTCAGCTGGCCACGGCCGCCAGCGGGACGCTGGTCAAGACCGACGACATAGCTGCGGCGCAGGGCATACCGCCGCAATTTCTTGTCGATATCCTTACCAACCTGCGCACCGATCGCCTGGTGCGCAGCCACCGCGGTCGCGAGGGTGGCTATGAACTGGCGCGTCCGGGGACCCAGATCAGCATTGCCGACGTGCTGCGCTGCATCGACGGACCCCTGGCCAGCGTTCGCGACGTCGGACTCGGTGAGCTGCCTTACTCCGGGCCGACCGCGGCGTTGACCGACGTGTGGCGGGCGCTGCGCGCCAGCATGCGTTCGGTGCTGGAAGAGACAATGCTGGCCGACGTCGCCGCCGGGGCCCTGCCCGAGCACGTCGCGAAACTGGCCGATGACTATCGGGATCAGGAGAGCGAACGGCACGGGTCTCCGCGCAGCGGCGACTAGTGACGTGAGTCATAAAGGTCACACCAGTCTGGTGCGCAGTTCGACGCCGTTCAGGGCTCGTCGAACGTGGGGGATATGCACGCGTTCCGACGCATTTTCGTCCATATGGCCCACGTTCGGCGAGGCAAACGAACGCTGCACACAAATTAACGACTCAGAACAGGCGCTCGCAGTGAAAAATCCCGAAATGCTCAGCCGCCCGAACCCGAGCCATAGGGCCGGGTGAGAATCTCCATCCCATGTCCGGACGGATCCGGGAAATACACTCCGCGACCACCGTCGCGGTGGTTGATCTCGCCCGGCCGTTTGGCGCCCGGGTCCGCCCAGTGCGGCAGGCCCCGGGATTGGATTTTGCCGTAGATCGCGTCGAACTCCTCTTCGGAAACGAGGAATGCATAGTGCTGCCGCCGGATTTCCTCGCCCTCGGGGACGTCCGCATAGTCCAGACTGGCGCCGTGCTCGAGGGCGACAACCATGAAGTGGCCGAATGGCGTCGGGCTCGGCAGGCCGAACAGCTCACTGAGAAATTCCGCGGACTCCCGCTTGTCGCGGGCCGCGACAATGGTGTGGTTGAAACTGATAGGCATTGTTCTCGCCATAGTAGTCATCCAGCGAGCGCGCGTGTTTGTACGCCGACGCGCCGCGCAGCCCGGCATTTTGCGCACGTTCGCGCCAGTGCCTACTTGGGTGCGGTGAGCTCCAAGGCGATGTTGTCGGGGTCGCGGAACTGCAGGATGTACGACGGCCCGATGTCTTTGATCGGCTCGTGTGGGACCCCGACTTCGTCGAGATGTGCCGCAGCGGAGTCTAATTCAGCCCTGTTGGCCATCCGGAACGCGATGTGATCCAGACCGGCGCGATCCTCGTGGAAGCGATCCGTGGCAACCGGCCGCAGCCCGAGCAACGTGCCGCCTAGGTCGTAGATGACGCCGCCGTAGAGAAAGCTGAGCTGGTTCCGGGTCGCCTCGTCGGCGTTATCGGGAACCTCCAGCAGCACCGGCCACCCGAACACACTCTCGTAGAACTGCCGGGATCGCTCAATATCGGTGACCGTGAGGCGAACGTGCCCGATAGAAGTAGTGCCTAGCCCCATCCAATCCATGCTGCCATGTCGCGAAGCCGGTTTTGTCCGCATGCCAGAATCGCCGTCATGCGGATAGCGATGACCATGCCGGTGATGGAGCCGGGCCTGGATGCGACGCTCTTGCGGACCTGGGCGCGGACGATCGACGAAGGCCCGTTCTCGTCGCTGTGCTGGGGTGAGCGCATCGCATTCGACAACCCGGACAGCCTGACCCTGCTCGGCGCGCTGGCCGCCTGGACCGATCGGGTCCGGCTGCTGACGACGGTGATCGTCCCGCAGCTGCACGACCCGGTGATGCTGGCCAAGGCGCTGGCGAGCGGGGACATGCTGTCGGGCGGGCGGCTGACCGTCGGTTTCGGCGTGGGCGGCAGGCACGAGGACTACCACGCGGTCGGCGCCGACCCGAACACACAGACGATGCGTGGCATGGCCGAACGCGTGGCGGTGATGAAGCGGGTCTGGGCGGGGGAAGCGATCTCCGACGCGGTGCGGCCGGTCGGGCCGCCGCCGGTCCAGTCTGGTGGTCCGCCGCTGTTCATCGGCAGCATCGGTCCGAAAACCATCCGCAGCGCCGCCGCCTGGGCGGACGGACTGGCCGGCACCACCCTGGACCTCGACGTGGCCAAGCAAAACGAGCTGTTCGACGTGGCGCGCACCGCGTGGGCCGAGGCCGGCAAGCCGAGACCGCACCTGGCCACTTCGTTCTGGTTCGCGTTCGGTTCGCCCGAGGACGCCCGCGCCCAGGTGCATCGTCACCTGCGGCGCTACATGAACTGGATTCCGGCCGAGTACGTCGACGCGATGGCCCCGCTGACCGGCTGGGCCGGTACCGAGGACGAGCTGGTGGCGGTGCTGCGAAGGTTCGAAGACATCGGGACCGACGAGGTTCAGCTGATTCCCACCAACTCAGACGTCGATCAGCTGCGTCGCGCCGCAGACGTCGTCGCACAGCTTTAGGCCACCACCTCGTCGGCGGCAGCCGGTTGCTGGGGAGGCTGTCCCTTGCGCAGCGTCGCCAGCAGTTCGCGATACGGGCCCACCAAGTAAGCGGTGTCGCCCGCACGGAGCCATGCGTCGCGGCGTGGGTGTAGCTCAACGGGCGCGTCCTCCCGGGTGATCGCGATGACGCGGGTTTGGGTGGACAGTTCGAACATCTGCAGCCCATCGAGTTCGCTGCCCGCGGCCACGTGCATTCCGCCCACCATGAAGGAGCGCTGCCCGACCGAAAACGTCCCCAGCACTTGCAGGCCCATCGCGGCGCCGATAAACCAGGGTGCGGCCAGTTCCACCGTTGACCGAACGTTTACGAATTCGAACCGCTGCGCCACAGCGGTCCCCAGCGCACGATCGTAGAGGCGCAGCACAATCGGCACGTCGGGCCTGTTGACCTCGGGCATGAACCGCTCACTGAGCATCTCGTGCAGCACGATCCCGGTCTCGATGTTCACCATGTCGTCCTGGGTCAGTACGGCCACTGCGCGGGCCTGGTCGACGCGGGCCGATTCCAGGGTCTGGGGCAGCGTTGCGTCCCCGAAGATCACCGGCACGTCGAGTTCGTCCGCCGTCGACAGGAAGCGATTGTTCGTGTCGAGCTCGATCACGGCGACGTCGTATCCGGCGGTGGTCAGGTCAGTGACGACGCGAATGCCGAACGAGCCCAGGCCGACGACGATCACGTGGTTGCGCAGGTGGCGCGCCCGCCGGCGTCCGGCCGAGTGCGCGAAGCGACGCGACAGCAGCAGGTCGGCGACAAACGCGACCAGGACCGCGGTGGTGATCACGCCGGCGAACATCAACATGATGGCGAACAATCGCAGCCAGGTGTGCTGGTGGACGAAGCTGAAGTCGCCGTAGCCAACCGTCGCGATCGTCTCGGTGGTGAAGTACAACGCGTCGACCCACGTCATCCCCGGAGGACGGTTGTAGGCGAATCGCAGCAAGACCGTTGAGCCGGTCACCAGCAGCAGCGCGGTAGCTATAGCGCGCAAAAACATCGGGTTGACGTCGCTGCGCAGGGCGGCTGCGGCGTCGACTATCCGCCGCAGCCGTCGTCGGCGCCCGGTGCGAATTCCTGTTGGGCGGGGGGCCTTGATGCCGCGGGCGGCCAACTCGTCTGTGGTGCCGATCATCGCCGTCCAGTCACCGGAGTGCACCGGCAGATCGCGGCCCGGGCAGGCGACTACCTTCCCCGGGCGGGGGGAGTTCTCGCCACCAATCACCGCAACCGGTGCCAGGTCGCCGTAGATTTCGCGCAACGTCGCGTCGCGCGGTGCTTCGGCACCCGAGACGACGAATTTGATGCCGGCCGCCTCGAACGGGTGCGCGGTGTGCGCCAGACATGCCTCGACGACCGACGGCGCCGCCAGGTCGGCGACGTCAAGGGTCGCGCCGCGTCCATTGTCGGCGGCCACCGCTGCTCGCAAGACATCGTTGGCGAGCCGCGTGACCACGCGTGCTGTGGGGTTGGCTTTCCTTGCCAGCAGGGCGATTTCGAGATTTGTCGCATCGTCATCTCCGGCGCAGATGACAGCGAGGGCGCGAGCAACCCCCGCATCGGCAAGCTGGGCGGCGGCACCGAGTTTGATAATGTGCGCGCCGGCGTTGTTCAGCTCCTCGACTATGGTCGTCGCGAGCGCGTCGTCACCGCTGACGATGATGTGGCCGTGCATGGTCATTCGCGTTCCGCAACATCCCGCATAAGCACCCACTTCTCGTGAACACCGGCGTTATTCGTTTCTATGACTATCTGCCACCATGCAGATTTGTGCTACCGAATCGCCGACGCGCCCGCGCCTGCCGGCTGTCGCCTCGCCCGTAGTTGACGGCGGCGGTAAACGAATTGCCTGCCAGGCCGACGCGGCGGGCGGTTGACCGTCAGCGTTGGGGTGGGCGGCAGGCACGAGGATGCGGTGCGGCCGGTCGGGCCGCCGACGGCGCGGTCTGGTGGTCCGCCGGTGTTCATCGGCAGCATTGGTCCGAAGACCATCCGCGCGCCGCGGCCTGGGCGGACGGGCTGGCCGGCACCACCCTGGACCTTGAGGTGGCCAAGCAGAACGATCTGTTCGACGTGGCGCGCGCGGCGTGGGCCGAGGCCGGCAAGCCAAAACCGCACCTGGCCACGTCGCTCTGGTTCGCGTTCGGTTCGCCCGAGGACACCCGCGCCCAGGTGCATCGCCACCTGCGGCGCCACATGAATTGGATTCCGGCCGAACACCGCAGCGCGCGAGGGCGATACGCCACAACTATTTCGTTTGTGTGACCGGCTCGAGTCGAACATGTTGCGCCCCAACAACACGCGGCTTTTCGACTGAGGCGGTGTCCGGAGTCGGTGGTGGCAGCAGGCGACTCCGCTTGCGGGACATCGGTGTTGACTTCCTTCATGCGGGCCCCTCCGGTGGCGCTTTCCGGGATGGTGGCCGATAGTCATATGAAGAACTATGAACGAGTGAGCGCGGGTGTCGGCACAGGTGGGAGTATTTATGGCGCACAACATAAAGCCACGGCTAAATGGTGAAGGCAATTCGAGATCGACTAGCCATTGCGACCGACTTTGTTAACAAAACTCAAAGAACAACCCGGTTCGCGTGAATTGGACGAGGTCTTTCATCGCGAAATCATCGTCAGCGGTGACGACGCGCTGTCCAAGACGATCGCCGAGGAGCTAAGGGGCGCCGGCGCGCGGATTATCAAGATCAACACCGCCGCCGATCTCCTCGGCGCCGGGGTGCATCGCGCGCGCGCCGTCGTCTGCGCGGGGCCCAATGACGCGGTAAATCTCGAAATCGCTTTGCTGGCAAGGGAATACAGCCCGAATGTTCGCGTTGTGGCACGTCTGGCCAACGACGTGCTGCGCGGGGCGGTGGCCGCGGTGAACGGCCCCGGCGCGATTTTGGACGTCGCCGACCTCGCGACTCCATCCGTCGTCGAAGCAGTTCTGTCGCGTGACGCGCACCAGTTCGAGACGGCCGGTATCGAATTCGTCGTCTGGGGAGCCGAGGCGCCGTATGACGGGACGTTGCGCGAGATCTACGCCGACCTGGCGCCGGTGGCGGTGGTTCACGGCAAGAAGTCGCCCGTCCCCGGCGAGGTGGTGCCATGTCCGGGACGGGATCTGAAGGTCTACGCCGGCGACTGGACCTCGATGATCGGCCTCAAAGACGAAATGGAAGCCCGCGGGATCGCCGTGCCTCCCAGGACCGCGACGCGCTCTCGCCACTCCCGCCTGCGACGGGCAATCGATGCCGCGCGCGCCATGCGTGACGACGTGAACCCGTTGCTTCTTCCCTCGTTGGCCTTCGCGCTGTTGCTGACGCTCGGCTCGACGGTCGTGGTGCACTACAACTACCGGCACCCGTGGATGACGTGGCTCGACGCCCTGTACTTCACCTCCGAGACCATCACCACCGTCGGCTACGGCGATTTCAACTTCGCCCAACAATCCACTTTCCTGCGACTGTTCGCTGTCGGGTTGATGTTCAGCGGCGCGATCGTCACCGCCATCGCCGTCGCGTTCCTCGCGGACCTGCTGCTGTCGCGCCGCTTCGTCCAAACGGCCGGACGCCGACGGGCACGTCATATGCGCGATCACGTCGTCGTTGTCGGATTGGGTTCAGTTGGCATCCGCGTCGTCAGTGATCTGACTGCTGCCGGATACGACGTTCTAGTTATCGAGCACGACGAGAACAACCGCTTCCTGTCGACCGCGGCCGAACTCGACGTGCCGGTGATTTTCGGAGACTCAACGATGCGCCAGACGCTGGAATCGGCGCGCCTCGATCGCGCCCGCGGCGTTGCGGTGGTGATGAACGACGACATGAAGAACATCGAGACCGGGATCGTACTGCTGGAGATCTTGGGATCCGATACGAAGGTGCCGATTGTCATGCGCGTTCAAGGCCGCGCGCTGGGTAGCGCGGTGAGTCAGCGGTTCGGTTTCGAAAACGTGCGTTCGATCGTGGACCTGGCGGCCCCCTGGTTCATCGGCGCGGCGATGGGTCTGCAGGTGCTGGGGACGTTTTGGGTCGGGCAGCGCTCCTTCATGGTCGGCGCCATGCTGGTGGCCGAGGGCAGCGAGCTCGATGGACTGCGAATGGTGCAAATGTCTACCCAAACGCGCGTCATCGCAATCACTCGACCGGAAGGTCCGGTGAGCTTACGCCCGCGCCGCGACGCCCGACTGAAAGCCGGCGACACCGTCTACCTTCTCGGTCCGTACCGCGAGCTGATCGCGACGCTTCGCAAGGGCCAGCCTCCACCTCAGACCACGATCAATGGTGAGCGCGCGGCGACACTGGCGGCGGCGCGTTCGCACAGACCACAAACGCGCCGGCCGAGTTGGGCGCAAGATTCTGACGTTTGACGAACGAGGGCCGGAGCTGGCCCGAAACCAGAGACGCCCTGTGCCCGACGCCGCTTTTCTGCGGAAGTCACGTTCGATGTTGGCCAGGTCTTTGTAGCTTTGCACCACAGCGGCCGGGTTCAGCGCCGCAGCGTCAACGCTGGTGCGTATCACGTAGATGCCATCGACGGCGGCTTCGGTGTCGATGGCGGCTTGGTTGCGGTGGTAGGTGAAGCTGTCATCGCTGATGGTGGTGTCAAAATGCTTGGCCATCTTGTACTTTCCCACCACTTTGCCGACGGCTACACCGATCTTGTCGGCCCCGGTTAGCCGACCTTTCTGCACTCGTTGAGCGATGGCTTCGAGTAGTTTGTCGGTGGCGGCCAACAGGTTGTGGCGTTTACGTGCGCGCTGGTCAGCCAACAGTGGGTTACAGCAGGCGATCAGCCGTTCGCCGGGATAGTCAGGGTGGTTGATCTCGACTAGATCCTGTTGGTCGAACAGGCTCATCTGCAAGGGCCCTTGGTCGGCGGCCAGCGCGGCAATCTGCGGGGCGCGTAGCGCGGTGATCCACCCAAAACCCGCGCCCGCCTTGTTGAGTTCACGCAGCGCGTTGATGCGGGCGGTGGTGATCATGCCCCGATCACCCACCATCACCAGATCATCGAGTGTGAACGTGTCTTTCAGATCGTCCACGATGGCGCTGAACGCTTTGGGATCAGCAGTGTTGCCGGGGAATACCCGCACTGCTACCGGCCGTCCTTCCCGGTCCCCAAGAAGCCCGAAATTGATCTGCGGCAGGCCTTTTTTACCGTCACGGGAATACCCTCGTGCCGCCAACTCGCAGCGGTTGCCGGTCATCCACGTGCTGGACAGGTCAAATAACGCCATCTTCGACGGGTTAGCTTGCCGGCCAAGGTGTTTAGCGGCAAGTTTCGTTTCGATCGCGTCTTGGCGGTCGACCAGCCAGTCCATCGCGGCGTAGATCTCGTCGGTGGAGGCGTCGGCGATGCCCAGGTCAACACCCAAGGTGGTGTCGGGCCACCACGCGAGTGTGTCCAGCTTGCTGGCTGGTCGGACGACTCGGGAGATGATCAATCCCAGCGCCAGATCCCGTGACCGGCACCGCGGTCCCAGCAGGGCCGCCATACCCACCGTGCGGGCCATTGCCGCCACCGCTGCCACATCCCCGTGCGGCAGGGCGCGGGTGACGGTGAACTCCGAGCCGGCCGCCACCAGTGTTTGACCTTTTAAGGCGGCCTCGATCGCGGCGATCGCTTCGGCCGGCAGCTTGGACAGGTTGGCCAGGGTTTCGTGGCGCACCTTGCCGCCATCGCGGAACGTGCGGCGCACCAAGGTTGATTCGTAGTGGCGCACCTTGCCTGCCTTATCGACATACTTACTCGATGTCCGGGCTACATGCATGCTGGCTGATTTGGCCACAGCCCAATGTTACAAGGTGAACTCGTCTACTGAAAGCATCGACACACCATATTTAGTGGCTACATATATTTAATCCCACCGCTACAAATCCCAGCTCAGTGCCCGATTTCCCCGACTCGCCAGCAGCAACTTCGGACTAACAGCGGTAAAGGACGCCCGTGTTCGGAACAAGCCACAGGCGTTAGTTGGCCTACACGTCGTAGTAGAGCGCGAACTCGTACGGGGTCACCCGCAGGTTGAACGGTGCAATCTCGTAATCGCGCTTGTAGCTGATCCACGTCTCTATCAGGTCAGGGGTGAAAACGCCTCCGTCGGTGAGGTATTCGCTGTCTTCCTCCAGACGGTTGATCACGTCCGCAAGCTGGGTGGGAGCCTGAACGATTTCCGCGGCCTCCTCTGGCGGCAGCTCGTAGAGGTCCTTGTCGATCGGGGGAGGCGGCTCGATCTTGTTCTTAATGCCGTCCAGTCCGGCCATCAGCATCGCCGAGAACGCCAGGTACGGGTTGCCCGACGAGTCGGGGCACCGGAACTCCAGCCGCTTGGCCTTCGGGTTTCTGCCGGTGATCGGGATACGCACGCACGCCGAGCGGTTGCGCTGGCTGTAGACCAGGTTGATCGGGGCCTCATAGCCGGGAACCAGGCGCTTGTAGGAGTTGACCGTGGGGTTGGTGAAGGCCAGCAGCGACGGCGCGTGGTAAAGCAAACCGCCGATGTAGTGGCGGGCGGTGTCCGACAGGCCGGCGTACCCCTCCTCGTCGTACATCAGCGGGACGCCGTCCTTCCACAGCGACTGATGGCAGTGCATACCCGAGCCGTTGTCGCCGAACAGCGGCTTGGGCATGAACGTCACGGTCTTGCCGGCCTGCCATGCGGTGTTCTTGACGATGTATTTGTACATCTGATGGTCGTCGGCCGCGTGCAGCAACGTGTTGAACTTGTAGTTGATCTCGGTCTGGCCGCCGCTGCCCACCTCGTGGTGGCCCTTCTCCAAATAGAAGCCGGCGTTGGTCAGGTGGGTGAGAATCGTGTTGCGCAGGTCGACGAAGTGGTCGGTGGGGGCGACCGGGAAGTAACCGCCCTTGGGGCGGACCTTGTAGCCGCGGTTGGGGCTGCCGTCGGACTCGGTTGGTTCCCCGGTCTTCCACCACCCGGACGACGCGTCCACCTTGTAGAACGAGCTGTCGGTGCGCGAGTCGAAGCTCACCCCATCGAAGATGTAGAACTCGGCTTCTGGGCCGAAGTAGGCGACGTCCGCAATGCCGGAGCTGACCAGGTAATTCTCGGCCTTGCGGGCGACGTTGCGCGGGTCGCGCGAGTACAACTCGAGGGTGAACGGGTCGTGCACGAAGAAGTTCACAATCAGCGTCTTGGCGGCACTAAAGGGGTCGATGGTCGCGGTTTCCGGATCGGGGAGCAGCAGCATGTCGGACTCGTGGATCGACTGGAACCCGCGAATCGAGGAGCCGTCGAAGGCCAGGCCTTCCTCGAACACGTTCTCGTCGAAGCCGTAAATCGGAATTGTGAAGTGCTGCATGGTGCCTGGCAGGTCACAGAAGCGGACGTCGACATACTCGATGTTCTCGTCCCTGGCCAGTTTGAAGATATCGTCGGGCGTCGTTTCGGACACGGAATGCTCCTTTGCTTGGTTATCCGCGGCTGACCACGCGCATGGTCGGGCTCATTTCCTTGCCAGCAAGGCGATTTCGAGGTTCATTGCGTCGTTAGGCACTTGTAGACGACGGCGCGCGATACACGTCGCTTAGACAGCGGGCTCGGCGCGGGTTGCCGACTTCGTCGCTCATTCGCGCCGGCGCTGGTTAGCTCCTCTGGCATACACACCCCACTGCTGCGGACGTTGGCGTCAATTGGTTTCTATGACTATCGGGCACAGTGCCGGATCGTGCCACCGGAGCGGCGTGCGCGACCTGCCCGCCGGACGGCCGAGTCTGCCGAAGGTGATTAGCCCAGCCAACGCTCGCCCGATCCGGCCGCGCGAGATGAAATACTCCTGGCATGCCGACAGCACAGCGCGGCCGCGGCAGCATCGAGATTGCCGCACCGCCTGACCTCGTGTACGGCCTCATCGCCGACGTCACCCGAATGGGGGAATGGAGCCCGGAGTGTTACCGGTGCGAGTGGCTAGACGGGGCAACCGAGGCAGCGCCCGGTGCCCGGTTTCGCGGGTACAACCGCCTCGGCCGGCTGCGGTGGGAAAGAAGCGCCGTCATCGGCATCGCTGACCGGGGCCGCGAATTCAGCTTCACTACCCTCAACGACGGTGCGGGTCGTGAAGAAACGCGTTGGCGCTACACGATGGAGCCGTCATCGTCCGGCACGTTGCTCACCGAGTCATTTCAGTTCCTCTGGTGCTCGGTGCCCAGCAGACTTGCCGAAGCGCTCATTCCGCGGGGACGCCAAGTCAACCGAGGCATCGAAGAGACGCTCCGGCGCATCAAGCGGGCCGCCGAATCGACGCCCTGACCCGGTCAAGCACTCAGCCGGCGGCCGAAAACGAATTGACCGCCAGGCCGGCGCCGCCGCTCCAAGGCTCGATACTGGCGACATGGCTTTCATCGCACGCGTGGCATCCCGCGAGGTCTACCGGAACGCATGGATGGTCCTCCGCGAGGACGACATCCGCCGCCCGGACGGCAGCCCCGGAATCTACGGGGTGGTGGACAAGCCAACGTACGCGCTGGTGATGCCCTATGCCGGGCAGCGTTTCCGGTTGGTCGAGCAGTTCCGGTATCCCGTCGGCGAGCGGCGCTGGGAGTTTCCGCAGGGCACCGCTCCCGATCTGGCGGACCTCGAACCGGCCGAGCTGGCCGAGCGTGAGCTGCGCGAGGAGACCGGATTACGCGCGTCGTCGTTCGAGGCGCTCGGCCAGCTCGACACGGCCCCCGGAATGACCAGTCAGCGCGGCTGGGTGTTCTTGGCCACCGGAATCACCGAGGGAGACGCGGATCGCGAGCACGAGGAACAGGACATGCGCAGCGCATGGTTCCCGCGCGAAGACGTCGAGGAGATGATCCGTTCGGGAGTGATCGCCGACGCGCAATCGATCGCGGCCTACGGCCTGTTCCTCCTGCGCCGGCGATGAACACGATGACTTCTGGGGCCGGCATCGGTCGAAAGGGATATGACGATCACCGAAATACCGCCCAGGAAGCCCCGGCCTTCAGGCCGGGAGGAATGGGCGGTGTTGTCGTAGCGCGGCGGTAGCGTCCGTTACGTGAATGTCGTGCGCTATCGGTACCGGTTGCGCCCCGGCGCGACCGCGATGGCGGGGTTGCTGGCCGAGTGGAACCGCTGCCGGTGGGTGTGGAACCAGGCGGTCGAACACCTCAACACGACCGGTGAGTGGGTCCGCGACCACACCTTGACCGATTGGCGGCGCGAGCAGGATTGGCTGCGTGAAGGCTCGGTGGTGGCCCAACAGCAGATGCTGCGCAACTTCCGCACCAAACGCGCCAAGGGCAAGGGGCGGCGCAAGTTCAAGTCCGCCAAACGCTGCCTGCCCAGCCTGAACTACACCACACGTGGATTCGCACTCAAAGATGGCCGGTTGTGTCTTGCCGGTGGCCTGGCCATCCCGGTCGTGTGGTCGCGGCAACTGCCGGCCCAGCCCAGCAGTGTGCGCGTCTACCGCGACAACATTGGGCACTGGTACGCCAGCTTCGTGGTGCGCCGCGGCGATCGGGCGCTGCCGGCCTGCGAGGCCTCGATCGGCATCGACTGGGGGGTGCGCGCGCCGTGGCGACGACTACCGACCCCGAATACGACCTGGCGCATGTCGCAACGGGTTTTCGTCTGCGAGTCCTGCGGCGCAGTCCGCGACTGCGACAGAAACGCTGCCAGAGTCATTCTGGACAGGGCTGGTCTCAACCCTGCAGGTGTTGAAGCTGTAAGACACTCGGATCTCCTTGAGGCCCGGGTGCTGGCCGAGCCGGGAATCTCCGCCCTTTAGGGCGGGGAGGACGTCAAACAGCGCAATCTCGACGGAGGAGGATATGGGGCGCCGACGATTGACTGGGCCCGCGTCAAAGCCGTGCTGGACACTCAGCTGACGCAGGCGCCCGGCACCGGCGGTCCGCAACGCCACACGACGTGGCTCACCACCATCAATGCCGACGGCAGCCCCCATGTGATGCCGCTGGGTGTGGTTGCGCACAGCGGCAGCTGGTATTTCACCTCCGGCCCGGCGACACGGAAATCTCGAAACCTGGACCGCGACCCCAGATGCGTGGTCAGCGTCGCTACCGATCCGTTCGACCTCGTCATCGAAGGCGCGGCCGAACGGGTTACCGATACAGGCGAATTAGCCTCTGTCGCGGGGGCGTTCGTCCGTTTCGGATGGCCCGCCGAGGTCGCGGGTGACGCGCTCACGGCGGAGTACAGCGCCCCGTCAGCCGGCCCCCCGCCGTGGTACGTGTATCGCGTAAGACCGTCGACGGTGTTCGCGCTGGGCACGTCGGAACCGTTCGGCGCCATGAAGTTTCAGTTGGCCTAAGCGATCGTGTCCGCCCCCGATATCGCGCTGCACCGGCCCGCGGCACCTCGACACAGCGATGCGGGGACCCGGTTGGGTCCCCGCATCGTGGTGTTCAATCTTGCGTGGCCGTCGGAAACGCTGTGTGGATTCGACGGTGTTCGACGACGCGGTGGCCACCCAGGACACGGTGACCCAACTGGTGGCGGCGATGCGCAAGGTGGCGCGGTTGGTGCCCGGTGCGACATCGGTGATCTTGCGGGTCGCGAAGCTGGACTATTCCAAGCCGGGCAAGCCGGGTATCGATTGGGACGACCCGGCGGCCAAGCAAGCACTGGTGTCGGATCTGGTCAATGACGCCCTGGCGGTGCTGGCGGAACTGGCCGGGCCGGATGCGCCCGAGCGCCAAGACGCCGCGGCCGATGCGTTGGGGTTGTTGGCGCTGGTCGCCTGCCAAGATGTGGAACCGGCCGAGGGCTCGGATGGCACCGACGGGCACTGGCGTATCGCGCGGCGGGTCGCGCCGGATCGGGTCATTTCGACCGTGGACACCGAGGCCCGGCACACCCGCAAATCCAAGTCGGTGCGCCGTGATGGGTTTCGTGGGCACCTGGCCGCCGAGCCGCAGACCGGGTTGATCACTGACTGCGAGTTGACCAAGGCGGCTGGAGACGAGGGCAGCGACGCTGTGGTTGGCGTGAAGTTGGTCGCGCGCGACCGTTACCAACCAAGCGGCAACGACAGCGACGGCGGGGCCGCACGTGTGGAGAGCCAATCCGGTGTCGGCGAGCCCGAGGCGGGTGTGGTCGCCGCCGATCATGGTGTGAGCCAACCGGATAGCGTTGTGTCGGTGCAAGCGGATGGATCCCACCACAGCGCTGCCGCTACCACTGGCGTGGCCGCGGTGGTCGACGCGGTTGTGGCTGTCACCGTCGCGGCCGCAGCCGTCGCGATGGTCGCCACAGCGATGATCGATGGTGGCCAGCCCAACACCGCATGCCGTCCCAACCTTGAGGTGTATGGCGATTCGGCCTATGGCACCGGGGCCGCACGGGCGGCCTACCAACGCGACGGGCATGACACCGTGATCAAGCCCAAGCCGCTGGTGCCCGCGGTGGTCGGCGGGTTCGCCCTCGACGACTTCACCATCGACGAGGCGGCCGCAACCGTCACCTGCCCCGGTGGGCACACCCGCACCATGACCGCCAAGCGGACGGTGACCTTCGGCGCGGTGTGTGCTGAGTGCCCGCTGCGGGCCCGCTGCACCACCGCCAAAGAGGGCCGCTCGATGAGCATCCACCCACACGAGTCGCTGCTGCGGGCCGCGCGAGCCCAAGCTCGCACCCCCGAATTCCAGGCAGCCTACCCCACCCGTTCGGCAGTCGAGCGGATCGTCTCCTGGACCGCCACCAACCGTGGACGGCGGATCAAACTGCGCTACCTCGGAGTCGACAAGAACCACGCCTGGCTGCGACTCCGTTGTGCGGCAATCAATCTCCGCACACTCGTCAACAGCGGCCTGACCCGCACGGACGGGGCGTGGGCCGTGGTCTGACGGCCCACGCCCAAGCATTACCTATCTCAATGCCTGCCGAGTACGTTGGAATAGCGGGAAGAACGACCACGTTGCTCCTAGGTGCTGGTGACGTACTGCGGGCAGTAGGCAACCGCGGCGTCGATGGCGAAGGTTTTGGAACCCTTGGTGCTCAGACCGGTCGCCTCGCCGACCTCGTTGATGACCTGCTGGCTCGACTCGCCCGCGTCGAGGGCGGTGCAGACGGCGTGCGCTTCCTTCAGGGCCGCCGCCGAAGAGGGCGGCGTGATGCCGTCGGCCTCTATCTGCGCGAGGAACGCGTCGTCGGTGTTGCTTGCGCTGGCGCTGCCGGCGAAGCCGAGCGCCGTGAGGCTCAGTGCGGCGGCGGTCAGAGCGGTGCCGGCCACGGTGGCTGTGAAACGGCGAGTGAACATTGAGGTTCTCCTTGTGTTGATGTGATGTGGTTCACGCTGGGTGCGTTGAAAACAGAATCGGCGCGGGCCCTATACGGTTTCTCAATGAATTCTTGATGTGACCGAGACCGTCGGCGCCCCCAAGGAACGGCATGCAAGGCAACCCCGCCGCGACCACTCGAAGCATGGCCGTGACGGGCAATACGCTTTGGCATTAAGTGGTCCCGGTGTTTCCTACGGGGTGGACGACGGGGCCTGGACCGACCCCTTACGCGCAAGCCGCGCGAAAAGAAGCCGGGGACAACGCGGCCGATCCCTATGCCGCCGTGATCGTCGACATCATGGGCCGAAGTGTTTCCAGCAGCCGGTGCCGATCACGCAGATAGAAGTGGCCGCCCTGCAGGATCTGCACCGAGAAGTCAGCGGTTGTCCGCGAACGCCATTCGTGCAAGTCGGATTCACTCACGATGGGATCCTCGCTGCCGCCAAAGACATGGATCGGGCACGCCAGTTCCGCCGTGTGCTCTTCTTCATCTGTCATGCAGAGCCGCAAGTCGTGTCGAGCGGTCGTGACGGCCCGCTCATGCAGGGTGGGCCATCGCGTCAGTTCCGAAGGCAGCCCACCCAGATCGGAAAGGAGCGCCGCGAGCTGGTGGTCGTCGAGGAGATCCACGACATGCAGCGGCGGTGGAAGATGTGGTGGGGCGTAGGCGGACAGGAATACCGCCCGCGGCACAGGAGAACCCGCCGCGGCACGCGCGCACGCCAACCGGTATGCCAGTAGGGCGCCGAAACTGTGGCCAAAGAACATATGCGGGTCGTCAAGGGTGGGGCCCAGCTGGTCGTTCACCTCGTCAACGAGGTGCCGCAGCGTCGGGAACCGCTCGCGGTTGGCGACCTCGACCGGAATCACCTCGACGGCCGGCCTCAATGCCTTGATCCAGGCCTTGAATGCCAGCCCGCCGCCCCCGGCGTGATGGAAGCAGAACAGCCGCACGGTGTTGGTCGCCCTTCTGCTAGTGGCCTACTGGTGGCTTACGGAATCACCATCGCGCAGGGCACTTGGCGCATGCTTGGCGGATTCTTGTGGAAATCTTGCGGCCGCAGGTTTGGCGGCCGGCCGAATCGATTCTTTCTCGCGCGAACCCTGAAAAGATGGCTAGCGCGATGGTGCAACGGATCGAAGGAGCGCAGAGGTGGTGGGCATGCTCGAATTGATTGACAAGGGCCGTAGCACCGACGAGCACCCGGTACCGCTGCTGTTTGTCCACGGTGCGTGGCATGCGGCGTGGTGCTGGGATGAGCATTTCCTGGATTACTTCGCGGCGCAGGGATACCGCGCCGTCGCGGTGAGCCTGCGCGGCCACGGACGGAGCCCTGGCCGGGAGCGTCTGCGCTGGACACGAATCCAGGAATATGCGGACGATGTCGCCGAGACGGTGGCGCGACTACCGACTCCGCCGGTGCTGGTCGGACATTCGATGGGTGGCTTCGTGGTCCAGCAATACCTGGAACACCACACCCCTGCCGGGACTATTCTCGTCGCACCCATTCCGCCCACCGGCGTACTTCGGGTGACTGCGTACATCGCGCGGCACCACACTGTGCCTTTCCTCAAAGTCAATGCCGCACGGAGACTGGGTCCGCTGGTTGCCACCCCGGATCTGGCGCGAGCCCTGTTGTTTTCGGCGTCCATGCCGGATGCGCAGGTCAACTTGTACCAGCGGCGCGTCCAGGACGAGTCCTACCGAGCCTTTCTTGACATGCTGGCCCTCGATCTGGTCAGGACCAAACGCGTCACCCGTGTCCCGATGCTGGTGCTGGGGGCCGAGCACGACATCATCGTCAGTCAGCGCCAAATTCACCGCACCGCCGCGGTATACGGCGCTGAGGCGGAGATCTTCCCGGACATGGCCCATGACATGATGCTGGAGTCCGGATGGCAGGCGGTCGCCGAAAGAATCGACGGCTGGCTCACGGCCCAGGGACTATAAGAACAGCCGATGGGGTGCAATCAGAGACGTACCGACGATCTCGTCGCACCCGCGTTTTGGGTGATCAACCGTACAAGACGATCCGTGACCCCGGGCGCCAAGTCATGGCCCATGCCGTCGATGGTGACGTGCCGGGCTCCGGTGATGGCCGCCGCGGTGGCACGCCCACCGCTGGGGTGCACGATGCGGTCGCTGTCTCCGTGAATCACCAACGTGGGCACCGTGATTCGTTGCACTTCTGCGGTGCGATCGCCCGACTTGTAGATGGCGTTGATCTGTCGTGCGACGCCGTCACCGGCCGACTCCCGCAGACCGCGGTCCCAGGCCCGCGTCGCGTACTCGGCCGCACCGGCCTCGTCGGGCGGGAACCCAGTGCCCGCCAGGTGGCGCGCCAGCCTGACGTGTTTGCGGATGAATTCCTCGCGGGTACGTGAGGCACGTCTAGACAACAGCAACAGCGTCGACACGGCGGGTTGTCCGACCCGCTTGCTGCCGGTGGTCGAGAAGATCGACGTCAATGACAGCGTTCGAGTGGGGTAACGGGCCGCTATCGTCTGGGCGATCATGCCGCCCATCGACATTCCGACGTGGTGGGCCTGCGCGACGCCGAGGTGGTCAAGCACCGCGACAGCGTCACCCGCCATATCGGCCAGGTCGTAACCGTCCCGGCGGGGGCGTTGCAGCGCCCGTCGCCAAAGGCTTGGCGGCGGTGTAGTGGCCGGGGTGGTGCGGCCGACGTCGCGGTTGTCGAACCGGATCACGTAAAAGCCTTGGGCGACAAGGCCGTCGACCATGGCCGGCGGCCACGAGGTCAGGTCCAGGGTCAGGCCGGCGATCAGCAGCAGCGGCGCACCGGACGGATCACCGTCCGTCCGGTAGCACACCCGCCGGCCGGCGCCGGCGCGACAGAATTGGTCGGTCACGCCGGCACCGCCACCGCGCTCGGCGCCGCGACGCGGGAGGCGTCGAACCGCAGGTTCGGGTCCACCACAGAGTCGCCACGAAGCAGCTTGACGTCGTTGTAGTAGCTTGACGACATCAGCCACGGTGCGCCGTCACCCTGTTTGGGCATCAGGTGCAGCGCGCGCTGAACGTACCCGGCCGAGAGGTCCATCAGTGGGCGCGTCTCCATCTCCAAGTCGCCGACCTCGGGGCGCGCGGTGTCGTAGCCGTTGGCGTCCATGTGGGTCAGCAGCCGGCAGAAGTGCTCGCACAGCAGCCCGACCTTGAGCGTCCACGACGAGTTCGTGTAGCCCACGGCGAACGCGAAGTTCGGCACGCCCGAGAGCATCATGCCCTTGTACGCGAACGTCTCGGCGAAGTCGACCGGCCTGCCGTCCACATTCAACGACACCCCGCCGAACATCTGCATGTTCAAACCCGTTGCGGTGACGATGATGTCGGCGTCCAGGTGCTTGCCCGACTCCAGCTCGATCCCGGTCTCGGTGAACGTCGCGATGCGGTCGGTGACCACCGAGGCGCTGCCGTCGGCGATGGCCTTGAACAGGTCGCCGTCGGGCACCGCGCACAACCGCTGGTCCCACGGGTTGTAGGTCGGGTTGAAGTGTTCGTCGACGGGGAAGCCCTCGGGCAGCTGTTTGGCGTTGAGGTGGCGGATCAACTTCCTGGCCGGGCCGGGGAGGGTCTGGCAGAACTGGTACACCGCACGTTGTTTGAGGATGTTCTTGCGCCGCGAAAGCGCGTACCCGAGCTTGTCGCCGAGCAGCTTCTTGGCGGTGTTGGCGAACGCGTCCTTGGCCGGCACCGCCATGATGTAGGTCGGCGAGCGTTGCAGCATCGTCACGTGCCCGGCCGTGCCGGCCATCGCGGGCACCAGGGTCACAGCGGTTGCGCCACTGCCGATGATGACGACCTTCTTGCCGGTGTAGTCCAGGTCCTCGGGCCAATGCTGGGGGTGCACGATCTGGCCTGCGAAGCGGTCGCGGCCCTTGAACTCGGGGGTGAAACCCTGGTCGTAGCGGTAGTAGCCGCCGGCCATGAAGATCCAGTTGGCGCTGAACTGCACCAACTGCTCGGTGTGGACGTTCTCGACGTCGACCGTCCAGCGCGCCTCGGCACTTGACCACTGGGCGCCCAGCACCTTGTGGTGAAAGCGGATCTTGTCGTCGATGCCGTTCTCGGCCGCGGTCTGACGCAGGTAGGCAAGGATCTTATCGGCGGTGGCGATGGCGTGATCGTCGCGCCACGGCTTGAACTCGTAGCCGAAGGTGTGCAGGTCGGAGTCCGACCGGATGCCCGGGTAGCGGAACAGGTCCCAGGTGCCACCGGTGGCCCCGCGTGCCTCGAGGATGGCGTAGGACCGGCCGGGGTGGTCTTTCTGCAGGTAGTAGGCGGCGCCGATGCCGGAGATCCCGGCGCCGACGATCAGGACGTCGACGTGCTCGACCTGGACGCCGGCACTGCCGTCGGTGCGGTTCATGACTGACTCCTTGGTGGTGGGGCGAAACGCGATGCACTCATCATCCCGATCCGAAGGCCGCCGCAATAGCGCAATATGCCTTAATATCACTGGACATTGGTGCATTATGCACCACAGCAGTACGGTGGTTCGATGACGTGGAAACGGCCCTCACCTCGGTGTCAGGAGTTGATCCGGCAGTGCGCGCAAATCGTCGTCAACGCGCGACCGGAATGGCTCGAGGAGCTCGACCGGGCGGTGCTTGCGGCCAGCCCCACGATCGCGGCCGACCCGGAGCTGGCCACGGCGGTGAGCCGTAGTAACCGGGCCAACCTCTTTTTCTGGGGAACCGCCAACGTGCGCGACCCTGGCGCCCCGGTGCCGGCGAACACCGGCGCCGAGCCGATGAACATCGCGCGCGAGCTGGTGCGCAGGGGGCTTGATACCTACTCTCTGGATGCCTATCGCGTGGGCGAGGGTGTGGCGTGGCGACGGTTCATGGAAATCGCGTTCGAACTGACCTCCGATCCCGCCGAACTCCACGCGGTTCTCGATGTGTGCTCACGGTCGATCAGTGCGTTCATCGACGCGACGCTGGCCTTCATCGCGGCCCAGATCGAGATGGAGCGTGACGAACTCACCCGTGGTAGCCACGCCGAACGGCGCGAGACCGTCGCACTCATCCTCGAAGGCGCGCCCATACCCCGGCGGCGGGCCGAGGGCCGCCTCGGCTACCCATTGACGGGCGACCACACCGCGGCGGTCATCTGGAGCGACTCCCCGGAAAGTGATCTGGCCCGGCTGGACAAGGTCGCCGAGGCGTTCGGTCACGCGGCCGGTGCCCGTCCTCTGACGGTGCTGCCCAGCTCCGCGACCCGGTGGGTCTGGGTGCCGGGCGATCGGCCGGGCGATCGGATCGACACGGGCGCACTACAGGATGCGATCGATCCAATGTCCGACATCCGAGTCGCGATCGGACCGACGGCCAACGGCATCGACGGATTCCGGCGTAGCCATTTCGACGCCGTCACCACCCAGCAGATGATGGCGCGGTTGCACTCACCGCAGCGCATCGCCCTGTTCGCCGATGTTCAACTGATCGCGCTCATTACCGCCGACACCGACCGCGCCGCTGAGTTCGTCCGCCGCACCCTCGGCGACTTCGAACTCGCCGATGCCGGATTGCAGGACACGGTGCGGACATTCGTCAATTTGCAATGCAATGCATCCCGCACCGCGACCCACCTCTTCACGCATCGCAACACGTTGTTCCGTTGGCTGAACCGCGCCGATGAACTGCTGCCTCGCCCATTGGCAGAGTGCAGTGTTTCGGTGGCCGTTGCCCTGGATGTCCTGCGTTGGCGCGGGCAATAGCCGGGCGCACGGCCGGCAGCGCGAGGCAAGAATGCTGGCGAAAACAGATTTCCGAGTGCCGATACCGGATTATCGTCGTTGACCATGAAATATGCAGTGATCGCAGCGATGACAGCGGCCACCGCGTCGACCATCGCCACGGTGGTCGCCACAGGTGTCGCGGCCGCGGACCCGGCGACGCCAGTGCAGGCCGGTGTGTGCAATAAAGCCGCCAACAGTTCCGGGGCCCTCGACAATGCTCAGACGTTCGCACCGAACGGCGACGTTTTGATCTGCAAACCTGGGGCCCAGGTGGGTATGTGGCAGCGCATTAACGGCATTCAGCGGCCCGTGGAGGTGTGGTTCACATATGGGCCGGAGGCGACGTTAGCCGCAGGCGATGTCACCCCGGGTCAGACTTGGATCGGCTTCAATGGAAGTGGCCCGGGCACGACGTGCACGGCCGAACAAACCTCTACCAGCGGCGGACCACCCGTAGTTACGACAGTCAACTACGACCAAATGACGGACATCCATCTGCTACCCAACCTGGCCACGCTGAAACTCAAAGGCTCCTGTAGTTGGCGCAAGGCGTGATCGTCGCCGTAGGGACCGTAGTCGGCTCCGTACGGACCCTAAGCGGCCCACGGCTTTATGAACCGCGCCTCTCCTGGCTCAAGGTTTCTGAGCCGGGTGACCCGCGCTTCCATCCCCCGCGGCGGCAGGAAATACCAGTATGCGAAAAGCCCTGGCACCGCCGCCACGATAAGCAACGCCACGGCCAGCAAGAGCGCGGCCAGCCCCGAAGTACCGGCGAGCCAAGCCACCGCACCGAACGTGAGCCCTAGCGTCAGCGCCACGACCTTGTACGACGGAATCCATGAAAACCACCGTCGCCAAGTTCGGCTTTGGGTCATGCGCGCTATTATTCACGACCCGGCCTAAGAGGCCGGAGTGTCGGTTCCGGCCGAATGTTGCGCAGGCACCGGGCTGGGGTTTGTTTTGATCAATCGCGGCGCAGAGGACTTATCCGACTGGCAACCACCCAGAGCACTAGCGTTCCCCAACGCCTGAATTCGCTTATTTTGCAGGCGTATTCGCAATCCGCTACGCGAAATCCATTGAAACATAACCACCACAGGAGAATTTCCTGCGAAATCAAACACGGCTCGCTAAGCACCTCACGGGATAGTCGCTCCAAAAGCCGACTACCTGGCTTTTCATGGGATTTTTCGCAGCTTTCGCTACTCTTCATATTTGTGCCGCTTTGGACCCGCACACTGACGGCATCGTCAACGCGAAGAAGAAGGGAAGCCCCTCAAATGCCCTCACCCCGCTGGCTGGCCACACTGACCGTCCCCATAATGGCTGGCGTTGCCCTGGTTACTGGCGCTGCGATTGCGGCTGCCGATCCAACTAATGACGCGTACCTTGCTCAGTTGCGCGCCATCGGCTTCAGTTGGCCTGCGGGCCACGAAGAGGCCCTCATCGGGATGGCGCACCTCATCTGCGACGATCTCGGGTGGGGTTGGACGGGAGACCAGATTGCCCAGCACGTCCACGCCAACTTGGACTCGGACGGCGTTACGTACGGAGACGTCGCAAACATGGTGAACGTCGCGCATTCGACCTATTGCCCCAACCAGCGGTGCTGGGCCCCGCACTGCTAGCGACGCCGCCCGGGCATTAAGCAAGTTCCGACGTGTCGTCGTCCCGCTCGTTGTTGGCGTACTGACGGACGCCGGTCTGCAGCGTGGCACGCAGCAGGTCTGCGTCGTAGGTGGACGGTTCGGTCGAGTCGATGAATTGCTCGACGGTCGCCACGAAGCGGTCCGGGTGATCGCGGTGCGGCATGTGTCCGGACTTCTCGAAGATCTCAAGGCGCGAACCGGGGATCTCCTTATGGGCCAGCCGAGCATGGCTCACCGGGATGATCAGGTCGTCCTCGCCCCAAATGATCTGCAGCGGAAGGTCTTGCATCAGGTAGGTGCGGTCCAGCATCGTGACGAACTGGCCGTGCGTGTCGACCACCGAGCGCAGAGTGCGGGCGAATGCGGCCACGGCACCAGGCTTGCGCAACCCGCCGAGCAGGCGGGGCACGTTGGGCACATCGCGTCCGAATCTTGTTGCGCCCACCACGTTTCCGACGGCGCGTCCGACTAGTTCCAACGCGGGGCCCGCGCCGGGCACCTTCAGCAGTGAGAGCGCCTCGGCCCCCATCGGCATTGCGGCCAACCGCAATGCCAAGCTGACGTCTTTCGTCACGCCGCCGGCGCTGACCAACACGACGCGCTCGACAAACTGCGGGTACTGATAGACGAACTGCATTGCGAGGCCGCCGCCAAGAGAATGCCCGACGACCGTGACGCGGTCGATGTTGAGCGCGACGAGCAGGTCGCGCATGCCGTTGGCGAAAGCCGCCAACGAGTAGTCGGCGTTTGGCTTGTCGGACTCGCCGTGGCCCAGCAGGTCGGGGGCGATGACGGTGAATCGTTGAGCAAGCTTGGCGTGCACGGTGTCCCATGTCGTGGAGTTGTCGCCCATGCCGTGGAGCATCAGGATGACCGGCCCGGACCCGGCGATACGGAAGGCGCGGCGGTGGCCGTGGATTGTGCGGAATTGCAGCGACGGCGCGGCGACATTCCGTACCGGCCGCAGGTGGCGGCTTGAACGGTTCGCCATGGTCTTGTCCTCTCCCTGGTGTGCTCCTCGACCGCCGAAGCGGTGTGTTGAGAGAAGTCTGTGGGGGAGCGCTTGCGAGATTCTTGCGGAGTTATTGGGACATTCTTGTGGAGCGCCAGCGTCGGCATGCCGCCCGGGCCGCCCCTGTCGCTCTCCTCAGGGCAGCCCGGTCATCATCACCGGTCAGCGGCACGCACCAATGCGGCGGCATGGTTCAGGGTGCGGTCGAGAAGTGCAGCTCGCTGGGGACGGCGGCAACGCCCGCCTCGTTCTTGAAGTTCATGTAACTGCCGCCGTTGAAGCCCAGCGCATAGGACTTGCCCGCTTCCAGCGTGCAGTCGAGGGAGAAGCTCATGCCGTCGGCCGAGATCGTCGGCGTCTTCTGGCAGGGTGGAAAGGTGCCGCCCTGGACGATCACGAACGAATAGGAATCGGCCACCATCTTCTGGTCGAACGTGACCTTCAGCTTTGACGGGCCGGCCGGCACCGTGGCGCCCGCGGCCGGCTCGGTCGCCACGACCTTGGGTGCCGCGCCCGTGGGCGCGGCGCTCGCGGTACACCCAGCCAGTTGCAAGGCCGCCAAACCGATGAACACACCCGCAGTCGTGCGCGCCCCCGGGACGGTATTCACGGCACGTGACCTGAGCCGTCAGCCAGGCGCACTCCTGGCGCCGACCCAAGCGCATTTCGGCGGCGCCGTGCCGCGCCCACTCCTACGTATTAGGGAGTAGGAGTTCCGTCGTTGCCGGGCAAGCCGTCGCTGCCGCCATCGGTGCCGGTGCCCAAGGTCCCGCCGTGGCCGCCGTTGCCGTTGAGGCCGGCGGAGTCTGCGGCGCTGCCGCCGTTGCCGCCGTCGCCGCCGTCACCGCCCGCACCGCCGATGCTGCCCGCACCGCCAGCCGCCCCGCCTGAGCCGCCGGCGCCGCCATCTCCCGCGGTACCACCGCTGCCACCGATGGCAGCGCCGTTACCACCGCCGCCGCCCAGGCCGCCATCGCCGCCCTTCCCGCCGTTGAAGTCGCCCGCCGGATCGCCGGCTCCGCCGGCCCCGCCGGCACCCGCGGTACCGCCCGTCCCACCGTTTCCGCCAGTACCCGCGGCCCCGGTACCGGTGCCCGATGCGCCACCGTCGGCGGCGGCACCACCGTCACCACCCTTACCGCCGGTGCCGCCATCGCTCCCGCTGCCCGCCGTGCCCGAGCCACCCTGACCGCCGGCCCCGCCGTACCGCCGCTACCGCCGCTGCCGCCGTTGCCGTTGGTGCCATCGTCGCTGCTGCCACCGAGGCCACCTTGGGCGCCAGCCCCGCCGTGGCCGCCGGCCGCGCCGGTGCCATCGAGGCCCGCGCCCCCGCTGCCGCCGCTGCCACCGGCGCCGCCGCTGCCGCCGGTACCGGTACCGGCCGTGCCGCCGCTACCCGCGGCGCCGCCGTTACCGCCCAAGGCACCGTCGGCGCCATCGCCAAACGTGTCACCGGCAGCAGTGTTCGTGCCGCCGCTGCCGCCGTCGCCGCCGCCACCACCGCTGCCGCCGTCGCCGTTGGCGCTGTCGGGGTTACCGGCGTTGCCGCCGGCGCCACCACTGCCACCGGCACCGGCCGTGCCGGCGGTGCCGCCAATCCCGCCGGTACCCGCGTTGCCGCCGTTACCACCCTGGCCGCCGTCGCCGCCGCGACCGCCGTCAGTGCTGCCAGTGCTGCCGTCGCTGCTGCCAGAGCCGCCGTTGCCGCCGCTGCCGCCCGCGGTGCCGTTGCCGCCGTTGCCGTTGAGGCCGGTGGCGTCTCCGGCGTTGCCGCCGCTACCGCCGTTGCCGTCGTTGCCGCCGAATCTCTGCAGGTTGGCGCTGTCTAGGCCGGTGCCGGCGGCGGCGTAGCGGGTATTACCGACGCCGGCGTTGCCGCCGCCTAGGCCGGTGCCATC
Organism: uncultured Actinomycetota bacterium; assembly: GCA_963814505.1. Taxonomy (GTDB): domain Bacteria; phylum Actinomycetota; class Actinomycetes; order Mycobacteriales; family Mycobacteriaceae; genus Mycobacterium. The sequence goes on from CAWFDM010000014.1 coordinate 120,314, forward strand.
GGCGGCGCTGCTGGCATTACCGGCGGTGCCGGCGCTGCCGCCGTTGCCGCCGTTACCGCCGACACCACCGGTGCCCGCGTTGCCGCCGTTGCCGCCGTCGCCTCCGTTATAGGACTGAAGGCCGCCCCCGAAGTCGGATGAGCTGCCGTAGCTGTCGGCGCTGTTGCCGCCCTTGCCGCCGGCCCCGCCGTCCCCGTTGGTGCCAGTGCCACTGCCGTTGCCGCCGGTCCCGCCATCGCCGCCGACGCCCCCGGCTTGGCCAAAGCTGAGAGTGCCGGCAACGCCCTTGCCGGCGTTGCCGCCCGCGCCGCCCGCTCCGGCGTTACCACCCGCAGCGTTCGCACCGGTGCCAGACCCACCGCTGCCGCCGAAGCCGCCGTCGCCGCCCGCGCCGCCATCACTCTCGGCGCCGGGGCCAGTCGGTCCGGTGGTGGCGTCGGCGCCGTTGGCGCCGACGGCACCGGTGCCACCCGCACCGCCGCCGGCGAAGCCGTCGCCGCCGTTGCCGCCGCTGCCGCCGGAGCCCCCGTCGCCGCCGCCGGCGAAAAGCCCGCCTGTGCCGGCGCTGCCGCCGGCGCCGGCGGCGCCGCCGTCGCCACCCTTGCCGCCCACGCCGCCGTCGCTGAAGTCGGCGCTGCCGCCAGTGCCGCCGTCGCCACCCGAGCCGCCGCCGCCGCCCGCGCTCCCGCCAGTGGCGGCGACGTTGGCTCCGGTGCCGCCGGCGCCGCCGGCGCCGCCAGCACCGGCGTTGCCGCCATTGGCCCCAGTGCCGGTGCCCGTGCCGCCGTCGCCGCCCTGGCCACCGAAGCCGCCTGGGCCGCCTTGGCTCCTTCCTCCATCGCCGGTGCTGCTACCGCCAGCGCCGCCCCCGGCGCCTTTACCTCCGGCGCCACCCGCGCCGCCGCCACCAACGCCGGTGCCGCCGGTGCCGCCGCCGCCGCCGTCGCCGCCAGCGCCGCCCCGGCTCTCAAAATTGGCGCCGGAAACGGTGCCGCCGGCGCCGGCGGCACCTCCGGCACCTCCGGCACCAGCGTCGCCGCCCGCGGCCCCCTCGCCAATGCCGGCGCCGCCATTGCCGCCTTGGCCGCCTTGGCCGCCGTCGCCGCCTTGGCTTTGGCTTCCTCGCATGATGGCGAGGCGAGTGGCGTCGCCGCTACTGCTGTTGCTGCCGCTTGCCGCAGTGAGATCGCCACCGTTGACGCCCTTGCCACCCGCGCCGCCGGTCCCCCCGGCGCCACCGCCAGTCTGGCCGTCGCCACCGGTTCCGCCGCCGCCACCGTGGCCGCCGCTCCCGCCGATGCCGGTACTGGTGGCTGTGCCGGGGCTGCCTCCGTCGCCACCAGCGCCGCCGCCGCCCCCGCTGCCGCCCACACCCGCCGCGCTGTTGCCGCCGGTGCCGCCTTGGCCGCCGCCGCCGCCGTCGCCGCCGAAGCTCGTGGAAATTGCGTTGCCCCCGGTACCGCCGCCGCCGCCGGCGCCGCCGGTACCAGCGTTGCCGCCCGCAGCGCCAAGGCCGGTGCCGCTGCCGCCATTGCCGCCGTTGCCACCGCTGCCGCCTGAGGAGCCGAAGCTGAAGTCGCCACCGCTGCCGCCGACGCCGCCACCGCCGCCGACGCCACCATCGCCACCCTTGCCGCCGGTCAAACCGTCGCCGCCATCGCCACCGACGCCGCCTTGACCGCCTTGGGCAATGCGCTTCAGCGCTTCACCCATGCCGGCGTTGCCGGAGGCACCACCGTTACCGCCCAGACCGCCGGCGCCGCCGACGCCCTTAGCGCCGGCGCCGCCATGGCCGCCGGCGCCGCCTTGGCCGCCGTCACCGGCTGGGCCAGCTAGGCTGCCCGCGCTGCCCGCTCCGACTATCCCGTCGCCACCGTCGCCACCGTGGCCGCCCTGGCCGCCCTGGCCGCCATTGCCGCCGTTGATATCGCCGTCGCCGCCGTCGCCGCCCTGGCCGCCCTGGCCGCCGCCGCCGCCGGCGCCGGCCCTGCCGGCGTAGCTGTTATCGGCTGTGCCGGCGCTGCCGGCGGCGCCACCGGCAGCGCCGTCGCCACCTTTACCGCCGGCGCCACCGGCGGCGTTCTGGCCGCTCGCGCCGCCATAGCCGCCCCCGCCGCCCATGCCGCCCGCGCCGCCGGCACCGCCTCGACCGCCGCCGCTCTCGGAATCCATACCGGCATTGGCGCCGACATTGCCGCCATTGCCGCCCTTGCCGCCACCGGCGCCGGCGCCGGCGTTGCCGCCCGCGGCACCAGCACCAGTACCGGAACCGCCGTCGCCGCCTTGGCCGCCGTCGCCGCCAGAACCGCCCGCGCTGAAGCTTGCGACGCCGCTGACATCGGCGCCGCCGGCACTGGCGCCGTTGCCACCCAGACCACCGGCGCCACCCGCGCCGCCGCCGGCGAATCCGTCGCCGCCACCGCCGCCTTGGCCGCCGCTGCCGCCGCCGCCGCCGGTGGTGGACCCGCCGGTACCGGAGCTGCCGCCGGCGCCGGCGGCGCCGCCGTTGCCGCCGTTGCCGCCCACGCCGCCGTTGCGGAAGTCGGCGCCACCGCCATGGCCGCCGCCACCGCCGGAGCCGCCGTTGCCGCCGACGCTGTTGCCAGTGGCGTCGACGTTGCCCGCGGTGCCACCGGCGCCACCGGCGCCGCCGGCACCGGCGTTACCGCCATTGGCCCCAGTGCCATTGCCGAAACCGCCATCGCCGCCTTGGCCGCCTTGGCCTCCATTGCTGGCCTGGCTCGTGCTTTGATCGCCGGTGGCGACCCCGCTATTGCCGCCGGTGGCCGCCTCCGCCGCCGGCGCCACCTTTGCCGCCGCCAGCGGCGCCGCCGCCGCCTTGGCCGCCGCCTCCGCCGCTGCCACCGTCGTTGCTATTGCTCACCGCGTTGGCACCGTCAACGTTGCCTCCGCTGCCGGCGGCACCGCCATTGCCACCGGCCCCGGCGTTGCCGCCCACGGACCCCGCGCCGATACCCTGACCGCCGTCGCCGCCCCAGCCACCGGCGCCGCCACCGCCGCCGGTGCTCTGGCTTCCATCGTCGGTGGCGCCACCGCCATTTCCGCCGTGGCCGCCGACGCCACCGGCGCCACCCGTACCGCCGCCGCCGACGCCGTTGCCGCCCCAGCCGCCCTGGCCGGCGTCGCCGCCCCAGCCGCCGACGCTGTGGTTACCGTCGACGACACCGCCGGCATTGCCGCCGGCCCCGCCATTGCCACCGGCCCCGGCGTTGCCGCCCACAGCCCCCGTGCCGGTGCCACTGCCGCCGTCGCCGCCGGTGCCGCCGTGGCCGCCACCGCCGGCCCGGCTCCAGTCGGAAGCGGAATTACCGGCATCGGCGCCCTTGCCACCGGCACCACCGGCGCCACCCGCGCCGCCGCCAGCAAACCCGTTGCCGCCAGTGCCGCCGCTGCCGGCGTCGCCACCGTTGCCAGCGTTGCTCGAGCCGGCGGGACCGGCGCTACCGGCAGCGCCGCCGTCGCCGCCGATGCCACCTTTGCCGCCGACGCCGAGCGCGCTTTGCCCGCCAGTGCCGCCGTCGCCGCCGAAGCCGCCGCGGCCGCCGTCACTTTCAGAATTGCCGCCAACGCTGCCGCCAGAACCGGCGGCACCACCGGCGCCTCCGGCACCCGCGTCGCCGCCCACGGCCCCGGTGCCAGTGGCAATACCGCCATTGCCGCCTTGACCGCCAGAACCGCCGTCGCCGCCAAAGCTGTAATTTACTGCGCTGAGATTGGCGCCATTGATGCCATTGCCACCCACGCCACCGGCGCCTCCGGCGCCACCGCCAGTCAAGCCGTTGCCACCGTTGCCGCCGAGGCCACCGTCTCCGCCGTCTCCGCCGCCGGTGGTGTCGGCGGCTGTGCCGGGGCCGCCTCCGACGCCACCAGCGCCGCCGCCGCCACCCTTGCCGCCCACGCCGGTAGTGCTGTTGCCGCCAGTGCCGCCCTGGCCGCCGAAGCCGCCGTCGCCGCCGACGCTCGTGTTGGTTGCGGCGCCCCCGGTACCGCCGGTGCCGCCGGCGCCGCCGGCCCCGGCGTTGCCGCCCGCAGCGCCTGGGCCGATGCCATTACCGCCGTTGCCGCCAGCGCCGCCGTTGCCGCCGAAGTAGCCCTGGCTATCGTCGGCACTGCTGGCGCCGAGGCCGCCCTGGCCGCCGACGCCTCCGTCGCCACCCGTGCCGCCGCCGGTGAAACCGCCGCCGCCATCGCCGCCGACGCCGCCTTGACCGCCTTGACCTGGGACGACGGGCTGCTTGTCCATCTCAGCGAATGCGGTCTTGATGGCGCCACCGCCCGCATCGCCGGTGCCGCTGTTACCGGAGGCGCCGCCGGCACCGCCCACACCGCCGTTACCGCCGACGCCGGTGCCGCCGCTGCCGCCACTACCGCCCGCGCCGCCTGCGCCGCCTTGGCCGCCTTGGCCGGCTGCGCCGCTGTCTACATTGGTGTCGCTGCTGAATATCTCGTTCCCGCCGGTGCCGCCTTGGCCGCCTTGGCCGCCTTGGCCGCCATGACCGCCTTCGGTAACACCGACGCCGCCTGCGCCGGCATCGCCGCCGGCGCCGCCGACACCGCCTGCGCCGGGGAGGGCGGTGCGTGGGTTGAGCTGGAGGCCGCCTGCAGAGACTTCCTGGGCGGCGACGCGGGTGTTGGCATCGCCGCCGCCAGCACCGCCGCTGCCGGCGTTGCCGCCGAGGCCGCCGTCGCCGCCGGTGCCGCCGGTGCCGCTGGTGCCGAGGCCGCCAGCGCCGCCAGCGCCGGCGTGGCCACCATTGCCGCCGATACCACCGCCCTGCGACGCACCCGTGGTGCCGCCATCGCCTCCAGTGCCACCGCCGCCACCGAGGCCACCCGCGCCGCCAATCGGGCCGTTGCCCCCGGCCCCGGCGTTACCGCCGGCACCGCCGATGCCGCCATTCCCGCCAACCTGGCCCGGATCAGCCGCACCACCACCAGCAGCGTTGCCGCCGAGGCCGCCATCGCCACCCTTGCCAGCGATCCCGCCGGTGCCAACGGTGCCGACATTGCCGCCACCGCCCCCGCTGCCGCCGGCACCGCCGCTACCACCCACACCGCCGGTGGTGCCATTGCCGGTTTGGTCAACCCCGGCTCCGCCGGCACCACCAACGCCACCGGCGCCACCGGCCCCACCACCGCCGGCCACGCCCAAGGCGTTACCAGCGCTGCCGCCGTTGCCAGCGGCGCCCCCACTACCCGCGCTGCCGCCGTTGGCCCCGGCGCCACCATCGCCACCATCACCACCGACGCCGCCGGCCCCACCCACACCACCGGCCCCGGCGCCGTTGCCGATCACGCTGGCCCCGCCGGCACCGCCGTTACCGCCGTTACCACCGGCGCCCCCAGCACCACCGGCCACCCCGGCCAACGTCGCGTTCGAGATGCCGGTAGTCCCGCCACCGCCCGCACCACCAGCCCCGCCGGCGCCGCCCGCACCACTCGGCGACATCACCTGATTGTTGGCACCGCCAGCACCGCCATTACCACCGTTACCGCCGGCCCCGCCGATCCCGCCAGCCCCGCCGGCACCGCCATTACCGCCACCGAGCACCCCATTGCCGCCGCCGGCCCCACCAGCGCCGCCCAGCCCGCCGACACCGGTGGCGTTGCCACCCGCACCGCCATTACCGCCATGGCCGAACAGGGCTGCCGACCCACCGGCGCCACCCGCGCCACCGTTGACACCGCTGGTTCCCGAGCCGCCATTGCCGCCATTACCCCACAGCCACCCACCATTGCCACCGGCCTGCCCGGTACCGGCCGCCCCATCGGCGCCATCACCAAACAACGGTCGACCAGTCAGCGCCTTCCACGGCGACAGCAAATCGGTTAGGCCCGCCAACGGCGAGGCGTTGGCCGCCTCGGCGGCCGCATACGTTGAGCCGGCCGAGCCCATCAACTGCACGAACTGGGCATGAAACGCCGCCGCCCTGGCACTGAGCGCCTGAAAATCCTGCGCGTGGGTGCCAAACAGCCGCGCAATCGCCACCGACACCTCATCACCGGCCGCGGCCACAATCCCCGTCGTCGACGGGGCCGCCGCCGCACTGGCTTGTCTGATCGCCTCCCCGATCCCACTCAAGTCCGTAGACGCCGAAGCCAAAACCTCCGGAGCTGCGATCAGAAACGACGGCATGGTGGTTCCCCTCACTTCGATGTGACATGGAACGCTGTCAAGCGGCGCAGCTACTGTACGTACGTTAATTGGACTTTGTGACCAGATTCACCAATATTTTTTGACTTGTTCGCCCTGAAATGCCGGGTGGTGTGCCGTCGCTGAGGGCGGGCAAACGCCAAGGGCCGTCGCCTCGATGACGGCATCGTCGATCGAATAAGCGCCGCAGCGGAACCTTATTCCTGCTCAATAGGCATCGGCTCAATGTGGCTGTCCGCGCAGCGCTGATCGTCAGCACCGCTGAGCCGCAACCACTCATAGATGTAGGGAGGCGGCGGATTCCCCTTGTTGCCCGTGGCGCCTGGCGTACCAGGATTGTGCCACCAGCGCGCCGAGGACCCCGCCTAGCCACCGTCCGCGCGCCGTCGCCATCGCCGCCACCAGATCAGCGGTCAAATCGCTGCCAGCCAATTTCGTCACGTGATGGTGGGTCGGACAGCCATGTGCGCCAAAGGTCTTGACCGCTGGCGGGTCAGCCCCGCCACCAAGCCATGCCGACGTTCCCGCACTGGACACCTCGACGGCGTCGGCTCTACCGCGCAGCGCGATCTGATGAGCGAAACATGTTCGCGGTCATAGGGGATTCGCCGGGAACTTGGTGAAGATTCGACCTGTTTGGCCTGCCCAAATGGCTATTTTCAGATGGTGCCCCCGGCAGGATTCGAACCTGACGAGACATTTCGGCGTGGCTGGCTTTCTTACCTGCGGTTTCTGCGCTTCTAGCTGCTGCTTTGGCACTTCCACCTATCCGGCAGTATGTCACATTGCCGGGCGTTGTGTAACACTCTTGTTGTGCGAATGTTGTGCGGGAATCGCTGCTGATGGCCGCAAAAGCGCCGCGGGTTCGGACGCATCCGCGCCGGAGCGCTCCGGCCGCTTCAGCGCCGCCTACGTCGGCCCAGACGGCAAGCTGCACCTTGGCCCGCGCACCTATGCCCACCGAACCGACGCCGAGGCGCTGGCTGGCCGCTGAACGCCGCAAGATCGATCTCGGGACATGGGGTGCGGTCGAGCGCTCCGACGGCATCACGCTGCGCGCCTACGCCGATCGGTGGATCGAGCAGCGGCAGTTGCGGCCCCGCACCCGCGCAGCACTACGAGTCGATGCTTGAGCGGCTGATCCTGCCCGACCTCGGCGACGCCAAGATCGTCACGCTCACGCCGGCCAAGATCCGCGCAGTGGCACGCCGAGCTCGGTGCCGAGCATCCGACCCGCAACGCCCACGCCTACGCCCTGCTGCACGCGATCTGCGCCACCGCCGTGCAGGACGAAGTGCTCGACGCCAACCCGTGCCGCATCCGGGCGGCCATGCAGACCAAACGGCGCCGCGAAGTCGACATCCTGACACCGGCCGAAGTGGACCGGCTCGCAGCGAAGATGCCCGCCCGACTGCGCGCCAGCGTCGTACTGGCCGCCTGGTGTGGGCTGCGATGGGGCGAAACCTCCGAACTCCGCCGCAAGGACATCAGCAAGGATTGCGCCACCCTGCATGTGCGCCGGGCGGTCACCTACCGCAAGGGCAAGTTCTATCCCGGAGAACCGAAAACAGCGGCCGGTGTGCGTGACGTTGCCGTTCCACCGCATATACGGCCAATCATCAAGGCGCACTTGAAGAATCACGTCGGCCACGCAGCCGACTCGCTGCTGTTTCCCGACGACGACGGCATTATCACCTGCGCGCCCGACCTCTACCGCACCCATTGGGAGAAGGCACGCAAAGCAATCGGCAAACCCACATCTGCGGGTGCACGACCTGCGCCACGTCGGCGCGGTGCTCGCGGCCCAAAGCGGCGCCACCACAGCAGAACTCATGCACAGACTCGGTCACACCACGCCGCAGATGGCCCTGAAGTATCAGCATGTCGCCGAAGGCCGCGACGCTGAAATCGCAGAGCGACTGTCGAAACTCGCTACAGGGGGAACGTAAATGACGGCTACGCGCTACGTCGTGGACTGCTGCAATTGCACCGTTGCCGAGATCGAGGTCAGCGGCGAGCATGTGACTATTTCTCCGCCGGTTGGTGAAGAACTGTACCGCGTGCAAGCACCGCCCCCGATTGAAGACCCGAGCCTAGACCATGAGCAGATGCGCCTGGAATACCAGGCGCGAGACAAAATCCACACGCTGATAATGGAACGGGTAGAGGGCCACCACGTCTCGGAGGCCATCTGGGCTGATCATTCGAGCTGGATCATCCGGTGCACCGCATGCCGCCGCCAGCAGCTCGAGGTAGCGAATCTGCCTAAGCTCGCCCATGTCCTGGCGTCCGGTGACTGGTCGCTATTTGACGGCGTGGTGCCACTCGGCGCGTTGACTACCAAACTGTGACACATTCGGGCATAGTGGCTTTTGCGCTGCAATGCGCTAACCGTTTCCGGGTCTTCCGGTCGGACGGGCATCGTTTGATGTTCCCGAAAGGCCCCGGAAAATGGCTGTCTCCTCCAATCGCCGTGAACGTCGGCACCCTGAACTCATCGGGCTATCCGAAGTTGCTGAACAGGCCGGAGTCCACTACCGAACCGCGCGGCGTTGGGTCGCTAACGGCCAACTTGCCGCAACCCGCGTAGGCCCAAAGCTGTTGAAGGTTAAGCAATCTGACCTTGATAAATTCCTAACCCCCGTCGGCGGCGCAGCATGAGCCAACGAAAAAGGCCGGCCCCACCACAGAACCGGCCCTCTCGTAACCACACTGATGCCAGCCAGTTTACCGCCCCGTGGCGACAAGACTGGAACGAACCGCTAACGCCCCAGGATCGCGCCGACCATGACGTCCTGATCGCGGCCGCCGAGCGTGGGTTTCGGCTCGCGACACGCTGCACCCGCTGCGGCCAATGGCTCGTAGCCCCCAGCAGCGTGCGGCGCCACATGGGGCCGGTATGCCGAGCCAAGGTGGCGGCCGAATGATCGCCGACCATCATCTTGAGATGCTCGGCGCGTCGGGCATCACACTCGAGCACGCGGCGCTACGTGGCTACGAAACCATCACCGACCCTCGCCGTTTGGCGCTGCTGGGTATCGCCAAAGCCGGGCAGCGCACGCGCGGCCTGCTGGTGCCGCAACTGCGCGTCGACGGCTCGACGTGGGGATACCAGTATCGGGCAGACAGCCCACGTGAGAGCAAAGGCAAGGTCGTCAAGTACGAAACGCCCACAGGCCAGCGCAACGGCATCGACGTGCCCCCTGGTGTGGCGGAGCAGCTCGGCGACCCGGCTGTGCCGCTGTTTGTGACCGAGGGTGTTAAGAAAGCCGATTGTGGTGCGCTACACCGGCTATGCATCGTCGCGCTGCCTGGGGTGTGGTCCTGGCGCGGCCGTAACGGCTCCGGCGGCAGGGTCGCCGTGGCGGACTGGCACGACGTCGCACTCAACGACCGGCGCGTGATTATGGCGTTTGATGGTGACGTCGCCCGTAAGCCGTCGGTCCACACGGCGTTGCGCGAGTTGGCCGACTACGTGGGGTCTAAGGGTGCGCGCGTCGAATACCTGCACCTGCCTGACACCGACGACAAGACCGGGCTCGACGACTATCTGATGGCCGGGCACACGGTCGATGACCTGTGGCGGCTAGTGACACCGGTCCAACCCGCGGTGAAAACAAAGGCTGCTGACTGTATCCCCCCGAACAACACCGCAACACCGCAACACCGCAGCTCAGGCGATGTGCCCGCGCTTGCGGTGTTGCGGTGCATCCTCGACGCGGTGGCCGATGAGGTGCGCTCCCGTGGATTGATCGGGGAGGAACGACTGGCGCAGACCTTGTACCTGGTACACACCTCGCGGCTACTCGATAAGCAGGTCTCTGCCGGTGTTAAGGGGCATTCGGCGTCGGGGAAGTCCCACACGGTCGAGACCGTTGCCCGGATGTTCCCGCCCGAGTCCTATCTGGAGTTCACGGCGATGTCCGAACGCGCGCTGGTGTATTCGACCGAGGAATACGCCCACCGAACCCTCATCGTCTACGAGGTCACCGCCTTGCGGGAGGGCGTCGAAGACGATATGACGAGCTATTTCGTGCGGTCTCTGCTGTCTGAGGGGCGGATTGATTATGAGGTCACGGTTCGCACAAAAGACGGCGGTTTCACGACGAAAAAAATCGTCAAAGAGGGACCGACGAATCTCATTTTCACGACGACCAAGACGCGGGTGCATGCGGAAAACGAGACCCGCATCCTGTCCCTGGCTACCGACGACTCACGCGACCAGACAGCGCGGGTGTTACTCGGGTTGGCCGACGAAAGCGACCGCGACACCGACATGCAGGAGTGGCACGACCTGCAACGGTGGCTTGCCGGTGCCGAACACCGGGTGACCATCCCCTACGCTCACCAGCTCGCAAAGTCGGTGCCACCGGTGGCCGTGCGGCTCCGACGTGACTTCGGTTCGCTGCTAGCGCTCGTGCGCGCCCACGCGATGCTTCACCAGGCCACCCGGGACACTGACGACGCCGGCCGCATCGTCGCCACCCTCGGCGACTACGCCGTGGTGCGCGAGCTGGTCGCCGACATCATGGCCGAGGGCGTCGGGACGACAGTCTCCGACACCGTGCGCGAGACGGTTGCGGCGGTCGCCATGCTCACGTCACCTAAGGGTGTTTCAGCCCGCGCCGTCGCCGACCGCCTGGCACTCGACAAATCCAATGCCGGCCGCCGACTGCGCATGGCCGCCGACGGCGGGTATCTGCGCAACTTGGAAGACAAGCGCGGCAAACCAGCCCGCTGGATTATCGGCGACCCACTGCCGGAATCGGTCGCACTGCTGCCGGACCCAGCGCAACTCGCAACAGCCGACACCACGCCTAACCAGGGGTGTTGCGGTGTTGCGGTGGAATCTGGGGGAGACAACGGCAAGCCGGTGTGCCGCATATGTCGGACGACTACCCTCGAACGCTCCGAGTCCATTGCCCGCGGTCACTGCGCCGAATGCGCGCAGTGCTGCCGCCCCATCGGGGCGATGCTCGACACCGAGGTGGTGTGCCCGAGGACTGCGAGCTGAGCTGAGCTGTCCGCGTTCGCGGCTGCGCATCCACGCTAAGGCCGCCGATACAGGTTCTACATGCTGAGATACTCGTCTCATTATCTGATACGCTGTCCGCAAGCTGCCTGCGCACCAGCGGGCAGACCGTCCGAAAAGGGGACACGTGACTTACATTGGCAGCCCGTCGGTTCGCGCCCAGCAGTGCAGTCCCGGCACCCCGCGCAGCGTGGCGGCCTCAGCGCCCTCTGCCGGGCTCGCGCATGTAGCCCGCCTCTACGACATCGAGGCTTCCGCGTTGTCAGAGTCCGGCGCGGTGGACATGTTGGGCATCCCGATTGCGCCGCTACCAGAGCCGGTGCGGCTAACCCGTGGCAAGCCTCCCGAGCAGTGGTCCAAACAGGAGCGAGACGACGCGGCCCTGTGGCAGCTGGGTCCGGCGTTCCGCGCGGGCCTGCGGCCCCCGCCCGGCGGCGAGAGCGTCTACGTTCCATCGCCCGACGACCACTCGTACTACGACTCGGCGACCGGCGAATGGCGCCCGAAGTGAACGGCGAAGTGCGGTTCCGCTCCCTGGTGAACTTGGTGCGCATCCGCGACCCCAAGGGCAAACTAAAGGACTTCTACGATAAGGGCCGTATCCTGCCGGATTGGGCGGCCCACGATGACGACCAAGTGCGCCGTTTCCTAGACCATGGCCTAATCGAGCTGGTCGACGCCGGCGGAACCCCGCCCGACCCCGGCCGGGTGGTCGAGTGCCTGTCCGCGTTGATCTCGTGCGGCGTCCCGCTCGGAGCCGGCCGGCCACGGGCGGCGGCCATCCTCCGTGGTGAAGGTATGCGCTACTCCAATGAGACCGTCAGCAAGGCGCTGAAGCTGTTCAACAGCGACTGGAAGCTCGACGAGCCGATCGAGGAGTTCCTGTGATTCGCGAGCGCGTAGCCGTGGTGGGCCAGGCCCCCACTCACGTCGTCACGGCGCACTGGATGATCGTCGAAAACACCGGCGACGTCGACGTGTTCGTCGATACGTCCGGGGATGCGCTGGAAGCCGACGGCCCGACCGGCGGGCTGCGTGTGCGCCCAACCGAGAAGGTGACCATCCCGAGGCACCGCGACGACATCGCGCCGAGCTTGTTTGCCGCGGTCACCGAGGGTGAGGGCGAGCTGACGTACTACCTGCCGGGTTGGCAGTAGTGAGACCTCCCGCCTGCCACCGGTCTTGTCGCGAGCTTGTCCCGGTGGCGGGCGGGGTTGGGCGCCAGGCCCCGCCGCGAATGGGGACCGCAGAGCCGGCCCCTGGGGCGCGGCGGGGCTCGGTGGCCCGAACCTAGGGATTTTGGAGGTAGCGCGTGGTTTCGACGATGCCTGTCGGTGAAACACCGACCCAGATCATCCTGCCGCCGGTCTGCGCGGTGCTGGTGCTCAACAGCAGCGGCGGCCTCGGTGATAGCCCCGGCCCCGACATCATTGTGGACAACGGCGCCGACTGCTCACTTGACCCGCAGGTAGGCATCCGGCTCGCACCCGGGGAATTCTTCACCTTCCCGCTGCGCAACCCGAGCAACGGCCACCAGCTCCCGCTGTACGCGGTGGCCAGCGGCCCCGGCGGCACTGTCGAGCTCGAGCTCGTCACCGACGACGAATAGAGAGGTGGACACGATGAACCCCGACACGATGGCAATGCAACACCTGCTGGCCGCGATGACCGACAACCCGGCACGGTTCGCCGAGCGGCCGTTTGCGGCGCTGATTAAGCAGTGCCACGACGCGCGGGACGGCAGCGACGGCGGTGGACTGCACTACTTCGAGGTGCCGTTCTGATCAACCCTCGACCGTCGCCCTGGCCCCGATCCACCATATTACTGACCTCAGTAAAGTGGCAGGTCACGTCCATTTTTTGGTCGACCTCGGCCACCAGGCCATGCGATGGCCCTAGCGCCCGAGCGCATACCCCCCCACCCCATCTTTTATACGAGGGGGGGGTACCCTCTGGCGACCGCTTGCCAGTCATTCTTCCCCCTCCCCGGGCTGAATTTCCACACTTTGAAGGGCCAAAATGACGACTGGGCGCACCGCTGGAAGCTCGAAAACCGCACCACAACGACGACGTGTTTCAGTCGCATCAGCGGCCAAAAAGGGCGGTTATGCGACGCTGGTCGCGTTGAGGGACCGACTCGCCGCAGACATCGATGAGTGCAGGTCTAAGCGCGATCTGGCCGCCCTGTCCGCACGGCTGTCCGCGGTGGTGGCGCAGTTGGAGATAATGCGAGCGCCCCCGGAGCGCTCAATCCGGGACGAAATCGCTTTCCGGCGTGCTCAGCGCCGCGCGGAGGCCGGCGTCGAGGGTTTGGCGAAGGCCCCGGAAAGTCTGCGGTCGTCCGGTGAGGCGCCCGATGTCCGGTGATTGACAATGCGGCGGGTGACTCTGAAGTCACGGCACTTAGTCAGAGGGAACAGGCCGCTGCCGTCGGAGAACCAAATCCGCCAACGAAAAACCACGTCTCGAAGTTCGGCGCCGTCGGTCACCGCTCAGGCCAGCTCGCTCATGCTGGCGCCCAGCACAGCGGCAGGCTGGCCAGAGCCAGGCCCGGTAGACGGATCGCCGGTGTGAAGCCCTGTTCGACGTCAAACTCAGGGATCCGGCGCAACCACTCGTCGACGAATACGGTGACTTCCATCCGCGCTAAGACGGACCCGGGGCAGCGATACGGACCCGCGCCGAAAGTCGAATGGCGCTGCACTTGCACCCGGCCGTCGTCCTCGGCCATCTCGTCACCGGCGTCTTCGCGATTGGCGGACCCCAGCGGCAACAAAACATGGGCGCCGGGTTCGATCATGACGCCACCGATAGTGACCGACTTCGTGGTGACGCGCGGCAGTGGTGCGGCCACGTCCAGCCGCAGGGTTTCGCCGACGAATGCCTCAATCTGCTTGAGGTCTCCGCGTAGCTGGGTGCGCAGTCGTGGGTGCCGAGCCAAGCGCCATAACGCGTGCCCGAGGGCGTCCGTCACGCCGGCCGTTGCAGAGATGAACAGCGTCACGAGTAGGCCAAGCATCTCGTCGGTGGTGAAATTACCGGCGTCGAGGTCCTCAAGCAGACGCCACAGGAGACCGGGCGGTCTGCGATCGAAGTGCTCAGCTATCGTCGCGGCCAGCCAGTTGAGGAGTCCGAATTGAGAGTCACCGTCGTTGTGCGACCCCTCCTGCATCCAGCCGGCGACGCCCGCGGGGTGATCCAGCGGCACGCCCATCACCGTCAGGAATGCCTGGCTAGGCCATATATAGGCGATCGCGCCGGTGACATCGCAGCGCCCTGTGGGGGCAACAGCGTCGATCAACACTTCGGCCCGCTCCCGGACAGCGTGCTCGTAGGGAGCGAGCGCGCTTGGGGCGAACAGCCGATGCGAAAGCCGCCCACGAACCGCCTGTAATCGACTGCACCTGCGGGCTTTACTGCCTGGAAAACTTGGTTGACGCGCTATATCGGCTTCGGGTTACCCAGTACAACCTGCGGACCCGCACCACCAGCGCGGTCTGTTTCGAGGCTCCTGCGGGCGACTTCTTCGGCGGTCGCAATCTGGCTGGCGGCGTGCCGGTGCTGTCGCGGGTCGCGATATTCAGGGCCCGGGTGCTCGACCGGCTTCCGGACGGCCGCCTATACGTGGCCCCTGAGCTGCGAGCGGCCGAGGTCTGCATTGAGCAGCTGTTCGTCGCCGGGCGCCGGCGATGCGTGCCCTCACTTCTTGGCTGGCTGCCCATGGCCCTGCCGCTATTGCCCCGATGCCGAACGCATCGCCGAATCACTGAGCGCCGTGCTCGGCCTGCGCACCGTTATCGGGCTGCCGCGCTACAGCCACCACGACTGGGCGACGCGCTCCGATTGGTGTAAAGCGCTTGGGCCACAGGGCATTTGCGATCCGTTAGACAACATGTATATCTCCTGGTTCGGCGACGAGGAGCCCGTCGTCGCGTTCACCGCGCCCATCCCGGCGCCCCGCGAAACAGTTGCCGGCGAGGCTGTCTGCCGTCACATTCTCGACACTCCTGGTCGTAAAAAGCTGAGGATGGCGTCGGTCGCATCGCCGTTCTAAGCGCCCGGGCGATGAGCGGGCAACCTCGCCGGTTCGTCGGGCCAGCGGGTGCGCACCTGTGCCAGTAGTGTCGGGCAGCCGGAAGCGTGGCGCACGATCGACAGTTGCGCCTTGCCGTCGAAAACTTTACTGAGGTCAGAAAAGTTGCTGGTAGAGCGGGTCCGCCGCAGACAGACTTCGAGCTTTCCCGGTTTGCTGCATACCTGGTGTCGATGTGCGGCGACACCCATAAACCTGAAGTCGCCGCCGCGCAAGCATACTTCGTCGTCCAAACCAGGGCAGCCGAAGTCTCGCAACAACAGTCGGACCCTGGAAACCAACTTGACCTGATACGTCAGCAAGCCCACATGATCATCGCTGTCGCCGACAGGATCGAAGCCAACGAGAGAGCAATCCAAGAGGCGACTGCTCAGGCGGCAGAGGCAACCACCCTAGCTCTGGAAGTGCAAGCGCAATCCGACCGCGACCACGCTTTGCTCGAACAACTCGGCGGCGTCGATAACGGACAATCGTCCGTTACCGAGGGGGGCAAGCGGTCGCCAGAGAGTACCCCCCCTCGTATAAAAGATGGGGTGGCGCCACGCCATGGCAGCGCCGGCAGCGGCCGAGACCTGGTTGGCTCCGCAGTGCAGCTCATCACGATTCAGACCGGCAACGACCAGTTCGAACGGATGGGCAAATGGCTCGAACTGGACTCCACTGGCTAACCGCCATGGCATACGCAAAGATACGCGGGTTACCAACCCATATTGACTACTGCCGAAAGCTAGGACAGGCAGCAAAACAGGTATGTATCGAGAAGGGCATAACGCCGGCACCTATCCGCGATAATAGATACGGGCTGGTCAACACCTACCCCGAAGACGTCATAGACGAAGCACGTCGGCGTATGCCACGCCCGGCCCGGTAACGACTGCCGGCTGCCCTGGGAAACCACGGATGAACTCGGCCGGGTCGTACATCTTGAGCGTGCGCAACAGCAACCTAGACAAAAGGATTAGACAGCGCTAAAAACTTTACTGAGGTCAGTAAAGTTGCTGGTAGAGCGGGTCCGCCGCCCGGGTCGTACATCTTGAGCGTGCGCAACAGCAACCTAGACAAACGGAAGAAGTCAGCATGAAAGATCTAACGCCGCTGCAGGACTCTAGTAGTTCGCGTTCACCGTTTGACCAAGTGCGGCAGATCCGGCCGGATGGATCCGAATTCTGGTCTGCGCGCGTGCTTATGCCGCTGCTGGGTTACACGACATGGCACAACTTCATCAGGTGTTAGAAATCAAACACCTGATCCCGTCGAGGTGGATGAGGCCGATGAAGACGCGCTCGCACGGTCATCGAACGCGCGATAGTGTCCGCCAAAAACCAAGGATTAGACAGCGCTAAAAACCTTACCAAGGTCAGAAAAGTTGCTGGTAGAGCGGCCGCGTTGAGCAGGTCGGCAGCGACCTTGCGGGCGGTCGCGGCGTCGATGCCATCACGCGGGGTCTCGAAATAGTGAATCCGGGCCGGGGTGCGCAGTACCCGGCCGTCAACGACCGTGTCCTCGCACGCCACCCAGACATCGCCAAAATCACGGGACCACATTCCGATATTCCCGCCGCCGTCGGTGAGCTGCTCCCACCGGGGCGCGGCGTCGGGCAGACACCAGGCCGGTGGCGGGGTCGCCGGGCCGACGTCGGATAGCTTGTTCTCCGTGGGGCGGAAGCTATCCTGGTCGCTCATCGAACGACCTCCGCACGCTCGTCACCCTCGACGACGACCCGCAACCTCTGTGCGTAGTCGATGGCGTCGCCGAGTTTGGCGACCAGCTCGGCGGCTCGGGCAGCGCGTGTCCCGGTCAGTTGCTCGGCCGCGTTGTCGGCAGCTATCCGGGCATCCAACAGGTTGATCCACGCGCAGCGCAGGTGCTCCCGTGCGGTGTAGCGGCATGGGCAGCGGGCGGCGTCGCCGTTGACGGCGGCGTGGGTGCAGATTGGTTGGGGTGTGGTTGGCATGGTTGGCTCCATTCGTTTGGAGCCACGCCGAAGACTTTGTTGTGCGTATCTTGTGCGAGTTCACATCTGCGCTGGTCAGATTGTGCCCCCGGCAGGATTCGAACCTGCGGCCTTCTGCTCCGGAGGCAGACGCTCTATCCCCTGAGCTACGGGGGCGCTGGATGCCGATATTGCGCCATGGGGCTTGAAACAAGCACGGACAGACTAACGCATCGTAATGACCGCTCGGCCACCGCAACGGATTCGAGGCGCGAGCACCGCTGCCCATAGGATGGACGTTCGTGACCCCCGCCGACCTGGCCGAGCTGCTCAAAACCACCGCCGCCGCGGTGCTGACCGGGCATGGCCTCGACGCGTCCGCGTTGCCGCAGGCGGTCACCGTTGAGCGCCCGCGCAATCCCGAGCACGGCGATTACGCCAGCAACCTGGCGTTGCAGCTGGGCAAGAAGGTCGGCGCAAACCCCCGTGAACTGGCCGGCTGGCTCGCAGACGCACTAACAGAGGCCGACGGTGTCGCCTCAGCCGAGGTGGCCGGACCGGGCTTTATCAATATGCGCCTCGAGGCCTCGGCGCAGGCCCTGATAGTCAACACCGTCATCGACGCCGGCAAGAGCTTCGGCAACTCCGACGCCCTGGCCGGACACAAGGTCAACCTGGAATTCGTCTCGGCCAACCCGACCGGACCGATCCACATCGGCGGTACCCGCTGGGCCGCCGTCGGTGACGCTCTCGGCCGCTTGCTCACCACACAGGGCGCCAAAGTGGTGCGCGAATACTATTTCAACGACCACGGCGCCCAGATCGACCGGTTCGCCAACTCCTTGATCGCCGCGGCCAAGGGCGAGCCCGCCCCGGCCGACGGGTACGCGGGCAGCTACATCACCGACATTGCCGCGCAGGTGATGCAGAAAGCGCCCGACGCGCTGACCCTGCCCGACGCCGAGACGCGCGAGACCTTCCGCGAAATCGGTGTCGACTTGATGTTCACCCACATCAAACAGTCGTTACACGAGTTCGGCACCGACTTCGATGTCTACACCCACGAAGACTTGATGCACACCAGCGGCCGCGTCGATCAGGCCATCGCCCGGCTGCGCGAGACCGGCAACGTCTACGAAAAGGACGGCGCAACCTGGCTGCGCACCAGTGCTTTTGGTGACGACAAGGACCGCGTCGTGATCAAGAGCGACGGCAAGCCGGCCTACATCGCGGGTGATCTCGCCTATTACCTGGACAAGCGGCAGCGCGGCTTCGACCTGTGCATTTACATGCTCGGCGCCGACCATCACGGCTACATCGCCCGGCTCAAGGCCGCGGCTGCTGCGTTCGGCGACGACCCGGCCACCGTCGAGGTGCTCATCGGGCAGATGGTCAACCTGGTCCGCGACGGCCAGCCGGTCCGGATGAGCAAGCGCGCCGGGACGGTGCTCACGCTGGACGACCTGGTCGAGGCGATCGGCGTCGACGCCGCACGCTACAGCCTGATCCGCTCGTCGGTGGACACCGCGATCGACATCGACCTGGCACTGTGGTCCTCGGCATCGAATGAAAACCCGGTCTATTATGTGCAATACGCGCACGCCCGGCTCTCGGCGCTGGCCCGAAACGCCGCCGAATTGGGGCTGATACCCGACACCGAACACCTCGAACTGCTCAGCCACGATAAAGAGGGCACGCTGCTGCGCACCATCGGCGGATTCCCACGGGTGCTCGAAACCGCTGCGTCCCTGCGCGAACCGCACCGGGTATGCCGCTATCTGGAAGACCTCGCCGGCGACTACCATCGCTTCTACGACTCGTGCCGGGTGTTGCCCCAGGGCGACGAGCAGCCCACCGACCTGCACACCGCGCGCCTGGCCCTGTGCCAGGCGACCCGCCAGGTCATCGCCAACGGGCTGGCAATCCTCGGCGTCAGAGCTCCGGAGCGAATGTGAACGTCCACCCCGCCGGCCCACGGCATGCCGAAGAAACCCGTCCCGCGGGTACCCCGCCGCGGCCGCAGTCGCCCGATGAGCTGCTTTGGCTGGCGCCAAAGGTCTGGCCGCGCAATACTTCCCGCAATGACGACGGCGTGGTCAGCATCGCGGGGGTTCCGTTGACCGACCTCGCCCACGAGTACGGGACGCCGCTTTTCGTCATCGACGAGGACGATTTTCGCGGTCGCTGCCAAGAGATGGCGACGGCGTTCGGTGGCGGTGCGAACGTGCACTATGCCGCAAAGGCCTTCCTGTGCAGTGAAATAGCGCGGTGGATCGACGAAGAAGGCCTCTCGCTCGACGTGTGCACCGGCGGCGAGCTAGCCGTCGCGCTGCACGCCGGCTTCCCGCCGGAACGGATAACCCTGCACGGCAACAACAAATCGATCGCGGAGTTGACCGCCGCGGTCAAAGCCGGGGTGGGCGACGTCGTCCTGGATTCGATGACCGAAATCGAGCGCCTCGACACCATCGCGGGCGAGGCGGGCATCGTCCAGGATGTCCTGGTGCGTCTCACCGTCGGTGTCGAGGCCCACACTCATGAGTTCATCTCCACCGCACACGAGGACCAGAAGTTCGGGCTGTCGGTGGCCAGCGGCGCAGCGATGGCGGCCATCCGCCGGGTATTCGCCACCGATCACCTGCGGCTGGTCGGCCTGCACAGCCATATCGGTTCGCAGATCTTCGATGTCGCCGGCTTCGAACTGGCCGCGCACCGCGTCATCGGCCTGCTGCGCGAAATAGTCGGCGAGTATGGAGCCGAACAGACGGCGCAGCTGTCGACCGTCGATCTCGGTGGCGGCCTGGGCATCTCGTACCTGCCTACCGACGATCCACCGCCGGTGGCCGAGTTAGCGGCCAAGCTGAGCGCCATCGTCAGAAGCGAGTCGGCGGCGGTGGGGCTGCCCGCGCCCAGGCTCGTGGTCGAGCCCGGGCGCGCCATCGCCGGACCGGGGACCATCACGCTGTATGAGGTCGGCACCGTTAAGGATGTCGACGTGAGCGCCACGGCGAAACGCCGTTACGTCAGCGTCGACGGCGGGATGAGCGACAACATCCGCACCGCGCTCTATGACGCACAGTACGACGTCCGGCTGGTCTCGAGAGTCAGCGAAGCCCCGGCGGCGCTGGCCCGCGTCGTCGGGAAGCACTGCGAGAGTGGCGATATCGTGGTGCGCGATACCTGGGTGCCCGACGACCTGCGGCCGGGTGACCTGCTGGGGGTGGCCGCCACCGGCGCGTACTGCTATTCGCTGTCGAGCCGGTACAACATGATCGGCCGCCCCGCGGTGGTGGCGGTGCGGGCCGGGAGGGCCCGCCTGATCCTGCGTCGGGAGACGGTCGACGATTTGTTGAGTCTGGAAGTGAGGTGACCCGTGCCCGGTGATGGAAAGCCGGTCGGCGTAGCGGTACTCGGGTTGGGGAATGTGGGCAGCGAAGTTGTCCGCATCATCGAGGGCAGCGCCGACGATCTGGCGGCTCGCGTCGGTGCCCCGTTAGTGCTGCGTGGCATCGGCGTGCGCCGGGTTGCCGCCGACCGCGGTGTTCCGGTCGGCCTGCTCACCGACAACGTCGAAGAACTCGTCTCGCGCGAGGACGTCGACATCGTCGTCGAAGTGATGGGGCCGGTGGAGCCGTCCCGCAAGGCGATCCTGTCCGCTCTCGAGCACGGCAAGTCCGTCGTCACGGCAAACAAGGCGTTGCTGTCTACGTCCACCGGAGAATTGGCGCAGGCAGCCGAAAGCGCGCATGTCGACCTGTATTTCGAGGCGGCGGTCGCGGGCGCCATCCCGGTGATCCGCCCGCTCACCCAGTCGCTGGCCGGCGATACGGTGCTGCGGGTGGCCGGCATCGTCAACGGCACCACCAACTACATCCTTTCCGCGATGGACAGCACCGGCGCCGACTACCACAGCGCGCTGGCCGACGCGAGCGCGCTGGGCTACGCCGAGGCCGATCCCACCGCCGACGTGGAAGGCTATGACGCCGCGGCGAAGGCCGCGATTCTGGCTTCCATCGCCTTCCACACCCGCGTGCACGCCGACGACGTCCATCGCGAGGGCATCACCAACATCACCCCGGCCGACTTCGTGTCCGCACGCGCCCTGGGCTGCACCATCAAGCTGCTCTCCATCTGCGAGCGCGTCGCAGGCGTCGATGGCCAGCAACGGGTTTCGGCCCGGGTATACCCCGCGCTGGTTCCGTTGTCGCATCCGCTCGCCACGGTCAGCGGAGCCTTCAACGCCGTGGTCGTCGAGGCCGAGGCCGCGGGCCGGCTGATGTTCTACGGTCAGGGCGCCGGCGGCGCGCCGACCGCCTCGGCGGTGACCGGCGACCTGGTGATGGCCGCCCGCAACCGGGTGCTGGGCAGCCGCGGGCCACGTGAATCCAAATACGCCCAACTTCCCATCGCACCAATGGGTATTATTTCCACCCGCTATTACGTCAGCATGAATGTGTCCGACAAGACTGGCGTATTGTCCTCGGTAGCAGCAGAATTCGCCAAACGGGAAGTCAGCATCGCCGAGGTCCGCCAAGAAGGTGTGGTGGATGAAGGTGGCCGACGGGTCGGAGCCCGCATCGTGGTAGTCACCCACAGCGCCACCGACGCCGCGCTGTCCGAAACGGTCGAAGCGCTGGGTGACTTGGACGTGGTGCAAAGTGTCACAAGCGTGCTGCGACTGGAAGGAACGGAAGGAACCAGCGCATGAGCGCCCCGCGGACGGCCACGCACCAACCCTGGCCCGGCGTGATCGCGGCGTACCGCGACCGGTTGCCGGTGGGCGACGACTGGACCCCAGTGACCCTGCTCGAGGGTGGCACCCCGCTGATCGCCGCCACCAGACTCTCCAAGCAGACCGGCTGCACGATCCACCTCAAAGTCGAGGGGCTCAACCCCACCGGCTCCTTCAAGGATCGCGGCATGACGATGGCGGTCACCGATGCACTGGCCCGCGGTCAGCAGGCCGTGTTGTGCGCGTCGACCGGCAACACCTCGGCGTCGGCGGCGGCGTACGCCGCGCGGGCCGGCATCACCTGCGCGGTGCTGATACCGCAGGGCAAGATCGCGATGGGCAAGCTCGCGCAGGCGGTAATGCATGGTGCCAAGATCATCCAAATCGACGGCAACTTCGACGACTGCCTGGAACTGGCTCGCAAGATGGCCGCCGACTTCCCGATGATTTCTTTGGTCAACTCGGTCAACCCGGTGCGCATCGAGGGGCAGAAAACGGCGGCGTTCGAGATTGTCGACGTACTGGGCTCCGCGCCGGACGTGCATGCGCTTCCGGTTGGCAACGCCGGGAACATCACCGCTTACTGGAAGGGCTACACCGAGTACCACCAGGAGGGCGTGATCGACAAGCGGCCCCGCATGCTCGGCACCCAGGCTGCGGGCGCGGCACCGCTGGTACTGGGCGAACCGGTCAGCCACCCCGAAACCATTGCTACCGCTATCCGCATCGGCGCACCGGCGTCGTGGACCTCGGCCGTCGAGGCGCAGCAGCAATCCAAGGGGCGGTTCCTCGCCGCCACCGACGAGGAGATCCTGGCCGCATACCACCTGGTGGCCCGTGCCGAGGGCGTCTTCGTCGAACCCGCGTCCGCGGCCAGCATCGCGGGCCTCCTCAAGGCCATTGACGACGGCTGGGTACCTCGCGGGTCGACGGTGGTGTGTACGGTGACCGGCAACGGTCTGAAGGATCCCGACACGGCGCTGAAGGACATGCCGAAGGTGTCCCCGCTGCCGGTCGATCCTGTGCTCGTCGTCGAGAAGTTGGGATTGGCGTAATGGAGCCACCGAGCGTGGGGCCTATGGACGAATTCAAGGCAGGCCATGTACCTAGCGCCCACACTCGGCGGGCAGGTTCGTGACCCGGATGCTGCCCGCCGGGTTGGTGGCTACCTCGGTGGTGTCGGCGTCCAGCGCCAACCTCGGCCCCGGATTTGACAGCATCGGATTGGCATTACATCTACTCGACGAGATCGTGGTCGAGACAATAGATTCCGGCTTGGTTGTGGTCGTCGACGGCGAGGGCGGCGAGCAGGTACCGCGGGGCCCCGAACACCTGGTGGTGCGCGCTGTGCAGCGCGGGCTCCAGGCCGTTGGGGTCAGCGCCGCAGGCCTGGTGGTGCGCTGCCGCAACGCCATTCCCCATTGTCGCGGTCTCGGCTCCTCCGCTGCCGCAGTAGTCGGCGGCCTGGCAGCGGTAAATGGCCTTGTCGCACAGACCGATTCGACGCCGCTGAGCGAAGCCCAGCTGATCCAGCTGTCCTCGGAGTTCGAGGGTCACCCCGACAACGCCGCCGCGGCGGTGCTGGGTGGCGCGGTGGTTTCGTGGGTTGAGCTGCGCGGCGGCCGGCCGGAGTATTCGGCGGTACCGCTGCGGCTTCATCCCGATATCCGGGTGTTCATCGCGATTCCCGAGGAGCGCTCGTTGACCGCGGAGACCCGGGTGCTGCTGCCTGCCCAGGTCAGCCACGAGGACGCGAGGTTCAACGTGAGCCGCGCGGCGTTGCTGGTGGTAGCGCTGACCGAACGACCGGATCTGTTGATGGCGGCCACCCAAGACGCGCTGCATCAGCCGCAGCGCGCCCGGGCGATGCCGGCCTCGGCGGAATATCTGCGGCTGTTACGGCGTCATAGGGTGGCAGCCACGCTTTCGGGAGCCGGGCCTTCACTACTAGCACTGAGCACAGAGCCTCAGTTGCCCCCGGAAGCGCTGCAGTACGCTGCCGCAAACGGTTTTACCATTGCTGAGATGACGGCCGGCGAAGGAGTTCGCTGGAGCCCAGGGGTCACAGTGCCCGGTTGATCCACAGATGTGCCGGAGGGCTTGCTTGCTTCCGGCCAGGAAGCGGGCTATCCTCGGAGCCGTCCAGCAATCGCAGCATCTGCATCAGTACTGCATTGCCGCTAGGACAACCACCAATTCTTCTCGTGGACGAGGTTCGCCGTTTAGCCGCCTATCTGGGCGATCACCGTTGCAGAGTCGATGAGAGTCGATAATTGGGCGCACTCAGCAATTTGGCTGAATGCAACGAACCCTCGTATGACGTGATCAGCGAGGGAAGAAAGGAAATCCGTGACTGATACGGAGTTCATCACGGCGGGCGAAAACACCGACGGCAATCAGCTGTCGAATGCCGTGACCACAGACACTCCCGACGTTAAGACCAACGCGTCGGCCGGTTCGCTATCCACCATGGTGCTGCCCGAACTGCGTGCGCTGGCTAATCAAGCCGGCGTCAAGGGAACGTCGGGTATGCGCAAGAACGAACTCATCGCCGCGATCCAGGAAAGCAGGGGACAGGCGAACGGCGCACCAGCCGGTGAGGGTCCGTCGTCGCAGGATCATGGCGAATCTCCCGCCGCGGCCAGCACCGAAGTAGCGACCGCCCAAGGGGAACAGAACGATTCAGAAACCGAGGCGCCGCGCCGCGAACGACGCGGCGCGTCCCGCGATGCGGGATCAGCGTCCGCAGCTGCCGAAGAATCGGATCGCGAGGGCACAGCCAAAGGCGAGGACACAACCACCAAAGGGGACACAACCACCAAAGAGAAAGGGGCCGACAGCCGCCAAGGCGGCCGGCAAGCCACCAAGACGGACGAGCGTGGACCGGACGCGGGTGGCGACCAGAGTGGTGACCAGCAGGGCTCCGGCCAGCAACCTCGCGGCGACGACGACGGTGATGGGCGTCAGGGCCGGCGGGGCCGCCGGTTCCGCGATCGCCGGCGCCGCGGCGAGCGGACGGGCGAGGGTGGCGCCGACGCCGAACTGCGGGAGGACGACGTCGTCCAGCCGGTCGCCGGCATCCTGGACGTCCTCGACAACTACGCGTTCGTCCGCACGTCCGGTTACCTGGCCGGTCCGCACGACGTCTATGTGTCAATGAATATGGTGCGCAAGAACGGCTTGCGCCGTGGCGATGCGGTGACCGGCGCGGTTCGGGTGCCCAAAGAAGGCGAACAGCCCAACCAGCGCCAGAAGTTCAACCCGCTGGTACGCCTGGACAGCATCAACGGTGGACCGGTCGAGGACGCCAAGAAGCGGCCCGATTTCACCAAATTGACGCCGTTGTACCCCAACCAGCGGCTGCGCCTGGAAACCACTCCCGACCGGCTGACCACGCGGGTCATCGACCTCATCATGCCGATCGGCAAAGGCCAGCGTGCCCTGATCGTCTCGCCGCCCAAGGCGGGCAAGACGACGATCCTGCAGGACATCGCCAACGCGATCACCAAGAACAACCCGGAATGCCACCTCATGGTCGTGCTCGTCGACGAGCGCCCTGAGGAGGTCACCGACATGACGCGTTCGGTCAAGGGGGAGGTCATCGCCTCGACGTTCGACCGGCCGCCGACAGACCACACGGCGGTCGCCGAGCTGGCGATCGAGCGTGCCAAACGGCTCGTGGAGCAGGGCAAGGACGTAGTGGTGCTGCTGGACTCGATCACCCGCCTGGGACGCGCCTACAACAACGCGTCGCCGGCCTCGGGCCGCATCCTGTCCGGTGGTGTCGACTCCACCGCGCTCTACCCGCCCAAGCGGTTCCTGGGCGCCGCACGCAACATCGAGGAAGGCGGGTCGCTGACCATCATCGCCACCGCGATGGTCGAGACCGGCTCCACCGGTGACACGGTCATCTTCGAGGAGTTCAAGGGCACCGGTAACGCCGAGCTCAAGCTGGACCGCAAGATCTCTGAACGCCGGGTTTTCCCCGCGGTCGACGTGAACCCGTCCGGCACCCGCAAGGACGAGCTGTTGCTGTCGCCCGACGAGTTCGGCATCGTGCACAAACTGCGGCGGGTGCTCTCGGGTCTGGATTCCCACCAGGCCATCGACCTGCTGATGTCGCAGCTGCGCAAGACGAAGACCAATTACGAGTTCCTGGTGCAGGTGTCCAAGACGACACCGGGCAACATGGACAACGACTAGGGACAACGACCAGTGGCGATCGCGAGCGCGGCGGAGCCGGGGGAAGCGGGTCGCCACCATCGGGCCTAGCCCGACCGGAGGCCCCACCCGCGTGCCGGGGCGGTGATTCCGGCCTGTCACGATCGACGCATGGCGGAGACGCTTCAACAACTGCTTCGTGAGCGTTGCGACCAGGACACGCCGGCGCTCAAGTACGGCGAACGGGTCTGGACGTGGCGTGAACATCTGGCCGATGCCGCCACCACTGCCGCCGCGCTGATTGGGATCGCGGACCCCGCCCGGCCGCTGCATGTTGGCGCGTTGCTGGGCAACACCCCGGAGATGCTGACCGCGATGGCGTCGGCGGCCCTTGGCGGGTATGTGCTGTGCGGGATCAACAACACGCGCCGTGGCGACGCGCTCGCCAGCGACATTTTGCGTGCCGACTGTCAGATCCTGCTCACCGATCGGGCACATGCGGAGTTGCTAGAGGGTCTCGACCTGCCCGGTGTGCAGGTGTTCGACGTGTCGGGCGAGCAGTGGTCGGCCCTGCTGGCCGCCGCCGGATCGCTGACCCCGCATCGCGAGGTCACGCCGACCGACACCTTCATGATGATCTTCACCTCCGGGACCAGCGGCGAGCCCAAGGCGGTGCAGATAATGCACCTGGTCGTGGTGTTCGCCGGCATATCGCTGACCGAGCGGTTCGACCTCAATGCCTCCGACGTCTGCTATCTGTCCATGCCGCTGTTCCACTCCAACGCGCTGCTCGCCGGGTGGAGCGCGGCGGTGGGCGCCGGCGCGGCCATGGTCCCCGCGGCGTTCTCGGCGTCGGGGTTGCTCCCCGATCTGCGCCGCTACGGGGTCACCTACATGAACTACGTGGGCAAACCACTTGCCTACGTGCTGGCCACGCCCGAGCAACCCGATGACCGCGACAACCCGCTGCGCATCGCGATGGGCAACGAGGCGAGCGAGCGTGACGTCGCCGACTTCAGTCGCCGTTTCGATTGCACGGTGTGGGACGGCTTCGGCGCCAGCGAGGGCGCGATCATTATCACCCGGGAAGACGGTTGCCCGCCGGGCTCGCTCGGCAGGGGCTTTCCGGGCGTCGCAATCTACAACCCGCACACCCTGGCGGAGTGTCC
This sequence comes from uncultured Actinomycetota bacterium, assembly GCA_963814505.1. Lineage (GTDB taxonomy): Bacteria > Actinomycetota > Actinomycetes > Mycobacteriales > Mycobacteriaceae > Mycobacterium. Next base: position 147,609 of record CAWFDM010000014.1, read on the forward strand.
CGTCGCCACCTTCGGCGACGACGGCGCCCTGACCAACGCCGACGAGGCGATAGGGGAGCTGGTTAACACGACGGGCGCCGGCATGTTTGCCGGCTACTACAACGACCCGGACGCCACCGATGCACGCCTTCGGCACGGCATGTACTGGTCGGGCGACCTCGCCTACCGCGACGCCGACGGTTGGATCTACTTCGCCGGGCGCAGCGGCGACTGGTTGCGCGTTGACGGAGAAAACATGACCACGGCGCCCATCGAACGGATCCTGCAGCGGTTGACGCCCGTCAACCAGGTCGCGGTCTATGCGGTGCCCGACGAACACGCCGGCGACCAGGTGATGGCGGCGATCGTGTTGCGCGACAACGCCGATCTGACGCCCGAGGAGCTCGGCAAATTTCTGGCCGATCAGCCCGACTTGTCACCCAAGGCATGGCCCCGCTACGTCTGGCTCACCGATCGGCTGCCCGCAACGGCGACGAACAAGATCCTCAAACGGGCGTTGGTCGCTCAGGGCGCGGCACCCGACGGTGGAGTGCTCTGGACCCGCACCGGGCGAAGCAGGGCATATACGTGACGAGCCGTCCCCTGGGCACCCGCCGTGCACGGGAATGCGCGGCCGCATCTCGGTGTTTGGGCTGATGGTGGTTGACCTGGCATAATCGACGCTCGACCACCCCAGAACCGGATCAGGTTCTCGGAGTTCACGCCCGACCGCCGCATCCAAGACGGGGTGCCCGTGCGGTACCGATCGAAGAGGACACCATGAAAGCTGAAATTCATCCCGCATACGAAGAGACCACCGTGCACTGCGGGTGTGGCAACGAGTTCACAACGCGCAGCACCAAGTCGGGCGGCCGCATCGTGGTCGAGGTTTGCTCGCAATGCCACCCGTTCTACACCGGCAAGCAGAAGATCCTCGACAGCGGCGGCCGGGTGGCCCGCTTCGAGAAGCGGTACGGCAAGCGCAAGGCCGCAGCCGACAACGATGGAACTGCTTCAGCCGACAAATAGCTGGCTTACCGACGCCCGAACTGTGCGCACCTGCACAGGCCGGGCGTCGGTTCGCGTTTGCGGCGAATAGTTGGCGCAGGTGGAAGGAGGTTTGAGTGACGCAGCCAGTACAGACGATTGACGTGCTGCTCGCCGAACACGCCGAGCTCGAACATGCGCTGGCCGATCCCGAATTGCACAGCAAGCCCGACGAGGCGCGCAGGGTCGGACGCCGGTTCGCCCGACTGGCCCCGATCGTCGCGACCTACCGGAAGCTGGTGTCGGCGCGCGACGACCTGGAGATCGCACGTGAGCTCGCCGCCGACGACGAATCGTTCGTCGAAGAGGTCACCGAGCTGGAATCCCGGGTGGCTGAGCTGGATACCCAACTCACCGACATGCTGGCTCCGCGCGACCCGCATGACGCCGACGACATCGTGCTTGAGGTCAAATCCGGTGAGGGGGGCGAAGAATCGGCGTTGTTCGCCGCCGATCTGGCCAGGATGTACATCCGCTACGCAGAACGGCATGGCTGGACCGTGACGGTACTGGACGAAACCACCTCGGACCTGGGCGGCTACAAGGACGCGACACTGGCTATTTCTCATAGGGCGGTCAGTGATGGCGACTCCGCCGACGGAGTGTGGTCGCGGATGAAGTTCGAGGGCGGAGTGCACCGGGTGCAACGCGTCCCGGTGACGGAATCCCAAGGCCGCGTGCATACTTCGGCGGCGGGGGTGTTGGTGTATCCGGAACCGGAGGAAGTCGGCGAGGTGCAGATCGACGAGTCGGATCTGCGCGTCGACGTCTACCGGTCGTCCGGGAAGGGCGGCCAAGGTGTTAACACCACCGACTCCGCGGTGCGAATCACGCATCTGCCCACCGGGATCGTCGTCACCTGTCAAAACGAACGGTCGCAGCTGCAGAACAAGACCCGCGCGTTGCAGGTGCTGGCGGCTCGCCTACAGGCGATGGCCGAGGAGCAGGCGCTGGCCGACGCATCGGCGGACCGGGCCAGCCAGATCCGCACGGTGGACCGCAGCGAACGCATTCGCACCTACAACTTCCCGGAGAACCGCATCACCGACCACCGAATCGGTTACAAGTCACACAATCTCGACCAGGTTCTGGACGGTGACCTGGATGCGCTTTTCGATGCGCTGGGTGCCGCTGACAAGCAGGCCAGGCTGCAACAGGCATGAGGTCCATACGGCAGGAGATCGACTCCGCTGCGGCGGTACTCGCCGAAGCGGGAATCGACTCTGCGCGTTGCGATGCCGAGCAGTTGGCCGCTCACCTGGCAGGTACCGACCGCGGCCGGTTATTCCTGCTCGACCCGCCCGGCGAGGAGTTTTTCGGGCGTTACCGCGAGGTCATCGACGCGCGCTCGCGGCGGGTGCCGTTGCAGCATCTCACCGGGACCGCGGCGTTCGGGCCGGTCGAGCTGCATGTCGGCCCCGGTGTGTTCGTACCGCGTTGGGAGACCGAGGCCATCTTGGCGTGGGCCACCGCGCAGCAACTCGCCGCACGGCCCGTGATTGTCGATTTATGCACGGGGTCAGGGGCTTTGGCGGTTGCGCTGGCTCAGCACCGGCCGGCCGCCCGCGTCATCGGCATCGATGACTCGGAAGCCGCCCTGGACTATGCCCGACGCAATGTCGAGGGCACCGCAATCGAACTCGTACACGCCGACGTCAACACGCCCGGCCTGCTTCCTGAGCTGGACGGACGGGTAGACCTGGTCGTGGCGAACCCGCCGTACGTTCCCGATGGAGACATCCCCGAACAACCTGAAGTGGCGCAATATGACCCGCATCATGCCCTGTTCGGCGGTCCGGACGGGATGACGGTGATATCCGCCGTCGTCAGGCTCGCCGGGCGTTGGCTGCGCCCCGGCGGATTGTTCGCCGTCGAACATGACGACACCACGTCTTCGTCGACGGTCGAATTGATGCACGGCACGGGACTTTTCGACGATGTGACGGCCCGCCGCGATCTGACTGGCCGGCCCAGGTTTGCGACGGCGCGCAGGGGAGGAAGGTCCGTGATCGCCGATGACTGAGGTATTCGGCCGATGACTGAGGTATACGACTGCGCCGACCCCGACCAGCGCAAGCGTGGAATCTCCTCGGCGGTAGGGGCACTCAAGGCCGGCCGGCTGGTTGTCATGCCGACGGACACCGTCTACGGCATCGGCGCCGACGCCTTCGACAGCGCCGCGGTGTCCGCGCTGTTGTCGGCCAAGGGGCGCGGTCGTGATATGCCCGTGGGCGTTCTGGTCGGCTCCTGGCACACCATCGAGGGCCTGGTCTACCTGATGCCCGACGGTGCCCGCGAACTGATTCGCGCATTCTGGCCCGGCGCGCTCAGCCTGGTGGTGCAGCAGGCGCCCTCGTTGAGTTGGGATCTCGGCGATGCCCGCGGCACGGTGATGCTGCGAATGCCGTTGCACCCGGTTGCCATCGAGGTGCTGCGTGAGGTGGGTCCCATGGCGGTATCCAGCGCCAACGTCTCGGGCCAAGCGCCGGCGGTGGACGTCGACGGCGCGCGCAACCAACTCGGTGATCTCGTCGAGGTTTATCTCGACGCGGGTCCGTCCGCTCAGCAGGCCGCTTCGACGATCGTCGACCTCACCGGGGAAAGCCCGCGGGTCCTGCGACCTGGCCCCGTGAGCACCGAGCGGATCGCGGAAGTGCTCGGGCTTGACCCGGCGAGTTTGACGGCCTAAGTCGCAGTCTCAGGTTGGTGCAGTACGGTCTCGTGGTGTCCAGCGACGTCACCAGCCTTGCCGGTGGTTTGCTCGCGCTTTCGGATCGCGGCGCCGGTGTCCCGCTGCGCGAACTCGCACTGGTCGGACTGACCGCCGCGATCGTCACCTACTTCGCAACCGGGCCGGTCCGCATGCTGGCCACCCGAGTCGGAGCGGTCGCATATCCGCGGGAACGCGATGTGCATGTGACGCCAACCCCACGGATGGGTGGGCTGGCGATGTTTCTCGGCGTTGTCGCCGCCGTGTTTCTCGCATCCGAGCTTCCGGCACTGACCCGTGGCTTCGTCTACTCCGCGGGCATGCCCGCGGTGCTGGTGGCCGGTTTGGTGATCATGAGCATCGGGCTGATCGACGACCGCTGGGGCTTGGACGCACTCACGAAGTTCGCTGGTCAGATCACCGCGGCCAGCGTACTGGTCACCATGGGCGTGGCGTGGAGCGTCATTTACATCCCGGTGGGTGGCGTCGGCACCATCGTGCTGGACCAGGCCTCCTCGATCCTGCTCACCCTGGCGCTGACCGTGTCGATCGTCAACGCGATGAACTTCGTCGACGGATTGGACGGGCTGGCCGCCGGGTTGGGGCTCATTACCGCGATGGCGATCTGCATGTTCTCGGTTGGTTTGCTGCGCGACCACGGCGGTGATGTGCTGTTCTATCCGCCGGCGGTGATCTCGGTGGTGCTCGCGGGAGCCTGCCTGGGCTTCCTGCCGCACAACTTTCACCGGGCCAAGATTTTCATGGGTGATTCCGGGTCGATGCTGATCGGCCTGATGCTCGCTGCCGCCTCCACGACCGCCGCCGGCCCGATTTCGCAGAACGCCTACGGCGCTCGCGATGTGTTTGCTTTGCTGTCGCCGTTCCTGCTGGTGGTGGCGGTCATGTTTGTGCCGATGCTCGACCTGCTGCTGGCGATCGTGCGCCGCACCCGCGCCGGCCGCAGCGCGTTCAGCCCCGACAAGATGCACCTGCACCACCGGTTGCTGCAGATCGGTCATTCGCATCGCCGCGTGGTCCTGCTGATCTATTTATGGGTGGGCATCGTCGCGTTCGGTGCGGCGAGCACGATTTTCTTCAACCCTCGCGATACCGGTGCGGTAATGCTGATCGCGATTGTGGTCGCGGGCGTGGCGACCGTGATCCCGCTGCTGCGCCCCCGGGATGACTACTTCGACGAGGACTACGACAAACAGTAGTAGCAGGCTCTACCTTGTGGTACGGTGCAGCTAGAACCCCGAAATAAACCTCGCGGGTAGCCGGCCACCCGGCTCATCGGACGCCTGCCCGATCGTGCCGATTAACGACCGACAATAGGGAGCCCCCCTTGGGTGATTCCAGTGTGACGACTGAGGTACGCTCTGCGGGCCACCGATCGGTCAATTGGGTGGTTCGGGCTCCATCGACCCGGGATTGAGGTGCTGCAGTGACGACACCAGCGCAAGACGCGCCGTTGGTGTTTCCCGCTGTTGCTTTCCGCCCGGTTCGCCTCTTCGTCATCAGCGTCGTGCTCACGGCGCTGGCGATGCTCGCGGCCGGATTGGCCGGCCACGTAATGTTCGGGGCCTTCTTTGGTGTGGGGCTGTTGCTGGGTTTGCTCAACGCCCTGCTGGTGCGGCGCTCGGTTGAGACGATCACCGCTGTCGAGCATCCGCTGAAGAGGTCGATGGCGCTCAATTCGGCGTCAAGGCTGGCCATCATCACTACCGTCGGGCTGATCATCGCGTACCTCTTCAAGCCCACCGGATTGGGCGTGGTTTTCGGGCTGGCGCTCTTCCAGGTGCTCCTGGTGGCGTCGACGGCTTTGCCGGTCTGGAAGAAGCTGCGCACCGCACCCCAAGAGCCCGCGACCTCGGACGACGCCGTACTCGAGGCACCTGGAGGGAGTAGCACCAGTGACGACTGAGACCATCCTGGGCGAAGCCAAAATCCAGGTCGGCGAACACCACCATGCCATTTGGCTTGGGATGCACGTCAACACCGACACCATCTATTCGACCGCGATTGCCGGAGCGATCGTGATCGCCCTGGCCTTTTTCCTGAAGGCCAAGGTCACCTCGACCGACGTGCCCAACGGAGTCCAGCTGTTCTGGGAAGCGATCACCGTACAGATGCGCAACCAGGTCGAGGCCGCCATCGGCATGCGGGTGGCACCGTTCGTGCTGCCACTGGCGGTGACGATCTTCGTGTTCATCCTGATCTCCAACTGGCTGTCCGTCCTGCCACTGCAGTACGAGGAACACGGGCACACCACCGAGGTACTCACGCCGGCGGCGGGCGACATCAATTACGTGCTGGCGCTGGCTCTTTTCGTGTTCGTCTGCTACCACGCGGCGGGGATCTGGCGCCGTGGCATCCTCGGGCACCCGATCAAGCTGCTCAAGGGTCACGTGGCGTTCCTGGCGCCGATCAACCTGGTCGAAGAACTTGCTAAGCCGATCTCGTTGTCGCTGCGTCTTTTTGGCAACATCTTCGCCGGCGGCATCCTGGTGGCCCTGATCGCGCTCTTTCCGCCGTACATCATGTGGGCGCCCAACGCGATTTGGAAATCCTTCGATATGTTCGTCGGAGCGATTCAGGCCTTCATATTCTCCATCCTGACGGTCTTGTACTTTAGCCAAGCGATGGAGTTGGACGAGGAACATCACTAGGCCGCACCACTACACAAGCCCTCGTAGAGCGCTACCAGATATCAAGGAGGATAGGAAAATGGGAGATCCCAATCTCATCGGACTCGGCGCCCTCATCGGCGGTGGACTGATCATGGCTGGCGGCGCGATCGGTGCCGGTATCGGTGACGGCATTGCGGGTAACGCGCTGGTCTCGGGCATAGCCCGGCAGCCCGAGGCGCAAGGACGGCTGTTCACTCCGTTTTTCATCACGGTAGGTCTGGTTGAGGCGGCGTACTTCATCAACCTGGCTTTTATGGCGTTGTTTGTCTTCGCCACCCCGATCACGCCGCAGTAACTCGCCGTGATGGGCGACGCGAGCGCTATCGTTCTGGCCGAAGGCCAGGCAGGGGAAGGCGGAGGCCAGAACTTCCTCGTCCCCAACGGCACCTTTTTCTTCGTGCTGGCCATCTTCCTGATCGTGCTGGCTGTCATCGGGTTTTTCGTCGTACCGCCGATCCTGAAGGTGTTGCGTGAACGCGACGCCATGGTCGCCAAGACCCACACCGACAACAAGCAGTCGGCCGAGCAGTTCGCCGCGGCAGAAGCCGACTACGAAGAAGCCATGAAGGAAGCGCGAGTCCAGGCGTCGTCGTTCCGCGACAATGCCCGGGCAGAGGGTCGTAAGGCCGTCGAAGATGCGCGCGCCCGTGCGGAGCAGCAGGTGATATCGACGTTGCAAGTGGCCGGCGAGGAATTGAAGCGGGAGAGAGACGCCGTGGAACTGAGTCTGCGCGCCAATGTGGGAACCATGTCGGCGACCCTGGCCAGTCGAATCCTCGGCGTCGACGTCACCACAGCCGCGACGAGGTAACCACCGATGTGGACTTTTATCGGACAGCTGGCCGGGTTTGTGGTCATCGTGCTTCTGGTGGTGCGTTACGTAGTGCCGCCGGTGCGCAGGTTGATGGCGGCTCGACAGAACACGGTGCGCCAGCAACTGGCCGATGCGAAGACGGCCGCCGATCGGCTGGTTGAGGCGAGCAAGGCCCACGAGCAGGCGGTGGAAGACGCCAAGTCCGAGGCGCAGCGGGTCGTCGAAGAGGCGAAGGTTGACGCCGTACGCATCACCGAGCAAATGCAGGCGCAGTCCGAGGTCGAGGCCGAACGCATCACAGTGCAGGGTGCCCGCCAGGCCGAGCTGCTGCGCACACAGCTGACCCGCCAGCTTCGCCTGGAACTCGGCCACGAATCTGTGCGCCAGGCAGAGGAATTGGTGCGCAGCTATGTTGCTGACCCGGCGCAGCAGTCGTCCACCGTCGATCGCTTCCTGGACGACCTCGATGCAATGGCGCCGGAGGCGGCCGAGGTCGAGTATCCCCTGCTGGCCAAGATGCGCTCGGCCAGTCGGCGGGCGCTGGGCAACCTGGTGGATCGGTTCGGCACCATAACCAAGGATCTCGACAATCAAGCGCTCTCCAAGCTTGCCGAAGAGCTGGTGTCGGTAGCCAAAATGTTAGACCGCGAAATTGTCGTCACCCGGTACCTCACCATGCCTGCCGAAGACGCCGCGCCCCGGGTCAGGTTGGTCGAGCGGCTGATATCCGGCAATGTCGGCGATCCCACGCTCGAGGTGTTAAAGACAGCCGTTTCGGAGCGGTGGTCGGCCAACTCCGACCTGATCGATGCCATCGAACACGTGTCGCGGCAAGCGTTGTTGGAAGTCGCCGAACGCGAGGATCAGGTCGATGAGGTCGAAGATCAGTTGTTCCGGTTTTCCCGCGTACTTGACGCGCAGCCACGACTTGCCATCCTGTTGGGCGATTATGCGGTTCCGGCCGAAGCCCGAGTTGGGTTGCTGCGCCAGGTACTCGAGAGCTCGAGCGGCACGGTCAGCACGATTTCGGTCGCATTGCTGTCGCAGACTGTCGAGCTATTGAGAGGTGAGCCGGCCGAGAACGCCGTGCTGTTCCTGGCCGAGGTGGCGGTGGCACGACGCGGCGAAGTCGTCGCGCACGTCGGTGCTGCGGCCGAGCTTAGCGCAGCCCAGCGCACCCGTCTCACCGAAGTGCTCAGCCGCATCTATGGCCGTCCGGTGACGGTGCAGCTGCAGATCGACGCCGCACTGCTGGGTGGGCTCTTAATCTCCGTGGCTGACGAGGTGATCGACGGTACGCTCTCGTCTCGTCTGACCGCGGCCGAGGCTCAACTGCCCGACTGAACACGAACTAGTCAGCACAAACCAAAGTAGGAAGACGAAAAGCCATGGCCGAGTTGACAATCTCCGCTAATGACATCCAAAGCGCGATCGAGGAGTACGTAAGCTCCTTCACCTCCGACACCTCTCGCGAGGAGGTCGGCACCGTCATCGATGCCGGGGACGGCATCGCGCACGTCGAAGGTTTGCCGTCGGTGATGACGCAGGAGCTGCTCGAGTTCCCCGGCGGCGTCCTCGGCGTCGCACTTAACCTCGACGAGCACAGCGTCGGCACGGTGATCCTCGGCGATTTCGAGACCATCGAACAAGGCCAGCAGGTCAAGCGCACCGGCGACGTGCTGTCGGTACCCGTCGGCGACGCATTCTTGGGGCGGGTGGTCAACCCGCTCGGCCAGCCGATCGACGGGCGCGGAGACATCGAGACCGACACCCGACGCGCACTGGAGCTCCAGGCGCCGTCGGTGGTGCAGCGGCAAGGCGTGAAGGAGCCACTGCAGACCGGGATCAAGGCCATCGACGCAATGACCCCGATCGGCCGCGGCCAGCGTCAGCTGATCATCGGCGACCGCAAGACCGGAAAGACGGCGGTCTGCGTCGACACCATCCTCAACCAGCGCCAGAACTGGGAGACCGGCGACGAGCAGAAGCAGGTGCGCTGCGTATACGTGGCCATCGGACAGAAGGGCACCACCATCGCCAGCGTGCGCCGCGTCCTGGAGGAAGGCGGCGCGATGGACTACACCACCATTGTCGCTGCGCCGGCGTCGGACTCCGCGGGCTTCAAATGGCTTGCACCGTATACCGGTTCGGCGATCGCTCAGCACTGGATGTACGAAGGCAAGCACGTGCTAATCATTTTCGACGACCTGACCAAGCAGGCGGAGGCATACCGCGCCATCTCGCTGCTGCTGCGCCGTCCGCCGGGCCGCGAAGCCTATCCGGGTGACGTGTTCTACTTGCACTCGCGGTTGCTCGAGCGCTGCGCGAAGCTATCCGACGAGCTCGGTGGCGGCTCGCTGACCGGCCTGCCGATCATCGAGACCAAGGCCAACGACATCTCGGCCTACATCCCGACCAACGTCATCTCGATCACCGATGGGCAGTGCTTCCTGGAGACCGACCTGTTCAACCAAGGTGTCCGGCCGGCCATCAACGTCGGTGTTTCAGTGTCCCGGGTCGGCGGCGCGGCGCAGATCAAGGCAATGAAAGAGGTGGCAGGAAGTCTCCGCCTCGACCTGTCGCAGTACCGCGAATTGGAAGCTTTCGCCGCCTTCGCTTCTGACCTGGACGCCACCTCCAAGGCGCAGCTGGAGCGCGGCGCGCGGCTGGTCGAGCTGCTCAAGCAACCGCAAAACCGGCCCATGCCCGTCGAGGAGCAGGTGGTCTCGATGTTCTTGGGCACCGGCGGCCACCTGGATTCGGTGCCCGTCGAAGACGTCCGGCGGTTCGAAACCGAACTGCTGGACCACATTCGGGCCTCCGAAGAGAAAATCCTGACCGGCATCCGGGATACCAAGAAGCTCGACGAGGAAGCCGAGGACTCGCTCACCAAGATCATCAACCACTTCAAGAAGGGCTTCGCGGCCACGGGCGGTGGATCGGTGGTGCCCGACGAACACGTCGAGGCCCTTGATGAAGAGGACCTGGGCAAGGAATCGGTAAAAGTCAGGAAACCTGCGCCGGAGAAGAAGAAAGAGAAGAAATAGCAACCGATGGCCGCCACACTTCGCGAACTGCGCGGACGCATCCGCTCGGCCGGGTCGATCAAGAAGATCACCAAGGCGCAGGAGCTGATCGCGACGTCGCGCATCGGCAGGGCACAGGCCCGGCTGCAGTCCGCACGACCCTATGCTCTCGAGATCACCCGGATGCTCACCACCCTGGCCACCGAAGCCGCTCTGGACCATCCACTGCTCGTCGAGCGCCCCGAACCGAAGCGGGCCGGTGTGCTGGTGGTGTCCTCCGACCGCGGCCTGTGCGGCGGGTACAACGCCAGCATCTTCCGTCGCTCCGAGGAGCTCTTTTCCTTGCTGCGAGAGGAAGGCAGAAGCCCAGTGCTGTACGCGGTGGGTCGTAAAGCGACGAACTACTACAGGTTCCGCAACTGGGACATCACCGAGTCGTGGACGGGTTTCTCCGAGCAACCCAAGTACGAGAACGCCGCGGAGATCGCCTCGACCCTGGTCGATGCGTTCATGCTCGGCACCGGCGACGGCGAGGACCGGCAGTCGGATGACGAACGGGGTGTTGACGAATTGCACATCGTCTATACCGAATTCAAGTCAATGATGTCGCAGAACGCGGTGGCCCACCGGATGGCCCCGATGGTGGTGGAATACGTAGAGGAAGACCAAGGGCCGCGCACCCTGTATTCGTTTGAGCCGGACGCGACGACGCTCTTCGAGTCGCTGTTACCGCGGTACCTGACCACGCGCATTTATGCGGCGATGCTGGAATCCGCGGCATCGGAGCTGGCGTCGCGCCAGCGGGCGATGAAGTCGGCCACGGACAACGCCGACGACCTGATCAAGGCCCTGACGCTGATGGCAAACCGCGAGCGGCAGGCTCAGATCACCCAGGAGATTAGCGAAATCGTCGGTGGCGCAAACGCGCTCGCCGACGCCCGCTAGGTAGCCCCACGAGGAAGTGAAGAAGATATGACTGCTACTGCCGAAAAGACAGACGAGTTAACAGTCTCGGAGACTAGCGGCCGCGTGGTACGGGTCACCGGGCCCGTCGTCGACGTCGAGTTCCCGCGCGGTTCGGTGCCGGAGCTGTTCAACGCGCTGCACGCCGAGGTCACCTTCGGGTCGCTCGCGAAAACCTTGACGTTGGAGGTAGCGAACCATCTCGGCGACAACCTGGTGCGCACGATCTCGATGCAGCCCACCGACGGTCTGGTGCGCGGGGTCGAGGTGATCAACACCGGTAATCCGATCTCCGTGCCGGTCGGCGAGAACGTTAAGGGCCACGTCTTCAACGCGCTGGGATACTGCCTGGACGAGCCGGGGTACGGAGAAGATTTCGAGCACTGGTCGATTCACCGCAAGCCGCCGGCGTTCGAGGACCTCGAACCCCGCACCGAGATGCTCGAGACCGGCCTCAAGGTCGTCGACCTACTGACTCCGTACGTGCGTGGCGGAAAGGTCGCCCTGTTCGGTGGCGCCGGGGTGGGCAAGACGGTGCTCATCCAGGAGATGATCAACCGCATCGCCCGTAACTTCGGTGGCACCTCGGTGTTCGCCGGTGTGGGGGAGCGCACCCGCGAGGGCAACGACCTGTGGGTCGAACTCAAAGAAGCCAACGTGCTCAAGGACACCGCGCTGGTGTTCGGTCAGATGGATGAGCCGCCGGGCACCCGTATGCGGGTGGCGCTTTCCGCCCTGACCATGGCGGAGTGGTTCCGTGACGAGGCGGGCCAGGACGTGCTGCTGTTCATCGACAACATCTTCCGTTTCACCCAGGCCGGGTCCGAGGTCTCCACGCTGCTCGGCCGCATGCCGTCCGCGGTGGGTTACCAGCCCACCCTGGCCGACGAGATGGGCGAACTGCAGGAGCGCATCACCTCAACGCGGGGGCGGTCGATTACGTCGATGCAGGCGGTGTACGTGCCGGCCGACGACTACACCGACCCGGCGCCGGCGACGACGTTCGCTCACCTGGACGCCACCACCGAGCTGTCTCGTGCGGTCTTCTCCAAAGGCATCTTCCCCGCCGTGGACCCGCTCGCGTCGAGCTCGACCATCCTCGACCCCAGTGTCGTAGGTGAAGAGCACTACCGCGTCGCGCAGGAGGTCATCCGAATCCTGCAGCGTTACAAGGATCTTCAGGACATCATCGCGATCCTCGGTATCGATGAGCTGTCGGAAGAGGACAAGCAGCTGGTGAACCGGGCCCGGCGTATCGAGCGGTTCCTCTCGCAGAACATGATGGCGGCCGAACAGTTCACCGGCCAGCCGGGTTCGACGGTCCCGCTGAAGGAGACCGTCGAGGCGTTCGACCGCTTGTCCAAGGGCGATTTCGACCACGTGCCCGAGCAGGCCTTCTTCCTAATCGGTGGTCTGGACGACCTGGCCAAGAAGGCCGAGAGCCTCGGCGCCAAGCTATAAACGTCCGGCTGAGTCGAAAGGTGGTGTGGCATGCCCGAATTGAACGTTGAGATCGTCGCCGTCGACCGGAAAATCTGGTCTGGCGAGGCAACGTTTCTGTTCACCCGCACCACCGTCGGCGAGATCGGCATACTGCCCCGGCACATCCCGTTGGTAGCCCAATTGGTCGATGACGCGATGGTGCGGGTCGAGCGAGAGGGCCAAGACGATCTGCGGGTCGCGGTGGATGGCGGCTTTTTGTCGGTGACCGAGGAGGGAGTCAGCATTCTCGCCGAATCGGCCGAGTTCGAGTCGGAGATCGACGAGAGCGCCGCCAAGGAGGACGCCGAGTCCGACGATCCCCGCATCGCCGCCAAGGGACGCGCCAGATTGCGCGCCCTCGGCGCGATCGACTAACCGCCGATGAGCGCGCCCATGATTGGCATGGTCGTGCTCGTCGCCGTGTTGGGGGCAGCTGTCCTCGCCCTGAGTTATCGGTTATGGAAACTGCGCCGGGGCGGAACTGCGGGGATCATGCGGGATATCCCGGCGGTCGGAGGTCATGGGTGGCGCCACGGTGTGATCCGCTTACGCGGCGGCGAAGCCGCCTTCTACCGGCTGTCCAGTCTGCGGTTGTGGCCCGACCGTCGGCTCAGCCGGCGAGGCGTGGAGATCGTCGCCCGGCGCGGGCCACGTGGTGACGAGTACGACATCATGACCGACGCGATCGTCGTACTGGAACTGCGTGACGCGACGCAGGACCGGCGCTCGGGTTATGAGCTCGCATTGGATCAGGGCGCCTTGACCGCGTTCTTGTCCTGGCTGGAGTCCCGTCCCTCGCCGCGTGCGCGCCGGCGCAGCGTCTGATCGGCGACGATCTGGAAAAGTTAAGTGCCCGAACGGTTCTGCCACGGCGCGACGGTCTGGCAGCCAAACTCTTCGGGGCTGACATCGCGCAGCGTCTGGCTGAATTGCCAACGATGGCCGGCGAGGTCTTCCAAGGTGCACTCGCGCTCGCCGTACTCGCGATCAATGGGAGGCTCCAGCACCTTCGCCCCGGCCGTTCGGGCGCGCTCGAATTGAGCGTCAACGTCCTCCACCCGCACCTTGATTTCGTGCGTAACGAAGGCGGCCTGCGGCGGTTTGCGTTCGCGTGCAACGTCCGCGACGATCATTGCGCCGTCGGCACCGATGCTCAACTGCGCCCGGTGACTTTCGCCAATTCGAACTCGCTCGGCAAACCCGAACGCCGCGGTGAGCCAAGCCACGGCCGCTCGCACATCGGGATAGACGAGCACGGGGATCACCGTCGCCGGCGGAATCGATCGATTGTGTTTCATGGCAATAAGTTACGGCGCGCCGGCATCGGTGCTGCCGCCGCCCGGCCGCCACATCACGTCGCCGTCGGGGTTTTCCGCGCGGGACAGGATGAAGAGCAGATCCGAGAGCCGGTTCAGGTATTTCGCCGGTAGCACGCTGACCCCTTTCCCGTGAGCTTGGACCGCGGACCACGCTGAGCGCTCGGCCCGACGCACCACGGTGCGGGCGACGTGCAATAGTGCCGACAGCGGCGAACCACCCGGTAGCACAAAGGAATTCAATGCCGGCAAGGGCGCATTGTAGCTGTCGCACCACCCCTCGAGCCGATCGATGTAGGCCTGGGTGATTCGCAGCGGATGATGCTCGGGGTTTTCCACCACGGGGGTCGACAAATCTGCGCCAGCGTCAAACAAGTCGTTTTGGATCTGCCGCAGCACGCCCGCGATTTCCCCGTCGGGCCCACCCAAGGCGATCGCCACGCCGATCGCGGAGTTGGCCTCGTCGCAATCTGCGTACGCGACCAGGCGCGGGTCATTTTTCGAGACCCGTGAGAAATCGCTCAACCCGGTCGTTCCGTCGTCGCCGGTTCGGGTATAGATGCGGGTCAGGTGTATTGCCATGAGCAAACGGTACCCGCCGGCGTGACTGAGCCGACTGACAAGCCGATACCGCTTTACTACACTGACCCGGGTGGCTGACCGTTTCGTGGTGACCGGCGGTAACCGGTTGTCAGGCAAAGTTGCAGTCGGGGGTGCCAAGAACAGCGTGCTCAAGCTGATGGCCGCGACGTTGTTGGCCGAAGGCACCAGCACCATCACCAACTGCCCTGACATTCTCGATGTGCCGCTGATGGCCGAGGTGCTGCGTGGCCTGGGCGCCACCGTCGAACTCGACGGCGACGTCGCCCGGATCACCTCGCCCGATGAACCGAAGTACGACGCCGACTTCGCCGCCGTGCGGCAGTTCCGCGCCTCGGTCTGCGTGCTGGGGCCCCTGGTCGGTCGGTGCAAGCGGGCCAGGGTCGCGCTCCCGGGTGGTGACGCCATCGGATCTCGTCCGCTGGATATGCACCAGGCCGGCCTGCGGCAGCTGGGTGCGCACTGCAACATCGAGCATGGCTGCGTGGTGGCTCACGCAGACACGTTGCGCGGCGCGGAGATTCAGTTGGAATTTCCCTCTGTGGGAGCCACCGAGAACATCCTCATGGCCGCAGTCGTGGCCGAGGGTGTCACCACGATTCACAACGCGGCGCGCGAACCCGATGTGGTCGATCTGTGCACGATGTTGAACCAAATGGGCGCCCAGGTCGAAGGTGCGGGTTCCCCGACCATGACAATCACCGGTGTCCCGCGGCTGTACCCGACGGAGCATCGGGTGATCGGAGACCGCATCGTCGGCGCCACCTGGGGCATCGCTGCCGCCATGACCCGCGGTGACATCACCGTGACCGGCGTCGATCCCGGGCACCTGCAGGTGGTGCTGCACAAGTTGCACGACGCCGGCGCCACCGTCACGCAGACGGACACCAGTTTCCGGGTGGCTCAGTACGAGCGCCCGAAGGCGGTCAATGTTGCGACACTGCCGTTCCCAGGGTTTCCGACGGATCTGCAGCCGATGGCGATCGCGCTGGCGTCGATCGCCGACGGCACCTCGATGATCACCGAGAACGTGTTCGAGGCGCGGTTCCGCTTCGTCGAAGAGATGATCCGGCTCGGCGCCGATGCCCGCACCGATGGGCACCACGCCGTCGTGCGGGGTCTTCCGCAACTATCCAGCGCGCCGGTCTGGTGTTCGGACATCCGGGCCGGTGCCGGCCTGGTGCTGGCGGGACTGGTCGCCGACGGCGACACCGACGTCCACGACGTTTTCCACATCGATCGCGGCTACCCGTTATTCGTGGAGAACCTGGTGTTTTTGGGTGCGGAGATCGAGCGGGTATGCTCTTAACGTAAACGCCCGACAGGCGCGGTCACCACTAGAGATGATCGAAAACCGGGGCTTGACTCCCCTGCCAGAGCTGTATTAAGCTGGCAGGGTTGCCCCAAAGCGGGCGGAAAAACAAGCAAGAGTGTTGTTTGAGAACTCAATAGTGTGTTTGGTGTTTTTGTTTGTTGTTGTTTTTTGACCATTCCTAAGCACTCCCCGTGTGCGGGTGTGGTCGTTTTTTTGGATGCCAGTTTTTGGTGTCTTTTTGTTAGGTCAGATTTTCTCTGATTTGAATTCACCTCGTTCGCGAGGGGTCTTTGTTTGGAGAGTTTGATCCTGGCTCAGGACGAACGCTGGCGGCGTGCTTAACACATGCAAGTCGAACGGAAAGGTCTCTTCGGAGACACTCGAGTGGCGAACGGGTGAGTAACACGTGGGTAATCTGCCCTGCACATCGGGATAAGCCTGGGAAACTGGGTCTAATACCGGATAGGACCACGGGACGCATGTCCTGTGGTGGAAAGCTTTTGCGGTGTGGGATGGGCCCGCGGCCTATCAGCTTGTTGGTGGGGTGACGGCCTACCAAGGCTACGACGGGTAGCCGGCCTGAGAGGGTGTCCGGCCACACTGGGACTGAGATACGGCCCAGACTCCTACGGGAGGCAGCAGTGGGGAATATTGCACAATGGGCGCAAGCCTGATGCAGCGACGCCGCGTGGGGGATGACGGCCTTCGGGTTGTAAACCTCTTTCAGCAGGGACGAAGCGCAAGTGACGGTACCTGCAGAAGAAGCACCGGCCAACTACGTGCCAGCAGCCGCGGTAATACGTAGGGTGCGAGCGTTGTCCGGAATTACTGGGCGTAAAGAGCTCGTAGGTGGTTTGTCGCGTTGTTCGTGAAAACCGGGGGCTTAACCCTCGGCGTGCGGGCGATACGGGCAGACTGGAGTACTGCAGGGGAGACTGGAATTCCTGGTGTAGCGGTGGAATGCGCAGATATCAGGAGGAACACCGGTGGCGAAGGCGGGTCTCTGGGCAGTAACTGACGCTGAGGAGCGAAAGCGTGGGGAGCGAACAGGATTAGATACCCTGGTAGTCCACGCCGTAAACGGTGGGTACTAGGTGTGGGTTTCCTTCCTTGGGATCCGTGCCGTAGCTAACGCATTAAGTACCCCGCCTGGGGAGTACGGCCGCAAGGCTAAAACTCAAAGGAATTGACGGGGGCCCGCACAAGCGGCGGAGCATGTGGATTAATTCGATGCAACGCGAAGAACCTTACCTGGGTTTGACATGCACAGGACGCGTCTAGAGATAGGCGTTCCCTTGTGGCCTGTGTGCAGGTGGTGCATGGCTGTCGTCAGCTCGTGTCGTGAGATGTTGGGTTAAGTCCCGCAACGAGCGCAACCCTTATTTCATGTTGCCAGCGGGTAATGCCGGGGACTCGTGAGAGACTGCCGGGGTCAACTCGGAGGAAGGTGGGGATGACGTCAAGTCATCATGCCCCTTATGTCCAGGGCTTCACACATGCTACAATGGCCGGTACAAAGGGCTGCGATGCCGCAAGGTTAAGCGAATCCTTTTAAAGCCGGTCTCAGTTCGGATCGGGGTCTGCAACTCGACCCCGTGAAGTCGGAGTCGCTAGTAATCGCAGATCAGCAACGCTGCGGTGAATACGTTCCCGGGCCTTGTACACACCGCCCGTCACGTCATGAAAGTCGGTAACACCCGAAGCCAGTGGCCTAACCCTTTGGGAGGGAGCTGTCGAAGGTGGGATCGGCGATTGGGACGAAGTCGTAACAAGGTAGCCGTACCGGAAGGTGCGGCTGGATCACCTCCTTTCTAAGGAGCACCACGAAAAACACCCCAACTGGTGGGGTG
>CAWFDM010000015.1:0-228261 GCA_963814505.1 uncultured Actinomycetota bacterium
ACCTGACGAGAAGATTCCCGTGAGGTGAGTTGCGGGTGAGCGGCTCACTCAGGACGAACCGCTCCGGTGAGTCGGGAGACTTCGTGATGTGGAGATCTCAGCCGGCGGCTGGTCTCTGGTGTTGAGCGTAGTCGGTGGCCTCCTATTGGGCGGGTGGAATATCACCGCAGTGCTCGCAGAGGCAGCGATTGTTGAAACCAGTCCACTCATTCGGCGGTGGTCAGCTCTACTTCCTCGACGGTCCGCCAGGGCTTGCGGGGTTTGATCAACTCGGTCTTGTACAGGCCGTTGATGTTTCGGCGAGCGCATTGTCATAAGGATTGCCGACAGCTCCGACCGAGGGCTGGATACTTGCGTCGGCGCGGCGTTCGGTGAACTGGGTCGAAGTGTAACGTGATCCCTGATCCATATGGCGGACAACATCTTTGAATTCGAGAACGCCTTGTTGATGGCGGGTCCATATGGCCTGCTCGATGGCGTCGAGAACCATCGAGGTGGGTCTCCGGACATGCCGGGGCCGTCCAGTCAAGGATCCTCCAAGGATGCGCCAAGGGCGAGCAGCGATTCTATGAATGTCACCCGACGAACCCACAACAAGCCCGCATCAACCCCCCATCAAAGGAGCAACACAACATGTCCATCAACCGCACCCGCACCCTCGTCCGCACCGCCGTCGGCTCGACTCTGATTGCCTCGGCGCTCGGCGCCTCGGCCCTCGGATTGGCCAGCGCCGCAAGCGCCTCCCCGGTCAACAACGCCCCGCAGTACGTGATCTGCCAGGTGTACCGGAACGGCGTGCCGGTTTACTGGTACTACGGCCCCTGCCGCTAACCCCCACGGAATGGACCCAGCCCACGGATGGGCTGGGTCCATTCGTGTGTGCTGGATCCATTCCTGCGCCCGGTCCAAGACCAAAGCGCTGCCGGACAAGATCGAACTATGACGGGTCAGTACGCTTACCCCGATGACCCAATCCGACCCCGTCTTGTTCAGCGTCGACAACCACGTCGCGCTCATTACGGTCAACGACCCGGATCGGCGTAACGCGTTCACCGCCGAGATGTCGGTGCTCCTGCGCGGCGCTGTGCAGCGGGCCGAAGCCGATCCCGACGTGCATGCCGTGGTGGTCACCGGGGCGGGCAAGGCGTTCTGCGCCGGCGCCGACCTCAGTGAGTTGGGCGCCGCGGGCGGCGGAGCCGCGGAATCGGGACTGCCGCGGATCTACGAGGGTTTCATGGCCGTCGGCAGCTGCACGCTGCCCACCATCGCGGCGGTCAACGGCGCGGCGGTGGGCGCAGGCCTGAATCTGGCGCTGGCCGCCGACGTCCGCATCGCCGGGCCGGCTGCTCTGTTCGACGCCCGCTTCCAGAAGCTGGGACTGCATCCCGGCGGGGGCGCGACCTGGATGCTGCAGCGAGCGGTGGGACCGCAGGTAGCCCGCGCAGCCCTATTGTTCGGCATGCGTTTCGACGCCGAATCCGCTGTGCGGCATGGGTTGGCACTCACCGTTGCCGACGATCCCGTCGCCGCCGCGCTGGAGTTGGCCGCGGGGCCGGCGGCGGCTCCGCGCGAGGTGGTGCTGGCGACCAAGGCCACCATGCGCGCCACCGCCAGTCCGGGCTCGGTGGACACTGCACACCACGAACTCGCGATGCGCACGGAACTGGGGCCACAGGCGCACTCCATCCAATCGCCGGAGTTCGCCGCCCGATTAGCGGCGGCCCGACGCAAGTAGCACTCCCCCGGTGCCGGGCTACAGGTCTAAAAGCGCTGTCTGCGGCGATTCGATCAGGTCCCGCAGCTCGCAAACGAACCCGGCCACCTGGGCGCCATCGGCGACACGGTGGTCGAACACGCACGTCAGCGAAATCGTCGGCCGGGCAACAACCTGATCGCCGACGACCACCGGCCGCGGCTTGATCGATCCCATTCCCAGGATCGCCGCTTCGGGATGGTTGATCACCGGCACGCCGTCGTCCACACCCAGCGCCCCGAAGTTCGACACGGTGAACGTCGAGCCTGTCAGTTCCGCGGGCAGCAGCGTGCCTTGGCGCGCACCGTTGATCAATGCGGCCGTCCGGCCGGCAAGTTCGCGAGTTGTCTTGCTCTGTGCGTCGTTGATCACTGGGACCAGCAGCCCACGTCTGGTGGCCACCCCGAACCCCAGCTGCACACCGCGGTGCACGTGCAGCTGCGCGCCTTGTGGCGAGTCGACCCAGGTCGAGTTGAGAATCTCATGGTGGGTCAACGCGATAACCAAGAGCCGCAACGTCAACACGAACGGCGTGATCTCCGGATCCTGCACGATTGAACGGAATCGCTCACGCAGCCGCAGCAATTCCGTGCAATCAACCTCAACGCTGACCTTTGCGGCCGGAATTTCTCGGTGGGACAACAGCATTTTCTCGGCCATCCGGGCCTGCACGCCGCGGACGGGTCGAATATCGGACACGGTTTCAGAGGCTTGAGCAGCCGCCAGCACGTCCGCGCGGGTGATCACCTCGCCTTCCCCGCGCTGCAGCGAGGCGAGATCAACCATCAGCTCTTTGGCCAGCTTGCGCACCGGCGGCGCGGCCAACGGCCGGCTTGACCGTCGGCTGGCATATGTGCCCACGTCGGCGCCGTAGCCGACCAGGGTAGGTGCCGCGGCCTCGCCGTTGTGCGCCGCGATAGCGGCGTTGCGTATCTCCCCGCTCAGCGGTGCGGTGTCGATACGGACCAGCACCGCTCCCACCTTGAGCACATCACCTTCGGCGCCCCCCCTTTCGACGATCCGGCCGGCATACGGGCTGGGCATTTCCACCTCGGCCTTGGCAGTCTCCACGGAGCACAAGACCTGGTTGAGTTCCACGTCGTCGCCCAACGCGACGTTCCAGCACGTCACCGTCACCTCTTCGAGTCCCTCGCCGAGGTCGGGGACCCGGAAAGACTTCACCCGTTCGTCGGCCATGCCGCCGTTCACGGTTGGCCCAACGCACGCTCGACGCAGTCCAGCAGCCGGTCGGGGCCCGGCAGCCACAGTTTCTCCAACCGGGCCGGCGGGTAAGGCGTGTCAAAACCGCAGGCGCGCAACACCGGGGCCTCCAGCTCGTAGAACATCTCTTCCTGAATGCGGGCGGCCAATTCGGCGCCATAACCCAGGCTGCGTGGCCCCTCATGCATCACCACGCAGCGCCCGGTCCGATGAATCGACTCGGCAATCGCGTCGAAGTCCAACGGCGCCAGCGATCGCAGATCGATGACCTCCAGGCTCCAATCGCGTTGCTGCTCAGCCTCTTCTGCGGCGGACAAGGCGGTATTCACCAGGCCGCCATAGGTCACGACGGTTACGTCGGTGCCGGGCCGGCGCACCATCGCCTGCCCGATCGGAGGCTCAGGCCGGCTGGTGTCAACCATTCCGCGACCCTGGTAGCGCCGCTTCGGCTCCAGGAACATCACCGGGTCGGGGCATGAAATCGATTGTCGCAGCAGCCAATAGGCATCAGATGGGCTGGACGGGACCACGACCTTCAATCCCGCGGTGTGCGCCCAGTACGTCTCGGTGGAATCCGAATGATGTTCAGTCGCACCGATCCCGCCGAACGACGGTATCCGCACCGTGACCGGCATATTCACCTCGCCGCGGGTCCGGCTATGGTACTTCGCCAGATGGCTGACCACCTGATTGAAAGCGGGGTAGGAAAAGCCGTCGAACTGGATCTCGGGCACCGGCACGAAGCCGCGTAGCGCCAGACCCACGGCGATCCCGATCAAGGCCGATTCGGCCAGCGGCGTGTCGAAACACCGTTCTTCGCCGAACGTTTCGGCCAGTCCCTCGGTCACCCGGAACACACCGCCCGCGACCCCGACGTCCTCGCCGAACACCAGGACCCGCTCATCTGCAACCATCGCGTCATGCAACGCCCGGTTGAGCGCTTGCACCATGGTCAGCGATTGCGCACCGAGCGCGGCACTTCCCGCGGACACCGGCAGCGGTTCGTCCGGACGGGCCGGAGGGTGGGCGAGCTGAGTCATTCGCTGCTCCTCAGTCCGTCCGGGCCAACTCGGTCCGCAGCTGTTGCAGCTGCGCCTGCAATCCGGGCGTGATTTCGGCGAAAACCGTGGTGAACACCTCATCGATGTCGAAGTCGGGCGCATCGACCACCGCGTCGCGCAATTCGGTCCGCATCCGACTTGCCCGGGCGGTCACCCGTTCCTCCAGCCGTTCCGACCACAGGCCTTGGCCCTGCAAGTACGCGCGGTAGCGCGGAATCGGGTCCAGCGCCACCCAGCGGTCCACTTCTTCTTGACTCCGATACCGGCTCGGATCATCGGCGGTGGTGTGTCCGCCCATCCGGTAGGTGACCGCTTCGATCAACGTCGGGCCCTCGCCCGCGCGGGCTCGCGCGGCGGCTTCGGCCATTACCGCGTAGCACGCCAGCACATCGTTGCCGTCGACCCGGATGCCGGGCATCCCGTAACCAATTGCCTTGTGCGCCAGAGAAGGCGCGGCGCTCTGTTTGGACAACGGCACGGAGATCGCCCACTGGTTGTTCTGTAGGTAGAAGACGCACGGCGCTCTGAATACCGCCGCGAAGTTCAGCGCCTCGTGAACGTCGCCCTCGCTGGTGGCGCCGTCGCCGAAAAAGGCCACCGTCGCGGAACCCTCGCCGAGCCGTTGCGCGGCCATCGCCGCGCCAACGGCGTGCAGCGTTTGGCTGCCGATGGGAATCGTGAACGGCGCGCAGCACTTCCTGGTGAATTCCAGCCCGCCGTGCCAAGTTCCGCGCCATACGGGTCCCATGTGCGCGGGCGGGATGCCGCGCACCAGGAAGGCTCCCAACTCGCGATATTGCGGGAACAACCAGTCGGTCTTGAGCAGACAGGCGACGGCACCCACCTGTGCGGCTTCTTGACCGCGGCAGGACCCGTACAGCGCCAGTTCGCCTTGGCGCTTGAGGTTGATGAACTCGACGTCCAGCTCGCGGGTGAGCACCATCATCTCGTAGAGCCAGCAAAGCGTCTCGGTGGGAAGCTCACGGCTGTAGCGGCCTTCGGCGGTGGGCGTCCCGTCCGCGGCGATAAGTTGCACTGGCTCGAGGTCGACAGTGGTCGGCACCCGAGGACTCCCCTCCACCTCGCCTCCTCAGCTCGGAGCCGCTACAGCGGTCACACAGCAAATCCCGGCCGCAACATTGGCGCTTTATCCATTATGCGCCCGAATCCGAAGACGCCGCCGATCGCGCAGGCCAGACCGTGTCGTCTCAACGCCCCGTCACGCAGGCGGTGTTTCGCCGGCCCGGCGCAGCATCATCTCCGCGTGCCTGAGCACCGGGGAATCGACCATCTGCCCTTCGAACGCGAACACGCCGCGCTCGGTCTTGGCCGCGGCCAGCACTCGTCGCGCCCACGCCACCTTGTCCGCGCCTGGGCGGAAGGCGTCGCGCACCACCGGGATTTGGCTCGGATGAATGCACACTGTCGCATCAAAACCCACCGCGACGGCGTCCATCGCCTCTGCCCGCAGCCCATCGAGGTCGCGAATGTCCAAATGCACGGCGTCGAGCGCGATGCGGTCGAACGCCGACGCCGCGAGCAGGATCGTCGACCGGACGTGGCGGGCCACGTCGCGATAGGCACCGTCGGGCCCCCGGCTGGAGCTGCCGCCCAGGGTGGCGATCAGGTCCTCGGCGCCCCACATCATCCCCACGGTGCCCTCGGCGGCCGCGATGTCGGCGGCCGACACCGCACCGCGCGGGGTCTCGACCAGCGCGACGACCTGCCGCGGCGCCAGTGCGGCCACCTGAACAGCCGACTCGGTCTTCGCCAACATCACCGTCGTGTAGCCGGTCGCGGCCAGGGCCTCCAGGTCGCGGGCCTGCTCGTCGGTGCCGGCCGCGTTGATCCGCACCACGGTGCGCTCGGGGTCCAGCGGAGTGGCCCGAAGCGCCTCGCGGGCAGCGGGCTTGTCCGGCGCCGCCACGCCGTCCTCGAGGTCGAGGATCACCACATCGGCGGCAGCGGCGGCCTTTGCGAAACGCTCGGGGCGGTCGGCCGGGCAGAACAGCCACGCCGGACCGGCAGCACGCAGGTTCATCGCTCCGGCCGCTTTTGCACCAGCGTGGTGCGCAGCGCCCGCGCGACGATGTCGCCATGCTGGTTGCGCGCGGTGTGTTCGAGGGTGACGATGCCTTCGCCGGGACGGCTTTTCGACTCGCGCTTGCCGGTGCAGACGGTCTCGGCGTAGAGCGTGTCGCCGTGGAAGACCGGCTTGGGGAACGACACCTCGGAAAAACCGAGGTTGGCCACGATGGTGCCGAGCGTCAACTGTGCGACCGACAGCCCCACCATCGTCGAGAGCGTGAACATCGAATTGACCAGCCGCTCACCGCGAAAGCCCGGCTGCTCGGCGGCCCACGCCGCGTCGAGATGCAGCGACTGGGTGTTCATCGTCAGCGTGGTGAACAACACATTGTCGGCCTCGGTGACCGTGCGACCCGGCCGGTGCAGGTAGGTGGTGCCGATCTCGAATTCCTCGAACCACAAGCCCCGCTGGACAACCGACTTGCCGGCCTGCTCCCGGGCGGTCATCTCCCCCGTCATGAAAGGCCCAGCGATCGCGCGATGAGCATCAGCTGTACCTCGGTGGTGCCCTCGCCGATCTCGAGCACCTTGCTATCGCGGTAGTGACGCGCCACCGGGTACTCGTTCATGAAGCCGTAGCCCCCGTGGATCTGGGTCGCGTCGCGGGCATTGTCCATCGCCGCCTCCGAGGAGATCATCTTCGCGATCGCGGCCTCCTTCTTGAAGGGCTTGCCCGCCAACATCTTTGCAGCCGCTTCGTAGTACGCCGTGCGGGCGACGTGCGCCCGCGCCTCCATCCGCGCGATCTTGAAGCTGATCGCCTGATAGGAACCGATCGGTTGGCCGAACGACTGACGCTCCTTGGCGTATTTGACGCTCTCATCCACACAGCCCTGCGCCGCACCGGTCGCCAGCGCGGCGATCGCGATGCGGCCCTCGTCCAGGATGGACAAGAAGTTCGCATATCCGGTCCCGCGGGCGCCCAGCAGGTTGTCCCGGGGGACGCGTGCGTCGGCGAACGTCAGCGGGTGGGTGTCGGACGCGTTCCAGCCGACCTTGTTATAGACCGGTTCGACGGTGAATCCCGGTGTGCCGCTGGGCACAATGATGGTCGATATCTCTTTCTTGCCGTCCGCGACACTTCCGGTGACCGCGGTGATGGTGACCAGCGAGGTGATGTCGGTACCCGAGTTGGTGATGAACTGCTTGCTGCCGTTGACAATCCATTCGTCACCCTCGAGGCGGGCCGTCGTGCGGGTGCTGCCCGCGTCGGATCCGGCGCCCGGCTCGGTGAGCCCGAAAGCGGCGAGCGCGCGCCCGGCGGTCAGGTCCGGCAACCATTGTTGCTTCTGCTGGTCGGTGCCGAAGTGGTAGATCGGCATCGCGCCCAGCCCAACCGCGGCCTCCAGCGTGATCGCCACGGATTGGTCGACCTTACCGAGTTCCTCGAGCGCGAGTGCCAGTGCGAAGTAGTCGCCGCCCATGCCGCCGTACTCCTCCGGAAACGGCAGTCCGAACAGCCCCATTTCACCCATCTTGGCCACGACTTCGTACGGGAAGCTATGCTCCTCATCGTGTTTGGCCGATACCGGCGCGACCACGGTCCGCGCGAAGTCGGCCACCGTGTCACGCAGATCCTCGTATTCCTTGGGTGACGTCCCCCCGGAAATCGTTGTGATTGTTCCCGTCATGATTCCTGATCCTTTATCCGCGCCAGCACCTGATCGACTTTCACCTGATCGCCGGCGGACACCAGCACCTGCACTTGCCCCGAAACCGGCGCGGCGAGCGAGTGTTCCATCTTCATCGCCTCAACGACGACCACGACATCACCCTCCGAAACCTCGGCGCCGGAGTCGACTTGCACGGCGATCACGCTGCCCGGCATCGGGCTGACGATCTCGGCCTGCCGTGCGCCCGCCGCGCGATGAATCTTTTGCTCTTCCGCCTCTCGCAGATGCCAGGTGCCACGTTCGTCGGCAATCCACAGGTGCCGGTCGGCCTCCGCCCATCGGTACTCACGGCGCAGCCCGTCCAGCGTCGCGCTCATCTGTCGCTGCTCGAGTTGCACACTCGCGGATTTGATCTCGCCGTCACCGACCTGCACCCTGGCGGCCTCGGGCGGCCCCCACACCGAGACCGTCTCGGTGCGCAGCGGGGTACGCATCGCGGTGCGCACCGGCGCCACGCCGCCACCAACGCGCCATCCGGTCGGCGCGGCCCACAGGTCGCCCTTGGCCAGCCTCGCCAAGGCCCATTGACGGTAGAGGCCCCCGGCCGCGAGCACGTCGTCCGGCGCCGGCAGCGGGGCGAAGTCCGCCAGCCGCTCGTCCAGCAGCGCGGTGTCGAGGTCGCCCGCGCGCACCCGCTCGTCGGCGAGCAGGAACCGGAGAAACTCGATGTTGGTCTGCACGCCCAGGATCGCCGTCCGCGAGAGCGCCCGGTCCAGCCGCGCCAGCGCCTCCTCGCGATCGGCCCCGCGTGCGATCACCTTGCTCAGCATCGGGTCATAGTCACTACCGACCACCGTGCCGGCCAGCAGCGACGAATCCACCCGCACGCCCGGGCCGTCGGGTTCGAATACCTGCAGCACCCGGCCGCCGGTCGGCAGAAATCCCCGCCCGGGGTCTTCCGCGTACACCCGGGCTTCGATCGCGTGCCCGTCCAACTTGATGTCGTCCTGGGCGAATGTCAGCTTCTCGCCCGCGGCGACCCGCAGCTGCCACTCGACGAGGTCCAGCCCGGTAATCGCCTCGGTCACCGGATGTTCCACCTGCAGCCTGGTATTCATCTCCATGAAAAAGAACTCACCCGGGTGATCGGCGGAGACGATGAATTCCACCGTGCCGGCGCCGACGTAATCGACGCTTCGGGCGGTGTTGCACGCCGCGGCCCCGATCCGTGCGCGGGTCTGGGGATCGAGCAGCGGTGACGGCGCCTCCTCGATGACCTTTTGATGGCGCCGCTGCAGGCTGCATTCACGTTCACCGAGGTGCACCACGTTGCCATGGGTGTCGGCGAGTACCTGAACTTCAATATGCCTGGGGCGCAGCACAAACCGCTCTAAGAATAGCGTGTCGTCGCCGAATGAGGAGGCGGCCTCGCGCCGTGCGCTCACCAGCGCATCACGCAGCCGCGCCGGGTCGTCGACCAGCCGCATGCCCTTGCCGCCACCCCCCGCGGACGGCTTGACCAGCACCGGATAGCCGACCTCTTCGGCCGCCGCCGCAAGTTCGCCGTCGGTGAGCCCCGGCTTCGCCACCCCGGGCACCACCGGCACATCGAACGCGGCGACCGCGTTCTTGGCGGTGATCTTGTCCCCCATCACCTCAATCGCGCGCGCCGGCGGCCCCAAAAACACCACCCCGGCGCGTTCACATGCCGCGGCGAAATCGGCGTTCTCGGAAAGAAACCCATAGCCCGGATGGATCGCCTGGGAACCGGCGCGCACGGCCGCCGCAAGCACGCGGTCGATGTCGAGATAGCTCTTACGCGCCGGGGCGGGCCCCAGCCGCACGGCCGCATCAGCCTCAAGGACATGGCGCGCGCCGGCGTCGGGGTCGCTGTAGACCGCGACGGACCGGATGCCGAGCCGGCGCAAGGTCCGGATCACCCGGACCGCGATCTCGCCGCGGT
Source organism: uncultured Actinomycetota bacterium (assembly GCA_963814505.1). Classification (GTDB taxonomy): domain Bacteria; phylum Actinomycetota; class Actinomycetes; order Mycobacteriales; family Mycobacteriaceae; genus Mycobacterium. Next base: position 9,700 of record CAWFDM010000015.1, read on the forward strand.
TGGCCACCAATACCGTCTCGAACACCGCACTCACATCCGGAACACGCCGTAGGATACCGGTTCCAGCGGCGCCCGTCGCGCAAACCGAAAGGGCAAGCCCGACAAAGGTTCTGGTGTCAGCCGGGTCGATGATGCCGTCGTCCCACAGGCGCGCGGTCGAGTAATACGGGTTGCCCTGATCCTCGTACTGGGCACGGATGGGCGCCTTGAACGCCTCTTCATCGTCGGCCGACCAGGGTGTGCCCGCCGCCGTCAGCTGCTCGCCGCGCACGGTGGCCAGCACCGACGCCGCCTGCTCGCCGCCCATCACCGAGATCCGCGCATTGGGCCACATCCACAAAAAACGCGGTGAGTACGCACGCCCGCACATCGAATAGTTGCCCGCACCATACGATCCGCCGATCACCACGGTCAGCTTGGGAACCCGAGCGCACGCCACCGCGGTGACCATCTTGGCGCCATGCTTGGCGATGCCGCCGGCCTCGTAATCGCGGCCGACCATGAAGCCGGCGATGTTCTGCAGGAACAGCAGCGGGATCTTGCGCTTGTCGCACAGCTCGATGAAATGCGCTCCCTTCAAGGCGGACTCGCTGAACAGCACGCCATTGTTGGCGACGATCCCGACCGGGTGACCATGGATGCGCGCGAAGGCGGTCACCAACGTCTTGCCGTACTTGGCTTTGAACTCACTGAATTCGCCGCCGTCGACCAGCCGGACGACGACCTCGTGCACGTCATAGGGCACCCGCGGATCTGGAGGTACCACGTCGTAAAGCTCGGTCTGTGCGTGTTTGGGCTCGACCGGGCGTCGCACGTCCCATTGGCTGGGTCCGCGCGGGCCGAACGTAGCCGCGATCGAGCGGACGATCCGCAGCGCGTGTTCGTCGTCGTCGGCGAGGTGGTCGGTGACACCGGAGACCCGCGAGTGCAGGTCGCCGCCGCCGAGCTCCTCGGCCGAGACGATCTCGCCGGTAGCGGCCTTGACCAGCGGCGGACCGCCGAGAAAGATCGTGCCCTGCTCACGGACAATGACCGCTTCGTCGCTCATCGCCGGCACGTAGGCCCCACCCGCCGTGCAAGAGCCGAGCACCGCCGCCACTTGCGGAATACCCTTGGCGCTCATGGTCGCCTGGTTGTAGAAAATCCGCCCGAAATGCTCCCGGTCCGGAAACACCTCGTCTTGGCGCGGCAGGAAGGCGCCGCCGGAGTCGACCAGGTAGATACACGGCAGCAGATTCTGCAGCGCGACCTCCTGCGCGCGCAGGTGCTTCTTGACCGTCATCGGGTAGTAGGTGCCGCCCTTTACCGTGGCGTCATTGGCGACGATCATGCACTGCCGCCCGGAGACCCGGCCGATCCCGGTGATGATCCCGGCGCCCGGGGACTCGCCGTCGTACATGCCGCCGGCGGCCAGCGGGGCCAGCTCCAAAAACGGGCTGCCCGGATCGAGCAGTCGGTCCACCCGTTCGCGGGGCAGCAGCTTGCCGCGGCTGACGTGACGCTCCCGCGCGCGTTCGTTGCCGCCCAACGCCGCGGCCGCGAGCTTGGCGTTCAGCTCGCCGACGAGCCGGCGATGCTCATCGGCGAATGACGGTGCGGCCGTTAGGGTTGTCACCGCGTCATCGAATCCGCAAGGACGAGGGGCGGTTGGGTCTTGGCGACGACCTCGTCAACCGACACATCGGGGGCCGTCTCGACCAGGTGCAGACCGTCGTCGCGGACGTCGATGACCGCGAGCTCGGTGACGATGCGGTTGACGCAGCCCACCCCGGTCAACGGGAGCGTGCACCGTTCGAGGATCTTCGGGCTGCCGTCCTTGGCCGCATGTTCCATCATCACGATCACCTTGCGCGCCCCGTGCACCAGGTCCATCGCGCCGCCCATGCCCTTGACCATCTTGCCCGGGATCATCCAGTTAGCTAGATCGCCGGTGGCCGAAACCTGCATGGCCCCAAGCACGGCGACATCCAGGTGTCCGCCGCGGATGATGCCGAACGACGTGGACGAGCCGAAGAACGCCGCCCCCGGCAACGTGGTGACCGTCTCCTTGCCAGCGTTGATCAGATCGGCGTCGAGGTCCTCGCGCCTGGGGTACGGGCCGACGCCGAGGATCCCGTTCTCCGAGTGCAAGACGACATGCACGCCCTCGGGCAGGTGGTTGGGGATCAGGGTGGGCATCCCGATGCCGAGGTTGACGTATTGGCCGTCCTCGAACTCGGCGGCCACCCGGGCGGCCATGCTTTCTCTAGTCCAGCTCATTTGGCGCCACCTCCCATCGATTCTGACTCGAGCTGGCGGTACCGCCCGCTTGCGGGGGACACGCCAGCGTGAGGTTCGAGGCCGAACCCCACCCTGGCGTGACGCTCGGCGAAGCAAAATACGCTCTGCATCGTCGTCGGTGCCCTCATGACCGCACCGTCTCCCTCTCGATCCGCTTGGCGGGATTGGGCACGTGCACGATCCGCTGCACCAAGACGCCCGGGGTGTGCACCGCGGCGGGGTCGATCTCTCCGGGTTCGACGAGGTATTCCACCTCGGCGATAGTGATCCGTCCCGCACCGGCACATTCCGGATTGAAGTTCGCGGCCGACTCCCGGTACACCAGGTTGCCGTGCCGGTCCCCCTTCCAGGCGTGCACCAGCGCGAAGTCGGTGCGGATCGCCCGCTCCAGCACGTAGGTGACACCGTCGAACTCGCGGGTTTCCTTGGCAGGCGATGTCACCGCCACCGCGCCCGAGGCGTCGTAACGCCACGGCAGGCCGCCGTCGGCGATCTGGGTACCCACCCCGGCCGGCGTATAGAACGCCGGTATCCCCATCCCACCGGCGCGCAGCCGCTCCGCCAGGGTGCCCTGCGGGGTCAGCTCCACCTCAAGTTCGCCGGACAAGAACTGGCGGGCGAACTCCTTGTTCTCCCCCACATACGACGAGATCGTTCGACGAATCCGCTTGTGCTGCAACAGCAATCCCAGCCCAATGCCATCGACGCCGCAGTTGTTCGACACCGTCTCCAGGTCGGCGACGCCGCTGTCGGCCAGTGCCGCGATCAGCGCTTCGGGAACGCCGCAGAGACCGAATCCCCCGACCGCCAGGGACGCGCCGTCGGTTATATCCGCGACCGCCTCCGCAGCGGTAGCCACCACCTTGTCCATTGCCGCAGAGCCTCCTCGCCGTCGGGGCTGTCTAGCAGAGTTTTCAGTTAATGCTCATTAACTGACGTGAGGATACCACCCACACCGCGGTGCGTCCAGGAACGGTAAGCGGGCACGGTCGCACCGCGCGTGCGGTCCTTGCCGACGCTTCCGGGCCGCAGCACCGCCGACGGGTAGTTCAGGTCAACCTGAATCGGCCCACAAACCGCATGTTGGCTTGGTACCGTTTCGAGGCATGGGGCTCGCCGACCTGGCCAACCCGGAACCGGCTGTCAGGCGGTGGGACAGCGGTCGATGACAAACTCGCGCGAACGGGTACGAGGGGCGTGTGGTGACTGGCGACGATGAGTGGGAGACTGCCGAATGGGTCGTCCAGGAAGACGATCGAAAGTCGTCGCTGCGCGCGCTGACGCATGGGCTTGCCTCCCGCGTCAACCCGCAGCCGGTGGAGCTCTCCATCGAAGGCGTCTCCCTGACTGGGCTTGACCGGCTGGAGCAGGCTGTCGGTGATCTCACCATCTGCTTCGACGAAGGTGAACTGCGGATAGAAGACACGACCGACGCCGCAGCAGACGCACACGTGACCAGGTACCAAGTTCATTTGACGTTACGTCGTTCGGAATGGGATCTCGCCACGAACGCTGCCGCCACCGCCGTCGGCTTTGTCACCCGCGATACCGCCAACGGTCTGACAAGCGCGCTCAATCTGTTGCGGACGCTCACTAAGGCGGCGCGGTCGCTTTCCCTGGCGGAAAGACAGGCAATTGCACGCGTTCTCGCGAATCAGTGGCTGGGCACTACCACCCCGCGCGGCGACCTGACGACCTACGGAATTGACCTGGAAAAGCTCATTGCGGCCGGTGTCCTGATCGAAAGCGATGAGGGTTTGTCGGTGAGTGCCTGAGGCCTGTCCCGACGCCCGGTGACGCAGCGTCATCCTGTGGCGCGGTCCAGCACATCGGGGAGACTCGCCACGAACTGGTCGATCTGAGCGTTGGTGATCACCAGCGGCGGTGCCAGCCGGATCACGTCCGGGGCGGCGGCGTTGACGAGGAAGCCGGCCTCGCGCGCGGCCGCTTCGACTGCCTTGGCGGCCGGCGCGGTCAGCACCACGCCGCGCAGCAGGCCGCGTCCCCGCACATGGTCCACCAAGCGGTGATTCAGAGACTCGATGCCACGGCACAGCGATGTGCCGAGTGCCTCGGCGCGTTCGATCAGTCCATCGTCGTTCAGCGTGCGCAGCACCGCCAGGGCAGCAGCGGCGCAGACCGGGTTGCCGCCGAAGGTGCTGCCGTGCAGGCCGGGCGTCAGCAGCGCCGCGACCGGCCCGACCGCCAGGCACGCCCCGATCGGCAGCCCGCCGCCGAGCCCCTTGGCCATCGTCACCACATCGGGCGTGATCGCGTCGTGCTGATGGGCGAAAAACGCTCCGGTGCGGCCCATTCCGGTCTGAACCTCATCGATGACCAACAGCACACCGCGCTGCGCGGTGATCTCCCTGACTGCTGCGAGATAGCCCGCCGGTGGCACGACCACGCCGGCCTCGCCCATGATCGGCTCGAGGAACACAGCCGCGGTTTCGGCGGTCACGGCGGACGCCAACGCATCGACGTCCCCGTAGGGCACATGGATGACCTCGCCGGGCAGCGGAGCGAACGGCGCCTGCTTCTCGGGTTGGCCGGTCAGCGCCAACGACCCCATCGTGCGGCCGTGAAATGCCCGTTGCGTGGCAACGAGTTTCGAATGGCCCGTGAGCCGGGACAGCTTGAACGCCAGCTCGTTGGCTTCGGCGCCGGAGTTGCAGAAGAACACTCGCGCGCCCTCGACGCCCCACTGGTCGACCAACGCTTCCGCCAGCGCGATGCCCGGTTCGTGCGCATACAGGTTGGAGGTATGGCCCAGCGTGGTCAGCTGTCGGGTCACCGCGTCGATCACCGCGGGATGACAATGCCCCAAAACGTTGACCGCGATCCCCGCCAGCAGGTCGAGGTAGGTCTTGCCGTCGACGTCGGTGAGCACCGCGCCTTGCCCGGAGGCCAGTGCCAGCGCCGGGGTGCCGTAGTTCGACATCATTACCGCGTCCCACCGCTTCAGCAGCGCATCGGTGTGGGTCACGCGCGCACCACAGTGGTTCCGGCTCCGTCGTTGGTGAGCAACTCGACCAGCACGCAATGCTCGACCCGGCCGTCGATGATGTGCGCGCTGGGAACCCCGCCCTCGACCGCGCGCAAACAGGCCTCTGTCTTGGGCACCATCCCAGCCTGCACCGACGGCAGAAGTCCGGCCAGCTTCACGGTGCCGATCTCGCTGACCAGTGAATCCCGGTCTGGCCAGTTAGTGTAGAGCCCCTCCACGTCGGTCAGGATAAGCAGCTTTTCGGCCTCCAGCGCCTCCGCCAGCGCGGCTGCGGCGGTATCGGCGTTGATGTCGTATACCACGCCGTCGGTGTCCGGGCCGATGGACGAGACCACCGGAATGCGCTGGGCGATGAGATCCCGAACCGCCGCGGTGTCCACGTTCGCGACGTTGCCGACCAAGCCGATATCGGTGGGCGCCCCATCGACCATGACGCTGCGGCGCACCGCGGTGAACAATTGCGCGTCCTCTCCGGTGATGCCGACCGCGTACGGGCCGTGTGCGTTGATTAGATTCACCAATTCCCTACCGACGTGGCCGAACAGCACCATCCGCGCGACGTCGAGCACCTCAGGGGTGACCACCCGGAAACCGCCCTTGAATTCACTGGGGATACCGAGCCGTTCGAGCATCGCGCTGACTTGTGGGCCCCCGCCGTGTACGACGACGGGATAGATTCCGCAGTTGCGCAGGAACACCATGTCGGCGGCGAACGCGCGCCGCAGGGTGTCATCGAGCATCGCATGACCGCCGTATTTCACCACGACGATTTTGTGGTGCAGGTGCTTGAGCCACGGCAACGCCTCGGCAAGCACAGTGGCCCTGACATCGCGGGTGATCGCGGGGGCGTCGACCGCAGTCACGGCGCCATCCCGACGACCGACAGACCGTCGGTCTCCGGCCAACCCAGCGCCAGGTTCATGGACTGCACGGCCGCCCCGGCGGCACCCTTGACGAGGTTGTCGATCGCGCAGACGGCCACTAGCCGCGCGGCATCCCTGTCGACCGCGACCGCCATCTGCGCGACGTTGCTGCCGATCACCGCGCCGGTGCGAGGGAGCCTTTGCTCCGGCAGCACATGCACGAACGGCTCACCGCCGTAGTGCTTTTCGTAAGCCGCCCGCACCTGAGCCAGCGATGCTGTGCTGGGGGCGGTGCAGGTGGCAAGGATGCCGCGGGTCATCGGGATGAGTACAGGGGTGAACGACACCGACACATCGCGTTCGGTGACCGCCTGCAGTCCCTGGGCGATCTCGGGAGTGTGGCGGTGCACACCGGCAATGTTGTAGGCGCGCGCCGAGCCGATGACCTCCGATCCGAGCAACTCGGTCTTGGCCTCGCGTCCGGCGCCTGAGGTGCCGCTGACGGCGACTACGGTCACCACCGGTTCGGCGAGGCCTTCGGCCACGGCGGGTACCAGCGCCAGCAACGCCGCGGTCGGGTAACACCCCGGGACCGCGATCCGGGTGGCACCGCGCAGGCGGTCGCGGGCACCGGGCAGCTCGGGCAGCCCGTAGGGCCAGGTGCCCGCGTGCGGCGAGCCGTAGAACCGCTCCCAGGTGGCGGCGTCGCGCAGCCGAAAGTCGCCACCGCAGTCGATGATCACCGTGCCGGGACCGAGCTGTTCGGCCAGTGGCCCGGAATGGCCTGGCGGCAACGCAGAGAACACGACATCGTGACCGGCCAACACGCCTGCTTCGGTGAGCAGCAACACCCGGTCCCCGAGCGGCAGCAGATGCGGGTGGTGCTCGCCGAGCGTGCTTCCCGCGCTGGCGGCCGCCGTGAGCGCGCCGATGGTCAGCCGCCCCTCGGTGTAAGCCGGATGGCCCAGCAGCAGCCGCATAATCTCACCACCCGCATAGCCGCTGGCTCCAACCACCGCGACTCTCGTAGTCGTACCCATAAAGCCGTCCCTACGTCGTCTTCGCCGCTTCCCGTGTAAACGTAAGGACTGACATGATGCTCGACATAGGGCCATTGGCCCCCTGAAGAAGGACATTGGACCTTCGATCAGCGCGGCGAGGGTTCGGTTTGCTGACATACGAGTGATCAGCGACTCGGCACTAAGCCGCGCGGTGGGGATCGTCAGTACCACACCGACGCGAGAAATGCCCCGCGCGGTTCCGAATACAGCCCGATCGTCATGAGATTCAACACCACGAACACCCGCAACCCGTGGGCCAGACACCAGCGCAGCAGCTCGGTGTTGCGCACCGGGACGAGAAACCCAGGACCCGGGAATCCCTCAGCCGCCCCGATCAGAGCCTGCAAATCGTCATTGGTCTCGGCCACCGCGTGCCCGTAAAACCCGATCCCGCTCGTGTACCCGGTGATCCGCCCGCCGCGCTCGACCACCCGGGCCGTCCCCTGGGCGAGCGCGTCGCGCAGCCCGCCGCCGCGGTCGTGGCCGTGCACACGCACACACAGCGCGTCGCACGCGGACAGGTCAGCTGTGGTCGCGGCACGCACACCGTATCCCGGGATTCGCAGGGCCAGCGGGTCGCCCTGCATCGCGGCGAACGGCTCGCGTAGGTCGAAGCCAAGCTTGGCGTACAGACTCATCGAGCGGTAGTGGTAGGCAGCTTGTAACAGTCGCACGCCGGGCACCCGCCGCTGCGCGCAGCGCTGCAGCATCGTGTCCATCAGCGCCCGGCCGATCCGACGGTCCTGCACGTCCGGATCCACCGTGACATGGCCCGCCCCGGAGATCGTGGAGCGCTCGTCAAGGAAGCTGCTCCCCACGATTTGCCCGTCGACCTCGGCGACCAGGGAGAAGAAGCCAGAATGTTCGATCAGCCCCGACAGCAACGCGGTCGCGACATCGACCGACGCGAAATCCGGCGGAAATCCATGGCGCGCGGCGATGGCTGCGAACGCGTCGTAGCAGATGCCTGCACACTCCGGCGCATCGGCTGCGCTCGCCCGACGGATCGTCAATGCCATCAATGCCACTGCGGCCTCCCGCTTGTCGCTGCAACTATATCTGGGAGCGGTCTATCTGGAGGCCGGACTTCCCATAGACCCGGCACGCAGCCGCTCAGCGAGGTTTCGGCCTGCGACACAGGCGAATTCCTCCTCGCCATCGGGGCGCCCAGTGCTCAGTCGTGGCCGCGCAGGTACTCGATCGCGAGTTGGCGCATCTCCACTTTGCGGACCTTGCCGGTGACGGTCATCGGAAACTCGTCGACGATCCACAGATACCGCGGGATCTTGAACCGGGCGATCCGGCCGGTGCAGAAGTCGCGCAACCCCTCGACGGTCAGCGGCGGCGCCCCGTCGCGCAGTTTGACCACCGCCATCAGCTCCTCTCCGTACTTTTCGTCGGGCACCCCGATGATATGGCCGTCGAGGATGTCCGGATGGGTATAGAGGAACTCCTCGATCTCGCGCGGGGAGATGTTCTCGCCGCCCCGGACGACGATGTCCTTGATCCTGCCGGTGATCTGGACATACCCGCACCCGTCCATCGCCGCCAGATCTCCGGTGTGCATCCATCCGTCCGAGTCGATGACCTCGCCCGTGCGCTCCGGGTCATTCCAATAGCCCGCCATCGCCGAGTAGCCCCGCGTACAGAACTCGCCGGCCACGCCGCGGGGTACCGTCTGGCCGGTGACCGGGTCCACCACCTTGATCTCCAGATGGGGACCCGCCCGGCCGACGGTGCCGACACGCCGTGCCAGCGAGTCGTCGGTGCGCGTCTGGGTGGAAACCGGTGAAGTCTCTGTCATGCCGTAGCAGATCGACACCCCCGGCATGTGCATGTGCTCGATCACCTTGCGCATCACCTCGACCGGGCACGGCGAGCCCGCCATAATTCCGGTGCGCAGGCTGTCCAGCTGGTAGTCCGCGAAGTCCGGCATGCCGAGTTCGGCGATGAACATGGTCGGCACGCCATAAAGACTGGTGCACCGCTCGGCCTGCACCGCCCGCAGGGTGGCGGCGGGATCGAAACCGGGCGCCGGGATCACCATGCAGGCGCCGTGGCTCGTGGCCGCCAGGTTTCCCATCACCATGCCGAAGCAGTGATAGAACGGCACCGGGATGCAGATCCGATCTTGTGCGGTGTACTCGAGCAGCTCGCCCACCAGATATCCGTTGTTGAGGATGTTGCGGTGGCTCAGCGTGGCGCCCTTCGGATATCCCGTTGTGCCGGAGGTGTATTGGATATTGACCGGATCGCCGTTGTTCAGCGTTGCCGCGATCTTCGCCAGCGCCGTCGGGTCTACCTCGGTACCGGCGAGTTCGTCCCAACCATCGGTCTCCATGAACACCACGTGTCTCAGGTCCGGGCAATTCGGCGCCACCTCGGCCAGCATCGCGGCGTAGTCCACACCCTTGAAGCCCGAGGCCGCAATCACCATGGCGATCCCGGATTGCCTTAGCGCATAGTACAATTCGCTGGCACGGTAGGCGGGATTGATGGTCACCAAGATCACCCCGATCTCGGCGGTGGCGTACTGGACGAGCACCCACTCCCATTGGTTCGGAGCCCAGATTCCGACCCGGTCGCCCCTCCCGATCCCCGCTCGCGTCAGCCCGGTGGCCAGTCGGCGCACGGCGGTCAGCAGTTCGGCGTAGCTCCAGCGGCGACCCGCGTGGACATCGACGAGTGCGTCCCGGTGCGGATACCTGGTGGCGGTGTCAGCCAAGTTGACGCCGATGGTCGTCTCGAGCAGCGGGGGCGTGCTTGGACCGCGATCGTAGGACAGTGAATTGCGGTCTACGGCTGCTGCCACGGTTCCCTCGCCTGGTTCGATTACCAACCTAGATCGTCTCCGGCAATTCGCTGCACACAATTGAAAGTTAATTGCGAATAACTCGTGCTACGTTAGTGACGATTAACCGAATCGTCTCTGACGGAGGCCGATGACAGGGTCCGCCCCGGACGGCCAGCCCGGGCAACCAGAAACCCCAAATCGCCGCAGCCAGTTGAAGTCCGACCGGCGGCTGCAACTTCTGTCCGCCGCCGAGCGGCTATTCGCCGAACGCGGCTTCCTCGCGGTACGGCTGGAAGACATCGGCGCCGCCGCCGGCGTCAGCGGGCCGGCGATCTACCGGCACTTCCCCAACAAGGAGTCGCTGCTGGTCGAGTTGTTGGTCGGGATCAGCGCCCGGCTACTGGCCGGCGCTCGCGACGTGACGGCCAACACCGCCAACGCGGCCGCGGCGCTGGACGGCCTCATCGAATTTCACCTCGACTTTGCACTGGGCGAACCGGACCTGATCCGAATCCAGGACCGGGATCTTGCGCACTTGCCCGCAGTCGCCGAGCGGCAGGTGCGCAAGGCGCAGCGGCAGTACGTCGAGGTGTGGGTGGGAGTGCTGCGCCAGCTCAACCATGAGCTGGCCGAGGCCGACGCCCGGCTGATGGCGCATGCCGTATTCGGCCTGCTGAACTCCACACCACACAGCATGAAATCGGGCGATACCAAACCGGCGCGGACGTTGCGTTCCCGAGCCGTCATGAGGGCCATGACGGTTGCGGCGCTGACGGCCGGAGATCAGTGCCAGTAGCCGCGCCGGCTTCTCAACGCTTGTCCAAGACGTGCGACCGGGCCGCGGTGCCATCGGGTGCAAAAGCGCTCAGGCGCTCGGCCCAGGTACCCTGCAAACCATGAGGTGGACATGAACGATCCACGTCGACCCGAGTGGTTTAGTCCCCCTCTACCCGGGTCTGGATCGACCGAGCCGCTGAGTTACCACACTCCGCCGCTCACCGACCCGGCCTATGCCGACCAAGCGCCGTACACGCACACATACGGCGGTCAAACGCCCCAGTGGGCACCGCACGCGAACCAAATTCACCCGACCGAACAGTTGCCCCGGTACTGGCAGCAAGACCAGGCCCAATCGCATGAAGCACCTGGACAGGGTCCGGCTCCCCCGCCGGAAGGCCCGAGAACGCCGCGCTGGTTGCTGGTCGGCGCCATCGTGGCGGTGCTGCTGGTCGTCGCATCGGTGATCGCCCTGATAATCGCCAACGGCGCGAACAAAACCCAGACCGCGGTCGAGCCGTTGCCCCCAATGCCCACGCCGAGCTCGACACTTCCGACGACGGCACGGCATTCGCACACACCGAGCGCCGCCCCGGCACCCCCAACGACCAGCAGCCCGGGCGGACCCACCGAGACCACGGAGCCGGGCGCGATGCAGCCCGTTGTCTACAGCGTGACCGGCGAAGGTCGCGCGATCAGCATCAGCTACCTGGACGCCGGCGAGGTCGTACAGACGTTGTTCAACGTGGCGCTGCCGTGGAGCATCGAGGTCAGCATGGCAAAGTCGGCCGCGCATCCGCCGATCCTCACGATCATCAATATCGGCCACAATGTGACCTGCTCGGTGACGGTGGCCGGGGTTCAGGTACGCCAACGCGTCGGCCAGGGCATCACGATCTGCGACGCCCCGAACAACTGAGACGGTCCTAGCGATCCTGAGTCATTAATTCGATTGCAGTGAACCCATCCGCCGACTGTGGGTGATATGCACTAAAACCGCATCGAAATCCGTACCTAACCACCACGCTCGGTGCGCGTAGGAGGCTGAGCCGGCCGTCCTTTGGTGTCGGTGAATTAACGACTCACGACACGAGGCCTGCTCTACGCCCGCTCTAGCGCGACAGCCTCGCGGCTCGGTGGGACCCGGACCGCCAGCATCGCCAGCACACCGGCGATCAGCACCAGCGAGATCCCGCCCAGGCCGGCGCGGACGGCTCCGAACACGTCGACGAAGACGGAAAATAGCCACGGCGCGACGAACGCCACCGCGCGCCCCGTCATCGTGTACAGACCGAACGCCACCCCCTCCTTGCCCTGGCTCGCCATCTTCAGCAGCAAGGCGCGCGACGACGACTGTGCCGGTCCGATGAACAGGCACAGCAGCAGTCCGCCCAGCCAGAAGGCCAGCGAACCAGAGAGGGCAATCAGCGCGAGTGCCACACCGAGGATCACGAGCAGTGACCCGATGATGACCGGTTTGGATCCCACCCGGTGGTCGACGAACCCGCCGACCACCGCCCCCACCGCGGCCACCAGGCTGGCCGCCACACCGAATATCAGCACGTTAGCTTGGGAAATGCCGTACACGTTGACGCCCAGCACGGCGCCGAAGGCGAAGAGCGCCGCCAGACCGTCCCGGAAGAGCGCACTGGCGATCAGGAAGTAGACGAGGTTGCGGTCGCGCCGCCACTCGGCGCTGACCTCCGTCCACAGCTTGCGATAACCACCCAGGATGCTCGTCGGGTGCGACACCACGCCCGAGTCGGGCAACCGGTGCGCGACCAGCAACAACGGCAGCGCGAATAACACCAGCCACGCCGCAGCCAGCAGCATCGCCGTCCGCACAGAGAGCCCATCATGAGCGGGTACGTGCAGCAGGCCACGCTCGTCGCCCTTTCCGGAGATGAATCCGAAATAGATCAGCAGCAGCAGTAGGACGCTGCCGGTATAGCCCGCCGCCCAGCCGAAGCCGGAGATCCGGCCGGCAGTGTGCGGTGTCGAGAGCTGACGCAGCATCGCGTTGTACGGGACGCTGGCCAGGTCGCCGCATGCCGCCGTCGCCGCCAGCAGCACAAGCCCGGCCCATAGGTAGCCGGGGTGTGGGCGGATCAGGTACATCGCGCTGGTCAGCGCCGCCGCCATGCCGGTCAACACGGCCAGCGCCACCCGTCGGCGGTGGGGGGACTCCACGTACACGCCGACGGCTGGCGCCAGCACCGCGATCGTCAACCCCGCAATGGCCCCCGCACGGCCCAGCCAGCTCGCCGGTGAGGTACCACCGGGCACGGCCACCCCCACGCTGCTGGTCAGGTAGACGGAGAACACGAAGGTCGCCACGATCGCGTTCAGTCCGGTGGACCCGCAGTCCCACAACGCCCACGCCACTACCCGCGATTGCACGATCGTGCTCGGGGCCGACTCGGGCTGACTCATGCACGGCACTCTATTGGTTTGGCAGGCGACCCGCCGCGCCCGGCTTCGCCGCGCTCACGATCGCTGCCCAGGTGTCCGGCATTGTTGATGGCGGCGGGGTTGCGCTGCCAGGTGATGGTGGGTTTGCCGGCGCGGATGCCGGTGGTGACGGTAAGTAGGTCTTTGACTGGGCCGGTGAGGATTTGGGCGACGCGGGCGTCAACGTGTGTGCGGGTCTTGTAGTAGCGGCCGCCGAGCCCGTTGCGGATGCGGGTGAGGGCCGCCTCGGCGTTGGCCAGGGCTCGCTCACGCGCATCGGCGACGGAGGCGGCTTCTTCGGAGGACCAGATGTAGGCGACGCGCAGGTCGTGGCGCGCGTCGGCGTGATCGGTGACCGGGAACGACGCCAGCAGCCCCTTCCAGCTGCTGCGTTGGTGTGCGGGCAGCCGCTGTTCCCGGTAGGAGCAGTAATCCAGCCGAGCCAGCGCGTCGAGGCCGCCGGGCACGTCGGTGGTGAACCTGTCGGCCCAGCCGGTGTCGGCGCGCAGCGGCACCACGAACCGCACGTTCTTGGTGTCGGCGGCGCACAGGTTCTCCAGGTAGCCCAGTCCGGAGTCGGCGACGATGACCAGGCCGGGCGGCAGCGCGCCGGCGAGGGTCTCGATCGCCTCGGTAAACGCCGGCAGTTCTGAGCTGGATCCCTTATGCGGGCGGAAATACACGCTCACCCCGGAAGCAGTGGCGGCCTGCAGGGTCTTGACCTGCCGGGCTATGGTCCGATCCGCGGACCATCCCTTGACCACGACCGCGGAGTCCTGGTAGCCACCGGCGAACCGGACCGCGGTCAGGTCCAGGTGCAGCCGGGACGCGTCGGCCACCGGGAACCCGTGGATAGCGGCTAGCAGCAGCTGCCCGCGGACCTGCTCGGCCACCGGCGCCAGGGCCTCTAACGCCCGACCGAGCCGGTCATCGTTGAGCAGCATGCCGGGCACGCCGAGCAGCTCGGCCAGCGCCGCCGACGACGCCCATCCGGCCACGTCATACAGCGGGGCCGGGCAGGCCAAACGGTTGGCGACCAGCGCGGCAATCACCTCGCCATGGGTAAGCAGCGCACGTCCGCGCATCGGCACGAGCCGGTCGACCACGCCGGCAAGGCCAAGACGCCGTAGGTAGTGGACGGTCACCAGCAGCGGGCCAACCTCGCGGCGGGTGCCCACCGCTGGCGGGTCCAGGCGGGCGAACGCTCCCGCGAACCGGTCGAGCTGCCCGGAGGACTTCAACTCATCCAGGCGACCCAGCGTTGCCACAACACGCTGGCGCACCTTCCCGCCCTCGCGGCGCCCCTCGACCAGCTGCACGTACTCGTGCACCCGGTCACCTCGGCGGACTCGCTTCACTCTCGTGTACATATTGGCACAACGATAGCACCGAAATACCGGAAATAACAAGCATGTTATTCACTCTGTTGGCACAACGCTTGCGGTTCCCGGCCCATACGAATCACGCCAAAACCCAACGCACGCAAACACAACATCACACTGCCTCACACGGGCTAACCCGATCACGGTGCGGAAAACGGGCCTAGCGGCCTGTCTACGATTGGCACATGCCGGTACCTGCTCCCAGCCCCGATGCGCGTGCCGTTGTCACCGGGGCGTCGCAGAACATCGGCGCAGCGCTGGCCACCGAACTGGCCGCGCGCGGGCACAACCTGATCATCACCGCGCGACGCGAAGTCGTGCTGACCGACCTGGCCGGCCGTCTGGCCGACAAGCATCGCGTCGCCGTCGAAGTGCGACCGGCCGATCTCGCCGACCCCTCCGAGCGCGCGAAACTGGTCGACGAACTGGCCGCGCGGCCCATCTCGATCCTGTGCGCCAACGCGGGTACCGCGACTTTCGGTCCGGTCTCGGAACTCGACCCGGCGGGCGAAAAAGCCCAGGTGCAGCTGAATGCCGTAGCGGTGCATGACCTGACGCTGGCGGTGCTGCCGGGCATGATCGAGCGGAAGGCCGGGGGCATATTGATTTCTGGCTCAGCAGCGGGCAATTCGCCGATTCCCTACAACGCCACCTATGCCGCCACCAAGGCGTTCGCGAACACCTTCAGCGAATCGCTGCGGGGCGAACTGCGTGGCTCCGGTGTGCATGTCACGCTGTTGGCGCCCGGCCCGGTCCGCACCGATCTTCCCGAGGACGCCGAGGCGTCGCTGGTCGAAAGGCTGGTGCCGGACTTCCTGTGGATCTCGACGGAACACACGGCCCGGAGATCGCTGGATGCGTTGGAGCGCAACAAGATGCGCGTCGTCCCCGGCTTGACGTCGAAGGCCATGTCGGTGGCAAGCCAGTACGCGCCACGCGCCATCGTCGCCCCGATCGTGGGCAGCTTCTACAAGAAGCTCGCCGGCGGGTAAGCGCCTACTTGCGGCGGCGTCCGCTGTTCATCAGGCTCCTCGTGATTTCACGTATCGCCGTATTGATGCCGCTTTTCACGGTCGAATTGTTCAGGAATATCTCCAATTTGGAGGGGCCTTTTGGCTCCGCCGGCTCCGGCATCGGCGGAACCGGGTCATTTGGTGGGACCGGCGGATAGCCGGACTGGGCTTGCGGCGGCTGCGACCCCGGTTGGACTTGCATATCCCCCGGGGCGCCCTGGGGCTGCGCCGGTTGTTGGACCGTTCGGCCGTACTTCGCCTGCAGTGGACTGTTTTTCGCTGCGGCCGCAATCTCCTTGTTGCCGATCGACGCCATCAGCGAGCGGGGTACCCGCATCCGAGTCCACGCGACCGGTGTCGGCGCACCCTTCTCCGACAGCACGGTGACGACGGCCTCGCCTATTCCCAGCGATGTCAGCGCCGACTCCAGGTCGTAGACATCGGTTTTCGGGTAGGTGCGCACGGTTTTGCTGAGCGCCTTCTGGTCGTCGGGGGTGAACGCGCGCAGCGCGTGCTGAACGCGGGCGCCCAGCTGGGAGAGGATGTCGTTGGGTATGTCTGTCGGTAGCTGGGTGCAGAAAAACACCCCGACGCCCTTGGAGCGGATCAGCTTGACGGTCTGCTCGACCTGCTCGAGGAAGGCCTTCGACGCGTCGGCGAACAGCAGGTGCGCCTCGTCGAAGAAGAACACCAACTTGGGCTTGTCAATGTCACCGACCTCGGGCAACTCCTTGAACAGCTCGGCCAGCAGCCACATCAGGAAGGTGGAGAAGATGACCGGCCGCAACGACTGACCGCTGAACTCGAGCAGCCAGATGGTGCCCTGACCGTTGTCGACTTCCAGCAGGTCGTTCGGGTCGAGCTTCGGCTCGCCGAAGAACGTGTCGCCGCCCTCGCCGTCGAGGTTTACCAGCGCCCGCAGGATGACTCCCGCCGTCGTCGACGACACACCGCCCAACGATTTGAGGGCTTCCTTGCCTTCGTCGGTGGTGAGATAGCTGATGTGACCGCGCAGATCGTCGAGGGTGACCAGCCGGCGGTTGCTCTCCGTGGCCCAGTGGAAGATCAGCCCCAGTGTCGACTCTTGAGTAGCGTTGAGCCCCAATACCTTTGATAGCAGGACCGGACCGAATCCGGCAACCGTCGCCCGCACCGGAACGCCGATTCCCTCGGTACCGAGTGACAGGAACTGCACCGGGTAACCAGTTGCGGCCCAATCGTCGCCGGTGTCCCTGGCTCGCGCAGTGGTCTTGTCGTTGGCCTCCCCCGGCCGCGACAGACCGGACAGGTCGCCCTTGACGTCGGCCATCAGGACGGGCACACCCGCGGCGCTGAGCTGTTCGGCGATCAGCTGCAGCGTCTTGGTCTTGCCGGTCCCGGTGGCTCCGGCCACCAGGCCGTGCCTGTTGACGGTCGCCATCGGGATGCGGATCTGGGCCGTCGGGTCGACCTCGCCGTCGACAACGACGGTGCCCAATTCCAAAGCCTGGCCTGCAAAGGCGTAGCCGTTCGCGATCCGCGTCGCGGGTGTCCCCGCAGATTCGGTGCTCATCGTGCCGCGTCCCTCTTCCCGAGTAGTTCCAGTGCAGTACGGCAATGCATCACACTACTTGCCGGGGGGAGGCAGGGGCAGGGCTGACGTGGGCCTACGCTGAGCGCTGTGCGGGACGAATTGGTGTGGATCGATTGCGAGATGACCGGGCTTGACCTGGGCTCGGACAAGTTGATCGAGATCGCAGCCTTGGTCACCGACCCGGATTTAAACGTTCTCGGTGACGGAGTCGACGTGGTGATCCACGCCGACGACGCTGCGCTGTCGTCAATGATCGACGTAGTCGCCGACATGCACTCCCGCTCGGGCCTGATCGGCGAGGTCAAGGCATCCACCGTCGATCTGGCGACCGCCGAGACGATGGTGCTCGACTACATCGGCGAGCACGTCAAGCAACCCAAGACGGCGCCGCTGGCCGGCAACTCGATCGCCACCGATCGTTCGTTCATCGCCCGCGACATGCCCACTCTGGACTCGTTTCTGCACTACCGGATGATCGACGTCAGCTCGATCAAAGAGCTCTGCCGGCGCTGGTACCCGCGGATTTACTTCGGCCAGCCGACCAAGGGGCTCACCCACCGGGCGCTGGCCGACATACACGAATCCATTCGCGAGTTGCGGTTCTACCGGCGTACCGCATTCGTGGCCCTGCCAGGGCCTTCTACCAGCGAAATCGCCGCGATAGCCGCCGAACTTCAGAACGGGGAAGGCCCGCCGGAAACAATCGATTCGGCCCACCGGCCACCAAGCGGCTAATATCGACGTCGCCGCTCGTTGGCTCTGAGCATCCCTGGGGGTTCTCGGCGCCCGCTGGCGGACGTGGTGGGTGTAGTTCAGCTGGTAGAGCGTCAGGTTGTGATCCTGAATGTCGCGGGTTCGAGTCCCGTCACTCACCCCACAGGTCAGAGGCGGTATCTAGCTCCCTTGATCTTTTCCATTTGCGAGTGCTTCGCCGAAGCTAAGCAGGCCGGGGCGCGCAAGTCACCCGTCAGCGGCGTCTGCTGCGGCGATCAACGCCCTGCCCAGCTTCCGCGCTTCGGCCGGCGTGATGATCGGGGTGTCCGGGCAGTCAATGACGACCTGGCGCTCAGCGTGCCCGTCCGCGTACTGCTGCCCGATGACGGATACCACGATATCGGCGCGTCGCCGGTGGTCGGTGGTGTGCTGGAGTTTCCACTTCGGGCCGTCGAATGCCCTGAAGGCTGCCTTGATGTTGTCCCATTCGTCGACCCTGGCTGCCCCGTTGGGCGGTGCAAAGTTGGGTTTCATAGCTAAATCGTTTCCGCGATCCCCGCGCGGGGCAAGAGTAGTCCACTACTTGAAAGCAGTCGGCGCGCCCACCCAAGGGGAGCGGCGGCGTCGGGAGCGATCCTGGGCGTCGTGAGCGGAATGCTCACTCATGCTCCCTCGAACTCTCAAGGTCGATGCGCCAGATCCAATTGCCGAAGAGGGGCCTGTCAAAGGCAAGAGTACCGAGGGGAGCGATAACGAAGATAGACAGCAACGTCCATGTCGTTACAGACATCAGTTACTCCTCACCGGGCCTGAAAGCTCGCGACTCGCCGCGACCGATAGCGCCCGTAGCCGTCGGGGACACGCCACCATTTCGCGTTTCCTCGTTGTTAGTTAGACGGTTTCATGGGTCTGATGGTTCGCCACTTAACCGACATTCAGCAGAGGTAGTGATGTTGTGGGGCCACAAGGCTCCATTGTGACCCACCCTAGTTACGGCAAGCGGTGAAGATGCCGTTGTGTCCCAGCGGGTAACGCTGCGAGCGAAGCGCGCTGTTGAGGATGTAGCCCAAAACCTCGGCCGTCCGAAAGCAAGGGATTAGGGGTTACCAGTACTGAGGGCAATAGGTCGCCACGGCCGCATCGACCAAGACCCTGTAATCGGCCCCAGTATCGGGATGTTTTGCCGTGTAGCGCGCAGTGATGGCGTCCCGGCTATTGCCTGCGGCTGCCATGTCGCACACCTGGTGTGCCGCTTTGATTGCCGTTGCCTCCCAATCACCTTCGGAAGTGCCGGGCGTCGGCGACAGACCATGCTGCTTCAAATTGTTGATGTAGTCCGTGTCGCCGTTGGCATGTGCAATCGGCGCCAATCCGATGGTGACCCCAATGACCATGACAGCGCCGAGCGTCTTGTACCACACGGCCAGTCCTCCTTGTCCTCAACCAACCGCCCCCACGGCCACGCCGGTCATCGAGTCCACGATAACCAAGCGTACGAGCACGGTTGTCCCACCAAGCGACCCGCCAGGCCGTGTGTGGGCAATCATACTTCCCGCCGGAGGGCGCACCCTCGATTCCCGACTCGCGCTGCGCCGCTCTCGCGTTGGACACGCAACTCGTGCAACTCAGCCAGGGTGTTCGAGTTCTGTTCGGGCCTGGTCGATTTGGTCGTAGGTGTAGGCCACCATCGCTGCGGTGGTCATGTTTGCGCCCTTTTTAGCGAACGATTCGTAGAGGTGGTCGCCGAGGACATCGCGTAGGTGTGCGATCACCGCGCTGAGCTGAGGGAACGACGCCGCCGTGACGGGACCGAACGCGAAACCAGCGATCGTGGCCGCCGGCTCGTAACGGCCGTGCCGGTCGTAAAAGGCCGCGAGGAGAGCAAGAGGCGTACTGATCATCACGGTGCTGCCGGACTCGTAATGACTGCCGATCGCCATCCTGAAGTACCCGAGCGCGGCCACCGGATCGCCGTAATTGGCCTCGACGCGACACAGGACGGCAGCGAGGTGAGATGCGATGGTGCGGTTGCCGCTTTCTTGTGCGATCACCAGGCCGCGACGCATGGCCTCCAGCGCACTGGCAGGGTCGGTGTCGCGAAAGGCGAAGCCATAGGCGAGCAGCGCGAAGCACAACGCCGAGGGATTGCCGGTGGCTTCGGCGGCGCCGATCAGGCCGTCTGCCACAGCACTGGCCTCCTCGCTGGGACCTTCGATGGTCAGCGCCATGACCAGCGCTGACCTGGTGTACGTAAGGTTGTCGTGGCCGCGCGCAAGGTGTGTGCGGCATAGCTCGACCGCCCGCGCGTGCTGCCCGATGGTGATGTACGTACCGTTGAGCCAGCCCTCAATGCCGAACGGCACCCTCGCGCGGGCATCGTCAAGAACCTCTAGGGCGATGTTGGCGCAACGGACCGCGCTCTCGATCCGCCCGGCCATGGACGACAGTGACGCGATCACGCACAAAGTCGCCGGCCGGGGATGACCAACGGCCTTGGCGGCCTCGATGAGCTCTTCGGCCCAGGCGATGGGCTCGTAATTTCCGGCCAGATAGCCGAGGCACCCCGCATACTCGGCGATGACGGCCGCCACTTCGAGGTCGCCGTGGTCGGCGGCCCACCGGAACGAGCTGCGCAGATTGGCCAGCTCGGCGGTGAACCATGTGTAGGCCGCGCGCTGTCGAGCGCCGTCCCATAGCGCCATGATGTCGGCTTCGCGTCCGGCGAAGTAACGGGCGTGCGCGGCGCGAGTCTCCTCCGCCAAACCCCGAGCAATGAGTTGTTCTTCGGCGAACTGGCGGATCGTCTCCAACATTGAGAATCGCGTGTGACCCGACGACCGGTCAGCGACCAGCAACGACTTGCGCACCAGCATGTCCAGCAGATCAAGCGTGGCGAAGTCATCGTCGGAACCGATGACAGCGCAGACACTTTGGAGTCCGAATCCACCGGCGAACACCGAACACCGCTCCAGCAGCGCCTTCTCGGCGTCGTCGAGGTGGTCATAGGACCAGGCCACGGCGTGTCGAAGTGTTTGGTGGCGTGCCAGGCTGCGCCGGGACCCGACCAGCAGCCGGAATCGCTGATCGAGACGATCGCGCACCTCCGTCGCCGTCATCGACGCCATGCGTGAGGCCGCCAATTCGATAGCCAACGGGATGCCGTCGAGGCGGCGGCAGATCTCCACTACCGACGCCTCGTCGGCTTCGGTTATCGAGAAGTGCGGCGCTACGCTGCAGCTCGTTCCGCGAACAGGGCAACCGCCGCGGAGTCGATGCCCGCCGCAACGTCCAACGTGGGAACCGGCCAGAGCTGTTCGTCCGCGATGTCCAGCCCTTCGCGGCTGGTCGCGAGGATCCTTACCGTTGTCAAGTGCGCGAGTATGGCCTCGACCAGATCCGCCGCGGCGTCGCGCATGTGTTCGCAGTTGTCGATGACCAGCAACCGGACCCTGCCCTCTAACTAACGCCGCGGCCACCGACTCGCCCACGGTCTTGCCCGGTTGCTGGGTGATGCCCATCACGGACGCCACCGCGTCGGACACCGCCGTCGGATCGGTCACCGCGGCCAGCTCGAAAACCCATACACCATCGGGGAATTCGTCGCGCAGACGTTCCGCGACCTCGAGCGCCAGGCGGGTCTTGCCGACCCCGCCCACCCCGGTCAACGTCACTAACCGATGAGCCTTCACCGTGTCTTGCAGCTCGGCGACCGCGGACTGACGCCCGACGAAGCTCGTGGTCGCAGCCCGCAGGTTCCCGGGACTTGCATCCAGCGCACGCAACGGCGGAAATTCCGTGCGTAGGCCCGGTGCTCGGACCTGAAAAATTCCGACCGCGTTCGGCAGATCCCGCAACCGCCGCGGCCCCAGATCCACCAGATCCACCCCACTGATCAGACTCGCCGTCGACTCGGCCAGCAGGATCTGACCGCCGTGCCCAGCGGCCATCACCCGTGCCGCGCGGTTCAGCACCGCGCCGAAGTAATCCGCACCCCGCAGCTCGGCTTCGCCGGTCGCAATCCCCATCCGCACCGGCAACTCCAGTGCCCGCTGTGCGGCGACGGCGGCATCAACCGCGGATCTGGGAGACGCGAACGCGGCGCATACACCGTCGCCGGTGTGCTTGAACTGCCAGCCTCCGTGCGCCTCGATCGCTCGAAGCAACAGCTCGTCATGGGCGGCCAGCGCCAGGCGCATGCCATCCCCGTCCGCCTCCCACCGACGGGTCGAACCCTCGACATCGGTGAACAAAAACGTCACCACCCCCGAAGGAGCAGCGGCCACCGGATCAGCGGGCACCCCAGCAGAATCTCACAACAGACAGACTCCCACCTCACACATCCGGATCGTCGCGTCGACTTGCGCGAGCACAATGCACAAAAGCTCAAGATTGCCTCTTACGCGGCTTGTGCGCACAAGCGAGCCACGATCACGCCCGAACCCGTAGTTTCATGTGCAGCACCGGGTGTCGGGAGTCCTCTCGACATCGCCTCGTAATTGCAGAACCGACCTGGGAAGGGGTGGTCAAAATGAAGGGAATGCTGAACAAGATTGTCGTATGGCTTCGGGCTGGATACCCGATGGACGCACCACAGTTTGGCCACGCGGCGTTAGTCGCGCTGTGCCCTGCGGCCGCTGGCGCTCCTTCGGCGGTCCGCGTCACGGCGTTTCGCGGGTGATCCGCAACGCCTGACAAATCGCTGCGCGGCATCGCCGTCGCCGAAATGGTGCGCAGGCGGATCAACGATCTGCCCGCGCATCTTCGCGTCTGACGCGCTCAAGCCCGGCCGAGCCGGTGGTATTGCCTAAACGCTGACGGACAATCACCATCAGCTCACGGAGGGCCGCTTCCCGTCAGCGCCGGTTGTTCCCTTGACCCGTGAACCCGTCCAGCAGCCCAACATCAAAGGAAGGCCACGCAATGTCGAGCAATCTCACCGAACAGAACATCACCGAGGCCGTCCAGCGGACGTTCGACACGTCCACCGATGGGCGCTTCCGGCAGCTGTTCGTCAGTTTGGTTGCACACCTGCATGATTTCGCGCGCGAGGTGCGACTGACTGGCGACGAATGGTTCACCGCAATGGATTTCGTTGAGCGACTGGGCAAGATCTCCAGCCCGACCCGTCAGGAGGTGATGTTGCTATCCGACATCCTGGGGTTTAGCACGCTGGTAGACAACATCAACCAGCACCGCGGGTCATCGGTCACCGACGGGGCACTGCTTGGCCCGTTTTACGTCGAGGGTCGTCCGACGGCCGACAATGGTGCCGATATCTCCGGAGGCGTGGCGGGTACGCCGATGTTCATGACCGGTCGGGTTGTCGACGAGCAGGGCAAGCCGATCGCCGGCGCCCAGGTGGACACCTGGCACAGCGACGGTAAGGGGTTCTACGACGTTCAGCAGACCGAAGAGCTGCACGACGAGTTCGCCATGCGGGCGCTACTGACCACCGACGACGACGGTCGATTCTGGTTCCGGTCCATCACGCCTCGCTACTACCCGGTGCCCACCGATGGCCCCTGCGGCGAAATCATGCGCGCCGCAAACCGATCCGTGATGCGGCCACAGCATGTGCACTTCTGGTTCCACGCCGAAGGCTACCGGCAGCTGATCACCCAACTGTTCTACCGCGACGATCCGTACATCGGCCGCGACGCGGTGTTCGCCGACGTGGAGTCGCTGCAGGCCGATTTCGTGCGGCACGAGCCCGGCATCGCCCCGGACGGAACGACCGTCGAGGAGGCCTTCGTGACCCTGGACTGGACCTTCGCCCTCGCCCGGGCAGACGGACAGTAGAAGAAGCCGAGCCGATGCCCATCGGCCGTGCTCACGTCAAACTGGTTCGTCGTCGCTATCGCGGAGGAATCTTTCGGGGTGGTGATAACGATTCGTCCGTGGCTGCCCGCGATCCAAGTGCGCCGGGGGTAGCCACTCGGTTTCGCCTGCGGCGTTCTTGCGGGTGGTCCAGCCCTTTTCCTCGACGAGCCGGTTGTCGATCCCGCAGGCCAGGGTGAGCGTGTCGATATCGGTGCACCGCGTGGCCGCCCAGCCCTCGACGTGATGGACCTGGCTGTGGTATGCCGGTGCATCACAGCCCGGCTTCGTGCACCACGATCCTTGGCATACAACACAATCCGCTGCGCCGGGGACGCCAGCCGCTTCGTGTGATACAGCGCCGGGGATTTACCCTCATCGAAAATCGCCACCGACACAAACCCCCGAGATGTGACTACTGAAACTGCGGTTACACAAGGGATTACAGAAATCCGACGGCTCAGCTCTGCGCGACCTAATGCCACCCCGTTAGGTGTTGGCGTTGCCGGCCTTCCACTGCGGCCAGGGAATGTTCCAGTCGCCCAGGCCCTCGGTGCCCGACAGCGTCGACCCCACGGTGTTGATGACCTCGACGATGTCTCCGCTCTTGCTGTGGTCGTAGAACCATTCGGCGTTGCTGGGGCTCACGTTCAGACACCCGTGGCTGGTGTTGGTGTGCCCTTGGGCGCCGACCGACCAGGGCGCGGAGTGCACGAAGACGCCGCTGTAGGAAATCTGCGTGGCCCACTCGACATCGGTGCGATATCCGTTGGGCGAGTTGACCGGGACTCCGTAGGTCGAGGAGTCCATGATGATGTGCTTGTACCGACCACCGACGATGTAGAAGCCATTGGCCGTCGGGGTGCTGTCCTTGCCCATCGACGTCGGCATGGTCCTAACGACTTCGCCGTTGACCCGCACGGTCACCATCTTGGTGGTGTCGTCAGCGGTCGAGATGACCTCGTCGCCGACGCTGAAATGCATCTTGGCGTTGTCCTCGCCGAACATTCCGTCGCCCAGGTCGACGCCGTAGGTGTTGACGGCCACATCGATCGCCGTGCCGGGCTTCCAGAAATGCTCTGGGCGCCAACGTACTTCGCGATTGTTCAGCCAGTAGAACGCACCCTCGACGGGCGGGTTGGTGGTGATGACGATGGCCTTCTGGGCCGCCATGCGGTTTGCGATGTTCTCGTCGAACCGGATCGCCACCGGCTCGCCGATGCCCACGACCTCGCCGTCGGTCGGACTGGCGTAGGGCATCGTCAGGTGCGCGGGGGAACTGGTCGCAAAGGTCATCTGGCGGGTCGCCGCGCCACCGAGTCCGAGCGCCTTCACGCTCAGCGTGTAGCGCCTGTTGTAGCCGAGCTGCTGGCTGGTCGCCCAGTGCAGCCCGTCGGGACTGAGTTGGCCGTCAATCGTTTTGCCGCTGTCGTTGACCATCGTGACCGAACCCAGCACACCGTCGGAAACGCTCACCGTCACCGGTGCATCCACGGTGACACCGACCGCACCGTCGGTCACCGAGGCGGTCAGCTTGGGAACCATCAGATCGCCGTAGGGCGTGCCCTTGTCGACGATGGTCTTCACGGGCGCGGCGCTCTGACTGCTGCTGCAGGCAACGCCGAACACAGCAACCGAGATCATCGCTACCACCAGCGATAATCGTGGTCTGCGCAAAGGCGTCATCGAGCCACCCCCCGGATAATTTGGCTTACGTCGGTCACCAGTGACCCTGAATAGTTGCAAGCATTCTAATGGGCTGCGACGCATCCCCGAACCAACATCGGCCGGTTTGGCCAGGTCTGTTCGCGCCGTGGTCCGATGATCTTCGCCACACATGACGGGGGGGCGCCGGCCCTGCGGTTTGGCAAGGCCATCGGTTTTGAGCAGCACCGCGGCGCGACGCCTACGCAGGCTGGTTGACCTGGCCTTGGAGCTCCGCCTTGACTCTCTTCCGGGTGGCGACAGCCTCGACCCGCGCCAGTCTGAAGATGGCTGCCGTCATCACCGGCGCTGCGGCCGCCAAGGCGATCATCCCGGCGCGACCTGTGTTCAACGTCTCGCCGAGGACAACGACGCCCAGCACCGCCGCCACGACCGGCTGCGACACCTGCAGGGCGGGCATCGACGCGGTCAAGGGCCCGGCCCGGAACGCCAGCTGGCTCCACGCGAAACCCCCCAGCGCGACCAGGATGCAGGCATATAGCTCAGGGGTTCGGGTCACCACCCAGCCGCCATCGCCGAGCCGAGCGACGACCTCCTTGGTCAGTACCGCAAAGACACCCCACAGCGAACCAGACACCAAGGCGAACAGCGTCGCGGCCACGGCACCATTCCAGACTCGACCAGCCACGACGCATGCGATCAACAGCGGTCCCACCACCACGGCCACGGCCGCCCAGGTCTGAAGTGATGCGCTTGAACGACCGGCCTGCGGATTGCCGACGACGACAATCACGATTACCGCAGCGGTAAGCAAGCCGGCCCAGATCCACTCGCCGCCGGTCACCGTGCGGTGCGCCAGTCTGGCGTTGATCGGCAGGGCGAACAGCAGCGAAAGCATGAGCAGCGCCTGCACCAATAGCACCGAACCATGGCCCAGCGCGGCCGCTTGCAACGCAATGCTCGAGGCAAGCAGCAATGTGCCCCACCACCACCGCTGGTTGCGGAGCAGGCTGGCGAACAATTCGATGTGGCCGAACCGACCTGTCGGTGCTGCCGTGTGCCGCTCGTTGCTGCAGCACGTCGCCAATCGCGATGCACAGCGCAGAAGCTAAAGCAAGCAGAGCGGCGACCGTTTCGGCCATAAGCGGGTTCTCCGTCGATGTCGGGCGATTGTGACAAGCTGATACCCGACCGGTCTCCGTTTGCGCGGCGAACCGGCCGCCTTCGGAGTATGTGAAAGTCGTTGTGCTACGGGCGAAATAAGGAATCCATCGCACACCAGATACGCGTTAGCCACGGTCCGTCACCGCTTTGCTGGCCCACCTCCTGATCGACGGCCGCGCCGGGTCGGGCGCGTCTGCCGCCCAGCGGCGCCGACCCACATTGGCCTCGCCGGCTTCACCGGTCGCGAACCGGTCGCGCAGCCAAGCCAACGGTCTGGGCGCCCACCAAGTCCACCGGCCAAGCAGGTGGATGAACGCCGGAACCAGAACCATTCGCACCAGGGTGGCGTCGGCGAGCACGGCAAGTGTCAGACTGAGACCGAGCATTCGCATGAACGACACGTGGGCAGGTATCAAGGCGGCGAAGGAAATCGACATCACCAGCGCGGCGGTGGTGACCACCCGGCCGATGCCGGCTAGGCCCAAAGCCGTGCTCTCGTCGGTGGCGGCGCGCGCCTCGGCCGCAATCGGTCGCGTCTCGTGGGCGGCGGCAGAGGCCAGCCAGTACTCGTGGATCCGCGAAACCAAGAACACCTCGTAATCCATGGCCAGCCCGAAGGCGATGCAGAACAGCAACACCGGGATGTTGGCGTTCAACGTCCCATTGGGGGTGGTCCCCAGTGCGCCGAGGTGGCCGTCCTGGAAGATCCACGCCATTGCGCCGAATGCCGCCGTTAGTGACAACACGTTGCATACCAGCGCCTGCAGCGGTATCACCGCACTGCCGGTAAGCAAGAACAGCAGCGTGAAGGTGATGACGGCGATCAGCCCCAGCACGGTGGGCAGCCGCTTGGTGATCGCGGCGACGCTGTCGCGGTTGATCTGCGCGAGCCCGGTCATCTCCGCCGACCGCCCTGCCGGTGGGGCGACCTCGTGTAAGCGGTCGAGTTGGGTGTTCGAGGCTTGCGAATAGAGCGGCGCGGTGCTGGTCACGGTGAGGAAGGCGCTGCCGTCGGCCATGCCGGCGGCTGCGGCAGGCGGTCCCACCAGGTTTCCGGTCACGAATGTGCCGCTGGGTGCGGTGACCGCCGACACGTCGGGTACACGCGACAGGTGGGCGGCGTAGCGCTCCAGGTCGGCGGGGGTCACACCGTGGGCGTCGGGGATGACCACGGACACCGCGGTCCCTACCCCGTTGGCGAAATCGTCGTCCAACATGTCGGCGACTTGGCGCGCCGACGCCGACCGGGGCAGCACCCGCTCATCCGGAAAGCCCCACTTCGCTCCCAGGAACGGAGCCCCCAGCAACAGCAGCAGCGCGACCACACTCAGACCGACCGGCACGGCGTGGCGCAAGACGTATTTGGTCGATCGATACCAGAACTGCGAGCCGAGAGGCTTGTGTGCATGGTCGCGCCACGACCTCCCAGGCTGCAGCTTCCGGTGCATTAGCCGGCGAACGTCCAGCGCGTCCAGCCGGGGGCCCAGCAGCGCGATCGCCGCCGGGGTCACCACGACGGCCGCAATCGCAACAATGGTCGCTGTGGCCACGATGGTGTAGGCGGACGACTTTAAGAAGTACATCGGGAACAGCGCCATCACCGCCATCGACAACCCGACGGTGGTGGCGGAGAAAAGTACGGTCCGGCCGGCGGTGGCCATGGTCCGATACAACGCCCGCTGCCGGTCGCCGGACCGGGCCAGCTCCTCGCGGTAGCGGGTGATGATCAGCAGGTTGTAGTCGATCGCCAGGGCGAGACCCATCGCGACGCTCAGGTCCAGTGCGTACGTCGACACGTCGGTTGTGAAGCTGATCAGCCGCAACACCGACATGGTGCCGACAACGGCGCCTACGCCCAGGACAATCGGCAGCGCTGCCGCCACCACACCGCCCAACACCCACACCAGTACCGCCAGCTACACCCGGACGTATTCGATTGACCGCCGCGGCGCGAAGCTGCGAGCCGCACCTGCCCAAAACCGGGCGCGCGAGGTCAACGCTTCCGACGCGAAAGGCCATCTGCCCGAAATCTACGAACGATGGTGCGCCGGAACCAACGGAGCTGTGAGCCGGGACAGCGCGTGGTGGGCCGATTATCTGGAAGACAGGCCAACAATGCGGGGCAAGGGGTCGGCGCTGAATTACACAATTCATCCGGACGGATTCCTGACGTATCGAGTTATCACCGACACGCCACACGCGTTTCGGCCGCCTCTCGGTACCGTTGTTGTCCAAGACTTCTGCCCGATCACCGACGAAGCTCATGCCGAGCTGCTCGAAGCGTTGTTGGCCTTGGAGATGTTCGACAACGTCGAGATCGAGGTGCCGGTCGATGATCCGCTTCCGCTCAGACTTTCCGACCAGCGTGCCGCACACACGAAGGGCGTGGACGATTTCCTCTGGGTACGAATTAATGACGTGCCCGAAGCGCTTGGTACGCGCGTGTATTCCGCCGATACCGACGTCGTGCTAGAAGTCACAGACCCGCTCAACCTCGCGGGAGGACGATTCCTGCTTCAAACTCGCGACGGCGTCGGCAAGTGCGCACCGCATGACGGGCCGCCGGACGTCGAAATCGGTCTCGCTCAGCTGGCGACGATCTTCATGGGTGCGCATCGAGCTTCCCAACTTCTCCGGGCGGACCGCATCACTGAACTGCGTCAGGGCGCGCTACGCGACCTGGATGTGGCCTTCAGCACCGAACGGGTACCTTATTGCGGTACCCTATTTTGACCTTCCCGTGTATGGAATGCCATGTGCTACAGGAGATTTCCATCTTCACCGATCGCCGGGGCGAGCGGTTTACCCGATTCCAGTCGGCTGTGCCGCGGCACGCCTTGGCAGGTGATGTCCATCGCAGAAATCGCCGCGGTGGGCGGCATCCAGTACCGGCCAGTGAACCAACGCCAGCCCGGCACGCCAACGCGAGAGAATCGCTTGCGCTGGCCAGCTACCCTTGAAGTGTCCTGAGATTTCGCTCGGCGGCTGGATGCCTGTTATGGTCGCAAAGCGGTCTCGGCCGACCAAGCGCCGTTAGCTCAGTTGGTAGAGCAGCTGACTCTTAATCAGCGGGTCCGGGGTTCGAAACCCTGACGGCGCACTTCAGAGCATATTTTCTCGGCTCACTGGCCTCGGGTCATCGTTTATTCATCGTTTATGGTGCGGTCGAGTAGCTGAGTGACGGCCGGATGCGCCCGACCGCGCGTCTTGTAGCGGTCCTGCGTCATGCTCACCTTCGCGTGGCCCAAGTGGCCAGCGCCGATCCGCGCCGACAGGCCGGCGTCATCGACCAGTGTCGCCACCTCTTGCGGATGCCGTGTGTGGTCACTCCGGGACGCCCGATCTTCGCGAACGGTGCGCCAGTAACGGCCGAAGTTGTTTGGGGCGCTGCGTTCCCGCGGTGGACGGGAAAATGAGACGCTGCTCAACCAGGAACGGCAGCGCGCGGCGTTGCGTCAGCGTCTAAATCGCGAAACTCGGCAACGGGAGGGTCCGGCGACCCGAGGCCGTCTTGGTAGCGATGAGCCTGCCGCAGCACGCGGTGGAGCCTGCTTCCACCACAGCCGTCCGGCTCGGCGCCATATGTGGCGCCGGGAATTTGGATCTCGATGAACGCAATCCAACGTCGCTCAGCTGGCGCAGTCTTGCGTTTCAGCCTCGTGCCGCATTCCGCACACCGGAAAATCGATAGGCCCAGCGGCACCGCCTGCGCGTGTTGGCAAACTGAAGTACGCACCGGTTTGCCTGTCGGTTGAGCTTCGCCTTAGAAACGCCCCTGGATGCCGCGTTCGTGCCACACGGCCACCGGGGGGCTAGCTCAGACAGTGGTCGCGAGCGGTTTGCTGACATCTAACGGCGGCACAATGCTGCTGGGGTGGTGGGCGTTTTAGGTGATTGGGAACCAATGCCCGACCATGCGGGCGATCTCGATGTAGAGCGGAATCCCGATCGTCACGTTGTAGGAAAATGTCAAACCCAGTGATGCGGCCAAAGGCAGGGTCGGGCTGGCCTCGGGGATCGCCAGCCGCTGCACCGCCGGGACGGCGATGTAGGAGGCCGCCCCGCACAGTACCGCGAACAGCACATAGGTTCCCGGCTTGAACGCAGCGTGGGTGAGACAGGCGTAGCAGTGGGCGACGAGGATCCCCAGCGGCGCAAAGATATTCGGCGCGAGCAAACCGAAAAAGATGAAACCGCGACCCGTCGACCTCAGGTCTTTCAACTTGCGGGAGGCCGTCATGCCCATCTCAAGCAAGAACAGGCACAGCACGCCCTGGAATGCCAATACGAAGAATTTGTCATCGGCTGCAACGACCTTCTGTCCCTGCAGCCCACTGATGAGGCCGATGAGGATGCCGCCGAAAAGGAGGACAAGCCCAGGGTTGAGGAAAACCTCCTGTAGGAGCTCGAGGGAGAAGATGGGTACCCTCTTGCCCTTCGTGCGGGGTGGGCTCTGGTCGGGCTCCCAGTCCGGATGGTCCAGCTTTTCCATCGAGAGCTCCAGCTCCTGCTGGACACCGCGTTCGTGCTGAGGTTCGAGGCTCTGGCTATGCGGAGGTCGCGCGGCGGTGCCGGGACCGACCCCGACCTTGGCCGGTGGGGTATAGCCGGGCTCGTCCGGCATATACCCCTCTTCGTTCAGACCTCGGTGCCGCAGCCGCGCGACCAGGTACAGCGCCACCAGGCAGCCCGGAATCTCCATCACAGCCAGCATTACGGGCATGTACGCGTCGAAGGCGATGCCAACGGCGGTGAGGACGGCCACGCAGGTGGCAAAGGTTCCTGCAGAGTCCGATCCGTAGTAACCGGCGACCGTCGCCTTGTCAACGCGCCGCATGGTCGTCATATGTCTCAGCAGGAAATAGGCGAAGGTGCCGATCACGAAGTTCAAGACGAAGCCCACGACCATAAAGCCGACGATGCTGCCGATGCTGGACGCCTTGACTACGGCGAGCTCTTCACCCCCATGCCAGCCGATGGCCAGCAGCAGGTACATGGTCAGGCCCTGATAGATCACATACGGAAACTCAAACCGCACCCTCAGGATCGGGATCAGGAACCCGAAGTAAAAGAACAGCAACAGTGGCTTGAACAGGTTGTGGGTGAAGTTATGCCAAAACTCATACAGCATCGTTTTCTCCTGTTGGTATGGCAGTAAGAGACGCGCGCCGACCATCAGCGGGGCGACCACGAACATCAAGCAGACGCGGCGTGCAGCTCTGAGCAACCGAAGGACAGCGCGGCTGCCACAGCGACCGCCCGACCGCGTAGTCACCGAGTCGTGCGCCAACCACTAGCTGGTTTGAGTCAGCTCTTGGAGAGCTCATTGGGGCAGTAGAATTTCGCTGAAATCAGCGCGAAATCGGATGCGCCCTCCATATCGAACCCGGGATTGTGGGTTTTCACATCGTGGACTAGCTCCAGGCCCGACTCGCCGTGATTCAAGCACGTGCAAACCGCTCTACCTGAGGCGATGGCTTTATCTGGGCTCGCATAGCTGATGCCAGCTTGGTGCAGCGCTGCGAGGAAGCCTTGGTCGTCACCGTTCAGGGGAGGAGGGGGAGGATCGCCATATGCGGGCGCGGCGAGGCCTATCATGGTAAATATGCCCAGTAGCGCTAGTAGTAGTCTCATAAACTCGTCAGCCTTCCCTGCCGAGGCTATTTTGCAGCTTTCCTATGGGGGCAAAATCCGCTTCGCAGGTATTCCAGGAGCGCAGCAAACATACTAGTCACAGCTGTGCGCGGCAACCATCCAATAACAGACTCGAAACGAATCCACGTGTCTGCAGTTCGGTAGAACGCCATCACAGATCGGCATCCACCGGCGATCCTGCTTAACCGTGATTGAAGCTATTTATCACCCGAGCCGGACGCGAACTATATGACTCCCTCCTGCGCAATTGCGCTATTGTCGAACAATTGGAATTCTACATATGCTGCACAGTCGCGCCGGCACCGGAACGCATGAGTTTCCGAGCCCGCCACGGATATACACCAAACACTGGCCAGCATTGACGCAAAATGCCTCTGCCGCATGGCCGGCTGAAGCCAATTGCGGGACGCTGCAGAACTGATGCTCAATTATCATGCCGCACTCCCCTGAATTTCACTAAGGGTACGCATCTAATGGGCTCGGCACTAACACTACGCATGCACACTGGTACGGGGCTGATTAGCTGCTGAGCATTTCCTGGGGGAACTGTTTCTGCTGTTCATAGTGTCCAGTGTTGTGGACCTCGCCGTTATGGCGCCGGTCGTGAAGGCCGTACAGTTTTCGTGAGTGCGCCGTCAGGGTTTCGAACCCCGGACCGCTGATTAAGAGAATGTGGCCTAGTTAACCGCCGACTTGCGGCGATCGTCATTCATCACCGTCAAATCCACGGCTGACCTCAGGTTATAGGCGAAATCCGGTGACTTGCGTTGACCTCCGGAGAATTTCAGTTAACTGTGACCGCCCCTTGGCGTGGAGCTCTTGCGGAGGGTTCACACTGTTCGCCAGCTCAACGCGGCGGGTTACCGCGATTTCGCGACCGCGGAACCCCACAAGGGTCGGCGATCACG
The DNA here is from genome assembly GCA_963814505.1 of uncultured Actinomycetota bacterium. GTDB lineage: Bacteria > Actinomycetota > Actinomycetes > Mycobacteriales > Mycobacteriaceae > Mycobacterium. The sequence continues at coordinate 42,824 of CAWFDM010000015.1, forward strand.
CCTCCAACGCACTTGGCAATGTGGTTGATGGTCGCCCTCCGGTTCGGTGTCGCCGTCGGTTGTAGCCCCTGCGGCCCGGCGTGGCGCGCCCGCCGCTGCTTGAGCGCAAGCGAGACCTCATCGATCGTCCCGGCGACCTGTCGGACGACGCGACCTTGGCGTCGTTGGGCGACCAGCTCGACAAGCGCGGGCGATTGTGCGTGACTACCGGCAGCACGGCGACGAGCCCCCATAATGGTCTGCACGGCCAGAAGGGAAGGCGCGGAGAATGCCGCTAGCTGAGGGTGAAGTCTTTGCCGGATACACGATCCTGCGTTTGCTGGGCGCGGGCGGCATGGGTGAGGTGTACCTGGTCCAACACCCGCGGTTGCCGCGACAAGAAGCACTCAAGGTGCTGCCGGCGGAGCTGACGAGCGACCACGAGTACCGGGAGCGGTTCGATCGGGAAGCCGCAATGGGTGCGACCCTCTGGCACCCGAACATCGTCGCACTGCATGATCGTGGCGAGTTCGATGGTCAACTGTGGATATCCATGGACTACGTGGACGGCACAGATGCCGCGCGCCGCCTGCAGGACTACGTCAATGGCTTGGCGCCCGACGAAGTCGTACGGATTGTCACCGGGGTCGCTGACGCACTGGACTACGCGCACGACCACCAGATGTTGCACCGGGACGTCAAGCCCGCCAATATCTTGATCGCACAATCGAATACCGGATCGCGTGCGCTTCTCGCCGACTTCGGCATCGCCCGCCGCCTGGACGATCCCGGCACGCTGACCTCCACCAACATGACGGTAGGGACCGTTCTTTACGCGGCGCCGGAGCAGCTCTTGGGCGATCCGCTCGACGGCCGGGCCGACCAATACGCGCTGGCGGCCACGGCTTTTCATTTGTTGACCGGGTCACCAATATTTCAGCATTCCAACCCCAGTGTCGTCATCAGCAGTCACCTGACCAAGCCGCCGCCGTCCATCGAGGATCGCTTGCCGGAGCTGGCGGTGCTCGGACCGGTGTTCGCCAAGGCACTCGCCAAACCGCGCGAAGAGCGCTTCGACAGCTGCCTTGAATTCGCCCGCGCACTCGAACATGAGCTCGACGCCCTCGCCCGGGAAGTTGGTGCGGTGGAGCAGACGGTGTCGTCGGAGGTGGCCAAGCCCCCGAAGACACCAAAGAAGACACCAAAACGGAAGGTGCGGTGGCCCATCGTGGCGCCCGCGATCCTGGCCGTGGTAATCATCGCCGTTGCGGCTGTCGTGATCACCGGCAGGTTGCACCACCGGCATTCCTCCCCGGCCGCGCCTCCCTCCCCGGCCGCGCCAACGGAATCCGTCGCGTCAATCGCAGCGACCGTGCCCGCAGACATCAGGGCGACAGGCCATCTAGTGATCGGCGTATCTTTGCCCTTCACACCAAACGAATTCAAGAATTCGGACGACCAGATCGTCGGCTTCGACATCGACCTCATGAATGCGATAGCAAAGACCCTCAGCCTGGTCCCGGACTACCGCGAGACGCCGTTCGAAAGCATCATTCCGGCGCTTCAGGCAGGGCAACTCAACCTGGGGATAGCGTCGATGACCGACACCAAAGCTCGCGAGTCGATGGTCGACTTCGTCACCTACGCCAATAAAGGCACGCTGTGGGCGCAGCGCCCCGGGCCGCCGATCGATCCCAACGCCGCCTGCGGCCGCAGGGTCTCAACGATGGCGGGTTCCGTGCACGACACCGTCGAGATACCCGCCAAGAGCGCGGTGTGTGTGGCCGCGGGCCTGCCGCCGATCGAGAAGGTGCTCTTTGGCCACGAAGATGATGTCACCGCGGCATTGATGGCCGGCAAGGTCGATGCCATGTCGGCGGATTCCCCGACTACTGGGTTTGCGATCAAGCTCAGCGGCGGTGCACTCGTGGCCGCGGGCGAGGTGTTCGACATCGAACCGTATGGCTGGCCGGTGCCCAAAGGCTCCGGGCTGGCGGAATCGCTTCGGCAGGCGATGGTGCACCTGATCCAAACCGGCGAATACCGGACCATTGCCACCAAGTGGGGAGTGGAAAAAGGCATGATCGACACGCCGAAAATCAACGGCGCGATTAGTTGATCCTATTGCGTACGGGCCGGCGGCTTGAAGCAGCCGGTGCTGCCGTCCAGACGGCACCCGGCCAGGGGCCTATCGCCTCGGCCCATCCTCGGCTGCAGGTGCCAAAACGGGCAGCAGAAATCCGATTCGTGTGTCGAGTTCATTTGCCACCAAACGGAATTGCGCATAGGTGGCCGTTGCGGCTGATGGGTCGGGCAGGCTCCAGTGCGTCTCGGTCTCGCAGTGGTGCTCGCGGGGAAACTCGCGAACCTTGTCGCATAACGTGACGACGTAATCGAAACGCTGTCCCGCGACCGCCGTCAGGGATTTGGGTCGGCGGCGGCTGAGATCGAGGCCATATTCCTCGCGCATCACCCGGATCGCGTTGGGGTGCAAACGCGGTTTGGGGTCGCTGCCCGCGCTTGCCACGCGGATACGGCCGTGGCAGTGGCGCCGCAGCAGTGCTTCCGCCATGGGTGAGCGCGCGCTGTTGCCGGTGCACAGGAACAGCACGGAGCCATCAGGCCTTGGGCGTGCGTTGGTCTTGAGGGCTAGCGCTGGGTGTATGGCGACTGCCGCGTCGCCGAACGCGGCCGCGCACGCAGCGAGGTCGAGGTGGTAGTAGCTGTCGCGGCCGTCGAAGCTGCTGCGGCGCGCCTCCACCAGGCGCGCGGAGCGCAACAGTCCCAGGTGGTACGAGATGAGATTTTGCGGCTCGTCGACGATGGCGGCCAGTTCCCGTACCCGGTGATCGCCGGCCGCAAGGGCGGTCAGCAGCGCCCAGCGCAGCGGATGTGCCGCCATGCGCATCAGCAGCGGAACCCCGGCTGGCTTCGTCGTCGCCACCCCGCTACGATACATCAAAACAGGTTGATGGGTTTAGGCACGTCCGGCGATGTGCTGCCCGAGTTGTGCTGCGGTCCAGGCCTTTCGAGGAGATTGTTGTGTCCGACCACAAGCCCGCCAACGCGACCACCGGGCCGGCCGATGAGCTGCACCGACGGTTAGGCCTGTTCGACGCGGTGGTGATCGGGCTGGGGTCGATGATCGGCGCCGGCATTTTCGCCGCGCTGACCCCGGCCGCCGCCGCGGCCGGCTCGGGGCTGCTGCTGGGCCTGGGGATCGCCGCCGTGGTGGCCTATTGCAACGCCATCTGCTCAGCGCGGCTGGCCGCGCTGTATCCGGTCTCGGGCGGCACGTACGTGTACGGGCGCGAGCGGCTGGGTGACTTCTGGGGGTATCTGGCCGGGTGGGGCTTCGTGGCCGGCAAGACCGCCTCGTGTGCGGCGATGGCGCTGACGGTGGGCTCGTATGCGTGGCCGGCGCAGGCCCACGAGGTGGCGGTGGCGGTGGTGGTGGCGCTAACCGCGGTCAACTATTTCGGGGTGCAAAAATCGGCCTGGCTCAACCAGGTGATCGTCGCATTCGTGCTGGCGGTGCTGGCCGCGGTGGTAACGGCGGCATTGTCGTCCGGCGCGGCCCACGCCGAGCGGCTCGACGTGGCCGGGGCGTCGTTCGGGGGGGTGCTGCAAGCGGCGGGCCTGCTGTTTTTCGCGTTCGCCGGCTATGCCCGCATCGCCACGCTGGGTGAGGAGGTGCGCGACCCGACTCGTACCATCCCCCGCGCCATCCCGCTCGCGCTCAGCATCGCCCTGGGCATTTACACGATCGTGGCGCTGGCAGTGCTGGCGGTGCTGGGTCCGCAGCGACTCGCCCGGGCCGCCGCCCCGCTTTCGGAGGCGGTGAGGACGGCCGGGGTGGGCTGGCTGGTGCCGGTGGTCCAGGTCGGTGCCGCGGTCGCTGCGGTGGGTTCGCTGCTGGCGCTGCTGCTGGGGGTTTCGCGCACCACCCTGGCGATGGCGCGCGACCGCCATTTGCCGCACATGCTCGCGGCGGTGCACCCGAAATACAAAGTGCCGCATCGCGCCGAACTGCTGATCGGCGCGGTCGTGGTGGTCCTGGCCGCGACCACCGATGTGCGGGGCGCAATCGGGTTCTCCTCCTTCGGCGTGTTGATCTACTACGCGATCACCAACGCCTCGGCGTTCACGCTGCGCCGCGACGAGGACCGCGTGCACCGCGCGATCCCGGTGATTGGGGCTATCGGCTGCGTGGTGTTGGCCTTCGCGCTGCCACTGATGTCGGTGATCACCGGCGCCGGTGTGCTGAGCATTGGGATCGTTGTGTACGCGGCACGCCGCGGCCTGACCGCGCGGCGGGCCCGACAGTCATGAATCGCCTTACGGGAGAACGGAAAAGGTTGTCATGGGCCACGCACAATCCTGGCTGACCGCGACGATGCCCACCCGCGCGCCCGCCGCGGTGGTGCTAATCCGTTTGTATGTGGGTTTGGTGTTCGCCGGTGAGGGCGTGTTGAAGTTTCTGCGGGTCGCCTCGCTGGGCACCGGCCGGTTCGAAAAGGCTGGCATCCCCGCGCCCTCGTTGTTCAGTACGCTCGACGGGATCTTCGAAATCGGCTGCGGCGTGCTCATTCTCGTCGGACTGCTGACACGGCTGGCCGCGGTCCCGATGATCGTCGACATGCTCGGCGCGCTGCTGATCACCAAGCTGCCCATATTCTGGGGCCACGCCCCGCTGTTCCCGCGCGAACATGGCTGGTGGGATTTCATCCACGAATCGCGCGTCGACCTTGCTCAGTTGTGCGGCAGCCTATTTCTGCTTCTCGTCGGCGCTGGTGCCTACTCCCTGGATGCGCGCCTCACGCGCGCCATCGATGCCTGATGCGTGTTCGTCTATGGAGGTCTATGGAGGTGAGGTGTGGCGGCGGCGGAGGGTGTCCTGTTCGCCTTCGAGGACGTCGTGGTCGAGCGGGAGGGCGTGCGCGCCCTCAACCGGTTCAACGCGACGGTGCCCGGGGGTGGGGTGACAGCGGTGTTCGGGCCGTCGGGGTCGGGCAAGTCGACGGTGCTGCGGTTATGCAATCGGCTCGAGGTTCCCAGCGCCGGCCGAGTGCTGTTCCGAGGCGCCGACATCGCCGACCTGGATCCGTTGCGGCTGCGCCGTCAGGTGGGCATGTGCTTTCAGCGTCCTACCCCATTTCCCGGCACCGTGGCCGACAACCTGCAGGTCGCTGACCCGCGAGCAACCGAGCCGCAGATGCAGGAGGTGCTGGCGCGGGTGGCTTTGACCGGGTCGTGGCTCGACCGTGACGCGACCGCACTCTCCGGTGGGGAGGCACAGCGAATGTGCCTGGCTCGCACGCTCATTGCGCAGCCTGAAGTGTTGCTGCTCGATGAGCCCACCTCCTCAGAGGATGCCGCGGCCGCGGAGGTGATCGAGCACGCGGTACGCGAGCTAGCCGACGCGGGGATCAGCGTGCTGTGGGTCAGCCACGACTTCGCGCAGGTTCGGCGCATCGCCGATCGGGTGCTGCGGATCGAACGCGGCCGCAGCCTCGGGATTGAACCGGTCACGCCCGACCCCGATGCCGGGCAGGTGTCGCGATGAGCGGCCAAGTGTCGTGGGTCGGGTTGACGGCCTCACTGGCGCTGGTGGCGGTGGCGGCCGCGGTCTCCTTATGGCAGCGGCTGAGCCTGGAACGGCAGATACTCTGGGCGGCCGGCCGCGCGCTGGTGCAGCTGCTGGTCGTCGGGGTGGTGCTGGCGTGGCTGCTGTTGCCGGGTCGCTCACTGTGGTGGTCGTGGGCCTGGACCGCGGGCATGATTCTTTATGCCGGCGAGGTCGCGCGCCGACGCGCACCGGAGGTACCGCGGCTGGGCCCGCTGGTCGTCGTCGCTTTCGCCGCGGCGGCGGTGATCACCTTGGGAGTCGTCTTCGGTCTGCGCATCTTCCCGCTGCAAGCCCGCACCCTGGTTCCGATCGCCGGCATGATGATCGGCAACTCGATGACCGCGGTTGTGCTGGTGGCACTGCGCCTGGTGGACGAGCTGCGCGACAAACGCGACGAGGTCGAAGCCCGCCTCGCGCTCGGCCAACCCTCACGCCAGGCCGCCAGCGCCCTACGAGCGCACCGCGCTGCGGTTGGCGCTATCACCTCAGATCGAAACCACCAAAGCCACCGGGCTGGTGTTCCTGCCCGGCGCCATGACCGGCCTCATCCTCGCGGGGGTGCCGCCGGTGCAGGCCGTCCTCGTGCAAGCCGTGGTGATGTTCCTCATCCTCGGCTCGGTCGCCATCACCACCGTGGTCGTCGCGATGGGACTGGTGCGCCGCCTGTTTACCCCCGACCACCGCTTAGTTCACCTGCCCCGCCGCCCCGACAGCCACCCCACCCCGCACACCGCGTCTCCGCGCGCGGAGATAGGTGGGCGGGCGCCAATCCCTCAGGCGGGCGCCGCGCGCCGCGCGGCGATGATCGCGGGATCGGCCATGGCCCGCTTGCCCGGGCCCATTAGAGTAGCTGCAGGCGCTTCGGCATCGTCGTCCGCCGGAGCGGTCTCAACGCGAAAGGGATTGGCGACCATGACGATTCAACCGGGACTGGTGAACTACAACGGACTGTTGTACGCCTTCTGCAAGTCCCGCGCGTTCGACGACTCCCTGTGGTATTCGACGTTTAACGGCCAGACCTGGTCGGCACCGATACCGTTCGACGGGCAGAGCTCGATCGGACCGGCCGTTGCGGTTTACGGGAACAAGCTGATCCTGGCCTGGAAGGGACCACACCGGGACCAGACGGTCTACTGGCGGCAATTCGACGGCCACACCTGGTCGGACCCCTGGCCGGGGAACCCGGCGATCCAGAGCCCACAGGGGCCGGCGCTGTGCGAATTCGGGGGCCGCCTGTATGCCGCATGGCAGGGCCGCTACGGCACATTCCACGATCCCCAGACGCTCTTGTACGCCTCAACCGATGGCACGTCCTGGACTGAGCCGCAACAGTTCCCGATCTCACCGCTCCCGTGTGCGTTCAGCACCCACAGCCCCGCCCTGGCCGTCTCCGACGGCCGGCTCTATGTCGCGTACAAGGACTCGCACAACGGTCAAGCGATGTACTTTTCCAGCAGCGCCGACGGGATGTCGTGGACGTCGCGGCATCCCATACCGAGCCGGAGCACGGTCGGTCCTGCCTTGGCCGCTTTCGCCGGGCGCCTCTACGCCGGCTTTAAAGCGGGCACCGACTCCGCGGAAGACCAGCGTCTGTGGTGGTCGGCATTCGACGGCCAGAATTGGGGCCCCACGCTGGAGATCGACGACGGATCCAGTGGTGTTGGACCGGGCCTCGCCGATTATGCGGGGTCGCTATACGCGGTGTTCAAGGGCGACGGGATGTACCAGGTGGATCCGGTCCGGGGCCCGATCGGGGACAGCGACTTACTGTCTTACGCGAGCCTGACGGCATCGTCCACGACGTGGTCGTCGAGCACACGGTTTCCCGATCCGGCACGGAGCAGCCCCGACCCGCTCCTCACCCCGACATTGGCGTTGCAATCGGAGAGCCCACCGGATGCCGGCGGCCCGGTTCCCGTGCTGACCGGCCGCGGCTTCATTCCCGACAGCACCGTCACCGTCGTATCTCAGCGGCATGTCGAGGGCAGCCCGGACACCTCCACGACACAGACTGTGTTCACCGACGGTGCCGGCCATTTCCACGAGCGCGTGGCTCCGGCCGGCAACGTATGGCTCGGCGCGCAGCAGCTCACCGTGGTCGCCACCGATGTCGTCACCGGGACCCAGGTGAGCGCGGGCCCGCTCACCGAGGCGGCGGCAGCTCCCTGGGTCCCAGCCCCTTACGCGGTGGTCGATACCCTGACCGTGGCGAGCGTCGGCGCCATCGGCGCCAACGACAACGGCACCCGAGTGTTCGTAGTGAGTTGGCCCTACAGCGGTGAACCCGGCGAGGTGACGACGATCGACACGACCACCAAGCCGAATTCCGTCACAACGGTTGGGCTGCCGGGCGCCGGGTCCGCGGCGATGACGCCCGACGGCACCCGCCTGTACATCAACGGCACCACCGACGACGGCAGCGGTCCGTTGATCCGCGTACTCGACACCGCTACCGGGGTGGTGACACCCGTTGTCGCGGGTACCGCGTTCCTCTGTGCCGCATTCAGTCGCGACGGCAAGAGACTATTCCTGACCACATTCGGGACGCTTCAGCAGAAACTCGTCGTCCTCAACACCGACCCCACCAGCCCCAAGTATCACCAGCTCGTATCATCGGTCGACCTGGACCCCGTATCGCCGAGCGCGATCGCCATCAGCGACTGGTGTATCTACCTCATCAACTCCGAGTCACCGGGGCCGAACGCGTTGGTGGTCTACGACGCGACCACGCTCGCACAGTTGACCACCTGCGGCACCGACGAAGGCCCGTTCGGAGTCGCCGTCGCCGTGCACAGCCCGAGTGCCGCGACCGTCTACCTGTCCGCGAACAACGCCGGGCGCATCGACCTCTACGACGAGACCCGAAGCCCAACTGGACAAGTCACGGTTAACCCCGACGCCACCACCCTGAGCGCCGGCAGCGCACCGCAGCCCGTCGTCGCCAGCGCTGATGGCAAACGTGTCTACATCGCCGACGCCCTCGACAACACGGTTACCGTCATCGACGCCGACCCAGCCAGCGCGAGCCACAACACGGCGGTCGCCACCATTGCGGTCGGGCTGAATCCCCAGGGTCTGGCCATCAGCGGGAACGGCGGCGTCGTGTGCTCGGCCAACGGAACCGTCGGCACGGTATCGGTGATCTCGGTGGCCGCCACCTATTAGTGTCCTGGGTTAGTGTCCTGGGTCATTTATTGGATTGCAGTGAACCCATCCGCCGACTGTGGGTGATATGCACTAAAGAGCATCGAAATCCGTACCTAACCACCACGCTCGGTGCGCGTAGGAAGCGCGCTCAAGCGAGCGCTGTTCAAGCACTATCCGGATGACCTGCGGCCCAGCGGGTTGGCGGGTTTCATCGCCCACTTCTCGACCGCGGTGGAGGGGCTGGTGCCGCTAGTGCTCTTCTTCTCGCACGGCGGCTGGCCGACGGCCATCGCCGCGTTCGTGATGGTCGTGTTCCACCTGAACATCCTGCTGGCCTTCCCGATGGGTGTGCCGCTGGAGTGGAACGTCTTCATGATCTTCGGCGTGCTGTGGCTGTTCGTCGCGCATGCGCGCCTGGGTCTTTCGGATCTGGCCAACCCGTTGCCGGTCGCCATCCTGCTCGTCGTCATCGCCGGGACCGTCGTCGTCGGAAACCTGTACCCCCGCAAGGTGTCCTTCCTGCCCGGCATGCGCTACTACGCCGGCAACTGGGACACCACGGTGTGGTGCGTCAAGCCGTCGGTCGACGAGAAGTTCCGCACCGGCTCACGCGCGCTCGGCCCCATGCAGCATCTGCAGCTCGAGCGGTTGTACGGCAGCAAAGAGGACACCCTGGTGCCCATTCACCTCGCGTTCGCGTTCCGCGGGATGAACACCCACGGACGGGCGCTCTTCACCCTGGTGCACCGCGCGCTGGCGGGCTACGACGAGGACGACTACAACCTGTGCGAGGGCGAGGTCCTCTGCGCGATGGTGCTCGGGTGGAACTTCGGCGACGGACATCTGCACAACGAATGCCTGATCGGGGCGCTGCAGGAGCGGTGCGGGTTCGAGCCCGGCGACGTGCGGGTGGTGATCCTGGATGCGCAGCCCATCCACATCCAGCGGCAGGAATACCGCCTCGTCGACGCGGCGACGGGCGAGTTCGAGCGCGGCCATGTCGACGTCGCCGACATGGCCAATGCTCAGCCCTGGGCCGATGACCTCCCGGTGCAAGTCCACAGCAGCACCGGCGCGGGTATCAGCGATTCCTGACCCGGTGCACCACCACCACGACCACGAGGGCACCAACCCCGGCCAGCGACACCATCACCACGGGCTTCGTGACGAACTCGATCGCCCTGGCCTTGAGATCGTCGGCCAGGCGGCGGGGATTGGCGCGCTCGGCGAGGGAATCGACGGTGGCCGCCAACTGGTCGCGGGCGACGTCGATATCCTGCTTGATCTTCTCGGGGTCCCGGTCTGCCACGTGTCTGTCCTCCAAGTCGCCCGTTGCGCCTGAGGCACTACCCTAGTGCCGATGCTCCCGTGAACTGAAAGGGGAAGCACTTTGACTGAGTCCACGCGGCTGGCGCCCGGAGACAAAGCCCCCGCCTTTAGCCTGCCCGACGCCGACGGCAAGAAGGTGTCGCTGGCCGACTACAAGGGGCGGCGCGTCGTCGTGTATTTCTACCCGGCAGCTTCGACACCGGGATGCACCAAGGAGGCCTGCGATTTTCGCGACAATCTGCGTGACCTCAACGAGGCCGGCCTCGACGTGGTCGGCATCTCCCCCGACAAGCCGGAGAAGCTGGCCAAGTTCCGTGACGCCGAAGGCTTGACGTTCCCGCTGCTGTCCGACCCCGACCGCAAGGTGCTGACGGCCTGGGGCGCCTACGGCGAGAAGCAGATGTACGGCAAGACCGTCACGGGCGTCATCCGTTCCACCTTCGTGGTCGACGAAAAGGGCAAGATCGCCGTCGCGCAGTACAACATCAAGGCCACCGGCCACGTCGCCAAGCTTCGCCGCGACCTCTTCGTATAGGCGTCCTGCCAGGTTCCGCAAGGCCGGTGGGCACGCGAACGCAAGAATGTTGCAAGTGGTCGGCGGCAAACTAACTTCGCGCTCCATGATTCGGAGAAGCGAGAGGAACCGACCATGACCATCCCTCACAGCCTCAATCGGATCATTGCCGGGACACTGCTCTCGGGCGGCGTCGCGGTGGCCGGTCTGGCACTGGCCGCAGGCACCGCTCACGCCAACCCCCCGGGCTGCAGTAAATATTCGGCGTGTTGGTGCCCAGGGCAACGTCTCCCGCTGGGGGCAACGTAGTCGGAGCTTGGGACAACACCGCCTGCCACGACTACCACTTTTCCGATGAGAACTACCCACCTGGCCCACACATGCAGGCGGAAACGGGCCCGGCGCCGCGTGACCCAAGTTGCCCTCCCTGGGCCACGATCTTCGTCGGCCCGGCACAGTGCGGCGGCCTCTAAGCTCGGACCCGAAGGGCGAGCCGCCTACACCGGGCTCGATGTCGTTGTCGTTCGCGACGGCAAGATCGCTGCCCTATATGTCTTCCTCAGTCCGAAGCTCTCAAGAGCTCTAGCCAGACGCAAGAATCTCGCAAGTGATCTGCCGCAAACTAACGGCGCGCTCCTGAACGGGAGAGCGAAAGGAACCGACCGTGAACACCCCTTACAACCCTGAAGCGGGTCATTCAGCGATGAACCCGGAAGACCCTGAGCAGTACATACGCGACCTGGAAGACGGGGGCGGCCAGCCGAAGGGGGCCGCGCCCCATCCGTCCAACACTGATTCGGGCCCACGGCACGCCGCGTCGTTCGGTGAGCAGTTCGTTGGCCCGGGCGGTGACCCTGTGCTCGGGGCGAGGTTTCGGGGTGTCGCAAAGCGTGCGAAGACGCCGCCAGGCCGGCTGATATTGGCGTGTGTGGCCATAGCCGTGTTCGCGATCGGGAGTTTCTTGGCTAATCACGCCGGCAAGACCACCGTGCACGGCGACCTCATCATGATTAACAGCGGCGCGAGACAGACCATCGCGTGCAATAACGGAAGCCTTAAGCTCGACGGCGACAACAACACATACACCATCACAGGCCACTGCCGCAGGCTTGAGGTCTTCGGTAGCGCAAATCATGTCACTGTCGATAGCGCCGACATCATCAGTGCTATCGGCGACGACAATACGATGACCTACCACTCCGGCTACCCGACAATCAACAAGACCGGGAGCAACAACACGGTTTCTCAGCGCCAGGCGCCCGTTGGGTAGGTGAGGGCCGGCGGGCAAGCGAAAACGCCTGCTGCGAAGGCGATTAGCCCGTCAGTCCTGCCGGTGCAGGAAGCCGTGGAGTATCGCTTGGACGAGCTCCTCGACGATGGCTTCTCGCGGTGGCTGCTCGGTTCCGAAATAGGTGGACCGCAATGCGGCCATGCCAGCGATCATCGCGACAGTTGAGTGCGCCGGCAGGTCCGGCTTGCTGGTACGCATACCGCGGATTTGCATCCCTTCCGCGCCGATCTGGCTCAGCACGGTCAGGGCCCGCCTGATGTCGGCAATACCGGCTTCAGCCATTTCCTCCTCGCTGAGGGCCTGAGCCGCCATAAGTGTCAACAACAGGCCCTGGTGTTCGACGAAAACGTCGTAAAGCTGCCCGACGAAGCGCCGAGCCAGCTCCTGCTCGTCGGTCTCCTCGGGGACGAGGGAATCCCACGCGCGCCCGAAGTCGTCGACGAATTCGGTAAAGGGCAAGACCAAGGCTTCTCGGAACAGCCCCGCTTTGGAACCAAAGTTGCGGAACAGCAGGTGTTCGGTAACCCCAGCGGCCTCGGCGATTTCGCGCGTCGTCGTGCTGCGGTAGTCCTGGCGGGCGAACAGGTCGCGGGCGGCGGCGAGCAGCAGCCTGCGTGGTGCGCCGCGCGGTCGACGCAAACCCCGTGCCGGCGTCTCAGCCTCGGCCTGCTTCCTGGCGGGAGGTCGCTGGGACACGGTAGTTCACTCCTTGAACCGCGTTCGGTGGTTGACTGCCCTTAAGATAGTCATCACTATCTAAAGGATCGACCTCGCATCGAGAAGGGTACGGACGTGGGCGCTGTGATCATGCTAGGCACGTTGTTTGGACTGATCGCCCTGACGTTCGGACTGGTCCTGCGCTTTGACCCGGAAGCGCGGCGCGCTCCGAGTGACGAGGGCCGCCAGTGAGCCCGAAGTTGACCCCCTTGCTGACGGGGCAAATGTACTTCGCCTACGTCACCGGCATCGCCTTTTTTCTCGTCGGCGTCTACCTGAGCTATCGCCGCCGACGCCTGCACCCGCTGCTGCTTCTGAGCATCTCGGCGCTCTCGTTCTCGTGGATCGAGTCGCCCTACGACTGGGCGATGTATGCACAGTTTCCGCCCGCTCTGCCCCGCATGCCGCCGTGGTGGCCGCTGAACATGACGTGGGGCGGGCTGCCTTCGGCGGTACCCATCGGCTACATCTCCTACTTCGTGCTGCCCGCCCTGATCGGGGCCGCTCTCGGACGATGGCTGAGCGCGAAGTTCGGCTGGCGCAGGCCACAAACGCTCCTCACGGTCGGCCTGACCGTCGGGTTCTGCTGGGCTTTCGTCTTCAATGCCATCACGGGGGCCCATTTGGGCAACTTCTATTACGGCTACGTGATTCCTGGACTCGCGATATTCGAGGGCACCAAACACCAGTACCCGCTGTACGACTCCCTCGCCATGGGCATCGAGATGATGGTCTTCACCTACCTCCTCGGGCGCACCGATTCCGAGGGCCGCAACGTTATCGAGATGTGGGCTGACAAAAGGTCGGCCAGTCGCGTCCAATCATCTGTACTGTCCATCGTCGCCGTCGTCATCGTCGGACACCTGGTTTACGGCGCGGTCTTTGCGCCGCACCTGATTACGAAATTCGGTGGCTGGGTGACCGCGGGACCCACGGAACAGCTGTTCCCGGGGACGCCGAACCAGCCCCGCTAGCAGGAGGCAGATTAGTGACGAGCAATTCGACGGTCGAGCTGTACTACGACCCGTTCGACCACAAGATCGACGACGATCCGTATCCCATCTGGCAACGGATGCGCGCCGAGGCCCCACTGTACTTCAACGACAGGTACAACTTCTACGCGCTCAGTCGTTATGACGACGTAGCACCAGCCCTGCACGACTGGCAGACGTATCGCTCGGGACGAGGCACCACCGCCGACGTCTTGTTCAGCGGCATCGACATACCACCGGGCATCTTGCTGTGGGAGGACCCACCGCTACACGACCTGCACCGGCGCCTGTTGTCGCGGGTTTTCACCCCCCGCCGCATGTTGGCGGTCGAAGGGCTGGTGCGTGACCTGTGTTCGAGAGCGCTGGACCCGCTTCGCGACTTGGACGGCTTCGACTTCGTCGCCGATCTCGGCGCAATCATGCCCATGCGGACGATCGGCTACCTGCTGGGTATCCCCGAGGAGGGGCAACAGCAGATCCGCGATCGTAACGACAAAAGCATCACCGTTGACTCCGAGGGCAGCCTGCTCAGCGCGACGGCCCTCGAGGATTCGATCGCACAGTTCGCCGATTACATCGAGTGGCGGGCGACTCACCCCTCCGACGACTTGATGACGGACCTGCTCAATGCACAGCTGGAAGAGCCAGACGGAACCTCGCGCCGCCTCGAGCGCACCGAAGTGCTGGCCTACACCGCGATGATCGCCGGCGCGGGCAACGAAACCACCGCTCGGCTGATCGGGTTCATGGGCCAGCTGCTAGGTGAGAACTCGGACCAGAGAAGGGAACTCGCCGCAGACTCCGCGCTGATCCCTTCCGCGGTCGAGGAGACGTTGCGCTACGAGCCGCCATCACCGGTGCAGGCGCGTTACGTCGCCCAGGACACCGAACTCTACGGACACAGGGTGGCCGAAGGGTCCTACATGCTGTTGATCAACGCGTCGGCCAACCGCGACGAGACGCGATTCTCTGAACCGGACCGCTACGACATCCACCGCCGGGGAACACATTTGAGCTTCGGGCAGGGACTGCATTTCTGCCTCGGGTCGGCGCTGGCGCGACTGGAAGCGCGGGTCGCGTTCGAGGAGGTGTTCAAGCGCTGGACCGACTGGGAAGTGGACTACGGACACGCCAGCAGGGCGCGTACGTCCAGTGTGCGGGGCTGGGCCCGGCTGCCCGTCAAGACCGGATAGCACAGCGGGCGATGCACGCGCCATCGTTGCGCCGCTATTGCCGTCGAAACAGGCGTCCGTGGGTACGGAACCAGGCGATGTTGTTGTCTGGGCCGCGGACGAAATTGGATCGAGTACCGATGGGTTTGTTGTCGGGCCCGAGGTCGAGTCCGTAGTCGGGACGGTAGAAGGCGAGGCCCATTTTGGCGCTGGTCTGTTCATCTGGGTCGGTATTGGCTTCGCTGCCGCCCATGGTGCCGACGAGTTGGCCGTCCCCTGCCCGGAAGTCGATGACCGCTTGCTCGAGGCTGCCGGATTGGGTGACCTGTTGGGCGATGTACCGCCCCTGGTAGGGCGCCAGGTCTGCGGCGCTGAGGTGTTGCGATGTGGCGGGCAGGTTGGTGACCCAGGCGAAGAGTGCGTAGCGCCCAGTCGTCGGCGAAAAGGTCGGTGGTGAGCTGGGATCCGCCTTCAGAGTTGGTGAGTACGGTCATGGCGAAGTTGCGATCGGGCACCATGAAGAACCCGGAGCGTTGCCCGTTCCAGGTGCCGCCGTGCTGGACGATGGTCACATTCTCTGCCGAGGGCCGCAGCATCCAGGTCACGCCCATCCCGGTGAGGTCGACTTGCAGTGTTCCGCCCGCGCCGGGGTTCGAGCGCATCGCCACCAGCGATTGCTGGCTCAGCAGCCGTGTGCCGTTGGGGGCCGTGCCGTCGCCGAGGTGAAACCGCGCGTAGCGCAATTGATCTCGCGCCGTGGACATCAACGCGCCAGTGGGGTTGCAGCTGCGTGGAAAGGCCCAAAAATCGGTATCGACAACCGGTTTGCCGTCGACCACGTTGTGCGCCGCCGCCACGTTCAGGCCGATTATCTGGTCGGAAAAGAAGTGGGTGTGGCCCAGCTCCAGTGGATCGAGCAGCAGACTTTCCACCGCCGACTCGTAGGTGGTTCTGGTGACCAGCTCGATGATCCGGCCCGCCACCACCAAACCCGAGTTGTTGTAGGCGAACACGCTTCCGGGGGGCGTCAGCTGCGGCAACCGTGCCATCGAACTGACGTAGCGCGCCAGCGCGTCATCGCCGCGTCCGAAGTCCTGCACATCATCACCGTTCCAGCCCGAGGTGTGATTGAGCAGTTGGCGTGCGGTTACCGCGGCGCTGACCGACGCGTCGGCCACCGCGAAGTCGGGGATGTAGCGGCGCACTGGCGCGTCCAGGTCCACCTTGCCCTGCTCCACCAGCCGCATCATCGTCGTGCCGGTGAACGTCTTTGTGGTGGAACCGATCCGGAAAACGGTGTCGCCGTCCACGGGTGCCGGATGGTCGACATTGGTGACCCCGTAGCCCTTGACGTATTCTTGTCCGCCGGCCCAGACAGCAACGGCGACGCCGGGAACCGCATAGGCCTTCATGCCCGCGTTGATTTTCGCGTCGAGCTCGTCGAACGACGCCTTGAGGCCCGCCGCTGTGCTGCTGGTCGAAGGCGTGGATGCGGGTTTCGCCGAACAAGACGACAAGGCCAGCGCCGCCGCCCAGCGATGGTGCCACCGAGCACGGGGCGGGGCACCAGCGGTGCGACCATTCGTGGATTCACCGGCGTCACCGAAATACCGTCCAGAAAGCCTCGGCTTCAGGCGGGGGAGGAATGGGCGGTGTTGTCGTAGCGCGGCGGTAGCGTCCGATTCGTGGATGTCGTGCGCTATCGGTACCGGTTGCGGCCCGGCGCGACCGCGATGGGGGGGTTGCTGGCCGAGTGGGATCGCTGCCGGTGGGTGTGGAATCAGGCGGTCGAACGACTCAACGAGACCGGTGAGTGGGTGCGCGATAACACCTTGACCGACTGGCGGCGTGAGCATGACTGGCTGCGTGAGGGCTCGGTGGTAGCTCAACAGCAGATGCTGCGCAACTTCCGCGCCAAACGCGCCAAAGGCAAGGGGCGGCGCAAGTTCAAGTCCGCCAAACGCTGCCTGCCGAGCCTGAACTACACCACACGGGGATTCGCGCTCAAAGATGGCCGGCTGTGTCTTGCCGGTGGCCTGTGCATCCCGGTCGTCTGGTCGCGACAACTGCCGGCCCAGCCCAGCAGTGTGCGGGTCTACCGCGACAGCATTGGGCACTGGTACGCCAGCTTCGTGGTTCGCCGCGAGGATCGGGTGCTGCCGGCCTGCGATGCCTCGATCGGTGTCGACTGGGGGGTGCGCGCGGTGGCGATCACCACCGATCCCGAATACGACTTGGCGCACCCTGAGCATGGCAGGCGCGCCGCTCAAGAGCTTGCTCGCCGGCAGCGCACGATGGCGCGGCGCAAACCAGCCCGCGGCCAGCACGCGTCCAACGGTTACCTGGCCGCGAAACGCGGTGTCGCCAAGCTGTCGAAGAAGGTCGCCCGGCAGCGGCAGGACACGGCGCGCAAATGGGCCACCAAAGTCGTAGCCAACCACGGGGTGTTGGCGGTGGAGGACTTCAAGCCGAAGTTTCTGGCGAAGTCGCCGATGGCGCGTAAGTCCGCCGACGGCGCCATCGGCACCACCAAAGCGACGCTGATCGAGTATGCCCAGCGGGCGGGCCGAAAGGTGGTGTTGGTGCCGCCCGCCTACACGACGATGACGTGCAGCGGTTGCGGCGCGAGAGCCAAGTCCCGCCTGCTGCTCTCGGAACGGGTTTTCGTCTGCGAGTCCTGCGGGGCATTTTGTGATCGCGACCGAAACGCTGCCAGAGTCATTCTGGACAGGGCTGGCTCAACCCTGCCGGTGTTGAAGCTGTAAGACATTCGGATCTCCGTGAGATTCGGGTGCGGCTGAGCCGGGAACCGCTTTGGGAGGGGAGGACGTCACAGCGGCGGAAGGGTGACGGCGTAGGGCGGAGGCTGTGTCGTGTTGACACAGCTGGTGTCGGGCTGCTGCGGATTGTTGAAGAACGAATTTATGACGGCGCCGCCGCAGGGATCCACGTATATGCCGTGGGCCACGCCTGGGACCGTCACGACGGTGGCATGCGAAAGACGCTGGGCGACATACTGACCTGACGCGGGACTCGTTTGTCCGTCATAGCTGCCCGACAGCACCAGTGCGGGGGTCGCGCTGTCGGTGACCCCCCGGACCCAGTCGGAGGCTGCGGGCACATTCCATGCCTCGCACGCCTTGCGCAGGAAGGGCAGTTGTGGCGCTTGGGCGCGCATCGAGTCGGGCAACGCGGCGAAGCTATGCCGGGCCGCCTGGAGTTGCTCGGCTTCTGACTCGAACGGAATCCATTCACTGCACCACACGCTGAAAGTGAGGCCCCAGCCCATCATCCCGACGGCATTGGGATTCGCATAGGTATTCGCCAAACGCTGGGCGATGCGCGTCGGATTGCCGTGCGCGAGTTCGTCAATCGCGGCGGGCACTTCGGCCGGGAAGTGGGTGCCCAGGGGGACCATCCAGCCGCTGAACAAGGCCCCACCGTCGATGACCACCTTGGTGTCACCAACCCCTTCGACCTTGACCGTGGTGGTGACCGGGTGCGCCTCAAGTTGATTGAGCTGACTGACGATGGTGTCGCCCAGGCCGGGATAGTGCGCTTGGCATGCCGGTTGCGCGGTGCACGCACTCATCATGTTGTCGAAGGCTTCCCGGGCACTGCCCCAGGTCCACGCCAGGTTGGCGAGCGACGGTGGCGTCACCCCGTCGAGGGCCAACGACCGCATGCCCTGTGGATCCAGCCGCGCGTAGATCAAGGCCAGCTCGGTGCCGTAGGAGTGCGAAAACACATTCCATTGATTGATGTGCAGCACGTTGCGCAGATCGATCAGGTCGTAGGCGCTCTCGGTGGAATTGAATGCGGACAGGTCGGCGCCGCCGGCCAGCCGCTCGTGACAGGTCTTTACCGCCTTCACGTATTCGTCGCCGGTCGACGGGGCGTCATACACGAGACCCAGTCGGCGAGCAAAGAACTGATCGATTTCCGGACAGGTCAGCGAGGGCTGCGCCGAGCGCGTGCCGCGTTGCGACATCACGATCACATCCCTGCTGTGGTTGAAGCTAGCCCCCTCGGAGCCAGGAGCATTCAAAATCGCGTCCCCGCCCGGCCCGCCGTAAAGGAACACGATCGGGTCCGCGGCCGCCGGCTGGGTTTCCGACGGAATGATGGCCACCGGCAACCGCAGTGTGCGCCCACCGGGCTTGGTGCGATTCTCGGGAACCACCAGCGTCCCACAGTGAGCCTTCTCCAGCTCCGGCACCGGATGCGGCGTGGGCGGGCAAGGGCCCTGCACATACTGTGCCGGATCGTGGGCCACCGTAGTCGGTGCGGCCGCCCACGACGGGCTGGCGCTAGGGGGCGAACTGGAATGAGTGCAGGCCGGGCACGCGATTACCAGCACCATCGCCAGCGCCAACCGCTTTCCCGGCCTGACCGGCCTTCCCGACCTGACCGCATGCCCACAATCCGATTCGAATCGATCCCCACCACGGCATGCGGAGATATTGACACACGGATTTGCAGCGTCCAAGGGAAAACAGTTCGAAACGAGCCTAGGTGTCAAGTCGAACGGGCACGTCGCCAAACTGCGCCGACTTATCTACTTAGTTGAGAACGACCGTCAGCCTCGGGTTCGACGTCTGAGTCTTATCAGATCCTCGAGGTCTTATTACAGACCGGCGCGATCCGCGGGCTGGCGGTTGTTCGCGAGCAACTGCCCGGAGCAGCAAACCCCGGCGTGTCATGTCGACGGTGATTGAGCGGCGGGCGGTGGGATGGATGTCGTGGTTGTTGCCCCCGCATGGATTCAACGTCTCGGTTCTTGCGAGCCGTGGAGTTCTCAACATAGACCGACGCCGTGCGGGTCGCTGGGATCGCGAACAGCTCATCGGAGGCAAGCCCACCGAGGCTCGTAAGTAGAGCGCTGCGCACCCTGCACGGGTCGAGGCCCGAAACCCTAACGCTTGGGTGTATCGGGCAACAGCCTCCGTGGTTTCGGAAATTGTTGACGCAACGCGAATTCTCCGAAGCCGCGGATGTGAGCTGATATGAATCAGATTGGGATTTGGTGAATCGCCAGCAGGCGCGCGATGTGCGTCGGTAGTGTCGCTGGCCGGGGTGTTCGGTGAGGGAAAGGCCTGCCGGTGGACGAGGTGGATGGGACGCCGTTCGGGCGGTATCGCCTGCTCGAGCTGCTCGGCGAGGGCGGGATGGGCGAGGTGTGGCGCGCCTATGACACCGCCATTGACCGCACCGTAGCGATCAAGATGCTGCTGCCGCATTTCGTCTAGGACGAGAAGTTCGAGCAGAGGTTCCGCCGCGAAGCCCGCGCCGCGGCGCGCCTGGACAACCCGCACGTGGTGCCGATCCATGACTTTGGGGAGATCGACGGCCGACTCTATGTAGCCATGCGGCTGATCGAGGGTCGGGACCTACAGACGCTACTGGACGCTGGGCCGCTGGAACCCAACGGGCGGCGGCGATCATTGGGCAGGTCGCTGAGGCGCTGCACGCCGCGCACAAGGTTGGGCTGGTGCACCGCGACGTCAAGCCCTCCAACATTCTGGTCGCCGAGCAGGACTTCGTTTACCTGATCGACTTCGGGATTGCCCGCGCGGCCGGCGAAACCGGCCTGACGTCAACCGGGGCCACCATCGGCACCTGGTCCTACATGGCCCCCGAAATGTTCAGTACCGGACGCGCTGAAGCCAGCGCCGACATCTACGCACCCACGTGCGTGCTCTACGAATGCCTGACCGGCCAGCTGCCCTTCCCTGCCGTCGCCCTGCAGCAGATCGCCGTGGCCCACATGACGACTCCGCCGCCCCAGCCGTCCACACAGCGGCCGACGATCCCCACGGCGGTGGATACCGTGATCGCGACCGGGATGGCCAAAAACCCGCTCAGCGGTACGCGAGCGCCGTGGAGCTGGCCGCCGCCGCTCGCGAAGCGATCACCGTCCCACTTCAGCGAACGACTCCGAGCCCAGTGCCGGACCCGACGACGGAGCAGACGCCAAGTCCTGTCCGGGCGCAAACGGTCACCCCCGACGAGCCACCGCAGTCGCCCAGCGCATTCACGTCGGCACCCAGCTACCACGGCAGCCCCTACGGCGGCCAGCCCGATCCTGCGATCCGCGCGGGCGCTTGGGTGCCGGGTCAGAGCAATCCCTCCGACAACTCGCCGGCGCCGGACTGGGCCGCCGCGCCCCACCAGCCGCAGGAACGTCCCCGCGAACGGGTCGGCCCAAGTGGCTGATCCCGCTCATCGCCGGGGTGGTCGTTGTCGTGGTGATCGCCGTTGGGGCGGTGACCGTGTTCCTGGTGAAGGACCGATCCAAACCCGCGGCCCCGGTGCTCGGGCTCGCCCCGCAATACCTCGTCAACCCGATCATCCCGGTCGGCAAAGGACCAAACGACGTTGCCGTGGACCCCACGACGCACGCCCTCTACGTCGCGAACTACAAGGACAGCTCAGTGTCGGTGATCGACGGCCGGACCTACGCCGTCACCACCACCATCCCCGGTGTCCCCTCGCCCAACCAGGCCGCGATCGCCCCGACGGCCCACACGCTCTACATCACGAACGCGTCGGATGGCGGACAGCCGGGAACGGTCACGGTGATCGACACCACCCGCAACACCGTCACCGCGACGATCCCCGTCGGCGTCGACCCCCTCGGTGTCGCGCTGGACCCCGACACCCACCTGCTCTACGTCGTAAACCAGAACGACGACCTCAACCCACCCGACAATGTTCACCTCTACGCGTTACAGCGAGGTTCGGTGTCGGTGATCGATACGACCCGCAACACGGTGACCGCCACCATCCCCGTCGGTCGTGGACCCCAGTACGTCGCCCTCGACCCGAGAACACACCGCCTGGACGTCACCAACATGCTCGACGACACCCTGTCGGTGATCGATACCTCCGCGCGCACCACCGTCGCTACCGTCAGGGTCGGCACCGCCCGAAGGGGGTCACCGTCGACTGCTGACACGAACACGGTCTACGTCGCAAACTTCGAGGCAGCATCGATCTCGGTGATCGACGCCACGACCAACACCGTCCGAACCACGGTCCAAACGGGAAATTTCCCCTTTGCGATCACCGTCGACACGGTGCGCAAACTCCTCTACACCGCGAATACCCCCCGGCCGACGACCCGACCCGACCCGTGTCCGCGGCCGCCATCGACGCGCGCACCTTCGCCTCCACCGTCATCCCCGGCGTTGGCAAGAAGCCCCGAGCTGTCGCCTCGACATCGACAGCGGCGCCCTCTACGTCGCCGACTTCGACGGCGGCAAGTTGTACGTCGTCAAACCCTGCTACCACTGCGCGGCCCACCCCACATGAGCCGATCCACAGAGCTAAGCCGTGATCCACCGGGACTTTTCAGGTAAGGGGTTCAACTCCAGAGACGTAGGAGGCACCTGTAACTGACGTGACGAATCGGTGAGAAGCACCCTGGGCCGCGGAAAGCTCTTCGAGTGGACGGGCTGGTTGTGTGAGGGGTCGATCGCAGCGTTCAAGCTCATCGAGGCATTCGGGGCAGTCCACGTCGTTCTCGTGCGTCGATAGCCCGAGGTGTGGCGGTGGACAGCGCAGCAAACGTCTACGTCGCCGACTCCAAGAACAACCGGGTGCTGAGGCTGCCAGTGCAGTAGGCGCCGTCGTGTCGCGAACGCGTTCTTCATATAGCGATCGGGTTAGAGACGTCAGCTTGAATCATGTTGGACGCTAAGGCCGGTCGGTGCGGCTGCCTGTGCCCTTCATCAGAGCCCACCAAGCGCACCACAATTCATTTTCGACAACGAGCCACGGGATCAGATTCGCGCGGGAACACACCGACGATATCCCGCTGCTGATTGACCTCGCCGGTGGGTGACATGCGATACGAGCGGCGGGGGAAAACACCACTTCACCCGGTACGGGTCGCGCGCGTAATTCATTGGCTCTCCGAACCGCCCGGCCCGAAGACTTGACACTTAGCTTAGAACCATCGGAGGTCCGTATAGGTCATCGGGCCAGGTTGCCATCAGCAGCGCTTCGGCGACCGCCGCGCGTTCCCGCACTCCCAGATGCAGGCTTTCGTTGCTGCTGTGCGCTTGCGTCGCAGGGTCTTCCACCCCGGTGACCAGGATCTTGGCCTGCGGGAACGCGGCGGCGAACTCGGCGATGAACGGGATCGACCCGCCCATCCCCATATCGATCGGCTCGGCGCCCCACGCCCGCCGGAACGCCGCCCGAGCGGCGTCATACACGGCGCCGCTGGCTTCGATGGCGTAGGGCTCGCCGGTCTCGCCGCGGGTGACGGTGACGTGCGCGCCCCAGGGGGCGCTTTTGCAAATGTGCGGTCAACGCGGCCAGGTGCGCTGCGGCGTCGCCGCCGGGTGCGACCCGCAAGCTGAGCTTGGCCCGCGCCCGCGGGATCAGCGTGTTCGAAGCCGCCGCAATGGATGTGGTGTCGATGCCGATCACGGTGATCGCCGGTTTGGCCCAGAGCCGCTGCGGCACCGAACCCGAGCCAATCTCCGACACGCCGTCCAGCAGGCCCGAGTCGGCGCGCACCCGCTCGGGCGGGTAGTCGACGGCGGCGGCGACGACAACGCGATGATCTACACACTCTGGCTCGCCGACAATCAACAAGACTGGAAACAACAACACCGTCTCTCAGCGCCCGAGCAACCGTTGAATAAGTGGCCTGACGATCACACATGACGCACAATGTCAGATCATGAGGAAAATATCGATCACAGTGTGAAAAGTGAAAGGAAAAAGTGACTGCACAATCACCGGCTGCTGGCTGGTACCCCGACCCGAGTGGTCAACCTGGACAGAAGTATTGGGACGGCCAGCAGTGGCAGGGTGCCACCCCCGCTCCCGCTATCTCTCACGAGCAGCTCGGTTACGAGATCCGCCAGGCCATGGCCGAGAACCGGGGGATCATAGCGACCAATGCGATGGCGCTGTATTCGCTGCTCATCGGCATCGCCGCCATCTTGTGTAACTTCCTGTGCGGGGCAGGAGTGCTGGCGGCGGTGCCCAGTGTGATCGTCGGAATCATCGCATTGAACCGCAGCAAGACCCGTGGCGGGGCAGGCCGGGGGATGGCCATCGGTGGCATCATCTGTGGCGGGGCGGCGTTTGTCTTCGGGGTCATCGTGTTGATGGTCATCTTCGGGAGCATGGGGTCGCTGCAGGGGCCATCCTAGACCGAAGTTACTGCGGGTTTTGAGGCGGTTTGGTGGCTTGACATGCGGTATTGGGCCGTTTGATATTTTGAATGTAGTCAAAATGCCGGTGTGTCTTGCCGGACTTGTGAGCTGTGATCAGCTATGCTGCTGATTATGCCGCGCGGGCGTGGGAAAGTTCACGTAGTCAAAGTTCGACGGTCTCATGTGAATACGCAAGGCCAACAGCGTGACTACGAATCGGTGTATCTACGCCGCACGTTCCGTGACGGCGCTAAGGTCCGCAACGAGACGGTGGCCAATCTGTCGATGCTGCCCGCGGAGACGATCGCCGCGATCGAGGCCACGCTCAAAGGCCAAACATTGGTGGCGGCAGGATCGGAGTTCGCCACCACCCGTACCCTGCCGCACGGGCATGTGGCCGCGGTGTGGGCGGTCGTGCGCCAGCTGGGTCTGCCGGCGTTGTTGGGGCCCGCGTGCCGGTCACGAGATTTGGCGTTGGGGCTGATCATCTCCCGTGTGATCGAACCGGCCAGCAAGCGCTCGACATTGTCGGGGTGGGCCGACACCACGTTGGGCGCCGACCTGGGCATCGTGGACGCGTCCACCGACGAGATCTACGCCGCGATGGACTGGCTGATCGGCCGACAAGACGCGATCGAACGCAAACTGGCCGCTCAACACCTTGGCCCGCAGGCCAATCCGTCGAAGATGGCGTTGTTCGACCTGTCCAGCACATGGATGACCGGCAGCTGCTGCGAGCTGGCGGCACGCGGGTATTCCCGTGACGGCAAAAAAGGCTTGCCGCAAATCAACTTCGGGGTGCTCGGCGACCGACAAGGCCGGCCGATAGCGGTGCGGGTATTTGCGGGCAACACCGCCGATCCCACGGCGTTCACCAAGATCGTGACCGATCTCAAAGACGCGTTCACACTCGATGACCTGGTGATGGTGGGGGATCGGGGCATGATCACCACCGCCCGCGTCAAAGCCCTGGGTGAGCTCAATGATGCTGGAGCAAGTTTCGGGTGGATCACCGCGCTGCGCAATCCCGCCATCGCCCAACTCGCTGCCGATAACGGCCCCCTGCAGATGAGCCTGTTCGACCAACACGACCTGGTCCAGATCGTCCACCCCGACTACCCCGGCGAACGACTGATCGCCTGCCGCAACCCCTACCTGGCCGATCAGCGTGCCCGCAAACGCGCCGAACTGCTGGCTGCGACCGAGAAACTGCTGAAGCCTATCAACGACCGCGTCCAGGCTGGCCGGCTGTCCGGGGCCGCCGACATCGGTAAAGCTGTCGGCAAAGTAGTGGGGAAATACAAGGTGGCCAAACACTTTCACACCACCATCACCGATGACAGTTTCACCTATCACCGCAACCAGGAAACCATCGACGCCCAAGCCGCCCTGGACGGTATCTACGTGATCCGCACCAGCGTTGAGGCTAACGCACTTAGCCCAGCCCAGGTCGTGGAAGCCTACAAGGATCTGTCCCACATCGAACGCGACTTCCGCAGCATCAAAACCGACGACCTCCAAGTACGGCCCATCCGCCACCGCCTCCAAGACCGCGTCAAAGCCCACCTGCTGATCTGCATGCTGGCCCGCTACTTAGTCTGGCATCTACAAAAAGCCTGGGCACCACTGACATTCACCGACGAAAACCCACCCGCTCGGGACAATCCCGTAGCACCTGCCCAACGCTCAACGCACGCCGACGCCAAAGCCGCCGACAAATGCGACGCCGACGGCAACCCACTACACAGCTTCCAAGGCCTGCTCAAACACCTAGCGACCTTGACCCGCAACAAGATCCGCTACCACCACACCGACGTCGAGATCGACAAACTCACCGACCCCACCGGCACCCAACGCCGCGCCTTCGACCTCATCAACACCACCATCCCCCTCACCATCACCGCCTAGAAAGTAGTCAGACACCACACCACCCAAAACCAACAAAACACCAGGTCAACCCCAAAATCCTCCAACCCAAACAGTATCGCGGTAGGGACCGCCCTTTCGGGCGGCCCCCCGCACAGATCCCAGCGTGCGGAACTACCGCACTGGGCTCCTACCTAAGGTACGAACGTCGAAGCGCTGTTCAGGGTAGGAATGCAACACTCTGGCCGGTGGCAGCCAGCGAGTTGCGAGCAGGTTCATCCGCGCCCAGGTGATACTCGTCTTATGGCTCCGGCGCCGAAGCGCGTTCAACCAGTTCCTCGTAACTTGGGTGCGAAAGGCCGATACTGCATCGATATTGCCAGGCACGGCGTAGTACGCGAAGTGACCTCGTACCACGCTCGCTAACCACCTGCCCTGCACGGGAATCGGCTGGTACCGGCGAAACTTGAGTTGTTCGTTGACTTCTCGCAGCTTCGCCCGCATCCGCTTCGAGATCGTGATACGCCGCAACCAGAAACGCCCATTCCTCGTCTTTCCGCATACATGCGTGAAACCAAGAAAATCGAACGTCTCGGGCCTACCCAGCCCACGCGCCGATCGCCTTTTGGCAGCATGCCGCCCAAATTCAATCAGCCGCGTCTTATCTGGATGCAGCTCCAAGTTGAACTTCGCGAACCGCTCCCGAAGGTCGACAAGAAACCGCTGCGCATCGGTTTGATGCTCGAAACCCACAACGAAATCGTCAGCGAAACGCACAATGATCACATCACCATGCGCATACCGACGTCTCCACCAGTGAGCCCACAAGTCGAAGACATAGTGCAGGTACACGTTAGCCAGCAACGGCGACGCCGAAGCACCCTGCGGTGCCCCTTGCACGGTCTGCGACCAGTTCCCATCCTCGATGACTCCTGCTCTCAACCACTTACTGATGAGACGCAGGACCCGCTTATCGGCGATCCGGTGCTCAAGAAACCTCTTAAGCCAGCAATGATCAAGCTGGCCGAAAAAGTCGCGGATATCCGCATCGAGCACCCAGTTCACCTTCTTCCGCGAGATCCCGGTCGCCAACGCATCCAACGCATTGTGCGGGTTGCGCCCAGGCCGAAATCCGTAAGAGAAGCCGAGGAAGTCCACCTCGTAGATAGCGTTTAACACCTCGACAACAGCACGCTGAAGAATTTTGTCCTCCAACGTCGCTATGCCTAACGGGCGCATACGCCCATCGGACTTCGAAATGTAAGCACGCCGTGATGGACTTGCCCGATAAGCACCACTGTGGACCCTGGCAAGCAGATTCACGAGGTTCGCCCCGAGATTCTCGCCGTAGTCCTGCCATGTCACCCGATCCACACCCGTAGCGGCCTTGGGGTTAATCGCCCAATAAGCCGCCCAGAGGCGATTCACGTCGACATGGTGCAGCAGCGCTGTGAACTGCGCTTCCTTATCCTTTCTCGCTACTTCACGCACACGATCCAACCCGCTTGACACGCTCGATCCGGCACTGCGTCCGGCACGTGTTAGGTCGATCATGTTCCCCTTGGTCAGCCCCCTTTCCTCCCCCACCTCCGCCGCCACTTCCGTGGCCTTGTTCGGCAGGTTCGCAGGTACTACGGGGCTGTCTGACTTCCCACGCTCGTTCATCTCAGGCTTACCGCCTCAGCGTTCCCTAAGCGGCCCGACTGGTGATCAACCAGAGGGCAAACGTGGGATCTCCCGGTTCTCGCGCATGAAGGTTCCGTACATGCACAGGTTCTCTGACCGCGCGGGGCCCACCAACGACTCGCAATAACGCCGCTAGCGGTGTTGCCTTCCACGAGCAATGCTTGAAATCTGTGGATCGGCTCGGGAAGGGGCGTACCTTCCGGGTGACCGAATGAAGGTTCCAAGCAAGACCGGCGTGGCAACGCTGGTCGGGAAGGTACGACCCATGTTCACTGTAGTTTCTGATTGCGCCGACCGCGATGGTTCGGTGGCTGCGGCGCCCTCAGGGTCGTCGTTAATTGACGAGCTGGTCCGGGAGGGTGCGCGGCGGATGCTGGCCGAGGCGTTGCAGGCCGAGGTGGACGCCTACTGCGCCCGGTTCGCCGAGGTGCGTGACGAGAACGGGTGTCGGCTGGTGGTGCGCAATGGCTATCACGAGCCGCGTGAGGTGACCACCTGCGCGGGCGCGGTGGCGGTGCACGCGCCGCGCGTTAATGACAAGCGGATCGACCCGGAAACCGCTGAGCGCCAGCGGTTCTCGTCGGGGATCTTGCCG
This sequence comes from uncultured Actinomycetota bacterium, assembly GCA_963814505.1. Taxonomy (GTDB): domain Bacteria; phylum Actinomycetota; class Actinomycetes; order Mycobacteriales; family Mycobacteriaceae; genus Mycobacterium. The sequence goes on from CAWFDM010000015.1 coordinate 70,917, forward strand.
CCGTGGGCGCGCAAGACCGCGCAGATCGAGGCGGTGCTGCCGCTGCTGTACTGCACGGCTCTCGTCGGGGGATTTCGTGCCGCGCTGGGACAGTTCCTCGGCTCGACCATTGCCTGTCGTTATCGACGATCACGTAGATGTCCGAGACTGCATGCTGAGCTGAAGGCTTTCGCGCAGCGAGACCTGTCGAGCGTGGACTACGTGTACGTCTGGGCCGACGGCATCCACGTCAACGTGCGCTGGAGGAGGCCAAGTTGTGCTTGCTGGTGCTGATCGGGGTGCGCGCCGACGGCCGCAGGAACTCATCGCCTCACCGACGGCTACCGCGAGGCCACGAGTCATGGGCGGCTTGCTGCGCGATGCGAAGCGCCGCGGCATGCGCGCGCCGGTGCTAGCGATCGGCGACGGCGCGCTGGGTTCTGGGGCGCGCTACGCGAGGTGTTCCCGGACACCACGAACATAGTTACTGGTTTCACAAGATGCGAATGTTCATCCCGCGCTACCAAAATCGGCGCATCCGGTGGCCAGAGGCGCTCGCGGAGATCTGGAACGCCGAGGACAAGCGGCATGCTCTGGATGCGGTGAAGAAGTTCGAGGCGGCCTATGGCGCGAAGTTTACCAAGGCGATCGCCAAGATCACTGACGACGTCGAGCAGCTGCTCGCGTTCTACGACTTCCCGGCTGAACTTGGGTGCACTTGCGCACTACGAATCCGATCGAATCGACTTTTGCGACGGTGCGGAACCGGAGCAAGATCACGAAGGGGCCCGGCTCGCGGGCAGCCGGAATCGCCATGGCCTACAAGCTGATCGAGGCCGCCAGTCACGCTGGCGCGCGATCAACGCACCCCACCTGGTGGCCTGGTCCGCGCCGGCGCTCGATCGAGAACGGCAACTCGTCGAACGCCCGACGACGAAACCACCACGGAGCATGCGGAAAAAAGATATTGATACACAGGTATTGACAATCGCTCGCGTCGGCACCCCGAACTCCCGATTTCGCGGCTCAATAGCTGGCCTACACGTGCCCCTGTGAACGCTTCGCTGCGCCCTCACGGAACGCCAACGCATCACTCGGGGTCACCGTGGATTGCTAATCCTTCGGTGTAGGGCTCTTTCATCCCCTCCTCCATGCCGGTTTATCCCGGCGCTTTCCGTAACTTCGGCCTAGACAGTGGCGGCTGTTAGCCGCCCCCTCCGGGGTTACTTCAGTTGTGGCGCAGCCGATCAGGCGACAGTGACCGAGGCGCCAGTGCCACCGGACAGGCCCACGCCATTGACGGTCAGCGTCCCCGAAAGGGAGACGGTGAACACGCCGGCAAAGCCGGCAACCGTCACGTCAGCCGCACCGATGCCGTCGTCGATTGCGACGAACGCGGACTTGACCGCAGCAGCATCCGCGCCGTAGGCGATAGACGCTTTCCAGGCCATCGACCGACAGCTTGAACGTCCCGCCGGTAGCGCAGTACGACGTCAAGGCCACCGGCCACATCGCCAAGCTTCGCCGCGATTGTCGGTGCAGTCAGGCCAGGTTGGCCAGCAGCAGCGCTTCGGCGATCGCCGCGCGTTCCAGCACACCCAGATGCAGGCTCTCGTTGATGCTGTGCGCTTGCGTCGCGGGGTCTTCCACCCCGGTGACCAGGATCTTCGCCTGCGGGAACGCGGCGGCGAACTCGGCGATGAACGGGATCGACCCGCCCATCCCCATATCGATCGGCTCGGCGCCCCACGCCTGCCGAAACGCCGCCCGAGCGGCGTCATACACGGCGCCGCTGGCTTCGATGGCGTACGGCTCGCCGGTCTCGCCGCGGGTGACGGTGACCTGCGCGCCCCACGGGGCGTGCTTGTGCAGATGCGCGGTCAACGCGTCCAGGTGCGCTGCGGCGTCGCCGCCGGGCGCGACCCGCATGCTGATCTTGGCCCGCGCCCGCGGGATCAGCGTGTTCGACGCCGCCGCAACCGATGTGGTGTCGATGCCGATCACGGTGATCGCCGATTTGGCCCACAGCCGCTGCGGCACCGATCCGGAGCCGATTTCGGCCACCCCGTCCAGCAGGCCCGAGTCGGCGCGTACCCGTTCCGGCGGGTAAGCGGGGAAATTCAGCGACGTGGTGTCGGTTTCGTGCAAGCCGGCCACGGCCACGTTGCCGTCGTCGTCGTGCAGGCTGGCCAGCAGCCGCACCAGCACACTCACCGCGTCGGGAAGCACGCCACCCCAGATGCCGGAGTGCAGACCGTGGTCCAGTGTGGCGACCTCAACCACGCAGTCGACCAGCCCGCGCAGCGAAACCGTCAGCGCCGGGACTTCGGTGCTCCAGTTGTCCGAGTCGGCAATGACGATCACGTCGGCGGCCAGCGCGTCGCGGTGGGCGGCGAGCAGCCGGCCCAGCGACGGCGACCCGGACTCTTCCTCGCCTTCCACAAAGATGGTCACGCCCACCGGCGGTTTGCCGCCGTGCGCCCTGAACGCCGCCAAATGCGTTGCGATGCCTGCCTTGTCATCGGCGCTGCCACGGCCGTACAGTCGCCCGTCGCGTTCGGTCGGCTCGAACGGCGGCGATACCCATTGACCGTGATCGCCTTCGGGCTGCACGTCATGGTGGGCATAGAGCAGCACGGTGGGCGCACCCGGCGGCGCCGGATACGAAGCGATGACCGCGGGCGCGCCTCCCTCCCTGACGATCCGCACATCGTCAAAACCCGCCTGCGACAACAGGTCTACCACCCGCTGCGCGCTGCGCTCCACCTCGTGACGCCGGGCGGGGTCGGCCCACACCGATTCGATTCGCACCAGATCCTCGAGATCGCGCCGCACCGACGGCAACACCTCGCGGACCCGCTCAACCAGACCAGTCATGGTCTTTCAGGGTAGCTAAGCTGGCTTCCATGTTGGGCCCAGTGGCGACCCGCGATCCCGACCCGACCGCGCCGCTCTGGCGGGCGGCGCAGGTGTTCCGGCTGCTGAGCTGCATCTACGCGCTGGGCTTCCAATTGTGGATCAACTCCGACCTGCGACACCCCACAACGGGTTGGGTGCTGTTCGCCGTGCTGATCGCATGGAGCGCGGCCTGCGCGGTCGCCTATTTGCGCGGCTTCGGCCGGCGACCGGCCTGGGTGATCGCCGAAATCCTGGTCGTCCTGCTCCTCATGTGGTCCAACAGAGTGATCGCCGACCCACATTGGGCGGCCGAAAACCAGACCTGGCCCACGACGCTGTGGGCCACCAACCCCACGATCTCGGCGGCCTTGGAGTTTGGGCCCGCCGGCGGAATGTTGACCGGCCTGGCGGTGATGGCCGCCAACTTCGCCGTCAAGAACTACCTCAGCCTCAACCTGGGACACAACGCGACCGTCATCATCGAGTTGTCGATCGGCTTGGCGCTGGGCATGGCCGCTCGGACCGCGCGTCACGCCCACGACGAATTGCAACGAGCGGCCCAATTGTCCGCAGCGCTGGAAGAACGCGAGCGGCTGTCCCGACAAGTCCATGACGGTGTCATCCAGGTGCTGGCGCTGGTCACCAAGCGAGGTCACGAAATCGGTGGTGCCACATCCGAACTGGCGGACCTCGCCGGCGAACAGGAACGGGCGCTGCGACGATGGTTGTCCTCCACCGACATTGACCGCGATAGGGACACCCAGACCATCGACCTGCGCACGCTGCTGCGCCCCAGGGAATCCGATCGCGTGTCCATGAGCTTGCCGGGAACCCCGGTGGCGCTGGAGCGCGATGTGGCGGCCGAGCTGGACGCCGCGGTGGGCAACGCCCTGGACAATGTGCGATGGCATGCCGGGCCGGACGCCCATGCCTTCGTCCTGCTGGAAGACCTGGGCGATTCGGTGATGGTGAGCGTTCGCGACGACGGTGTCGGCATCGCGGACGGCCGGGTGGAGGAAGCCGCCGGTGAGGGGCGCCTGGGCATCTCGAAGTCGATCGTGGGACGGTTGACGTCGCTGGGCGGCACCGCTCAACTACGCACCGACGCCGGAGAAGGCACCGAGTGGGAGCTGTGCGTGCCGCGCCGCGAGGCCGGGAAGGAAGGCCATGGCTGAAGACGCGCTACCGACGGTGATGGTGGTCGATGACCATCCGATCTGGCGGGACGCGGTTGCCCGCGACCTCGCCGAGGATGGGTTTGAGGTGGTCGCCACCGCTGACGGCGTGGCCGCGGCGCGGCGCCGAGCGGCCGTGGTCAAGCCCGATGTGGTGTTGATGGATATGCAGCTCGCCGACGGCGACGGCGTGCAGGCGACGGCAGAGGTGCTCGCCGTCTCGCCATCCACGCGGGTGCTGGTGCTGTCGGCCTCGGACGAGCGCGACCACGTCCTGGAAGCTGTCAAGGCCGGGGCGACGGGATACCTGGTCAAGAGCGCGTCGAAGTCCGAACTGGCCGAGGCGGTGCGGGCCACGGCCGCCGGGCGGGCCGTATTCACCCCGAGCCTGGCCGGGCTGGTGCTCGGCGAGTACCGGCGCATCGCTGCGAGACCGGATTCGGGTCCGGCTCTCCCGAGCCTGACCGAGCGGGAGACCGAGGTGTTGCGCTACGTCGCAAAGGGGTTGTCCGCCAAGCAGATCGCCGAGAAGCTCTCGTTGAGTCACCGCACCGTCGAAAACCACGTCCAGGCGACGTTCCGTAAGCTTCAAGTCGCCAACCGGGTGGAACTGACCCGCTACGCCATCGAACACGGGCTGGACGAGTAGCCGCGCCTCCCGCGAGCAGACACGCCTGGGCGCTACTCGGCGGTTTCCAGGATGGCCACCGCCGCGGCGGTATCGCCTTCGTGCGTCAACGACACGTGGATCGTCACGTCGGCCAGGTGCTTGGCGATATCTCCGGTCAGCCGGACCCGCGGCCGCCCCCACATGTCGGTGACCACCTCGATGTCGCGGTGGATGTCCTCGCGCAGGATGGGCCGCTGCGCGAACCGCGATCCCGACCAAGCCTTGATCACCGCCTCCTTGGCGGCCCAGCGGGCCGCCAGGTGCCGCGCCGCCGACGAACTCTTGTCCGAGGCGTCGCGGCGCTCACCCGGGGTGAAGGTCTCCGAGAAGACGGTTCCCGGTTGGTCGACCTGTTCGGCGAAATCAGGAATGGAGACGAGGTCGATCCCCACTCCGACAATGCCCATGGGTGGCCAGGTTAACGGATGGCCGAACTCATCCGGCAGGGACCTCTCAGGCCTCGTAAAAATCGCTGTCACCCAGCCGAGCGGCCGGATTCAGCAGCATCGACGCCTCTTGCCGCTTCTCCGGCGCACGGTGGTCGAAGCGACGGTCGGCCGGCCGCTCGTACATCGGCGGGCCGCCGGCGATGGCCGAGGCGAGCCGGCGCTGGCCGGCCAGCAGGCGGGCGTCGGCACGCCGCTGGTAGTCCGCGCGCTGGCCAGGGTCCAGTGCGGCGATGAACGCCTGCGGGTGCACCAGTGCGACCAACCCGGACACGTGGCCGAACCCGAGACTGGTCAGCATCCCGGCCTTGAGCGGGAACTTCCCGCCGAGGCGCAGCGTGTCGCGCACCCACACGAAGTGCGCGGAACCGGCCAGCTCGTCGTCGACGCAGTCCAGGCTGCGGTTGGGTGGGATGACCCCGTCGCGCAGCATCTGGCACAACCCCATCGTCTGGAAGACCGCCGCGCCGCCCTTGGCGTGACCGGTGAGGCTCTTCTGCGACACGATGAACAGCGGCGCACCCTCGGAACGGCCCATCGAGTCCGCCAGCCGCTCGTGCAGCTCGGTCTCGTTGGGATCGTTGGCCAGCGTCGAGGTGTCGTGCTTGGAGATCACCGCGACGTCGTCGGCACCGACGCCCAGCTTCGCGAGTGCGCACGCCAGCGGCGAGTCCTTGCCGCCGCGACCCGCGCCCAGGGCGCCCAGGCCCGGGGCCGGAATCGAGGTGTGCACACCGTCGCCGAACGACTGCGCGAAGGCCACCACCGCAAACACCGGCAGGCCCATCTTGAGCGCCAGGTCGCCGCGCGCCAGCAGGATGGTGCCGCCGCCCTGAGCTTCGACGAAGCCCAGCCGGCGCCGGTCGTTGGGGCGGGAGAACTTCGAGTCGTGGATGCCCCGGCCGCGCATCATGCCGGTGTCGGCCGTGGCCGCCATGTCACCGAAGCCGATGATGCCCTCCAGCGTCAGGTCGTCGATGCCGCCGGTCACCACCATCTCAGCCTTGCCCAGCCGGATCTTGTCGACGCCCTCCTCCATGGACACCGCGGCCGTCGCGCAGGCGGCGACCGGGTGGATCATCGCGCCGTAACTGCCGATGTAGGACTGAACCACGTGCGCGGCAACGATATTCGGCAACACTTCCTGGAAGATGTCGTTCGGCTTGTTGCGGCCCAACAGGTTTCCGTGGTACATCGTCTGCATCGAGCTGCCGCCACCCATGCCGGTGCCCATGGTGTTGGCCACCAAACTCGGGTGCACATAGCGCATCACCTCGGCCGGGCTGAAACCGGCCGTCAGGAACGCATCAACGGTCGCAACGATGTTCCACACCGCCAGCCGGTCGATGGAACTGGCCATGTCCGTGCTGATGCCCCACACCGTCGGGTCGAACCCGGTCGGCACCTGGCCGCCAACGAGGCGCGACAGCTTGTTCTTACGCGGCACCCGGATCTCGGTGCCGGCCTTGCGGATCACCTGCCAGTCGCTGGAGTCGGCCACCGGCCTGATAACCGTGTGCTCCGGGTCGAACTCGGCAAAGGCGCGGGCGTCGGCCTCCGACGACACCACGAACGCAAAGTCCTTCTCCAGGAACACCGACACCAGCAGCGGGGAGCCCTCGGCGGGGTTGATCGCGCCGTCATCGACGAATTCACGAACGCCGACGCGCTCCACCACGGTGTCGTGGTAGCGCTCGACCAGCTCGGACTCGTCGACCAGATCGCCGGATTCGGTGTCGTACCAGCCGGGTTGCGGGTCGTCTTCCCAGCGGATCAACCCGGTGGTCCAGGCCAGTTCCAGCACACCGGCCGCGGACAGTTCGTTGTCGACCTCCATCTCGAACCGGGTCCGCGACGAACCGTAGGGGCCGAGTTCGGCACCGCCGACGATCACCACCAGATCTGCCGGGTCGATGTTGAGGTCGGCCCACTCCGGCGGTGGCGCCGGGGTGTATCCGCGCGGCGGTGACGGCAGCGCCGCAATGGTGCCCTCGGTGTCAGCCCCCTCCTCTTGGGCAGCCGCGTTGGACGACATTTCCTCGCGCGCCTTGGCGGCCAGTTCGGCCATGTCCAGGTCGGCCTCGCCGAGGCCGCCTGTCAGGTCCTTCTTGATCGGACGGCTGGCCGCGGCCACCTTGGACTCCGCGTCGCACAGGGCCAGCAACATCGAGGCCATCTCGTCGGTGGAGTAGGTGGTGACACCGGCCTCCTCGACGGCGCTGACGATGGCGTCATTGTGGCCCATCAGCCCCGTGCCGCGGGTCCAGCCGATCAGCGCGTGCGCCAGGCTGACCCGCGCCGCCCACGACGATTCCGCGTGCCAGCGGCTCACCAGCGCGTCCAGCGCCGACTTGGCTTCGCCGTAAGCGCCATCGCCGCCGAACATTCCGCGGTTGGGCGAGCCGGGCAGCACCACGTGCAGCCGCGACGCGATATCGCGCTCGGCGCCGATCTTCGACAGACCGCCGATCAGCCGCTGCACGGCCCACAGCAATACCTTCATCTCCATCTCGGAGCGCGATCCGGCCTCCGACAGGTCGCCGACGACGCGCGGTGCCGCGAACGGGAACAGCAGCGTCGGGGTCTGCGCGTCCTTGATGTGAATCGACTGCGGCCCAAGGCTTTCGCTTTGCTCATGGCCGACCCATTCGACCAGTGCGTCGATATCGGAGTAGGACGCCATGTTGGCGGCGACCACCCAGAGCGCCGCGCCGTAGCGGGCGTGGTCGCGATACAGGTTGCGGTAGAACGCCAGCCGCTCCTCGTCCAGCTTCGACGTCGTGGCGATGACGGTGGCACCGCCGTCCAGCAACCGGGCGACGACCGACGCGGCGATCGAACCCTTGGAAGCGCCTGTCACGACCGCGATTTCGCTGCTATAGGGACCGGGATCCGGGTTCTCGGCGCCGGCGGCGATGCGGCCGTACAGCGGCGCGTGAATCTGACGGCCCGCGGCCAGCGACTTGCCCTGCCACCAGGTGGCCTGGGTGGCAACGACGTGGCCGGCGCCCTCAAAACGTTGGGACAGCCGCAACCACTGGGCGTCAATCTCGCCCTCGTCGGTCAGCCACAGCTTGACCAGGTCCTCGCGGGCGCTGGCCCAGCGGTCGTCGAAGACGACGGCCTTCTTGCCGTCGAACACCGGCGCCACCAAACGCGGCCAGTCCGCCCCCAACTCGGCGGTCACCAAGTCGATCAGCTCGGCATCGGTGGCCCCAGACAAGCTAGCCGATACGCTGACCGGGTCGTCCAGGCCCAGCTGGCCCAGCACCAGGCGAGCCGCCGAGGCGAGCACGCCGTCGCGACCGGTGATCTGGTCGGTGAATTCACTCAGCGCGGCCGCGTCGACGGTAGCCCCACCGCCACCGCCCGCGGACGGCAGCGCCACGGAAACGCCGCGCCGCGCGGCCACCGATGCGACCGCGGCGTCGATGACCTTGTCGACCGAGGCGGCGTCGGCCAACGCGCCCTCATGCAGGTTGCCCATGGCGCCGCCTCGGACGCTGGCGCCCTCGCGGGTGCCCAGCGCGACCTCGACGGTTACATGCTTGGCCCAGCCGTCGCCGAGCTCCCAGGTCTTCTTCACCCGCTCGGCGATGGCGGCGGGCCGCTTACCCGAGGGCCCCAGCACCGTCCGCAGCTGGTCGTTAATCGCGTCGGAAAGCACTGGGCCATAAGGCTTGTAAGTGCGCGCCAGCTTGGTCACCTGCGACCGCAGCCCGGCCAGGTCGGCCTCGGCGGCACCGTCGATGGCGCCGAGGTTCAACTCGGAGCCCAGGTCCACCAGCAGCTGGTTGCGCCGCGACGACGCGCCGTCAGTGATGGACTCGATGGAGTCCAGCTCCTCGATCTGGTCGATGCGCATCTTGGCCGACAGCGCGATCAACGCGAGGGTGGCGTCGGCGGCGTCGAACCCGATGTCGTCCGGACGAGCCGCACCCGACGGCGCTGTCGGCACCGAAGCAGGGGCCGCCGCGGCTTCCGGCGCCTCGCCCGGCCCAGCCGACTCGGCCGCCGGCTCCTCGGCCTCGGGCTCCGGCTCAGGGTCGGTGTCGGTGGCGAACAGCACCGCGGCGTCGCGCTCGGCGTTGAGCACTTCCACTGTGCTGTGGGCATATTCGGGCAGTTTGAGGGTGTTGGTGGCCAATCCGGCGACGGTCGGCGACGACTTGACACCGATCTCGACGAGCCGTTCCACACCCAGGCCGCCGGCCGCCTCCTCGATGAACAACAGGTCCTGCGTCTCGATCCAGCGCACCGGGCTGGCGAACTGCCAAGCCAACAGCTCGATGAACACGGTGCGCGCCATCTCGCGCGGCCGCTCGCGACGCCAGGTGTCGTAGTCGGCGAGAATTTCGTCCAGCGGCTCGGCGGGCACCAGATCCCGGATTTCCTGGATGAAGTCGCGATCCAGCGTGAACGGCCGCGGCACCAGGTTGGGGATGTAGCGCCCGATGACCAGGTCGGGATCCTTGTCGCGGGGCATGACCCGGTCCAGCGAGCGACGGAAATCCGCCACACCGACCCGCAACACCCGCGAGTGGAACGGCACGTCGACGCCGGGCACCAGGATGAACGAGCGCCGGCCGCCGGCGAGTTCACGGCGCCGCTCCACCTCGGCTTCCAACGCCTCCAGCCCGCGCACGGTGCCGGCGATCGCGTACTGCGAGCCGCGCAGGTTGAAGTTCACGATCTCTAGAAATTCACCAGTACTCGCCGCGATCTCGGCCACGAAAGCCGGAACGTCGGCGTCGTCGAGGTCGATCTGCGAGGGCCGGATCGCCGCCAACCGATAGTTGGAGCGGCCCAGCTCATCGCGCGGCACGATGTCGTGCATCTTCGAGCCGCGGTGAAACACCATCTCGAGCAAGGCTTCCAGCTGGTAGACGCCCAATACGCAGGCCAGCGCGGTGTACTCGCCGACCGAGTGGCCGCACGCGATGGCGCCTTCGACAAAAGCGCCCTGCTCGCGCATCTCGGCGACCTGCGCGGCCGCCACCGTAGCCATCGCCACCTGGGTGAACTGCGTCAGGTACAACACGCCTTCGGGGTGGTGGTAGTGCACACCGCTGGCGATGATGCTGGTCGGATTGTCGCGCACCAGGTTCAGCACCGAGAAGCCCAGCGTGTCGCGGGTGAACTTGTCGGCGGCGTCCCACACCTTGCGGGCCGCCTTGGACCGGGCCCGGACCTCCATGCCCATGCCCTTGTGCTGGATGCCCTGGCCGGGGAAGGCGTACACGGTCTTGGGCGCCGCCAGTCGCGCGGTCGCCGACATCACCAGATCCGAACCCGAGCTGCTTCCCCGAGTCGCTCCGCTCCTGCCCGCCGGAACGCGCGCGGTGATTTCTAAAACCTCTGCACCCTGGTCGATTCCGACGCGGTCAACCCGGAAGTCGACCTCGTCGCCGGGACGCACCATGCCCAGGAATCGCGCGGTCCATCCGACCAGCCGGGCCGGCGGACGGGCCTGACCGTCGGTGGCGGTCACCGCGTGCTGCGCGGCGGCGGACAACCACATGCCGTGCACGATGGGCCCACCTTCACCGGCGGGTCCGGCCAGGCCCGCCAGTAGCGCGGCGGCCCGATCGGTGTGAATCGGGTTGTGGTCGCCGGACACCACCGCGAACGGGCGCATGTCGACCGGCGCGGCCAGCGTGACGTCCCGGCGGCGGCGGCGCGGGGTGTCGGTTGCGTTCTCCGACACGGCTCCACCGGCCCGGACCGGGTCGGTGAGTTCGGCGGTACCCGTGCGGCCGAGGATCGCGAAGCGCTCTTCGAGGGTCGCGACGACGTCACCGGCCGTGGCGTCGCTTGCGGCCGAGTGCCCTATGGTCACCGAAACCGGCACAACACGACCCATGTCCGTGTCGAAGGCGAGCGAAGCCGTTGCGGTGACTGTCAATTGGGCCGGGACTCGGGGCAGCCTGCCGACCACGCGCGCGGCGTGGTCCAGGTGCACCAGGCTGAGCAGGCCCTCCACCACCGGGACACCGGCATCGGTGACCGCCGATCCGATCGCGGCGAAAACCGCGGGCCAGCATAGACCGACCAGCGCGTCGGGCACGGTGGTGAGGCTGGGCGCCAGCGGCTCGCCGAACGTGGCCGTAACGCCGGTGTGGTCGGCGACCCGCTCGGGATCCCAGTCCACCGTCACCGTCGCGGTTCCGTCCGTCACCGGGGGCAGCAAATCCGGCCCGTCAACACCGGCAGCGATCGCCAGCACCGCGCGCATGGCGGTGGTGGCGTCCTCGGCGGAGACCACTGGTGTGCCGCCGTCAACAGTGTTGGCGGGCAACGTGAATGGGATGTCGACCCAGGTACCGGACACGGGCACGCTGAGCACGACTTGGTCGTCCCCGCTCACCCGCAACCGGGCGCCGGTGGTGGAGTTTGTCGCGAGCAGGCTTTCGGGTCCATCGTGAACCAGCCAGTCACCCGGCTGGGCGATTCGATGGACCGGGTTGGCCGCGGTGCGGCCGGCCCACAGCACATCGGGCGCGTCGAGCACGACGGCCAGCGGTCCGGCCACATCGGCGCGGCCCAGCCGGCGCGAAGTCACGGCCTTCGGCTCCGCCCCCGATGATGCGAGCACCTCGAGCGCTTCATCTATCGCGGCCTGCTCGAAGCGGTCCAGCAACTCGCCGACGGGCTCGTCCATCCGGGTGATGCCGGCTACCGACGCGGTGCCGGGAATGATGCACACCTGGTCGGCGTCGTAGCGGGCGTCGTGCGCCTGCCAGAGCGAGTCACTGCGCCACCAGCGCCGGACATCCTTGTCGATCACCGGCACGAAGTTGACCGGCTTGCCCAGCGTCTTGCACAGGGTGACGAAGAACGGCACATCCGCGGGATGCAGCTGCACGGTTTCGGCGTCGGGATAGCTGTCAAGCAGCCGGTCGATCGCCGCCCCGGGGTTCTCCAGCAGCTCGTCGTTGAACACGGTCTCGATGGATCCGAAATCCTTTGCGTGCAAACGCGCTTCGGCGCGCTGCAGCATCTGCTGGAAGCGATCGCGCCAGGTGTCGGCCAGCCATGGGCTTCCGGGTGAAGCGGTGTCGGCGGTCGAGTTGCCCTCGCCGATGGTCAGTTCCACGTAGCGCCGCAACCACTGCAGGTAGGTCATCTCCCCGACGTCGCCGAAGTAGGGCTTGGCGGTGTTGGCCATCGCGGCGATGATCTCGTCGCGGCGTTCCGCGACCGCCTCGGCGTCGCCGGCGACCTCGTCGAGCAGCTGGCCGCAACGCGAGGCGCTGTTGTCGATCTCGTGGATATCGGCACCGAGCTGGCTGCGGCTGGAAGCCATGCCGCCCTGGGCTTTTCCGGCGCTGATCCACTGGTCGGTGCCCTGCGTTTCGACCAGCATCCGCTTGACCGACGGCGACGTGGTGGACTCCTTGGCCGCCATCGCCGCGGTGCCGACCAGGATGCCGTCGATCGGCATCAACGGGAAGCCGTAGGACTCGGCCCAGCGCCCGGACAGGTATTCGGCCGCCCGCTCCGGGGTGCCGACGCCGCCGCCGACGCAGACGGTGATGTTGGGGCGCGAACGCAACTCGGAGTAGGTGGCCAGCAGCAGGTCGTCGAGGTCTTCCCAGGAATGGTGGCCGCCGGCACGCCCGCCCTCGACGTGCATGATCACCGGCTTGGCGGCCACCTCGGTCGCGATGCGGATTACGGAGCGGATCTGCTCGATGGTGCCCGGTTTGAACACGACGTGGCTGATGCCGATGTCGTTGAGCTCGTCGATCAGCTCGACGGCTTCCTCGAGATCCGGGATGCCGGCGCTGACCACCACACCGTCGATCGCCGCGCCGGACTGACGGGCCTTCTGCACCAGCCGCTTGCCACCGACCTGCAACTTCCACAGGTAAGGGTCCAGGAACAGCGCGTTGAACTGATAGGTGCGGCCGGGTTCGAGCAGTCCGGACAACTCCTCGATGCGGTTGGCGAAGATTTCTTCGGTCACCTGCCCGCCGCCCGCCAGCTCGGCCCAGTGCCCCGCGTTGGCCGCTGCGGCCACGATCTTGGCGTCGACGGTGGTCGGGGTCATGCCGGCCAGCAGGATCGGCGACCGCCCGGTCAGCCGGGTGAACTTCGTCGACAGCCTGACCCGGCCGTCCGGGAGTCGGACCACCGTCGGGGCGTAGGTCGACCAGGCACGGGCCACCTCGGGGACGGCCCCGACGGTAAAGAGGTTGCGCTGACCGCCGCGGGTCGCGGCCGGCACGATGCCGACACCGAGACCCCGGATCACGGGCGCGGTGAGCCGGGTCAGGATGTCGCCGGGACCCAGGTCGAGAATCCAGCGCGCACCGGCCTTGTGAACGCGGGTGATCTCCTCTACCCAGTCGACACCGCGCACCAAAATGGCTTCGGTCAGCTCCCGGGCCGCCGCCACATCGAGGCCAACCTTTTCCGCCCACGTTCCGACGATGTCGATCCCGTCGGCCAGCCGCGGCGTGTGGAACCCCACCTCCACCCGCACCGGATCGAAGGCCGGCGCGAAGACGTCGCCGCCGCGGATCTTGTTCTTGCGGTCGGCCCCTTCCTTCTCGGAGATCTGCCGGCAATAAAGTTCGAAGCGCGAGAGCTGCTCGGGCGTACCGGTGATGACCACCGAACGCCGGCCATTGCGGATGGACAACACCGGAGGCAGTACGGTGCGCACATCCTGCGCGAACTCGTCGAGCAGCCGGCGAATGCGCTCGGGGTCGGCATTGGTGACCGACACCATCGGCGGACGGTCACCGAGCACGGAAATACCGCGCCGACGGGCCACCAGCGTCCCGGCCGCACCGATCAGCTGGGCCAAGGCCAGCAGCTCGACGTCGCGCACGGCCCCGACTTTCAAGGCCTTGAACGCCTCGACGGCGAGCACCCCTTGCGAATGCCCGGCGACGGCCACCGGAGGGCTCGCGACCCAGTCCATGCCCTGTCGGGCCAGGGCACGCCCGGCCGCGATCTGGGTGAGCAGCACGCCCGGAATCGACACCGCGGCCGACGTCAGGTGCTTGTCGGACGGAATCGGATCTTCGGCCGCCAGCGCACGAACCCACCGCAGCGGCTCGAAGCCGATCGGACGCACCACGACCAGCTCCTTGGCGACCGGCTCGAGCATCAGCTCGACCTCGCCGACCAGCGTCGCCAGGTCAGACTCGATTCCGGCGGAGGAAACCAGTTCTTCAAGGGTCTCCAGCCAGGCGCTGCCCTGGCCGCCGAACGCGACGGCGTACGGCTCGCCCGCTGTCAGACGATCGACAAGCGCATGGGTGTTGTGGCCATGTTCGTCGCGGTCAGCGGATACCCGGTCGTGCTCGTGGATCGTCACGTTCTGCATCTCCCCTGTCTGCGTCTTTACGTTCAGTTCGTCGGGCCGGTCGGCACTGGCGTGCGGCGCCCGGTGCGTTCCGGGGCCGATTCCGCGTCGAATCGCAGCCGAAAATCTCTATGACCGGTGTGTTGTCTGCGGGCCGCCCCGGTGGGTCGAGCCGCGCCACGGACAACATCGGCTGCAATAAGAGTGTCATAAGGGTCAGTGCCATTTTTGCCTGCTGAATGGTTACTGGTGAGTTCTACGCGCGGGTAACCGTGTCGTGGGTAACACCGGGTTTGACCGCTGGCACGGGCCTCGCCAACAAACGTCCTGCGTGCAGGTGGTTACGGTCGAGTAGCTACAACAGCGCTGATCAAGGCACGATTGTTATAGAATCGTTATGTCAAAAATCTGCGGTACACCGAGCGCGCGACAACGCGTCGCCCGGGGCGTTCCGTGGCCGCCCACGTCCACGGCGCCGCGCATCGAGTGAACAAACGTTTGCTGGAGTCTTTGGACCCCACGGCCCGGCAGGGTCGACAAACGTTGGTGAAACGTCCGAAAACCTTGCGACACTAAGCCCATTGCCCGAATTCGGGCTTGAGAATTTCGTTGATGTCCACCCCGACCCCGCCGACATGGCGTTTGTCGATTTCGACCTGGTGCAGATTCGCGGCGGGATGCACGTAGCCCTGGGGCGAGCCCCAGTTGTGCTGCCAGAAGTAGGAGCCCAAGCCGTCGTGCAGCGCCCAGTCGATAGTTTTTGAGTTCCCGTACACGCCGGTGCGCTGATGTCCGACCACCGACTCCCAGGAGCGCAGGTACGGAACTATCTGCTGCTTGTACTGGTCATACGACGGGTTGTCGTCGATCGAGGCGTAGATGGGGGCGCCGGCCGGACCGCCGGCGGCGGCGTGCAACTGCGTGCCGCGCTGGGCATGCTGCAGGCCGGCGCCGGCACCGCCCAACCAGTCGGACGTACTGCCCTTGCCGTACTGGTAGCACGAGACGATCTTGAGCCCGCCGCTGCTCAGGTCACGCGCCTCGGCCACTTGCATCGGCTTGCCGAGCATCCAGGCACCGCCCGGCCGACGATCCGACACATACCGGATCGCGCCCACGGCACCGGCGGCCCTGATCTCGTTGGCCGGGATCACGCCGGCCGAATAGTCCAGCAGGTTGCCCAACGACGCCGCCGACGCCGGTGCGGCGCGCCACGCCGCCCCCGCAACGCCCAGACCCAACAGGCCCGGGGCCGCGGCGGCGAATTTAAGCACGTCACGCCGGGAAACCGTCATCTGGCACAGGGTACGACAAAACACCAGCCGCCACACCAGTACCAGCAGTCACATATGTATCACGTTGCCGCAACCGCGTCCCGTCAGCTTTCGTGCGGACGGCTGAGCTGCCCCGAGCTGCCCTGAGCTGCCCTGGTCACTCCGTGTGGTGGCTGTCGAACAGGCCCAGCTTCAGCCGGTTGACGACGTCGGCCACCGCAAACCAACCGCGCACACTGTTGCCGGCCGCATTCAATCTCGGCGAGAACGCGGCCACCGCGAGTCGGCCGGGTACCACCGCCAACACTCCCCCGCCCACACCGCTCTTGGCGGGTACCCCGGCCGTGTATGCCCAGTCCCCGGATTGTGTGTACATCCCCTCCATCACCATTTCCGCCAGCACATAGCGGACGTTGGAGTCCGCCATGACCCGCACGCCGGTGCGGGGATTGACCCCGCCGGCGGCCAGTGTGGCGCCCATGGTCGCCAAGTCGGCGGTGTTCAGCATCGTCGAACACTGCTGGGTGTACACCGTGCAGGCTTCCATCGGATCGCAGTAAAGCGTTCCCGCGCTGTACATCAGCCAGGCGATGGCCTTGTTGTGCGCGTTGGTGGCCTGCTCGGAAGCGTTGATCTCCTCACTGAGGGACAGCGGGCGCCCCGCGAATGCACTCTGTACATCCAGGATTTTGCGCCATCGGTCGGACGGATCGGCGGCTTGTACGAAGCTGGTCGTGGCGATCGCGCCCGCGTTGACCAGGGGTGATGTCGGCCTGTCGTGGTGCAGTTCGAGTGCCAGCACGGAATCGAACGCGGCTCCGGTCGGATTCGTACCGATCTTGGTGCGCACCGCCCTGGGGCCTCGCTGCTCGATGACCAACGCCAGCGTGAACACCTTCGAAATGGACTCGATCGGGAACTCGTGTTCGACGTCTCCGATCGAGGCGATGTGGCCGGCGGGAGTCATCGCGCATAGCGCGAAAAGCCCCGAATCCACATCGGCAAGCACGGGGATGTATTTCGCGTTGCGTCCCTCTGAATTATGCCGATGCGACGAATAAGCGTGCGCCACAGCGGAGTCGATTGCTGCCGAGTCCAACGGATCTGTGGCCATCGCCAATCTAGTTCCTGACGCAGGTCGCTCGAACTGGCGACAGCGAGCGTAGCAGAGCCGATGGATTCCGCAATATCATTGTCACTATTAACTTAGTAAAGTTAATGGGGCACAGTCGACCGCAGGGGGCGTCCGATGGATCACGACCAGCTCATCGACCTGACCCGACGGGCACTGAAACTGGCACGCGACAAGACAACCGACCTCGCACCCCGCCAACACGCGGTCGATGCGCGGGAGTACACCTCCGTATCGAGCGGCACAACGCTCGACCGCGACATGCTGCTGACCAGCCCGCAGCTGGTCGGCTACGTCTCGGAGCTTCCCGAACCCGGCGCGTACTGCACCAAGACGGTGATGGGGCGATCGATTCTGCTGACCCGAACGTCCGACGGCTCGGTCAAGGCATTCGACAACGTCTGCTTGCATCGCCAGTCGCAGGTGGCGACGGGGTGCGGCACCGCGAAACGGTTCACCTGCCCATACCACGCGTGGACATACGACAATGCCGGCCGGTTGGTCGCGGCTGCCCGGACGTGAAGGGTTCCCCGAAGTTACGCTGAAATCCGACGGCCTCACCGAACTACCCTCCGCCGAGTTCGCCGGATTCCTTTGGGTGGCAGTGGATCCCGATGCGGACCTGGACGTGGCCGAGCACCTGGGGCCGCTGGCCGACGAACTCGACTCGTGGGGCATCGGGCGGTGGTCTCCGCTGGGCGAGAAAGTCCTCGACTCCCCGATCAACTGGAAGCTGGCCGTCGACACCTTCGCGGAGAACTACCACTTCGCCACGGTGCACAGGCAGACCTTCGCCACCATCGCCCGCAGCAACTGCACGGTATTCGATGCGTACGGACCGCACCACCGGTTGATCTTCCCGCTCAACACGATCCTCGAACTGGACCCGGAATTGGACGAGGCCCCCGAGTGGGACCCGTTCCACAATATGGTGGTGATCTACGCGCTGTTCCCCAACATCGTGCTCTCGGTGACGATCGCCAACGGAGAGCTGTTCCGGATCTACCCCGGCGACCGGCCGGGTCGCTCCATCACCGTCCACCAGAACTCGACACCGCTGGACATCTCCGACGAATCCGTTGCCGCCGGCGCTCAAGCCGTCTTCGACTACGCGCACGCCACGGTGCGCGACGAGGATTACCGACTGGTCGAGGGACTGCAGGCCAACCTGGAGTCCGGCGCCCGCGAGCGATTGGTGTTCGGGCGCAACGAGCCGGGGCTGCAGCATCGCCACATCACGTGGGAGCAGGCGCTCTCCGGGTACAGCCGAGGTGACGCGACCAGGGAGTCGTGACGTCTACTCGGAGTTGTCGGATGTCTCCGTCAGCGCGGCGGCTTGGGCGTCTGCGTGGCTCAAGAAGCGTTCGATGAAGGCAATGGCGTCGTCGTGGCCAGCACTGGCGGGCGCCTTGGGGAGCCTCAGGCTCCGCCTAAGCAGTCCCGAGGCACGCTACCAGCGCGATATCCGGGGAGTTCGAACGAGCACTTACCTCCGAGCCGGGCCTCGGCCCGCCAGTCAATCCGGTGCCGACGGTCTGGAGAACAAGTACGGCGGCGGCGCGTGGCTGAGCTAGCTCCACCCGCCGAAGCCAGGGTGCAGCCACCCTTCAAAGGAATCGGCTGTGCACCCGCTAACGCCGGCGTCAGCCGATCGGTGCGGCGCGCAGGCGCATCGGCCAACTCGCGGGCACCAGCGGCGCGGGCGACGCCGGGGGTTTAGTAAATACCATCGCGCAACGCCGCTGGATGGGTAGCATTCTTGCCCAGTGACCGGGTGGGAAGGGCCTGCCGGTGGATGAGGTGGAGTTCGGGCGCTATCGGCTGATCGCGTTGATCGGCGAGGGCGGCATGGGCAAGGTCTATAAAGCCCACGACCCCATGATGGATCGTGACGTCGCGATCAAGGTGTTGCCGGCGGACCTGGCCACTGAAGCCGGTTATGAGGACCGGTTCCGGCGTGAGGCTCGCACCGCGGCCCGGTTGAACGAGCCGCACATCATCCCTATTGATGAGGCCGGAGAGATCAACGGCCGACTGTATCTGGTGATGCCGATCATCGACGGTATCGATGTGGATGATCTGCTGGCGCGGGACGGACCGATGAGCCCGCAGCGCGCTGTCAGCATCATCGAGCAGCTGGCCGCGGCCCTGGATGCCGCACACGCGGTCGGGTTGGTGCACCGCGACGTCAAACCCTCCAACGCGCTGATGACCAGGAATGACTTCGTCTACCTGATTGATTTCGGGATCGCCTACGACGCCGCGGCCACCAAAATCACCAGCACCGGAGCGCTGGTGGGCACCTTCGCCTATATGGCCCCGGAACGCTTCTCTGCCGGCGTTGCCGACTTCCGCTCCGATGTCTACGCGCTGGCGTGTGTGTTGCATGAATGCCTCACCGGTAACCAGCCCTTTCCCGGCGCCAGCATGGAACAACAAATCACCGGGCACCTCACCCTGGACCCGCCCAAACCCAGTACGCAGCGGCCCGATGTCGTCCCGGTCGGATTTGATGCGGTCATCCCGACCGGGATGGCCAAAAAACCCGAGGAGCGTTATCAGAGCGCGGGGGAGCTGGCCAGCGCAGCGCGCCGCGCCCTGACCGAGATACCCGGCCCGGCCCGCGGACCGCACCCGGCTCCGGCTTCGTTTGTCGACCTGTCCCGACCCGCAGCCGCGCCCGATGCGATGTGGCAACCGGGCGCCTACCCAGCCCAACCCGCGTCCCACCCACCCCCATCAACCGGCGGTGCCGGTGGGCCCTCTCACCAGCAGCAATTCCCACCCGCCCACTACCTGCCCCCACAGATCGGCACACCGCCCCCGGCGCGCAAGCGCCGCACGCCCGTCGTGATCAGCATCGGGGCCGTGCTAGTCGTGGCCGTCGCCGCCACCACCGGATATCTTCTCCTCGGGCGCAACCAGCAACCCTCCACCCACTCCGAGCCCTCCACCACCCCCCGGCCATCCACCACCTCGGCACCGGCCACCACTCCGACCGCCGCACCTCCTGTCGCAGAAGCCGCGCTACAAAGGCTCCTCCTCAGCGCCGACCAAATCAACACCGCGATGGGCGCAACCGGAATGGCGCTCAAAGACACGTCAGCGGCGATGCTTGACTTCAAGGCCTCTGTACCGGACAAGGCCTGCTTACCCGTCCACACCGACGCGGACACCTCGGTCTATGCAGGCAGCGGGTCAAGTGCTGTTCGAATTCAGACTCTGGAAGATGCCGCTAACATCGATGCCGACAAGTATTGGGCTTCACAAGCTGTCGTGTCGTTTCCGTCCGCTGGTCAGGCTGCAGCGTTCTTCACGACTTCCGCACAGCAGTGGCCAGCGTGCTCAAACCGCCAATACACCGCGCAGGGGGGCGAGAAGTTCGACACCGGTCCGGTTCTTAACACCGACGGCACTCTGAGTGTTACCGAAACCCAAAAGAACGCGCGCGGCTGGGCCTGTCAGCGCGCGCTGACGGTGAGAAACAACGTCGCTATCGATGTCAAAATTTGTAGCTACAAACCTGGCGATTCCGCTGTCAACATCGCTCGTCAGATCGCCGCCAAAGTACCCACGTCATAGCGGGCGTCCTCGTTCACGCGCAACGAATCCGGCCCGGCAGTGCATCGTGACGCCGTCACGACCGACAAACAGAGCCGATTCAGCCGATCAGTGCGATAGCGGCGAACTCGTCGCGGCCAGTTTGGGTTTCGTACGGTCGGGGAATGGCATCGCGCGGCCGTGCTCTGCGTCATTCGGCCGTCCCATACCAGAGAGGCACCACTGGACGTGCCGATCACCTTGCCTGTCGGCGCCGAAATGATCGGCAGCCACGAGGTTTTCGCCGTCGACGAAGCGGCCCAGCTAGTCTAGCTGACGGCGGGCTGGAGCGGCGATCTGGATACCAAGCCGAGCCACCCGCGACAAGCCAGGCGTCCCGTCGTCAGCGGTGAGAGTGACCGACCGGGCTGCCTCCTGGGTCAGGGCGGCGAGTCCGGTTGGGCTGACCGGTGATCCCAGTCGCTTGTATCGCTGTCGCCGACGCTGATGGCGGCGTCGAGGCGAGCGCACGGATGCGAAACTGCACGCCGCCGGTGGTCGTGGTCTCAATCACGAGATTCGTAGACGCGACGCGCAGGCAGCTCGAGCGCGGTCAGAAACCCGCTTTTGCCGCACGCCGTGTCGAGCCCGACACACGCGGGGCCGGTCCACAGGCCAGTCGGATCGTCGGGCGTGTGCGTCCAAAGGTCGTTCGGCAGCCTGTGCGTCGTGGTGTGGCCGAACACGACCAACTTGCCGCGATAGTTCTCGAAGAAGTCACGATCGCTCGACCACAGTAGATCGCGCTGCGGCTCGATCTCCGATGGGTGCGGGAAGTCGCCGCCCTTGCGCTTGATGCCGGCGTGGACGTAGATCGCGTGCTCGTCCTCGTAAAAATACGGCAGCTCGCGCATCCAAGCGACGACATCGGGCGGGATGAAGTTGCCCGTGCACATGTCGTCGAACTCAGCATCGGAGGGTTGCTCCTCTTTGCTCGGCACGTCTTCGCCGCGGAACGAGCGATACGATTCGAGGCAGCCGTTCCCGCGGGGGGAGATGAACTTGGGCCAGCCGCGGTCGATCACCTGCAGCCACGCGTCCTCATGGTTGCCGCGCAGCGCGATCACCTTCGCCAGCGCGGTGCGTTGCAGCTCACGCACCCACGCGACGACCTTCGCGGAATGCGGACCGCGATCGATGTAGTCGCCGAGAAACACGATCGTGTCGTCGGCCGTGAACGCCGGCATGCGTCCGAACAGAATTTCGAGGGCGACGAGATCGCCGTGAATGTCACCGACAGCAAAGGTGCGACCCGGCACCCACGAATCATACTTTAGGAACCAGCGACACCTGCGCGATCGATGTCGGATCTCGCGACGCAGCGCAAATCGTGGTCGCCAGGATTCCGGCGTTGCGGTGGCATGCGACGTGGAATTACGCCGCGCATGTCGTATCGCGCGCGGTCGCCTCGTTACTCGTCGCGTTGTCTTCAGTTGCACGTGCGCACGCGACACCGCCTACGCCGCCCTCGTCGATGGACTCAACGCCGAACTGCCGACTGGATCACCCCGTGGGCGCCCAACCTCACCCAACACCAATGCAAAGTGCTCGCCGCACTCGGAATCAACGGCATCCTCGGCGCACGCATCGCAACCAGCCTCTTCCACCAACCCGAGGCCAGGATCCCTGATGACCAGTACATCAGCGAATGGACCCCCGTCCTGACCGCTCGTATTCAATCGCTCCCGGCGAGCTAGCCTGACTGGTCTACCGAAAGCACGGCGATGAAGTCGTCGAGGAGAGTTGCCAACGTGCCGTTTTGGGCGGCGCGCATCTTGCTCAATAGCTCGACGGCCTCGCTGCGACGGCCCGCGGCCACCAACGGCGCAAGCTGATCAGCCTCAGAGACCAGGCCAGGTTCGAGCTCCGCGACCGTAGCGGCCACAACGTCGACCAGCTCCCAATCCCGGTACAGCGCCAGCGAACGTTCGTTGAACGCGAAGCCGGTCACCGGTTTGCCCCGCAGCGTTCCGCGGTAACGGTATGGACCTTCCATATATTCGATCGGCAGGCCGTGCGCCGGGGCGGGCACCAGCGGCTCCCCGACGAGGTCCAGTTGCAGTGTCGCAGAGGTGATCCGGTGCCGATCGGGCATGTACCGGGCCGAAGCCAGCGGGCGCACCAGTGGCCGTACCGAATTCGGCCATTTGACGTAGCTGCTGATCGTGACCTCGACGTCTTCGGCGCACTCCGGCGGGACGGCCGGGTCGGGATAACTCACGGTCGCGCCGGTAAACGGTTGCAGCGCATTGCCATTCGTCCGGTCGAACTGACGCCAGATGCTCATGTCGACACCGTTATCGAGATTGATCGTGCGCCACTCGTGCGACCTGGCCCGCGGGTCTCCCCCGCTGCCACCGCCGCCCGCATATTTCGGAAACCACTGCCGGTCGATGTGCCCGGCGGTGCCGCTGACCTGTTCGACGAGCTCGCCCCAGCGCAACGTTCCGGTCATCGCCATGCCGGTCTGGAAGTACGAGTAGGTGTCGCTTTGGCCGAAGCAGACGATCTTGCCGTGGTACGTCGACGCCCCCACGGGTGTCGGTGGGCGCGTTGGTGTTACGGCCAGCTCGAGCCGCATGGACCGGCCGGCGTGGTCCTCGCCCACCAGGCCGACGGTGTAGGTGTAGGGCAGCAATTGCCCGTCGTCGTCGCGGCGGGCGGTCCACGACGCGGTCCCGGCGCTGCTGCGGTAATCGATGTCGAGATGCCCCACTGCCATGGTCAGCTTGCGCTGCGCTCCCGGTTTCAGGTTGGCCGGGGGCATGTCGTAATCCGTATAGGTGCCGTAGTCGCCGGTATCCAGGTCGAACAGCGCCATCGTGTAGAAGTCGGCGACCACGGTTCCGCCCGGCTGGTTCTTGTTGAAGATCGTCAGGAAGGCAAAGGACCGGCCGGTTTTGGCGGCATCGAGCTTTCCGGCGATGAACCAGGTGTCGGACTCCTGGTCGGGGTGTTCGCCTTCGGCGGCGGGAAAATCCAGTTGGGGATCACCGGGTACCAGTTGAAACGGGTAGCTGCGCCAATCGCTGGTCATGTCACTCCGTCTCCTCGGGGACATCGATCGCGTCGTATTTGTCGGCCCCGAGGAATTCGCGGACCTTCGCAATGTGTTCGTCAGCGCCCAGTTCCACGGTTTCGGCCGCCAGGCCGTAGTCGACGATCGAAAGCGCGGCTTGGGCAATGTGTTTGGAGAATGCCCGCTTGGTGGTCTGCAGCGCACGTGCCGGCTGCGCGGCGAGTCTGGTGGCCAGCTGCATCGCCTCGTCCATCAGCGCGTCCGCGCCCGTCACCCGGTTGGCAAGACCCAGATTCAGCGCCTCGGCCGCGGGGATGCGGGCACCGAGGTAGACGTACTCCTTGGCGCGGATGAGGCTCATCATGTAGGGCCACAAGAGCGCCCCGCCGTCGCCGGCGGTCAGGCCGATCGAGACGTGCGGATCGCACAGGTAGCTGCGCTCCGACATCAGGACCAGGTCGCAACACAGCGCCAGCGACGCGCCCAGCCCGACGGCTGGACCGTTTACCGCCGCCACCACCGGGAGCCGGAAGTTGATCATCGCGTTCAGAATCGCGCCGGCCTGGTGCGAGATCTCGTGCCGCAGCGGCAGCGACCGATGTTGCGCTTTGAGGAAGGCGAAATCACCGCCGCCGCTGAATGTGGCTCCCGCGCCGGTGAGCACCACACACCGCGCCCCCGCATCGCGATCCAGGTCGTGCCAAACGTCGAGCAGCCGGCCGTGTAAGGACTCGTTGATGACGTTGTGCGACTGCGGGCGATTGATCGTCACGATGCGAACCGCGCCTTCTGCGGCTACCAGAAGTTCGTCGCTCACGGTGTCGGCTTCCTTGCCTTTGGTGGTCAGGGGCGCAATCCTGCTTTTTTGGCTATGTTAGCGTCAATAGCGAAGTTAACGGCCCTGAGGATGCCCCGATGCCAGAAAATTCCGGGATGACAGAAAATTCCGGCCATCGCTCCTATGACGAACTGTTCATCGGAGGCCAGTGGCGCAAACCCGCCGCCCCACAGCAGCTCGCAGTGATCTCGCCGCATTCCGAAGAGCCGATCGGCCACGTCCAGGCGGCCGGACCCGAGGACGTCGACGCCGCCGTCGCCGCCGCGCGGCACGCTTTCGACCATGGCCCGTGGCCACGGCTGACCCATGCCGAGCGGATGGCCAAGGTCGAACAGCTCGCCGCGATCTATGCCGGCCACATCGACGAGATGGCCGACCTGATCACCGACGAGATGGGGTCGCCGCGCAGTTTCAGCCGGCTCGGCCAAGCGGCGGCCGCGGCGTCGCTGATGCACCTCGCGCTGGCTGCCGCACGCGACTTCCCGTGGGCCGAGCGTCGCCAGGGCGTGCTCGGCGAAGTGCACCTGCGCAGGGCCCCGGTCGGGGTGGTCGGGGCGATTGTGCCGTGGAACGTGCCGCAATTCCTGATCATGCCCAAGTTGATCCCTGCCCTGATCGCGGGCTGCACGGTCATTGTCAAACCCGCGCCCGAAACACCTTTGGACGCTTTGTGGTTGGCCGAGATGATCGAGCAGATCGAGCTGCCCGACGGGGTGGTCTCCGTACTCCCGGGGGGCACCGACGTCGGCGAGGCGCTGGTGCGCCATCCGGGAGTGGACAAGATCGCGTTCACCGGTTCCAGTGCCGTCGGGCGCCGGATCGCCACCCTCTGCGGGGAGCAGCTGAAACGCTTCAGCCTGGAACTGGGCGGCAAGTCGGCGGCGATCATCCTCGACGACGCCAACATCGACAAGACGGTGGCCGGCCTGAAAACCGCCGGCCTGATGAACAACGGACAGGCCTGCGTCGCCCAGACCCGCATCCTGGTCAGCGATCGCCGCCACGACGAGGTCGTCGAAGCACTAGCGGAGATGATGTCTTCCCTCACCGTCGGCGATCCGGCCGACGAGGCGACAGATGTAGGACCGCTTGTCGCCCAACGACAACAGCGCCGCGTCCAGGATTACATCCGGTCCGGCCGCAGCGATGGCGCCCGCGTGGTGGTCGGCGGCTTGAATACTGAGCAAGACAGCCCGGCGGGGCGCGGCTGGTACGTGCGGCCAACGCTGTTCACCGACGCCACCAACGACATGCGCATCGCCCGGGAGGAGATTTTCGGCCCGGTCTTGACGGTGCTGCGCTACACCGACGAGGACGACGCGATCCGGATCGCCAACGAGAGCGACTACGGTCTGGCCGGCTCGGTGTGGACCGCGGACATCGCACACGGCCTGGAGGTCGCGGCAGGTGTCCGCACGGGCACTTACGGCATCAACATGTACACGCTGGACATCGGCGCACCGTTCGGCGGCTTCAAGCAATCGGGAATCGGGCGCGAGTTCGGCCCCGAAGGCCTGCAGGAGTACGTCGAGCTTCAAACGCTGGTATGCAAAGGGAAATTGCCACCCCTTTAAGCCCTTTAAGCGGGGTCGCGCAGCTGCAGGGTGAGTTCGACCGGGCAGCACAGCACGCCATACTGATTGGTCACTTCGATCTGGATGTCGACGAGGCAACGCGGCGGGTCAACCGAGGTGTCACATCGCTTGGCCACGGCCCGGCCCCGGCCGATCATGGTGTCGCCGGCATAGATCGAGCCGGCCAGCCGCATCGAGCGGCGCACCACTCGGCTGCCGGGTCCGGCCCAGTCCGTCGCGACGCGGTCGGCAAACCCGGCGAGGTGCATGGTGTTGACGTAAATCGTTGGATTGCCCTGGCTTTGGGCATAGCCGGGATCAAAATGGCCGGGGAAATAGTCCCAGGTTGCTCCGGCGTTCTCCACCACGCGCTGGTAACTGATCTGGTCGATGACCTCGGGCAGCTCGACGGGAACGTCGACCGTGTTCCAGTCCAGGTCCTCGGTGGTCACGAGGCCGCCTCTCCCCTGGATTCCTCAGGGGGCGCTCCCGGAGTGAACCTGAACAGCGTGTTCCGGTTGGTGGCCACCACGGTGCCGTCCTGGCGACGATAGGTCTCCAGCGTCTGGACGAAATGACCGACACCCAGCCGGGTTTGCTTTTCCGGCGACACCGACACCAGCTCCTCGACGACGGTGAGCCGATCGCCCTCGATGATGGGAGCTAGATACTCAACGTCGTTGGCGGCGTTGATGAAGCTGGTGCCGGGCAACGGCACCCGCAGCACCACCGACGCCGCAGGTGGCCGGGCGCTCCCCTGCTGGGATGGCTCCCAGGGCGGAGGTATCAGCCATCCCATCAACAAAGCGGGCGGGGCCAGCAGACCGCCCCACCTACGCCGGGCGTACTCGGCGTCCCAGTACGAACGATTGCCGTCGTGGACCATCGCGGCGAACAGTTGGATGCGCGCGCCGCTGACGGCCGCCGCCGCGGTTCGTGGTTCGCTTTTGGCGCCGACCATCCGCAGCGCATCTTCATAGGTACCGAAGGTCAGCTGGTAGCTGAGGTCCTGGCTGCCAGGATCGGGGTCCACGTACGGCTACTTACGACTGCGGCCTACATGACGAGCGGATGCCGGCTTGGCACCGTATCCCATTCGAGTTCACGGGAAGTGAAGTACCAGCCGCCGCGCTCGTAGATCAACTGATCGCGGTACGTTCCGGTGGCCCGCAGGGTGGTGTCGCCGTACACGGCGGCGTAAAGCACGGCGACGCAGCGCTGGGTCGCGTGGACGCCGTCGACGATGATGTCGTGGTCAACCGCGACCAGGCGTTGCCCATCGCCGCCGTCGAAAGCCATGCGCAGATCGGTGAACACGTCATGGTCACGGATATAGCGGGCACCCGAGTGGCGGAAAGTGGCGATCCAGGCCTCGCGGTCGCCTGCGGAGTAGGCGCGGTTGTGCCGGGCGGTCAGATTCAGGATGGCAGCGCGGGCCGTCGCGGCCGCCAGCATCTGCTGTTCCTGGTAGGTCATGGTCATCTGTGCTCTCCAACCTCTCTGCTGCCCAACCTCTCTGGGCCTCTCCAGAAGGATAAAAAAACGACTTATGTAACATTAACTTAACTTAACGACTAACGATATAGCCGTGTTTTTCCCGATCCCAAGTGCCCGGATTTAAACCCCGGGCACGCAATAAGTCTTTGCGTATCCGTCCGATGCCGTTCTTGGGGAGTTCATTGACAGTCTCGACGAATCGCGGGACGCAGAAGTACGGCATGCGGGCAGCGCAGAAGTCGAGCAGCTCGGCGTAATCCAATGCGGCCCCGGGACGCAACGTCACGATCAGCAGGATGTCGTCCTCACCCAGCTGACTGGCCACTCCCACCACTGCTGCTTCGGCCACCGCCGGATGGCGCATGACAACGGTCTCCACTTCGACCGAAGAAACGTTCTCGCCGCGTCTGCGCAGCGAATCTTTGACGCGGTCTACATAGGTCAAGTTTTGATCTGCGTCGAGTTTTCCCAGGTCGCCGGTGCGAAACCAGTCCTGGTGGGCGTCCACGTGCCAGCCCTGCCCGGCCCCCTGACGCACGTAACCGTCACTCATCACCCGCGGGTACTTGGGCCGGCAGGCGATCTCACCGACCGTTCCCGCGGGCAGCGGGTTGCCGTCGTCGTCGACGATGCGCACGTCGAAGTTCGGATTCGGCCGGCCCGACGTTCCCGGAACCCCATCGTCGGACACACCTTTGACGGCGATCGGAAAGGCCTCGGTCATCCCGTACATCGTGACGATGCGACAGCCGTAACGCCGCTCGATCTCGTGGTAAGAATCTGCGGCGATGGGCGCCGCGGAGATGAACCGCAGCGGCAACTGGGCGTCACGAGGATCCGCGGGCAGGTTCAGCAGCATCGAAACCATCGCGCCCGCGCCGGCGAAGCCGATGGCACCGCGGGCCCGCACGTCGTCCCAGACATCGCCGGGATGAAACGCGTCGGCGATCGCGGTGGTCCCGCCGACCAGCATCGGCGCCAGCACGCTGGGCGCCGCGCTCAGGTGGAACAGCGGCATCGCGGTCCACAACACCTCCCCCGGGCCGAACTCCCAGGCCGAGGCGACGGTCGCGGCCACCGTGAACAGGTAGTGCCACGTCGTGGCAACCGCCTTCGATGGTCCGGTGGTGCCCGACGTGAAGAACAGCGACCCCAGCTCACCTTCCTCGGCGGAGTTGTCGGGTACGGCGTCGGCCTCTCCACTTGTCAACGCCGCGGTGAGCGAATCATCTTGCACCACAATGCTCGTCACGGGGTCAGTCACCGTGGCAGCTCCCGGTCGCAAGTCGCCGGTGATCTCCTCGACCCGTGGGCGCCGGTCAGCGTCGGTGAGGATCACCTTGGCCTGCGACAACCGCAGAGCGTGCAGCAGGAAGTCCCCTTTGTTGGCGGCGTTCACCGCCGCGCTCACCGCGCCGATGCGTGCCGCGCCGAGCCAGAAGTAGATCCATTCCGGACTGGTGGGGGCGAACAGCGCCACGCAGTCGCCCCGGCCGACACCCAGACCCGTCAGCATGTTCGCCGCGGCGCAGGACCGCTGCCGCATCTGTTCGAAGGTCACCTCGGTACCGGCGATCGACATCATCACCCGGTCGGGGTGCTGATCGGCGCGGCGATCAAGCACGGCCGGCACGGTGAAACGATCGACGCCGAAGTCGGAGGGCCCGAGGGGCTTGCTCCGGACGGAGGGCATCAGGCTCCGATCACGCTTCTCGTCAAGCCTGGGCGGCCGCCGGGTCGGGCTCACCCTCGGCGGTATAACCGAAGTCTTCGGGCGACGGTTGCTTGCCCGGGTAGAAGCGGTGGGCCCAGCGACGCAGGGCCGCGTAGTCGTGGGCCTCTTCGGGCGCCAGATTCGGCTTCTCCAGGTATTTCATGTTCTCCCAGGTGAAGAAGTCCTGTTTGATGACCTCTTGCTGCAGCGCCAAGAACCTGGCGGCACGGCCGGTGGGCACGTCGCCGGTGTCGCCGGGCTCGCGAACCGAAGCCTGGGTATAGAAGTAGTCGGTGTAGTCCTCGTCGACCGGCGTCTGCCCGGTGACCTGCAGGGTGGCCACCAGCTCACTGGGGAAGCGGACCAGTCCCAGCCCCAGCGAGTAGTTGTCGTAAATGATCTTGGCGTCGACCGGTCCATTCGGGGTCAGCCAGGTTTTTGGCCGGCCGCCGCCGAAATGGGCGTTGACGGTGGCGTGCAGGTGGTAACCCGAGACCTCGAACGAAGCGGTGGTGGCGGGGCTGTTGGCCTTGTGCACGTACTGGACGTGATACGGGTCGGCGGCGTTCTCGATGATCATTTGCGGGTGCACCTTGACCCGGTTGAGCATCTGGGTGTGCGGGTGCAGCGGGTAGTACTCGCCGGTTTCCAGTTCCGGCAGCACGGGCGGTTGCCAGTACGGCGCCCGGCCGTGGCGCTCGTGCCACGCCAGGACGAAGCCGTACCACTGGATGGTCGGGTAGGTGCGGATCCGGACGTTGTTCTTGCAGCCGATCTTGCTGTATGGGATCAGCGCATTGGTGCCGTCACCGCGCCACCGCCACCCGTGCCAGGGGCAGACGATGTTCTCGCCTTCCACGGTGCCGCCGACGCCCAGGTTGGCACCCAGGTGCTGACAGTAGGCGTCCAGCACATGCACCTGGCCGGACTCGGTGCGGAACAGCACCAGCTCCTCACCGAAGTAGTGGGCGCGCTTGACTTCACCGGCTGCCAGATCGGATCCGAAGGAGACGATGAACCATCCCGTCGGGAAGCGGTACTTCGACAGTGCAATACCCGCCGAACCGAACTCCCTGTCCGACGGATCCGCGTCCGCCCCTGCGGCCGGGTCCGAAATCGTATTGGTCACGAGCACTCCGTTTCCCGCGGGGCCGAGTGCAACTGGACCGCCCTTAACTCACCGCGGTTCGACTACTAGGCCTATTTTTACTATTTTAAGCATAGAACGTCAACGCGGCCGCTGGAGGTGTCTTGTTAGAGCGAGGATTCCGATGACAGCGGCCGCCGTGGACCTTTCCGATTTTGCCTTGTGGCGCAATGGTTTTCCCGACGAGCTGTTCGCTGAGCTACGGCGCTCGCGGCCGCTTTTCCGGCACGACCTGACCCCTGGCGTCCGCGAGACCGTCCAGCGCGAATTCTGGATGACCACCAAGCACCGGCACGCGGTAAGGCTGCACCGCGATGTCGACTCGTTCACCGCGGTCGATGGCCCGCTCATCCAGCCCGCCGGCCTTTTCTCGTCGTACCCGACGATCATCAACATGGATCCGCCGGCGCTGAACAAGCGTCGCAAGCTCATCTCCAACGCCTTCAACCCACGGGCGATCGCCAAGCTGGAAGCCGGTATCCGGGCGCGGGCGGCGGCGATGGTCGACCACCTGCTCGACCAGGGCGGAGGCGATTGGATCGAGGACGTGGCCGACGCCCTCCCGATGACGGTCATCGGCGACATCATCGGCATTCCGGACCAGGATCGGCCCCGCATCTTCGACATCTTCGACCGCATCCTGAACGCGCGCTCGACCGGGGTCCGGCTGATGACCCGGCAAGAGGAAATCGAGCTCTTCACCACGATTTTCGGCTACGCGATGGAGCTCACCGAGCAGAAGCGACGCGAACCGACCGACGACATCTGGAGCACGCTGGCATCGGCCGTGATCACCGGCGAAGACGGTGAGCAATTCAGTTTGCCCGCCAACGAACTTGAGTTCTTCTTCTTCGTGCTGGCCTTCGCCGGCAGCGACACCACCAAGAACGCGCTGGCCATCGGGCTGCAGGCGTTCGTCGCGAATCCCGAACAGATCGAACGCTATCGGGACGAGGAGCCGCTGCGGCCCAGCGCCGTCGAGGAGGTGCTGCGCTGGGCATCACCGGTGGCGTATTGGACGCGAACCACCAAGGTCGACATCGAGATGGACGGCCTGCACATCCCCGCCGGGGAGCGGGTGGTGTCGATGCTGCGTTCGGCCAACCGCGACGAAGAGGTGTTCTCCTCGCCGTTCACCTTCGACATCGGCCGCCAGCCGAACCCGCATGTGGCGTTCGGCGGCGGCGGGCCACACCACTGCCTGGGCGCGATGCTGGCGCGCGCGGAGATTCGCGCGGTGTTCGACGAATTGCTGCTGCGCTGCGATCAAATAGCGATCGGTCCGGCCAAAGTGGCCTACCCGAGCCTGCTCACCAACATGTCGATCTACGACGAGATGGCGATTTCCCTCAACGCTGCGCGACAATAAAGTTGTAGTCAGTCGCGCAGCCGCAGCGCGGCCTTCGGACACTGATCCACCGCGGCACGGACGTCGATCTCCAGTCGTGGCGGCACCGGGCCGTCCGCGATCTGCACCACGTCAGCGTCGCCCAGCTCGAACACGTCCGGGGCGAGCGATTCACAGAAGCCGTTGGCCTCGCACAAGGTTTCGTCGACGGTTACCCGCATCAGCTGCTCCCTTACTCTCTAGGCGCCCTTGGGCCGGGTCCCGATGACTTCGCCGGCCGCCAGGCGCGCCAGCTCTTCGTCGGTCAGCCCGCACCGTTCGTGCAGCACCTCTCCATTGTGCTCGCCCAGGGTCGGCGGCGGCCGGTGTAGCCATCTGTGCTGGCCGGCCAGCCGAGCAAAGGGCGGACATGGATAACGGCCGGCACCGGTGCTGGGGTGGTGGAGTTCCTCGAAGAACCCCCGATGCCGCAGTTGCGGGTTCTCGGTCACCAGCGAGGGCGATACCACCGGCGCGGCCGGTATGCCCGCACCAGCCAGGCTTTCGACCGACGCGTCACGAGGCTGCGTGGCGAACCAGTCCCGCAACCGGCCGTCGACCTCGTCGGCCCGCTCTTGCCGTGCGGCAACGCCCGCCAGGCCCTCGTCGCACCAGGAGGGCCGGCCCATCAGATCGACCAGCGCCTGCCACTGCCAGTCGTCGTGCACGGTGACCGCTATCCAGTCGTCGTCTCCGGCACAGCGGTAGATGTTCTGGATCGACGGGCCATGGCCGCGGTTGCCCCGCCGGCTCAGCGTGACCCCGCAGACCTCGCATTCGATCGGCTGTATTGCGGTGGCGTTGAGTACCGTTTCGATCATCGGCAGCTCGACCAGCTGACCCGTCCCGGTGCGTTCGGCGAAGTGCAGTGCGGCCAGCACCGCGAACGCGGCGTGCACGCCGGCCAGCGGGTCGCAGGCGCCGCGCGGTGTCACCGGCGGGTCGTCGGGTAGTCCGGTCACCCAGGCCAGGCCGGCCAGCTGCTCCATGGTGGGCGCGAATCCGACCCGCTCGCGCCAGGGACCGTCCAGCCCGAACGCCGGCATCCGGGCGACGACGAGTTTGGGGTTGACCCGCAGCAGCGCGTCCGTGGTGAGCCCGAAGTGGTCCATCACCCGGGGCGAGAAGTTCTCGATCACGACGTCGGCGCCGGCCGCCAGCTCGGTGAACAGGTGACGGCCCTCGTGAGAGCCCAAATCCAGTGTGACCGAACGCTTATTGGTGTTCATTGCATGGAACACCCAGCCGTACTCCCACCAGTCGTCGACATCTTTGCGCATGCCGCCCGAGTAACGAATCCCGTCGGGTCGCTGTATCGACTCCACCTTGACGACGTCGGCGCCGAAGGCGGCCAGTAGGTGGGTCGCGGCAGGACCGGCCCAGAACGCGGTCAGATCGACGATGCGAACTCCCTCGAGCGGTAACCCGCGCGACCCCGGGTTGTGCACGGGGTCGCGCTCGGGTTCGCGACGCTGCTGCCAAGGCGAATCGTCGTTGTCCGCGCCGGGAGCGGGCGTGCCGCCCAGCGGCGCGGGCGCGCACGCCGACATCAACCAGGGCGGGCGGGGCTGATGAAAGCCGGCGGGGTTGCGCACGAACACCCCGCGCTCGGTGACGTGGTCCATCTCGCGGATCGTGGAGCCGTTGCCCAACGCCGCGATCGGCAACCGGAACAGCTGGCCGAGCTCGACGATCTCGTCGACGGACCGCTGCGCCATCCACGGGCCGATCTGTTCGCGGATGAGGTCGCGGTATGCCCACCGGCCGATCTGAAAACGGAGCTGTTCGATCTCCTCGAGCTGCGGGCAGTCGACCATCGCGAGGAAGTCGAGCCACTGCTGACCGGTGACCATGGTGATCCCGACGTACCCGTCCATGGCCGGTTCAATCGAGGGCACCTCGAGGGTGCGGCGGATCGGCGGTACCCGCAGCAGCTGGGAATGCAGCCATTCGCTGCTCTGCATCGTGGTCAGCGCCTCCAGCATGGACAGGTCCAGATGCTCACCAGGGCCGCCGCGCTCGACGCGGCGGCGCACGGCCAACGCGCCGAATGCGGCGAACACTCCGCCCATGTACTCTCCCAGGTC
Organism: uncultured Actinomycetota bacterium; assembly: GCA_963814505.1. Lineage (GTDB taxonomy): Bacteria > Actinomycetota > Actinomycetes > Mycobacteriales > Mycobacteriaceae > Mycobacterium. Next base: position 104,673 of record CAWFDM010000015.1, read on the forward strand.
GCCGCCGATCGAGATGGGCGGCCCGGCGGGGTCACCCCGAAAACCCGTGCAGCCGGACCACGATTGCAGCGTGAACTCGTTGGCGGGGCGGTCGGCATAGGGACCGGTCCAGCCGAAGTCGGAGATCGTGACGATGACCGCCTGCGGGGAGTCGGCCAGCAACTGGTGTGGATCGACGTCCAGGGCCGCCGCCCGCGACGGCGCGGCGGTGACGACAACGACATCGGCGGCGGCCAGTTCGGCACGGTATCGCTCGGAGCCCGGCGCGAAGGTCATGCTGCGCTTGCCCGCATTCAGGTAGCTATAAAACGGAGCTGCCGGGAGGTCCCGCAAGGACGAACAGGAGGCCGAGTACCGCCGCAGCGAATCCCCTTGGGGCGGTTCGATTTTATGTACCTGGGCCCCGGCGTCGAGCAATAGTTTGCCGCAGTAGCTGCCGGCGATGCGGTCACTGATCTCGACGACCCGCAGCTCGTGCAGCGGTGTCGGCCGGCTGTCGGGCCCGCGATCCACCAGGCTATTTATACCATTACTGCTAAAATAGCTAAGCCAGTCGACTACGGGATGCGAGGACCGGATGACCGCACTGGGTATTGGCCCCGACGCCCGGCGCCGGTTGTCGGCGCCGAGGATCGCCGAAATCGTAGCCGACGAACTGCGCCGCCAGATCATCGACGGTGAGCTTTCGGATGGCGATCTGTTGCCGCGCCAGGAGGTGCTGGTCGAACAATTCAACGTCAGCCTGGTCTCGCTGCGGGAGGCGCTGCGGATCCTGGAGACCGAGGGCCTGGTCTCCGTGCGGCGGGGCAACCGCGGTGGCGCCGTCGTGCACGCACCGGCGAAGACCAGCGCCGCCTACATGCTCGGTTTGCTGTTGCAGAGCGAGTCGGTCGCGGTCGCCGACCTGGGCCTGGCATTGCAGGAACTCGAGCCCGCCTGCGCCGCGCTGGCGGCCCAGCGGCCCGACCGCGCGGATACCTTGGTGCCAGAGCTCAAACAAGTCAACGATGCCATGGCCAAAAACCTCGACGACGGTAGGTTGTTCACCGAAATCGGCCGTCAATTCCACGATCTCGTGGTTCGCGGCTGCGGGAACCACACCATCATCGCGGTCGTCGGCAGCCTGGAGACGCTGTGGACCAGCCACGAACGGCAGTGGGCCGACGAGAGCTCGGCGCGCGGCACCTACCCGTCGCTGGCCAAGCGCCGCGCCGTGCTCAACACGCACATCAAGCTGGCCGGGACCATTGCCGAGGGCGACGTCGACCGGGCTCGCCGGATCGCGGGCCGCCACCTCGCCGACACGCAGACCTACGTGCTGTCCGGCAAGCCCGATCAACGGATCTATGCGCTGTCGCCGCAGGCATTGTCACGCCCGCGGGATATCCGGCACTCCTAAGAGGAAGCCTTCGACGTCCGTGCGAACCGCATTGGTCACCGGCGGCAGCGGCGGGATCGGAAAGGGATGCGCTCGCAAGCTGTGTGAGCTGGGCTACGACGTTGTGCTGGTAGCACGACGCGAAGGCCCGTTGCGTGCGGCGGCCGACGAACTGCGGGCTCGCCATATCGTGGCCGACGCGTCCGATCCGACTGGATTCTCCGCCGCGATAAGCACACTCGAAACGATCGACCTCGTCGTGCACGCGGCCGGCGTGCTGGGCGGAACCTACGCGCGCAAGCAGACATTCGAGCAGTGGCAGGCGATCATGTCGGCCAACCTGGATTCCTGCTTCGTGGTGACCTCCGCCGTATTACCGCGGATGCGCGCGGGCTCGCGGCTGGTGTTCATCTCATCGTCGGCTGCACACGAGCCGATGATGGCGCGCACCGCCTACTCCGCATCCAAAGCCGGCATGAACGCATTCGCCCGCGCGTTGGCTCTCGAGGTCGACCGGGACGGCATCGCCGTCCACATCGTGACACCGGGACCGGTGGAAACCGAGATGCTGCAAGACGTTCCCTTCGAGATGTACGCGATCGGAGTGTCCGACGTCGCCGAGGCGGTCGCCTGGCTCGACACCGTCGACCCGTCGGTGGATTTGCCCGAGATCCGGCTCAGCGCGGTGCGGCGCGGTCCGTTCGCCCGCCCGCCGATTGTGCCTACCGAGGCCCGCCGCCGGCGCTCCGCGCAGCGAAGTCCTTGATCACCGTCTCGCCGAACTCGTGCAGCGAATCCGGGACGGCGAAGTCGGCGAACCACACATAGAAACGCTCCACCCGCCGGGCCGCCAGCCCCGCGAAGTGCTGCGCCAGCTCGTCGGCATCACCACAGACCAACCCGGGTCCGAGTTGACCGAACCGCCGGGTGCTCACCTCGCGCACCTTGTCCGGGTCGCTGCCCGACCGGGCGAAGCCGACCATCTGCTGCACCGAGATGCGGGCCGTTCCGGCCGCCGGGGCCAGCCGGGGCAACCGGTCGAGGTGATTGGCCTGCAGGTTCCACCAATCCGCGTAGTTACGAACAAGTTCCATCATCCGGGGTCCGCTGCCACCCAGGATCAGCGGTATCGGATGGGTCCGTTTGGGAAGTTGCGTTGCGCCGTTATCACCGGGACCTTGGGGAGAATCGCCCCAGTACTGCCTGATCAACGCCAGGTGACGCCCGAGTTGTTCGACCCGGGCTACCGGATCCTGCTGACCGACATCGAATCTGGTGAACTCGGCGGGCCACGACCCCGCACCGAGGCCGAGCTCGAATCTGCCATCCGACGCGTCCGACAGGGTGACGGCCTGTTTGGCGAGCACGGCGGGATGCCGAAAAGCATCGCAAAGGACCAGATGCCCGATCCGCAGCCGTTCCGTCTTGGCGGCCACCCAGGTCGCGATGCCCATTGCCTCGCAAATGCTTTCACCGGGCAGTCCGGGCGCCTCCAGGTGATCGATGAAGGCCACTCCGGCAAAGCCGCTGGCCTCGGCACGAAGGGCCCGCTCCGTGACGTCGGCCGCCGACAACCGCACCTGCGGCAGGAACAGATACCACTCGACCATGTGCCCACCTGTGCGTGTTCTCGTCGGTGCGATTGAAGCGTCGCTAGTTTACTATCTTTATTATGTTAGGGGTCTTATGGATGTCGGGCTGACTTCGGAGCAGCTGGCGCTGCGCGACGCCGTGCGCGACGTCCTGCGTACCGAGTGCCCGCCCGACGCCGCCCGCCAAGCGATGACGGATCCCGAACGCTGGCGCACGCTGTGGAAGACGGTCGTGGACCTTGGCTGGACAGACCTCGCTTGGACAGCTGCCGGGCCCGACGACACCGGCGACTTCGGACCGGTTGAAATCGCCGTGGTTCTTGAGGAATGCGGCGCCGCCATCGCGCCCATCCCGCTGCTGAGCAGCGTCGGCCTTGCCGCGGGTGCGCTGCGTGCCTGCGGCCCGACTTTTGCCCCGGTGCTCTCCGAGATCGCCGGCGGTGCCGTCGCCACTCTGGCGGTCCACTCCAGAGGGTCTCGACTCCCCGGCGCGCCGATGACGTTCCGCGGGGGACGCCTGCGCGGACGGGCGGTCGCCGTCCCCAACCTGTCCCGCGCCGACCTGATTGTCGCGCTGGCGCACGCCGACAGCGGTGTCGTAGCGGCGGTCGCGCGTTGCGGCCAGGGCATCCAGGGGGTAACGGTGCTCGCGGGCGAGTCGACCGACCCCGCGCAACCGGTGGCCGACGTCGAGATCGACGCCGAGCCGTTGGCCACCGCGCCCGTGCAGCTCGAATCGGCGCTGACGGCGCCGCTGATAGCCGCTGCCGCCGACCTGGTCGGCGTGGCGAGCGCCGCCCTGCACCGCGCGGTCGAGCACGCGAAGGCACGGCGTCAGTTCGGCACGCCGATCGGCGCCTTCCAGGGGATCAAACACGCGCTGGCCGACAACCACGTCAGCCTGGAACGCGCGCGCAGCCTCACCTACGCGGCCGCGGTGCGCCTCGCCGATCCGGACACCGGGGACGCCTGGACCGTCGCGGCGCTGGCCAAGGCGGCGGCCGGCGACGCGGCGGCCAATTGCGCGCGCACCGCGGTGCAGGTGCACGGCGCGCTCGGACAGACCTGGGAGCACGACATCCACCTCTACGTCCGGCACGCCTGGCATGGCGCCGCGATGCTGGGCGACAGTCGCGCGCTCTACCACGAGGTGGGCCGCCGGTTCGCAGGAGCCGCGGGATGACTGCCGTGGTCGAGGAATTCGGCGCCTGGCTGACGGAATTTCTGCCGCAGGGCTACTACGACAGGTACCGCGAGTACCGCTGGGACCTGACGCTGCGGCGCGACTACCAGCGGGCCGCGTTCGAGGCCGGATGGATCCAACCGACCTGGCCCCGCGAGCACGGCGGCCGGTCGCTGGGTTTGCGCGACGCGATGGAGGTCCGGCTCGAGGCGGCAAAGCGGTCCGCGCCCAAGCTGCCCAACATCGCCGGACCGAATGTCGCCGCGCCCGGAGTCCGTCAGTTCGGCACGCCCGCCCAGATCGACCGACTGCTGGTTCCCCTGCTGCGCGGCGACGAATGGTGGGCGCTGGGCATGTCCGAGCCGGAAGCCGGATCCGATTTCGCCGGACTGCGCACGCGCGCCGAACGTGACGGAGACTTCTTCCGCGTCAACGGTCACAAGATATGGACCACGCAGGCCCATCTCTCGCGGTGGTGCACCCTGTATGCACGCACCGATCCGGATGCCCCGAAGCACCGCGGCATCTCCTGCCTCATCCTCGACCTGCACTCGCCCGGCGTGCGGATCGAACCGATCCGGATGGCGTCGGTCTCCGACGAGACGTTCTGCGAGGTGTTCCTCGAGGACGTCGAGGTGCCGGCGGAAAACCTGCTCGGGCCACTCCATGGGGGCTGGAACGTCGCATTGTCGTCGCTACACCATGAACGCCAGATGATCTGGATCATGAACTGGGTGGAAATCGAGCGCGGGCTCGACGCGGTGCGCCGGGCGCGCCCAACGGACGACATCTGCGCCGAGCTCGGCTCGCTCCTCGCCGACGCCGAGGCGCTCCGCGCGACCGGATACCGCGCCCTGAGCAACGAACTCGCCGGTCGGCCAAGCCCGGAGGCAGACATCCTGAAGCTGCTCGGATCGGTCACTTTGCAACGGGTTTGGGAACTCGCCTCCATCGCCAAAGGGCAGGATTGGGTCAGCGATGCGGACCTGCTCTTCGAACGCCAGGACGCATTGGCCGCGACCATCTATGGCGGAACATCGGAGGTCCAGCGCAACATCATCGCCGAGCGCCTGCTCGGGCTGCCGAAGGGATGACGACGATGGATTACGATCTCGGCGATGACGCCGGCGAACTGCGAAAGCATCTGCGGCAGCTGATATCCGATCACATTCCCGCTGGCTTCCTCGGTGCCTGCACCGACGATCCGCAAGACCTGGCCACCACCGAGACGTTCTGCAAGCTGCTGGCGGCCGAAGGGCTGCTGGCGCTGGCCTGGCCGAAAGAGCATGGGGGCGGCGGAGGTTCGGTCTGGCAGCAGACCGTGCTGCGCGAGGAGATGTGGGCGCATCACGAACCGCGCGGCCCGCAATACATGGGCATCAACTGGGTCGGGCCCGCGCTGATGCGGTACGGCACAGCCGAGCAGAAGGCCAAGCACCTGTCTGCGATCGCATCCGGCGACGTGATCTGGTGCCAGGGATTCTCCGAGCCGGAGGCCGGCACCGACCTCGCATCGTTGCGTACCCGGGCGGTGCCCGACGGCACCGACGGTCCCGCCGGCAAGGGTTGGCGCATCACCGGCCAGAAGGTGTGGACATCGTACGCCCAGATGGCCTCCTGGTGCGTGCTGGCGGCATGCACCGATCCCGACGCCCCAAAACCCAAGCGGCTCACCCTTTTTCTGATTCCCATGGACCGGCCCGGTTTCACGGTCCGGCCGATCCCGTCGATGCTGGGACCGCACCACCTCAACGAGATGTTCCTCGACGGGGTGCAGGCATTCCCGAGCGACGTCCTCGGCGAACCCGGCGACGGCTGGCGGGTGATGCGCGAAGCGCTGGCATTCGAACGCGTCGGGATCGCACGGTATGCCAGGTGCGAATCGCTGCTGGACCGGATGCGCACCCAACTCGGCGATGACTGGGACCGGCTGCCCGAATCGATTCGGGCCCGCTGGGTTCGGGCGCTCATCGACCTACGGGTGGCCAGGCTGATGGCCTATCGAGCCGTGTCGCTGCAGGACGACCCGTCGGCGGGTGCGGCGGCCAGTGCCGCCCGCATCGCCACCACCACCTGCGATCAGCAGGTCGCCGAGTTGCTTTTCGACGTACTGGGTCCCTCGGCGTTGGACAGCGGCGCCTCCGCTGCGCTGCATGGGGCGATCGAAGACCATTGGCGCTATGCGCAGGCGGCCACCGTGGCATCGGGCACTATCGAAGTGCAGCGCATGTTGGTGGCCCGCGACGTCCTGGGAGAACACCGGTGAAAACCGAACTACCACAAGATATTAGTGACTTCGCCGCGGTTGCGGCCAAGCGGCTCGCCCGGTTGGGTGGACCCCCGGCGGCGCTACGCGCCGAGGTCGACGACGGCATCCGGCACTCCGCGCGCGCCGCGCTCAGCGAGCTCGGCACGTTCGAGCTGGATGTCCGGTCGGCACCCGATGACGCGCTGGCCGCCGCGGTGCTCTGCGAGGCGGCCGGCGCGACGGCTCTGCCCTATCCGCTGGTCGAGGAGCTGCTGACGATCGACGGCGCTCGCCTGGCTCTGGTGAACCCCGCGGCACCGCGCATCGACCACGGCGATCTGCCCGGCGATTGGATGGCCGCCGACCTCGACGGCAACCGCTATGACGCGCGGCCCGCGTCGCGAACCAATGCCAAGCTCGGGCCGTTTCTGGTCCCGGCCACCTTGAGTGCACCGGACGGAGCGGTCCCCGCCGCAGACGTTAACCTGCATCTCGTGTTGGGGTCATGGCGGATGCTGGGAGCCGTGCAGCAGTCGCTGAAGATTGTCACCGACCACGTGCGCGCCCGGATTCAATTCGGCAAGCCGCTGGCGGACTTCCAGGCCGTCAGGTTCGCGGCCGCGGATGCCTCCGTCGCCGTGCGCGGCCTGCACGAGCTGGCCAAGTACACCATCTGCCGACCGGAATCGACACCCGTGTCGGTTCATTCGGCCGACGCACTCGTTCTCCGATTCAAGGCCGCCGACACCGCGCGTCAGGTGCTGCGCACCTCCCACCAGTTGCTCGGGGCCCTGGGCTTCTGCGACGAGTCCGACATCAGCGTGCTCGACCGGCACACCCAACCGCTGATCCGGTTGCCGCTGAGCGCCGAGGAAATCGGGCTACGTCTGATATCCGACGTCCGTGACGGCTCGCTGGAGACGCTGTTCAGTGGACCGGTATCGGCATGAGCCCCCGAAGGCGGCCGCGAGTGAGGATCGCAGCGAGGAACGAGCGAGGACCGGAGCGAGCGGGAGCCGAGGCATGAGCACCGAGCCCATCGCAGCCGGAGTGACCCCCGACCCGCTGGAAGACGGAGTCCCGTTCGGGAGCAAGTTGACCGAACTCGCCGAAGAGCGGCGCGACGAGAAGGCCGTAACCATCGTCGCGCTCGACGGCAGCTCGCAATCGCTGACCTTCGGCGAGCTCGACGCCCGCGCCAACCAGTGGGGGCGAGCGCTGGCAGCCAACGGCGCCGAGACGGGTTCCCTTGTCGCCCTTCCGATCCCGAATTCAGCGCACCTGGTGCTGGCAACGCTGGGGTGCTGGAAGATCGGGGCGGTTCCGATTCCCATGCACTGGGATCTGCCGGAATGGGAACGAAACCGGGTACTCGCGGTGATCGAGCCCGCCGTCGTCGTCGACGAAAAGAGCCGGCGGGAGCTCGCCGCACATGCCGCCGGTGAGTCGGAAAGTCCACTGCCCGAAGCGGTTTCCCCCACGGCCAACGGAATCTGCAGCAGCGGGTCGACCGGCGTGCCCAAGGTGATCCTGAACCTGGCGCCGTCGCTGTGGACGGAGCAGCACGGCGAGCCCTTCTTGGCGAACTGGACCCCGGTGGCCAAACCGCAGACCATCCTGGTGCCGGCGCCGATGTATCACACCAACGGCTTCGCCACCTTCCTCATGTTGTTGAGCGGCGACCATCTGGTAGTGCTCGAAAAGTTCGACGCGGCAATGTTTGTGGACACGATCGAGCGGTACCGGATCACCAACTTCACGGCCACGCCCACGATGCTGGCGCGCATCGCGGCCCTGCCCGACATACGGCAACGGGACCTGTCGAGCGTCATCTTCATCCTGCAGGGCGCCGCCGTGATGCCACCCACGCTGCTGCACACGTGGTTTGATCTGCTCAGTCCCGAGCAGATCGTCACCGCCTACGGCATGACCGAAAACCTCGGGCTCACCGCGTTGCGCGGTGACGAGTGGCTTACTCATCCCGGCAGCGTCGGCCGCGGCTTCCGGGACACCGAGGTCCGGATTCTGGACGCCGAGAAAAGGCCGCTGGGCCCCGGCGAGGACGGCGACGTCTACCTGCGCGCGCCGATGAGTGCGGGTTACCGATATCTGGGTGGGGCGCCGCCGTTGCCGTCGACCGAGGACGGGTTCCGGTCCGCCGGCGACATCGGCCACCTGGACGAGGACGGTTTCCTCTACATCATCGACCGCCGCGCCGACATGATCATCACCGGCGGCGCCAATGTCTTTCCGGCAGAGGTGGAGTCGGCGCTGGCGGGCCACCCCGGCATCGCCGATGTCGTCGTGATCGGAATCGCCGATGAGCATTGGGGACGACGGGTACACGCCGTCGTGCAACTCGCCGACGGTGCGCTGCTGACCGAACAACAGGTGATCGAATACGCCAAGAGCCGGATCGCCCACTACAAGGCGCCCAAGACCGTCGAGTTCGTCGCCGCCATTCCGCGCACCGCAGCGACCAAGGTGAACCGCTCGGCGATGATCGCGGCCCGGGGCGGGTAGCGCCGGTCCACCGCCAGCATCGTCGTTGCGCATTTTGGATCTGCGTATCGGCACGGCGGTCGTGGCGCAGGCGTATACCGGTACGAATCAGGAATACCTCACGCGCCCGGGCATGTGGCGGCGCAGGCGAATGTCGCTGCGGACAAAATGTTGCTGCCGATTCCTATGACCAAACACATCGACGGGGTCGGCGGCTTGCGCAACGATGGAATTACCTCGCACAGCGGTGAATCCGGTATCCGGTTCGGATCCCAACTGAGCACCTGGAGTAAAGACATATGGCCAGTTCACAAATGCCGGAGCCGCAACTCGCGTCCGGCGATCCAGCCGCAGTCAGCCGCCTGTTCCTTCTGGACCTCAGCGACGACCGTGTTGTTTCGCTGAATCCGGACGGCTCGGACCGCAAGGTCATCGTCACCGAGTGCAGATATCCCGATGGCATCGCGGTCGACGTCGCGGCGGGACACATTTACTGGACCAACATGGGGAATCCCGCAGCGGACGACGGTTCCATTGAGCGAGCTGACCTCGACGGGCAGAACCGCAGCACGATCGTTCCCGCGGGCAGCACGTTCACTCCCAAGCAGCTGCAGCTCGAAATGACCAGCAGAAAACTCTACTGGTGTGATCGCGAGGGGATGCGCCTGATGCGCGCCAACCTCGACGGCTCGAACGTTGAGATCCTCGTGGATACCGGCCAGGGCGACCCGCGACCGGGGCCGGATCCCGCGAAGTGGTGTGTGGGCGTGGCCATCGATGTCGATGGCGACCAGGTCTACTGGACACAAAAAGGTCCCGACAATGCCGGCAAGGGCCGTCTGTTCCGCGCCGGCATCGAAATTCCCGCGGGACAGACGGCTTCTGATCGAGCAGATATCGAACTCCTTTATGACGGGCTGCCCGAGCCGATCGATCTGGAGCTCGATCTCAACAATCGCGTCATGTATTGGACCGACCGGGGTGATCCGCCCCGCGGCAATACGGTAAATCGTGCACCGATGGATTCGGATGTGAAGGACCGGCCCGCTCCTGAGATCATCTTCACGCACTTGATGGAGGGAATCGGCATCGCCCTGGATCTGAAAGGCGACCGAATGTTTATCACCGACTTTGGGGGGAACGTCTTCTCGGCCAAGCTCGATGGATCGGACCCGAAGGTGCTGCTGGTCGCGCAAGGAAACCTCACTGGCATCGCCTATTGCGAAATTCCTTGAAGGGGGATGCAGTAGCGGGGGAAGGACTCGTGCTCGCGCTGGTTGAGCTCAATGAGTTTCGGCTACATAAGGCGGCGGTGTACTTCGAAGGCTAGGTACAGTTCGACGACATCCTTCGGCCGCGAAAGGGATCGGCCGCTACGTGCCTCAATTTTGCGCAACCGGTATCGGACCGTGTTGGGGTGACAAAAGAGTGCTTCAGCTGCATCGCGTACGCACCCATCATGGTCCTGCCACACCCGGAACGTTTCAAATAGCATTTCGCGTTCGTCGTCGGGAAGGTCGCTAAACCCGTCCAACGCAGGGCCGACCGTTCTAATCATCACCTCCGGTGCGCTGACTACGGCGGCGGCCAGGATGGAGCCGTCGAACACAGCGACGGAGGATCCGGAGTGGCCCCTGCCCCGCAACATCATTCGTGCTACATGAAGGGCTGTCGGTGTCTCACGCAAATCCTCGAAAGCCGCGCTAACGCCTACTCCGGCTGTTGTCATCCGAGACATTAGGGCAACCATCGCGTCAAATTTTTCGTCGGACGCGACGCGCGCAACCCCGACCTGCAAATCAGGCAGCAGAGTCCACGCCGACGATATGTCAAGGCTGCGAAGCTTAGATTCAATCTCGGGAAGCGGCGCTTTGCCCGCGATTGAAACCTGCGCGACGATGACCACAAACGGACCGGCGGTCGGTAGCCGAAGGAAGCCCGCGATGTCCCGCAGACTCCAGTCGCCGAAACCGCGTCCCGCAACCAGACCATCGTGCCGATTCGGCAGTTGCGACGCCTCAGTCAGTAGCTGCAGTTTCTGCTCGTCGCGATATCCGGCCACCACGACGGTGCCGATCAGTTCGGCGAAGGCGCTGATGCGCCCTTCGGTGTCGGCCGGCATGGGCTCGGGTTCAACCGAACCCACGGCCGCCAGGCCCCACACGCGTCCGTCGACGACGACGGGCACGCCGACCGCTGCGTGTACGCCAGCGTCCCGTATCCGCGCGGCGAGTGAGCCGGTGCTGTTCTCGTAGCTGTCCATCCTCGCGGGCCGCCCCGTGCGCTGCACTTTCCCTGCCAGGGTGCTGCCGTCGATCGGGCTTCGGGTACCCACGGGCCACTTCACTAGCTGTAGCCCCGGATGTTCAGCCGCGGCCAGCTTCGTCATTTCGTTGTTTGACTCATAGCGCCATAATCCGGCGGTATCCGCGGACGCACAGCGGCGCATTTCGTTGACGACCGCCTCGAACACCTCCGCCGGTTCCGCCCCCCGGGCCACCAGCGTGGCCAGGCGACGCAAGGCTGCCTGATCTGCGGTGACCCGGCGATACTCGGCGTACAGCGTGACATCGTCGACGGACTCCGGGAGTTGCCCGTCGGGAAGTTCTTCGATGACTGGGAGTTCATCGATGGCTTCACCCATGAGTCACCATCCTTCAAGGTTCGATCGCCGGGAACGAAACGCCACAGCATCACCGATCAGTTCGGCAAAGCGGCCACTGTGCGCCTCGGTCTCGGCCGGCATAGGCCCGGGCCGCACAGAATCGGTGGCCGCCATGCCCCGCACGCGTTCATTGACCGCCAGATCAGATTGAAATCCTGCACTCATCTCGTCATCGTTCGCGCGTCTTTTCTGCGCGTCGGGGTCGACGGTGTTACTTATGGATTCGGCGACTGGGCTAGGCGAGCTTGCGGTCATCGGGACACCATCGCGTGACCAGCGACACCGAACCCCGTCGGCGGCGTGGCCAGCATTCCAAGGGTTGCACTCAACATCGTTGGCCCTTTCTCTGGGCTGCTCACCGCCGCGGCGGTGGCTTTGTCTCGGCCATCAGTCGAGCGAGAACGTGATGACTTGACGACTGTTATGGTCGCCCCGCGGGCGTGAATCGCACTATTGGCCAGCGGACTATGTTCAAGGCCAACGTGGCCTAGCACTAAGTCCCCAGGACCTGATCAGCGTCATGGTGGGCGCTGCGCGAGTTGACTCAGCTCGACGCGGGAGCTGACCCCGAGCTTGGCGAACGCATTACGCAGATGAGCTCTCACGGTGTGAGGCGAGATGCGCAGCTGCTGTGCCGCAGAAAGGTTGGTGGCACCCCGCGCAATCAGGTTGACCACCTTGAGCTCGGACTCGGTGAGGCTGTCCCAGCCCGTTTTTGGTCGCGGCTGGCTGACAATGCGACGTTCCACACCTAACCGCCGCAGCTCGCGGCCCACCCGGCGCGCATCCGCGAGCGCTTCATGGTGCAGGTAGGTATCGAATGCGGCATTGAGCTGATCCAGCGCCTCGTCACCACCATCGTTGCGTGCAAGTTCAACGCCGGCGTCCTCGGCAGCCGCGGCGTAAAAAAGCGGCCGCTGCAAGGACTGAAGCAATTCGGCAGCAGTCACCAGTGCTTGGGCATCACGTTCGAGGATCCCGCGGGCATATCCGGCCACCCCCGTGAAGAGCGGGATGGCTGGGTGGTCACGCTCGAGCAGGTCAGTGGACCGCAGGACGGTTGCGCGCAAGCCGGCGTCGCCGGCCGCCGACGCAACCCGCGCACCCAAGATCACCAAATCTAAGACCTGGGGCCAGAGTGGTGATTCGAAAAGCGTAATGTCGCCGGCCAGCCAGCGCATCGCGTCATGGGGATCGTCGCGCTGCCACGCCGCCAGCGCGAGCACATGCGCCGCTATCCGACGTACCATAGATGAGCCATTGGAGTAGTACGCGTCGCGCGCGCCATTAACCATCTGCTGCAACAAGTTTCGGTCATCGGTGCGCGCCGCCACGTCGGCCAGAATCACCATTCGGATCATATCCAGCTCGGTCACGCCTGTCTCCTGTGGGGGCGGCAGGGATTCGGCCGCGACGCGCGCAGCAGACAACCGGCCCGCAGTGAGGTGGACCAACGCATCAATCCAGGTCCACTTCTGAAGGCCCATCGCGTTGCGTTCCCGGCGGGCTTGCTGTGTTCCGTCGGCGACTCGGGCCGCAGCGTCGTCCAACCGGCCAAGCGCAGCCAGCAGGTTCGCGTAATGGTTTGCGGCCAAGTCATGGGCTGCGGTCGCATCACTGGTGCGGGCGAGCGCGCAAACCTCGTCGAGATGGCGTAGGGCGCGGTCCGCGTACCCGTCGCCACAGTCGAGCAAAGCGAGGGTGACATCGGCCACGATCTTCGACTCGAGATCACCGGTGGATGCCGCGGCCGCGGCAGCCTCGTTGGCCGCCGCGCGCCGTCTCCCACCTTCCTTCTGATACATCAGGTTGTAGGCCAGCCACGCCAGATGCCGGGCCCGGGTGACCTCGCTGACGTCGCCCGATTGCAACGCTCGACGATTCTCATCGACGCGCCGCTGTGTGCTGTACCTGGTGTGCGCCGCGCGGCGCAGGCGAATCTCGGCCTCCTCTTGGGGCGACGCCGCCTCCGATAGCGCCGCAACGGCCAACCCTTCGGCCTCCTCGTAGCGGCTGGCCCGGTTGAGGAACTCGACCGTTTCGGCGACCAGTGGCCCGTGGTCAGCGTCTTCGGCGGGCAACAGGTCCAGCGCGCGGTGGCTCAACTCGGCGGCCGCACTGGCGTCAGTGTGGCCAACCGAGTGAGCGGCCTGCCGCAGTGCGCTGATCGCTTCCCTGTCCCCCGGCTCGGCGCTGCGCGCCAGTTGGGTAGCCACCTCGGCCGGCGCCGCACCCATACTCAGCATGATCGATGCCGATTGGCGCTCCATCGCGCGCCGCAGCGACTGCGGCAAGGACTGTCGGGTGGCCTCGCGCAGCAAGTCGTGGCAGAACCTCAGCTGCTCATCGTCTTCGACGAGCAGATCCGCGCGCACCGCCTCCTCGACAGCCGCCAGCAACGACGCCGGCTGGCGTTCCAGCATCGCGGCCAGCAGACCAGCCGAGAACCGATCCGGCAGCACCGCGGCCACCCGCACCACCTCTCCAGCCGACCTGGATAGGTGGTCTAGCCGCTGTTGCATACCTGCGCCCAGCCGGCGCGGCAGCGCGTTTCCGGTGGCCACCGCGCGGCCGCCGCGCACATTGAGCCGGCCCTCCTCGTCCAGACCCCCGACCAGCTCGCGGATTAGGAACGGATTGCCGTGCGCCTTCGCGGCCAGATTCAGTAGCGACTCATCGGCGTCCGCGCGTACGGCGTCGGAGACCATGTGGGCGACCGCGCCGGGTGACATCGGGGCCACTCGCATGAATGTGGCATTTGCCCGCTGCAGCACCGACAACGTCTCCTGTACCGCTGGCCCGCCGGCACCGGTGCGGGCGGTCAGAACCCACATCACCGCCGCGTCCAGGCGCGCCGTGGCCAGTGACCGCAGCGCCAGCAGCGTGCCGTTATCGGCCCAGTGGATGTCGTCCAGCCCAATCGCCAGCGGGGTTTGCGCCGCCGCCGCATAAATCGCGTCGGCCAGATCGTGCACCACCCAATAGCCCAGGTCGGCCGAGCTGCCTAGCCGCCGCAACGCCACGGCGTCTCCGACCGGGGGATCGGCGCGCAGCGTCGCCATGAACAGCGAGAAAAACGGCACCGTCTGCTGGTACTCGAAAGCCTCACCGAACAGGGTGCGCACCCCGCCCTTGTCGGCCAGCGCCATCACCTCGGTCAGTAGCCGACTCTTTCCGATGCCCGGCGGGCCCTCGATCACCAGCACGCCCCGACGCCCCCGCATCAGCGCCGTCACCAACCCGCCGATCACCTTCAACTCGCCCGCCCGACCCCGAATCGGCGGCGTCACAAGCCGCTGGCCGCCGGCGTCAAATCGGCCGGTTGAAGGGCCCATGGGGGTGTCCCGTCTACCGCTTGCTGAACTGCGACTTCAGTGCACGTCATTCTAGGCAACCGCCCACATCGTCCGCCCAATTCGCTGTCGATCGCTCGGCGTGCGCGCGATCTGGGGCAGCGCACCGGCGCCGGGAGCCGAGCATCAGCGGCTCCCACCACCAATGGCGGTCACAGTGAGCAGGCCTTTCGGCGATTGGGAGTTCGTAAATGCCGTCGCTCATGAATTGCCACCCCTTGGCTGTTCGATCGCCGCGAACCAAAACCCGGCTCTGGGCGCCAGGGCCATCGTCAGCCGCTTCGCGCTGCGTTCGCATCCCCCAGTCGCTAGCGCGAATGATCAGTCCACCGTCAACCGAGGTCGGTGTCTTTACGTTTGTCGAGGCTTCGATGATCAGACAGCGTCGGCGGCGGGTCTCTGTAGTAGGACACGGTCGAGCTGGCTGCGCGAGCTGATGCCGAGCTTGGTGAAAACCTTGCGCAGGTGATATTGGACTGTGTGCGAGCTGATGAACAAGCGCGCGCTGATCTCCGGATTTGAAAGGCCGTCGCGGGCCATCCGTGCGATTTGGGCCTCCTGCGCAGTGAGCTGATCATCGTGGGCCGCGATGGTGCGCTTGCGGGCCGTTTCACCAGTGGCTTTTAGTTCACGCCTGGCCCGCTCAGCGAAGGCTTCCATCCCCATGGTCTCGAGCATGTCGTGGGCGATGTGAAGCTGTGCCCGCGCGTCGATCCGGCGGCGCTGCCGGCGCAGCCACTCTCCATACAGCAGGTGCGCGCGGGCGAGATCGGCGCGGATGCAGGTACGCCCAAGCCGCTCGATCGACTCGCGGTAACTGCACTCGGCGGCGTCACCCTCGCTGAGTAGCGCGCGTGAACGAGCTTCGATGCCGAGCGCCCAATCCGTGCCGCTGACGGTGGTGAGCTCAGCCAGCCGACGGAGAGCATCGGCGGCCATCTCGGCGCATCCGATCCGCGCGGCCGCCTCAATGAGCTCGACCGCTGGCCAGGGCGGCGTGATCCATTCCCCCAGATATTCGGTGGAGCGCTGCGCTGCTTCCACCGCCGCGTTGTAGTCACCGATGCCGTTGTTTAGTACCGCGCTCGCCCACTCGACGATGGTGATCCCGACGCCGTCACCTCCAAGGCTGAGGTGCCGGTTGATCGCTTCGACCAGGGTCGCCGCTTCGGCTTGTCTACCGGCGAACGCCGCCAGGGCGAGGGCCGAGTAAGGAAAGCGATTGATGCCCGTCGCCTCCAAAGCCTGCCGCTGCTGGATCAGCGAGGCTGCGGCGGCGAGGTCACCAGCAAACAACAGCATGAACGCACGCGCATTGAGGGCGACGGGCAGCTCGCTGAGCGCGCCCACACTCCGAGCGAGCTGGACATGACGCTCCGAGAGCACCTGCCAGCTGCGGTCATCCCATGTGTAACGAGCCACGATGCCGGCCACCGAGTGTAAGGGCAGCGCTTCGTCTACCGACATGCCGGCGCCGAACGCGTGCAGCGCCTCGCGAAGTATCGGCAATCCGGCCCCATACCCTTTGGTGTAGTGCGCTACCAGGCCATCCAGAAGAAGCTCAGGTGCGCGCAGAGGTTGTGAGGCCGGCGGGGCAGTCGCCGCCGCACGCGCCACTTCCATCGGACCCCCGCCGAGGGCGAGGCGACCGGCGAAGTAACCCGCCGTCAGGGCCTGCAGGTAGGTCCTGCGGGAGAGCTCTGGGTCGATCGGCTCGAGCCGCCGGGCGGCCTTCAGCAATATGGCCGGGGCCTCACTGCCGCGATCCGTGAGGAACGCGAGCTCAGCCCCCATCAGCTCGATGCGGGCTTGCTGAAAGTCGCTCGGTGACCCGGCCTCGGCGATCGAGAGCAGGTCCCGCGCCGTGGCGAAGGCGCCGGCCTTGATATGGGCCGACGCACCGGCCATCGCCCGCTCGGTGCGGTTGACGGGATCGAGCGTCAGCGTCGTGGCGCGCTCGAGGAATGCGGCCGCCGCAGCAATACCGCCACGCGCTCGCGCCCGGCCCGCCGAGCGCTCCAGCTCCGCGGCGACCGCCTCGTCCGGCCCAGCGGCGGCTTGTGCCCGATGCCACGCGTGTCGATCGGGGTCCTGGTGTGCATTGGTGACCTCCGCCAATGCAGCGTGCACTTCTTGTCTTTGCTGCGGGGACGCCGATCCGTAGACGGCCGAGCGCACGAGGGGATGACGGAATCGCACTCGCATGCCGAACTCGACTAGGCACGCCTCGGTCGCCGGACGAGTGGCTTCGGCGAGGATTCCCAGACGCGCCGCGGCCCCCCACACCAACGCGGGATCGCCGAGCGGCTCGGCCGCCGCGATGAGCAGCAGGCGCCGGGTCTGGTCAGGGAGACCGTCGATTCGCCGGCGGAAATTCTCTTCGATGCCGCCGGATATTCGCGCCGCGGTGGGAAGCCCAAATCCGCCCGCTAGCTCCTGCGGAGTCAATCCACGGGGCAGCTCCAGCAGTGCCAGCGGGTTGCCCCGAGTCTCGGCAAGGATCTGATCGCGGACCCGAGCGTCCAATGGCGCGGTCAGGGCGGCATCGAGCAGCGCTCGCGCATCTCTGTCCCCCAAGCCCTCCACGACGAGGTCGGGCAATCCTGCGATATCGCTGCTGGGCACCCGGGCCGCGAAAATCAATCCCACCGATTCCGCACCCAAGCGACGAGCAACAAAGCCCAAGACTTGCCCAGAGGCCCGGTCGAGCCACTGCTCGTCATCGACCACACACACAAGCGGCTGCTCCTCAGCCACCTCGGACAGCAGGCTCAGTAACGCTAGCCCGACCAGAAACCGGTCCGGCGCCGATCCTGAGCTCATTCCGAACGCAATCTCCAGGGCGTCTCGCTGCGGTTCCGGTAAGCCCTGGAGCTTCTCGAGCATGGGCGCGCACAACTGATGCAACGCGGCATACGGCAGCTCCATCTCGGACTGAACGCCTACGGCGCGCTCGATGCGGCACCCCGGAGCTTGCCCAGCCAGATAGTCGAGCAATGCGGTCTTGCCCACACCCGCTTCGCCAGACACCATTAATGCGCGGCTCTCACCAGCACGAACAGCCTCGATCAGCCGGTCGAGCACCGCACACTCGCGATGACGGCCAACCAACTCCATCGCGCCGCCCCGCACCGTGAAATCCGCCGCCCGCTGCATCGGAAGTGGCAACAACCCTACCTTCGCAACGCATCACTGGGCTTAACCGGGATAGTGGGCATCTGACCGGTGGGACTGATGGTCTCGCGGTACCGGCGCCTATAGGTCGCGCAAGCGCCGCAACAACACCCCGGATTATCGCGAGCATGCTGCGCGCCTGGCAATTGAGCCCGGCCAGCCAGTCGTGCAGACCGGCGAGCAAGTGCTGGCCCGTTGGGTGGGTCTCACCACGCCAGGCAGCCGAAAATGGCGATCCGGGCGCAGTATTGGATGCGGATAAACGCGCATAGTTGGTGCCTCGGAGCACCGCGAACGCCGAATTTAGTTTGGCCGTGACACTTTGAAAATCCGCGGCCTTCTTCGCCTGCGAGCAGAACCGGATGACGTTTCCTCCGATGATCGTGCGTAGGGTTGCGCCATCGAGGTCGACGCGCCGAAAGCGATCGGTCGCGGCCAATAGCCCAGTGACGATCCGGTTTCTCGTTTTCACCGCCCCGCACTGCTTCGGCCTTCGATGACTCGACTAGAAGATGGCTACGGGGTTCGACGCGCTCGATGTCACACCCTTCATTCGCCATGGCAGAGCGGCGAAGAAGAAATCCCAGCGTTTGTCCTCCCGGCAGGCCTCCGCCAGTTCGGTGAGGTCCACATTGTCGATCAGCCACAGACCCAACGCGACGATTGCCACCGTATGAATAGGGCGGATGAAGTCCAGACCGAATCCGGACGGTTGAACGTCTTGAACGCCGTCGTTGCCGAGAACGGCCACATCACGCTCCCGCAGGAACGGCAGGCAACTGGCGTGCAGACCCGCCTGACGCGCCGCTAGGCCACCTTCCCCGTCGGGCCCTTCGCGCAGTATTGCCGCCGCATTGCCGGTGTGCACGAGCAGGGCATCGCCGGGACGGACGGTGATGCCTTGGCGTTGTTCGGCGGCTAGTAGTTCGTCCGGCGTGACCGCGTGGCCGCGCTCGAGCCACTTGACGCCGTGCAGGGCGGCGATGTCCAATAGCACCCCGCGTGTGATGAAGCCGTGCTCGGCTTGATCAATGGACAGCGATCGCGCCCCATGCAGTGAGTTGGTGTCGGTTGTCGGGAAGCCGTTGTAGTTCTTACCGTCCCAGGAATAATGGGCAAGACCGTCCACGTGGGTGTTGGAGCCATGTGCAGCGATGCCGACGTATTCGGTGACGGCTTCGTACCGCAACTGGCGACCGATGTGATCGGTAACCTCGTTCAGGGTCATGAAACGCTGCACCAGTGCGAAACCCGAGTCCAGCGGGTCCGGGTCGAGCGGGTCGATCGGGCGGGACAGCGAAATCGCGCGGCCGGTCCGGATAGTGGACGCCGCTGCGAGTCTCACCTCGTCGGTGATCAGATTGAGCGTGCCGATCCGGTCGTCGTCGCCCCACCGGCCCCAGTTGGATAGCTCTGACAGGTATGTCTCCACTCCCGCCGTCGTTAGCCCGACCTTCTCCGTAACCGTAGCTGCATCGGGCATTTGAGCCTCCTTATTTTCGAGCTTTTGGATATGCAGACGGGGCTCGAGCATGTTGGTGCAGGCCGCGCCGTTGTTACACCCACAGCCTTATTCAGCGGTTCGCGGATTGTCTTTAGCCGCCAGCATAAAAGTCGAGCGCGGGACGTAGTGCTCCAGAACACCTTTGGTCGCTTAGTGGCGCTGGTGTGCGCCAACCGATCAAGGCGCCCATAGCGACCTCGCGGCTCGACGGCGCCTCGCCAACATCGGGAATCACCGCCGAGGCGGCGGCGCCGTTAGCGATGGCACCTGTGAAAACCTGGGTGCGGGAGACCTGCGAGAGACCGTTGTGTTCGGCGGGACAGAGGGCAGCGCTTAGGTTTTGTCGCCCGGGACATCGACATGGGTGAACGTTCTCACAACCCTGGAAGTTGTGAGTGGTCGTTGCGACCAGTAATTCCCGAAACACGAAGGAAGCGCTATGACAAAGAACTTCGGGGACTGGCAGTGGAGCGTCTATGGCGATGCAGTACGGGGCGTAAGCTCGCGGTTCCCGTTCGACTTTGAGTCGATCGAGCGAAAAGCCTTTGACGCGCTTCCGGACTGGGTGTACCGGTATGTCTCGGCTGCGGCTGGCGACGGTCGCACGCAGCGCGCAAATATCGATGCATACTCGCGTTACGGGATCATTCCGCGAATGATGGTCAGCCCGCCCGAGCGTGACCTGTCCATCAACTTGTTCGGTGAGCAACTCCCCTCGCCGATGTTTATGGCTCCGATAGGCCTGATCGGGTTGTGCTCGCCGGACTTTTACGGAGACGTGGCCGCAGCAAAGGCGTCCGCTGAAACCGCCGTGCCGTTCACGCTGTCAACGTTCTCCCAAACCCCCATGGAGGACGTCATCAAGCACGCTGGGTCGACGCCCAACTTTTACCAACTGTATCTGCCGGGCGATCGGGAGCTAGCGGCCAGTTTCCTCGATCGTGCTGAGCGCAGCGGGTATTCCAGCGTGGTGGTGACCGTTGATTCCTGGACGCTGGGCTATCGGCCGGCTGACCTAGCGATCGGAAACTACCCGCAAGCGCGGGGCTTCTGCATGCAGAATTACTACTCCGACGAAAACTTCACCAAGCACCTCGCGAAGCCACCGCACGAAGATCAGCCAGCGGCGCTGCGTTATTACGCGACGATCTTCGCCGTCCCGCTGTCGTGGGAAGATCTTCGTTGGATCCGTTCCAACACCAAACTTCCGATCGCGGTGAAGGGGATTCAGCACCCCGATGATGCTCGGCTCGCGATCGACAACGGTGCCGACGTGCTGTACGTCACCAATCACGGTGGTCGCCAGGCAAATTCGGGGATCCCGACCCTTCAGCTGCTGCCCGGGGTCGTCCAGGCGGCAGGCTCTACTCCGGTGATGTTCGACGGCGGCGTGCGCAGTGCCACCGACGCCGTCATCGCGTTGGCGCTCGGAGCAACCGCCGTCGGTATCGGCCGGTCCTACGCCTATGCCCTCTCCTACGGCGGCACCGAGAGCCTGACCCACTACCTGAAAGCCTTCCTGGCCGAGCTGGACCTATGCTTGGCGATCTGCGGATTCAAGGACATCGCGAGCCTCAGAGAAGCGGGCTGCGAACAAGCACTGACATTCCAGTAATTTCAATGCGACCAGTTGGCAGCCACATTCGGGGACGCCAGCTTGCCGACCTAGTCAAGCTTGACGCGTTCGTTTCCACCGTTAAGGTGGGCGCGACACAGTTCAGGTCACACCTCCGGCACGAAAGGGCGCCCCTGGCATCAGCATCGAGATCTTCTCACCACGTGGCCATTTCAGTGTTTGACACGCATTGCGACAACAACGGTCCGAGATGAGCCTCAGCCCCGGAAAGTAGCAACTCATGCCCACCTCAATCCTCCGAACCACCGACCGCTGGTGGGTCCAAACCGCCACTGGCGCTGCCAGAATCAACACGCTCGCGACCACCACCAGTCAGCTGCTGACCGATCGGGCAGCCATCGATGCCGCAGTACACAGCGCTCACACCGTTCCCGTCGACGGGCTCGTCCTTATCTCCCCCGTGACCGTCCCCTGCCGCGTGGTTGCGCAAATGACAAATTTCGCATCCCACGTCAAGGGCGCCGGCATGGATCCAAAGAAAGTTCCGCTCACATTCTTTCGCAAGGCGTCGGGTTCGATCAGCGGGCCGTTTGACAAGATCATCAAGCCCGCGCACGTCAACCTCCTCGACTACGAGGTCGAGATCGGTCTGGTCATCGGCCGGGATATCCCGGTAGGCACCGAAATAACCGAGTCGAACCTGGCCGAATTCATCGTGGGTCTGGTCGTGACCAACGATGTCTCGGCGCGCGACGTTCAGCTGACGAAAACCCAGTTCTACGAGGCTAAGTCGTATCCAACATTCACCCCGGTCGGCCCGGCCGTGGTACTGCTCGACGTCGACGAACTTAACCGCTTCGGCGATCTGCGCCTCGAATTGCAGGTCAACGGCGAAGTACGCCAAAACATGCTCGTCCACGGCGACATGATCTACCCACCGCTGCAGGCGCTGCAGTCGCTGGCACGATTCCAGCGGTTGGACACAGGTGATCTGGTCATGACCGGCACGCCGGTCGGGACGGCTCTGGGCGCACCACCCAAACCGTCGGAGATAAAGGCCTTCTTGATGCGCGAGGCCTACAACCCGAGGTACCTACAGCACGGCGACGTCGTGGAGCTCTCAATTGCGACCGATGACGGCGCCATCGATCTCGGCACCCAACGCACCGCTGTGAGGTATGCGTGACAGAGCCGCCGTTCCAGTTCCGTTGCACAGGAGGCGCCGAGCCGCGATGACCGACACCACCGCAACAACTCCCATCGAGGACGTCCTCGCCTACAGCGGCGTCGGCGCCGGGCTCGAGGCCGTGATGGCAAACGCGGCATCCGCCGGAATCGGCGGTCTGCTTCCGCTTCCCGAGCTGACCCGGTTCGCGTGGGCAGTGGCCCGACACCCGAAACCCGTCGCATCGCGGATCGGGCAGCTTGCGACTCAGCTGGTAGGGATCGGACGCGGCAACCCAGCGGACGCGCCCGGCCGAACGGATAGCCGCTTCAGGGACCGCGCCTGGGCGGATAACTCGTTGCTGAACGGCGTCGCACTGTCCTATCTGGCCTGCTGCGACACCGTCGCGGCCGCACTCGACGATGCCGACGTCGATTGGCGCACCAGAGAACGGCTTCGGCTGTTCCTCGACAACGTGCTGGCTGCGGCAGCGCCGACCAATAACCCGTTGACGAACCCGGCCTGCTGGAAGGAGTTCATCGACTCCGGCGGCAGGAGCCTGCGAGCGGGTGTGGACAACCTTGTCACCGACCTCCGTCTGCCCACCAAGTTGCCGAGCAGCGTCGATCAGTCGGCGTACCGCATCGGCGAAAACATCGCCGCCACACCAGGAAAGGTGGTGCGACGGAACCGCACCTACGAGCTGATCCAATACCAGCCGCGCGCCGACGAGATCGACGAGGTTCCCGTATTGCTGGTCTCGTCACCAGTGAACAAGTACTACCTGGTTGACCTCGAGCCCGAGCAGTCGGTCATCCGCGCCGAGTTAGAACGCGGCCGGAACGTTTTCGTGACATCCTGGGTCAATCCCGACGCCAGCCACGCCGACGTCGGCTTCGACGACTACGTGCTAAGCACCGTTGAGATGCTCGAGACGGTCTCCGACATCAGCGGCTCCACCACCAGCCACCTGCTCGGTCTGTGCGGCGGCGGCGTGCTCGCCTTCATGACCGCGGCATACCTGGCCGCGATTGGGCATCAGGACATACTCGCGACACTGACCATCGCCATCGCCGTCCTCGACTACCACCACGGCCCGTCGGCCATGGCGTTTCTCGACCGCAAGCAGGTTGACCGTGCTGTACGTCGCGCGGTCAAGCAAGGGTACTTCGACGCCCGAGAGTCGGCGTGGTCGTTCGCGTTGATCCGGCCCATCGAAGGCATCTGGGCAAACGCAGTGCACAACTATCTGCTCGGCAAGCCGCCACCCGCCGTGGCACTGCTCTACTGGGCGGCCGATCAAACAAATTTAGCCGCCCGCTTCGGGGCACAGCTGATGGAGGCAGCGCTGGAGAACACACTCACCCGGCCCGGCGGAGTCAGTATCAGCGGGGTGCCCATCGACGCCGGACAGATCACCGTCGACACCTACGTCCTTGCTGCGTCGACCGACCACATCTCCCCGTGGCAGAACTGCTATCGGACGGTCTCGATGGTCGGCGGCGACGTGACATTCGTGCTCGCACGAGGCGGGCACGCCATCGCGATCGCCAGACCGCCGGGCAGCGCGCGAGCCAGCTACCGTGCGGGTGACATCAGCGGTACTGATCCGCAGACCTGGCTCTCCGGGTCGGTCGACAACCAGGGCAGCTGGTGGGACCACTGGAACGAATGGATCGAGTACCACACCCCCGGTAAGCGGCCGGCATCCATTCGACTGGGAAGCGATACCTACCCGCCGTTGGACGACGCGCCGGGCGGATACGCGCGCCGCGTAATCACCTTCCCCATCTACACATCCACCGCGAAAGGTACCCAATGACGATCCTCGACCGATTCCGGCTTGACGGCCGGGTCGCCATTTTGACCGGCGCATCGAGCGGCCTGGGCGTCGGATTCGCTGCTGCGCTCGCCGAGGCGGGCGCCGATCTCGCTCTGGGCGCCCGCCGAGCGGACCGCCTCGCACGAACCTGCACCCTCGTCGAAAACACCGGACGGCACGCGATCGCCACACGCACCAACGTCGCGGATCCCGACGACTGCGCAGCCCTCGTCGACGCGGCCATGACCGCCTACGGGCGCGTAGACATTCTTGTCAACAACGCCGGAGTGGGCACCGCCATCCCCGCACTGAAGGAAACTCCCGAGCAGTTCCGATCGGTCATCGAGGTCAACCTCAACGGCTGCTACTGGATGGCACAGGCTTGCGCACGCGTCATGCGCCCCGGCAGTTCGATCGTGAACATCGCCAGTGTGCTGGGACTCACCACCACTGGCCTGCCGCAGGCCGCATACTCGTCATCGAAGGCCGGCCTCATGGGCCTCACCCGCGATCTTGCACAGCAATGGACCTCCCGCAGGGGAATTCGTGTGAACGCACTCGCTCCCGGCTTCTTCGCGTCCGAAATGAGCGACAGCATGGACCGCAACCACGTCGAGACACAGATCCTCCCGCGCGTCCTCGCCGGACGCCTCGGCCTGCACGCAGAACTCGCCGCTGCACTGATCTTCCTCGCCAGCGACGCCGGCAGCTATGTCACCGGCATAACCTTGCCGGTGGACGGCGGAGTGCTGACAACCTGATACCGAATCCGCCGCTGCCGTTGAGTGTGTGGTGACATTCTGAGTTCCACCCCGCACTGCCGACAACACCGTGTTTGACAACCGGCAAACAGCGAGGCGCTTGATCACTCTGGGTTGCGTAAGCCAACTCCGTTGCACCACAATGTCGTCAAGTTTCGCGACGCGACATCCCGGTCGTAAGGGCTGCCGAACAACCGCCAGACTCTGGTTGCGTGGCCCACCATGGCTGCCAACGCGTCACCGGCATGGTCGGCGTCGAGCGTCGCGTCTGCAATGCCTGCTGCTTGCCAGCGGCGCAGACTGGACGCAATCGCTGAGGCGAAATGGCGATGTACCGCGAGGCGCAACTCGATGAGTTCAGGGTGGGTTCCAATGGCCTCGTCGAGGCGTAGCAGCAACAGTGATGTGTGACCGGGGTAGTCGTCCAAGTAGCGATCGATGGCAGCATTGACGCGCTCGATGGCGTGTGCGCGCTGCTCAGCGAGCGTTCGCACCTCTGTGTCGTCGGTATCGCGACCGCCGTCGCCGCCGCCACCGGTGCCGGCGGTGTTGTGCAGCGTCGCGAGATGGTCGTGCATGACCGCGGTGAATACCGCTTGCTTACCTGAAAAGTGGTGGTAGAACGAGCCGATGGCAGTTCCCGCCTGATGGGCGATGTCGGTGATCCGCGCGGCATGATAGCCGTCGCGTTCGATGACGTCGCGGGCCGCGGCGATCAGCGCCGCGCGCGTTTGTGCCGCGCGGCCGTGCGGCGCCTCGCCGTCGGTGGTCCCCTCGGCGCTGCCCATGGTGGCATGCCAGGCCTGCTTCTTGGAGCCGTAGGTGGCATAGAACGTCGACAGGGCGACCCCGGCCTTGTCGGTGATGTCGCGGATGTGGGTGCCCGCGTATCCGTTCTGCTCGAACAGGTCTCGCACCGCCCGATGCAATGCTTGCCTCACGTCGTGACCGTCTGCGGCGCGGGTGGTCATCGCAAAGGCGGTCCCCACCGCACCTGTTCGCGCAGCGTGGCCTTCAGCAGCTTGCCCGCGGCGTTGCGGGGCAGCGGGTCATCCGAAACGCTCACGTATTGGGGAACTTTGAAGTCGGCGAGCCGTTCGCGGCAGTGCGCCAGCACGTCGGCGACGACGATCTGCTCGCCGCCGCCGAAGAGCACCGCCCCGACTTTTTCACCCATCACCGCATCCGGCACTGCCACCACGGCGGCCTCGGCGACACCGGGGGCGGTCGCGAGCGCGTTTTCCACCTCCACGCTGGAGACGTTCTCACCCCCGCGGTTGATGATGTCCTTCGTCCGGTCGATGATGTGCACGCGCCCGGCGTCGTCGACCCTGATCACGTCTCCAGTGTGCAGCCAGCCCTCGGTGATGGTTTGGGCGGTGGCCTCGGGGCGGTTCCAGTAGCCTCCCATGACGTTTGCCCCGCGCACCAACAACTCCCCAGTGCTGGCGTCGTCGCCGACGGGCTGGACCGCGATATCCACCGATGGCATGGCATAGCCAACTGAATCGGCATGCGCAAGGGCGTCGCGGTCGGGCAGCAGTGTGGTCAACGAGGAGGTTTCGGTCATCCCGTAGCCATTGAACACCTCGGCGTTGCCGAATTTCGACCGCAGCGCATCCACCAACGACGTCGCGATCGGCGCGCCGCCGTATCCCACCCATCGGACATGGCTAACGTCGGCGGCGGCGAGGTCGGAGCGGCCAAGCAGCAGGGCATAGATGGCCGGGACCGTCACCATCATCATGATTCGTTCGCGCGCAAGCACTTTCGGTATCGCGGAAAGGTCCAACGCCGGCATGATCACCGAGGTCCCGCCCAGGTATGCCGCGACGATCAATTGCGAGTTGCAGCCCGTCACATGAAACAGCGGCACGCAAATTAGTGTCCGCAGCTCCGCCCCGATGTCACGGGGGATCTTCAGGCAGCGAACGATGTTCTCGGCGTTGGTCAAAAACGCCTCATGGGTGGTCGGCACGCCCTTCGGGCGCCCCGTGGTTCCCGATGTGTAGAACAATGCGGCGAAATCTTCACGGGTGAGGTCGTCGGCCACATAGGGCTCGGCATCGGGTAGGGAGGTCTGGGCCGACAGTTCGAAACGCGCATCGCTGTCCTCGACGACGAACCCCACCTCGGGGGCGGCCGAGCGGGTGTTGATCGCCACCGGGATCCCACCCGCCATGAGGGTGCCCCAGAACCCCAGCACCCAGTCGGCTCCAGCCGGATGGCGGAGAGCCACCCGGGCCCCACGTTGCAGCCCGGCCGTGCGCAACCCGCCGGCGACCCGCGCGGCGCGGTCCCACAACTGGCGGTAGGTCAGGCGCTGGCCACCCAGTTCGACCACGGCCTCGGCGTCGGGACCGTCAGCGACATGACTCTCGAGCACTTCCAGCAGTGACGTCGGCAGCGCTTCGTAGTGCGGTACGCCGTGTTCGTCGCGGGAGATCCCCGCGCGTGAAAACGGACTCAGCGCGGTGGGCACCTCGTGGATCTCCGCCGTGGCCATCAGTTGTCCCCTTCAAAGGTGAAAGACGCTTTGGGGTTTTGCACCAGCATCGTGTCGATCTGCCCGTCGTCTACGCCCGCGGCTTTCAGCGCCGGCAGTGCCGAGGTCGTCGAGGAACCGCACCCCAGATTACCAGAACAAATATTGAGATTGAATTCGGATTCTCCTTGTTCTAGGCGCTTGAACCGCGCTATCGTCCAGAAGTGGCACTCGGAATCGTGCTGTCGTCGGATGCACCAGTCGATCCCGCGGACGGCGCCACGCGGTGAGGGCAACGGCACGGAAGCGGGTTGCGGCCGCCACCAACGGCGTTGCGACCAGAGTCGACGGCTTCTGGTTCGGTCATCCGCTGCGCGAGTGCGGGTCTCCTGGCGAACTGGCACGATTGCTGACGGACCCCGTATCGCGGGGCCGCGGCGTACCTCGCGGTGACGGCCGCAGCGTGCTGCTGCTACCTGGCTTCCTCGCTTCCGATGCGACATTGAGGCTGCTAGCCCGGTTTTTGGGGCGCATCGGCTACCGTCCGGTTGCCAGCGGAATACGGTTCAATTCCGGGTGCGGCGATAGCTTCGACGAGCGAATGGTCGGCGTCATCGACCGCGAGTACTCGATGGGCGGCCGGCGCCTGGCCATCGTCGGGCACAGCCGTGGCGGCCACTACGCCAGATCCCTCGCGGCACGCTATCCCGATCGGGTTTCTCACATCGTCACGATGGGCACCGGGGTGGAGGATCCACTTGACGTCTCGATGTTGGCCAAAGGCGGCGCGGCGCTCATGCGCAACGCTTTGGCCGGTTGCGATCCCGCACGGTCCGCGCGTGGATGCCTTACCCTGCAATGCAACTGCGCATACGCCACTGGTTTCGCCGCACCGTTTCCTGTCGATGTCAGATTCACATCGATCTATTCGCGCAACGACGGAGTGGTGCGCTGGCAGTCATGTGTCGCTGATTACGCGACGTGCGTGGCGGTGCGCGGAACTCACTTCGGCCTGGCATTTAACCGGCATGCCTACCGCGCGGTTGCTGAGGCTTTGGCGGTGCCGGCCGCCGATAGTGAGCAGCCCATGACATGAAATTGCCGACCTTTGCCGGATCTGCGCGCAGCGGACAACCCCATGGAGCCTGCCGTTGGCGACGACGACGGCGATCTCACCAACAGCGAGTTCCTCGAGGCCGTCCAGCGGGCCAGCGCCACGCTGCTCAGCCGTGGGGTATCTCACGGCGACGTGGTGGCGATCTTGCTGCACAACACCACCGATTTGTGGTGTCGCTGTTCGCGGCGTGGCGGTTGGGCGTGGCGGTCACACCGATCAATCGGTCCTTGTCACCGCCCGAGGCGGCTTATCAGCTCGCCGACGCCGCAGTCAAAGCTTTGATCACCGAGACCATTCCGGAATTCGGCTCGGGCCCAAGCAGAGTTGAGCGCGTCTGATATTGAGTGCGTTTCCGGAAATACGCTGGCGCAACATCCCGGGCGAGGACGGCGACGGCGCCGCCGTTGCCGTCGACCGAGGACGGGTTCCGGTCCGCCGGCGACATCGGCCACCTGGACGAGGACGGTTTCCTCTACATCATCGACCGCCGCGCCGACATGATCATCAGCGGCGGCGCCAATGTCTTTCCGGCAGAGGTGGAGTCGGCGCTGGCGGGCCACCCCGGCATCGCCGATGTCGTCGTGATCGGAATCTCCGATGAGCATTGGGGACGACGGGTACACGCCGTTGTGCAACTCGCCGACGGTGCGCTGCTGACCGAACAACAGGTGATCGAATACGCCAAGAGCCGGATCGCCCACTACAAGGCGCCCAAGACCGTCGAGTTCGTCGCCGCCATTCCGCGCACCGCAGCGACCAAGGTGAACCGCTCGGCGATGATCGCGGCCCGGGGCGGTTGAGCGCTGGGACGCGACAACGCATGCTGAGGTATGCTGGCATACATGCGGCGCACCACGGTCAAAATCACGGACGCTCTCGACGCTCGCCTGCGGCATGAGGCCGAGCGGCGGAATCTGACCATCTCGGAGATCACTCGTGAAGCCCTCGATGCTTACTTCAGCCAGTCCAGTGGGCGCCGTCGCCTGCAGGCTGCGGGCGCCGGGCGCAGTGGCCGTGCCGATATCTCCGAGCGCATCGAGGAGATCCTTGCCGCCGAGGTCGGGCGATAGCAGCGATTGTCGTCGACGCCGGCCCGCTCTATGCCTATGTCGACGCAGATGACGCCCACCACGATGCGGCGCTCACGCTGCTCGAGACGCATCCCGGCCCGCTGATCGTCCCGACGCTCGTCATCACCGAGGTGGTGTACCTGCTGGGCAGTCGCCTCGGCGTCGAACCTGAGGTGCGATTCCTCGGCGACCTTGCGGATGGCGCATTCGGCGTCGAGCCTGTGGCCGCATCCGATTGGATGCGCATCGCCGAGCTCGTCGCGCGGTATCGAGACCTGCCTCTGGGCACCGTCGACGCATCCGTGGTGGCTGCGGCGGAGCGATTGGGCATCAGGGAAATCGCGACTGTGGACCGGCGCCACTTCAGCGTCGTGCGCCCAAACCATGTCGATGGCTTCACCCTGATACCTTGACAACCTGTTAGCACTGCCATCAGCGCGCACGCCGGGCGACAAGGGCGTCGACGATGTTCATGGTCTGCACCCAGCAGCCGGACTGTCCCGTCGAGCGATCGTTGCAGGGTCAAGGCGTATCCGCCCACCGCGCGCATCTCGTGTCGGTGGGTTTCGGCAGACTTCGATGTGATCCGCCGTTGCGCGTAATCTGCACTTATTCGAGTTCCATGGCGAAGGAGGCGCGTGATGTCCGACCTCGCTCACCTGCCGCGCGGTTTGCTGAGCCTAGAGCAGTGGGATGCGCTTGAACTCGACCCGACGCGACGGTGGGAACTCAGCGAAGGAACACTCATCATGTCGCCGCGTCCGCAGCTATGGCACCAGCGCATCTCCAGAACGGCTTACCCGCCTGCTCGACGATCACCTACCCGATGGGTTAGAGGCGGTTCCCGAGATCGAGGTGATAACGAGCTCATCGTTCCCGCCGAGTGTCCGTGACCCCGACATCGTTGTGATTCCGGATCGCGTGTTCGAGCGACGTCTTGCCCGTGTCCCGGCAGCGGATGTCGTGCTCGTCGTCGAAATCGTATCGCCGGGTTCGCGCGGAACCGACCATGTCATGAAGTTGCATGAGTACGCGAAGGCGGGCATCCCGAACTACTGGATCGTCGATCCAGACGCACCCATCAATGACCGTTTTCTCGCGTACCGCCTCGATGGCGAAATCTATCGACGAGTAATGGCGCTCGACGGAGATCGGATCCGGGTAAACGAGCCGGCAGCAATGGAATTCACGCTGGACGTGTTGACTGGTGGCTAACGTGCCGTGCGCCGACAGACCCAGGAAGGCCCGCTACCACCACCTCCGCGGGCCGAGTCGGAGGCACTTCTGCAGGTCGGCGTCGGCAACGCGCACCGCGGCATCGTTGACGCGGTAGGCGGCGGCGATGTCGGCGAAGTGTCCGGTTGTCAGATTCGCTCGTTGGCACACCATGCGTTCAATAGTGGCCGCGACCGCAGCGGGGCCATGCGATTCGATGAAGACGTCCTCGTAGGGCAGCCGCCAGAGCGCCGCAAGGCAACGCAGAACACCAGGCAGGCCAAACGCGGGAGTCACGCGCCGCCACAGCAGTTCGCCGACAGGGCCGAGCGGGATCCTCGGCTGCGGTGGCGCGTGCACACCCGTCCTGCCGGGTCCGAGCACCCATCGGCTCAAGTGCGCCGGCTCAACGGGCCGGTCGTAGGGCAGGATCTCGTCGACCCATCCTGTGCCGCCCGGCGCTTGCCACCGCAGCAGGAACGGGAAGCGATGTCCCGCCGCCGTTTCCACGTAGCCGTTGGAAGCGTGGCGTAGGCCCGACGACGCCGTTGCGGCGCAGGCGACCGCAGCCAGCTTTTCGGTCGGCGGGATCCCGATCGCCCAGGACGCGCCGGACGGACCGTATAGCCGGATCGCCGCAGCCGCAGGCGAATCCGGTGCACAGATACGCGCCAGTCGCCGGTCGTTGCCGACCACCGCCTCCCACAGCTTCGCGGTCAGCTTGTCGCCGAGTTTGTCGAGTTTAGCCGGCGTCGGGCCCGGATCGGCGCGCGCCGATGACAAGTGCGGCCTCGGCGTCGCCGGTTGCGTGACGGCATGTTTGGCCTTCGGGGCTGGCCGGGACTTCGGGTCGGCCGGCGGTTTCGTGGGCTCGGGCGCAAGCCGGACGGTCGGTCGAGGAGTGCAGCCGGCGCACCCGAGCCAGGTCTTCGTCGCGACCAGTCGCTCATCGGCACCGCAGTGTGGGCAGGCGATGTCGGCGAAACGGGTCAGCGGGATGAGCCAATCGAGTGTCAGCGGGTAACGCCGGTCGCCGCGGCGGACGTCGACCGGCACTCGCCATACCGGCAGCTCGTAGACGTGCAGCCGGTAGGGCCGGACCTGGTGGCTCGCCTTGTACTTCTCCCGAGTTTCGCCGATCCGCCGGGCACGCTCGCTGCGCACGCTGTCGGCGCGCGCGTCGAGCAGCTCCCAGCGATCGGCGGGTGCTTGGGCTCGCCGACGCTCGAGCGTCGCGAGCGCATCGCGGTAGTAGGCCTCGACGCGGTCAAGCTCGGCGTCGCGCGCCTTGGCCACGTCGTCACCGAGTTCGGACCGCCGCCGCTCGGCACACTGCTCGATGACCCGGTCCGCGCATCCGATCGCCCCCGTCAGGCCCGTCAGGCCAGCGAGCGACGGCGAACCATCAGTCGGCACTGTCGGCAAGGCGGCGAGTTTCAAGCTGACGTGGGTTGGGAGCTTACGTCGCGACTGCACATCCACCCAGCATTCGGCGCATTCCTGGTAGTGATCGTCGCTGGATAGCGTGTAGTCGACCAGCGCCCCGACCCGGAGAATGGCGCGCACCGACCGGTTCGGTGCGCCGGTGGCGTCGATCCGCCCATGCTCGACACTGAACTGGTCGCGCGCCATCCCTTGCAGATGCTCGGCCGAGGGTGGCGGCGTGGCGGCCACCTCGACGGCCAGCCCGGCGACGTCGCCGGCCGCCAACACCTCGTCGGCGGAGCGACTCAGCGCGGGATGCCCGGCCGACAGCAAGGTCGCGCCGTCCTCGCGAGCGACATCGGGATCGGCGGTAACCCGCAGCACCTCCGGCAGCTCCAGCGTCGTCTGTAGGGCAGGTGGGAGCATCACCAACGTTGTATCGCCGCCGAATTCGGTGAGTCCGCCGCTCGCCTCGACGTACCGCAGCCAAAAGTCCAGCCCCACATCGGCTCTCGTCACGACGCCGCACCCACGAGAAGGTCGACATCTTCCCTACTCCGGAGATAGCCGCGTCTCGCCTCGGCGAGCGCGTTGCCGAGGGCGTCGAGCCGTCGCTCGAACTCGTCGTCGTCGACGGCATCGACGAAGGCATCGAAAACCTCGTTCTCGAAATCGAAGTCGTCGTCGACCCGGCCGAGGATCATGTCAAGCTCACCAACGACGAGTTCGAACAGGTTGATCTTTGCTTCGAGCACATGCATGATCCTTTGCTCGATGCTGCCCCGGCAGGCCAGGTTGGTGAGCGTCACGTCGTGTTCCTGCCCGACCCGGTGCAGCCGGCCGAGCCGCTGCTCGATCTGCATCGGGTTCCACGGCAAGTCGAAGTTCACCATCACATGGCAGAACTGCAGGTTGCGACCCTCACCTGCCGACTCGGTCGACAACAGGATCGGCGTCTCGGCGCGGAACTCGGCGATCGCCGACTCCTTGTCCGTCCGCGTGAGGCTACCGTGATACAGCGCCGACGACAGCCCGGCACGCTCGACCGCAGCGGCGAGCAAATCCAATGTCTGCCGAAACCCGGTGAACACCAACACCTTCTCGCCCTTGTCGACGTGGCGGCGCAGGAGTTCGACGAGCACCCGCACCTTATCCGGA
Source organism: uncultured Actinomycetota bacterium (assembly GCA_963814505.1). GTDB lineage: Bacteria > Actinomycetota > Actinomycetes > Mycobacteriales > Mycobacteriaceae > Mycobacterium. The sequence goes on from CAWFDM010000015.1 coordinate 138,066, forward strand.
TCCCGGATGGCTCGGGCCCGTTCCGCGAGGTCGTTCCAGCCGAGCTTCGCCAGCGTCGGTGCCGCGGCCGCGGGGCTGGAGCCCGCCAGCCGGGTCAGGCCACGCAGGGCCAGCCGGGTAGGTCCCGAACCAGCCGACACTGCCCTGACTCGCCGGACGATGTCGGCGTAGAGGCCGGCCTCGTCGATGCCAGGCGTCACCAGGATCGTCTCGGCGAGGCGCGACGGTAGCATCACGGCAACCTCGCTACGGCGATGTCTGACCATCACCTCTGTAGTCCGTGCGCGCAGCTCCGCGAGGTTGCGCGGTCTCGACTCGACCGACGCCGCGCCGTGTTTGGCGCGAAACTGGGCGGGTGTGCCGAGCAATCCGGGCGCGACGAGGCTGACCAGCTGGTACAGATCCGACAGCTTGTTCTCCACCGGCGTCGCGGTGAGCATCAGCAGGTAACGGGCGCGCAACCCACGCGCGAGCTTGCCCGACGCGCTGCGCGGGTTGCGCAGTCGATGCGCCTCGTCGAAGATCACCAGGTCCCAGTTGGTGCCGGTCAGCCCGCCCAGCAGTGGATCGCGGCGCGCGGCGGCCAGTGACGCGATAGTGACCGGCCGATTCATCCCGATTTCGCGGGCGGGCGTCGACCCGGGTCGGGCGATCGTGGTGGGCAACCCGAACTTCCGCTCCAGTTCGTCGCGCCACTGGTCGACAAGTCCTGCCGGCACGATCACCAGCGCTTGGTCGGCGAGCCCGCGCATGCGCAGCTCGGACAGCACCAACCCGGCCTCGATCGTTTTGCCGAGCCCGACCTCGTCGGCCAGGATGCCCCGGCCGCGCATCCGGCGCAGCACGGTCCGCGCGGTCTGCAGCTGATAGTCGAACGGCTCGAACCGCAACCGCGGTATCGCAAGGAAGGTGTCGAACCCCGGCCGTGCCCAAACCTTGACGGCGTCATCGACGATCGCGGACCAATCCTGCTGCGGCCGTGCGCCATTGCGCAGCCGAGTCAGCAATGGCAGGTAGGCGGACAGTTCTGGTGCGGACGTCTCGTCGGCGCCGATCGTGATACTCATGCGGCCCTCCCACGACCTGGTAGGTGCTTGGTTACGCTGGACGGTACCGACGACCACCGACACGATCGACACCCCACGCCGATGCGTGACGAATGAGGCGGATGCGATTCGGAAGGGCCGGCCGCACGAATGAGATCTGCGCCAGACCACGCGCGCCACGCGTGGCGCACCGCGCCAATGGTAATCGCGAACGATCGGGAGTCGTTTCGGGTATCGACCAGCTGTGTCAGAGTCGGGCGAGGATGGCGCCGATGTCCTTGGTCAGCAGGTAGAAGTCACGGTTTGTGGTGAGAGACCAGATGCTCGGGTTATCGCATGATCTGCGTGACGCTTAGGGCAGCCGAGCCTGTTGGGAATGAGCGAGGCTTCCCTTCTCGCCCGCAACCCAGCCGAGGGTGTGGCGGCCAGGTGTCGTTGCCCACCGATGCCGCGCGCTGGTGCTCGCCATCACGTGAGGTTTCAGGTGGCTCGGGGCGTCCACGTGAAGCTACGCATCTCCGGAATCTCTGGCTCAAGCGCGAACGCTACGGTGCGACCGATTTGGTCGGCCTCAGCGACGGCGGTGTCTGGGTCCAGGAAACCCTCGACCTCGATGCGCAGCGTGCGTCCGGTCCAGCGGGCTCTGGCATGCGCATGCTTGACACCTGGCACCTTGACCGCAGCGGCTTCGGCGGTCGTGATTATGTCAGGATCGACCCCGTCGAGCAGGCGGTGAGCGATGGCGACGGTCACTTCCCAGCCGACGTGGCAGATGAACCCGGTGATGATGATCCCGGCGACTGCGTCAGCCCAGCCCCAACCGAGCGCCACGCCGATCAAACCCAGCAGCGCCCCGGCCGAGGACAACGCATCCAGCCAGGAATGCTTGGCGTCGGCCACCAAGGTCGCGGAGCGAATACGTCGGCCCACCACCAGTTTGTAGCGCGCCACAATCTGGTTACCTGCGATACCGACGGCCGCCGCTGCGATGCCCCAGCCCAGGTGGGTGGTGCTGCCGTGACGAAGCAGCTTGGTGACACTTTCAAAGCCGGCCACCAGGGCACTGCCCCAAATCACCAGTGCCACGCCAATACCGGCAAGGTCTTCGGCGCGTTCGTAGCCGTGGGGGTATCGCTCGGTGGGAAGTTTGCGCGAAGCGCGAAATCCCACAAACACCAATGCGCTCGTTGAGACATCAGACAAGTTGTGCAGCGCATCGCCGAGCAGCGCGACCGAACCCGACAACACCGCAATGGTCATCTCGACCAACCCGGTCAGCGCCAAACCGAAGGCACTGACCGCTACTGCGCGGTTCGCCGCGCGACGCTCGCCAGAATCGTCGACGGCGGAGCTGAGCGGAAACCTTGCCGCCGGGTCACGGACGCCGCTAACCACATGCATATGACCAGCATGCCGGACGCAAACAAAATGCGATCCCGGATGCTGCCCGGCGGCCGCCACGGGCGTCGCGCAAGCCCCAACCGCGAGCGAAAAAGAGTCGTGCAGCGGCTCCTTGCCGCTGCACGACTCCTGCTTTCAGATTGGATGTTTAGTTGATTGCTTTAACTGGCTGGGCCGCCTGTTACAGCGGGACCCACACTCCGCCGTTCCAGAACCCCCAACCATTCGCCTGGGCGTTCCACACGACCTGGGCCCAAGGCGCCCACACCGGCGGTGCCGGCTGTGGGGACGCCCATGGCGGGACTCCGTAGCCGGACGGGGCGTAATTGTCGTCCCAGTCACGGCAGCGATTCCAGTCCGAGTTGCTGCCCCAACCCCGGTCCCAATTGTCACCCGGGCACCAGTGATGGTGATACATGGGTGCGGGAGGCGGCGCCGCCTGGGCAGTACCGGAGGCAAGTCCGAGAAGGGACAAGCCCAGGCCACCAGCCGCCAGCGCGCTAGCGCTCAGGCGAAGCCACGGTCTTGTTTGCTTTTCGGTATTCATAGCTTGAGGGTTCCCACCCAGAGGGCCCGAAACTTAAGAGGAGCCTGTGAACCCTTAAGAGATCTTATGAACGTACGGCGCCCGCGTCGGCCCGGGGCCGAGCTGCAGAACGTCGTCACCCGAGCAAGCCGCACGGCCAGCCGCGTCACCGGCCCGGCCCTCCTGGCGAGCCGGTGACCTATCGACGAGATTCCGGCAAGGCGCGGTAACCTCATTCTCGTAGCGCAATGAGCGACGGGAGACACGCATGACGGGCCCCAGCGATGATGCTGAAGTAACCCGCGGCGACCGGTTCATCAAGACCGCCGTCGCGATACTGGGCGAAACCGGACGCACCGACTTCACCGTGCAGGAGGTCGTCGCGCGCTCCAAGACATCGCTTCGGGCGTTCTACCAGCATTTCAGCAGCAAGGACGAACTGCTGCTGGCGTTGTTCGACAGGACCATTGCGCAAACGGTCCGGATGTGGCGCGACGAGACCATCGGCTTGGATAGCACCTCCGCGCTGAAGCTGGTGATCGACCGCGTCAGCCAGCAGCCGGAATCGAGCACCCAAGACAGCCTCAACCGGGCGCTGAGCCTCTACAACCAGCACCTGGCCGAGACCCGTCCGCGCGAATACGCCCGGGTGCTGTCCCCCTTGCATCAACTGATTCGCGACATCGTGGGGCAGGGCATCACCGAGGGAGTCTTCAACCCGGGTCTGGACGTCGGGGCCGCGGCCGCGATCGCCATGCAGACGATGATGGGTGCGCAGCGGTTGCACTGGCTCGGCAGTGAATTGAATGGCACCCCGATTCACGCCGGCCAGCTGTACGACTTCTGCAGCCGCGCCCTCGGCATCCGGGACAGCGACGACGACTCGACCACCCCGACGCTGGCCGAGCTGTTCGCCCAAATCGGCATGCGTCCGGGCACGCATGGCGGCGAGTTCGCGATGACGATGCCGGTCAGCCCGCACGTGGTCAACACGTCCGGCGCGCTTCAGGGCGGCTTGATCGCCACGCTGGTCGACGTGGCGGGCGGCCAGTTCGGGCTGGATAACCTGCAGCCGGGCACGACCATGACGACCGCGGATCTGTTCGTCCGCTACCTGCGGCCGATCAGGCAGGGCTCGGCACGCGCGGTGCCCCGGATGCTGCGCTCCGGCGGGAGGGCGATGGTCATGCAGGTCGACATCTACGGCGACAGCGACGACGAACTCGCCGCGACGGCGACCGTGAATTTCGCCATCATCAACGGAACGACACCAACGGCAGGGCTCCAGGCGGACAGCTAGGGGCGGACAGCTAGGGGGCGGACAGCTAGGGGGCGGACACCTAGGGGGCGGACAGCTAGGCGCGGGGTCAGCGGGCTTCGGTGCACCGTGGCGCGCAGAAGTGGTAACGTCATTACCACCCACAGAGAATCAGGACTTCTGCAAGGAGATCGCCATGCCGTCTCGCGAGCTTTCCTTCCCCGTGTTCGACGCCGACAACCACATGTACGAACCGGAGGAAGCGCTGACCAAGTTCCTCCCGGACAAGCGCAAGCACGTGATCGACTACGTGCAGGTGCGTGGTCGCACCAAGATCGTGGTGCGCGGCCACATCAGCGAATACATCCCGAACCCGACGTTCGAGGTGGTGGCCCGGCCGGGTGCCCAGGAGGAGTACTTCCGCAACGGCTCGCAGGGCAAGAGCTACCGCGAGATCCTGGGCGAGCCCATGAAGGCCATCCCCGCGTTTCGTGAGCCGGGCGCGCGGCTGGAAGTTATGGATGAGCTCGGCATCGACTATGCGCTCATGTTCCCCACGCTGGCCAGCCTGGTCGAAGAGCGCATGAAGGACGACCCGGAGATGACCCACGACGTCATCCACGCGCTGAACGAGTGGATGCACGAGCAGTGGTCGTTCAACTACAAGGACCGCATCTTCGCGACTCCGGTGATCACCTTGCCGATCGTCGACCGCGCGCTCGAAGAACTGGAATGGTGCCTGGAGCGCGGCGCCCGTACCGTGCTGGTCCGCCCGGCGCCGGTCCCCGGCTACCGCGGTAGCCGCTCGTTCGGCCTCGAGGAATTCGACCCGTTCTGGCAGGCCTGCGTCCAAGCCGAAATCCCGGTCTCGATGCACGCCTCCGACAGCGGCTACTCCGAACTGCTCAACATCTGGGAACCCGGCGACGAGTTCCTGCCGTTCAAGCCGACTGCTTTCCGCAGCCTGGCGATGGGGCATCGGCCTGTGGAAGACGCATTCGGTGCTCTGATCTGCCACGGCGCGCTGTCCCGCAACCCGGAGTTGCGGATCCTGTCCATCGAAAACGGGGCCGACTGGGTGCCGAACCTGTTCAAGGGCCTCAAGGGCGTCTACAAAAAGATGCCGCAGGCGTTCAGCGAGGACCCCATCGAGACCTTCAAGCGCTGCGTCTACATCACCCCGTTCTGGGAGGACCGCTTCAAAGAGATCGTCAGTATGGTGGGCACCGACCGGGTGCTGTTCGGGTCCGACTGGCCACACCCCGAAGGCCTGAAGGACCCCATCACCTTCGTCGACGAGCTCTCCGACTTCGAGGAAGAGGACGTCGCCAAGATCATGGGCGGCAACTTAATGAAGCTAATGAAGGTCTCGAAGCCAGTCTCAGCCTAAACACGCGCTGAACACGCCCTAAACCCGTCCCAGACCCGTCCTGAACCCGCACCGAGCGGCTTCGAGCGGCTTCGAGCGGGGCATTCGCCGTAGACCTATGGACGGACCGCCCCCGCGTGCTATAAAAATCCATCAGTCGTCAAAGACGCGGCTGATTAGGAGTGCCCCATGAGCCTGGCTCCAGCGGAGCGTTCACACCCAGGTCCCACCCAGGTGACGTTGAGCGCGCGGCTGGTGTCCGAGCTGGGCGATCCGCACAGCACGTTAAGGGCGACCACCCAGCGCGACGGGCCGGTGGTGATTATTCGCGCGGGTGGCGAGATCGACGCCTCCAACGAGCACGTCTGGCGTCGGCTGCTCAGCGAGGCGGCCGCGGTCGCCAGCCCACCGGGTCCGTTCATCGTCGATGTCAGCGGCCTCGATTTCATGGGCTGCTGCACGTTCAGCGTCCTAGCGGACGAAGCCGAGCGCTGCCGCCGTGGCGGCGTCGAATTGCGCCTGGTGAGCTGCAAACCCGGGGTCACCAGGATCATCAAAGCTTGCGAGCTGGATGCCGTGCTGCGCGTTTATCCGACCACGGACTCCGCGCTATCGCCGGCGGTGGCCTGACGCAGACGCGACCTGCTCGCAATCTGGTGTACTGAACATCTGCCCAATATTGATAATCTGGATCTTGCGCTTGGCAAAGTCGTCGGGGGCGCGGGTATGTGTTAACGACAATGGTCCGTAGGGTGGCTCCGTGAAGGTCCTAGGAGGGACGGCCAAAATGGCGGCCGAAATGGACTGGGACAAAACAGTCGGCACGGCCGAGGACGTGCGGCGCGTCTTCGACAGTGTCCCGGCGATGCTGGCTGGCCTGGAGGGGCCCGAACACCGCTTCATCGCGGTCAACGCCGCCTATCGCCGCTTCAATCCCACGTTCACCGGGGTGGGGGTAACCGCGGCGGAAGTATTTCCCGAGCTCGCGAGCCAGCTGATCTACCAGATGTTCGATCGGGTCATGGAAACCGGCGAGCCGCAATCCGGGGCGGAATGGCGGCTGCAGGTTGACTCCGACGGCTCGGGTCTCAAGGACCGGTACTTCGACTTTCTCGTCACGCCGCGCCACGGAGCGGACGGTTCGATCGAGGGCTTGCAGATTACCTTCGACGACGTCACCGCGCGGGTGGAGGCACGCCTGGCCGCCGAGGCGCGCGTGGAGGAGCTTTCCGAGCGGTACCGAAACGTCCGCGATTCGGCCATTGTCATGCAGCAGGCGCTACTGGCCGCGTCCGTACCGGTCGTTCCCGGCGCCGACATCACCGCGGAGTACCTCGTCGCCGCGGAGGACACCGCGGCCGGCGGCGACTGGTTCGACGCGATACCCCTCGGGAATCGGCTGGTGCTGGTCGTCGGCGATGTCGTCGGCCATGGCGTCGAAGCCGCGGCGGTGATGTCGCAATTGCGCACCGCCATACGGATGCAGATCTTGGCCGGGCAGACGATCCCCGAAGCGCTCGAGGCGGTGGACCGCTTCCGCGAACACGTCCCGGGATCGCAGTCGGCGACCCTGTGCGTGGGCTCGCTCGACCACGAAACGGGTGAATTCCAATACTGCACCGCCGGACATCCGCCGCCGTTGCTGGTGACCGCCGACGCCAGCTCGCGCTATGTGGAACCGTCCGGCGCGGGACCACTCGGAAGCGGCGCCGGATTTCCGGTGCGCACCGAAGCGCTCAACGCGGGCGACGCGATCTTGCTATACACCGACGGCCTGATCGAACGCCCCGGCCGGCCCTTGGTGGCCAGCACAGCGGAATTCGCCGATTTGGCGGCGAATATCGCCGCCGGCAACAGCGGCTTCGTCATGGACTCGGGGGCGCGGCCCGTCGACCGCCTGTGCTCGGAGACACTCGAATTGCTGCTCCGGTCGACCGGGTACAGCGACGACGTCACGCTGCTTGCGGTGCAACGGCGCACACCCGTGCCGCCGTTGCACATGACGGTGGACGCGACGATCCATGCCGCGCGCGCGGTGCGGGCCCGGCTGCGTCAGTGGCTGGCGGAGATCGGCGCCGACTCAACCGACATCTCCGACGTGGTACACGCAATCTCCGAGTTCGTCGAGAACGCGGTCGAACACGGCTACAAGACCGAGGTTTCCGACGGCGTTGTCGTCGAGGCGACGCTCAACGGCGACGGCAACCTGCGCGCCTCGGTGACCGACCGCGGGCAATGGAAGGATCATCGCGAAAGCGGGCAGGGCCGCGGGCGGGGACTCGCGATGGCCGAGGCTTTGGTGTCCCACGCGCACGTCGTGCATGGAGCCACCGGGACAACTGCCACGATGACGCATCGGCTGTCGCGGCCGGCGAACTTCATCACCGACACGCTCGTCAGCCGGTCGACTTCGCAACGGGCAATCGACAGCGAGTTCGTCTCGCAGGTGTGCGACGAGGGCCGGATCGTCGTCAGCGGCGAGGTCGATTCAAACACCGCACCAACCCTGGACCGCCAGATCGCGGTCGAAAGCCGTTCCGGTTTAGCACCTTTGACGATCGATCTGAGCGCGGTCACCCACCTGGGATCGGCGGGCGTGAGCGCGCTGGCCGCCGCCCGCGCCCGCGCGCTCAGGCAGGGCGGCGACTATGTGCTGGTGGCTCCGCCCGGCAGCCCGGCGCACCACGTCTTGTCGCTGGTCCAGATACCCGTCGTCAGCAACGACGCCGAGAACCTCGTTTCAGAAGGTTAGGGCAGGTTAGCGATCACTTGCGGGACGGCTGCAGATCGTTGGCCACCGCGCCGAATACCTCGACGAGCACCTTGGCCTGATCCGGGTCGACGTGTCGGGCGAACCACCGCTGCACCATCTGGACGTGGGGCGCCCAGGCTGATTCCAGCGCACGGCGTCCCTTTTGCGTCAGATTCACCAGCGTGGCACGCCGATTCGTCGGATCCGGCTTGCGTGCCACATAACCGGATCGTTCCAGGCTGTCGACGATCCTGGTGATGCCGCTCGCGCTGTAGACCAGCGCGGCGGCCAGGTCCTTCATGTACAACGCCTGCCCGGGCGCCCTGGACAACTGCACGAGCGTGTCCAGGGTGAGCAGGCTCATGCCGTGCTCGGCGCGCAGTTCAGCGTCCAGAGCGCGCTCTAGAACGCACGTAGAGCTCCCACGCCTGCCCCTGCACAGACCCCAGCCCGGCAAGTCGGGGCCATGACTGCTGTCCCCCTTCATCACTTTGATGCACATGTAAATAGTAGCAGCGGTCACAGTTTCAGACGCAATAGTTGCTATGCGTACAAGATTGCTAATCAGGTATCGGCGTGAGCCAGCAGAGCGCAATCGACATGTCGTTCGTCAGCCCGCCTGGCCGTGCCGCACCTGATTGAACGGCACCCCCCGATCGGCGGCGTATTCGCGAGGGAAGTTCAGCACCCGTTCCCCGATGACGTTGCGCGCCATCTCGTTCGTGCCGCCGCCGATGGCGACGCTCTGCCGCGACAGGTATCGCAGCCCGGCCTCCAGGCCTTCGCCGCGCTCCCCGACGACACCGGCATTTCCCGCGATCGCCAGCGCGGTGTCCATGTCCAGGGTCACCGTCTCGGAGTGAAAGAGCCTGATGAGCGTTCCCGCGTCGGGCGGCAGGAGGCCATCCCTGACGTTGCGGTACACGTGATCGATCAGCTGCTCGGCCACCACCCGGTGCACCAGTACCCGGCCGGCCATCTCGTGCACGCGTTCGTTGTCTGCCTGTCCGGTCTTCTCGGCGAGGTCGGCGTAGTCGACCGGCGTCGTGTGGCCGCCTTCGTGGCCGGCACCGCTGGAGAACTCCGAGCCCTGCCCGACTGCCCGGCGTTCGTGATACAGCTGCCGCGATGCCACCGCCCAGCCACGGTTGACTTCGCCAACAACGGCGTCGTCGCCGACATCGACCCCGTCGAGGAACTCCTCGCAGAACTCGGTGGAACCACCAAGCTGGGTGATGCGCCGGAGCGTGATCCCCGGATGCGAGATGGGCACCAGGAACATGGTCAGACCGTCGTGCTTGGGCACATCCCATTTGGTGCGGGCCAGACACAGTCCGTAGTCGGCAGCGAACGCGCTGGTGCTCCATGTCTTGGCGCCGTTGATCACCCACCGGTCGCCGTGCCGTTCGGCCCGGGTGATCACGCCGGCCAGATCCGATCCCCCGCTGGGTTCACTCAACAGCTGCACAAGTACTTCGTCACCACGCAGCGCGGCGGCGATGTGCTGCTTCTTCTGGTCCTCACCGCCGACGTCGAGCAGTGTGGCGCAGCAGATGGTGAATGTTGGGGTGTTGAGGATCAGCGGCATCTCGTAGCGCAGGGATTCTTCGTCGAATGCCTTCTGGTATTCGTAGTCCAGACCCCGGCCGCCGTACTCGCGGGGAAAGCAGATGCCGGCGAATCCGCCTTCGTAGAGCCGCTTTTGCAGTTCACGGGCTCGTTGCCACGAGCGTTCGTCGTCGCGCGGGGCGGCTGGCGGGGACTCGGGATTGATGGCAGGCATGTTGTCCGCCAACCACACTCGAGCCCGCGCGGCGAACTCAGCAACGGACTCAGCAACCGATTCAGCAACGGATTCGGTGTGCGTCATCGGGCCGCTTTCTCCGCTTCATACACCCGCAGGTTGTGTTCCTCCGGCGTGCCGAACATGGAGCGGTACAACGCAACCCGCCTCAGGTAGAGGTGCAGGTCGTGTTCCCAGGTAACGCCGATGCCACCGTGCATCTGCACGCAACCCTGCACGATTTGGCCGGCCATCTCGCCGACGTAGGACTTGGCGATGCTGGCCGATAGGCCCGCTCCCGGTGAGCGCGCGGCAACGTCGGCAACCGCCGCGGCCGTGGTCGCGCGGCAGGCTTCCAGCCACATCTTCATATCGGCGAAGCGGTGTTTGAGCGCCTGGTACGAGGCCAGTGGCCGTCCGAATGTGTACCGGTCGAGCGCCCACTGGACGGTGAAGTCGAACACCGTTTGCAGGATGCCGACCACCTCGGCGCACTGCAGCACCTGCGCGATCTGGCTCTGCCGGTCGATCAGCGCGGCGGTTTCGGCGGCGCTGCCGACGGTCGCGGACCGCTCCACGACCACACCGTCGAAGTGCACCCGCGCGTATTGCTTGACGAGGTCGACCGACTGCTGGGCAGTAACCTCAACGCCCGGCGCGTCGGTGCGGACCAGGAACTGGCGAACCTCAGAGTCACTTTGGCCACATCGAGCCACCACCAACAGCACCGCACTCTGGGCGCCGGCCTCGACACGGTCTTTGGTGCCGTCAATGCGGTAGCCAGAGTCGGTCCCCGAACCGGTTTCCGTGCCCGTCACCGACGGATCCAGCGGGGTCCAGCCACGTCCAGGTTCAGAAACCGCCCACGACGCCACGGTTTCACCGGACATCAGCGCTTCGATGGTGGCGGCGTGCGCCTGCCGCTCGGCGCAGCCGACCAAGCCCGCGAGCACGGTGCTGACCGGATACAGCGGTCCGGGTGCGACCGTCTTGCCGAGCTGTTCGGCGACCATGGCCAAGTCGGCAAGGCCGCTACCCGAGACGCTGCCGCCGCCCAACTCCTCCGGAACGAGCAGACTCGTCCACCCAAGCTCAGCGGCCCGCCGCCACCAAACCGGGTCGAACGACGTACCCGCGGCGTGTAGCTCCCGAACGTGGCTCAGCGGCGCCTCTTTTTGGAGAAAGGCCTGCGTGGTCGAGGCGAAGAGTATCTTTTCGGGGGAGTCGACAGCGGTCATGATGCCGGCAGGTCCTTGGCTGGCATTCGTTGGCCACGGAGAAATCCCGGGAGGCAGTTGGGGTGAAAGTCTTGGTGGATGATCATCCGCCTGATCGGTCCTTGTCGGAGTTCGGTAGCGACTCTGATGGTAGCAATGGGCATACAGTAAGAGATACCGGAGTTCAGTCGATAATGATGCTGACGAGCTGTAACCGCTATGGCTGACGCGAACGAACCGCGGGCTGATTCGCCCAAATCGAAAGCCGACGCGATGGCGTTGGTCGAAGAAGCCGAGGCAGAAGCCGCGGAAGCCGAAGCACTGGCCGCCGCCGCACATGCCCGCGCCCGGGCCGCCCGGCTGCGCCGTGAAGCGCTAGCCGTGGAGGAGGCCAAAAAGGCCGCCGAGAACGCCAAGGACAACGATACCGTCGCGACTGCCGACACCCGCGAGCCAGCCGCCACTGAAGCCGCAGATGAAGAGGAAGCCGCCGCCGCGACAGTCGAATACGTAATACCGGAGGACCTGGAGGACCAGGAGGACCTAGCCAAGCCCCCCTGGCGACGCTGGTTGCGCGTTCCGACGAGATCGGCGATCGGCAAAGCGGCCGCGATCCTTCTCATCTGTGCCTTCGCCGCGCTCAGCGGACTTATGACGTGGCAGCACCACAAGTCCACCCAGCGGCAACAGCGCGCCGCGGCGTTCGTCGCCGGGGCCAAACGGGGCGTCGTCAACATGATCTCACTGGACTTCAACAGGGCCAAAGAAGATGTCCAGCGGGTGATTGACAGCTCCACCGGCAAATTCAGGGACGACTTCGCGCAGCAGGCCGCCGATTTCACCAAGACGGTCGAGCAGTCCAAGGTGGTCACCGAAGGAACCGTGACCGCGGCGGCCCTCGAGTCCATGGACGAGCATTCCGCACTGGTATTGGTCTCGGCGATATCACGCATCACCAATTTGCCTGCCGCCAAGGACCAACAACCACGGTCATGGCGGCTCAAAGTCACCGTGACCGACGACGGGGGTCAATACAAGATGTCGAAAGTTGAGTTCGTACCGTGACAGCTGAAATCGATGAGGCCGCAACCGAAATCATCTCAGTTGCCAAGCGGCGCGGCCTTCGGCGCGTGCTGGGCCAAATCGTTACCGTGATTCTGATCCTGCTCGTGGCGATCTCCGGCGGTGTGGCGACGTGGCTGTACTTCAAGCAGTACCGGCCCGATCAACAAACCGACCCGAACGTCGCCAAGGCGGTGATCCGCGCGGCGTCTGACGGGACGGCCGCGTTGCTGTCGTATTCACCCGAGACGCTGGACCAGGACTTCGCCTCTGCGAGGTCGCACTTGGCCGGGGATTTCCTGTCGTACTACAACCAGTTCACTGAGCAGATCGTGACCCCTGCCGCCAAACAGAATTCGCTGAAGACCACCGCTACGGTGAAGGGCGCCGCGGTGTCGCAGCTACGGCCCGATTCGGCGGTCGTTCTGGTTTTTGTCGACTCGAGCACCACCAGCAAGGGCAGTCCCGCCCCAACCATAGGGGCCAGCAGCGTGCTGGTCAGCATGATCCGGGTCAACAACAATTGGCTGATCACCAAGGTGGAGCCCGTCTAGATAGCGAACGCGCGGCGGAGTGTCTGCGCATGCAGAGCCCGGTTCTCCTGGGAGACAACCCAATCCGGCACCACGGAGTCGAAGCCGTTGAATGTCGCTGCGACGACATGCAATTCGGTGTGCACGAAGGCGTGCAAGAGCCGATTGGCGTAATCGATGGCTTCGTCGCGGCACGGGTCGATCTCGGAGCAGGTGATAAACGTCGGCGGCAGGCCCTCCAGATTCGCCCGGTGCGCAGGGACGTGTTGACCACTCGCGCTGCCGTGGCCGAGGTAATGGCCCCATGCCCGGCTGACGGCAGGGCCGTTGAGGCCCGGCGTGCGCTGGAACTCCCGCCGCGATGGGGTGGCATCGGAGTCGAGCATCGGCTGATGCAGGATCTCCACCAGGATCGGCGGGCCTTCGTCGTCGAACATCCGCTGGGCCAGACCCGCAACTAGCGCGGCACCGGCGTCCCGTCCCATCACCGCGACCCGGCGGGCATCCGCGCCGAGGTCGGCCCCGTTTCCAATGGCGTAGCGGAAACCCGCTTCGATATCGTCGAGCGCAGCGGGACATGGATATTCGGGCGCCAGCCGGTAGTCGACCGACAACACCAGGCAGCCGGCGTCACGGGCCAGCTCCACGCAATGCGCGTGATCGGTGTCGAGGTTCCCGGTCACGAAGCCACCGCCGTGCGCGTACACCACCACCGGTGTCCCGGAATCAGCCGAGCCTCGGTACAGACGAATCTCCAGCCGGCCGCCGTCGGGACCGGCAATGGATCGCGATTCGATGCTGACGCCGCTCGCGTCGACCACCGCGGCCCGCTCGGCAGCCACCAGATTGGCGTGCTCCCGCTCGGCGGGCAGCGATTCGTCGCGGAATTCGACGATGGCCAGCCCGGCCGCGGCGCCTCGCAGCGCGGGGTCGATACGGCTAAGGCCTTGCGGCCGTAAGAGATTCGTTTGCGTCATACCCCTCTTATCTTCAACGCTGAACAGCGCTGCCTGGGGCGCCGTCTTGGAGACCATCTTCAAGGTAGACCTGCGACTCCATGTGGTGAAAGATCCGAAAGTCCTCGCCGCGGGCCGTGAGCAGCCAGGTGATCCAGCTGGTGCCGGTGTGCGCGGTGTCGGATTCGGTTCCGGTGAAACTCCATCGGCTCAGCAGCACACAGCGAGCCAGGCCGCCGCCAAGCGCATCGGCAGACCATAGTTGCGATGACACCGATGCCCGCTTGAGGCGGCTGCCGACCCGGGCCCAGTGGCCGGTCGAGCTGGTCGGTGCCGATCAGCGGCATCGCGTACTCGTCGCCGATGTAGGTCGGTTGCGGTGTGTCACGCTCCCAGAGGTCGGCTATGCCGGCGATATCCAGCTTCGACCATTTTTCGTCGTATGCGCTGACAAGGGAGTTAATCGACGACTGCACCGACGGCGGGCCGTTCTCCGGGAAGGGCCTTGACGATCGCCGGCAGGCCGTACAGGGCTGTCGCGTTACCACGCATGATGCGCTCGCGCTGGTCCGGCGGGAACCGGTTGATCGCGTACGTCGGGGCGTCGTAGCTCCAGTGCGGATAGTCCGTCGAGAACATGAGATTGTCGCCCAGGTCCATCATCTCCAGGTACTCGCGGAACTTGACCGTGTCGGCGTCCTCGAGCGGCTGGGTGGTGAACCGGACGTGTTCGCGCACATACTCCGACGGGCGGCGGCGCACCTGCGGCAAGTCGCCGCGGCGGGCTTCCCAGATCCGGTCCATCCGCGACGTCACCGGCATCGCCCAGGTGAAGCCACCCTCGATGAATACCACCCGCAGGTCGGGATGGCGATCGAACGCGCCGTCAAACACCAGGCTCATCAGGTGCGAAACGTACAACAGCGGCCAGGACGCGAAGAAGTCATGCCAGTGCGCGGGGTTGCCGACCGGGTACAGCGGGATCAACTCGAACGGCGTCTGACCCATCAGATGCGTGGCCACCGGAAGCCCGTTGCGTGACGCGGCCTGGTAGATCGGGTCGAAATGCGGGCTGCCGAACGGGATTCCACGCGTCTGCGGTGTCATCAACACCTGGGCCATATACGGATGTCCCGCCCATCGTTCTATTTCGCGCGCCGCCTGCTCGGGTGTCTGCGCGCTGACGCTGATCGAGCCGCGCCAGCGGCCGTGCGCGTTGTGCTTGTCCAGCCAGATGTCGGCGAGCCAGTCGTTGTACGTCGCCTTCAGCACATGCTCGGCCTGTGGTAGCTGGGCGTCGCACATCGGCTCCAGCGACGCGATGCTCACACCAGCGTCGACAAGCAGTTGCTTGGCGGCGAAATCCGGGTCGCTGCCGGCGACTCCGCCACCCGGGGGCGCGGCGTCCAGACGCAGCGACATCGTCTTGTACGAGTCCGGGGTGTCGTAGAAATGCGGCACCGGGGAGACCGCATTCCCGGTCGGCCAGATCCTGTCCACCCATTCGGCAGGCGCGTAGGACTTGAGCACCTCGGTCGATACCGGCAGCGGATGAACGTCGGTGTCGACGATGGAGACCGCTATTTCATCTTCTGCCAGGGCCGGCAACTCCACCTTTTCAATCGTGGTCATAACACCCTCTCCCTAAGCCCCGCTCCTTGAGCCCCCGCTCCTCAAGCCCCCACTCCTTTAGCCCCCGCTCCTTGAGCCCCCGCTCCTCAAGCCCCCGCTCCTCAAGCCCCCACTCCTCAAGCCCCCACTCCTCAAGCCCATAGAGCTCACTGGCGTTTCGCCACAACACTTTGTCGCGTTGCGAATCGTCAAGTCCCGCCCCCATCGCGTCCGGAGGCGACGTCGACCAGTGCGGGTAGCTCGATCCATACATCAACAGGTCTGCCTTGCCGGTGAAGTCCATCCAGCGCTGCATCTCGTCAGCGTCGACCGGCCCGTCGAACGCCGAAGAACAAAACCGGACATGGCCGGGCAGGTACTCACTGGGATAGCGGTCGACCCACGGCGTCTGATCGCGCATCGACAGCCAGAAGGTGTCCAATCGCCACATCAGGGGGGTGAGGATGTCGTATCCGCCGTCGGCGAAAACAAATTTCAGGCCCGGGTGCCGGCCGAAGACGCCCTCGACGATCAGCGTGGCCAGGTGGACGAAGTAGTTGAGCGGCATGAATGCCGCGTACCCCGGGTAAGTGTGCGCATGCCCGGCGAACGTGGGCGGGTGGTCGACGCCGTTGCCGCCGTTGATATGTACGGCCACCGGCAGCCCGTTTGCGGCCGCGGCCTCCCAGATCGGCTCGAACATCGGCTTGCCGTACGGCTCGCGTGACTGCATCGGAACCCCGACCTGCACTAGCTTCGGGTGTTCGGCAAGCCGCTCGATCTCGGCGACCGCGCCCTTCGGGTCTTCGGGATTGACGCGGATGGTGCCTAGAAAACGGTTGGTGTATCGGGTGGTGGTATGGGGCTCCAGCCACCGGTCGAGCAGCCAGTCGTTGACCGCGGCGCAGATTCTGCTGTTGAGCAGGTAATCGGCGATGTTGCCACGCGTCAGGGGGTTCAGGATCGCGTAGGCCACTCCCATGCCACCCGGCGGGTCGTCGAACAGGTGATGGCTGACGGTCTCGGGATCCGACCCCGGGTAGTGCTCCCCGTAGAGGTCTTGGCGGTAGTCCCCGCCGGGGGCCTGGTACCACTGCTGCTCGACGTCGGGGATCGCCCGCAGCTGGTGGGCCGCGGGGAGATAGCGCCGGATTTCGGCGTTGTAGCGAAAGTGCGGTTGCACGTTGGCATCGATGACTGGGCTGATCGACTCGCTCATGCGGTCAGATACACCTCCCCGTCGGCGATATCGACTTGGTAGGTGCGGACGCGGCGATGCGGATCGGCGACGTTTTGACCCGTGGTGACGTCGAATTCCCAATTATGCCAAGGGCATCGCACGATCTGCCCGTCGCGCACGCGACGCAGCCGGTCAGGTTCACCGGGGGCGGATTCGTTGGTGCCGCCGATCAAGCCCTGACACAGCGGGGCGCCCTGGTGCGCGCAGTAGTTCACGATCGCGAACAGCGCACCGCGCACGTTGTACACGCCCACGCCGAATTTCCCCACGTCGACCAGTTTCATGCCGCCGGGCGGGAGCTCGTCGAGGGAGCAGACGAATCGGCGTTTGAGCACCGGAGAAGCACCGCCTCCTAGCGAGTGTCGAGTATCAATACTGAGCCCGTTACGGTAACCACCACAAGTCGTTGGGCTTCGTTGCTATTTATATTATGATAGCGATATTCCACTAGGTACACACCCGCCGCGGGCGTCGGGTGCGGTCTCGGACCGACGCGCACAAACGGCCTTACCCGGTTGCTCAGGAGGACGCTGATGACGCTCGGCACCCACGGCGTCGACCCTAAGGGCCAACCCGTCGCCCTCGACATCACCGGTCAAACCAGTCCCTATCCGTTCTTCGAGTACATGCGGCACACCGATCCGGTCTGGCACGGCTCCTTGATGGACCAGTCCCAGATGCCGGAGGAAATGCGGCCGAGCGACGAGTGGGTCCTGTTCGGTTACGACGGGGTGTTCCAGGCCTTCCGCGACGACCGGATCTTCACCTCGGCCGCCTATGACAAGACCATCGGATTGGTGATGGGACGCACCATCCTGGCGATGGGCGGCAAGGAACACCATGACCACCGCAACCTGGTGGCCAAGGCCTTCCGCGCCACCGCGCTGGAACGCTGGGAGCCGTCGGTGATCGGGCCGGTCTGCGATCAGCTGGTCGACGAAATCAAAAACGATGGTCAGGCCGACCTGGTGAAGGCGTTGACGTTCGAGTTTCCGACCCGGATTATCTCTGTCCTGCTCGGACTCCCCCCCGAGGACCTCGACCTCTTCCGGCGATTGTCCCTGGACCTCATCTCGATCCCGACCGACATTATGGCGGGGCTGAACGCGGCAGCCGAGTTGCACGGTTATTTCCTCAACCAGGTGGAGCAGCGGCGGCGCAAACCCACCGACGACATCATCGGCGACCTGGTCGCCGCCGAGATCGACGGCGAAAAGCTCACCGACGAAGCCATCATCGCGTTCCTGCGGCTGCTGCTGCCGGCCGGGCTGGAGACCACCTACCGCTCGTCGGGCAACCTGCTGTACTCGCTGCTGACCCACCCCGACCAGCTGGCGTTGGTCTACCAGGACCGGTCACTGATCCCGAGCGCGATCGAGGAAGGCCTGCGGTTTGAAACCCCGCTGACGTCGGTCACCCGGACCACCACTGCCGAAGTCGAAATAGGCGGCATGACAATCCCGCCCGACGCGCAGATCGACATGTGCATGGGCTCGGCCAACCGAGACGAAACCCGGTGGACCACCCCCAATACGTTCGACGTCCGCCGGCCCCGCCAAGCCCACGTCGCCTTCGCCGGCGGTATCCATATGTGCCTCGGCATGCACCTGGCACGGCTGGAAACCAGGGTCATGCTGAACAGCCTGTTCGATCGCGTCAAGGACTTGGCTTTCGTTCCCGACGACGGCACCGGCGAGGAGTCCAGAATCGTCGGACTCATCTTCCGGTCGCCCAACAAGCTGCCGGTGAGTTTCGCCCCGTCCGCATGAGGAGCCGCTTGAGAACCAGGGCCGCGATCCTGCATGATGTCGGCGGGCCGTGGTCTGTCGAGGACTTCGAGCTCGACCCGCCGCGCGCGGGTGAAGTCCTGGTGGAGATGGCCGCCGCCGGGTTGTGTCACTCCGACGACCACATCCTGAAGGGCGACCTGTCGGCACCCAACGAAGTGCTGCGATCCCTCGGGCTGCCAACCATGTTCCCGACGATCGGCGGTCACGAAGGTTCGGGGACGGTTCGTGAAGTCGGCGAAGGAGTCACGGAATTCGCCGTGGGCGACCACGTGGTGATGTCTTTCGTCGCGGTCTGCGGCCAATGCCGCTGGTGTGCAACCGGAATGGAATACATCTGCGACGTTGGGGCGACCGTCCTGACCCCGGGAATGCCGACCGACGGCACATTCCGACATCACACCGCCGACGGCAGGCCATTAGGCCATCTGGCGAAGGTGGGTGCATTCGCCACCCACACCGTGGTATCCACGAATTCACTGGTGAAGATCGAGCCGCACCTACCGCTGGCGCCGAGCGCGCTGCTGTCGTGCGCCATCCCAACGGGCTACGGTTCGGTCGCCAACCGCTCCGGGATGCGGGCGGGCGATGCCGTCGTCGTGATCGGTGTCGGAGGAATCGGTACCGGAGCCATCCAGGGTGCCCGGATCAACGGCGCCGCGCACATCGTCGCCGTCGATCCGGTTGAGTTCAAACAGAAATCGGCGTTGCACTTCGGCGCCACCCACAGTGCCGCGACGGCGGCCGAGGCGCTGGACCTGGTGCGTGACCTGACGTATGGGGTCATGGCTGACGCCGTCGTGGTCTCGCCTTCGCTGATCACCCCCGATGATGTCCGGGACGCGCTGCACCTCACCCGCAAGGGCGGGACATGCGTGCTCACCGGCATGACCTCGCAGCTGACTCGGTCGGTCAATATCGACCTGCAGGACTTCATCCTGATGAACAAATCCCTGGCGGGCACCGTCTTCGGCTCGTGCAACCCGAAGGCGGACATCACCCGATTGGCCAGGCTCTACCAAACCGGCCGGCTACAGCTCGACGAGATGATCACCAGGCGCTATCGCCTCGACGACATCAACGATGCCTACCGGGATCTCATCAACGGTGAAATCATCAGGGGAATAATCGATTTCGGGATAAGCTGACCCTACTTCTTGCGGGCCATCACCCGCTGAAGTTGCCCGTACGCGTCGATCGGGCTATGCAGGGCCAGGCCGCCGTCGGCGTGCACGACCTGCCCGGTCACCCAGGGCAGCTCGAGGACTCCCACGATGGCGCCGGCCACGTCGGCGGCCTCACCCACGCGGCCCAACGCCGTCCGCTCGGACAGAGCCTCTATCCAGCCAGGCAGCCGTTCGGCGTCCACCAGCATCGGTGTTCGGGTGACGCCGGGTCCGATGGCGTTCACCCGGATGCCATAACTCCCCCACTCCGCCGCGGCCACCTTCACCAGCATGTCCACGCCGGCCTTCGACACGCAGTAGGCGCCCATGTCCCGATCGGCGACGCTGCCGCTGATGCTCGAGACCGCGACAATCGAACCACCAACCTGCGCGTCGATCATGGCCTGCGCCCCGGCCCGGATGGTCAGCCAGGTGCCGGTGAGGTTCACCGCCAGCACCCGTTCCCATTGCGCGGGCGACTGTTTCAGCAGCAGACCCGCCGCCCCGATTCCGGCGCAAGTCACGATTCGGGTGGGTACCCCGTGCTCGCGCACGGTGCGTTCCATCGCCGCTGACACAGCGTCCGGATCGCTGATGTCACATGCGACATCGGCATCTGAAAGGTCCCACACCACGACGTGGTGGCCGGCGTCGCGCAGCAGCCCGGCGACCGCACGCCCGATCCCGGACGCGCCGCCGGTCACCACAGCACTCGTCGTGATCGAGTCGCTCATTGCGCGGGCCCGATCAACTCGACGAGCACACCGTCCGGCGCGGTGACGACCGCCATCGCGACCGTCTTTCCGGCCGGGGCGGCAACATTGATGCGACGAACACCCGCGGTGAAACCCAATGCGGCCAGGGCGGAAAGCGTCTCGTCGACGTCGCGCTGCAGCGAGAGCAGGAAGAATCCGTGCCGGGGCCCCTTCAATGCAGGGGATTCGGATGTCGCGGGCAGCGCCTCGTCGGCACCCGCGAATTCCACCAGTTCGACAATCCCGGTGTCGGGCGTTTCCGGGTCGCCCAGGAATATCGACCTGAGCCGACTGCTTTTGGCCCCGAACAGTCCTGGCCAATCGCCGGTGAAGGTGTGGTCGAACAGTTCGGTGAGGCCGAGTCCGTCCCGCCAGAATCGAAGCGATCGTTCGACATCGGCGGTGCAGATCGCCGAGTGGTGCACACCTAGCACGGCGCTCCCCCTTTCCGCTCCATCCGCGATCGGCTTAGCACGCCGTCTTGTGGGAATTATCGAACCATTGCTGTTCTGCATCGGCCAGTCCATCGTCATGGTGGCGCTCCACCACGTCGACAATGGTTAGGCCATGATCTTGGCCATCGTGCGATCCCACAACTCGGAGGCGAGGCGGGGATCGTTGGCCGCACGGTTGGCTCTGGCGATCTTGTGCCGCGAGTAATAC
This sequence comes from uncultured Actinomycetota bacterium, assembly GCA_963814505.1. GTDB lineage: Bacteria > Actinomycetota > Actinomycetes > Mycobacteriales > Mycobacteriaceae > Mycobacterium. Next base: position 159,191 of record CAWFDM010000015.1, read on the forward strand.
TCACCGGGCTTCCAGTCGACACCTGGCTTGCTCGAGGCCAGCCAGACCAGCTGGTCGGCTCCCTCGTCTGAACTCGCGATGAATCGCGATATCGGCGTGTACCGGTCCATGAAGGCCATGGCCCGCGATTCCGATGCCGGCCCGAAGTTGGAGTTGACGTAGCCGGGGTGAACCGTCGCAACCGAGAGCCCGTCGGCGTGGTAGCGCCGGTGTAATTCCTTGGTGAACAAGACAATTGCCAGCTTCGAGTAGGCATAGGCGATGCTGGGCCGGCGAACGGATGTGTTCTCCAGGTCGGCGGCGGTGGCAATGCGAACCAGCCGGTGCGACGAGCTGGTCGTGTTCACGATGGTGGCGCGGGAGTCGACGAGCCGATCCAACAACTGGGTGGTGAGCAGAAACGGCGCCAAGTAGTTGACTTGATACGTCATCTCATAACCATCGGGAGTGAGGTGGACCTTGTGCAGCATCAGACCGGCGTTGTTGACCAGAACGTCGATGCGCGGGTACTCGGAACGGATCTTGTCTGCCAAGGCACGCACCTGGGACAGGTCGGCGAAGTCGGCCACGAAATAGTCCGCCCCCAGTTCCGCGGCCACGGCGGTGGTCTTGCTTTCCGACCGGCCTACCACGACAACGTTTTCGCCGCTTCGGCTGAGCCGACGCGCCGCCGCGGCGCCAATGCCGTCGCTGGCACCGGTAATGATGATCGTCCTATGCGTCATATCGATGGCTCCTCCACGGGGAGTGTAGCGATCGCGGCCAATGGCATTTACTAATTGGCGAGTGATTAGCGACTATGGAGTGCGCGAAGCGTGCGAAAGGCAGTCACATGGGGGGCATTTCGCGCCGCGAGTTCGGCCGGCTCGTGGCGGAAGCGGGCATTGTCGGCGTCTCTGCGGCGCTGGCCGCCGGGACGCCCGCCTGTAGTTCACCCGCGACGCCCCCGCGTTCCGAACCGACCGGGACCACCAGCCCGGTTCCAAACCCGACCCCAACCTCGGGCACGACCCCCAGCACGACAGGGGCCCCGACGACCCGGCCGATCAGGCTCACCCAGGCGGACTTGGACCGCATCATCGGTGATCGGGCGCAAACGCTGCTGGGTCACCTGCGGGCCAAAGCACCCGGACCAAACTATGGGGTCGCGGTGGCCTTCGCCTATCCCAACCACCAATTCAATCGCTTTTACATGTATGGAACCGTCGCTGAGCAGACCCCTCCCACCGCGAGAACAATTTTTTCGATCGGATCGGTCACCAAAACCTTCACCGCCGCACTGTTCGCCAACGGGGTGTCGACGCGACCGGACTGCTTTGACTGGGACGCCGGCTTGAAGCGCTATCTGGGCGGATATCTCGGCACCACCGGCGAGCTGAGTGCGACGATGCAGCAGATCACCCCGAGGATGCTGGCGCAGCACACGTCGGGTCTGGCCCGGGAAACCACTGGCCCGCAAGACGGTGAAGGACTGTTCCGCAAAAGCCCGTCCGCAGCGCCGTCCAGCCTGGTGGATCTGTGGCAGACACACACCGGCCCGCAACCGGGAAGCTGCTGGGTCTATTCGAACCTCGGGTTCGTGACGCTGGGCTGGTCCAGCCCGGGCCGCCGTCTCCGCGTACGGCTGTGCCGCCGGAGGTAGCCGCCCGAACTCCCCGGACGCGCCCGCGTGGTCGTACACGGATCTTTTGCACGACCAGATCACCGGGCCGCTTACCATGCCCGACACCGTGACGATCGTGCCCGCCGGTGCTCCACTGGCGCGCGCGCATCCCAACGGCGGCGATGTGTCGTCCGGCGCCCCTTCGGATATCAAGTCGTCGGCGGCCAATATGCATACCTGGTTGCTGGCGCAGCTGGGGGCCGTGAACGGTCCGGCGGCCCTGATGAAGGGGCTGGCCACCACAACGCAGCCATCCGCACTGTCGGTTGATGTGTGCGGGGAATCCAAACGGGGACCGGCGAATATGGGACTGGCGTGGCAGGTCCAGCCCGGCCCGCCGCAGATCGTCTGGAAAGACGGCCTGACATCGGCGGGTGGCTGCTCCTGCTGGATCGGGTTTACACCCCCCGGACCCACCGAGGAGCCGTTGGGCATTGCCATCCTGGTCAACGGCTATTGGGACAAAAACGGCACATCGATACTGGCCGACAATCATGGCCCGGCGATGCTCAAAGAGATCTCGGCCGCCATCTAGCGCTGCCGGGTTTCGCGAGCGGCTTCGATCGCGGTCCGCTAGTGGCGACAAACTGCGGATCGCCATTGAGCTCAATGGATTTCAGCGTCGGCACCATGTTCGGTGCCGCTCGCTACCGGAGACTTCGACGGCAGCTACCTATTCATCAGTAGAAGCTCGTCGGAGTTATGCCGTCCTGGCCGATCTTGCCGAAGAGTGTCCCCTGCCAACCGAAGGTGCCGCCGGCCCCAACCGGAGCGGTCTGCCCCAGACTGTCGTACCCGCCGACCGCGCCGGCCCCGCCGTCACCACCATTGCCGAGCACCAAGGCGCTGCCGCCGGCACCGCCCGCACCACCGGCACCACCGGTGGGGGTACCCCAGATCTGGCCGTAGCCGAAGCCGCCGGCCCCGCCGACCCCGCCGGCCCCGCCGTTCCCGTACCAGAACCCGCCCAAGCCGCCGCCACCGCCGGTGCCGCCGTCCCCGGCGCAATAGCCGGTCCCGCCGGCTCCACCGGCGCCGCCGCCCCCACCGTCGCCCATAATCCTCGCGGCGCCGCCCCAACCGCCGACACCGCCGCCGCCACCGGACCCGCCAGCAACGCCGGCACCGCCGGCACCACCGGCACCGCCAACCCCGCCGAAGCCGCATGCCAGCGCGGCGAGGCCGCCGGTACCGCCGCCCCCACCTAACCCACCGGTGCCGCCTTCGCTGACCCCACCTGCACCGCCGACACCACCGGCCCCGCCGGAGCCGATGAACCTGGCGGCAGCACCGGCGCCGCCCCAGCCACCCCCACCACCGTCGGACCCGCATAGGCCGGCCCCACCGGCGCCGCCGGCCCCGCCGGCCCCGCCGCCGCCCTCGCTGAAGATCCAGCCGCCCTGGCCACCGACCCCGCCGTCGCCGCCGTACCCGCCGCCGACAGTGCTGGCGCCGCCGGCCCCGCCGGCACCACCGGCGCCACCCTGGCCGATCAGCCCAGCACCACCGCCAAGACCGCCGTTTCCGCCCGTCCCACCGAATACGAAGTCAGTCGAGCCACCCAGCCCGCCGGCCCCACCGACGCCGCCTTCGCCGTACAGGATCCCGCCGTGGCCGCCGGCCCCGCCGTTTCCACCGCACTGCGCGAATCCGTTCCCATTGGCGTCGCACCCTATCCCGCCGAACCCGCCGGCCCCGCCGGCCCCGCCGCTGCCCCATATTCCGGCGGCGCCGCCGGCGCCGCCGGTCCCACCGGCCAGCAGGGCTGTGCCCGCGGCGTTCCCGCCGGCCCCGCCGGCCCCGCCGCTGCCGTAGATCCACCCGCCGTGGCCGCCGGTCCCACCGGCCCCACCCAGCCAGCCGTTGCCACCGTTCCCGCCGGTGCCGATGAACCCGGCGTTCCCGCCGTTACCACCGTTGGCGGTTGTGGTAACGCCGTCTGCGGAGCAGTAGCTGTAGCCGTTGCCGCCGTTGCCCCACAGAATTCCGCCGTTTTGCCCGTTGGGGGTCGCGGCGGTGCCGTTAGCGCCGTTGCCGACCAGCGGGCGCCCCAGCAACAGATCGGTAGGCGCATTGATCACAGTCCGTACAACGTTCGTCACGGGCTGCAGGCCGCTGTTCTGCATGCCCCCCACCACCTCGTCGATCCCATTGAGCAACGCGATGTCGATTTTTTGGGTGGTGTGATACGCGGTCTGCCCGACCCAGTCGGCGACATTGCGCACGTCCTGCTCTACGGCCTGCAGGCCCTGCTGCACGCCCTGCTGCATGGCCCCCAACGGCGAGACGTTGGCGGCCTCGGTGCTGGCATACGACGTCCCGGCACCAGTCAGCGCCCGCACAAACTGGGCGTGAAACGCCGCCGCCTTAGCGCTGAGCGCCTGATAGGTCAGTGCGTGGCCGGAAAAAAGCGCCGCCACCGCCTCCGACACCTCATCGGCGCCGGCGGCCAGTAGACCGGTGGTCTGGGCCGACGCAGCGCTGTTGGCCGCCTGCACCGTCGAGCCGATGCCCGCCAAGTCCGTCGCCGCCGCCGTCAGCATGTCCGGAGCCGCCACCAGAAACGACATCACTGCCCTCCTAAATCCGTGATCAAAAAACAGGCCGGGCCCGAACGCCGACCGAAAACCTTGTCGCAGTCGCGGGCACCAAATCCGGCATTTGCAGACGTCAGCGCCTTCGGCCGTGTCGTCACCACCGTCATGCGCTCCTCCTTTACGGAAGCAGGCCGACCCGAAGGCGGGCCACGGTTACGCCGCACCCAGTGCACCCATAGGTAGATACCGATAATGCACCTGCAAGGACAGAATACATACTATTAGGCACAGGACAAGCAAAATAGCACTACTCATAGTGTTCTAAAGGCGTTTAAATCAATGAAGGAACTCCGGGGCACCATCGAAGGCAGACCGCGGATCATCTTCGTTGGTGAGACGAGAGCAATATCGTATGGGGTGAGAGCGCTGAACATACTCCCGGCCGGGCCGGTGAGGTGTCGGCGGCGCGGGTGCGCCCGGCGAGCCCGACTGGCGTCACCTCGAGAATCCGTGACAACATATCTGGCGCTGAGTCGTGTGGCCCTGCCGCCTGGGCCGGTCGACCGGTGCGCAGCTCTGGTCCACTTATGCGAGCCCAGGAAATGAGGCCCACGTCTTGACACAGGTCGATGTGGACGCCGGTCTCGCCCGTCGACGTGTGGCATCCGCGGGTGAAACGGTCGTTACCTGTCGAGGTGCTTCGGACCCGGGACTGACGCTGCCGAGGATTGCCATCCCAACCGTGCTCATCTGGTTTGGTGCCCTGGCGCTTTGGCTGGCCGCGACCGCGGTGGTACTCGTTGATCTGACCCGGTGGAAGTTTGTGGTCACCATTCCCGCCCATGTCGTGGCGACCTACGCGATGTTCACCGTGCTACATGACTCCATCCACCGCACGGTCGGACGAGCCAAGTGGGTAAACGAACTCTTCGGCCGCCTGTCGATGCCGTTCGTGGCGTTATGGGTGACCTTTCCGCTGATGCGGTACATCCACGGTGAGCACCACCGCAACACCAACGAAGACCCCCATATCGATCCAGACGCCTGGGCCCACAGCGGCCCGTCCTGGCAACTGTGGCTTCGCTGGCTCACGATCGACGCCTGGTACGCCCGCTTCGGCATACCCCGACTACGCCACCGCCCACCCAAGGAGATCGTGGGCGTGCTCATCGACGTCACCGCCGTGGTGACGCTGTTCACCACGCTCATCTGGACGGGTCATGGCTGGGACCTGGCGCTGGCCTACCTGCTTCCGCAGCGCCTGACCCTGGGAATCCTGGCCTGGTGGTTCAACTATTTGCCGCATCACGATCTCGATGCCACCACCAAGATCGACCCCGTGCGGGCAAGCAGGGTCCGGGTGGGCTGGGAACGCGTCATGAACCCGCTGATGTTCAACCAAAACTTCCACATCGTGCACCACATCCACCCGCAGATTCCGTTCTACCTCTGGGTGCAGGCCTGGAAGAGGAACGAGGCAGATTTCCTCGAGCGGGGGGTGCCGATCTCAACCGCGTGGGGATCCGAACTCACGCCGTCGCAATACCGCAGCTGGCGCAAAATCGAGTACGGTGTCGGCCCCGAAGGGCACAACGGGCCGGGCACGGCGGGCGAGTGGTCCATCTCCACGAGCCACACGGAGTTTGCCGATGATGACGTTCCGATGCTGTCGACCGTCGTCGTCAGCCACGGCGCGGTAACCGAACAGACCACGACGGTGGGTGATGAATCGCTGCTGGAGGCGGCGCTGCGCGCCGGGATCGACGCCCCCTACACATGCATCGGCGGCGGATGCGGCACCTGCAGGGCGAAGCTGCTCCTTGGCAATGTTCACATGGAGCGGAACGACGGACTCAGCGCCGACAGCGTTAGTGACGGCTGGATTCTTACCTGCCAGTCGCGGCCGACCTCCGACGTCGTCCACATCGAATACGAGCATTGAAATCCGATGCTAGCCACGCCCAGCCGCGCGACCTAGCCAAACGAGTAGCGGACCGGCAGGTGTTTGAGGCCACCGACGAATGTGGTGGCGACGAATTGCGGATCACCGTTCAGCTCAATGGATTTTAGCCTGGGCAGCAGTTCGGTGAAGAAGCTGCTGACCTCCATCCGGGCCAGCGCCGCACCCATACAGAAATGCACGCCATAGCCGAAGGCGACATGCTTGTTGGGCTCGCGCCCGACGTCGAAGCGGAACGGGTCATCGAAGACATCTTCGTCGCGGTTGGCCGAAACGTAGGACAGGAGCACGGATTCCCCCGCGGCGATGGGCGTTCCGCGCACCGCCGTGTCCTTGTCGGCGGTGCGCATGAAATGCTTGACCGGCGTGACCCAGCGGATCATCTCCTCGGTAGCCCGCGGCATCAAGCCCAGATCGTCGCGTAGCCGGGCACACTGGTCCGGGTTCTCGACGAGTGCGTGCAGGCCACCGGAAATGGTCGAGCTGGTGGTGTCGTGACCGGCGGTGGCGACGATGAGATAGTAAGACACCGTGTCGATATCAGACAGTGGCTCACCGTCGATACGGGCGTTCGCGATCGCCGACGAGAGATCCTCGGTCGGATGCTCGCGGCGCGACGCGGTCACCGCGTTGAAGTACTGGAACATGTCCAGCAGCGCCGGCAGCTGATCCCCCTCCGTGGCACCGCGTTTGAACTCGCTGTCGGCGCTGCCGAACAACTCCTGGGTCAGCTTGAGCATGCGCGGGAAGTCGGCCTCCGGCAGGCCCAGCAGCGACATGATCACATAGAGCGGGTAATTGACCGCGACCTCCGCAGCGAAATCGCACTCGGGACCCGCCGCCATCATCTTGTCGACGTAGATCTTGGCCAGCTCATCGACACGAACCTTCAGCGCGCGCATCGCCTTGGGGCGAAACCAATCCGAGCCGATGGCGCGCACCACCCGGTGCTGCGGGTCGTCCATATGAATCAGCGTGCGCACGCCCGCAGCGGCCTGAAGCTCGTCGCCCTGCCTGGTCGCCAGGACCGGGCGCGGCCAGTTGGTGAACAGAGTGTTGTCGCGTTCGATGTCCATCACGTCGGCGTACTTGGTGATCGCCCAGAACGCCTGGTAGTTCGGCGCGTCGACCCACGACACCGGGGCGCTGGCGCGCAGCTGGGTCAGCGCCGCGTGCAACCGCGGCTCGTCGGTGTAGGCCATCGGATCTGCCAACAACCGGGCGGCTTCGTCCACCGTGGGTGCGCTCACTGGCGAAACTCCTTCAGCACGGCGGCAATACAGGTTTGGGAGGCGGCGAAGAAGATCGGCAGCACGCGGTCGACCACACCGTCACAGCGACTTCGCAGAGCGTCGCCCACCGTGTCGACCGGTCCGACGACGGCGAAAGCGCCCAGCATGTCGTCGTCGATCAGCGTGCCCATGGTGTCCCACTCCCCTTGCAGGGAGAGGCGGTGTAGGTCGGTGTGCAGGTCGCCCCAGCCATGCAGCTCAAGCACCTTGCGGTAAGCCGGCGTTGATCCGTAGAAGGCGATCTGCTTGCGCGCGGCGGTTGTGGCGGCCGCCACCTCAGCGTCGGTCTCGCCGGTGGCCACCATCACCTCGCACGAGACCTGGAAATCCTTGCGATCGCGGCCGGAGCGTTCGATGCCACGTAGCAGCGCCGGCATGGTCACCTCATTGAGATAGCGTTTCGAGACCATCGGATGACCGAGGTGGCCGTCGGCAACCTCGCCGCACGTCTCGGTCATCGCTTCACCGACGGCGGCGAGGAAGACCTTCGGCGCGGGATAGGGGTGCGGTTCGGGCGTGAACATCGGGGTCATGATCTTGTGGGTGTAGAACTCACCCTCGAAACGCAGCTTGGTGCCTTCCCGCCAAGCCGACCAGATCGCGTCCAGCGCCGAAACGAACTCGCGCATCCGGCGGGCAGGATGGCTCCACGGCATGCTGAATCGCTTCTCGATATGCGGCTGGATCTGCGTCCCGAGGCCCAGGATGAACCGGCCCTGCGAGTAGGCCTGCAGGTCCCAGCCGATGTTGGCCACGATCATCGGGTTGCGCGCGAACGCCACCGCGATGTTGGTGCCGAGCTCGAGTCGCGACGTGTGCTCGGCGGCCAGCAGCAGCGGCAGGAACGGGTCGTGACTGGTTTCGAACGCCCAGCCCCCGTCGTACCCGTCTTGTTCGAGGGCGCGGGCCGCCTCGACAACCCGTGTGAGTTGATTGGGGATCCCCCCGTCGACCTTGAGGCGGGGGGAGCTACCCATGTGGGTAACTTTACAGTAAGCAATCCAGTATGTAGGACAGACGCATGAGCAAAGCAGAGGACTGGGCCGAGACGCTCGAAGATCTCGACCGTCGCCGTCAGCAGGCGCGGGCCATGGGCGGGCCCGAGCGGCTCGACAAGCATCGCGGCAAGGGCAAGCTCGATGCGCGGGCGCGGATCGAGCGACTCCTCGACCCGGGCACGTTCCGGGAAATCGGCACGCTCGTCGGTGGTGAGATCGCGGCAGACGCGATCATCACCGGCTCCGGTGACATCAATGGGGCGCCGGTGATGGTGGGCGCCGAGGACTTCACGACGTTGGCCGGCAGCATCGGGCCCGGGGGCAACGCCAAGCGCTACCGGATCGCCGAGCTTGCGGTCCGCAACCGGATCCCGCTGGTGATGCTGCTCGACGGCGCCGGCTTTCGTCCGACCGGCGGGCACTACGGGCGCACTCCAACCGATTTGCTCGCCCAGACCCAGTGTTCGGGGCGTGTCCCGACCGTCGCCGCGGTGCTCGGGCCCTCCGCCGGACATGGCGCCCTCGTCGCGCCGGTGTGCGACTTCCGGATCATGAGTAGCCAGGGCACCATCTTCACCGCTGGGCCTCCCGTGGTCAAAGAGTCTACGGGCGAGGACATTTCGAAAGAGGACCTGGGCGGCCCGGATGTCGCGCTGCCCAGCGGGGTCATCCACAACGTCGCCCAGGACGACGAAAGCGTGCTCGACGACATTCGTCGCTATCTGTCGTATTTCCCGCCGAGTGCCTGGTCGTATCCGCCTTCGCTGCCCGCCGACGAAACGACCGGGCCGCGGGCGACGCCGGAGTTGCTGGACATCGTCTCCCGCGACAACCGGCGCGTCTACGACATGCGCGCGGTGCTCGATGTGGTCTTCGACAATCCGGACTGGTTCGAAGTTCAACCGCGATACGGCAAGGCGATCATCTGCGCGCTCGCCCACCTCGGGGGGCATCCCGTCGCCGTCGTCGCCAACCAGCCGCAGGTGCTGGCCGGATCCATCGACGCCGCCGCCGCCGACAAGGCGGCGCACTTCATCATGGTGGCCGATTCCTACCACTTGCCGCTCGTGTTCCTGGCCGACAATCCCGGCATGCTGCCCGGCAGTCGCTCCGAACGCGACGGCGTACTGCGCAGCGGCGCACGCATGTTCGCCGCCCAGACAGCCGCCGCGACGATCAAGTTGCACGTCACGCTCCGCAAGGCGTACGGCTTTGGCTCGATGGTCATGTCGCTGATCGGGTTCGACCAGCAGGCCGCCACCTTCGCCTACCCGGGCGCGACCATGGGAGCCATGAGCGCCGCCGCGCTCAGTCGTGCATCGCACGCCGGCGAGGACCTGTCCGCCAAGCTGCGCAACGCCGAGCTGCAGGCGTCGTATCAATCGGCCCAAAATCTGGGATTCGACGAACTCATCGATCCCCGCGAGACGCGCGACGCGCTGCTGGCCTCCTTGCAGCGCGGCCTGTCGAGCCGGCAAGCCTCCGCCGAACCGGTGACCCGCACCGTGATCATGCCCTGATTCCCTTTGCGCGAGCAGACGTAAAAGCCGATTTTAGGGTGCTTTTGCGTCTGCTCGCCGGTAAGCGGCGACCACAGGCTCGAGCTCCTCGGGGGTAGCGCCGTGCATGATCACCGCGTCGGCGCCGTAGTCGAATTCACGGCGGATGCGGTCCACACACCGCTGCGCCGACCCGGTGGCCGACGCTTGGAGCCATTCGTCGGGAATCAACGTCGCGATGTGCTCGATCTGCTCGGGCGTGGCCTTGTGATCGATCCCACCGGCGATCGACGTCACCACCGAATCTTCCCGGAATCGTTGCAGCACAGCGGTGTCCCAGTTGTTTGTCTGCACCATCAAATCGCCGTACCCCTGCAGGTAGGTGGCCAGACGCGCCACGGTCTTCTTCAGGCGCAACTGCTCGGGAAGGTGGTCACCGACGGTGGCGAAGCAGGACCACACCCGCACGCTGTGCGGGTCGCGGCCCGCCTTTTCCGCGGCGGACTTGACGGTTTTGACGCAGCGCTGCAACGTCTCCGGGGTGAAGTAGGTGTGCAGGATGACGTCGTCGAACACCCGGCCTCCCAGCGCGAGCGTGTTGGGCCCAAAAGCCACCAGCGCCAGTCGAATATCTTCGTGGAAGTCCCGGTCGAGAAATAGGATGGGGTATTTGCCCATCGGGCCGTCGTGGTTGAAGATCACCTCGCCGTGCCATAACCGGCGCATGACCTGGGCCCAATCCTCCATCTGTGCCGTCGTCACCGCCGGTATGCCGAACGCCCCGTAGATCGCGGCGATTCCCCGGCCGATGCCCAACGTGAACCGGCCGCCGGAGAGCCGGTGCATCGTGGTTGCCCATGATCCGGTGATCAGCGGATGACGGGTGTTGTGATTGGTTGCCGCGGTGGCGATCTGCATCCGATTAGTCACCGCGCATGCGGCCCCGACGAGCGAGGACGCTTCTTTGACGTTCCAACGTTCGGAGATGAACGCGGTGCCGAGGCCCAGCTCCTCGCCGCGACGCGCCTCGTCCATCAAGGTCGCCGGTCCCTCACCGCCCGCCCCGGCCAGCAGGTAGTAGCCCAATTCGTCCAATGTGCGATCAGTCAATTCCAAACTCCTTGCTTGTAGCCGCAATTCCAGACCTCGCTGATCTTGCCGTCGACGACGCGGAACACCTCGATGCTGGCTATTTTGGTTTGAGTGTGGGTTTCGGTGCCGTCGCCGGCGGTGATGGTCGAGTCGTAGACAATCGCGACGTGCTCGCCGTCGTCACCCGCGATGACGATGTTTAGGTCGAAGTGCAGCGAGTCGACCAGTTGCCACATGTCCGCTACCCGTTGGACCGCCTGAGCGTGCGTCAGGGTGTGCACCTCACCGACCTCATGCCGGATGACGGTGTCGGCCAACAACTCCTCGGCCAAATCGAGGTTGCCTTCGTTCCAGACCACGAGATTGTAAAGCTCGACGACTTCGCGGGCCGTCCGGGTCGCCGCCATCAGCCGGCAACCCCGCGCAGGAATCGCTCGGTGACCCGCTGCACGCGCCGCGAGAACACGTGACCGACATGGCCGCCGTCGTACCAGTAGAGCTGGCCGGTCCAGCGCTGTTGCAGCGCAATCGCGGGCTCGCGCATCGCCATCCTGTCGTGCCACGCTCCGACGATGAGCCGGCGGTGCGGCGGCGGCGCCGGGTCCACCGCCAGCGGATCGATCACAGAAGTCAGCTGCGAGACCACCGGCGATTCCAGTAGCTCCCGGAATCCATTGCGAGACCGCCCCCAACGCCCGAGGTGTCGAGCGATCATCGCGTTGAGCCCCAGAATGGGGGTGTACAGCGCGACCGCGTCGATCCCCCGCTCCAGATGCGACACCAGCGCCGCCACCGGACTGCCCATCGAAATCCCCGATACCACAACCGTGGTCGCCTGCGGCCCCACCCATTGCACAACGGCGCGCACCTCGGATACGGCGCGCATCATGCCCGCCACGTTGCCCAGTGGATCCATGTCCGGATAGGCCGGCCATTCGCGACGCCGGCAACCGTGGCCGGGCTGCACCGGCATCGCCACGTTGTAGCCCAGCCGGTGATGGATTCGGCCGATCCGGGTCAGCAGCAGGTCTTCGATGCTGCCCTGCCCGGCGCCGTGTACCCATACCAGCCATGGCCTGGGGCCGTCGCGGTGCCGGCACACGTGCACCACCGCCCTTGCCGGGCCGCCCAAGCCCTCGGCCGCCAGGGACTTCGGCAGCGCCGGATCATGCTCGAACGTCATTCGCTCGTAGGCCAGTCCAGCCCCCAAACCAGGCAAGCGCCGCCGCTGTATCGATGTCGCCCGCAACGGTTTTGGGTCGGCGTGCGCGCCGTCGATGCCCAGCGCCGATAACTCCTCGGCCGCCGCGCCACACGCGCTCAACGGCCGCATCTGGTTGCTCAGATCCCCGCCCAGCAACGTAAAGCCGCTCAGCACAAGCTCGTCCAGGAAGACCTCGCCGAACTGGCGCACGCCGCGCGGCGATGCCCCTGCCCATCCGGTCGATTCGTTGAGGCCGGCCACCGCCCGCGGGACTACCATGCCGAGTTCGCGGGTAATGTCCAGCACGCGTGTCGCAGCAGACATGTCTATCTCCTAAGCGAGCTTGAAACCGGTGTATCCGGCTGCCGCGATCTCATCGCAGCGACGGCGGTATTCGGGTATTCCACCGACATAGCCCATGTACATCCGTTTCTTGCCGGGCACATTGCCGCCGTTGTACCAGGAGTTGCAGGTCGGGTGAACCAGCACCGTCGGCGCGACCAGCGCGGTGGTGTGATCTATCCACTCCTGCTGCGCGCTATCCAGCGCCTCAATGGTGCGAATCCCGTTGGCGCGCAGATATGCGATGCAGTCGCCGATCCACTCCACATGCTGCTCCAGCGCAGCGACGAAATTCGTGGCCGCGCTCGGAGAGCCCGGACCCTGGAGGGTGAACAGGTTCGGGAAGCCGGCGACCGCCAGCCCGAGATAGGACAGCGGCCCCTCGCTGGCCCAGAACTGGCCGAGCGAGCGCCCGTCGCGACCGCGGATGTCGATGCGACTGAGCGCGCCCGTCATAGCGTCGAACCCAGTGGCGTAGATGATCGCGTCGAGTTCGTAGCAATCTCGCTCGGTGCGGATGCCGGTCGGTGTCACCTCGCGGATCGGCCCCTTGCGCAGATCCACCAGCGTCACGCTGTCGCGATTGAAGGTTTCGTAGTAGCCCTGGTCGATGATCGGCCGCTTGCACGCGAAGGGATAGTCGGGCACCAGCGCCGCGGCGGTCACCGGGTCCTTGACGATCCGGGCCACCGCCTCTCCGTACAGGTTGGCCGCCATCCGGTTGGCTTCGATGTCGAAGAAGACGTCACCCCAATTCAGCGCGCCCAACACGCCGTGCTCCTCGATGGCGCGCAATCGCTCTCCCCGCGACGCCGATTTCAACGCGGGCTTGCCGAGCATCCCGAGCAGCACCGAGAAAGCGCTCAGCCGCGCGGCCCCGATCGGGTGTGCCCGCTGGGCCGCGCGGATTTCGTCGTAGCGGGCCTTCATCTCGTCCAGCTCGCCGGGCTCGAATGGGCGAACCTGCCATGGCAGGGTGTACGCCGCAGAACGCTGGAACACATAGAGCTGCGAGGCTTCCCGGGCCACGATCGGGATGAGCTGAACACCGGTCGAGCCGGTGCCGATGACTCCGATCCGCTTGCCGGCCAGATCGACGCCCTCCCTCGGCCAGTGGCTGGTCAACAAGGACGTTCCGGCGAAAGACGCCATTCCGGGAATGTCGGGTTCCAGCGGCACCGACAGGATGCCAGAGGCGGCAACGACGAATGGCGTAACGAAGGATTCACCCCGCTGGGTTTGCACCACCCACGCCGCGGCCTCCTCGTCGAAGGCCATCGCCACGACCTTGGTGCCGAACTGGATGTCGCGGCGAAGATCCAGCCGGTCGGCGACGAAGTTCAGGTAGGCCTCGATTTCGGGTTGGGCCGGCATCGTCTCCGTCCAAACCCACTCCTGTTGAATCTCTACGGAGAAGCTGTACGAGTATTCGATGCTCTCGATGTCACACCGCGCACCCGGGTATCGATTGAGCAGCCAGGTGCCGCCTACGTTTTCGGCCATCTCCAGCACCCGGGCCCGCAATCCGAGCCGCCGCAGCCGATGCAGCATGTACAGGCCGGAGAATCCGGCGCCGATAACCAGGACGTCGACGCGATCGCCCAGCTCAGGGCCCAATCCATCGTCTCCAGTCATACAGCTCCTTGCCGCGCAGTGGACGAACTTCCGTCGACCTGCTGAAATCTATACTGTAACGGACTTAGTATCAGCGAAACTACCGCGGGAGGCGCTGGCGTGAGGGTTCCGTTCACCTGGAAGGTCACCGGGTGGTTCATGGTCGGGTGGTCCCCCGAATTCCCGGCCGGGGAGGTCCGGCCGTTGCAATATTTCGGCGAGGATCTGGCCGCCTACCGCGACGAGTCCGGTCAACTGCACGTGCTCGAGGCCCACTGCAAGCACCTCGGCGCGCACATCGGGCACGGCGGCACGGTAGTCGGCGATTGTGTCCAGTGCCCGTTCCATGGCTGGCGCTGGGGCCCGGACGGCACCAACCGATACATCCCCTATCAACCCGATCGGCCCAACCGCGGGCTCACCCTGCGCGTGTTCCCGGTGCTGGAACAGTACGACTGCGTGTTCGTCTGGCATCACCCGCACGGCGAGGCGCCGCAGTGGGAAATGCCAGACATCTTCACCTCGTTCCCGCAGTTCGAAACCGACCCCGCCGCCTATTACCGGCCGTATCCCGAGTTCTCCCGGCTCGCCGAAAAAGAACCGGTGCACCCACAGATCGTGGCGGAAAACGGGCCGGACAGTGCCCATTTCAAGTATGTGCACCACGCTACGGTGACGCCCAGGATGCTGGATTGGAAGATCGTCGATCAAGAGTGGCGCTTCCTCACCGGATGGCCGGATGCCGGCAGCGAGGATCCCGACAAGATGGCGTTGCGGATCCACAGTCACATGTTCGGGCTCGGCGGCGCCATCAGCGCGTTCGAAGGCGCATCGAACCACCGGCTGATCTTCGCCTGCACGCCGGTCGACGATCAGACTTCCAACATGTTTTATTCGATCTGGTGGCCGCGAAACCCCGGCGACGCCTCCGAGGTGCCGCCCGACCAGCTGCTTGGGCGCGTCGAACGGCAGCATCTGAGCACGGTGTGGGATGACCTCGAGATTTGGCGCTACCAGCGCTACGTCGAGCATCCCGCGCTTTCCAAGGTGGACGCCAAACCGTATATGGCACTGCGTAAATGGGCAACGCAATTCTACGATGTCCCGCCGGAAGCCGTCGCGTCCGCATGAGACCAAAGCTTGCCGAACTTGCCGAACTCGCGGCTCCCGAACACACCGCGATCGTCACCCAGGAGTGCCAGGGCGCAGTCATCGGCCCGGACGCCGGGCTGGCGCTGCTCGCCGAGGAGGCACGCCGCGTCGCACTGCCGAACATCGTGCGGCTGTTGCCGGCGGCGCGGGCAGCCGGGGTACGGATTGTGCACTGCCTGGTGCAGCGACGACCCGATGGCCTCGGCTCCAACCACAACGCAAAGATTTTCTCGATCGGACACGACGACGTGAACATCACTCCCGGCACGCCCGGAGCGTCACTGCTGCCCGAATTGGGTCCCGAGCCAAGCGATCTGGTGCTGAGCAGGTGGCACGGCGTCGGACCGATGGGGGGCACCGACCTTGATGCGGTGCTGCGAAACCTCGGGGTGTCGACCATCGTCGTGGTGGGCGTTTCGCTGAACATCGCGATCCCCAACGTCGTCATGGACGCGGTCAATTCGGCGTATCGGGTCATCGTGCCGCGGGACGCCGTAGCCGGCATACCCGCCCAATACGGCGCCGCGGTGATCGCCAACACCCTGTCGTTGCTCGCAACCATCACCACCACCGACGATCTGCTCCGGGTATGGAAGCCGCGAGCTGAAAGGACGCCATGACAGACACGAAAGACGCGGCACCCGAAATCCCCGAAATCCCCGAAATCCCTGAAATCCGTGGTGGATTCCCGCAAATCAGGCCGGTCGACGATGCGCCACCCGAGCTGGGCCGGTTTGTTGCGGCCATTCGGCGCCTACAGGACTTGACCGTCTCCACCAACCCGGACCCTTCGACGTGGGCGATCGCGGCCGAGCACGTCGAAGACGCGTGCGCGCTACTGGACGGCTGCCAGGTTCCGGGCACCCCGGAAATCCCGGTACGGGCCGGCCGAGTGATCTCCCTGCCCGGTTTGGGCCACCCCCTGATGCCGCCGTGGACCGTCACGGAATCCGGGCCTGACGGCGTCGTCATGGAGGGACACTTCACCCGATCCCATGTGGGCGGAAACCACGCGGTGCACGGCGGCATGATCCCGCTGTTCTACGACTGGCTGCTCGGGATGGTGGTCTCTACGGCGGGCATTCCCGCCACTCGCACGGGGTACCTGCATGTCGACTACCGCAAGATCACCCCGATCGACGAGCCGCTTACCGCGCACGGCCGCATCACCGAAATCGACGGCAGGAAGCACTTCATCGCGGCGACGATGACGGATGCCGACGGGACGCTGCTCAGCGAAGCCAACGGCCTGATGGTCCGCCTACTACCCCACCAGCCGTAGGCCTGGGGGTTTTGCTGCGCGAGCAGATATCGCGGCGGAGCACTTCGCCGAAATACGAGGCGGCGCCTTCTAGTAAGTCGGCGTTGGCTTTTTCTTCCAGCAGCTATTCCGGTCCTGACGCCACTCGCCGAATCAGCGCTTCCAACGCGTCAAGAATGTCGAGGCTGAAGTCCCACTCCTGCCCGGATCCGAACTGCTGTATCCACCTGGGGAATTCGTCGTTTCGTACGGCGAGCCATCGCGACAGCACTTCCTCGTCGGACCTTGTGCGGCCGGCACGTCGCTTGACTTTCTCGCGGCACCTCAGTGATCGGGAAACGCGTTCGCGGATCACCGATGTCACCCAGGATTCATAGATGTCGCGCAGCCTTGCCGAATCAGTCGCCGGACCGTTGGGCCCCCAGAGCAACCCCGGCCGCGCAACACTGTCGAGCTCCTGCACGAGATACACCGATGGGGAAGGCGACGGGGTAGACGTCGAAGGGCAGGTCGGCCGACCCGCGAGGGCAAGCCGTACATCTGTGCGGTCAAGGACGGGTTCTCCAACCGTATCGTCGGCTACTACATGGGGCCGAAATCGGCCGTGCGGTATGCTGTTGGCAACGTTGGCCTCAACGACAACGAATGCCAACACGTCGTGGAACGCTTCTTCATCTGCCATCGGCGCCGGCCCGAATTCCGGCTAGGCACCGATTTCAGATGATCCGTGCATCCAGCACTACTCGTCTCGCGGCGATCGATTTTGCCCACCGGCAATCTCGCCACGCTGTGCTGACATTGGCGCGCGAACCGTCGCGACGACACAAGGCACACCCCAACACCAGAAAGACACCGAAAAGTGACTGCAGAAAAGACCTTCGCCGATCTCGGCGTGCCCGCACGACTGATCAGCGTGCTCACTGCGCGCGGCATCAGTCGGCCGTTCCCGATTCAGGCCGAAACTCTCCCCGATACCCTTGACGGCCGTGATGTTCTCGGCCGCGGCAAGACAGGCAGCGGAAAGACGCTCGCATTCTCGATTCCTTTGGTCAGCAGGCTCTCTGACAACAAGCGGCGCCCGTCGCGGCCGTCAGGTTTGGTGCTGGCACCCACCCGTGAATTGGCGACCCAGATCACCGCGACGCTGGAACCGTTGGCAACCGTCTACGGCCTGCGGGTCACAACGATCTTCGGCGGCGTGCCCCAAACGCGGCAGGTGAGCGCACTCAGGTCCGGCGTCGACATCGTGGTGGCCTGCCCAGGTCGGCTCGAGGACCTGATGAAGCAACGGTTGATCAGCCTGGACGCCGTCGAGATCACGGTGATCGACGAAGCGGACCACATGGCCGATCTCGGTTTCCTACCGGGCGTCACCCGGATTCTGGCCGCCACACCGATGGGTGGTCAGCGGCTGCTGTTCTCCGCAACCCTCGACAACGGAGTCGACAAGCTTGTCAACCGATTCCTCCGAAGGCAGGTTCTGCACTCCGTGGATGAACTCGACTCGCCGGTGGCCGCGATGACCCATCACGTCTTCCATGTCGCCGGTATCGACGCCAAGAAGGAACTTGTGCATCGACTCGCCGCCGGCACCGGGCGCCGGATCCTGTTCATGCGCACTAAACATCACGCCCGCAAGCTCGCCAAGCAGCTCACCGAATCAGGGATTCCGTCAGTTGACTTGCACGGCAACCTGTCTCAGCCGGCGCGCGATCGCAATCTGGCTGCGTTCACCACGGGCGAGACCCGCGTCCTGGTGGCAACCGATATCGCCGCACGAGGCGTGCACGTCGACGACGTCGAGTTGGTGGTGCACATAGATCCGCCCAGCGAACACAAGGCCTATCTCCATCGTTCCGGGCGCACGGCGCGGGCCGGAAACGCGGGTGACGTGGTCACGGTCGTACTGCCCGAGCAGCGCAAGGACACCCAGGCGTTGCTGCGAAGGGCCGGTATCCATGTCACTCCCCAGCTGGTGGCCGCCGACTCGCCCGCCGTGCATGCGTTGGTTGGTAAGCTCGCCCCCTACCAGGCCCCCGGTCCCAAAGCTGCCCCATCGCAACCTTCCCGAGGTCGTCGATCGGGTGCCGCCGGGCAACGACGTCGCCGGTCCAGCCGCCCACAACGGAGTGGTGGGTAACCACCGACCGACGCTTGAGCCGAGTCGTCGAAACAACGACGGCGAATGACGAAACGCGAAGATTTACACGCGGGGAAGCGTGACGGCCCGAATAATTCCTTTCGGCCGTTTCGTGTACACTGAGCGCGATGCTTTTGGTGCATCCGCTGAATGAAAGTAGTTAAATTAATGACACAGGGTACTGTGAAATGGTTCAATGGCGAAAAGGGCTTCGGCTTCATCGCCACTGACGACGGCGGAAAGGACGTCTTCGTCCATTACTCCGAGCTCCAGGGGAGCGGCTTTCGCACGCTGGAGGAGAACCAGCGCGTTGAATTCGAGGTCGAGCAAGGTCCGAAAGGTCCCCAGGCGGTCAGAGTGAAAACGATCTAGCAGACCACATATAACTGGGCTGGTGTGGCGATCGCGCACCAGCCCAGTTATTGGGCCCCAGTTATTGGGCCTAGCCGTCGCACATAAGTCGCGTTTGTCGCCGCCCAGGAGGCTGGCGAGGGAGATCCGCATGGCACGGCCAGCGCCGCGAACCAGTTAAGTCGTTCACCGTCATGTCTTCGTGGCCCCCGGAGCGTTCACCTCGGGCCGATCCGAGAAGGTGGGGTGCTCCACGGCCACTTTTGAGGTATCGCCTGAAGAAACAAACTCGGGCTCCTGGAGGTGAGAAAATAAATTGGAAAAATCCATGGCGCATGTCCTTACAAATTGGCTCGGTTGACCTGGTCATATTTTTGGTAGAGCGGGCGACGGCGAATCACACACCGATCTTCTTCGCAATGTATTTACGATTCGGAATCACCGCTAAACACGAAACGGTCCACGCTTGATTCTACACCTGGTGGTGGAGGGCGCTGGAAGCGACCGGGATCGCTGCTAGGCAGCATAATTCCAGAATTATTCGGATCCCGCGGCGGCGGCGTATGCGCGGCAGGGTGTTCTGCTGCGCATCTGGGTTGGTGGTGGCGCAGCCGCACGACCAGGACGACGTACAAGACCCGTTTGGCGCCGCGGTTGCCGCCCCGGTTCAGGCAGTGGCAGATAATTTTGCCGCTGGAGGCTTCCAATGGGCAGACCCCGCAGAGCGGCCACGCAACATGGTGGTACCGGCCCCGGGTGCGATCCCCCAACACACCGGCGGGAAAGCGCGTTCCGCGCTTACTCGCTGTCAACGGTCACCAGACCGCCCCCCTTTCCCCGCCGAAACCGCTGGTGGCGTATGGTCAAACGCGAGCCGTTTCGTTGTCAGCGGTGGTCCACCGCGAATCGGCGCGGATGGCGTCCACGGGCAATGCGATTCCTCTGTCCGCCCAACGCCCGTCGGGCGGACGATGCCGACCATCGAAGGAACCGCCCGTGGATCGTGCAGCCCTAACTCGGCTATGGCCAGCATGGCTGGGCCGTAACCTGCACAGATATGCGGCAATACGCGCAGTGAGGAGTGTTGATGACAGCTGACCGCCGCATGAAGGGCAGTCGCCTCGGAGCCGTGAGCTACGAAACCGACCGCAACGACAACCTGATGCCGCGTCAAATCGCGCGGTACCGCACCGACAACGGCGAGGAGTTCGACATACCCTTCGCCGACGACGCCGAGATCCCCGCCATCTGGCTGTGCCGCAACGGCATGGATGGCAGGCTGATCGTGGATGGTGACCTGGCCGAACCCAAGAAGGTCAAGCTGACGCGCACACCCTGGGACATGCTGCGGGAACGCCGCTCGATCGAGCAACTCGACGAACTGCTCAAGGAACGCCTCGAGATCATCAAGTCACGCGGTCGCGGCAGCTAAGGACCTTGGGGCCGGCCATCGGGTTTGAACGAGCGAGCCGTGCACGAGCGGGATCGGCCGGCATCAGCGCTGGGCCATATTGTCTACTGTAAGGATTACAGTACGATCACCCACAAGGGCTACCCGTTGGTGCTGAATGCTTGAGGATGCTGGAGACTAGTTGACGACCCACGTTCACACCGCCGCCGGCACCGGCAACCAATCCGTTGACCTGTGTGACCCGTACCCGTTCTTTGCCCAAAAGCGCCGCGAGCGCGGCGTGTTCGAGGGCACGGTCATGGATTACTCCAAGACGCCCGTGACCCTCCGGCCCAAGCGCGAGTACTCGGCGATGTCGTTCGCGGCGGTCAACACGGTGTTTCGCGACAACCGGTTATTCACCTCCCAGACATACGACAACACCATCGGCCTCTTCATGGGTCCGACCATCCTGGCGATGGACGGAAAGAAGCACCGTGACCATCGCAACCTGGTGTCCGCGGCATTCAAGTCCAAAGCGCTCACCCGCTGGGAACCGACCATCCTGCGGCCGATCTGCAACACGTTGATCGACGAATTCATCGACGCCGGCGAAGCCGACCTGGTCCGGAAGTTCACTTTCGAGTTCCCCACCCGCATCATCGCCCAACTATTGGGGCTGCCCGACGCAGACCTGCCGATGTTTCGTAAGCGTGCCGAGCAGTTGATCAGCTACACCGTCAACTACGAACGCGCCTTCGAGGCGTCGGCCGCGCTCAAGGATTACTTCCTCGCACAGATCGAGAAGCGCAAATCCAAACCTACCGAGGACATCATCGGCGATCTGGTCACCGCGGAGATCGACGGCGAAAAGCTCAGCGACGAAGCCATCTACTCCTTCCTGCGGCTGCTGTTGCCCGCCGGGCTGGAGACCACCTACCGGTCCTCGGGCAACCTGCTGTATCTGCTGCTGACCCATCCCACCCAGTTCGCCGCTCTGGAAGCCGACCACGGGCTGATCCCCCAGGCGATCGAGGAAGGGCTGCGGTTCGAGACACCGCTGACCACGGTGCAGCGGTTCGCCACCGAAGACACCGAGGTGGAAGGCGTCGCGATTGCGGCGCGTTCCGCGATCGGCGTGTGCATGGGTTCTGCAAATCGGGACGAGCGACGCTGGGATCGCCCGGAAGAATTCGACATCTTCCGCAAGCACCTGCCGCACATCTCGTTCGCCGCCGGCGAGCACACCTGCCTGGGTCTGCACCTGGCACGGCTGGAAACCCGTGTCGCGCTCGAATGCCTGCTGAATCGCCTCACGAACGTCAACCTATTGGCCGACGGCGATCCGCACATCCACGGTCAACCCTTCCGTTCGCCGGCCGCGCTTCCCGTCACGTTCGACCCCAAGTAAGAAGGCAGATGTGATCAAAGTAATGGAGGGCTTCCGAGTCCTCGAGCTCGCACAGTTCACATTCGTCCCGGCAGCGGGAGCCATCCTTGCCGACTGGGGCGCGGACGTCCTCAAAATCGAGCACCCGGTGCGCGGTGATACGCAACGCGGTTTCCTCAACATGGGTGGCATTCAGGTCAACCCGGACCGGCATCCGCTGATGGAGCATCCCAACCGGGGTAAGCGCAGCGTCGGGATCGACGTCTCCACCCCGGGCGGCCAGGAAGTGATCTACGAACTGGCCAAGACCTCCGACGTGTTCCTGACCAACTACATGCCCGCGCAGCGGCAGAAGCACAAGTTCGACGTCGAGCACATTCGCGCGGCGAACCCGAACATCGTCTATGCCCGCGGTTCGGCTTACGGCGACAAGGGAGTCGAGCGTGACGTCGGTGGCTACGACGGAACGGCGTTCTGGACCCGCAGCGGCGTCGGGTATGCACTGACGCCAGAGGAGCTGGGCGGCGCACTGGGACAGGGCATTCCCGCGTTCGGCGATTCCATCGGCGGCATGTTCATCGCCGGCGGCATCTCGGCCGCATTGCTGCATCGCGAGCGCACCGGCGAAGCCGTCGAGCTCGATGTGTCGTTGCTGAGCACGGCCTGGTGGGCGGCCGGAGCGAGCGTGACGCAAGGCATGGAGACCGGAGAGGTCATGCGCACGCCAATGCCGGGCTCCGCCACCGCGATGTCGGTCAATCCCTTCATGGGCAACTACCAAACCTCCGACGGCGGCACGATCAACCTGTGCATCATCAGCCCGACCGGTCTGATCCGCGACACGTTCGAGCACCTCGGCATCCGCGAGGCGGCCGACGATCCCCGCTTCGCCGAAGTACTCCCATTGATACAGAACGCCGATGCGGCCGCTGAACTGATCACGAAGGCCATCGCCGGCAAGCCGTTTGACTACTGGCGACAGCACCTGAAAACGATGCAGGGTCAGTGGGCGCCGTTCCAGAGCCTCCTCGACCTGGCCGACGACGGACAGGCCATTGCCAATGACATGATCGCCGAAGTCGAGCTTGCCTCCGGCGGCGCACCGTTCAAAGTTGTCCGCGGGCCCGTCCAGTTCAACCATGAACCATTGGTAACCACCAGGGCTCCACAAGCTTCCGAGCATACCGAACTCGTGCTCATCGAGATAGGCATGGACTGGGACCGCATCGCCGAACTAAAGGAGTCGGGAGCCATCGCATGAAAGACGTTGCCGTTATCGGCGTCGGTCTGCATCCATTTGGTCGCTTCGAGGGCAAGTCGGCCATGGAGATGGGCGCCGACGCCATTGCGCTCGCGCTCGCCGACGCCGGGGTCGACTGGAAGGACATCCAGTTCGCGGTCGGCGGCAGCTGGACGGTGGCCAACCCGGACGCGATCGTCGGCATGGTGGGGCTCACCGGTATTCCTTTCACCGATGTGTTCAACGCCTGCGCGACGGCGGCCAGTGCGACCAAGTTGTGTGCCGACAGCATCCGGTTGGGCGACTACGACATTGGTATCGCGGTAGGCATGGACAAGCATCCCCGCGGTGCCTTCACCGAAGACCCGGCGCTGGTCGGCATGCCGAGGTGGTATGCGGAGAACGGGCAATACCTCACCACCAAGTTCTTCGGCATGAAGGCCAACCGCTACCTGCACGAGCACGGTATCTCCACCGGCACGCTGGCCAAGGTCGCGGCTAAGAATTTTCGCAATGGGGCATTGAACCCCAAGGCTTTTCGGCGCAAGCCCATGTCCGAGAAAGCCATCCTCAATTCGCCGATACTGAACTACCCGCTGACCCAGTACATGTTCTGCACGCCAGACGAAGGCGCCGCCGCGGTTGTGATGTGCCGCGCCGAAATAGCAAAGCGATTCCCCGTCAAACCCGTGTACGTTCGCGCGGTAGAGGTCCGCACCCGCCGCTACGGCGCCTACGAGGTGAACACGACGTACGCACCGGTCGACGAGGATGCGTCGCCGACCGTCTATGCCGCCCGGGCCGCGTTCGAGAAGGCCGACCTGGGGCCGGACGATGTCGACGTCATTCAGTTACAGGACACCGACGCGGGCGCGGAGGTGATCCACATGGCCGAGGCCGGATTTTGCGCCGACGGCGACCAGGAAGAACTGTTGGCCTGCGGCGCCACCGAGATCACCGGTGCGATACCGGTCAACACCGACGGCGGGCTGATCGCCAACGGCGAACCGATCGGAGCGTCGGGGCTGCGGCAGATGCACGAGTTGGTGCGACAGTTGCGCGGCGAAGCCGGCGACCGCCAGGTCCCGGGAACGCCGCTGGTCGGATTCGCCCAGGTTTACGGCGCGCCCGGCACCGCAGCCGCCACCATCCTGACGACCTGACAACCTGACTCGGGCGGGCGCGGGTTCGGCCTATCATGCCGCCGAGCGTGAACTGGTGGCGACGACACGCCGCGGCTCCCGCCGTCAGTTCACGTTCGGCGCTTGCTTAACTCACCGTTTTGACGGGCGGTGAGTAATTGGGCTTGCCCAGCCCAAGCATGTACTGGCCGATCATGTTTCGGAATACTTCCAGTGTGCCGCCGTAGATTCCCACCAGCGGGGCGAAGCGGTACACGTACTCGGCGCTGCCGTCGTCCGCGGTACCGTCGGTACCGAACGGCAGGGTTGCGGCGGCACCGAGAATGTCCATCAGGTCCGGGGAGATGTCTCGCATCGTTTGTGCGATGGCGACCCGGCCGTAGATGTTCGGGGCCGAGAGGGCTGCCTCCAACCGGGAGACGCTGCGGCCCAGTCGATACGCGACCGACTGATCGTCGAGAAGACGGCGGCCGCTCGGGTCCCGCTGGGTCACGCCTGACACGGCCTTGTCCACCGCCGCGGCCATGGATCCGGCCTGGTGCATCATGATCGAGGTGTCCTGCAATCCATCGCGCGCGGCCGCGACCGCGCCGTGCTCGGCGTTGAGCGGCTCGCGCAGCACGGTCCAGCCGGCGTTCACATCGCCCAGCCGGTACCGGTCATCGACGCGGACGTCGCTGTAATAGACGATGTTGGTCCGGTCGCCGTCGATGGTGCGGATGCCCTGGATTTCGATGCCCGGCGAGTTCAGCGGAACCAGAAACATGGTCAGGCTCTTGTGCTTTGGCGCGTCCGGAGCCGTGTTGGTGATCACAAACACGTACTGGCAGTTGTGCGCGCCGGTGGTGAACATCTTCGAACCATCGATCAGCCAGCTATCCCCGTCGCGTACCGCGCGGGTCTTGCAGGTGGCGACGTCGGAGCCGCCTTCGGGCTCGGTGTAGCCCAGGCACAGCCGGATGTGGCCGCTGAACACTCCGGGCATCACCTCGTCCTGCAGGTCTGGCGAACCGAACTTCACCACCGAGCGCGCCACCATGGCGGTCGTGCCCCACGTCACCCATGGCACGTGTGCCCGCCGCTTTTCCAGCTCCCAGATGCGGCGCCGCACCCGGCTGAAACCGCCTTCGGTTGCCGGATTCCATTCCAAGGCCAAGTACCCTGCGGCGCCGAACGCCAAATGGAGGCCCTCGTCGAAATTGTCACCCGTCTCGCGGTCGCGACGCCTGACCTCTTCGGTCACATGTGTTTTCAGAAAAGTACGCGCCTCGTCGAGAAACGCCTTGTCCTCGTCGGACAGCTCGACCCGGGAGAAATCCATCGTCTCGTCCGCCCTAGACCCGCGCGGCCTGCTCGCGACCGGCCACGATTTCGGCTATCCGCTTGGCGCTGGCGCCCGGATCGCCGCCCGCCAGCGGCCATCCCCTGGCCCGCACCAGATATGCCGTCGCGGCGGCTTCGGCCGAAACCCCGAGGCCCCCTTGGATATGCACGGCCATCGTCGCCGCCTTGGCGGCCTCCTCGGCCATGAAAACGAACGCTGATGGGGCCAACTCCGGTCGTTCGTCGGGTTCGTTGTCCAGGAACCAGGCGGCGCGCCGGCCAAGGTTACGTCCGCCCTGAACGGTGATGGCCATGTTCGCCAGCGGATGCGAAATGCCCTGCAGCGTCGAGATGGGAACCCCCAGGGTGTAGCGGGTCTTGGCGAATTCCGCGGCGATGGTCATCGTCTCCTCGACTAGACCGACCAGGGCCGACGCGGTCAGCAGTCGCCACTCATCCAGCGCCCGTCCATAATTCGCCATCGCATCGGATCCGCTGGCCATGACCGTACGAGTGTCGGCAGCGGCCGGATCCACCCACGCCATCGGCAGTCGGCCGATGTTGTCCACCTTCGCCGGCCGGGTGCCAAACGTCAGGCGCAGAATCTGGTCCCCGTCGGCGACGATGATGTGGTCGGCAATCGAGCCCGACGGAATCAGCCGGGGACCCAGCCCACCGTCGATCCGGGCATCGAGTGCAGCGAGCTGTTCCCCGCCAAGCACCCCTTGGGTATCGGCACCCAGTGCTCCCAGGCGAGCCAGCAGCCTCGCCGCGCAGACGTGATCGATCCACGGCACCGGCGCCAGGGATCGGCCGATCTCTTCGGCTACCAACGTGAGATCGACGAGCGTCGCGCCGTCACCGCCCGAGGATTCGGGCAGTACCATGGTCGTGGCGCCCATCGCGCACAGCCGCTCCCACAGGTTCTTGTCGAATCCGGAAGGTTCTGCGGCACGGACCGTTTCGATCAAGCAGTGCGTCTTGAAGAATTGCTTGTACGCGGTCTGCAGGTCCAACTGGTCGTCGGACAGGCTATAGTCCAGCCTACGCAGTTCGTAGCGGTCCATGGTCAGTGCTCCTGTCCGAAGAAGAATTCCTGCGCGTTGTTGTAGAGATAGTTGTCCAGCACCTCCGCGGGCAGGTCCAGCGCACGAGCTTCGGGAATCACTCGACGCATCCGCAACACCGGCCAGTCCGATGCGTAGATCACCTTGTTCGGGCCACGCGTTCGCATGTAGTGCAGCAGGCTTTCCGGCAGCCGCTTGGGCGACCACGCCGACGTCATCAACCGCAGGTTGGCGTACTTGAGCATGAGCCGGATCGCGACGTCCCACCACGGATCGGCACCGTGGATCATGCACATCCGCAGTTCTGGAAACCGTACACACACCCGGTCCAGATGCATGGGATGCTGCACCTCGCCGGGGATCGGCGGTCCGGGAATACCGGTGTTGATGCATAGCGGAAGGTCGATCTCCGCGCACTTGGCGTAGAGCGGATAGTAGACGGCATCACTGGGGGGGTACTGCCCGTCCCCCCAAAAGCTCGGTCCCACTACGGCGTAGGCGACCGGTAGGTCGGACACGACAGCGGTCAATTCACGCAGCGGCCGCACCGGACGCAGCAGATTGACCCCACCCATGGCCAGGGCGAACCGGTCCGGCCTGGCCTCGACGAACTTGCGCGCCGTGGTCGACGGGCCGGCGAGGTTATCCATCAGGATCGCTTTCTGCACCCCCTGCTCATCCATCTCCTCGAGCAGCTCGGACAGATCCACCGGCGCGAACATCGACTCCGGTCCCTTGAAATAGTCGTCGCGGACCTTGAGCATCCAATTGGGCTGGGACTCGACTTCACCGAAATGCACATTGACCAGGCAGTCAATCGCTTTGCTATTCATGATGTAACCTGTTGTGTGACTTGCTCTCTGGCCCATCGGTAGTTCGGCTTGCCGTTGCCCAGGCGCTGGATCTGCTCGACGAAGATGAATGCCTTGGGCGCCTTGAAATGCGCCAATTGCGAGGTGCAGAGGGTGTAGAGGGCCCGCGCGTCTTCGCTGATGTCCGAATCGGCGTGCGGCGCGATGAGCGCGACGACTTCCTGGCCCCACCGCTCGCTCGGCCGTCCGACCACCAACGCGTCGGCAACGCCCGGATGCGCACGCAGCACTTCCTCGACCTCCTCGACAAACACCTTTTCACCGCCGGTGTTCACCACCAGCGAGTCGCGGCCGAATAGGCGGATGGTGCCGTCCTTTTCGATGGATGCCCGGTCGCCGGGTAGCACCACCCGCTGGCCGTCGATCTCCGGAAAGGTCCGTTGGGTGGCGTCGGCATCGTTGAAATACCCGAGCGGGATGCGGCCCATCCTGGCCGCCCAGCCGATCTCCCGCTCACCGGGCCGCAGGAACCGGCTGCGGTCGGCGGACACGACCGTCGCGCCAAACCTGGGTTCAAAGGTTTCGCTTGCCGTTCCGTCGTGGCTGTACCCGAACGCCATGTTACCGGTCTCCGAAGATCCGTAGCCCTCGATGATGGTGACGTGTGGCAGACATTCCATCAGTGCCCGTTTGTATTTCGCGTTTGTGGCGGCTCCCCCGGTGCCGATCGAGTTAAGGGAAGACAAGTCATACGGATGCCTGCTCAGTTCGGCGATCAGTGGCCCGGCGTATGCGTCGCCGACCATCGTCATCATGCCCACCTTTTCGCGCTCGGCGGTTTCCCACACCGACCGTACGTCGAGCTTGTTGCGGTCGTCATACAGCACGACCGGCAGGCCGGCGCAGAGCGCCGCGAACGCCGTCCACATGCCGGCGGCATGCATCAGCGGCGAAACGGCGAACCAGGGCGGTCCGCCGCCCCGGACCTTGTCATGAATCTCGGTGACGCTCTCGTGGTCGGCCCCCACCATCGACAACACATACATATCGCTCTGCCGCCACAGGACGCCCTTGGGTCGCCCCGTCGTTCCCCCGGTACACATCATGATCAAGTCGTCCGGCGAGCCCGCCACATTGCCGTCGAGGTTCCCCTGCGCCAAGACATCGTCCAGCGAAATAGCTGCTGGCAGTTCGGGTACCGCGCTTCCATCGTCGATCGACACCAGCAGCTCGGCGCCGCTTGCAGGCAGCACCTCAGCGAACCGGGCGCCGAGTGAACGATGGTAGATGATGCCGCGGGGCGCCAGGTAGTCGAGCAGTTCGCGGATCTCGCGTGGCGAGTAGTGGTGATTGACGTTGACCGGCACAGCGCGGGCCTTCAGGCACCCGATCACCATGTCGGGGTACAGGTCGTTGTACATGATGAGCGCGACCCGGTCCTGGCCGCATTCCCAGCGCTGCAGTACCTCGCGCGGACGACGGACCCCGAATCCTCGGTCGCTGAGGTAATTTGCCAGTCGGCTGGTGCGCTCCGCCGACTCGGCGAAGGTGCTCCGACGGTCTCCGCAGACAGTCATCAAGCGGTCGGGAACGACATCGGCGATGGCGTCGAGGACCGCCCCAATGGTCCATTCGCTCACGGCCCAGGCCGCCTCATCTTTTGGGGGCCGCCAGTGCCACGTTTACGCCGAGGAATTCTAATGCGTTGTCGCGCATGATTTTCCGGACCCCGGCATCGTCGAATCCGCCTAGTTCATCGGTGAAGGACAGCGGTGACTCCAACCCTTCGCCGTGTGGCCAGTCCGAGCCGAACAGGATGCGGTCGACGCCGATTCTCTGCGCCAGCGCGGACAGGTCTTCTTCGTAGTACGGCGACACCCACACGTGTTGGCGCAATGTGTCGACCGGATCGTTGGGGAACCAGCGCGGCTGTTGGTTCGCCGTCTTCTTCAACCGCTTGATCAGTCGAGCCACCCATTCCGAACCGTTCTCCACGCTGGCCACCCGCAGCTTGGGGTGGCGATCGAAAACCCCGTGCACGATCATCGAGGCCATCGTGTCATGGATCGCCCGGTCGTCGACGAGGATCTTGTCGAGCGGGTCGGGGGCCGCAAAGGCTTCGAAAGTATCCTTGCCGCCCCACATGCCGGCGATCTTCAGATACCCGCTGTCCCCCAGATGGAAAGCCACCGGAACGTTCGCCTCGGCCAGCCGGGCCCAGACCGGATCGTGCGACCGATGCCCGAGTGACCGGTTCTTCGGGACCCCGGGCACCGGGGCGGGACGCACATGTACCAGCCGCGCGCCGCGGTCCAGAACGAAATCGACTTCGGCAACTGCCTTTTCGGGGTCGGCGAGGGAAATCATCGGCGCCGTCAGGATGCGGTGATCGTCGCGGTCGAAGCCCCAGTCTTCGTCAAGCCACAGATTGAAGGCATGCAACGACGCCATGGTGGCCGCCACGTCGTCCTTCAGCGCTTCCTCCACCCCGCAACCGAAGGTCGGGAACATGATGACCGTCTCGATGCCCTGGCTGTCGACCACCGCGGCCCGGGCGGCGCGGTCCTGGTATTCCGGCCGCAGCTCTAGCTTCTCGACCTGCATCAAGGACGCGGGATCGACGCCGCCGGGAATCTCGCCGCGGAACAGCAAGTCCAGGCAGCCCGGCACGATGATCGGATCGAACGTCGGGTTCGGAATGAAGCGGTTCACCCGGTCGCCGATGATCGCCTGGGTGTGCCTGCCGTCGCTGTACATCTGGACACCGCGTCGGCGAAACTTTTTGTCCAGGTGCCGGGTAAACGCATCCAGTGTTTCGTAGTAGTGATTGTCGACATCAATCGCCTTGTAGACCAAGTTCCCCATCATCATCCTTTCGGGTACCACTAAGCGCTCTACGCTTCCGTGGAGGCGAGTGAGGGAAATTGCGGCGGCCGCTTCTGCAGAAAGCTGGTGATTCCCTCGATGACGTCCGGTCGCGGCATCGCCTCGTGCAGCAGCACCTCGGCATGCGAAGTCGCTTCCACCACATCGCGAGTGGCGTCGCCGTATACCTGCCGTTTGATCACGGCCATCGAAGCGGGCGAGCAATTCTGGGCGATGTCCTCCGCGTAGGCCAGGGTCCGCTGCATCAGATCCCCGGGCGCGACGACTTCCTTGACGAGGCCCAGCTGGGCCGCCTCCTCGGCGAGGAAAGTGCGGCCGCTCAACAGCAGGTCGAGGGCCACACCCCAGGTGGTCAGGCGCGGAAGTATCCAGGAGATTCCGAACTCGGCGATCAGTCCGCGGCGAGCGAACACGGCGGCGAACTTCGCCCCGGCTGCGGCGAACCGGACGTCGCACATCAGCGCCTGTGTCAGACCGATGCCGACACAGGATCCGTTGATCGCCGCGATGACGGGCTTGCGCAGCGTGGTCACGAAATGGGGCGGGCGTTCGCCGACCAAGACGGCCAGGTTGGTCTGGGCCGCCTTTTCCATCGTCTCGCCCATCTTGTCAGCGGAGCTCGGCGCACCCAGATAGGCACCGGCACAAAATCCCCTGCCCCGACCGGTCAGCACGATCACCCGGATGGTCGGGTCCTGTTCGGCGCGGTCGATCGCGGCGTAGAACCCGGCGGCGATGTCGGGGCCCCAGGCGTTGAGACGATCCGGCCGATTGAACGTAACGATTGCGACGCCGGTGGACGTGGCCTCGTAGAGCACCGCGTCTTCGCCGTCGGCGCTGCTCATCGAAGTCTCCTCAGGCATGACCATTGCTTAGATCCAGCGTAGTTTGTACCCATACTGTATACCTATCGGTACCGCATTCCGCAACTACCGCTAATGCCTTTGCGGGCCCTCGCGGACCCTCGCCGAGCAGCGAATTTCGGCTCGGCCAACCGCGTTCTGTTACGAACCGATGAGCCCGAGGCGCCGGTAGGCATTCTCGATCTGCGCCTTGGCCTCGGGCGGCAACTCCGCTTGCGGAGGCCGGGAGTGCGGATAGTCGCCGATCGGCAGGCCCAGCACCGAGGCGGCGTACTTGAACGCACCACCCCAGTGGGTGAAGTAGTCCGATCGCCCCGGGTAGCAGGTCCACCAGGATCCGATGTCGAGATCGAATCGGTCCAGACCGGAGTCACGTCCGTAGTCCATCGCTTCGAGCAGCTTGTCGCCGAGCACCAGGTCCCAGTACTCGGAAAACAGCCTCCGCTGCGGAGTCTCGAACAGATAGCCGGCGGTGCCCAGCTGTGCCGGGCAGACGATTCCGGCGCGCAGCCATCCGGCGCGGTACACCGTTCTATCGCATTCCCAGACCGCCAGGGCGGGCGCCAGTTGGTGCAACATTCGGCTGGCTTCCGGCCGGAAGGCGCCCTCCTTGGTGGCGCACACCGCGGGCACCTCGTCGTAGATCCGCGCGCCTTCGGCCGGGGTCAAGACATAACCCGAGGACGGGGAATTGAACATGCCCAGGGCGATGTCCGTGCGCGAGGCGATGTATTTGAAGAATCGCAGCACACCTTCGCCACCGTGCGCCTCCATCATTGGCGTTTGGATGTAGGCGATGTCGGCGCCCGCCTGCTGGGCGTGCAGCGTCAGGTCCAAACAGTCTTTCGCCGACGTGGCCGCCGTACATGCCTGCACGACGACGTGGGGATTCAGGCCGCGTGCCTCCTGGATTGCCACCTCCAGCAAGCGTTTTCGCTCATCGAGGGTCAACGACCAGAACTCGGCGATGCCGCTGGTGCACCACAACATCGGGTGCCCGAGATCGCTGACGCAGTAGCGCACCAACGTCCGGTAAGCGTCCCAATCGATGTCATCGCCATCGACGCCGCAGAACGGGGTGTAGAGGGAGTCACCGATTCCCCGCAACGCTCCGCGTGCCCACGCACGCGCCTCACCCGCCGTCGCCACAGTCCGCTCCCTTCCCCGGCTGGATCTCACGCATCCATCGGTGGCTACAGCACGACCACCCAGATGGCGATGTAGTGGCAGGTCGCCGCGGCCACGGTGAACGCATGAAAGAACTCGTGATATCCGAACGTCCGTGGCCAAGGGTTTGGCCAGCTAAAACCGTAAAAGATAGCGCCCACGTTGTACAGCACGGCGCCGGCCACGAGCAAGACCACCACAACCACACCTGCGCCGTGGAGAAGGGTTCCGATGAACCAAATCGCCACGTAGCCGAGCAGCAGGTAAAGGGGCAGGCAGACCCTCCGGGGCGCCGACGGCCAGAGCAGCTTGAGGGCCACACCAACAGCCGCGCCCGCGTACACCAGGGTCAGGACCTGCGTTCCGATGCGCGGCGGCATCGCCAATAACGCGACGGGGGTGTAGCAGCCGGCGATGAAGACGAAAATCATCGAGTGATCGGCACGCTTCATCCATTTTTGGGCGCTGGGGGAGCGCCAGTGCACCCGGTGGTAGGTGGCGCTGACGCTGAACATGGCGACGATCGTGGCGGCATAGATCAGTGCGGCCCAGCTGGCCGTCGGCGACGCCTCGATCGCGGCCACCGACACGAGCGCTGCACCGGCCACAATGGCGGTGGCTGCCGAGCACAGGTGAATCCAGCCGCGTGCGCGAGGCCTGCCCAGGAGGTCGGCCACGGTGTCTACGACAACCTGGGGCAGGTCGTCGTAGCTAATCTTGGCCAGATGACCACTCACGGGGACCGGCGCCGTTGGATCGGCCGGTCCGGGTGCGTTGATCACGTCGCAATTGTCGCTGGTAAGGGAGTGTTCAGGAGGTCTTTCCCCTCGATCGGCGTGCGTGCAGTAGGCCACAGTACCGCGCCACGCGACGAATCGCGCACCTAGAGGGCGGCGGACCCCTACGTAACCGGCCCCGTTACTGGCCTGCGCCATCGCCCACTCCTGCTGTGGGCCGCCTCGCACACGGTCAGGTGAAGTCGGAACCACCGTCGACGTTGATGTTGGCTCCGGTCATGTACGAGTTGCGTCGCGACGCGAGGAACGCGACAACCGGCCCGATCTCCTCCGGTAGGCCGGCCCGGGGCAATTGAGCCGGATGCCCGAAGTGCTCGGCGATGGCGTCCATCAGGCGATAGGGGTCGTTGCCGTCAACACCCACCGACTTCGCCCAGCCGACGAGCGACTCCGACGCGATGCTGCCCGGCGAGACCACATTGACCAGGATCTCGTCCTTGGCCAGCAGCAGAGACAAGTTCTTCGAGACGCTGGTCAGCATCGCCTTCGCTGCCGTGTAGGCCGGCAGCACGACGCTTTGCCGCTGCGTCGAGTGCGCCGAAAAGTTAACTATCCGTGCCCATTTCGCGTTGCGCAGCAGCGGGAGCGCCGAGCGGACACAGCGCACCATCCCCAGCACGCCGTCTTCGACGGATTGGCGCCACTGGTCGTCGGTCAAATCTTCGAAGCTGCCCGGCGTTCCCGGCCCGACCGTGTTGATGAGCACGTTGAGTTCGCCGTTCCATCGCTCACCGAGCTCGGCGAACACCTCAGCGACCCGGGCGGCGTCACCGATGTCGGCCGCGAGGCCGAGGGCATCGGGACTACCCAGACTTGCCAATTCCATGGCGGCGCTGTCGAGCGAGGCGCGTGAGCGGCCGATGACCGCCACCCGGGCACCTTCCTCGGCAAGGCAACGGGCCGAGGCGAAACCCATTCCTCGACTGCCGCCGACCACCGCCGCTGTGGCATTTGCCAGCCCTAGATCCATGGCCCACTCGAGTATTTACCAAGAAAGAGTATTTACCAAAAAGCCTACGATAGGTATTACAGTAGCAGAGGAAAAAATCGCACGAAGCAGCACTGCCGAACGACGACACGCATGCGTATGCGCAGGTGGGAGACGGAACTGTGGCGAAGCAGGCAACCGCCGACAAGCGTCAGCGCCGTGAACGCGGATCCATCAACCCCGATGACATCATCAGCGGCGCATTCGAACTCGCAGAGCAGGTGTCGATAGACAACCTGAGCATGCCGCTGCTCGGCAAACACCTTGGCGTAGGGGTCACCAGTATCTACTGGTACTTCCGAAAAAAGGACGATCTGCTCAACGCGATGACCGATCGCGCCTTGAGTAAGTACGTGTTCGCCACCCCTTACGTCGAAGCCAGCGACTGGCGCGAAACGTTGCGAAATCACGCACGCCTGATGCGTAAGACGTTCATGGGCAACCCAATACTGTGCGATCTGATATTGATACGCGCAGCTCTGAGTCCCAAGGCGGCGCGAGTGGGTGCTCAGGAGATGGAGAGGGCGATCGCCAACCTGGTGGAGGCCGGCCTATCGCCCGAGGACGCCTTCGACACCTACTCCGCGGTGTCGCTTCACGTTCGCGGATCGGTGGTACTGCAACGGCTCTACGAGAAGAACCAGTCAGCGGACAACAGCGGACCACGCGCCATCGAGGACGCCGTGGCCATCGATCCCCAAACCACTCCGTTGATCGCTCAAGTGACCGGGAAAGGTCACCGCATCGGGGCGCCCGATGAAACGAACTTCGAGTACGGACTCGACTGCATCCTCGACCACGCCGGCCGGTTGATCGAAGAGGGCAAGAAGGCCGCCAATTCGGCGCCGTCCCGGCAACGCAAGGCGGCCAAGTCCACTGCTCAGCGAGGGCGGGCCAAGGCGACGACCACCCGGTAGCCGCTCTGGAAGCCGGTTATTGCGCTTCTGGCTCCGGCACGTGGAAGTGTTCGTCGCGCAGCCGGAACGCTTCCTTGGTTCCGTGTTGCGCCCGCGTTTTGACGAAGTTGAACTCATCCGGCGCGAACTGCAGATTGGTACCGAAGGCATGGAACAGATAGCTCGCCACTTCCTCACCGTGGTACGCCTGGGTCTGCTCGACCAGGCGGAACGCTTCTTTAGCAATCACCACGCCATCGGCGGGCATCTTCGCCGCCTTCTCGGCCCAGTACCGGGCGCGCGCCGTCACAGAGCCGGGATCGCATGTGTCGGTGAAGATTCCGAGTTGCTCGATTTCGCCGGCTTCGATCACGTCACCGGTTAGCAGCAGCCGTCGGGCCAGCACCGGTCCCAACCGATGGAAGAACATGTGCAGGCTGCCGAGCGCGGGCCCGAGAAAGCGGGTCGCCGGCATGCCGATCTTCGTGTCCCGGGCGACGACGGAGATATCGGTCATCAGCGCCATCTCGAATCCGCCACCGAGGGCGTACCCGGCGATCTCTCCCACCGTCACCTTCGGAAAGCCCATGAAGTTGTGGTAGAAGCCAAATGATTTGCGGTCCACGGTAAGTCGACGACGCTGACTGGGGCGGCGCTTGGTCGCCGGATCATCGGGATCATCGGGGGCCTGGCCTTGCGCACCGGTGTCGCCGTACCAGCCGTATGCGTTGTTCATGTCGGCCCCGGTGCTGAAAACTCCCCCGGCTCCGCGCAGCAGCACCACGGTGAGGTCGTCGTCTTCGGCCACTCGATCCAGGCAGCGGGCGACGGCATCGCGCATGGCCGCGTCGTAGGAGTTGCGTTGTTTCGGGTTGTTCAGGGTGATCGTGGCGATTCGCCGGTGGTGATCCAAGTCGAAAAGCACGCGATCGTCCGCTGCGCTCGAGGCGGTCATGTGTTGGGCTCCTTTCGCCGCCTGCCGAACTGAAATGCTGACAGCTTTTCCGGCGGCGACGCCAACGTGTTGACCTCACCTGTGCAGAGCACCTCGTCGTCGAGCAGCAGCCGGGCCGTCGACGCGATACCCCGCTCAATCTGCGACCGAACGATGTCGAAGCGCAGCTCGGTCAGTATGGGTGCGGGCCGGCGGAAGGTCAGGCCAAGCGACCGGGTCTTGCCGGAAAGGCCGGTGACGCAATTGTGGTGCTGTATTACGCAGTCGAAGAACACCGCGAGAAAACCGCCATGCACCAGCCCCGGTGGTCCTTCGTAAACCAGCGGGAACAAGACCCGGCCGCCAGCATTCTCGGCATCGAGGTGATCAAACTGGTACTCGGGAAAGCATGCGTTGTACGCGCCGATGTCGGTTGCGTGGTTGAGATACACGCGCCTGGGGTCGTCGGCGACTTCACCGATTCGCGGCGCGTTGTCCCTCGGAGCCGCGGTGGCCAGCTCGTTTTCCCACTCGGCGAATTTCGCCATCATCGCGTCCACCGTCGGGTGCGGGTGTTCCATCGTGAGCAGCAGTGAGCTGAGGCGCCGGATGGCCGCCGCTGCGGCGACGGTCTGGGCGAGGGGCGCCTCACCGAATCTGGCATCATGGGTCCGCGTCGATGCGGGTGTGCCTTCTTCCGTAGGCGCCGCTCGACCATCTTTCACCGGGTTTCACCCGCCTGTTCCGTCCGCAATGTTTCCTTGCTAACTTATACAGCGTAACAATCGTATTGCCTACTGTAGGGGTAACCGTATCCGCAGAAAGGCCGGATTCGACGGTGAGTCAAAAGGCCGACGCAGCCGATGCCGAGGGGTCGGTCACGGCCAGCCGGGATGGCGCGATTCTGCGGATCACGCTCGATCGCCCGCTGCAGCGTAACTCGTTGACCCACTTGATGATCCAGGCGCTGATCGGTGCGCTGACCGATGCCGCCACCGACGAGTCAGTGCGCGCGATCCACATCCGGGGCGGCGGAGACGACTTCTGCGCCGGCGCCGACTGGGTGGCCGCCAACAGTCCCGGGGCGCAACGCGCCCGGACCGGTGATCTGGTGCGGCGGATTCCGCACGCCGCCCACCGGGTGATCGAGCTGGTGCACGGCATCCAGCTGCCGGTGGTGTGCAGTGTGCAGGGATGGGCAGTAGGCATGGGCTGCAATCTTGCGCTGGCCGCCGACTTCACGGTGGCCGCCACCGATGCCGCGTTCTGGGAGCCGTTCATCGACCGTGGCTTCAGCCCGGATTCGGGCGCTACCTGGCTGCTGCCCCGCCTCGTGGGCCTGGCGCGGGCCCGCCGAATGCTGCTGCTCGGCGAGAAAGTCAGTGGAGCGGAGGCTGCCGACTGGGGGTTGATTCACCAGGCCGTAACCGCGGACGAACTCGACGACACAGTTCAACGGCTGCTGGAGCGACTGGCCTGCGGACCGACGGTAGCGATCGGGCTGGCCAAGCAGGCCCTTGACTTCGGGCAGCACGCATCGCTGGGCGAATCCATGACACAGGAGCTTTACAACTTGGAATTATCCTGTCGGACCAGCGATTTCAAGGAAGGCCTGGAAGCGTTTCGGGGGCGGCGCGCGCCGAATTTCCATGGCCGATGAAGGGAACACTTATGCCTGCTGGTATGCCTGCTGACTCGTTCGACACCATCAACTACGAGGTTGACGGGCATACCGCCACCATCACACTGAACCGTCCGGATGCCCTCAACGCGCTCAGCCCACACATGATCACCGAACTCCGGAGCGCGTACGACGAGGCCGAGGACGACGACAAGGTTTGGCTGCTCGTGGTCACCGGCACCGGTCGCGCGTTCTGCACTGGGGCGGATGTCAAGGAGATTCCCGGCGACGGCAGGGTGATCTACGAACGGCCGTATCTGTCGACTTACGAACAGTGGGAGGCGCCTCAGGAGGGCACGCCTCCGTTTCGCCGCATGGCCAAGCCGGTGCTGGCCGCCGTCAACGGCTTGTGCTGCGGCGCCGGCCTTGACTGGGTCACCACGTCAGACATCGTGATCGCATCCGACCGCGCGACGTTCTTCGACCCACACGTCAGCATCGGACTGGTCGCCGGGCGTGAACTGGTGCGGCTGGCCCGAGTGCTCCCCCGATCGGTCGCCCTGCGGATGGCACTGATGGGCAAGCATGAGCGGATGAGTGCGCAGCGCGCTTTCGACCTCGGGCTGATCAGCGAAATCGTTGAGCACGAACGGCTCATGGAACGGGCCCGGGAGATCGCCGGCATCGTGAATTCCAACGCGCCGCTGGCGGTCCGGGGGACCCGGCTGGCCATTCTCAAGGGACTGGACCTGCCACTGCACGAAGCCGAGATGCTCGCCGAAACTTTCCGCGAGCGGGTCCTACGGACCGAGGATGCGCTCGAGGGCCCCAAGGCATTCGTGGAAAAGCGGGCACCGGATTGGCAGTGCCGATGAGCCACGACGACTACAAGACCATACTGCTCGACATCGACGTAGGCGACCATGTCGCCACCATCACGCTGAATCGGCCCGAACAGCTGAATACGTTCAACCGCGCCATGTGCCTGGAGATGGCCCGCGCCTGGCGCACGGTCAAACTCGACGACTCGGTCCACGCGGTAGTGCTGCGGGCGGCCGGCACCCGGGCGTTCAGCGCCGGGCTGGACATCAAGGCACCCTACGGCCAACCCGAAAACGTCTGGAACCACGAAGATCCCGGCGAAGCGCTCAGCCCCAAATGGCAGAAGATGTGGAAGCCCGTGGTGTGCGCGGTCCAGGGCATGTGCACCGCGGGCGCGTTCTACTTCATCAACGAATCCGACGTGGTCATCTGCTCCACAGACGCAACGTTTTTCGACTCACACGTATCGGCGGGCCTGGTGTGCGCGTTGGAGCCGATCGGGCTGATGCGCCGCATCGGTCTGGGTGAGACGTTGCGGATAGCGCTGATGGGCAACGACGAACGGGTCAGCGCCGACACCGCGCTGCGGATCGGCCTGGTCTCGGAGGTGGTTTCCCCGGACCAATTGTGGGCCCGCGCTCATGAGATTGCGGCGACGATTGCCGCCAAGCCGCCGTCCGCCACCCAGGGCACCGTGAAGGCGATCTGGGAGTCGCTCGACAAGCCTTACCGGGCCGCCTTGGAGCAGGGGCTGATCTATACCCGGCTGGGCAACCCGCTCGGCAAGGCTGAACTGGCCGCTGCGGGCGAGGCTGTCGACGATGCCGCGCGCCAACCGAAAATCCGATGATGACCGTTCACCCGCTGAGTCAACGCATCGCGGACGTCCTGGATCTGCAGCCCAGCGGGAACGCGATCGAGTACGCCGGCCGATGGCTCTCGTGGGGTCAGGTCGGCGACGCGGCATGGCGCATCGCGTCGCGGGCGGCCGAAGGCCAGCCCCAGATCGGGATGCTGCTGCGCAACCGGCCCGGCCAGGTGGCGGCGTTCCTCGGGGTGCTGCTGGCCGGCGGAACCGTCGTCGTCATCAATCCCTCGCGCGGCGACGACCGCGTCAAGGCCGATGTCAGCGCGCTGCGCCTGCCGCTCATCGTCGGCGAACCCGACGACCTGACGGCGCTGGTGACCACCGGGACCCCGACGGTGTCGCTCTCCGGTCTGTTAGACGACATCGCCGGGCCAGTCCGATACACCGCCGGGTCCGCTCCCAGGCCCGGCGTCGCAGTTCGGATGTTGACCAGCGGAACGACCGGGCCGCCCAAACGCGTCGATCTCAGCTACGACATGCTGGCGAGCAGCGTGATGGGCCCCGAACCTCACCGCGCACCGGCGCCGACAGAGCTGCGCCGCGGTGTCGCGATCGTTAACTCACCGCTGGTGCACATCGGCGGGGTGTTTCGGGTGTTGCAGTGCGTCACCGAGGCGAGATCCTTTGTGCTGCTGGAACGATTCGAGCTGGGCGCATGGGCCGAGGCGGTGCGCAAACACCGGCCCCGCACGGTGTCGCTGGTACCGGCCGCGTTGCGCACGGTGTTGCACGCCGACCTGGACCGCGAGGACCTGGCAAGCATCCGCGCGGTCACCTGCGGTACGGCGCCGCTCTCCGCCCTGGACGCCGACGCCTTCACCGAGAAGTACGGAATACCGGTCCTAACCTCTTATGCCGCAACCGAATTCGGAGGTGGCGTGGCCGGCTGGACGCTGCCGGATTACCAGCAGCACTGGCGAGCAAAACGCGGCAGCGTCGGGCGGGCCAACCCCGGGGCGCGGCTGCGGGTGGTCGGTGATGACGGCACCCCTCTCGGGCCCGATCAGGTTGGCCTGCTGGAGGTCAAGCCGGGACAGCTGGGGCCGTCGGCGGATTGGATGCGAACCACGGATCTCGCGCGCATCGACGCGGACGGTTTTGTATGGATCCTCGGACGCGCCGATCAGGCGATCATCCGCGGCGGTTTCAAGGTGATGCCCGACGACGTGCGCTCCGCGCTCGAGGGCCACCCCGCGGTGGCGGGCGCGGCCGTGGTCGGGCGCTCCGACGAACGCCTCGGTGAGACGCCCGTCGCGATGGTGGAACTGCGCCAGTCCGGATCCACCGATGCCGGCGAGCTGGCGGAGTACCTGCGGAAGCTACTGGCTCGCTACGAGATTCCCACCGAGATCGCGATCGTCGACACGATACCGCGGACGCCGTCGGGTAAGGCCGATCTGGACGCGATCCGCCGCTTCTTCGATGCGCCCGTCGTACCCAGCGACCATGCCAGGTGACCATCCCAACGTCGCCCGGATCCTGCGGCGCCAAGCCGGTTACCGCGGAGACCACCCGCTGCTCGTTTGCGACGGCGACCGCATCAGCTACGCCGAGGCGGATCACCGTTCGGCAGAGCTTGGCCGCGGGCTCATCGCACTCGGCGCCGGCAAGGGCACCCATGTGGGACTGCTCTATCCGAACGGCACCGACTTCGTCGTAGCGATGCTCGCGGCGGCGCGGATCGGCGCGGTCGTCATCCCGTTCTCCACCTTCGCCACGGCGCGCGAATTGGGTGAGCAGCTGGTCGACAGCGATGTCGAGATCCTGTTGAGCGCCGCAGGGTTTCGGTCGCACGACTACGTTCGGCGGCTGATCGAGGTGCTCTCGGTTCCCGACTTCGATTCCGATAAACGGTTGTTTGCAACCGCGGCACCCCAACTGCGTCACGTCGCAATCGGCCACCGCCCTGCGTATCGGCTCGCCGAGTCCGTCGACCCCGCGATCCTGTCCGCGATGGAAGACGACGTTGACGGGTCGGATCTGCTAACCATCGTCTACACATCGGGTTCCGCGGGCTCCCCCAAGGGAGTAATGCACACCCATGCCGCCCTGCTCGGGCACCAGCAGAACCTCAACTCGATCCGCGGTTTGACCGAAGATGACAGGCTGTTCTGCAATTCGCCGTTCTTCTGGATCGGCGGGTTCGCCTTCGGGCTGCTCGCCACTTTGGTCGCCGGCGCTACGCTGGTGTGCTCCAACGCCAGCGATGCCGGTGCGACACTCGACCTACTCGAAGCCGAAAAGCCCACCATGACTAATGGTTTCGCAGCCGGGATCGCTCACTTGGCCGCCCATCCGAGCTTCGCCGGACGCGACCTGTCATCCATGCGGCGGGGCAACCTGTATCCGATCATGGCGCCCGGAGCCCGGCCGGCCGACCGGGAATTACGGCACAACATGCTGGGGATGACCGAGGCCGGCAGCGTGGTGCTGATCACTGACGACGAGTCCGACCAACCCGAAGGGCGGCGTGGATCTTTCGGCAAGCCGGCGCCCGGATTCGATACCTTGATTCTCGATCCCAATGCCGCAGGAGTGGGTGAACTGTGCATCCGCGGACCATACGTGATGCAGGGCTACTACAAGCGCAGCCGCGAGGACTGTTTCGACGCCGACGGCTGGTTCCACACCGGTGATCTGGTGCGCGCCGACGCCGATGGATTCATCTATTTCGTCGGACGGCGCAGCGCGATGATCAAGACGGCGGGTGCCAACGTGTCGGCGGCCGAAGTTGAAAGGGCGATCGCCAGGATCGCCGGTGTCCAGGCTCACGTTATGGGCATTCCGGACGCCGAGCGGGGAGAGCTGGTGGCCGCGGTCGTGGTCGGGCCCGGTTTCGACGAAGTGGCGTTGCGTCAGCGTCTTGCTGGGGAATTGTCCGCGTACAAAATTCCCAAGCGGTTCCTGGCCCTGCCCCGCACCCGAATACCGTTGTTGTCCAGCGGCAAGGTCGACACGCAGCAACTGAAGAGGTTGTTCGATGTCTGACACGATCGACCAACTGGTGAGGTTCCGGGCCACCCACGACGCCTCCAAGCCGATGGTGATCGATCCGGCGAGCCGCATCAGCTACCGCGAAC
This sequence comes from uncultured Actinomycetota bacterium, assembly GCA_963814505.1. Taxonomy (GTDB): domain Bacteria; phylum Actinomycetota; class Actinomycetes; order Mycobacteriales; family Mycobacteriaceae; genus Mycobacterium. The sequence continues at coordinate 201,582 of CAWFDM010000015.1, forward strand.
TGGACACGACCACATGGGATTTGGCCGCTGGCTTCATCGAGGCCGGCGTCGGCAAAGGCACTCGGGTCGCGCTGATTATGCCCAACAGTGCCCGCTGGGTGCAGGTCGCCATCGCGCTGACCCGCATCGGCGCCGTGCTGGTCCCGTTGAGCACCCTGCTGCAGGTCGGCGAACTGGTCGCGCAACTGCGAACCGCGTCAGTGCAGGTCCTGGTGGGTGTCGAGGAATTCCGCGGCCACCGCTACCTCGACGATCTGCAATCCGTCCCGCAGCTCGAACTTCCTGCGTTACGACAGGTTTGGACGGCCGATCGGCTTGCCCACATGACCGCCGGCGCTGGCGCACGCGGGATCGTCGATGCCGTGACCGAGACGGTAACCGCGGCTGACCCGCTGGCAATCATGTTCACCTCTGGCAGCAGCGGGGCGCCCAAGGGCGTCATCCACTCCCACGGCAACGCATTGGCCGCCGTCCGGTCGGGGCTAGCGGCGCGCTGCATCACCGCGGACACTCGCCTGTATCTGCCGATGCCGTTCTTCTGGGTGGGCGGCTTCGGCAGCGGAATCTTGTCCGCCCTGCTCGCCGGCGCCACCCTGGTGACCGAGGAAGTGCCCCGGCCCGAAACCACGCTGCGCCTGCTGGAAAGCGAACGGGTCACACTGTTTCGCGGCTGGCCCGACCAGGCCGAGGCACTGGCGCGACACGCGGGCACGGTCGATCTCTCGGCGTTGCGGCCGGGAAGCCTGGAGGCGCTACTGCCGCCGAAGCTGCGGGCTGAACCCGGGGCACGAGCAACCTTGTTCGGCATGACGGAGACATTCGGGCCGTACTGCGGCTACCCCGCCGACACCGACATGCCGCCAGCCGCCCGGGGTAGCTGCGGAGAGCCGTTCCCCGGCATGGAGATCCGCGTGATCGACCCCGAGGGCGGCGCGCCGGTCGCGTCGGGAACCGTTGGCGAGATTCAGATCCGGGGACCGCACACACTGCGCGGCATCTGCCGACGCAGCCGGGAAGAGCTGTTCACCGCCGACAGCTTCTACCCCACCGGCGACCTCGGCCGCCTCGATGCGGACGGCTTTCTGTTCTACCACGGCAGGTCCGACGACATGTTCAAAGTCAGCGGCGCCACCGTCTACCCCAGTGAGGTCGAGCGGGCACTGCGCGGTATCGACGGCGTCGAGAATGCCTTCGTCACCAACGTGCCCGGCGCCGAGGGCGAGCGGGTGGGCGCGGCCGTGGTGTGCAGCCGTGCGCTCACCGCCGGGGACCTGCGCAGTTCGGCGCGCAAGTTGCTTAGCGCCTTCAAGGTGCCGACGGTATGGCTGTTACTCGAGTCCGATGACGACGTCCCGCGCGGTGGCACCGGCAAGGTCGACATCCAGAGCCTGCGCGACACGTTGATCAAGGCAACCTTATGAGTCCGGACCATTGCCGGCGCCGCCGGCGGCGCTTTATAGCCGACGCCGACGCGAAGTCGGTTGGCTCGCTTCGGCCACCACGCCACGCGAGACGAGGTGATCGATCAGCGGAACCGCGCCTGCGGCAAGATGTTCCGACATCGCGGCCCGGGCGAGCGTCTCGTCGCGCTTCGCGAGCGCGGCTAACACCCGCCGGTGGTCCTTTATCGACTGGCGCGGCCACCCCTCGATCGTCGGGAACACCGACTCCGGCGCGTAACGGGTGATCTGCGACATCAGCTGGGCAAGCTTGGGCGAGTCCGCGGCAACATTGATAGCCCGGTGAAACTCGTGATTCAGGCGAACCGTCCGGTCGTGGTCGTCACCGGCATAGGCCTCCTCCAGCTCAGCCTGGATCCCCTTGAGTTTACGCAACTGGTCGTCGGTGATGTTGATCGCCGCTCGCGCCGCGAGCTCGCCGCCGACATGGGCCTGCACGTTCGCGACATCGGCGAGGTCCCGCTCGGTCACCGGCAACACCACGAAGCCCCGGTGGGGCTGCTGGGCGAGCAGGCCCTCGGCGCGCAGAGCAAATAGCGCTTCACGCACCGGGGTGACACTGATCCCCAATTCCGCGGCCAATTGGTCCAGACGCACGTATTGTCCCGCGGCGTAGGTGCCGTCGAAGATTCTATTGCGGACAAAGCCCGCAATATCGTCGGAAAGTTGGGGCCGCGCAGCGAAATCCGGAACGGTCATCGCCTCACACCCGATACTCGGCGAGTAGCCGCTTGCTGATGATGGACTTCTGGATTTCGCTGGTCCCTTCCCCGATGAGCAGGAACGGCGCATCGCGCATCAGCCGCTCGATCTCATACTCCTTGGAGTAGCCATAGCCGCCGTGAATCCGGAAGCTCTGCTGGGTGACCTCCGAACAGTATTCGCTGGCAAGGTATTTGGCCATGCCGGCGGCGAGGTCGTTGCGCTCCCCGGAGTCTTTCAACCGCGCCGCGTTGACCATCATCAGGTGAGCGGCTTCGACCTTGGTGGCCATCTCGGCCAGCTGGAAGGCGATGGCCTGATGCTCGGCGATAGGCTTGCCGAAAGTTTCGCGCTGCTGGGCATAGCGGACCGCGAGCTCGAAGGCCCGAATGCCGACTCCGCATGCTCGTGCCGACACGTTGACCCGGCCGACTTCGATGCCGTCCATCATTTGGAAGAAGCCCTGCCCGGGGGTACCACCGAGAATGTCGTCGGCGCTCGCTTGGAAGCCGTCGAAGATGAGCTCGGTAGTGTCAATACCCTTATAGCCCAGCTTGTCGATCTTGCCGGGGATCACCAGGCCGGGCATTACTTCGCCGAAACCCGTTGGCTTCTCGATGAGAAACGCGGTCAGGTTGCGGTGCGGCTTGTCCGCGCCTTCGTCCGTGCGCACCAATACGGCGATCAGCGTCGAACTGCCGCCATTGGTCAGCCACATCTTCTGACCGTTAATGATGTAATCGCCGTCCGGATTGCGCCCCGCCCGGGTTCGGATCGCGGCGACATCGGAACCCAGTTCCGGCTCTGACATCGAAAACGCACCGCGGGATTCGCCGGTGGCCATCGGCGGCAGGAAACGCTGTCGCTGCGCGTCGGTGCCGTGCTGGCGCAGCATGTACGCCACGATGAAGTGGGTATTGAGCACCCCGGACACGCTCATCCAGCCACGAGCCAGTTCCTCGACGCACAGCGCGTAGGTCAGCAGCGACTCCCCAAGCCCGCCGTACTCCTGGGGAATCATCAGGCCAAACAAGCCAATGTCCCGCATCTGGTCGACGATGTCCTGCGGGTAAGTGTCGGTGTGTTCGAGTTCCTGGGCGTTGGGAATGATTTCCATTTCGACGAATTGCCTTACCGTAGTGATGATCTCGGTCTGGAATTCGGTGAGGCCGAGTGTCTGGGCGAGTTTGGTCATGCGCTGTCTTTCCCTTCGGCCGGCTCAGCAGGCGATCGTTTTCGCGCTGGTCAAACCTTCGATGTCGGTGGCCGTCAATCCCAACCACTCGACGAGGATGGCCGCGGTGTCTTGACCCAGGCCGGGTGCGGGTGTGCCGGCGGGATGGGTACCGTCGAAAGCGGCCGGCAACCCAGGTGCGAAATAGTCTCCGACGCCGGGTTGGTGCAGCCGGGAGAACAGTGGATTGCCGGTCACCCGCGGGTCTTCGGCGACCTCGGCGAAAGTGCGGTATCGGTCGAACAACACGGTGGTGCCCGACAGTGCGACGGCGATCTCTTCGGCCGTGTGTTCGGCGAACCAGGTGGCGAACAACCCGGAGAGCACATCGCGATACCGGTACCGGGCACCTTCATCGCCAAAGTCAACGCGAAGCGCCCCGGCGAGAGCAGCCACCGCGGCCCCGGTGCCCGTCACGTCGACCAGGTCACGAAAGTGCCGCCGGGTCAACGCGACAACCATGAACGCGACCCCGTCACGACTGGTGAAGTCCTGGCCGTATTGCCCGTAGACGGCGTTGCCCAGCCGTTGCCGTTGCGTCCCGTTCACCTGAGGCTCGGTCAGCAGCCCCAGATTTCCCGCCGTGGCCAGTGCGACATCCTCCAGCGCCAGGCTAATCCGCGCACCCGCTCCGGACTGATCGCGGCGGCGGACAGCGGCCACAACGGCCAAGGCGGCGTAGAGACCACAGCACACATCCCACGCCGGCAGCACGTGGTTGATGGGTCCGGCGTGGTTCGCCGGACCCGTGACGAGCGGGAATCCGACGCCCGCGTTGACGGTGTAGTCCACCCCGGTGGAACCGTCGCCACGGCCGAGCAGCTGAACGTGGATGACGTCGGAACGCTCGGCGGCCAGCACGTCATGGCTCAGCCAGGACAGGCCGGCGGCGTTGGTGACGACGACGCCGTCGCCCTCGACGATCAGCCGTTGCACCAGCCACTGTCCTTCGGGTGAGCGTAAATCGATGGTGGCCGAACGCTTTCCCTTGTTCAGCCCGGTCCAGTAGATCGATGTCCCGGCTGCCGACAGCGGCCACCGTTGGACGTCGGAGGCACCACCGATCGGATCGACCCGGATCACCTGCGCGCCAAGCTGGCTCAGCGTCATGCCGCACAGCGGTGCGGCGACGAAACTGGAGACCTCGACAACCCGGAGGCCGGTCAGCGGCAACGCGGGACCGTTCACGTCGGTGCGACCCGCTCGAAGACCGCGGCAAGCCCCTGCCCGCCGCCGATGCACATCGTCTCCAGCCCATAGCGCGCCTCACGGCGATTGAGCTCACGCGCCAACGTGGCCAGCATCCTGCCACCGGTCGCCCCGACCGGATGACCCAGTGAGATTCCCGAGCCGTGCACATTGGTCCGGTCACGGTCGGCGGCGCCGAAATTCCATTCCCGCATCACCGCAAGCGCCTGCGCGGCAAAGGCTTCGTTGAGCTCGATGAGGTCGATGTCGGACAGGTTAAGACCGGCCTTGGCCAGCGCGCCCTCGGTCGCGGGCACCGGACCGATGCCCATGATGTTGGGCGCCACGCCCGCCACCGCCCACGACACCATGCGGACAAGCGGCGTCAGGCCGAATTCGGCTGCCTTTTCGGGTGTTGTCACCAGGCACATGGATGCCGCGTCGTTTTGCCCACTGGCATTGCCGGCCGTCACCGTCGCCTCCGGATCATCCGCCAGCAGAACGGGTTTGAGCTTGCTCAACGACTCCACCGAGGTGTCGGCGCGCGGATGCTCGTCGGTGTCGATCAGCTCGTCGCCGGTGCGGGTGCTGATCAGGACCGGGATGATCTCGTCGGCGAGGATCCCGTCCTTCTGCGCGGCGACCGCGCGCTGGTGCGACGCGACCGCGAGCTCGTCCTGCTCCCGGCGCGAAATCCCGTACTGCCGACGCAGATTCTCGGCGGTTTCCAGCATTCCGCCCGGAACCGGATAGTGCCGGCCGCCGGCGGTGCTGCGTCCGCGGGCAAGCCCGTCGTGGACCCGCACACCGCTGCGGGCACCTCCCCAGCGCATATCGGTCGAGTAGAACGCCACGTTGCTCATGCTTTCGCAGCCACCGGCGACGACGAGGTCGCTGCCGCCGCTGCCCACCTGCAGACACGCTTGGATCACCACCTGCAGGCCCGACCCACAGCGGCGATCGACCTGCATGCCGGGAACCGTCACCGGCAGACCGGAATCCAGCGCCACCACCCGCCCGATCGCCGGGGCCTCGCTGCTCGGATAGCAGTGCCCCAGAATGACGTCCTGGATTGCCTCGCGCGGGATCCCCGTGCGGTCGAGCAGCCCCTCTAGGGCGGCCACACCGAGGTCGACCGCGGTCTGTGACTTGAACATTCCGCCGTAGCGGCCGATAGGTGTGCGGACCGGTTCACAGATCACGGTGTCACGCATCGCAACGCTCATCTCAGAGATGCCGTCCGCCGGTGATTTCCATGACCGTGCCGGTCATGTACGAAGACAGGTCCGAAGCAAGGAACAGGGCGACGCTGGCGACCTCGCTGGGCTCGCCGGCGCGGCCCATCGGCACCTCAGCCACCTTCGAGTCCCAAATGCGCTGCGGCATGGCCTCTGTCATGGCTGAACGGATCAGGCCCGGCGCGATCGCGTTGACCCGAACCCCGAGGTAGGCCAGCTCTTTGGCCGCTGCCTTGGTCATCCCGACGATGCCGGCCTTGGCCGCCGAGTAGTTGGTCTGGCCGACCATGCCGACCTTGCCCGACACGGACGACATGTTGATGATCGCGCCACGCTTGTTCTCCCGCATGATCGCCGCCGCGAGCCGGGTGCCGTTCCATGTCCCCTTCAGGTGCACATCGATCACCTGGTCGAACTGCTCTTCGGTCATCTTGCGCATCGTCGCGTCTCGGGTGATGCCGGCGTTGTTGACCATGATGTCCAGCCCGCCGAAACGCTCGACGGCGGTCCCGATCAGGGCTTCGACCTGCGCCGCCTCGGTCACGTCGCACTGCACGGCCAGTGCGACGTCGTCACCGCCCAGTTGCTTGGCGGCGATCTGGGTTGCCTCGAGATTCACATCACCCAGCACCACCCGCGCGCCCTCAGCGACGAATCGCTCGGCAATGGCGAAACCTAAACCCTGTGCACCGCCTGTGATTACGGCGGTCTGACCGCTCAACAACGACAATTGGACCACGCATCCTTAACCAAATTTGCGCCCGTCGGGGGCGGCGTCATTTCCAATATCGTATTTCATATAGGATCTGGCCGTGAACCAGGGTACCCGACCGATCGGTACGAGGAGCGTCCGCCAATGACCACCGCTGAAGTCCCGGAAGTCCCGGATGTGCCAGACGAAGATTTCCGGCAGATCCTGGCCCAGACCCGGCAGTTCGTCCGTACCGCCGTGGTCCCCCGCGAGCAGGAGATCCTGGCGGATGATCGGGTACCCGATGACCTGCGCGACCAGGCCAAGAAGATGGGCTTGTTCGGCTACGCGATTCCCCAGGAGTGGGGCGGCCTGGGACTGAACCTGATGCAGGACGTCGAGCTGGCGATGGAGTTGGGCTATACGTCGCTGGCGGTGCGGTCGATGTTCGGCACCAACAACGGCATCGCCGGACAGGTCCTCGTCGGGTTCGGCACCGACGAGCAGAAGGCGCGCTGGCTGGAGCCAATCGCATCAGGCGACGTCGTCGCATCCTTCGCGCTGACGGAGCCCGGCGCCGGATCAAACCCGGCCGGCCTGCGCACCAAAGCCACTCGGGAAAGCGATAATTGGGTGATCTCCGGGCAGAAGCGCTTCATCACCAACGCGCCCGTCGCCAACCTGTTCGTGGTGTTCGCCCGCACCCGGCCCGCCGACGACCAGGGCCCCGGGATCGCCGTCTTCCTGGTCCCGGCGGACGCCACGGGTGTCGAGGTGGGCGCCAAGGACGCCAAGATGGGCCAGGAAGGCGCGTGGACCGCCGATGTCGGCTTCACCGACGTTCGAGTGGGGGCTGATGCGCTCATCGGTGGGAGCGAGGACATCGGTTATCGCGCGGCGCTGACCTCGTTGGCGCGTGGACGGGTCCACATCGCCGCGATCGCGGTGGGCTCCGCCCAGCGCGCACTCGACGAATCCGTGGCATATGCCGCCACGGCCACCCAGGGCGGGACGCCGATCGGAAGCTTCCAGTTGGTGCAGGCGATGCTCGCCGACCAGCAGACTTCAGTGCTGGCCGGTCGCGCGCTGGTCCGAGACGCCGCGCGGCTCTGGGTCACCGGCGAAGACCGCCGGATCGCGCCGTCGGCGGCGAAGCTCTTCTGCACCGAAATGGCCGGCAAGGTCGCAGATCTCGCGGTACAGATCCACGGCGGCAGCGGCTACATGCGTGGCGTCCCGGTCGAACGCATCTACCGCGATGTTCGGCTGCTGCGGCTGTACGAAGGCACCAGCGAGATTCAACGCCTGATCATCGGTTCGAATCTGGTCAAGACGGCGCAGCGGTGATGCCAGGGGTCTACACGAACTGCTGGCCACCGTCGATGTCGTAGGTCGCGCCGGTGAGTGCCGTATTGGTCATGATGTGGACGGCGAGCGCGGCGACGTCGGCGGGCCCGACGACCCGTCGGATCGGCAGCGTCGCTCGCAGTTCATTGCGGCGATCCTGAAGCCGATCGCCGAGCAGCGAAGCCGACAGCGGGGTATCGACGAAGCCGGCGGCAATGAGGTTGACGCGAACCGGAGCGAGCTCGAGTGCAAGGGTCGCCGTGAACGGCGGCAGCGCGGCGGTGGCCGCGGAGACGATCCCGAGGCTGTGACCGACGCGGCGCCCACCGGTACCGCCCATGAACACCAGCGAGCCGCCCGGCCTCATCTTGGCCGCGGCATTGCGCGCCACATCGAGGTACCGCACCACGTGCCCGCTGATCGCCTGGCGCACCTGGTCCAAGTCCATCTCGAGCAGGGGTCCGTAGCTCGGGCCGCCGGCGGTGACCATCACATGGTCGATCGTTCCGGGCAGTTCAGCGAAGAACCTCTGCACGGCGGCCGAATCGTTCGCGTCGAAGGCCGCGGTACGCCGCGCGCCGACCTCCACCGCCGCTCGTTTGAGGCGGTCGGGATTGCGGCCGCTGAGGATCACATCGGCGCCCTCGGCCCGGGCGCGTCGAGCCGTCTCGAGCCCGATGCCCGCGCTGCCACCGATCACGACGACGGTCTGTCCGAGCAATTCTTGTTCGCTCACGGTTTCCTCCGGTGGTAAACCCGGCAGAAATATACGCGCATCCGCCGATGTTATGAGGCCGGTGTTATCCGCATGCTGGCTAACATGAGCGAGGTTATGAGCGAGGCCGTGAACAAGCGCTTGCCGACGGGGACGGTGACGTTGCTACTGGCCGACGTCGAAGGTTCGACGCAGTTGTGGGACTCCCGGCCCGAAGAGATGACCGCCGCCATCGCGAACCTGGATCGGACGCTGGCCGACGTGGTGAACGCCCATCGCGGGGTCCGTCCGGTTGAGCAGGGCGAGGGCGACAGCTTCGTCATCGCGTTCGGCCGAGCCTCCAATGCGGTGGCATGCGCCGTGGCCCTGCAGCGGGCACCCCTGGCGCCGTTGCGGCTGCGGATCGCGGTGCACACCGGCGAGATCCGGCTGCGCGACGAGAACAACTACGTCGGGCCCGCCATCAACCGGACCGCGCGCCTCCGGGAACTCGCGCACGGCGGCCAGACGGTGCTGTCGGGCACCACCAGCGATCTGGTTGCCGACGCACTCCCCGACGACGCATGGCTTACCGAGCTGGGCACTCATGCACTGCGGGATCTGCCCCGTCCGGAGCGGGTTGTGCAGCTGTGTCATCCCGACCTGAGCAACGATTTTCCCGCCCTTCGCGTGCGTGACGCCCCCGAGATCTCTGTGGCACAACATCTTCCCGCCCAACTCACTAGCTTCGTGGGGCGCGACACGGAAATGGTCGAGGTGCGCGGGATCCTCGCGCACAGCCGGCTGGTGACGTTGACCGGAGCGGGGGGTGCGGGTAAGACCCGTCTGGCGCTCCAGGTTGCGGACGCAGTCGCCGGCGAGTATGGCGACGGGGCCTGGTATGTCGATCTGGCCCCGATCACCGACCCCGAGCTGGTTCCGCTCACCGTGGCCCGCGCACTCGGACTGCCGGATCAGCCCGGGCGTTCACCGGGGAATGCCCTGCTGCAGTTCGTCGGGGCGCGGCAGCTGCTGGTGCTGCTGGACAACTGCGAGCATCTGCTCGATGCCAGCGCCGCGCTGACCGCGTCGATGTTGGGTGCCTGTCCCCGGCTGACGCTGTTGGCGACCAGTCGCGAGCCGATCGGGGTGGCCAGCGAGGTGACCTGGCGGGTGCCGTCCCTGTCGCTGGCCGACGACGCCGTCCGGCTCTTTGGCGACCGGGCCGGCCATGCCCGGCCCGGGTTCAGCATCAACGATGACAATGCGACCGCGGTAGACGAGATCTGCCGTCGCCTCGACGGCATGCCGCTGGCGATCGAGCTAGCGGCGGCGCGGGTACGCGCGTTGTCGCCGAAGGAGATTCTCGCCGGCCTGCAGGACCGGTTCCGATTGTTGACCGGCGGGTCACGGACCGCGGTGCGCCGCCAGCAGGCGCTGCGCGCGTCGGTGGACTGGTCTCACGCATTGTTGACCGAACCCGAACGGATCTTGTTCCGCCGGCTGGCCGTGTTCGTCGGATTCGACCTGCAAGCCTGCCAAACGGTGGTCTGCGACAAGGACTTAGCGCGCCACCAGGTGCTTGATTTGTTGGCCCTGCTCGTAGACAAGTCGATGGTGATAGCCGAAACAACCGGGGGCTCAACGCGATACCGATTGCTGGAGACGATCCGACAGTATGCGCAGGAAAGGCTCGGCGAATCCGCCGAGGCCGTAGCCGTCCGGGACCGGCATCGCGACCACTACACGGCGATGGCCGCCGCACTGGACGGTCCTGCACACCGCAGCCTGGAGCTCCTGCTCGACCAGGCGCAGACCGAAATCGACAATTTGCGAACCGCCTTCGCGTGGAGCCGGGAGAACTCCGACACCGACAGCGCGTTGCAACTCGCCACCTCCCTGCAGCCGCTGTGGCTCACGCGCGGCGGCCTCAAGGAGGGGTCGGACTGGCTCGACCTCGGCCTGGCCGACGCTGAGGCCGAGGGCGCCGATGTGACACCCCGGGCGATGGCGCGGGCGTTGGCCGACAAGGCATTCCTGGACAACATGCGCGACTCGGGCAGCCTGGCGCGAGCCCAGCGTTCGCTGGCCATCGCCCGCAAGCTCGACGATCCGGAGCTGCTGGCGCGCACCCTCGCCACCTGCGGCCGCCTCGCTGCCTGGGACCCCGAATTGGCCCGGCCATATCTGGCGGAGGCGGCCGCCTTGGCCCGAGCCATCGGCGACCGGTGGCGGCTGAGCCAGATCCTTTACAGCCAGGCGTTGACGGCGACGGTCGGCACGGGTGATCTCGACGGCGCCGTCGCGGCCGCGACGGAGGGCCGCAAGATCGCCGACGAGGTCGGCGACCAGGGGTACTCACGCGGCTGCCGCTGGTGTCTCGGCGAGGCTCAATCGGTGTTCGGGGATGTCGCCGGAGCCGCGGCGCAATTCCGCGAGTTGATGACCGAAGCGGACGCGGCACACGCTCTGATCTGGCAGGTGAATTTCCGCTCGGCCCTGTGCCACGTGCTCGCTCAGCGGGGACAGCCGGACGAGGGCCGCACCATCGCGCTTGAGGCGCTCGACGGCGCCGCCGAGATCGGCCGCTACCAGGAAGGGGTGGTTTATTCGGCTCTAGCTTTCGCGGCGCTGGCCGGCGGCGATGTCGATGCGGCCTTTGACGCAAGCGAGGCGTGCCGCGAGCGGCTCGGCGAGTGGCGGCTTGCTACGACCACCATCAAGCCCGCGGCGCAGGTCGCGCTCGCCCGCGGTGATCTGGCGTCGGCGCGTCGCCTCGCCGACGACGACGTCGTCGCGGCGGTGGGCTGGTTCATGGTCCAGGCGCTGACCACCCGGGCGCGCGTGGCGTTGGCGCAGAACGCGCCCGGACAGGCCGAACGCGACGTCCACGACGCGCTGACGCGAGCCGCCGAGATGCGGGCCCATTTGTTCCTCCCGGACCTGCTGGAGTGTCTTGCCGGTTCGGCTCACGGTGCCGGCGATGACCTGGAAGCGACGCGGCTCTTGGGTGCGACGGACGCGATCCGCCAACGCACCGGCGTGGTCCGCTTCCAGGTGTACGACGCCGGGTACGCGGCATTGCTGGGGGGAGTTCGTAACACGCTGGGAGAGACGCAATTTGACGCCACCTGGGCGGACGGCGCCGCGCTGTCCACCGATGAGGCGATCGCCTACGCTCAGCGCAGCCACGGCGAACGTAAGCGGCCGCCCACCGGTTGGGCATCGCTGACCCCGACCGAGCGTGACGTTGTCCGCCTCGTCAGCGAGGGACTGGGTAACAAAGAGATCGGCGATCGGCTATTCATCTCCCCGCGCACCGTGCAGACGCATCTCACGCACGTCTACGCCAAGCTCGGGCTCACGTCGCGTATGCAATTGGTGCATGAAGCGGCGCGGCGCGCTTGACCTGCAGCGGATCAGCCGATCAGCTCTAGCGTCCCCAGATCACGGATCGCCTGACATCCCCGCCGCAACATGGTCAGCACCATGTCGTCACCGCGCTCGGTGGCGGTGGCGAAGGCGAACCCGAGGGCCGAGATCAGCAGCGCCTGCGGCATCCCGAGTCGATAATCGCCCCAACATGTTTCGGGGCCGTAGCCGGTAACCCCGTAGCCCAGGAGCGTTCGGTAATACTCGTCGACAAGGCCCTTCTCGATGGTTGAGCGCAACTCAGAGTTCAGGCTGGTCGCGGTGAAATAGGCGAGATCCCGTGCGGGCAGGCCCACACCGAGCGTCTGCCAGTCCACGACGGTCACCCGGGTCCGGTCGGGGTCGAACAGCAGGTTGTCCAGCCGATAGTCGCCGTGCAGCAAAGCGAACCGGTCCACCTCGGCACGAAGCCAAGGCGTCACCAAACCCATTGTCCTGGTGAAGGTCTCGTGGTCTTCGGGGCTCATCCGGTCACCGAGCTTGTCGAGCGTGATGTCGGCGCTCATCTTCGCCACGTCACCGAGCCCCTGGGCGGCGGCCTCGTCCGGGCGTGGAAAGGCGATCCCGGGCAGATCCAGCCAAAAGGGATCGCACCAGCTTGGCCCGTGCAATCCGGCCAGCGCCACCACCGTCAGCCGCGCCTCTTGCTCGCCGCAGCCCGCGATCTGATCCCCCTGCACCGCCGGCGCCTGATCGGCTAACAGGAGTGCATAGTCCAGGGCGTCCTCGGTGATCTCGCAGTAGAAGCACCGTGGCGTCGGCACCCGCACACGATCGGCCACCGTGGCGTAGAAGGCGCATTCACTGCGATAGCCGACGGTGACCCGGTCGCGCACGGTGTCGTCCTGGGCCGGCAGTTTGATCACGAACGTTTGCGGCAAATCGCCCGGATCCGACGCGTATTTTGTCCTCACCCGGTAGGTCGCCCCGGTCTGCCCCGTTCCGATGGCGACGACGTCGACGTCGGACACGTCGACGGGCGCGTTGTGTTCGCTGAGCACCGTCGACAGCCAGGCGGGGGTGACATCGCCGGGGTACCGGGGAATCGACATCGTGGTGGCCAATGTGCCTCCCAGCCTGTAGTTGCGCGGACACACGTCCGATTGACTGGTCAACTGTAAGCCATACGGCAACGGCCTCGGGCGGGACGTCAGCTACCACCCCGCGAGTGCACCTGCCCCCAATCCACGCAAGGCCGTGTGCGGCCCGTGCGGTCGCCCCGTTTGGGATCGATCCCCGAGTTGGTCGTCGGCTTCCCCGGCGGCGCGTTCACCAAACAGCCGTTCGCTGAATCGATCACAGCGTGCTTCGGGCTAGGCTTGACGCCTGCCCGCTACGATTACCTGTTGAGATCACCACCCCGCGAGCGGCGATACGAAACCACCTGAGACAGGCCCATTTCCATGAGTGAGTCACCGACCTATCTCATCACGGGCGCCGGCGGCGGCGTCGCCAACATCAGCCCGCAGGTGGTCACCGGGCTCCTCAACGGCGGCGGGTCCGTTCGGGCCATGGTGCACCACGACGACTCCCGGGCCGAGGCGCTGCGCGCGCTGGGCGCCGACGTGATCGTCGGAGACCTGACCAGCCCCGTCGATGTTGCGGCGGCGATGTCCGGCATCACCCGGATGTTCTTCAACATGAGCGTCTCACCTGATTACCTGCAGGCCACCGCGGTGGTGTGTGCGATCGCAAAAGAGCTCGACCGCCTCGAGGTGCTGGTCAACATGTCCCAAATGACGGTGTCCCAGATGACCGCCACCAGCACCGAGGAATCCAAGCAGCAACGGCTGCACTGGCTGGCCGAGCACGTCATCAACTGGTCGGGCGTTCCGGCCGTGCATATCCGCCCGACCGTCTTGCTCGAGAACCCGCTGTTCGCCATGCTGGCCGCTCACTCGATCCGTGAGAGAGGACAGCTGGCGCTGCCGTTCGGAACCGGGCGCACCTCACCCGTCGCATCCAGCGACGTTGCCGAGGTCGTCACCGCGGTGCTGCGGGCACCGCAACACCACCTCGGCGCGGTCTATGAATTGACCGGCCCGGCGACGCTCGACGTCGACGAGCTCGCCGAGCAGTACGCCCAGGCCCTGGGCCGACCGATCACGGCGGTTCGGCCGCCGTACGACGAATGGGTCGAAGTTCTCGACCAGGTTGGACTGCCCGCGCACGTGCAACAACACATCGCCACCATGGCCAAGCTGCACCACGAGGGCCGCTACAACCGGTCAACCCACGATGTCGAAGACATCACCGGCCACCCCGCACTAACCGTGCGGCAATACGTCGAACTACATCGCGCTCTGTTCGGGTGAGACTACCGCGCCAGACGCCGACTCGGGCGTCAGCGGGCGGGGGGCTTTGCCCGCTCGCCGAGGCGGGCGCGCAGGTCCTCTTCGAAGGCGACGACCTCGGGGCGGAGCTTCTCGGCCCGCATGCGCTCCAGGTTCGGGTAGCCCGCGGCGCGCTCGGCGTCCCACTCGTCAGCGAACTTGCCCGACTCGATCTCGCTCAGCACCTCCCGCATCACCGCGGGGACGTCGATGCCGTCGTACCGATCCGCCCGCGACATCTGGCCGTACTGGCTGGTCGGCGAGTGGTAGCGCATCTGACCGGCGTAGCCTTCCAGCCGCAGTAGCCGGTAGCTCCGCTCGATCTCGCCGGACAGCATGAGTTCGGCCATGATCGCCTCAAGCGGGATGCCGGCCCCCGCCATTAGCCCGACGAAGCTCATGGAGACCCGGCTCATGGCCGGGGCGAGCACCTGCTCCACCGCGAGGTCGAGAACGGCCTCCTGGCGCGGAGTCATCTCGATGGCACCTTGGCGCAAGCCGCCGACAGCCCGTCCGATGGCCAGGGTGCGGGCCAGAGCGGTCCCGGTGTTGTCCTTCTGGATACCCAGCGCGGTGATGAACCCGACGCCTTCCAGGTAGCATTCACGCACCTCGCGACCGAGCATCCGGGGAGCGACCATGCCGACGTCGCAGTCGGGGTCGATCCGGTCGAAGGCCGCCACGTAGCCCGAGGCAAGCACCCACAGCGCATCGGGCTTGGGCGTGATGGGCAGCTCGGGGATGACGTCGTCCGGGATGAGGGTGCAGATCACGTCGCAGCCACTCGCCGCCCCGATCTCATGGGCAGGGAAGCCCTCGGCCTCCGCCTGATCCCGGGAGGCGTCAGCCTGCGTGAAGACCTCCACCGCGAGGCCCGAGTCACGCAGGTTGAGGGCCCACGAGCGGCCCTGGTTCCCGTAACCGACGACGGCAACCCGCTGCCCGTCCAACACCGACGGGTCAGCATCGGACTCGTAGTAGATCCTCGTCATCGGAATCTCCTCTGCACCGGTGCCCGCGGGATGCGCGTCCCGTGCCGCTCATCCACCGACTGGTACGCAGGCGCCTTAGATGCCCCAGTTTCCCCGTTCTCATGGATGGCCTGGACGCGACCCGTGCAGGTGTAGGAGGCACCCTGAACTACACCTGTACACCGATAGTTTTTGGTGCGGGCGAAGGGAGTCGAACCCTATTCAGCTACCAGGCCAGAGCACCAAAATGGGCTCTAGCTGCGAAATGACACTACGGATATTCACGCTAGTTATCTGTTACTGACCTCAAAGTGCGCTCACGGCGTGCTCACGCGGACCACTTACCGTCGCCCGTCGCGGATCTGATAGACGCGCGATAGTGACAGCCCGGCCGCCTCCGCGAGCCGCTCACCAGAGATCTCGCACTCGAAGCCCTCGCGGATCAGGCGGCGTAGCTCGGCGTCGGCGGCCTCGAATGAAGCCTGGCGACGTTCGCGCAGCCTCGCCGCGCGCCTGATGAGCGCCAGTTGATCCACACGCGGGAGTTTAGCGCGCTGGAAATATCTCTTGCTTCATTTTTGTAGCGCGCTACAGTTCATTACGGGGGAACCTACCCGACATCGAAGGGAACTCTTTGACCATGACAACCACCACCGCGCCCGAACACCTGACGTGCACCCGACTCAATCTGTTGGACGCCCGGACGGCCGCGCTCAACGCCGCCCACTCACTGCCGCCTGGGTCGCGCCGTAACCGGGCAACCGAGCTGGCCGAGAAGATCACCGACGCCATCGGCCACGTTGAGCGCCTACAGACGGTTGTCCACGGCGACGAGCGCGCAGAGCAGGCGAGAATCCGATGACCGACGAGAACGGTATCCGCTCAGCGGATACCCCAGACCAGCTCACCGACGTCGGCCCGGCCACCCCGCCACCGGCCTGGTGTCTCCCTGAGGCGACACCTCGGTGGGAACAACTCACCGATCAGTACGGCGGCGGCAGCATCTGCTCGTGGTCCCGGGACTTCGGCAACGTGTGGATCGCCTGCGAGGACACGATCGTTAACGGCCGGGTACTGCGCACCCCGCCGCGCATCCAGTATTTCGAGACCCCGCGTGACGGCATCGACGCCACCACGGCCCGCAAGGTCGCAGCGGACCTGCTGAATGCGGCCGACGAGCTGGACCGGCTGCAATGAGCCACCCTCACGAATACGAGCTGCCCGAGGCGTGGGAGTCCGCGGTTGGGGGCTGGCTGACCTATCTGACGGCCGCCGGAACTTCGGCGCCCAGTCGCACCACCCGGCGTCGTCATGTCCGCTCGGTGGCGCGGCTACTGGGCACCGCGGGCCCGCGGGACGTGACGAACGATGACCTGCTGGCCGCGGTCGGGCGCCCCGAGCACTCGATCGACCACCGCCGCGGGCTGCGGACCAGCCTGGCGCTGTTCTACCGGTGGGCCGTCAAGGCTGGCGTCGCCACCGCCGACCCCGCGGCCGAACTGCCGCCCGTACGCCACGGTCCCGCTACACCACGCCCGGCCACCGACCAGATGTGGGCGGCGATCCTGGCCACCACCAGCCCCCGCACGCTGCTCATGGCGCGCCTGGCCGCCGAAGCCGGGTTACGACGCGCCGAGGTCGCGAAAGTGCACCGCGATGACCTCATCGACACCGGAGATAATGCGCAGCTCATTGTGAAGGGTAAGGGCGGCAAGCAGCGCGTCGTGCCGATCACCCCGTCACTAGCCCGCGCTATTACCGCCCACGGCCAGACGGGCTACCTGTTCCCGGGCCGGATCGACGGACACATCGGCAAGGACTATGTGGGGAAGCTGGTCAGTGGCCTTATGCCGCCCGGCTGGTCGATGCACAAGCTCAGGCATAGATTTGCGACTCTCGGCTATGAGGGAACGCACGACCTTATGGCTCTCAAGGAAGCGCTAGGCCACGCCTCGGTTGCCACCACCGAGATTTACGTCGCCGTGTCGATGCGCCATGTTCGATCGGTAGTTGAAGCCGCGGGCAAGCACGCTGGCAACGACGACGAGAAGCAGCCGGCACCTGTCACAAATGTGACACCTGAGCCGCCGCGAGCCCCATCGTCTTCGGTTGCTAGACGCCGTGGTTGCGACCTTGCAACAGGTGTCCGAAATCGGACACCTGGTTGCGACCTTGCCCGAGCTGGCGCGCGATCACTGCTCTGATGAGGTGATCAATTCTGATCACCCGGTGGACGACGACGAGATCCGCGCGGCAGCCGAAAATTGGCTCAAATGGGCCAATTTCTAGCATGGCCTGCGCCGTGGGTATCTGGGACTCGGGGGGTTGTCCGAACCCAAATTCAGTGTTGCCAGGCCTCGGTTAGAACCTGCTCAAGCTGGCCGGGGGTGAACTGACCGGTCGACGCGAGGTGGCTCATCGCCTCGATTCGAGCCTTCGCCTCGCGATAAACCTGATCATCCGACCGCTTCGCCACTATCCACACAATCACCAGGATTGGATCGTCTGAATCGTCCGGTTGCTCTTCATGGTGGACGTGATAGACCACGCGGTAGGTGCTGTTCTGGCCCACCTTGAGCTTTCGAAAGGGGATTAAGCTGCCGCTACCGGGCCTTCGGCCAAGGGGGGAACCGAACTGTTCCGGCGCGGCGCCCAGCTTGTCCCGGATCGCCTTAAGGATTGCCCTGCGCGCCGCTCCGTCGATCTTCTCAAGATCCGCAACGGCATCCTCGCTGTACGCGATCCTGATCATGGTGCTAGCAGCACTCCTCCGAGGCCGAATCAAGGTCGGCGTCACTGTAACCAAATCGGGCCATAACATCGGCGTGGCTGTAGCTCTTTTGGTCGCCGCTGACGGCGCGTACGAGCAGGACCGACATCAGCTCCAAGTCGTCCTGAAGGTCCGTGAGATCCTCCATCGACAGCACCGCGGTGGCCGGCACGTCGCCCGCGTTGACGATGACAAAGCGGTGCCCACCCTCGGCGGCCTCGCGAAAAAGCCGCTCGGGATCGCGAGCCGCATCGTCTGCGTTTACGCGCTCTACAGTCTTCATAGTTACGAGTGTATGCATCCGGCGACACGCCGGGCACCAGTAATGCTCAGATGCACCGCATACCGTCACCTGGTCGTAACGGCGTCATCGGCGCTGGCGCGCGATCGCTGCTGTGATGGTGGATGACGACGAGACGCGCGGCCGCGGGCCTGCGCGTGGTGATACAGGCCGATACCTTAGGGGGCGCGGCGTAGCCGCAAACATACGACGTCGCGCGGCACACTGACGCCTATGGACGTGTTCACCTGCGCGCACTGCTCCGCGGCGCCCGAGCGCTGGTCGCCGACGGCAAGTCAACGACACCGCTGGCGTTCTTCACACATCGGCTGGCCACATTTAATTTTTTAGTGTGAACAGCCGACTCAACTATTCCCCGTACCCACCAGACCATCGCTTCCTTTGCAACGCGTTGCAAAAATTATCCTCAATCGGATGCAGTTCGCGGAGGCATATCCAACTGAGGCTAATTTATCTATAGGTGTAGATAAATTCACGTCGTGGATTCAGGTAAAGAAAAGCCTTGTCAAACCGAAGCTTTTTACGACCAGGAGTGTCGAGAATGTGACGGCAGACAGCCTCGCCGGCAACTGTTTCGCGGGGCGCCGGGATGGGCGCGGTGAACGCGACGACGGGCTCCTCGTCGCCGAACCAGGAGATATACATGTTGTCTAACGGATCGCAAATGCCCTGTGGCCCAAGCGCTTTACACCAATCGGAGCGCGTCGCCCAGTCGTGGTGGCTGTAGCGCGGCAGCCCGATAACGGTGCGCAGGCCGAGCACGGCGCTCAGTGATTCGGCGATGCGTTCGGCATCGGGGCAATAGCGGCAGGGCCATGGGCAGCCAGCCAAGAAGTGGGGGCAGGCGTCGCCGGCGCCGGCGACGAACAGCTGCTCAATGCAGACCTCGGCCGCTCGCAGCTCAGGGGCCACGTATAGGCGGCCGTCCGGAAGCCGGTCGAGCACCCGGGCCCTGAATATCGCGACCCGCGACAGCACCGGCACGCCGCCAGCCAGATTGCGACCGCCGAAGAAGTCGCCCGCAGGAGCCTCGAAACAGACCGCGCTGGTGGTGCGGGTCCGCAGGTTGTACTGGGTAACCCGAAGCCGATATAGCGCGTCAACCAAGTTTTCCAGGCAGTAAAGCCCGCAGGTGCAGTCGATTACAGGCGGTTCGTGGGCGGCTTTCGTTGGGCACCACGCCGTGACAATGCGGCGGGTGACTCTGAAGTCACGGCACTTAGTCAGAGGGAACAGGCCGCTGCCGTCGGAGAACCAAATCCGCCAACCAAAAACCACGTCTCGAAGTTCGGCGCCGTCGGTCACCGCTCAGGCCAGCTCGCTCATGCTGGCGCCCAGCACAGCGGCAGGCTGGCCAGAGCCAGGCCCGGTAGACGGATCGCCGGTGTGAAGCCCTGTTCGACGTCAAACTCAGGGATCCGGCGCAACCACTCGTCGACGAACACGGTGACTTCCATCCGCGCTAAGACGGACCCGGGGCAGCGATACGGACCCGCGCCGAAAGTCGAATGGCGCTGCACTTGCACCCGGCCGTCGTCCTCGGCCATCTCGTCACCGGCGTCTTCGCGATTGGCGGACCCCAGCGGCAACAAAACATGGGCGCCGGGTTCGATCATGACGCCGCCGATAGTGACCGACTTCGTGGTGACGCGCGGCAATGGTGCGGCCACGTCCAGCCGCAGGGTTTCGCCGACGAATGCCTCAATCTGCTTGAGGTCTCCGCGTAGCTGGGTGCGCAGTCGTGGGTGCCGAGCCAAGCGCCATAACGCGTGCCCGAGGGCGTCCGTCACGCCGGCCGTTGCAGAGATGAACAGCGTCACGAGTAGGCCAAGCATCTCGTCGGTGGTGAAATTACCGGCGTCGAGGTCCTCAAGCAGACGCCACAGGAGACCGGGTGGTCTGCGATCGAAGTGCTCAGCTATCGTCGCGGCCAGCCAGTTGAGGAGTCCGAATTGAGAGTCACCGTCGTTGTGCGACCCCTCCTGCATCCAGCCGGCGACGCCTGCGGGGTGATCCACCGGCACGCCCATCACCGTCAGGAATGCCTGGCTAGGCCATATATAGGCGATCGCGCCGGTGACATCACAGCGCCCTGTGGGGGCAACAGCGTCGATCAACACTTCGGCCCGCTCCCGGACAGCGTGCTCGTAGGGAGCGAGCACGCTTGGGGCGAACAGCCGATGCAAGATCCGCGCGTACCGCAGGTGCTCGCGCGGCGGGCACGATAACGGCACCCGCGGCAGCGGATCACCAGACGCGTTCACCACCGGCAACGCAGGCCAGGATGACGAAAAGGTGTAAGGGTCGCGCGCGGCCTGCAATATGTCGTCGCGCCTGGTCAAGTAGTAGACGTTTGCCCCTGCGACCTTCACCACAGGGCCGAGGCTCCGCAAGGATTCCCAGTAGGCACCGCGGTCGGCCGCAAAGAGAGGGGATTCCCTATGCGAGGTGCACTCCGGCACGGTTTGAGTCATCATCGCCGCAGCCAGATCCGCCAGCCGCGCCGAGCCATCATCTTCCGTCAGATTTTGCTCGGATCCCACGGGCACTCGCCGTCGACCACCGCAGGCGGCAGAGCATCCGCGGGTAGGCCCTGCTCCGAGCACCACCGCTCCCGCGCCTCGTTGAACGCGTCAAACGCCGCGCCCCAGTCGTCGTCGGTGGCGTACCGGAACCCTTCGAAAACCAGCAACTCGGGCGGCGGAACCGCGTCATAGCGGCGCCGCATCACGCACCGTCCAAGGAGTACACACCCCGCGCACCGACGCGCCGCTGCGGTCGACGGCCCGCGGCCTGGTCGTCCTCGTCACCGGACGGCAGCCGCAACGCGCCAATCAGACGCGCCAGGGCGATCCGCAACTGGCGAGCCTCCACCAGCGCGGGATGCACGCGCTGCTGTCCGAGAGTGACGACGCCTTCACTCGCCAACACCGCCGCCAGCGCATCGAGATCGTCGACCGTGCGCGTGGCTTCCCGCAACAGCGCCAACTCGTGCT
This sequence comes from uncultured Actinomycetota bacterium, assembly GCA_963814505.1. Classification (GTDB taxonomy): domain Bacteria; phylum Actinomycetota; class Actinomycetes; order Mycobacteriales; family Mycobacteriaceae; genus Mycobacterium. The sequence continues at coordinate 222,939 of CAWFDM010000015.1, forward strand.
GCTCGAGCTCGTACTTGGCGAGGACGTCGTGCCACAGCCTGCGGCCGCCCGGGCCGGTGCCCTTCGGCGCGCTCGGCGGGTTCCCGCGCGATTTCGGCGGTCCTCCGCTCATTCAGGGCTCCTTTCGTGCGTTTCAGCTCGAATAGATAAAACGGGCGACGGTGTGGCTGTCGCCATGCGCCCCTCCCAAAAAAGCCGGGCCCTGAGTGAGTTTTTTCCCTGGGGTTGAGACGACGCGCGAAGCCGTGGACATTGGGTCGAACGCCGGGCCCTCCCGAAAAATCGGGGATCTGGGCGCGGGTCGCGCGGTCGGGGGTGCCATGGTCACTGGGCCCTCCGTCGCTGTGCCGCCGAATCGCGCGAGGCGTCCTGCCTGCGTCGTCGAGCGGCCATCGCGTCCAATGCCGACACGCGTCTCACCTCGACGAAGCCCAGCACAGCTCGGGAGGCGGGTGTTAGTCCAGCTTGTTGCTCCAAGAGACGGAGTTCGGTCTCAAGTGCGTTGATCTGCGCGAGCAGCGGGTGCGGTCGAACTTGACCGCGGTAGCCGCTGACGGTCAATCCGTCGGTGTCGATCTGAGCGAGGAGGGCAGCCTGCCGGTCGTAGAGCTGGCAGAGCCGGGCCACCATCCTGATATCTGATTGGGCGGATAGCCATGGGATCTCCGACCACAGCCGCTGCCACTCGCGGGCGCCATGGTCCTTCAACGCGACCGGTGGTGTTGGCACGGAGGGTGCGGCGGGCAGGATGGTCACGGCCGCGGGCAGCCTCCGGCCACCGGCGTCGCGGCCGGGTGACCGTCCGGTGCGGCGCTTCAGCTCGACGGGCTTGCGGGGCGGCACTAGTTCTCGCCCCGCCGGCTTGCCCGGCGCTGGTTGACGTTGTTCATCAGCTGCCGGATGTAGGCAGCCATGCGGCGGTCGAGTTCGTCGCCTCGGTCGAATTCCGTCAGTCGGGCAGCGATCTGCGCCTCAAGCCCCCGCGACCGATCGCTGTCGCTCCCGTCCAAGGGCAGCGATGCAAGCCAGTCGGCCAGCGTCGCGGTGTCGTCGGCGGGGTCGCTATTCATGGGGGGGTGGTGCCTCGGTATCTGCGACCGGCTCAGCGATGCCTGCTTCGATGTATCGCCGGGCGATGTCGTCGTTAACCCACAACACGTCGCCAGGTAGGTGGCCGCGCGGTGTGTTACCGAAGATCGCCCGCTTAATGCGGACGTATCGCATGCCTGGCATTGACGGTGAAGGCGTTGGCGCACTGGATGATTGCTCGGCCATCAGGAAGGCCCGTCGGTTTCGCCGGCCCACGGCAGCTCTTCCGCGCAGCCCAGGTCCTCCGCGGCGCGCAGCTCGCGCGACACCGTGAGATCCGCGAACTCCCAGTCCCAGCCGCCGAAATACTCCACGAAGCCAGCGGCCGCCATCGCGATAATGCAGCGGACAACCTCCGTCTCGTCCAACGCGGTGGCAAGCATCTTCGCGATATCGGCACGCTGCCAGTGCGGCGGATCGTCCGTCAATGCGCCGTGCACCAACTTCAAGGCGGCGGCCCGTGTCGCATAATCGAATCGGGCCAACTGGTCGACCGCGACGGGCTGCTCAGGCCCGGTGACTTTCACTGGCCCGTCCAACGTTTGCGCTGGATTTGGACTAGCGCCGTAACGCCGTCTTTCGGGACCGTCGGCCGGCCGTCCGCGTCCGCTTGATCGGGTCCGTAGCGCTTTTTCATCAGCTGCACCAAGGCTTCCGGGCCGCTGCACCCGCGCCGTTCCGTGCGCCGATCGGTGCGCACAAACAACTTTCGCAACTCGCCGCTGTTGTGCATATCAATGATCTCCGCGACCGGGGCATCGCTGTGCCACGCGAGTGACCGGAGCGCCGCGCTGGAATCCCGGTAAGCGGGGATGGTCACTGGCGCCACATCGACAAGGCGCGCCGCCAGGATTGTCCGCAAGGGCTGACCATCGTCGAATTCCCAGGAATCATCGTAGGCCCGGAACGCAAACGAGCTTTTTGACACGTCACCACGGGTCACCATTTCCAAGACATCGCTGCGGCACTCGGGGAGGTCAACGCGGTAGTCGAGACCGGTATTGTCAATCGAAAGCTGCAGGGTGCCAGCGTCGATGGTGCCGAGCAGGTAGTCGTCGCTGTGGTTGTAGCGGCAGATGACTGCCGGCCATCCGTCGCCCGCTGTTTTGTTGAAGGCGCGGCGGTCGACTTGTTCGACGAACCCGCCGAGCGGTTCGGATTTCACCCCGAAAACGGCTGCGTAGCCGCCGATCCGGCCTGATCCGGAACGGGAGCGCAGCTGGACGGGCTGCCCGGTTTGCCTCTGCTCGATATCGGGCAGCCACCCCGCGCGGTTATGCACCATGTTTCCTCTCGGTTTCAGGCGCGCCCGTTGGCGCGGGGAAAGGTTCGGCGGACCGGGCGGCCTTGTCCGCACACACTCCGGCGGATCCAAGCTCTGGGGGATCCAAGCCCAGCCATTCCGCGATTTGCGATCGCAGATCGTCAGACATCCTCGACCGCCTCCCTGTGGGCAATGACCGCAGCCCGGTCAAAAACCAATACGCTGCTCACGAGTTCGCCGCCCATCGCCCTGTAGTTCCTCTGGACCGTCCGCGCCGAGATGCCCAGCAGCTCGGCGACCTCGGCGGCCCCTATCCATTTCGAGGTTCCCGTATCGCCGGCACCCGCGCCTACATCGTGTCGCGGCTGCGACATCCGCTGAAACGCAAAATCCAGCCGGTCAAACAGATCCGACACCGGCCGCGGCACATCGCGGCGCCGGGATTGAAGCATGGTCGCCAGGCACCAGTAGGCGGTTTTGACCTCTAAGCCGCTGAGCCTCACCGGTTCACCACCCCGGCCACGACGCCCTTGGGCCGCGCCTTAGGTGGCAGCCCGTCGAACCACGCCCGGCAGCGGTCGGCGGCCGGGCAGCGGGCACACAACGCCAACGCGGTGGCCTCGGCGTCTTCGCGGTCCGCGTCGGTCGATGGCCGCGGGTCAAACAATGCGGTGCGGCCACGGCAGCGGGCACCGGGCAACGAGGGGACGGCGGCAAGCACGTTCTCCAACAACGCGACCCATGGCGCCGCGAAGCTAGGCGCCATCGCCGCCGTCGATTCGTACGACGTGGACGTGAATGCGCTGCACGGCCGGGTCAGTTGTCACCTCGTAGACCCCCGGCGATGAAACGTCGGGGTCTCCTGATAGCAGGTAGCCTCGCCACGACCGGGACTCCTCGCGCGCCGGATCCGGTTGCCAAATGTGTTCGGTTACCAGGCCGCGCGCGATCTCCGCGCGTGACAGGACGCGGCGCCCGTCCGAGTAGCGGTGCATGTCGCCCAAGCTTGCGGCTAGGGCTGTTATCTCGGCGCTTACCTCGCCGATCGCATCAAGTTCCACGTCGTGGTCGCCGTCGCACCCCGATCCCCCAATCGCGTCCGTCGTCCATCCCATGCGCTGCCTGAGGATCGCAGCGGCGTATTTGAGCGCGTCAGCTGCGTTCGTATGGTTGGTCATGCCTTGGTCCTTTCGGGGGTTGGGATTGGGTTAGTTCTCATTGGTCGCCTCGCTGGCCGGTGAGGATCGCCACGAGGCCAGCTAGCGTGCAGCTCACCCACTGCTGCAGCGGGTCGCTGACGCCGTGGCGCTTGTGGACGACCAGGCCGACGAGTGCGTCGTCGTTGCCGCGCTCGATCTCGGCCTCGGCCGTCCACTCGGGGAGCGCCAGCCGGGCGCAGTCTTTGACCTCCAGGACGACCCGCTGCCCGTGTAGCCGAATGCCGCTGATGTCGCCGCGGTCTTTGGCGCCATTCTTGACCCTGCGATCCACCCGGTCATCGTCGAGAGCCGCTGCCAGCGCGTCGGCGATTTGGCGCTCGAAGCGGGAACCGGCTTGCCGCGCGCTGCGGCGGGATCTGGTCACGGCCGCCTGCCTAGAAGCTGACGAACTGAACGCCCCGAAGTGACCGAGTTGGTGGCCGCTGTGTGTTCGTGGTTCGAGTTCGTCATATATAGACGAACTGACGAACTCACGAGCACACGCTCAGCGAGTTCGTTACCGAACTGGCAACGAACTCCAACGAACTGACGAACTGACGTCATTTGAATAGTCCTTCCGGCCCAGAAGGACACGACTGGTGACGGTCCTCACCGATGGCCACCGGCATTCCGCACTCACTGCACGGAGATGCGATGCTGTGCAGCTTCGCTCGGCGCGGCCCTTCCCTGACGGCGACGAGTCCGTTCCTCACGGCGCGATTGATCGCGTCGCGGATTGCCCGCTGCGTGTGGTCGCCGCTGATGTCGCGCTCGATGGCGTTCTTGCTCAGGCCCTCATCGTGTGCGAGCAGATCAATCACGGCGGCGAACGCGGCCTCCGTTTTGGCGTCGCCGCGAGATCCGGCCGCGTAGGTCAGTCGCCGGGTGGCCGGATCGAACGCCAGTCGGCCCTCGTGGACGTCCACGTCGCGGCCGTACGCGGTGAAATAGCGCGGAGAACCGGGATCGTCGGTCTCCCGCACCAGTCGCCAGGTGGCATCCGGCCAGTCTTGTAGGCGTGAATCACCGCGGGATCGTTCTCCGGTGTGCCCCATGTGGTGAACGATCAACGAATCGCTGATACCGGCGTCCGCGAGCAGCGCATCGAATGCAACCGCGAAGGTGCCGGCGCCGTGTTGCTCGTCGAGACCGAGCGCATCCAATACGGGGCGTAGGCAGTCGAGGATCAGATAGTCGCAGCCCAGATCGCGCAGCCGTGCTGCCCATTGGCTGCGGGTGCGGTCGTCGAGCAGGTTGAGCGTACCGACGCGGCCGCGCAGCGCGATCACGTCGGCGACGGCCGCGGTGTTGACGATGCGTTGATCGCGCAGCCATCGGCGCAACATGTCCTTGGATAGCTCGTCGTCGATCAGCACGAGACGCTGCGACGGGGTGTTGACGGTGAATCGCCCAAGAAACGGTTCGGCGTCGGCGAGGGTCCGCACGAGGTTGTCTCGCAGCGTCGTCTTGCCGGCTTTGTATTGGGCCGACAGCATGATGCGGCTGTCGGCGGGTGCTACCGCGTCGATGCGGTAGCGGGTCGGTGAATCCGGTTCGGCCAGCAGCGTTTCCAGTCCCTTGACGGGCGGCAGGATCAGCGGAGGCCGGCTCTCGTCGTCGAGGCGACGCTGCGCTTCCTTGCGTATCCGCAGCCTGTCGAGCTCCACCTCGACACCACGCTCGCGCCAGTCCTTCTCGGCCTGTTCGTCCGCGCCGCTACGGCGGGTGTTCCCGTTCCCGCTGGGCTGCCATTCGCCAACATGGTGCGCGT
>CAWFDM010000016.1:0-1183692 GCA_963814505.1 uncultured Actinomycetota bacterium
GGAGCTGCCGGGAATCGAACCCGGGTCCTACGGCATTCCCTCAAGGCTTCTCCGTGCGCAGTTCGCTATGCCTCTACTCGGATCTCCTGGTCCCGCGAACTAGCCAGGATGACGATCCCAGTCGCTGTGATTGTCCCGATAAGTCCCGCGACCGAACTTATCGGTGGATCCCTCTAGCTGATGCCAGGGTCCGGGTCGAGGGCGTTCCCGGTCTGACAGACTAGCTGTCGCTTAGGCAGCGAGAGCGTAGTCGCGCTGATGAGAATCGGCGCTTATATAGTTGCAACGACGCTTACGGTGGTCTCTTGCCTGCACCGGCACGCTTCCCTTGATTCGATGCGCGAAGTCGAAACCTTTCAGCCCCTCGCATCCCAGCCGATTTTCGGCCGGACCATCCATGGTACGCGGGTATCAACCAGCGGCAACAGAATTATCTTCCGGGCCGGGAACCCAGGCCCCGACCCGCCAAGGGTCAGATCACGAAGTTCAGGCGCTCGACGATGCGGCCGGCCAGGTCTTTGTCGCCGCCGAGTTCGACGTCCTGGGCGCGTGCGGGGCACATCGGGCGCCCGCCGGCCAGCCTGGTGAACTGCAGCGCGTCCAGCCGGATCGTCGCCGTCGGCTCCTGGCCGCCGAAGTCGTCGACCACCTTGGCCCGGCCATCGACGCTGACCTTGATGCTGCGCGCCAGCGGACCGGTCAGGTCGAACTGGACGCGGGAACCGTCGGGCGCCTTGCCCAGTTTGCCCACGACGAATCCCATGGTGGCCGCGATCTCGTCCAGGGACAGCTGCGAGGCGGGCCCGCCGAGCTCGTCGTCGGACGACGGCCGCTGCAACGCCATGCGCATGTCTTGCTCGTGCATCCAGCAGTCGAAGGTTCGTATCCGCATGAACCGTCCGTAGCTGTCCATGCCCGCCGGCGTCGGCCGCACGGCGTTCCAGTCATCGTCGGACATGGTCGGTAGCACCTCGCGGCGATCTTTGGTCACCGCGCGAAACCGCTCAAGAACGCCGGCGTCCGATTCCGCGCTGAGATGGCGCACCCAGCACTCGTTCATCGCGCCGATGTCGTTGCGCACGTGCTCGAGCGCCTTGACGTCGACGTCGGGCGCCGGTGGAGCGATGCCCTCCAGAAACGACTCGGTCCCGATGATGTGCGATACCACCGCTTTGACACACCACCCCGGCAGCGGCGTCGCCGCCTGCCATTGGTCCTCGGGCAGCCCGTCCAGCAGCGCGTCGATGGAGTCCCACACAGCGAAAAGGCCGGGCAGGACGGCGGACTTGTCGACTGTGGTGATGGAACCCGTGGCCATGGTCGGATATTAGGCCGGTCACATTCCGATCGTCAGGCCGACCCGGAAGAGAATCACGCCGACGGCTATCAGGCTGAGCCCGGCCGGAATCGTCCACGCGGGGCCGCCGAAGATGGTGACTCCCATCCCAAGCCCCACTGCCAGCAGCGCATGCAGGAACCGGACCGCGACAAAGCCACGGTCGCGCAGAACGGAAATCAGGACTCGACGAGGTACCGCTCGAACCAACCAGCCAAGGATGGCGATCAGTGCCACGGTAACCAGCCCGGTGAGCGATCGCAGCGTCACCGTTGGGTAACCGCGGCTGTCCCACGACCCGACGGACGAGACAAGCAAACCGAGTGTCATCGCGGCCAGCGTCGCCCATTTGAGGACCCTGGCGAGAACCACACCGATATTCCTGCGGGCAAGATCTCCCAGCGCGGGGTCGCTACCCGCCGCACGGAGGAATCCACGCAGGGCGGGTGCGAACTTGCCGCGCTGAAGCCGATTTACGGCGATGTTGTTGAGCGCCTCGGCATTGCCCGGGTCCAGCGTCAACGCCTCGTGGTAGGACGCGTCGGACTCCGGCATTCGGCCCAGGTCGTGCAGAATGGAGCCGCGCAAGACCAGCGTGTCAGGGCTCGCCGGTTTAAGCCGCAACGCCTGGTCCACTGCCAGCAATGCAGAGTGGAACTGCCGCGACTTTTGCAGCAGGCGCGCGTAAACCCGGTGCTGCAGAGGCTCATTCGGATGAGCGATCACCCCCCGCCAGGCCATCCATAAGGCGTCATACGGACGACCCACGCCATCGAGTGACAGCGCGTAAATCCGCATGGCCATCTCGTCTTGGGGCGCAGCGGACAATGCGGCGTATGCGCTCCACACAGCGCCCGGGTAGTTGTCGAGCAGATATTCAGCGCGAGCGTGTTGGGCCAGCAGGGCGGGATCGTTGGGATGTTGCGATAATGAACGACGCAAGACCTCGCGCGCGCGTTCGTAGTTCGCGGTGTCGAAGTAAGCTTCGGCGACACGAAGGGCATCCTCGGATTTGTCGATGCCCGCCTCCCCCGCCACCATGGGTCACCGAATTTTCCTGCGGCGCAGATACTTTGCGAGATCGTCGTAGCTGCCGTCGTTGTTGGCGAATTCGACAACGTTGCGCGCGGCCTCGAACCAGGGCCCGGTGCTGGCGCGGATCTGTGCGGTGGCGGCGTCAACGTCGGCCATCATCACCGGACGGACCTGCCCGGTGCGCATCGAGTCTGCCATCGCCAATTGCGTTGCGCTGTCGCAGATATGTGCCAGATCAGCACCCGAGAAGCCCTCGGTGCGCTTCGCAATCGACGCGAGATCTATCCCCGTTACCGGCCGATCCCTCAGGTGGAACCGGATGATCCCCGCCCTGGCTTCGGCGTCGGGCAGCCCAACGAAAATCATTCGGTCGAATCGCCCTGGCCGCCGCATCGCCGGGTCGACATCCCACGGAGCATTGGTCGCGCCGAGCACATAAACACCGTCGTTGCTCGAGGTCGCCGAGTCGAGTTCTTCCAGCAAGCAGTTGACGACGGTACGCATTCCGGAGGTGCCGCTCAACCCGGAACGCCGATGGCCCAGAGCATCCACTTCGTCAAAAAACAGCACGCAGGGGGCATTGCGCCGGGCAGTGTCGAAGACCGAGCGGATGCTGCGTTCGCTATCCCCGAACCAGCGATGCAGAACATCGGCGATTCCGACCTGGTAGAAGCTCGCCGCGAGCTCACCAGAGACGGCCTTGGCGATGTAGGTCTTGCCGCAACCGGGTGGTCCATACAGCAGCAACCCGCCGCGGGCGGATACCTTGTACGCCTTCATCAGGTCGGGATGACGGATCGGACCGAGCAGCGAAAGTTCCAGTTGCTGTTTGACTTCGTCCATGCCCGCGACGTCGGGTAACCGCACCCGACTGCGCTCCACCACGTCGAAATCGTCCTGGTTCCCCACATCGGGAGCCGCATCGACAAAGGCGGGCTGCACTATGTCGGCGACTTGCTTTTCTGCGCTGGACCAGTCGAAGCCGTCTTTGGCGGCGGGTTCCTCGTGAACCGCCGCCACACCGGGAGGCGCCGCCATGGCCGCACTGCAGCGCCGCAACAAGCTCAGCGCGTCGGCGTTGCCCGCCTCCTGGGTCAACGCCGCACTGCAGTGGCCCAGCGCCTCGGCATAGCGCCCCTGATCCGCCAACAGGCTGGCCAGATGTAACCGCAACTCGATCACATCGGGGCTGCGCTGCACCGCCGCAGACAACTCCCGAATAACCGGGTCCTCAGTCAACGTCAATCTCCCCGACGTGATTTCTCTTGCCGCCAATAGTAAGGGCGTCACGGACCCTGGCCCGTGCCAATCCGCTCAGTTCATGCCCTTGGCCCGCCGACCCATTTCGCGGGACACTTCGCGCTGGGCGTCGCGGCGGGCCATGTCCTGGCGCTTGTCGTAGGCTCGCTTGCCGCGCGCCAGCGCGAGCTCGACCTTGACCTTGCCCTCGAGGAAGTACAGGGACAACGGCACCAGGGCGAGGTTACCCTCGCGGATCTTGCCGATCAGGGTGTCGATCTGGCGGCGGTGCAACAGCAGTTTGCGGTTGCGGCGCGGCTCATGATTGGTCCAGCTACCGTGCTGGTACTCCGGAATGTGCAGGTTGCGCAACCAGATTTCGCCGTCGTCCACGGTCGCGAAGGCATCCACCAGCGACGCGTGACCTGCGCGTAAGCTCTTCACCTCGGTGCCGAGCAACGCCACGCCGGCCTCGTACTGTTCCAAGATCGAATAGTTATGGCGGGCTTTGCGATTGCTGGCGATGATCTGTCTACCGCCACGCTTGCCGCCAACCGCCTTGGCCTTGTTATTGGGCTTGTTATCGGGCATAGCTACCGCCGCACGTAGAGGCGCAACGTCGCGTAGGCCGTCACCCCGGCCATCGCCACGCCCAGCACCAGCAGGATCGGGGCGATGTAAACGATGTCGGCATAGTCGACGCGCGCTATCAAATTGGCTTGGTAGAACTGGTTCAACGCGTTCTCCAGAAACAGCGCCCGCACCAGTATCAGACCCACGATGGCGATCACGACGCCGACGGTCGCCGCCAACATCGCCTCAACCAGGAAGGGCAGCTGGGTGTACCAGCGGCTGGCACCGACCAGTCGCATGATGCCGATCTCGGTGCGTCGGGTGTAGGCCGCGACTTGAACCATGTTGGCGATCAGCAGGATCGCCCCGATGGCCTGGACCAGAGCCACGGCGAACGCGGCGTTGCTCAAGCCGTCCAACACGGCGAACAGCCGGTCGATCAAATCCTTTTGGTTGAGCACGGAAAGCACCCCGGGCTGGCCCTGCATCGCGGCGTCGAAGTCCTTGTGCTGCTCGGGGTTGTTCAATTTGACGATGAACGACGCAGGGAAGGAATCCTTGCCGGCGACTTCCTTGTACTGCGGGAACTTACGGATGGCGTCCTCGTAGGCGTCCGCACGGTTGAGGAACCGCACCGATTTGACGTCGTCGCGCGCTTCGATCTTCTGCCGCAGCGCCTTGCACGGGTCGGCGTTGCAAGCCGGATCGTTAGCGGAGACGTCCTCGGTGAGGAAGACCTGCGTCTCGACGCGGTCGAGGTAGATCGCTCGCGAGTGGTCGGCCAACCGCACCACCAGCAGGCCGCCGCCGAACAGGCCGATCGAGATCGCGGTCGTCAGGATCATTGCGATCGTCATGGTGACGTTGCGACGAAGGCCGTTCAGGACCTCGTTGAGCAGGAAGCCGAAGCGCACTTAGCGATCCATCCCGTAGACGCCACGCTGTTCGTCTCGAACCAGCCTGCCCAAAGACAGCTCGACGACCCGCTGCCGCATCGAGTCGACGATGTGGTGGTCGTGCGTCGCCATCAGCACCGTCGTCCCGGTGCGGTTGATCCGCTCCAACAAATCCATGATGTCCTGACTGGTGTCCGGGTCGAGGTTGCCGGTGGGCTCGTCGGCCAGCAATACCAGCGGCCGGTTGACGAACGCGCGGGCGATAGCGACCCGCTGCTGCTCACCGCCCGACAGCTCGTGCGGCAGCCGGTTGGCTTTGCCGGACAGACCGACCGTCTCGAGCACGTCGGGCACCACCCGGTTGATCTGGTCGGCGCGTCTTCCGATGACTTCCAGCGCGAAGGAGACATTCTCGAACACCGTCTTTTGCTGCAGCAGCCGAAAGTCCTGGAACACGCAGCCGAGCACCTGACGCAGCTTGGGTACGTGGCGACCAGGCAGTTTGTTGACGTGAAACTTCGAGACCCGGACATCACCGGTCGTCGGTGTCTCCGCCGCCAGCAGCAGGCGCATGAACGTCGACTTGCCCGAACCCGACGGTCCGATCAGAAAAACGAATTCGCCTTTGTCGATCTTGACGTTGACATCGTCCAACGCCGGACGCGCCGAGGATTTGTACTGCTTGCTGACATGGTCCAGCGTGATCATCACGGCACGCCAGTGTAGCGGTGATTTTCGCTGGCTCGCGAAGATCAGCGAGCGGGTGGCGCCGGCGTGGGCGACGGGCCCGGCCCCGGCAGCATTTGCTGCGGGGTTGATGTGGTTGGCGTCGGGGTGCAGGAGGGCTGGATGCACGGCAGCTGGAACGGACGGGGTGGGGTGGTTGTGGTGGTGGTCGTCGGGCTCGGCGGCGTGGTCGTCGTGGTCGGCGTGACGCTGGTCGGAGGCTCCTGCACTTCGCTGCGCGGCACCCAGGTGTAGTTCGGGTCGGGCGAGAAGCCTGGTGGTATCGGCACCAACTGCGTCTTGGTGCTCGGTGTGTTGGCCGACGAATTGACGTAGTTCATATGTGCGGTGTAGACCCACCACACCGCCACGAACGCCACGATCAACGCCACCGTTGAGGTGCGGAGCCGACCGCGGAACATGTAGACGGGCCAGCGCCGCTCCCCGTCGCCGCTGCGCTTCCGGGTGCTGGTCGGTATGAACTTCACCGCCGCTGCACCCGATCCTGGGCTTTTGGCGCGGCCTCCCCCGCCTCCTCAGCCTCCGTCAGCCTCCTCAGCCTCCTTAGCCTCCTCGGCCGCGGGCATTGCGGGATCGTCAACGAGGCCAACGGTCGCGTCGGCCGAGGTCACGATGCCGGCGCGCGCGAGCGCCCGGATGACGAGCACCCGCAACTCCCGGCCGGCCTCGAACTGCTTGCCCGGCAGCGTGCGGGCCACCACGCGCAGGGTGACGGTGTCGACTTCGATTCGTTCCACCCCCATGACCGTGGGCGCGTCCAGCAGCAACTCCTTAAGCTTGGGGTCGTCGCGCGCGTGCTCGCACTCCTGGTGCAAGACCTCGTTGACGCGGTTGAGGTCGGCGCTGGTCGAGACCGGTATGTCCACCACGGCGCGTGCCCAGTCCTTGGAAAGGTTCACGGTCTTGACGATCTGGCCGTTAGGAATGGTGAACACCTCGCCGTCGGTGGAGCGAAGCCTGGTCACCCGCAGCGTCACGTTCTCGACGGTGCCCCGCGCCTCGGCGCTGATCCCGCTGACGGTCAGCGCGACCAGGTCACCGAAGCCGTACTGCTTCTCGACGATGATGAAGAAGCCGGCGAGCAGATCCTTGACCAGCGTCTGGGCACCGAAGCCCAGCGCCGCCCCGACAACGGTGGCCGGCGCGACCAGGCCGCCCGAGGAAAGATGCAAAATGTCGGCGATCTTGATGACCACCGCGATGCCGATAAAGACGATCGACACCCAGGAGATCACCGAGGCGACGGCCTGGCGGTGCTTGGTCGCCTCCGAGGGCACCAGGGAATCGCTTTCCTCGAAGCCCTCGTCGAGCTGCCGGGTTACCCGCTGTGCGACCCAGTTGACGAACCGGGCAGCCAGCACCGCGCCGATTAACACCAAGAGGATCGGCAGGCCCTTGTTGAGGATCAGGTCGCCGATGTGCAGACGTGCCAAATAGCCGTGCAATCGGTCCACTGTCGACATGGCATGAACAGTTGTGTTAGTCGTCATCTTTTCGGTTGCGCCACCGGATCCCCGCTTCCAGGAATCCGTCGATGTCTCCGTCCAGGACGGCCGCCGGATTGCCCACCTCGTACTCCGTTCTCAGGTCCTTGACCATCTGATACGGGTGCAGTACGTAGGAGCGCATCTGGTTCCCCCAGGAGCTGCCGCCGTCACCTTTCAACGCGTCCAGCTCAGCGCGTTCTTCTAAACGTTTGCGCTCCAACAACTTTGCCTGGAGCACTCGCATTGCCGACACCTTGTTCTGCAATTGCGACTTTTCGTTCTGACAAGTCACGACGATACCCGTTGGGATGTGGGTTAAACGAACCGCCGAGTCCGTGGTGTTCACCGATTGGCCGCCGGGCCCGCTGGAACGGTAGACGTCGACGCGCACGTCGCCCTCGGGAATGTCGATGTGATCGGTGGTTTCCACCACCGGAAGAACCTCGACTTCGGCGAACGACGTCTGACGCCGGCTCTGGTTGTCGAACGGGCTGATCCGGACCAGGCGGTGGGTGCCCTGTTCGACCGACAACGTGCCGTAGGCGAACGGCGCGTGCACGACGAACGTCGCGCTTTTGATGCCGGCTTCTTCGGCATAGGAGGTGTCGAACACCTCGACGCCGTATTTGTGCTGCTCGGCCCATCGGATGTACATCCGCATCAGCATCTCGGCCCAGTCGGCGGCGTCCACCCCGCCGGCGCCGGAACGGATGGTGAGCAGCGCCTCGCGCTCGTCGTATTCGCCCGAGAGCAGGGTGCGCACCTCGGTTGCCTCGATGTCGGCGGTCAGCGCCTTGAGCTCGGCGTCCGCCTCGGCGAGGGCGTCAGTGGCGGCTGAGCCTTCTTCCTCGGCCGCCATTTCGTAGAGCACCGGCAGGTCGTCGAGGCGCTGCCGCAACTCCTCGATCCGGCGCAGCTCGCCCTGAGTGTGGGATAACTCACTGGTCACCCGCTGCGCGTTGGCCTGGTCGTCCCAGAGCCTGGGATCGGACGCCTCGTGCTCGAGCTTCTCGATGCGGCCGCGCAAACCGTCCACGTCAAGCACCCGCTCCACCGTGGTCAGGGTGGAGTCAAGGGCGGCAATGTCGGCTTGACGGTCGGGTTCCACGCCCGTCCACGTTACCGGCATCAGCGTTTAGCATCAGGAGACCATCATGTGCACCGCGCGACTGCGACGTGACAGCCCATTGCGCGCAGCCGGGCACCAACAGAAAGCTCGCCTATGCGTCCATACCATGTCGCCATCGTCGGCTCGGGACCGTCGGGATTCTTCGCCGCCGCATCTTTGCTGAAGGCCGCGGACGCGTCCGACGAGCTCGACGTCGCCGTCGACATGCTGGAGATGCTGCCGACCCCCTGGGGGCTGGTGCGTTCCGGCGTCGCACCCGACCATCCCAAGATCAAGTCGATTAGCAAACAGTTCGAGAAGACCGCCGAAGACGCTCGCTTCCGCTTTTTCGGCAACGTGATCGTCGGCGAGCATGTAGAGGCCGCCGAACTGGCCGAACGCTACGACGCGGTGATCTACGCGGTCGGCGCGCAGTCCGACCGCGCATTGAACATCCCCGGCGAGGACCTGCCGGGCAGCGTCGCCGCGGTCGATTTCGTGGGCTGGTACAACGCGCATCCAAACTTTGAGCAAATGTCGCCCGACCTGTCGGGTGCCCGGGCGGTTGTCATCGGCAATGGCAACGTCGCACTCGACGTCGCACGCATTCTGATTACCGACCCGGACGCGCTGGCGGTCACCGATATCGCCAATCACGCGTTGAATTCGCTATTCCCGCGCGATGTGGAGGAAGTCGTGATCATCGGCCGGCGCGGGCCGCTGCAGACCGCGTTCACCACGCTGGAGTTGCGGGAGCTGGCAGACCTCGAAGGGGTTGACGTGGTGGTCGATCCGGCACAGCTGGAGGGCATTACCGACGAGGACGCGGCCGCGGTGGGCAAGGTCTGCAAGCAGAACATCAAGGTGCTGCGCGACTATTCTCAGCGCGCGCCCCGCCCGGGCCACCGCCGCATGGTGTTCCGGTTCTTGACGTCCCCGATCGAGATCAAGGGCGACGGCAAGGTGGAGAGCATCGTGCTCGGCCGCAACGAGCTGGTCACCGACGACGGCGGTCGGGTGACGGCCAGGGACACCGGGGAGCGCGAGGAACTACCGGTGCAGCTGGTCGTGCGGTCAGTCGGTTATCGCGGCGTGCCCACTCCGGGGCTGCCCTTCGACGACAAGAGCGCGACCATCCCGAACACCGGCGGCCGGGTGCTGGGCGGCCGCAACGAATACGTCGTCGGATGGATCAAGCGCGGTCCGACCGGGGTGATCGGCACCAACAAGAAGGACTCCCAAGACACCGTCGACACCTTGCTGGCGGATCTGAGCGGCGGGACGGAACTCGCGGATTTCCCGGGGGACCATGCCGATAAGTTGGCCGACTGGCTGGCATCGCGCCAGCCGAAGCTGGTGACGTCGGCGCACTGGGAGATCATCGACCGCCACGAGCGGGAGGCCGGCGAGCCGCATGGCCGTCCCCGCGTCAAGCTGCCAAGCCTGGCCAAGCTACTGCACATCAGCCACGGCTGATCACGGGTCGACCAGCACCCCCGGGTTGAGGATCCAGGCCGAGTCGAGCGCCGACTTCGCCGCGCGCAGCGCCGCCGCGAACGGGTCGGGACGCTGCCGGTCGTACCACGGGCGATGGTCTCGGCCGACCGCGTGGTGGTGGGTGATGGTGCCGCCGGTGTTGCTGATCGCCTCGGAAACCGCGGCCTTGATCTCGTCCCATTGGGCCTCGAGGGAGCCCCAGCGTCCACCCGCATAGATGCCGTAGTACGGGGCCGGGCCGTCCGGATAGACGTGGGTGAACCGGCACGTCACCACCCCGGCCCCGCAGACCCGCTCAATCGCTGTCCGGGCGGCCTCGGTCACCGCGGCGTGCAGCGTGTCGAATCCGTCCCAGGTGCAGGCGGTCTCGAACGTCTCGGCGATGACGCCGCGGCGGGCAAGGGCGTCACGCTGGTACGGCATGCGCAGGAACGCCGATCGCCAGTTTCCGGAAGCGTCGTGTTCGGTTGTCTTGCCTTCGGTTTCGCGCCCGCGGCGCGCGGTGACGGCGCCTCCGTGCCCGGCGGCGATTTCTATGGCCCGGTCCAGCCAGGGGTCAATCGGGTGGTCGGCGGATTCGAAAGCGAGCACCAACAGCCCGCCCGCGACCGGCGCGCCGGCATTCAGGAACGCCTCGGCCGGGTCCAGCAGCCGGCAGTTCGCCGGGTACAGCCCGGCCTGCGCGATTGTTCGGGTCGCGGCAACCGCGGCGGCCCAGTCGTCGAACGCCACCGACGCGGTGACCTGCCATCGTGGGCGGTCCTGCAACCGCATCCACGCCTCGGTGACGATGCCCAACGTGCCCTCGGAGCCGAGGAACAGCCGGTCCGGCGACGGCCCGGCGCCGGATCCGGGCAGCCGCCGCGACTCGCTCACCCCGACCGGGGTGACGACCCGCAGCGATTCGGTCAGGTCGTCGATGTGGGTGTAGAGGGTGGCGAAGTGCCCGCCGGCGCGGGTGGCCAGCCAGCCGCCGAGAGTGGAGAACCCGAAGGACTGCGGGAAATGCCGCAGCGTCAGCTCGTGTGGGCGCAGTTGGTCCTCGATCACCGGCCCCAGCGCCCCGGCTTGGATCCGCGCGGCCCGGCTGATCCGGTCGATCTCGAGCACCGCGCTCATGGCGGTGGTGTCCACCGTGACCACCGGCCCGTCGAACCGCGGCTCGACACCGCCGACGACCGAGCTGCCGCCGCCATACGGGATTACCGAGATCCCTTCGCGCGCACACCAATCGAGCACGTCGACCACGCCTTGCTCGCTGCGGGGACGCGCGATCAGGTCGGGCACGCGGTCGAGGCGGGCCAGCAGGTTGCGCGCGACGTCGCGAAAGGCCTTGCCGCGCGCGTGCCCGGCCCGGTCGACCGGGTCGGTCGAGCACAGGGTGGCCAGCGATGCCGGCGGGGAGATTCGTGGTTCGGCCAGCCCGAGCGCGCTCGGGTCGGGCGGCGGGTGATCGGTTAAGTCATGACCGGGTAGGAACGCGGCTACTCGCGCCGTGAGCGCCTGGGTCTCGTGCTCCGAAAGAGCCTCCTCGACGGTGCCCCAGCCCCACCACGACCGCACGTCAGCGCTTCAAGACGACAGCAGCCGTGCCGGCGACCAGCAGGACTATCGCCGCAAAAATGGCCCAGCCCCCGCCGGCGAGCCACCAGATGAGACCCACCGCTATGAGCGCCGGCGACAGCGCGAAGAGCACTACCCCGGGGTTCTGCTTGATTACCGCGAGCGCACTCTTCGCTCTGATCGGATCGATTTCCTTGCCTGGCATGCATTCAGAATGCCAGACAAACCCTGTGAACAGTCGTGTTCATCCTCATCAAGGGTGGCACCGGTACCGGCACAGGCAGCATCGGCGGCGCCAGCGAGTGTCACCGGAGGCACGGCCCAGGGCGGCGCAGGTGGCGCGGGCGGCACGGGAGCACCGGCGGCCCGGCTTCCTCCTCGCCGATGGCGCCGGAGGCACAGTCGATCGCGCCGGACTCGAGGTCATTGTCACGGGCGGTCAAGGTCGAGCCCCTGTCCGACATTCAGCAGCAGCAGCCGTAACTGGTCAGCCGGCTGCTCGCGCGATGCACCCGGTGCGATTTCTCCCGGCGCGCCACCCCCATCGGGGACTCACGAACCTCACATTGAACCCGGTGGAACTTGCCAACATAGTCACTGACTGTTTGGGATAATGGCTCGATTCCGCAGGCACGGAACGGACATACGGAAGGGGAGCGCCCCATGGAATCCATCCACTTCATCTCGGGCCTGCCACGTTCGGGTTCGACTCTGCTGGCGGCGTTGCTGCGGCAAAACCCGCGGTTCGAGGCCGGTATGTCGGGTCCATTGGCCGGCCTTTTGGCTGCCGTGACGCGCGAAATGAGCGGGCGCAACGAGTATTCGGTGTTCATCGATGACACCATGCGGGAGCGCATCCTGCGTGGATTGTTCGACAGCTTCTATGCCACCTGCACCGCCGAGGTGGTCTTTGACACCAACCGCGGCTGGTGTGGATCGATGCCGCCGATCGCGCGGATGTTTCCTAACGCGAAAGTCATTGCCTGCGTCCGTGAACTGCCCTGGGTGGTGGACAGCATAGAGCGGGTGGCCCAGGACCACGCCTTTAGCCCGTCGTCGATTTTCGACTATAGCCCCGACGGCACCGTCTATACCCGCGCCCAATACGTGATTGCGTCCGACGGCATGTTGGGGTTTGCCTACGATTGCCTGAAGCAGGCATGCTATGGCCCGCATCGGGATCGCCTGTTGCTGCTGCAGTACGAAACCTTGACCACCGACCCGGCCAAGGCGATGGAGTCCATCTACACGTTTATCGGCGAGCCGGTCTTCGAGCACGATTTCGACCACGTCGATTACGACGTCACCGAGTTCGACGAGCGCGCCGGTACGCCCGGACTGCATACCGTGCGGCCCACGGTCAAGGCCGATCCGCGCGATACATTGCTGCCGCCGGATCTTTTCAGACGCTTTATCGACCAGGCCTTCTGGCGTGATCCGGAGAGGACTCCGGCCGGGCTGCACGTCGTGTGAAAATTGTTCTATCTCAAGCGAACAGTTGCGCCGGAGGCCAGGGCGACAGCTCCTGATCGGGACGTTGCAGGCGTATCAGACTGGCGATGCCAACGCCGAGGAACGGCGAGCAGCTAGGGCAGCTGCGCGAAAAGCGGCGGATTACCGCCACAGGTGGCTGCCACCGATGTCGCCGGCGCGGCGGCCGCCCTGGTGGGCGAAAGCCGCGGCGGCAACGGTTGTCCGGTGATCGCTTGGCGCGGACCCAAATGCTCCTCGGCGATGCGCCGCCCGGCCGCGGCGTGGGTGATGCGCAATCGCTCGGCGACCACATGGGCGACCTTGCCGCCAATCTCCTCCGGTGTGGGCTGGTGGACGACCTAAGTGAGCACCGCGTGCTGCTGTACCGGTAGCCGACGTGCGATCTTTTCCAGGCGCTCCAACACGGCGAACAGGTCCTTGCTCGTTAGCGCGTCGAACGACAGCTCGGTGGTCTCAGCTCGGTGGTCTCCGCGCTACTTGCGTTACGCGCATCGCTGATGATGCCGACGATGCGCCGCGAAACGAACGTACGCCCAGTTGATGGCCCAGCCATGACTGATCGCGATAAGCGCCAGGCCGAGTATGTAAACGATATGACCCAGGAGTGGACGGTCCTCGCCTAGGCGCTTCCCCCACACCGAGCCGACAGCCCCGGCCGGACCTATCAGAAACCACCAAAGGGGGCGTCGCTCCGGGAAGCTCAACGAGCTGGTGTCGTCTGCCCTGGTGTCGTCTGCCATTTCTGTTGCCGCTCCTGTTAAATGGCCCCATTGTCCAGTCTAGAGTGCTCTGGGTGGCCACCGCGACACCCTGGTGCTGAGCCTCGCGAAGAGATGTTCGAATGCTTTCTCGCCCGCCGAAATGGGCCCCGCATATCGACCCTGAAGAGAAAGTGACACAAGCGGTTTAGTGATGAGGACCAAGGGCTCTATCAGCCCGGGTCCAGGAGCCATAGCGTGCATGCCGTGGACATAGAAGCCGTCAGGAAGGCGGTAATGCTGGCCTGCCGGGCGCCGTCCGTGCACAACAGCCAGCCCTGGCGTTGGGTGGCCGAAAATGACGTTGTCCACCTATTCATCGATCGCCGCCAAAGAGTGCCCGCCACAGACCGTTCCGGCCGAGAAGCGATGATCAGTTGCGGCGCCGTGCTCGATCACCTTCGCGTCGCCGCGGCGGCCGCAAATTGGCAGGCAAGCATCACTCGGTTCCCCATCGCGGGTGACCCCAGCCATCTGGCCACGGTGGACTTCAGCCGCATCGATCACGTCACCGCGGCGCAGCGAAACCGTGCCAATGCGATCCTGCAACGCCGAACCGATCGACTCCCATTCGTGCGACCCAACTTCTGGCACCTGTTCGAACCGGTGCTGCTAAGCGCCGTCGATGACACTGTCGCAACGCTTGACGTCCTCTCCGATGAGCAACGACCACGACTGGCCGAAGCCTCGCAACTCACCGAAGCGCTGCGACATGACGACCCGTCATATAACGCTGAACTTCAATGGTGGACTTCGCCATTCACGTTGGCACAGGGTGTGCCGCCGAGTGCGCTGATATCGGCTGCCGAACGCCGTCGGGTGGACGTGGGCCGACATTTCCCGGTCAGCAGCCACCAGGACCGGCGTGCCGAGATTGAGGCGGACCGGTCGATGATCCTTGTCCTGTCTACCCCCGAGAACACCCGGTCCGACGTTTTGCGGTGCGGCGAAGCGCTCTCGACGGTCTTGCTCGAGTGCACCATGGCCGGCATGGCAACGTGCACATTGACCCATCTGATCGAATCGTCACAAAGTCGCGACATTGTGCGCGACCTCATCGGCCGGCGGCGCGAACCGCAGGTCTTGATCCGCGTCGGGATAACACCGCCATTCGAAGATTCGGCCCCACCGACCCCGCGCCGGCCGTTAGACGGCGTGCTAGAGATCCACTGAAAGTCTGCAGAAAGGTTAAGCCGATGGCCGATGCGCCAGTTAACGTGCTGTCCGAAGACGAGAGTTGGGAGCGGCTGGGCAGCGTCTCACTGGGCCGACTGGTTACCAACTTTGCGGATGAGCCGGAGATCTTCCCGGTCAACTATGTCGTGCAAGACCGGACCGTGCTGTTTCGGACCGCCGAAGGCACCAAGTTATTTTCGGCCGTGTCGAACAGGACCGTGGTCTTCGAAGCCGACGACCACGATGTCACCGAAGGCTGGAGTGTGATCGTCAGGGGTCGCGCACGGCTCCTGAAGACCGACGCGGATATCCAGAAAGCCGAACGCGCCCAGTTGGTGTCCTGGATCGCGACTCCGAAGAGTTGCTACGTCCAAGTGACCGCGTCCGATATCACCGGCCGCCACTTCAGGTTCGGTCCAGAGCCGGACCCGCACGCCAGCCTTGCCTGACCCGCGGCATGGCCAAAGGTCCTTCGCTGCCGATGGCTTCGTGCTCTGCCGCGCCCGCCACGATCGCAGGATGCTGGTGAGGACCCCATTGACAGGAAGGTAGCGACAGCCATGGACGCCGATTTTCCGGACACCGACACCATCCGGACCGTCCTCACGTTGGCCACCCGGGCACCGTCCATCCACAACACGCAACCGTGGCGGTGGCGGGTAGGCACCGCGAGCCTGGATCTGTACTCCGATCCGGACATGCAGCTGGAGAGCACCGATCCGGAGGGGCGTGATCTGCTAATCAGCTGCGGTGCCGCATTGCATCACTGCGTTGTCGCTTTGGCGGCAATGGGCTGGCAGGCCAAGGTGAATCGGCTTCCCAATCCCGATGACCCCAGCCACATCGCCAGCATCGAGGTCCAGCCGCACATTCCCGATCAGTCCGACATCGCGCTCTCGGCGGCCATCCCACGGCGACGCACCGACCGGCGGGCCTACAGTTCCTGGCCGGTACCCGGAGGTGACATCGCCTTGATGGCCGCCCGAGCGGCCCGATGCGGCGTCATGCTGCGTCAGGTCGATGCCATAGCAAGAATGAAAGCTATTGTTGGACAAGCCCGCTTAGACCGCGCTACCGATCGCGACTACCTTCGCGAGCTCACCACGTGGAGCGGACGGTACGACTCCGTGGCCGGAGTTCCAGCCCGCAACACACCTCCGTCGGACTCCTCCGCCCCGATTCCGGGTCGCGTTTTCGCCGGACCGGGTCTGGCTCAGCCGTCCGGGGTCACACCCACCGACGACAACGCCGCGATCCTGGCACTGGGCACCGAGACGGATGACCGGTTGGCCCAGCTGCGCGCCGGCGAAGCCACCAGCGCCGTGCTGCTCACCGCGACGGCGATGGGGTTGGCCTGCTGCCCGATCAGCGAGCCGCTGGAGATCCGTGCAACCCGCGACGCGGTGCGCGCCGACGTGTTCGGCGAGAGTGGCCAACCTCAGATGCTGCTGCGGGTGGGTTGGGCCCCGATCAATGCCGATCCGTTGCCGGCAACACCGCGACGCGGACTTTCCCGCGTTGTCGAGTGGCCCGTGACGCGGCCGGTAGTCGCGGGCTAACGGCCGCTGTATCCCGCGCCGGACGGCCGCGAGCGCCTTAGTTCCGTTGCGAATACCGCAGCTTGCGTGCGGCGCTCCATGCCGAGTTTGGCCAGCAGCCGCGACACGTAGTTCTTGACCGTCTTTTCGGCAAGGAACATCCGGTCGGCGATCTGCTTGTTGGTCAGGCCCTCGCTGAGCAAGCCCAGCAATGTCCGTTCCTGGTCGGTGAGGCCTGACAGCGGGTCCGGCTTATCCGCTGCCCCGCGCAGCTTCGCCATCAATGCGGCGGCGGCCCTGTTGTCGAGCAGGGATCGCCCCGCGCCAACATCTTTGACGGCGCGGGCCAGTTGCATTCCCTTGATGTCTTTGACCACATACCCACTGGCGCCGGCGAGGATCGCATCCAGCATCGCCTCGTCGGACGTGTAGGAAGTCAGGATCAGGCAGCGCAGATCGGGCATGCGCGACAAGAGATCACGACACAGTTCGATGCCGTTGCCGTCCGGCAACCGGACGTCGAGCACCGCGACATCGGGGCGCGCGGCCGGAATCTTGGCCATCGCTTCGGAAACCGACCCCGCTTCACCGACAACGTCGAGTTCGGGGTCGGCGCCGAGCAGGTCGATCAGACCGCGCCGCACCACCTCATGATCGTCGACAAGAAAAACCTTTACCAATGCACCTCTCCCAGATCCGCGCAGTCCTACAGGTTGCTGCTACGTATCGAGAGCACAGAGCATCCCGCGCTGTATGCCCGGCACAGGTCGTAACAAGAGTGCGAGTCGGTAACCAACAATTGATCCGTGGCGACCAGATTCTGTTCCACACTCCCAGACACGATCGCCGACTCGACCTGCACGTCGGGATACAAACGTGTCCATCGTGCGATTCGACGGTCCAATTGCGCTTGCGCCGAGGAATTGCCGTCGCCGCCCCGGGACACCGAGATCACACGCAGCGGGGCTGCCCGCAGTCTCGCCTCCCCGAGCGCGTGTCGTAGCACCACACCATTGTCCACCTCGACAACAATGCTGCCGGCGTGGGGGCATGCCGGGACCACCGGGCGCCGGATGACGGCCACCGGACACAGGGCAGCCTCGGCCAACGCGGCTGCCACGGAGCCCCCGCCATGGCGGGCATGGTTGAGCCCGATGGATCCGATGCTGACCACCGCCGCCGACCTCGACTCCTCCATCAGCTTGGTAAGTGGCTTCCCCCAAACGATCTCGGATTCGATTTTGACCGACTTCCCGGTGGCCTCGGCGGCCACCTGGGCGTTGTGCAAGGCCGCACGGGCGGCGGCAAGCCGGCCTTCGGGAGTCAGCGCGCCGGAAAAGTCCAGCGGATCGATGACGTACACCAGACGCAGCGGGATGTCTCGGTGGACCGCCTCGTCGACGGCCCACTGGGCAGCATTGATCGCCGCTTTCGATCCGTCGACGCCGACGACGACTGTCGGCAGTGAATTTGCGGCGCTCATCGCGGCCTCCTTCGCTAGCCCTAACCGAACGCTATTGGCGGGAACCCAGGTCCCCGAGAGGCCTTGGTCCCCGGATAAGTGCCATTGGTCCCTTGCTTCAGCGGCCGTCCGAGATGCCCCCGCGTGCGCCGCACCAGCGGCGCGACGCTGTCTTTGACACCAGCATCGTTTAATGAGCTGTGACACAACCCGTTTGGGCGGGTCGGCTGCCACGGACCGGCTCGTCACAAAGCCGTTGGTGTTCGCACGATGACGTGCCTGCGGGGCAGCACCGTCGCCACAAAATGGCGATCGGCGAAGGCCGCCCCAGATGCCCCGTGCGCATGCCCCGCCAACGATTCATCTGCTGCGACGCTGACCGGCAACCATGACGGTGCCGTTGCGGTCGCAGGCCGCACGATCGGCTGACGCCCGGCATTCGGGCCAGACCTCCAAAACAACCGGGCCAACCGTTTTCAATACCACCGCCAATGCGGCGCCCGCCAGCCGCGGACGTCGAGTGTTGTTCACCATACCAATCGATAAAGGAGATGTACGACAATGGATTTCGCATTTTCGCCACCAGAGATCAACTCCGCCCGGATGTACAGTGGGCCCGGGTCGGGTTCGCTGCTGGCCGCCGCGGGAAGCTGGGATTCGGTATCCGCTGAGTTGGGCTCCACGTCCGAGTCTACGAATCGGTGCTCTCGAGCCTGATCAGCTGGCAGTGGACCGGCGCCGCATCGCAGGCGATGGCGGCCACCGCCGCTCAATATGTGGGTTGGCTGCAAACGACCGCCGAGCAGGCCAGGCAGACCGCCATGCAGGCTCGGGCGGCAGCAGCGGCTTATGAGCAGGCATACGCCACGACGGTGCCCCCACCGGCGGTCGCGGCGAACCGCACCGAACTGGCATCGCTGATTGCGACGAACCTGTTAGGCCAAAACACCGCGGCGATCGCGGCGAACGAGGCACAGTACGCCGAGTATTGGGCCCAGGACGCCACCGCGATGTCCGGCTACGCCGCCTCCTCGGGGGCGGCGACGCGGTTACCGCGGTTCTCCTCCCCGAAGAACTCCACCAACGAGACCGGCCTGACCGCGCAGAACGCCGCGGTCGCCCAAGCCAATGCCAGCGCCACCGCCTCGCAGCCGGTTTCGCAGGCGCTGTCAGCGGCGCCGACCGCGTCGTTGCCGGCGGCGCCCGACCCGACATCGCTAATCCCCGAGGACCTCACACTTCTCGACATAATCCAGGCCACCGGGCAGTCGCTAAATTCCACCTACTACATGGAGGCATTCGCTTCCAGGGTCATCGGAGCCGAGAACAACTTGGGCGTTTTGCCGAAGGCAGCAGCGGCGGCCCCGGCCCCGATAGCCCCGGCGCTCAGCGCGGCGCCCCAGCTTGCCGGTGGCGCGGGGCTGGGCAACATAACCGCAACGCTTTCCCGGGCCGGTTCGATCGGGCCGATGTCCGTGCCGGCGAGCTGGGCGGCACCGTCGAGCAGCCACATCACAGCGTTGACGCCCGCCGGCTTTACCACGCTTCCGGGAACCGACGAGGCAGTGGCATCCGGTTATCCGGGCTACCCCGGGATGCCGGCGGGGAGCCTCTCGCGAGGCTCGGGCGTCGGTGTTCCGCCCCGATACGGCGTCCGGCTCACGGTGATGCCGCGCCCGCCGGCGGCCGGGTGAGAAACCGTTGACTCACCGCGGTTGCGGTCCCCGAACCGCTCCGGACCGGCGTCGCCAACCAGATTTCGCCTTCCGCTGCTGGAGCCCGCCTTGCCGCGCCGCACGAGCTATAGAGACGTGACACAATGGATTTCGCTTTCTTGCCACCCGATATCAATTCCACCCGGATGTACACCGGCCCCGGGTCGGGCCCGCTTTTGGCCGCCGCGGGAAGCTGGGATTCGCTGTCGGCCGAGTTGGGAATCACGGCCGGGATGTATGAATCGGTGCTTTCGGGCCTGACCAGCCTGTCCTGGCGCGGTCCCGCGTCGGAGGCGATGTCGGCCACCGCCACCCCCCACCTGGGCTGGTTGCGCTCGACCGCAGAGCAGGCAAAGCAGGCGGCGATGCAAGCCCGGGCCGCAGCGGCGGCCTATGAGCTGGCGTATCCGATGACGGTGCCCCCAGCGGTGGTCGCGGCCAACCGCGCACAGCCGGCCTTGTTGATCGCGACGAACTTCTTCGGGCAGAACACCGCGGCGATCGCGGCCACCGAGGCGCGGTATGCCGAGTATTGGGCTCAGGACGCCGCCGCGATGTACGGCTACGCCACGGGCTCAGCTGTGGCGACGCAGTTGCCGCCGTTCTCCTCCCCGCACCAGACCACCAACCCGGACGGGCTGACCGCTCAGACCGCGGCGGTCGCCCAGGCCAACACCAACGCCGCGGCCACAAGCCAGGCGCCACAGGCGGTTTCGGTCGCTGCGCAGACCCTGACTGCCGACCCATCGTCGATCGTTCCGATCGACCTCACCATCCTCAACATCATTCAGGCGACCGGCACCACGTTGAGCGGCTGTTGGAAAATGGAAGCCACTCCCGCGGGGATCATTGGGGACGAAGAGGAGTTGGGCTTATTACCGAAACCGGCGGCGGCGACAGCCGAAGCGGCCCCGGCGCCCCAGCTCCGCGGTGCTACGCCGAGCCTCGGCGGCACAGGCCTGGGCAACGTCACCGCAACACTTGCCCGTGCGCCGACGATCGGCTCGATGTCCGTGCCGGCCGGCTGGACCGCACCGGCGAACAGCCCCGCCCCGGCATTATCGGGAAACGGCTTACCCGGCCTCCCGGGGACTGACGCGCTAGGAGGGCTCTGAACAAGGAAGCGTGGTGGGGCGGGAAGAACGCCGACAAGGCCGTTTTTCGGCAGTGAGTCAACCTGGTTGGTCGACAACGTGGTCGTTCTTCCCGCTATTCCAACGTACTCGGCAGGCATTGAGATAGGTAATGCTTGGGCGTGGGCCGTCAGACCACGGCCCACGCCCCGTCCGTGCGGGTCAGGCCGCTGTTGACGAGTGTGCGGAGATTGATTGCCGCACAACGGAGTCGCAGCCAGGCGTGGTTCTTGTCGACTCCGAGGTAGCGCAGTTTGATCCGCCGTCCACGGTTGGTGGCGGTCCAGGAGACGATCCGCTCGACTGCCGAACGGGTGGGGTAGGCTGCCTGGAATTCGGGGGTGCGAGCTTGGGCTCGCGCGGCCCGCAGCAGCGACTCGTGTGGGTGGATGCTCATCGAGCGGCCCTCTTTGGCGGTGGTGCAGCGGGCCCGCAGCGGGCACTCAGCACACACCGCGCCGAAGGTCACCGTCCGCTTGGCGGTCATGGTGCGGGTGTGCCCACCGGGGCAGGTGACGGTTGCGGCCGCCTCGTCGATGGTGAAGTCGTCGAGGGCGAACCCGCCGACCACCGCGGGCACCAGCGGCTTGGGCTTGATCACGGTGTCATGCCCGTCGCGTTGGTAGGCCGCCCGTGCGGCCCCGGTGCCATAGGCCGAATCGCCATACACCTCAAGGTTGGGACGGCATGCGGTGTTGGGCTGGCCACCATCGATCATCGCTGTGGCGACCATCGCGACGGCTGCGGCCGCGACGGTGACAGCCACAACCGCGTCGACCACCGCGGCCACGCCAGTGGTAGCGGCAGCGCTGTGGTGGGATCCATCCGCTTGCACCGACACAACGCTATCCGGTTGGCTCACACCATGATCGGCGGCGACCACACCCGCCTCGGGCTCGCCGACACCGGATTGGCTCTCCACACGTGCGGCCCCGCCGTCGCTGTCGTTGCCGCTTGGTTGGTAACGGTCGCGCGCGACCAACTTCACGCCAACCACAGCGTCGCTGCCCTCGTCTCCAGCCGCCTTGGTCAACTCGCAGTCAGTGATCAACCCGGTCTGCGGCTCGGCGGCCAGGTGCCCACGAAACCCATCACGGCGCACCGACTTGGATTTGCGGGTGTGTCGGGCCTCGGTGTCCACGGTCGAAATGACCCGATCCGGCGCGACCCGCCGCGCGATACGCCAGTGCCCGTCGGTGCCATCCGAGCCCTCGGCCGGTTCCACATCTTGGCCGGCGACCAGCGCCAACAACCCCAACGCATCGGCCGCGGCGTCTTGGCGCTCGGGCGCATCCGGCCCGGCCAGTTCCGCCAGCACCGCCAGGGCGTCATTGACCAGATCCGACACCAGTGCTTGCTTGGCCGCCGGGTCGTCCCAATCGATACCCGGCTTGCCCGGCTTGGAATAGTCCAGCTTCGCGACCCGCAAGATCACCGATGTCGCACCGGGCACCAACCGCGCCACCTTGCGCATCGCCGCCACCAGTTGGGTCACCGTGTCCTGGGTGGCCACCGCGTCGTCGAACACCGTCGAATCCACACAGCGTTTCCGACGGCCGCGCAAGATTCCCGTCTCGGTGATGACCGCCGCTACCGCATCAAACACCCGATCCGGGCGCTTGGAGGCGGCGATCCGCTTGCGCCAATACACCAGCGTGGACGGATCGAACGAGCTCTGCGACAGCGACCGCCCGCACGCCACCTTCCAGCGGATGTCGTAGCGCAGCGCCTCAGCGGTCTGCGGATCCGACAGATCGTAGAGTTCCTTGAGCACCAGCACCGACCCGATCAGATCCGCCGGCAACGACGGGCGACCCGCCTTCGACTCGAACAAATCTGCGATGAACGAATCCGGGAACACCTCGTGGCGGTGCTCGGCCAAAAACGCGAACACGCTGCCCGGTGGCACCAGCTCCCCGACCAGCGCCTGCGCGTCCAACAACTCCCGATCCGACCGTGTAATCCCTTGCACCACAACATCATCACACGCCACATGGCGCGCAGCCGTCAGACACGACCAGCAATGGGCAACTTATTCAGCGCGTTCCTAGGCCGGGCCGGGTCCGGGATGCCAGGCATACCCGGGATGCCGGCGGTGACGGCTCCACGACCCACGGGTGTCATCCCCCGATACGGCGTCCGGATCACCGTGATGCCACGCCCGCCCGCGGCCGGGTGACGCGGCCGTTAGCCGGCAGGCGGCTCGGGCGGCGCGAGCCTCCAATTGTCCGGATTCTTAGGCGAATACACCACCGGAAACAGCTGCCCTACGGTCGGCCATTGGTCGACGTCGACGGCCATGCGCTGGTATACGGCGTACTCGTTGACGGTGGGCCCGTCGATGACGCCGGCGATGGTGACGTACTGCTCACCGTTGGCGTCCGGTCGTGGGCTGACCCCGGTTACCAGCAGCGTGCCGCTCGCCAGGTCACCGCGCGGACCGCGCCCGATGAATCGCTGGGCGACGAATCCCGCCAAGACCGCTACCAAAAGGAGCAGCACGAAGAATTCCCACATGCCCGCCATGGTAGGACTGCTGGCATGAGTCGCAGCGGCGACGATGCAGAGCGAAGCGATGATGAGGAGCGGTGCCCATGAGTGAGGACGATCTGGCGCTGGCGCTGGCGCTGGCCGACCGCGCCGACACGCTGACCCGCGTGCGGTTCGGCGCGCTCGACCTGAGCATCGAGACCAAGCCCGATCTGACCCCGGTCACCGATGCCGATCGGGCGGTCGAATCCGACTTGCGTGAGGCGCTCGGGCGCGAGCGGCCGGACGACAGCATCAAGGGCGAAGAGTTCGGTGGGACAATCACTTTCACTGGACGCCAGTGGGTCATCGACCCGATCGACAGCACCAAGAATTTCGTGCGGGGGGTGCCGGTGTGGGCCACCTTGATCGCATTGCTGGAGGACGGCGTCCCGACGGTCGGCGTGGTGAGCGCGCCCGCGCTGCAGCGCCGGTGGTGGGCAGCACGTGGGCAGGGTGCGTTCGCGGCGGTCGATGGCGCCCGGCCGCGCCGGCTGTCGGTCTCGGCGGTGGCGGACCTGGGTTCGGCGAGTCTGTCGTTCTCCAGCCTGTCCGGGTGGGCGGAGCGCGGTTTGCGCGAGCGCTTCATCGAGCTGACCGACGCGGTGTGGCGGGTGCGCGCCTACGGCGACTTTCTGTCCTATTGCCTGCTCGCCGAGGGGGCCATCGACGTTGCCGCAGAGCCCGAGGTGTCGGTCTGGGACCTGGCACCGCTGGACATCCTGGTGCGAGAGGCCGGCGGGCAGTTCACCGGATTGGACGGTGCCGACGGCCCACACGGCGGCAGCGCCGTGGCCACCAACGGCCTGCTCCATTCGCAGGTCATGAACCGGATTGGCGCCGGGTAACCTGGCCCGGCCGGACACTGGAGCCGGTGGCTGCCGCTGGCGACCGGCCTGTCGAAGATGTGAATTAATTAACAGGCGCACCCTATCTTACTCCGGAGTAAGATAGGGTTAATCGCATCGCCCCAACGACAGAGGCTGCCGACATGACACTCCCTATGTCAACCTCAGGCCGCGGATGTGGTCGTGAGTGTGATTGCGGCGCCATGTTGGGTGGGGTCGTAGGGTACGCCGTCTTGCCAGCATCGCCAGATGACGCGAATCCAGGCGCGCGCGAGGATGCGCACGGCGTGCGGATGGTCTTTACCCGCGTCTCGCGCCTGCTTGTAGATGTATGCTGCCCATGGGCTTTCGTGGCGGCTGTTGTCGGCGAAGGTGGCTATGGCCTGGCGGAATCGCTTGTTGCAGGCCCAGCGGAAGTGTACGGCCTTGTGTTTGCCGGAGGACTTTGTGACCGGTGTGCATCCGGCCAGGGCAGCAACCGAATCGGGTCCGCCGTAGGCTTGGCGGCAGTCGCCCCACTCGGCGAGCATCTGGGCGGCGTTGATCTGACCCGACCTTGGCAGCGACGTGAAGATCTTGCCGTCCGGGTGCTCTTCGAGTCGGGCGGCCACCGAGTGGTCCAGCTGCTTGATGGCGGTGTTGAGCGCGGTCAGGACACCGACCAGGGCGCCGATGGCGTCAGCCAATGCTGCGGTGATGGCGGTGCCGGTGGAACCAGCAGGGGCCTCACGCAGCCGGGCCAGCAACACGGCGGGATGGCGGCGCCCGGAGTAGCCCTGTTTGGCCAGAAACGCGGCCAGCCGCTTCTCGCCCAGGTGTTGGGCAGAGGCCGGGGTCGGGTAGCGGGTCAGAAAGGCCAGGCTGATAGGCGATTCACGTTGGCGAAGATGGCCTTGGCCCCGGGCCAGTGCGCGTCGAGCAGTGCGGAGAGCTGATTGGTGGCTGCGACGCGCTGCTCGACGAGGTCGGTGCGGGTGCGGACCACGGTACGGGCCGCGATGGTGGGATCGCTGTAGGGGACAGCGACGCGCAGTCGGTGCTGGCGCAGCCGCAGGTATTCGGCGATGACTTCGGCGTCGGCGGCATCCGATTTGGCGCCGGAAAGGACCTCGCCCTCGCGCCAGGTCTTGATCGCGTTCGGGCTGACCGGTACCACCGGGTGTCCGGCCTCCAGCAGCAGGTCCACCAGCCGTCCGTTCGGGCGTTCGATCGCGATCGGAATATCCTCAGCCGCAGCGTATTTCGCCAGCCGGCGAATCAGGGTGGTGATCCCGTCCGCGGAATGGTCGATGGTGAAGCGAGCCACGACCTTGCCCGCCTGGTCCATCACGCAAACAGCGTGGGATTCAGCGGCCCAGTCGATTCCGACGAAGAACAAGGCGATAGGAACGGCGAGAGACAATTCGACTCCTCAACATGGCAGCGACGACTCGGCGGCATCAGGGCCGGCTCCCGGGTGGTCACTAACCGGCGCTCTACGGCGCATCTCCCTGTTGCCGATCTGCGGCCCCGCGAGAGCCGGGGGCGGTGGTGTCATGCTGGCCCTCAACGAGCGACCGCACCAGACCGTCACCCCGGCTCCCGCCGAGTCCCTTTCACGAACCTCACATCGAGGCCCGCAACAAGGATGGTGCATGACCGACACTCTCCCCAGTTCGCAACCATCCCGCTCGCGCCTGAAACGACGCGGCCGCCAAAACGGCGTCGGGATGCAGCCGCACAAAAGGACCGGCATCGACATCGCGCTGGCGGTGCTGGCACCGATCGTCGGACAGGAGTTCCTGGACAAATACCACCTGCGCGATCCGGTCAACCGAACGCTGCGCTACGGCGTGAAGACGATGTTCTCCACGGCCACCGCCACTAGCCGTCAGTTCAACCGGGTGCAGAATCTCCGCGGCGGCCCGACCCGGCTGAAGTCCAGCGGCAAGGACTACTTCGACCTGACGCCGGATGAAGACCAGAAGCTGATCATCGAGACCGTCGACGAATTTGCGGCAGAGGTGCTGCGGCCCGCGGCTGACGACGCCGACGCGGCGGCGAGCTACCCGCCGGATCTGATCGCCAAGGCTGCCGAGTTGGGCGTCACCGCGATCAACATTCCCGAGGATTTCGACGGCATCGCCGCGCACCGCTCCAGCGTGACCAACGTGCTGGTGGCCGAGGCCCTGGCATATGGCGACATGGGTCTGGCCCTGCCGATTCTGGCCCCCGGCGGCGTGGCGTCCGCCCTGACCCACTGGGGCAGCGCGGACCAACAGGCGACCTACTTACAAGAGTTTGCCGGCGACAATGTTCCGCAGGCCTGCGTGGCCATCGCCGAACCGCAGCCGTTGTTCGACCCCACCCGGCTGAAGACCACCGCCGTGCGCACACCCAGCGGATACCGCCTGGACGGAGTGAAGTCGCTGGTGCCGGCGGCGGCCGATGCCGAACTGTTGATCGTCGGCGCGCAATTGAACGGCAAGCCGGCGCTGTTCATCGTCGAGTCGTCGACCAAAGGCCTGACCGTCAAGGCGGACCCCGGCATGGGAATTCGCGCCGCCGCCTTGGGACAGGTTGAGCTCTCCGGGGTGTCGGTGCCGCTGCATGCCCGGCTGGGCGAGGACCAAGCCGCCGACGCCGACTATGCCGAGGCGATCGCGCTGTCCCGGCTGGGCTGGGCGGCGCTGGCGGTCGGCACCTCGCACGCGGTACTCGACTACGTCATCCCCTACGTGAAAGAGCGCCAGGCGTTCGGCGAGCCGATCGCCCGTCGTCAAGCCGTGGCGTTCATGTGCGCCAACATCGCCATCGAGTTGGACGGGCTGCGGCTGATCACCTGGCGCGGCGCGGCCCGTGCCGAACAGGGCCTGACGTTCACCCGTGAAGCCGCGCTGGCCAAGCGGCTCGGCGCGGACAAGGGCATGCAGATCGGGCTGGACGGCGTGCAATTGCTGGGCGGCCACGGCTACACCAGGGAACACCCGGTCGAACGCTGGTACCGCGACCTGCGGGCCATCGGCGTCGCCGAGGGCATTCTGGTTATCTGAGTCCTTATCTCTTAAGTCCCAATCAGCGAAAGTTAAACGATGGCAATCAATCTGGAGCTACCGCGCAAGCTGCAAGCGGTGATCGTCAAGACCCATCAGGGTGCCGCGGAGTTCATGCGGCCGATCGCGCGCAAGTACGACCTGAAGGAACACGCCTACCCGGTCGAACTGGAGACCCTGATCAACCTGTTCGAGGGGGCCTCCGAATCATTCGCCTTCGCCGGCGCGGACTCGCTGCGCGACGAGGAGGCCAGGGAGAAAAACCACAACGGAGCCAACATGGCCGCGGTGCTGCAGACCATGGAGGCCAGCTGGGGCGACGTGGCAATGATGCTGTCCATGCCCTATCAGGGGCTGGGCAACGCATCCATCTCCGCGGTGGCCACCGACGAGCAGCTGGAGCGGCTGGGCAAGGTCTGGGCGGCGATGGCCATCACCGAACCGGGATTCGGGTCGGATTCGGCCGCGGTGTCCACCACCGCCACGCTGGACGGCGACGAGTATGTGATCAACGGCGAGAAGATCTTCGTCACCGCCGGTTCGCGCGCCACCCACATCGTGGTGTGGGCCACGCTGGACAAGTCGGTGGGCCGCCCGGCGATCAAGTCATTCATCGTGCCGCGCGAACATCCCGGCGTCACCGTCGAACGACTCGAGCGCAAGCTTGGCATCAAGGGGTCCGATACCGCGGTGATCCGCTTCGACAACGCGCGCATCCCCAAGGACAACCTGCTGGGCAACCCCGAAATCGAAGTCGGCAAAGGTTTTTCCGGGGTGATGGAGACATTCGACAACACCCGCCCGATCGTCTCCGCCATGGCCGTCGGGATCGGCCGCGCGGCGCTCGAAGAACTCCGCAAGATCCTCACCGATGCCGGCGTGGAGATCTCCTACGACAAACCGTCGCACGCCCAGAGCGCGGCCGCGGCCGAGTTTCTGCGGATGGAGGCCGACTGGGAGGCCAGCTATCTGCTGTCGCTGCGCGCGGCATGGCAGGCCGACAACAACATCCCGAACTCCAAAGAAGCCTCGATGAGCAAGGCCAAGGCCGGCCGGATGTCCAGCGACGTCACCCTGAAGGCGGTCGAATTGGCCGGCACCACGGGCTATTCCGAGCAATCAATGCTGGAGAAGTGGGGTCGCGACTCGAAGATCCTGGACATCTTCGAGGGCACCCAGCAGATCCAGCAGCTGGTGGTCGCACGACGGCTGTTGGGCATGTCGTCGGCCGAGCTCAAGTAGCCGCGCCGGCGCGTCGAAGCAAGCGTTCGCTCGACTGCGCGAGCCTGTCCTTCACGTCGTCGAGGTCCACACCGATCAAGCGATGATCGCGTTTACGCCATTGACCGGCGATCATCACCGCCTCGATGTTGGCGACGCTGACGTGCAACGCGGCAGCGACCGCGTCCTGGGCCGACCATAGGTTGATCGCGCTGGCGTCGATCGCGACCAGGTCGGCCTGCATTCCCGGCTCCAGCCGGCCGACCCGGTCGGCCAGGCCGAGGGCCTTTGCGCCCTCGACCGTCGCCCACGACAACGCGTGCCAGCTGGTGATGGACGGCGATTGCCGACCGTCCCGGTGGTCTTGCTGATGGTTGAGGCCACGCTGATGGGCCAGGGCGATCCTTGCGGCGCCGAGGATTTCGCCGGATCCCGCGGTTTCGGTGTCGGTGCCCAGCGACGGCGCCGCGCCGCGCAGCAGCAGTTGCCCGGTGATCGGCAAGCAGTGGCCGTGGCCGAGTTCGTTTTCGGGGGTCGTGGTGAAGGTGACGCCCACATCGACCAGCGTCGTGAACCAATCGTCGGTCAGGCCGGCGCCGTGCACGATGTTGGTTCGGGGCCCGAACAGTCCGGCGGTGCGCACCGCTTCCCACGCGGGGGCCGGGTGGCCGCCGCTTTGATGCATCGACGCGACGATGCCGCGTTCGGCGGCCGCCCGTAGATCACGCACCGCCACGTCGGGTGTTGAGGATTGCGGTCCTGCCACGGCCATACCGACGGTCAGCAACTCGGGCGTTTTCGCCGGCCCGTCAAGCAACCGGTCGACCTCGGCAAGCGGATGGCCGACATCGGGCGCCCGGTTGGGTATGCCGTGCAGAAAGACCGCACGGATACCGGATCTCAGCAGCGCCGCCACCGCGCCGTCCGCGTGCCCGGGTGTGCTGTTGTTGTGCGACCAATCACCCAGCGTGGTTGTACCACAGTTGATTTGGTTAAGCGCACCGGCCAGGTTCCCGATGTACACGTCGTCCGGAGTGTACTGGTGGGCGACGCCGCCGTGGATGCGCCGCAAGTATTCCAGCAGCGTCCAGTCGGCACCCATCAGGCGCAGCGCGGCCTGCCAGGTGTGCAGGTGCGCGTTGATCAGGCCCGGGATCACGATGCGCCCGGACAGGTCGACAGTCTCGGCGTGTGGCCGGTCGAGTTGTTCCGCCATCTCGACGATGTGGTCGCCTTCGACGAGGATGTCGACGCGCTCCGTGATCGGCCGGTGCGGCGCCATCGTGATCACCTGGGCCCCGGTCAGCAGCGTGCCGCTCATCGCACTGGTACACACTGATTGCGAAGCTCTCCCAATCCTTGGATGTAGGAACACAGTTGGTGTCCCGGCGCGAGGTAGCGGGCCGGGGTGCGGGAGTAGCCGACACCCGCCGGGGTTCCGGTGAAGATCAAGTCGCCCGGGAACAGCTCGCACACCGTCGACAGGTGGCTGATCAGCGTCGCGACGTCGAAGATCATTTCGCTGGTGCGTGCCGATTGAACCGTCTCGCCGTCGATGCTCGCCCGGATGGCGAGGTCCCGCGGATCGGCCAGTTCGTCCAGCGTGGTGAGCCAGGGCCCGATCGGGCTGAAGCCCCGGTGGCTCTTGGCCAGGCTGAATTGCGGTGGAGATCCGGCCATTTGGGACCGGCGTTCGGAAATGTCCTGTCCGATACACAATCCCGCGACGCTGTCGAGCGCGCGCCCGGCGGGTATGTCGCGGCCACCCTTGCCGATGACGACGACCAGCTCGACCTCCCAGTCGCAGCTGTCCGACGGCAGGGGGATCTCCCCGCCCGGGCCGGTCAGCGACGATGCGAACTTGGTGAACACCAACGGCTGGTCGGGCACGTTCAATCCGGTTTCGGCGCCGTGGTCGGCATAATTCAAGCCCACCGCGAAGATCTGCCTTGGCGCCACGCTGGGCGGGCCGAGCAGTGACAGGTCGGCCAGTAGATCGTCGGCGATGATGCTGACATCCGCCTCCGGGCGGTTTGCCTCATACCAGGCACGAACGTCGTCGAGCAGGGCGATCACCTGGTCGGGATCGCTCGGCAACGAGCCGCCGGATGCCTTGCCGATGTCCACCGTTCCGGTGTCGGTGACGATGATCGCGCACCCGGCGTAGTTGGCGATTCTCATGATGTCTCCATTCTTGACGATGCGCGCTAGTCCAGCAGGACCGGCGGTTCGGGTTGACTGGCCATCTGCCACACCATCTCGTCCGGCATGGCGAGGATCCGTTGGTAGGCCTCGGGGGCGAATGCGATGTGGGGTACGGCCGGGTCGTAGGCCGGCTGGGCAACCGGGTCGGCCGGGCGGGTGAACGGCGCGGGGTTCCGGTAGGTCTCGAGCTCCTCGGCGCTGATGCCGTTGATCTCGACAACCTCCGGATCGATCCAGGCCTGCGGGTCGAGCGGGTCACCGGTGGTCAGTTCCAGCAGGATTCCCTCCGGGGCCGCGAAGTACAGCGACCGGCAGAATCCGTGATCGATCGGGCCGATGGCCGGTATGCCCCGGCTGCGGACCCGGTCACGCAGGGCGAGCAACTCCTCGCCGTCCCTCACCTGCAGCGCGACGTGCTGCATGGCGCCGGAGGCGACGGGCGCCGCCGGTTCGGCGGCGTGGGTGACGCCGTATTCCGTGGTGTCGGGGTTGTCGGGATGGAACACGAACGCGATGTAGGACTCGGGGTTGAGTTCGACGAACGCGTGCCAGGCGCCCTCGGCGCCGTGCATGCGATAGAGCGCCTTCAGCGGGCAACCGAGGACGTCGGTGAAGTAGGCGATCTGGCTTTTGATGTCTCGGGTGGCGATGGCCAGGTGGTTGACGCCGGTGGGATGGATGGTGGTCATGGCGGGGTCTCCTAGTTGGGTTGGGATGTCAGGGTTTCCGGGTCTTTAGTTGTTGGTGGCACCAGGCTCGTACGAGATCGGCGTAGTCGGCGGTGTGGAACAGCATGAGCTGATGCGCGGCGTTGGGGTGGACGTGCAGCTTCACCGGGCCCGCGGTGGCGTCGACGACGGCCTTGGCGATCGCCGGCGTGAAGATCGGGCCGTTCTCGCCGACGGTGAAAAGGATGGGCTTGGTGTTGCGCGCCAGCGGCACCACGGGGTCGTAGCGCATGATCGACCCCCACGACGCCAGGTCATAGGACCAGGTGTTCAGCGGATCGGCATGCTTTTGCTGACCGGCGCCGCGGAACCCGTAGTCCTCGTCGAAGTCGATGAACCGGTCGATGTCAAACCGCACGGCCGGGCCGAGGTTCGCGAGGATCTGTTCGAAAGCCGTTGTCCGGAACGGGTTGTTGGGCGGGATAAGGATCGACGACGGGATCGCGAACCCCATCAGGATGGCGCCGGCGCAGCTGTCGGAGGCGGCGTAGGCGCAGTAGGCGGCGGCAGCGCCCAGCGAGGATCCCTTGATGAAGACCGGCAGTCCGGTTTGGGTCGCGATGTGATCGGTCATCGACAGCGCCGCATCAATCCACTCTTGCAAGGTGAACTGCCCGGCCCGCCGATCCACACACGAGCGGCCATGGCCAGGCGCGTCCATGCACCACACCTCGGCACCCAACTCCGCGTAATGTGCTGCGAACCTGTCGTAGATGCCGCCGTGACCG
The DNA here is from genome assembly GCA_963814505.1 of uncultured Actinomycetota bacterium. Taxonomy (GTDB): domain Bacteria; phylum Actinomycetota; class Actinomycetes; order Mycobacteriales; family Mycobacteriaceae; genus Mycobacterium. Next base: position 32,049 of record CAWFDM010000016.1, read on the forward strand.
CCGACGCCGTGCTGCACCAGCAGCACGTGGTCCGCCCCATTATCGGCATCGGCATCGGCATCGGCATGGGCGTCGGCAAAGCGATACGCAAACGTGTCGCCGACCATGTGTTCTTCGCGCCTCATCTGGCGTCCTCCTCGCTGGCAATAAGTTGACAATCATCAACTAACCCTAGAAGTTGATGATTGTCAACATCTTTGTTAGGCTCGCCCCATGCCTGCTACCAAACGGGTCGGACGACCACCCGCCGACGACGCGCCGGCGTCGCTGACGGATATCTTCTCCGCAGCGCTAAAGGTGTTTTCCGAGAAGGGATTCGACGGCACATCGGTCGGAGCGCTGAACCGCGAGCTCGGGGTCAGCCATAACCTCATGCACCGCCGCTTCGGATCCAAGGAGGCGCTGTGGTACGCGACGGTGGACTGGGCCTTCGGACAGATCGCCTCCGAAATCGGCGCCTCGGAAATGGGTGCCGAGGAGCCGTTCCCGGTGGAACCGGAGGAGCCAGAGAAGATAGCGCGACACACCGTCCGGCGGTTCCTCGAAGTGCACGCCAGGCACCCGGAGATACTGCGGCTGGTCGCGATGGAAGGCGCCACCGCGAGCCCGAGGCTGACCTACCTGTACGAGGCGCACGTGCAACCGCTTTATGCGCGGCTCACCGCCCCATTGAAACCGTTGGTGGACAGCGGAGTGCTGAGCGATGTCGATGTCCGAAGCCTGCACTTTCTGGTCTCCCACGGAGGAACGGCACCGTTCAGCCTGGTGCCGTTCGCGCGGATGATCAACCCGGTGGACCCACTCGACCCGGAGGCGATACGCCGGCACGCGGAATTCGTCGCCGACATGGTCGTTGCCGGCCTGCGGGCACGAGGAGCGTGAGCCGGCGATGAAAGTCACACTCACCTTCGACAACGGGCCCAGCGAAACCACCGCCGAGGTCCTGGATGTGCTGGCCTCCCACCAGATCCGCTCGACCTTCTTCGTCGTCGGGACTCAGTTGATCCAACCGGGGGCACGCGCCTTGACCGAACGAGCTGCCGCCGAAGGACATTGGATCGGTAACCACACCATGACCCACACCATCCAGCTCGGCGACTCCGACGACCCCGAACTGCCGGCCCGGGAGATCGGCCAAACCCAGGACCTGATCGGTTCACTCGCCCACCCCGACAAGCTTTTTCGCCCCAATGGCGGCGGGGGAATCATCGACGAGCGGCTCTTCAGTCCAGCCGCGGTCGACTACCTGCGGCAGCACGGATACACCTGCGTGCTGTGGAACTCAGTCCCGCACGACTGGGACCGGCCCGACCACTGGGTAGGCCGATGCCTGTCCGAAATCGAGTCTCAGCCATGGAGCTTGGTGGTCATCCACGATCTGCCGACCGGGGCGATGCGGGACCTTCCGCTATTCCTGGATCGGTTAGACGCACTCGGCGCCGAAATCGTTCAGGAATTTCCCGAATCGTGTGTGCCCATCCGGAACGGCAATCTGACATCGACGTTCAGGTAGCGACCTCGGCCGGCGGGTCGATTTCGTCGCCGGGGGCAACCAGGTCGAGCTGCCACCACCAGACGTCGTGCCATGCGCCGTGCTTCCATCCGACCCGTCGATAGCGACCCACCAGCTCGAACCCGAAGGCCTCATGTAGCGCATTGCTGGCCTCGTTGGGTTGGGCAATTCCGGCGAACGCCCGCCGATGGCCGCGCCCGGCGAGCCGGTTCAGCAACTCGGCGTACAGCATTCGTCCGCCGCCCGAGCGCAGACGGTCCTGCGCCACGTAGACGCTCGTCTCGACCGACCACCGATACGCGGCACGCGAATTGAATTCGTGAGCATAGGCATAACCGGCGACATCGCCGTCGAACTCGAGCACCGGCCATTCGTGCATTGCCCGGGCGGCGGCGATGCGGGCCGCCATGTACTCGATCGTCGGCACCTCGGTCTCGAAGGTGATCACGGTATCCAGCACATACGGGCGGTAGACCTCGACGCACGCCGCGGCATCGGCACCGGTCGCCGAACGGACCAGGAGCGGCATTACCCGGCAACGGCGTTCAGCTGCCGGCGGGTATCGTCGTCGAGTTCGATGGCGGCGACGGCCAGGTTCTCCTCCAGGTGCGGCACCGACGAGGTTCCCGGGATCAGCAGGACGTTGGGAGCCACGCTCAGCGTCCACGCCAATGCGGCCTGGGCCGGGCTGCAGCCGAGCCGCGCCGCGGCATCCAGCACCAGTTGGTGTCCGAGCACCTGATCCGGCGCCGCAAACGGCGATCTCAGGCTGAAGAAGGGCACGAACGCGATGCCGCGCGCCGTGCACTCTCGCAGCACCGGCGCAGAGGAACGGTCGACGAGGCTGAAAGCGTTTTGTACACAAGCGATTTCGGTGCGCTCCAGCGCATGCAGCAGGTGGTCGCGAGTTATGTTGCTCAGCCCGATTCCGCCGATCAATCCCTCGTCACGGGCGGCGATCATCACCGAAAGCTGCTCGTCGAAGCGTTCGTCCGGCCCGTCACTGTCCATGAGCCTCAGGTTCACCACCGCGAGCTGGTCGACGCCGAGCGTCCGCAGGTTGGCCTCGATGTCGTTGCGGTAGTCGGCGAGCTCCAGGGGCAGCCAGCCGCCGGCATCGTCGCGGCGGCCGCCGACCTTGCTGACCAATGCGAGGTTGTCCGGATACGGGTGCAGCGCCTCGCGGATCAGCTCGTTGGAGACCCGCGGCCCGTAGAACTGGGCGGTGTCGACATGGTCGACGCCGAGTTCCACGGCTCGCCGCAACACGGCCAGCGCTTCCCCGCGGTCGCGTGGCGGCCCGAACGCCCCGCGACCAGGAAGCTGGATCGCGCCGAAGCCGATGCGGGCGACCGAAAAGCCACCGAGTGGAAACGAATCCATGGGGTGAGATTAGCGTCGAGCCCATGGACATGTTTCAAGCGCTCGTCGCGCGCCAGGACGGGGATCGGATCACCGCATCGGTCGAGACACTCGGCCTCGCCGATCTGCCGCCCGGCGAGGTGACGATCCGGGTGCTCTATTCGAGCGTCAACTTCAAGGACGCGCTGGCACTGACGCCGGGCGGCGGCGTGGTCCGCAACTACCCCGTCGTGCCGGGCATCGACCTGACCGGCGAAGTCGTCGAGTCCGCCGCGCCCGACTTCGCCGTCGGCGACGCCGTCCTGGCCCACGGCTACCAGATCGGGACGGGCCACCACGGCGGCTACGCCGAATACGCACGGCTGCCCGCCGACCAGGTGGTGGCGCTCGGTGCCTTGAGTCCACACGACGGCGCGGCACTGGGCACCGCCGGTTTCACCGCGGCCATGAGCGTGCAGGCCCTGATCGATTGGGGCATTGCGCCCGATGCCGGACCCGTTGTGGTCACCGGCGCCACCGGCGGGGTCGGCTCCGTCAGCGTGGACCTGCTGGCCGCCGCCGGCTACCAGGTGGTGGCCTCGACCGGCAAAGCGGAGGCGGCGGAGCATCTGAAAGCCCTTGGCGCGGCTGAGGTTATCGGCCGGCTGCCGGCCGATCCCGACGCCAAACCGCGGCCGCTGGCCAAGCCGCGCTGGGCCGCAGCGGTGGACTGCGTGGGCGGCGCGACGCTGGCCGATGTACTCAGCGCCGTCGACTACGGCGGCGCGGTGGCCGCCAGCGGCCTCACCGGTGGGGCCGCCCTGCACACCACGGTGATGCCGTTCATCCTGCGCGGCGTCGCGCTGCTGGGAATGGACTCGGTGCTGATGCCGATCGGTCCGCGCCGGGAGCTGTGGGCTCGTCTTGGCGATTCGTTGCGGCCGCGTCATCTCGACGAGATCACCAGCGATGTCGACGTCAAAGACGTTGTCGGCGTGCTTGACCAGGTGCGCGCCGGGGCGTTCTCGGGCCGCGCAGTGGTGCGGGTCGCGGGTGGATTCTGAACGCCAGTAGGCTGTGCGAGCGCGGTTCAGGCGCTGGTCGACTCGATCGGACGTGAGATGGAGGTAGCATGCGCGCGGCACGGGTGACCCGGCTTGATGGTCCGGACGCGATCGAAGTGACCGAGGTCGACACACCCGCGGACGACGGCATTATCGTCGACGTGCATGCCGCCGGCGTAGCATTCCCCGACGCGCTGCTCACCCGCGGCCTCTATCAGTACAAGCCGAACCCACCGTTCACGCTGGGAGCAGAGATCGCCGGGGTCGTTCGATCGGCGCCCGACAACATTCATGTGGGCCCCGGCGACAGGGTCGTCGGCCTGACGATGCTCACCGGCGGTATGGCGGAGGTCGCTGTGTTGTCACCCGAGCGGGCCTTCAAGTTGCCGGACAACGTGAGCTTCGAGGCGGGCGCCGGCCTGCTGTTCAACGACCTGACGATGTATTTCGCGCTGAGTGTCCGGGGCCGGCTGCGGCAAGGGGAAACGGTGCTGGTGCACGGCGCGGCCGGCGGGATCGGAACGTCGACGCTGCGTCTGGCGTCAGTGCTCGGGGCGTCGCGCACCATCGCGGTGGTCAGCACCGAGGAGAAGGGCCGGATCGCCACCGCGGCGGGCGCGACGGATGTGGTGTTGACCGAAGGATTCAAGGACGCGGTGAAGGAGCTGACCAACGGCCGGGGTGTCGACGTCGTGGTCGATCCGGTCGGGGGCGATCGATTCACCGACTCGCTGCGCTCGCTCGCACCGGCGGGACGGCTGCTGGTGATCGGCTTCACCGGTGGCGAGATTCCCACCGTGAAGGTAAACCGCCTGCTGCTCAACAACATTGACGTGGTCGGCGTCGGCTGGGGTGCGTGGACCCTGTCGCACCCCGACGCGTTGGCCGAGCAGTGGGCCGCACTCGACCGGCTGCTCAGCTCGGGCCAGTTGCCACCTCCGGAGCCCGAGGTCTACCCACTGGAGGAGGCCGCGGCCGCGGTCGCGTCCCTGGAGAATCGCACCGCCAGGGGCAAAGTCGTCCTCCGTGTCCGTTAGGTCGTGCTGATCACCGAGACCGTGCCATCGCCGGCGTTAGCCGTGTAGACGGTGTGAGTGGTCAGGTCAATCCCGATTCCGTCCGGGCCCTTTCCGACCTTGACCGTGGCGGTGATTTTGCGAACCGCCGGGTCGACCGCTGACATCGAATCGTCACCGGAATTGGTGATGTACGCCCGGTGGGCGTCGGGGTCGGCCACCCAACCGTCTGGGGTCCTGCCGACCGGGATGGTCTCGGTGAGCCTGCGCGAGGAGGTGTCGATCACGGACACCGCGTTGTCGCCGCCGGTCGTGACGTAGGCGAATCCGTTGACCACCTGCACCCAGTTCGGCCCCTTGCCGACCGGGATGGTGGCGGCGACCTTCCGTGACGCGATGTCGATCACCGACACCGAATTGTCTTCGGCGTTGGTGACGTAAACGGTGTGGCTGGCTGCGTCCACGGCCAAACCGTCCGGCTTTTTTCCGACTGGGATGGTCTCGACGACGGTGGCGGCCGCGGTGTCGATCACCGACACCGATGCGGCGTCTTCGTTGGTGACGTATGCGGCGTGGCTGCCGGGATCCACCGCCACCGCCTGCGGCGCCTTACCGACCTTGATTGCTGCCGCGACAACAATATTGGACCCCATGTCGATTATCGTCACCGAATCATCTCCGGCGTTGGCGACGACGGCCTTTTTGGCCTGCGGATCAATAGCTATTCCGTCCGGCTTCATCCCGACATTGATGGAGGTCTTCACGGTGTTGGACGCGCTATCGATCACCGACACCGTGTTGTCGTCGGAGTTGGTGATGTACACGCTCTTGGTGTCCGAATTCACCGCGACGCCCAGCGGAGCGTTGCCGACTTTGACGGTCGCGGTGACCTTAGGTCCCGATGCCGGAGCCCCGGACTGACCTGAGGCCTGGCCCGACGACTGCGACGTGTTCGTCCCGTTTGACGAGCAACCGCCGGCCACAAGTGCCGCAGCGATAAGCGCGTAGGTCAGGGAGCCGACGTGCTTCATTGCTTACCTCCTAGTCGATCGGCCAACCTCTCCGGGGAATCGAAGCACAGGCCGGCCGATAAGAAAAGGAATCGTGAGTTGAGCAAATAGGAACCGTTTGCGGTTGGGCCGAGCCCGGCATCGCCGGGCGGTGGCGGGCCCCAACGGCTCTTGTGGACGACCAAAACGAAAAGTAATATTACTTTTAGTTTCTGTCAGGTCACGATCGCGAAACCCCGGGGAGTATCCATGGAATCCTTTGTCCACCTGCGAAAGGGCCGGACACCACGCCGGCTGCATGCCGATCTCGACGGTCTCAAGGACGACGAGCTGGGGCGGGGTGGCTTCACCGGGCGCACCGCCAATATCTACCGTCGCCACGACCCCACCGCTTACCGGGCGGTCGGCCCGCTGCGCCCCACCGACGTGCTGTGCAGCGAGCTCAAACCCAGTGATGCCACTGACGCCAACGGCGGACCGCTGCTGATGTTCAGCAACCCCGACTGCCGCATTTTCCTGAGCCGACGCCACGAGGCGATGCCGTTCTACACCCGCCATGTCGACGGTGACCTGCTGTGCTTCGTGCATCAGGGCGCCGGTCTGGCAGAGACCGAGTTCGGGCCGCTGCGCTACCGGCAGGGCGACTGGGTCTACATCCCGAAGGCGTGCACCTGGCGCCAGCTGCCCGACAGCGAGACCACCATGCTGATGGTCGAGGCCACCGACGAGTTCCGTGTCCCTCCCCCGGGCGCGTTGGGCCGGCACTTCCCGTTCGACCCGTCCCAGGCCACCATCCCCGATCCGGCGCCGATCGCGGATGACGGGCGCGACGAGTACGAGGTCCGGCTGATCCACGAGGGCGGCCCGACAACGCTGTTCTACCAACATAATCCGATCGACGTCGAGGGCTGGCGCGGCGACAACTTCGCGTTCACGTTCAACATCGCCGACTACAACGTGGTCACCTCCGACAGCGTTCACCTGCCGCCGACGGTGCACCTGTTCATGCAGGCCACCGGCGTGTACGTGATGAACTTCCTGCCCAAACCCGCCGAAAGCGTGCCCGGCACCGAGCGGTCACCCTGGTATCACCGCAACGTCGATTACGACGAGATCGCCTTCTTCCACGGCGGCTCGCTCTACGGCATCTCGATGCCCCCGGGCCTGATTTCGCATGCGCCGCAAGGGGTTCACCACGGAGCCCCGGAGAAGGCGCGGGAGCGAGCCCGCCGTAAGTTCGACGAGTATTCCCGCGTCGACTGGCAGGTCATCGCCGTCGACACCCGACGGCGGCTGACCCCCTCGGCCGAGGTACTGGCACACGACCTGGGGCAACACCGATGACGGCAGGCCGTGCACCCAAAAACAAATTTGAATACGACCGAATCCCCTATCTCGTTGCCTTTCAGAATAATTCCGGCGTCCGGGACGTCTATGGCGGGCTGGCCGAAATCACCGTGCTGGAGAGCTATCTGCTCAAGCCGAAGGACAAGCCGTCGGACACCGTGCTGGTGTTCATGCATCCGATCGGGGGCGGCGCGTACCTGCCGATGATCAACGCGCTGGCCCGGGCCGGCCACCACGTCATCTACTGCAACAGCCGGTTTCGCGGCACGGACTCGGCGTTGCTGATGGAGAAGGTGGTCGAGGATCTCGGCGAGTGCATCAAGGACGCTAAAAACCGGCTGGGCTATCGGAAGGTGGTGCTGGCCGGGTGGAGCGGCGGCGGTTCGCTGTCCGTGTTCTACCAGCAGCAGGCCCAGCACGCGACCATCACGTCCAGCCCGACCGGCGACGGGCCCGACCTCACGCAGCTCGAGCTGCCCGCCGCCGACGGAATCATGCTGCTGGCCGCGCACATCAGCCGGCACGGCACGCTGACGGAATGGCTGGACGCGTCCATCCTCGACGAATCCGACCCCACCAAGCGGGATCCCGAGCTGGACCTGTACAACCCCGACAACCCCAACCAACCGCCCTACAGCCCGGAGTTCGTGGCCCGGTACCGACAAGCCCAGATCGACCGCAACCGCCGCATCACCGCGTGGGCCAGAACGAAGCTCGGCGAATTAAAGGCGGCGGGCCGCCCCGATGACGAGTTCGGATTCGTCGTGCACGGCACCATGGCCGACCCACGCTGGCTGGATCCCACCGTCGACCCCAACGAACGCACCCCGGGAACGTGCTATCTGGGTGATCCTCAAGTGGTGAACATGAGCCCGGTCGGGCTGGCCCGCTTCTCGACGCTGCGCGGCTGGCTGTCGCAGTGGAGCTACGACGACGCGCGCGGCGACGGCGTGGTGTGCGGGCCCGATATCGCGATCCCGGCGCTGGTGATCGGCAACCTGGCCGACGACGCCTGCACGCCCAGCCACACCCACCGGCTTTTCGAGGCGATCGGGCACCCCGACAAGGAGATGTACGAAATCCCAGGTGCCACGCACTATTACGCTGGCCCCGAGCAGCGCGACAAGCTGCGCCAAGCCGTCGACACCGTCACCGACTGGCTGGTCCGCCACGACTTCGCGGAGACTGCATGACTCCTACCGGTCCACTGGACGGCATCCGGGTGCTCGAACTCGGCACGTTGATCGCCGGACCGTTCGCCGGCCGGCTGCTCGGCGACATGGGTGCCGATGTCATCAAGGTGGAGCCGCCGGGCGCCCCGGACCCGTTGCGCACCTGGGGCCAGGCCGAACTCAACGGCCACCATGTCTTTTGGACGGTGCATGCGCGCAACAAGCGAGCGATCACCCTCGACCTGCGCCGGTTGCGCGGCCGGGAACTGTTCCTCGAACTCGTCGAGAAGGCCGACATCGTGGTGGAGAACTTCCGCCCGGGCACGTTGGAGAAGTGGAACCTGGGTTACGACGTGCTGGCCGAACGCAATCCGGGCATCATCCTGGTTCGGGTGTCGGGCTACGGGCAGACCGGGCCCGAGGCGCACAAGGCCGGTTACGCCTCGGTGGCCGAGGCGGCCAGCGGGCTGCGGCACCTCAACGGTTTTCCCGGGGGCCCGCCACCCCGGCTGGCGCTGTCGCTGGGCGACAGCCTGGCCGGCATGTTCGCCGCTCAGGGCGCCGTGGCCGCGCTGTATCGCCGCAGCGTCACCGGGCGCGGCCAGGTGGTCGACGTCGCGCTGACCGAATCATGCTTGGCCGTGCAGGAATCCACGATTCCCGATTACGACGCCGGCGGCGTGGTGCGCGGGCCGTCGGGCACCCGGCTGGAGGGGATCGCACCGTCCAACATCTACCGCAGCGCCGACGGATCCTGGGTGGTGATCGCGGCCAACCAGAACACCGTGTTCGCCCGGCTGTGCAAGGCGATGGGGCGCCCGGAGCTGGCCACCGACGACCGGTTCGCCACGCACGGCGCCCGTGGCCGCAACCAGGACGAACTCGACGAGCTCATCGGCGCGTGGGCCGCCGAGCGGCGGCCGGCCGACATCATCGAAACGCTCTCCGCCGCGGGCGTGATCGCGGGTCCGATCAACACCGTCGCCGAGGTGGTCAACGACCCGCAGCTGCGGGCCCGCGGCATGCTCGTCGAGCACTATGACGAGCGCGTCGAACGGACCGTCCTGGGACCGGGGGTGGTGCCGGTGCTCTCCGAATCCCCGGGCACCGTCCGCGCCGCCGGCCCCGCGCATCCGGGGCAACACAACGACGACGTCTTCATCGGACTGCTCGGCAAGACCGCCGAGCAGCTCGAGGAATTGCGCGCCGAGGAGGTGCTATGAATCAGCCGGTGGTTTCCCGGGTCGATATTCGCGAGGTGTCGTTGCGCGACGGCCTGCAAATCGAAAAGCCAATCCCGTTGTCGGCCAAGCTGGAACTGCTCGCCGCGGTGGCCGCCACCGGGGTGCGTGAGGTGGAGGCCACCGCGTTCGTCTCGCCCTCCAAGGTGCCGTCAATGGCCGACGCTGCCGAACTCGCCGCCGAACTGCATGACTATCCGGACATCGAGTTCTCCGCCCTGGTCGCCAGTCCCAACGGCGCCAAGCGGGCCATCGCCGCGGGGCTGCGATCCATCGAGTACGTGGTGGCGGCCAGCGACGCATTCAGCAACGCGAATGTCGGGCGCAGCAGTGCGCAGGCCACCAATGAGATCGGCGAGATCGTCGCGATCGCGCACGGCAGCGACGTCACCGTCGAGGTCATCGTCGCCACGGCGTGGGACTGTCCGTTCGACGGCCCCACCCCGCCGCAGCGGGTGCTCGACATCGCCGCGGTCGCCCGGGACCAGAAGGTGGACCGGTTCTCGATCGCCGACACCATCGGCACCACCACCCCGGGCCGGGTGAGTTCGCTGATCGCACAACTGCATCCGGTGATCGGCGGCATGCCGCTGGGCGGACACTTCCACAACACCCGCGGCGCCGGGCTGGCCAGCGCGTATGCGGCGGTCAGCGCCGGTGTCACCCGGCTGGACGCCTCGGTCGGCGGGTTGGGCGGCTGCCCGTTCGCGCCCGGAGCCACCGGCAATATCGCCACCGAGGACCTCGTGTACCTGTTGCGGGACAGCGGTATCGAGGTCGACGTCGACCTGGGGGCGGCGATTGCGGCGGCCGAGGTCGCGAAATCGGTCGTCGGCCATGATCTGCCGAGCGCATTGTTGCGTGCCGGTGATCGGATCAGAAGCTGATGCCAACTCCGACGAAGTCGCGAGAACTCACTTCCAAAGGCCGCCAGACCAGGCAGGCCATCGAGCAAGCGGCACGAAAACTGTTCGCCGAAAGGGGTTTTCACGGTGCCACGCTGGGCGATATCACCTCGGCCGCGGGAAAGTCACCGGCGGTGTTCTACCGGTATTTCGCCGACAAGGAAGACCTGTTGGCCGCCTTGGCCGAGTCCTTTCTGCACGAGGTTCTGGGCCCGGCGCAACTGTCCGTCCGGCTGCCCGAATCGCCGGACGACAGCGAATTCTTCGACTCGGTGGTGACCGGCTACTGGAACATCTTCAAGCAGAACATCGGCATCATGGTGGCCGTCGCCCAGCTGGGCGCCACCCAGCAACGGTTCGCGGCCCTGCAGAACGAGTTTCGGCGCTTCGGCATGGATATCGTCACCGCATCCGTGCTGCGCGCCCAGCAGCAGGGCTACGGTCGCGACCTGGTGCCGCAACACACCGCCGCCGCGATAGCGCTACTCTTCGAACAATTCACCACGGTGGTCCTGCGTCCCGACGCGGCCGAGCTGGGGCTGCGGATGGGCGATGCGGAAGCCATCGCTACGCTCTCGACAATATGGAAGAAGACGTTGTACGGCGGCTAGCGCCGGCGAAAGGACTCGACATGGATTTCACTCTTCCAGAACACCTTCCGCGACTGCTCGCCGAGATGGACGGCTTCATCGAGCGCGAGGTCGCCCCGCTGCAGGCCGAGAACATGCAGTACTTCGACCACCGACGGGAGTTCGCGCGCACCGACGTCGACAATGGCGGCATCCCGACGCGCGAGTGGGAGGACCTGCTCGCCGAGATGCGCAGGCGGGCCGACAAAGCGGGCTGGCTGCGCTACGGGTTGCCGGCATCGCTGGGCGGCCGCGATGGAACCAACGTCGACATGGCCGTCATCCGAGAGCACCTGGCGCACAAGGGCCTTGGGCTGCACAACGACCTACAGAACGAATCGTCGATCGTCGGGAACTTCCCGCAGGTGATCATGATGGAGCGCTTCGGCACCGACGCGCAACGCCGCGTTTGGTCCGAGGCGTTGATCACCGGGGAACGTTCCATGGCGTTCGGCCTTACCGAACCGCTGCACGGCTCCGACGCGACGTGGCTGGAAACACACGCCGAACGCGACGGCGACGGCTGGGTGATTAACGGCTCCAAGCGGTTTAACACCGGCGTGCACCGCGCCACCCACGACTTGATCTTCGCCCGCACCTCCGGTGAACCGGGGCAGGCGCGGGGCATCACCGCGTTTCTGGTCCCCACCGATACGCCGGGGTTCAACATCCCGTATTACTGGTGGACGTTCAACATGCCCAGCGACCACGGCGAAGTCGAGTTGACCGATGTGCGGGTACCCGCCGACGCAGTGCTCGGAGAGGTGGACCGCGGCCTGGAGGTCGCGCAGACCTTCCTGCACGAGAACCGAATTCGGCAGGCGGCCAGCAGTCTGGGGGCGGCGCAATACTGCATCGATCGCGCCGCGGAATACGCCGGGAAACGCATCGTGTTCGGAAAACCGCTGTCGGTCAACCAGGCCGTGCAATGGCCGCTGGCCGAGCTGCAGACCGAAGCACAGATGGTGCGACTGCTGGTGCAATATGCGGCCTGGCACCTGGACCGCAACCACCACATGGAAGTCTCCGACAAGGTATCGATGGCGAACTACCGCGCCAACCGGCTGGTCTGCGACGCCGCCGACCGTGCCATGCAGACCTTCGGCGGTCTCGGCTACAGCCGCCATGAGCCGTTCGAGCACATCTACCGCCATCACCGTCGCTACCGGATCACCGAGGGCGCCGAGGAGATTCAGATCCGCCGCGTTGCCCAGCGGCTTTTCAAGTTCGGCAGCAGGTGACGGCCAACAAAGAGGTGGCGGAGCTGTCGCTGCGCCTGACCCGGGTCCTGCGCCCGGCCCTCGGGGCCACCGTCACGATCGAGAACCTGCGCGCCCTCACCGGCGGCGCGAGCCGAACCACCTGGGCGTTCGACGCGGTCACGGGCCAGGCGCGCAGGTCGCTGATCCTGCGTACCGGGCCACCGGATGACGTGCATGCGGGCATGGGGCTCGAGGCGCGCGCGCAGGCCGCGGCAGCGGCGGCCGGCGCTCCCGTCCCACACATCTTGGTCGCCGACGATTCGCTTGCCGCACTGGGCAATCCGTTTCTGATCTGCGATGCGATCGAAGGCGAAACCATCGTCCGGCGCATCCAGCGTCAGCTCGAGGCCGCCGGCGGGGAAGCGGGCCGCGCGAGGTTGCTGCATCAGTGCGCACAGGCGCTGGCTGCCATTCACCGGGCCGATGCGCGCGACCCCGGCCTGGCCAGTGCGGACCAACTGGCGGCGTGGCGCGAGCGGCTCGATGACATGGGCGATACCACCGCGACCTTCGAATGGGGGTTTCGCTGGCTCGAGGCCAACCGGCCCCGGAAATCCCGGAAAGCCCAGCCGTCGCGCACGGTGCTGGTGCACGGCGACTACCGGATGGGGAACCTCATCGTCGACGCAACCGACCTCGCCGCCGTTCTGGATTGGGAGCTGGTGCACGTCGGCGAGGCATACGAGGACCTGGCCTGGTTCTGCATCCGGGCCTGGCGATTCGGCGCCCCGGAGAACCTCGGGGCCGGCGGCCTGGGCAGCATCGAGAGCTTCCTTGCTGCCTACGAGGAGGCCAGCGGGACCGCCGTCGATCGGGTGGCGTTTCGCTGGTGGCTGGTGCTGGCCACTCTGCGCTGGGGGGTGATCTGCCGGCACCAGGCGGAGCGTCATTTGAGCGGCCAGGTCCGATCAGTGGAGTTGGCGGCGATCGGTCGGCGGGTCTGCGAGACGGAGTGGGATCTGCTCGACCTGCTCGACGTTCAGCCCGGCGACGACGCCGGCCGGGTAGCGGCCCGAGGAAACGCCGGGCGTCCGGGCGGGCAATCGGAACCGCCGCCCGGCCTGCACGGCCGGCCCACGGCCGCCGAGCTGGTGGGGGCGGTCGCCGAATTCCTCGAAACGGATGTCCGGGAGGCGACCGGCGGTCAGATCAACTTCCACGCCAGGGTGGCCGCCAACGCGCTGCGCACCGTCGAGCGCGAACTGCTCGACGCGGATGACTCGCATGTTCGTGCCGCGCTGGCCGGACTGGGTTTCGCCGATGAGGCCGGGCTCGCCGCCGCGATCCGGACCGGCGAGTTCGACAAGCACACCGACAAGGAAGTCACCGCGTGTCTGCGCACCCTGGTGCGACATCGACTGGCAGCGGCGCACCCAGGCTACGAGCGGGGGTAGACATCCTCACCGATCGACTCGCGACTTGTTTCGAATCTGAGTGGGTACCTGATTACCGGGAAGGAGAGTGGACATGTCAGCGATCGACGCCAACACCGTCCACGAGGTGGCCGATCGCCTGTTCACCGCGATCGAGAACGGCGACAAGGCAGCGGTCGACCGACTGTGGAGCAACGACATCGCGGTGTGGCGGGTCGGCGCCCGAAGGGACAACGACAAAGCTCGCGCACTGCGCGTCATCGACTGGTTCATCGAGGCGACCACCCAACGTCGCTACCAGATTCTGGACCGCCAGCTCTTCTACGACGGATCCATCGGCGGCTTCGTCCAGCAGCACATCCTGAATGGCACCGGCCACGCCGGCCAATCGATCTCCATGCGGGTCTGCATCGTGATCAAGGTAGGCGCAGACGGCCTGATCAGCCGGATCGACGAGTACTTCGACCCGGCCGAGATCGCCCCCCTGCTGGGATAGATGAGGTGACGATGACGACTCTGGAAACACTGCTGCACGATCCCGACGTGGCCGGCGTATGGAACATCGTTCCGGATCGCAGCGCGATCACGTTCAAGATCAGGAACATGTGGGGCATGCTGAACGTCAAAGGCCACTTCACCGAGTTCGGCGGCGACGGGCAACTCACCGGCAAAGGCGCGGTATTCGGCCGCCTCGACATCCGCACCGCGTCGCTGCGCACCGGGATCAGTCGCCGCGACCGGCATCTGTGTTCGGCCGACTTCTTCGATGTTGAGCGCTTCCCGGAAATCAGCGTCGTGGTCACCGCGCTGCACCCGACCAAGGGCAACGCCGCTGACCTGCGGGCGGGCTTCACCATCAAGGGCATCACCGCGCCCTTGCCGTTGCCCGTCACGATCGTCGAGCTCGACGACGGCGCGATCCGGATAGCCGGCGAGACCAAGGTCGATCGATCCCAGTTCGACCTGGGCTGGAATAAGTTCGGCGTGGTGGCCGCGACGGCGACGGTCGCAGCGGAAACCACCTTCGTGCGGGCGCCGCAGTAGGGCCGGTCCGCCCCCAGTAGGTTCGCTCCCAGTAGCATCTGCAGCGTGCCAGCTTCCAGGCAAGCTTCCGAAGACGCGGTGCGGATCCTCGTGTACAGCGACGACGTCAACACCCGTCAGCACGTGATGCAGGCACTGGGCAAACGGCTGCACCCGGATCTGCCCGAGTTGAGCTACGTCGAAGTGGCGACCGGCCCGATGGTGATACGCAAGATGGATGCCGGTGGCATCGACTTGGCCATCCTCGATGGCGAGGCGACTCCTACCGGCGGCATGGGAATCGCCAAACAGCTGAAGGACGAACTTACGACGTGCCCGCCGATCCTGGTGCTGACCGGACGCCCCGACGACACCTGGCTGGCCAGCTGGTCCCGCGCCGAGGCCGCGGTGCCGCATCCCATCGACCCGATCGTGCTGGGCCGCACGGTGTCCGAACTGCTGCACGCTCCGGTGCGGTGATCCCCTCGCCGTCCACTAACTCATCCTCCTGACCGGGTCGGTAGCAGGACAATCACCGAACGTGCACTCAGGGCGAAAAGCGATTTTCGCCGTGAGGGCACGCTCGGCGAGCCGGACCACCAGCACCGACTATCCCGCCGGGGCTGATGAATCCGGTGGCCACCCACGACTGGAACAAATAGGGCGTGTGCGACGGCGCGGTCGCGGCAACCGCCGGCCGGGTCGAGGCAGGTGCCGCCTGGCTCGGCTGGGACGTTCGGTGTCCGACGAGGACCACCCGGTCAGACCCCTTGTCGGCAACAGCGGAAAAGCCCGACCCCGGGCAAGTGCTCCCCGCGTCGCGACGCTATGTTAGGGGTCACTGTGACCACACCAGACCCGGTCGGTCACAGCAGCCCGGTCACCGCCAGGTCGCTGCGGGCGGCCCGCCCGACGATCATGGAGCAACTTGAACGTCTACTTACCCATCCTGGTGCTGGGAGCGATCGCCGCCGCATTTGCCGTGGTCTCGGTTGTGATTGCGAGCCTCGTCGGTCCGTCGCGTTACAACCGGTCGAAAGAGGCCGCATACGAGTGCGGGATCGAGCCCACCGAGACGCCGGTGAGCGGCCCAAACGCAACGCCCGGGCAGCGGTTTCCGGTGAAGTATTACCTGACCGCAATGTTGTTTATCGTCTTCGACATCGAAATCGTGTTCTTGTATCCCTGGGCGGTCAGCTACGACGCGCTCGGAACGTTCGCGCTGGTCGAGATGGTGGTGTTCATGCTCACGGTCTTCGTGGCGTACGCCTATGTGTGGCGCCGCGGCGGCCTGACGTGGGATTGATGGCTGAAATGGGATTGGGGTAGGGCGTGGGCCTGGAAGAACAGCTGCCCGGTGGCATCCTGCTGTCAACCGTCGAGAAGGTGGCCGGCTACGTCCGCAAGGGTTCGTTGTGGCCGGCGACGTTCGGGTTGGCCTGCTGCGCAATCGAGATGATGGCGACCGCCGGCCCGAGGTTCGACATCGCGCGGTTCGGGATGGAGCGCTTCTCGGCGACGCCCCGGCAGGCCGACCTGATGATCGTGGCGGGGCGGGTCAGCCAGAAGATGGCGCCGGTGCTGCGCCAGATCTACGACCAGATGGCCGAGCCGAAATGGGTTCTGGCCATGGGCGTGTGCGCATCGTCGGGCGGGATGTTCAACAACTACGCGATCGTGCAGGGCGTTGACCACGTTGTCCCGGTGGACATCTACCTCCCCGGTTGCCCGCCACGCCCGGAGATGCTGCTGTACGCAATCCTCAAGCTCCACGAGAAGATTCAGGAGATGCCACTGGGCGTCAACCGGGAACGCGCCATCGCCGAGGCCGAGGAGGCGGCACTGTCGGCCAGGCCCACCATCGAAATGCGCGGGCTGCTGCGATGAGTTCGCCGGAGCAGGACCCGAAGGTAGCCGCCGCCGAGGTGGGAGGGTCCGTCCCCGCTTCCGATGAGGAAGTCATGAACGTCCGCCACGGCATGTTCGGTGTCGCCGGATCCGGCGACACCTCCGGATACGGGCGGCTGGTGCGCGCGGTCACTCTCCCGGGCAGTACCCCGCGCCCATACGGCGGCTATTTCGACGACGTGGTCGACCGGCTTGCCGAGGCACTGAAGCGCGACGGCGTCGAATTCGACGACGCCATAGTCAAAGTCGTGGTCTACCGCGACGAGCTGACCCTGCATGTCAGTCGCGCGCTGTTGCCGCAAGTGGCCCAGCGTCTGCGCGACGAGCCACAGTTGCGCTTCGAGCTGTGCCTGGGCGTCAACGGGGTGCACTACCCGCACGAAACCGGACGCGAACTGCACGCCGTCTACCCGCTGAAGTCGATCACCCACAACCGTCGGCTGCGGCTGGAAGTGTCTGCGCCGGACAGCGATCCGCATATCCCGTCGCTCTACGGCATCTACCCCACCAACGACTGGCACGAGCGCGAGACCTACGACTTTTTCGGGATCATCTTCGACGGCCATCCGTCGCTGACCCGAATCCAGATGCCCGACGACTGGCGGGGGCATCCGCAACGCAAGGACTACCCACTCGGCGGAATCCCGGTCGAATACAAGGGCGCGCAGATAGCTCCGCCCGACGAGCGCAGGGGCTACAACTGATGCCGGAAAAAGACTGAAGATGGCGGAAAAAGAGTAAAGATGACCGCAATTACTGACTCGGCTGGCGGCGCCGGCGAAACTGTCCTGGTCGCCGGCGGGCAGGACTGGGAAGAGATCGTCGAGGCCGCCCGCAAAGTGGATCCCGGTGAACGCATCGTCGTCAACATGGGGCCTCAGCACCCTTCCACCCACGGGGTGTTGCGGCTGATCCTCGAGATCGAGGGCGAAACGATCATCGAGGTCCGATGCGGAATCGGGTATCTGCACACCGGAATCGAGAAGAACCTGGAATTCCGCTACTGGACCCAGGGCGTCACCTTCGTGACCCGGATGGATTACCTGGCACCGTTTTTCAACGAGACCGCCTACTGCCTGGGCGTGGAGAAGCTGCTCGGCATCACCGATGAGATACCGGAGCGGGTCAATGTGATCCGGGTGATGATGATGGAGCTCAACCGGATTTCATCGCATCTGGTCGCGCTGGCGACCGGCGGCATGGAACTGGGTGCCATGACTCCGATGTTCGTCGGCTTCCGGGCGCGCGAGATGGTCCTCAACCTGTTCGAATTGATCACCGGTCTGCGGATGAACAGTGCCTACATCCGGCCCGGCGGCGTGGCGCAGGACCTACCGCCCAACGCGGCCGGCGAGATCGCGAAAACCCTTAAGGAATTACGCCAACCACTGCGCGAAATGGGTGAACTGCTCAACGAAAACGCAATCTGGAAAGCCCGCACCAAGGGCGTCGGCTACCTCGACCTGACCGGCTGCATGGCACTGGGCATCACCGGCCCGATCCTGCGTTCCACCGGGTTGCCCCACGACCTGCGCAAGAGCGAACCCTACTGCGGGTACGAGGACTACGAGTTCGACGTGATCACCGATGACGGTTGTGATTCCTACGGGCGCTACATCATTCGCGTCAAGGAGATGTGGGAGTCGCTGAAGATCGTCGAGCAGTGCCTGGATAAGTTGCGGCCCGGCCCGACCATGGTCGAGGACCGCAAGATCGCCTGGCCGGCCGACTTGCAGGTGGGCCCCGACGGCATGGGCAACTCACCCGAGCACATCGCCAAGATCATGGGCGGCTCGATGGAGGCGCTGATCCACCACTTCAAGCTGGTCACCGAGGGCATCCGGGTTCCGGCGGGCCAGGTCTACGTGGCCGTCGAATCGCCACGCGGAGAGCTCGGTGTGCACATGGTCAGTGACGGCGGTACCCGCCCCTATCGGGTGCACTACCGAGATCCGTCATTCACCAACCTGCAGGCGGTCGCCGCGATGTCCGAGGGCGGCATGGTCGCGGACCTGATCACCGCGGTCGCCAGCATTGACCCCGTCATGGGTGGGGTGGACCGGTGACGGTACCCAGCGTCGGCGAAAGCGGCGGCGAGCGCGTCTTCCTCCGGCTCGGACCGCCACCCGAAGAGCCCAACCAGTTCGTGGTCGCGGGCGCCCCGCAGTCGTATCCGCCCGAGGTGCGAGCGCGGCTGGAGGTCGACGCCAAGGAGATCATCGGGCGCTACCCCAACGAGCGCTCGGCGCTGTTGCCGTTGCTGCACCTGGTGCAGGCCGAGGACTCCTACCTGACCCCGGCGGGTCTGGGGTTCTGCGCCGAGCAACTGGGGCTGACCGGCGCGGAGGTGTCGGCGGTCGGGAGCTTCTACACCATGTACCGCCGTGGCCCCACCGGCGAGTACCTGGTCGGTGTCTGCACCAACACGCTGTGCGCGGTGATGGGTGGCGACGCGATTTTCGAGGATCTCAAGGAGCATCTCGGCATCGGCAACGACCAGACGACCTCGGACGGCACCATCACGCTGCAACACATCGAATGCAACGCCGCCTGCGATTTCGCACCCGTGGTGATGGTCAACTGGGAGTTCTTCGACAACCAGACGACGGACTCGGCGCGCGAACTCGTCGATTCGCTGCGGGCCGGTGAGCCCATGGCACCCACGCGCGGCGCTCCGCTGTGTGGCTTCCGCCAGACGTCGCGCGTCCTGGCCGGCCTGCCCGACCCGCGTGCGGACGAGGGTCAGGGTGGCGCGGGGGCGGCCACGCTGGCGGGATTGCGGGTGGCGCAGGAACACGGGATGGCTGCGCCGACACCCAACAACCGGCCAGGCAACTCAGCCGGGGAAGGACACTGATGGCCGCCCCTACCGAAGAGGCGACGCCGCTGACCCCGGTCATCAGCCGCTATTGGGACGATCCCGAGTCGTGGACCCTGGAGACCTATCAACGCCACGACGGCTATCGGGCAATGCATAAAGCCCTGAAGATGGAGCCCGACGCGGTGATCGCGACCGTCAAGGACTCCGGGCTGCGCGGGCGCGGCGGCGCGGGCTTCTCCACCGGCACCAAGTGGTCGTTCATTCCGCAGGGCGATACCGGTGCCGCCGCCAAGCCGCACTACCTGGTGGTCAACGCCGACGAGTCGGAACCCGGTACGTGCAAAGACATCCCGTTGATGCTGGCCACACCGCACCTGCTCGTTGAAGGCGTCATCATCGCCTCCTACGCGATCCGGGCCAGCCACGCGTTCATCTACGTGCGCGGCGAGGTGCTGCCGGTGTTGCGCCGGCTACAGAACGCGGTGGCCGAGGCCTACGCCGCCGGTTTCCTGGGCCGCGATATCGCCGGCTCCGGCTTCGACCTGGAACTGGTGGTACACGCCGGCGCGGGCGCCTACATCTGCGGCGAGGAGACCGCGCTGCTCGATTCGCTGGAGGGCCGGCGCGGCCAGCCGCGGCTGCGTCCGCCGTTCCCGGCGGTAGCCGGGCTGTACGGCTGCCCCACGGTGATCAACAACGTCGAAACAATCGCCAGTGTCCCGGCGATCATCCTCAACGGCGTCGACTGGTTCCGGTCGATGGGTAGCGAGAAATCGCCCGGCTTCACGCTGTATTCGCTGTCCGGACACGTCACCCGCCCGGGTCAGTACGAGGCTCCGCTGGGGATCACGCTGCGTGAGTTGCTCAACTACGCCGGCGGTGTGCGCGCCGGGCATCGGCTCAAGTTCTGGACGCCCGGTGGGTCATCCACGCCGCTGCTCACCGACGAGCACCTGGACGTGCCGCTGGACTACGAGGGTGTGGGCGCCGCCGGCTCGATGCTGGGGACCAAGGCGCTGGAGATCTTCGACGAGACCACCTGCGTCGTGCGCGCGGTGCGACGGTGGACGGAGTTCTACAAGCACGAGTCGTGCGGCAAGTGCACACCATGCCGGGAGGGCACCTTCTGGCTCGACCAGATCTACGAGCGACTGGAAGCCGGCTCGAAAACCAACCCAGCCACCCACGAGGATCTCGACAAGCTGCTCGACATCGCCGACGCCATCCTGGGAAAGTCGTTCTGCGCGTTGGGCGATGGCGCGGCCAGCCCGGTGATGTCGTCGATCCAGCACTTCCGCGACGAGTACATCGCCCACGTCGAGGGTGGCGGCTGCCCGTTCGATCCCCGAGACTCCATGCTGACCGCGAACGGAAAGGCGTGACGCGTCGATGACTAGTGTGGCCAAGACGGAAACCGGCGACGAGGTGCGTCCGCCGGACATGGTGACGCTGACCATCGACGGCGCCGAAATCACCGTTCCCAAAGGAACTCTGGTGATCCGCGCGGCAGAGCTGGTGGGCATTCAAATCCCGCGCTTCTGCGACCATCCCCTGCTCGATCCCGTCGGCGCGTGCCGGCAGTGCATGGTCGAGGTTGAGGGACAACGCAAGCCGATGGCGTCGTGCACGATCGTGTGCACCGACGACATGGTGGTGCGCACCCAACTGACCTCCGAGGCCGCCGACAAAGCCCAGCACGGCGTGATGGAGCTGCTGCTGATCAACCATCCGCTGGACTGCCCGATGTGCGACAAGGGCGGCGAATGCCCCTTGCAGAACCAGGCAATGTCCAACGGCCGGGCCGATTCTCGCTTCACCGACGTCAAGCGCACGTTCGCGAAGCCGATCAACATCTCCGCGCAGGTGCTGCTGGATCGTGAACGCTGCATCTTGTGCGCTCGCTGCACGCGGTTCTCCGAGCAGATCGCCGGGGATCCGTTCATCGACATGCAGGAGCGGGGCGCGCTGCAACAGGTCGGTATTTACGCCAACGAGCCGTTCGAGTCCTACTTCTCCGGTAACACCGTGCAGATCTGCCCGGTGGGCGCACTGACCGGGACCGCCTACCGGTTCCGGGCCCGCCCCTTCGACCTGGTCTCCAGTCCAAGCGTGTGCGAGCACTGCTCGTCCGGGTGTGCGCAGCGCACCGACCACCGTCGGGGCAAGGTGCTGCGCCGGCTCGCCGGCGACGACCCGGAAGTCAACGAGGAGTGGAACTGCGACAAGGGCCGGTGGGCGTTCAATTACCCGAACCAGCCCGACCTGATCAGCACTCCCCTGATCCGCGACGGCAAGGGCCCTGGAAGCAAGCTGCAACCTGCGTCGTGGTCGCACGCCATGGTCGTGGCGGTCCAGGGACTCGAGGCCGCCCGCGGGCGCACCGGTGTGCTGGTCGGCGGCCGGGCAACCTGGGAGGACGCCTACGCCTACGCCAAGTTTGCCCGAATCGTTTTGGACACCAACGACATCGACTTCCGTGCCCGCCCGCACTCAGCCGAAGAAGCCGACTTCCTGGCGGCCCGCATCGCCGGCCGGCCGATGACCGTCAGCTACTCCGACCTGGAATCGGCGCCGGCGGTGCTGCTGGTCGGCTTCGAGCCCGAGGAAGAGTCACCCATTGTGTTCCTGCGGCTGCGCAAGGCGGCCCGCAAAAACGGTGTGCCGGTGTACGCGGTCGCCCCGTTCGCCACGCGCGCACTGGGCAAGATGTCCGGCCGGTTGCTCAAAACCGTTCCCGGCGCCGAACCGTCGACCCTGGACGGGCTGGCGACCGGAGAAATAGGTGACCTGTTGTCCACCGCGGGTGCGGTCATCATGATCGGCGAACGCCTGGCCACCGTGCCCGGCGGGTTATCCGCGGCGGCCCGGCTCGCCGACTCGACCGGGGCGCGGCTGGCATGGGTGCCGCGCCGCGCCGGGGAACGCGGCGCGCTGGAAGCAGGCGCCCTGCCCGCGCTGCTGCCCGGTGGCCGCCCGGTGATCGACGACGCCGCCCGCGCGCAGGTCTGTGCGGCCTGGCACGTCGCCGAGTTGCCCACCGCGGCCGGGCGCGACGCCGACGGCATCCTTGCCGCCGCCGCCGACGGGACGCTGGGCGCGCTGCTGGTCGGGGGCGTGGAACCCGCCGACTTCGCCGATCCGGACGCGGTGCTGGCCGCGCTGGATGCGGCCGGGTTCGTGGTCAGCCTGGAACTGCGCCACAGCGCCGTCACCGAACGCGCCGATGTGGTGCTTCCGGTCGCGCCGACGACGCAGAAGTCCGGCGCCTTCGTCAACTGGGAGGGCCGCTATCGGGGGTTCAAGCCCGCGCTGCACGGAAGCGCCCTGCAAGCCGGCCAGTCGGATCACCGGGTACTCGACGCGCTGGCCGACGAAATGGGTGTCTACCTGGGAGTGTCCACCGTCGAGGTGGCCCGCGCGGAGGCGTCCGGGCTGGGGGTGTGGAACGGCAAGCACGCCGCCGGCCCGCATATCGCGGCTCCCGAGGCGGCCTCGAAACAAGCGCAGCCCGGGCCGGGCGAGGCCGTGTTGACCGGCTGGCGGATGCTGCTCGACGAGGGCCGGCTGCAGGACGGCGAACCGCACCTGGCCGGTACCGCGCGCAAGCCCGTGCTGCGGTTGTCGCCCGGTACGGCGGCCGAGCTCGGCGCCGCCGACGACGACGCGGTCACGGTCAGCACGTCGCGCGGCTCAATCACCTTGCCGCTGAATATCACCGACATGCCAGACCGGGTGGTGTGGCTGCCGCTGAACTCGCCCGGTTCGGCGGTGCATCGGCAGCTGGGCGTGACCATCGGCAGCCTCGTCAACATCGGAGTGCCCTCATGAGTCTCTCTTGCCTGACTCTCTCTTGCCTGACTCTCTCTTGCCTGCCCTTCTCTTGCCTGACTCGCTCTTGCCACGAGCGTGCGCGTTTGTACGCCGACACGCCGAAATCGGCGTGCAACTGCGCACCCTCGCGCACCGAGCAGGGGCAGCGCCCATGACCGGCTTCGGGCACGACCCCTGGTGGCTGGTGCTGGTCAAGGCGCTGGCCATGTTCGTGTTCCTCATGCTGAACGTGCTGCTCGCGATCCTGTTCGAGCGCAAGATTCTGGGCTGGATGCAGTTGCGGCCCGGTCCCAACCGGGTGGGGCCGTGGGGCGCCCTGCAGAGTCTCGCCGACGGGATCAAGCTGGCACTCAAAGAAAGCATCACCCCTCGGGGCGTCGACCGGTTCGTGTACTTCGCGGCGCCGGTCATCTCGACGATCCCCGCATTCACCGCGTTCGCGTTCATCCCGTTCGGTCCGGAGGTGTCGGTGTTCGGCCACCGCACGCCGCTGCAGCTGACCGACCTTCCGGTCGCGGTGCTGTTCATCCTGGGGCTGTCGGCAATCGGCGTGTACGGGATCGTGCTGGGCGGCTGGGCCTCGGGCTCGACCTACCCGCTGCTGGGCGGGGTCCGCTCCACCGCCCAGGTGATCTCGTACGAGGTGGCGATGGGGCTGTCGTTCGCGGCGGTGTTCCTTTTCGCCGGCACCATGTCGACATCGAAGATCGTTGCCGCACAAGACGGCGTCTGGTACGTGTTCCTGTTGCTGCCGTCGTTCATCATCTACCTCATCTCCATGGTGGGCGAGACCAACCGGGCCCCATTTGACCTGCCCGAAGCCGAGGGTGAGCTGGTCGCGGGCTTCCACACCGAATACTCGTCGCTGAAGTTCGCGATGTTCATGCTCGCCGAATACGTCAACATGATGACCGTTTCGTCGCTCGCCACGGTCATGTTCTTTGGCGGCTGGCATGCCCCGTGGCCGCTGAACATGTGGCCCGGCGCCAACACCGGGTGGTGGCCGGTGCTCTGGTTCACCGCCAAGATGTGGGCCTTCCTGTTCATGTATATGTGGTTGCGCGCCAGCCTGCCCCGGTTCCGCTACGACCAGTTCATGGCGTTGGGCTGGAAGCTACTGATCCCCGCGTCGCTGGTGTGGGTGATGATCGCCGCAGTCATCCGCTCGCTGCGCGACGCGGGCTACGCGCATTGGACCCCGCTGCTGGTGGTCTGCAGCGCGGTCTTCGCCGTCGTGCTGGTGCTGACGCTGCGAAAACCGTTCAGCGCGCCGAGTGCTCGCGCCCTGGCCCGCCAGCTTCGCAAGGAACGCGCGAAGGGCCCGGAAAGTGTAAGCACCGCACCGGTATTCCCGACACCGCCGCTGCCGGCGCAGCAAGTCGGTGCCAGCAAGGAGAGCGCACGTGCCTAAATACTTCCCTCGTTCGCTGGACGCGATTGCAGGATTCGGCGTAACGCTCGGTTCGATGTTCAAAAGGAGGGTCACCGAGGGGTATCCGGAGAAGCCGGGTCCGGTAGCGCCGCGCTACCACGGCCGCCATCAACTCAACCGGTACCCGGATGGCCTGGAGAAATGCATCGGCTGCGAGCTGTGCGCATGGGCGTGTCCGGCCGACGCGATCTACGTCGAAGGCGCCGACAATACCGACGAGCAACGGTTTTCGCCGGGTGAACGCTATGGCCGGGTGTACCAGATCAACTACCTGCGTTGCATCGGCTGCGGCCTGTGCATCGAGGCCTGCCCGACCCGAGCGCTGACCATGACCAACGACTACGAGATGGCCGACGACAACCGCGCCGACCTCATCTACGAGAAGGACCGGCTGCTGGCTCCGCTGCTGCCCGAGATGGTCGTGCCGCCGCATCCGAGGGCCGCGGGCGCCACCGACAAGGACTACTACCTGGGCAACATCACCGCTAAGGGCTTGCGCGACAACCACAACGCGGGAGAAGCCCAGTGACGGCAGTCAATCTGGCCACGAACCTGGCCACGAACCTGGCCTCAGAAGCCATCGTTCGCACCTCGACCGGTGAAGCGGTGACGTTCTGGGTGCTGGGCACGCTCGCGCTGATCGGCGCGGTCGGAGTGGTGCTGTCGGTCAACGCGGTCTACTCGGCGATGTTCTTGGCTATGACGATGATCATCCTGGCCGTGTTCTACATGATCGAGGACGCGCTGTTCCTGGGTGTCGTTCAAGTCGTGGTCTACACCGGCGCGGTGATGATGCTGTTCTTGTTCGTGCTGATGCTGATCGGCGTGGACTCCGCGGAATCACTGAAGGAGACGCTGCGCGGCCAGCGGGTCGCGGCGGTGGTGACCGGTATCGGGTTCGGCATCGCGCTCATCGCCGGGATCGGCAACGTGACAACCGCTTTCATCGGACTGACCGCTGCCAACGCCAACGGCAACGTCGAAGGCTTGGCGGCGTTGATCTTCTCCCGTTACCTGTGGGCATTCGAGCTGACCAGCGCACTGCTGATCACCGCGGCCGTCGGGGCGATGGTGCTGGCCCACCGCGAGCGCTTCGAGCGCCGCAAGACCCAGCGGGAACTCTCGCAGGAACGGTTCCGTCCCGGCGGGCACCCCACTCCGCTGCCCAACCCCGGTGTCTACGCCCGCCACAACGCGGTCGACGTGGCCGCGTTGCTCCCCGACGGCACCTACTCGGAGTTGTCGGTCTCGCGAATCCTGCGGACCCGCGGCGCCGACGGCAAAGAGACCCCCTCCCCCGAAGCGATCAAGGGCGGTGCGTCATGAACCCGGCTAACTACCTTTACCTTTCGGCGCTGTTGTTCACCATCGGGGCCGCCGGTGTGCTGTTGCGGCGCAACGCCATCGTGATGTTCATGTGCGTCGAGCTGATGCTCAATGCCGTCAACCTGGCGTTCGTCACCTTCGCGCGGATGAACGGCCATCTGGACGGACAGATGATCGCGTTCTTCACGATGGTGGTGGCCGCCTGCGAAGTCGTCATCGGGCTGGCCATCATCATGACGATTTTCCGTGCCCGCAAATCGGCGTCCGTCGACGACGCGAACCTACTCAAAGGCTAAAGACCGCCACCGTGACAAATTCTTTGGGGACTGACTACACCTGGCTGCTGGTGGCGCTGCCGCTGGCGGGCGCCGCGATCTTGCTGTTCGGCGGCCGACGCACCGACCGGTGGGGGCATTGGCTGGGCTGCGCCACCGCCGTGGCGGCGTTCGCGGTCGGCGTGACGCTGCTCGTCGACCTGCTCGGCCGGGACGGCGCCGACCGCGTCATCCACCAGAAGGTGTTCACCTGGATCCCCGTCGCCGCGCTCCAGGTCGACTTCGGGCTGCAGATCGACCAGTTGTCCATGTGCTTCGTGCTGCTGATCACCGGGGTCGGGTCGCTGATCCACATCTA
This sequence comes from uncultured Actinomycetota bacterium, assembly GCA_963814505.1. Taxonomy (GTDB): domain Bacteria; phylum Actinomycetota; class Actinomycetes; order Mycobacteriales; family Mycobacteriaceae; genus Mycobacterium. The sequence goes on from CAWFDM010000016.1 coordinate 58,896, forward strand.
TTCGGTCGCCTACATGGCCGACGACCCGGACCGGCGCCGGTTTTTCGGCTATCTGAACTTGTTCCTGGCCTCGATGCTGCTGCTGGTGGTCGCCGACAACTACCTGGTGCTCTACGTCGGATGGGAAGGCGTCGGCTTGGCGTCCTACCTGCTGATCGGTTTCTGGTACCACAAGCCGTCGGCGGCCACGGCGGCCAAGAAGGCGTTCGTGATGAACCGGGTCGGGGACGCCGGCCTCGCCGTGGGCATGTTCCTGATGTTCAGCACCTTCGGCACGCTGTCGTATGCCGGAGTGTTCGCCGGCGCCCCGGCCGCCAGCCAGGGTGCGCTGACTGCGATGGGATTGCTGTTGCTGCTGGGCGCCTGTGCCAAGTCCGCGCAGGTTCCGCTGCAGGCCTGGCTGGGTGACGCGATGGAGGGTCCCACTCCGGTGTCCGCGCTGATCCACGCCGCCACCATGGTCACCGCCGGCGTGTATTTGATCGTGCGGTCCAACCCGCTGTACAACCTGGCGCCCGACGCGCAATTGGGCGTGGTCATCGTCGGCGTCGTCACGTTGCTCTTCGGGGCGTTCATCGGCTGCGCCAAGGACGACATCAAGCGCGCGCTGGCGGCATCGACGATGAGCCAGATCGGCTACATGGTGCTCGCCGCCGGCCTGGGCCCAGCCGGCTATGCGTTCGCGATCATGCATCTGCTCACCCACGGTTTCTTCAAGGCCGGCCTCTTCCTCGGCTCCGGCGCGGTGATCCACGCGATGCACGAAGAGCAGGACATGCGCCGTTACGGCGGTCTGCGCAAGGCGCTGCCCGTCACGTTCGTCACCTTCGGGCTGGGATACCTGGCGATCATCGGTGTGCCGCCGTTCGCCGGCTTCTTCTCCAAGGACAAGATCATCGAGGCGGCGCTGAGCGCGGGCGACACCCGGGGCTACCTGCTGGGCGGGGCCGCGCTGCTGGGTGCGGGCATCACCGCCTTCTACATGACGCGGGTGATGCTGATGACCTTCTTCGGCAAGAAGCGTTGGGCGCCGGCCTCCCATCCGCACGAGGCGCCGGCCCTGATGACGTGGCCGATGATCCTGCTGGCCGTGGGCTCGGCGTTCTCCGGCTTCTTGTTCTGGTACGGCGGCGCCCTGCAGCGCTGGCTCGAGCCCGTCGTCGGAGTTCGTGAAGAAGCGGCCCATGGGATCCCGCCCTTGGCTGTCAGCGCCCTGGCGTTGGCCGTCGTCGCGGTCGGCATCGTGGTGGCCTACCGGATGTACGGCGGCAGGGCGGAGATCCCGAGGGTGGCCCCGGTGCAGGTCTCGGTCCTGACGACGGCCGCACGCGCCGACCTTTACGGCGATGCCTTCAACGAGGAGGTGTTCATGCGCCCTGGCGCGGAACTGACCGACACGCTGGTCGCGGTCGACAACGCGGGTGTGGACGGCTCGGTCAACGCACTGGGCGCACTGGTGAGCCGGACCTCAAATCGATTGCGGCGATTGCAGACCGGCTTCGCCCGTACGTACGCGTTGTCCATGCTGGCGGGTGCGGCGTTGCTGATCGTGGCGATCCTCGTGGTGCAGCTGTGGTGACCCGCGCCGGCGACGATGCAGTGGGGGCACCGCCCGCTTGCGGGGGACGGAGCGATGAGGAGGAGCGGCGCTCATGACCAACGTGCCTTGGCTGAGCGTGCTGTGGCTGGTGCCGCTGGCGGGTTCCGTGCTGATCATCCTGATGCCGCCCGGGCTGCGGCAGCTCGCCAAGTGGACCGGCCTGGTGGTCAGTACCACGGTGCTGGCGGTGGCGATCGTCATCACCGCCGGATTCGACACCACTGGCGGCCCTTACCAATTCGTCGAGTCCCATCCATGGATACCGGCGTTCGGTGCCGGCTACACCCTCGGCGTGGACGGCATCGCGATGGTGCTGGTGCTGCTGACCGCGGTGCTGATTCCGCTGCTGCAGGTGGCCGGCTGGAACGACGGCGGCGAACGCACCCTCGAACGAGCCCGCAGTGTGCACGCCTACGTCGCCTTGACGCTGGCCATCGAGTCGATGGTGCTGATCTCGCTGGTCGCGCTGGACGTGCTGCTGTTCTACGTGTTCTTCGAGGCCATGCTCATCCCGATGTACTTCCTCATCGGCGGCTTCGGTCAAGGCCCCGGCCGGTCGCGAGCCGCGGTGAAGTTCTTGCTCTACAACCTGTTCGGCGGCTTGATCATGCTGGCGGCAGTGGTCGGACTGTATGTGGTGACCGCCCAGCACGGCACCCCCACATTCAACTTCCGCCAGATCGTGAGCGGCTTCCAGTTGGGCTACTACCGCGCGGACCCCGGCGTGATCAAGGCACTGTTCTTGGGTTTCATGTTCGCCTTCGCGGTCAAGGCCCCGCTGTGGCCGTTCCACCGCTGGCTGCCCGACGCCGCCGTCGAGGCCACACCGGCGACCGCGGTGCTCATGATGGCGGTGATGGACAAGGTCGGCACCTTCGGCATGCTGCGCTATTGTCTGCAGCTGTTTCCAAGCGCGTCAACGTATTTCCGCCCGCTGATCGTGGTGCTGGCCGTGATCGGGGTGATCTACGGCGCGGTCGTGGCCATCGGCCAGACCGACATCATGCGCCTGATCGCCTACACCTCGATCTCCCACTTCGGGTTCATCATCCTGGGCATCTTCGTGATGACCAGCCAGGGACAGAGCGGGTCGACGCTGTACATGCTCAACCACGGCCTGTCCACGGCGGCGGTATTCCTGATCGCGGGCTTCCTGATAGCACGGCGCGGCAGCCGGGCCATCGCCGACTACGGCGGGGTGCAGAAGGTGGCCCCCGTCCTGGCCGGCACCTTCCTGGTTTCGGCGATGGCCACGCTGTCGCTGCCCGGCCTTGCCCCATTCATCAGCGAATTCCTGGTCCTGTTGGGAACTTTCAACCGGTATTGGCTGGCCGCGGCATTCGGCGTTACCGCACTGGTGCTCGCGGCGATCTACATGCTGTGGCTCTACCAGCGCGTGATGACGGGACCGGTGGCCAAGGGCAACGAGCGGATCACTGATCTGGCGCCACGCGAAATGGTGGTGGTGGCGCCGCTTATCGCGCTGCTGCTCGTTCTCGGGGTCTACCCCAAGCCGGTGCTGGACCTGATCAACCCCGCGGTCGAGCACACCATGACCACCATCGGCCAGCATGATCCCGCTCCGAGCGTGCCGGCGGGTACCCAGACGGCCAGCAGCACCCCGGACAGCCGAAGGACCGCACCGATGACCCTCCCCACCCCCAGCGTCGAGTACTTCCTGCTGTGTCCGATGCTCATCGTCTTCGGGGTGGCGGTGGCGGGCGTGCTGGTGGAGGCGTTCCTGCCCAGGCAACTCCGCTACGGCGCGCAGGTCACGGTCGCGCTCGGCGGATTGATCGCCGCCTTCGTTGCGGTCGTCGTGCTGGGCCGCTCGGTTCCGGTGTCCGGCCGCCCCGCGGTGCTGGGCGCGATGGCCATTGACCGGCCGACCCTGTTCCTGGAAGGCACCGTGCTACTGGTCTCCGTGATGGCCATCATCTTCATGGCCGAACGCAGCCCCGTCGGACAGGCCGCCAAAACCGAGGTGGCAGTGGGCGCCGGCAGAGCTGCCGGATTGGATTCCTTTACTCCGCAGGCGTCCGCGGTGCCCGGCAGCGACGCCGAGCGCGAGGCGGAGCGGGCGGGCGCCACCCAGACCGAACTCTTCCCGCTGGCAATGCTTTCGGTCGGCGGCATGATGGTGTTCCTCGCATCCAACGACCTGTTGACGATGTTCGTGGCGCTGGAAGTTCTGTCGCTGCCGCTGTACCTGATGTGCGGGTTGGCGCGTCACCGCCGCCTGCTGTCACAGGAAGCGGCGATGAAGTACTTCCTGCTGGGTGCGTTCTCGTCGGCCTTCTTCCTCTACGGCGTGGCGTTGCTCTACGGCGCCACCGGCACCCTGGTCCTGAGCGGCATCCGCGACGAGCTGGCCGGACGCAGCGACAACACCATGGCGCTGGTCGGTGTCGCGCTGCTGTCTTCGGGCCTGCTGTTCAAGGTCGGAGCGGTGCCGTTCCACTCCTGGATTCCCGACGTCTATCAGGGCGCGCCCACCCCGATCACCGGTTTCATGGCGGCGGCCACCAAGGTCGCGGCGTTCGGCGCGCTGCTCCGCGTGGTTTACGTCGCGCTGCCCCCGCTGCACGATCAATGGCGTCCCGTGCTGTGGGCGATCTCCATCCTGACCATGACGGTCGGCACTCTGACCGCGGTGAACCAAACCGACGTCAAGCGGATGCTGGCCTATTCTTCGGTCGCACACGTCGGCTTCATCCTCACCGGTGTGATCGCCGACAGCCCAGCAGGTCTTTCCGCCACCATGTTCTATCTGGTCGCCTACAGCTTCAGCACCGTCGGCGCGTTCGCCATCGTCGGCCTGATCCGCAACGCCGACGGCGTCGAGGACGCCACCATGTCCCACTGGGCCGGGCTGGGGCAGCGCTCACCCATTGTGGGCGTGATGCTTTCGATGTTTCTGTTGGCGTTCGCCGGTATTCCGCTGACCAGTGGATTCGTGAGCAAGTTCGCGGTGTTCAAGGCCGCCGCACAGGGTGGCGCGGTGCCGCTGGTGATCGTCGGTGTGATCTCCAGCGGGGTCGCCGCGTACTTCTACGTGCGGGTGATCGTGGCGATGTTCTTCACCGAACCGACCGATGAGACACCTCAGGTGGTGGCGCCCGGCATCTTGAGCAAGGCCGCGATCGCGGTTTGCGCCGCGGTCACGGTGGTGCTGGGCATCGTGCCGCAGCCGCTGCTCGACCTGGCCGATCACGCCGCCCATCTGCTGCGCTGAGCCAGCGGTGGCACCTCACCGGCGGGCGCCGGATCCTTAGGCCTAGTTGAAGAAGCCCGACTGCATAGTTCCCTTGTTGAAGCCCCCCGAGCTGTGATCGCCCTGGTTTGCCACGCCCGAGTTGCTGTTGCCCGAGTTGAACACGCCGGTGTTGTCGCCGAAGACGGCTGTGTTGAACAGGCCCACGTTGTGGCTGCCGGTGTTGAAGTAGCCCGCCTCTTGGTCGCCCACGTTGCGGACGCCCGACGTAGCGCCCACCACCCCGGTGGCGTTGCCGAAGCCGGAAGTGTCGAAGCCGGTGTTGTTGAAGCCCGAGAGTCCGCTGCCGACATTGCCGAAGCCCGAGTTCATAGCGGGGTTGATGTCCGAGTGGAACAGGCCGGTGTTCACGTCGCCCGCGTTGAACAGGCCGGTGTTGGTGTTGCCCGCGTTGAAGAAACCGGTGTTGACATCACCCGAGTTGAACCAGCCCGTGTTGGCGCCCGTCCCGCCGGTTGCGCCACCCGAGTTGAAGCTGCCGGTGTTCTCGAAGCCCGAGTTCCCGTAGCCCACGTTGAAGGTGCCCGCGCTGCCGCCACCGAAGTTGTCGAAGCCCGAGTTGCCGAACCCGAAGTTGTTGAAGCCCCCGTTCCCGAATCCCGTGTTGGTGTGGCCTCCGTTCCAGAACCCGGTGTTGATCGTGCCCGAGTTGCCGAAGCCGAAGTTGCCGTCGCCGGAGTTGAAGAAGCCCACGTTGCCATTGCCCGAATTGAAGAAGCCGATGTTCTGCACACCTGAGTTGCCGAACCCGATGTTGCCGGTGCCCGAGTTCAGCGCACCGAAGCCGACCATGTTGCTGCCGTTGAGCCCGAAGCCGATGTCGTTGTCGCCGAGGTTTCCGAAGCCGACGTTGCCGCTGCCCTGGTTCCCGAACCCGATGTTGGACGAACCGAAGTTGCCGCTGCCCAGGTTGGAGTTGCCGGTGTTGCCGCTGCCGATGTTGGAGATGCCGTGGTTGCCGCCGCCCAGGTTGTTGCTGCCCTGGTTGCCGAACCCGAGGTTGGAGTTGCCAAGATTGCCGCTGCCGAAGTTGAGGTTGCCGGTGTTGCCGTTGCCGAAGTTGGTGTTGCCGATGTTGCCCGAGCCCAGGTTGGTGTTGCCGTCGTTCCCGCTGCCCAGGTTGAGCCTGCCGATGTTCCCGGAGCCCAGGTTGTAGCTGCCGCGGTTCCCGGAGGCCAGATTCAGGTTGCCCTGGTTGCCGGAGCCCAGGTTGTAGTCGCCGATGTTGCCGCTGCCCAGGTTCCAGATGCCGTTGTTCCTGAAGCCGGTGTTCAGCGGCGGGAGGCTGAACGCCGCAGGCGCGGCCAACGCCGACGCAGCCGCCGACGCCCCGCCGTGATAGCCGACCATGGCGGTCACGTCGGCAGCCCACATCTCCTCGTACTGGCCCTCAGCAGCCGCGATCGCCGGCGCGTTTTGCCCGAACAGATTCGACATCACCAATTGCACAAATTGATTCCGGTTGGCCGCTACCAGCAACGGGTGGATCATCGTCGCCCGCGCAGCCTCAAACGCACTGGCCACCGCCCTAGCCTGACCCGCCGCCCCCGCAGCCCGAGTCGCCGCCGCGTGGAGCCACCCCGCATACGGAACCGCCGCAGCCGCCATCGCCGCCGACGCCGGACCCTGCCACGCCTGACCCGTCAACCCCGAGGTCACCGACGAAAACGAGTCCGCCGCCGAACCCAGCTCAGCAGTCAACGCCTCCCAGGCCACCGCCGCCTCCAACATCGGGCCCGAACCCGCACCAGAAAACATCCGCAAAGAATTGATCTCCGGCGGCAACACCGAAAAATTCATCACGCCCGTCCCTTCCTAGCCCGCCTTCCGCAGCCCGCCGCGACTGCGGCGGCACCAGCGGCCAAATACCAAACTCCCGCCGGGGGAATACTTACAGCCCGATTCACCCGCGCGTGCACACCAAGCATCGCCACGATCCGCGCCGGGGCAACATCACCGGCCTCCGCCATTCCGGCCCGCGTGACCACAGGCAACATGGCGCGCCTCCCGCCAACTACCGTTGGACGATCGCCCGTTCACTCGGGCAACTTGGCAGGCTAAAAATTCTACGGCAATTGGGGCCACAATATCCGCGTCTCCACCAATCTTTTCGCCGAGGTGTTCGAGGCCGCCGCCCAGGGCCGCGCGGTGCCGCTGGTGATCATCGGTGTGATCTCCAGCGGGGTCGCCGCGTACTTCTACGTGCGGGTGATCGTGCTGGTGTTCTTCACCGAACCGACCGACGAGACACCACAGGTGGTGGCGCCCGGCATCTTGAGCAAGGTCGCGATCGCGGTCTGCGCCGCGGTCACCGTGGTGCTGGGCATCGTGCCGCAACCGCTGCTCGACCTGGCCGATCACGCGGCGCATCTGCTGCGCTGACGCAGCGGCGGCCGAGGTAACTTCGGGCTAGCCCGAAGTTAAGGGGCCCGTGTTCAGCCGGATCCGCTACGGCTGGCCGAAGATGCCCGCCTGGTTGTTGCCTTGGTTGAAGGCACCGGCGTTGAAGTCGCCCGAATTCCCGAGACCCGTGCTCTCGATGCCCGAGTTCCCGATGCCGCGGTTCTGTTGGCCCCCGTTCAGGATGCCGGCGTTGGCCAAGCCGCTGTTGAACAATCCCACGTTGCTGTCGCCCGAGTTGTCGAAACCGACTTGACTGGTTCCGTTTTCGAAATAACCCGAGCTGTCGATGGCCGCATTCTGGAATCCGGAGCTGTCGTGGCCCGAGTTGAAGAAGCCCGAGCTGCCTGCGCCGTTGCCGAAGCCGGACGACCCTACCAAACTTGGGGTGGTCGAGCTGCCGATAACGGTGGTATTCAGGCTGCCTGAGCTGAACCAGCCCGTATTGATGTTGCCCGAGTTGCCGAAGCCGGTGTTCAGGCTGCCCGAGTTAAAGCTGCCGGTGTTTGAACCGACCCCGGTGAATGCACCGCCCGAGTTGAAGTTTCCAGTGTTGGACAGGCCCGAGTTCCCGAAGCCCATGTTGATGTCTCCCGCGTTCCCGAAGCCCACGTTGGAACTGCCGGCATTCGCGAAACCGTAGTTGAAGTTGCCCCCGTTGCCGAAGCCGTCGTTGATGGACCCCCCGTTCCAGAAGCCGGTGTTGGTGTGCCCGGAATTCGCGAAACCGAAGTTCGTGTCACCCGAGTTGAAGAAGCCGAAATTTCCATTGCCCGAGTTGAAGAAGCCGACGTTGTTGTTCCCCGAGTTCCACAGGCCGATGTTCCCGGTGCCCGAGTTGAGCCCGCCGAAGCCCACCTGATTATCGCCGCTGAGGTTGAAGCCGATGTCGTTGCTGCCGTAGTTCCCAAAACCGAAGTCGTTACTGCCGTGGTTCCCGAACCCGACGTTGGAGTTGCCGATGTTTCCGCTACCGATGTTGAAGGAGCCCAGGTTCCCACTACCGATGTTGGAGCTGCCCGTGTTGCCGCTACCCAGGTTGCCGTCACCGAAACGGTTCCCCAAACCGAAGTTTCCGTTGCTGTTCAAGTTTCCGCTGCCGAAGTTGCTATTGCCGTTGTTGCCGCTACCGAGGTTGGTGTTGCCGATGTTCCCGCTGCCCAGGTTGGCGAAGCCGAAGTTACCGCTGCCCAGGTTGAGATTGCCGAGGTTCCCGCCACCCAGGTTGACGCTGCCGGTGTTTCCGCTACCCAGATTGAAGTCACCGACATTCCCACCGCCCAGGTTGGAGTTGCCGGTGTTGCCCCAACCCAGGTTGAAGCTGCCGGTGTTTCCAAAGAACGACAGACCGGCCGCCGGCGTCGCCGCCAGGCTCGAAACAGCCCGGCCGGCCGCGCCCGCCAACTGGCCCGGCAACCCCCGCAGACTCGGCAGCGCCTGCTGCCAGGACGCCAACGCCCCGGCCGCCGCCGACGCCCCGCCGTGATACCCCACCATCGCGGCCACATCGGCGGCCCACATCTCCTCGTAGGCGCCCTCAGCGGCCGCGATCGACGGTGCATTCTGGCCGAACACATTCGACATCACCAACCGCACGAACTGATTCCGATTGGCCGCCACCGCCAGCGGATGAACCATCGCCGCCCGCGCGCCCTCAAACGCGCTGGCCACCGCTTTGGCCAGTGCTGCCGCTTCGGCCGCCCGCGCGGCCGTCGCGGTGAGCCAGCCCGCATACGGAGCCGCGGCAGCCATCATCGCCGCCGCCGCCGGACCCTGCCACGCCTGACCCGACCCAGCCGTTAGGCCCGACGTCACCGACCCAAACGAGGACGCCGCCGAACCCACCTCGGCGGCCAACCCATCCCATGCCACCGCCGCCGCCAACATCGGCTCCGAGCCCACACCGGAAAACATCCGCAACGAATTGATTTCTGGCGGCAACACCGAATAGTTCATCAGGTGGTCCTTCCCACGAGTCACAGACAGCTATCCACCCTCGACCCTAGGAATAAACTCTACGGCGACCGTGTGCCAAAAGTTAGGTTCCGGGTGAACAATTCGGCATTAACCGCAGCCTTGGCGCAGCGCGGCCGGTTGCCGCATCCGGTTAACGGAAGAACCCCGCCTGGTTATCGCCTGTGTTGAAGGCCCCCGAGCTGTCAACGCCGGAGTTTGCGATACCCGACGTGAGAGTCGTGGCGGTATTGGTAGCCGAGTTCGCGATGCCGGTGTCCAGGGCGCCCGTGTTGAAGATGCCCACGTTGGCCCGTCCCGTGTTGAGAATGCCGATCAGTCCGTCGCCAGTGTTGTAAAAGCCCGAGCTGACGCCGGAGCCGAAGTTCAAGTTTCCGATGCCGGAGGTCTTGGTTCCCGAGTTAAAAAAGCCCGAAACGTCTGTGCCGGCGTTCAAAACGCCTGAAATCGAACCGCTTTGGGTGACCGAGCTACCGATGCCGGTGTTCACGCTGCCGGAGTTGAACAGACCGGTGTTGGTGTCACCCGAGTTGAAGAGGCCCGTGTTCTCGTTGCCCGAGTTGAAACTGCCGCTGTTGGGGCCGGTCCCAATTGCGCCGCCCGAGTTGAAGTTACCGGTGTTGTCGAAGCCGGAGTTCCCGTAGCCCACATTCCCTCCACCAGCGTTCCCGGCGCCCATGCTTGACTCGCCCGCATTCCAGAACCCGAAGTTCCCGGGGCCCGCATTCCCAAAGCCCGTGTTGACGCCGCCCGCGTTCCAGAAGCCGGTGTTGGTGTTGCCCGAGTTTCCGAACCCGAAGTTGCCGTTCCCCGAGTTGAAGAAGCCGACGTTTCCATCACCGGAGTTGAAAAAACCGATGTTGTTGCTTCCCGAATTGCCAAAGCCGAAGTTCCCGGCGCCCGAGTTCAGCCCGCCGATGCCGATCTTGTTGTCGCCGTAGAGGTTTAACCCGATGTCATTGCTGCCGTGGTTGCCAAAGCCGAAGTCGTTGTCGCCGAAGTTGCCGAATCCGACGTTGGAGTTGCCCTGGTTTCCGCTACCGAAGTTGAGGCCGCCGATGTTCCCGCTGCCGAAGTTGGTGGAGCCGTTGTTGCCGCTGCCCAGGTTTTCGTCCTGCTTGTTCCCGAAGCCGAGGTTGTAGTTGCCGTTGTTGCCGCCGCCCAGGTTGAGGTTTCCGATGTTCCCGCTGGCGAGGTTGTAGTTGCCGATGTTCCCGCTGCCCAGGTTGGCGACGCCCTGGTTGCCGCTGCCCGCGTTGGCGCTACCGATGTTCCCGCTGCCCAGGTTTTCACCGCCGATGTTCCCGCTGCCCAGATTCAGGTCACCCTGATTGCCACCGCCGAGGTTTAAGCTGCCGTTGTTCCCCAGGATGCTGCTCGCGGGCAGCCCCTGCAAAGCGTGCCGCCAGGACGCCAACTGTGCCGCCGCCACCGACGCGCCACCGTGGTAACCCACCATCGCGGCCACGTCGGCGGCCCACATCTGCTCGTACTGGCTTTCCGCCGCCGCGATCGCCGGCGTGTTTTGCCCGAACAGGTTCGACATCACCAACCCCACCAACTGATTTCGGTTGGCCGCTACGGCGAGCGGGTGAATCGTCGCCGCCCGGGCCGCCTCGAAAGCACCGGCCACCGCCCGGGCCTGCCCGGCCGCCGTCGTAGCCCGCGCCGCCGCCGCGTCGAGCCAGCCCGCATAGGGAGCCGCCGCGGCCGCCATCGCCTGTGCCGCCGCGCCCTGCCACGCCTGACCCGCCAACTGGGCGGTCACCGCACCGAACGAGGATGCCGCAGAACCCAACTCGGCGGCGAGTCCATCCCACGCCGTCGCCGCCGCCAGCATCGGCTCAGAACCCGCACCGGAAAACATGCGAAGCGAATTGATCTCCGGTGGCAACACCGAGTAGTTCACCAGCGTGTCCCTTCCTTGGGCCTCCTCGAGCTGGGACATCACGTCCCGTGGGCCGACCGATCGCAAGAACTCTATGCAAACGGCGGCGCTAATATCGGCGCTTCCGGGAACCTCCGGAAGGACAGCGCGACCCCGGCTACCGGCCGCCGGCCGAGCCGCGTCGATGTCCAAAGCGCTTCAACCCAAGAATGGGCGCGTGGCTAACACGTAGATCGCCAGCACCGCCAGCGGCGCCGCCAGCGGCAACCATGGCACCTGCAGCGGGAACGAGGTCGCGGCCAGACCGGCGAACGTAAAACTCACGGCCGCAACGATTGTCGGCCAGCTGCCGATGACCACGGCCGGTGTGCCGGTCGCGTGCCGGCAGACTAGGTAGGCAGCGGCGCAGAGTCCAGACCACGCGGCGAACACGACCGACGGATCAGACGCCGCGAGCGTGCACACCACCAGCAGCACGGCAACGGTTGCGGCCGGCCGAAACGCTATCCCCACCCCCACCGCGACCACCGCCAGTGCCGCCGCGACAGCTGCCGGTCCGTGGCACCCGAAGGCGGCAGACCCTACCATCAGGAGGCCGAATGCCGTTGCGAGAAGACGTGTTCCGGGTTTCGTGAGTGACGTCATTGCCGTCGTCCGCGCACCCGACGGCGGCGGTCGGGTAGCACGCCCATCGACTGTTCCAACGAGCGATCCCCGCGCCAGGGCACCACATCCACGCCGACGGTGGCCATGTCGCGATACATCGCAGAGCGCTGCAGCGCCCACATCCGAACGATCAGCGGGTCCTGCTCACCTTCGAACGGAGAGCTGTCGAGAATGTCGACGGCGACCACGACATGGCCCCGTTTGCGGAGGTCGATCAACGCCAGCGCGAATTCGGTATCGAGCAGCGTGGAGAACGCGATTATGATGGCCGCCGCGGGAACGGCGGCGCTCGGCGCCAGTGTGCCGGTCGTGCTTTCGAATCGGTCACCGGCACCGAGCACGGTGTCCAGCACCCGGTAGAACTGGCGCTGCCCGATGTCGGCGCCCAGCCAGCGCGGTCGATTGCCGCCGAGCGCGACTATCCCGGCGCGATCCCCATTTCGCAGGGCGGTCTGCACCACTTGAGCCGCACCGCGAACCATACGTTCGGTGGCCTCGGTTGCCGGGCCGGCGGGCTGTCGGTACGTGTCGATCAGCACCACCACGTCGGCGGCGCGGTCGGTCAGTCGCTGCGTCACGTGCAACCGGCCACGGCGGGCGCTCACCGGCCAGTTCACCGCCCGCAGCTGGTCGCCGGGCACGTACGGGCGAATGTCGGCGTACTCGACACCCGGGCCGATGTGCCGGGTGAGATGGGCGCCCAGCCGGTCCAGCAATTCCGTCTGTGGGATTGGCGTCGACTGCGGCGGCGTCAGCGGAAACACGATGACGGTGGCCGCGTCGACGGTCGCCGTCCCCGCCAGCAACCCGCCGCGCGCGATCACGTCGACCCGGGCACGGATCGGGTATCGTCCCCAGCGTTGTGCCACTGCCACAACCGTTTTCGCGTGACCAGCATCCGAATCGACAGTTTCGAGCTCCATTGCGTCGACGGCCGAGACCGTGAGTTCGACCGCACCCCCGCCGGGTTCTTGGGTGGCCCACACCTTCACTCGTGCCCGTTCGTTTTCGAAGCAGCGCTGCGAGTCCGGGTCACCATGTACCTGGATCCTCGGCACCGGGCGCTGCCAGTTGATCGAGCACAGCACGCCCAGCAGCGGCGCCGCGAACGCGATCAGCTGCCAGCACGCGCCAATCACGGCGGCGGCCAGCGCAACCCCGGCGCAGGTCGCGATTGCCAGCGTCAATTGCGATGCGCGCCAGCGCAATTCGGCTTCGCGGGTTTCGATCACACCGAACTCATCCGGTTCCTCCGTTGGTTCGGGGCACCGGTAAGCGCCGCAACAGTTCTCCGACGACGTCGGCGCCCTGAATCTTTCGCACCCACATCTCCGGGCGCAGCGTGATCCGGTGCGCAACCGCGGCAGTGGCAAGCGCCTTGACGTCTTCGGGGATCACGTAGTCCCGGCCGAGCAGCAGGGCTCGGGCACGGGCGAGTTGAACCAGGTCGAGCTCTGCTCGCGGGCTGGCGCCGACGGCGACCTGAGGGTGGTGCCGGGTGGCGTTGGCCAGCGACACCACATAGTGCAATACGTCGTCGTGCACGGTCACCCGCTCGACCGATTCGCGCATGGCCAGCAGATCGTGGGCGTCCACCACTTGATTCACCGTCGCCTCGGCCGACCCGCGTTCCAGGCGCCGCCGCAGCATCGAGGTCTCGTCCTGTTCCGAGAGGTATCGCAGTTCCAGCCGGATCGCGAACCGATCCAGCTGCGCCTCCGGCAACGGATAGGTGCCCTCGTACTCGATCGGGTTGTCGGTGGCCAGCACGATGAACGGCATCGGCAGCTTGTGGGTTTCGCCGTCGATGCTGACCTGGTTCTCGGCCATCGCCTCCAACAACGCCGCCTGGGTTTTGGGCGGCGTGCGGTTGATCTCATCGGCGAGCAGCAGGTTGGTGAAAATGGGCCCTCTGCGGAACGCGAAGCGGCCCGATTGCATGTCGTAGATGGTCGAGCCGAGCAAGTCCGCCGGCAGCAGATCGGGTGTGAACTGCACCCGGGTGAACTCCAGCCCGAGGGCGGCGGCGAAGGATCGGGCGATCAGCGTTTTTCCAAGGCCGGGCAGATCCTCGATGAGCACGTGACCGCGCGCGAGGACGGCGGTGAGGATCAGCGTGAGCGCCGAGCGCTTCCCCACCACGGCACGTTCGATTTCGTCGAGCACCGCCTCGCAGTGGGCGGTGGTCTTACCAGCTGGCATTGCGGCCGGCATTGTCGTCATACCTGCTCCAACCTGTGCAGAATTTCTTCGAGCTTCCCACGGCCGGGACCGGGGTCGCGGTCCCCGGTATGCGTTACGTTGTTCGGATTGACCCATTGCCACAGTTCGGCGCCGAAGAGCATTTCGCCGGTGGCCTGAAACGCGGTCGCATCTTTGGCCTGCCTTTGGCCGGTGGCGATTTCGAACCGTCGTGCGAGCATCGGACGCAGATGCCGGTCCCAGTCCGCCCGGGTGGAATCGGACCACCGGATTGTCATCTCGGTGCTGGACAGCCAGCGGCGCAACGAATCTGTCAGATCGCCGGCGTCCGGCTCGGCGGCGGGTTGCACCCCTTGTCCCAGGAAACGACGGATATTGAGCAGCACCAGCGCCATGGCAACACCCGAAGCCGCCAGCACAAACCGCTGATCATGCACGATCAACACCAACAGCTCTATTCCGATGATGAGGCAGATGCCAAGGGCTATAAGCCTTTTCATGCGGAGCTCCCGGAGGCTTGCGATGCGAGTTCGTCGAGCACCAGCCGTAGCACGCGCACCGCCACCTCACGATGCCCCTCATTCATCACATGCGGGCTGAACCGCGCCTCTTCGAACAGGTTCACCAGCTGCACGGCGTTATCGGCATGCAGCGCATGGTGTTCGACGGCGCGAGCGAGCACCTCGGTCGGGGTATCGAAGTCCTGGGGGGCGGTTGCGGGGACGTTGGCGAGTTCACGTTCCATTGCCGCGTAGCACGCGATGATCGCCTCGCGTGGTTCGCGGCTGAGGTCCGCCATCTCGGCGAGCCCGACTTCGGCCGCCCGCACGAGTAATTCCGACCGCTGCGCCGGTGCCCGGGATTCGGCGTAATCGTCGGCGATGGTTTCAGGCGTGGCCCTCCGCCACCGTCGCCGGGTGTTGATGATCGCCGCGGCGACGATTATCAGCAGCATCGGGACCGAGCTGACAAGCAGGATTCCCACCATGTCCCCGGTGTCTTTTTGGTCTTCTTTCGGATGTTGCCGCGGGGGTGGGGTGGTGACCTGCGTCGGCGGCGACGCGCCCGAATCCGGTGGGGGCGCCTGTGGGGTGACAGCGTGCGGTGCGAACAGGTGCGCCAGCGCCATCGTGATCAACAGCCACGCCACCAGCACGGCGAGTCCGATCAGCAGCACCCGCCAACTCGGCCGGCCCTTGCCGCGGCCGATCATTTCGGGCAGCTCCCCCGCGGTGGGCAGTGCCGCGCGTGGATCCCGCATCCGCGCGATGACCGCAACCGTCATCAGCGCGAGCGTTCCCGTCAGGGCCGCCACCACGAAGATCATCGCCGCGCGACTGCCGCCCGCCGCCGCGAGTGGCCCACGGTCGCTAGCCGGAAAGTATCCGCGCAGGGCAGCTGCGACAGTGATCAACAGGACGATCAGGGCGACGACGCGCCCCGTCGGCTTGTCAATACGGGGCATTGGCACACCACTCAACCGGTTGCCCGCCATTGCGGCATTGGGCTTGCCCCATATTTGCACGTCGAACGCCCGCGCCGCCAGAAATAGCGCCGCAGCGCTGGGCCTGACTTATCCACAGTTGTGTTTTCATCCACAGGGCTAGCCGTGGCGGGGCCCGGGGCGCGGGATCTGACGGGGTTGGTCCATAGCGTCGGGGCATGGGTCGCTGCGCGGGTGCCGAGGAAGCACGGGAGCAGATCAAGGCTGCTCTCGAGGCGATCGACGCTGCGCATGCCGTACTGCGCGGCACCAATTCCGACGTGGTTGGCAATCACTTCCGGGTAGACGTCGCTGAGCGGCTGGAAACTCAGGAGCGCACCAACCGCGGGCTCATGTACCGGTTTTTCGCCGAGATCGCCGATCCGCCCGACGGCAGCACATCCTTGCCAGCGGTGCGCGAGATGCTGTGGGCGCGGCTGCGACTGACGCCCCGGGAGATCATCCGGCGCTTCAAACTCGCGGCCCGGATCCGGCCGCAGCGCTCGCTGACCGGTCCCCCGGTGCCGCCCGAGCTGCCGGAGTTGGCGGCCGCGGTGGAGGCCGGCGTGGTCGGCGAGGACCACATCCGCGCGGTGTGCGCAGCGCTGGATGTGCTGCCCTCGTGCGTCGCGCCCCCGGATGCGACGGACGCCGAGCGCAAGCTGGTGCATCATGCGACCAAACTCGATTCGGGCATCGTCACCAAGCTTGGTCGGCGCATTGCCGACCACCTCAACCCGGATGGCAACTTCGACGAGAACGACCGGGCACGGCGCCGCGGACTGCGGCTGGGCCCGGAGGGGCCCGACCGCATGTCGCGGCTGTCCGGGCTGCTCGACCCCGAGGCCCGCGCGTATTTCGAAGCCATCGAAGCGGCAGTACGGCCTGGCCGTCACCAGCCCGATGGCGCACCGCCCGAAGAGCGCGACCGGCGCACAGCCGCCCAGCGCTGTCACGACGCGCTCAAACTCGGTCTCGAAACCGCCATCGCCTCAGGCGGGCTCGGCGTGCACCAGGGTTATTCCAAGGTCATCCCGTCACCGTCATCGCCACCACCACACTGGGCGATCTGAACCAGGCCGCGCACGCCGTGGTCGACCCGTCGGTCCCGATGCCCGCGCCCGCGCACACCGGGGGCGGCTCGAGGCTGCCGATGCCAGATCTGATCAGCATGGCCGCCAAGGCAATCCACTACCTGGCGGTGTTCGACGACCACACCGGCCGGCCGTTGTATCTGGGCCGCCAAAAGCGCATAGCCACCGCAGACCAGAGGCTTATCTGCTACGCCCGCGACCGAGGCTGCACCCATCCGAACTGCCTCGAGCCCGGTTATCACTGCGAGGTTCACCATGCACCGGATTGGGCCGACGGCGGGCGGACCGACGCGGACAAGCTGTACTTCGGGTGCGGTCAGCACCACGATTTGGCGAGCTGCGGCGAGCGGCGCACCATCGTCACCGACAGGGGGCGACTTGGCTGGACCGACGGCAAGGGCCCGCTCGAGATCAACCACGCCCACCACCCGGAGGAACTCCTCCGCGGGGATCCCGATCCGCCCGAGGAGGAAGGTTGAGGGCCGCCGGGCTCCGACTACCGTGATTTTGAAGACGGCGCGTTGACCGCTAGGGCGAGCCGAAGAAACCCGCCTGGTTATCGCCCTGGTCAAAGAACCCGGAGCTGTCGTTGCCGGAAACGCCGATGCCCGACGTTCCTATATTAAATATTGAATTGGTACCGGCCGAGTTTGCGATACCTGTGTTCACCGAGCCGTTGTTCCCGATGCCCGTGTTAGCACCGCCGGTACCCGAATTGAAGAAGCCCGTGTTGGATCCGCCGCTGCCCGAGTTGTAGAAGCCTACGTTATTGCCGCCGTCACCGGAGTTGCCGAAGCCCGAGTCGGATCCGCCGTTGCCTGTGTTGAAGAAGCCCGAGTTATTGCCGCCGGTGTCCGAATTCCAGAAGCCCGAGTTCCCCGAGCCCGTGTTGCCGAAGCCCGAGTTCTGGACCACCCCGCTCAGGTCTGCCGACTGGTCGATACCTGTGTCCAAGACGCCCGAGTTGAACAGGCCCGTGTTGCTAAGGCCTGAATTAAAGAAACCCGTGTTGCCCGCACCCGTATTGAAGCTGCCCGTGTTGCCCGCACCCGGGTTGAAGCTGCCCGTGTTATTGCTGCCCGAGTTGAACAGACCCATGTTGTCGGTGCCGCCGTTAAAGGCGCCGACGTTGTCGAAGCCCTTGTTCAGGAATCCGACATTGGAGTCGCCGAAGTTCAGGAAACCGAAGTTGCCGCCGCCCGGATTCCCCAAGCCCGTGTTGACGTCGCCCGCGTTCCAGAGGCCGGTGTTGCCGCTGCCCCCGTTGCCGAAGCCCCAGTTACCTTCCCCCGAGTTAAAGAAGCCGACGTTGTTGTTGCCGGAGTTGAACAATCCGATGTTGTTACTGCCCGAGTTACCGAAGCCGATGTCTCCGCTGCCCGAGTTCAGCGCGCCGATGCCCACCTTGTTGCTGCCCGTGAGCCCGAAGCCGATGTCGTTGTTGCCGTTGTTCCCGAAGCCGATATTGCCGCTGCCGATGTTCCCGAAGCCGATGTTGCTGCTGCCCTGGTTTCCCGAGCCGATGTTGTTGCTGCCCCCGTTACCGCTGCCCAGGTTCAACGCGCCTAGGTTCCCGTTGCCGAGGTTGAAGTTGCCTCGGTTTCCGATGCCCAAATTAAGGAGCTGCCTGGCGACTGGCAGGAAAGGCGCCGCCGCCTGTGCGCCGCCCGCGGACCCGCCCGGGCTGCCCGCAAACGAGCTAACGGCCTGCTGCGCCAGGCTCGCCAGCTTTGGCATAGAACCCCGCCAGGGCGTCAGCTGCGCGATCGCCGCCGAAACCCCGCCGTGATAGCCAACCATCGCGGCCGCATCCTGAGCCCACATCGCCTCGTATTCACCCTCGGCGGCCGCGATCGCCGGAGCGGCGAACCCAAACAGGTTCGCCCTCACCAACTGCACCAGCCGAAGGCGGTTGGCCTGGACCTCCAACGGATGCACCGTGGCCGCCAGCGCCGCCTCGAACATTCCAGCCACCGCCTGGGCCTGCGCGGCCGCCGCACCAGCCCGGGTCGCCGCCGCGCTCAGGTAGCTCGTGTAAGGGGCCGCCGCGGCCGCCATCGCCGCCGACGCCGCACCCTGCCAGGGCCCATCCGCCAAATCCGAGGTCACCGATGAAAACGACGCCGCCGCCGATGACAACTGGGCACCCAAACCCTCCCAGGCCGTCGCAGCGGCCAGCATCGGACTCGAGCCCGAGCCGGAGAACATCCGCGCCGAAGTCACCTCGGGCGGCAGCAGCGAAAAACTCATGACACCCGTACCTTCCTAGCTACGGCGTTCGGTGGTGACGCTGGGGTCGGTCGCTCGCCAGTCCGGCGACCCCAGTAAGGCCGACTTTATGTTAACCTGTCCCGCCAAATCCGAAATTTCGAACGCAATATCTGCCGGCCCGGAAATTTGACTTCCCCGGTCAGGTCACCGCGTTGTCGAGCGTGAACGGCCGGAAGCTGCCGTCGAGCACCTGGCGATGACCGATCGTGCGTCCGGTGACCACACCCGCGTCCACCAGCGCCAGCCGCACCGCCGCCTCGGCAAACTCTTCGGCCGGGGCCGTGTCGACGAACTCGGTCGCGTAGTACGACAGGCCGGGGGTCATGATCGGTTTCGACGGAGACAGCGCGTTGACGGCGATGTTGTGGTCGGCCAGATCGAACGCGGCGCACCGGGTGAGATGCTCGAGTGCCGCCTTGGAGCCCCCATAACCGGGCAGCACTCCGCCACTGCGGTTGGGGCCGCCGCGGTCGGGATAGGGCCCGTCGCCGGGCATCCGCGACGCCACCGAGGTGATGTTGATGATCGAGCCACCACCGGCGCCGATCATGTCGGGGCACGCCATCTGCATCAGCTCGTAAGCCGCGAACACCGCGATGTCGAAGTGGCGGCGAAATGCGGTCAACGGCGTGCTGACGAACCCCGGCCAGCCGGGTTTGCCACCAGCCGGCTGGGCACCACCCGGCTTGGCTCCAGCCGGTCTGGACGCTTTCGCGCGCTGGTCGGCGCCGGGTACAGGTGGGCGGCCCGGTGCGGTGAATGCCGCGTTATTGACCAGGACTGTGATGGAGCCCAGCGCATCTCTGGCCGTGGCCACCAACCGGGCGACGTCGTCGCGATCGGTCAGGTCGGCCCGCACCGCCACCGCGCGTCCGCCGGCCGCCACGATGTCGGCGACCGTCTCACCGATGGTCCCGGGCAGCCGGTCGTCCCAAACCTGTTCGGTGCGCCCGGCTCGAAAGGTTGGGGCCCACCGCGGCGCCTTCGGCCGCCAGCGCCATCGCGATGGCCCGGCCGAGGCCGCGGCTGCCGCCCGTGACGATCGCGGACCGGCCGGCGAGTCGACCCGACCGGCCCGTCACCGGGTCACCCCGTGCACGACGATGGCGGTGGTTTGGTCCACCCACGCGTCATCCAGCTTCTCGTCGGGACGCAGCAGCATCCGCAGCATCGTCGCTCCCCCGATCAACTCGATCAACCGGTCCGGGTCCACATCGGGATGCGCTTCACCGCGCTCGACGGCTTCACGCAGGCGCACCCGCACCGCGGTGAACAGGTCGGTGAACCGCGACATCACCCGCGCGTTGAGGGCGGCATCGGCCGTCATGTCGGCGACCAGACCGGGCAACGCGGCCCGCACGACCGGGGTGGTGAACACATCGCGCGTGGCCTCGATCATCATCCGCACATCCGCCGCGATGTCGCCCTCCGGGGACTCCAGCGCGGTGGGCGCCACCGGGAACGCCGCCTCATGCACCAGCTCGGCCTTGCTGGACCACCTGCGGTACAGCGCGGATTTGGTGGTCCCGGCGCGTTCGGCGACGGCGGCCAGGCTCAGGTTCGTATAACCGATCTGCACAAGCAGTTCCGCGGTCGCCGACAGGATGGCCTCATCGATGCGCGGGTCGCGGGGGCGCCCGGCACCGGGGGCCTTGTCAAGGGGGGACGGGTCTGCTTTCATAACGCTACCTACCGTATCGTAATTGCCGCAGAAGTCTCAAAGAAATGGAGGCACTCCGTGGCCGATGAACGCCCGGTCGAAGAGATCGGTCGCATGCAGCGCTCCAGCCGGGACACCACGACCGTCCCGCGGCTGATGTCGCAGTGGCTGTCGACGTTGTTGCCCGGCGGGGCCCAGAATCAAGCGCCCGAGGTGACCGTAGAAAGCGGCGTCGACTCGACGGGCATGTCGTCGGAAACCATCATCCTGACGGCGCGCTGGGAGCAGGACGGCCGGCCGATCGAACAGAAGCTGGTGGCCCGGGTGGCGCCCACCACCGAGGACGTGCCGGTGTTCCCGACGTATCGACTCGACCACCAATTCGAGGTGATCCGAAAGGTCGGCGAACTGTCCGACGTGCCGGTTCCCCGGGTGCGCTGGATCGAGCCCACCGGCGACGTGCTGGGGGCGCCGTTCTTCCTGATGGATTACGTCGACGGCGTCGTCCCGCCCGACGTGATGCCCTACACGTTCGGTGGCAACTGGTTCGCCGACGCACCGTCCGAGCAGCAGCGCAAACTGCAGGACAGCTCCGTCGGGGTGCTGGCCATGCTGCATTCAATCCCCAATGCGCAGAACACATTCGGCTTTCTGACCGAGGGCCTGGCCGGCGACACGGCACTGCGCCGGCACTTCGGTTGGGTGCGGTCCTGGTACGACTTCGCCATGCCCGATATCGGCCGATCCGCGTTGGTGGAACGGACTTTGGCGTGGTTGGAAGACAACTGGCCGGACCAGGTTGCCGCTGGCGAGCCGGTGCTGAACTGGGGCGACGCCCGGGTGGGCAACGTCTTGTACCGCGACTTCGCCCCGGTGGCGGTGCTGGACTGGGAGATGGTGACGCTAGGACCGCGCGAGCTCGACGTGGCCTGGATGATTTATGCGCACATGGTTTTTCAGGAGCTCACCGGCCTCGCGGGGCTACCGGGATTGCCCGGGGTGATGCGTGAGGACGACGTCCGCGCCACCTACCAGCGACTCAGCGGAGTGGAAGTGGGTGACCTGCGCTGGTTCTACGTCTACTCGGGGGTGATGTGGGCTTGTGTGTTCATGCGCACCGGCGCGCGCCGGGTGCACTTCGGCGAGGTCGAGAAACCCGATGATGTCGAATCGCTGTTCTACCACGCCGGACTGATGCGCCGCCTTATTGGAGAGGAAAGTTAATGCCAGGAACGCTTGGACCGCTCGACGAGTACCCGGTACATCAGGTTCCCCAGCCGATCGCGTGGGCGGGTTCCTCGGATCGCAACTTCTATGATCGCTCCTACTTCAACGCCCACGACCGCACCGGGAACATCTTCCTGATCAGCGGCATCGGCTACTACCCCAACCTCGGCGTGAAGGACGCGTTCGTGCTCATCCGGCGCGGGGATACCCAGACCGCGGTGCACCTTTCGGACGCCATCGACTCCGATCGGCTCAACCAGAACGTCGTCAGCTACCGGATCGAGGTCATCGACCCGCTGCGCAAACTGCGGCTGATCCTCGATGAAACCGAGGGCATCGCAGCCGATCTCACCTGGGAGGGGCTGTTCGACGTCGTCCAGGAACAGCCGCACATATTGCGATCCGGCAACCGGGTGACGCTCAACGCGCAGCGCTTCGCCCAACTCGGCAGCTGGAGCGGGCGGATCGTCGTCGACGGCGAAGAGATCGCCGTCGACCCCGCGACGTGGCTCGGTAGCCGCGACCGGTCCTGGGGCATCCGGCCGATCGGCGAGCCCGAACCCGCCGGACGGCCCGCCGACCCGCCGTTCGAGGGCATGTGGTGGCTATACGTGCCGATGGCGTTCGACGACTTCGCCGTGGTGCTGATCGTTCAGGAGGAGCCGAACGGGTTCCGCTCGCTCAACGACTGCACCCGGGTCTGGCGCGACGGCCGCGTCGAGCAGCTGGGCTGGCCGCGGGTAAAGATCCACTACCGTTCCGGCACCCGCATCCCGACGGGGGCGACGATCGACGCCTCCGCCCGCGACGGTGCCCCGGTGCACTTCGACGTGGAGTCCAAGCTGCCGGTACCCATCCACGTCGGTGGCGGCTACGGCGGGGATTCGGACTGGCTGCACGGCATGTGGAAGGGCGAGAAATTCGTCGAGCGGCTGACCTACAGCATGACCGACCCGGGAATCATCGCCCGCTCCGGCTTCGGCGTCATCGACCACGTGGGCCGCGCGGTATGCCGCGACGGCGACGCCGAGCCGGTGGAGGGCTGGGGTCTCTACGAACATGGCGCGCTGGGGCGCCACGACCCGTCCGGGTTCACCGACTGGTTAACCGTCGCGCCCTAACGCCCAAGGTGCCCGACCCGGTTAGCCGACGTAACCCGCGAATACGGTTCACTGGAGCGCGTGACAAATCCGCCGTGGAGCGCCGACGTTGTGGTGGTGGGCGCCGGCTTCGCGGGGCTGGCCGCGGCCCGCGAACTCACCCGGTTGGGCCACGACGTGCTGGTTTTGGAGGGCCGCGACCGGGTGGGCGGGCGCTCGTTCACCGGCAGCGTCGCGGGATTGCCCGTGGATCTGGGCGGCAGCTTCGTCGGCCCGACCCAGGACGCCCTCCTCGCGCTGGCGGCCGAGCTCGACGTCGAAACCACACCGACCTACAACGACGGGAAAAACCTGATCGAGTGGCGCGGCTGGGCCCGCGCCTACCGCGGCACCATCCCCAAGCTCTCGTTGTCCGCGCTGCTGGACATCGGCCGGCTGCGTTGGCAATTCGACAGAATTTCCCGCGGCGTTCCGGTGGCGGCGCCCTGGGACGCGCGGCGCGCCGGCAAGCTCGACAACTTGTCGCTCGGCGGGTGGTTGCGGTCGGTCCGCGCCACCGCCTCGTCACACGATCTGCTGGCCATCATGTCCCGAGTGACGTGGGGGTGTGAACCCGACGATGTGTCGATGCTGCACGCCGCCCGCTACGCACACGGGACCGGCGGCCTGGACCGGCTGCTCGACGTCGAAAACGGCGCCCAACAGGACCATTTCATCGGCGGCACCCAGCAGATCGCCGAGGCGGCGGCCGCCGAACTCGGCGACCGGGTCGTGCTCAGCGCGCCCGTCCGTCGCATCGATCGGCACGGTGCCGGCGTGACGATCACCTCCGATCGCGGCGAGGCCGAGGCCGGGTTCGTCATCGTTGCGATACCGCCCGCCCATCGCGCCGCCATCGAGTTCACTCCCCCGCTGCCACCCGAGTACTCCGAGCTCGCCCGACATTGGCCGCAGGGCCGGCTCAGCAAGGCCTATGCCGCGTACGCCACGCCGTTCTGGCGGGCCAACGGGTACTCCGGCCAGGCGCTGTCCGACAAGGGCCCGGTGTTCATCACGTTCGACGTCAGCCCGCAGGCGGACGGGCCGGGCATCCTGGTGGGGTTCGTCGATGCCCGCGCATTCGACTCGCTGCCCACCGACCAGCGCCGCCGCGACGCGCTGCGCTGTTTTGCGTCGCTATTCGGCGACGAAGCGCTCAAACCCCTCGACTATGTTGATCAACGTTGGGGTGCAGAGGAATTCGCACCTGGCGGTCCGACCGCGGCGGTGCCGCCGGGGTCGTGGACCCGATATGGGCCGTGGCTGCGTGAACCGATCGGGCCGATTCACTGGGCCGGCACCGAGACCGCGGACGAGTGGGCCGGCTATTTCGACGGCGCCGTCAGGTCCGGCCGGCGCGCCGCCACTGAGGTCTCTGAGTTGCTCTGAGCTGCTATGAGCTTATGCGCCGCAAACTGGCGTGCTGGGTCACCGATTCGACGAGCCCCCGCAGCTGGCGATTCACCTCGCGGTGGTTTTCCAGCATCGAGCAATGGCCACCGGGCAACTCGACGAGGCCGACGACGTTGGGTGCGGTATGCGCGATCTTGCGGGACTGGCTGATCGGCGTCAGCCGGTCACGCTCACTGCCGATAACCAGGGTCGGCACCGTCAGACCGTCCAAGTTGAGGTACCGCTGCCCCAGCGCCTCGACGAGCATCCGCGCGCAGCCCCCTCGGCCGCCGGGTGAAGTCTGTGTGAAAAGTTCGCAGAGGAGCCGCGCCGCGCTCGGGTCCGCGTCGGCGGCGACCGCCAGCATGGCAATCACCTGGCGGCTCGCGACCCGGGCCGCACCGGGAATCGGAAATCCGCCGAACACGTTGACCAGGCTGCGCCCGGCCAGGACTCGAGCCGGCGAGAACTCCCGCGGAACTCCCAGCAGTTTCAGGTTGCGCAGCAGCTCGCCGGTGGTGGTGTTGATCAGCGCGACCGCGTCAGCGCGCTGGCGGACCTTGTCTCGGTAGTGCTCCGACCACGCGGCGATGGCGATGCCGCCCATGGAGTGTCCGGCCAGCAGCGCGCGCTCATGCGGCCCCACCGTCGCCTCCAGCACCGCATCGAGATCGGACGCGAGGTGTTCCAGGGTGTAGCCGTCACGGCGCGGAACCCCGCTTCGTCCGTGGCCGCGATGGTCGAAGGCGATCACCCGGTAGTCGGTGGCGAGGTCGGCGATCTGGTAGGCCCAGGACCGGATCGCGCAGACGATGCCGTGCGTCAGCACGATCGGATAGCCGTCGGGTGGCCCGAACACCTCCGTGTGCAGCGAGGTGCCGTCCGCCGAGCGCACGGTGAGGGTGCGGCTCGGTGGTAGTGCGTTAGGCAACCGGTCGGGTATGTGTCTCGAAAGCCGGGTACTCATCGCCGCTCCCCCCTTGAACGCGGCCCCATTGCCGCCTTCTGGATGCCGCGAGTTTAACCACAAGTCCATGACGAACGCGGCGAATCGACCAAAATCGCGGGTGAATTTTTCGTACGGTCGTCCAAAAAACGCGAACGGGCTGTGAGACGCTGACAAACGTGTCGCCGATATCCCGTCGGGAGTTCTTGATGACGACGACAAGCCTGGTCGGCGGCGCGCTGGCGACCGCCTGCACCTCGGAGCGTCCGGCGCAACTATCCCATCCATCCCAGCCGGCGCAACCATCCCAACCGGCGGACTCATCCCAGCCGGCGGACCCCAAGTCCATCCTCATCGTCGGCGCCGGGATGGCGGGACTGGCCTCCGCACGCTGCCTTGTCGATGCGGGGTGGCCGGTGCGGTTGATCGAGGCCCGCGATCGCATCGGCGGCCGCGTGCACACCACCCGCGACTGGGGCGCACCGCTGGAAATGGGGGCCTCCTGGATCCACGGCACGACGAATAATCCGCTGACCGAGCTGGCCCGGAAACTTCAGCTGCAGCTGATCCCGACCGACTATTACAGGTCGACGAAGCTGGCGATTGATCCCCGCCTATCGCCGCTGAACTACAACATGAAAACCTGGCGCAGATTCGTCGAACGGGCTCGTGACCAGGTCGACGGCGGAAGTCTCGGCACCGCCGTCGACGCGGCGGCGACCAGCGAAGAGCTGTCTAATTCCGACCGCGCCCTACTGGCCTTTTACCTCACCACCGAGATCGCGGACGAGTATGCCGCCGACCCGGACCAGCTCTCCGCCCCGACATTCGACCAGGGCGAATACACCGGCGGCGACCAATCCGTCATCCCGAGCGGCTATGACGCCCTGCCAAAGCTGCTCTCCGATGGGCTGCAGATCGTGCTGAGTACGCCGGTAACCACCGTCCAGCGAAAGGACAACTCCGTCATCGTGCGGGCCGGTGACCGGTCGTTCGAGGGACCCGCCGCGATCGTCACCGTTCCCCTCGGAGTGCTGAAATCGGGTGCGATCGCTTTCGATCCGCCGCTGCCCGACGGACACATCCACGCCGTGAATTCGCTGGGATTCGGCGTGCTGTCCAAGAGCTTCTTCCGGTTCAACCGGCGGACCTGGACGGCGGAGAACGCGTTCTACCAATTCATCGGCAGCAACTCGCGCCAGTGGGCGCAGTGGTTCACTTTGCCGAGCGCCGCCGGGCCAATTGTGTTGGCGTTCAACGGCGGTGATATCGGGAGGTCCGTGGAGTCGTCCTCGCCCAACGACCTGATGGCCAGCGCAGCGCCGGTCGCCCGGCAATTGTTCGGCGATGACATCTCCCTGGTCGAGGTCCGCACGTCGAGTTGGACCACCGACCCCTATGCGCGCGGCAGCTACTCATTCCACCCGCCCGGCTCCGGCCTCGACGACCGGCGCCGGTTGCAGGAGCCGATCAGCGACCGGCTCTACTTGGCGGGCGAGGCCGTCGGCACCAACAATCCCGCCACCGTGCACGGTGCGTTGCTCAGCGGGCGATACGCCGCCACCGAGCTGATGAAACGGCTGGGTCGCTAATAGGCTTGCTGTCAATAGTTTTCAGTATTTTTTTGATCCACACCCGGCCGGCCACCTTGTCTTGCTCGTCGTATTCGATCGCGTAAGTGATAAGCGTGGTGTATGTCTCGCGGTTCCTAGTCGCGCACCCGATTGGCGGCGTGGTCGGATGCGGTCCAGCTGGCGAGCAGGCGCAGCGCTTCGTCGGATCTCGAATGCGGCTCGGCGGTGTAGCCGATCAGCGACAGGCCGCCCACGCCGGTGATGTCGAACACGTTGTAGGTAAGGGACAACTCGCCGACGTCGGAGTGCTGAAATCGCTTGACGCCGTGACGATGTGCCTTGACGTTATGGGCTGCCCAGCGGGTGCGGAATTGGTCGCTGCGGGTGGCAAGTTCCCCGACCAGTGCGGTGACGGGCGGCGAGTCGGGAGACCGGGCGGCCTCCGCCTGCAGCAGCGAAACGGCGTCGTCGGCGGCGATGTCCCACTCGGGAAAGACGCGATCGGCGGCGGCATCGAAGAAGATGAACCGGGCCAGGTTCGGCGTCGCGGTTGCGCGCTCGAAGAGCGGTCCGTACAGGGCGCGCCCCAGGGCATTGGCCGCAACGATATCCAGATGGCCGTTGAGGACGACCGCGGGCGCGGTCACCATGCTGTCCAGCAGGGCCTGCACACCGTCCGGCAAAGCCCGGCCCACGCGGCGCGGCGGACGAGCCTTGGAGGTCACGGCGCGCACCAGGTCGAACAGGTGCGTTACCTCCGCCTCGCCAAATCCCAGTGCTCTGGCGACGGCATGCAGCACCCCGTCGGAGACCCCGGCAACATTTCCCCGTTCGATCTGGGTGTAGTACTCGACGCTCACCCCGGCCAACTGCGCGACCTCCTCGCGCCGCAGTCCGGGCACCCGCCGCCGCCCTCCCGGCGGCAGACCCACCTGCCCGGGGGTGATTCGGGCGCGCCGCGTCATCAAGAAGTCTTTGATGTCCTTCCTGATGTCCACATCATCCACAGTAGGAAACTCCCCGCAGCGGCAGGTAACGGTTGCCCGTACTTCACTGGCATGCCGGTCAGCGAGCAGGAGGGCCAGGCCGCCCTCGATATCTTCCTGAACTTGTGGGTGACGGGCACGAACTTGTGGGTGACGGGCACGACGGACGGGCGGCGCGCGCCGGTGCTGCGCCGACCGGGTGAGGTCGGCCTGGGGTACGAAGACGTCTTCTTCCCGTCGATGGACGGCGTCCCGCTCGACGGCTGGTTCATCCCGGCCGATTCGGACAAGCTGATCATCCACAATCACTTCCTGCCCGGAAACCGGTACGGCTACCCAGGGCATCTACCCGAGTTCGGCGGCCTGGGCGGGTTTTAAGTGAACTTCCTGCCCGAGTACAAGGCGCTGCACGACGCCGGCTACAACATCCTGTGCTCAGACATTTGCAGACATTCGCAACCATGGGCTGAGCGGACTGGGCAACGGCGGCACGGTGGGCATCGGTCTGCTGGAATACCGCGACGTGGTCGGCTCTGTCCGGTACGCCAAGTCCCGGCCCGACACCGCCGACATGACAACTTTCCTGTTCAGCGTGTGCCTGGGCGCGGACTCGACGTGCGTCGCGATGGCCAAGCACCCGGAGGAGTTCGAGCACATCTCCTCGCTCATCCTGCTGCAGCCGGTGTCGGCCAGCTACATCATCGAGGAGTTCGTGAAGACCAACAACATCCCCGATGGCTACCAGCGGTTCGATCGGGCGCTGCGCGAGCGGACCGGCTTCCGGCTCTCCGAGCAATCGCCGCTTGAGTACGCCAAGTCGATCCACATCCCCACGCTGGTCGCACAGGTTCGCCCCCACGACTCGATGACCCGCCCCGAGGACGTGCAGTCCATCTATGACGCCATCCCCGTCGAGGACAAGAAGCTGGTCTGGATCGAGGCCACGACCCGGCGCTTCGACGGCTACAACTACTTCGGCAAGCATCCCGGGGTGGCGATCGACTGGTTCGCTTCCCATTCGGGGTAGCCGGGCACTCTAGGCAGCCGGTCCGCTATACCGACCAGTGGTCTTGCATACCGACTACTGGTCGGTATAGCGTTGCGGCCAGAACTATTGGAGGTAGCAATGAGTGCGTCAGCCCAGTCGCAGATCCGGACCCGCATGTTCGCCCGCGCGTTCGGCCCGTTTTTCACCATCATCCCGTCCATCGTGGCGGTGCGCGCCACGTCGCAGATGCCCGTCCTGCTGCACCAGTTCGCCAACGACCCGATGTGGCAGTGGGTGCTTGGGGCGGTCCTGTTGTTCTGGGGCAGCGTCATCATCGCCTTTCACCAGTATTGGCGAAGTCTGGCAGCGATTTTGGTGTCGGGACTGGGTTGGTTTCTGGCCATCCGTGGCATTCTGGTGCTGGCCGTCCCCAATTTGTACAACTCGGCCGGCGACGTCCTCGAGCACAACGCAATTCCGTTGGTACGCGCCATCTTCATCGGATTGGCATTGGTCGGCCTGTACCTGACCTACGTGGGTTGGATCGCAAAACCGAAAGAGCAGGATCGCACCGATGCCGCGGGTCATTAAGCATCCCGACGTTCGTCGCGCCGAGATCCTGGACCGCGCTGCCGAGCTGTTCGTGCAGCGCGGCTATGACAACGTCAGCCTCAACGACCTGATCGCGGACGCCGGAGTATCCAAAGGCGCTTTCTACCACTGGTTTCCGTCGAAGGATGCGCTGATCACCGCGTTGGCGCAGCGCAGCGCCCGCGATCAGTTCAGCGCCGTCGAGGACGCCGTCGCCGCGTGCGGCGGCAGCGCGCTGGACCGCCTCAATGCGCTGCTGCGGGCCGGTTATGACGTCAAGATGAAGATGGGCGTAGCCGAGCATCTGGCGGCAATGGTTTCGTTGCTGCGGCCCGAGAATGCGCATCTGTATGGGCGAATCGTTGCCGCTTCGGAGGATCTCGTGCGCCCTCTTTTGACCGGCGTGATAGCCGATGGCGTGCGGGCGGGTGTCTTCGTGACCTTCGACGCCGAAGGCGTCGCCGACATGATTCAGGGCCTCGCCGCGCGCGTCAATTCGAACGTCGTGCAGATACTCGGTGCGAGTGACGAGGCGGCCAGGGAGCGCGCGGTCGATGTCCTGACCAGCAGGCTCAAGCTTCATGGGTTGGCCGTCGATCGGGTCCTCGGCCTGCCCGACGGAAGCGTCGCGGTCCTCGACCGCGAACGGGTCGAGGCGATGGTCGCGCGCCGTCCTTAGCAATGTCTGCAGTCAGGCGAGGAGAGCCTTAAGGAGGCTTTGCTGGTACCTGGCTGAAACGATAGTTAAGCCAGCTGAGTATTACACGGTCAGTTGTATGCAAATTAGCTGCTGAGCCAAGTCCGGCATTGGATACAGTCGCCTCGGCTACTTTGGATTTCGGGATGGGGAGTCTGTCTCAAGATCAATTCGGAGGACAAAACGGATCATGAAAATCAGCTGTGTCGTCGCGCGTCGGCGAGTGGCCGGGATCGGCGCCGGCCTTCTGCTCGGGGGGCTGGCCGCAGGTGTCGCCGGTGCGCCGTCGGCTGCCGCGGCACCAGATTGCAGTCCCGCGGGGGTGAACGCCACCGTGTCATCGGTGACCGGCGCGGCGCAGCAGTACCTCGCCGGACATCCGGGCGCCAACCAGGTGGTCATGGCCGCGTACAACCAGCCGCGTCAGCAGGCCGCCGGCGACCTGCGCGGCTATTTCACCGCGCACCCGCAGGAATACAACGACCTGCGCGGCATTCTGGCACCGATCGGCGACACCGAACGCCAGTGCAATGTGTCGGCCCTGCCCCCGGATCTGGAGTCGGCCTACCACGAGTTCATGGCCGGCTGATCGTGGCCGTGACCGACCCGCCACAGCGTTGTGGCGGGTCGTTCTACGTCGACCCCACCGGATTGGACCCCGCCGGATTGGACCGGGCGCGCTGTGGGTAATTGTCCGCTGAGCCAACGGGACTGGAGGATCGGATGCGGTTGCGGCGCAGCGTGCTGAGCGAGCCGGGGATTGCGCGCAAACGTCGAGGCAAGGGTTTCGCCTATTACGCGCCCGGTGGCGACCCGCTGGTTGACGCGGACAGCCTACAGCGGATCAAGGAACTGGTTATTCCGCCGGCCTGGAAGGAGGTGTGGATCACGCCGCACCCCAACGGCCACATTCAGGCGGTTGGCACCGACGCGGCCGGACGCCGCCAGTATCTTTACCATCCCGCATGGCAGCAGGAACGCGCCGAGGAGAAGTTCGACCGCGTCCTGGAGCTGTCCACGCAGTTGCCGGCATTGCGGACAAGGATCGCGCACGACCTTGGCGACCGGGGCCTGACGCGAAAGCGAGTGCTGGCGCTGGCGCTGCGGCTGCTTGATCGCGGCTACTTCCGCGCGGGCGGCGAAGAGTACGCGGAGGAGCACGAGTCCTACGGGATCGCCACCTTGCGATGTGAGCATGTGACAGTGCACCGTGACACGGTCGAATTCGACTACCCCGCCAAGAGCGGGGTGCGACGCACCGTGCAAATCGACGATGCCGACGTCTTCCGGGCGGTGCGTTCCCTGATGCGTCGCGCCGACCGTGGTGAACGATTGCTCGTGTGCCGCAACCGTTCCGGTTGGGTCAATATCGCGGCCGATGATCTCAATGCCCGATTCAAGGAGTTGGTCGGCGAAGAGTACACCGTGAAGGATCTGCGGACCTGGCACGGGACGGTGCTGGCGGCCGCCGCGTTCGCCGACGCGGACCCGGCCGTGTCACAGCGCGTGGTCAAGCGCGTTGCGGCGGCGGTGATGAGGGAGGTCGCCGAAGAGCTGGGCAACACCCCGGCGGTAGCGCGCGGGTCCTACGTGGATCCGCGGGTGGTCATCGGTTACGAGCAAGGGCTGACCATTGCCGCGGCGGCACGCGCCGGACAGGCCCGTCGGCCCGAGGCCGCCCAGGAAACGCTGGAGAAGGCAACCCGCCTGCTGATCCGGCGAGTAGCCAAGGGCGACATGGCATCTCGGCAGGCATCTCGGACACAAGTGGCCGCTAAGAGCGCTTAACCAACTTCAACTCACTCTGCCCGGCCGTCTTCCCAGCCATCGTGCTGCGGCTCTCGTTGCCGGGCCTTGCCGGAAGGGAAGTCGCGGCGGGTGCGGATGGCCTCTTCGATGAGCCAAAGGGCGTCGGTCACCGACTCGACGATCGGTAGGCCGTGATCGGGCAGGACACGTGTCAGGCGACGCAGCGCGTCGCCGTTGACGATGCCGTAGTGCAACCGGGCCTGCTGGTGTTCGCGGTTCAGGGCAAGCAGCAGCCGAAAACCCGCGATGCCCAGGAAGTTCAGGTGACTGAGATCGAGGATCAGCGGGGCGTTGAGCCGCGCAAAGCCGCGGATTGCTTGTGCTACCAGAGCGGCGTTCGCCATGTCGATTTCACCATCGACGCGCAAGACCGTAGACGCGCTGCGCGCGTGAACATGCAGGTGCGCCCCAGCGCAGTCGATCACATAGCGGGACCGCGGATGTCCCCATGGCTCTGGTGTGTAGATGTCGCGGGAAGCTGTCATGTGACTGCGCCGATCAGTGTGGTGGGCCTGTGCTCGCGAGACAGCGGCTGTGGGCTCAACCTCTTGGGAAACAGGATAGTGTAAACACCCGGGCGGGGTTGTGGAGTGTGCCGCCGTCGCAGTGCACAAATCGGGGGGAACTCCAAGCCAAGCAGGCGTTTTCAATCGAAAACGGTCGAAACGGCACTTCACGCCGGTCAAAAAGTCTTCGTTCAGTGGCTTGCCGCGTTTGGTTTCCTTCGCTAATCGGCTCGTTTCAGCCAAAATCTAACGGCCCGAATGTAATTGGTCCCAACGTGGTGGGTGCTGGGTAACCGCCGGCCCCGGCCGGCGCTTCGCCCCGGGCGAGCAATTGTCCGGAAAACGAAATCGTTTACGTGGGAGAACGCTCCTCCAACAGCACCCGAATAAGTTGAGATGGTGCGCGACAAATCGCTGCCGCCCGACCCCTGGCCCCCGGTGGGCGAATTCCGCTACGTCGCCCGCGACGACCGTTGGGAATGGTCCGACGAGGTCGCCCGGATGCACGGCTACGAACCTGGCACCGTAACCCCCACGACCGAGTTGGTCCTGACGCACCAACATCCGATTGACAGGGCGGCGATGGCTAACTTAATCGAGCAGGTGCGCCGGCACGGCGCCCCTTTCAGCAGTCGACAACGGATCCTCGATACCCGTGGCGAGGAGCACTTGGTAATCGTGGTCGCAGACCGGTTCTACGAAGACGGCGCGCCCGCCGGTGCCGTCGGGTTCTACGTAGACATCACCCAACAGCTCAAAGCGGCGGTGCAGGAACGGCTGAGCAAGGCGGTACAGGCGGTCAGTGCGCGCCGTGCGGTGATCGACCAGGCAATCGGCATGCTGATGCTGCGGTATGGGCTAACCGCCGACTCCGCGTTCCAGCTGCTGACCAGGCTCTCCCAGGAATCAAACATCAAGCTGCGGATTATTGCCGAAGGCGTCGTCGCCAACGCCCCCACGCAGGGCACAATTCTCGACGACATGGCCGCTCACGTCGACGCCCTGCTAGGCAACTGCACTGAAAGCACTTAACAAGTAATTAGCCCACTAACGACTCAATCGGCCGGTAGCTCATTGCCTCAACGTGGTGTGCGGACTCTGCCCATAGGTCTGGCGGTAGAGGACCGCGAACCGGCCGGTGTGACCGAAGCCCCAGCGTTCTGCGATCTCCGTGACCGTGGCGTTTGACCGATCGCTGGCCATCAGGTCGTGATGCGCCCGGTATAGCCGGACGCGCCGCAGGTATTCCATAGGCGTGGTGTCGAGCCGATGCCGGAAAAGGTATTGCACCGCTCTGGGTGTGAGATGCACGGTGGCCGCGATGTCGTTGACGCCGACGCCGCGGCCGGCGTGGCGGTGGATGAACGACACCGCGTCCTTGAGTGCCTCCGGGACGGCCGGATCGCTGAGCAGGTCATGCTCCGCCGTCGCATTGGACGGATAGCACTCGAGCAGCGCGGTGGACAGCAAGGGAGCGGCGCCCGCGGCGATCAGCGGTTGGTCGGCGGTATGTGCGGAAGCAAAGGTGGCGATCACGTAATCCAGCGCCCGATGCCACGCGCGCACCCGAGTCCGCGAGTGTGGGCGCCCGTCCAGGAACCGGATCTGCTCCGGCAACGGCACGCACAGGTCGGCGGCGGCCCTGCGCACCACGTCAGCCGTGATGCCCACCACATCGAACCGCGCGGTATTCAGCTCCAGCACGCATGACATGCCATGGGCGACAAGCACCGGCCAATTCGCATCCGGTGACGGCGTGCCCGACACGGTCATCGATCCCGAACGAGGTTGGATCACAACGACGGAGTCGGCGGACGGGATCTCGCAGCGAACATGACCCTGAATCAGCACGTCGTCGAGCGTTATCGAACGCGCATGGCAGCGACGGTGGGTAACGGCCGAGCCGGAGGCGAGGCCGGTGATCCGCCAACCGGGGGTGTAGGCGGTGGCAAAGAATCGCCGCACGGCATCCGCCTCACTAATGCGGAACTCCTCGTGCCGGAGGGCAGGCACGGCGTGCCGCTCGCCCCGACCACTGGTTCCCCGATCACTGGCAACGGGATGCCGGACAGGGCCGACGTGGCCCGCGCCCCGTGGTCCTTCGGCCACACCGGAGAGCACGACGGATGCTGTGTCTTTAGTGATGCTTGTCATGGTTGTCCCCGGCCGACCTGGCCGGCCCCTACGGAAAGACTACACAGCGACCGCCAGGTAGGGCTCAACCTGTTCTGTTGTGCTGCGGTGCTGCCGTCCGCGAGTAGGGGGAACTCAGCCGTTCGTAGATGGTCACCGATTCCAGCGCGGCCCGGTCCCAGGTGAAGCGTGACAGTGCGCGGCTGCGACCCGCCGCACCCATGCTCTCACACTGGAAACGCTGCACCTGAAGGCTTCTCAGGGCGGCGACCAATTCACCGAGCTTGCTCGGTGACACCACGAGCCCGGTGACGCCGTGCACGACGACGTCGGTTAGGACACCGACCGGTAGCGTGACCACGGCTCGCGCACTGGCCATGGCCTGCAGTACCGCTGCCGCACGTGGCGGCCGGCGCGGCGTGCAGGCAACCACGTCGATGGATCGCAGCAACTTCGGCAGCTCGTCACCGACCGTGCCCAGGAAGCGGACCCGGTCGGCCACGCCCAACTCCGTGGCGAGGTGTCTGAGCTCGTCCCGCGGCTCATCGTGGCTGTGGTCGGTGGCCGCGGTCTCCGCGACAACGACCTCGGTGCCCGGAACCCGCGGCAAAGCTCGAATGACGATGTCAAATCCGTTGGACGGAAGCGGATTGGGGGCCAGGCAGAGAACCCGGTGAAAGTCGCTGCGGGCCAGCGCCGGACCGACCGGGTTGTAGCGCGCACCGTCGACGCCGCCCGGCAGAACGGACAACCGTGCCCGACTGTGCCGGAGCTTGGCCAGCACGTCGACGTCCGCGGTGCTCTCGCCGGTGACCCAGGTCGCATTGCGCGCCAGCAGCGGCTCGATGCGCTCGCGTTCGGTGTCTTCGCGGGCGCGGTCACGACCGCCGACGTGGCGGGAACGCGACGTGGCGGCCAGACCCTGGAAGGTCTGCACGGTCGGGAGGCGTTGCCGCCGTGCGGCGAGTTGAGCGGCCAAGCCGGCCACCCAGCCGTACGCGTGCACGATGTCGGGTCGATTCGACGACCAATGGTCTTCGAGTTTGCCGGCCCAGGCACCGACAAACGGCAGCAAGTCGGTAGCGGATGGGGCCGTCTTGGGGCCGACGCTGATCGGGACGACTTCATAGCCCCGGTCGGTGCCGATTTCTGCCGAGCGCCGGGTTCGTTGTCGCACGTAGGCCGTAATGGGCATGCCCCGGCCCGCCAGCGCTGCGCAAAGCTGCGCGCAATCTTCACCGACGTCGTCGCTGCTGACAATCGCGATCCTCACCGCAACACCATCCTTCGAAACTCTGCGCACATCTGCGCACGCCACCATGGCGCGAAATCCGGTTCGCGAATTCGGGCTTACCCGATCCGAAAGCGCCCAAAACCAGCCGCGACGGCTCTTTCGTCCGCCGACCCTAGTTTTTCGCATAATGGATGCCTTGTCGGTTGGACGGGCGCGGGCTGTTGTCGGCGGGTGGACACTGGAGGGATGGCGACCGACGCGCTTCGTCCTGTAGTCGAGCTGGTGGCTCTGCTGGCGTCCGCCGGCGGGTTGGATCCTCTTTCGATCGTCTTGCGTGATTTGCCAGCGGAGTTTCCGGCCGCCATCGTCGTGCAACAACACCTCGGAGGCCACAGCAGTGTGCTGCCGGCGATCCTGGGCGGACGAACACCGCATCCGGTCGATTGGGCGCGCAACGGGCAGCAGGCCTCGGCGGGGCAAGTGCTGGTATGTCCGCCGGGAGTGCAGATGGAGCTGACGCCGGACGGTTTGTGTCGGCTGCGCCCGATGAAGGCGCCCGGCGAGCGGCGCTTCGATGTGCTGCTGGCGTCGCTGGCCAGCTCGTACGGCCCGCGGTGTCTGGCTGTGGTGCTGTCGGGCTCCGGCCGGGACGGGGCCCAGGGCACCGTGGCGATGAGGAGGGCCGGCGCCGTCGTCATCGCGCAGAGCCCGGACACCGCCAAATTTCCGTCCATGCCGATCGCGGCGGCGCAGGCCGGCGCCGATCTGGTGTTGCCGATCGCAGAGATCGCCCGCGTGCTGACCGACGTCGTAACAGGTGCGCCGTTGCCCCGGCCACGGGAGGCGGCCGGTGCGATATCGCGCGAAACCGACCAGGCCGCAGCGCCTGAGCCGTTAACGGAATGGCCGGCTGAGGAGACCGACCGCAATACGATCGCAGCAGGCGGGCGATCGATGGACGGAGATGACGTGACCGCCACGCATGACGACACTCTGGCCCGGCTATCGCCGAACCGGGCCATCGACAGGGCAGCCGCCCGCGCGGAGGGCGCCCGACGACGGGTGGACGAACTCCGGCGCAGGCGCCAGGACCTGGCCGCAGGACATGGCGCCAATGCGCAGACGCTAGCCACCGCGCGACGCAGGGCCCAAGAATCATTGCGCAACGCGCAGCAAGCGCACCAAGCTGCCAAGCGGGCAGTCGCGCGACAAGCGGACTGACGGCCCTTTAAGCCTGCTCAATAACGTCCATCAGCAGCAGCGCGCCACCGACGGTTCCCCCGGTCGACCGGAATGACGTGCACGTGACCCGCATCCGGGCGGAGCGACCGCGCCGGTTGATCGCGTCCACCAGCACTTCACCGGAACTGTCCGGATCCACGAACGCATTGCCGATCAGGGATCGCACGGCCTCCACCGGCAACCCGATGTCCAGCGCGGTGAAATTCGTACCCGTCGTCTCGTCGGCCCGCAGCCCCCAGAGCTCTTCGCTGGCCCGATTCCACAGCGCCACCCTCATCTCCCGGTCCACCACGACCATTCCCAACCGGACCGAGTTGACCAGCGAATCCAGGAAGGACTTCGTGCGGTCCAATTCCAGGCTGCGTTCGCGCAGCGTGTCGTTGATGGTGTTCAGTTCGTCGTTGGTGGACTGCAGCTCCTCGTTCATCGTCTCG
Organism: uncultured Actinomycetota bacterium; assembly: GCA_963814505.1. Classification (GTDB taxonomy): domain Bacteria; phylum Actinomycetota; class Actinomycetes; order Mycobacteriales; family Mycobacteriaceae; genus Mycobacterium. The sequence continues at coordinate 96,306 of CAWFDM010000016.1, forward strand.
AGTTCTTCGTTGGTGGACTGCAGTTCTTCGTTGGTGGTCTCGAGCTCCTCCACGGTGGACTGCAGTTCTTCGTTGGTGGTCTCGAGCTCCTCGTTGGTGGATTGCAGCTCTTCATAGGCCGTCTCGAGCTGCCGGTTGGTCTGGACCACTTTGTCGAGCAGGGCGCGCGTCGCGGTGACATCGAAGAATGCGATCGACACCCCGAGCAGGCCGTTGTCGGCGTCAACGAGGGGGTTGATATGGATCTCGAACCACACGGTCTCGGCGCCCGGCCGCTGCCAGCTGACATCCTGAATCCGCGCCGAACGCCGCTCCACCTTCGCCTGCTCTAAGTGGGCGCGCAGCTCGACCGGACGATACGACACCTCGAGATCACGCAGCAGCCGGCCGATGTCGCGAGCCGATAGACCGAGGGTGGTCTCCGCCTGTTGATTGATCAACGCGACGGTGTCTTCGCCGGTGACCACGATCTGAGCCACTGGGCCAGTGCGGAAGGCCATTTCGCGCAACGCGGCAAGGCCGGACAGGTCGCCGTCGCGGTCGTAGAACGCCGTAGCCGGGCCGTAGTGATCCACCCCACTATGGGATCCGATGGCCTTGCGGAAGACCCGATTTTTCAGGTCCACCGGAGAGAACCGGTCGCTATGGCTCAACAGCATCTCGGCGTGCCCAAGGAATAGGGTGCCCTGCGGCCGGAGCGCGAAATGGAAGCGTTCCAGCACCTTCCGCTGGGTCTCGGCATTCAGATACATCAGGGTGTTACGACACACCAGCAGGTCGACTCGGGAGATGGGCGCATCCTTGACCAGGTCGTTGCGGCCGAAAATGACGGCGCGGCGCAGGTCCTTGCGAAAAAGGTAGCGGCCGTTGACCTGCTCGAGATAGCGCGTGAGCAGATCCGGCGGCACCGACTCGACCTCCTTGGCGTCGTAAGATGCGGTGCGCGCTTCGGTGAGCGCGTGTTCGTCGATATCGGTGGCATATATCTTGACCCGCTGCCGGAACGCGTCGGGCCCCAGTGCCTCGGCCAACAGCATGGCCAGCGTGTAGGCCTCCTGCCCGGACGCACAGCCCGCGCTCCACGCCCGAATCAGGTCGTAGGGACTGCGCTCGGCCAGCAGGCGGGGAATGACCTCGTCGCTGATGAAGTCCCAGGCTTCCGGGTCGCGGAAGAACGCCGTGACATTGATGAGGATGGTGTTGAATAGCGAGGCGAATTCATCCGAGCTCGCCTGCAGAACGTCGAGGTATTCCTCGAACGTTTTATATCGGGCCTGATCCATCCGATGACGGACCCGGCGCATCAGCGACGTCCGTTTGTAGCCGGTGAAGTCGAAACCGCGGGAATCCCGCATATAACGCAACAACGCCTCAAAGGACTCGTCAGTCGTGTCGTCCATAGAGATTCCGTTCGAATAGCAATTGCCGAAGGACTTGAACACTACTAGTGACGTTAGAGCTGATTTTCGCGACCGACCAGCGCCCACACCGTCTTGCCCGATGGGGTAGGCATAGTGCCCCACGAACGGCACAGAGCGGAAATTATGGCCAGACCACAGACGATATCGACGCCGCGATCGGCATGCTCGTGCCGGACCGGCGGCACTTGGCTGCCATCCTCCACCGCGACGGTGACGGTGGCGCGGTAGCTCTCGAGGATCAGCAGCGGCGCGCTGTCGGTGTGGGCGAGGACGTTTTCGACGAGCACCGTCGCTATAGTTGCGACGCTCGGGATCAGATCGCGCTGATCCCACACGGTGAGCCGGTCGGCGACCGTGCTCCTGGCCAGACCAACGCTGAGCGGGCTGGCGGGAAGCTGGGTTCGCGCCCGCCGCCGGACGTGTAACGACGGGTCAGCGATGGCGTCGACCGCCGACTCGTGGGTCGCATGGACCGGCACATACCGGGCCACGCCGCAGCGGGTGATGGCCCGCCGACGCTGCGGGTTTGGGCATACGAGCAGGATCGGCACGTCCGGCCAGGTGCTGACGTGCCAGCGGGCGCTGGTAAACACCGACCACGCCGATTCGGACGGCACGGACAGATCTTCGACGTCCACGACCACCGCGCGCGGCTCGTCCAGCGCGGCCTTGATGACGGCGTCGCGCAGACTGCGGTATGTGGCGCTCTGCAGCACTCCGGTGATCGTCAGGAACGTAATTTCGTGGTGGCGTTCCCGGTCTACCCGGATGGGGTGGCTGGATTCAGCCACCGACATCACCCGGGCGGGCACCGCTGGCCGAGAGCCGCCGGCTCAGCACGCTCAGCGCGCGTTCGGCCTCCTCGGCCAGGGAGGTATAGCGCTCAAAGAGCAGCCCATGTTCGACCGTGTCGGCCAGTTGCCTGGCCAGTTTCGCCTTTTCCTGAAGGCTGCGCAGGGCGATCCACAGCGCGTTCTCGATTTCCCCGTCGCGCGCGGCCAGCAGCGCATCCCGTGTCCAGGCGTGGCCGACGTGGCAGCGAAAGCTACCGCCGCCCAGCGCTGCCAGCGAGCCATCGCAGTCCGGGCAGGTGTACCCGGACGCCGGGCCCAGTTCCTGGGCGTCGAAGTCGGTGGAGAACCGGGAGGCCATGGCGATGCGGTTCTCCATCTCCATGGCGGCATCGGGTTCCATGTTGAGCGCCTCGACTTGTCGTTGCGACAGCTGTTCCAGCACCGCGCCGATGTCGGCCGCCGCGGCCTGATGGCTGAGAACGCCGGCATCGCGCGCGTTGGTCGGCATGGCGGGGAATAACGCGTCGCCGGGTGACTGACCGATCGTGGCGCCGCCGCGGGAACGGATCGCCGCCAGCCCCAGCACGCCGTCGTCGAGCACACCCGACAGCAACACCCCGATCGCGCGCGGACCGAAATCCATTGCCACCGAACGGAATAACGCGTTGATCGCCGGCCGATGCCCGTTCTCGGTCGGCCCCTGCGACAGCACCACGTGATGATCGGCAACCAGCAGATGGCGGCCCGGGCGCGCGACGTAGATGTGACCCGGTTCCAGGCTCGCACCATGTTCGGCGGTGACGGCGGGCAGCGGACCCTTTCGGTCGATGATGCGCGCCAGGATGCTCGGCGCGCCGGCCGGCATATGCAGGACCATCAAGTAGGCGTAACGCAACTCCGGCGACAAACCGGCGGCCACGGTCGACAGTGCTTCGACACCCCCTGCCGAGGCACCGATCGCCACCACTCCGCGGACTTCATCGGATCCGTTGGTCGCCTGACTCACCACTTTCGACTACCCGCTCCCAGGGTAGGCAACCGTGAGGGCGGTGGATAGATGCGCGGGTTGGCCCCCCGTTTCAGTTGGGTGACCTGTGGTACCCCAGATCACCGGAAGCCCGCCACCGCCGTATCGAACGGAACTCCGAAGGGAACAATGCATGGTCAACGAATCAGCGCCCAATCCGAAGCAACCCAATCCGAAGCAGCGCGACCTGGACCCCTCCCGGGTCCGTCGTGACAGCGGATACCTGACCACCCAGCAGGGCCCGCCAGACAGGCCTAGCGATTCGAGAGCGCCATAAGTTTGACCGCCGTGTCGTTGGGCATTCTGGCGAACGGCGTCCCGTCACCGACCGAAGGGAGACGATCGTGCCCAACCCGTCGATCAAGAACGAGAAGATGTATCAGGAACTGCGCAAGCAGGGCGACTCCCAGGAAAAAGCGGCACGGATCTCCAATGCGGCCGCCGCCCGCGGTAAGTCGTCGGTCGGCCGCAAGGGCGGCAAATCCGGCTCTTACGCCGACTGGACGGTACCGGAACTGAAGAAGCGGGCCAAAGAGCTTGGCATGTCAGGGTATTCAGCCCTGACGAAAGAAAAGCTGATCGCCAAGCTACGCAACCACTGACGGTCAGCCGGCACTGACGATCAGCCGGTCAGGCCGAGCCGGTCGGCCAGGAACGCCACCGCATATTGACGTCCTCCGCGCATTGAAAATGCGCGGATTCCTTGTGGTGGTGGGCTGTCTCGCTATGCCCGCCTGTTGGGCGGGTAGCGCCGTGGGCTCACCAGCAGGGAAGGTTCGCGCCGAGCGGCTCTGTCGCTTCAAAGCCCTACGGGCTTTGATACGCGCCACTGACCTCCGCGAAGGCGGATGCCTGCGGCCTCGCCGCTTAGATTTTTGTGCGGCTGGATTTCGGCGCACGCCGACATCCTGGCGATGCAGCCAGCCATGATTGGCTGCCTGCAAACCCAGCCGATCCGAACCGTCCTGGCCTACCTGGACATGAAGGCCCAGGTAGGCCGAAAACAGGTCGCGGTCCTCTGTGATGCCGCACTCGCAACGATGCACACGTTGAGAAAGCGGTTTCTTTTCTTTCTTGCCGCACAGACACGTTTGCGACAGAGCAGTCGTGTAGGGGCTGTACTCGTCGAGTTTTGCGCCGCCAGCACTTTCAGCCTTGCGCCGCACCACCTCTACCAGTAGCCCTGGTGCCCTGTCGCGCACACTGCGCGGAAAGTTCTTCTGCCACCCCACATAATTCAACTTCTCGCAGGCAACCTGGGTGCCGTGCGCGAAAAGCTGGTTCGCTAACTGCCCGTGCAGCGTTTTGCGGTGTTCAGCCAGACGCCGATGCTGCTCGCCCACTGCTGCGGCCGTCCGCGCCGCGGTGTCCGAGCGTAGCCACTGGCAGCGCCGCTTCTTGTGGGTACCGTCGGGGTTGAAACACTGCGGCGACCCGCAACGGTGTTGGCGATCCAGACGTCGCTGCACGCGGCGCAGCCTTGTGGTGTTGAGTCGAATCTGCTCGGCCAGCGGCCACACCCACCCTGCCCATGTGCCGTCGTTTCGCTGAACTGCTACGGCGATCTGGCTAGGACCCAGATCGAACGAGACACGACCATCACCGAGCGGGTGCCGCGCCGGTGGTGTGCCGTCCACGACCAGTTGCATACGGTAGGTGGGCTGTCCAGCGATGATGGTGCGCACAATCCGCGTATACAAAACCGTGCCTGCCGCGGTGAGCGCTTCGATCTCAGCCAGCTCAGCGTGCTGCTCTTTGCCGCGCCGACCACCAGTTGCCGGCGGCGCGATACCGATGACCAAACCATTGCCCCACTGCAACCCCAGCAGTCGACCCGCGGCATCGGTTTTAGGTCGCAGCGCACCATTGCCGTCTTTCGCCGACAGCGAATGCAGGCCGCGGCGGGCTGGCTTGAACCGGGGACGGCCTTTGCGCCCCCAATGCCAATCCGCTACCGCACCGAAAGCCTGTTTACCCATGTTCTGAGTTTCCTGGGCAGGCAAATGTTCACCTACCCAAGCCTGGCGCAGCGACGACGCAAACGACTGCGCCGCATCAACCGTGAAACCGTGCCCGGCGCACACTGCGTTAAACGCATTATTGCGTTGCACTCGTTGCTGTTTGGTTGTTGTCGCCATCTTGGCAACAGCGGCCCAGGCCGGGTCGGCTTTGGTCGCGCGGCCGCGTTTGGCCATCTCGGCCAGCACCGCGTTGTACACCCGCCGCCCAGTGGCGAAACGGACCTCAATGGTGTGTTGTTGGGCCGGTGTGGGACGCAGCGGCCACGACCGAACATGCGCAGCCGCGTCTTTAGGCCGCTTACGGGCACGCGGCTTGGGCTGCCCAGGTGCCGCCACCGCTCGCTCGCCGGCAGTTGTCGGCGCCAGCGGGTAGACACCCGTCGTGTGCATGCTGAGATTCTAGGAGCGACCACTGACAGCACCGTTTCCGCAGATTGGAGCAGCTACCGGCGCGGCGGACACAGCGTGACAGCACTGTGGGCGCACCTGGTGTTTGTGACCAAATATCGCCGCCGTGTCCTGAATGCAGACATGCTGGACTTCTGCGAGAACACCATGCGCGCAGTGTGTTCGGAACTGGGTGCCGAGCTGGCCGAGTTCAACGGCGAGCCCGACCACATACATTTGCTGGTCGCCTATCCTCCTACCCTGGCGGTCTCCACGCTGGTGCGCCGCCTAAAAGGCCGCTCCAGCTATGCGGTGCGGCGCGAATACACCGGAACGTGTGTGCGGGCACGGATGCGCAGCCACCTGTGCTCGCCGTCGTATTTCGCCGCGTCCGCTGGAGGAGCGCCGTTGTCGGTGATCAAGCGCTACATCGAAAACCAACACCGGCCCCTCTAACCTCGGGCTACGCCCCCCCGTCCCATGGCACGGCTACGCCGCGATCCCACATGGCAGCGGTCGCTTCAAACACGAACTTGATGCGCTAACCGCGCTCTAAAGAAGCGCGGCTTGCGCGCTACGACCCTGGGTCATTGTCGGCGGTCTGGATCTTGATGCGGTCCCAATCCAGCGTTTCGCGGATCGCGCGGACGCCCGGAAGCAGCCTCGCGAAGTCGCAGTGGTGCTCACAAAGGGCACGCAGCTTCTGGATGAGCACCACCGTGGGCGGCAACACCGGCATTTTGATCGCCAGCACATCGCGCGGTTCGGCACAGTCCAGGGCGGCCGGCTCCACGGGCACACCGTTGATGCGGTGCAGCACGTCGACCACCGCATCGCCACTGTGCGCGTCCAATGATGCCTTGAACAGCCAATCTTCCGGCGGATGTTCGACCGAGAATCCGGCGCCGCTCAGGGTGGCGGCGGCGGCCCCCACATCGGACTCGGCGACCACCAGGTCCACGTCGTGGCTGGGCTCTGGTGCGCCGTATGCCCACAACGCGTAGCTGCCCGCCAGGGCGAAGGGTGGCCCGTTCTCCTTGAGCGCCGACGCCGCCTCGCGCAGCGCCTCTCGTAACTGCGTCGAGCCCCCGGGCGCATCCGTGGGTGTCTCGGTAGGTGCCATCGTGGATAGGTCATACCCGGCCTACGCTTTTGGCAACCTGAGCGGGCGCGGTCGTTTGCCGTCTGTTTAAGGCGCGGCCGAACGGGCATTCGAACAGGTATGTCAGCCCCCGGACTTCGAGCCTACGATCAGGCAGCCGTCGTGATTCCCGCCCGCAACGAAAGGGCGAACCTGCCGACGTGCCTGCGTGCCGTGCTGACCGCCGCCCTGTGCGCGCCGATCCCGGTCACGGTAGTGGTGGTGCTGGACGCCACCGACGACGACAGCGCAAAGCTGGCGGGCCGGTACGGGCCCGATGTGCACTTCGTCAGCGTCGACGCCGGCAACGTCGGCGCCGCCCGGGCGGTCGGTTTCGATTACGCCCGCTCGCTGTGTTTCGACGATCGCGAGTGCTGGTATGCGACCACGGACGCCGACAGCCGCGTGGACCCCGACTGGCTGGTACATCAGCTGGAACGGGGTGCCGACATGGTGCTGGGCGTGGTGCGTGTCGACGACTGGCGCCGCCAGTCCGCCGACGTCGCCGGCCGCTATGAGCGGGCCTATGGTGCCGGAGGGGACGACGAGCACCACGAACACGTGCACGGGGCGAACATGGGCTTCAGCGCGCGGGCGTACTGGCGGGTCGGTGGCTTTCGAACGCTGGACTCCGGTGAGGATGTCGACCTGGTGTCGCGGTTCGAGGCCAGGGGCTACCGCATCGCGCGGGACACCGAATTGTCGGTCATTACGTCCGCACGCACCCGGGCGCGGGCACCATACGGTTTCGGGCATCGCCTCAGCCAGATGAGGAGGTCGGCGGCGGGTGGTTGCGTGTGACGGCGGGCCTGGTTCAGCATTGGCTGGATTCGGGGCGGCTGGAGCTGCCCCTGCCCGCGTCCGGACGGACCGCCGAACGCTGGCGACTCCTGACGCTACTGGCCGAGGACGACATCGTCGCGGCGCGGATCGCCGAGGCTCATGTCGATGCCGTCGCAATACTCCACGAGCTGGGCGCCAAGCCCCCCGAGCCGAGTCAGCTGTGGGGGGTGTGGGCGGCTGAATCCCCCGACGCGATGGTGATCGCCACCCCCCTCGACGGGGGCGCGTTCACGCTCAACGGCACGAAGGTGTGGTGCTCCGGGGCGGGCTTCTGCACCCATGCGCTGGTGACCGCCCGACTCGAAGACCAAACAAGCGGCCTGTTTGCGGTACCCGTCACCAACCCGGCCGTCAAGGCGTTACCGAGCACGTGGTGGAACGCCGGAATGGCCGGCAGCGATACCCGGCCGGTGCAGTTCAGCAACGCCCATGCCGTCGCCGTCGGCGACCCCGGCGAGTACCTGAACCGGCCCGGATTCTGGCATGGGGCGATCGGCGTGGCCGCCTGCTGGCTCGGCGGTGCACGCCGGGTCGCCAGCCCGTTATATCGTTGTGCAGCAAGCGAATCAGCCGACGCCTACGCGCTGGCTCATCTGGGCGCCGTGGACGCGGCGCTTGCCGCCGGCGACGCGATGCTGGCCGCCGCGGCGGCCCAGATCGACGCCGATCCGTTCGACCGGGACCGCGGCGCCCAACTGCTGGCCCATCGCGTCCGCACGGTCGTGGAACACGCGGCCGACGAGGCCATCACCCGCACCGGCCGCGCCCTGGGCCCCGGCCCCCTATGTCAGGACGGACGACACGCTCAGCGGGTCGCGGATCTGACCATCTACATCCGGCAAAGCCACGCCGAGCGGGATCTGGCCGAACTCGGGCGTCTCGCCGGGCAGCGGTGTTGAGGACGGCGGGCAACTGCGCCCGGTTTGCGGCCACACCGCTGTCCGGCGGAGGCACCCCGGCGCAGACCTGGCAGCCCAGCCTCGCCAGGGCAGCCTTCCCGCCATTGGATCTCGCGGCGTGCCCGGGCCTGATCGTGGTCGCGCCACATCCGGACGACGAGACCCTCGGCCTGGGCGCAACGGCTGCGCAGCTCGTCGTGTCGGGCGTCGACGTCGCGGTGGTGTCGGTCAGCGACGGCGGCGCCGCGCGGCCCGGCGCGGCACTGCTTGCGCGAATGGGCCTGGAAGCCACCCGAAGGCGCGAATTGCTCGGCGCGATGGGCATTCTGGGCATCGGTCCGGCGGTGTCGCTGGGTCTGCCCGACGGTCAGCTGGCCCACCACGAGGATCGGCTGACCGGTTTGCTCGTGGAGATCCTCGAGGGTGCCGCACCGGGAATCTCTGCACGGGGAATCTGGTGTGCGACCACCTGGCGCGGCGATGGGCATCCCGACCACGAGGCCGTCGGACGTGCGACGGCGGCCGCGTGCGCGCGCACCGGCGCGGTGCTGGTGGAGTATCCGGTCTGGATGTGGCACTGGGCCGGCCCGGGCGATCCGGCGGTGCCCTGGGACCGCGCCTACACGGTTCCCGTTCCCGGCTGGGCTCTTGATCGCAAACACCTTGCCGCGCAATGCTTTCACAGTCAGCTCGAGCCGGGCGTCGACGGCTCGCCCCCGATGTTGCCGGCATTCGTGCTGCACCGGCTGCTGGCCGTTTCAGAGCTGGTGTTCCGGTGACAGAGGCTCGATTCGAGTCGGTGTCCGGGCGGCTACCCGACGACTACTTCGACCGCATGTACGCCGGCGCCGACGATCCGTGGGAGCTGGCGACACGGTGGTACGAACAGCGCAAGTACTCGATCACGATGGCGCTTCTGCCCCGCCGCCGCTACCGGCATGCCTTCGAGCCCGGCTGTTCCATCGGGACGCTGACCGCGCGGCTGGCGGCGCGCTGCGATCACGTGACCGCGATAGACGTGGCCGATTTGGCGGTGCGGGGCGCGGATGCGCGGCTGCGCGATGACGGCTTGCGGGACCGGGTAACGCTGGCGCGGTCGTCGCTGGACGACGTGTGGCCGCAGGGGCCCTTCGACCTGTTGGTGCTCAGCGAGATCGCCTACTACCTGGACGCCGCAGCGCTGGCCAGGGTGTTGGGCCGCGAGTGCCCCCGCTTACAGGCGGGCGCGACCGTCGTCGCCGCACACTGGCGCCACGAGGTCGCCGACTACCCGCTCACCGGCGACGCGGCCCACGCGATCATCGCGCGCACGCCCGGGCTGCGACCGCTGGGCTGCTACCGGGACCGCGACGTCGTCGTCGAAGTGTTCGACACCGGTGACGGCCGATCGGTGGCGGCGCGCGATGAGGTGCCCGGGGCCCGGGCTGGGAAAATTTAGCCATGCGCGTGGCGACCTTCAACATCTTGCACGGTCGCACCGTCGGCGATGGGGTGGACCCGCAGCGGCTAGGGGACTGTGTGCGCCGTCTTGACCCGGACGTGCTCGCCTTGCAAGAGGTCGACTTTGAGCAGCCACGATCCGAACGCGCCGACCTCACCGCGGCGGCGGCCGAAGCGATGGGAGCCGTGGAACACCGGTTTGTGGCCGCGATCTCCGGAACCCCGGGAGCAACCTGGATCGCGGCCACGGGCCGCGAACAGCCCGGGACCGCGGCCTACGGGATCGCGCTGCTGTCCAGGTTTCCGGCGTCCAGTTGGCAGGTGGTGCGATTGCCGCGGATTCCGCTGCGTTTCCCCATGTACCTGCCGGGTCCCAACCGGGTGATGATGGTCGACGAGGAGCCGCGGGCGGCGGTCATCGCCCGGTTGGACACCCCCCTGGGCGCACTCACGGTGGCCAATACCCATTTGTCCTTCGTGCCCGGCTGGAATCGGCGCCAGTTGCGCCGGCTCGTCCACGACCTAGGCGGCTTCCCCGGTCCGCGGCTGCTGGCCGGGGACCTGAACCTGACGCCCTCGGCGGTACACCGCTGGTCGGGAATGCGGGCGCTCGCCGTGGCGACGACGTTTCCCGCGCCCGCACCAGACCGCCAGCTCGACCACATCCTCACCGACGACCGTCGCTTGCGCGGCGGTGCCACCGAGGCCGAGCTGATGCCGATTTCCGACCATCGGCCGCTGGTTATCGACATCGACCTTCCCTAGACCGCCGGTAAGCGTCGGCTCACCGATTTGGCACCAGCCCCGCGATGCGGGTGGACTCCAGATTCTCCAGCAGGTCCTGCGGATCGGCGAAGATCGGTGCCGCGCCGGCTGTTTGCAATTCTGAGCCGGAAGTGCCGCCGCTCAACATCCCGATGCAGGCCAGCCCCGCCTGCGCGGCAGCCCGCGCATCCCACACGGCGTCACCCACGAACACCGCCTGCTCGGCGGTGACGCCGGCGCGGTCCAGGGCGACCTGCAGGATGCCGGGTTCGGGTTTGGCGGTGTCCACATCGTGCGACGACGTCGTTGCTGAGATGACGTCGTTGCAGGCGAGCACCTTGCGCAGCGTGTCCAGTTCGTCGTCGGGTGCCGAACTGGCCAGCACGACCTGCAGTCCGAGGTCGGCGACGCGGCGCAGCAATACGCGCGCTCCGGGCAACGGCGCCAGCAGCGGTGTGATTTCGCGGTAGTACCGGCTGTGCGCGTCGCTGAGGCGGTCCTGCACGTCAGCGGGCGCGTCCCCGGACAGGGTGCGCACCAACTTCGAGCCGTCCATGCCGATGCTGCGGTGGATACGCCATGCCGCGACCTGTATGCCTTCCGAATCGAATGCCCGTTGCCACGCGTAGACGTGCAAGTAGTTGGAATCGACCAAGGTTCCGTCTACGTCGAACAGGACGGCGGGGTCACCGCGGCAGGGGCTCAACGACGTCATGGATGCGGCATACCCACACTTCGGTAGCCCGACACCGACCGCGCGAAAGGGCCGCATGGCGTTTGGCCCGTCCAGATAGCGGGTAGAGACCCGGCCAGGAACCAGCTCCACCCACCCAGCCGATGACACTGGGAATAGCCCTGGTAGGCAAGCCTTCTCACGAGGAGTGAAGCATTGGCACCAACATCAAGAAACATTGTCACCAGCAGCGATCCGGTTGACCACGAACGTACCACCCGCCCGCACGCTGGCGAAGCTCTGAAGAACGGCTCGAACGCGCCCGGGTTGGCGGGGGTGGCAGGCGGCGTCGTGGCGCTTGTGGTGGGCCTGTTTGCGTTGGCGACCGGGCATGCGGTGGCCGGCCTGGTGGCCGTGATTCTGGCCGCGGTGGCGGCGGCGGCCGGCACGGCCTGGCTTATACATACCCACCGTCAGGTCCGTGATGCCGAATTACAATGGCATGCAATATATTCCGACACCCCCGCACCCCCACCTAGCAGCTGAGACAGCCAAGGATCACCCGTCCCGATCGCCCAACCGCTTGACCGCGGCAAGTCGATCTTGGACACGCTGGATGTCGTCTGGTGCCGGCAACTCGTCGGTGATGCGGAGGATCTCCACGCCGACATCGGCCTGGTCTAACGGGTCTAATGGCCGGCGTCGATGGGCACCGAATTTGCGCATTATCGCGGCGATCTCGTCGTCGGTTACTCGCCGTCGCAATAGCGCTAGCAGCGGCACGTAACCAGTGACGGGCGTGCCGGCCGGGTAACCGGTTCTGAGAAAGGCGATAACGCTCGACACCCGAGCTACCAGGCCCATCACACACCTCACTAACCCCGCCGGACGCGGTTCTTCGGCGTTCTTGCAGGTATAGCCCGCCGTCGTACTTGCAAACCACCGGCTAGGGAGTTGGTGATGGAACTTTCACGCTTCCTTTCAAACCCCCTGCGATGGTGACGCTTTCGCTGCTATACGGCGATGGACCCGGTCCGACAGCGCGGACCGGACCCATCGCGCTAATCCACTTTATTGGTTTTGCTTCTGGCGCTCTTCGGCGGCCTTTGCGCCCCCTCGTGCGGACTCGGCTTCGGCCTCTTTCTTGCCCGCGTCGCGCTGGGCGTCGGCCTTATCCTGCTGCGCCTTGCCTTCCTGGGCTAGGTCGTCGCGACCCGTCAGGGTTCCGCCAACTTCCTTGGCCTTGCCCTTGACGCCCTCAACAACTCCCTCGACCGCTTCCTTTGGTCCGCTCTTCTGATCACCCATCGGTAAATCCCCCTTCGGTGTTTGTGGGCTTTTGCTCGTACCTTGCGAACCGCCCCGATCAACCCCGATCACCACCTTTCGGCGCGTCCCTTTCGGCGCGTCGAGTCTCGCGCTGATCGAGCCGTCCGCCTCCATCGGTTTCCCACACCCCGGCCCATCAAACACTTTCACCCGGTCCAAAAAGCCTCGTCGATTGGTCCGTTTGGACGGCATTTTCCCGGGTAGCCGTCTAATTCGGCGTCTACCGGAAGGAGGTTGACTCACGACCACCATCGCTGTGATTGGGGCGACCGGCACCGCCGGATCGCGTGTCATCGCCAGGCTGAAGGCACGCGATGTCGCGGTGGTGGAGATCGCCCGCGCCTACGGCGTCGACCTCATCACCGGCGACGGCCTCTCTCAGGCGCTCAAAGGAGTCGACATCGTCATCGACGCATCCAATCCGATGCCCGCCGACGATGACTCCGACATCATGGACGTTGTCACCACCGCCCAGCGCAACGTCGTGGGTGCATGCGCCGCACACGGAATCCGGCGACTGGTGGCGTTGACGATCGCCGGTATCGAAAAGCCGGTGTTCGACACGTTTCCGTATTACGTCGCCAAACGCGCGGCAAAGGGCATTCTGCTGAACAGCGGGGTACCGACGACGATCGTGAAGTCCACGCAGTGCCACGAATTCGCTATCGGCCCCGTCGCGGTGGTCTGCAGCGACCACGAGGTATTCGCCCAGGACTGGCTGATTCAGCCCATTGCCGCCGACACCGTCGCCGATGTCCTGGTGGAAGCCGCGCTGGCACAGACGCGCTCGCCACGCACCATCACCGGTCCGCACGCCATCCGGCTACCTCGATTGACATCGAAGCTGCTGGCATTGCATGGCGATCGCCGTCACGTGCGCGCCATCCGGCCCGTGGTGCCTGCGCTTGCCGTGGGCGCGCTGCTGGCTCCCCGCAACGCGGTAGTCCTCGGCCCCGACGTCGACACCTGGTTGCAGGCACGGGTGCCCACCGCGGCGCGGAGGCGCGCGACGGCCGAATTCAACACGGCACCCCTCACCACGCCGGATCTGTCACACATCTGAATGTTTGGACACAGAAAGGAAACTCATGGCCGAATACACATTGCCCGACTTGGACTACGACTACGGAGCGCTCGAGCCGCACATATCGGGCCAGATCAACCAACTTCACCACGGCAAGCACCACGCCACCTACGTCAAGGGCGCCAACGATGCGCTCGTCAAGCTCGCCGAAGCCCGCGAAAAGCAGGATCACAGCGCCATTTTCCTCAACGAGAAGAACCTTGCCTTCAATCTGGGCGGGCATGTCAATCACTCCATCTGGTGGAAGAACCTGTCGCCGGACGGCGGGGATAAGCCGACGGGCGAGCTGGCCGCCGCAATCGACGACGCGTTCGGCTCCTTCGACGCGTTCCGCGCGCAGTTCGCCGCCGCGGCCAACGGATTACAGGGCTCGGGCTGGGCCGTGCTGGGCTATGACAGCCTCGGCGACAAGCTGTTGACCTTCCAGCTCTACGACCAGCAGGCCAATGTGCCGCTCGGGATCGTTCCGCTGTTGCAGGTCGACATGTGGGAGCACGCTTACTACCTGCAGTACGCGAACGTCAAGGCGGATTATGTCAAGGCGTTCTGGAACGTGGTGAACTGGGCCGACGTCAGCAATCGATTCGCCGTCGCCACGGCCAAGACCAACAACGTAATCGTCGTCTGACCCACCCCTCAAAGCGCCTCAGTCCAACCTCGTTGCTCGCGCCCGCCGGAAGGGATTGCCTATGGCCAAACAGAACGTCGCTGACTACCTGCTGGAGCGCTTGCGCGCCTGGGATGTTGAGCACGGTATTCGCGTTTCCCGGCGACGGCATCAACGGAATCCTCGTCGCATGGGGCCGCGCCGACAACCGGCCCGCGTTCATTCAGTCGCGCCACGAGGAGATGAGCGCGTTCGAAGCGGTCGGGTACGCCAAATTCACCGGCCGCGTCGGGGTGTGCATGGCCACGTCCGGCCCCGGCGCGGTCCATCTCCTCAACGGTGCCAGTGGCGGCCCATGCCGAGTTTCTTGTGGCCGGGCAGGGCAAGCAGTGAGCTGTAGTCCTCCTCTTCATCGAGGGTGTCGTAGAGCTTGTCGGTCGGCATTTTCTTGTTGGTGAAGCGTGCCCATTCGGTGCCGGGCTTGCTGTCTTCGCGCCAGTACAGCTTGGGGTGGGTGGAAAGAATCTCGAAACCGCTGCGCAACAACAACGTTAGGAGCAGGACGTTGAGCCAATGGTCGATCCGCAGCCACACCGGGTAGTCGAGCACTATCTGGGTCATCCGCGGCGCCCCGCTCAATCTTGCCAATGCTGGTGTCGCGGATAGGCGACGTTGATGCCGAGCAGCACCGAGGCATGCAGCGCGACGAAGCCGCCCGCAAAGGCGGGCGAAAACGTAGCCGGAGCGAAATCCCACCGCCCGGTCACCGCCACCAGACCGGGCAGGCCGGCCGCCCGGGTGCCCAGGTCGACAACGAGAACGACGACCGAGAGCAGGGAGCCGAAATACCAACCTGCCTGCGCCACAAGAGGATTCCGGCCGATCGCGATACCGCCCGCGGCGAGCAGGAAGCACACGATCAGCACGGTCGCGTACACCACGAAGTACAGGGGTAGTGCCGCCTGGCTCGTCAGCAGGTAGACGTGCATCGCGACATTCCCGACGAGCAGCAATGCACCGAATCCCGTTACCACCCTGGGCAGGTCGAAAGCGACGTACCCGCCCAGCGTGAGCGCTCGATGCAGCCGGCTGGGCCGCCAATGCTTGCGCCACGTCTCGGGGAGAAGGCCCACCGCCGCTGCGTACCCGGCGGTGACCCGCTCAAACGAGCCAGGCCTGGTGCAGTCGGTCACGCGGGTATTGCAGGCCGGCCATGGTCGCCCGGCCCCGCGAATCCGCGACTATCGTCGAGGACATGTCCCCCACGATCGCTGGCTGAGCAGGGACCTCCCGGTGAGCAATCCATGAGCAACCCGCAGAATCCGTACGAGCGCAACCCGCTCAGTTACGACCCGCTTGGCCGCGTCCCCGTCGGCAGCCCGCCGGCCGAACCGTTCCCGGAGCGGCCGGAACCGCCGCCGCGCCCGCCCGTCAACTCTTTCGCGACATTGTCGCTGGTGTTCGCTTTCCTGTTCGCCCCGGTCGGGGCGATCCTGGGACATCTGGGGCTCGCGCAAATCGGCCGCACCGGCGAACGGGGGCGCGAACGGGCTCTACTCGGGGTGGTGCTGTCGTATGCGTTCATCGGCGTTGCGGTCATCGCGCTGGTTGGGTGGGCCACCGTCGCCGGCATCAACTCCAACCGGACCGCAGCGCCGGCCAACCCGACCGACACCACACCACCGCCCACGGTGGCGCCGGCCGACATCGCGCAGCTGTTGCCCGGCGTCACCGACGTCAGAACGATCACCGGGGACCAGAACCTGGCGGCCGGGCAAACGTGGGACCATCTCGCCAAGGGCGAGCGGGAAGGCCACATCGACCGCGAGGAGTGCTGGGGCAGCATCGGCGCGGGCACGCCGGACTCCTACAACGTCTCGGCCGTCTTCGGTTACCGCGCATCGGAGTTCTCGGACACGCGCGACCCGCGCAACTCGATTCAGGTCGTCGCAGGGGTCGCGGCGTTTCGCGACGCATCCGCGGCCCAGGCGCAGCTGACGAAGCTGCTGGACGGATGGCATCAATGCGGCGGCTCGGAGGTGAAAAACACCCTTCCGTCCGGGCAGATATTGACGTTCTCCCTCGGCATCCCCACCGATGCCGGCAACGGCATCACCACCATGGAGGTGGAGACCAAGGGACTGCGGCGTGCGGTCCGCGCCCTGGCCGCCAAAGACAACGTCGTCGTCGACCTGGACCTGTCTTACGCGGCGTCCAGCGGCACCGACACCACCACCGACCGGCCCAAGCAGGCCGTCGCCGTCGCCAACTACATTCTCGGCAAGGTCCCCGGCTGAGGTTCGAATACGGCTACTGGGCAAACGCCGCCGGGCTGGCGGACGCGGCTCGGGCAATCACTACCGGCATCGAGGTCGCCGCATCGGTGCGCAAGATCATGTGCACCACCTCGACGAGGTCCTCTACGGGCATCAACTTCGTGGACATGCAGCCACGCGACAACCAAAGCGGGTAGGCCAGCTTGGCGAGTTCGCGATCCCAGCCGACGTTCATTCCCGTCTGCGCGTCGCCCTCGCCGCCGGCACACTCCCCGGCGATGAGGCAGGTGAAGCCGATATTCGGGTGTTCGGCTCGCCACGCCTCCACGAGTCTCTCCAGCGCCGCCTTGCTGACGCCGTAGGCCCCGAGGCCAGGCCAGGGCGGCCCGAATGTCCCTGTGGGGGATGAGAGGTAGACGGCCTTGCCCCCCGATGCTGTCAGGTGCGGTATCGCTGCCGCAGTTACCAGCGCCGCGCCTGTGACGTTGGTATCGAAGACGCGGCGCCACGTCTCGGCATCGGTATTCTCCAGGCGGACGAGCGGCGATATGCCAGGTGTGTACACCAGGTTGTCGATGCCGCCAAGCGCTTCGGCGGCTGCACCGATGGCCGATCGGCACGATGCCTCGTCGGTGACATCGCATTCGATGGCGACCGCGCCCGGCCCCGCATCGGTGGCCGCGGCCTGGATGCGCTCGCGGCGCCGGGCGAGCAGCGCCACCCGATCGCCACGCTGCGCAAGGCCGATACCAATGCAGCGCCCGAGCCCGCTCGACGCCCCAATCACCACAGTTCGCGACATGTCCACCCTCACCGCCGAAACAACGCCGTCGGCAAAAAACATATCTCGCGTTCCGAACCGGCACGCGGGAGGCCGTTGCCGATGCGCGGCGTGCCACGCTGGGACCGGATAAGACTAGGGCCGCGCGGTCGGGTTGGGAGTCACGACGATGGAGATGTGGGAACTGATCGCCCGTGAGCGAATCCGGGACACCCTCGCGCGGTACAACTGGTCGGGTGACGCCGGCCGGCTCGACGGCCTCGCGGAGACGTTCTGCGCGGACGGCGTCCTCGAGATCCGCGGCATCCAGCCACTGCGCGGCCGGTCCGAAATCGTGGCCTTCCTCGGCGGTGTGACGCGGGGCGTCAACGTCGATGTTGACGTCAGGCCCGTCGTCCGGCACAACGTCGCCACCGTTGTGTTCACCGATCTGACTGAAGACCAGGCGCACGTCTCGTCGTACTTCACTGTCGTCACCCATATCGGGCTCGATCACTTCGGCCGCTATCGCGACACTTTGGTGCCCGACGGTGACGCATGGCTGATCAAGCACCGCAAGGTGTCGACCGACTGGGCTGCCCCCAACTCGGCCTTCCAATTCGGGAGGGCCCGGCGGTCACCGGACGGCTGAATCGGCACCGGCGGGGCGTACGGCTTGCAACACCGCGGCGGTGTGGGCGTCGACGATGAACTTCGCTGTCGCCCGCAGTTCGCCGGCGGGTGCCGCGTCCTCGCTTCCGGTGTGCACCACGGTGTGCCACTCGGTGCCGAATTCCGCTGGCGGAAGGGTGAACTCGATCGGTTCGGTGTGCGCGTTGAAGCACAGCAGGAACGAGTCGTCGAGCACCCGCTGACCCCGCGGATCGAGATCGGGAATGCCGTGGCCGTTCAGAAACACCGCAAGCGATTTCGAGAAGCCCGCGCCCCAGTCCTCCTCGGTCATCTCGGTGCCGTCGGGGGTGAACCAGGAGATGTCGGGCAGGCCGTCTTGGCCGCGGCGCCCAACCGGCTTGCCGCTGAAGAAGCGACGCCGGCGGAAGACCGGGTGATTCGCGCGCAGCGCCGATACCGCACGGGTGAAGTCCAGCAGGCCGTCATCGGCGTTGGCCCAGTCGATCCAGGTGAGCTCGTTGTCCTGGCAGTAGCCGTTGTTGTTGCCCTGCTGCGTGCGACCGAGCTCGTCGCCGTGGCAGAGCATCGGCACGCCCTGCGACAGCAGCAGGGTGGTGATGAAGTTGCGCTGCTGGCGGGCGCGCAGTTCGTTGATTGCGGTGTCGTCGGTTGGCCCCTCTTCGCCGCAGTTCCACGACCTGTTGTGGCTCTCGCCGTCCTGGTTGTCCTCGCCGTTGGCCTCGTTGTGCTTTTCGTTGTAGGACACCAGGTCTCGCAGCGTGAACCCGTCGTGGGCGGTGACGAAGTTGATCGATGCTACGGGCCTGCGCCCGGTGTGCTCGTAGAGGTCGGCCGATCCGGACAATCGGTAGGCGAACTCGTCGAGCGTGGCGGGCTCACCGCGCCAGAAGTCGCGCACGGTGTCGCGGTACTTGCCGTTCCACTCCGTCCATTGCGGCGGGAAGTTGCCCACCTGATAGCCGCCCGGCCCGACATCCCACGGTTCGGCGATGAGCTTGACCTGGCTGACCGTTGGGTCCTGTTGCACGAGTTCAAAGAACGTCGCCAGCCGATCCACCTCGTAGAACTCGCGGGCCAGCGTCGCGGCCAGGTCGAACCGGAAGCCGTCGACGTGCATCTCGGTCACCCAATAGCGCAGCGAGTCCATGATCAGCTGCAGTACGTGCGGATGCCCGACATTGAGGCTGTTACCGGTGCCGGTGTAGTCCGTGTAGTAGCGCTTGTCGTCGTTGACCAGCCGGTAGTAGGCGGCGTTGTCGATGCCCCGCATCGACAACGTGGGGCCCATGTGGTTGCCCTCCGCGGTGTGGTTGTAGACCACATCGAGGATGACCTCGATGCCCGCCTCATGCAGGGTGCGCACCATCGTCTTGAACTCCTGCACCTGCCCTCCCGGCGATGGGGCGCTGGAGTATTTTGAGTCGGGCGCGAAGAAGCCGATTGTGTTGTAGCCCCAGTAGTTCACCAGGTCCTTCTCGATCAGCGTGGAGTCGTTGGCGAAGTGGTGGACCGGCATCAGCTCGATCGCGTTGACGCCGATGCTCTGCAGATGTTCGATGATCGCCGGGTGCGCCACGGCGGCATAGGTGCCGCGGATCCGTTCGGGGATGTCCGGATGGGTCTGCGTCAACCCCTTGACGTGCGCCTCGTAAACGACGGTGTCGGCGTATTCGTGGCTCGGCGGGCGGTCATTGGCCCAGTCGAAGAAGGGGTTGATCACCACCGACTTGGGCATGCTGGCCGCGGAGTCGTCGTCGTTGCGGCTGTCGGGGTCACCGAACGTGTAGCCGAACAGCGACTGGTTCCAGTCGAACGTGGCGTCGATTGCCTTCGAATACGGGCACAGCAGCAGCTTGTTCGGATTGCACCGCAGTCCGGCCTGCGGCTCGGATGGACCGTGGACGCGGTAGCCGTAGCGCTGACCGGGCTCGATGCCCGGCACGAAGCCGTGCCAGACATAGGAATCGACCTCGGGCAGCGTGATCCGCGACTCGCTGCCGTCGACGTCGAACAGACATAACTCGACCCGCTCGGCGACCTCGCTGAATATCGCGAAGTTGGTCCCCGCGCCGTCGTACGTCGCGCCCAGCGGATAGGCGCTACCCGGCCAAACCTCAAAGGCGCGCGCAGGAGCAAGGGCGTCTGCACGGGTCATGGCACTCTAGATACCCACCGACGCGTGCGTCAAAACTCGGGTAACGAAACACCCTGGGAGACAGTGCTTTTACGGCACGGTCGGGCGGCGCCGGTTAGGGCCGCAACGTGATCTTCACCGCGCCGTCCTGCTTCTTCTGGAAAATCTCGTAGGCGTGCGCAGCCCGGTCCAGAGGCACGCGATCGCCGGAGCGTCGGCCGCGGGACAGGACGCGAAATGGGATGGCGTGCCGGGGTTTTGGACCTCCATCGGCGAGGCCACGGTGAAATACCACGCCTGGGGCGATGGCTACGAACGCAGCCGGATGCTCGACCGTTCTGACGGATTCACCGTCTGGTACGCGGCCGGGGATGCCGTGGTCGGTGTCCTCACCTACAACGCCGACGGAGACTACGACCTCGGTGAGCGGTTGATCGCCGAGTGCCGGCCCGCCCCCGTACCCATGCGATGACCAGCTATGAGTTCGCGCCCGCGCCATGCCGGTCGTGACTCGGCTGCGGCCGATGGTTGTTCGCCATCACTTGAGCACTTGAGCGGCCACCGCATGAAGTGAGACACCGCGCTGAGCGGCGATGGCAGCGAGAAGTTTGCGGGCATGACTTCGCTCGACGCCGTAGCGCTCGGTGAGCAGCCGGGCCGCATCGGCAACGGTGGCCGCCGGGTCAGACGCCGTGGCCGTCCAAGAACCGCCGGGATTGGCCCTTGCGGCCGCGGCCTGGTGAGCCGCGGCCACCGCTGTGGGCAGCACCACCTGGTCATACCACTGCAGCCAGCGACCGCACTGGCCGGCCAGCGCCCGAATCTGGCGCAACTCCGCTTCGGTCGGAATGCCGTCTGGGCGACGCCGATGCGTGGATACGATTCCTCGTACCACGCCGTCGTTGTCGACAATCGGGGTGGAAACGCAGGAGCGGACCGCGTTCGCCAACAGTGTTTCAACAGTGTTTCTCGGGCCGAAGCGCTGAACAATGCTGAACGGTCGACGTCGCCGACCACCACTTGACTGCCATCGCTGAACGCGTGCCCGCACGAGGTGCCGGTGCCGCCAACATAGCTGAAAGTGTCGGCAAAGGCCTGGCTGAATCCGTGTCTGCCCTCGATTTGGAGCCCGCCATGGACCCGGTCGCACAGCTGAACGGTCCCCCGACCGGCCCCGGAGCGGATGATCACCTGGCGCATTAACGCCGTGAGCACGTCGCTACGGTTGGTGCAGGCGCGGCCGCCGATCGTGAACGGCAGTGGCGGACATACCGTCCCGGACCGCGGTTGCGCGCTGTTGTCGGGAGAAATCAGTCCGGCGGCCACCGAGCGTAACTTCACGTTGTGACGCTGGGAAACGTCCTTCAGCACATCGAACGCTGCGCCCTCATCCAGGTGGTACTGATGTTGAAAGATAGCCAAGGCAACGCGCACGGTGCTGCGCGACAGCATCGCGCCAACAGTCGGAGTCGATGCGCTGCGCGAATCGGCGGTGGACATAACCATGACCCTCTGGTCCCCTTCGCCTCTCGTGGAGGCCTGAAAAAACGTGGCGGACCGGCAGCCTGATCAACGCGAAAAACCAATCTAGCCCGAAGTTCTAGCCGGCCCCCATAGCCCATGATGCCGACGGTGAGCCGGTTCTGCTACCAGCCCGAATGTCCCTCGGGCGCAGTTGATAAGCGCGCGGCGCCGGCCCCGCCGCGTTTGCGACTCGTAACTCCTTCTCCCTCAACATTTTTTGATGACATGCGGGCGGGGTTCGGGTACCCAAGCGGTGGGTAACGGCCCTGGACGCAGCGGGTCCGGACTTGGACATGAAACGAAGATTCACGTCCAATTTCCGATCGGCTGAACCGTTTAGCGCGGCTCCGAGTGGGCAATCGGCGATTGTGGACAGCTACAACGAAGACGCCACGCTCGAGCAGTCAGAGGGCTTGGACTCCGACGAGGTGCGCAACCTCGACGGCGACGAGGTGGCGGATCCGCCCGATGAGTGGATCTCGGCCGACGAAGACGAGTCGCTGGACGACAAGTTGATGGCAGAGACTTCGGACAACCCGCACGACGACCGGCCTTCTAGAGATTCACACGAACTCGCTGGCGGGCGGCGCACTGGGCGTGGTCACCAATGACGGCCTGGACCACATCGATTCGGCCTGGCACGGCCGTGAGTGTGGCCAAATCGGGGGGACGCCGGAGGACGGCGACACGTTTTTCGACGTTCCGGAGTGATTGCCGCACATGGGATGAGCATGTTTATCCCGGTGGTCCGGGGGTAGTCGGCTCGGCATGTCCGACTCCGAATCTGATCAGCCGCCGGCCAGACCGCTGACCGCTTGGTGGCCGGGATGACTCGGTGGCGCGAAGCGGCGACGGACTTCGAGCGGCCGCTGTCGATACGGTTGCCCTCGCCGGCGGAACTGCAGCTCGAAACCGTCCAACTGCCCCGCGACGCGTTTTTCGGACCGACCGAAATGGTGCCCGCGGACCAAGCCGCCGGGCGCGTCTCCGCCGAGCAGATCACCCCGTACCCGCCGGGCATTACGGCCGTCGTGCCCGGTGAGCGCCTCAATGACGCCGTGATCGACTACCTCAGGTCGGGCATTCGGGCCGGCATGACCCTGCCAGATCCCGCGGATCCCACCGCCGAGCGGTTCCGTGTCGTTGCCTGAACCTGATCAGGTCGCGCCCCCCGGGCTGCCGGCCTCCTCCTGGGATCTGGCCGCCCTCCGCAACGTGCGGTTAGTGGAACGCAGGTCGGTGTTGTCCGCCGTCAGCGCGGCGTTGTCGTCTTCGAGGGCGAGGATGCGGGCGACGCCGGACAGGTTGATTCCCGCGTCGACGAGCGCACTGATGCGCCGCAGCCGGGCCAGGTCGTCGGCGCTGTAGCGCCGGGTTCCGCCGTCGCTGCGGGCCGGTGTGAGCAGGCCGAAGCGTTCATAGAGCCGCAGCGACTGCACCGGGATTCCGGATAGCTCGGCGGCTACCGAGATGCCGTACACACCGTGATCGGGCGCCGGCGTACCGGTAGGGCCGGCAGGATCGTCCATCGGGCAGCTCCTCACGCCTGTTACAGAAAATCTATTTATCACACTTGCGCTGAAGTTTCGATGGTGCTATATCAAATCTATGTGCTTTCCCATAGATAAATGGCTACCGACTGCTACAGATTGGAGTGCGAGGTGACTACCATGCTGATGCGTACCGACCCGTTCCGCGAGCTGGACCGTTTCGCTCAGCAGGTGCTGGGCACGGCCGCGCGCCCGGCCGTGATGCCGATGGACGCCTGGCGCGAGGGCGAGGAATTCGTCGTCGAGTTCGACCTGCCCGGCATCGACGCCGAATCGCTGGACATCGACATCGAGCGCAACGTGGTGACCGTGCGCGCCGAGCGCCCGGGCGTCGACCCCAGCCGGGAAATGCTGGCCACCGAGCGACCGCGTGGGGTGTTCAGCCGGCAGTTGGTGCTCGGCGACAATCTCGACACCGAAAGGATCGAGGCTTCCTACCACGAGGGCGTCCTGCGCCTGCGCATCCCGGTGGCCGAAAGGGCCAAGCCACGCAGGATCTCGATTGACCGCGGCGACGGGCACAAGTCCATCGATGAGAGCGCGTCCAAGCGCGAGGTCATCGATGCCTGATCAGGGCGGTGGGCGAGGCGCGGCCCCGCAGGTGGGAGCGCGACGGCGGCGGTCACGCCCAGGTGCCGCCGCCCCCACCGCCCCGGCCCTGGCGACGCGGTATTCTGGGCCGTCCTCGGCGTTCAGAGTCAGCGCCTCTTACCCCGATCCATCCGTCTTGAGGATTTCGGATTAGCACATTCGGTCGGCGGCCGCTGCGCTCGTCGACGGAATGCGAGGAGGCAAAATTGTCGATCAACTGGGATCTCAACGGCCAGTCGGCCAATGTGGAACAGGCCTTGGCCGGCGGCGCACCACAACGGGTCGGCTGGTTCCGGTTCTACTTCGACGACCAGCGGTGGGAATGGTCCGAACAGGTGCAGCGAATGCACGGTTACTCGCCGGGCACCGTCACCCCGACCACCGAGCTGGTGCTGGCACACAAGCACCCGGACGACCGCGGTCAGGTCGCGGCCACCATCGACGACATCGTCAACACCCACAAGCCATTCAGCACCCGGCATCGGATCATCGACACCGGCGGCAACGTGCGCCACGTCGTCGTGGTCGGTGACCGGCTCGACGACGACCAGGGTGCCGTGATTGGGACACAGGGGTTCTATGTCGACGTTTCCCCGCCGCCCGACGCCGAGAATGACGGCCTCGTCACGGCGAGGCTGGCCGAGATCGCCGAAAACCGCGCCACCATCGAACAGACCAAGGGCATGTTGATGCTGATCTATGACATCGACGAGGCCGCCGCGTTCAACCTGCTCAAGTGGTTATCCCAGGAGGCCAACATCAAGCTGCGGGTGCTGGCCGAGCAGATCTGTAAAGACTTCCGCGACGCCGGGCTGACCTCACAATCGGAGTTCGACCATCTGCTGCTGACCGCATGCCGTCGGATCCGCCGAACTAGGACCCCAGCCTAGCCCACGGCTCCTAAAAGCATTTGCTAAACGGATTAAAAGACGCTGTCCACGGTTATGTGTAAAGCGTATTACTTTTTGCTCGGAATGACGATAACGACGATCAACGTGAGGATGGAGAAAAACAGCCCGAGAATCCCCCATCCCAGCGGGTTTCGACCCTTCATCGCGGCGATGATGCCGCAGATGACAGCCGCGATCACACTGCCGATGGCGACGAAGATAGCCTTAATTCCCTTGAAGATTAACCCGGCCGCAAGCGGATCCTGCGTGCTCGCCAATAGCATCGAGTGCAACATGTCAGGCCCTTTCTTTCGGCAAATCCTACAGGTGATACCCGCCCGAACACGGATTTAACCGCAATCCGCATGAGGGCGCGCAACGCGCTAACGGCGGGATTCGCTCTGACTGCGATACTGCACGGGTGACGATCCCGCAGGCGGTCGAGCTGGTAGAGGGCTACCGGCGCAAAACGATATCTCCCGTGGAGGCCACCCGCGCCGCGCTGGCGGCGATCGACCGCTACAACCCCATGCTGAACGCGTTCGTGCTGGTGGACGGCGAGGGCGCGATGGCCGCCGCCAAGGCGTCGGAGGCGAGGTGGCAGGCGGGCCGGCCGCTGGGGCCCGCCGACGGGGTGCCCACCTCGATCAAGGACGCCCTGTTGACCCGGGGCTGGCCGACACTGCGCGGCAGCTGGCTCATCGACGAGGCCGGTCCCTGGGATGAGGACTCGCCCAGCGTCGCGCGGCTGCGGGAAGCGGGTGCGGTCCTGCTGGGCAAGACCACCACCCCGGAGTACTCCTGGAAGGGCGTGACGGACTCACCCCGTTACGGGGTGACCGGCAATCCCTGGAATCCGGCCAGCACCGCCGGCGGGTCGAGCGGCGGCAGCGCCGCGGCGGTGTGCCTCGGCATGGGGGTGTGGTCGGTCGGTACCGACGGCGGCGGTTCGGTGCGGATCCCCGCGGGCTTCACCGGCACCGTCGCGCTCAAGCCGACCTATGGACTGGTGCCTGTATACCCCCCGAGCCCGTTCGGAACGCTGGCGCACGCCGGCCCGATGACCAGGACGGTGCGGGACACCGCGGCCCTGCTGGACGTGATCACGGGCTTCGATGCTCGCGACTGGTCGGCGCTGCCGACACCGGCCGCGTCGTTCCTGACGGGGCTGGACGCCGGTGTGTCCGGGCTGCGGGTCGCGTTCTCCCCCACCCTGGGATTCGCCCGAAACGACCCGGAGGTCGACGCCGCGGTGCGCGCCGCGGTGGGCGTTCTCGCCGACGGCGGCGCGCTGGTGGACGAGGTCGATCCCGGGTTCGCCGACCCGGTGCAGGCCTTTCACGTGCTGTGGTTCTCCGGCGAGGCCAAGGCGCTGCAGGCGCACGGCTTGGGGGAGCGGGCCATGGCGAAGCGGGTAGAGGTGGCCGACCGCGTCGATCCCGGTCTGCGTCGCACCGCGGCGGTGGGTTCGACCTATTCGGCATCGGATTACCTCGACGCTGTCGCCGTGCGGATGCGGCTGGGTCAGCTGATGGGACGGTTCCACCAGACCTACGACGTGCTGATCACCCCGACCCTGCCGCTGCCCGCGTTCGCCGGCGGGCAGGACGTGCCCGACGGCTCGACGTCGCCGGATTGGACCAGCTGGACGCCCTACACCTATCCGTTCAACCTGACCCAGCAGCCTGCGCTGAGCGTGCCCTGCGGGTTGAACCCGGCAGGACTGCCGGTTGGGCTGCAAATCGTGGGGGCGCGGCATGCGGACGCGCTGGTGCTGCGGGTGGGCCAGGCGTACCAGTCCGCCACGGACTGGCATCGCAGGACACCGGAGCCGACACGCGGCCCTGAAAGCCAGCAGGCGGCTAGAACCCTTGCCGCGCCCGGTATGGCTCGGCCACCGGATTCGTCGAGATGAAGTCGTCGATGAGTGCCGCCACTGCCATCGGCGCCTCGACCTGGGCGAAGTGCCCGACACCCGGAAGCACCTCAAGGCGGCAGTCCGGCCGGGCCTTAAGCGCCGAGTGCGCGTGCTCCACCGGGATGATGGTGTCCTGCTCCCCCCAGATCGCCAGGACGGGCAGATCGTCACGCACGTTGAGCCGGTTGAGCGCGCTGACGCTCTGCCCGCGGTAGTCGACCACCGAGCGGAGCGTGCGCAGGAACGCGTCACGGGTCTGCCGGTCGGAGAAGGACGAGTAGGCGTTCCAGATCTCGGCGCCGCGTGGCGACCGCAGGCCCCTTGAACTGAGCCACGACCGCACGGCATTGCCGGCGCGCAGCACCGGTGCAGGCGCGATGACCGGCATGACCAGTTCGGCGCCCGGGGCGGCGAGCAGGCGCAGGATCAGCCCCACCTCGGGACCGAGCCCGCCGCTGCTGATCAGCACCAGGCGGCGGCAGTAGTCGGGGTGCTGGTAGACGAACTGCATCGCGATGCCACCGCCCAGCGATTGACCGACGATGGTCGCCGACTCGACTCCCAGCTCGTCGAGCAGGTCGCGCAGGCCCACCGCGAACGCACCCAGGGAGTAGTCCGTCCGCGGCTTGGACGACTGTCCGTGCCCGAGCAGGTCGGGGGCGATCACCCGGTACTTTTTGGCCAGCAGCGGCACGATTTCCCGCCACGTCTGTGAGCTGCCGGCCATCCCGTGGATCAGCAGCAGCGCTTCACCGTCGCCCTCGTCGCGGACGGCGATGCGCTCACCGTGAATTTCGATGCTCTTTGTTTCGGTCATCACACCCTAGTCCCCCTCAACGTTCCAGGATACCGGCGGGTGGCCTGGCGATGACCCGCGGTGTGACGCAGGAAACGGTCGCTATCCGGCGCGGGCCACGGTCACGCTGATGTCGATGTGGTCCGATAAGGGTCTGCGCCCGTCATGGCACCGCCGATCGGCGGCACCCGGGTGGCGCGCACGTATACCGTGTCGCCCTCCTTCAGGCCGAGCGCCTCGGCGTCACCCCGGGTGATCTGTACGGTGAACGGGACCCGGATAGCAAGAGCCGAGTTAGGGCCGAGTCAGGGAGAAGTCGGCATGCCTTGAGCGCCGTCTTGCGGACGCTGGCCGTTGCCACGTCCCGCCATTTCCCAGCATCCAGTCAGACACGCCGAATAAGGTCTACGCGTCGCGCTGGTAAAAATCCGTGACAACGGTTCGTCGCGAGCGTCAATTGGGCCAGCTTCCGGGTACGATCGCGGCGCACCCGTAGCCGAAGTTCTGTCATCACAGAAATGAGGTTCGCCTTGACGACGGAAGTCGATGTGGACGCCGGGTTCACCGATCCGCACGTGCCCACCGCAACCCGGACGGTCGAGACCCGTCACGGCGTTGCGGACCCCGGCCTGACGCTGCCGAGGATTGCCATCCCAACCGTGCTCATCTGGTTTGGCGCCCTGGCGCTTTGGCTGGCCGCGACCGCGGTGGTACTCGTTGATCTGACCCGGTGGAAGTTTGTGGTCACCATTCCCGCCCATGTCGTGGCGACCTACGCGATGTTCACCGTGCTACATGACTCCATCCACCGCACGGTCGGACGAGCCAAGTGGGTAAACGAACTCTTCGGCCGCCTGTCGATGCCGTTCGTGGCGTTATGGGTGACCTTTCCGCTGATGCGGTACATCCACGGTGAGCACCACCGCAACACCAACGAAGACCCCCATATCGATCCAGACGCCTGGGCCCACAGCGGCCCGTCCTGGCAACTGTGGCTTCGCTGGCTCACGATCGACGCCTGGTACGCCCGCTTCGGCATACCCCGACTACGCCACCGCCCACCCAAGGAGATCGTGGGCGTGCTCATCGACGTCACCGCCGTGGTGACGCTGTTCACCACGCTCATCTGGACGGGTCATGGCTGGGACCTGGCGCTGGCCTACCTGCTTCCGCAGCGCCTGACCCTGGGAATCCTGGCCTGGTGGTTCAACTATTTGCCGCATCACGATCTCGATGCCACCACCAGGATCGACCCCGTGCGGGCAAGCAGGGTCCGGGTGGGCTGGGAACGCGTCATGAACCCGCTGATGTTCAACCACAACTTCCACATCGTGCACCACATCCACCCGCAGATTCCGTTCTACCTCTGGGTGCAGGCCTGGAAGAGGAACGAGGCAGATTTCCTCGAGCGGGGGGTGCCGATCTCAACCGCGTGGGGGTCCGAACTCACGCCGTCGCAATACCGCAGCTGGCGCAAAATCGACCACAGTTTCCCCGCCGAAGGGCACGACGGCGCCAGACGCTGCTCCACCGCCGCACCCTCGTCCTCGGCTGCCGACTCTGCCTACGAGTCTTCGGCAACGCTGAAGGGCGTGCTGGTGGCATAAGTCACCAGGCCTACCGTGCCGACCTACCGCCCGCGGATTCCGCCGTCGACGACCTTCACCCGCTTGTGCGGATAGCGGCGTTCGGCGTGCGCCCTGGCCTGCGAGTTCGGCAACACGTAAAGCGTCTCCTTCTTGTCCTGCAACGGTTTCAGCACCAAGTCCAATGAAGCCCTTGCGGTCGTGGAGGTAGGGCTCGATGACCTCCTCGCCGGCCGGACACACGGCCAGGCAATAGGCGGCCTTGTAGTTGGGTTTGAACGACAGGCTCTGCCACATCGAGGCGTTCTCCGAATCGCTTACCCTCGAACGGAAGTCGGCCGCGTCGGCGCTGTCGGCGATTGTCTGGACCCAGTCGGTGAACCCGCCCATGAACTCGCGGTAGTTGTGCACCGAACAGGCGACGAAGTCGAATTCGCCGTTCTTGCCGATCGCACCGACGGGGCACGCCGCGGCGCACAGCTTGCATTCCAGGCACGGGCTGTAGTCCAGCCGGCGCACGATGCGATGGGCCGCCTCGTTGAGCAGCTCGCCGCTGCGGTGGAACTCCTGGTTGGCGAAGCTGCGTGCCGTCGAGCGGACGTTGTCGCGGTTCATCTTCACCACCGGCGAGATATAGCTCTTCGTTCCGGGTAGTGCGCCCTGCACGTGTTCGAGCTCCGAGGCGAGGTCGGGGTTGTCGACGCCGGCGAACGCAACGTCATCCGCTCCGGCGGCCAGGCACAGCTCGCGCAGCCAATCGGCATCGATCACGCCGGGTTTCTGCGTCCTGCGCGACCGCACCCGTTGCACCGTCGGGTGCTCAGCCAGCCGGCCCGGCTGGACGAAAAGTACCGAACCTAGGCGTAGCGCACGCCCGGGACCGGTCAGGCGTCGATCACCACACGGTCGCTTTTCGCCCGCGACACGCAGACCAGCATTTCGTCATCGCCCTCCGCGGTACGCCCCCGGCGATCGACCTCGCCGGCCAGCACCTTGACCTTGCAGGTTCCGCAGAACCCCTGCTGGCAGGAATACGCGGTGGCCGGGTTGCTGTCGAGCATGACGCCCAGTGCCGACCGGTTCGCCGGAACGCTGAGCACCCGACGCGAGCGGGCAAGTTCCAGCTCGAACGGGATGCCGTCGACGACCGGCGGCGGACTGAACCGTTCATAGTGCAGTGGTGCCCCGGCGTTTTGGGCGTGCTTGTCGCGCGCGCTGCGCACCGACTCCAGCATCCCGGTCGGGCCGCACACGTACACCGCCGTCGT
Organism: uncultured Actinomycetota bacterium; assembly: GCA_963814505.1. Lineage (GTDB taxonomy): Bacteria > Actinomycetota > Actinomycetes > Mycobacteriales > Mycobacteriaceae > Mycobacterium. The sequence continues at coordinate 126,684 of CAWFDM010000016.1, forward strand.
CGGCCCGGCGTCGGCAAGCAGGTCCGCCGCGGTGGGGATTCGGCCGCGCTCGTCGTCGGCCCACACGGTGACCCGATCCGGCGCCACCGCCACCACCTCGTCGAGCAGCGGCATGTACCGGCGGCTGCGGCCGGCATATACCGCGCGCCAGTCCATTTCGCGCTGCGCAGCCACCGCAAGCATGGGCAGGATTGGCGTGACCCCGATGCCGCCGATCACGAACAACACGTCTTGCTCATCGGTGACCAGATAGAACGCGTTGCGGGGACCTTCGAACACCAGGCTGTCACCCACGTCGTAGGTGTCGTGCATCTCTGTCGAGCCGCCGCCGCCGTCGGCGATCCGGCGCACGGCGATGCGGTAGTCCACGCGCCGCCCGGGCGAACCGCACAACGAGTACTGCCGACGGCGGCCCGAGGGCAACCGAACGTCGATGTGCGCGCCGGCCGTCCAGGACGGCAGCAAGGCGCCATCGGGATCGGCCAATGTCAAGGCGACCACGTCCGGTGTGAGAAGTTCACGTTTGGTGATCACCGCGGTGTTGGTCCGCTGCACCGGCGAGACCCGCGATGGCCGCCACCGCGACACCGAGGCCAAGCCGCCAAAGAGCACACCCGCGCCCACCAACACGGTGTAAATTCGGTCGCGCTTGCGGCGACCGTACAAGTCAGCGGGTCTACTGTTCCAAATAGTTTGCGGCACAGGGCTCCTCGCTATCTCCGTCTAATGTCGAGCCGTGCGAACAGGCGGACCAACGAGGGACTGATCCGGCGCACCGCGTAGGCGACCCTGGACTCGGGCGTGATCGGCAACACGGAAGGGCGAGTCCGGACCGCCTTGACGATCGCCTTGGCGGTGGCTTCCGGGGTGTAGTTACGCCGCCGATATGCGGCGTCGGTGTGCTGGCGGGCGCGCTCCTGCTCCTCGGCCGTCATACCCGCATAGATGGTGCTCTTGGCGATATTGGTGTTGACGAATCCCGGGCACACCGCGGTGACCGCGATGCCCTCGTCGGCGAAGTCGGCGCGCAACGATTCGCTCAATGCGAGCACCGCCGCCTTGGTCGTGCCGTAGGCGACGACGGACTTCGACGGCACATACGCCGCGGCCGACGACACGTTGATGATCGTGCCGCCCTGACCGCGCTCAACCATCTGGGCGCCGAATGCCCGGCTGCCGCTGATGACGCCGCCCACATTGATACCCATGATCGCGTCCCACTGCGCCGACGTCGTCTCGAGGAACCGGCCAGCCAGCCCAATGCCGGCGTTGTTCACCAGGATGTCAACCACACCATGCTTGTCATGCACCTGTGCCGCAAGATTATTCATCGCGGCTTCGTCGCTGACGTCGACCCGGTAGACCGCGGCCTCGGCCCCGGCCGCCCGGACGGCATCGGCGGTTTCCCCGGCGCCGGCGGGATCGCGGTCGACGATCACGACGGTGGCCGCACCCTGGCGGGCCAACTCCACCGCGGTGGCCCGACCAATCCCGGCGCCCGCCCCGGTGACCAGTGCGAGTTTGCCTCGCACGTCACGGGGGCCGGTGCCGACCGGGTGGTGGCGGGCCTTGGCCGCCTTGGAGGCCCTGGCCACGCCCTCGACGACCAGGTCGACCCACTCGCCGGTGAGCCGGGCGATGACGTCGGGACGCGAGGCCACCACCCAGTGCCCGCCCTCGATCTGGACAATCCGGCTGCCGGCCGCAATAGAGCCGGTGAACCGTTGCAGGGCAGGCGATACGAAATAGTCCTTGCGCGCTACCAGGACCTGCACCGGGACGCTGGTCTGCGGCAGCTGCGCCGGCGGCGCCAAGATCGGCGCGGGCATGTTGGCCCGGTACAGGTTGAGTCCGTTGAGGTAGTCATCGAGTGACCGGAACGCGGCACGGCGCTGGCTACGGGTGCTCGATCGGCCGATATGTTCAACCGCCTCAAAAGCTTTCGCACCCATCCCGGACCGGGCCGCCAGCTCCGGCGCACGCGGGCAGAGCAGGAACCAGATGTAGGAGGAGGCCAGGATTTGTTTGGCGACGTCGGCGACGGCCCGGGGGGTGCGTGCTGATCGCAGAAACCTGCCCGCGTAGTTCAGGTGTGGCCCGGATATCGACGTGAACGAAGCGACTCTGTTCATCAGCGAGTCGTCGGTGACCGCCGCCCACGCCTGAATCGAGCCCCAGTCATGGGCAACCAGATGCACGGTCTCGACGCCAAGGCCGTCGATCACCGCGGCGATGTCGGCGACCAGCTGGGTGAGCCGATATCCCGAACGGTCTGGCGGCGTTGATGATTCGCCCGCCCCCCGCACGTCGTAGGCCACGAAATTGTAGCGGTCGGTTTGGTGGTTTTGGTCTGCAAGTTTCGTGGCAACCCCGTCCCACACGTGATGGTTATCCGGGTAGCCGTGGATCGCCAGGATGCTCGGGCGCCGCTTGTCGATCTCCGTGTAGGCGTGCACCGCCAGGTGCACGCCGTCGGATGCGGTCACGATCATTCGTCCTCCGCACGGTGCTCAGTGAGACGCGCGGGCGGCAGGTGATCTGGCCAGGTAGTCGACCGCGCGTCCCACCCCGCCCAGCTGGGAAGGATGGAAACTCGGCTTGTAGTAGGCGCTGATGACCGGCAGGAACTGGGTTGGCCCGGGTACCAAACCCCGGCGCGCCGCGGAGAAATAGTCCCGCCAGCGCGGTTTGGTCCCCGGTGGCAGGTGCGGGTCGACCGTGTACATGAATCGCACGCCGCGTATCCACAACCACGCCAGAGCCGGCGATATCAGCAGCTGGGTGCGCACCTGCCGCCAGTACCCGGCACGCAGATGTTTCATGGTGTCAAAGGCGACCGCTTTGTGTTCGACCTCTTCGGCACCGTGCCAGCGGATCAAATCCAGCATCACCGGGTCGGCGCCGGCGGCGTCGAGTTGTGGAGTGTCGAGAATCCATTCACCCAGGATCGCGGTGTAGTGCTCGAGGGCCGCCACCATCGACACCCGCTCGAGCAACCAGCTCTGCCGTCGCCGCCGGCTCCACCGGGGCCGGTCGCCGAGGAGCTTCTGGAACATCCAGGCCACCTGGTCGGTAAACGGTGTCAGGTCAACGCCTTTGGCGGCGAAGTGCTCGACCACACCCGAGTGTGCTTGGGAATGCATGGCCTCCTGGCTGATGAATCCCTGCACGTCCAATCGAAGTTGGTCATCCTTGATCAAGGGCAATGTCTCCTTGAAGATCCCGGCGATGAACTCCTCGCCCGCCGGCAGCAGCAGGTGCAGGACGTTGCAGAAATGAGTGGTCAAGACCTCGTTGGGCACATAGTGGAATGGCAGCTTGGTCCAGTCGAATTCGACGTCACGCGCCTGCAGGACGAGCCGCTCATGATCGAGTGACTCGTCATGCGGACCCGTCGCCCGGTCATCGACAGTGAACATCGTCAACCTCCTCCCTGGATCGTAGTGTGGCTAGGCGCTGCATCGGGTCTCGGTCTGCGCGTCGGTGACCAGACGCTCGGATCGCAAGAAGCGGAGCAGATCCTCGACAGTGTCCGTCAGGGCCGGCTCGCGCAGGCGGACGTTCGCCAGCGCGCGCGCCTGCCGGTACTGGTTGTTGTCGTAGCGCTTGTCCCGCATCGCCGCGATCTTGTCGGTCGCGCGGTCGAGGAAATCGACCAGCGGATAAATCGGATCGTCAGCTGCGCACCGGCGGTTCACCTGCTCGGAGAAGGACGGGATGTCATGGTAGGTGAAGCGGTAGCCGTGGCATTCGGACAACACCCGCGTGATGTCCCTGAGGCTGTAGTAGTCATCCGCGGTCATGTTGAAGACGGTGCCCGCCTCGGCCGGGAGGTCCATCAGCGCGACGACGTGATCGGCGACCAGGTCCGCCGGCAGCAGGCTGATCTGGTTGTGGGCGTTGACGGCCAGGCCGTGCCGGATCATGAAAGCCAGGAGGCGCACCAAGATGTCCTCCTGGCTGCCAAAGCCGGAGCTGGTGGGAGAGATCAGCGACGGCCGGTAGATGCGCACATCGAGTCCTTGGCGCTGCGCTGCCAGCGTCAGCTGCTCGGCGACCCACTTGGTCTGCGAGTAGCCGAAGTCCAGGCCGCTCATCTCCTCGTTCGCATCCCACTCGCCGACCAACGGCAGGGTGCTCCAGCCGTAGATGAAGGTGCTGGACACCAGGTGGAAGGTCTTGCGGTGCGAGGTCATGGCCAGCCGCAGCAGCTCCCAGGTGCCGACGACGTTGGTGGGCCGTAGCGCGTCGTAGGTCCGGACGTAGTTCACCAGAGCACCGTTGTGCACGATGGCATCGACGCTGTCGGCCAGCCGCTGGAACGCCGCCTCGCCCATTCCCAGGTGGGGCTCGGCGAGGTCGCCGCAGATCACCCGCACTCGCGCGCGAACGTCGGCTTCCAGCGCCGGGGACCACAGCTGCGCCCGGCGCAGCGAGGCGATGATCCGGTCCAGGCCGTGTTCTGCATCCGTGGCGCGGATCAGCGCATGCAGGGCGTGGGAAGTCCGCTCGAGCAGGCTCGCCAGCAGAAACGGTCCCAGGAACCCGGTCACGCCGGTCAGCAGGAGGTCGCTTGGCGCGCCCGGTCGCGCCGGCGGCAGCTCCGGCAGGGGCCGGCGCGCGTCGGCGCGCATCTGCGTGATCTCGCGCGCCTCGTACTCGGCGGAAATCTGAGCCACCGCCTGCCGGAGCGCGTCGCGCGCTTGCGCTGACCCATCGCGGCCATCGCCGAATTGGCCCACCAGGCGGAAGAATTCGGCGACCGTCAGGCGCTGCAGCAGCCGCGTGTTGACCTCGTCGGCCAGGTCCCCGGCGCCATGCTCTTCCAGCAGGGCCTGCAGGTCCGTGCGGAGCTGCGTCAGGCTCAGCGAGTCGATGCCTACGTCGGCGAAGGAGCAGTCCTCCTGCCCGGTGAGGTCGTAGCTCTCGATGAGATGGCGGAAGCGGTCCAGCGGACCCACTGGAAGACCCGTGGCGTCCGGCCTCCCGTGCGCCTGCTGTTCCCAGCTGGCCAGCACGGGCAGCTTGCCGTCCAGCCAGAGCTGGCGGGTTTCCCTGCGCCTGATCTTCCCCGAGGTGGTCTTGGGAACGCTGCGCGGTGGCACGAACACCATGACGTGCGGATCGATGTGGCAGTGGCGGCGGATCGCTCGTCCGAGAGCCTTAACGTCTGGGAGCCGGTGCTCGTCGCGCACCTCGGCGACCACCACCAGGACTTCCTGCTCCTCGCGTTCGACCGGGAAGGCGGCGACGCAGCCCTCGCGGACTTCCGCGGCCGATCGCGACACGACGGCCTCGACGTCCGAGGGGTAGCAGTTGACGCCGTGCACGATGATCAGGTCCTTGATCCGGCCGCAGGCGAACAGCTCGCCCTCATGCAGAAAGCCGAGATCGCCCGTCCGTAGATAGGTGTGGTCTTCATCGCCCGCGATGCGGGCCCCGAACAGCTCCGCGGTGACGTTGGGGCGCTGCCAGTAGCCGCCTCCCTTGGAGGGTCCGGCCACCCAAATTTCACCGACCCGGCCTTCGGGCAGGGCCTGCCGCGATTCGGGATCGACGATGCGGACGACGTTCCGGGCAAGGGGCTTGCCGCAACTCACCAGTAGGGCCTGGTTGTTGCTCTCGGGCAGGGCCTTTTCGATACGAGCGAGATTCTTCTGCAGCGCTCGCTTGTTGACGGCCAGGATCTGTCGGCCCCGGAGGGACACGATCAGGGTGTTTTCCGCCAAGCCGTAGGCGCCACCCAGCGCGCCGGGTCGCAGGCCGTAGGGAGCGAAGCGTTCCCGGAAGCGGGTGAACGTCTTGGCGCGGAGCGGTTCCGCGCCGACGACGATGGACTCCAGGCTGCTCAAGTCGATGCCGGCCAGCTCCGAGGCGGCAACCTTGTCCTCGCGCAGGCAATACTCGAGCGCGAAGTTCGGCACCGGTGTGTGGGTCGCGCGCACCTGGCTGACCAGCCGCAGCCAGGACGATGGCCGCTTGAGGAAGTCCTCCGGTGACATCGCATGCGTGGTCGCACCCACCAGCAGCACGAACAGGTAAGCGGAGATCAAGCCCATGTCGTGATGCTGCGGAAGCCAACTGACCAACACCTCGTGGCCGTTGAAGGCTTCGGCGTTGGCGATGACGTTGGCGTGGCTGATGATCACCCCCTTGGGATCGCTGGTGGAGCCGGAGGTGTACTGCAGGAACATCACCGGTCCGGGCGCGTCCGGCACGGGAGCACCACCAAATTCCCGCGTTGCATCCGTGGCGAACCAGGGCAGTTCCGGGAGCCGCTCGGTGTCCGCCCAGGGCAGCGCGTCTTTCAGGTAGCCGAGCATCAGGCGGTAGTCGAACTCGAGTTGCTTGGTCGACAGCACCACCTTGGCCTGGGAGTCCCGCGCGATGAAGCTGAGCTTGGCCAGCCCCGCCTCGAACGCCATGGGCAGCGGAGGGCTGACCGGTACGGCGATCACTCCGATCCGCGCGCACGCGAACAGCGCCGCCACCATCTCCAGACCCGGCGGGTAGACCAGCAGCGCCCGCTCCCCCGGCTTGAGCCCGGCCTCCGCGGACAAGTAGGCGGCCAGCTCGCGCGTCCTTTCGGCGAAGCTTTGGTAGGTGTACTGCTCGAGCTCCCGGCCGTCGCCGTCGACGAACCGGAAGAGGAGCTGGTCCGGTCTCTCCTCTTCGTACATCCGCAGGTAATCGATAAGCGTCTCCATGGTCGGAGCCACTCCCCCCTTCCGGTTGGGACGGTCTAAAGCCTTGCTCAACAGAACAACTTCCTACGACTTCCATGTCAGAAACCCGATGAAGCCGATACTAACTCCGCAGACTGACCTCAAGCAAAGCCCTACAAGACCTTTCTAAGTGCTGCACATCACTTTCTCAGGCTAATTTAATTTGCTAAGTAAAACCCATGCATAACTCGGCCGGATGGGTTGCGTGGGCCTACCGGGATTCAGTCCTGGCTGGGACCGGCGATCAGTATTTCAGTAGCGGTTACCTCGGCATATACCCAGCTAGATTCCGTAAATACGCCGATACTGACATACGTACCTCCGTATTTCCGTGCTCCACGCCGTTGCTGCGGAATTTGCCCCGAGCATCGACCGCAGGCATCGTTATCGGCAACCCAAGCGCCCAGCTCGCAAACAAAAAAACCTGCGCGCCAGTGCTCGGCTTGCTACCGAAGTCCCGCATCGCAGCAACCGGCGTGGGAGGCACTGGCGGCCCAACTCATGACTACGCATGACTGCTAATGACTAGGGTCGTACTTACCTCCTGAGTTCGAACTGCCGGCGCGGCAGCAACGGCGAACGTTGTCAGGAGAGTTTGTCAGAGCAGGCTTGGCAGATTCTTGCGTTACGCCTCTGGCGCGTATCAGGCCAGAGCGTCGGTTGGCGACCCCACTCGGGCAATGCGAATCTTCGGCCCAGCGCGGGCCACCAGCCTGACGATCCCGAGGAAACGCTCACCGTCGATGATCGGTGACAGCGGTTCGTCCTCGGCCTCGATGATCATCTCCCGACCGTTGACGTCGCGCACCAAGTCGCCGCGCAGCGTGCCGCCGTGCAGTGCCACCGGAAAGCGTGCCGCGAGCTTCGCGGGCGGGACATCGCCGGCTTGGAAATGCAGCGCGCCAGGTTCGCACGCCTTCGGGAAGAGCCGGAACCCGGCGCCGATTTGCAGGTCGATCGCGCCCGCGTGCAGCAGCCTGTGCGCCCGCGTCGGGACCTCCTCGCCGTCGATCACGACGCGGGCACGCGTCGGAGTCAACAGGTTCGACGCAAAGTTGTCGGGGCTGCTCGAGCGACCGGGAACAACTCTCGAGGTGACGAAGTCGCCGACTGAGCGAGCGAGCACCCGAACGACGGCCGCCCGGGAATGATCGTGGTTGTCGTAGTACATGTCGTAGAACCGGTTGCCGACGCCTCCGGCGGCCAGCCCAAAGCAGAGCCGATGGAACGTCGCGCCGTCCGCGGTTTCGCCGTCGAGTTGCAGCGTGTCGAAACGGACTTCGGGCGGACGCCGATCCGTCTCGGCGGCGGCCGTCAGCGCGGCCAGAATCGCTTTCGGGCGCCCGCGTACCCGCGCCTTGCGCGCGACGGCGTTGACACTGCCGCCGTTGCTGGGTACGAATGTCGGCCAGCGCTCGGGATCGGCGACGGATTGCTCGATTTCGTTGATCAGCCAGTTCAGCGACCCGTCGCCGCCGTCGCTCACGATGTGGGTGATCCGCGGATGGAGCTGCTCCACGACACCGCGCAGGTCCTCGACGGAGACGGTTTCGTGCACCTCGCCCCACTGGCCGACGATGCGACGCAGTTCGGCGCTGCGACCGGGCGCGCCAATATTCTTGCGGGCGAGCGGATTGATGATGACGCCTAGATACATCCGCAGGTCACCAACCGGGCAGGTACGTCGCGTCCCAATTGAATACTCCTCGGGAGGGCTGGCACTTCGGGCGGATGGGCACTTCGGGCGGATGGGCACTTCGGGCGGATGGGCACTTCGGGCGGATGGGCACCTCGGGCGGGCTGGGCACCTCGGGCGGGCTGGGCACGCCCGGGATCGCGGCAACCTCAGCGTTAGCTCCCGCCGATAACGGTGGCTGGCCACGCTCGCCGTGACGTCCGCACAGGCTAACTCATCGGCTGCTCAGAGCGGAAATTTGGTATCCGTTAGCTCTTCGGACAGCTGCCAGAGTGCGGTGGCGGTGGTTGCGCGCTTGGCCTGCAAGCCACGCCAGATCGGCTGGGAGCGGCCATACAGGCCGAATCGCGGGCCGACGAACGTGTCGCCCGGCAGATCCTGAGCTATCGCATACAGGGTCTGCCGGGCGCCGAAGTCGGCATCGGTGGACACCAGGCGGGTGGCGGTCATTACCGCCGCGTCGGTCAACCGGTGACCCGAGCGACCCAGCAGGTTCGTGTGCGACCAGCCGGGGTGAGCGGCCAGCGCGCGCAGCGAAGAGCCGACACTGTCCAGCCGCCGCTGCAGCTCGCTGGTGAACAGTAGATTGGCGAGCTTCGACTGGCCGTAGGCCAGCCACCGCGAATAGGGCCGTCGCTGCCAGTTGAGGTCTTTGCGGCTGATGTAGCCGAACAGGTGCTGCAGCGACGACACGGTCACCACTCGGTCGGTGAGCTTCGGCAGCAGCAGGTTGGTCAACGCGAAATGGCCGAGATGATTGGTGGCAATGTGGCTCTCGAAGCCGTCGGCGGTCAGCGCGTAGTCGGCGGCCATGATGCCGGCGTTGTTGACCAAGACGTCGAACTCAGCCACGCCGTCGGCGAACTCCCCTACCGAGGACAGGTCCTGTAAGTCGAGTCGACGCACCTCGACCCGGCCGGTTTCGCGGCCGGTCATTTGCTGGGCCGCAATCTCACCCTTCTCGGTGTTGCGCACCGCCAGGATGACTTTGGCACCGACCCGGGCCAACTCGCGGGCGGTCACCGCACCCAACCCACTGTTAGCCCCGGTGACGATGACGGTGCGCCCGGCGAACGAGGGCAGGTCTGCTGCGGTCCAGTCAGCCATGGCAGCCATGGCAGCCACAGTAATCGCGCCGCGACTGGCGACGGGTGGCGAGCGGTCGGCGCCAGACCGAGGTTTTCGCAATCAGTCGGGCCGTTTCGGCGCGCGTCCGACGAAGGGCGAGCAAACTATCAGCACAGTAAAGTGGCCCCAGGAAGATCCGCGGTTTCCGGGCCGGACGTGTCGGCGAGGAGGTCACCCCGTGTCGAGAACGGAGCTCGCGGCGCTTCTCGCCCTTGGCGCCGCACTGGCAGCCGCGATCGGCAACGTGATCCGTCAGCGGTCCGCGCAGGAGGTCACCGACAAACAGGTCGGCCACCTGACGCTGTTCGGCATGTTATTGCGCGACAAGCGCTGGTGGGCGGGCGGCATCGGGGACATCGGCAGTTATCTGCTACTTGCCGAGGCCCTCGACAAGGGCTCGGTGTTGTTGGTCATGTCGCTGCAGGTGACGTCGCTGCTGTTCGCCTTGCCGATTTATGCGCGGGTGACGGGTCATCCGATAACCCGCCAGGAGTGGATATGGGCGGTCACGCTGGCCGCAGCGTTGGCGGTAGTCATCGCGGTCGGACAGCCGGTGGGCGATCAGGAGCGGGCGTCGTCCCAGACCTGGCTTGTGGTGGGCCTGGTGATGGGTCCGCCGTTGATGTTGTGTTTGCTGGGCGCCCGGATCTGGCGGGAACGTCCGGTCGCGGCGGTGCTGCTGGCAGCGGTCGCCGGTTCGCTGTTGGCGGTGTTCTCGGTGATGATGAAGGGCGTTGTCGACGTAATCGAACACAACCCCGACACGTTGTGGCGCACGCCGTGGTTCTATGCCTGGATAGCCACCGGGGTGGCCGGGATGATCTATCACCAGTCGGCCTATCGTGCCGGCGCTCTGACCGCCTCCCTGCCGACCATCATCGTGGCAAAACCCATAGTGGGCGGTGTGCTTGGGGTCCTCGTGCTCGAAGAGACCGTGCGCGCCGGCGGGCGGGAGTGGTTTGTGCTGGTGCTGGCGGCGGTGGTGGTGATTGTCGCGACCGTGGGCCTGGCTCGCGGTGAGGCCGCCACCATGTCGGCCGGCGCGGGGCGAGACGTGAAAACTACCGACCGGCCGAAGGCGCCGACGCAACGCTTGAGCTGACGCTTTCCCGGCACCGCGCGCCCGCCGCCGATGCAGATAGGTGACGCGATGACGGACGCCAACCCTCCCATCGTCGAGACCGAGAGCGGGAGCCGCGAACAGCGGTGGCCGTTGCCAGCCGACGAGCGGCACCTGCTCGACCTCATCCGCCTGTGCTTCAACGAGTATTGGGACGAAATCTGGTTCGGCATCATCATCGAGGGTGCGGCCTGGGAAGTGGCCGCACCAAACCCGCCCAAGCAGATCTCGATGTTCGACGGCTCGGTGTATGCGAGGCCACCGTCGACTTCGGTCGCTGGCATTTCCACCTGTGTATCGGCGAGCACACGGCAAGCGGCGCCGAGCTCGGCCGGATCCGCAGGTGTGCGCGCGCCGAGCTGTATCGGCTGATCGGCGGCGACGAATGCCCCACATCATGGGGTGTGCGCCTGTACAACGGGCGCGACGAACAGATGATGACCCTGATGCTGCCCAACCCGTTTTTGACCAACGACCAGCAGATCCGCGACCAGCCCGTCTGGGAACAGCTCGAGCTGTGGGACCGGTTGCGTGCCACCTACCTTGGGCTGGGCCCCGACCCCGCCGACCGCAGCGGCAAGGGATTTCAGCACGCCTAAGCCAGGGACGTCAACGTGCCCCGGCTTCGAGACGGTACTCGTCACGAAGCTCGATGATGCGCCGGCGGCGGTCCGCGACCAGATAGTCCGGTGACCCCAGCCTCAGATCGTAAGTGTCACAATCACATCCGGCCGCCTTAAGGATGGTGGCGGCGCGCTGGGAGACACTGCCGTGGCGTATTCCGAAGTGGCCCAGGACATCCTTGACCAGCAGGCCGCGTCCCCAGAGATGGAATAAGTCGTTGGCCTTGCCGATGATCCACACCACCGCCGCGGCGGCGGTATCCGGCCGTCCTTTACGACGGAAAAGATCGGGGTCGCCGGCCGCAGCACGAGCGAGCAGTCGTCGGGAGGCGGTGCGGTACTCGATACCGAGCATCTCGTCGCAGCACCGGTCGGTCAACACCAGAATTTCGCCGACCCGTGCCCCAATGTCGTCCGGGATGCCGTCGGAATCAAATGGCTCGTCGGGCAAAGGTTCGGTGTCGAGGCTGTCCAACTGCGCGGATCCGCCGACCTCCCGGCTAAGCACATCGAGCCGGTACTGCGCACCGGCGGCCCGTCGAGTCGACCAATCGGGCCCGCCGGTATCCAATCCGAGGGCTTCCAGGATTGCGTAAGGCCCCTGCGGCCGGTCGGACCGGATGGTGTCCTGGAATTCTGGTTCCAGCAGGTCGACCGTGTCGACCGCCTCGCTGGTCAGCTCGTCGCGGATGCCGACCTCGGCGTGCGCGAAGCGGATGAAAGCCCGCAGCAGAGCAGGCGCCCCTGCGAGATATGCCGCGTCGGCGACGATCTTGCGCGGAATCCAATCGCGGAGCAGGATCTCCACCTTCGGCACACTCCACCGGAGCGGGTCGCCGGTACCGTAGTCGGTTCCGTACCACAACAGCGAATCGAGCAAACGCCTGTGGTCGGCGTCGTCCAGCTTGGCGCCGTGCGAGGAGGCGAAGAACCGCTCGGCGAGTCCGGCGCATGCGTCCGAATCCCACTCAGGGCGTTGGTATTCGGTTCCCCCCTCCGGGAGTTCTTGCAAGAGCCATTCGACCAGCGCGCGACTGGCGGGCCAAGACTCGCTCTCCTCCGGTGGGTAGGTGATCGCGGCCCGTGCGATCGCCTCTTCGATGCAGGCGCGCGCGTCGGCAAGGCTGATGTCATCGAAGCGGGCGTCGGGATCATCGGTGGAGCTACGAAGCTCATCGATGATCACGTCGATCGGCACCGGAACCACGAAGCAGTCCTTGACGATGGTGCCGAGGTTGTGGTCGATGTAGACCACGACGGTGATCTGCTGCCCACCGGGCAGGCGGGACCCGAGGATGACGTCGTCGCCGTCGCCCAGAATGTGGCTCATGCGTACCGCGCGATGGGTCACCGGCTGTGCGAGTTCGGCTATCCAGTGCGGTTCAACCTTCGGCCGGGATGCAAGCTCGCGTCGGATGCGCCTGCGGAGGACATCATCGCGGTGAGCGAGCTCAGCGATCACGGCCAGCAGCGCCGTCATCTCCGGGATCCGGATCTCGAGAAACGCCCGCACGAGTTCTTCCAGGCTGATCTGTTCCGGTTGGTCCTTGGTGAACGGGTCCCTGCTGCGGGGATCGGTGACACACAGCAGGGAACTCACGTAGCTGAGCAGGCTCAACGGGTGTCCGTCATCGATCGCGCGCCTAACCTCGCCGAGCAGATCCGGTTGCGGTGGGCGTTGGACCCGGCCTGCATGCTTGGGCGATCGCTTTTTGGCCTTCGAGCCGCGTCGCCTTTTTGCAGACATGAACTGAGATTAACGAACGTGCCGGGACTAGCGGCATGGCGACGCGTGTCCGCGACGAGCCTGGCCGCCTGGCGCACCGGCGGCCGGTCGTCGGCGACTCATCGCACTTCGGCGGGTCCGAACTACTCGTGTAACAACACCGCCAGCGAGCGGCAGACGCCGATATCACCGGCGCGCGACTCACTCGCAGACCGACACCGGCCGGACTGCGAGCACAACTCATCGTCTCGGCCGCGGTGCCCGACCAGCGCATTCGATCGCTATTCATCGTTTGCTCAACACCTGCTGGGCACATTTGGTTTAGCCGTATCAACAAACCACTCGTGCGAACCGGTCATCGCGATCACCCAGCGAAGTGACAGAGACGGGGCCGACGTGATGTCGAGCAGTTCGACCCCACTCACGCAAAGGAGCGAACAAGCCGCGCCGAATCCTCGGCTCTACGCCGCCCGCCGCGCGATGACCGGCATGTCTGCTCTGAATAGATGCGTCGAATAGGACTCAGGTGACCAACCAATGGGTTACCTCGGACGGTGTACAGGATTTCGTCAATCGGGGGGTTGATACGCGGCAACGTTGTTCCGACCGTGTGCCGGATCGAAATGTTTTGATCAACCATCCCGACCACATGTGGGGGATCGAGTCGCTGCTCGACTTCATCGATCGCGCGCTTGGCTCACCAAATTCAACCCCGGGAAGTCACAGAAATGGGCAGTTACCAGGCGCTTCATCAGTTTTGACTACCCGCCCCAGCAGTAGGGCCGCCAATTCGTCGTCGGGAAGCGGTGTTTCGCCGTACCCCGGCGTCAGCGACATCAGGGACGCTGTCGGCGCGCGGCGAGGAAACGCTTCACAGAGGTTTCAAATCCGCGCGCTGTTTACTGCTGGTAGCCGTTGCTCGACCCATTGCCAGTCGATTCGCTCCTGTTCGAGGCGCACTCGTTCACCCAACCCGTCCCCGACCAGTTCCGAATAGACGTCCTGCTCGTCAGGAGTCAGTCGCGTGAGGACCGACTTGGCCGGGCGGTCTTCGGTTACCCAACGGTCGCGATGGGCAAGCAGCGTCTCACGGTCCATCAGCACCGAGCGTGCTCGTGGTAGCCACGCCCGCAGACGGTCGAGAATGGCGAATCCGTGGGTATCGATGTCTCCCCAGTAGAGGACGTCGGCTTCAGCCAGCCATCGGAGTCGACCCACGCTGTCGACTTCGAAGCCCTTACCCCAGATCACGACGCCGTCTTCGGGGACGTCGACACACAGATAGCTGATCTCGTTCTCGATGATTACTGCCACTCGTGGTTCGACAGTGAGCTGTGCCAACTCCTCGGAACGCACCGCCAGCTCTGTGAGCGGAGCCGGGAGTCCCAGCGAGGGCGCGGGCCGCAGCCGAACCAGTCCGGGCTTCGACCTGAGGCCAAGGTCGGCCAGGAATCCCGGGGCTGTCGACGAAACGCCAAGCATCGCTGCCAGGGCAGGCCGGTGCCTCTCGGCGAACTTGGTGTCAACGCCGGGTGCACTGATCTCGCGCAGATATCGATGCGATCGACGGTGACTGTCGAGCCAAACGTAGGCAGCGATCAGCTGCGGCATCTCGTGCCCCAGTTCGAGTGCACGATGCGGATGGTCGACAACCCACTCTCGAACCTGCGGATGTTGATGTGCCAGAGCCAGGAGCGCGTCGAAACGACGAACCGAAGTCGACACGCCCAAGAGCGACCAGGCTTGCTCAAGTGAGGACACCACTGCGCGGATGGGTAGCCGGTTGCGGCCGATCTGTCGGCCGCCGATCGATTGCCATTGCAGGGTGTATCGGCCGTCGTCGCGGCGGCCGCCGTCGAGGGCCGCCACCCACTCGCGGGCGGCGGCAATGTCGTCACCGACCTGCGACGGTTTGGGGCCACGAAGCGGTACTTCGATGGGATCAAAGGGATCACCTTTGGCGTAGGCACGCAACAGCGATCCGTCGTCCCACCGGCGTCTGACCCTGGCGGCAATGTCATCTGATGTGGTCCACCCGGCACTCATGGCCGCCGTCCGTCACGTCGCGTCCGGTACTCCTCGATCGTCATCGTCTGGAGGCGAGAGAACGTTCCGGTCGGATTGTCGACGAATCCAATCGCCTTCACGTACGGCTCGATGACGTGGACCTTCTGCAAAGGCGTGACGATGAGAAGTTGCAGCCCGAGCGTCGCGAACAGTTCCAGCGCGTAGCGCGTCGAGACATCCGAGCCGCGCCCAAATGCCTCGTCGATGACCGCGAACCGGAAGTCTCTTGACTGCTCAACACCCCACTCGAGCCCGAACTGGTAAGCAAGGGACGCCGCGAGGATCGTGTAGGCGAGCTTCTCTTTCTGACCGCCGGACTTGCCGTCGGAGTCGCTGTAATGCTCCCATTCAACACCGGTCTCGACGTCGCGCTCGGAGGCGGAGAAGACGAACCAGTTACGCACGTCGGTGACCCGTCGAGTCCAGGACTTGTCAGATTCTGCGTAGCCGTCGCGACCGCGGAAGCGTTCGATGATCCGCTTGACGTCCAGGAACCGCTGCTCGGAGTACTGGTCGCCGTCGAGCGCAAGGCTGTCGTTGGTCAGATTGCGCAAGTCCGAACGAAACTGCGCGACATCCTGGTTGGTGGTGGGTTCCTTCTCCAGCCGGATGTAGCGGCCCGGGTTGTAGGGCACCGCGCCGAGCGCGTCGTTGATGCGACCGATGCGCTCGTCGATCGCCGACGCCTGCCGGTTGAGCCAGTTGTTGAACCCTGCCAGCTCCTGGATCGCGTTCTTGTTGAGCTGTTCTTTGAACTCGGCCTCGAAACGCGGGAGGTCGTCGGTCGCGACGCGATCGCGGAACGCCAGGAAATCGTGGCGGGCCTCGACATTGGCGTCCATGTCCGCGCGCAGCTCGGGCCATCGGCGCAAGACGTCGCTCATGTACTGGCCCAAGTTCAGCGCATAGCCGTTGAGTTGGCCGGTGAGGCGTTCGATACGCCGATGGAGATCGGCCGACAGCGCCATCTCCGTCTCGGCGCAGTCCGCCGCCCGCACCAGGCGGTTCTTTCCAAGGCGTTTGTCGAGCGCTGCATACGAGGCGCGGGCGACTGCCAGCTCTTGCTCTGGCCCCGCTGCGATGAATTCGTCGTCGCGCTCCTTGTCCTGCTTTGCTTTTTCCGCAGCCGCGGCCGTGGTCGCGAGTCTGCCGGTGAGCTTGTCGATCAACTCCCCCACGGCTTTGGCTTGCGCTTCGTTCTCGTCAAGCGCCCGCGCGATCTCCTCCAGGCGCGACGAGCCGGCCAGCAGGCGGTCGCGTTCGGCGTCGTGATCGTTCGCACGCGATTCGGCCTCGTCGACATCGAGGTCGGCCCAAGAGTGAAACCCCTCAAGGCGCGTGAGAGCATCCAGGTTTGCCTGCAGCGCATCCCGCTGCGCGTCGAGGCTCGCCAGCTCGGCGGCGGCCGTCGCGCGCTTTTCCTCCAGCTCGGCGAGCTCGTCGCGAAGCGCGGCGATCTTTCGCTCGTTGGCCCAGCCGAGGACCCAGCGACGGGGATCGTCGACGCGGTGCCGGTCGTCCTTCTCGTGGCGCTCGCCCGAGCGCACCTGGCCCTCGCGGGTCACCGCACGCCGCTGGCTGCGGAACTCCTCAAGGCTAGAGGCGCATCGGTAGTCGGCCCGCTTCGTGAGCTCATCGAGGAGGTACTGATGGAAAAGCCCGTCCCTGACCTCGATGCAGTCGGCGAGCCAAAGCCCCTCGTGCCCCGGCGATTGGAGCGGAACCCGTTGTCTGGCAACCCTTTCGTAGACGAGCTTCGCTCCGATCGCCTTGCCACCGCGACCGTGGAACGTGAGCCTTCGGCCGTTCACCCATCCGGCGACGGCGTCGTAGTGCTGCTGGGGCACCAGCAGCGAGAGAGCGAACCCTCGCAGCACCCGTTCCGCAGCGCCCCGCCACTCGGCGTGTTCATCGGTCACGTCAAGCAGTTCGCCCGCATACGGGAGGTCGTCCGGCGTCAGCCCGAGGGACGCACACAACTCCGCGCGCACCTCGACCTGCTCGACTGGCAGGTTGCTGGTGCGTTGCTCCAGGCTCGTGAGTTCCTCGGAGATGAGGCCGCACTGCCGTTGGAACTCTCTCTCACGCCCGATCGCGTCGGCAGTGGCCGCATCGAGGGCTCGCTTCTCCGCGGTAAGCCGCGACCGCTCGGTCGAGGCCAGAGCGGACAGGGCCGCGAACTCCTCGCTTCCGACGACCGGTTCCAGCCCGGCATCGGCGACGGCGACATCGAACCGCGTCCGGGCATGACTACGACTCTGGGCCTCGGCACGGGCCTCGCCGGCGAGTCGCTCCAGCTCGCCGATGCGGTCCCCGCCCGCCCTGGCGCGCTCCTCGATGAGAGCGTCGTGTTCGTGTTTTAGTTTCTGCTCCTTGGCCTTTGCGGCGTCCTGCTCCTTCCACAAGCCCAAGCCCTCGGTCTCTAGCGCAGCGATCTCGTCGGCAAGCAGACTGGAGCGAAGCTCGGCGATGAAGAGCCGGACGGCGGATCGCTCGCGCTCCAAGGACTCGCGTTCCGCGAGCCCGGCGTCGTACTTTGCTGCCGTCTGCACGACGGGCTCGAGCGCTTCGAGCTGCTCTCGCGCTCGCTTGACGGCGTCGTGAGCCTTGGTCAGGTCGTCAAAATGGGCGATGATGTCGTGAACCCGCTCGGTCGAGTCGCTCGGTTCGAGCATGTGGTCGCGCACGAAGTCATTGAGGTTGCCGACCGACTTCATCGAGACGGTCTGGTGGAACAGCTCGAGCGCTTGCTCCGATCGGATTCCGAGCAGGCGACGCAACGAGGTTGCGTACTTGGGGAACTCGTCGAAGATCTCCGCCCCGGTAGCGCGCAGCCTCTTACGGAGATCGCGCAGGTCCGTGCCGAAGTCGGCGAAATCCGTTGCGATCGAGAGCGCCTTGGTTGCGGTGACGAAGAAGCGGTATGGCTGTCCGGTGCTCTCGCGCTGCTGGAAGACCTGAGCCAGGGTGACCGTCTCGTCGTAGCCGTGGTTGGCGAAGACCCCGAGCACGACGGAGTAGCTCCGCCTGTTCTCGCGCAGCCCCTTGGCGCGCGACCGTCCGGTGGCCTCGTTTCGCTCGGACTTGTAGTGGCCTTCGACGTACGAGCGCAGGGTGCGTTCCTTGGCCTCGGCGCCGGCGGCCTTGTTGTAGGCGGCCTTGTGGGACGGCATCAGCAATGTGGTCAGCGCGTCGACGATCGTCGACTTGCCGGAACCGATGTCACCGGTGACCAGCGCGGTCTCGGTGTCGGGAGTGAACCGCCAGACCTGGGAGTCGAACGTGCCCCAGTTCAAGACCTCCGAGTGCTGGAGCCGGTAGCCGGCCCTTCGGCCAGCACCGAGTTCGACCGCGGAGAAGAGCCCTTCACTCATCGCCGGCCGCCACTCCGGCGTACTCCCGCAGCTTCGCCGCGAAGTCGGACAGGGTCTGGGCGTCGACGTAGGCCTTGAGGATTCGCCGCACCTCCCAATGGTCGCTTTGACCGCGCAGCTGCCGCAGAAAGCCGAGCTCGGCCGCCTTCTTGATCGTTGTCTCGGCCTGGTCCACGACTCGTGCGTCGTTGGTGGACTCGGCGTGGAAGAGCCTCAGCATCTCGACGATCTGCTCGCTGGTGAGGACCAGTCGGCCGTCACCACCGGCCGTCTCGAACTCGACGAGCCGCTTGCGCAGCAACACCAGCAGGAGGCTGACGTTGTACGTCAGTGCCCGCCTGCGCACCAGGCGTGGGAGCGCCTCGTCGACATCTTCCTCGGGCCGGGACCGTAGATAAGCGAAACCCTCGGCGTCATCCACGACCACGTCGACGCCGATGGTGGCGAAATGGTCTCGGACACCGGCGCCCAGGCGTTCCAGCGTCAGCCAGGTGTCCTCGTCGGACTCGCGGTAGACGACACCCTGCATCAGCCGGATGATCGCGCTGGCAACCGCATGCTCGTTGCTCATCGTCGCCTCACCGTCACCTTCGCCTCACCGTCACTTTGGGAAGCCTCGCTCGCTTGGTGACGTCCGGGTCGGCGGGGTCGGAGTATTCCAGGAGAGTCTCTTCGGTGTCGTCCATGTCCACCGTCACGTCTTCGTCGTTGAGCGCAAGGTAGCCGACGATCTCCGCCGCACCCTGCTCGATGGGGTGTATCGCGATGACGTCGGACAAGAGGGCCAAGGAGCTCTCGGGCAGAACGCTTCGGATGATCTCGACCAGGCGCGCTTGGTCGATGAAGGTCTGAGCGAAGAGCAGGTCAGTATCGACTACCTCGGTCGCCTCTGCGATTTGGCTCTCAACCGCCACCGCCGCGGGCGGTTGGTAGAGCGGGCGCTCGAGCGGGAGCGCGATCTCGATGCCCGGCTGGTCGACCTCGAGCCCGAAGGTCGGCGGGTTGTCGCGGAGCTCAAGAGCAACACTCTCCACCGCCCGGACCAGGTCGAGGACGCGCCGGTTCTCCAGCCAGACCTGGTCGTCGAGGAAGCGGCGCAGTTGTTCGGATATCTGCCGGACGGTGCGTTGGGCTCGATCGGCAGCTTCGGACCAGTCATGGTGAATGCCGCGAATCCGATGATCGGCTTCGATCGTGTCGAGGCTTGACACCCTGGCGAGCAGATCGGTGAGCTCTGCCTGACGCGACTCGGAGAGCAGGAAGTCGTAGAACGCCTGGAAGCTCCGGCCCTGGTCCGAACCCGCGATCTCGGAGCGGCTTCCGACCAACTCGGCAAGCAGTTCGCCCTTGGATCCATCCCACGCCGCAATCTTTTCTCGCGCGGAACGGTCGAGGAGCCGGAAGTTCTCTTCAACCTCGCGAAAGTCCGAGAGCAGCTCCCGCGCGGTCGCGGAGAGCTGTTGGTAGCGGTCGCGGACCCCGGTCGCGTCCAGGACCGTAATAACGCCGGCCTCGACGGCGGCGATCTCGGCGTCGAGTTCGTCGCGGCGACGGCGCAGTTCGGCCAGCCGGACGGCGGGTTCGACTTCGGTTCCGTGCACGATCTGCCGAAGCAGCTCGACCACGGTGTGCAGCCTGGACTCAGTCCCCACGAAGGACCTGCCCTTGAGGCTGATGACCCACGCGTAGGCCTTCTCGAACGCCGGTGTGACCTCGTAGTGGACTTCGTCGTCGCCGGGCGGATAGAACCGCCGCAGAAACGCGGCGTCGGTGGCCGCCCAGTCCTCCAAATAGGATCGAGGCTCCTTCGGAAACCGTTCCTCCCCGCTCTCGGTGGAGATCTCGGTGTTGAGGGCGTGCAGGTGGTCGTCCAAGGCGGCCGCGACCTCGCTTGCTGAGCACGCGCCTCGGTTGCCCTCGACGAAAAACACCCCGAGGAAGGAGAGGATCAGCGTGGAATTGCCGGCACGCAGCAGTCGCCAAGCGGGGTGCCGCTCCCGCAGTGCGTCGATCATCGCGTATTCCACGAGGCAAGCCTAGGGAATCCCACCGACAGATTCGGGCACGCTCGCCGGGGAAGGACCATCTCTCCGCGATCTGCCGAACCTAGTCGCGGTGGCACCGGGCGTATCGTGGGATCGCACGCCAGCACAGTGTTGGAAAAGGCCATCAGCTCCTTATGGCCGCAATGTGATGATTTCTTTGACATCAACGACCGCGCCACCCAACGTGAGGAAATGGCAACAACTGGCGGTCGCGAGATGACGGCGCGCTCAGCTCGAAACCGGACAGCCGCTCGGCGGCGTCAAAGAATCATCACGGTCGAGCTGAACGCTGGATACGATCACCGCCAACAAGCGTGGGGCCCCCCCGCCCGCGCCGGACGACATCGGCGCCGCGAGTCGACCGGAATGGCCAGGCGAAATCAGTCGCCCAAACACCCTCGCGGAAGGGAAGGTGAACCAAAACCGTGATCTGTTGTGGCGAGATTGTCGGGCGGAGCTCCGCCGTTGTCCGCGGGACACGCTCTGCCGACCCATGAGTCGGCAGAGTCTGCAGCAGCGGGTCACGCAAGCGGCTGAGGCGGCGCTGGCCGAACAGCGATTTGTTAGCGCAATCGACGTGCTGCTCGGCCTGGGCTGGCTCGCGCCGTCGCACGTCGACGAGTGGCGGCAGGGACGGGTCGAGTCGCTCGAGCGCGTCGTCCAAGCCAACCTGAGCAAGGTCACCGTGGCGATGGCTGCGTTCCGACGCTGGGCGCGCGACCAGGGGCTCAACCCGTCGGAGACCGACTACGTGGCCCGCACTCGCGACCGTCGCCAGCTGCGTTTCAGCGTCAGCGGGGACGTCGCCATCGAGCGCGCGTATCGGACGCACTGGGTGTCACCGGGCCTGTCTGCGCGCACCGTCGAGCGGCGGAGCCGACCGCCGGATCTCGTCGTGATCTCGCCACTCAAAGAGTGGACCTGCACGTCGTGTGGTGACACCGGCGGCCTGCTGTTCATGGAGGACGCCGGCCCACTGTGCCTGGACTGCGCCGATCTCGGACATCTTGCCTTCCTGCCTTCTGGTGACGCGGCGCTAACCCGGCGCGCGAAGAAGGCCAGCCGACTGTCCGCGGTGGTTGTGCGATGGAGCCGGTCGCGAAGACGCTATGAGCGCCAGGGCATCCTGGCCGAGACCGAGGCGATCGAGCGTGCTGAAATCGACTGCCTGTCCGACGCCGACGTCCGGGCGCGCCGCCGCGAGCGAGACCAAGCGAGACGAGCCGACGAGGACGTGCGTTTGGCCGCCACGCTTGCCGCCGCGATCCGTGCGCTGTTCCCGGGCTGCCCCGTCGGCCGGGCCGAGGAGATCGCGCGTTATGCGGCGATGCGCGGCAGCGGCCGGATCGGACGCAGCGCTGCCGCGCGGGGCCTTGATCCCGACGCCGTATCGCTCGCCGTTGCGGCGTCGGTCCGGCACGTCGACACCGACTACGACCGGCTGCTGATGTCAGGCGTCGATCGGCAAACGGCCCGACGGCGGGTACGCGAACGCGTCGAGGACATGCTCAGCGGCTGGCGTGCGACCACTGGATAGCCCTGGATAGCCTTTGTGAATCGTGGTCCCCGGGATGAGAGGCTGACCGGATGGGTGGATCGAGTTACGCGACGCTGGACGCCTTGATCGCGCAGGCGACCGTCGACTGCTACGACAAGAGCGAGTGCGTGACGGGCTTCTATACCGAGTTCGAAGAGCATCTGGCGGTGCCGTTTCAGACCGTGGTTCTCGGCGTGGACGTGACCGTGGCGGGCATTGACCTGACCGACGACGAGCAGATCGTGGCCGTATGCATACGCGGCCCATCGACACAGCGCATCCCGATCCTGGACCTTCCCTTGCCGACACCGCATCCTGACGGCGTGGAATGGATCGAGGCGTACCGCCGCTGGGTGAAAAGCGCTGGGTGAAAAGAGCGTGAACACCGTGGGCCCCCTGCGCGATGTCGGCGAGCACCGCGTGCGGCTGACGCCGCCCGAAGCCCTTACCAACCTGCGCACTGTGCTCGAGCTGTGCGCGGCCGGCGACGTCAAGTGCAGCGACAAGACCGGCCGGCCCTCGGCAGCGACCATCCGCACCATCGATGCGCACCTTGCGGACGGCGACTTCTACGCAGGCGAACCCATCGCCGGCTTCGCCTGGCCGATGCTGATCCAGGCCGGCGGACTAGCCAGACTCGACGGCACCCGGCTCCAACCGACCCCGAAAGGCCGTGCGGCGCTGGGCAAACCACCGGCCGAAGTCATCCGCCAGCTGTGGCAACGCTGGCTCACCCACGCGGTGATCGACGAGTTCAGCCGGATCGAAAACATCAAGGGTCAGCGCTCCCGCAACGTGCTCACCGCGGCCAAGACCCGCCGCCAGCTGGTCGACGAGGCGCTGACCGGATGCCCGCTGGGCGAGTGGATCGACGTGGACAATCTGTTCCGCACCATGCGCCACGGCTACATGAGCCCCGCCATCGCCCGCAACGAGATGGCGCTATGGAAGCTCTACCTCATCGATCCGCAGTACGGCAGCCTCGGCTACAACGGCTATCACAACTGGACAATCCTCGAAGGTCGCTACACCCTGGCCGTCCTGTTCGAGTACGCCGGCACCCTGGGCCTGGTCGACCTCGACTACATCCATCCCGCCGGCGCACGCGAGGACTTCCGAAACAACTGGGGCAGCGACGACTTGGATGCACTCAGTCGCTATGACGGCCTGCGGTCGATCAGGCTCAATGCGCTCGGCGCCTACGTGCTCGGCTTGACCGACACTTACCAGACGGTCGACCCCGACGCTACTGCCGCTCCATCGCTGAAGGTGCTGCCCAACCTCGACATCGTCGCCACCGGGGACATCGCAGCCGCAGACCGGCTCTTCCTCACCGCCTACGCGAAACAGACCGCCGATCGCGTCTGGACGGTCTCAACCACCAGCCTGCTCTCGGCGATCGATTCCGGCCGCCACCTTTCCGAGTTCACCACGTTCCTGACCGAGCGCACCGGACGCGAACTGGCCGGCGCGCTGCGCACCCTGATCTCGGACGTCGGCCGCCGGGCCGGGCAGCTCGCCGACCTTGGCCACGCCCGCTTGATCGAATGCGCGGATCCTGCCACCGCCGCGCTCATCGCCGGCGACCGTAGTCTGCGCCCGTTGTGCCGCCCGATCGGCAACAAACATCTCGCAGTCCCGCTCGATCATGAGCTGAAGTTCCGCAACGCCCTGCTCAAACTCGGCTACGTGGTGCCGGGACAACCATGAAGCTCGCGGCTTCAGCTCATCTCTTCTGCAAGCTGCCGGTAGCGGTTGCGTATCCTGATGATCCGTCGGCGGCGGGCCGCCACCAGGTAGTCGGGTGAGCCGAGTCGCACGTTGTAGGTGTCGTCGCAAAACCCGCCTGCGCGCAGCATGGTGGCGGCACGCTGAGAAACGCTGCCTTGCCCCAGCCCGAAATGGGTCAAAAGATCCCTGACGTGCATGCCGCCGGTCCCGTGCTCGAACAGGTCGTTGGCCTTACCAACTGTCCAGACCAGTGCTGCGGCAGCGGTTTCCGCGCGCCCCTTGCGGCGGAAGACCTCGGGTTCCCTGGATGCGACGCGGGCGAGCACCCGTCGGCATGCGGTGCGGTACTCGACGTCGAGTATCTCCTCGCAGCAGCGGTCGGTGAGCGCAAGGACCTCGTCGACACGGGCTCTCACATCGTCGGCGATGTCGTTCCACTGGAAGGGTTCATCCGGCAGCGGGGCGTCACCGAGCCGCTCCAACTGGATTTGGTCTCCGACGTCCAGCGCGAGCCAGTCGAGCATCGGCGGTTCAAAGTTCTCCGGCTCCTCGGGTCCGACCGGCATGTCCGCCATGTCCCCGGTGTCCTCAATGTCCATGCCGAGCGCGGCCAGCAGCGCGGCCGGCCCCTGGAGTCGTGGTGAGCGGATCGTCTGCTGGTACCGCGGCTCCCAGTCGTCGATCGCGGCGAGCGTCTCGTCGGTCAGGTCGGGCCGCAGTTCGGCTTCCGCGTGAGCGAAGCGGATGAACGCCCGCAGCAGATCTGGGGCCATGGCCAGGAACTCCGCAGGCGCGACGATCTTGCGGGGAATCCAGTCGTCGAGCAGGATCTCCACCTTGACCGCGCTCCATCGCAGTGGGTCGCCGGGGCCGTAGTCGGTGCCGTACCAGAGGAGGGACTCCAGCAGCTCCCGGTGATCGGGATCGTCGAGCCGGGCTCCGTGCGGCGAGGCGAAGAACCGCTCCGCGAGCCGGGCGAGCTCCGCCGAATCCCATTGTGGCCGTTGGTATCCGGTTCCACCTTCGGGGAGGCCTCGGGTGATCCATTCGACCAATGCGCGACACGCAGGCCAGGTCTCGGTCTCGAGCGGCGGGAAGGTGATCGCGCCGACTTCGATCGCCGCATCGACCCAGGCGCGCGCATCGGCGAGGCTGATGTCATCCCAGCGCGTGTTGGGATCGTCGGTCACCCGCTTGAATTCGGCCACCATGCCTGCGATCGCCTCCGGCACGACGAAGGCGTCCTTGACCAGCCTGCCAAGGTTGTGGTCGATGTAGACCACGCAGGTGAGCTCGTGCCCGCCCGACAGTCGTGCCCCGAGCATCACGTTGTCGCCGTCGCCGAGGATGTGGCTCATCCGCACCGCCCGATAGGCCGCCGTCTCCGAAAGCTGGGCAAGCCAGGCCGGTTCGACCTTCGGCCGCGCGGTGAGCTCGCGTCGGATGCGGGCACGCAGCACGTCGTCGTCACCCGCCATCTCGGCGATCACCGCGAGCAACGCCGACGTCTCCGCAGCGGGGGCGTCGAGGAACGTCGCGACGAGTTCCTCGCGGGTCAGCGCGGCCAGGTCCGGGGCGTCAGGCCGTGCGAATGGATGGTTGCGCCGCGAGTCGGTGACGCACAGCAGCGTGCTCACAAGGCTCAACAAGCTCAACGGGTGCCGATCGGCGAGGGCGCGTCGGACATCGGCGAGCAGATCCGGCTCGGCCGACGTGTGCTGCCGAGCCCGGGCAGTGCGCCCGGCCGGGCGACGTCCCTTCCGTGTACCGCGACGCCGGTTCCTCTTGGACATGGGCGCCACCTTACTGTGCGTCCTATCCGCTTGCGGCGTACCGTGCGAGCTTGTCGCTGAGCGGCACGACGCGCGGCAAGCGCGGCCGATCAAAGTAGTTGGGCTTGCGTCGACGCATCAGCTTCTCGCCGCCGAGTGCCCAATCGAAGTGCTTTTGCCCCAACAATTTACGGAACACTTGGCTGGTGCGCTCGGGGTCGCGCGCGGCCATCCGCTCGAACAGCAGCGGCGAGACGGTGGGATCGTCGAGGTAGTCGCGGACTCGTCGGCGATACTCCGGGTGACGAAGCAGGCTAGGGTCGGCGAATGCCTCCTCAATCAGCCCGAAGTCGGCGTACAGGCCCATGCCATCCACCTCGCCGTGGGTGATCGCGACCGCGCCGGAGGCCACCAGATCGGCCGGATAATCAGGGGCGTGGAACGGCAAGTTCTTCAGTTGCTTACCGGACGCGGCCAGCTCGGCCGCTGTCTGGTCGCGGCAGAAGGTATGGAAGGTTCGCATTCGTTCGGTTAGCTGCGCTCCCGGAATCACGACGAAGTCGTCGCCGAAGAATTGCACGAATCGGTCGTGCTCGGCTTTCTGCAGCTGTTGTGCGCGGGCGAGCTTGTCTGGATTGCGGAACGCCCACTCCGGGTGCCGCATCGCGATCTTGCAGGCGCAGCGATGGATCGCAGCGCGGTCACTCTTCGGATAGCACGCGAAGTTGCCGCTGACCAACCACTCGGACCCGAGCGGTACGAGTCGGCCGATCATGAACCGTTACAAACGTAGTTGGCCGTTGTTGGCCATTGCCGGGGTAACGGTTGCCCGGCCCGGTAGTCGCATTCTTGCCCGGTTGGGTGCGCAGGATTTAGTTCCCCGTGTCCCTGGCCGGTGGCGGCTACTGGTGTTCACCGTTGGGCTGTCGGGTCTGGTCTGGTTGGTAGCTCTCACGGCGCGATCCTCTGGTCGCGTGCGTGTCACACCTTTCCGTCGCCGGGCCTTAAAGCCTTGGGCGCGACGCCCGATCACCGTGGCTGCTGCCTGGTGTCGGGTGACGTTTTCATAGGGGTGCTGCCAATGCTGCGCACCCCAGGTGCTGGTGTAGGCGGGATTGACCGCGAACACGGCAATACCCGCGCGGTGGCACATGCCAGCTAGTCGATTGCGGAACACGGCGGTGGGCATGCCGGACACGGTGCGGCGGAACCGTTTCCCACGCGCGCCGCGGCCCATCGTTTCACGGCCGACGGTGCGGGCGTCGGCGAAGTCGAGGTCTTCCACCGCGATCGCAGCGATACCCAACTGCTGCGCGTAACCGATCAGCTGGGCGATGGCGTGGCGCACCTGAGCGTCGCGGCGTGACGCGCTGCCAGTGAGGTCGATATCGATGCGCACAGCACGACCAGTGGGGTTGCCATGACCGTCCAGCCGGCGCACCGCCAGGTGCCCGTCGTTGAGATCCACTCCCACCACTGGGCCCGTGGAATAGACATCGTCTCCAGCCGCTGTGTCGCCGCGGCCCACCCAATATGGCACCGCGGGGATCGCCCACGCCGCGATGAGATATCGCCCGGAACGCCCTGGTTTGTGGGTAATGGTGTAGGACACCGAATTTCCGCCGCTGATCCGTTGCACCCACTCGTGCCCGCGATGTGTGAACACCGCTGGACACGACAGCACGTAGCGGCCACGGGTGGCATTGGCCAGGTGTTCCAACGGTTTCGGCAGGCGCAGACTCACCTCGCCAGACGGGGTGACGGTGATCGTGAGGTTGCCGAACGGTTCGTCGGGGGAACCGTTCGCGGTGATGCGGTAGCGCGACGCCCCCCACTTCTCACGCCACTCATCGGTGGTCAGACCAGCGGCGTCGAGGTGGTGGCGGGTGTGGGCGAGCCGTTTCCCGCCCTCGACCACATGGACCCGGTGTGCGGATCGATCAGCCTCCACGCGGGCGAGCTCACTACGCAGTTGCTGTAGACGTTGTTGCTTGGCGAAACGTTCGCGCTGAGTCGCATAGCCTTTGGCTACTTCGGCTTTTCGGCGGGCCTTGCGCTCACTGGCTGTGAGCGTGTCGGTGGTGGGGGCTGCCAGGCGTTTCGCGATAGTGGTGATCGCCGCCCGCAACCCTACGATGTGGCGGTACTGGGCGTCACGGGACAACCGGTACTGGTCATCGTTGCCGGTGATGATCGCATTGGCCCACCGCGCCGAGGATTGTGCGGTCAACGCCTTCTTACGGGCGTTAAGCCGAGCCCGGCGCACCTGTCGACGTTCATCAGGACTCAGATCAGCAGCTAATGGTTCGAGACGGCATACCGCTGTGAGGTCGGCACGGCGCAGCCGTCCGAAATGTGCGGCCACCGCGTCCAGCACCGGTTCATCGGCCGCGGTGGTACGCAACCGCGCACTGATCGCTACCCCGCACGGTGCGGCCACCGGCTTCACCCCACGCCACTCACGCAATTCCTGGTTGTTCATGCGGCATCACCGCATTCGGTTTCGGCCGACACCGCCGCACGCAACCGTTTCGTCTTCGCCGACCGCTGCCCATACAGCCGCCCGGAAAAGCTGGTCACGATAGCCAGCATGTCGCGCACCAACTCCGATTCCGCCGACTCATCCTCCGGCTGGCCGGTATAGATGACCTTCACCCCATAGCCCGCCAGCAGATGTTCGATCACCCCGACACCAAACCGGGCCAACCTGTCCGGATGCTCCACCAACAGCCGATCCACACCCGGTTTCATGCACTCACCCAACGCTTTCCGCAGCCCCACGCGGCGGTCCCACAGGCCGGAAGCAACGTCGGTGAACACGACTAGCTCACCGTCACGGTCCTTTAGCCGGGCCACCTGACGATCAAGGTCACCTTCAGCTTGTTGCCTCCGTGACGACACCCGTGCATACCCAACTGCCTTGCCAGCGGATGGTTTAGGTGCGATAGCATCCAAGTCGCCGATCCGCAAGATCCGCCTCCCGCCCGCACTGCGCGCATCCGGCAGCCGACCTTCCTGGGTGTATCGGCGCAACGTAGGTGTCGACACCCCCAACCGGTGAGCGGCTGAGGTCGCGGACACGTAATCATCTGGGCCGTGGTCAGCCATCGACAACCAGCTCTACATCCAGGCCCGCGATCGCCGCGGCCAGCAGTTCGGTTTGATCCCACCGTCGCCGGGCGGCCAGCAGCATTCGGGGCAGCGCTGAGGTCGGGGCATCCATGTCTACAACGTCGCCGGGATCCAGTACCGGGCAGTCGATCTCAGTCCAGGCATGCAGCGCTTCCCTCGCCAACGAGAGCACATCCGCGGCGACGCCACCAAACGGCTGCCTTACGTCGAGGGCCACGTCAGGTAAAGGCACTCCGGCAATGGTTTCCAGAGTCGCGATACCACCGCACAGCACTAGACCAGCGATCACGTGAGCGTGGGCGAGGCCTTCCAGCGCCCACCGGTCATACCACGCGTCGTCGAGCGATTCGGCAGCAAGTCCCGCACCACAAACATGGGTCGCCCGGGTGTTGCCAGTCGGAGCGTCCAACAAGTCTCCCAACGTCCCCGGCTCACGGTAACCGCCGTAATCAGCGAAGACAGCGGTGTCTCGTCCCGACAAAGACACGCCGCGTTTGACGCGTTCACGGTTGGTCTCCTCGACAGTCCGGGCGTACGTGGAGACATCGAATCCGCAATCCACTACCTAGGTCTCCGCCGAAGACGCATCCAGAACGCTATGAAGAAACTCCAACAGGTTCAATTTCGCAAAGTCGTCGGCGAACTCAGTCGCGGCGGACCCGACAGGTGGATACTCAAACCCCTTCTGTCGCGCTCGAACAGCATCCCCGCGCGCCTTCTGCTGCCGTTCCTCCTCAGCTCGCGCCGCGCCCAACGCCTTGCGCGCACACCGCAACCAATCGGGTCTGCAACGCTGCACCTCGGCAACATCACGGCTAGTCCATGGTTTGCCAACATCAAGAAGATCGGCCACCCCGATACACAGACGCTTAGCCACGACCTCTGGCGTCAACTGCTTCCCGCCACGCAGGGAACCCACCGTCTGCGCACCTCCTCCACGGCCGATCTTACGAAATCAATGTCCAATAATGACCAACAAAACGGCCATAACACTGCGTGATTTTATGCCTCTACCCAGATACTCCCAGAGGGGTCCGACAACTACGTCTAACCGCTCCGGCCAACAAAACCGCCAGCTGTTCTCAACCCGCCGCGTTTCAGTGGCCGGAAAACGCCCGGTCCCATATTCGAGTACACGCGGTAGGTCAGCTCGTCGACGAGGTTCTCGGCGACGAGCGCGTCGCCGTCGCGGCCGCGGACTTCGAATATGCCCTCGACGACGTCGCGCCAGCCGAGCAGCAGCTCGCGCTCGCGCTCGGGTAAGTCCGGGCGGTTGGCCACGAAACACTCCACCACGGTCCTCCCGCTGCGCAACTCATGCTGTAGCAGGAAGTAGTCGAGCGCGCATATCAGTTCCGACTCGTCGCCGACGAATCGATCAGGAAGGTGATCTTGCAGTACCTCGTCGCGGTCGCGGTCAAAGCGCGGTTGCCACGAGAACTCCAGCATCTCCCGCTTCAGCTCTGCACAGCGGTCCAACAGGCTCGTGATTGCCGCCACCACGCTTACCTCCAACATCGGTCGAGCACCGGCTCGACGCTATCCGAGAACGGTCGACAGCTACCTGCGGCACGCCGATCCGACGACTGCCGCCCTCGCCTCCGATATGAATGGGCGGGCCTTCCCTCCCATGAGCCGCACCGACGGGAGCCGTTGGCGAAAAACACACGCCGGCAGCAGGCTCAATTGCCTCGGCTCGCAACAGGCTGGCCGCGACCCGCTCTCTGTGACCAGTGCCGCGGGACCGCCCGAAGTCCTGACGTCGAAGAAGTGGTGGCCGAGCGTGGACGGTGTGATGCTCGATGAGTCGGGGATCTGGAAGCCCTATGGCGGAGTTTGGCAAGAGAAGCCGCCCAGTTGGTGGGCTATAGTCGGCACATGCGACTGCACATTACCGTTGATGACGAGCTCGTTGCCGAGCTCGATCGGCGGGCTGGAAGTAGGCGACGCAGCGCATTCATCGCAGAGTTGATTCGCCGCGGACTCGATGACGAGCGGCGATGGGACGATATCGAGGCAGCGCTCGGCGCTATCCCCGATGAGGGCCACGAATGGGATGACGACCCCGGTGAGTGGGTCCGCCGCCAACGCTCCGACCGGCGTCGCGTCGGCTGACGTGGCAAGGATCCTGCTCGACTCGACCGTCCTTATCGACGCTCTACGCGGCCGTCCGGCGGGCGAGCGCCTACGCGCTCTGCGCCGCCAGGGTGACGAACCCTGGACTTGTGCGATCTCGGTCGAGGAGGTCTGGCGCGGACTGCTTCCCGGCGAAGAAGCCGTAGCACAACGGCTGGTGCGCGGCTTGCGGTGTGCACCGTTGGGTCCGTCCGAAGGAATTCACGCTGGACGGTGGCGCCGCCAGTTCGCCGGACGAGGGATCACAGTTCACCAGGCCGACTGTTTGATTGCCGCGGCCACCGCTGGCATCAACGCTCGCTTGGCGACGGGCAACCCCGCTGACTTCCCCATGGACGACATCACAGTCGAGCACTGGCCCGTCGGGCGCTGAAGCGTATTCGCTAACCGCACGATTGCGGCACCCACCGATCGTCGCCGCGCGCCACGCGCGGACCGCCGCAACGACGCGGGGGACAACTGGGGAGGGCGCCCCAGCGATAACGAGTCCATCGCCTTCGTCGACGGCGTACGACCAACGGACACCATTCGCTACTCATTCCCATCATTCACAACGTTCACAAAACGAAGCGGCCGCCAGCTGATGGTGGCGGCCGTTGGGCCTCGTCAAGGCCACTTCTTTGGTAGCGGGGACAGTTCTTTGGTAGCGGGGACAGGATTCGAACCTGCGACCTCTGGGTTATGAGCCCAGCGAGCTACCGAGCTGCTCCACCCCGCGTCGGTAAACGCAAGGTTACCCAACACGTGGGAACCTGGCCAAATCGCGCGCTCAGCTGGGGTAGCGGGCCTCGTCAACCGCGCTGCAACTACACGTCCGGCAGCAGCCTGCTCAGCTGCTCCACCGTCAGCAGTTCCCGCCGCGCGTCGTCCAAGTAGGCCATGCCGACCCCGCACTCCTCCCAGCGGGCGGCGACTCGGGATTCCAGTTCCGGAGCGATCTTGTTGATCGTGGGTAATGGCGCCCACCCCACTCCGGCCGGGCTCGAACTCCCGGCTTTGGGTGGCGTCGATGAGCAAAAGGTGCCATCGTCCGAAGCCGGCCGGGGTTGCCCGGATCGCTCACGCTTGCCCGTTTTCCGACTTGAGCAACCAAGCCTCCTTTTCCAAGGCATCGATGATGGCGTGCAGCAAGTCGGCGGTCGAGGGGTCCGCGGCGTCGACATCGTCATGAACGCTGCGCATGGTGCCCACCACGGCGTAGATCCGATTGGTGATCGTCTCGACCGTTTCGGTGACGCTGAGCACCCCTGGCGGTACGGCGGGCACGGTGGTCGTCGCAACGACCGTGTCTGAGCGCCCGTCGGGAACCGCGTCCAATGCGCGCATGCGTTCGGCGATCGTGTCGCTGGCTTTCACGCGCGGTGTCGACGACGGTGTCGAGCAGCAAGTGCAGGTCACGGAAGTTGGTTCCGACCAGGTTCCAGTGCGCCTGCTTGCCCTGCAGGTGCAGCTCGATCAAATCGACCAGTACCCGCTGCAGGTCCTCGAGCAGGCCGGCCGGGGCGTGAAACGGCTGGATCTCGTCGACGTGGCGACGGCTGGCAGACAGTGAAGTTGTCATGGCGAATTCCCTTCAGCGTGCGAATGTGTCGGGCCCTGGCGGCGATGGCCTCCAGGACTCTGGGCACCAGTCTGCGGGCCGCACGGCTACCCGAGCCTGGCCGTTTCGGCCGTAATTCCCACAAAATGCGACACGGTTCGTCGTGTGCCGGTTGCCACGAGCAGTTCCGTGAGACGAGACAATGGGCGGGTGGCCGATGCCCAGGCACCCGATCGCCCGATGGTGATCGTCGTCTTCGACGGGATGAAGCTGTTGGACGCGGCCGGACCCGCCGAGGTATTCGCCGAAGCCAACCGGTTCGGCGCGAATTATTCCCTCAAGGTCGCATCGGTAAATGGGTGCGATGTGACTACCTCGATAGGAACACGGTTCGCAGTCACCTGCCGGATTTCGTCGATCGATTCCGCCGATACCGTTGTGGTCGCGGGCGGTGACAATCTGGTCGGACAACCGATTGATCCCGCGCTCGTCGATGCGGTGAAAAGTGTGCCGGCGCGGACCCGGCGGCTGGCATCGGTGTGTACGGGTAAGTCCATTCTGGCGCAGGCGGGGCTGCTCAACGGCCGGCGCACCACCACGCATTGGCAACATACCCGGCTCCTCGCCCGCGCCTTCCCCGATGTGGGCGTCGAACCGGACGCGATCTTTGTCCGCGACGGCGATGTGTTCACGTCGGCCGGTGTGTCGTCGGGCATCGACCTCGCATTGGCCTTGGTCGAAATGGATTACGGCCCCGAGTTGGTGCGCAAGGTGGCGCGCTCGTTGGTGGTGTATCTCAAACGCGCCGGCGGACAATCACAATTCTCGGTCCTGGTCGAGGCCGACCCGCCGCCGGGATCATCTCTGAAGGTGGTCACCGACGCGGTGACCGCCGATCCAGGCGCCGACCACAGTGTGAAAAGGCTTGCGGCCCAAGCATCGCTGAGCACGCGACAGCTCACCCGGCTGTTCCAGTCCGAACTTGGCACCACCCCGGCGCGCTACGTTGAAATGGTCCGAATCGATGTCGCACGCGCGGCGCTGGACGGCGGCCGCAGCGTGGCCGAGACCGCGCGCCTGGCGGGATTCGGCAGTGCGGAAACGTTGCGACGGGTGTTTCTCAACCACATCGGCATCAGTCCCAAGGCGTACCGCGACAGGTTCCGCACCACATCTCGCTCCTGACGTTGACGAGCGCGCCCAAAATGCCGGGGTTGACGGTGTGTCGACGTACAAACACGCGCGCTCGCGGCACCAAGCTGAACGAGTTATTTGGCGTTGTTGAACTTGGTGATCGCGTCGTCGAGACGCTGCAGTGCGGCACCGTACGCAGCGAAATCACCCTTCTTCTGCGCGTCGCGTGCGGCACCGATCGCCGCCTGGATCTCCTGCAGCGCAGCGGCTTTGGCCGGCGACAACGTGACCGTCCCGTCGGGAGAGGGCGGCACCACAACCGCCGGAGCCGGCGTCGGTCCGCCCGACGGCGCCGGTGCCCGGGTGGGCGCGTTCTGCGGTACGTCGGTGGGCTCTATGCCGGTCGCGGCGGCACCGGCACCGGGCCCGAATAGCCCGGTGAGGGCGTCACCCACGGTGGGGCCGTATCCGATCTTGTCGTTGTACATCATCGCCACCCGGATCAGGCGCGGGTACGACGAGGCGGCGTCGCTGGCTCCCGGGGACGCGTACACGGGTTCGACATACAGCAACCCACCCTGGGCCACCGGCAGGGTCAGCAGGTTGCCCCAACGAATCCGGTTTTGGTTATCACGCCCGATCACGCCTAGGTCCTGGGATACCGCCGGGTCGGTGGTGATGGCGTTGTTGGCCAGTTTCGGACCGTTGACCTGGCCCGGGATGGTCAGCACGGTGATCCTGCCGTACGTGGCGGGATCAGAGCTTGCGCTGATATAGGCGGCCAGGTAGTCGCGCTTGAACCTGTTCATCGCGCTGATGAGCTGGTACGAGGACGAATTGTCGTTCTTAGTAATGTTTTTCGCGACGATGTAATACGGCGGTTGATAGCTGCTGGCGGTCGGATTCGGATCCAGCGGCACGTCCCAGAAATCGGATGTGGAGAAGAACGTCACGGGGTCGTTCACGTGATATTTGGCCAACAGCATCCGCTGCACCTTGAACAGGTCCTCGGGATAACGCAGATGCTCGGCCAACTCGGGCGTGATATCGCTCTTGGGTTTGACCGTTCCGGGGAAAACCTGCATCCAGGCCTTCAGCACCGGATCCGATTCGTCCTGCGCGTAGAGCGTGACGGTGCCGTCGTAGGCGTCCACCGTGGCCTTCACCGAATTACGGATGTAGGAGACCTGCTTGTCGGGGGCAAGACGGTTGAACGCCACCTCGGTGGAGTCGGCGGTCGCCGACTCCAGGGAAGTGAGCTCGGAGTACGGGTAGTTATCCAAGGTGGTGTAACCGTCGATGATCCACACCAGCCGCTTGTTGACGATCGCGGGGTACACGGCACTGTCGGTCGTCAGCCACGGCGCCACCGCCTCCACCCGTTGCGCCGGATCACGGTTGAACAAGATTCTGCTGTTGGAGCCGATCACGTTGGAGAACAGAAAGTTTCGCTCGGCAAACTTGGCGGCGAACACGCTGCGGGAGATCCAGCTGCCGATCGGAACTCCGCCGGCGCCGGTGTAGGTGTAGTTCTTGGTTTCGGTGCTGGTCTCGTAGTCGTATTCGCGGTCGTTGCCGTTCTTCCCGACGATCGCGTAATCGGCGGAGGTGTTGGAGATGACCGGCCCGTAGTAGACGCGCGGCTGGTCCAGTGGTGCCGGGCCGTCGGACACCACGCTTCCGTTGGCACCGACGACGTTGACCATGAACTCGGGGTAGCCTCCGTTCTGGTTGGGGTCGTTGGCGATCCCCCGCACCGTGTTGGCCGGTGACGCGATGAACCCGTTGCCGTGGGTGTAGACGGTGTGCCGGTTGATCCAGTCACGCTGATTGTCGATCAGCCGGTCCGGGTTGAGTTCACGCGCGGCCACGACGTAGTCGCGCAGGGCACCGTTGTGGTCGAGATAGCGGTCGATGGACAGCTGGTCGGGGAAGTAGTAGAAGTTCTTACCCTGCTGGAACTGAGTGAACGCCGGGCTGATGATCGTCGGGTCGAGCAACCGGATGTTCGACGTGGTCGCGCGGTCGGTGGCGACCTGCTGGGCGGTTGCCCCGCTGTCCCCGGTGTAGTTGCGATAGGTCACCACGTCAGGAGTCAGGCCATAAGCTTGCCGCGTCGCGGTGATGCTTCGGCTGATGTACTCGCTTTCCTTTTGCGCGGCATTGGGTTTGACGCTGATCTGCTCGACGATCAACGGCCAGCCGGCACCCACGATCAACGAGGACAGCAGCAGCAGAACCAGGCCGATAGCCGGAATCCGCAAGTCCCGCAGTACGATCGCCGAGAATACCGCGGCGGCGCAAATCAGGGCGATCGCCAGCAGGATCAGCTTGGCCGGCAGCACGGCGTTGATATCGGTGTATCCGGCGCCGGTGAACGGCTTACCGCCGCGGGTATGTGACAGCAGTTCATACCGGTCCAGCCAGTAGGCAACGGCTTTGAGCAGCACCAGCAGACCGACCAGGCTGACCAGCTGGATGCGCGCCGCGCGGCTCACCGCGCCGGACCGCCCGGACAGCCGAATGCCGCCAAAGATGTAGTGCGCCAACAGGTTCGCTACGAATGCCAGGAAAACCGCCACAAACATGTAGCTGAGCACCAGCCGGTAGAACGGCAGCTCGAATGCGTAGAACCCGAGGTCCTTGCCGAACTGCGGGTCCCTGATCCCAAAGTCGCCGCCATGCAGGAACAGCTGGATGCGAACCCAGTAACTCTGCGCGATGATGCCCGCCAGCAGACCGATCGCCGCCGGGATTCCAATGCCCACCAGTCGCAGCCGGGACAGCACGAGCGTGCGGTACCGCGCTACCGGGTCGTTGTCGTTGCTCGGGACGAAGACCGGGCGGGTGCGGTAGGCGATCGCGAGCCCGGCGAACACGATGCCGCCGACCAGCAGACCCGCCACCAGGAACACCACCAGGCGGGTAACCAGCACGGTGGTGAACACCGAGCGGTAGCCAAGCTCACCAAACCACAGCCAGTCGACATAAGCGTCGATGAGGCGCGGACCGGCGAGCAGCAACACGATCACACCCAGGGCGATCAAAATCAGAACCCGGCTACGCCGAGTCAGTTTCGGCATCCTCGCGGTGGGCCGCATCCCCACTAGCAACGCTCCCTGTTCGATTTGGCTGGCGTCGATATCGCTGGCGCCCCGTTCACAACTGTACGCAGCTAGCAGCTGGGTAGCTGACCCCCTGACGTCAGCGCATGCAGCGCGTCCACCGCCTGGCTCAGGGTCTCGACCTTCACCAATCGCAGGCCGGCGTTGTCGGAGTTCGCCTCGTAGCAGTTCTTGGCGGGCACCAGAAACACCGTGGCGCCGGCCGCGCGCGCGGCGTCCATTTTGTGCGTGATGCCGCCGATGGGGCCGACCTTGCCGTCGACGCTGATCGTGCCGGTGCCCGCGACAAACGTGGACCCGGCCAGGTCACCGGTGGTGAGCTTGTCGACGACGGCCAGACTGAACATCAGTCCCGCCGACGGCCCGCCCACGTTCGCGAGGTTGAAGTTCACGGCGAATGGCGCCCACGGCGCATCAAGCACCGCGACACCCATATAGCCGTAGTCGCGGTCTTTGTTTGCGCCCAGCGTGATGTGCGCGGTGCCGGCCGGCTCGTTCTTGCGCCGATAGTCGATGGTCACCACCTGGCCAGGCTGGGTCTTCTTCAGCAGTCCGGTGAACTGATCGACGTTGGCCACCGGCGTGCCGTCGACCATGTCGATGGCGTCGCCGACCTTCAGCTTGCCCGCAGACGGACCGGGATCGCTGACCGTGGCGATGGTGACCGCGGCCGGATACTTCAGGTATCCCAACGCGGCAAACGCGGCGCTGTCCTCGGAGTTCTTGAAGTCAGCGTTGTTGGCTTTGTCGACTTCCTCCCGCGATTTCCCCGGCGGGTAGACAAGGTCGCGCGGCACCAGCTGTTCCTGGCCCGAAAGCCACAGCGTCAGGGCCTCCCCCAGCGACAGATCGTCGCGCTGCGACACCGTCGTCATGTTCAGGTGGCCTGACGTCGGGTGGGTTTGGGTGCCTTGGATGTCAACGACCTGCCTGCCGTCGACCTCGCCCAGGGTGTCGAAGGTGGGACCGGGGCCCAGCGACACAAACGGCACCGTCACCACCGTGAGCAACACGCCGAACACCAGGATCGGCACCAGAGCGACCATCAAGGTCAGAATCCGCCTATTCACGGGTGCCGCTCTCCCCGCAATTGGGAGGGGGCGTGCCCCCAACATCGCGTTGTCCCCCGGCAAGCGGGCGGAAGCCCACTGCATCGTCGTCGGCGCGGATCACGCCGCTTACACTAGACGGACCTTGCTCTGACCATGGAAAGCGTGGCGCGCAAGCCTCGGCCTTTAAGGCCGGGGACAAGCGCGTCTGGATTTGTCGGCCACGGCTATTACGGTGTTGGCCACAACTGAATCCCCCGGAGAGATCCAAGGTCAGGACATCGACCGGCGTCGGGGAAAATAATCGGCGAGGCCGCGGCAACACAGACA
Organism: uncultured Actinomycetota bacterium; assembly: GCA_963814505.1. Classification (GTDB taxonomy): domain Bacteria; phylum Actinomycetota; class Actinomycetes; order Mycobacteriales; family Mycobacteriaceae; genus Mycobacterium. Next base: position 164,674 of record CAWFDM010000016.1, read on the forward strand.
CCTGCGGCGCCCGCAAGGGACAGAGCCGATCGGCGCAAACGCAATAGCCCCCGGCTTACGGCGGTGCTGTGATGAGCGGCGAGACAGCCGGACGTCGGCACGCGGGAATCCCGCGCCTTCAGGCGGGGGAGGATGTCAATGGTTCAGCTACAAGCATGACCGGAGATCGCGCGTTCCGTTCCGCCGGTGGGTACCGTTGACGTTATGTCTGACCCGCCGTTCGGCTTCTCCTCCGGAGACGACCCCCGGAAAGATGAACCTGGGCGCGAGAAACACGGCAAGAACGATCCCGATTCCGGCTCGGGTGCGTCCGACCCGTTAGCCGCGTTCGGTATGACCGGAGACTTCGGCATGGGCGACCTGGGGCAAATCTTCACCCAGCTGGGTCAGATGTTCAGCAGCGCGGGCACCGCGATGGCCGGTGGCGGTCAGTCAGGCCCAGTCAACTACGAATTGGCGGCACAAGTCGCGTCGAACACCATCGGGTTCGTCGCACCCATCCCGGCCACGTCCAAGCAAGCGATCGTCGATGCTGTGCACCTCGCCGAGACGTGGCTGGACGGGGCCACCGCGCTGCCCGCCGGCACCACCCAAGCGGAGGGCTGGAGCCCCAACGACTGGGTCACCAACACCTTGGAGACCTGGAAGCGGCTGTGCGATCCGATGGCTCAGCAGATCTCCACGGTGTGGGCGGAGTCGCTGCCGGAAGACGCCAAGGGCATGGCCGGTCCGCTGCTATCGGTGATGTCGCAGATGGGCGGCATGGCATTCGGCTCGCAGTTGGGCCAGGCGCTGGGCCGGTTGTCCCGCGAGGTGCTGACCTCGACTGATATCGGTCTGCCGCTGGGGCCCAAAGGGGTGGCCGCGATACTGCCGGATGCTGTCGAATCCTTCGCCGCCGGACTCGAGCTGCCGCGCAGCGAGATCATGACGTTCCTGGCCGCCCGGGAGGCCGCCCACCACCGGCTGTTCAGCCACGTGCCCTGGCTGGCCAGCCAGTTGCTGGGCGCGGTAGAGGCCTACGCCAAGGGCATGAAGATCGACATGAGCGGTATCGAGGAGCTGGCGCGCGACTTCAACCCGGAATCGCTGTCGGATCCCGCGGCCATAGAAAACCTGCTCGGTCAGGGCGTGTTCGAGCCCAAGGCGACGCCCGCGCAGACGCAGGCGCTGGAGCGGCTGGAGACCCTGCTCGCGCTGATCGAAGGCTGGGTGCAGGTTGTGGTGACCGAGGCCCTGGGGGATCGGCTTCCGGGTGCGGCCGCGCTTGCCGAGACACTGCGCCGGCGCCGGGCCAGTGGCGGCCCAGCCGAACAGACCTTCGCGACGCTGGTGGGCCTCGAGCTGCGGCCACGCAAGATGCGGGAGGCCGCCACGCTGTGGGAGCGCCTGACGCAGGCCGGCGGTGCGGAGACCCGCGACAGCGTCTGGCAACACCCGGATCTGCTGCCCGCCGCCGACGATCTCGACGAGCCGGCCGGCTTCATCGACCGCGTCATCGGTGGCGATACCAGCGGCATCGACGAGGCGATCGCCGAGCTCGAGCGAGAAGGCAAGCGCGAGGACCCGGGCTCCGGCGGTCCTGTGCATAACTCATAACTGATCGGGGGCACCGGCCCCGGCGTGCCCGTGACCTGCACAATCACGGCGTTTCCTGCGTGTGCCCCCGGCGCGTAGCCGGGCCGAACCCGGCATTTCGCGATGCGGTCACGTTTGAGGATGCCGTCGCTCGGCTATGCCAACCCGGTGCGGTTTGGCCCCCACAGTGGGTAATCGCTCGAACCGCACGGAAAAGATGAAGGAGTCAGCGTGAAGTTCACAACGACCACTGTCAAGACGGCCATTGGTGCCGCGGGAATAGCTGCGGTCAGCGTTTTCGCTGCAGCAACGGCGTCCGCCGCAGGGCCAAACATCCAGGGATTCGGTACCAGCGAACAGCTGGTCGACGGGCCACTGATTACCACCTACACGGTGAGTAACCTGCAGCCCAGCACCATAGCGATCCCCGGCTACACCCCTAAAGGAACGCTCTACCAGGCAGACATCGTCGCCAGGTCGGACGCCGGAACGGTTACCCCCATGGTCAGAGACTTCATGGCCCGCGGGCCCAACGGTCAGAACTACAAGGTGATCGACAAGGTCGGGACTCCGAACGGCCTTAACCCGGCGCCCATCCCTCAAGGCAGCGAATCGAAGGGCACCCTGTACTTCGACGTGACGGGCGCAGCGCCGAACGGCGTCGTCTACAACGACGGACTGCAAGACATTCTGGAGTGGACGTCGAATGTGCCCGGGGCTGCGGCGCCCGGCTCACCGACGAACTCAGCTCCGGCACCGGGCCAGCCGCCTGGCCCGGCGACGTAAAGCTAATCCGGCTCGGGACCTCTGGGCCGGCGCCGTCGAGCGTCCGGCCTCGAGGTCACCAGCTCCATCCGCGCTGATTTGCCAGCGCTCGGGGTGTTGGTAAAACCCGCTAGCTCAAGACCCGGGCTCGGCGGACCTGTGGATAACTGATCGGGGCACCGGCCTTTGGCGTGGCACAGTCTGCAGTCATGCCGCGGACCGCGCCTGCCCTGTATGCGCTGGACCCGGCGATGCCGGTGCTGCTGCGGCCGGACGGCGCCGTGCAGGTGGGCTGGGACCCGAGGCGCGCCGTGCTGGTCCGCCCACCCTGCGGGCTGACCGCGGCGGAGTTGGCCGCGCTGCTGCAGTCGATGCGATCACCGATACCGATATCCGAGTTGCAGCGACACGCCGCCACCCGCGGGCTGTTGGACGCTGAGGGCTTGTCGAACCTCGTCGCGCAACTGGTCGGCGCGGGCGTCGCGACCCGCGGCTGCCGACAGTCCCGCGGCCGGGCGGCGTCGATCCGGGTGCACGGCCGCGGACCACTGTCGGACCTGCTGGTAACGTCGCTGCGCTGTTCGGGTGCGCGGATTGCGCACAGCCGCCAGTCGCATGCCGCGGTCACTTCCGGCGCCGTGGATCTGGTGGTGCTGTCGGACTACCTGGTCGCCGACCCGCGCATGGTGCGCGAGTTGCACAACCGGGGCGTCGCGCATCTTCCCGTTCGGGTGCGCGACGGCACCGGGCTGGTGGGGCCGCTTGTCATCCCGGGGGTGACCAGCTGCCTGGGCTGCGCCGACCTGCACCGCAGCGACCGCGACGCCGCGTGGCCGGCCATCGCCGCCCAGCTGCGCGACACCGTCGGGGTGGCCGACCGGGCCACGCTGCTCGCGACGGCGGCGCTGGCGCTCAGCCAGGTCAATCGGGTCATTGCGGCGGTCCGCGGCCAGGAGACGCTACCCGATCCCGGCCCGGCGGCGCTGAACGCCACGCTGGAGTTCGATCTCAACGCCGGCGCGATCGTCGCACGTGAATGGAGCCGGCATCCGCTGTGCTCGTGCTGAGCGGTTCGGGCGCTGACGGCACGCCTACAACCCGTTGTTGCACGATCGACACCAAGATGGCCTAACTGTCATGGATGATGTGTACGTGTCAGACATCAAACGTGGCCGTGCGGCGCGCAACGCGAAGCTGGCCAGCATTCCGGTCGGCTTTGCCGGCCGGGCGGCTCTCGGGTTCGGAAAACGACTGACCGGGAAGTCGAAGGACGAAGTCCAGGCGGAGATGCTGGAGAAGGCCGCCAATCAGCTGTTCACCGTTCTGGGTGAGCTCAAGGGCGGGGCGATGAAGGTCGGCCAGGCGTTGTCAGTGATGGAAGCCGCGATTCCCGAGCAGTTCGGCCAGCCCTACCGCGAAGCTCTGACCAAACTGCAGAAAGACGCGCCGCCGTTGCCCGCCAGCAAGGTGCACCGGGTGCTCGACGCACAGTTGGGCACCAAATGGCGGGATCGGTTTACTTCGTTCGACGACACCCCCGTCGCGTCGGCCAGCATCGGCCAGGTGCACAAAGCGGTGTGGTCCGATGGCCGCGAAGTGGCCGTCAAGATCCAGTACCCGGGCGCCGACGAGGCATTGCGGGCTGACCTGAAGACCATGCAGCGGATGGTCGGGGTGCTCAAACAGCTCTCTCCGGGCGCCGACGTCCAGGGCGTGGTCGACGAACTATTCGAGCGCACCGAGATGGAGCTCGACTACCGGCTGGAGGCCGACAACCAGCGCGCTTTCGCCAAGGCATACGCCGGCCACCCGCGTTTCCTGGTGCCGCACGTCGTGGCCAGCGCGCCAAAGGTGGTGATCCAGGAGTGGATCCAGGGCATACCGATGGCGCACATCATCCGGGACGGAACGCCCGAGCAGCGTGACTTGGTAGGCACCCTGCTGCTCGAGCTCACCTTCGACGCGCCCGGCCGGCTGGGGATGATGCACGGCGACGCCCACCCGGGAAACTTCATGCTGTTGCCGGACGGCCGCATGGGTGTCATCGACTTCGGCGCCGTCGCACCACTGCCCGAAGGCCTGCCCATAGAGCTCGGGATGACGATTCGGTTGGCCCGCGACAAAAACTACGACCTGCTGCTGCCGACGATGGAGAAAGCCGGGCTCATCCAGCGGGGCCAACAAGTCTCCGTGCGCGAGATCGACGAGATGCTGCGCCAATACGTCGAGCCGATTCAAGTCGAGGTCTTCCACTACACCCGCAAGTGGCTGCAGCGAATGACCGCGGTTCAGATGGACCGTTCGGTAGCGCAGATCAAGATGGCGCGACAATTGGACCTACCGCCCAAGCTCGCAATCCCGACGCGGGTGATCGGTTCGGTGGCCGCGATCCTGTGCCAGCTGGACGCGCACGTGCCGATCAAGGCCCTGTCGGAGGAACTGGTGCCCGGTTTCGCCGAGCCCGACGCCATCGTCGTCTAGCCCTCGTCTAGCCCTCGTCTAGCCCGCGGGTTCGGCCGGGCTTCGGTTAGGCTGCCACAATCTCTTTGGGGTGCTTACGCGGACGTCCACGCGGACGCTTGCGACTCACGATCGAGCCCCGGTCGAAAATCTCACCGCCCCATACACCCCAGGGTTCGGCCCGCTCCAGCGCCGCCGCCAGGCACGGGCGCCGAATCGGGCAGGTCGCGCAGAGCGTCTTGGCCCGCTCCAGGTCGGCTGGGGTCTCAGCGAACCACAGGTCGGGATCGCCGACATGACACGGCAGCGCTGGCAGCGTCTGTCTGGGGACCGTCAGTGCCGACATGTCCTTTTCACCTGCTTCCTGGTCTGGTGGCTGTCCTTCTTCAGTGAGATCCGGACCAGGTTGGGAGGCTGCCTACCCAAAAACTGTGGCCACGGATCCGGGTGACTTCGGGTCCGTGGCCATCTGGTGAAAATCGGGCTTGTTACTTACGTATGGCCCCGATCCACGGACGCGTCAGTCGCGGCGGCGACGCGGTGCTTACCCGCGGCCGCCGTCGCGGCGGCGTTACGGGTGGCATGAGGAGTGACCGCGGTCGCCCACGCGGCAGCCACGCCGACACCGAACAATTTGGTGTCAACCATCGCGGCCACCCTCCTCTCGTCTTGCCCGCTCAGATGCCGGCAATCAGCCAGCAGAATGCGTCCTCGAGGGTAATCGGTACCAGCCGCCACTGGCAACCGATTTTCTGACCTGCGGTTTTTGCGTGTCAGCGGGCTTGCCGTACCAACTCCAGCACGTCCGGCCCGTACTGTTCCAGCTTGCGTGCGCCGATACCCGGGATCGCGATCAAGGCCGCGTCGTCGCCGGGCAGCATTTCGGCGATCGCGACCAGTGTGTTGTCGCTGAAGACGATGTACGGGGGCACCTTCTGCTCCTTGGCGATGTCCAGCCGCCAGGCCTTGAGCTGCAGCAACAACTCTTCGTCGACGTCGCCGGCACACGTTTCACAACGCCGCAGCATGATGGCCGCCGGTTTGGTCAGCTCGCTGTTACAGACCCGGCAGCGCAACGGGGTGCCGCGGTTGCGCCGCGACTTGCTCGGCGCAGGATCTTTGCGCGTCTGCGGTGCAATACCGTTGAGGAACCGCGACGGCTTGCGACTCTGGCGCCCACCAGGGGTCCGGGCGAGGGCCCAGCTGAGCGCCAAATGAACTCGGGCCCTGGTGATTCCGACGTAGAGGAGTCGGCGCTCTTCCTCGACGGACTCGCTGTCGGCACCGTGGGCCAAGGCGTGCGAGATCGGTAGCGTGCCGTCGGCCAATCCGACCAGGAACACCGCATCCCACTCGAGTCCCTTGGCCGCGTGTAGTGAAGCCAGCGTGACGCCCTGCACAACGGGTGGGTGTCGCGCGTCGGCCCGCATCCGGAGCTCGGCCAGCAGCCCGGGAAGTTCCAGCTGCGGACGCTGCGCAACTTCGTCGTCGACCAACTCGGCCAGAGCGGTCAGCGCCTCCCAGCGATCCCTGGCGCGGGTGCCGGCCGGCGGCTCGGCCGTGAGCCCGAGTGGTTCCAGGACGGCGCGGACCACGTCGGGCAGCGGGCCGGCCAGACCCTGTTCAGAGCCCCGCTCAGCCGCACGCTGTAGGGCCAGCAGCGCCTGCTTGATCTCTTGACGGTTGAAAAAACCTTCACCGCCCCGAACTTGATAAGCGATGCCCGCCTCGGTCAGCGCCTCCTCGTAAACCTCGGACTGCGCGTTGACCCGGTATAGCACCGCGATTTCGGATGGCGCAGTGCCGGATTCGATCAGCCGGGTGATGGAGGCCGCGACCGCGGCGGCTTCGGCCGCCTCGTCGGTGTGCTCGTGAAACGAAGGGGCCGGACCTGGCTCCCGCTGACCGGATAGCTGAATCCTGCTGCCCGCGACCCGGCCCCGGGCCGTGGCGATCAGCTGGTTGGCCAGTGACACCACCTGGGGAGTGGACCGGTAGTCGCGCTCCAGGCGCACCACCGTGGCGTCCGGGAACCGCCGCGAGAAGTCAAGCAGGAAGCGAGGTGAGGCCCCGGTGAACGAATAGATGGTCTGGTTGGCGTCGCCGACGACCGTCAGGTCGTCTCGGTCGCCCAACCAGGCCGAAAGCACCCGCTGCTGTAGCGGAGTGACGTCCTGGTACTCATCGACGACGAAACACCGGTAGCGATCCCGGAACTCCTGGGCCACGGCGGCATCGTGCTCGATCGCGGCGGCGGTGTGCAGCAGCAGGTCATCGAAGTCGAGCAGCGTGACCGATTCGTCGCGGACCTTGAGAGCCTCGTAGGCGGCGTAGACGGCCGCGATTTTTTCGGCGTCCAGCGGGGTGTCCCGGCCGTCGGCGGCCACGGCGGCCGCGTAATCCTCGGGACCGATCAGCGATGCCTTGGCCCACTCGATCTCGCCGGCGAGATCGCGCACGTCGTCGGTGCTGGTATTCAGCCTGGTGCGGCTGGCGGCCCGGGCCACGATGGCGAACTTGCTGTCCAGCAGCTGCCAGCCGGTGTTACCGATCACCCGCGGCCAGAAGTACCGCAGCTGGCGGTGCGCGGCCGCGTGAAAGGTCAGCGCCTGCACCGCTCCGACCCTGGCACCGCTGCGCGCGACAGTGTCGAGCGCGCGCAGTCGCGTGCGCATCTCCCCCGCGGCGCGCTGGGTGAATGTCACCGCAAGGACCTGCCCGGCGGCGACATGACCATCCGCGACGAGCTGGGCGATCCGGTGGGTAATCGTGCGGGTCTTGCCCGTTCCTGCGCCCGCGAGCACACAGACAGGTCCGCGCGGAGCCAGCACGGCTTCGCGCTGCTCGTCGTCCAGTCCGGCGGTCAGTGGGTCGGTCATTGGATTTATGACCATCGGCATGCCGTTCATCTTGGCTTCCATACTGGCAGGGGTGGCCGACAAACCCGGTGCAGCGAAACGCCCCAATTCCTCGGGCCGCCGCTTGGAATGCATCGTCGCCAGGCTACGTTACCCAGTCATGACTTCTGGCTCGCTTGCCCGGCTGACCGTTTACAGCACGTCATGGTGTGGCTTCTGCCTTCGGCTCAAGACAGCGCTGAAGACGAACGGAATCCCTTACGACGAGGTCGATATCGAAGACGATTCGGCCGCGGCGGAATTCGTCAGCTCGGTCAACGGCGGCAACAGGACGGTCCCGACGGTGAGGTTCGCCGACGGCTCCACGCTGACCAACCCGAGCGCCGGTGAGGTCAAGGCAAAGCTGGCCGAGGTCGCCGGCTAACGGCCATACCGGCCGACATGGGCCGACCGCCCCCATTCATTGCTCAGCGATCTGTCGCGGCACGCTTAAGCTATTCACCACGGCGTAGAAGTTGCGGGTAAAACCGCCCGTGCCGGTCGCGCCGATCCAGTTCGACCTAGCGCGGACCCCGGTCCGCAGAAAACGGCTCAGCACGATGAAGCCACCCGGCTCGGCTTGCCCGCACTTGAGCGCTGCTGCGAGCCGGTTTGCGAAGCGACTGTCGTTGATGCGCAACGCTTTTGCGGGTTGGTCGGCCGCAATGATCTGCACCGCGGTGATCGCGGTCTCCGGATGCTCGCAACACACGGGCACGCCTGCCAAGTCGAGCAACACCCCCGTGGGTATCGATGGGTTGATCGTCAGCGTCGACGATGTGCGACGCATCGCCAACGCCGACGATCTCGCACCACAGGCCGCGGACCTACATTCCCCACCGCGGGGCGACGAGAACGCTCCTGGGCCGTGCCGGGCGGTAGGACACAGCGATCTGACATTCGGTACCGGCTGGCAAGAGTTTCGCAGCGCGGGCTACAACGGGGTCACCGACGACACACTTCCGGGCGGGAACTCGCTGGTCAACGGAGTTACTCAGGCCGTTGCCCGCTACCCGAACTCCAGTACGGCGCAGGACGCACTCCGTAAGCTCGAAACGACGCTGCAAGCGTGTGCCGCGCTGCATGACGCGAACTACGACTTCACGCTCGACAGGCCGGATTCCTCGACCCTGAGGATCAGCGCCCCGGATTGGAGTCACCTGTATCGCGAAAGGTCCGGGGTGCTGATATCCGTCGGCGTGGTGGGCCTGGTATCCGCAGAGCAGATCGCGAACACCATCCTCCAGATGATCGCTGATCGCGTCGCGTAGCACGGGGCGATGTGGGACGCCTAGTCCAAACCTAGTCCGAACTAGTCCAGGGCCGCCCAGGACTCGATGATCACGCGGGCGATCGAGATCGACCCGGGCAGCAGCAGTTTCGACTTCGACGCGCTGCTCCAATCGCCGGCTTCCAGCGCTGCCCGCACCTCGTCGCGGGTGAACCACGCCGCCTCGACGATCTCACCGTCGTTGAACGAGAAGTCCTGATCCGGGTCACCCAGGGCATGGAAGCCGACCATGAGCGAGCGCGGAAACGGCCATGGCTGGCTGCCCAGGTACCGCACATCATGGACGGTCAGGCCGATCTCCTCGCGGATCTCGCGGGCCACGCAGACTTCGAACGACTCGCCCGCCTCGACGAATCCGGCCAACAGCGAGAACATCCGCTCGGGCCATACCGCCTGGCGAGCCAGCACCGCACGGTCGGCGCCGTCATGGACCAGGCAGATCACCGCGGGGTCGATACGGGGAAACTCCTCGATGCCGGTGATCGGGTTGACCCGCGACCAGCCGCCCCTGGCCGGCTTCGTCGGGGAGCCGTCCACCGCGCTGAACCGAGCGCTGTCATGCCAATTGAGCAACGCGATGGCCGACGACACCAGTTGGCTGCTGGTGTCGTCGAAGATCCGGCCAAGACTGCGGAGATTCACCACCTCGGCTTCCACATCATCGGGCGCTTCCAGCGCACCCCGAATAGCCCAGACGTGGCGCCCACCCTCGATGCGGCCCAGAAACACCGCGTCCGACGGCGGCTTCTTGGCCAGCTCAACCGCGTCGCCAAGCACCACCCTGCCGTTGGCGACTAACACCTGATTTCGCGAATCCACGTGCAGCAGAGCCGCATCCGCCCATCCCTCGGTCGCCGCCTCGACGTCGGTGCGCAGTTGATCGGCCCGATCGGCGCCGACGCGCGACAGCACCGGTACGTCCTGCAGCTGAAAGTCCACGCTAAGCGCCCGCGATCGCCACTAGTGCCCCGCGTGTCGGATGTAGAGCAGCCGGTCGGTGGGCTCAATAGCGTCCACCTCCGGTGCACCGATGCGCAGCAGGTGACCGTCGCGCACCACGCCGAGCACGATGTCCCGCAGATGCCGAGGCGATCCGCCGACCTCGCCCTCCTCCACTTCGCGTTCGGCGATGGCCAGCCCGGCGTCCGGCGTCAGCAGATCCTCGATCATCTCCACGACGCTGGGTGTGGTGGTGGCCAGGCCGAGCAGCCGACCGGCGGTCTCCTCGGAGACCACCACCGTGTCGGCGCCCGATTGTTGCAACAGGTGCTGATTCTCGGCCTCCCGGATCGACGCGACGATCTTGGCCGTGGGCGCAATCTCACGGGCCGTCAGGGTGGCCAGCACGGCGGTGTCGTCGCGGTTGGTGGCGACGATGATCGACGACGCATGTTGGGCCCCGGCCAAGCGCAGAATGTCGGATTTGGTGGCGTCGCCGTGCACGGTGACCAGGCCGGCCGTGGCGGCGTGCTCAAGGGCGGTCCGATCGATGTCGACGACGACGATGTCACCCTGCGCGGCCTCGTCACTGAGCCTTGCGGCGACCGCCGTTTTGCCCTTGGTGCCGTATCCGATTACGACGGTGTGGTTGCGCACTTTGCTCCTCCAACGCTGGATCTTCCACGCCTGACGCGACCGCTCGGAGAGGACCTCGAGCGTCGTGCCGACCAACACGGCCAAGAACGCGATCCGCAGCGGCGTGAAGACCACGGTGTTGACCAAACGCGCGCTTTCGGTATAGGGGGTGATGTCGCCGTATCCGGTCGTCGATAACGACACCGCCGAGAAGTAAAGGCAGTCCAGAAATGTCAGCCGGTCGCCCCGCACGTCCCGGTACCCGCTGCGATCCAGGTAGACGACGAATGTCGCGGCGAACAACACCAGCAGTGCCATGATCATGCGCCGCGTGATGACGCGGCCGGGGCTGGCGGCGCTTTCCGGGATGCGCAGGATGCCGACCAGCGCGTGACCGGGCCGGGTGGCCAGCGTTTCATCCAGACCGCGCAGGCGCTGCAACCTACCCATGCGCACCGCGGTCCTTGACCGGTTCAACGCACGACACACGCACGACTCAAATGTAACCACGAGCGCGGGTCCCCCACCCGCTGGGCAGCGCACGTCACACGTCGGGACCGCGGCCGCCGGCGGATTCGGTCAACAAACCGGCCAACTCGGCCGGATCCGGCAGCTCATCTGGGACGACGGTGACCCCGGTGCGCACGTAATGGAAGGCGGTGCGCACCGATGCTTCCGGGCATCCGGACAGGGCGGCCCACGCCATCCGATACACGGCGAGCTGGACGGCGGCCTGCCGCACGGCTTCCGGCCCATGCGGCGGCTCACCGGTCTTCCAGTCGACTACAGTGGCGCCACCGTCGGGGTCGGCGAACACCGCGTCGATACGGCCACGCACCACGGTTTCGCCGATGGGCATTTCGAACGGCACCTCGACCGCGATGGGTGTGCGCGCCGCCCACCGCGACCCGGCGAAGGCCGCCTGCAAGGCAGCCAACTCCTGGGTATCGCCGACGTCGGAGTCCGCCGCGCCTGGCAGGTCACCGAGATCGAACAACCACTCGGCGCCGTAGAACTGCTGGACCCAGGTGTGAAATGCGCTGCCCAGCAACGCATGCGGATCCGGGCGGGTGGGCAGCCGATGCATCAACCGCTGAGCCGCGCCGGTCGGGTCGCGGGCCAGGTCCACCAGGCCGCTGACCGAAAGCTGGCTGGGCAGGGCACGGACCGGCGGACGCGTGGCGAGTGCCCGCTCGGCCAGCAGTGCATCGACGTCGGCGGCCCAACCGTCAACGTCGGCGTGCGCGCTGACCGTGTCGGCCGACATCGCGGCCATCACCAGCGCCGCCCCGTGCTCGACGTCGCGGCGGCGCGCAGCCAACGGATCGACAGGCCAAACCGCTTCGATAACGTTGTTGTACAATGGATTTCGCTCGCCATCGGCCGGCTCGGGCGCCCACTGTTCCACGACCCCGCACGGGTCACCGGCTGCGACAGAACGGTCGATGACGTCCTTGAGCTCGCACAGGAACTCCGACGGACCGCGAGGTTTGATCCCGGTGGAACCCCAGTGATGCCCAGAAACCAGCAGCGTGTCTTCGGCCCTGGTGATGCCCACATACAACAGGCGGCGCTCTTCGTCGACGCGCCGCTGCTCGAGCTGACGACGATGTTCAGAGATCTTGTCCGACAACTGCTTTCGGTCGGCGACGGCCGAGGTGTCCAGCACCGGGACGCCCCGCGTACCCGCGCAGGCGCGGTCGCCGCGCAACAGCGGCGGCAGCTCGGCGGCGTCGGTGAGCCAGGTACGCCTCGACGCGGTCGACGGGAACACTCCGCCGGACAGGTGCGCCACCGCCACCACCTGCCATTCCAAACCTTTCGCCGCGTGCACCGTGAGCACCTGGACGCGGTCTCGGGCGACCGCCGGCTGGGCCGACGGCAGCCCGTTCTCGACCACCTCGGCCACGTCGAGGTACGACAGCAGGCCCGCGACCGGCGGCGCGGTAGCGCAGGTCGACGTAGCGCTTGCCCGTTCGGCGTAGCCCGCCACCACATCCGCGAACGCGTCAAGGTGCTCGGCCCCAGTCCATGCCCCCAACGTCCCCGAGATCCCCGACGCCGCACGGACTTCGCAGTCGATTCCCAGCACGCGGCGCACCTCGGCGACCAGGTCGGGCAGGGAATGACCGAGATGGCCGCGCAGCGCACTCAGTTCACCGGCCAGCGCGCGGATGCGCTCATATCCCGCCACCGAATACGAGCCGGCCGGACCGGGATCGCCGATCGCGTCGGCCAGGCACGCGGCGTCGGCCTCCGGGCCGGCCGCCATCGCGATCGACTCCGGCGAGGCCGCTTCGACTGAGTTTTGTCCCCCACCCAGCGCCGATGCGCGGCGCCACAACGCGGCGATATCGCGACCACCGAGGCGCCACCGCGGGCCGCTCAACACACGCATCGCCGCCGCGCCGGCCGAAGGGTCGGCGACCAGCCGCAGCATGGCCACCACGTCCGCGACCTCGGGGACGGACAGCAGCCCGCCCAGCCCGACGACCTCGACCGGGATTCCGCGGGCGCGCAGGGCGTCGGCGATGGGTGCGGCATCGGCGTTGCGGCGCACCAGCACCGCGGCAGTCGGCGGGCTGACGCCATCGGCCTGCGCTCTTTGGTAATGCCCGGACAGCTGATCGGCGATCCACTCCCGTTCGGCCTGCGCATCCGGAAGCAACGCGCATCGGACGGTGCCGGGAGGGGCGTCCGGGCGCGGCCGCAGCGCGCGCACCGCAACCGATCGTCGCCGCGCCTCCGCCGAGATGGCGTTGGCTACCCGAAGGGTTCGCGGCGGGTTGCGCCAGCTGGTCCGCAGCTCCAGCACCGGTGCGGGGGTGCCGTCGGATCGCGGGAAGTCGGTGGTGAATCGCGGCAGGTTGGTCGCCGAGGCACCGCGCCAGCCGTAGATCGACTGAATCGGGTCGCCGACGGCCGTCAGCGCCAACCCGTCATCGATGCCGCCGCCGAACAGTGCCGAGAGCGCGACGCGCTGGGCATGTCCGGTGTCCTGGTACTCGTCGAGCAGCACCACCCGGTAGCGGTTCCGCAGGTCCTGACCGACCTGCGGGAAGGTCGCCGCCAGCCTTGCGGCGCAAGCCATTTGCGCGCCGAAGTCCATCACCCTCGCGGCGCGCATGCGCTGTTGCAGCGCGTCGAGCAGCGGAACCAGCTCGGCGCGATCGGTCTGGGTGGCCAGCATCCGGAGCAGCCATTGGCCGGGGCCGCGCTCGCGCTGGTAGCGGCCCGCCGGCAGGGTGTGGACCAGCCGTTCCAGTTCCAGGTGGGTATCGCGCAGCTGGCCGGTGTCCACCAGGTGTTCGGCGAGCTGACCCCACAGACGCAGCACCATCGAGGTGACCGCCGCCGGGGTTTTGTCGGTGCGCAGTTCACCGTCGTAACCGGCGACAACGTCGAAGGCCAGCTGCCACAGCTCGGTCTCGCTGAGTAGCCGGGTGTCGGGCTCGACGGGTAACAACAGGCCGTAGTCGCGCAGTAGCGACCCAGCGAAAGCGTGATAGGTGCTGACCGCCGGCGACCCAGCGGTCTCCGGCTGCGCCTGCCCGCCGGTACCCATGTCGACGCCGGCCAGCCGGGCCAGCCGGGAGCGGACGCGCCGGAGCAGCTGGCCCGCCGCCTTGCGGGTGAACGTCAATCCCAGCACCTGACCGGATTCGGCGTAACCGTTGGCGATCAGCCACACCACCCGCGCGGCCATCGTCTCGGTCTTACCGGCGCCGGCACCCGCGATGACGACGAGCGGACCGGGTGGCGCGGCGATGACGGCGGCCTGCTCGGCGGTGGGCGGAAAAAGCCCAAGCGCACAAGCTAATTCATCCGGGCTGTACCGTGCCGGCATCATGGCGCACCGAGCCCGTCGGCGTGCGCCGGACAACATGGCCGTATCGGACAATGCGCGCAACCGTCGTTGCGCCTGGCGATGAACTGCGGGCCCGCTGTCGCATCGGCAGCCCGCCGGACCAGATCGCGCCATTCGTCGCGGGCGGCCGGTGTCAGCGGATCCTGTTCACGTTCGGTCACTCCCGCGGCCCCGGCCTTGCCCAGGTAGACCAGGCGGGCTCCGCCGGGCTCCGCATCGTCGGGGCCGGCGGCCACCAACCCAACCAGGCCTTCGGCCACCGCCAGCTGATACATCGCCAGCTGGGCGTGTTGTTGGGCATCGTCCTTGCTTACCGGCGTCTTGCCGGTCTTGATGTCGACGACCACCAGCCGTCCGGCCCCGTCGCGTTCCAGCCGGTCGACCCGGCCGCGCAGCCGAACTTCGCCGCCGCCTTCACGCGGTGTCCCCAGCACGCCGTCCACGTCGACCTCAACGCCGACCTCGGTCAGCTCGCCTCGGGTCTGCGCTCGCCACTCGACGAAAGCCTGGATCATGGCGCGGTGCCTGGCCAGCTCGTTGGCCGAGTGCCATTGGGCGTCGAAGGGCAGATGCTGCCAGGCCAAGTCCAGCTCGGCCAGCAGTTGCGATTCGGTCTTGGCGGGCTCGGCGATCAGCGCATGCAACACCGAGCCGACGGTGGACCGCAGATCACGCGCGTTCGTCCCGCCATGCCGTTCGACTAACCAGCGCAACGGACAGTCGTTGAGTGTCTGCAGGGTCGACGGTGTCAACGTGACGGGATCGTCTGGGCCGCAAAGCCGATCACTGGTGCTGACCGGGACCAGGCCGTGCCAGCCGGCCGGGTCGGCACCCGGCACACCGGCTTTGGCCAACCGGGCCAATAGCGTTGCCGCACGGTCGCGAGCGGCGTCATCCACCGCGCCCTCGGCTGCGCACACCACACCGCGCAACCGGCCCACCAGCGCCGCCGCCGACAGGATTCGTGGCGCCGTGATCGGTTGCGCCGCAAGAGGATCTTCGTCATCGGTGACCCACTGAGCGATCTCGTAAATGAACGGTGACGGCAGCGCGGCCTCTTGACCCGCCCCGTCGGTGTCGCTGTCCACCGCGGTCACGAGTAACCGCCGGCGGGCCCGGCCCATCGCCGCCACCAACAGCCGGCGCTCCTCGGCCAGTAGGGGCGCCCGCACCGAAGCATCCTCCGTGACGCCGTCGAGCACGTCGAGCAATCTTTGCGTGCCCAGCACCCCGCCACGCGGAACCGTGTTGGGCCACAACCCGTCCTGCAGGCCCGCGATCACCACCAGATCCCATTCGTGTCCGAGCGCGGCGTGCGCGCTGAGCACCCTGACCTGCTCCGCCGTCGACACCGACTCCGGATTGCCCCTCGGCAGCTGCAGCGCCGCGACGTGGTCCACCAGCCCGCGCAGCGACGCACCGGACGTGCGCGACACGTAGTGATCGGTGATGTCGAACAGCGCGGTCACCGAGTCGAGATCCCTGGTGGCCTGGGCCCCGGCGTGGCCGCCGCGCTCGCTGGCGCTCAGCCAGCGTCGCTGCAGACCGGACCGGTGCCATGCCGCCCACAGGATGTAGCGCGGATCTTGGCCCTGTCGGTGGCAGCGGGCGGCCGCTCGCAGCACGGCCCGCACCCGCCCCAGGGGCTGAGCGTGCGCATCGGGTAGCGGGGAGTCGCCGGACAGCGCCTGCACCAGCAGATCACCGAAATCTCCCGGTGCAGCACCGGGCCGGGTGCGCCGCAGTGTTCGGCGCAGCTGCCGCAGCGAGACCGGGTCGACGCGACCGATGGGCCCGGTCAGCAGTGCCAGCGCTTGTTCACCGTCGAGCCCGTCGGCGGTCGCCGCCAGGACCGTGAGCAGCGCCCCGGCCGCGGGCTCGTCGGACAGCGGCCCGCCGGCTGCGGGTATGGCCACCGGCACCCCGGCCGCAGCCAAAGCCCGCGGCAACCGCGCGCCGGCCCGCGGCACCGACCGCACGATCACCGCCATCTGCGACCAGGGCACCCCGTCGATCAGGTGCGCGCGCCGCAGCGCATCGGCGATCAGCGACGCCTCCGCGTGCGCCGAGGCGGCCAGGCACACCCTGACCGATCCGTCCCCGGCCCCGATCCCGTCGATCCGCCTGCCGCCGCTGCCGCCCGGCAGGCGGCGCGCGATGGCGCTGACGGCGCGCGCCACGGCCGGAGCACAGCGATGCGACGCGGTCAACGTCACCGACGGTGTGTCCTCGGCCAACAGCCCGCCGGGCTCGCCGCCCCGGAAGCCGAACACCGCCTGGTTGGGGTCACCGGCGATCAGGGCCAGTTCGGCCCCCGCCGCCAGCACCCGAACCAGGCGGCCCGCCTGCGGGTCGAGTTGCTGCGCGTCGTCGATCAAGAGGATCCGGACCCGGGCGCGCTCGGCGGCCAGCAGCTCGGGATCGACCGCGAAGGCTTCCAGGGCGGCACCCACCAGTTCAGCGGCGCCCAGTGCCGGCGCCGTCGCCTGCGGCGCCGCCGTCCCGACGGCCGCCCGCAGCAGCATCACTTGTTCGTACTGTCGCGCGAATTGACCGGCCGCCGTCCATTCCGGACGCCCGCACCGACGTCCGAGCGTTTCCAGCTGCACCGGGTCCACGCCGCGTTCGGCGCAGCGCGCCAACAGGTTTCGCAGCTCGGTCGCAAAACCGGCGGTGCTCAGGGCGGGGCGCAGATGCCCCGGCCAGCTGGTCGCGACGTCCGGTCCGTCTTCGACGTCGCCGGCCAGCAGCTCCCGGATGATGGTGTCCTGTTCGGCGCTGGTGACCAGCCGTGGGGGCGCATCGCCGGCGCGCTCGGCAGCCCGCCGCAACACCGCATAGGCGTAGCCGTGCACGGTGCGAACCAACGGCTCTCGGACCGCGGCCCGGTGGGGACCGGTGGTGCGCGAGCGCAGGAACTCCGTGGTCAATCTGCTGCGTGCCCGCATCCCGATCCGCCCGGAACCGGTAAGCAGCAAAACCGATTCCGGATCGACACCGGCGCTGATGTGAGCAACCGCGGCATCGACCAGCAGGCTGCTCTTGCCGGTCCCGGGGCCACCCAGGACACGAACCAGGCCGCGGGTGGCCGGCTGCACAACCGCACGCGCCTCGTCGCCCCAGGTGTATGACATAGCGGCATGCAACCACGAGGGTCTGACAACAATTGGCGTCCATTAGCGTCGGGGGCGCTTTAATGCGGACGACCGCCCTCGACCCCCGACTACGCGAGATGTCGGGCGACGCGGGTCAGAGCGGGTGGCCGGTGACCGGATCCTGGAACCGGCCGACATTCGGCGAGCCACCGCGCCCACGGAACGCGGATTGCAGCAGCCGGCCGTCGAATCCGCCCGGCGCCTGCCCGGTCACCGCGTATTGGTAGACGGCGACGCGGAAGATCTGACTCAGCGCGGCCGAGATGAACGAGACAACGATGACGCCCGCGACCGTAGCGGCCAGGACGGCGACGCCAAGGGGCAGCAAGCGGACCGCAATAAGCGCGGCACCGCCCACGCCGCCGACGAGCACGATCACCAGGCTGATCAAAAAAGTCGCTATACCTATCGTGGCCGCGCCGGTGGCGCTCTCTCCCCACCGCGCCTTGACGACGGACGCCGAGCGTTGCAGGGAGCGGATCGGCCCGGTGCCTTCGAGTGCGACCACCGGGATCACGAAGTACGTTGCGATTGCCCATGCGGCGCCTACGATCTCGACGACAATCCTGCCCAAGAGCGGTAGGCGCTCCTCGAGCGCCTTGAGGATCAGCCCGACCGTGGTCGCCACGAAAGTCCAGCCGAGGATCGGACCGATCTGGCGCGCGGCAGCGCTGATCCCCTCGCCGACCTTGGTGTCCTCGCCGCGCATTGAGCGCGTGGCACAGGCGGCAAGCGCCACATTGAAGAAGATGGCGATGAATGTCGAGACGTACGCCGTTGTCAGGCCGGCGATGTAGAAGACGGGATCGTGCTTATCCACGTGGCCGCCGTGGAACACTCCGCGCGCGATCGCCGCCGGCACCCAGATCGCGACCAGGGCCAGCAGCCCGAAGAGGGTCGACAGGATGGGGAAGATCACCAGCGATCTATCCCGTTTCAGAACCTCCCAGCTCTGTCCCGCCAGTGCCCAGCCGCGCGAAATCTTGTCCATTTGCTGCTCCCGGTAGACCGTCGGCCGCTGAGTTCACTTGTGCGGCGCTGTGGCGGGAATTTTAGCCCGATTTCCAAGCTTGTCGTGCTGGGCGTGAACTTCCCGGTGTTGACCGGATATTGGACTTATTGGGATGCGGACCGCTGATCCGACCGCCCGGGCCGCGGCCCCCAGGAACAAACATAGTCGCGACTGGCAGCATCGACACGTGACCACGGACCTTCATGTGCACCACTACGGCCCATCCGGCCCGGTGCGGATGCTGGCTATCCACGGACTGACCGGCCACGGGGGGCGCTGGCAACAGTTGGGCACTCACTTGCCCGCAGTCCGCATCGCCGCACCCGATCTGATCGGCCACGGCAGATCATCGTGGGCCGCGCCGTGGACCCTCGAGGCCAATGTCGCCGCCATGGCCGCGCTGCTCGACGGCGAAGCCGAGACCCCGGTGCTGGTGGTCGGGCACTCGTTCGGTGGCGCCGTCGCGTTGCACCTGGCCGCTGCTCGCCCTGATCGAGTGGCCGCGCTGCTGCTGCTCGACCCGGCGATCGGCCTGGACGGCAAGTGGATGAGCGAGATCGCCCAGGCGATGTTCTCCTTCCCCGACTACCCGGATGCCGCCGAAGCGCGGATGGAGAAGTTGGCGGGCTCGTGGGCGGATGTGGACCCCGCGCTGCTCGACGCCGAACTCGACGAGCACCTGGTCAAGCTGGCGAACGGACGCTACGGCTGGCGCGTCAGTATGCCGGCGATGATGTCCTACTGGAGCGAGCTGGCCCGAGACATCGTGCTGCCGCATGCGGGGACGACGACGCTGGTGCGCGCCAAGAGGACCTCGCCGCCATATGTCAGCGACCAACTCATCGCGGGGCTCGAAGAACGATTGGGAGCTGATTTCCGGCTGCTGGATTTCGACTGCAACCACATGGTGTCCTACGCCAAGCCCGCCGAGGTCGCCGCCCTGTGCCGCGAACTGTTGGCGGTGGGCTAACCGTGTCGCCGATAACCGACGAGCAGGTCGAGCTGGTCCGTTCGCTGGTCGCGGCCATCCCACCGGGCCGGGTCTCCACCTACGGCGATATCGCCTCTGTCGCAGGACTTTCCAGTCCGCGCATCGTCGGTTGGATCATGCGGACCGACTCCTCGGACCTGCCCTGGCACCGGGTGATCACCGCTTCCGGACGCCCGGCACGGCACCTGACCACCAGGCAGCTGGAGCTGCTGCGCGCCGAAGGAGTTCTCAGCGTCGACGGACGGGTCGCGTTGGACGAGGTCCGCCACGAGTTTCCGCTCGGGATTTAGAGCACCAACCGCACCAGGGCCGCGGTGCGGGCCAGACCCGGAAATGCCTCGGCTGTGGACCGCGGGTGTAGCGCGTGGACCGCCAGGCGGAACATCAAGGCGCGCAACAACATCTGCGGCCATTCCGGCAAGGCGTTCCAGCGTTCGATGAGTCCGTCGTCGGCTTCGCCCCAGGACAGCGCGTCGACGACTGCCACGCCCGCTGCCCAGGATGCGGGCCTCCAGTAGGGCGTGATGTCGGTAATCCCCGGTGCGGCGCTGCCCACGAAAAGCACTGTGCCGTAAAGATCTCCGTGCACGAGCTGGTTCGGGCTCCTGGTCGGCTTGCGCAGCGTGGCGAGCTGGTTGATCAGATCGACCGATCGCTCGGCGTCCGCCGTCGGAGGAGCTACCCGCGCGCCCGGCGGGACCGACTGCAGCGGACGCTCCTCCCACGCGGCACGATCGGCAGCGATGAAGACGTCGACGTCCGCCCAGGGGACCGCGGGCCCCTGCGTGAGAAATCGAGGACGTTCCAGTTTGCCGGTGGCCTCGTGCAGCCGCACGGCCGCCGAGACGACTTCATCGTGCCTGGCCTCAGGTGTGCCTGCGACGAATGTGTCTGCCCGCCAGCCGGAAACCACGTATCGTCCGTCGGTCGCGCGGACCGGCCGGGCCAGTCGTAAGCCGTCGACGAACAACGTCTCCCGCACCCGGGCGGACCAGGCCGCGCGGGCGTTGTCGGCCACTATCGACAACACGACTTCGCCACATCGCCAGCCGCCTTCCCAGCCGGGACCCAACGGGATGGGCTTGACACCGGTCAAACCGAACGCCGCCAATACGTGCTCCGGCGTTGGTTCGACTGTCACGGGATTTAGCCTAGTCGGGCGACGATGCGGGTCGGCACGACCCGTTGTGCGAGCTGGTCTTGAGTTAGCGACCCCAGGTTCGTCAGTACATCACCATGTCGGGCTGCATCTGCTTGGCCCACGCCACGATGCCCCCCTGCAAATGGAGCGCATCGGAGAAGCCGGCCTTCTTCACCGTTGCCAGCGCCTCGGCCGAGCGCACGCCCGTCTTGCAGTACAGCACCGCCATGCGGTCGTGTGGCAGCTTTGCCAGCCCCTCACCCGAGTTGATCAGCGATTTTGGGACCAGCTGGGCGCCATCGATGTGCACTATGTCCCACTCCACCGGCTCGCGAACGTCGATCAGGGCCAGCTTCTTGCCGGAGTCCAGCAAATCGCGCAATTCCCGTGGGGTGATGGTGGAGTCGGAGGTCGCCGCGGCGGCGTCGTCGGAAACGACACCGCAGAATTGCTCGTAGTCGATCAGCTCGGTGATCTTCGGCCTGAGCGCTTCTGCCGGGTCCTTGCGGATCGTGATGGTGCGGTAGCTCATCTCCAGCGCGTCGTACACCATCAGGCGGCCCAGCAGCGATTCGCCGATCCCGGTGATCAGCTTGATCGCTTCGGTGCCCATCACCGACGCTATGGAGGCGCAAATGATGCCCAGCACGCCCCCTTCGGCGCAGGACGGCACCATGCCGGGCGGCGGCGGCTCGGGGTACAAATCGCGGTAGTTCAGCCCCCGCCCGTCGGGAGCATTTTCCCAGAACACCGAGACCTGGCCCTCGAAGCGGTAGATCGATCCCCACACGTAAGGCTTTCCGGCCAGCACCGCGGCGTCGTTGACCAGATACCGGGTGGCGAAGTTGTCGGTGCCGTCCACGATCAGGTCGTATCGCCTGAAGAGGTCGACGGCGTTGCTCTGCTCCAGCCTGAACTCATGCAACCGCACCTCGACGAGGGGGTTGATCGCGACGATCGAGTCGCGCGCCGACTGGGCCTTGGAGCGTCCGACGTCGGCGACGCCATGGATGATCTGGCGCTGCAGGTTGGATTCGTCGACGACATCGAAATCGACGATGCCGATCGTGCCGACCCCGGCCGCCGCCAGGTAGAGCAACGCCGGCGCTCCGAGCCCCCCGGCGCCGATCACCAGGACCCGAGCGTTCTTAAGCCGCTTCTGACCGTCGACGCCCAGGTCGGGGATGATGAGATGGCGGCTGTAGCGGGCCACCTCGTCGCGGCTCAGCTCTGCGGCGGGCTCGACTAGCGGCGGCAGTGACGTCTGGGATGTCGACACCGAACATCTCCTCGGTTAGCTTCGCGATTCAATTTCATGTGCGTGTCGTCTACATCCATCACAGTAGCTGCGTTGAACAACGGCAAACAGCCGTCGTTCCATCCCCGAGCGACCATCGAGCGTCGCGCTGGCGTAGCTGTGCACGCCGATTACCGCGCTGGTGTGTCCCCCGCAAGCGGGCGGTGCCCCCAGCTCGAGGAGACGCCCGAGGCGCGCTGAGCGCGGTCGGTTAGGCGATCGGGTATGGCCAGGGGTTGAATCGGCAGGTCTTGCCATCCGGTTTGACGAATTCGGGGTCGAACTTGGCGCCGTCGTCGTTGGACGTGGAGAACGTCTGCTGCATCATCACCGGGGCCAGGCCACCCTGCTTGTCGCACGGCTCATGGCGCACGTACCCGATGGCATGGCCGACCTCGTGGTTGATCACATACTGCCGGTAGGAACCGACGTCGCCTTCGAATGGAACGGCTCCGCGCACCCAGCGCGCCTCGTTGATGAAAACCCGCGCCTCCCGGTCCTGGCCGTATGCCGGGTTGTAGCAGGATGTCTCCAGCCGAAATTCGTAGCCGCATCCCTCACGCACCGTCATCGGAGACACCAGCGAAATCCGGAAGTCGGGTTTGCCCTGTTCGGATCCGTCGATCCGGATGAACGCGAATTGCGGGTTATGCGTCCAGCCCTTGGGGTTGGCCAGCGTCTGGTCGACCATCTGCGCGAATGCGTTGTCGCCGCCGAACATGGTGGGGTCAAGACCGTTCTCGATCTCGACGGTGTATTTGAACACCTTCGCGGTGCCCTGACCGACCTGCGTCGTCGTGCCCGGAACGACATGCCAAGTCTTCTCTCCCGCTTCGGTGAACGGTCCGCCGTCCGGCAGCGTCCCAGCCGGGAGACTGGCGTCGAACAGGGCGAGCCCGCGCGGCGGCGCGTCGAGGATCGCCGTACCCACCACACCGATAGCCGGCGGCCCTTGGATGGGCGCGCTCGCCGCCGGCTTGGGCGCGGTCGTCCCGGTCACCGTCTGGTAGACCACCACCGCGGTGAGCACCACCAGAACGGGCAGCGCATACGCGCGCCAGCCGTAGGTGGAGACGAACCGCCCGAGCCACGTTTGCTTACGCACCCGGCGCGGCCGCTCGCGGTCGGCCCGGACCCGTCCCTCGCCCCGCGCCAGCGGGTCGCGCTGGGCCCGCAACGGTTCTCGCCACTCATCGCGCAGCACCGGCACGCGGCCGCTGCTGCGCACGGGCCGCGGAGAGGTCATTGCCCCAGGATGGCACAGCCGGTGGTGACTGGGACCCCTGGCACGCCCGAGCGCACCACCCGACTCCCGGGTTGCCAGCACCAACGGCGCCGATGACGGTCGGGAAGACGTCGCGGGTAGTAATGTCTTTCCGAACGAGCCGTGGGAGCTGGGCCCGGCGTATCAGATTGTAAGTGGCCGACGAATCAGATATCAGACGAATCAGGTGGGGACTGGATGAGCGAACTCGCCAACTCAGCGCCTCGGCGTGCCGTCAGAGCGGCCGACCGCGTTCGACCGGCCGACGCCGCATCGGGCCCGAACCGGCGCGGGAACCGATTGCCCCGCGACGAGCGTCGTGGCCAATTGCTCATCGTTGCCAGTGATGTCTTTGTCGACAACGGCTACCACGCGGCCGGCATGGACGAAATTGCCGACCGGGCGGGAGTCAGTAAACCCGTTCTGTATCAACATTTTTCGAGCAAACTGGAATTGTATCTGGCGGTGCTGCACCGGCACGTCGAGAACCTGGTCTCCGGGGTACAGCAGGCACTGAGCACCACCACCGACAACAGGCAACGCTTGCACGACGCGGTCCAGGCGTTCTTCGACTTCATCGAACACGACAGCCAGGGCTACCGGCTGATCTTCGAGAACGACTATGTCACCGAGCCCGAGGTCGCCGCGCAGGTGCGGGTGGCCACCGAATCGTGCATCGACGCGGTGTTCGCGCTGATCAGCGAGGATTCCGGGCTCGATCCGCACCGCGCCAGGATGATCGCGGTGGGCCTGGTCTCCCTGAGCGTCGACAGCGCCAGGTACTGGTTGGACTCCGACCGTCCCATCTCCAAGTCCGACGCCGTCGACGGCACCGTGCAGTTCGCCTGGGGCGGGCTGTCGCACGTACCGCTTACGCGGTCGTAGCCGCCTTACCGGCGTGGCGTGGGCCGGATTCCGCCCCGATTCCGAAACCGACCCGGCGCGCGTCAGACACACCGATCTCGACATAGGCGATCTTGGCGGCGTGAATCAGGAAGCGACGGCCCCTGTCGTCGGTCAGTGCCAGCAGACCCGAGCCCCCCTGCACTGCGGCGTCGACGAGTTCTTCGACTTCATCGGGCGTCTGCGAACTGGCGAAGACCAGCTCGCGCGGACTGTCGGTGATACCGATCTTGACCTCCACGGTGACCCCTTCCGTTGGTATTGAAGTCGCAGGCGTGTCAGCAGCAGGCTAGTGGACGCGACCGCGGCGGCGGTTCGCGGTCAGCGAAACCGGATCGGCCCGCCACATAACGATTAGCTTCCAGCTGGGTCAACATGCCGCGCGACACCGGAACCTCGATATTCACCTACGTACCATCGGCACCATCAGAAACACACTTAACGACCGTCACGGCCGAGTCGACACCCCGGTGTACGACTACCCCGACGAGGGCTACGAAACAGACGGAGCCGACTCCTACATCGAGGACGGCTACGGCGAACTGGCCTGGCCGACCGACCGACGCTGGCGTCCGGTCACCGCATTCGCCGGCGTTGTCGTGGCGCTCGGCTCCATCGCGACCGCGGTCGTGATCAACAGCGGCGACAGCGCATCCACACGGGCCACCGTGGGCGTGCCGGCGCCGCGGACGGTGATGACCACGCCCTCGCCGTCGACCGCCAGGCCGACCGTCCCGCCCAGCGCTTCGCCCAGCCCGTCGCGAACGACGCAGCTGCCCCCCGAGACGGTCACCACCGTGCCGCCGCCGAGCACCTCACCAAGTATCGGGCCCAGCATCGGGCCGACGAAAACGGCCACGGCGGCGCCGCCGCCAACCAGCCTGCCGCCGTCGGCCACGCTGAACCCACACACCGTCGTCTACACGGTGACCGGAACAAAGCAGCTCTTCGACTTGGTAACCGTCGTCTACACCGACGCCCGGGGCTTCCCCCAGACCGAGTTCAACGTGGCGTTGCCGTGGACGAAAGCGGTCGTCCTGAACCCGGGCGTGCAAACCGAGTCGGTGATCGCGACCAGCTTCTACAGTCGGCTCAACTGTGCGGTCCTCAACGCCGCGGCGCAACCCGTCGTGGCGTCGGCCAAGAACTCGGTCATCGCCACGTGCACCCGCTAACCGGCCGCGGAACGCTCAGGCCCACACCGAGTTCAGGCCAGACCGGGTTCAGGCAAGCCCGAGTTCACGCATCCGTCGGTCGTGTGTCTGCTGCAGACGGTCGAAGAAGGCACCAATCTGGCTGAGGCCCTCGGTCGAAGTGGCCACCAGGTCGACCAGCTCATCGTGGTCGGCCAACAGGTACTGGGCCTGGGTAATCGTTTCGCCGAACAGCCGACGAGCCCACAGCACCAGCCGGCTGCGCTGCTTGCCACTGGAGGTCACCGCGGCGCGCACTTCGGCAACGACGAACTGGGAGTGCCCGGTTTCCGACAGCGCCTCGCGCATCACGTCGGCGATTTCGTCGGGCAACCCACCGGCGATCTCGATGTACAACTCGGAAGCCAGAGCGTCAGCGATATAGGTCTTCACCAAGGCTTCCAGCCACGTACTCGGCGTCGTCAGCCGGTGGTAATTTTCCAGCGCCGACACATACTTGGACATCGCCGAAACCACGTCGACGCCCCGGCTTTCCAGGGCATCGTGCAGTAGTTCGTAGTGCCTCATCTCGGCGGCGGCGATGCTGGCCATCGAGATCCGCCCCCGCAGGTCCGGTGCCATCCGCGCCTCTTCGGTCAGCCGGTAAAACGCGGCCACCTCGGCGTATGCCAGCAGGGCGAACAGTTCGTTGACCGCCGGATGATCCGCCGGCAGCCGTGGCGTTGGCGAATCCGCCACCTGGTCCGCGGATGAGGACGAGGGCATGGCAACACTCTAGTCGGCCCGCTAAAGAGGAGATGGGAGCCCGCTGGGCGACCGGTTATGATGCTCGTAGGTAATGGCCGTATCTCAAGTGCCGCCGTTACCGGCGAAATGTGCGTGCACAGCCGGCATGGGGCCGGCGCTCGGCGACGAATTCGGAGTCGGAACTCGTGCGCGCGTGAACCGCGAAGAGAAACACCGACACACGACCGATACCGTCACCGAAAGGCTCGTTACTCGCGTATGACCGCACTGACAAGCACAACTGAACCGACATTTGCCAAACTTGGTGCCCGCGACGAAATTGTGCGCGCATTGGCCGAGCAGGGCATCGAACAACCATTTGCTATCCAAGAACTCACGCTGCCGCTCGCGCTGGCGGGCGATGACGTGATCGGCCAGGCCCGCACCGGCATGGGCAAAACCTTCGCCTTCGGCGTGCCGTTACTGCAGCGCATCACCGCAGACACCGGAGTAAGACCGCTCAACGGCACCCCGCGGGCGCTGGTAGTGGTGCCCACCCGGGAGCTGTGCCTGCAGGTGACCGATGACCTCAAAGGCGCAGCCAAATACCTGCTCGCCACTGACGACCGAAAGCTGTCGGTGGTGTCTATCTACGGCGGACGGGCCTACGAGCCGCAGATCGAGGCGCTGCAGAACGGCGCCGACGTCGTGGTGGGCACCCCGGGCCGGCTGCTCGACCTGAGCCAGCAGGGCCACCTACAGCTGGGCGGGCTCTCGGTGCTGGTGCTCGACGAGGCCGACGAGATGCTCGACCTGGGCTTTTTGCCCGACATCGAGCGCATCCTGCGACAGATCCCAGCCGACCGGCAATCGATGCTGTTCTCGGCGACGATGCCGGACCCGATCATCACGCTGGCGCGCACGTTCATGGACCAACCCACCCATATCCGGGCGGAGGCACCGCACTCCGCGGCAACCCACGACACCACCGAGCAGTTCGTCTACCGAGCCCACGCGATGGACAAAGCGGAGCTGGTCAGCCGGATACTGCAGGCCCGGGACCGAGGCGCGACGATGATCTTCACCCGCACCAAGCGCACCGCGCAGAAGGTCGCCGACGAGCTGGCCGAGCGTGGATTCAAGGTTGGGGCGGTGCACGGTGATCTCGGGCAGATAGCGCGCGAGAAGGCGCTCAAGGCGTTTCGCGCCGGCGATATCGACGTGCTGGTCGCCACCGACGTCGCCGCGCGCGGTATCGACATCGACGACATCACCCACGTCATCAACTACCAGTGCCCCGAGGACGAGAAGATGTACGTCCACCGCATCGGTCGCACCGGCCGCGCCGGCCGCACCGGCATCGCGGTCACCCTGGTGGACTGGGACGAGCTGCCCCGCTGGGAGATGATCGACAAGGCGCTGGGCCTGGGCTCCCCGGCTCCGGCCGAGACCTACTCCAACTCGCCGCACCTGTACTCCGAACTGGCCATCCCGGACGAAGTCGGCGGCACGGTCGGCTCGCCGCGCAAGGCGCGGGTCAAACGACACGACAACGACGGGCAGAAGCCGGAGAAGGCGGCACGCACCCGCACTACCGGGTCCCGCAGACGCCGCACCCGGGCCGGCCAGCCCGTCACCGGGCACCCCGCCGGCAACCCGGTCGCCGACGAGGCCGCCGTGGTGCTGGACGGGGCACCGGACAGCGCGCCGTCCAGCACCACCGGGGCCAGTCGACGCCGCCGTCGCCGCCGCAAGCCTGCGGACGCCGCCGCCACGCCGGCCAAGTAGGGCCCGCACCCCCACATGGTCAGACCCGAACGCCGCACCAAGGCCGATATCCTGGCCGCCGCGGCGATCGCGGTCGTCGTCGCCGTGGTAGCGGCGTTGATCTGGTGGACCAGCGATGCGCGGGCCACCGTCAGCCGGCCGGCCGCCGTTCCGGTGCCCAACCCCACGCCGGCCAAGGAAGTGCCGGCCGCTCTGACGCAGCTGTGGACCGCAGCCAGCCCGGCGACCACCGGGCCCGTGGTGGTGGGCGGGGCGGTGGTCACCGGCGACGTGCGCCGGGTGGACGGGCGCGACCCGGCCTCGGGTGAGTCGCGCTGGAGCTACACGCGGGGCACCGACCTGTGCGGGGTTTCCTGGCTGTACCACTATGCGGTCGCGGTCTATCGGGACGACCGCGGTTGCGGTCAGGTAACCACCCTCGAAGGGTCCACCGGTCGTCGCGGGGCCGCCCGCAGCAGCTACGCCGACGAGCATGTCCGGCTGTCCTCCGACGGCACCACCGTGTTGTCGACCGGCAACACCCGCCTGGAGCTTTGGCGCTCGGACATGGTCCGGATGCTGTCCTACGGCGAGACCGACGCCCCGTTGAAGCCGTCGTCGCGAGGGCTGCATTCCGGATGCACGCTGGAATCGGCGGCGGCCAGCTCGTCGGCGGTATCGGTGTTCGAGGCCTGCGCGAACCAGGCCGACCTGCGGCTCGTGCTGTTGCGGCCGGGCAAGGAAGAAGATGAACCCCAGCAACACCTGGTGGCCCAACCCGGGATCCGGCCCGGCTCGGGAGCGCGGGTGGTGGCCATCTCGGAGAACAACACCGCGGTTTACCTGCCGTCACCGGAGCCCCGGGTCGACGTGATCGACGAGACCGGCGCCACTATCGCGAGCACGCTACTGCCCAAGCCGCCGTCACCCGCGGCCACGGTGTCGCGGGCGGGCAGCCTGGTGACCTGGTGGACCGGCGATGCGCTTGTTGTCTTCGACGCAAGCAATCTGGTTCAGCGTTACACCATTGCCGCGGGCGAGACGGTTGCTCCGCTTGGGCCGGGCGTGATGATGGCGGGTCAGCTGCTGGTCCCCATCACCGGGGGGATCGGTGTCTATGACCCACCGACCGGAACGAGCAACCGCTTCATCCCGGTGAACCGGCCGCCGAGCAGCTCAGCTGTGGTTCCGGCCGTTGAGGGTTCCCGGGTGTTCGAGCAACGGGGCGACACCGTTGTGGCTCTGGGCTAATCGCCCTGTCCGCGAGCGCTGCCGGCTACATCTCCACGGCAAATGTGGGCAGGGGTTTGCCGGTCTTCCAGTGCTTGAGCAGTGCCTCCGCCAGCTCGCGGTAGGCCATCGCGCCCTTGTTCTTGCGGCCTGCCATCACCGACGAGCCCGAAGCACTGGCCTCGGCGAAGCGCACGGTGCGCGGGATGGGCGGGGCCAGCACCGGCAGGTCGTAGCGGTCGGCGACGTCGAGCAGCACATCACGGGTGTGGGTGGTTCGGGAGTCGTACAGCGTCGGCAACGCGCCCACCAGCCGCAGATTCGGGTTGGTGATCTGCTGGACATCGGCGACCGTGCGCAGAAACTGGCCGACGCCGCGGTGTGCCAGCGTCTCGCACTGCAGCGGCACCATGACCTCATCGGCGGCCGTCAGCCCGTTCAGGGTGAGCACGCCCAGCGACGGCGGACAGTCGACGATGACCACGTCGAACTGGTCGGAGAGTTTGGTCAGCGCCCGCTTGAGCGCATACTCGCGACCGGCCCGCATCAGCAGCATCGCCTCGGCGCCTGCCAGGTCAATGTTGGCCGGCAGCAGCGTCATTCCCTCGGCCGTCGGGACCAGCGCCGCATCCGGCTCGACCTCACCGAGTAGCACCTCGTGCACGGACACCGGTAACTTGTCGGGATCGTGGCCAAGCGAGAAGGTCAAACAACCCTGCGCGTCCAGATCGACAAGCAGTACTCGCCGCCCCTTATCCACCATCGCCGCGCCCAGCGAGGCGACGGTCGTCGTTTTGGCCACGCCACCCTTCTGGTTGGCCACCGCAAGTACCCGGGTGTCAGTCACAGTGCCCATCCTGGCATGCTTCCCGCCGTGTGCTTAGGGCGACGGGCTCGGCATGTCGTCCGGCAGAATCTCTGAGCATGGGCTTGCATAACCACCGACTTGTACTGCTCCGCCACGGCGAGACCGAATGGTCGAAATCCGGCCAGCACACCGGCCGTACCGACATCGAACTGACCGATCACGGCCGGGTCCAGGCCGAGCTCGCCGGGCGTGTTCTGCGTGAACTTGATCTCGCTGACCCGCTGGTGATCAGCAGCCCGCGCATACGTGCCCTGACCACAGCCAAGTTGGCCGGGCTCGCCGTCGACGAGGTGTCTCCGCTCCTCGCCGAATGGGATTACGGCGACTACGAGGGGTTGACCACGCCAGAGATCCGGGAATCGGTTCCCGATTGGCTGGTCTGGACGCATGGATGCCCCGGCGGCGAGAGCGTGGCACAAGTCAGCGACCGCGCCGATCGGGCCGTCGCAGTGGCGTTAGAGCAGATGACCTCGCGCGACGTGGTGTTCGTGGGTCATAGCCACTTCTCCCGCTCGGTGATCACGCGCTGGGTCGAGCTGCCGCTGGTCGAGGGCAGCCGCTTCTGGATGCTCGCGGGCTCGATCGCCGTATGCGGGTTCGAGCATGGCGTGCGTCAGCTCGCCGCGCTTGGATTGACCGGCCAGCCGCAGGCGATCGCACCCGGGTGAGCACCACCGAACCCCCTTTCGCGCTCTGTGGGCCGACGGGCACTCTGGTCGCCGACGGGGTAGCGAACCGCTACTGCGACGTGCAAGCGGCACAGGCGGCGCTGCGGTCTGGCGAAGCGCCAATAGTGTTGGGCGCGTTGCCTTTCGATGTGAAGAGACCCGCCGCGTTACTGGTGCCGGGTGCCGTGCGGCGCACCGATGCGCCGCCCGACTGGCCGACGGGCCCGCTTCCGGCGGTGCGCATCACCGCCGCCCTCCCCCCGCCCGCCGAATACCGCGCCCGGATCATCCGCGCGCGAGATCAGCTGGCCGCACCGGGCGGCTCGCTGCGCAAGGTGGTGCTGGCGCGCGCGTTGCGGCTGGCCGCCGCCGCTCCCCTGGACGCCCGCATCATCTTGCGCCGACTCGTCGCAGCCGACCGGGCCGCGTACGGGTACCTCGTCGACCTGACCCCCGGCGGCCGCGACTACGCGGGTGCGGCCCTGGTCGGTGCCAGTCCAGAGCTGTTGGTCGCTCGCTCCGGCGACCGTGTTGTGTGCCGGCCGTTCGCCGGTTCGGCCCCGCGTGCCGGCGATCCCGAACTCGACGCCGCCAACGGCGCCGCGCTGGCCGGCTCCGCCAAGAACCGTCATGAACACCAGCTGGTCATCGACACCATGCGCGCCGCCCTGGAGCCACTGTGCGACGACCTGACAATCGCAGCCGAACCCCAATTGAGCCGCACCGCCGCAGTCTGGCACCTGTGCACACCGATCAGCGGCCGGTTGCGCGATACCTCAACCACCGCAATCGATCTGGCGTTGGCGCTGCATCCCACTCCGGCGGTCGGCGGGGTTCCGACGCAGGCCGCCTCGGAGCTCATCGCCGAGTTGGAGGGTGACCGCGGCTTCTACGCGGGCGCCGTTGGTTGGTGCGATGCCACCGGTGACGGCCACTGGGTGGTGTCCATCCGCTGCGCGCAGCTGTCGGCCGACCGCCGCAGCGCCGTCGCCCACGCCGGCGGCGGTATCGTCGCCGAATCCGATCCCGATGACGAAGTCGACGAGACCACAACGAAATTCGCCACGATACTCAACGCATTTGGAGTTGAGCAGTGACCCATAACATCCGCCGTGCCAAACCGGAAGACGCCGCCGATATTACGGCCATGATTCATGGATTGGCCGAATTCGAGCGCGCCCCCGATCAATGCACCGTTACCGAAACACATATTTCCACAGCGCTTTTCGGCAGTTATCCGACAGTTCACGGGCACGTCGCCGAAGTCGACGGCGAGGTCGCGGCGATGGCGCTGTGGTTCCTCAGCTTCTCCACCTGGGACGGCGTGGCGGGCATCTACCTCGAGGACCTGTTCGTGCTGCCGCGGTTTCGCCGCCGCGGCCTGGCCCGCGCGCTGCTGTCGGCGCTGGCGGGTGAATGCGTCGACAACGGCTACACGCGGTTGTCCTGGGCGGTGCTGAACTGGAACGCCGATGCCATCGCGTTGTACGACGAAATCGGCGCTCAACCGCTTGACGAGTGGACCACCTATCGGCTGTCCGGGCCGCCGTTGGCCGAGCTGGCGGGGCCACGCTGATCGCCGCCGCCGGCCCAGCGCACGGCCGCGGGACTGAAGAGCAGTATCAATGCGGTCAGCGAGACGATCCCGACCGGGATTCCGAAGGCCGGCCGATTCGAGCCCACGGTGAGGTACCAGGCGACGGGCAGCAGCAGCAATTGGGTGAACACTGCCAGTCCGCGGCCCCAGCGCCTGCCGGTCACCAGCGCCCATCCGCCGGCGAGTACTCCGCCGCCGACCAGCAGGAACCAGGCCGCGGTGCCCAGGCCATTGACCACGTGCTGATCGGCTCCCGCGATTCCGCGCACCACCAGCACCGCGGCCACCGCCAGCCCGGCCACACCTTGCACCACCACGATCAACCCCGCGCCACGCACGGTGGATGGGGCTGGCGACGACACATCGTCAGCGTAATCACGCCTCCCGGCTTCCCTCCCGCCGCTTGCCCGGCCGGGTGGCACCAGGAGCAAGCGGGCGGTTCCCGCACAGCGGGGACCTAGCCGCCTTGCATAAGCTGAGCCATCATGCGCGCCGTGCTGATCGTGAACCCAACAGCCACTTCCACCACACCAGCCGCCCGCGATCTGCTGGCGCACGCGCTCAAAAGCCGCCTTGAGCTGACCGTCGAACACACCCACCACCGTGGTCACGGGACCGAACTCGCGCAGCAGGCGATCCAGAACGGCGTCGACCTGGTTGTCGTCCACGGCGGCGACGGCACGGTGAGC
Organism: uncultured Actinomycetota bacterium; assembly: GCA_963814505.1. Lineage (GTDB taxonomy): Bacteria > Actinomycetota > Actinomycetes > Mycobacteriales > Mycobacteriaceae > Mycobacterium. Next base: position 197,570 of record CAWFDM010000016.1, read on the forward strand.
GGGGTGGTCAACGGTTTGCTCGGCCGCCCCGGTGGCCCCGGTTCGGGGCCCACCGCCCGCGTGCCCGCGGTCGCGGTGGTACCTGGTGGCTCGGCGAATGTGCTGGCCCGGTCGCTGGGCATTGCCCGCGACCCGGTCGCCGCCACCAACCAGCTGATCCAGTTGCTGGATGATTACCGCCGACACCGGACCTGGCGCCGTATCAGCCTGATCGACTGCGGTGACCAGTGGGCCGTGGTCAACGCAGGGATGGGCGTCGATGCGGAGGTGGTGGCCGGGGTGGAGGCGCAGCGCGACAAGGGCGTCAAGATCACACCGCTGCGCTACTGGCGGGTGGCGATTCCCATCAGCGTGGCCTTCAGCCGCCGCGAACCGCTCCTCACGCTGGAACTACCCGGCCGTGACCCCATTCCGGGTGTGCACTTTGTCTGGGTGTCCAACACCAATCCCTGGACCTACAGCAGCAACCGGCCGATGGTGACCAACCCCGGCTGCAGCTTCGAGTCGGGCCTTGGAGTGTTCGCGCTCACCCGCATGAAGGTGATTCCCACGGTGCGATTGCTCGGCGAGCTCCTCCGCAAGCGGCCCAACCCGCAGGCCAAGCAACTTGTCCGGGACGATGACGCGCCGTTCCTGCGAATCACCTCGACCGGCGCTCCGGTCGCCAGTCAGTTCGACGGGGAGTACCTGGGCGTGCGCGAGACCATGACGTTCCGGTCGGTTCCCGATGCGCTGGCGGTGGTCGCCCCACCCGCCAAAAACCGGTCCGACCTGCGGTAACCGGGCGCCGGACGGAATCCGCCGGGAAAAGACCTGGCCAGAAGTAGCGCAGTAGTGTAATACAGGGAGGTGAGAGCTTTGGTAAGTGTTCCCCAAAGTGAGAAAGCCCACCTGCTAATTAACACTATTGACATCTAGTGAGCCTGTGAAAGTATCGAAAGGTTGCACGCAGAGATTTCGTAGGGGTACGGAAGCTTTCTTCTGCACGAGTTAACAGCCGAAGAAAATGACCGTACGCCTTGCTGCGCAAACGGTAAGGAGTAACAACGTATGGATTGGCGCCACAAGGCGGTGTGTCGCGACGAGGATCCGGAGCTGTTCTTCCCGGTGGGGAACAGCGGGCCGGCGCTCGCGCAGATCGCTGACGCGAAACTGGTCTGCAATCGGTGCTCGGTGACGACAGAGTGTCTCGCCTGGGCCCTGAACACAGGCCAGGACTCGGGCGTCTGGGGCGGGATGAGCGAAGACGAGCGGCGCGCACTTAAGCGCCGCAACGCCCGGACGAAGGCCCGTAGCGGAGTCTGACCCAGAATTCATAGACAGTGCGGCCGCGGCAATCGTCGGGGCCGCACTGTTGCGTGTGGCGCGTATTGGCGTTACAGCAGCAGCCTCGCCCGGCGGCCAATCGGTACCCGCAGCACCACGTCGGTGCCGCGATCGGGGGCTTCGCGCATGCCCAGCGAGCCGTCCAGCTCGGCCGACACCAGGGTCCGCACGATCTGTAGGCCCAGGCTGTCTGACTTCTCCAGACTGAATCCCTCGGGCAGCCCGAGCCCGTTGTCGTGCACGACGACATCGAGCCAGCGCGCCGAGCGCTCGGCGCGAATCGTCACAGACCCTTCCTGGGCGGACGGGTCGAACGCGTGCTCGATCGCGTTCTGCACCAGCTCGGTGATCACCATGATCAGTGCCGTCGCGCGGTCGGAGTCCAGCACGCCGAGATCGCCAACCCGGTTGATCCGGATCGGCGGGCCCACCGACGCAACGTCGTTCATGATCGGCAGGATCCGGTCAATGACCTCGTCGAGGTTCACCTGCTCGTCCACCGACATCGACAACGCATCGTGGACCAACGCGATCGACGACACCCGGCGCACCGACTCGGTCAGCGCCTCCCGGCCTTCGGCGTTGACCGTCCGGCGGGCCTGCAGCCGCAGCAGCGCCGCCACGGTTTGCAGATTGTTCTTCACCCGGTGGTGGATTTCGCGGATCGTGGCGTCCTTGGATATCAGGGCACGGTCGCGGCGCTTTACCTCGGTCACGTCGCGGATCAGCACCGCCGCCCCCGCGCTGGCGCCATGAACCACTAGCGGCAGCGTCCGCAGCAGCACCGTGGCGCCACCGGCGTCGACCTCCATCCGCAAGCTCTTGCCACCGGCCAGCAGGTCCTGCACATGCTCGGCCACCTCCTGGGCCTCGAACGGGTCCGAGATCAGCGGCCGCGTGACTTCGACCAGATTCTGATCTTCCAGCTCGCTGGTCAGGCCCATCCGGTGATAGGCCGACAAGGCGTTGGGGCTGGCGTAGGCGACGACACCGTCGACATCGAGGCGGATGAAGCCATCGCCCGCCCGCGGGGTGGAACGCGACATGGCCACATCCCGCACATCGGGAAATGTGCCCTCCGACAGCATGACCAGAAGATCCGCCGCGCAATCCCAATACGCGCTCTCCAGGTGACCGGAGCTGCGTTCGGCCGCCAGTTCGCTCTGGTGCTGCGTCAGCACCGCCACCACCCGCTCGCCATAGCGCACCGGGGACGCCGCAATGTGTGGACCGGGCAGCTCCCACGAATACTGTTGGGCCGCATCGCTTTCCCGCCGGGCGGTACCGGAGGCGAAGGTCTCGGCGACGAGCCGCAGCCGTTCGGGGGTGACTTCGCTACCCACCGCATCGGCCTGCATGACCGTCGGCGCCGTGTTCGGCCGACACTGCGCCACACACACCAGCACGCCGTCGTCGCGCCGAACCCACATCAGGTAATCGGCGAACGACAGGTCGGCCAGCAGCTGCCACTCCCCGACCACCGCGTGCAGGTGGTCCACCGCGTTGCCCGGCAGCATCGTGTGGTCGGCAAGCAGATCACCCAGAGTCGACATCAATCACTCCCGGATCGTTCCGCACGGCAGATAGGGGGCAGATGTGAGGGCCCAATGGCTAGCTGATCACGGCGATGAGGTCGCCGGCCTGAATGACGTCGCCTACCGACACGCTCACCTTGCTGACGGTGCCGTCGACTTCGGCCAGGACGGGGATCTCCATCTTCATCGACTCCAGCAGCACCACGATGTCACCCTTGCCGATTTGGTCCCCCTCGTTGACGACAACTTCGAGCACGCTGGCGACAATCTCGGCGCGAACATCCTCGGCCATCTTCACCCCACTCGTATCGGCCACTGGCGCATGCAGGCTGCTGGTCCATGAAGCTCCCACCAGGCACCTGTACATCGAACCACAGACGGGCCGATACGGCCGCGCACGGGCTATTGGGCCGGGTAAGGCGTTTCGTGAGACACTGGGCGGCAACCGGGCGGACTTAACCGCCCCGCATCAGACGAACAACGGAGGGTCCCAAGATGGCCAAGCGTGGCCGCAAGAAGCGCGACCGCAAGTACAGCAAAGCCAACCACGGCAAGCGGCCGAACTCGTAGAACGCTACGGCCCGCCACGGATGATGGTGGTCCGGCGGATTTCCAGCCTGAGGCGCTCCCGTAGGCCCTCGGGAGCCTTCTCGCCGCTGCACTTGGTGGCGATCAGTGCCTTGACCCGCTCCTCGATCCCATAATGCTTGAAGCATCCGGGGCAAGCCTCGAGGTGGCGGCGCAGCCTCTCTCGGGTTTCCGGGGTGCATTCACCGTCGAGCAGCGTCCATACCTCGGCGATGACTTCCGCACAGCCGAGACTGCCGTGCGAATGACTGTCATCGGCACGCGGAAGGTCCGAGCCACCGCAAAACTCGCTCATGACGACACCTCCTCGTGCGCACCGCGGATGAAGCCCCGGTCTTTAGCCACATCAGCCAGGAGACCACGGAGCTGGCGCCTGCCGCGGTGAAGTCGCGACATTACGGTCCCAATCGGCGTGTCCATGATCTCGGCGATCTCTTTATAAGGGAAACCCTCGACGTCGGCGTAGTAGACCGCCATGCGGAACTCTTCCGGCAATGCCTGCAGAGCTTCTTTGATCTCGGAGTCGGGCAGCGATTCCAGTGCTTCCACCTCGGCCGAACGCAGGCCCGTGGAGGAATGCTCCGCGTTCGCCGCCAACTGCCAGTCGGTGATCTCCTCGGTCGGATACTCCGCCGGTTGACGCTGCTTTTTGCGATAGCTGTTGATGTAGGTGTTGGTCAGGATGCGGTACAGCCAGGCCTTGAGGTTGGTGCCGGCCCGGAACGAGCGGAATCCCGCGAAGGCCTTCACCATCGTCTCCTGCAGCAGGTCCTCGGCGTCCGCGGGATTGCGCGTCATGCGCAATGCGCCGCCGTACAGCTGGTCCAGCAGGGGAATCGCGTCGCGCTCGAAACGCGCCAGCAATTCCGCATCCGTCTCTGCAGCAGGAACGGCCTCGGGAACGTCGGATCCGGTCAAGCCGTCTCGGACTTCTTCGGGGCCATCTTCAGGGTCGGCCATCTCGATTAACACGGTCCCTTCTGTCGCGGTGTCGCCAGGCAGCAGCGCCAGCGACACCGGACTCGCCCAAAAGCGAGCCAACTCGTGCTCGCCGAACAGGCTCGTCGCCATTGACACCAGATTCCTCCTCCCAATCTAAAGGTTGCGACCGACACTGTCTGCGGGTGTGGCACCCACGAAGCAGTAAACCGAACGTTTTAACAGCGCCAAGCTGCGAGCTATTTCCGGAGCCGAATCTCATCCCCCGGTCAAAACGGGTCGAGCAGGGCGTTAGTGTGACGCCATGTCCCTGCACGGCAAGACCATGTTCATCTCTGGCGCCAGCCGCGGTATCGGCCTGGCAATCGCCAAACGAGCTGCACAAGATGGCGCCAACATCGCCCTGATCGCCAAGACCGCCGAGCCGCACCCGAAGCTGCCGGGCACCGTGTACACCGCGGCCAAGGAGCTCGAGGAGGCGGGCGGTCAGGCACTGCCGATCGTTGGGGATGTCCGCGAGCCGGATTCCGTCGCCGCCGCGGTGGCCAAGACCGTCGAACAGTTCGGCGGCATCGACATCTGCGTCAACAACGCCTCGGCGATCAACCTGGGATCGATCACCGAGGTGCCGATGAAGCGTTTCGACCTGATGAACGGAATCCAGGTGCGCGGTACCTACGCGGTCTCGCAAGCATGCATCCCGCACATGAAGGGCCGGGAGAACCCGCACATCCTGACGCTGTCGCCGCCGGTTCTGCTGGACAAAAAATGGTTGAAGCCGACGGCCTACATGATGGCAAAGTTCGGTATGACGCTGTGCGCGTTGGGGATTGCCGAGGAGATGCGGGACGAGGGGATCGCGTCGAATACGTTGTGGCCACGCACGCTGGTGGCCACCGCGGCGGTGCAAAACCTGCTCGGCGGCGACGAGGCGATGGCACGGGCCCGAAAGCCCGACGTATATGCCGATGCGGCCTACGTCATCCTCAACAAGCCGTCCCGCGAATACACCGGCAACTCGGTGCTGTGTGAGGACGTGCTGTTCGAATCCGGCGTCACCGACTTGTCGGTCTACGACTGCAAACCGGGCGGGAAGCTGGGCGTCGACCTGTGGGTGGAGGAAGTCAACCCGCCCGGTTATACCCAGCCCTAAGCAGCCAGCCGTAAGCGCGAGCGTGGTCGCTGCAGCAACACCGGGGATCGCCGAACTCGTCAAAGCCGGTGTGCCGCATGAGATCGTGCATTTCGAGGTCATCACCGACCTGTCCGAATCCGGCGGCTTCGCAGCCGAACAGGTATTCAAGACCCTTGTCATCCTGCTTCACGCGGTACCCGCGGAGTTGGCCGTCGCGATCGTGCCGGTGCCGTCGAAGCTGTCACTGAAAGCGGCTGCCACGGCGCTGGGCGTGCCCAAGGCCACCATGGCCGAGCCCGCTGCGGCCGAGCGGTCCACCGGCTACGTGGTCGGCGGCATCTCCCCGTTCGGCCAGCGTAAGCGGCTGCGGACTGTGGTGGACGCCTCGGCGTTGAGCTGGGACCGGGTGCTGTGCAGCGCCGGACGGCGGCATTGGGACGTCGCGGTGCCCCCGCAGGATCTGATCCGGTTGACCGGCGCGATCACCGCCGACATCCGGGCTTAACCGGGCAATGGTGGTTCGTTACGCTTTGCGCGCCAAATCTTGGTAGGGCGCACCAAATTGCGGCACGGGGCGGAAGCCTCGCTTTTGTGCGGCTGCGATCGCGCGCCGCACCGGCAAAATCAGCGGCACAAAGATGATCTGGTCAAGCACGATCGGTGTGACAAGCCGATTGTGTACGAAGGCGAAGGAGCTTCTGGTGGCAGGATCGGCCCACCCGATCGTCCCGCCGAGTCCAGCGTGGCCATATCCGCGCAACAGCCCGGGCACCGGTGGTCCGTGGTAGCCGAGGTGGAACGACATCGGGACACCCAGGTTCAGGTCCGGCCGCAGACTGACCTTGCCCAGGAGTCCGTCCGCTATTTCCGAGGACAGGAACTGCCGCCCGTCGATGCGGCCGCTATTGGCAAGGGCACCGTACATCTTCGCCAGCCCGCGCGCGGTCACCACGGCATTGACCGAGGGGATCTCGCTGTCAAGAAATGGGGTGTCGCCCTGGATAAGGGAGGTGATGCCCGGCACGTACATTGCGCCCAAGCCGCCGGCGACCGGTAGCTCGGCGAGCCTCGGCGCGAGGTGGTCGATCAGCGGGTTGGCCCGGGTGTTTTGCGGAAACATGATCTGCGCGACGTTGGTGGGCGCCTCCTGTGGAGGTCGTCCCAGATGCAGACCGTCGGTGTCGAGCGGGTGTGCGACCTCGGTACGGAACAACTCGCGCATGCCCTTACCGGTGATCGCTCGGGCCAGGCCCGAGGCGAGCCACCCGTAAGTGAAGGCGTGGTACGCCGCGCGTCCGACCAGGCGGTGCTCGACGGGTGCGGCCGCAATCCGCTCCTCCATCAAGCGGTGATCTAACAGCTCTTCCTTGCCGACGCCCTTGAGGTGCGACAATCCGGCTCGGTGCCGCAGCATGTTGCGCACGGTGATGGAGGCCTTGCCGTTGGCACCGAACTCCGGCCAGTACTGCGCGACCGGCGCGTCATATTCCAGCAGCCCGCGGTCGGCGAGCCGATGCAGGACCGTTGCGGCCACTCCCTTGCTCGCGGAGAAAACCATCGCGCCGGTGTCGGCCGTCCACTGCTCTTCACCGCGGCGATCCGACCAGCCGGTCCAGACATCCACGACAGGTGCACCGTCGACATACACAGAAAGGGCACCGCCACCGAAACGAGGACCGGGAAACAGGCCGGCAAAGGTGCGGACGGCGCACGAGAAACCCGGGTCGGCGGCGCCCTGAACGTGCGCCGGCAGGCCGCTGTCACTGTCCAGAACAGATGCTTGTGTCATGGCATTACCCCCACGTAGCAAGTGCGGCCGCGCCCGCCAGCTATTGCAACACTGAAATATCCGGATATGAGAACCATGTTATCACGTGTTGATAAGCAGATTCTCCGCTTCAGCTCTTCGGCCGGGAGCCGGCCGCTAGCTCATCGGGATACTCGTCGTAATAGGGCACATAGCCTTCTTCGCGACCTTTCAGCACGTACAACTCATCCCCGATGTCGGGTCCGTAGCCCTGCCGGCGCAGACCGCTCTTCTTGCTCTTGAACGTCGATGTCTGCTCCAGCGAATCGACTACCCGCACAAACAACGGCAGCGCATAGCTCGGCAGGCGCTCATAGACCGTGTTTGCCAGTGCCTTGCCGTCAAATTGCCGGCCCTCCTTCAGCACCACGGCGGCCATGCCGGCGCGCCCGTCGGTGCCGGGCACCTGCACCCCGAAGACCGTGACGCCTTCGACGCCCGGGTCGGCCGACACGGCTGCTTCGACATCGGTCGTCGCGACGTTTTCGCCCTTCCACCGGAACGTGTCTCCGAGCCGGTCGACGAAAGCCGCGTGCCGGAAGCCCTGCGGGCGCATCAGGTCGCCGGTGTTGATCCACACGTCACCGTCGCGAAAAGCGTTGCGCACCAGCTTCTTCTCGCTCGCCTCGGCGTCGGTGTAGCCCTCGAATGGCTGCTTGTCGGTGACCTTGCTCAGCAGCAGCCCCGGCTGGCCGCCGCGCACTTTGCGCACCCGGCCGCTGTCATCGCGAACCGGCTCGCCGGTATCCGGGTCGTACTCGACGAAAGCGACCGCCGTCGGGCAGATACCGGCGGTCTTGGGAACGTTGAAGATGTTGCCGAACCCGGTGTTGCCTTCGCTGGCCCCGTAGAACTCGAAGACCCGCGGGATATTGAAGCGGGTAGTGAACTCGTTCCAGATATCGGGCCGCAGCCCGTTGCCGGCGATCACGCGCAGCTTGTGTTTGCGGTCGGTGTCCTTTTCCGGCTGGTTGAGCAGGTAGCGACAGATCTCGCCGATGTAGAGGAAGGCCGTGGCGTCGTGGCCGATCACCTCGTCCCAAAACCGTGATGCCGAGAAGGATCGGCCCAGCGCGAGGGTGGCGCCGGCGCCGAGCACCGCCGCCACCCCGACGGTCAGTGCGCTGTTGTGGTAGAGCGGCAGGCAGCAGTACAGCGTGTCGCTGCTCCTCAGCCGCATGCCAGCGGCGCCGGCACCGCCGAGCGACCGCAACCACCGGTAATGCGTCATCACGCTCGCTTTCGGCGCGCCAGTGGTTCCGGAGGTGAAGATGTAAAAGGCGTTGTCCTTGGCCAGCACCGACGAGGTCACCGCGGGATTTTTGGTGCCCGCTTCCCCCACCGCCAGGGCCAGCCGCTCCAGTTCGTCGACGGTGATCGGGTCCGCGACCTGCGCGCCCGATTCGCCGACGGCCTCGAGCAGGTCGTCGTCGCCGACAAGGATCTCGGCGTTCAAGAGCTCGACGCTGTGCGCGAGCACATTGCCCCGGTGGTGGTGGTTGAGCAGGCCGGCGATGGCGCCCAATTTGACCACCGCCAGGATCAGCAGCACCATGCGCGGCGAGTTCGTCATCATGATGGCGACCACGTCGCCGCGCCCCACGCCGCGTGCGGCCAGCGCTGCCGCGTACCGGTTGGCGGTCTCGTTGGCCTGGCGGTAGGTCACGGCTTCGTCTTCGAACCTGATGAACACGCGGTCGCCGTGCCGCGCCGCTCGGTTCTGTAATACTCGGCCGATCGAGGTCTTGGCCGACGGACGGATCAGGCCCGCGATGGCCGCGCCCCGCGCGATGACGGGCGCGTCCCTCAGCAGACCGGGTAGCCCGGCCGCAATGTCCCTCATCCTGACGGTGTCATCAGCCATGGCTAGAGATTTCTCGCCCGATCGGAATCGGCGCTGTACCGGTACATAAGCCGCGCCCCGCGCTCCAGCGCCCGGGCCAGCAGCACCGATGTGATTTCACCGGGCACCATCCAGCGCGGCGCAACCTTGCGAGGCCGCTTAATAATCGCCTTCGCGACGACATCTGCGGCCTCGTTTGGCTGCATGCCGGGGAGTCTGCGCAGGCTGGGCGTGGGCTCGCTCATCCGGGTGTGGATCAATCCCATGTAAACGGTCGTGACATCTACGCCGTCGGCGTGCAGTTCCGGTGCGACGCTGCGCAACCACACGTCGAATGCGCCCTTGGACGCTAGGTAAGTCCCCCACCGCGGTGCCGGAAACATTCGGGCACCAATGGTTGAAATGTTCACGACGTGTCCCGACCCACGCTCGCACATTCCCGGGAGTAAGCCGAGCAACAGCCGGATCGGCCCCAAATAGTTTGTGTCGATGGTGCGTTGAAAGTCCTGCGGCCGGTCGTACTGCAGCCGCAGCGATCTGCGAATCGACTTGGCGGCGTTACTGATAACGACGTCCGGGGGGCCGTGCTTGTCGGTCAGTTGCTTTGTCAAGGCGATGACCCGCGCCTCATCGGTCAGATCGGTCGGGTAAGCGAGCGCGCGGCCCCCACCGGCGGCGATTGACGCGGCCACCTGGTCAAGCTTGTCCGCCGAGCGAGCGACGAGCAGTACGGTTGCCCCTGCCGCGGCGAGTTTGCCGGCGGTGGCCTCACCAAGGCCGTAGGAGGCGCCGGTCACCAGCACGGTCTTGCCGGATACCGCACTCTTCAGCCTGACTGGATCCGACACTCGTGGCGGGTTCGCGAGTATGTCGACTACCTTGCGCGTCACGTTTACAGGCACCGGACGAAAGCCGTCGGAGTCGAATGTGGGGCCATTGGGTGCATGCACCCTCCTTGAAGATCGATGGCCAGAAAGTAGTACCCGTTTTCTGCGCGGCGGAGCCCGTTGCGATGCGCGATTCATCCGGGTGGGGATGAGTCGCCGGCCCGAGGTTGCTATGAAGCAGCACCGTCAGGCGAACGCACTCTGCCCGGTGATGTGCCGGCCGACGATGAGGGACTGGATCTCAGCGGTTCCTTCGTAGGTGACCAGGGCCTCCATGTCGCACAGGTGGCGCATGACATGAAAGTCGAGCGTGACACCGTTGCCGCCCAATACGTCGCGGGCCAGTCGACACACGTTGCGGCCCTTGACCGTGCAGTAGTACTTGGCGAGCGCGGCCATCGTCTCTTCGACCTTGCCCTCATCGATGAGCCGGGCCATTCGGATGCTGTACAACTGCATCGCGGTGAGGTCGCCGAGCATCTCCACCAGCATCGACTGGATGATCTGGGTCCTGGCGATCGGCCTGCCGAACTGCTTGCGCCGTTGAGCGTAGTTCAGGGCGATGTCGTAAGCCGCGACCGCGTGTCCGGCCGACCCCCACGCGACGGAATTGCGGGTGCCGGCGAGCACCTTGCCAACGTCCTTGAAACTGTTGCAATTCTGCAGCCGGGCATCTTCGGGCACGCGGCAATCGGTCAGGGTGATGTCCGCGTTCTGCACCATCCGCAACGACATCTTGCCGCCGATCTTGGTCGCCGCGTATCCGGGGTTGTCCTTCTCCACGACGAACGCCTTGACTTGGTTGTCCGCGGTGTCTCGGGCGTATACGACGATGTAGTCGCACCACACGGCATTGCCCGGCCAGCGCTTGCGGCCGTTGAGCACCCACTCATCGCCTTGCCGCTCCGCGGTGGCCTCGAGGATGACGGCGTCCGAGCCGTGGTCGGGCTCGGTCAGGGCGAACGCGCCGATCTTTTCCAGGCGCGCCATCGCCGGTAGGTAGCGTTGCCGCTGTTCCTCAGAACCGAGGATGTTGATCGACTGCATCCCCAGCCCGAGGTGCACGGCGAAGAACGTGGCGATGCTCCCGTCGATGCGGGACAGCTCGTAGGTGACGAGGCCGGCGGCGACCGCGCTCATCGGTGTGCACCCGTGGTCGCCCAGGTTGTAGTCGCCGACAACGTTGAGCGCGGCGAGTTTCGGGACCAGCTCGAACGGGAACTCGCCGCGTTCCCAGTAGCCGTTGACGATCGGCAGGACCTCGGCCTCTCCGAACGCCCGGACCTTGGCGAAGATCTCCCTTTCCTGGTCGGTCAGCTGATCCCGCATCAGGAAGTAGTCCGTCTCCCGGGCCAGGCCGATGTCCTCGACCAGCGCGGCGGTGGTCGGATCGGCGTCCTTGGCGCCCCGAGTCTCAAACGCGCCGAACGGTTTTGGCAGCGTTGTCATGGTCGTTCTCCTGGTTCGTTCAAAAATCCGTCGATGACGGGCGCGAGTTCGGAGGCGTTGTGCACGAGATCGATGTGCCCGCCGGAATGCAGGTGCAGGCGCGAATGAGGCAGCAGCGCGTGCATGATGCGGGCGTTGATCACCGGGATGATCGGATCGTCGGTGCCCGACACGATCAACGTCTCCTGCCGCACCGCGGGCAGTGCGAACAAGCTGGTCCAGATCGCACCTGCGAGCAGTTGGTGTAGATAGCCGATCTTCGATCCGGCGTGCAACTGCCGAACGAACAGCCGCGCGACGTCTTGACCATGCGCGCGGACGGTACCGCCGTACAGCTCCCCGGCAATGGATGCGGCGTAGTCGGGATCCGAGAACCTGCGCGGGGTCGCCATTTTCGCCAGCACCCGTGGGTGGGCGGGCACCATAAGCACTCCGGTGCCCGTCGACACCAGCACCAGGCGCCGGCACCGGCGCGGGTTCTGGAAGGCGAACTGCTGCGCAAGGCCGCCGCCCCAGGACAGCCCGAGTACGTCCACCACCCCGATTCCCAGCTTGGACAGCACCCGGCCCAGCACCCAGGCCAGGTAGGGAAACCCGTAGGGGGCAGGGGATGTGGGCGATCCGCCGGTGCCGGGAACGTCGAACCTCACCACCATGGTGTCCAACTGCTCCACCAGCGGATCGAGCACCTCCAGGCTGGCCCCGATGCCGTTGCACAGCACCAGCGGCACGCCGGTTCCATCGCGCACGTTCACCCGGATCCGCTGCCCACCCGCGGTGACGTAGCGCTCCTCGCCGAACGTGCTTGCCTCTGCTAACACGGCGTTCCTGCTGAACATGGCTTCACTTCTCCATCACGTAGCTGCCCGGAGCCGGACCGAGCGGCGGCAGGTCCTCGCCGCCAAGGGCTTTCGGCGCGTCGACCTGCGGGCCGCTGCGCTCGGCAAGCCAGGCGACGTAGTCCGGCCACCAGGAGTCAGCGGACTTCTGAGCGGAGTCCAGCCACTGTTCGGGATCTTCTGGACCTTCCGGGTCGACCGGACCGGTCCGGAAGGACGCCTTCGGGTTGCCGGGCGGGTTCACCAGTGCCGCGATGTGACCGCTGGTGGACAGCACGAAGCGGTTGTCCTTGCTGCCCAGCAGGCGCGCGCTCCGATAGGTGGCCTGCCACGGGCAGATGTGGTCGGCGACGCCGCCGACGATGTAGGCGTCGGAGGTGATCTTGCCCAGGTCGACCGGGCTGCCCAGCATGCTGACCCCGCCGGGGGTGACTAGCGCGTTCCGCAGACCCATCAGCACCAGGTCGCGGTGCAGGGCAGCGGCCATCCGGGTGGTGTCGGCGTTCCAGAACAACACGTCGAAGGGTGCCGGCTTGCGGCCCTGCACGTAGTTGTTGACCCAGTACCGCCAAACCAGGTCGGTGGGCCGCAGCCAGGCGAACATCTCCGCCATGTCGCGCCCGTCGAGGTAGCCCTTCCTGGCCGAAACCCGGATCGCCGCCTGCGCCGCGCGGTCGCTCATGGCCGCCGCGGCGAACCCGCCCCGGGTCTCGTCCAGCACGGTGACCGCCAGGTTGAGGCTAGCGACCCGGTCGCCCTCGCCGATCTCGGCGAGGTGGGCCGCCGTCATCGCCGCGAGGATGCCCCCCGAGCACGTCGCCAGCAGGTGCGTGCTGTCGGTCCCGGCGATCTTCTGCGCCGCGTCCATAGCCTGCACGATCGCCGCGCCGTAGGTATCGAAGCCCCAATCGCGGTGACGTGCTTGTGGATTACGCCACGAGATGACGAAAACCTGCTGGCCCTGCTGCACGAAATACTCGATCATGCTGCGCCCGGGGGCGATGTCCATGATGTAGAACTTGTTGATCACCGGCGGCACCATGAGCAACGGGATCTTTTGCACCTTGGCTGTCTGCGGGGCGTACTGGATCAATTCGAACACCGAGGTTTGCAGCACCACCGCGCCCTTGGTGATGGCCAGGTTCTCCCCCACCGCAAAGGCGTCGGGCTCGATCATCGCCGGCACGCGAGGCTTCGACAGCATATCTCGGGCAAAGGCCCTCACCCCCCGTATTGCGTTCAGACCGCCGGTGTCGATCAGCGCCTTCCAGCCGAGCGGACTGATCAGCGGGTTGTTGCTTGGTGCCAGGCCCTCCACAAAGTTATCGATGACGAACTGCATCTTCTCGTTGTCGCGCCAATCCAGCTGCGCGTCGGCAAGCAGCCCCTCGGCGGTCTCAGAACCTGCCAGATAGGCCTGCATGACCCTGTGCAGGAACGGATTCTCCATCCACGCGGGGTCGACGAAGCGTTTGTCGGCGCGGGCCGGCACGCGGTGCGACTTGCCGATGGCGATATCGCCTAGTTCACGGGTCAGCGCGCCAACCCGGTCGGCCACGGCGCCTGGGTGCTGGGCAAGGTTGCCAGCGAAGCGAGCCCAGGTGGCGTTCGGCATCATCCGGCTGGCGAAGGGCTTGGTGGCGCTGGTGAGCAACAGGTCGAGCGGTGCGGCCAGCTCATCGACCTTGGGTGTGGGGTTTGATGGATTAGCCATGGTTATCGCGTGCTTTCGGTTGTGGGGACAGTGATGTCACGCTTCTGGACCTTGCCGGTGGGACCCTTGGGCAGTGCGTCGACGAGCCAGACCTTGCGCGGATACTTGTATGCCGCCACCCGTTCCTTGACGTAGTCGCGCAGCTCATCCGCCGTCACCCCGCCCTCTTCTTTGGCGTCCTTCTTGAGGGCGACGGCCGCACCGACTTCCTCACCGAGGGAGTCGTGCGGGATACCGATGACGGCGGCTTCGGCCACCGCCGGATGCTCGTAGAGCACTTCCTCGATCTCGCGGGGATAGACGTTGTACCCGCCGCGGATGATCATGTCTTTGGTCCGGTCGACGATGTAGAAGTAGCCGTCTTCGTCGACCTTTCCGACGTCCCCGGTGTTCAGCCAGCCGTCGGCGGTGATCGTGGACTTGGTTGCGTCGGGCAGGTTCCAGTAGCCCTTCATGATGTTGTGGCCGCGGATCTGGATCTCGCCCGCCTGCCCCTGGGGGACCGGGACTCCGTCCAGGTCGACCACCCGCATCTCCACGCCTTCGATGGGGGTGCCGATCGAACCCACCTTGCGCTCCCGGTGCGGGTGATTGAACGCGGCCGCCGGAGAGCTCTCGGAAAGCCCGTAGCCCTCGAGAACGGTGCAGCCAAAAGCCTTTTCGAAATCGGTGAGAACCTGGACGGGCATGGCCGCGCCACCGGAGATGCAGATCCGCAGGCTGCGCGTCGCCCCGGGTTTGGCTTCGTCGGCCACGCTGAGCAGCGCCGAATACATCGTCGGCACCCCCTCGAACACGGTGACGGCGTCGCGCTCGATCACCTCAAGCGCCTTGCGCGGGTCGAACCGCGGGATGAGCGTCAACATCCCGCCGGCCAGGACGGTGCCGTTGAGCCCGCAGGTCAGACCGAAGACGTGGAACAGCGGCAGGCAGCCCATCACCACGTCGTCGTCCCCCGTCTCGACCAGGGTGCGGACGCTGACCTCGGCGTTGCGGCCCAGGTTGCCGTGGGTGAGCATGGCGCCCTTGGGCTTGCCGGTGGTGCCGGACGTGTGCAGGATGACCGCGACGTCGTCGGCGCCGCGCTGCACGGGTGCGTCCTGGGCGGGCAGGTCGGCGATCAGCTCGGCCAGCGCCGCGTCGTCGACGACCCAGCACTGAGCCCCCACCTCGGCCGCGCCCGCGTTGGCCTGGTCGGCGAACGCGGGTGCCGCGAACAACGCCTTGGCACCGCTGTTGGACAGGTAGAAGGCCACCTCGCGGGACTTCAGCAGCGGGTTCATCGGGACCGCGACGGCGCCCCGGTACATGATCCCGTAGAACGCGATCGCGAACGCCGGCGTGTTAGGCAGCATCACCCCCACCCGGTCGCCCGGCTCGACGCCGGCCTGCTCCAGCAGCGTCGCGACGCGGGCGGCCGCGGCGTCGAACTCGGCATAGGTGATCTGCAGGTCGTCGCAGCGCAGCGCGATCCGGTCGGGGTTGCGGTCTTTCGATGCGACGAGGTTGGCGCTTAGGGCGGTCATCGGTCCCTCCGAAAATGTCTTGGATTGCTGTTCCTATGGTTGTCCGAACACCCGCGGGAAACAATGTCGCGACAAACAACGTGCAGGCCGGTTCCGTGTGACGCCGCACATCAGCCGACATCCGGAATAGGGTTACCGGGTATGAGCGCGGCAACACACCCCGTGGGCGTCCGGCGTGGCGGCGCCGGGGATCGGTACATCGTCGAACTCGGCAAGCTCATGCTGGCCCGCGCCCCGAAATTGGGGAAGGCGATGGCCGAGCTGCTATGCCGCGAGATTGACGCATACAGCGACGGCAGCGTCGTTACCAAGGATGAAGTACGCGAAAGTTGCGTGGCGAATGTGACATTCGTCTTCGACTCGCTCGCCGGGGACGCGGACGTCGACGTATCGCCTGCCCAGCACACCGGCACCGCCCGCGCGCTCGCCGGTGTGCCGCTGCCGGCGGTGATGACCGCCTACCGGATCGGATTCCGATTCATGTGGGAGCAGACCCTGGCGGTCGCGCGTGCTGCATCCATACCCACGGACTCGATCCTGGATGCCACGGCACGGGTCTTTTTCGCCCAGGACACCTTCACCGAGGCGATGAGCACCGCCTATCGCCAGCAACTGACGGCGCAGATCCTCGAGCGCGAGGAAGAGCGATCGGCGTTGGTGGAGGCGCTGCTGTCGCGACGGATCACCGACACGCACAGCCTGTGGGAGGCGGCGGACCTGTTGCGGCTGCCCACTTCTGGACCCTACGTCGTGGTGGCAGCGGAGCTGCCGGCGATAGGAAAGCTGGGACTGCCCACGATCGAAAACAAGCTGTCCGCCCGCGAAATCCGGTCGGCGTGGCGGCTGCTGCCGGAATTACAGGTCGGCATCGTCCATCTCGCAGGCCCGGTGCCGGCCGACACCCTGAGCACTCTGGTCGAAGTGCTCCGTTATGCCGCGACCGCCCGAGTCGGGATCAGTCCGCCGTTTCAGGAGCTGCCCGAAACCAGCGACGCACTCAAACTCGCCCGGCTGGCGGCCACCGGAAAACCGTTGGCCGACTCGCTGGTTGCCGTCTTCGACGACACCCCGCTCGCGGTGGCGGCGGTCAGCGCCCCGGAGGCCATGGCGAAGATCAGGTCATCGGTACTGGGACCACTCAACGCGCTGCCGGCCGAGGAACGCACCGTGCTGTTCGATACCTTCCAGGCTTGGCTGCAGGCGGGCGGCTCGGCCAGCGAGACCGCGGCGCAGATCTATTGCCATCCCAATACCGTGCGGCACCGGCTGCACCGGATCGAGGAGTTGACCACCCGATCCCTTTCGCGGCCAACGGATCTCGCCGAACTGTGTCTGGCGTTCGAGGTGGAGCGGCGACTGCCCTAACCTGTTCAGGTCTTCACGCGGTGGCGAACCTGCAAGGCGGTAATCACGTCCATGATGCCTATAGCGACCAGCCAGCAGCCGGCCACCAGGGTCAGGATCTCGATCGATCCGATCGGGGAGATGATCAGCACTCCGCCGCCGACCACGATGATCACACCGGAGAGCGCCTGCCAGCCGCGACCGGGCAGGTGGTCGAAGGACAGCGCCGAGGCGAGCAGGGTCATCCCGCGGAACAGCCAGCCGATTCCGATCCAGATGGCCAACAGCCACACCGCCTCGAATTTGTCGCGGAAGCAGAAGAACCCCAGCACCAGTGACACGGCGCCGGTGATGAACGACAGCACTCTCATTGCTCCGCCGGCGTGGGTGCCGAAGGCGGCGAACATATAGCCAACCCCGGACACCACCAGGTAGATACCGAACAAGACGCCGGCCACCACCAGCGACTTGCCCGGGTAGTAAAGCACGATGGCGCCGAGTACCACCGTCGTGATGCCGACAAGGAGAAGCAACTGCCAGGTGCTGCGAGCGAGCTGATGTAGGGGACCTTCGAAAACGGGCTTTTCGCTGGTTGTCATACGTAAACGATAGTCCGGCGGCCCCGCCAAGAGAATGTTTTCGGCAACAGTATTCAGCTCCTCGCAGTGGCATCGCGAACAATGGCAGGCCGAGTGGCACTCCCGGACGGGCGCGCGCCGACCCTGTCAGGCCCGGTCACTACCCGATCAGACTTTGTCGCCGCGAAACAACAACTGGGCGCAACTTGGTCGCTCGGCGACATCGCTGTTGCGGCGCGACGTCGTTAAGTTTCATCACGAACACAACGCCAGGCTCCTCGGATTCGATCACAGATCGCTCGAATCATCCACTGGCACAACATATCCCCATCGTTCCGCGTGCGTCGCGGAGAAAGTGAGCTAACCATGGCCTCCGTCATCTCGACCTACCTGACCATCGTCGCAATGCTCGTCCTGACCACCTTTCCGGTGCTTGTTCCGGCCCTCATCACGGCCGGCCACGCCATCATGGACCGGACCGGCGGACCGGCCCGCGCGGCCAAATACCAGCCCACGGTGGCCCGCCGTCTCGCCGCCGCAGCCGCCTGACATCGGCTTAGCAAGCCCGGTAGCCCAGGTCAGCCGGTCTACCGGGTTTCTGGCTGCACGGTCGGTTCCGGCGGCTTTGTTTTCCCAAGCCAACAACTCTCTGCAATTTGGTTGCCTCGGCACATCGCTGTTGCGCCGCGACGTCGGTAAGTTTCATAACGAACCCGGCGCCGCGTTCCCCAGGTTCGAATTAGCAACTCCCACATGCCATCCCAACCAATCCGCGTCGCGGAGAAATGTGAGCTAACCATGATCAGCGTCATCTCGACATACCTGAGCATCGCCGCAATGATCGTCCTGACCACCTTCCCGGTGCTCCTCCCCGCGATCATCACCGCCGTCCACGTCATCATTGACCGCGTCGGCGGACCGTCCCGTGCGGCCCACCACCGGCCCACCGTCGCCCGCCGTCTCGCCGCCGCAGCCGACTGACATCCGATTGGCAAGCCCGGTAGCGCAGCCCAGCTGATCTACCGGGTTTTTTGCTGCTGCAGAACGGCGGTGCCGTACCAGTGACAGGCGAGCAGCGCGAGTTCCACGTCAAGCCGGTCGGTGCCGATCTCCCGGCCCCGCCTCTCGACGGCGCGGGCCACCCGGTACTTCACCGAGTTGAAGTGCAAGTTGAGTTCCTCCGCGGCCACCTTGTAGCTGGACCCGCAACCCAGAAACACCCGCAACGTTTCACGCAGTCGCGCGTCGTTCTCGTTGTCGCCCGCAAGGTCCCCGAGCACATTGGCCACCCAGTCGCGGGTGCTGGCCACGTCGCCGCCCAGCCGCGCCACGACGGACAGCCCCGGATCATCCGCGGCGATCACCGTCTGGCCGCGCCGGTCGCTGACGATCGCGACGCGGCGGGCCTCGGCCGCCTCCCGGTGTGAGCGCCGAAAGCCGTCGATGCCGCCCGCCATCGTCCCAATGGCCACACTCGGCGAATCAGGGCTGGCCGACGCGAATCGGCGGACCTCGTCCACAGCATCGGTCGCGGTGCGATAGGGCAGCCACCCCCAACCACAGACTTGATCGGCCGCAACGAAGAGTGGGCTGGCGGCCGCAGCGGCGGCTTCGCCCAGTTCGCGGAGAAACCGTTGCAGCCGGGCAAGTTCATCGCCTTCGGTGCCCAGATCCGGGTACCACATGACCAGCCCCAGGTGGTGCCACCGCAGCGGATAGCGGATCGACGTGGTTACCGCATCGATATCGACGGCCTTGTTCCCGGCCAATACCTCGCGCACCCGCAGGGCACGCAGGCTGTTCTGGTTCTCCAGCCAGCGTTCGCGTTCGTCTTCATACACACCGACGACCTGCTGCGACATCCAGTCGATGTAGGAGAATATGGCCGCGGTCATCGCCTCGATCACCGCGACCCGCATCGGTTCGGGGATTTCCGTCGTACGTAACTCGGCGAAAATCAGCTCACTCATGCGGCGCTGACCGAGCCGGTAGGCGCGCACCAGCGCGTTGACCGGAACCCCATGCTGGGCCAGTCGGCGGGCGTACTCCAGCGCGGCGGTGGGCGCCTCGACACGTTCGACCGCGATGTCGTACCGCAACGCGTGCAACATCGTGTCCACGTTGCCCTCGACGCTGGCGCCGAGCAGCTCCGTCAGCCGCGCGTCGCCGCGCAGCTCGGTGATCTGATGCTCGAGGGAACGCCGAACTTCCGACGACACGTCGGCAAGTTGATCATGCAACCGGGCGGCAACCTCGGCGACATAACTGCTCACCCCGACGCCGGTGTCAAGGTGCGGTTTCTTCATTCCAATGACGTTAGACGCGGTTGTCGATCGGCGATAAGACCGCCGCGCGGTTTTGTTGTTCCGCGACTGTGTCAGACGGCGCACAATTCCTAATGTGGGCGCCACCTCGGCAAACAATCTCACAAGGAGCCACTGAAATGGGATTCACCAAGCCCTACCTTCCGGACTTTGATCCGGACACCTTCCTGAAGAAGCCGCTCATGGAGCGGATGCGGATCCTCGCCAACGAGTGGGCCGAAAACGGCTTTGGCGCACCGCGGATGGTCCACACCATTTACGTCGTGAAACTGATCCTCTTCGCGGTCGGCGGGATCGCCGTCGCGACGGCGACGTCCGGGCTGCCGGCTTTCTGGCACGTGGCCGAATGGTGGAACCAGCCCATCGTCTATCAGAAGGTCATCCTCTGGACCGTGCTGCTGGAGTCCATCGGCATCGCCGGCTCCTGGGGTCCGCTGGCCGGCAAGATCAAGCCGATGACCGGCGGCATCCTGTTCTGGGCACGACCGGGGACCATCCGGTTACGGCCTTGGAAGTGGGTGCCTTTCACCAAGGGGGACCGGCGCAACTGGTTCGACATCGCGCTCTACCTGGCTCTGCTTGTAAGCCTGGCCGTCGCGCTGCTGTCGCCGGGCGTGCACAGCGACTCGCTCTCGAAGGCCCCGAATATCCTGCCGGACAACACGTCTGGTCTGGTCAATCCCGCCCTGCTGGTTGCGCCGATGGCGCTGCTGGTTCTGATCGGTCTGCGGGACAAGACCATCTTCCTGGCCGCCCGCGCCGAGCAGTACTTCCCGGCGCTGTTCTTCTTCAGCGTGCTGCCGTTCGTGAACATGATCATCGCGCTGAAGATGCTGATCGTGGTGGTGTGGGTCGGCGCCGGCTTCTCGAAGTTCGGGAAGCACTTCTCCAACGTCATTCCGCCGATGGTGAGCAACATGATATTCGCGCCCAAGTTTCTGCGACGGGCCCACTACCGCGACTTCGGGCGCGACATGCGGCCGTCGCGGCTGGCCGACTTCATGGCACACGTCAACGGCACCGCGGTCGAGATCCTGGCCCCGCTGGTCCTGTTCTTCTCCACCAACAAGTGGGTGACGCTGGTCGCGGCGCTGATGATGGTGGGCTTCCACCTGTTCATCATCTCGACCTTCCCACTCGCGGTGCCGCTGGAATGGAACGTGGTCTTCGCCTACACCACCATCTTCCTGTTCCTCGGCTTCCCGAACTGGAACGGATACGCCCCGTGGAACATGACGCCGCCCTGGCTGGCCCTCGTCATCGGCGCCGCGCTGTTGTTCTACCCGGTCCTGGGCAATCTGCGACCGGACAAGGTGTCCTTCCTGCCCTCGCTGCGGCAGTACGCCGGCAACTGGGCCTCGGCCGTGTGGTCGTTCGCACCGGGCGCCGAGGAGAAGCTGAACCGAGTCACCCGATCGGCCGGGAACCAGGTCGACCAGTTCGTCGCGTTCGGTTACGAGCCGGCATGGGCGGAGGTCACCTCTCAGAAGACGATCGCGTGGCGCAGCATGCACAGCCAGGGCCGCGGCCTGTTCTCGCTGCTGGTGAGCCGCCTGCCGGACATCGACAGCCGCACGGTGCGGGAGGGCGAGTTCGTCTGCAACTCCATCATCGGATTCAACTTCGGCGACGGTCACCTGCACGACGCGGACATGATTCGGGCCGTGCAGGCAGAAGCGGACTTCGAGCCGGGCGAGTGCGTCATCGCCTGGGTGGAGTCGGAGGCCTTCGGCAGCGGCGTCCAGCATTACCAGTTGATCGACGCTGCGCTCGGGGTCATCGAGCGGGGCACCTGGAAGGTGGCCGACGCGGTCGCCGAACAGCCCTGGCTGCCCAACGGCCCCATCCCGACCCAGGTCAATTGGTCGCTTCGCGGCACCAAGCCGGCTGCCCGTGATGAGGCCCGCAAGGACCAGGATCAAGGTCACGGAGCGCTGGCATGAACACGGCACTGGTGGTAGGCGGCGGGCCCAACGGGCTCGCCGCCGCCCTCTCCCTGGCGGCCGAAGGCGTGCAGGTCACCATCCTCGAGGCCGCCGACGAGGTCGGCGGTGGCGCCCGCAGCAGCGAAGCCATCGTCCCCGGCCTGTTGCACGACCACTGCTCGGCGATCCACCCGATGGCCGTCGGCTCGCCGTTCCTGAGCGGCTTCAACCTGGACCGCTACGGCCTGTCTTGGCGCTGGCCGGAGATCGATTGCGTCCACCCCCTCGACGGCGGCAGCGCCGGCGTGCTGTACCGCTCCGTGGCGGAGACCGCGGCCGGTCTCGGTCGCGACGGATCGCGGTGGCAGCGCGCGTTCGGCTACTCGGCCGCCCGGTTCGACGCGCTGTCCGAGGACATCATGGGGCCGCTGTTGCGGATGCCGCATCACCCGCTGATGCTGGCCAGATTCGGTGCGCCCACCGTGCTGCCGGCGTCCACGCTGGCCCGGCGGTTCCGCACCGAGGAGGGGCGCGCCTTGTTCGGAGGCATCGCGGCCCATGCCTTCCGGCCGCTGCACTACCCGATGACCTCCGCGATCGGGGTGGGCATCATCGCGGCCGGCCACCGGCACGGCTGGCCGGTGGCGGCGGGTGGATCGCAGTCGATCACCAACGCGATGGTGGCGCTGCTGGGCGACCTGGGCGCCAAGATCGAGACAGGCGTTCGGGTCCAGACGGCGGCGCACCTGCCGCCGGCCGATGTCACGATGTTCGATCTGGCACCCAGCGCGGTCGCCGGGATCATGGGAGACCGTCTGCCGCGCCGAATTTCGCGTGCCTTCACCCGGTTCCGGCGCGGTCCCGGTGCGTTCAAAGTCGACTTCGCCGTCGAAGGCGGGGTGCCCTGGACGAACCCCGACGCCCACCGGGCCGGCACGGTGCACCTGGCCGGGACCTACTCCGAACTCGCCGCAACCGAGCGGGAGATCCACGCCGGACGCATGCCCGAGCGGCCGTTCGTGCTGGTTGGTCAGCAGTATCTGGCCGATCCGCAACGATCGGTGGGCAACACCCACCCGGTGTGGAGCTATGCGCACGTCCCCAACGGCTACACCGGCGACGCGACCGAGGCGATCATCGCCCAGATCGAGAGGTTCGCCCCCGGTTTCCGCGATCGCATCGTCGGACAAACGGTTCGTTCCACCACGCAGATGGCCACCTATAACCTCAACTACGTCGGCGGCGACATCCTGACCGGCGCCAAAGACATTCGCCAGCTGACCTTCGGGCCGCGAATCACGCTGTCGCCGTACACCATTGGGGTGCCGGGCATGTACATCTGCTCGGCGGCCACCCCGCCGGGACCCGGCGCGCATGGCATGTGCGGCGCCAATGCGGCCAAACTCGCGCTCGGCTACCTGGCTCGGCGAGCGTAACGCCACTGCGAGAATCCGCATTCCGCAGTGGCGTTACGGTGGCGCACCGGCCAGGGAAAAGTAACGACGAGCTTGCCTGCAGCGAAAAGCCCCATGTGGTCGCCCGACTAGACCTACGCTGTGCAGCACCACACGAGGATTGGATGGAAGATGAAACGATCGATCTACCGAATTTTCGTCGCAATCTTGCTGGCTTTCGCGGGGCTGACGATCGGCGTGGGCATCGGCAACGCCGAGACGCTTCAGACCGAGGGCACCTATACGACCCGGGAGGCTTGTCAGAACGCCGGCCCGGCCGTTAAGGCCTCGACGCCACCGTTTAACTGGAACAACTTCTGGTGTGTTCCGGACCCTAGGACCGTGGGCAACTGGCGCTTGGTTCTCAGCAACTGATAAGACCCGGTAAGACCGGGTAAGTCCGGGGCTCAGGAGCCCGCGTACTTGTAGAAGCCCTCGCCGGTCTTGACGCCGAGCTTGCCCGCATCGACATAGGACCGCAACAAATCCCGCACGCTCTTGGGTAAGTGCGGGAACTCTTCGGCGTAGTGGTTTTCGATGTCGAGTACAACGTCCAGACCGACTTGGTCCATCATCTGGAACGGCCCGGCCGGGACGCGCCAGTTGACCTTGAACATCCCGTCAACATCCTCCGGTCGGGCTACGCCGTCGGCGACCACGGCCAGCGACTCACGCTTGATGGCAGCCCAAACCCGATTGAATATGAAACCGGTGCACTCCCGGCGCGCCTCGAAGGGGTAGACGCCGAACTCCGGGAGCACGGTCAGCAGGCTGTCGAGCAGGCCACGGTCCGTCTCACC
This sequence comes from uncultured Actinomycetota bacterium, assembly GCA_963814505.1. Lineage (GTDB taxonomy): Bacteria > Actinomycetota > Actinomycetes > Mycobacteriales > Mycobacteriaceae > Mycobacterium. The sequence continues at coordinate 221,583 of CAWFDM010000016.1, forward strand.
GTCGGACATCAGATCGACCGCGTTGAATTCCGGCGGCATGTAGAAGTGCATGTTGCACAAACGGGTTTTGTCCCGCACCTTTCCGGCCATCAGGCGCGACGGGTACGACGAAGAGTTGGTCGCGAAGATGGTGTCCTGCGGCGCCGCTTGGTCGATCTGGTCCCACGTTGCAACCTTGATCTCGAGCTTCTCGGGGACCGACTCGACGGCAAGCCAGGCCCCGTCCAACGCCTCTTCGAGGGACCCCACGGCCGTCGCAATGCCCACTTCGCCGAAACCTCGATCCCGCACCAACTTCGGTAGGGTCTCTGTCACGTAGTGAACCGCGGAGGCACGCTGTTCGGCGCGTGGGGCGCAGATCCGCGCGGTTCCCCCACGGCTGGCGAGCATCAAAGCGATACGGCGACCCAGCGTTCCCGCCCCGATTACCGCGACCGGGCGGTTCTGGATGTCCTCGAATGCATATGTGTACGAACCAGTCACACACGCATCGTAAGTCCCGGCTGCGTGCGCGGTTCAGTCACCAACCGATAAAGATGGTGGCCTTGTTGTCTTCGGTGGACAAGACGCCTCACAGCAGCCTGATCTGTTCGGGCTGCGCCTGGGCCGGCTCGAGCAGCTCGGGGCCATTGTTGCGCACGCTGTTGACCAGCGTCGACACCTGACGCAACTGGATGCCGTGCACGTCCGGCGGGTTGGCCAGCAGCTCGGGGTCCAGCGGGGCGTCGGGATTCAGCCAGGCGTCCCAGTCTTTTTCGGCCAGGATCAGCGGCATCCGGTCGTGGATCTCGGCCAGCTCCCCCACCGCGTCGGTGGTGATGATCGTGCAGCTCAGCAGTGGCGCGGCGGCCTCGGCCGGTTTCCCGGCCGGTTTCCAGACCGACCACAGCCCGGCCATGAACAGCGTGTCGCCGTCCTCGCGGTGCAGGAAAAATGGCGTCTTGGGGGTCTTCTTGCCGACCGCGCCGCCGTCGGGATTGGCCCGCCATTCGTACCAACCGTCCATCGGCACCAGACAGCGCTTGCTCTTCGCCGAACCGCGGAAGGCCGGCGAGCTGGCCACCTTGTCGGACCGCGCGTTGATCAGCAGCGGGCCTTTGGTATCCGGCGCGCCGTCCGGGCCGGCCTTGACCCACGGCGGGATCAATCCCCAGCGCATCAGGCGCACCCGGCGGGTCGCCTGGTCGTCGGGCTCGCTGTGGCGGGTCACGACCGTCGCGATGGTGGCGGTCGGGGCCACGTTGTAGTTCGGCTCGCCCGCGCGCCCAGTAGCGTCGCGGGCGCCGGTGGCCTCGTCGATCGCCTTGATTTTCTCGGCCAACTGGGCCGGATCCGTCGTCACCGCAAACCGTCCGCACATACCTCTCATGGTGCCCGGTACCCACGACACCCGCCGACACGGCAGGATGAAGCCGTGAGCACCGAGTCCCCCAAAGCGTGGACGGCTCCCCTCGCGCGGACACCGGTGCACGCGACCGTGACCGTTCCGGGCTCGAAATCCCAGACCAACCGTGCGCTGGTCCTGGCGGCATTGGCGGCCGCGCAGGGCGCCGGCCCCTCGGGAGGCACCTCGACCATCAGCGGCGCGCTACGCAGCCGGGACACCGACCTGATGATCGGCGCGCTGCGGACCCTGGGCCTGCACATCGACGGGACCGGCCCCGAACTGACGGTCAGCGGCCGAATCGCCCCCGGCGCGGGCGCCCGGGTGGACTGCGGCCTGGCCGGCACGGTCCTGCGATTCGTGCCGCCGCTGGCCGCGTTGAGCGCCGCGCCGGTCACCTTCGACGGCGACGAGCAGGCCCGGGCCCGGCCCATCGCGCCGCTGCTAGATGCGCTGCGCGGTTTGGGCGTCGGCGTCGACGGCTCCGGTCTGCCGTTCCGGGTGCAGGGCACAGGTTCGGTCGCCGGGGGCACCGTGGCCATCGACGCGTCGGCGTCGTCGCAGTTCGTGTCCGGCCTGCTGTTGTCCGGGGCGTCGTTCACCGACGGCCTTTGCGTGCAGCACACCGGTCCTTCGGTGCCGTCGGCGCCGCACATCGCGATGACGGTGGTGATGCTGCGGCAGGCCGGCGTCGACGTCGACGACTCGGTCCCCAACCGCTGGCGGGTGCGCCCCGGCGTGGTCGCGGCCCGGCACTGGGACGTCGAACCCGATCTGTCCAACGCTGTCCCGTTCCTGGCCGCGGCCGTGGTCAGCGGCGGAACGGTGCGTATCACCGGCTGGCCGGCGACCAGCGTGCAGCCCGCCGACAACATCCTTGAGGTCTTGAGTAAACTGAATGCCGTTGTCGCCCAAAATGATTCATTTCTCGAGGTGCGGGGTCCGGCGGCATCCCAAGGCTTTGGAGGCTTCGACGTCGACCTGCGCGACGTCGGAGAGCTCACGCCGTCGGTGGCGGCGCTGGCGGCGCTCGCGACCCCCGGGACGGTGTCGCGGCTGACCGGCATCGCCCATTTGCGCGGCCACGAGACAGACCGGCTCGCCGCGCTGAGCACCGAGATCAACCGCCTGGGCGGCGACTGCCAGGAAACCCCCGACGGCCTGGTGATCACCGCTGTTCCGCTGAAGCCGGGCACCTGGCGCGCGTACGCCGATCATCGGATGGCGATGGCCGGCGCGATCGTCGGGCTGCGGGTGGCGGGCGTCGAGGTCGACGACATCGCCGCGACCACCAAGACGCTGCCGGAATTCCCGCAGCTCTGGGCGCGCATGCTGGCCAACCTGGAGTCCAGCGTTTGAGGCCCGGCGATTACGACGAGTCCGACGTCAAGGTCCGCTCCGGCAGGGGGTCGCGACCGCGAACCAAGACTCGTCCCGAACACGCCGAAGCCGAAGCAGCCATGGTGATCAGCGTGGACCGCGGCCGCTGGGGCTGTGTGCTGGGTGGCCGGCCCGAGCGGCGGGTCACGGCGATGCGCGCACGCGAGCTGGGCCGCACCCCGATCGTCGTCGGCGACGATGTTGACATCGTCGGCGATCTGTCCGGGCGAACGGACACCCTGGCCCGCATCGTGCGGCGGGCAGAGCGGCGAACGGTGTTGCGGCGCACCGCCGATGACACCGACCCCACGGAACGGGTGGTGGTCGCCAACGCCGACCAGCTGCTGATCGTGGTGGCTCTCGCGGACCCGCCGCCGCGTACCGGCCTGGTCGACCGGACGCTGATCGCCGCCTACGCCGGCGGGCTGACACCCATTCTTTGCCTGACCAAGACCGACCTCGCACCGCCGGAACCGTTCGCCGAGCAGTTCGTGGACCTGGACCTGACGGTGGTCGCCGCCGGCGTCGATGATCCCCTGCTCGCGGTGGCAGAGTTGCTGCCCGGCAAGATCACCGTCCTGCTCGGACACTCCGGGGTTGGCAAGTCGACCTTGGTGAACCGCCTTGTGCCCGAAGCCGATCGGGCTGTCGGCGAGGTCACCGACATCGGTAGGGGGCGGCACACCTCCACACAGTCGGTGGCACTGCCGCTGGGTGATTCGCTGCCGGGCTCCGGCTGGGTGATTGACACCCCGGGAATCCGCTCGTTCGGGTTGGCCCACATCCAGCCCGACGACGTGCTGTCGGCGTTCTCCGATCTGGCCGAGGCAATCGAAGAGTGCCCGCGCGGCTGCGGGCACATGGGACCGCCGGCCGACCCGGAATGCGCGTTGGACGCCCTTTCCGGGCCAGCGGTCCGCCGCGTCGCCGCGGCCCGGCGCCTGCTGGCAGCGCTCAGGGAGCCCTGACGGCCTCTACGCCGAGCGTGCGCGTTTGCACGCCGACACGCCGCTAGAGACGTACAACTACGCACGCTCGCGCCGGCCGACGCGGCTCAGGGAGCCTTGACCAGCCGCATGCCGAGCTCGTCGGGCGGCACCGGATGCCCTTCGGCACAGTGGAATTCGACAGATACGTCGGCGCCACAGCCCAGATGCGTCAGGTGGAGCCGGTTGCAATCCGGCAGGTGGTGCCGTCCCCACTCGAACATCGAGAAGACCACCGGCATGAAGTCCATGCCCGCGTCGGTGAGCACATACTCCTCGCGGCTGCGCTGCCCGGGCTCGCGGTAGGGCCGCCGCGTCAGCAACCCGACATCAACCAGCTCGGTCAGCCGCGCCGAGGTCGCTGCCTTGGTGATGCCCACCCGGCGGGCGAAGTCGTCGAACCGGGTTGTGCCGTAATACGCCTCGCGCATGATCAGCATCCCGGACTTGGTGCCGACGGCGGCCATGGTCTTCTCGATCGGGCACGCCCCAACCGCCGACCACCTTTCGCGGTCGGCCAGCACGCCCTGCAAAAGTGTCACGCACATCACCTCCCCATCTGGGTTGCATTTAGTATACCTAGATGTTTAGCTGGGTACAGCGAGGACTACTTAGCCTCGACCCAGAGGAGGGGCAATGACCAGTCACCCAAGTTTTCAGGGCCGCGACGCCGTCATCGTCGGCGCCGTGCGCACCCCAGTCGGCAAGGGCAAGGCCAGCGGCGCGCTGCACGATGTGCTGCCCGCCGACCTGCTGGCGCACAGCCTGCGCGAACTGGTAGCCCGCACAGGCGTGGACCCCACCCAGATCGACGACGTCATCGCAGGCGCCGTGACCCAGGTGGGTGACCAGGCCGTCAACATCGCCCGAAATGCGGTGCTGGGCGCCGGATTCCCGGAGACCGTTCCAGGCACCACCGTCGACCGCCAGTGTGGGAGCAGCCAGCAGGCCATCAGCTTCGCCGCACAGGGCGTGCTCGCGGGCGCCTACGACGTCGTGATCGCCGGCGGCGTGGAGTCGATGGGCCGGGTCCCGATGGGCAGCAACGTACTGCCGGGCAGCAACCCGTTCGGCAACGACATGGCGGCGCGCTACCCCGAAGGTTTGGTGCCGCAGGGCATCAGCGCCGAACTGATCGCCGCGAAGTGGGGCTTCTCGCGCACCCAGCTCGACGAGTTCTCCGCCGAGAGCCACAACAGGGCCGCCCGCGCCACCAAGGACGGGCTTTTCGACAACGAGCTGGCTCCGATCGCCGGGCTTGCCACCGACGAGATCATCCGGCCGGCCACCACGGTCGAGACGCTGGCCGCCTTGCAGCCGTCGTTCTACAGCGAGGCTATGAAAGCGCGCTTCCCGCAGATCAATTGGTCGATCACGGCGGGTAACTCCTCGCCGCTCTCCGACGGCAGCGCCGCGGTGATGATCACCACCGGCGAGGTCGCCGAGAAGCTGGGGCTGCAACCGCTGGCCCGGATCCACACCACGACCGTGGTCGGGTCCGACCCGCTGTACATGCTGACCGGCATCATCCCCGCCACCGAGAAGGTGTTGAGCCGCGCAGGGCTGACGCTGGCCGACATCGACCTGTTCGAGGTGAACGAGGCCTTCGCACCCGTCGTGCTGGCCTGGGCGAGTGTCGAGAATGGGGTACCAGATCAGCGCCTGCTAGAGCGGACGAACGTCAACGGCGGGGCGATCGCGATCGGCCACCCGCTGGGCGCCAGCGGCGCCCGCATCATGACGACACTCGTCAATGCTCTCGAACAACGCGGCGGTCGGTATGGGCTGCAAACGATGTGTGAGGGCGGCGGCATGGCCAACGCAACGATCATCGAGCGTTTGGACTAACCACAACTAGCACAGCGTGTGAAACGCGTCTCTGCCTCATCGCACAGTGCCTCAGCGTTCTTCCAGACCGGCCCACCAACGTGATCCTGCAGGGTGTTTCGTCCGCGTATAACCCGAATTGGCTCAGTTTAGTGTTCAACACGGTTGCCGATGGCTCGGGCTTTGTTGTTGGTGCCGAACGGGCCGGGCCCTGGATGGCCGCGGCGTAGAGGCTGCGGCAGAAGAAACCCGTCGCCGGTGGTGACCGGTCAGGTGGCGTCGGCTCAGTCCAGTTCTCCGATCCGACCCACATCCTGGCTTGGATGCATCGTCCGAGCGAGTGCCTCATCGACGAAGGCGTTGACGAACGTGACCCGATCTAAGACGACCTGCACATCGCTGAACAGTCGCTGAAACTCCTCGTCATCGCGAACCGAGTCGATCTGCTCCGCCGTGCCCCGCATCAGAATGAAGCCGCGCAGGTCTCTGTCGTTTGACGGAAGAACGGCTACGTCAAAGCGATCGATCCGGCGTTCTTCCTGAAGACTCCTCAAGTAGTGCATCGACTTGTTGAAGAGTTTGAGGGCGCGCTTCTCGCGCCCGTCCACCATGCTCCCCCAGCCTATGAACAACGCAGCCTCAGCCATGACCTTTTCCCCGTTCCACTGTGGAAAACCGACATGTTCCGCAATTCCCCTGATCTGAATCAGGTAAGTCCGGTAACGAATCCAGGCTGCACCCCCCGCGATCCACCGGATAGGGCCGTTCGTCCCCCCGAGGCGCACCTTCAGTGCCCGACGGCGGTCGGAGCTAGTCGCCGTTTTCGTCCGCCAGCACCCGATAAACAGTGGCTAGGCTCACGCCGTCGTTCTGGCCTGGGCCCACGACACTGGAGCCGATCTGGCCAAGACCAATGTCAACGGCGGCGCCATCGCCATCGGCCACCCACTTCGGCGCCAGCGGCGCACGGATCATGACCACACTCGTCAATGCGCTTGAACAGCGCGGTGGCAGGTACGGCCTGCAGACGATGTGCGAGGGCGGCGGAATGGCCAACGCCACCATCATCGAACGGCTGGGCTAGGCGTGGGCTAGGCGACCTCGATCCGACACAGCGCGCCCGTGCTATGTCGCCACGATGCTAGCCACCAGTAGCAGAGCCGCAGATACAGCGAGCAGTGCGGGACAGACCTTGAACCACACAATGGGGGTTCGAGCGCCGGTGAGAGCGGTGAGCACCGCTAGGGCTACGAGTAGCCCCGCGACGACGCGGTAGATGATGGCGGTGACCCGGATGTCAGCTGCAGTCGCGGTGACCGCGACCACCAGGGCGGCCATGCCCCACATGGTCAACGACTCGGCCAACCACTCCTGTGTGAGAACACGGCGATTGTCCGCCGTGATCGGCTCGAAGCCAGCCACCACTCGTTTAGTCGGTACGGCGTGGGCTATCCCCCACACCGCGATTAGAGCCGCCGCTATGTAGGCCAGCACATGCACGAGAACACCTTATTCGGATGATTGTTGCTCAGCAGCAGACCGTCCTGATCGCAGCCACGTCGGACGATGCATCGCCGGCATTGTCGCCGCTGCAAGCGCAACCGCCGGTTCCCTCGGCGGCGAGTTAGGTCGGGGCTCGTGCCGAAGGATTCTCCGTCGGACAGGACGGTGTGACCTCCCACCTCCGGTCGTGCTCGCGTGGGCGCATGACACCGGGGCCGATCTGGCCAAGACCAACGTCAACGGCGGCGCGATCGCAATCGGCCACCCGCTCGGCGCAAGTGGTGCCCGCATCATGACCACGCTGGTCAACGCGCTGGAGCAGCGCGGCGGGCGGTATGGTTTGCAGACAATGTGCGAGGGCGGCGGGATGGCCAATGCCACCATCATCGAGCGACTCGACTAGATACCACCCGACACGAACGAAGGGTCGCGGCCATGAGCGTAATACGCGCCGCCGCTGTACAACTCAGCCCGGTGCTCTACAGCCGAGAAGGGACGGTTGAGAAAGTAGTCGGCAAGATCGAACAGCTCGGCCGCCAGGGCGTGCAGTTCGCGACCTTTCCGGAGACGGTGGTCCCGTACTACCCGTACTTCTCGTTCGTCCAGCGCCCGTTCGAAATGCGTTCGGAAACGCTCAAACTGATGGATCAAGCGGTAACGATCCCGTCGCCCACGGTGGACGCGATCAGCTCGGCGGCCCGGGCGGCGGGCATGGTCGTATCCATCGGGGTCAATGAGCGTGACGGCGGTTCGCTGTACAACACGCAGTTGTTGTTCGACGCCGACGGCACCCTGCTTCAGCGCCGGCGCAAGACCACCCCGACCTTCCACGAACGGATGATCTGGGGGCAGGGTGACGGCAGCGGATTGCGCGCGGTCGACACCGCGGTCGGGCGGATCGGGCAGTTGGCGTGCTGGGAGCATTACAACCCGCTGGCGCGCTACGCCCTGATCGCCGACGGCGAGCAGATCCACTCGGGGATGTTCCCGGGGGCGTTCGGCGGAGACCTGTTCGCGCAGCAGGCCGAGATCAGCGTGCGCAATCATGCGCTCGAGTCGGGCGCGTTCGTCGTCAACGCCACCGCCTGGCTCGACGCCGATCAGCAGGCGCAGATCGTGGCCGACACGGGTGGCCCGATCGGCCCGATCTCGGGTGGGTTCTTCACTGCGATCATCACTCCCCTGGGCGAATACCTGGGTGAGCCGCTGCGCTCCGGCGAGGGCGAGGTGATAGCTGACCTCGACTTCGCGTTGATCAACACCCGAAAGATCCTCATGGATGCCAGCGGCCACTACAGCCGGCCCGAGCTGCTCAGCCTGCTGGTCGACCGCACTCCGGCTGCGCATCTGCACCACCGGGCCCAAAGGCCAGTGAGCGTCGATCGCCAAGAGGCCGAGCATGAGCTCACCTGAGGCGCACGAAACCCACTTCGATGGCGTGCGGGTGCGCTACGACAGCACAAAGAGCTACGACGAATTGGTCGCCGCGCTGCTGGCCGACATCGGCGAGCAGCCTGTCTCGCTCGACGACCTCTTGACATCGTCAAAGGACTGGGAGTCGTACCAGCGGCAGGTCGAACCCTACGTCGGCCCAAGCGGATTCATGTTGTTCAAGCTGTTCGACCACGGCGCGTGGATCAAAAAGGCCGGCATCGAGCGCAAGGTGTTACGCGTCATCCTCGGCAACCCACTCATCGCGATCACTATGTTGCGCCACGACGTAACCGCGGGCTTGTTCGCCCCGGTCGAGGTGCTGCTGGTCGATGAGGGTGACGGCAGTAGCCTGACCTACATCAAACCGTCGTCGCTGATGGTCTTCGAACCCAACCCGCAATTGCTCAGCGCCGCAAAGGACCTCGATGCCAAGCTGGCCGCGATGGCGGTGAAGGTGACGGCTTGACCGTCCCTTACGGTGTCCCTTGCCAGTGTTTGACAAGGTGGGTGTCACCGAACTTTTCCAGCATCAAGCGGGAGAAGGACAGCAGCGCGCTACGTGGCCGGTGGTTCACTACGACCTGCTGGGTCTGCCCGGCGGCGTTGAAGACGACCCAGACGACAACGTTGGTGTGCACGCCGCGGATCTCAGTTGTGTAGTCCTCCACGAAGCCGTAGTCGCCAACGGGGCCGGCGAACCTGAACTGCTGATTGTCGTATACCTCGCGAGCTGTGACCACGATCGAGCGAACGTCCTCCGCACCGTGTGCGGTGCCGTCCATTGCGGCGGCCTCCAAGGTGACGTCGTCGGCGAGGTTGTCGAGCCAGACCGGGTAGTACGGCTTGCCCATATATGTCATGCCGCGCCTCCTCCGGGACCCGGCACCCAGCCTGCCACACCCTGACCTGCTACGAGATAAACGACGAGCGCATAACGGCTAGGCCGCCAGGAAGAACTAGTCGTGCTGGTTTGGGCAGAGGACACCGGCGCCGATCTCACGATTCTCTGCCGTTGGTCATGTGATGCGGGGCACAGGTCATTGACCGGGCGCGACCGCTGAACTAACTTGTTGATCATCAAGTAACTACTTGCTGGTTAACAAGTAAGTTTGAGGGAGAACTTGCAATGGGCTCGATGCGGGCGCTGGTTGGCGGCGCTGGACCTGACTGGGAAGAGCGCGAAGTCGATGTGCCCATTCCAGGCCCCGGACAGGTGCTGATCCGCGTGCATGCGGCTGGGCTCAACCGTGCCGACTTGTACATGTTGGAGGGGTCATACAACCCGAACTTCAAAACCGGTGCGGTCTTCACGGCCGGCCTCGAATTGGCGGGGGAAATCGCCGCAGTGGCTGATGATGTCACCAGCGTCGGAGTCGGAGACCGCGTTTGTGGCGCGGGGTTGGGCGCGTTCGCCGATTACGCGCTCTTGGATGCCCGGCACGTGATCGGAGTCCCGGCGTCGCTGTCGTGGACCGACGCCGGCGCCCTGCCGGTCGGCATCGCGACCGAGCACGACGCCCTGGTAACCCAGGGCGGGTTCACCGCCGGCCAGAGCGTGCTGGTGATTGGGGGGACAACGGCGATCGGATTGATCGCCGTGCAGATGGCCAAGGCACTAGGAGCATCGATGGTTGCAGCGACGACGACCTCGGCGAGCAAGACAGCCGCGTTGATCGCGGCGGGTGCCGACGTCGCGATCGACACCTCCGCCGATTGGTTGATCGATGCCGTCTCGAAGGCAACGAATGGCGCAGGCGTAGACGTTGTGCTGGATCACGTGGGCGGCCAACTCTTCGCCGATGCGTTTGCTGCCACGCGACTCGGCGGCACAGTGATCAACATTGGGCGCCTTGGTGGTCCGCAGTCCACCATCGACTTGAACACCATGTCTTTCCGCCGCCTGCGCGTCTTCGGAACCACTTTCAGCGTGCGTACACCCGACGAACTCGCCGCAGTATGCGCCGCGGTCAGGCCCGAGGTCATGCCCGCGGTTGCAGAGGGCCGCATACGACCCGTGGTGGATCGGGTTTTCGAGTTCGACGACGCGAAGAAAGCCGCCGACTACCTACGCACGAACCAAGCCATGGGCAAGCTTGTGCTGCGCATGAGTGAGGACTGATGATGTGCGACTTGCACAGCGCGCCCAACCCCGGGACCAAACCTACATTCGTCCATCGCCACATCGCCCACAGTCGACAGGCAGTCGCGTGAACCAGCCACCCCAGCGCAGAACGCAAGAAGAACGTCGCGGCGAAGCCGAGCGGAGGCTCATCGAAGCGGCCGCCGCCATGGTCAGCGAAGCCGGCCCGGCTCGGATCACGCTCGCCAACGTGGGAGAGCGCGCAGGCTACAGCCGAGGATTGGCCTCGCATCACTTCGGCTCCAAACGAGCATTGATGCAACGCCTGGTCGAATCCGTGACTCATCAGTTCCGGGAGGCGCTCTTCGACCAACAACGGTCAAGCGACGTGCAGGGCGAACTAGGCACCCTGATCGACATCTACTTCAGCGTGGTGTCCGATCTACAGCCGATCAACCGTGCCCGCCTCGTGTTGTGGGCTGACGCGGTGGCCAATCCCTCCGACGACATCCGACCGGCAATGGTCAACGCGGACCAAGAGTTTCGTGAAGAAATCGAAAAGCGTCTGCGTCAAGCCATCTCAACGAACCAGGTGCCCGAGACCGTCAACGCGCACGGCCTGGCCACCGTGATCATCGCCATGCTGCGCGGCGTCGCATTGCAGTCATTGATCGACGACCACGTCGACCTCGTGGCGGCTCGCCTCGAGATCGAACAACTTCTCTTCGCCCGACTACAGAAAGAGCGCACACAATGAGTCGCACCTTCGGCAAGATCGCCCAGATCGGCTATGTCGTTGAGGACATCCACGCGTCCATGGACGAGTGGGTCCGCCACGGTGTTGGGCCATGGTTCTACATCGACGACGTCGTCACCGACTTCTTCCGCTATCACGGTAGTGATTCCGACATGAAGATGAGCGTGGCCATCGCTAACTCCGGCGATATTCAGATCGAATTGATCCAACCCCGCAACGACGCACCCTCTGTTTACAAGGACTTCCTGGACTCAGGGCGTCAAGGCGCCCAGCACATCGCCTATTGGAGCACCGATTTCCAGGAACTCTACGACACCGTTCTTGCGGCCGGATATACCGTGACCCAAGAAGGCAGCATCGGCGGCGAGCAGGGCCGATTCGCTTATCTCGACACCGAATTCGACCAGGGCACGATGATCGAGATCAGCGACGTCAGTGGTCCGAAGGGCCAGATGTTCGCCTACGTCCGCGACGTGGCCGCCAATTGGGACGGCAGCGAGCCCATTCGGGTACTCGGATGATGGCCACCGAGTTCGCCTACCCCGACCTGGACGCGTTGAGCCCCGATTTGCAACAAGCAGTCACTAACCGGGCATCGCTGAACATCTTCCGAATGATCATGCACACCCCTGGTCTGGCGCCAAGCTTTTTGGCGATGGCCAGCGATGTCCTGCAATACAATTCGTTGCCCGCCACGTGGCGAGAATTGGTGATCTTGCGAGTCGGCTACCGCTACCACGCCCGCTACGAGACGTATCAACACGAAAGAATCGGCCAAGCCATCGGGCTCGACCACGAAGCGATGAGCGCCGCCGAGTCGGGATCGACTGAAAAACCCGACCCCGATGCCGCTGCCGTCCTAAAGTTGACCGACCTGCTGCTGGACAACCACACCCTCACCGACACGCAACGCCACGACGCACTGAGGACGCTGACCGTCAACCAATTGGCCGACCTCACCCTGACCGTCGGCTTCTACCAACTGGTCTGCAACTTCCTGAATACCTTCGGCGTCAGCACCGAAGGTGAAGCCAACCAGCCATGAAAGTCCATCACCTCAATTGCGGGACCATGAACATGCCCACCGCGCCGATGGTGTGTCATGTGTTGCTCGTCGAAACCGACAATGGCCTGGCCTTAGTCGATTCCGGTTACGGCTCAGAAGACTGCGCCGCACCCGCCCGGCGGACCGGACCGGCACGCCACGCCACCAGGCCCGCGTTCCTCCATATCGAAACCGCGGCACATCAAATCGAAAAGCTGGGCTTCGACCGCCGCGACGTCCGGCACATCGTGCTGACACACTTCGACGCGGACCACATCGGCGGAATCTCCGACTTCCCCGACGCCGACGTCCACGTCACCAGCGCAGAAGCACGCGGAGCCGTCCACTCACCATCGCTGCGCGAAAAGCTGCGGTATCGCCACCACCAATGGGCGCACGGTCCCAAACTCGTCGAACACAGCCCCGACGGGGAGACATGGCGCGGATTCGCAGCCGCCAAAGAACTCACCGAAATCGCAACCGGCATCGTATTAGTCAGCCTGCCCGGACACACCCGGGGGCACGCCTGCATCGCCGTTGACGCCGGACATCGCTGGGTCCTGCACGCCGGGGATGCCTTCTACCACCACGGCACACTCGACGGCTCCGCCTCCGTCCCACGCGCCCTGCGCGTCATGGAAAACCTGATCGCTTTCAACCGAGGCCAAGTCCACGACAATCACGCCAGGCTGGCAGAACTCCACGCGCGCAACCAACCTGACCTGTTCATCGTCTGCGCACACGATCCCGAGTTGTACCGGCGCGCCATCGCAGTTGGTGCCGACTAACCGCACTGTCCGCACACAACGACGAACTCGAGAGGAACACGATGCACTTTCCCCGGTGGTACGCCAAATGGAATAGGTTCGCAACCAACAATCTCGTCCGGCTTTGGGCCGGCTGGGTTCCGGGCATGGGTCTGCTCTGCCACACCGGGCGAAAGTCCGGCCGCCAGTTCCGGACACCGCTGAACGTGTTCCCGACCGACTCCGGCTTCGCAGTCCTACTTCCATACGGCGCAGGAGAAACCGAGTGGCTCAAGAACGTCGAGGCAGCAGGCGAAGCGACACTGGAGCACTACGGCCGCACACGGCGGGTCAGCCGTCCGCAGGTTCTGCCAAGGCTTGAAGCGGCAACCGAAGTGGCACCGAGGTGGCGATTCATATTCACTCGCGCCCCCTTCGCCCACGCGCTGCTGCCAAATACCGATTAACTATCCGATCCCGACAGACTCCTGCGGGCATCCAGCGGCATCGTCAGAGCCAGCCGGTGCGGGCGGCTGCAACCGGCTCGGCGGGGGCTGGAGCCAATGTCCCGTCCCGCACGCCGTCGAGCATCCGTTTCACCACGGCGACAATCTCGGGGGCCGCTGCGGCGAGTCCGGTCGTGTCGGCTTCGGTGACCTCATCGGCATCGACGCCTGCCCGGGCCAGCACCGCGGCCGGATCCGCCAGCTGATCGGCCAGCCAGGACAGCGGGTCGGCTGACAACTCGGGGACGAAGTGCCGGCGGCTGGGTTCCCAACCGTCGAAACGGGGGTGGTGGTGGGCGCGGTCCAGCGTCCCGGGCGGGCTCTCTGTGGACCCGAAAAGGTCCACCCGCCACACCGGGCGGGTGAAGGCGATCGGGACGCCGGCATAGATCGATCCGTGGGGCTGGGCCTTGTCGACGAGGCGCAGTTCCAGTCTGACACCCCGTTCCGGGGTTTCCTGACCGGCGTTTGGGGCGGGGTCGACGAAATACATGTCCCCGACGACTACACCCAGGGCTTCGAATCCGAACGCTGCAAGCATCGCGTACCTTTCTTCGTACCCTCTCGAGCGTAGACGCAGGTAGCGACGGGATTTCAGCTAGGTTCCTTCCAGTTCCGCTCGGGCCTGGTCAATTTGGTCGTACGCGTAGGTCACCATGGTGGCGGTGGTCATCGTCTCACCCTTGCGGGCGAGCGATTCGTAGGTCGCCTCGCCGAGGACCTCGCGCAGATGGGTGATCGCGGTGGTGATTTCGGGGACCGCCGCTGCGGCGAGGGGACTGAGGGCGAAGCCGGCGATGGTGGCCGCGGGTTCGTAGCGTCCGAGCCGGTCGAAAAGAGCGGCGAGGACGGCCAGCGGGACGCGGATCGCCGTGGTGTCGCCCGCATTGTGGAAGTTGCGGATCGCCAGCGTGAGGTGATCGAACGCGGCCAGCGTGTCGCCGTGCTCGGCCTCAAGTAGTGCCAGACCGTTCGCCAGGATTGACGCGATGGTGCGGTTGCCGCTGTCTTGAGCGATCACCAGACCCCGGCCGAGGGCGTCCAGTGCCCCGACGGGATCCGCGTCACGGAAAGCGGAACCGTAGGCCCAGAGCGCCCACGCGAGCACGGACGGGTTGCCTGTTGCCTCCGCAGCCTCGATCAGGCCACCCGCGGAATCCATCGCCTCCCCACCGGAACCGGCCACTGAAAGAGCGACAACCAGCCATGACCGGATGTGGACGTGGCTGTCGCGGCGGCGTGCGAGCAAAGCGCGGCACAACTCGGCCAACCGCTCGGGCTGCCCGATGGCTAGGTATGCAGCTCCAAGCATGCCTTCGGCGCCGTACGGCAGCGCATCGCGGCTCCTGCCGAGAACGATCTGGGCGGCGTCGCTGTAGCGGACAGCCGCCTCGATCCGTCCGGTCGTGTAGCACAGCGACGCAATCACGTACAGGAACGCCAGCCGCGGGTGGTCGACCGCACCGGCGGGCTCGATCAGCTCTTCAGCCCAGGCCATCGGCTCAAAGGTTTGGACACAAGCGCCGAGCCACCCCCCATAGCTGGCGATGGTGGCGGCGACATCCAGATCACCCTGGTCGGCGGCCCAGCGAAACGCGATGCGCAGATTGGCCAGCTCGACAGTGAACCAGTCGTACGCCTCGCGCTGCTCGGGGCTGTCCCACCGGGCCAGGATGTCGGCTTCGCGTCCGGCGAAGTACCGCGAGTGGGCGGCCCGAATCTCGGATGCTTCGCCGCGGGCGACGAGTTGTTCCTCGGCGAACTGGCGGATCGTCTCCAGCATCGCAAACCGGGTCCGACCCGTTGACCGGTCGGCCACCAGCAGCGACTTGCGCACCAGCGCGTCCAGCAGGTCCAGGGTGGCGAAATCATCTGGGGCGTCTGGCAATCCCGCTACGGCGCAGGCGCTGTGCAGGTCGAACCCCCCGCCGAACACCGAACACCGGTCCAGCAGAGCCTTTTCCGTGTCGTCGAGCAGGTCGTAGGACCACGCGACCGCGTGGCGCAGGGTGTGGTGGCGTTCCAGCGCGCGCCGCGACCCGACCAGCAGCCGGAACCGCTGATCGAGCCGATCGCGCACCTCGCCCGCGGTCATGGCCGCCATCCGCGAAGCCGCCAACTCGATGGCCAGCGGGATCCCGTCCAGCCGACGGCAGATCTCCACCACCGCGGCCGCCGCGCCATCCTCGCCCACCGTGAAGCGCGGCGAAACATGCTGTGCCCGTTCGACGAACAGGGCCACCGCGGCCGAGTCGACGCCCGCGCCGACGTCCAGCGAGGGCACCGGCCACAGCCGCTCGTCGGCGATGCCGAGTCCCTCGCGGCTGGTCGCCAGAATCTTGACGGTCGCCGAGGCCGCCAAGATCGCCTCAACCAAACCGGCCGCGGCGTCGAGGACGTGCTCGCAGTTGTCGAGCACCAACAACCGGACCCGGCCCTCCAGCGCGGCGGCCACCGACTCGCTCACGCTCTTCTGAGGCTGTTGGGTGATGCCCAGTACCGCGGCCACCGTGTCGGGCACCGCGGCCGGATCGGCGACCGCGGCCAGCTCGAAAAACCAGATGCCGTCGGGAAATTCATCGGCCAGCAGCGCGGCGACCTCCAATGCGAGGCGGGTCTTGCCGACCCCGCCCACCCCGGTCAGCGTGAAAAGCCGATGGGCCTTCACCGCGGCTTGCACCTCAGCGACCTCGGACTCGCGCCCGATGAAGCTCGTCGGCGCAGGACGCAGATTCCCCGGACCCGCATCCAGCGCCCGCAACGACGGAAAGTCCGTGCGCAGGCCGTCGGCTTGGACTTGGAACACCTGAACCGGGGTCGGGACATCCCGCAACCGCCGCGGCCCCAAATCCACCAGGTCCACCCCACTAAGCAGGACCGCCGTCGACTCGCCCACGAGGATCTGCCCGCCGTGCCCCGCGGACATCACGCGTGCCGCACGGTTCAAAACAGTTCCGAAATAGTCGCTTTCACGCAGCTCGGCTTCGCCGGTCGCCAGCCCCATCCGCACCGGCAACTCCAGCGCCCGCTGCGCCGCCACCGCGGCATCAACGGCAGACCTCGGCGACGCGAACGCGGCACACACTCCGTCGCCGGTGTGCTTGAACAGCCAGCCCCCGTGCGCCTCGATCGCCCCGTGTAACACCTCATCATGGGCGGCCAGCGCCTTCCGCATGGCGTCGGCGTCGGCTTCCCACCGACGTGTCGAACCCTCCACATCGGTGAACAAAAACGTCACCACCCCCGAAGGGGCGGCCCCCGCAGCAGCGGACACCCCCGCAGAATCTCACAACAGCGCGCTCATGCGATGCGCATGGCCGGAATCCGGCCCCACAGGCGCAATCGCGTAAATCTGCGCGCTCAGGGGTTGTAGGTACGTAAGCGGCGGTCGCGATGTGCGCGGTTGTACCGATGTTTTGCCGCATGTGGAGCCCGCATGCTGGCTAGCATGAGCGAGATTGATCCACAGGTGGACACGCCATTGGTGAACTGGGGTGAGTTGGCCATGGACGGGCTGGTGCCGACCGGAACGGTGAGCCTGCTGCTGGCCGACGTGGAGGGCTCCACCCGGTTGTGGGAGAACTCGCCAAAGGAGATGAGCGCCGCGCTGGCGCGCCTGCAAACCACGGTGTCGCAGGTGGTGGCCGCCCATGGCGGGGTGCGACCGGTGGAACAGGGCGAGGGCGACAGTTTTGTGGTCGCCTTCCCCCGCGCCTCCGACGCGGTGGCCTGCGCTGTGGAGTTGCAGCGCGCGCCGCTGGCGCCGATCCGGCTGCGCATCGGGATCCACACCGGCGAGGTGCTGCTGCGCGATGAGGCCAACTATGCCGGGCCGGTGATCAACCGCACCGCCAGGTTGCGCGATCTGGCCCACGGCGGCCAAACCGTGCTCTCCGGCGCCACCGAGGAGTTGGTGGCCGAGCGGCTGCCCCAGGGTGCGTGGCTGACCGATCTGGGCACCCATGCGCTGCGGGATCTGCCCCGCCGGGAGCGAGTGGTGCAGCTGTGTCACCCCGACCTGGTCAACGAGTTCCCGCCGCTGCGCACGCCGAAAGCTGGTGCCGCAAGTAATCTTCCGGTGCAGCTGACCAGCTTTGTGGGCCGCGGCACACAGTTGACCCAACTACGAGCGATTCTGGCCGAGAACCGGCTGGTGACGTTGACCGGCGCGGGCGGGTCGGGCAAAACCCGACTGGCGGTGCAGGTCGCGGGCCAGCTGGCCGCTGAATTCTGTGACGGCGTATGGTACGCGGATCTGGCGCCGATCACCGATCCCGAGGTGGTGCCGGTCGCGGTGGCGCGTGCGTTGGGTCTGCCCGACCAGCCCGGCCGCTCCACCATGGACACACTCACCCGGTTTGTCGCCGACCGCCGGATGCTGGTGGTGCTGGACAACTGTGAGCACTTGCTCGACGCGTGCGCCGATCTGGTCGTGGCTCTGCTCGGCTCCTGCGCCGGTTTGACGCTGTTGGCAACGAGCCGTGAGTCGATCGGGGTGGCCGGTGAGGTGGGCTGGCGGGTGCCGTCGCTGTCGCTGGCCGACGAAGCCATTGCACTGTTCACCGACCGGGTCCGCCATGTTCGGCCCGATTTCGCCGTCGGCGCCGATAACGCCGCCGCGGTGAGCGAGATTTGCCGGCGCCTGGATGGGTTGCCGCTGGCGATCGAGCTTGCCGCGGCGCGGGTGCGCGCCTTGTCCCTGCCGGAGATCCTCGACAGCCTGCATGACCGGTTCCGGCTGTTGACCGGCGGTGCGCGCACCGCGGTGCGCCGCCAGCAGACGCTGCGCGCCTCGGTGGACTGGTCCCACGCCCTGCTGACCGAGCCCGAGCGCGTGTTGTTTCGCCGGCTGGCCGCCTTCCTGGGCGGCTTCGACTTGCCCGCGGCCCGAGCGGTGGCCGGCCATGACGAGGTGGAGCGCTTCCAGGTGCTCGACCTGCTCACCCTGCTCGTGGATAAGTCGCTGGTGCTGGCCAACGACAACGAGGTCAGCGGGGGCCGAACCCGCTACCGGCTGCTGGAGACGGTGCGCCAATACGCCCTGGAAAAACTCGGCGAATCCCGCGAGGCCGACATTGTGCGGGCGCGCCACCGCGACCACTACACGGCGATGGCCGCGCTGCTTGACGCACCGGCGGGCGGTGATTATGAGCAGCACATCGAGCAGGCCGACCTCGAGATCGACAACCTGCGCGCCGCGTTCGGGTGGAGCCGGGAAAACTCCGACAACGAGCAGGCGCTGGCGCTCGCCTCGTCGCTGCAGCCGCTGTGGCAAGCGCGGGGACGCCTCCGGGAAGGGCTGACCTGGTTCGACACCGCCCTGGCCGACGACAACGCACAGCATCCTGAGGTGGCGCCCGCAGTGCGGGCACGGGCGCTGGCTGACAGCGCCATGCTCGGCTTCTGGGCGGGCGCCGCCGAGAGCCGGGATCGGGCTCAGCAGGCCCTGGCGATCGCGCGCGAGGTCGAGGACCCGGCCCTGCTGGCGCGGGCGTTGACCGCCTGCGGCTACATCGTCGGCTTCTTCGACGCGGAGGCGGCCCGGGAGTACCTGGCCGAGGCGATCGGCCTGGCCCGGGCGATGGGCGACCGGTGGCAGCTCAGCCAGATCCTCGTCACACAAGCCATCGTGGTCGCGGGTGACCCGATCGCGTTGCGCACGGCCGCCGAAGAGGGACGCGATCTCGCCGACGCGATCGGTGACCGGTTCGGCTCGCGCCGGTGCCGCTGGCGCTTGGGAATCGCACTGCTACTCAACGGTGACCTGGCCGCAGCGGTAGCACAATTCGCCGCGGTGGCCGACGAGGCCGAGGCAGCTCACGATGAGATCTTCCACGCGGATGGCCTCGCGGGCCAGGGCATCGCGCTGGCGCACCAGGGTGACACCGCTGCGGCCCGCGCCGCCGCCGACGCGGCCGTCGTGGCCACCGCCGAGTTGGGCGGGCTTAAAGCGGGCGTCGCCTACTGGGCGTTGGCTGTAGCGGCCCTGGCCGCCGGCGATGCCGCGACGGCGCAGGCCGCGACCGAGGCGGCCTGGCCACGCGAGGGCGCCCCGCCCCAGACGGCGACGGGGTGGCGCATCTACAAAGCCCAGGCCGCCCTGGCGGGCGGGGATCTGGTCGCGGCCGGTCGCTGGGCCGACGACGCCGTGTCAGCGGCGACGGGCGCGCTCCTGTCGGACGCGCTGACGGCGCGCGCCCGCGTCGCGATCGCACAAGGTGAGCCAGACCAGGCTGAACGCGATATCCACGACGCGCTCGCGCGCGCCGCCGAAGTCGAGGCGTACCTGTTCATCCCCGACATCCTGGAATGCCTCGGCACCCTGGCCGGCCAGGCCGGCAGTCACCGCGAAGCGGCCCGCCTCTTCGGCGCAGCGGCGGCCATCCGGGCACGCATCGGCGCGGTGCGCTTCAAGGTCTATGCCGCCGGGTACGAAGCGTCGGCGGCGGCGCTGCGAAATGCAATGGGAAACGCGGAATTTGATGCCGCATGGGCCGAGGGCGCCGCCCTGTCCACCGAGGAGGCGATCGCCTACGCGCAGCGCGGTCGGGGCCAACGCAAACGCCCCACCAGCGGTTGGGCATCGCTAACCCCCACCGAACGCGACGTGGTGCGGCTGGTCAGCGAAGGACTCGCCAACAACGACATCGCCACAAGGCTTTTCGTCTCACCGCGCACCGTGCAATCCCACCTCACCCACGTCTACACCAAACTGGGCCTGAGCTCCCGCGTACAACTCGTCCACGAAGCCGCCCGCCACGCCTGAACGCGGCCGCGCGTCGGTCCCTCTCAGTCCATTCGTTCGACCCATTGCGCCCGAGATGGCCCCGGCTGGAACGGATCGCTGAAGTACTGCGTCTCGCGGACCACTTCCCCGCCGTCGAATTCCATGATGCTGACCACGTAATACGGCTGCCCGTCATAGGTCAGGACGAGTTCGCTCACCCACAGATCGCCGCCGCCGAGCATGCGCCGCACGGTAAAGCGTTTCTCGTTCGGCTGGGCGGTGCGCGACGCCTGGATGTTGGCTCGACCTCGGATGCGCTCGCCCGATTGCGGATACTCGAGAACTGCATCGGCTCGGTAGATTTGGTGCTCCGTGACAAAGTCGTTGGCGTCGGAGGCCGCCCAGTGGCGTTGCAGGGCGACCCGCACGTCGTCATTACCCATGGCTATCTCTCCTCCCATTGGGTGCACCAATTTACCGCCACTGGCGACGCCATCGCCATCTGGAGCGACGCCGAGCGCGCGTGTATGTACGGCGACTCGCCGGGTGAGGAGTGCATTTGCGCACGCTCGCGGCGAATGGCCAACCCCGTTAAGCCGCCAGGTCGTCGCCGCGGGTCGCCTGCTGGGCCCGCTTCGCGGCACGCTTGTCACGCCGCCAGCCCCGCACCGTCGCGATAGCGGTCTTGAGCCCACGCTTGTGTCCGGTAGCCGGATCGGTGCGCGCGAAACCTGGCTCCAGTTCAGCGAACATCCGCTCGCTGCGGGTCTCCGGCGCATTGTCGGCGTCGTCGAGCAGGTACTTGTTGGGCAGCGACAGCTTGGCCAGCGTGCGCCACGTCTTGCCGTACTGCACCAGGAATGAGCCTGTGGTGTAAGGCAAGTCGTACTTGTCGCACACCTGTCGCACCCGCACCGAGATCTCGTGCAGCCGGTTGCTCGGCAGATCCGGGTAAAGGTGATGCTCGATCTGATGGCACAGGTTGCCGCTCATGAACCGCAGCGCGGGCCCGCCCTCGAAGTTGGCACTGCCCAGCATCTGGCGCAGGTACCACTGGCCCTTCGTCTCGCCGATCATGTCGGTCTTGGTGAATTTCTCTGCGCCATCGGGGAAATGGCCGCAGAAGATGACGGCGTTGGCCCACACGTTGCGGATCACGTTGGCCGTCGCATTCGCCGTCAGGGTGGACCGCCACGTCGCTCCGGGGGACAGCGAGGTCAGCGCCGGGAACGCGACGTAGTCCTTGACCACCTGCCGACCGGCCTTGCCCAGGAACTCGTCGATCCGTCGCCGGGCTTCCTCGTTATCCATCCGCTTCTTGAGGATCTTGCCGATCTCCACGTGCTGCAGGCCGACGCCCCATTCGAAGAGGAGCGCGAGCAGGGTGTTGAACAGCAAGTTGAAGATGTTGAAGCGCTTCCAGCGCTGATCCCGGGTGACGCGGAGCATGCCGTAGCCGACGTCGTCGTCCATCCCGAGGATGTTGGTGTACTTGTGGTGCACGAAGTTGTGGGTGTAGCGCCAGTGCTTGGACGACCCGCTCATGTCCCACTCCCACGTCGAGGAGTGAATCTCGGGGTCGTTCATCCAGTCCCACTGGCCGTGCATGACGTTGTGGCCGATCTCCATGTTCTCGACGATCTTGGCCACGCCCAGCGTCAAGGTGCCCGCCCACCAGGCCGAGCGCCGCGAACTGGCGGCCAGCAGCACCCGGCCGGCCACCTCCAGCGTCCGCTGTGCGGCGATGGTGCGGCGAATGTAGCGCGCGTCGCGCTCGCCGAGCGAGTCTTCAATGTCCTGGCGGATGGCGTCCAGCTCAACGGCCAGGCTTTCGATGTCGGCGTCCGTCAAATGCGCGAATACGTCGACGTCGGTGATCGCCATCGTCTTCCCTCCCCGCGTTCTTCGTTTGGTCTCAGATCTACCAGACCTACGCTATCGTAACCTACGAAACCGTAAGTTACCAGTCAGTAACTGTTAGATGTCGAGCGCGCAATCACCCGACGCCGACGAGACGCAGGTCTGAATCCGGGTTCCGGGTTCGTGTTCCTGACCCGTTCGCAGGTCGCGGACGTGGCCTTCCACCAGGCTGACCACGCAGGACTGACAAATGCCCATCCGGCAGCCGAACGGCATCAGCACACCGGCGCCCTCGCCGGCGTCCATCAACGACGTCGCGGCATCGGCGGCAACGCTGCGCCCACTGCGCGCGAAGGTGACCGTGCCGCCCGCCCCGGCCGGGGCGGCCTTGGACACGCCGAATCGCTCCAGATGCAGCCGGTCGCGGATACCCGCGGACGACCAGACCTTCTCCGCCTGGTTGAGCAAGCCCTCGGGTCCGCACGCCCAGGTCTGGCGTTCGCGCCAGTCCGGCAGCTCCTGCGTCAACCGGGCAAGGTCGAGCCGACCCTCGGTACGGGTCTGCCGCACTCGCAACCGATAGCCTGGTTGATTGGCCGTTAGCGCTGCCAACTCGGCGCCAAACATGACGTCAGCCTCGGTGGGCGCCGAATGCAGATGGGCGATGTCGACAATTTGGTTGCGGCGCAACAATGTTCGTAGCATCGACATCACCGGCGTGATCCCAGACCCGGCGGTGAGGAACAGAATCGACGACGGCGCCGGGTCGGGTAGCACGAAATTGCCCTGGGGTGCGGCCAGCCGCACGATGGTCCCCGGCTCGACGCCGGCCACCAGGTGGGTGGATAGAAAGCCTTCGGGCATCGCTTTCACGGTGATCGTCACCGTGCGCTCGGACCCCAAGCCGGATGTCCCGGAAATTTTAGCCGGGCTCGACGTCAACGAATACGACCGCCAGCGCCAGCGCCCGTCGACCAGCAACCCGATCCCGATGTACTGACCCGGCTGGTAGTCGAAGCTGAAGCCCCAGCCCGGTTTGATGACCAGGGTCGCGGAATCTTCCGTCTCCCGGCGGACCTCCATGATGCGGCCGCGCAATTCCCGCGCGGACCACAGCGGATTCGCCAGATGCAGATAGTCGTCGGGCAACAGCGGTGTCGTTATGCGTGCGGCTATCTTGCGCAGCGCGTGCAAGCCGGGATGCCTTTCGGACCCGACGACGGTCGCACGCTTGGTCGCGACGACATTGCCGGTGATCGGCGCGTATTTCTTATCCATAGGAAGCTCCTGCTCACGATCCGGTGTTTAGCTTCCGCTCACGTTGGGACGGTCCCAGCTTCTGCAAGCCCTCGAGACAGGCCCGCCGAAAGGCCCGTCCGATAAAAGCTACGGTACCGTAACCTACGGTACCGTATCCAGGCGTGCGAGTCCGGAATGCGTCACACCGGCGGGTCAGAGCAGGTCAAGAAGAAACGGCAACTCCTGGTTGGCATACCAGGCCAGATCATGGTCCTGGGCGTCGCCAACCACCAGGTCAGCGTCCTCGTCACCCAGGTCGGCGGCGTCGATGACGCCGATCGCCGCGGCGACGGCCGGCTCGGCTTCGGCGTTGTCGACGAACGCAGCGACGACGTGGTCGATCGGGACGGGCCCGCCGAGCCGGACGACGGCGTCGTCGAGGTCGGGGCGGTATTTGGCCCCGGATTCCAAGTCGACCTTGGCGGCCAGGACCGCGCGTCGCGGTAGGGTCTCGCCGGCGTCGGCGGCCAGTAGTCGCAGCGACGCCAGCGCAGCCTCACGCAGCGCCACCTCGGCGAGCTCCTCGTCGTCCCCCTGGGCATATGCCTCGCGCAGCGTCGGCGTCACCGCGAATGCGGTGCCGTTGACCGGCCACAACGAGCCGTCGGCGACCAGTTGCTGCAACATGCTCACGGTGGCCGGGATGTAGACCTGAATCACAACGTCAGCGCCCGATCACCGTGGCCGCGCATAGTCATCGACGTACGTCGACAGCTCACGCGGCGGCCGTATGTAGTTGCTAGTCACGATCGGGTGTTTCGGCAGTTTGACCTTCGGCTGTTCCACCTCGTGGTAGTCGATGCTGGACAGCAGGTGCGCCATCATGTTCAGTCGTGCGTGCTTCTTGATATCGGATTCCACGACATACCACGGGCTAACGGGGGTATCGGTGTGCACCATCATTTCGTCCTTGGCACGCGCATAGTCCTCCCACCGATACACCGATTCCAGGTCCATCGTGCTGAGTTTCCATCGCCGCACGGGGTCGGTGAGTCGCGCCTTGAACCGGCGCAGCTGCTCGGTTTCGGAGACCGAAAACCAATATTTGCGCAGCAGAATCCCGTCGTCGATCAGCATCTGCTCGAAAATCGGCGTCTGCCGCAAAAACAGCACATACTCTTGCGGCGTACAGAATCCCATGACTTTCTCGATGCCGGCGCGGTTGTACCACGACCGGTCGAATAGCACGATTTCCCCCTTGGCGGGCAGATGGGCGATATAGCGCTGGTAGTACCACTGGCCGCGTTCCCGATCGCTGGGCGCAGGCAACGCCGCGATGCGGGCCACCCGGGGGTTGAGGTATTCGGTGATCCGTTTGATGGCACCGCCCTTGCCCGCGGCGTCGCGGCCCTCGAAGATGACCACGAGGCGGGCACCGGAATGCCGCACCCACTCCTGCAGATTGACGAATTCCGTTTGCAGCCGGAACAATTCGGCCCTATAGACGGCGTCGGAGATCTTGTGTACAACCGGCGCGGCCGATTTCTTCGCCTTCGGCTTCGACTTCGCGCCGTCGTTTGTCGCGTTACTCACATCAACGAATGTTATATCCACGCGCGGATTTTGACGCCACAACAAAGGAGACTATCGAGAAGCTTCCAAAAGCTCGTCCAGCGATTGGCTCAACAGTCCCGGCAGCATGTCGACATCGCTCATCGCGTCACGGTCGGCATTGATTCCGAAATACAGCATGCCGTTATAGGAGGTCACGCTGATGGCCAGCGCTTGGTTGTGCAGCAGCGGTGGCACCGCGTAGGTCTCCAGCAACTTGGTACCGGCGATGTACATCTGCGACTGGGCTCCGGGGGCATTGGTGATCAACAGGTTGAATAGCCGCGCCGAAAAGCTAGTGGCGACCCGAATACCCATGGCATGCAGGGTCGGTGGCGCAAAACCCGACAGCGTGACGATGGTCCTGGCGTCGACCAGGCTGGCGGCCGTTGGGTTGGATTCGGTGGCATGGGCGATCTGCGACAGCCGAACCACGGCGTTGCCCTCCCCCACCGGCAGGTCAACCAGGAACGGCGTCACCTCGCCGATCGCCTGACCGGGGCCGGTCGAGTCGAGTTGGTCATTGGCGTAGACCGACAACGGCGCCATAGCCCGGACCGTCGCGCTGGATGCCACCGCTTCACCGCGCGACATCAGCCAGTTGCCCAGCGCACCGGCCACCACCGCCAGCACCACGTCGTTGACGTCGCAGTCGTAGCGCGCGCGCACCGTCCGGTAGTCCTCGAGGCGCCCACGGGCGACCGTGAACCGCCGATTGCGCGACACGGTGGCGTTCAGCGGGCTGCTGGGTGCGGTTCCGCGCGCCAGCGTGCGTGCCACATCGAAGATCCGTCGACCAGCGTCGACAATTTGCCCGGAGTTGGTTGCCAGCCCGGCCATCGCGGACCCAACGGCCTGCATTTGCGCGCCCGGGCCGACGACCCAGTCGCCGACCGCGCCCAGCAGCAGCCGGGTGTGGCCCGGGTCGCGTTCCGGGATCCAGATGTCTTCGGGCAACGCCGGGGCGCGCCGCGTCCGATCGGCGATGACGTGGCCGATCTCCAGCCCGGTCATACCGTTGATCAGCGCCTGGTGTGACTTGGTATAGAGGGCGACACGGTTTTTCTCCAGGCCCTCGACGAGGTACATCTCCCACAACGGCCGCGACTTGTCCAGCGGCCGCGCGGCCAGCCGGGCGACCAGCTCGTGCAGTTGCTCGTCGCTGCCGGGCGATGGCAGCGCCGACCGCCGGATGTGGTAGGTGATGTCGAAGTCGGGATCGTCGATCCACACCGGCCTGGCCATCGGGACCTTCACCTCGCGGACCTTCTGCCGGTACCGCGGTATCTGAGCCAGCCGGTGTTCGACGGTCGCCAGCAGCGTCTCGTAGCTCAAGCCCGCGCGCGGGCGACGGAGGATAGACAGCGATCCCACGTACATCGGCGTGGCGGTGTTCTCCAGCCGGTAGAACGACGCGTCCGACGGGGACAACCGGGTCACCATTACGGCCCTGTCCTCCTGGTCAATTCGTTGCGTCCTCCGATGTCGCAATTCCGGCGCGGGTACGCGCCAGTCTCGGTTGTGCGATGATGACCCGCAGCCCAGAACAGCTGTCTGCCACTCTCCAGCAGGCTCCCCCGTTCGAATCGATTGGTTGGAGAGTGCCCGTTGACCATCAGCCCTGACGTGAGCTCACCCCGCCGCGGCGCCTTCGCCGTCGTGCCCGTTGTCGAGTATGAGCCACCGACGCGCAATGTTCCGCAGTGCGGGCAATCATCGCACGCGACGTTGCGGCGGCACACGTCGCATGCGCCTCGCCGTCCCGGCGGGCCGGCTGAGAACGCTGAGTTGTCCGGGACGGTCGTCATGTCGCCCTCGATGCGGCAGGCGGCAATTTTCGCCGACGCGGCACTGCGCCGAGTGCTGGAAGTCATCGACCGCCGCCGTCCCGCGGCCCAGCTGCGGCCCCTGCTGGCCGCCGGGCTGGTCGACTCGGTGCTCGCAGTCGGCAGGCCCGGAACCGGAGCGGGAGCCGGACACGAGGGCGCCGCGGTGCTACGCCGGATGCGCCTGCAACCGGTCGGGCCGGCCCAACCGGACAGCGCGGCCGAGGTCTTCGGCACCTACAGCCGCGGGGACCGGATCCACGCCATCGCCTGCCGCGTGGAACAGGCACCGGCCGGCAGCGGGCAGCGATGGCAGGTGGTCGCCCTGCACATCGGGTGAGGGTCTAACCCGGCGATCCAGCACTCGCCAACGGGCCCCCGGAGAACCGGGCCAGCACCGGACCCGCGATCGCCATCACGAAGACATAGGACGTCGCCAGCGCGGCCACGGCGGAGGTCGACGCGCCGACCAATCCGATGATGATCAGCGAGAACTCGCCCCTGGCGATCAGCGCCGTGCCGGCACGCAACTGCCCCCGGCGTCCCACTGCGTCGCGCCGGGCGGCGAATATTCCGGTCGCCACCTTGGTCACCGCGGTAACGACGGCCAGCACCAGCGCGACAGGAAGCACCGGGAGTAGATCGTGCGGGTCCACCGACAGGCCGATCGCCAGAAAGAAAATCGCGGCGAACAGGTCCCGCAGCGGACCCAGCACCTTGCGCGCCCGGGTGGCGGTGTCACCGGTCAGGGTGAGGCCCACCAGGAACGCACCCACGGCGGCCGATGCGTGCAGGGACTCGGCCACCGCCGACACGATCAGGGTGATTCCCAGCACCCTGAGCAGCAGCTGCTCGGAATCGGGATGTGCCACCAGCCGGCCGACGTGGTGACCCCAGTGGAAGGAGGCGGCGAACGCCGCGAGCAGAGCGCCGATCGCGGCAATCATGCCCGCGACCGCCTCCAGCCAGGTGCCCCCCGACGCCAGCACCGCGAACAGCGGCAGGTACGCCGCCATCGCGAAGTCTTCGAGCACCAATACCGAAAGCACGGCCGGCGTTTCCCGGTTACCGAGCCGGCGCAAGTCCTCCAACAGGCGCGCGATGACACCCGACGAGGAGATGTAGGTGACGCCGGCCAACGCGAGGATGGCGACCCCGTCCAACCCCAGCAACCAGCCCGCCACCGCGCCGGGTGTCGCGTTGAGGACGACGTCGACGCCGGCCGACGGCAGATGGTGCCGCAGGCTGCTGGCGAATTCGGTCGCAGAGAACTCCAAACCCAAGGTCAGCAGCAACAGCACGACACCGATGGGCGCGCCCGTCATGATGAACTGGCCGGCCGCGGCCACCGGCCAGATCCCGCCTTTACCCAGCGACAGACCCGCCAATAAGTAGACCGGTATCGGGGACAAGGCGAACCGGCGTGCGACGGCGCCCAGCGCCGCGAGTGCGGTCAACAGGGCGCCGAGCTGGAACAGCAGCGCCCCCGAAACCTGCACTGGCTCAGCCCTTGTCGACGATCTGCTCGACCCCGGCGATGCCTTCTTCGGTGCCGATAACGATTAGGACGTCTCCCGCCCGCAGCATCTCGGCCGGACCCGGCGAGGCCAGGACGTCCTCGTCGCGCACGATCGCGACGATCGACGCGCCGGTGCGGGTGCGGGCGTGGGTATCGCCCAGCGGATGATCCACGAACGGACTGCCCGGCGCGATGTGGGCTTGACCCGCCTCGAGCCCCGGCACTTCGCGGGCCAGTTCGGTGAACCGCTCGGCGATCCTCGGCGCGCCGAGAATCTGGGCCACCGCGTCGGCCTCTTCGTTGGTGAGCTGCAGGACGGGTCGGGCCTGGTCCGGATCCTCGCGGGCATAGAGGACGACGTGAAAATCGCCGCTGCGACGTGCGATGATGCCGATCCGATCACCGTTATGGCTGGTGAACTCGTATCGCAGGCCGACGCCGGGCAGCAGCACCTCCTTGACATCCATGTCGTCGATCCTTGACGAAATGCCGCTTAGATAGAAGCCGTGCTGGCGAATCTCATATCAGTCGAGCCGCGCAGTGTGGGCGGGTGGACGGGACTGTCAGTGTCGAACGGGTCATCAAGGCGTCGCCCGGCGAGATCTTCGCGCTACTGCCCGACGCCGGCAAGCACGCCAGTTTCGACGGTTCGGATTCGGTGAATCATGCGTCGCGGGAGTCGGTTCCGTTATCGAAGGGCACGAAATTCTCCGATGGCGATGCGTGGCCGTAGGAAACCCTGTTCATCCCCTACCGCACCACCGCTGTTGGCGGTCGCGTCGGAGGCCGCATCTGGCGTTACGAGCTGAGCGCTGCCGATGGCGGCACGCTGGTGCGCGAGACCTGGGATGTGTCCCAGGACAAGCAGAAGTGGATGATCACCAGCGGTTCGATGCCCAAACTGACCGAGGAGGGCATGCGCGCCACCCTGGAGCGGATCGCCAAGCTCCTCGAAGCCTAGCCCTGGCTAGCCGTTACGGTCGGCCGCCCGCGCGGCCGGCGCCTTAGCGGCAGCAGCATCGGCACCTCGCGACGGTAATCACGGTATTGGTGGCCCAGCTCCGCTACCAGGTCGCGCTCTTCCAGCTGGATGGCGGTAAGGATGTAACCGGTCATGCCGATCGAGAAGAGCAGGTGCCCGACCGTCATGGTGGGCGCCGCCCAGAAGGCGATGACGAAACCCAGCATGAGTGGGTGGCGCACCAGCCGGTAGAGCAACCGAACGCGAAAAGCTATGTGAGTGTAGGGTTTTCCGCGCCATGCCAGATACACCTGCCGAAGGCCGAACAGGTCGAAGTGGCTGACCATGAGGGTAGATGCGAACGCGATCGCCCAGCCCAGCCAGAACAACGCCCAAAACGCCAGCCGCCCCGCCGGATGCCGCACGTCCCAGATGACGGCCGGCATCGTTCGCCATTGCCAGTACAGCAGCACCAGCACAGCGCTGGACAGCACCACGTAGGTGGAGCGTTCAATCGACGACGGGACGAATCGCGTCCACCACGTCTTGAACGCCGGCCGGGCCATGACGCTGTGCTGGACTCCGAACGCGCCAAGCAGCAACACATTGACCAACACCGCTTGGCCGGTGGGCGAAGTGAGCCCGTGGTCGACGCTTCGCGGCACCACGAAGTTGCCCACGAAACCGATCAAATACAAGAAAGCCGCGAGGAACAGCAGGTAAGCCGCCGCGCCATAACCAATCGTCAAGAAACGCTTCATTCCCCAATGGTGTGCCGCGAGGGCGCGTTCGTACATGGGTCATTTGCCTCAACTTGGCCCAGCGGGGCCTAGTCATTTTTGACTACGCGCCAAGGATCGACACGCTTCAAGCCCGCCCTCGGTCGCGCGAGAAGACGCAAAAGCCCCCAATTCCGTGGGGAATTGGGGGCTTTTGCGTCTTCTCGCCAAACTAGCGCCTCTTCACCGATTTCGGCGGCTTGGCGCCGCGCCCTTGTTGCCGCGCGGCCGCCCGCCGTTCGCGCCGGCTGGCTCCGGCGGGCACCCCGGCCGGCGTCTTGCGCGCCCCGTCCGAGGCCCCGCCGTTGCGCTGCACCTCCGCCGAGCCGTCTTCCGACGGGCCAGAATAGGTCAGGGCGGGTGCGTCGTCATCAATTCCCTTGGTGCGCAATTTGGTCGGAGCCTCTTCGGCTACCGCGGCGGGCTCGGCATCCGAGCCGTCCGAGCCGTCCGGCTCGGCGGCGGCGGCGGCTCCGCCTTCAGAGGTGGCGAATTCCGCCAAGCCTTCCGGCGCTTCCACCGGGGCCACCTGCGGAGCCGGGACCGTCTCCACCGAGACGTTGAATAAGAAGCCGACCGACTCCTCTTTCATCCCGTCGAGCATGGCCGTGAACATGTCGAAGCCCTCGCGCTGGTATTCCACCAGCGGATCGCGCTGCGCCATCGCGCGCAGCCCGATGCCTTCCTTGAGGTAGTCCATCTCGTAGAGGTGCTCGCGCCACTTGCGGTCGATGACGCTGAGCAACACGTTGCGCTCCAGCTGGCGCATGGCACCCTCGCCGGCTAGTTCCTCGAGCTCTGCTTCCCTTGCGGCATAAGCACGTTCGGCGTCTTTGAGCAGCGCATCAAGCAACTCGTCGCGGGTGAGCTCGTCGCGCTCGGAGTCCGCATCCCGATGGGTCAACGACTCGTGCGTGATGCCGACCGGGTACAGCGTCTTCAGCGCCGTCCACAGCGCGTCCAGGTCCCAGTCCTCGGCGTAGCCGTCGCTGGTCGCGCCGTCGACATAGGCGGTGATGACATCGACCAGCATGTCGGTGGCCTGCTGCTGCAGATTTTCGCCGTCGAGGATGCGCCGGCGCTCGGCATAGATCACCTTGCGTTGCTGGTTCATCACCTCGTCGTACTTGAGGACGTTCTTGCGGACCTCGAAGTTCTGCCCCTCGACTTGGGTCTGGGCGCTCTTGATCGCACGGGTGACCACCTTGGCTTCGATCGGCACGTCGTCGGGCAGGGCGATGCGATTGAGCATCGACTCCAGGATGGCGCCGCTGAACCGGCGCATGAGCTCGTCGCCCAACGACAGGTAGAAGCGCGACTCGCCGGGGTCCCCCTGCCGTCCCGACCGGCCGCGCAGCTGGTTGTCGATGCGCCGCGACTCGTGCCGTTCGGTGCCCAGCACATACAGTCCGCCGGCCTCGATCACTTCGGTGGCCTCTTTGCCGGCCTCCTCCTTGACGATGGGCAGCTCCTCGTGCCAGGCCGCCTCGTACTCGTCGGGGGTCTCGAGCGGATCAAGCCCGCGCTCACGCAGCCGCTGGTCGGCGAGAAAGTCGACGTTGCCGCCCAGCACGATGTCGGTGCCGCGGCCGGCCATATTAGTCGCGACGGTGATACCACCCCGACGGCCTGCCTCGGCGATGATGCGCGCCTCTTGCTCGTGGTATTTGGCGTTGAGCACGTTGTGCGGGATGCGCCGCTTGGTGAGCTGGCGCGACAAATACTCCGAGCGCTCCACGCTGGTGGTGCCGATCAGGACGGGCTGGCCGTTCTCGTAGCGTTCGGCGATGTCGTCGGCGACCGCGATGTACTTGGCTTCCTCGGTCTTGTAGATGAGGTCGGACTGATCGGTGCGGATCATCGGCTTGTTGGTCGGAATGGTGACCACGCCGAGCTTGTAGATCTCGTGCAGCTCGGCGGCCTCGGTCTGCGCCGTCCCGGTCATGCCGGCCAACTTGTCGTAGAGGCGGAAATAGTTCTGCAGCGTGATGGTGGCCAGCGTCTGGTTCTCCGCCTTGATCTCGACGTGCTCCTTGGCCTCGATGGCCTGGTGCATGCCCTCGTTGTAGCGGCGGCCGATCAGCACGCGGCCGGTGAACTCGTCGACAATGAGCACCTCGCCGTCGCGGACGATGTAGTCCTTGTCGCGGGTGAACAGCTCCTTGGCCTTCAGCGCGTTGTTGAGGTAGCTGACCAGCGGGGAGTTGGCGGCCTCATAGAGGTTGTCGATGCCGAGCTGGTCCTCGACGAATTCCACGCCGAGTTCGTGCACGCCGACCGTGCGTTTGCGCAGGTCGACCTCGTAGTGGGTGTCCTTTTCCATCAGTGGCGCCAACCGGGCGAACTCGGTGTACCAGTTGGAGGCGCCGTCGGCCGGCCCGGAGATGATCAGCGGGGTGCGGGCCTCATCGATCAGGATGGAGTCGACCTCGTCGACGATGGCGAAGCTGTGCCCGCGCTGCACCAGATCGTCCAGCGAGTGCGCCATGTTGTCACGCAGGTAGTCGAACCCGAACTCGTTGTTGGTGCCGTAGGTGATGTCGGCGTTATAGGCGACCCGGCGCTCGTCGGGGGTCATGGTGGCCAGGATCACCCCGACCTGCAGCCCCAGGAAGCGGTGCACACGCCCCATCCACTCGCTGTCGCGCTTGGCCAGGTAGTCGTTGACAGTCACGATATGCACGCCGTCGCCGGCCAGCGCGTTGAGGTAGGCGGGCAAGACGCAAGTCAGGGTCTTGCCCTCACCGGTCTTCATCTCGGCGACGCTGCCCAGGTGCAACGCGGCACCGCCCATCACCTGCACGTCGAACGGCCGCTGGTCGAGCACCCGCCAGGCGGCCTCGCGGGCCACCGCGAACGCCTCCGGCAGCAGGTCGTCGAGGGTTTCCCCCTCCTCGAGGCGCTTCTTGAACTCGTCGGTCTTGGCTCGCAGTTCGGCGTCGGTCAGTTTCTCCACGTCGTCGGACAACGTGTTGACATAGTCAGCGACCTTTCTGAGGCGCTTCACGGTGCGACCTTCACCAAGGCGCAGCAACTTCGACAGCACAGCTATGTCCCCTGTTGGTAGGAGTCTTCTTCTATCAGGCGACTCCCATCGTAGGTGACGGCCCGGTGATGACCGCCGATCACTCAGGCCCGTCTGATCAGGCCGAGGCGATCAGGCCAGTCTGATCAATCCGTAGTCGTAGGCGTGCCGACGGTAGACGACGGACGGCCGTTCGGTCTCCTTGTCGTAGAACAAGAAGAAATCGTGTCCGACCAGCTCCATCTCGTAAAGCGCGTCGTCGACCGACATCGGCTTGCCTTGGTGTTCCTTGGTGCGCACGACCCGCCCAGGCTCATGGTCCCTGTGGTCCTCATGATCCGGGCCGGCGCCGTCGTGTTGGTGCGGCTCCGCCGGTTCGGCGTTGAAGACCTTCTCGGACGGCGGGGCCACCGCGGTGGCCGCGGCCAGTGAGACCGGGGTCTTGTCGCCGTAGTGCACCTTGCGGCGATCCTTGCCGCGACGCAGCCGGCTCTCCAGTTTGACGACCGCCGACTCGAGTGCGGCATAGAAGCTGTCGGCGCAAGCCTCGCCGCGGACTACGGGTCCGCGGCCCCGGGCGGTGATCTCCACGCGCTGACAGGCCTTGCGTTGACGACGGTTGCGTTCGTGATTGAGTTCGACGTCGAACAGGTAGATAGTTCGGTCGAATCGTTCCAAGCGGGCGAGTTTCTGCGAGACATAGATGCGGAAGTGATCGGGGATCTCGACGTTGCGGCCTTTGTACACGACTTCGGCGTTCGTTGTCGGTTCGGGCGGCTCGTCGGTTCCAGCCGACGCCTGGTCCAAAATCTGACCTGACTCCACGGTTAGCCTTGACATACGTGATAGCTCGTTTCTGTTTCCACGTCACACGCGCCCTGCGTGCCGGCTTTCTTTAGAAAACGCGCCGACGGGGTTGGAGCGGTTTTAAGAACAGTCACCGCGCAGGCTGCCCGCCGGTGCAAGGTGTCGAAAGCTCACCCCCTCCCGCAGTGGCGTCTCAACCTGGGAAATCGCGACTCTGTGTCAGGGCACCAAGTCATCGAAGGTTGTTGTCGACGTTAGCTCGTGTTCGCCGTGCCGTGCCACCAATTTGGCAGAGATGTTGCGAGTTCTTCACGTCTTCTGAGCAATTTCATGGGTTTCCCAGGATCCCGTCGAGTTGCGCCGAGGCCCGTTACGCCACCGCGATCGTCAATACAGCGGCCACCGGTATCCCGGCTGCCCGCAGGACCCGGACCGACTCGCGCGCGGTCGCCCCGGTGGTGACGATGTCGTCGACGATGAGGACCTCGGTGCGCGGCCGTGGGCCGCGCAGCAGCACCCGGCCCTCGATGTTGCGCTCGCGGGCGGACGTGCCCAGGCCGACCGAGTCGCGGGCCAGTGCCTTCATTCGCAACGCCGGGACGACGACGAGGTCGGGGTGACCCGCCACGGCCCTCACCGCCATTTTGGTGACGGGGTCACCACCGCGCCGCCGCGCCGCCGAACGCCGCGTCGGGGCGGAAACGACGGTCAGCGGGGTCTCGACCATGCCCCAGACCAGCAACCGGTGGATACCAACGGCCAGTGCGCGCGACAGCGGGGCGACGAGATCACCCCGGCCGTGCTCCTTCACCGCGATGATCGCTTGACGACGAGCGCCGGCGTACCGGCCCAGCGCGAACACCGGCACCCGCGGGTCGATGCGAGGGTTCACCACGCGCGGCTCCCCGGATGCGACCGACAGTTCTGCCGCGCACGCGTCGCACCAGCGGGTGGCCGGTGCACCGCAGCCGCCGCACTGCAGCGGCAGGATCAGGTCGAGCACCGGGCAAGTGTGCCGACCGGGGGTGACAAGAGGCTCAGCAAGGGGCGCTGGGTCGCCGAACCAAGACCCCTGGCAAGCTCGCGCTGGGCATGCGAGATTGCCGCCATGGTCGCGGTCGGGCGACTCATACCACAGCCTTCACGGCAATCTCGGCGAGGCTGTACCAGCGGTCACGGTAATTCGGTACCGCACCAGCCACGCTCAGTCGGAGCTTCCGAACAGCGACGGCCAGGCGAAGCTGAGCGCACCCTGACTGAGCCGGCTGATGAGGTCTTCGAGATATTTCAGCGGCAACTCCATCCGCCATTCCGGCAGCAGCGCGGAGAGCTGTAGCGAATCCGACCCGAGGCTGACTCCGGTCACCAACAGCCCGTGCGGAAGGTCGGGCAGCGGCAGCGGGCGAGCGGGCGTCCGGGCCGGCAGTTTCCACCGCCGATGGCCCCTCAGCAGCGCACGGGGGCGCAGCCACAACGTCGACCCCACCACGTCGGCGTCCACTTCGAGGCTTCCCCAATCGGGCCGGCGCGCCCATTGCAGCCGCGCTGATCCGTTCTCGCACAGCTGGGCGCGCAGCTGCGGCGCCGCCTGATGCAGCACGTCATCGAAGATCTGGGCCGGCAGCGCCGAGGACAACTCGGCCGGCGCGGCGACCACCACCGGCGGCACACCGGGACGGATGTGCACGTTGTGCAGCACGGCGGCGGCGCGCTGCAAATGGTGTTGGTCCCACTCGATGTCGCACGCGGCCACCCGGACCTCCCCGAGCTGACCGACGGCCAACGCGCGCGGTTCGAGCTCCGCGTCGAGTTCGGTCACGGTGAGCACCACATCGCGGTCCCCCATCCGGACGGTGACTCGCTTGCCGATGAGCAGCTGCTGCAGCGTCGTGAACACCGTCTTGTACGGCACCACCACTGCCGCCTGGGCGGCGCTGGCGGTGACCGACTGCAGTCCGGTTGACGACCACAACGACGACAGCGCGTTCAGCGCGCGTAGCGGTTCATCCCATAACAGGCGGGGAACTTTAGGCACCATCCGGACCTTCTCACTGCGACAGTAATTTCAGAGATTAGCGCCGCCCAGCACAGTGCGGTCAGGGAACCCATCGGTCGCTGCGGGGTCGGTGCTAACGTGCCCCGGTGCATGCCTGGGCCCCGGGTGGAAGTCGCTGGCCGCGAACCTTACGACGTAAAGATTTGGCAGCCTGTCCCTACCCGGGTGCCATACAACTACCTTCCCGGCGGCACCAGGGTCACGGTCGAGGTTGCGGCCAGCAATCCGAAGAAGGTTCGGATCATCGGAGACGACAAAGGCCGCTGCTATATGTGACTTGCCGGGAAAGTCGGGAAAGTCTGGTCGCGATGTCGCCACTCCCACATCGCGGTCCCCCACGATCAGGAACGGTAACTCGCGGATAACTGTGAGGTCACGCGGCCGCGCCGGTTGCGGGATCGATCTTGTAGACCCACGTCTCGAAGCGCGTTCCCGCTCCTGCATCGATCACCGCAACGGGTGCTGCGCAGATCGTGATCGCCATGTGTGGCGCGCGTGGGGAGCTTAGCCAGGGGTCGGGTTCCATGAACTCAGGGCAGCCATTCTTGTCGATCTTGTCGATGCCACGGGGCCTGGTCACGTAGTAGTTAACGTGATAATCGCGGAAGACCTGCTCCAGCGACTGGCGCTGCCGGATGCGGTCGAGGAAGGCGTGCGACATCATCAGGCCTTCCAGCTGCACGATGGGCTGTTTGAACAGCCAGCCCGGTGCGCCCGCCGCGTCACCGATGGCGTAGACACCTGGATGATCGACTGAAAAAGCCTGCAGCCGGCGGGAGAGCGTGGCCATTTCGACCTGATCGCTCTGCGGCTTCAGTAGGAGGACAATCCACAGCGGCGCAATGGCGAGCGTGATGACACCCAGCGGAATGCCGACGCGTCGAAGCCATTCCCTCCGCCTGAGCTGCACAACCAGCAGGGCGACGGCCAGCCCCAGCACCATGACGATGATATAGGCGTACCACGGGAACAGGATCCAACCGCTGAGCAACGCCTGTGCGGCGAATTGCAGCACCACCGCGACTGACAGCGCCAGCGCAATCCTGCGAGTATCGACACTTGGGTTTCGCCGCAGCATGACGGCGGTGGACACTGCCACCACGAGCACAATGATTGCGGCAATTCCCACGGCCGGTGAGGGATGCCCGAGGAAGTACCAGTTGGGCGGCATATAGAAATCGAGCGTCTTGGCTGCCATCGACGTGGAGGTGAGCTGACCGAACGCCCACAGGTTGAAAGCCAGGTACAGGTAGAGTGGCGCCGCACCAGCAGCCAGGGCAGCCAGCCGCTTGAGGTCCCAGCGCGGCACCACTGCTACCGCTAGTCCGATCAGTATCGCTGCGGCGTCGAGCCGCGACAGGACAAGCAACGCCGCCAGCAGTCCGACCACAGCCGCCTCACGCACGGTTCGTTCGGCCAGCGGCTTGCCCATGAGATAGTCCAACAGCAACGCCGCGGCACACACCGCCACCGCTGCCTCGAGACCGAACCGCGCGGGCTCCATGAGCATCATCGCAGCGATGGCCGCGCCCACCGCGGCGGCGAGGCGGTCACCGGTGACCCGCCGAAGGAAACGTTCGAACAGGAAGAAAAACCCGATCATCAGCGCCATCAGGCTCAAGTCGAGCGCCCCGAAGAAGATCCCGCCTCCGCCCAAAACCCAGTAGAGCAGCGCCACCCACAAAAACCACAGCGGGTGATAGCCATTGGTGGGCTCACCCGGAAAAAAGGTCGAGCCGGCGCCGTCGACCCAATGCTCCGCCGGCACCAAGTAGTAGAAAAAATCGTCGTAGAAGCGGAGGGCCGGATCGCGAATGCCAAAGATCCGCCAGAGGAATACGCCGAGAATGACCGCGACCACTCCGACACGTAACCCCAGCACTACCTTGTGCTCGGCCTCGGACCCGGTGCTTGTCTCGATCATCTGTCTGAGGTGGGCGGGGTAGTAACCGGCCCGAATGTGGCCGTCAAGGCTCTACCGGGTTTCGGTGAAATCAAGGTGGCGGTCCCCGCTCGATTTTTGCCGTTTGGTTGGTGTCGGCAGCGTGGTGGCGCTCGGGATTCCGAGAGTATCAAGGTACCCGTTGGCTTGGTTACCGACCCGCTGGTAGGTCTGCGCGACCGCGGCTTGGATGTCAGCCGCCCGATGCTGGTAGGTATCGACGGATCCAGGGTGCTGCGCCGCGCGTGCTCGACATGCCGGAGCGCCTGGCGGTCCTAGTGATTCAACATTCCAAAGCCACAGTGTTAGAAACGTCAAAGATTATCTGCCGCAATGTCTTCGATACACGGTAGGCAGTTGGATGCCCGACGTCTCAGCCCGGCAGCACCGGCGCGGCCCCGGGCACCGTCAACCCGGGTACCTCCGACCAGCCCTGATTGCTTTCGCCGGTGGCCGCCGAATACATAAGCACCCCTTGCGGACTCGCGACGTAGACCGTCGACGGACTGGCCGCGATCGCGGACAGCGGAATCGTCAATCCGCGGGCCGGCGCGTCGGAGTTGACCCCGTCGAGGTTGACGTAGGACACCGGATGCGCGACGTCGGTACGGGTCACCGCGATGTCGTCGCCGGTTCGCCAGGACAACGAGACCACGGAGTTGCCCAGCCCGAAACCCAGCCGTCGCGGGTAGGTGAGGGCGTACTGCCCGGCCTGGGTCTGCTCGACACCGGCGAGGATCACCTGGCCACCGATCACCATCGCCGCACGCGTGCCATCCCGGGACAGCTGCAGGTCTGTGATCGGTCCCGGGAAGCGGGTGGCCACCGCGGTGGAATCGACCGGGATACGGGCGGGTTGCCCGGAGGCCGGTTCCTGGATGGCCCGCAGCACATTGTCGGTGTCGACGACCACCCAGACCGCGTCGTCCAGCGACCAGCTGGGCCGCGACAGGCTATGTCCGTCGGCGGACTGCACCGCTTCGCCACCGAGATCGCCGATCCACAGCGACGCCGCCATATCCGGGGCGCCGCGGCGCAGCGTCACCACGGACGCCACCTGACGCCCGCTGCGGGACAGCGCCGCACCCGTCTGGTCGAGTATCCGCCCGAAGGCCCCGGGCACCGGGGCGGTGCGCTGTCCGTCCAGCGCGACCAGCGACCCATTGACCAGAGCGTGCAACCCGGCGCCCGCGCCGTCGGCCACGCCCGGATCGGTGGCGGCGACATCGGAAGTCGTCCATCCCTCGGCGAACCTGTCGTCCAGCGGTGCGCCGTCGGCGTTGATCACATACGGCCCTCGGATGTCCGCCCTGGCCAATGTCCAAATGATCTGCGCGGCAAGCAATTGCCTGCTGTGCGGATCGGTGGTGGACAGCTTCTCCAGATCGATCCGCGCTCCGCCGTAACCCCGCCCGATGCCGTTCTTGCCGCCGTCGGCCCGGGTCACCGGCCCGCGCAGGCGCAGCGGCGGCGCCAGCAGATTGCGGACCGTGTGGGCCATCTCGGGTCGTGGACCGGCCAGCAGCTTGGAGACGAGCTCGGTGGCCAACTGATCGTGGTCGACAACCGCGACGTAGCGCGGATCGGGGACCACCGTCTTGCCGGTCGGGTCCGCGAAATACAGCGTGTTGCGTTTATAGGTCGACTGGAACTGCTGCCAGTCCAGGAAGACCCCGTTGGGCAGACGGTCGATCCGCCAGCCACCGGACGTCTTGACCAATTCGATCTGACCCGGGTCCGGCAGCACGCCCTCCGCAGTCTGGAACACCCCCACGTCGGACAGCGAACCCAGGATGTCCGCGCGCATTGTCGCCGAAACCTTCTCGGCGCCGCGGGTTTCGACGAACACCACGTGGTCGATCAGCAAAGCGCTACCGGCGTCGTCCCATGCGTTGGATGCCGATTGGGTGAGAAACTGCCGCGCCGCCAGATGCCGGTTCGCCGGATCGGCCGTGGCCTTGAGGAATTCGCGCAGCAGCACATCGGGATCCATACCCGGGGTCGGCTTGGGCAGATTCGACGGCGCCGGTCGCTCGACGGTGCCGATCGCTTGCGGGGCCGACGAACTGGGCACGCCGGCACATCCGGCGAGCAACACAACCGGTACCAACAACCGCAATATCATCAGGAGCCGACGCATCTACCCGCTCCACTCGGCGTGCTCGCGGTGGCGCTGACGGTCGGGCTTGCTGTCCGTGCCCGCGGCCGTCTGTTGCCCACTCAGGTTGGGGGGCTGCGGAATTGGTTGCGGCATTGGCTTCATGGGCAGCGGACTGGTGGTGACCTTGTGGCCGCGAACCAGCGGAAGGGTCAGCCTGAAGCAGGCACCCTCGCCGGGTTCGCCCCACGCCTCCAGCCGGCCCTGGTGCAGGCGCGCATCCTCGACGCTGATCGCCAAACCCAGCCCGGTGCCGCCGGACCGACGCACCCGCGACGGGTCCGACCGCCAGAACCGGCTGAACACCAGCTTCTCCTCGCCGGGGCGCAGCCCCACGCCGTAGTCGCGCACCGTGACCGCCACCGTGTCCTCGTCGGTGCCCATCTGGATCCGCACCGGCTTGTGCTCGGCGTGGTCGATGGCGTTGGCGATCAGGTTGCGCAGGATCCGCTCCACCCGGCGCGGATCGACCTCGGCGATCACGTCTTCTTGGGGCATGTCCACCAGCAGCTCGATACCGGTCTCTTCGGCCAGGTGGCCCACGTTGCTCAGCGCGCTGTTCACCGTCGCGCGCAGGTCGACCGCCTCGACGGAGAGCTCGGCCACACCGGCGTCGTGCCGAGAGATCTCCAGCAGGTCGTTGAGCAGCGTCTCGAACCGATCCAGCTCGCTGACCATCAGCTCAGTGGACCGCCGCAGCGCGGGGTCGAGATCGGCGCTGTGGTCGTAGATCAGGTCGGCGGCCATCCGCACGGTGGTCAGCGGGGTGCGAAGTTCGTGGCTGACGTCGGACGTGAAACGGCGCTGCAGGTTGCCGAACTCCTCGAGCTGCGTGATCTGCCGCGACAGGCTCTCGGCCATGTCGTTGAACGACACCGCCAGCCGGGCCATGTCGTCTTCGCCGCGCACCGGCATCCGTTCGGATAGATGCCCCTCGGCGAACCGCTCGGCGATCCGCGACGCCGACCGCACCGGCACCACCACCTGGCGAGAGACCAGCAGCGCGATCCCGGCGAGCAGCACCAGCAGGACGGCGCCGCCGGTGACCATCGTGCCGCGCACCAGCGTGACCGTGGCCTGCTCGCTCTTCAGCGGGAAGATCAGGTACAGCTCGAGGTTGGCCACCTGCGACGACGTCGGGGTACCGATGATCAGCGCCGGCCCGGAGAAGCCCTCGGTGTGCACCGTCGCGTACTGATAGGCGGCCTGCCCGGCCTTGACGAAGCCGCGCAACGAATTGGGCACCTGATCGACGGGTCCGGCCGTGGTCGCGGCGCGCGGGCCGTCGCCCGGCACCATCAGCACCGCGTCAAACGCGCCGGCCAGGCCGGCGCCCGAGGCCGGGTCGGTTTTCGACGTCAACGTGTTACGGGCCAACTGCAGGCTGCTGTCCAGCGAGCGGCTTTCCTCACCGTTGACGATCCCACTGACCGTGTTGCGCGCCCGGTCGATCTGCTCGATGGCTGCCTTGACCTTGACGTCGAGCACGCGATTGGTGAGCTGGCTGGTCAGCACGAAGCCGAGCGCAAGGATCACCGCCAGCGACAGTCCAAGGGTCAGCGCGACTACGCGCAACTGCAGCGACCGGCGCCAAGCAGTTCCCACGATACGGCTCAATGCGGCCATACCGCGGGTCATCAGGCCAGCGCGCCCCCAGCGACCCCGAGATCGCCGCGAGCCTCGGATCACGGGGGTCCGGCCTTGTATCCCACTCCTCGAACGGTCAATACCACGGTCGGGTTCTCAGGGTCTTTCTCGACCTTGGCCCGGAGACGCTGGACGTGCACGTTCACCAGGCGGGTGTCCGCCGGGTGCCGATACCCCCACACCTGTTCGAGCAGCACATCACGAGTAAACACCTGGCGTGGTTTGCGTGCCAACGCAACCAGCAGGTCGAACTCGAGCGGTGTCAGCGATATCTGCTCGCCGTTGCGGGTGACCTTGTGCGCCGGCACGTCGATGTCGACGTCAGCGATGGACAGCATCTCTGCCGGCTCGTCGTCGTTGCGCCGAAGCCGTGCCCGCACCCGGGCGACCAGCTCCTTGGGCTTGAACGGCTTCATGATGTAGTCGTCGGCGCCCGATTCCAGGCCGAGCACCACGTCGACGGTGTCGGTCTTGGCGGTCAGCATCACAATCGGAACGCCGGAGTCGGCGCGCAGTACCCGACACACGTCGATCCCGTTCATGCCGGGCAGCATCAGGTCCAGCAGCACCAGGTCGGGGCGCAGCTCGCGCACCGCGGTCAGGGCCTGGGTGCCGTCGCCGATCACCGCGGTGTCGAAGCCCTCCCCACGCAACACGATGGTCAGCATCTCAGCCAGCGAAGCGTCGTCATCAACGACCAAAATCCTTTGCCTCATGTTGTCCATGGTGTCACCAGATCGGGACAAAACTCATTCACCACACGGGCGTTTCTTGCTTCATAAGGACAAATAACCCCCAAAATCCGGTTTTATTCGGTTTTCGGCCGATTTTTCGTGCGGTCTAGACGCTCGTCAAAGCCCCGGCCAGCCGGCCCGGGTCGGCGTCTGCGTCGACGACCAGCCATCGCCCGCCCCAGTGCGCGGCGGCCAGTTCGGCGTACACGGCACCGGTGCGCCGCTGAAGTTCGTCGTCGCGTTCGTAGTTATCGCGGGCGCGGCCCGGATCTCGCTCGGCGCGGCCGCGGGCCCGCTGTCCGGCGAGCTCGGCCGGCACCGCGAGCAGCACCTGCCAGTCCGGCGGGGGCAGTCGGAACCGCTGGTATTCCAGCTGCCGCACCCATGCCACCGCCGCCCCGGTCGAGTCCTCGTGCAGGCGCGCGGCACTGTAGGCCGCGTTGGAGGCGACGTAACGATCCAGAATCACCACGTCGTGGTCACGACGCAGCCCCTCGATTTCGTCGACCGCCCCCGCGCGGTCGAGCGCAAACAGCGTCGCCATCGCATAGACCGACGAGGAGAGGTCACCGTGCTCGCCCTGCAGCGCCTCCGCCGCGACGTCGGCGGTAATCGACTGCCCGTAGCGCGGGAAGGCCAGCGTGGCCACCGACTTCCCGACGGCCTCGAAGGCCTTGCGCAGACCCTCGGACAGCGTCCGCTTGCCGGCGCCGTCAACCCCTTCGATCGCGATCAGCACGGCACCAGCCTGCCAGCGTAGCTTCGGGTCAGTGGATCCAGCCCGACTCTCCGTTCTGCGCGTTGAGGAGTCCCGATACGTCGTTGCCCAGATCCGCGAAGCCCGAAGCATAAGTGGGGAGGATGGGGGGCGGAGTGGTAGAGGCAAGGGTGCCCGCGTCGAGGAAGCCCGAGATGTACTCTCCCGTGCTGTTGCCGAATCCCGACATGTAGGCAGGCCCGATGCCTGGCGGCGTGAGGCCGCCGGTGTTTCTGTAGCCCGAGCTGTAGGCGCCCGCGTTTAAGAAGCCGGAACCGTAGTTGCCATGGTTTTCGAAGCCCGAGGAGCCAATGGTGCCCACCGTAAGGGGGTCGGGGTACCCCGCGGGAGGCGTGTAGGTAGGAGGCGGCGTGATGGTTTGGTCAACGTTGTCGCCGGCATCGAAACCCGAGTTACCAACGCCTTGATTTGCGAAGCCCGATTCGTAGTAGCCCCCTTTGCCATACGTCCCGGTAATGGGGTCGTTAGAGATTCCCGAGTCAACGCCCGCGCCTTTGATTGAGAGGGGAAAGGGGTTGCCTGGGTAGGGGTTGATGGCGCTGGCCAGACCCGTATTGAGGTCGCCCCCGTTAAGGAGGCCCGTGTTGATGGCGCCCGAGTTGAACCAGCCCGAGTTGATGTCGCCCGAGTTGAAGCCGCCCGAGTTGATGCTGCCCCCGTTGAAGGTGCCCCAGTTTGTGCTGCCCGCGTTAAAGAAGCCCGTGTTGGTGGCGCCCGAGTTGAAGGCGCCCGTGTTGGTGGCGCCCGAGTTAAAGTTGCCCGTGTCGGTGGCGCCCGCGTTAAAGGAGCCCGTGTCGGTGGCGCCCGAGTTAAAGAAGCCCGTGCTACCGGCGCTTCCCCAATAAGTTGGACTTGTCGTGCTCACGGCGCCGCCAGAGTTCCCGATGCCCGTATTGAGAAAGCCCGAGTTTCCGAAACCCGAGTTCCAAATGCCCGAACTACCGAATTCCACGCTTAAGGGCCCAACTCCCTTGCCC
This sequence comes from uncultured Actinomycetota bacterium, assembly GCA_963814505.1. GTDB lineage: Bacteria > Actinomycetota > Actinomycetes > Mycobacteriales > Mycobacteriaceae > Mycobacterium. The sequence continues at coordinate 265,877 of CAWFDM010000016.1, forward strand.
GAGCTCCCGACGCCCCACATATCGTCGCCGGAGTTAAAGAAGCCAATGTTATTGCTGCCCGAGTTGAAGAACCCAATGTTATTGTCGCCGGAGTTAAAGAGGCCAAGGTTTCCCGAACCACTGTTAAGAAGCCCGCCGAAATTAATGACGAACTGCTGGTTGTCGCCGTTTACCCCGATGCAGAAGAAGTTGTTACTACCATGATTCCCGAAGCCGACGTTATTATTACCATAATTCCCAAAGCCGATGTTCGAATTGCCAGTGTTTCCACTGCCGAAGTTTGAGTTACCCGCAGTCGGCAGCCCACCGATGATGGGGCCGGAGTTTCCGAAGCCGAAGTTTCCCGAGCCCGTATTCCCGTTGCCAAAGTTTGTGTTGCCGGTGTTTCCGAAGCCAAAGTTTGTATTGCCGCTGTTTCCGCCGCCCAGGTTCCAATTGCCGATGTTTCCACTGCCGAGGTTGTAGCTGCCGGTGTTTCCGCTCCCCGGGTTCCAATTGCCGATGTTTCCACTGCCCAGATTGTGGCTGCCGGTGTTTCCGCCGCCCAGGTTCCAATTGCCGAAGTTACCGCTGCCCAGGTTGTAGTTGCCAAGGTTGCCGTTGCCGAGATTGCCGGTGGCCGAGTGGGCGGGGTAGGTAGTTCCGAAAGCCATCGACTGTCCGCTTCCCGAGGCTCCGTTTCCGCTGCCCAGGTTGTAGTCGCCGAAGTTACCGCTGCCCAGGTTGAGATTGCCGGTATCTCCACTGCCCAGGTTGAGGTTGCCGATGTTGCCGAGGCCCAGGTTGAGGGTGCCGACGTTGCCGGGGGTCAGGTTGATGGTGCCGCCCCCGACGATTTTGGGGACGGCCAGGTAGAGGCCCTGCGACGTCAGCTCCAACGGACCCAAGGACGCCACCGCCGCCGACGCCCCGGAGTGATAGCCGAACATCGCGGCCACATCCTGAGCCCACATCTGCTCGTAGTGGGCCTCGACCGCCGCGATCGCCGGCGCGTTCTGACCGAGCAGATTCGAGACCACCAACGACACCAGGTTGGTTCGATTGGCCGCCACCGCCACCGGATGCACAATGGCCGCCCGCGCCGCATCAAACACGGCGGCCACAGCTTTGGCCTGACCCGCCGCCTGCTCGGCGTGACTGGCCGCCGCGCTCAACCAGGCGGTGTACGTCTGCGCCACGCCCGTCATCGCCTGCGCCGCCGAACCCTGCCAGGACTGGCCCACCAGCCCCGAGGTCACCGAGGAAAACGCGGCTGCCGCCGACTGCAGGTCACCGGCCAGTCCGTCCCACGCTCCCGCGGCTTCGAGCATCGGCGCCGAGCCCGCGCCGGCGAACATCAACGCCGAATTCACCTCGGGCGGCAGTACCGAAAAATTCACCACGCCCCACCCCCTTCACAACGAGCCGTGCTCACGGAGCATGGCCGCGTCGCCCCCCGATTTCGCGCTAAGAATTAGAACAATGTCCAATAGCAAGCGGACTATACCCGGCATATTGCGCGGCGGCAGGCGTTCCGAAAGGAGCGCTTACACTCTGTTCTCGCTGGTCTGGGGGTTCTCGCTGGCCCGGGGCGGGCTGGGACTTGCGCAAGGGTCCGCATGACCGCGATGCCCAGCGCGAAACAGCGAACGTCAGTAGCGGTAGTGGTCCGGCTTGTAGGGGCCCTCGACGTCGACACCGAGGTACTCGGCCTGGTCCTTGGTCAGCTTGGTCAGCTGACCACCCAGCGCCTCGACGTGGATGCGGGCCACCTTCTCGTCGAGGTGCTTGGGCAGCCGGTACACCTCGTTGTCGTACTCGTCGTTCTTGGTCCACAGCTCGATCTGGGCGATCGTCTGGTTGGCGAAGCTGTTGCTCATCACGAACGACGGGTGCCCGGTCGCGTTGCCCAGGTTCAGCAGCCGGCCCTCGGAGAGCACGATGATCGACTTGCCGCTGTCCCCGAAGGTCCACAGGTCGACCTGGGGCTTGATGTTCGTCTTTACCGCACCGGAACGCTCCAGGGCAGCCATCTGGATTTCGTTGTCGAAGTGGCCGATGTTGCCCAGGATGGCGTGATCCTTCATGGCCTTCATGTGGGCCAGCGAGATGATGTCCTTGTTGCCGGTCGCGGTCACCACGATGTCGGCGTCGGAGATGGCGTCGTCGACCCTCTTGACCGGAAAGCCCTCCATCAGCGCCTGCAACGCGTTGATCGGGTCGATCTCGGTGACGCTGACCCGCGCGCCCTGGCCCTTGGCCGCCTCCGCACAGCCCTTACCGACATCGCCGTAGCCGCAGATCAGTACGTTCTTGCCGCCGATCAGCGCGTCGGTGCCGCGGTTGATGCCGTCGATCAGGGAGTGCCGGGTGCCGTACTTGTTGTCGAACTTGGACTTGGTCACCGAGTCGTTGACGTTGATCGCCGGGAAGGCCAGATCCCCCGCCGCGGCGAATTGGTACAACCGCAGCACGCCGGTGGTGGTCTCCTCGGTGACACCCTTGACGGACTCGGCGATCTTCGTCCACTTGGAGCTGTCGCTCTCGAACCGAGTCCGCAACACGTTCAGGAAGACTTTCCACTCCGCCGAGTCGTCCTCCTCGGCCGGCGGCACCACACCCGCCTTCTCGTACTGCATACCGCGCAGCACCATCATGGTCGCGTCGCCGCCATCGTCGAGGATCATGTTGGCCGGCTTGTCGGGGTCGGGCCAGGTGAGCATCTGCTCGGCGGCCCACCAATACTCCTCGAGGGTCTCGCCCTTCCACGCGAAGACCGGTACGCCCTTGGGCTCCTCGGGAGTGCCGTGCGGGCCGACGACGACGGCGGCAGCCGCGTGGTCCTGCGTGGAGAAGATGTTGCACGACGCCCAGCGGACTTCGGCGCCCAGCGAGGTCAGGGTCTCGATCAGCACCGCGGTCTGGACGGTCATATGCAGCGAACCCGAAATGCGGGCCCCCTTCATGGGTTGCACCTCGGCGTACTCGCGGCGCAGCGACATCAAGCCGGGCATTTCGTACTCGGCCAGGTCGAGTTCCTTGCGGCCGAAATCCGCTAGCGACAGATCGGCGACCTTGAACTCGATGCCGTTACGAACGTCGGGGGTCAGCGAATTTTCGGTCGTCGTCATAGGGGTGGCTCATCCTTTAGTTAGCTTGGGTACGTTCTTCCGCCACTTTAGTCTGCGATATTCAGGGCCTCATCGGCCCCTGCAGACTATGGAACGTTGATGACCCCGTGACGCTCGGCGAACGGCGTCATCAACCTTGCCAGGTCCGCCGCCACATCGTGGTCGGCTTCCGGCGGCATCGACACGTAGCTCAGGCACAGCCGCACGATCGCCCGCGACAGCACACCGGCGTCCGCGTCGCTGATGGCCACCCAGGTCTGGTTGAACGCCGACACCAGCCGCCGCGACGCACGGTTGATGATGGGCGCGCTGTCGGTGGTGATGAGCTGCAGCAGATCGGGCTTGGCGACACCGGTCAGCAGCGAAATCACCAGCGGGTCGGCCGCCGACTCGGCGAAGAACCGACCAAACCCCTGCACCAGCGCTTCGTGCATATTGCCGACGTTGTCTTGCAGAGCGGCGTGAACGGTATCGACCAGGCGATCGGCCAGGCGCAGGGCGTAACCCCGCGCCAGGCCCTGTCGCGAGCCGAACTCGTTGTAGATGGTCTGCCGGCTGATGCCCGCGGCGCGAGCCACGTCGGACAGCGTGATCGCCGACCAGTCCCGGGTTTGCAACAGATCCCGCATGGCGTCGAGCACCGAGTCGCGCAGCAGAGCCCGCGTCGCCTCGGCGTACGGGATCCGCTTCACAGGCGCGACAATAGTGTTTGGGAAGCTCACGGTCGAGCAACCTCAACCATCACGAAGTCCGACTTGGCGGCACCGCAGTCCGGGCAACTCCAGTCGTCGGGGATGTCGTCCCACCGGGTGCCGGGCTCGATCCCGTCTTCGGGCCAGCCCAGCGCCTCGTCGTACTCGAAGCCGCATTGGACGCACTGAAACAGTTTGTAGTCGCTCATTTGTTGGCTCCCATCAATTCGAAGTCGACCTTTTCGCGCACCGCGCAGTCCGGACAGCACCAGTCGTCGGGAATCTGCTCCCACTCGGTGCCCGCCGGGAACCCTTCCCTGGGATCGCCTTTGGCCTCGTCGTAGACGTAGTCGCAGCACGGGCACTGGTAGGCGGCGCTCATGCTCGGGCCCCGTAGCGAGCCAGGATCTTCTCCCGCAGGCGCGGCTGCAGGTTGGCCCGGGTGATGTCGCCGCCGTAGTGCTCAAGCACCCGGTGATCCATCACCTTGCGCCACAGCGGCGGGAAGTAGGTCAGCGTGATCATCGACGCGTACCCGGCCGGAAGGTTGGGCGAGCCGTCGATGCTGCGCAGGGTCTGATAACGCCGGGTCGGGTTGGCGTGGTGATCGCTGTGCCGCTGCAGGTGGTACAGGAACAGATTGGTGACCAAGTGGTCGGAGTTCCAGCTGTGCTCGGGTGCGCAGCGCTCGTAGCGACCGCTCGCCGTCTTCTGCCGCAGCAGCCCATAGTGCTCGAGGTAGTTCACCGTCTCGAACGTGACCCATGCGTATACCGCCTGGATGACCACAAACGGGATCAGCGCCGGGCCGAACACCGCGATCAGCACGCCCCAGAACACCACCGACATCAGCCAGGCGTTGAGCACGTCGTTGCGCAGACACGCCTTTGGATTCCAAGGGCTGTGTTCCTGGCGGCGCAGCCGGGTGGCCTCCAGTCGCCATGCCGAGCGCAGGCCGCCAAAAACGCTGCGCGGCAGGTACTCCCAGAACGTTTCGCCGAAGCGGCCCGACGCCGGGTCCTCCGGTGTGGCTACCCGCACGTGATGGCCGCGGTTGTGCTCGATGTAGAAGTGGCCGTAGCAGCTCTGGGCGTGGGTGACCTTGGAGAGCCACCGCTCCAGCGACTCCTTCTTGTGCCCCATCTCGTGTGCGGCGTTCATGCCGACGGCGCCGAGCACGCCGACCGACAGCGCCAGCCCGATCTTCGCCGCCCAGCTCAGCCCGCCGTGATAACCCAGCCAGCTCAGGTCCGACGCGGTGAACAGGTACGCGGCGACGACCACGCTGGTGTATTGGAACGGGATGTAGGCGTACGTGCAGTAGCGGTAGTACCTGTCGTTTTCCAGCCACTCCATGACCTCGTCGGGCGGATTCTCCCCGTCCGGACCGAACTTCAGGTCAAGGGCCGGCAACACCATGTACACCAGGATCGGGCCAATCCAGAACCAGGCCTGCGACGCAGCCTGCCAGCCGAGCTGGTTCATGCCCCAGATGATCGGCAGGATCGCCAACAGCATCGTGGGGGCAATCAGTCCGATGAGCCACAGATAGCGCTTCCTGTCGCGCCACTGTGACGCATCGAGGGCCGCTACAGGGGCCGCTCCAGGGGCCACTTCGGAGCCCGTTTCAGGCCCCGGAACTGGTCCAAGCCGTGTGGTCATATGCCAAACCTCCTTGTGAGTCAAACCACGTTCGAGTTTGGACAATACGGCAGTCTCCGTCTTATGTCTAGACACAAGGCGCTCATTTGTACACTGGAACTACGTCAGTGTATTAGATGTCTCGGCGGGCTCGGTCTGCCGCGCTTGCCGGCGGCCCTGCACCGAGTGCCGCAGCCCGTATCCCAGATAGATCGCGGTTCCCACCACCAGCCAGACGCCGAACCGCACCCAGGTCAACGCGGTGAGGTTGACCATCAGCCAGGCACACGCGCATATCGACGCGATCGGAAGCACCGGCACCCCCGGAGCCCGGAATCCCCGCGGTAAGTCCGGCCGCGTCCGGCGCAGGACGATCACCCCGGCGGACACCAGGACGAACGCGAACAGCGTCCCGACGTTGACCATCTCCTCGAGCTTGCTGATCGGGAACACCGACGCCGTCGCCGCCACCACCACCGCGACCAGGACGGTGATCCGCACCGGGGTCCCGCGCGCGCCGGTGTTGGCCAACGCACGCGGCAACAGCCCGTCCCGCGCCATCGCGAACAGGACCCGGCACTGCCCGAGCATCAGCACCATCACCACGGTGGTCAGCCCCGCCAAGGCCCCGACGGCGATGATCTTGCTGGCCCACAAGACCCCGTTCGCGGTGAACGCGGTGGCCAGGTTCGCCGAGCCGCGGCCGGGAACGGTCTTGAGCTGCGTGTAGGAAACCATGCCGGACAGCACCACCGAGACCGCGATGTAGAGCACGGTCACGATCGCCAGCGACGCCAGGATCCCCCTCGGGACGTCGCGCTGCGGCCGCTTGGTCTCCTCGGCCATGGTGGCCACGATGTCGAAACCGATGAAAGCGAAGAACACGATCGATGCCCCCGCCAGCACGCCGTACCAGCCGTAATGGCTGCTGTGCGCCCCGGTCAGCAGCGACAACACGGACTGGTTGATGCCTTGTGCTTCGTGCCCTGTTTCCGGCTTAGGAATGAACGGCGAGTAGTTGGCGGACTTGATATAGAAGGCGCCCACCACCACGACCAACACCACCACCGACACCTTGATGGCGGTGATCACCTGGGAGAACCTCGATGACAACTTGGTGCCGAGGGCGATCAGGGTCGAAACCCCCGCGACGATGACCAGGGCGCCCCAGTCGAGCTGGATTCCTCCGAGTTCGACTGTGCCGCCGGCGAAACCGAACACCGTGCCCAAGTAGCTCGACCAGCCTTTGGACACCACCGCGGCGCCCACTGCCAACTCCAGCAGCAGGTTCCAGCCGATGATCCAGGCCAAGAACTCACCGAAGGTGGCATAGGAGAAGGTGTATGCGCTGCCCGCGACTGGCAGTGTGGAGGCGAACTCCGCGTAGCACAACGCGGCCAGCGCGCAGGTCGCAGCGGCGATCACGAACGATATCCAGATGGCCGGGCCGGTGATGTCGCCGGTTGTCGACGCGGTGACCGTGAAGATGCCCGCTCCGATCACCACCGCGACCCCGAAGACCGCCAGGTCCAACCACGTGAGCTCCTTGCGCAGCCGGGTGCCCGGCTCGTCGGTGTCGGCGATCGACTGTTCCACCGACTTCGTACGCCATCGACCGGCCATCGACCCTTCCCCTTCCCCAACCCGCTGTGACCCGCTGGACCGCACGTTACTGGGTACTCTGCGGACATGCCGGACACTGGAGGAAACACCAGGGGCCACGCGGTGGTCATCGGGGCCAGCATCGCCGGATTGTGCGCCTCGAAGGTGCTCGCGGATTTCTTCGACCGCGTGACAGTCTTCGAGCGCGACGAGCTGCCGAGCACGCCGGTGTGCCGGGCGACGGTTCCCCAGGACCGTCATCTGCACCTGCTGATGGCCCGCGGCGCAATGGAATTGGACAACCTGTTCCCGGGTCTGCTGGCCGACATGGTCGACGCGGGTGTGCCCAAGCTGGAGAACCGTCCCGACGGCATCCACCTCGGCGCCGTGGGTCATGTCCTGGGGACGGGCCGAGCGCTGCGTAAGGAGTTCACCGCCTACGTTCCCAGTCGGCCGCATCTGGAATGGCAGCTGCGGAAACGGGTCCGCAACATCGACAACGTTGAGATCGTGCGGCGCGCAGTGGCCGAGCCGCGCTTCGACCGGGCCCAGCAGCGGGTGACCGGTTTGCTGTTGGATTCCAGCGACGCCGGCGAATTCATAAGCGCCGACCTGGTGGTCGACGCGGCGGGGCGCGGCACCCGACTGCCGGTCTGGTTGGCGCAGTGGGGATACCAGCGCCCCACCGAGGAAACCGTGGACATTGGCATCAGCTACGCCAGCCACCTGTTCCGCATTCCGGACGGCCTGATCCGGGAGCAGGTCGTGGTCACCGGCGCGTCGAGCGAGCAGTCGCTGGGGCTGGGCATGCTGGGCTACGAGGGCGGCACCTGGATCCTCACCACCTTCGGGGTGGCCAACGCCAAACCGCCGCCGACCTTCGACGAGATGCGCGCGCTCGCCCATCGGCTGCTACCGGCCCATTTCGCCACCGCGGTGGCGCAGGCCGAACCCGTCGGCAGCCCGGCATTCCACGCGTTTCCGGCCAGCCGATGGCGCCGGTATGACATGCTGGACCGCTTTCCGGCCGGGATCGTCCCGGTCGGCGACGCGGTGGCCAGCTTCAACCCCACCTTCGGCCAGGGCATGACGATGACGTCGCTGCAGGCCGGCAATCTGCGGCGGGCGCTGCAATCCACCAAATCAGGCGCCGGCGACCTGGCCGCCGAACTCAACCGCGCGACCGCCAAGACCACCCGCCCGGTATGGACGATGAACGCGATCGCCGACCTTTGCTTTCACAACGCCAGCGGAAACTCGCCCGGCTGGTACCGACCGGTGGGCGCGCTGTTCGACCAATTTCTCGGGGCCGCCGAAACCGAACCCGTTCTCGCCGAATGGTTTTTGCGCCGGTTCTCGCTGCTCGACAGCCTGTACCTGATCCCGCCGGCGCCGATCATCGGTCGCGCCATCGCGCACAATATGCGGCTGTGGCTCCGCGAACGCCGGGAGCGCCGACGCCTCGGCGCGCCCGTTAGAGACCGACGGTCGCCCTGAACAGTTTGGCCGGCTCGTGCGCGAGTAGCCGGATCGGGCCGTCATCGGCCGCCACCCACGCGGCGTTGCCGTGTTCCAGCGTGAGCGACTTGCTCTTGGCGTGCACCGTCGTCGAACCCTCGCTGCACAGCAAAATCTGCGGGCCCTCGTGGTGCGACACCGCGTCGACCTCGTGGTCGAGGTAATCGCCCTCGAGGACAAGCATCGTGACCGCAAACTCGTCGGTCGGGGTGTCATAGACCAGTCCGAGGCCCTCGCGCCGGGTCTTGGGCCGCAGCTCCGCCTCGGTGGTGGGTTTGAAGTCCAGCACCCGCAGCAGCTCGGGCACATCTACGTGCTTAGGGGTCAGGCCTCCGCGTAATACGTTGTCGGAGTTGGCCATCACCTCCACTCCGATCCCGCGCATATAGGCATGCAGGTTGCCGGCCGGCAGGAAGATCGCCTCGCCGGGGGCGAGGTTGACGCGGTTGAGCAACAACGCGGCCAGCACGCCGGCGTCGCCGGGATAGCGTTCGCCGAGTTCCAGCACGGTCTTGGCCTCGGCCGCAAATTCCGTCGCGCCACTGCTGACGTAGTGGATGGCGCCGTCCAGCACGGCGGGGACCAGCACGTCGATGTCCGGCTGGGGTGCGGTGATCCAGGTGGTGAACAGCGCCCGCAGGCCGTCGGCGTCGGACTGGTCGCTCAGCAAATCGATGAACGGGTCGAGATCGGACACGGCCAACGCCCGCAGCAGTTCCTTGGTGCGCGACGCCTGACGAAACCCGGCCAGCGCCTCGAACGCGTGCAGTGCCACCAACAACTCCGGCTTGTGACTGGTGTCCCGGTAGTTGCGGACCGGCGAGGACACCGGGATGCCCAGTCGTTCCTCACGCAAGTAGCCCTCCACCGCCTGCTCGGCGCTCGGATGGGCCTGCAGCGACAACGGTTCGTCGGCCGCGAGCACCTTGACCAGGAACGGCAGCACGTCACCGAACCGGGCGCGCGACACCGAACCGAGCTGGCCCTCCGGATCGGCGACCAGCGCGTCCAGCAACGAGGTTTCGCCGTTCAACGTCTCCAGAAAGGCCGGATCGCCCGGGTGGGCGCCGAACCAGAGTTCGGCCTCGGGGTGAGCGGCCGGCACCGGCCGCCCGCTGAATTCGGCGAGAGCGGTACGCGATCCCCACGCGTATGTCCGTAGCGCTCCGCGTAGCAGGTCCACCTTCTACCTATCCTCGCACCAGTCGCAGGTAAACCGCGGCCATCTCCAGCCGGACGGCCAATACGGCCAGTTGCTGTTCGGCACCACCGACGCCGGTCGACGCCGGTAAAGCGCCGGCCCCACCTAAGCCGCCGGGCGCTTCGGGCACGTCCTCAGCCGCGACCAAGTAGACGTCGTGCAGCCCGGCGACCCGAGCGGCCACCACCGCCCGCTCGCCGGCCAGCGTCAACGCCAGCACCCGCAGCCGCTCGGGTAGCGGTCCGTCAATCTGTTCGTCGTGAAACAGAGCATCCACCGAAGAGGGGGCATCGCCTTGCTCCGAAGTCGCCCGCAGTGCCACGACCGCATCCGCCAGCCCGGTCGCGGCGGCAACCTGGTGCGCGACCCGCAGCAGCACCGAACTCCCATGCCGGGCCAGCGCGATGGTCGCGGCACAGTCGCCGGCCAGCGCGACCCGGCGATCGGACACCCGCGCGGCAAGAGTCTTGGCCGGATTGGTGAACACCTCGCAGCCGGCGCTGTTGCGCAGCGCCTCGGCGTCCAGCTCGTCGGCGAGCAACGCCAGATCGACGCGGAGTCTGGGGTCCACGGTGCGCAAAGCGGCCAGGCCCGCGCCCAGGTAGCGACATAGTCCGAACTCAGCCCGAACCGGCAGCCGCGGCTCCAGCACCGCGACCCGCCCCGCCGTGCTGTCGCGCAGCGGACCCTCATACGGCGCCACCACGGCAACCCGCGCACCCCGGCGCACTCCGGTCGCGGCAGCCCCAACCAATGCGGGATCGCCGGGATCGTCGCCCGCGACGATCAGCACGTCCAGCGGCCCCACCCACGGCGGCGCCTCGCTGACGACCACGATCGGCTCGTCCGCCACACCACCCAACGTCGCGGCCAGCATGTCCCCGGCGGTCTCGGCGGTACCGCGGCCGGCCACCCAGATCACCGAGCGTGGACGGGCGTCGGTGCGCAGCGACTCCAGCGCACCTTCGTCGGCCGCGGCGGCAATGGCGCGCAACTGCGCGCCCGCCGACGATGCGGCCCGCAGCAGGCCCTCGCGGTCGGCTGCGAACAGGCCCTCGGTGTCTTCCAGATCGATCGCGCGGGTGGTGTTCACGGTCCCGCCCCGTCGCGCGCCCCGGCCTGATCGTCGATGTGGGCGGCGATTTGAGCGCTGACCTCTTCGACTACCACGTCGACGTCCTCGGTGCTGCGGCCCTCCACATTGAGTCGCAACAACGGCTCGGTGTTGGAGCTGCGCAGGTTGAACCAGCTGCCGTCGCCCAAATCCACCGTCACCCCGTCCAGGTGATCGATGGATTGAATCCGGCTGCCGAAACTCTTCAGCACGGCGTCCACACAGGCCGGCGCGTCCGCCACGGCGAAGTTGATCTCGCCCGAGGATTCGTAACGTTGGTAGTCGGCGGTCAGCTCGGACAGCGGCCGTTGTTGCTCACCGAGCGCGGCCAGCACATACAGCGCGGCCAGCATTCCGGAATCCGCGCCCCAAAAGTCGCGGAAATAGTAGTGCGCGGAATGTTCGCCGCCGAAAATCGCACCCGTCTCGGCCATCAGCACCTTGATATAGGAATGCCCGACCCGCGAGCGCAGCGGAGTGCCGCCACGCTCGGAGACCAGTTCGGGCACCGCGCGGGAAGTGATCACGTTGTGGATGACCGTCGCGCCGATCTCCCGGGTGAGCTCGCGAGCGGCCACCAGGCTGGTCACCGTCGACGGCGAGACCGGCAGACCGCGTTCGTCGACCACGAAGCACCGGTCGGCGTCGCCGTCGAAGGCCAGTCCTATATCAGCACCGACGGCGCCGACGAAGTTCTGCAGGTCCACCAGGTTGGCCGGGTCGAGCGGGTTGGCATCGTGGTTGGGAAACGAGCCGTCGAGCTCGAAGTATAACGGCAACAAGGTGATCGAGTCGATCGCGCCGAGCACGGCCGGCGCCGTGTGACCGGCCATGCCGTTGCCGGCGTCCACGGCCACCCGCAATGGACGCAGACCGGAGGTGTTCACCAGCGAACGCAGGAACTCACCATAATCGCCAAGCACATCGCGATCGGTGATGGCCCCGGGCCGGCCGTCATATGGCGCGACCCCGGCGATCAGATCTGCGCTGATAACGGTCAGCCCGGTGTCCGCGCCGACGGGTTTGGCGCACGCCCGGCACAACTTGATGCCGTTGTAGGCGGCCGGGTTGTGGCTCGCGGTGAACATCGCGCCTGGGCAATCCAGCAGCCCCGAGGCGAAGTAAAGCTGATCGGTGGACGCCAAACCGATCAGCACCACGTCGAGGCCCTGATCGGTTACCCCGGTGGCAAAAGCGGCGGAGAGCGTGGGCGAACTGTCGCGCATGTCGTAGCCGATCGCGACCTGTCGCGCCCCCTCGGATCGCATCAACCGGGCGAACGCGGCGCCGATCTCGGCGACCAGCGACTCGTCTATTTCTTCGCCGACCAGTCCTCTGACGTCGTAAGCCTTGATGACACGGTGGACAGCCGCGGCGGGCCGGGCCATGCGGGGCCTCCTGATGACGGGGACTTCTGACGTCAGCCTATCGGCCCCGGGCAGCTGCCGGATGCACTAGTCCTAATGCCGGCGACCCGCTTCACCCGGTCCCCCGCAAGCGGGAGGTGCCCCCACCGCCGCGCTCGCGATCGCCACTAGTCCCGATCGTGGCGACCCGCTTCCCCCGGCTCCGCCGCGCTCGCGATCGCCACTAGTCCCGATCGTGGCGACCCTCGCTGGACACACCATCGTGCGCAAGCTGGGCGCCGGCGCGCTCGTCCGGTTCCTAGCGGGCAAGGGTCCGGTACTGCTCGCTCACCCAATGCTTGGCGGCGGCAGGGCGGCTTCGCGGCGCGCCAAGGTCCAAAGAGGGGCCGGTGGCCCTTCGAGGTATGCAAGACACGACGAGGTCGAGAGCGAAGGTGAGGCCATTCGCCCCTTTTTCAGCGGGTTGCTCGCGGGCACTCTCAGCCCATGAAACGGGCAGTTTGTGTACTTACAGCGACTAGCTTGTTGCTCGTGGGGAATGCGTGCAGCAGCCGCGAGCAGCCGGCCGCGACCTCACAGAAGACCACAGCGACTTCGACGGCACCGGCGACGACACCCGCCGCCGGTGCCGGCACCCCGATGCCGGTCTACTTCGTGCGGGCGGACAAGGTCGCGCCCGCCGGCCGCAAGGCGGCCGCCTCCAACTCAGAGGAGCAAGCGGTGCAAGCGCTTCTGGCGGGGCCAGATGACTTCGAACGCAGCATTGGTATGTCGACGGGGATTCCGACCGGCACCAAGCTGCTCAAGCTCAACTTCGCCGATAGCACCGCTACGGTCAACCTCTCCAACGACTTTCAGTCGGGCGGCGCGACCACGCTGCCGGCGGTCGCAATGCAACTACGCGTGGCCCAGGTGGTCTTCACGCTCACGCAGTTCAGCGACATCCACCAGGTGGCCATCACAATCGATGGAAAGCCCCTCGAAGGGGGGGCCAGCCTCAAGCGCGCCGACCTGGACGCCGTGACACCGAAGATCCTTGTCGAGTCCCCCGTTCCTGGGGGATCCGTCACGTCCCCGGTACTGGTTTCGGGATTCGCCAACGTTTTTGAGGGAACGGTCTCCTACTCGGTCAACGCTCCCGACGGCGCCGAGCTCGATCACGGATTCACGACCGCAACAGCTCTAGCATGGGGGCACTGGTTCAACTTCACCTTCACCTCCACCTTCACGACGCAACACCATGGCCTCGGCCGAGTCATCCTCTGGGAAGTGAGCATGAAAGACGGCTCCCATATGAACATCTACGACGTGCCAGTCACCATGTGAGCGAGGGTTCGAATACCCGAATTCTGCGGATCGGCGGGGGCGCACCGACCGGTTCACGGAGCTACACCGGGCCGCGCTCGAAGTTCTGAAGATTCGCTGTGATGTTTCCGCGAACGCGGTGCAACATGGCGGGGTCCGTTGGTGGTGTGTGAGACCTATTCGCCAGAGACCGATGGGCGTTCCCGCAAGCTCCCATAATCGATCCCTACGGCCGCGCGAACCTCGCCTTTGTCAGGGACACGGGGGCATTCAATTGGGATATCGGCGACATCGGAAGTTCGCCTGACCCGGCACAAGATGTCATCCTGAACAGCGGCCACACCTACCACATCAGCGGTTGGACGATCCTGCCCGCCAGCGATGGCACCCGCTTCATCCATGACCGCACCGGCCACGGCATGTTCGTCAGCGTCGAGAACGACTATTCATTTTAGCGTCGTGCGCCGTTCTGCGAACCTCGGCGTGTACGGCGATGCATTTACGACGAGCCTGTTGTTCAACGGATGCGCACCGACCAGCCTCGGTGGGGAAGTGAACAACATTCAGCCCTGGCCGACGTGTTGCGGCTCGGCGTACCCGCCGTCGATGATCGACACGTTGTCGTGATCGATCCGTTGTCGAGGTGACGGTCATCGCCGAGCGCCGACACGCCGCGCTCAGATGCCGAGGCAAACTACGATCGGTGTTCGATCACCGACACCGTTCCGTCATCCCGGTTGGTGACGTAGACGGTGTGGGTGCCCGGGTCCACCGCCACCCCGAACGGGTCCTTGCCGACGGGCACGGTGGCGGTGACGCTGCGCGTCGAGCCGTCGATTACCGACACCGTGTTGTCGGAGCTGTTGGTGACGTAGACGGTGTGGGTGCTCGGGTCCACCGCCAGGTCAACCGGAAGGCTGCCGACGGGCACGGTGGCGGTAGCGGTGCGCGTCGAGCCGTCGATCACCGACACCGCGCCGTCGTAATTGGCGACGTAGACGGTGTGGGTGCCCGGGTCCACCGCCACCCCGCCCGGCCGGCTACCGACGGGCACGGTGGCGGTAACGGTGCGCGTCGAGCCGTCGATCACCGACACCATGTCGTCGCCGGTGCACCCGTTGCCGCAGATCTTCTCGGTGCTGACGTAGACGGTGTTCACGCCCGGGTCCACCGCCACCCCCGACCCGTTCTCGCCGACGGGCACGGTGGTGATGACGGTGCGCGTCGCCCCGTCGATCACCGACACCGTCTTGTCGTTGGCGTTGGCGACGTAGACGGTGTGGGTGCTCGGGTCCACCGCCACCCCGATCGGGGCCTTGCCGACGGGCACGGTGGCGGTGACGGTGCGCGTCGCCCCGTCGACCACCGACAGCGTGTCGTCGAGCCAATTGGCGACGTAGACGGTGTGGGTGCTCGGGTCCACCGCCACCCCGAAAGGGTCCTTGCCGACGGGCACGGTGGCGGTGACGGTCCGCGTCGCCCCGTCGATCACCGACACCGCGTTGTCGGACCGATTGGTGACGTAGACGGTGTGGGTGCTCGGGTCCACCGCCACCCCGAAAGGGTCCTTGCCGACGGGCAGGGTGGCGGCAACCGTGTACGGAGTTCGCCCAGTGGGACCTGGCTCGCCAGTCGACGGCGCAGCCGATGGGGAACTCGCTGTCGAAGCCTGGCCCCCGGACGGGCCCCGGCATCCAGCCAGGACCACCGCCAACACGACGGCTCCGATGACCGCGAGCACGCCGGTGACCACCGGTGTCGACACCAGCCGCCGGCGTTTTCGGGTCGGGCCCGGCCCGCGCTGGTGCTCTGCCTCATCAACCGCGCCGCGGGCTGCGCCGGGGCGGGCGCCGTGTGTGCCCTCGATGGTGGCGCCCTGGGGCACGGGTTCGCGTTCGGCACGCTCGGCCCGGTCGCACACCACCGGCGGCTCATCGGGCAGCGGTGAGGGCAGCGGTGAGGGCAGCGGCTGAAGCCGCGCCCGCTCCCGGCGCAGCGCGCCGACTAGCCGCATGCCGGTATCCAGCGTTGGGCGGCGGTAGTCGATCGCCTGCACCGTGGCGAGGGGATTGAGCGCCGTGCTGTCGACCGGGCCGACGTGAACAGGAAGGATCGGCAGACCAAGGGCCTGCGCGTACTGCAGCTCGGCCTGGCAGGACGTGGATTCGATGATGTTTTGAGACAACGCGACGACGAACACATCACAGCCGCGGATCCGCTCGAGGATCGCACGCCACCACACCTCGCCGCGGGCGAGGCGGGGTCCATCCACACCTGCTCCTCAGCGTCCTGCAGATCCCGAGTGAGGCCGTTGACCGCGTCCCTGTCCCGGCTCGCATAGCTGACAAACACCGTCATACGGGTGGCCCCCTCGGCTGGTGCCCCGGTATTACCAGGTTGCAGCATAACGAGGTGTTTGCCAGCGGTGCCCCCAAGGACTCCCGCACCCCCGCGGCACGATGTACCGCCCGGCAGTCCGCGCCGCTGGGCGGCGGGCGGACCATCCACCCAACATCGGCGCAATTCACCAACTCGCCGACCGCCGACATACCTCAAGGCCAAGCGTCGATGTCAGGTTCCACACGTTAGCGCCGAGCCGTGACGACAACGTCGGCGAGCGCTGGATCGCGGTAGCCACGACCCAAAACACAAAGTGCAGGAACGTTCCCGTCGAAGGCTGGGAGGTGATCGCGCTGCAGCCACGCCCCGACGGCACACTGGCCGGCGAATACACCGCGACTACTGCGCATGGGTGCGGCATGAAGCGAACGGTGACCTTCACCCGCACCGGAGACGTCGACCTCGATAGCCTGCCCGACCCGGCCGGCCAGGCCCCGCGGGTGGTTTCACCGGCCGAAGCACTCCACGGCCGCTACCACCCCACGCGAACTTCCGCGAATGTGGGGAACCTGAAAATAACGTGGCCCGAGTACGACTACGTTGTGCGCACCGACTGCCTGCGCACCGGCGAGCGGTGCATGAGCTTCTTTCGCAACCCCGATGTTGTCGCGTAGCCACTGGTCTTCGCCGGCGGAAAGTGGACATTGGGAACACGACGCTTCGCGCTCCGCGAGCGGCACGGCGAAAGTCACTGCGGAATATCCGCTTTCCAAACCGCCACAGGACCCCATCACGCTGCTCAGCGGACGCGGTCGTTGGGACTCGACCGGGTCCGCCTGCCCCAGCGTCGATTTCGACGAGAAGTTCGAGCGCACCGGCGACTAGAGGGCCATCCCGTTCGGGGCTTTCTACTCAGATCACCAAGGCTGTCGGCGGCGCCCGCGCAGCGGGCCGCGCCCAGGCGCCGAGGCAAACGACTATCGACGTTCGATCACCAACACCGTGCCGTTGCCTTGGTTCGTGCCGTACACGGGGCTGGTGACGTAGACGGTGTGGGTGCCCCGGTCCACCGCTAGCATGTGAAGCGTTTCCTTGCCGCTGGGGAAGGGCACGGTGGCGGTGACGGTGCGCGTCCCCCCGTCGATCACCGACATCGTGTCGTTGTAGTCGTAGGTGACGTAGACGGTGTGGGTGCCCGGGTCCACCGCCAGGTCGTACGGGTACGCGTTGGCGACGTGCAAGGGCACGGTGGCGGTGACGGTGCGCGTCGCCCCGTCGATCACCGACACGCCGTCACCCGCGGTGACGTAGACGGTGTGGGTGGCCGGGTCCACCGCCAGGTTGCCCGGATGGGGGCCTTCGACGGGCACGGTGGCGGTGACGGTGCGTGTCGCCCCGTCGATCACCGACACGCCGCCGAGCGTGCTGACGTAGACGGTATGGGTGTCCGGGTCCACCGCCAGGCCGGTTGTGTCGCCTTCAAGGGACACGGCGCCGGCGACGGTGCGGGTCGCCCCGTCGATCACCGAAACCGTGCCGTCGCCGTAGCAGAACCCTGCGTTGGCGCACCTGCGTCCGGTGGTGACGTAGACGGTGTGGGTGCCCGGGTCCACCGCCAGGTCGACCGGGCCCTTGCCGACGGGCACGGTGGCGGTGACGGTGCGCGTCGTCCCGTCGATCACCGACACTGTGTTGTCGGCGTTGGCGACGTAGACGGTGTGGGTGCTCGCGTCCACCGCCAGGTCGACCGGGCCCTTGCCGACGGGCACGGTGGCGGTCACGGTGCGCGTCGCCCCGTCAATCACCGACACTGTGTTGTCGGCGTTGGCGACGTAGACGGTGTGGGTGCTCGGGTCCACCGCCAGGCCGAACGCGCCGCCTTCGACGGGCACGGTGGCGGCAACCGTGTACGGACCCTGCCCAGTGGGACCCTGCTCGCTCGTCGACGGCGCAGCCGACGGGGAACTCGCTGTCGAAGCCTGACCCCCGGACGGGCCCCGGCATCCAGCCAGGACCACCGCCAACACGACGGCTCCGATGACCGCGAGCACGCCGGTGACCACCGGTGTCGACACCAGCCGCCGGCGTTTTCGGGTCGGGCCCGGCCCGCGCTGGTGCTCTGCCTCATCAACCGCGCCGCGGGCTGCGCCGGGGCGGGCGCCGTGTGTGCCCTCGATGGTGGCGCCCTGGGGCACGGGTTCGCGTTCGGCACGCTCGGCCAGGTTGCACACCACCGGCGGCTCATCGGGCAGCGGTGAGGGCAGCGGCTGAAGCCGCGCCCGCTCCCGGCGCAGCGCGCCGACTAGCCGCATGCCGGTATCCGGCGTTGGGCGGCGGTAGTCGATCGCCTGCACCGTGGCGAGGGGATTGAGCGCCGTGCTGTCGACCGGGCCGACCTGAACAGGAAGGATCGGCAGACCAAGGGCCTGCGCGTACTGCAGCTCGGCCTGGCAGGACGTGGATTCGATGATGTTTTGAGACAACGCGACGACGAACACATCACAGCCGCGGATCCGCTCGAGGATCGCACGCCACCACGCCTCGCCGCCAGCGAGGCGTGGTCCATCCACACCTGCTCCTCAGCGTCCTGCAGATCCTGGGTGAGGCCGTTGACCGCGTCCCTGTCCCGGCTCGAGTAACTGACAAACACCGTCATTCGGGTGGCCCCCTCGGCTGGTGCCCCGGTATTACCAGATTGCAGCATAACGAGGTGTTTGCGAGCGGTGCCCCCAAAAGACGTCCGCACCGCCGCGGCACGGCAGCGGGCCCAGATCACGGCGACCTCGGTAGTCAGGTCGAACCCACCGCCGTAGACGACGGTCATGCGCGCCCGGCGGCGTCGGCGCTGCCCGTCTTGGTCGTGCTTGGGCGTGCCTGCTGTGCTCGACGGCGCTGCCGACCCGCAGCCACAGCCGGGCGGTGTCGAACGGCGCATCTCAATCGCGCCCGGCCCGCGTCAAGGGACCAATGATCCTGGCAGCCGGGGACAAGCGGCCCTACGCCGTGGCTCGAAGCTGCACGAGAATGAGAAGTCCAGCAACCAAGGGAGAGCCGGTGGCGGCGTTGATCGCTGCGTTGATCAGCACGCTGGTTGCGCCGAGTGGGAATTCCATGGAATAAGGGGCCAGCGGATGGAAGCTTCGCAGACGCCGGCGGGGTCCGTGGTGGAGGGCACGCCGTTCGGGCGCTACCGGTTGGTGGAGCTTTTGGGTCGCGGCGGCATGGGCGAGGTGTGGCGGGCCTATGACACCGCCATGGATCGGGTGGTGGCGCTGAAGGTGCTGTTGCCGAATGTCGCCGAGGATCCGGTCTATGAAGAGCGGTTCCGCCGGGAGGCCCATGCGGCGGCCGGGCTCGATGAGCCGCACGTGGTGCCGATTTATGATTTCGGCGAGATCGACGGACGGCTGTATGTGACCATGCGGCTGATCAAGGGCCGCGACCTGGGCACCGTGCTGGCCGAGGGGCCGCTAGAGCCCGCGCGGGCGATCTGGATCATCGAGCAGATCGCCTCGGCGCTACACGCCGCCCATGAAATCGGGCTGATCCACCGCGACGTCAAACCGTCCAACATCCTGGTCGCCAAGGACGACTTCGCCTACCTGATCGACTTCGGGATCGCGCGCGCGGTCGGGGAAACCGGGCTCACCACTGCCGGGGCGGCCATCGGCACCTGGGCCTACATGTCGCCCGAGCGGCTTGACACCGGACACGCCGACGCCCGCGCCGACATCTACGCCCTGGCGTGCGTGCTGTATGAGGCGCTGACCGGCCAGCGCCCCTATCCCGGCGAGAGCCTCGAACAGCAGATCGTCGGCCACCTCACCACCCCGCCGCCCCGGCCCTCGGTGCGGCAGCCCGGGGTGCCGCAACCGCTGGATGCCGTCATCGCCAAGGGCATGGCCAAAGACCCCGACCAGCGGTATGCCACCACCGTGGAGTTGGCGCGCGCCGCGCGCGACGCGACAACCGTTCCGTTTCCGCGGCCGGAGCTGACCGTGCCGGCGCACCCACTGGTCTGGCCCGACCACCCCACCGCGGGCCCGATCCACGGCCAACACACCCTACTCGCCCCCACCGGGGCCGCGCCCGTCCTGCCACCACCGGCCCCGCCATCGCCGGAGGTGACGCCCACCCCGAAGCGATTGATGTGGCGGCGCCCCCGCGTGGTCATTCCGGCGCTGCTGGTGATCGCGGTGCTGATCGGGGGCGGTGTCTTCGCCGCCGTGAAGGTCTCCCAACACCGCAACAAGCCAACCCCCGCCGCGGCACCCCCCGCCGCGGCACCCCCCGCCACCGCGCCGCCCAACACGGGTCCGTTCACTGGCACCTACACCGCCGACTTCGGCCCGGACACCGATATGGAAGGTGGAACACCCGGTTCGCCGGCAAGCGAAACGTGGGGCCTGCGCTCGGTGTGCCGCTCCAGCGGGTGCGTGGCCACCGCGTCACGCCGAAGCGGCGGCACCACACTTGTGTCGACGCTGGTGTTCGACGATGTCGGCGGGCGCTGGCTGGCTGTCGGCCTCGGCTCCGGAACATGCAGGAACGCTCCCGCCGAACGCTGGCAGGTGTTCACGCTGCAACCACATCCCGACGGCACCCTGTCCGGCGACTACAGCTCGACGGCCAGCAACGGCTGCGGCCTCAAGCGGGCCGTGACCTTCACCCGCACCG
Organism: uncultured Actinomycetota bacterium; assembly: GCA_963814505.1. Lineage (GTDB taxonomy): Bacteria > Actinomycetota > Actinomycetes > Mycobacteriales > Mycobacteriaceae > Mycobacterium. Next base: position 286,444 of record CAWFDM010000016.1, read on the forward strand.
CAGACGTCGACCTTAGTAGCCTTCCCGACCCGGCCAGCCAGCCGCCGCGGGTGGTGTCGGCGGCCGAAGCGCTGCACGGCCACTACCACGCCACGGTAACCTACGCGAACGGGGAGACACAGAAGTTCGACTTCGCGGTCCGGACGGACTGTCTTCGCACCGGCGATCGGTGCATGAGCTATTTCCACGCACCCGACGCTGGCTCGCCGCTGGTGTTCGCCGGCAGGCAGTGGACCTACGACAGAGAGCACGACAGTCCGTGTTCGGTCGGCGGCACAACGCACGTGAAAATCACCGCGACGTTTCCGCTGCCCGCACCGCCGCAGGATCCGATCATGCTGCTTAGCGGGCACGGCAACCAGGAACAGACCGCCCCCTGCGCCGCCAGCGGTGATTTCGACAGTAAATATGTGCGCACCGGCGATTAGAGCCAGGTGTCGAGGTCGGGTGTTAGGAGCGCCTCCAGGTCGTCGGCCGGCGCGCACGTCGGCGGCGACGTCCGCGGGGTCGCCGCGCCGAGGCAGAGTCGCCGCCGGCGATGATGCATCGGTCGATGGTGGCGCAGGTTCTCGGATTTTTCTGCCCCCAAGGTATGAAAGTGCAGCGGGGAAGCGCATAAAACGTTCTAAGTGAAGTCGCTACCACGGTGTGCACAAGCGCTCCGGCAAGCGAGATGAGTGTCGCCCAAATCCACCGCTACGGAGACGCTACGGCGAAGACGTGCCACTCGCCGGGCACGCCCTTGAGGCCGTGAGCGTCGGGGTCTTCGAACTCGAGCCCGGACCCGATCACGAGGTCGTGCAGCGTGCTGGACACCAGCACGTCGTTCGGCCCGACCAGTGCGCTCACGCGCGCGCCGATGTGCACGCCGATCCCCGCCGATGTCATCGCCGCGGAGCTCGCACTCGCCGGGGTGCAACCCGGCGCGCACTTGGCTGCCGAGTTGCGCCACCATGAGGAGGTGCTCAGCACGACGGCCGATGCGCGGTTGTCGCAGCCGGATCAGGTATGTGCAGCCGCGGCCGCAGCACGCTGCGCGAGCGTCCGGCGCGGCCGCCGAGGGCGCTGGGCGAGTATCACCGTTGCCATCTGACGGTTGAGCAAACAGCCTCGCGACGGTCGCATGCCGTGGCCCACCCCCTGTTGTGTTTCTTCGGTGCGAAGCCGTCCCCGGACCTATCGTGGGCGGAAACGCTGCTGTCGGGGAGGCTGATGTGGCTGATGCGGGCGGGACGCCGTTCGGGCGCTACCGGCTGGTGGAGTTGTTGGGCCGGGGCGGCATGGGCGAGGTGTGGCGGGCCTATGACACCGCCATGGACCGGGTGGTGGCGCTGAAGATGCTGTTGCCCCATGTCGCCGAGGATCCGGTCTATGCAGAGCGGTTCCGCCGGGAGGCCCATGCGGCGGCCGGGCTCGATGAACCGCACGTGGTGCCGATCCATGACTTCGGCGAGATCGACGGACGGCTGTATGTGACCATGCGGCTGCTCAAGGGCCGCGACCTGGCGACCATGCTGGCCGACGGGCCGCTGGAGCCCGCGCGGGCGATCGGGATCATCGAGCAGATCGCCTCGGCGCTACACGCCGCCCACGAAATCGGGCTGATCCACCGCGACGTCAAGCCGTCCAACATCCTGGTGACCAAGGACGACTTCGCCTACCTGATCGACTTCGGGATCGCGCGCGCGGTCGGGGAAACCGGGCTCACCACTGCCGGGGCGGCCATCGGCACCTGGGCCTACATGTCTCCCGAGCGGCTTGACACCGGACGCGCCGACGCCCGCGCCGACATCTACGCCCTGGCGTGCGTGCTGTATGAGGCGCTGACCGGCCAGCGCCCCTATCCCGGCGAGAGCCTCGAACAGCAGATCGTCGGCCACCTGACCACCCCGCCGCCGCGGCCCTCTGCGCGGCAGCCCGGGGTGCCGGAAGGGATGGATGCCGTCATCGCCAAGGGCATGGCCAAAGACCCCGACCAGCGCTATGCCACCACCGTGGAGTTGGCGCGCGCCGCGCGCGACGCGACCACCGTCCCGGCGCACCTACCGGCCCGTGCCGACCACCCCACCGCGGGCGCGATCCACGGCCACGACACCCAACTCGCCCCGACCGGGGCCGCGCCCGTCCTGCCACCACCGGCACCGCCGGAGGTGACGCCCACCCCGAAGCGATTGATGTGGCGGCGCCCCCGCATCGCTATTCCCGCCCTGCTGGCCATCGCGGTGCTGATCGGGGGCGGTGTCTTCGCCGCCGTGAAGCTCTCCCAGCACCACAAGCCGACCGCCACCCCGCAGCCCAGCCAGCCTCCCACCACCGCGGCGCCCAACACCGGTCCGTTCACCGGTATCTACACCGCCAACTTCGACCCGCAGACCAATTTCGACGGTCAACCGGTCGAGGGTGCGGTGCCGACAACCGAAACCTGGGGGGTGCGCTCGGTGTGCCGCTCCGGCGGGTGCGTGGCAACCGCGTCACGGCGAAGCGGCGACAACACGAAAGTGTTGACGTTGGTGTTCGACGAGGTCGGGGGGCACTGGCGGGCCGTCGGCGTCGGCTCCGGAACGTGCAAAAACGCTCCCGCCGAATACTGGGAGGTGTTCATGCTGCAGCCACATCCCGACGGCACCCTCGCCGGCGAATACAGCACGGTTACCAGCAATGGCTGCGGCAGGAAGCGGGCCGTGACCTTCACCCGCACCATTGACGTCGACCTTAGTAGCCTTCCCGACCCTGCCGGCCAGCCGCCGCGGGTGGTGTCGGCGGCCGAAGCGCTACACGGCCGCTACCACTACACGGACACCTTGTCTTCCGGAGGGAAACTCGAGTACGACTACGCGGTCCGTACGGACTGTCTTCGCACCGGCGACCGGTGCATGAGCTATTTCCACTCACCCGACGCTGCCAGTCCGCTGGTCTTCGGCGGCGGGAAGTGGACCTACGACTTTGAGTCCGACGGTCCGTGTCCGCGCGGCGGCACGAGGCACACGAAACGCACCGCGGTGTATCCGCTCCCGCAACCACCGCAGGATCCGATCACGCTGCTCACCGGGCACGGTCACCTGGAAGTGACCGGGGACTGTGATGTCACCAGTTTTGATGAGGACTACAGAATTGTGCGCACCGGCGATTAGAGCCAGGTGTCGTGGGCGGGTGGCAGTCAGGAGCGCCTCCAGGTCGTCGGCGGTGGCGAGCAAGTCGGCGGCGACGCCCGCCGGGTCGCCGCGCCGAGGCACATGTCGGCGCTGGCGATGACGTGTCGGTCGATGCCGGCATCGCGTTTCTGTTCCCGGCGAAGTTGAAGGGCGCGCAGATGCCGCGCTTGGTTGCCTCGAATTCTTGTGCGGTGCAACCGTTGAGGCGCTATGCGCCGATCGTGGTGTCGTGACCGCGAGTCCCGAGTTGGAGTTGCTGCCATATTCAACAGCAACCACCCTCAATCAAAGTTTGTTTTGCTGCTCAGATCCCTATTTCGGCTCAGCTGCACCCGCTTCGGCTCGCCCGGCATCTTCGGGGTGTCACCCTGCTCCTGATCATGCTCAGCTGTATATAGGCAGCGTGCGAGCATCAGCCATGCGGCATGTTGTCGGGCGAGTTTTTCGCCGAGGGGGCCACGCCGTGGACGTCGGCCCCGATGGCAGCGTTGCGGGGTGCTGGCCTGCGCGGTCTGGTCGGTCTGTGGACCCTTCAGACCAAGGAATCAATCGGACAGATCGGCCGGCCAACGCGAGAATATGTGGGAGCGGCCTTCAGCCCGATGATCAATCTGTGCCACAGCGAGCCTGGAGGGGACAGTGCGTCTCTGGAATCCCAACACGCGACAACAGATCGGCCCGGCGCTGCATCATCCCTGCGGAGCGACAGCTGTCCCCGGACTTATCGTGTTCTGAACCGCTGCTGCCGGGGAGGCTGATGTGGCTGATGTGGGCGGGAAACCGTTCGGGCGCTACCGGTTGGTGGAGTTGTTGGGTCGCGGCGGCATGGGCGAGGTGTGGCGGGCCTATGACACCGCCATGGACCGGGTGGTGGCGCTGAAGATGCTGTTGCCCCATGTCGCCGAGGATCCGGTCTATGCAGAGCGGTTCCGCCGGGAGGCCCATGCGGCGGCCGGGCTCGATGAACCGCACGTGGTGCCGATCCACGACTTCGGCGAGATCGACGGACGGCTGTATGTGACCATGCGGCTGCTCAAGGGCCGCGACCTGGCGACCATGCTGGCCGACGGGCCGCTGGAGCCCGCGCGGGCGATCGGGATCATCGAGCAGATCGCCTCGGCGCTACACGCCGCCCACGAAATCGGGCTGATCCACCGCGACGTCAAGCCGTCCAACATCCTGGTGACCAAGGACGACTTCGCCTACCTGATCGACTTCGGGATCGCGCGCGCGGTCGGGGAAACCGGGCTCACCACTGCCGGGGCGGCCATCGGCACCTGGGCCTACATGTCTCCCGAGCGACTTGACACCGGACGCGCCGACGCCCGCGCCGACATCTATGCCCTGGCGTGCGTGCTGTATGAGGCGCTGACCGGCCAGCGCCCCTATCCCGGCGAGAGCCTCGAACAGCAGATCGTCGGCCACCTCACCACCCCGCCGCCCCGGCCATCTGCGCGGCAGCCCGGGGTGCCGCAAGGGATGGATGCCGTCATCGCCAAGGGCATGGCCAAAGACCCCGACCAGCGCTATGCCACCACCGTGGAGTTGGCGCGCGCCGCGCGCGACGCGACAACCATGCCGCTGCCCCGGCCGGAGGCGACCGTGGCGGCGCACCCCCCGGCCCGGCCCGATCACCCCACCGCGGGCCCGATCTCCGGCCGCGACACCCTACTCGCCCCCACCGGCGCCGCGCCCGTCCTGCCACCACCGGCACCGCCGGAGGTGAAACCCACACCGCAGCGGCCGATGTGGCGGCGTCCCCGCGTGGTGATTCCCGCCCTGCTGGCCATCGCGGTGCTGATCGGGGGCGGTGTCTTCGCCGCCGTGAACATCTCCCCGCACCACAAGCCGACCGTCACCGCGCCGTCCGCCATGGCGCCCAACACGGGTCCCTTCACCGGTATCTACACCGCCAACTTCGACCCGCAGACCAATTTCGACGGTCAACCGGTCGAGGGTGCGGCGCCGGCAACCGAAACCTGGGGCCTGCGCTCGGTGTGCCGTTCCGGCGAGTGCGTGGCCACCGCGTCACGGCGAGGCGGCCAAACTACGTCCGTGTCGGCGTTGGTGTTCGACGAAGTCGGCGGCCGCTGGCTGGCCGTCGGCCTCGGCTCCAGAACGTGCGACAACGCTCCCGCCGAAGCCTGGGAGGTGTTCACGCTGCAATCCCGTCCCGACGGCACCCTCGCCGGCGAATACAGCACGGTTACCAGCAACGGCTGCGGCAGGAAGCGGGTCGTGACCTTCGCCCGCACCGCAGACGTCGACGTCAACAGCCTTCCCGACGCGGCCAGCCAGCCGGCGCGGGTGGTGTCGGCGGCCGAAGCGCTGCACGGCCGCTACCACGAGACGGTGACCTACGCGATCGGCAAGGTAGACGAGAACGACTTGGCGGTCCGGACGGATTGTCTTCGCACCGGCGATCGGTGCATGAGCTATTTCCACTCAGCTGATAATCAGGTAATGCTGTTGTTCGCCGGCGGGCAGTGGACCCGAGACCGAGTGTTCGACGCTCCATGTCCGGCGGGTGGCACGGGGCACGTGAAAGTCACCGCGGCGTTTCCGCTGCCTGCACCGCCGCAGGATCCGATCACGCTGCTCACCGGGCACGGTCACCAGCAACAGACCGGATCCTGCCCCACCAGCATCGATTTCGACGACAAATATGTGCGCACCGGCGACTAGAGAGCCAGGTGATCGTATGCGGGTTAGGAACGCCTCCAGGTCGCCGGTGGCGAGCAAGTCGGCGGCAAACCCGCGCTAAACGCCACGGCGCGGTACATGCCGCCGTCGGCGATGACGTATCGCATTCACGTTAAGGGCCATTTCAGCGGCGAGTGAGCACCCGGGAATCGCTACGGTGGCGCGGCGGCGCTGTGCCGTCCAGGTTCGGTTCGTGGCGCGCACCGGCCCGGGTTTTGGGACCAATGATCCTGGCAGCCGGGGACAAGCGGCCCTACGCCCTGCCTCAAAGCATCGAGAGAATGAGAATTCCAGCAATCAAGGGAGAGCCGATGGTGGTGTTGATTGCTGCGCTGATCAGTGCACTGGGTGCGGCGAATTTCGTCGAATAAGGGGAGAGCCGATGGAACCTGCGCAGACACCGGCGGGGCCCATGGTGGAGGGCATGCCGTTCGGGCGCTACCGGCTGGTGGAGCTGTTGGGCCGCGGCGGCATGGGCGAGGTGTGGCGCGCCTATGACACCGCGATGGATCGGATAGTGGCGCTGAAGCTGCTGCCGGCCAATTTCGCCGACGATCAGGTGTATCAGGAGCGGTTCCGCCGCGAAGCCCACGCCGCGGCGAGTCTGGACGAGCCGCACGTCATACCCATCCACGACTTCGGCGAGATCGACGGGCGGCTGTTTGTGACCATGCGGCTGATCAGGGGCCGCGACCTGCAAACCATCCTGGCCGAGGGTCCGCTGGCGCCGGCACGGGCAATAGGAATCATCGACCAGATCGCCGCGGCGCTGAACGCCGCGCACCGGATCGGGTTGGTGCACCGCGACGTCAAGCCGTCCAACATCTTGATCGCCGAGAACGATTTCGCCTATCTGATCGACTTCGGCATCGCCCGCGCGGTCGGCGAGACCGGGCTGACCAGCGCCGGCGCGGTGATCGGCACCTGGGCCTACATGGCCCCCGAGCGCATCAGCACCGGGCAAAGCGATCCCCGCGCCGATATCTATGCGTTGGCCTGTGTGCTCTATGAGTGCCTGACCGGCAGCCGGCCCTTTCCCGGTGAGAGTCTCGAGCAGCAGATCACCGCTCATCTGACCCAGCCGCCGCCGCGGCCGTCGACCATGCACGCGGGCTTGCCGGCACTGCTGGACACGGTCATCGCCACCGGCATGGCCAAAGACCCCGACCAGCGGTACCCGAGCACCATAGAGCTGGCGAACGCTGCCCGCGCCGCGCTGACCACCCCGCTGCCGCGGCCCGGCGCGCCGCCGGCAGCGCCCACCGCGCCGTGGCCACCTGCCGGCCTGGATGCCGGGCTGCCGCGGCCGCCTGTTGTTGGGATGGGCGGCGACGCCCGGCGTGCGGGTGCGGTGTCGACTGCCGCGCCCACCCAGCTGCACTGGCTCACGGGTCCGGCTGGGGGGGCCGCCATACCCGGCGCGGAGCAAGTCGGCGGGGGAGCTACCGGCGCGCCGGCACGCGGGCGGCCTTCGACAAGGAAGTTCATCTGGGCAGGCGTAGCCGCAATCGGTGTGGTGGCGATCATCGCTGTAATCTCGCTCGTCGCGTACCGTGTGGCGGCTCCGGGCAACAAAGGCAGCACCACCGGGCCGGCCACCACGACCACGGCAACGACGCCCACGCCCAACTCCGGCCCGTTCACCGGGACCTACAGCGTGGACTTCGGCCCGCAAACCGATCTCGAAGGCGCACCGAGCAAAGCAGGTGAACCTCAACCTATGAACGGCACGTTCAATGTTCGCTCGGTGTGCCGGCCCTCCGGCTGTGTGGCCACGGCCACGGCGAAGATCCAGGGGGGACCCAGCGAAGGATCATCGTTCGTGTTCGACGACGTCGGCGGCCGCTGGATCGCGGTAGCCACGCCCCCAGACGTGAAGTGCAGGAACATTCCCGGCGAAGGCTGGGAGGTGATCACGCTGCAGCCACGCCCCGACGGCACACTGGCCGGCGAATTCACTCTGATTAGTGCGCGAGGGTGCGGCGGCAAGCGAACGGTGACCTTCACCCGTGCCGGAGACGTCGACATGAATAGCCTGCCCGACCCGGCCGGCCAAGCCCCGCGGGTGGTATCGCCCGCCGAATCACTCCACGGCCGCTACCACGCCACACGAACTTCCCCGAATGTGGGGAACGTCAAAATGACGTGGCCCGAGCACGACTATGTTGTGCACACCGACTGCCTGCGCACCGGCGAGCGGTGCATCAGCTTCTTCCACCAGTCCGGTGACGCGGAGCCGCTGGTCTTCGCCGGCGGAAAGTGGGCAGCAAATTGGGAACACCGCGCTTCGTGCTCCGCCAGCGGCACGGCGAAAATCACTGCGGAGTACCCGCTTCCCCAATCGCCACAGGACCCAATCACGCTGCTGAGCGGACGCGGTCATTGGGACGCGACCGGGTCTGCCTGCCCCAGCGTCGATTTCAACGATAAGTTCGAGCGCACCGGCGACTAGAGGGCCATTCCCTTCAGGCTTTCTACCCAGATCAGATCAGATCACGAAGGCTGGCGGCGCAAGCGCAGCGGGGCCCCGCCCCCAAGTGGGCCGTCTTTTGCTGGCTCGTCGATTTTGAGCGGGCATTTAGCATGAGGTCCGGGTCGCGGGCCACCCTCACCGTTTTGTCCAGTCTACGAAGCCGGGCTGGCGGTCATTCCGGGGCATGTCACAGCCTTGAAATGGTGTGTGTGTCACGGTAGATATCGGCGAATGAGTTGTTCAGCGGGCTGCCATCGCTGAGCAGCGTGTAGCGCGCATCCGTTGGGCCGTTGGGCAGGGAATTACCGGAGCATTCCACCATTGCCAGGTCCCCGGGGTCTTTCAACGACCCCTCGACCCGATGGCACGCGGCTTCGCCATAACCCGGCGGCAGCATGCCGAACAGGTCAGCAGCGGGGTCCGCGCTCGCTGAGGGCGCCGCACTGATGGTGGCCGCTGCGATAGCCGCCACGACGAATAGTTGGCGAATCATGTGGTTCATTTTGGGTCGTCGGGCTGTCTCCTAATAGGCGCCCTTTGGCCCGGACGCCTGGATCGTGGTGCCGTAGATCGGTGATCGGGATGGCATCCAGCGAACGCTCGAGGTGTTGCGCTGCGGGCGCATCGTGCCGAACACTACAAACCGGCGGTCCTCGCGCTGCAGGACATGGCCAAGGAGGTCGGCCGCGTCCACAGGCGGTGGGTGCTTGCAGGCTTAGGCGAATCGAATCCCTTTGCGACATGGGCTGTTCGGCGAGTAGCGCGGGTGCATCCGGCCGCTGAAGAAGAGCAACGTTGCGGCAGACTTATTGACACAAAGGGCTCGGTCCGGACCCGACTCGGCTGCAACGGGCCTTTCCCATGACACAAAACGACATCGCCGATGTCCTCTCAAACCAGCACCGACCCATAAACCGTTCCTGTTGGGCGATCAAGCGGCTGGTCGACGCCGCCCCACCGCTGACCGCCGAGGCTTCACCTTGGATCCATCACCTGCCCCGCGAAGACCACGGCGCCAGTCTTGTCGACGATGGCAAACAGGAACGGGTGATCGACCGTCACGTCCTCGGGCGAACCCAGCCCGCCCCCGGCCACCCCCGAAACGGCTGCGGCTTCGGTCCCGGACTCGTCGATCCCGACGAAGGCCTTCTGCAGTACGTGGGGGATGTACAGCTTTTCGTCAGTGGTGATGTTGGAGAAGTCCGCCCGATTCTCGTCGAATGCACGCGGGATCCCCATCGCCGCCAGGGTCTCCTTGAATTCCTCGGGTCCCCAGGTGATACGAAACTTGGGCAAGCTCAGGTAGACCGCCGTATCCGCAAAGGCCAGGGCACGGAACCAAGCGTCGTCCATGCTGTTGCGAACCGCCTGGAGCTGTCCCTCCGCCGGCAGCACGATCAGCATCTTGAGATCGCCGCCCACGTATGGGAGTTCCACAGCCTGAAAATTCGATCCGGCAGCGTAGCGCATCGCCCCCGTGATCTTGTGCATCATCGGCACGGTGACCTGCGAACCGGGCGCCAGGCGGAAGCTGCCGTCGCGCGTTTCTTCTTGCGCGAATGGCCTCTCCCAGCTCGCCTTGAGGTAGGCCGCGTTCAGGAACACGGTACGCGTCAACTCGTCTATCGCGCCGGGCGGGATCAGATCTTTTATCTGCCCTTTGGTCGCGTCGCTGGCGAAGTTGTTGATGGTGACTCGCTCGCCGTCGGGGTTGCCCTTGAAGTCGGCGAGGCGCACGCCCGCATCGTATTGGGTGGCGAGGATGTCGAGGAACGGCGCGCGAACCGACATGCCACGCTGCAGCCAGACCGCGTCGACCATCGCCAACGCGATACTCCTCGGATCTTCGGCGGAGATCGCAGCACGGTTGCGGGAGCGCAGATCGAGCAGCAGTTGATTCATGGCACGGTAGTAGGTGTCATTGCCGAACGGATCGCGCAGAACGGTTTTCATTTCGGCCGCGGTGTCACCGGCGGCACCAGCATAGGCCATCGACAACGCGACACTGAGGCTCAGCGGAGAGAAGACCAGGTTCTTTTCGCTGGCCGCCGACATGCGCCGGAACAGATCCAGTCCGAAACCGTTGGTGGCGTTGACAAAACTCTGCTCGTCCGCCGGAGCAACGTCTGGCGTGTTGTCGTACGGAAGGTTTGACCGCGTGACGGCCGCGGGTGTCGGTTGTGGTGTGGACGCGACACGATTGCGGTCGCCCCCACAGCTGACAGCACTTGCGAAAACAACGAGAGCAGCAATGACGCCGTGGAATCCGAGGCGGAAGGATGGAGTCAGGCGCTTCACGGTGACCAGTATGTACGCCCCGAGGGGCGTACATAGTTACTTCGCGCAGAAGACGTACATAGTTACTTCGCGCAGAAGAAAGGGACCGGTTGAGCGTTAAACGTGCGGTGGGGCCGTTCGGCTTTTTGCATCGCCCAGGCGGGCGGCACTGTCTTTCGTGTGAAACGGACGGTCTGCGTACTTCAGTGCTAGATGTGTTGCTGGTGCGAAGTGCGTGCGGCAGGAAACAAACCTCGCCCGCCGGCTAGGGCATACGCGACCCCTGTGGATAAATGCTGGACTGTGAGCAAAAGTGGACAAAAGCTGGCCGGTGATGCGCCCACTCGGTCAGGTTCACACGCCCACGATGCTATCTAGAACATGCGTTTGCTACCTCATACATGCTCAGATAGCAGCAGCTGCCAACCCCTGAGTGCAGTGGCCGGGCAGAACCGCCGAACCGAATCGTTCCGGACAGGAGCTGGTACTGATGACGAGAGTAGAGACGGTAGCAAATCCCACGCTCTTGCCATCGTCGCTTCTGCTGCTGGCGTCGGTGGCTGCCTCGTGTATGCCCCGAATCACGCCGAGGCGAACGATCCTGGGTGTGAAAAGACCGTTGCTGTCGATGGGATGCGCAGCAATCTGGTTCTCCTGCAATATTTTCATGAGGAGAGTGCGGCCAAACGACGCGGAGAGTTCGATCCCAACCGGTACTTTGAAGCTCTTACCCCTTTGACGATGCGGCTATCGGCCGACTTTCGGTGGTGACCGGCGCGTCGTCGCAGAAGCTGCGGCGGGGTCGGTTGTCACCACGGGAAGGTCGATTCACGCGCACCGGTGATCGCGGGTTGGCCGCGGCGATTCACGCCGCACGCCAGGCATTGCAACTGGGCGGCGCGCCGACGCTGGTGTTGCTGCTGGATCAGACCGGGAGCTGTTTTCCGCCGACGCCGGCGAAAAGGCCGGGCAGTTCCTGGCCTTGATCGCCTACCTGCTGCCCACAATCAACACCGCCGAGGAGCTGATCGTGGAGGCCACCACCCACACCGACCGCTGTGCAGTGATGCAAAAGCCATCCCGCGCCGAACCGCATCGCCACAGTGCTGTTCAAGGAACTCAAACCGATGCCGCCCCAACCAGTTCGAACGTGATCACCGGTCCGGCCGCCCGGGCCGGCGAGGGTGGTCAGCGGCTTGCCATCGCCCCCGATCTGGTCAACCAGCTCATCGCCGATGCCACCAAAGGTGCGAAGACCCCGCTGTTGGTGCTGACGCTGGCGCGGTTGTATGCCGAGAACGCCAGCACCGGCGAGCCCACGCTTGGCAAACTAGCAATCCATGGGCGACATGCGCGATGTGGTCAACGACGAGATCGAGCAGATCCTCCCGCTCGACCCCCAGCAGCGCCAGAGCGCGCTGGAACTGTTGCGGTCGGCGTTTGTTCCGTGGTTGGCCACCATCAATCCCGACACCGATGAACCGATGCGGCGGTTGGCACGTGAGAGTGATCTGCCCGAGGAAAGCCGCCCGCTGATCGACGCGCTGGTCGAAAAGCGCCTGCTGGTGCGCGACGAACGCGACGGGCAGGTGGTCGTCGAGGTCGCGCTGGAAAGCCTGCTGTACCAATGGGATGAGCTGGCCGGCTGGCTGCGCGCCGAACGCCAACACCTCAAAACCGCCGACGACATCGAACGCAACGCCACCGCCTGGACCGCCCACGACCACGACCCCGCGTGGCTGCTCACCGGCACCCGGCTCACCGACGCCGAAACCCTCGCCAGCACAACAGGATTCAGTGATCGGCTCGCCAGCGCGTGCGACTACCTGGCCGCCTGCCGCGCCGCCGAAAACGAGCGCTTGGCCAAAGAAGAAGAACAACGCCAAGCCGAACTCCGCCACGCCCAGGAACGCCAAAAGACCGCCGAAGCCCACGCCGCCGATCGGCGCAGACGCTCCCGCATCCTGCGCGCCGTGCTGGTCGGCACCGCCGTCATCGCGGTCCTCGCCATCGTCGGCGCGATCGTGGCCGTGGTGGGGTTCGTTCAAGCCACCCACGCCAAACACCTGGCGGACACCCGGAACCGGGAAGCGATCGCCTTGAACTTGAGCTCGCAGGGACAGGCCATCCTCGCGGGTGTTCGGGCCGGAGGCGATGTGCGGGCGATCCAGCAGATCCTCGCCGCGCCGGCCATCGCGCCCAGCACCGACATCAGTGCGCTGCTGACCGCCGTGGTGGAGCGACAAACCACGATCAAGATCATCCCAATGCCCGCCACGGTGTTCAGTGTGGCGTTCAGTCCCGACGGGCGGCGCATCGTCTCCGGCGGCGGCGATAAAACGCTGCGGCTGTGGGACGCCGGCACCGGCGCGCCGATCGGCGCCCCGCTGACCGGGCACACCGGCGAGGTGAACAGTGTGGCGTTCAGTCCCGACGGGCGGCGCATCGTTTCCGGCAGCGAAGACAACACGGTGCGGTTGTGGGACGCCGACACCGGCCAACAGATCGGCGCCCCGCTGACCGGCCACACCGGCCCGGTGGCCGGTGTGGCGTTCAGCCCCGACGGGCGGCGCATCGTCTCCGGCGGCGGCACTATCGCCGACGGCACGGTGCGGTTGTGGGATGCCGACACCGGCCAACAGATCGGCGCCCTGCTGACCGGCTACGGCGGCCCGTGGGACAGCGTGGCGTTCAGTCCCGACGGGCGGCGCGTCGTCTCCGGCAGCGGCCCCGTCGGCAACGTCGGCCCCGGCACGGTGCAGTTGTGGGACGCCGACACCGGCCAACCCGTCGGGCAACCGCTGACCAATGGCATCGGGCCGGTGTTGAGTGTGGCGTTCAGCCCCGACGGGCGGCGCATCGTCTCCGGCAGCGCCGACGACGCGCTGCGGTTGTGGGACGCCGGCACCGGCCAGCAGATCGGCGCCCCGCTGACCGGCCACACCGACTCGGTGGACAGTGTGGCGTTCAGTCCCGACGGGGGGCGCATCGTCTCCGGCAGCGCCGACGGCACGGTGCGGTTGTGGGATGCCGGCACCGGTCAGCAGATCGGCGCCCCGCTGACCGGCCACACCGGCCCGGTGGCCAGTGTGGCCTTTAGCCCCGACGGGCGGCGCATCGTCTCCGGCAGCCCCGACGGGCGGCGCACACTCTCCGGCAGCGCCGAAGGCACGCTGCAGTTGTGGGACGCCGACACCGGCCAGCAGATCGGCGCCCCGCTGACCGGCCACACCGACTCGGTGGACAGTGTGGCGTTCAGTCCCGACGGGCGGCGCATCGTCTCCGGCAGCGGCGATAAGACGCTGCGATTGTGGGACGCCGGCACCCGTCAGCCCATCGGCGCCCCGCTGACCGGCCACACCGGCACGGTGAACAGTGTGGCGTTTAGCCCCGACGGGCGGCGCATCGTCTCCGGCAGCATGGACGACACGGTGCGGTTGTGGGACGCCGGCACCGGCCAACCGATCGGCGCCCCGCTGACCGGGCACACCCTGTGGGTTTACAGTGTGGCGTTTAGCCCCGACGGGCGGCGCATCGTCTCCGGCAGCGCCGACAACACGCTGCGGTTGTGGGACGCCGGCACGGGCCAACCCATCGGCGCCCCGCTGACCGGCCACACCAACTCAGTGGACAGTGTGGCGTTCAGTCCCGACGGGCGGCGCATCGTCTCCGGCAGCTACGACAAGACGCTGCGGTTGTGGGACGCCGCCACCGGCCAGCCGATCGGCGCCCCGCTGACCGGCCACACCGCCCCGGTGACCAGTGTGGCGTTCAGCCCCGACGGCCACCGCATCGTCTCCGGCAGCATCGACACGACACTGCGGTTGTGGGACGCCGCCACCGGCGCGCCCATCGGCGCCCCGCTGACCGGGCACACCGACTCGGTGTTAAGTGTGGCGTTTAGCCCCGACGGGCGGCGCATCGTCTCCGGCGGCGGCATCGATGACGGCACGGTGCGGTTGTGGGACGTGGGCACCGGCCAGCAGATCGGACCAGCGCTGACCCCCCACACCGGCACGGTGTTCAGTGTGGCGTTTAGCCCCGACGGTCGGCGCATCGTCTCCGGCGGGCTCGACAAGGCACTGCGGTTGTGGCCGGGGCCCGAGGCCTGGCCCGATCTGCTGTGCGACAAGCTCGTCGCGAATATGAGCCACAAACAGTGGCACGACTGGGTGTCCCCCGACATTGACTACATCAAAGTCTGCCGCGGACTACCCATCCCACCGGACAACCCAAGCCGCTAATGAGCGGCCAAGCAGTCACACTTCTCGTGCTATCCGCGACAGATTCGAGGACTAAATCAATGACTGCGATTTCGGCGCTGTGAGTCCACCCCGATGTACCGGTTGATCTGGGACCAGAAGGTCAGATCAGTCCGCATCGGGCGATGCCGGCGAATCATCCGTAAATCCTTCGACGACTATGTCGCCGGCCTCATCGATGGCACCGCATGATGGCACCCGGAGGGCAGACGAAGAAAAACGCCAACGGCCAAGGCGGGGTCCGCCCTGACGGCCGCTGGGAAACAAGGTTCTTCATCGACAAGCCGGAGGGTCGCCGCAAGCGGATCAGCGTTTACGTGACCAGCGAGTGCGAGGCTCTCAACGAGCTGAACAAGCTACCTGGCCAACAACACCCGCTTCCTTGCCGCACGGCGAGGCGCCGCCACCAACCGCAGCTGGGAGTCGATGGCCTCGATGTCGCGCATGCGCGTATGCATGCGTATGCATATGGTTGCGCGCCGCTGGCAGCACTTTCACCGTTTTTGACGTTGCCTGCCTTCGCGGGGCGACCTAGCGAAGCGACTGTGCGGGTTGGTATGAATCGCTAACATTCTGACGGTGGCAGGGCAGGACGCTGCGGCCGGGACGCCGTTCGGGCGCTACCGGTTGGTGGAGTTGTTGGGTCGCGGCGGGATGGGTGAGGTGTGGCGGGCCTATGACACCGCCATCGACCGGGTGGTGGCGCTGAAGGTGCTGCCGGCCAATTTCGCCGACGACCAGGTGTATCAGGAGCGGTTCCGCCGCGAAGCCCACGCCGCCGCGAGTCTGAACGAGCCCCACGTCATACCCATCTACGACTTCGGCGAGATCGACGGGCGGCTGTTTGTGACCATGCGGCTGGTCGAGGGCCGCGACCTGCAAACCCTGCTGGCCGAGGGCCCCCTTCAGCCCGCACGGGCGATAGGAATCATCGACCAGATCGCCTCGGCGCTGAACGCGGCGCACCGGATCGGGTTGGTGCACCGCGACGTCAAGCCGTCCAACATCTTGATCGCCGAGAACGACTTCGCCTATCTGATCGACTTCGGCATCGCCCGCGCCATCGGCGAGACCGCTCTGACCAGCGCCGGCGCGGTGATCGGCACCTGGGCCTACATGGCCCCCGAGCGCATCAGCACCGGTCACAGCGATCCCCGCGGCGATACCTATGCGTTGGCCTGTGTGCTCTATGAGTGCCTGACGGGCAGCCAGCCCTACCCCGGCAGCAGCATGGAACAACAGATCACCGCGCATTTGACCAAGCCGCCGCCGCGGCCCTCGGCGCTGCGGCATGATCTGCCGTCCGAACTGGACACGGTCATCGCCACCGGGATGGCCAAAAATCCCGACGCGCGCTATCCGACCGTCAGCGAGCTGGCCGAGGCGGCGCGCGCGGCGATCACCGTCTCGACGACTGGGCCCGCATCGATGCCGCCGGCCGAGCCGATGCGCCCCACCCAGCGTCGGGCCGACGTTCCCGCCATGGCCGCCATGCCGCCGAGCCCTAACGAGTCGGCCACCGGTGGCATGCCCTTGTCCGCGCCCACCCAGTACCGCCCGGCCACCGCGCCGCCTCCGTGGGTACCTGCCCCGCAAGGCGCACCCCAACCGCCTGCCACCAAACCCCGGAAACGGTTGATGGTGATCATCGCGGCCGCCGCGGTCCTGCTCATCGCCGCCACCGTCGCCACCATCACCCTCATCACCAGGAGCGGGCCCACACCCACGAGTCCGGGGCCGAGCGGTCCTACATCCAGGAGTCCGGAGCCTCGCACGTACGGCGCGCAGGTCACGCTGCCGTTCACCAAACTCGCGGGCCCGGAGGGGGTGGCGGTCGACACCGCCGGAGCCGTCTACGTCACCAACAAGCACACACCTGAGGTGGTCATGCTGCCGGCGGGCGCCTCCGTCCCGACCATGCTGCCGTTCACCCGGCTCGACTTTCCGGCCGGGGTGGCGGTCGACACCGCGGGCACCGTCTACGTCGCGGAGTATTTCCAAAACGATCGGGTGCTCAAGCTCGCGGTGGGCGCCTCCACCCCGACCGTCCTGCCGTTCACCGGACTCCACTGGCCGAAGGGGGTGGCGGTCGACACCGCGGGCACCGTCTACGTCGCCGACACGTTCAACGATCGGGTGGTGGCGCTGGCGGCCGGTTCCGCCACCGAGACCGTGCTGTCGTTCGCCGGACTCCGCAGTCCGGAGGGGGTGGCGGTTGACGCCGCGGGCGCCGTCTACGTCGCCGACACGTCCAACTCGCGGGTGGTCATGCTGGCGGCCGACTCCACCAACCAGAGCGTGCTGTTCATCGGCCTGAAAAATCCCTGGGGGGTGGCGGTGGACGCCGCGGGCACCGTCTACGTCACCGACACGGGCAACAATCGGGTGCTCACGCTGGCGGCGGGCGCCACCACCCAGAGCAAGCTGCCGTTTACCGGGCTCAAGGAGCCGGAGGGGGTGGCGGTCGACACCGCGGGCAACGTCTACGTCGCCGACACGGGCAACGATCGGGTGGTCAAGCTGCCGGTAACCTGAGCACCGCGCGAGCTCACTATTGTCGGCCTGGGCTGTTGATGTGCGCACGCGGGGTGGGTTCACAGGCCCGGCCCCGGTGGGCGTTGCCTCTTGAGTGTGGTGCCGGGGATCGGGGCACACGCCGGGGCGGGGACACCCCACCCAGCACGCGGCGCACGCTTACGTGGCCACTCGCGCGTAGCGCGCGGAGGTGACCCTCGCCAGTGTGACTGTTCGTTTCGGGTGCGCGACGGTGGTTCCGGTGCTTATCGTGTGGCTGCTTTGTTGCGAATGGGAGGGCGCTGGTGGAGGGCACACCGTTCGGGCGCTACCGGTTGGTGGAGCTTTTGGGCCGCGGCGGCATGGGCGAGGTGTGGCGGGCCTATGACACCGCCATCGACCGGATAGTGGCCCTGAAGGTGCTACCGGCCAATTTCGCCGACGACCAGGTGTATCAGGAGCGGTTCCGCCGCGAAGCCCACGCCGCCGCGAGTCTGGACGAGCCCCACGTCATACCCATCTACGACTTCGGCGAGATCGACGGGCGGCTGTTTGTGACCATGCGGCTGGTCGAGGGCCGCGACCTGCAAACCCTGCTGGCCGAGGGCCCCCTTCAGCCCGCACGGGCGATAGGAATCATCGACCAGATCGCCTCGGCGCTGAACGCGGCGCATCGGATCGGGTTGGTGCACCGCGACGTCAAGCCGTCCAACATCTTGATCGCCGAGAACGACTTCGCCTATCTGATCGACTTCGGTATCGCCCGCGCCATCGGCGAGACCGCTCTGACCAGCGCCGGCGCGGTGATCGGCACCTGGGCCTACATGGCCCCCGAGCGCATCAGCACCGGTCACAGCGATCCCCGCGGCGATACCTATGCGTTGGCCTGTGTGCTCTATGAGTGCCTGACAGGCAGCCAGCCCTACCCCGGCAGCAGCATGGAACAACAGATCACCGCGCATTTGACCAAGCCGCCGCCGCGGCCCTCGGCGCTGCGGCATGATCTGCCGTCCGAACTGGACACGGTGATCGCCACCGGGATGGCCAAAAATCCCGACGCGCGCTATCCGACCGTCAGCGAGCTGGCCGAGGCGGCGCGCGCGGCGATCACCGTCTCGACGACTGGGCCCGCATCGATGCCGCCGGCCGAGCCGATGCGCCCCACCCAGCGCTGGGCCGACGTTCCCGCCATGGCCGCCATGCCGCCGAGCCCTAACGAGTCGGCCACCGGTGGCATGTCCTTGTCCGCGCCCACCCAGTACCGCCCGGCCACCGCGCCGCCTCTGCGGGTACCTGCCCCGCAAGGCGCACCCCAACCGCCTGCCACCAAACCCCGGAAACGGTTGATGGTGATCATCGCGGCCGCCGCGGTCCTGCTCATCGCCGCCACCGTCGCCACCATCACCCTCATCACCAGGAGCGGGCCCACACCCACGAGTCCGGGGCCGAGCGGTCCTACATCCAGGAGTCCGGAGCCTCGCACGTACGGCGCGCAGGTCACGCTGCTGTTCACCGGACTCGCGGGTCCGGACGCCGTGGCGGTCGACACCGCGGGCACCCTCTATGTCGCCAACAAGTACAGAGTTCGGGTGTTCATGCTGCCGGCGGGCGCCTCCGTCCAGACCGAGCTGCCCGGGCTCTACGCTCCGGGCGCGGTGGCGGTCGACGCCGCGGGCAACCTCTACGTCACGGCGCATGAGCTTCGGAACAATCAGGTGCTGCAGTGGGTGCTCAAGCGGCCGGCGGGCTCCACCACCGAGAGCAAGCTGCCGTTCACCGGACTCGACCATCTGGGGGGGGTGGCGGTCGACGCAGCGGGCACCGTCTACGTCGCCGACAGCAGCAACGATCGGGTGGTGGCGCTGGCGGCCGGCTCCACCACCCAGACCGTGCTGCCGTTCACCGGGCTCCGCTGGCCGAAGGGGGTCGCGGTCGACGCCGCGGGCACCGTCTACGTCACCGAGGACAATCAGGTGGTCATGCTGGCGGCCGGCTCCACCACCCAGAGCACGCTGCCGTTCACCGGGCTCTCCGGGCCGGAGGGGGTGGCGGTGGACACCGCGGGCAACGTCTACGTCGCCGACAGCTCCAACAATCGGGTGCTCAAGCTGCCGGCGGGCGCCACCACCCAGAGCAAGCTGCCGTTTACCGGGCTCAAGGAGCCGGAGGGGGTGGCGGTCGACACCGCGGGCAACGTCTACGTCGCCGACACGGGCAACAATCGGGTGGTCAAGCTGCCGGTGAGCTGAGCACCGCGCGAGCTCACTATTGTCGGCCTGGGCTGTTGATGTGCGCACGCGGGGTGGGTTCACAGGCCCGGCCCCGGTGGGCGTTGCCTCTTGAGTGTGGTGCCGGGGATCGGGGCACACGCCGGGGCGGGGACCGCACCACCCCGCGCGGTGTGGGGGTAGGGCTGGCGAGTGGGCGAATGTGTCTTGGGTGGAATTGTCGTGCAACGGATTGAGGGTGAGCGCTGGTCTTTGGCGAGCGAGGGCGAGTGCGCGGCCTGAATCGGGAGAACGGGCGAGCGCGGCACGCGGCGCACGCTTACGTGGCCACTCGCGCGTAGCGCGCGGAGGTGACCCTCGCCAGTGTGACTGTTCGTTTCGGATGCGCGACGGTGGTTCCGGTGCTTATCGTGTGGCTGCTTTGTTGCGAATGGGAGGGCGCTGGTGGAGGGCACACCGTTCGGGCGCTACCGGTTGGTGGAGCTTTTGGGCCGCGGCGGCATGGGCGAGGTGTGGCGGGCCTATGACACCGCCATCGACCGGATAGTGGCCCTGAAGGTGCTACCGGCCAATTTCGCCGACGACCAGGTGTATCAGGAGCGGTTCCGCCGCGAAGCCCACGCCGCCGCGAGTCTGGACGAGCCCCACGTCATACCCATCTACGACTTCGGCGAGATCGACGGGCGGCTGTTTGTGACCATGCGGCTGGTCGAGGGCCGCGACCTGCAAACCCTGCTGGCCGAGGGCCCCCTTCAGCCCGCACGGGCGATAGGGATCATCGACCAGATCGCCTCGGCGCTGAACGCGGCGCATCGGATCGGGTTGGTGCACCGCGACGTCAAGCCGTCCAACATCTTGATCGCCGAGAACGACTTCGCCTATCTGATCGACTTCGGTATCGCCCGCGCCATCGGCGAGACCGCTCTGACCAGCGCCGGCGCGGTGATCGGCACCTGGGCCTACATGGCCCCCGAGCGCATCAGCACCGGTCACAGCGATCCCCGCGGCGATACCTATGCGTTGGCCTGTGTGCTCTATGAGTGCCTGACAGGCAGCCAGCCCTACCCCGGCAGCAGCATGGAACAACAGATCACCGCGCATTTGACCAAGCCGCCGCCGCGGCCCTCGGCGCTGCGGCATGATCTGCCGTCCGAACTGGACACGGTCATCGCCACCGGGATGGCCAAAAATCCCGACGCGCGCTATCCGACCGTCAGCGAGCTGGCCGAGGCGGCGCGCGCGGCGATCACCGTCTCGACGACTGGGCCCGCATCGATGCCGCCGGCCGAGCCGATGCGCCCCACCCAGCGCTGGGCCGACGTTCCCGCCATGGCCGCCATGCCGCCGAGCCCTAACGAGTCGGCCACCGGTGGCATGTCCTTGTCCGCGCCCACCCAGTACCGCCCGGCCACCGCGCCGCCTCTGCGGGTACCTGCCCCGCAAGGCGCACCCCAACCGCCTGCCACCAAACCCCGGAAACGGTTGATGGTGATCATCGCGGCCGCCGCGGTCCTGCTCATCGCCGCCACCGTCGCCACCATCACCCTCATCACCAGGAGCGGGCCCACACCCACGAGTCGGGGTCCCAGCGGTCCTACATCCAGGAGTCCGGAGCCTCGCACGTACGGCGCGCAGATCACGCTGCCGTTCACCGGACTCTCGTATCCGGCCGGGGTGGCGGTCGACACCGCGGGCAACCTCTACGTCGCCGACGACGCCAAAAAACGGGTGGTCATGCTGGCGGCGGGTTCCACCAACCAGACCGTGCTGCCGTTCACCGGACTCGACGATCCGATGAAGGCAGCGGTCGACGCCGCGGGCAACCTTTACGTCACGGAGGCTTTCAAGGATCGGGTGGTCAAGCTGGCGGCGGGCTCCACCAACGAGACCGTGCTGCCGTTCACCGGACTCCACTTTCCGGAGGGGGTGGCGGTCGACACCGCGGGCACCGTCTACGTCGCCGACGCGTTCAACGATCGGGTGGTGGCGCTGGCGGCCGGCTCCACCACCGCCTCCGTGCTGTCGTTCACCGGACTCCGCAGTCCGGAGGGGGTGGCGGTTGACGCCGCGGGCACCGTCTACGTCACCGACAAATCCAACGATCGCGTGGTCATGCTGGCGGCCGGCTCCAGCAACCAGAGCGTGCTGTTCATCGGCCTGAAAAATCCCCAGGGGGTGGCGGTGGACACCGCGGGCACCGTCTACGTCACCGACACGGACAACAATCGGGTGCTCAAGCTGGCGGCGGGCGCCACCACCCAGAGCACCCAGACCGTGCTGCCGTTCACCGGGCTCTCCGGGCCGAAGGGGGTGGCGGTCGACGCCGCGGGCAACGTCTACGTCGCCGACACGGGCAACGATCGGGTGGTCAAGCTGCCGGTGAGCTGAGCACCGCGCGAGCTCACTATTGTCGGCCTGGGCTGTTGATGTGCGCACGCGGGGTGGGTTCACAGGCCACGCCCCGGTGGACCTCCCAAACCGCCCCGGGGTTAGGGATCCCAGCCGGGCAATCCTTTAGGAAGCCCGGTGGGAGATGCGCCGACGCGGAGGCCACGCCGACCGACAGCCAAGTTCCGCCGACGACGTCGAACACCAGCTTAGATTCCAGCCCGGGACCGCTTTTCGCGTTTGCTGTCGCGACGCAGCCAGCGGAGCCGCACACTGAGCGAAGATCGTATGTACCGCTCGTTGCCGTGCCACCGCCGTCTATCGGTCGTCCCCCGATCTCAGCTCCGGTCCGAATTCGGCGCGGTACACGCCGGTGAAAGGGCCGGTGTTAGGAGGAGCGGTGTTAGCCGGGCTGGCGGGCGAGGAGTTGCGACGGTGATCGTTATTGCTGAATACAGTCACAAGGACGACGGCTGACGCGATCAGCGCCACGACCCCGGTTAAGGCGATGAGAAGGCCTTTGTGGGGTTTCTTGGCAGCCGGTGGTCGCGGTATGAGCGGGGGCCGGTGGGCGAATCGGGTCGGCGCGGCAGTCGACGCCGCACTCACACGCCCGGCAGCAGGCGACCGCGGCAGCCCGGCATCCAGCACGGCAGGGTGGGCGCTGCCAGCGGCGCGCTGGGCCGCGGCAGCGGGGCGGGCAGCGCAGTGCGGGCAGCGTTCGCCACGGCCTCGGGGTACCGGGCGGCGTGACGGCCCGGAGGGCCGACACCGACGTCGGCGGTAGCTGGCCGACCTCCCCCTGGCGATGCCCGACCTCGAAGGTCAGGCGTGGCTCGTCAGGCTTTTCGATGTTGTTCCTCTGACCATTGCGGATGTCTATCACCCGTACCCGGTGGTCGCTTTTTGAGCCGTTGTGATCGACCATCCACCTGCCGTGATACCCAGTCGGTCAGGCAAGAGTCCGGTCAGCGCTTGAGCCGGATCCGCCACCGCACCAAGCCGGCGTAGACCACCGACAACACCACGAGCATCGCGATGTCGAACACCCACGCGTGCCGCGTGTGCGACCAGTGACTGTCCTGGGCGCAGAGGTTGGGGGAGATCAGATCCTGCAGGTCGACGGTTGACGCGGTCGCTGCGTAACCCCAGCGCGCCGGTGTCAGCCAGGACAGCGGGTCAAGTTCACGGCCGGTCACCGAGATCATCCCACCGGAGAGCACCAGTTCCGCCATGACCGATACCACCAGCAGCGGCATGATCTGATCGTTGGAGCGGGCCAGCGCCGACAAGAGCAGCCCCAGAAGGGCTGAAGCGACGCAGGTTGCGGCGACGCCCACGAACAACTCAAGGGTGGGGTTTAACTCCTTGTCACCGAGAAACAAGGCCGCCGTCCCTCTGGTCGGCGCTCCTTTGCCGAGCACCACGATGGTGGTCATGATCGCTGATTGGACGACCGCGAATACGCAGAAGACGCCGATCTTGGCCAGCAGGTATGCCCCGGTCGACAGGCCCACCGCCTGTTCCCTGAGAAAGATGGGACGCTCGCCGATCAGGTCACGGATCGTGAGCGCGGTGCCCATGAAGACAGCGCCGATGTTGAGCAGAACCAGCACCTGTGCGGGTTCGGTCGGCGCGTTACTTAGCAGGTCAGCATGGCCGAGTCCGCTCTCGCCGCGAACGGCCAGCGCCAGGACACCCATAATGAACGGCAACAGCGCCAGGAATGCAAAGTATGCACGGTCGGAGACGATGAGCCGAACCTGGCGGCGTGCGATCGTGGAGAACTGGCGCCAGACGCTGGTGCGCGCCGTGGGCCCCAGCTCCGCCTTCTTCGCAGGCTGCACGGCCACTGGCGGTGGCCGGTTCTCGGCCAGGAAGCGTTGATTGGCGGCATCGGGATCGTCGCCCACCTTGGTGAAAATGTCGGCCCAGTTGGTAGTTCCCATGGCCGGGCCGATCTGGCCAGGTGGTCCATCGAACGCCGTCTTGCCACCGGGTGCCAGCAGCAGCACGTGGTCGCAGACGTCGAGGTAGGTCAACGAGTGTGTGACCACCAGCACGACGCGACCGGCGTCGGCCAGTTGCCGCAGCATCAGCATGACCTGGCGGTCCAGCGCCGGGTCCAGACCAGAGGTGGGCTCGTCGAGGATGAGCAGCGAGGGCCCGGTGAGCAATTCCAGTGCCACCGAGGCGCGTTTGCGTTGGCCGCCGGAGAGCTTGTCCACCCGGCTGTCGGCGTGTTCGGTCAGGTCGAGTTCCTCGAGTACCTGCGCGATGACCCGCGCGCGGTCCGCTTTGCTCGTGTCGGGTGGTAGCCGCAGCTCCGCGGCGTAGCCCAGCGCCTGGTTGACCGTTAGCTGGTGGTGCACGACGTCGTCTTGCGGGACCATCCCGATCCGGCTGCGCAGGATCGCGTACTCGCTATGCAGGTTATGGCCCTCGAAGGTGACCGTGCCGGAGCTGGGCTGGGCCAAGCCGGCGATCAGCCGGGCCAGCGTGGTCTTGCCCGTCCCGGACCCACCGATGATCGCGGTGAAGGTGCCGGGCCGGGCGGTCAGCGAGATGTTGTGGAGCAGTTTGTGGTCGTGATCGACGGTGAAGTCGACCGCGTGCACCTCCAGGCCGCCGGTGCGGGTCGCGGCTTCGGTGCGACGCACCAAGATGCCACCGCTAAACACCAAGTCGACGTTGCCGATCGTGATCACGTCGCCTTCGGTCAAGACCGCCGACCCGACCCGGGTGCCATTGACAAACGTCCCGTTGATGCTGCTGAGGTCGCGGATCTCGGTGCCCAGCGGTGTCAGGACCATCACAGCGTGATGGCGCGAGGCCAAGACGTCCTGGATGACGATGTCGTTGTCGCTGGCGCGGCCGACCGTGACGGAGCCGGCTGGCGCTTCCGGCTCGGCTCGGAGCCGCAGGAGATTCACGACTCTCGTCCCGGCTTTCGCCAGCTCCGTCGGCGGTGCCGGCCTGCTGATCGGCTGCGGCGCCGATGGCGGCGCGCTGATCGGCTGCGGGCCGCTGGGCGGAGCGCTGACCGACTGCGGCCCGCTGGGACCGCTCGGATGGCCCGGTTGTGGCTGCGGGCCGCTGGGCGGATATGGCGGCCGGGGTGGCGCGGGCGGGATGTAGCGGGGAGGGGCGGGTTGCGGCCGCGAGGCGGGGGGCGAGCCGACACTCCTGTATGCGGGCTGCGGATGCGACGGCGGCGATCCGTCCCGCCGCGCATCGAGGTGTGCTGTCATCGTTTTGGGTGGCCGACCGGCCGCCTCGTGGCGTCCGAACTCGAAGGTCACACTTGGCCCGTCGGGCATCCCTAAGTTGATGCTCTGGCCATCGCGGATATCGACCTTCGACAGCCGCTGGCCGTTGACGAACACCCCGTTCAACGAACCGTTGTCGATCGCCAACCACTTGCCCTGATCGAAGCGGACCAACAGATGCGCGCGGGAGACCATCGGGTGCGTCACGCGCATGTCGGCCCGCACGTCGCGTCCGATCACCACATCATGACCCGCAGCGAAGCTATGGTCTGAGCCACCGCAGCGAACCGTCAGCACAGGCGGGGCCGGCGGATGCGCCATCGGCCCATGCAGAGCGCCTGCTTCCAATCCGTGCGACGTCACGTTCGGTCCATAGATCTCCAAGACTTTGGTTGTGGGCATCCACGTTCCGCCTACACGCTGGTCCAGCAAAAGGGTCTTTTGACCCCTTACGCGTGCCTCACGCGCCTGCCGGGTCGTGCGTCTTCTTCGTGGGCACCCTGTGGCATGGCGGAGGCGCCAACACCACTACCCGCGAGCGTCTTGCCGTCACCGCCCAATACTGCCAACCATGGCTGCGAGCGATGGAGGCCTTCACCTTGTCGGTATCGCGCGCAATCGCCCGAACGGTCTCCTATGACATTCGCCGCATGCTCGGCTACAGCATCCACCCGCCGTTCGTCGGCGCGGTCGACGGCCTCCACCCGCTACGGCTGTTAGAAACCGGGCAGGACTTATAGGTCCTGACCTACACGTCGTCAGAGGACGCCGACACAACCTTCACTGGGGTCTCCCACATCTTGTGGCTCTACCGGCCAGGACCACCCTGTCGGCAACCCACGTTCACATGTGAGTGGAGGCCCCAGCCTCCCCATTTAGTCGGCAGGATCGGGCAAAACCCGCAAATGGCCGCGCCGGCGTCCGGAACGATGCTCCGGTGGCGCGAGCAGACCGCTGCTCGGCGCGGTGGCATGGGCGCCCGTATTCAGGTATGGATCGCCGAAGCCATTCAGCGGTGCGCCGGTTCCGCGCGAGTGGGGGTGGTCACCGCCCTCGCGCACCGCGTCCGCGAGCGCGACCAGGTCGTCCTCGTCGGGATTGCTGGGTAGCGGCCCGGCGTGGCGCACCAGCTCCCAACCGCGCGGCGCGGTGATCCCGCCGGCGTGGCCCACGCACAGATCCCACGAATGCGGTTCCCGCACGGTGGCGAGCGGTCCTACCACTGCCGTCGAGTCCGAGTAGACGAACGTCAACGTCGCCACGGCATAGTGCGGACACCCGGGCCGGCAGCAGCGACGGGGAACATTCACGATCGAAAGGCTATCGTGCGCAAACGCCGCGGAAGCGCCGGACACGCGCATCCGTTCGAGCCGCGATTTCCAACCGTTACCATCGGCCCAGTGAATGTTTCCGGCAGCGATTCGCACAGCTCCCCACGCAGCGGTCGGTCTCGGGACGGATCGGCTTCGCGCCGATCGGCCGCGTACCGGGCCGCCCGCAGGGGCCGCGATATGCGCGGTCCGCTGCTCCCGCCGACGGTGCCGGGATGGCGCAGTCGCGCCGAGCGGTTCGACATGGCGGTGCTGGAGGCCTATGAATCGATCGAGCGGCGCTGGCAGGACCGGGTGGCCGAACTGGATATCGCGGTGGACGAGATTCCCCGCATCTCCGCCAAGGACCCCGAGAGCGTGCAGTGGCCGCCGGAGGTCATCGCCGACGGACCGATCGCGCTCGCCCGATTGATCCCCGCCGGCGTCGACGTCCGCGGCAACGCCACCCGAGCGCGAATTGTCTTGTTCCGCAAGCCAATCGAGCGACGCGCGAAGGACACCATCGAACTTGACGAATTGCTGCACGAGATCCTGGTGGCCCAAGTGGCGATCTACCTGGACGTCGAGCCGTCGGTCATCGACCCGACGATCGACGACGACGACTGACCGGTTTCGGCCGGTCGGGCCGGTCGGGCAGTCGGGGCCAGATTAGCCGGTACCGCGCTTGAGGCGGCGGCGCTCGCGCTCCGAGAGCCCGCCCCAGATGCCGAAGCGCTCGTCATGAGCCAGCGCGTACTCCAGGCACTCGTGGCGCACCTCGCAACCCAGGCAGATCTTCTTGGCCTCCCGGGTGGAGCCGCCCTTTTCCGGGAAGAACGCTTCGGGATCCGTTTGCGCGCACAGTGCGCGGTCTTGCCATTGGTCGTTGGTGACCGGCAACGGTTCTGGTCCGAATGCGATGGGCGCTTCGAATGCGATGGGCGCTTCGAATACGACCGACTCTTCGGGGACCAAGCTCAAACGGGGTCGGGTAATTGCCGGCGGCGGCGCGCCGAGAGTGGCATGCGGTGTGCTTCCCATTACGCCCCGAAGGTGCTCATAGGACATGCTTCCTCCGCCTCCTCAACCTTTGATTGGAAGTGATTGTTACCCACTGTTTTTGATGTACAACAGACAGCAATTCGAACAAGTGATCGAATCTCGGTCTGCGACACCGGAACCGGCCGGCCAACCGGGAAATGACACTGATGTGATTAGACACGGGTTGACCTACCTGGTCAAGCATAACGGCGCATTTCCATACCATCTCGTGATGAAATTTCGGCGTTTCTGTTGCCGAACGCCCTTCGGCGTGTCGAGTGCAACTGGTCACAAACGCGTTACGGCCCCTTCCCATAGCCGGCTCGGGCCTGATGTTGGCACACATGTTGGGCCTGCCCGGGAGGTACTGTCGTCCGGTGTGAAGGTCACCGTTCTGGTCGGTGGGGTCGGGGGCGCCCGCTTCCTGCTGGGGGTGCAGCAGCTGTTCGGTCTGGGTCAATTCGGTCTGGGTCAATTCGGTCTGGGTCAATTCGGTCTGGGTCAATTCGGTCTGGGTCAATTCGGTTTGGGTCAATTTGCGCCGCAAGCCAGCCCAGACACTCCGGACACTCCAAACACTTTAGCCACAGACCATGAGCTGACGGCCGTCGTCAACATCGGCGACGACGCGTGGATGCACGGGCTGCGGGTCTGCCCGGATTTGGACACCTGCATGTACACGCTGGGCGGCGGCGTCGATCCGCGGCGGGGCTGGGGGCACCGCGACGAAACCTGGCACGCCAAGGAGGAACTCGCGCGCTACGGCGTGCAGCCCGACTGGTTCCAACTCGGCGACCGCGATCTGGCCACCCATCTGGTGCGCACCCAGATGTTGCGGGCCGGCTACCCGCTGTCGCAGGTCACCACGGCGTTGTGCGACCGGTGGCAACCGGGCGCACGGTTGCTGCCCGCCAGCGACGACCGGTGCGAGACCCACGTGGTAATCACCGATCCGGTCGACGGCAACCGGCGGGCGATCCACTTCCAGGAGTGGTGGGTGCGCCACCGTGCCCAGTTGCCCACGCACAGCTTCGCGTTTATCGGGGCGGAAAAGGCCAGCGCCACAACCGAAGCCGTAGCGGCCATCGCCGACGCCGACATCATCTTGCTGGCACCGTCCAATCCGGTGGTCAGCATCGGCGCCATCCTGGCGGTCCCCGGCATCCGCGGCGCCCTGCGCGCGGCCACCGCCCCGGTCGTCGGCTACTCGCCGATCATCGGCGGAAAGCCGTTGCGCGGCATGGCCGATGAGTGCCTGTCCGTGATCGGGGTGGAATCCAGCGCGGAGGCGGTGGGCCGGCACTATGGCGCGCGCAGCGATACCGGGATACTGGACGGCTGGCTGGTGCACGAGGGCGACGAGGCCGACTTCAAAGCCGGAATCGAGGGAGTCGCGGTGCGGTCGATACCGCTGTTGATGACCGATCCGAAGGCGACCGCGCAGATGGTCAGCGCCGGGCTGGAGCTTGCGGGCGTGACGGCGTGACCGGCCCCCCCGATTCCCAAAGTCCTCAGTCGCCAACAGAGCATGGCGCAGCCTCGACGATCGAGATTCTGCCCGTCTCCGGGCTTCCCGAGTTTCGGCCCGGCGACGACCTGGCCGCTGCCGTCGCCGCGGCCGCGCCGTGGCTGCGCGACGGCGACATCGTGGTGGTCACCAGCAAGGCGGTATCCAAGTGCGAGGGCCGGCTGGTAGCGGCCCCGGAAGATCCCGAGGAGCGGGATAAGCTGCGGCGCAAGCTGGTCGACGATGAGGCGGTGCGGGTGCTGGCCCGCAAGGGCCGAACCCTGATCACCGAGAACCGGCTCGGGCTGGTGCAGGCCGCCGCCGGCGTGGACGGATCGAACGTCGGCCGCGCCGAACTCGCGCTGCTGCCCGTCGATCCCGACGCCAGCGCCGCGGCGCTGCGTGCCGGGCTGCTCGAGCGGCTCGGCGTGACCGTCGCCGTGGTCATCACCGACACCATGGGCCGGGCTTGGCGCAACGGCCAGACCGACGCCGCCGTCGGTGCCGCCGGTTTGGCTGTGCTGCACGGCTATTCGGGTGCCGTCGACCGATACGGAAACGAGTTGGTGGTCACCGAGATCGCGGTGGCCGACGAGGTCGCGGCGGCGGCCGATCTGGTCAAGGGCAAGCTGACCGCGATGCCGGTGGCCGTCGTGCGCGGGCTGGGAGTTACCGAAGACGGCTCAACGGCGCGGCAGTTGGTGCGCGCGGGCGAGGAAGATCTGTTCTGGCTCGGTACCGCCGAAGCACTCGAACTGGGTCGCCGGCAGGCGCAGCTGGCGCGCCGGTCGGTGCGCCGGTTCAGCGACGAACCGGTGCCGCCGGAGCTAATCGAGGCCGCCATCGCCGAGGCCCTCACGGCGCCGGCCCCGCACCACACCCGTCCGACGCGGTTCGTCTGGCTGCAGACCCACACCACCCGGACCCGGCTGCTCGACCGCATGAAAGACAAGTGGCGCACCGACCTCGCCGGTGACGGCAAGCCCGCCGACGCGATAGAGCGGCGGGTGGGGCGCGGCCAGATCCTCTACGACGCGCCCGAGGTCGTCATCCCGTTCCTGGTCCCCGACGGCGCGCACACTTATCCCGACGCCGCCCGCAACGACGCCGAACGCACCATGTTCACCGTCGCGGTCGGAGCGGCGGTGCAGGCCCTGCTGGTCGCGCTGGCGGTGCGTGGAGTGGGCAGCTGCTGGATCGGCTCCACGATCTTCGCCGCCGACCTGGTCCGCGACGAGCTTGAGCTGCCGGCCGACTGGGGGCCGTTGGGCGCCATCGCTGTCGGCTACGCCGCCGAGCCGGCCCGATTCCGCGACCCCGTCGATGCCGCAGACTTACTACTGCGCAAGTGATACTTGCCCCATGACGACGTTCGCGGGCAAACCGGCCGCGTCGGCCGACAAGGTTCGCGGCGGCTACTACACCCCGCCTGCGGTGGCCCGATTTCTGGCCCGCTGGGTTCGCCAAGCGGGTCCACGAATCCTGGAGCCGTCCTGCGGCGACGGCGCCATCCTGCGCGAACTTGCCGCGCTCAGTAGCCAGGCGCACGGTGTGGAACTCGTCGCCCACGAGGCGGCGAAGTCGCGCGAGTTCGCACCCGTCGACGCCGCGAACCTGTTCAGGTGGCTGGGCGAAACCAGCGAAACCCGAGCCGGCGGCTGGGACGGTGTCGCGGGCAACCCGCCCTACATCCGCTTCGGGAACTGGGGATCCGACCAGCGCGAGCCGGCCTTGGAGTTGATGAGGCAGGCGGGCCTGCGCCCAACCAGATTGACCAATGCCTGGGTCCCGTTCGTCGTCGCGAGCACAGTCCTGGTGCGCGACCGCGGACGGGTTGGCCTGGTGCTGCCCGCAGAATTGCTCCAAGTCACCTATGCCGCGCAGTTGCGCGACTTTCTGCTCACCCGGTTCCGCGAAATCACGCTGGTGACCTTCGAGCGGCTGGTGTTCGACGGCATCCTGCAGGAGGTCGTGCTGTTCTGCGGTATCGCGGGTGCCGGTCCGGCGCAAATCCGCACCGTCCAGCTTCGTGATGCGGACGCGCTCGCGAGCCTGCACGTCGAGCACGTCGAGCACTTTCCGCTGAGCCCCGCCCTGCTGCACGAGAAAGAAAAGTGGACCAAGTACTTCCTCGGCCCCACCGCGATTCAGCTGCTGCGCACGCTCAAGCGATCCGACACCCTGACCCGGCTCGGCTGTGTGGCCGATGTGGACGTCGGCATCGTGACGGGCCGCAACAGCTTCTTCACCTTCACCCACGCGCAAGTCCACGAGCTCGGACTGCTGGCGCACTGCGTCCCGCTCGTCTCGCGCAGCGCCCAACTGTCCGGCCTGGTCTACGACACCAACTGCCGGGCGAGCGATGTCGCCGCCAACCACCGCACCTGGCTGCTCGACGCCCCCCGCCACCCGATCGATCCCGCTCTCGTCGCGCACATCAACGCGGGCGAAGCCGCCGGCGTGCACACCGGCTACAAGTGCTCCATCCGCACGCCGTGGTGGAGCACACCATCGCTATGGATTCCCGACCTGTTCATGCTGCGCCAGATCCACCTGGCGCCGCGCCTGACCGTCAACGCCGCCGCGGCGACCAGCACCGACACCGTCCATCGGGTCCGGCTCGTCCCCCACGTCCCCCACGTCAGCGCGACCGCGCTTGCCGCGGTGTTCCACAACAGCGCGACATTCGCCTTCGCCGAGATCATGGGCCGCAGTTACGGCGGCGGCATCTTGGAGCTGGAACCGGCCGAAGCGGAGCAGCTACCCATTCCCCCGCCCGCGTATGCCAGTACCGAACTGGCCAGCGACGTCGACCTGTTACTGAAGGCCCACGAGATCGAGAAGGCGCTCGACGTCGTGGACCGCCGGGTTCTGGTCGACGGACTCGGGTGGTCGCCGGACGTGGCTGCGGCGTGCCGATCGGCGTGGGTGGCGCTGCGCGATCGCCGGACCAAGCGAGCGTCCCGTTGAGCCTGCGGGAGTCGGCGATCGCGATCCTCACCGACTGGCAGGCACCCGATCCGGCCCAGGACTCGTTGCGGCACGCGGTGCTGGCCTTCGTGCACGGCCGCACCGACGCCTGCCTGCGCGAATGCGTACCGGGTCATGTCACGGCGTCGGCGCTGGTGCTCGACGACAGCGGCAGCCGGGTGCTACTCACCTTGCATCCACGGCTGGGCCGGTGGGTACAGCTGGGCGGGCATTGTGAAGAGGACGACGGCGATATCGTCGCCGCGGCGCTGCGCGAGGCCACCGAGGAATCCGGCGTGACCGGTCTGCGCATCGCACCGGAACTGGCCGCGGTTCATGTCCACCCGGTCACCTGCTCGCTGGGCGTGCCCACCCGCCATCTGGATCTGCAATTCGTGGCGCACGCGCCGGCGGGCGCGCAGATCGCGATCAGCGACGAGTCGCGGGACCTGCGCTGGTGGCCGGCCGACGCGTTGCCGGCCGGCGCCGCCGGGGCCGACCAGGCGCTCGCCCACCTCGTCGGACGGGCGTGCGCTCGTTAACCGTTGAGATCGACGCCAGCGCGGAAAAGTTCGAGTACGGGTGACGGTAGCGTCGATCTCGACGAAAGGGCGACGCTTCGGCGCTACGAGGACGCCTCACACGTCGGACGAGTAACGGATCCCGCCGTCGGGAATGAGGACGCCCGGCCACACCCGGGCGCCACGCAGCAGCTCGCAGCGTGCGCCGATGTCGGCCCCGTCGCCGATCACACCGTCCCGGATCAGCGCCCGCGGGCCGATGCGGACACCGAAGCCGATGATCGAGCGCTCGATGACGCTGCCGGCCTCGACCTTGACGCCGTCGAAAATCACCGCGCCGTCGAGCCGGACGCCAGGGCCTATCTCGGCGCCCCGCCCGATGACCGTGCCCCCGATCAGCACCGCACCGGGAGACACGGCCGCGCTGGGGTGCACCAACCGCTCGCCGCGGTGACCGTGCAGGGCCGGCGACGGGGCGATGCCGCGCACCAGATCCGAGGATCCGCGAACGAAATCTTCCGGTGTGCCCATGTCGCGCCAGTACGTGGCATCGACGTAGCCACAGATCTTGACGTCGGGATCGGAGAGCAATGCCGGGAACACCTCGCGCTCGACCGAGACCGGGCGACCCTGGGGAATCCGCTCGATGATTTTGCGCTCGAAGACGTAGCATCCGGCGTTGATCTGGTCGGTCGGCGGATCCTCGGTCTTCTCGAGAAAGGCGACGACGCGGTTCTTCTCGTCGGTGGGCACGCAACCGAACGCCCGCGGGTCGCCCACCCTTACCAGGTGCAATGTGACGTCGGATTCGTTGGTCTGGTGAAACTCCAGCAGCTGGCCAAGGTCGGCGCCGGAGAGCACATCGCCGTTGAACACCAGCACGGTGTCGTGCTGCAGCCGGCCGGCGACGTTGGCGATGCCGCCACCGGTCCCCAACGGGTCTTCCTCGGTGACGTAGTCGATCCGCAGGCCCAGCTGGGACCCGTCCCCGAACTCCGCCTCGAACACCTTGGCCTGATACGACGTGCTCAGGATCACGTGCTCGATGCCGGCCCCGGCGATCCGGCACAGCAGATGGGTCAGAAACGGCACACCGGCGGTCGGCAGCATGGGCTTGGGCGCCGACAGTGTCAGCGGCCGCAACCGGGTGCCCTTGCCGCCGACCAGGACCACCGCGTCAACTTGAGGGTTTGGTGAGCCTTGGGGGTTTGGTAAGGCCAATTCAGTGTCGCCCTTCTGCCAGTTGCCCAGCCTTTTTCAGAGCCCTCTTCAGGTCCCCCGCTCGTCGCCTTCTCGAATTGCGCACCATCAGCCGGGACCGCGCCTGTAAAGATCCCCGCAGCGTCCATCGCAGCGGCGCCCGCCACCAGCCGGAATGCCGGTCGGCCAAAAAAATATAGGTGCTCTTGTGATGGGCCGCCAGGTGGCTTGCCGGGTCGCGCCCGGTGGAGTGGCCCTTGTGGTGCAGAACTTCGGCCGACGGCACGTAGACGCTCAGCCAGCCGGCTTTGCCGAGCCGGTCGCCGAGGTCGACGTCCTCCATATACATGAAGTAGCGCTCGTCGAACCCGCCGATCTCCTTGAAGGCCGCGCGGCGCACCAGCAGGCACGATCCCGACAGCCAGCCCACTGGGCGCTCGCTGGGCTCGAGCCGCTCCTGGCGGTAGGCCGCCGTCCACGGATTGCGCTTCCAGAACGGCCCGAGCACCGCGTGCATGCCGCCGCGGACCAGGCTGGGCAGCAGTCGCGCCGACGGGTACACCGATCCATCGGGATCCCGGATCAGCGGGCCGAGGGCGCCGGCGCGGGGCCAGCGGGCGGCGGCGTCCAGCAGGGCGTCGATGCTGCCCGGGCCCCACTGCACGTCCGGGTTGGCCACGATCACCCAGTTATCGTCGGCTCCCTCTTCCGCAGAGAGCTGTGCGATCGCGCGATTCACCGCGGTCCCGTACCCGAGGTTGGCCCCGGTTTCGAACAGCCGCACGCTCGGGTAGCGCCCGACGGCGGCCTGCGGTGTTCCGTCGGTGGAGCCGTTGTCGGCCAGCACGACGCTGACGGGACGCTCGGTGGCCAGCGACAACGAGGCCAGGAAGCGCTCCAGATGCGGACCCGGTGAATAGGTCACCGCTACGACCGGCAGCACGTCAGCCACGCATCGAGGGTAACGCCGCGACAAGTGCAGTGCGCCATGGCCTTAGCGGGGTCAGGCCGGCCGCGGCGGACTGCCGGCCCGATAACGCGGAGTAATGCGGCCGAGGTGCCGGCCGCGGGTTTTGGGCGCTGCTGACCGGTCGCACCCGCTGGGGGTCGGCCCCGCATTCTTCGAACACCGCGCGGGCCTGCTCGAACCGGGAGACCGCACCTTGGTTAGCGGCGTGCAGGATCCGGCCGTGCAGGCCGGCGTCAGTGACCTGCAGCAACGCGGCGGCCAGGTCGGCCACGTAGGTGGGTGAGCCGGTCTGGTCCTCGACCACGTCCACCGGGCCGTCTCCGGCGGCCAGTCGGCGCATGACGGCAACGAAGTCTTTGCCGGTCCCGCCGGTGTAGACCCAGGCCGTCCGTACCACGGTGGCCCCCGGCAGCGCCGCCAGCACGGCCTTTTCGCCGGCAAGCTTGCTGAGGCCGTAGACGCCGAGCGGCCCGGTTTCATCGCTGGGCTCGTAGGGCCGCGGGACGGCCGCACCGAAGTCGCCGCTGAACACATAGTCGGTTGAGACGTGGATCAGCTGGGCGACGGCGCGGGCGCATGCCTGCGCAATGTGTTCCGGACCGGTGGCATTGACGGCATACGCAGTCGACTCGTCGCTCTCGGCGCCGTCGACGTTGGTATACGCCGCGCAATTGATCACCACATCGCCGCGCTGCACGATCCGCTCCGCGACCCCCGCGGCGGTGATATCCCATTGCTTTGACGTCAGCGCCGCCACGTCACGTCCCTGGCGAGCGGCTTGAGCGGCCAAACAACTGCCGAGCTGCCCGCCCGCACCGGTGATCACGATCCTCCCCGACATGGTTTGAGTCTGGCATGCCGTTATGCACGCCTTGGCACGCCGGAGCTGGCTACCCGAGAAGCGGGTGTGTCGCAAGTAACCTAGTGTGATGCCTGTGCAACATGTGGTTCGCGCGGTTCGTGCGGTTCGCGCGGTGTTCACGGCACTAGCCTGCGCGGTCGTCCTCGGCACCGGGGTCGCCTGGAGCAATGTCCGAGCCTTCGAAGACGGCATCTTCCACATGTCGGCGCCCTCATTGGGTCGCGGCGGCGACGACGGCGCGATCGACATTTTGCTGGTGGGCGTCGACAGCCGGACCGACGCGCACGGCAATCCCCTAACGCCCCAGGAACTGGCGACCTTGCGGGCCGGCGACGAGGAAGCGACCAACACCGACACCATCATCCTGATCCGCATCCCCAACGACGGAAGGTCGGCCACCGCGATCTCGATTCCGCGTGACTCCTATGTGCAGGCCCCCGGCCTGGGCAAGACCAAGATCAACGGTGTCTACGGCCAGACCAGGGAGGCCAAGCGGGCCAGCCTCGTGCGCGCCGGAGAGTCCGCCGCCGATGCCGCGGCGGAAGGCACCGAGGCCGGTCGCGAGGCCCTGATCAAGACGGTCGCCGACCTCACCGGAGTCACCGTCGACCACTACGCCGAGATCGGGCTGCTCGGCTTCGCGTTGATCACCGACGCACTCGGTGGCGTCGAAGTGTGTCTCAAAGAACCTGTCTACGAACCGCTTTCGGGAGCCGACTTTCCAGCCGGCCGGCAACGGCTCAACGGCCCGCAGGCGCTCAGCTTCGTCCGGCAACGCCACGAGCTGCCGCGCGGCGACCTGGATCGGGTGGTGCGTCAGCAGGTTGTCATGGCCTCGCTGGCCCACCGGGTCATCTCCGGCCGGACGCTCTCCAGCCCCGCCACGGTGAAGCGGCTGGAGCAGGCGATCCAGCGCTCGGTGGTGATCTCCTCGGGCTGGGACATCATTGACTTCGTGCAGCAGCTGCAGAAGCTGGCCGGCGGCAACGTCGCCTTCGCCACCATCCCGGTGCTCGACGGGGCGGGCTGGAGCGACGACGGCATGCAAAGCGTGGTGCGGGTGGACCCGCATCAGGTTCAGGACTTCGTGGCCGGCCTGTTGCACGACCAGGAGCAGGGCAAGACCGAGCAGCTGGCCTACACGCCCGCCAAGACCACCGCCAGCGTCGTCAACGACACCGATATCAACGGTTTGGCCGCGGCGGTGTCAGACGTGTTGACCGCCAAGGGATTTACCGCCGGCGCCGTCGGTAACAACGAGGGCGCCCACGTGAAGACCAGCCAGGTGCGGGCCACCAAGCCCGACGACCTGGGCGCACAGGAGGTCGCCAAGGAGCTCGGCGGATTGCCGGTCGTCGCCGACGCGTCGATCCCGCAGGGATCGGTCCGGGTGGTGCTGGCCAACGACTACACCGGTCCGGGCTCCGGGCTTTCCGGCGGCGGCTCGGTCACGCCCGCGCGCCTGTCGAACCAGGGACCGGCCGCCGACCCGAACGCTCCCGCGCCGTCGCCGATCCTTACCGCCGGCTCCGACAAGCCGGAGTGCATCAACTGACCACGCCGACAACGCTTAGCGGGGCCATCCTGGATCCGATGCTGCGTGCCGACCCGGTCGGCCCGCGCATCACCTATTACGACGATGCCATTGGGGCCACCGGCGGGCGCATCGAGCTGTCCGCGGCGACGCTGGCCAACTGGGCCGCCAAGACCGGCAACCTGCTGCGCGACGAGCTGGCCGCCGGGCCGGCCAGCCGGATCGCGATCTTGCTGCCGGCTCATTGGCAGACGGCGGCGGCTCTGTTCGGGGTGTGGTGGATCGGCGCCGAGGCTGTCCTGGCCGGCCCCGCGGACGTGGCGCTGTGCACCGCCGAACGCCTGGACGAGGCCGACAGCGCGGTCGGGCCCGGCGGCGAGGTGGCGGTGCTGTCGCTGGATCCGTTCGGCCGGCCGGCTCCCGACCTGCCGATCGGGGTGACCGACTACGCGACCGCGGTGCGGGTGCACGGCGATCAGATAGTTCCCGAAC
Source organism: uncultured Actinomycetota bacterium (assembly GCA_963814505.1). Lineage (GTDB taxonomy): Bacteria > Actinomycetota > Actinomycetes > Mycobacteriales > Mycobacteriaceae > Mycobacterium. The sequence continues at coordinate 324,117 of CAWFDM010000016.1, forward strand.
GCCACCCCGGCCCGGCGCTGGCCGGCCGATCGGTCGAGGCGGTCCTGGCCGAATGTGAGAACGCTGCGGCGGCAAGGGGTTTGACGCCTGGCGATCGAGTGCTGTCCAGCGCCTCGTGGGCCGGGCCCGATGAGCTGGTCGACGGCCTGCTGGCGATCATGGCCATCGGCGGGTCGCTGGTGCAGGTGGCCAACCCCGACCCGGCGCTGCTGCCGCGCCGGATCGAGACCGAGAAGGTCACCCGGGTTCTCTAGACGTTCTCTAGACGGTGGTGGATCGTCGTCGGGATCGGCCCGTGGGGCTCCGCGAGGTCGGCCGCGGCCGTCGCGACCCGCTACTGCGCCGGCAGCTTCAGCACCCGGGTGCCGTTGTCGGTGATGTAGAGGGCGCCGGTGCTGTCCACCGCCACACCGCGGGGATCGTTGAGGCCGGTGAAGGGCAGCACGTCCTGGCCAGACGAACCCGCCACCAGCCTCAGCACCCGGCTGTTGTTGCCGACGTCGGTGACGTAGAGGGTGCCGCCGCCGTCCACCGCCACACCGAAGGGACTGTAGAGGCTGGTGAAGGGCAGCACCTCCTGGGCGGACGAGCCCGCCGCCAACTTGAGCACCCGGTTGTTGCCGTTGTCGGTGACGTAGACGGCGCCGGTGCTGTCCACCGCCACACCATCGGCCCTGCTGAGGCCGGTGAAGGGCAGCACGTCCTGGGTAGACGAGCCCGCCGCCAGCCTAAGCACCCGGTTGTTGTCGAGTTCGGTCACGTAGACGTTGCCGGTGCCGTCCACCGCCACACGGGCGGGGAAGTTGAGGCCGGTGAAGGGCAGCACCTCCTGGGCGGACGAGCCCGCCGCCAGCCTCAGCACCCGATTGTTGCCGGTGTCGGCGACGTAGAGGGTGCCGGTGCTGGTCACTGCCACACCGAAGGTACCTTTGAGGCCGGTGAAGGGCAGCACCTCCTGGGCGGACGAGCCCGCCGCCAACTTCACCACCCGGTTGTTGCTGTTGTCGGCGACGTAGAGGGTGCCGCTGCTGTCCACCGCCACACCCTCGGGATCGTTGAGGCCGGTGAAGGGCAGCACAATCTGAGCGCCATAGGACCGCGGCGCCGATGTTCGGGGTGACGATGATGTCGGGGGTGACGATGCTGTCGCAGATGACGGCGACGGCCCATGCTTGCTGAGGGCGGCAATGCCGATGACCGAGGCGATCACGGCGACCAGCACAACAGCACCCGCGCCAAGCGCGATGGTGCGCCGACTGATCCCGCCTGTCGGGGGGGCGGGCTGCCACGGCGGCGGGAGCTGGGCGGGGGCCGGCGATGGGGCCATCACGGTCGCCGGCGGGGCGGTCACCACATGGTGTGCCTGCTGCGCCGTTGGGAGCTGCGTGGCAGCCGGGGCCGGTCGGGCAATAGGTTGCGTGATCGCCGCGCTGGCGGCATCGGCCAGCTCGACCGTGGTGACATAGCGCTGCTGAGGGTCTTTGGCCATCCCGCGGGCAACGACCTCATCGACGGGGGCAGGCAACTGCGGCCGGCTCACCGACGGCCGCGGCGGCGCGGCGTGAAGGTGGGCGGCGATGAGTTGGGGCATGGTGTCGCCGGGAAACGGTGGGCTGCCGGTCAGGCACTCATAGAGCACGCAGGCCAGCGAGTAGATGTCGGCGCGGGCGTCCTCGTCGGCCCCGATGGCCAAGCGTTCGGGCGCGATGTAGTGGAAGGTGCCCACCGCGCCGCCGGTCTGGGTCATCCGCGTCTCGCCCAGGGTGCGGGCGATGCCGAAGTCGATCAGATAAGCGAAATCGTCGTCATCGAGCAAGATGTTCGACGGCTTGATGTCACGATGCAGCAGACCCTGCTGATGGGCGGCATGCAACGCCTTGGCGACCTGGCCCACGATGTTCACCGCCCGCAACGGATCTAACGGCCCGTCGCCCAGCACGGTGGCCAAATCGCGGCCCTTGATCAGCCGCATGTCCAGATACAGGCGCCCATCAATCTCGCCGTAATGATGAATCGGGATCACATGGGGGCTGTTCAAGCGTGCCGCGGCGTGGGCTTCCCGGCGGAAGCGGCGCACAAACTCCTCGTCCTCAGCCAATTGCGCGGGCAACACCTTGATGGCCACGATCCGGTCGGTGTCGGTGTCATAGGCCCGCCACACCTCACCCATCCCGCCACGGCCCAACAACTCCACCAACCGGTAGCGCCCAAACGGTGTGCCATCCACCGGCTCACCATACGCAGTCCGGGCCGTTGCGACCCGCTACTGCACCGGCAGCTTCACCACCCGTTTGTTCTTCCACTCGGCGACGTAGAGGGCGCCGGTGCTGTCCACCGCCACACCGCGGGGACTGTTGAGGCCGGTGAAGGGCAGCACCTCCTGGGTGGACGAGCCCGCCGCCAACTTCACCACGCGGTTGTTGCCGGTGTCGGTGACGTAGACGTTGCCGGTGCTGTCCACGGCCACACCCCAGGGATTGCTGAGGCTGGTGAAGGGCAGCATGTCCTGGCCGGACGAACCCGCCGCCAACTTCACCACCCGGCTGTTGCCGTTGTCGGTGATGTAGACGGTGCCGGTGCTGTCCACCGCCACACCGAGGGGACCGTGGAGGCCGGTGAAGGGCAGCACCTCCTGGGTAGACGAGCCCGCCGCCAGCTTCACCACCCGGTCGTGGTCTGTGTCGGTGACGTAGAGGGCGCCGGTGCTGTCCACCGCCACACCCTGGGGATTGTGGAGGCCGGCGAAGGGCAGCACCTCCTGGGTGGACGAGCCCGCCGCCAATTTCACCACCCGATCGTTGAATGTGTCGGCGACGTAGAGGGCGCCGGTGCTGTCCACCGCCACACCGCCCGGGAAGTTGAGGCCGGTGAAGGGCAGCACGTCCTGGGCGGACGAGCCCGCCGTTAGCTTAAGCACCAGGCTGCTGCCGACGTCGGTGACGTAGAGGGTGCCGGTGCTGTCCAGCGCCGCACCGTCGGGAGTGTCGAGGCCGGTGAAGGGCAGCACAATCTGAGCGCCATAGGACCGCGGCGCCGATGTTCGGGGTGACGATGATGTCGGGGGTGACGATGCTGTCGCAGATGACGGCGACGGCCCATGCTTGCTGAGGGCGGCAATGCCGATGACCGAGGCGATCACGGCGACCAGCACAACAGCACCCGCGCCAAGCGCGATGGTGCGCCGACTGATCCCGCCTGTCGGGGGGGCGGGCTGCCACGGCGGCGGGAGCTGGGCGGGGGCCGGCGATGGGGCCATCACGGTCGCCGGCGGGGCGGTCACCACATGGTGTGCCTGCTGCGCCGTTGGGAGCTGCGTGGCAGCCGGGGCCGGTCGGGCAATAGGTTGCGTGATCGCCGCGCTGGCGGCATCGGCCAGCTCGACCGTGGTGACATAGCGCTGCTGAGGGTCTTTGGCCATCCCGCGGGCAACGACCTCATCGACGGGGGCAGGCAACTGCGGCCGGCTCACCGACGGCCGCGGCGGCGCGGCGTGAAGGTGGGCGGCGATGAGTTGGGGCATGGTGTCGCCGGGAAACGGTGGGCTGCCGGTCAGGCACTCATAGAGCACGCAGGCCAGCGAGTAGATGTCGGCGCGGGCGTCCTCGTCGGCCCCGATGGCCAAGCGTTCGGGCGCGATGTAGTGGAAGGTGCCCACCGCGCCGCCGGTCTGGGTCATCCGCGTCTCGCCCAGGGTGCGGGCGATGCCGAAGTCGATCAGATAAGCGAAATCGTCGTCATCGAGCAAGATGTTCGACGGCTTGATGTCACGATGCAGCAGACCCTGCTGATGGGCGGCATGCAACGCCTTGGCGACCTGGCCCACGATGTTCACCGCCCGCAACGGATCTAACGGCCCGTCGCCCAGCACGGTGGCCAAATCGCGGCCCTTGATCAGCCGCATGTCCAGATACAGGCGCCCATCAATCTCGCCGTAATGATGAATCGGGATCACATGGGGGCTGTTCAAGCGTGCCGCGGCGTGGGCTTCCCGGCGGAAGCGGCGCACAAACTCCTCGTCCTCAGCCAATTGCGCGGGCAACACCTTGATGGCCACGATCCGGTCGGTGTCGGTGTCATAGGCCCGCCACACCTCACCCATCCCGCCACGGCCCAACAACTCCACCAACCGGTAGCGCCCAAACGGTGTGCCATCCACCGGCTCACCATACGCAGTGAGGCGGCGAGGTCGACATGGCCGCCGCCGTCGCCACCCGCTACCGCACTGGCAGCTTAAGCACCCGGTTGTTGTTCTGGTCGGTGACGTAGAGGGTGCCGGTGTTGCCAACCGCCACACCCCAGGGACCGTTGAGGCCGGCGAAGGGCGGCACCTCCTGAGCCGACGACCCCGCCGCCAGCCTCACCACCCGGCTGTTGTGGAGATCGGCGACGTAGACGGCGCGGGCGCTGTCCACCGCCACACCGAAGGGACCGTTGAGGCCGGTGAAGGGCAGCACCTCCTGGGCGGACGAGCCCGCCGCCAACTTCACCACCCGGCTGTTTTCGGTGTCGGTGACGTAGAGGGTACCGGTGCTGTCCACCGCCACACCGTGGGGACCGTGGAGGCCGGTGAAGGGCAGCACCTCCTGGGTGGACGAGCCCCCCGACAACTTCAGCACCCGGTTGTTGCCGTAGTCGGTGACGTAGAGACTGCCGGTGCTGTCCACCGCCACACCGTCGGGATTGAGGAGGCCGGTGAAGGGCAGCACCTCCTGGGTGGACGAGCCCGCCGCCAGCCTCAGCACCCGGTTGTTGGAGACGTCGGCGACGTAGACGGCGCCGGTGCTGTCCACCGCCACACCCTCGGGATTGAGGAGGCCGGTGAAGGGCAGCACCTCCTGGGTGGACGAACCCCCCGACAACTTCACCACCCGATTGTTGCTGCGGTCGCCGACGTAGACCGTGCCGGTGCTGTCCACCGCCACACCCTCGGGATAGAAGAGGCCGGTGAAGGGCAGCATCATCTGGGCGCCATAGGACCGCGGCCCTGATGTCGGGAGTGATGAGGATGGGGATGACTGCGACGGCTCATGCTTGCTGAGGGCGACAATGCCGATGACCGAGGCGATCACGGCGACCAGCACAACAGCACCCGCGCCAAGCGCGATGGTGCGCCGAGTGATCCCGCCTGTCGGGGGGGCGGGCTGCCACGGCGGCGGGAGCTGGGCGGGGGCCGGCGATGGGGCCATCACGGTCATCCGCGGGGCGGTCACCACATGGTGTGTCTGCTGCGCCGTGGGGAGCTGCGTGGCAGCCGGGGCCGGTCGGGCAATAGGTTGCGTGATCGCCGCGCTGGCGGCATCGGCCAGCTCGACCGTGGTGACATAGCGCTGCTGTGGGTCTTTGGCCATCCCGCGGGCAACGACCTCATCGACGGGGGCAGGCACTTGCGGCCGGCTCACCGACGGCCGCGGCGGCGGGGTGTGAAGGTGGGCGGTCACGAGTTGGGGCATGGTGTCGCCGGGAAACGGTGGGCTGCCGGTCAGGCACTCATAGAGCACGCAGGCCAGCGAGTAGATGTCGGCGCGGGCGTCCTCGTCGGCTCCGATGGCCAAGCGTTCGGGCGCGATGTAGTGGTAGGTGCCCACCGCGCCGCCGGTCTGGGTCATCCGCGTCTCGCCCAGGGTGCGGGCGATGCCGAAGTCGATCAGATAAGCGAAATCGTCGTCATCGAGCAAGATGTTGGACGGCTTGATGTCGCGATGCAGCAGACCCTCCTGATGGGCGGCATGCAACGCCTTGGCGACCTGGCCCACGATGTTCACCGTCCGCAACGGATCCAACGGCCCGTCGCCCAGCACGGTGGCCAAATCGCGGCCCTTGATCAGCCGCATGTCCAGATACAGGCGCCCATCAATCTCGCCGTAATGGTGGATCGGGATCACATGGGGGCTGTTCAAGCGTGCCGCGGTGTGAGCTTCCCGGCGGAAGCGGCGCTGAAACTCCTCGTCTTCAGACAAGTGCGCGGGCAACACCTTGATGGCCACGATCCGGTCGGTGTCGGTGTCATAGGCCCGCCACACCTCGCCCATGCCACCGCGGCCCAATAACTCGATCAGCCGGTAGCGCCCAAATGGTGTGCCATCCATGACTGGTCTCCCGTAGCCAAAGTGCGATTCCTGCACACAATAGGGCGCTACACGAAGTTCGTGGGAGGCGAAAGGGAATCGCGCTCGGGCGCGCGTCGTCGAGCCTAAAACGGCGGTGGTTCGTCGCTATCGGGTGGCGGGTTCGGTGCACGCTCTGAAGCGGCGCGGGTACGGGCTTGGCGGTTGTGGTTGCGTTCGGTCGCCACCCGCGCGGCGCGGTTTTGGGCGCGGGTGCGGCGGCGTTTGGGCATCATGGCGGTGCGCTGGCCGCAGTAGTCATCGGGCGGGGGGTCGGCCTCGGGGGTGGGCATGCCGCCGACGGCGTAGCACAGGCTGGGGAACAGCAGCGCGCTGCCCGGTGTGGTGACGTGGGTGGCCCCGCCCGGGGAGGTCAGGATCAAGGTGCCGTCAGCCAGTTGTTGTTCGCGCCAACCCCAAAAGGTCTTCGCGAGGTGGTGGGCGCGGCATTTGCAGTTGAGGTTGCCCGCATGGGTGGGGCCGCCGTCGTCGTAGGGGATCGAATGGTCGATGTCGCACTGGGTGGCGGGCACGTCGCAGCCTGGCCAGCGACACGTCAAGTCCCGGCACCGCACGAAATCAGCCAACGCCTTCGACGGTGTGTACTGCGGCTCGGGCGCGGCATCCCCGGGGTGGACCAGCGGCACCAGCTTGGCCGACTTGGCCAGCTCCGCAACCAGTTCGGGGGTGATCACACCGTCCGCGCCCAGCTCGGACGCCGGGGCGTCGCCGGCGCCGGTCAAGCTGGCCTGCTCGGCGATCACGTGAATGACCACCGGCGAGGCAGCCCGACGCGCCCCGGCCGCGCACTGCGCGCGCCCGCAACGACACCCCAACCGCTCCGCCCCGGCCGCCAACGCCCCCAACGCATCAGCGCGGCGCTGCTCACGGCTGCGCGGATCCTGCTCACACACCGTGGCCGCCAACTCGCGGAGCCGCTTGTCCAGCGCGTGCGCGTCCGGGGTGAACAGGGTGCCCTGAATCTGGGAGATACCGTCCAGCTCGGACCCGATCCAGATCTCCCGATCGGTCTGGCGCTCTTTGCCGCGGCGCACCGCATCGGCATCCACCTTGGCCACGATCGCATCGACCTTGCCCGACAGCCCGCCCCGCGTCATCGACAGCCAGCGTGCCACGTTGGCCGCGACCAGCCCGTCCACCTTGGCCAGCACGGCCGGGTCGGTGATCAGATCGGTGCGCGACACGATCGTGGTGAACGCCCAATAGTCGATGTCCCCGGCAATGAACACCTCCGCGGTCTGCGGTAGCCGCTCGCGCATCGCGCGGGCATACTCCAGGCGAGTGGCGGCCCGGCGCTGGCTGATCCGCAACCCCGCGGCCACCTCGGCGGCCACCGCCTCCATCGTGTCCATCGCCCAGTCCTGGGTCTTCGAGCACTGCGAGAGCCGGTAGGCGAACAACTCCCCCATCACCACCAACTGCTGGGCCGCCGCCTGATTCTCCGCACGCGCCGCCGCGCAGATCCGCTGCACAAACCCCGTCGACTCCGCCGTCGGGGTCCGCTGCAGATACCGCCCATGCATCTCCTCGCCCAGCGCGTCCATGCGCGCGATCACTTCCGCCCGCGACCCCGGACCCGACTCCTCGAACATATGTGCGATTATGCCACCGCCGCCCGACAGGTTCGATAATGCGACCGATAACTCATATTGATATCGCAATATTTTGATGTTAGCGTCGTGGGAACGGCGGCTGGCAGAACGGGAGGAAGGACCAAGCAATGGCGGTGTACGGGCTATTGGCCAAGGCGGCGGGGACGGTGGTCACGGGCTTGGTCGGGGTGACCGCCTACGAGGTGGTGCGCAAGGCCGTGGCCAAGGCGCCCCTGCACGAAACCGCTGTGAAGTCCGCCGAGCTGGGGCTGCGCGGCACCCGCAAGGCCGAGGAGGCCGCGGAGTCGGCGCGGCTGAAGATCGCCGACGTGATGGCCGAGGCTCGTGAGCGCATCGGTGAAGAGGCGCCCACCCCGGCCGTCGGCGAAGCACACGACCACGACCACTAGCCATGACGCTCGCGACCACCGAAGACCTGGTGGTGGTTTCGGACGCGGCCGGGCGGATGCGGGTGCGGGTCGCGTGGGTCCGCGCCAACTCCCGGCGCGCGGTGGCGGTCGAGGAGGCGGTTGCCAAGCAGACCGGCGTTCGGGCCGTGCATGCCTACCCGCGCACCGGCTGCGTCGTCGTGTGGTACTCCCCCCGGCGCTGCGACCGTCCGTCGGTACTGGCGGCGATCAGCGGCGCCGCGCACGTCGCCGCGGAGCTGATCCCGGCCCGCGCGCCGCATTCGTCCGAGATCCGCAACACCGACGTGCTGCGCATGGTCATCGGCGGCGCGGCACTGGCCCTGCTCGGGGTGCGCCGCTACGTATTCGCGCGACCGCCGCTGCTCGGCACGAGCGGCCGCCTGGTCGCCAGCGGCGTCACCATCTTCACCGGCTATCCCTTCCTGCGCGGCGCGCTGCGCTCGTTGCGCTCCGGCAGGGCCGGCACCGACGCGCTGGTTTCCGCGGCGACGGTGGCGAGCCTGATACTGCGCGAGAACGTCGTAGCACTCACCGTGTTGTGGCTGCTCAATATCGGTGAGTATCTGCAGGATCTGACGCTGCGGCGGACTCGTCGGGCCATCTCGGAGTTGCTGCGCGGCAGCCAGGACGCGGCGTGGATCCGGCTGACCGACGGCCCCCAGCGGGGCACCGAGATACAGGTGCCGATCGATTCCGTTGAGATCGGCGACGAGGTGGTGGTGCACGACCACGTTGCGATACCGGTCGACGGCGAGGTGGTCGAGGGCGAGGCCGTTGTCAACCAATCCGCGATCACCGGGGAGAACCTGCCGGTCAGCGTCGCGGTCGGGACACATGTGCACGCCGGTTCGGTCGTGGTCCGCGGACGCCTGGTGGTGCGCGCCCAGGCCGTCGGCAACCAAACCACCATCGGCCGCATCATCGCCCGCGTCGAGGAGGCGCAGCACGACCGGGCGCCGATCCAAACGGTCGGCGAGAACTTCTCTCGCCGCTTCGTGCCCACCTCGTTCATCGTCTCGGCCATCACCCTGGCGGTCACCGGAGACGTGCGCCGCGCCATGACCATGCTGTTGATCGCGTGCCCGTGCGCGGTGGGCCTGTCCACGCCCACCGCGATCAGCGCCGCCATCGGCAACGGCGCCCGGCGCGGCATCCTGATCAAGGGCGGATCGCACCTGGAACAGGCCGGCCGGGTCGACGCGATCGTGTTCGACAAGACCGGCACACTGACCGTTGGACGCCCGGTGGTCACGAACATCGTTGCCATGCGCAAGGATTGGAAGCCCGAGCAGGTGCTGGCCTATGCGGCCAGCTCGGAGATCCACTCGCGTCATCCGCTGGCCGAAGCCGTGATCCGCTCCACCGAGGAACGCCACATCAGCATTCCTCCGCACGAGGAGTGCGAGGTGCTGGTGGGCCTGGGGATGCGAACCTGGGCCGACGGCCGGACCCTGCTGCTGGGCAGCCCGTCGCTGTTGCGTGCCGAAAAGGTAAGGGTGTCCAAGAAGGCGTCGGAGTGGGTCGAAAGGCTGCGCAGCCAGGCCGAGACGCCGCTGCTGCTCGCGGTGGACGGCACGCTGGTGGGGCTGATCAGCCTGCGCGACGAGGTGCGGCCCGAGGCGGACGAAGTGCTTACGAAGTTGCGGGCCAAAGGCATTCGCCGGATCGTGATGCTCACCGGGGACCATCCCGACATCGCCAAGGTGGTCGCCGAGGAGCTCGGGATCGACGAGTGGCGCGCCGAGGTGATGCCCGAGGACAAGCTCGAAGTGGTGCGCGAGCTACAGGACGAGGGTTACGTGGTCGGGATGGTCGGGGACGGAGTCAACGACGCCCCGGCCCTGGCGGCCGCCGATATCGGGATCGCCATGGGCCTGGCCGGAACCGACGTCGCCGTCGAAACCGCCGATGTGGCACTGGCCAACGACGACCTGCACCGTCTGCTCGACGTGCGCGACCTGGGCGCGCGGGCGGTCGACGTGATCCGGGAGAACTACGGCATGTCGATTGCCGTCAATGCAGCTGGGCTGCTCATCGGCGCGGGCGGGGCGTTGTCACCGGTGCTGGCCGCGATCCTGCACAACGCATCCTCGGTTGCGGTGGTGGTCAACAGCTCCCGGCTGATCCGCTACCGCCTCGACTGAGCCCCGGCGCGTCATCCGCAAAACAAATCCACATGTTCTCACAGCTCCCGATAATGGTTTGCCGTTCAACTCGCCTGTAGTGTCCGGTGGCATAGACATCCAGAGCTGTTCGTGGAGAGGCTGTTTGGCGGCGAATTCGTCCTGACCGTCCCTTTCGTTATTTTTCGTTGTCACCTATATCGGGACCCCTCAAGAGAAGGAGAACAGCGGTGCTCACATTGCGGGACCACAACGTCGCGGACTATGCGGCGTTACGCGACATGGACGCCACCGACGTCGCTGTGTTGGATAAGGCCGACCGCGCCTGTCTTGACGAGCTAGGCCAATATCTCGTCTCGACCGACGCCTGGCGGCGATTCGCGATCTGGCTGCTGCACAAGCACTTTGATCCGGCTTCAGGAGAGGTCCTGGTGGAACGCCTCGTGCCGCGCGGAACCGAAACCACGCCCGTGGACCGGCGCCGCGTGCCGGGTTTGCGGGCGACCTCGATGCGTTTCGACCCCGGCGTCGGCTCCGGTGTCGGCGTCGTCGGCATGGAGTTTGCCGAACCGGCCGACTTCGGCTCGACCTCGGCGGTGGGCCCAGCTGACGAGCCCACATTGACCGGCATCGCCGACCGGCTGCGGGCCCAGGGCAAAACCGAGCGATTCGGCGTGCGGCTGATCCGCAATCCGCTCGGCCTTACCGAAAGCCAAGTGCTGGTTGAAACTTGCGATCTCGGGCACCGGACCCTGCACTGCAGCGTCGGTGAGCGTGACGGCCTCAGCGCCGCCAACAACGTCGAAACAACGTGGCAATGGAAACCAAACCTGAGCAAGGACAGGCCCGAGGTGAAGCTCCACTGCATGATGATGTGTGGATCGAACGCCGACGGGAGCCACTATATCGAGGGCCACACCACAATCCCAGACTAAGTCAACCGTGACAGCGCCGACGACCGCGCCGACACGCGGGATGGCCCAGGGGCGCCCCTGGCGGTCCCGGAATTTCACTGGCTCGACAATGCGTCTGCTGAAGCGCCTTGCCCCGCAACGCGGGGCGGCCACCGCGGTGATCTTGCTGTCCATCGCCGGAATAGCCATCTCGGCGGTTGGCCCGCGAGTCCTGGGCCATGCCACCGACCTGCTGTTCAACGGCGTCATCGGCCGGCAGTTGCCAGCCGGAATCACCAAGGAACAAGCTGTCGCGGCCGCCCGCGCCCGCGGCAACGATGCCTTCGCCGACCTGCTGTCCGGGATGAACGTGGTACCCGGACACGGCGTGAACTTCAGTGCCATCGGCCACACACTGACGCTGGCGCTTTGCCTGTATCTTGTTGCGGCACTGCTGATTTGGCTGCAGGCCAGGATACTGAACATAACCGTGCAGAAGACCATGAGGGCGCTACGCTCCGATGTCGAGGACAAGGTGCACCGGCTGCCGCTGTCCTACTTCGACGGCCGCCAGCGTGGTGAGTTGTTGAGCCGGGCTACCAACGACATCGACAACATCCAAACATCGATCTCCATGACAATCGGCCAGTTGATGTCCGCGGTGCTGACGGTGGTGACCGTGCTGGCGATGATGGCTTCGATCTCCCCACTGCTAGCCGGGATCACCCTGCTGACCGTGCCACTGTCGCTGCTGGTGACCCGAGGGATCGTGCGACGTTCGCAGCGGCAGTTCACTGAGCAGTGGGTCAACACCGGACGGCTCAACGCCCACATCGAGGAGACCTACAGCGGTTTCACGGTGATCCGGACTTTCGGTCACCGGGCCCACGCTCAACAACAATTCAGCGAGCTTAACGACGAGGTGTATGAGAGTTGTTTCGGCGCCCAGTTCTTCTCCGGTCTGCTTTCGCCGGCGACGACGTTCGTCGGCAACCTCGGCTACGTCGCGGTGGCGGTGGTCGGGGGGGTGCAGGTGGCGACTGGCCAGATCACGCTGGGCAGCATTCAGGCGTTCATCCAGTACGTGCGCCATTTCAACCAGCCCCTGAGCCAGGTCGCCGGCATGTACAACACGCTGCAGTCCGGAATGGCCAGCGCCGAGCGGGTTTTCGAGCTGCTCGACGAGCCCGAGGAACCACCGGACCGCGAACCGATGCTGCAGGGGCGAGGAGCCGGGCAATCGACCCTAAGCGGACGGGTTGAGTTCCAGCACGTAAGCTTTGCTTACCGGCCCGGCACTTTCGTGATCAGGGACCTGTCGCTAGTGGCCGAAGCAGGCAGCACAGTGGCAATCGTAGGGCCGACGGGTGCCGGCAAGACCACGCTGGTAAACCTGCTGGTGCGGTTCTATGAGGTTGACTGCGGACGGATCCTGATCGACGGCGTCGATATCGCATCGATGAGCCGGCATTCGCTGCGATCGCGGATCGGTATGGTGCTGCAGGACGCCTGGTTGTTCGACGGGACAATCGCGGAGAACATCGCCTACGGGCGTCCGGGGGCCAGCGAAGTCGAGGTGGTCGAAGCCGCCAGGGCGGCGCATGTCGACCGGTTTGTGCGGACCCTCCCGGAGGGTTACCAGACGCAGCTCACCAATAACGGCGACAATCTCAGCGCCGGTGAGAGACAGCTGATTACCATTGCTCGCGCTTTTCTTTCCCGCCCACAGGTGTTGATCCTCGACGAGGCGACCAGTTCGGTAGACAGCCGCACCGAGCTGCTGATTCAGCGTGCGATGTCTGCGCTTCGCCGGAACCGAACGAGTTTCATCATTGCGCACCGCCTTTCGACGGTCCGCGATGCCGACCAGATTCTGGTGGTGCAGGCCGGCAAGGTCGTCGAGCAGGGCAGCCATGCCGAGCTGTTGGCGCGGCGAAGTGCCTACTACCGCATGACCCGAACCTGCTGCTTCAATGGGCAATTGGCCGATACATTCCTCGGGTCCTCACAGGATCTGATCACTGCTCGCCAATGATCGGTCATTACAATTCGGTGGCATCAACATTGCCCGGCCTCACCCTCGACCGGGACCTGTGGAGGAAGGAGAAAAGCGATGCTCACATTGCGGGACCACAACGTTGAGGACTATGCGACGTTACGCGACATGGACACCACCGACGTCGCCGTTTTGGATGAGTCCGACCGCGCCTGTCTAGACGAGTTAGGCCACTATCTCGTCTCGACCGACGCCTGGCAGCGATTCGCGATCTGGCTGCTGCACAAGCACTTTAATCCGGACATAGGCGAGGTGTTTGCGGAAAGCGTCAGCACGGCGCCGCGCGGAACCCGAACCACGCTCGTCCAGCGTTGCTCCGCAACCGGTTTGAACGCGACCTCGATGCGTTTTGACCCCGACGTCAGCGCCGGTGTCGGCCTGATCGGCATGGAATTCGCCGACCCGAACGACTTCGGCTCCACCTCGTCGGTGAACCCCGACGACGAGGCCGCAATGACCGGCATCGCCGAACGGCTAAGGGCGCATGGCAAATCCGAGCGGTTCGGTGTGCGGCTGATCCGCGATCCACTTGGCCTTTCGGAAAACGAAGTGCTCGTCGAAACCTGCGACATCGCACAGCGAACCCTGCATTGCGGCGTCGGTGAGCGCGACGGCCTCAGCGCCGCCAATAATGTCGAAACAACGTGGTTATGGAAACCACACCTGAGCAAGGCCGGACCCAAGCCACATCGATACTGCACGATGCAGTGCACAATGGACTCCACGGGGGCCCACTTCATAACAGGCCATACGAACTACCCAGACAACTAACTCGGGCCGGCCTCGGGCATCGTCAAAGTCAGCCGAGAATGCTGACCGAAGCCGCCGAACGCGGACAGCAACCGCTGCGCCCACGCGGGCACCGCGAAGCGCTTCGGCATGTTGAGGTTCTTCGAGCGGCGGTTCCCCACCGACGCCGGCAGCTCGCGGTGAGCGAGCTGCTGCGCCAATACATCCGGCCGTACCGCCGGCTGTTGGCGGTGCTGGTGGTGCTGCAGGTGATCAGCACGCTGGCTTCGTTATACCTTCCGACGGTCAACGCCGCGATCATCGACGACGGCGTCATCAAGGGTGACGCGGAAACCATCGTCAGACTCGGTGCGGTGATGCTCGCGGTCACCGGCCTGCAGGCACTGTGCTCGGTCGGCGTGGTCTACTTCGGCGCACGGACCGCGATGGGGTTCGGCCGCGACCTGCGGTCGGCGATGTTCCATCACATCACCACCTTCTCCGAGCGCGAGACCGCCCGGTTCGGTGCGCCGTCGTTGCTGACCCGCACCACGAACGACGTCCGGCAGATCCAATCCGTTGTGCAGACGTGCACCGTGCTGGCGATCGCGCCGATCATGTGTGTCGGCGGCATCTTCATGGCCATCCGTCAGAACGCTGGATTGTCGTGGCTGCTGCTCGTCAGTGTTCCCGTGCTGGTCGCCGCCAATTACTGGATCGTGTCGCGCACGTTGCCGCTCTTCCGCAGCATGCAGAGGCTGATTGACACGATTAACCGGGTACTGCGCGACCAACTGGCCGGTGTCCGGGTGGTCCGGGCGTTCGGGCGCGAACACTTCGAGCGCGAAAGGTTCGCCAAAGCCAATCTCGCACTGTCGAACACCGCGCTGGCCGCGCGCAACTGGCAGGCACTGATGCTGCCGGTGACCACCCTGACGATCAACGCGTCCAGCGTCGCGGTGATCTGGTTCGGCGGCTTGCGCATCGACAGCGGCCGCATGCAGGTCGGCACGCTGATCGCCTTTCTGGCCTACTTCATGCAGATCCTGACGGCGGTGTTGATGGCGACGATGATCCTGCTCGCGCTGCCGCGGGCGTCGGTGTGCGCCGAACGGATCAACGAGGTGCTGTCCACTCGTCCTGCCGTCGACACCCCGCAAAACCCCGTGTTCCCGCCGGGCGGGGTGTCCGGTGTGGTGCGGTTGGCCGGGGCCACATTCCGCTACCCGGGCGCCGACCGGCCCGTGCTGCAGGATGTTTCGCTGACCGCGGGGCCCGGCACCACCACCGCAATCGTCGGGAGCACCGGTTCGGGTAAGTCGACCCTGGTGTCACTGATCTGCCGGCTCTACGACGTTACCGCCGGCGCTGTCCTGGTCGACGGCGTCGATGTGCGCGACTACGACACCGAGCGTCTCTGGTCGGCGATCGGGCTGGTGCCCCAGCGCGGATACCTGTTCTCCGGCACCGTCGCCGACAACCTTCGCTACGGCGCGGCTCCAGGACAGGTAGTCACCGACGATGAGATGTGGGAAGCGCTGCGGGTGGCGGCGGCCGACGGGTTTGTGCGGGCACACGACGATGGGCTGCGGATGCGGGCGGCGCAGGGCGGCATCAACTTCTCCGGCGGACAAAGGCAACGATTGGCCATCGCGCGCGCGGTGATCCGGCGCCCCGCCATCTACCTTTTCGACGACGCATTCTCCGCACTCGATGTGCACACCGAAGCCATGGTCCGCGCGTCGCTACGGGAGATCTCCGCGGATTCCACGGTCATCGTTGTCACACAACGGATCTCGACCATCCTGGAAGCCGACCGAGTGATCGTCGTCGACGGCGCGCGAGTCGTCGGCTCGGGTACCCATGAATCGCTGCTGGTCGACTGCCCGACATACGCCGAGCTCGTCGATTCCCAATCGCTGGGTGCCGGGGTCGCGCGTCGGCCGTGAGGGAACCCCGCCGTGCGCTAAATTGGCTGCCCATGGCAGGAAGTTGGGGCTCTGTCGCAACCGGGCTCATTCCACTCGGACTGGTCGTCGCGATTTCGCCGATCACAATCATCCCCGCGGTACTTGTCTTACAGGCGCCGCGGCCGCGGCCGAGCGGCCTCGCTTTCCTTGCGGGGTGGCTACTGGGCCTGGCCGCAGTGACGGCGCTTTGCGTCGCGGCCTCCGGCCTGCTCGGCGGTCTGCACAAGTCGACGCCGAGCTGGGCCTCCTGGCTGCGCGTGGTACTGGGGTCTGCACTCATCCTGTTCGGTATCTTCCGGTGGCTGACCCGGCATGGCCACACCGACTCGCCAGGTTGGATGCGTTCGTTCGCCACGATCACCCCGGTCCGCGCCGCGTTAACCGGAGCGGCGTTGGTGGTCGCACGGCCCGACGTACTGCTCATTTGCGTTCCAGCCGGATTGGCAATCGGCGCAAGCGGGCTGGACGCCGTCGGTGACTGGTTAGCCGCGGCGTTCTTCGTCACCATCGCCGCGTCGACGGTCGCCGTTCCGATACTGGCCTATGCGGTTGCGGGTCACCGCCTCGACGATGCGATGGCCCGGCTCAAGGACTGGATGGAGAAAAACAACGCCGCGTTGATGGCGGCAATCCTGATCGTGATCGGTGCGATGGTGCTCTACAACGGAATTCACGATTTGTATCGGTAAAGTCGCGCGCGGCCAGCGCCGTGGTTGCTCGACCTCGCAACAACCCGGCGCTCCGAGCCCGCGGTGTACCCGAAGGTGGTCGCGCGGGGGTTTGCCCCACCGCCCCTTAGCTGGTGAGGCCGGCCCGCGCGTAAGTCTCTTGGTCGAGGCCGAAGACCTGCACGGCGGCTGACTTTCCTTTCAGGACATGGAATCCGCGGTCGATCAGTCCGGCTGGTCGGGACGCGAGGGCGTCGACGCACTGCTGAGTGAGAAGGATTCCGTCGCCGGTGGTTTTGGTGAGTTGTTCGACGCGGGCTGCCACGTTGACGGTGTCACCGATGAGGGTGAACTCGAGCTTGCTGCCGCCGCCGATGGTTCCGGCGATCACCACGCCAGTGTTGATCCCGGTGCCGATGCGTAGCTCCTCACCGAATCGTTCTGCGACGAGGCGGTGAATCAAAACGGCGGCGGTCACCGCCGCATCGGCGTGGTCCGCGAGGTCGTTGGGGGCGCCGAAGACGGCGATCGCGCCGTCGCCGAGAAACTTGTTTACATGCCCTCCGGCATCGACGACGGCAGGCACCACAATGTCGAACAAGGCGTTCAGTCGGGAGACCGTGTCCTCGGCGGTGTTGGCCTCGGCGAATGGGGTGAAGTCGCGGACGTCGACGAACATCACACTCACTTCGCAGCGCTCACCGGTGAACACGTCATCACCTTGCTCAAGTAACCGTGCCGCGAGGGCGGGGTCGACGTAGGTTCCGAACGCGGCCTGAAGTCGTTGCCGCTCAGCCAATCCCGCCTGCATCCGGTTAAACGAGGCCGCCAACGCACCGAGATCGTCGTCTTGAACCACCGGCAGGCGTTGACTGTAATCGCCGGCCCCCACCCGGGCAGTTGCCTCGGCGAGGTCCTGAATGGGACGCAGGGACGGCGAGACGATCGCGCCGACGGTGACCGGAACAGCCAAGACAAGCGTCAACGCGCCCGCGATCACAACACAAAGCAATGGGACCCGACCCGCCCGATCAAGGGCGACCCCCAGCATCGCGGCTGTTCCGGCGAACAAGAATACGGAGCCCAGCACCGAGAGTTCCAGCCACGCGACAAAACTCGGACGAGAACGCGGCAGGGAATCGCCGATCGCCGTATCCCCGGCCAGGGCGGCTCGGGCCGGTCGCAATGCTCCTTGCACGAACGTGTGCACAGAGATCAGGCCCCCGGTGAGTCCTAAAGCGGCGCCCACGATCCCGTATTGGATGATCCGCGACCCGCTTGTTTCGGCGACCACACCGACAACCACGAAAAACAGTGCGGCCCAAACAGTCATTAGCCCCAAAATGCGCACACTCCCCGCACGAGCCCAGATGTAGGTGTCTTTGAGTGCGTCCGCTCGATCGACCGCACCCCCAGCCGCCCATCGTTCCGCACTGCGGAGCAGTCGGTGCCCGGGAAGAACCAGCATGAACGCCAACACCAACACGGCGACACCGGCGATTACGGACGCCTCCACGTAGTGACTCGACCTCTCGAAAGCGACAACACTCCACGACCAGACGAGGTAGACCGGCAGTCCTGAGGCGAACGTAACTATCCAAATCGCCCATGAATACCTTGCTCCGTACCGATCCCACGCCAATTGCCAGATGCGGTCCATGCCGGAAGGCTAACCAAAGCGATGGTTCGCCGAACTCACCCGCCAACTGATCGAACGTGGCGACCACCGCAACGTGCAGACCCTGGAAAAAGACATCCGCGCCTGGGTCGCCAACTGGAATGACAATCCAAAACCGTTCGTGTGGACTAAAACCGCTGAACAGATCCTCCAGTCCATCCAACGGTTAATGAAACGAATTAACGGCGCGGACACTAGCCGCACTGTCATCCTTATTTCAACGCCCAACACAGCAGCGACGGTGCGCGATCAGTACTCGCCCGTGAAGTGCATCACGACCTGACAAATTCGCAGCGACACACCTCTATCAGGGTGCGCTCGATCGAGCACGCCTCGGCATATCAAAACCAACATTGTGAGTTTCCCGAAAGCCGCGGCGAAATACGGGGGGTCGGGAGGGCGATCGCGCCGACGGTTCGACATGCCTGCCTTTAGCTACTGAGGCCAACCTGCGCGTGGGTCTCGTGGTCGAGGCCGAACACCTGTACGGAGGCTGACTTTCCTTTGAGGACATGGAATCCCCGGTCGATGAGTCGTTGCTGTTTTTTCTGCGCAGTCGCGCTGCCATATGAGGACGGGTCGGTCAGTCGGTCAGTCGTACGGTGATGGTGACCCGGCCTTTTTCATCGCGTTGGGCAACCGCATGACCGGTCCGCTCGGTCCCGTCGAGTTGCAACGTCACTGGGCCACCGTCGCCGAGGAAGTTGCGCCACCACGTCTTCGTCTCAGGCAGGTTGGCGACGATTGTGATGTCGTCACCGGTGCGGCGGTATGCCACGGGGGTGCTGAACCTTTGTCCGGAACGCCGTCCGGTATAGCTGAGCATGGCGATGTTGCGATTCAGCAGCCCGCCAAAGTGTCGCGAGGTGGCAATCGCGGCTACCGGCGCATTGAAAAGCGGCCCGGCGACGCGCATCAGTAGTCGTCCAAGTTTTTGCGGTTGGGTAGTCATGATTACAGCTGTCCTTTCAGGTGTGAAACGGGGTGGGAAGGAGTCGGGGGCCGGCGGGTCAGGCGATCAACGTGACGCACAGCGCGGCGAGTGCAAGGCCCTGCAGGGTGGCGCGAGCGTTGATGATCCGATCCCAATTGGACTGCAGCACACGCACATCCGGCAACAGCTTGCCGCTGTCAGCGGCGGCGGTGAGCTGTCGGTTGATCGGCGCACTGACGCGGATGTAGAGCAGCAGCCAAACCAACAGCAGCACAACGGCGACACCGGCCGGGATGGCCTGAGCCCAGTGCGCGGAGAGCGCGGCAAGTGCGGTGCTTGCGGCGGCCGCGACGATACCGATTGCCCCGGGCACGGGCATTCGCCGGTCGCCGTAGCGGTGCACAAACCCCGTCACCGCGCCCAGCGCCCGATCGTCAACGTGGGCCAACGCGGGTCGCATCACCATCGCGCAGAACACGTCGGTGCCGTAGACCACGGCGTTCCCTATGACGGCGATCAGCCCCGCGAGCTGCGCGAACTGTGTCATGACCATGTCGAAGCTCCCTTAATTATCGTTGCTAGAGATACTAGCGATGCTAGACACGCTGCCGGGCCGTGTCAATAGCAGCGCTATTTATTCTAGCGATGCTATAGTCCGGCTATGCCTATCGAGGACCGTCGTGCCCGGGAGCGAGCTGCGCGACGCCGGCTGATTATCACTACGGCGCGCCAACTGGCCGAAGCCGAAGGGTGGGATGCCGTCACCACGCGTCGGCTGTCCGCCGAGATCGAGTACAGCCAGCCCGTTCTCTATGCGCACTTCGCCAACATGGAACAGCTCGCGCAGGCCGTCGCCATCGACGGATTCGGCGAACTCGCCGAGACACTGCACACCGCGCGCGCCGGCGCGGCGACGACCACCGACGCGCTAAGGCAGCTCGCGCGTGCCTACGTCGACTTTGCCCGACAAAACCCGGCGCTTTACGACGCGATGTTCACCCGCTCGACCACATTGCACTTCGCCGCGGAAGACACACCACCCGAATTGGAAGCCGCATTCACCGAGCTACGCAGCGTGGTTGCAGCACTTGCAGAGCACCAAGACGCAGACACACTCACCGAGGTGCTCTGGTCAGCGCTGCACGGACTGGTCACCCTCGGCCGCAATCGCCGGCTGCGTCCAAGCTACGACGCCGATCGCATCGACCTTCTGGTCGCTCAACTTTCCTCCCAAAACGAAACGACGCGCTAAGCGGCGAGCATCTCGTTCTAACTATTTCTGGGTGGCCATTCGTGATTCGAGTTGGGTCCCGATGTCTGCGGTTGTGAGGATCATCGCGACCATGAACTCGGCGATTTCGTTGCGGCTGGCCTCGAGTTCGCCTCGCCACCATGTCGCAGCGAGTTCGATCAAGCCGTTGACCACGGTCAGGGCTGCCATTCGGTAGCGAGAGTCGGTGGCGACGTGATCACCGATGACCGCCTGCCCTTGGGCGAGCAGCATGTCCGCCAGCAGAGTGGTCAGCTCAATGCGCCGCGCCCGGAGCACCGGGCTGAATTGCGACTCTTCCAGCAGCCGTCGCCGACGCGGATCTACGGCACAGAAGTCGATTCCAACCTCTATGACGGCGCGAATCCTCGACGTAAGCTCCTCGCTTGCGGTGTCACTCAGCACCGACATCAACTGAGTGACTAGCGCGGCTGCCTGGTCCTCGAAGACCGCCAACAGCAATTGATCACAGTCCGAGAAGCTCTCATAGAAGTAGCGGTCGTTCAGCGCCGCCCGCCCAGACACGGCGCGCACGCGTAGCGCGGATATGCCCTGCGAACCGGCAATGTCCATCGCCGCATCCAGTAGGCGTCGGCGTCGTTCCAGGCGTCGCTCGTCCGCGGACCGCCCTGCGTACCTGCCGTTGGATAGCTCCACGTTCGCTTGCCTCTTGCCAATTTCCCAGTTCTGGTGAAGGCTATCACCAAATAGGTCTGGTGACATCCTTCACCAGACATCCGGTTCAAGGGGGAACAACCGATGACAGCCACGATTCCCACCCGCCATCCCGCCGAACCTCGTGATGTCCCCTTGCTGGGACTGCTGGCGAACGCGCTGGGCATCCAAAAGCCATCGGCGGCCAAATGGCAGGAGATGGGCGAGGCTTTATTGATCGGTGATCCGCCCATGGATGAATTGCTCGACTGGATGTACGCGGAGGGGATCAGCGCCACGCGTCCGCTGTTCGATCAGGCGCGCCTACATGGAATCGCGCGTGTTCCAGATGCCCCAGAACCGTTCCGCGCCTTCTTTAATCATTGCGAGACGGCGCCGTCGTGGGTTGACCAGACCAAACTGCGGGTCGGTGAACGTGCCATGCGACTGGGTGGGATCGACGCGATGTATGCCGCGCGTGACGTTCCATTCCTCAGCGGGTATGCGGTATCCGCCATCAACCAAACGCTGTTGAGAACCAAGAACGGCCAGAACGGCCAAACCGGCACAGCCCAACGCTTCGCCGAAACGATGCGATGGGCGCTGGACATCATCGACGACCACGGCATGGCTCCGGCGGGGCCGGGATACCGCTCCACCTTGCATGTTCGCCTCATCCACGGGTTTGTTCGCCGTCACGTCGGGGAGCTCCCGGAATGGAGTACTGAGCAATGGGGTGTCCCGGTCAACCAACTCGACATGGCCGCCACAATGCTGGGCGCGCTTATCAGCCCCGTCATCGTGTGCTTGCCCATGGGTGTTGTGCTCACTCCGAAAGAACTGGACGCTGTCGCCCACGTTGCCCGATACACGGGCTGGCTCATGGGAATTGACGAACGTTGGCTTGCCGACGGGTTCCGCGACAGCGTTCGCGTCCTCTATCACTGCCTGACGACGCTGTATCAGCCCGACGACACCACTCGGCGCCTCGCGGCACCCATGGCCGCCGATCCGCTGTCGTGGCACTACCCCCGGGCACAGTTCATCCGCCGGCGGATCGCTTGGGCAGCACACCTGTCGCTCACCAGTGCGTTCAACGGTCCCCAGGGAATGCGCCGCCTCGGCCTACCCGCCTACATGCCGCCCTGGTATCCGCTACTGCGAATCCCGATCAACGCCGCCCGCACCGGACTGATCCGCGTTCTACCCGGCGGCACCGCCCGTTCCGCACGCATCGGTTACCACCAACAGAAGGCGTTCATGAACACCCTCATCGGGGACACCACGGACGCGGCGATTGGCATGTCCGCCAACTACTTCGGCCACGCCGCATGACCGGATGACCCCAGTCGGCCCGCCACCTCAAGAGCTGGTGGCCTGGCCGAACATTTGGAGCAGCAGGGGCGGATGGCCTGTTCACCGCCCCGTTGTCTCAGAACCAACGTTCTTGGCTTCTCAAATATCGCGTCAAACGTCCGCCCACAAGGGGAATGATCGCGGCTAACGATTTCCGCAGTCACCCATCCAGGCCGAGAGCCGGGGACCGCCAAGAACCCGGAGCGTGAACTCCATTCCTCCGCTCGAGCGCGGTGCATCGTCAGATCAGACTGCCGTGGTGCCCCCGTCG
This sequence comes from uncultured Actinomycetota bacterium, assembly GCA_963814505.1. GTDB lineage: Bacteria > Actinomycetota > Actinomycetes > Mycobacteriales > Mycobacteriaceae > Mycobacterium. The sequence continues at coordinate 346,867 of CAWFDM010000016.1, forward strand.
ACAATCAACTCCATGCCATTGACATAGCTTGAGTCGTCCGAGGCGAGGAACAGTGCGACCGTCGCAATCTCCTCAGGGCTGCCGTTCTTTCCCCGTGGGATCAATGCCTCGAACTGCGCCTTCGTCTCCTCGTCCAATTGCTCCTCCATCGGCGTGGCGACCTGGCCCGGGGTCAGCACGTTGACCCGGATCCTCCTGTCCTTCAACTCGGACAACCACACGCGGGCATAGGCATGCAGTACCGCCTTGCTCGCCGCGTACACACTCCAGAACGGATAGCTGGCTGTAGGGCGTGTCAAGTCATCGGCCTCACATGGGGCATTGTCGCCGGTGGTTGCTGGCGTTGAAGGACCTAGCCGGAGTTGCGTGGTGTGCTGTGAGGAGTGCCGAGCGCCCACGCTGACTTATGCGACCTCACGGTTGGTGGGTCATCTGGCGTCGTTCGGGCTGCCGTGAAGGCGAAGGGCCGGGTGCCAAGCTAACCTCGGCGTAACCCTGTCGGGTCCGCCATAGCCCTTACGGCATCGAATCCGGCCCTTCGTCGTCCTTCCAGCCTGGCACTACCGGCCGCAGTTGTGAAGGGGGCAGTTCGAGGGTGGTGTTGCCTCCCGTTGGGTCGAGGGGCGGGTTGGGTTCCTCGTCCGGGCAAGGATGCGCCAGTGCTCGTCGCTGTCCACGTCGTTCGTCCTCGCTGCGCTGCGGGCGCTGCAGGTGGACAGCTCCTGCGTCGCTGGCGCCGAGAGCCGGGACCGAGGAAAGCCCCACCGAGCTGTTCAGGCCCAGCGGGACGAGTCGTAGCCGGCGTGATCGCGGACCAGCGCATAAGCGATGCGGGTGGCGCGGTGCGCCAGCGCGCATCCGATGACCCCGCCGTGCTTACCGCGTGATTTCAGTTCGGCGGCATAGGCTTTGGCGGCGGGGTCAGACAGCCACAGACCGATGCCGAGATCGATCAGGGCTCGGCGCAGCGCCACGCTGCCCTCGCGGCTGATTGTTCCGTCGCGGCGTTTGCCGGCGGATTCGTATTGCATGGGTGAGAGTCCCGAGGCCCGGTAGATCTGCCGGGGTCCTGGCCACCGGCCCGGATCCCCCAGGGCGGCAGCATAATTGGACACCCGGACTACACCCCAGCCGGGAACCGAGGTCAACGTCGCGAACGGACTCAGTGGGACCAACCTCGCCAGCTCGGCTTCGGCAGCGCTGATTTGGCTGTCCAGGTCGGCCAACAACCCCACGTCGGTGGCCAACACCCGCCGGGCCACCGCAGCATCGCGGGTCGGAAGCGCTTCTGCAGCCGCGGTCACCAGACGCTCCGCGACCGCACGGCGCAGCTGAATATCACGGAGGGCGGCGAACCGGATCAGCCGGCTCACACCCAGCGTCGACAGCCGGGCCGGGTCGGCGAACTCAGCGGCGACCAGCCGCCCGATCTTGGTACCCAGCACATCGGGCAACGCCCGCGTCAACCCCGGAAACGCGCGGTCGAGTTGACCCAGCAGCTGATTCTTGGTCGCAGTACGTGTCGCGACTCGCCGCGATCGGTGCATCGCCCAGGCCGCCAACTCACCGATGAGCACCTCGCGCTCGGTGATCAATCGGCCCCGCCCGGCCAACACCAACTCGGTGATCGCCTCCAAATCGATCGCATCGGTCTTGACTCGCCGCCGGCCCTGCACGCGGCGTTGCTCAGCGACGTGCGCCGGATTGAACTCCAAAACCTCCCACCCGACCGGCCACCGATAGTCCAGCACCGGGCGGTGGTAGTGCCCCGCCGCTTCGATACCCACCTTGACCTGCGCACACGATGGGATCACCGCGCCCACCCGACGCACCACCCCCACCACGCCCGAACGGGTCATCGCGAACTCGACCGGACCGAACACACGCTGACGAGCGCTATCCGTCGCCGAGAGCACCGCCGAGGTCTTGCCGACATCGACGGCAACGACGATCGTGGACGATGTGACTGGGGCAAGATGCACAGACATAACAACACCTCCGGGGCGTGTCAGGAAAACCCGCGTGCGCCAACACACGGACCTCAAAAGGAATCACTTACAGATCCCTTCCTGACACCTCCGGAGGCGTTTGTGAAGGACCTACCCCGATCTATATCAGCCCTTGACCGAAGCGATTGACCCGGTCATGAAGATCGAGCCACCGTCGTTGAACAGTGGCAATGCCTTCTGCACCGTGAAGAGCGTGCCGCGCGCGTTCAGCCCGAAGGCGGCATCGAAGTCCTGCTCGGTGATCTCGCCAAGCTTGCGCTGCTCGCCCGTCCCGGCACTTGCCCACAACACGTCGATCGTGCCCTTTTCCCGCCTGACCGCGTCGAACAAACGGTCCAGATCGTCCAGGTTGGTCGAATCAGCCTGCACGCCGGTCACGTTCCGGCCGATCAGCTCGACGGCTTCATCCAGCGCTTCCTGCCGCCGACCTGAGATGAAAACATGAGCTCCTTCGTCAACGAACGACTTGGCACCGGCCAACGCCATACCGCTTGATCCGCCCGTGATCACCGCTACCTTGCCATCAAGCTTTCCCATGACCACTCCATCGAGCGATTACCTGGCCGGCGAAGTCAAGCAACTGGTCAAGGCTGGGGAACATTGCGAAGGCATCCACGATCGCCTCATCAATACCGGCCCCGGCGAAGCGCTCGAGCTTGTCGGCAAGCGAATCAGCGGACGTGCCCGGTTCGAGGTTGATCCGCATGGCCGTCTTCAGCGCGTCAGGATCGCGGCCGGCGTCCTGCGCCGCACCGCGCGCAATCGACCACAAGTGGTCGGTGACCTCGTCCTGCAGCCCCTCGACCCCGAGCCAGCCGGTGCCGCTGCGGCCGACCCGGCGCATCGCGGCCTCGCTGGCACCGCCGATCCAGATGGGCGGACCGCCAGCCTGGACCGGGCGCAGGTCGGCATGGACCGGCGGCAGCGAGAAGAACTCGCTGTCCCAGGACACCGGGGTGGTCGTCCACCACTCGTGCAGGAACGCCAGCAGGTCATCGAGCATCTGCCCGCGCCGGTGCCAGTCCGCGCCGCGGGCGATGTCGTGCTCGTCCTTCATCCACCCGATTCCCACGCCAACGTCGAGGCGGCCGTCGCTGAGCACGTCGAGCGTGGTCAGCAGCCGGGCCAGGTGCGGCGGTTCGTAGTAGAACGTGCTGAGCGTGCTGGAGTTCAGCCGCACCCGGCTGGTCGCCGTCGCGGCGACCGTCCACAGCAGGACCGGATCGAGGTAACGGGTCATCTGCGGTGGGTACGGCTGCTCTTTGCCCGGATAGGTGCTATGCATATCAACCGGCGTGACCAGTCGATCGCCGACCCACAGCGTGTCGTAGCCAAGGTCCTCGAGTTCGCGGCAGAACGCGCTCAGACCAGCGGCGCTGGTGACAGCGGGCCCGACTATGGGAATTGCGAAACCAAGCTTCATCACGAGAATCCTCTCCGCGCAACATTGATATCTGACATTTGCGAGTCCTTTCGGTGATCCATCAACCATCTCCAGGGCGCAGGCGCCCCTGTTCGTTGACGGCTTGGACCGGGGGCGGTGCGGCTCAGCCGGGAACAGTGGCGCCGAGGGCGAAGTCGTAGTTCCCCACGCCGTGGCGGGCGAGGCCCATCACGACCAGGCCCGTTCCTTCCAGCCAGTGCGCCATGTTCAAGCCGCCGACGTCCAGCGGACACAGCTCGAGGCTCTCGATGAACTCCGCCACGCCCGCCTTGGCCTGCGCATTGTCGCCGGCGATGAAGACGTCGAGCGGCCGGCCCTGGGCCAGGACAGCGCCGAAGATGGTGTTGAATGCCTTCACCACGCTGGCGCTGGCCGGGGCGGCCTTGGCAACTTCCTGCGCGATCGAGGTGCCATCGGGTACGGCTAGCCCGTCGGCCGCGGAATTGAAGGGGTTGCTGATGTCGACGATGACCTTGCCCGCGAGGGCGTCTCCGTACTGGGCGACGACCGGAACGACATTGGCGTAGAACAGGGCCACGATGACGATGTCCCCGGCCGGGATGGCGCCGAACTCTCCCGTCGTGGCGCTGCCGCCGAGAGCCTTGGCCAGGTCAGCAGCCTTGGACTGATCGCGGCCGATGACCTCGACGGTGTTGCCGCCCGCTACCGCCAGGGCGCCGATGGCGCGGGCCATGTTCCCGGTGCCGATGATGCTGATGCTGCTCATGAGATGTCCTTAAACTGACGATCGAAAAGGTTGACTACTCAACCTTAAGCCTAATTTGTTGATGCGTCAACCAATCGGGTAGCATGGACGCTGATGGAACCGACCTGGCTGAACCCTCGTGAAGACCGCGCCTGGCGGGCCTTCCAGCACGCGCGTCATCAGCTCGACGTGCACCTGAACCGGGGCCTGCAGGAGTCGGGCCTGTCCGGGGCCGACTACGAGATCCTGGCGGTGCTCTCGGGTCACGACGGGGACCGCATGCCCGCGCGCGACCTGTGCAACACACTGGGCTGGGAGAAGAGCCGTGTCTCCCACCAGGTGCGGCGCATGCAGAAGGACGGGCTGATCTGTCGCGAGCCCAACCCCGACGACGCCCGAAGCACCATGGTCTGCCTGCTGCCGGCGGGCCGCGCCGCCATCGAGAAGGCGGCGCCCGGGCACGTGGAGGACGTCCGCCGGAACTTCATCGACCTGCTCACCCCGGCTGAGCTCGACATGCTCGCCGCCCTCAACGAACGAGTCCTGCGCCACCTGGCCACAGACGACGGCTCCCACGCCGAAGACGAGCCCTCATAGCCTTCATCAGCCGTGAGCATTTCAGCCCCGCATCCCAGGTCTTCGGTAGGGATCGCCCTGAAGGGCCAGGCAGATGCCACCTCGACCGGGCTTCCCGGTTACGTCGGACCTTCTACCAATATGCGGCCAATACTTCGCTTCTCAAAACGAAAGTTGTGAGACAAGCGCCGCAGCTCCCATTGGGACAGAAGAAAGCCCGGCGCCCGTGCCAACAACCAAAGACTCGCCGACGCGTGAAGCGCGCGAGTCGATCAGCAGCCGCAGTCCAGCCCCCGCCACGCCCGGATGCCCTGCCACACCGCGACTCCGGCGATGCCAAGCCCGATCGCGGGATCAAGCCACCAGGCCCCCGGCCAGATGGCCGTGACCGCCAGGCCGATCAGAACCGCACCGGCCTGGGCAGCGCACAAATAGTTCTGGGTACCTTCCCCCTTGGTCGCCCCGGAGCCCAACCGCACGGCAAGTCGGTGTTTGGCCCCACCGAGAATCGGCATCAGCACCAGCGCACCCGCCGTCAAACCGATGCCGATCACCGAAGTCTCGGCGTGGTGCTCGTCGAACAGGTAACGGATGGATTCGGCGGCGATGTAGGGGGCGGTCAACCAAAACGACACCGCGACGACGCGCTCGGCCCGCCGCTCGGCGGTCTCGGAGTGGGTGCGCGCGCCGGTAAAGCGCCATACCACCGTCGCGCTCGCGATGCCCTCAGCGGCGCCGCCCAGCGCCCACCCGGTCAGCGCCACCGATCCGGCCACCAGGCCCTGCCACAGCCCGACGCCACCCTCGGTCAACATCACCGCCAGACTTACCCAGGCCAGCCGGCGCGCCCACCGAGCGTTCCGCAGCCAGCCGGGGTCCCTGGGCGGAGCGGGTCCCGATCCCGCGCAGCAGGCGTCGAGTTCGGCGCCGTGGCCGACGGAATGGGTAACGGTCATCCAGGCGATGGTAGGTGCGCGAGGGTTTCCAGGTGGACATCGCCAGGTGTCAGTCTTGTTACGACATGGGCGGGACGGGGCCGATCAGGGGAGAAATCGCGTGTCGTTAATCTGTCTAATCAGTAGCGCACAATGGCAGCACAATGGCAGCACAATGGCAGAAGGGACGACGAGGGTGGGGCGCACCGACAACGACACATGGGACCTGGCCACCAGCGTGGGAGCCACCGCCACCATGGTGGCCTCGGGACGGGCCCGGGCAACGAGGGCACAAAACGCGCTGATCGCGGACCGATTTGCCGAGCCGCTGGTGCGGGCGGTAGGCATTGACTTCTTTACCCGGTGGGCCGCCGGTGAACTCGACTCCGCCGATGTCGACGTCCCCGGCGCCCCGTGGGGCATGCAGCGCATGACCGACATGCTGGCCGCGCGCACCCGCTACATCGACGCATTCTTCGCGGACGCGACCTCTTCCGGGGGGGCGGGCATCCGCCAGGTGGTTATCTTGGCCTCGGGCCTCGACGCGCGCGGATATCGACTGCCCTGGCCGGCCGGAACGACGGTGTTCGAAATCGACCAGCCCCAAGTCATCGAATTCAAGACCGCCACGCTGGCCGGGCTCGGTGCCGAACCGACCGCCGAGGTGCGGGCCGTCGCGATCGATCTGCGACAGGATTGGCCGTCAGCGCTGCGCCAGGCCGGGTTCGACACCGAGCGGCCCGCCGCGTGGGCCGCCGAGGGCCTGGTCGGGTTCCTGCCGCCCGACGCCCAGGACCGGCTGCTGGACAGCGTCACCGCGCTCGGCGCCGACGGCAGTCGGCTGGTGGCCGAGGTCTTTCTGAACTCGCCGGGCAACCTGGAGGCCTTGCACGCCGCTACCCACAAGTGGCACGAGAACGGTCTCGACGTCGAACTGCAAGACCTGGGCTTCCCCGGCGAGCGCAACGATGTGGCGACCTACCTGGAAGACCGGGGCTGGCGCCCGGTTCGCACCCAGTGGAATGAGCTGTTGGCCGACAATGGACTACCGCCGCAGTCCAGCGAACCCGACGCCCCGTTTGGCAGGAACTACTACTGCACCGCGGTATTGCACAAGGCAGGCTAAAGAAAGGCCCCAGGATGCCAAACAGCAACCCCGCCAAGCCGCTCGACGGCTTTCGGGTACTGGATTTCACCCAGAACGTGGCCGGGCCGCTGGCCGGACAGGTGCTGGCCGACCTGGGCGCCGAGGTCATCAAGGTGGAGGCGCCCGGCGGTGAGGCGTCCCGGCAGATCACCGCTGTGCTGCCCGGGCGCCCGCCGCTGGCCACGTATTTTCTGCCCAACAACCGGGGCAAGAAGTCGGTGACGGTGGACCTGACCACCGAAGAGGCCAAGCAGCAGATACTGCGGCTCGCCGAGGGCGCCGACGTCGTGCTGGAGGGCTTTCGCCCCGGAGTCATGGAGCGAATGGGCCTGGGCCCGAACGACTTACAGTCACGCAACCCCAAACTGATCTATGCCCGGCTGAGCGCCTTCGGCGGTAACGGCCCGCACGGCACCCGGCCGGGCGTCGATCTGATGGTCGCCGCCGAGGCGGGCATGACCACCGGAATGCCCACCCCCGACGGCAAACCGCAAATCATCCCGTTCCAGCTCGTCGACAACGCCAGCGGTCACGTGCTGGCCCAGGCGGTGCTGGCCGCGCTGCTCAACCGCGAGCGCCACGGGGTGGCCGACGTCGTCCGGGTCGCCATGTACGACGTCGCGGTGGGGCTACAGGCGAACCAGCTCACGATGCACCTCAACAAGCCCAGCGAGACGCCCCAGGCCAAGCCGGACGCACAGCCAAATAAAGCACCAAACGCCAAGAGGCGCAAGGGAGTTGGCTTCGCCACTCAACCATCCGACGCATACCGGGCCGCCGACGGTTACCTGGTCCTGTCCGCGTATGTACCCAAGCACTGGGCGAAGCTGTGCCAGATCATCGGCAGGCCCGATCTGCTGGACGACGAGCGATTCATCGACCAGCGCGCGCGGGCGCTCAACTACCCCGAGCTGACCGAGGAACTAGAGAAGGCGCTGGCCGCCAAGACCGCCGCCGAATGGGTGGAGCTACTGCACGAGGGCGGCCTGATGGCCTGCCTGGCCTACACCTGGAAGCAGGTCGTCGACACACCGCTGTTCGCCGAGAACGAGCTCGCCCTGCAGGTCGGCGGCGGCGCTGACGCCATCACGGTGATCCGCACCCCGGCCCGCTACTCCAGCTTCAGCGCGGTGGTCGCCGAACCCCCGCCGGCCCCGGGTCAGCACAACGATGTGTTTTTGACCTCTACCCAAGACGCTTAGGAGATCGCGTTTACCGCTGCCGCCAGTTTGGCCTGGAACCCGCTCGGCAGTGGAATCGATCCGTACTGGTCTAAACCACTTTGGCCCGGACCGATCGCGGCCTGCATGAACGCCTTGACCGCAGCACCGGTCGCGGCATCCGGATATTTCGAGCAGACGATCTCATACGTCGGCTCCACGATCGGGTACGCGCCGGGCTGCGTCGGCTTGTAGAACGACCTTGTAGAACGACGAGGTGTCCACGATCAGGTCGTTGCCCTGCCCCTTGACGGTGGCCCCGGCAGTCGTCTTGGCGACCGAGTCGGTGGTGATCGACACCGGGTCCGGCCCGGCCGGCGTGATGATCTGGGCCATGTTCAACTGCTTGCCCACCGCGAACCCCCACTCGTTGTAGGTGATCGACCCGTCGGTGTTCTGCACGGCCGCCGACGTGCCGTCATCCCCAGCGGCGCCGTCACCGACACCCCCGCCGAACGTCTGGCTGAGGCTTTTGCCCCAGGCACCGTTGGATGCGCCGGTGAGGTATTGCTCCAGGTTGGACGTGTTAGCGGACTGGTCGCGCTGCGGTAGAAGACGTGAATGGGCGTTGAGGGCAGGCTGGTGTCCGAATTGAGCGCCTTGATCGCCGGGTCGTCCCACCTGGTGATGCCGCCGCTGAAAATCCTTGCGAGCGTGGGCCCGTCCAGATTCAGCGAGCTGACGCCGTTGATGTGGCAGGTGATCGCGATCGGCTCAAACACCGTCGGCAGGTCCCACGCCGGCGAACTGCACCGCTGCGCCGCCTGCATGGGCTGACCCTTCGATGGGGCCAACGGGTCGCCGGAACCCGCGATATCGGTCACGTTGTTGATGAAATCCATAACCCCGGCGCCCGAACCGTTTGCGTTGTAGTCCAGGGTGTCCCCCCGGCCAGGTACGGATGCAGGCGCAGACGTCACCCACTCCCAGCTGGTTTACCTGACCTATCCGGTCTGGACGTTCTACAACTTGCCGTCGGAAACGGCCCAAGACCTGTGCTACGACGCGGCCTTATTGCTGATCGTTTTCGTGCTGCTGCTGATCATTCTCGGGCGGATGATGACCTGGTTCTCCGGGTCGCATTCGGAATCTCAAGTCCGGTTCGCGGCCAGCTTGACCACCCTGTCGTTGCCGCGGTCGGCGACGTACACGTTCCCGTCGTTATCCACCCCGACCGCCAAGGGGGTATTGAGGCCGTTAAGCGGCAGCACGGTCTGGGTGTTCGACCCGGCCGGAAATTTCACGACCAGGCTGCTGTCGTGTTCGGTGACGTACACATTGCCGGCGTTGTCGACCGCGATACCCCAGGGCGCGGACAGACCGGTGAACGGCAGCACGGTCTGGGTGTTCGACCCCGCGTCCAACTTCAACACCCTGTTGTTGTCGGTGTCGGTGACGTAAAGATTGCCGGCGGAGTCCACCGCCACACCGTCCGGGTTCTTGAGCCCGGTGAACGGCAGCACGGTCTGGGTGCTCGCGCCGGCCGCCAACTTCACCACCCTGCCGTTGCCCCGATCGGCGACGTAGACGCTGCCCTGGGCATCCACCGCTACACCTTCCGGATAGTTGAGCCCGGTAAACGGCAGGACGGTCTGGCTGTTCGACCCGGCCGCCAAGCTGACCACCCTGTTGTTGAAATCGGCGACGTACACAGCGCCGGCGCCGTCCACCGCCAGCCCCTGGGGCTGGTAGAGGAGGTTGAACGGCAGCACCCTCGGGTTGCTCGATCCCTTCGGCAACTCCACCACCCGGCCATACATGCCTTCACTGGTGACATACACATTGCCGGCCTGGTCCAGCGCCACCCCGCCCGGGGAGAGGCGGAAGTCGATACCGGTGAACGGCAGCACGGTTTGGCCGGACGCCTGCTTCGGTGCAGATGAGGGGCGCATCACCAGGTATCCGGAGATGGCCGCGATGACCAGGACCGCGACGGCGCCGACGATGATCCACAGCCTGCGTTTCGTGCCGCGCCGGGGCGCTCCGGGGGCGAAGTCGGGCTCGGGCTCGCGAGGCGGCCGGACAGACATCGGCGGACCCGCCTGGCCAACCACGGACGGTGGCCCGGGTTGTCGCCAGCTGCCGGGGCCGGCGCCCTCCGGCACAGGACGCGGCACGGGACGAGCCATTGTCTGCTCGCCGGGCAACGGCGTTCGAGGAGCCATCGGCCTTGGGTCGATTGCCGGACCGTAGTAAGCCCGAGCGGCTGCCCGCGGCGGGTCGGGAACGCCAGCGAGCAGGGTCGCGTTGTCGTTCGCCTTTCGCAGAATCGAGGCCTCTTGGTGCTGCTCGGGTGCGGTCAGCGCATCGTGCGCGGCGGCGCCCAGGTCACCGGAGGTGCGATAGCGTTCTTCGGGGTTTTTGGCCATGCCCCTGGCGATTACCTGGTCTAAGGCCGCCGGAACCCGCCCGGGGAGCAGCTGGCTGGGCCGCGGGGCAGGCTCCAACAGATGGGCGGCGACCAAACGTTCGACGCTGTCGGCCGGATACGGCGGGGCCCCGGTCAAACATTCACTCAGCACGCAGGCCAGCGCGTAGGTATCGGCGCGATAGGTGACCTCATTACGAGTGAACCGCTCCGGCGCCATGTAGGTGTAGGTACCAACGGCGGTCCCGCTTTGGGTGAGCCCCGGGTCGGTGGCGGCACGGGCGATCCCGAAATCCACCAGGTAGGCGAAGTCGCTGGCGCTGACGAGAATGTTTTCCGGTTTGACGTCGCGATGCGTCACACCGTTGGCGTGCGCGGCGTCCAGCGCCGCGGCGACCTGGCGCACAATGGCCACTGCCCGCGCGGGCGTCAACGGCCCGTAGTGCGTCAACATGGTGCGCAGCGAGGCGCCGTCGACCAGGCGCATCTCCACAAAGAACTGCCCATCAATCTCGCCGTAGTCATGGATCGGCACGATGTGTGGCTCGGTCAGCCTGCCGGCGGTGTCGGCCTCACGCTGCATCCTCGCGCGAAACACCGAATTGCCGGAGAACTGCGGCGAGATGAGCTTCAATGCGACCAACCGGCGCTTGCGGGTGTCCTCGGCCTCGTAAACTTCACCCATCCCGCCGTGGCCTAGCAGCCGCATCAACTGATAGGGACCAAGCCGCGACCCCACCTGCGAACCCGGGTCACTGTCGCCCACCGTCGAGCTCCTTCATCTGACGATCGCTGGTTACGAGATGGCGTTGATCGCTGCCGCCAGTTTCGATTGGAACGACTCGGCGCAAGGTTGTCAACGCGCTGTGGTGGGCTGCGTGTTTGGGTTGCCCTGCCATCCCGTATATCGCCAATCTTTGTCACGACCGGGCTGCCGGTGAAGAGTTGCTCGCTGCGGTAGCGGTGCCTTCTCGATCGGCCGACATCTTTGCTTCAGGGTCATGCTGACCGATCCCCGGCCGGCGGCGGGCCAGCCCGGCGACATGTTTTTGGACTGGGCCGGACAACCGGCGAGCACCGCGTCGCTGGCCCCATCCGGTGGGGCCAGCCGATACGATCGGCCCATGGCGCGGCGGGGCAGCAGGCGCAGGGGAACTCCGAAACGTCCTCCGCGTTCCGCCGACGATCTCGACGCTGGGCAATTCGACGAGCCCGACTGGGTTTGGGTGGGCGATCAGCGGGTGTTCGTCGTCGGCTATACACCCGCCGGGGTGCCGTTCGGGTGCTTCGAAGACGAACTCGATGATCTCCGGTAGCTCAGCCCGCGGGACGAAAAGGAGGGGACTGCATGCTGGTTCTGCACGGCTTTTGGTCCATATCGGGTGGTTTGCGGCTGTGGGCGGAGGACTCCGATCTACTGGTGAAGAGCCCGAGTCAGGCGCTGCGCTCCGCCCGGCCGCACCCGTTCGCGGCGTCCGCTGACCTGATCGCCGGGATACATCCGGGCAAGCCCGATACCTGCGCGCTGCTGTTGCCGTCGTTGCGGTCGGCGCCGCTGGACTCACCGGAGCTGATCCGGCTCACCCCGCGCCCGGCGGCACGGACCGCTGCGACGCTGTTGGCGTGGACCGTTCCGGTGGTGCAACTGGACGCTGGAGCTGCGTTGGCGGCGTTCGACGAGCCCGCCACCGACATCCGCTACGGCGCGTCTGTCGGCTATCTGGCCGAGTTGGCGGCTTTTGCGCGTGAGTTGGTCGAGCGTGGCCGGGTGCTGCCACAGTTGCGGCGCGACAGGCACGGCGCGATCGCGTCGTGGCGTGCGGTGTTGCAGGGCCGCGACGTGGTCGCGGTGACCGCGCTGACCTCGGCGATGCCACCGGTGTGCCGGGCCGAAGTTGGCGGGCACGATCCGCACGAGCTGCTGACCTCCGCGCTGGAGGCGATGGTCGACGCCGCCGTGCGTGCCGCGCTGCCGCCGATGGACCTGGTGCCCCCGCGCCGTGGCCGCCCGAAACGGCGTCCCGCCGTGGAAGATTGGTTGACGGCGCTGACCGGCCCGGATGGCCGCTTCGACGCGGAACCCGATGAACTCGACGCCCTGGCCGAGGCGTTGCGGCCGTGGGACGATGTCGGCGCCGGCACGGTCGGCCCGGCGAGAGCGATGTTCCGGTTGTCTGAGATTGAGGCCGAGACCGACGACGCCGAGACGGCGGCGGGCTCGTCGTGGCGGCTGGAATTCCTGTTGCAGTCGACAGAAGACCCCAGCCTGCTGGTCCCCGCCGAGCGGGCGTGGAACGACGACGGCAGCCTGCGCCGGTGGCTGGACCGGCCGCAGGAGCTGTTGCTGGCCGAGCTGGGCCGGGCCAGCCGGATCTTCCCCGAGCTGGCGCCGGCCCTGCGCACCGCGCGCCCGTCGGAGCTGATGCTCGACGCCGACGGCGCCCACCGGTTCCTGTCGGGTACGGCCGCGGTGCTCGATGAGGCCGGCTTCGGTGTGCTGCTGCCATCGTGGTGGGACCGGCGCCGCAAGCTGGGGTTGGTCCTGTCCGCGCACACCCCGGTCGAGGGCGTGGTCAGCAAGACCGCCAAGTTCGGCCGCAACCAGCTTGTCGAGTTCCGCTGGGAGCTGGCCGTGGGCGGTGACGCGCTCACCGAGGAGGAGATCGCGGCGCTGGCCCAGACCAAAGCCCCGTTGATCCGGTTGCGCGGCCAATGGGTGGCGCTGGACCCAGAGCAGCTGCGCCGCGGGCTGAAGTTCTTGGAGCGCAAGCCAACCGGCCGCAAGACCGCGGCCGAGATCCTCGCGCTGGCCGCCAGCCACCCAGACGATATCGACACCCCACTCGAGGTCACCGCCGTGCGCGCCGACGGGTGGCTCGGGGATCTGCTGGCCGGGGCCGCCGCGCAGTCGCTGCGGCCCTTGCAGCCGCCCGGCGGCTTCACCGCGACGCTGCGTCCCTACCAGCAGCGCGGCCTGGCGTGGCTGGCGTTTTTGTCCTCGCTCGGCTTGGGCAGCTGCCTGGCCGATGACATGGGCTTGGGTAAAACGGTGCAACTGTTGGCTGTGGAATCCCTTGAGCGACACCAGGATCGCGACGTCGGCCCCACGCTGCTGCTGTGCCCGATGTCGCTGGTCGGCAACTGGCAGAAGGAGGCGGCGAAGTTCGCGCCCGGCCTGCGCGTGTATGCGCACCACGGTGGTGTCCGGCTGCACGGTGACGCGCTGGAGGAACTGCTCGAGCAAACCGACCTGGTCGTGACCACCTACACCACGGCCACCCGCGACATCGACGAACTGGCCGGCTACCAGTGGAACCGGGTGGTGCTCGACGAGGCCCAGGCGGTCAAGAACAGCCTGTCACGGGCGGCCAAGGCGGTGCGGCGGTTGGAGGCGGGGCACCGGGTGGCGCTGACCGGGACGCCGATGGAGAACCGGCTCGCCGAACTGTGGTCGATCATGGACTTCCTGAACCCGGGCCTGCTGGGATCCTCCGAACGGTTCCGCACCCGCTATGCGATCCCGGTCGAACGGCACGGGCAGACCGAGCCGGCCGAGCGGCTGCGCGCGGTGACCCGGCCCTACATCCTGCGCCGGCTCAAGACGGACCCGGCGATCATCGACGACCTGCCGGAGAAGATCGAGATCAAGCAGTACTGCCAGCTCACCACCGAGCAGGCCTCGCTGTATCAGGCCGTCGTCGACGACATGATGGACAAGATCGAAAACACCGACGGGATCGAGCGGCGCGGCAACGTGCTGGCCGCGATGGCCAAGCTCAAGCAGGTGTGCAACCACCCCGCCCAGCTGCTGCACGACCGCTCCCCGGTCGGCCGGCGGTCGGGGAAGGTGATCCGGCTCGAGGAGATCCTGGAAGAGATCCTGGCCGAGGGCGACCGGGTGCTGTGCTTTACCCAGTTCACCGAGTTCGCCGAGATGCTGGTGCCGCACCTGGCCGCCCGTTTCGGCGGTGCCGCCCGAGACATCGCGTACCTGCATGGGGGCACCCCGAAGAAACGGCGCGACGAGCTGGTGGCCCGGTTCCAGTCCGGGGACGGGCCGGCCATCTTCCTGCTGTCGTTGAAGGCGGGCGGTACCGGGCTCAACCTCACCGCCGCCAATCATGTGGTGCACCTGGACCGGTGGTGGAACCCGGCGGTAGAGAACCAGGCAACAGACCGGGCATTCCGGATCGGGCAGCGGCGCACGGTACAGGTCCGCAAGTTCGTCTGCACGGGCACCCTCGAGGAGAAAATCGACGAGATGATCGAGGAGAAGAAAGCGCTGGCCGACCTGGTGGTCACCGACGGAGAAGGCTGGCTGACCGAATTGTCCACCCGCGACCTGCGCAAGGTGTTCGCGCTGTCCGAAGGAGCCGTCGGTGAATAGTGTCAGTGGCGATCGCAAGCGCGGCGGAGCCGGGCGCAGCGGGTCGCCACTCATCAGACCTAGCCGGGGGACACCCCCGAACCCCCGAGGCGACTGGTATCCGCCGCCGTCGCGGCCCCGCCCCGTCGAGGGTGGGATCAAGGCGCGCAGCACCCGCGGCGTGATCGCGCAGACCTGGTGGTCGGAGCGGTTCATCGCGGTATTGGAGGATATCGGCCTGGGCAGCCGGCTGTCGCGGGGCCGCAGCTATGCGCGCAAGGGGCAGGTGATCTCGCTCGACGTGGATGCGGGCTTGGTCACCGCGCAGGTGCAGGGCAGCAGGGCCCGACCGTACCGGGTCCGGATCGGGATCCCCGCGTTCGGCAAGTCGCAGTGGGCCCAAGTTGAGCGGAGCCTGGCTGAAAATGCCTGGTACACCGCGAAATTGCTGTCCGGCGAGATGCCCGACGACATCGAGGATGTCTTCGCCGGGCTGGGCCTGTCACTGTTCCCCGACACCGCCCGAGAGCTATCGCTGGACTGCTCCTGTCCCGATTACGCCGTCCCGTGCAAGCACCTCGCCGCCACCTTCTACTTGCTCGCCGAGTCCTTCGACGACGACCCGTTCGCCATCCTGGCCTGGCGCGGCCGCGAGCGGGAGGATCTGCTGGCCAACCTGGCCGCCGCCCGCACCGAAGGAGCGCCGCCGGCCGCCGACCGCGCCGAACAATCAGCCCGACCCCTCACCGACTGCCTGGACAGCTATTACGCCCCGCAAGCCGACGTCACACTTCCAAGCCCACCGGCGTTATCACCCGGGCCTTCGACGGCACTACTGGACCAGCTCCCCGACACCGGCCTCACCATCCGCGGACGGCCGCTGACCGAACTGCTTGAACCCGCCTATCACGCCCTCGGACGCGATGGCCAGGCCGAACTCGCCTGAACGCCACGCGGGCTTGGATTCAACCACGCCGTTTGTGGTAGGCAGTCGCTGGTTTGCCCGTCGGTGAAGCGGCTGCCTGCGTACGGTGAGCCGGTGGACATCCACACCCGGGCACGGCGCCGGTGGTGGCACCGAAAGGCCATCATGATCCCCGCTGCCTTGTTGCCCGTGGCCGTCGTCGCCGCCCTTGTCATCACCAGCCAGCGGCAAGAGAACTGGAAGGGCCCTCACGTCACGCTGCCCACCGCCACTGAGCACCGCGAACGCGCATACCGTCCGCAAGTCACGCTGCCGTTCACCGGCATCGGTTACCCCGACGGTGTGGCGGTGGATTCCGCCGGCACCGTGTACGTCGCCGACCAGTCCAACAATCGGGTGGTGAAGCTGGCGGCCGAATCGGCCACCCAGAGTGTGCTGCCGTTGACCGGCCTCAACGGCCCCGGCGGTGTGGCGGTGGATGCAGCCGGGGACGTCTACGTCACCGACTGGGGCCACGCGCGGGTGGTGAATCTGGCGTTGGGCTCAAGCACCCCGACCGTGCTGCCGTTCACCGGCCTCAACCGCCCCGAGGGTGTGGCGGTCGATTCTGCCGGCGACGTCTACGTCGAGGACTGGGGCAACAATCATGTGCTCGAGCTGACGGCCATCTCGGCTACCCAGGCGGTGCTGCCGTTCACCGGCCTCAACGGCCCCCATGGTGTGGCGGTGGATTCCGCCGGCAACCTCTACGTCGCCGACGGCCGCAACAATCGGGTGGTGAAGTTGGCGGCCAGCTCGGCGAACCAAAGCGTGCTGCCGTTCAGCAGCCTCAACTCGCCCGGCGGTGTGGCGGTGGATTCCGCCGGCAACCTCTACATCGCCGACTATGGCAACAATCGGGTGGTGAAGCTGGCGTTGGGTTCGAGCACCCCGACCGAGCTGCCGTTCACCGGCCTCAACGGCCCCCTCGATGTGGCGGTGGACGCCGCCGGCAACGTCTACGTGACCGACGAGTGGAACAACCGAGTGCTGAAACTCGCGGCGGGGTGATGCGCCGCGGCAAGGACGTCAGGAAATCAGATGATCGCCAGGTTACCGGCGCCGGCGTGGCGGACAGCGTCAACGGGAATCGACTGATCGAGAGTCGCGAACCGGCCGCCGTTGGCGGTTGCGAGCGCGAGTAAATATGCGTCGGTTACCTGGCGATGCCCGTGCAATCGCGAGTAATCGATAAGTTCGTCGTCGAGCAGGCTGACCGAACATGGCCAGTACTCGTGATGTTCGGTCGCTGCGGCGCGTGCCAGCCTGCCGATCGCCTGGGCGGGTGGCACCGGGCTGGGGTATCGAGGCTGGCTGATGATTCGAACGAAGCCATTTTGAGTTATTGCACACGATGCCCAGCCCTGGACGATCTCGGCGTCGACCCACCCGCGCGCACGCTCGTGGTCGACGTGATCGCTGTCGAACAGTGCGATAGGGACATTCACGTCCAGCAGGGCGCGCGTCACACGGCTTCCTCGTCACGCAGCGGTCGATGAGAGCGTTGGAGACCGCGGCCCCCCGATGTTCGAAGGGTTCGAAGCCATGGAAGCTTTCCCGCCCGGTACACGAATCGGCGTTTTGCTGGTGCGTCAGCGCCTGCCGGGCCCAGCAGCCGCCTCAGCTGATGAGGGCCCAAACCGCGACCCCACGATGCTCTACTGCTTACGCACCGCGAACGACGACCGGCTGTAGGTGATCGACTCGTCGGCAGCAGCGCTGACCGCCGACCGCCTTTATCCCAGGCGGCGCCGTCACCGGCGTCCCAAGGAACGTCTCGCTGGCGCTTTATTCCATGCACCTTTGGTGCGGCATAAGGCAACCGCTGGAACTTAAATGAGTCGCGGATTTATCGCTGCGGAAATGACGTCAGTGCAGCCTCGGCTTGCGCCATCGAAGGGCAACGACGCGGGCCGGTTTGGCGGTCTGAGACGTGGATACCGGCCGCTCGTGGGGGGAAGTGGCACCGCAGCATCGCAAAGGCAGCGTGCCGTTAAGCAATGTCTGCGCCGGCGCGCGCGCCCTGCCGTGTGTCGAGCTCGGATTGCCTGCCAAAGCTTTTCGCCGTCGCGGCATATCAGCCCGCCAGCTTCACCACCCTGTTGTTGCCCCGGTCGGCGACGTAGACGTTCCCGTCCTTGTCCGCCGCCACCGCCAGGGGGGTGTTGAGGTCGGTGAACGGCAGCACGGTCGGGCCGCTCGCCCCGGCCTCCAACTTCACCACCTGGTTCTTGTCGTGGTCGGTGACGTAGACGTTGCCGGCGGTATCCACCGCGATCCCCCACGGGGCAGTGACGCCGGTGAACGGTAGCACCGCCGGGGTGTTCGAACCGGCATCCAACTTCAGCACCCTGTGGTTGTCGGTGTCGGTGACGTAGACGTTGCCGGCGGTGTCTACAGCGACACCGTCTGGGTTCTTCAGGCCGGTGAACGGCAGCACGGTCTGGGTGTTCGACCCGGCCGCCAATTCAACCACCCTGTTATTGCCTCGGTCGGTGACATAGACGCTGCCCTGGGCAGTCACCGCTACCCCCTCGGGGTAATTGAGGTCGGTAAACCCCAGCTGAGTCTGGGTGTTTGACCCCGCATCCAGCTTCACCACCCTGTTGTTGAAATCGGCGACGTAAACGGCGCCGGCGCTGTCCACAGCCAGCCCCTCGGGCTGGTAAAGCCCCTTGAATGGCAGCACCGTCGCCGCGCCCGACCCGGGGGCCGACTTGACCACCCGCCCGTACATACCCTCGCTGGTGACGTAGACATTGCCAGCTTTGTCCAGCGCCACCCCGCCCGGGGAGAGACGGAAGCCGATGCCGGTGAAGGGCAGCACGGTTTGCCGGGACGCCGACCCCGGTGGGTGCGACGGCCGCGTCACCACGTATACGACGGCGGCGATGACGAGGAGCGCGGCGGTTGCCGCGCCGAGGATGATCCACAGCGTGCGTTTGCGACGGGGCTCCGGCGCAGCGGGCCGGAAGTTAGGTCCCGGCGGGAGGGGCGGTTGGCCACGCGCCGCCGGGCCAGCAGGGCTGACGGATGACGGGGTGCCAGGTTGGCCATGCCAGCTGCCTGTGCCGGCGCCCCACGCTACGGGGCCGGCCATTGTCTGGGCGCCGGGATCAGCCATCGTATTCGGGCCGCTGTCAGGCGATATTGCCCTCTGGCCTTGCCGGACAATCGCGGCGGCCTGGTGCTGCCCGGACGGGGTCAGTGCGTCGAGCGCGGCGGCAGCCAGCTCACCGGCGGTGCGATAGCGCTCGTAGGGTTTTTTGGCCAACCCCCTGGCGATCACATGATCTAAGGCCTCCGGAATCTCCCCCGGTCGCAGCTGGCTTGGCCGCGGGGGCGGCTCCGTCAGATGCGCGCCTATCGCCCGTTCGATGCTGTCGGCCCGAAACGGAGGCGCCCCGGTCAAACACTCGGCCAACACACAGGCCAGCGAATAGATGTCGGCGCGGTAGGTGACCTCATTGCCGGTGAAGCGCTCAGGGGCCATATATCCGTAGGTTCCCATCGCCATCCCGCTCTGCGTCAGCCCTGGGTCGGCGGCGGCGCGCGCGATCCCGAAATCGACCAGGTAAGCGAAATCATCGCTGGTGAGCAGGATGTTTTCCGGTTTGACATCGCGGTGGGTGACCCCG
Organism: uncultured Actinomycetota bacterium; assembly: GCA_963814505.1. Lineage (GTDB taxonomy): Bacteria > Actinomycetota > Actinomycetes > Mycobacteriales > Mycobacteriaceae > Mycobacterium. The sequence goes on from CAWFDM010000016.1 coordinate 366,240, forward strand.
GTAGCGTGCGCGGCGTCCAGCGCGGCGGCGATCTGACGCACGATGGCGACCGCCCGTGGAGGGCTCAACGCCCCGAAATGTTTGAGCAGGGTGGACAAGTCGGTGCCCTCGATGAGGCGCATGTCCAAATACAGCTGGCCGTTGATCTCGCCGTAGTCATGGATCGGCACCACATGCGGTTCGGTCAGCCGGCCCGCGGCATCGGCCTCGCGCTGCATCCGCGCGCGAAACTCCGGGTTGCCGGAGAATTGCTCCGAGACCAGCTTCAACGCCACCACCCGGTGCTTGCGGGTGTCCTCGGCCTCATAGACCTCGCCCATCCCGCCGCGGCCGATCAGCCGCCTCAGCTGATAGGGCCCAAACCACGACCCCACCCGCGGAGCCGGCTGGTTGTCGCTCACCCTGGAGCTCCCTTCACCTGATCAAGAGATGGCACTCGTATTAAGAGATAGCGCTCGTAAACCGAGAGTATTACGAGATGGCATTCACCGCTGCCGCCAGTTTCGACTGGAGGGAACTCGGCAACGGAATGGACCCATACTGGTCCAAACCATCTTGGCCGGGACCAATTGCGGCCTGCATAAACGCCTTTACCGCCGTACCGGTCGCCGAATCGGGATACTTCGAGCAGACGACCTCATAGGTCACCTCCACAATCGGGTACGCACCAGCCTCCGTCGGCTTGTAAAACGCCGACAAGTCCAGCACCATGTCGTTGCCCTGCCCCTTGATCCTGGCCCCGGCAATCGTCTTGCTGACCGAATCCGGAGTGATCGACACCGCTTCCTGACTTGCCGACGTGATGATCTGAGCCATGTTCAACTGTTTGCCCACCCCGAACGACCACTCGTTGTAGCTGATCGCCCCGTCGGTGCTCTGCACGGCCGCCGAGGTGCCGTTGTCCCCGACGGCGCCGTCACCGACACCCCCGTTGAATGTCTGGCCGGCCCCTTTACCCCATGCACCGTTGGACGCGGCGTCGAGATATTGCTGGAAGTTGGTTGAGTTGGCGGATTGATCGCTGCGGAAAAAGACGTGAATGGGCGTTGAGGGCAGGCTGGTGTCCGAATTGAGCGCCTTGATCGCCGGGTCATCCCATTTGGTGATGCCGCCGTTGAAAATCTTCGCGAGCGTGGGCCCGTCCAGCTTCAGCGAACTCACCCCGTTGATGTGGTAAGTGATCGCGATCGGTTCGAACACCGTCGGCAGGTCCCACGCCGGCGAACCGCACCGCTGCGCCGCTTGCTGGGGCTGACCCTTCGACGGGTTCAACGGATCGCCCGAACCCGCCAAATCGGTGAGGTTGTTGACGAAATCCGTCACCCCGGCGCCCGAGCCGTTCGCGTTGTAGTCCAGCGTGTACCCCGGGCACGCATGGACATAGGCGTAGACGAATTGTTCGACCGCGTTCTCTTGCGCGGTCGCGCCGCTGGCCTTGAGCTGCTTCTTGCCTCCGCAGTCCACTTTCGCCGACGCGGCGCTCGATCCAGACGACGACGTATTGCTATTGCCATCGCATCCCGACAACACCAGTGCACCAGCGGCCAGCAGGCTCAGCGCGACACCGGATCGGTTGAACTTCACGAAACTCCTCTGGTCCCCGAGCCACCGAACCACGTTTCGCCGCACACATGCATCGCTGAACGGCGACAAACCTGTCACCCTACCGTAACCCTTCCAATATGTGCAGCAAATTAGCCGCGCCTTTGAGGATTGTGAGAAGACTGGGATCGCCCTTGACAGCTAGTATGGCCTCACCACGTAACATCGGTATTGATGGACCGAACACAGCTCGAAGCCAACGCCGGTGCCGTTGCTGCCGATGCCGCCGCTCCGGCCATGAGAGCAGTGGACCTCACCCTGGGTTTCGACGCCAAGACCGTGCTCGACCAGGTGAACCTGGACTTTCCCACGCGCGCGGTCACGGCCTTGCTGGGACCGACCGGCTCGGGTAAGACGACGTTCCTGCGCACATTGAATCGGATGAACGACAAAGTTTCGGGTTTCCGGTACAGCGGTGACGTCCTGCTGGATGGACGCAGCATCTTCGAGGACCGCGACCTCATGGAGTTTCGCCGCAATGTCGGCATGGTGTTCCAGCGTCCCAATCCGTTTCCCATGTCGATCAGGGACAATGTGGTTGCCGGTGTGCGAGCTCACAAAATGGTGTCGCGCAAGGAATTCCAGAGCGTTGCCGAAAGTCGGCTCACCGAGGTGGGGCTTTGGCGTGCGGTTAAGGATCGGCTCGGCGATTCGCCGTTTCGGCTCTCCGGTGGTCAGCAGCAGTTATTGTGCCTGGCCCGGGCGCTCGCGGTGAGCCCGGAGGTGCTGCTACTCGACGAGCCCACCTCGTCGTTGGACCCCACAACGACCGAGAAGATCGAAGAGCTCATCGGATCGCTCACCGACCGCCTGACCGTGATCATGGTGACTCATGACCTCGCGCAGGCCGCGCGGGTCGCTGACCGGACCGCCTTTTTCTTCGACGGCAGGCTGGTCGAGGAAGGATTCACCGAACAGGTTTTCCTATCGCCGAAGCACGAGGAGACCGCCCGCTACGTCTCCATGTTTCGGCTGACCACCGGCTTCTCGGCGTCGTCGCCGGCGCCACAGAGGTAACTAGCGGAAAGAAAGATAAGGAGTGGCGCGTGAAAACTCGTTTGCACACGCTGGTGGTCGCGGCGGCGCTGGTCCTGGTCGCGGCGGCCTGCAGTTCGAAATCGACAAGCGGTTCGTCAAGCCCCGGAGCCACCGGCGGTAGCCCGGCCACTACGCCCGCGTCGTCGCCGGTGACGTTGGCGGAGACCGGTGCTGCGGAGCTGTTCCCGCTGATGAATCTCTGGCGCGACGCGTATCACCAGAAGTACCCGAACGTCACGATCAACACCGCGTCCACCGGGTCAGGCGCCGGGATCGCCCAGGCCGCTGCCCGGACGGTCGACATCGGCGCCTCCGGCGCCTACTTGTCCGAGGGCGACATGAGCGCGCACAAGGGGCTGATGAACATTGCGTTGGGCATTGCCGCCGAGCAGGTCCACTACAACCTGCCCGGTGTCGAGCACCTCAAACTCAACGGCAAAGTGCTGGCGGCCATGTACCAGGGCACGATCAAAAGCTGGAACGACCCGCAGATCACCGCCCTGAACCCCGGGGTGAACCTGCCCGCGACCCCGGTGGTTCCGATACACCGTTCCGACGGGGCCGGCGACACCTTCGTGTTCACCCAATATCTGTCGAAGCAGGACCCCGACGGCTGGGGTAAATCGCCCGGCTTCGGCACCACCGTCGGCTTCCCCGCGGTGCCGGGCGCGCTGGGCGAGAACGGCGCGGGCGGCATGGTGACCCGCTGCGCCGGCACCCCCGGCTGCGTGGCCTACCTCGGCAGCAGCTACGTCGACGAGGCCAACCAGAAGGGACTGGGCGAGGCCCAGTTGGGCAATGCCTCCGGTAATTACCTGCTGTCCGACGCCCAAAGCATTCAGGCCGCCGCCGCCGCCTTCGCCTCGCAGACCCCGGCGAACCAGGTGATCTCGCTGATCAACGGGCCCGCCGGTGACGGCTACCCGATCGTGTACTACGAGTACGCCATCGTCTACAGCGGCCACAACGATGCCGCTAAGGCACAGACGCTGCAAGCGTTCCTGCACTGGGCGATCACCGACGGCGCCAGCCCTTCGTTCCTGGATCAGGTGCACTATCAGCCGCTGCCTCCTGCGGTGGTGAAGTTGTCCGACGCCCAGATCGCCCAGATCACCAGCTAAGAGGGCTTCGTTGACCATTACCACGCTTTCCCGGCAACAGCCGGCGCCGGGCGGTTCGGCCGTACTTCGGCGCATGCTGGGCCGCATCCGTGACCTGGGCCGTCAGGGCCTCGCCATCCGTTGGGCCGGTGGGGTGGGTGCGGTGATGCCGCTGGTCGCGCTGGTGTTCGTGCTGGCGACGCTGGCTATCGAAGCGCTGCCTGCGATCCGGGTCAACGGGCTGCACTTCTTCACCGCCACCGAATGGAAACAGGGCAATGTCTACGGCGGCACCGTTGTCACCGACGGTGTCCCGCATCCGGCCGGAGCCTACTACGGTGCGTTGCCGCTGATCGTCGGTACGCTGGCGACCTCGGCGATCGCCCTGGTCGTCGCGGTGCCGGTATCCGTCGGAGCGGCGTTGGCGATCGTGGAAAGGTTGCCGAAACGCCTCGCCGCGGCCGTCGGGATGGTACTGGAATTGCTCGCCGGCATCCCCAGCGTCATCGTCGGCCTATGGGGGGCGCTGACGTTCGGCCCGTTCATCGCCCACCGCATCGCTCCGGTGATCGCCCGAAACGCTCCCGATGTGCCGGTGCTCAACTACTTCCGCGGCGACACCGGCAACGGAGAAGGCATGTTGGTGTCCGGTCTGGTGCTGGCCGTGATGATCATTCCCATCATTGCCAGCACCACCCGTGACCTGATCCGGCAGGTGCCATTGCTGCCCCGCGAGGGCGCCATCGCGCTGGGAATGTCCGACTGGGAGTGTGCACGGAAGGTCACCCTGCCATGGGTGTCCAGCGGCATCATCGGCGCCGTGGTCCTCGGGCTTGGACGGGCGCTCGGGGAAACGATGGCCGTCGCCATGGTGTCCGGTGCGGAGTTGGGTGCGATGCCCGACAACGTCTACTCGACGATGACTACCATCGCCGCCACCGTGGTGTCGCAGCTGGATTCGGCGCTGACGGACGCCACGGACTTCGCGGTGAAGACCCTCGCCGAGGCGAGTCTGCTGCTGATGGTGATCACGCTGCTGACGAACGTGGCCGCTCGCGCGCTGGTGCGCCGGGCGTCGGGTACCGCGCTACCAGTCGGGCGAGGTATTTGACGTGAGCGAATCAGCTGCGCGGGGGACCGGGCACATACCGACGCCGGCTCGGCGCCGGTCGGTCGCCATTCGGCGCAAGATCGTCAATGGACTGTTCTGGGGCACCTCCTTCGGATGCCTGGCGGTGGTGATCGCCCCGACGTTGTGGATGCTCATCGGAGTCGTCAGCCGTGCCTTGCCGGTGTTCCACTTCAGCGTGCTGGTGGAGAACACGCACGGTCTCGTCGGCGGCCTGCGCAACGCCATCATCGGGACCGCGGTCCTGTGTATCGGGGTCCTGCTGGTGGGTGGCACCGTGAGCGTGCTGACCGGGATCTATCTGTCCGAATTCGCCACCGGCAGGACGCGGTCGATTCTGCGTGGCGCCTATGAGGTGCTGTCCGGCATCCCGTCGATCGTGCTCGGCTACGTCGGCTATCTGGCACTCGTCGTCACCTTCGCATGGGGGTTTTCGCTGGCGGCCGGGGTGGTGACGCTGTCGGTTGTGAGCATTCCGTATATCGCCAAGGCCACCGAGGCCGCGCTCGGTCAGGTGCCGACGTCGTACCGGGAGGGGGCAGAAGCACTCGGGCTACCGGCCGGTTGGACCCTGCGCAAGATCGTGCTGAAGTCAGCCATGCCCGGAATAGTCACCGGGATGCTGGTAGCGCTCGCGGTGACAGTCGGCGAAACGGCGCCGATGCTGTATACGGCGGGCTGGTCGGATTCGCTTCCGACCGGAAAACTCACCCAATCACCGGTCGGATACCTCACCTACCCGATCTGGACCTTCTACAACATGCCGTCGCAGACGGCCCAAGACCTTTCCTACAACGCAGCCTTGTTGCTGGTCGTGTTCCTGGTGCTGCTGATCATCCTGGGGCGACTGATCACCTGGTTCGCCCGGCGGCATTCGGAAACGGGGTAACGACCGGGCTGCCGGTGAAGAGTTGCTCGCTGCGGTAGCGGTGCCTTCTCGATCGGCCGACATCTTTGCTTCAGGGTCATGCTGACCGATCCCCGGCCGGCGGCGGGCCAGCCCGGCGACATGTTTTTGGACTGGGCCGGACAACCGGCGAGCACCGCGTCGCTGGCCCCATCCGGTGGGGCCAGCCGATACGATCGGCCCATGGCGCGGCGGGGCAGCAGGCGCAGGGGAACTCCGAAACGTCCTCCGCGTTCCGCCGACGATCTCGACGCTGGGCAATTCGACGAGCCCGACTGGGTTTGGGTGGGCGATCAGCGGGTGTTCGTCGTCGGCTATACACCCGCCGGGGTGCCGTTCGGGTGCTTCGAAGACGAACTCGATGATCTCCGGTAGCTCAGCCCGCGGGACGAAAAGGAGGGGACTGCATGCTGGTTCTGCACGGCTTTTGGTCCATATCGGGTGGTTTGCGGCTGTGGGCGGAGGACTCCGATCTACTGGTGAAGAGCCCGAGTCAGGCGCTGCGCTCCGCCCGGCCGCACCCGTTCGCGGCGTCCGCTGACCTGATCGCCGGGATACATCCGGGCAAGCCCGATACCTGCGCGCTGCTGTTGCCGTCGTTGCGGTCGGCGCCGCTGGACTCACCGGAGCTGATCCGGCTCACCCCGCGCCCGGCGGCACGGACCGCTGCGACGCTGTTGGCGTGGACCGTTCCGGTGGTGCAACTGGACGCTGGAGCTGCGTTGGCGGCGTTCGACGAGCCCGCCACCGACATCCGCTACGGCGCGTCTGTCGGCTATCTGGCCGAGTTGGCGGCTTTTGCGCGTGAGTTGGTCGAGCGTGGCCGGGTGCTGCCACAGTTGCGGCGCGACAGGCACGGCGCGATCGCGTCGTGGCGTGCGGTGTTGCAGGGCCGCGACGTGGTCGCGGTGACCGCGCTGACCTCGGCGATGCCACCGGTGTGCCGGGCCGAAGTTGGCGGGCACGATCCGCACGAGCTGCTGACCTCCGCGCTGGAGGCGATGGTCGACGCCGCCGTGCGTGCCGCGCTGCCGCCGATGGACCTGGTGCCCCCGCGCCGTGGCCGCCCGAAACGGCGTCCCGCCGTGGAAGATTGGTTGACGGCGCTGACCGGCCCGGATGGCCGCTTCGACGCGGAACCCGATGAACTCGACGCCCTGGCCGAGGCGTTGCGGCCGTGGGACGATGTCGGCGCCGGCACGGTCGGCCCGGCGAGAGCGATGTTCCGGTTGTCTGAGATTGAGGCCGAGACCGACGACGCCGAGACGGCGGCGGGCTCGTCGTGGCGGCTGGAATTCCTGTTGCAGTCGACAGAAGACCCCAGCCTGCTGGTCCCCGCCGAGCGGGCGTGGAACGACGACGGCAGCCTGCGCCGGTGGCTGGACCGGCCGCAGGAGCTGTTGCTGGCCGAGCTGGGCCGGGCCAGCCGGATCTTCCCCGAGCTGGCGCCGGCCCTGCGCACCGCGCGCCCGTCGGAGCTGATGCTCGACGCCGACGGCGCCCACCGGTTCCTGTCGGGTACGGCCGCGGTGCTCGATGAGGCCGGCTTCGGTGTGCTGCTGCCATCGTGGTGGGACCGGCGCCGCAAGCTGGGGTTGGTCCTGTCCGCGCACACCCCGGTCGAGGGCGTGGTCAGCAAGACCGCCAAGTTCGGCCGCAACCAGCTTGTCGAGTTCCGCTGGGAGCTGGCCGTGGGCGGTGACGCGCTCACCGAGGAGGAGATCGCGGCGCTGGCCCAGACCAAAGCCCCGTTGATCCGGTTGCGCGGCCAATGGGTGGCGCTGGACCCAGAGCAGCTGCGCCGCGGGCTGAAGTTCTTGGAGCGCAAGCCAACCGGCCGCAAGACCGCGGCCGAGATCCTCGCGCTGGCCGCCAGCCACCCAGACGATATCGACACCCCACTCGAGGTCACCGCCGTGCGCGCCGACGGGTGGCTCGGGGATCTGCTGGCCGGGGCCGCCGCGCAGTCGCTGCGGCCCTTGCAGCCGCCCGGCGGCTTCACCGCGACGCTGCGTCCCTACCAGCAGCGCGGCCTGGCGTGGCTGGCGTTTTTGTCCTCGCTCGGCTTGGGCAGCTGCCTGGCCGATGACATGGGCTTGGGTAAAACGGTGCAACTGTTGGCTGTGGAATCCCTTGAGCGACACCAGGATCGCGACGTCGGCCCCACGCTGCTGCTGTGCCCGATGTCGCTGGTCGGCAACTGGCAGAAGGAGGCGGCGAAGTTCGCGCCCGGCCTGCGCGTGTATGCGCACCACGGTGGTGTCCGGCTGCACGGTGACGCGCTGGAGGAACTGCTCGAGCAAACCGACCTGGTCGTGACCACCTACACCACGGCCACCCGCGACATCGACGAACTGGCCGGCTACCAGTGGAACCGGGTGGTGCTCGACGAGGCCCAGGCGGTCAAGAACAGCCTGTCACGGGCGGCCAAGGCGGTGCGGCGGTTGGAGGCGGGGCACCGGGTGGCGCTGACCGGGACGCCGATGGAGAACCGGCTCGCCGAACTGTGGTCGATCATGGACTTCCTGAACCCGGGCCTGCTGGGATCCTCCGAACGGTTCCGCACCCGCTATGCGATCCCGGTCGAACGGCACGGGCAGACCGAGCCGGCCGAGCGGCTGCGCGCGGTGACCCGGCCCTACATCCTGCGCCGGCTCAAGACGGACCCGGCGATCATCGACGACCTGCCGGAGAAGATCGAGATCAAGCAGTACTGCCAGCTCACCACCGAGCAGGCCTCGCTGTATCAGGCCGTCGTCGACGACATGATGGACAAGATCGAAAACACCGACGGGATCGAGCGGCGCGGCAACGTGCTGGCCGCGATGGCCAAGCTCAAGCAGGTGTGCAACCACCCCGCCCAGCTGCTGCACGACCGCTCCCCGGTCGGCCGGCGGTCGGGGAAGGTGATCCGGCTCGAGGAGATCCTGGAAGAGATCCTGGCCGAGGGCGACCGGGTGCTGTGCTTTACCCAGTTCACCGAGTTCGCCGAGATGCTGGTGCCGCACCTGGCCGCCCGTTTCGGCGGTGCCGCCCGAGACATCGCGTACCTGCATGGGGGCACCCCGAAGAAACGGCGCGACGAGCTGGTGGCCCGGTTCCAGTCCGGGGACGGGCCGGCCATCTTCCTGCTGTCGTTGAAGGCGGGCGGTACCGGGCTCAACCTCACCGCCGCCAATCATGTGGTGCACCTGGACCGGTGGTGGAACCCGGCGGTAGAGAACCAGGCAACAGACCGGGCATTCCGGATCGGGCAGCGGCGCACGGTACAGGTCCGCAAGTTCGTCTGCACGGGCACCCTCGAGGAGAAAATCGACGAGATGATCGAGGAGAAGAAAGCGCTGGCCGACCTGGTGGTCACCGACGGAGAAGGCTGGCTGACCGAATTGTCCACCCGCGACCTGCGCAAGGTGTTCGCGCTGTCCGAAGGAGCCGTCGGTGAATAGTGTCAGTGGCGATCGCAAGCGCGGCGGAGCCGGGCGCAGCGGGTCGCCACTCATCAGACCTAGCCGGGGGACACCCCCGAACCCCCGAGGCGACTGGTATCCGCCGCCGTCGCGGCCCCGCCCCGTCGAGGGTGGGATCAAGGCGCGCAGCACCCGCGGCGTGATCGCGCAGACCTGGTGGTCGGAGCGGTTCATCGCGGTATTGGAGGATATCGGCCTGGGCAGCCGGCTGTCGCGGGGCCGCAGCTATGCGCGCAAGGGGCAGGTGATCTCGCTCGACGTGGATGCGGGCTTGGTCACCGCGCAGGTGCAGGGCAGCAGGGCCCGACCGTACCGGGTCCGGATCGGGATCCCCGCGTTCGGCAAGTCGCAGTGGGCCCAAGTTGAGCGGAGCCTGGCTGAAAATGCCTGGTACACCGCGAAATTGCTGTCCGGCGAGATGCCCGACGACATCGAGGATGTCTTCGCCGGGCTGGGCCTGTCACTGTTCCCCGACACCGCCCGAGAGCTATCGCTGGACTGCTCCTGTCCCGATTACGCCGTCCCGTGCAAGCACCTCGCCGCCACCTTCTACTTGCTCGCCGAGTCCTTCGACGACGACCCGTTCGCCATCCTGGCCTGGCGCGGCCGCGAGCGGGAGGATCTGCTGGCCAACCTGGCCGCCGCCCGCACCGAAGGAGCGCCGCCGGCCGCCGACCGCGCCGAACAATCAGCCCGACCCCTCACCGACTGCCTGGACAGCTATTACGCCCCGCAAGCCGACGTCACACTTCCAAGCCCACCGGCGTTATCACCCGGGCCTTCGACGGCACTACTGGACCAGCTCCCCGACACCGGCCTCACCATCCGCGGACGGCCGCTCACCGAACTGCTTGAACCCGCCTATCACGCCCTCGGACGCGATGGCCAGGCCGAACTCGCCTGAACGCCACGCGGATTGGAGGCAACCACGCCGTATGGAAGTAGTAGGGGCAGTAGCGGGTTGCCCGCCGATGCAGCGGCTGGCTGCTGCCCCTGCCACCACGCCTGTCGTTTGGGGTGATTGGCACAATGGATGGACAGCGTAGCACCCGTGCTACGCTCGTAGTGTGGCCAAACACATCACCCAGCGGGAACTGCGCAATAACAGCGGCGACATTATGCGCCAGCTCGACCAAGGCGAGTCGTTCGTCGTAACCAGGAATAGAATCCCGGTCGGCGAGCTTTCCCCGCTGCATCGGCATCGATTCATAAGCGCCGAGGCGGCTGTCGCTGCGTTCAGGGGCGCTCCGCGGGTGGAGTTCGACCGGTTCCGAGCAGATCTCGATCGGGCCGTCAGCCAGGAGATCGCGCCTCGTGGCTGAGGCTCCTCGTCCGTCGCAAGGGCTCATTGACACCTCGGTCGTGATCGATCTGGATCACATCGACGCCGAGCAGCTCCCTATGGAACTCGCCATCACCGCCCTTACCATGGCTGAGCTCGCCGCCGGCCCTCACGCGTCAGCCGATGCGGGCGAGCGAGCACGACGCCAAGATCGCCTACAACGAGCCGAGGCCAGCTTCGATCCACTGCCGTTCGATAGCGACTCGGCGAGGGCCTATGGACGCATCTACGCCGCGATCGTCGCGACAGGGCGCAAGGCACGTGGCCCCCGAGCCGTCGATCTGTTGATCGCCGCCACCGCTGTGGCCACCGACCTCCCGCTCTACACACGCAACGTCGCCGACTTCCGAGGGCTCGAACACCTCCTGACCATCGTCGGCGTCTGACCGTTCCTAAATACTGAGCGAAACTGAGTTTTGCCCGGTGGGCGGCCCCGAACGGTGTTGGGTCGCTTGATGTCCCGCGTTCTTCGCCCCGGGTGGACGAGCGGATCGTGTCCGTGGTCCTGGTCTGGGGTGGCGGGTTGTCTCACGCTCCGAGACGCCCGATTCGGCCTGCGTGGTCCGATGCTCAGCCACATCGCTCTGGTGTGGTTGGGGCGGTGCCACGCGTCGCCGGATGGGGTGTCCGAGGGTGCGCCTTCCGATCGCCACGCTCGCGGCGTGGTGGCCGGTGGTCTGTGGATGGTGCGCGGCCAGTGGCTTGTGCCAGTGCTGGGAGCCCCACTTGCTGGTGTAGGCGGGGTCGACAGCGATCACGCTGATCGAGGTCTGGGTCGCCATCGCGAGCAGTCGAGCACGCAGTTTGGCGGTGGGCATGCCGAAGATGACCTGCCGGAACCGGCGGCGGCGGCCGTGTTTTTCCCGGGTGGTGGAGTCGGTGAAGTCGAGGTCCTCAACGGCGATCGCCTTGATCGCGTTGTTGGTGGCCCAGTGCAGCACACGGGTCAGGGCGTGGCGGACTTGCGCGTCGCGACGCTTCGCGCTGCCGGACTGGTCGTAGCCCAACGTGCGCGGGGCACCGATGGGGTTGCCGTGCGGGTCCAGGCGCCAGGCGGCCAGGTGATCGGCGTTCATGTCCACCCCGACCAGTTCCCCGGCGCGCAGCGACTCCAACGGCACCGCCGGTAGCTGGTTGCGCTGCCAGGCGGCGTCGAGATACCAGCGCTGCTTGTCGGGTGCGAAGTGGACGCGGTAGGCCACCGCCTGGTTCGCGCTCACCCGCTGGGCCCATTGTTGGCCCCGATGCGCAAACACCGCCGTGCCAGTCAGCACGTAGCGGGCGTGCGCGGCGTTGGCCAAGTGCGCCAACGGCGCCGGGAGCCGAACCGACACTTCCCCGTCGGGGGTGACGCGCACGGTTTCGTTGCCGAACCGCTTGCCGGCTTCCCCGTCAGCGGAGAAAAACCAGCGGGCCGCCTCCCACTGCCCGTGCCACTGCGCCGCCGTGAGCCGGCTTCGGCGAGGTGCAAGCGCTTGTGCAGCAGCCGCTTGCCGCCCCGCACCACGCTCACATGACCGGCGGCCCAGTCGGCCTCAACGTGTGCCAGCCGCTGTTGCAGGACCGCCAGACGGCGTCTCTTGCCGAACCACTCACCGCGGGACCGATACCCGCCTGGCATACCGCCGGTGCCCTTGGATCACCGCGGCGCCGGGGTTCCCGCGCAATATGCTTCCCGTGTTTCGGTCAAGGCGATACCATGCCCGCAGTTTGCAGGAGGTTTTCGCGACGGGATCCCACCAAATGGACTGTGCCGCATCGAAATCGATGCCATGCTTGACCAGGTTTGCCGCGCTCCTGGCGGGATCAAACTCAAACTCAAACCCGCCACATTCCACGAAAAGATGGCAAGCAGGGGGGCAAAATCAGAGTGGTCGGTCGTTCCGGAAAAGTCAGCGATAAATGGGCTGGTGGTAGCCCCGCGGAGGGATGGGGTCTTTTTTGGGACATCTGAGGTCTGCTGGATGAGTGGGGCGAAAATCGATTTGAAGGCAGCGGATGCGGTTTCGAAGCGGTGTTGCGGCCCGCCATCATCGAACCGTTGCGGTCCTGTGAAATGGTAGATTTTATGCCATGAGAACAACCATCGACCCGGCAGGGCGTTTGGTGATCCCCAAGCGGCTTCGTGATCGCCTTGGCTTACGCGGGAACGAGCAGGTCGAGATCACGGAGCGCGATGGGCGAATCGAGATTGAACCAGCGCCGACCGAAGTCGAACTGGTTCGTGAAGGTTCGGTCCTCGTTGCGCGGCCGGACCACGCGCTGCCCCCGTTGACCGATGAAATCGTTCGCGAGACGTTAGACCGCGTACGGCGGTGATCGCGCCTGACACCAGTGTTCTCATTGCCGGATTCGCAACCTGGCACGAAGGGCACCAATCCGCCGCACGTGCCCTCAATCGCGGCGTGCATCTGGTCGCACACACGGCGGTGGAAACCTATTCCGTCCTGACCCGCCTACCACCACCGCATCGCGTCGCGCCCGACGTCGCTCACGCATACCTGACTGCCGTCACATCCGCCGACTACCTCACGCTGGACGCGCGATCGCATCGTGACTTGGTCAAGTACCTCGCTGAGCACGGCGTCACCGGCGGCGCAACCTACGACGCGCTGGTCGGATCGACGGCGAAAGGTGCTGGAGCAACGCTGTTGACCCGCGACGGGCGAGCAGTCAGAACCTACGAGCTGCTGCAAGTGGAATACGAACTAGTGTCCCGCGCCGTTAATTCGTTTCATTAACCGTTGGATGGACTGGAGGATCTGTTCAGCGGTTTTAGTCCACACGAACGGTTTTGGATTGTCATTCCAGTTGGCGACCCAGGCGCGGATGTCTTTTTCCAGGGTCTGCACGTTGCGGTGGTCGCCACGTTCGATCAGTTGGCGGGTGAGTTCGGCGAACCATCGCTCAACTTGGTTGATCCAGCTGGAATAGGTTGGTGTGTAGTGCATGTGGAAGCGGGGGTGCTTGTCCAGCCAGGCTTTTACGGTGGGCGCTTTATGGGTGCCGTAGTTGTCGCAGACCAGGTGCACGTCCAGCTCAGCGGGGACCTCGGTGTCGATCTTGGTCAGGAACTTCTTGAACTCCACTGCACGGTGGCGGCGGTGCAGCGAGGAGATGACAGTGCCGTCGCTGATGTCGAACGCGGCGAACAGGCTGGTGGTGCCGTTGCGGACGTAGTCGTGGGTGCGTTTTTCGGGCATGCCGGGCATCATTGGAAATGCTGGCTGACTGCGCGCCAGCGCCTGGATCTGGGACTTTTCATCCACGCACAAAACCATTGCGGACTCGGGTGGGTCCAGGTAGAGCCCGACAACGTCGTAGACCTTCTCCCCTTTTACCGGCTAATAATGTTTACTGCGATAGTTCAACACGCCGTGGTTGCGCGGGTTCCCGGGACTACTGACGTGTCTGTGGGATACATGTCGCATGACATCGGTGAGCGAGTTCCGTGTCGAGGCGCGTGACGACGGCTGGGTGGTGACTGGCCCGTCAGCGGTGGGCCTGCAGCTGGTCAATGACTATCTCGGCTATCTCGGCGATCGGCATTACGCGCCCGGCACCCGACGCTCCTACGCGTTCGACCTGCTCGCGTTGTGTCGGTGGCTGCAGGAGCAGCATCTGCGGCTAGACGAGGTGGACACCGCTGTGGTGCTGCGGTTCCTCACCTGCTGCGGTGGGTTGGCGGCGGCGACGGTGAACCGGCGGTTGGCCGCGATCAGCGGCATGTTCACGTTCCGGGCGATGCGTGACCCGGCCGCGGTCAACCCGATGCCGAAAGGCCCTGCCGGCCGCCGGGTCTCGGCGTCACAGCGCAGCGGGCTGCTGGGTCACCTGGCCCGACCGCAGCCACGCTCACCGCTGCGGGCCCGGGCGCCGCAGCGGTTGCCTCGCGGCCTGGAACACGGCGAGGTCAACGCGTTCTTGGCGAGCTTGCGGACCTGGCGAGACAAGGCGATCGCCGGGCTGATGCTGTTCTCCGGGCTGCGCAGCGCCGAGGTCCTCTCCCTCGATGTCGCCGATGTGGACATCGGCGCCGGTTGGGCACGAGTGCTTGGCAAGGGCGGACGGGAACGGCGGGCACCGGTCGACAGCGAGGTGGCCGGCTGGATCCAGGCGTACCTACTCGCCGAACGACCCGACACCGAGGCCGGCGCGTTGTTCGTGGTCGCCAAGGGACCGCACCGCGGCCAGCGGCTCACCCCGGCCGGGCTGCGCACGATCTTCCGCTACCACCGGGTCCGCTCCGAGGTGCCCGGCGCGCACCCGCACGCGCTGCGGCACTGCTTCGGTACCGCCTTGGCCGAGTCCGGGGTAGATCTTGCGGTCATCCAGGCGCTGCTCGGTCACGCCCATGTCGATTCCTCGGTCGGCTACATCCATTTGGCGCCGGTACGGGTCCGCGCGGCCTACGACGCCGCCCGGGCCAGGCAACGTGCCCAGGGGTGAACGGCGCGCCGCGCATGTGCCCGGCGTGGCCGAGCTGGTCGGCGACTACGAGGCGTGGCTGGCCATCGACGGGCGCGGGTCGTTGTCCTACCGCAACGCGGCGTGGTCGTTCCTCGCGCGCTGGCCCGACCCGGCCGGATTCGCCGCGGAAACCCTCGACGTGCAGCAGAGTTTGGGCGTGGCGCAACGGCCGTTCGTCACCTACCTGATGGCCACCGGGCGGCTACGGCCCGGCTATGACTACCTGAGCCGCAAGATCGGCGGGCTGCTCACCCAGGCTGGCCGCGGCCCGCTGGCCGCCGAGATCACCGCGTTCACCACCGCGGCGACCGAGCTGGATTACAGCGGACACACCGTGCGTTACGCCGCCGAACGCGTCATTGTGCGGCTGCTCATCCAGACCGGCCGGCCGCTGGCGCAGCTGCGCGCCACCGACCTTGACGAGCTGGCCGCCGCACTGCACCGACACGCCCAGGCCAGCGGCAAACCCGCCGCCTGGAACGCCGACCGCGCCATGATCAGCACGGCCCACCGGGTGCTGTTTCACCTCGGCATCCTCGACACGCGTCCGCTGGACCCAAGGTGCAGGCCAGGGCTAAGTGGTCACTACAGCGGCGTGGTCGAACCACTGCGCACCGTGTTCATGGACTACTGCACGCAGGCCGCCGCGACCCGGGCGCCGACCACGGTCAAAGCGATTGCCGGCCACCTGGCCGGCCTCGGCCGGTTCCTCACCGCCTGCGACCCGCCGGTCACCGACCTGGCCGTACTCGACCGCGCCACCATCGAGGCGTGGCTTGCGGCGCTGGCCGCGGCCCGACTGCGTAACGGGAACCCCATGTCCCTGGGCTACCGCCGCGGCCGGATCATCGCCGTACGGCAGTTCCTCACCGACATCACCGAGTGGGGTTGGCCTGCTGCCCCGCCGCGCACCCTGATCTTCTCCCGGGACCTGCCCCGCCTGACCCACCCGTTGCCGCGCTACCTGCCCCCGGATGCCGATCGGGCCCTGCAGGCCGCCTTGCGGCACATCTCGGACAACGGGCCGGCGGTGTTGACGCGGCTGCACGCCGACGCGCTGCTCCTGGTCCGCGCTACGGGGCTACGCATCGGCGAACTGCGCGACCTGGAACTGGACTGTGTGCATCAGATCGACGGGCACGGCACCTGGCTGAAAGTGCCGCTGGGCAAGCTGGCCAGCGAACGGATGGTGCCCCTGGACGAGGAAACCGTCGCCGTGATTGACCGCATCGTCGCCCGTCGCACCTGCGGCCGGGCGCTGCCGCACCCGCGCACCGCACGACTGGTCGACTTCCTGCTCGTGCACCAAGGCCGACGCATCTCGGCCTGCGCGCTACGCGAGGAACTCGCCCGCGCCGCCGACACCGCCGGTCTCGGCAAAATCACTCCCCATGCCCTCAGACACACCTTCGCCACGGCCTTGGTGAATGCGGGCTGCTCACTGCAGGCGCTGATGCAACTACTCGGGCACGCCTCGGCGAATATGAGCCTTCGGTACGGGCGGCTGTTTGACGCCACCGTGCGTGAGGAATACGAACGCGCCCTGACCCAGACCAAAGCACAACTCGCGACGGCACCGCCAGCACCAGCCGCCTCGTCGCCACCGGTAGTTGGTCGGCCGCTACCGCTGGTGGCGATCACCGGCGGAGCCGACTGGAAGGACACTGCCACCATCAAGTCCCGCCTGGCCGGCGGGTTCTGCCTACGCGCCCCGGCTCAGGGACCCTGTTCCTATGCCAACATCTGCGAGCACTGCCCGAACTTCCGCACCGACACCGGCTACCTCGCCGTCCTCGGCGCCCAACACGCCGACACCCTCACCTTGGCTGCGGACGCCGAAACACGCGGCTGGGGCGCCGAAGCCCAACGGCACCGCCGCCTCGCCGACCGCCTCGATGAGTTGATCAGCCAAACCCGGGCCGACTTACGATGAGCGACAACCCGACTGACCGCGTCCGCAGCGCCTGCGAACAACTGCTCGCCGCCGGACGCGACGTCACCTTCGCCGCCGTCGCCGAGCACAGCGGCATCAGCCGCGCCACCTGCTACCGCAACCGGCAACTGCGCGCCGTCATCGACGCCTACCGATCCCGCCACGGCGAAATGCTCACCATCACCGGACTCGCCGAGCGCCTCGACAACCTCACCCAAGCCCTCGACGCCGTCGCAGCCAAAGTTCGCCGACAAGAAGAAGAACTCCGCACCCTCAAACGCAGAACCGCTACCCCGCGGCGGAGCCCGAAGCCCGATTAGCCGGAGAATCCACAAACAGGGGGTCGTTTGAAAGTTTGTAGTGCTCGCTGCGGTGTGGTTGCAGCTCGAAGCTCTTCCAGATGCGCCCGATCGTCGACTTGCTCAAGCCCGACCGCTCGGCCATCGATGCGCGTGACCAGTGTGTGGCATTGTCCGGGGTGGACTCCAGGGTGGCCACCACCACGTCTTCGACCTGCTCAGCGGTAATCGTGGCTGGCCGGCCCGGGCGCGGTTCGTCGACCAATCCATCGCAGCGCGCTTCAACGAACCGGCTGCGCCACTTACCCACCGTTGGTTGCGACACTTGCTCTTGGGCGGCGACCTGCTTGTTGGTCAGGCCCTGCGCGCAGGCCAGCACGATCCGCGACCGCAACGCCAGCGCCTGCGAAGATTTCCGCCGCCGCGCCCACCGGGTCAACGTCTGATGTTCCTCGTCACTGAGCACCAGTTCTGCTGTAGGCCGTCCACGTCGCGTCATATACTGAATTATCCTATAGCCCAACCTAATTCGCCCGATGTATCGACGTCTACCAAAATTACGATTATGTAACGAATTAAAGGCGCGGGACACTAGTGACCTGACCGCTCACGTCGCCAACGATTTCTGCGATCGCTACCCGCAGCATCGCCCCCTTGCTCCGTGAAAACGGCCGCGCGGGAACAGTGGGTAGATTACCGAATCGCGACCAACCTTACGATCCTGTGCCGGGGATCGTCTGATCGCCACGCCGGTGAGCACGTTGAGCGAGGCGAACCTAGTGGTGGTGTCCCGGCTACCACCACCGCTGCGGGCCGAGTCGGAGGCACTTTTGCAGGTCGGCGTCGGCGGCGCGCACCGTGGCCTCGTTGACCCGGTAGGCGACGGCTATGTCGGCGAAGCGGCCGGTTGTCAGGTTCGCTCGTTGGCACACCATGCGTTCGATTCCGGCCGCGACCGCCGCGGGGCCGTGCGAATCGAGGAGGAGGTCCCCGTTGGGCAGCCGCCACAGCGCGGCGAGGCAGCGCAGCACGCCGGGCAGGCCGAATGTGGGAATCATGCTCCGCCACAGCAATTCACCGACAGGGCCGAGCGGGACCCAGGGCTGTGGCGGCGCGTGCACACTCATCCCGCCGGGTCCCAGCACCCATCGGCGCAGGTGCGCCGGCTCGGCCAGCCGGTCGTAGGGCAGGATCTCGTCGATCTGTGCTGCGCCGCCCGGCGCTTGCCACCGCAGCAGAAACGGGAAGCGATGTCCCGCCGCGGTATCCACGTAGCCGCCGGACGCATGGCGTTCGCCCGACGACGCCGTTGTGGTGCGGCAGGCGACGGCGACCAGGTTTTCGGCCGGCGAGATCCCGACCGCCCACGCGGCACCCGACGGACCGTACAGCCGGATCGCCGCCGCAGCGGGCGAATCCGGCGCACAGATACGCGCCAACCGCCGGTCGTTGGCGACCACCGCCTCCCATACCTTTCCGGTCAGCTTGTCGCCGAGTTTGTCGAGCTTGGCCCGCGCCAGGTTGGGATCGGTGCGCACCGACGACAGGTGCTGTCTCGGCGAGGATGGTTGCGCGACAACATGTTTTGCCTTTGCGGCGGGCCGGAACTTCGGGTCACTGGGCGGTCTCGTTGGCTCGGGCGCGAGCTCGACGGTCCGCCGGGGAACGCATCCGGCGCACCCGAGCCGCGTCTTGGTCGCGGCCAGTCGCTCATCGGCACCGCAGTGCGGGCAGGCGATGTCGGTAAAACGGGTCAGCGGGATCAGCCAATCGAGCGTCAGCGGGTAACGCCGGTCGCCGCGGCGGACGTCGCCCGGCAACCGCCACACCGGCACCTCGTAGATGTGCAGCCGATAGGGCCGGACCTGGTGGCTCGCCTGGTACTTCTCCCGAGTCTCGCCGATCCGCCGGACGCGTTCGTTCGTACGGTGTCGGCGCGTGCGTCCAGCAGCTTTCGGCGATCGGCTGGTCCTTGCGCGCGCCGACGCTCGATCGTCGCGAGTGCATCGCGGTAGTACGCCTCGACACGATCCAGCTCCGCATCGCGCGCCTTGTCGATGTCATCACCGAGTTCGGATCGTCGCCGCTGCGCACACTGCTCGATAACCCGCTCCGCAGTTCCGATCGCCGCGGTCGGGCCGGCGAGCGACGGCGAACCACCCGTGAGCGACTGCGAACCATCTTTCAGCACTGCCGGCACTGCCGACAAGGCGGCGAGCTTTGTACTGACCGAGGTTGGGAGCCGGCGTTGCGATTGCACATCCACCCAGCACTCGGCGCATTCCTGGTAGTGGTCGTCGCTGGACAGCGTGTAGTCGACCAGCGCCCCGACCCGCAGAATCGCGCGAACCGACCGGGTCGGTGCGCCCGCGGCGTCAATCCGTCCGTGATCGACGGTGAACTGGTCGCGCGCCATCGCCTGCAAGTGCTCGGCCGGAGGTGGCGGCGCGGCTGCCACCGCAACGGCCATCGCGGCGACGTCACCCACCGCCAGCACCTCATCGGCGCACCGACTCAGCGCGGGATGCCCGGCCGACAGCAAGGTCGCACCGTCCTCGCGAGCGACGTCGGGATCGCCGGTCACCCGCAGCACCTCCGGCAGCTCCAGCGTCGTCTGCAGCGCCGGTGGGAGCATCACCAGCGTCGTATCACCGCCGAATTCGGTGAGCCCGCCGCTCGACTCGACATACCGCAGCCAAAAGTCCAGCCCCACATCGGTGCTCGTCACGAGGCCGCACCCACGAGGAGGTCGACGCCTTCCCGGCTTTTCAGATAGTCGCGTCTCGCCTCGGCGAGCGCGTCGCCGAGGGCATCGAGCCGTCGCTCGAACCCGTCGTCGTCGACCGCATCGACGAACGCGTCGAAAACCTCGTTCTCGAAATCGAAGTCGTCGTCGACCCGGCCGAGGATCATGTCAAGCTCACCGACGACGAGCTCGAACAGGTTGATCTTTGCCTCCAGCACGTGCATGACCCGTTGTTCGATGCTGCCCCGGCAGACCAGGTTGGTCAGGGTCACGTCGTGTTCCTGCCCGACCCGGTGCAGCCGGCCGAGCCGCTGCTCGATCTGCATCGGGTTCCACGGCAGATCGAAGTTCACCATCACACGGCAGAACTGCAGGTTGCGGCCCTCGCCTGCCGACTCGGTCGACAGCAGAATCGGCGTCTCGGCGCGGAACTGGCCGGTCGCCGACTCCTTCTCCGTCCGGGTGAGGCTGCCGTGATACGACGCCGAGGACAGCCCGGCACAGTCGACCGCGGCGACGAGTAGATCCAGTGTCTGCCGAAAGCCGGTGAACACCAACACCTTCTCGTCCCTGTTGACGTAGCGGCGCAGCAGTTCGACGAGCACCCGCACCTTATCCGGATCCCGGATGGCTCGGGCCCGTTCCGCGAGGTCGTCCCAGCCGAGCTTCGCCAGCGTCGGTGCCGCGGCCGCGGGGCTGGAGCCCGCCAGCCGGGTCAAGCCGCGCAGGGCCAGCCGGGCGGGTCCCGACCCAGTTGCCGAAGCCCTGACTCGCCGGACGATGTCGCCGTAGAGGCGGCCTCGTCGCTGCCGGGGGTCACCAAGGTCGTCTCGGCCAGCCGCGGCGGCAGATCACGGCAACCTCGCTGCGGCGATGTCTGACCATCACCTCTTTGGTCCGGGCGCGCAGCTCCTCGACGTTGTGCGGTGTCGACTCGACCGACGCCGCGCCATGGTTGGTGCTGAACTGGGCCGGTGTGCCGAGCAGTCCGGGCGCGACGAGGCTGACCAGCTGGTACAGATCCGACAGCTTGTTCTCCACCGGCGTCGCGGTGAGCATCAGCAGGTAACGGGCGCGCAACTCACGCGCGAGCTTGCCCGACGCGCTGCGCGGGTTGCGGAGCCGGTGCGCCTCGTCGAAGATCACCAGGTCCCAATTGGTGTCGGTCAGCCTGCCCAGCAGCGGATCGCGGCGAGCGGCGGCCAGCGACGCGATGGTGACCGGCCGGGTCCATCCCCATCTCGCGGGCAGGTGTCGACCCGGATCGGGCGATCGTGGTCGGCAACCCGAACTTCCGCTCGAGTTCGTCGCGCCATTGGTCGACAAGTCCCGCCGGAACGATCACCAGCACTTGGTCGGCGAGCCCGCGCATGCGTAGCTCAGACAGCACCAACCCGGCCTCGATCGTCTTGCCGAGCCCGACCTCGTCGGCCAGGATGCCCCGGCCGCGCATCCGCCGCAGCACGGTCCGCGCGGCGCGCAGCTGATAGTCGAACGGCTCGAACCGCAACCGCGGTACCGCAAGGAAGGTGTCGAACCCCGGCCGGGCCCAGACCTTGACGGCGTCGTCGACGATCGCGGACCAATCCGGCTGCGGCCGTGCGCCATTGCGCATCCGCGCCAGCAACGGTAGGTAGGCGGACAGGTCTGCTGTCGGCGTCTCGCCGGCGGCGATCGTGACGGTCGTGCGGCCGCCCCAGGACATGGCGCGTGCAAGCTTTGCGCTGGACGGTACCGACGACCACCGACACGACCGACGACCCACGCCGATGCGTGACGAATGAGGCGGATGCGGTTCGCGGGATGCCCGGCCCGGCGAATCAGATAACCGTCGGGTTACGCGCGCTGGCGTGGCGGACAGCGTCAATGGGAATCGACTGATCGAGAGTCGCGAACCGGCCGCCGTTGGCGGTTGCGAGCGCGAGTGGGTATGCGTCGGTTACCTGACGATGCCCGTGCAGTCGCGAGTAGTCGATAAGTTCGTCGTCAAGCAGGCTGACTGATGATTCGAACAAACCGCCAGCAGTACGTCATCGTCCAATGACAGCGTCGTGCGCATGCATCTGAAGTTAGCCCATCAGCGTGGTGAACAACGGTCGAGCCAGGGCCACCTGCGTCCGATTCGCAAGGCGGCATTGGAGAATATTTGTAGTCGGTGCCGCTGTTTGGCGAGCTGGGGCACCCAGCTCGAGAAAAGAATTCGACATGAGCCGCGGACAGTCCCCAACAAACCGCACCAGTCATCGCTGAGACGCTTCAGAATGAGTCGATGCGCGTCAACTATGGATCCGTGCTGAGCAATCTGCGGCATGACGTTCCCGCATCCCTCGTGGTCTTTCTTGTTGCGCTCCCCCTTTCGCTAGGGATCGCCATCGCCTCCGGGGCTCCGCTGATGGCCGGTTTGATCGCAGCGGTGGTGGGCGGCATCGTCGCCGGTTCGCTGGGCGGGTCGGTCCTTCAGGTCAGTGGCCCGGCCGCGGGTCTCACCGTGGTGGTCGCGGGACTGATCGCTGACTTCGGCTGGCAGATGACCTGCGTGATCACCATCGGCGCGGGTGCACTGCAGCTGCTGTTCGGGGTGATCAGGGTCGCTCGTGCCGCGCTGGGCGTTGCTCCGGTCGTGGTGCACGCCATGCTGGCGGGCATCGGTGTCACCATCGTTTTGCAGCAGGTTCACGTCCTGATGGGCGGCTCGTCGCGCAGCTCGGCGTGGGCGAACATCAAGGCATTGCCGAACGGCATCCTCCATCACGAACTGAACGAGGTGATGGTGGGCGGGGTGGTCATCGTGACCTTGTTGTTGTGGCCAAGGCTGCCCGCTAAGGTCCGCCTCATTCCTGGCGCGCTGGTGGCCATCGTCGCGGCGACCGCGGTCGCGGAAGCCGCGAACCTGGAGGGTGTCGACCGAATCGAGCTGCGGGCCAACTTTTTCCATGCCATAGGCCTGCCCAGGCTGCCCCCGACGGATCCCGGCGGACACCCCTGGGTTACCCAGGTCGGCGCGGTGGCGCTGGGCGTGCTCACGGTCGCCCTGATTGCCAGCGTCGAATCGCTGTTATCGGCGGTCGGTATCGACAAGATGCACAGCGGGCGGCGCACAAACTTCGACAGAGAAATGATCGGGCAGGGCAGCGCGAATGTGGTGTCGGGATTGCTCGGTGGGCTGCCGGTCACCGGCGTCATTGTGCGCAGTTCCACCAACGTGGCGGCCGGCGCTCGCTCCCGGATGTCGACTGTTCTGCACGGCGTATGGATCCTGCTGTTTGCGTCGTTGTTCACCAAGCTGGTGGAACTCATTCCGAAGTCGGCGCTGGCCGGCCTGCTGATCGTGATCGGGATCCAGCTCATCAAGCTGGCCCACATCAAACTGGCCTGGCGCACAGGCAATTTCGCGGTCTACGCCATCACCATCGGGTGTGTGGTGTTCCTCAACCTGCTCGAGGGTGTGGCCATCGGGCTCGCCGTCGCGATAGCAATTCTGCTGATGCGGGTGGTCCGCGCCCCCATCGAGGCCAGGCCGTATGGCGGCGAGGAGTCCAAGAACTGGCGGATCGACATCGACGGCACGCTCAGCTTCCTGCTGTTGCCCCGACTCACCAAGGTGCTGTCCACGGTGCCGCCGGGGTCGCATGTGCGGCTTACGCTCAACGCGGATTACATCGATGAAGCGGTTTCCGAGGCCATTTCGGATTGGCGAACCTCGCACGAGGCGACCGGTGGAGTGGTCGTCATCGTCGAGACGACGCGGGCGAAACTGCACCACGCACACACCGGCCCGCCCAGGCGTCATTACCGGTCGACCGGATCGATTCCGCGCGACCACGATGATCGAGACGAGGGCTCGATTCTCGACGGCGTCGGTGAGTACCACCGCAGCGGTCGGACAGAGCTATATCCCCGGCTTGCCGAACTGACCGGCGCACCCAGACCGGATGCGGTGTTCCTCACCTGCGTCGACTCGCGGATCATGCCCGATGTCATCACCGCCAGCGGGCCCGGCGAACTGTATATCGTGCGCAACGTCGGCAACCTGGTACCGACCGACGCAGCCGAGAAGTCCGTCGATGCCGTGCTCGATGTCGCGTTCAACCAGCTCGGAGTGACTTCGGTAGTGGTGTGCGGACATTCGTCGTGCGGCGCGATGACGGCATTGCTTTCCGACGGCACCGATCAGCAGAGCGCCGCAACCACTGCGGTGGGCGGGTGGCTCGAACATGCGCAGGGCAGCCTGGTCGCGTTCCGGGATCACCATCCCGCGCGCGCGAGTGCGGTGTCCAACGGTCTCACCGAGGCCGACCAGCTCAGCATCGTGAATGTGGCCATCCAGATGGAAAGGCTGGCCCGCAATCCAATCTTGGCCCCCGCAAAGGATTCTGGCGCATTGAAGATCTTCGGCATGTTCTTCGACATCTCGACGGCGCATGTGTACGAGGTCAATCAGAACGGTATGGTGCGCCCTACCGAGCCCGCCGCGACGTAACTTCAGACCCTAACTTCAGACCCTAACTTCAGACCCTAACTTCAGACCAAGCCTCAGATTGGCGGAAGACGGACGACCTGAAGGAAGAAACCTTCGATCTGCCGGACCGCACTGATGAATTGGTCGAGGTCGACCGGCTTGGTGACGTAGGCGTTGGCGTGCAGTTCGTAGCTGCGCACGATGTCCTCCTCCGCCGAGGAAGTGGTGAGCACGACGACCGGGATGCAGCACAGGTCGGGGTCGGACTTGATCTTCTCCAGTAGCTGCCGGCCATCGTATTTCGGCAGGTTCAGATCGAGCAGGATCAGGTCGGGCCGGGGCGCATCCCGGTACGCACCGCGCTGGTACAGGTAATCCAGACCCTGTTCGCCGTCACGCGCGACATGCAACCTGTTGTGCAGCTTGTTGTGCGCGAAGGCTTCCCGAGTGATGAGCTCGTCGCCTGGATCGTCTTCGACGAGCAGGATGTCGATCGCACGACCGGCCGGTGTCATTCATGTGCTCCTTCTAGAGTGGCCAGATGTTGCCCGTTCACGCTGCCGGGCGGCGACGGGCAGGGTGAACTCAATCCGGGTTCCATCGGTGTAAGACTCGTCGATCCAGATGGTGCCGCCATAGTGCTCGACGATCTTTTTGCACAGCGCCAGCCCGACCCCCGTTCCGGTGTACACGTCCCGACCGTGCAGGCGCTGAAAGATGACAAAGACCTTCCCGAAGAACTCGGGTGCGATGCCGATGCCGTTATCCGACACGCACAGCAGCCATTTGCCATCGAGATCACCGGTGCCTCGCTGCGATTCGATGACGATCCGCGGCCGGCGGTCTTTGTGCCGGAACTTCACCGCGTTGCCAATCAGGTTCTGCCACAACATCGTCAGCAGCGTGGGGTCGCAGAAGATCAGCGGCAGAGGCTGCTTCGGGCGCACGATCTCGGCGTCCGATTCCTCGATCGCGGCGGCGAGGTTGGCCAGGGCGGCGTCTAGCGTCGTGTCGAGGTCGACCTCGGTCTGCGTGATGCCCAGCCGGCCCACCCGGGAGAAGCTGAGCAGGTCGTTGATGAGCACCTGCATCCGTTTGGCCCCGTCGACCGCGAATCCGATGTATTCGATCCCGCGCTCGTCGAGCTTGTCGCCGTAGCGCTTCTCCAGCAACTGGCAGAACGAGGCGACCTTGCGCAGCGGTTCCTGCAGATCGTGCGACGCGACATAGGCGAACTGCTCGAGTTCGGTGTTCGACCGCCGCAATTCGACGGTCTGCTCATCCAGCCGCGCCTGGGCCGAGCGCGACACCTCGAGCTCGGTGACGATCCGCTGCCGCATGTTCTCCACATCGATCGCCATGCTGCGAATGTCTGTGGGCCGCCGCGGCGGCGAGATGGTCTCGCCGAAGTTGCCCTCGGTGACCCGCCGGCACGAGGCGGCGAGCGCCCTGAGCGGAATCGTGATCGCGCGCCGGGTCAGCACCCCCAGCATCGTCGCCCAGGCAAAGAACACGAGGGCCATCGCGCCCAGCACCCGGTCGCGCCAGTCCTCGATGTGTCTCAGCTGAGCTCTTGCTTGCGTCACGGCGGTCGCCAGGTTGGCATTTTGCACGTCAAAAAGCGCACGCAGATGGTCGAATTCGGCCTTGCCGCGCTCCGCGGTAGCAGGGCTGATCACATTGGGAGCCTTCGGGGTCACGCTGGCGATGAGCGGCTCCGCGTAGCTGGCCCGCCACAGGTTGGCGGCCAGCTCGATCGCGGCCAGATCGGCGACCAGGTCGGGATGGTGGGCCACTCGCCGCCGGATGTCTTCGGCCGCAGCCTGTTCGGCGCGTTGCCCGTCGTAGTAGGGGGTGAGAAACTGCCGATCGGCGGAGATCAGGTAGCCACGCGTACCCGTTTCCTGGTCGCGCAGCGCCGCCTGCAACTGACATGCGGCTACCCGCGCCGGCGCAATGCCGTCATTGAGCCCGCTCGAAACATCATCGGTGCGATTCAGCAACACGGCACCGACCACCGAGCCGGCGAGCACCATCACACCCATGGTGAACAGCACGAGGGCGAGCCATCCCCGCACGCTCAGCTGCAATCGACCATTCATCTGGTGGTGCGCTCCACGCGCAGCACGGCTATGTCATCGGTGAGCCCGCCGAGCGGCTCAGCGAGTTCCTGGGCGCCGTCGATGAGCGCGTCGACGAACGCGGGACCGGCCAGGCCGGCATGCGTGCGGGCCAGCTCAAGCAACCCGTCCTCGCCGAGGCGCTGGCGGCCTCGTCCCGAATAGCCCTCGAAGAGCCCGTCGGTGAGCAGGAGCAGCCCATGACCCGCGGGCAATTCCACCTCGTGCTGCGGCCATTGGCCGGCGTGCAGGCCCAGCGCCGGCCCGGCCGGCGGCTCGATCCATTGCACGGCCCCCGCGCCCTGCAGCAACATGCCGGGATGACCGGCGCGGATCGCTTTGATGCGCGCGGCGCCGGCCGAATCCAGGGCCGGGATCTCGAGCATGAGCACCGTAGCCAAGATCCCGGTGCCCGCTCGCTCGGCGTGCAGTACCCGTTCCAGCTGCCGCATCAGTTCGGCATCACGGATGCCGGCGAAAGTGAGCGCACGCCACGCGATCCGCAATGCCGCGCCCAGGGCGGCCTCGTCTGGGCCGTGCCCCGCGACATCGCCGATCAGGACGTGCACGATCCGGTCGGGTGTTTGTACGACGTCGTAGAAGTCTCCGCACAGCAGTGCGTCCTCACGGCTCGGCCGGTAGCGGGCCACGATGTCGACACCCGGGTCGTCGAGCAGCAGCGGTGAGGGCAGCAGCCCGCGTTCCAGCAGCGCGTTCTCGCGGGCCCGAAGCTGACTTGCGTGCAGGTCAGCGGCAATGAGCTCGGCCCGTTTGCGCTCGATCGCATACAGCAGCGCACGCCGCAACATGTCGGGTTCGACGCGTCCCTTGACCAGGAAGTCCTGCGCCCCGGCGGCGACCGCGGAAGCTCCGAAGTATTCGTCGTTCAACCCGGTCAGCACCACGATGGGGACGGTGGCATCGCGTTTGGCGATCCGGTCGAGGGCGTCCATGCCGGTCGCGTCGGGCAGGTTCAGGTCCAGCAGCACGCAATCGGGCCGCGCCGAGGCCAGCTCGCGCTCCGCGTGCGCCATCGACTGCGCCCACACCACCTGGATATCCGCGACGGCGTCCGCGATCAGCTCTGCGACGAGCACCGCGTCGGCTCGGTCGTCCTCGACCAACAGCAGCGACAACGACTGCCAACCGGCCGTCGGGGTCACTGGAGCACGCACAGTCATCAACGCCTGGTCATGCTCGAATACGCTGGGCACACCACGTCCTTCACTTCACACACCCCCCTGGCCGTGGTAAGCCGGAGCGCCGACGACGACGCGACTGCGGCCTTACCACCCCGATCGGCTTCCAGAAGCCCGGCCATAGTCGTAAAGCAGGATCCTATGCGGTACGGCGGAGCTTTTCTTAACGATCGGGAAACTGCTCCCGTCCGGGGACGCCGGCTGTATCATCGCGCCTACTTGATTTCGGTGTGCGTCAGTGTGGTGCCCACTGTTTCAGGCAGCGCAGCGGTGCAGCAGAGGCTGACGAATATCAGGACGGCCATCATCAACCCGACCGCCCAGCCACCGACCGTCGCCACCAGCGCGCCGGCCAACATCGGCGGCACCGCGCCACCGACGATCCCGCCCGCGTTGAATGCCAGCCCCGCACCGGTGTACCGGTAGCGGGTGGCAAAGATTTCCGGGATGAACGCCGCCAGCGGCCCGGTCAACACACCCAGGATGGCGTACGTGACGACGATGCCGACGCCGAACAGCGCCGCGTTGCCGGTATCCAGCAACGGCATCACCGCGAACGACCACGGCACCGCTACCACGAACCCGCCCAACAAGACGCGCCGTCGCCCGAGTCTGTCGCTCCACCCACCCGCCAGCGCGGTGAACACGATCATCGACAACCCGCCAAGGACACCGACGAGCAGGATCAGGTCTTTTGAATGGTTGAGCTCGGTGCGTGCGTAGTTCATCAGATACGTCCCCGCCATGAAGCTCAGCGTGAACGGACCCACGGCGCACCCCGAGGCGAGATAGACCTGTCGGTGCTGTGCCCGGAAGAGCTCTGCGATCGGGGCGCTGGGCACGCGCGTGTGCGCCTGTTCCCGCGAATTTTCCCGCACTGTTTCCTGCGCTTTCTCCTGAGCGAAAACCGGCGTCTCGCTGATGTTGGTGCGCACATACAGGGCGACCACAACCAGCACCGCGCTGAACAAGAACGGCACGCGCCAGCCCCAGCTCATAAACGCGGCGCTCTTGTCTCCGATAGTGAAATCGACGGCCAGCAACGCAAGGTTGGCAAGCACCAAACCCACGCCGGCCCCCAGCGGGGTGACCATGCCGTATTGCCCCCGTTTGGTCCCCGGTGCGTGTTCGGCGACCAGCAGCGCCGATCCCGCCCATTCGCCACCAAGCGCTATCCCCTGCAGCAGCCGCAACGTGAGCAGGATCAGCGGCCCGGCCACGCCGATCCTTGCCGCGCCGGGCAGCAGGCCCACCGCCACCGTCGACAGACCCATGATCAACAACGTCGCGACCAGGGTGGCCTTCCTGCCGAAGCGATCACCGAAGTGCCCGAAAACGGCCGCGCCCACGGGTCGGGAGAAGAACGCCGCCGCGAAGGTTCCCAGCGACGCGATTGTGGCCATCGTCGGGCCCAAATGGGGGAAGAAGACACTGGGAAAAACCAGAGCCGCCGCGGTGCCGTAGAGGAAAAAGTCGTAGAACTCGATCGCCGAGCCGACCAGGCCGGCCAACGCCACCCGCGTCATTGGCGCCGGCGCAGCTTCGGTACGCCGCAGATTCGTCGGCATCACGGCAAGAATCAGCGCAGAATCAGCGCAGCAATGCCCGCGACATCACCACGCGCTGAATCTGATTCGTGCCCTCATAGATCTGAGTGATCTTGGCGTCGCGCATCATCCGCTCGACCGGGAAGTCGACGGTGTAGCCGGCTCCACCGAACAGCTGCACGGCGTCGGTGGCGACCTCCATCGCGACATCCGAGGCCAGGCACTTCGACGCCGCCGAGATGAATCCCAGATTGCCTTCGCCGCGTTCGGCACGCGCGGCAGCGGAGTAGACCATCAATCGGGCGGATTCCACCTTCATCGCCATATCGGCGATCATGAACTGCACCGCCTGGAATTCACTGATCGACTGGCCGAACTGCTTGCGGTCCTTGATGTAGGCGATCGAAGCATCCAGCGCGCCCTGTGCGATACCGACCGCCTGCGCGCCGATCGTCGGCCGGGTGTGATCCAGCGTCGCCAACGCCGTCTTGAAGCCGGTGCCGGGCTCCCCGATGATCCGGTCGCCGGGAACGCGGCAGTTCTCGAAGTACAACTCCACGGTGGGCGAGCCCTTGATGCCCATCTTGCGTTCCTTGGGGCCGACGACGAAGCCCTCGTCATCCTTGTGCACCATGAACGCCGAGATGCCGTTGGCGCCCTTCTCCGGATCGGTCACCGCCATCACCGTGTACCAGGACGACTTGCCGCCGTTGGTGATCCAGCACTTCGTGCCGTTGATGATCCAGTCGTCGCCGTCGGCCTTGGCCCGGGTCCGCATCGACCCCGCGTCCGAACCCGCCTCACGCTCGCTCAAGGCATAGGAGGCCATCGCGGTGCCATCGGCGAGCTGGGGCAACACCTGCTTCTTCAGGTCCTCGGAGCCGCGCAGGATCAGGCCCATGGTGCCCAGCTTGTTCACCGCGGGGATCAACGAGGCGGACGTGTCGACCCGGGCGACCTCTTCGATGACGATGCACGCCGCCACCGAATCCGCGCCCTGGCCGCCGTACTCCTCGGGCACGTGCACCGCGTTGAAGCCCGAGGCGTTCAGCGCGTCCAGCGCCTCCTGCGGGAACCGGGAATTCTCATCCACATCGGCGGCGTGCGGGGCGATCTCCTTTTCCGCCAGGGCGCGGATCGCCGCCCGCAACTCCTGGTGCTCCTCGGGCAACTGGAAAAGGTCAAACGACGGGTTTCCGGCCCATCCAGCCATTTCGGCCTCCTTACTCGTCGCGGGCTAACTTACCCGCAAGTCTCTGCAGCTCCGCATCCTTGGCCAGCACGGTCTCGGCCAGCTGATCCTGGAACGCGACGACCCGGGCCCGCAGCTGCGGGTCCGACGACGCCAGGATGCGCACGGCCAGCAGGCCGGCGTTGCGGGCGCCGCCGATTGACACCGTGGCCACCGGCACCCCGGCCGGCATCTGCACGATCGACAGCAACGAGTCCAGGCCGGCGAGCCGTGCCAGCGGCACCGGTACCCCGATCACCGGCAACGGCGTCGCGGAGGCGACCATTCCGGGCAGGTGGGCGGCGCCGCCGGCTCCGGCGATGATCACTTCGATGCCGCGGTCGGCAGCGCTGCGGGCGTATTCGAACATCACCGCGGGGGTGCGGTGCGCCGAAACCACCCGCACCTCGATCGCGATGTCGAACTCGGCCAGCGCCCGGGCGGCATCGGCCATCACCGACCAGTCGCTGTCGCTGCCCATGATCACGCCGACCCGGGGCTGTCCAGGCCCTCGGGACTGATCAGCCATGTGAGTCCCATCCGTCCGTCCACTGCCCGTGTGACAACCAGTGTGCCGCCAGCTCGGCGCGTTCACGCAGCTTTGTCACGTCTGTGCCCTTCAAGGCGTGGGCACCGAGAAAGTTGATGTGCCCGACCTTGCGGCCGGGGCGTTCGGCCTTGCCGTAGAAGTGAACCCGGGCGTCGGGCATCCGCGCGAACAGGTGGTGCAGCCTCTCATCGAGGGTCATCGCCGGCTGCACCGGGCCGCCCAGCACGTTGGCCATCACGGTCACCGGCGCGATGACGTCGGTGTCGCCGAGCGGATAGTCCAACACAGCACGCAGATGCTGCTCGAACTGGCTGGTGCGAGCCCCGTCCATGGTCCAGTGTCCGGAGTTGTGCGGCCGCATCGCGAGCTCGTTGACCAGCAACGCACCGCCAGAAGTCCCAGCGGTCTCGAACAGCTCGACCGCGAGCACACCGACCACCCCGAGTTCGTCGGCCAACCGCAGCGCCAGCTGCTGCGCGGTGGCGGCCAGTTCGTCGGGCAGCTCAGGGGCGGGGGCGATCACCTGCACGCAGATGCCGTCGCGTTGCACCGTCTCCACCACCGGCCAGGCCGCGCCCTGGCCGAACGGCGAGCGCGCCACCAGCGCCGACAGTTCGCGGCGCAGCGGCACTTTCTCCTCGACCAGCACCGCCACGCCGTCGGCCAGGTGCGCGCCGGCGATCTCGCGGGCGTGCTTCAGGCCGCGCGCCATCCGCACGCCCTTGCCGTCGTAGCCCCCACGGACCGCCTTGACCACGATCGGGGCGTCCTTCGGGGCATCCAGGCGCGCCGCGAAGCGGTCCAGGTCGTCGAGGTCGTCGAGGCTATTCAGGCCGGCGTACCGCGGCACCGGGGCACCCAGCGCCTCCAACCGCCGCCGCATGACCAACTTGTCCTGGGCGTGCACCAGAGCTTCCGGCGGCGGGGCGACGTTGACGCCTTCGGCGACCAGCTTGTCCAGTAGCTCGGTCGGGACGTGCTCGTGGTCGAAAGTCAGGACATCGACTCCGGCCGCGACTCGGCGCAGGTCGTCAAGGTCGGTGTGCGATCCGAGCACCACATCGGGGGTGACCTGCGCGGCTGGGTCGTCGGCGGTGGCGGCCAGCACCCGCAGCGACTGCCCCAGCGCAATCGCGGCCTGATGCGTCATCCGGGCGAGTTGACCGCCTCCGACCATCGCGACGAGGGGCGTGCGTGTACTCGACACGGCCATCATGTTTTGACCTCCTCCCGGCCCTGAAGGGCCGGGATTCCGGCTGGGCCGCTCACGCGGCCCAACCGTGGTTCTCACTTTCGTGAGCGCACCTTGCGGTGCCCACACCTTGCGATGTGGCCCCCGGTCCGGGGGTAGGCGCGGGTCCAGCCCGGGCCAACACTATTTCCGCAGCGTTGTGATCCGCATGATCACCCTGGCCACACGCGAGGCAAAGAAACACCGCTTGGCTCTCGCGGTTCTCCTTGGCCGTGTGGCCACACTTGCGGCACTCTTGGCTGCTATACCTTGCCGGCACCTCGACCAACGTGGTGCCGCAAGCCTGCATCTTCTGCCCCAACCGCCTCGCGAACATGCCCCAGCAATTGGCGTAGATGCCCTTGTTGAGCCCCGCCTTGGCGGTGGCGCCGTTGGGCAGGTAGCGACCAGGATTTCCTGGGTCCGGCCTGGGTTTAGGTTTGCGGACCATGTTGGGGATCGCCAGCTGCTCCACGGCAACCAATTCGTAATTGGCCGCGATCCCGGTGGTGATCTTCTCCACCCAATCGCGGCGGCGGTCGGCCACCGTCTCATGCACGGCGGCGATCCGCTGCACGACCGCCTTGCGCCGGGCACTACCTTGGCGCCGGCGTGCTTTCTCCCGCTCTAGTCGCGCCAACTTCACCTGCTCACACTTGCGCATCGTCGGCGCACGCAACATCTGCTTGTCCGACGTCGCAATGGTGGTAGCCACCCCGCGGTCGATACCAAGTGACCTGCCGGTCCTGCCGGCATCGGGTATTTCCGGTTGCGGCGCGGGGAAGCTGACATGCCAGCGACCGCTGGAGCTGCACGTGATCCTGGCCATGCCCAGCTTGCCCTCCGGCAGCGCGCGCGACAGCTTGAACCTGACCCAGCCCAGCTTGGGGACGGCAACCTGCGCCCACCGGTGGTTGTGGGCCATCACCTTGGTGTCGCGCACACAGAAGCCCTCCGATTTGCCGCGCTTGCGCCACCTCGGCTCCTTGGCGTTGCCATCGAAGCAGGCCGGCGCCGCCCGGTCGAAGTCACGCAACGCTTGCTGCTGCACCGATGACGAACCCCCACGCAGCCACTCGAACTCCTGGCGCGCCTGCGCCAGCTGCTTTTGGCGCGCCGCCGGACCCGGCGCGCATCGTCCCGTCGTGCCGCGCTGCCTGCGCCCGCGGTAGCCGAACTGCTCAACAGCCAGGTTCCACACATACCGTGCGTCCGCGCAGTGGCGCTCCCGCATAAAGACAGCCTGTTCCTCTGTCGGGTACAGCCTGTAACGGTTAGCCATATGGACAACCTAACTTCAGGTAGCGACAATGCGCTTACCCCCCGCTGAAGCGAGGGGCTTGCGCGCTACGTTGACTGGTCACGGCGCCTGACGGCGTGTCGTCCGGCGGTGACACCTGATCGATATGTACGATTTTTTGGCGGCGCTTTATATCAATCCGTAGACTGACGTGTTGTGTCCTTTGCCGATGCCACAATCGCGCGCTTGCCCATGGTCGTTCAGCCCTTCGTGCACCGCTACCACGAGCTGATCAAATTTGCCATCGTCGGCGGCACCACGTTCATCATTGACTCGGCGATTTTCTACACCCTCAAGCTGACAATTCTCGAGCCCAAGCCGGTAACGGCGAAGGTCATCGCGGGAATCATCGCGGTCATCGCGTCCTACGTGCTGAACCGGGAATGGAGCTTCCGCGACCGCGGCGGCCGCGAGCGGCACCATGAGGCCGTGTTGTTTTTCGCCTTCAGCGGCGTGGGGGTGCTGCTGAGCATGGCGCCGCTGTGGTTCGCCCACTACGTCCTGCAGCTGCGGGTGCCCGCGGTGTCGCTGACCATGGAAAACATCACCGACTTCCTCTCGGCCTACATCATCGGCAACCTGCTGCAGATGGCGTTCCGCTTCTGGGCGTTCCGGCGCTGGGTGTTCCCCGACCAGTTCGCCCGCAGTCCCGAAAAGGCACTGGAGTCGGCCCTCACCGCGGGCGGTATCGCCGAAATCTTCGAGGACGAACTCGAGGATGGCAACGTCACCGTGCTCCGCGGCTGGCGCAACCGGGCCAGCCGATTCGCTCAGCTGGGCGACTCCTCCGAGCCCAGCGTGTCGAAAACCTCGTGATACAGCAGCGCGTGCACGTTACGCAGGCGCGGAATGTTGTAGAACTCGAGCGGATCTTGGGACGCCGACTCGATAATCAGCGTCCCGGTGCGGAATAGCCGCTCGGAAAGCCGGTCCCGGAATTCCACGCTGTTGATCCGCGCCATCGGGATGTCGATCCCGCTGCGGGTCAGCACCCCGTGCCGGAACATCACCCGCCGGTTGGTGACGACGAAGTGGGTGGTCAGCCAGCTCAGGAACGGCCAGAGCGTCAGCCAGCCCACGATCACCAGCCAGATCCCCCAGACGACCCCGTAGATCACGTTCTTGGCCACCTGGTCCCAATGCGTCGAGTTGACGTACCCGGAACCCAACGCCGCCAGCCCGGTCGCCAGGATCAGAGCCAGCACGGGCCCGATCAGTCGCTTCCAGTGCGGATGGTGGTGCAGAACGAGCTGCTCACCTTTGGCCAGTGCATTCTCCGGATAGCCCACGTGGCAAGACCTTAGCCGCAGGCCGGTGAGAAGTTAACGCAAATGCACGACGTCACCAGCGGAAACCACTGTGGTTTCGGGGGGGTCGCCCCGACTTTCGCCCTGGGTCTCTACGCACAGCCGGCCCTGCTCATCGACGCCCGTCGCGGTCCCGACCACCTCGCGACCGCCCGGGACCTCAGCGCGCACGCGCGATCCGATCGTCCGGCTGCGCGCCCGGTAGTCGGCCGCCAGCTGGGGGTCCGCGCCGCCGGCGGCCCGCCAGGCCGCGATCCGCTCCCCGAGCTCCTGCAACAGCCGGCGCACCAGCTGGTCCCGGTCGGGTGCCGCCACCCCGAGGTCGAGCAGCGAGGTGGCCCCAGTGCCCCGGGGACCCTGCACCTCCTCAGGAACCTGCGTCACGTTGAGTCCGATTCCGATCACGACGAACGGCTGCGCGACCTCGGCCAGGATGCCAGCCAACTTGCGATTGGTGTCTGCGGGTCCGGCCAGGACGTCGTTGGGCCACTTGAGGCCCGCTGCGGTCCCCGTCGCTTCGAGCAGGGGGGTCACCGCGTCGACGACGGCCACGCCGGTGGCCAGCGACAGCCAACCCCAAGCGGTGACGGGGACGTCGCCAACACTCACACCGACCGACATGCTGATCTGCGCGCGGGGGGTGGCCGACCAGACGCGGCCATGACGCCCCCGGCCGGCGGTCTGGTGCTCGGCGATCAGCACCGCCCCGTCGATGTCGGCACCCGAGGCCGCGCGCGCCAGCAGGTCGGCGTTGGTGGAGCCGGTCTGCGCGACGACGTCGAGCTGCCGCCACCCCAGCCCGGTGCCGACCAGTTCGGCACGCAGTGCGGTCGCATCCAACGGGGTTCTGAGCGCGTCGCGATCCATCACCGCCAGCCTAAGACCGGGTCCGGCGCGCGTTCAGCATGTCCAGCACGGCAAGGTGGCTGAACAGCATGCTGGTGCCGATCGGGTTTCCGCCGCCGGGGTAGGCGGTGCCGCTGGGCGCGGCCATCGTGTTGCCCGCCGCGTACAGGCCCGGGATCGGATTGCCGGAGGTGTCGAGGACCCGCGCCGCGGCGTCGGTGCGCAGGCCACCCTTGGTGCCCAGATCGGAGATGCCGAACGCGGCCGCGTGAAACGGCGGCTTGTCGATGGACAGGAGCGGCGACGCACCTGAAGAGAACGCGCGATCGAAAGCCTCATCACCGCGGCCGAAATCCTCGTCGACGCCGGTGGCGGCGAATTCGTTGAACCGCCGAACCGTTGCCGCCAGGCGGTCGGCCGGCACGCCGATCTTTTCGGCCAGTCCCGCGATGGTGTCGGCGGTGTGCCACAGCCCGGCCGCGACGTACTTCTCGGTCTCCACGATGGCGACGTTGGCGGCCTTGACCGGCGGCACCTCGCCTTCCTTATCGTCGTAAATCATCCAGTACGGCAACGTGATTGACCCGTCCCGCAGCTGCGCGATGATCTCGCGTCCGGCCCGGTCGTAGGCGCGGGATTCGTTGACGAACCGGTTGCCATCCTGGTTCACGAAGATCCCTCCGGTGAACCACAGCGCGAACGCGGAACGACCGTCGGGATGCGTCATGCCCGGCGACCACCACGCCTGATCCATCAGGTCGGTGTCCGCACCCGCCGCAATGCCGGCTTGCAGGGCCAGTCCGCGACTCCCGCACGATCCCATCGTGTCCCGCGCCTCACCGGGCACACCGTATTTGCGGCGCAGCTCCTCGTTGCTTTCGAAGCCGCCGGCGGCCAGCAGCACTCCCAGCCGGGTGTGGATCGCCCGGCGCTCCCCCGCGCTCTCGACGATCGCGCCGACAACCGTGCCTTGCGACACCACCAGCTCGACCAAGGCGGTGTCACGCTGCAGCGACGCGTTCGGATACCGCCCGACCGCAGTGAGGAATCGCGCGATCAACGCGCGGCCGCCGATGAAGTAGTCGGTCGGGGGTTCAACACCGAGCCGGTCGGTGTCCAGCGGCCCGCGGATCACCTCACGCAGTTCGGGAGCGGCAGCCACCTTCAGTGGCTTCGCCGCGATATGCCGCTGACCGTCCAGCCGTGCCTTGGGCGCCTTCCCGTAGTAGTCGGGCCACGGTAGCGGCACGAATTTCAGGCTGGGATCCCGCTCCAGGTACTCGATCAGCGGGGCGCCGCCGCGAACATAGGTTTCCTGCAGGTCGCGGGGAGTACGGTCACCGACCACCGCGTGGTAGTAGGTCAGCGCGTCCTCGATGGTGTCGTCGGTGCCGGCGCGAAGGAGCACCGGGTTGCAGGGGAACCACACCCCGCCCCCGCCGGAGTAGGCGGTGGTGCCGCCGAACTTGTCGGTCGCCTCGATCAGCAGCACGTCGAGACCCTCACGCGCCGCGGTGTACGCACCGGTGACACCGCCGCCACCGGACCCGGCGACAAGCACGTCGTGTTCTTCGCTCCAGTCGACCACCCCATCATCATGGGCAACGCGCGCGGCCT
Source organism: uncultured Actinomycetota bacterium (assembly GCA_963814505.1). GTDB lineage: Bacteria > Actinomycetota > Actinomycetes > Mycobacteriales > Mycobacteriaceae > Mycobacterium. The sequence continues at coordinate 403,680 of CAWFDM010000016.1, forward strand.
CAGCGAGGTGGGTCTCGCAGGCGGGTTTCTTCGGCTGGTGATCGCCGCAACATGCGGGCGCGGCGCGGTTGCTTCCGGGCAGCTCACCGGCCTTTTCTCAGACTTGCCCACGCCTTGCCCGCGGCTTGCCGACGGGCATGCGCGCGGCTGCCGATAACATCGAGACCCATGACAAGCGTTACCGACCACACCGCGGAACCCGCTGCCGAGCACACCATCGACATCCACACCACCGCGGGCAAGCTGGCCGAGCTGCACAAGCGCAGAGAAGAGTCGCTGCATCCGGTCGGCGAGGCCGCCGTCGAGAAGGTGCACGCCAAGGGCAAGCTGACCGCCCGCGAGCGCGTCTATGCGCTGCTGGACGACGACTCGTTCGTCGAACTCGACGCGCTGGCCAGGCACCGCAGCACCAACTTCGGCCTGGAGGCTAACCGCCCGCTCGGCGACGGCGTGGTCACCGGGTACGGCACCATCGACGGCCGCGACGTCTGCATCTTCAGCCAGGACGCCACGGTGTTCGGCGGCAGCCTCGGCGAGGTGTACGGCGAGAAAATCGTCAAGGTCCAAGAGCTGGCGATCAAGACCGGCCGTCCGCTCATCGGCATCAACGACGGCGCGGGCGCGCGCATCCAGGAGGGCGTCGTCTCGCTGGGCCTGTACAGCCGGATCTTCCGCAACAACATCCTGGCCTCCGGCGTCGTCCCGCAGATTTCGCTGATCATGGGCGCCGCCGCCGGTGGCCACGTCTACTCCCCCGCCCTGACGGACTTCGTCATCATGGTCGACCAGACCAGCCAGATGTTCATCACCGGGCCCGACGTCATCAAGACCGTGACCGGTGAGGACGTCACCATGGAGGAACTCGGTGGCGCCCACACCCACATGGCCAAGTCGGGCACGTTGCACTACGTCGCGTCCGGCGAGCAGGACGCCTTCGAGTGGGTTCGCGACCTGCTGAGCTACCTGCCGCCCAACAACTTCACCGACGCGCCCCGGTACGCCGAGCCCGTTCCCGAGGGCCCCATCGAGGACAACCTCACCGACGAGGACCTCGAGCTGGACACGCTGATCCCGGATTCACCCAACCAGCCCTACGACATGCACGAGGTCATCACCCGCATCCTTGACGAGGACGAATTCCTGGAGATCCAGTCGGGTTACGCTCAGAACATCGTTGTCGGATTCGGCCGCATCGACGGCCGGCCGGTCGGGATCGTGGCCAACCAGCCGACGCACTTCGCCGGCTGCCTGGACATCAACGCCTCGGAGAAGGCGGCCCGTTTCGTGCGCACCTGTGACTGCTTCAACATCCCGATCGTCATGCTGGTAGACGTGCCGGGCTTCCTGCCGGGCACCGGCCAGGAGTACAACGGCATCATCCGGCGCGGCGCCAAGCTGCTGTTCGCCTACGGCGAGGCCACCGTACCGAAGATCACCGTCATCACCCGCAAGGCCTACGGCGGCGCCTATTGCGTGATGGGGTCCAAGGACATGGGCTGCGACGTCAACATCGCCTGGCCGACGGCGCAGATCGCGGTGATGGGCGCCTCCGGCGCTGTCGGCTTCGTCTACCGCAAGCAGCTGAACGAGGCGGGCAAGGACGGCCGGGATGTTGATGAGCTCCGGCTGCAGCTGCAGCAGGAGTACGAGGACACGCTGGTCAACCCCTACGTCGCCGCCGAGCGCGGCTACGTCGACGCGGTGATCCCGCCGTCGCACACCCGCGGCTATGTCGGCACGGCGCTGCGGCTGCTGGAACGCAAGATCTCACACCTGCCGCCGAAGAAGCATGGAAACATTCCGCTATGACTGACACCCACCCGCACGAGCCGCACATCCAGATACTCAAGGGCAAACCCACCGACGCCGAATTGGCCGCGTTGATCGTGGTGCTGGGCAGCGCCGGTGGGGGGCCCGCGCCGGAGCAGCCGGAGCCCTCACGTTGGGGGATGCCGGTCGACAAGCTGCGCTACGCGATCGCCAACTACCAGCGAGTCACTCTGCAGGAACGCCTACACATGCAGCGATGACCCGCGCCGACGACGATGATGCCGGCGCAGCGGGATCTGAGGAGTGGCGCACATGACCCGGGTCGTACTTGGGTCCGCCTCCCCCGGCCGGCTCAAGGTGCTGCGCCAGGCCGGCATCGATCCGCTGGTCGTGGTCTCCGGCGTGGACGAGGATCTGGTCACCGCCGGTCTCGGATCGGACGCTTCGCCCGGCGACGTCGTGTGCGCACTGGCGGAGGCCAAGGCCAGGCAGGTGGCGGGCGTCCTCGATAGCGCTACTGCGGCGGATTGCCTTGTCATCGGTTGTGATTCGATGCTCTACCTCGACGGCCGGCTATGCGGCAAGCCGCAATCCGTCGCCGATGCGCGCCTGCTGTGGCAATCAATGGCGGGCCGCGCCGGCCAGCTTCATACCGGCCACTGCGTTATCCGATTACTGAACAACGAAATTGTTCATTGTGATGCCCAAACTTCAATAACCACAGTGCATTTCGGAGCACCATCACCGGTTGACCTGGAGGCGTATCTGGCTTCCGGTGAATCGTTGCGGGTTGCCGGGGGATTCACCCTCGACGGCCTGGGCGGCTGGTTCATCGACGGTGTCGATGGCGACCCGTCGAACGTGATCGGGCTGAGCTTGCCGCTGCTGCGGTTACAGGTGCAGCGGGCCGGGCTGACCATTGCCGCGCTGTGGGCGGGCAAGATCCTGGAAACTTAATCCGCTCGATCACCGGTAGGCTCAAAGACGTGCCGCTTCCCCCAGACCCGAGCCCCACACTGTCGGCCTACGCCCACCCCGAGCGGCTGGTCACCGCCGACTGGCTGTCTTCCCGAATGGGCACACCCGGTCTGGCGATCGTCGAGTCCGACGAGGACGTCCTGCTCTACGACGTCGGCCACATTCCGGGCGCGGTGAAGATCGACTGGCACACCGACCTCAACGACCCCAGGATTCGCGACTACATCAGCGGCGAGCAATTCGCCGACCTGATGAACCGCAAAGGCATCGCCCGCGACGACACCGTCGTCATCTATGGCGACAAGAGCAACTGGTGGGCGGCCTACGCCCTGTGGGTCTTCACGTTGTTCGGCCACCCCGACGTCCGGCTGCTCAACGGCGGACGTGACCTATGGCTCGCCGAACGCCGGGAAACCAGCCTGGACGTGCCGACCAAGACGTCGACCGGTTATCCCGTCGTGGCGCGCAACGACGAGCCGATCCGCGCGTACAAGGACGACGTGCTGGCCATGCTGGGCAGCCAGCCGCTGATCGACGTGCGCTCACCGGAGGAGTACACCGGCAAGCGCACCCACATGCCCGACTACCCCGAGGAAGGCGCGCTGCGCGCCGGCCACATCCCCACCGCCAGGTCGATCCCATGGGGAAAGGCGGTCGACGAGAGCAGTCGATTCCGCAGCCGCGACGAGCTGGACGAGCTGTACGGCTTTCTCGACCCCGACGACAAGACGGTCGTGTATTGCCGCATCGGCGAGCGGTCCAGCCACACGTGGTTCGTGCTGACCCACCTGCTGGGCAAGCCCGGGGTGCGCAACTACGACGGGTCGTGGACCGAGTGGGGCAACACCGTGCGGGTTCCGATCGTCGCAGGCGAAAGCCCGGGAGTTGTTTCTGTCTGATGACTCTTCCCGCGCCCTTGGCCGAGGTGGTGTCCGACTTCGCCGAAGTCCAGGGCCAGGACAAACTCAAGCTGTTGCTGGAATTCGCCGACGACCTGCCCGGCCTGCCCGCCGACTTGGAAGAGGCGGCGATGGAGCCGGTGCCCGAGTGCCAGTCGCCGCTGTTTATGCATGTGGACGCCAGTGACCCGAACCGGGTGCGGTTGCATTTCAGCGCGCCCGCCGAAGCGCCCACCACCCGCGGCTTCGCCTCGATCCTGGCCACCGGCCTGGACGAACAGCCGGTAGCCGACATCTTGGCGGTGCCCGACGATTTCTACACCGACCTGGGTCTGGCCGCGCTGATCAGTCCGCTACGGCTGCGCGGGATGTCGGCCATGCTGGCCCGGATCAAGCGGCGGCTGCGCGATGCGGCCTGATTACTCCGATGATTTCCAGACCGGGTATCACCGCTCGCGGCGCGGCGCATAAACTTCCCCCGACAAGACTTGTAAGAAAATCTCTTAGAGACGAAGACATCGTCCAGCCAACACAGGAGGCGCTGTGGCTAGTCACGCCAGCTCGAGGATCTCCAAGGTGCTCGTCGCCAATCGCGGCGAGATCGCTGTCCGGGTGATCCGGGCGGCCCGCGACGCGGGGCTGCCCAGCGTGGCGGTTTACGCCGAGCCCGACGCCGAGGCGCCGCACGTGCGGCTGGCCGACGAGGCCTTCGCCCTGGGCGGTCAAACGTCCGCGGAGTCCTACCTGGACTTCGGCAAGCTCCTCGACGCGGCCGCGAAGTCCGGCGCCAATGCGATCCACCCCGGCTACGGCTTCCTGTCGGAGAACGCCGACTTCGCGCAGGCGGTCATCGACGCCGGACTGATCTGGATCGGCCCCAGCCCGCAGTCGATCCGCGACCTCGGCGACAAGGTCACCGCCCGCCACATCGCCGCCCGCGCGCAGGCTCCGTTGGTGCCCGGCACCTCAGACCCGGCCAAGGACGCCGACGAGGTGGTCGCCTTCGCCAAGGAATACGGCGTGCCGGTCGCGATCAAGGCCGCCTTCGGCGGCGGCGGCCGCGGGATGAAGGTGGCCCGAACCATCGAAGAGATCCCCGAGCTGTTCGAGTCGGCCACCCGCGAGGCCGTCGCCGCGTTCGGTCGCGGCGAGTGCTTCGTCGAGCGCTACCTCGACAAGCCCCGCCACGTCGAGGCGCAGGTGATCGCCGACCAGCACGGCAACGTCATCGTCGCCGGCACCCGGGACTGCTCACTGCAGCGCCGCTTCCAGAAGCTGGTGGAGGAAGCGCCAGCTCCTTTTCTTACCGACGCGCAACGCAAGGAGATCCACGAGTCGGCCAAGCGGATCTGCAAGGAAGCCCACTACTACGGCGCGGGAACCGTCGAATACCTGGTCGGCCAGGACGGACTGATCTCGTTCCTGGAGGTCAACACCCGCCTCCAGGTGGAACACCCGGTCACCGAGGAGACCGCCGACATCGACTTGGTTCGGCAGCAGTTCAGGATCGCCAACGGCGAGAAGCTGGAGCTCACCGAGGACCCCACACCCAACGGCCATGCCATCGAATTCCGGATCAACGGCGAGGACGCCGGGCGCAACTTCCTGCCCGCCCCCGGGCCGGTGACCAAGTTTCACCCGCCCAGCGGCCCGGGTGTGCGGTTGGACTCCGGCGTCGAGACCGGCTCGGTGATCGGCGGCCAGTTCGACTCGATGCTGGCCAAGCTGGTCGTGCACGGGGCCAACCGCCAGGAGGCGCTGGCGCGTGCCCGGCGCGCGCTGGCCGAGTTCGAGGTCGACGGCCTGGCCACCGTCATTCCGTTCCACCGCGCCGTGGTGTCCGACCCGGCGTTCATCGGCGACGACAGCGGCTTCTCGGTACACACCCGCTGGATCGAGACCGAGTGGAACAACACCATCGAACCGTTCACCGGCGGTGACCTCCCCGACGAGGAGGATGCACGGCCGCGGCAGAAAGTGGTCGTCGAGGTCGACGGCCGGCGGCTCGAGGTCTCGCTGCCCGCCGATCTGGCGCTGTCCAATGGCGGCGGAGATGCCGGTGTCAGCGGTGTTATCAGAAAGAAGCCCAAGCCGCGCAAGCGCGGTTCGCACACCGGCGCGGCCGCCTCCGGCGACGCGGTGACCGCCCCCATGCAGGGCACCGTGGTGAAGGTCGCGGTCGAGGAAGGCCAGCAGGTCGCCGTCGGCGATCTGGTGGTGGTCCTCGAGGCGATGAAGATGGAGAACCCGGTCACCGCGCACAAAGACGGCACCATCACCGGACTCGCGGTCGAGGCCGGCGCCGCGATTACCCAGGGCACGGTGCTCGCCGAAATCAAATAACTCCCCCGCCCCCGCTCGGCGACGATGCGGGCAGCGTGGCGCGCTCGGTTGAGCAGCGTTCCTGTGAATCGGGTTGGAGTTCGTTGTCGTCTCGACGCACCCCGGGTAGCCTTTCAAACAGGTTGAGTTCACAGCCGCTGAAAATGGCGTCTTGAAATACGCCGGGGACTCGTCGGGGGAGGCGAATTCCGAATTCCCTTGTGGCGAGGCCCATCATCGAAGATGGCATGATCCACAGCACGAATGCTCATCGACCGATGGGAGTCAACAATGTCTGTGACCCAATCCTGGCCTGTGACCCAGTCCCGGGAAGGGAGCCGCACCGCCGAATTCACCGCTCGCACAGGCCCGTCGGCCACCGTGATAACCGCAAGCGGCGAGGTCGACGCCGCCAACGCCAATCAACTCACCGAATTCGTCGAGCGGCATATCCGCCCTGACAAGCGGGTGATCCTGGACCTAGGTGCCCTGGAATTCATTGCTACCGCAGGCTTTTCGGCGCTCCATCGAATCAATGTGACGTGTTCGGGCGCGGGCGCCTACTGGGACCTGGTTCCGAGCCCAGTAGTGCACCGACTATTGCGGATCTGCGATCCCGACGGCACCCTGCCGACGACGACGTCGCAAACGGAACGGGTAACGGGGGCCGGGAACACGGTGTTGCCGCAACCCTCACTCCAGCTGATCCCGCAGCCGCGCTAGCGATTTGGCCAGCAGCCGGGACACATGCATTTGGGAAATGCCGACCCGCTCGGCGATCTGCGTTTGCGTCATCGACTCGAAAAACCTGAGTACTAATACCATTCGTTCCCGCTCAGGCAGTGCCTCGAGCAACGGACGCAGCGCCTCCCGGTCTTCGATTCGGTCCAGACCGACGTCCACGTCACCCAGCGTATCCGCGATCGCGCGGGCATCGTCGTCCTCACTACCGCCGCCGCTGTCGATGGACAAGGTGTTATAGGAGCTGCCCGCCACCAGCCCCTCGACGACCTCGTCGCGGTCCATGTCGAGTTCGGCGGCGAGTTCCGAGGCGGTGGGCGCGCGGCCGAGCCGTTGCGACAGCTCGGCGGTGGCCCCGCCCAGCCGCAGGTGTAATTCCTTCAGCCGCCGGGGAACCTTGACCGACCAGCTGTTATCGCGGAAGTGACGCCGGACCTCGCCCATGATCGTGGGCACCGCAAACGAGACGAAATCCGACCCGGCTTCGACGTCGAAGCGGGCCACCGCGTTAACCAGCCCGACGCGGGCGACCTGGACCAAGTCATCCCGCGGTTCGCCCCGGCCCTCGAACCGCCGGGCGATGTGATCGGCCAGTGGCAAGCACCGTTCCACGATCTTGTCGCGGTGGCGTTGGAAGTCCGTCGAGTCCGTGGCGATACTGGCCAACTCACGAAACATCTCCGGGACATCGGCGTATTCGTCGGGGCGCGAAGCGGAATCGCCGGAGGCTCGCGCTGTCACCTGCCGGAGGCCACCCTTCGCGCCGTCAGGGTGATGCCGAACACACTGCCGGCTTCAGCGGGCTCACGGCCGTCGTGGAAGGTCGTTACGTCGTCGGCCAACGAAGTCAGGACATGCCAGCTGAAGCTGCCGGGCGCCACGACGTCATGGGTGTCGCACGCCGCGGAAGCCTCGACCACCAATTCGTCATCGCGGGGATCCACCACCACGACCAGGGTTGCATCCGGCGTCGCCGAGCGGATCAGCCGGGTGCACACTTCGTCCACCGCCAGCCGCAGGTCCGCGACAGCGTCGAAGTCCAGGTCTTCGAAGGTGCCGATGGCACCGACCAAGGTGCGCAGCATCGCCAGGTTCTCCAGTCGCGCAGCAACATGGAGCTCAACGGCGCGGTGGCCCCGTTGGCGCTTATTAGCGCGCGATTGCGCATCGTCCATCTGCTCTCCCGGCAAGTCCTGACTGACACTACTACTGCTTTGGGTGCTGCTTTGGAGCCCGCCCTGGGCCCTGCCCTCAAGTCGGTTAGTCATGATCGCCGCCGAGCATGGACGGCGCCGACCTGACCGGCACGCTCCGCGCGCGCCGGTGCAAGCGCATCGCGGAGATCGCCGGGATTGCGCTGGTCATGTTGAGTTGTGCTGGAGTTGGCATGTATGTCGCTGCTTTCGTGATCCTGTACCCCATGATCGGGTAACCACGCTAGCGCAGCGTCGCCGGTACTCATCATGGTCTAACCCTGATACCCGCTGAATGACGCGAGTAAAACAACAAGGCTTAGTTTTCCAGGTCTTCCGGGACCTTCCGGGTTTTCCGGGGGTCTTCCAGGGGGTTCCTGGGTCTGCCGGCGAGATTCCACACACTGCTGGGCCGGTCAAGACGGCCACCTCGACGACCACCCGCGGCCGCCAACCAGCGCATGAGCATGGGCGACGCTGGCCCCCAATATGCTTTAGCCCAATACGCCTCGATATGCCTTGCGTCAGGCGGCGCGCTGGCGCGGCCGGCTATCGGGATGCGCGGCGTACCACTTCTCCTCGATGCGGGCCACACGGCGATGCTCCACGACGAACCACAGCGCTCCTGCGACCAATCCGAGCACGGAGATGAGTATCGTCGTGGAGAGCCACTCGTAATGTCGATAGCTGGCAGCGGCCGCCGTGCTGATCACCCCGAACACCGCCACCACCAGCAGAATCAAACCGGGCCAGAAAAAGTTGTCCTTCATGACGATTCCGGCGTGCGGTTGCGTGGTCCGGGAGTAATCCGTCGGATCGTGATGCGTGTCTCCCATCACGTCTCCTCTCTCGTCGGACGAGATACCAAAAATGCTACCCACTCGGCGCACCCAGCGAAATGCCGTAGCGAGAGAATTTGCACGGTGTCGCGAATACACCGCTTCGAGACGTGCCGCACCGATTTGGTCACGTCAACCCGGCGTTCTCGCGGGCGAACACATCGGGCAGCGAAATTGCCCCAATCGTTGTCACAAGCCACACCACTACCGTTGTGGCCAGCCAGGATGGAAAGCCGTGAATGGTGAGCCCGTGAGTCAAATCCGAGGCAAGAATTAACGCGACGATGGTCAATGCCAGGCCGGTAGCCCCGAGGAGCAGCGACGAATGACCATGGGGCAACTTCAAGATCAACAACGACAGCGCGGCCTGCGCCACCGAGAACACCACAACGGCGACGATGAACCCCGACACAGACAACGAAACTCGGGGAACAACCCACGCCGCCACCACCAGCCCGATCGCCCATGAAACGAGAACCACAACCGTGCGGAGCAGGATTTGCCTCATGGAAATAAGCGTAGGTCTCCGGAGTGTGGCTGGGAAGAACCTCGATAGGCCTCAATAATTGGGCCTCAATAATCGGTAAGGGCGCCGCCGCGGTCCAGGACTCAACCGGGACTCAACCGGCCATTATCGGGCCGGCGATCGAGGGAACACTCATGGACAACGCCACCACCATCAGCGTCAACAGAAACCAGCCGGCGCCGTGCCATCCCCACCAGGTACCCTCGTCGCGCCAGACGCGGTAGGTGCGCAGGAACGCCCATAACCCGGCGAGGAACAAAACCAGCGGTCCGCCCAATGCCAGCAGCGTCCGCTCCGGCGGGCCACATGCCACCGTGTCGACGCTCGTTCCGCTGCAGGTGCTGACCCACGCCGCTGCCAGGAGGACGAAGCCGACGCCGGCGACCGCTGCCACGACGGCGAACCGGATGGCGGCGCGGACCTCGTCGTCCTCTTGCCCTAAGCGGTCACCACCGGGTCGCTGCTCTAGGTTCTGCATCTTCCAACCCCGCATCCTGCGTGTCCTGCGTGCGGCGCGGTCCCTCGATAGTCCATCGTTAGCTAATCCATCGTTAGCTAAGTCGCCCTAGTTACCCGCGTTCGTCGCATTGGGACGCCGCCTGGTCCCAATACCCGCTATAGACCAGGGTAAACCGTCTACGGCCGCCGTCACAGCCCTCGTTATTGCGGTCAGCGCGCTGCGCACTCCGGCTATCGCCGCGTCGATGTCGGCGCGCGAGATGGTCAGTGCCGGACGGAACCGCACGCCGTCCGCGCCGGTGGGCAGCAAGATCACGCCACGCCGCCACAGCTCGCGGATCAACTCGTCGCGATCGGCCGTGGTCGGCAGGTCGAACGCACACATCAGGCCGCGGCCCCGGGGGTGCAGAACCACCGCCGGGAAGTCTTCGGCGAGCTGGTCGAGCCGGGCGCGCAGGTAGCGACCGTGCTCGGCGGCGCGCTCGAACAGCTCGTCGGACTCGATGACCTCCAGGATGCGACGGCAGCGGACCATGTCGGCGAGGCTGCCGCCCCAGGTCGAATTGATGCGTGAGGCGACCGCGAACACGTTGTCGGCGATCTCGTCGACGCGGCGACCCGCCATCACCCCGCACACCTGCGTCTTCTTGCCGAACGCAACGACGTCGGGCGCGACGCCCAATTGCTGGTAGGCCCATGGGGTTCCGGTCGATCCGCAGCCGGTCTGCACCTCGTCGAAGATCAGCAGCGCGTCGTATTCGTCGCACAGTGCGCGCATGGCCGCGAAGAACTCCGGGCGGAAGTGCCGGTCGCCGCCTTCGCCCTGGATCGGTTCGGCGATAAAGCACGCGATGTCGTGCGGGTACACCTCGAAAGCCGCGCGAGCCTGACGCAGCGACTCGGCTTCCAGCTCGTGAATGGCCCGCTCGTCCAGGCCCGGCCGGATGAACGGTGCCTCGATGCGCGGCCAGTCGAATTTCGGGAAGCGCGCCACGCTGACGGGCTTGGTGTTGGTCAGCGACAGCGTGTAGCCGCTGCGCCCGTGGAATGCCCCGCGCAGGTGCAGCACCCGGGTACCGAGCTCCGGGTCGATGCCGCGGGCCTCGTTGTGGCGGCTCTTCCAGTCGAATGCGGCCTTGAGCGCGTTCTCCACCGCCAGCGCGCCACCGTCGACGAAGAACAGATGCGGCAGTGCCGGATCGCCGAGGACCCGGGCGAAGGTCTCGACGAAGCGGGCCATCGCCACCGAGTACACGTCGGAATTGCTGGGCTTGTGCAGCGCGGCCTCGGTGAGCTCCACGCGGAATTCTTCGTCATCGGCCAGTGCCGGATGGTTCATGCCGAGCGGCGACGAGGCAAAGAAGGTGAACATGTCGAGGTAGCGGCGGCCGTCTCGGGCGTCGACCAGATAGGCGCCGGCGGAGCGGGTCGGATCCAGCACGAAGTCAAAGCCGTCGACCAGAATGCTGTGCGCCAGCACCTCATGGACCTGGTCGGGTTGGATCAGCCGATCGGTGAGCGCATAGTGCGTCAGGGCCGCGGTCATGCCGCCCATGATAGCTGGATTTTTACGGGATATTGATGCCTATATCGTAAATTTTACGGTATATGCTGCCGATCACTGTAAAAAGTATTCAATATGATGGTGCTTCGCGTCTTGACGTTGGCGGTTGTCCGGATCCGTTGCAGCAGATCCTCGAGCGCGCGCGGGGACTCGACGCGCACCAGCAGGATGTAGCTTTCCTCGCCGGCCACCGAGTGACACGACTCGATCTCCTCGATGTGTTCCAGGCGGGCGGGCGCATCATCGGGTTGAGACGGATCAAGAGGAGTGATGGCCACGAACGCCGACAGCAGGTGCCCGACCGCCTCCGGGTTGATCCGCGCGGAATACCCCGACACCACGCCGCGAGACTCCAGCCTGCGCACCCGCGACTGGACCGCCGAGACGGACAGTCCGGCGCTGGCGGCCAACTCCGACAGCGTGGCGCGCCCGTCGGCGACCAGCTCGCGCATCAGGATCCGGTCGATATCGTCGAGCGTCTCGCCCATGGCCGGAGATTATCGCAGCACGGGCCCATTGGAGGGCACACCGTGAGCCCGGCCAAAAGGCTGGTGACCTGGCAGTTGCGCGCGCAGTTCGCCGCGGGGCTCTCTGCCATGTACGCCGGCGAGGTGCCCGCCTACGCCACCCTGGTCGAGGTCAGTGGGCAGGTCAACGCCGATCACGTGGCGCGCAATCCGGGCGCCCAACGACTCGGCTCGCTGCAGCGAGTCACCGCCGAACGGCACGGCGCCATCCGGGTCGGCAGCCCCGCGGAATTGGCCGCCGTCGCCGACCTGTTCGCCGCGTTCGGCATGGTGCCGGTCGGATACTACGATCTGCGCACCGCGCGGTCGCCAATTCCGGTGGTGTCCACCGCGTTTCGTCCCATCGATGCAAACGAGCTGGCGTGCAATCCGTTCCGGGTGTTCACGTCGATGCTGGCCACCGCCGACCCCCGCTACTTCGATGCCGGCCTGCGGACCCGTGTGGCTGCTTTTCTGGAACGCCGCCAACTGTTCGACCCTGCCTTGCTGGCCCGGGCGCGGATGGTCGCCGCCGACGGCGGCTGTGACGCGGAGGCGGCGCCGGATTTCGTCGCCGCGGCGGTGCGAGCTTTCACGCTCTGCCGCGAGCCGATCGAGAAGTCCTGGTACGACGAATTGTCGCGGGTGTCGGCAGTGGCGGCCGACATCGCCGGGGTCAGCTCCACCCACATCAACCACCTGACGCCGCGCGTCCTGGACATCGACGATCTGTACCGCCGGATGACCGAGCGCGGCATCACCATGATCGATGCCATCCAGGGCCCGCCCCGCACCGACGGGCCCGCCGTGCTGTTGCGCCAAACCTCGTTTCGCGCGCTGGACGAACCGCGCCTGTTTCGCGGCGAAGACGGCGCCGTCAGCCCGGGCAGTCTTCGGGTGCGGTTCGGCGAAGTCGAGGCGCGGGGTGTCGCGCTGACACCGCTCGGGCGCGAACGTTACGACACCGCGATGGCTCAGCTTGTCGAGGAGGCGGACCCCGCCCGAGTGTGGAGCCGGTACTTCCCGTCGACCGATGCGCAGATGGCCGCGCAAGGGCTGGCCTACTATCGGGGCGGCGATCCGTCGGCACCCATCGTCTACGAAGACTTCCTGCCGGCGTCGGCGGCGGGAATCTTCCGTTCCAACCTGGACGGCGATACCCAAGCCAGTGATGTCACCGATGATTCCGGTTACGGCATCGAGTGGCTGGCCGGGGCCATCGGCCGCGACGTTCACGACCCGTATGCACTCTATGAAGCACTTTCCCAGGAGGCACCGAGATGAGCACCGACGAATTGCGTGCCCGGGCACGTGACGCCCTGGCGGCCGTCGGAGCCGGGGTCACGCTCGGCGAGGCGGGTGAGCACGGCCTGCCCGCCAGCACTCCCATCACCGGCGAGGTGCTGTGCACCGTCGCGGAAACCACGCAAGAGCAGGCCGAACACGTGATCGCCGATGCGGCCCAAGCATTTTCGGCATGGCGAAGCACACCGGCCCCGGTGCGCGGCGCGCTGGTGGCCCGGCTCGGCGAGCTGCTCACCGCGCACAAGAACGACCTCGCGACCTTGGTGACGGTGGAGGTAGGCAAGATCACCTCCGAGGCGCTGGGCGAAGTGCAGGAGATGATCGACGTCTGCCAGTTCGCGGTGGGCCTGTCCCGCCAGCTCTACGGCCTGACCATCGCGTCGGAGCGGCCCGGGCATCGGCTCATCGAGACCTGGCATCCGCTCGGTGTGGTGGGCGTGATCACCGCGTTCAACTTCCCGGTCGCGGTCTGGGCGTGGAACGCCGCCATAGCGCTGGTGTGCGGGAACACCGTGGCGTGGAAGCCCTCGGAGCTGACCCCGTTGACGGGGCTGGCCTGCCAGGCCCTGATCGCCCGGGCCGCCGCCGATGTCGGTGCACCGCCGGCGGTCAGCGGCCTGATTATCGGTGGCCGCGACCTGGGCGAACAGCTGGTCGACGACCCGCGGATCGCGTTGTTGTCCGCAACCGGCTCGGTGCGGATGGGTCAGCAGGTCGGCCCACGCGTCGCCCGGCGGTTCGGCCGGGCGCTGCTGGAACTGGGCGGCAACAACGCGGCCATCGTCACGCCGTCGGCCGACCTGGACCTGGCGGTGCGCGCCATTGTGTTCGCCGCCGCCGGCACCGCCGGTCAGCGCTGCACCAGCCTGCGCCGGCTGATCGTGCATCGCTCGGTGGCCGACTTAGTGGTGACGCGCGTCGTGGCGGCCTGCCGGCAGCTGCCGATCGGCGACCCGTCGGCGCCGGGCACGCTGATCGGGCCGCTCATCCACGAGACCGCCTACCGCGACATGGTGGGGGCGCTGCAACAGGCACGCGCCGACGGCGGTGAGGTGATCGACGGTGACCGCAGGCAGCTGGGCGCGCCGGGTGCCTACTTCGTTGCGCCCGCCGTGGTCCGCATGCCGTCGCAGACCGCCATCGTGGCGACCGAAACGTTCGCGCCGATCCTCTACGTGCTGACCTACGACGACCTCAACACCGCAATTGCGCTCAACAATGCCGTGCCACAAGGACTCTCGTCGGCGATCTTTACCACCGACCTGCGCGAGGCCGAGCGCTTCCTGGACGGATCCGACTGCGGGATCGCCAACGTCAACATCGGCACATCCGGGGCTGAGATCGGCGGCGCGTTCGGCGGCGAGAAGCAAACCGGCGGCGGGCGGGAGTCCGGTTCGGACGCCTGGAAGGCCTACATGCGGCGCGCCACCAACACCGTCAACTACTCGAGCGACCTGCCGCTGGCCCAGGGCGTGGAGTTCGGCTGACGCGCGCTCTGGCGATTCCCTTACTTGTCATGAGTACTATCTGACACATGGCAACAGCCAGGAGGCGGCTATCCCCCGAGGACCGCCGAGCTGAGTTGCTTGCTCTGGGGGCGGAGGTCTTTGGGAAGCGGCCTTATGACGAGGTCCGCATCGACGAGATCGCAGAGCGGGCTGGGGTATCACGCGCACTGATGTATCACTACTTCCCTGACAAGCGGGCGTTCTTCGCCGCGGTCGTCAAGGACGAGGCCGATCGGCTCTACGAGGCCACCCAAAACCTTCCGCCGACCGGACTGACCATGTTCGAAGAAATCCGGATCGGTGTGTTGGGCTACATGGCCTACCACGAGCAGAATCCGGAGGCTGCGTGGGCCGCGTACGTGGGCCTGGGCCGGTCCGACCCGGTTCTGCTGGGTACGTCCGACGAAGCCAAGAACCGCCAGCTGGAGCACATCATGCAGCGCGTCGGCGGGCTGCTGGGCGGCATTCCGGGGGCCGAGATGGAACCGGATGTTGAGCGCGACCTGCGGATAATCCTCAACGGCTGGATTGCGCTCACCTTCGAGATCTGCCGGCAGCGAATCATCGACCCGTCGGCCAACGCCGAGCGCCTGGCCGACGCGTGCGCGCATTCACTGCTGGACGCGATCGGCCGGGTGCCCGATATTCCGCCCGAACTGGCCGGGGCGATGGAAACCTCGCGGCAGGTCCCGCAGTAGTTGCCGGTGCCGGAAGGCGCCAGAGTTGTCGGTGTCCGCTGGCACGATGGGCTAGGTGAGCACCGCATCGCTGGGCCGCTTCGGCGCGGTCACCCGCGAATGGTTCGCCAGCACCTTCGCCGCGCCCACCGCGGCGCAGGCGGATGCCTGGGCGGCCATCGCCGATGGCCAGAACACTCTGGTCATCGCGCCGACCGGTTCGGGCAAGACGCTGGCGGCGTTCCTGTGGGCTATCGATAACCTGGCCGCCACGCCCGACCGGCCGCAGGGTACCCGGGTGCTGTACGTGTCTCCGCTCAAGGCGCTGGCGGTCGATGTCGAGCGCAACCTGCGCACCCCGCTGGCGGGCCTGCGCCGCATTGCCGAGCGCCGCGGTCTGCCGGCGCCCGACATCAGCGTCGGGCTGCGTTCCGGTGACACCCCGCCCGCGCGCCGCCGCCAGCTCATCACCACGCCGCCCGATGTGCTGATCACCACCCCGGAGTCGCTGTTCCTGATGCTGACGTCGGCCGCGCGGGAGACCCTGACCGGCGTGCGAACCGTGATCGTCGACGAGATTCACGCCATCGCCGCCGGCAAGCGCGGGGCACACCTGGCGCTGTCGCTGGAGCGGCTGGACGACCTGTGTCAGAGCCTGTCTCAAAGACGGCCCGCACAGCGCATCGGGTTGTCGGCGACGGTGCGTCCCCCTGAGGAGCTGGCGCGGTTCCTGTCCGGACATTCGCCGACGACCATCGTCGCTCCTCCATCGGCCAAGACCGTCGAGCTCACCGTGCAGGTGCCGGTGCCCGATATGGCCAACTTGACCAACAACACCATCTGGCCCGACGTGGAGGCGCGGCTGGTCGACCTGATCGAATCGCACAGCTCGACCATCGTGTTCGCAAACTCGCGCCGGCTGGCCGAGCGACTTACCGCACGGCTCAACGAGATTCACGCCGAACGGTCCGGGATCGGGCTGACCCCCCAAATAAGGGATGCTAACCCGCAGGTTGCCGGCGGCGCACCGGCGCACATCATGGCCAGCGGGCAGACCTTCGGCGCGCCCCCGGTGCTGGCCCGCGCCCACCACGGTTCGGTCAGCAAGGAGCAGCGCGCCCTGGTCGAGGAGGACCTCAAACGCGGGCAGCTCAAAGCGGTGGTGGCGACGTCGAGCCTGGAACTGGGCATCGACATGGGTGCGGTCGATCTGGTGATCCAGGTGGAGGCGCCGCCGTCGGTGGCCAGCGGCCTGCAGCGGATCGGTCGGGCCGGTCACCAGGTCGGCGAGATCTCGCGGGGCGTGCTGTTCCCCAAACACCGCACCGACCTGATCGGCTGCGCGGTCAGCGTGCAGCGGATGCTGGCCGGCCAGATCGAGACTATGCGGGTGCCCGCCAACCCGCTCGACATACTGGCGCAGCACACCGTGGCGGCGGCCGCGCTGCAGCCCCTGGACGCCGACCGGTGGTTCGACACGGTGCGCCGCAGCGCACCATTCGCGACGCTGCCGCGCAGCGTCTACGAGGCCACGCTCGACCTGCTGTCCGGCAAATACCCGTCCACCGAGTTCGCCGAGCTAAGGCCGCGGCTGGTATACGACCGTGACGGCGACATTGGGGGCGGGGGCACCCTGACCGCGCGGCCCGGCGCGCAGCGGTTGGCCGTCACCTCCGGCGGCGCCATCCCCGACCGCGGGCTGTTCACCGTTTACTTGGCTTCTTCTGTTGAAGAGGCAGAAAAGCCTTCGCGGGTAGGCGAACTCGACGAAGAAATGGTCTATGAGTCACGTCCCGGTGACGTCATCTCACTGGGGGCCACCAGCTGGCGGATCACCGAGATCACCCACGACCGGGTGCTGGTGATCCCCGCACCCGGCCAGCCGGCCCGGTTGCCGTTCTGGCGCGGCGACGACGTGGGCCGCCCGGCCGAGCTCGGCGCCGCGCTCGGCGCGCTCACCGGCGAGCTGGCCGGCCTGGACCGCGACGCATTCGATAAGCGTTGTGCGGGTTTATGTTTCGACGGCTACGCAACCGACAATCTGTGGGGGCTGCTGGACCAGCAGCGGACCGCCACCGCGGTGGTACCGACCGACACCACCCTGCTGGTCGAGCGGTTCCGCGACGAGCTGGGCGACTGGCGGGTGATCCTGCATTCGCCGTACGGGCTGCGGGTGCACGGGCCGCTCGCGCTGGCCGTGGGCCGGCGGCTGCGCGAACGCTACGGCGTCGACGAGAAACCCACCGCCTCCGACGACGGCATCGTGGTGCGCCTGCCCGACACTTTGGATGAAACCCCGCCTGGCGCTGAGTTGTTCGTGTTCGACGCCGACGAGATCGACCCGATCATCACCGCCGAAGTGGGCGGCTCAGCGCTGTTCGCGTCCCGGTTCCGGGAATGCGCGGCCCGCGCCCTGCTGCTCCCCCGCCGGCACCCCGGCCGCCGCTCGCCGCTGTGGCACCAGCGCCAGCGCGCCGCCCAGTTGCTGGACGTGGCCCGCAAATACCCCGACTTCCCGGTCGTGCTGGAGACCGTCCGGGAATGCCTGCAGGACGTCTACGACGTCCCCGCACTGGCCGAGCTGATGGCCGGTATCGCCCAGCGCCGGATCCGGGTCCTGGAAGCCGAAACCACGAAACCCTCGCCGTTCGCCGCTTCCCTGTTGTTCGGTTACGTCGGCGCCTTCATGTACGAGGGCGATACCCCGATAGCCGAGCGCCGCGCCGCGGCGCTGTCGCTGGACAGCACGCTGCTGGCCGAACTGCTGGGCCGGGTGGAGCTGCGTGAGCTGCTCGATCCCGAGGTCATCGCCGCGACCGGCCGCCAGTTGCAGCACCTGTCCGATGACCGGCTGGCCCGCGACGCCGAGGCGGTGGCGGATCTGCTGCGGCTGCTGGGCCCGCTGACCGAAGACGAGGTCGCCGCCCGGGCCAGCGTCGGCGATGGCGCCGATATCGGCGGCTGGCTGGAGGGCCTGCGTGCGGCCCGGCGCGCGCTGCCGGTGTCGTTCGGCGGGCGCAGTTGGTGGGTGGCCGTCGAAGACATCGGCCGGCTGCGCGACGGCGTCGGGGCCGCGGTTCCCGTCGGCGTACCGGCCACCTTCACCGAGGAGGTGGCCGACCCGCTGGGCGAGCTGCTGGGCCGCTACGCACGCACCCACACCCCGTTCACCACCGCGGCCGCCGCCGGACGGTTCGGGCTGGGGCTGCGGGTGACCGCCGACGTGCTCGGCCGGCTGGCCGATGACGGCCGGCTGGTGCGCGGCGACTTCGTCGCCGCCGGCGAGGTGATCCCGACACCCGGGGGCACCGGAGTCGAGCAATGGTGTGACGCCGACGTGTTGCGCATCCTGCGGCGGCGATCCCTGGCGGCGCTGCGCGCCCAGGTCGAGCCGGTGAGCACCGCCGCCTACGGGCGCTTCCTGCCGGCCTGGCATCGGGTGGGCTCCAATAAGTCGGCGAACTCCGGTCTGGACGGACTGGTGTCGGTGGTCGATCAGCTCGCAGGTGCCCGGATGCCGGCCTCGGCGATCGAGCCGCTGGTGCTGGGCCCACGGGTCCGCGACTACTCCCCGGCCATGCTCGACGAGCTGCTCGCGTCCGGGGAGGTCACCTGGTCGGGTGCCGGGTCAATCTCGGGTAGTGACGGCTGGATCGCGCTGCATCTCGCCGATTCCGCGCCCCTGACACTGGCCGCACCCGCCGAGATCGATTTCACCGACACTCACCGGGCGATCCTGGACACGCTGGCCGGGGGCGGCGCGTACTTCTTCCGCCAGCTCACCGGAAGCGGAATCGGCGAGGCGGAACTCAAGGATGCGCTCTGGGAACTGGTCTGGGCCGGCTGGATCACCGGCGATACGTTCGCCCCGGTTCGCGCGCTGCTCGGCGGCACCGGTAGCCGCAAGCGCTCCGCGCCGGCCCACCGGGGGCCTCGACATCCACGCCCGCCACGCCTGAGCCGATACAGCCTCGCGCACCCCCAGCACCGCCCCACCGAACCGAGCGTGGCCGGTCGGTGGTCAGCCCTGCCGGCTTCCGAGCCGGATTCCACGCTGCGGGCCCACTACCAAGCCGAGCTGCTGTTGAACCGCCACGGTGTGTTGACCAGGGGCGCGGTGTCGGCCGAAGACGTGCCGGGTGGGTTTGCCATGCTCTACAAGGTGCTCAGCACGTTCGAGGAAGCCGGCCGCTGCCAGCGCGGCTATTTCGTCGAGTCGCTGGGTGGCGCCCAGTTCGCCGTGGCATCGACCGTCGACCGGTTGCGCAGTTACCTGGACGGGATCGACCCGGAACGACCGGAATACCGGTCGATAGTGCTGGCCGCCGCCGACCCGGCCAACCCGTATGGCGCCGCACTGCCCTGGCCCACCTCGCGCGGCGGGGGCTCGGCTGCTGGGGGGGTTGGGGGCCCCGGGGCCCGGCCGGGCCGCAAAGCCGGGGCGCTGGTCGTGCTGGTGGACGGTGAGCTGGCATGGTTCCTCGAACGCGGCGGGCGCTCACTGCTGACATTCACCGACGATCCCGCGGCCGATCACGCGGCGGCCGCGGCACTGGCCGACCTGGTCGCTACCCGGCGCGTCGATTCGATCCTGATCGAGCGCGTCGACGGGGTCCCCGCACTACAGCCCCAGGCGGGTTGCAGCGCGGTGGCCGACGCGCTGGCCGGGCTGTGCGAGGCCGGTTTCGTCCGCACACCGCGCGGGTTGCGGCTGCGGTGAACGATGCCCGAGGGTGACACCGTTTGGCATACGGCGGCCACACTGCGACAGCACCTGGCCGGTCGCACCCTGACGCGCTGCGATGTCCGGGTGCCGCGGTACGCCACCGTCGACCTGACCGGCCAGGTGGTGGACGAGGTGCTCAGTCGGGGCAAGCACCTTTTCATCAGGGTCGGGCCGGCCAGCATTCACTCGCATCTGAAGATGGACGGCAGCTGGCGGGTCGGCAGCCGTCCGGTGCGGGTGGATCATCGGGCGCGAATCATATTGGAAGCCAGCGATATCCGTGCCGTCGGTGCCGACCTCGGGGTGCTCGACATCCTCGAGCGCGATCACGACGGCGATCTCGTCGCCCACTTGGGACCCGACCTGCTGGGCGATGACTGGGACCCCCAGGTTGCCCTCGCCAACCTGATGGCAGGCCCGGAACGGCCGCTGGCCGAGGCGCTGCTGGACCAGCGCGTGCTGGCCGGCATCGGCAACGTGTACTGCAACGAACTGTGTTTCGTCAGCGGTCGGTTGCCGACCGCGCCGGTCAGCGCGCTGGCCGACCCGCAGCGCCTGGTCTCCCGGGCCCGGGACATGCTGTGGTCCAACCGCTTCCGCTGGAACCGATGCACCACCGGTGACACCCGGCCAGGCCGGCAGCTGTGGGTCTACGGGCGAGCCGGGCAGGCTTGCCGCCGCTGCGGCACCCGGATCGCCTTCGACGACACCGCCGAGCGGGTGGCGTACTGGTGTCCGGCCTGCCAACCCTGAACACCCACCGCATGTCTGTCAAGTGATCGAGCCGCACATGCGCCCAGGGGCCGGGGTTTTTTAGGCCAGACCGGATGTCTCATGCAATGATGCTGCTCAGCGAATAGGTTCAGAAAGGACGACCAAGCACGTGCGTTGGACCGGCCCTGTGCGATCACCAGTGGTCGCGCTTGTCCTATTGATTGCGCTGCTCAGCCCCGCGGGGCTGGCAGTGCCTACCGCCCGTGCCGACGCGGTCGACGACAGTTTCCTCAACGCGCTGAAGGCGAAGGGCATCAACTTCGCGTCAGCCCAGGCCGCGGTCATCGCCGGTCATGAGGTCTGCGACGAACTTGATCTCGGTAGGCAGCCGAGCGAGGTCGCGAACGACGTGACGAAAAACAGCAACCTGGACGGCTACCATGCCGGGTTCTTCGTCGGCGCCAGCATTGCCGCGTACTGCCCCAGGCATGCCGGCGGGTAAACAAATCGTTATACGCGCGTAACGCGCGTGACGCGCCATCGGTAACGCGCGCCCCTAAACTCGGGTCACCGACTATCACGGAGAGCCATAGGTGATCACGAAAGTCTTGTTCAGCGCCACGACCGCGCTCGCTGCTGCGGTCGGAGTAGCAACACCGGCCGGCGCTGATCCCAGCGCGTTCGGTGTTCTCAGCTGTAACTGCCAGGGAGCGGTCACGGACGCCGGGGCCATCGGCACGGACGACACGAGCCTGGGAATCCAGAACGGTATCGCCGACCTGCTGGCCATCCCGGACCCGGCCCCGGCCATCGGCTAACCATCCAGCTCATCCCGCCGATGGCGGTCGGGGCATCCACGTCCCCTTGAGTTCCTTTCCGATCGAAATGTCTTCGTATTTCTGCGGCTTGCGTTTGCGCCAACCGGTGCCGGCCGAGATCGGCGGCGCCATCAACGGCGGCATCGGGAACATGGGGTCCTCCGCGGTAATCGGCGTTGCCGCCGAAGCGAGTTGGACCGGCCCTTGCGATGAGGGCAACAGCCCCACCACGGCGGGGGGCGCGGTCAGCTTGCCCAGTGACACGCCAACACCTATCGCCGCCGTGGGTTCTGCCGAGAGGCCGGCGGCGCCGAGATGACCCAACCCGCTGGCCCCCGCCGCCGCGCCTCCCACGGACTGCAGACCTTCCGTCAGACCCGTGCCGATGTCGCCGCCCACACTCTGCAGTGCCTGTGCCGAGGTGTTCTGCGCCAGCATAGCTGAGCATGTTGATCGGAAATCCCGATGAGATGAACTGGTTGGTATAGGTGTTCGCCAGTCCGAACCAGCCGGTGTTGGGGTCGAAGCTTTGGATCGAGGAGATTATCGAATTCAGCGTGGGGCTGGCGGCGGGCGTCGCAGCGGCCGCGGCAGCCGTGGTAGCGGATTGAGTGGTCGCCGCCTCCGGGTTGGCGATCTGAGGCGGCGAGGAGAACTGCATCACCGTGGTGGTGGCCTGCGCCGAGCTCGCCTGATAGCGATTCATCGCCGCCGAGTTGTTCGCCCACATGCCCTGGTATTCGTCTTCGGTTTGCGCGATGGCCGGAAGGTTGCTCCCGAACCGGTTGGTAGCCAGTAACTGCGCCAGCCGCGTCCTGTTGGCGGTGACCGTCGCGACGGGAACCACCGCGGCGCGCACGGAGCTGAATGCCGCGATGGCGTCCTGTACCGAAGCGGCGGTCTGCTGACATTGCTGCGCGGTGGTGCGCAACCAGGTGAGGTAGGGCTCGACAGCCTGGGTCATCGCCATCGAGGACGGACCCTGCCAGACCGCTGCGAGCGGCGACAACGCCGCGGCGTAGACACCGGCCGTTTCTTCCAGGTTGGTGCCCAGCTGCTGCCACGCCGTGGATGCCTCGAGGAGTGATTCCGCACCGGGTCCGGAGTGAATCAGCGCCGAGGTGACCTCGGGGGGCAAGATTGTGAACTCCATGACACCTCACATTGACATCGGCGGGAGAACTTTTGGAACATTTCGTTGTCTAAGGTAAAAAATACCTGGGAACATTCCGCATCGACGCCGCTTTCCGCCCAGACAATTCCGATCTGCTGAGCCCAAGACTAATCCCGGGCGTGGGTCAAAAAAAACTGCGCAATGACTTCGGACGCGTCGAACGCGCGTGTGGTGGGCCCGATGATCGCCGTGGGCAGATATTGCTTGCCGCCCGGCCAGGTGTGCCCACCGTCGTCGATCCGGTAGAAGACCACTTCGCTGGACGCGGCACATGCCGTGGAATCAAAGCGGCGAACGAAGGTTCCGTCCCCGACATCGGGCAACTCCTCCGTCGACGGATCGCCTTGGCACCCATCCGCCAAACGCCACTTGTCCACCATGCTGTTGACCGAGATGGAGTGGCTGATCCCGCCGCGACCATGCACGTCGCCACCGTTGAACGGCACCAGCGGATCGGCGGTTCCGTGCGCATCCAGCACGGACACGGGCCGCGACGGGTTGCAGGCCACCCCAGCGCCCAGGGTGCCAGCCACCGGTGCGATCGCGGCGAAAACATCAGCACGATCACAAGCCAGCTTGTTGGACATGAAGCCCCCGTTGGACATGCCGGTGGCGAAGACGTGCCCGGCGGGCACGCCGAAGTCGTTCTGCAGTTTTGCCGCCAGCGCAACCAGGAACCCCACGTCGTCGACGTGGCGGCGGTCCGCCGGCGACGCCCCTCGCCCGTCGTCCCAGCTCTTGTCGTAACCGTCGGGATAGGCCACCAGCAGGTTGTTGGCGTCGGCGACGGCGTCGAAGTCGGTGAGCCCCTGCTGCCCGACTCCGGTACCGCCGCCACCGTGCAGGTTCAGCACCAGGCCCTTGGGCGGGCCCGGTGGCACATGCACCGAGTAGGTCCGGGTCAGGCCGCCGAACTGAAGCGTCCCGGGCTGATCTCGGGAGTTGGCTGACACCCCGCGCCCGCAACCGACCAGACAAACTGCAAGGACGCCGACCGAAAACAAGCGCGCCCATGGCATGCCGTCAAGTTACCGATCGCACCATGGTCAGCCCGCAGTGCCCTCTGCGCTTCGTCACCCTCGCCGATCGGCCGATCGTTGGCCCACGGGGTCACCCGAGCACCGGATCGGCGCGCCGAGGTGACTTGGTTGCGCCCGGCCGCCTCGCGTTGCGGCCCAACACAAGTCGGCGCGCGTATTTGCCGGACACCCCGGACGCCCCGGACACCCCCGGGCTGTCCTATCGGCCTTCGGCTAGCCGGCAGGTGAACGAGACATGCACAACTATCCGCTCACCCTGGACTTTGCTTGTAACAATCGCCTAGACAGCCAAACCCGGCATTATCGGCGGTTAGAATTTGGCGTCAGCACGTAAACTCACTTCAGGGAGCAGCGAAAATGGTTACCCGCCTGCTAGTAGCCGTGGCGGTCGCGTTGATCGGCCCGCTGGGAGCAGTTTCGACCGCTCATGCCGACACTGCCGACAACAACTTCCTCGCGATGCTGAAGTCCGAGGGCATCACCGACCACATATCTCCCCAGCACGCGATCGATGCCGCGCACAGCGTCTGCCAGAAACTTGACGAGGGAGAGTCGCCTACCGCGGTGGCGAATGACGTGCTGAACAACAGCTCCATGCCCGCCTACCACCGCGGCTACTTCGTCGGCGCCGCCATCAAGGCGTACTGCCCGCAGTACACGCCCGAGGAATCCAGCCCCGGCACCTAACGGCTCACATCGCGCCGCCGGCGGTTCGAGGCCGGTAGTCGCCTGTTCAACCCGCCCGGTCCTGCCCGACGGCATGCACGGACGCGTGCTCGTGTAGCGCTTTCTCGGCGCCCAGGTGGATGGGCTTCAGGTCGAAGACGACCTCTTTGACGGTTCCGGTGAACGCGTACGGCGCCACCGACACCGACGAAATTACCGCCACGCCCAATGCCACGCTCGTGGCGAGGGTGACTACCGACGTCGCGCGACGCCGTTGATGTAGTGAAAGCGTGCGGCGCGTCGTCGGATGCGATGAGCGCGTCCCCGAGTGCGCTGTGTCGGTTCGATGTGGTTCATCGGTTCGGCGTAGAACATCATCTTGGCCAGCTCCACCAAAATCAGATAGCTGACGACGAAGGCGCCCAGCACGGCAAAGAACTGCCACGGCAGCGGCGTGAAGCCCAGGGTGTGGGCCAGCGGCGAGATCGTGAGCACGACGCCGATGGCGACCACTGTGATACTGGTGATCGCCAGCAACGCGCTGGGCCGGCTGCGAAAGAACGGCACCCTGCGCGTGCGGATGGCGAAGATGATCAGCGTCTGGGTCGCAAGCGATTCCACGAACCAGCCGGTCCGGAACTCGATGGCGCTGGCATGCAGCACGCCTAACATCAACCCGAAGGTCAAGAAGTCGAACAGTGAGCTCACCGGGCCGAAAACCAGCATGAACCGGCGGATGAAGGCCACATTCCAGTGCGACGGCGCTTGCAGCTGCTGCGCGTCAACCCGGTCGGTCGGAATCGCCAGCTGCGAGGAGTCGTAGAGCAGATTGTTCAGCAGGATCTGGCTGGGCAGCATCGGCAGAAACGGCAACAGGGCCGACGCGGCGGCAGCGCTGAACATATTGCCGAAGTTGCTCGAAGTACCCATGAGCACGTACTTGATGGTGTTGGCGAAAATCCGCCGGCCCTCGGCCACACCGGTCGCCAGCACGCCCAGGTCTTTTTCCAGCAACACCACGTCGGCCGCATCCTTTGCGACATCGGTGGCACTCTCGACCGAGATCCCCACGTCGGCGGCGTGCAACGCCAGCGCGTCGTTAACACCGTCACCCAGGAATCCAACCGCTCGCCCGTTGCGCCGCAGCGCGACGATCAGCCGTGCCTTCTGCTCGGGAGAGATGCGCGCGAAAATGGTGTGGTTTTGCGCAGCATTAGCGAACTCGTCATCGCCGAGCGGATCGAGCTGTGCGCCGGTCATGGTGCCCTTGGAGGCCAAACCGAGTTCGGCGCAGACCTTTTCGGCAACCCGCGGATTGTCGCCGGTGGCAATCTTCAACTCGATGCCAAGGTTGGCCAGTTCAGACAAGGACTGGCGTGCGGCGGTTTTGGGTTCGTCGGCGAAAACCAAAAACCCGGTCAACAGAAGATCGCATTCGTCCTCCGGGGTGACCGTGGTCAGCTCGGCCGCGGGCTTGGCGGCCACAGCCACCACCCGGCGCCCGGCGGCGAACAAGTCCGCGAGGGTGTCTTGTGCGACTGCCGCCGTCGTCTGGCATTGGGCCAGTACCTGTTCGGGCGCGCCCTTGACCACCAGCACGCGTTTCCCGTCGTCGTCAACCAAAACCGATGTAGTGCGGCGCTCGTGGTCGAACGGCAGTGTCGCGACGCGGTGCACACCATCGCCCACCAATTGCTTTGGTAGCGGGGACTCCCAGAGCGCGCCGTCGAGCGGGTTGGCGCTGGCGCCAACCGATTCCGGGTCAACATCGGTGGCCAGCAGCCCTAGGCGCCGGACCGACTCGCTGTGCACACCGGCGGTGTCAATCGTGTCGACTAAGCGGATCCGACCTTCCGTGAGCGTCCCGGTCTTGTCGGTGATCAAGATGTCGATGTCGCCGAGATCTTCGATGCACACCAACCGCTTGACGAGCACCTTCGCCTTGGCCAGCTGCCGCGATCCGGTCGCGAGGCTGGTACTCACCACGGCGGGCAGCAGCTGCGGGGTGATCCCGACCGCGATCGCCAGCGAGAACAGCACCGAATCGATGATCGGCTTCCGCAATAGCAGATTGCTGATCAAGATAATCACCATCAGCGCGATCGCGACTTGCAGCAGCAGGTAGGAGAACCGGCGCAGCCCGACCTGGAAGCCGGTTTCGGGTGGCCGCTCGTCCAAACCCGCCGCGATGCGTCCGAATTCGGCATTTTTTCCGGTGGCGTACACCACCCCGGTGCCCTCCCCGGCGCTGATGATCGTGCCCATGAAAGCCAGATCGGTTGATTCGGCCATTTCAGTTCCGGCGGGCACCGGTTGTGGCGATTTCTCCGATCCTGTCGATTCCCCGGTCAGAATGCTTTCGTTGCATTCCAGACTGCTGACATCGATAAGCCGGATGTCGGCCGGCACGGCCTCTCCCAGCGACAGCCGAATCACATCACCCGGAACAAGCTCGGTGACAGCGAGCGTGACGAATTCCCCGTCACGGCGCACGAGAGCGTTGTGGTGCACCCCCGCATGCAACTCGGCGGCGGCCCGCTCGGCGCGATATTCGTTGACAAAGCCCAGGCCTATGCTCGCCGCCAGGATCACGCCGATGATGACCGCCTGCATGCTGTCGCCCAGAAAGTATGAGACGACCGCGGTGCCGGCCAACAAGATAAGCACCGCGCTGCGCAGTTGACGACCCAACACCGCTAACGCGTTGACATGATGGGTCCGCACGGCGTTCGGGCCGTAGCGCGCCAGCCGAGCGGACGCCTCCCCGCCGGACAATCCGGCGGCCGAGCTGTCCAACCATCGGAGGACCTCGCCGACGGGGGCCGCGGCAACCCGATTAGTGGTCAGCACCTCGGAGTCCGGCGCAGTCATCTTCGGCGCTGACGACATCGTGGGGCTCTCCTAGATTCGATTCAGCTTGTCGACAATGTCATGTCCTCCCGTCCATTCGCGCCGGGAAAACCAGTCACTACGTTCAACCTGGTGGTCAGATATTGCTGGGAATCAAATTGCTGGGGATCAGTAGGTGGATATCTCATCTTCTGTTGGTAGAACCCCGGTGGCCATGAAGATGACCCGGCGGCCGACTTCCACGGCGTGGTCAGCGAAGCGCTCGTAAAAGCGGCCCAGCAATGCCGTTTTCACTCCGACGGGAATGCCGTGCTTCCACTCTCGATCTATCAGCAGGCTGAACAGATGTTGGTACAGGTCGTCCATGGCGTCGTCTTGATCGTGAAGTTGAGCAGCTTGCCTTGGGTCGTTGGTTGCCAGCACCTGTTTTGCGCCGTCGCCCAACGCGATTGCCACCTTGGCCATGTCGGCGAAGCAGTCACGGACTTCCTGGGGAAGCGCATGGTTCGGGTACTCCCGCCGTGCGATCTGAGCTACATGCACGGCCAACGCGCCCATTCTTTCGGTGTCGGCGATGACCTGTATAGCGCTGACGATTTCCCGCAGCTCGCCGGCTACCGGTTGCTGTAACGCCAGCAACTCGAACGCCTCTTTTTCGACTTGGGCTCGCATCGCCACGATCCGCTGATGGTCGCGGATCACCTCTTCGGCGGCATCGATGTCGGCCTCCAGCAGAGCCTGGGTTGCGCGCTTCATCGCCACCCCGGCGAGGCCGCACATCTCCCCAAGTTGCATGGTCAAATCGGCTAGCTGTTTGTGATAGGCGGTTCGCATGGGTGAAGCCTCTCTGAACCTGAGGTGCCGCGCTAAGCCGCGGCGAGTTAAAACTGCACGCCAGAGATGTTCGCCTCATTCCATGACCTTGCACAAGTGACGAAAGCCCCGAAACGAGGGCCTAAATGGCTCCTCCGCCTGATGCCGGTGCCCGGTTAGTCTACGGGCGTGCGGTAGTGGAGTCCCGGGTTCGCAGAACCGCTCGGAGGTGTCAATGGCGTCCAAGCTGCCCGTCCCGGCGATCCGCGATTCACCGACCGCCGCGGCGGTGGCTACGGCATCGGTCGAACAGGTTTTGCAGCGGCCCGATAGCACGGTCCGGCGGCGCGCGGCGCGCTTCATCCATGCCGGAACCCCGCGGTGACCACGCATCGCGGTCTACCGGGTTTGGGCCTGCTGGCAACGCCGTTTCGGGCCGCCGCAGCGGGCGCCCGGATGGCGGCCACTGCCAGCGCCGTCGTCGCGGGAACCGCCGCAAGCACGGCCCTATTGGGTGGCAGCGTCGCAGCGAGCGCGGGCAGGTCATTAGCCCGTGCCGCGCCGGACGTTTCAGCGTTGACCCGCGCGGGGGCCGGCATGGCGATCGAGGCGATGGGTGGCCCACCGGCACGGCGCAACAGCACCAATGGTCCGCGGCGCTGGATCGAGGTGCGGGGCCTGGGCGGAAAGCACGCCTCGGCGATCGCCACCGATGTGCTGGCGGCCGTCCGCGCAACCCCGGGTGTGCGCACGGCTTTCCTGAACCGCAGCGTTGCGCGGCTAGTGGTCACCGTCGAAAGCTCTGCCGCCGACGCGCCCTCGGCGGCAGAACTGTCCCGGATAGTCGCCGACGCCGAACGACGCGGCCGCACGCGGGCCGCGCGAGGCCACCCGGCCAGCCTGCCAGGCGACGACGCGCTGCTAATGGGCCGAATGGTGGCAGCCGCGGCCGCCACTGCGGGCCTTGGCCTGGCGCTGACCGGCAGCCTGCTGCGGCTGCCCAGACTGCCTGACTTGGTGGCCGTGCCCCCGACGCTGGTGGACCACCTGCCACGACTGCGCCGGGAGCTGGAGCGACGCCTCGGGCCGGAGGGCACCGATGTTCTATTCGGTTTCGTCAACCCCGCGACGGCCGCGTTGACGCTGTCGCCGACGGCCGCGGCCGCGGAGGCCGCTACCCGCACGATGCTGGCGGCCGAGGCTTGGAACGGCCGGTTGGCGTGGCGTCGGCATGAACCCCGGTTGGGCTGCCACGTGTTGCCCGACGAGGCAGCTTTGACGCCCAACAAAACGGCCGGGAGCATCCCGAGTCCTCCCGACGGGCCCGCGGAACGCTACGCCGACCGCGTCGGTTTGGCCGGGATTGGCGCCGCCGCGGTGGTCGGCCTGCTGTCACGCAACCTCGACACGGCCGGTGCCGCCGCACTGGCTGCCGTCCCGAAGCCAGTGCGCACCGTCCGGGAGGCGTTCGGCTGCGCGATGAGCCGGGGCTTGAGCGCCTACCACGACGCCGTGGTGTTGCGGCCCCGTGCGCTGCGAACCCTCGACCGGGTTGACGCGATCATGATCGACCCGCGCGCGCTCTACACCGATGATTTGATGGTGAGTCGAGTTCTGGGCGTGCAGGATTCGCGACGCGCCCGGGCCTGGGAAGCGGTTCGAGCCACCCTCGACAATGATGGGCTGACCCCGGGATGGCACAAATTGGCTGACATTCCCGGAGCCGGCCGCTCCGGCACGGCACTGATCAGCCCGGTTCGCGATCCGCTGGCCGCGGCGGTGCTCACCGAAGCGCGGCGCTCGCGCCCCCGGGTCTTCTCCCTCGATGACGACAGTTTGCGTTCTCTGGCACAAGGATTCGACAAACTCTATCCCTTGAGCGAGCCGAACGAATCGATCGACAATGCGGTGTCGGCAGCTGTCGCGGAACTGAAGGCCGGCGGTCACACCGTGTCGTTGCTGACCACGTCGGAGATGCGGGCCGCGCACCGGGCCGACTTCACGATCGGTGTGCGCAGGAACCAGGATTCCCCACCGTGGGGGGCGGACGTGTTGGTGTCGGACCTGACCGGCGCCTGGCGTGTGCTGCGCTCGCTTCCTGCCGCCCGCGCCGCGACCGACAATGCGGTCCGGCTGTCGGCCTCGGCCTCAGCGATCGGCGCGTTGATGCTGATACCGGGTGTGCCCGGACGCGGTTCGGCATCGGTCAACGTCGGCATGGCCGCCAGCCTATGGTTCGGTTTCCGTTCGGGCACCAAGGTTTTCCGGGCCCCCTTGCCGGAGCCCGAAGCCCGCCACGACTGGCACGGCCTGCCGGTTGCCGAGGTGCAGCGGCTGCTGCCCCGCCCTCCCGACAAACGCCCCGACGAATTGTCCGCATGGTGGCAGAGGCTGCCACCGGTTCGCGTGCTGCACGACGCGACCGCGGCGTCGTGGGGGCTCGTCCGCGATTTCGCGGACGAGATGCGCGCAAACCTGTCGGACCCGATCACCCCGCTGTTGGCTACCGGCGCGTTGGCCAGCGCGCTGCTCGGCTCGCCGCTCGACGCCTTCTTGGTGGGTAATGTGCTGCTGGTTAACGCGGCGTTGTCGGCCGAGCAGCAGCTGCACGCCGAACGCATCCTGAATCGCCTACTGGGCGTGCAGGACCCGCCCGCGCGGCGGCGTATAGGTCCGCTGGAGGGCCCGCTGGATGCACAGCGCCGCGAGAAAATACCCGCCGAGCGGCTGCGGCCGGGCGACATCATCGAGGTCCATGCCGACGAGGTGGTCCCCGCAGACGCCCGGCTGCTGCAGGCATCGAACGTCGAAATCGACGAGTCCACGCTGACGGGCGAGTCGCTGCCGGTGTCCAAGCAGACCGAACCGACACCGGGCGCCCCGCTGGCCGAACGGACATGCATGCTCTATGCCGGCACCACAATGGTTGCGGGCACGGCCGTGGCCGTCGTGACCGCGGTCGGTCCGCGCTCGGAGATGCGCCGGGCGTTGGCGATGGCTCCGAGAAAACTGCACGAGATCGGCCTGCAGCGGCAGTTGAGGCATATCACCCGGCGGGCGTTCCCGTTCAGTGTGGCCAGCGGGGGCCTGGTCGGGTTGGTCAGCATATCCCGGGCTACCCCGTTGCGCGAGGCGGTGGCAAGTGCGGTCACGCTGATCGTGGCCGCAATTCCGGAGGGTTTGCCGCTGGTGGCGACCCTGGCCCAGCTGGCGGCCGCACGCCGACTCACCGGCGAATCGGTGCTGATCCGCAATCCCCACTCGGTCGAAGCGCTGGCGCGGTTGAACGTGGTGTGCTTCGACAAGACCGGCACGCTGAGTGAGAACCGGCTGAAGGTCAAAGCGGTCCGCCCGACGAGGGGCTTCACCCGGGGACAAGTGCTGGATGCGGCGCTGAGCACCAGCTACGCCAGGCACACGCACCGGGTCGACCACGCCACCGACGACGCGATACAGCGGGCCGCTGACGATCCCTCGGCTCGGGGCTCCCGACTTCGGGGTTCGCAGCCGCGACCGCGGCTGACGCGTGACGCATTCCTGCCGTTCCAATCCGGCCGGCCGTTCGCCGCAGCGTTGGTCGGCGGCCGGCTCACGATCAAGGGCTCGCCTGAGGTGCTGTCGTCGGCGCTGCTGCACGACTCCGGCACCAGGACAGAACCGTTGGCACGGCAGGTCGACGAAATGGCGGCCAACGGTTTGCGAGTACTGGCGGTGTGCGAGCGCCAGCTGCGGCCGGATCAAGCCGCGGGCGCCGCGGCCGATCCCGACCTGCTGGAAACTCTGTGCACGTCCGAACTCACCCCTATCGGTCTGCTCGGGTTGGCCGACACTCCTCGCCCGATGGCCCAGGCGGTGCTCAAGGCGCTCGCCGACCGCGATATCGGGGTTCGATTGATCACCGGTGACCATCCCACGACCGCAACCGTGATCGCCCAGGAACTGGGCATGGACGTGAGTGCCGAGCGGGTGATCACCGGCAGCGAGTGGGAAGCGCTGTCTGCCGATCGACGGACCGAGGCGGTCGCGTCACGACTGGTCTTCGCGCGGATGTCACCGGAACACAAGATTGAAGTGGTCCAGACCCTGGAGCGGGCCGGCCTGGTCACGGCGATGGTCGGCGATGGCGTCAACGACGCCGCCGCGATCCGGGCGGCCAGCGTGGGCATCGGGGTGGCCGCGCGCGGCAGCGACGCCGCCCGCACTGCTGCCGACATGGTGTTGCTCAACGAGCGAATCGAGGCACTCCTCGACGCCCTCGACGAGGGCCAGCAGCTGTGGCGACGGGTGCAGTCGGCAGCTTCGGTGCTGCTGGGCGGCAACCTCGGGGAGGTGTGTTTTGCACTGCTCACCACCATCCTGACCGGACGTTCGGTGCTCAACGCACGCCAGATGCTGTTGGTCAATATGCTCACCGACGCGCTGCCCGCCGCCGCACTGGCCGTCAGCCCGCAGGCGGGCACCGTCGAGGTCGAGCGAAACGAGGCGGCGATGTGGCGGGCGATCGGGATTCGTGGCGCGTCCACCACTTTGGGCGCTGCGCTGGGTTGGTCGATGGCCAGCCTGACCGGCACGCCAGGCCGCGCGGCGACGGTCGCGCTGATCGCATTGGTCAGCACGCAACTCGCCCAGACGCTGATCGACTCGCACGGCCCGCTGGTGGTGACGACGGCGGTCGGATCGCTCACCGCACTCGCGGTGGTGGTGACCACCCCCGGGCTCAGCCACGTGTTCGGCTGCACCCCCGTGGGACCGTTGGCGTGGAGTCAGGCCTTGCTCTCGGCTGGGGTGGCGAGTTCGGTGTCTGCGGTTGCTCCCGGATTGCTCGTCCGCTTGTCGGAGACCGTGCAGCGACGCGTCATTCCCGGCGAATGGCTACCCGGATCGCCGCCGTCTCGGTGATAGTCCGCTGGCAAAAAATGTTGCAAGACAAGGCTATGCCACGTAGTCACGAGGTCGGCGCATTGACCGAAAGGGCACAAGGTCACACCCGGCCGGTGCCCTGGACCCTGTTTTGCCCGGGTCGCACCGGTCAGTATTGGGGCGTGATGACCGAACGGTTTCAGAGTCAGCGGACAGGCGGTTGAGGTGGAAGAGCGCAAAAATCGGTTGCAGATCAAGCCATATCGGTCTGCATCGGAGCATATCGACGGGGCCTGGTGGCCGCGGTCGATGCACTTGGTCGACGAGCTACCGGACCTGTTGACGTCGTTGTCCGACCGGCTGGGTCGGGTCGTGATGGTGGGGTACCGCCGCAACGGCTGGGACGAGACGCCAACACTGGCCGAAATCGCCGGCCAAACCATCGAATTGCTGGGCTTCACCAGCGACGAGCCGGCCAGTGTCATCCTGATCGGGCAGGACGGCCGTCACATCACGCTGCACGTCATCCGCCCGGACACCACCGAACGGGTTGCGCGACAAGCGCTGGAGGAGGCCCGCGGAAGCGCCGACGCCGGCGTCGCACCGGCCGTCGCACCGGCCGGCGGTGCGGCGGTCGCCCGATCCGTCACCGACGTCGCACACAAGTTGGCAAGCCACGAGGGGCGGGGCGACGACGAGCGAACCGCCCAAATCAAGCGGTGGTGTGAGGAGGCCGCTCAACAATTCGTCGACGCACCAATCCAGGCCTTCGTTCCAGTCCTCGTCGAACATATCGTCCGCAGCCGCATGATGGAGTCCCGCGCGGCAACGACGTCGGCGGCGGCACCCGCCGACTGAACCATCATCCCATCAGCCCATAGTTCTGATCAGCCCATAATTCTGGCGGACATGAGGTTCGTGATCGCTTCGATGTCGGCCGGACCGGGCATGCCCCAGTCCGGCCGGTAGTCGAACAACTCGTCGACTCGGACGGTCTTCAGGTCGGCGTCGAGAAGTTCGATGGCGTCCAGCGGCAGCAGGGCCGGGTGGATGTAGCCACAGGCGCGCGCCACGGACAGCATTTCGAAACGCAAGGTGGCCAGATAATTGGCGCAGCGCACCGACTTTAGGGCGGGGTCGAGGCCGTGTTGCAGCCATGCCGACTGGGTGGCCACGCCGGAGGGGCAGCGGCCGGTGTGGCAACGTTGGGCCTGGATGCAACCGAGGGAGAACATGGCGGTTCGGCCGACATTGATCATGTCGCAGCCCATGGCCAGCGCCAACAGCGCGTTCTCGGGAATACCCAGCTTGGCCGAGCCGATGAAGACCACGCCGTGATGCAGACCCTGTTCGGCGAAGGCCCGGTAGACACGGGGGAAAGCCCACTTGAAGGGGAGGGCGACGTGGTCGCTGAAGACGAGCGGAGCCGCGCCGGTGCCGCCCTCGCCGCCGTCGACGGTCACGAAGTCGACGCCCGTACCGGTATGCGCCATTCGCGTTGCCAACTCAGGCCAAAACGACTCTTCCCCGACCGCCGACTTGATGCCCACCGGTAGACCCGTTCGGGCGGCGATGTTCTCCACCAATTCGAGGAGCCCGTCGACGTTGCTGAACGCGGAGTGGCCGGCGGGGCTCTTGCAGTCCACCCCGACCGGAACACCACGGATCGCGGCGATTTCCGGGGTCACCTTGGCGCCCGGCAGCATGCCGCCCAGGCCGGGCTTGGCTCCCTGGCTGAGCTTGATCTCGATGGCCCGAATCTCTCGCGTAGCTGCGACCCTGTCGATCAGGCGGGGAAGGCTGAAGGTGCCGTCGTCATTGCGGCAGCCGAAATAGCCGGTTCCGATCTGCCAGACCAGGTCGCCGCCGTTGAGGTGGTACGGCGACACCCCACCCTCGCCCGTGGTGTGCAGGGCGCCGGCCAGGGCGGCGCCCCTGTTGAGCGCGGTGACGGCCGCGGCGGACAGCGCCCCGAAGCTCATCCCTGAGACGTTGACCAACGACGAGGGCCGGAAAGCCCTGGCCCGTCCGCGCGCGGCGCCGAGCACCTTTGCCGCGGGCAAAGGCACGGCCGGGTCGGGATGCCCAGGTTCGCCGTCCGGGGCCGGCACGGGGAACGTCGCGTGCTTGATGATCGGGTAATTGCGGACCCGTTCCAGATCGTTGTCGGTGCCGAACCCGAAGTATCGGTTGGCCAACTTCGATGAGGTGTACACCCAGCGCCGCTGGTCACGACTGAAGGGCCGTTCCGCGTCATTGTCGGTGACGATGTACTGACGCAGCTCGGGACCGATCGCTTCGAGGATGAACCGCAAGTGGCCGACGATCGGGTAGTTGCGCAAGATGGTGTGGCGGCGCTGCAAAAGATCCCAGCCCGTCACCCCGGCCAGACTCGCGCCGACCAAGGCGGCCACGGATCGCCGGTTCATGCCGAATCGAAGTCCAGGTCGGCCTCGGCTTCGGCACTGTACGCGCTGTAAACGCCAAGCAGGTCGCGGGCCGAGACGATGCCGGCCAGCACGCCATCGCGCTCCACCAGCACGTGGCGGATGTAGCGGTCCATCATCCGAGTCGCCACCTGGTCCACCGTGGCCTCGGCGTCGCACCACACCAGCTTCGTGCTGGCTATTGCGGTGGCCGGCACGGTGGCTGGATCTTTTCCAGCGGCTACCACCCGAACGACGTCGCGCTCGCTCACCAGCGCGGCAGGGCGCTCGCCGTCGCCGACCACAACAGCCCCGATGTCGCCGACCATAATGGCCCTGGCGACGTCAGCAACAGTGGCCTCAGCGGAAACCCGCGTTACCGGGTCGCCGGTGATGGTAGATATTTGGATCGACCCCGCAGAAGACATATCGGTCACGCCACCATGTTCACCAGAACTGGGCTGGCGTTTCTAGTGACCTCAGTCCCCAATCCACGTGGCAGTAGGCACTAGTAACCTCGGTGGACGCCGGCCAACGCGCGCCGGCTGACGAACTCGCGGCGCGACCCGGTGAGCGGATCGTCGAACTCGATGCGCTGCGCCAGCAACTGCAACGGCGAGCTGAAGTCATCGGGCGGCACATCAATAATTTTGGGGTACAACGGATCACCGATGATCGGTAGCCCCAGCGACGCCATCTGCACCCGCAGTTGGTGGGTGCGTCCGGTGTACGGCGTCAGCCGGTACCCGCCGTCCGGGGCGATTAGCTCCACCAGTGTCTCCGCGTTCGGCGCACCGGGCTCGCAGCACGCCTGCAGGCGGCCCCGCCGCTTGACGATGCGGCTGCGGACGACATGCGGGAACACCAGCGCCGGATCGACCGCCGCCCGCGCCAGGTAGGTCTTGCGTACCTGGCCCCGCGCCCACAGCGTTTGGTAGGTGCCGCGCAACTCGCGCCGCGTGGTGAACAGCAACACCCCGGCGGTCAGCCGGTCGAGCCGGTGGGCCGGGCTGAGGTCGGGCAGCCCCAGTTCCCTCCGTAGGCGCACCAGCGCGGTCTGCGCGACGTGGCGCCCCCGCGGCATGGTGGCCAGAAAGTGCGGCTTGTCGACAACCACGATGTCGTCGTCGTGGTGCAGCACCGGGATTTCAAAAGGTACGGGCACTTCATCGCGCAGGTCGCGATAGAGGTAAACACTGGCACCGCCGGGCAACACCGTCGCATCGTCGACCACCGCCCCGTCGGCGTCAACGACCTCTCCGGCAAGGACTTTCGCGCGTGCCAGCGCGCCAAACCGGGCGGTGAGCTCGGCCAGCACCGGCCCGCCGCGGAGCCGCACCCGCGCGGGCCCCAATCCGTCGCGAACCGGGAGCGGGGCGGGCCTCACTCGAGCCTCAAGCGGGCCTCAATTGAGAGGTACCGGCTCGAGGATCTCGGCGCGCGCCTCCGGTGCGCTGGCCCGCAACTCGTCCGCCGACACGTCGTCGGGTTGGGTCTGGGACAGTACCTCGGCCTCCACCCGTGCGTTGTAGTTGGCGACCTCACGATTGACGTCCTCGGCGGTCCAGCCCAGCACGGGCGCGATCAGATCGGCCACCTCCCGGGCGCAGTCGACGCCGCGGTGCGGGTATTCGATGGAGATCCGCGTCCGCCGGGCCAGGATGTCCTCCAGGTGCAGGGCACCCTCGGCGGCGGCGGCGTACACGGCTTCCACCTTCAGATATCCCGGCGCCTCGGTGATCGGGCCGAGCAGTTCGGGACGGTCGGCGGCCAGGGCCAGCACGTCGTCCATCAGCGAACCGTAGCGGTCCAGCAGATGGCGCACCCGGTACGGATGCAGGCCTACCCGCTCGGCGACGTGCTCGATCTGATTGATCAGCGCGAAGTAGCCGTCGGCGCCCAGCAGGCTGACCTTCTCGGTGATCGACGGCGCCACCCTGGCCGGGATGAACTCAACTGCCGCGTCGATCGCGTCGGCGCCCATCACCCGGTAGGTGGTGTACTTGCCGCCGGCGATGGCAACCAGGCCGGCCGCGGGCACCGCCACGGCGTGTTCCCGGGACAGCTTGGAGGTTTCGTCGCTCTCCCCGGCCAGCAGCGGCCGCAGCCCGGCGTACACGCCGTCGATATCGGCATGCGTCAACGGGGTGGCCAGCACGGTGTTGACGATCTCGAGGATGTAGTCGATATCGGCCTTGGTGGCCGCGGGGTGGGCCAGGTCGAGATTCCAGTCGGTGTCGGTGGTTCCGATGATCCAGTGGCTGCCCCACGGGATGATGAACATCACCGATTTCTCGGTGCGCAGGATCATCGCCACGTCGCTGACAATCCGGTCCCGCGGCACCACCACGTGCACACCCTTGGACGCGCGTACCTGGAATCGCCCGCGCTGCTTGGACAAGGCCTGAATCTCGTCGGTCCAGACGCCGGTCGCGTTCACCACGACATGACCGCGAACCTCGGTGATGGAGCCGTCCTCGGAGTCGCGCACCCGCACGCCGACAACCCGGTCGGCCTCCCGCAGCAACGCGACCACCTGGGTGGAGCACCGCACGACCGCGCCGTAATGCGCGGCGGTGCGCGCGACAGTCATGGTGTGCCGCGCGTCGTCGACGACGGTGTCGTAGTAGCGAATACCACCGATCAGCGAACTACGTTTGAGGCCGGGGCTCAACCGCAGCGCACCGGCGCGGGTCAAATGCTTTTGCGCCGGAACCGATTTCGCACCACCGAGCGTGTCGTACAAAAAGATGCCCGCGGCCATATAAGGGCGCTCCCACACGCGATGGGTCAGCGGGAACAAGAACGGCAGCGGCTTGACCAGATGTGGCGCCAACTTGGTCAACGACAGCTCGCGCTCATAGAGCGCCTCACGCACCAGGCCGAATTCCAGCTGCTCGAGGTAGCGCAGCCCGCCGTGGAACATCTTCGACGAGCGGCTCGACGTGCCCGAGGCGAAGTCCCGCGCTTCGACGAGCGCCACCTTGAGCCCACGGGTGGCCGCATCCAGCGCGCACCCGGCGCCCACCACGCCGCCGCCGATGACGACCACGTCGAATTGCTCGGCGCCGAGACGCCGCCAGGCCTCAGCGCGTTGCTGCGGCCCCAGCGCAGAAGCCGGCGAGGTGGGTTCGCGTTCCGGTGCGTTGTTCGGGCTGCTCACGAAGACAGACTCCTCTCGGTTACTCGTCAGTAGAGCGGTGCACAAGCAAGGCTAGTTCTTCCTGCGTCCTTTCCAGTCGCGTTCAGTCGAGATCGTCGTGCGCCATTAGCCGGCGCGCGGCCTCGGTTATCGACCCGGACAACGACGGGTAAACGGCTAGTGTCTCTGCCAGCGCATTCACGGTGATGCGGTTTTGCACCGCCACGGCGATCGGCAGGATCAGCTCGGAGGCGATCGGCGCCACCACCACGCCGCCGATCACCACGCCGGTGGACTTCCGGCAGAAGATCTTGACGAAGCCCTGCCGCAGCCCGGACATCTTCGCCCGCGCGTTGGTCCGCAACGGCAGCATCATGGTCCGGGCCAGCACCGAACCGTCGTCGATCATTGTTTGCGGCACCCCGACGGCGGCGATCTCGGGCCTGGTGAAGACCGTCGCCGCCACCGTGCGTAACCGGATCGGGGTGACGCCCTCACCCAGCGCGTGGTACATCGCGATCCGGCCCTGCATCGCGGCGACCGACGCCAGCGGCAGCAGACCGGTGCAGTCGCCCGCGGCATAGATACCGGCCACCGACGTCCGCGACACCCGATCCACCGTGAGGTAGTTGCCGCGGCCGAGCTCGA
Organism: uncultured Actinomycetota bacterium; assembly: GCA_963814505.1. Classification (GTDB taxonomy): domain Bacteria; phylum Actinomycetota; class Actinomycetes; order Mycobacteriales; family Mycobacteriaceae; genus Mycobacterium. Next base: position 442,844 of record CAWFDM010000016.1, read on the forward strand.
TGCCGACCCGTTCCAGGCCGAGGCCGCCGGTGTTGGGGACCGAGCCGATGGTCATCAGGGCGTGGCTGCCCTCGACGGTGCGGCCGTCGGTCATCGTCACCAGGACACCCGTCTCGGTGCGGGTGACCGATGCGGCGCGGGCGTTCTTGTACAGGTCGACACCGCGTTCGGAGAGCGACTCTTCCAGCACCAGCGCGGCGTCGGCGTCCTCGTAGGGCAGCACGTGGTCCTGGCTGGCCACCACCGTCACCTGCACACCCAGTTCGGTGTAGGCGTTGACGAACTCGGCGCCGGTGACCCCGGAGCCCACCACGATGAGGTGATCGGGTAACGCCTGTAGGTCGTAGAGCTGCCGCCAGGTCAGGATCCGTTCCCCGTCGGGCTGGGCGGTCGGCAGGATCCGGGGGCTGGCCCCGGTGGCGATCAGCACCACGTCGGCGTCGTACTCGCTGGTGATGCCGTCGGCGGCGGTCGCTTTGACGCGGTGGCAGGCCAGGCCGGGGGCGGAATCGCACAGCTCGCCCCGGCCGGCGACCACCTTGACACCCACGCTGAGCAGCTGGGCGGTGATGTCGGCCGACTGCTCCGTGGCCAGCGCCTTGACCCGGCTATGGATTTGGGGCAACGAGATCTTGGCGTCGTCGATATCGATGTCGAAGCCCAGCCGGGGCGCCCGGCGCAGTTCGGTGCGCAGCCAGGTGGAGGCGATGAACGTCTTGGACGGCACGCAGTCGTGCAGGACGGCCGCCCCGCCGATACCGTCGGAGTCGATAACGGTGACGTCGGTGGAATCGGGGTGTGAGGTGGCAGCCACCAGCGCGGCTTCGTAACCGGCCGGGCCTCCACCGAGGATCACGATGCGGGTCACCACAGCCCATAACCTAGCCCCCGTCGGCGCACGCCGCAGGACCGGCTCAGTGCCGTGGGGCCATCAGATGAACGCTGCCCGACCATGTGCCGTTTAAGCTTTTCCCCGTGCCGCTCTACGCCGCCTACGGGTCGAACATGCATCCGGAGCAGATGCTCAAGCGCGCACCCCACTCGCCGATGGCCGGTACCGGCTGGCTGCCGGGGTGGCGGTTGACATTCGGCGGTGAAGACATCGGTTGGGAAGGCGCGTTGGCCACGGTCGTCGAGGATCCCGATTCGAGGGTTTTCGTCGTCCTTTACGACATGACCCCGTCGGATGAGATGAACCTGGACCGCTGGGAGGGCTCCGAGTTCGGCGTCCATAAGAAGATCCGCTGCCGGGTGGAGCGCGAGTCCAGTGACACCACCATCGATCCCGTGCTGGCGTGGCTATACGTGCTGGACGCCTGGGAGGGCGGACTGCCGTCGGCGCGGTACCTCGGCGTCATGGCCGATGCCGCCGAAATCGCCGGCGCTCCAAGCGAATACGTTCACGACCTCCGGACTCGTCCGGCCCGCAATATCGGCCCGGGGACCAGCGCCTAACTTTTGGTTCCGCGAGCGTGCGTGTTTGCACAACGACACGCCGTCGCAGCCGACATTTTGCGCACGCTCACGCCGCCCGGCTCAGTCGCCGTTCGATCCGAGCGACGAGTTCGCGGGGCCGGCGCCTGACATCTTCGGCGACGATGGGCACTACCACCCAGCCCAGATCCAGCAGTGCCGCAGCGCGTCGGCGGTCGCGTAAGAACGCGTCGGGGCCGCTGTGCCAGTCGAGGCCGTCGTACTCGGCCGCGACGCGGCGGTCGGGCCAGGCGAAATCGAGCCGCCAGACCTGGCCGGTCAGGTCCGCGACCTGGTATTGCAGGACCGGCGGCGGCAACCCGCCGTCGATCATGACCAGCCGCGCCTCGCTCTCCATCGGCGACTCGGCCAGCGGGTTTGCCAAATCCAGCAACTCGCGGACGGTGACGATGCCACGCCGGCCGGACTGTCGCAGGACTGCATGCCTCATTTCGCCGCGGCTGGACGTGCCACTTCGCAGCGCCGCGTCCAGCGTCGCCAGCGCGCGGGGCCGCCGCAGGCTGCGCGCGACCTCGATCGCCGTCCACGCGGGCGCCGTGGCCGACCGCCCGGCGACCACGGTCAGCGGCGCTCCCGTGCGGCGGTGCACGATCAGGCCCTCGGCCGATCGAAACTGCCTGCCGTCGGGATTGAGCACATGAACGTCCGCGGTTCCTTCGGTGTCGAAGCCATATGCAGCGGCCGCGGTACCCATGCATGCCGCGACCGTCGTACCAGATGCCAGGTCAAGCGCGCGCAGCCGCAGTGCAGTGCTCACTTCACCCAGTTCACCCTGGACGTAAATGCCGTGCCAAATCTTCTGCAGCGCACCGCAATTGAGTTGGGCTTCCAGGCCGCGGCGGGTGAGGAACCTCAACGCCTGGGCCGAAGTGACCACTCCGCCTTGCGCGTCGAGCAACCGGCCGAGCTCCGCATGCATGCCGGGTATCGTCGGCCCGCCGCCGGTCGGCGACAATTCACCCTGCCGAGCGTGCGCAGAATGCCAGCCAAACCGGCGTATCGCCGTACAAACACGCACGTTCGCGGTCAGAGCGCTCAGAGCGCGGCCGACTCCTCGATGAACACCACCGACTGCTCGATGACGTTGACCATCACCCGCAGCCCGATCGCCAAAGCCCGCTCGTCGAGGTCGAACGTCGGCTGGTGCAGGTCCAACTGGGGTCCCTCGCCCGACCACACGCCCAGACGGGCCATCGCGCCGGGTATCTCCTCGAGATACCAGGAGAAATCCTCGCCGCCGCCGGACTGCCGGGTGTCGGCCAGCACGTCGGGGCCGACGGCCTCGATCGCGTGGGTGAGGATGCGGGTCGAGACGTCCTCGTTGACCACCGGTGGCACGCCACGCCGGTATTGCAGGGTGTGTTCGATCGCCAGCGGCGACAGCAGGCCCGTGACGGTCTGGCGGATGATCTCCTCGAGGGCGACCCACGTCTGCCGGCTGGCGGTGCGAACCGTCCCGGCCAGCACGCCGGTATTGGGTATGGCGTTGGCGGCCACGCCGGCATTGACCGCGCCCCATACCAACACGGTGCTGTTGCGCGGGTCGACGCGGCGTGACAGCACCCCGGGCAGCCCGGTGATCAGCGTGCCGAGCCCGTAGACCAGATCGGCGGTCAGGTGCGGCCGCGACGTGTGCCCGCCAGGGGAATACAGCGTGATTTCGATCTGGTCGGCCGCCGAGGTGATGGGACCGTGCCTGACCGCGACCTTGCCGACTTCCAGCCGGGGATCGCAGTGCAGGGCGAAGATTCGCGACACCCCGGTCAGCGCTCCCGCGGCGATGGCGTCGATCGCGCCGCCGGGCATCAACTCCTCGGCCGCCTGGAAGATCAGCCGCACCCCGACCGGCAGCTCCGGCACCGTCGCCAATGCCAGCGCGGTACCCAGCAGGATCGCGGTGTGCGCGTCATGACCGCAGGCGTGCGCCACATTCGGCATGGTCGAGGTGTAGGGAGCGCCGGTCCGCTCGGCCATGGGCAGCGCGTCCATGTCGGCCCGCAGCGCGATCCTGGGCTGATGCTCGGGGCCGAAGTCGCAGGTTAGTCCCGTGCCGCCGGGCAGCACCTTGGGGTTCAGCCCGGCATCGGCCAACCGCTCGGCGACGAACTGGGTGGTCGCGTACTCCTGGCGGCCCAGCTCCGGATAGCGGTGGATGTGCCGGCGCCACTCGATCAGGTCGTCGTAGTGCGCGGCCAGCCACGATTCGGCGGTGTCGACCAGGCTCATACTTCGGCCCCACTGCCCTCACTCGCCCGGCGTTGCCGGGCGGCCAACACCCGGTCACGCTGCGCCGGGGACTCGGCGAGGTGAACGATCGTGCGCGCCAGCATGATCGCCCCGTCGACGACGGCGCGGTCGGCGCTCGGACCGGCGGCCGCCGCGGCGAAGGCGCGCTGGTGAACGGTGGCACCGCCGGCGTCGACACCGATCACCGGATGGATTCCCGGCAGGACCTGCGTCACGTTGCCCATGTCGGTGCTGCCCATCGGCAGCGCCACCTCGACCTCGCGCGCCACCGGCTCACGCCCCAGCCGGCGCATCTCCGCGCGGAACACGTCGACCAGCCATTCGTCGGGTATCAACTCCGCGTATGGCGGTGCCGAGTGATCGATTTCGTATTCGCAGCCGGCGGCCAGCGCGCCGGCCGCAAAACAGGCGAACACTTTCCCCTCGAGCTCGCGCAGCGAATCCGATTCCACCGCCCGCATCGCATACTGCAACGCCGCGTGCCCCGGAATGACGTTGACCGCCTGCCCGCCGTCGGTGACGATGCCGTGCATCATCTGCCCCGGCGCCAGTTGTTGCCGCAACAGCCCGATGGCCACCTGCGCGACGGTCACCGCGTCGGCGGCGTTCACGCCGCGCTGCGGCGCGACGGCGGCGTGCGACTCCTTGCCCCGGTAGTGAACCGTCACCTCGGACAGCGCCAGCGACCGGGCTCCGGCGATGTCGGCCGGCCCGGGATGCACCATCACCGCCACCGCGACGTCGTCGAACGTCCCGGCCCGCAGCATCAGCACCTTACCGCCGCCGGCCTCCTCCGCGGGAGTTCCCAACAACGCCACCGTCAAGCCGAGGTCGTCGGCTACCTCGGCCAGCGCCAGCGCGGCGCCCACCGCCGATGCGGCGATGATGTTGTGGCCGCAGGCGTGCCCGATCTCTGGCAGTGCGTCATATTCGGCGCACACCCCGACCACCAGCGGCCCGCTGCCGAAGTCGGCGCGGAACGCCGTGTCCAATCCAGCGGCGGGCGCGGTGATCTCGAAACCGCGTTCAGCAACCAAGGCCTGCGCCTTGGCGCAGCTGCGATGCTCGTCGAACGCCAGCTCCGGCTCGGCATGGATCGCGTGGGACAACTCGACAAGATCGCCGCCACGACGTCGCACCACGTTCTCAACGTTCTCCAACGCGGTGGTTGCGGACATCTTCGCAGTATCTCACCGACGCACACCGGCTCATGCGCGCTTAGTTAAGCTCGCGCACGTGAGTGCCCCCGAGCCCGATCCTGAGCCCGATCCCGAGCCTGATCCTGACCAGCTCGCGCGGGCGGCGGCCCAGGTCATCGCGGAGCGCACCGGGATCGGCAAGCACGACGTCGCAATCGTTCTCGGATCGGGATGGTCGCCTGCCGTCGCGGCGCTCGGCTCCCCGACCTCGGTGCTGCCCCAGGCCGAGCTGCCCGGATTCACCCCGCCGAGCGCGCTCGGGCACGCCGGTGAACTGTTGTCGATGCGCATCGGCGAACACCGGGTGCTGGTGCTGGTCGGCCGTGTGCACGCCTACGAGGGCCATGACCTGCGGCACGTCGTGCACCCGGTGCGAGCGGCCTGCGCAGCGGGGGCACGCATCATCGTGCTCACCAACGCGGCCGGCGGACTGCGCCCGGATCTGGCGGTCGGCCAGCCGGTGCTGATCAGCGACCACCTGAACCTGACGGCGCGCTCGCCGTTGGTCGGCGCGCAGTTCGTCGACCTGACCAACGCCTACGCGCCGCGACTGCGGGAGTTCGCCCGGCGGGCCGACCCGGAGCTGGCGGAAGGCGTGTACGCGTGCCTACCCGGGCCGCATTACGAGACGCCCGCCGAAATCCGGATGCTGCGGACGCTGGGCGCCGACCTGGTGGGCATGTCGACGGTGCACGAGACCATCGCGGCCAGGGCGGCGGGCGCCGAGGTCCTCGGTGTGTCCCTGGTGACAAATTTGGCGGCCGGGATCACCGGCAAGCCACTGAGCCACGCCGAGGTCCTCGCCGCGGGCGCCGCCTCGGCGAGCCGGATGGGCTCCCTGCTTGCCGACGTCATCGCCCGGTTCTAGCGCCCCGATTGCAAATGACGCCCGAAGAGTGGATCGCCCACGACCCCGACCCGCAGACGGCCGCCGAGCTTGCTGCGTGTGACGCGGTCGAACTCGCGGCGCGGTTCGCCCGTCCGCTGAAGTTCGGCACCGCGGGATTGCGCGGGCCGGTGCGCGGCGGACCGGACGCGATGAACGTCGCGGTGGTGTTGCGCGCCACCTGGGCGGTGGCACGGGTGCTCATCGACCGGTCACCCGCCGCGACGGTGGTCGTTGGCCGCGACGCTCGGCACGGCTCGGCCGCATTCGCCACCGCGACAGCCGAAGTGCTTGCCGCCCAGGGATTTTACGTGCTGCTGCTACCCGGCCCGGTGCCGACGCCGGTGGTCGCGTTCGCGGTGCGCCACACCGGCGCCGCCGCCGGGATACAGATCACGGCATCGCACAACCCGGCGACCGACAACGGCTACAAGGTGTATCTCGACGGCGGCATCCAGATCGTCTCCCCCGCCGACCGCCAGATCGAGGCCGCGATGGCCGCCGCTCCCCCGGCCGACCAAATCAGCAGAAAGCCCGTCACACCCACTGACTCCGGGCTGGTCGACCGCTACAGCGAACGAGCGGCCGGGGTGCGGCGCGCTTCGGGTTCGGTCCGGGTGGCGCTGACACCGCTGCACGGGGTGGGCGGTGCGGTCGCCGTCGAGACGCTGCAGCGCGCGGGCTTCCGCGAGGTGCATGCCGTCGGGGCCCAATTCGCGCCGGATCCCGACTTCCCCACCGTCGCCTTCCCCAACCCCGAGGAGCCCGGCGCCACCGACGCCCTGCTCGCCCTGGCCGCCGATGTCGGGGCCGACGTCGCGATCGCGCTGGATCCCGACGCCGACCGCTGCGCGGTCGGTATCCCCTCGGGGATCTCCGGGGGGTCGGGATGGCGGATGCTGTCCGGCGACGAAACCGGCTGGCTACTAGGCGATTACATTCTGAGTCGCGGCCGCACGAAAACCCCCGTGGTGGCCAGCACAGTGGTGTCGTCGCGGATGCTGGCGGCGATCGCGGCGCGCTACGGCGCGGCCCACGTCGAAACTCTCACCGGCTTCAAATGGCTGGCGCGCGCCGACGCGGACCAACCCGGCACCCTGGTGTATGCGTACGAAGAAGCGATCGGGCATTGCGTCGATCCCGCCGCCGTGCGCGACAAGGACGGCATCAGCGCCGCGGTATTGGTCTGCGATCTGGTGGCCACGCTGAAACAGCAGGGCCGTTCGGTGCCGGATGCGCTCGACGAGCTCGCCCGGCGGTACGGCGTGCACGACGTTGCGGCGGTGTCGCGTCGCGTCGCCGACGCCGAGGAGGCCGACGCCCTGATGCGGCGGCTGCGCGCGGCCCCGCCAGGCCGGCTGGCCGGGTTCGCCGTGACCACCACCGATATCACCGACGCGCTGATCTTCACCGGCGGAGACGACGACACATGGGTGCGGGTGGTGGCGCGGCCCTCGGGGACGGAGCCAAAGCTGAAGTGCTACTTGGAGGTTCGCTGCGCTGTGGCCGGCGACCTGCGATCTGCCCGGCGGCGGGCAGGCGCGCTGCGCGACGAGCTGGTCGCCGCGGTGCAGCGCTGGTAACTCAGGCCCGATGGCCCGCCTCCTTCTCGGCCCGTTCCGGGCCGCATCGTCGGCGGGCTAGCGCGGCCCGAACTGGCGGTCGCCCGCATCGCCGAGACCGGGCACGATGAACGCGAACTCGTTGAGCCCGTCGTCGACCGCCGCGGTGAACACCCGCGCGCTCGGCGCCACGTTCTCCAGGGCAGCAAGGCCTTCCGGTGCCGCCACCACACACAGAACCGTGATATCCGCCGCGCCGCGATCCAACAACAGGCGCACGGTGTGCGTCATCGAACCGCCGGTGGCGAGCATCGGGTCGAGCACCATCACCGGCAAATCGCCCAGGTCGTCGGGCAGCGATTCCAGATACGGGATTGGTTGGTGCGTTTTCTCGTCGCGGGCGACGCCGACGAACCCGACGCGCGACTCCGGCATCGCGGCATTCGCCTCGTAGACCATGCCCAGGCCGGCGCGCAGCACCGGCACCAGCAGGGGCGGTTTGGCCAGCCGCGACCCGACCGTCTCGGCGAGCGGCGTGTGGATCGGGACCGGCTCGCATGCAGCGTCACGGGTGGCCTCATAGACGAGCATCAGCGTCAGCTCGCGCAACGCCGCCCGGAAGACGGCGTTGCCGGTGCGCTCGTCGCGCATGACCGTTAGCCGGGCCAGCGCCAGCGGGTGGTCGACGATGTGCACATCCACGGGTTACGACCTTATATAACAATCGGATTTAGCCCTGCGGACACGCTCGCAGGTGCGCCGTTGACTGGGCAAAACCGGCCATATACTCCCAGGCATGAGCCGGGCATACCGCGCGCTGCGCCTGCTCGGCGCCGCGCTGGTATGCGGGGTGGCCACCTTCCCGCCGGCCCCGTCGGCTCCTTGGATAAACCTCGTGGCGGCCCCGCTGCCCTCCCCCGCGCACGTGGTGATCGTGGTGGAAGAGAACCGCTCCGCGGCCAACATCATCGGCAACAAGTCGGCTCCCTTCATCAACGCGCTGGCCGCGGCGGGCGCACTGATGACCCAGTCGTTCGCCGAAGCGCATCCGAGCGAACCGAATTACTTGGCACTGTTCGCCGGCAACACCTTCGGGCTGACGAAGGACACCTGCCCGGTCGATGCCGGCAACGTGCCCAACCTGGGCAGTGAATTGCTCTCCGCCGGATACACATTCATGGGTTTTGCCGAAGGCCTGCCGGCGGTCGGCTCGACCGCGTGCAGCGCGGGCAAGTACGCACGCAAACACGTGCCGTGGGCCAACTTCACCAACGTGCCGGCCACCAACTCGGTGCCCTTCTCCGCGTTTCCGGGGCCGGGCAACTATGCGAGCCTGCCGACGGTGTCGTTCGTCATTCCCGACAACGACGACAACATGCACGACGGCTCGATCGCGCAGGGCGACGCCTGGCTGAACCGTCAGCTATCCGGATACGCCAACTGGGCCGTCGCCAACAACAGCCTGCTCGTCGTGACCTGGGATGAGGACGACGGGTCCAGTCGCAACCAGATCCCGACGGTGTTCTACGGAGCGCATGTGCAGCCGGGAACCTACAACGAGCAGATCAGCCACTACAACGTGCTTGCCACGCTGGAGCAGATGTACGGGCTGGGAAAAACCGGCAACGCCGCGAACGCCCCCGCAATCGTCGACATCTGGAGCGGGTAATCGCCACCGGGCCGGGCGGCCGCCCGGGCCTGCAAAAGCCGCCGCTATTGTGTGCCGCATGGCTGCTGACCTCGTGCCCATTCGCCTGAGCCTGCCCGCTGGTGATCGCTACACCGTATGGGCACCCCGTTGGCGCGACTCCGGCGATGAGTGGGAGGCGTTTCTGGGTAAGGACGACGACCTCTACGGTTTTGAGTCCGTCGCTGACCTGGTCGCATTCGTGCGCACCGATACCGACAACGATCTCGTCGACCACCCGGCCTGGGAGGACCTGACTTCGGCCGGCGCGCACACGTTCGATCCCGCCGACCACAAGCAGTTCGATCTCGTGGTCGTCGAGGAGTTGGTGGCCGAGAAGCCGACCCAGGAGTCGGTGACAGCGCTGGCGGGTGCGCTGGCGATTGTGTCGTCCATCGGATCGGTCTGTGAGCTGGCGGCGGTGTCGAAGTTCTTCAACGGCAACCCCAGCCTGGGCACGGTGTCCGGCGGAATCGACCACTTCGCGGGTAAGGCCGGCCACAAGCGCTGGAATGCGATCGCCGAGGTGATTGGGCGAAGCTGGGACGGCGTCCTCACCGCGATCGACGAAATCATCAGCACCCCCGACGTCGACGAGGACGCGTCGGCGCAGGCCGCCGAGGAACTGGCCGAGGAGCCAGAAGAGCCCGAAGATGGCGGGGAGGAGTCAGAGGGCCCCGAAGAGGAAGCCGACGGCTCCGAAGAGGAAGCAGACGGTGAGGACACCGAGGACGCTGGGGACGCGGAGGCCGCCGACGAACTTGAGGACGACGCGGTTGACGAAGAAGACGAACTGGACGAAGACGAAGAAGACGAAGAAGACGAAGAAGACGAAGAAGACGAAGAAGACGAAGAAGACGAAGAAGACGAGGAAGACGAGGAAGACGAGGAAGACGACCGGGCCGCCGGTGACACGGTCGTGCTGGGCAGCGACGAGGACTTCTGGCTACAGGTGGGCATCGACCCGATCCGGATCATGACGGGTGCGGGCACCTTCTGCACGCTTCGCTGCTACCTGGACGATCGACCGATCTTCCTGGGCCGCAACGGCCGGATCAGCGTGTTCAGCTCCGAGCGGGCCATGGCCCGCTACCTGGCCGACGAGCACGACCATGACTTGTCCGATCTGAGCACCTACGACGACATCCGTACCGCTGCCACGGACGGCTCACTGGCCGTCGACATCACCGAAGACAACATCTACGTGCTCAGCGGGCTGGGCGACGATTTCGCCGACGGCCCGGAAGCCGTGGATCGTGAGCAGCTGGACCTGGCCGTCGAGCTGCTCCGCGACATCGGCGAGTACTCCGAGGAGAGCACGGTCGATAAGGCGCTCGCAACGGGCCGGCCGCTGGGCAAGCTGGTGGCCTACGTGCTGGATCCCGACTCGGCGAGCAAGCCCAAAGCACCGTATTCCGCGGCGGTCCGGGAGTGGGAGAAGTTGGAGCAGTTCGTCGAGTCGCGGCTAAGGCGCGAGTAGCGCGCCGCGAGTTGGCGTAGCGTCCGAGACCATGCCGTCCCAGCAAGCCATCGCACACACCGTCAACCGCTACCTCGAGCTCCTCGCCACCGGCACCGCCGACGATATCGTGACCCTTTACGCCGCCGACGCCACCATCGAGGACCCGGCCGGATCGGATGTCCGGCGCGGCCCCGACGCGATCCACGAGTTCTATGCGAACATCCAAGGCGCCAAAAAAGAGACCGAACTCGCGGAATTGCGGATCGCCGGCAGCGAGGCGGCTTTCTTGTGGCACTTGCGGCTGGATGCCGGCGCCAGCCGCACCCAAATCTCGCCGATCTCGCTGATGACGTTCGACGAGGACGCCAAAATTACCTCAATGCGAGCGTTCTGGTCGCCGTCCGACGTTCGGGTCGTGTAACAGATCGCGGCCCATCGGCGGCTGGGTCATGCCGGCGCCGTTTGACGGACCACCGAGACGCCGCTTTACTGGCGGCAGCGTCCGCTAGGCCCCAAAAGGGGCCGGCCAAACGGGAAGGTGAGCCGAGTGTCGCTTCCCGGGATCGGCCCCTTACCGCTGTACGGGTTCCAGCGCCCGGGCATGCTGCTGTTCGGTTTGATCCCATTGGCCCTGCTAGGTGTCTATCTCGTCGTCCAGGCTCGGCGCCGGCAACGCCTGCGCCGGTTCACCGAGGCGGAGGTCCCGCAGTCGTTGTGGCGGCACCTTCCGATCGCGGTGTCGCTGCTCTGCCTGGCCCTGCTGACCATCGCGCTGGCCACGCCCACCCACGACATGCGCATCCCGCGCAATCGCGCCGTCATCATGCTGGTGATCGACATGTCGAATTCGATGCGGGCGACCGATGTCGACCCCAACCGGCTCAAGGCGGCAGAGGAGGCGGCCGCGCACTTCGCGACTCAGCTGACGCCGGGCATCAATCTCGGGCTGGTCGGTTTCGCGGGCACGCCATACCTGCTGGTGCCTCCGACCCCGCAGCATCAGGCGACCGTTGATGCGGTGAAGAACCTGCAGTTCGGCGACAGCACCGCGACCGGTGAGGCGATCTTCACCGCGCTGCACGCGATCGAGGCCGCGGCCGTCGCCGGCGGGGACACGCCGCCGCCGGCCCGCATCGTGCTGCTTTCCGACGGCGGCGCGAACAAGCCGTCAAACCCCAACGACCCGCATGATGGTGCCTACACCGCAGCGCGCCTGGCCAGGGACCATGGGGTGCCCATCTCGACGATCGCGTTCGGAACCAAGAACGGCTTCATCGAAATGGACGGAAAGCAGGTGGCCGTCCCCGTTTCGACCGACCAGATGAAGACGATCGCCCGGCTGTCCGGCGGGCAGTTCTATACCGCGACCAACGTCGGCGAGCTGGAAAAAACCTATGACGCCATCGAGAACGAGGTCGGGTATCGCACGGTACCCGGGCCCGGCAGCGCGGGGTGGCTGCGCCTCGGTGCCATCACCGCCGTCATCGCGGCGCTGTTGGGACTGCTGATCAACCGGCGCGTTCCCGCCTGAACGATCAGAAGGGCAGCCTGCGGTTCAGGAACAGGCCGGCCAGGACGGCGCCGGCCATGAGGACCGCACCCAGCAGGATCCAGGCTGCGCTGGCGTCGCCTTTCACGGTTTCGTAGCCGATCTGCTTCTGCAGGGTCGTGTAGACGTTCTTGAGCGATTCCAGGCTGTCCGCGTGGAATGCCTGGCCATCGGTGATCTCGCAGATCTTCTGCAGGGTTTGATCGTCGACGGGCACCGGAATGTTGGCGCCGTTGTACTCCACCGTGCCGTAGGGCGTCCCGAAGGAGATCGTCGAGATCTGTACTTTCTCGGATTTGGCGGCCCGAGCCGCCGTAAAGGCGCCCTGCGGGGCGTTGGGGTCCATCGGGACGTTCTCCGCGCCGTCGGACTCCAGCACGATCCGTGCGGGTGGTGGGCCATCGCCGCCGCCCATCACCGCCCCCACCGTGGCGATCGCCTGCAACGCGGTGAAGATGCCTTCACCCGTAGCGGTTTTGGGAGCCGGCTGCAGGCCGTCGATCGCTGCTTTCACGGCGCCCCGGTTAGTCGTCGGAGCCACCAGCAGCGTGGCGTTGGCGGCGAATTCCACCAGGCCAAGGTTGATGGCCGGGGTCAGTTCATCGGAGAACTGCTTACCGGCCTCCTTCGCGGCGGCCAGCCGGGTTGGCGGAACGTCGGTGGACGCCATGGACTCCGAAACGTCGATGACCAGCATCACCACCGCACGGTTGAGCGGAATCCGGATGTCGGACGTCGGCCCGGCCATTGCGGTCGTTAGCAGCACCAACGACGTGACGAGCAGAATCGTCGGCACGTGCCGCCACCGACCGGCGCGAGCTGGGGCGACGCGCTGCAGCACCTCCATGTTGGCGAATCGCAGCACCCGCCGGCGGCGGGCGAATTGGATTGCGACATAGAGTCCCGTCACCAAAAGCACCAGCAGCAGGAACAGAAAGAACCAGGCGTTCTTGAAGCCGGTGAGCGACACCGCGCCGAGCAGGGGCAACTTCATGCCGACACTCCCAAACCTCGTATCCTCGCCGTCCGCCCAATTGTCCACGATATGGGAGGCGCGGGCAGGTGAGGCCCGGTGCCGACCTACCCCGCGCGGAGCGCGGCCGGGGCGTCCGTCCTCAGACGACGCTGAGCCCTTGGCAGCGCCCCGGCTCGCGTGGGCGAGCCTCGAGCGGGCGTAGCTGAAGCTGAATGCGGCGCCGATGACCATGGGGGGTGCGATCGTCACCGCGATGTGCTGCGTGCCCGCCAGCGAGTGACCCACCATGAGCAAAGCGCTCCGGCGACATCTGCACCTGCCTGGCTTGTCTGAGCAGCGTGCGTGCGTAGACGAAGTAGAACGCGGTGCCAACGATCAGGGAGGGTGCGATGGCCACCGCAATGTGCGGCGTGCCCGCCACCATGTGACCCGCGATGAGCCAAACCGCGGCCACCGTCGATGTCCCCAAAGAGGCAAACCAGAAGCCGCGCACAGGATTCGACTGCCAGCGGAACAGCCGTTCCAGCACCAGCACCAGCATCAGCGTCGCGGTCACACTCAGCACCGACTGCATCAAGCCCGCACGCAACGCCACGGCCGCACCCAGGCGGTGATGGGCAAACGCGGCCCAGCCACCATACGACCCGCCCGCGGCGAGCGCAACCAGCAGCGGCCGGACGTGCGCCCGCAGCCAGCCGCCGCTTTCCGGCGCGCTCATCGGGCCAACTTCGCGCGCAGCGCCCGGAACAGTCCGCCGGCGACATTTGCCGCGTCAAGCGGTACCCAGGCCAGCAGCGAGTGCCCCTCGGCAAAGCGCGGGTTGAGCTCGGTATAAAACCGCACGTCGGGGTCGTGTTCGATGCGGCCCAGCCGCGACGCGTCGCGCGGCGTGGCACCCGAACGCACGACCCAGGGACTTTTACCGACCCGGACATACTGCCTCCGGGCGGTGAGCGCGCATGCCAACGCTTCGACCTCGGCTGGCGTCTGGTGCTTGCGGCTGGGATAAACCCGCGGCATCGTCGAGGCGAGCAGCCGGTAAGGCGCCGGCGACGAACTGCGAGTGCAGTAGGCCAGCGGCGTGCGCGGTTGCCGCAGCTTAAAGCGCAGCGCCTCGCGCAGCCCGAACAGTGCGCCCAACACCCCGCCCCGGCACCCCGGCCGGAAATACACCCCCGCGCAGAACACCGCATGCGTGCGACCCGCATGCTCCATGCGCTCGATCCTGGCGTAGGTGAAACCCGCGAGTTCCTCGCCCTCACCGTAGAACAACGCAAGCCGACCATTGCCGGCGCCGAAGACCAGCGTCTCGAACTCATCCCGGGTAAGGTCGCGCACGGTCGCGCTGTAGACGGCGTAGAGCCCGTCGATTAGTGCGGAGCGCTGCGCGGGCTCCAGCGATGCCCACCGCAGGTAGTCTTTGCGGACAATCCGCCCAGCATCGGCGCCGGGTAGGTAAGTGGCTGGCGGGCGCGTCGAGATGTCGGCATTCACGCGTGACGCACTACGGCTGGTACCTGTCGGGTGCCCGGTGGAGCGCAACAATTCCGCCGACAACATACAGTCCCCCATGGTCATGGTTATCTCCTACGGTCTCAAGCAACTTCAGAATGCGACTGGGCTCGTGATCCGACGGCGGTGATGTCCGCCTTCGCAATACACATCGGTGTGAATTGACGAACTGCTCAGAGCTGTTGTCATTTCTTTCGTGAGGACCGATTCGGTCGCGGCCCTTAAACGGCTCGTTGTAGATCTCCCGTCGGGACCTGGCCCGATAGGGTGTCAGTCGCACGATCGGTGAGCTGCTCGCCGTTGAGTCGGCGTATCAAGGCTTGCGGTGGGACCAGCGCCTGCTCCCAGATGGCGCTTTCGTGCCAGTCCGGTATTCCCAATGCCTCGGCGGCGCAACGCAAGGCATCGCCCAATTTGTCGGTGATCAGGTGCCGCAGCGCATCGGCCCCCTGCCGCGGGTTGGCAATCATCCAGGCGTGGCACGCCCCGCGCAGCCGATACAGCGACCCGCCGGCGGCCTCGGCGATGTCACGCGCGCTCGCGAAGGGCACCATGAAGTCGTTGTCGCCATGCAGGACCAACGTCGGGATGCCACGCTCACGCATCATGCGTAGCTGCGCCGTGGAATCGGGAGAATGCATCATGGCCAGCGCGGCCTGCACCGGGCCGAGCGGGCGCCGGAGATTGCCGATCACCGCATCCATCAGGCTCCGTGCGCACCGGCTGGCGCGGGTGATGTTCAACCCGGACATTTCATGCCTGGTGCTGCACAGCATGGCGAGCATCGCGGCAACGGCCTGGGGCGCGGGCCTCGCGGCAGCGGCCAGCGTCTTTTCCCACGAGGCCCCGGCGGCGGCGTCGATCAGCACGGCGGCCAGCACCCGTTCCGGCGCGCTCGCCGCCACCTCGATCACCAGGCGGCCACCCATCGAGTGCCCGGTGAACACCGCCTTCTCGATGCCGAGAACATCAAGGGCGCGCAGCGTCAGCGCGACGAAGTCGCCGAGTTGTGCATTGCCGGAGCGGAAGTCGTGGGTGTCGCCGTGGCCCGCGGCATCGATCGCGACGACGAGAAATCCTAAATCGGCCAGGCCACCAAGCATGGCGCGATAGGCGCGGTGGTTCAGCCCCAGGCCATGCAGGAACACCAGGGGCACCCCCCGGCCACCTACCGACACACCGACCCTGTGTCCGTCACCCAGCTCAATCACATGGTGCGACAGACGGATTCGCCGTTCGATCTCGGACTTCGAAGCAGTTATGGGGAAGGACTGGGACAACATTGCGGATTCCTGATGGTGCTTGTCGTTCCGGGCTTTCGGACGACATCACCGTGGCATCCGCGCCTTGATGAAACCTTTACGACGGCCAACTAGTCGGCGACCGGCTCTCGGGAGGTGTTTTCGAAGACGAAATGGTGTTCGGCTAAGCGAATCCGGTCGCCTTCGGTGAGGATGGCGCTGGTGTGGATCCGCCGGCCGGAAACGTAGACGCCGTTTGCTGATCGCAAATCGACTATGGCGAAACTGGATCCGGTATCGACGATCGCGGCGTGGTGCCGGCTGACCTTGCCGCTGGAAAGGATGATGTCGTTGTTCGGGCTGCGCCCGATACGGGTGGTGGTGGCGACCAGCGGATAGATAATCCCGTCGCCGTCGCGTAAGGACGGGCCGTGGGCGATGTCGGGACGCGCGGTGATGTGCGCCGAGAGGGTCTTGATGGTGTCATCGGCATTCAATTGGGCGACCTTGCGCACGTCGAGCGGTTGCTGCCGAAGGATCCGCTCGTATAGCTCACGCACCGTGGGACCGGGGTCGACGCCGAGGTCCTCGGCCAGCGTGTCCTTCAGCCTGTGATAGGCATCGAGCGCGTCAGATTGGCGGTCGCTGAGGTAGTAGGCGGTGATCAGCTGCGCCCAAAGCGGTTCCCGGTAAGGCTGGTCGATGGTAAGTGCTTCGAGCTCATTGATGACCGAATGGGCCCTTCCGCAAGCGATTTCAATTTCGGCGCGGGCAATGTGTACCAAGACCTTTTCCTCGACCAGTCCCTTAGCAAAGGTGTCGACGAAGCTGAAGTCGCTCAAGTCAACGAGCACCGGACCACGCCACTCGCCAAGCGCGGCCGAGAAGTGGTCGCTGGCCTGCTCAAACCGCCCGTCCGCGGCCGCCCGAACACCAGCGTCCTTTGCGGCCACGAACCGGCCGAGGTCGTATTGGCTGTCGAGAACCGCGAGCCGGTAGCCCGGCGATACACTGGCCAAGAGGTCACGGTTTTCGACGCCAACGCCAGCCATCAGACGACGCAGGTTCGAGACGTATGAGTAAAGCGTGTCTTTTGCCCGGGCCGGAGGTCCCTGCTCCCAGGCTGCATCGACCAATGAATCGATGCTGACCGGTCGGTTGCGATTGATCAGCAACATCGCCATGACTGCGCGTTGCTTAGGCGTACCCAACGGAATAACCGAACCATTGACAATGACCTGCAACGGCCCTAGGACGCCGAACCCGACATCGTCTTGCAAAGTCGTTCCCCTAGCCCCCCGACCCAAGGCGGCTGTTGTGCCCATTGTGAGCATGCCGCAACCACCTGTGCCGGTTTCCAACATATTGACGAGAAGGTAAGGACACAGCGCACGATACGGCGTCCCTAATGGGAGGTTAAACGGCCTCGATAGCTATGTCTCGGCTTAAACGTCGTGTCGGTCCGGCTCGGGCTGATCAATTGCTATGGGCGCTGCTGTGGTGCCAGTCAGCTGACTCGTCGTTTCGCCTTAGGGACGGTCAGATGCCCACGGTCAGGGTCAAGCCCGGGCTCATTTACGCGCATGAAGGTTTTGTGAAGGCCCGTGCACGATCCTTCGAGGGTCGTTTCGACTTCCAACTTCATGGTCCCAGGAGGGCTGCTATGAAACTTGACATTAACGACGTCGAGCGTGCGGTTGGCAAAGCCGCGCTGGCTTTGCGGGTTGGCCCGGCCGATGTCGAGTCCAAATTGTACGACGGGCTCGCCGCCGTCGGCGTCTTGGAACGGCGGCCTGCCTCGTGGCCCGTCGCGGACGAGATCGCCGCCCTGCCGTGGGGCGCCGGTTCGGTGTCCGCGCCGGATCCGAAACCGCAGAGCGGAATCGAGGGCCCGTGGCCGCAGGAACCCGTTGTTCACCCCTTTTTCCCGTCGCCCGTTCTCAAGATCGACCGCGCCGATGTCAACGATCACGTCTGGAACAACGTCACTCGCTTTATGGGACAGATACTGATGGCAACTCCAAAGGCGGCATGGCGTGCTCGCCTTGGCCGCCGCATCGTGCCGGTGACGGACGCCAGGTTCGAGTCGCTGGTCACCGGGACGACGTTTGCGCAGTTCCTGTTGCCGATCGTCGCTCCGCGGGAGCGGGAGGCGTTCGCGGACGATCTGAAGGTGCACCCCGACGCTCGCTTCGGCACAATCGACCTCTCCGGCTTCGCCCACTTGAAGCCGCTGCCAGGTGTCTTTGCCGCTCCGACCGTCGTCCTGCTGCGCCAACGAAGCGACGCCGATTGGGCCGTCGTGGCGATTCGCTGCGGCGAACATGTCTTCCACCCCGATGACGGCGCCCGCTGGGACCTCGCCAAGTACTTCGTTCTTCAGGGCGCCCAGTGCCTGCTGGTGCACATCGCGCACCCACGGTTGCACTTCCCGATGGATGCCGTGAATGCGTTCACGCAGTCGCTGCTGCCGAGCAACCACCGGCTCAAGCACCTGCTTGCGCCGCACTTCCTCTACACGCTCGGCCTGCACAAGGCGGTGATCCACCATCAGCGCGGGGCGATCCACAACAACCAGCGCGAGCTGAGTGTGGGGTTCACCTTCCAGACGGCGAGCATGCACGAAGGAGTTGTGCTCGGCATGCACGGCCGCGGCGACGAGGCCTACCCGTCGTACAACTTCTTCGGCGTCCACCTGGGTACCCACACCACCTATGGGCGCTACCGGCAGGCCTGGTATCACCACATCCTGGAATTCACCCGCAAGATTGCCAACACGTTCGATGTGGGCGACCCGGACGTCACACGGTGGGCGGACGCGATCTCACCGATGGTTACCGGCTTCCCGGATGGCATGGCGATTTGGGGCGAGGACGTCCTGGCCCAGACCCTGGCGACGATCATTGCCACCGTCAGCGTCTTCCACACCGCCGACCACGACAGCCACGCCCGGATCCCGACGGAGGAACTGCCCTGGCGCCTGCGCCAAGCACCGCCGGATGAGTCTGGGCCGGTCAAGCTTGATCTGCAATCGCTTGTCCTGCCCGAGGATCACTTCAGGGCCATTCTCACCCACCGGCTCTACTCCAAGCCCGCCATCCGGTCGAAGCTGTCGTCGGTGAAGTACGGCTTCCGGATGCGTGCGGCCCGCGACGCCGCCGACGAGTTCGTCGATGGAATGTCGGCGCTGGACCGCACCTGGGAGCCGCATGGCTTCGCAACCTCCAGCGGGATCGCGACCAGCGTTCAGTACTGAGCTACGCGCCGGTGCGCGCAGCTCGTTTTCAGCGGCGGCCATCGCGGGAGTTCTCCGAGGATCCGGGAAGTCAATCCAAGGAGAACACCGCGATGGCCGCACCTCGCTTTTCGTCCCCGTTTGACGGGCCCGCGATGCTGCCGCCGGGCGCGGCGCCAGGTCGAATCCCGTTAGGTGACAAGTCTTTCCGAGTCAGGCGATTTCGCACCCCTCGCTCGGCGGCCGACCGTGCGCAGTCTCGTGCCACCGATGCGCTGACGTGCTCCTGCCGCACCTGATCGGCACCACCGGTGCTCGGGGAGGTGGCTTCGCCCTGCCATCCAGTCGCCGGGTCAGCACGGTCAGCTGCCTTCGCGTCAGCCAGCCGACGTTCCAGCTGTGCGATGCGCTTCTGCCTGGCTAACTGGCGTTCCAGCTCGGCCATGCGACTCTCGGGGGTCGCCCTGGGCACGCGAAATCCACGTTTTCGTGCTGGTCACTCGCAGTTCTGCGCGAGACTCAATCTTGATGAAGCCGCGTCGCAACAGACGAGCTGCTCTTGAATTGCCGACTAAAAGACACTGAATGCATTAAACCCGGGATGCTTCATCCCTCGATCAGCATCACGCCGTTGTGGTGTCCGTTGCCGTTGGCGCGATGTGGCCCCGGCCGCGCCGTAGCCCCCGCAGACTTGTCGGTGATTGCGCCCTTGGCCGGACTCGTCGGCGCGGCGTTGACCGCCGGCTTGCCATAGTTGGCGCCGTTGATCTTCAGCGTCGGAGTCGGCTTCCGCCGGGTGCGGGGATCGTCGATCACGTTGTAGTCAGCCCACAGGCTGGTGAGATTCATCGGCACGCCGGCCGCCGCCAGCTTAGCCAGCCCCAGCCAAAGCCCGCGAATACCGTTGGTGCGCTTGCGATCAAGCGCGACGGCATGGTGCGGCAGGCCCTCCAGGCACTTACCCACCAAATTGGTCAGCACGGCATCCGGGCCGACCTCCACGAACGTTCGAGCGCCCGCGGCCCACATCGCCCGCACCTGCTCGACGAAACGGACCGGCTGCGCTATCTGGCCGGCGAGCGTGGCACGCATCGCGTCGGCGTCACCGTCGTAGGGCTTCGCGCTCGCGTTGGCGTGAGTCGGCACCACCGGGGTGTTGAACGGGATGTCCGCCAGGTAGGCCCGGAACGGCGCTGCGGCCGGTGCCAGGATCTCGGAATGGAACGCGGTTGCCACATTCAATTGCATTGAATTGATGCCCGCCATGGACAGCCGAAGCATCGTGTCCGCGACCGCGTCGGCGGCGCCGGACACGATGACCTGCGTAGGACTCCCGTGGTTGGCGATTGCGACGTCAAGCCCCCAACGTTGGAGAAGCTCGTGCACTATTTCGGAAGGCGCCGAAACCGCGCTCATCGCCCCGTCCCTGGTGCGGGCAGCCTCGGCGATGAGAGCACCTCGTTTGCGTGCGATCCGAAGTGCCGCTGCGTCGTCGAAAACCCCGGCGGCGCACAATGCCATGACCTCCCCGGAGCCGTGGCCACCCACCGCAATTGGCCTGATGCCCAAGGCACGAACGATCTGTAGCAGGCTGAGGCTGTGCGCGGCAATCGCCGGTTGCGCCCATTCGGTTCTGGCTAAAGTCGCGTCCTGCTCTTCGCGCTCCGGCTCTGTGAAAACGGGCCTCGGCCATACTATTTGGTGTAGGTCATGGTCGGCATCCAAGAGCGAGGCACGCGCCGTCTCCCATGGGGAGAGCGCGGGCTCGAATAGCTGCGGGATGTCGGCGCCCATCCCCACGTACTGGCTGCCCTGGTCGGGAAAGAGCAAAGCGACCGGTGCGGGTTGCTGGGCGGAATAGAAATAGCCCCGGGCAGAGGCGAAGGATGCCACGTCACGTTCGGCGACGAGCCTGAATGCTGCTTCATCGAGCATCGATTGCAGACTGGTGACATCGTCGGCAACGATCGCTAACCGGTGTCGCTGCGCCGGGTCGTAGCATAACTGCGTCGCATGGGCGATATAGCGCAGCATGTCGGCACCATCGGCAAGCGAAGCCGACAAGCTCGTCAACCTGTCGGCCAGGGCGGTCGCGCTGGCAGCGCCGAGCACCACCAGTTCGGACTTCCAGGATCGATGGCGCCAGGCGCGGTCACCGCTGCCGGTGTATTCCTCCAGCGTCACGTGAAAATTGCTGCCACCGAGGCCAAAAGAGCTGACTGCCGCGCGACGCGGAACGCCCTCGTCGGAGATCCACGGCCTTGCCTGTGTGGACAGGTAAAAAGGTGAGTTGCCAATGTCGAGGGCCGGGTTCGGCTGGTCGACTTTGATTGTCGGCGGCAGCATCTTGTGATGAACCGCCATCACCGCCTTGAACAGTCCTCCGGCGCCTGACGCCGCTTTGGTGTGCCCCACTTGCGATTTCACCGATCCAAGGGCGCACCACTGCCGGTCTTGCCGCCCAGACGCGTTGAAAACTTGTTCAAGTGCCGAGAACTCGGCTACGTCACCGGCGTTGGTCCCTGTCCCATGCGCCTCAACCAGCCCAACGGTTTCCGGGCCGTAACCGGCCACCTCGTAAGCGCGGTGCAACGCCTTTGCCTGTCCCGCCGCACTCGGCGCGGAAATACTGTTCGCGCGACCATTCGACGAAGAGCCCGAACCGCGGATGACCGCGTATATCTGGTCGTCGTCGCGCTCGGCGTCCTCGAGCCGCTTGAGCGCCACCATGGCAAGCCCCTCGCCAAGCATCGTCCCGTCCGCCTTATCGGAGAACGGTCGGCAGTCCCCCGACGGGGATAGCGCCGCAGCCTTGCCGAAGCACAGGAACATGAGCGGGTCGTTGAGCGCGTCCACCCCGCCGGTGATGACCATCTCCGAGTCACCGAGATATAGCTCGTTGAGCGCGATTTCGACAGCCGCGAGCGAACTTCCAGAGGCAGCGTCGACGACACAATTGTTTCCGCCGAGGTCGAATCGGTTTGCGATGCGTCCGGCGACGACGTTGCCCAGCAATCCCGGGAGAGTGCCTTCTTGCCAAGGCGGGTACGCGGCGGCGACACGAGCTTTGAACAGCTCGATTTGGTCGTCGGCGATTCCGGCGCCGCGAAGTGCCCGTTCCCACACGGGAGCCTGGAGGCCGGACATGTGGGCGACCAGCTCGGTCGTACTGCCGACGCCGAGGACGACCGAGATATTTTCTCGGTCGAGATGGGAAAAGTCCTCTCCGGCAACGTCTTCCAAGACTTTCTTGGCAACCGCGAGCGCTAGTAGTTGCGCGGTATCGGTGGCCGGCACAACGTCGGGAGAGATTCCGAAGTCCGACGGTGAGAACTCGATGTAAGGAAGAAAACCACCCCGTCGAGCATTCGTCTTGTCCGGCGCATCCAGTCCCGGATCGTGGTAATCGCCGACATGCCAGTGTGATTCGGGAATATCGGAGAGCAGATCCGCACCGCCGAGGATGTTGCGCCAGAAGTGCTCGGCATGAACGGAACCAGGAAATAGGGCGCTGACGCCTACAACGGCAATGGGAGGACGGCTAGACATACTCGTTGGCACTTTCGTCGTTATCGAACACTCAACGATTCGCACCCGATCTTGAGGGGCGGACGCGGCACCCGTCACGTCCGGCCACCGCCCGCCCGGTGCAGGCCGCTCTAGAACCTTGAACCGTGTTGTGCTTTTACATCAGCCCACTATCGGATCCCGACCTTTATAAATCCTTACTAAGCCGGTGCGCGGCTGCGGATCCAGCGGGGTCGCAGCGAGGCCCTCATTTGCCGTCGTACTCTTTACTCATCCCTCTCGATAGATGCCGAGGTATGTGATGGATCGCGACCTGGCTGCTACGGAGTATGAAGCGGGCGGGGCATGGGATGACGTGTCCGGTGGCGTGGCCTCCGAATTAGCTGCTGCGGGATTCGCCGATGCTCAGGAGATTGGGCGGGGCGGGTTCGGAGTCGTGTACCGCTGCCGGCAGGTGGCGCTGGAGCGGGTGGTGGCGGTCAAGGTGCTCGCAGAGGAGCTCGATCAGGACCGGGCCCGGTTTGCCCGGGAACAGCACGCGATGGCCCGGTTGACGAGCCATCCCAACATCGTGCCGGTGTTGCAGGTCGGCGAGACCGAATCGGGTCACCCGTTTTTGGTGATGCCCCACTGCGGGCAGGGCAACATCCATGAGCGGATCCACCGGCTGGGTGCCCTAGAGGTCGCCGAGGTGTTGCGGCTCGGAGTGAAGATGGCCGGGGCGCTGGCGTGCGCGCATCAAGCCGAGATTGTGCACCGCGACGTGAAGCCGGCCAACATTTTGTACACCGATTACGGTGAGCCGGCGTTGGGTGACTTCGGTATCGCCCGCACCGGTCGTGGTGGGTTTGAGACGGCGGCGGGGGTGTTCGTGGGGTCGCCGGCGTTTTCCGCACCGGAGGTCCTGTCCGGTCAGCCGCCCAGCGCGGCCTCCGATGTGTACGGGTTGGGTGCCAGCCTGTTCACCGCGTTGACTGGTCACGTCGCCTTTGAGCGCCGCGCCGGGGAAAAGGTGATGGCCCAGTTCGTGCGGATCACCACCGAGCCGGTGCCCGATCTGCGCAGGCAGGGCATCCCCGAGGCGGCGGCCGCGCTGGTCGACCGGGCCATGGCCCGCGACCCGGCCGATCGTGTTTCGGCGCTCGAACTCGGTGAACTGATCCAGCGGGCGCAGTCGCAGCTGGGTCTGCCGGTGACCGAGATGGTGCTGCACACCGGCCACGGATCTGATCGGCGCCGCGCCAGCCCGGTCGGGTCGGTGCCGGTGACCGGTGGTGGCGGGGGCAGGCTGCCGGCGACGGTGGCCAGCTTCGTGGGCCGCGAAGCGGAGTTGGCCCAACTGCGCGAGTTGTTGTCGACCTCCCGGCTGGTCACGCTGATCGGCATGGGCGGGGTCGGCAAAACCACCCTGGCCTGCCACACCGCCGCCACGCTGCGCCCCCAGTTCAGCGATGGACTGTGGTGGGTGGAGCTCGCCGAGCTGCACCAGGGCGCCCTGCTGACCGAAGTGGTGGCCGCCGCGTTGGACGTGCGCGATCAGATGGGCCGCGCACTTACCGACGTGCTGGTCGACTTCCTCGCGCCGCGTCACACACTGCTGGTGCTGGACAACTGCGAGCACCTCATCGACGACGCCGCCAAACTCGCCGAGCTGCTGCTGCGGGACTGCCCGCACGTGCAGATCCTAGCCACCAGCCGCGAAATCCTCGACATCGAGGGCGAAGCGGTGCTGCGGCTGCCCCCGCTGTCGTGTCCGGCCCTCGATGACAATCCGACCCTGCGCACCCTGGGCGGCTACGAGGCCATCCAGCTGTTTGTGCAGCGCGCCCGCGCCGCGGTGCCCGGATTCGCGCTCGACGACCGCAACGCCGCGGCGATCGCGCGCTGCTGCGCGCGCCTCGACGGGTTGCCGCTGGCCATCGAGCTGGCCGCGGCACGGCTGCGCGCGATGTCGGCCGAGCAGATCGCCGAGGAGCTCTCCGACCGCTTCGCCTTGCTCTCCCACGCCCGCCGCGGCGCGGTCACCCGCCGGCAAAGCCTGGTCGCGTGCGTGGAATGGAGCTACGAACTGTGCACCCAGGCCGAACAACAACTGTGGTGCCGGCTCTCGGTGCTGGCCGAAAGCTTCGACCTGCCCACCGCCCGGGGCATTTGTGGCTCGGGTATCCCCGACATCCGCGCCCACGAATTCCTCGACCTGCTGTGCGCACTGGTCGACAAGTCCATCTTGATCCGCACCGAGCACCACGGGGTGGTCTACTTTCGGCTGTTAGAAACCCTGCGCGACTACGGCAAAGGCCGCATCAGCGAGACCGAGCACACGCAGTTGGCCCAACGCCACGCCGGCTGGTATCACCAACTGCTCTCCGACGCCGAGGCCCAGTGGTTTGGCCCCCAACAGCTGCACTGGATCCAGCGCCTGACCCGCGAAATGCCCAACATCCGCGAGGCCCTGCAATTCAGCCTTACCGATTCCCCACCGGCCGCGGCCGACATGGTCGCCAGCCTGCGCCGGTTCTGGGTCTACCATGCGTCGCTCAGCGAGGGCTGCCAATGGGCAAACCGGGCCCTGGCCGCCCTCTCGCCCGAACCCAGCGTGCAGAGGATCCGGGCACTGTTCGCCGGCGCACACCTCAGCATGCGACACGGCGACCCCGTCACGGCCGTCAGCCGCATGGCTGAGGCGCGCACCCTCCTCGAGGTGGTCGACGACCCCGTCACCCGCGGCAATCTCGACTTCTTCGACGGCTACACCGCCTTGCTGGCCGGCAACCTCGATCACGCGCGTGACAGCCTGCAGCGGGCCATGGACACCACCGATGACTTTGAAGTCCAGGCGTTTGCGTTGTCGGCCATGGGCTGGCGGGACTTGATTTCCGGCGACGCCCGCAGCGCGCTGGCCTGGTCGGAAAAAGGTGTCGAGTTGGCCCAATCGTGCGGTGACTGGGCGATGCGAGCGGTAATGATGGGATCGCTGGGCGCCTCTCATTGGCACCTGGACGACGCGTCGCGCGCCGAGCAAGTTCTCCGGGATGGCATCAAGCTTGCCTTTGAAGTCAATGACAAATTCGGGGTCGCAAATGGACTGGAAGTCTTGGCATGGATCACCGAAGCACGGCATCAGCCGCGCCAAGCCGCCGTCCTGATGGCGGCGGCCGCCGAGATAAGCCACGCGAGCGGAGCCCCGCTCGCAACTTTCGTTCTCGGTGAATTCCACGCTGAATGTGAACGTCATATCCGCGAGCAGCTCAGCGCCGACGAATTCCAGACAGCCTGGAACGAAGGCACCGCTCTGAACATGGCCGACGTCGTAGCGGCAATTTCCTTAGACCTCGCCGGCCCCGCCAGTCAGGATCGAGTTCACAATTAGGCCAAGTTGACTGAACCTCGTTGAGCGAACGCCGGCCCGCCGCCCGATAGTTGTCGGGCATTTTTTGTTTCTTCTGCCCCATAGTTGCCTGGCATGAGGTATGCATACTTGCTGATATTCGCCGCCGGAGCAGGTGGAGCCACGCGTGGGTGACCCTTCGTTTGTAACGCAAATCGAAGTGGCCAGTGATGTCGCCGCGGAGCTGAACGCTGTCGGATTCACGGATGCTCAGGAGATTGGGCGGGGCGGGTTCGGAGTCGTGTACCGCTGTCGGCAGGTGGCGCTGGAGCGGGTGGTGGCCGTCAAGGTGCTCACGGTGGGCATGGACGAGGACCGGGCACGGTTTGCGCGGGAACAGCACGCGATGGCCCGGTTGACGAGTCACCCCAACATCGTGCCGGTGTTGCAGGTCGGCGAGACCGGGTCGGGCCACCCGTTTTTGGTGATGCCCTACTGCGGGCAGGGCAACATCCAAGAGCGGATCCACCGGCTGGGTGCGTTAGAGGTCGCCGAGGTGTTGCGGCTGGGAGTGAAGATGGCCGGGGCGCTGGCGTGCGCGCATCAAGCCGAGATTGTGCACCGTGACGTGAAGCCGGCCAACATTTTGTACACCGATTACGGTGAGCCGGCGTTGGGTGACTTCGGTATCGCCCGCACCGGTCGTGGTGGGTTTGAGACGGCGGCGGGGGTGTTCGTGGGGTCGCCGGCGTTTTCCGCACCGGAGGTCCTGTCCGGTCAGCCGCCCAGCGCGGCCTCCGATGTGTACGGGTTGGGTGCCAGCCTGTTCACCGCGTTGACTGGTCACGTCGCCTTTGAGCGCCGCGCCGGGGAAAAGGTGATGGCCCAGTTCGTGCGGATCACCACCGAGCCGGTGCCCGATCTGCGCAGGCACGGCATCCCCGAGGCGGCGGCCGCGCTGGTCGACCGGGCCATGGCCCGCGACCCGGCCGATCGTGTTTCGGCGCTCGAACTCGGTGAACTGATCCAGCGGGCGCAGTCGCAGCTGGGTCTGCCGGTCACCGAGATGGTGCTGCACAGCGGCCCCGGATCTGATCGGCGCCCCACCAGCTCGGCCGTGTCGCCATCGGCGTCGGTCAGCGGCGGCGATGCCGGCGGCAGGCTGCCCTCCAGGGTGGCCAGTTTCGTGGGCCGCGAGGCGGAGTTGGCCCAACTGCGCGAGTTGTTGTCGGCCTCGCGTCTGGTCACGCTGATCGGCATGGGCGGGGTCGGCAAAACCACCCTGGCCTGCCACACCGCCGCCAGGCTGCGCCCCCAGTTCAGCGATGGACTGTGGTGGGTGGAGCAGGCCGAACTACACGAGGGTGGGCTGCTGACCGAAGTGGTGGCCGCCGCGTTGGGCGTGCGCGATCAGATGGGCCGCGCACTGACCGACGTGCTGGTCGATTTCCTCGCGCCGCGTCACACACTGCTGGTGCTGGACAACTGCGAGCACCTCATCGACGACGCCGCCAAACTCGCCGAGCTGCTGCTGCGGGACTGCCCGCAGGTGCAGATCCTGGCCACCAGCCGCGAAGTCCTCGACATCGAGGGCGAAGCGGTGCTGCGGCTGCCCCCGCTGTCGTGTCCGGCCCTCGATGACGATTCCACTCTGCGGACCCTGGGCGGCTACGAGGCCGTCCAGTTGTTTGTGCAGCGCGCCCGCGCCGCGGTGCCCGGATTCGCGCTCGACGAGCGCAACGCCGCGGCGATCGCGCGCTGCTGCGCGCGCCTCGACGGGTTGCCGCTGGCCATCGAGCTGGCCGCGGCACGGCTGCGCGCGATGTCGGCCGAGCAGATCGCCGAGGAGCTCTCCGACCGCTTCGCCTTGCTCTCCCACGCCCGCCGCGGCGCCTTGACCCGCCGGCAAAGCCTGGTCGCGTGCGTGGAATGGAGCTACGAACTGTGCACCCAGGCCGAACAACGACTGTGGTGCCGGCTCTCGGTGCTGGCCGAAAGCTTCGACCTGCCCACCGCCCGTGGCATCTGCGGCTCGGGTATCCCCGACATCCCCGCCCACGAATTCCTCGACCTGCTGTGCGCACTGGTCGACAAGTCCATCCTGATCCGCACCGAAGACGACGGTGTGGTGTGCTTCCGGCTCCTCGAAACCCTGCGCGACTACGGAAAAAGCCGCATCACCGAGACCGAACACACGCACCTGGCCCAACGCCACGCCGGCTGGTATCACCAACTGCTCACCGAGGCCGAGGCCCAATGGTTTGGCCCCCAACAACCGCACTGGATCCAGCGCCTGACCCGCGAAATGCCCAACATCCGCGAAGCCCTGCAATTCAGCCTCACCGATTCCCCACCGGCCGCGGCCGACATGACCGCCGACCTGCGCCGGTTCTGGGCCCACCATGCATCGCTCAGCGAAGGCTGCCAATGGGCCAACCGGACCCTGGCCGCCCTCTCGCCCGAACCCAGCGTGGGCCGCATCCGGGCACTGTTCACCGCCGCACACCTCAGCCTGCGACACGGCGACCCCGTCACGGCCGTCAGCCGCATCGCCGAGGCGCGCACCCTCCTCGAGGCGGTCGACCACCCCGTCACCCGCGGCAGGATCGACTTCTACGATGGCTACATCGCCTTGATCATTGGCAACGTCGATCACGCACGCGACTGCCTCCAGCGGGCGATGGCGGCAACCGATGACTTTGAAGTCCATGCGAACTCGATGTCGGCCATGGGCTGGCTGGACTTGATTTCGGGCGACCCCCGCGGTGCGCTGGCCTGGTCTGAAAAAGGTGTCGAGTTGGCCCAAGCCCGCGGCGGCTGGGAGGTACTCGCAGTGGCTTTGGGTTCGGTTGGCGCCGCTCACTGGCAGTTGCGCGACCTGCAGCGCGCCAAACAAGTGCTCGAACAGGCCCTTCAACTTGCCCTCGAAGTCAATGACAGATACGCGGTCGCAAATGGGCTGGAAATCTTGGCATGGATCACCGAATCCGGCCGCCAGCCGCGGCAAACCGCGGTCCTTTTGGCAGCAGCCGCCGAAATGAGCCGCGCCAGCGGAGCACCGCTCTCTTGTGCCTTCATCGGAACATTCCACAGCGATTGTGAACGTCACACGCGCGAGCAGCTCAGCACCGACGAATTCCAAAGAGCCTGGAACGAAGGCACCGCGCTGAACATGGGTGACGTCGCAGAGACAATTTCGGTAGACCTCGCCAGCTTCGCCAGGTCCTGATACCGCCGCCGGCGCTTTCGAGTTGGTCGCGTGCGGTACCGACCGCATCGCCACGACGCAGATCCATGGCCCGGTCGCGCAGCCGCGCTGGGCAGACCCGGTTTCCCAGGCGAGCGGGCATCGATCCGGAGCACCGACAGAGATCGGTCCGAGCGCGGCGGGCTGGCTAATTCTTCGGAACAGATTTCCGGCCAATGCCGACGATCACCGCCACAGTAAGCGTGACGAGTCCTTATAGTGCGGCACCCAGCGGCATCGTTTCCTCCGGCTACTCCTTGTCCCGTCCCCACGTGGCACTCACTCGGCCGCCGCCTTGATCTTAATCAATCGCGGAGAACCGTGCCCTCCAGGTATGGCTCGGTGAGCACGACCGGGTTGGCGCCGCCCTCCGGTGATCCGTGGACCAGAATCGGCTTGAGCCGCGCCAGCGGATAGGGCAACGGGCCGTCCGGGCTGCCTAAGTAATCGTGGGTAACGTCCCGAAAGACCGCGACATCACTGGCGGTGTAGCGACCGGCGAGCGCAAGTCGGGTTTCGTCGTTGGTGCTGTTGGGGTGGGAGGCGTGCACATTGAGCGATGTGAAGATCACCGCCTGACCAGCACGCATCGTCAGATCACGGATTTCCCGACCCTCGAATATCGGCCCGATACGGGCAATGCTGGCGTCAAAGACCGCCTGAGCCCGCTGGAAGCCGCCGCTCGAGAACAGTCCGGCGGAGATCAGTGTATCGAGCATGTGCGGCGGCACGTCGGCGAGGAAGTCGATCATCTCGTCGATCGCAACCGAATATAGGTATTCCAAACGACCGTCGGTGCAGGTGCCAGGAATGATCCGGAGCGCGCCGTTGGCTACGGTGACGTCGCGAAGCGCGATCCAGGCGGTCAGCTGGGCCATGCCGGCTGGCACTGCCGGCGGCAGGGTTAACTTGGCGCCTGTAGCCGTTTCGCGAAACACGCTGTTTTGATGCCAGAAGGTCCCGAATTCGCCGGGCCTCTTTTCGAAAAACTGGGAGCGCCACATGAGCACGTCATTGCCGAGCAGGCTGGCCATGCGGTGCGTGATCTTCGGGTCGCACAATACATCCCACAGCTCGCGTTTGCGCCAGGCCTGAAACGCGCCGCTGTAGTTGATGCTCCAAGTACCGGCGCGGCAAAACGCTGCGCGCAGCTCTTCTGTGATCACCCCCTTGGCTGCGAACTCGCTCTCGTGCCAGCCGTCGGCAAGGTCAGCGAGCCGGCGAGCCTCTGTCGGCGATAGCACGTCGAAGGGGCCGAGCACACCGTCGCGCTCGAAGGTCTCGATCTCCTCTTTCGACAGGTAGTAACCGCCGGTGAGGCTCGAAGGGTCAGGATGCCGGCTCTTGAACTCCAGCCCGGTACGCGCCTTGAGCTGGGCATCGTGATGGGCTCGCCGTGCGCATTTCGCGGGCAGACGGCGCATGAACAGACGGTGTAGCGCGACTATGCCCTTGGTCCCAAGCAGCTTCAGTCGCTGCGAGCCAGTGAGCTCGAGCGATGCCACGAACTCATCAAGTGGCACGACACCGGTCATCATCCTGTCGTAAGTGCTGTCGGTCTGCGGAATGACCATTGAGTTCCTCCTATTTAGAGCTCTGCCGGTCGGCCAGAGCGGGTTCGGTATTGGCGGTCGGTGCACAGGTGCTCGCACTGCGGTGTGGGCGAGACGGCGAGTGAGGCAACGCGCGGCCCCCGGCGTTGCAGCGTTTGAGCGGGTCATGCACACCCGGCCGACGAGTCAAACGAGCGGTCCTGCGCGGAGCGAGTCACTACAGACACACCACTTCGGTGTAGGCATTTTCCGGCGCCGTTTGCTGGGCCAGTTCGAGGGTCTTTCGGATCAAGTCGCCGACGGCCTCGGATTCCACCAGGAAGCCGTCGTGCCCGAAGATGGAGTCGACCACCTGCAGCTCGGCGCAACCCGGCAGCAACTCGGCCAACTCCTCCTGCAGGCGCAGCGGATAAAGCCGGTCGGAGGTGATGCCACCGACCACGACCGGCACAGGGCACCCGCGCAGCGCTTTTCCGACAGCGCTCATCGGGAGGTCTTTCTGCTGGAAACGGGTGTCGGCGTCGAGTAACGACCTTCCTTCTGGTCCGCGTGGCACCAAGGGACATCGCGGACCTCTCGTCCAGTCGTGATCGAATCAGGTTCTGCACGAGGGCAATCCATTCGACTCCGTTCGCGTCCTTGCCGGTGGATCCGGCTGTGAGCATGAAGCGCGTCGCGTCTTGTCTTGGTTCACTATCCGGACCCGACCTTTACAAATCCTTAATGGTCGAGCACGGCGATCTGGTCACCTACTTGGCGATGTTGGCGTCGGCGGGGTTGTTGACGCGTGATCCGCTCGAGGACGTCGAGACCCATGCACCGATCCTCAAAGAACAGCAGCCGCATCGCCGCGAGCGCCGCAAACGCGCGCGACGGGCTGGGCCCCCGACCCCCTGATCCAAGGCCGGCCATTAAGGATTTGTAAAGGTCGGGTCCGGATAGTGACGCGAGGCCAAACGCGACACGGTTCAAAGCTCACAGCCGAGTCCACCAGCAAGTCGGACCCGGGTTGACGCACGGAATCGTCCTCGTGCAGAACCTGATTCGATCATGACCGGACGGGCGGTCAGCGATGTCGTTTCGTGCCATGCAGATCACAAGTTCGTCACCCGACGCCGGCACCCCCATCGGGCGCTGCCAGCTCTGGCAACCTTCCGCTTCCGGAGCGCGCGTTCATCGGGCCAACCGCGCGCGCAGCAAGTTCAGGAGTCCGCCGGCGATGTTCGCTGCGTCGAGAGCATCCAAACGAGCAGCGAGTCGCCCTCGGCGTAATGCGGGTTGAGATCGGTATAGAGCCGCACATCGGGGTCGCGTTGGATTCGGCGGAAGCGCGATTTCTCATGCGGTACTGCGTTCGAGCGCACGATGAAGGGGCCCTTGCCGAGCCACAAGTAATGCCACCGCGTGCCGAACGCGCGCATCAGCGCTTCTATATGAGGCGGCGTCTGTCGCCTGCGGCTCGGGTAAACGCGCGGCATTGTCGCGGCCAATAGGCGATATGACGCGGGCGACACAGTGCGGGGCGGGCTGCGCGGTCTGGTGAGCTTGAAGCGCACCGCCTCGCGGAGCCCGAACAACGCGGGCGAATGCTCCACAGTGATAGCCCGGTTGGAAGTACACGCCCGCACAGAACACCGCCTGAATTCGGCCCGCGTGTTCCATACGCTCGATCCGGGCATATGAGAAACCCACGAGTTCGTCGCGCTCGCCGTAGAAGTGCGCGAAACGACCGTCGCAGGGGCGAAGGCCAGCGCCTCGAACTTCATCGCGCGTATAGCCGCTCACGGTCTCGGCATAGACTTCGCAGACCCTTTCGGCCAATGCGGACCGGTCAGCAGACTCCAGTGTTGCCGACCGTCGATACTGCCTGCGGACTATGCGACCGGGATGCGCGTGTGAACCCCGTTGGTCCGCTGGTGCCGTGTTTTGCCTCGCGTCACTATCGGACCCCAACCTTTACAAATCCATAATGCACCCACTCGCCTGAAGCGGGTGGTCCTGGATGGCTCATGCCCAAATGAACCGGAGACATTGCGGGGCAAGCTATTTCGTACTGTTCTAGGCCTATGCCGGCATCACCTCTGGAGCTGGCGGCGGCATCGCCTTTCTACCCGATCAGCACCGCGTACCGCGGCTTGATCACCTCGTCGATTATCGCCAGCCGCTCGTCGAACGGAATGAACGCCGACTTCATCGCATTGATGGTGAAGCGCGCGAGGTCACTCCAGCCGTAGTCGAACGCCTCTACCAGCCGCTGCATCTCGAGGCTCATCGTGGTGTCGCTCATCAACCGGTTGTCGGTGTTGACGGTCACCCGGAATCGCGACCGGGCCAACAGATCGAACGGGTGCTCGGCGATGCTCTTGGCCGCGCCGGTCTGCACGTTCGAACTTGGGCACAGTTCCAGCGGAATTCGCTTGTCCCGCAGGATCGATGCCAGCCGACCTAATCGGACGCCCCCGCCGGGCCGGACCTCGATGTCGTCGGCGATGCGCACGCCGTGGCCCAACCGGTCGGCACCGCAGAACGCGATCGCATCGTGGATGGACGGCAGCCCGAACGCTTCACCGGCGTGAATGGTGAAGCGCGCGTTGTGGTCTCGCATGTATTCGAAAGCGTCCAGGTGCCGCGTCGGGGGGTTGCCGGCCTCGGCGCCGGCGATGTCGAATCCGACCACGCCCTTGTCCCGGAACCGGATTGCCAGCTCGGCGATCTCCCGCGACAGCGCGGCGTGCCGCATCGCGGTGACCAGGCAGCGCACTTTGATGGGTCGACCCGCTGCGGCGCAAGCCTTTTCGCCGGCGGAAAAGCCCAACAGCACGCTGTCGACGACCTCGTCGAAGGACAGCCCGCGGTTGATGTGCAACTCCGGAGCGAACCGCACCTCGGCATACACCACCGAATCGGCGGCCAGGTCTTCCACGCATTCGTAGGCGACACGGTATAACGCCTCCGGTGTCTGCATCACCGCCACGGTGTGCGAGAACGGCTCCAGGTAACGCTCCAGCGAGCCGCTGTGCGACCGGGTACGAAACCAGGTCGCCAGCGCGTCGACCTCGGTGGCGGGCAGCTCGTCGTAACCGAGCTTGCCGGCGATGTCCAGCACGGTTGCCGGACGCAGCCCACCGTCCAGGTGATCGTGCAGCAGGGCCTTCGGCGCTTGCCGGATCTGTTCCAGTTCCAGGGTCATCGGGTGATCCGATCGATGATGAGCGGTCGTGGCTCCGGCGGCGTATCGCCGACGCTCCAGCCGCCGTCCAGCTCGGCCATCGCGGCGCCGATGCGTTCCGGGCTGTCGGTGTAGAGGGTGAACAACGGCTCGCCGGCCGCGACCGGCTCGCCGGGACGACGGTGGATCCGCACACCCGCACCGGCTTGCACGCGCTCACCCGGGCGGGACCTGCCCGCACCGAGCCGCCAAGCCGCCAGCCCCACTGCCATAGCGTCGATGTTGCCCATTGTGCCGCTCCGGTAGGCGATCACGGTCTCTGAATGCGCACCGATTGGCAACGGTACCGACAAGTCGCCACCCTGTGCGACGACCAGTCGGCGGAACCGGTCCATCGCGGTGCCGTCGCACAGCGTCTGCGCGGGATCGCGGTCGTCGATGCCGGCCAGCTCGAGCATCTCTTGGGCCAGCCGCAACGTCAGTTCCACCACGTCGGGCGGCCCACCGCCGGCGAGCACCTCCAGCGACTCGGCGACCTCGAGCGCATTGCCGACGGTCGCGCCCAGCGGGCTGTTCATGTCCGTCAGCAACGCGCGGGTGGGCACCCCATGGGCGCCGCCCAGCTCGACCATGATGTGCGCGAGTTCACGACTCTGTGCCTCCGACTCCGTCAGCGCCCCGGCGCCGACCTTAACGTCGAGCACCAACCCGCCGACCCCCTCGGCCAGCTTCTTGCTCATCACCGAGCTGGCGATCAACGGCAGCGACTCGACTGTGGCGGTGATGTCACGCAGCGCGTACAGCTTCTTGTCGGCCGTGGCCAGCTGGCCCGCGGCGAATATCGCCGCGCCGATGTCGCACAGTTGTTGGCGCACCCGCTGGTTGGATACCTCGGCGGTGAAGCCCGCGATGGATTCCAGCTTGTCCAGCGTGCCGCCGGTATGGCCCAGCCCTCGACCGGACGCCTTCGGCACCGCGGCGCCACAGGCGGCGACGATGGGCACCAGCGCCAGTGTGGTCTTGTCGCCGACGCCGCCGGTGGAGTGCTTGTCCACGGTGGGCACCGGCAGATCGGTGAAATCCATGAGTTCACCCGAGGCCAGCACCGCCGCCGTCCATCTGGCGATCTCGCCGCGGTCCATGCCGCGCCAGACGATCGCCATCAACAACGCCGCCATCTGTTCGTCGGCTATCCGTCCGTTGGTATAGGCATCGATGACCCAGTCGATGGCGGCATCGGACAGCCGACCGCCGTCTCGCTTGGTCCGGATCACTGTCGGGGCGTCGAATGTGGGGTCCGTCATGGCTGTTGGGCTCGTGCCCGGGAGAGGTCGTCGGGACCGAACGCGTCGGGCAGCAGCTCCTCGAGCCGGCGGGGGCCGGCCGGATGGTCGATCAACAGGCCGGGGCCGCCGTGTTCGGCCAGCAGCTGGCGGCATCGCCCGCACGGCATCAGCGGGGACCCACTCCCGTCGACGCACGCCAGGGCCACCAGCCGGCCGCCGCCGCTCGAGCGCAAAGCGCAGACCACGCCGCACTCGGCGCACAGAGTAAGGCCGTACGAGGCGTTCTCCACGTTGCACCCGGTGACCACGCGACCGTCGTCGACCAGTGCGGCCGCGCCCACCGGGAAGTTCGAATACGGCGCATGTGCCCCGGCTGCCGCCTGGATCGCCTTGTCCTGCAACATCTTCCAATTAACATCAGCCATGTAGCAATCCCTTCACCGACGGGCGGGTCAAGAAGGCCACCCTAACCGTAAGGCGACACACAATCGCCGATCGGACTCTTCAGTACCGCCCGCATTGCTGTCACGTTAAGCTCGATTGCCCGGCTAGTGTCATCGCGACAACGAAGGCGGTGAGGATAACGGCGACAACCGTGGATCCGGCCACATCCAAATCAAGGCCGGAATCCAAATCAAGGCCCGAATCATCGCGCAAGCGGCGACCACCGCGCACCCTGTATCGGGGAGACCCCGGTATGTGGTCGTGGGTGCTGCATCGCATCAGCGGCGCGACGATTTTCTTCTTCCTGTTTGTCCATGTTCTGGACGCCGCGATGCTGCGGGTGAGCCCGCAGACCTACAACGCGGTGGTGGGTGACTACAAGACTCCGATCGTCGGCCTGATGGAGTACGGCCTGGTGGCCGCAGTGCTTTTCCACGGGTTGAACGGAATCCGGGTCATCCTGATCGACTTCTGGTCGGAGGGCACCCGCTACCAGCGGCTGATGTTCTGGATCGTCGGCATCGTCTTTCTGATGCTGATGGTCCCGGCCGGGGTGGTAATCGGCATTCACATGTGGGAGCACTTCCGATGAGTAGCCCCGATCTTCAGCTCGGCCGGGGCCAGATCGCACCGGTCCGTAAGCGCTTTCACGACCGCCCCGCCAGCCTGGACAATCCGCGCTCCCCGCGGCGCCGGGCCGGCATCCCCAACTTCGAGAAGTTCGCCTGGCTGTTCATGCGCTTTTCCGGCGTCGCGCTGGTGGTCCTGGCGATCGGGCACCTGTTCATCATGCTGATGTGGGACAACGGCGTTTACCGCATCGACTTCAACTATGTGGCGCAGCGCTGGGCGTCGCCGTTCTGGCAATTCTGGGATCTGGCGCTGCTGTGGCTGGCGCAATTCCACGGCGGCAACGGCCTGCGCAACATCATCGACGACTACAGCCGCAAAGATACCACCCGATTCTGGCTCAACAGCCTGCTGCTGTTGTCGATGGGGTTCACGTTGGTGTTGGGCACCTATGTGCTGCTGACATTCGACCCCAACATCTCCTGAAGTCCTGAAAGTCCCGAAAGTCCCGAAAGTCCCGAAAGTTCCGGAAAGGCGAGCCTTGATCCAGCAACACCGATACGACGTGGTGATCGTCGGCGCGGGCGGGGCCGGGATGCGGGCGGCAGTAGAGGCGGGTCCGCGCGTCCGTACTGCAGTGTTGACCAAGCTCTACCCCACCCGCAGCCACACCGGCGCCGCACAGGGCGGCATGTGCGCCGCGCTGGCCAACGTCGAGGACGACAACTGGGAGTGGCACACCTTCGACACCGTCAAGGGCGGCGACTATCTCGCCGACCAGGACGCCGTGGAGATCATGTGCAAGGAAGCCATCGACGCGGTGCTCGACCTGGAGAAGATGGGGATGCCGTTCAACCGCACCCCCGAGGGCCGCATCGACCAGCGGCGCTTCGGCGGGCACACCCGTGACCACGGGAAAGCCCCGGTGCGCAGGGCGTGCTACGCGGCCGACCGCACCGGCCACATGATCCTGCAGACGCTGTACCAGAACTGCGTCAAACACGACGTGGAGTTCTTCAACGAGTTCTACGCGCTGGATCTGGTGCTCACCCAGACCCCGAGCGGCCCGGTGGCCACCGGGGTGGTGGCCTACGAGCTCGCCACCGGCGAGATCCACGTCTTCCACGCCAAGGCCGTCGTGATCGCGACCGGCGGTTCGGGCCGGATGTACAAGACGACCTCCAACGCGCACACGCTCACCGGCGACGGCATCGGCATCGTCTTCCGCAAGGAACTTCCGTTGGAGGACATGGAGTTTCACCAGTTTCACCCGACCGGCCTGGCCGGCCTGGGCATCCTGATCTCCGAAGCCGTGCGCGGCGAGGGCGGCCGGTTGCTCAACGGCGAGGGCGAACGCTTCATGGAGCGTTACGCCCCGACGATCGTCGACCTGGCCCCCCGGGACATCGTCGCGCGCTCGATGGTGCTGGAAGTGCTGGAGGGCCGCGGCGCCGGCCCGCATAAGGACTACGTCTACATCGACGTCCGCCACCTCGGCGAGGACGTGCTGGAGTCCAAGCTGCCCGACATCACCGAGTTCGCCCGCACCTACCTGGGCGTCGACCCGGTCAAGGAACTGGTCCCGGTCTACCCCACCTGCCACTACGTGATGGGCGGCATCCCGACCACCGTCACCGGACAAGTGTTGCGGGACAACACCTCCACGGTTCCCGGCCTGTATGCGGCGGGCGAATGCGCGTGCGTGTCGGTGCACGGCGCCAACCGACTGGGCACCAATTCGCTGTTGGACATCAACGTGTTCGGCCGCCGGGCCGGCATCGCCGCCGTCAGTTACGCGCAGGGACACGACTTCACCGATATGCCGCCTGACCCGTCGGCGATGGTGGTCGGCTGGGTGGCCGACATCCTCTCCGAGCACGGCAACGAACGCGTCGCCGATATCCGTGGCGCCCTGCAGCAGTCGATGGACAACAACGCCGCGGTGTTCCGCACCGAGGAGACGCTGAAGCAGGCGCTCACCGACATCCACGCGCTCAAGGAGCGGTATTCCCGAATCACCTTGCACGACAAAGGGAAACGCTACAACAGCGACCTGCTGGAAGCCATCGAGCTGGGCTTCTTGCTGGAGCTGGCCGAAGTCACCGTGGTCGGCGCCCTGAATCGCAAGGAGTCCCGCGGCGGCCACGCGCGCGAAGACTATCCGAATCGCGACGACGTCAACTACATGCGCCACACCATGGCCTACAAAGAGGGCACCGATCTGCTGAGCGATATCCGGCTTGACTTCAAACCCGTCGTACAGACCCGCTACGAACCCAAGGAACGGAAGTACTAATGTCTTTGGAGACCGAGGGAGCGCCCGCAGGCGACTCGCTGCAGCCGCCCTTGCCGCCGATTCCGGACGGCGCCGTGATGGTGACCCTCAAGATCGCCCGGTACAACCCGGACGACCCCGACGCCTTCGCGGAAACCGGTGGCTGGCAAAGCTTCCGGGTGCCGTGCCTGCCCAGCGATCGACTGCTCAACCTGCTGATCTACGTCAAGGGCTACCTGGACGGCACGCTCACCTTCCGGCGATCCTGCGCGCACGGGGTGTGCGGGTCGGACGCCATGCGCATCAACGGCGTCAACCGGTTGGCCTGCAAGGTGCTGTTGCGCGACCTGCTGCCCGCGCAAAAGAAGGGGAAGCCCGGCAAATCGCTGACCGTCACGGTCGAACCGATTCGCGGGCTGCCGGTGGAGAAGGACCTGGTGGTCGACATGGAGCCGTTCTTCGACGCCTACCGCGCGATCAAGCCCTACCTGATCACCACCGGCAACCCACCGACCCGGGAGCGGATCCAGAGCCCCACCGACCGCGCCCGCTACGACGACACCACCAAATGCATCCTGTGCGCGTGCTGCACCACCAGCTGCCCGGTGTTCTGGAACGAGGGCGAGTATTACGGCCCGGCGGCGATCGTCAACGCGCACCGCTTCATCTTCGACAGCCGCGACGAGGCCGCCGCCGATCGCCTCGACATCCTCAACGAGGTCGACGGGGTGTGGCGCTGCCGGACCACATTCAACTGCACCGAATCGTGTCCGCGGGGCATCGAGGTGACCAAGGCGATCCAAGAGGTCAAGCGCGCACTGATGTTCTCGCGCTGACGTACTCTAGCTGGCCGGCAGCTTCAGGACCCATCTGTCGAACGGGTCCGAGACGTAAACGTTGCCGCCAGCGTCAACCGCGACGCCGGCAGGCCCTTTCAGGCCAGTGAACCGCAGCACAATTGGTGTATTTGAGTCCTTGGCCAGCTCGAGCACCCGCTGATCTTGGAAGTCGATCAGGTATACGTTGCCGGCGCTGACCGCCAGGCCAGTTGGCTCGTTTAGAAAGGTGAACGGCAGCGTGAATGGGACGGTCGCCCCGTAGGGCAATTTCAGCACGCGGGCATTGAACTCGTCGGAGACGTATAGGTCAAGCCCATGAACCGCGACACCATGGGGACGCTTGAGGTCGGTAAAGGGCAGCACGATCTGATTCGTCGAACCCGCGGCCAGCTCCAGCACCCTGTCGTTCTTCCAGTCGGCGACGTAAACGTCACCCCCGTAGTCGATCGCCACACCCAGAGGTGCGTTGAGGTCTGCGAAAGGCAGCACGGTCTGGTTGGTCGAACCCGCGGCCAACTCCAGCACCCTGTTGTTGTCGCTGTCGGTGACGTAGACGTTGCCCTCGGTGTCGACCGCAACACCGTGGGGGTTTTTGAGGCCGGTGAACGGCAGCACGATCTGTGACGGCGATTTGGGCGGAGACGGCTGGGGGGCGGAGATGGTCGGCTGCTCGGCCAGAAGAACGCGGCTGTCGCGGCAACGACGACAACGACAACGGCGCCAGCGGCGATGGTCAGGACCCGACGGCGGTTGCGCGACGACTGGCGCAGAGGGGGCACCGGCGTCGGCGGGTAGGGGACCGCGTCGGACTGCGTGCGCTGCTCATCAATACGGTTGGCGGCCCAGGCGGCATCTTGCATCGTCGCCGCGCCGGCGTCAGACG
Source organism: uncultured Actinomycetota bacterium (assembly GCA_963814505.1). Classification (GTDB taxonomy): domain Bacteria; phylum Actinomycetota; class Actinomycetes; order Mycobacteriales; family Mycobacteriaceae; genus Mycobacterium. The sequence goes on from CAWFDM010000016.1 coordinate 483,016, forward strand.
GTAGGGAGGTATCGACGGTGTCGGTGACCGCTGTTGGCGGCGGCGCTGCGGAGGTGACGCCGGGAAGCGCCCGGCGGGCAGCGACGGCCAACTCGGTGGCGGTTTGGTACCGGTCATCGGCGTTCTTGGCCATGCCACGCGCGATCACCTCGTCGAATCCAACCGGGATCGCGTGATTGACTGTGGAAGGCTTGGGCGGCGGACTGAATAGGTGCTCAAGGGGCAACTGCTCCAGGCTGTCAACCGTAAACGGCAGCTGACCCGTCAAACACTCATACAAGGTGCAGGCGAGTGAATACACATCGCCGCGGCCGTCGATCGTCCCCATGCTGAAGCGCTCCGGGGCCATATACGCCCAGCTGCCTACCGCGGCGTTGGTCCGGGTCAAGCGGCTGGCCGTGGCGTCGAGCGCGATGCCGAAATCAATCAAATACACCGAGTCGCCATCGGACATCAGCATGTTGGACGGCTTGACATCGCGGTGCACCAGTCCAGATTTATGAGCCGTATCTAGTGCGGCGGCGGCCTGCTCGATCACCCGCACCGCCCGCTCGGGGCTCAGCGACCCGTGACGCTCCAGCACGCTGTGCACATCGACGCCGTCGACGACCGGCATCACCAGATACAGACGCCCGTCGATCTCCCCCGCATCATGAATCGGGATGATGTTCGGACTGGCCAACCGGCCCGCCGCAAAGGCCTCCCGGCGGAACCGCTCCTGATACCCGGGCTCCGTCGCCAACTCCGGCGGAAGGACCTTGACGGCCACGTCGCGACCCATCACTGTGTCGTGGGATACACCCGGCCCATGGCACCTTCGCCGATCACCTCGCGAAGCCGGTAGCGCCCGAACTCGACCTGATCCAACGCAGCCTCCCCATCCCACGATGCGGTGTCAGGATGCTATCAACCTCTGCGGCGCCCGCCTTTGCGTTTCGCGTGCGTCAGCTCGGCGGGAGCTTCAGCACACGGTTATTACCCGCATCGGCAACGTAAACGTTCCCGGCGCCGTCGACCGCTACGCCCTGGGGCCCGTTAAGGCCGTTGAACGGCAACGTGATTGCCGTGTTCGAGGCCTTGACCAGCCGCATCACCCGATTGTCACGGCTATCGGTCACGTACAGGTCGTCGGTGGCGTCGACCGCCACGAAATCCGGACGACCGACCGCATACGGCAGGACCGTTGCAACGGTCGCCGTCCAGGGCAGTTTCAGCACCCGCTCGTTCTCTCGGTCGATGACGAAGAGGACATTGTTGCTGCCCACCACCACGGCCGAGGGACCCTCTAGGCCGGTGAAGGGCAGCTCGGTCTGACTGATGGAATGCGCCAGCAGCTCCAGCACCCGATTGTGCACGGTGTCGGCGACGAAGACGGCGTGTTCGGCGCGGGGATTGCGCGAACTGATCGCCACACCCGTGGGCCCGGCGAGGTCGGTAAACGGCAGCACGGTCTGACCGGTCGACCCAGCGGTCAGCTCCAGCACCCGGTCGTTCGCCGGCTCGGTGACCGCTAAGTCGCCCGAGTCGTCGACCGCTATCCCGGCGGGGTGGTCCAGGCCGGAGAACGATGCCACTGTCTGGCTGGTCGAGCCCGCGGCCAGCTCCACCACCCGGTTGTTGCCGCTGTCGGTGACGTAAACGTTGCCCTTGGCGTCGACCGCGACACCCAGGGGTCTGTCGAGCCCGGTGAACGGCAGGACGATCTGCGCCGGTGATTTCACCGAATGGGATTGGTTGTTGATCACGATGTATGCGCCAACGGCGGCGATCACGACCACGAGCACAGCCGCGGCAACGGCCAGGGCGCGGTTACGCGATCTCTTGCCAGGGGACGGCGACTCGGCTACGGACGGGATCACGCTTTCAGCCGGCGCGGCGCGCACTTCGCCGTCGACCGGAGGCCGTCTGGCATCCCGCGTCGAGCCAACGGCGTCGGCGACGGACGATTGCGTGAGGGCCGCCCGAGCCGCCGTGGCCAGTTCGTTGGCGGACTGGTACCGGTCATCCGGATCCTTCGCCATCCCGCGAGCGATGACCTCGTCGAACCCGGCGGGGATCGCGGGGTCCAGGTCGCTGGGTTTGGGCGGCTCGTTCGTCAGATGAGCGACGGCCACCTCGTGCACACCGCGGCCGCTGAAGGGCAACTGACCGGTCAGGCACTCGTAGAGCACACAGGCCAGCGAGTACACGTCGGCGCGGGCGTCCGCTGTGGTCCCGGACTTCAAGCGCTCCGGGGCCATATATCCCGGCGTCCCCGGGGCGACATTCGTCTGGGTCAAGCGAACGGAGGTTTCCTCCTGAACGAGTCCGAAGTCGATCAAGTACACGAATTCTTCGCCGACCATCAGCAAGTTCGACGGCTTCACATCACGATGCACCAGCCCGGACTTGTGAGCCGCGTCCAGCGCCGCGGCGACCTGTTCGACAACCCGGACCGCCTGGCGCGGACTCATCGGCCCATTACGGTTGAGCACGGTGTGCACATCGACGCCGTCGACGACCGGCATCACCAGATACAGACGCCCGTCGATCTCACCGGCCTCGTAGATCGGGATGATGTTCGGGCTGGCCAGTCTGCCCGCCGCATAGGCCTCGCGGCGGAACCGCTCCTGATAGCCCGGCTCGCTGGCCAGTTCCGGCTGCAGCACCTTGACGGCCACATCCCGACTCAACGAGGTGTCGCGGGCCCGATACACCGCGCCCATACCACCCCGACCGAGCAGTTCGAGAAGGCGATAGCGACCGAACTCCGCTTCAGTTGCGGATAGCGCCGCCGGAGATGCGCCAGCGGCCGACGCGAGTGCATCGCGCGCAGCGAAAGCCAGCTCCCGGGCGGTTTGATAGCGCTCGTCGGGGTTCTTGGCCATGCCGCGCGCAATCACCGTGTCGAAGTCGATCGGGATTGAGGAGTCGATGTCGGAGGGTTTAGGCGGCTCGGGCGGGTCAGCCTCCAAATGCGCGGCGACACACTGTTCGAGGCTGTCGCCCGTCACGGCCTGGTGCCCGGTCAGGCACTCGTAGAGCACGCAGGCCAGACCATAAATATCGCCGCGGGCTGTGGCTGGAGCGGGGGCGGGACCTAAGCGCTCCGGTGCCAGGTAGGGCCAACTTCCGACCGCAACGTCACCACCGGCCGAGCCCACCGCCGGCGTATGGGCGGCGACCCCGAAATCGATCAAGTACACGAATTCGCCGCCGACCACGAACAAGTTCGACGGCCTCACATCGGTATGCACCAGCCCGGCTTCGTGGGCTGCTTCCAGCGCCGCGGCGGCCTGCTCGATTACCCGCACCGCCAGCCTGGGATTCATTGGCCCATCGCGGCGCAGCACGGTCTGCACATCGAGGCCGTCGAGGACGGGCATCACCAGATAGAGCCGCCCGTCGATCTCGCCGGCTTCATAAATCGGGACGATGTTCGGATTGTTGAGTTGGGCCGCGACGGAGACCTCATGCTGGAACTGCTGCTGATAGCCCGGCTCGTTAGCCGACTCCGCCGGAAGCACCTTGATGGCCACTTCGCGAGCCATCATGGTGTCGTCGGCCCGATAGACTGTGCCCACGCCGGCCCAGCGGAGCACTTCGTGCAGCCGGTATCGTCCGAAGACTTCCCCGTCCACCCGCAGCCCCCCTGAAACGGCACGAAACGCTGCCTGGATGCTATCAACGCCCTGCGGCGGCATTTCATCTTTCGACAGTCGCGACGAGGCTGGCTCGGCGAGCGCCTCGACATCCTCAACGAGGTCGACGGGGTGTGGCGGTGCCGGTCCGCATTCAACTGCACCGAATCCTGCCCGCGGGGCATCGAGGTGACCAAGGCGATCCAGGAGGTCAAACGCGCGCTGATGTTCTCGCGCTGAGGGACTAGCCGGCCGGCAGCTTCAACACCCTGTTGTGACCTTGGTCGACGACGTACACGTTGCTGGCGGTGTCGACCGCGACGCCGAAGGGCTTGTTGAGGCCACTGAACGGCAGTGCGATTGGAGCGTTTGATCCCCTAGTCAGCTTCATGATCCGGTTGTCGATGCTATCGGTCACGTACAAGTTGCCGACGGGGTCAACCGCCACACCCCCGGGCCCGTGGAGGTCGGTGAACGGGAGCGAAGTTGCGATTTTCGCCAAGTAGGGCATTTTCAGCACGCGAGCGTTGAGCAAGTCTGCGACGTATAGGGCACGATCGCTGTCGACCGCCAGACCGCTGGGCATATAGAGGCCGGTGAAAGGCAGCTCGGTCTGGCTGGTCGAACCCGCAAACAGCTCCAGCACCCGGTCGTGCATCATGTCGGCAACGTAAACGCCGCCTTCGTTGTCAACCGCTACACCGTGGGGTAAGTCGAGGCCGGTGAAGGGCAGCACGGTCTGGGTGGTCGACCCCGCGGCCAACTCCAGTACCCGGTTGTTTATGGTGTCGGCGACGTAGACGTTGCCTTTGTCGTCGACCGCTACACCCAAGGGGTTGTCGAGGCCGGTGAAAGGCAACACGGTCTGGCTGGTCGAACCCGCGGCCAACTCCAGCACCCGGTTGTGGTGGGAGTCGCTGGCGTAGATGTTTCCCTTGGTGTCGACCGCTACATCCATGGGTACGTTGAGGCCGGCGAACGGCAGCACAATCTGCGGCGAATTCGGCGGAGCCGAGGATTGGGCGCCCAGCCCTATGAATGCGGTCAAGGCGGCGACGACGACCGCTACGAGCGCGCCCAGGGCGATAGCCAGGACGCGGCGACGGTTGCGCGACGGCGTGGGCTCGCGCGGGGCCGGTAGTGGCGTCTGCGGGTAATGGACCGCGTCCGCGGACTGGTCGCTCTGCACATCGAAGCGGTAGGCAGGCCAGTCTGCATCGCCCGGTGGGGCCACGTCGATCTGGGTCGTCAAGGAGGTGTCGTCAACAGGAGTGACGACAGTCGGCGTCGCTGCCGCGGCGGTGTCGCCGCTCAACGCCCGACGCGCGGCGGCGGCCAGTTCGGTGGCGGTTTGGTAGCGGTTACTGGCGTTTTTGGCCATGCCACGCGCGATCACCTCGTCGAATCCGGCCGGGATCGCAGGGTTAAAGCTCGTGGGTTTGGGCGGCTCGCTGGTCAGATGCGCAACAGCCAGCTGCTCGAGGCTGTCGCCGACGAAGGGCAGCTGGCCGGTCAAACACTCATACAGCACGCAGGCGAGCGAATAAACGTCGCTGCGGCCGTCGAGTTTTCCGGTGCTGAAGCGCTCCGGGGCCATATATGCCCAGCTGCCCACTGCGGTGTTGGTGCGCGTCAAGCGACCGGCCGCGGCGTCGTGGGCGATTCCGAAATCGATCAGATATACGGACTCGTTGTCGGTCATCAGCAAGTTGGACGGTTTGACATCGCGGTGCACCAGCCCATGCTTGTGAGCGCTATCCAGCGCCGCGGCGACCTGCTCGATCACCCGCACCGCCAGCGCCGGACTCATGGGGCCGCCACGTTCCAGCACGCTGTCCACATCGACGCCGTCGACCACGGGCATCACCAAATACAGCCGCCCGTCGATCTCGCCGGCCTCATAGATCGGGATGACGTTGGGACTGGCCAACCGCCCCGCCGTGAGAGCCTCACGGCGGAACCTCTCCTGATACCCCGGCTCGCCAGCCAACTCCGGCGGCAACACCTTGATGGCCACGTCACGACCCATCACGGTGTCGTGCGCTCGATACACCCGGCCCATCGCGCCTTCGCCGATCACCCCAAAAAGCCGGTAACGCCCGAACTCCACCTCATCCAAGGCACCCTCCAAGACTCCAGCGGAGCGGTGTCTTGGATGCTATCAATCGCGCTGGTGGCCAGCCGATTTTCAAGTGCTCAAGCGACTTGGGCTTCGGGTTCCAGCACGCCGTCGTTGTACTGCTCCATCAGGTCTTCGACCACGGCCTGCCACGTCGGACCGTCCATGCAGAGGTGGCTGGCGGTGAGCACCACCCGGTCGGGAGCCCCGGGGAGCATGGACGCCGCGAACAATCTGCCGGTGTGCATGTCGAAGCTGGCGCGCTGCCGTGCGATCACATCGCTCACCGAGGCGCCAGGGGGCTCCACGCCCCACGCCCATCCGCCGCCGAAGCAAGACGTCCAGGTGTTGCAGCACAGTTGGAATACCGCGCCAAGGGCCGGGTGGGCGTCGAATACCGCGTCCACCGCCGCGCGCATCCGCCTCTGGTCCAACCGTGCGTTGGCCACCAGCACCTCGGTGTGCGTGGCGGGCTCGACGTCCTCGAGCCGGGGAAGTTCGGCGAAATAGCAGTACGTCATGGATCACAGACTCCGGGGTGATCCTCAGCGGATTCTTGGCGAATTCTTGGTTTCGCCGGTGCCGGGTCTGGGCGTCTCGGGCCCGTCCTGGGCCGTCAGGGGTCCGTCGCCGGTCCCGGGTCACACTTTGGCGGCGCTCCCCGTCTCACGGGTATGACACAGAAAACACGCATCGAACCCCTGCCCCCCAAACGCGCCGGCGTGGTGATCCGCGCCATGTACCGGGTCGCCAAGCGGCGCTACGGCGAAGTCCCCGAGCCGTTGGCCGTCGTCGCGCATCACCGGCGCCTGCTGATCGCCAGCGCCGTGCACGAGACCATGATTCAACGAGCGTCGCGGACGCTGCCCGTCAGCGTGCGTGAGCTGGGGGTGTTGTGGACCGCGCGCCAGATCGGTTGTTCCTGGTGTGTCGATTTCGGTTCCATGCTGCAGCGGCTGGACGGCCTCGACATGGAGAGGCTCAAGGAGATCGACAGCTATGCCACATCTCCGGCGTTCACCGACGATGAGCGCGCCGCCATCGCCTACGCCGAGGCGATGACGACCGATCCGCACACGGTCACCGACGAGCAGGTGGCAGACCTACGTGCCCGCTTCGGCGATGCCGGGGTGATCGAGCTGACCTACCAGATCGGCTTGGAGGACATGCGGGCCCGGGTGAACGCCACCTTGGGCATCACCGAGCAGGGCTTCAATTCCGGTGACGCCTGCCGCATTCCATGGGTTTGAAGAGCAAGCGCCCAGTCGTTGACGCGGAGCTAGAGTGGCGGCATGCGCGTCTGGGACCTGGGGCCGGGTCGGCTCATGGTTGCGGGCGCGTTCGCCGACCTTGCGGTCCATCATCACCCCGCCGTTCAGATCACCGTCGGTGGCGAGGATTCGGTGACGCTCACCCGGGGCGGCGACGAGCGCGACGTGTGCCGGCTGGTTGTGGTCGGCAGCGGAACCCGCCACGCCGTGCGGTCGGATTCGGGATCCGAGGCCCTCACGCTGTACTTCGGGCTGCAGACGTGGCAGGGCATCGCGCTGAACACGTTGAGTCGCGACCGGGGGCAGCATCGGGGTATCTGGATCGTCGATGACGGAAAAGCGGTGGCGGAGGCGACCGCCGCGGCTCTGGCCGAGAACGGCCCACGCGGCGCGGCTGATTTCCTGATCGATGAGCTTTGCGGGATCGCGGACCGATGCCCGACCGGGCCGGGGTCCGTTCATCCGCAGCTACGGCAGGCGATTGAAGTCGTTTCGAGCCGGGTGCCGAACCACGTCGATGTGGCCTCGGTCGCGGCTGCCGTGGCGCTGTCCCCGGACTATCTCGGGCGACTGTGCAAACAGCAGACCGGCGTGTCGTTAACCGCCACGATCCGCTGGCAGCGGCTCGTGACGGCCGTGGGCCATCTCATCGACGGTCTCTCCGTCACCGATGCCGCCCACCTGGCCGGGTTCGCCGACGGGCCGCACGCCAACAAGGTGTGCTGGGAGATGACCGGGGCGGCGCCACGCGACTTCGCACGGGCCGTCCGCGGAACTCGGATCTGACGGATCGATACAAGCGCCCCCGGTCGGGGTTAACCCACGCTTGAAGGCGTTGGGATATCCACGACTGGGAGTTGCTCAGATGCCTGTAATGTCACGTATCCGCGCCCGGGCCGCGCTGGTTCGCGCCCTCTTCACGTTGCCCAAGCCAATCCGCAGGTTGATGGCCGGGCCGCCGGTGCGAATCGACGGGCAGGAACAGGCGCTCGACGCGCAGCTGATCACCCGTCTCAAAAACCTCTCAGGCTCCGACGTCTTCGCCGACCCCGTCGAAAAGTCCCGTAAGCAATATGAGGAACTCCCGCTGACCGTCGGGTACGAATCGCCGGTCCCCGTCGCGGTTCTCGAGATTGTCATCCCCGGCGAGCAGGACGACATCCCGGCCACGCTGTACACCCCCGCGGACCTTCCGGAGCCGTCCGGGCTGCTGGTCTATTACCACGGCGGCGGCTTCTCGGTGGGCTCACGGGTAAGCCATGAACCGGTCGCCCGTTTCATGGCAATCCACGCTGGTGTGCGAGTGCTGTCGGTCGACTATCGACGCGCGCCCGAGCACCCGTTCCCCGCCGCGGTACAGGACGCGATCACCGCGTTCGAATATGCGCATCGCCACGCCGGAGACCTGGGTGCGGACCCCGACCGCATCGCGGTGGGGGGCGACAGCGCCGGCGGTAACCTCGCCGCGGTCGCTGCGCAACAGGCGGTGCGGCGCGGTGATGCGGTCCCGGCGTTTCAGCTGCTGATGTATCCCCTGATGGACACGAGCACGCGCCGGCCTTCACACGACCTGTTCGGCGAGGGCTTCACCTTCACGGACCAGAATTTGCGATGGGCGCTGGCGAACTACATACCGCCAGGCACCGATCTGACCGATCCGCGGCTGTCGCCGCTGCACGGCGAGGTCACCGGCTTGCCGCCCGCCTATATCGCCAGCGCCGGTTTCGATCCGCTCCGCGACGAGGGCGAGGCATACGCGGACAAACTGCGGGCCGGAGGCGTCCCGGTCGCGCTGAGCCGCCAGGGCGATCTACCCCACGCATACCTCAACTTTGTCGGCATCGGAGGCCGGTTCGCCGAAGCCGCCGCCGAGGCCGCCGGAGCACTGAAACTCGGCCTCGCCGTTGCGCATCCACCGCTTCCACAGCTAAGTCGCGGCGACGAACTTCAAATCCCCACCGGTCGCGCGACTTTCACGGCGTAGAAGTGTCTGAGAGCGAATCACGCAGCGGAGAGCCGGTGAACTTGTCCGGGTTGGCGATATCCCAAACGGCGTAGACCTTTCCGTCTCGCACCGTCACTGCGGTTATCCGCGGCAGCATTTCCCAGTGCTCGTCGCCACCCGGGCTCCCCGCCGTGTAGGCGCCCAGCTCGCCATTTACCAGTGCCAGCTGGGTCGCCGTGAACATCGCCGGGCCGTAGCGGCGGGCCAGGCCCAACATGAATCGGGCCACCTTGTCCGGCCCGTGGATGACATGGATCGCCGTGGATACCTTGCCGTTCGCGTCGCCGACCAGGGTCACGTCCGGATGCAGCAGGGCCACCACGGCGTGCAGGTCGCCTTCGGCGATCGCGGCCATCAGCTTGCCGACCACCTCGTTGTGCCGTGGATCGGGTTCTGGCGCCGGCTCGGCGCCTTCCTCAGCCAGGGCCTTGCGGGCCCGCGACGCTAATTGCCGCGCGGCCGCCTCGGTGGTCCCGAGCACGTCGGCCACTTCGGCGAACGGCACCCCGAACCCGTCGTGCAGTACAAACGCGACCCGCTGGTCGGGGCCGAGCCGTTCCAGCACCACCATCGCGGCGAACCGGGCATCCTCGCGGGCCACTACGGCAGACAGCGGATTGGCATCTTGAAAGCCTTGCAGGCTGGTCACCACCGGTTCGGGCAGCCAGTGGCCGGTGTAGGTTTCGCGCCGGTGCGCGGCGGAGCGCAGCCGGTCCAGTCCCAGCCGGCTCACCACCGTCGTCAGCCAGGCGCGCAAATCGGCGATCGCCGAGTCCTGCCGGTACCAGCGCAACCAGGCTTCCTGGACGATGTCCTCTGCGTCTGCCACGGTTCCGCTGAGCCGGTAGGCGACCGACATGAGATGGGGTCGCAGCGCCTCGAACTCGGTGACCTGCGTTGAGGTCATGATTCGAGCCTAGCGGTACTCTCGCGGGCACAATGACTCGCAATCTGTGGTTGCACTACGCCCGGCACGGCGCAGGTATTACGCCGCCGGTCATCACTCGCGGCGAGGGCGTCACCATCTTCGACGACCACGGCAAGCGCTACCTGGACGCGCTGTCCGGGCTGTTCGTGGTCCAGGTCGGCCACGGCCGTGCCGAACTCGCCGAGGTGGTGGCCCGGCAAGCCGGCACGCTGGCCTTCTTCCCGCTGTGGGGATATGCCACCCCGCCCGCGATCGAGCTCGCCGAGCGCCTCGCGCACTACGCCCCGGGCGACCTTAACCGCGTGTTCTTCACCACCGGCGGCAGCGAGGCCGTTGAAACCGCGTGGAAACTGGCCAAACAGTACTTCAAGCTCACCGGCAAACCCGGTAAATACAAAGTGATTTCGCGGTCGATCGCCTACCACGGCGCCACGCACGGCGCGCTGGCGATCACCGGGCTGCCGTCGTACCAGGCGCCGTTCGAGCCGGTGACCCCGGGCGGCTTCCGGGTGCCCGGCACGAACTTCTACCGCGCGCCCGAACCGTTTTCCGCCGATATCAAGGCCTTCGGGCAGTGGGCTGCCGACCGGATAGCCGAGGCGATCGAGTTCGAAGGACCCGAGAGCGTCGCCGCGGTGTTCCTGGAACCGGTGCAAAACGCCGGCGGCTCCATCCCGCCGCCGCCGGGCTATTTCGAACGGGTACGCGAGATCTGCGACGACTACGACGTGCTGCTGGTCTCCGACGAGGCGATCTGCGCGTTCGGCCGAATCGGGTCGATGTTCGCCTGCGACGACATCGGCTACCTGCCCGACATCATCACCTGCGCGAAGGGGATGACGTCCGGCTACTCACCGATCGGAGCGATGATCGCCAGCGACCGGTTGTTCGAGCCGTTCGACGACGGCACGACGATGTTCCGGCACGGCTACACCTTCGGCGGGCACCCGGTTTCGGCGGCCGTCGCGCTGGCCAACCTGGACATCTTCGAGCGCGAGGGCCTCAATGATCGCGTCAAACAACAGTCCCCCGCGTTCCGCGCCACCCTGGAGAAGTTGTCCGACCTGCCCATCGTCGGGGATGTGCGCGGCGAGGGCTATTTCTTCGGCATCGAGCTGGTCAAGGACCAGGCCACCAAGCAAACCTTCACCGCCGGGGAGCGCCAAGCACTGCTGGGCTCCGTGTCATCGGCGCTCTTTGCGGCCGGGCTGTATTGCCGCACCGACGACCGTGGCGATTCCGTCATCCAGCTGGCTCCGCCGTTGATCAGCGGTCAGGCCGAGTTCGACACCATCGAGTCGATCCTGCGCGGCGTGCTCACCGAAGCCTGCCGGGAGCGGTTCTAGCCGCCTACGCGCACCGAGCGTGGTGGTTAGGTACGGATCCAAGGGGTTTTTAGCGCATATCACCCACAGTCGGCGGATGGATGGCTACGCCCAGAATCGCCGCTTGGTGCCCGGTCCTTCGGTCGCGGCCAGGATCCGTTTGACCGCTCCGACGGCCAGCAGCACCTCCTGAGCGTGTGCCGGAGTCGGGTCCTGCAGGAAGCGCGGTAGCACCATGCACAGCCGGTCCAGCGCGGCGCGCAGGCCAGGATCGTGCGTCGCGTCGCGATGCGCGGTCAGCTCCGCCAGCACCCGGTCCAGGCCCGAGCGCCGAACCTGCATTCCCTTCTCCACCTGCTTGAGCAGCTTCTTGATCGATCGCCCCGGCCGCGCAGCGGGAGCGGGGACGGCGGCGCGAGCAGCGACCCCTCCCATGGCTGTGAACCTTGCGGCCGCCAGCGGTGCCGCGGCGGCCATGGGACGCGCGGCCCCCCACCCGGAGGGCATCTCGACGGGCTGGATGACCTCGATGAGCGGGCCAGTCTCGGTGCGTTCCGGGTCGATGGCCACGAACGCGGTAAACCGCGACAGCACCCCGAACCGGATGGAGTGCGCGACCAGCCGGGACGACAACTCCGAGTCACCGGCCCCGGACGCGTACGCGTCCTCCAGGTCACGGACCACCGAGCGCGCCCAGATCGTCCGCACGGCCGCCGCGGCAGGCACCGACCGGGCGGGCAGAACCGTGGCGAACAGCCCGGCCGGGGCGCCGGCCTCGACGTGGAACGCCCCTGTGGCGTCGGCGTCGGCGTCGGCGTCGGCGGAACGGCTGCGGTAGCGCCCGGAGATCACGCAGGGCACGCCGGCAAAGGCGTCGGGCAACCGGGCTGGGGTGACGGTGCCCTCGATGATCTCGACACCTTCGGCGCTCACCTGGATTCCGGTCAGCGACGGGCGCCCGATGGTCCGGGCCAGCCTGGCCATCGACTCGTCCAGGCGCTCCTCCGACTCCACCAGCTCGGCCCGCCCGCTGCCGAGACCGGCGAGGCGCTCCAGGAAGCCGGCGTTGACGGCCCGGTCGATGCCCACGCAATACGTGCGGGTCCGCCCGATCAGGGGCGCCAGCGACTTCAAGGCGTGGTCTTCCCCGGTGATCTGGCCGTCGGTCACCAGCACCACACTGGCCAGCCGGTCGGCAGCGGTGGCGGCGAGCATCTCCACGGCCTTGCGCAGCGGGTTGGCCATCTCGGTACCGCCCCTGCTTTCCAGCGAACCCAGCCACGACGCGGCGGCGAACCGGTTTCGGTCGGAAGCCTCGACGAGGCCTTCGGGCATGGCCGGGGGGCTGTCGATCCGGTCGTCGAAAGCCAGCACGCAGAACCGGTCGGCCGGGTCGAGCATGTCGACGATCCGTCCCGCGGCCCGTCGCGCGGCGACCATCTTCCAGCCTTGCATCGAGCCGGAGCGATCCAGCAACACCACGACGTCGCGCGGGGTGCTGGACGTCTCGGCGGGCGGCACGAGCGTCACCGACCAAGTGCCTTCCGACGCGCCCGGACCTTCAATGTCGCGGCCGTCCGGAACCAGCAGCGCGCAGGACGACAGTTCGCGGCGGTCAACCCGGAAGCGCAGCACAAAATCGCGGTCGGCTCGCGCCCCGGGCTCGACCCGTAGCAGGGTCAGGCCATCGGACTCGGTCACGCCGGTCGGCAGCGACGCCCGCAGGTCCGACACCCCCAGCCCGCCGCCGTCGACCGTCAGCGATATCTGCAGGTCGGGACGGTCGTCTTGGTCCGCCAGTCGAGGCGGGGTGACCCTCGACGCGTCGGGCACGGCATTGGTATCGGCCGCGAATCCGGCTCCCGTCTGGTCTCCGGGCAGCGGGGTTCCGGTGGTGTACCGCGGCGCGACGACCAGCGGGAAGCGGAACGTGGCCTCGCCGTCCTCGAATGCCAGCGGACCCGTCAGCCGCATCTCGATGGTCGCTTCTTCACCGGGCCCGAGGTTGCCAACCCGCACCGAGAACACGTCGGGGCGGTCCTCCTCCGCAATCGCGGCGCGCTGCCCGGCGACCAGGGCCTGCTCGTAGTCCACCCGGGCCTGGCCGCGCTCCTTGAGCACGCCGATCACCCGGCGTCCCGCGAGGGAGGCTTCGAAATCGGTGACGCCCGCGCGGGACGGCAACGGGAACACGTAGGTGGCCTCGATGGTCGCGTCGCCGGCGTTGACGAACCGCTGGCGCACGGTGGCGGTTGCGGTCAGACCGACGACGGCGGTTTCGACGCGCAGCGCCCGCAACGGCAGCCGGACCCCGTTGGCCGAAGTCAGCTCGCCACACGTCGGTTTGCCCGGCGCGGCGGGCGGTGCGGGTTCGGCGGCGATGAGGGGAAGTAGCTCAGCACTCATTGGGAGTCCTTTCGTGAATCGGCGAGCAGGTCGAGCAGCGGCGCGGCGGCGCGACGCAGGGTGTCGGGGTCGGGCAACCGGCCCGCGGGCCCGTCGATCAGCACCGTGACGGTGTCGTTGAGACGGATGGCCGCCACGTTGGTCACCGCCGCCGGCGCCGCGGCGGCGGGTGCTTGGGGCGGCCGGGTCTCCGAAGCGGTCTCCCAGAACCGGCCGGCCGCGCGCGCCGGGGCTGTCGGTGGGTCACCCAGGTCGGCCGGCACGGCGCTCGGCGGGATCGCGGCCAGTGCCTCCAGCTCCGCCGGCGACATCGCGCGCAGGCGTTCGGCGATCTGTTCCAGCGACAGGCCGTGACCCTGCAGACGTTTGATGGCGACCAGGCGCAGCAGGTGTGTCCGTCCATAGGTGAGGGCGCGTCCGCGGGTGCCCGGACGGGGCAGCAGACCCCTGGCGGTGTAGTAGCGGACCATGCGTTCGGCGGGGATCGGTTTTGCCTGCCGGTTGTCGGGCACGGCGCCGGAGGCCTGCACCGCGTTGGCGGCGACGGCGGCGAACTCGGGCAGCGTCAGAAGGTTCATTAATTGACAGTGTCATACAGCTTTATGACACTGTCAAATGTTCGGCCGCGACCCGGCCCGTTACGGCGTAATACGACGCCCGATACCGGGGCGCGCTGCGCCGGCCGCCTGATCCGGGGCATCATCTGTCCCGCCTATAACGTCCATCCCACCAGTCACAGCGCGGCGACCTGCGATCGAGCCGCGGATCGCCTACGCTGCACACCAATGTCTTTCTTACGTTCCGCGTCATGCGTGGCAGCAGCTGTATTCCTGCTCGCTGCGCCCGGTCTGCCGGGGGCCGTTCCACTTGGAAGGGCCGAGCCGACCCCCGGACCCAATGCCGGTCCGCCGAATTGTCCGTACCGGGTGTCCACTCCCCCGGCGGTGGACTCGTCGGAGATCCCTGAAACCGGTGAGCCGCCGCTGCCACTGGCGGTGCCCGCCAAGCCGGTCGGCGGTGATGCGTTGGGCAGTTGCGGCATCGTCGCCGCGCCCGACACACCGCCGCTGCCCGGCGATATCTCGGCCGAGGCATGGCTGGTGGCGGATCTGGACAGCGGGGCGGTGATCGCGGCCAAGGATGCGCACGGCCGTCATCGCCCGGCCAGCGTCATCAAGGTGCTGGTCGCGATGGCGTCCATCAACGCGTTAGACCTCAACAGCCCGGTCATCGGAACCGCCGACGACGCGGCGGCCGAGGGCACCAAGGTCGGCGTCGACGCCGGGGGCACATACTCCGTCGCCCAGCTGCTGCACGGGTTGCTGATGCATTCCGGCAACGACGCGGCGCACGCGCTGGCCATGCAGCTCGGCGGTATGGAGCAGGCGCTGCAGAAGATCAACATGCTGGCCGTCAAGCTCGGGGGCCAGGACACCCGGGCGGCGACCCCGTCCGGGCTGGACGGGCCGGGCATGAGCACCTCGGCCTACGACCTCGGTCTGTTCTACCGGTACGCCTGGCATAACCCCACCTTCAGCGACATCGTCGCCACCCGGGCCTACGACTTCCCCGGCCACGGCGACCACCCCGGCTACCAGCTGGAAAACGACAACCAGCTGCTCTACAAGTACCCCGGCGCACTCGGCGGCAAGACCGGGTACACCGATGACGCGGGCCAGACCTTCGTGGGCGCGGCCAACCACAACGGACGACGGCTGGTGGTGGTGCTGCTGCACGGAACCCGGCAGCCGATCGCGCCGTGGGAACAGGCCTCGCACCTGCTGGACTACGGGTTCAGCACCGCGGCGGGCACGCGGGTCGGCACGCTGGTCGAACCCGACCCCACGCTCGGCGCGAAGGCGGAAGGTGCGGCGGACCGGCCGGCGAACGCGGCGGATGCCGCGGCGCCCACGTCGGCCGACACACTGCCGGTGCGGGTGGGCGTGGCCGCCGTCGGGACGCTCGTCGTGCTCGGGTTGATCCTGGTGGCGCGCTCGATGAACCGGCGGCCGCAACACTAGGCGCAGCACTGGGAAGGCACCAGAAAGTTTGCTTGACCGGCTGTTGACCGCCCTGGTGTGCTATGACAGCCTCATCGGGTGACTGCAGCCCTGTACGAGGACCCCGGCCTCACCCTCGATGAGAACGGGATCACCATTCACCGGTACTACTTCCCGATGGGCGGACCGAAGCGGATCGCCTACGACGACATCCGGGGCGTCAAGTCACAGCCGATGAGCTGGATTTCCGGCAAGGGTCGCTTCTGGGGTACATCCGACCCGCGCTACTGGTTCCCGCTGGACTTGCGGCGTGGCAACAAACCGACCTTGCTGATTCTCGACGTGGGGGCCCGGGTGAAACCGTGCATCACCCCCGAGAACCCCGACCGCGTCCTCGAGTTGCTGAGCGCCCGGGTGCCGGTCAGCTGAGGGGTCCGGCTCAGCGCGGATCGCTGGTCGGGCTGACCGCGGCCAGCGTCGGCGTCATCTACGGTTACGACCTGTCCAGCATCGCCGGCGCACTGCTGTTCATCACCGAGCAATTCGGCCTGACGACACGACAGCAAGAGCTGCTGACGACGATGGTGGTGATTGGCCAAATCGTCGGTGCGCTGTGCGGCGGCGTGCTCGCCAACGCGATCGGGCGCAAGAAATCAATGGTCCTGATCGCGACCGGCTACGCGGTGTTCGCGCTGCTGGGTGCGGTCTCGGTGTCGATGCCGATGCTGCTGGCGGCGCGATTGCTGCTGGGTCTGACCATCGGCGTGTCGGTGGTGGTCGTCCCGGTGTACGTGGCCGAGTCGGCGCCGGCGGCGGTGCGCGGATCGCTGCTGACCGCCTATCAGCTCGCCACGGTCAGCGGGATCATCCTGGGCTACCTGGTCGGTTACCTGCTGGCCGGTACGCACGGCTGGCGGTTGATGCTCGGGCTGGCCGCGGTGCCTGCGACGCTGCTGCTGCCGATATTGCTGCGCATGCCCGACACCGCTCGCTGGTATCTGCTCAAGGGCCGGGTCGATGATGCCCGGCGGGCGCTGGCGCGGGTGGAACCCTCGGCCGACGCCGCGTCCGTCGAAGCTGAGCTGGCCGAAATCACCCGCGCGTTGAGCGAAGACGAAGGCGGCCCGCTGTCCGAGATGCTGCACCGGCCGTATCTGCGCGCCACCGCCTTTGTGATCACCCTCGGCTTTCTCATCCAGATCACCGGCATCAACGCGATCATCTACTACAGCCCGAGGCTGTTCGAGGCCATGGGTTTCGCGGGCAATTTCGCGCTGCTGGGCCTGCCGGCACTGGTGCAGTTGGCCGGTTTGGCGGCGGTGGGTGCGGCACTGGTTCTGGTGGATCGAGTGGGCCGGCGCCCAATCCTGTTGTCCGGCATCGCCATGATGATCGCCGCCGACGCCGTGCTGATCGCGGTGTTCGCCGTTGGGTTCGGTGGCGCCGGGCTCGGGTTCGGATTCGCCGGCGTGCTGCTGTTCATCATCGGCTTCAGCTTCGGGTTCGGCTCGCTGGTGTGGGTGTACGCCGGCGAGGCCTTCCCTACTCGGCTGCGGTCGATCGGGTCGAGCACCATGCTGACCTCCAACCTGGTGGCCAACGCGATCGTCGCCGCGGTCTTTTTGACCATGCTGCATTCATTGGGCGGCGCAGGATCTTTCGCGGTGTTCGGGGGTTTCGCGATCCTCGCTTTCGGTGTTGTCTACCGGTATGCGCCGGAGACTAAGGGCCGCCACCTCGAGGAGATTCGCCACTTCTGGGAGAACGGCGGCCGCTGGCCCGACGAGACGCCCGCGGTAGCGGACCGGCGATGATGAGCGCACCGGGCCGGCTGATGGCCGCCGAGATCGCCGAGCAGCCCGAAGTGTGGCGCCGGTTGCTGACCGAGGGCGCCGAGCCCATCGCCGCGGCGACGGCCCGGATCGCCGATGCCGCACCGCGATTCGTGCTATTTGTGGCTCGCGGCAGCAGCGACCACGCGGCGCTGTACGCCAAATACCTCGTCGAGATCGTGCACGGGTTACCGGCCGGCCTGGTGTCGCCGTCGACGATGACGGTCTACGGGGCCCGCCCGAAGCTGGACGACGTGCTGTATGTGGCGGTGAGCCAATCCGGGGGCTCGCCCGATCTGGTGCGATCTGTCGAGGTGGCCCGCCAGCAGGGAGCGTTGACCCTGGCGGTGACCAACAACCCGAGCTCGGAACTGGCCGCCGCCGCCGAGATCCACGTCGGCGTGCTGGCCGGGGCGGAGGGATCGGTCGCGGCAACCAAGTCATATACCGCCGAGCTGCTGGCGCTGTATCTGTTGTTCGGGTTGCGCGACGGGCGTGCCGCGATGCACCTGCCCGATCTGGGTGAACGGGTGCTGTCGCGCGATCTCGACGGCATCGCGGGGCGCTACCGGTTCGCTCAGCGGCTCATAGTCACCGGGCGCGGCTACTCCTATCCGACCGCGTGTGAGGCCGCGCTGAAACTGATGGAGACGTGTTATGTTTTCGCTCAGGCGTTTTCGGGTGCCGACTTGCTGCACGGCCCGCTTGCCACGGTGGACGCGCAGGTGCCGGTGTTGGCCATCGTCTCCGAAGGGCGCAGCGGGCACGCGATGTTGCCGGTGCTGTCCCGGCTGGCCGAACGAGGGGCCGACGTGTTGGTCGTCGGCGCCGGCCCGGTGCCGCCTGCGCCGGCGGGTCGGATCGCCCTACCGGCCGGGATACCCGAGGAACTGTCGCCTTTGCTGGAAATTCTTCCGCTGCAACAACTCTCGCTGGAGCTGGCAATCGCCCGCGGCGAGGACCCCGACAACCCGCGGGGGCTGCACAAGGTGACTCAAACGCTATGACACTGATCAGCGCGTACACCACGGTGATCGACGGGCGGATCTGCCGGCCGGGATGGCTGGAGACATCCGGCCGGAAGATTGTTGGGTGCGGGGCCGGCGTGGCGCCCCGGCCGGCCGACGTCGAGCTGCCGGATTCGGTTGTGGTGCCTGGATTTATCGACATGCACGTGCACGGCGGCGGCGGGGCCTCCTACACCGGCGACGACGCGGTCGGCACCGCCGAGGACACGGCTGGGGCCGCGGGGTTCCACCTGCGGCACGGCACCACCAGCACGCTGGCCAGCCTGGTCACCGCCGCACCCGGGGAACTGCTGGCCGGCGTGCGGGCGCTGGCCGAGGCGACCCAACACGGCGTCATCGCGGGCATCCACCTGGAGGGGCCGTGGCTGAGCGCCGCGCGTTGCGGAGCACACGACCCAATGCTTATGCGTGATCCGAATCCCGACGAGATCGACGCCGTGCTGGCCGCCGGCGGCGGCGCGATCCGCATGGTCACCCTGGCACCCGAGCTGCCCGGATGCGACGCGGCGATCCGGCGCTTTCTCGACGCGGGAGTCGTTGTCGCCGTGGGACATACGAATGCGACGTATGAGCAGGTAAGGCAAGCCGTCGACCTGGGCGCGACCGTCGGCACCCACTTGTTCAACGCGATGCCGCCGCTGCACCATCGCGAGCCCGGACCTGCGTTGGCGTTGCTGACCGACCCGCGGGCGATCGTCGAGCTCATCGCCGACGGTGTTCACGTGCACCCCGCCGTGGTGCGCGCGGTGATCGAGGCCGTGGGGCCGGACCGGGTCGCCCTGGTCACCGATGCCGTTGCCGCGGCCGGCTGTGACGACGGAACGTATCGGCTTGGCACGGTGCCGATCGACGTGGTCTCCGGCGTGGCGCGGGTGCGCGGAACGTCGACGATCGCGGGCAGCACCGCCACCATGGATCAGGTCTTCCGCGGGGTTTTTGGGCTCGGTTTGGACTCCGATGAGGCGCTTATCGCCGCGGTTCAGATGACGTCGGCGACGCCGGCGCGGGCGCTCGGGCTCGACGGCGTGGGCACGCTGCGGGCGGGCCATAACGCCAATCTCGTTGTGCTGGACCGCGCTTTCCAGGTGACCGCCGTCATGGTGCACGGCGATTGGCGGGTGGGGTTCGGCGCAGGCTCCGGAACGGATAACCCGTGAGCGTTAGCGCGCGGGAGGTGTTCGACGCGCACTTCCACATCATCGACCCGCGCTTCCCGCTGGTGGCCAACGACGGCTATCTGCCCGACCCGTTCACCGCCACCGATTATCGTGCGCGGGCCGCCGCGTTGCGTGTCACCGGCGGCGCCGTGGTCAGCGGTTCGTTTCAGGCCTTCGACCAGACCTACCTGCGGGACGCGCTGGCGCAGCTGGGCCCGGGGTTCGTCGGTGTCACCCAACTGCCCGCGGAAGCCACCGACGAGGAAATACTCGCGCTCGAGCGGGCTGGGGTGCGCGCAATCCGATTCAACCTCTACCGCGGCGGCTCGGCGACCGTCGGTGACATCGATGCCTTGGCCCGCCGCGTGCACGACGTCGCCGGCTGGCACGCGGAGTTCTACGTCGATGCCGCTGACCTCGCCGACCTGGAGCCCGCGCTGGCGAGCCTGCCGCAGGTCAGCGTCGATCATTTCGCGATGTCCGACGACACCAGCGGCGCGTTGCTGCGGCTCGTCGAATCCGGAATGGCGGTCAAGGCAACAGGGTTCGGCCGCATCCGCGTCGGCGACCCCGACGCGTTGATGCGCACGATCGTCGGCATCAATCCCGCCGCCTTGATCTTCGGCAGCGACCTCCCCTCCACTCGCGCCGCCACCCCGTTCCGCGACACCGACCTCGACCGTGTTGCGACCGCGGTCGGCGCCGAGCACGTCCCGGCCGTCCTCGCGCACAACGCCCGCGCCCTCTACCGCGTCACCGGCCGGTAGCGACCGCCCGCCCGCTGGGCCGGCCCATACCGCGGCCCGCGAAAGGCGGCGAACCCCGGCTGCCGCACCCCCTCAGGTCAGTCCAGTTAGCTTAGGAATCGGCGAAGGCGGATGCGGCCGCGGCGACCCAGTCATTATCGGTGTCGCGGTAAAACGGCACGTGAACAGGCGATTAACCGATGAGTGAAGACGTTCAACTCGCCCATTTCCAAAGGCCATAAGCGTACTGTTCGGCGTCGCCCTCCATGAAGATTGCGGGAGTTGACCCCCACGTAATGGGAGCCAAGGATGTCGTCTTACCTGACCGCAGCTCCGGAGGCGTTGGCCGCGGCGGCCTCGGAGTTTGCTGGACTCGGGGAGGCGATCGACGCGGCCACTGTGGCGGCGGCTACCCGGACGACGGCGATCGTGGCCGCGGCCCAGGACGAGGTGTCGGCGGCTGTGGCGGCGTTGTTCGGTGGGCATGGGCGGCGATTTCAGGCGCTTAGCGCGCAGGCGTCGGCGTTTCATGATCGGTTCGTGGGGTTGTTGCGTTCGGGCTCGCAGGCCTATGCGGCCGCCGAGGCCGCCAATGCGTCGCCATCGGCGGGCCTGTCGGATTTGGCCATCTTTAAGCCCGTTGAGTTGTAGACGGGGCGCCCGCTGCTGGGCAACGGCGCCGATGGGGCCGCGGGCAGCGGGGCGCCCGGCGGCGACGGCGGGTGGTTGTTCGGCAGCGGCGGCAACGGCGGGTCGGGGGCGGCGGGCGGCACTGGTGGGGCCGGCGGGTCGGCCGGGCTGTGGGGTCATGGCGGTAACGGGGGGGCGGGCGGGGCGGCCACTGCCGTGGGCGGCACGGGCGGCAATGGTGGGGCCGGCGGCAGCAATGGGCTGTTGGGTGGTGGAAACGGCGGGGCGGGCGGGGCGGGCGGTCAGGGCGGTGCTGGCGGCAATGGTGGGGCCGGGGGCACCGGTGGCGCCAACAGCCAGCTGCTGTCGCTGGCGGGCAGGGGTGGGGCCGGCGGCGCCGGTGGGGCCGGTGGCGCGGGTACCGGCAGCACTGCGGGGGGGACCGGTGGGGCCGGCGGGACCGGCGGTGTGGACGGTTCGGTGACGGGGGGTTTCGGCGGTCAGGGCGGCACCGGGGGTGTGGGTGGTGCTGGCGGCGGCGGGGGGGCGGGCAGCAGCGGCGGTGACGGGGGTGCCGGGGGGGCCGGCGGTGCGGAAAGCACGCAGACCGGCGGCACCGGCGGTCTGGGCGGCACCGGTGGTCAGGGCGGTGCTGGCGGCACCGGCGGTGATGGCAGCGGCGGCGGTGATGGTGGCGGTGGTGGTGTGGCCGGTGCGGGCGGAGCCGGGGGCGCCGGCGGCGCGGGCACTGTCGGTGGGGCTGCCGGTGGTGGCGGCACCGGGGGTGCCGGCGGCACGGGCGGCATGGGTGGGGCCGCCAGCGGTGCCGGCGTCGGCGGCGACGGTGGTGCTGCCGGTGCCGGTGGAACCGGGGGCATTGGCGGGGCGGCCCCCGGTGGCACCGTCGGCAACGGCGGCACCGGGGGTATCGGCGGGGTCGGGGGCACCGGCGGGGCGACGAGCGGTAGCGGCCACGGCGGCGAGGGTGGTGCTGCCGGTGCCGGTGGAATCGGGGGCGCCGGGGGCCCGACGACCTCGGCCACCAGCGGCACCGGCGGCACCGGTGGTGTGGGCGGCATCGGTGGCACCGGCGGGGCCGTGAGTGGCACCGGTGTCGGCGGCACCGGCGGTGCCGGTGGCAACGGCGGCGCCGGCGGCACCAGCGGGGCCCTGAGCACCGGCTTCCTCACCAACGGCGCGGCGATCGGGCCCAGCGGCAACGGCGGCACCGGCGGCGCCGGTGGCGCCGGGGGCTCGGCCGCGGCCGGTGGCACCAACGGCAACGGCGGTCACGGCGGCAACGGCGGCAACGGCGGCAACGCGGGCGCCGGCGGGGCGGCCGGCGGCGGTGCGGGCGCGGCGGGCACCGCGGGCACCACGGGCAACGGCGGCAGCGGGGGCGCCGGCGCTGACGGCGGGGCGGGCGCCAGCGGCGGTAAGGGCGGGTCGGGAGTGGGCAATGCCCTCAACGGCCTTGGCGGAAACGGCGGCAACGGCGGCGCGGCCGGCAACGGCGGCGGCGGCGGCACCTCTCACAACGGCTTCAGCCTCGCCGCCGGCGGCAACGGCGGAGACGGCGGTAATGGCGGAGTCGGGGGCGCTGCCGGGTCGGCCGGCGGCTCCGGCGGCAACGGCGGCAACGGCGGCTCCGGCGGCAACGGCAATGACGGTGCCAACGCCAGCAGCCAAGCCGCCATCGACTTCGCCGGCGGCAACGGCGGCAACGGCGGCACCGGCGGCGACGGCGGCGCCGGCTTCGGCGGCCTGAACGGTGGCAATGCCGGCAGCGGTGGCGGCGGCGGCAACGGCGGCCTGGGCGGCGGCGGAGCGACGGGCAGCCTGGCGGTCGCCGGCGCCAACGGCGGCTTCGCCGGCAACGGGGGTAACGGCGGCGCCGGCACTGACGGCGGCAGCGCCGGCAACGGCGGCGCCGGCGGGGCCGGCGGCAGTGGCGGTTTCGGCGGCAGTTCCCTTGCGGCTACCGACGCCACCGACGGCGGCGCCGGGCGCAACGGCGGCAATGGCGGGACCGGCGGCACCGCAACCGGCGGCGGCAGCGGCGGCAGCGGCGGCACCGGCGGCAACGGCGGCAGCGGCGGCACTGGCGGCGAGATCTTCAGCGCCACCGCCGTGACCGCCACCGACGGAGACGGCGGCGCCGCCGGGGCGGGCGGCAACGGCGGGGCCGGTGGTGACGCAAACATCGGGGGCAACGTCAGCATCGTCTCCACTCCCGGCGATGCCGGCAATGGTGGCGCGGGCGGTGCCGGCGGCGCCGGCGGGGCGGGCGGCACTGGCTCCGTGTCCGGCAGCGGCGGAAGCATCACCGGCGGCAACGGCACCGACGGAGGCGCCGGCGGCCACGGCGGCAACGCGGGCAACGCAATCTTCAGCGGTTCCAGCCTGACTGGCGCCCTCGCCGGTGAGGGCGGTGCCGGCGGCGACGGCGGAGTCGGCGGCGGCGGCGGCGACGGCAGCGGTCTTAACGGCGACGGCGGCACCGGCGGCAACGGCGGCACCGGCGGCACCGGCGGCGACGGCGGCACCGGCGGCACCGGCCATACCAGCCTCACCGGCTTCGCCGGCTTCGGCGGCGGCGGCGTCGGCGGCGGCGGCGGCCTCGGCGGCGCCGCCACCAACGCCGGCACCAACGGCAGCAACGGCGGCAACGGCACTATGGGCAGCCACGGATAAGCCGAGGAGAAATCCGCTACCCGCTAACGGCGCCCCTGCGTCAATCGCGAAAACACCAGCCCTCCAACGGCTCCTACCGCCATCGCGGCGAGCGTCTGACGCGTCTTCAGCCCCTCGTCCAGCTGAACCCGCGGGGCGATGATCGCGGGAGCGGGCGGCTCGACGGGCTCCTCGCGCGAGTCCTGCGCTGCCGTCGCCGCCCACGCCGTGCAGAACAGGACGAGATACGAGGTGATATAGGCGAACACCATCAAGCCCAACACCGGCCCGAACGCGGCGCCCGCCGGGCTGCCCAGCACGATCTGCAAATAGATCGACGCGACCTGCTTGAACAACTCGTAACCGATCGCCGCCAGCAACCCGGCCCGCATCGATTGAACGAGGCTGACCCCCTTCCGCGGCATCCGCGCGATCATCCAGGTGAACAGCAACCACGACACCAGCAGCGACGTCAAGACCGAAACACCCCGAATGAGCCAGTCGAAGACCGAATACTGAGGTATTCCAAGCCATCTCAGCACCGCGCCCATCGGCGCCTCCGTGCCCAGCGCGGTAAGGCCGATCGTCGCCAGCATCACCAAGAAGGTCCCCGCCATCGCGAACAGATCGGACAGCTTGGTGCGCACGAAGCCCGGCGAGTCGACACGCTGCTCCCACCACATCTCGGTCAAGGCCGTCCGCAGGTGCGAGATCCAGGTCAGACCCGCCCAGGCCGCGGTCGTCAGGCCGATGACGCCGACGGACGCGCGCGCCCGGATCGCCGAATTCATCAACTCGATCAGCTGGTTCCCCAAATCACTGGGCACCGCGGTCCGGATGTGGCTGGTGATCTCGCCGAGCAGTTCCGGGTGGCTCGACAACACGAACCCCACCGCCGCGAAACCAACCATCAGCAAGGGAAATAACGCAAATATCGTGTAATAGGTCAAGCCCGCGGCTAAGAAACCGCCGTTGCATTCGTCGAACCGCTGGTACGCGCGCACGACGTGGTCCAACCACCCGAACCTGTCCCGCAGCCGATGAAAAAACCCTGGGTTGGCCGGCTCGCTCGTGGTCAAACCTGCCACCCCCGGGCTGTCTGGGTCACGGCCTCTGCGCCGTGGCTTGACCACGGCGAGAACCGCTCCCGGTGCGGAAGGAATACCAGCCGATGGTAAACCCGCCGGACCGTTTTAGCGGACCATCAGCAACGGGAATACCGCGAAGATCGTGTGAGGAGCCTGGGGGCGCAGACCAGCGTGGGACTACGCCTGGGCTTACTAGGTACGAGTGAAGCGCTGTAGGGTAGGATGCACACTCTGGGGTGGCAGAGCGAGTTGGAGCAGGTTATGCGAGGTGATATGTTTATGGCTGGGGAAGCGCGTTAAAGTTCTGTATTGGGTGCGAAAGGCCGATACTGCATCGATATTGCAGGCACGGCGTAGTACGCGAAGTGACTGTAAGCTCGCTAAATGCTGCAGGGATGGCTGGTACGGCGAACTTGAGTTGTTGTTGACTTCTCGCAGCTTGGCTCGCTTGAGATGTGATACGCCGCAACCAGAAACGCCATTCTCGTCTTTCGCATACATGCGTGAAACCAAGAAAATCGAACGTCTCGGGTACCAGCCACGCGCGATCGCCTTTTGGCAGCATGCCGCCCATCAATCAGCCGCGTCTTATCTGGATGCAGCTCCAAGTTGAACTTCGCGAACCGCTCCCGAAGGTCGACAAGAAACCGCTGCGCATCGGTTTGATGCTCGAAACCACAACGAAATCGTCAGCGAAACGCACAATGATCACATCACCATGCGCATACCGACGTCTCCACCAGTGAGCCACAAGTCGAAGACATAGTGCAGGTACACGTTCGCCAGCAACGGCGACGCCGAAGCACCTGCGGTGCCTTGCACTGTCTGCGACAGTCCCATTCGATGACTCTGCTCTCAACCACTTACTGATGAGACGCAGGACCCGCTTATCGGCGATCCGGTGCTCAAGAAACCTCCAAGCCAGCAATGATCAAGCTGGCCGAAAAAGTCGCGGATATCCGCATCGAGCACCCAGTTCACCTTCTTCCGTGAGATGCCGGTCGCTAACGCATCCAACGCATTGTGCGGGTTGCGTCCAGGCCGAAATCCGTAAGAGAAGCCGAGGAAGTCCACCTCGTAGATAGCGTTTAACACCTCGACAACAGCACGCTGAAGAATTTTGTCCTCCAACGTCGCTATGCCTAACGGGCGCATACGCCCATCGGACTTCGAAATGTAAGCACGCCGTGATGGACTTGCCCGATAAGCACCACTGTGGACCCTGGCAAGCAGATTCACGAGGTTCGCCCCGAGATTCTCGCCGTAGTCCTGCCATGTCACCCGATCCACACCCGTAGCGGCCTTGGGGTTAATCGCCCAATAAGCCGCCCAGAGGCGATTCACGTCGACATGGTGCAGCAGCGCTGTGAACTGCGCTTCCTTATCCTTTCTCGCTACTTCACGCACACGATCCAACCCGCTTGACACGCTCGATCCGGCACTGCGTCCGGCACGTGTTAGGTCGATCATGTTCCCCTTGGTCAGCCCCCTTTCCTCCCCCACCTCCGCCGCCACTTCCGTGGCCTTGTTCGGCAGGTTCGCAGGTACTACGGGGCTGTCTGACTTCCCACGCTCGTTCATCTCAGGCTTACCGCCTCAGCGTTCCCAGCGGCCCGACTGGTGATCAACCAGAGGGCAAACGTGGGATCTCCCGGTTCTCGCGCATGAAGGTTCCGTACATGCACAGGTTCTCTGACCGCGCGGGGCCCACCAACGACCGCAATAACGCCGCTAGCGGTGTTGCCTTCCACAGTTACTACAGCGTCGGCACCCCGAACCCTGATCGCGGCTCAATAGCTGGCCTACACGTGCCCCTGTGAACGCTTCGCTGCGCCCTCACGGAACGCCAACGCATCACTCGGGGTCACGTGGATGCTAATCCTCGGTGTAGGGTTTTCATCAGGGAGGGAGTAACTGAGGCCCGCGGCGAAGAAATTGTCCCCGCGGCTGTCGAAGCGCCGGTAGGCGCTCACGGCATGGTCGGGCCAGCCGAACCGACCCCGCAGCCGATCGAGGATTCTCAGGTTGCTCATTGCGAAACGCCCTAACCGCGTTGCGGGAGGAATCCCAGCCGGTCGTAGACCCGCTGCACCGTTTTGCCGGCCACCTCGGCAGCCCGTTCGGCGCCACGAGCCAGCACGGTCTCCAATTCGGTTGGGTCAGACATCAATTCGTCGACCCGGGCCTTGATCGGACCGACGAATTCGACGACGGCCTCGGCCGTGTCCTTCTTCAGGTCGCCGTAGCCGCGCCCGGCATAGCCCGCCACCAGGGCGTCGACGCCGGCCCCGGTGACCGCCGCCTGGATGCCCAGCAGGTTCGACACACCCGGCTTGGCGTCCGGGTCATAGCGGATCTCCCGCTCGCTGTCGGTCACCGCCGAGCGAATCTTCTTGGCGGACAACGCCGGATCGTCGAGCAAGTTGATCAACCCGGCATCGGTGGCCGCCGATTTGCTCATTTTCGACGTCGGGTCGGCCAGGTCGTAGATCTTGGCGGTGACCTTCGGAATCAGGATGTCGGGAACCACGAAGGTATCCGGGAAGCGGCTGTTGAACCGCTGCGCGATGTCGCGCGCCAGCTCCAGATGTTGCCGCTGGTCCTCCCCCACCGGCACCAGGTCGGAGTCGTAGGCCAACACGTCGGCGGCCTGCAACACCGGGTAGGTGAACAGGCCGACGGTGGTGGCGTCGCTGCCCTGTCGCGTCGACTTGTCTTTGAACTGCGTCATCCGCGACGCCTGCCCGAAGCCGGTGAAGCAGCCCAGCACCCACGCCAGCTGGGTGTGCGCAGGCACGTGGCTTTGCACGAAGACGGTGCTGCGGGCCGGATCGATGCCCACCGCCAGGTACTGCGCGGTGGTCACCAGGGTGCGGTGCCGCAGCGCCGCGGGATCCTGCGCGACGGTGATGGCGTGCAGGTCGACCACACAGAAGAAGGCGTCGTGGTCATCCTGCAGCGCGGCCCATTGGGTGATCGCACCCAGTGCGTTGCCGATGTGAAGCGAATCAGAGGTGGGCTGCACGCCGGAGAAAATCCGCGTGGATCCGGTAGCGGTGCTCATGGTCATCCGATCTTTTCACGCGCTGGCCGTCGGTGGTTCACGCCCACCTCCGGCATGTTTCTTGCGGTACCGGCGGTATCACCTAGTAATGTCGAAAGCATGATCACTCGCTCGCCCATCCACCTCGGTTCAGGAGAGCCCGTGCTGCTGCTGCACCCATTCCTGCTGTCCCAGGCGGTATGGGAGACCGTGGCCCGGCAACTGGCCGACACCGGCCGCTACGAGGTATTCGCGCCGACGATGGCCGGCCACAACGGCGGACCGTCCGCCGGCACCTGGTTCCTGTCCTCCGCGGTGCTGGCCGATGGCGTCGAGCGCCAGATGGACGAACTGGGCTGGGAAACCGCCCACATCGTCGGCAACTCGCTCGGGGGTTGGGTCGCCTTTGAACTCGAGCGACGTGGACGGGCGCGCAGCGTCACCGGCATCGCGCCCGCGGGCGGTTGGACTCGGTGGAGCCCGGTCAAGTGCGAGGTAATCGCCAAGTTCGCCCTGGCAATTCCGTTGTTGGTGTTCGCTTGGATGTTCGGGCCGCGGGTTCTGCACCTGCCGTTCAGCCGCCGGTTGGCCACCTATGCGATCAGCGCGTCGCCGGACGGGGTCAGCGAGCGCGAACTGAGCGTCATCATCGACGACGTCGCGCACTGCCCCGCCTACTTCCAGCTGCTGGTCAAGGCGCTGCTGCTGCACGGCCTGCGCGAGCTCTCGCAGAACGCCGTCCCGGCGCACCTGGTGATCTGCGGCAAGGATCGGGTTATCCCCGCACCCAGGTTCACCCGGCATTTCACCACCCACCTGCCGGCCGACCACAAGCTCACCGTGGTCGACGGCGTGGGACACGTGCCGATGTTCGAGGCGCCCGGACGCATCACCGAGGTCATCGACGCCTTCCTCGATCAGTGCAGCCCGCGGCTGGGGGCCGGTAGGAGGGCCGCCCAATCACCGGCTAGTTAACCAGCGCTTCAGTAGGTTCGACACACCCGGCTTGGGCGTCCGGGTCATAGCGGATCTCCCGCTCGCTGTCGGTCACTGCCGAGCGAATCTTCGTGGCGAACAACGCCGGATCGTCGCTTTGCGGTGACCGCTCAGCCCGCGCTAGTCGTTTGGGACGCCGGCCGATCTCGGCAGCGGGCCGACCGACGTCGGGTGGTTGGCTAACCGCATTCCCTTGCAGCACAAGCGTTGCGGCGATCCTCCCATTGAGCGCCGTCAGCCCCATTCAGCACCGTCAACCCGCGGATCGACGCGCCGACTACCTCAGGTCGAAGTAACCAGCGCCGACGAAATGTAACCAGAAGATATCCAGCGCAGCGAGGTAGCATGGGCGCCACCTGCCTACCTTGGGAGGGCTGCCCATGGATGAGGTGGCGTTCGGGCGCTACCAGCTGATCGACCTGATCGGCGAGGGCGGCATGGGTTCGGTGTATAAGGCCCATGACACCGTGATGCGTCGCGACGTGGCGATCAAGGTGCTGGCGCCCGAGCTGGCCAAGAAATCCGGGTATGCCGACAGGTTCCGGCGTGAGGCCTACGCGGCGGCGAAATTGACCGAGCCGCACATCATCCCGATCCACGAGGCCGGCGAAATCGATGGCCAGTTGTATCTGGTGATGCCGGTCATCGACGGCACCGACCTGCAAACACTGCTCGGACGCGACGGGCCGGTGACCGCGGAGCGCGCCGTATGGTTGATCGAACAGCTGGCCGCGGCGCTGAATGCCGCGCATGAAGCGGGCCTGGTGCACCGCGATGTCAAACCGTCCAACGCGCTGGTGACTGCGCAGGATTTCGTGTATCTGATCGATTTCGGCATCGCCCACGACGCGTCGGCTCCCAGGCTGACCCACACCGGAGCCACGGTAGGTACGTGGGCATACATGGCGCCCGAACGCTTCGGTCGCGGGACCATCGACGCGCGCGTCGATGTGTATGCGTTGGCGTGTTTGCTGTATGAATGCCTGACCGCGCAGCTGCCCTATCCGGTGGACAGCATGGAGGAGCAGGTCGCCGCGCACTTGACCAAAAGCCCCCCAAAACCTAGCGTTTTCGACGCCGCGGTCCCGGTCGGGTTCGATGACGTGATCGCGCGCGGCATGGCCAAGGATCCCGAGCAGCGCTACCAGAGCGCCCACGACCTGGCCACCGCTGCCCGTCGAGCGCTCAATGGGGGGCGCATCGCGGCCCGCGCCGGGATGAAATCTGCGCCGACGCTGGTCGGCGCCACCGGTGAGGCGACTGCCAAACAATCTGCTGAGCTCAAGCAGGCGACTGTGGTGTTCGCAAGCGTGGCTGATTCGATGGACCTGGCCGCCGCCGTCGGTGTGGAGCGGTTTCACGAGATCATGACCGAGCTGGTCGACCGCTGCGCGGCGGTGGTGCAGCGCTATGGCGGAGCGGTCGACACGATCACCGGCGAGGGGATCATGGCGGTGTTCGGCGCACCGGCGGCGCTGGAGGACCATGCGCTTCGCGCCTGTTTGGCGGCCCTGGAAATCCAACAGGAAGCCACGGGGCTGGCCGGCGGGGTCGAACGCCACGAGGTTGGGGATCTGCGGTTGCGCGTTGGCCTTAGTTCGGGGCGGGTCATCGCCGGTGGGACCGGTTCGGGTTCTTTGGGTTTGGTCGGCGAGCAGGCCGGGATGGCGCAGCGCATGGGGTCGGTGGCCGCACCCGGCGGGGTCATGCTCAGTGCGTCCAGCGCCCGGCTGGTGGAAAACACCGCGGTGCTGGGTGAGCCGGAGCTGGTGCAGATCGACGGCGCTCACGCACCGATGCCGGTGCGTCGGCTGCTGGGGGTGGCGTCGCATCCCGGGGGGAGTCGTTTTGACAGCACGCTGGTCGGACGTCAATTCGAAATGAGCATCGTCACAAACATGTTGGATCGGCTGGGCGCTGGGCACGGGTGTGTGGTGTGTGTGGCGGGACCGGCGGGCATCGGCAAGAGCCGGCTGGTTCACGAGACCGCCGAGATCGCGCGCCGCCGTGGTGTGGAGGTGTGTTCGGCCTTCTGCGAATCCCATTCCGGCGACATCTCGTTTCATGTGGTGGCGCGGCTGCTGCGGGCGATCGCTGGGATCACCGACCTGGATGGTGCGGCCGCGCGGGTGCGGGTGCGCGAGCGGGTTCCCGACGGGGTCGACCCGGCCGATCTGGTGTTGCTGGATGACCTGCTGGGCATTCGTGACCCGGCCGCCGAGCTGCCCAACATCGACCCGGCCGCGCGGCGGCGGCGGTTGACCGCGCTGGTCAACGCGATGTCGCTGGCGCGCACCGAGCCAAGGCTCTACATCCTCGAAGACGCCCACTGGATCGACGCGGTCAGTGAATCCATGCTGGCCGAGTTCTTGAAGGTGCTCCCGAAGACCCCGTCGATGGCGCTGATCACCTACCGCCCGTATTACCACGGGGCGCTCGCCCAGGTGCCCGGCGCGCAGACGGTGGCGCTGGAGCCACTGGGTGATGCGGATATCTCGGCGTTGATCGATGAGATGTTGGGCGCGGATCCCTCGGTGGGCGCGGTGGCGGCGCTGATCACCGAACGGACCGCCGGTAACCCGTTTTTCGCCGAGGAGATGGTGCGCGAGCTTGCCGAACGCGGTGTGTTGGAGGGCGAGCGGGGTGGTTACGGGTGCCGCACCGATGTGGCCGAGGTCCGGGTGCCGGCCACCGTGGAGGCGGTCATCGCCGCGCGCGTCGATCGCCTCGACCCGGCGGCCAAACAGACGCTGAGCGCCGCGGCGGTGATCGGCTCACGATTCGGCCCGGATCTGTTGGCCAGCCTGGGGATCGATCCTGCCCTGGAGGCGCTGGTCGACGCGGAGCTGATCGATCAGGTGAGCTTCACCCCGCGCGCCGAGTACGCATTCCGGCATCCGTTGATCCAGGCGGTGGCCTACGAATCGCAACTGAAACCAGACCGTGCCAAGCTGCACCGGAGCCTGGCCGAAGCGATTGAGGCCGGCGACCCGGGATCGGTCGAGGAGAACGCGGCGGTGATCGCCGAGAACCTGGAGGCAGCCGGCGATGTCCAGCCGGCGTATGGCTGGCATATGCGTGCCGGCGCCTGGTCGACGCACCGCGATCTGGCCGCGGCGCGGCTGAGTTGGGAGCGCGCGCGAGAGATCGCCGACTCGTTGCCCACCGACGATCCGGGGCGCATCGAGATGCGTATCGCGCCGCGCACTCTGCTGTGTGGCACCGCCTGGCGAGTCCATGCGGACACCTCCGCCGAGCGCTTTGAGGAGTTGCGTGAACTGTGCTCGCTCGCCGGCGACAAGGCATCGTTCGCGATGGGCCTGGCCGGGCAGGTGCTGAACCTCTGGGATCATGCCCACCTGCGGGAGGCCTCGGCGCTGGCATCCGAACTCATGGCCCTGGTCGAGGCGATCGGGGACCCGGAGTTGATCGTCGGGGTGACTTTCATGCCGAATCTCGTCTCGATAGAGACTGGCGGATTCGCCGACATACTGCGCTGGTCACAACGGGCCATCGAGCTGGCCGACGACGACCCCACCAAGGGCAACTTCATCATGGGGTCTCCGCTGGCGCTCGCGTACGCCACGCGCGCGATGGGCCAAGCGGTCCTGGGCCGCCCACCTTCGGAGTGGCTGGGTTCCCTCGCCGTCGCCGTCCCCATGGCTTACGAGGCGGACCCGACGACCTACGGCATCGTCATCGACTTCCTATACGGATTAGGGATATGCAGCGGGGCGCTGCTGCCCGATGACGCCGCGGTGGAGCTGGTTGATGAGGCGCTGCAGATCGCCGAACGATCCGGTGACGATTTCGCGCTGGCCAATGCCCGGTTCGCGGCGGGCCTGACGCTGATGCACCGCGACTCCCTAACAGACCGGGAGCGCGGACTGACGGTGCTCACACAACTTCGCGACATGTGCCTACACGAGCACTTCAGCTTGTGTGAGCTGCCGATTGTCGACACCTACATCGCCCTGGAACAGAGCAGACGTGGACACCTCGACCCCGATGGCGCCATTGTGGCGATGCGGGCAGCCGTCGACGACCTGTTCGGGAACGGACAATTCAGCTTGTTCAGCTTGGCCACACGCGTGTTCGTGGAGACGCTGCTGGCCCGCGGCGACGAGTCCGACCTGCAGGAAGCCCAGACCGCGATCGAGCGGTTGGCGGCCGCCCCGCTCGACGGCGAGTTGTTGCTGCGCGACATCTGGCTGCTGCGGCTAGGGGCACTGCTGGCCGCCGCCCGCGGCGACGAGGTCGCCCACCGCGATTTCCTCCAGCGATACCGCGCGATGGCCAGATCGCACGGATGGTTAGGCCATATCGCGATGGCCGATTCGTGGGCTGTCCGCGTTGCGGCGGCAGGCGCAAGCCGAATATTGTCCGCTTCGGCGAAAATGTCCCGAAAGCCCTTGGTGAGCAAGGTTATGCGATGGTCGACGACGCAGAAGCGTCGTCGCTGACCATGTTCTCGGGCGACAGGCGGGCGAGGCGCCGACTACCTCTGGTCGAGGTGACCAGCGCCGGCAAAATGTGACCAGAAGATATCCAGCGCGGCGGGGTACCATAGTCGCCACCTGCCTGCCTTGGGAGGGCTGCCCATGGATGAGGTGGCGTTCGGGCGCTACCAGCTGATCGAGATGATCGGCGAGGGCGGCATGGGTTCGGTGTATAAAGCCCACGACGCCGTGATGCACCGCGATGTGGCGATCAAGGTATTGGCGCCCGAGCTGGCCAAGAACGCCGGGTATGCCGACAGGTTCCGGCGTGAGGCCTACACGGCGGCGAAATTGACCGAGCCGCACATCGTCCCGATCCACGAGGCCGGCGAAATCGATGGCCAGTTGTATCTGGTGATGCCGGTCATCAACGGCACCGACCTGCAAACACTGCTCGAACGCGACGGGCCGATGAACACGGAGCGCGCGGTGCGGGTGATCGAACAGCTGGCCGCGGCGCTGGATGCCGCGCATGCAGCGAGCCTGGTGCACCGCGACGTCAAACCGTCCAACGCGCTGGTGACCGCGCAGGATTTCGTGTATCTGATCGATTTCGGCATCGCCCACGACGCGTCGGCCACCAGGCTGACCCGCACCGGCTTTACGGTGGGCTCGTGGGCGTACATGGCACCCGAACGCTTCGGTAGCGGGACCATCGACGCGCGCGCCGATGTGTATGCGTTGGCGTGTGTGCTGTATGAATGCCTGACCGCAGAGCTGCCCTATCCGGCGGACAGCATGGAGGAGCAGCTCGCCGCGCACCTCACCAAAGACCCGCCAAAACCCAGCGTTTTCGACTTCGCAATCCCGGTCGGGTTCGATGACGTGGTCGCGCGCGGGATGGCCAAGGATCCTGAGCACCGCTACCAGAGCGCCCACGAGCTGGCCGCCGCTGCCCGCGAAGCGCTCGGTGGGGCGCCCGCACCGACCGACGGCCGGCCAGCGCCTGCTCTGACGCTGGTCGACGGCCTGGACAGGACTATCAGCGGGAGCGAACGGGCAGACGCACGCGCATCGGTGGCTGCCAAACGATCTGCTGAGCTCAAGCAGGCGACTGTGGTGTTCGCAAGCGTGGTTGATTCGATGGACCTGGCCGCCGCCGTCGGTGTGGAGCGGTTTCACGAGATCATGACCGAGCTGGTCGACCGCTGCGCGGCGGTGGTGCAGCGCTATGGCGGAGCGGTCGACACGATCACCGGCGCGGGGATCATGGCGGTGTTCGGCGCACCGGCGGCGTTGGAGGACCATGCGCTTCGCGCCTGTTTGGCGGCCCTGGAAATCCAACAGGAAGCCACGGGGCTGGCCGGCGGGGTCGAACGCCACGAGGTTGGGCAGCTGCGGTTGCGCGTTGGCCTTAGTTCGGGGCGGGTCATCGCCGGCGGGACCGGTTCGGGTTCTTTGGGTTTGGTCGGCGAGCAGGCCGGGATGGCGCAGCGCATGGGGTCCGTCGCCGCACCCGGCGGGGTCATGCTCAGTGCGTCCAGCGCCCGGCTGGTGGAAAACACCGCGGTGCTGGGTGAGCCGGAGCTGGTGCAGATCGACGGCGCTCACGCACCGATGCCGGCGCGTCGCCTGCTGGGAGTGGCGTCGCATCCCGGGGGGAGTCGTTTTGACAGCACGCTGGTCGGGCGCCAATTCGAAATGAGCATCGTCACAAACATGTTGGATCGACTGGCCGGTGGGCACGGGTCTGTGGTGTGTGTGGGCGGAGCGGCGGGCATCGGCAAGAGCCGGCTGGTTCACGAGACCGCCGAGATCGCGCGCCGCCGTGGTGTGGAGGTGTGTTCGGCCTTCTGCGAATCCCATTCCGGCGACATCTCGTTTCATGTGGTGGCGCGGCTGCTGCGGGCGATCACGGGGATCACCGACCTGGATGGGGCGGCCGCGCGGGCGCGGGTGCGGGGCCAGTTTCCCGACGGGGTCGACCCGGCCGATCTGGTGTTGCTGGATGACCTGCTGGGCATTCGCGACCCGGCTGCGGAGCTGCCGAACATCGACCCGGCCGCGCGGCGGCGGCGGTTGACCGCGCTGATCAACGCGGTGTCGCTGGCGCGCACCGAGCCGAGGCTGTACATCCTCGAAGACGCGCACTGGGTCGACGCGGTCAGTGAATCCATGCTGGCGGAGTTCTTGAAGGTGCTCCCGAAGACCCCGTCGATGGCGCTGATCACCTACCGCCCGTACTACCACGGGGCGCTGGCCCAGGTGCCCGGCGCACAGACGCTGGCGCTGGAGCCACTGGGTGATGCCGACACCTCGGCACTGGTCGGCGAGCTGTTGGGCGCGGATCCCTCGGTGGGCGCGGTGGCAGCGCTGATCACCGAACGGACCGCCGGTAACCCGTTCTTCGCCGAGGAGATGGTGCGTGACCTTGCCGAACAGGGGGTACTCGAGGGCGAGCGCGGTGGCTACCGGTGCCGCACCGATGTGGCCGAGGTGAGCGTGCCGGCCACCGTGCAGGCGGTCATCGCCGCGCGCATCGATCGCCTCGAACCGGCGGCCAAACAGACGCTGAGCGCCGCGTCGGTGATCGGATCACAGTTCGGCCCGGATCTGTTGGCCAGCCTGGGCATCGATCCGGCCCTCGAGACGCTCGTCGAGTCCGAGATGATCGATCAGGTGAGCTTCGCCCCGCGCGCCGAGTACGC
The DNA here is from genome assembly GCA_963814505.1 of uncultured Actinomycetota bacterium. Taxonomy (GTDB): domain Bacteria; phylum Actinomycetota; class Actinomycetes; order Mycobacteriales; family Mycobacteriaceae; genus Mycobacterium. The sequence goes on from CAWFDM010000016.1 coordinate 519,030, forward strand.
ATTCCGGCATCCGTTGATCCAGGCGGTCGCCTACGAGTCGCAACTGAAACCAGACCGCGCCAAGCTGCACCGGCGCCTGGCCGCGGCCATCGAGGCCGGCGACCCGGGATCGGTCGAGGAGAACGCGTCGCTGATCGCCGAGAACCTGGAGGCAGCCGGCGATGTGCAGCCCGCGTATGACTGGCATATGCGTGCCGGCGCGTCGTCGACGCACCGCGATCTGGCCGCGGCGCGGCTGAGTTGGGAGCGCGCGCGCAAGATCGCCGACGCGTTGCCCCCCGACGATCCGGGGCGCACCGCGATGCGTATCGCGCCGCGCACCCTGTTGTGTGGCACTGCCTGGCGAGTCCATGCGGACACCTCCTCCGAGCCTTTCGAGGAGCTGCGTGAACTGAGCTCGCTGGCCGGCGACAAGGCATCGTTGGCGATGGGCATGGCTGGGCAGATGATGAGCCTCTGGTTTCATGCCCGCGTGCGGGAGGCCTCGGCGCTGGCATCCGAACTGATGGCCCTGATCGATGCGATCGCCGATCCGGACATGACGGTCGGGCTGTCGGTCATGCCGATCTTCGTCAAGCTCGAGACCGGCGAATGGGCCGACGTGCTGCGCTGGTCACAGGCGGTCATCGAGCTGGCTGACGGCGATCCCACCAAAGGAAACTTCATCTTCGGGTCGCCGTTGGCGTCGGCGCACGGCACGCGCGGGATGGGCCGAATCGCCCTGGGCCGCCCACGGTTAGAGTGCATGGCTGACCTCGCCGCCGCCGTCGCCATGGCCCGCAAGGCGGACCCGGCGACCTATGCCGTCGTCGTCGCCTACACATACGCGGTAGGGATAGGCGCTGGGGTGCTGCTGGCCGACGACGCCGCGCTGGAGCTGATGGATGAGGCGCTGCAGATCGCCGAACGATCCTGTGACGATTTCGCGCTGGCCACCGCCCAGATGGCGCTGGGCACGGCGCTGATGCACCGCGACTCCCCGACAGACCGTGAGCGCGGACTGACGGTGCTGACACAACTTCGCGACCTGTGCCTGCACGAGCACTGGTCCCTGGCCGAGGTACCCTTCATCGACGCCTACATCGCCTGGGAGCAGGGCAGGCGTGGCGACCTCGATGGTGCCATCGCGGCAGGGCGGAAAGCCGTCGACGACCTGTTCGATGCGGGACAGCTCACCTGGTACCTCAAGGCCACGGCCCAGTTCGTGGAGACGCTGCTGGCCCGCGGCGGTGAGGCCGATGTTCAGGAGGCCCAGACCGCGATCGAGCGGTTGGCGGCCGCCCCGTTGGACCTAGTGGACCGCGAGATCTGGGTGCTGCGGCTACGTGCGCTGCTGGCCGGCGCCCGCGGCGATGAGGCCGCCCAGCGCGATCTCCTCCGGCGACACCGCGCCATGGCCACATCGCTTGGCCGGCTGGGACATATGGCGATGGCCGATTTGTGGATTGTCCGCATTGCGGCGAAAGGCTCAAGCCGAATGGTGTCCGCTTCGGCGAAAATGTCCCGAAAGCCCGGGTGGAACAAGGTTATGCAATGGTCGGCGACGCCGAGGCGTCGCCGCTAGTTGACCAGCGCCTTCTCCAGGTTGTCGGTAATCGATTGGAGGAATTCCCCGCTCTGCTGCCACATCTGGCCAGGTCCGATGAGCAACGCGAGGTCCTTGGTCATCTTCCCGCCCTCGACGGTTTCGATGACCACACGCTCCAGCGTTTGCGCGAACTCGATCACCTCGGGGGTGCGGTCCAATTTGCCGCGATGCTGCAGTCCGCGGGTCCAGGCGAAGATCGAGGCGATCGGGTTGGTCGACGTCGGTTTGCCGGCCTGATACTGCCGGTAGTGGCGGGTGACGGTGCCGTGCGCGGCTTCGGCCTCGACCGTCTTGCCGTCGGCCGACATCAGCACCGACGTCATCAGCCCGAGTGAGCCGTAGCCCTGCGCGACGAGGTCGGACTGGACGTCGCCGTCGTAGTTCTTGCACGCCCACACGTAGCCGCCCTCCCACTTCAGGCAGGCGGCGACCATGTCGTCGATCAGCCGATGCTCGTAGGTCAGCCCTTCGGCTTCGAACTTGTCCTTGAACTCCTCGTCGTAGATGCGCTGGAACTCGTCTTTGAACATGCCGTCGTAGGCCTTGAGGATGGTGTTCTTGGTCGACAGATACAGCGGCCATTGGGCGTTCAGGGCATAAGAGAACGACGCGCGGGCGAAGTCGCGGATGGAGTCCTTGAAGTTGTACATCCCCATCACGACGCCGCCGTCCTCGGGGATGGACACCATCTCGTGCACGATCGGCTGGCCGCCGTCGGCGGGAGTGAAAGTTATCGAGACGGTGCCCGGTTCGTCCACCTTGAAGTTGGTCGCTCGGTACTGATCACCGAATGCGTGGCGGCCGATGACAATTGGCTTGGTCCACCCCGGAACCAGCCGCGGCACATTCGAAATCACGATCGGCTCGCGGAAAATTGTACCGCCCAAGATGTTTCGGATAGTTCCGTTGGGCGACAGCCACATCTTCTTCAGGTTGAATTCCTGGACGCGGGCCTCGTCAGGGGTGATCGTCGCGCACTTGACGCCCACGCCGTGCCTCTTGATGGCATACGCCGCGTCGATGGTCACCTGATCGTCGGTGCGGTCGCGGTGCTCGATGCCCAAGTCGTAGTAGTCCAGGTGGATGTCCAGATGCGGAAGGATCAGCATCTCCTTGATGAGCTTCCAGATGACCCGCGTCATCTCGTCACCGTCGAGCTCTACTACCGGGCCTTTGACCTTGATCTTGCGTTCACTGGACATATGAGGCCGAGTCCTCCAGCACCTGCGGGCTTGGGCGAGCGGTTGCTCCTGAGGCCAGAGTACAAGCCGCCGTCACCCCGCCGTACTGCTCCGTTGGCATCCAGTCGGCGCGATGCGATAGGCTTCAAGGCGGTCATGAGCGCCAGCGCTAAGCCCCGGCTTGCTGGCCGGCAACCCTCCAACCGCGGTGGGGTGCCCCGGGTGATGACCCGGTTGAGTAGCTAAAACGAGCTACGCGGCAAGCGCGGGTCCGCCGTTATGGGCCCCTGAGTAGACAGGGAATCGTGATGCGCATTCATCAAGCCCATTCGCGCCCTATCGCGTGTCGTTGCTAGCCGACGGCTCCGGTTGACGTCACCACCGGTGGCGTCCCGGCCGCCTGGACCCGATGCCCGATTCGCCCACTTCCAGTAGAAAGCAACCGCACGTGAGCTCAGAAAACTCAGAAAACACCACGGACACCGATCCGACCGCGCATTGGTCGTTCGAAACGAAACAGATCCACGCCGGCCAGAGTCCCGACTCGGCCACCAACGCGCGTGCCCTGCCGATCTACCAGACCACCTCCTACACCTTCAACGACACCGCACACGCCGCGGCGCTGTTCGGCCTGGAGGTGCCGGGCAACATCTACACCCGGATCGGCAACCCGACCACCGATGTCGTCGAGCAGCGCATCGCCGCGCTCGAGGGCGGCGTGGCCGCGCTGTTCCTGTCCTCCGGCCAGGCCGCGGAGACATTCTCCATCCTGAACCTGGCGGGCGCGGGCGACCACATCGTGTCCAGCCCGCGGCTCTACGGCGGCACTTATAACCTGTTCCACTATTCGCTGCCGAAGATCGGCATCGAGGTCAGCTTCGTCGAGGATCCCGACGATCTGGACTCCTGGCAGGCGGCGGTACGGCCGAACACCAAGGCGTTCTTCGGTGAGACCATCTCCAACCCGCAGATCGACATCCTGGACACGCCCGGGGTTTCCGGGGTCGCGCACGCCAACGGTGTGCCGCTGATCGTCGACAACACCGTTGCCACCCCGTACCTGATCCAGCCGATAGCTCAGGGCGCCGACATCGTGGTGCACTCGGCCACCAAGTACCTGGGCGGACACGGCGCCGCGATCGCCGGGGTGATCGTCGACGGCGGCACCTTCGACTGGACCCAGGGCCGCTTCCCCGGATTCACCACACCCGACCCCAGCTACCACGGCGTGGTGTTCGCCGAGCTGGGCCCGCCGGCGTTCGCGCTCAAGGCCCGCGTGCAACTGCTGCGCGACCTCGGGTCGGCGGCTTCGCCGTTTAACGCGTTCCTGGTGGCCCAGGGCGTAGAGACGCTGAGCCTGCGGGTGGAGCGCCACGTCGCCAACGCGCAGCGGGTGGCCGAGTTCCTGGAGGGCCACAAATCCGACAACCAAGGCGTGGTGTCCGTGAACTACGCGGGGCTGCCCAGTTCGCCGTGGCATGAGCGGGCAAAGCGGTTGGCGCCCAAGGGAGCCGGAGCCATCCTGTCGTTCGAGCTGGAGGGTGGCATCGAAGCCGGCAAGGCGTTCGTGAACGCGCTGACGCTGCACAGTCACGTCGCCAACATCGGCGACGTGCGCTCGCTGGTGATCCACCCGGCGTCGACCACCCACGCCCAGTTGAGTCCCGAGGAGCAGCTGTCCACCGGTGTCAGCCCGGGCTTGGTGCGGCTGGCCGTCGGCATCGAGGGGATCGACGACATCCTGGCCGACCTGGAGCTTGGCTTTGCCGCGGCCCGCAAGTTTGGCCCCGCCAACGCTTCTGGAGCCAGCGGCGACCCGCAGGCCGTGGCCGCCTACTGAGGGGTTCTGCCATGACGATCTCCGAAGTGCCCACCCAGAGGCTGCCCGCCGAGGGCGAGGTTGGCCTGGTCGACATCGGCCCGCTGACGCTGGAGAACGGCGGGGTGATCGACGACGTCTGTATCGCCGTCCAGCGCTGGGGTGAGTTGTCGCCCGCGCGGGACAACGTGGTGGTGGTACTGCACGCGCTCACCGGTGATTCGCACATCACCGGGGCCGCCGGACCGGGACATCCCACGCCCGGCTGGTGGGACGGGGTGGCCGGGCCGGGCGCGCCGATCGACACCAACCGCTGGTGCGCGGTGGCCACCAACGTGCTGGGTGGTTGTCGCGGCTCCACCGGGCCCAGTTCCCGTGCCCGCGACGGAAGGCCTTGGGGCTCAAGGTTTCCGCTGATTTCGGTGCGTGACCAGGTAGAAGCGGATGTCGCCGCGCTGGCCGCACTCGGCATCACCGAAATCGCGGCCGTCGTCGGCGGATCCATGGGCGGCGCAAGGGCTTTGGAGTGGATCGTCAGCCATCCGGACCGGGTCCGGGCCGGGCTGCTGCTGGCCGTCGGTGCGCGCGCCACCGCCGACCAGATCGGCACCCAGACCACCCAGATCGCGGCGATCAAATCCGACCCGAACTGGCAGGGCGGCGACTACCACGAGACGGGGCGCACACCGGACGCCGGCTTGCAGATCGCCCGCCGTTTCGCGCACCTGACCTACCGCGGCGAGACCGAGCTGGACACCCGGTTCGCCAACGACGGCCAGGGCGAAGAGGATCCGGCGACCGGCGGCCGCTACGCCGTGCAGAGCTACCTGGAACACCAGGGCGAGAAGCTGCTGGCCCGCTTCGATGCCGGCACCTATGTGACCCTGACCGAAACGCTGAACAGCCACGACGTCGGCCGTGGCCGCGGCGGGGTTCCCGCGGCGCTGCGCGGGTGCCCGGTGCCGGTCGTGGTCGGTGGCATCACCTCCGACCGGCTTTATCCGCTGCGCCTGCAAGAGGAGTTGGCCGAGCTGCTGCCGGGTTGCACCGAGCTGCAGGTGGTCGACTCCATCTACGGGCACGACGGCTTCCTGGTGGAACCCGAGGCCGTCGGCGAATTGATCCGAAAGACACTGGAATTGGCCGACCCGGCGGACAACAGAGCCGGCACGGAAGGCGCGTGTCTTAGGCGTCCAAGGTGACCCGCTCCAGGTACGACCGCTCGTTGTCCTTTGGCTCAGCGGCGGCTGCCTACGAGCGGGGTCGCCCGTCATATCCACCGGAGGCGATCGACTGGCTTTTGCCAACCGGCGCGCGCAAGGTGCTCGACCTGGGTGCCGGCACGGGCAAGCTGACCACGCGGCTGGTGGAACGCGGCCTGGACGTGGTGGCCGTCGACCCGATTCCGGACATGCTGGAAGTGCTGCGCGCCTCGCTGCCGGACACGGTTGCGCTGGAGGGCACCGCGGAAGCGATTCCGTTGGAGGACAACGGCGTTGATGCCGTACTGGTCGCCCAGGCCTGGCACTGGGTCGATCCGGAACGAGCCATCCCGGAGGTGGCCCGGGTGCTGCGGCCCGGCGGTCGGCTGGGTCTGGTGTGGAACACCCGCGACGAGCGGCTCGGCTGGGTGCGCGAGCTGGGCGACATCATTGGCAGCGACGGAGACAGGGGCCGGTTCAACGTGGCGCTGCCGGCACCGTTCGACGAGCCGCAGCGCCATCAGGTCGAGTGGACGAATTACCTTACCCCGCAAGCACTCATCGACCTGGTGGCCTCCCGCAGTTACTGCATCACCTCGCCGACGGAGGTTCGCGTCAGAACGCTCGACCAGGTGCGTGAGCTGCTGGCCACCCATCCGGCGCTGGCGAATTCGGCCGGCTTGGCGCTGCCCTACGTCACCGTGTGCATCCGCGCGACGCTCGCCGGGTGACGAGGACTAACTCGCCTCGTCTTCCTCGTCTTCGCCGACGCGCAGCAGGTTGCAGCAGGATCCAGTCAGGGCGCTTGCGCCCAAATCGGCGTTAGCGTGCAAAACGTCGAGTGGACGTCACGCTGCGGTCGATCTCGACGCAAGACCAAGTCGTGCAAGGTGCTGCACTTCGCGCCGTCGCTTCGGGCCGTTAGACCCCCGCAATCGCCCCACCGATCAGCTTCGAGCCAGGCTTTTGCCCCCGCGGCCCAAGGATGCATAACCGAAACATTCATTGGCGTACAAGACGATTCGCTGTCCAAGCCAACGCGTCGTCATGGGCCGGATTCTCAACCACCGCGTACGCGAAAATCCGTCGTCGCCGGGCGTGTCATGTCACAGTGCGGCTTCGATCTTCCGGTTTCCGAACGCAACGACTCCCCGCCAATAACCGATGCCGGCGGCGCGCCGCGGCCACGAAACGCATAGTGCGCAAACCTTTATCTCACCGTGCTGCAAATGTGACTGTCATAGACCAAGGTTCCTAGAGTGATTCGAGTGCACCGTGTGCACTCCCAGACAGATGGGAACCTGTTCATGGAAGCTCTGGCCCGTGCCAACCGATGGATTTTGCAGTTCCGCTATCAGCCGCTGCCCATCCGTCTGCTGGCGGCCGCCGGCGCATTCCTTACCGCGGCTGCGGCATTCGCGGCGCCGTCGGAGGCAAACACGATCGACGACCAGTTCGTCGCCGCGCTGAACAAGGCCGGCGTCAACTTCGGCGACCAGGGCAACGCGGTCGCGTTGGGCCAGTCCATCTGCCCGATGCTGGCCAAGCCGGGCGGGAACTTCGCCGCGGCCGTGGCGAAGGTCAAGGGCGGCGGCATTTCCCCAGGGATGGCCGACATGTTCGCGCAAATCGCGATCCAGATGTACTGCCCGTCGGCGATGGCGGACATAGCCAGTGGCAACTTCGGGGGTCTGCCGAAAATTCCTGGCCTGCCGGGCATTTAGCCCGTACCGAGTGGGTCGATGGTCCAGGCTATATAGACCATCGCCGCCGCGACGATCGCGGTCGTCATGAAGTCGGTGCCTTTGCTGCGCACCACCAAAAGGCCGGCCCGCTCGTCGGGCAACACCAGCCGCAGCGCTGCCGCCACCCCGACACCGATGCCGATCAGCAGCGAGCCGCGACGCCAGAAGTTGGCCCCCACCAACGCGAACGCCGTAATGAAGATCAACCCGACCAGCAGGATCGGCCATTGACGAATGGTCCGTGCGGTCATAGCCCCTCGGCCAGCTCGACGACGTTGGTCAATAGGAACGCTCGGGTCAGCGGGCCGACGCCACCGGGATTCGGCGACACGTGACCTGCCACCTCCCACACATCCGGATGCACATCGCCGACCAGCCCGCTCTCGGTGCGGCTCACCCCGACGTCGACCACCGCGGCGCCGGGACGCACCATGTCGGCCGTCAGCAGGTGTGGCACACCGACCCCGGCCACAATGATGTCCGCCTGCCTGGTCAGCGCGGGCAGGTCACGAGTTCCGGTGTGGCACAACGTCACCGTGGCGTTCTCGGAGCGGCGCGTCAACAGCAGCCCCAACGGACGGCCCACCGTCACACCTCGGCCCATGACGACCACGTGCGCACCGTCGATCTCGACGTCGTAGCGCCGCAACAGGTGCACGATGCCGCGCGGTGTGCACGGCAACGGCGCCGGGCTGTTGAGCACCAGCCGGCCCAGGTTGGTCGGATGCAATCCGTCGGCGTCCTTGCCTGGGTCGACGCGCTGCAGCGCCGCGCTCTCGTCGAGATGCTTGGGCAGCGGCAGCTGCACGATGTAGCCGGTGCAGTCGGGGTTGGCGTTCAGCTCGTCGATGGTCTCGTCGAGCGTGGCCGCGGCGATGTCGGCGGGCAGGTCGCGGCGGATCGACGTGATGCCCACCTTGGCGCAGTCGGAGTGCTTGCCGCGGACGTAGGCCTGCGACCCTGGGTCGTCGCCCACCAGGATGGTGCCCAGCCCCGGCGTGCGGCCCGACGCGGTCAAGGCGGCCGCGCGTTGCTTCAGGTCGACGAAGATCTCGTCCCGGGTGGCCTTGCCGTCCAGCGTGATTGCGCCCACGCCTGACAGTCTGGCACGCCCGTCGGGGTGCCGACGCCGCCGACCCGCCGCGCCCGGCTTCGCCGCGCTTGCGATCGCCGGGGCCCCAATCACGGCGACCCGCCGCGCCCGGCTTCGCCGCGCTTGCGATCGCCGGGGCCCCAATCACGGCGACCCGCCGCGCCCGGCTTCGCCGCGCTTGCGATCGCCGTTAGGCTCCTGACATGGCCGCTGACCGCTCTGGTACCCCGGACGTGTTCAGTCCGGGCAAACTCGGTCCGGTCACGCTGCGCAACCGCATCATAAAGTCCGCAACGTTCGAAGCGGCGACCCCGAAGGGGCTCGTGAGTGATGACCTGATCAGATACCACCGATTGCCCGCGGCGGGTGGAGTGGGCATGACGACCGTCGCCTACCTGGCGGTTTCGCCCGACGGGCGAACCGACTTCGACCAGATCTGGTGGCGTCCGGAGGCGATACCGGGTCTGCGCAAACTGACCGACGCGATTCATGCCGAAGGCGCGGCCATCAGTGCGCAGATCGGACACGCCGGGCCCCTCGCGCATTTCAACACCTATCGTGGCAGGGCGCTGGCGCCCATGCGGCAGTTCAACCCCGCGGGGCTCAAATTCTCCAAACAGGCCACCCGTGCGGACATCGACAGGGTCACAGCGGACCACGCCACCGCTGCGCGGTTTGCGATCGAGGCCGGGTTCGACGCGGTCGAGATTCACCTCGGCCACAACTACCTCGCGAGCTCCTTCCTCAGCCCACTGATCAACAAGCGCACCGACGAGTTCGGCGGCTCGCTGGAGAACCGCGCCAAGGTCGCCCGCGGCATCGTGACGGCGGTGCGAAGCGCGGTGGAGAAGGAGGGCACCCCGATCGCGGTAACCGCCAAACTCAACATGACCGACGGCGCGCGGCGCGGCATCCCGGTCGAGGAAGCGCTGCAGACCGCCAAATGGCTCGAGGAGGACGGCGGCCTGGACGCCATCGAGCTCACCGCGGGCAGCTCGCTGGTCAACCCGATGTACCTGTTCCGCGGCGACGCGCCGGTCAAGGAATTCGCCACCGGATTTCACCGCCCAATGCGGTGGGGCGTGCGGTTGATCGGCAAGAAGTTCCTGCGCGAGTACCCGTACCGGGAGGCGTATCTGCTGGACGACGCCAGGCGGTTCCGCGCCGAACTCAAGATGCCGCTGATCCTGCTCGGCGGCATCACCAACAAGGAAACGATGGACCTCGCCATGGCGGAGGGGTTCCAGTTCGTCGCGATGGCCCGCGCGCTGCTCGCCGAGCCCGATCTAATCAACCGAATCGCACGCGACGGCACCGGCTTGCGGTCCGCGTGCACCCATTGCAACCAGTGCATGCCCACCATCTACAGCCGCACCCACTGCGTGGTGACCGGCATGCCCTACGCCCATAGTTAGAGTGGATTCGATGACGCCACCAGCACCGCCGACGCTCACCGTTCGGTGCGACGGGACGGAACGCACCTTCGCGGCAGGCAACGACGTAGTGGTCGGCCGCGACCTCCGCGCGGATATGCGCATCACGCATCCGCTGATTTCGCGCGCCCATCTGCTGCTGCGGTTCGACCAGGGCAGGTGGCTGGCCATCGACAACGGGTCGCTGAACGGGACCTTCGTCAACGGTCGCCGTGTTCCGGTGGTCGAACTGCGCGACGGCCAGAGCGTCAACATCGGCAATCCCGACGGGCCGATGCTGACATTCGAGGTGGGACGCCACTCGGGGATGGCCGGGCGCCCACCCGAAACCTCGTCGATGCGCGTCCAGCAGCCGTCCATGGCGGGTCAACCCGCCCCTCCCCCGGCCGCGCCACCCGCGCCCGCTACCCGCCAGCCAAACTGGAACCCGCCACCGCCGCGAGCGCCGTATCCCCCCGCTGCCGCGCCGGGACAACCGGTGTATCCGACCAGCCTCAGCGGCGGGCGACCACCGGGGTATCCGTCCGGCCCGCCGCCCCCGCCGCCGGCCAGCTACCAGCCTGCCCCGCAGCAAGCGCCACCACCGTTGGCGGCGCCCGAAACCGCGATGTCGCCCAGCACCTCCAAGCCGCCCGAGGTGTCGAACCTGGCGACGAAGATGATCCAGGCGTTCCTGCCGTCGCGGTCCGGGTCGATCCAGAAGGCGGACGCCGCTTCGGTCACCATCGGCCGCGCCACCGACAACGACATCGTCATCCAGGACGTCCTGGCATCGCGTCATCACGCCTTCTTGGCGCGGACACCGCTGGGTACCGAGATCCGCGACGCGCACAGCGTCAACGGGACCTTCGTCAACGGTGTCCGGGTCGGGTCCGCAGTGCTGAACGAAGGCGACGTGGTCACCATCGGAAACGTCGACCTGGTGTTCACCCGCGACACCCTGGTCCGCCGTACCGAAGCCGCGACACGCACCGGCGGCCTGGAGGTCAACGCGGTCACCTTCGAAATCGACAAGAAGCAGCTGCTCGACCACATCACGCTGACCGCCCGCCCCGGTACGCTGACCGCCATCATCGGTGGCTCCGGCGCCGGCAAGACCACGCTGTCGCGGCTGATCGCCGGATACACCAGCCCCAGCACCGGCACGGTCACGTTCGAGGGCCACAACATCCACACCGAATACGCGTCGTTGCGCAGCAGGGTCGGGATGGTCCCCCAGGACGACGTGGTGCACCGCCAGCTAACCGTCAACCAAGCGCTTGGCTACGCCGCTGAACTGCGGCTGCCGCCGGACACCAGCAAAGCCGATCGAGCACAGGTCGTCGCTCAGGTGCTCGAGGAACTCGAGCTGACCAAGCACGCCGAAACCCGGGTGGACAAGCTCTCCGGCGGCCAGCGCAAGCGCGCCTCCGTGGCGCTCGAGCTGCTCACCGGGCCGTCGCTGCTGATCCTCGACGAGCCGACCTCGGGTCTGGACCCGGCGCTGGACCGCCAGGTGATGATGATGCTGCGGCAGCTTGCCGACGCCGGGCGTGTGGTGCTGGTCGTCACGCACTCGGTGGCCTACCTCGACGTGTGCGATCAGATCCTGCTGCTGGCACCCGGCGGCAAGACGGCGTTCCTGGGCACGCCCAGCCAGATCGGTGCGGCCATGGGAACCACCAACTGGGCCGACATCTTCGCCAACGTGGGCGCCGACCCCGACGAGGCCAATCGCCGCTTCCTGGCCGAGAACAAGCCCCGGCCGGTTGGTCCACCCGAAGCCAGCGCGGCCGGCGACTTGGGCGAACCCGTGCACACCCACGTGTTTCGCCAGTTGTCCACCGTTGCGCGCCGCCAGGTTCGGCTGGTGATCTCCGACCGGGGCTACACACTGTTCCTGGCGCTGCTGCCGTTCCTGATGGGCGTCCTTACCCTCACCGTGCGCGGCAGCACCGGATACGGCATGGGCGACCCGAAGAGCAACTCACCCAACCAGCCCGACCAGATTCTGGTCATGCTCACCGTCGGCGCCGTATTCATGGGTACCGCGCTGACCATTCGCGACCTCGTCGGTGAGCGTCCCATCTTCAAGCGTGAGCAGGCCGTCGGCCTGTCCACCGCCTCCTACCTGGCCGCCAAGGTCGGGGTGTTCAGCGCGTTCGCGATCCTGCAGGCGGCAATCGCCACCGCGATTTCGGTGGTCGGGTGGGGCAAGCCCCTCTCCAACGCGGTGATGCTGGGCAATGTCGACTTCGAACTGTTCGTCGACGTCGCCACGACGTGCGTGGCCTCGGCGCTGCTCGGCATGGCCCTGTCGGCGATCGCCAAGTCACAGGATCAGATCATGCCGCTGCTGGTGGTCGCCATCATGTCGCAGCTGGTGTTCTGCGGCGGGTTGATCTGGGTGACCGGCCGGCCCGTGCTCGACCAGTTGTCGTGGCTCACGCCGGCCCGGTGGGGCTACGCGGCGGCGGCGTCGACGATCGACACCCACCGCCTGGTGCCGGGCCCGACCGATCCGAAAGACCAGCATTTCGCCCACACCAAGAGCGCCTGGTTGTTCGACATGGCGATGCTCTCGCTGTTGTGCATGGTCTATACCGTCACCGTGTGGTGGAAGATCCGGCTCACGCGCCGATGAGCCGGCCCGCCGCACCCGTGTTGACGGTTCGGTCGGGCCGTTCGCACGGCAGCTTCGCCGCGGGCCGTGACGTGGTGATCGGAAGTGACCTGCGCGCCGATATGCGCGTCGCGCACCCGCTGATCGCCCGTGCCCACCTGCTGCTGCGCTTCGACCAGGGCCGGTGGACGGCCATCGACAACAATTCACTCAACGGGATTTTCGTCGACGGCCAGCGGGTGCAGACAGCCGACATCCACGACGGCGCGACCATCAACCTCGGCAGGCCCGACGGGCCGCGGCTGACCTTCGAGGTCGGACGTAACCGAGGGTTGGTCGGCCTGCTGCCTCCGACGGAGAAGCTGCGAAAGATCGTGCTGCCCGGCGGCCCCCCTGCAGCGCCGCCACCGCCGTCGGGGGCCCCGCGACCCGGGCCGCCGCCACCGCAGTCGGGGGCCCCGCCACCCGGGCCGCCGCCACCGCAGTCGGGGGCCCCGCCACCCGGGCCGCCGCCACCGCCGTCGGGGGCCCTGCCACCGCCGCCGGGGGCCGCATCACCGCCGTCCGCGGCGGCCCGGCCCACGCGGTCACCCGGGGCGGTCCAGCCGCGCCTACGTCGCGGCGTTCGTTCGCCACGGACAACCCCCATTCCGGCCATCCCGCCGGGCGGCCCGACCGGATCGGAGATAAATCCACCCACCCAAATGGCCGTGGGCACCACGGTGCTGCAAGCGCCGGTCGCGCGCACCCGGATCGGACGCGCCATCGACAACGACATCGTCATTCACGACGTTCTGGCCTCGCGCTACCACGCCTATCTGACTCCGACGCCGATCGGCACCCAGATCCGAGACGCGGAGAGCATCAACGGGACCTTCGTCAACGGAATGCGGGTCGAATCCGCGGTGCTGACCGAGGGCGATGTCATCACCATCGGCAACGTCGACCTGGTATTCACCGAAGGCGTCTTGGTTCGCCGCACCGAAGCGGCAACCAGCACCGGCGGCCTGGAAGTACGCGAGGTTGAATTCAGCGTCAATGGGAAGACGCTGCTGGAAAACATCTCGCTGACCGCCAGGCCCGGCACGCTGACCGCGATCATCGGCGGCTCCGGTGCCGGCAAGTCCACCCTGTCGCGGCTGGTTGCCGGGTACACCACCCCCAGCGCCGGATTGGTCACGTTCGAGGGCCACAACGTCCACACCGGATACGCGTCGTTGCGCAGCAGGATCGGGATGGTCCCCCAGGACGACGTGGTCCATCGCCAGCTGACGATCAACCAGGCGCTCGGCTACGCGGCCGAACTGCGGCTGCCACCGGACACCAGCAAGGCGGACCGGGCCCAGGTCGTCGCCCAGGTGCTCGACGAACTGGAGCTGGCCAAGCACGCCGACACCCGGGTCGACCAGCTCTCCGGCGGTCAGCGCAAACGCGCCTCGGTGGCGCTCGAACTGCTCACCGGGCCGTCGCTGCTGATCCTCGACGAGCCGACCTCCGGGCTGGACCCGGCCCTGGACCTGCAGGTCATGACGATGCTGCGGCAACTGGCCGACGCCGGCCGGGTGGTGCTGGTGGTGACGCACTCGCTGACCTACCTCGACGTGTGCGACCAGGTGCTGCTGATGGCACCGGGCGGCAAGACGGCGTTCCTGGGTCCACCCGGCCAGATCGGTGCGGCCATGGGAACCACGAACTGGGCCCAGATCTTCGCCAAGGTGGGCGCCGACCCGGACGAGGCCAATCGCCGCTTCAGGGCCCGTAGAGAAGCCCAGAACCGACCGCCCGAGCCCACGCAGGCCGCGGTACCGGCCGACCTGGGCGCCCCTGCGCACACCAGCATGCATCGGCAGTTCTCCACGATCATCCGCCGCCAGATTCGGCTGGTCGTCAACGACCGCGCGTACTTCGTGTTCCTGGCGGTGTTGCCCTTCATCCTGGGTGCGCTTTCGCTGACGGTTCCCGGCCACACCGGGTTCGGCGTTGCCGACCCGAACAGTGCGACGCCCGACGAATCCGCCCAGATCCTGACGCTGCTGTCCATCGCCGCCGTTTTCATGGGCACCGCGCTGACCATCCGCGACCTCATCGGCGAGCGCGCCATCTTCCGTCGCGAACAGGCGGTCGGCCTGTCGACCTGGGCCTACCTGAGCGCCAAGACCGCGGTGTTCTGCGCGTTCGCCATCATCCAGGCGATGATCGCGACCGCCATCGTGATCGCGGGCAAGGGCGCCCCCACCCAGGGCGCGGTGCTGCTCGGGCCCTCCAAATTCGATGCCGGCGTCGAGCTGTTCGTCACCGTCGCCGCCACCTGTGTGGCCTCGGCGATTCTCGGGTTGGTGCTCTCGTCGCTGGCCCGCTCCAACGAGCAGATCATGCCGCTGCTGGTGGTGTCGCTGATGCTGCAGCTGGTGCTCGCCGGCGGCCTGATCCCGGTGACCGGCCGGATCTTCCTCGACCAGCTGTCCTGGGCCATTCCCGCCCGGTGGGGCTATGCGGCGTCGGCGTCGACGGTCAACGTGCGCGCGCTGGTGCCGGGTGCGCTCGTTCCCAAGGACAGCCACTGGGCGCACACCAGGAGCGCATGGCTGTTCGACATGGCGATGCTGGCCGTGCTGTCGGTGGTCTACTCCGGCATCGTGCGGTGGCGCCTCCGGATCAGGCGCTGAGGCTTGACGTCACCCCTGCAGCCCTTGTAATCGCAGCCCGTGCGCCAGTGCGTAGGCCAGGGCCTGGTCCACGTCGACGCGCGCACCCGCTAACGACGCGGTTCGCCACAACGACGGGTCCACGGTCGCGCCGCGCAGATCGGCGTCATCCAGCCGGGTGCCGGTGGTCCGGGCACCGCTGAGGTCGGCGCCGCGCAAGATGGCCTTGCGCAGGTCGGTTTCCACCAGGCTGCTCTCGCGCAGCCGGCAGCCACTCAAGTCGGCGCCGCGAAGGTCGTTGCCGCCCAGCACCGCCAACGTAAAATCCACCTCGTCGAACGTCAGCGGACGCAGCCGGCATTGCACAAAGACCGAGCCCAGCAAGCTGCACTGCGCAAATATGCTGTGCCACAATATAGTTCGCTGAAATGTACAGTTGCGGAACGCCGACCCGCGATGTTGCGACTCGGAGAGGTTGACGCCGCTGAAATCGCATTCGCTGAACACCACCCGTTCGGTGCGCAGCCGGCTGAGATCTTCGTCGCGAAAATTTCGGCCGGCAAATTCGCAATCGGCCCACTGCTGCAACGCGGTTCAGCTGCCCCTTAACTCCGGTTCAGCCGCCCACGGGAAACGCCGGCGGCGGCATCAGGCTCTGCATCGCGTATTCACTGACCGCGATCAGCGCGTCGGTCGCCGACCTGCGATCCCTGGCATCGACACCGATCACCGGAATGTGCGGCGACAACGCCAGCGCTGCGCGCACCTCGCCAACCGGATACCTTGGCGCGCCGTCGAATTCATTGATCGCGACCAGGAACGGCAGGTTGCGGTGCTCGAAGAAGTCGACCGCGGCAAAGCTGTCCTGCAGGCGCCGAACGTCGACCAGAACGATCGCGCCGATGGCTCCGCGCACCAGGTCGTCCCACATGAACCAGAACCGGCGCTGGCCCGGCGTACCGAACAGGTAGAGCACCAGATCGCGGTCCAGGGTGATACGGCCGAAGTCCATCGCGACGGTGGTGGTCCGCTTGTCCGGGGTGGCCTCGAGCATGTCCACACCGGCCGACGCATCGGTGACCAACGCCTCGGTGCGCAACGGCATGATCTCCGAAACCGCCCCGACGAACGTGGTCTTGCCGACGCCGAACCCGCCCGCGATGACGATCTTCGTCGAGGCGGTAGCCCCGGCGCCGGAGTGCACCTCAGAGTGCCTTAAGGCCACGCAGCGTCCTTCCTATCAGCTCGCGGCGCTCATCGCTGGTCGATCGATCGGTCAACGTCCTATGCACCTGAAGGTAACCCGAGATAACCAGATCGCCGACCAGGACGCGCGCGACGCCGACCGGCAAATCCAGCCGGGCCGAGATTTCCGCGACCGAAGGGCTCTTGACGCACAGCCGGATGATCCCGTCCCGCACGTCGTCGGGTGGCCACTGATGGGCCAGCCCCGCCTGCAGCGTCTGCACCGGCGCTTCCAGCGGAAGGTCGACATTGGTCTGAGTCCGTCCGGCCGTCAGCGTGTACGGGCGGACCAGGCTCGCCTCACGTGCGGGTAAGGACGGCTCGCGAAAGTCCATCGCGACTCACGAGTGCGCGCGGCGGGCGGCCTGCACGACCCCACCCACCTGTTCCACAAGAATGGCCATCTCGTAGCCGATCTGACCGATATCGCACGATGTCATGGCGAGCGTCGCCAGGTGCGAGCCATCGCCCACGCGCATCAGCAACAGGTAGCCGTTCTGCATCTCGACCACCGACTGCAGTACCTGCCCACCCTCGAACAGCTCCGCTGCGCCCGTCGCGAGGCTGGCCAGGCCGGAAGCCACCGCGGCCAGCTGATCGGCCCGTTCGCGGGGCAGGAGCTCGCTGGCGGCCATGGGCAGCCCGTCGACGGATACCAGCAAGGCATGCGCCACCCCGGGGACTTCGCGGGCGAACTTCGACACCAGCCAGTCCAGCGAGTTGGTGGAACGGGCCGTCATTGTTGATCGGGGCCTGTCGCGTCGTCATCGGCTTCGCGGGCGTGCGACCGTCCACTGCGCACGCCGCCGAAATGGCTGCTCATGGAGGCGCGAACCGCCTCGGGGTCGCGGACTGCGGAGGCGTGCTGCGGCTGCCGGGCGGGATGATGCCCGCCGTTGGACGCAGTCTCCAGGTCCTGCTCGTCCGGCTCGGCATGCGCTTTGGCCGTTCCCGGCACCAGCCGGGCTCCGGGTTTGCGCACCGGCAGGCCGTGGTCGGTGCGCGCGTCGACGGGCTTCTCGTCGGCCGCGGCGGCCAGCGTCCAGCCGCGGTCCCACACCGACTTCCAATCCAGGTCGGGGTGCTTGGCCAACTCGCGGGGATCGCCCAGCATCTCTGAGAGCATCCGCTGGAAGATCAGGTCATCGTCGGCCAGATCCGGCTCTGCGGGCCGCACCGGCGTAGCAGCGGGCTTGGCGGCGAAGAACGCCGAGGTGTCCGATGCCGCTTGGGCCCGGAACGGTTCTGCGGCCGGCGCTTGCTCCTCGAACGGGGCTTGCTTCGGCGCTTGCGCCGGCTCTTGCTGGGCACCGCTCTCCCACCGGGGGGTGGCCAGCTCACGGCCTGGCCGCCGCGGCTGCTCGGCCGGCGTCGCGGGCACGTCCGTGATGCCGCTGGAACCCGGATTGCGCCGCGGCAACAACGACACCGGCGGCGTCGATTCACCCGATCCCGGGCCTCCCGAGCTGGCGTGGTGCGTCAACTCGGGCACGGCGGCGTGCGGTGCGGGCGCGTGCGGACCGGCTGCGTGAGTGTCCGGCGCGGCCCGTCGGGGTGCCCGCGGCCCCGCTGCCCATCCTGTTTCCCCTGCTGCCCCTGTTTCCGAGGGTGCGTTCTCGACGAGCAGGGCCGGCGGCAGGTAGATCTCCGCCGTCGTGCCGGTGCCCTCCTCGGCGGCCGCCGGACCACGCAACCCGACCCGGATTCCGTGCCGGGCGGCCAGCCGGCCGACCACGAAAAGGCCCATGTGGCGGGCATTTTCGGGGGTGACCTCACCGCCGGCCTGCAGCCGCATGTTGGCGATCCGCCGATCGGAGTCGTTCATGCCCAAACCCAAGTCGGAGACCGCGAGCAGCACCCCCCCGTCGCCGCCGCGTGTCGCGGAAACCCGAACCCTGGTGTTCGGCGGCGAGTAGCGCAGCGCGTTGTCGATCAGCTCGGCCAGCAGATGGATGACGCTGCCGGCCGCGCCGCCCAGCAACGTGCAGTCGGGCAGCCCCGCGGTTTCCACGCGGTGATAGTCCTCCACCTCGGAAACGGCGGCGTTGAGCACCGTCGACAGCGGCACCGGCTGGCGCGGGTCACGCGACAGGTGTGCGCCCGCGAGCACCAGCAGGTTGGCGCTGTTTCGGCGCAGCCTGGCCGCCAGGTGATCGAGCCGGAAAAGGCTGTCGAGCCGCTCGGGGTCCTCCTCGTTGCGCTCCAACCCTTCGATGAGCGACAGCTGCTGGTCGACCAGTGAACGGCTGCGCCGCGACATGGTCTCGAACATGTCGTTGACCAGCAACCGCAACCGCGCCTCGTCACCGGCCAGCAGCAGAGCCTGGGTGTGCAACTCGTCGACCGCGTGCGCCACCTGACCGATTTCCTCGGTCGTGTACACCGCCAGCGGCTGGGGGATCGGCTCGGGGCCGCCGCCCCGGACCTGGGCGATCTCGTTCTCGAGGTCGGTGTGGGCCACTTTGAGCGCGCCGTCGCGCAGCACGCGCAGCGGCTTGACCAGTGCCCGCGCCACCAGCAACACGATGGCCAGCGCGATCACGACGGCGGCCAGCGCCAAGATGGCGTCGCGGATCGCGGCGTCGCGGCGAGCGTTGGCCTGGCCCTGCACCGACTTGGTCACCGAGGCGGTCGTGTCCTTGATGATCTGTTCGGCGATCCCGTCGGTGACCTGTATCGAGTGCAGCAAGTCGGGGTTGTCGACGAGCACGCTGTTCGGATCGGACATGATCGCCATCCGGGTGACCATTTGCTGCTGCAGCGCCTTGGCGTCGGGCGAGCCGGCGCCGAGCACCTCGGCCATCCCGAACAGCGTCGACGGTTCGGTGCCCGCCAGGGTGATCATCGAGGTGCGCAGCTCGGGCTCGGGAAGTTCGGCGCCGCGGGTCACCAGGATCTCCTGCAGCGTCATCTGCCCGCGCGCCCCGACGGCTCGGCTCAGGCCCTGCGCCTGGGCCCGGATCTTCTCATCGTCGACGCGCACCGAGGCGTCGATCACATTTTCGGCCGTCAACAGGATCGGCGCGTAGGTGGTCACCCGGTCCCGCACACCGATGCCGTTGGCCAACACCTTGTCCAGTAACGCCTGGCCGCCGTTGAGCAGGGTGCTCACTCCGGATCGGACGTCGGGGCTCACGTTGGTGTCGGCCAGCCGGGTCTGCAGCTCGTACTTGCGGGCCTCGTAGTTCTTCTTGGCCCCTTCGACGTCGCGTCCGGTGGAACTGGCCAGCAGCGCGACGTCGAGCGCCGACATATATTTCGTGATCGCCGGAATCACGTCCGCGCGGGCGGCGGCCTGCCGCAGATCGCCGGAGGTAGCCATCGCGCCCTCGATGCGCAATGCGCCGAAGACCGTCGCCAGCACCAGCGGTATCAGCACAATCGCCAAGACCTTCCACCCCACCGGCCAGTTGCTCAGCGAAAAGGCCCGCGGGCGCTTCACCGCATGCGCCAGGCGGACATCGGAGGCGGGAGGTGGAACCGCCGCGGCCGGGGGGGCCGGGCGGGCGAACATGGTCATGTTGCCGCGGCCGCGCGACCGGCCGCACCTATTTCGAGCGCTTGGAGAAACGAGAGACTCATGAAACTTCCTGCTTTATTCCTCCCGCGCCACGGCAAATAGGCGCGCGGTAACCGCCTGGCAACCCGACGAGTATGACAGCCCGCGGCCCAGGTCACCAGTTTGCTGCTGAACCGTTACCGCTCAGCTAAGTGACCCCCTATCTCGGCGAGCGGGTCCGGCAAACAACCGTGACAGGCCGCCGGCAAACCGCGGAGCCGGTGTTGCCATGACCGGCCAGCTAAGTAGTCGACGAAGCGCCCGCCGGATTTTGGGGTAGTCGACTACGCAGGCCCGCCCCCGTCGTCAGTGCGAGGCTAGATCAGGGAGCACCTGGCCACCACCAAGCCGGCCCGACAACCCAGTGGGTGGATGAACATGTCGTATGTGATCGCGACGCCGGAAATCATGACGGCCCGTTTCGATCGGCTACGACGACGTGGTAATCAGTTTCATCAATTGGGCAGGATCATGGGCCAATTTGATACCACCCCCACTTCAACGTTTCGTCGTTGGCATTCCTTTCCTTTCAATGTTCATCGTTGCAATCCCCTTTGCCTTCGCCATCGCGGATGTCAATACGATTATTTCGGCCATCACTGGGCAACCCGCTCAGTCCCAACGTCGTGAGCGAGCGATGGATCCCCTAGCCGCTGCCAGCTAGCCCGTCTTCTCCGGGCAGTCCCTTACAGTCGTAGCCTTCCGTCGTGTTCAAGCTGCTGTTCTATACCCCGCGCATCGCCCCCAACACGGGCAACGCCATCCGGACCGCGGCGGCCACCGGCTGCGAACTGCATCTGGTCGAGCCGCTGGGCTTCGACCTGTCCGAGCCCAAGCTGCGCCGGGCCGGACTGGACTATCACGACCTTGCGTCGGTCACCGTCCATGCCTCGCTGGAGGCCGCGTGGGAGGCGTTGACGCCAGCGCGGGTAATCGCGTTCACGGCGCATGCGCCCACGTCGTTCGCCGAGGTCGGCTACCGGGCCGGCGACGTGTTGATGTTCGGGCCGGAACCCACGGGCCTGGACGCGGCGACGCTGGCCGACGCGCACATCACCCAGCAGGTGCGCATTCCTATGCTCGCCGGCCGGCGTTCGCTGAACCTGTCCAACGCCGCGGCGATCGCCGTCTACGAGGCCTGGCGGCAGCACGGCTACCGCGGTTCGACCGAGGCGGGGCCACGTAGTTAGACCCCAGCTCCAAGAATTCAAAATATTTGTGTTTCGGCCGAGATTTCCTGGGCCGCAGTGGGTACACCGGTCACGTTGGGTCGGGGTCAATCACATGCCAGTTAATGGCGGCTTGGGGGTTAGTGATGTCATTTGTGGTGGCGGTTCCCGGGGCGGTAGCAGCGGCTGCGTCGGATATGGCGAGGATCGGGTCCACGCTCAGTGAGGCACACACGGCGGCGGCGGCCGGCACTACCGGGTTGCTGGCCGCCGGTGGCGACGAGGTGTCGGCGGCCATCGCGTCGCTGTTTTCCGGTCACGCCCTGAGCTATCAGCAGGCCGCCGCGCGGATGGCGGCGTTTCACAACCAGTTCGTTCAGGCGTTGAACGCCGCTTCGGGCGCGTATGGCACGGCCGAGGCGGCCAACGCCTCCCCGCTGCAGTCCCTCGGGCAAGAGGCGCTGCAGGCAATCAACGCGCCCACCGAAGCGTTGGCCGGGCGCATGCTAATTGGCGATGGAGCGCCCGGCACCGCAGCCGACCCCAACGGGCAGGCTGGGGGTTTGTTGTTCGGCAACGGTGGCGCGGGCCTCAGCAGCACAACCGGCGCGGGCGGCAACGGCGGCAACGCGGGGTTGTTCGGTAACGGCGGCATGGGCGGGTCCAGCGGAGGCGGTGCGGCCGGTGGGAACGGCGGCAACGGCGGCTTGTTGGCCGGCAAGGGTGGCGCCGGCGGCGCCGGCAGCAATGCGGTCATCGCGGGCGCTAACGGCGGAAACGGCGGTGCCGGCGGCAACGGCGGCGGGCTGTTTGGCAGCGGGGGCGCCGGAGGCCACGGCGGCAACGGTCTGGCCGGCGTCGACACCCACAACCCGACACCCACGACAAACCCAGCCCTCAACGGCCCCAACGGCCCCAGCAACAATGAAACCCTTGGCGTTGTCACCGGCGATAGAGGTACCGACGGCACGCCCGGGGGCGCCGGCGTCAACGGCGGAACCGGGGGCACCGGCGGCGATGCCACTAAGGACGCGCTGACCAACCTCGGTGCCACTGCAGGCAATGGCGGCGACGGCGGTACCGGCGGTGCCGGCGGCGCCAACGGTGGCGCGGGCGGCGCCGGCGGGCAGGCCGAGAGCGATTCCATCCTGTCCGCCGGCGCCATCGGAGGCGGTGGCGGCGACGGCGGTACCGGCGGTGCCGGCACGACCGGCGGTGCCGGCGGTGCCGGCGGGGCCGGCGGGGCCGGGGGTCGCGGCGGGCTGTTTGTCGGCAACGGTGGTGCCGGCGGTGCCGGCGGTAACGGTGCGACCGGAGGCCAAGGCGACATTGGCGGCAACGGAGGTACCGGCGGCGCCGGTAACGGCGCCACCACCGCCACCGCCACCGCCGGCATCCTCGGCGGTGGTGGCGGTGCCGGCGGTGACGGCGGTGCCGGCGGGACCGGCGGGACCGGCGGGTCCGGCGGCGCCGGGGGCGCCGGCGGTGCCGGAGGCACCAGCGGACTGATCGGGCATGGGGGCGACGGCGGCCAGGGCGGCACCGGAGGCATGGGCGGTGCCGGCGCTACGGGCGGCATGGGCGGCCCGGGCGGCAACGGCGCTACCAACACGAGCACGACCGGCCCCGCCTTCGGCGGTAACGGTGGCAATGGAGGCAATGCCGGTTTTGGCGGAACCGGCGGCGGCGGGGGCAACGGCGGTCACGGCGGAGCGGGCGGGGAGGGCGGGTTCCTCGGCAACGGTGCCACCGGCTTGGGTGGTGACGGCGGCATGGGCGGCGCTGGCGGCGCAGCCGGCACCGCGAACAGCAGCTTCGGTAGCGGCGGCAAGGGAACAACGGGCGGTCTCGTATCGGCAGACGGCACGGCCGGCGACCCCGGCCTGGGCGGCGTCCTCTTCGACGGCAAGCAAGGCAACGACGGCACCCACGGCTGATCGGGGCTCATTACCAGCTGTTCCAGTGCGTCAGGCTCGCGGCGGGTAGCCGCTTCGCGGGCTGGAAGTCGGTGCCCTTGGTGTACGCGATCGGAAACAAACCGCCCTGGCTGTACTCGTCGTAGGGAATGCCGAGCACCTCGGCGGCGTTTCGCTCGCCGTCGCCGAGCAGGTGCAGCGTCGTCCAGCAGGAGCCCAACCCCCGGGAACGCAGCGCCAGGCAGAAACTCCAGACCGCGGGGAACAGCGAGGCCCAGAAAGACACGCCGCCCAGCGGCTGTTTGTCTTCGCGTCCGTGGATGCACGGGATCATCAGGACCGGCGCTTCGTGCATGTGCTCGGCCAGGTAGGTCGCCGAATCCCGGACCTTGCCCATCCGCTCACCGCGGGTGTCCCCGGCGGCGTATTCGGGCGCTGGCGAGCTGAGGTAGCCGCGGGCGTTGCCCAGGTAGATCTCGCCGATCGCCTTCTTCTTTTCGGCGTCCTCGACGAACACCCACTGCCAGCCCTGCGAGTTGGAGCCGGTCGGCGCCTGCAGCGCCAGTTCGAGGCATTCCATCAACAGTTCGCGAGGTACCGCCTTGTCGAAGTCAAGGCGCTTGCGGACCGAGCGGGTGGTGGTCAGGACTTCGTCGACGGACAGGTTGAGGGTCATGGTGTGGAGGTTACCGTTGCCCAAAAGTGAGCGCCGAACGTGCAGTGAGGGCGAGGATTTGGCGAAAACTTCGCCCCCAGAGCACGCTCGGCGCGAGCACACTTCAGCGGAAGTCGCGGGACCTCGAGCCCACCGTCAGGCTGATACGGCCCATCCGCTCGGCCACGACGGTGACTGCCCCGCTGGCGTTTTGGACTTGACCGCGGATCAGCAGCGCGGGGGCCGTGTGCGCCAGCTTGCGATGCCGCGTCCACACTCCCGGCGTACAGAGCACGTTGACCATCCCGGTCTCGTCCTCGAGGTTGATGAAGGTCACCCCTTGGGCCGTCGCGGGTCGCTGCCGGTGAGTCACCGCACCGGCGATCAGCACCCGGTCGCCGTCGGGCACCGATCCCAGCGCATCGGCGGGCAGCACCCCCATCGCGTCCAGGTCGGCCCGCAGGAACTGCGTCGGATAGCTGTCCGGGGAGATGCCGGTGGCCCATACGTCGGCGGCGGCCAGCTCCAGCTCGCTCATCCCCGGCAACGCCGGGATGTGCGACGACGACCCCACCCCGGGTAACCGGTCCGGCCGCTGAGTGGCGGCCGCCCCGGCGGCCCATAGTGCCTCCCGCCGAGCCATCCCGAAGCAGCCCAGCGCTCCGGCGGTCGCCAGCGCTTCGGTCTGCGGCACGCTCTGCTGTATCCGGGTGGTCAGGTCCAACAGGGAGCCGAACGGGCCGTTGGCCCTTCGCTCTTCGACCAGCTTCTCGGCGAGGTCGTCGCCGATGTGGCGGACGGCACCCAACCCGAGGCGGACCTCCGTTCCGGCGTTCTCGAGGTCGGCATGCGCCAGGCTGGCGTTGACATCAGGGCCGTGTACCACCACGCCGTGCCGGCGCGCATCGGCCACCAGCGATTGCGGCGAATAGAAGCCCATAGGCTGTGCCCGCAGCAGTGCGGCGCAGAACGCCGCCGGGTGGTGCAGCTTGAACCACGACGAGTAGAACACCAGCGACGCGAAGGAGAGCGCGTGACTTTCCGGGAAGCCGAAATTGGCGAACGCCTCCAGCTTTTCGTAGGTCCGGTCGATCACCTCGTCGGTGGCGCCGTGCAGCGCACGCATGCCGTCGTAGAACCGGCCGCGCAGCCGCCGCATGCGCTCGGTCGAACGCTTGGAGCCCATGGCGCGGCGCAGCTGGTCGGCCTCGGCGGCGGAGAACCCGGCGCAGTCGACCGCGAGCTGCATCAGCTGTTCCTGGAATAGCGGCACTCCCAGTGTCTTTCGCAAGGCCGATTCCATCGACGGATGGTCGTAGACGACCGGGTCGATGCCGTTGCGGCGCCGGATATACGGGTGCACCGACCCGCCCTGGATGGGCCCGGGACGGATCAGCGCGACCTCCACCACCAGGTCGTAGAACACCCGCGGCCGCAGTCTCGGCAGGGTGGCCATCTGCGCCCGCGACTCCACCTGGAAGACGCCGACGGAATCGGCGCGGGCCAGCATCTCGTACACCGCCGGCTCGGAGAGGTCGAGCCTGGCCAGGTCCACCTCGATGCCTTTGTGCTCGGCCACCAGGTCTTTCGCATAGTGCAGCGCCGAGAGCATACCCAGCCCGAGCAGGTCGAACTTCACCAAACCGATTGCCGCACAGTCGTCTTTGTCCCACTGCAGAACGCTGCGATTCTCCATGCGGGCCCACTCCACCGGGCACACGTCGGCGATCGGGCGATCGCAGATCACCATACCGCCGGAATGAATGCCCATATGCCGTGGCAGATTCCGGATCTGGGTCGCCAGGTCGACCACCTGCTCGGGAATGCCCTCGATGTCTGCGGCCGATCCGTTCCAGTGGCTGATCTGCTTGCTCCACGCGTCCTGCTGGCCCTGCGAGAAGCCCAGGGCGCGGGCCATGTCGCGCACCGCGATCCGTCCCCGGTAGGTGATGACGTTGGCAACCTGGGCGGCGTAGTCGCGGCCGTATTTGTCGTAGACGTACTGGATGACCTTTTCGCGCTGGTCCGACTCGATGTCCATGTCGATGTCTGGCGGCCCGTCGCGGGCGGGCGATAGAAAGCGCTCGAACAACAGCTCGTTGGCCACCGGATCGAC
This sequence comes from uncultured Actinomycetota bacterium, assembly GCA_963814505.1. Lineage (GTDB taxonomy): Bacteria > Actinomycetota > Actinomycetes > Mycobacteriales > Mycobacteriaceae > Mycobacterium. The sequence continues at coordinate 544,998 of CAWFDM010000016.1, forward strand.
AGCGGTGACCCCGAGGGCAAAGCAGACCGCGGAATTGGCCGCCGATCCCCTGCCCTGACACAGGATGTTGTTGTCCCGGCAAAACCTGGCGATATCGTGCACCACCAGGAAGTAACCCGGAAACTTCAGTTGTGCAATGACTTTCAGCTCATGCTCGATCTGAGCGTACGCGCGCGGCGCGCCATCGGCCGGTCCGTACCGGTCGTGCGCCCCCGCCATGACCAACCGCCGCAACCAGCTGTCCTCGGTGTGACCGTCGGGCACGTCGAACGGCGGCAGCTGCGGCGCAATCAGCGCCAGCCCGAACGCGCACTGCTCGCCGAGCTCGGCGGCGGCGGTCACCACTTCGGGCCGTTGCGCGAACAGCCGGGCCATCTCCTCGCCCGACCGCAAGTGCGAGCCACCCAGCGGGGCCAGCCATCCGGCGGCCGCATCCAGGGACTGCCGGGCCCGGATAGCACCCATCGCCATGGCCAGCCGTCGGCGCGACGGATCGGCGAAATGAGCTCCGGTGGTGGCGATGACGCCGACCCCGAAGCGCGGCGCCAGCCCGGCCAGCATCACGTTGCGTTCGTCGTCGAGCGGCTGACCGTGATGGGTCAACTCGATGCTGACCCGGGCGGCGGTGAACCGGTCCACCAGATCGGCCAGCGCCCGCTGCGCCGCATCCGGACCGCCATCGGAGAGCGCTTGGCGGACACTGCCCTTGCGGCATCCCGTCAGGATCTGCCAGTGCCCGCCGGCCGCCTCGGTCAGCGCGTCGTAGTCGTAGCGCGGCTTGCCCTTCTCGCCGCCGGCCAGCTGCGCCGCCGCCAACTGCCGCGACAGCCGTCGGTAGCCTTCCGGCCCGCGGGCCAGCACCAGCAGGTGCGGGCCGGGCGGGTCCGGGTGTTCGGTGCGGGCGCCCGATCCTAGCGAGGACCCCAGCGACAGCTCGGCGCCGAACACGGTACGCACGTCAAGTTCGGCCGCCGCTTCGGCGAACCGCACCGCCCCGTACAGGCCGTTGTGGTCGGTCAGTGCGAGGGCACGCAGATCCAGCCGGGCAGCCTCCTCGACCAGCTCCTCCGGCGTGCTGGCCCCGTCCAGGAAGCTGTACGCCGAATGCGCATGCAGCTCGGCATACGCGACGGACGAACGGACCTTCTCGCCATCCTCCGGCGGCTCATACACCCCGCGCTTGCGCGACCAGGGGACATCGTCGGGGGGCTCGACCATTGGTCCGGGGGCCGGGGCGCCGGCATGGCGTGGCTTACCGTCGAGCACCCGCTCCATTTCCGCCCAGCTCAGCGGCCCGTTGAACCAGCCCACACCCCCCAGTGTATCGAAAGTATGTTCGATAGTCGGGGTTTTGTTAAACACATCTTCAAGATCTAACGAGTTCTTAACGCGCCGGGCCTACCACAATGCGAACGCAGCACAGATACTAGTACGGGGCCAAAGCCGACCGCTGGGATTGACAATGGCACAACTCAAAACACTGGATGCGGCACTCCGCAAAGCTCAAGACCCGGATCAGCACGCGAGCCTGGCGATCAGCGCTGTCGCCATCATCGACGGGGCTGTTCCGGATATCGATCTGCTCAAAAAGTTTCTGGCAGAGCGGATTCAAGCGATACCGCGGTGCAAGCAGGTGCTGCGTACGCACCCGTTCGACGTCACCGCACACGAGTGGATCGATTACCCGGAATTCGACGTCACCGACCACCTGCGCCGGGTAGCCCTGCCCCGGCCGGGCGACGACGCCGAGCTGTTCCGGGCCGTCGCCCACGCCTTGGAGCGTCCCCTCGACCTGAACCGTCCACTGTGGGAATGCTGGGTCATCGAGGGCCTGAAAGATAAAGGCCTGAAAGATAAAGGCCTGAAAGATAAAGGCCTGAAAGATAACCAGTGGGCGATCCTGATGAAGATCCACCACTGCATGGCGGAGGGCATTTCGGCGGCTCACATCCTGACCAGGCTCTGCGACAACGCCGACGGCAGCACGTTCGCCAATAGCACTGGCGCTCAACATGCATCACAGACGCAGAGGCGGAATTGGGCCGACGCGTTGTTGCGGGCTTCTGCGGTCGCCGGCACCATCAACAGTGCCCTCACCGGGATGGTCTGGCCCGGGGCCCGGACGGCGCCGGTCGGCCCAGCCACCAAGCGGCGCTACAGCACGGTGCGCGTCCCCCTCGCCGACGTCGAAAGCGTGTGTCGCAAGTTCGATGTGACCACCAACGACGTCGCGGTCGCGGCTATCACCGAAGGCTTCCGGACGGTGCTGCTGCAACGCGGCGAACAACCGCGAGCGAATTCACTGCGCACCCTGTTGCCGGCGTCGGTGCGGGCCGTGCTGCCCTTTCTGCCCGTCGAACATGCCGACCCGGTTCAGCGGCTGCGCACGGTGCACAACCGGCTGAAGACAGAGCAGACCGACCGGCGGTCCGGCAGCATCTTACAGTCGTGGCTTAATTGCTGGCCAATTGCGTTGCGCAGCCAAGCGATTCAACTGCTCACCCGGCTACCGCACCGCGGCATCGTGACGCTGGCCACCAACGTGCCCGGACCCCGCCACCAGTTGCGACTGCTGGGCAAGCCGATGGAGCGCTTGCTGCCGATCCCGCCGACCGCGCTGCAGCTGAACACCGGGGTCGCGGTGCTCAGCTACGGTGACGACCTGGTATTCGGTCTCACCACCGACTACGACGCCGCATGCGACATCAAAGGGGTTGCCGCCGGTATCGAGCGGGAGATGGCGCGGCTGGTGGCGCTCAGCCAAGACTCCGTCCTGCTGTTCAGCAGGGACCGCAGCGGGCGTTCGTCCCGCTCGCTTGGCAACGGCGCGCAACGAGGGCGGGTGCCGGCGCCGAGCCGCGTGCGCCGGTAGCCGCAACCAGCCCCAACCCGGCCACATTGACCAGCGTGAGAAGGTTGGTCGTGGGCAAGTTCGGGCCGGTCACCATCGACCCGCGTCGGCACGACGCGGTGCTGTTCGACGCTGCGTTGGACTCCACCGCGACGCTGGTGGGACAGCTACGCGAAGTCGGTGTCGGCACCGGTGTTTTCTCGTCGGGCGCTAACGGCCCGGCCATGCTGATCGAGGCGGCCGACCGCCTGGCGGCGCGGCCGGGCCGGTGCATCGTTGTCGCGACAGACGCCGCCGGGGTCACCGCCGCGCGTGACGGCGGGTTCGCGCTGGTGATCGGCACGGTGATCGGGGCAAACCAGACCGGCCGGCGCGACGCACTGCGCCAGTGCGGTGCCGACGCTGTGGTCACCGACCTGAGTGAAGTCACCGTGCGGACCGGGGACCGCCGCATGTCTGAGCTTCCCGATGCGTTGCAGGCCCTCGGCCTGGCCGACGGTATCCCGGCCCGGCATCCTGCAGTGTTCTTCGACTTCGACGGCACGCTGTCGGACATCGTCGAGGATCCCGCCTCGGCCGCGCCCGCACCGGGCGCGACCGAGGCGCTGCGCAAGCTTGCCGCGCGGTGTCCGGTCGCGGTGCTGTCCGGCCGCGACCTTGCCGACGTGACGGAACGCGTGGGACTGCCCGGCATCTGGTACGCCGGCAGCCATGGTTTCGAGTTGACCGCACCCGATGGAACACATCACCAGAACGACGCCGCTGCGGCGGCCATACCTGTCCTGGAACAGATGGCCGCCCAGCTGCGCGACAAGCTCGGTTCGATTCCCGGTGTTGTAGTGGAGCACAAGCGTTTTGGCGTGGCCGTGCACTACCGCAACGCCGCCCGTGAGCGTGTCGGCGAAGTGCTGGCGGCGGTGCGCGCGGCGGGCCAGCACAACGCGCTTCGGGTAACCACCGGTCGCGAAGTCATCGAGCTGCGTCCGGATATCAACTGGGACAAGGGAAAAACGCTTCGCTGGGTCATCGATCAGTTCGACGAAGCGGGCTCGGGCCCGCTGGTGCCGATCTATCTCGGCGACGACATCACCGACGAGGACGCATTCGATGCGGTGCGCCACGATGGCATTCCAATCGTGGTGCGGCATACCGAAGACGGCGACCGCGCCACCGCCGCGGTGTTCGCGCTGGACGGTCCGGCACGGGTCAGCGACTTCACCGACAGGCTGGCACGTCAACTTATTGACGCTCGCGTGGTTTAACCGGCAGCGCTGGGCACTCAAATGCCGGGGTACCCCCATTCGTCAAGACCCGCTAACCTAGTGACTGGCTGGTGAACTGCCAGGCTGCGCTTAGGGATTCGCCATAGTGGGCATAATCCTTCCGAATGCCGGTCGCGCCGAAGTGATCGGATACTCTACCCCGGGTGATTGGAGGACACGCGTGCCATTTGCGCTCGCGAATCCGCAGGTCGTGGCGGGAGCGACGTGATGCCCGTCACATGGCCGACGTCATCCCGTCGCCGGAGCCCGTCGGCCGCCGCAGACCCTGGTGCCGCGTGAGTGCCGGCGGTGCCCACGATCGCCGGCACGGAGTTCAGCAGATTGCCCCCGCGGCGGATCCCAACCTCGCTCAGGCCCGGCACCTAATCGGTGCATTGCGTGATCACCTACGTGAGATGGCTCCGAGACTGGCTCGCGCCGAACGGGAAGCGATCGGCGGGCATACCCGCGTTGCACGAGCGAGGCGGCTCGAAGCAGAGGAGCTGCGCCGCGACGTCAGCCAGGCACAGCTGTTGATCGAACGCCTGCACCGGCGCTTCCCGGGCATCGACGGTACGCAGGCAGACCAGCGGGGCAACGTCGATCACATCAGGCAGCTAAATCGACGACCGCACCGGTGGCCGGTCAATGCCCCAGGTTCGCCACCAGAAGGCAGCAGCAACAAACTCTCGTCAAAGTGAACGGTTTCGTCGCACCGAACTGAGGCAGGGGCCGCGGTACGCTTCCCCGGTCGAGGATCGACGGGAGAACAGCCATGTCGTTCGTGATCGCAAATCCGGAATTAATGGCAACAGCCGCAACGGACTTGGCCCGAATCGGGTCGGCGATCAGCTCCGCGAATGCGGCGGCGGCAGGTCCCACGGCCCAACTCGCCACGGCGGCCTCTGACGAGGTATCGATCGCGATCTCGCGGCTGTTCGGCGCGCACGCCCGGGCCTATCAGGCGATCAGCGCGCAGGCCGCGGCGTTTCACGAGCAGTTCGTCCAGACCCTGAACCGCGCCGGCGGTGCGTTTGCCGGCGCCGAAGCCGCGAACGTCCAGCAGACCGTGCTGAGCGCAGTGAATGCCCCCGCGCAGGCGCTGCTGGGGCGGCCGCTGATCGGCAACGGCGCCGACGGGACGGCGGCCCACCCCAATGGCGGCAACGGCGGACTGTTGTACGGCAACGGCGGCAAGGGCTTTTCCGGAGCTGTCGGCGCCGGTGGTAACGGCGGGTCGGCCGGGTTGATCGGCAACGGCGGGGCCGGCGGCAACGGCGGGGTCGGCTCGAACGGCGGTAACGGTGGCACTGGCGGGTGGTTGTACGGCAACGGCGGAGCCGGCGGCAAGGGCACGGCGGCCACCGCCGACGGCGTCAAGGGCGGCAACGGCGGGGCCGGTGGCAATGCCGTGCTGTGGGGCGCCGGCGGGCCCGGCGGGACCGGCGGACAGGGCGCGGCGAGCGCCCTCTCCGGCACTGCCGCCGGCGGCGGCGGTGCCGGCGGGTCCGGCGGGAACGCCGGATTGCTGTTCGGCAATGCCGGGGCCGGCGGGAACGGCGCGAACGGCGGGGACAACACGCTTGACGCGGCCGGAGGCAACGGCGGGGCGGGCGGGGCCGGCGGGCGTGCTGGGTTTTTCCAGGGCAACGCCGGGACCGGCGGAGACGGCGGAGACGGCGGGGCCGGCACGAACAGTCTGAGCACGGCCGTCGGGGGTGCCGGCGGCGCTGCCGGCCACAAGGGGCTGGGCGGTGCGGGCGCGGCGGGCGGCGCCGGGGGCAACGGCGGGGACAACACCGGTAACGGCAGTTCGGGTGGCGCCGGCGGCGTCGGCGGGACGGGCGGCACCGGCGGGTTCGCGCAGGGCAATGCCGGCGTCGGCGGGGCCGGTGGGATCGGGGGTAAAGCCACTTCGGGAGTCGGCACCGGGGGCACCGGAGGAACCGGAGGCACCGGCGGGACGGCCGGGTTCGTGTTCGGCGCCGGTGGGCACGGCGGTGCGGGCGGAGCCGGCGGGGAAGCCACCGGTACCGCCACCGCCGGTCTCGGCGGTACCGGCGGGAGGGGCGGGGCGGCCGCGACCCTGTTCGGCAGCGGCGGAGACGGTGGGCAGGGCGGCGCCGGCGCGGACGACGCCTCCGCCACGGGCGCCGGCGGAGTCGGCGGTACCGGCGGGGCCGGCGGAAATTCCGCGGTGTTTGGCAACGGCGGAGCCGGTGGAGCCGGCGGGGCCGGTGGGAACAACACGGCGGGCGGCGAGAACGCCGCGGGAGGCAACGGCGGCGACGGCGGAGCCGCCGGGAACGCCAGGCTGGTCGGCAACGGCGGGACCGGCGGCACCGGTGGGACCGGCGGAAACAGCACCGGCACAGCCACCACGACCGGCGGCAACGGCGGAAATGGCGGCGACGGCGGGGCCGGCGGCACCGGCGGACCGCTCGACGGCAGCGGCGGAACCGGCGGGACCGGCGGGGCCGGCGGAACCGGCGAGGCCGTCACCGGAGCCGGCGTCGCGGGGCAGGGCGGCGCCGGCGGTAACGGCGGCATCGGCGGCGCTGGCGGGCCGGTCGGCAACGGCGCCGCCGGTGGTGCCGGCGGCAACGGCGGTACCGGCGGGGACGCCACCGCGGCCGGCGGCACGAGCGGAGCCGGCGGCAGCGGCGGCGTCGGTGCCGGCGGCGGCAATGCCAACCTGCTCGGGCAGGGGGGCCGCGGCGGCAACGGCGGCAACGGCGGCAACAGCGGGACCGCCAGCGGCGGCGCGTCCACCGGCGCCGGCGGGGGTGGCGCTGTCGGCGGCAACGGCGGGAATGCCAACTTCTTCGGCAACGGGGGCGACGGCGGGGACGGCGGAAACGGCGGCACCGGCACGCCCCCCGGGTCCGGCGTGGCCGGCGGCGATGGGGGCTCCGGCGGGCTGATCTTCGGCACCACCGGAAACCGGGGAGTTCCCGGGGTCAGCCCCTAGCTACTAAGCCCTGAAAAACTCATTTGCCGAGGTAGCTGCCGTCTGCGGTGGCGGGTGTTGCGGGTGCGGGTTGGTTTGTCGCGTGGGTTTCATGCGGCCAGATTGCTGATCTTGACGAGGTTGTGGGCGAAGACGCCGTGTCCACAGGTTCGGGCACCTTGTAGGCCGGTGAGGGGGTGCGGCGGCGGGCAGCGCCGAACGTGGCATCCCAGTCTCATAGCTCACCTGGACACTCAGGCCGGGCATGATGTCATGCGACGCCCGCCTGCTGGCGCATTTTGTTCATGGAGGTGACGGCCCGTCGCTGCAACAAGGTCAGCTTGCCCGAGCCCAGCAGGTAGCGGTGCGGCGGCTCGTGGTGCGCAAGGTACAAGCGGCTGCGGCGCAGCCAGAGGGGTATGTACCGGTTGCAGTTGATCATGTTTTGGGCGCTGGCAAGCAAGGTGGTGGGCAGATCCTGCTTGAGCTGCGGGTGCGGCACTGCCGCACAGATCCGGTTGCGTCGTTCGTCGCTGGCGTCCATTAACTCGAGGTGGGCGATCAGCGCCGCGCTGAACGTCTGCTGACACATGAACACCGACTGCAAGGTGACGTGACCCTCAGAGAACAGAGGCCGGGGGTCGAGTCTGGCCAGCGCGTTGGCTGAGCAGTCGATGAAGAGGGTGTCCTCGACGGCTGGAATCGTCCCCCGGTCGAGGTGGATCTCGCTGGCGCCGACGTGCTGCACCCGGCCCATCCGGACCACATCGTCGATCCGACGCAACCCGGTCAGTTCCCTGCGTTCTATCGTGGAGCAGCGCCACTTCGTCGGCAGGCTTTGCGTGTCTATTCGGCAGAGGATCCCCTGGCGTTCGAGCTGCAGGAAGACACCATCGATGTTGGTGGCGTCGGCGATGCTCTGCACCAGGGCCACGATCGTCTCCAGGCAGCCGCCGGGCTGCACTGTGGCGCGATCCCACAGCCAGGCGTCGTTCGGCACGATCCACTGAATTCGATCTGGCGAAACACCCTGGTCTAGCAGGAACAGGATCGAGTCGGTCCCGGTCTTCCCGGCGCCGATGACCACGTAGCGCTTCGGTGGCCGCCGGATCTGGCACAGGCCGTTGGGCGGTACCACGGTGACATCGGGGTCGACTGTGTAGCGGGGCGGGCACACCGACGGCACTTTCACCTGCATGTACGTGGCATCGACGATCCTGCGGTGTGCGGTGACCGTGGTGAGCCGATCGCGGTCGACCCTGGAGACGATCCGGCCGTCACCCTCGTGCTCGCTCATCGGGAGGAACCGCACCCGACCAGTGCCCAAGAACCGGTCCATGGCGTTCCTGTAGTAGGCGACGATCTCGGCACACGAGGTCAGGTCTCCTCCCCCCTGTCCCAGCTGCGTCGAGTTCAGGCCGTAGAACGCCGCGGGCTGGTGCAGCCTGACGAACGGGTAGGCGTCGTTCCAGTGGCCGCCCGGGTTGGCGTGCCGGTCCACCATGACGACGCGGGCCGCGGGGTCCTCGGCGAGGATCACGTCGGCGAACCCCATGCCCATCGCGCCGGCGCCCAGGATCAAATAGTCGGTATCCAAGTGCTCTGTCGGCATTGCGGAACTCGCCCCTAACTACTTCGACCTAAAAAGTCGGCGCACTGAATTCGCGGTCGGATTGCGCCGGGCTCGGATGTGGCCTCAATGCCCTTGTTGCAGAAGGAATTGAGGCCAACATGTTTCGTACTGTAGGCGATCAGTGCTCATTGAGGGAGTCGATGCTGCCGTAGCAGGTGCGCCGGCTGCCCGAGGAGTTGGCTCGGGTCGGCAGCAGCCACCAGCGGCGTCGGCAGCGACCCGATCGGGGCACCGGATCATCCAGCAACCCATCCACCCGCGCCAACTCAGCAGGCAACACGAGCAGCTCCGACGGCAAAGACGCGTCCGACAACGTCGGTTGATCATTTACAGTTCTGAACACGATGGCCTCGAAGCCTTCCGCAATAAGGGTTCGAGGCCATCCTCGCTGCTCAACAGTGCCGAAGGCCGCATCAACGCGCCGAGTTTTTCAGCGCCTAGCAGCTAGGCCGCGACCCATGCCCACAACTAAGCCAGCAACTAAGCCCCGCAATTAAGCCCCGCAATTAAGCCTGCGCGTATTCCACGGCGCCGTCGTCCAGCACCACCCGGGTTTCGAGGCCGTCGACCCCCGACGCCTCGGTGCGAAACACCGCCTTGCCCGTTTCGGTTCGCCAGATCAAGGTGGTCAACGTCTCGCCGGGAAACACCGGCTTGGTGAACCGCGCGGCGATCGAAGTGATGTTGGCCGCGACGCCCCCACCGAGTTCGCCGACCAGCGCCCGGCCCGACACGCCGTAGGTGCACAGCCCGTGCAGGATCGGCTTGGGGAACCCGGCCATCTCCTTGGCGAACCACGGGTCGCTGTGCAGCGGGTTGCGGTCACCGGAAAGCCGATAGAGCAGCGCCTGATCCTCGCGGGTGGGCAGTGCGACGCGGGCGTCGGGCTCGCGGTCCGGAAATTCCGGTGCGGCCGGGCGCTCGCCCGGCACTCCACCGAACCCGCCCGACTGGCGGATGACCGCGGTGCTCAGCGTTTCGGCGACGAGCTCACCTGATTCCGGATCGGTGCCGCGGCCACGCAGCACGATGATCGCGTTCTTGCCCTCGCCCTTGTCTTGGATGTCGGCGACCTCGGTGACCACCGACAGCTTCCCCGCGGCCGGCAGCGGCGCATGCAGCCGGATGCTCTGCGATCCGTGCAGCAGCAGCGCCCAGTTGAACCTTCCGATCTTGGCGGCGGCCCCGAAAGCCGGGCAGCAGATCACCGCGTAGGTGGGCAGCACCTGCTGGGCGATGTCGTGGCTGTTGTCCGTGGTGAAGGACAGATCGTCGATCCCGGCCCCCACACCGAGCGCGTAAAGCATGGTGTCCCGGTCGGTCCATTCGAACAACATCGGGTCGGTCACCGCGCCGATGGCCGTCGGGTCAATCGCCATGCGAGTCTCCTCTCGGTTGAAATTTCACGCCTTTTCTGCACCTAACCATCGCAAACCCTTCACAGCGGTACCGTCGGCAGGGCAGGCTATCGCCATGCCCAACCGCAACGTGGTCTGGAAGGTCTCCACAGTCTCCAAAGTCTCCAAAGCCTTAGCCGTGCTCGCCGCAACGGTAATCGTCGGTGCCTGCGGCGGACCGGCGCAGGCGCGCAGCATCACTTTGACCTTCATCCGAAACGCGCAGTCCCAGGCCAACGCGGACGGGATCATCGACACCAGCGATCCCGGCCCCAGCCTCACCGCCGACGGCAAGGGACAGGCCCAGCAGATCGCGCACGCGCGAGGTGATTTCGACAGCATCTACGCCTCGGCCATGGCGGAAGCCCAGGAAACCGCCGCGCCGCTAGCCAGCGAACTTGGCAAGCGGGTCGAGGTCCTTTCCGGCCTGCAGTCCATCAATGCCGGCAAGTACAACGGCAAACCCGAATCGATGGCCAACTCGACGTATATGCTGGCCCCCGCGGACTGGTTGAACGGTGATGTGCAGGACAGCATTCCGGGGTCGATCAGCGGCCAGGAGTTCAACTCGCAGTTCTCTACCGCCGTCCGCAAGATCTACGACAGCGGCCACAACAAGCCGGTGGCGTTTTCGCAGGGCACGGCGATCATGGTGTGGACGCTGATGAACGTGAAGAACCCGAAGAGCAGCCTGTTGACCAGCCATCCGCTGCCCAACGCCGGCCGCGTCGTGATCACCGGCAACCCGTTCGACGGCTGGACGCTGGTGGACTGGGACGGCGTGCGCAGTTTCACCGACTGATTCGCAGTTCTCACCCGACCGGGTAACCGGCGGCCGCGCGGGTTGACGTGTGCGGCCGCGAGCCGCCACGATGGGCTACATGCGGTATGTCGTTACCGGCGGTACCGGGTTTATTGGGGGCCGCGTCGTATCACGTTTATTGGACACCCGGCCTGATGCGCAGGTGTGGGTGCTGGTCCGCCGCGAGTCGCTGGGCCGCTTCGAACGCCGCGCCGTGCAGTGGGACGAACGGGTAAGACCGCTGGTCGGGGACCTGACCGAGCTGGAATTGACCGACGAGACCATCGCAGAGCTGGGCTCGATAGACCATCTGGTGCACTGCGCGGCGATCTATGACATCACCGCCGGCGAGACCGAGCAACGGGCCGCCAACGTCGACGGCACCCGCGCGGTCATCGACTTGGCGCGACGGCTCGACGCGACGCTGCACCACGTGTCGTCGATCGCGGTGGCCGGCGACTTCGCCGGCGAGTACACCGAGGACGACTTCGACGTCGGCCAGCAGTTGCCGACCCCGTATCACCAGACGAAGTTCGAGGCCGAGTCGTTGGTGCGCTCCACCCCCGAGCTGCGTTACCGCATCTACCGCCCCGCGGTGGTGGTGGGCGATTCGCGCACCGGCGAGATGGACAAGGTCGACGGGCCCTACTACTTCTTCGGCGTGCTCTCGAAATTGGCTGTGCTGCCCCGGTTCACGCCGCTGCTGCTGCCCGACACCGGGCGCACCAACATCGTCCCGGTCGACTACGTCGCCGACGCGCTCGTCGCGCTCATGCATGCCCCGGATTCCGACGGGCGGGCATTCCACCTGACCGCGCCGAAAACCATTGGGCTGCGAGGCATCTACCGCGGAATCGCCGAAGCGGCCGGGCTGCCCCCGGTGCGCGGGGCGCTGCCGCGCTCGGTGGCCGCACCGGTGCTCAAGGTGCGCGGGCGAGCCAAGGTGCTGCGCAATATGGCGGCCACCCAGCTGGGAATTCCCGCCGAGATTTTCGACGTCGTCGACCTGGCCCCCACATTCGTCTCCGATGAGACACGAAACGCGTTGCAGCGGGCGGGAATTTATGAGGTGCCCGAGTTCGCCGGCTATGCGCCCAAGCTGTGGCGGTACTGGGCCGAGCACCTCGATCCCGATCGCGCGCGCCGCGACGATTCCAAGGAACCGCTGCGCGGCCGGCACGTCATCATCACCGGCGCGTCCAGCGGTATCGGCCGGGCCTCGGCAATCGCCGTCGCGGAGCGCGGCGCCACGGTGTTCGCGCTGGCCCGCAACGGCACCGCGCTCGACCAGCTGGTGGCCGAGATCCGTGCCAACGGCGGTCAGGCGCACGCGTTCGCCTGCGATGTCACCGATTCGGTGTCGGTGGAGCACACCGTCAAAGACATCCTGGGCCGCTTCGACCACGTCGACTACCTGGTGAACAACGCCGGCCGCTCCATACGCCGCTCGGTGGTCAACTCCACCGACCGGCTGCACGACTACGAACGGGTGATGGCGGTCAACTACTTCGGCGCGGTGCGGATGGTGCTGGCGCTGCTGCCGCACTGGCGGGAGCGCCGGTTCGGTCACGTCGTCAACGTCTCCAGCGCCGGCGTGCAGGCCCGCAATCCCAAGTACAGCTCGTACCTGCCCAGCAAGGCGGCGCTGGACGCGTTCGCCGACGTGGTCGCCTCGGAGACGCTGTCCGACCACATCACGTTCACCAACATCCATATGCCACTGGTCAGGACTCCGATGATCGCGCCGTCGCAGCGGCTCAACCCGGTGCCGGCGATCAGCGCCGAGCGCGCGGCCGCGATGGTGGTGCGCGGGCTGGTGGAGAAGCCGGCGCGCATCGATACCCCGATGGGCACGCTGGCCGAGTTCGGCAACTACTTCGCGCCCCGCACCTCGCGGCGATTCCTGCATCAGCTATACCTGGGCTTCCCCGATTCGGCCGCCGCGCGCGGGATCTCACCTGCCGGCACAGCCGAACCCGTTGCGGCACAACCGCTTCCCCGGCTGCCGGAGCGCCCGGCCCGTGCCTCCAAGACCTGGGCCCGGGTGCGCGTCCCCAAACCGGTCAAACGGGCGGTGCGGCTGGTGCCTGGCGTGCATTGGTGAAGTTGCGTCACCGACGCTAGAACCCGTGGATCCCAGCCTCCAGCCCTTCGCCAAGCAGAGCCAGGTCAACGCCGGGCACCTCGATCAGCGTGCCGACGTCCTCACCGAACACTTCCGTTAACCCCCCGACTCCTAAAGCGGTCGAACCAAACACATCACCCGCGGCCATGCCAATCTTGCCCGAGCCGAGGGCGGCCCCAGCCGCATTGAATCCGGAAGACACCTCAAAATTGATAGCAGCGATCCCAACCTGGGTTTGGTTTCGCAGCTGTGCGAACAACGTCTGGTTGGTCGCCCCTATGGCGTTAAGGACTTGAGTGACAGTGACTGAGGCCGCGGGTGAAGCCGCCGGGGCCGCGGAGCCCAGGGGTTGCAGCGCCTGGGCCCACGGCGTCAGCTGGGCGGCCACCGCCGAAGCCGCACCGTGATAGCCCGACAGCGCGCCCACATTCTGGGCCCACATCGCCTCGTATTGGCCCTCGGTGGCCGCGATCGCCGGGGCGTTGAAGCCGAACGGGTTCGACCGCACCAGGTTTACCAATTGCACGCGGTTGGCCGCGACCGCCAGCGGATGCGTGATCGCCGCCCTGGCCGCCTCGAAGATTCCGGCAATCGCGTTGGCATGCGCGGCCGCGCTGCCCGCGTGGGCCGCCGCGCCGCTGAGCCACTGCGCATACTGGGCGGCCACATTCGACATCGCCTGTGACGCCGCACCCTGCCAGGCGCCACCCGTCAAACCCGACGTCACCGACGAAAACGATTCCGCCGCCGCACCCAGCTCGCTGCCCAACCCATCCCAGCTCGCCGCGGCGGCCAGCAGCGGCCCCGAGCCGGCACCGCTGTACATCTGCGCCGACGTCACCTCTGGCGGCAACACACAAAAATTCATCACAGCCGTCCCTTCTGCAACGCGGTTACCTCAGACTCACCGCACACGCTGAATCATTTGCTAATCCAATGAGGACTCAATGAGGACTCAATGACAGATCGCGGCTGAATACTCGCGCTTTCACCGCATCAGCACACGACCTTGTTCTTGTCGCACGTGAACTGATTGACGTCGATGTATCCGACACGGAACATGTCGGCGCAACCGGTCAGGTACTTCATGTAGCGCTCGTACACCCCTTCGGACTGCAGCGCGATGGCCTGGTCCTGGTGGGCTTGCAGCGCAGCGGACCAGATGTCGAGGGTCTTCGCGTAGTGCGGCTGCAACGACTGGGTGCGGGTCACGGTGAAGCCGTTTGCGGAGGCGCGCTCCTGCACCATCGGTATCGAGGGCAGCCGTCCGCCCGGAAAGATCTCGGTGAGGATGAACTTGAGGAATCGGGCAAAGGTGAACGACACGGGCAGACCGCGTTCATGCACCTCCTTCGGATGCAGGCCCGTGATGGTGTGCAGCAACATGATTCCGTCATCGGGCAGCAGGCGGTGGGCCAGGGTGAAGAACGCGTCGTAGCGTTCATGACCGAAGTGCTCGAAGGCGCCGATGCTGACGATCCGGTCGACGGGCTCGTCCCACTGCTCCCAGCCCTGCAGCAGAACCCGCTTGGACCGTGGGCTTTCCGAGGCCTCGATCAGTTGCTCGACGTGAGCGGCCTGGTTGCGGCTCAGGGTGAGGCCTATGACGTTGACGTCATATTTCTCCGCCGCCCGCATCATGGTGGCGCCCCAGCCGCAGCCCACGTCGAGCAACGTCATCCCCGGCTGTAATCCGAGTTTGCCCAGCGCCAGGTCGATCTTGGCGAGCTGCGCCTCCTCCAGCGTCATGTCGTCGCGCTCGAAGTAGGCGCAGCTGTAGGTCTGGGTGGGGTCCAGGAACAGCCGGAAGAAGTCGTCGGACAGATCGTAGTGCGCCTGCACGTCGTCGAAGTGTGGCGTCAAATCATCCTTGGGCGGTTCGGGCACCGTGACAGCCTATGTCGGCGGCGTCGGTATCGTTACCGCGATGGCCGCCATTTTCATCGACGTCGATACCGGTGTCGATGATGCGTTGGCGTTGATATACCTGCTCGCCAGCCCGGACGTGGAGTTGGTCGGCATCGCCTCGACCAACGGAAACGTTGCGGTAGAACAAGTTTGCGAGAACAACCTGGGCCTGCTCGAGCTGTGCCGGGCTGGCGGCGTACCAGTGTCCAAGGGTGCCGACCTAACCCTGGACGGCCGGCGGCCGGACCGCGAAGGGCGGATCCACGGCCCCAAAGGATTGGGCTATGCCGAGCTGCCGCCGACCGACCTTCAGCTCACCGGCCACGACGCCGCGACGGCTTGGGTGCGGGCGGCACACGCGTTTTCCGGTGAGCTGATCGGCGTGGTGACCGGCCCGCTGACCAATCTGGCGCTGGCGCTGCGGGCCGAACCCACGCTGCCGAGGCTGTTGCGCCGGCTGGTGATCATGGGAGGCTCCTACGACCATCGCGGCAACATCACTCCGGTGGCGGAATGGAATATCAGCGTGGACCCCGAGGCGGCGGTCGAAGTGTTGGCGGCCTGGTCCTTGCAAACCGCCGAAGCCGCTGAAGCCAGCGAAGCCGCTGAAGACGCTGTGCTGCAACGACTTCCGATCCTGTGCGGCCTGAATCTGACCCGCACCGTAGCGATGACGCCGGACATCCTGGCAAGGTTGGCGGCCGCCGCCGGGTCCACCCCGGCCACGGTGCTGAGCGCGCACGACGCGCCCGGTACCCGGTCGGCGGCAGCCAACCGGTTGATCCGGCTGATCGAGGATGCGACGCGGTTCTATTTCGAGGCCTATAACGACAGCGGCCTGGGGTATCGGGCGTATATGCATGATCCGTTGGCGGCCGCGGTCGCGCTGGATCCCGGGCTCGTCGCGACCCGGCCGGCGGCGGTGGAGGTCGAGCTGACGGGGAGTTTGACCCGCGGCATGACGGTGACCGACTGGGAGGGGCGCTGGGGACGAGAACCCAACGCGCAGATCGGCATTGACGTCGATCCGACGGTGTTCTTCGACCGGTTCATCGAACGGGTGGGGCCGTTCGCACGCGGGCTGGGCTGACTAGGGCCCAAATGCACCGGGGGTAGACCCGTCGGCAATGGCGGGCCCGCTCAGCTGCTCGTTTGGCGCACCCACCGCCGGGCAAGCACCCGTCATGGCTTTCGCCGATTACCAAACCGAGTTGTATAACCAGTCACTGGCCGGTCATCAGCCGCAGTACCCGATCAGGTTCGACGAACTGGAGGCCAAGGCTTCGGCCGCGATGACGCCGAAGGTGCTGGGGTACGTCGCCGGCGGCGCCGGTGACGAGCACACCCAACGAGCCAACTGCGAGGCCTTCAAGCGCTGGGGCTTGTATCCCCGCATGGGTGTCGCCCCCGACCAGCGTGACATGTCCGTCGGGTTGTTTTCGGTGACGTTCCCGTCTCCTGTGTTCATGGCACCCATCGGTGTCATCGGCGTGTGCGCCCAGGACGGCCACGGGGACATCGCCGCGGCACGGGCGTCGGCCCGCACGGGCGTGCCGTTCTTCGTGGGAACGCTCACGTCCGACCCGATGGAGGACGTCGCCGCCGAACTCGGCGACACCCCGGGGTTTTTCCAGCTGTACACACCCCCGGACCGCAAGATGGCCGCGAGCCTGGTGCACCGCGCCGAGGCGCGGTTTCATCGGCATCGCCGTCACCCTCGACACCTGGGTCACCGGCTGGCGGCCCCGCGACCTAAGCGCCGGGAATTATCCCCAGGTGCCCAGTGGATGCCTGAGCAACTACACGAGCGACCCGGTTTTTCGCGCCGGACTGCAACCGGGCGAAGATGCCACCGAGGCGGCGGTGCGCAAATTGCCGATTTTCGGGGGCCCGTTCAGGTGGGACGACCTGGAGTGGCTGCGTTCGCAGACCAGCCTTCCGCTGATGGTCAAGGGCATCTGTCACCCCGACGATGCACGCCGCGCCAAAGACCTTGGCGCCGACGGTATCTACTGTTCCAACCACGGCGGGCGCCAAGCCAACGGCGGGCTGCCCACCTTGGACTGCCTGCCCGGAGTGCTCGAGGCCGCCGACGGGCTGCCGGTGTTGTTCGACTCGGGTATCCGCAGCGGAGCCGACATCATCAAGGCCCTAGCGATGGGCGCGACCGCCGTGGGGATCGGCCGCCCCTACGCCTACGGCCTGGCGCTCGGCGGCGTCGACGGCATCGTGCACGTGCTGCGCTCGCTGCTGGCCGAGGCAGACCTGATCATGGCCGTCGACGGCTATCCCGCAATCAAGGACCTGACGCCCGATGCGCTGCGGCCCACCGGATGATGCCCGGCGTCGCGAAGGCAAGACCGATTATGTCTCGATTTGGTAACAAGCGGCCGCGGGCAGGTTTAGTTCCGGTTGCTCAGGCTGATTCGCAGTGGGGTTTCGTTTTCCGAACCAACGGCTATCAATGAACCGGGCCCTCGCCGCGCAGGAGCACAAGACGAGAACGCAACTACAAAGTGGGTGAAAACATGGTCAAAAATCGCTGGACACGTCGTCTGGTCGGCACCGGAATCGCGGTGGCCACGCTGCCGGGGCTGGTTGGTGTGGTCGGGGGGGTTGCGCCCGCTCGGGCCGCTGCGCCCGAATTCCTGCAGGTGCCGTCGGCGTCGATGGGCCACAACATCACCGTCGAGTTTCAAAGCGGCGGGGCACCGGCGGTCTACCTGCTCGACGGCTTGCGTGCTCGCGACGACCGCAGCGGCTGGGATATCGAGACTCCCGCGTTCGACGAGTATCGCGGTTCGGGGATGTCGGTGGTGGCGCCAGTCGGCGGGCGCTCCAGCTTCTACTCCGACTGGTACGGCTCGGCGAACGGCCAAACCTACAAGTGGGAGACCTTCTTGACCAGCGAACTGCCCGGCTATCTTTCGAGTCGGGGTGTGCGTTCGAACCGCAACGCCGTGGTGGGCGTCTCGATGTCGGGATCGTCGGCGGTGATCTTGGCGGCCTATCACCCAGGGCAGTTCGCCTACGCCGCCTCGCTGTCCGCTTACATGACTCCCTCCAGCGGCAACGGGCCCGCGCTGATCAAGCTTTCGATGAACAACGAGGGCGGCTTCAATCCCGAGGACATGTGGGGTCCCGACGGCGGTCC
This sequence comes from uncultured Actinomycetota bacterium, assembly GCA_963814505.1. Lineage (GTDB taxonomy): Bacteria > Actinomycetota > Actinomycetes > Mycobacteriales > Mycobacteriaceae > Mycobacterium. Next base: position 563,080 of record CAWFDM010000016.1, read on the forward strand.
GGGATGGCAACGCAACGATCCGACGGTGCAAGCCGGACGGCTGGCCGGCAATAACACCCGCCTATGGATCTACAGCGGCAACGGCACCCCGTCGGAAATCGGCCAGGGCAGCCTGCCGGGCACGATCATCGAGCAAACCGTCTTACAAAGCAACACCACCTTTAAGAACGCCTACACCGCGGCCGGCGGCCACAACGCGACGTTCAATCTCGACAGCAACGGCGTGCACAGTTGGGGCTATTGGAATGCCCAACTGGTGGCGATGAAGCCGGACATGCAGCGCACACTTGGCGCGAGCGGTGGCGGGGTCTGATATTGACCTGACGCCCGGGGCTGGGACACGTCATGCCTTACTCGTAGCTTCCTTCCAGGTACCAACGCCTTTTGCGGTAGCACAGCAACAGCGCGCGCCCGCCCTCCAGCAGTACCTGGGCCCGGGCGGTGCGGCCCGCCGAACGGTCGGGATCCCACCACCGCTCGTCGACCGGCCACGGTCCGGCCCACCAGCGCAGCGGGTCGTCCCGGCCGAGAACACCACCACCGGTCAGTCGCGCGGGGTCGGCGGAGAACATCCCCCGGCTGGTCACTCGCACCGGATTTCCCTGGGCGTCAAGTAATTCCACCGGGTCGTCGAGCAGTACCGCCGGCGACGGCTCGGGCAGTTGGCCGGGCCACGGCAGACCCGGGTCGGCCTGCGGTACAGGCTCGTCACCCAGCGGGGTCAACGTGATGCGTTCGGCCGGCCCGCGGCCGCCGGACAGTACGGGAACCCGCACCGCCTCCGGGCCGAGCAGGCCCTGCACCCGCACCAGCGCCCGGCGAGCCCGAAGCCTGTCCTCCTCGCCCAAGCCGCCCCATAACGGCAACTGCAGCGCCTCGGCGGTCACCACCTCCACCGCCTGCAGCCGTAACAGCGTCACCGGTGCGGTCGGTCGGTCCAGAACGGTCCGATTGCTCAGCCACCCATCCAGCTGCCAGCGCACCCGATCGGCGGTGGCATCCTCGGTCAACGGCTCGGCGCACCGCCAAACCCGGTTCAGCTCTTCGCCTTTGGCGGTGACGGCGTGGATGGCCAACCGGGTGCATCCCACTCCGGCGGCCATCAGCGTCTGATGCAGCGTGCCGGCCAGCGAACGCCCGGCGAATGCCGCGGCATCAACCCGGTCGATCGGCGGGTCGCAGTGCAGCTCGGCGTCCAGCTCCCGCGGCGGCTCACTGCCGGACGGTCCTCGTTCGGGTTCGCCGCGGGCGAACCGGTGTGCGGTCACCGCGTCGGCGCCGAACCTGGAAGCCACATCGGTAACCGACAGTGCGGCGAACTGCCCGATGGTGCGAATCCCCATCCGCCACAACAAATCCGTCAGTTCTTCTCGCCCCGGACCGGACAGGCTCGGCTCGGTGGCAAGCTGCCGGATCGACAGCACCGACAAGAACCGCGCGTCGCCTCCAGGCTCCAGGACGCGGCCCGCACGCGCGGCAAAGACCGCGGTGGACAACTGGTCGGCGATCCCGATCTGACACTCGGCGCCGGCCACTGAACTCACAGCCACCGCGTCGATCAGCCGCTCGGCCGCCTGATGCTCGGACCCGAAGAAGCGGGCCGCCCCGCGCACCGGCAGCACCAGGAGCCCGGGCCGCAGCACCTCGGCGCGGGGCACCAGGTCGTCCACCGCCGCGATCACCCCCTCGAAAAAGCGGGCGTCGCGGTCAGCGTCGGCGGTCGTGACGTGCAGGTTCGGACAACGGGCGGCCGCCTCCCGGCGGCGCAAACCTCGCCGCACTCCCGCCGCACGGGCGGCCGACGAGCAGGCGATCACCCGGTTGGCCAGAGTGACCGCGACCGGGGCGGTCGCGGGCTGGCCCGCGGCCGCGGCCGCCGCGACCGCCGGCCAATCCATGCACCAGATCGCCAGCACCCGGGAACCAGAAGACACCACCCGAATTCACCCGGTTCGCGCCCGGCCGATCGTCCGGCCCCCCGAACCCACGCCGCTGATCTGTAGCCGCACCCCACTGATCCGCCCGAATCCGCAGACGGGCGTGCCCCTGTTACCCGCCGTGATCTCATAGCCGAGCACCCGAGCCTCCAGCCGCGTCGGCGCCCCTTCCCAGTCGCCGTCGGTGACCAGCAGAGTGCAGCCCCTACTGCGGGCGCGAGCCACCACTGCCCGCGCCCGCGTCCGTGACACCCGGCGCCCACCCAGACCCAGCGCCACCAGGTCCATGCCGTCGATGAGCACCGCGGCAACCTCCACCGGATCGGTCCCCGGATCCGGTATCACTGCGAGCCGGCTCAGATCCGCCCCCATCTCCACGGCGGCCAGCAGTCCGATATCCGGCTGGCCGACGATGGCCGCGTTACCCCCGGCCCCCGTCACCGCGGCCACCATCCTCAGCAGCAGCGACCGCGCCCCCGACAACACCGCCACCGTTCCCCTGGGCACCTGGGTGGGCCACCCCGGCAGCTGGTCATCCGAAGGCACCTTTCCGGACACCGCCGCGATCTTCCGGCGCAACGATTCGAGCTGTTCAGCGCGGTTATCCTGACGATGGCTGGTGTCGAAAGCCGCGGTCACGACGAGCCTCCCTACACCACTTGTTTCGAACCTATGTTCGATACGCCTAGAGTAAACACCCGCCCTCCGACAACCGTCAAGAAACGCGAGAGGCTGCTTTATGCGGTCGATGCTGGTGTGGCTGATGGTGCTTTCCGGTGCCATTTTCGCGGTCGCAACGCCGGCCAAAAGTGATGTCGGGGCCTGCCAACCCGCGGAGCTGTTCGTCACGGACAACACCGATCCCCTGTTCGAGACGCAGGCCGACGTGACGATCGCACTCACCGGCGCGGCGGTGACGGGATCGACCCCGCTCGACGGCGTGTACTGGTCGGACGCTCTGCAGCGGAGTATCTATGAGCGCTCGCGCGAATTTCATCTGTGCGGCGCCGACGGTTCGTCGCACGCCGTCGCCGAGGCGCTGCGCCGCCAGTTCAACCAGGAAGCGGTGCTGGCCTTCGACTACCTGCCGCAGCATGCGCCGGGGGAGGACGCGATCATCGTCGCCGTGCCGGATGTCGACATCAATCGCTTCGGCGACGCCCTGGTGGCCGACCCGGCGGCCCGCAACCGATTGCGGGGTGGATCCGTCACCACGACCGACCACACCCTGATCCTGGTCGCCGGCGACGGCGACGGCGACGGCGACGGCGATCGCGATGTTGCCCGCAGACTCGTCGCCGAGGCCGGCGGGAACTGGGATGCGGCCACTATCGCCTACGGCAAACGTGAATTCGTCCGGACTTAAGCCTGCGCGATCCCGGTCGGCGCGTCATGTGCGTGATACCTAGCGCCGAACGTGCAACCAGCGCTGTTGCATTAGCCACTTGACAATGACGGCGATTTTTTCGCCATAGCTTCACGCTCGGCGATCTTATTCCCACTCGATGGTGCCGGGCGGCTTGCTGGTGACGTCCAGCACCACGCGGTTGACCTCGGGCACCTCGTTGGTGATGCGGGTCGAGATGCGCTCCAGCACGTCGTAGGGCACCCGGGTCCAGTCGGCGGTCATGGCGTCCTCACTGGACACCGGACGCAGCACGATCGGGTGCCCGTAGGTGCGGTTGTCGCCCTGCACTCCGACCGAGCGGACGTCGGCCATCAGCACCACCGGGCACTGCCAGATCTGGTGGTCCAGGCCGGCCGCGGTCAGCTCCTCACGCGCGATCGAGTCGGCTCGCCGCAGCGTGTCCAGCCGCTTGGCGGTGACCTCACCGATGATCCGGATGCCCAGGCCCGGCCCCGGGAAGGGTTGCCGCGCAACGATTTCCTCGGGCAGTCCGAGTTCGCGACCCACCGCGCGCACCTCGTCTTTGAACAGCAGCCGCAGCGGCTCGACGAGCTTGAACTTCAGGTCGTCCGGCAGGCCGCCGACGTTGTGGTGGCTCTTGATGTTCGCGGTGCCGCTGCCCCCACCGGACTCAACCACGTCCGGATACAGCGTGCCCTGCACCAGGAACTCGACCTCAGAACCGTTATCCCCCAAGATGTCTCGCACCGCGCCCTCGAAGGCCCGGATGAACTGCCGGCCGATGATCTTGCGCTTGCCCTCGGGATTGGTCACACCGGATAGCGCCTCGAGGAAGGTCTCCGCCGCGTCGACGGTGACCAGGTTGGCGCCGGTGGCTGCCACGAAATCGCGCTGCACCTGCGCACGCTCGCCGGCTCGCAACAGTCCGTGGTCGACGAAGACACAGGTCAATCTGTCGCCGATGGCGCGCTGGACCAGCGCCGCGGCCACCGCGGAATCCACCCCGCCGGACAGCCCGCAGATCGCATGGCCGTCGCCGATCTGAGCGCGCACCTGCTCGACCAGCGCCTCGGCGATGTTGGCCGGCGTCCAATCCGCGCCAAGCCCGGCGAAGTCGTGCAGAAACCGGCTGAGCACCTGTTGTCCGTGTGGGGTGTGCATCACCTCCGGGTGGTACTGCACCCCGGCCAGGCGCCGGTCCCGATTCTCAAAGCCGGCCACCGGCGCGCCCGCGCTGCTGGCCACCACGTCGAATCCCTCCGGAGCGGCGGTGACAGCGTCACCGTGGCTCATCCAGACCGGCTGGACCGCGGGCAGGCCCGAATGCAGATCGCCGCCAAGGACTTTCAGTTCGGTCCGGCCGTACTCGCTGGTGCCGGTGTGCGCGACCGTCCCGTCGAGCGCCTGCGCCATGGCCTGAAACCCGTAGCAGATACCGAACACCGGCACACCGAGGTCGAAGAGCGCCGGATCGAGTTGCGGCGCACCGTCGGCATAGACACTGGCCGGCCCGCCGGAAAGCACCAGCGCCAGCGGATCGCGGGCCCTGATCTCCCCGACCGACACGGTATGCGGGATTACCTCCGAAAACACCCGCGCCTCACGAACCCGGCGGGCGATCAACTGCGCATACTGCGCACCGAAGTCGACTACCAGCACGGGCCGCGGCCGGGCAAGGCCGGCCGCTTCGCGATCACCAGGTTTCGCCACGCCGCAAGCTTAGTGGGTACCTTAATATTTCTAAGCAACCCAACGGCTCCCAGTGCGCCATCGCTCTGGGCTACCCGAAGTTGGCCTATTGGGAAGTTGGCCTATTGGAGCGAAAACATGGTGCGCACCGCGTCGACGGCATCGCGGTCGCCGTCGAATTTGACTCGCCGCAGCGCCGCGCTGCGCTTGGCCTCGCTGGATCCGAGGCGCGCGGCCACCAGGTCCGCGGCGCTTGCGGTGATCGTCACCGCCGGTTCGCCTTGCGCGGCCGCGAGATGACCCTGGGCCACCGCGAACTCGAACCGGCGGCCGTCGATCTCGACACGGTATGACGCAGCCACGCCAGCCGCGCCGGCCGTGTTGAAGCCCAGCAGGATTCCGGCGAGGAACCCGTTCAGCGGCGTCACCGGTCCACTGGCTATCGAGTCGAACGGGTCCAGCCGGTCCAGGCCAAACCATGCGATGCTCTGCAGGATCGGCAGCACCCGCTGCCAGCCGAGTTCGCTCAGGGAGTAGACGGTGCGCGCGATCGGCGGTGCCAGATCGGTGCGGTCGACGAGCCCAGCGTCCTGCAGCTCCTTGAGTCGCTCGGCGAGCAGGTTGGTCGCGATGCCGGGCAGCTCGGCGCGCAGGTCGCCGTAGCGACGGGCTCCGCCGACCAGCTCGCGCAGGATCAGCAACGTCCACCGCTCGCCCAACACGTCGAGTCCGCGAGCAATGGGGCAGTTCTGGTTGTAGTTCCGGCGGGCGGGCACTCCACCACTCTACTAGGCGATAAACGTCTTTTTCAACTATCTACTTGAAACACTTGTCTATCAACTTTAGGGTCGTGTCCATGAGCATCGATCTTCGTTACCCGGCATTTCGCAATCGCCCGATTCCCGCGCTGGCCGTCATTTGCCTCAGCGTCTTCGTCATCAGCGTCGACGCCACGATCGTCAACGTCGCACTGCCCACACTGTCGCGCGACCTTGGCGCCGACACCTCCCAACTGCAATGGATCGTCGACGCGTACACCCTGGTCATGTCCGGCCTGCTGCTTTCGGCCGGCAGCCTCAGCGATCGCTACGGCAGACGTGGCTGGCTCAGCTCCGGGCTCGCACTGTTCGCCATCACCTCCGCGGTTGCGGCACAGGTGAATTCGGCTGATGCGCTGATCGCGGCGCGCGCCGCGATGGGCGTCGGCGCGGCGGTGATTTTCCCGACCACCCTGGGATTGATCACCAACATCTTCACCGACCCGGTGCCTCGCGCCAAGGCGATCGGGGTGTGGGCGGCCATGGTGGGCATCGGGGTGGCCGTCGGACCGATCACCGGCGGCTGGCTGCTCCAGCACTACTCCTGGGGTTCGATCTTCCTGGTGAACATTCCGATCGCCGCGCTGGCCATCATCGGCGGAATCCTGTTCGTTCCGACCTCGCGCGACCCGGCGGCGCCGCGCGTCGACGTCCCCGGCTTGATCCTGTCCGCGGTCGGCATCACCGCCCTGATCTACACCGTCATCGAAGCGCCCGCCTGGGGCTGGAGCAGCGCACACGCCGCGGCCGGCTTCGGTTTTGCCGCAGTCGTTCTCGCCGCGTTCGCGCTGTGGGAGCGGCGCAGCACCCATCCGATGCTGGACGTGTCGGTGTTTCTCAACCGCCGATTCTCCGGCGGCAGCCTGGCGGTGACCGCGGGCTTCTTGACCCTGTTCGGGTTCATCTTCGTCATCACCCAGTACTTCCAATTCATCAAGGACTACAACGCTTTCGAGACCGGGGTGCGGTTGCTTCCGGTCGCGTTCTCGATCGCGCTGGCCAGCGTCCTGGCCCCCCGACTGGTGGAACGGCTCGGCACCACCAACGTCGTCGCCGCCGGCCTAACGGTGTTTGCGGCCGGATTGGCATGGGCGTCCACGGCGGATGCGGCAACGCCCTACTACCAGATCGCCCTGCAGATGCTGCTGCTCGGCGGCGGTCTCGGGCTCACCACCGCACCGGCCACCGAGGCGATCATGGGATCGTTGTCCGCCGACAAGGCCGGGGTCGGCTCGGCCGTCAACGACACCACCCGCGAACTCGGCGGCACCCTCGGCGTCGCCGTCGTGGGCAGCGTCTTCGCCTCCGTATACTCGGGTCGACTCGGCTCGGCGTCCGCGTTGGCGGGTTTACCCGCCGATGTGCGCTCGGCGATGGGGCGGTCAATGGCCTTGGCGCACAAGGTGATCGGACAGATGCCAGCCGGGCCGGCCGCCGGTGTCCGGGCCGCCGTCGATCGCGCCTTCCTGGACGGCCTGCAGGTGGGCTCGCTGGTCTGCGCCGGCATCGCACTGGCCGCGGCAATCGTCGTGTTGTGGCTGCTGCCGCCACGACGCGAGCAAGCAACACCGTCGGACACCTTATCGGCACTAGTGGAGGTTTGAGCAGACATGAACGACACGCAGATCCGCACCCAGTACTCGACCGGTCTATCTCGGCACAACATCGAGCGTGCTCTGGTCACCGCCGGAAAGGACCTCAACCACCTGACGCCCGCCGACCTCGGGCTGCTGGAGGACTTCCACACCATGGGCCGGTACGCCACCGCTCAGCTGGTGGACCTGGTCGAGATCACCAGCGAGAGCGAGGTGCTCGACGCCGGCAGCGGCATCGGCGGCACCGCCCGCTTCGTCGCCGACCGCTTCGGGTGCCGGGTGACCGCCGTCGATCTGACCGAGGAGTACTGCGAAACCAATCGCTGGCTCAACGGACTCGTCGGCCTGGACGAGCGGATATCCGTTCGTCAGGGGGACGTCACCGAGCTGCCCCTCGCCGACGCCACCTTCGACGTCGCGATCAGCCAGCATGTCCAGATGAACGTCGCCGACAAGGCGCGGTTGTACTCCGAAGCGCGCCGAGTGCTGGTCGGCGGGGGCCGGCTTGGCCTGTGGGACATCACTTCTGGTGGGCGCGGCGAACTCGACTATCCGCTGCCGTGGGCAGACCAACCCGAACGCAGCCACGTGGTCACCCCCGATCAGTTGCGCACCGTCGTCCAATCCGCCGGGTTCGCGGTCGAGCAGTGGAACGATCTCACCGACCAGGCGACCACGCTGATGCAGACGCTGCTGGCCCAGCCGCCCAACCCGCTGGGCCTGCACACCTTCGTCACCGACTTCAAGCGGAAAGCCGAAAACCTCACCCAAGCTCTCGCAGACGGACGCCTGCGAGCCGTCCAAGGCGTCGCTCGCACCGTCAGTAAAGGCTGAATGGCTGGCAGCTCAACGGGATTCCAGTTCAGCGCTTGCCCGTTGCCGGCCGGGCGTGGTCCTGGCTGCCACTAATGATTCGGCTGACCGCGGTCGGCTATCTGCTCTTCTTCGTGCCCGACCTGATTCTCGCGTCCACGCATCACATCAATGGGTTGCCGCGCTTGCTGGCCCGACTCTTCGACTGGGGAGCGGGCGGCGACCCGGTGGTCGTCATGTTCGCCACCGTCTACATCGTTTGGGCGCTGTTCCTGTTCGGATCGGCGCGAGCCCCGCTAGCGAACCGACTGTTCCTCGATTTCAATCTCACCGCGAACGCCGCCCACTTCGGCGTCATGCTCGTCATGGCCGCTGCCATGCATGACGAGCACCAGCACCTCGCGGGCGTGGTGGCGCTCGGATTGATCACCACGGTCCCACTGGCGGCCTGCTGGCTACCGGTTCGGCGCGCCACGGGCAACGCGATATCGCGGTGTGGGCCACCCGCTGTCGAGGTCGCTGGCGGCACAGCGGTAAGCATGGTGGAGTGGTATCGCCGAACTACCGACGAAACTCGAAAAACCCGAGAGTGAGGTCCCCGTCGTGAGCCCAGGACTGGGTCTGCCGGAGGAGGTGCGTGCCTGTCTGTTCGACCTCGACGGCGTGCTCACCGACACCGCCAGTGTGCATACCAAGGCCTGGAAGGCCACGTTCGACGCCTTCCTGTCCCAGCGCGCCGAGCGCACCGGAGAAAAATTCGTCCCCTTCGATCCCGCGGCGGACTACCGCAAATACGTCGACGGCAAGAAACGCGAAGACGGCGTGCGGTCGTTTCTGGACAGCCGGGGAATCGAACTGCCCGAAGGAAGTCCCGATGACCCCGGCGACGCCGACACGATATACGGCCTGGGCAAACGTAAGAACGACATGTTCCAGAAGGTCCTCAATGACGACGGCGTCGAGGTGTTCGACGGGTCGCGGCGCTACCTGGAGGCCGTCTCGGCCGCCGGTCTCGGTATCGCCGTGGTGTCAGCCAGCGCCAACACCCCCCAGGTACTCAAGATCACCGGCCTGGACCGGTTCATCCAGCAGCGGGTGGACGGCAACACGCTGCGCGACGAGCACATCGCCGGCAAACCCGCCCCCGACTCGTTCCTGCGCGGGGCGCAACTGCTCGACGTCGCGCCCGACGCGGCGGCCGTTTTCGAGGACGCACTCTCGGGTGTGGCGGCGGGCCGTGCGGGTAACTTCGGCTTCGTGGTGGGTGTCGACCGGGTGGGCCAGGCCGAGGATCTGCGCCGCAACGGTGCCGACGTGGTGGTAACCGATCTCGCCGAACTGTTGCGCTCATGACCACCGAGGAAAAGCGATGATCACCGAGGAAGCCTTCCCCGTCGAACCGTGGCAGGTCCGTGAGACCCGGCTCGACCTCAACCTGCTGGCCCAGTCCGAGTCCCTGTTCGCGTTGTCCAACGGGCACATTGGGTTGCGGGGCAACCTCGACGAGGGTGAGCCATATGGCCTGCCGGGCACCTATCTGAACTCCTTCTTCGAAATCCGGCCGCTGCCGTACGCCGAGGCCGGGTACGGGTATCCGGAGGCCGGCCAGACCGTCGTCGACGTCACCAACGGCAAGATCCTGCGCCTGTTCGTCGAGGACGAGCCATTCGACGTGCGGTACGGCAAATTGCTCTCCCACGAGCGGGGTCTCGACCTGCGCGCCGGGACGCTGACCCGCCGCGCGCATTGGCGTTCACCGGCGGGCAAGCAAGTCAAAGTGGTGTCCACCCGGTTGGTGTCGCTGGCCCACCGTAGTGTCGCGGCGATCGAGTACGTCGTCGAAGCCGTCGAGGAATTCGCGCGCGTGACGGTGCAATCCGAACTCGTCACCAACGAGGACCAACCGAAGACCTCGGGCGACCCGCGGGTGTCGGCCATCCTGGAAAACCCGCTGGAGGCCGTCGAACACGAAGCCACCGAACGGGGTGCGGTTCTCATGCACCGGACCCGGGCCAGCGCGCTGATGATGGCCGCCGGAATGGATCACGAGGTCGACGTTCCCGGTCGGGTCGAGGTCACCACCGACGTGCGTCCCGACCTGGCCCGGACCACCGTGATCTGCGGGCTGCGTCCCGGCCAGAAGCTGCGCATCGTCAAATACCTGGCGTACGGCTGGTCCGGCAAGCGTTCCCGCCCGGCGCTGCGCGACCAGGCCGCCGCCGCACTGCACAGCGCCCGCTACAGCGGCTGGCAGGGGCTGCTGGATTCGCAGCGCGCCTACCTCGATGACTTCTGGGACAGCGCGGACGTCGAGGTCGAGGGCGACGGGGAATCCCAGCAAGCGGTACGGTTCGGGCTGTTCCACTTGCTGCAGGCCAGCGCGCGGGCCGAACGCCGCGCGATCCCCAGCAAGGGACTCACCGGAACCGGGTACGACGGCCACGCCTTTTGGGACACCGAGGGTTACGTGCTGCCGGTGCTCACCTACACCGCGCCGCATACGGTCGCCGACGCGCTGCGGTGGCGGGCGTCGACGTTGCAGCTCGCCAAGGAGCGGGCGGCCGAGCTCGGCCTCGACGGCGCCGCCTTTCCCTGGCGGACCATTCGCGGCCAGGAGTGCTCGGCGTACTGGCCGGCCGGCACCGCGGCCTTTCACATCAACGCCGACATCGCCATGGCCTTCGAGCGGTACCGCACCGTCACCGGCGACCACTCGCTCGAGGAAGACTGCGGCCTTGCGGTGCACATCGAGACCGCCCGGCTGTGGATGTCGCTCGGGCACCACGACCGGCACGGCGTCTGGCACCTCGACGGGGTCACCGGCCCCGACGAATACACGGCGATCGTCCGCGACAACGTCTTCACGAATTTGATGGCGGCACACAATCTGCGCACCGCCGCCGATGGCTGCGTGCGCCACCCCGAGGCGGCCGACGCGATGGGTGTCACCACCGAGGAGACGGCCGCCTGGCGCGACGCCGCGGACGCCGTTCACATCCCCTATGACGCCGAGCTTGGTGTTCATCAGCAGTGCGAGGGGTTCACCACCTTTGCCGAGTGGGACTTCGAGGCCAACGCCACCTACCCGTTGCTGTTGCACGAGGCCTACGTGCGGCTCTACCCCGCCCAAGTGATCAAGCAGGCCGACCTGGTGCTGGCGATGCAATGGCAGAGCCACGCGTTCACCCCCGAACAGAAGGCGCACAACGTCGACTACTACGAGCGGCGCACGGTGCGCGACTCGTCGCTGTCGGCCTGCACTCAGGCCGTGATGTGCGCCGAGGTCGGCCATCTGGAGCTGGCCCACGACTACGCCTACGAGGCCGCGTTGATCGACCTGCGCGATCTGCACGCCAACACCCGCGACGGGCTGCACATGGCCTCGCTTGCCGGTGCCTGGACGGCGATAGTCGGGGGCTTTGGTGGCCTGCGCGACGACGAGGGCGTCCTGGACATCGATCCCCAACTGCCGGACGGCATCTCGCGTCTGCGGTTTCGGCTGCGCTGGCGCGGGTTCCGGCTCACCGTCGACGCCAACCACGACGATGTCACCTACACCCTGCGTGACGGGCCCGGCACCGAGCTGACCATCCGGCACGCCGGCGAAGACCTCACCCTGAATACGGACTCGCCGTCGACGATCGCGGTGCGGCCCCGCAAGCCGCTGCTGCCGCCGCCGCCACAGCCGCCGGGCCGCGAGCCGGTCCACCGGCGGGCAATGAGCAGAACGGCGGTTACCGCTCAGTCGCCAACGCTCCCTTAGCCCCTTAGCCGCGGCGCGCTTTCACCTGGTGATGACCGTGAAGTGGTTGCTGGTGGCCCACGCCTGTTCGAAGGTGGCGAGGGGAACCTGCTCGTCGCGGCCGGTGTTGCTGCCGCTGTCGTTGAGGTGCACCACGCCGGCCTTGGTGTCGATGCCGGTGACGACCACGAAGTGGTTCTCCACGCCGCGGTTGCCACGCTGGTTCCACAGGGTTTCGCTGTTGACTCCGACGATCACCTTGCGTCGCCCGGCCAGGCTCTGCTCTAGCACGCCGAGAGAGCTGCTCGAGGCGCTGGCCTGGACGCCGTAGTGCGCCAGCAGCACCGTCAGGTCGCGATTCTCGGTGGTGCCGCCGGGTTTCCAGATCGGTCCGGGGTGGGCGACGCTCGGGGTGCCCTGGGCAGTGTCGTCGATCTGCTGCTCGCCGGGCTCACGGCCGGTTACCTCGCCGATAACATCGGCCACCGCCATCTCCCCGCAGTTGGATCCGTGCTGCCGGCGCCAGAACGAAGCGGCGGCACCGGGGTCGCCGTACATCTGGCCGCCACCGTTGCCGTCGGGGTGCGGAGCGGCGTGCGCGGCACCGGCGAATCCGATCGTCGACGCGGCGGCCACCGCGCCCAACATGGCAGCGAGGCCTGCCCTTCGCGACACCCTCCGCGATACCGTGGCGACCATCGTGCTCAAGGTGCTGGTCATGTTGCCCTCTTCTGCAGCTCCCGCCCCGGCGTATTGGGCGTTGTGCAGAAGAGGATCCGGGATGGCCCTCTTCGGATCCTTGAAGAAATCTTGCGGAATTCTTGCGCCGCAGGTAGTGGGGCTTTTTCTGGCCGGAACCGGCCGGGGCGATCAGTGCGGCTGGACGATCCGGGCCATCTCGTCGGCCACCGCCTGCCGTATCTCGTCGCCCGTCAGGTCGTCGATTCCGGTCGAAAACCGCAGGATCGGCGCGAACAAGCGCCAACCAAACTGCAGCGCAAGCGCATTTGCGAGCGCCAGCCGCGCGCTGGTGTCATTGTCGTGCAGTGGCCGCACCCGGTCGAGCATCGCGGGAATGTTTGGAAAGCGCTTCTGCATCTGCCCGGCCGGATACCCGTCCAGCACCGTCCGGGCCATGACCCGCATCTGCCGGTCGAGGGCCCGTTCCACGACGTCGGCCGGCGCATCGGAGTTCAACAGACCGGACAGACTGTCGCCGAGGTGATCGAGCACGGCACCGACCAGCTGTTCCTTGGTGCCGAAGTGGCGAAACACCAGACCGTGGTTGACCTTCGAGCGGGCGGCGATGTCGCGGATGGACGTCGCGGCCGGGCCCCGCTCGGCGAACAGGTCGGTGGCGGCCTCCAATACGGCCGCCGCCACCTCTTGTCGCCCGGTGGGCGTTTTCCCCTGCGCACTTGCCGATTGCGTAGCCATATGACTACACTAACCTATGTAGTCAACTGACTACACGCCGACTCACCCAAGGATGACAGCAATGACAAACCGGTTAACCGTCACCAAGCTGGGAAGCCGCATCGGTGCCCGAGTCGACGGGGTGCAGCTCGGCGGCAACCTCGACGCGGCCACCGTCGGTAAAATCCGCCGGGCGCTGTTGACCCACAAGGTGATCTTCTTCAACGACCAGCACCACCTTGACGACCGAGAGCAGCTCGCGTTCGCCGGGCTGCTCGGCACGCCGATCGGGCACCCGGCAGCCGCATTCCTGGCCGCCAAGAACGCGCCCGTCATCACACCCATCAACTCCGAGTACGGCAAGGCCACCCGCTGGCACACCGACGTCACGTTCGTCGCCAACTACCCGGCCGCCTCGATCCTGCGCGCGGTCACCCTGCCCAGCTATGGCGGATCGACGCTGTGGGCCTCCACCGCGGCCGCCTACGACCACCTGCCCGAACCGCTCAAAGGGCTCGTCGAGAACATGTGGGCGCTGCACACCAATCGGTACGACTACGTGACGGACGAAGCGGTCCAATCGATGACCGACGCGCAGCGGGCGTTCCGGCAGGCCTTCGAGAAGGTGGATTTCCGCACCGAACACCCGGTGGTGCGGGTGCACCCGGAGACCCGTGAGCGCACCCTGCTGGCAGGAGATTTCGTGAAAAGTTTCGTCGGTCTGGACAACTACGAATCAACCGTGCTGCTGGAATTGCTGCAACGGCGAATCACCATGCCCGAGAACACCGTCCGGTGGAACTGGGCGCAGGGCGACGTTGCCATTTGGGACAACCGGGCGACACAGCACCGGGCGATCGACGACTACGACGACCAATACCGGCTCATGCACCGGGTCACCTTGATGGGCGATGTGCCCGCCAACGTGCACGGCGCGCCCAGCCGGGTGATCAGCGGCGCACCGCTCGAGGTGCTTGCCAGCTGACGCCCGTGCCGCGGTCGCCCACCAGATATCCCGACCCACATAAGGAAAACTCATGCCGAGCCCGACCCCCGAGGCCGTCGATGTGACCACGAAGAAGACCTATTCCGCCACCAGCTCCACCGGCTGGCCCGGCAACGCCCGGGACTCGGTGCAGCAGACGCTGGCGGATTACCACGGCCACGACATGTGGGCGGACGTGATCGAGCGCTTCGACGGCTACGACGCGATAGCGACCGGGATCTTGGAGCCCGTTTGCTCGGTTCCGGTTTTCGTGGTCGACGGCACCGGCTACCAGTGGTGCCCCGAGCTTGACCTGTGGCAGGCGTTCGACGCGGCAGCCGAGATCGGTGGGGCGGGCACGGATCCGCTCGTGATGATGATCGCCCGCTACCGGTCAAGCTCGGGGCGCCGCCGGACGCGACGGTGGTGGCAGCGCTTTACCCGCTAACGCGTTAGCCGGCCGAACTGATCGGATCGATCGGCAACCAGCGCAGCGCGCCCGGCGCCGCGGACGGAACCACCGGGTGTTCCGGCGCGATCGGGTCCAGCCGACGATACGCGTCGCCTTGCAGCGGCCGCAGATCCTCCTCGCCCTTGTTCGGCCACATCGAGGCGGCCCGCTCGGCCTGGGCGGCGATGGACAGCGACGGGTTGACGCCCAGGTTCGCCGAGATCGCGGCGCCGTCCACGACAAACATCGTCGGATAGCCGTAGACCCGGTGATAGGGGTCGATCACCCCATGCTCGGGACTGTCGCCGATCACCGCGCCGCCGAGAAAATGCGCGGTCAGCGGGATGTTGAACAGCTCGCCCCAGGTGCCGCCCGCCACACCGTCGATCTTCTCGGCGATACGGCGGGTGACCTCATTGCCGATCGGGATCCACGTCGGGTTCGGCTCGCCGTGCCCCTGTTTGCTGGAGTACCAGCGGATGCCCAGCTTGCCGCGCTTGGTGAACGTGGTGATCGAGTTGTCCAGATGCTGCATCACCAGCGAGATCACCGTGCGTTCGCTCCACTGGCGGGGGTTGATGAACCGGATGATCTGGCGCGGATCCTCGCGGGCGACCTGCAGCAGCTGCTTCCAGCGCGGCACATCGGTGCCCTCGGGTCCGGAGCCGTCGGTCATCAGCGTCTGCAGCAGCCCCATCGCATTGGAGCCCTTGCCGTAGCGCACGGGCTCGACGTGCGTGTCCGCCGTGGGGTGGATCGACGACGTGATCGCCACGCCGTGGGTCAGGTCCAGGTCTGGATTGACCTTCAATGTCGCGGCGCCGACGATCGACTCGGAGTTGGTCCGGGTCAGCACACCAAGGCGCTCGGAAAGGCGGGGTAGCGCGCCCTTATCCCGCATCCTGAACAGCAGATGCTGGGTGCCCCAGGTGCCCGCGGCCAGGATCAGGTGCGAGGCGGTGAACGTGCGCCTGTCCCTGCGCAACCAGCTGCCGGTGCGAACGGTCCGGACCTCCCACACCCCGTCGGACCGCTGCTCGAAACTCTTCACCGTCGTCATCGGAATCACTTGCGCGCCCGCCGATTCCGCGAGGCCAAGGTAGTTCTTGACCAGCGTGTTCTTGGCGCCGTAGCGGCAGCCCGTCATGCAGCAACCGCATTCCAGGCAGCCCGTGCGCGCCGGGCCCGCGCCGCCGAAATACGGGTCGGCGACGGTCTTGCCCGGCGCCTTGGTGCCGTCGGGCCCGAAGAACACCCCAACCGGGGTAGGCACGAACGTGTCGCCGAACCCCATCTCGTCGGCGACCTCCTTGAAGATGCGGTCCGCGTCGGTGAACGTTGGGTTGAACACCACGCCGAGCATCCGCTGCGCCTGGTCGTAGTGCGGCCCCAGCTCGCTGCGCCAGTCGGTGATGTGCTTCCACTGCTGGTCGGCAAAGAACGGCTCCGGCGGCACGTACAGCGTGTTGGCGTAGTTGAGCGAGCCGCCCCCCACCCCGGCGCCGGCCAAGATCATCACGTTGCGCAGCGGATGGATCCGCTGGATGCCGTAGCAACCCAGCTTCGGCGCCCACAAGAACTTGCGCAGATCCCAGGACGTCTTGGCGAACTCCTCATCGGAGAAGCGGCGGCCGGCCTCCAGCACACCTACCCGATAGCCCTTTTCCGTCAGCCGCAGCGCACTGACGCTGCCCCCAAATCCCGAACCAATGATCAGTACGTCGTAATCCGGCTTCATCGGAGCAGTATGACGCCCGTCACACAGCTCGGGTCAATTAGCCAACCCTAACCTCGACCGGTCCGCGCGGTAACAACTGTAGTCAGTTGACTACAACGTAGCCGTTCGACTACGCTGTCCAGTGTAGTCGATTGACTACATCCGCCGCTCGCAAAGGATGGACCGAAATGACCGTGTTCGCACGCAGGCCTGAGACGACCGGGAACCAACCGCCGGCAGCGGGGTGGTGGCGGAACTTCGTCTCGATGACCTACCACGCCTGCAGGCGCGACACGGCCAAGTGGTCAGCGGCGTACCACAAGGCCTACCCGGAGCAAGCCGACTAGTTACTTTCGACCTGAAAAACTCAGCGCGTTGATCCGGGGTGAGATTGTGTCGACACCCCTGAAGGCGCCCGGCCCACAACCTGGTCAAGATCAGCGCACTGGCCGGTTAACCTAGCGCCGAACGTGCAACCATGGCGAAAAATCGGGCGGAATTTCGCCCTGGCGGCACGCTCGGCGATCTGACCAACCCAACCGGCCGCCCGGTCCCACGCAATCCAGCGACCACATGCAGTCCAACCTGCCCCGCTCAGTTTTTCAGGTCGAAGTAGTTAGCCCGCCGACTGTGGGTGATATGCGCTAAAGCCCATGCCTTTAGCTGCCGGTGGCCAGGCCGACCTTCTGGAATTCCTTGAGATCGCAATAACCGGCCTTGGCCATCGACCGACGCAGGCCACCGACCAGGTTGAGGCTGCCGAACGGGTCGTCGGACGGCCCGTTCAGGACCTGCCGCAGCGGCGGCCTCTCGCCGACGGCGATCTGCAGCAACGCCCCGCGCGGCAACGACGGGTGCGCCGCAGCGACCGGCCAGAACCACCCGCAGCCGAGCGCCTCGGCGGATTCGGCCAGCGGCGTGCCCAGGACCACCGCGTCGGCACCACAGGCGATCGCCTTGGCCAGCTCGCCGGAGGTGTGGATGTCGCCGTCGGCCAGCACATGCACATAGCGGCCGCCGGTCTCGTCGAGGTATTCCCGCCGCGCGGCGGCGGCGTCGGCGATCGCGGTCGCCATCGCCACGTTGATGCCCAGCACCTCGTCGCTGGTGGTCACCCCCCTGGTGGAGCCGTAGCCGACGATGACGCCCGCGGCGCCGGTGCGCATCAGGTGCAGCGCGGTGCGGTGGTCGAGCACCCCGCCGGCGACCACCGGAACGTCGAGCTCGGAAATGAAGGTCTTCAAATTCAGCGGCTCACCATCGCTGGCCACCCGCTCGGCGGAGACGATCGTGCCCTGGATGACCAGCAGGTCGATACCGGCCTGCAGCAACACCGGCGTCAGCGACTGCGCGTTTTGCGGGCTGACGCGCACCGCGGTGATCACTCCGGCCTCCCGGATGCGGGCCACCGCGGCGCCCAGCAGGTCCGGGTCCAGCGGTGCCGCGTGCAGCTCCTGCAACAGCCGGATCGCCGCCGAAGGCTGGGGCTCCCCCGACTTCCCGGACTCTTTAGCGGCGGCCTCGACAAGCTGCGCAATCTTGGCCTCGACATCGGCATGCCGGCCGATCAGCCCCTCGCCATTGAGCACGCCCAGCCCGCCGAGCCGGCCGAGCTCGATGGCGAACTCCGGCGATACCAACGCATCGGTCGGATGTGCCACCACCGGGATCTCGAACCGGTAGGCGTCCAGCTGCCATGTAGTCGACACGTCCTGCGACGAGCGGGTGCGGCGCGACGGCACGATGCTGATCTCGCTGAGTTCATATGTGCGACGGGCGACACGGCCCATCCCGATCTCGACCATCTGGTGTCAGCCCGGGTCAGCGTGCGTAATAGTTGGGCGCTTCGACGGTCATGGCGACGTCGTGCGGGTGGCTCTCTTTGAGCCCGGCGGCTGTGATCCGGACGAACTGCGCCTGCTGCAGCACCTCGATAGTGGCGGACCCGGTGTAACCCATCGCCGCGCGCAGACCCCCGGTCAGCTGATGGATCACCGAGGACAGCGGGCCGCGGAACGGCACCCTGCCCTCGATCCCCTCGGGTACCAGCTTGTCCTCGCTCAATGCGTCGTCGGCGAAGTAGCGGTCCTTGGAGTACGACTTGCCCCCGCCGCCGGACAAACCCCGGCCTTGCATGGCTCCCAGCGACCCCATGCCGCGATAGCTCTTGTACTGCTTGCCGTTGACGAAAATCAGCTCACCGGGCGCCTCGGCGGTGCCGGCCAGCAACGAGCCCAGCATGGCCGTCGACGCGCCGGCGGCCAGCGCCTTGGCGATATCGCCGGAATATTGCAGTCCCCCGTCGGCCACGACCGGCACGCCCGCCGTTCGGCATGCGGCGACGGCTTCCAGAATCGCCGTGATTTGTGGCGCGCCGACGCCGGCCACCACCCGGGTGGTGCAAATCGACCCCGGCCCCACGCCCACTTTCACCGCGTCGGCACCGGACGCAACCAGGGCCGCGGCCGCGGAGCGGGTGGCGACATTGCCACCGATCACCTCGACCCGGTCGCCGACCTCGGCCTTGAGCTTGCCAACCATGTCGAGCACCAGCCGGTTGTGCGCGTGCGCGGTGTCGACAACCAGCACGTCAACCCCGGCGTCCACCAGCATCATCGCGCGGACCCAGGCATCGCCGCCCACCCCGACAGCCGCGCCTACCAGCAGCCGGCCGTCGCAGTCCTTGGTGGCCAGCGGATGCTGCTCGGTCTTGACGAAGTCCTTGACGGTGATCAACCCCGTCAGCCGGCCGTGCCCGTCGACGACGGGCAGCTTTTCAATCTTGTTGCGGCGCAACAGCCCCAGCGCCGCGTCGGCACTGACACCCTCCTGGGCGGTGATCAGGGGCGCTTTGGTCATCACCTCGGCGACCTGCTTGGTCTGGTCAACCTCGAACCGCAGATCGCGGTTGGTGATGATGCCGACCAGCCCACCGGAGTCGTCGACCACCGGCAGACCGGAGATCCGGAACCGCGCGCACAGCGCTTCGACCTGGGCCAGGGTGTTGTCCGGCCGGCAGGTGACCGGATCGGTGACCATGCCGGCCTCGGAGCGCTTCACCATCTCGACCTGGCCGGCTTGTTCGGCGACGGGCAGGTTGCGGTGCAGCACTCCCATGCCGCCCGCCCGGGCCATCGCGATGGCCATCCGTGACTCCGTGACGGTGTCCATCGCCGAGCTGACCAGCGGCACCTTGAGCCTGATCTTCTTGGTGAGCTGGCTGGAGGTGTCCGCGGTGGCGGGCACCACGTCCGAAGCCGCGGGCAGCAGCAGCACGTCGTCGAACGTCAGCCCGAGCATCGCCACCTTGTGCGGGTCGTCGCCACCGGTGAGCACTGTGTCATACGCCAGGTCCGGAATAGGCGAGTCGCGCAGGTACGGACTGGCAACCAGGTCAGAGCTGTCTTCTAGGTGGGACATGCCACGAGACATCGGTGGGGCCCTCCATACGCATGCGGAGTGAGAAATCCATCTTATCGGCTCTCCGGACACCCGGACTCGCTTCTTCGGGCGTGCCGCGCCTGCTGGCGTTATGACGGCCTGCCTGCGTAGGCTATGGGGGTGCGCGACCACCTGCCGCCGGGTTTGCCGCCCGATCCGTTTGCCGACGACCCCTGCGACCCGTCGGCTGCGTTGGAAGCTGTCGAGCCCGGCCAACCGCTGGATCAGCAGGAGCGGATGGCGGTCGAGGCCGACCTGGCCGACCTGGCGGTTTACGAGGCCCTATTGGCGCACAAGGGAATTCGCGGACTCGTGGTGTGTTGCGACGAGTGCCAACAAGACCACTATCACGACTGGGACATGTTGCGTGCCAACCTGCTGCAACTGCTGATCGACGGAACAGTTCGCCCGCACGAGCCGGCCTACGACCCCGAGCCCGACGCTTACGTGACCTGGGATTACTGCCGCGGATACGCGGACGCATCGCTCAACGAAGCGACGTCAGACGCGGATGGCTATCGCCGGCATCACTGACCCGCTTTTCTAACCCGCCGTTTTAGCAGCCGGTGACGGCTGTGGCGGCTGTGACGGCTGTGGTGCTGCAGAACTCGGGGAATGTTTCCGTGGCCGGCCCGCCGGCGAGGTCGGCGACGAGGGGCCGGGCGCGGCAGACGATGAGGGGGCGGCGAGCTGGGCGCGGCAGGCGAGCTGGGCGCGGCAGACGATGAGCTGGGCACGGTCGATGTGGCGCGGGGACCGGTCGTCGTCGGGGGGCTCGACACAACCGGCGTGGTCGGCGTGGGCGAGTCAACCGGAGTGGTCGCGACCCGAGCGGTCGTCGGCTTCGTTTGCGGCAGCGTCGCGTTCGGGTTGCGGGTCTGCACCTTCGCGTTCAGCAGATTCACCTGGTTCATCAGGTTTTGCCGGGTCTCACCGTCATTCATGGACTGCACCATGCTGGTGACCGCGGCCAGCTGATTCTCGGCCTCGTCCCATTTCCCTTGGTCGATCATCTGCTGAACTCGCACCAGATCGGCTCTGGCGGACAACATGACCTGGTCCTCATTGACCCGCGGTTCGTCGAAGAACATCGCGTGCAGGCCATACAGCGCGTCGCCGGGGCGAGCCTCGGCCACCACGGCACCAAAGCCGCTCAGCACCAACAGCGCCGCAGCGACCGAACCGATTGCGGCCAGGCCGCGATTGGAGCGCCGGCCCTCCGCGATCCCGGCAAGCAGCGCCTCCTCGGCCTCGTCCCGCGAAACCAGCGCACTGGCCGGTGGCCAGCGCAGGTCGTCGCGCCAGTCCCCCAGCAGGGCGGCGAGCGCGTCCTCGTTGGGGTCGTCGAGCCCGACCTCGGTACGCGCGGCGAGCGCGTCGAGCAGCAGACCGGTGCGGGCCACGTCGTCCAAATCAAAATCAGGCATAGTCACCCGCCGCGACGATTTCATCCTTCAGCCGCTGCAGCGCACGGTGCTGGGCCACCCGGACCGCTCCGGTGGTACTGCCAACAGCGGCGGCGGTCTCCTCGGCGGACAGGCCGACCACCACGCGCAGGATCAGGATCTCGCGTTGCTTGGCCGACAGGATCTCGAGCAATTCGTTCATCCGGGTAACCGAATCGGCTTCGATGGCAATCTGTTCCGGGCCCGCGTCGGCCGACCGGCACTCCGGAACGGACTCCGCGGGATAGGTCAGGTCACGGCCGGCGGCCCGATGGGCGTCGGCCACCTTGTGGGCCGCGATGCCGTACAGGAACGCCAGGAACGGGCGTCCTCGATCCCGGTAACGTGGCAACGCCGTTATCGTGGCCAAGCACACCTCCTGTGCCACGTCATCAGCCGAGAGGCCACTCCGCTCTATCGTGCCGACTCGCGCTCGGCAATATCGCACGACAATCGGGCGGATGGTCTCCAGCACCTCCCGAAGCGCATTCCGGTCTCCAGCCACGGCTGCCGCAACCACAGCGTCGAGACGATCCCCTTCAATTTTCATCGACGGTGGTCTCTCCAACGTTACGGTCAGGACACATCCTGAGCTAAGACACAGCTAGACAATAACGGCCGTACCGCGTTTCAAGCGGTATGCCAGGTTCCCCCGGCGCGCCGCACCTGGCCTGCGCAAATATCCCTAATTTCGGTAAGTCGGCGCACCTGTTGTGCTGATAATGTTGTGCTTCCGATATCGATCAGCAAGCAAGCCAGCGCCCAGCGCAGCGGTGTCAGTCCAAACTGACCGGTGGCATCCAACGCCGCCTGAGCGACGGTGCGCGCCCGTTCGGTAGCGCCCGCGCTGCACAGGGCGGCGGCGAGCACCACCTCGCTTTTGACCTGGTGCCGCGCCGAGGCTCCGATCGGACCAGGGGCCATGGCCCGGGCGAGCTGGACGCCTTCCTCGGCGCGGCGCACGGCGACGGCACCCTCGCCGGCCGCCATCGCCAGCTCGGCGGCCACCCACCGGCGCCGCACTGCCAGCCGGTCTCTCACCTGTGCGGGCAGTGCGGCCGCCCAACCGGCTGGGTCCAGGACCGCATCCGCGCGGGCCAACAAGGTCTCCGCGGCAGCCAACCGCCGCACGCCGAGCGCGTCGGCCGCCAGCCCGATCAGTGCGTCGGCACCGGCCTCGGGATCGGTGCCCGCCAGTGCCAGGGCACGACCGTCCCAGCTCCGCGCCAGCGCGTGCCAACCGAGCTGACGCAGGAAGGATCCCTGCGTGCTGTGCGCCAGCGAGGCCAACCGCCCGGCCGCGGCGCCGCGTCGCAGCACCGCCAGGTCGCTGTAGGCACTGCCGTAGTGACCCTGCCCGCCGGCCGCCACGGCCCGCAGCCAGAGTTGGTCCGGTGTGGTCGCCGTGGGCAGCGGCCAGGTGCCGGGCTCGTTTCCGAAGGCGGCGGCGGCCAGCGTTCGTTGCAGGTTCGAAGTGTGACGAGTTTCAATCACGTTGATTGCCAGGAGGTCATTAGTAAAAAGTGTGTGCTCTATGGGTTACCGAGACATTACCCAGAGCCGCTGCACCCTATTTGCGACTACCTGGCCAAACATCCCTGAGCTGGGAAATCTTGGATCGATCGGAATGTCGTTAGCATGCCTTGCGTTCCGCAACTGCTTCGCAGATGAACGCAGAGTTAATTCTCTTGCAACGCTTAATATTTGAGAGGGGCGTGTGCGTATTGACTGCATTTCGGTAGCCCCCCTAACGTCTAACATCGACGGTAGTCATCGGTGACTCCACGGAAATTGAAGTTGCACACTCGCGCGTGTCGCGAACCCACCTCCCACTTGGGCGTGCCCTGAAGAGAGGGGACCACCAATGCCACAGCCGGAGCAGCTACCTGGACCCAACGCCGACATCTGGAACTGGCAATTGCAAGGCCTGTGCCGCGGCGTTGATTCATCGATGTTCTTCCATCCCGACGGCGAGCGCGGCCGCGCCCGCATGCAACGCGAGCAGCGCGCCAAGGAGATGTGCCGGCGCTGCCCGGTGATCGAGGAGTGCCGTTCCCATGCGCTGGGCGTCGGCGAGCCCTACGGGGTTTGGGGCGGCCTGTCCGAATCCGAGCGCGACATGCTGCTCAAGGGTGACATCGGGCGCGTGCGGGGGATCCGCCGCAGCGCGTGATTCGGCGGTCTCAGCGGCGGCGTATCCAGATGACGATGCCGACCACGGCTGCCAGGACCGCCACGGCCACCAACACGACACCGCCGCGTGATAGCACCGGATCCCGCACCCGAGCGGCGCGGTGCTTCGCCTGCGTTGAGTGCTCGACGCTGTGGGCCGAGGGCTCGTTCGTTTCTTGGCTCCTCGACTGCTCGAGAGGGGTGCCACCGGCGGGCCGAACGCTGACCGGCTGGGGTGGGCTGTCATGAGCGCCCGACCCCTGCACGGGCGCCGCCGCTGCGCCGAGTGATTTTGGGTTCGTCGGCGAATCCATGCTCGAAGCAGCCGCCGGCTCGTTGACGGCTTCGGGGGGCTCGTTGCCATCGCGGCGTCTCCCCCGGCGGCGCGGCACCCAGACGGGGTCTCCCAGCTCGTCGGGAATCAGCCACATCAGGAGCGCGAGGTTCACCACCGCCAGCACGCCGTGCAGCAAGATGTCAGCGGCGTGGAACCCAAACGACGTCGGCGTTGTGCGCGCCGCGCCGATACTGCTGAAAAACAACAATATTAAGTAGCCCACCGCACTCAGCGCGCTAACAGTTATTGCCGCGCGGCGGTTGCCGACAGCCGCGATGGCCACCACCCCAAACACCAGCAGTAACGCGCTGTGCGCCGCAGTCGATGTGAGGCCGAGAACAGGGGCTCCGGTGGGCCCGGCGTGCGGATGCAGGGCGGCCGAGACCAGACCGACAAGGGCGAACGCGCCCACCAGCACGCCCTCGGCCAACAGGAACCAACGTCCGTTGCGGAAATGGCCCGGGTCCTCGCTGACCCAGGGTCGTAGCGCGCAACCCCGTCGTCGCCCCGGGAACGGGCCCCCTCGTAGTCGGCATCGCGCAACCTTCGGCCTGAACAGCAAGTCTCACAACCTCGGCTACCCGCAATCGGCCGAACTACTCGAGCGGTTCCCACCGGCGGTGCTGCAGCGTTGTCCGGTCCGACCGCGCGATAATGAATGCCGCCTTAATCAAGCCCTGTCAAGACCAACAGTGTGCATCGCAATTCGGGAAGGCATACTAACATACATACTGTATGTATTAAGGCCAAGGTTAGTGAATAATCGCCGACGAACACAGGCCGAGCGCTCCGCGGATACCCGCGACGCGCTCATCGCCGCCGCGCGCACATTGTTTGCGGCACATGGCTTTAGCGAGGTGGCCCTCGAAACGATCGTGCAGGCCGCCGGGCTGACCCGTGGCGCGCTGTATCACCATTTCGCCGACAAAACCGAACTGTTCACGGCGGTATTCGAACGCGTCGACGGCGAGGTCAACGAACGAATGGGACGGGCCGTCGCCGCGGCCGACCCGGACGATCCCCTTGCCGTCCTGCGGCTGGGCGCCGGCATGTGGCTCGATGCCGCCGTCGACCCCGAGATTCAGCGGATCGTGCTGGTAGACGCGCCGGCGGTGCTGGGCTGGGAACGGTGGAACGACATGGGGAGCAACTCGAACGTCGCGCTGGTGCGCGCGCTGCTGGCCCACGCCATCGACATCGGTGCCATTCCCGCGCAGCCGGTGGAGGCGACCGCACACACGTTGTTAGGGGCGATGAGCGAGGCGGCCCTTTACATCACGCGCGCCGATGACCCCGCGCAGGCACGCCGCGACGCCGGCGTGGTGATCGAGCGGATGATCGGGTCGTTGGCCGCTGCCTGACGACGTCAGAACACCGCCAGTTGGCGCATGAGCTCGAGGGTGGATGGATCCCCTTCTACCTTCACGCCCAGATCCTCCCAACTGCCTCGCTGAGTCACCCACCGCACGAACGCTTCGGAGTCCGACGTGATGTAGGCCCCGACGTCGCCTTCGCCGATGCGCAGCGTCCGTTCGCACGGGCCTTCCAGCCGCATCTCGACCGCACCATTCATGCGTTCCAGCAGATCCGCATTCTGCTGGGGCAGTGCCGCCTCGATCCACTCGAGCGTCGGAGCGAGCCGTAGTTCGTCTGAAGCCGGCGGCCGTCCGCGCAGGGGACCGTTTGGAGGAAAGAGGTCGTAGCGGATATGCACGTAGGCCTCGAAAGCGAAAGCGTTCGGAATGACCGCGGCCGAGTAGGTTCCGACGTCCCCCAGCGGCACTTCGACGTCCTGGTTCACGAGCGCAGTGAGCAGTTCCAGGCCCCGCAGGCTGACGAACTCATAGTCGGCGACAACTTCTTCCGGTGTCATCGAGCGGCGCGACTCGACATAGAGGTCTGCCGCTCGTTCTGCGGGCAGCCCGTGCGGGTCGGGCAACTTACTCGGGTCGACGGCCAGCCAGAAGCTGCACGCCATATGGGACACGAGATCTTGAACCGACCAGCCCGGACACCCGCTGGCTTTGGCCCAGTCCGCCTCGGTTAGCTGCGGGTATAGGGATAAGAGTGCCTTGCGGTCCTCTTCGATAGCACTGATGGTCGAACTCACGGCGGGCCACCTTTCAGATAGATACATACATCATGTATCAACATACACGCTGTATGTTTTTGCTTCAAGGCGGCCCGCTCGGGCGGGTCAGCCTGTCGCGGCGGCCGCCGTCCCCCACCAATAGGCAATGAACGGTTCCATGTTGCGGCTGACGAGTTCGATGCGCGGTCCGACGGCCCCCTTGACATAGGCCCACAGCAGGGTGCCGGAGCCGTCGGGGTTGTAGGACTTCACCTCGCATGCCAGGCCGTTGGATTCCAAGGTGACCAAATCGTTTTCGACGTCGTCGGACCAATAGCCGATGTGGTGCACCCCAGAGTCCGCGGGAGTCCACACGGTGCCCGGAACGGTCTGCAGCAGCTCCAGCCTGGGTTCGGCGCCCGAGTAGACCATCTTCATCGGGATGGTCACCTCGCCATCGGGGGTGACCGCTTCCTGGTCGACGGTGACGACGTCGGTCCAGGTGTAACCCGCCACCTTCCGCAGCCACTGCATGGTCGCCTCGAGGTCGTCGACCACGATGCCGGTGTGGTACAGATTTTCGGCCTTCACGAGTCCTCCCTGGGCATCGCGCTTTTGATCTCCTGTTCCAGCCACTGCACTTCGCTGTGGTTCTCCCGGCCGCTGGCGGCCAGAAGTTGTTCCAACGCCTGACGTTTCACTGCCAAGGCGTCGGGATCGGCCGGGGCGCGGGCCAGCACGACGTCGGTCAGATGTATTGCGTGCAGGGGCCGGCCCGCCTCGGCATGACTGGCGGCGCGTTCCGTCAGCCGGGCGGTACCGCCGACCAGGTCCACGACGTCCGACCAGACCGACGACGGGGGCACGTCGTAGAGCTCGGTGGTGGACTCGTAACGGAACCAGCCCGCGTGCTCCTCCCAGATCGCCCGGACATTCCAGGCGACCTTGCCGTGCACCTGGGGAAGCGCCAGCTCCGCCGGCAGGGTGATATCGCGCATCAAAGCCCACAGGTCGGCGCCGGAGTTCATCCCGTCGATGGTGCGATCGCGAAGGTAAGCCGTCGCGTCGCGCACCTTGGTCACGGTGGTCAGGATCTGGTCGGCGCCGCGGAACACCTCGTGGCCGTTGATGAGCGTTTCGGGGCGAAGCTCGATGACCCGGTCCAGGGATTCGATGAACCCCATCGCGCTGCGAATCTTGTCGCCACGCAACGTGTACAGGTTGGGGACGTGGCCGAAGAACGGCCCCATCAGGTTGCCGATGAACAAGGTCCGGTGTTCGGGCATCCACACCACGAGCGCGTCGGTGGTCTCGCCGCCGGGTGTCGAGTACAGCTCGAACCGCCGGCCGCCGAGTTCGAACGCGTGGGTGTCGATGAACGAATCGGTGAGGACGGGCTCCGGCGGAAGCGTGGCCGCCACGGTTTCGACGTCCATGAACGCGCCCCACAGCTTCATGATCCGCCGCACGTAGAAGGGGTGCAGGTGACGCCAGTACTCACGGACGTCGGGATGGTTGGCCTGGGCGATCGTTTCGACACCGGGCCGGTGAAACAGGCTCCATCCGCTGACGTGGTCGGGGTGGCCCTGCGTGAAAGTGACTATTCGCAAGGGGCCCTGGCTGATCCGTGCGAACCGGGTTTTGATCTCGGGGGCCTCGAACTCGGTTCCCGTGTTGATCAGCACGTCGCCGTCGGAGGTCGTCACCAGATAGCTGTTGGCGATGTTCCTGGACATGAAGATGCCGTCACCCAGGTCGACGGCGTCTTGGGCTCCCTCTCCTTGCTTGATCAGTTCGTCCAGCGACGGCGTCATTCGCGAAAACCTCCGGGATTGGTTTCACCGATAAACCTAACATTTGTTCTCCATGGCCGTATAGCATGTGTTGGCGTGACGACAGGTGTGGACGACCTCGTTACCCGTGCCTGCGAACGAGCCCGACTCGACGATTTCGGCGGCGACTCCTGGCGTGCGGGCCTGCGGCTGTTGGTGGAATCCTGCGAGTCCGCACCGGGTGTCAACCCCGGTGGGCGCGAGTTCGTCTACGGCCAGTTCGTGGACGCGATGTGGAACCGGCTGCGCGTGGTCGACTACGTCAAGCGCCACCCCGACGTTCTCGACGAGCGAGTCGAACGCCCATTGGTCGTGTTGGGCCTGCCGCGCACGGGCACCTCGCTGGCCAGCTATCTGCTGGACCAGGATCGGACGCGGCGCTCGCTCTTGACGTGGGAGGCGCAGGACTCGGTGCCTCCGTCCGCGCCGGAAACGCTGCGTACCGATCCGCGCTGCCTGAAGAAGAAGGCCGAACTTGAGGTGCTCGCCGAGGGGCTCAAGGCGGCCAACATTCCGCTGGTCCACTGGGACGAAGCCGACGGGCCCACGGAGTGTGTGTTCGTGCAGAACCAAGACTTCAAGGCCTACCTGTGGGAAGCGTTCATGCCCACTGCCTCGTATGCCGATTGGCTGCTGCGGACCGACATGTCGAGTGCCTACGCCTACCAGCGAATGGTGTTGCAGGTTCTGCAGTCTCGCGCGCCGGGCACCTGGTCGCTCAAGATGCCGTCGCACGCGGTGCACATCGAGACGCTGCTGGCGACCTATCCCGACGTGCGGATGGTGTGGGCGCACCGCGATCCCTTCAAGTCGACCGCTTCGTTCCTGCGGCTCAACTACCTGTCCCGCGCGGCAACGGGCGCCGCCATCGACGTCGGCGCAACCGTCGCGAATGTGTTGCGCCAGTTGAAGGAACACGTCGATCGTCCGCTGGCGACGAGGCGCCGGATAGGCGACGATCGATTCTTCGACCTGCACTACGCCGACCTGATGCGCGACCCGATCGCGGTGATGCGGTCGCTGTACGACTGGGCCGGTGACGACCTGAGCGGGTCGACCGAGCAGGCGATGCTCGACTGGCTCGACGCGCATCCGCAGGATCGCCACGGGGCCGCACCGTACTCGCTGGACGGGTCGGGCGTGACCCGCGCCGATCTCGAGCCGATCTTCGACGAATACCTGTCGGCGTTCGACATCGAACTGGAGGAAGACACGCCATGAAGGCGGCAGTGACAACCGTCGACGGGGGCCGCGAGGGCTTCCCTGGCTTCGAGGTCGTCGAGGTTCCCGATCCCGTCCCGGGACCCGGTCAGTTGGTCATCCGGGTCACGGCGTGCGGCGTATGCGGGTCCGACATCAAGGCCCGGCCCTTCGCACCGGCCGGGATGGTGATGGGCCACGAACTGGGTGGCGAAGTCGTCGCCGTCGGGCCCGGCGCTGACGGCCGGCGCGTGGGCGCCAACGTCGCTGTGCTGCCGGTGATTTCGTGCGGATCGTGCCGGTATTGTCAAGCGGGCCTGGTATCGCACTGCCCGGAGGCGAGCTATATCGGGATGGGTCCGGCGGGCGGATTCGCCGAATACGCCGCCGTCCCCGCATGCCACTGCTTCGCGCTCCCCGCGGAGGTGCCCGCGGCGTACTCGGCGTTGGTGGAACCATTCGCCGTGGGATTGCACGGAGTGCACAGCGCCGAGGTCGGTCCGGGCGACGACGTGCTCATCCTCGGCGCGGGCGGGGTTGGCCTGACCACCCTTTCGTGGGCGCTCCGCATGGGCGCCGGCCGCGTCACCGTGGCGGATCCCGATCCGCAACGGCGCAATTCAGCGACTTCGATGGGCGCCACCGACGCGCTCGAGTCAGTGTCCGAGGCTCAGTCTGACGTCCAGGCCGGGGCTTACGACGCCGTCGTCGAATGCGTCGGACGCCCCGAGCTTGTGCAGGCCAGCCAGCCCGCGCTGCGGCCGCGAGGCCGGCTCGTCGTTGCCGGCGCCTGCGCCGAACCGACCACCATCGAGCCCATCACGGCGCTGCTCAAGGAACTCACCGTCCGGTACTCGGTCGCCTATTCGACCGACGAATTCCGCGAAGTCCTAGCCGCATTCGGCGACGGGGTCATTGACCCGAGCCCGATGGTCGGGCCGAAATTCGGGCTGGAACACATAACCAAAGCGTTCGACGCCGTCCGTGAAGCACGAGTGCAAGGAAGGGTTTCGGTGACGCCATGACCGCCACCGTCGGAGACGACGCAGAACTTCCCGCCATGCTTCCCCATATGCTTCCCACCATGCTTCCGGTCATTCCGAGGCCGCGAGCCGCGGGCTGCCCGCTGGCGCCCCCGCCGGAATTCACCGAATGGCGGGAGTCGGCCGGTATGCGACGGGCGATGTGGCAGGGCCGGCCGACCTGGATCGTCAGTCGCTATGCGGACATCCGGGCAGCACTGGTCGATCCTCGTCTCAGCGCAGAGACGATCAAGACGCGCCTGCGTGCGGCGGGCGTCACCGGCGAAATGCCGATAATCTTTGCCCGTATCGATGATCCGGAACATAATCGCCTGCGCCGCATGATGACTCGAGACTTCACCTGGAGACGTTGTGAGGCGATGCGGCCGCAGATCCAGGAGTTGGTCGACCGCTTCCTTGACGCAATGATCGAGGGGGGCCCGCCCGCAGATCTGGTGCGCGACTTTGCGTTGCCGGTGCCGTCGCTGGTCATCTCGCAGTTGCTGGGCGTGCCCTACGGCGACCATGAATTTTTTCAGCACCACAGCACGGTCGGGCTCGACGCGAGGTCATCCGACGACCAGAAGGCGGCGGCCATCGGGGCGCTTTTTGGGTACATGTCCGAGCTTGTGGAACGCAAAGAGCGTGAGCCCGGCGATGACCTGATCAGCCGACTCATCGCCGACTACGTCGCCGCGGGTGAACTGAGCCGCGAGACCGCGGCAATGAACGCCATGATCCTGTTGCAGGCCGGTCACGAGACCACGGCAAGCATGATCGCGCTGGGAGCCGTGGCGCTGCTGCAGCATCGGGACGTGTTCCACCTGCTTGGCCGAGCCGACGACCCGGCCGTCGTCGCCAACGTCGTCGAAGAGCTGATGCGCTACCTCACGATCGTGCACAGCCAAGTAGATCGCGTGGCGACCGAAGACCTCAGCCTCGGCGGCGAATCGATCCGTGCCGGCGATTTCCTGTTGATGAACCTGCCCGCCGGGAACTGGGACCCTGAATTCGCCGCAGACCCGGCGAGCCTCGACGCCGCACGAAACGCGCGCGGCCACTTGGGTTTCGGTTTCGGCGTGCACCAGTGCATCGGACAAAATCTCGCCCGCGTCGAAATGCAGGTCGCGCTTCGCACGCTGGCGCGCCGACTGCCCCGGTTAGCGCTGGCGGTTTCGGATGACGAACTGCGATTCCAGAACGAGCAGGAGATCTACGGCATCGAGGAACTGCCGATCACGTGGTGAGCCCGTCGGTGAGCCCGTCAGAGCCGTCGGGTTGCGCGTCGTTCGAGGAACTCGTCGACGAGGCCGTTGACGGTGTTGGGGGCTTCGTAGGCGGCGAGGTGGCCGACCCCTTCGAGGATGACGAACTCGGCGTTCGGGATCGCCTCGGCCATCCGGCGTAGCTCGGGCACTCCGAAGCTCGCGTCGTCGCGTCCGGCGATCACGAGGACGGGAGTTGTGATGCGTTGAAACAGTTGATGTTGGTCTGGGCGTCGGACGACGATGCTTTCGACCGCGAAGCTGGCCGAGCGTGCGTCGTTGCGTCGGATCATCGCGGCGAGCTCATCGACGAGCGCCTGCTTTTGGCTGCGAGTCGTCGCACCGAGGAATCGCGGCACGACCGCCGAACGCACTAACAGCGGACGCCCGAGCCGCCGAGTGGCGTGAGCCATCAGCGCCAACTGCAGTCGGTCCCAGCGCGGCGCCGGTGACGCTGTGCCGTTCATCAGCACCGCGCAGTCGACTCGGTCGGGGTAGTTCGCGGCGATGGTCCCGCCGATCATGGCTCCCCAGGAGTTCCCCATCAGGTGCGCCCAAGGCAGTTGCAGCGCGTCGAGGATCTCGACGTAGGCCCGCGCGCTCTCGTCGAACGTGAAGCACCTTTGTAGCGGTTCGCTGCGGCCCTGGCCCGGGGGGTCGACCGCGATCGTCATGTACCTGCCGCTGAAGTGGGTGATCTGTGCGGCGTAGAGGGTGTGGTCGGTCAAGAGGCTGGGGAGCAACAGCATCGGCTCCCCGCCACCTTGGATCTCGATGTGCAGCCTGCCCAGCGAGGTCGGGATGTCCTGAGTGGTCATGGCGTACCACTATTCAGCAGGCCCCGCTCGATGAGGTCCAGCACTTGTCCCCGCGAGAACTTGACGCCCGCGGGGCTGGTCGGCAACGGTCCGTCGAGCAGCAGACCGGCAAGTCCGTGAACCGCCGACCAGGCGGCGATCTCCGCTCCCGGCCTGTGGCGCGCGTCCAGCAGACCGGCGGCCTGCGCTTCGTCGAGCACTTGGCCTAGGACCCCATAGGGATCGGTCGCTTGAGTCGCTTGATCGTCAGTCGTGTCGGGGGACGTGGCCGGATGCGAGGTGAAGGCGGTGCGGAATAGTCCGGGCTCGGTGAGCGCGAAGTCGATGTAGGCGGTTCCGACAGCCCGCAACCTGCGACGAGGATCCTTGGCGCGGTTGACCCGTCGGCGCATCTCCGCTGCGAGCTCGTTGCGCGCAAAGCGCGCCACCTCGGCCAGCAGCGCCTCGCGGTCAGCGAAATGTCGGTAGGCGGCCGAGTGCGACACGCCGGCGGCGCGGGCGGCCTCGCGCAGGATCACTCGATCGGGCCCACCCACGCGGGCCAGCGCGATGCTCGCGTCGACCAGGGCCGAACGCAGTGACCCATGGTGATAGGGCTTCCGCGCATCCGCATCGGCGTTGTCGGCGCTCATGCCCTCAAGAATCGCATCACCACCGCGATGTTGCCAACGGTCACATTGGAGTGCATACTTGCGATGTAACCGGTGGTCACATTCGGCCGCTCGGCGAGAAAGGGAACTCCAATGACAAACACACGCGTGCTGGTAACGGGCGCCACGGGCAAGGTTGGCGGCGCGGTGGCCGCCCAATTGTTGGAAAAGGGGGTGGCGACCAGGGCGCTGGTGCACCGTGACGATTGGCGCAGCGCGCGCTTGCGGACGTTGGGCGCCGAGGTCGTCGTCGCGGATATGTTTGATATTCAACAAGTTCAGGCCGCGGTCGACGGCGTGGACCGGCTGTTTTTCAACACTCCGTACCATCCACATGCGCTCGACGGCGCGGTCGCCTTTGCCGTGGCCGCGCGGCGCTCGGGGGTGGAGGCGGTGGTGGCGTTGGGGCAGTGGCTGGCCAGCCCTGAGCATCCCTCGCTGATGACCCGGCACGCCTGGTTGACCGACAAGTTGTTTGAGCTACTGCCGGACACCGCCCACGTGGCGGTTGACCCGGGATTCTTCGCCGACAACTATCTGAACCTGGTGCCGATGGCCGCCCAGCTGGGAGTGTTGCCGACGCCGACGGCGGGTCGGCGCAACGCGCCGCCGTCCAACGAGGACATCGCCCGGGTTGCGGTGGGCGCGCTCCTTGACCCACACCGTCATGACGGCCGGGCGTACCGCCCGACCGGCCCAAAGCTGTTGTCCGGCGAAGACATCGCCGACGCGATGGGTGAGGCGTTGGGCCGCCGGGTACGCCACATCGACATTCCCCCACGGATGTTCATGAAGGCCGTACGCGTGAACGCCAAGCGACTCGGCGCCGATCTGTTCTTCGAGTCCGGCCTGCGCCACTACCTACCCGAATACGCCCTGGGCACCTTTGAGGTGGGCGGCCCGACGACCCATGTCCGTGATGTTGCCGGCGTGGAACCCGAGGACTTTCTGACCATCGCACGCCGCTACGTCAACGGTCCCGAGTCCCGCCGCACCGCCGGCAATCTCATCCGCCAGGTTTGGAACTTCGTGTTGACCGGGCTGGTACCCATGCACGACCTGGACAGGTTCGACCGGCTCCAGCAGCACCCCCGGCCCGCCCAGCCCCGATTCTCGGGCGAGTCGGTCGTATGGCGCAACGAGCACGCCGCACCAGCCGAGCCGACCCCAGATCGGTTCGGCGTAATCGAGATTCCTCGGGCGTCGGCGTCGCGGAGTCGCGTGTGAACCGCGTCTACTCAGCGATGCACGAGCCCGAGCGAGCCCAATTGAGGTAGTCGACTACGCAAGACGGCGCCGTCGTTCGGGCCGAGTCTGGTGTCGTGCGGGCCGACTCGCTGGCAACGGTGTGTCCAGGAGGGTCCGACCCGCTAGAAGGGTGGACCGACATGTCGTATGTGATCGCGGCGCCGGAGCTGATGAGGGCGGCGGCATCGGATTTGGGCGGTCTCGAGTCGGCGCTCAGCGAAGCCCACGCGGCGGCGGCGGCCTCGACGACGCGGGTGCTGGCCGCGGCCGGCGATGAGGTGTCGGCGGCGATTGCGGGCCTGTTTTCCGGGCACGGCCAGGCGTATCAGGCAATCAGCTTGCAGGCCGCGGCGTTTCATGCCCAGTTCGTGCGGGCCCTCAACAGCACGGCGGCCGCGTACGCGGCCGCCGAGGCGGCCAATGTCTCGCCATTGCAGACCCTGGAGCAAGGCCTACACAGCCTGGCGGTGTTTTCGCCCGTGCAAGACCTGACGGGGCGCCCGCTGTTCGGTGATGGCGCAAATGCGGCGGCCGGCAGTGGTCAGCCCGGCGGCAACGGCGGGTGGATTTTCGGCAGCGGCGGCAATGGTGGGTCGGGCACGCCTGGCACGGTCAACGGGGCTGGCGGTAACGGTGGGGCTGGCGGGGCGGCGGGCCTCTGGGGCCACGGCGGCAACGGCGGGGCCGGCGGGTCTGGCGGCCCAGCTGGCGGGGTAGGCGGTAACGGTGGGGCCGGCGGGGCTAATGGGTTGATCGGTGGCGGTAACGGTGGGATTGGCGGGGCCGGCGGGGGCGGCGGGCCTGGCGCGCCCGGCGGTAACGGCGGGGTCGGCGGATCCAACAGACAGCTGTTTTCGTTGGGCGGCGCCGGCGGGGCCGGCGGGGTCGGTGGCATCGGCGGCGCCGGTCACGCCGGCGCCGATAGCGGCGTGGCCAGCGGAACCGGCGGTAACGGTTACGCCGGCGGCGTCGGCGGTCACGGCGGGGTCGGCGGCGCCAACCAGGCGCTGCTGGGCGGAGTCGGCGGCGCCGGCGGCCTCGGCGGCGACGGCGGCAAAGGCGGCATGGGCGGCGCGGGCGCGGCGCCAGACGCAGCCCATTTCCTCGGTGGGAATGGTGGTGCCGGTGGAGCTGGCGGTGATGCCGGTGCCGGAGGTGCGGGAGGCGCCGGTGGAATGTTGTTCGGGCACCCCGGCAGCGGCGGGTCGGGGCGTCGGCGGCATCGGCGGCGTCGGCGGTGCCGGTGGCGGCGGCGGGGCCGGCGGCGGCCATAGCGGGTTCAGCCTCGCCGGCACAGGCGGCAACGGCGGCCGCGGCGGCGCCGGCGGCGCCGGGGCTAACTCCAGCGGCACCGGGGCCAATGGCACCGGCGGCGCCGGAGGGGTCGGCGGCGCCGGCGGCACCGGCGGTTTCGACATCATCGTCACGGACTCGGGCGACACGGCTATTGCCGGCGGCGGCGGCGCCGGAGGGGTCGGCGGCTCCGGCGGCCACATCGGCACGGGCGGCACAGGGGGCGGCGGCGGTACCGGCGGCACGGGCGGCACCGGCGGCAGCGGCGGTTCCGCCTTAGCCACCAACGGCTTTCTCAGCTTCAGTTCCGTGGGCGGCGGCGGCCAAGGTGGTGGCGGCGGCGCCGGCGCGACCGCGGCGGGCGGCATAGGCGGATCGGGCGGCGCGGGCGGGGGCGGCGGTGGCGGCGGTGTGACAGACGGCGGCCAAGCTACCGGCGGCGGTGGCGGCGGTGGCGGCGGGGCCGCCTCCGCCGGCGGTGCGGCCGGCGGCGGCGGCTTGGGCGGTAGCGCCTCCGGCCTCTCGCCCGACTCCGGCCTCGGTGGCAACCCCGGCCCGGGCGGCGCCGGCACCGGTGGCGGCGGTGGCGGCGGCGGCTTCGCTATCAACACCTTTGCTGGGGTTGCTGTAGCCAACGGTGGAACCGGCACCGGTGGTGCCGCCGGCGGGGCAGGCGGGCCCACTGGCAATAGTTTTGACACTACCTACGGAGGCCGCGGCGGCCATGGCGGCACCGACGGCGTTGGCGGTACTGGCGGCGAAGGCGGTGCCGGCCCCAGATGGTTTGAAGGGGGCACCGGCAACAACGGCCTGCCCTGACAGGCCGCGCTGTTGGCGCTGTTAATAGCCCCATTGCGCTACGGGCTGCCCCTCTTTTAGCCCCCATGCACCAACCGGCACACCGCCATAGTGATTGCCGAAATCGAAGAAATACCAGTGGCAGACACTCATGTCCCACTGAACTTCGGATGGCGACAAATTTCCGCCGGGCTTGCGTGCGGAGAACGGCAATTTTTGGCCGGGGCACCATAGGCTATTGCAGACTCCGCTGTTGGTGCATGCGTGGCCGTCGGCGTGCGCGGTACCTGTTGCCAGTCCCAGACCGGCCAGCGCGATGCCGCTCGACAGCACCGTCCCGACGATTGTTCGCTTGAGGGTGTGACGGGTGTTCATGGTCGGTTCCTCTCGCGTCTCCCATTCGGGAGCACGTCGCTAGTTTGGCGGAGGCCACTTGCGGGATTCTTGTGTTCGCGTCACCGCGGGCGAGTCCGGTGCGCCCCGTGGCCCGGTGTTCGACCCGCGTGATGTGCTGTGCTGTAGTCGCATCGAGTCGGCGATGCACGTGCGCACAAGGTGGTGCCGGTCATGTCTTATCGACGCGTTCTCCTGCGGGGCGGCACGGTCCTGACGATGGACCCGCGGATCGGCACCCAGACCAACGCCGACGTGCTCGTCGAGGACGGGCTGATCTCGGCCGTCGAGCCTGGCCTGCCGTCCGGGGACGCCGAGGTTGTCGACGTTGCGGGCCACATCGTCGCGCCGGGAATGATCGACACACACCGCCACACCTGGCAGACGCAGCTGCGGGCGCTGTGCGCCGACTGGACCCTGGCCGACTACCTGTTCGGCATCCGGCTCACGGTCTCGCCGGCCTACCGGGCCGAGGATGTCTACCTGGGCAACCGCTTGGGTGCGCTCGACGCCGTCACCGCCGGCGTGACGACGATCCTGGACTTTTCGCATTGCAACAACACGCCCGAACACGCCGACGCGGCCGTTAAGGCCTTGCAGGAGACGGGGATTCGTGCGGTGTTCGGCTACGGATTCTTCGAATCCAGCCCGTTTGCCCCGCCGCACTTCGCCGACCATGCCGACCGGCTTGCGGATTTCGCGAGAGTTGCCGACGAGTGGTTCACCAGCCGCAGCAGCCTGCTCACGCTGGGTGTCGCGCTGACCGAGCCCGGCTTGATCCCGTTGGCCGCGACGCGCGACGAGATCCTCGCCGCCCGTGAGCGTAACGCGTTGATCGTGACGCACACGGGGTGCGTCTGGACGCTGCCGTCGGGCGTGGCCGAGCTCGACGACGCCGGACTGCTTGGGCCGGACCAAGTGCACGTGCATTGCAACACCCTCACCGACGATGAGTGGCGGATGCTGGCGCGCAACGATGCAAAGCTGTCGATCTCACCGGAAACCGAACTGAACATGGGGATGGGCCGGCCGGCGTTCGCCGCGGCCGCCCGGCACGGGATCAAACCGACGCTGTCGTGCGACGTCATTTCGCTGAATACGGGTGACCTGTTCACCCAGTTGCGCCTCGGGCTGGCTTTTCAGCGCTGGGCCGACACGGAGCCGATCAACCTCGCCGGCGGCGACCCGGAAGCGGTCACCATCAGCGCGCACGATGCGCTGAAATGGACCACGGTCAACGCCGCGGAGGCGATTGGGCTGGACGATCGGATCGGCAGCCTGACACCGGGTAAGCAGGCCGACATCATGGTTGTGGGCGGGCCGGCGATGTCCCAGCATCCCCAAATCGACCCCGCCGCAACGCTGCTCTTCCAAACCACCGCCGAAAACGTCCGGCACGTGCTGGTGGCCGGGCGGTTCGTCAAGCGTGACGGACAACTGATCGGCGTCGACCTGAATCGACTGAACGCCGAAGCCGACAACAGCGCCGAACGCGTCCTCAGCCGCATCAGGGACAGCGGCCGCCCGCTGCCGGGAACCCCGCCCGGCGGATTCGGCATCCTCAAGCAGCTAATCGACCCCGACTTCAGCTAAGGAGAGCGATGTGACAACAAACCGGGCGGGCCAGGACGCGGCGCCATCCGAGGGCACGGTCACCGTAACGGAGACCGGCACAGGGCTATACACGCAGGAGATCACCGCCGGGCACCACCACCTCGTCGCCGACGAGCCCCAGCCGGTCGGCAACGACGCGGGGCCCACACCCTATGACCTGCTGCTCTCGGCGCTCGGGGCATGTACCTCCATGACGGTGCGGATGTACGCCAACCGCAAGGGCTGGCCACTCGAGCGGGTTCGAGTGACGTTGCGGCACTCGCGCATTCACGCGAGGGACTGCGCCGACTGCGAAACCGGCAGCGGATGGGTCGACCACATTGACCGCGACATCGAATTGGCCGGCGACCTCGACGACGCGCAGCGGCAACGGTTGCTGCAGATCGCCGAACGCTGCCCCGTTCATCAGACCCTGAACTCGGAGGTCCGGGTCGCCACTTCGTTGCGGTGACGGCGCGTCCGCACTGCCCCTTTCGGCGCCTCGCGCCCGACGCGCCGCGTCTATCTCACCGATGAATGATTGTCTCATCCGCCACATTGGCCTCTGCCAGGGACGTATGTTCGTTTGCCCGCCTCCGAGCGACAGTACGCGCGGAGCCGCCGCGGAATCCCTTGGCGCGGTTGATGTTTGTCGCTCAGAGGCGGGCATACTGATGTGTCGGCGGCGCCGATACTCCTGCGGCGGATGTGACCACCGCGCCGCAGGTGGCGAACCCTAGCCAGCCGCACCCGGGCGTCGATTCTCGCTAATACCCCCACTGCGCGACGGGCCACGATGCCGGTCGACGGCAATGTCCCGGCAATGATCCGCTTCCGGGCGTGGGGGATGTTCATGGTTCGGCTCCGTCGCCTCTCCCATGCACGAGCGCGCCGTCAGTATGACGCCGCCCATTTGCGAGTTTCTTGCGTTGGCCCCGAGAGGGAATCGACGACCACCGTCTCACTGGTCTTCACGGCCGAAGGGTCCCGCCGCGATGTATCCGAGCACGAGCGCAAGAACGGCGAACTTGATAAGGGCCGCGATCTGCGCGCGCCGCGAATACACGGCGACACGTGTGCCGTTGAGCACCTTCAGCAGGGAGACGCCCTCGAGCGCGTCGCCGGCGACGGCAACGATCACCACGGCGGGCAGGGCTGCCGGGTGGCCACGCCGCCGACGCGTGCGCTCCACGAGCAGCGCCGTCAGTGTGCCGTAGGTTGCCATGTAGCCGAAATCCAGCCACAGGGATAACCGCGCGGCGCGCTGACCTTCGCTGCCCCACCGGGCCATGATCGCCTCGGCCCGAGAAGCGTTGCCGGCAAGCTCAAATGGGATAATTCCCGCGCCGCCGGCCTGACGCATGCGCCGTTCCAGCGCGAGCATCACCGCAGTGTAGGCGACGAACGCCATCATCGATGCGCCAAGTCGGTTGGCCCGGATGCGATCCCTCATCGTGCTCATCTTCCTCGTTCAGGGGAGAATAAGGCGCTTCGCGGTTTACCGCCTGCCCGCGTCAGCATCGGCCTCAGCGGTTGCGGCCAGTTGGGTGATGGCCATTACCCACCGCGATCGCCGAATCTTGAGCGAGGCCAGACAAGCAGCCGCGGATCTACTCCCGGTAATACTTGTCCTCCGCGAGGATCTCGACGCCCCGCCAGCCCCAGTAGACGCGGTGGGCTTGAATAACCCCATTCTCAATCTCCATGACCTCCACGAAGTCCATCTGCTCACCGTCGGGTGTGATGCGCGGGTACTCCCAGGTCGCCCGACGTCCGTCCGTGAAAAACCCGGCGCGATGATAGTGCCGCTCGTTTGGGGTTCGGGCGACGACCTCGGTGAGGAAAGGCCGCAGTTCGTCATGCCCATGACACACTCCTCGACCACCCAGAATGTGGGCAGCCACAGGACTTTCCAGTGTCGCGTCCGCGGCGTAGCAGGCCAGCAGCGCCTCAACGTCGTGGTTTGCCAGAGCTTCCTCCCAGACACGTGTGACAGCCTCGATATGGGCCGCGTCGTCGACACTCGTGTTTTCTCTACTCATGTCTCCAGCGTGCCAGCGATACGGTTCGCCCGGCGGCCTGGTTGCGCGACCTTGTTCCTGCCACTACCAGGATCAGTGGGACCAGGTTGCCGACTCCTAAGCAGGAATTCCTACCAGATGCCATGCGTCCTAGGCACCGCATGAATCGAGTGATCGAGCGTGAATGGAGTGCTCGTGAGCACGCTTATTACCAACCGAATCGACCTAGGAACGAGGAGACGGCTGTTATGACGACACCGAACGAGACCACCCGCAAGCTCGACAACCAGGCGCCACACCTGGACTACTACCCATACTGGCTGGACAACCTCGCCGACGACGTCATCCTGCAGGGCGCCGTGTTCAACGGCGAACTGCGCGGTGCAGCCGAAGTCGGGAAGATGCTGAGCTTCGCGCGAAGCCTATATGCGTTTCAGGACTTCCGGTTCTACGGCAAACACGGCGATCTCTTCTTGGAGGACTACCGCTCCCGCATCCGTGGCACCGAGGCGTACCACCCGACCGGAGTCGAAATCTACAACTTCGTCGTCGTGTACTTCAACGACAAAGGCGAGACCAGACAACTCGTCATGAACCACCGGCCGCAGTCGGCAGCCCTGCTGTTCTCGTCGTTGCTGACCAAGCATTTCGGTGATGCTTTCGACCCGAGCCTCTTCTACCAAGGCGACGTCAGCGCTCGTTTGCTAGATCGCGACCTGTCCCGCGGAAAGTGGACGAAGGTGGGCTAGGTGGCAGCGCTGGTCGTGTCGGGGCGTTCCGTGAGCAGACGCCGACCGTGGGGGCTACGCATGGACACCACCGGGTTCTCGTGCATTAGCCCCACAGTCGGGCATCAACTCGCTTAGTGCGCAGAGCTGCGGGAGGTCAAGAAGCGCAATGGCCGGCCGGCAGCGCTGAAAGGTGGGTGGTCAGCCAGGTGGCCATCTCGTTGAGGACGGCTATGCCGTCATCGAACTTTCCCGAATTCGGCTCGGCGGCGAGAGCGACGGCGACCATACCGTTCGGGGCGGTCAGTACGCCTATTTGCCGGACGAGATAGTTGCCTGCTTCCGACGGCCCCCAGCCCCCTTTGAAGCGGGTGCCGGAAATGGTGCCCAGGCCCCAGCTTTGGCCCGATACGACCTGTCCCATCAGATCGAAAACCGGTCCGTTTGCCTTGTCACAGAACGCAGCCGAGATGAACCGGACTTGCTCGGTCAACGGCCAATCCGTCTGGCCGAACGGGGTGTACGGCGGACGCACCCTTTTCCACTGAACGGGCGTCGGGTCGCCAGTTGGCCTCAGGACGGCTTCCACCTTCTGGCCGGCGACGGCCGGGTCGCTGCTTAGACCTGCCCAGATCGATTCGGCTGCCGCGTTGTCGGATTCGGTGATGGCGGCCTTCATCGCGTCGGTGACCGTGTGCGACTTCTCCTCTTGCAACGCCGCGATGACCAGGGGGACCTTTATCGTTGACCAGGCCTTACCTGTTTGCAAGTCCCCCATCGTCGTTGGTGCCTGCCCACTGCCGACGGCACTGAACGCGATGCCCACCGTCGCGTTCAGCTTCGCTGCTAATTGGGCGAAGTCGGCGGCCAGCGCCTGCGGCACCGGACTGGCAGGGGCGCCACTAGTGCCTGGGTCTGGCGCCGCCGATGTTGTCGGAGGCGTCGCTGTCGAAGGGGAAGGGGCGCCCGTTGTGCTCGAGCCCGCCACCCTCGCGGGTGGCGCCGCCTTGTGCATGATCATCATCACGCCCGTAGCGAGCACCACAATGGCAAGCACGGCGATCACAGCGATCAGCCAAACATGCGGCCTTCGGGCGGCCGGCTGCCGCCGATGCCGTGACCTCGGTCGGATGCCGTCTGGTTGCTCGTTACTCATGGCCGCCTCGGATTATGTGGGTGACGGGTGCGCGCCGGTGCGCGCCCACCCCCGCGCTTACCACGGTCATTGTCCGGCGGCTTTCGGCAGTTGCAGTACCCGGTTGTTGCCACTGTCGACGACGTAGAGGTTGCCCTGGTTGTCGACCGCCACACCGTGCGGGTCGCTGAGCCCGGTGAACGGAAGCACGGTCTGGGCAGTGGAGTTTTGCTTCAGCATCAGCACCTGGTTGTTGCCGCCGTCGCTGACGTAGACGTTGCCAGCGGCGTCCACCGCCACACCGTGCGGGTTGCTGAGCCCGGTGAACGGAAGCACGGTCTGGGCATTGGAGTTTTGCTTCAGCATCAGCACCTGGTTGTTGACGGTGTCGCTGACGTAGACGTTGCCACGGCCGTCCACGGCCACACCGTCCGGGCCGTTCAGGCCGGTGAAGCGCTGCACCTCCTGGGAATTCGCCCCCGACCTCCAACTCAGCACCCGGTGGTTGCCGCTGTCGGCGACGAAGAATTCCTGGCCCGCGCCGATGGCCACCCCCATGGGGCCCTGAAGGTCGGTGAAGGGCCCGATCCACTCCGGGCCGGAAGCCGGCTGCCACGGCTGTGACGGCGCAGACCGAGGAGGGACTGCCCACAGCATCCGGCTATCGTTGGCGTCGCTGACGAAGACGTCACCGGAGGCGTCCACCGCCACACCGTTGGGACGGTCGAGGTCGGTGAACTGTATAACACTCTGCGCGTGGGGATTTACCGCCAGTTTCACCACCTGGTTGTTGCCACTGTCGGTCACATAGACGGCGCCGTCCATGCCCACTGCCACATTGACGGGGCGACCTAGTCCGGTGAACGGCAGCAGCACGACTGGCCCCGCGGGTGGTGCGGATTGCGTGGTTGGCACCGGTGTGCTGGACGCCCCCGTCGAGGCTGTTCCGGTGGTGGCCGAGTTGCTGGCGGGATTGGTGCCGCTGGCCCCGGTGCTACCGCCGCTGGCCCCCGTTAAGACGAACTTGTACACAACTGCGCCGGCTATGGCTGACACCAGCACCACACCGAGGATCACCAAGGTCCGAAGCGGAATGCGAGATCGTTTCGGTCGGCCGCCGCCCGACGATTGGTCCGGCGGGGGCGAGGGCGGCTGGGCAGGCGGGGGCGAGGGCGGCTGGGCAGGCGGGGGCGAGGGCGCCTGGCTGGGTAGGCGCGAGGGCGGCTGGGCAGGCGGGGGCGTGGGCGACTGGCTCGGTAGGGGCATGGCCGGCTGGGTAGGTACGGCCGAGCGCCGCTGCACGGGTGAGGGCGGCGGCTGTGTGGGCCGCGGGGGCGGAAGTGTGGATCGCGAGATCGGCTTTCGCCGGCGGTGTGGCGTCCAGCCTTGACCGTCCCAGTAACGCTGCGCGCTCGAGTCCTGGGGGTCGTCGTACCAATCCGGTTGGTCGGGTGTCGTCAAGGGCCAATCCTCCCGGTCGCTGAACTGCACCCGCCGAAGGGGATGGCGAATGGCGTGGGCGTCCATTATCGGCGACGTGTGGCGCGGTCATTATCTTCTGCACCACAGCGGTCCGCAAGGACGGCTGTGAGTAACGCGGCCTCGCGGTGATGTTGTGCTGCGGCTCCACTTATCCATTCGTATCGGGTCACAGTGATAGGGAGTTGAAACAGAGGGTATTGGTGCGGGTGGGTGGGTAGCATCTGCCATCGGGGTGAGGTGAGGGAGGCCGGGCGTGGATGAGGTGGTGTTTGGGCGGTACCGGCTGCTGTCGGTGTTGGGTGAGGGCGGCATGGGCAAGGTGTATCGGGCCCATGACACGATGATGGATCGCGATGTGGCGGTCAAGGTGTTGCTGCCGCAGTTGGCTTCTGAACCCGGCTATGAGCAGCGGTTTCGGCGGGAGGCCCACGTCGCGGCGCGGTTGACCGAGCCGCACATCATCCCGGTCCATGAGACCGGTGAGATCGAGGGCCAGCTGTATTTGGTGATGCCGATCATTGAGGGCATCGATGTGCATGAGTTGTTGCAGCGCGATGGGCCGATGAGTCCTGGGCGCGCGGTGCACATCGTTGAGCAGTTGGCCGCTGCCCTTGATGCCGCGCATGCGGTGGGGTTGGTGCACCGCGATGTCAAGCCGTCCAACGCGTTGGTGACCGGGCGTGACTTTGTCTATCTGATCGATTTCGGCATTGCTCATGATGCCGGGGGCACCAAGCTGACCAGCACCGGCATGCTGGTGGGCACGTTGAACTACATGGCTCCGGAGCGGTTCAAAGGCGCGGCGGCTGATGCCCGCGGCGATGTGTATGCGTTGGCGTGTGTGTTGTATGAGTGTTTGACCGGCGCCTCGCCGTATCCGGGGGACAGTATGGAGGCCCAACTTGGCGGGCATTTGACGCTGGAGCCGCCCCAACCCTGTGCGCAGCGACCCGAGCTGCCGGTGGGCTTTGATGAGGTGATCGCCACCGGCATGGCCAAAGACCCCACCCAGCGCTATCAAAGTGCTCAGGAGTTGGCCAGCGCGGCCCAGCACGCCCTGACCACCGCGCCTGCCCGGACCTCCCGACCGGCGCCCACCGTGGATGCCGGGCGACCGGCGCCGGCGGCCACGCTGGTCGACGATCAGGGCGCACCGGCACCGGCGCCGGCGCGCGCCGCCCAGGTGATCACCCGCGACAAGTTGGGTACGCGCTCCAAGATCGGTCAGGGCGGGCAAGGCGTGGTGTATCGCGCGCCCAATGTCAAGACGAAGTTCGCGGCCTCGATGGTCTACAAGGAGTACAAGACCGCGGCGTTGGCCGAGATCGATTTCACCGCGTTGGCCGCGATGCCGGCCTTGGTGGAGCAGTCGCTGACCTATGCCCAAGCCGAACGGCTGGTCTCGATCGCGGCGTGGCCGTGTGCCCTGGTCGAGGACGCCGGTCGGACCACGGGGTTTGTGATGCCGGCCATTCCGGATGAGTTTTTCATCTCGCTG
This sequence comes from uncultured Actinomycetota bacterium, assembly GCA_963814505.1. Classification (GTDB taxonomy): domain Bacteria; phylum Actinomycetota; class Actinomycetes; order Mycobacteriales; family Mycobacteriaceae; genus Mycobacterium. The sequence goes on from CAWFDM010000016.1 coordinate 608,054, forward strand.
ACCACGGTCAGGGGGGTCTCGGCCACGACCGCGGAGTTTCAGCATCTTTTGAATCATTCCTCGGTGCTCGAGGCGCGCGGCATCGCCTTAAATGAGGTGCAGCGCTATACGTTGTTGCGGGAGGTGGCCTCGGGTCTGGCGTTTTTGCACCGCCACGGGGTGTGTGTGGGTGATATCTCCCCGAAGAATCTGTTGTTTTCGCTCGCCCCGCATGAGGCCGTGTATTTCATCGACTGTGATGCGATGCGGATCAACGGTGTTTCGGCGCTGCCTCAGGTGGAGACACCGGGCTGGGACACCCCTGTCGGTGAGGAACTGGCCACCAAATACTCCGACGCCTACAAGCTGGGCCTGCTGGCGCTGCGGTTGTTAGCCGGTGACCAACACACCACCAACACCGCCCACCTGCCCCCGAACACACCAGATCTGCTGCGCCAAGCCATCACCGACACCATCACCAACGCGCCCACCAAACGCCCACTGCCCGAAGCCTGGACCTACGTGCTGGGTCATGCGATCGAAAAAGCACAACACCAACTGAACGCACCCACAATTGCAGCGCCAGCCCCACCCCCACTCACCCCACCACCAACACCCGTCGTGCGGTCCAGACCCCCCGCCCAATCCCGACCACCCGCCCAATCCCGACCGCCGGCCAGCCCGTGGGCGCAGCCGGTACCCACCCCGCAGTCCGGACCGCCCGTGCAGTCCGGACCACCCGTGAGCCCCTTCGCGCAACCAATACCCACCCCGCAATCCCAACCTCCCGGCGCGCCGTGGACGCCACCACCAACCACCCAACCGACCTCATCCAAAGCCCCAATATTGGCTGCGGTAATGGGGGTAGCTGTCGCCCTGACGATTGTTGTCATCGTTATCGCGGTAGCCGTCCAAAATCACAGCGGCAGCGGTACCGCAGCGTCGACTTCCCCCTCTTATTCCCCTACCTATTCCTCTACCGATTCATCTACGTCTACGCCTACATCGACGTACACAGCCCCTCTCGATCCCTACCAGCAACTGAGGCAATTAGCCGATGGAGACCACGCGTTGATAACCGCCCAATTCACCAACCAGTGGATTCCGCAACTCAGTTCCAAGCACGCCACGCAACCATGGACCTACGACCCAGAAGACGCCAAGACGTATGACAGTGAAGCGACGTTGCAGGAGCATCAGCAGCTCCGCCAGCAGTACGGCGCGAAGCTTCTCTATTCGGGCGAATGGTCGGTGTACGACCACTCAGACTATTGGGTCACCGTTGTGCCGACAATTTTCCCGGACGCGGCCAGTGTGCTGAGCTGGTGCACCAGCCAGGGGAGGGATCGAGATCATTGCAGCGCCCAAATTGTCAGCACCACGCTTGGACGAAATGGAACGCACGAACCCTGATGGGCGATCTGGATGACAAATAATCGGCCGCGCCGACACAACCGCTCCCGGCGCCACTCCACGTCGAAGAATCCCGACAAGGGATTCGACGAACGCTCTGATTCCGCCGATTCGGCGCCACCAGCGTCGGCACCGCCGGCGAGCAAACCACGTCTATCGCGGGCCGGCCTGTGGTTCGTCGTAACGCTGGCGGCCACCCTGGTCGTCGCGGCGGTCGCAGCGATTGTGTTGAAAGTGACGTTCACCAGCAACAACAGCCAGTCGCCGACGGCAGCGCCCGGCAGCCCTTCTCCGGCCGCAGCACCTGGCAGCAGCACGGTCGCGACCACCCCTTCGTCGGTGGGTTGTGGTTACCCAGCGTCGACGCTGACGTCGATGTCGAACCGTGACAAGCTCGCGCAGCTGCTGATGGTTGGGGTGACCGACGCAGCCGACGCGCGTGCGGTCGTGACCACACAGCACGTGGGGGGCATCTTCATCGGCAGCTGGACCGACCTGTCGATGCTGAAGGACGGGTCGCTGGCCGACATCGAGGGTTCAGCAGGCCCGCTGCGGCTCGCTGTCAGTGTCGACGAGGAGGGGGGCCGGGTAGAGCGGTTGTCATCGCTGATCGGGAAGTCGCCGTCGGCCCGTGAACTGGCGCAGACCGAGTCGGTCGGGTACGTCTATCAGCTGGCGTTGGACCGCGGCACCCAGATGCGCAACCTCGGTATCACTGTCGACTTCGCCCCGGTCGTCGACGTCACCGACGCGCCCGCCGACACGGTGATCGGTGATCGGTCGTTCAGCGCGGACCCCGCGCGGGTGACGCAGTACGCCGGCGCGTACGCGAAGGGCCTGCGCGACGCCGGGGTGCTGCCGGTGCTCAAGCACTTTCCCGGACACGGCCGGGCGTCCGGGGACTCGCACGCTACCGGAGTGGTGACCCCGCCGCTGGCAGACCTGCAAGGTGTCGACCTCGTGCCCTACCGGACGCTGGTGGCCGAGGCGCCGGTGGGTGTCATGGTCGGCCATATGCAGGTGCCCGGCTTGACCGGTAGTGACCCCGCCAGCCTGAGCGCGGCCGCGGTCACTTTATTGCGCAATGGACTCGGTTACGGCGGGCCGCCTTTTGATGGCCCGGTGTTCACCGACGACTTGTCGAGCATGAAGGCGATCACCGACCGCTACACGGTTGCCGACGCGGTCTTGAAAGCCCTGCAGGCCGGTGCCGACACCGCACTGTGGATCACCACAACCCAGGTTCCACAAGTTCTCGACCAGCTGGAGTCGGCGTTGCGCACTGGTGGGTTGAGCATCGCCAACGTAGAAGCTTCGGTGCGGCGGATGGCGGCGGCCAAGGCTCTCAATTGCGGTCATTGACGACCGCTCTGTTTACCCCGCCGGCAGTTTCACCACGCGACCATTGCCAGTGTTGGTGACGTACACGCCGCCGGCGGTATCCACCGCCAGCCCTTGTGGGTAACTGAGGCCGGTGAACGGCAGCTCGGTCTGGGTACCGGAGCCGGCCGTCAGTTTGAGCACCCGATTGTTCCCGTAGTCGGCGACGTAGAGGTTGCCGGCGATGTCCACCGCCACCTCTTGGGGGGAACTGAGGCCGGTGAATGTCAGCGCTGTCGGGGCGTCCGCGCCGGCCGCCAGTTTCAGCACCCGATTGTTGCCATTGTCGGCGACATAGAGGTTGCCGGCGGCATCCACCGCCACACAGGAGGGAAGGCTGAGGCCGGCGAACGGCAGCGTAGTCTGGCTGTCCGCGCCGGCCGCCAGTTTCACCACCTGGTTGTTGCCAGCGTCGGCGACGTAGACGGTGCCGGCGGCGTCCACCGCCACACCGGCGGGGTCGTCGAGGTCGGCGAACGGCAGCTTTGTCTGGTCGTTCGAGCCGTCTGCCAGTTTCAGTACCCGATCGTGGCCACTGTCGACGACGTAGACGGCGCCGGCGGTGTCCACCGCCACACCGCCGGGGTGCTTGAGCTTGGTGAACTGCAGCTCGGTGGGGGTGGATGATCCCGCCGCCAGCTTCAGCACCCGGTTGTTGCCACTGTCGGCGACGTACACGTTGCCAGCGGTGTCCACCGCGAGACTGTCCGGGGGGTTGAGCCCGGCGAATGGCAGCACGGTCTGCGCTGGAGGCGCTGGCGCCTGCTTGGGTTGCACGGTTTGGGTTTGGGGGACGTGCGGGCGTGGCCACAGCAGGTAGCCGGCGATGCAAGCGGCGCCCAAGACCACGATTAGCCCGACTATCGCGGTGATCAGGCCCAATTTCGCTCCGCGACGTTCACCGGGCCCCTGCGGCTGCGATGGCGGTGGTCTTGTCGCGGCGGGCTTCGGTTCGGCGGGCCGTTGTTGGGCCGCTTCGGGTGTGGGCCGGGGCCTGGCCGCGTCGTGCAACGGGGTCGGTCGAGGTGCGGGTGTTGGGGGCACTTGCCCGGCATCCACCACCAAGGCGGTGATGTTGTCGGGTCCTCCCGCCCGGTTGGCGGCCTCGATCAACGCGCGGCACGCGTCGGCCGGGTCGGGTCGGCTGGTGAGGATCGCGGCCAGCGTCGCGTCATCGACGACGCCATGTAAGCCGTCGCTGCACAACAGGATCCGATCGCCGGGCTGAAGGTCCAGCGCAGAAACATCGGGGCGGGCGGGCGGCTTCATCAGCACGTGGCGGGTAAGCACCGACCGGTTCGGGTGATGCGCGGCCCCCTCGGCGCTCAGCTGACCGGCGTCCATCACCGCCTGCACAATGGTGTGGTCGGTGGTCAGCCGCTGCACCCGGCGGTTTCGGTACAGGTAGGCGCGGCTGTCGCCCAGGTGGGCGATCACCGCGCGCGAGCCGGTGATCATCGCGGCGACGACAGTGGTGTCGGCGCCGGCGATGTCGGAGTCGGTGCTGCGGCTACGGGCGTACAAATCCTCGGACAACCGCACGACCGCCTGGCCAAACCGTGCCAGCGCCTGCGCGTCACCGAAGTCGGCGCCGGCCAGGTGGCGCGCCACATAAGTCGGCAACAGCCCGACGACCAGCTCGGCCGCCAGATCGCCGCGGTGGCTTTTGCCCACCCCGTCGGCGACCATATAGAGTCGCTGCGCCGGATCTGCTGCCCACCGGTCGTCGTTGCGGGATCGTTTGCATCCGACGTCGCTGTACCCGGCATACGTTGTGGTGAGCACGGCTAGACCATGGCGCACAGCGCGCAGCCCGATTCGGCGGCACCGTCGATCGGGATGTCGGGGTTGTCGATCAGCTCATCGGCGAACGGGGCCGGCTGGGGCGGGATGTTTCGGTCACGCATTTGGATCCTCGCCGCGGTGACTGAATGCCGCGGCCAGATTGGCCACAGTCGTGAATTGCTTTGCAGACATCCGCCGGCGACGACGTGGGACATGCGAACCTCCAACGAGTTTGATGACCGCCACGATGATTGGGATTCGTGTCCGGGGCCGGTTCGACGGGCCGCCTAAAGCCTAAAGGGGCTGATGGATACCCCGCCTCACGGGACTGCGTCTGATGGGGGCAGAGGATCGTCGCCCGGCAGCGTGGGCGGCGGCGGCAGGTGCTTGCGTGGGACCCGCACCGTGGGCGGGGGCGGCTGCTTGCGTGGGATCGGCACCGTGGGCGGGGGCGGTTGCAGCTGCGTGGGCGGTGGCGGTGGCTTCGGCGGGGGCGGTGCCGGTGGCGTGGGTCGGGGCGACAGTGTGGGTGGGAGTGGGGGCAGTTTCGTGCCCGCCAGCGTGCGTGGGGGTGGGGGCGGCTGGGAGCGAGGCGAAATCGGCTTTCGCTGACGATGCGGCGTCCAGTCTTGACCGTCCCAGTAACGCAGTGCTTTGGAGGAGTCGAGCGGGTCGTCGTACCAGCCCGGTTTATCGGGTGTCGTCAAGGGGCCAATCCCTCCCGGTTCGCTGAAATGCACCCGTCAACCGGAGGATGAAGAATGCCGCGGGCGTCCATCATCGGCGACGTGTGGCGCGGTAATTATCGTCTGCACCGCAGCGGTCCGCAAGGAACGCTGATCCTCGCCGTGTCGTAGCCATCCCGGCATTGGCGAACGCACCAAGAATTTTCCAAGGTATCGGGCCCAACCTTGCCTTACCGGCGCAACGACCGGTAGCGGCGACCAACCGTCGTCATCACGGCGCGACTGACCGCCCGACACCTTCCGGAGAGACGAAGAACATGACGACTCAAGCAACCGCCATCTGGCGGGTACCCGGACCCGAGCGGCGAGAAGCGTTGGGACATAGAGGAATGGCAGACAGGAGTTTCGTCGTCAACCATGTCTGTCTCCGCACGTAATGTACAGCGCAAACGGCTACTACTGCGGGAGTATGGTTAGACTCTGGCGGCTGGTCCAGGTGGTTTTGGTGGTTGACTCAAATCGATTGGCGAGAGGCGGGATTCGAGGTGGAGCCTAGGGGTTCGATTCTTCTTGTCTATTTTGTTGCTGATGAGTCTGGGTCGATGGGCCGCAACATTGCTGAGCTGAATGAGGGTTTGGCGGCGCTGCATGATGCGTTGCAGCGGGAGTCGTTCGCCGCGGCGAAGGTGCGGTTTTCGGTGATCGGGTTTTCGGATACCGCGTTTACGTATCTGGAGCCGGCTGATTTGCGCCTGCTGGCGGGGATGCCGGTGCTGACTGCTCAGGGGTTGACGTCGTATGCGTCGGCTTTTGATCAGCTGGCGTATCGGATTTCGGTTGATATTCCCAGCCTGAAGGCTGACGGATATACGGTGCATCGGCCGGCGGTGTTTTTTTTGACGGATGGTCTGCCGAACGAACAGGAGGATTGGCGGTCGGTTCGGTCGAGGTTGCTGGCACAGCCCGCGGCACCGAATATTCTTGGTTTTGGTATCGGGGATGCCGACGCGGGGACCGTGGCGGAGTTGGCGACAAAGCCGCACTTTGCGTTTGTCGCTGCACGTGGTGTGGACACGGGTGCGGCGATTTCGGAGTTCTTGACCTCGTTGACGCAGTCGGTGATTAATTCGGGGCAGGCGTTGGCAGGCGGTACGGCCGCGTTGCAGTTTGAAAAGCCAGAAGGGTTCACCTTGGCCGTCGATGTGGTCTAGCGCGGTCGGGGCCGGGTAGGTCATGGTTGGCTTCAAGCGGGATCGAAAACCCGAGGGAACCCGCGAGGACCCCACTGAGCCGTTGCAGATGTCGGCGGCCGAGCCGCCGACGGCGTCTCATGAACTGAGCGCGGTGAGTGCGGACCATCCGGGCTCCGAGGTCGCAGGTGTTGCCGAGGTGATCGGCGACACCGCTGTCCCGCAGATCATCGTGGGCTCACCCTCGCCGCAGGTGGAGCCTGCAGCGATTGGTGCGGGTTATCGGTCGTTGCCATTTCGTCCTGACGTGGTCATTGACGGGTGGTCTACCGAGACCTTGACCCTGCGGGGGGTGTCGCAGCGCGGGCATTTGCATCGCTTTAACGGTGCGCCGCGTCAGGATGAATTCGCGGCACATCGTTTGCCCGATCGGCGGGTAATTGTCATCGTGGCCGATGGTGTGTCGGGGGCCCCGCAATCGCATCTCGGCGCGAGCACGGTCACGAAGCAGGCGGCTGAATGGTTGCACACTCATCTGGGTGGGGATGTCGGCCACACTGATTGGTTGGCGCTGCTCAAGAGTGCGGCGTGGGCTTTGAATGAGCGGGCTCAATCGTTGTTGGGACTCAGCGCGCCGGATCCGGTGCGCGCTGAGGAACAGCTGGCGACCACGTTGGTGTGTGCGGTCATTGAGCCCGGCGCCGGCGGTGTGTTCCGCGCGTATTTGGTCGGTGCGGGTGATTCGGTCGCCTGGTTGTTGTCTGGCGGGGAGTTCATCCAGGTCCTGGGTGGTAAGACGATGTCGGACAACGGGATTGCGTCCTCGGCGGTGGTGGGGTTGCCTCGGGTGCCTATCGATGTGGTGCCGGTGGTGGTCGATGTCGCTGAGGGTGACGTGTTGTTGATCGGTACCGATGGGATTGGTGATCCTTTGGGCACCGGGGATGGCGGGGTGGGCAATCTGTTTCGTGAGGTGTTGACCCGGCCGCAGGTGCCGTCGTTAATCGAGTTCGCTCATGCGGTGGATTTCAGTCGCGAAGCCTTTGACGATGACCGGACTTTGGTGGCGGTGTGGCCGAGAAAAGGGGCGTCGCCCGGGGCCGTGGCGGCGCAGCGGGGGCCCGGCGCACCTGCTGGCCCGACGCCACCGAGTGGCCTGGCACCGCTTGGCGGCCTGACAACACCTGACGGCCTGACACCACCCAGTGGCCGGCACCACCTGCGATGAGCACGCAGGCGATCGAGCGCGCCAAGTTGGGTCCGCGCACCAAGATCGGTCGCGCGGCCAGCGAAGACATTTTGAGCAGGTTCAACTCGGTTGTTCCGCCAAACGCGCTGGTGGGGCGCAGTGGCACACCGTCAGCCGGAAGGATGCCCGCATCTTCGATACCTGGGGCCTTGACTTTGGGGGTTGGAACAGAGGGTATTGGTGCGGGTGGGTGGGTAGCATCTGCCATCGGGGTGAGGTGAGGGAGGCCGGGCGTGGATGAGGTGGTGTTTGGGCGGTACCGGCTGCTGTCGGTGTTGGGTGAGGGCGGCATGGGCAAGGTGTATCGGGCCCATGACACGATGATGGATCGCGATGTGGCGGTCAAGGTGTTGCTGCCGCAGTTGGCTTCTGAACCCGGCTATGAGCAGCGGTTTCGGCGGGAGGCCCACGTCGCGGCGCGGTTGACCGAGCCGCACATCATCCCGGTCCATGAGACCGGTGAGATCGAGGGCCAGCTGTATTTGGTGATGCCGATCATTGAGGGCATCGATGTGCATGAGTTGTTGCAGCGCGATGGGCCGATGAGTCCTGGGCGCGCGGTGCACATCGTTGAGCAGTTGGCCGCTGCCCTTGATGCCGCGCATGCGGTGGGGTTGGTGCACCGCGATGTGAAGCCGTCCAACGCGTTGGTGACCGGGCGTGACTTTGTCTATCTGATCGATTTCGGCATTGCTCATGATGCCGGGGGCACCAAGCTGACCAGCACCGGCATGCTGGTGGGCACGTTGAACTACATGGCTCCGGAGCGGTTCAAAGGCGCGGCGGCTGATGCCCGCGGCGATGTGTATGCGTTGGCGTGTGTGTTGTATGAGTGTTTGACCGGCGCCTCGCCGTATCCGGGGGACAGTATGGAGGCCCAACTTGGCGGGCATTTGACGCTGGAGCCGCCCCAACCCTGTGCGCAGCGACCCGAGCTGCCGGTGGGCTTTGATGAGGTGATCGCCACCGGCATGGCCAAAGACCCCACCCAGCGCTATCAAAGTGCTCAGGAGTTGGCCAGCGCGGCCCAGCACGCCCTGACCACCGCGCCTGCCCGGACCTCCCGACCGGCGCCCACCGTGGATGCCGGGCGACCGGCGCCGGCGGCCACGCTGGTCGACGATCAGGGCGCAGCCGGCGCCGGCGCGCGCCGCCCAGGTGATCACCCGCGACAAGTTGGGTACGCGCTCCAAGATCGGTCAGGGCGGGCAAGGCGTGGTGTATCGCGCGCCCAATGTCAAGACGAAGTTCGCGGCCTCGATGGTCTACAAGGAGTACAAGACCGCGGCGTTGGCCGAGATCGATTTCACCGCGTTGGCCGCGATGCCGGCCTTGGTGGAGCAGTCGCTGAGCTATGCCCAAGCAGAACGGCTGGTCTCGATCGCGGCGTGGCCGTGTGCCCTGGTCGAGGACGCCGGTCGGACCACGGGGTTTGTGATGCCGGCCATTCCGGATGAGTTTTTCATCTCGCTGACCACGGTCAGGGGGGTCTCGGCCACGACCGCGGAGTTTCAGCATCTTTTGAATCATTCCTCGGTGCTCGAGGCGCGCGGCATCGCCTTAAATGAGGTGCAGCGCTATTCGTTGTTGCGGGAGGTGGCCTCGGGTCTGGCGTTTTTGCACCGCCACGGGGTGTGTGTGGGTGATATCTCCCCGAAGAATCTGTTGTTTTCGCTCGCCCCGCATGAGGCCGTGTATTTCATCGACTGTGATGCGATGCGGATCAACGGTGTTTCGGCGCTGCCTCAGGTGGAGACACCGGGCTGGGACACCCCTGTCGGTGAGGAACTGGCCACCAAATACTCCGACGCCTACAAGCTGGGCCTGCTGGCGCTGCGGTTGTTAGCCGGTGACCAAGACACCACCAACACCGCCCACCTGCCCCCGAACACACCAGATCTGCTGCGCCAAGCCATCACCGACACCATCACCAACGCGCCCACCAAACGCCCACTGCCCGAAGCCTGGACCTACGTGCTGGGTCATGCGATCGAAAAAGCACAACACCAACTGAACGCACCCACAATTGCAGCACCGGCCCCACCCCCACTCACCCCACCACCAACACCCGTCGTGCGGTCCAGACCACCCGCCCAATCCCGACCACCCGCCCAATCCCAACCGCCCGTGCGCCCGTCGGCGCCACCGAGACCCGCCCCGCAATCCCTACCTCCAGTCCCCGCCTGGACGCCACCGCCAACAATCCAACCGACCCCGTCGAAAGCCCCGATCTGGATTGGTCTCGGCCTGGCGGCCCTGGTTCTCGTCGCGGTGATTGTGTTCATGGTCGGGCTCGCCAGCAAGGACAACACATCGTCAAGCGCACCGGGAACCACGTCATACACGACCGGGGCTTCGGCGTCGCCTTCCGATTCCTATTCCTACACCCCGACGACGAGTGCAGTGAGTACGCCGACCGTGAGGGTGACTCCGGCGCTGCCGCAGGGGCTCGACCCCCACCAGGTGAGCTGCCCAACCGGGTACCAGCTCCCGGGTCGGTCGGGATGGGCGACCGCCGCCGGGCGCGGTTCTGCGACAACGTCATGCCAATTCGCAGAGAACGTAATAAACGCCTATTACGCGAGATATCCCTCGCCCAGCCGCGACAGCCGTGAGGTGATCACGCCAGGCACGGTCCCGTGCCCTAACGTCAGTACGAACTGCTCCGGCAACGACTTCATCATGACCTGCGTCGTCAACGGCACCGACCCCTGGATTACCTGCACCGGAGGAAAAGATGCCGTCGTCTACCTCTATTAAGAGTTGATCCGCTTTGGGTCATGCGGCGCCAATCAGCCTGGGGGCTGGTTGTTTTCGTGGTCCCGCGGCCCCGCACGACTGTCGAAAACTTAGGTCTAGAAAGTGAAACGCCCCCGGCGATAACCGAGGGTGTTCCGTCTCAGGTTTCTTAGTAGTGGTGGTGATGGCCGTGACCGTGGTCGTCCGCCGCCTCGGCGGGCTTGTCCACGACAGCCGTCTCGGTGATGCTAGATGTAAGCCGTCTACTCAGGATCCCGATCGTGGGGCCTCTGCACGAAAATCGCTGCGGATTTCGTACATAGGCCCCACAGTCGAACATCAACCGCCTAGTGTGCGTGCCCGTGGTGGTGACCAGCGTGCTCGTCGGCCTCTGCGGGTTTATCCACGACAGCCGTCTCGGTGGTGGCGAAAGTAAGCATGCCATGACACCGGCTATCGAGGGTTCGGCATTCAGCCGAGGCGATGCGAAGGCGTGACCGCTGGATCGAGGCCGAAAACCTCTGTGGGGGCTGACTTGCCCTTCAGGGCGTGAGCCCCCCGGTCGGTGAGTCCGGGCGGTCGAGAAACCAAGGCGTCGACGGTCTGCTGAGTAAGAAGGATCGCGTCACCTGTGGTCTTGGTGAGCTGCTCGACGCGGGCCGCAACGTTGACCGTGTCGCCGATCAGGGTGAACTCGAGCTTGCCTCCGCCCCCGATAGTGCCGGCGATGACCAGACCGGTGTTGATCCCAAGGCCGATCCGCAGCTCACCGTCGAAACGCTCAGCGACGCGACGATGGATCAGAACCGCTGCGCTCACCGCCGCATCGGCATGATCCGCGAGATCGTTGGGGGCACCGAACACAGCCAGTGCGCCGTCACCTAGGAACTTGTTGACGTGCCCCCCAGCGTCGACCACGGCAGGAACTACTATTTCGAATAAGGCATTGAGCCGGGCCACGGTGTCCTCAGCGCTGTTGGCCTCGGCGAACGGGGTGAAGTCGCGGATGTCGACGAACATCACGGTCACCTCACGGCGTTCGCCGGTGAAGACGTCGTCACCCTGCTCGAGCAGCCGTGCCGCCAAAGCCGGGTCGACGTAGGTTCCGAACGCGGCCTGAAGTCGTTGCCGCTCAGTCAGACCCGCCTGCATGCGGTTGAACGACGCCGCCAGCGCGCCGAGGTCGTCATCTTGCACCACCGGCAGGCGTTGGCTGAAATCACCGGCCGCAACACGCTCAGTTCCTGCGGCGAGATCGCGAATGGGTTGCAGGAGTGGCGAGTACGCGGCCCAGAGCGACGGCCCGATGACGAGCACCAGCACACCACCGATCACCATGGCGAGGGCAGGGCCGCGCCTGGCCACGTCTAACACGGCTCCCAGAATCGCGCCTGCGACGGCAAACGCGAACCCCACCGCAAGCGTGGCCACGTTGGTCCACGTGGCGAACGCCGGGCGGGAGCGAGGCAGGGACTCGCCGATCTCCGTATCCGAGGCGATCGCAGCCCTGGCGGGCCGCAAGGTTGCTTCGACGTAGCTGTGCACAGTGATCAGCTGGCCGGCAGTTCCGGCAATAGCGCCCAGAATCGCGTACTGGATGAGCCGCGACCCGCTCGCTCCGGCAATCATCCCGACACCAACGAACAGCGCCGCGACCCAAACAAAGGTGACGACCACCCCCCTCACAATCACTTTCCGGCCATAGCTGTAGGTGGCGCGCAGTGCGCTCTCTCGATCAACGTCGTCGCCAGCGGCCCACCGCTCAATGAGGCGGGGATCCCTTCCGCCGGGAACTACCAGCACATACAGGTACGCGAGCACGGCGACCACGGTCAAGGCGGCCGCCTCGGTGTAGTGATCAGACCTCTCGAAAGCGACAATGCCCAATGACCAGGCGAGATAAACCGGGAGTGCCAGGGGGAGCGTGAGCGCCCAGCATGCCCACGAATACCTGGATTTGTACCGATCCCACGCCGATTGCCAGATGCGATCCATGCCAATAACGAAACACCCCCAGCGATGAACCGGGGGTGTTTCTTCGGCACTACCTAGTGGTGGTGGTGATGACCGTGACCGTGGTCGTCCGCCGCCTCTGCGGGTTTATCCACGACAGCCGTCTCGGTGGTGAGCACCATCCTCGCCACCGAAGCCGCATTGAGCACCGCCGACCTGGTGACCTTGACCGGGTCGATGACGCCGTCGGCGACCAGGTCGCCATAGACCAGCGTCTCCGCGTTCAGTCCGTGCCCGGCGGGCAGCTCGCGGACCGTGTTAACCACAACCGCGCCGTCCAGCCCCGCGTTGGCGGCGATCCAGTACAGCGGTGCGCTGAGCGCCTCGGAAAATACGTCGACACCGAGGGCCTCGTCACCGGTCAGCGACGCACGCAAGTCCTTCAGAGCCGCACCGGCCTGGATGAGCGCGGTTCCCCCGCCTGCGACGGTGCCCTCCTCGACGGCGGCCTTGGCCGCCGCGACGGCGTCCTCGACGCTTTCCTTGCGCTCCTTGAGCGCGGTCTCGGTGGCCGCGCCCACCTTGATTACGGCCACCCCGCCGGCGAGCTTCGCTAACCGCTCGCCGAGCTTCTCGCGATCCCATTCGGAGTCGCTGTTGTCGATCTCGGCGCGCAGATGTTTGATGCGGTTGGCTACCGCGTCCGGGGAGCCGCCGCCGTCGACGATGATGGTGTCGTCCTTGTCGACCACGACGCGCCGGGCCGACCCCATGACCTCCAGACCGACCTCGCGCAGCACCAGACCGGCATCGGGATTGACCACCTCACCACCGGTCACCACCGCCAGGTCCTGCAGGAAGGCCTTGCGCCGGTCGCCGAAGTACGGCGACTTGACCGCAACCGCCTTCAGCGTCTTGCGAATGGAGTTGACAACCAGCGTTGCCAGCGCCTCGCCCTCGACGTCTTCGGCGATGATCACGAGCGGCTTGCCCGATTCGGCGACCTTCTCGAGCAGCGGCAGCAGGTCGGGCAGCGAGCTGATCTTCTCCTGGTGCAACAGGATCAGCGGGTCCTCGAGGACGGCCTCCTGGGAGTCGAAGTCGGTCACGAAATAGGCCGACAGAAAACCCTTGTCGAAGCCGACACCCTCGGTGAACTCCAGCTCGGTGCCCAGCGTCGAGGATTCTTCGACGCTGACCACGCCGTCGTGGCCAACCTTGCTCATCGCCTCGCCGACCAGCTCACCGATCTGCTGGTCGCGCGAGGAGACCGTCGCGACCTGCGCGATGGCGGTCTTGTCGGACACCGGGGTCGCAGCAGCCAGCAGCGCCTCGGACACCGCGTCCGCGGCCTTGCTGACTCCCGAACCCAGTGCGATCGGGTTCACGCCGGCGGCAACCAGCCGCAGGCCACCCTTGATCAGCGCCTGCGCCAGCACGGTCGCGGTGGTGGTGCCGTCGCCGGCGACGTCGTTGGTCTTGGTGGCCACCGACTTCACCAGCTGGGCGCCCAGGTTTTCGAACGGGTCTTCCAGGTCGATCTCACGCGCGACGGTGACGCCGTCGTTAGTGATGGTGGGCCCACCGAACGCCTTGGCCAGCACCACATGCCGGCCGCGCGGCCCCAGCGTCACCCGGACCGTGTCGGCGAGCTTGTTCATGCCCGCCTCCATGGCGCGCCGCGCCGTTTCGTCGTACTCAATCAGCTTGCTCATCAGGCTCCTTTAAAAACGCGAGCCGCCCCGGAAATCACCCGCGGTGCAACACGGGGATCGCCGGGGCGGAACACGGTTCTTACTTGGAAACGACAGCCAGCACGTCGCGTGCCGACAGGATCAGGTATTCCTCGCCGCCGTACTTGATCTCGGTGCCGCCGTACTTGCTGTAGATGACGGTGTCACCTTCCGCCACGTCCAGCGGGATGCGCTTGTCGCCATCCTCGTCCCACCGGCCGGGGCCGACTGCGACGACGGTGCCCTCTTGCGGCTTCTCCTTGGCGGTGTCAGGAATGACCAGACCGGATGCGGTCGTGGTCTCGGCCTCGTTGGCCTGCACGAGAATCTTGTCCTCGAGTGGCTTGATCTTCACCTTCGCCACGATTGGAGCCCTCCACTAGTTAGATCGGGTCCGGGACCTTCGTCCCGGCCGGAGTTGGCGGTCGGTCCGGGGCACGCCCCGAACCGTCCGAATTACCAGGTGATTGGCAACCGTCCGTGCCCTCGCGCCGTCGTCGCGGGTGTCGACGCAGGGCTTGGCCGACTGCCACCTAGCACTCTATACATGAGAGTGCTAGCACTCAAGGGCACCCCGCTGCTTCCCGCGTGTTGGCCCGGGCGAGCCGAAACCACAGGCAGACGCCGGGGCGCGTCGCTGCCAAGAATCCGTCAACCGTTAATAATCAGGTTGTGTTCACCGGCATCCTCAATGCGAGCCGCACCGCGGGCATATCCACGCTGATCGTCGCCGTTGCCATCGGATTGGCCGGGGTCGGCATCGAAACGGCCGGGGTCGCCCACGGCGACCCGGACGGCCAGATGTACGGCAACCCCCAAGCCGCCGCCCCCTACTGGCGCTACCAGCACGGGGAAGATTGCGGCCTGATGGCCGTCGCCGACGTGGTCGGCCAGCTCACCGGTAGAGAACCCCTCCAAATCGGCATCGAGCTGCGCGGCGTGTTCACCAAAAGCGAAGCCCACCGGGGCACCATCTACCGCTTTGACGGCACCTCGCCCGAGGACATGGTCGTGCTACTGCAGAAATACGGCATCCAGTCCCAGCTCACGACCGGCAACACCATGGACACACTCGAGCAGGACCTGGCCGGCGGCCACAAAGTGATCGCCGCGCTCAACGCCGAAACCATCTGGAACTATCCGGCGGGCCAGGGGGAGCGGACCGAATCCGACCACGCCGTCGTCGTCACCGGAGTCGACACCCGCGACGATATCGTCCACCTCAACGACAGTGGCACCCCCAACGGCCGCGACGAGCAGATCCCGATGGCCACCTTCACCCAGGCCTGGGCGACCGGCAACGACCTGCTCATCGTCACCGAATAAGCCGGTAACTAACGACGCACGCCGCCGACCGTCAGGGCAACTGCCCGCGCACCACGGGCAGCCCGGGGTCACTGGGCACGTCCAGCGGTGACGGGGGTGCCCCGGCGGCCACCAGATGCGCGGCGAACGAGGCGATCATGGCCCCGTTGTCGGTGCACAGCCGGGGACTGGGAATCCGAAGCGCCAGCCCCGCCGCCGCGCACCGCTGCGCGGCCAGCTCCCTCAGCCGGGAGTTCGCGGCCACTCCCCCGGCGATCAGCAAGGTCGAGACACCCAGCCCGGTTGCCGCACGCACCGCCTTCATGGTCAACACGTCCGCGACAGCCTCCTGGAACCCGGCAGCGACATCGGCCGGCCGGAAGTCGGGGTGCGCCTCCACATATCGCGCGACGGCGGTCTTGAGCCCGGAGAAGCTGAACGCGTTAGCGTCATCGGCCGGGCCGGTCATGCCACGCGGGAACGCGATGGCGTCCCGATCACCGGTGCGGGCCAGGTCGTCGAGCACCCTGCCGCCCGGGTAGCCCAGGCCCAGCAGCCGTGCCACCTTGTCGTAGGCCTCGCCAGCGGCGTCGTCGACGGTGCTGCCCAGCTCGATGATCGGCTCGCCGAGCGAACGCACGTGCAACAGGTGGGTATGGCCGCCGGACACCAGTAACGCCACGCATTCGGGTAGTTGCCCATGTTGGTAGACGTCGGCGGCCAGGTGCCCGCCCAGGTGGTTCACGGCGTAAAACGGAACCCCCCAGGCGGCCGAATACGCTTTGGCCGCAGCCACTCCCACCAACAGCGCTCCGGCCAGCCCGGGCCCGATGGTGGCCGCGACAATGTCTGGTTTGGCCGGGGCTTCCAATCCCGCCGTCGCCAGCGCGCGACGCATGGTGGGCCCGAGCGCCTCCAGGTGTGCCCGGGATGCGATCTCGGGGACCACGCCGCCGAACCGGACATGCTCGTCGACACTGGATGCCACCTCGTCGGCCAACAACGTCACGGTGGCCCCAAGACCAGAGCCCTCGAGGCGAGCGATGCCGACACCCGTTTCGTCGCACGATGTTTCGATGGCCAGGATGGTCCTGCTATCCGTCATAGGGAATCCCGCCGCATCATGTAAGCGTCGGCGCCGCTGATTCGGTAGTACCGGCGGCGCAGGCCGATCTGGTCGAATCCCAGGCTGTGGTACAGCGAAATGGCCACCTCGTTGTCGGTGCGGACCTCCAGGTAGACCGCGCCGCCGTCGGCGAACTTCAGCAGCTCGTCCATCAGTCGACGGCCGACGCCCTGCCCCTGGTATGCCGCGTCCACGCCAATGGTGTGCACCTCGTACTCAAAAGGCGGTTTGCGGCCCAATCGCGAGATGCCGGCATAACCGACCAGCGTGTCGGCCAGGCGCGCGCCCACGTAGTGGTTGTGCTTGCTCGCCAGTTCGCGCTGGAACGCCACCGCCGGCCACGGGTCGTCGCCGTCGAACAGCTGGGCCTCGAGCTCGGCGCACCGGTGGACGTCGGCGGGCGTCAGCGCACCGATGGTGATGGGCTCGCCGTGGGCGGTCATTGGCGCGCCGCCAAGGGCTTGGCGTCCGGCCGCCGCAGGTACAACGCCACCAGCGGCGCGGGGTCGGCGGACCAGTCGGCCACCGCGGCTACCAGGCCGGCCGGCGTTGGGTGGACCGGCTCACATCGCGGCAGGTGGAACAGCGCCGCGTGCTCGGGCGAGCCGGCTACCGCCCGCGCCGGGCCGGGGTCGACGTCGGCCGGGGCGTTAACCGCCGGACCGTCGGTGCGGACTCCGTCGCCGTAACGGGCCCAGTAGATCTCGCGCCGGCGGGCATCGGTGACCACCAGCGTCCGGCCGGTCGTGCGGACACCGATGGCGTCCAGGCTGCACACGCCGTGCACGGGGATGCCCAGCGCATGCCCGTAGGCGGCGGCGGTCGCCATTCCGGCCCGCAGGCCGGTGAACGGGCCCGGACCGCAGCCCACCACGACGGCGTCGAGATCGGCCATCGTCAACCCGGCGTCGGTGAGCGCGGCCAGCACGTTCGGGGTGAGCCGTTCGGCGTGTGCCCGGGCGTCGACGGTGACCCGTTCGGCAAGGACCGCGAGATCGTCCAGCCGCACGACGCCCGCGGTCACCGCCGGGGTGGCGGTGTCGAGCGCGAGGACAAGTCTCATGAGCGGTTCCACTCCCAGGTCGCGATGCGCACGTCGGAGTGGCTGAGGCGCTCCAGCCGGATGTCGAGGTGCCGTTCGGAGAGGCGCTCGGCCAGCCCCTCGCCCCACTCGACCACGACCACCGCGTCTTCGAGATCGGTGTCGAGGTCCAGCGAGTCGAGCTCCCCCAACAGGTCGGCGCGGTGATGGTCTAACAACCGGTAGACATCGACGTGAATCATCGCCGGCGCGCCGGGCCGTCGTGGCGGATGCACCCGCGCTAAAACGTAGGTCGGTGAGGTGACCGGGCCGTCGACATCCATGGCCGCGGCAATCCCCTTGGCCAGTACCGTCTTTCCCGCGCCCAGCGGACCGGACAACACCACCACGTCACCTGCTCGCAGCTGCCTGGCCAGCCGGGACCCCAGCGCGACGGTGTCCTCGACGCGCTCGCATGTCGCCGTTCCCTGCTGCGGCGATCGCAAGCGCGGCGAAGCCGGGCGCTGGGGGTACGCCCCCAAAGGGAGGGACCCCCACCCACTTCCGGGGGACGGGTCGGCGCCATCCACGCTAGCCATGGCGCCGGAACCGTGCTCGGAATCGTCGGTACCGCTGGACCATCTTGCCTGGCAGGGCCCGGTTGACCAGCCGGATCAGCCCGTCGTTGATGGCATCGGGCTTTTCCAGCAGCGCCAGGTGACTGGCCCCGGTGACGATGACGAGTTTGGATTGCGGCAGCGACGCCGCCATCTTCCGCGAGTACTCGTCCGGGGTGAGCAGGTCGTGGTCACCGCATGCGATCAGCGTCGGGATCCGCAGCAGCGTCCACAGACCCGCGGTTTCGTCGTGCACTTCCAAGGCGCGCAGGAAGCCGACTAGGGTGGCGATCGGGGTACCGTTCATCATCCGCTGGGAGAACGCGTCCAGGCTCCGACTGACCCGCAGGTCGTTGAAGGACGCAGCGCGCAAAACCGGGCCGATCAGTGACCGCGACACGTTGCGGCCCCGGTGCATCAGCTTGGGCGCCGACCGAGCGGTGAACCGGACCGCTTCCAGCGCAGGGTTTTTCAGTATCTCGCCCAGCGGTGATCTGACCACCCCTTCGGCGGCGGAGCAGATCAACGCCGCACCAACAATCCGGCGCCCGTACCGCTCGGGGAACTGTCGGGCATGCGACAAGACCGTCATGCCGCCCATCGAATGGCCGACCAACACGATCGCCCCACGCGGCGCGACCGCCTGCAGCACGGTCTCCAGGTCCTGGCCCAACTGCGTCAGCGTGTAGGTCTCGGGGTCGGCCTCGCCGGACTGGCCGTGCCCGCGGTGGTCGTAGAAGACCATGCGCACGTTCGGTCCCCACTGCTCGCCGAGTCGCATCCGCTGAAAGTGGAAGGCGCCCATACGCAGACAGAATCCATGGGCGAAGACCATGGTCAGCGGCGCATCCACCGGACCGGCCTCGCGCACCGCCAGCGGCACCCCGTCGGGCGTGGTCACCACATAGCCGCGATCGCTGTCCAGGCGCTCGAAATCCTCATCGGCATAAGGATCTTCCAGGGCGATGGCCCGTTCGGCCATCGACCGGCGAGCCGAGGCCCCGACGATGGTGGCGACCGCGGTCAGCCCCGCGCCGCCCGCAAGCCAAGCCCTGCGCTTGCGGGCCTCTTCACTGCTCAACGGTTTTCGGCCTCGCGGTAGGTTCTGGTGATGCGCCCCCGAGGGCTGGTGACCACTTCGTAGTGGATGGTGCCGAGCAGATCGGCCCAGTCCTGCGCGGTGGGCTCGCCGCGGGTGCCGGGCCCGAACAGGAGCGCCTCGTCGCCCTCGGCCACGTCGGCCGGCCCGGGACCGAGGTCGACGACGAACTGGTCCATGCAGATCCGCCCGACGCCGGGCCGGCGCCTGCCGTTGATCAGCACGTCCAGCCGTCCGCCCAGCGCGCGGAACACGCCGTCCGCGTAGCCGATCGGCAGCAGCGCCAGGTTGGTGTCACGCTGCGCGGTCCAGGTGTGCCCGTACGACACGCTGTCGCCGGCACGAATCGACTTTACAAGTGCTACAGCACATTTCACTGTCATTGCCGGTATCAGCCCCATTTCACCGAGCTCCGGCACCGGGCTCAGTCCGTAAACCGCGACACCGGGCCGCACCAGGTCGAAGGCCAGGTCAGGACGAGACATCGTCGCCGACGAATTCGACAGGTGGGCCACCTCGAAACGCACCGCCTGGTTGCGCGCCTGCGTCAGCATGTCGGAGAACCGTTGGGCCTGAAGGTCATTGATGGGATTGTCGGGTTGATCGGCGTAAACCAGGTGTGACATCAGCCCGCGCAGCCGGATGGCGTCCTCGGCGACGGCCTGGCCCAACGCGGCCAGCATCGACGGGTAATGCGCCGGCCCCACACCGTTGCGGTTGAGTCCGGTATCGACCTTGACGGTCACCGTCGCCGTCCGGCCGGTGCGGCGCACCGCGTCCAGCAGCTCGTCGAGCTGGCGCACCGACGACACCGCGATCTGCACATCGGCCAGCAGGGCCGGCCCGAAGTCGATGCCGGGCGGGTGCAGCCAGGCCAGCACCGGTGCGCTGATGCCGTCGGCGCGCAACGCCAGCGCCTCGTCGACGGTCGCGACACCCAGTTCTGCCGTGCCGGCGGCCAACGCGGCGCGCGCAGCCTGAGTGGCCCCGTGGCCGTAGCCGTCGGCCTTGACGACGGCCATCACCTGCGCGCGGCCGGCGTGCTCACGCAGCACCCGCACGTTGTGCTCAATAGCTCCCAGGTCCACCACGGCCTCGGCGAGGACGCCCGGCCTCAGGGACATCGGCGTAACAGCCACGGCCGCCATTGTCCCAGAGCCGAAAGGGTGCCGCGAAAGTGCTGCCCCGCCTACGCGGCCGGAAAGTTACGGCAGCGACCCGGTGCCGCCCTTGGAACCGGTTGCCCCGGTGACTGCGCCGGACCCGCCGGTGCCGCCTGCCCCGGGGATGGCATTGGCCGGAAAAACGTGCGCGAAGGCGTTGCCGCCGTTGCCGCCACTGCCGCCTTTTTGACCTGCGGTCGAGCTGTTGCCGCCATGGCCGCCTTGGGCCCCGGTGGCGACTCCGGTTCCGTAGGCGTTCGCGGAACCGCCTTGGCCGCCGCTCCCGCCCTGGCCGCCGGACCCGCCGGCGCCGGCTGCGCCGCCGGTGGCGTTTCCGTTGGGGCCGTGGTTGAACGCCGTCCCGCCGGGCCCCCCATTCCCGCCATGGATGGTGGCGGCGCTGCCGGCACCGCCGGCACCGCCGGCAGCGTTGCCAGAGCCGTGGTCGATGGTCGCATTGCCGCCGCCGCCGCCGACGCCGTCAGTGGCGATTGGGTTGTCTTGGCCGGTGCCGGCGTTGCCGCCGGTGCCGCCGACGATGTTATTGCTGTTAAGGGCGTTGTCGACTTCCACGTTGCCGCCGAGGCCGCCGCTGCCGCCAATGCCGGTGCCGTTGGCGCCCGCTCCCCCGTTGCCGGCGGTGACGGTTCCTGTTCCGTTGGTGGATGCGGAGCCGCCGGTCCCGCCGGACCCGCCGAAGGTGCCGGCGACACCATTGCCGCCGTTGCCGGCGGTGGCGGCCGCATGCGAGGAGCTGTCGTGGATGGTCACGGAGCCGCCGGCACCGCCGGATCCTCCGCTGCCGCCGGTGCCGGCGGCGCCGTCCGCTCCTACGTGGCCGGTGGCGATTCCGGTTCCGTAGGCGTTCGCGGAGCCGCCGGCACCGCCGTTCCCGCCGTTGAAGCCGGTACCGCCGGCGCCGGGCGCACCGCCGGTGGCACTTCCGGACCCGTAGTTGGTCGCAGCCCCGCCGGTACCACCAACGCCGCCGGTGCCATTGACGGTGTCGGTGGCATGGCCGCCCACTCCGCCCTGGCCGCCGATGGCGTTGACCGTGGCGTTGACACCGATGGTCGCGAAGCCGCCGGTCCCGCCGGACCCGGATGGTGCGACGTTGCTGAAGCCTTGGCCGCCCGCCCCGCCAGTACCGCCGGTGATGTCGTGCGCATAGGCGGTGTTCTCGACGTCTACGCCGCCTCCTGGGCCGCCGCCCCCGCCGGGTCCGGTGCTGCCGGTGCCACCGGCGCCGCCGGTGGCGGCGACGAGGTTTCCGGTGCCCGCGGTGAACACCTCACCGCCGCCGCCACCGGACCCGCCGGAGGTGCCGCCGCCACCCCTGCCGCCGGCGCCGCCGGTGGCGGTGCCCGCAGAGGCGCTGCTCTCGATCAGCGCGGCGCCGCCGGACCCGCCGTCCCCACCGACGCCGCCGCTGCCATTGGTGCCGGGCGCACCGGCGACGCCGGTGGCGCTTCCGGTTCCGGATCCATCGATCAACGCGCCACCGCCAGCGCCGCCCCACCCGCCGTTGTAACCCGTGCCGCCGGCGCCGGGGGCGCCGCCGATCGCGTTTCCGGTCCCGTCGCTGGTCGCGCCACCTCCGGAGCCACCGAAGCCGCCGGTGCCGCCGCCGATGCCGGTCGCGTTGCCGCCCGCTCCACCTTGGCCACCGGTGGCGTTTCCGGCCCCGTGGTTGGTCGCATTACCGCCGGCCCCCCCAGTGCCGGCAAAGCCGGTGGGCGAGCCAGCATCGCCGCCCACTCCACCTTTGCCCCCTACGGCACTGACCGTAGAGGCGGTGCTATCGATTGTCGCGTCGCCGCCAGCCCCACCCTGCCCAGGTTGAGAGGGTTGGCCGTCGATGACGCCGGTCCCGGCGTTGCCGCCAGCGCCGCCGGTGATGGCATGCCCGTAAGCGGCGTTGTTGACCTCGACGTCGCCGCCGTTGCCGCCGCTCCCGCCCCAGCCGATGTCCCCTTCGCCGCCATTGCCGCCCGTGCCGGGGGTGACGTTCCCCGTTCCGGTGGTGTACGCGGTGCCGGCGGCGCCGCCGGCACCGCCGTTGCTCCCGCGACCGCCCTGTCCGCCGTTGCCGGAGGTGGCGGTAGCCGTCGAGGCGCTATTGGTGATACGCGCGTCGCCGCCGGTCCCGCCGTTTCCGGCCGTGCCGTTGGCGGCGATGCCGCCGGCCCCCCCGTTGCCGCCCGTGGCGTCGAAGGTTCCGGTGGTAGTGACGCCGGCGCCGTTTCCGCCGTTGCCACCATTGCCGGCGGCGCTGCCGGCATTGCCGCCGTCGCCACCGTTGCCGCCGGCGCCCGCCGTTGCACCGCCGGACCCGCCGTCGCCGCCTTTACCGCCGTTACCGTTGCCGAGAATGTTGCCTCCGTGCCCGCCGGCGCCCCCGTCGCCGTACGCGCCGCCGTTGCCGCCGTGGCCACCGGCACCGCCGTTGCCGACGGTGGTGGCGAAGCCGGCGCCGCCGGTCCCCCCGGCGCCGCCGTTGCCCGGGACTATGCTGCCGGCCGCGCCGGTGGCACCGATGCTGGCCCCGGCGCCACCGGCGGCACCGCCGGTGCCCCCGGCACCCACGGCGCCGGGATTACCGCCGGTGCCGCCCGTCCCGCCCGCGGTGGTCGCGTTAAGGCCGACGCCGCCGGTGCCGCCGTCACCGGGAGCCCCGGGATTACCGCCGACCCCGCCGGCCCCGCCGTCACCGTTGGCACCGGCCTGGCCGAACAAGGCCGAGCCGTGTCCGCCGACCCCGCCACCACCCCCGGTGCCGCCGGTGCCGCCGCCGCCACTGTTGCCGCCGGTGCCGCCGGCCTGGCCGACCGCCCCTACCGCGGTGGCGTCCCAGCCCGCGCCGCCCTGGCCGCCGACGCCACCGGTCCCGCCAACCCCACCCTGGCCGCCGGCACCGCCGGCACCGAACAGCACCCCTCCGTTACCGCCGGCCCCGCCCGTCCCCCCGACGCCCCCTTTGCCGCCGGTGGTGCCGGTGCCGCCGACGCCGGTCGGAGCGTTCGAGGTGCCCGCGGCGCCCGCGGAGCCGGCCGAGCCGGTCGCTCCGACCCCACCGGTACCGCCGGCCCCACCGTTGCCAAAGAGCCCGGCATCACCGCCACGGCCGCCGGCCAGCCCCGGCGCACCGGACCCGCCGGTGCCGCCGTTGCCGAAAATCCACCCGCCGTTGCCCCCGGCAGCCCCGGTGCCCGCCGCTCCGTCGGTGCCATTGCCGAACAGCGGACGCCCCGTCAGCAACTCCCAGGGCGAAAAAAAGCCCAGGCCCTGCAGTGGCGAGGCATTCGCCGCCTCGGCAGCCGCGTACGCGCTCCCCGCCCCGCTCAACGCCTGTACGAACTCGGCATGGAACGCCGTCGCCTGCGCGCTGAGTGCCTGAAACTTCTGAGCATGCCCGGAAAACAGCGACGCGATCGCCTCTGATACCTCATCCGCAGCGGCGGCCACCACCGCGGTGGTCGGGGCTGAGCCGCCGCGTTCGCCGCGCGCAGCGACGAGCCGATGCCCGCCGCGTCGGCCGCTGCGGCCGCAAACATGTCCGGTGCTGCCAGTAGGTACGACATCGCGGCCCCCTAAATGCCCGCCCGATGGGCATAGAAGTTGATAAGAAGGCCATGAGTATCACGATTGCGTACCACAGGTATGCGGTTTTAATTAAGCGGCTTAATTATTTTATTAAGCGGTTTAATTAAAAGTTTGCGCCCTCACGCGAAGTGCAGCTACCGACGCCGATGCCCCGGAAATGCGTTTGCTGGCCGCGCTTTCGCGCAGCGACAGCGCTAGTGCGGCGAAGTGCTGGGCCTGGTAGTGCCCGCGGGGCTTGAGCTTGTCCAGGGAGGCCAGCGCGGTGCGCGCATCGTCGTGCAGTGCCCGGGCCAGGTCGGCGGAGAGTCCTTCGCGGACCACGATGCGCAGCACGGATATGTGGGTGGCGTTGTCGGGCATGGTGTAGGCGGGCACCTGCCACCCGTAGCCCCGAAGCTCGTGCGAGAGGTCGAACTCCGTGTACCCGCGGTCCCGGGCCAGCCTGAAGCTGACCACCGGAATCGCCGAACCGTCCGTGATCAGCTCGCAGTGGTCGCCTTCGTGCAGCTGCTGGCCCAGCCACCGCGCCGTCTGCGACAAGGTCTGCATGACCTGGGTGTAGCCCTCGCGGCCCAGCCGCAGGAAGTTGTAGTACTGGCCGATGACCTGATTGCCCGCGCGGGAGAAGTTCAGCGTGAAAGTCGGCATATCGCCGCCCAGGTAGTTGACCCGGAAGACCAGCTCCTCAGGTAGGTACTCACGGCTGCGCCACACGACGAACCCGATGCCGGGGTAGGTCAGCCCGTACTTGTGACCGCTGACGTTGATCGACACCACCCGCGGCAGCCGGAAATCCCACTTCAGCTCCGGGTGCAGGAACGGCACCACAAAGCCCCCGCTGGCGGCGTCGACATGCACCGGAACGTCCACGCCGCCCTCGGCCGCGAGTTTGTCCAGCGCCGCGCAGATCTCAGAGATGGGCTCGAGTTCACCGGTGTAGGTGCTGCCCAGGATCGCCACCACACCGATGGTGTTCTCGTCGACGGCCTCGATGACCTGCTCGGGAGTGATGACATAACGACCCTCCTCCATCGGCAGATAGCGGGGTTCGACATCGAAGTAGCGGCAGAACTTCTCCCAGACCACCTGGACATTGGAGCCCATCACCATGTTGGGGGTGCGGCCCTCCCAGCCCTTACCAACCTTTTCGCGCCAGCGCCATTTCATGGCCAGGCCGCCGAGCATCACCGCCTCGCTGGAGCCGATAGTGGACACCCCGATGGCGCTGTTCGGGTCGTCATCGCGCAAGCCCTCGGCGTGGAACAGGTCGGCCACCATGCATACGCAGCGCTGTTCGATGGCCGCGGTCGCCGGATATTCGTCCTTGTCGATCATGTTCTTGTCGAACGTCTCGGCCATCAGCCTTCCGGCCTCGGGATCCATCCAGGTGGTGACGAAGGTGGCCAGGTTCAGCCGGGAACTGCCGTCGAGCATCAACTCGTCATGAATGAAGCGGTAAGCGGCCTCCGGATCCATCGACTCCTCGGGCAGCCGCAGCGCCGGGACGGGTGCGGTGAACAAACGGCCGGTGTAGGCCGGGGCGATCGCATGCGCGGGCACTGATGGATGGCTGCTGGACACGGCGGATCCTTTCGTTAGGTGCTATAGCTCGGCCAGGGCGGCGCGAATGTGTCGGAGGATCCGGGACGCCGAGGTGGGCGCCTCACCGGGTCCCGGGTCGGCGGCCGACAGCGCTGCCGCACGCGCGTGCACGAATGCCGCGGCCGCGGCCGCCTCGGCGGGCGGCAGCGCCGCCGCCAGCAGCGCGCCGATCATGCCCGACAGCACGTCGCCGGACCCCGCGGTCGCCGCCCAGGACTGGCCGGCGGGATTCAGGTAGACCGGTCCGCCGGGGTCGGCGATGACGGTGACATTCCCCTTGAGTAGCACCGTGGCGCCCAACGCGTCGGCCAGCTTGCGCGCGGCGCCCACCCGATCGTCGCCGGGCGGGTTCCCGGCCAGCCGGGCGAATTCACCGGCGTGCGGAGTCAGCACCGTCGGCGCGGTGCGGTTGACCACCAGCTGGGGGTGCGCCGCCAGCATGGTCAGCCCGTCGGCGTCGACCAGCACGGGCAGGTCGGTATCCAGCGCAAACCACAACGCGGCGGCGCCGGTGTCATCGGTGCCCAAACCCGGCCCGACGACCCAGGCCTGGACTCGCCCCGCCGCCGCCGGGGTGGGCGAAGCGATGACCTCCGGCCAGTGCGCGAGCACCTCGTCGTGAGCGCCACCGGCATAGCGGACCATGCCGGAGTGTGCCGCGACGGCGGCGCCGGTGCACAGTACGGCGGCGCCCGGATACCTCGACGAGCCGGCCAGCACCCCGGTCACGCCCTGGGTGTACTTGTCGTCGTGGGTCCCGGGCACCGGCCAGCGCGCGGCTACGTCGGCGGCCTCGAAACCCAGTACATCGGTCGCGGGCAGGTCGAGACCGATATCGACCAGCGTGACGCGTCCGCAGTCGGCCAGCGCGTGCACCGGTTTGAGCCCGCCGAAGGTGACGGTCAGCGCGGCGTGCACCGCGGGGCCGGTGATCGCCCCCGTCGCCACGTCGATACCGCTGGGAGTGTCGACCGCCACCACCGGGATCCCGGCCGCGTCCACGGCGGCGAACACCTCGGCAGCCGCCGGTCGCAGCGGCCCCGATCCGGATATGCCCACCACCCCGTCGATCACCAGATCTGTTGCTGCCGCAACGCTTTCGACAATGCGACCTCCCGCTGCGCGGAACGCCGCCAACGCCTTGGGGTGGGTGCGCTCAGGCTTGAGCAGCACCGCGTCGGCGGCCGCACCGCGACGGCGCAGGAACGTCGCCGCCCACAGGGCGTCGCCGCCGTTGTCGCCCGAGCCGACCACCGCGCACACCCGGCGGCCGGCCACCCCGCCGGCGACGGCGGTCAGCTCGCGGATGATCTCGGTGGCCAGCCCGAACGCCGCGCGTCTCATCAGGGCGCCGTCGGGCAGGCTCGCCAGTAGCGGCGCTTCGGCGTCGCGGATTGCGTCTGCAGAGAAGTAGTGCCGCATCACAGCCAAGGATTCCATAGGTCGCGGGCGTACAGTCGCCCCCGGATCAGATAGGGGGCCAGCATGGCACGAACCGACAACGACACCTGGGACCTCGCCACCAGCGTGGGAGCCACCGCGACCAACGTCGCCGTGGGACGCGCGCTGGCGAGCCGGGCCGACAACCCGGTGATCAATGACCCCTTCGCCGAGCCGCTGGTTCGCGCGGTCGGGGTGGATTTCTTCACCCGGCTGGCCAGCGGCGAGTTGGATCCCGCCGAGGTCGACGACAACCGCGGGTGGGGGATGGCGCAAATGCGCGACATGATGGCGGTGCGCACCCGATTCTTCGACGACTTCTTCCTGGCGGCGACCAACGACGGGATCCGCCAGGCGGTGATCTTGGCGTCCGGCCTGGACGCGCGGGCCTACCGGCTGGCCTGGCCGGCCGGCACCACCGTGTACGAGATCGACCAGCCGCAGGTGATCGAGTTCAAGACCAAAACATTGGCCGACCTGGGTGCGGACCCCACCGCTGATCGGCGGGCGGTGGCCATCGACCTGCGCCACGACTGGCCGGCTGCACTGAAGCAGGCCGGTTTCGACGCCACCCAACCCGCCGCGTGGAGCGCAGAGGGCCTGATGCCGTTCCTGCCGCCCGACGCGCAAGACAGGCTGCTGGACAACATCACCGCGCTCAGCGCCACCGGAAGCCGGCTCGCCACCGAGAACCTGGCGGACGCCGGCCGCACGATGCCGAAGATGGCGGAGCGGATTCGGAAAGCCACCGAACGTTGGCGCGAACACGGCTTCGACGTCGAGATGACGGACCTGTGGTATCCCGGCGAGCGCACCGAAGTGGTCGAGTACCTGGGCGGGCGGGGATGGCGGATAGCAACCACCAGCGTTTCAGAATTGCTTGCCGCTCAAGGCCTTTCGCTACCGGTTGACGACGAGCAAGATGAAGACGAAAAGGCGATGCTGGCCTCGCGGGCCTACGTCAGCGCCACCCGAATCTAGACACCAGCTTCGCCGGGTTCAGCAGTGGCGCATCGCGACCTCGAGTTATCGGGTAGAAGCACAGTCCGACGAATATCGCTGAGAAGTGGCCGATCGCAGTGAAGTTCAGATTGATGATGAGCATGACGACGAAGATCGTGATCAAAATGGCGAGGTAACCCCATCGCCACGGCATCGCGATTCGATAGGCGAGCACGGCTATCACGCCGACAAGAAAGTAGCTGACCCCGATATCCTCGGCGTGCACCAGCTTTCCGGGTGCCGTGTGCATCGGGATGTGCATGCGGATTGCCAATGCCAGCATCCCTTCGCTGATGTAGGTCGCAAGGATGTGGGTGGTCAATCCCACTATGAGCCAACGCAGTTGACCAAGCCAATGCTCGGCCGGCGCAAGGAACAGGGTGAAAAGCAAAAGATACGGCGCCCAGTAGCGGCCATCGATCCAGAGCAGACTGGTAAACAGAACTTCGAGCGGCTCCCTGAGCAAATCGTGGATGTTGGTGGAGGCGTGCACGATCACGGTGTGCAATTGCCGCTTGGTCAGGGTGTGGGCAATGATCGTGGTGACCAGCAATACCGTTAGCCACACGTACGTCAACGGCGCGTTGGCAACGAATCGCCAAGCCGCGCCGAGCCAGGCCTTAAGGCGCGTCAACTGGCGTCTCCGGAGAACGGGGTCGCCGGAAGAGGGCCTTGATTCTCTCCGGACTCCATGGCACGCTCTTGCGTTCCTTGGCCATCGGATAGAAGGCAAGGCCGACGAGGATCGCGGTGAAGTGCCCGATCGCGGTGAAGTCCAATTCGGTCTTGTCCATCGTGATCACCGGAAAACCAAAGATGATGAACAGCACGCCGAGATACCCCCAGCGCCACGGTCGCACGATGTGGTACGCCAGCATGGTCATCACGCCCACCAGGAAGTAGCTGACCCCGATATCGCCGGCACGGATCAGCCGTCCCGACGCCTGGTGAAATTCGATCGCAAAGTAGAGGGCGGTTTCGCTGACATAGGTGGACAAGATGTGGGAGGTCAATCCCACCGTGAGCCAACGCAGCTGGCCAAGCCAGTGTTCGGCGGGAGCGAGAAACAGGGTGAACAGCAGTAGGTACGGTTCCAGGTTCTTGCCGTCGATCCACAGCAGGCTGGAGAACAGCACCTTGAGCGGATGGGTGGCCAGCTCGTGGACGTTGGTGGAGCGGCGCATCAGCAACGCGGTCAGTTGCTTCCCGGTGGCCTGGTTTTGGATGATCGTGGTGACCACCAGCACCGACAGCCAGCTATAGGTCAGCGGGGCGTTACTGACGAAATGCCACACCGCCAAGCCCATCCTGCGAAGCCGCGTCGATTCCGCCTCACCTACCACGGGACCACTTTCGCACGCGTGGGGGTTCGTCGTCGGGTCTTAGGTGCCGCCACCAGCAGAGATGTAGAGCATCATCGAGATCACCAACACGACGACCACCCAGAGGACGACCGTGACATCGATCCAGCTTCCGAACGGGGGCGAATCGGGCAGCGCATTTCGCAGTGGCATCACCGCGAAGAGCATCGCCGCGTACCAAGTCGTCATCGGCGGCTGGAATTTTCGTCGGTCCCGGACCGTCTGAACCGCAACGAAAAGGGCAACGCCGGCAAGTGCGACAAGAACACCGAAGGATGACGACGCCAAACGCAACGGTACTTTGCGATCGGTACACTTCCAGCCGGTACGCGTCCCTGCACGTCGGCATTGCTGACGGGAGCCTCGTCAAGTTTCCACCCGAGCAGCCGGTCGACCATTGCCAGCGTCGCTGTTACCGGTTCTTCCGCGGCGCCGGAGACGAGTCGGACAGTGATCGGCTCCGAGTAGTAGCGATCGAAGGGCCAATCCGCGACGTCACCGACAAGGGGCAGCGAAACACGAAAAACATCTGGCAGCGTGCCCTTTGGCCAGGTGTGCTTGCTGGCCGTCATCACCGACGTGACCACCAAGCTCAAGTCTTCCTTGAGATAGTGGGTTCCGCGGCTCCAGCAGTTCAGGTCCGGGTGACAACGGTGAAGTCGGCAATAAGCAAGCTGTCTCCCGACCGAATTTCTTCGGCATCGCCCGTCAACGTGGTCCCGGCACTCGACGGGGGACTTTCCGTAACCAGATGGGGGACGCCCACACCGCTATGCACATACAGCACAATCGAGGCGACATATGCCGCAACGAAGAGCACGACACCAACGATGCCCAGTCTCATGAACTCAGCTATTCGACGGTGACGGACTTGGCCAGATTGCGCGGCTTGTCGACGTCGTAACCGCGGGCCTGCGCCACCGAGGCGGCGAACACCTGAAGCGGGATGGTCGACAGCAGCGGCTGCAAAAGCGTTGACACCGCCGGGATTTCGATGAGGTGATCGGCATAGGGACGCACGGTGTCGTCGCCCTCTTCGGCGATCACGATGGTCACCGCACCGCGGGTCTGGACCTCCCGGATGTTGGACAGCAGCTTGGCGTGCAGCATGGCGGATCCCTTGGGGGACGGCATCACGACGATGACCGGCAGATTGTCTTCGATCAACGCGATCGGCCCGTGCTTGAGCTCGCCGGCGGCGAACCCCTCGGCATGCATATAGGCCAATTCCTTGAGTTTCAGCGCGCCTTCCAATGCCACCGGGTAGCCGACATGGCGACCCAGGAACAGCACAGTGGTCGACTGGGCGAACCGGTGGGCCAGGTCGGCCACCGGCCGGATCGCGGCGATCACCCCGGCCACCAAATCCGGCATCGCTTCCAGCTGGCGGTATTCGCGTTCCACCTCGTCGGGATACTTCGTACCGCGGGCCTGCGCCAACGCCAGGCCGAGGAGGTAGATGGCGGCTATCTGGGCCAGGAAGGTCTTGGTTGAGGCCACGCCGATCTCCGGGCCGGCGCGGGTGTACAGCACCGCATCGCACTCGCGCGGGATCTGGGAGCCGTTGGTGTTGCAGATCGCCAGCACCTTGGCCTTCTGCTCCTTGGCGTGCCGGACCGCCTCCAGGGTGTCGGCCGTTTCGCCGGACTGCGAAATGGCCACCACCAGCGTGCTGCGGTCCAGCACCGGGTCGCGGTACCGAAATTCGCTGGCGAGCTCCACTTCCACCGGCAGCCGCGTCCAATGCTCGATCGCGTATTTCGCGAGAAGCCCGGAGTGATACGCGCTACCGCATGCGACCACGAATACCTTGTCGATCTCGCGTAGCTCCTGGTCGCTCAGTCGCTGCTCGTCGAGCACGATCCGCCCACCTACGAAATGCCCGAGCAGCGTGTCGGCCACCGCGGCGGGCTGTTCGGCGATCTCCTTGAGCATGAAGTAGTCGTAGCCACCCTTTTCAGCGGCGGCCAGGTCCCAGTCGATGTGAAACTCGCGGAAATCGACCCCGGCTTCCAGGTCGTCGCTGCCGTCGAAGTCGTAGATCCGGTAGCCGTCCGCCGTGATCACCACGGCCTGGTCCTGGCCGAGTTCGACAGCGTGACGAGTGTGTTCGATGAACGCTGCCACGTCGGAAGCGACAAACATCTCGCCGTCGCCAATCCCGAGCACCAGCGGGGTAGAGCGGCGCGCGGCCACAATGGTGCCGGGCTCGTCGGCGTTGGCGAACACCAGGGTGAAGTGGCCCTCCAGCCGGCGCAGCACCGCTAATACGGAGCCGATGAAGTCGCCGGCGGTATCACCGTGGCGATATGCCTGCGCGACCAGGTGCACCGCGACCTCGGTGTCGGTGTCGCTGGCGAACTCCACCCCGGACGTCTCCAGCTCATGGCGCAGGACCGCGAAATTCTCGATGATGCCGTTGTGGACGACGGCGATCTTGCCGGCGGCGTCGCGGTGCGGGTGCGCGTTGCGGTCGGTGGGGCGACCATGGGTGGCCCAACGGGTGTGGCCCAGGCCGGTGCTGCCGTCCAGCGACGTCTTAGCCATTTGCGCCACAGCGGCGTCCAGATTGGCCAGCTCGCCGGCGCGACGACAAACGGTGAGGTTGCCCTTTCGGTCGACCAGGGCGATTCCCGACGAGTCGTAGCCGCGGTACTCCATCCGGCGCAGCGCATCCATCACGACCTCGCAGGCAGCACGCTGCCCGACGTAGCCGACGATTCCGCACATAGCAGACCAGGGTAGTGCAGCCGCCCCCGCTGGACGGCTGCGCGACGCTCGGCGGGCGCCCTCGGCGAGGCCCCGCCGGGCGGTGGTCGGTGATCGCCACGATCGCTGACCTGCGCGAGCAGGGTCTGTCGCTGCGGGTGATCGGCGAGCGGGCCGCGGTCTCGGAGGCCAGCGTCCGCAGAGCACTGTCCGACACCGACACCGGGACCGGGACCGAAACGAGTGGTACCGCAACGGGTTCGGATGCTCCACCCGAACCCGTGATGGAATCCGAGACCGACGCCGAGGTCGGGCCCGGGCCGGGGTCGGTGCCCGGGGGTGCGGTGCCGGTGTTGGCCGATCCGGTCGATCGGGGCGACGAGCGGGTGTTGGCGGCGTTCGGGCTGATTTCCTCTGCGCCGCCGGTGTTCACCGCGTGTGCCCGCGCGCCGCTGGCCGGGTTGATGCTGGCGCTGCCCGGGTTGGCGGCCACCGGACTGCTCGCCACGGCGCACGCCACCTATGGTGCGACCTTCCCGAACGGTTTCTACTCACTGGACACCATGTTGTGCGAGGGCGTGTTCCGGGCCCTGCTGGGTCAGGCCCGCGCCGAGGGCGCCACCCGCATCGACCCGGTCGCGTTGGGTCGGGTGCTGGGTTTGGACCGGGCGCCGGAGGTCAAGACCATCCGCCGCAAGATCGGGTTCCTTGCCGCCGCTGGCCGGGCCGGCGACTGGATCGCCGCGATGGCGCGACGTCATGTGCAAGCCAGCCCCGAGCAGGCCGCGGTGCTCTACGTCGACGGGCATGTCCGCGCCTATCAGGGCACCCGCAGGATCGCGAAAACCCATGTGCCGCGGTTGAAGTTCCCTGCCCCGGCCACGGTGGAAACCTGGGTCGCCGATGCCGCCGGGGATCCGCTGCTGGTGGTGATGGCCCAACCGGCCGCTTCGCTGGCCGCCGAGCTGCGCCGGCTGATCCCCGAGCTGCGTGCCACCGTCGGCGACGATCGCCGCGTGCTGGTCGGGTTCGACCGCGGCGGCTGGTCCCCGGCGCTGTTCGCCGATTTGGACGCGGCCGGGTTCGACACCTTGACCTGGCGCAAAGGAAAGACCGCCGACATCGACCAGGACGCCTTTGCCGAGCATAGCCACACCGACGAGCACGGCCGCACCCATACCTGGCGGCTCGCCGACACCGCGACCACCCTCGACATCGCCGAGGGGCCGCGCGCCGGCGAGGTCTTCGCGATGCGCCAGATCAGCCTGTTCGATGGCGCGCGAACCCGCCAGATGCACATCCTGACCACCCGCACCGACCTGCCTGCAGCCCAGATCCGCTACCGGATGGGCTCACGTTGGCGCCAAGAGAACCACTACCGCTACGCCCGCATCCATTTCGATCTCGACTCCCATGACACCTACCGCGCCGGCGAGGACGACCAGACCCGGATGGTGCCCAACCCGGCCAAGAAACCCGCCTACCAGCAGATCGAAAAAGCCAGGCGTGCACTGCATTCGGCCGAAACCACCCGCGATCGTGAACTGTTGGCGGCATCCACCCCGCCGCCGGGCGCCACCACCGTGGTCACCAACACGATGATCGACACCATCAACGTGGCCCGGATTCATTTCAATTCATATGAACTTCCTATTTGTGGAATTTCTTTTTACCTGATGTATTTCTGACGTTATCTGGTGCTTCATTGGCCCAACAAGCTGAGCACTTACGCTCACGGAATGTCGGCAAGGCTGGCAACCACCGAGGAGTCACGTGAACTGCGATATCAGTATACCGACTTACGACGTATACGCAGACCTGGTAGCGCAAAGACGGCACCGGTGCCAGCGGAAAGGACGACGGTCTTGACGCCCGCCTAATTACGACCGCGCAAGGTTTCGGACCAACGGTTACAGACGACTAATGTTGTGGTTCAACAGGTTTTGTCGTGGCGATCGATTGCTCTCCAACTGCGCCAATGTTCTTTCCCATCAGCTCAATCAACCGACATCAATACCAGAAGTCCGGCTAACCGGTAACCCGGTTGGGTTCTGTGGCCACGGATTCTAGTGACATAAATCAGCGAAAACTGGCAAATGGACCCAAACGAAGCGAACACGACAGCCGGATGCTCAATGTTTAATAACTGTTAATTCAAGACCCGCAGCGGGTGGCACGGGAAAAGACGATTTCTGCCCGCCCCGCCCGCGCTCCATCTTCCAGGAGGAAGCCATGACCGCAGCTCTGATCGACGACGTACTGGATGTAGCGGACGTAGTGGATGTAGTCACCGCCCCGCCTGCGCCCCCCAGGCTGTCGTTGGCGCCCGAACCAACCCCGGCCCGGAAACCACTTCCGCAGTCGCCGATCGGCGGGGGCGACCCGCTGGTGGACGGGGCCGCCACATTGCTGAGCATTCCGCTGCGCCACATGTACGCGGTGCTGTGGCGGATGGGCGTGATAGAGGTCAAGGCATAGAGGTCAAGGCATAGAGGTCAAGGCCTAAGCCCAGGCCGCCGGCCCGGGCGTGCAGGAGCCCGGGGCCTGCGGTGCGCTAACGTCGACGGGTGGCCCGCATCCGGAAGCTCGTCGCCGCCCTCAGCCGCCGTGGTCCGCACCGGGTTCTGCGCGGTGACCTGGCCTTCGCCGGTTTGCCGGGCGTGGTGTACACGCCCGAGGCGGGACGGAACCTGCCCGGCATCGCCTTCGGTCACGACTGGCTCGCTGGCACCGCCCGCTACTCGGGTCTGCTCGAGCATCTGGCATCGTGGGGCATCGTGGCCGGTGCCCCCGACACCCAACGGGGTGTCGCGCCCTCCGTGCTCAATCTGGCCTTCGACCTCGGTACCGCCCTGGACATCGTGGCGGGTGTGCGGCTTGGACCCGGCAACATCAGCGTGCACCCCGCCAAGCTCGGTGTCGTGGGCCACGGCTTCGGCGGGTCGGCCGCGGTGTTCGCGGCGGCGGGCATGGCGGGCCCGCAGGGCACGCCGGTCAAGTCGGTTGCCGCGATCTTCCCGGCCGTGACCAGCCCTCCGGCCGAACAGCCAGCCGCGACAATGAAAGTCCCGGGCCTGATCTTGGCCGCGCCTGGAGATCCCAAGACGTTGAATTCAAACGCCCTCGCGCTGTCCCGGGTTTGGGACGCCGCCACGCTGCGCATAGTCAGTAAAGCAAAGGCCGGGGGCCTGGTTGAGGGTCGGCGGCTGACCCAAGTGGTTGGGCTGGGCGGCCCGCACCGCGGCACGCAGCGATCGGTTCGGGCGCTGCTGACCGGGTATCTGCTGTACACGCTTGGCGGCGACAAGGACTACCGCGACTTCGCCGATCCGGACGTGCAGCTGCCCAAGACGGACCCGGTGGACGCCGAGGCGCCCCCGGTCACCCCGGAAGAGAAGATCGTCGCGCTTCTCAAATAGCCCAGACATGGTATCTGTCGTTGGTGCGCATCGGCATTGCCCTGGACTATTCGGGCGGTTTTCACCAAGCCGTCGACCTCGTCGTCGAACTCGAGAAGCTGGGCGTCGACGTCGCCGTGGTGGCCGAGGCCTATTCCTACGACGCTGTCAGCCAGCTGGGGTATCTGGCCGCCCGGACAACCACCGTGGAATTGGCCTCGGGGGTGTTTCCCATCTATATCCGCACGCCCTCGCTGTTGGCCATGACCGCCGCGGGCCTGGACTTCGTGTCCAACGGCCGATTCCGCCTCGGGATCGGCACCTCCGGACCGCAGGTGATGGAGGGCTTTCACGGCGTCGCGTTCGACGCCCCCCTGGGTCGCACCCGCGAGGTGGTGGAGATCTGCCGGCGGGTGTGGCGGCGGGAGCGGCTGCAGTACGACGGCAAGCACTATCAGATCCCGTTACCCGCGAATCGCGGGACGGGGTTAGGTAAGGCCCTTCAACTCATCAATCATCCTGTGCGCGAGCGTATCCCAATCACGATCGCGGCGCTGGGGCCGAAGAACGTCGAACTCACCGCCGAGATCGCCGAGGGCTGGCAGCCGGTTTTCTTCCATCCGGAGAAGGCCTCGTCGGTCTGGGGTGAGGCGCTGGCGGCCGGCGCCGCCAAGCGGGATTCCGCCCTGGGCCCGCTGGACGTCATGGTGCACGCGTCGCTTGCCATCGGCGACGACGTCGAGGATCGGCTCGCGTCGACCAAACCCCAACTGGGTCTTTACCTCGGTGGCATGGGCGCGAAGGGCCACAATTTCTACCACAACCTGGCGACCCGCTACGGGTACGGCGAGGTCGCGGACCGGATCCAGGAGCTGTACCTGTCCGGCCGCAAGCGGGAGGCGATTGACGCGGTGCCCGACGAACTGGTGCGTGGGATCTCGCTGATCGGCCCACGCGGATTCATCGCCGAACGCCTGGCCGCCTTCGCCGACGCCGGTGTGACGACGATGCTGGTGAGCCCGGCGACGGCGGATCCCCGCGAATCCGTGCGCTACGTCGAGCAACTTCTGCAGCTTCGGCCCGCCTGACCGGATTACTGCCCCACCTTTGGAAGCTCGTCCGCGGCGATCTCACACGGGGTTTTGCCCCCGTCAGGCGGCGCGCCGGCCGGCGGCACTGCGGTCGGGGCCGGCGCCGCATCGGGTGGCGGCGCGGCCGCCGGCGCCGGCGCGACCGCCGGCACCGCTTCAGCCGGTTGCGGCGCCACCGCCGGCTGTGGCCCGTCAACCGGCTGCGCCCCATCGACGGGAACGTCGTCGGGCTTGTCATCGGCGTCGTCGTCGGGCTTGTCATCCGTGTTGGGCTTGTCGTCGGGCTGAAAAGGATCCTCGTCAAAGGGATCCTCGTCGAACGGTTCGAACGGTTCCTCGTCGAAGGGGTCGCCCGGATCGCCCCGGCCCCCCGAACCCAGCAGGCCACCCATCGCCTCGACGATCCTGTTGGCGAGTCCGCCGAGTCCGCCGAGCCCGCCGAGATCCCCGAGACCACCCGAACTACCGGCAGCCGCGGGCAGCGCCGCAGCGTCGCCCAGCGCGGTTCCCGCGTCCGATGGGGCCGCCGCCATGGTCGCTGGCGACGAATCCGGCGGCTGATGCGCTGCGAGAGGGGCAGCGGTGGCGGCGACCGGCGCGGCGGTCGCTATCGGTGGGCTCACCCGGACCGGCTGGAACGGTGCGCGGCCGGGCCTCAAGTCGTCGGGAATCTCAAAGTATGTCGGCGCCGCCGCGGCGAACTTGTCGACGACCATGTCGTAGGACGCCGCGACGCCGGCCTGTGCCGACCGCATCGCGCCGAGCCAGTCGTTGCGAATGTCGTTGTCCACGTACGGCGTTATCTGTTGCCGCACCAGCTCCTCGGCAGCCGGCCGATCCCCCGCCCCGGTCGTGACCACGTCGGCGGCGGCCAACCACGCCGACCGGTGCGCCAGCGTGCGATCGTCGATGGCGATGGCCGTCGCGACCTTGACGTCGATCAGGTGCCACAGGTTGTCACGCAGGGACTCGCACCGCTGAGCGGCCGCGCGGACTTCGGTGGCCACCGTGTTGGCCGCGTCGCAATGACGTTGCAGAAACCCAATCGCGGAGTCCGCCCCCGGCCCCGTCCAGGCCGCGGTCAGCTCGTCGACCTGGGCACGCTCCATCCGCAGCGCCTCGGTGACCACGCTGACCACGGCCCGCAATTGCGCGCAGTCGCCGTCGAGGGCGCGAAGGTCGAGGCCGTCTTCGGTGTCGTACCAATCGCGGACTTGGGATGGGCGCGAAGTCAGATCGGGATGTTGGTAGCCGAGCATCTGGCAGGCCCGCACGTAACTCTGCGTGTCCTCGACGGCGGGCCGGCCCTCGGCGAGGCGCTCGGCGACGTCCAACCGGTCGGCCACGATCAGGCGATCCGCGCCGCGGCATACAGTTCGGACTCGCCGTAGCGGTCGGCACAGGTCCGTAACGCAACGGCGATCTCGGCGGCCGCCCGCGACCACTGCGACAACTCAGCCGCCAACCGGCCCAGCCCGGCGCGCAACGCGTCGCCGCGTGCGGTGTGCTCCCGGCCGGCGCTGGGCCCGCCGAACGTCAGCCTCGCCAGGTGATCGCCCACCGCGCCCTCGATGAGTTCGGCGGCGGCGGCGAACCGGACGGCGACCGCATACACCGCCGCGGTGTCGACACCGATATGCCCTCGATTATCGAATCTCATGACAATTCCGACGCCCGATATCGCGTCGGGGTTCCACCTAGGTTCCAGCGGGGCCGGATCAGCCTTGAGCGCTCACCGCTTCGGCGACTCGAGTTGCCAGGTGATGCGCGACATCTTCGTCGGCCGCCTCCACCATGACCCGGATCATCGGTTCAGTTCCAGAGGGACGCAACAGGATTCGACCGGTGTCACCCAGTTCGGCCTCCGCCTCGTCGACCGCGGTCTGCACCGACGGTGCCGCGGCGGCCGTCGCCTTGTCAGCGACCTCGACATTGATCAGCACCTGCGGCAACGTCTGCATCGCCGACGCGAGCTCGGCCAGTGACGAGCCGGTCTGCGCCATGCGTGTCATCAACCGCAGCCCGGTGGCGATGCCGTCGCCGGTGGAGCCCAGCGCGGGCATCACGATGTGGCCGGATTGCTCACCGCCCAGGCTGAAGCCACCGGCGCGCAACTCCTCCAGCACGTAGCGGTCGCCGACGGCGGTCGTGCGCACGGTAACGTCGACCGAGCGCATGGCCAGGTGCAGCCCGAGGTTGCTCATCACGGTGGTCACCAACGTGTCCGACGCCAGTTCGCCGGCCTCTTTCATCGCCAGCGCCAGCACGACCATGATGGCGTCGCCGTCGACGAGTTCACCGTTGGCATCGATGGCCAGGCACCGATCCGCATCCCCGTCAAGCGCCAGGCCCAGGTCGGCATGGTGGCCAAGCGCCGCCGACCGCAGCGAATCCAGCTGCGTCGATCCGCAGCCGTCGTTGATGTTGAGCCCGTCGGGTTCGGCGTTGATCGCGACGACCCGAGCACCGGCCGCGCGGTACGCCCGCGGCGCCACCGACGCCGCCGCGCCGTGGGCGCAGTCGACGACCACGGTCAATCCGTCGAGTCGGACGGCGGCGGCCTTGCCCACCTGGCGCAGATAGCGCTCCGCCGCATCCTCGGCGTCGATGACGCGGCCGATATCGGCGCCGACCGGGCGCAACCCCGGTCCGGCCGCGACCAGATCTTCGATCTGATCCTCGGTGTCGTCGTCCAATTTGTGGCCGCCGGGGCCGAAGATCTTGATGCCGTTGTCGGGCATCGGGTTGTGCGACGCCGAGATCATCACCCCGAAGTCGGCGTCGTAGGCGCCGGTCAGATACGCCACCGCAGGGGTCGGAAGCACCCCCACCCGCAGGGCGTCGACACCCTCGCTGGTCAGGCCGGCGATGACGGCGGCCTGCAGCATCTCGCCGCTGGCGCGCGGATCGCGGCCGACCACGACGACCCGCCGGCCAGGTTCGCCCGAACTCGCCAAGCGCCGTGCCGCCGCGGCGCCCAGTGCCAACGCCAGCTCGGCGGTCAATTCGCGATTGGCCATCCCGCGAACACCGTCGGTGCCGAAAAGTCGACCCATGCGGACAAACCTCTCACAGTCGATGGTCTTAGGCCTATACCTGACCTAACATGCCCCTTCTTTTCTGACCGAAACCTTGCACTTTTGTGCGCAGACACGCCGTGAACTGCGCACAATCGCGCAAGATCGCGGCCAGAAAGTGATCGCGCCGATCAGCGCTTGCTGTACTGCGGCGCCTTACGGGCCTTCTTCAGGCCGTACTTCTTGCGCTCGGTGGCACGCGGATCACGGGTGAGGAAGCCGGCCTTCTTCAGCGGGGGCCGGTCGTCAGGGAATGCCACGATCAGCGCCCGGGCGATGCCCAGCCGCAACGCACCGGCCTGACCCGAGGGGCCGCCGCCGTGCAGCAGCGCGAAGATGTCGAAGCTTTCCACCCGGTCGACGGTGACCAGCGGAGCCTTGATGAGCTGCTGGTGCACCTTGTTGGGGAAGTACTCCTCCAGGCTGCGGCCGTTGAGGTCGAACTTGCCGGTACCGGGCACCAGCCGGACCCGCACGACAGCCTCCTTGCGCCGGCCGACGGTCTGGATGGGCCGCTCGAACACGAAAGATTCGGCGGGCTTGGCGGCCGGGGTCTCGGCTGGAGCCGTCGTGACCTCCACCACTTCTTCAGTAACTTCGGTCACTGGGCCACCTGCTTGATCTCGAACGGAACTGGCTGCTGAGCGGTGTGTGGGTGCTCCGGGCCGGCGTAGACGCGCAGCTTGCGCTGGATCTGGCGGCTGAGCTTGTTCTTGGGCAGCATGCCGACGATCGCCTTCTCCACGACACGGGTGGGGTGCTTTTGCATCAGCTCGCCGATGGTCCGTTTGTGCAGGCCGCCGGGATACCCCGAGTGGCGGTAGGCCATCTTGTGCCGCAGCTTGTCGCCGCTGATGGCAACCTTGTCGGCATTGATGACGATGACGAAGTCTCCGCCATCGACATTGGGAGCGAACGTCGGCTTGTGCTTGCCGCGCAGCAGGGTGGCCGCCGCGACGGCAAGGCGGCCAAGCACCACGTCCGTGGCGTCGATGACATACCACGACCGCGTGGTGTCACCCGCCTTGGGCGCATATGTAGGCACCGCGCTTACCTTTTCTTTCTCTCGGGTGGATCCCGGGGTGACCCGGGCATCGGTCAGGCGTCAGCGGTGGGGTTGTCTCGGCGACCGACATTGACCCGAGGCCCCGGCGTTCCGCACGCCAACCGAGCAGCTTACCGACGAGCATCCCCGCAGGTCAAAATGCCGCACTTGACCCGGCGAAAGCTTCACGCGATGCCGCAGCGCTAGGTGCCGCCGCCACCGCCGTTGCCGCCGGTGCCGCCGGTGCCGCCGGTGCCGCCGTTAATACCCACGGGCGGAATGCCGGGGCCGCCGGGGCCGCCGGTGGTGCCGCTGCCGCCTTTGGAGCCGGTGCCGCCGGTACCGCCGGAGCCGCCGGTGCCGCCCGTGCCGCCGGAGCCGTTGGTGGCGCCGGTGCCGCCGGTCCCGCCGAGACCGCCGGCGCCGCCGGTGCCGCCGGTGCCGCCGGTGCCGCCGGTGCCGCCATTCAAGCCCGAGCCGGGCGTGGCGTTGCCGCCGCTGCCGCCCTGACCACCTAGGCCACCCGCGCCGCCGGTGCCGCCAACACTGCCGATGCCAGTGGCGTTGCCGCCGGCGCCGCCCTTGCCGCCGACGCCGCCGGCGTCGCCGGCGACGCTCGTAGAGCTGCTGGCATTGCCATCGGTGCCGGCTCCGCCGTTGCCGCCGGTGCCACCGGTGCCACCGTGGCCGACCGTGGCGCCCGTGCCGGCCTTGCCGGCGTCGCCGCCGCTGCCGCCACTCGGGGCGACCGTCCCACCCTTTCCGTGGTCGGGGTGGAAAATGGAGCCCCCGCCGGTGCCGCCGGTGCCGCCATTACCGCCGTTACCGCTGTTGCTGTTGGCACCGCTGATCCAGCCGTAACCCCCGTTGCCGCCGGCACCGCCGGTGGTGCCGCCGTTGCCGCCGGTGCCGCCGTTGCCGCCGTTGCCGCCGGGAGCGCCGTTGAGTATCTGAGCGCCGGAGGGTAGCGATGCGACGCCGCCGTAGCCGCCGTTGCCGCCGTAGCCGCCGGCACCGCCGGTAGTGGTGCCGGTGCCGCCGGTGCCGCGGGTGCCACCGTTGCCACCGGCCGCGGCACCGGCGACGGAAGATTGGGTTTGTCCGCCCGCGCCGCCGTCGCCGCCGGTGCCGCCGGCACCGCCGATGTTGCCGTCACCGCCGACGCCGCCGTTGCCCCCGGCACCCCCGGGGGCCTTGGTGCTGGTTCCGAGGAACCCATCCGAATCGCCGCCGTCGCCGCCCGTGCCGCCGGTGCCGCCCGTGCCGCTGGGGCCGCCGTACCCACCCTTGCCGCCGGTGCCGCCCGTCCCGCCCGGGCCGCCATTGCTAGTGCTGTTCTGTCCGCCGTGGCCACCCGTGCCGCCTTGACCGCCGGTGCCGTAGCTGCCGGCGGAGCCGCCGTCGGTGCCGGACCCGCCGGACCCGGACGCCCCGCCGGTGCCGCCGTTGCCGCCCCGGCCGCCGGAGGCACCGTCCGTGCCGGCACTACCGGCGCCACCCTGACCCCCGTCGCCGCCGACCCCGCCGTTGCCGCCGCCGACACCGCCGATGCCGTGGCCGCCCGCGCCGCCTATGCCGCCGGCGCCGCCCTGATAGCCGGTACCACCGGCCCCGCCGCCCGCCGGGCCGACGTCACCGGCGCCGCCAGTCCCACCAGCACCACCAGTACCGCCGAGGCCCGCGGCACCCGCGTGGCCGCTGACCCCGAGGAGTCCGCCGGATCCACCGGGGCCGCCGACGCCGGGGTTCCCACCAATTCCGCCGGGACCCCCGTCAAAGCCGCCCCCGCCAAACCCGGTACCACCCTCCCCGCCGGTCCCGCCCGTCCCGCCCATGCCGCCAGTCCCGCCGGCCCCCGCGGAGCTGAACAGTCCGTAGCTGCTACCGCCGGCCCCGCCGGCCCCGCCGAGCCCGCCCCCTAAGCCTTTACCGCCATCCTCGTTGAAGGTGCCCATGTCGCCGTCGGCGCCGGTCCCGCCGATCCCACCGGCCCCGCCGGCACCGGCGCCCCAGAGCATCGGTGCCGCGTTGGCACCGCCGACCCCGCCGGTTCCGCCGGTACCGGGGGCCACCAGAGAAGTGCCGACTCCGCCGGCCCCACCGATACCGCCGGCCCCGCCGAAGCCGCCCAGGAACCCACTCGCACCACCGGCGCCACCGGTACCACCACTGAAGCCGGGAGCGCCGGCCCCACCGACCCCGCCCGTCCCGCCGTTGCCGAACAGGCCGGCAGCTCCGCCGGCCCCACCGATACCGCCGGCGCCGGCGCCGGTGGTACCGGAACCACCGTTGCCGCCGTTGCCCCACAGCCAACCCCCGGCACCGCCGGCTGCCCCGGTGCCCGCCGCCCCGTCGCTGCCGTTGCCGAACAGCGGGCGCCCGGTTAGCTGCTGCCAGGGCGAAAAGAAGCCCAAGCCCTGCAATGGCGAGGCATTGGCCGCCTCGGCGGCGGCATAGGTGCTCCCCGCGCTGTTCAAGGCCTGCACAAACTCGGCATGAAACGCCGCGGCCCGAACGCTGAGCGCCTGATACTCCTGGGCGTAGGTGCCAAACAACGCCGAGATCGCCGTCGACACCTCGTCCTGGGCGTCGGCCACCACCTGCGTAGTCGAACCCGCCGCCGCCGCGTTGGCCTCACGGACCGCCGTTGAGATCCCGGTCAAATCCGTTGCCGCTGCGGCCAACGCCCCGGGCGTTGTCACGACAAATGACGACATCTGCGCCTCCCCACGAGTACCCCACACCCCGGATATTTCGGGATGCTAGCGCCCCAGGTCGGGTTGCGAAATCAAATCCCGCGGACTCTGGTTCGATCCATATGTCCCGCCGAAACACCTGGGAAACCACAGGTTATGGGTCGGTCAGCCGCGGTCATGTCATCGTGTCGGCCCACCGCATGTGCCCTTCGAAGCCAAGCG
Source organism: uncultured Actinomycetota bacterium (assembly GCA_963814505.1). GTDB lineage: Bacteria > Actinomycetota > Actinomycetes > Mycobacteriales > Mycobacteriaceae > Mycobacterium. The sequence goes on from CAWFDM010000016.1 coordinate 651,738, forward strand.
TTTTCGCCATGTCGCGGTAGCGATCCCTGAAGTCCGCGTACGCCGTGGTATCGCCGCGGGCTCGGGCGAGCAACGCGCGCAGCCGCAGCAGCCAAATCTCGCGTATCACCAGACCCTCATCGGCTGGCGCGGTCGCTAACCGCTCGATCGCGGCCTCGGCTGGCAACATGGCCCTCGCGTCGGTCGAATACATGCTGGCCAACAATCAGACGGTGCAGTTGCACCCGATCTGCTTGTCCTCCAACAAAAAGCCGTCGCCCAAGGTGCCCCGATCAGCTTCGTCCTGGCCAACGGCGAACCTCACGACTGGATGTTTATCGCTCCGGACACGTTGCACTACTGGCCGCAGATCCGCCAGGAACTCGGTATCTAAAAGACAGAGCGCTCAGCGGCAGCACAGAGCTAAGCAGCGTGACAACTCAGACGCGAATCACTGTGTGGTCCCGGCGGCTCTCCTCCGCCGGGACCACACAGAGTCCATGGGTGCGCACGACTGCTACCTCGCCCAGACGCCGGCCGCCCGGCGATCGGCGTCGGCCACCTCCTCCGCGCCGTCGCGCACCGCGTTTCCCAGGTCGACCAGGATCTGGTTGAGCGCGGTCGCCGCCTGGTGCCATTTGGCCTGCTCGGCCTGGTAGGCGGCCGCCGCCTCGCGAGTCCACAACTGCTGCAACGGCGCGATTTGTGACCTCAGCTCGTCCAGCGCCGCATTGAAGCGGGCCGATGTGGAGTGGATGTCTTGGCGCACGGAGTATTCGATCTCACCAAAGTTGTAGGACAGCACCGGGTCCATCGGTAATACCTTTCGATCACAGGTTTCCGCCGGCGGCGGCGATGTGGTGTGCGTGGTTGTGGCCGGCCTCCTGCAGCGTGGCCTCGTTGTGCCGGATGGTTTCGGCGATGCTGTGCAGGACGTGGTAGAGCCGCATCGACTCGGCGTTCCACCGATCCACCACATCCTTGAACCGTGCGGCGGCCAGCCCGCCCCAGACCGAAGACGGCACGCCGCTCATGCGGCCGATGAACGCCTGCAGCATGGCCCGGATCTCTTCGTTGCGGGTGTCCGTCGTGCCCGCGACCGTACGCATCAGGTCAAAGTCGGTACTCAGCGCGTTGGCACCTGCCGGCGTGTTCATACCAGGTACGACTGCGCGAACCCGCGGTCGGTTCCATCCAAATTTGTTCCGCTCAGCCAACCGCGTGGGCGCTCCGCACCGCCTGCTGACACACCTCGCGGACGGCGTCCTCGCCGCCGGGCCGGCTCTGGCATCCGACGCTGATCCGGACCGCCCCGTCAAGCAACACCGCCCACCGCACGTGATGTCCGGCGCGCACTTCGCGGTAGGTAACCGCGGGCCGGCCGGCGCTGACCCCGGACGGGTTGAAGTCGACGAACACCCCGGCGGGCTCGGCGTCGATCGCCCGTTTCAGCCGCTCGGCGGTGCCGTTCAGCGTCTCGCCGGGGACGGGCGACTGGGTCACGTGTAGCGCCACCTCGGGATCCGACGGCGAGATGAGGAGCACCCGCGCCGAACCGGGCCCCGCAATGACCCGCTGCGGGGGCCAGTTGGCCGGCACCGTCAGCGCCACCCGGCCTTCCACCAAGAATGTTGTCGGCGTCGGGCCCGCGGGCGGCGGCCCGTGGCGGCCCACCCCCGCCACGACCGGAACAACCGCGGCCAGCACGACACCGGCGACCGCCAGCCGCGCGGGGCTCCGGACGCGAGATCGCGCGCCAACGCCGGACGCCGGGTCGGGCGCGGCTGGGACTGACTCGACCGCGCTGGCCAGTCGGGCCAGCAGCGCGTCGTCGATCACCTCTGCGCGGTGCCCAGTGAGCCGCACCGCGTCGGCGATCAACTCCGCGAGGGCCGCCGCCCCGGCGACGGCGCTCGGGACGTCTACCAGCACTGCCCGCGTCGTCCCCTCGATGACGGCCGCAACCTCCTCGGCAACGAGCCGCGGTTCGGCCGTGCGCGGTACGGCGACGACCGAGGAAGTTTGGGCGTCCGCGACCGCCACCAACCGCTCGGCGATCTCGATCACCACCTTCTTTCCAGGCAAAGCCTCCGACCCCGAATCCGAAACAGCCTGCGTCAGCAGCCACGAACGCGGGCGCACTTCCAAGACATCAGGGTCACCGGCCACCGTCTCGGCCGCAGCGCTGACCACTTTCACCCGCGACGCCGACCACCACGACGGGTGCACGACGATCACGCCCTCGGCAGCCCCACAGTCCAGCGACCGCAACGTGGCGCTCCACAGCGAATCGATGGCGGCCGGGCGGCCATCCACCAGCGCCACGGGATCGTCTATCGCGTCCAACGCCCCGTCACCCATCTCGGTGTCAGCGATAACGCCCGTGCCGCAACACAATCGGCGGATGGCACACGGACCCGCCTCGATCACCAGTCGGTGTCCGCTCACGGTGGGCTCCAGGCCACCTGGACAACCTGCTCGTCGCCGGGACGGTTGACCAGGACACCTCGGCCAGGTGGCAGCGGCGCCGGGCGGCCCGAACCGAACACCGCCGCATCGTCGGGATATCCGCTCATCATCAGTTCCATGCAGCCCAGGTCGCGCAGGCCGGCGAGCAACGGTTCGAACAGGGCACGCGCCGCGCCCCCGCTGCGGCGTGCCACGATCAGGTGCAGCCCGAGATCGGTTGCGTGCGGTAAGTATTCGAGCACCGGCGTCAACGGGTTGTTCGCCGGGGTGGCGACCAGGTCGTAGTCGTCGACCACGACATAGATGTCCGGCCCGGACCACCACGATCTGGCCCGCAGTTGCGCCCGGCTCGCGTGCGGGGGAGGCATCCGCCGCTGCAGCAGGTCGAGCAGGCCCGGCAGCAATGCACCCAGCGCGGCCGGCGACATGGCATGTCCGCCAACGTGCTCCGACTCGGCGATATCGAACAGGGTGCGCCGAAAGTCGACGATCAACAGCTGGGCCTGCGCAGCGGTCTTGGTCCGGATGATGTCGCGGCACAGGATCCGTAGTGCCGTGGTCTTTCCGCATTCGTTGTCGCCGAGCACCAGTAGATGCGAGCGGCGCTCGAAATCGACCGCGGCCAGCCGCAATCGGCGCTCCTCGACGCCGAGCAGGATGCCGCCGACCGGTTCGGCACCCGCCCGGTGGACGACCGTGTCGTAGTCCACCCGCTCGGGCAGTAGCGGTATCGGGGGCGCAACCGATTCGCCACGTCCGCCGCGCAGCCCGAGCCCGCCCATGTCAATGGGTAGCGCGATCATCATGTGCAGCCCCTCGCGGGACAGACCGCGGCCCGGTCTGTCCCGGGGTACTTGCTGCGCCTGCCGACGGTCGATTTCGGAATCGGCGGGATCGCCCAGTCGCAACTCGATCCGGGTGCCGATCTGATCCTTCAGCGACGGTCTGATCTCCGCCCAGCGCGACGCCGACAGCACCACATGCATCCCGAACGAAAGTCCTTGAACCGCAAGCGCAGTGATCGGCCCCTCGAGCTCCTCGAACTCGTGCCGCAGGCTTGCCCAGCCATCCACGACGAGAAACACGTCGGCGCATCCGGCCGCGCCGGTCGCGCTTGTCGGCCGTGCCTCCCGGGATCGCACCACCGATTCCAGTTCGGCGATCATCCGCACCACGAGCTGAGGCTCGGCCCGCCCTGCGACCGCACCCACATGCGGCAACGTCCGCACCGAGGCCAGGGCTCCGCCGCCGAAGTCCAGGCAGTAGAACTGCACCCGAGCCGCATCGTGCGTCGCCGCCAACGCCGTGATCAGCGTCCGCAGGGCCGTCGACTTCCCCGATCGAGGTGCGCCCACGACCGCGACATTGCCCGCGGCTCCGGACAATTCGACCATCAGCGGTGCCCGGGACTGCTCGAAGGGGCGGTCAACGACGCCGATCGGAACGGCCAGACCTCCCGGCCCTGATTGGGCGTCGGGCAACAGGCTGGCCAGCGCCGGCGCCGCACCCAGCGGCGGCAACCAGACCTGGTGCGCCGGCGGTCCCTGTCCCGACATCCGGTCCAGGACCGCTTGCAGAACGCTGCGCGCGGGCGTCGGATCGCCGCCGACGGCGGGCGTGACCGGCCCCGCGGTTCGTGAGGTGAACAGCAGCACGGTTGGTGGCGCCTGCCCAGCGGCCGGTGCGTCGGTCCGCAACGGTCCGGAAACGAAGGCGCTCTGAAAGCGGATCAGCTCCCCGGTTCCCGATCGCAGGAACCCCACGCCGGGCGTGTTAGGCAATTGATATGCGTCGAGTGTTCCCAGAACCGTGCGTGATTCGCTGGCGGACAGCGTCTTCAGGCACACCCGGTAGGACAGGTGAGCGTCCAGTCCGCGCAGCCGGCCCTCGTCGAGCCGCTGACTGGCCAGCAACAGGTGCATGCCCAGTGAACGGCCGAGCCGGCCGATCGCCACGAACATGTCGGCAAAATCGGGATGCTGGCTGAGCAGTTCGGAAAACTCGTCCACGATGATGAACAAGGTCGGCAGCGCGGTCAATTGCGCTCCGGTCCGGCGCGCTTCCTCGTACGAAGCGACACTGACGAAGTTGCCTGCCGTCCGCAGCAGCTGTTGCCGGCGGTTCATCTCACCGCCCAGCGCGTCCCGCATCCGGGCGACCAGGGGTGCTTCGTCGGACAGGTTGGTGATGACCGCTGCCACATGCGGAGCCGAAGCAAAGTCGAGAAATGTTGCGCCGCCTTTGAAGTCGACCAGCAGCAGGTTCAGCACTTCCGGGGAGTTGCGGGCAATCATGCCCAGCGCGACCGTACGCAGCAGCTCCGATTTGCCGGACCCGGTGGCGCCCACGCAGAGCCCGTGCGGGCCCATACCGTTTGCCGCGGGCTCCTTGATGTCCAGCTCGACCTGCGTCCCGTCGACCGTGGTGCCGATGGGAACGCGGAGCCTAGCGTGGTGGTCTCGGCCGCGCCACCACGCGGACGGATCGAAACCCAAGACGTCGCCGATGCCCACCAGATCCGGCCAGCCCGGGTCGCGGTGACCGTGCTTGACGCGATGCGCGGCCAGCCGGCGGGCACACGCCAACGCGTCGGCGGGGTCCATCTGGTCGGGGCGCCGCAACTCTTCGGCTTCGCCGCGATCCCCGATCAGCAACGGCGAGCCGTCGCCGCCGGTGCCAACCGCGAGGGTGGTCACGCCCTCGGCCCCGGCAACGGCGCGCTCGTCGGCGTCGACGATCACGACCAACCGAGGCGGGCGGACACCCGCGAGCGCGCTCTGCGCCTCCGCCAGGGTCTGGTACACCATCCGGGCCGACCCCACGGCATCGCTGCAGCCCGGATGTTGGTTGTGGGGCAGCCATTTCAGCCAATCCCAGTCGGCTCGATTGCGATCACCGATCACGCCGACGATCAGCAAGTGGTCCGGAGCGTGCAGCACGGCCAGCTGGCAGATCATCGCGCGGAGCAGTCCGCGCACCACGGCCGGATCGCCATCGATCGTGAGACCCAGTCCCCCACCCAACGGGATCGCGATGGGTGCGTCCGCGATCGTCGAGTGCGCACGAAGGAATTGATCAAGCGCCGCAACGGTGATCGGATCCGACCGCTCCGGGGGTCGGCCCTCCGGAGCCACCAGGCGGGTGGCCAGTGGCCTGGTGCCCATGCCGACGCGGACAAGGCAGAATTCGGAGTCGTCCGGTCGCCGCTCCCACATGCGTGGGCCGCCGATCAACGTCCACAACGTATCCGGGTCGGGGTGGGCCCTCATCAGTGACGAGCGTTGTGCCGCGGCGGTTTCAGAGACGGTCTTGCGCAGGGAGCTCAGGTAGCCGAGGTAGTCGGCCCGGTCGGCGTCGATCCCGGTGCCGCGCCCACGTCCGGTCACTGCCGTCAGTGCCACCGACACCAACATCATCATCGGGAATGCCAGAAACGTGGGGCTGCGGGTAAGGCCCGACCCAGAGAAGTAGGCCACGGCCATGACGCCGGCGGCGACAACGGACACGACGACCGGCAGCACACGCACCAGCAGGCCCGGCGTCGCCGGCCGCGGCACTTCCGGCGGCGCGGCGACCGCGATCTCTGCGATCTCTGCCGTTCCCACGGTTTGACGACAGTAGGCAGCATCGGAATCCACGGCAAGTCGCCTGTGCACAAGCGAATACCAGCGGAACGAAGACGGGCTACCGTGCGGCCAATGTTGTCTGCATCCGCTCCTGGGCTGTGCCGCGTTTGCGTTCATGCCGGCGACTCCGCCGTCGACCTGGCCCTGCCCGCCGCGGTGCCCGTCGCCACCCTGATCCCGTCGATCGTGGACATTCTCGATGACCGTGACGCCGGCAGGTCCGGCGATCCGGTGGCGACCCGCTACCAACTGTCCCGTCCGGGCGCACCCCCGTTGCCGGCGGCGACGACGTTGGCGCAGAACGGCATCCATGACGGCGCGGTATTGGTCTTGAGCCAGCGCCAAGCCGAGCCGCCCGCCCCCCATTGCGACGACGTGGCCGAGGCCGTGTCGGCGGCACTCGACGCCCACACTGCCTCGGCCCCGCCGCGCGACCAGCAACACGTGACCCGGCTGACCGGCGCCGTGGCGGCGGTCTTCTTTACCTGCATCGGCGCCGCGGTGCTCATGCGTAACGCGTTGAAAGCCAGCGTGGCCGGTTACCCGGCGGGCGTCGCGGCGTCGGCCGCCTGCGTTGCCCTGCTGGTTGCGGCGACCGCGCACCGGGCATATCGGGACCGGATCGCCGCGCTGACGCTCGGCTTGATCGGCACGGCATTCGCCGCGGCTGCCGGCTTTCTGGCGGTATCGGGCAGTTCGGGCATCCCCCATGTGCTGCTGGCGGCGATGGCGGCGGTCGTCACGTCGGTGCTGGCCATCCGCGTAACGGGCGGTGGTGGTGTCGCATTGTCCGCGGTGTCGTGCTTCGCGATGGTCATCGCCGTCGCCGCGCTGGCGGGTGTGGTCACCGGGGCACCGCTACCCGCCATCGGCGCGGCATCCGCGCTGGCGTCCCTCGGCCTGCTCGGGCTGGCCGGACGGGCCTCTATCGCGCTGGCCGGGTTGTCGCCGCGGCTGCCGCCGGCCCAGCACCTCGACAACCCAGATTGCCTGGCCGCCAAGGCGATCCGCGCCGATGAGTGGCTAGCCAGCCTGCTCGCCGCATTGTCGTCGTCGGCCGCCGTCGGCGCCATCGTCACCGCGGTCGCCGCCCCCGGCAAAGGTGCGGCCCACTTGCGTTGCATCGCCTTTGCCGCCGCCACCGGCGCGCTGCTACTGCTGCGCGCACGTTTCCACAGGAACAGCACGCCGGTGTTTGCCGTCAGTGGAATCGCGACTACTGGAGCAACTTTCGCCGTCGCCGCGACCGGAATGCCGAACCATGGAACGTGGACAGCCTCGGTCACCGCGATGTTGGCCGCCGCAGCGGTATACCTGGGCTTCGCCCCAACCGCGATCTCGCTTTCACCCGTCCTGCGCCGAGGCGTCGAATTGCTGGAGTATCTGACATTGGCCGCAATGGTGCCCCTGACCTGCTGGATATGCGGCCTCTACAGCGCCGTGCGCAACCTGAACCTAACGTGGACGTGACCACGTCGCGCGTCGTTCGCCTCCTGGTGGTGGCGGCGCTCACCGGGCTTTCTCAGTGCGGAACACCGTGCGCGCATGCGGTTTCGCCACCACCAATCGACGACCGGTGGCTGCCCAAACCGGGATTACCGGCGCCACCGCAGCCGACCATCCAACACGAGGTCTGCGCGGCGGTGACGCCGGATTCCGGACCGGGCAGCGATCGACTCGCATACCCCGGGCTGGCGCCCGTCTGGCCGCTCACCCGCGGCGCCGGCCAGCGGGTCGCGGTCATCGACACCGGAGTTTCGCGACACCCGAAGCTGCCCGATGTGGTACCCGGAGGCGACTACGTATCCACCGGTGACGGCACCCAGGATTGCGACGCACACGGCACCCTGGTAGCCGGAATCATCAGCGGTGTGGCGCCCGACACCACCCTGATCGGCATCCGTCAGTCCAGTGCCAAGTTCGCACCCGCCCCCAACGGATCCAGCCCCGACCGGTCAAGCACCGGGGTCGGTGATGTCGACACCATGGCGAAAGCCGTCCGGACGGCGGCCGATCTCGGCGCCTCGGTGATCAACATCTCCTCGATCGCCTGCGTTCCGGCCGGGACCGCGCTTGACGACCGCGCGCTGGGAGCCGCGCTGGCCTACGCGGTCGATGTCAAGAATGCCGTCATCGTGGCCGCGGCCGGTAACACCGGCGGCGCCGCGCAGTGCCCGGCCCAGCCACCCGGCGCGACCTGGCAGTCAGCTACGGTCGCGGTCAGCCCGGCCTGGTACGACGACTACGTACTGACCGTCGGTTCGGTGAACGCCGAAGGGGCGCATTCTGCGTTCACCCTCGCCGGACCCTGGGTGGATGTCGCCGCGCGCGGCGAGGGGGTGACTTCGCTGGGTTCGGCCCCGCTGTCGGGGACCAGTTACGCGGCGCCTTTTGTCAGCGGACTGGCCGCAATGGTCCGGGCCAGGTTCCCGGCGTTGACCGCACGACAGGTCATGCAACGCATCGCGTCAACCGCGCATCACCCGCCGGCCGGCCGGGATCCGTTCGTCGGCAACGGCACCGTCGATGCCCTGGCAGCGGTCAGCACCGACTCGATTCCGCAGTCCAGCACCGAAGGGCCTGGCCAATCACCGGCGCCGATCAGCGCGCCGCCGCCACCCAGGTCGCCGGACCGGCACGGCCGGCACACCGCCTTGCGCGGCGCGGCGATCTGCCTGGCTGCGTTGGTGGTGGCGCTGGGTCTGGGTACGGCCCGAGGTCGGTTACGGCGATCCCGCGACGATGTCGCGGGAGACTGACGCGTCCTGCCTGCTCAGTTCCGGTCCCGACGGCAGCATCGCCAATACCGGCCACGGCGCTGGCGACGCCACCGCCGGCAGACCCAGGTCGTGTGCCGCGTCGTCGTCGTGAATCGCGAACCGCACCCCGGTGTCGGTGACGAGGTAACGCGTACCGCCTTGCGACGGGTCACCCAACAGGCCCACCGAACGCACATAGGCGCTGCGTCCGGGCTGCAGATAGACCGCATCCAGCGCGGGGCCGCCGGCGTCGGCCTGTGACAAGCTCACCGGTACCTGGCCGGCGGGCACCGGCAGCGCGCCGCCCACCAGGAAAGCGACATCGTCGGGTTGCCCGGCGGCCCAGCTCGCGCAGACCGTGGTGGCCCCGATATCCGAAGCTCGGTCGGGAACCCGGTCGGGAAAACTCGACAGCGGCAGTGGGTCCACGATCGCAGTGCCGCGGATCACATCGGGCGCCACCGTGATGACGTTGGCGCTGCCCTGCGCGTCGCTGAAGCGCAACACATCCGCGGCCACCTGGTTGATTCGCTGCACCCCGGCGACCAGCACCACGTAATACTCGTCACCATCGCCGCGGGTGATACGCAGCACACTGCCGACCCGGAATCCGGGCGGGCCGGCGACCGCGCTGCCCGCGCCGCGAATCCGTGGGACCCTAATCGGCGGCGCCTCCGGGACGGCGCTCAGCAAGGCCTGCGAGACGATGCGCGGCACGCGGCCCTCCAACCTCAGCGCGTGCAAAACCGCGGGGTCAGCCAGATCCACCACGGCTCGCCGTCCGTTGTAGAGCAAATAAACTGGCGAACCGGAGGCGGGCGCCACCAGCAGGGTCTCCTCGGCGGCCAACCGACGGACGCGCGACCCCTCGACGGGCCCGCCGACGACCGTCGTCGCCGCGTTGCCGTCCGTATCGCAGATCGTCCATACCGATTCATCGCCGCTCAGCGGCGCAGCGAGCTGCTGCGGCGCGCCCGGAATACCGAGCAGCGGACCGCGTTTGGTGTGGCCCAAGTCGGACTCGCGCACCGGCTCTGGGTTGGCGTCGGTCGCCGCGATCAACCGCGCCGAGGCCAGGTTCAGCACCGGATGCCAGGTATCGCCCACCCGCACATACAGGGCTCCAGACTCGCGGCCCATCACTATCTGGGCATGATCCAGCGCCGCCTGCGGCCGCAGCAAAGCAAGAAACGCGCATCCCGCCACGGCGATCGTGGCCATTACACACCCGACCGCCAACAACGCCGGGTACGGGCGCAGGGACTGGCCGGCGGCCCGCAGATCCCGGCGCAGCAACGCGCATTCGATGCGGCGCACCAGGAATCGGTAGCCGCTGACATGCAGCTGGGTTGTCGGTTGGCGCACCACGGGCACTCACGCTAGGCCAGCAGACGCAGGTTCTGCGGGAGTCCATCCACAGCCCGTGGCGTTTCGCGACGCCGCATTACGGGTAAAATTTGCGCGTGAATAAGCACCGCATACGCGGCTGGGCCGGCATCGGGACTGCCGCTCTGCTCACCGCCACCGTCCTGTTGATCGCGCAAGGCGCAGTCCGAGCCGCCGCCCCCGTTGCCGCCGCAACCGACTGCCCGGACGCCGAGGTCGTCTTCGCGCGCGGCACCAACGAGCCAGCCGGCATGGGCCGGGTCGGCGACGCGTTCGTCGACTCGCTGCGCCAGCAGACCGGCGGCATCAACATAGGGACATACGGGGTGAACTACGCGGCCAGCAAGCTCCAACTGCATGGCGGCGACGGCGCCAACGACGTGATCAACCACGTCAAATCGACGGTGTCCTCCTGCCCGAGCACGAGGATCGTGTTGGGCGGTTATTCACAAGGCGCGAGCGTGATGGACATCGTGGCCGGCGTTCCTATCGGCGGCATCAACTGGGGCAGTTCGCTACCGCCGGAGTTGGCGAGCCACGTCGCGGCGGTCGCCACGTTTGGCGACATCGCTGACCGCGCCGGCGGATCGCTGCCCACCCTGAGCGCGCTATTGGGTTCCAAGGCGATCGACCTGTGCAACCCCAACGACCCGATCTGCCACGCGGGTCAGGGCAACGAGTGGAGCGGGCACACCGAGGGCTACGTCCCCGTGTACACCACGCAGGCGGCGGCGTTCGTTGCGTCCAAGTTGCTGGCCGGCACCGGCAGTCAGGTGCCCGGATTCGGGCCGGCACTCACTCCGCCGACCACGGAGGCGCCGGGACCCGGGCCGTCGATACACGACTCCACGACGCCGGCGCCCGGGCTGGTCGCCGCAGTTCGCTGACACACTCTCGACAGGCCCGAAATATTGGGTCATATTGGGTCATGGGGTTTTCCCCTGATTTCGCTGCCATCGGGCTACTGGCGTCGGCGCTGTTGATCGCACCGGCAATAGCACCGTTTCCGGCTCTGCTTGCCACCGCGTCGGCGGACTGCCCCGGTGCAGAGGTAGTCTTCGCCCGCGGCCGAGAGGAACCACCCGGCCTCGGTCAAGTCGGCGACGCGTTGGTCAATTCGCTGCGCGGCAAGACGCGTATGTCGGTCAGCGCGTATGGGGTCAACTACCCCGCCAACATCAGCGTCGACAGCGGCGCCAACGATATGAGCTCCCACGTTGAATTCATGGCCAAAAGTTGCCCGAACACCCGCGAGGTGCTCGGCGGCTATTCCCTGGGCGCCGAGGTGGCCGACCTCGCGACATGGGGCCGCATCCCACCAGGGGTGGACGAGCACATCGCCGCGGTCGCGTTGTTCGGGAATGGCACCCGCCAAGTCGCCCCCGCCTTCGCGGGTAAGACGATCGACCAGTGCGCGGCCGGCGATCCGATCTGCCGCAACGGCACGGCTTGGTCGGCGCACCTGCAGCCCTCATACATCGGCTCCGGGCTGGTGGACCAGGCCGCCGGCTTCGTGGCCGGCAAGCTCTAGCGGGAGCGCAGATCCCGGGTGATCAACGTCCGCGCGGCCAGCTCGTCGTCGGGCGGATAGTCCACTTGCAGCAGCGTCAAGCCCTGCGGCGGCGCGGCCGCGAAATCGCTGGACCGCTCGGCTGTGGTGAGCAAGTCCCGGCACCAGGCCGGGGGGCGCCGGTGTTCACCCACGGCCAGCAGGGCCCCGACCAGTGACCGCACCATCGACCAGCAGAAGGCGTCGGCCGTGACGTGTGCGGTGATCAGATCGCCGTCGCGCGACCACTGAAACCGCTGCAGGTCGCGGATGGTGGTGGCGCCGTCACGATGACGGCAAAATGCCGCAAAGTCGTTTAACCCCAACAGATCTCGTGACGCCGTCGTCATCGCATCCACGTCCAGGGCGCGCGGCCAGGCCGTGATGTAGCGCGCCTGATGCGGCTGCACACCATACGGGGCCGTCGACAACCGGTACCCGTAATGACGCCGCAGGGCCGAGAATCGGGCATCGAAACCCGCTGGGGCGCGGGAGATTTCGATGACCCGGACATCGGCGGGCAGGAACCGGCCGAGCCGGCGCAGCAGCGGCAGGAATTCCGGATCACCGGCGCGCGGCGAACGTGGATAGGCGTTCGACACGGCATCGCCGGGCACGTCGACATGGGCCACCTGACCAGTGGCATGCACTCCCGTGTCGGTGCGCCCGGCCGCGCGCAACCGCACCGGCGTCCGGAAAACGGTCGTCAACGCCTCGTCGAGAACCCCGGCAACCGTGCGCTGTCCCGTCTGGACCGCCCAGCCCGCGAAATCGGTTCCGTCGTAGGCAATGTCGAGCCGAAGACGGACGTCCCCACTAATTCTCAGGGGCCTCTTCAGGGGCCTCTTCAGGCGCCTCTTCAGGGGCCTTGTCAGCGGCCTCTTCAGGGGCCTCGTCAACCGCACCGGCGGGGGTTTCCTCGGCCACGGGGGTCTCCTCGGCCACGGGGGTCTCCTCGGCCACGGGGGTCTCCTCGGCCACGGGCGCCTCTTCTGCCTTGGCCTCTTGCGCCTTGGCCGGCTTGGCGGGCTCGGCTTTGGCCTGCTTGGCCTTTGCCTGTGCGGCGGCAACCCGACGTGCCCGATCGGCCTCCGACGTGACCGTCTTCTCGCGCACCAGCTCGATCACGGCCATGGGAGCGTTGTCGCCCTTACGCGCCTCAATCTTGATGATGCGGGTGTACCCGCCGTCGCGGTCGGCGAAGAACGGCCCGATCTCGGCGAACAGGGCGTGCACCACGTCCTTGTCGCGGATCTTTTTGAGCACCTCGCGACGGTTGTGCAGCGTGCCCTTCTTGGCGTGTGTGATCAGCTTCTCCGCGTACGGCCGCAGTGCACGGGCCTTCGGCTCGGTCGTCTTGATCCGCCCGTGCTCGAACAGGGACGTGGCCAGGTTGGCCAGAATCGCCGCCTGGTGCGACGACGACCCGCCGAGGCGAGGGCCCTTGGTGGGCTTGGGCATTGCTGACGCTCCTGTCTAGATTGGCAAGGCAGCTGAGGCCGCTGAGGTTGGCGTTAGAGCTGTTCGGTTTCCGCGTAATCCTGCTCGTCGTAGGCACCGTCGGTGGACCAGGTGCCGGTGGCGACGTCGTAGCCGGCCACCTCGGAAGGGTCGAAGCTGGGCGGGCTGTCCTTGAGCGACAGACCCAGTTGGTGCAGCTTGACCTTCACCTCGTCGATGGACTTCTGACCGAAGTTGCGGATGTCGAGCAGATCCGACTCGGTGCGCGACACCAGCTCACCGACGGTGTGCACACCCTCACGCTTGAGGCAGTTGTAAGAGCGCACGGTCAGATCCAGGTCGTCGATCGGCAGCGCGAACGACGCGATGTGGTCGGCCTCCGCCGGCGACGGCCCGATCTCGATGCCTTCCGCCTCGACATTGAGTTCGCGTGCCAGACCGAACAATTCGACCAGCGTCTTACCCGCGGACGCCAGCGCGTCGCGGGGGGTGATCGAACTCTTGGTCTCGACGTCGAGGATCAGCTTGTCGAAGTCGGTACGCTGCTCGACACGGGTAGCGTCCACCTTGTAAGTCACCTTGAGCACCGGCGAGTAGATGGAATCGACTGGAATACGGCCGATTTCAGCACCCGAAGCGCGGTTCTGCACCGCCGGGACGTAGCCGCGGCCACGCTCGACGACGAGCTCGACCTCGAGCTTGCCCTTGTCGTTCAGCGTGGCGATGTGCATGCCGGGGTTGTGCACCGTGACACCGGCGGGCGGCACGATGTCACCGGCCGTGACCTCACCCGGACCTTGTTTGCGCAGGTACATGGTGACGGGCTCGTCCTCCTCCGAGGACACGACGAGGCCCTTGAGGTTCAGGATGATGTCGGTGACATCCTCCTTGACCCCTGGCACGGTGGTGAACTCGTGCAGCACACCGTCGATACGAATGCTGGTGACGGCCGCGCCGGGAATCGACGACAGCAGCGTGCGACGCAGCGAATTGCCAAGCGTGTAACCGAATCCCGGCTCCAGCGGTTCGATGACGAACTGGGACCGGTTGTCGGTGAGGATGTCCTCGGACAGTGAGGGCCGCTGAGAGATCAGCATGGTGTTTCTTCTTCTCCTTCTCGGCACCCGCTATTTGATGCCGCTCAGGTTGTCCGCTCCGGCGGATGCCGGATCGGAATTCCGCGTCTACTTCGAGTAGTACTCGACGATCAGCTGCTCGGTGAGCGGCACGTCGATCTGCGCCCGCTCGGGCAACTGGTGGACGAGGATGCGCTGGCGCTCGCCGACGACCTGCAGCCAGCTCGGCATCGGACGGTCGCCCGCCGTCTCCCGCGCGATCTGGAACGGCACGGTATTGAGCGAGGAGTCCCGCACGTCGATGATGTCGTACCGCGACACCCGGTAGCTGGGGACATTGACGTGCACGCCATTGACGCTGAAGTGCCCGTGGCTGACCAGCTGGCGCGCCATCCGGCGGGTACGCGCCAGCCCGGCGCGATAAACGACGTTGTCCAGCCTGCTCTCCAGGATTCTGAGCAGTTCCTCACCCGTCTTGCCGGGCTGCCGCACCGCCTCTTCGTAGTAGCGGCGGAACTGCTTTTCCATCACGCCGTAGGTGAAGCGGGCCTTCTGCTTCTCCTGCAGCTGCAACAGATATTCGCTTTCCTTGATCCGCGCACGGCCGTGCTGGCCGGGCGGGTAGGGACGCTTCTCGAACGCCTGGTCGCCGCCGACGAGGTCGGTGCGCAGCCGGCGTGATTTGCGAGTAACGGGTCCGGTGTAACGAGCCATTATTGTCTCCTAGACCCTTCTAAACTCTTCTGCGCTTGGGCGGGCGGACGCCGTTGTGCGGCTGTGGGGTCACGTCGGCGATCGCGCCGACCTCCAGGCCGGCGGCCTGCAGCGACCGGATCGCGGTCTCCCGGCCCGAGCCCGGGCCCTTGACGAAAACATCGACCTTGCGGACCCCGTGCTCCTGGGCCTTGCGTGCGGCGTTTTCGGCGGCCAGCTGAGCCGCGAACGGGGTCGACTTCCGGGATCCCTTGAAGCCGACATGGCCCGAGGACGCCCAGGCGATGACGTTGCCCTGCGGGTCGGTGATCGTCACGATCGTGTTGTTGAACGTGCTCTTGATGTGGGCGGCGCCGTGCGGGACGTTCTTCTTTTCCCGCCTGCGGGTCTTCTGTCCCTTCTTGGCCTTGGGCGCGGCCGCACTTGCCTTCTTCGGTGGCATTGGTTACCTGGCCTTCTTCTTGCCTGCGATGGTGCGCTTCGGGCCCTTGCGGGTCCGCGCGTTGGTCTTGGTCCGCTGGCCGCGCACCGGCAGGCCGCGGCGGTGCCGCAGACCCTGGTAGCAGCCGATCTCGATCTTGCGACGGATGTCGGCCTGTACCTCGCGGCGCAGGTCACCCTCCACCTTCAGGTTGGCTTCGATGTAGTCGCGCAGGTGAGTCACCTGGTCTTCGGTGAGGTCCCTGGTGCGCAGGTCTTTGTCGATGCCGGTGGCCGCCAGGATTTCGTTCGACCGGGTACGGCCGACGCCATAGATGTAGGTCAGGGCGATCTCCATCCGCTTGTCGCGCGGAAGATCGACGCCGACTAGTCGAGCCATAGGTGGCGTTTCCTCTTTTTTCTAAGGCGGAGGTCTTTTCCCAGTCCGTTCCCTGCCCCCAAAACGGATTTGGGTGCGGGGCCCGGCCTCCGTCCGGGCGTGGATGAGCTGGCCCATCTCGTTATAGATGCCAGCCGCTCACTGGTGCTGGGAGGTCTGCATTCAGTTGTGTAGGGGCGGAACTATCGGGCTAGGGCCCGATTGTCCGGCTCTCCCCCAGAGGGGGGACCCCCACCTCAGGCCAGTGGGAATCGTCGCCTAACGCTAGCCCTGCCGCTGCTTGTGGCGCGGATCTGAGCAGATCACCATGACCCGCCCATGCCGACGGATCACCCTGCACTTGTCACAGATCGGCTTGACGCTGGGGTTCACCTTCACGGCAGTCTCGGTCCTGTTCTCGTTGTCTGGGCGTTTCGTTACTTGTACCGGTACACGATGCGGCCCCGGGACAGGTCGTAGGGCGACAACTCCACCACCACCCGATCCTCGGGCAGGATGCGAATGTAGTGCTGCCGCATCTTGCCGCTGATGTGGGCGAGCACCTTGTGGCCGTTCTCCAGCTCAATGCGAAACATGGCATTGGGCAGGGGCTCGACCACGCGACCCTCGACCTCTATGGCACCGTCCTTTTTGGCCATTACCTTTTGGCGATCCTTCTCCTTGTCACTGCACCCCGGCTGGGCACAGCGCACACACCAACTAAACAACGTGAGCCGGTGGTGGAAGTTCCGCGAAGACTCGGAAATTCAAGACTGGGCACGCCAATAGCAGGCACGGACACCGCACCGTTGGCTCACGATACCCGCATCGCACGGCCCTGCGCAAAACGCCGAGAGTAGGAATATGGCCGGTCAGCCCGTAGGTTGCTGCAATCATGACCGATGCTCACGCCAGTGCCCACGATGTTTCTGCAGCCAATCCTGGAGCCAACAAGCCCGACCTGCGCCGTTTCGGATCCTTCGGGCGGGGCGTGACCCCACAGCAAGCCAAAGAAATCGAGGCCCTCGGCTACGGCGCCGTCTGGGTGGGGGGCTCACCACCCGCCGAGCTCGCCTGGGTGGAACCCATCCTCGAGGCGACCACAACGTTGCAGGTGGCCACGGGCATCGTCAACATTTGGACGGCGGCCGCCGAACCGGTGGCCGAGTCGTTCCATCGGATCGACAAGGCCTACCCGGGCCGGTTCCTGCTCGGCATCGGCGTCGGCCACCGGGAGGCGATCAGCGAATACCGCAAGCCCTACGACGCTCTGGTGGACTACCTGGACAAGCTCGACGAGCACGGCGTGCCGGCCAACCGCCGGGTGGTCGCGGCACTGGGTCCGCGGGTCCTTAAGCTCTCGGCGGAGCGCAGCGCGGGGGCACACCCGTACCTGACCACGCCGGAGCACACGGCGCAGGCCCGTGAACTGATGGGCCCGGCGGCCTTCCTGGCCCCCGAACACAAGGTGGTGCTGACCACCGACGCGAAGACGGCCCGCGCCGTAGGCCGCGGGGTCCTCGACGTTTACTTCAACCTGTCCAATTACCGCAACAGCTGGAAACGGCTGGGTTTCACCGACGACGAGGTCATCCGGCCGGGCAGCGACCGCCTGGTAGACGCGGTGGTCGCCTACGGCACGCCCGACGCGATCGCCGCCCGGCTCAAAGAGCACCTCGACGCCGGCGCCGACCACGTCCCCGTGCAAATCCTGACGAAGAGTGAAAGCCTGGTTCCGGCGCTCGCCGAGCTGGCGGGGCCGCTCGGGCTGAACGCTTGAAAACGGGGTAAAGGAGCCAGATGACGGAGGCGGTTTCGCTTAAACCCGGCCTGGGCCGGTTTGGTGTATGGCTGGGTTCCATCACTCCCGAACTGGCGGTGCAGATCGAATCGCTGGGCTACGGCGCCGCCTGGATCGGCATGTCCCCCGGCGCCGATCTGGCCTGGGCCGAGCCTGCCCTGGCACAGACCACATCGCTGCAGCTGGCCACCGGGATCGTCAACATCTGGTCCGCGCCGGCCGCGGAGGTCGCCGAGTCCTATCAGCGCATCGAAAGCGCCCACCCGGACCGGTTTCTGCTCGGCGTCGGCGTAGGGCACCGCGAGCACACTCAGGAGTACGTGAAGCCCTACGACGCGCTGGTCGGCTACCTCGACGAACTCGACGCCGCGATGGTTCCGACCAGCCGTCGGGTGCTCGCGGCGCTCGGCCCCAGGGTGCTGCGGCTGTCGGCGGAACGCACCGCCGGGGCCCACCCGTATCTGACCACGCCGGAACACACCGCCGAGGCGCGCGAACTGGTGGGCAACTCGGTGTTCCTGGCGCCGGAACACAAGGTGGTGCTCACCGCCCCGGGAATTGGAGCCGCCGAAGCCCGTGCGATCGGGCGCAAGGTCGTGGACTTCTACCTGGGCCTGAGCAACTACGTGAACAACTGGCTGCGGCTGGGCTTCACCGAGGACGACGTGCGCAAGCCGGGCAGCGACAAGCTGATCGACGCGGTTGTGGCCTACGGCAGCCCCGACCAGATCGCGCGGCGCCTCAACGAGCATCTGGAAGCCGGCGCCGACCACGTGGCGATCCAGGTGCTGTCCGGCTCGCGCGAAGAACAGCAGCTGCTGCCGGTGCTGAGCGAACTGGCGGGGCCGCTACTCGGTTAGGGCTCGGCTCGGTTGGATTGCCCGCCTCCTCACCCCGCCGCTCCGCGGCGCGCGTCGTCGGCGGGCTAGGGTTTGGCCATGCGGCTGCTGGTCACCGGGGGCGCCGGGTTTATCGGCGCGAATTTTGTGCACAGCGCCGTTCGTGAGCATCCGGACGACGTCGTGACGGTGCTCGACGCCATGACCTACGCCGGCAGACGCGAGTCGCTGGCCGACGTCGACGACGCCATCGAGCTGGTGGAAGGCGATATCACCGACACCGAACTGGTTTCTCGGCTGGTCGCCGAGTCCGACGCGGTCGTGCATTTCGCCGCGGAAACCCATGTGGACAACGCGCTGGACGACCCGGAGCCGTTCGTGCGCACCAACGTGGTCGGGACGTTCGTCATCCTGGAAGCGGTGCGGCGCCACGGCGTGCGGCTGCACCACGTCTCGACCGACGAGGTCTACGGCGACCTGGAGCTCGACGACCCGAAGCGGTTCACCGAATCGACGCCGTACAACCCGTCGAGTCCATATTCGGCGACCAAAGCCGGCGGCGACATGCTGGTCCGGGCCTGGGTGCGGTCGTACGGCGTGCGCGCGACGATCTCCAACTGCTCCAACAACTACGGGCCTTATCAGCACGTCGAGAAGTTCATCCCGCGCCAGATCACCAATGTGCTCATCGGCCGGCGGCCCAAGTTGTACGGCACCGGCGCCAACGTGCGCGACTGGATCTACGTCGAGGATCACAACAACGCGGTCCGGCGGATCTTGGAACAGGGCCAGGTCGGCCGGACCTACCTCATCGGCGCCGAGGGCGAGCGCGACAACCTGAGCGTGCTGCGCACGCTGCTGCGGATGATGGATCGTGACCCGGACGATTTCGACCACGTCACCGACCGCGTCGGTCACGACTTGCGATACGCCATCGACCCTTCGTCGTTGTACGACGAATTGTGCTGGGCCCCAAAGCATACTGACTTCGACGAGGGCTTGCGCGCCACCATCGACTGGTACCGCGGCAACGAATGGTGGTGGCGTCCGTTGAAGGACGCCACTGAAGCTCGTTACGCGGCCCGCTACCAAGAACGCGGTCATTGAGATGGAAGCTCGCGAACTCGACATCCCGGGCGCCTGGGAGATCACCTCCACCATGCGCGGCGATTCCCGCGGACTGTTCTTCGAATGGTTCACCGACCGCGGGTTCAGCGGATTCGCCGGTCACCGCTTGGACGTCCGGCAAGCCAATTGCTCGGTGTCGTCAGCCGGTGTGCTGCGCGGCCTGCATTTCGCCCAGCTGCCGCCGAGCCAGGCCAAGTATGTGACCTGCGTGTCCGGCGCGGTGTTCGATGTCGTTGTCGATATCCGGTTGGGCTCGCCGACATTCGGGCGCTGGGCCTCGGTTCTGCTCGACGACCGCGACCGCAGGACGATCTACATCTCCGAAGGCCTTGCCCATGGATTCCTTGCACTGCAAGACGATTCGACGGTGATGTACCTGTGCTCGTCGGAATACAACCCGCAGCGCGAACACACCATCTGCGCAACCGATCCGGCGCTGGCAATCGACTGGCCGCTGGTCGACGGCGCCACCGCCAGCCTGTCCGACCGCGATGCCGCAGCCCCCAGCCTCGACGACGTGCGCGCGGCGGGCCTCTTGCCCAGCTGGGCGGAGACGCAGCGGTTTATCGCTGGACTGGCCAGCAAATGACGGCGCATACATACTGCATGACAGGGTCCGCCGACCTTACGGTTTGCGGCGGGTTAAAACCGACAAAAGGAGAAGTTGGTGAAGCGTGAGTTCTTGATCGCCGTCGGCGCCGCGACCGTCGTCGCCGGCGTGGCGGGCTGCTCCGGCGACAATAAAGCGTCCGGCCCGTCATCAAGCGCGGCGAGCGCGTCCAGCGCAACCTCGAGCTCCGCCCCCGGGTCCGTCAGTCCCGCCGCGGCACCGGGCGAAACCAAGGTGATCATCGGCGGCCAGCCACAAAGCGTCAGCGGCCCGGTGGTCTGCTCGACCACCGCGGGCAAATTCTCCATCGCAGTCGGCGACATGCTCACCGGCATCATCGTGGGTCTGGAGCAGGACGGATCGGCGGTTCACAACGCCGGGCTCGGCACCGTTGACGGCGTTGTGCTGAGCTTCACCGAAGGCGTGCCCGGTAACAGCGCCACCGCCACCAAGTCGGGCAACTTCTACAAGATCAGCGGTACCGCCAGTGGCGTGGACACCGCGGGCAACCAGGTCAGTAAGCCTTTCGAAGTCGACGTCACCTGCCCTTAAAACAAAAAAGCCAACTCGGCGGACATGAACTGCGTCACAACCTGACGATGGTTAAGGATCCGTTCGTCACGGAGCGTGACACGGGCGATGACCTGGTCGCGGAATTGGACGCGGCCGGGTTTACCGGTGCGCACGAGATCGGCCGCGGTGGTTGTGGGGTGGTGTATCGCTGTTCGCAGGTGCGGCTTTACCGGGTCGTAGCGGTGAAGCTGTTGACCGAGGAGTTCGCCGACACCCGGGCCCGGTTTGTGCGTGAGCAGAAGGCAATGGGCCGGCTGACCGGGCACCCCAACATTGTGGCGGTGTTGGAGGTCGGCGAGACACAGAGTGGTCATCCATTTTTGGTGATGCCCTATTACCAGTGCGGGTGCATTCACCAGCGGATCGGCCAATTGGGGTTGTTGCCGGAGAAGGAGGTGCTGCGGCCGGGCATCAAGATGGCCGGCGCGTTGCAGTCGGCGCATGAGTTGGGCATTTTGCACCGCGACGTCAAGCCGGCCAACATCTTGGTGACCGATTACGGCGAGCCCGCACTGGGCGATTTCGGGATCGCCCGGATGAGTGGCGGGTTTAACACGGCCGCCGGCACGTTTGCCGGGTCGCCGGCGTTCACCGCCCCCGAGGTGTTAAGCGGGGACGCGCCGACGATGGCCTCGGATGTGTACAGCTTGGGCGCGACGCTGTTCGCCGCGCTGACCGGGCACGCGGCCTTTGAGCGGCGCCTCGGCAAGCATGTGATGACACACTTTTTGCGGATCGCCGCTGAACCGGTTCCCGATCTGCGGGAACGCGGCGCCAACGACGATATCGCCGACGTGGTAGGTGCGGCGATGGCGCGCGACCCGAGCGAGCGGCCCTCGACGCTGGAGTTGGGGGCGCAGCTGCAGGGGCTGCAGATCCGTCGCGGTTTGGCCGTCGACGACATGGCGGTGCGGGGCACCCGGCGCCCGAAAGTGCTTGCGGAGCCCCCGAACACATCGAACACGTCGGCATCGGTGCGCCGCACGGGTGTCAGGTTGCCGCTGCCGCTGGAAAGCTTGGTGGGCAGGGCCGCGGAAATGGCCGAGCTGCACTCGATGCTCTCGGAGTCGCGGCTGATAACCATTACCGGGATCGGCGGGGTCGGCAAGACCACCCTGGCGATCCACGCCGCGCGCGAGCAGGTGACCGAATTCGGCGATGGAGTCTGGTTTGTCGAGTTGGCCGACCTGCTCGACGGTGCGCTGGTGACCGAAGTTGTGGCCGCCGCACTAGGGGTGCGCGATCACCCCGGCCGAGCACTTACCGACGTGTTGGTCGACTTTCTGGTCGAGCGGCGGGCGTTGGTGGTGCTCGACAATTGCGAACAGATCATCGACGACGCGGCCAAGCTTGCCGAGACGCTGCTGCGGGCCTGCCCCCGACTGCACATCCTGACCACCAGCCGCGAAGTGCTCGATATCGGCGGCGAGGCGGTGTTGCCGCTGCCCGCGTTGGCCGCACCTGGCGCCCAGGACGACCCCACCCTGCGCACGCTGGCTGGCTATGCCGCGGTGGCGCTGTTTGTCGACCGCGCCTGCGCAGCCGCCCCCGGATTCACGCTGACCGAACACAACAGCGCGGCCGTGGCACGTATCTGCTCATGCCTGGACGGATTGCCGCTGGCCATCGAGATGGCCGCCGCACGCATGCGGGTGATGTCCGTCGAGCAGATCGCCGACGGTTTGTCCGACCGCTACGGGTTGCTGTCTCGCCGTCGCCGCGGCGCCCCCACCCGCCAGCAAACCCTCGCCGCGTGCATCGACTGGAGCTACGACCTGTGTACGCAGGCCGAACAACACCTGTGGAGCCGGTTGTCGGTGTTCGCCGGCAGCTTCGACATGCCAGCGGCGCGTGACATTTGCGGCGAGAACATCCAAAACCTGGAATGTACCTACCTCTTGTCCTCGCTGGTCGACAAGTCCATTCTGATCCGCACCGAGCACGACGGCGCGGTCCGCTTCCGGCTGCTCGAAACCGTACGAGAATATGGCCGGGCCCGCCTGGAGCAGACCGACGACTACCCATCGCTGCGCCGCCGCCACGCTAACTGGTATCGAGAACTGCTCGCCGACGCCGACGCCCAATGGTTTGGCCCGCAACAGCTTCAACTGGTCCGGCGCGTCAGCGTCGAGATGCCCAACATCCGCGAGGCACTGCAATTCAGCCTGGCCGACTCGCTGGCCATGGCCGTTGACATGATCACCGCGCTGCGCCGCTTCTGGGTATTCCACACGATGCTTAGTGAAGGCTGTCAGTGGACAAGCCGCGCGCTGGCGGCCATCCCGCCGGAACCAACCTTGCAGCGTATCCGCACCCTGTTCACCGCAGCGCACGCCATCCAGACACGCGGCGACGTCGTAACGGCCGCAAGCTGGTTCGCTGATGTGCGCGACCTTCTCGATGTGGTCGACGATCCTGTCACACGCGGCCGGATTGACTACTTGGAGGGCTACACCGCCACATTCACCGGCGACTTCGACCACGGACGTGACCGCTTCCAGCGGGCAATGGCCGCAACCGACGACTTCGAAGTCCAGGCGCAGTCCAGGACTCTTAGGGGAATTCTGGAGCTGACGTCGGGCGACGCCCACAGTGCGCTGGCATGGGCTGAAAAGGGACTCGCCTTGGCCGAATCCCAGCGAGATTGGGTGATCCGAGCGGTCGCGCTGATGTCCGCCGGCGCCGCTTGTTGGCGGATGGGTCGGCCGCAGCGCGCTGAACAACTGCTCCAACAAGGTCTGCGCCTTTCCAGCGAGGTGGTGGCCACCCAAGGCAACGTCACACACGCCCTCCCGAATCAACTGGAAGTTTTGGCATGGGTGCAGGAATCGCTGGAACAGCCGCGGCTGGCCGCAATCCTGATGGGAGCGGCCGCCGAGTTGAGCCGTGCCGCCGGTTCCCCGCTGGTGGCTACCCTGATAGGTGGCTTCCACGCTGGATGCGAAACTCGCGCGCGCGATCAGCTCGGAGCGGCAGAATTCCGAGCGGCCTGGGACGAGGGCACCTCGATGACCTTTGATCAGGCGGTGGCCCTTGCCCTGACCGCAACGACTGACTAGCGGGTCTTTACGTAACGTCCCCCCGCAGGCGGGCGGCGGATCGTTGGCTGACGATGCACAACAAGAGCGTCAGGACTTCGGCGCCCGCACTGATGCCCGCATGCGGCGATGGCTCCCATCCGCGCTCGGCAAAGCCGAACAGCCCGACGGTCCGCGACAGCGCGAATGCCACCAGGGAGCCGCCGGCCACCGCGGCGGCGGCCCAGCGCAGCCATTCGGGACCGCCCACCAGGATCAGCAGTGCCAGGGCAAAGCAGACACTGGCCTGCAACAGGAACCCGGTACCGATCCTCGGGATGTTTTGGTAGCCATGGACATAGAGGTAGGCGTGACTGAAGGCGGTGACAACTAACGACACGGCGATACCGGCCCGCAGCGTGAGATCGTTCGAAATCATTGCAGTGTCAACTCTTTCAATGCCAGCGCGCTCTGTCCGCGGGTGTAGCCGACCTCCCGAACGCCCAGCGCGTCGCGGAGCTTGCCGGCCGGCAACGTGACCGGCTTCGGCGCCGGCCCGTCGCCGGGATGGGGCAACGGATAGGCGGTCGTCGTCCCGCTGTAGAAGGTCACGTTGCCTTCCGTCTTGGAAAACAGTTGGTGCACATGTCCGTTGAGGCAGGTCACCGACGAAAACCGGCGCAGATAACCCAGCGCCTGGACGGCGTCGTCGGTGCCCCAGCCCCAGTCCGGGTACATCGCGAACAGTGGAATGTGGCTGAGCACAACGATGGCGGTATCACTCGAAAGCCCCGCGACGTCTTTTTCGACGAACTCCAACTGTTCGACACCGAGGTGCCCGAGCTTTTTCAGGTTCAACGTGTTCACCAGCGCGATCACATGCACACCGGCGATGTCGAAGCTGTACCACCCGTCGCCCCGGCTTCCCGCGCCGAAGACGCTTCGGTACTTCTGGCCCGCGTCGTCGACCGAGTCGTGTTCGCCGGGCACGGTGAACACGTGCGGCGTCTTCAGGCCGCTCAGCATTTGCTTTGCCTGATCGAACTGCTCGGGGGTGGCCAGGTGGGTGATGTCTCCGGTGTGGATGACGAAATCCGGTGTGTAGCCGAGGTTATTGATCCGGTCGATGGCATGGCCGAACGTGTCGGTGACGTTGGGGTTGGCCGCGCCGGAGAACCCGAGGTGGCTGTCGCTGACCTGGGCGAACCGTAGCGCGGGCCGGGTCGGGGCACGCTCGGCCGACGCCGTCCCACCTAGGTGTGAGATGACCTCGCCACCGGCCACCGCGAAACCGACCGCGGTCCCGAACCATGCCGTGTGCCGGATGAGCTGGCGCCGAGTCATCGTGTTCGGATCGTGTGTCATGGGGTCACCACCACTGTGCCGTGCATCATCGGGTGAATAGAGCAGACGTAGTCGAACGTTCCCGCGCTGGCGAAGGTGTGCGAGAAGGTGGCACCGGTCCCCATCCCGGGCGAGTGAAACGAACCGTCGTTCGCGGCCACGGTGTGGGGTTCTTCGTCGCGATTGGTCCACGTGACGGTGGTGCCCGCTTTGACCGTCAACGTCAGGGGGACAAACGCGAAGCCGTCGATGTTGACTTGGTTGCCATCCGCCGGCGCCTGCGGAGCGGTTACCGACATGCTGACGGTGGGCGCAGTGGTGCCGGCAGCGGGCCGCGAAGTCGAACATCCGGCCAGCAAAAGCACGCTCATCGCCAACCAGGCCAGGTCCTTTCGAATCATGCCCAGATATAGGGCAGTGGGTTACACCGCTTATGCCTTTTGGTCGGAACGTGGCGGAGCGAACACCTCGATCACCCCGTTGGCCTCGCGAACCATCAACGTGGGCAGCGACTTTGGAGCAATTGGAAGCTGGTGGGTGAGCACTTCACCGCTGGGCGCGAACGACGTCGAGTGGCACGGGCAACGGAGCCTGTCATCGGGTGCGTCGAACCACAGCCGGCACCCTTGATGTGTGCACACCCCGGACACGGCTTGGGGTTTTCCGTCGACCCGCCGGACGAATCCGTTGACGGCGCCGAGATCGAATGGGTGCACGACCCCTTCGGGCACGTCCGAGCTGGCCGCGACACGCATCCAGTTTCCGTCGTTGGGTGTGAGTTGGCCGGAGGCGGTCGGGACTTCGGTACCTCGGCCGCCGATCAACGCTCGATCGACGGAAACCGCGGCGACCGCGGCGGCCGCGGCGGCCGACGTACCGACGATGACCTGGCGGCGCGTCGCGCTTTGCTTCGGCCCAGCCGGCACTTCTGCGGTGGTGCCGGTCATTTGCTCCGCGAGGCGGCGATGCAGATCCTCAAGGAATTCCGCACGCGGACCGTCATCGCCCTGTCGCGCGGCTCGCAGCTCGATCGCCGTCCGCAGCTGCGCCGCCTCGAAGTCGTCGGGCGCAAACGGCTTGGGGCGCCGACCCCGCAGCAGATCGTCGATGTAACGACGCATCCCTCGCGCGTTCACGGCTCGCCCCCTTCATTGACCTGCGCCGCCAGTCGCAGGGCGCGGTGTTGTAGCACTTTGGCGTTGGCCACGCTAATCCTGAGCTCCGCCGCTGACTCCTTGATCGAATTACCTTGCAGAAAACGCAGTTCCAGAATCCGCCGATAATTGTCCGGCAGCCTGTCCAGAACGGCGGCGACGCGCTGGGGCGCGGTGCTGATCGCTTCCTCGCTCTCGGGCGGCTGTTCGATGTCCTCGATGGAAGTGATCTCGCGTCCCAGGGTCTCGCGCCAATGCGCGGCCAGGACCGTTCGGGCCGTCGCGCGCAGGTAGGCGCGCACCTCGGCGACGCTCGCGGTCAGGCGCAGCGGCCGCAGCGCGGCAAGGAAAACCTCCGCGGTGAGGTCCTCGGCGTCGGCCCGGTTACCGACCCGGGCGAACAACGTGCGATACACCCAGGTCGCGTTGTCCTGATACACCGCTTCCCAGTTTGCGTAACCGTCGTTGGGCACCGCGCGCAACGGTCGCGGGCGGACGGGATCGTTTTGTGCCGTCACGTGCCTCCTTCACCGATCAATATCAGCCCGGGTTACACGTGATGGGAAGGGCCCGCAGTGACGATTGCCACATCGAAAGCGCGCACCTTGCCAACACCAAGCACGATTACTAGGATATGCAAGTATCACTCCGATCATCCGTACCGACCTTTGGATAGCCATGACCAGACAGATTCCGCACTTCATCGACGGGCAGCACGTCGCCGGCCAGTCCGGCCGCACGCTCGACGTCTTCAACCCCAGCACCGGCCAGGTGCAGGCCAAGGTTCCGATGGCCGGCAAGGCGGACGTCGACGCCGCGGTGTCGTCGGCCGTCGAGGCGCAAAAAGGCTGGGCCGCCTGGAATCCGCAGCGTCGCGCCCGGGTGCTGATGCGGTTCATCGAGCTGGTCAACGACAACAACGCCGAGCTCGCCGAGCTGCTGTCGCTCGAACACGGCAAGACGCTGGCCGATGCGCAGGGCGACATCCAGCGCGGTATCGAGGTGATCGAGTTCTGCATCGGGATCCCCCACCTGCTCAAGGGCGAGTACAGCGAAGGCGCCGGCCCCGGCATCGACGTCTACTCGCTGCGGCAGCCGCTGGGCGTGGTCGCCGGCATCACCCCGTTCAACTTCCCGGCGATGATCCCGCTGTGGAAGGCCGGTCCGGCCCTGGCGTGCGGGAATGCGTTCGTACTCAAGCCAAGTGAGCGTGACCCGTCGGTTCCGGTGCGACTGGCCGAGCTGTTCATCGAGGCCGGCCTGCCCCCGGGTGTGTTCCAGGTCGTGCACGGCGACAAGGAGGCCGTCGACGCCATCCTGAACCACCCCGACATCAAAGCGGTGGGCTTCGTCGGCAGCTCCGACATCGCCCAGTACATCTACTCCAACGCCGCGGCCACCGGCAAACGCGCGCAGTGCTTCGGCGGCGCCAAGAACCACATGATAGTGATGCCCGACGCCGACCTGGACCAGGCCGTCGACGCGCTGATCGGCGCCGGATACGGCAGCGCCGGCGAACGCTGCATGGCGATCAGCGTCGCGGTACCGGTCGGCGAGCAAACCGCGGAACGGTTGCGCGCCAGGCTCGTCGAGCGGATCAACAATCTTCGGGTCGGGCACAGCCTGGACCCCAAGGCCGACTACGGTCCGCTGGTCGCCGAGGCCGCCTTGACGCGGGTGCGCGACTACATCGACCAGGGTGTGGCGGCCGGCGCCGAAATCGTAGTCGACGGCCGCGAGCGCTCCAGCGATGACCTGGCATTCGGTGACGCAAATCTGGAGAGCGGCTTCTTCATCGGCCCGACCCTGTTCGACCATGTCACCCCCGACATGTCGATCTACACCGACGAGATCTTCGGACCCGTGCTGGTCATGGTAAGGGCCCAGAACTACGAGGAGGCAGTGGCGTTGCCATCTCAGCACGAGTACGGCAACGGCGTGGCGGTGTTCACCCGCGACGGCGACACCGCCCGCGATTTCGTCTCCCGGGTGCAGGTGGGCATGGTCGGTGTCAACGTGCCGATCCCGGTCCCGGTCGCCTACCACACCTTCGGCGGCTGGAAGCGCTCCGGCTTCGGCGACCTCAACCAGCATGGCCCGGCGTCGATCCAGTTCTACACCAAGGTCAAGACGGTCACGTCGCGGTGGCCGTCCGGCATCAAGGATGGCGCCGAATTCGTCATCCCGACCATGGATTAGAGCGGTAGGGCCATTTCATGCAGTTTCTCGCTATGAACGACGACGAGCGGAGCATCACCGAAACGGCGGCCGCGTTCGCCGCCAAACGCCTTGCCCCGCACACCCTGGAATGGGATGCCAGCGAGCATTTGCCGCTGGACGTGTTGCGCGAGGCCGCCGAACTCGGCATGGCGGCCATCTATTGTCGCGATGATGTCGGCGGCAGCGGGCTGCGCCGTCTCGACGGGGTGCGCATATTCGAGCAGTTGGCCACCGCGTGCCCGACGATCGCCGCGTTCCTGTCCATCCACAACATGAGCGCATGGATGATCGACAGCTTCGGCACCGAGGAGCAACGCAAGGAATGGATTCCGCGGTTGGCACCGATGGATGCCATCGCCAGCTACTGCCTGACCGAGCCCGGCGCCGGATCCGACGCCGGCGCATTGACCACCCGCGCCGTCCAGCAGGGTGGCGACTACGTACTCGACGGTGTCAAGCAGTTCATTTCCGGCGCGGGCGCCTCGGACGTGTACGTGGTGATGGCTCGCACCGGTGGCCGCGACAATCCCGGCCCGCGTGGCATATCGGCGTTCATCGTCGAAAAGGGCACTCCGGGGCTGAGTTTCGGCGCGCCCGAGCAGAAGATGGGCTGGCATGCGCAGCCCACGGCGCAGGTGATCATGGAAGGCGTGCGGGTGCCCGCTGACGCGATGCTGGGCGGGGCCGAGGGCGAGGGCTCGGGCTTCGGCATCGCCATGCATGGACTCAACGGCGGCCGACTCAACATTGCGGCGTGCTCGCTCGGCGGCGCGCAGGCCGCGTTCGACAAAGCCGGCGCCTACGTTCGGGAGCGGCAGGCCTTCGGCGCCCCCCTGCTCGACGAGCCCACCATCCGGTTCACCCTGGCCGAAATGGCCACCGGGCTCGAGACGTCGCGACTCTTGTTGTGGCGGGCGGCGACTGCGCTGGACAACGACGACCCCGACAAGGTGGAACTGTGCGCGATGGCCAAACGCTACGTCACCGACACCTGCTTCGACGTCGCGGACTCCGCACTGCAGCTGCATGGGGGCTACGGCTACCTGCACGAGTATGGTCTGGAAAAGATCGTCCGCGATCTGCGCGTGCATCGAATCCTGGAAGGCACCAGCGAAATCATGCGGGTGGTCATCGGTCGGGCGTTGGCCGCCCGGTTCCGCGCAAACGTCTAGTCATGCCGACACGGCCGCGTCGAGCGTGGGGCCTACGTACGAAATCCCATCACTTTTCGTCCATATCTCCCACACTCGGCGAACCGCATCAGCGTTGTAGACAAGTAATGGCTCACGACACTAGGAGGCTGCACTCATGACTTCGGTCGCTTTCCTCGGGCTCGGCAACATGGGCGGGCCGATGTCGGCGAATCTGGTCGCCGCCGGGCATACCGTGCGCGGGTTCGACCCGGTTCCCACAGCGAGGGCAGCGGCGGCCGGCAACGGCACCCAGGTGTTCGAGAGCGCGGCCGCCGCGGTGGCCGAGGCGGACGTGGTCATCACCATGCTGCCCAACGGCGACATCGTCAAGCGTTGTTACGCAGAGATTCTGCCCGCCGCGCGACCGGGTGCGTTGTTGATCGACAGCTCCACGATTTCGGTCAACGACGCCCGCGAAGTGCACGCGCTGGCCGGCTCACACGGCCTGCCTCAGCTCGACGCGCCGGTTTCCGGCGGGGTGAAGGGCGCCGTGGCCGGGACGCTGGCCTTCATGGTCGGCGGCGACGACGACGCGGTGCAGCGTGCGCGGCCAGTCTTAGAACCGATGGCGGGCAAGATCATTCACTGCGGTGCGGCCGGCGCGGGGCAGGCCGCCAAGGTGTGCAACAACATGG
Organism: uncultured Actinomycetota bacterium; assembly: GCA_963814505.1. GTDB lineage: Bacteria > Actinomycetota > Actinomycetes > Mycobacteriales > Mycobacteriaceae > Mycobacterium. The sequence continues at coordinate 682,070 of CAWFDM010000016.1, forward strand.
TGCTCGCGGTGCAGCAGATCGCCATCGGCGAGGCGTTCGTGCTGGCCGAGAAGCTCGGCCTGTCGGCGCAGTCTTTGTTCGACGTCATCACCGGCGCGACCGGCAACTGCTGGGCAGTGCACACCAATTGCCCGGTGCCGGGCCCGGTACCGACATCGCCGGCCAACAACGACTTCAAACCGGGATTCGCGACCGCCCTGATGAACAAGGACTTGGGCCTGGCGATGGATGCGGTGGCCGCGACCGGCTCAGCGGCACCCCTGGGCAGCCACGCTGCCGAGATCTACGCCAAGTTCGCCGCCGACCACGGCGCCTTGGACTTCAGCGCGGTAATCGAGATGCTGCGCAGCAAGTCCGCCTGACGGGGCCCAGATCATGTCCGGCGCCGCACCCGAGCCGGGACCGGCGCGCCTGCCACCATCGTGAACGGCACCGCCAATGGGAAATCGGCAACCAGGGAATCGATTTCGATTGTTCTGATGATCGTTGCCAGCGCCAGCGTCGCCTCCAGCATCGCGAAATGGTCGCCAATGCAGGACCGTGGCCCGGCGCCGAAGGGGATGTACTGCCAACGATCCAGGCGGCCGAAATTCTCCGGGCTGAACCGGTCGGGATCGAAGTCCAGCGGGTTCTCCCATAGCGCCGGATCACGCTGCATGCCAAACACGCCCACCAGCACCATGCTGCGGGCCTGCACCCGGAAACCGTCGACCTCGATGTCGCGCATTGCGGTACGCCCCGCAACGACAACCGGTGGGCACAACCGCAGCGCTTCGCGCAGCACCCGCACGGTGTATCCCAGCGCGGACACATCCTCGGGTGTCAGTGGGCGATCGCCGATGGCGGAGGCTTCCCCGGCGATTCTGCCCTGGATCTCGGGATGTCGGCCCAGCGCCCACAACGCGAACGCCAGCGTGGTCGCCGTGGTGTCGTGGCCGGCGACCATGAATGCGATCAGGTCGTTGCAGATATCAAGATCGGAGAGCGCGCCACCACTTTCCGGATCGGTCGCATTGATCAAGGCATGCACCAGCGGGGCGTCGCGGGTGGGGTCGGCGCGGCAGGCCGCCAGAATGTCGCCGGCGAGCCCACGCAAGGTCTCAGCGGCGGCCCGGGCACGGTGCCGCGCCGGGGTGGGAAGCCACCACGGCGCCCGTACCGGCCGCGTGCCCCGATCAGCGACGTAGGACAACACGACATTGAGCGGCTCGGCCAGCGCCTCAGCGCGTTCGTCAAGGTCCATCCCGAGGACCGAGCGGCCCAGCACCCGCATAGTCAGCCGGCGCGCCTCCGCGTCGAGGTCGACCTCGGCCGCATCGCCCCAGCCCCGGGCAATCATTGCGGCGACTTCCGCCATGTGACCACCGAAGGTCGCCACGCGCTGCCGGCTGAACAGCGGCTGCAGCGTGCGCTTGCGCGAGCGCCAGAGCATGTTCGGCAGATCCGCGAGATTGTCACCCAACAACCGCCGTATTTCGTGATGAACCAGGGTTCGGTCGCACCACTCGTTGTTGCGGGCCAGCACATCGCGTGCCCCCGCGGGCGACATCACGAATACGATTGGCGGGTTTAGCCATTGGGGGCCGAGCGGCACCCGGGTAACTTGGCCCCCCGCCTCGCGCAGCAACACCTGACCGGTGTGATACTGCCGAGCCGCTGTCAGCTGGCGCCGAAAAGGTAGCGGATTGCGGGGCACTAACGGGAGGCGGCCCACGTCGGTCGCGGTCGCATCGACCATGTCAGCGGTCAAATCTTTGGTCTGGACGCTCGCTGCGCGTGTGGCCATGTGCTGCGGGGCCAACGTCCGGCTGCCATCGACATGACCTGCTGCTCAGGTTTGTTCGGGTGTGCCGGCGGTGTCGGTGCGATGGTGACGTCCACGTAGCCTTTGGCCAATAGCCGCTGCGTCGCTTCTGGCATGATCGGACGGCAGAAAAGAAACCCTTGCGCTCGAGAACATCCTTCGACGATGAGGCGTCGGGCCGCACCTACGGTCTCAACACCCTCAGCCACCACCTTGAGGTCAAGTGCCTGAGCCAGACCGACGACCGCTCGCACGATCGCGAGATCGTCAGCGGAGGTATCGAGATCGCGGACGAATCCGCGATCGATCTTCAAGGTACCCACCGGTAGCGACGTCAACAGCCCCATCCCGCTGAACCCGGTGCCGAAGTCGTCGATGGCGATATCGACACCGAGCTCTGTCAGCCCGACCAGCGTGGCCTTAGTGCTCGCCACATCCCGAATGAGCATGCTTTCGGTGATTTCCAGACTTATTGCCGGGCCGTCGAGTCCGAACCGATCGATCGTGCGGCTAACGGTGCCCACCAAGTCATGAGCGACGAGCTGTGCCGGGGAGACATTGATGCGGAGCATTGTGTCTAGCCCTACGCCGCGGGCCCGCCACCGGGCCATGTCGGCACACGCCGCCTTTAGTACCCATTTGCCCAGTTCTCCGGCGAGGTTGGCGGATTCGGCGACCGGGACGAATGCGTCTGGAAGCAGGAGTCCTCGCGTGGGGTGCTGCCACCGCACCAACGCTTCGACGGCCAGTACCTTACCCGTTAGCATGTCAACCTCGGGCAGGTAGACGATGGTAAGTGCGTCTGCTTCGATACTGGCCGGCAAGTGGAGTTCGACGTCGGCACGGAGCTCCCGCTTGACGAGCATCTCGCCACAAAACACGCCAATGCCGTCTCCACCGGTTCCCTTGGCCGACAGCAGCGCCTCATCCGCACGCCGAAGGAGATCGGAGCTCGAGTCTTCCCCGGGCACCCCTGTCGCGACGCCGACGCTCACGGTGCGGTTGAGAACCTCGCCACCGATGATGACGTGATCCGTCAGCCGCGCCTTGAGGTCCCCGGCCAACTGTCTGGCGGTGTCGAGATCCATCCCCGAAGCGGGGACCACGACGAACTCGTCACCGCCGAGCCTGGCGATCAGACCCCGCCCTTCCATCGCCTTCCTGGCCCCGATCGCAAAATCACGGATGAACTGATCTCCAGCGGCATGACCGAGATAGTCGTTGATCGCCTTGAGCCGGTTCAGGTTGAACAACAGGACAGGTACCGGCCCGAGCTGCCCGGCCCCGAGCCGGCCATCGAGATGCGCTACCAGGGTTCGGCGATTCGGCAATGTGGTCAGATCATCGTGCGCGGCTTGATAGGACAACCGATCCTCGACGCTCAACCGTGCCTGAACCTGGGCGAACATCGTCGCGACGACCGTGAGCGCGTTGAGCTCGTCCTGGCTCCACTGTCGATCGCCGTACTTGATAAAACCGAGCGCTCCGGTGGTGAGGTCACCGGACAACAACGGGACCGACGCCAACGAGACGCCCGGAATGCCGGTTGCCTCGTTGATCCTGCGCTGGTACTGCTCATTGGCGGATGCGGGATGCAAAACAACCGGCTCTTTGGTGTGTTCACAGAAGGCAAATACCGGATCCGCGTCGGCGAAAAATATTGTGTGCAGCGGGTCGGGCTCAGGCTTGTCGGGCCGCGGCGGCCATTCGGCCACCAAAACGGTGGCGCGGATGCTCTGCACGTTGTGCCGCAGAAAGCTGGCGTCGACGTTGAGGACAACCACCAGCTCGGCCAGAATTTCTGTGCTGATATCCACAGCGTTGCTGGTGGTGGCACCCATGAGCTTGGTAGCGACGGCGGTGACAATGGAATGCAGATCGCTTGGGACACCGTGATTTCGCATGTACGGGCTAGCTCCCTGCCGCGCGCAGCGTGGCGCCGAGGGGCCCAATCACGGCGCCGCAAGCCTCGTGGTGGTCGGGGCAGTCGTTCATCCCCCGGCTCCGACTGACGCCAACCTCAGTTCGCCCGGCGCCGAAACATGACGGAAGAGTTCGGAGTTCTCAGCGCACATCAGCCTAAATTGCTCGGGCTCGGCATGAGTGGAAAGAGTGAGGCGGTCCCACCACATGAGTTTGGTTCGATAATTCTCATTGGGATATGCCGCTGCCGGTATCCCCGCGGCCACGACACCCCCCGATGATCGCCATTGCTCCAAGACGTGAGCTGCCGAGGTGGCCATGACGAACTGCACATTCAGCAGTGTCATCATCGGCAACGCGGTCCGGGCCAGTACCCTGCTGAGCGCGCGGCTCCCGTACCCGCCGGGATCGACCCAGGCACCCTTGACTTCCACGATGCCGAAAACCAGCCGGTTGGCGATCATCCGGTGCAGCGCCTCAAGACCCTTGTTGCCATCCCACTCGGCGAGCGCATGGGAATCCTCCGGCGACTGCAAGGGCCCGATGACGCGGGTACCACCCACCACTCTGCCGTCACCATCGACCGCAGTGAAGAACAAGGCGGTGTCGGCGCCATCGCGAATCGCATCGATGTTGAGCACAGATTCCACTCCGTGCCGGCGATAACTATTCAGTGCACCGTCTAGATACTGAGCCCACAGCTCGGGCTCCGCCTCAGGCGTGCACGCCGAGATCCAACATCCTGTCGTCTGATCCCGCCAACCCGATCTGCGGTCGAACGGAAGGTTGTCAACTGATCCGCCGGGGATACGAACCGCTTCCATACCTAATCCTTTATCCCTTCCCACAATTGCAAGCAGGAAGTTTGTTTCTGACCTTACAGTTGGCCATTCCGTCAGTTAGCGCTGTTAAGTTTTGTGACTCAGTCATGACTTCGAAGGGAAAATTTCGCGGCCATACCGTCGGGATATGCACCGTCTTCGGCGCCAATGATCGGGTGTAGCCGAAATTATGCCGCTGCGGATCTGTACCGTCCAAGCGCAGGCACGTTCGAGTGCCGCGAAAGGGTTCGAAACGACAATATCGAATTAGACGAGTCAGCTGTGTCATCCGGCTCTTCTCTCATGCTCAGCATGTCAACCCGGGTGAGTCATTTGCGCCAATACGTCTACTCGAGGGCTTCCTAAAAAACCGGTGGTGGCCACTTAGTAGTAACCTATGTCCAGCAAGCATAATAATCTCGCTGGCCCCTCAAGTCCATGCAGTTGAGACCCCTGGTTCCACCTAGCGTAGAGCGGCATGGGACTACGGGTCGGTAAAGTCGAAAAGCTGGACGGTCCTGAAACCCGAGGATCAGGACAGTAACCGCGAATGGCACGTCGGCCGTGGGGCAGGGGATCGCCAAAGTCGTTGCAGCGTACTGTCCTTCAATGTCAGCGCCGTGACCACTGATGTGGTGCCGCCCCAGGGGCAGCCACGCGGCCCAGCTGCTGCGCAGCAGCTGGGAGCTGCTTACCGGACCTTTCGGCCCAGGAATGCCGCCAGTTGATCGGCGGGCGCGCGGTCCGATGAGCACTGCTGCTCGTCACCGAACGGCATGCCTTGCCCGCGGAACTGGGGCCCCACAAACGCCCGCACGGCGGCGAGTTGCTCGGCCGCCAACTCGGGATCCAGATCGGTGGACTGGCCGGTGGCAGCCGCGAGATCCCACGCATGGGTCAGCACATCGCTGGTGCGCATCCCGATGAACATTTGTCCGGGGATCTCCCCGAACGGCAGCTTGAACACGGTGGTCATTCCGTCCGGGGAAGCAAAGACGTTTTGAGCGGCGGCGGCGGCAGCCCGGTGGGCGGCAGCGAGGTCGTCGGGCCGGGCCGGCGGCTCCTCGGCGCTGCCCGACCATGGGCCGACGCTCTCGTTGCCGCCGATGACGTGCTCGATCAGATCGTTGACCGTCCACTCCGAACACGGCGTTGCAGCGCCGAGCTGGTCGGGGCTGACATTGACAAGCACACCGGCGAAGACGTCCTGAGCACGCTGGTGAGCAACTAGTGGGTCCACTGTTCCGCCTTTCCCATGCCTTTCCCTGGCTTTCCCATGCCTTTTTCAGCCTTTTTCAGCCTTTTTCAGCATTTTTCAGCCTTTTCACCTTTTTCGAGTTCGAGGCTAGAAGTCGCCTGCGTTCCGCCGCAACGTTTCGATGGAAGCCACCAGTGCCTGCGAGTCCCCGGCCGCCAAGCCGAGGTCGGCGAACACCTGCTCGTTGAGCGTGACGCTGGCGTCCTCGACCGTGGAGCGGCCCAGATCGGTGATCTGTACCAGCGTCGTCCGCCCGTCGGTGGGGTGCGGCATCCGCTGAACCAGCCCGTCGGCCTCCAGCCGGCGGATCGCGTGGGTCACGCTGGTGACATGAACCTGCAGCCGGTCGGACGCCTTGGTGATCGGCAGCGCTCCGGTGCGGCTGAACGCCAGCAGCCGTAGCAACTCGAAGCGGGAGAAGCTCAGGTCGTAGGGACGCAGTGCCGTCTCCACGCGGGCCAGCAGGATCTGGTGCGCACGCATCACCGATGTCACCACGACCATGCCCTGCGACACATCGCCCCAACCGGCACGCTCCCAGTTAGTCCGCGCCACGGCGATCGGGTCAGGTTTCTTAGCGGCGGCCACGGGCCCTTCTTACCGCATATGTGAGCCTTACCGCATATGTGTGGTGCCCGGCTTCCCCTGCCCCCTCCGCAGGGGAAGCCGGGCCCGGTGTGTGGCTTGAGGACCTCAGCTCGCGGTCATAGCCGCGGGACTGCCTATAGCGGACAATACCGCCAAAGTGGACGTGTGGCTGCCCACGGTAACTCGTGCTCCGCCGTCAGGGTAGAACCGGACGTGCAGCCCGGTGTCGGCGAAGACTTCAGGCCATGACCGACCCCTCGATGGCAGGTACATGAAATTCGCGTGTGCATCGGTGGTGTATATCCCCATTGCGCTCAACCGCATCCGCAGATAGCGACGTTCCTCGGTGATCAGCCGGATCCTTTGCTGCAGCTGGTCTTCGGCATCGTAGGAGGCCGCGACAGCGGGCAGGCTGGTGATCGCGATGCCGAACGGCAGCTGCTGGGCCCACAGCGCCCAGGCCAGCTCTGGTGACGTCAACCCGTAACCGATCCGCAGACCCGCCAGACCGTAGGCCTTGGAGAACGTCCGCACCACCACCACGTTGGGAAAACGCGCGATCAACGCCGCGACGTCGAAGCGGTGCAGGGGCGCCACGAATTCGATATACGCCTCGTCGAGCAGCACGATGGTGTCGCGCGGCACCCGGCGGAGGAATCTCAGTACCTTGACCGTCGACTCCACCGTGCCGGTCGGATTATGCGGCCGGCACACCACCACCACGCGGGCGTTCGCGGCGGCGTCGGCCAGCCGATCGAGGTCGTGATAGCCATGCTGGTCCAAAGGAACGGTCACCGACCTGAGCCGGGCCATCTGCGCGACGATCGGATAGCCGTCGAAGGTCGGGGTCGCCATGGCTATCACGTCGCCCGGAGCGGTCAGCGCCAGCAGGGTCTGCATCATCACACCCGTCGCGCCAGCGCCCAGCACCACCTGGTCCGCGGGCAGGCCGATGCGGCCGGAGATCAACCCGCGCAGGCGCTCGGGCAGAAACTCCGGATACCGATTGGCCACATCGATCGATCGAATCAGCGCCGAGCGCACCGCCGGCAGCGGTGGAAACGGATTCTCATTGAGCGACAACGCAAACGGATCGACGGCGTTGGGCAGGAACTCGCGGGCATCGTCGACGCCCGCGGTGACGGGGGCCGGCAGCGGCGGCATCATCACCCTCGCCCGCCCCACCGCACCGCCGCCGCACCGGCGAAGTCGCCGGCGTGCGCGAACCCGGCCATCATGACCACGTCGCCGGCCTTGACCTGACCCTCGGATATCGCACGATCCAGGTTGATCGGGATGCCCGCGCCGAACAGGTTGCCGCACTGGTCAAAGGTGTCCCGATGACGTTCCTTGGGCAATTCCAGCGCTTCCCGCCAATTCCGCAGAAACGCCCGGTTGGGCTGGTTGGTGACCAGCAGATCGAGGTCTTTGGAAGACATGCCGATTCGGTCACAGACCGCCAGCGCCACCTCCGGGACTTGCCGGTTGCCGCGGGCCAGCACCTTGGTGATCTTGCTGTCGGTGAATCCGATGCTGAACTGACCGGGCCCGGCCGCCCACCATTTGCGGGGCGGGTCACAGGTCAGCGTCATCTCGCCGTGGTATTCCCCGTAGGTGCGGCACTCGACGCCCAGCACGGGCGACTCGCCGGACAGCGTGACCAGGCCGACCGCGGCGCCGTCGCCCGGTACCGCGGCCTGCGCCTTGCGCCGAATGTCCGGCTGATCGAAAACCTGACCCGCCGCGTTTTGCGCGATCGCGATCACCGCGGTACGCCCGGCCCCCGAGGTCAGCAGTTGACGAGCGATGTTGAGCGCCAACACGAACACGGCGCACCCGCCATTGTGCAGGTCGAGCACCCAGGACGGCCGCATGCCCAGGCGGTGAGCGACGCCGCCGCCCGCGCCATAGAACGGCAGGTCGGGCGCCTGGGTGTGGGTGATCAGCACGTCGGCCCCCTCGATGACGTCCTCCCCGTGACGTTCGATGAGGCCCCGCGCCGCCCGCTCGATCATGTCGATCGCCGTCTCGTCCGGCCCGACGTGATGGCGGAATTTGGGCGCCCGGAACATCAGGTTGTCGCGCAGGTCGTCGGACTCGGCGAATTGCGCGTAGTAGTCGGCGCCGATCGGCTCACCCGGCAGGTAAGCGGAAACGTCGGTCAGACTGACCGTGGGTTGGCTCACAATGTCCTCATCTCATCCACTCGGGTGTCACCGGCAGGCCATTGCGGTGGCGGTACTCGGCGATTGCCTTGAGGTTCTTCATTTCCAGCAGGTGCCCGGCGCCGAACATGTCCCAGAAATCGCCGACCCAAACCGGACGCTCGGGCGGCGCCGCTTCCGGATACGGATTGTGGTCGTAGAACGGGTGATGGCAATTCGTCCACAGCACAACCGAACCCGGCTTATCCAGGACCGCTTGGGCGTCGATGACGCGCATCAAATAGATCATCCACAGGTGCTTGCCCTGATCCCACGCGCAGTGGTAATCGACGGTCCGGGCCTGGTCGTTGACAATTGTTCGGGTGTAGATCTTGGTCTCCGAACCGAGCCGGTCGTGGGCCAGCCACAGGCCGGGTTCGTCGGTGGTGGTGAAACCGCGCAGACTGTACGTCCACTCCTCGAGGCTGCGCGTGTCGGCCATGTAGTCGAACAATTCGTCCGGCGGACAATCGATGTAATCGTTGACGGTGCAGTATTCGCCGAAGACCTGATCGTGCGGGTATACCGACCGCATCATCTCCATGATGATCGGGGTCGCCTTTTCCCGTGGGCTGGTTTCGATCCGGACCACCCCATCAATGGGCGCCGGGATATCCTCAAGCGCTGGCAGCGACATTCGTTCGACTCTCCTTCACGGTTGTAATCCCTTTTTTAACGGTGGCTTTGGCTCGCTGCCCGCCGAGAAATGGTGCGAACGGCGGGATTTCGTCGGCGGCGCATTCGACACTGACCACGGTCGGGCCGGCCAGCTCGATTGCGGTGCGCATCGCGGCGGCGAACCCGCCGATATCGGTGACGTCGACGGAGGTGAGCCCGGGGAACATCGCCGCCAGACCCGCGCCCAACCGGCTGGAACTGAATCGGTTGTAGGTGTAGAGGTCGTCATAGAACAGCTGCTCGCGGGTCACACACATGGCGTGGGCGTTGTTGTTGAACAAGACGAACGTCACCGGCAGCCGGTACTGCACCGCGGTGTGCACCTCCATGCCGTGCATGAAAAACGCTCCGTCCCCGGCAACCACGACCGTGCGCCCGCCGGCCCGTCCGCTGTTGGTGCGGCCGAAGGCCATCCCGATGCCGGCACCGAAGCTGTAGCCCATGCCGCCCATCCCGAGCGCGACCGCAAATCTGCCGCCCCGCCGCGCCGGCAGGTAGTGGACTGCCGATGCACCGGTGTTGCCGGCGTCGACCACGATGTCCGCCCCGTCGGGCACGACATCGTCCAGCACCGCCATGGCGTCGCGGTACCGCACGCCCGGTCCGGAATAGCGGGGGGGCGTCAGTTCGGTGCGCCGCAGCACATCGGGCACTCGCACGCCCATCGGCCGTCCGGGTCCAGACAGTGCCTGGGTGAGCATGCGCAGCGAGCCACGCAGGTCGTCGGTGTGCACGTGGGTGCACGGAACATACGGCGGCGCCGACCCTATCGACACCGTCCGCACCGACGTCAGCACGTCGTCGAGACCGGTGCGCGCCGTCACCGACAGCCGGGTGCCGACCACGAGGCACACCGCGCTGGCGGCCACCGCCTCGGCCACACCCGGGTGGCCCATCACACCGCTTACCCCCAGCGCGGACGAGGACCCGAGGCCCGGTGTCCCGGCGACATCCTTGGCGTCGGGGACGGTCGCCACCCGGGCGCGCAACACCGCGCGCAGTTGTTCGAGCTCGGCCCGGGCATTGTCGCGAGCCACTTGCTCGCCGACGATGATGGTGACCGGACCGATCGCGCCGCGCAGTGCCTGCACGATCGCATGCGGGTTGCCGATGGGTCGCGGGTCCTGCCAGCCGCCATGACCATTGCAGCCATGGCGCCGGGCTTCGATATCCGGGATCTCCGGGACCTCGACGTGTCCCTGCTGAATGTCCTTGGGCAGCAGCAACACCGCCGGGCCGCCGCTGCGTGCCGCGGCGATCGCGCGGGGCAGCGCGGAAACAATGTCGGCGGGCGTGAGCACTCGCTCACACGAGACCGACACCGCTGAAAACACCGCTTCGGCGTCCAGCGATCCGTTGCGTCCGCTGGTGTCCTGAAAGCTGCCGTGGCCGTCCATCGCGGTGGGAGTTTGGCCGACCAGGGCCAGCACCGGAACGCGGCTGGTCAGCGACTCCGCCAGGCCCGCCACGAGATTCAGCGCGCCGCCACCCGAAGTCGCCGCCACCACACCCAGCCCGGCCCCGCTGCGGCTGTACCCGTCGGCCATCGTCGCGGCGGAGAACTCGTGCTTGGCCAGCACGGCGGTGATAACGGGCCGAAAGTGCGCCGCGTCGTACAAATCCTCGATGTTGGCGCCATCCACACCGAAGATGTGGCTGACTCCAGCTTTCGCGAGGCGTTCGACGATGTGGTCGACGACCCGGTGTGTCCTGGGCATCTACTCACCTAGCTCTGGTCGCTTGGCAGGATGCCTATGACACGAGTTAGGTGAGCCTTGGGTTCAGCGGGCGGGTGCGGAAGTAGACGAATTAGAGCGAACGCTGCAGCAGAACCTGGCCGCTGTCAGCGGCGACCACTTGCACGGCGGCGATCTGATCCATCGGCATCGAGATGCTGCCTGCCGGCGTCGCGGTGTGGCCGGGTTCGGCCACCCAGGTCGCCAGCCGCGTTTTGCTGCCGTCGCGACCGACGACGACCATCGCCAGCGTGTCGTGATGGGCATTCGGCGGAGCCAGGCAGACGCAGCGCAAATTGATGAACGTCCCCCAGTGCTGGTTGGTGACCGACACCGTGGACGTCAGCAGGTTGGTCCCGACCTGTGCCATCGGCTCTGCGGACGCGGTCACCTGCTGCGCGGGTGCCGACGAATAACTCTGAACACCGAAGAACACACCGAGGCCCAGCACGACGGCCGCGGCCGAAGAGGCCACCCAGGTCGTCAGGCGGCTCCGGCGGCGACGGAAGCGCACCGTGGCCAGCAACGACGGCAATAGCTCCGGCGACATCTCAGGAGTCGCCGATCCGGTCCCAGGCGCGGTGCCGGACTCGTTGATCGCGGCCACCTCGGCGCTGTCGAGCCGGGAAAGCAGGGCCGGCACGCCACTGAGTTCGGCGACGGCCTCCCGGCATTGCGGGCAACTGGCCAGATGCGCTTCGAATTCACGGCGGTCGGCGGCAGACAGCGAACCCAGCACGTATGCGGCATCCCACATCGCGTAGCGGTCGTTGTCTTCCATGGTCAGACCAAATACCTCGCTGTCATCGGGCGGACCGATGCCCCGTAGCGGCGTCCTCATGTCGTCCATCTCCTGTCACCCTTCAAGTATTCGGAGCCGATAAGCAGCCGGATGGTTCTGGTACCAAATCCTCGAGTACCGAACCCTCGTGCTCTCATCGCGTAACTCCCAGTTCCTGCAGAGTGAGCCGCAACGCCCGTACCGCGTAGTGTAGTCGCGACTTCACCGTTCCCTCCGCGATTTCTAAGTCCTTGGCAATCTGTGCGGTGGTCCATCCGCGGTAGTAGGACCGTTCGATCACGGCCCGGTGTTCGGCGGACAGTTGTGCCATCGCGTCGGCGATCAGCAGCCTGTCCAGCGCCGCGTTCACCTCGTCCGGCGTGGACTGCTCGGGCGCGCCTTCCTCGTCGGTCGAGCCGACCACGTTGCGGTACCGTGCGCTGCGCCGGTCGTCGATGATCATGTTGCGAGCGACGGTGAACAGCCAGGCCCGCGCCGACCGCTCGGTGTCGCCGACGACTTCCGGATGCTGCCACGCCCGCAACAGCGTCTCCTGGACGACGTCCTCGGCTTGACTCGCATCACCCGTCAGCCGCAGCGCATAGCGCCACAACACCGCGGCATGCTCATCGTAGAGCGCCTTCATCAGCGCGGCTTCTGCAGTCGCGGCGCCGGCAACACGAGCCACTCGATCACCTCCGCCTAGTGACACGAGTCAAGTAGAGGTTTCGTTCAAGGCTGCCACGGGAACCCCAGCCCGCATTTCGTGGTCGCCCGCATTTTGTGATCTACGGGACGGTGAGGATGCGGGGGCCGTCCTCGGTTACCGCAACGGTGTGTTCCCAATGCGCCGCACGCGACCCGTCGGCCGTGGTCACGGTCCACTCATCGTCAAGCACCACGGTTTTGCCGGTGCCGAGTGTCAGCATCGGTTCGATGGCCAGCACCGAACCGGCCGCCAGCAGCGGGCCACGCCCCGGAGGCCCCTCATTGGGCAAGAAGGGATCCATGTGCATCTGCCGGCCGATGCCATGGCCTCCGTACCCCTGCACGATCCCGAACGGGCGTCCGTACCGAGCCTCGCCCGCGCGGGTGCCCATTTCGACGGCGTGCGACACGTCGGTCAGCCGGTTGCCGACAATCATCGCCGCGATTCCGGCTTCCAGCGATTCCCTGGTCGCATCGCAGAGTGCTTCGTCGGCCGGACTGAGGGCCCCGATCCCGAAGGTGAACGCCGCGTCACCGTGCCAGCCGTCGAGCACCGCTCCGCAGTCGATGGATACCAGGTCACCGGGCGCCAGGATCTCCGCGGCCGAAGGGATGCCATGCACCACCCGGTCGTTGATCGAGGCGCAGATCGACGCCGGATAACCGTGATAGCCCAGGAACGACGGTGTCGCGCCGGCTTCCCGGATCACCGACTCGGCGATTTCGTCGAGGCTCAGGGTCGACACCCCGGGCCCGGCGGCCGCATGGACCGCCCTGAGTGCGGCGGCGACGACGGCGCCCGCCGCAGCCATCGCATCGAGTTCATCGGCACTGCGCTGCGGCACAACCCTGCGACTTCGCAGCCGCGCCAGCGCACCCACGGCTACCTTCCCAGGGCCTGCAACGCGCGGGCGAACACCTCATCCATGGTGCCGACGGCATCGACGGTCTTCAGCTGATCGCTGTAGAAATCCAGCAGTGGCGCGGTCTCGTCCCGGTAGACCTTCATGCGGTTGATGATGACCTCGTCGGTGTCGTCGGCGCGGCCGCGGGCTTTGAGCCGCTCCAACAGCACCTCCTCCGAAACCCGGAATTCCAGGACCGCATCGAGGTCGGTGCCGCGGCGTCCCAGCATGTCATGCAGCGCTTTGGCCTGGTCGACCGAGCGTGGATAGCCATCCAGGATGAAACCGTTGGCCGCGTCCGGATGGTCGAGACGGTCGTCGACAAGCGCGTTGGTCAGCTCAGCGGGCACCAGGTCACCGGCGTCCAGGTATCGCTTGGCCTCCAGGCCGAGCTTGGTGCCATCGCCGATGTTGCGCCGGAACAGCTCGCCGGTCGAGATCTGTGGAATCCCAAGCTTCTCGGCAAGCTTTTCGGCCTGCGTGCCCTTGCCCGCCCCCGGCGGCCCCAGCAATACGAGTCTCACTTCAGGAACCCTTCGTAGTTGCGCTGCATGAGCTGACTCTCAATCTGTTTGACCGTATCCAAACCGACACCGATCATGATCAGAACCGCGGTACCTCCGAAGGGTATGTTCTGGACCGCATTTCCATTGCCGATCTGGAGGAACAGATTAGGCAGCACCGATATCGCGCCAAGGTAGATCGAGCCAGGCAGCGTGATTCGGCTCAGCACAAAACGCAGATAGTCGGCGGTCGGCTTGCCCGGCCGGATGCCGGGAATGAAGCCGCCGAACTTCTTCATCTCGTCGGCCCGCTCGTCGGGGTTGAACGTGATCGACACATAGAAGTAGGTGAAGAAAATAATGAGGCTGAAGTAGATGGCGATGTAGATCGGGTCGCTCGGGTCGGACAGATAAGTGCCGACGAATTTGTCCCACCAGCTGTTGCCGACGCCGCCGCTGCCGCTGCGGACCAGCTGGGTGATCAGATGTGGGATGTAGATCAGCGACGACGCGAAGATGACGGGGATAACGCCCGCCTGGTTGACTTTGAGCGGCAGGTACGTGGAGGTTCCGCCGTACATGCGCCGGCCCACCATGCGCTTGGCGTATTGCACCGGGATCCGGCGTTGGCCCTGCTCGACGAACACCACGGCGACGATGATGGCCAGCGCGGCCGCACAGACGGCGGCAAAGATGACCCCACCGCGGCTGTCCAGGATCTGGTTGCCTTCGGCGGGAATGCGGGCCGCGATACCGACGAAGATGAGCAGCGACATGCCGTTGCCGATGCCGCGTTCGGTGACCAGCTCCCCCATCCACATCACCAGCGCCGCGCCGGCGGTCATCACCAACACGATGACCACCAGCGTGAAGATGCTCTGGTCGGCGATGATCTCTCCCCGGCAGCCCTGCAGCAACCCACCGTTGGCCGCCAGCGCCACGATGCTGGTGGCCTGCAGGATGGCCAGCGCGATCGCCAGATATCGGGTGTACTGCGTCATCTTGGCCTGGCCGGACTGGCCCTCCTTACGCAGCTCCTCGAACCGCGGGATTACCACCGTGAGCAGCTGCACAATGATGCTGGCGGTGATGTAGGGCATCACCCCCACCGCGAACACCGTGAGCTTGAGCAGCGCGCCGCCGGAAAACAGGTTGATCAGCGAATAAATCTGTCCGGCCTGGCCGCCCTCGGCCTCCCTGATGCACTGGTTCACGACCTTGAAGTCGACCCCGGGGGACGGCAATGCCGCACCCACGCGATACAGCACAACGATGCCCAGCGTGAAGAGGATCTTCCGTCTCAGGTCGACTGTCCGCAGCGATGAGATGAAAGCCGAAAGCAACTCTTCCTCCTGCGCAGCCGATTCTCGGGGGTCATCCCGCGTCACGCGCCCAATACCCGCAGGCAGGACATACGGCCCCGATTAGACCGTGCGCGTCAAACCGTGTACGAGACTAACAGCTGACGCGGGGATGACCCGTGATGGCCCTCGTGGGCCGCCGGGAGAGTCCTTGGCGCGCTGACAGACTTTAGGCGTAAAGTCGGGAGGTCATTGCATTGGCTAAGTATCAAGTCGTCGAACTTCAGCTGAACGACGAGGAAAGATGGATGACGCGGACGGCAGCGCCCAGTTCGACCTTGACGCGTGGGACCTGGCCGGGAGCGGGAATAGGAGCACGATGACACGCACTGATCAAGACACCTGGGATCTGGCCTCCAGCGTCGGCGCCACCGCCACCATGGTCGCCGCGGCCCGCGCGCTGGCCAGCGCGGAGCCCGATCCGATCATCAACGACCCGTTCGCGGCGCCGTTGGTGCGGGCGGTGGGCCTCGACTTCTTCACCCGCCTGGTCGACGGCGAAGTCGTCACGTCCGAGATCTTCGCGGCCGACCGCGACTTGCAGGTGGAGACCGATTCGATCGCGGTGCGCACCCGCTTCTTCGACGAGTTCTTTCTCGTCGCCGCGCGTGGCGGTATCCGGCAATCGGTGATTCTGGCCGCCGGCCTCGACGCTCGGCCCTATCGATTGTCATGGCCGAGCGGCAGCGTGATCTATGAAGTCGATCAGCCCAAGGTCATCGCGTTCAAGACCGCGACGATGTCGGCGCTGAGCGCGGCCCTGGCCGCCGACCGGCGAACGGTCAGCATCGATCTGCGCGAGGACTGGCCGGCCGCCTTGCGCCGCAGCGGATTTGACGACAGGCAACCAACCGCGTGGAGCGCCGAAGGCCTGCTGATGTACCTCCCGCCCGAAGCCCAGGACCGGCTCTTCGACAACATCACCTCGCTTTCCGCACCCGGCAGCAAGCTGGCCAC
Organism: uncultured Actinomycetota bacterium; assembly: GCA_963814505.1. Taxonomy (GTDB): domain Bacteria; phylum Actinomycetota; class Actinomycetes; order Mycobacteriales; family Mycobacteriaceae; genus Mycobacterium. The sequence goes on from CAWFDM010000016.1 coordinate 698,297, forward strand.
CGAATATCACCCCGACTCCGACGCGACGATGAGCGAACGCGCCCAGGAATTCAACCAGCGGTGGACCAACTTGGGCTGCGACATCGACCTGTCCGGACTGTTCTTCGACGGCGAGCGCAGCAATATCGTCGACTACCTGAGCGCGCGAGGCTGGCAGGTGCACAGCCGGCCGCGGCGGGAGCTGTTCGCCGATTACGGCCGCGTCTTCCCCGACGACGACGAGCTGGCCCAGCTGCGCAACATCGTGACCGTCAGCGCAACGCTCACCTGAGGACGGGGCCATGGCCGATGCGCCTGACACCAAGCGCCATGACGGCGACAGCTGGGATCTGGCGTCGAGCGTGGGGGCCACCGCCACCGCGGTGGCCGCGCGTCGTGCGATGGCGTCCAAGGGCCCGAACCCACTGATCGACGACCCCTTCGCCGAGCCACTGGTGAACGCCGTCGGCGTCGACGCCTTCATCGGAGATGATGAACGGGGAAATCGAGCTCGCCGAAGACGATCCCGCATTCACTCCGCAGCGGCTCAGCGAGGGGATGGCGGTCCGCACCCGGTTCTTCGACGCCCTTTTTCTTGACGCCACGGCCGCCGGCGTACGCCAGGCCGTCATCTTGGCCTCCGGGCTGGACACCCGTGCGTACCGGCTGGCGGCCGGCCGGAACCGTGGTGTACGAGGTCGACCAACCCCGGGTGATCGAGTTCAAGACCCGTACCCTGGCCGGCCTGGGCGCATCGCCGGCCACCGACCGCCGGGCGGTGGGCGTCGACCTGCGCGATGACTGGCCGGCCGCGCTGCGCGACGGCGGGTTTGACCCCACGCGGCCGACCGCCTGGAGCGCCGAGGGGCTGCTGGCGTATCTGCCACCGGACGCCCAGGACCGCCTGTTCGACAACATCACCGAACTCAGCGCCGCCGGCAGCCGACTGGGGACCGGCTACGTTCCCGACATCCGCGGCCGAATCGAAAAGCGGGGCCGCGAAGTCAGCGAACGCTGGCGGCGCCTGGGCTTGAACCTCAACTGGGCCGACTTGATCTACGACGGCAAACGCAACGATGCCGTGTCATACCTGACGGACCGAGGCTGGGAGACCACGGTACGCAGCACACCAGAGCTGTACGCCGACAACGATTTCGAATTTCCTGACCAACCCACGATGGCGGTCTTCGGCGATATCCGCTACGTCTCCGCTACGATGCCCGGGTAGCCACGCTGAACCCGTACAGGTCGAGGCTGTACGGCAGGGGTTTGGCCGGGTCCAGTTGAGTTCCGGACACGTTGGTCGCCCCGGCGTAGATCAGCTGGGCCAGCACCACTTGGCCAAGGAATGCGGACAACCCGGCGCCGGGGCAGACTTGCGGGCCGTGGCTGAAGAAGTTGTACGACCAGTCCTTGCCCGCGTCGCCGCTGACCCACTCGCCCGGCGAGTAGCGATCCGCGTACGGGATGAGCTTGCGGTTGCGGTGGTTGAAGACGTTGTAGATCAGCACCTGCCGACCTTCGGGTAACACCGCGCCGTTGGGGAACTCGACGTCACGGGTGGTCACCCGGCCGAACAGCTGGGTGGTGGGCCACAGCCGCATCGTCTCGAACAGGCAGCCGGCCAGGTAGTCCAGCTTGGCGACCCCGGCGGCCGAGTCGATGTCGGCATCGGCCATCTCGGCGTCCACTTCGTGCAGCTGCTCGTCGTGGGTCGACAATACCGCCAGAGTACGAAACACGTTGGCGGCCAATGTATCTCCCATCGCAAACAGCCAGTGCACCAGCTGGCCCGCGGGTGCGACGCCCGGACCGGGGGCCTGCGGAATCAACGCGGCGAGGCAGTCCGGCGGGGGGTTCCCCAGGTAGCTTTCGATGCGGGAGATGAACTCGCCGTAGCCCGGTGCCGGTTCACCGGGCATGCGGTTACCGGCCGACATCAGCTCGCCCAACTCGGTGCTCAGCTCGTCGTCGTCCGCGGCCGGCTCGCCGAACAGGACGCGTCGGGTCATGCGGTGCATGGCCTTGTTGAAGGTCGGCCATCCCATCGTGTCCGAAGCCATCTCCCGAGCCAGTTCCCGGGCGGTATCGGCGGCGACATCGGCCAACGGCTGCGCGAGCCGATGCATGGGTTTGCCGGTGTCGAGGACGGCCTCCGCGAACGCACGCCGTTCCTGCCAGTCCTTGCCCCGCGAGATCGTCAGGGCTTCGGGCTGAAATGCCGCCATCCCCTTGCGTTTCGCGTCCGGGTCGGAGGCGAAGGGGTCCGGCGAGCCGCCGAGCACGAATTGCAAGTCGCCCGGGTGATGAACCAGCAGGGCCTCGTCGCGGGCAACGCGGACGTAGAAGGGTTCCGGCCCGTAGCTGCGCACCATCCCCTCCACCAACCGGTAGCCGAGATGGTCGGCCCCGACCGTGGAGGCGATCCGGGTGGGCAACTCCCGCTTGCTGAACAACCCCAGAACGACGTTTGGGACGGCGATCTGCGCGGTGAACCGGATGCCTTCCAGGGCGGAGGCATGCTTGAAGTCCGGAGTCTTGGAGGCCACGGTTTCAGTTACCCCACGGCACGTACGCGCGGACCGAGTCGGCAAGACGCATCGCACGATGCTTCTTTCCCGGGACGGCGGCGCCCAGCTTCGGCCACGGCGCGAAGACCCGCTCGACATCGCCGATCACCGGCTGCAGTTCCGGATAATGGCGCAGCAGAACGTCTTTCATCGAGGTGTGGTTCACCCAGTCGTATCCGATCTGGGTGTACACCTCGGGCCGGAAGTCGTTGGTGAAGAACCGGTCGCTCTTCAGCCGCCGCGATGCCATCAGGATGAAGATGCGGAATGCTGTGTCGGAGAAGCCGAAACCCTTCGGGGGTTGCTCGGCCTGCATGCCGATCTGCAGGTCAACGGCGTCGACGTCGCCGTTGTAGACCTCGTTGATTTCGGCGGCCCATTCTTTGTTCGGCGTGATGTCGTCGATGCTCTGGCGTCGCGGCATCCGCAGCGCCTCGCGGAAGTCGTTGTAGCGGGGCACGCCGCGTTCCCGGTCGCGCACGATGTCCAGGGTGGCCAGATCGGTGATCTGCCCGTCGACCCGGGTCAGGTTGCGCAGCGCGTTCGGGTAGTTGTGCAGGCACACCGCACCCGCGCTGGCGAGGCCGAACGAGTACCACATGTCACCCATTTCCATGCGGTCCATGAAGTCGCGAGTGAAACGTCCCTGTAGTTCCGTGAATTCGCGCTTCTCCAGATGCTCACCGGTTTCCAGCGAGAAGAAGTTCCAGTCGTCCGGAATCAGCGGGTGCATGCGGTATACCGAGACGAACTCCTCGGTCAACGAGAACGGCGCGGCGTGGTGTTGGGCCGACGACCCGAGGATGCCGGAAAGCGCTTCGCTGTCACCGATGCGGCCGATTCGGTCCTTGAACGTTTCGCCCAGTGCGCCATACCAGTTGGCGTTCATGCCAATCTGCAGTGCGGGATGACGCAGCACGCACGTCGTCCACTCGACGGTGTGAATCTTGGCGATCAGCGCCGAAACCACCAGGACACCGAGCTCGAACAGGCGTTGATCGTCAAAGCTCGGGTGTTCCTTTTTCAGCGCATCGCACACGGCGTTGTGTTCGCGGGCGAACAACGTGTGCAGCAGGCCCACGCCGACCCACCAGTTCTCCCGCATACCGGTCAGATCGATACCCGGGATGTCACTGCGGGGCAGCCTGCCGTCGCCGCCGACCTTGATCTTGCCGTCGACGAAGGTGCGGACCTCGGCTTGCCGCTCCTTGCCGCTGCCATAGATCTGCGAGCCGTCCCACCAGTGGGTTTCGACGTTGCGGAACACCGGCGCCGGGCAGCCGTCCACGATCGCCCCGGCGGGGGGGATGGTGCAGCGGATCCGCATCGGGTTCTCGGGAAAGTCATCGCCCTTGCGCAACGCGATGTCGATGGTCTTGTCCGGCTCACCGTCGCCGTGGAAGAACCAGTTGTGGTTCTCGAACTGCAGCCAGGCGGCGGCCAGCGCGTTGACGATGCCGGCGGGCTTGAACTCGTCGCGCGCCATCAATCGCCGGCTGACCACTCGCGGATCGGGGTCGAGCAACCGTTTGGTGTCGGTGACCGTCTTGGCCAGCGGCACATTCCGGCCGAAGCCCGAACCCTTGGAACCCATCCACGGATCGGCGAGATCGTTCCATGTGCCGTCAGGGGTTCGGGCCCGCCTGACTTCCTCGGTCGGCTCGCCCAGGTCTTCCTTGGGCCGGATACCGTCGCCCTCGAACAAGTTGTTGGTGCGCAGATCATCGCGGAGGCTGGACAGCGCTTTGAGTTGCATAACCAGCGATGGGTGCTCGTACCACTGACGACTCACTTGAACCTCCTTGTGCAAGTTGCCGTGCTCAGCTTTGCACGTGGAGGGTGCCCCGGGCCAGGACAGAGCCAGGACAGGGCTAGGACGGGCTAGGACGGGCTAGGACAGGGCTAGGACAGGGCTAGGACGGTTCGGCGGCCGGCGCCCGCACGACCATCGGAACGGCGGGGAAGAAGCCCGCCATCTCCGATCGCGACTTACGCAGCGCCGCAGTGCCGTAACCCTTCTTGCGGTGTTCGGGGTGAATCCAGATCCGCACGTTCACCTCGCCTCCGACGAGCTCGCCGAACACCATTCCGACCTTCTCGTCGTGAGTCTCTGCCACGAACCACGCCGCCTCTTCCTCGTAAACACGTTTCAGCACGGCACGGATTTCGTCGTCAATGCTGCCGGCCGGTCTGCGGGATCCATCGCCGGCCTCGCCGATCTCCGCGGTGCGCGTCGCGAACAGGTCGCGGTCCTGCTTGGCGGAGAAGGGCCGCAGCTCCAAACTCTCACCCGAGCTTGCCGGACGGTCGATGAGGGTGAAGCTCAGCTGCTTGTTCAGGTCGTCGAGTTCGGCGAGGATCTTCTTTCGCGCGTCCATCGTGAAAAGGTCGAACGACATACCCATCACCGCTTCGGCGGCAACGTGGGACGTGTCGAGCAACCTGACGATGGCCTCGACCGCGGCCGCCTTGTTCTTGGCCTCGACCACGGCGTCGGCCACCTCGTGTCGACGTTCCAGAGCCTTCAACAGGGCGTCGGTGATCTCTCGGCGGACAGCTGTGCGGTCGTGGTCGGTCATTGCATAAGGGTAGAACGACATACCAGGGATCGCGTCACACTTCTCCCAACAACTCGTCCAACCCGGGTTCGCGGGTTTGCTAAACCGAGTGATACGAGTTTGCCGAAGCGGCGGATATCCGCCCCGATCCGACGTAACGTGATATGTCGACAGGGGTGGGGTGAAAGGGTGGGCGATGAATTTTTCGATATTGCCTCCCGAGGTGAATTCGGCGCGCATCTTCGCCGGCGCGGGGCCCGAACCGATGCTGGGGGCGGCGGCGGCCTGGGACGGGCTGGCCGACGAATTAAGCTCGGCGGCGGCTTCTTTCGCGTCGGTGACCGCGGGGCTGACCGGCGCTTCGTGGCAGGGCCCGGCGTCGGCGGCAATGGCGGCCGCCGCCGCCCCCTATGTGGGTTGGCTGAGCGCGGCGGGCGCGCACGCCGGTCAGTCGGCCGGGCAGGCGCGTGCGGTGGCGAGCGCCTACGAGTCGGCGGTGGCGGCGACGGTACACCCGTTGGTGGTTGCCTCCAACCGCACCCGGTTGGTGTGGTTGGCGGTGTCGAATATGTTGGGGCTGAACGCTCCGGCGATCGCGGCCAACGAGGCCGACTACGAGCGGATGTGGGCCCAGGACGTGGTCGCGATGTCGGGCTATCACGCCAACGTTTCGGCGGCCGCCGCGCAACTGAAGCCTCTCGCGGCGCTTGCGAATATCAACCTGGGTGTAGGCAACATCGGCGCCCTGAACCTGGGCAGCGGGAACCAGGGCAACACCAACCTGGGCAGCGGCAACACCGGCAATACGAACCTGGGTAGCGGAAACTTCGGCAGCGGCAACGTGGGCAGCGGCAACACCGGTGCGAGCAACCTGGGCTTCGGAAACCACGGCAACTTCAACGTGGGCTTGGGCAACACAGGTCCTTCGACTCAGCCCAACCTCAACTTCGGCAATGGAAACAACGGCAGCCAAAACTTCGGCTCTGGAAACCTCGGCAACGGCAACATTGGCAGTGGAAACAGCGGTAACGGCAACTTTGGCTCCGGGAACAGCGGTGACGGGAACATCGGCTTCGGGAATACCGGAAACGGAAACATCGGTATCGGGCTGACCGGCAACAACCAGGTGGGCTTCGGCGGTCTCAACTCAGGCACCGGAAACACTGGCTTCGGCAACTCCGGTACCGGGAACACCGGCTTCTTCAACTCCGGCACCGGAAACTTCGGCTTCGGCAACTCGGGCGGCGCATTCGGCGGCCACAACTGGGGCGCCGGCAACTCCGGTATCGCCAACACCGGCTTCGGCAACTCAAGCGCCGTAAACACCGGCTTCGGCAACTCGGGTGGCGGCGATACCGGCTTCGGGAACTCGAACGGCTTCGACACCGGCGCCTTCAACGCAGGAGCCTATGCCACGGGCTTCGGGAACTCGGGCGAGTGGAACACGGGTTACGGCAACTCGGGCGACAGCAACACCGGCGCCTTCAACGCGGGCAACCTGAACACGGGCTTCGGCGGCTCGGCCAACGGCCCCGGGCCGAATTCGGGCTTCGGCAACTCGGGAACGGGTAACTCGGGCTTCAATAACACGGGCAATTATGATTCGGGTTTCTTTAACACCGGCATGGGTTCAGTCTTCATGGGCCTAAATTCGGGCTTCGGAAACACCGGCCACTTCAACTCGGGCTTCCTCAACAACGGCCCCGCCGCGGAGTACGGTGAGCAACAATCGGGCTTCCACAATTTCGGCAACTTCAACTCGGGCGTCATCGTCAGCGGCACCGCAATGTCGGGGTTCTTCCGCTAAGCCAACGTGGGTACGCCCAGCTCGAGAAACCGCCGATAGCGGTCCTCGATCGCATCCGCCCACGCCGGCCGGGGTTCGACGGTTCGCTCGATGCGGGCCCACCGCGCGGCGTCGGCGATCGACGATTCCAGACCGACCGCCATCCGGCCCAGGAAGGCCGCTCCCAGTGCCGCCCCCTCGGCCACTGCGGACACCTGCACCGGATGCCCCGTGGCATCGGCGATGGCCTGCATCCAGGGCTGGACCCGGGTGCCGCCCCCGGCGGCCACAACGCGACTTGGCGGCGCGCCGCTCAGCTCGATGAGCTGGCGAACGACGAAGCCCGACGCCTCGTAGGCGGCCCGCCGCACCGACGCGGCGTCCTGGGTGAGATCCAACCGGTCGAGCACGGCGCGGCGATCGGGATCATGCCACGGCGTGCGTTCGCCCCGGATGTACGGCGACCAGACCGGTACCCGCCGGGGATCGACCGACTCCGAATCACCCGGTGCGACAACCCGATCCACCCAGTCGAGGAACAAGCCACCGGCGTTGCTGGCCCCGCCGATCTTGCTCATGCCTGCGACGGTGTGCGGAATCGTCCACAGCCCGGGAACCTGCCGGGCCCCGGTGATGGTGGTCCACACGATCAGGGTGGTGCCGCAGAGCACCAGCACGTCGCCGTCGCGGTCGGCGCCGGTCACGATCTGTTCGCAGATGGCGTCGATGGCGCCGATCCCCAGCACGGCACCGCTCCCGTGCACCTGCCCGGCGTCCGCTCCAATCCCCTCCACCCGCGGCATGCGATCGACGGTCACACCGCAGTCGGCGCAAGCCGCCGGGTTCCAGCCCGTCCCGTCGAACAACGGGAACGCCGTGGCGGCGGTGGCGAAGTCGATCACCGCTTCACCCGCCAAAGCGTGGTTGGCCACCGCCGGCGCCGGCCAGTATCCGGCCGCGTCGGGTGCCGCGGCGGCCGTCCACCGCAGAAACTCGGCGGCCTCGCCCACCGCGGGAAGCGGCTGGTCCCGTCCGTGTGGGGCGGCGGGCGCCCGGCCGCGGGCGTCGCCGTACAGCAGACCCGGCGTCACGGGTCGGCCGGTGGAATCGACGGCGGTCAGCGAGGGCACCATCGCGGCGACGGCCACCGCCCTCGCGTCGGGTCGGGCCAGCCGGTCCAGGGCCGCCAGCGGGCCCCGCCGCCACGCCTCGTCCGCGTCGTGCTCCAGCCGGTCGGGAGCCGGCACCCGTAGCTGGTGGCCGATCCGCACCCGTGCCGTCACGTTGCCGTCCTCGTCGGCGACCACCGCTTTCACCGCGGTGCTGCCGATGTCGATGCCGATTGTGACGTCCTGAACACTCGAGCGTGACACGGGCGTCACCGTACGCCAGCATTGGCAGTCGTGACCCCCCCACCACGAGGACGACCGCGTGCCCTGGTAACCGCCCCACTGCGCGGACCGGGATTCGACAAGCTGAAAGAGCTGGCCGACGTGGTATACGACCCTTGGATAACTGAGCTCGGTCACACCCCGCTGCGCATCTACAGCGCCGAGCAGCTGGCCGCCCGAATCACCGCTGAAGCCGCCGATGTCGTTGTGGTGGAAAGTGACTCGGTCGGTGGCCCGGTGTACGAGCTGGGGTTGCGGGCGGTCGCGTCCACCCGCGGCGATCCCAACAACGTCGACATCCCCGGTGCCACCGCGGCCGGAATCCCGGTGCTCAACACCCCGGCTCGCAACGCCGACGCGGTCGCCGAGATGGCGGTCGCCCTGCTGCTGGCCGTCACCCGCCATCTGGTGGCCGCGGACGCGGATGTGCGGTCCGGCAACACGTTTCGCGACGGCACCATTCCCTATCAGCGGTTCCGGGGTGCCGAGATCGCCGGGCTCACGGCCGGGCTGGTGGGCCTCGGCGCCGTCGGGCGTGCGTTGCGGTGGCGGCTAACCGGGCTGGGCCTGCGGGTCATCGCGTACGACCCCTACAACGACGAAGCCCAACACAGCCTGGACGAGCTGCTTAGCGAGGCGGACGTGGTGTCCTTGCACGCCCCGGTCACCGACCAAACCGTCGGGATGATCGGTGCCGAGCAGTTCGCCGGCATGCGCGACGGTGCGGTCTTCCTCAACACAGCCCGGGCCCAGCTGCATGACACCGACGCGCTCGTCGACGCGCTGCGCGACGGCAAGGTGGCCGCCGCGGGCCTGGACCACTTCGTCGGCGAATGGCTGCCGACCGATCACCCGCTGGTGGGCATGCCCAACGTCGTGCTGACCCCGCACATCGGGGGGGCGACATGGAACACTGAGGCCCGGCAGGCGCAAATGGTCGCCGACGATCTGCAAGCGTTGCTATCCGGCAACACGCCCGCCCATATCGTCAACCCGGAGGTGCTCGGCTCATGACATCCGTGAAATCCGTCGCCGACCCCGAGGCCGCCGTGCTGGCCGCGGCCAAAGACATGCTGCGGCGCGGCCTGGTCGAGGGAACGGCCGGCAACATTTCGGCCAGGCGCTCCGACGCCAACATCGTCATCACGCCGTCGTCCGTCGACTACCAGGACATGGCGCTGGAGGACCTCGTGCTGGTCGATCCCGAAGGCGTTGTGCTGCAAGCCAAGGACGGCCGGTCGCCATCGTCGGAGATGCAGTTACACCTGGCGTGCTACCAGGCGTTCGACGACATCGGCAGCGTCATCCACAGCCATCCCGTCTGGGCGACCATGTTTGCCATCGCGCATGAGCCGATTCCGGCCTGCATCGACGAGTTCGCGGTCTACTGCGGCGGGGACGTTCGCTGCGCCGAGTACGCCGCGTCCGGCACGCCCGATGTCGGGATCAACGCGGTCAAGGCGCTGGAAGGCCGCGGCGCCGCCCTGATCGCCAACCACGGCCTGGTGGCGGTCGGGCCCCGGCCCGACAAGGTCATGCATATCACCGCACTGGTGGAACGTACCGCTCAGATCGTCTGGGGCGCAAGGGCTCTCGGCGGCCCCGTGCCCCTTCCCGAGGACGTGAACCGCAACTTCGGCATGGTCTACGGCTACTTGCGCGCCAACCCCATGTGATGAACCGGGTCCGGGTTGGTCGCGCGAGCGTGGCGCGCGTGGTGGAGTTCCAGTTCGAGTTGGGAACCAGGTTCTTCCCCCGAACGCCGCCGTCGGGATGGCGGGACAATGCCGACCTGCTCGTCCCGGACTTCTTCGACCCCGACACCGATCGGTGGCGCATCGCGGTGCAAAGCTGGGTCGTCGAGGTCGACGGGTTGACCGTCGTCGTCGATACCGGCGTCGGCAATGACCGCCAACGCCCCCATATGCCACCCCTGGATCACCTGAACACCGGGTACCTAACCGCGCTGCAGTCGGCCGGCGTCGACCGCAACGCCGTGGACGTGGTGGTCAACACCCACATCCATTCCGACCACGTCGGATGGAACACCATGGGGGAAAACGGCAGTTGGGTGCCGACCTTTCCGAACGCCCGATATCTGGTGCCCGCCGCCGACTACCACCACTTTGCACCCGACGGGCCGGCGGCACGGCAATTGCCGCGCACCGAGGAGGAAGCCGCCCAGCAGCGCGGTAACCAGCTGGTGTTCGCCGACAGCGTTTCACCCATCGATGACGCCGGACAGCTCATCGGTTGGTCGGTCGACTACGAGGTCAGTCCGTCGTTGCGGCTGCGGCCGGCAGCCGGGCACACCCCCGGCTCCTCGGTGTTGTGGCTGGATGCGGGTCAGCCGGCGGTCTTCGTCGGCGACCTCACCCACAGTCCGGTGCAATTGCCTCTCCCCGACGACCCGTGCGCCTTTGACATCGATGCCACCGCCGCCGCAGTCACCCGCCGCCGGATATTCTCCGAGGCCGCAGCGGCGAAGGCCGCCGTGATACCCGCGCACTACCCCGGTCGCGGCGGTGCGACGCTTCGCGCCGTCGAGGACCGATTCGAAGTCGGCCACTGGTTGGACATCGAGCCCCTGCAGGGCTGACCGGCAGCTACGTCGAGCAGTCGCAAACCTTCCACCCGGTCGAAATGCTTGCGGTTACGCGTAGCGAAGAGCAAGTCGTAGTTCAAGCACACACCCGCCTGCAAGCAGTCGGCCAGTCCGATGTCTTGCCCCACTCGTCGCAAACTTGCTGCCAATTCGCCCCCACGAAGCGCGCTTGCCAAATCGAGCGGGAAGGTGCGCAGCCGCACGAGTCGGAGGATGGCATCGCGGCGCGCCAGGAAATCCGTACCAACACGTAATTCGAACGCTGTTATCGCGATGACGCGGAGGCGATGGCTAACGATCAACTCGCGCACCAGCTGTGCCCCAGGACCTGCGCCGCGGAGAAAGTCGATCACCAGATCGGTGTCGACTACTACGAGGTCCGCCATCTGCTCCTCACGTCATCGATGCGAGAGCGCACCTCTTGCGCATCGGACTCGGTGAGCATGCCTTCGAGACCAAGCAGCAGGTCCACCTCGTCGGCGTTCAAATTCGCGAGATATCCCTCCAGAGCTTCCTGGACGAGTGCGGAGAAGCCACGTATGCCGCGGCGCTGAGCAATCGCACTAAGCGCACGGTGCTGCTCGTCGGTAATCTCGACCGTGGTCCGCATGCATGCATGCTAGTACGTGCACATATTGGCGCGCAGATTGCTATGCCCGGTATGGGCACCGGCAGGTTGCGTCTCCCGCAGTCGCGTCGAGCCCTCGACATCAGCGAGCAGCAGTGTCACCGTTCCCGTTGACAGCACCGTCGCTGAAGTTCAAGTCCACGCATGGATCAGTTCGGTCATGCTAGCCAGCATGCGCAGGCCGCGACCAGGAAACACCCGCGGAATCACGTAGACCCGGCGCGGAGGCCGCGGAACAGTCTCATGCGATGGACGTTGATGCGATAAAACAGGCCGGGGAACCGGCGATACAAGTGCCAAATAGCTTGAACTGCAAAGGGAAACACGATTAGGGGCCGATTGCGATCGACGCCGCGCAGGATCGCGCGGGCCGCGGCCGCCGCACTCATCTGGGGCATCAGATAATGGGTGCGCCGACTTAACGTCGCCACCTGCTCGCGCGGCATATTGACCACGACCATGTTTTCGTAGATTTTCGTTCTCATGTCGCCCGGGCATGCGGCGCTCACCTTCACCCCGAGGTCCGCTCCCTCGGCCCGCAGCGAAAGCGAAAGCCCGACGATCCCGTGCTTGCTCGTGCAGTACGGAACATTGCCGGGCTGCGGAACCAGCCCGCTGAGCGAGGAAATGTTGACGATGTGTCCGTGGCCTTGCCGCGCCATGACCTGATAGGCGTGCACCGTCCCATACACGACGCCCAGCAAGTCGACGTCAAGCACCCGACGCCACTGCTGTATCGAGAGGTCGCGAGAATCCCCGCCGATCGCGATGCCTGCGTTGTTGATCATGTAGTCGACCCGACTATATCCGGCCACGGTGCTCTCGATCAGCTGCACCATCTCGGCTTGGTTGGCCACATCGACCCGCACGGCAAGTGCGGGTGCGCCGCTTTGCTCCAGGCGCCCCGCTACCCGACGCGCGGCGTCGCCGTCGATATCGGCAACCACGACCGTCGCGCCTTGACGCCCAAGCTCCTCGCACAGCGCCTCGCCTAAACCCATTCCGCCGCCGGTGACAATCGCCACCGCGTTCTCGAACCGCTGCATGACCGGTCCTCTCCGGCGAGCCGCCTTGGATTAGTTATAGTTGGTGTAATATTACATCAAATGCAACTAATTGGGAGCAGCGGCTACAAGATGGGTCTGCGAGAACGCAAGCGACAACAGACCAGGCAAGAGCTGATCAGCGTGGCCATGCGGCTTTTCCGGGACAGGGGCTACGAGCAGACCACGGTCGCCGAGATCGCCGCCGCCGCGGGGGTTTCCACGAAGACATTCTTCAACTACTTCGCGAGCAAGGATGAGGTTCTTTTCCCTCATCTGTCCCGCCGGATCGACGCGGCAGTGGCTCTCATCGAGCAGCGCGGGCCCGATGACCAGATTTCCGACGTCCTCGTGGCGGCGATGCGGCAGATGCTGGCCGACGCCCTGACCGAGGAAGTCGATGGTGGCCTGGCGGCGGTGCGGCTCCCGATGATCATTTCGGTGCCCGCCGTCCAAGCGGCCACCCTGCACCGCTACTTTCTGGCCGAAACTCAACTCGCCCATGCGCTGCGCCGCGCCTACCCGGACACGCTCGACCCGGCGTCCGCTGCCGCCGTCATCGGCTCAGTCATGGGGGCAGCGATTGCCGCTGCACTTGTGTGCTTGCAGGAAGGCGATAATGCCGAACAGCTACGCATCGTAGTCGAACGCGCCGTCGGTATCGCTATCCACGGAGTGCGCAACGTGCCGACTAGCGCGCACCAGCCACAAGTAATTCTGCGACAGGACACGCCGTAAACCGTCGTGAGATTCACTCTCGTCCCCAGGCCGGCCGACAGCGCCACTTGCGGGCGAGGCGCCGTACGTCCGGCTCAACAGCCGGCTGAAATATCCGGGATCGGCCGCCCCGACCCTCTTGGCGATCTCTGCGACCGGCAGATCCGTTCGGCCAGCAACCTCCGGGCCGCAGCCATGCGGCGTTCAATAATCCACTCCTGCACGGTGCGCCCGGTGCGGCGGCGCCCACGGTGGTCAGGTGGACCGGCGTCATGCTGAGCTCGCGCGCCACGTCCCGCAGCGACAGCGGCTCGCCGTGACCACACGATCCTCGCTACGAGCTGCTTGAGGCGTTCGAAAAGCCGTGGGCAACCCCGGTAATCCGGATCGTCGCCCCTATTGCCGACCCCACCGACGCCCTCTGTGATGCCCACAGCCGCGAAGTCACTGTAGCGGCGATCGCGCAAGCGCTTGGTGTTACCGGCCCTATACGCCAAAAACGGGGACGTCGTCAGGAAGCCCCGTTGAGGTTTCGACGGCAGCAGCTGGAAGGCCGCGGGTCCGCCGGCCCCAACTGGGCCGAACCCGCCGTTACCCGTCCCACGCCCGCAATTAGCCACCGGGCATGGAGCCTCGTAGCACGGGTGCTACACTCGTATGTGGCCAAACAGATCACCCAGCGCGAGCTGCGCAATAACAGCGGCGAGATTATGCGCCAGCTTGACCAAGGCGAGTCGTTCGTCGTGACGAGGAATGGAATCCCGGTCGGCGAGCTCTCCCCGCTGCGCCGGCATCGATTCATAAGCGCCGAAGCGGCCATCGCCGCCTTCAGGGGCGCTCCGCGAATCGAGTTCGACCGGTTCCGCGCCGATCTCGATCGGGCAGTCAGCCAGGACATCGCGCCTCGTGGCTGAGGCTCCCCGTCCGCCGCAGGGGCTCATTGACACCTCGGTCGTCATCGATCTGGATCACATCGACGCCGAGCAGCTCCCAACGGAACTCGCTGTCAGCGCCCTTACTATGGCTGAGCTCGCCGCCGGCCCTCACGCGACAGCCGATGCCGGCGAGCGGGCACGACGTCAAGATCGACTACAACGAACCGAAGCCAGCTTCGATCCACTGCCGTTCGATAACGACTCGGCGAGGGCCTACGGCCGCATCTACGCCGCGATCATCGCGACGGGGCGCAAGGCACGTGGCCCCCGGGCCGTCGATCTTTTGATCGCCGCCACCGCCGTGGCCACCAACCTCCCGCTCTACACGCGCAACGCCGATGACTTCCGAGGACTCGAACACCTCTTAACCATAATCGGCGTCTGATCCCCACGGGTTCAGCCGAACGCCGATCGCCCTTGTCCACGTTACGTCGAGGGCATGCGCTACGACTCGCCGATAGTCTCCTGGGTGAGGTGCTCTTTGAAGAAGCTCAGGATGCGCTCCCAGGCGTCCTCTGCCTCCGGTTCGGAGTAGGCCATGCCGGCGATGCGCTCAACGACGCGGACCGGGCCGGGGAAGCCCCAGTCGTTCATGAAGCTGTGTCCGGTGCTGGCATATTCCTTGATGTCACGCGGCACGCCGCCCGACGCGAGCGCGGCCTCGAGCGTGGCGGCTGTGCCGGCAGCCACAATGCGGTCTTTCGCACCGAAGCTGGCCACTACAGGGCAGGACCGGCTCAGCGTCTCGACGTCCTTGGGCAGCAGGCCGTAGTTCGGCGCGGTGGCGTCGAACAGGCCTCGAGGCGCCAACTGCAGGCAGAAGCCCGCACCCATGCAGAATCCGACCAACCCGATTCTGCCGGTGCAGCGCTCATTGGCGATGAGGTAATCGCGGGCAGCGACGAGGTCGTCGTAGGCGGCGCCGTGGCCGGCGAAATGCGCACGGATGGTGCTGATCATGCATCGGATTCTCGGGCGGTGGCTGTAGAGCGCCGGGGCCAGCGCCAAATAACCGCTCGCCGCGAAGCGGTCCACGATCCGCTTCAAATCCCGGGTTAGGCCCAGAACGTCCTGGACTATAACGACGCCAGGCCATGGGCCCGGGCCTTCGGGCACGGCAAGGTAGCCCGCAACGCGACCCTCACCGGCGGGATAGGTGGTATCCGGCACGGCGCATCACCTCCCAGAGCGCTGGAAAACATGCACCACTCTTCCTGATTCCCTACATCGAGCGCCACCCGGGGACCGATTGGCCCGATCCGGGTGATGTGCCCACGATGCGCTATAACAGAGCCCACGATGGACGAGCCCAACGTCACCGCCTATAGCGCGCAGATTCTCGACCCCGACGAGCCTGCCAACCGTGTGGTTTTGCAGCGGCTACGAGCGGATCCCGGCGTGGAGTTCATCGACCAACGCGACGCACAACTGGCCAATCTGCGCAGCCTACGGCCGCCGCCCGATGCCGAACTGGTCGCAGAATCGGGCCGGTGGGCCTACTACCCGTGGCGACGAACCGTCGTGGCCGTCCTGGGACCGCGCGGCTTTCGCGCGGTGCGCTTGGACCGCAACCGCAACCACATCACCACACAAGAGCAGGACAGGCTTGGCGCGCTGCGCATCGGCGTCGCCGGCCTCAGCGTCGGGCACATCATCGCGCACACCCTGGCCACCGAGGGCGTGTGCGGCCGCCTTCGCCTGGCCGACTTCGATCGCCTGGAACTGTCGAATTTGAATCGGGTGCCGGCCAGCGTATTCGACCTTGGCCTCAACAAGGCCTACGTGGCCGCACGCAGGATCGCCGAGCTCGATCCGTATCTGCCGGTCGAGGTCTTCGACGCAGGGCTCACGTTTGACACCGTCGACGAATTCGTCGACGGATTGGACATCCTCGTCGAGGAGTGCGATTCGCTTGAGATGAAGGCCGCGGTTCGGGTGGCCGCCCGCGAGCGCGGCATCCCGGTGTTGATGGCTACCAGCGATCGCGGACTGGTCGACGTGGAACGCTTCGACAAAGAGCCTCAGCGCCCGATTCTGCATGGTCTGCTGGGCGAGCTGGACCTCGCGTTGCTTCCGGGCATGAGCAACCGTGAGAAAGTTCGACACCTCTTGAGACATCTTGAGGCCGAGCAGATGTCGCCGCGCGGCGCTGCGTCGCTGCTCGAGATTGACCGCTCCGTGTCGACCTGGCCGCAACTGGCCTCCGACGTGGTGCTGGGTGCCTCCGTAATTGCCGAGGCGGTCCGCAGAATCGGGCTCGACGAGGAAATGCGCTCGGGCCGAAACCGCATCGATATCCACCGGGCCCTCAACCAACTCGGCGAACCCGACATGGCCCTGCCTGGTCCGCCGCCGGTAGACGATTATCAAACTCCGGCACTACCCGGGATACCGGGTGTGATCGCGGCTGCTGCGATCCGCGCCCCATCCGGGGGAAACGTCCAGCCGTGGCGCATCCACGCCAACCCCACCGACGTCACCATTGAACTTGACACCCAACACAGTCCAGCGATGGACGTCGGGTTCCGCGCCAGCGCCGTCGCACTCGGCGCTGCCCTGTTAAACGCGAGGATCGCCGCGGCTGCCCAACATGCGCTAGGGCCCGTCACCGTTACCGATCATCCGGACGGATCGCCGTTGCGCGCCGTCCTGAAATTGACCGACGGCACCGACCCCAACCTCGCCGAGCTGTATCAACCGATGCTCGTGCGTGAGACCAACCGCCATCACGGAAGCCCCGAACCGATCGATGCTGCCACGATCGAGGCGCTGCGCGCTGCCGCACAACGGGAAGACGCGCGGCTGCACCTGCTCACCGACAAAGACGACATTGCATATGCGGCAACGATTCTGGCCGCATCTGATCGCGCCCGCTACCTGACGCCGCGCCTGCACCAAGACATGATCTCCGAACTGCGCTGGCCCGGGGATCCCGACCCCGACACGGGTATCGACGTGCGCAGCCTCGAACTCGATGCCGGCGAGCTGGCGATGGTCGACATCCTGCGCCGCCCAGAGGTCATGGCCCACCTGGCCCAGTGGAATGCGGGCAGCGCGCTCGGTGAGGACACCCGCGACCGCGTGCTCGCCAGTTCTGCGCTGGCTGTTATCAGCGTGTCCGGCCGGGCACTTCGCGACTACGCGAAGGGGGGCTCGGCCGTCGAGCTGGTCTGGATCATCGCCCAGCAGCGCGGGCTATCAGTCCAGCCGCTCTCACCGGTCTTCCTCTACGCCCACGACCGGGCCGAAATCGAGCAGCTGTCATCGCCTTTCGCTGACCAGCTGACAGAGTTGCAGCGCGACTTTCGCCGTTTGGCCGACATGCCGAGCGACGAATCCATCGTGCTGGTTCTGCGGTTGGCGGTCGGGCCGCCGGCATCGGTGACGAGCCGCCGCAGCCTCGACCGAGTCAGCGGCGTCGGATACGGGCCCAAATCGGACCCGCCGGGACCATCGTGAATGGCACGGCGAGTGGGAAATCATTGTCCAGAGACCGGATCTCGACCCTGCGAACAATGGTCGCCAACGCCAGCGTGGCTTCCAGCATCGCGAAGTGATCCCCAATGCATGAGCGGGGGCCACCGCCGAACGGTACGTACTGCCAACGATCGCGGCCTTCGGAACGCTCCGGGTTGAACCGGGTGGGATCGAACTTCAACGGATCGTCCCACAAAGTCGGATCACGTTGTACCGACATACGTCCCACCGCCAGCATTGTGCCGGCCTCAACGCGGAAGCCCGCAACTTCGACGTCGCGTGTCGTCATCCGTGTCCCGGTCGGACCCGGCGGGCACAGTCGCAGCGCCTCCTGAAGCACCTGAACCGTAAACCCCAGCCGGGGAACATCATCGGGGGCAAGTTGGCGATTCCCGAGCTCAGCGACTTCGGCCAGCACCTGCTCCTGCAGGTCAGGATGGCGACCCAACGCCCAGAGCGCGTAGGTCAGAGTCGTCGCCGTTGTGTCGTGCCCGGCGAACAAGAAGATGATCATTTCATCGCGGATCTCATCGTCGGACAACGACTGCCCGGTTTCCGGGTCGGTGGCGACGATCAACGCGTGCACCAGCGGCGCCTCCCTGGCGGGATCGGCACGGCACACTCGCAAAATCTCATCCGCAACCTCACGAACCGTCGCGCTCGCCGCACGCGCACGCCGGCGCGCCGGCGTGGGAAACCACTCGGGTGCCCGCAGCGGCCTCAGCGCCCGCTTTACGGCGTAACTCGTCGCCACCCGCAACGGCTCGGCGATCGCATCCGCCCGCTCATCGAGGTCTAGACCCAACACCGAACGACCTAACGCCCGCAACGTAAGCGTGCGGCACTGCGCGTCCAGATCGATCACCGTGTCGTCGCCCCACGTGGCACATACCCGCTCAGCCGCTTCGGCCATGTGCCCACCGAAGGTAGCCACGTGCTGGCGGGTGAACACCGGCTGTAGCGTGCGCCGACGCGGCAGCCACTCAGCGTGGGGCAACACGAACAGATTCCCGCCGAGTAGCCGGCGCAGCTCGGTTGCCACCGCGCTCGTCTTATCGACAGAACCATCTCTAATGGTGACGATGTCGCGAATGCCTTGCGGTGAGGTTGCAAAAACGATCGGCGGAATCAGCCAATTAGGCCCCAAGACGACTCGGGTAACCGGCCCGCCAGCATCGCGAAGCTTGTCGGTCCCGGTGTGAAAGTTCTTGACAGCCTTCAAACGTTGGCGATACGGCAAGGGATTTTTCGGGGCCAAGGGCAGCGCGGCAACGTCCCGTCCGGATACCCTGGCTGACACAGCGTCGAGCCTACAGGGCACGCCCCCATGGCCGGAATGTGCAGGTTCCCCCGCTTACCAGGTAGAATGCGCTACGGTAGTGGCAATGTCGGCTTCGCTGGACACATTGGTTACGGGGGCCGCTGCCAAACTAATGGCCGCCACCGCGGGCAACTCTGCCAAAATCAGCCAACAAGTGCTCGCCGACTTGAACAGCGAGCTGGGCGTGGACTTCAGCTTTCTACGTCACAATGACCACACAATCCACGCGACAGTTCTGATTGCCGAATGGCCCTCACGTAACCTCGACCCCGACCCTATCGGTGTGGTGTATTTCGACGGCGCCGACTCGGTCTTCGCAAGGGCCGAAACAATGAAAGAGCCCGAGGTTGTGCGGCCCGATCCTGGCAACGTCGACTATCAACGCACTATCGAGCATGGCACCGGCTTTCCGGCTGTCTCCCTGGCCGCCGTGCCGCTGCTGTCCGGGGACCTCACCACCGGCACACTGGGCTTCGGCAAGTTCGGCGATCGCGAATGGTTACCGGAGGAGCTCAATGCGCTGCAGACGGTCGCCACATTGTTCGCTCAGCTGCAGGCCCGCATCGTCGCCGAGGAGGGAATCCGCTACCTCGCCGAACACGACGATCTGACCGGCCTGCTCAACCGCAGGTCGCTCATCGCTTACCTCGACCAGCGGCTGGCCGAAGGCCAGCCGGGCCCGGTCTCGGTGTTGTTCCTCGATCTGGACCGTTTCAAGGTCATCAACGATCAACTCGGTCAACATGTCGGTGACGGATTCATCGCGGCATTCGCCGCGCAGCTGCGCGAGGCCACCGACGTTCCCGCAACGATCGCCCGCTTCGGGGGTGACCAGTTCGTCATCGTGCCAGCCGCCGCAATGGAGGTAGAAGACGCTGAAGCGTTCGCGGACCTGCTGGACAGTCGGATCCACAAGCAGCTTGTGATCGACGGAGAGAGGCTCACCCGCAGCGTCAGTATCGGCGTCGCTGCGGGTCTACCGGGGACCGACAGCACTTCGGACCTACTAAGCCGAGTCGACCAGGCCACTCGATCGGCCAAGAGTACCGGTGGCGACAACATCACAACTTTCAGCCCGGAGATGGCTAGGACGAGCAAGATCCGCAACGACATAGAACTGCATCTGCAACAGATCCTCGACAGCGATAACGACGCCTTGGTGCTGCATTACCTCCCAGAGTTTTATATGCCAACCGGTGAGATCCTCGGCGCCGAGGCGCTCATCCGTTGGCAACACCCCACTCTTGGACTGTTGATGCCCGATTCGTTCATCGGGGTCCTCGAATCAATCAATCTGGTCGCCAAACTCGGCCGTCTCGTAATTCGTTCCGCCTGTGCACAATTCAAGCTCTGGCAATCACACGGCGTAGGACAGGATGCCGTGCTGCGCATCAACGTATCGCCCGTGCAGCTGGTTACGGCCGGCCTCGCCGACAGCGTGGCCACCACCCTCGACGAGTTCGGCCTCGATCCCAAATCGGTATGCCTCGAGATCACCGAAAGCGTCGTGGTCGCCGACGTCGATACCGCGCACAAAACGCTCAAGGGATTGAAGGACATCGGCGTACGGATAGCCATCGATGATTTCGGCACCGGCTACAGCGCGTTGGCATACTTGAAGACTCTTCCGGTCGACACACTCAAAATCGACCGGGGGTTTGTCCGTAATCTCGGTACGGACGCCGGTGATCTAGCGATTGTGCAGTCGACCATCGCGTTGGCGGATGCCTTCGGCCTCGACGTCGTCGCCGAAGGCGTCGAAACCACGGCTGCGGCCAGGACACTGCTCGGTCTGGGTTGCCATCGCGCGCAGGGCTTTCTGCTGTCCCGCCCACTGGATAGCGTGGCAATGGAGTCGCTGTTCGCCAGAGGCGCCGTACCGATGGACTTCAGCAACGGGTCGGTTTAGGCACCCGGGCGGTGATGGGTCGTCAGCAGCGGCGGCGCTGAAAGAGGTAGTACCGCGTGGGGGTGTGGTCGTCCAGCTCCTGCTCCTGGCCGGTGGACAACAACGTCCAGTCCGTGGTGAATCGTCGTTCCATCTCTGCTCGGTCGATACCCGGCACGCCGATCCTCCCGCCGGGAGGGAACGCGACGATTAGCAGTCGCGCATCGGGTGCAGCGACGGCGCTGACCTCGCGGACGTACGCGTCGCGGTCGCGGTCGCTCATGGCGTGTATGCAACCGTTGTCGACGATCAAGCCGAAGCCCGTATCAATCCCGGCCTGGCGCAACTGTGTGACGCTGGCTTGGACGAAGTTGACCGAAACTTTGGCGGCGTTGGCCTTGACGCGCGCTTTGTCGAGTGGCTTTGCGACGAAGTCGACTCCGGTGACTATCCAGCCATGTTGGGCGAGATAGACGGAGGATTCTCCGGTACCGCAGCCGAGGTCAAGCGCCGATCCCGGTGGCAGCGCAGGCGCGTCGCCGCTTCCCTCGACCAGGCTTCGCAGACTGAGCCCGAGCGGATGGCCATCCCATGGTGTGAAGCCAATCCGGTAGAAGATCCGAAACAGCGTGTGCCGAGAAGCCATGGCCTCACCCTAACGCTGGTCGAAAGCTACTTTCACGGCGCCGCTGTCGCCCTGGTTGGCAATCGCGAGAAAGGCGTCGCGCCACTGCTCCAGCCCGAAGGTGTGGGTCAGCATGGGACGCAAGTCCACTCGGCCGGCCTCGACCAGGTCGAGGTAGTGGGCGATGGCGTGCTTGCGCTGTCCGTCGATCTCCTCGACGCCGAAAGCGTTCGAGCCGACCCAGCTGATCTCTTTGAAGTACAGCGGGCTCCACTCCCAACGGCCCGGCGCATGAACACCGGCCTTCACCAGCGTCCCGCGCGACGCGAGGACTCGCACCCCGACCTCGAACGTCTCCGGCTTGCCGACGGTGTCGTAGACGATGTCGATCGGTCCGGGGTAGGCCATCGGCAGACCCTGCAGCGGCTGTCGCAGCCGGCCACCACCCCAGGCAACCAGTTCTTCGATGATGGCCAGCCGCGGCTCATGCGCCAACACTTTGGCAACCCCGAATCGGCGGGCCAGCTCGGCCTGGGCGGCGAACCGCGCGACGACCGCCACCGCCACATCCGGGTAGAGCGCGCGCAGGATCGCAACCGCGCACAACCCGAGCGAGCCGGACCCGTACACCAGGACCCGGCCTGACCGGGGCGGCGGATGGCGGGTGATCGCGTGCAGGGACACCGAAAACGGGTCGGCGAACACGGCCACCTCGTCGGGAATCGAGTCGGGCACGCCGAACAGCATGCTGTCGTGGGCCGGCATCAACTCGGCGTATCCGCCGGTCACGTCGGCCGACACCCCGCTGTGGATGCCGGGTTTGATGTCACCATCGGTGAAGCTCCAGCACAGGCTGTAGTCGCCGGTTTCGCAGGCCGGGCACTGCGGCTCGATGCCACGCGGCCCGCACGACAGCCACGGGTTGAGCACCACCCGCTGCCCGATCTCGAGGCCCCGCGCCCTGGGTCCCACCGCCACCACGTCGGCAACCACCTCGTGGCCCATGACTTGCGGGAAGGAACAGAACGCGGCCATGGCGTTGTCGACATCTTCCTCGCCGAAGTCCATCAGGATCTGCTTGGAGTCCGACCCGCAGATGCCGGTCAGCCGCGGTCTGGTGATCACCCAATCCTCGTGTAGCAGTTGCGGATC
This sequence comes from uncultured Actinomycetota bacterium, assembly GCA_963814505.1. Classification (GTDB taxonomy): domain Bacteria; phylum Actinomycetota; class Actinomycetes; order Mycobacteriales; family Mycobacteriaceae; genus Mycobacterium. The sequence continues at coordinate 720,972 of CAWFDM010000016.1, forward strand.
GGACACCTGCCGCAGCGCGGTCGGGGTGCGGGCCAGGTTCTGGGTCAGCGGGTTCGCGTTCTCGGGAACCTCGAAGGGCTCCGGCGGCACGCCGTAGACGAGCGCCTTCATCGCGGCGCCATTCCCGCCACACCGGCGATGAACGTGTCGATGTCGGAGTTCTTCACGTCAACTACCGCCTTCATGTCGGGGACGTAGTGCTCGAAGCGGTCGGTGCCCAGGGCCGCGATGATGCCTTCGGCCACGTCGTCGGCGGGCACCTTGGGCCCCTGGTAGAGGGGTTCCTCGCTGCCGGGCCGATCCCAGATCTCGGTGTCGACCGGGCCCGGTTGGATCAGCTTCACCGTCACGCCGGTGCCGTGCAGGTCGACGGCCATCGCCTCGCTCCAGCCGCACAGCGCGAATTTGCTTGCACAGTAGGCCGTTTCGTGGATGATTCCGAGCCTGCCACCCACGCTGGACACATTGACGATCATGCCCGAACCGCGCTCCAGCATCCGCGTCAGCAGGGCGAGCGTGAGCCGCATCGGGGCAAAGAAGTTGACCCGCATGACGGCCTCGACCTCGTCCGGCTCCAGCTCGGTGACCCGGCGGCGCTTGGGGACCGCGGCGTTGTTGATCAGCACGTCGATGCCGCCGAGGCCCTCCCACGCTTGCCGCGCCAACTCGCCGACGGCCGCGCTGTCGGCCAGGTCGGCGACCCACATCACCGAGTTCGGCGAGGCTTTGTGGCAGTCGGCCAGCACCTCGTCCAGGCGGTCCCGCCGACGGGCAATCAGCCCCACCGTCGCGCGCTGCGCGGCCAGCTGCCTGGCCAGGGCCGCCCCTATCCCGGACGAAGCACCGGTGATGAGGATCCGCTGGCCGGCCGCCGAGAACGCCATGCGTAAAGGTTGCCGCGAAACGGTGTCGGCGTACAGTGGTGAAAGCTTGTTATACTAGCTAAATATCAGCTGTACTAATCTCCGATACGGCCTCCATGGCACCTCCGATAGGGGTAAGAATGACTTCCACCAGTTCCACCAGGTATGACGGGGACACCTGGGACCTGGCGTCCAGCGTCGGTGCGACCGCGACCATGGTCGCCGCCGCCCGCGCGATCGCGACCCGCGCCGATAGCCCGCTGATCAACGATCCGTTCGCCGAGCCGCTGGTTCGAGCGGTCGGCGTGGACCTGCTCACCCGGCTGGCCAGCGGAGAATTAGACCCGACCGAATTGAACGACGTCCACGATGGCGCGAGCGGATCTGCCGGAGCCATGTCCCGCATGGCCGACAACATGGCGGTGCGCACCAAGTTCTTCGACGAGTTCTTCCTGAATGCGACGCAGGCGGGCATCAAGCAGGTTGTGATCCTGGCGTCGGGGCTGGATGCCCGCGCCTACCGGCTAGCGTGGCCGGCCGGAACCGTGGTCTATGAGGTCGACCAGCCCCAAGTCATCGCATTCAAGTCCGGCACACTGGCCGAGTTGGGCGCCGAGCCCACCGCCGAGCGGCGGGTGGTGGCCATCGATCTTCGCGACGATTGGCCCACCGCGCTGCGCGCGGCCGGATTCGACCCGGCCCGGCCGACCGCCTGGAGCGCCGAGGGCCTGCTCGGCTACCTGCCGCCCCAGGCGCAGGACCGCCTGCTGGACACCATCACCGAGCTCAGCGCACCGGGCAGCCGGCTCGCCACCGAAAGCGCGCGCAACCTCGGGGACGGCGACGAGGAGAAGCTGAAGGAGCGCATGCAAAGCATCTCCGAGCGCTGGCGCGCCCACGGTTTCGATCTCGACATGACCGGGCTGGTGTACTTCGGCGACCGCAACGAGGCGGCGCCCTACCTGGCCGGCCACGGTTGGCAGCTGTCCGCCAACAGTGTCCAAGATCTTTTTGCGGCCAACGGACTTCCGCCGTTCGAGGACGAAGACATCCGCATGGGTGAGCTGCTCTACGTCAGCGGCACGCTTGGGGGACGAACCGACGGGGACAGCTGGGGTCCGGGTTCCAGCGTGGGAGCCACGGCCACCATGGTCGCGGTGTCGCGCGCCCTGGCATCGCAGGGACCCGACGCATTGCTCAACGATCCGTTCGCCGACCCGTTGGTACGGGCGGTCGGGTTGGACCCATTCACCCGGCTGATGGACGGAGAGATCAACGTCGACGACGACCCGCTGCTGCGCCGCGAGGCGCTAAACGAGCAGATCACCGTCCGCACCAGGTTTTTCGACGATTTCTTCAGCGGGGCCACCGACGCCGGCATCCGTCAGGCCGTGATCTTGGCTTCCGGCCTGGACACCAGGGCCTACCGGCTGCGGTGGCCGGAGGGCATGGTGGTCTACGAGATCGACCAGCCACAGGTAATCGAGTTCAAGACAGGCACGCTGGCCGGCCTCGGCGCCGCCCCGACCGCCGACCGGCGACCAATCGGCATCGATCTGCGCGACGATTGGCCGACCGCGTTGCGGCAGCACGGTTTTGACGTCAGCCAACCGACGGCGTGGATCGCGGAGGGCCTGCTGGTTTACCTGCCGCCCGAGGCCCAGGATCGCCTGTTCGACAACATCGCCGCGCTCAGCGCGCCGGGCAGCCGAGTAGCCACCGAGCATTTCCCCGACCCCGCGGGCTTCTCCGATGAACGCACGCAGCGGCTGTCGGAGCGCTGGAATCGCCTCGGCTTCGAACTCAACATGGCCGACCTGATTTACCACGGCGAGCGCAGCACCGTCATCGAGTACCTGCGTGCCCACGGCTGGGATGTCACCGCCCGGTCGGCCAGGGAAATGTACGCACACAACGGGTTCGAGTTTCCCGAGGACGAGATGACGGCCGCGTTCGGCGACATGAGCTATGTCGCTGCGACCCTCGAATAGCGTTTGACTAGAGTTTGGCCATGCCACGGGCGCACGACGATGACTGGGATCTGGCGTCCAGCGTGGGCGCGACGGCAACCTTCGTCGCGACCGGACGCGCGATGGCGTCGAAGGATCCCCGCGGTCTGATCAACGATCCCTTCGCCGAACCGTTGGTGCGCGCGGTGGGGATCGATTTGTTCACCAAGATGATGGACGGCGAGCTCGATATCGACGCTATCGAGAATGCTTCGTTGGAGCGGTTGCGCGCGCTGGTCGACGGAATGGCGGTGCGCACCAAGTATTTCGACGACTACTTCGTCGGCGCCACCGCCGCCGGGGTGCGTCAGGCGGTGATCCTGGCCTCCGGGTTGGACTCGCGCGCCTACCGGTTGCCGTGGCCGGCCGGAACGGTGGTCTACGAACTCGACCAGCCGCAGGTGATCGAATTCAAGACGACCACCTTGGCCGGCATCGGCGCAAAGGCCACAGCGACGCGGCGCACCATCCCCATCGACCTGCGCCAGGACTGGCCGGCAGCGCTCAAGGCGGCCGGATTGGACACCACGGCTCCGACCGCGTGGTTGGCAGAGGGCCTGTTGATCTACTTGCCGCCGGAGGCCCAAGACCGGCTGTTCGACAACATCACCGCGCTCAGCGTGCCGGGCAGCACCATCGCCACCGAATTCGTGCCTGGCATCGTCGATTTCGATGCCGACCGGGTGCGGGAGCTGGCCGGCTCGTTTCGGGCGCAGGGCGTGGACGTCGACGTGGCGTCGTTGGTGTATGCCGGCGAGCGCAACCACGTCGTCGACTACCTGCGGGGCAAGGGCTGGGACGTCGACGCAGTGGCGCGGACAGAACTGTTCCGGCGCAACGGTATTGACGTTCCCGCCCCGGAAGACGACGACCCGCTCGGCGAAATCTTCTTCGTCAGCGGCGGCCTGGAAGGCTAGGCCAACCCGTCCGCCCCGGCCTGGCCAGACAGCTTGCCGCCCGTGCCGCCGTCGCCGCCGGTGCCGCTGACGCTGCCGCCGTTCCCGCCGTCGCCGCCGTTGCCGATGAACTGGGCGTCGCCGCCGGCCCCGCCGGTGCCGCCGGTACCCGTGGTGCCGGCGTTGCCGCCGGCCCCACCGTCGCCGATCCACCCGGCGCGACCGCCGGCCCCACCGTCGCCCGCGGCGACGGTGGCGCCGGAGGCGGCCCCGCCACGCCCGCCGGTACCTCCGTCGCCGAACAGCATCCCGCCCGTTCCGCCTTCACCGCCGGTCCCACCACCGCTGCCGCCATGCAGTTTCCCACCAGCGGCGCCACGTCCGCCGGCCCCACCGGCGCCGCCGTCGCCGAACAGCCCGGCGTTGCCGCCGCTACCGCCGGTCGCGCCGTCGATGCTTCGGGCGCCGTCACCGGCCCCGCCGCTGCCGCCGGTACCCCCGTTGCCGTACAGCAGCCCGCCAGTCCCGCCGTCACCACCAGCGAAACCGAGACCGCCGGGCCCGCCGGCGCCGCCATTGCCGATCAGCCCGGCGTTGCCGCCATTGCCGCCGACACCTGAGCCGACGGTACTTAGGCTCATCGGCAGTGCCCCGCTGGCGTTGCCCCCATTGCCGAACAACAGCCCGCCATTCGCGCCGGCCTGCCCGGCGCCTGCTCCCCCGTCCCCGCCATTGCCGATTAGCAGCCCAGCCTTGCCGGCGACGCCGCCGTCAGAGCCGGACCCGCCGTCACCGCCGTTGCCGAAGAGCACGGCGTTGCCGCCGTTGCCGGCGCCCCCGCCGGACCCGCCGTCGTCACCGCCGGCACCCCCGTTGCCGGACAGTATCCCGCCGGTCCCACCGTTACCGCCGGCGCCAGTAGCGTCGGTACCGTTTCCGCCACCGGCACCACCGGCACCGCCGCCGCCGGACAGCCCGGCGTTGCCGCCGGCCCCACCATTGCCAGCCGTCCCGAACGTAGCGTCGCTCGCCACTGGGTTGCCGGCAGCGCCGCCGGTGCCGCCGGCGCCACCATTGCCGGACAGCATTCCGCCGGCCCCACCGGCACCGCCCACGCCGCCGTTACCGGCGGTTTCCATTGCACCATCATCGTTGGCGTTCCCGCCAGCAGCGCCCTGGCCGCCGACCCCACCGTTGCCGAACAGACCCGCGGCCCCACCCGTACCACCGTTACCGCCGCTGCCGCCGGTGCCGCTCGCCGCGGCGTCACCAGCCGTCCCGCCGTTGCCGCCGGCCCCGCCGCTGCCCCACAGCAACCCGCCGTGGCCGCCGGCGCCGCCGTTGGTCCCGGCGGTGCCGATGGTGCTGGCGCCAAAGCCGGCGCCGCCGGCCCCGCCGTTGCCGATCAGGCCGGCGCTACCGCCGTTGCCACCGACTACTCCAGCCGTTTGGCTGGCGTAGCCCGCGCCGCCGTTGCCGTACAAAATGCCCCCGGCTCCCCCGTTGGGGCTGGCCGCGGTGCCGTTGGTGCCGTCGCCGATCAGCGGGCGCCCCAGCAACGACTCGGTGGGAGCATTCACAGCGTTGAGCGCGCTCTGCAAGGGCGAGGCGTTGGCGGCCTCGGCGGCCGCATACCGTGCCGCGCCGCCATTCATCAGTTGCACAAACTGGTTATGAAACGCCGCGGCCTGAGCACTGAGCGCCTGATACGCCTGCGCGTGCACCCCGAACAGCGCCGCGATGGCCGCCGAGACTTCGTCGGCGCCCGCGGCCAGCACGCCGGTCGTCGGAGCCATAGCTGCCGCATTGGCCGTGCTGATGGTCGACCCGATATTGGCCAAATCGGAGGCCGCCGCCGCCACGTACTCCGGTGCCGCGATTACAAACGACATGCTCCACCCCTCTCTTCCGCTCTAGGGGGAACAGGGGCAGACGCTAACGCGGCCGCGGAGCGTAATGATCCTTTTGAACAAAAAACTGTCGCGAATTTTCCTTAGGTGAAGCGCGACTCGCCCAGCCACAGCACGCTGGCACCGCTCAGCGTCCGCCCGACGCGTTCGAGCATCCCGGCAACCGAGCGGCCGAGCAGCGCGCCCACCGCGTCCGGCAGCGACGCCGCGGCCGGTTGCGACGACGCCCGGGGTCGGAGCAGGTCGAGCAGCGACCCGCCTGGGTAACTAACCAGGCGGACGTCGGCGTCCTCGTCCAGGCCGGCCAGGACCTTGGCGCGGCGCACCGCGGTTCGAAACCCGCCCAGTTCGTCCACCAGGCCATGCTCGAGCGCATCGGCGCCGGTCCAGACCCGGCCTCGCGCAACAAGGTCCACAGCTTCGACGGTGAGGTCGCGGCCTTCGGCGACGCGCTGCAGAAAGTCGGTGTACAGCAGGTCCACCTCGGCCTCCCGATCTGCCTGCTGCTCGGGCGTGAAGAGTTCGTCCGCCGACCAGGCATCGGCATTGGCGTTGGTGCGCACGGTGTCCGACCCGACCCCCAGCCGGTCCTTGAGATCCCGAACCACCAGCTTGCCGCTGAACACGCCGATCGAGCCGGTGATCGTGCTCGGGTTGGCCACTATCGCGTCGGCGGGCGTCGAGACGTAGTAGCCGCCCGAAGCGGCGACCGCACCCATTGACACCACCACCGGCTTGCCGCGTTCGCGGGCCCTTTTCACCTCGCGCCAGATGGTCTCCGATGCGTGGACCGAGCCCCCCGGACTATCCACCCGCAGCACGATCGCGGACACCGAATCGTCGGCGGCCACCTCCCGCACGGCCGCCGCGATGGTATCGCCACCGCAAGTTGAGGGGCCGAACGGCAGGAATTGCGGCCCGCCACGCCCATCGACGATCATGCCGTCCAGGGTGACCACCGCGATCGTCGGCCTGGAGCGACGGCCCGGAATCGATGGAACCGGCGGCGTCAGCCGGGACCGCGCCGCGCCGGCATAGCGCGAGAGGTAGAGCCGCGGGGGACCCTCATCATCCTCGTCGTCCTCCTCCACCTCGGCACCAATCAGTTCCGCGATGCGCGCGTAGGCCTCGTCGCGGAATCCGATCCGGTCGATCAGACCCGAGGCGACCGCGTCGTCGCGCAGCAGCGGGGCCCGGTCGGCCAGGTCATCGAGCGCGGCGGCATCGATGTTGCGTGATTCGGCAACCCCTTGCCAGACCTGGCCTTGCAGGCTTTCCAGCATCCGGGTGGCGGCCTCGCGGTGCGCGTCGGTGAAGCCGTCCTGGGTGAAAAGGTTTGGCGCGGATTTGTATTCGCCCCGCGTGACGAACTGGGCTGCGATCCCCGCCTTGGCCAGCGCGTCGCGCAGGAACGTGGCGTTGCTGGCAAAACCAACCAGCCCGACGCTTCCGGAAGGCTGCATCCACACCTCACCGAACGCCGAAGCCAAGTAATACGACAGCGTGCCCGGATAGGTTTCGGCCCAGGCCAGTGACGGCTTGACGGCGGTGAACGCAGCGATCGCTTCGCGTAGCTCCTGCACCGCCGCCGTCGGTGACGCCGCAAGCTGCACGCGGGCAATCAGCCCGGCGACCCGGGGATCCTCGGCGGCGCGGTGGATCGCCGCGACCGCAGCGCGCAGCGACATCTGCCGGCCGCCCCCGGCGACGATCGTGAATGGGTCGAATCCCGTCGTCTCCGGCGGCACCGACCGCAGGTTGAATTCGAGCACGCAGCCGTTGGGTATGCCGTGGTGGCGAGCGGTATCGACCCGGTTGACCAGGGCACGGACGTCCTCGAGGCTGGGCAGGACGCCGGGAAGCGAAGGCAGGAAGGCGAACATGTCTGCAGCCTACCGACGGGCCGCATTACGGTGGTCGGGTGAGGTTCTCGATCGCGATCCCCCAATTCGACTACGACGGTTTCGACGCGACCGGGCTGCGTTCCTATCTCACGCGCGCGGAGGAACTCGGATTCGAGGGCGGCTGGGTACTTGAGCAGACCATCGGTGCGGGGCCGCTGCTCGCGCCGCTGGAGCTGCTGTCGTATTGCGCCGCCTGCACCGAGCGACTGCGACTGGGGGTCGCGGTGCTGGTGACGTCGCTGCACGAGCCGCTTCAGCTGGCCTCGTCCGTGACGGCCGTCGACCGCCTCAGCCACGGCCGGCTCGACATCGGCGTCGCACCCGGCGGTGGCGCACGCAACTTCGCCGCGTTCGGGGTGGACAAGGACACCTTCATCTCGTATTTCACCGAGGGGCTCGAGTTGATGAAGGCGGCCTGGTCCGACGAGCCGAACGTCACTTTCCACGGCCGGTTCCGCGACGTCGACGGCCTACCCTTCCAGCCGAAGCCGGTGCAGCGGCCGCATCCGCCGATCTGGTTCGGCGGCCTGGCCCCCAAGGCCCTGGCCAGGGCGGTGCGCCATGGTGACGCCTTCATGGGTGCGGGCTCGTCGACCACCGAGGCCTTCGCGGGAGCGGTTCCGATCGTGCGCCGTGAGATGGCCGAACAGGGCAAGGACCCGGCGCACTTCCCCATCGGCAAGCGCGTCTACCTGATGATCGACGACGACAACGCCCGGGCCCGCGAACGCGTGCTCGCCGGGCTGGATCGCATCTACAGCGGTGCGCTGCCCGGCATCGATGCGGTTGCGGTGGCCGGCACACCTGACGACGTCGCCTGCGGCCTGCGGGAGGTGATCGACGCCGGTGCCGAAATGCTGCTGCTCAATCCCGTCGGCCCCGACGTGCCGGAAAACCGCGAGCAGATGGAACGCCTTGCCGCAGAGGTGATTCCGCAGCTCGGCTAATACGCCCCAATGCGCTAAGACAGCTCGGTGACCGAGCCGCCCGCAGCGGTGATCTTCTCGCGCGCGCTGCCGCTGAACTTGTGCGCGGACAGGTCGACCTTGACCGTCAGCTTGCCGTCGCCGAGGACCTTGACCAGGGCGTTCTTGCGGACGGCTCCCTTGGCCACCAGATCGTCCACACCGATAGCGCCGCCCTTGGGGAACAGCCGGCCGATGTCACCGACGTTGACGATCTCGTACTCGGTGCGGAAGCGGTTGCGGAAGCCCTTGAGCTTCGGCAGCCGCATGTGGATCGGCATCTGCCCACCCTCGAACCGCACCGGCACATTCTTGCGGGCCCCGGTGCCCTTGGTGCCGCGGCCGGCGGTCTTGCCCTTGGAACCGTCACCGCGACCGACGCGGGTACGCTTGGTTTTCGCCCCGGGCGCGGGACGCAGGTCGTGCAGCTTGATCGTCATGGTGTCTTCCCTTCGGGACGATTGCCTCCACTTTCAGCAGGCTCCACCTCGACGAGATGGCTCACCACCGCGATCAGGCCACGGGTCGCTGCGTCATCCTCACGGATCACCGAATGGCGAATCCGCCGCAGGCCCAGGGTGCGCAAGCTCTCCCGCTGCTTCCAGCGAGCCCCGATCGTGCTGCGCACCTGGGTGATCTTGAGCTGGCTCATGGCTGCGGCGTTCCCTCCCTGACTGCTGAATTAGCACTGGCGGCGACCGCGTCACTTTCCCGCCGCGCCTTCAGCATCGCGGGCGGGGCGACGTCCTCGATCGGCAGACCGCGGCGAGCGGCCACTTCTTCGGGACGCTGCAGGAGCTTGAGCGCGGCCACGGTGGCATGCACCACGTTGATCGCGTTGTCGCTGCCCAACGATTTGGCCAGGATGTCGTGTACCCCAGCGCATTCCAGCACCGCGCGCGCCGCACCGCCGGCGATCACACCGGTACCCGGGCTGGCGGGGCGCAACAGCACCACGCCGGCGGCCGCCTCACCCTGCACCGGGTGAGTGATGGTGCTGCCGATCAGCGGCACCCGGAAGAAGCCCTTGCGCGCCTCCTCTACGCCCTTGGCGATCGCGGCCGGGACCTCTTTGGCCTTGCCGTAGCCGACACCGACCATGCCATTGCCGTCACCCACGATGACCAAAGCGGTGAAGCTGAATCGGCGGCCACCCTTGACCACCTTGGAGACGCGGTTGATGGCGACGACCTTTTCCAGGTAGTTGCTCTTCTCGCCGTCACGGCCACGGCCCCCGCTGTCGCGCCGGCCGCGGTCGCGGCCGTCACCGCGGCCGTCGCGGCTGTCTCCGCGGTCGCCACGGCTGTCACCGCGGAAGTCGCCCTGCCCCGCCTGCTCCGGCATTATGCGGTCCTTCCAGTCTTGCGTGTCATCAGAATCTCAATCCGTTCTCGCGTGCGGCATCGGCCAGCGCCGCGATCCGTCCGCCGTAGCTGTATCCCCCACGGTCGAATACCACCGTGTCGATGCCGGCGGCCTTGGCGCGCTCGGCGATCAATTGGCCAACTCGCACACTGTGGGCTTTCTTGTCACCGTCCAGGGTGCGCACATCGGCCTCGATCGACGACGCGGCCGCCAGTGTAGTGCCGTTTTCATCGTTCACCAGTTGGACGTGAATATGCCGGGCGGACCGGTGCACCACCAGACGTGGGCACTTCGCGGTGCCCGACACCTTCTTGCGCAGCCGGGCGTGCCTACGCAGGCGGGAGACCCGCCGAGCAGCGGATACGCTCTGCCCCACCGGCTTTCGCGCAGCGGTATCAGCTTGTGATTGCGCCATGACTACTTACCTGTCTTTCCGACCTTGCGGCGGATCTGTTCGCCCTCATAGCGCACGCCCTTACCCTTGTACGGGTCGGGACGGCGCAGACGGCGGATATTCGCCGAGATCTGGCCGACCTTCTGCTTGTCAATCCCGGTGACGGTGAACTTCGTCGGCGACTGAACCGCGAACGTGATCCCGTCCGGGGCCTCGATTATCACGGGGTGGCTGTAGCCGAGCGCGAACTCCAGATTGGAACCCTTGAGCTGCACGCGGTAGCCGACGCCGAAGATCTCCATCTTCGTGGTGTACCCCTGAGTCACACCGGTGACCAGGTTGGACACCAGGGTGCGCGAAAGCCCGTGCAGTGAGCGATTGTGCCGCTCGTCGTCGGGACGCGTGACCACGATGGCACCGTCGGAGTTGCGCGCCAACGCAATCGGCTCGGCGACAGTCAGATCCAGCGTGCCCTTGGGCCCCTTCACCGAGATGTTCTGACCCTCGATCGTGACGTCGACTCCGGCGGGAACCGGAACCGGCTGCTTACCAATGCGCGACATGTTTCGCCCCCTCTCACCACACGTACGCGAGGACTTCGCCGCCCACGCCCTGTCTGGCTGCCTGACGATCGGTCAGCAGGCCCGAGGAGGTCGAGATGATCGCCACACCCAGGCCACCGAGCACGCGCGGCAGGTTGGTGGATTTCGCGTACACCCGCAACCCCGGCTTGGACACCCGGCGCAGGCCGGCGATGCTGCGCTCCCGGGTCGGCCCGTACTTGAGCTGGACGATCAGCGACTTGCCGACCCGAGCGTCTTCGGTCCGGTAGTCGGTGATGTAACCCTCGCTCTTGAGGATCTGGGCGATGTTTGCCTTGATCTTGGAGTGCGGCAACGTCACCTCGTCGTGATACGCCGAATTGGCGTTACGCAGACGGGTCAAGAAGTCCGCGATCGGGTCCGTCATCGTCATAGTGTTTTAGTCCTGTGTCCTCATCACCAGCTGCTCTTCTGCACGCCGGGCAATTCACCCGCGTGCGCCATCTCGCGCAGGCAGATCCTGCACAGCCCGAACTTGCGGTAGACCGCGCGCGGGCGGCCGCACCTGCTGCAACGGGTGTAGGCCCGCACCGCGAAGCGCGGCTTGCGTTGGGCCTTGTTGACCAGTGCCTTCTTTGCCATCTACTCAGTTCTCCTTGAAGGGAAAGCCGAGGGCCCGCAACAGCGCTCGTCCTTCGTCGTCGTTCGTCGCCGAGGTGACGACGTTGATGTCCATGCCGCGGACGCGGTCGATCTTGTCCACGTCGATCTCGTGGAACACCGACTGCTCAGAGAGCCCGAAGGTGTAGTTGCCGACACCGTCGAACTGCTTGGGCGAAAGGCCGCGGAAGTCGCGAATACGTGGCAGCGCGATCGACGTGAGGCGGTCGAGGAACTCCCACATCCGATCTCCGCGCAAGGTGACCCGCACACCGATCGGCATGCCCTCGCGCAGTTTGAATTGCGCGATGGACTTGCGCGCCCGCCGGATGTCCGGTCGCTGTCCGGTGATCAGCGCCAGGTCGTTGACCGCGCCGTTGATCAGCTTGGCGTCCCGGGCGGCCTCGCCGACCCCCATGTTGACGACGACCTTCGTCACGGTCGGGATCTGCATGACGTTGGGGTAGCCGAACTGCTTGTGCAGCGAATCCCGGATCTCGTTGCGGTAACGCTGTTTTAGCCGCGGCTGAACCTTCTCTGCAGTACTCATTAGATGTTAGATGTCCTTGCCGTTGCGCTTGGAGATTCGGACCCGCTTGCCGGTCTCCTCGTCTACCCGGTAGCCGATTCGGGTGGGCTTGCCGTCCGAGTCGACCACCATCACGTTGGAGACGTGGATCGGGGCTTCCTGGGTGACGATCCCGCCGGAACGCGCTCCGCGCTGGGTGGTCGACACCGGGGTGTGCTTCTTGATTCGGTTGACGCCTTCGACCAGCACTCGGTTCCGGGTCGGGTAGGCCTGCAGCACCTTGCCCTTGGCGCCCTTGTCCTTACCCGAAATAACCAGCACGGTGTCGCCCTTGTGGACCTTCATCTACAACACCTCCGGGGCCAGCGAGATGATCTTCATGAATCTCTTCTCCCGCAGTTCGCGGCCGACCGGCCCGAAGATACGGGTCCCGCGCGGGTCGTTGTCGGGCTTGATGATCACCGCCGCGTTCTCGTCGAATTTGATGTAACTGCCGTCGGGACGCCTGCGCTCCTTGACGGTGCGCACCACCACGGCCTTGACGATCTCACCGCGCTTGACATTGCCGCCGGGGATAGCCTCTTTGACGGTCGCGACGATGACATCGCCGATGCCGGCGTAACGTCGCGATGAACCACCGAGGACCCGGATGCACAAGATCTCCCTGGCGCCGGTGTTGTCGGCGACCTTCAGACGCGATTCCTGCTGAATCACTCGAGCTCCTGACCTGATTGACGTGCGCGCGGCAGGATAACTCACGACAGTGAGCAAAGCCCTGAAGTGCGCGGTCTTCTAAAACCGGTTTGTCGCCGAAGGGCACGCAGGGCCGATAACGCTTGCACGCACCAGCCGAGGTCTGCCCAGGGCAACCCCTAGAGTTTAGGGGACGGCCAGCTCAGAGCCAAATTTGCCCGCTGAGCGGTAGTGGGTCAATTTGAAGCCGGTGGTGGGGAGTCGGCGAGTCCGAGATGCTGGCGCGCGGTGTTGGTTGCCAGGGCATGCCTCCCCAGCCGGGTCAAACCGAGATAGGAGCTATCGCCGAAAAAGGTGCGCAAAAGCAAACCCGCCCGTTCGAGACCCTGTATCGCTTCAGCGACCGCACAATAATCGGGATCTTCGAAGGGCCGCCGCCCCGAGTGCACAGCCACGCCCTTTTGGCCGTAGGAGCCTGTCCTACACCAATTGACGATGGAATTCACCGCCATCGAGTCCAGCTGACACGTATAACGCGAAAACAGCGGCAGGATCGTCGCTGCCACTTCGGCGACAGGCCAGGTGAGCCAGCACGGCTGGTTGCTGGTCATACGCGCATTGAAGCACGGCGATGAAGCGGCATGAGAGTAGTTCCTCTAACAGTCCACAGCGCGGCGATGTCGCGGTAATCCAGACGCGGTTTTCAATCCCGGCAGCCATCGCGGGCGTCGTTTTCTTGCCGCCGTTGGCCTTGGTGAGTGTTTGGTGGGGCCGCGCGAAGTTATAGTTCATGTAGTGCAGCGACACGGCATGCGTCAGGTTCTCCACTTTCTTGGAGAAGGCGTTGGTGAGCCGGGTGAACCGGCGCATGCCCATTCGCATGCCCACTACTCACTGAGCTAGAACGGTGGTGGGTCGTCGTCAGTGTGGGGTGGGGCGGGTCCGGTGTAGCTTTCGGACTCGGTTCGGCGGGCCAGGCGGGTGTCGCGGTTGTGCCGGCGTTCGGTGGCGATGCGTTGCGCGCGGTTTTGGGCGCGGGTGCGGCGGCGTTTGGGCATCATCGCGGTGCGCTGGCCGCAGTAGTCGGGCGGTGGGGGGTCGAGTTCGGGTGTGGGCATGCCGCCGACGGCGCGGCACAGGCTCGGGAACAGCAGCGCGCCGCCCGGGGTGGTGACGTAGGTGTGCCCCGTGGGCGCGATCAGGATCATTGTCCCGTCAGCCAGCTGCTTTTCGACCCAGCCCAAAAACGTCTTCACAAGGTGGTGGTAGCGACTAGCTGAAGAACGTTTTGTGGCCTTGGCTGTACGTTGCGCATCCACCCGTCCCAACGCCGGTGGGGTTTTGCGACGAAATCGCCAACTCAGCCGTGGCAGTCAACCGAGCGCCCGAGATAGGCCATGAGCCGGGTAGTCGGCGTCGCGTCCTCGGGCACAGGTTGGGCTGGCCCGAACCCACCTGGCCGCCGCAGCAAGTGTTCCGGCAGCGATTCCACCAACTCACGGCAGAACGTCAGCAGGTCCTCAGGCAATTCGACCAGCTGGTCCTGTGAGCGGTACAGGTCCCAGGTGTGCAGGGCTACGTCGGAAACGGGGAAGGTCAGCGCCCGGTGTAGTGGGACCTCGCCCTCCGGCGATGCCCGCATCGCGTTGAGGTCCGTGCTGGGCAGGGCGACTTGCAACCGGGCCGCCAACTCGCGAAGCCGTGCAGCTGGGTCGTCGCATGTCCAGTCGGCCGGTTGGGAGGGTCCCTTCCAAAGTTTTCCACCTTCGACCAACGTCACGATCTTCGTGGCGCTGCCGGTGACATGACCCACGAGATCGCGAATACTCCAGCCCCCGAGGATGGATGGTTGGTCCCAACTCGCCGGCGGAATTTGCTCTACCGCCGCGACAAGGAGGCCCATCGCGCCGGTAGCCATCATGCCGATCCGTGACGTCGCATCGCTCATAACCGCATAGTAAGTAGCCGCCCAGGCACCTAATTCCCCACCCATAGGAGTCGGCAATCCCACGGAGACACAGCCTCTAGAGATGCCCGTGCCGTCGGCCAACTGTCGATCTCGCCAGCCTGCGCTGAGGGTCCTGTGCCTCTGCTGAGTGCGGCAATAACACTTCAGGTTGCCCGCATGGGTGGGCCCGCCCTCGGCGTAGGGAATGGTGTGCTCCAGGTCGCAGTTGATCGCGGGCTGATCGCAGCCGGGCCAGCGACACGTCAAATCGCGGCAGCGCACGAAATCGGCCAGCGCCTTGGACGGCACGTAACCGGGTTCGGGTGGGGCATCGCCGGGGTGGATCAGCGGCACCAGTTTGGCCGATATGGCCAGCTCGGCGACCAGCTCGGGGGTGATCAGCCCCTCAGCACCGAGCTGGACGGCGGGGGCCGGCACCGGCGCCGGTGAGGGTGGTCTGCTCGGCGATCACGTGAATGGTCACCGGGCCCGCGGCGGGCCGCTTGCCGGCCGCGCAATCCTCGCGCCCGCACCGGCAGCCCAATCGATCGGCGCCGGCGGCCAGCGCGCCCAGCGCATCAGCGCGGCGCTGGGCGCGGGTACGGGGATCGTGCTCACACACCGTGGCCGCCAACCCATTCAGCCGCGTGTCCAACGCCTGCGCATCCGGGGTCAGCAGGCTGCCCTCGAGGTGCGAGATGCCGTCCAGGCCCTGCCAGATCGAGACCTCCCGGTCGCTCTGGCGCTCCTGGCGCCGGCGCACCGCATCGGCATCGGCGCGCGCGACGATCTTGTCGACCTGGGCGCCCAGCCGGCCCCGCGACATCGACGGCCAGCGCACCACGTTGAGGGCCAGCTGCGAATCCACGGCGGTCAGCACCTCGGGGTCGGTGACCAGATCGGTGCGATACACGATCGTCTGAAACGCCCGGTAGTCGATGTCGCCGGCTTTAAAGACCTCGCCCACCTTGGGCGGGCGCTCGCGCATCGCGCGGGCGTAGCGCAGCAAGTCATCGGCGAGGCCCTGGCTGATCCGCAACGCGGCGGCCCTCGGCACCCACTGCCTCCACGGTGTCAATGGCCCAGTGCTCGTTCTCCGAGCAGCGCGAGAGCCGGTAGCCGAACAACTCCCCGATCGCCTGCAGCTGCGCGGCCGCCGCCCGGTTCTGGGCACGGGAGGCCGCGCAGATGCGATCCACCAGCGCGGCCGACTCCGGCGTCGTTGACGGGGAGCACCGCTCGATCTGCTCATCTAACTGGGCCGTCACCTGCGGGTCCAGCACCCGACCAGTTGCCTCGAACATGTGTTCGACACTACCAGGCCGGCCTGACAGGTGATTCTGATAACGCGGGACCGGCCGAAGATGGTCGTCTGCCAATTGATCTGTCCCACCGGTGAGCGGGTGCCGAGCAAGAGCCCCGGCGACCCGCATCGGGACAGCTGCACGCGTCGTCGTCATCGGCGCCGACACTCATCTAGACGCCGACAGTGTTGCCCGCGCGACAGTGTTGCCCGCGCTATTTGTCGCCTTGCCGGACCCAGGCGAAGATGTACAAGCTCATCGCCGCCACCAGCGCGATCAGCACCCACTGCACGATCGCTTGGTCGATCCAGGAACCCGGCGGCGGGGCGCCGGGCAGGATATTTCGCAGCGGGACGATGGCGAACAGGTTCGCGGCATACCACGTTGCGAACGGCGGCAAGAACTTCCGCCTGCCTAAAGCCATCGGAACGGCCACCAACAGCGCCAAGGTGGGCAGGCTGATCAGGACCAGGCAGATGCCCAGGTCGAAGATCAGCGGGCCCTTGGCCCTCTTCAACGTGATGACCACGTTCCCGTTGTCGGTGCCGCGTGAGGTTGGCAGGGCGGCGGGGTCCTTGACGCGGTTGACGCTGATGTCCCAACCGTCCAACGATCCGGTCACTTCGACACGGGCCGGCACCTTCTTGAGGTTGTCGCCCGACCCGACGAACGCATCGGCCGAGATTTGCTCCGTGCTGTACGAGTCGAACGGCCAGTTACCGGGATCGCCGTGCGCTTCGACGGTGGTGCTGAGTTGCGCCGGAGCCTTTCCTTTCGGATAGTGCAGGTCCCCCAGGTCGCTCGTTGGATATAGGCGCACGGCGACGTCGGTGGCCAGCACATCGAAGCGATTGTCATACGCTGAAACCCCCGGATAAACAAGCACATTCACCGAGAGACGATTCGCGACGGGCTTCAGCTCCTCGAGGCGCAGCTGCACGATGGTTGCATCGCCGCCGCCCTGGCTCAGGTCAAGTGGAGGGAGCGGACCCTCTGATTTTTCCAGCAGATGTACGCCGAGCAGCGATAGGGCGTAGGCGGCGACGACAACCACCAGAACGGCCACACCGATGGCGATGCGGGGTCGATCCGGATCCTTCTCGGACTTCTTCGGCTCCGGCGGCAGCGGTGGCGGCTGGTCCAACTTCGACGGCGGAGCCAGTGTCGGCCGAGCCTCGGTGGTCATTGGTCGCCCCCATAAGCAGTGCCACTTTGCCAGTGCTGCGCCGCTTGCTGGGTCCCATTTGGAACTGGCTGGTGAAATCCAGCCCGTCGGGGCACCACGCGGTCAGATGTTAGCGAATGCAAACGACGATCGCGCGGGCGAAATCCCACGTCTACGACCGTGTCGGCCGTCCGTTACCCGTCGGCCACCCAGTGTTCATGCGCTCCCGCATAACACCCGCTCAGTGAGCCGATGGCATTGCACCGCGGCGTTGCTGGCCGGACCCCAAATCCGCCACGCAGCGAAACCCGATGTGGGTGGTCGCGGTGTCCTGCGACTGCGGTGATCGCGCGGCCGGACGGTAGCGGTGGCAGTACTCCGGCGCGCACAGATGCGAACCGCCCTTCAACGTCTGATTGACGGACGGATCTGGCGCCGTTGGGGGACCCGATGGTGTGCAGCAGGCTTTGGACGGCTGATCGAGCCGATGGTGTGCGGAAAACTCGGTCGTGGTCCACTCCCACACGTTGCCGATCATGTCGACCAGACCAAACCCGTTGGGCGGAAACGTCCCCACCGGCGAAGTCCCCACCCAGCCCAGCGCACCGTCGTTGCGGTACGGGAACCTGCCCTGCCAGACATTCGCCATCAGTTGACCATCGGGTTTCGCCTCGTCGCCCCAGCAGTAGGTGGTCATGGTTCCGCCGCGGGCCGCATACTCCCACTCGGCCTCGGTCGGCAGCCGCCGCCCGGCCCACCCCGCGTAGGCCGCGGCGTCCGGATAGGCCACCTGCACGACGGGGTGATCGGCTCTGTCCGCGGCAGTGCTATCCGGGCAATCCGGACTATCGGGACCAAACGGATGACGCCAATTCGCCCCCGGCACCCAGTCCCACCATTGCCGCCAGTCACGCAGGTCGACCGGACCGGGCGTCGGGCGGAATACCATCGCGCCGGCACTTAGCTGTTCAGGATCCACCCCCGGGTAAAGCGCCGGGTCGATCGGTTGCTCGGCAACAGTCACATAGCCCGTGGCATCGACGAATTCGGCGAACTGCGCGTTGGTCACCGGGTGCCGCTCGATCGCGAAGGAACGCACGGTCACGGTGTGGACCGGCGCCTCTTCCGGGTAAAAGCTCGTCGAGCCCATGCGGAACGATCCACCCGGCAGGTCGACCAGCTCGGTGAGCACCACTTCAGGGTATGACGACCGCGACCGGCCCCGCGCACGTCGACAAGAGCCGTGCGACGCGCGTCAGTCCGATTTTCGGTACCACGTGAGCATGTACATACCCATAGCCCCGACCAGCGCGATCAGTACCCAGAGCACCAGGGCTTGGTCGATCCAGGCCCCCGGCGGCGGGCTGCCGGGAAGGAAGTTCCGGATGGGGATGACGGCGAACAGCATCGCGGCGAACCAGGTTACGAACGGTGGGACGAACTTTCTCCTCCCCAAAGCAATCTGAATGGCGACCGCGAATGCCAAAGCGGGCAGGGCGAACAGCACCAGGCAGATTCCCACGTCGAAGATCAGCGGGCCCTTGGCCCGGTGCAGCGTGATGATCACGTTGTCGGGGCGCGACGACTCCTGGCTGGCCTCGCCCACGCGCTGGACGCTGACGTCCCAGCCGTCCAACGCTCCGGTTACTTCCACCCGGGCGGGTATGTATTTGCGATCGTCGCCGGTCCCGACGAGCACCTCGGCCGAGAGGGTGTCGGTGCTGTAGGAGTCAAATGGCCAGTCATTGGGATTGCCGTGCGCCTCGATCGTGGTTGCGACCTGCGCCGGCGACTTCCCTGCCGGGTACAGCAGGTCTCCCAGGTCGTTCGGGGGATCCATGCGCACGGCGGTGTCGGTCTTCAGCACCTCGAGGCGTTGGTCGAACATTGACTCCTGCGGAATCACAAGCACTTTCACCGTGAGGCGATTTGCGACGGTCTTGAGCTCCTCGAGGCGCACCAACACGATGGTGTCGTCGGTCGCATTCAGGTCTGGCGGTTTGAGCGGTCCCGCCGATCGGGCCAGCAAGTGGAAGCCGAACAGCGACAGGCCGTACACAACGAGGAAAGCCACCAGAATGCCGACACCGAGCAGGAGGCGCCGTCCCCGCCCCTTGGCCGGCGGCGCAGGCGACGGCGGTGCAGCCGACGGCGCCGGCGGCCGCCACGCAACCGGCGGCGACTCGGGCGGCGAAGGAGGGCGCGGAGGTGTCTGTGGCGTCTCAGGCGGAGGTGTCGGTGCGTGATGGGTCATCTGTCACTACCTCCAGAGGGGTTTGAAAGCCGCGGCTTTGCCCGTCCGCACGGCGGGCACACCAGGTCAGATGCTAGCGAAGCCGCGCTCCGACGGCGCGGCGCCATCAGAATTTCGCCGAAGCGTCGGCTACGTCGCCTGGACGCGTCGACGTGACAGCCCAAACGTTGACCATTCACCCGTTGTTTGTTTGCGTGTTGGCTCGGTCGCGGTAAATGTCGTCATGTGTCGAAATCGGGGTGACTTTGGGCTGCCCCCCAACCCCCCGCGGAGGCAATCAACGTGAAGACCAACCGACGGGGCGCCGCCATCGGCTCCGCTGTGAGTTTGCTGGCCGCCGGTGTCCTGGCGCTCTCCGCATGCAGCAACTCCCACACCACCCTGGCCTACGCCAGCGGGGTCAAGGTGGACTGCGGTGGCAAGCAGACCTTGACCGTCAGCGGCTCGACCGCGCAAGCCAACGCAATGACCCGGTTCATCGACAATTACAAAAAGGGCTGCCCTGGGCAGACGCTGGATTACCGCGCCAACGGCTCGGGCAACGGAGTCAGCGAATTCCTCGCCGGCAAAACCGATTTCGGCGGATCGGACATACCGCTGTCCGGCGACCAATACGCCGCCGCCAAACAACGATGCGGCGGTGCCGACGCCTGGAACCTGCCCGTGGTATTCGGACCGATGGCCATCACCTACAACCTCGGTACCGTCGACTCTTTGGTGCTCGACGCACCCACGATGGCCAAGATCTTCAACGGCACCATCACCCGCTGGGACGACCCGGCCCTCACCGCGCTCAATGCCTCCATGCCGGCGGAGGACATCCATGTCGTCTACCGCAACGACGCATCCGGCACCACCGACAACTTCCAGTCCTACCTGCAGGCCGCAGCCGGCGGAGCCTGGAATAAGGGCGTGGGCAAGATGTGGAACGGCGGCGTCGGCATCGGCGCCCAAGGCAACAAGGGCACCTCGGAGCTAGTGAAAACCACCGAGGGCGCGATCAGCTACAACGAATTGTCCTACGCGCTCCAGCAAGGGCTTTACGCCGCCGAGATCAAGACCCCGGCAAGCCGCAGGTCGTTACGCCCGGTGCGCATCGGCACCGACACGGTCGGCAAGACGATCAAGGGCGCCAAGGTCACCGGTCAAGGCAACGACCTCGTGCTCGACATCTCGTCGTTCTACAACCCCGCCCAGCCCGACGTCTACCCGATCGTCTTGGCCACTTACGAGATCGTCTGCTCCAAATACCCCGACGCCAACGCGGCGCAGGCGGTCAAGGCGTTCCTGCAGACAGCGATCGGCCCCGGCCAGGTCGACCTCAATCGAATCGGCTACATCCCGCTTTCGCCCGACTTCCAAGGACGAGTCTCAGACGCCGTCGACGCAATCAGTTAGACCAGCTCGACCGGCTTCAGGCTTTCGGCGATTTTCGATCCCGTTGCCGGGTCCAGGCGGCGACGAACAGCGTCATCGCCGTGATCATCGCTATCAACACCCACAGCACGAACGCTTGGTCGATCCACGAGCCCGGCGGCGGGTTGCCGGGCAGGATGTTTCGCAGCGGGACGATGGCGAACAGCATCGCGGCGTACCACGTGCAAAACGGCGGCAAGAACGACGTCCGGCCCAACACCATCGGAATGGCCACCCACAATCCCAACACGGGCAGCGCGAGCAGGACCAGGCAGATTCCCACGTCGAACACCAGCGGGCCCTTGGCTCTGTGCAACGTGATTTTCACGTCGTCCAGGATCTCTGGGTTGTCTTTGTCGTCGGGGTCATGGATGCGGGTGACGGTAGCGTCCCAGCCGTCCAAGTATCCGGCTACTTCGACGCGGGCGGGAACTCGTTGGTGGTAGTCGCCGGTGAAGACGTCGGCCGAGATCACCTCTGTGGTGTACGAATCGAATGGCCAGTTACCGGCATTCCCGTGCGCGACGACGGTGGTGGCGAGTTGCGTCGGCGCCTTCCCCTTCGCGTATTGCAGGTCGCCCAGGTCGTTAGGTGGATACAGACGCACCGCGGCGTCGGTACTGAGCACACCCATCTCTTGGTCGTAGAGCGAATCTTGGGGAAAAACCAGCACATTCACCGAGAGGCGATTTGCCGTGGGCTTCATTTCTTCGAGGCGCACCTGGACAACGGTGTCCTCCTTCTCGAACTTGCTCAGATCGACCTCGGGCAGCGCGGGCGCTGATTTGGTCAGTAAATGCACGCCAAGCAGCGATAGGAAGTAGGTAATGACGACGGCCAAGACGATACCGAGACCGATCGCAACACGCTTTGGGTGCAACGGGGGCTTTGCCGGGGGCGGCGCCGGTGCGGACGACTCCGATGCCGGCGGTGGCGCCGCGGGCGGCGGCGACCCAGGCGGCGGCGGTCCAGGAGGCGGCGGAGGCGGTGCGGTCATTGGTCGCCGCCGCCGGGAGCCGTTGGCGGGCACACTCTTTCCTGCTGTCGCAGCACAGCGAGCAATTGCACGGGGTCAGATGCTAGCAGCCGGGCGGCGATCAGAACATGGCTTGACGGGAATTCAGCCGATTCAGGGAATGACGACGGCAAACTGCCGCATCAATGTGGATTTCGCGGCATCGAATGCGGCCACACCTGCCGGGCCTTGCAGTTGGATGGCGACCAGGTACCTTTTGGTATTGGTCCAGATATGGGTCGCCCTATCGGCGAAATCAAAAGTGCCTGACGGACTTTGAAATGTTCCGGTCAGCTGCTGGCTGCTGTAACCGCAGAACTGAGCCGCGGCCACGGTGAATTTCACGCCGGGCCGCGAGCCACGCATGTCCGTAGCGTATTTCAAGAAGGCCCCACCCGGCTCGAGAGCGGTCTCCCCGATGGTCACGGCGCCGGACATGCCGTCGGGACCGGCCAACGTCAATGCCGTCTCGCCGGTACCGACGGGCGAGCTCCAGCCGTCCGGCACGATGACGAAGACTTTGGGCGCCGCGGAGTCGGACACCCGGGCCATGGCCAAGTGGCCACCACCGACGGGCGGCGGAAAGCACGTGACGGTAACCGGTAGGAGATGGCTGGGCAGCGTCGTCTCGACGCCGGGCACCGGCTCCGCCGGGTCAAAAGACGGTGTCGATGTCGTGTGACTGGCCCGGATCGCGGTTCCGGCGGTGGTCTTCTCACAGCCCGCGATCATCCCGGTCATCAGGCATGCCCCGCCGACGACGGCGCACACCCATCGCGCAGCCCGTTCAGTCGCGCGAAAAGGCAAGCACGAGCTCTCTTTCCAGGTCCACGTACGGCTTGCTAGAGATGTCGATGGTGACCTGTGCGATGGTGCCGCCGGTGAATCGGTACGGCGCCTTGTAGCGCCGCGACACTTCCGAACCCGTGTTGCGTCCGACCATGATGCTGGCACCGGCCAGGCCGAACGGCCCGGGCTGTGTCGTCATATCCGGGACCGACGCGACCGCGGTTTCGTCGACGAACAGCGTGGCCGCGCCCAGGGGCGTGTGGCTGTTCTCCACGGTTCCCGTCCGCGAAAAGCGAACGCCGAACAGGTGTCTGCCCAGCGGCACCGCACCGGGCGACGAAATCAGCTGCTCGCGCTCGCCGAGGAAGTTGTAGACGTAGTGCAGCCGCCCGTCCTGGATGAACAGCACGTGCCCGCCGTGGGCGCCACCGTGCTTGAACAGGACCCCTTCGGCGCCGGCGGTATCCACGGTCACGTCGGCCACCACGGAGAAGGACTGACCGCGAGGCTCGGCCGCCGCGCCGATGCCCACCTCGGCGCCGTCCGGATAGTACGTGTACGTCTGCCGATCGCCGACCAGGTAGGGCCGGAACCGCGTCAGCGTTTCCACGATGTTCAAATCGGAAAGCGGCAGACCGTTGTACTTCGCGGCTTCGGAAAACCACAGCGCCTTAAGCTCTTCCAGCTTCTCGGGTTGCTCGGCAGCCAGGTCGTGGCATTGGCTGCGGTCGGCCTCGATGTGAAAGAGTTCCCAGCGGTCGGTATCGAAATGCGACCAACCCGCCGGCGTGGCGGCATGGATGGTGTTGGCGAACCAGCCCTGGTGCCATATCCCGCGGGTACCCAGCATGGTGTAGAACTGGGTTTCCTTCCCGGTGTCGGCGCCGGCATCGGCAAGGGCCGCTTTGAAACTCACGCCGTCGAGCGGCTTCTGCGCAATGCCCTTGACCGTCTCCGGCGGGGTGATGCCCAGCAAATCGTAGACGGTCGGAGTGATGTCGGAGACGTTGACATAGTTGTCGCGAACCTCGCCGTGCGCCCGAATACCGTTGGGCCAGGAGATGATTGCCGTGTCGGCGATACCGCCCTCGTGCGAGGCGTAGCGCTTGTACAGCTTGTAGGGCGTGTTGAAGGCCATCGCCCAGCCGATCGGGTAGTGGTTGTAGGTCTCGGGGCCGCCGAGCCGGTCGAGGAACTTCAGGCTCTCTTCGACGGTGTCGATGTAGCCGTTGAAGAACTTGCCCTCGTTCACCGATCCGTTGGGGCCGCCCTCACCGCTGGCGCCGTTGTCGGAGATGACCACGATGATGGTGTTGTCCAGCTGACCGGATTCTTCGAGATAGTCCAGGATCCGGCCGATCTGGGCATCGGTGTAGCTCAGGAATCCGGCAAACACCTCGGCCATCCGGCTGAACAGTTTCTTCTCTTCATCGTTGAGTGAATCCCAGGGCCGCACGGTGTCCTGCAGCGGCCACGGCTCGCCTTGCGGTCCCTTCACGTCGATGTACGGGTTGATCGCCGACAGTTCGGTATCCGGCGGCACGATCCCCAGCGACTTCTGCTTTTCCAACACGATCTCGCGGTACTTCTCGTAACCCATGTCGAACTTGCCGGCATACTTGTCGGCCCATTCTTTAAAGACATGGTGCGGGGCATGCCCGGCGCCGGGGCAGACATAGCTGAACCACGGCTTGCTGGGTGCGATCACCTTGGCGTCGCGGATGAATTCGATGGACTTGTCGGCGATGTCCTTGGACAGGTGGTAACCGTCCTCGGGTGTGCCCGGCGGGCTGACGGGGTGGTTGTCGTGCACCAGGTCGGGGTACCACTGGTCGGTCTCGCCGCCCATGAAGCCGTAGAACCGTTCGAAACCGCGCGAGGTCGGCCAATGCCGCCTGGTCGACGCCATATTCGACTCTTCCAGCGGGGTCAGGTGCCACTTGCCGACGCAGTAGGTGTTGTAACCACGTTCGTTCAGGACCTCCGACAGCAGTGCGGTGTCGGCCGGGATCCGCCCGTTGCAGTTCGGGAAACCGTCGGTGAATTCTTCGATGGTGGCCATGCCCACGGTGGTGGCGTTGCGACCGGTCAGCAGCGACGCCCGCGTCGGTGAACACAGCGCGGTGGTGTGGAATTGCGACAGCCGCACACCGCGCTCGGCGATCCGCGACATCGCGGGCATTTCAACCAGGCCGCCGAAACAGTCCCAGGTCGCGATACCGGTGTCGTCCCAGACCAAATAAAGGATGTTCGGCGAATTCTCGGGCGCGGTCGGCGCCGCATACGGGCCCCAGTCCGGCTCCGAGTCGCGAATATCCAGCTCGATCTTGCCGTTAAATTCCGCCGACCCCGTCATCGCCGCCA
Organism: uncultured Actinomycetota bacterium; assembly: GCA_963814505.1. Taxonomy (GTDB): domain Bacteria; phylum Actinomycetota; class Actinomycetes; order Mycobacteriales; family Mycobacteriaceae; genus Mycobacterium. The sequence goes on from CAWFDM010000016.1 coordinate 745,957, forward strand.
GCCTCACTCTCGTAGTGGACCTACCGAACGTCCCCGAACGTCCCCGGACACTACACCTGCGAGTTAGCAATCAGCTAAGAAACCTGGCGAGGTAGCTACGCCGAGTGTGAAAGTCGCGACGCGACCCGATGACGTGTCGCCGGTTGCACACTCGATGTGGCCGTTACTTGGCTTTCTCCAAGATCTCGACGAGCCGCCAGCGTTTGGTCGCCGACAGTGGACGGGTCTCCATCAGGGACACGCGGTCCCCGATGCCGGCGACACTGTTCTCGTCGTGCGCCTTGACCTTCTTGGTGGTCCGAATGATCTTGCCGTACAACGGGTGCCGCATGCGGTCTTCCAACTCGACCACGATGGTCTTCTGCATCTTGTCGCTCACCACATAACCGATGCGCGTCTTGCGCCGGCCGCGTGGCTTCGGAGTGGCCGGCGTGTGCTTGGGGCCTTTGGCACTGCTCGCGCCTTTCGGCGCAGCTTCTTTGGGCGCGGCGCCCTTGGGTGCGGCGGCCTTCGACGCGGCGGCCTTTGACGCAGCGGCCTTGGATGGGGCCTTCTTGGCGGGTGCCTTGGTCGCCTTGGCTGGTGTGCCGGTATTAGCCTCTGCCATCACGATTCCTTCACGATTCGTTGTCGTCGCCACCGGGGCCGGATGCCAGGCCCAGTTCTCGTTCCCGCAGCACGGTGTAGATGCGTGCGATTTCCTGACGGACCGTGCGGAGCCGCCGATTGTTGGTGAGCTGGCCGGTCGCGATCTGGAAGCGCAGGTTGAACAGCTCCTGCTTGGACTCGCGCAGACGCTCGGTCAGCTCCTCGTCGGTGAGCTCGCGCAGTTCGCCGGGGGAAGTTCCCACTGCCATCAGAACTGTTCCTCTCGGGTCACGATGCGCGCCTTGATCGGCAACTTGTGGATTGCGCGGGTGAGCGCCGACCGGGCGGTTTGCTCATTGGGGTAGCTGAGCTCGAACAACACCCGGCCGGGCTTGACGTTGACCACCCACCACTCCGGCGAGCCCTTGCCCGAACCCATCCTGGTCTCGGCGGGCTTCTTGGTCAGCGGGCGGTCGGGGAAGACGTTGATCCACACCTTCCCGCCACGCTTGATGTGCCGGTTGATGGCGATACGAGCGGCCTCGATCTGCCGATTGGTCACGTAGGCGTGCTCGAGGGCCTGGATGCCGTAGTCACCGAAGTTCACCGTCGTGCCGCCGCTGGCGATGCCGCGCTGGCGGGGATGGTGCTGCTTACGGTGCTTAACCTTGCGGGGAATCAACATGATTCAGCTCTCCGTACTCTGCGGCTCGAGGGCGGGCGCGCCGTCCCCAGCGGACCCGCCGGCCGGCTCTTCGCCCGCGGCGCGCCCGGCCTCGGTGCTGGTCGCCGTGGTGCCCGACGCGCCACTGCGGCGCGGACGTGCGCCCGACGGCCGCTCGCGACGCGGACGATCGGCGCCCGCCGGCGTAGCGACGGCCAGTTCACGTTTCCCACCGACGATGTCGCCCTTGTAGATCCACACCTTCACGCCGATCCGGCCGAAGGTGGTCTTGGCCTCGTACAGGCCGTAGTCGATGTCGGCACGCAGCGTGTGCAGCGGCACGCGCCCCTCGCGGTAGAACTCCGAGCGGCTCATCTCGGCCCCGCCGAGACGGCCCGAGCACTGCACCCGGATGCCCTTGACGTTGGGCTGACGCATCGCCGACTGGATGGCCTTGCGCATGGCACGGCGGAAGGCCACCCGGTTGCTCAGCTGCTCGGCGACCCCCTGGGCCACCAATTGCGCTTGTGCCTCAGGGTTTTTGACCTCGAGGATGTTGAGCTGGACCTGCTTGCCGGTCAGCTTTTCCAGGTCCGCACGAATCCGGTCGGCCTCGGTGCCACGCCGGCCGATGACGATCCCCGGGCGGGCGGTGTGAATGTCCACCCGGACCCGGTCGCGGGTGCGCTCGATCTCCACGTCGGCGATCCCCGCGCGCTCGAGGCCGCTGGACAGCAGCCGACGGATGGCGACATCCTCCTTGACGTACTCCGAGTACTGCTTGTCGGCGTACCAGCGAGACTTCCAATCGGTGGTGATGCCCAGCCGGAAGCCGTGCGGGTTGATCTTCTGGCCCACTAGTCTGAGCCTCCCTTCGCGTCAGAAGCCTCAGACGTTTTGGCGGGCGCCTTCTTGGCGGGCGCCTTCTTGGCAGGCGCTTTGGCGGCCCCGGAACCAGCTACAGCCTTGGCGGGCGCCTTCTTGGCCGGTGCTTTCTTGGTGGCCGGTGCCTTGGCCGGCGCCTTCACGGCGGCAGCCTTGTTCGCGGGTGCCTTGGCGGCGGCCTTGCTGGCCTCGGCACGACGGGCGCGCGACGACTTCGCCGACCGCTGATCCTTTGCCGGGCGGCTTTCCACCACCACCGTGATGTGGCTGGTCCGTCTGCGGATCCGGAACGCACGCCCCTGGGCGCGCGGACGGATGCGCTTGGCGGTCGGACCCTCATCGGCGTACACCGTGGCCACCACCAACGTCGCCGGGTCCAGTCCGTTGTTGTTCTGCGCATTGGCCGCGGCACTCGCGATCACCTTGGCCACCGGCTCACTGGCGGCCTGCGGCGCCCAGCGCAAGATGTCCAGCGCGTCGGCCACCGACCTGCCGCGCACCAGGTCGATCACCCGGCGCGCCTTTGTCGGCGACACCCGCACGAACCGTGCTTTGGCGACCGCCGACGGAAACTCAGTAGTGGAACTCATCGCCGCTTGGCCTTCCGGTCGTCCTTGATGTGCCCCTTGAAGGTGCGAGTCGGCGCGAATTCACCAAGCTTGTGGCCGACCATCGCCTCGGTGACGAACACCGGGACGTGCTTGCGCCCGTCGTGCACCGCAAAGGTGTGCCCGATGAAGTCCGGAATGATCGTCGACCGGCGCGACCAGGTCTTGATGACCTGCTTGGTGTTCTTTTCGTTCTGCACGTCGACCTTCTTGAGCAGATGGTCGTCGACGAACGGGCCTTTCTTCAGGCTGCGTGGCATAGTTGGCTACTCCTGAAACTTCCCTAGCGCGAATGCTTCTTGCCGGTGCGCCGGCGTCGGACGATCAGCTTGTTACTGGCCTTGTTGGCATGGCGGGTGCGGCCCTCGGGCTTGCCCCACGGGCTGACCGGGTGACGGCCACCCGAGGTCTTGCCTTCGCCACCGCCGTGCGGGTGGTCCACCGGGTTCATCACCACACCGCGGACCGACGGGCGCTTGCCCTTCCACCGCATCCGGCCGGCCTTGCCCCAGTTGATGTTCGCCTGCTCGGCGTTGCCCACCTCGCCGACGGTCGCGCGGCACCGCACGTCGACACGACGGATCTCACCACTCGGCATACGCAGCGATGCGTAGCTACCCTCCTTGCCGAGCAACTGGATGCTCGACCCGGCCGAACGCGCGAGCTTGGCGCCACCGCCCGGCCGCAGCTCCACGGCGTGGACCAGCGTACCGGCCGGGATATTACGCAACGGCAGGTTGTTGCCCGGCTTGATGTCGGCGTTGGGGCCACATTCCACCACGTCACCCTGCGACAGTCCTTGCGGGGCAATGATGTAGCGCTTCTCACCGTCGAGGAAATGGAGCAGCGCGATGTTCGAGGTGCGGTTCGGGTCGTACTCGATGTGTGCGACCTTGGCGTTGACCCCGTCCTTGTCGTTGCGACGGAAGTCGATCACCCGGTAGGAGCGCTTGTGACCACCACCCTGGTGGCGGGTGGTGATCTGGCCGTGTGCGTTGCGGCCCCCGTGACCGTGCAGCGGGCGCACCAGTGACTTCTCCGGCTCCGAACGGGTGATCTCGGCGAAATCGGACACGCTGGCGCCGCGACGACCGGGCGTTGTCGGCTTGTACTTGCGAAGTGCCATGTCTAATCAGGTCTTTCTCGTCGCCGGGCTAGGCCGGTGCTCCGAACAGGTCGATCGGCTTGCTGCCCGGCGCCAAGGTGACGATGGCGCGTTTGGTGCTCTTGCGCCTGCCGAATCCGGTCCTGGTGCGCTTGCGCTTGCCTTGTCTATTCGCGGTGTTCACCGATGCGACCTTGACCGAAAAGATCTTCTCGACAGCGATCTTGATCTGCGTCTTGTTCGAATCGGGGTGCACCACGAACGTGTACACGTTGTCGTCGAGCAGTCCGTAGGACTTCTCCGAGATGACCGGAGCCAGGATGATGTCGCGCGGGTCAACGATGGTCGCCATCAGGCCGTAACCTCCTCGGGCTCAATCGGATTAGCGGCGGTATTGGCGGCGATATAGGCGTTGAGGGCCTCAACGCTGAACACCACGTCATCGGCGCGCAGCACGTCATAGGTGTTGAGTTGGTCGGGCGCCAGGAAGTGCACACCGGGCAGGTTGCGCACGCTTTTCGCGCCGGTCTCATCGCTGCGGCCGATGACCACCAGCACCTGCTTGCGGTCAGTCAGTTTGCCCAGAAACTCCTTGGCGCTCTTCGTGGAAGGAGTCTGACCGGTCACCAGTTCGGTGACCGCGTGGATGCGCCCGTTGCGGGCCCGGTCGGACAGTGCCCCGCGCAACGCCGCGGCGATCATCTTCTTGGGTGTGCGCTGGCTGTAGTCGCGCGGCTTGGGACCGTGCACGACACCGCCACCGGTGAACTGCGGGGCCCGCGTCGAGCCCTGCCGGGCGCGACCGGTCCCCTTCTGCCGGTAGGGCTTGCGGCCACCGCCGCTGACGTCGCCGCGCGTCTTGGTCGAGTGCGTCCCCTGCCGGGCCGCCGCCCGTTGCGCGGTGACGACCTGGTGCATCAGCGCGATATTGGCTGGGGCATCGAACAGTTCGGCAGGCAGCTCGATGGAACCCTCGACCTTGCCGGCCGGGGTCTTGACGTCGATTTTCAGGACCTTCCGGTCCTGCTGGTCCTTTTGGGCTGCCATCACTTCTCACCTCGCTTGATCGCGCTGCGGACCATGACGAGTCCACCGGTGCGGCCCGGGACTGCGCCCTTGATCAGCAGCACGCCCTTCTCGGTATCGACCTTGTGTACCAACAGGTTTTGCACGGTCACCCGGTCGTTGCCCATGCGGCCGGACATCCGGGTGCCCTTGAACACCCGTGCGGGCGTGGCACATCCGCCGATGGAGCCCGGACGGCGGTGCACCGCCTGGGCGCCGTGGCCGGCGCCCTGCCCGCTGAAGCCGTGCCGCTTCATGGTGCCGGCGAAACCCTTGCCCTTGGAGGTACCGGTGACGTCGACGTAGGTGGCGTCGGCGAAGATCTCGGCCGTCAGCTCCTGCCCGACCTCGTATTCGGCCGCCGCGTCCGGGTTGTCCAGGCGCAGTTCGGCCAGGTACCGGCGTGGGTTGACGCCGGCGGCGCTGTACTGCCCGGTCAGTGGCTTGTTGACTTTGCGTGGGCTGATCTCGCCGTAGGCCAGCTGCACGGCGCTGTACCCATCGCGTTCCGGCGTGCGGATGCGGGTCACCACGTTCGGCCCGGCCTTGACCACGGTCACCGGCACCACTTTGTTGTTCTCGTCGAATACCTGCGTCATGCCCAGCTTGGTACCGAGAATGCCCTTTCGTGCCATTGCTCTGGAAATCTCCTACTGGATGTTGACGTCGACACTGGCCGGAAGATCGATGCGCATCAGGGCGTCAACGGTCTTCGGCGTCGGATCGAGGATGTCGATCAACCGCTTGTGGGTACGCATTTCGAAGTGCTCTCGCGAGTCTTTGTATTTGTGCGGAGAGCGAATGACGCAGTACACGTTCTTTTCGGTCGGCAGCGGCACCGGACCTACGACGCTGGCACCCGTGCGTACGACGGTCTCGACGATCTTGCGTGCCGAGGCGTCAATAGCCTCATGGTCGTAGGCCTTGAGCCTGATGCGGATCTTCTGTCCCGCCACGCTTCTCCTACCTCACTCCACTTAAGGCCCGTGTCCGGACCTGGTGCCCCCAGCGCGCCGATCGACCCGGCCAACTGAGGCCGATCTAGCGTCGCGCCGGATATTGCGCCGCTGTTTACCTGTCGTGGTCCACCGGCCCCCGCGCTCGGGCATGTCACCCGCGCGTGGCCCTCTCCTCGCCAATTTCAGGGCCAATTTCGGGGCCGAAATTCGTCGCGAACAAGGATGGGACCGGACGCGCCCGTTGTGGGCGCTGGTCGTATGCCCGACCAGGCGCAAACCTGGCGCAGGGCAACCTGAACAGTATGCCTTAACTCTTCGCTGGGGCCAAATCTCGGCTCGGTCTCGATTGCGCGGGCCTAAGGTTTGTCGTCGGGGCATCCCGAGGAGCCTCACAAGGAGCCTCACAAGGCGTTGTCGTGCCGGTGTTCGAGCCGCATCACGGACCGAATCAGGGAGCGGCTGACCCCGCTCAACCCATGATCGACTGGATCAACGGTGCGCGGCCGGCCGAGCTCGCAGCGGAACGCTACCCGCTTGGGCTTGGCGACTCTCGCCGACGGGAAGGCGCCCGTCCGGCAGCGCATCAAGGATCGGGCCGGTCTCTAGCGCGTCAGCTAGCCCAGATTCGTCAACTACCCCAGATTCAGGTGGATGAACTCGATCTGGATTCCGTCTGGATCGACGAAGTCGAGCATTGGTCCCCGGCCATCGGCCACTGCCCGGACCGCCGACCGCTCGACGCCACAGGTATCGAGCCAACTTGCCCATGCCTGCAACTGTTCCGGGGACTCGGCCTCCAGCGCGAGATGATCGAGACCCGTGCGCACCGGGTCGAATCGCTTACCGTCGTTGCGGGAATGCTCGCACAGGTCAAGGATGCGGCCGCCCAGGCTAAGGATGGCCACCCGCCCAAAGAACGCGGGACTGGTGCCGTCGTTTGGTCCGACCAGGACATCGGCTCCGAGCACGTCGCACTAGAAGCGCAAACTGCGCGGCAGGTTCGTTACCGAAATCCCCAGGTGATGGAGTCCGGCCAACCGGGGACGACCTGCTCCACTCTCCACGAGCTAGATGGTGCCATCCGAGGTCAGGCCGAGGTCAGGAGGATGTCAGAAGGATCGGACAGGGCTACGCTTACGGCGCAGGTTCATTCCCGTCGCGGACGATCCGGAGGGCATCGTGAGCGCTGTTTCGAGCCTCATCGCCACGTTGGTGGGCACAGCGACGGCCGTAGCCCTTGTCGGCTGCTCGAGTTCCCACACCGCGACCAGTTCCGGGACCAGTTCCGGCACACCCACCGGTTCCACCACCACAGCCGCGCAATCCACGTCGTCCTCGAGCGCGCCGAACACCTCCCCGGCCTCGCCGACGCCCGCGGCCGGGGGGCACGGGTCCGCGGGCGGCATCGACGTCACCATCACCGCGGGCGGACCCACGACGGTCCGGCCGGGCGGAGAGCCCATGCCGTTCAGCGTCGCGCTGGTCAACACCTCGGCCGCGGCCCTCGACCACGTGGGCATGGTGGTGTCGCTGAGCCACTGCTCGTGCAACCCGTCGGGCGCCGCGATGATGCCCGCCGGGTCGTTGGAGATGCTCAACGCCGACACCAAGGCGTGGGTGGCGGTGCCGTACGTCGCCGAAGGGACCGGGATGGATTTCCTCACCCGACCGCTCCTCGCGCCGTTCGCGATCAATCCGGGGCAGACCATCACCTACCAACTCCACCTGCAGCTGAACGCCAACCAGAATTTCACCGTCGGCAAAGGCGGCTCCGCCATCGACGTGACGATGACCAACACCACCACCAACACCGCGTTCGGGATTAGCCCGACGGCATCGCTGCCTATCGCCGTCGAACCGTGAGCACACCCATAATCGATGACGCCGCGAACGTCTTCGCCGACCCGAGCGCCAACACCGACGAGCCGCGGCTGCACGCCGCGCTGATTCACCTGCGCGTCCACGCGCCACACCACCAGCGCAACCATCGCCGGCCGCAGAGGAGATGATCCGCTGGGTGACGCCCGTCAAGGAATTCATGCGCACCGCCACCCCGCCACCCGGAGGACACCGCCATCCGCGGCGTGCCGAGCGCCGAAGGCGAGGCGGTGTATCTTTCCTACGTCTCGGCCAACCGCGACGAGGAAGTGTTCGACGACCCGTTCCGCTTCGACGTCGGCCGAAACCCCAACAAGCACTTGGCATTCGGCTTCGGCGTCCACGTCCGCCCTGGCTGCCGCACTGGCCCACATGGAAGTGAACAGCTTCTTCGCCGAACTGTTGCCGCGACTGAAATCGATTCAACTCAGGGGTGAACCCGAGCTAATCGCCACCGCCTTCGTCGGGGGTCTTAAACACCTGCCCATTTCCTACTCACTGCGGTAAGTACCGGGATACGATCGGCTGATACTTCAACCCGGACACGTGGGAGAACGGTCATGTCGTTTGTAATCGCGGCGCCGGAATTCGTGACGGCGGCGGCAACGGACATAGCGAACATCGGTTCGACGATCAGGTCGGCCAATGCGGCGGCGTGGGCTCCGACGTCGGGGGTGCTGGCCGCCGGCGCCGACGAGGTCTCGGCCGAGATCGCCGCGTTGTTCGGCAGCCACGCCCAGGCATATCAGGCTCTCAGCGCCCAGGTGGCGTCCTTTCACGAGCAGTTTGTCCGAAACATGAGCGCAAGCGCGGCTTCGTACGCCAGCGCCGAAGCCAACGCCGAGCAAACCATGCTGAACGCGGTCAACGCGCCCGCCCAGGAGCTGTTCGGCCGCCCGCTTTTCGGTAACGGCGCCAACGGGGCACCGGGGTCCGGCGCTAGCGGCGGGGATGCCGGGCTGTTGTTCGGTAATGGGGGCAACGGCGGATCCGGCGTGAACGGCGGCAACGGCGGCAACGGAGGGGCCGCCGCGCTGTTCGGCAGCGGCGGCTCGGGAGGCGCCGGTGGTGCCTCGATTATTGGCGCCGGCGGCAACGGCGGCAACGGCGGGACCGGCGGACTGTTCGGCACCGGCGGGGCGGGCGGCGCGGGCGGGGCAGGCGGCACCGGCGGGGTAAGCGGCGCCGGCGGGACCGGCGGCAACGGCGGGGCCGGCGAACTGGGTGGCGCCGGCGGGGCCGGCGGCAACGGCGGGGTCGGCCAGACTGGCGGCGGCGCGGGCGGTAACGGCGGAACCGGCGGATTTTTCGGCGACGGCGGCGACGGCGGTAACGGCGGGCGCACGGTGTTCGGCACCGCCGGGGCCGGTGGCAACGGCGGGGACAGCGGGACGTTCGGCAACGGCGGCTCCGGCGGCGCCGGCGCCGAAGGCCTCGGCCCACTCACAGTTGGTGGGCGCGGCGGCGCGGGCGGCAACGCCGGGACGTTCGGCAACGGCGGCAACGGCGGCTCCGGCGGCGGCTACGGCGGCGGCACCACGGGCGGGGCCGGCGGCGCCGGCGGCAATGGCGGCTCATACGTGGGCAACGGTGGGGCCGGCGGCAACGGTGGGGACTCCCACGGCGGAGTTGGAGCGAACGGCGGCGACGGCGGCAACGGCGGCTCATGGGTTGGCAACGGCGGCGATGGGGGCACCGGCGGAAACAACACGGCCGCCCCCGCCGGGGACGGCGGCAACGGCGGCGTGGCCCCGAACCTCGGAGACGGCGGCAACGGCGGCGATGGGGGCAGCATCATCGGCGGCGGAGTCTTCGCCAGCGGCAACGGCGGCAATGGCGGCGATGCCCAGTCGTACGGCGACGGCGGCAACGGCGGCAACGCCGGGACCGGCGGCTCGCCTCAGGGCAGCGGCGGCACAGGCGGCAAAGCAGGCCCGAGGTACGGCGGCCCCGGGCTGGACGGACTGCCCTAGGCCGGCAGCGGCTCAGGCACCTGCCGACTCGGTGCTCGCTGCGCTAGCCCGGTGCTGGGCGCGCTGCACGTGCAGGAAGCCGTCGACGGCCGCGTACGCGCATTCACGGTAGTCGAAGTCTGGCAAGGTGGAGAGGCGCCCGAGCACCAGCGGACCGATCAGCAGGGCGATCGCCCGGGACCGGTCGACCTCACCCAGCTCGGCCGCCTCCGGGCTATCGAATATCGCGTCGAATGGCGCCGCGTACTGCTGGGCGATGCGTTCGCGGAGTGTGGTGATCGCGGCGCTGTCGGCGGCCGCGGTGTGCCGAGGTTCTGGCAAACCCTCCAGGTCGCGGCCCAGCGACAACCACGACATCGCCGTCAACGCCGCGGGAGCTTCCGCCACGGATTCGGCTTGGGCCAGCACAACCGCGACCAGCCGATCCCGCAGCGAACCCTCGTCGGGCGGCAGCGCGGCCGGTGGGATGAGGCTGTTGAACGCCGCGGCCAGCAAGTCATTTCCGCTCGGGAAGTGGCGATACAAGGTAGCCCGGGCTACATTGGCGCCACGGGTGACCGCATCGACGGTCACCGCGCTGGGACCCCCGGAGCGCAGCAGCGCGGTGGCGGCTTCCAGCAAACGAGCACGAGACCGAGCCGGGCGGGGGTCGCCACTGCTGTCGGTGATTGTGATCCACCTCCCTGTTTGAGAACAAGACTATCGGTCTACCTACGAGACTGTTAGTCTCGGAAATTAGTTCGCCCCTGGGGGAGGAGGCGCATGATTATGGCCGACACTCTTGTCCGGCCTGACCAGCGTACTGATGCGGTAGGCATCGGCGGTACGCCCCGAGCCCGAGCCTGGACGCTGGCCGTGGCCTGCATGGGCGTCGGGCTGGTGGTTGGGTCGATGACGGCGCTGAACACCGCGCTGGGTGACCTCGCGGTGGCCACCTCGGCGACGCAGACCCAGCTGACCTGGGTGGTCGACGGTTACACCGTGGCGCTGGCCTGCCTGCTGTTACCCGCGGGGGCCATCGGTGACCGCTATGGCCGGCGGGGTGCGTTGCTGACCGGCCTGGTGATCTTCTCGATTGGCTCGATGGCGCCGGCGTTGTTGCACGCCCCAACGCAGATCATCGCGGGACGGGCGCTGGCCGGTGTCGGCGCCGCGTTTGTTATGCCCGCGACGCTGTCGATGCTGACCGTGGCCTATCCGAAAGAAGATCGGTTGAAGGCCGTAGGGATGTGGGCCGGTACGGCCGGCTCGGGCGGGGTCCTCGGCATGATCGGATCTGGCCTGCTGCTGCGGTTCTGGGACTGGCACGCGATCTTCTGGTCACTGGGCATCGCGGGGCTGGCGATCTTCGCCCTGGCGTGCACGGTCTCGTCGTCGCGTGACGACGACGCTCCCCGAGTCGATTGGCTGGGCGCGGTGCTTATCGGCACGGCCGTCGCGATCGCGGTCGCCGCGATCCTGGAAGCACCCGATCGTGGCTGGCATGATCCAGCTGGCCTGGGGCGGACTGGTCGCGGGTGCGGTCATCGCCGCGGTGTTCGCCTATGTCGAATACCGTCGGCACCAACCGCTTTTGGACGTTCGGTTGTTCGCCGACCCCAATTTCGCCACCGGGGTGACATCGATCGTCATTCTGTTCGGCGCGACATTCGGTTTCTTTTATATCGGCATGCAGTATGTGCAGCAGATCATGGGCTACTCACCGCTGACGACGTCACTTGCCTTCGGCCCTTTCATGGTGCCGCTGGGCATTTTCTCGGCGCTGTCATTTTGGTATGTACCGAAATTGGGCCTCCGGCTTGCGCTGGTCGTAGGCACGCTGCTGATGGCGGTTGGCTTCGCCTGCATGTACAGACTGGGCCTGCACTCGACATATCTCGAATTTTCCTGGCCGACACTGATACTCGCTACCGGCATCGGAATGTGCACTGCACCGACGACTGCGGCGATCATGGGTGCGGTTCCCGACGAGAAGCAGGGCGTCGCCTCGGCGGTAAACGACACGTCGCGCGAGATGGGTGGCGCGTTGGGAATCGCCGTGGCCGGTTCAATACTGGCCGGGCGCTACACCCACGAACTCGCGCCGAGGCTGGCAAACTTTCCCACGCCGGTGCGCGGTCCGGCCACCGACTCGCTGGCTAAGGCCGTCGAGGTGGCCGGCAAGCTTGGCCCGCAGGGGCGCCAGCTGGCCGACCTGAGCAAGACCGCGTTCCTGACGGCCATGCATGCTTCGACCATCACGCTGGCCGTGATCGTCGCCGTCGCGGCGGTCCTGATCGGACTCTGGGCGCCCGGGCGCGACGGGAAGCAACTTTCCGTGGTACGCCGGATGCGCGACTACCGTCGTCCGACGGAGACAACGTCGGCAACGTGACGGCGTCCAGCGGGCTCAGGCGATCAAGCACACCAGCGCCCGACAGCTAAGCAGGGTGATCGGCGATGGTGGCGCGGGTGGTGCCGGTGGGGACCGAGCAGTAGCTGCCGATGGCGGCGACGCCCAAACTGGTCGGCAACGGTGGCAACGGCGGCAACGCCGGGACTGGCGCGACCCCGGGAACAAGCGGCTCCGGGGTGTGCTGCTCGGCGAAAACGGGTCGGATGGTAAGGCGTAGCCCCGGCAGTTTCGCCGCGCGGCGGACTTCACCGAACGAATTCCGCCGCCCTGTGCCCCAGCATCACGATCGTCGCGTGCGGACCGCGGCTGGGAATCACCGGCAGGACGGAACCGTCTGTCACCCAGAGGTTTTCGATGCCGCGGACCCGGCACCGATGATCAACGACCGCGCCTTGGTCGCCGTCGGCGCCCATCGGCGCGCTACCACACAGGTGCTGCGACGTCGACCACACGGCCGGACCGATATGCGTTGTCGCACCGCATAGTTCGCGTGCCAATTCGGCGCCGTGACGGAGCGCCGCGACATCTTCGGGTTCGCTGTCGTAGCGGTGCTCGATCCGCGGCGGAATCTCGGGATCGGCCGAGACCAGCGTGATGCGCCCGCGTGAGCGCGGCCGCATCAGCGCCACCCCGATGTGCGGCCAGTCACGGTGCCCGGGCGTGCCGTCACCGGTCATCGCAACGAAACCGCCTGTGTACGGCCGGATCTCGATGCCATCAGTGGTGGTCAACATCACCTCCAACACCGGACGGTCTTCGGCCACCTCCCAGCTGGTCGGCAGCACCCACTCCGGGTGGTCGCCGCATGCCGCCCCAACCGGCAGCGGCACCACCACTTCGAGGCCCGCTGCCCGCAGCATGGCCGGTTCGCCGACGCCGGACAGCATCAGCAGGTGCGCCGACTGAATCGCCCCGGCGCACAGCACGATTCGATCGGCGGTCAATGTCACCGGGCCTTCCGGTCCCACCGCGTCGACACCCACCGCGGTCTCGGCGGAGAACCGCAGCCGCGCCGCCCGCGTCAGCGCCAGCAGTGTCAGGTTGGGCCGCTTCAGCGCGGGTATCAGATACCCGGCCCCCGAGCTGACGCGCACGCCGTCAACGATGTTCAGGGGGATCGCGCCCACGCCCGAAGGCATTTCCGGCCCAACGTCGTTGAGGTCGGCGATCCACGAAAACCCCGCTCGCTCGGTAGCGGCGAGGAAAGTTTCGGTGGCGCCTGCCATTTCGCGAGTGCGGCGAACCAGGATGGGGCCGCTGTCGCCGTGGGCAGGCCCATCGAAGTCCAGGTCCGTCTCGATGGCCCGAAAGTGGTCGAGAACGTCGGACCACGCCCAGCCGGGTATCGCGGCGCGGCCGAAGTCGCCGGGCAACCCGCGGCAGAAGTAGCCGCCGTTGACCGCGCCGGAACCGCCGATCGTCGCTCCCCGGACGATGGGCAATTGGCGAGCCGGCCGCTCGGTGAGCTTCGTGAGATAGCGCTGGACCAGCGGGCTGCCCACACCAATCGGCAGTTGCAAGCCATTGGCGGTCTGGGCCAGCAGCCCCGGATCGGTGAGTCCGGGCCCCGCCTCGAGGACGGTCACGACACAGCGGGGGTCGGTGGAAAGACGTTCGGCAACAACTGATCCAGCACTGCCGGCACCGACGATCAGTACGTCGCTGTGCAGGACCGCTTTACTCAAGGCGGGTCAACGCGGCGGCTGGGTCCGAATCTGCGGTTTGAGCGCGCGCAGGTTGCGTTCGCGCAGCACGCCCCGCCACAAGCCCATGCCGTAGGCCAGATCGTCGATCCGCTTGAGCACCAGATAGGTGAGCAGCCCGATCGGTTGGGCGTCGTCGTCGGTGGCATCCCTGCGACGCAGCCAGTCCACCACGCCGTCCACGACGGCCGCGACCAACACCACCCGCCGGCACTGACGCGACACCATGGCCGCCAGCAACGCCAGCGGCCAATAGTGCCGGCACAGGGCCGACGCCAGCTGCAGTGCCGCCGACCACAGGCCGCGGCTGGCGACCGCGAGCACGTCCCGAGGCGAAGACTCGGCGGTGCGCATGGCCCTTGCTATCCGGCGACCCGTCAGCAGGGCGATCACGATCGACGCCAGCTGCGTGATGCTCGTCCCGAGTGCCATCAGAATCCAGGCCATCAATGCCCAGCCGGAGATCACCACCGGGGCCGTCTTGTCCGGGTGACGCACCGACAGCGGAGCCGCTGAGCCGCCATAGAACGCCTTGCGCGCTATCCAATCCCGTAGCTCGGTGCGGTGATCGTGGGCGACCTGCGCAATCGGCTCGTAGCGCAGCCGGGCGCCCGCTTCGATCAGGCGCCAACACAGGTCGACATCCTCGCCGGACAGCAAGGTCTCGTCGAACCCGCCGACGCCACGAATGGCGGCGCAGCGACAGACGATCGCCGCGCTGGGAACGTAGGACACCGTGCTGTGGGGTAACACCGGCGCTTCCCGCTGACCGAGGTCCAGCGACGAGTGCACCGCCTCATAGCGCGCCACCGCGTTCTCGCCCTGCGACAGACCGATGATGCGTGGTGCTACCAGGGCGACGGTGGGATCGCAGAAATGCCCGAGCAGCGCCTCCAACCAGCCCCGTCGCGGCGAGACATCGGAATCCATGAATGCGACGAAGTCGGTGTTGCAGGCGGCCAGACCGGTATTGCGTGCCGCCCCCGGCCCCTTGCTGCGGGCGTGGCGCAGCACTTCGATGTCGCAGTGCGCGCCGATAAAGTCCTCCGGCTCAATTGGGCGCTGCGAACCGTCGTCCACCACGATGACCCGCAGGCCGCGGAGTGCGCTGACCAAACGCCGCACGCCGGCGGCGTTGTCCCGCACCGGAACCACCACGGTCACGTCCCGGTGCGACGGGCCGCCCGCCGGCCGGGGGTGCGCCACCGTGGCGTCCAGCAGGGTGCGGGCCAGTTGGGCGCTGACCTCGTCACGCACCTTCAGCCGGCCATCGGACAGCATGTCCTGGGCGGCGGGAGCCAGCCTCAGCAGTCGGGTGGGTGAGCCACCGAGCAGGGTCGAGCCGTCGCCGAGCACTCGCACGCGGCGGTCGACCTGAACGGCGAACCCGTCAGGCAGTCGAGTCTGAGTCATGTCAGCATCCCGTCGGCCGCGGGCGACCATCGGGCGATTCGACGGACACAGCCGTCGACCATCTCGGCGAAGATGCGCTTCCCCTCAGCTGCGGTCGCGGTGGTCGGGTCCCCCAGCACGCCTACCCGGCTGACCGCGGCGACCCCGCCGCGGCGCATCGACGGGAGCAACTCGGACAAGGGTGCGCCATTGCCCGCGAGCCATCGATCGGTCAGCACGTCGGCCGGCGAAATATGCAGCAATATCGATGTTTCGGTATGGCCGGCATGAGCATCGCCGCCGGCAGCGGTACACGGACACCATGCGACGTCGCGACCCTCGGCGCGCAGCTGGCGCACCGCCCGCTGCAGCGCGCCAACGTTGCCACCGTGGCCGTTGACGAAGACCAGGCGCTGCGCCCAACACGACGCCGACCTGCCGTACTCCACGAGCAGCAGGGTCAGGGCGTCGGCGCCGATGGAGATCGTTCCGGCGAAGCTTTGGTGCTCACCGCTGGCGCCATAGGCGATCGCCGGTGCCGCTAGCCAATCCTGCTCGAGGCCGTCGCTGAGGCGGGACTGGGCGGCGCGGGCGACGGCGGACGCTATCCGGGTGTCGGTATCCAGCGGCAGGTGCGGACCATGCTGCTCGGTTGACCCCAGCGGAATCATTATTGACGGCGAGGTGATTAATACCCGGTTCGACGTCGCACTTCCCAGTTCGCCGCTTACGGGCACTTGCCGATGGTAGGCCGAATTCACCTGGCGTGCACCAATTGTTTCAACCTTCCATCGAAATTTCTTTTGCCGCACTCATCGGCGACCGGACAATTCGGCTCGTCCGCCACGGCTGCCACGCCCGTATCACGATTTACGCGGTGGTAAGCCCATCGCCCGGGTGAAGCCGGCGGGCACCAGGACGTCGTCCGGACCGAGATCGTGAACCGACGCGTGCCCGAGGCCCATGAGTGCCGAGTCGATGCCCCCGCGCAGAATGTCCAAGACGTTTTCCACACCGGATTGCCCGGCGGCGGCGAGACCCCACAGGTATGCGCGGCCGATCATCACCGCCCGCGCTCCCAGCGCCACCGCCTTGACGACGTCGCTGCCACGCCGGATGCCGCCGTCCATCAACACTTCGATTTGGTCACCGACGGCCTCGGCAACCGCGGGCAGGGCGCGGATCGGGGCGGGCGTGCCGTCCAAATTGTTGCCACCGTGGTTGGACACCGATATCGCCGAAACACCTGCGTCGACCGCTCGTTTGGCGTCGTCGACCCGCATTACGCCCTTGAGCATGAACGGCCCGCCCCACAGTTCCCGCAACCAGGCGATGTCGTCCCAGGTCGGCGGCGGGGTGCCCATCCACTCCCCGTAGGCGGCGAAGAACGCGGGCCCGGGCTCGCCGCGGCGGCCCTGGTTGGGGACCCGCAGGTCCGGTGGGCGCAGCGTCTTGCCGAACTTCCACAGCCACCGCGGCTTGGTGATCGCCTCCGGAGACATCCGCAGCATGGTGCGCAGATTCGTCTCCTCCGGGATCTTGGGGCTACCCCAGTCGCGGCCATGCGAGAACGACCAGTCGGTGGTGGCGATCAAACCGACCGCGCCGGCCTGCCGCGCCCGTTCCACCCGCTCGGCAATGGCGTCGCGCCCACCGAGCCAGTAGACCTGGAAGAAGACCTTGGGGTTGGCGGCGATGACCTCCTCGATCGGCTTGCTGGCGAAAGAGGACAGGCCCATCGCCGTTCCCCGCGCCGCCGCCGCCCGGGCGACGGCGACCTCACCATCTGGGTCTACGGCCTGCACACCGGTCGGCGAAATGATTACCGGCAGTGAAATCTCTTGCCCCATCACGGTGGTCGACAGGTCACGCTTTTCCAGTGCCCCAATGACATGCGGCGCAAAACCGAGCTCACTGAACGCTTCGACATTGTCACCGACGGTGACGCCCTTTTCGCTGGCCGCAAGCAGGGACGAGTAAACGGATTTCGGTAGCCGCCGTTTGGCGCGTTGCTGGGCGATCGCGACCGTTTCAAACCATTCGTCGGCCATGGCTACACGGGGCTTTCGATGCACAGCCGAGCCGGTGGTCGCATGGATAGCGTCAGCGGCACCGGTTCGCGGACCCGCCGCCCATGGGAGTGGTCGGCCCGGGGCCGTGGTGTGTGGCGCTCGCGGGCCAGCGCCGAAGCGCTGTGTCCTTGTACGCATTCGGGATCCGGCCCGTCCAGCGGCAGACCGGTGAAGAATTTGGCCGCCATGCACCCGCCCCGGCAACTGTCGTAGTGGCCGCAGCTGCCGCAGGCGCCCGCGGACTGGGGCTCGCGGAGCTCGCGAAACAGCGGGGCATTTTTCCAGACGTTGGCGAAGCCAGATCCAAAATCACTGTCAGCCAACACGTTTCCGGCCAGGAAGCGGTCATGGATGGCGAATGGGCAGGCGTACACGTCGCCCACCGGGTCGATCAGGCACACCACTCGGCCGGCTCCGCACATGTTCAGTCCGGCCAGGGCGCCGGACTGGCCGAGCGGCGACAGGTGGAAGAAGGAGTCACCGGTAAGCACCCCCTCCCCCTTGGCGACCAGCCAGTCATACAGCTGGACCTGCTGGGCGGCGGTAGGGTGCAAGTCCTCCCAGACATCTGCGCCCCGGCCCGACGGCCGCAGCCGGGTGATCCGCAAGGTAGCACCGTAGCGGCTTGCCAACGCGGCGAATTCGTCGAGCTGGTCGACATTGTGGCGGGTGACCACAACGGAGATCTTCGCACCACCAGTCTCTGCAAAGCCGGCCGCGGCCAGGTTCTCCAGCGCGCGCACCGCCATGTCGAATGACCCGGCGCCGCGCACGGCGTCGTTGACCTCGGCGGTGGCGCCATCCAGCGAGATCTGAACGTCCACGTAGTCACTGGCCGCCAACCGCGCGGCCACGTCGGGCGTGATCCGAACGCCGTTGGTAGAGAACTTCACGCCGATGTGGTGCGCGGTCGCGTAATCCACCAGTTCCCAAAAGTCCGGGCGCACAGTGGGTTCTCCGCCGCCGATGTTCACGTAGAACACCTGCATGCGTTCCAGCTCGTCGATGAGGTCCATGCATTGGCGGGTGGACAACTCTTTTGGATCGCGCTTACCCGACGACGAGAGGCAATGCACGCAGGCCAGATTGCATGCGTACGTCAGCTCCCAGGTCAGGCAGATGGGTGCGTCCAATCCGCGCTCGAACTGTTCGATGAGCCGGGGCACGGCAGCCGATGTCACATGGCCTCCTGCGCTACCAGCATGTTGGAATCGGCCAGCACACCCAGCGCGTACAGGTAGGGACCCTGCCGGGAGTCGTCCACCCCCGCGGCGCGGCAGGCGGACACGACGTCGGGATGATCGGCCAGCGACTGCACCACCGTGAGAATGGTGCGATTTTTCAGAAAAGACAGCTTGCGGGTGCCGAAGTGGTAGAGCAGCGCGCCAAAAGGCTCCGGCCGAACCGCCACCTGCGGGTGCAACCGCCAGCCACGCTCGGGATCGAAGACACCCGCCGATGCGCACGCGGGCGCAGGCACGGTCAGTAGACCCCGCACATGCCGTCGATGGACACCTCTTCGACCAGGGTCTCGGTGACCAGCTCGGTGTCGGTCTCGGTGTCAGAAAAAACGTCGTCCATGTGAATTTGCCTCTCTTGGGGTCTCGACAACGATGGGGCGATCTGGACACAATATGGCATCGAGTGCCGCAATGGAAGGGCGGGTGTGATGTTGCCCCAGTCGCGGGTGGGCCGGCGCCGCACGACGACGCCGGACCACATCACCGACGTGGCCATCGAATTGTTCACCGCCCGGGGATTTGCCGAAGTGAGCGTCGACGACGTCGCGGCGGCGGCCGGCATCGCGCGCCGCACGCTGTTCCGCTATTACGCGTCCAAGAACGCGATCCTGTGGGGCGATTTCGAGGCCCACCTCGCGCACCTGCAAGAGCTGCTCGACAACCTCGACCCGCGGATTCCGCTGGGCGAGGCGCTGCGGGCGGCGCTGCTGGCGTTCAATACCTTCGACGAGTGCGAGACCGCGCGGCACCGCCAGCGCATGCGGGTCATCCTGCAAACCGCGGAGCTGCAGGACTATTCGATGACGATGTACGCCGGCTGGCGTGCGGTGATGGCCGGATTCGTGGCTAGCCGGTTGGGCGGCAAGACGACCGACCCACTGCCCCAGACAGTCGCCTGGACGATGCTCGGGGTCGCATTGAGCGCCTACGAACACTGGCTGAGCGATGAATCCGTCACGTTGCCGGAGGCACTGGGGAATGCGTTTGACGTGGTCGGCACCGGGCTGAACGGGCTGGGCGCGTGACCACCGAGCACCTGGTCCACACCCTGCGGTCGCAGGGGCGGTTCTGCGGAAGCTCCGGCTCCCCGATGTACGACGAGCTGTTCAAGCTCGTGGCCAAAGACGTCGAATCCGGCGGCGTCTTCGCGACCATTCTGTCCGGCCGCGAAGAGGATTCGGCGCGCCACGCGGTGCCGCTTCGACTACTCGGCGGCCTGCACCGGTTGGTACTCGATGGCCGCGCACCGGCGCTGCGCCGCTGGTATCCGAGCACCGGCGGCACCTGGGACGCCGAGACCGCCTGGCCCGAGATCGTGCGCACCGCCGGCGCCCGAAAGGACGAGCTGCGCGCGGCCCTCGATCAACCGCCACAGACCAACGAGGTGGGCCGATCGGCCGCGCTGATCGGCGGGCTGATGCTTATCGGCGCTCAATTCGATTTTCCGGTAAGGCTTTTCGAGATCGGAACGAGCGCCGGGCTGAACCTGCGGGCCGACCACTACCACTACCGATACCCCGGCGGCCAGTGGGGACCGGCCGACTCGCCGGTGACCATCGACGACGCATGGCGCGGCGCGCTGCCGTCGGCGGGCGCGGTGCGGATCGTCGAACGCCACGGGTACGACATCGCGCCCATCGACGTCACCGGCGCCGACGGGGAGATGGCGGTGCTGAGCTACGTCTGGCCGGACCAGGGCGCGCGGCTGGAGCGGCTGCGCGGCGCGATTGCGGTCGCCCGCAACGTCCCGGCGCGGTTAGCGCGCCAGACGGCCGGCGACGCGGTGGCCGGCCTGACCCTCGCCGACGGCGCGCTGACCGTGCTGTGGCATTCGATCACCTGGCAGTATCTGTCCCCCGACGAACGGGCCACGGTCCGCGGCGGCATCGACGCACTGGGCGGCCAGGCCGATGCCTCCTCGCCGTTCGCGCACCTCACCCTCGAGCCCGCGCGCGACGGGCCCGGCTCGCCGCTGAAGTTTCTGGTGCGCGCCCGTAGCTGGCCCGGCGGCGAGCTGCGGTTTCTGGCCGAATGCCATCCGCACGGCCCGCCGGTGAACTGGCAGTAGTGCCCTAGAGTTCCCTAGCCGCGCCCTATCCGGATCCAAGCATCTCCGAAATCGGTGTGCCGGCAGCGACTTTGCCGCGCACCTTCATGACCTTGCCGGGCAACCCGCCGCCGACGACGCCGACCAAAACACCGTCGCGCTCGTAATAGGCCAGGAACTTGCGGCCGTCGTCCTCGACCAGGTGCACGATGTCGGTGGCGTGCGGCTCCCCCAGGCACTGGATCTTGACGTCGTATTGGTCGCTCCAGAAGTACGGTACCACCACGTTGGACGGCGTGTCGCGTCCCAGCATCGCGGGCACCACGACCCGGGCCTGCTCGGCGACGTTGCTCCAATGTTCCACGCGCGCTTGATGTCCCATCGGGTCGCGCCAGGACGCGACGTCGCCGAGCGCCCATACGTTGGGCGCGCTGGTGCGTCCGGCTTCGTCGCAGATCACCCCGTTGTCGACCTCGATGCCGCTGCCGTCCAGCCATTCGGTCGCGGGGCGTGACCCGATGCCCACTACCACCAGATCGGCCGGCAACTCCGTGCCGTCCGTCAGCACCACGCTTTCGACATGCCCCGCACCGCGCACCTCCGCCACCCCGGCGCCGAGGCGAACGTCGACGCCCTCATCGCGATGCAGCCGCGCCACCAGCTCGCCGATCTGCTCGCCGAGCACCGTCGCCAGCGGTTGCGGTTGCGGCTCAACCAGCACGACATGCACCCCGAGGCCGCGCATGCTGGCCGCCACCTCGCAGCCGATGAAGCCCGCGCCGACGACCACGGCGCGCTGGGCGGCCGAGGCGTGTTCGCGCAGCGCCATGCTCTCGTCGTACGACCGCAGCACCCGAATGCCCTCGAGATCGGGAAAGGCCGGAATGCGCCGCGGCACCAGGCCGGTCGCGATGACCAGCTCGTGGTAGCCGACGACCGTCCCGTCGGCCAGCGTCACCGTCTGCTCGTGGGTGTCCAGGCCGGTGGCGGCCGAACCCAGCCGCAGGGTGATGTCTTTCTCGTCGTACCACTCACGCGGTTTGAGCACGACGTCGTCGACCTCTTTGCGCAGCACTTCCTTGGAGAGCGGCGGCCGGTCGTATGGGAGATGCACCTCGTCGCTGACGATCATGATGGGACCGGTGTACTCGGCCCGGCGCAGCTGCTCGGCGGTCCGTGCGGCGGCGAGCCCCCCGCCGACGATCACTATGCCCTTATCAAATCCGTCGCTGAGCGACCTGCTGTTTGCGCTACTGGTCACGTGGTGTTCATACACGATCGCCGATCAGTACTTCAAGGCGCCCTTGTCGACGTGAATCTGCTGGCCGGACAGCGTGCCGGAGCCGTCGCCGGCCAACCACACGACGACATCGGACACTTCATCGGACGACATAAAACCCTTGTACTGCAATGGCATTGGCGGAAAGCTGTGTACGTATCGGGGATGCTTGGCGAATATCTCCATCATCGGTCCCGGCTCGATCATCGGGGTGTCGACCGAATAGGGATGGATGGAGTTGACCCGGATGCCGAACTCACCGAGTTCGATCGCCAGCGAATTGGTCAGGCCGACGAGCCCGTGCTTGCTGGCCGAATAATGCGAGTTGCCGGGGGTGGCCTTCAGGCCCGCCGAGGAACTCACCACCACGATGGAGCCGCCGTTGCCGGCCTCGATCATCGCGGGAATCGCGGCACGCAGGGTGCGCCAGGTGCCCGTCAGGTTGATCCCGATGACGGTGTCCCACTGCTCATCGGTGAGCTCCCACAGCCGGCCCCAGCCCAGCACGCCGGCATTGGCCACCAGGATGTCGAGCCGGCCGAACTGTTCGACGCCGTCGGCCACCAGTTGGCGCAGGGCCGCGTCGTCGCGGATGTCCGCCTCGCGTGCCAATATCTTGCGGCCCTCGGCTTCCACCAGGCGGACGGTCTCGCTGAGATCCGCCGGCGTGGCCGGCGGGTAGGTCAGGGTGCCGGACACCGGCGCGCAGACGTCGAGCGCGATGATGTCGGCACCCTCCCGCGCGAGCCGCACCGCATGCGACCGCCCCTGGGCCCGAGCAGCACCGGTAATAAATGCCACCCGCCCTTGCAGTGATCCGGTTTGTGCAGACACGCTGACAGGCTAACAGCGAAACTGAAACGTGTTCTAACTCGGCCCGGCCTTCGCGCGCGAGCAGTCCCCCGCAAGCGGGTGGTACCCCCAGAGGGGGGACCCCCACCCGCTTGCGGGGGACTGCTCGGCGTCAGATTTCGGAGATGATCTGGGCGCGTCGGCTGCTGTATTCCTGCTCGGTCAACGCGCCGCTGGTGTGCAGCGTCTCGAGCTCGGCAAGCCGCTCGGCGATCGACTGTTGCGTTGGCGCGGCGACCGGCCCGGCAGATTGGGCTAGCTCGCCCGGCCCGCCCGGAGCCGCCTGCGCCTGCTCGGCCGCGCGACGTACTACCGCTTGGATCTGCTGCCGCAGCACCGGATTCGACCGGATGTCGACCATCTCGTTGACCGGGACGTTGTTCGCCTTGAGGATCTGCAGGATCTCCATCAGCGGGCCGGCTTGCCCAGTCAAGTCGTAGGTCTTGTTGTCTTCGTCCACGGTGATCTGCGCGGGCACCAGCCCGTTGATCAAAGCGCTACGTTCCCAGTCGATTCGGTATTCCTGGGTAGTGGGGTCAACCAGGACCACGAGCTTGCGCGCGGTGAGGTTGCCGAGCCGGGTGACGCTGGCGAGAATGCGATCTTCACTGTCGAACGGCGAAAACCCGGATCCGGAGATACGTAACCGCACTTTGACCAACGGTTGCTCGTTGATCCGCGTACCGGTCTCGGTCGTTCCCCTGATCTGGGCGAGCGCCAGGACTCCGCTCTGCTCCAGCGCGGCGTGTTTGGCCGCGGCTTTCGCCCCGTAAAGTGTCAGCGCCAGCGGGATCAGCACAATGAGCACGGTGATCGGCGCGCCGGTGTACAACATCCACTTCTCGCTGTCTTGGCCCAGGGCGAAATACCCGATCAAAAAGGCCGGTCCCACCCCACCGCACACCAGGAAAAACAACTGCAATTTCAGATAACGCACTAACACCTGTCTCACCTCTCATTGCTGGGAAGTCCGTGCCAGATCAGATTTCGGAGATGATTCTTGCCCGCCTGCCGGCGTATTCCTCTTCGGTAACCGCACCGGAGGCGCGCAGCGTCTCCAATTCCTGGAGCCGCTGGGCAATGGGCTTTTCCGGTGCCGCGACCGGCGCCGCTGGTTGGCCTACCCCGGCCGGGGCCGCCTGCGCCTGCTCGGCCGCGCGGCGTACCACCGCTTGGATCTGCTGACGCAGCACCGGATTCGAGCGGATGTCGACCATCTGGTTCAGCGGGACGTTGTTCGCCTTGAGGATCTGCAGGATCTCCATCAGCGGGCCGGCTTGCCCACTCAGATCGTAGGTCCTGTTGTCTTCGGCCAGGGTGAACTGCGCGGGCACCAGCCCGTTGACCAAAGCGCTTCTTTCCCAGTCGATTTGGTATTTCTGGGTGGTGGGATCGACCAATACGACGAGCTTGCGCGCGTTGAAGTTGCCGAGCCGGGTGACGCTGGCGATTACCCGGTCCTGACTGTCAAACGGCACGAACCCCGGTCCGGAGATGTGCAGGTTCACCTTCACCAGCGGTTGGTCGTTGATCCGGGTGCCCGTCTCGCCAAGCCCGGTGATTTGCGCCAGCGCCAGCACCCCGTGCTGTTCGAGCTCCTGCCTGTTGGCGGCCGATTTCGCGCCGAAGCTGGTCAGCCAGAGCGCGATCAGCACGTCGGCCACGGTGATCAGCAGGCCGATGTAATACAGGAGGCTGATCGCGTAGGGCTGACCCATGGCGAAGTAGACGACGACAAAGATAGGCCCGACCAGGCCGCCGAACAGCAAAACCATCAACTGGGTCTTCAGATAGCGCGCTAACATCGGTCCGCTCCTCATGTCGCCCGATATGTCGTGTCACATTAGCGCCCATATCGGCGCTACCGATCACATATTTGGCGAAGCCCTCCTGGCGCTCCGGACCCGCTGCAAACAAAAACGGCGCCCACCCGTCGGGTGAGCGCCGTTTGCGGTGAATCCGGATGACCTACTTGATGATCTTGGTGACCCGGCCGGCGCCGACGGTGCGGCCACCTTCACGGATCGCGAACCGCAGACCCTCGTCCATGGCTACGGGCTGGATCAGCTTCACGTGGATGACGGTGTTGTCACCCGGCATGACCATCTCCGTACCCTCCGGCAGCGTCACCACACCGGTCACGTCGGTGGTGCGGAAGTAGAACTGCGGACGGTAGTTGTTGAAGAACGGCGTGTGCCGGCCGCCCTCGTCCTTGGACAGGATGTAGACCTGGCCCTCGAACTCGGTGTGCGGCGTGGTGGTGCCGGGCTTGATGACGACCTGACCGCGCTCGACGTCCTCACGCTTGACACCACGCAGCAGCAGCCCGACGTTGTCGCCGGCCTGACCCTGGTCGAGCAGCTTGCGGAACATCTCCACACCGGTGACGGTTGTTTTGGTGGTGGTAGGCCTGATGCCGACGATCTCGACTTCCTCGTTCACGTTGACCACGCCGCGCTCCACGCGACCGGTGACCACGGTGCCGCGGCCGGTGATGGTGAAGACGTCCTCGACGGGCATCAGGAAAGGCTTATCGGTCTC
The DNA here is from genome assembly GCA_963814505.1 of uncultured Actinomycetota bacterium. Taxonomy (GTDB): domain Bacteria; phylum Actinomycetota; class Actinomycetes; order Mycobacteriales; family Mycobacteriaceae; genus Mycobacterium. Next base: position 771,204 of record CAWFDM010000016.1, read on the forward strand.
GCGGACCGGGTCCGGGATCGACTCGTCGACCGCATTCATCAGCTCCTCGACGGACTCGACCCACTTCGGGTCTCCCTCGAGTGCCTTCAGCGCGGACACTCGAATCACTGGAGCTTCCTCGTCAAACTCCTGGTTCGCCAGCAGCTCGCGGACCTCCAGCTCGACGAGCTCCAGCAGCTCCTCGTCGTCCACGGCGTCGGCCTTGTTCAGCGCGACCAGGATGTAGGGCACCCCGACCTGACGGGCCAGCAGCACGTGCTCGCGGGTCTGCGGCATCGGGCCGTCGGTGGCGGCGACCACCAGGATCGCGCCGTCCATCTGGGCGGCACCGGTGATCATGTTCTTGATGTAGTCGGCGTGACCAGGGGCGTCGACGTGGGCGTAGTGCCGCTTGTCGGTCTGGTACTCGACGTGCGCGATGTTGATGGTGATACCGCGCTGACGCTCCTCGGGCGCGTTGTCGATCTGGTCGAACGCCTTCGTCTCGTTCAGGTCCGGAAACTTGTCGTGCAGGACCTTGGTGATAGCCGCGGTCAGTGTGGTCTTGCCGTGGTCAACATGACCGATGGTCCCGATGTTGACGTGGGGCTTGGTCCGCTGGAACTTCGCCTTCGCCACTTTGGTGTCCTCCTGGACTTGTTGGTGCTCCTAAAAGCAGTGTTGATGTTTTCAGTTGTGCCGCGGTGGTAACCGCGTCAGCTTACTCGCAGGGTTTTCCCTACTGACCCGTCGCCTTCGCGATGATCTCCTTCGACACGTTCACCGGCACTTCGGCGTACGAGTCGAACACCATGGAGTAGTTTGCCCGGCCTTGCGTCTTGGACCGCAGGTCGCCGACGTAGCCGAACATCTCCGACAGCGGTACGTGCGCCCTGACGACGCGCGCACCGGCCCGCTCCTCCATGGCCTGGATCTGGCCACGGCGGGAGTTCAGGTCGCCGATCACGTCGCCCATGTAGGTCTCGGGCGTGGTGACCTCGACGGCCATGATCGGTTCCAGGATTACCGGCTGCGCTTGCGCGGCAGCCTTTTTCAGCACGTGCGAACCGGCGATCCTGAACGCCATTTCTGACGAGTCGACGTCGTGGTAGGCGCCGTCGAGCAGCGTGACCTTCAGGTTCACCAGCGGGTAGCCGGCCAAGACCCCGTACTGCATGGCGTCTTGCGCGCCGGCGTCCACCGACGGGATGTACTCGCGCGGGATGCGCCCACCGGTGACCTTGCTCTCGAACTCGTAGGTGGCGCCGTCCTCGCCCTTGAAAGGCTCGATGGAGATGAGCACCTTCGCGAACTGACCAGAGCCGCCGGTCTGTTTCTTGTGCGTGTACTCGACCTTGTCGACCGTGCGACGGATGGTCTCCTTGTAGGCCACCTGCGGCTTGCCGACATTGGCTTCGACCTTGAACTCGCGGCGCATGCGGTCCACCAGGATGTCCAGGTGCAACTCGCCCATGCCGCCAATCACGGTCTGGCCGGTCTCGACGTCCTGGTGCACCTTGAAGGTCGGATCTTCCTCGGCGAGCTTCTGGATCGACAGGCTCAGCTTCTCCTGGTCGCTCTTGGTCCTGGGCTCGATGGCCACCTCGATCACCGGCGCGGGGAACGTCATCGACTCGAGCACGACCTGCTGGTTCGGGTCGCACAGAGTGTCACCGGTGGTGGTGTCCTTGAGCCCGATCACCGCGTAGATGTGGCCCGCGCTGGCCCTCTCGACTGGGTTCTCCTTGTTGGAGTGCATCTGGAAGAGCTTGCCCAGCCGCTCCTTCTTGCCCTTGGTCGCGTTGATGACCTGGCTGCCCGATTCGACGGTGCCCGAATACACCCGGATGTAGGTGAGCTTGCCGAAGAACGGGTGCGTGGCGATCTTGAACGCCAGCGCCGCGAACGGCTCGGCGGTGGTCGCGTTGCGCACGACCTCCTCGTCCTCCTTGCCGGGCGCATGTCCGACGGCGGGCGGAACGTCCAGCGGAGACGGCAGGTAGTCGACGACGGCGTCGAGCATCGGCTGCACGCCCTTGTTCTTGAAGGCGCTGCCGCACAGCACCGGGTAGATCTCGCTCGAGATCGTCAGCTTGCGGATCGCGCCCTTGATCTCGTCGATCGTGAGTTCTTCGCCGCCGACGTATTTTTCCAGCAGTTCCTCATCGGTCTCTGCGACGACCTCCAGCAGCTTGGTGCGGTATTCCTCCGCCTTCTCCACCAGCTCGGCCGGGATCTCGACGGTGTCGTAGGTCTCGCCCAGCTTCGTCTCGCCACGCCACACCTTGGCATTCATCTCGACCAGGTCGACGATGCCCTCGAAGTCGCCCTCGGCGCCGACGGGCAGCTGGATCGGCACCGCATTGGCACCGAGCCGCTCCTCCATCGTGCGGACCGAGAAGTAGAAGTCGGCGCCGATCTTGTCCATCTTGTTGACGAAGCAGATGCGCGGGACGTCGTACTTGTCGGCCTGGCGCCAAACCTGCTCGGACTGCGGCTCGACGCCCTCTTTCCCGTCGAACACCGCGACAGCGCCATCCAGCACGCGCAGGTTGCGCTCCACCTCGACGGTGAAGTCGACGTGCCCGGGGGTGTCAATGATGTTGAGCTGGTTGTCTTTCCAGAACGTCGTGGTCGCCGCGGAGGTGATGGTGATCCCGCGTTCCTGCTCCTGCTCCATCCAGTCCATGGTGGCGGCGCCATCGTGGACCTCACCGATCTTGTAGTTGATGCCGGTGTAGTACAGGATTCGCTCGGTGGTTGTGGTCTTGCCGGCATCGATGTGCGCCATGATGCCGAAGTTGCGGACCTTGCTCAGGTCGGTCAGCACGTCCTTCTGTGCCACAGAAGTCTTCCCACTCTTTCGTTGCTTAGTTAGCTATCTGTCGCTTTGCGCCCCGGCTGGATTACCGGTGGCAATCACCAGCGATAGTGTGCAAAGGCGCGGTTTGCCTCGGCCATCTTGTGGGTGTCCTCGCGTCGCTTGACGGAGGCCCCAAGGCCATTGCTGGCATCCAGGAGCTCGTTTGCCAGCCGCTCGACCATGGTCTTCTCTCGGCGTTGCCGGGAGAAGCTGACAAGCCAACGCAGCGCCAGGGTGGTCGACCGGTCCGGACGCACCTCAACGGGCACCTGGTAGGTCGCGCCACCGACACGACGGCTGCGCACCTCGAGAGCGGGCTTGACGTTGTCGAGAGCTCGCTTGAGGGTTATGACGGGGTCGGTGCCGGTCTTGTCACGGGCATGCTCGAGCGCACCATAAACAATGCGCTCGGCCAGCGATTTCTTCCCCTTCAGCAGAACTTTGTTAACCAGCTGGGTAACCAGCTGCGACCCGTAGACAGGGTCGTTGACCAACGGACGCTTGGGTGCGGGCCCCTTGCGCGGCATCAGCTCTTCTCCTTCTTGGCGCCGTAACGGCTGCGAGCCTGCTTGCGGTTCTTGACACCCTGGGTGTCGAGCGAACCACGGATGATCTTGTACCGCACACCAGGCAGGTCCTTGACTCGGCCGCCACGCACCAGCACCATCGAGTGCTCCTGCAGGTTGTGGCCTTCGCCGGGGATGTACGCCGTGACCTCGACCTGACTCGTCAGCTTGACGCGCGCAACCTTCCGAAGCGCCGAGTTCGGCTTCTTCGGAGTGGTGGTGTACACGCGAGTGCACACGCCACGACGCTGCGGGCTGCCCTTCAGAGCCGCGGTCTTGACCTTGGCGATCTTGTCCCGACGACCCTTGCGGACCAGCTGCTGGATGGTTGGCATCTACCGGCTTTCTCTGTTGTGCGCTTCTATAGCGGTTGGCAAGTCTCTCGCATGCGCCTAGCACCGGAGCGATCCGTTGCATCCCGTTGCATCATAGACATGCGAATTAGCCCGGCATCCGTTTCCTTACGTCAGGCGCCGTAAGCCGCCAGGCACGAGCTACCACAATACCCGCCGCCCGTCTGGCAGGTCAAAGCGGTGCCGCTTACTGGTTCTGGGGGGCCTACACAACGTCAGGGCCAGGTCAGGGCCAGGTCAGCTCGGCTGCGCGCCATTGTGTGCGGTGCGCTTATCCATGCCGGCCGCCAACCGCAACACCATGTCGGAAAACACCGTGTCGGTGTCGATGTCGTCCATGACGCCCGTCATCTCCAGCAATACGAACCCATGCATTGCCGACCAGAACTCGAGCGATGCATAAAAGGCATCCACGCCCTCGAGCCCGTAGGAGGACAACACCGCCATTACCGGTGCGGCCGCGCTCCTGGTCGCCGCCGCGTATTCGGGGTCGTCACCGCCCAGCGGCATCCGGGTGAAGGCCGAGTAACGACCCGGATGGTGATGGGCGTAGCTGCGGTATGCACCGGCCATGACCAGCACCGCGTCATCGCGCGCGCGGCCCTCGCCGACCCTGTTCAGCATCGTGATGATGTCGTCGATGACCCGGATTCGCACGGCGCGACGCAGGTCCTCCAGGCTGTCCACGTGGTTGTACAGCGACGGGCCTTTGGTGCCGAGCTGCGTCGCCAGCGCATTGATGGTCAGCGAATCCCAGCCCTCCCGGTCCAGGAAGGTGAGTGCGCCGTCGACGATGCAGTCGCGGCTCAGCTTGCCCGGCCGGGCCATGGATTTCGCTGCTTTCCCCGCACGCTGGCGCCCACCCGCCGACGGCGGTTCCGGCTGAGCTGCCATGGCGATCCTTCGATAGCAGGGTCAACTAATGACTCTAGTTGACAAGCTCGGAAAAGCGGCGGCGCCCGAACGGCACCAAATAAATGCGGTAACCCTGTCATCGACAGGTCGAATGCACGTAGGCTATCCGAGGCTGAGTCGAGCAGATAACCCGCCCAAGCTAAAGGGGGGCCCGCAGTGCATTGGAGCGCCGTCGCCGGTTCGCTGGCCACCTGTGTCATCACCATCGTTGCCATACCAGCCGCCCCGCCCCCGGTTGCGCACGCCAAGAATGGCGACACGCACGTCGTCGGGATGGGCCTCAACCAGGTGATCGATTGTGGCGATGCCACCCTGATCGTCAACGGCACCGAAAACAACGTCGTGGCCAAGGGGAACTGCTGGGCGGTGACGGTCATGGGCTCGTCCAACATCGTCGTCGCCGATTCGGTCTCCCACGACATCACCGTCTACGGCTATGACGAGACGGTGTTCTTCCACGACGGTGACCCGATCATCTGGGACCGCGGCCGCGAACTGGGCATGGTGAACCGCCTGCAGCGGGTAGGCCCCTAAGGCAGCTCGACTCCTAATCGACGAATCGAGGAACAATGCGCGCGCACATCCCTGCATCCAGACTGGCCGCCTTCGGCGTGGCGCTGGCCGTCGTCCCCATGGCTTTCGGGCTGGCCGCCTGCAGCTCTACCGCCGGCCCCCCTGCCGGCTCTAGCACGTCGTCGACGACGTCGGGGACCTCTGCTCCAGCCACGACGGCAACCACATCGGCAAGCAGTGGAACCGCCGCGCCGACCTCATCGAGCGGCGGCCCCAGCATCAGCACTACAGCCGGGAACGCGGTGATCTACGGATCGGTAGGGCAAACCGCCACCCTTGACTGCGCCGATGGCAAGTCGCTGGACGTCGCCGGCTCGAACGACACGCTAACCGTTACCGGGACATGTGACACGGTGAGCATCGGCGGCGCCGGCAACAAGGTCACCATCGACAAGATCAGCACCCACCTCACCGTGCTGGGGTTCAACAACACCGTCACCTACAAAAATGGTGACCCGAAGGTGGAGAACCTCGGCTCGGGCAACACCATCAACAAGGGCGGCTGACCGGCAACGCGTTCGCCGGCGCCGATTGTCCGTGTCGAGACCGGGATGCGGCCGGCTGAAGCGTTGTCGTTGCGCCACAACGATTTTCATATCAGCGGGTGCGTGACATCCCGATCGCCTGCCGCGACGGGCTGCCCGGGCCATCTGAACCGCACTGCTGCGTTTTGCGCCACGAATTCAGTGCTCGTTCACCGAAGAAGAAAAGCAGCGTTTGAACGGCAGTCGCCGGGGAAACCTGACCGGACAGCCACATGTGTGGTGTAGATCGCGATCCAAAGCCGCAGGTGTTGGCCCCAGCAAGAACGGACACCTGCCATGTTCACCTATCTCACTCACCACTCGTGGGCCCTGGTTACTGGCATCCTCGTGCGATCCGGCGCCGCAATTCTGCGCGGCGGCGCAGCAGCGGCCGACCCGAGCCAGGACGACCAGTTCTGAGACTGCTCGATAATGAAGACATCCCCGCCCTCGAGAACGTGCCAAACCTCATCGCTACAGCCCATCAAATTTGCGGCAAGCTCGATGGCGGCACGTCGGTGGGCGACCTAGTGGGCATGATGAGGATCAATGCGTACGAGACGGATCCGACCGAGCAGCAATACCCCCCCCCCCCCCCCCCCCCCGCGAGCGCGTCACGCGCACCATCAACCGGTTCATCACTGCGGCAGTAGTGGCCTACTGCCCGTACGATCAACGGAAAATAGCCTCCGTCCTGGCTTATCCCACGCCGGGATCGAATCAACCGACGCGCAAGGTCGCGACAGACACGCACAGCACGTTGGGCGTGATCGACATGCCGGCGGCGTGGCAGGAACCGACGGGCACCGGTGTGAGGCGGCTCGCCTCGCTGATCGGAACGCTTCCCCCGGGAGACACCGCGCCCAACCCGCCGGAGATTCCCGCACCACCACCGCCGGCGCAGACCGTGACACCACCCCGGCCGATCGTGGCACCGCCTCCACCAACACGATTGCCGCGTCCACCAACGCAGGTGCCGCCTCCACCAACGCAGATGCCGCCTCCGCCCACACAGGCCCCGCCTCCACCAACACAGGCCCCGCCTCCACCAACGCAGGCGCCCCCGTCACCAACACAGGCGCCGCCTGCTGCTGCTCCCCAGCCGGGGGGTCCTGCCGGCAGTGGCGGCACCGGTGGTGGCGGCGGCACCGGCGGTGGGGGCGCAGGCGGTGCAGGCCCTGGCGGCAACGGCGGTGGCGGTCCGGAGCCGGCCCCGACGCCACTCATGCCGCCGGGCTTTGTCAGGCTCGCACCGTGAGACGCGAACCGAGCCGTCGCCCGGGCGCCGCTAACTCGCCGTGGCGCCGTGGCGGCCCGCACCCGCGGCGAACCGCCCGGCGCCTTCCATGGCCTCGCCGGCGACGCGGGAGATGCTGGCGAACTCGAAGTCGAGTGCCTGCGATTCTGACAATCCCCACTGGTGCAGCGCCGACAACCGGTCCGATCGCAGGCACTGCTGCGGCAGTGCGGCCAGCTGCGCCGCCAGCTCCTCGGCCGCCTGTCTCGCTTGACCCTTGGGCACCACCCGATTGGCCAGCCCCATCGCCAGGGCTTCATCGGCCACCACACCACGACCGGTGAGAATCATGTCCATCGCCCGGCTCTGACCGATCAGCCGGGGCAGCCGCACGGTGCCCCCGTCGATCAGCGGCACTCCCCATCGCCGGCAGAACACCCCGAACACCGCGTCCTGTTCGGCGACCCGCAGGTCGCACCACAGCGCGAGTTCCAGACCCCCGGCGACGGCGTAGCCGCTGACCGCGGCGATCACCGGTTTTGACAGCATCATTCGCGACGGCCCCATCGGGCCCGGTCCCGTCCGGTGCACCGCATTGCCCTGCGGCGTACCGAACGCCTTCAAATCGGCTCCCGCGCAAAAGGTTCCGCCGTCACCCCACAACACGGCCACCGACGCGGTGTCGTCGCGGTCGAATTCGTCGAAGGCCGTGTAAAGCGCTGCGGCCGTGGGGCCGTTGACGGCGTTGCGCGCCTCCGGCCGATTGAGGATCACGGTGGTCACCGCGCCACTGCGTTCCACACGCACCGGATCACTCATGTCGCCTCCAGGAGTTGGGTCTTCGGTTGTCGTTCCGCCGGGTCGCGTCGGTCGGCCAGTTCGGTGGCGAAGTCATGGTAGGAGGCGCGCAGCCGGGCACCCGGCCAATCGGCGGGCAGCAGTTCGGCGGGCAGCATCGGATCGGTGAGCAGGTGGCGCACCATCGCCGCGGCCACCACGAACCGCCCGGGAATGTCGGATGCTGCAGCCATCTCGTCGAGCAACCGATGGCCGGCTCGTGACCACCCGGGCAGGTCCCACAGCTGGTTGGCCAACTCGGCGGGGGCGTCGTCGCGCGCCTTCAGCACCCGAACCCGGACGTCGATCTCGGGATCCAGGTCCGGGCCGAGGTTGTCCGGCCGCATCCACACCCCCTCGCGCAGTTCACCAAAACGCTTGTGGTGCATGGTGGTTCGCAGCGCGGCCCGGGTTCGTGCATCGTTGCCCACGCTGGTCACGATGACGATGTGCCAAAATCCCTTCCAGGCCCGGACTTGCGGTCGCATGGCCTCGTCCTGCCTCCGTTGGCGGGCCAGCAACCGATCCGAAAGCCGATAGCCGTCGGCCGACCGGATCAGGTCGCCGGCACTGACCATACGGGTCAGCGCCACCCGCAACGTCGTCTCCTTGATGCCGAAATCAGCTGTCAGCCTGATCAATTCGCTGGCACTGGCGTGCGCGGGATGAGCGCCGAGCAGCACGCTGAGCACCACCGACCGGGCGGTCATGTTCGCCATCGGCTACACCTGCGTCCTAAACCGACGAAGCCTGACGGCCGTAATCGCCGAACGGCTCGTCGCGGTGCTTGACCGCGTCCCGGAAGCCGTGTTCGACGGCGTCGGCGACGAAAGCGTGCCCCTCGGGCGTGTGCCGGGCGACACCGTCGAACACGGTGCTGACCATCCCGCTGGTGGCCACACCTTGTTGCAGCAAAGCCGAATTCAGCGCGAGCTTGACCATGATCAGCTGATTGACCGGCAGCGCGGCGATCCTTTCCACCAGTCGTTCGGTGCGCTCGTCGAGGTCCTTCGGATCTGGAGCCTCGACCGCCAGGCCCCACTCGGCGGCTTGCGCGCCGGTGATGCAATCACCGGTCAGCAGCAGCCGCTTGGCGCGCTGATCGCCGAGCCGATGCGCCCACAGGCCCGCCGCCGGGACTCCCCACACCCGCGTCGGCGGGTAGCCGATCTTGGCATCTGCGGCGGCGATCACCTGGTCGGCGTGCAGCGCGATGTCCGTGCCGCCGGCCACGCAATAGCCGTGGATCTTGACCACCGTCGGCTTGTCGGCGTGCATCAGGCTGGAGAACCCGCGCACGAAGCGACTCATCATCTGGTAGTCGATCATCGGGTCCCACGGCTGATTCGCGAAGTGGTTGATGGCCTGGGTCTTACCATCCAGCACGGTGCCCTGGTACGCGCTTTCAAGACCCGAGCCGCCCGCCGAGCCGGTGCCGTCGGCGTAGGCGGACAGGTCAAAGCCGGCGCAGAAGCCCTGGCCGCGGCCGGACACCAGGATGACGTGGACGTTCGGGTCAAGGTCGGCGCGCTCCACCAACGCCGAGAGCTCCAGCGGAGTGTCGGCGATGATCGCGTTGCCCTTCTCCGGCCTATTGAAGGTGATCCGCGCAACCCGGTCCGTGACCTCGTAGGTCATCGTTTTCAGGTTGTCGAAGTCTACCGGCCTGATCGCATGTGTCATCCCTTTACTAGAGCACGCTCGAGGATGGGCGCCAGGTCCAGCCCGGTCGGCATGGTGCCGAACGCCCCGCCCCAGCGGCCGGCCAGCCGGGTTGTCAGGAACGCCTCGGCGACTGCGGGATGCCCGTGGCGCACCAGCAGCGACCCCTGCAGCGCCAGGCAGATGTCCTCGGCGACCCTGCGGGCGCGGTACTGAATAGTCTCGAGATCGCTCAGTTGCCGCCGCAGGTTCTCGACGTGGCTGTCCAGCCGGGCATCCTGGCCCGCGCTCTGCGCCAGTTCGCCGAATAGCACTTCGACGCATTCGGGGCGAGTTGCCATGGCGCGCAACGTATCCAGCGCGCTGACGTTGCCCGAGCCCTCCCAGATGCCCATCAATGGTGCCTCGCGGTACAGTCGCGGCATACCGGAATCCTCCACATATCCGTTGCCGCCCAGGCATTCCAGCGCCTCGGCCGCGTGCGGGGTGGAGCGCTTGCACACCCAGTACTTGCTGGCCGCCAGGCCGATGCGACGGAACAGCGCTTCGGTTTCATCCCCGCGCACCGCCTTGTCGGTGGCACCGGCCATCCGCATCGCCACCATGGTGGCGGCTTCGGCCTCCACCGCCAGATCGGCCAGCACGTTTCGCATCAGTGGCTGGTCAATCAGATAGGCGCCGAACGCCTTTCGGTGCTGGGCATGGTGGATGGCGCGGGTCAGCCCGGTGCGCATGCTGGTGGCACTGCCCAGCGTGCAGTCCAGCCGGGTGAGGTTGACCATCTCGATGATGGTCGGCACGCCGCGACCCTCCTCGCCGACCAGCCAGGCGGTGGCGCCTTCGTACTCGACCTCACTCGAGGCGTTGGCGTGGTTGCCGAGCTTGTCCTTGAGCCGCTGCAAGAACATCCGGTTGCGGGTGCCGTCGGGCAGGATCCGCGGCAGCATGAAGCACGACAGCCCGCCGGGTGCCTGCGCGAGCACCAGGAAGATGTCACACATCGGTGCCGAGGTGAACCACTTGTGGCCAGTGAGGCCGTAGGTCCCGTCGGCGTTCGGGGTGGCCGCAGTGGTACCGGCGCGCACGTCGGAGCCACCCTGCTTCTCGGTCATCGACATGCCCGCGGTGATGCCGGGCTTGGTGGTGGCCAGTCTCAGCTCCGGGTCGTACTCGCGGCTGGTCAGCAACGGCTCGTAAACCTTTGCCAGTTCGGGGTTGTTTCGCAGCGCGGGCACGACGGCGTAGGTCATCGAGATCGGGCAGATGTGGCCCGGCTCGACGGTCCACACCGAGGTCTTGGCGGCCCGCACCACGTGCGCACCCGGCCGCTCGTCGGCCCACGGCGCCGCGTGCAGGCCGTGGCGGATCGCCACGCGCATCAGCTCGTGGTAGGCCGGGTCGTATTCCACCTCGTCGACGCGGTGCCCGTATGCGTCGTGGGTGTGCAGGACGGGCCGGTTTCGGTCGGCGAGCTCACCCCAACGGCCGGCTTCGCGGCTGCCGTTGATGGCGCCGAGTTCGTTCACCTCTTCCAGGCCCCACTGGCCGCCCTCGCGGATCAGGGCATCGACGAGTACCGGGGAGGTCGCGGGGTTGTGGTCCTGCAGCGGCGGAACCTGGTTGGTGACGACATGAGTGTCTGGCATGCCATCCATATTACATTTTTTCGACAGCTGCACAAGAGATGTAATAGTCAGCGTGGGTGCGCGGCGAAGAATTGCCACAACTGGGCGGTGGCGAAGGATGGCCAGTCGTGGCCCCCGCCATCGACGGTGACCAGCACGACGCCGCGGTTGTCGGCGCATCCGGCCGTCGACGTGATGACCTGGTCGCTGGTTTTGTCGACCGGCGCGCCACATCGATCGGCGTTGCGCCAGAAAGCATTCACTTCCTGCAGCGACGGGCCGTTGATGGCGCCGGCGCCCTGACCGCCCTGGTACGGGACGAGCCGATCGGCCGTGCCGTGCACCTCCATCACAGAGGTCGGACGCGGCGACCCGCATTTGTTGAGCTGCGTGCCCGCGACTGGGCCGATCGCGGCGAAGGTGTCCGTCTCGCACGCCAGCGTGTAGGACATGATGGCGCCATTGCTCATGCCGCTGGCGTAGACGCGCGCGGGATCGATGCGGAGATTCTTCGCGATGTCGGTCACGGCCGCTTTGATGAAACCGAGGTCGTTGACGCCGTCGCGGCCCGAATCACCGCAGCAGCCTCCGCTGTCGGCGTTCCAGGACCGGTCGAGGCCATCGGGATAGGCCACGACGAACTTAGCGGAGCTGGCCAATTGGTCCCAGCCGTAAGATCGTTCGGCTTGCTTGGCGCTGCCGGAATAGCCGTGCAACATGACAACCAACGGGGCCAGCGCCGGCAACCCCGCGGGCAGGTAGAGCCGGTACGCGCGCTCGGTGCCGCCGACGTCGATGGTGTGGATGCTGGTGCCGGTGACAAAGCCGGTGGGTAGCTTCGGCTCCCATGCCGAACAACCTCCGGCGACCAGCGCGATGCCGAGAAGCGTGATGACCCGCAAGATGAGCCGGACGAGCATGGCTACCAGCGTACGAGTCATAAATCAGGCCGGATGTGCGGCGAAGAACTCCCACAGTTTCTGAGTAAAGGAGGAGGGCCACTCAATGTGGCCTCCGCCGTCGACGGTGATGAGCACGACGCTGCGGTTGTCGGCGCATCCGGCGGCCGACGTGGTGACCTGGCCACTGGTCGTGCTTTCCGGGGCGCCGCACTGATCAACGTTGCGCCAGAACGCGTTGACCTCCGCCACCGATGGACCGTTGATGACGCTGAAGCCCTGCCCGCCCCGGTACGGGACGAGCGGATCGGCGGTGCCGTGGATGTGCATCACCGACGTCGGATGCGGCGAGGAGCACGGGTCCAGCTGGGTCGCCGCGTCCGGGCCGATCGCGGCGAACACACCGGTGTTGCAGGCCAGCGTGTACGCCATGATGCCGCCGTTGCTGATGCCGGTGGCATAGACGCGGGAGGAGTCGATGCGGACGTTCTTACCGATGTCGGCGACGGCCGCGGTGATGAAGGCAACATCGTCGACGCCTTGGCGTGCGGGCGGGCCGCAGCAGCCGCCGCCGTTGACGTTCCAGGCCCTGTCGAAGCCGTCCGGGTAGGCCCGGATAGAAAAGGACAAACTTGGCCGAGTCGGCCAATTGGTCCCAGCCGTACGATCTTTCGGCCTGCTCGGCGGTGGCGAACCCACCGTGCAGCATGACGACCAGCGGCGCCGACGCGGGCAATCCCGCGGGCTGGTAGAGCCGGTAGGTGCGGTCGCGTCCGCCGACGTTGATGGTGTGCAGGCTGGTTCCGGTCAGGAAGCCCGATGGTGGCGTCGGTTCGTGGCGCGAACAGCCCGAGAGCACAAGGACCACCCCAACGAGAAGCGGGGCGAGTCGACGGGCCACGGCCGTTCAGCCGCTGGTTTTTTCGCGCAGAAACGCGATGTCATCTTTGCGGCCCTCGTCGGCGGTCTCGCAGATAACCGGCGCATCCGCGGCTTTGACCGCCGCCACCAGCAACTCGGTATCGATCTGGCCGGAGCCCAGGTTGGCGTGGCGGTCGCGCCCCGAGCCGGCCGGGTCCTTGGAGTCGTTGCAGTGCACCAGATCGATGCGGCCGGTGATGGCCTTGATGCGATCCACGGCATGAACCAGCTCCTCACCCGCCGCCCACGCGTGACAGGTGTCCAGGCAGAACCCAATCCCCCTGTCGCCGATGACATCCCAGAGCCGGGCGATGGTCTCGAAGTGGCGGGCCATCGCGTGATCGCCGCCGGCGGTGTTCTCCAGGTACACCGGAACCTCGGTCTGCAGCTGGTCGAGCGCCTTGCGCCAGCGCTGGAAACCCTCGTCGAGGTCGTTGTCGTCGGCGACGTGCCCGCCGTGCACGATCACCGCGGCCGCGCCGATGTCGGCCGCCGCGTCACACGTCTCCTGCAGGATCTTGCGCGACGGGATCCGCACCCGGTTGTTCGCCGACGCGACGTTGATCAGGTACGGCGCGTGCACGTATATCGGCAGCGCCGCGGCTTTCAGCGCGGCGGCGTCATCGCGCGGCTTTGGCGCCTTCCAGCTCTGCGGGTTACCGAGGAAAATCTGCACGACGTCGGCGCCCTCCGCCTCGGCTGCGGCCAACGGATCCTGGAGGCTGACATGTGAACCGATGAGCACCTCGCCCAGTCTAGTGGTCGCCCGTCACAGTGGGCGGCGTCGCCGATGGAACGCTCTCCGAATTCACGGCCGATGAACCCCGACGCCGTGCGGTCACTTCTTCCCGGTTGAGTTGGCGCGTCTTCGTCGAATTGGGTGGGGCTATTTGCCCAGCACCGGCCATGGCGATCGAGGAGGCTGTTATCTTGGGCAGAACGTAACCTTTGACGCTCGCTGACGTTCCTTCAGAAGTGAAAGTCATTGCTGTTTAAGGAGGTACGGCATTGAGACTCGATGGCAGGCGCGCAGACTTGGAATTGAAAGGCAAATTCGCCGCAGCCGCAGCCGCAGTCGAAGTCGAAGTCGAAGTCGAAGTGACCGGTATCAACAACGGAGAGTTGCCCAACCCATGGATCTGAGAATCGCGGGCCGCACCGCACTGGTGACGGCCTCCAGCCAGGGTCTGGGCCGCGCCTGTGCCACCGCCCTGATCGCCGAGGGCGTGAACGTCGTCATCAACGGTCGCGAGACCGGCAAGCTCGAGAAGGTAGCCGCCCAGATTCAGGCCGTGGCGACCCATGACGCCCGGTGTGAGTTTGTCGCGGCGGACCTCGTGACCGAGGCCGGTGTGCAAACCATCTTCGACCACGTTGATCAGCTGGACATTCTGGTGACCAACAACCGGGGCCCCAAGCCTGCTGCTATCGCCGAAGTCAGCGATGACGACCTGGCCGAGAGCGTGCGGTTGCATTACTACGTTCCGGTCCAGCTGGTGCGGCATTATCTGCCTGGCATGCGGGAGCGGCGCTTCGGGCGAATCGTCAACATCACGTCGGAAATGGTCGAGTCGCCGGTGCCGGGCATGATTGCCTCGGCGGGCGCGCGCAGCGCATTGAGCACTGCAATGAAAGGCGTGCAGCATGACACCGTCGCCGACAATGTGACGATCAACCAGTTGTTACCGATGCTCATCGATAGCCCCCGACAAATTGAGATGGCTCAGTTGTTGGCCGAGCACAGCGATGTCTCCTTCGAGGAAATTCGGCGGCGGCAGGCCAGCGTTACCTCGGCGAGACGGCTCGGACAGCCCGAGGAAGTGGGTGCTGCGTGTGCGTTCCTGTGTAGCGAACAAGCGGGCTACATCTCCGGTGTAAGCCTGGCCGTCAACGGCGGCGGACCGGTGATGGGAGTCGGCGCATGAGCAATTCGGAGTTTCCAGCTGAATCCGATGTCCTGATCGTGGGTGCGGGGCCCGCCGGAATGGTGACCGCCGCCCTGCTCGAACGGCTCGGGCTGACGGTCCGGATCGTGGAGCGCTTCCCGTCCCGGCTCGCCCTGCCCAAGGCCCACGTCGTTGGTCCGGTCACCCTGGACATCTGCGAGCAAGCGGGACTGGACGTCGACCGCATGACCGCCGAAGCGATCCCACCGGAGTGGGATCAGTTCGTCCGGTTCCGGACCCGGTTGTTCGGCGACGTGCTCGGCACCATCGCGTACGAGTACCAGTCTCCGGAATGGACCGCACGGCCACGGATCAACCTCTCCCAACCGCGGTTCGAAGCAATCGTCGAAGAAGATGTGCGCAAGCGAGCTGGTATCGATTGGGTTTGTGGACGCTGGACCAGGGCGCGGGTCGAGAACGGCCAGGTGGTGTCCACCGCGACCGTCGATGACCGGCAAGTCCAGTTCACCAGCCGATACCTGATCGGTGCCGACGGGGCCAACAGCGCGGTCCGCGAAAGCCTCGGGATATCCATGCACACCTACGGCGAGCCGAGCCAGCAGCTCAACGCCCACGTGGTCGCCGACATGCGTGAACAGCTGGCCGATTGGCCGGCCGTCATATACGCCCTCATCGACCCCGAGGTGATCGGCGCCGCAATCATCCATAGCGTGGGCGACCCCGGCCACGACAACAAGATCGAGTGGATCTGCGGATCCCCGTACGACGGTCAGGCCGTCCCCGAGATGGACACGGTCAGGGAACGGGTCCGCAGGGTCCTCGGACGTGACGACATTCCTTTCGAAGTGCTAAAGCTGTCGCCGTGGGTACTGACGGCGAGGGTCGCCGACCAATTCCAGGCCGGTCCGTGTTTCCTCATCGGAGACGCCGCACACCGGCTGCCACCAACCGGGGGTCTGGGCATGAACACCGCCATACAAGACGGTGCCAACCTCGCATGGAAACTCGCCGCTGTCGTGCACGGCTGGGCCGGCGAGGCTTTTTTGGAGACCTATTCCGCCGAGCGTCGGCCGATTGCGATCGCGAATACACTCCGCTCCCAGGAAAATTTCGATATCCACGTGAAGGCGGCAGCCGAACTCGCGAAAGCCGCCTTCGAAGGAACCCTGCATACCATGTCCCCGGAGCGTCTCGACGGCCTCGTACAGCAGAACTCCATCGGGTTCAACAGCCCGGGGCTGCAACTCGGCTACGGTTACGGACCTGATCAAGAGGTCCACGACGCAAGCACATTCACCCCATCGGCGGCCATCGGACGGCGGTTGCCGCACGTCCAGGTCAATACCGGCAAAGCGCGCCCCATCATCGACCTGCTGGATCGGGCCGGCTTCACGGTCTTCGTGCAGGGCCGGGCCGATGCGTGGCGAGAGACGTCCAACGGCTCAGACTTCCCGGTCACGATAGTGGATCTCACGGGAGGGGTGACGGACGACGCATGGCTCGAACTGACCGGCCTCGCACACGATGGCGCAGCACTGGTGGTGCGTCCCGACGGGCACATTGCTGCCCGCGCCGCCGGCCCCGAGTCATGGCCCGGCATTCATAACGCACTCAGCAACCACGTCCGTAACGCCCGGCCACTTGGAACGGAGGAGACCATATGACAGCGAAATTCCGGGAATTCGTCCCGCCGGAGGATTCGCCACGCTACTCCGGCCTCGACGTTGACGCAGAAACCTACTCGGACAACATGATCGGCCTGATGCGTCTGGGCCTTGGCGCAGACAACCCATTCGACAACATCGTTGGGACGACGAATGTCCCGTTCCAGGGCGTAACCGTCGACGGGACGGTCGAGCCCGGGCTGTTCGAACTCACTGCCGAGGACGCGCCAATAACCGGAATGCTCAAGGCGGCGAACAACTTGTTGTCGACCGTTACCCCCAGCGAACGCGCCAAGCTCGTTCATTCGCTCACCTCGGTGGAACGGCGTCGCTGGCTCAATCCGGAACTATATTTGTTTCGGCACGGACTGCGTCTCGACGAGGTCAGCGCCGAAACCCGAACCGCCGTCTTCGATTTCCTCAAAACCACACTGAGCGAAATCGGCTACACCAAACTGCGGAACTGCATGTACATGAACGCGTTCCTCGGAACAGTCATGGCGGCGCCGCTGATCATGAACGAATACAGCTACAATTTCACGCTCTTTGGCGAGCCTTCGCTCACCGAACCGTGGGGCTGGCAGTTGCACGGCCATCACGTCGTGATGAACTGTCAGGTAATCGGAGAACAGATGGTCATGACGCCCTGCTTTTGGGGAGCCGAACCTAACGAGGTCGACCATGGCCCACGCCGAGGTCTGAAGCTGTTCACCGACGAGGAAGACCTCGCGGTGCAGCTGTGTGAGGCGCTTTCACCGGAGCTACGCGAGCGTGTGGTGCTCTTCCCCAGCGCCTACGATCCGGCGGTGCCACCGGGCCGGGTGAGTCCGTTCGACCATCTCCATCTAGGCGGCTTCAGCCAGGACAACAGGATCATCCCCTACGAAGGGGCCCCGGCTGCCGGCTTCGACGCAGCCGCGCGGGACAAGCTCGTCGAGCTCATCGAGGTCTACCACCGACATCTACCCGACGGACCAAAGGCCGCACGTATGGCCGATGTCGAAAAGCATCTCGACGATACTCACTTCTGCTGGATCGGCGGCCTGGGTCCGGACGACCCGTTCTACTACCGGATCCAAAGCCCGGTAGCCATCATCGAATTCGACCATCACGCTGGAGTTTTCTCTCGAACCCCACCGCCCAGCGGTTCCATATCCACACGCTGATGCGCACACCCAACGGCAACGATTACGGCATTGCCCTCATCCGCCAATACTGCGAGGCGCACCAACGCTCGCTGGCTGGACTCGATCTAAATCAATAACGCCATCGCAGTGTCGGGCCTGCCCGTCATGTGTCGCCGCGGTCGGGCATCCCGACGTCGCGCTGGTCGGCCGTGACGGACCAGCGGCCCAATCTCCAGACACCATCCTGCTTTGACGCGGCGAAGTCGTAGCAGGCGGTCAGCTCAGCGGAAGGCGGACCGCCGTCACGGATGGCGAATACCTGCACGTAGCAGTGCCCGCTCGCCTCGGTCGCGCTTTTGGCGGTGATCCAGAACGAGTTCAACGCGTGTCGGCGCCGGTTGCCTTCGCGGTTGAACGCCGCCTTCCTGGCTTTGAGAAAGCTCATCACCGTATCGATGTCGCTCGACAGCACCTGACCCTCGTGCCACAACACCAGCTCCGGTGACTCGGTGAACAACGCACGAAAATAGTCGAGCCGGTCGTTGTCGTAGGTAAAGGCTTAGGCGCCGAGCAAGTTGATGATCGCGAGTCGATCGGCGACGTTAAACGTAACGCCGCCAACGTCGTTGACTGCTACCGACTGCTCATCCGTCACCGATCCACCTCCGTCATCTCGCTGACTCCGTGGGTTGCCACTGCACCACCCGCTCCACCTTTGCACCAATCCCAGCGGGCGGCGTCCGTTACGTCGACCAGTTCGCCGCTGAACACAAATACCGATGCCGAAGCGGGCATCGTCGCTGGCGATGCGCACATCGCATGCCGTGCTTAGCTCACAACCGCCGCCGACGGCAAGCCCGCGGATCGCCGCGATCACCGGAACCGGCACCGCGACCAGTGCAGTGAGAGGGGCGGCGCTCGCTCTACCTACCGGTAGTCGCTGTAACCGTAGTCGTCCAGTGGGACTGCGGCTCCAGTGCTCTGACCGAAGTCCGGGCTGTAGTACTGGTCCTCGTAGGACGGGATCGTGTAGGCCGCGGCCCGGGCCTCCTCGGTGGGTTGCACCTGGATGTTGCGGTAGCGGTTGATACCGGTACCGGCCGGGATCAGCTTTCCGATGATCACGTTCTCCTTCAGACCGTTGAGCTTGTCGCTGCGGCAGTTGATCGCCGCATCGGTCAGCACTCGCGTGGTCTCCTGGAACGACGCCGCCGACAGCCACGAGTCGGTGGCCAGCGACGCCTTCGTGATACCCATCAGCACCGGCCGGCCCGCGGCGGGCTCGCCACCCTCGGCCACTACCCGGCGGTTCTCCGCCTCGAACCCGGCACGTTCGATCAGCGAGCCAGGCAGGAACTCCGTCGCGCCCGAGTCGATGATGGTGACGCGGCGCAGCATCTGGCGCACGATCACCTCGATGTGCTTGTCGTGGATCGACACACCCTGAGCGCGGTAGACGTCCTGGACCTCACGAACGAGGTGGATCTGCACCTCGCGGGGGCCCTGAACGCGCAGCACCTCGTGCGGGTCGGCGGAGCCCTCCATCAGCTGCTGGCCCACCTCGACGTGGTCGCCGTCGGAGAGCACCCGCTCGGAACCGTCCTCGTGCTTGAACACGCGAAGCCGCTGCCGCTTGGACAGCTTGTCGTAGACCACTTCCTCGCCGCCGTCGTCGGGGACGATGGTGATCTTGTAGAAGCGGTCGCTGTCCTCGAGACGGACGCGGCCGGTGACGTCGGCGATCGGCGCCTTGCCGCGCGGGATGCGGGCCTCGAACAGCTCCTGCACCCGGGGCAGACCGCCGGTGATGTCCTCACCGACACCGCCCTGGTGGAAGGTACGCATGGTCAGCTGTGTGCCGGGCTCACCGATGGACTGGGCGGCCACGATGCCGACGGCCTCGCCGATGTCGACCAGCTTGCCGGTGGCCATGGAACGCCCATAGCAGGTCGCGCACACACCGGTGGTGGTGGTGCAGGTCAACACGGAACGGACCTTGATCTGCGTGATGCCGGCCGCGAGCAGCGCGTCGATCGACGGGTCGCCCAGGTCTTCACCACGCGCGACGACGACGTTGCCGGCCTCGTCGACCGCGTCGGCGCCCAGAGTCCGCGCGTACGCCGATGTTTCGATGTACGGGTCGCGGATCAGCGAGCCGTCGGGCTGACGCTCGGCCAGCTCGACAACGATGCCACGCTCGGTCTCGCAGTCGTGTTCGCGGACGATGACGTCCTGGCTGACGTCCACCAGACGACGGGTGAGGTACCCGGAGTCGGCGGTACGCAACGCGGTGTCCGCCAGGCCCTTTCGAGCGCCGTGGGTGTTGATGAAGTACTCCAGCACGGTCAGGCCCTCGCGGAACGACGACTTGACCGGACGCGGGATGAACTCGCCCTTCGGGTTGGTCACCAGGCCCTTCATGCCGGCCAGCGTCCGGGTCTGGGTGAAGTTACCCGTGGCACCGGAGTCGACGATCGTGATGATCGGGTTGTCGCTGGGGTAGTGCTCCCGCAGCGCCTGACCCACCTCGTCGGTGGCTTCCTTCCAGATCTCCACCAGCGCCTCGTTGCGCTCGTCGTGGTTCAAAGCACCACGCTGGAACTGCTTTTCGACCTTGTCGGCCCGGTCCTCGTAGTAGTCGAGGATCTCCTTCTTGCGCGGCGGCACCAACACGTCGGCCATGGAAACCGTGACGCCGCTTCGGGTCGCCCAGTAGAAGCCGGCGTCCTTGAGCTTGTCGACGGTCTGCGCGACCACGATCATCGGGTAGCGCTCGGCCAGGTCGTTGATGATGGCAGCCTGCACCTTCTTGTGCATCTGCTTGTTCACGAACGCATAGCCCAGCGGCAGCAGCTCGTTGAACATCACCCGGCCCAGCGTGGTCTCGGCTATCCATGCGTCACCCGGCTGCCAGCCATTGTGGCCGAACAGCTCGGCCTCGAGCTCGGCCGGCGGACGCAGCTGGGTAAGCCGCACCTTGATCTTGGCCCGCACCGAAAGCACACCGCGGTCGGCCGCCATGATCGCCTCGGCCGGCGAGGAGTACACGCCCGTCTCGGGGCTGTCCTTCCCGGCCGCCCGGTATTCGCCGGTGTCGCCCTCGACCTCGGTGGTCAGGTAGTAGAGCCCGGTCACCATGTCCAACCGCGGCATGGCCAACGGCCGGCCGGACGCGGGCGACAGGATGTTGTTGGACGACAACATCAGAATGCGGGCCTCGGCCTGCGCCTCGGCGCTCAGCGGCAGGTGCACCGCCATCTGGTCGCCGTCGAAGTCGGCGTTGAACGCCTCACAGACCAGCGGGTGCAGCTGAATCGCCTTGCCTTCCACCAGCATTGGCTCGAAAGCCTGAATACCCAGCCGGTGCAGGGTGGGTGCGCGGTTCAGCAACACCGGGTGCTCGGCGATGACCTCTTCCAGCACGTCCCACACCTGCGGACGCTGGCGCTCCACCATTCGCTTGGCGCTCTTGATGTTCTGCGCGTGGTTCAGGTCGACCAGTCGCTTCATCACGAACGGCTTGAACAGCTCCAGCGCCATCAGCTTCGGCAGGCCGCACTGATGCAGCTTGAGCTGCGGGCCAACGACGATGACCGAACGGCCCGAGTAGTCGACACGCTTACCGAGCAGGTTCTGCCGGAACCGGCCCTGCTTGCCCTTGAGCAGATCGCTCAGCGACTTCAGCGGACGGTTGCCCGGACCGGTGACGGGCCGACCGCGGCGGCCGTTGTCGAACAACGCATCCACGGACTCCTGCAACATCCGCTTCTCGTTGTTGACGATGATCTCGGGCGCACCCAGATCGATCAGCCTCTTGAGCCGGTTGTTGCGGTTGATCACCCGTCGGTACAGGTCATTCAAGTCGGACGTGGCGAACCGGCCACCGTCGAGCTGCACCATCGGGCGCAGTTCCGGCGGGATGACCGGGACGGCGTCGAGCACCATGCCCATCGGCGAGTTGCCCGACTGCTGGAACGCCGCGACCACCTTGAGCCGCTTGAGCGCACGAAGCTTCTTCTGCCCCTTGCCGCTTCGGATCACCTCACGCAGCGAATCGGCCTCGGCGTCGATGTCGAAGTTCTCGATCAGCTTCTGGATCGACTCCGCGCCCATGGCGCCGGTGAAGTACTCGCCGTAGCGGTCGATGAGCTCGCGGTAGAGGTTCTCGTCGACGATCAGCTGCTTGGGGGCCAGCTTGGTGAAGGTGCTCCAAATGTCCTCCAGCCGGTCCAGCTCGCGCTGGGCGCGGTCGCGGATCTGCCGCATTTCGCGCTCGCCGCCGTCGCGCACCTTGCGCTTGACGTCGGACTTGGCGCCCTCGTCCTCGAGCTCCTTCATGTCGGCCTCGAGCTTCTGGGCACGCGCTTCCAGCTCGGCGTCGCGCTGATCCTCAACGCCCTTGCGTTCCACCATGATTTCGGCCTCGAGCGTCGACAGCTCGTTGTGCCGCATCTCATCGTCAACGGCGGTGATCACGTAGGCGGCGAAGTAGATGATCTTCTCGAGATCCTTGGGCGCCAGGTCCAGCAGGTACCCCAGGCGCGAAGGCACACCCTTGAAGTACCAGATGTGGGTGACGGGCGCGGCCAACTCGATGTGGCCCATCCGCTCACGACGCACCTTGGCGCGGGTCACCTCGACGCCGCAGCGCTCACAGATGATGCCCTTGAAGCGGACGCGCTTGTACTTGCCGCAGTAGCACTCCCAGTCGCGAGTCGGCCCGAAGATCTTCTCGCAGAACAGGCCGTCCTTCTCCGGCTTCAGCGTGCGGTAGTTGATCGTCTCCGGCTTCTTGACCTCGCCGTAAGACCATTGCCTGATGTCCTCCGCGGTTGCCAGGCCGATACGGAGTTCATCGAAGAAGTTGACGTCGAGCACGTAACTCCCTTTCCCCTTGCGGGTTTAGTAACCAAATAGGACGCCGGCTTCGCCTGCGCTAGGCCAGGTCCTCGACAGATGCAGATTCGTTGCGGGACAAGTTGATTCCCAGGTTGGCCGCGGCCCGCTCAAGGTCTTCGTCCTCGCCCTCGCGCAGCTCGATCGCCGCGCCGTCGGACGACAGCACTTCGACATTGAGGCACAGCGACTGCAGCTCCTTGAGTAGCACCTTGAACGACTCGGGGATACCCGGCTCCGGGATGTTCTCGCCCTTGACGATCGCCTCGTAGACCTTGACCCGGCCGACGGTGTCGTCGGACTTGATGGTCAACAGCTCCTGCAGCGTGTACGCGGCGCCGTAGGCCTGCATGGCCCAGCACTCCATCTCACCGAACCGCTGGCCACCGAACTGCGCCTTACCGCCCAGCGGCTGCTGGGTGATCATCGAGTACGGGCCGGTGGAGCGGGCGTGGATCTTGTCGTCCACCAGGTGGTGCAGCTTCATGATGTACATGTAGCCAACCGTCACCGGGTAGGGGAACGGCTCGCCACTGCGCCCGTCGAACAACTTCGCCTTGCCGTCACCGTCCACCAGCACTTCACCGTCGCGGTTGGGCAGCGTGCACGACAGCAGGCCCTGCAGCTCCTCCTCCTTGGCGCCGTCGAACACCGGGGTCGACACGATCTGGTTCGGCACGGCGTGCAGCAACTCCTCGGGCAGGTTGACCGCCCACGAAGGCACCCCCTCCCCGACATCAACGTTCCACCCGGACTTGGCCACCCAGCCAAGGTGGGTTTCCAGGATCTGGCCGATGTTCATCCGCCGCGGCACACCGTGCGTGTTGAGGATGATGTCCACCGCGGTGCCGTCCGGGAGGAACGGCATGTCCTCGACCGGCAGGATCTTGCCGATGACGCCCTTGTTGCCGTGCCGTCCGGCCAGCTTGTCACCGTCGGAGATCTTGCGCTTCTGGGCCACATAGACACGCACCAGCTCGTTCACACCCGCGGCCAGTTCGTCGTCGTCCTCGCGAGAGAACACGCGAATGCCGATCACCTTGCCGGACTCGCCGTGCGGCACCTTCAGTGAGGTGTCGCGGACCTCGCGGGCCTTCTCGCCGAAGATCGCGCGCAACAGCCGCTCCTCCGGAGTCAGCTCGGTCTCCCCCTTCGGGGTGACCTTGCCGACCAGGATGTCGCCGTCGCGAACCTCGGCGCCGATGCGCACGATGCCACGCTCGTCCAGGTCGGCCAGCACCTCGTCGGAGACGTTCGGGATGTCCCGGGTGATCTCCTCGGCGCCCAGCTTGGTGTCGCGGGCGTCGATCTCATGCTCCTCGATGTGGATCGAGGTGAGCACGTCCTCTTCGACCAGGCGGTTGGACAGGATGATCGCGTCCTCGTAGTTGTGGCCTTCCCACGGCATGACCGCGACCAGCAGGTTCTTGCCGAGCGCCATCTCACCGTTTTCGGTGCAGGGGCCGTCGGCGATCACCTGGCCGGCCTCGACCCGCTCGCCGGCGTCCACGATCGGCGACTGGTTGGCGCAGGTGCCGTGGTTGGAGCGCGCGAACTTACGCATCCGGTAGGTCCGCCGGGTGCCGTTGTCGTGCATCACGGTGATGTAGTCGGCCGACACCTCCTCGATGACGCCGCTCTCCTCGGCGACGACGACGTCGCCGGCGTCGATCGCGGCCCGCAGCTCCATGCCGGTGCCCACCAGCGGCGCCTCGCTGCGCACCAGTGGAACCGCCTGGCGCTGCATGTTGGCACCCATCAGGGCACGGTTGGCGTCGTCGTGCTCGAGGAACGGGATCATGGCCGTGGCCACCGACACCATCTGCCGCGGCGAGACGTCCATGTAGTCGACCTCGGACGAGGGCACGTATTCGACCTCGCCCGCCTTCCGGCGGACCAGGACACGCGTCTCTTCGAACCGGCCGGCCGCGTCGATCGGCGAGTTGGCCTGCGCCACCACGTGGCGGTCCTCCTCGTCGGCGGTCAGGTATTCGATCTCGTCGCTGACCACACCGTCGACCACCTTGCGGTACGGCGTCTCGATGAACCCGAAGGGGTTGACCCGCGCGTACACCGACAGCGAGCCGATCAGACCGATGTTCGGACCCTCCGGGGTCTCGATCGGACACATCCGGCCGTAGTGCGACGGGTGCACGTCACGGACCTCCAGCCCCGCGCGCTCACGGGACAGACCGCCCGGCCCCAGCGCCGACAGCCGGCGCTTGTGGGTGAGACCCGACAGCGGGTTGTTCTGGTCCATGAACTGCGAGAGCTGGCTGGTGCCGAAGAACTCCTTGATCGCGGCGACCACCGGCCGGATGTTGATCAGCGTCTGCGGCGTGATCGCCTCGACGTCCTGAGTGGTCATCCGCTCCCGGACCACCCGCTCCATCCTGGACATGCCGACCCGGATCTGGTTCTGGATCAGCTCACCCACCGTGCGCAGCCGCCGGTTGCCGAAGTGGTCGATGTCGTCGGTCTCCACCGGAACCTCGACGCCGCCCGGGACGGTCATCATGGTCTGACCCTCGTGCAGGCGGACCAGGTACTCGATGGTGGCGACGACGTCTTCCTCGGTCAGCGTCGACGACGTGATCGGCTCGCCGACGTGCAGGCCGAGCTTCTTGTTGACCTTGTAACGACCGACGCGGGCCAGGTCGTAACGCTTCTCCTTGAAGAACAGGTTCTCCAGCAGGGTCTGCGCGGACTCCTTGGTCGGCGGCTCGCCCGGGCGCAGCTTGCGGTAGATGTCCAGCAGCGCCTCGTCGGTGCCGGCGGTGTTGTCCTTCTCCAGCGTCGACATCATGATCTCGGAGAAGCCGAACCGCTCGTGGATCCGCTCGTTGGTCCAGCCCAGCGCCTTGAGCAGCACGGTGACGGGCTGGCGGCGCTTGCGGTCGATGCGCACACCGACGGTATCGCGCTTGTCGACGTCGAACTCCAGCCACGCACCGCGGCTCGGGATCACCTTGACGCTGTGCAGCAGCTTCTCGGTGGACTTGTCGATGGTCTCGTCGAAGTACACCCCCGGCGAGCGCACCAGCTGGCTGACGACCACGCGCTCGGTCCCGTTGATGATGAAGGTGCCCTTCTCGGTCATCATCGGGAAGTCGCCCATGAACACCGTCTGGCTCTTGATCTCGCCGGTGTTGTTGTTGATGAACTCGGCCGTGACGAACAGCGGGGCCGCGTACGTCATGTCCTTGTCTTTGCACTCGTCAACCGGTGCTTTGACTTCGTCGAAACGGGGATCGGAGAAAGACAGCGACATCGAGCCGGAGAAGTCCTCGATCGGGGACAGCTCGTAGAGCACCTCTTCGAGGCCACCCACCGGCTTGACGTCTCCGCGGGTGGCCGCGGAATCGCGCCAACCCGACGAGCCGATCAACCACTCGAACGAGTCGATCTGAACGTCAAGGAGCCCCGGAACCTCGAGCGGTTCGCGGAGCTTGGCGAAAGAAACTCGGTTGGGAGCTCCGGGCACGGAGCCGTTAGCGGAACTTCCGTTAGCGGAACCTTTAGGGAGACTCTGTTCGGTAGTACCTGATGAGGGGTCTGTCTTGCTCTGGCGAAAATCTGCCAAGATGCACCCTTTCAGCACCTCGTGCGACCCAGGGGCACCGGCATCCACCGGACCTGCTCGCCGCGATAATTGTGTTAGTCGGCCGGCGAACGATCTGTCCCGATCTCACGCGCACACTTAACTAGCTGAGCTGCAAAAGGAGCTCAGGCCAAGACCACGGTGTCAAGTGGCGGGTGAGGTGGGCAGGAAGTAGCCAGCGCAACGTCCAACAATAGCGCACGACGACACATTCCTCAACTACCCAGCGCAAAATGTCCAGGGGGATCGGCGCTGGCTGGCATTTCGACTTTCCCGTGGACACATGCTGCCCAACAGATTGACCCGTTTGCGCCCGTCAGTCAAGGGGAGACACGTCAAATTATCGTGAAAGTTGCCAACAAGGCCTCTTCGGGGCCACTTCGGGACGAAGCCCACTGTGGCCCACCTCACCCCCCGGTTACGTTGGGCGACCCCGTGTGTTTGCGTTGGTTCGGGTCTTACCCGTCTTACCCGCCGAACTCGTGCGATTGGAACTTGTGGGTGCCCTCGAGGTCGTCGAGGATCGCCGCCTGGGCGCCTTTGGGCAGCGTGTGCAACATGGCGCGCACCCGAGCCTTCCGCCGTGCGATGCCCTTGCGCTCCGGCATGCCCGGCGTCGCTTGGATCTGCGGCGGCACACCCTCGATGTCCTCCACGCCACCGGCGTGCTGGCCGGCGTCGATCATGGCCTGCTCCTCGGCCATGGTGGCCTCGTCCTTTTCCTCGGACATGCCGATCGGCCCGATGCGGCGGCCGTTGAGGAACTGGCGCACCACCGGCTCGTCGCTGGTCAGCAGCACCTCGCGCGGCCCGAACATGACCAGGTGCTTGCGGAACAACATGCCCATGTTGTCCGGCACCGTGCGGGCGATGTTGATGTTGTGCGTGACGATGAGGATGGTCGCGTCGATCTGGGCATTGATGTCCATGATCAGCTGGCTCAGGTAGGCGGTACGAACCGGGTCCAGGCCCGAGTCGGGCTCGTCGCAGAGAATGATCTGCGGGTCGAGAACCAGGGCGCGGGCCAGGCCGGCACGCTTGCGCATGCCGCCGGAGATCTCACCGGGGAACTTCTTCTCGTCACCGGTGAGACCGACCATGGCCAGCTTCTCCATGACGACGTCACGGACTTCGCTTTCCTTTTTCTTGGTGTGCTCACGCAACGGGAATGCGGTGTTGTCGTACAGGTTCATCGAGCCGAACAGCGCGCCGTCCTGGAACAGCACGCCGAACAACGTGCGGATCTCGTACAGCTCCTTGGCCGAGCATTGGATGATGTCGGTCCCGTCGATCAGGATCTGGCCGCGTTCCGGCCGCAGCAGACCGATGAGAGATTTCAGGAAGACCGACTTGCCCGTACCCGACGGGCCCAGCAACACGCTGACCTCGCCCTGGGGGATCTCCAGGCTGACGTCTTCCCAAATCCTCGAGGACCCGAAGGACTTCGTGAGATTTCTAACCTCGATAGCGACGCCCATGGGAGATCCTTCCGATGCTCGACATTTTTACAATGCCCGCCACCAGCCCCTTTGTGTGGCTTGAGTCACTGTAGCGCACCCGCGGGGCGAGACATCAGGTTGCGTCGATAACAAATCCCCATCAGGTCCTTAGCTTCCCGCATGCTTCCCTCAAGCAGAGGCGGCCCAGTTGCCATGAAAGCCCATCGGTATGCGCTGTGGCAGGTGCACCGTGGCGACGGACTGCAAACTTTGGGCGTCCAGCAGCAGTAGCCGGCCCTCGTCGCGGCTGCGGTGATAGCCGTAGCCCATCAGGATCCCGTCGTCTTCGCCCCGGTCCGCCGGGCTTGACGCGGGGTTCGGCAGAAAGCACATCTCACCGATCAGCAGGTCCGGATCGAGTGGGGCGACCTCGCTGGACCCGGTCGCGTAGTCGTGCTTGTACAGCGGCGTCGACATTTCGGATCCGCCCGCGGCGGCAAACCCGCCGTCGATGCCGACGGTGTAGCCGAACCGGTGCCGGCCGCCCGTCAGGGCCTCGTTGATCCGGGGAAACTCCTGCGACCGATCGTGGCGGCATTCGGCGCTCACCGCGCCGGTCGTCAGGTTGATGGTCCAGCGGTCCAGTGTGGGCAGGCTCTCGCCGGGACCGCGCCGGTCGCGGTCGAACATCCGCGAGTGGCGCACCACGTCGAGCACCAGGAATTCGGTGCCGTTGCGGATTTCGGAAAAGGCGTTGAGCGGGTGGTAGACGTAGCAGGGTTCGATGTCGAACCAGCGCACGTCGCTGTTGCCGCCCTCGCGGGGCATGACCCCGATGCGCGGCGGATAGTCGGGGTTCCAGGCGTACGGGAGCCCGGCGGAGCGACGGGTGTCCCGGTTGGCCATCGCCGCGATCGGGCTGGGGATCCGGACGCGTCCGATCAGCGACTGCATCACCAGCCGGGCGGGCAGTTGCAGCCAGCGCGGCACCGACGCGGGCATCACCTGCACCGGGTCGAATGTCACCGGCAGGTCATAGATCACCACATACTTGTCGGTCAGCGAGAAGTCGTGCATCATCGGCGATCCCGACACCTCGATGTCGACGGTCCGGCGCGCGTGGCCGGCGGTGTCGATCACCGAGTACTGCACACTCCGCCCGCGCGCGAACGAGTAGGACACCGCATGCAGCTCGCCGGTCGCCGGATCACGATGCGGGTGGGCGGTGTAGCCGCCGGGCAGGGTGCCGTCGAAGTCGCAGGTACCGACGGTCTCCAGCTCGTCGGTGAGTTCGTAGTTCGCAATCCCGCCCTCGACGAGCGCCAGGGTGCGTCCGGCGTGGGTCAACACATTGGTGTTGGCGCCCAGGGCCAGCATGCCTGCCCGTGCGTCGACGCGGCCGGGCGCGGCCTCGCCGAGGGCGGCGCATACCGCCGGGCTGCGCACCCAGCGGTTGCGGTACCAGCGGGCCTTCCCGTCGCGCAGCGCTAGCCCGTGCACCATGCCGTCGCCGGTGAACCAGTGATAGGTCGCCGGGTCGACCTCCGCGGCGGGGTTGGGTCCGTTGCGCAGGTAGCGCCCGTTGAGGTGCTCCGGGATATGGCCGGTGACCTGCAGGTCGGTCGCGGTCACTTCGGCGGTCACCGGCGCCAGGAAGCCCTCGAGATATGGGTTCCCGGATTTGGTGGTTTGCGTTGAAGTCATGGCTGAGCTCCTATAACATTGTTATTTCAGCGTTATTGGAACCGTACGCCCCCGGTGAGAAGATGGCAAGGATGACTTCACCCGCCCCGGACTCCCCGGCAACGCAACGCAGTGTTCGCGACGACATGCTGCACGCCGCCGTGGACCTGCTCGACGACCACGGGCCCGATGCGCTGCAGACGCGCAAGGTGGCCAGCGCCGCCGGGACCTCGACGATGGCGGTCTACACCCATTTCGGCGGGATGCGGGGGCTGATCGCCGAGGTCGCCGACGAGGGTTATCGGCAGTTCGACGCCGCGCTGACGGTGCCGGAGACCGCCGACCCGGTCGCCGACTTGTTCGTCCTCGGCGCCGCGTACCGCCGGTACGCCATCGAGCGGCCACACATGTATCGGCTGATGTTCGGCAGCACCAGTGCGCACGGCATCAACGCACCTGCGGGCAACGTCTTGACCCTGACGGTCGCCGAGATCGAGCAGCACATTCCCAGCTTCGCGCATGTGGTACGGGTGGTGCAGCGGTCCATGCGGGCGGGGCGGATCACCCTTGGCTCCGGTGCCGACGATGCGGCCGTCATTGCCACGGCCGCCCAGTTCTGGGCGTCGGTGCACGGGTTCGTGATGCTCGAGCTGGCCGGGTTCTACGGCGACGACGGCGCGGCCGTCACGCCGGTGCTTGACTCGATGACTTCGAACTTGTTTGTGGCTCTGGGAGATTCACCCGAGCGGGTGCAACACTCGCTGCGGTCGTCGGGCGCCGGGGGCTGAGCATACGAGGACCCCCGGAACCTGGTCCCGGGGGTCTTCGCGTATTGACTTACTTGACGGTGACGGTGGCGCCGGCGGCCTCGAGCTTGGCCTTGGCCTCGTCGGCGGCCTCCTTGGCGACCTTCTCCAGCAGCGGCTTGGGCGCGCTGTCGACCAGGTCCTTGGCCTCCTTGAGGCCCAAGCCGGAGACGATCTCGCGGACGACCTTGATGACGCCGATCTTCTTTTCGCCGGCGGCCTCGAGGACGACGTCGAACTCGGTCTGCTCCTCGGCAGCCTCGGCGGCGGCGGCCGGGGCTGCACCCGCGGCGGCGACCGCGACCGGGGCGGCCGCGGTGACCTCGAAGGTCTCCTCGAACTTCTTGACGAAGTCGGAGAGCTCCAACAGGGTCATTTCCTTGAACACGTCAAGCAGTTCGTCGCTAGACAGCTTGGGCATGGTGCGGGGTCCTTCCTGATATGTGCGGGATTTCGGGTGCTGGGTTATTCGGCTGAAGCTGGTTCTGAGGCTGGTTCTGGGGCCGGAGCCTCGGTGGTTGCCTCGGCGGCTGTCTCGTTGGCTGCCTCTGCAGGCGCCGCTGCACCCGGTTCCGAGGCCTTCTTCTCCTGCAGTGCGGCCAACAGTCGGGCCATCTGCGACGCGGGCGCATTGAACAGCCCGGCCGCCTTGGCGAGGTTGCCCTTCATGGCGCCGGCCAGCTTGGCCAGCAACACCTCGCGCGACTCCAGGTCGGCGATGCGCTCGACCTCGGCGACGGTCAACGGGTGACCGTCCATGTAGCCGCCCTTGATGACCAGCGCCTTGTGCTCCTTGGCGAAGGTCTTGATCGCCTTGGCGGCGTCGACCGGCTCGCCGGTGACGAACGCGATCGCCGTTGGGCCGGCGAACAGCTCGTCGAGACCCTCGACGCCCGCTTCCGAAGCCGCCCGCTTGATGAGGGTGTTCTTGGCCACCGCGTAGGTCGCCGAGCCGGTCAGCGACCGGCGCAACTCGGCCAGGTTGGCGACGGTCAGCCCGCGGTACTCGGTGATCAAGGTCGCGGTCGAGCTCTTGAACTGCTCTGTAATGTCTGCAACGGCGGTGGCCTTGTCAGCCCTGGCCATGCATACCTCCTGAGGTGAAAGAAGCCTGGACCCAGGAACGACGAACGCCCCGGCGCAGGAAGCGGCCGGGGCGTTGAAATGCGCCGGCGCACGCCGACGGTAATGCCTCGTCCTCCTGCGTGGGCCGCCGGGATGTTCCCGGACCTTCAACCGATTGCTCGGTGACCGACGGTCTTCGGTGGATCGGCAACCACAATAGCGCGACCCGCGGCGATCAGCCAAAACGGCGCATTAGAGGCCGTTCCAGATCAGAACGGTGGTGGATCGTCGTCGGTGTGGTTCTTCCCTTTCACGAAGGGGCCCGGCTCAGCCGTCGATGTGCGTCGGTGGGTCAGTGAAGCCGAGATCCCCAGGATTCTGGCCAGGGCCCATCAAATCGCAGCGCCTCTCCGGCATGAGATAGGAACTCGCGCCGCTAGGCACCAAGCGGGTAAATGCAACGCAACGTTGCCAGGTGCCGTCGGGCTGGATGGGTCCGTCGCACTTGCTGATAACGGGTCCTCCGTACTGGCAGCCGGCGGCGGCCGGCGGCGCTGAGGCGATCAGCCCTCCGGCCATCAGCACGACAGCCAGCCCTCCAACGATGCAGAGCTTCATGGTTTCTCCCCTCACATCGCCGCACGTGCATTTCCGAGTACTTGGGGTGGCAAATACCGTCGACAGCCAGCCAGTAACCAATAACGCTACCGCTCATGCAACTGGTTTTTGCTGCCCCTGAGGTCGTGATCCGAAGCATTACTTGACGTCCTCCCCGCAGTAAAACTGCGGGGATTCCCTGTACCAGCCAGCTGTCTCGTTGCAATTCATGCCCCTAACGCCGTGGGCTGGTTGGTAGTGGAAGTTCGCGCCGACCGGCTCTGTCGCTTGGCGGCCCTGCGGGCCTTAATGCGCGCCACTGACCTCCGCGACGGCGGGTGTCGGCGGCCTCGCCGGTTGATTGGTGCTCGACCAGACCTCGGCAACCCATCAACGTCCTGACGGTGGAGCCAGCCATGGTTGGCTGCCTCCAGGTCCAGCCGGTCGAGACCATCGGTACCTCTGTAGACATGCAGTCCCAGGTAGGCCGAAAACAGGTCCCGGTCGTCGCTGATCCCGCACCCGCAACGGTGGACCCGTTGCGAGAGCGGCTTTTTCTCACGGTTCCCGCACAAACAGGTTTGCGACAAGCCAGTCGTTTTCGTGTTGAACTCATAGAGACGATCACCGCCGGCGCTTTCAGCCTTGCGGCGCATCATCTCCACGAGCAACCCCGGTGCCCGGTCGCGCACACTGCGCGGGAAGTTCTTCTGCCACGAGACATAATTGAGCTTCTCGCACGCCACATCGGCGCCATGGCCCAACAGCCGGTTGGCCAGCGCCCCGTGCAACGTCTTGCGGTGCTCACCCAGCCGGCGGTGCTGCTCGCCCACACCAGTGGTGGTCCGCTTCGCCGCACGGGAACGCTGCCACTCGCAGCGGCCAGATTGGTGGGTGCCATCGACGTTGAAGCAGCGCGGCGACCCGGCACGATGCTGACGATCCAGGTGTCGCTGTACCCGGCGTAACCGCACGGTGTTCAACCTGATCCGATCCCCCAGTGGCTCAATCCATCCGATCGAGGTTCCATCACGTCGCTCGACACTGACCGCGATCTGGCTGGGACCCAGGTCGAAGGAGACCCGTCCGTCGCCGACCCGATGCCGGCGGGTCGGACGCCCATCACAAACCAGTTGCAAGCGGTAGGTGTCGCGCCCATCGATCACGGTGCGCACGATCCGGGTCGACAGCACCTTGCCGGCCGCGATCAGCGCTTCGATCTCGGCCAACTCGGCCTGCTGTTCCATGCCACGCCGGCCCGTCCGTGCGGCCGCGGCGATCGCAACCACGAAACCGGCCCCCCACTGCAACCCGACCAGCCGGCCAGCCTGATCGGTCTTGGGTCGCAGCGCACCGTTACCGTCCTTGGCCGCCAACGAATGCAACCCTCGCTTTGTCGACTTGAACCGCGGCTTGCCTTTCCTGCCGACGTGCCAATGTTTGACCGCGTCGAACGCCCGCGCCCCCAGGTTCTGGGTTTCTTGGGCCGGCAGGTGTTCACGCACCCAGGACTTACGCAACGCGGATGCGAACGACTGCGCCGCATCCCCGCTGAAGCTGTGTGCCTGCTGCACTGCCTCGAACGCCGCCCGACGAGCAGCCCGCTCCTCCTTGTTGCGCCGCGGGAGTTGCCGCGCCGCCTGCCACGCCGGATCGGATTTCACCGCACGACTGCGCCCGATGAACTCGCCCAGCACCGCGTTATACACCCGGGCACCGGTGAAAAACCGTGTCCGAATGTCGCGACACTGCGCGGGATTCGGGCGCAGTGCCCAGGACCGCACATGGGTGGGCGCGCCCTTCGGCCGTTTGCGTGCACGCGGCTTACGCCCACCGGACTTCACCGGCCCACCCCACTGTGCCGGCCCAGCGGCCGGTGTCGGTTCACCGTGGTAGGCGTTCCCCATCTGCACGCCCACACCATAAGGCCGACCTCTGACAACCCAGATCTACCGCCGCGCCCGACACAGTGTGTCGTTGCTGTATGCGCACCTTGTTTTCGTGACGAAATATCGTCGCCGGATGTTCACCGGACAGATGCTCACCTTTTGTGAGCACACCCTGCGTGCGGTGTGCGCCGAACTCGATGTCGAGCTGGTGGAGTTCAACGGCCAAGCCGACCACATCCATTTGCTTGTCGCTTATCCGCCAACCTTGGCGACCTCCACATTGGTGCAGCGACTCAAAGGACGCACGGCCTACGCCGTGCGACGCGAGTACACCGGCGCCTGTGTCCGCGCCGGCATGCGCGGACAGCTGTGGTCCCCGTCCTACTTCGCCGTCTCCTGCGCAGGCGCACCGCTGTCGATCATCAAGCAATACATCGACGGCCAAGCACGCCCACTTTGAGCGCCGGGCTGCGCCCGGCGACAAACGGGATGGGGCTTACCCCGGACTGAAGTCCAGGGCTTGCGCCCCAAGAAAGTGCTGGTCACGGGGCTCAGGTGACAGCGATGGTCAGAAGGCAGCGGGCCCAGCCGCCGCGAGCCTGGCCGCCCCAACCAGGCCGGCCTCGCCGCCGAGCTCTGCCGGCACAACGCGCAGGCCCGCCAGAAAGTCGAGCCGCGCGTAGTCGGTCAACGCCTCGCGCAGTGGGTCCAACAGCAGCCGACCGGATTTGGCGACGCCTCCCCCGATGACGACGAGGTCCAGGTCGCACACCGCCGCCACCGAGGCGATCATCGCCGCGAGTCCGGTAGCACCCCGGCGGAACGCCCGCACCGCCAACGCATCACCGGCCGCCGCGGCACCGGCCAACTCCCTGGCGCCGGCGGCGGGCGGAGCCGACCAACCGTTGGCGCGCGCCCAACGCACCAGCCACGGCCCGGCCGCGACGGTCTCGACGCAGCCGCGACCTCCGCACGTGCACGGCTGGCCGTCTTGTTCGACCACCACGTGACCGACGTGCCCGGCATTGCCGGTGCGGCCGGCGTATGGGGTTCCGTCGAGTACCAATCCGCCACCCACGCCGGTGGACACCACCATGCCAAGCAGGAACCGCGCACCTCGTCCGGCGCCGCGCCAATGCTCACCCAACGCCATGCACACACCGTCACCGCCCAGCCGCACCCGGACGCCGGGCGCCCCAGGAATCATGGCCGCGACCCGATCCCGCAGCGGGAACCCGCGCCAGCAGGCGATGTTGATCGGGCTGACGGTTCCGCTGGCCAGATCGACGGGGCCCGACGACGCGATGCCCACGGCACCGACCGCGCCGTCGGCGGCGCGCAACGCGTCGCCGATCATCGCCTCAACCGCGGCCCAAACCTGTTCGGCCCCGACCTGTTCGGCGTCGTTGCCGGCCGGGGTAGGACAGATTGCGGTATGCACCAACGTGCCGGCGGAGTCGGCCAGGCCGGCGGCGATCTTGGTGCCGCCGATGTCCAGGCACAGAGTTGCCAACTGTTGCCTCTTGGGTGTATTCGAGTGCACTTCGGTGTCTTCCAGCAGCGTTCGTCGTATGGCTTGTCGTACGGCGAAGATAGCGTCTATCGGTCTCTGATACTTGCTGACACTTTAGGGGTGGCCTGGGTATCGGGGATCGGTTGTGCAGGAGTGCGTGCCACGGGCGTGGGTTGCTGGTTCCTGTCCCACACGGACGCTGTGCCTGCAGGAGTGGTCGGTCGGGGCCTATTGGCGGCCGCGGCTGCTGGTGGGGTTGTGGTGCGGCGGACGCGTTTGTGCCGGCGCTGTTTCGGTGTGGCGGTGGTTTTGCGGCGGGTTTTGCGCACCGGCTGGTGCTCGACTGTGGTGACGCGTTTGGGTTTGCCTTTGGGCCGTTTGATTTTCGTTTTGGCCAGCAGGACACGTTTGGCGATGTTCTGTCCGGCGATTTGGTCCCGATCGGCCCGGTTGATGCCGCACCGCTGGCAGTGGGCGCTGTGGTAGCCGCCCGGGCGGGCCAATTCTTGATCGCAGCCCACCCCGGCACCGGACGTGGTGGCCATGGTGGTCATGGTCTTGGCGAAGTCAAAAGCCATGTCCCGGTTGATCCGCTGCCGCTTGAGTCCCAGGGCACGCCGATTGTCTGTCAGCACAGCAATCTTCGTGGCGAGAAGCGTTTGCGTGGGTTCGGGTGCGGTCGCGACCAGGCGGCCGAGCCGGGCGATCTTGCCGGTCAGGTGCTGGCCCTCGGCCTGCAGCCGGGCCAGCCGGGTCCCCAGGCCCCGGTCGTTGTACACGCGCGTGCGGGCGTCGGTGAGCAGGTGGCCATTGTGCTCGGCGACCATGGTGGCCGCCCCAAGGCTGGTCGGGGACCAGTCGATCCCCAACGCCGCGGTCGCGGTCGCGGTCACCGGTTCGGGCACCGTCTCGGTGATGGTGAACCGCGCCAGCGGCGCCCCACGATGCCAGCACAGGGTGGGGAGATGCCAGCACACGATGTCGCGGCCCTTGAGGTGCGCAGGTATCGGGCACCACAACCGGTACCAGCACCAGTCCGCGCGATTCCTCGGGACCGCTGTGGTGGGGAGTTTGATCCGCAGCCACACCCCCTCGGGGCCGTGATCGGCCAACTCGACAAGCTGGCTGTCGGCGGCGCCGAGCCGGGCGATCCGGGGCACCGTGGGCGCGTCCTGAATCTCAGTGATACACCGAATCTGGCCGGCATCGGCGCGGCGGAGCTGGCGTGTCAGGTTCCGTAGAAAAGCCCGATTGATGTAGCGCGTCTGCTCACCGGTCAACCGGTCACGATCCAGGCGGCCCCGATCATCTAGGGCGGCGGCGACATCGGGAATCAGCCGGTCGCGATGCGCCATGGTTTTCAGGATCGGCACCACAGTGGCCTGCGCCAGCCGAACCACCCGCGACGGCACATACATGTTCTCGGGCGGCACCGGATTCCAACCCAACCGGGCCGCGACCACCGCCGCCGTCGACGGGAGTTTGCGGCCCAACCCGTCGACACCGGCATGCAAAGCGGCGAACACACTGGGCTGCCAACAGGACTGCATCAAATCCTGGGACAGCTGCTCAACAAGGTCGAGTAGCCAGCCGATCCTCGGCGCCACATCGATCACCTCGCCGGTGGCCTCCTCGACCGCCGCTGCGATCCGCAGCGGCACCGCCGACACGATGCCCGTCACGACGCCAACCGCTCGGCCGCGGCCAACAGCCGCCGCTGATTCTGTTTCGACCGCAGCTGATACAACCGGCCCGAGAACGACGCCAACAAGGCCATGAAGTCGTCCATCAGCTCCTCCAGCAGCGATTTATCGCCCCGATCATGCAGGACCTCGACACTAACCCCGCACACCGTCAAGTAGCGCTCGATCCAGGCCACTCCGAACCGCGCCAACCGGTCCCGCCACACCACTCGCACCACCGTGAACCGACCTTGCCCAGCGTCATCCAACAGCCGATCCAAGCCGCGCCGCGACTCACCCAACCCCGACCCGCGATCCCGATACACCCGAAACACCCTGCCGCGCGAGGTTTCCCGCAACATCTGCTCCTGATCAGCCAGCTACGACTCGCCCCCGCAAGCGGGCGGTACCCCCAGCCCAGTGGATCCCGACACCCGGCAATACCACGCCTCCACCCGATCACCACCACTGACCACGGCCGCCGCCGGCCGGCCCAGGTACACATCCAGATCCGCGCGATCAAACAACCGCTGCCCCGACGCCGACCACCGAAACGGCAACCGCCCCTCCTCAGCAGCCTTCCGCACCCCCACCACCGACATCCCCAAATACCCAGCAGCCGCACCAATACGCACTCAAAAAGTATCAACGAGTATTAGGAATTACGTCGCCAGTCGTGAGCCTGGCGGCACAACTAATCCCCGCGACTGGCCGGGATATGCCAGTTGTGGTCCAGTCGGGACCACGGCGCCGTACGTCAGCTGTTCCAGCGGCAGCGCTGGAGACGGCGGGCCAGGTGAGCGGATACCGCTGGCCTGGCGAGCCCGCGTAAGACCGACCCGCCAAAGCGGCGGCCGTGGGCGGTGAAGCCAGAACCCAAACCCCGCAAGGGGACGCCGAACGAGCGTGTCTATAAAACACAATCGGCGGTAACGGTGAGCATCAGTGCCGGTGGGTGTTGTCGGGCTGGCGAGGGTCGCCGGGATGCTCGTAGCCCGGGGCCAGCTCGACCAGCTCGGCCCGGCGCGCGTCGAGCCACGTGCGAAAGGCGCGGCGCCGCGCGGCGCCCAGCAAAAGCTGGGCGATCGCGGCGCGGACCTGCTCTAGCGGCGGCCCGGCCACCGGCGGGGCGCGCCAGCCGTGGCGGTCGGGGCGCGGCGGGGCGAACCGGAGCGGGTTGCGGATGTGGTAGTCGGCTACGTCGTCGTCGCTGACCTGCACCGCCGCGGTGACAGCGGCGAACAGCGCCCGGGCGCACGGATCCGCCAGCGCCGCCGCGGCGACGCTGCCGATCTCCAGCCGGGCCGTCACATCGGGCAGCAGCTCGGCCTCGGTCGGGGCAGCGCGCGCGAC
Organism: uncultured Actinomycetota bacterium; assembly: GCA_963814505.1. Lineage (GTDB taxonomy): Bacteria > Actinomycetota > Actinomycetes > Mycobacteriales > Mycobacteriaceae > Mycobacterium. Next base: position 809,380 of record CAWFDM010000016.1, read on the forward strand.
AAGGCCGCGTGCCGCCGCCTCGGCGGCGACCACCCGCTCGGTCACGATCAGTTGCGCGAGCCAGCGCCGCAGTTGCCGTCCCTCGCTGGTGCCGCTCGCGGGCAGCGCGGCCGCGCGCGGACCGTTGCGCAGCCGCGCTTCGGCCGCGTCGAGTTCATCGACGGGAACCGGTGTGCCGGCGACGGTGGCTACCACGTTCATGTCACGGTCACCTTGACCGCGGGCGAGTAGACCAGCCGGCCGGCGCAGCCGACGCGGACCAGGGCCCACCACTGGCCGGGTTCCAACCACGCCGGCGGCGTTACGTCGAAGCCGAGTTCGACGGTGCCGCGGGCGGGCAGGACGGCCCCTACGGCGGCCGGGCCGATCCACTCCCAGGTGCCCCACGGGCTGATCAGATGCGCCTCCAGTGACAGGTCGGCCCCGGCGCTGCTGCCGATCGTGACGGCCAGGCGGGCCGACCCACCGGCGTCCAGCTCGATGTCGGCGGGCCCCTGGACGATCGAGACGAGGTAGACCAGGTCTGCCTCGGGGCGCGCGCCGACCTGCACGACGCACACGTCCTCGACCACCTGCCGCCAGGAGGCCGGGACCTCCTCACCGGTGACGCGCAGCTGTGCCCGGACCGGATACAGCCCGGGCCGGCTGCGGGCCGGAATCGTCAACGCGATCTCGGCGTCTTGGTGCTCGCCGCTGCACAGCGTGAACGGCAGCTCGGCGGGTGTGGCCGTCCAGCCGTCCGGACATATCACCGCGACCGTGCCGTCCAGCGCGGAATCGCTGCAGTCGCTGGCCGCGGTGAGGCGCAGCACCACCTGCTCACCCGGCTCGGCGGTCGTTGACTGCGGGTGCAGGTGGGCGACGGCCGGCAGGCCACCCAGCGGTGCGGGGCCGCGGTTGTGCAGCCAGTAGCGCGCGTAGAGCGGCTGGGCGGCCTCGGCTTCCGGGGCCAGCTCGGTAGCACCCGCGACCGCCCTGGGTATGTCGAGTCGAGCCAGCACGGTGGCCACTTGATATCCGTGCAGGTCGATGGCTCGTTTGCGCTGGTGCGGCCTTTCCAGCAGGTCGGCGAGCTGGAACGCGCGTACCTTGCCCAGTTCGGAGCCGACGACGACGCGGGCGCCGGCGCCGGTCGATTCCACCAGGCGCAGCGCCACCGCGCCCGGGTCGACCCGCTGCGTGCGGCCGGCCGCCAGCGGGTTGCCGGCCGCCTTGAGGGCACCCAGGTGCACCGAGTCGGAGGGGTCAACCCGCAGCAGCGAGCCGACGGACGGCAGCTCGCCGGACCGCTTCGGCGCAGACACCGCGAGCAGCGGGTGGGAGAACTGCGCGCTGCGGGTCGGGATCCCGGCATGCCGCCAGTCGCCGTCGCCGCCGGCCAGCGCGTAGTCGAAAACGTGTGTCCAGTGCTGTAGCTGAAAGTTCGAGCCGTCGGGCGCGGTGCGGCGCGGTTCGTCGATCCAGACGCCGGACGGCCAGCCGGTGCAGGACCGCAGCAGCGCGGTGTGCAGGGTGCCCTCGGGGTCGACGGCGAAGCTCGGCACTCCCCGGTTGAGCAGCGCGACGGTGCGGGCTTCGAAAGGTTCCATTTCCGCGTCCGCCCGCTGGGTGACGAGGATCTCGGCGTCGCCGAGGTCGTCGGCCAACGACGCGATCGCGGCAACCAGACTTTTCTCGTCCCGGCCGTCGATCACCAGCACCGGCAGTGCTCGCACGGAGCGCAGGTCGGCGCCGGGCAGCCAAACCGCTGCGAGCGGCTTCGCCGCGGGCACCCACACCCTGGCCCGACCGGTCTTTGTCAGCTGTCGGTCGAGTTCGGCGGCGTAGGCGGGGTCGGCTTCGTCGAGCACCGCCTTGGTGAAGGCGTTGCGGGCCGGCCCACCGAGGGCGATCCGCAGGTCGGGCAGATTGGAGTCGACGTCGAGGTTGCCGTAACGCGGCTTGCCGGCGCTGCTGCAGGTGGCCGTGACGCCGGCGCGGACCAGCGCGACCATCAGCTCGCGCGCCAGCGGACCGGACACCGACTCCGACGGCGACACCACCTCGGCCACCGACACGGCCCGGGTGTCGTCCCCGACCCGGACCCGCGCAGCCGAGGACAGCCCGAACCAGGCGTAGGCGGGGTTGTCCAGGGTCCACAGGTGCTGCGCGGTGTCCACCGATTCGGGTCCGCCGGAGGCGGGGTGCAGCAACGCGAACCCGCGCCCGACGACGGCGTCGCCCACCTCACTGACCGGCATGGCGCCCGGCACCGGGCACGGCCAGCGCAGTCGCAGCAAGCGGTCTTCCCCGCTGAACTCGTGGATGGTGGTGCGGCAGTCCACCCGCGCCACCCCGCGCCACAGGGTGAGGGTCTGGGTGTAGCGCAGCAGCGTGCCGATCCGGCCGTGCACCACCAGGCGCTGACCGAGCGGACCGTGGTAGGCGCGGACCTGAGCGGGCGATCCTGGTGATTCTGCCGAACCGATAACCGGCCCCTTGGGCAGCAGGTGCCACGGACCCTCACCCTGCGTGGGGTGCGACGAGTATTCCTCGTAGACGGCAAGCTCGTTGCCCACCCGGCCATCGGCGATCAGCTGCCGCCCGGCACCTACCAGCTCAACGAGGGAAGCCACCGCCCCGCCGCGGGCCGCATCGACCGCCAGCCGGTAGTGCTCGTTGGCGATCTCGTAGATCTCGTAGCTTTCCGACCCGGGCACCGACTGCCAGCCCGTCGGTTCGTCCGTGGGGACCAGCCGATAGCTGCGCCAGCCCAGCGACGGCACATCCCGCGCCAGCCAGGTGACGGAGCGCCCGTCGTGCTCGACGTGGGCGGGCAGCTCGGCGCCGTCGCCGTCCAGCACTCGCACGCCCGCGCCAATCGGCGCCTCCAGCCGGGCGGTGACGATGTCGGTTCGCTGCTGTGCCAACGGGTTCCAGACCACGACCGCATGCCGGGTTCCCGCGATCGCGCCAGAGAGCAGCGCCAAGGAGTTGTCGCGGGCCGCGCGGCCCAGCTCCCACGCGTCGCGCCATCCGGTCAGCAGGTCGAGGTAGACCTGGTCGGACTCCGAGCCGGTGATGGCGTCGTGGTGGGCGCCGTAAGCCAGCTGCACCCATGCCTTGGCCATCGCCGCCTGCGGGTAGTCGGCGCCGGCCATCAGTCCGGCGAACACGGCGAAACGCTCGGCGTCCAGGACGGCGTTTTCGGCGGCCCGGTTGGCTTGTTTGGTGTCGATGTACGACACGTCTTTGCCGGTATATATCGGGTTCATGTCGCGGGTTTGCGGCGACGCGACTTCGCCCCGCTCGGCCAGTTCGGCTCGTACTGCCGCGAAGAATTCGCGCGGTAGCCCGCAGACGAATCGCGGCCAGGTGTAGCGCGCGGCCCAGGCGCGGTGGATGGCGGTGACCCATTTGTTCGGCGGGGTGTAGTCGGTGCCGACCGGCAGCAGCACGTTGCGGGTCAGTGCGACCTTCTTGAGCTGGTCGAACAGCTCATAGGTGGCGCCCTCGGCCTCGGCCAGAGAGGTCGACGAATCCATCCACCAACCGGCCGAGTAGTGCGCCGGCATGTAGTGGGTGAGCAGCCCGCGGCCGGACGGCGAAATCCATTCGAACTCGCTGCAGAACTGCATTCGCTCGACGTCACCGCCCGAAGCCGGACCCCATTGGTGGTGTGGTCCGCGGGCCCACGAGCTCGACGTCAGGCCGGCGTCGGCGGCCATCCCCGGGAATTGCGGGTCGTGGCCGAACACGTCGAGCTGCCATGCCGTGGCCGGGTCAGCACCCAGCACATCACGCTGAAACCCTATGCCGTGCACCAGGTTTCGGATCGTTGTCTCCGGATTGGTGAGGTTGGTGTTGGGTTCGTTGTAGGTTCCGCCCATCACTTCGACGCGGCCCTCGGCGAGGAATCTGCGCAGGTCGGCCCGGTCCTCCGGCCGGGTGTCCCAGTACGGCTTGAGGTAATCCACTTCGGCCAGCACGAATTTGTACTCCGGCTCACGGCGAGCCATCTCCAGATGCGCGTGTACCAGTTCGAAACCGTTGGCCTGCCGGGCCCGCCCCGGCGGGTCTTCCCGCCACTCGCTGGTGTAGCCGGCCTGGGTGTTCCACCACACCGGGTCGTAGTGGAAGTGGCTGACCATGAACATCGTCCACCCGGGCTCGGCAACGACGAATTCGAACTCGCACGGTGTGCCGGCGCTTTCGGCATGCACCCGCGCGGACCGCCGCTGGCCTACGACCGGACGCTCAACCGTGACCGGAACCTCGATGACCCCGTCGCCGGCCTGGTCCCCCAAGGCGACGGCTGTCCCCTGCAGACCATCGCCGTCAACGCGGATCGGCGTCGGCTTCCCGACGCCGGTCACGGTGATCCGTGCCAACTGCACCGGCGCGTCCGGCGGCCCGACGAACAGTTCGGTCGAGCATGCCGAAACCATCTGCATGACCGCACTTTACGGTGGGGGGACCGGCACCGGAACAGTTGACCGGAAAGGATTGACCATGGAAAGCGTGGCGCGCAAGCCTCGGCCTTAGGCCGGGGACAAGCGCGTCCGGATTTGTCGGCGACGGCTGCTACGGTGTTGGCCACAACTGAATCCCCCGGAGAGATCCAAGGTCAGGACATCGACCGGCGTCGGGGAAAATAATCGGCGAGGTCGCGGCAACACAGACACCTGCGGCGCCCGCAAGGGACAGAGCCGATCGGCGCAAACGCAAAAGCCCCCGGCTTACGGCGGTGCTGTGATGAGCGCCGAGACAGCCGGACATCGGCACGCGGGAATCCCGCGCCTTCAGGCGGGGGAGGATGTCAAGATGCCCGCCCTTGCCCCACCCGTGGCCGATGAACGCAGCGCCCTGCACGAGTACCTGGCCTACCACCAGAGCGCCTATTTCGCGGTGTCCTACGGCCTCACCGATGAACAGGCCCGTTCTACCCCTTCGGTGAGCGCGCTGTCGATCGGCGGGCTGGTCAAACACGCCACCGCGATGCAGCGCAACTGGATGACACGCGTGGCCGCCGCGCCGGACCTGCCGCCGAAGGATCCGCGGCCGTTCGAGGAGGTCCGCAAGGAGTTCGGGGACCAGCACGTGATGCGGGCCGACGAGACACTCGATGGGCTGCTGCGGGCATTCGAAGCGCAGAACGCGGAATCGCTGCGGCTGGCGGAAACCGCGGACCTGGACGCCGCGGTGCCCGTTCCGCACGACGTGCCATGGTTCCCCAAGGACCAGGAGGCCTGGTCGGTGCGCTGGGTGATCCTGCACGTGATCAACGAGCTGGCCCGCCACGCCGGACACGCCGACATCATCCGGGAGACCATCGACGGCGCCACCATGTACGAACTGATCGCCGGGCTGGAGAACTGGGAGCCCCGGCCGTGGGTCAAGCCCTGGACTCCCGGGTAAAAAGGAGAACGTGCTGACCAGCAGCGGCATCGCCCACCGCGAAACACCCGACGGCGCCGTGCAGCTCTACTACGAGGACCTCGGCGACCCGTCCGGCCCGCCCGCGCTGCTCATCATGGGCCTCGGCGCCCAGCTGCCCATGTGGCCCGACGGCTTTTGCGCGCAACTCGTGGACGCCGGTTATCGCGTCATCCGGTTCGACCACCGCGACACCGGGCTGTCGGCCAAGATGCACGGGCTGCGCGCCCCCGGCCCGGTCTACCGGCGGATCGGCCGCTACCTGCTGGGCAAGCCCAGTCCGGTGCCCTACACCTTGGTCGACATGACGCAGGACGTGGTCGCGCTGCTCGACCATCTGAGCATCACCCGGGCTCACGTGGTCGGCGCCTCGCTGGGCGGCATGATCGCGCAGATCCTGGCCGCCACCGAACCGGCCCGGGTGGCGTCGCTGGGCATCATCATGTCGACCACCGGCAAACCGTTGTCCGCGCCGCCGGCCTGGCGGGTGATCAGGCTCGCGTTCGACCCACCGGGTAAAGACGCGTCGGCCGAGGAGAAATTGGCCTACGAGGTCCGCAACATCGCCGTGTTCAACGGGCCCAACTTCCTGCCGCCGGACGGCGAGCTGCGCGAGCGCGTCCGGCAACTCGCCGACCGCTGCAGCTACCCGCCCGGCATGCTGCGCCAACTAGACGCCGTGCTGGGCACCGGCAGCCTGCTGGCTTACAGCAAGGCGATCACCGCGCCCACCGTGGTGCTGCACGGTTCGGCGGATCCGATGCTGCGGCCGCGCAACGGGCGCGCGGTGGCGGCGGCCATCCCGGGCGCGCGATTCGTGGTGGTCGACGGCATGGGACACGACCTTCCCGAGCCGGTGTGGCGGCCGATCGTCGAGACCCTCACCGAGAACTTCGCGCTTGCTCCCAGGGCGTGAGCGGGCTCACACGAATTGGGACTTGACTGCCCTGGTTTGACACACTGGCTCAATGAGCACTACTAAACACCGCGAGGTGGCCAAGCTCGACCGGGTTCCCCTGCCGGTCGAAGCGGCCCGGGTAGCCAGCACAGGTTGGCAGGTCACCCGCACCGCCGCCCGCATCATCACCCAGCTGGCGGCCAAGGGTCCGTGGCAGCAGAAAGTGATCAAGCAGCTCCCGCAGACCTTTGCCGACCTGGGGCCGACGTACGTGAAGTTCGGGCAGATCATTGCGTCCAGCCCCGGCGCGTTCGGCGAGTCGCTGTCCCGCGAATTCCGCGGCCTGCTCGACCGGGTGCCACCCGCCGACTCCGATGAGGTGCACAAGCTCGTCGTCGAGGAACTCGGGAGTGACCCTTCGGAGCTGTTCGCCAAATGGGACGAAGAGCCGTTCGCGTCGGCGTCCATCGCCCAGGTGCACTACGCCACCCTGCACAGCGGCGAGGAGGTCGTCGTCAAGATCCAGCGGCCGGGCATCCGCCGCCGGGTCGCCGCCGACCTGCAGATCCTGAAGCGTTTCGCCCAGGCCGTCGAACTGGCCAAGCTGGGGCGCCGGCTCTCTGCACAGGACGTCGTCGCCGACTTTGCCGAAAACCTGGCCGAGGAGTTGGACTTCCGCCTCGAGGCGCAGTCGATGGACGCCTGGGTCTCCCACCTGCACGCGTCACCGCTGGGCAAGAACATTCGGGTGCCCAATGTGCACTGGAAGTTCACCAGCGAGCGGGTGTTGACGATGGAGCGGGTGCACGGCATCCGCATCGATGACTCCGCCGCGATCCGCAAAGCCGGGTTCGACGGCGTCGAACTGGTCAAGGCGCTGGTGTTCTCGTTGTTCGAGGGCGGCCTGCGACACGGGCTGTTCCACGGCGACCTGCACGCGGGCAACCTGTACGTCGACGAGGCGGGCCGCATCGTGTTCTTCGACTTCGGAATCATGGGCCGCATCGATCCCCGCACCCGCTGGCTGTTGCGCGAATTGGTGTACGCGCTGCTGGTCAAGAAGGACCACGCCGCCGCGGGCAAGATCGTCGTGCTGATGGGCGCCGTCGGGACGGTGAAGCCCGAAGCCCAGGCCGCCAAGGACCTGGAGAAGTTCGCCACACCGCTGACCATGCAGTCGCTGGGGGATATGTCGTACGCCGACATCGGTAGGCAACTGTCGGCACTGGCCGACGCCTACGACGTCAAGCTGCCCCGCGAGCTGGTGCTGATCGGCAAGCAGTTCCTGTACGTCGAGCGGTATATGAAGTTGCTGGCGCCGAGGTGGCAGATGATGTCCGACCCGCAACTGACGGGTTACTTCGCGAACTTCATGGTCGAAGTCGGCCGCGAGTACCAGTCCGACGTCGGGGTATAAGGGTGGTCTAGTGGAAATCCGCACCGGCTATGCGACATCAGGGGCCACCGGGCGTGATCCCCAAGGGGATCATGCCCAGGGCGATCTGAAGCTGTACTACCAGGACATGGGCAACATCGATGACCCGCCCGTCCTGCTGATCATGGGGTTGGGCGCCCAACTGCTGCTGTGGCGGCCCGCCTTCTGCGAGAAGCTCGTGGGCGAGGGCCTGCGAGTCATCCGCTACGACAACCGGGACGTCGGCCTGTCCAGCAAGACCGAGCGTCGGGGCCCCGGCCAGCCACTGATCCCGCGGCTGGCCCGCTTCTGGCTCGGCCTGCGCAACCAGGCCACCTACACACTGGAACACCTAGCCGACGACGCCGGCGCCCTGCTGGACCACCTGGGCATCAAGGATGCCCACATCGTCGGGGCCTCGATGGGCGGCATGATCGCCCAGATCTTCGCGGCCCGATTTCCCGAGCGGACGAGGTCACTGGGGATCATCTTTTCCAGCAACAACCGCGCGTTCCTGTCGCCGCCCGCCCCACGCGCCTTGCTGACGCTCCTGAAGGGCCCGCCGCCGGGTTCGCCGCGCGATGTGGTCGTCGACAACGTGGTGCGGGTCACCAGGATCACCGGCAGTCCGGCGTACCAGATGCCCGAGGAACAGATCCGTGCCGACGCCGCCGAGAGTTACGACCGCTGCTTCTATCCGGTAGGCGTCGGCCGGCACTTCAGCGCGGTCCTGGGCAGCGGCAGTCTGCTCCGCTATGACCGGCGCATCGTCGCGCCGACCGTGGTGATCCACGGCCGGTCCGACAAGCTGGTACGGCCTGCCAACGGCCGCGCGGTCGCCCGCGCGATCAACGGCGCCCGACTGGTGTTGTTCGACGGCATGGGCCATGACTTGCCCCAACAGCTTTGGGGCCGGTTGATCAGCGTGCTCACCACCAACTTCGCCAAAGCCGGCTGAGACCGGCTAAGAACAGTGACACCCCCTGTGAGCTGGGGAAACTCGGCGGCGGTTTAGCGACGGGGTGTTGCATCGGGTAACATGCCCCGGACGTCCGTGGGGGAAATTTCGGTGCGTTTCGCATGCGCGCCGCCGGGCCTGCGAGGCTCAGAAAGGCACACACAAGATATGGCCAACAAGTTGACGCCGCATTTCGCCGACGTGCAGGCGCACTACGACCTGTCTGACAACTTCTTCCGCCTTTTCCTGGACCCCACCCGGACCTACAGCTGCGCCTACTTCGAGCGCGAGGACATGACGCTGGAAGAGGCCCAAATCGCCAAGATCGATTTGGCGCTGGGCAAGCTGGGCCTACAGCCCGGCATGACGTTGCTCGACGTCGGCTGCGGCTGGGGCGCCACCATTCGGCGGGCGATCGCGAAGTACGACGTGAACGTCGTCGGCCTGACGTTGTCGAAGAACCAGGCCGCCCACGTGCAGAAGTCGCTCGACCAGATGGACCGGGGGCACCGCCCGCTTGCGGGGGACCCGCGCAGCAAGCGGGTGCTGCTGAACGGCTGGGAACAGTTCGAGGAGCCCGTCGACCGCATCGTGTCGATCGGCGCCTTCGAGCACTTCGGCTTCGAACGCTACGACGACTTCTTCAAGATGGCCTACAACGTCCTGCCCGCGGACGGCGTGATGCTGCTCCACACGATCACCGGGCTGAGGCCCGAACAGATGCAGGAACGCGGCTTGCCGCTGACGTTCGAGATCGCCCGCTTCATCAAGTTCATCGTGACCGAGATCTTCCCGGGCGGCCGGCTGCCGTCGATCGAGAAGATGGAAGAGCACTCGTCGAAGGGCGGTTTCCGGCTGACCCGCCGCCAGTCGCTGCAGCCGCACTACGCCAAGACCCTCGATCTGTGGGCCGAGGCCCTGGAAGCGCACAAGAGCGAGGCCATCGAAATTCAATCCGAAGAGGTCTACGAGCGCTACATGAAGTATCTGACCGGCTGCGCCGATGCGTTCCGGAAGGGCTACATCGACGTCAACCAGTTCACGCTGGAGAAGTAGTAACCCCCCTGTCGGATTGTGGACGCACCGTTCGTCGGATAGGTAGAGAGTGGAACAAACCGGTTCCGCTCACTATCACGGAGGTGCTTACAAATGCAGTACTTCGCGCTGTTGATCAGCAAGGAGCGAAAACTCACTCCTGAAGAGGGAGCGGCCGAGATGGCGGCGTACCAGAGCTTCCACGCCAAGGCGGCCCCGGCGATCCGTGGCGGCGATGCCCTGCTGTCGGCGGCGGACGCGGTCAACATCACCGGCGGTCCCGACGCGCCGGTCATCACGGACGGTCCATTCGCCGAAGGCGCCGAAGTGGCGGGCGGCTACTACGTTTTCGAGGCCGAGAACCTCGACGAGGTGCTGGCGCTGGCCCGCGAAATCCCGGCGGCCAAGCACGGCGCAGTCGAGGTATGGCCGTTGGCCACCCCGGGTTTGCAGCCGCAACCGTCGCACGGCACCCAGTGGATGGCGCTGCTGCTGGAGCCCCCCGCCCGTGCCGTCGAGCCTGGCTCGCCGGAGTGGGAGGCGATGGGCGCGCTGCACCAAGAGTTCGGGGCCGCGGCGGGCCAGCACCTCAAGTCCGGGGCCGGCCTGCACCCGCCGTCCACCGCGACCACCGTGCGGGTGCGCGACGGCGAGGCGCTCATCACCGACGGGCCATACGCGGAAGGCGCCGAGGTCGCCAGCGGCTTCTATGTGATCAGCGCCGCCGACCGCGACGAGGCCGTCAAGATCGCGTCGATGATCCCCGCTTCCACCGTCCAGGTGCGGCAACTGGCTGGTGTATCGGGACTCTAGCCCCGCGAATGGCCAACCTGGACGGCGTCTTCCGCCGGGAATGGGGACCCGCCGTCGCCGCGCTCGCGCGGTGGTCGGGCGACCTCACCGTCGCCGAGGACGCCGTCCAGGAAGCCTGCGCCGAGGCGCTTCGCAGCTGGCCCCGCGACGGTGTGCCGGACAGTCCGGGCGGGTGGCTGGTGACCGTGGGCCGTAACCGCGCCCGCGACCGCCTTCGCCGCGAATCCGCGCGTCCCGGAAAGGAATTGGCGGCCGTGCTGGACGACATTACCGCGCGCACCGACCGCACCGACCCGCATCCGGTTCGCGACGACGAGCTGCGGATGATGTTCACCTGCGCGCACCCGGCGCTGGACCGGCAGTCGCAACTGGCGCTAACCCTGCGACTGGTATCCGGGCTGACCGTCGCCGAGATCGCCCGTGCGCTGCTGCAGACGGAGACGGCCATCGGCCAGCGAATCACTCGGGCCAAGAACAAGATCCGGCACGCCAACATCCCGCTGCGAGTGCCACCCTCAGAGCTGCTGCCCGAACGCACACCACACGTACTCAGTTGCATCTACTCGGTATTCACCGAAGGCTATTGGTCTACGGCCGGCCCGTCGGCGATTCGGGACGAACTGTGCGACGAAGGGGTCCGGCTGACCGGGGAACTTTGCACGCTGATGCCACCCGAGCTGGAAGCGCACGCCTTGGCAGCCCTTGTGCTGCTGCACGATTCCCGCCGAGCAACCCGGGTGGACGGCGCCGGCGCGCTGGTCCCGCTCGAGGAGCAGGACCGTCGCCGGTGGGACCGCGGCCGGATTGCCCGCGGGTTGGACCGGTTGCGGCGGGCTCAGGGATCGACGGGACCCTACCTGCCGCAGGCGGTGATCGCGGGACTGCATGCGACGGCGCCGTCCTGGGAGCAGACCGACTGGACGACTATCTGCGCGGCCTATGACCGGCTGCTGCAGATGACCGATTCGCCGGTGGTGCGCGCCAACCGCGCGCTCGCAGTCGGTTTCCGCGACGGCCCCGACGCCGGCCTGGCGGCGCTGGAGAGGGTGGCGCACGATCCCCGGCTGGCCCGCTCGAATCTCGCCGCGTCCGTGCGCGCCGATCTACTGCGCCGCGCGGGGCGGCTCGTCGAGGCCGTCACCTGGTATCGGGTTGCGTTGGAGGCAGGCGGATCTGAGCCGGGGCGCGATTTCCTGCGGCGCCGCATCACGGAGTGCGGCGGATAATGCCGAGCAGACGCAAAAGCCCCCATTTCGGCACGAAATTGGGGGCTTTTGCGTCTGCTCGCGGAAGGACTTAGCCCTCGGCGGCGAAGTTGCGGGTGACCGACGGGTCGACCGGAATGCCCGGGCCGGTAGTCGTCGACACGGTGATCTTCTTCAGGTAGCGGCCCTTCGACGACGACGGCTTGAGCCGCAGCACCTCGTCAAGCGCGGCGCCGTAGTTCTCCGCCAGCGACTTCTCGTCGAACGACGCCTTCCCGATGACAAAGTGCAGGTTGGCCTGCTTGTCCACGCGGAAGTTGATCTTGCCGCCCTTGATGTCGGCCACGGCCTTGGTGACGTTAGGGGTGACGGTGCCGGTCTTGGGGTTGGGCATCAGGCCGCGCGGACCAAGGATCCGGGCGATACGACCTACCTTGGCCATCTGGTCGGGCGTGGCGATCGCGGCATCGAAGTCCAGGAAACCGCCCTGAATCTTTTCGATCAGGTCGTCGCTGCCGACCACGTCGGCTCCCGCGGCCTGGGCCTGCTCGGCCTTCTCACCGACCGCGAACACCGCGACCCGGGCGGTCTTGCCGGTGCCGTGCGGCAGGTTGACCGTGCCGCGGACCATCTGGTCCGCCTTGCGCGGGTCGACGCCGAGCCGGATCGCCACCTCGACGGTCGCGTCCTGTTTGGTCGACGACGTTTTCTTGGCGAGCTTGGCCGCCTGCATCGGGGTGTACAGGTTGCTGCGGTCCACCTGCTCGGCAGCGGCGCGATATGCCTTGCTGGTCTTGCTCATTGCTGCATCCAATCTGACATCGGGTTCAATCTGATGTTGGGTTGTGGTTACCGCGGGCCGAAGCTGGCCCTCCCACGAGTGCGGCGTGAACTATGCAAACCTATTCAACGGTGATGCCCATCGACCGGGCGGTACCGGCGATGATCTTGGCGGCGGCGTCGATGTCGTTGGCGTTGAGGTCGGATTTCTTCGTCTCGGCGATCTCGCGGACCTGGTCCCAGCTGACCTTTGCCACCTTGGTCTTGTGCGGCTCCGCCGAGCCCTTGGCCACGCGGGCGGCCTTGAGCAGCAGCTTGGCGGCAGGCGGTGTCTTGAGCGCGAACGTGAAGCTGCGGTCCTCGTAGACCGTGATTTCGACCGGGATGACGTTGCCGCGCTGGTTCTCCGTCGCGGCGTTGTACGCCTTGCAGAACTCCATGATGTTGACGCCGTGCTGACCGAGCGCGGGTCCCACCGGCGGGGCAGGGTTGGCCTGCCCAGCCACGATCTGCAGCTTGATCAGCCCGGTGACTTTCTTCTTCTTCGGGGCCATGAGGTGTCGATTGTTCCTTCCTGGTTCTGACTGCCCGGCGGGCTAAATCTTGGAGACCTGGCCAAAGGTCAGTTCCACGGGTGTTTCGCGGCCGAAGATCGACACCAACACCTTGAGCTTCTGCTGTTCGGCATTGACCTCGTTAATCGTGGCCGGCAACGTGGCGAACGGCCCGTCCATGACCGTGACCGATTCGCCGACCTCGTAGTCGACCTCGACAACCGGACGTTCCAGCCCACCTGTCTCGACGGCGGCCGCGGTGCTGGCCGCGCCCTTGGCCGGCTTCTTCGCCGCCCCGCGCGGCAGCAGGAACTTCACCACGTCGTCAAGCGCGAGCGCCGACGGACGCGAGGTGGCGCCGACGAATCCGGTGACCCCGGGGGTGTTTCGCACCGCGGCCCACGAGTCGTCGGTCAAGTCCATCCGCACCAGGATGTAGCCGGGCAGCACCTTGCGGTTGACCTGCTTGCGCTGGCCGTTCTTGATCTCGGTGACCTCTTCGGTGGGTACCTCCACCTGAAAGATGTAGTCGCCGACGTCAAGGTTCTGCACACGGGTCTCGAGGTTGGCTTTCACCTTGTTCTCGTACCCCGCGTAGGAATGCACGACGTACCAGTCGCCGGGCTTGCTGCGCAGCTCCGTCTTCAGTGCGGCCGCCGGGTCTTCGTCTTCAGGAGGGCCTTCGGTCGGGCCCGCGGTCGGCTCGGCGTGCGCCTCGCCCTCGGTGACCGTGTCGATGCTGACGTCCTGCAGATCGACCGCCTCACCCGCTGACGTGTCACCGTCGAAGGTAGTCACGGTTTTCAGTCCTCTCTCTGTCCACTCTAAAAAAGCTCAGCAAAGCTCAGCCGAACACCAACAGCACCAGTTTGGTCAGGCCGAAGTCTGCGAGGCCCACCAGCGCGACCATGAAGGCCAGAAACACCAGCACCACCGAGGTGTAAGTAAGCATCTGTTTGCGGTTCGGCCAGATTACCTTCCGCATTTCCGCAACGACCTGCTTGAGGTAGTTGTAGACGAATACGATCGGGTTTGCGGAACGGTCCCCGGCCTTCTTCGGCTTCTTGGCCTTCCCGGATTTCGGCCCGGATTTCTGTGCTTTTCGGCCGGTCCGGGCGGACCCAGCCCGCTCGGATTTCTGGCCCTTTTTGGCTTTCTTGGTGCCGGAGTCTTCCTTGGCGACCTTACCCTCGTCGGAAGTCTCTTCCGGCGATTCCTTGTCCTCGAGGTCCTCCTCGGCCTCCAGCATTCGCTGCCGCGACCGTTTGCCGGTAGGGCGCTGCGGCCGCGTCACAGGCTTTGTCACTACGGCCGTCCGACCTCCGCCGCTGCGGCTGTCCTCGGTTCCGCCGCCGTCGCCGGCGGCGTCGTCGGCAGCGTTGCCCTCGTCGCTCACCGCGTGCTCCTTTGTTCGCTAGCCATCTATCCCCGCGAGTCGTCCCGCTCTAAACGGGGGACTCTTTTCCCAGTGTCCACCATGGCACGATACTTATGGTCCGTCTCCTCTCAGGCCATCCCGGCCTGCATCAGCAGGGGCGACAGGACTTGAACCTGCAACCTGCGGTTTTGGAGACCGCTGCTCTGCCAGTTGAGCTACGCCCCTTTGCAGTGGGGCTTACATGACGCGCGCGCCCCCGCTCGTTCAATTGACGGAAAGCGCGCTGATGCTGGGAAAACCCCGAGGTCCGAGTGTACATTGGCGCAGGAGTCAGATACTAATCACGCGATTCTGATGACCTGTCCGGATTCCTTGTCCCACCTGAGCCGGCCGGAGTCCTCGGCGTACTGGCCCATGATGGTGGTGTAGGCCTCCATGACGACCTCGCCATCGTCAGTGGTGCAGTTGTTCTTGGTGACGACGATGTCGGCGCCGAACCGCTCTTGCACCGAATGAACTTCCATACGCCCCCACAGCTTGTCGCCGGCGAATATCGGCCGGTAGAACTTGAAGCTCTGGTCGACCTGGACCATCAGCAGGTTCTCCATGCCCAGGTCGACGTGCCGGAAGAAATCCAGCTGCACGTATTTGGCGAAGATGGAGACGTACGTCAGCGGGGCGACGATCGCGTCGTGGCCGAGTTCGGCGGCAGCGGACTCATCGAAGAATGCCGGATGGTCGCATTTGGTCGCCCGGGCGAACTCGCGGAGCTGTTCGCGGCCCACCACGAAGTAGTCCGGGTACCGCCAGATCATCCCGCGGATATCGGTCTTGAGGGCCATGCGCTATGCCAGTTTGGCGGAGGCGATAGCCCGGCCGAAGATCTTCTTGCCACCGGTCGTCGCGGTCAGCGCGATGGTCACCGATTTGCTTTCGGGGTCGACGGACTTGACCCGGCCGCTGAATACCAGTTCGGCGCCTTTGCCGTCGTTGGGCACCGGCACCACCGCGGTGAACCGGACGTTGTATTCGGTGACGGCACCCGGGTCACCAACCCACGAGGTGACGTAGCCGCCGCCGATGCCCATGGTCAGCATGCCGTGGGCGATCGCGGTGTCCAGCCCGACGACCTTGGCGATCTCGTCGTCCCAGTGGATCGGGTTCAAGTCGCCCGAAACCCCCGCATAGTTCACCAGATCCTGGCGGGTCAGGGGGTAGGTCCGCTCCGGAAGCTGGTCGCCCACCTTGACCGAACTGAACTCACGCAATGCCATCAGCAAATCCCTCTTCCCCATCCTCGCCGGCACGGCCCGCCAGGGTCGTGTACGTCTCCTGCACGATGTCACCGGATTCGTTGGTGATGATGTTCTTGGTCACGATGATCTGGGTGCCGTGCGACTCGCGCACCGAATCCACGTACACGTCGCAGTACAGCTTGTCGCCGGCGACGATCGGCTTCTCGAATTTCAGCACCTGGTCGACCTGGACGATCTGCTGGTCCGTGATCGCGACCCCCGCGTGCTGAAAGAACGCCGTCTGCGCCTTGTAGCCGAACACGCAGATAAACGTCAACGGCGCGAGCAGCCCCTTGTAGCCGAGATCGGCCGCCGCCTCCTCTTCGAAGAACGAGCCATCGCCGTTCTGCACGGCGACCGCGTACTCGCGGATCTTCTCCCGCTCTACCACGTAGTGGTCGGGGTAGCGGTAGTGCATCCCGACAATGTCTGTGGTCAATCCCACGGCTGTAGAACCTACCTAGTCAACCTGAGCAAACGCTCAAGGGTCGGTTAGCGTGTCTCACGATGCGGCTGGTGCTTGCCGCAATTTCGGCAGAATTTCTTCAGCTCCATGCGGTCCGGGTCGTTGCGGCGGTTCTTCTTGGTGATGTAGTTGCGGTGCTTGC
The DNA here is from genome assembly GCA_963814505.1 of uncultured Actinomycetota bacterium. Taxonomy (GTDB): domain Bacteria; phylum Actinomycetota; class Actinomycetes; order Mycobacteriales; family Mycobacteriaceae; genus Mycobacterium. The sequence goes on from CAWFDM010000016.1 coordinate 825,733, forward strand.
ACACCTCGCATGCCAAAGTGATCTTCGGCCGCACGTCGGTACTGGAAGCCATGTCCGTTTCTCTCTCGCACGTCTCGTTGTTGTGTTGTAGCGATGGCCGGACTCGAACCGGCGACCTAACGATTATGAGTCGTTCGCTCTAACCGACTGAGCTACATCGCCTCTGTTGCGTGCCGCCAGCCTGCTCGGCGTCCGCCGAGCCCCCTAACGGAATCGAACCGTTGACCTTTTCCTTACCATGGAAACGCTCTACCGACTGAGCTAAGGGGGCCGTTCACCCGTAGCGACCAGTCGTGCCGCGGGCCTAAAAGAGGGTACAGCGTGGCGCGCAACGTCACCAAACCACGAGCGCGGCCCGCGGCAGATGGCCAAGATTGTCGGGCGTAGGGGAGGTCAGAAGGGCTTAGCAAGCGCCAGTGGGTCGGTGTCGGACCCACGCAGTGGGATCGCTGAACTCGTCGTACAAGTCACCCTGCTGTTCGCCGTCGCCTCCCGTCTCGCCGAGAAGGGTCCGCAGCGCGAGATGAACGGCGTCGCTCCGGTATTGCAATCCGTAGCGACGCATAACCTCTTGGACCAGATCGTCATCAGTCTCGACCTCGACCCGCTTAGACATGGGTCAACAGTACCCACAGCAAAAAGGGGATAAAAGACCAAATGGCGGCGCCGTTGGACGGTTCTGGTCGAAGTCATAGTCTGGTTACGTGTCAGATTCCGACCGGCTGTACTTCCGTCAACTGCTCTCCGGTCGCGACTTCGCGGCCGGCGACATGTTCGCGGTGCAAATGCGCAATTTCGCCTACCTGATCGGCGACCGTCAGACCGGGGACTGCGTGGTGGTCGACCCGGCGTACGCCGCCGGTGATCTACTGGACGCGCTCGAAGCCGACGGTATGCACCTGTCCGGGGTGCTGGTGACCCATCACCACCCCGACCACGTGGGCGGAGAGATGATGGGCTTCCAGCTGGCGGGACTGGCCGAACTGCTGGACCGGGCGGCTGTGCCGGTGCATGTGAATACCCATGAGGCACTTTGGGTTTCGCGGGTTACCGGGATTGGTCTGGCCGACCTGACCAGGCATGAGAACCACGACAAGCTCAGCATTGGCGATATCGAGATCGAGCTGCTGCACACTCCGGGTCACACACCCGGCAGCCAGTGCTTTCTGCTCGACGGCCGGCTGGTCGCCGGTGACACATTGTTCCTGGAAGGCTGTGGGCGCACCGACTTTCCGGGTGGCGATTCCGACGAGATCTACCGCAGCCTGCAACAGCTCGCCGACCTGCCGGGTGACCCAACGGTGTTTCCGGGACACTGGTATTCGGCTGAGCCAAGTGCGTCGTTGTCGGATGTCAAGCGTTACAACTATGTGTATCGCGCCACAAATCTCGATCAGTGGCGAATGTTGATGGGCGGCTAAGGCCTGCTAAGGGCCTGGTAGGCACCGCAGCGGAGCGCCCCAATCGGTCTGATCAGCGAAATTTTCGGCCGCGGACCACCGTGACAACTGTGATATAAGCGGAGGGTGGATTCAATGGGGTGGATCCAGGGCAGCTGGCACGGGGTGACTGAAGTTGGGTCCAGCACCTGGTTAGCGTGGGCGGCATGGGCCGCTTTGGCGCTGGGCGTAGTCGCGTTGGTCTTTACCAACCACCAGATCCAGCGCAATCGTCAGTCGGCCGCCGAGCAGACTCGGCCGCACGTCGCCATGCTGATGGAACCGCATGCCGCCGACTGGCATGTGATCGAACTGGTGGTCCGGAATTTCGGTCGGACCGCCGCCTACGACATTCGATTTTCGTTTTCGACACCACCGACCGTGGCCGCTTACGAAAATGCCGCTGACGGCTACGCGGATATCGTCGAACTCCAGCTTCCCCGCGAATTGCCAGTCCTGGCGCCCGGCCAGGAGTGGCGGATGGTGTGGGATTCGGCGCTCGACCGTGCCGAGATCGGGACCGGCATCGACTCCAGCTTCACCGGGTCGGTGATCTACTACGACCGCCGCGAGCAGCCCCGCGGGTGGCGGTTCTGGCAACGCGAGCGGCAACCGCTGGAGACCAAGGTGGTGCTGGACTGGGCTGCCCTGCCGCCGGTTCAGCGCATCGAGTTGATGACGACGCACGACCTGGCGAAGAGGGAAAAGCAGAAACTGGAACTGCTGCGGGGCGTGCTGACCTACTTCCACTACGCGAGCAAGGAAACGCGTCCCGAGGTGTTCCGCAGCGAGATCGACCGAATCAACCGCGCCGTGCAGGAAACCCAAGACAGGTGGCGCACCCGCCAACTTGAGGAGCCCACCGACGTCAGCCTGCGCTGGGGTGACGCGGAAAACGAACTCGGCAAGCATCGCAGCCAGCGCGCCTGACGGCGGGCCAACTCCGGGCCCCGCTGCCGCGCATCGTCGGTCAGATTCCAGATATCGATCTGATTCAATCGAGGGGCTGTCCCGATCGAAGGAGCAACGTATGAGTGACCCGGTTAGCTACAGCCGGAAGGATTCCATCGCGGTCATCAGGATGGACGACGGCAAGGTCAACGTGCTCGGCCCGACCATGCAGCAGGCCCTCAACGAGGCGATCGACCAGGCCGACGGCGACAACGTCGGGGCCTTGGTGATCACCGGAAACGAGCGGGTGTTCAGCGGCGGGTTCGATCTGAAAGTCTTCAGGTCCGGCGAGGTGCAGGCCGTGATCGACATGCTCAGGGGCGGCTTCGAGCTGGCCTATCGGCTCTTGACCTACCCCAAGCCGGTGGTGATGGCGTGCACCGGCCACGCCATCGCGATGGGCGCGTTTCTGCTCTCCGCCGGCGATCACCGGATCGCGGCCCACGCGTACAACATTCAGGCTAACGAGGTTGCGATCAAGATGGTCATCCCCTACCCGGCGCTGGAGATCATCAAGCTGCGGCTGACGCCGTCGGCGTACCAACAAGCCGCCGGGCTGGCCAAGATTTTCTTCGGAGAAACCGCGTTAGCCGCGGGCTTCATCGACGAGATGGTGCTGCCCGAGATTGTGGTTAGCCGCGCCGAAGAGGCGGCGCAGGAATTCGCCGGTCTCGACCAGCACGCCCATGCCGCGACCAAGTTGCGCGCCCGCGCCGACGGGCTCAAAGCCATCCGCGCCGGGATCGACGGGCTCGAGGCCGAGTTCGGGCTGTAATAGCCGGCTTTAGCGACGGACCCGCCTGAGCGCTACGCGACCCCCCGGAACCGCTGGAGATAATCCGCCCAGTTCCAGGTCGACACGAATTTCTGCGCAGCCACATAGCCCTTGGCGTAGAGCGCTTCGGCGTCTTTTCGGGTGATGCCGAAGTCAAGAAAGTTGACGGCGGTCGAGTCGACCCGAATCGCCCGGGCTTTGACCCAGGGCTGGTTCAGGTAGGTCTGATCGCGGCCGACGAACATGGTGGTGATCAGCCGTTCCAGCAGCGTCGGCGGCCCCAGCAAACGCAGCGCGCCCAGCCCCGGAATCACCTGATCATTGCCTTCGGGCAGGTTCGGCAGCACCGTGACACCAAACGTGGGCCAGCGCGGCCTCTTGAGGTCGAGCCGGTCGAACGAGTCGATCGGGAAGTTCGACAGCACACCACCGTCGACCAGGGTGGAAGTGATCCCGTCGGCGCTGGTCAGACTGACCGGCCGGAAGTAGAACGGGATCGCCATCGAGGCGCGGACCGCGTCGGCTACCGTTTGGTCGTCGGGGTCGAGTCCATAGACCCGCCGATAGTCCCAGGGCAACCGAACCAGCTGACCGGTGGTCACATCCGTGACGGTGACCGCAAGCCGGTAGCGGCGCTCCTCGGGTATTTGCTTGTCGTCGAGAGCCAGGTCGCCGAACGTGGTGACGCCCAGGTTCTTCAGCTCGGTGCGGACCCAGCCGTGGGCGAAGTCGCCGCGGTACATGCCGGTCTCTCGCAGCAATCCCCACGCGCGACCGAGCAAGGGAACGGGTCCAACCGGATCGCGGAATTTGTTGTAGGGCAGTGCCAGCGCGATTTCCTTGATCTCGTTGGTGGTCAGCTGGTTGCCCTGGGCCGCGGCCGCCAGGATCGAACCGACCAGTGAACCGGCCGAGACGCCGGACACCCGCAGAGGCGCGTATCCGGCGTCCATCAGGGCGACCACCGCGCCCACCAGGCCGATGCCCTTGACCCCGCCGCCGGAGAGAACCAGATCGGCTGGTTTCAGCTGTCCGCCCTTCATGCTTCGCCTTCGGCCGAAATCCATTGATAGGGAAGGAATTTCCCATCAAATGTCAGGACGACGCGATTGCCCGACGGATGTGACCCCTTCCGCAGGTCGACGCTGAAGTTGATGGCGCTCATGATGCCGTCGCCGAACTGCTCGTGGATAAGTTCCTTGATGGCGCCGCCGTACACCTGAACCGCTTCGTACAGGCGATAGATGGTGGGGTCGGTCGGGATCCCGCCGTTTGAAGAGGTGGGCAGCCCGCCGCGCATGGGCGGTGCCGCCAGCACCGGTACCGCCGACTCGTCGAGACCGAGCATTTCGACCAGCACCTTGCCAAGCTCGACGGGAATCGGGTGTTGGCCAAGCAACGCCGACGTGGTCCACATGGGGGGCCTGTCGACGGCGTCGGCCAGCTCCTGCCACGTCAGGCCTCGTGCCAATCGGGCAACGACGATCTGTTCGGTGATCTCGTTTCTGTTCATGGCCCTAGCATGCCCGTGCCGCCCGGCCGCGTCTGGATGTACGCTGCGCGGCGTGGGATGTTTGGCCACCCGGATCGAGGTGTCATGCGAATAGTGGTCGACCTGAACCGGTGCCTGGGATATGCGCACTGCGTGCCACTCGCGCCGGATGTGCTCAGACTCAGCGGCGAAGAGGCCCTCACCTACGATCCCAACCCGGACGACACCCAACGCTTGCGGGTGCTGCGGGCCGCGGCGGCCTGCCCGGTGCAGGCGATCGTCCTGGATAGGCTCGACAGCGAGTAACGCGTCCGCGCTGAGGCACGCCGATGAGCGAATTCAAAGAAAAGGGTCGCATCGTCATTGTCGGTGCGTCGCTGGCCGGGCTTCGTGCCGCCGAGGCCCTGCGGGAAGAGGGATTTCGGGGGCAGCTGATCATCATCGGTGACGAGCCGGGCGAGCCGTATGACCGGCCCCCGCTGTCCAAGCAGGTACTCAAGGGGTGGGTGGCGGCCGATCACACCAAGCTGCCGCGGCTGCGCGCGGTGGATGCACAGTGGCGACTCGGCGTGGCCGCGACCGCGCTCGACCGGGCCAACCAACTGGTGCGGCTCGCCGACGGCACCGAGATCGTGGGCGATAGCCTGCTGATCGCCACGGGTGTGCGGGCACGGCGATGGCCCAACGCGGACGAGGCCGCGCTGCAGGGCGTGCATACGGTCCGCACAAGTGGCGATGCCGCGCGGCTGCAGGCCGCGCTGACCGCCCGTCCGCGGCGGGTGCTGATCATCGGTTCCGGCTTCATCGGTTCGGAGGTGGCCTCGGTGTGTCGCGAGCTCGACCTGGAAGTCACCGTCGCCGAGCGCGGTCCGGCACCGCTTTGCGGTCCGCTCGGAGGGGTGATCGGCGAGATAGCCGCCGAGATGCAGCGTGCGGCTGGGGTGGATCTGCGCACCGGTGTCTCGGTGCTAGCGCTGGAGGGTGATGCGGGCGGGCACGTGCGACGCGCGCGGCTATCCGACGGCGACACGCTTGACGTCGACGTGGTGGTGACGTCGTTGGGGTCGATCCGCAACGTCGACTGGCTCGACGGGGCCGGGCTGGCTGCCGGGTTCTGGGGAGTGGGCTGCGACGCCGGCTGTCGCGCGTTCGATATCAACGGGGTGGTCACCAGCCGCATCTTCGTAGCCGGCGATGTCGCCCGGGCCCCGCATGTGCTCTATGACTACCAGTTCCTGGCGATGGAACACTGGGACAACGCCGTGTTGGGTGCCCGGGTCGCCGCGCACAACATGGTCTGCGACGAGGTCGATCGCTGGGCACACCTGCTGATCCCGCAGTTCTGGTCAGCCCAGTTCGGCGTCAACATCAAATCCGTTGGCGTGCCGTCGTTTGGCGATGAGATCGTTTTCACCCAGGGTTCGGTGAAGCAGCGCCGGTTTGCTGCGGCCTACGGCCGCGATGGCCGCATCGTCGGTGCGGTCACCTTCAACCACGCCAAGTGGATCGACTACTACCGAGACGAGATCGCGCGGTCGGGTCCGTTTCCGCCGCATCCGCCGGGGTTTGATTTTCCGGAGAACATGCGCGTGATGCCGGCCGACTTCCCGGCGCGAGGCGTGCCGACCGAGACCCCGGATGTGGTGTTGACGGGCCACGACCCCAGCGAGCGGCACGCCGAGTTCCGCGCACGGCGGCGATAACTGAGGAACTCACCATGACGCCCGAGGAAGCCTTTGACGCGGCGATGCGGTACGAAAACCGTGCGAACCCTTACCCATTCTTCGACAAACTTCGCAGGACGCCGGTCGCGCAAGTGACCAACGGGATCTACGCCGTCACGGGATACGAGGAGCTGATGGCGCTGGCCCACGACCCCCGGGTGAGCTCTGACCTTCGCAAAGTACGGCCGCCGACCGCCCGCGATCGCCGGGTCGCCGCCGAGTCGGTGGTGGAGGCGCCCGAAATTGCCGGGGCCTACGGGCAGGAGCCGAGCTTCATCGCGCAGGACCCGCCCGAGCACGACCGGGCGCGCCGTCAGTGCATGCGTTTTTTCGGGCCACCGCATTCACCGGACCTGATCCCCGGTCAGGAGCCGCTGTGTCAGCAGATCGTCAACGAACTGCTCGACAAAGCGACGGGCAAAACCCGAATCGACGTGGTCGACGAGTTCGCCTACCCGCTGCCAGTTAACGTGATCTGCCGGATTATGGGTATACCCGTCGAAGACGAGCCCCAATTCCACGCCTGGGTCACCGACATCGCTTCCGGCATCTTCGATCTCGGCCCCGACATCCAAACTCAGGAGGGTCAGGCACGCCGCGCCAAAGGTGAGGCCGCCAACTTGGAGCTCAACAAGTACATCGTCGGGCTGGTCGAGAAGGCCGCGAAATCGCCTGGCCCGGGGATGATTTCGCGGTTGGTCCACGATGACGGTCCGGACGGGCAGATGTCGCCGAGTGCGATCGTCAGTAACACCATCCTGTTGTTTGTCGCCGGTCATGACTCGACGGTCAATCTGATCTCGCATTGCGTGTTGACGGCGCTGCGGAACCCCTGGTCGGTCGAGTTGCTACGCAGCCGACCGGCGTTGATCCCGGGTGCCATCGAGGAGGTGCTGAGGCTGCAGTCGTCGGTGCAGTTCTTCCCGACGCGATCGGCGCTGGCCGACATCGACATCGCCGGCACGACCATCCCCCGGGGCGCACCCATCTACCTCATGTACGGCGCGGCCAACCGGGACCCAAGGCGGTTTCGCGACCCCAACGCGTTCGACCCCCGGCGCGCCGACAACCAGCACGTGGGCTGGGGGCGCGGCATTCACGTCTGTTTCGGCGGTCCGCTGGCCCGCCTGGAAGTCAACACCGCGTTCGAGGCGTTCCTGCGCCGGGTGGAAAACCCGCGGCTGGTCGAGGACCCACCGCCGTACCGCATCAGCCAAGTGTTCCGCGGCCCGCGGCATCTGCTCGTCGACTACGACGAGATCCGGCGCTGATATCAGCCGGGTTTCGTGGCGCTGACCAGGCGCGTGGGGAACCACGGACCGCCGTACCACATGCGCCATCCGAGGTTGCGGCGCCGCACGTTTCGCCAGCCCATCCCGCGCAACCGGGCGGCATGCTGCCGGGTCTCCCACAGGTCGGCGATGGCGAGCCGCCCGCCCGGCCGCAGCACGCGGACCGCCTCGTCCAGGGCCTTTCGCCGACCGGCGCGCGTCGGAATGTTGTGGATGGCCAGGTTGCTGACGACCACGTCGACGCTGTCGTCGGCCAACGGCAGCGCCGTCATATCGGCGGTGTGCAATTCGATGCGATCTGCGACGTTTTCCGCAGCCGCATTTGCCGAAGTGGCCCGCCGCGAGTTGCCGGTTTGGTCGGCACGCCACAAATCCACGCCGATCGCGCGACCCCGCGGCAATCGCTTGGCCGCCGAAAGCAACACGGCACCCCGTCCACATCCCATGTCGAGCAGTGTTTCGTCGCCACGCAGGCGCAGGTCATCGAGAACCCGATTCCATACGTGGAACTTGCCCGACCGCGTCGCATAGATGAAGGAGGCCGCGCTCGCGATCAGATTGATGCCGAACACCCCCGTGAGCGCGGCGGCGAGCCGGTTGCCGTGGGCAAGGCTGACACCCGACGCCACGAGCAGGCCGGCAGATCCCGCTGCTATCACTGTCACCTGCGTTCCAAACGAGACGGTGTGAAACGACCCGTCGTACCCGTAGTCACCTCGGTGCTCGTGCACCGCGGCCGATGGATCCGGCACCTTGCTCACCAGCGTCCGTAGTGGACGACCTCGTCAAAGGGCCGTCGATTCGGTTTGCGGATCGGCTTGAGCGGGCGATCGGCCGGATATCCGACGCCGAGCATGAAGGCCACCAGATGGTCGTCGGGAACACCGAGGATGGCGCGGGCCTTTTCCTGATCGCCCACCGCCGAATGGCCGGTGCCGATGCCCAGGTCGGCGGCCGTGATCATCATGGCCATCGTCGCCTGACCGACGTCGTATTGGTCCGTCACCCGCCGGCGATCGTCCGGCGCCACCGGGACCACAAAAGCGATCGCGGCCGCTGCCCCGGCGATATGCCCGGCGCCCCGCCAGACCGTGGAAAGCTCTTGCAGCTGAGCCTGATCGGTGACGATGACGAAGTCCCACGGCTGGCGGTTGGATGCCGACGGTGCGCGCCATCCGGCCTCGGCCATACGGTTCAGGTCGGCTTCCGGAACCGGCTCCGGCGTGTACTGCCGCACATTGCGCCGGGCGCAGATCGCATCCCAGGTTTCCATGCAGCCCATGGTGCCACCACTGTCGTTTGCCTCGCCGAACGTGGGCCATATGGACGAAAATCCGCCTGAACGCGTGCATATCCCCCACGTTCGACGAGCCCTGAACGGCGTCGAACTGGGGGACCCCAACCGCGCCCTCCCGGCGCTCGCCGTCGTCGGGCTAGGGTGGCGCTCGATGTCGCTTCATCTGCACCGCGCCGCGCGGACCGACCTGCTCGCCGACGGCCTCGGCGCCCTGCTGACCGATCCGCTGCCCGACCCGTTCGCCCAGGACCTGGTGCTGGTGCCGGCGCGTGGCGTGGAACGCTGGCTAAGTCAGCGGCTTTCGCATGTACTGGGGTCCAGACCTGGTCGCGACGACGGTGTCTGCGCGGGGGTGGCGTTCCGCACTCCAGGCTCGCTGATCTCCGAGATTTCCGGGATTTCCAGGATCACCGGCGCCATTGACGCCATTGACGACGACCCGTGGGCTCCGGATGCCATGACGTGGCCGCTGCTCGAGGTGATCGACGCCAGCCTGGACAAGCCGTGGTGCCAGACGCTGGCAAAACACTTGGGCGAGTGGGACATCGACGATGAGGCCGAGCTGCGCAAGGGTCGGCGCTATGCGGTGGCGCGCCGGCTGGCCGGGCTGTTCGCCGGCTACGCCAGGCAGCGGCCGCAGCTGCTGATCGACTGGATGGAGGGCAACGACCGGGACCTCGACCGAGACCTCGACCCCGACCTGGCCTGGCAACCCCGGCTATGGCGCCAGCTGGTCACGTTGGTTCGCGTCGATCCCCCGCACATCCGGCACCGCAACACCGTGGCCCGGCTGCGCGCGTCGCGCAGCGACCTGCCCACCCGATTGTCACTGTTCGGCCACACGCGACTTGCGGTCACCGACATCGAACTGCTCGACGCATTGGCCACCCACCACGACCTGCACCTGTGGCTACCGCATCCCAGCGATGAGCTGTGGCGGGCGCTCAACGACAGGCGCGGCCCGATGCCGCGAACCGAAGACACCAGCCGGCGTGCCGCGAAACATCCGCTGCTGCAGACGTTGGGCCGCGACCTGCGCGAGCTGCAGAGCGTGTTGCCCCCCAGGCGGGCGACCGACGAGTATCTCGGCGCGCCCCCGGAGCGCAACACCCTGCTGGGCTGGCTGCAATCCGACATCGCCGCCGACGCGCTGCGGCCCGGGAGGCGGCGGCTGTCGGCCGGTGACCGATCCGTTCAGGTCCACGCCTGCCACGGGACGGCCCGGCAGATCGACGTGCTGCGCGAGGTGCTGCTCGGCTTGCTGGAAGACGACCCGACGCTGGAGCCCCGCGACATCGTGGTGATGTGCCCCGACATCGAGACCTGCGCGCCGCTGATCGTCGCCGACTTCGGCCTCGGCGAGCTGTCCGGTGCCAGCCACCCGGCGCATCGGCTGCGGGTCCGGCTGGCCGACCGCGCGCTCACCCAGACTAATCCACTGCTGAGCGTGGCCGGCCAATTGCTCGGCATCGCCGGTAGCCGCGCCACCGCCACGCAGGTGCTCAACCTCGCTCAGGCTCCCCCGGTGCGGGCCCGCTTCGGATTCACCGACGACGATCTCGACACCATCACCTCCTGGGTGCGCGAGTCCGGCATCCGCTGGAGCTTCGATACGCCCCACCGCAAGCCCTACGGACTCGACCGGATCGTGCCCAACACCTGGCGCTTCGGGCTCGACCGCATCCTGACCGGCGTCGCGATGTCCGACGACTCCCAGGCGTGGCTGGGAACCGCGCTGCCGCTCGATGACGTCGGCAGCAACCGGGTGGAGCTGGCGGGTCAGCTGTCCGAGTACGTTGACCGGCTGCAGTCGGTCGTCGACTCGCTCGACGGCATCCGCCCGCTAACGGACTGGATAGCGGCGCTGACCGCCGGTGTCACCCAGTTGACACGGGTGGACGCCGGCGACGCCTGGCAACCCGCACAATTGCGCCGTGAGTTCGCAAACATTCTGGCGCAGGCTGACTTTCGCAGTAACGCCGCGCTGAGGCTGTCCGACGTGCGGGCACTGCTGGGCGAGCACCTCGCCGGGCGACCGACCCGGGCAAACTTCCGAACCGGCACCCTGACCGTGTGCACCATGGTGCCCATGCGCTCCGTCCCGCACCGCGTCGTCTGCCTGGTCGGCCTCGATGACGGCGTGTTCCCGCGGCCTGCCCTGCCCGACGGCGACGACGTGCTGGCCCGCCGGCCGATGACCGGCGAGCGCGACACCCGTTCTGAGGAAAGGCAATTGCTGCTGGATGCGATAAACGCCGCCACCGAGACGTTGGTCGTCACCTACACCGGCGCCGACGAACACACCGGACATCCCCGGCCGCCCTCGGTGCCGCTGGCCGAGCTGCTCGACGCACTCGATGCGACCACATCCGCGCCGGTTCGCCAACACGTTCTGATCGAGCATCCGTTGCAGCCATTCGACATTCGCAACGTCACCCCGGGCGAGCTGGTGCCCGGCCAACCGTTCACCTTCGACCCGACCGCGCTGGTGGCGGCCAGGGCCGCCGCCGGCGACCGGCACCCCGCACCGCGCTTCTACACCGATCCTCTCCCCGAGCCGGCGCCCGACTCGGAACTGGATGTCGCGCTCGCCGATCTGCTCGCTTTCTTCCGGGATCCGGTCAAGGGATTCTTCCGCGCGCTCGACTTCACGCTGCCCTGGGAGGTCGAGGAGGTCAAAGATGAAATGCCCGTCGAGATCGACAACCTGGAGGAGTGGGCGGCCGGCGATCGGATGTTGCGAGACATCTTGCGCGGCATGGACGCCGGCAAGGCAGCCGAAACGGAATGGCGGCGAGGAACGCTACCGCCGGGACAGCTCGGCTGGCGCAAGGCTAGGGCGATTCGCGCCCAGGCGGCCGGGCTCGCCGCCGAGGCGATGCGGCATCGCCGCGGTGCGCCCGGCGCCTACGACATAGACGTTTCGCTGGACGGCCGTCGGCTCACCGGGACGGTGACACCGGTCTTCGACACCCGCACGGTATCGGTCACCTACTCCAAGCTCGGCGGCAAGCACCTGCTCGAGTCGTGGATCCCCTTGCTGGCGTTGAAGGCCTGCCATCCGCGTCGCGATTGGACCGCGCTGTGCATTGGACGCGCCAAGAAAAGCGATCAGATCGAGCGGCGGCTGCTGGGCCCGCCGGCGGATTCCCGCGAAACGCTGCGCGATTTGGTGCGGCTGTATGACGCCGGACGGCGGGAGCCGTTGCCGTTGCCGATGCGGACGTCGTTCGCGTGGGCCGATGCTCGCAACTCGGACAGGGATCCGGTGAGGGTCGCCGGTTGGCGCTGGCACTCGCAAGACAACTTCCGTGGCGAGGACGCTGAGCCCGCACATGTAAGGATCTGGGGCACAAGGGCTTCCCTTGACGTGCTGCTGGGCCCGCCGCATCCCGGCGAGGAGATCACGGGTGAGGACACGCGGCTCGGCGCGCTGGCCGCCCGGCTGTGGGGACCGCTACTACGCTCGGAACGCTCGGCGCGGGAGTTGGGCTGATGGAGCGTTTCGATCTGCTGGGCCCGCTGCCCGCGATGGGGTCCACGACCGTGCTGGAAGCCAGTGCCGGCACCGGCAAGACGTTCGCGCTGGCCGGGCTGGTCACCCGCTTCATCGCCGAGGGGGTAGCCACCCTCGACGAAATGCTGCTGATCACCTTCAGCCAGGCGGCCAGCCGGGAACTGCGGGAACGGGTCCGCTGCCAGCTCGTGCAAGCCCTGGAAGCCCTGGAAGCCCTGGAAGCCCTGGAAGCCTTAGCCGCACTGGATGGCTCGCTATCCGGCATACCCAACGATCTGGTAGCCCACCTGATGGGCGGCACCGAAGCCGAACGCGACACCCGGTGCGGCCGCCTGCGCGACGCGCTCGCCGACTTCGACGCCGCCACCATCTGCACCACGCACCAGTTCTGCAGATTGGTACTCAAATCGCTTGGGGTAGCCGGTGATACCGACACCGGCGCCACCCTGGTCGAGAGCCTCGATGATCTCGTCACGCAAATTGTGGACGACCTGTATCTCGCACACTTCGGATCACAGCGCGACGAGGTGGCGCTGAGCCACCGCGATGCGCTCAAGCTGGCCCGTGCGGTCGTCGAAGACGCATGCGCCGAGCTGCGGCCGCAGCGGCCCGACCCGCAATCCGTCGCCGCGGTGCGACTGCGGTTCGCCGCCGATGTGCTCGAACAACTTGACCTGCGCAAGCGACGCCTCGGCATCTTCAGCTACAACGACCTGCTCGATCGCCTCGCCAAGGCCCTGCAAGGCCCAGCAGGCGGGGATTCGGCCGCCCGCGACCGGATGCGCCGCCGATGGTCGATCGTCATGGTCGACGAGTTCCAGGACACCGATCCGATTCAATGGCAGGTGATCGACCGCGCGTTCAACGGCCACTGCCGGCTGGTGCTCATCGGCGACCCGAAGCAAGCGATCTACGGCTTTCGCGGCGGCGACATCTACACCTATCTGCAGGCCGCGGAGTCGGCCGGTGATCGGCGGACGCTGGCGGTGAACTGGCGCAGCGACAAGGTACTTGTCGACAGCCTGCAAACCGTGTTGCGAGGTGCCGCGCTCGGCGATGCGGCCATCGTGGTCCACGATGTCGAGGCCCATGTCGGCGGACACCGGCTCCGAAACGCACCGCACAACAAGCCGTTTCGGCTCCGGGTGGTCAACCGCGCCCGGTTCGGCTGCGACCAGACCAGGACCATCGCGATCGATCAGCTGCGCCGCCACATCTCGGCAGATCTTGCCGCCGATGTCGGGGCGCTGCTGGCCAGTAGTGCGACCTTCGACGGAAATCGGATCCAGGCCGGTGACGTCGCGGTCATCGTCGAATCGGGCAAGGACGCCAGAACGTGCCAAACCGCGCTGACGCAAGCCGGAATTCCCGCCGTCTACACCGGCGAAGGCGACGTGTTCGCCACCGATGCCGCCAAGGACTGGCGGTTCCTGTTGGACGCGGTCGACCAGACGCACCGCGCCGGGCTGGTGCGGGCCGCGGCCGCCACGGTGTTCTTCGGCAAGACGGCCGCTGACCTCGCGGACGGTGGTGACGCGCTGACCGACGAGGTGGCTGCCACGCTGCGGGATTGGGCCGATCAGCTACGTGTGCGCGGACCGGCCGCGGTGTTCGAGGCCGCGCAGCTGGCGGGCATGGGTCGACGGGTGCTTGCCGAGCGCGGCGGCGAACGCACCATGACCGACCTGGCCCACCTCGCCGAGCTGCTGCACGCGGTGGCCCACCGCGAACGGCTGGCGCTGCCGGCGCTGCGCGATTGGCTGCGCAGGCAATGCGAGGAGCGCGCCGGCGCGCCCGAACGCAGCCGGCGCATCGACAGTGACGCCGCGGCGGTGCAGATTCTGACTGTCTGGGGCGCCAAGGGATTACAGTTCCCGATCGTCTACCTGCCGTTCGCGTTCAATCGCCATGTCTTCATCGAAGACATTCCGCTGTATCACGACAACGCCGGCGTTCGATGCCTCGATATCGGCGGCCCGGGAAGTGCCGACCGCCGCAGCATCGAGGGGTTCAGCCGGGCCGAGGCGGCACGCAACGACATCCGGCTGACGTATGTCGCCCTGACAAGGGCGCAATCACAGGTGGTGGCCTGGTGGGCGCCCAGCAAGGACGAACCCAATGGCGGACTATCGCGATTGTTGCGGGGTCGGACGCGGGGCCAGGCCGACGTGCCGGATGGCTGCGTGCCCAAGACGATCTCGGACGATGAGGCGTCAGCGTGCTTTAGGGCGTGGGAAGCCGCGGGCGGCCCGGTGATCGAAGAATCATCGGTGGCCCATGTGCCCGCCGCCCCCCGGCCGGAGCCGTCGACCCGGCTGGACGTTCGGCACTTTCACCGCGCGATCGACACCACATGGCGGCGCACCTCGTATTCGGCGCTGATCCGGGACACTCAAGTCTCCGCAGATTCCGGGGTCAGCAGCGAGCCGGAGATGACGGCACGCGACGACGAGATCGATGACGCCGTGGTCGCCATCACACTTGACGGGCCTGCTGGCGGCGCCGCCCTCGAAAAGATCGTCTCGCCGATGTCGGACCTACCGGCCGGCGCGACGTTCGGCTCGCTGGTGCACGCGGTGCTCGAGAACGCGGATCCCTTCGCCGCCGATCTCGCGACCGAGCTGGAGGGTCAGGTGCGGGCGCATTCGAGGTGGTGGCCGGTAGACGCCGAGCCCGCTGCGCTCGCGGCCGGATTACTGCCAATGCACGATACGTCCCTTGGCCCACTGACCGAAGGACAGACATTGCGCCAAATCGGGCTGCGGGATCGATTGCGGGAGTTAGACTTCGAAATTCCATTGACAGGTGGCGACATCCGGGGTTCGGATGCGGCGGTCCGGCTTGCGGACGTGGGTGCGCTTGTCCGCGAGCATCTCGCACCCAACGATCCGCTGGCTCGTTATAGCGACCGGCTGATGTCCGATGCTCTCGGTGGCCAGTCATTGCGCGGCTACCTGTCCGGCTCGATCGACGTGGTGCTGCGGTTGCCCGGACAGCGCTATCTGGTGGTCGACTACAAGACCAACATGCTCGGCCCCGCCGCCGCCGACTACAGCTTTCGGCGGCTGGCCGAAGCGATGCTGCATTCGGATTATCCCCTGCAAGCGTTGTTGTATACCGTTGTCCTGCATCGGTTCTTGAGATGGCGCCAGCCCGAATATCAGCCCACCCAGCACCTGGGCGGCGTGCTGTATCTTTTCGTGCGCGGCATGTGTGGCGCCGAGACCCCGGTGGTGGACGGGCATCCCTGCGGGGTGTTCAGTTGGTTGCCGCCGGCCTCGATGGTGGTGGCACTGTCGGACTTGCTGGACGAGGGGCGGCGAGCGGCATGAGCACCACCGACATCGACGACCCGCTGGACTGGCGGATAGCCGTTGGCGCCGACGGTTCGCTGCGGATGTTCAACGAGGCCGGGGTGCTGGATTCCGCCGACGTGCATGTGGCGCAACGGATTGCCGCGCTGGCCAAAGAAACCGATGATGCGGTGGCGCTCGCGTTGGCGCTGGCGACCAGGGCAATACGCGGTGGATCGGTATGCGTCGACCTGACGACGGTGGCGGCCGAATCCGATATTCCCGACCTGCCGTGGCCCGACCCGGTGGCGTGGCTGTCGGCGCTACGTGCGAGTCGGCTGCTGAGCGATCCACCCGTGTTGCGGCTGTACGACGACCGGTTGCTCTACCTTGACCGGTATTGGCGGGAGGAAGAGCAGGTGTGCGCCGATCTGCTCGCGCTATCGGTTCCCGCGACGGCGGTCGAAGTGTCCGGCTCTGCGCGGCTTTTCGGCCCCGGTTACGAAGAACAGCGGGCGGCGGCTGAAATCGCTGTGTCGCAAGCGGTTACCGTGCTGACCGGCGGGCCGGGCACCGGGAAGACCACCACCGTGGCGCGGCTGTTGGCGCTGCTCGCCGAGCAGGCGGGCCTGCGGATCGCGCTGGCGGCGCCCACCGGGAAGGCCGCGGCGCGGTTGACCGAAGCGATAGCAAACGAAGTCGAAAAGCTGGACGCCGTTGACCGTGAACGGCTTTCCGGCCTGCATGCGGTGACGCTGCACCGGCTGCTGGGCAGCCGGCCGGACACGTCGGTGCGGTTTCGGCATCATCGGGGCAACCGGTTGCCGCACGACGTGATTGTGGTCGACGAGACGTCGATGGTTTCGCTGACCATGATGGCCCGATTGCTGGAAGCGGTGCGACCCGATGCGCGGCTTATCCTGGTCGGCGACGCCGACCAGTTGGCGTCGGTGGAAGCCGGTGCGGTGCTGGCGGATTTGGTGGACGGTCTGTCGGCGCGCAACGACGTACGGGTGGCGGCGCTGCGAACCTCGCATCGGTTCGGTGAAACCATCGGGGCCCTGGCCGATGCGATCCGGGGCGGTGACGCGGATGAGGTGCTGACGCTGCTGCGCTCCGGTGATGAGCACCTCGAGTTCGTCGACGATGCGGACCCCTTGACACGGTTGTCGCGGATGCGCGCGATCCTGGTGCCGCATGCGTTGCGGCTGCGCGAGGCGGCGGTGTTGGGAGCCGCTGACGCGGCGTTGGCGCGGCTGGATGACCACCGGCTGCTGTGCGCGCACCGGCGCGGGCCCTTTGGGGTGCAGCACTGGAACCGGCAGGTGGAGAGCTGGTTGAGCGAGGAGACCGGTTTACCGCCCTGGTCGCAGTGGTACGCCGGACGACCACTGCTGGTGACGGCCAACGATTACGGGCTGCGCGTCTTCAACGGCGACACCGGTATCGTGGTCACCGGCCACGACGGTTTGCGGGCCGTCATCGCCGGCGCCGCCGGACCGCTTGACTTCGCGACCAGCCGGCTGGCCGACGTCGAGACGATGCACGCCATGACGATTCACAAAAGTCAGGGCAGCCAGGTCGATGAGATCACAGTCCTTATCCCACCGGAGGATTCGCGATTGCTGACGCGGGAATTGTTCTACACGGCGGTGACGCGGGCGAAGGCCAAGGTGCGCGTGGTGGGCTCGGAGACTTCGCTGCGGGCTGCGGTCGGGCGCCGGGCGGTGCGCGCGAGCGGACTGCGGCTGCGGCTGCAGAACTGACCCCGCAGGACTGACAGAGTGGCGCGGACTCGCGTCCTAGCATGCGTTCTCGGTCTGTTAGCCGCGCGCTCGTTATTGTTCGTCTCGGCACTGTCACGTTAGTTCAAATATTTAGTGGCACGGTAGGATTCGGAGCTTGCCGCGATGGATTAGCTTTGGGTCGTCGGTATTTCAGGCCGCGGTGCCCTCCACCCGCTCACCATACGCAGCAGCGGCTTCACCGACGGCAAACCGGTTACCGCCCTTAACGGTTCCGGGGCACATCGACTCCGGAGCCGCCATTCGCCGCGCCGACGGCCTCACCCGGTGCAGCGACTCACGCTCGGTTAGCTTTTCTGCTTGCCCTTGAACGGCTTCGGGCGGTGCTGAAGCCAGGCACGCGAAGAACCGTCGTTTCCCCGGTTTCATTCCCCGTATCGTGCACCAGTGTTTTCTGCGAGTCACTCGCGCTTTTCGCGGCCCGATTCGACGGGCGTGAACTAAACGTGAACTCAGGTGACCGGTGGCTAGGCTCGTCGCGCCCAAGACAGCCCGCAAGCCGAACAGTTTCGCCTCGGCTGGTCGCGGATCATGCGGCCGGTGGCGATGCCTCACCCCGCCGGCAGCTTCACCACCCGATGGTTGTCACGGTCGGCGACGTAGAGGTTGCCGGCGGCATCGACCGCCAGACCCGCGGGGCCGTTGAGACCGGTGAACGGCAGCACGGCCTGCGTGCTGGAACCGGCAGCCAGCTTCAGCACCCGACTGTTGCTCGTGTCGGTGACGTAGAGGTTGCCGGCGCTGTCCACCGCCACACCGTCGGGTTTATTGAGGCCGGTGAACGGCAGCAGGCTCTGGGTCGACGAGCCGGCCGCCAGCTTGAGCACCCGATTGTTGCCGAAGTCGGCGACGTAGAGGTCGCCTGCGCTATCCACCGCCACACTGCCTGGGTTGTTGAGGCCGGTGAAGGGCAGCGCGACCGGGGTGTTGGAACCTGCCGCCAGCTTGAGCACTCGATTGTTGCCGTTGTCGGTGACGTAGAGGTTGCCGGCGCTGTCCACCGCCACACCGCCGGGGTCGTTGAGGCCGGTGAACGCCAACAAGCTCTGGGCGCTGGAGCCCGCGGCCAGTTCCAGCACCTGATTGTTGAAGTCGGTGATGTAGAGGTCGCCGGCGGGGTCCACCGCCACACCCGCGGGGCCGCGGAGGCCGGTGAACGGCAGCACGCTCTGGGTGCTCGACCCGGCCGCCAGTCCCAGCACCCGATTGTTGCCAAAGTCGGCGACATAGAGGTCGCCAGCGGAATCCACCGCCACATTGCCGCCGCCGTTGAGGCCGGTGAACGGGAGCGTGACTTGAGGACCATATGCGGCTTCGCGGTGCTGACCGCCGGTGGGCGCCGTGATCTGAGGGCCGTTCGGCGTAGACTGCCCGCGCTCGTTCTGCTGGCTGGTGATGACAATGGTGGCGGCGATGACGGCCACGGTCAGCAGGGCAGCCGGGATCACGATCGCCCATCGGCGCCACCACCCCCGCCGTGGCGGGGAGCGGGTCTCGGGTGGGCGCTGGTCGGTCGCGGCAGGGTCTCGGTCGGCGAGCTGTTGCCGCACCGACTCCGGCGCGGACGGCTGCACGGGTCGCACCTGATCGTCGGGGAGGCTGGGTCCGGGCGCCGGCGGGGGCCGCTCGCCGACCAGCGTGGGGGCGGGCGCGGGTCGTGGCGCGTCGCCGAGCAGGATGGGTTCGCGGGGGGGTGTCAGCGGTGTCGTGATCGCGGCACGGGCGGCGTTGGCTAGCTCGACGGTGGTGGCATAACGTTGGTCGAAGTCTTTGGCCATCCCGAGGGCAATCACCGGATCCAGCGTGGCAGGCAAATTGAGATCGCTCCCCGACGGGCGGGGCGGCGGGGTCATCAAATGCGCGGTGATCTGCTGTTCGGTGCTGTCTCCGGGAAATGGGGTGCTTCCGGTCAGGCACTCGTACAGCACACACGCCAGCGCATAGACGTCGGCGCGGGCATCGACCTGGCCGGTTCCCAACCGCTCCGGGGACATGTAATGCCAACTTCCGACCATGGCACCGCTGCCGGTCAATCGAGCCTGGTCGGCCGCACGCGCGATGCCGAAATCGATCAGATAGGCGAAATCGTCCTCATCGAGCAGAATGTTGGACGGCTTGACGTCGCGGTGTACCAGCCCGATCTTGTGCGCGGCGTGCAACGCCTTGGCCACCTGCTCGATGATCCGCACCGCCCGCTCCGGCTCCAACGGACCCTCGTCTAGCACCTCGTGCAGATCGCGGCCCTCGATCAGGCGCATATCGACATACAGGCGGCCATCGATTTCGCCGTAGGTGTGGATGGGAATGATATGCGGGTTGTTCAGCCGCGCCACCGCATCGGCTTCCCGGCGGAACCGCTGCACGAATGTGTCGTCACCGGCTAGGTGAGGCGGCAGCAGTTTGATCGCCACAGTGCGGTTGTTGGTCGCTGTGTCTTGCGCGCGCCACACCTCGCCCATGCCGCCGCGGCCGATCAGCGAGATCAGCCGGTAGCGTCCGAACGCAATCTCACCCACCGGTAGCCTGCCCAGCCACGTGAGCATATTACCGAGTGCCCCCCGCCGTCGCGACAACTGTCGCGTTGGCCCCCACAGCAGGCTCGAACGAGAACGTAGGCGCAATCGCCTACGCGCTGAGTGGCGCGTGGGGTCGCTCCCAGGACTACCCGACCGCAGCCGCCGCACAGGCCGCCGCGCTCAACTTCTGTGGCTGCTCCGACTGCAGGGTCTGGTTACCTTCACGGGTTGTGGTGCCGTCGCCGCGAATGGCTTTGTGCATCAGGGTGGGTATGGCAACAACCTCAGCGCCGCGATGCGGGACGCACTGAACAAGACCGGCGGCGGCTGGATGGGCCTGCAACTAGTGAATCGCCCCGGTGAGCCCAGAGTCTCTGGACGTCTCGGGGCGGTTCAGGCCCTCGAGCAAGCGTGGTCGCATTGGGAGGTCGTTTAGTGTTACGTGTCGTTGGAACGCCTACGATTAGCTGGCTTGGACAATTAGCGATTGTGTATTGCAGTTAGGTCGGTCTGGACATCGCTTGATCACACGTAAAGGGCGGGGAACGGTCCAAACTCCAAGTTGCGCAAGACAAACCACACCAGCAAGTACCAGTACCAGTACCGACGCGACCAGTGGTGACCACCCGCTGTCCTGCCAGATCCCATCCAGTTCCAATACCACGTCTGGCAGGCCGGAGGCTACGCCAGCTGAATGGCGGCCGCACGTCCTCTGCGCCAAGTTAGTTCGCGCACCAACCGCCGGGACCAAGCCCGAAGCTGAGCGCACCAGAACATCAGAAGCGGATGGCATGACTTGGCGAAAAGCTCGTCGCCACCTGCCTGTCGCCAGACTTGGCCAGCCGACACCGCCGCCCCGCCGTGGCCATCCTCACCGCCGCCCCAGCGAGTCGACGACGCCTGACGCGGTGGACGCGCGCGTGGCCTTGACAGATGAATCGGAACCAGCCGGCATCGACCCGACGCGTTGGCCGGTGTGGCTGAGCCAGAGTGTCGTCGAATCCAGAACCAGCCGCACAATGAGACACTGACCTCGCCGAGGACCCGGAAAGGTGGGAGTGCGATGGCCGCAACTCGTCTTAGGTTCGGTCTGCTGGGCCCGCTGCTGCTCACCGTCGCGGGCAGGCCGGCGGCGCCGGGTACGCCCAAGCAGCGGGCGGCGTTGGCCATGCTGCTGATCAACCGGAATCACGCGGAATGAGTACCGCGACGTCGCTGTGCAGGTGCGCCAGCCCGCTATCGAGAGTCGCCAACTGCCCCTTGCGGTTTCGTGCGAGCGGAGCGAGGTAGGCATCTGTTACCTGTCGGCGTCCGATCCCGCCGTTGAACTCGACGTCGGCGAAAGAGATACTTTCGGGCCAGAACTCGTGCCGGTAAGCGCCCTCGACCCCACTGACGACGGCCCGCGCGGCCGCCGCGGATTGCCCATTCGCAGCAGGAATCGAACAAGACTTCCCTGTGTGATCGGGCACGTCGCAAATTCTGTGCCGGATGACGATAGCCATTCCGCCGCGGCGTCATGATGCACATCCTCGCCAAGACCAGTGCGATGAGCACATTCGCGTCGAGCAGCGCCGTCACTCCTCGTCCTCCAACGAACGCACGTCCTCGGAAGTCACGACCGTTCCGACGCTCACCAGAGGCAGTCCGGTCCTGGAATCTGTGCAGACCGCACCGGCACTACCTGCCGCTAATCCACGCCGAATGAGGTCGGCGACGGTTTCGCTCGATGTACGGTGGGTTTCCCGCGCGATCGCCAACGCCTGTCTGTGCAGCTCATAAGGCAGATCGATAGCAGTGCGCACGACCCATCCTAGCGCCGCACTAGCTCAGGCCGATTTAGCACGCCCCGTCCGTGATGCATTGCACGCATGAACGAAGCGGGCCCACTCGGCTTGGCGCGGGCGGACTGCGCAGTCGCTGAGCGCGTCGCCGCTCACGACCAGACCGGGCCGTATGGGCGCCGACAGCGCACTTGAGTGGATCCACAACCGAACCTGCCCCGTGGCGTCGACAACAGAGACAAGATGGCACAAGGCGTTTCGGTCGCGGGCCGGCCGCAGCTCTGGCCGTATGTCCCACGTGTGGGGCGGCAGCTCGGCTCCCACATATCCCGCCAGTTCGGCGGTTCCGTCGTACGCGCAACCGATCGCATAATCGGGCCACACCGCCGCAAGCACCCCCATCATGGCCCGGCGTTCCGGCATCTCCACCATCAGCTCGTCGCCGAAGAACAACACCCGGCGGCGATCGAGATCCACCACCGCGCCACCGTCAGCCCACAACGGGTCGACCCACTGATCCTTGGCGCATTGCCGTAGCGACTGCGCATACCGCAGCGCCAGTTCCGGCCCGCCGATCAGCGCATCGAGCATGCGGCTGCCCGCCCAGTGCGAGTAATACAGCTGCCAATCCTGATCTTTCACAACAACGAAGTTCGCCCTGTTGCCCACGTCTGCCCCGTTCGGAATGACGCGATCTCCGGTGTCGCATCGACTGAGCCGAGTCTCCCCCAGGGGTCAAACATATTGCCGCGGTCGGCGGCGTCGCCGCGGCCCGTGCGCAAGAATCGGGTCAGCATGGTTGACGACGACGATCCCGCGCCGACATCCCGGCGACGCCACATTGTGCGGCTCGCCGTGTTCGCGGGCTTCCTACTCGGGCTGTTCTACCTCGTCGCCGTCGCACGCATCATCCATGTCGAGGAGGTGCGGCGGTTAGTCTCGGCGACCGGTCCCGCGGCGCCGCTGACCTATGTCGTTGTGTCGGCCGCCCTCGGCGCGTTGTTCGTGCCGGGCGCGATTCTGGCCGCGGGCAGCGGGTTTCTGTTCGGACCGGTACTCGGCATCTTCGTGACGCTGGGCGCAACGGTGGGCACCGCGATCACCGCCAGCCTCGTCGGCCGTCGGGCCGGCCGGGACAGCGCGCGAGCGCTGCTGGGAACCGAACGCGCCGACCGCATCGACGCGCTGATCGAACGACGTGGACTGTGGGCCGTCGTCGGTCAGCGGTTCGTACCCGGCGTATCTGATGCGCTCGCCTCCTATACCTTCGGGGCGATCGGAGTTCCGTGGTGGCAGATGGCCGTCGGCGCATTTATCGGTTCGGCACCGCGGGCCTTCGTCTACACCGCGCTCGGCGCCTCTATCGGAAACCTGTCGTCGCCGTTGGCATACGCGGCGATAGCGGTGTGGTGCGTTACCGCGATCGTCGGCGCGTTCGCCGCGCGGCGTGGTTACCAAAAGTGGCGTGGGCACGCAGGTGGTGGGCAGGACGGCGCGACGGAGAACGAATGACCTAGTGGCGGTGGGGTCGGGGCCGGCTCTGGTCACTTCCGTCCCAGCAGTCACGCGGCCGAACCACCTTGCGAAATGCCTGCCTCCGAGCGACTTTTCAGCGACAACCGCACTTGTCGTGCCGTGGCGTTAGGGTGGTCGCCATGCCTGGAAAGTTCGAACCGATGCCGACCCTTGCGACAATTCTGGCCGAACACGGCCCAATGCACGAGGACGACATCGCGCGACGACTGCGGGATGGCGGCGTGGCCGATGCGGATGCCGTATTGGACCAGGCTCTCTACGAGACCGATTGTCCGGCAGGGCAGTTGGTCGACGAACGGTGGGTATGGCTGCCGACGGTGCTCGCCGGGCGAGTGTTCACACACCGACTCGGCGCGGCCGAGTTGGCCCACGATCTCCTCACCGTGACCCCGGACCTGGACCCGATCACCGCACTTTGCGACTACGAGCAGTATCAGCAGCTCGCCGATGAGTCGCAGGCACTGGTCGTGCTGGCCGAGATCGACTACGAGCTCCTTGAGCAGCGGGGCATCCCGGCCGAGGTGGTCGACCCACTAGGGGCATTTCTCCTGGCCCCGGGCACGCTCGAGGCGCTCGGGGCGACCGAGGGCGACCTGGTCGGGCTGCGGCTGACCGAATCGGGACTCGTGGTCGAGCGAGTCACGGCGGTCGCGGATGACGCGGTGGCCGGGCGGCTGGCCGCGACGCTCGACGCCGACGAGCCGGTGTACTTCGGCGCGGCGGTATGGACGGCGTGCGTCGAGGACCCGGAGCTGTTCACCGAGCCGCTGCCACCCCTGTCCGAAATCGTCGACGAATATGGTTTGGCACACCACGGCGAGTGGCTCGCGCAAGGCGGATTCGACTTCGATAGTTGGCATTTCGAGCGCGAGTGCGCGGCGCTGGCCGAGCTCCATGACCTCGATCCCGACGCCGCGTTCGCGTTGCACACGCTGGTCAGGCTGTACGACAACGTGGCGCTGGCGGTCGAAGCCATCGCCACCGACGCGGACGAGCCGCCCGGGAATGAGTTGGTCGAGGCCGGCGCCGACCGGCAGGCACCCGAGGGGGACAGCGTCGACGATCTGATCGGTGAGCTCGGGGCCGCGCTTGCCGATCCGCCGCTGGCCGACCTTTTTCTGGAAGAGACGATCGGCACCGGTCGCGACGGAGCGGCAGCGCTGGGCATGTTCGCCGAGATAATGGAACCGCAGGTGCCGCGCGCGGCGCGGGTGGCGTTTCGCTGGCTACGTGCCATGGCGCTGGAGCGGATCGGCGACATCGAGATGGCCGAACGCGAACTGCTGGCGGCCGAGTCGATGGATCCGGACTGGCCGCTGCCGCTGCGTGACCTGGCGCGCATCGCCTCCGACCGCGGCGAGGTCGAGCGCGGGCTGGCGTTGCTGCGCCGCGCCGGTGCCGAGCCAGACCACCCGCTGGTGGAGCTACTACAGCAATACCGGGCCGAGCCGCGACACGACCTCGGCCGAAACCAGCCGTGCTGGTGCGGATCCGGCCGCAAGTACAAGAAATGCCACCTCGGGCACGAGGAGCTGCCGCTTGCCGAGCGCGCGGCCTGGTTGTACGCCAAGGCCGGCCAGCACGCGCTGCTGACCGGATGGAACGACCTGCTGGCCGACGCCGCCTACGAACGCTGCCGCCACGACGACGATGATCCCGACGCGGTGGACGCCGCGCTGGCCGATCCGCTGGTGCTGGACGCCGTGCTGTTCGAGGGCGGCGCGTTCGAGGAGTTCCTCGAGGTGCGGGGATCGCTGCTGCCAGCCGATGAGCGGGTGCTGGCCGAGCAGTGGCTACTGGCGGACCGGTCGGTGTTCGAGATCGAGCAGGTGCACCCGGGCCGGGGCATCACCATGCGTGATGTGCGCACCGGCGACACCCACGAAGTGCGGGAGCGGGCGGCCAGTCGCCAGCTCAAGCCCGGGCAGCTGGTCTGCGGCCGAGTGGTGCCCGCCGGGGAGACGGAGCAAATTTTCGGCGGCCTGGAACCGGTCGCGCTGCACGAGCGCGATCCGCTGATCGAGGTGCTCGATGCCGAGCCTGACGCGGTCACCCTGGTGGCGCAGCTGAGCCGCCGGTTCGCGCCGCTGAGGCTGACCAACACCGAGGGCGATCCGCTCACGATCTGCGAGGCCACCGTACATATCGGCGACCCGGCGGGAATCGTGGACGCGCTCGACGACACCTACGACCGGGTCGACGGCGACGAGCCGCCGCAGTGGTTCGAGCACGCCACCACCAAGGGCATGCCGCGCGTCCGGGCCACCCTGACGCTCGATGGCGACACCCTGCGGGTGGAAGCCAACAGCGAGAAGCGGATGGACCGAGTGCTCGCGACGCTGGCACGGCTCGCGCCCGCGATGAGCGTGCTCGACGATTCCCGCCGCCCATGCGCGACGCCCGCCAGGCCGCCGAGCTGGCCAACCAGTTGCCAATGGCCGGCGACAACGCGCTCGACCCGGACGATCCCGAGCTGGCCGGGTTGCTCGACGAGTTCATCCGCGACTACGAGACCAAGTGGCTCGATGCGCCCATCCCCGCTCTCAACGGCCGTACCCCACGGCAGGCCGCCGATGACCCGACCCGACGCGGCGACCTGATCAAGCTCCTGAACAGCTTCCCCGCCGGTTCAGCCAGCCGCGGCGGCATGGACACGGACCGACTGCGCGCCGCGCTCGGTCTGTAGCGTCGGACGGCGCTCACGACGGAGCCGTCACACCCGTTCCGGCTGCGAACTCGCGGAAGTCCTTGTGGCGGGCAGCTTTCGCCGACATCCCGCGGTCGGGTCGCGGCCGGCATCGGTGCTGCCGCGTCAGTGCGCCAGCCGCGTGGAGGGGGTCTTCTGCTGTCCGCCACCCAACGCGGCGTGCCCGGCGATCCTGTCGAACAGACCGCCGTGGGTGTCTGCAAGGTTCTCCCGCAGCAGGCCGTGCCACTCCGACAGCGCACCGGCGCGCTCCCGCCCCGAATCGGCGGAACCGCGTATGTGGCGCGTCGCGGCGCCGCGTTGGCCCAACCCGTCCAGCGCCCGCACGTACTGCTCGGCGAAGCCTTCCCACGTGTCCGCAACGCGCAACATGCGCGACAGCACCACAGCAAGCGAGGTTTCCTTCGCCGCTATCGGGCCATCGCCGTAACGCGTCCAGCCGTGCCTCGACTCCCACCGAACCAACTGCGACGCAGCGGTTTCGGCGAACGCCTGAAACCCATGTCGTTCCCACGTCCACGCCCACAACGCGGCTGCCGCGTCGGACACGACGAAGCCCGCCGCCGCCACCGGATCGTCGGAACGGAAGTAGTCGTAACCTTCGACTTCGCAGGCGAGGTCGATCAGTTGCTCCAGCGCGGACGCCGCGGGCCCTGCGTCTTCGGCCCGCAGCGCGTCCTGGGCCTCCGCGGCGAGCCGCTTGAAGGTGAAACGCCAGCGGGATCGCTCACGCGGCGACACCCGCCGGTCCCCAGCCAGGTAGGCACCCGATCGCGCCAGCGCCACGAAGTCGTCGACCTCGTCGCGTACCGTCTCCGGATCGGCCGGCTCCTTCACACCACGCGGCGGGCGAGCGCGCCCGTCATTCTGGAGCTCGACCTCGATACGCTCCCGCACATTCGCGGTGCCGCGCCAATACAGGTTCCACAGCGCCTTGCGCAGACTGTTCTCGTCGAGCCCGGACACAAGGCGGAAAAACTGCTCCCGGTTCATTCGCTTCGTCGTCACGAGGGCGATTATCTCGTGGTCCGCCGCGATCAGAACGGCGTGGCCGTTCGAACGTCGCGCCAAGCGGCTAGGACTCAGCGGGCCGGTGCCAGCATCGACTTCCACCCGTCTTCGCCGACGTTGCTCGAGTTCTCGACGGAATAGACCACACCGTCGGGCCCAACGACCCTGCCGCTCTGCACGTCGTAAATTGCGGTGGGAGCCGCGTTCGGGGTGTAGATGCACGGGTTGGGTTGCTGCCCATTGCACCGGACGGTGCCCGACCCCGGTCGCTGCAGGGGATCGCTGACGGGCGGCGGTGTGCCTGACACCCGATCGGCGGGCAGCGGGTTCTCGCCATTGTTAACCGACGGCGCCGGGATCACCTGACCCGGCTTCACCGGCTGGTCACAACGCGCGGCCGGCGCGGGGCAGGTGAGGATCTGATTGGGGTCTCCGTACCAGGGGTTGGTGCCCAGCGGCACATAGGGCTGGTTGCTGCGGCATTCCCGCGGGCTCGCCGCCCGCTTACCGGGCACGTCCACGCACGGGTAGTTGCGCGCTCCGCGAACCACATTCTGGGCGTCCATCGGGATCTTGCAGTAGGCGCCGCTCGGTAGCGGGGCGATGCTTGTGTCGGCCGGTGCCCGCCACTCCGATGCCGACATGAAGCCGGTCAGGCACGGCGGCGGCTGGTTGAGAGACAGAGCGCCGACGCCGAGTGCCGCCTGGCCGGGAAATTCCGAGGTAACCGACTGGGCGACCGCGGCGGACTGCGGCAAGAACACCAACGCCTGCTCGACTCCGCTGTGGTAGCGCTTGAGCATGTCGATCACGACCTCGAGATTGGCCAGTGCCTGCGGCAGCGAGTCCCGCACCTCGCTGAACGTGGCGTTGACCTCGTCGGCAGTCGGCGCCGCGTTGGCCAGAATGCGGCGAATCGCTGGATCCTGCTGAGCGGTCTGAGCGGCCAGAGTGTTGAGGTTGGCGGCCCAGCGCGCGATGTCGTCACCGGAATTGACCTGGCTGTCGATGATGGGCGCCGAATGATCGAGAATGTCGTCGATGTCGTCGATGCTGCCCCTGAAGTCGTGACCGATCCCCTGGGCGGCGTCGACCAGGCGGCGAAGGGACGGTCCAAGCCCACCCAGCGCCAGCGACGCCTCGTGGAGCAGGGACCCGACTTTGTCCTTGGGCAGCACTGCCAATCCACGGTTGGCGGCATCGAGCGCCGGGCCGATCTGGCTGGGGACCGTGCTCTTCGTAACCGTCTGGTTGTTCCGAAGGTAAGGACCGCCGGTGCGGGTCGACACCAGATCGAGGTATTGCTCGCCGACCGCCGACACCGAGTGCACATTGGCTGACGCATCGGTGGGGATCTGGTAGCCGTCGTCGATGCTCATCGTCGCACGCGCGCCCCGTTCGGTTGGTTCGACGCTGGTGACCGTTCCTATGGTGATCCCCCGATACGTGACGTTGGCGGTTCGATACAGCCCGCCGGACTGTGGCAATTCGGCATAGAGCGTGTAGCGACCGATGCCGACAACACTGGGTAGTCGTAGGAAGTACCAGCACAGAACAAACACCGCGGCGACCGCCAACAACACGAACAACGCCAGCTGGAATCTAATTAGGCGAGTCAGCATCTCTTACTGGCCCCTTTCCGCCAGCGGTCCTCCCGGGGCATCATTCGGGTTCGGCGTATAGCGGACATCCGGGATCATGGTGGCCGGATCCCGTCCCCACGCCTGCTCGAGCGCTCGCAACATGCCCGAGAATCCCGTTCCGGTCAGGAGTGCGTTATCGAGGGCGCTGAGCGTCAGGTCGATCACGGCCGACACGTTGACATAGTCGCCGCGGATCACCTTTGGGACACCGTCGATGTTGAACGGCGCTGTGAGACCCAACTTCAACGCGCCGACCACAAGCGGCGAGGCCAGGCCGAGCTGCTTGAGTGGCCGCTGCAGCAACTGCAAGCTCTGGTGAAGGTTGGGCCGCGTATCCGACAGAGCCCGGTTGGCGACATCGCTGAACCGCCCCAGGGATTCGGTGGCATCGGCGAACAGCTCGCGCGTGTCGGCGAAATGCTGGATCAGCGGCGGGATGTCGGTAAGCACCCGATCCAGCGTGTCGTTGTGGTTCGCGATGATGGCGAGCAATTGGTTCGTCGAGTCGATTGCGCGAGTGAGGTCGCCG
Source organism: uncultured Actinomycetota bacterium (assembly GCA_963814505.1). Lineage (GTDB taxonomy): Bacteria > Actinomycetota > Actinomycetes > Mycobacteriales > Mycobacteriaceae > Mycobacterium. The sequence goes on from CAWFDM010000016.1 coordinate 855,044, forward strand.
CGTTGGCGGTTCAGTTCGGCGGTGAATGTGTCCAGCCGGTTGAGGAATTCGCGGACCTGATCGAGGTGGCCGTCAAGGACATTGAGAATCTCGGTTTGAATCACGTCGAGGTGCGTGATCCCACCGCCGGTGAGGATGACCGCGATGCTGGCCAGCGTCCGCTCGATGGTGGGGTAGGCCGAGGAGTTCATCAGCTGGATGGTGTCGCCGCTCTTCAACGGCTGCGGCGACGGGTTGGGTGGCGCGGCGAGCTCGACGTGCTGCGTGCCCAGCAAGCTGGTCTGGCCGATCTTCGCGCTCGCGTTGGCCGGGAGCTTCACGGACGGATCGACGTCCAATGTCAGGATCGCGATCCAGTTTTTCAGCCTGATTTCTCGTACTGTGCCGACCCATACGTCGGCCACCCTCACCCGGCTGTTGGTGTTCAGCGCCAACGAGTCTGGCATCTGCACGTAGATCGTCATGTGACCCGAACCCGTGCCATGGCCGAGCGGAAGCGGCACGTTGGCGATGCCACGCCAGTCGCACGAAGTCAACAATCCCGAAGCCAGCAAAGCGGCCAGCACCAGCGCGAGTCCGCGGTATCCGCCGCCGACGATCAGTCGCATCACCGTTCTCATTGCCCATCGGTTCGGCTCGCCGTTCGCGCTCACCGCGCTCGCGCCGCGCCTCACTGGCCGGCTCCGGGCTTCGAGAACCACGGCGGCGGAGGTGGATTGGACTCGTCATAGGCGTTCGGCGGTCCGGACATGTTGTTTCCCGACGACGGCGGCGCGTTGTCCGGACCACCCATTAGCTCGGCCAGCGACTCCGGGGTCAGCATGTTCGCAGTAGCCGGCTGAACCTGTGTGCCCTGCATCCCGGGCGCTACCACCCAGCCCGGTTCATGATTGCCGTGCGAAAACGGTGTGTCCCGCGAGAAGATCCCCGGGACGGTGGTGTCCTTGTACCCCGGCGGTGGGCGCAGTCGCTCCTCGGCGTAGGCAACCTCCTTGGGCAAGGTGGCCGCCGTGCCGAAAAAGTCGGCGCCGAACGGCAGGTAATTGAACTTGATGGCGTCCAGAACCGGCGCCAGATACTGCGCGCAAAGTTCGGCGGAGTCCTGATACCCAAGTCGGCTGCCGGCCTGGATGGAACTGCAGATGAACTGAATCGGATTCGCGAAGTTCGGAAAAACGAACATCCCCACCAGCGAGCTGTGGGCCGGGTAGTAGATGTTGTTGATGTTGCCCGCGAAGGTGGGCAGCACGTGCAGGGCCGTTTCCAGGCCGTCCCGCGGCTCGGGTTGCAGCAGGGCGGTGGTCGCGTCGGCCAGGTTGTTGACATCGTGACCCAGCGCGGATCTGTTGTCGCTCACGAACTTTCGGGCGAGCGAGAGCACGTCGTCGACCCGGGTAATCGTGTCGGCCACGTCGTGGTCGGATTTGGTGAACCAGTCGGTGAACTCGGCCAGGTCGTCGTTGAGTGCGACGAACTGCCGGTCGTTCTGGTACAGCGCGGTGATGAACTGCGCCAGGCTTCGCGTGATCGAGACGAAGTCCCCTCGGCCCTCGTTCAGCGCGGTCAACGCTTCCGACAGGCTGTTCAGCGTGTCGTGGATCTGCTTGCCCTTGCCGGCCAGGTTGTCCGCGGCCTTTTCGATGAGCTCGCCGAACGGCCCCTCCGGCTGCTCCTCCGTCGGGCCGAGCTGCCGCAGTATCCCGTTGATGGACTCGCGCAGCTGGTCCCACTCGACGGGCACCTGAGTCCGTTCGATCGGGATCACCGCCCCGTCCCTTAGCACCGGCCCGTCGGTGTAGGGCGGCGACAGCTGGATGGTGCGCGAGGCCACCAGGCTGGGGTTCAGGATCGACGCGCTGGCGTTGGCGGGCACCTTGTACTTGTTGCTGTAGTGGAAGGTGACTCGCATCTTTTCGCCGGCCGGATCGATCTTGTCGATCGCACCGACGCGCACACCCATGATCTGAACTTTGTCACCCGGGTACAGCGCGAGGGTCTCCGAAAAATACGCGACAACGCTCGTGTTGGTCAGTTTCCGATAGAGCTGCACCCCGACAACGAGCGTGAGGAGGGCCAACACCATGACCAACGCCCCGGCCAACACCGCCTTGCGCGACACTTCCGGCAGTCGAAGGCTGCGGATGTCGAAGATCGTGGTCATTGGTTGCTACCTCCCGTCCCGCCGGGCGTGATGAACGGCGCCGGCAGCTGCGGCCCGGGTCCCGGCAGTGCCGGCGGGCCCGGCGGCGGGCCCGGCGCGAACGTCGACGATGGCGGCAGTGCGGGTTGGGGGCCGGCCGGTGTCAGCGGAACGGTGCGTGCTCCCGGAGGCGCATCGGCCGGCAGCGGCACCGGCGTGCCGGGAGCGTTCGGCGGCGCCTCACCCGGCCGGCCCGCGGCCGGAATACCAGGTCCCGGAGGCGATCCATTGGGGTTTGGCGCCAACGGCTCGACGTCGAGCGGCGCGGGGAAGGCGGGGCCACCGAAGGGGCCGACGGCGGCGCCCGCGCAGGGCAGCGGATTCCACGGCCGCGGCAGACCCTCGTCCCCGACGGTGACGTTGCCTCCGGGATTCCCCGGTGTGTAGGAGCACGGCGATCCGGGCGGGACCGCGGGCCCCGGATGCTGCGGTGTGCCTTCCAGCACCGGCGGCGCCGGCGGCGGCGCGCCGTTGGGGAATCGGGTGCCGTTGGGGTCGGGCCACCGGAACTCGGGCAGCCCGGCACTGCGCCAGAAGTTCTCCGGGTCGATGCCCCGCTTTTTGAACGCCGCGTCAACCCATGGCTGAAGGATCTGGTAGGGCACCAGATTCGCCACGATCACCTTGAAGAACGGCCCAGAGCCGACGGCCTCGGTCAGGGATGCGGTATATCTGCTGAGGAGTACCAGCACATCGGCCAGGTCCTTCTTGCGCTTGACGAGTTCGTCGGTGACCGTGCTCAACTGTTGCAACAGATGGTTGAGGCTGGGGTTTTCCTTGATCAGGCCGGACACCTGGGCTGACACGTCCGACACGTTGCTCAGCAGAATGCTCAGTGCCTGGCTGCGTTGCTTGAACGCGGCCAGTAGCGTGTTGGCGTTGACCAGCAGCCCGTTGACCTGTTGGCTGCGGTCGCCGAGCACACGCGCGATCTTGTTGGCGTTGGCCAGCAGTTGCTTGAGCTGCTCGCCCCGCTTGCCGAGTGTGTCGGAGAATGCCTTGACACCGTCCAGGGCGGCACTCAGATGCGGAGCGGTCTGATCGAAGGTTTCCGACAACACCTTCAGCGAACGCTTGGTGGCCTCGATGTCCCAGCCCGTCGCCGCCTTAGTGGCATCGACGAAAACGTCGTAGACCTGGTATGGCGTGGTGGTCTGTGCAGACGGCAGGAAGCCGTTGGGCTGCAACGGCTCTGAGCCGCGCGGTTCGATCTGCATATTCTTGCGGCCGAGAATGGTGTCGGTGCGAATCGCCACTCGGCTTTGCGTCCCGATCGTCCTGCCGGCCAACGAGAATCCGACCGCGACCTTGTTGCCGCGGATCGCCAGCGAGCGCACCAGACCGACTTCCACCCCGGCGATTTCCACCTTGTCGCCGGTGTTGATGCCGCCCGTGTCGGTGAATTCCGCGTAGTAGGTGGGTGTGGCGAACAGCATCGGCACGCTGGTAAAGCTTTGCCCCACAGCAACTACGAGCAACGTGACCGCCAGACCCATCAGCCCCACCCGGCCGCGGTTGAACTCCGTCAGCGTCCTCATTGCGGCATGCACCTCCCGCTGGGCTGCCCGAAGAGCTTGATGGTTCGCACCGGACCGCCAGGCTGTAATCCATTGACTTTCAGCGAGACGTCGCACAGGTAGAAGTTGAAGAAGTCGCCGTATACGCCGCCGGATCGGCCGATGGTCCGGTAGGCGTCCGGCAGCTTGCGCAACACATCGTCGAGAGTCGGCAGATCGTTGATGAGCGACTGCGAGATGCCCTCGAGGTGTCCGAAGGTGCTGTGCAGCAACGGTCGGTCCTCACCAAGCAGGTCGGCCAGCGTGCCCGCGGCGTCGCTGATGTGGGCTACCGCCGCGGCCAGCGGATCGGCCCTGTTCTTCAGTCCGGTGATCAGCACCTCTAACTTGTCGACCGTTCCGTCGAACTCCTTCTGATGCTTGACGGTGGTCGCCAGCACGGTGTTCAGGTTATTGATGATCTCGCCTATCGCCTGGTCCCGGTCGGCCAACGTTGCTGTCAGTGAAGCGGTTTGGTCGAGGATGTCGTTGATTGTGGCGCCCTGCCCACCGAACACGGTGATGATCGACTGGGCGATCCTGTTGACCTTGTCTGGGTCCAACGCCTTGAAAAGCGGACGGAACCCGCCGATCAGAGCGTCGAGATCCAATGCCGACTGGGTGTGTTCAAGCGGGATGGTGCCGCCCGGGGCAAGCAGCTGACCGCTGTCGCCGCGCCTGAGCTCCAGGTAGCGGTCGCCGATCAGGTTGAGGTAGCGGATCGATGCAGTCGTCGCCTTATCCAGAGGCAGCCCGCTATCCACGGCGAAATCCACCAACACCCGCTTGTCCCCGTCGATCAGCGTCACCTTGGAGACCTTGCCGACCTCCACCCCGGCGGCCCGGACAAACTGCCCGGCCCGTAGCCCACTGACATCGGTGAACATCGCGGAATACCCGGTGGTGCGATCGAAGCGCACTTGGCCGAACACGACGATGATCACCACCGTGAACACCAGCAGAACCAACCACAAGGTGCCGAGTTTGAATGCTGTGCCGGTGCCTTTCATGGATTCCTCGTCATGGGTTGATCGTGTTCTCCCCGTACTGGCGTCCCCAGACGTATTCGGTAAGCATCGGCTGGCCGAGCTCAAGGTGGTTGTACGGCGCGAGGCTGGCGCCGGTGTCCATCACCAGGTACGGCGCCGGCCACAAATCCCGGGTGATCGTCTGCCAGCAGCCTGGCCGCCCACCGGGTCCACCGCGAGCGTTCACCCGGGGCAGGTTGTCCGGATAGACGTAGGGGTTGGGCGCCAGCGAAATCGATCCGGCGGCCGACAGCGAATAGCCGTTGCCGCCAGCCGCATTCGCCACCGAGGGTGCGGCGTCGTGAAAGTTGCGAATCGTGCAGTAAATTTCGGGGCTGTAGGTGTCGAGCAGCTCAGCCGTGGGTACCAGGTCGGCGGCGCCGCGCACCAGATACGGCCCGCCCCGGGCGAAGATGTCCTCACCGGTCTTGCCCACGCCCGCCGCCGCCAACAACGCGGCATCCAGATCACCCTGTTGCCTGTTCAAGGTGCGCGCAGTGGTCAGCGCGTTCTGCAGAAAGGCCCACAAATCCGGGGACGCACGAGTATAGATCTCAGCGAGATCCGCAAACCGTCGCACGTCGTAGCCTAGCTGCTCCACCCGCGGATTCAACTGCGCGAGAATATGATTGCCATCGACGAGCGACTCTCCGAAAGGGCGGCCCAGCGCATCCAACGCCTGCGCCAGCGCCGACAGCGTGGCGTTCAGCTCGATCGGATCCACCTTCTCGGCGATCGAGGTGATCGTCTCGAACAATGTGTTGAACTCGGTGGTCACCGACCGCACGTCAATCACGTCGCCAGGCGAGATTCTCTGCTGTTGCGGAGTTTCCGGCGAAGTCAACGACACGTATTTATTGCCGAACAGCGTGGCCGCCTCGATGGTGGCCACCACATTGACCGGAATCAGATTGATGTACTTCGGATTCACCTCCAACACCAGTTTCGCCGCCGGCTTGTGGTCGCGCTCGATCTGCGAAATGCTGGCCACCCGGCCAATCGCCACCCCGTTGAAGGTGACTTTCGCGCCCGTTTCCATCACCAGCCCCGCCCGCGAAGCCACCATGGTCAACTCGGTCTTCGGCGTCAAATCTCCGCGAAACTGCATGTACACCAAGACGAGAACCGACGCGCCCACTAACAGCAGGACCACGCCCTCCACGTACAGCAGGACCCGTCTGCTCTTCCGCGTTATCAGCGTGGTCATGGCGGTTACACCGTGAGATTGAAGTTCGGGTCGACACCGTAGAGCGCCAACTCGGCCAGTAGGACGACGACAACCACCGAGACCAGCGAAAATCGCATTGATCGTCCGACGGCCTGGCCGACGCCGACCGGGCCACCGCTGGCGGTGTAGCCGTAGTAGCAATGGGTGATCATCACCACCACCGCGATGATGACGACCTCCACGACCGACCAACCCACATCTTCGGGGCGCAGGAAGGTCCGGAAATAGTGCTCGTACGTGCCGCTCGGCTGCCCATAGAAGATCGTCGTGACGACCTGGCCGGACATGAAAGCCATGTCGAGGGCCAGGGCGTACAGCGGCACGATCACCACCAGCCCGCCCAGGATCCGTGTCGAGACCAGAAACGAGATCGAGTTGATGCCCATGACTTCCAGCGCGTCGATCTCCTCGCTGATCCGCATGGCGCCCAATTGGGCGGTGGCGCCGGCGCCGACCGTGGCGGCCAGCGCGACGCCGGAGACGATGGGCGCGGCGACGCGTGTGTTGGCCAGTGCGGCAAAGAATCCGGTGAACGCCTCGACACCGATGTTGCCCAGCGACGCGAAGCCCTGGATGGCGATCAACGAGCCGCCGGACAGCGTCACAAAGCCGATGATCGCGACGGTGCCGCCGATAACGGCCATGGCGCCGGTGCCCATGCCGATTTCGGCGGTGAGCCGCAGCGTCTCCCTGCGGTAGCGGTGCAGCGCCGATCCGATCTGAGTGATGCTGATCCGCGTGAACCTCGCGAAAATCCCTATCTGCTCGAGTCTTCGGGCCGCGCCGCCGCCGTAGCGGTTGAGGTTGGCGGCCGTCCGCGGGTATAGGGAGCGAAATACGGTGGGAGCCGACAAGTTAGCGTCCCGTCCCGAACCGCACGCCGATCGTGGTCAGGACCACGTTGACCGCGAACAGCGCGAGCACACACAGCACCAGGGTCTCGTTGACAGCGGTTCCGACGCCCTTGGGACCCCCCTTCGTGGTGAGCCCGCGATAACAGCCGACCAGGCCGGCGATCATTCCGAAGGTCGCCGACTTGACCACCGAGATGACCACCTCGGGCAAGCCGGTGACCAGGGTCAGTGTGCCGACGTAGGCGCCGGCCGAAATGTGTTGGATAAAGACACCGAATACGAAACCGCCGACCAATCCGATGGTTATCACCGCGCCGTTGAGGAGTGTGGCGACGATGGTCGCGGCGACGACGCGAGGCACCACCAGCCGGTGGATGGGGTCGATGCCGAGCACCTCCATCGCGTCGATCTCCTCACGGATGGTGCGGGCACCGAGGTCCGCGCAGATGGCTGTGGCGCCGGCGCCGGCGATCACCAGAACGGTGGTCAGCGGGCCCAGTTGTGTGACCGCGCCCAGCGCGGCACCCGCGCCCGAGATGTCGGCGGCGCCGAACTCGGCCAGCAGGATGTTGAGCGTGAAGATGATGAGCACCGTCAGCGGAATCGAGACCGCAAGTGTTGGCAAAAGCGAGACACTCGTGATGAACCAGCCCTGCTCGATCGTCTCACGCCAGTGGAAGGGCCGTCGAAACAGCGCCTTGCCGGTCAGTACGCAGGTCCGATAGAACCCGCCGACCGCGTCGACCCCGGGCTGGATCTGTCCGCGGAGATATTTGGTGATCGTGGTGTGGGTGGTCATGGGCGGGCACCAGGGGCCTCGGGGGAGTCTGCCGAACTCATCGCCGATTCCCCGGGCTGTCGAGTGCGGCCAGCAACGTTGTGTTCGCGCGTTGAAGCAAGTCTTCGGCGGCCTTCTTCGCAGCGGCGGGATTACCTGAGCAGATCCCATCGGCCAGCTGCCGGTAGGCATCGGGATGCTTGACCTCAGCGGCCATCGCAGTGGCCAGGGCAGCTAGCGCCGGCTCATGTGCGGCGCGAAATGCGTTGTACATCAGCCGATATACGATCGAACCGGCGCCGTCGACCACATGATCCCAGAAGTTGAGCGCGTGGCGTTGCCACTCGAGTGGATCTTTTTCGGTCTCGAGCGCGCGTAGCGCATCCTCAAGCAATTCAGCCAACTCAGGTCCGTGCCGTTCGGCCGCCAGCTCCGCGACCTTCGGACCGTTGCGCAGCCGAGCCTCGAGAATGCTGCGGAAAACCGAGATGTCGAGTTCGCCATTGCGAAACAGCAACCGGGGCAACAGGTCCATGCCGGCATGCCGTCGGAAATCACGCACGGTGGTGACTCCGCCCTGGCGCACCTCGACGAGACCGGCCGCCGAAAGCCACTTCAGCGCCTCGCGGACAGCGGGCCGGGATACCCCGAAGACCTCTGCCAACTGGCGCTCGCTGGGCAAGGCCTCGCCGGGCTCCATCTCCCCGCCGAGCACATCGCCAGCGACCTGCTCGAAAACCTCTTCAGGCACCGATCGACGAGTCACCGGCTGCAGCGCCATGCGCTCAGTGTGATCCGGATTTGGCCAGACGTCAAGGCACCAGACGTCCGGTGGTCATACCAATCCGCGGACGGGGTGCTTCGACTCGATGGAGCCTCGTCGCAACGGACGAGCTGCTTGGCGAGTTAAACGGTGCCGCTAAGTCTCCGCGCGCTGCGCGGCCACGAACAAATTCCCCGGGATCCGGTCCTCGACCTCTTTGGGTGCCCGGCGCCCATAGCCGGCCATCAGCTCGTCGGTCGCAGTCACCGTCACGTCCCAGCCGTGGCGACGGAACCAGTCACCGACGTCTTCGCGCTCCTCGAAGTACCACAGTTCGTCGGTCCTGGGGATCTCCCGCTGCGGGTCCGCTTCGGCCATGAGGGCGCGGATCCGATCCATCCGCTCGCGACGCTTCGCGCGAACCTCGGGGTCGAGAAAGGTCGATCCCAGCGCCTCCACGGCGATCCGGCTGCCGGCGGCGGTGAGGCTCTGCACCCGGTCGAACAGCAACTCTTGGGCCGCGGCCGGCAGATACGGCATCAGCCCCTCAGCCGACCAGGCGCTGGGTGCGCAGGGGTCAAAACCCGCCTGCCGCAACGCCGAAGGCCAGTCCTGACGGAGGTCCACCGGCACGGGGACCCGGTTGCAGGCGGGCTCCGCCCCGTGTTCGGCCAACGTCGAGGCTTTGAAGTCCAACACCTTGGGCTGATCGAGCTCGTAGACCGTCACCCCGTCCGGCCAGGGCAACCGCCAGGACCGCGCGTCCAGGCCCGCCGCCAGAATCACCGCCTGACCGATGCCCGCACCGGCCGCAGTAACGAAGAACCGGTCGAAAAAGGCCGTCCGCGAAGCCATATAGCCAACCATCGCCTGCATCTGCAGCGGCAGGTCGGGTTCGGCTTCGATGAGCTCGGCGGGCAACTGCGGAGCGGAATGCCAATTCCACACTCCGTCGCCCACCGCGTCGAGGAAGACCTGCGCGAACGCATCGCTGATCAAAGGATTCTGGCTGCGGGTTTCCGCCGCGCGCGCCGCGGCCACACCGAGCGCCGTCGCGCCTACGCTCTCGGTGATCTCCCAGCTGTCGTCGTCGGTTCTGGCCCCGCTCATTCCCGGCTCTACTCCCCCGCGCGCTGCGCCGCCACGAACAGAGTCTGCGGGGCGGCATCTTCGATGTCCGGCGGGGTGCGGTCGTAGCGGGCCATCAGCTCCGGCGCCGACGCCACCGTCACGTCCCAGCCGTGCCGGCGTAACCAGGCGTCGACGTCTTCGCGCTCCTCGAAGTACCACAGGTCCGAGACGTCGGGGATTTCCCGTTGGGGCTCCAGTTTGGCCATCGCGTCGCGCACTCGCTGCATCCGCTCTTGCCGCCTTGCGACGGCGTCCTGGTCGAGGAAGTCCGGGCCGGGCGCCTCGACGGCGATCCGGCTGCCGGGAGCGCTGAGCGTCTGAACACGCTCGAAAAGCAACTCGTGAGCGACCGCCGGCAAAAACGGCAACAGCCCCTCGGCCGACCAGGCGCTGGGTGCCGTCGGGTCGAAACCGGCCTGCTGCAAGGCCGCCGGCCAATCGTCGCGCAGGTCGACCGGAACGTGCACCAGGTTGCACGTCGGCTCTGCGCCGTGTTCGGCCAACGTCGACGTCTTGAATTCCAGCACCCGAGGCTGGTCGAGTTCGTAGACCGTGGTGCCATCGGGCCAGGGCAGCCGCCACGCGCGCGAGTCCAAACCCGCCGCCAGGATCACCACCTGGTGCACGCCGGCGCGGGTCGCGTCCAGGAAGAACTGGTCGAAGAATGACGTCCGCGCCGCCATGTAGTCGACCATTCCCTGCCGCTGCGGCAACAGGTCGGGTTCGGCCTCGATGAGCTCGGCGGGTAGGTCGGGAGCCGCGAACCAGCTCCACATGCCTTCTCCGGCGGCGTCCAGGAACACCCGCGCGAAAGGATCACTGATCAGCGGGTCCTCACTCTCGGTTTCGGCTGCGCGGGCCGCCGCGACGCCCAGGGCCGTCGCTCCCACGCTCTCGGTGATCTCCCAGCTGTCGTTGTCGGTTCTCGCCACGCTCGTGTCCTCCAATTTCGCTAGCACGCCTACCTACCGACCCTACGCGTGCCGAAAATCAACAGGCCGCCGGTCCGGTCGTGCAAGGATCCTCAAATATGCGGGTTGACGGGCGCGACATCAGCGTTTCCGGCAGCCTGCTGCAACCGCTGACCCGACGCACCAACGACATCCTGCGGCTGGTCCTGGCCGCGATTCTCCTCGCGACGGTGATCACGAGTTCAGTGATCACCCGCCCGCGTTGGATCGCGCTGGAGAAGTCCGTCTCGCAGATCGTCGGGGTGCTGTCCCCCACCCAATCCGACGCGGTTTACGTGGCCTACGGGTTCGCGATTCTGGCGTTGCCGTTCATGATCCTGATCGGCCTGATCGTCGCCCGGCAGTGGAAGCTACTGGGCGCATATGCGGCCGCCGCGCTGATGGCCGCGCTGCCGTTGTCGATCAGCAACAACCGCATCTCGGCGCCCCGATGGCACTTCGACGTCTCGGACAGGCTCAGCACGCTGCCGGCCCAGTTGCTCGACGACCCGCGGTGGATCGCGATGCTGTCGGCGGTGCTGACCGTATCGGGACCCTGGCTGCCCGCGCGCTGGCGGCACTGGTGGTGGACGCTGTTGCTCGCGTTCGTGCCGATCCACCTCGTGGTCAGCGCCATCGTGCCGACCCGCTCACTGGTCGGGCTGTCGGTGGGATGGTTCGTCGGCGCGCTGGTGGTGCTGGTGGTCGGCACTCCGGCCCTGGAGGTGCCGCTGGACGGTGCGGTTCGGGCGCTGGCCAAATGCGGGTTCGTGGTGTCGCGACTCACGGTGGTGCGCCCGGCCGGACCCGGGCCGCTCGTTCTTTCCAGCGATTCCGGGAATCCCGACTCGTCGGCGGCGATCGAGTTGTACGGCCCGCATCAACGCAGCGGCGGTGCGCTGCACCAGCTCTGGCGCAAACTGCGGTTGCGCGACGCCGAGACCGCACCCCTGCAGACCTCCATGCGTCGCGCCGTCGAGCATCGCGCCCTGATGGCCATCGCCATCGGCGACGCGGGCGTCGCCAACACGTCGACGATCGCCGTCGCCGTCCTCGAACGGGGATGGATGTTGTACGCGCACAAGCCCGTTCAAGGGATTCCGCTCGACGAATGCGCAAAGACGACGCCGGTCGCCCGGGTGTGGGAATCGCTGCGGACCCTGCACGACAACCAGATCGCGCACGGCGATCTGCGCAGCGACGAGATCACGGTCGACGACGGCGCCGTCCTCTTCGGCGGGTTCGGGGCCGCCGAATACGGTGCCACCGACACCCAACTCCAATCAGACATCGCCTCACTGCTGGTGACGACGACGGCGGTGTACGACGCGGAATCCGCGGTGGGCGCGGCGATCGATGCGTTCGACAAGGACATCATCCTGGACGCCTCCCGCAGGCTCACCAAATCAGCTGTGCCGAAACGAATCCGGGAATCGGTGGCCGATGCCGGCGGCGTCATCTCCAGCGTCCGCGCCGAAGTCCAGCGCCAGACCGGTGCGGGTCAGATCAAAACCGAAACCATTACCCGGTTCACCCGCAGCCAGGTCATTCAATTGGTACTGCTCGGTGCGCTGGTCTATGTCGCGTATCCCTTCATCAGCACGGTGCCGACGTTCTTCTCCGAGCTGAGGACCGCGAACTGGTGGTGGGCAACGTTGGGTTTGGTGATATCGGCGCTGTCCTATGTGGGCGCGGCAGCCGCTTTGTGGGCCTGCACCGACGGCACGGTCAACTTCTGGAAGCTATCAATCGCACAGGTGGCCAACACTTTTGCCGCGACCACCACCCCGGCCGGCGTCGGCGGGCTCGCAATGAGTACACGGATCTTGCAGAAGGGGGGCCTGAGCCCAATCCGAGCCACCGCGGCGGTGGCGCTGCAGCAATCGGTCCAGGTGATCTCGCATATCGTCCTGCTGATCTTGTTCAGTACCCTGGCGGGCGCGTCGACGGACCTGTCGCATTTCGTCCCGAATGCCGCCGTGCTGTACCTGATCGCGGGCGTGGCGCTGGGTATCATCGGCACTTTTTTGTTGGTGCCGCGGCTGCGGGGCTGGCTGGCGACGGCCGTGCGCCCGAAGTTGAACGAAATTACCGGTGACCTTCTCGAGCTCGCCCGCGAGCCGAAGCGATTGGCGTTGATCGTACTCGGTTGCGCCGGGACCACTCTCGGTGCCGCTCTGGCGCTTTGGACCAGCATTCAAGCCTTCGGCGGCGGCGCTTCGTTCATCACCTGCGCCGTGGTGACGATGATCGGCGGAACACTCGCCTCGGCCGCCCCGACGCCCGGCGGCGTCGGCGCCGTCGAAGCGGCACTGATCGGTGGTCTGGCCGCCTTGGGCGTGCCGGCGGCCGTCGGCGTGCCGTCGGTGCTGCTTTATCGGGTGCTCACCTGCTGGCTCCCGGTATTCATCGGTTGGCCGGTGATGCGCTGGCTGAGCAACAACGACATGATCTGACGGAGAATTCTTGGGCGCAAGCCCCGGACGTTAGTCCGGGGTAAGCCCATCCCGTCCCTCGCCGGGCGTAGCACGGCGGCTAAACCTAAAGATGACATGTGATGGGGACCCCCTCAGCTCAGACGCTCGTTGATATGGCGTCAGAGAAATTTTTCGGGAGCTTGAGGAGGTCCCACTGATGACGATGGTAGGCGGGTTTGACGTGCACCGGAAGCAGATCACGTTCGATTACGTGGACGACGACGGCTTGGTGCACTGCGGTGAGATCCGGCCGGCCACACGCAAGACACTGCGGGGTTGGCTGGGCAAGCACTGCGCGAGCGGGGACGCGGAGTTTGCGCTGGAGGGCTGTACCGGGTGGCGGTATGTGGTCGAGGAGCTGGCCGCGGCGGGGGTGGTGGCGCACTTGGGGGATCCCGCCGAGATCGCGGGGTTGCGGGGGCCCAAGAAGCGGGCCAAGACCGACCGCGCCGATGCGCGGCTTTTGCGGACGCTGTTGGTGGAGGGCCGGTTCCCCGAGTCGTGGATCCCGCCGGCGCATGTGGTGGAGGTTCGCACCTTGGGCCGGTTGTACTGCGCGCTGATGGAGCAGCGTCGCGCCTGGCAGCAGCGCATCCACGCCCAGTTGTTTCATCAGGGCTGCCCGCCGGTCACCGCGTTGCTGTCGGTGGCGGGTCGCGACGCGCTCGCCGGTGCGGAGTTGTCGGGGGTGGGGCGCCAGTATGTGGATACGGCGCTGCGGCGCATTGATGAGCTGGGTGCCGAGATTGTGCCGCTGCGGACACAATTGGTGAACTTCGCTCGACACCAGCAGGGCTGTCAGGTGTTGCAGGCCCGCCACTATGGCATCGGGTGGTTATGCGCGGCGATCATCTGGGCCGAGATCGGTGATGCGCGCCGGTTTTCCAGCTCTGATCAGCTGGTGCGCTTCGCGGGCATGGACGTCACCGTGTATTCCTCGGATGCCAAACGCTCGCCCGGGCATCTGTCCCGGCAAGGCTCGCCCGAGCTGCGTTGGGCCACCTTCGAGGCGGCCAAGTGCGCGGCTCGGCGCGGTTCCCCCGATTACGGCTACTACCACCAGCTGGCGGTCAAGCACGACGGCCACAATGGCAAGAACCCGACCCTGGCGGTCGAACGCAAAATCTTGCGGCGCTGCTATCACAGCCTGCGTGAACTCGGTGATGCCGCGCTAAGCCCACCCCAACCCGTCCGGGAGGCCGCCTGAGATGCCAAAGCTGCGTGCCTTGCCCATACATCAATTGATGCCCGCGGTCAGCTCCGATAAGCCCCCTGCCGCCACCCGCTGTTTGGGTGGACGCCCTGAAAAGAATGAGCGGCCGCACCCATCACCAGCCCGCACGCCGGGCACCCCATCGATCATCATGTCGCCGGACCGTCGTCCGTGGACCCAGATAAGGCTGGGCGCCGGCACGCCACGCTTTGCTCTTTTCGGCCCTGAGCACACTCGCGGAGGCATCACATGACTTGAACCGCAACATCTTTGCCTCACTTCGCGCCGACCCAGTATGCGGCGCATCCTCGTCGGCATCGAGGTCGTTCGTCCTCGCTGCGCTGCGGGCGCTCCACCTCGACCCCGACTTGCGGTCCACCGCCCTCAACACGGAGCGGAAGTGAGATCGAACAACGGAATGAAACAACCAACGGATCCACCTTTACGGGGGTCCCCAACACAGATACGGGGGCGTGCTTGGCCGTCGATGTACTGCTTGATGATCGACAACGGGGCGCCTCCGCAGGAGACGGCGAAATAGGACGGGGACAATAGGTGTCCGCGCATGCGGGCGCGGACACAGGCACCGGTGTACTCGCGGCGCACGGCGTTAGCCGTGCGACCTTTGAGCCGTTTGGCCAGCGTGGAGATCGCCAGCGTCGGCGGGTAGGCGACAAGCAGGTGCACGTGGTCGGCTTCGCCGTTGAACTCCACCAACTCGACGTCGAGTTCGGCGCACACCGTATGTGGGGTGTGCTCGCAGAAGGTGAGCATCTGGTCGGTGAACACCTGTCGGCGATAGTTCGTCACGTAGACACGATGCGCGTGTAGCAGCGACACGCTGTGTCGGGCGCGGCGGTAGGTCTGGATTGTCGGTACCCGTCTCTAGGGTTGTGCTGTGCAGATGGGTAACGCCTACCAGGGGCAACCGACACCGGCTGTGGAGCCGGCGCCGGCTGGTGGGCGCAAACCGCGGGCACGTAAGCGCCCGAAGGGCGCGCCGACTCATGTGCGGTCGTGGGCGCTTCGACCAACGCCTATGCAGGGCAAGGTGATTCGGACCCGTTTTTTCACCGGCGCTCGGGTGTATAACGCGGTGCTGGGCGAGTTCATCGCGCGTGCTCGCGCGGTCAAAGACGATCCGGCGTTCGCGGTGGCGCGGGCTCTGCCGCGCCGCAACAAGAAGGAACGCGCTGCGCGGGCGGTGGCGTTGGATGCGGTAGCGGTCGCTCATGGTTTCACCAGCACCGCGGCGCAGTCGTTCGCGTCGTCGCTGCGCCGATCCTGGGTGCGGGAGTATTTGCCGGCCCAGGAGACCCAAAACATTGGGGCGCGGGTCTTTGATGCGGTCAAGCAGTGGCAGCTGGGCCGTAAAGGCAAGCCGCGGTTTAAGAACACCAGGCGCGGGTTGCATTCGTTGGCGGCCAAGGACCGCAACGGCGCGCTGCGCCCCAGGATTGATGGGGTGGGCCGGTTGGTGGGGTTGCAGTGGGGGGCCGGGTTCGTGATCGAGATCGCCGCGCCCGCCGAGACGGGTCGGCGTGGTAAGGGGCAGCAGGCCGAACTCGCTGAAATCGAAGCATTGATCACCGCGGGCAAGGTGTTGTCCACCCGGATCGTGCGCACCGTGATCGACGGGCGCGACACCTACCGCATGCAAATGGTCTGCGATGGGCACCCCACCCGCCGGCATCCGGTCGGGGATGGACGGGTCTCCTTCGATCTGGGCCCGAGTCAGATCGCGGTCGCCGTCGAGCAACCAGACGGCAGCTGGTCGGGATGGATCGAACCGCTGGCCGATCAGATCCGGCCCGACACCATGCGGTTGCGTCGTCGGCAGCGCCACGTGGACCGCCAGCACCGTGCCGGCTCGCCGGGCTGCTTCCACCCGGATGGCACCCACAAAACTGGCCGCTGCGACTGGCAGCTACGCTCCCATGGCGCCAACCGCGCCATCACCGGTGTGGCCGAGCAGCACCGCCGACTGGGCGAGCACCGTAAGACGCTGCACGCGACGTTGGCCAACCGCCTCTTCACCCACGGTGTGGATGTGGTGTGCGAGACGCTGAACTATATCGCGTGGCAGAAGAACTTCCCGCGCAGTGTGCGCGACCGGGCACCGGGGTTGCTCGTGGAGATGATGCGCCGCAAGGCTGCAAGCGCCGGCGGCGATCGACTCTACGAGTACAGCCCATACACGACTGCCCTGTCGCAAACCTGCTTGTGTGGGAACCGCAAGAAAAAGCCGCTCTCGCAACGAGTGCACCGCTGCGAGTGCGGCATAACCGACGATCGGGACCTGTTTTCGGCCTACCTGGGACTCCACGTCTACAGGGATGCTGATGGTCTCGACCGGCTGGACCTGGAGGCAGCCAATGATGGCTGGCTCCACCGTCACGACGTTGATGGGTCGCCGAGGTCCAACCGAGCAGTATCCAACCGGCGAGGCCGCAGACATCCGCCGTCGCGGAGGTCAGTGGCGCGCATCAAAGCCCGGCGTAAAGCCGCGATGCGACAGAGCCGGTCGGCGCGAACTTCCACTACCACCCAGCCCACGGCGTTAGCCGCATAAGCAACGAAACAGCTGGATGGCACAGGGAATCCCCGTAATTCATTGCGGGGAGGACGTCAAGCGCTACCCGATCGGCAGTCCCGGACAAAGCGCGACGTAGGCCATATCGGGCGACACCCAGTCGCGCCACTGCTGGCGACTCATATTGGAGGTCAGTTTGGCGCACAACATCTCCGGCGACGCATCCGCCGGCCACAGCCGCACCGTGGTATCGGCGCCTCCAGAGGCCAGCCGGTGCCCGTCCGGGCTGAACACCACGCTGAGCACCGGGCCCGTGTGGCCTTCGAGGAAAGCGCCCAACGGTTGGCCAGTTGTGGCGCCCCACAGCCGGACCGTGCCCTCGTTTTCGGCGGTGGCCAGCCGCCGTCCGTCGGGGCCAAAGACCACGGCGTTCACGGCGCCGCCGTTTCCTTTCAGGGGGTCACCGACCGATTGTCCGGTTCCCGCATCCCACAGCCGCGCCGTCTCGTCGGCGCTCGCGGTGGCCAGCCGGCGCCCATCGGGGCTGAACGCCACACTGAGTACCGGACCGGCATGTCCGGTGAGGATGGCGACCGCTTGCCCAGTGCCGGCGTCCCACAGCCGCACCGTCTGGTCGCCGCTGGCAGAGGCCACCCGGCGCCCGTCGGGACTGAACGCCACACTGTTCACCTTGCCGGTGTGGCCGGTGAGAGTGGCGACCGACTTGCCGCTGGCTTGCCCGGTTCCCACGTCCCAGAGCCGCACCGTCTGGTCGTCGCTGGCCGAAGCAAGCCGGCTCCCGTCGGGGCTGAACACCACGCTGAGCACCGAGCGGGTGTGGCCGGCCAGGGGGGCGCCGACCGGTTGGCCGGTCTCGGCGTCCCACAGCCGCACCGTCTGGTCATCGCTGGCGGAAGCCAGCCGGCGCCCATCGGGGCTGAACGCCACACTGTTCACCTTGCCGGTGTGGCCGGTGAGGGGAGCACCGACCGGTCGGCCCGTGTCGGCGTCCCACAGCCGCACCGATCGGTCGTCGCTGGCCGAGGCCAGGCGGCGCCCGTCCGGACTGAACGCCACACCGTTCACGCTGCCGGTGTGGCCGGTGAAGGGGGCGCCGACCGGTTGGCCCGCGTCCCACAGCCGCACCGTACCGTCGCTGCTGGCGGTGGCCAGCCGGCGCCCGTCGGGGCTGAACACCACACCATTCACGCCGCGGCTATGGCCGCTGAGCGATACGCAACGATCGTGGCCGGTGTCGGAGTCCCACAGCCGCACGGTCTGGTCAGCGCTAGCGGTCGCCAACCGGCGCCCGTCCGGGCCAAACGCCACGCTTTGCACCGGCGCAGTGTGGCCGCTGAGGGGCTGGCCGATCCCCTGACCCGTGTCGGCGTCCCATACTCGGGCCGTCTTATCCATGCTCGCGCTGGCCAGCCGGTGGCCGTCGGGGCTAAACACCACGCTGAGCACCGGGCCGGTGTGGCCGACCAGGGGGGCGCCGACCGGTTGGCCGGTCCCGGCGTCCCACAGGCGCACGGTCTGGTCGTCGCTACCGGTGGCCAGCCGCCGCCCGTCGGGACTGAACACCACACTGACCACCGAACCGGTGTGGCCGACCAGGCGGGCGCCGACCGGTTGCCCGGTCCGGGCATCCCACAGCTGCACGGTCCGATCGGTGCTGGCGGTGGCCAGCCAGTTCCCGTCCGGGCTGAACGCCACGCTTAGCACCGAGCCGGTGTGACCGCGGAGGGGGGCGCCGACCGGTTGGCCGGTCTCGGCATCCCATATCCGCGCCGTGTTGTCGAGGCTCGCGCTGGCCAGCCGGCGCCCGTCGGGGCTGAACGCCACTCCAATCACGCTGTCCTCGTGGCCGGTCAGAGGGGCACCGACCGGTTGACCCGTCTCGGCATCCCACACCCGCACCGTCCTGTCGTGGCCCACGGTGGCAAGCCGGTGACCGTCGGGTCTGAACGCAACGCCATTTACCGCACCGGTGTGGCCGGTGATGATTTTGACGGTGCTGGCTCGTTCGGCCACCGCGGTGTAGAGCGGGCCGTCGTCGGCAGGAAGGGGCAGGGCTCGCGCGGCCAGAATTTGCTGGAACGCCCGCGCGTCCCCACCGGGCTGGGTACCGGCCAGCATGTCCTGTGCCTGCTCGATCAGAATCTGCCGGTGGTCGATCAGCTTCTGCTGCAGCTGGGTCTGCGCCTCGTGTCGGGCTTGGACGGCCTGCACGCTGAGCATCACCGCCCCGAGGGCGATGACGGCCGTGACCGCCAATACGGCAACGAGGATCCGTGAGCGTTTCCGCAGCGCCATCGCGCGCCGCTGGGTGGCTTCGAGTTCGGCTTGCCGGCTTTCCGCGCGGGCTGCCAGCGCCGCCTTTTCTTCTTCCGCGCGCCGCTGGTCGCGGTGTTCGCGCATGACACCGGTGAGCACATCGTGCGCGAGTTCTATGCGCTGCGCGCCATAGCCTTCCTCGAGCCGTAGCAGGCGCGACCCAATGAGCCGGGTTAGTTCGTCGTCGGTGAGATGGGTTGGCACCGCGTCCTCGCGGACGTAGCTGTTGCGAAATCCGTTCTCGGTGATTAACTCCGACTCGATGAAGTGTGCGACGCGCGGTGGCAGATCACGCACACATGACAGGTAGTAGTTCGACAGGATGTCATGCTTGGTGTCCTCGACCAGCTGCTCGTCGAAATGGCTCTGCCCGCGGCGCTTCCGCTCCTCATTGAGCCCGCGGCAGAACAAGCTGAGCAGTGCGGGTTCCACCTCCAGAGCGCCCAAATCGTGCCAACCGCCCCGAGCGGCCAAGTCATCGCGGGGATAATCAACGTCGGCAAATGCGGTATCGCGGGCGCGGTTGAGGTCCTCGCCCGCGATGATCCCCACCACCCCGCGCGCCACCGAACGGGGCATCATCTCTTGAGCTGGTTTGTGCACCGCATCGAGCGCCTCGCCCGGCCGCATGCGCAGCAGACGCATCCGCGAGTGCCCAACAGCCGGGTCAGGCTGGCGCCACTCGTCAAGTTGGGTGACACAGTCTTCGCGCAGGCAAATCAATAGCTTGTAATTGCGCTTCTGCAACCGGAATCTTGCCGCCACAGCCTCGTCGGCCTCGATTCGCGACGCCAGATCGGCGGGAATGCGATTGTCGAGCAGGTCACCAAGCTCATTCTTGAATTCCCGGAGGAGGTCCGGGACCCGCTCGCCAAGCGTAAAGAGCTCTTCGAACTGGTCGAGGACAATCACCGGCGTAAGTAGATCGTTCTGCGCGCTTCGTAGCTCAAAGTCGGTGCGATGCAGGTATTCCCAAAGAGATTCGTCTTCCAAAGGCTGAATCGAATCGGGCGCATCGCCGCGAATCGCGTTATACACCGATTGATGTAAGTGTTCAGTGGGCGGTGCCGCACCCGCATCAAGGCCGAAGCGTACGTAGGCCGGCAGCAAGTGGTGGTCGCGCAGCAAAGGGAACAGGCCCGCTCGCAGGAGCGAAGTCTTGCCGAGACCCGAGCCCCCGAACAATATGGTGACCGGGGCGTCGAGAACGCGGCTCAGCAGCGCTGTTGATTCACGGTCACGCCCGTGGAAGAAGCCGTGCGCGTTTTCCACGAACGACTCGAGTCCCGGCCACGGGTTATCGCTGTCCAGCTGTTCGGCTGCGGTTGCGCTCGTCACGGTGCGACGGTCCACCGCACAGCACGGATTTCGTCGGTCAGCATCGCGATCAGGTGTGCATCAGCCTCCCTGCAGTAATGCGGCCACCGCCTCACCCATTGATTGGCTCTGCCAGTAAGCATGTTTGCTATTCCGTGCGGTTCGTATGCGATCCAACAGAGGATATACCGTGGCGAAGTGATGCGAGACGAGTTTCAACGGAAATACGAAAATTGTTGTGGCACACCAGAAAGCTTTTCTCGATGGGTATAGGGCCGGCAAACAAATCCGGTGCAATGTTCGGTGTTTTTCGCGGGGCGCTAAACACCGGCCGCCTAGCCAGGTCTGGCCCGTCACGTCTGGGCGTTGGCAACCCAGACGAGGACATTCAATCCGCTGATGCTCTCGCCGACCGTGGTGGTGAGGTAGACCAGGTAGTAACCCTCGGCCACGGAATCCGCCACCGTAATCGGAACCGTGACGGCCGCCGATCCGTCGGCGCCGAAGCGCCTGGACCCGGGTGCAATCGTAATCCCGGTCCCGGGCGACGTGCCGGTGACGGTGCAGCCCCCGGCGCCGCCCTCGATCATCCGTTGAGCATCGACCTTCACGCTGCCCGTACTGCCAGGCGCGATCACGACAATTGGGCTCGCGATGTTCACGGTCACCGCCGAACTGCCCGCACCGAACGACGGCGGCGCCGAGGACGCCGCAGTACCCCAGACCTTGTTCGGGTAGGCGGCGAGCGAGAACGACAAGTCACCGCCGGTGCGGATGATCGACTCCGGAAGGGACGTGTGGTCGGTGGCCTGCCCGTCGATGCTCAGGCCGGCGATGTAGCGCAGCAGCTGCGGTCCGGAAGCGCCCGGAGCGGAGATCCGGATGGATCTGCCTCCCGGAAGCGCGATGACGACCCGGTCGAACAGCGGCGCGTTCACGGTGAGGATCGGAGTTCCGGGGTTGCTCGGATACAGGCCGAGCGCCGCCCAGACGTACCAGCTGGACATCGCGCCGAGGTCGTCGTTGCCCGGCTCGCCGTCGGGTGTGGGACCGAATAGGCCGCGCACCCGGGCGACCGTCTCCTGAGTCTTCCACGGTTGACCGACGTAGTTGTACAGCCAGGGCACCCCGAAGCTCGGCTCGTTACCGGCCCAGAGATAGGGCTCGTTGGGTCCCACGTTGAGCCTCCGGGTGAAGCGGTCGAGCCGGTCGGCCACCGCCTTTCGGCCGCCGAGGGCGGTCACCAGGCCGGCGACGTTGTGCGGCACCCACCAGACGTATTGCTCCGCGTTGCCCTCGTCGAATCCGTCCTGGCCGAAGCCCGTGCGGGACTCGACGAACCCGGGCCCGTCGCGGAAGAATCCGGTTTGGCTGCGGGGCGAGATGTAATGGGTGCTGGGATTGAACAGGTTCTGCCAGTACTGTGCCCGGTTCTGGAATTCGGCGGCGGTCGCGGTATCGCCGAGCGAGTCGGCGAATCGGGAGATGGCGAAGTCGTCGACGGACCACTCCAGCGTGATCGAGGCCCCGACGATCCGGTTATCGGCGCGGAACTCCGGCGTCTGCGGTGCGTAACCCAGCCGCAGGTAGGTGCCGATGCCGGGCCGCTCCACGTAGCCGCCCAGCCCGGCACCGCCGGTGATCGCCCCGTTCACCATGTAGCGCAGCGCCGCTTTGAGGTCGAAGTCCTTGGCGCCGTAAGCGTAGAGGTTCGCGATGAGCGGTACCACGTTGTCTCCGGTCATCTCGCCGGTCGCGGAATTCGCAAGCGCCCAACGCGGATACGATCCGCTCTGCTCGGCGTCGTGCACCAGCGACTGGGCCATGTCGCTGGCCTGCTTCGGGAAGAGCAGTCCCTGTAGGGCGGCCAGGCTCCGATAGGTGTCCCAGTCGGAGAAGTTGGCGTACTGGGTGTGCCCGTTTTCCACGGTGTGGATCAAGCCGTCGAATCCGATGTAGCGGCCGTCCGCGTCGCTGAAGGTGTTGGGGTGTAGTAGCGATCGGTACAGGGACGTGTAGAAGGTCCCCAGGGTGTCGCCGTCCCTGCCGGCCACCGAGATTCGCGACAGTGTGGCGTTCCATTCGGTCGATGCGGCTCTGCGGACTTGGTCGAAGCTCGCATGGCCCTCGGCGGCCAGGTTCGCCCGCGCGGCGTCGATGCCGACGTAGGAGATCGCGGTCCGCACCTCGAGCACCGAGCCGGCCGGGAATTCCACGTACCCGCCGCTGAACGGCGACGCCGCGTTGCGCACGCCGGGATAGACGGCGTAGCCGTCCCAGGTGCCGTAGGAGGCGAACGGCTGGCTGAACTTCATGGCGAAGTACACCGTGTAGGTGTTTGTCTTACCGCAGAATCCGCCGCTGGTGGCCCACCCGGTGATCGTGGTGTTGTCGTCGCCGATCGCAATGGTCGCGCGGGAGTTGCCCGCGAGCGACGCGCCCGACCGCACCTGAAACAGGGCGGGCCGGCGGTCGTGTGGGTAGCTGAACCGGCCGACGCCGGTGCGGGTGGTGGCGGTGAGTTCCGCCTTCACTCCGGTGCCGGGGAACCGCACCGTGTAGTAGCCGGGCACGCCAACCTCGGAGTTGTCGTGCGCGATCCTTTCCCAGGCGTTCCAGGGCTGCGAACTGATTCCGGTGGTGGTCGGCAGCATTGAGATGTCGCCGAACGCGGCACAGCCCACCGAGGCGTGGGTCATGCTGAACCCGGTGGCGCGCGAGTTGCCGTAGGAGTAGCCGGCGTAGTTGTCGACGGTGTCGGGGGAATACTGCACCATTCCGAACGGCACCGCCGCACCGGGGAAATTGTCGATCTCCCCGACCGTCTCACCTCCCGTCCCGGTGCCGTTGAGCGTGTCGACGTAGTCGATCGGATTCGTAACGAATCCGGGCTCACCGTCGTAGGCGATGGGCGGGGCGGCGAGAAACGTCATGCAGACCGCGGTCACCGCCACCAAGGCGATGAGGGCTGTTCGTGACCGTGACCGTGACCGTGACCGCATAACTGTCTCTTACTGCTACTCATTTCGTGAGCGTTTTTGTGAACGCTTGGGAGATGGGTTGTTCGCTCGCAGCCGCCTCCTGGGGAGGTGGTGGCTTGTGTCGTGGTGGGGCAGTTCTCCACCGTCCTGACCCGTTGGATCAGTATCCTCTTGACCTCGTTTTTGGGGGTGTAGATGGTGATTTCGGGGTCGGTGGCCCACACCAGCGGACCAGAACACGTCCACGATTGCCCACACGTCTTCGACAAGTTCTTGTTGCGCAGACGCCCGGCTCCTGGTTGGCCACCACGATCTGGCGGCCATGTTTGCTGGCCAGCCATTAGATCAACTCAAACCAAACCGTGCCAGTCTGTCTGGATGCGCCACCACGATCATCGAGACCTCACCGGCGATGACTTGATCCGGCAGTTGCACGCACTTGCGGCGGCGCAAGTTCATCCCACCACAGTTCATCCCACGACCGATTTCGCTTATCCACTCCGAGACCGCTCATCCCCGGCCCGCGCAGCAGCTTTCCATCGCCGCCACCTGTGCGGCCAGATCATCGCGTTGCCCGGCAGAACACACTGGCAATACACCATCACCCGCCGCGGCGAATCGGCGAACCCTGGGCCTAACAAACATCCACGTCAACGACGGTGGCAACCAGTTCCACGCCGGGCGCGCAGGCCCACAAGACCATCGCCGACTACATCACCGAGAACCACATCACGGAGACCCCAGTTCATAACGGCGATGCCGGCGCCCCCGTCATCGGCCTGCCGATGCCCCCGGGGTGGCAGAAGGCCGCCGAAAGCGGGGCGTCATACGGCACCATCGTGTTGGCTCAGCCCGCGAATCCCCAAGACCCACCGACGATCTCGGCGCTCGTCGCCAAGCTCACCGGCGACGTCGATGTATCGAAGATCCTCCAGTACGCCCCGGGTGAGCTGCAGAATCTGCCCGGATACGAAGGCACCGGCGACGGAAGCGCGTCCACGCTCAGCAACTTCCAGGCATGGCAGATCTCTGGCAGCTACACGAAGGACGGCACGAAGCGCGCGGTCGCGCAGAAGACTGTGGTGATTCCCAGCCAGGGTGCCGTCTTCGTGCTTCAGCTCAACGCCGACGCACTCGACAGCGACGGCGGTCCGTTGGCGGACGCCACCAACATCATCGACGACCAGACCACAATCACCCTCTGATTCTCCGATGCGGATCGCGCCGCGGAGACGAACACGCTCCGCGGCGCGCCGTCGTCGACCTGGTGCCGCACATGCCGGCCGCACGCGGCCCGGCCGCGGCCGCGCGGACGCGCTGAACGGCTAACCTCTCGCCGCGAACGTCGATTGGCCTTACGGTGTTGGCATGACACAACAGTCGTACGCGATAGACGTCGGGCATCCACCGGACGCCGTACTCCGGCTGGTGAACCCGCTCCTGATGGCGGTGCTGCGCACGCCGCTCGCCGGCCCGATCGGCAAGCAGCTGATGGTGCTGAGCTTCACCGGGCGAAAGACGGGGCGGCAGTTCACAATTCCGGTGAGCGCCCACATGATCGACAATGACCTCTATGCGCTGACCGGCGCGGCATGGAAGCAGAACTTCCGCGGCGGCGCCCCAGCCGAGGTCGTCTACGGCGGCAAGACCAGCGCAATGCAGGGCGAACTCATCCGGGACCGCCCGGTGGTCTCCGAACTCTACCTGCGGTGCACCGAGGCCTACGGCGCCAAGCGCGCACAGCGCATGATCGGATTGAAATTCCGCGAGCAGCGCATACCCACGCTCGAGGAGTTCGCCGAGGCCGTCGACCGGATGCGCCTGGCTGCCATCAAGTTCACGCCGGCCAAGTAGCGGTTGGCAACATCGGTAGCGCATCGCGAAAACCGCGGTCACGACGTTCTCGCTCCCCTCAATGGGGTGGGGGCCCGGTGATCAAAGTTGCTCGCGCAGTCTTTCGACGAGGCTGACCAACCGTGCGTGATGGGACCCGGCCCAATAGATCCGCCCGCAATCCGGGCAGCGTTTGAACTCTTCGTAGTACCGGCGGGTCAACGGCTCCAAGTGATCAATCACCTCGTCCTTGGAGACCGCGGCCAACCTGCCGTTGCACCGCACGCACCGGGTGAACGGGGCCAGCCGTTGCCGTAGGTCCAGTCGTCGTAGCACCTCCAGCGTCTGCTCCTCGGGGTGTTGGGAGTGGACGAAGAGACCATGGGTGATCGCCCTGCGCTTCAACAGGCCGCGGTCGCGGGTCAGCAGGATCCGATGCTCGCCCAGGCTGATGTCGGCCAGGGTCGGGTCATCGGCGTCGCTCGACCAGCACACGTCGAAGCCGAGCAGCCGAAGCAGCCGCGCGAGCCGGCCCAGGTTTACATCGACGACGAATCGTGGATCACGCAACGGGCCCGGCCGCAGCCTGGCCGTCGACCCGATGTCCAGCGCCTCGAACATCGGGTAGGCGGCGATGCGGTCGCCGGCCGTCGGCCGGTGGCTGAAGCCCTGCGGAGACCCGTTCACCAGGATGAGGTCGATCTCGGTGTGCGGAATGCCCATCGCCTCGAGCACGTCCTTGACCGTCTGATGACCGCGAAACGGGCGGCGCACCGTGGTACCACGCGACTCGGGCGGCAAGAAGTCGTTGAGCTCGGCGTATGCCCGAACCTGGACGTACGAGCCACGGGAGGGTCCGCCGCCGGGCTCGCTCACCCACCCGGCCCCGCCCCCGCGCCCGCACGGGTTGGGGTGATGATCGGCCGCGGATGGCCCGCAGCGAGCACCGTCCGTCGCACCGTCTCCGCGACGGCGTGCGCCCGGCCGTCCGGCACCAACGCGATCACACAGCCGCCGAAGCCGCCGCCGGTCATCCGGGCGCCCAGAGCGCCCGCGCCCACCGCGGTATCGACGATCAGGTCGATGTGCTCGGTGGTGATTTCGAAGTGGTCACGCATGGAGACGTGCGAGGCCGTCATGATGTGGCCGGCTTCAATGAAGTCCGAATTACCCAATGCCGCAACGAAATCAAATACCCGGACGTTCTCGGTGAGAACGTGGCGGGCGCGGCGGGCATCGATCGTGTTGCGGATCTCGTCCAACACCGCTTCCCCACGATCCCAGATGTCACGCAACGTTGACGCTCCCAAATCGGCGGCCGCCCGCTCACACGCCGCGCGACGGACTGCGTATTCGCCGCCGACGTGCTGATGCCGGGCCCGGGAGTCAATCAGCAGCAGCACCACACCACGCGCGTCCGGGTCGAAGGCCACCGGCGTGACGGTGAGTTCGCGAAAGTCGATCAGCAGCGCCGTCGACGGTTCCCCGAACAGCGCCGCCAGCTGGTCAAGCAAACCCGTCGGGGCGCCGACATAGTCGTTTTCGGCCCGCTGGGCCAGCCGCGCCTGTTCGATCGGATCGATCCGGATGCCGGCGGCCGACGCGATCGCGCCCAGCGCCGCGCACTCCAGCGCCGCCGAGGAAGCCAGGCCCGAGCCCATCTCCACGTCGCTGTTGATCGACATCGTGCCGCCGGGCACCGAATGGCCGGCTTGGCGCAGCGCCCACACCACCCCGGCCACATAGGCGGGCCAGCCGGTCACCTGCCCGGGAACGACGCCGAGCGGAAATCGCAGGGCGCCCTGTGCGCGCGCGCTGTACACGGTGATCGCCTCGGTGCCGTCCGGCGTGAACGTCACCACCGTGCGCTGCGGTAGCGCGATCGGCAGCGCGAACCCCAGGTTGTAGTCGGTGTGTTCCCCGATCAGGTTGATCCGTCCGGGTGCGCCGTACCGGACGGTTGACCCGGTCATCAGCCGAGTTCCCTTAGCCGCTGGGCCACGCTTTCGGGCGTCACGTCACTGATGAAAGCGTCCATCGCCGATTCGGAGGCCGCCAAGTATTTGAGTTTGGTGGCGCTGCGCCGGATCGACATCAACTCGACGTGGAAATAGCCGTCGGCCTGGGCGCCGGTGTCGGCGAACTGGTGCAGCGCCGAAATATACGGCAGTGGAGCCGAATACATCCGGTCGAACCGACCCAACACGTCGAGGTAGACCCGCGCGAACCCGTCCAGCTCGTCCTCGTCGAGTTCAACAAGGCTGTGCACGAACCTGTTCGGGTAGATGTGCACCTCGACCGGCCAACGCGCCGCGAACGGCACGAATGCCGTGAACCGTTCGGTGCGCGCGACGATGCGACTGCCGTCGGCGACCTCACGAGCCAGCAGGTCGGCAAAGAGGTTGCCGCCGTGGCGCTTCCGATGTTCGCGGGCCTGCCCCAGCATGGCGGCGGTTCGCGGTGTCAGGTAGGGGTAGCCGTAGATCTGGCCGTGCGGATGCGTGAGCGTAACCCCGATTTCCTCACCGCGGTTTTCGAAACAGAACACCTGCTCGATGCCCGGTGCGGCCATGAGGTCGCTGGTGCGATGCCGCCACGCCTCGACGACCAGCCGGGCATGCGCCGGTTCCAACCCCGCGAACGACCCGGTGTGCTCGCTGGAAAAGCAGATCACCTCGCAGCGGCCATGCCCGACAGCTGAGACAAAGCCGTCACCGGCAGGCGCGGGCGCCGGCGCTGGCGTCGGTTCTCTGGCTCCGGCCAGGCTCGGGAAGCGGTTCTCGAAGACGACGACGTCATAGTCGGGAGCGGGCACCTCGCTGGTCAGCCCCGTTGGACCCGGACACAGCGGGCACTGGTCGGCAGGCGGCTTGTAGGTGCGGTCCTGGCGCAGCGCCGCGATGATGACCCACTGCCCGGTTGACCGGTCGAACCGCAACTCCGACCGGTCGGGGTCGCGCACCGGCAACGATCTGCGGTCTTCGACCGGCGCCGGAAAATGCCCGGGCAGCGCGAACAACAGCAGGTCACGGCCATCGGCCAGCTTTGCCCGCGTCGGCGCTGTCACGATCTCGAAGACTAGCTTGGCCGCACTTGGACCAGGCGACGCAGTTCGGGTAACCATGTGGTGTTCACCAGCCGAGAGGGGGTACCCGATCACCGTTCTCTACGAGCGTGCGCGCAATTGGGCGATCGGATCGAGCCGAGTCCCGATACCCGACGATTCCTCACCGCGGTGCACGCGCTGCGCCAGATCGAAGCGGCCGTCGTTACCCGGGCGACCAACCTCGGCGCACGCGATAGCGTGACGGTACCGAGCCACGTGTAGCCGGAACTGGGATAGGCGAGCTGTGTTAGACGGTGACAAGCGCGGGCCGCCACGACGGTCCACATGCCGCTCCGTGGCTGCCGTCATCGCTACCGCGCTTTTGGTGACGGCCTGCTTCCCGCGCGGCGACCAGCGCGGTTCCTCCCGCACCACGTCACCAACGGCCGTGACAACGGGCGGTTCGATGACCCCGAGCACAACGTCCCCAGACGCTCAATTCTTGGTGCCCGACCTGGTCGGTGGTGTGGCCGACGTGCCTCGAACCCTGTCAGCACCGATCACCGAATGTGTGGTGCGCGATGACACGGTTCACCCGGTCTTCCACGGATGCATTGACTGGCACAGCGCAGTCCATGGCAACTACGCGCTGCGTGTCATCTCACGACTTACCGGCGACCCGAAATTCACCGATGTCGCCCGGTCGGTGATGTCTGCGGACGGCCTGCGCAGCGAGCTCGCGTCCGTCAACGAAGACCGAGTGCGTGAGGAGCTTCCCTACGGCTATGCCTGGTTACTGATCCTGGATCGAGAGGCGGCGCTGGCCGAGATGGCGCCATTAGCGTTGTCGGTGAGTTCCCAACTGCACCAGTGGATTACGCAGCATGTCGGGGGGAGCGAGCTGTCAGCCTCCGAGTATCACAACCTCTGCTTCGCGGTGTTCGCTCTGCACCGGTGGTACCTTCGCTTCGCTCCCCAAGACGCTACCTCGCTTCGTCGCACGGTGGTGTCGGCGTTGGCCAAGCGCTGGAGGGAGCCCTGCTCGCAGGCAAGCCCGCGCAACGACGGATTCTTCGATCCCTGTGCCAACCTGCTGCTTGCCCTCAGCGAGGCGCGCACTTTCGACGAAACCGTGGTGGACGACTCCGATCTCACGAGCGTGTTGGACGCGGTCACCGCCGTGGGACCGCTCGCCCCGAGCGAGCTGATCAGTATCCACGCAGCCGGATTGAACTTCTCTCGATCGTGGGCGATCTACGCCGCCGCAATGGCGCTTCGTCGTCCGCAACTCGTCAAGACCGCCGACGACTATTTTCTTGCCACGTTCAATGCGCCTCAGCTGTGGCGGGAAAACTATCCCGCCTACAGCCACTGGGTCGCACAGTTCGGCGTTCATGCCCTTGACCTCCGCGAACAGGCCCGACAGTCCCTGCTGCGAAAGCCCTGACCGAGCTTGACATTTCCGTCCCGCGACCGGCCTAGCCCCCGACCTGGATCAAGACAGCATTGCCAAGAGCGCCGTACGGAATGCTCGCCGGTGCGCAGACGCCGGTAGTGCGGATTGCAGCAATAGCAAGAGAATTCATGCCGCTAAGGTTCAAATCGATGGTGACATTCGCTGATTTGTCGACGGTAAATTGTTGCAACGTCTGGCCATCGGCGGAGATCGTGACATGCGCGGCAAGTCCATCGGGTGTATGCGGTTGCAGCCCGACTACCGCGTTCAGCGCGGTGAATTTGCCGTCCAGCCGATACGTCGTCGTCGCGGCGACGCCCTCGCAGCCGATCCACATTCCGGTCGAGTTCGGGTAACTCTGCCCGGCAAGGGTCGCATTCATCGGTCGGCCGTTCGGCCCAACAGCATTCGCACTCTGAAACTGTTGGTAGAGACCGACTTTGACGGGCTGGGCTGAGTTTGTCGGCTGCGGGGCGACGGGGCTGCTATTTTGGTGCGACGGGGCTGCGGGGTACGCGGATTGCTGCGAAGGCTTCGCGGGTTTCGCGGTTGGGGTTTGGGATGGGTGTGGCCGTGACAGACTGGAAGGTGATGACGGCGGCGGCCAAGACGGCGACCACGGCGACCACGGCGATCACGGCGATCACGGCGACGATCGGCCACGTCAGTCGTCGTGGTGGGCGCTGCTCCCACGGCGGCGTACCGATTTGAGCTGGCGGCACGGGTGCGGGCGGGGGCGGCGGCTGGTCGAAACGGCGGCCGTGCGCGGGCTCGGGCGCGGTCGGATCGGGAACCCTGGTGGGCGCGGTGCGTGGACCCCGGGCGGGCGCAGGCGCCTCGGTGACCGCACGGTGGGCGGCTTCGGCCAGCTCGCCCGCGCTCTGGTAGCGGTGGTCGCGGTTTTTGGCCATCCCGGCCGCAATGACCTCGTCAAAGCCGACCGCAATGCCGGAACCGACGCTGCTGGGCCGCGGCGGATCAAGGGTCAAATGTCCGGCGATCTGCCGTTCGAGGCTGTCGCCGGGATATGGCCTGGCGCCGGTGAGGCACTCATAGAGCACACACGCCAGCGAATACACGTCGGCGCGGGCATCGGCGGCGCCGGCCGAAAACCGCTCCGGAGCCATGTAGGCCATGGTGCCAACCATCACGCCGGTGCTCGTCAGTCGGGTGGCCGCGGCGTCGTGAGCGATACCGAAATCGATCAAATACACAAAGTCGCGACGCGTCATCAGGGCGTTGGACGGTTTGACGTCACGGTGTACCAGCCCGGCTTCGTGCGCCGCATCCAGTGCCGCGGCCAGCTGCTCGATAACGTGCACGCTCCGTTGCGGGCTCATCGGCCCGCCACGCGCGAGCAGGCTATGCACGTCGATGCCCTCGATGACCGGCATCACCAAATAGAGTCGACCGTCTATTTCCCCGGTGTCATGGATCGGGATGATGTGCGGCTCGGTCAACCGGGCGGCGGTGTAGGCCTCCCGCCGGAACCGTTCCTCATACCCGGGTTCGTTGGCCAACTCGGGCGACAACACCTTGATGGCCACATCGCGACCGATCACGGTGTCACGGGCCTTGTACACCTTGCCCATCGCGCCCTCGCCGATCAACGTGATCAGCCGATAGCGCCCGAACGCCACCTCATCCACCGACCGGCTGCTCCTTGACCACCACGGTGGGAAATGCTACCGATCCACGCCGCCACCTACCGGCTACCGGTGCAGGAATTGGCTGAGCTGCGCCGCACGGCGCGGCCTTCGGCTCTTCCCGTTGGCTCGCAAGCGCAGGCCTTAGAACTAGCTACAGCGTTCATGGCGGCCGCGGCGCAGACACAGGGAACATGGTCCAGCCGCGCACTCAAGCGCCTAACATCTGCGTATCAGGCTTTCCAGGCTTTCGAGGCTTTTCAGGGAGCAAACCGATGGCTACTCCGAATCTGCCGCCGGGGTTCGACTTCACCGATCCCGATATCTACGCGCACCGGCTACCGGTACAGGAATTAGCGGAGCTACGCGCAACGGCGCCGATCTGGTGGAACGAGCAACCGCTTGACCAAGGCGGATTCGGCGACGGTGGCTACTGGGTGGTGACCAAACACCGCGACGTCCGCGAGGTCTCGCTGCGCAGCGATGTCTTCTCGTCGGCCGTGAAGTCCATCGTGCCGCGCTTCCGGGAGGAGTTGGCGCGGGGCCAAATCAAAGCAGGCCAGACGTCGCTGATCATGATGGACGATCCTGAACACAGCAGGCTGCGTAAGATCATCGCCCGCGGCTTCACACCGCGGGCGATCGAGCGACTGCGCGCCGACCTTAGTGAGCGTGCGCAGCGGATCGCAGAGCGCGCCGCAGCGGAGGGCTCAGGCGACTTCGTCCTTCAGGTGGCCTGCGAGTTGCCGCTGCAGGCCATCGCCGGCTTGCTCGGGGTACCGCCGGAGGACCGTGGCAAGTTATTCGACTGGTCCAACCAGATGATCGGGGGCGACGACCCGGAGTTCGCCGACCACGACGCGCTGACTTCTTCGGGCGAGTTGATGTGGTATGCAATGCAATTGGCGGCACGCAAGGCCGAAGAACCGGGTGATGACATCGTCACGACGCTGATCCAGCCCGACGCCGACGGCCAGCGGCTGTCCGACGCCGAGCTCGGCATGTTCGTGGTCACGCTGGGCATCGCCGGCAACGAGACCAGCCGCAACTCGATCACACAGGGCATGATCGCCTTCACCGATAACCCCGACCAGTGGGAATTGTTCAAGGCGCGGCGACCCAAGACCGCCGCCGACGAGATCATCCGCTGGGCTTCCCCGATCACGGCGTTCCAACGCACCGCCCTGGCGGACACCGAGCTCGGCGATGTGACGATCAGGAAGGGCCAGCGGGTGGTCATGTTCTACCGCTCGGCCAACTTCGACGAAGACGTCTTCGACGATCCGTACACGTTCAATATCTTGCGCGACCCCAACCCGCACTTGGGATTCGGCGGCACCGGAGTGCATTACTGCATCGGCGCCAACCTGGCACGGATGACGATCGAGGTGATGTTCGATGCGATCGCGGACCACATGCCCGACCTAACCTCGGTGGGTGATCCCGAGCGGCTGCGGTCGTCGTTCATCAGCGGCATCAAACACTGGCCGGTGGACTACAACGGCAGGTGCCCGGTCGGCCGACATTAGCGAAGGTGACGCAAGAATTTCACAAATTGTCGGCAGTAACCTACGGCCCGACAGCAGCGAAAGGAAACCGCCATGGACAAGGACGATCCCGAGAAGCGCATCGCAGACCTCGAACGTCAACTAGCCGAGCGGACCGGTGCCGCCGACACCGGCGCAAAGTGGGAGTCCCAGGCGCCCCCGGCCTGGACGCCCTACCCTCCACCGCCCGACGCCGGGCAACCGGCTCCACCGCCACTCATTGATTGGCAGAACCCGACGCAGGCGGCGCCGTCCTCCTACTCGTATTCCTCCGTGCCTTCCGGGAACCGGGGCCCGCGCATCGGGTTGATTCTGCTGTTCGCGGGGCTCCCGATTATTTTCCTCGTGATCGCCGGGATCGGGGCGATGTCGGCTTTCCATCACGCCACAAGGTCCTTCGTGCCGACGCCGCCCGCACAGTTCTCGGTGGGCTCCCAGCCGTCGGCGGGGGGCTCACAGCCGTCAACGGCGGGGGCGACTGCCCTGCAAACCGCCGATGGGCTCAGCGGGCTGCTCGCCCAGATACGCAGCAAGTTCGGGGACACGATGGGCTACCAGTTGACGGTGTATCCCGATTACGCGGTTCTCGACCGCGCCGACCCACAGAACAGTTCGCACAAGAAGGGCTACTACTACAAGGGCGGCAGCTGGAGCGATTTCGGCCAGACCGAGCATGTGTCGACGTTCGATTCGCTCGTCGATCTGGGTAAGTTTGACGCCGCCGCCGTGACCGCCAAGATGCCTGGCGCGGGCCAGGCCCTCAACGTCCCCAACCCCACCTCGACGTATTTGATCGTCCAAGGTTGGCAGGGTGGGAGCACGAGGATTGCCATATATGCCTCCGGCAACGGCGACAGCGGCTACATGGACATCAACCCGGACGGCAGCGTCATCCAAGCGCATCCGCAGACCTGAGCTGGACCGGGCGCGCCTGCCTGCCAGCGGAATTCAGTCGTAGCCGGGCTTGGTGCACTCAAATCGACGACGATCAGCGATGATCGCCCGGAGGGCCGCCGTGCCACTGGTCGTGGTCGCCACGGCCGCCCTGCCAGTGGTCGCGGTCGCCGCCGCCGCGCCAGTGCCAATTGGTCATGCGGGTCACCGTCGCGGTAGAAGTCGTCGTGGCAACGGCCACCTTCCCAGTTGAAACCCCAGCCGGGATCCCACCATTGACCGGGGCACCAGTGATATGTGGGCGGTGGTGCCATTGGCTGGGCCTCGGCGACTGCCGCCGCCCCCAGGCCCGCGAGTCCCAAACCGCTGGTCAATACCAACGATGATGTTGCAATACGCAAGACGTTTCTCATCATGGGGAATGGTTACCCGCATTCGAGTAAGCACCCTATGCAGAACCTGTGAATGCGTTAGGTGATGCGTATGTTTCGGCGCACGTCCCCTCTTACCGAGATTGCCGTCAGGGCTGCGGTTCGGGTCGGTCCCAACCACGACCATGGCGGCAATCTCGGCGCCATTCCACGGCGACACCCCGGGGCTCTGATGGTGGACCGATTGTCGCGCAGAGCCGGGCAATCGGCGACTAGCCCGGCAAGTCCGCATCGAATTGCCGATGCAGCAAAGTAAATTCGCGCCCGCGGCCGGCGCGCGTCCACAGCACCCCATCCCCGGCGGTCGGACCGGCCTTGATGAGCTCGCGTTTGAGGATTTTGTTGGTCGCGGTTCGCGGCAGCTCGGTGTTGATCCGCACATACCTCGGCCACGCCTTTGGTGACAAGTCAGCCTGAGCGGTCAGGAACTCTTCAAATTGCTTGGGCGTCAACGTCGCACCCGTGTCGAGGACGATCGCCACCATCACCTGATCGCCGACGTGTTCATCGGGGACCGCGTATACGGCGACCTGATTGATCTGTGGCAGGCGTTCCAGCACCCGCTCGATCGGGCCCGCCGCGAGGTTCTCCCCGTCCACCCGCATCCAGTCTGCGGTGCGCCCGGCCAGATAGATCCAGCCGTCGGTGTCGCGGTAGGCCAGATCCCCCGACCAATACATTCCGTGTCGCATCCGCTCGTCGGTGGCGCCGGGATCGTTGTAGTAGCCGGTGAACCCGCCCGCACCGTAGGTGTTGACCAGTTCGCCGACCGCTTCGTCGAAGTTGGCGAGCGCGCCGTGCTCGTCGAAAATCGCTGGCGCACATTCGGTCACGGTCTCCGGGTGGTACACGCTGACACCCGGATAG
The DNA here is from genome assembly GCA_963814505.1 of uncultured Actinomycetota bacterium. Classification (GTDB taxonomy): domain Bacteria; phylum Actinomycetota; class Actinomycetes; order Mycobacteriales; family Mycobacteriaceae; genus Mycobacterium. The sequence continues at coordinate 890,110 of CAWFDM010000016.1, forward strand.
CCCCTCCCGATCGAACCGGGCGGCGTGCCGTCCTCCCGCATCACCACGACCGCGAACTCGCTGGACCCGAAGCTGTCCACCACCCGGCACCCGAAACGCCGTGCGAATTCTCGCATATCACGCTCGGTGGCTTCGTTGCCGAACACCGCGCGCAACGTGTTGTCGGCATCGTCGGGCCGCTCCGGCGTGGCCAGCAGCAGGGCCAGCGGCTTGCCGACGTAGTTCATGTACGTGACGCGGTAGCGGCGGATGTCGGTCAGGAACCGCGACGGCGAGAACCTGGCGGGCACCATCGCGGCACCGGAATTGATCGCCACCGCCCACCCCGCCGCGACGCCGTTGGAGTGAAACAGCGGCATCGCCAGGTAGCACACGTCGCCGGGCGTGATCTCGAACCGCTCGACAAGGCTGGCGCCGCAGATCACCGCCATCGCATGCGCGAATCGCACGGCCTTCGGGTCACCGCTGGTGCCCGACGTGAAGATCATCATCACCGGATCGGCGCCGCCGACCTCATGGGGAGCCAGCGGTCCCGCCGCCGCCGCCGCGTCGCGGTACCTGGCGCCATCGACGTCCAGGACGGTCGCACCACCCAGGTCCAGCCCATCGATCAACGACCGGTGTTCGGTGTCGACGAGCACCAGCTGGCAGTCCGCGCGCCGGATGTCCGCGGCCAGGCCCTCGCCGCGACGAGTGGTGTTGATCCCACACAGCACATACCCGCCCAAGGCGGCCGCCGCCATCGACCGCAGCATCGCCGGTGAGTTGCCCAGCAGGGCGCCGACATGCAGGGGCCGGCCGCGGTCGCCGCGAGCCATTAGTGCCAATAGGGCAGACGCTTCTGCCGACGCCTCGCCGAGATGCTCTCGCCACGTCCATATCCGGTCGCCGTGAACCACCGCGGTCGTGTCATCGGCCATTCGTGAACGAAGCAGCTGCTGAACGGTCTCGAACATCGTTATGCTTCAGCCTCTTTGGGGCCTCGTCCTGCGGGCCGGTAGCGCAGCAGCGTGATTTCCTCGCCGGGAACATCGAAAAACACCGGCGCGACCGGCATTCCGATGCTGATGTCGGGCGGTTCCACGTCGACCAGCTCGGTGCTGATCCGCGGCCCCGCGTCCCATTGGACGACGGCGAGTAGTTGCGGCACGTGAGCGGCCCACGGTGGCCCCGTCGGGCGGCGGGCGACGGTGTAGGTGTACAGCGTCCCCGCGCCGTCGATTTCGCGCCATTCGAGGTCGTCGGCGAGCGTCCCTGGAGCAAGCGTGCGCGGGTAGAAGACGTAGCATCCTGCCGATGGCGAGTACTGGATCATAATCCGGTGTTCGCGCAACGCATCCCAGAACGGCCGCGACACGGGAGTCGGCTCCGGGAGCGGGCAGGGATAGCTCATCTCAGTCGCCCACCAAGAGCAGGGCGACCTGCTCGCTCATGATGCCGCCGTTGCCCGTCACGAACGCCGTGTTGCAGTCGGCGACCTGGGCCGCACCGGAGCGGCCCATGATCTGTCGGGCACCGTCGACCACGTGGTGCATGCCGCCGGCCATCCCGGCCTGCCCGAAGGACAGCTGGCCCCCGGCGGTGTTGAGCGGGAAGTCGCCACGGAAGGTTAGATCGTGTTCGGTCAGCCAGCGCATGCCCTCGCCCTTGCCGCAGAATCCGGCGTCCTCGAGCGTCATCAGCACGGTGATCGTGTAGCAGTCATAGATCGATGCGACGTCGACGTCGGCACGTTGCAGCCCGGCCATCGCGAACGCCTTGTCAGCCGCCCTGGCGATCGGCGTACGCATCAGATCGTCGGCGTAAGTGGGGGTTTTGAATCGGATGTGCTCCCCGAACCCCGTCACCCAGACGGGTCGGTAACGGGCACGGCGCGCCACGTCGGCGTTGGCAACGAGCACTCCGGCGCCACCCTGCACCCGCATCACGGTTTCCAGCATGTGGATCGGATCGGCGATCACCGGACTGCTCAGCACGTCGTCGGCCGTTATCGGCTTGCCGTGAAAGACCGCACCCGGATGGGCGCACGCGTTGGCGCGTTGGTGCACCGCGATTCTGGCCAACGCCTTTGCATCGTAACCGAATTCGGCGGCATACCGTTGCGCGATCTGTGCGTACGGGGCGTTCTGGCCGACGTTGCCGTACGGGATCTCGAACTCGGCCTGCGGCGAGCCATAGTTGTTGCTCGATGCCCCGTACCAGCCCAGGGTTCGCCCGGGACGCCGGTCCGATCGCGGAATTTCCGACGAGCCCGGAACCACCGCCAGCACCGCGTCGCACACTCCCATTTCGACCGCGGCCGCGGCGCGCCACACCATGCCGGCCGCGGTCGCGCCGCCGAGGTCGACCCGATCACCGAAGTCCAGCGGAAGCCCCAGGTACTCCGACAGCGTGGCGGGCGCGAACATGTCGGACTCCGCGATGCCGTGGCACGACAAGCCATTCACCACAGTGGGATCCACGCCGGCGTCCTCGATCACCATTTTGGCCAGTGCGGCGTATTGATCCAGGGTGAACGACGGCGGTCGGCTCTGGTGGCGCTCGGCCGGCAACTCGGCGATGCCGACGATGGCCGCCTGGCCGCGCAGACCGGTCACGGCCCGCCCCGGCGGGGCAGTGCTACGGTCGCGGTGCCCGGCATCAGCACCTCGTCGCCACGCCGGCAGAAAATGTCCAGATCCGCGCGGGCCTCACCGCCCGCCATCCGCTTGGCGGTGACCAAACCCCCGAAGGTCAGCTCCTGGCCGGGATAGGCGATCGCGCGGTTCTGCACCGCGAACGCCACCAGTCGGCCCGCACCGCCGATCCAGTCGGTGAGCGCACGCGACAGCAGCGCCGCCTGCAACGGACCGTGGACGAGCACGTTGTCGTAGCCTTCGACGTCGCGCGCCCAGTCCTTGTCGTAGTGGATGCGGTGACCGTTATACGTTGCGGCACTGAAGAAGAACATCTGGGTCTCGGTCACCGTGACGGTCAGCGGCGGTATAGCGGCGCCGGTTTCGACGTCCTCGTAGCACACTTGGTCAGCCATCACAGGAGTCCTCAGGGCCGCGCGATCATCGACATGGTGGCCTCGGCGACCAGTTCGCGGTCCTGATTGCGGTATTCGCCGCGCCAGGTCACCAACACGAATCGTCCCGATCTACCTTGCTTTTCGGTAATCGACTCGATGGTGCGCACCAGCTCGATCTGGTCGCGGTGATAAGCGGGCAAGTGGAAGGTGGTGCTCTCGCCGCCGGCCATTCGCCGCGGCGCCCGCGGAAACGCCAGGCTGCCCGTGACCGCGCCGGACGATCCGTCGGGCCGCAGGTCGCCCAGTGGGCTCACGCCGAGGACCGCGTACTGCAAAAACAGTGGCGGACAGGTGACATCGCGGTAGCCGTGCGCCCGCGCGTATCGGGCGTCGAACCACAGCGGGTTGTGGTCGCCGACCGCGGCGGCCCACCGCTGCCAGTCGCGCCTGTTCACCTCGCCGCTGGCGGTGGCGACCACGGTGCCGACCCGGGCCGCGGATTCGGCGTCGATCAGGCTATCGGTACTCACGGTCGCCTCTCCAATCCATCTCGCCCTCCAGCCATTTCGCGGCGACGTCGGCGCCGCCGCCCAACGTGGAGAGCACCCGGGCGCGTTCGGAGAACAGATGCAGATCGGTGTCGACCACGTAGCCCATGCCGCCATGCAGTTGGTGGGCGTCGAGCGTGATCTGTTTGACCGCGCCGGCGTGCATCCTGGCGATGGCCGTCTCTCGGGTGGCGGTGCGGCCCCGCCCGATCCAGAACACCGCCGACTGTGCGGCCAGCCGGGCCGCGGTCAGCGCGATGCGCATGTTGGCCACCAGGTGCTGGGCCGCCTGGAAGGACGCGATCGGCCGGCCGAACTGTTCGCGCATTTTTGTGTAATCGACCGTGCGTTGCAGCACCGCCTCCGCGACCCCGACCAGATCCAGGCATCCCAACGCCACGGCGGCGTTGGCCACCCGGCGTAGCTGCTGGGAACCCAGTCCCTCGGCGCCGCCCAGGATCCGGCGATGATCGTCGACGACCACGTCGTCGAATTCCACCGTGAACGCGCGGTGTCCGCCCATCATGGCCACCGGCTCGACGGCGGGCCCGGCCGTGGCCCCTGTGTCCCCGATATCCAGGACGAACCCCAGCGTGCGGCCGTCCGCGTCGGCGCTCACCACGATCAGGTCGGCGAGGTCGGCGTCGGCGACGAAGTCGGCCACGCCGCGCAGCCGCCAACCGTCGGCGTCCTGCCGGGCACGCAGCGACGGGGTCAGCACGGCGGCGTCGCGCGGGTTGCACAGCGCGGTGGTGCCGCGTGCGGTCCCGGACGCCAGCGCGGGCAGCCAGGCCGCGCGCGCCTCGGGCCCGCCCAGCCAGTCGACGGCGCGGGCCGCGTGCATCGTGCTGTGAACGACCGTGGGGCACAAGGCATGTCCGGCCTCGACACAGAAGATGCCGAGATCTGTCAGCTTGCCGCCCGAGCCGCCAAGATCTTCTTCGATCGCCAGCCCGAGGACGCCGGCCCCGGCGAGCTCCTTCCACAGCGCCGGCGTGATGCGGGCCCCGTCGGGAGCGTGCAGAGCGCGGGCGAGTGTCGTCGGACATTCGGCGGTCAGCAGGCCGCGGCACATCACGGCCAGATCGCGTTCATCCTGATCGGGAATCACTCTCATGCCGCTCACCGACCGTAGGAGGGCATACCGTAACCGCGCTGCGCGATCACGTCCCGGAGCACTTCGTTGGTTCCGCCGCCGAAGCGCATCAGTGGCGACACGCGGTAGAGGCGCTCGAAAAACCCGTCCAGCGGCGCACCTGGGCTGCGATGTGCGATCAGCCCGTCGGGCCCCAGCACATCGATTGCCAGGTCGGCGATGCGCTGGCGCAGTTCGCTGGTGAAGATCTTCTCGACGCTGACCTCGACGGTCGGGATGCGCCCACGATCGAGCAGCGACGCGGCCTCATAGCCCATCAGCGTCGCGACCTCGACGTCGGCCTCGGCTTGCGCGAGGCGGCGGCGAAACACCGGATTAAACGCCGGCACCGACCCGTCGCGCATCGGCCGGACGGCGAGCCCCACCAGGTCGTCGAGCGCGCGACGCAAATCGCCCGCATTGGTCAACGCGCCGCGCTCCAGATCCAGGGCGCCGGTGATGTACGTCCAGCCCATGTTGACCTCACCGATCAGGTTGGTGACCGGCACCCGCACCTCGTGGAAGAACGTCTCGTTGGTCCGGTAGCCGGACCACGCGTACAGCGGGTGGATCTCGACGCCGGGGAGATCGATGGGAACCATGATCACCGAAATCCCGCGGTGCCGCGGCGCGTCGGGATCGGTACGCACGCACAACCACTCGTGCGTCGACCGTTGGGCCCCGCTGTTCCAGATCTTGGATCCGGTGATCACCCATTCGTCGCCGACGCGCTGCGCACGCGTGCGTAGGCTGGCCAGGTCGGTGCCGGCATTCGGCTCGGAATAACCGACCGCGCAGACGATTTCGCCCCTGGCGATGGGCGGCAGGAATTCGTTTTTGTTCTGTGCGGTGCCGTGTCGCATGATCATCGGTGCCACGGAGGTGACGGTGAGATCGGGTCCCGGCACGCCCCAGTACTCGAACTCGCTCATCAGCAGGTGCTGGTGCATGGCGGACAGTCCAAGGCCGCCGTACTCCGGCGGCCAGTTCAGGCCGAACCAGCCCCGCTGTCCGATCTTGCGACGGAATGCCGACAGCTCACCGCCTTGGAATTCGAGGCCATGCTCGGCCATCTCGGCCCGCAGCGCGGGGGTGACGTTGTCCGCAAGGAACTGCCGTACCTCGGCCAGCCATGCCCGTTGCTCATCGTCGAGCTCGAAGTCCACAACGGCGACAGTAGTCGCTGGGCCGGGCGACTTAGAGAAGTGACTTAGAGAAGTGGGGAGAAGGTCGCGCCGAGGCGGTTCAATAGGTCCTGCACCCGCCGTTCGTAGTCGGTGATCGCGGCCCGCGTGTGACCGGCTTTGGCGCGGTCGGTAACGGGGGTGCCGACGTCGAGGGTTCCCGCCTTCTCCCGGCCGAGGGCGCGCACCAGATCCGGCAGCAGGCTCTCGTAGTCGGAGAGCGCGCGCCGCAGGTCGCCCGCCTGGTGGCGGCGACGCGCCAGCTGGGCCCGGCTCCTCAGGGTTTCCGGGTGATCCGAGCCGCGCAGCCGGGTTAATTCGGCCACGGTGTGCTCGAAGCTGGACACAGCGCCGACGGCGCGCCGGGGGTCGCTGTTGTCATCGGGCATCGACGGCTCCTCTCGTGAATTTATTCACGCTAGCCCCAATCGCGGCGCTCGGCATTTCGAAGCCATCCGCTGTTCACGGGGCCAAAAGGACGTAACGCCGGATAAACCGGCGGTCTCGTTCTACGGTGGCTGGGTGCCGCCTTTGTGATGGGAGGCTCCAGCCATATGAGCCAGATGACGTACGTGCTCACGCAGCCGCAGGCGGTGGCGGCCGCGGCCGCGGATGCGGCGGGACTGGGTGCGGCGATTAACGAAGCCAACGCGACCGCGGCGGGCCCGACAAGCAGCGTGCCGGCGGCGGCCGCCGACGAGGTGTCAGCGGCCACCGCGACCCTGTTCAGCTCATACGCCCAGCAGTTTCAGGCGGCCATCCAGCGGGCGGTGGCGTTTCATAGCGAGTTCGCTCGATTGCTGGCAACCGCCGGCAACGCTTACGCGGAGACCGAGGCCGCGGCGTCGGGTCTGCTCGGGAAACTCACCGCACCGGCTCAGGTGCTGTTGGCGCCACTCGCGAGTCCCCCCACGCCCGTTGCCCTTTCTTTGATCATGACCGGCACCGGCACGCCGACACCTCCACTGCAGTACATCAACGAGGTTTACAGCCAGTACATCTCGCCGAATTTCACTACCGCCAACGTCCAAGGCCTGACCACGCCCGAGCAGTTATATCCGCTTACCGGGGTCAAGTCCTTGACCCTAGACCAGTCGCTGAGCCAGGGCGTCACGATCCTGAACAACGCGATAATGCAGGCGCGTAGCAACGGAACCATCCCCATCAACGTTTTCGGCTATTCGCAGAGTGCCGTTCTCGCCTCGCTGGAGATGCCGAACCTCGTCGCGGCCGGCATTCCGAGTACAGATGTGAATTTCGTGCTCATCGGTGATCCGGTGAATCCCAACGGCGGCATTTTCGCGCGCTTCCCCGGCCTGACCTTCCCGTCCATCGGTGGGACGTTCTACGCCGGCACCCCGGCGAACGAATATCCGACCGTCATTTACACGGGAGAATACGATGGCTACGCCGACTTCCCGCGGTACCCGATAGATGTCCTCTCCGACGTCAACGCCCTGCTGGGTGTACTAGCCGTGCACGGCGCCTATCCGACTTTGTCTGCCGCGCAGGTGATGTCGGCCATTCAGTTGCCGACGTCGGGGCCGACGATGACCACCTACTACATGATTCCCACCCAGCACCTGCCGCTGCTGGACCCGGTGCGGCTGATCCCGTACCTCGGAAACCCGATTGCCGACCTACTCGAGCCCGATCTGACCTACCTCGTCAACTGGGGCTACGGCGACCCGGCCTACGGTTATTCAACCGGGCCGGCCAATGTGAACACCCCGTTCGGGTTCCTGCCGCCGACGGCCGCAACCACCGCGCTGGGGCACGATCTCGTCAGTGGCACCCAGCAGGGAATTGCCGCTGCCGCCAACGACTTCCACACCGAGGGACTCCCATCGCTGCCCAGCCTGCCGCTGTCGGGCCTATCGAACGCGTTTGGATCAGCTGTATCGACGGTGCCCAGCACACTGACCCTGCCCACCACCGCGTCCGTGGCAGCCACGATCGACGGCGTGATCTCGGGCCTGCAGGCCGCGACCACGCACAGCGCCGACGTGTTGAGCAGCGCGGTCTCGGCAGCTTACGGCGCGCTGCTCCCGACGGCGGATATCGTCACCGGCGGCCTGATTACTCTCCCGTCCTACGACGTCAACCTGTTCTTGGACGGCATCTCGCAAGCGCTCAACGGTGCCCCAGTTCAGGGGCTTGTCAACGCGATCGGCTATCCGATCGCTGCCGATACGGCACTGGTTTTGCTGGGCCTCAGCGTCGAAGCCTTACTCTTGTTTGGCACCGCCAGTTCGATTGCCGGCGACGTCGCGAGCATCTGAAGCCGCGTTCGCCCTACTGCTGCGGCGCGGGTTTCAGGACACTGAATACCCCGCCTTGCGGGTCGGACAGGACGGCAGACCTGCCCACCGACGGAATGTCGAACGGTTCCGCGATGACCTGGCCGCCCTCCGCGCCCGCCTTGGCCGCCGTCGCATCGGCGTCGTCCACCGCGAAATAGACATGCCAATGGTTCGGCACGCCGGGCATCGGTGGTTCCATGCAGCCGCCGACGTCGGTTCCGCCGGCCTTGAGCAGCCGGTAGTGCTGGCCGGGCGCCATCTCCATCGTTGAGTGTGTCAGGCCAACCACCGCTTCGTAGAACGGCAGTGCCAAATCCGGCTTGTCCGTGATCAATTCGTTCCAGATGACTGCGCCCGTCTCGTTGACCAGCGTTGCGCCGATGTGCTGGTTGGCCTGCCATAGTCCCACCGCCGCGCCGGTCGGATCGGCGACGAAGGACATCCGGCCGGCATCGCCGATGTCGAACGCCGGCATCAGCACTTGCCCACCCGCGGCTGCCACCTTGTCCACCGTGGCGTCGACGTCGTCCACCGCGATGTAGGTGTTCCACGCCGGTGGCCTGCCCTCCGGGGCGCCCGGCGGCATCGGCGCAATGGCGGCCACGGTTTCACCGTTCAGCGTGGCCATTGAGTACACGGCACCGCCCCCGGGAATCTCGTTATCGTCGTAGCTCCAGCCCAACAGCGACGAGTAGAACTGCTTTCCGGCCGACTGATCGGTGGTCTGCAGGTCGACCCAGTTCGGCGTGCCCTGCGCGTATTCGGTTTTCTTCGGCATCATTGACCTTTCGTTAGTCGGCGGACGCATGGATGGCGGCCGGTGCAGGCGATCAGTCGATCGAGGATTGCCGCATCAGGCCCGGCTGCCAGCGGCTCCGCGAAGGCCCGCCATACTGACGAACGTACTCCGACACCGGCGCGGACACAACCAGCTGCCGACCAGTGGCGATCACGAAATCCCAACCGTGAGCTAGGAATTCGAGCGACAGGATGCCGAGCTGTGCGCCTATGCGTCTACACGCCTGAACTCGTTCTTTCGGTATTGCTCGACGCAAGATGCTCGCCTGACCTTGCCGCTCGTGGTGACCGGAATCGCGCCGGGATCTACCAGGACGAGATCGGCGACATGCAGCCCGTGCAAGTTCGATATCGCCGAGGTTAACTCACCCCTGATGGCCTTGTACCTGGCCATCACCTCATCGTCGGACTCGCCCCGCTTCCTGACTTCGGCAACGATGGCCAGTTTCTCGGTTTGGTCATTCGGCACGGCGATCGCTGCGCAGCGGGCTCCGGTGATCTCCTGGATCGTCCCCTCGATATCGTCAGGAGAGTGGTTTTTGCCGTAAACGATCAACAGGTCTTTGACGCGGCTGGTGATGTACAACTCGCCCTCGGAGACGAAGCCCAAGTCGCCGCTCTTCAGCCACGGCCCTTTCGCGGTGCCCGGCGACGGATCGACCAGATACCCCCCGAACGTGTCCTCAGTTGCCTGCGGGTTTCTCCAGTAACCTTGGGCGACGTTGTCGCCGTGGATCCAGATCTCCCCGACTTTGCCCTCGGGATTCTCCACCCGGGATTCCCGGTCCACTATCCGTACGGTGGCCGCACGAGGCACGCCACAGCTGACCAGATCGACACCGCCGTCCTCGCCGCTCGGCTTCGCGTACCCTTCCGACAGGCTCTCGTAGTCGAAACGTGCGGTGGTCGGCACCTGCCCCGGCGGATTCGACGATGCGTACACCGTCGCCTCCGCGAGGCCGTATCCCGGCCGTAACGCGCTCGGCGGCAGATTGAATCGGGCGAAGCGATTGGTGAACCGCTTGATCGTGGCCGCGTGGACCCGTTCGGCACCGAAGGCGAACGTGTGGACGTGCCCCAGGTCGAGGCCCTCCATGTCCTCGTCGGTGGTGCGCTTCACGACGAGTTCATAGGCGAAGTTGGGCCCACCCGTGTATGTCCGGGTATGGCCGGCCATCAACTGCATCCACCGGGCGGGCTTCTCCAGAAACGCTGTCGGGCTCGTGAATACGCCGTGCAGTCCGGCCACTATCGGGAAAGCTATGCCGCTCATCAGGCCCAGGTCGTGATAGAAGGGGAGCCATATGACAACGGTGGTATCCGGCGGTGCAACCTTGCCCTGATCCTCAAAAGTGTCGGACATCATCTGCACAAGGTTTGTGACGACATTGTGGTGGGTCACCATGACACCAGCGGGCGAACGAGTCGATCCGGACGTGTATTGCAGGTACGCGGTACCCGCGCGATCCTCGGCCCTGACCCTAGGTCCGCGCCGCGGAGAGTCCAGGTCCAGCGAATCGACCTCAATGATTGATGGAACAGGCCCGTCCGACTGCGACTTAACAGTCTCGGCGACATTGCTAACGACAGCGGATGTCGTGAGCACGACAGCCGGCGCCGCATCGCGCAGCACGGAGTCAACGCGCTCATCGGTGGCGCCACCCTGCGGAACGGACAGCGGAACGGCGATAAGTCCGGCCTCCAACGCGCCGAGAAATGAAACGACGTACTCGAGTCCTTGCGGTGCCAATATGACAGCCCGGTCACCGACCGAGGCGCCGAGACTGAGCTCGTTTGCGACATTCAGCGTGCGCCGATATAGCTGCGACCATGTCAGGGTGACCGCAACACCTGCGGAGCTGTCCTGCTCATAGTCGATAAACGTGAACGCCGCGTCATTGGGATGCAGACCGGCGCGTTCGCGCAGTAAAGCAGGTATTGAACTCGTGACCATCGGTCAAAGGTTACCGTTCGCCGTTTGGCCACGATGGGTTTCAGCAGCGATCTTGCACACACTTCCAAAGAGGTTCACACGTCCCTCAAACAATCGGCGTTTGCCGAGCGTGTTGGCGGGAGCGGCCATCGAAAGGATGTCCGAATCATGCCATAGGGCACAATTGCCATATGCAAGTAGCAATCAGCGGTGCCGGCGTGGCCGGCGCTGCGCTCGCACATTGGCTCCATCGCACCGGCCACACCCCCACAGTGATCGAGCAGGCGCCTAAGTTCCGCGATGGCGGCTACATGATCGACTTCTGGGGCGTCGGCTATCAAGTCGCCAAGCGAATGGGCATAGAGGATCCGGTCCGCGCCGCCGGGTACCAAGTCGAATGGGTTCGCTCCGTCGGCTCCGGCGGCGAGGTCAAAGCCGACGTGAACGTCGAGTCCTTTCGCCGCGTGTTAGGCGACGACCTCACCAGCCTGCCCCGCGGCGACCTGGCCGCAGCAATCTATACCACCGTCGAAGACAAGGTCGAAACGATCTTCGGCGACAGCATCGCCACCATCTACGAGCACAGTGATGGCGTCCGGCTAACTTTCGAGAAGGGCGCGCCGCGCGACTTTGACCTTGTCATCGGCGCCGACGGATTGCACTCGAACGTGCGTCGTCTGGTCTTCGGGCCAGAGCAGGACTTCGAGCATTACCTGGGCTGCAAGGTCGCGGCGTGCGTGGTCGACGGCTACCGTCCGCGCGACGAACTGGTCTACGTCATGTACAGCACTCCCGGCCGCCAGCTGGACCGCTTCGCGCTGCGCGGCGACCGGACCATGTTTTTGTTCATCTTCCGCTCCGGGCCCGACGGAACAGGCGTGGCACCAAAAGAACAGTTGCGCAATGAGTTCAGGGACGTGGGGTGGGAATCCCGCGAGATCCTGGCGGCACTCGACAATGTCGACGACCTGTATTTCGACGTCGTCAGCCAGGTCCGCATGGACCGCTGGTCGCGCGGGCGGGTACTGCTGATCGGCGATGCGGCAGGGTGCATTTCGCTGCTTGGCGGCGAAGGCACCGGCCTGGCGATCACCGAGGCTTACGTGCTGGCCGGCGAACTCACACGCGCCGGCGCCGACTACCGCAGCGCCTTCGACGCCTACCAGGCGCGGATGCGTCCCTTCATCAAGAGCAAGCAGGCCAGCGCGGTGCGCTACATCCCGTTCTTCGCCACCCGGACCCGCTTCGGCCTGTGGTTCCGCAATGCAGCGATGCGCACGATGAACTTCGGGCCGCTGGCAACGCTTTTCGCCGGTGGTGTGCGCGACGACTTCGAGCTGCCCGAATACGACATTTAGCTATGGTGCCGGCGTCTGCGTCGTTGCCGCAGATGCCGCAGATGCCGCAGATGCTGCAGATGCTGCAGATGCTGCAGATGCTGCAGGGACGTCCCTAATTGCCTTGACGCGGATTTGCGCGCCGCGGTGTGGCACGAGGATGACGTGCTTGAGCTTCTGCCGTTCGCCCGGTGCGGTGGTGGTCTGCAACTCGACTCGGCGCAGCACCTCACGCAACACAACTCGCATCTCGACCATGGCGAAGCCGGCGCCGAGGCAGCGCCGGTTGCCGCCGCCGAACGGCAACCACGTGGTCGGGCTCAGCGTGGCACCGAGCATCCGATCCGGGTCGAACCGGTCCGCATTCGGATACAGCGCATCGGTCGCGTGTACCAGCCCGATTCCCGGGGCCACCATGACTCCGGCGGGCAGCCGGTAGCCGGCCAGCTCGACCGGCTCGGTTAGTACGCGGCCGACATCGGCGACCGGCGGCCGGATCCGCAACGTCTCCTTCACCACCGCGTCGAGATACTCGTCGCCGGCGGAATCTCCGGCCGCGCTGGCTTCGGCCGAACGCACCGCCTTGGCCAAAGCTGCGGGGTGCCGGGTCAGCCGCTCCAGCGCCCAGGACAGCGCCGTCGCGCTGGTGTCATGCCCGGCCACCAGCAGCGTCATCATGTGGTCGCGCAGTTCCCGGTCCGGCATCTGCGTTCCGTCGTGGGCGGCGGCGCGCGCCAACATGGCCAGCGTGTCGGTGCGCGCATCCAGGTTGGGGTCGGCGCGACGGTCGGCAATCTCCGCGTAGAGCAGCCGGTCGGCTTCCGCGAGTCGCCGACGCAGCCCGCGCCACGGGATCTGGCGTTGCAGATTCGGGTTGGCCAGCGCAAGCATCGCCCAGGGACCGATCTTGAGCAGCCGCGGCATGATCCTGCGCAGGGCGGCCAGCCGGGCCGGGTCGGTGGCGCCGATGACCGTCCGCAGCATGACCTCGAGCGTGATTTCGCACATCTCGGGTGCCACCGCGAAGCTCTTGCCCGCCGGCCAGCCGGCGATGTTCGCCGCGGCGATCTCGGCCATCAGCCCGGCTTGCCGCGCCACCGCGTCGCGGTGGAACAGCGGCAGCATCAGGCGACGCCGGTCCCGATGCACGTCTTCGTCGATCACCAGCAGAGAGGTGTCTCCGAGTAGCCCGCTCAAAATCGAGTTCGCTGCTCCCGCATGAAAGACGCTCGGGTCGCCGGCGAACACCGTCTTGATATCAGCCGGATCGCAGAGATAGACGAATGCGCCGATCCGTGGGATTCGGACCGTGAAAACGTTGCCATACCTGCGCCGGCAGGCGGCCCCGAAGCGCGGGCCATGGCGCAGCGCCAACGCCGCCTGCACCACGCTCGGAAGCGGTGGTCCGGGAGGCAGGTTCGACGTGGGTTTGGCCTTTGATTGACTGATGACACCAATGCTACGACCGCGCGAAAGGCAGGCGGCGTGAACGTCACCGGCAACACGATCTTCATCCCCGGTTCCACCAGCGGGATCGGTTTGGCGCTGGCGCTGCGCCTGCGCGAAAAGGGCAACACCGTGATCGTGGGGGGCCGCAGGACCGAATTGCTCGAGCGGATCGCCGCCGAACATCCCGGCATCGACACGGTGCAGATCGACACCGCCGACGCCGCGAGTGTGCGCTCGGCCGCCGATCAGGTGCTGGCGCGCCACCCCGACCTCAACGTCGTGATCACGATGGCCGGCATCATGAACGTCGAGGACTGGCATCATCGGGACACGTTCCTCGAGTCCGCCGAGGCGATCATCACCACCAACGTGCTCGGCCCCATCCGGCTGATCGCGGCGTTCATCGAACACCTGCAAAAGCAGCCGGCCGCCACCGTCATCACCGTGTCGTCCGGGCTGGCCTTCGCGCCGCTGAAGGTCACCCCCAGCTACAACGCGTCGAAGGCCGCCATTCACATGCTCACCGAGTCGGTGCGGCTGCAGTTGGCCGATTCGACGGTCCAGTTCAAGGAGCTCGAGCCGCCCGCCGTGCAAACCGATCTGCTTCCCGGACAACGGGAAAGCGATTGGGCGGTGCCGCTCGATCAATACGTCGACGAGGTTATCCAGCTACTGGAAACCCAGCCCGACGCCAACGAGATTCAGGTGGAGCGGGTCAAGTTCCTGCGCTACGCCGAGGCCCGCGGCGATTACGACAAGGTGGTGGCGACCCTGAACGCCCTCGACCCGCACGGCAGTTAGGCGCTCAGTTCCGTTCGGGCTGGGTCGATTTGGTCGTATGCGTGGGCCGAATCGGCGAGCAGGATCTGGCCGCCGTGTCCCGCGGCCATCACTCGGCGGCACGGTTGAGCACCGGACGAAGTTGTCGGCCTCCCGCAGCTCCGCCTCGCACACTAAACACACAACGCGCAGCAACTAAGAACCCAGCTAAGAACCCTCGACATCGGTGAACAGGAACGTCACCACACCCGAGGGCGCCTCCGCAGTGGACACCAGCAAAGAATCTCACGCCGGGCCTGAATTTGAGGCAAGTGCCTCATGCGCGGGTCCGTTCGCCGGGGCGAGCATTGCGGCATCAAAGAAAGGAGAAGTTCATGACCACCACGCACACTTCCGTCGACAATGGCGTCAACGTCGCCGCGCTGCTAGGTGCCCGTGAGGCATTTGCCGGCAACCCGGCGATGGCCCAGTTCCAATGGCGGACAACGGTTTCCTGGATCTACGGCACGCACAGCCGTTCGACCGTAGACACGTTCTACGGTTTCGGCGAGCAGCAACGACACAAGACGACGTTCACCTATGACATCGACCATCCGCTTGCGTTCGCCGGACAGGACAACGGCATCAGTCCGGTCGAGTACCTGTTGGTCGCGCTCGGCGGATGCCTTACCGCCGGCATCGCATCGATCGCCCAGCACCGCAAGATTCAGCTGCGGTCCGTGCGGGCGACGATCGAGGCCGACGAAGACATCCAGGGAATCCTCGGTGCCGATCCCGAGGTCCGCAACGGCTTCAGCGGCGTTCGGGTGAGCTACAAGATCGACGCCGACGCCACCGCCGAGCAAATCAAGGCCCTGGTAGCGCAATCGCAGAAACGCTCGGCCGTCTACGACGTCCTCACCAATCCCACCCAAGTGACCGTCGACGTCTCGGTCGGCGACGCGTAACGGGAGACCATCATGCTCAAGACGACCACCATCGTCGTGGGCGCCGGCCATTGCGGTTTAGCCATGAGTCGCTGCCTCGCCGACCGTTCGATCGACCACGTCGTGCTGGAACGCGGTGAGGTGGCGCACTCCTGGCGCACGCAGCGCTGGGACTCGCTGCGACTGCTGACACCCAACTGGATGACCCGGCTACCGGGTTACGCCTACCGGGGCGACGACCCCGACGGGTACCTCGCCGCGTCCGACGTCGTGCAGCTGATCGAGGATTACGCGAAGGAGTCGGCGGCGCCGGTGCGAGCCAACACCACGGTGACGTCGGTGCGCCGCGACGCAGGCGGATACCTGGTCCGGACCGATCAGGACCTGTGGCACGCGCAGTCGGTCGTCCTGGCCTCGGGGGCGAGCGCCGTGCCCAAAGTTCCTGCACTGCAACACAATGTACCTGAAGGCATCACCACGCTCACCCCGGCCGATTACCGCAACCCGGACCAGGTTCCCGACGGCGGCGTCCTCGTCGTCGGCGCCTCGGCGAGCGGCGTCCAGATCGCCGCGGAGCTGCACCGCGCGGGCCGGCACGTGACGCTCGCGGTCGGCGAGCACGTCCGGATGCCGCGCACCTATCGCGGCAGGGACATCCTGTGGTGGATGGACGCGGCGGGAGTGCTGGATGAGCGCTACGACGAGATCCCCGACCTGGTCCGGGCCCGCAATCTGCCGTCAATGCAACTGGTCGGTTCGCCCGATCGGGGCACCGTCGATCTGAACTCTTTGAGTCAGCAGGGAGTGCGGCTGGTCGGACGGTTGGCCGGCATCCGCGACGGGATCGCGCAGTTCTCCGGCTCGTTGCCGAACATGGCCACGTTGGCCGACCTCAAGCTGGAGCGGCTGCTCGACACCATCGACGCGTGGGCAGCCGAATCCGGCTGGGACAGTGGCGATCCGCCCCGACGCTTCGGCCCGACCGTCGTTCCCGCCCACCCGGCGCTGAGCATTGACCTTCGCTCCGGCGCCATCCGCACCATCCTTTGGGCGACCGGGTTTCGCCCCGACCTGTCCTGGCTCCGCGTCCCCGTGTTCGACCGCAAAGGCCATGTCCGCCACGACGGCGGCGTTACCGCCAGCCCCGGTCTGTACCTGATGGGGATGCCGCTCATGCGCCGGCGCAAATCGACCCTGATCGACGGCGCCGCCGCGGATGCGGCAGAACTCAGCGCACACCTTGCCAACTATCACGCCAGCTATCACGCCGCGTACCACGCCCACCACCACTAAGACCACGACCACGACCACGACCACGACCACGACCAGATTTGAGGTGCATCCCATGAACCACCATTACGACGCGATCGTCGTCGGCGGGCGAGTTGCCGGTGCCGCCACCGCGATGCTGCTCGCCCGCGGCGGCCTTCGCGTGCTCGTCGTCGAAGCCGCCCGACCGGGCACAGACACCCTGTCAACCCATGCGCTCATGCGTGGCGCGGTGCTGCAACTGCACCGCTGGGGCCTGCTCGACGCGGTCGTCGACGCGGGCACTCCGGCCATTCTGGCGACCGAGTTCGCTTACGGTGACGAGATCGAGACGGTCGAAATCCGCGCGGGCGGTGGCATATCCGCGCTGTACGCCCCGCGCAGAACCGTCCTCGACGCGCTGCTGCTCGAGTCCGCCCGCGCGGCGGGCGCCGAGATTCGTACCCAGGCCCGGGTGACAAGCCTGATCGACGACGGCGGCAGGGTGCGTGGCATCGAGGGGATCGAGCGGGGAACCGGCGCCCACTTCCGCGCCACCGCGCCGCTGACCATCGGCGCCGACGGGCGCAACTCCACGATTGCCGCAGCCGTCGACGCGCCCTTCCGCCGCCGCGGCACCGCCTCCGGCGCAATCGTTTACGGCTACTTTCCCGGACTCCCGCGCGATCGCTACCACTGGGCGTACCGACCCGGGGTGACCGCGGGCGTCGTGCCGACCGGCGATGGGCTGGCGTGTGTCTGGGTGGGCACCGCGAGCGCCAGGTTCGCCCAGCGGCGCTCCGCGGGCCTCGACGCGGGCTACCGCTCGCTGCTGGCCGAAGCCGACCCGGAGCTGGCCCGATCCATCGGCGCCGCCCCTCCGGTCGGGGCGCTGCGCGGCTTTCCCGGCCAGGCCGGCTGGATGCGCGCCGCTACCGGCCCGGGCTGGGCGTTGGTCGGCGATGCGACCTATTTTAAGGACCCGATTACCGCGCACGGCATCACCGACGCGTTGCGGGACGCGGAATTTCTGGCCCGCGCAATCCTTTCGGCGCCGCGTGGCGGGCGGGCCCAGCGCAACGCGCTGCGCGAGTACGAACGGACCCGCGACCAGCTCTCCGCGCCGCTTTTCGACGTCACCGAGAGCATCGCGACCTACGACTGGAGCCTGGCGGAGCTGCGCGGACGCCTTCGGGTACTGAGCGCCGCGATGCGTCCCGAAGTCGATTCGCTGCTCGCGCTGGACGAAATCCCGGCCGCCTGACTGGTTTTCGGCCATGACGCTCCCCGTGCAATGCCAGCAACGCGCGCTCGTCGCGCTGGTCGAGGTATTGGGCCTCAGTGTCTGGTTCTCGGCCACCGCGGTGATGCCCAGCCTGCGCTCGGAGTTGGACATCGGCCCGACGGCTGCGGTGTGGCTGACCGCCTCGGTGCAACTCGGATTCGTCACCGGGGCGGTCACTTCCGCGGCCTTCACCCTCCCCGACCGCGCCACGCCGCAACATCTGCTCGCCGCATGCGCATTGGGCGCCGCGGCGTGCACGGCTGCTTTGGCGTATTTCGGCGCGGGCCTGGGGTCCGCCGTCGCGCTGAGATTCCTCACGGGGTTGTTCTTGGCCGGTGTGTATCCGGTGGGGATGAAGCTGATGGCGTCGTGGTCCGAATCCGCCCACCGGGGGCGCGCTTTCGGAGTGTTGGTGGCGGCGCTCACCATCGGCTCCGCGCTGCCCCATCTGATCGGCGGTCTCACGAGGCTGCCCTGGCGGAGCGTGCTGCTGGCAGGGGCGGCACTGGGCGCGGCCGGGGCCGTCGTCGCCGTCACCCTCGTGCGACCGGGCCCGCACCTGGACAACCGCTCGATCCCGCTGGACCGGCGATCCGCGATCGCGCTCTTCGCCGAACGCGGACCACGCCTGGCGAGTTTGGGCTACTTCGGGCACATGTGGGAGCTCTACGCCCTATGGACCTGGCTGTCGACGTTCGTCGTCGCCGGCCGAGCGGAGCGCGGCGACGCCGGCGCCGCGACGTGGACCGGATTCGTCGCGTTCGTCGCTATCGGCGTCGCCGGCGCCGCCGGATGCCTGCTGGGCGGGTGGGCGGCGGACCGGATCGGGCGCCCCCAGGCTGCGGCGGCAGCGCTGGTGAGCAGCGGAACATGCTGCGTGACATCGCCATTGGTCTTCGCCGCGCCGACGTTCGTGCTCGTCGCGTTCCTCTTGGTCTGGGGCAGTGCCGTCATCGCCGATTCCGGCGCCTTCTCCACCGTGATCACCGAGACGACGGACGCCCGGTTCGTCGGCACAGCGCTGACCGCGCAAACCGCCATCGGCTTCCTGTTGACCGTTGTCACGATCCAATTCGTTCCCATCGCCGCCGACCAGATCGGCTGGCGATACGCGTTTCTGCTGCTGGCACCCGGCCCGCTACTGGGTGCCGTAGCGATGTCGGCGCTGGCCGCTCATCGGCACCACCAACCAGCCACACAGGAGGAAAACCATGACCATCAGCCAAGAGCGCACGACACCGTTCGTCGGCCAGACCGCGCAGCTGTCGCGCATCGTTAGCGCCAACGACATTGCGCTATTCACCGAGATCAGCGGCGACCGCAACCCGCTGCACTACGACGAAGCCGCCGCCAAAGCATGCCGTTTCGGCGAAATCGTCGTCCAAGGCGGGATCACCAGCGCCATCCTGAATGCCGTTGTGGCAGAGGAGCTGCCGGGGCCGGGCACGGTATTCCTGCAAGTCAATTGGGCTTTCAAAGCGCCGGTGCGCCCCGGTGACACCATCACGGGCCGCGTCGAAGTCATCTCGGTGCGCACCGACAAACCGATCACCGAATTGCGGACCACCGTCAGCCGTGACGACGGCACCGTCGTCCTGGACGGAACCGCGTTGTGCTACACGATGGACATCACGGGCCGAGGACAAAGGCGCCGACCGGCCGGTCATGTCCACGCAAGTTCAGCGACCGCCGCGGCCGCTCTCCCCCATTCGCCGAGATGAGCTCATCGGCCACCCCGGAGGCAACGAGCAACTCCCCGCCGGCGGCGTGCTGTTGCATCCGCGCCGCGACGTTGACCGGGTCGCCCAGGGCGGTGAAGTCGACCACCGCGCCCCCGACGTTGCCGACGTATGCGACGCCCGCGTTGACCGCGACGCCCAACTCGAGCCAGGGGCCTTTGTCGCTGCCGTAGCCGACCGCTTTGAGCAGATCCAGCCCGGCCAGGACCGCGCGGCGCCGGTACTGCGGGCCGCTGATCCCCCGAACAAAGAAAGCCATGATCTCATCGCCGATGAGCTTGTCGATGACTGCGTCATGCCGCAGCAGGGTCTGCGTCGCGGCCACGTAAAACCGGTTGAGCAACGCGGCGAACTCCGCGGCGACGCCGCGCTGCCCCAGCGCCGTGGAGCCGCGCACGTCGGCGAACAGGACGGCGACGTCCACCTCGGCGCCGCCGGCGGGCAGCGCGTCGCAGCATCGGCTGCACAGGTTGGGGTTCTTGCGCGACGGGCTGAACCCGGCCGCGGCGAAAACGCGCCCGGCCGGGCCGCCGAACGGGTTGTTACAGACCTTGCACCGCGGCGCCGAGGGCAGCAGTCGAAACACCCGCCGCGCCCGCACCAAAGACCCGTGACCGTCCGTGAGCAGCTTGTCCCACGGTTGGCGTGGGATCGCCGGGGCGGTCTCGGGTGGCATGTTGACGGTAACCATGCGGAAATGGTCGACCGGACGCCGCTTCAGCACATGAGGCATCCGCCCCAAAAAGGACATCTGGGCTCGGGTTCAGGTCAGAATGGGGGCGTGCATCCGACCCGGACGTTGCACGGCTCGACAAAGGGCCTGCGCAGAGCCGAGTTGCTGGCGGCGATATCGCTGGCGATCGATCTGGGTCTCGGACAGCCGATGGAACACATGCTGCGGGCCTCACTGATCGCGACACGCATCGCCGATCTCATGGGCCTCGACGCCCAGCAGCGGGCCACCGTGTATTACGCCAATCTGGTCGGTTGGATCGGATGTCACGCCGACTCGCACGAACTTTCGGCGCTCTTCGGCGACGACATCGCCTGGCGGGCCGACACCTATGCGGTGGACATGACCGGGCTGCCGTTCCTGCGTCTGATGGTCAGCCACGTGGGGCGTGGATTGCCGGGCTGGGAGCGTGGCATCCGCTCGGCCGCGTTCGTGTTCACCGCACGCAATCAAGTTGCCAAGCTGATCCATTCGCATTGCAGCTCGGCTGGAGTGCTATCCGATCGGATGGGTCTGGACCGGCAGGTCGCCGAGGCACTGACGTATATCTTCGAACGCTGGGACGGCGGTGGGATGCCGAACGGCGCTCGCGGAGATGATATTCCGGCCGAAATCCACATCGTGCACCTGGCCGATGTGGTCGAGGTGCACCTCCGCCGCGGCGGCCTTCCCGCGGCCGTGGACGTCGTCCGTTCCCGGCGTGGCACGCAGTTCAGTCCGGCCGTGGCAGACGTGTTCGAGCGTGACGGCGCCGCCATTGTCGACGGGATCCTCGAAATGGATGTCTGGACCGCGGCGTTGGCGCAGGCACCGGATCGTGACCGCACCCTCGACGACAACGAGATCGACAAGTTGTTAGGGGCCATAGCGGATTTCGTCGACCTCAAGTGTCCGTGTTCGCCGGGCCACTCGCGCGGCGTCGGCGATCTGGCGGCCGCGGCGGCCCGGCACTTGCGGATGCCCGTGGCGGACGTCACCCGTCTCTACCGCGCCGGCCTGGTACACGGCCTCGGCAGATTGGGTGTGTCCAACCAGATCTGGGAGAAGAAAGGACCGCTCAGCACGGCCGAATGGGAGCGGCTACGGATGTATCCGTATCTGACCGGACGGATACTGAGCCGGGTCGGCGGCTTGGAGTCGGTGGTTTCCTTAGCGACCCAGCATGAGGAACGGATCGACGGGTCGGGCTTTCCCCGGGGGCTGGCCGGCGCGGAGCTGACCGGGCAGGACCGGCTGCTGGCCGCGGCGGTGGCGTATCACCAACTGCTCGAGCCACGTCCCAATGAGCCCGCCCTCGATGCTGAGGGTGCCGCCGCCCGGCTGCGCCAGGAGGCGCGCGCCGGACGCCTCGACGCCGAGTCGGTGAATGCCGTCCTGGCGGCCGCCGGGCATCGCGCATCGCGGCGGACGCCGTGGTCGGCGGGGCTCACCGCGCGGGAGGTCGAGGTCCTGCGACTCGTCGCGCAAGGCCGCTCGAACCGTGAAATCGCCGCAGAGCTGTTCATCGCCGAGAAAACGGCACGCAACCACGTCGAGCGTGTCTACGCCAAGCTGGGCGTCAACAACCGCACGCAGGCCACCCTCGCGGCGATCGACCGGGGTTTCGCGGGCTCGGGTGGTCGCGGCGCGCCCGAATAACAGCGCGCGGGCTGCGATTTGAGGCAAACGCCTCATGCCAGCGCGAAGCGGCCGAATCATGATCGGACCATGACCAAGCAACTTCAGGACGTATGGGCCGATGACGTATGGGCCGATGACACAGTGGCAGCGTCGGGTGGCGCGCGGGTGGAGGCGACCGGCGTAAGCCGGCGGGTCGGCAGGCATCAGATCCTGCAGGCGATGTCGCTGTCAATCGAACCGGGCGAGTTGGTCGCCATCGCCGGCGGCAGCGGAGCGGGCAAGACCACCTTGCTGGAGATCCTCGCGGGACTGCAGCCACCGTCGGTCGGGGAGGTTCGCCACGACGGCGTCGTTCGCGGTGCCAAGGGCAGCGCCGAGTCCCGGATCGGCTATGTGCCGCAGGACGACATCATCCACCTCGAAATGCCGCTGCGCCGCACGCTGCGCTACGCGGCCCGGCTGCGGCTGCCAGCGGGCACCTCGGCGGCCGACGCGGACCGGGTGGTGGAGCAGACCATGGCCGACCTTGACCTGATCGATTGCGCCGAGGTGCCGGTCCGGGCGCTGTCCGGCGGCCAGCGCAAGCGGGCCAGCATCGCCGTGGAACTGCTGACCCGGCCACGCCTTTTCTTCCTCGACGAGCCCACATCCGGCCTCGATCCTTCGACCGCGGCCGACGTGATGCGGCTGCTGCGCCGGCTCAGCCAGCGCGGCGTCACCGTCGTCCTCACCACGCACGAGCCCGCCGGCATCGACCGCTGTGACCGGGTGGTATTCCTGGCCCGCGACGGCCACCTGGCCTTCGCCGGCAGCCCCAGCCAGGCGCGCGACTATTTCGGCGTTGCGGATCTCAACCACGTTTACCAGCGACTGGCCGGTGAGCACACTCCTGCTATCTGGGCGAGGCTATTCGCGGAGCGCTCAGGAAAGCCCCGAACGCGGGCCGCCCTGGCTGGATCGCCCGGCCCGGCCAACAGGTCAAATGCCAAGCGCACCGGCGTGATCCGCCAATGGTGGCTACTCACCCGGCGCAATGTCGATGTTCTATGTCGCAACCGGTTGACGCTCGCGATCCTGCTCGGCTCGCCGGTGCTGGTGACGGCGATGATGGCGACGCTGTTTCGGCGCGGCGCCTTCGATCCGAGCGGCGCGGCCGGCGTCGGCCCGGCCCAGATCGTGTTCTGGATCGCCTTTGATGGCTTCTTCTTCGGCCTGACCTACGGGCTGCTCCAAATCGTCGGGGAGATGGCGGTTTTCCGGCGGGAGCGTCTGGCCGGCCTCAGCGTGGGCGCCTACGTGGCATCCAAAGTGACGGCGCTGCTGCCGGTGCTGGCCGCGGTGAGCGCGGTGCTGCTGGGCGTGCTGCGGATGCTCGGCCGGCTGCCCTCCCTCGGGTGGGACGTGTACGCGTTGCTGTTCGTGACGATCGTGACCGAGGCGACCTCGGCACTGGCGCTCGGCCTGCTGGCCTCGGCCGCTGTCTCCAACGCCGCGCAGGCCGCCCTCGCGCTGCCGATGCTCTGCTTCCCTCAGGTTTTGTTCGGTGGCGCCATCGTCCCGGTTGACCAGATGGCCACACCGGGGCGCGCGATGAGCTTCGTCCTATCCAACCGCCACGCATTCGAAGCATTGGGCCGCGACCTGGATCTCGACCGGTATACCACCACGCTGCCGGCGATGTCCGCCTACGGCAACACCTTTCACGGCGGTACTGGCGCCAGCCTCATCGCGCTCGCCTCGTTTGCCATTGCCCTCACGCTGGCCACGGTGTGGGTATTGCACCGGCGCTCGGGCGTCGGCGCAGCCCGGCGCTGATCGGTCCCGGTCATGGCAATACTAATTATTATTTATGTATGGCGACTCCCGAGAACTCGGGGCCCTCACGTTGGTATTCCGGACCCGGTTCGGCAACATCATTGCAGCAGGTTGCGGAACCCGAAGACCCCGCTGAGCAACCCGAGTCGTTGACAGCTAGGTGGCAGTGGCCATACATTGTGTCAAAGTTGTCCGCGAGCTTCGGGCCATGCGGAACCGCACTGTGTCAGGCGGGCAGGTGAACGATTGAGCTTTATCGTGATCAACAACCCAACGCATCTTCCGTGGCAGACCAACTTGTTCGACGTGCTGATGCTGACGATGTTTCTGTCGGCAGCGGTGTACAGCGGCGTGCAGTTCCGGCGCGGCCAGCGGATCTACGCTGTGGTGCTGACCGCGGCCACCATCTACGGCCTGGTGCTCGAGCTGGCGGGGATGGCCACGCTCAATATGTACGTCCAGGGCAACTTTCTGGTGATGATCAACTGGACCGCCATCCCGCTGTGGAAGGGCACCACGATGATGCCGTTCTACGTGGTGATCTTCTACCCCGTCATCCTGATCACCGGATTCAAAGTGGTTGAGGCGCTGGGGATCCGGAAGCGATGGCAGGCGGCGGCCACCGGCGGGTTGTTCATGATCGCCCTGGACGCCCCCTACATCATCGAGGGCAACCTGCGTCGCGTCGTGTGGTGGACCTGGGACCCGAATTTCAAGTTATTCCAATACTGGGTCGGCTGGCCCCTTGCCGACCTGTGCTGGCAGGGCCTTTGGGATGCGCTGTTCCTGTACATCATGCTGTGGGCCGTCCCGCGCATCGACGCCAAGGCACCCTGGTCGAGCACCAGATCCTTCGGTGTCTTCGCGCCGCTCGCCGCGCTTGCCGTGCTTGTCGGCGGCCCGATCCTGCTAACGCCGCTGACAATCGTCACCGCACTCGGTGTGCCGCAGTGGCCGTTGGCCGTACTGCTGGTCGCGGCCTACGCCGCGGTTGCCGCCAGGGCGCTGCGCACGGCGCGGCCGGCCGGTCGCATCGAGGTCTTCACCGGCGTCCTCGTGGGGCTATACGTCTCGAGCTTCACCGCGATGGTGATCGCAAACGTCGCGTTCGAACGCGGCATTACCCAGTACATCGTGGTGCAGACCGCGGGCCTGATCCTGATGACCGCACTGACCCTGGTCCCGGCCGTCACGCGCCGGAGGCACGCGATCGCCACACCATCCAATCAGTTGGCCAACACCGGCCACGCCGTGGCGTAGTTCGAGTGGCGTAGTTCGACCCGAGGAGACCGTGATGACCGTCGGGACCGCTCCCGCAAGCGTTTTCGACGCCGACCTGCCGACGCTCGCCTACGAGCCGGGCGAAACTCCCGCGGAGATCTATCCCCGCATCCAGGCGGCGCAACGGCTGGCCCCGATCGCGTTGGGACCGTATGGACCCGAGTTGCTCTCGTATCATTTGGTCCGTTCGGTGCTGCGGGATACCCGCTTCCAGATCCCACCCGGTCTCAATCTCCTTGTGCAGGGCATTACTTCGGGTCCGCTGTGGGACAAGGTGGTCAATAGCCTGCTGTGCCTGGAAGGCGACGCGCACCACCGGCTGCGAAGTCTGACCTCCAAGGCATTCACACCCCGGGCGACCCTGCGCCTGCACGACACCATGGTGGACGTGATGAACGGGCTGGTCGATGAGGTCGCCGCCGCGGGTCGCTGCGACGTCGTCACCGACCTCGCGCGCCCCTACCCCGTCCCGATCATCTGTGCGTTGCTCGGCGCGCCCCGCGGGGATTGGCAACGGTTCTCGTCGTGGGCCGACGACATCTTCAAGGCCTTCACCTTCACCGTCGGTGTCCGCGAAATCGAGCCTGACGTCATGCGCGCGTGGGGGGAGCTCGACGACTACGTCGACGACATGGTCGCCCGCCGCCGGCACAGCCTGACCGATGACCTGCTTTCCGACCTCATTCGCGCAGAGGACGACGGGGATCGCCTCAATGCTGCCGAACTTCGCATGCTGGCGGGCGGCCTGCTGTTGGCGGGCACGGACACCACCCGCAACCAGCTGGCCGCATCCGTGCACGTGCTGTGCGAGCGCCCGGAGCAGTGGGGGCTGCTCAACAAGCACCCGGAACTTGCGATGCGCGCGGTCGAGGAAACCATGCGTCACTCGCCGATCGCCTGCGGCACCCTTCGGCTGGTGGCCGAGGATGCCGAGCTAGACGGCTACATATTCCCCGCCGGCACGATGGTCCTGGTGAATACCGCGGCGGCCAACCGTGATCCAGCGGTCTACGACGACCCCAATCGCGTTGACATCACCCGCGAGGGGGCACCGGCGATCTTGACCTTTGGCGGTGGCATCCACTACTGCCTGGGCGCCAACCTGGCCAGGCGTGAGCTCGCCGAAGCACTGAACGTCCTCGCCGATCGGTTGCTCGACCCGCGCATCGCCGGGCCGGTGCCGTGGAAGCCGATGGTGAGTCTCAGCGGGCCGATCAACCTGCCGATCGAGTTCGATACGGACCGGTGAGTCCGCGAGCTGGGGGCACCTCCCGCTTGCGGGGGGTGCCCCCAGCTCGCCGTCGCAGCCGTCAGGGGTTTGCCGGGTGATGGGGCGACCAGGGATGGGCCGATTCCAGTTGGGCGGCGACGCGGATGAGGATGTCTTCCCGGCCGTAGGCCCCGGCGAGCTGGATGCCGACGGGAAGGCCCTCGGCATTGCGGTGCAGCGGCAGGTTAATCGCCGGCTGCCCGCTCATGTTGAAGGGCGGCGTGAACGCGGCGAACTCGCCTCCGCGTCGCATCGGCGCCGTCGGGTGCTCGGGATTGTTCTCGAACTCGGTCAGCGGTAGCGGCGGTTCGGCGACCGTCGGCGTGAGCAGCAGGTCCCAGCCGTCCGCCCACCACTGCTGCAGCGCACGCCGGAACGCATATGCCGCGGCCTGCGCCGCGGCATAGTCGACGGCGCTCACCTGCTGCGCCCGCTCGATGAGCACCCAGTTCACTGGCTCGATGTCGTCGGCGGTCACCTCGCGCCCGAGCGTCTGGCTGAATCCGCGGGCCGCCATCGCCAACTGCACCACCCACAGCGCCATGAACTTATGGGTCAACGTGGTATCGGCGAGACACGCCGGCCACGTCGGCTCGACGATGTGCCCGAGGCCCTCCAGCATCGATGCCGTCGCGCGCACCGCCGAGACGCAATCGTCGTGCAGGAATCCGCCGCGCGGATGGAGGTCAAGCAGCCCGATGCGCAGCCGACCGGGGTCGGCACCGACCTCCTCGAGGTACGGCCGCGGCGGCGCTGGTGCGATCACGGTGTCGCCGATCCCGGGACCGCGCACCGCATCGAGCAGGGCCGCCGTGTCGCGCACCGTGCGGCTCACGCACAACTCGACCCCAAGCCCCACCTCCGCGCGCTCCGGCCCGACCGTGATCCGGCCCTGGCTCGGCTTGAGCCCCACCAGCCCGCAGCACGACGCGGGGATGCGGATGCTGCCGCCACCGTCCGACGCATTGGCGAACGGAACCATGCCGACCGCGACCGCCGCCGCGGCGCCGCCGCTCGAGCCGCCCGACGTCCGATCGAGCGCCCACGGATTGCGGGTGGGTCCCCAGGCCACCGGCTGTGTGGTCGGCAGGCTGCCCATCTCGGGGCTATTGGTCCGTCCGGCGATCACCAGCCCGGCCGCCTTGAACCGCGCCACCAACGTGGTGTCGGCGGTGTCGATCTTGCCGGCCTGTTTGAGCGCCACATTGCCGTTCGACAGGGTCTGACCGGAGAAGCTCGTATACAGATCCTTGAGCAGAAACGGGACGCCGCGGAACGGTCCGTCGGGCAGGTCCGGATCGGCGGCCACGGACCGGGCGTGCTCGAACCACTCGATGACCACCGCGTTCAACGACGGGTTCGACTCTTCGATCCGCTCGATCGCCGCCTCCAGCAGCTCGCTCGGCGTGACCTCGCGGTTCGCCACCAGCGCAGCCTGGTATGTGGCATCCATCCAACGTGTCTCATCGGCAAGGCCAGTCATGGCACCTGGTTTATCACGGCCGCAATGCCGGGCTGCGCAATCGATCGACAAAACGCCCGATTCGCGGTATGCACCCAACAGCTCTAGGCTCGTATCGGGGATTTAGCCGGGGGGCTGGGAATGGGTGTCATCGAAGGCTGGGCGGGGGACGAAGCATGTCGACGCGCGGAGTTGCAACATTCGGCTTGGCCGCCTTGTTAGTTACGTCGTGTTCGGCGACGGCTGCGCCCCCGCCGGCGGCACAATCGACGTCCACTTCGAAGCCCGCCGCCCCCGCCACCGTCGCCCCGCCGGCTCCCGAGACAAGTCCTTTGGCGAAAAACTGGAAAAGCTATGGCGGGACGGCCTACTTCGGCTGTCCCGAGGAATTCTCTGTCAGCAAATCAGCGCTCGAGGACATCAGGCCAAAGATATTTGATCCGAAAACAGGACAATTCACGTCACCGGCTATCCCCATGGTCCCAGCAGGGGAGAACATCATGGGTGGCATGTGCGCGCTGTCGAACACGGTCGACGATATGAAAGTCGTCTACGTGATAACCACCGCTAAAGCCGCGCAAGCACCGGCACCCGAAGTGACCAAGACGACCGCATACTTGTTCGATCTCAAGTCAAGTCAGCCGTTGGTCGCAAAAGACCTGCAAGCGCCGACTCCCGACCTGAAATTGACCGCACCGAACCAATGGCGGCTCGCCGCGACGAGGACCGGGGTGGCCTGGCTGGACGCCTTCACTGACGGGCATGTCACGACGGCGGCGCCACGGACCGCGATTCTGTCCAATACCGACCTGTCGATGACATGGAATGACCCGCAACCAGGACAGGTTTGGCAGGATGTTCTTGCATTTCAACGGAATACCGTTGGCAAGACGTCGGGAGCCGAGTTGCGACTGCCGACCGGCGAGCCGGTATTCCAGGACAACGACATAGCGACCGTCGACGCCGAACTGTCCGAAGGCCCGGACAAACTGGTGAAGCTGACCCGCCGGGATTCTGCAAACCCCTCAGGCCCCTCGGTCCCCCCAGTCGCTTCGACCATGTTCTTCGACCTCAACTCCAGATCGATCATCAAGATCGGGGACTCGGACAAAGTATCCGGCGGCGGATTGACCGCGACATTGTCGGACGGGAAATTGTTCATTGACGCTCGCGGTTCGAACGATTCACAGTTCGGGTTCGGGGTGTGGAACCTGCGGACGCAGCAGTGGGATTTGCTGAAAAATAGGGATGAAGCCAACAAAATGGCGATTTCCAAACTGACGTTCTTTGGCGACCGCCTCTACATCACCTACGGCGGCGGCACGCTGTCGGTAGTCGCCTTGCCCGCCGCGAATCCGGTCGCGTCAACCTGGTCGGTCCGGCCGTTCGGGCGAATATCCGGCTGGACACTGGTATGCCGCGGTGAAACGGCTGGGTCCCCGGGTGGAGACTGCAAGGAAATCCTGCTCGTGCAAGACCAGGACGGCCACTACCCCGGCCCCTGGACGTGACGATCTTTCGCGGTTGACGCCGACCACGGCAAACCTGCTCCAACGCGTGTGCGCGCAAGGGACTTGCGCGGCGTCGGCATCATGGATAGACAGGCGTCTAACGGACCCAAGGAGGCATCGATGGGATCGCCATATCCACCGGGGCCACGCTTGGCCGGGCCGGTGCAAGGCATGCTGTTCCGGCGCTACCGCGCGTGGTTCCTGCCCGCCATGGCCCGTCGCTACGGCGACGTGTTCACGGTACGAATTCCGCCCTTCGCCGATCACGTCGTGGTGTTCAGCCGGCCGGAACACATCAAAGAAATCTTCGCCGGCGACCCGCGCGACCTGCACGCGGGCGAAGGCAATCAAATCCTCGGACCGATCATGGGTGAGCACTCGGTGCTGCTCACCGACGAAGCAGAGCACGCCCGTGCGCGGCGTCTGCTCATGCCGGCGTTCAACGGTGCGTCGCTGCGCGGCTATCGCGACCTTGTCGCAAGCATCGCGCGCGCCGAGGTCGACCGATGGAACACCAACACCGAACTACGCGCGCTTGACCGCATGAACGCCGTGACCCTGGACGTGATCATGCGCGTCGTGTTCGGCGTTACCGACGCCCACACTCGCAACCAGCTCGCGCCCCGGTTGAACCGGATGGTCAATGTCCCCTCCATCATTCTGCTCGGCTGGATGTTCCCGAGGCTGAATCGGATCGGTCCGTGGAAACGGTTCCGCGACAACCAGAACGAGATCGATGCGCTGCTCTACGCCGAAATCCGCCGGCGTAGCAACGAGCGCGACCTGAGTCGGCGCACCGACGTGCTGTCCCGGCTGCTACAGGCCGGCAGCCAAGCCGACGAACCGGCGCTCACCGACGCCGAACTACGAGATCAGCTGATAACGCTGCTTCTGGCGGGACACGAAACCACCGCCGCCGCCTTGGCCTGGACACTGTATGAACTGGCACGCCATCCCGACCTGCAGCACCGCGCCTACCGGGCCGCGGTCGAAAACGACGACAAATACCTGGAGGCCGCGCTGAAGGAAAGCATGCGGCTGCATCCCGTAATCGCTGCCACCGCACGCAAACTCACCCGCGACCAAGTCATCGGCGGCTGGCAGCTACCGGCAGGCACAGTGGTCAGCACCTCGATCGTGCTGGCCCACCAACGCCGTGACAGCTACCCCGACGCGATGATCTACCGGCCAGATCGATTCCTGGGCAACGAAGTCGAACCCAACACCTGGCTGCCATTCGGGGGCGGAGTCCGCCGCTGCATCGGCGCGGGATTTTCACTCATGGAGGGCACCGTTGTGCTGCGCGAAATCCTCACGCGCTACACCCTTACTCCTTCGGGCGACGGCAGACCCGAACGCCCCTGGGTGCGCAACATCACCAGCATTCCAAGCCGACATGCGCGCATCGCGCTGGCGCCCAGAAGCGCAGTCGCGCAGGGTCAATCGCCGGATTCGGTGCGCGTCCGATGAATGTTAACAATCAAGACCGCATCCAGCGGTGGCACCGCTACTGGGACAAGAAGTCTCGCTCCTACGACCGCGAAATGCGGTTCATGGAGCGCACTCTTTTCGGTGACTCCCGCAGCTGGGCGTGCTCACAGGCCCACGGCGACGTGCTCGAAGTCGCCGTGGGCACGGGCTTGAACCTGCACGCGTACCCGCCCGATGTGCGGCTGACCGGAATCGACCTCAGCGAAGGGATGCTCGCTCTCGCCCGCGCGCGGGCCGGCGAGCTGGGCCGCGACGTCGAATTGCGACATGGTGACGCGCACGCTCTGCCATTCACCGACGCTGTCTTCGACACGGTGGTGTGCACCTTCGGGTTATGCGCGATACCGGACATCGACGCTGCACTCGACGAGATGACGCGGGTGCTCAGGTCAGACGGAAAGCTGATCCTGGTTGACCACGTCGCCAGCTCGTCTCGCATCGCGCGAGGCGTGCAGCGCGCGTTCGAGGTCATCACGGTACCGATGGCCAGCGAGCATTTCCTGCGCCGGCCGCTCACCAAAGTCCTCGATCGCCCATTCGTCATCGAGCGTTCGGAAAGGTTCAAGCTCGGCCTCATCGAGCGCATCGTCGCCCGCAAGAACTAGCCGCTTGGCGTGAAACCGCTCCCGGGCTGGGGCGTCACGTTTTGTGCGGTGATCTCGTCGCCGCAGTGCGCGCAGATCAGCCGCGCGTCGACGATCTGGCCGCAGTCGTTGTGACGCAGCACGATTGGTGGGCCATTGGGATTCGGCAGATGCTCGTCGCCCCATCGCATGAGCGTGACAACCGCGCCGAACAGATCGCGTCCGGCGGCGGTAAGGCGGTATTCGTGCCGCTCCGGCTCGCGGGAGTACGGCACCCGCTCCAGCAGTCCGACGTCGACGAGCATCCGAAGCCGCGACGAGAGCGTGGGCCGCGGAATGTTCAGGTTTCGCGCCAGCTGCCCGAAACGGCGCACCCCGAAGAAGGCCTCCCGCAGGATCAACAACGTCCAGCGCTCACCGACCAGCTCGAGGGCACGGCCCACCGACTCCCCTTCGAAACGATGGGACAGACGATGGGACAGATCAGAAGAATCAGAAGAAAGGGACATGGTTCACTTATGATACTGGTTCAGGAATTGAACCGCCATGGTAACGTAATTGAACCATGCCACCAGCTCCGAATGCCGAGGCCACAATGATCAAGACCGAACCGACCGCCGCGCCACGCACCGACGACCTGGAGATGACTACCCGCAAGATCGCGGACGCGGCCCGGGAGATGTGGGTCGACATCGATACCAGCCGACGCCTCCCGGACGAGGTGGTGCAGATGCTTTGCGACAGCGGGCTATTGCGTGCCGGTGCGCCGGCCGAGGTTGACGCGCTTGAACTGCCGCCCCACGTGGCACTGGGGTCGGCCGAGGAATTGGCCCGCGGTGACGCGTCGACCGGCTGGTGCGTGTCGATCGGGATCACCAGCACGCTGCTGGTCGCCTACCTGCCACCGTCGAGCCGCGACGAATTGTTCGGGGGCGGGCGCGGCGTCGCCGCGGGCGTGTGGGCGCCGCGGGGCAAAGCACGGTCGGTCGACGGTGGCGTCGTGGTCTCGGGCCGCTGGGCATTTTGCAGCGGCATCTGCCACGCCGACGTGATGTTCGCCGGATGCATGGTCGACGAACAGCCGGTGCCGTGCGTCGTCGCGCTTCGCAAGGATGACCTCCAAGTCCTCGACAATTGGCACACGCTGGGATTGCGGGGCACCGGCAGTCACGACACGGTGGCCGACGAGGTGTTCGTGCCCGCCGATCGGGTGTTGTCGATCTTCGACGGTCCCCTCGTGGACCGGCCGCTGTACCGGTTCCCCCCATTTGGATTTTTTGCGTTGTCGGTTGCCGCGCCCGCGCTGGGCAACGCGCGCGCGGCCATCGACGATCTCGTCGAGTTGGCCGGCGGAAAGAAAGGCCTTGGGTCGACGCGGACGCTGGCCGAGCGCTCGACGACGCAGGCCGCGGTCGCGGCCGCCGAGGCGGCGCTCAGCGCGGCCAGGGCGCTCTACTACGAAGCGATTGACGAAGCCTGGCAGGCCAGCCAAACCGGCGACCCGGTGCCCGTCGAACTACGTAACCGATTGCGCCTGGCCGCAACTCACGGCATGCGGACCTCCGCCGAGGTGGTGCGCACCATGTACGACCTGGCGGGCGGTAGCGCGATCTACGACGACTCGCCATTGCAACGACGGTTCCGCGACGCGTTCACCGCCACCGCCCACTTCCAGGTCAACGAGGCCTCGCGTGAGCTTCCCGGCCGGATCCTGCTGGGCCAGGACGCGAACTCCTCGATGCTATGACCGAACGTGTCGAAGCCGTTCTGCCGTTCTGGCTGGACCGACCCGACGAGGAAGCCCTCGACATCGCGCAAGCCGTCGGCGATATCGGGTTGGACGCCTTGTGGATCGGCGAAATGGCGACCTACGACGCCTTCGCGTTGGCCACCGCGATCGGCCATCGCGTGCCCGGCTTGCCGCTGCGACTCGGACCGCTGGCGGTCGGCGTGCGCAGCCCCGTCTCTGTTGCACTCGGCGTCAGCTCCGTCGCGTCGCTGACGGGCAGCCACGTGGACGTGGCGCTCGGTGGTTCCAGCCCGGCGATCGTGGCGGGCTGGCACGACCGCGAGTGGGGGCACGCCGCGCCCCGCATGCGCGAGACGATCGAGTGCCTGCGCTCGCTACTCGCAGGCAAACGCAGCGACTACGACGGCCACCGGGTGCGCAGCCACGGTTTCCGGCTGCGCCAACCCCGGCCCGATACCCGCATCGCGGTCGGGGCTTTCGGACCCGCGATCACGCGGGTGGCGGCCCGGCATGCCGACGAGATCGTCCTCAATCTCGTTCCACCCCAGCGGGTTACCGAAGTGCGCGCCACCGTCGACCGCGAGGCCGCGCGCGTCGGCCGCACCCCACCGAGCCTGACCGTCTGGGTCCCGGCCGCATTCGAACCCGGCGATGCGGCGCGGCGCCAATTGGCCGCCCAGCTGGCGGTCTATCTCGCCCCTCCCGGATACGGCGAGATGTTCAGCGAGCTTGGCCACGGCGACCTGGTCGGGCGTGCTCGGGCCGGCGCGCGCCGCCAGGAGCTGGCGGACCACATTCCCGAGACACTGCTTGAGCAGGTCTGCCTGCTCGGTTCCACCGACCGCATCGCCGCCAGCCTGCGCGCCTACCACCGGGCCGGGGCCGACTGCGTCGCCGTCGTACCCTCCACCGCCGAGGACCCCGGCGGCCGGGCCGTTCTGGCGGCGGTCGCCGAGGCGAGGACTTAGCCGGCTTCGGGGCTTTCACGTATCAGCCGAAATACCGACACGGCGGAACGGGTTGTGGATAGGCTTTTTCCGTTATCGGGAGTACCGATTCGACGGGAAAGAGGCCAACGGTGTCCTATCTAGTGGCGGTCCCGCAAATGGTGGCGTCGGCGGCCGGGGATTTGGCGGCGATCGGGTCATCGATCGGCGCGGCCAACGCCGCGGCGGCGGCCCCGACCACCGCGGTGGCGGCGGCCGGTGCCGATGAGGTGTCGGCGGCCATTGCGCAGTTATTCGGTGCGCACGGGCAGGCTTACCGCCAGATCAGTGCTCAGGCGGCGGCCTTTCACGACCAATTCATGCGCTCTCTCAGCGCTGCCGGCAACTCCTATGCCGCTGCCGAGGCGGCCAACGCCACACCATTGCAGAGCCTGGAACAACAAGCGTTGAGTGCGGTCAACGCGCCCGCCCAGGCGCTGTTCGGGCGCCCATTGATCGGCAACGGCGCCGACGGAACGGCGGCGGATCCCAACGGCGGGGCCGGAGGGTTCTTGTACGGCAATGGTGGCACCGGCTTCAGCGTCACCAGCGGCAGCACCGCCGTGGCCGGCGGTAACGGTGGGACTGCGGGGTTGATCGGCAACGGCGGGGCCGGCGGGAACGGCTTTCTGGGTGGAATCGGCGGGGCCGGCGGGAACGGCGGCGTGTTGTCCGGCAACGGCGGGGCCGGCGGGGCCGGCGGCGACGGCGGGAACGCCGCCACCGGGGGCAGCGGTGGTAGCGCCGGGCTATTCGGGACCGGCGGGGCCGGCGGAGCGGGCGGAGCCGGCGGCCTGACCGGCGGCGCCGGCGGCAATGGCGGGGCCGGCGGGCACGGCGGCTGGCTGTACGGCGCCCCAGGCACCGGCGGGACCGGCGGGAACGCCCAGGGCGGCGGTGCTAATGGCGGGGCCGGCGGTGCTGCCGGGCTGTTCGGCACCGGCGGGGCCGGCGGCAATGGCGGGGATGCCTTGGGCAGCTTCATTGGTCCGTCCGGCGGGAACGGGGGGGCTGGCGGCCACGGCGGGTTGCTGATCGGTGCCGGCGGGTCCGGCGGGAACGGCGGGGTGTGCGGGTCCAGCGGCCCGTCTGGCGGCCACGGCGGGTTTGGCGGCGCCGGTGGTGACGCCGGGCTGATCGGAGCCGGCGGAGTCGGCGGGGCCGGCGGGGACGGCCTCATTACCTCCACTGGGGTCGGCGGGAGGGGTGGGACCGGCGGTGCCGGCGGCACCGGCGGGTGGCTGTACGGCACCGGCGGGACGGGCGGCAACGGCGGCACCGGCGGAACGCACGGTGCCTTGGGCGACGGCGGCGGCATCGGTGGGGCCGGCGGGGCCGCCGGGCTGATCGGCACCGGTGGTGCCGGCGGCGCGGGCGGCACCGGCGGGCCCACCTTTATGGCGAATAATGGTGCGGCTGGTGGGCGCGGTGGTGCCGGCGGCACCGGCGGCTGGCTATACGGCAATGGCGGCGCGGGCGGGGAAGGCGGTACCGGCGCGGATGGCGGTAGTACCGCCGGCAACGGCGGCTTCGGCGGCACCGGCGGCGACGGCGGGTCCACCGGGCTGATCGGCACCGGTGGCGCCGGTGGCGCGGGTGGTGCCGGTGGGGTCGGCATCGGCAGCGGCCAATCGGGCGGTGGCGGCGGGCTCGGTGGGGTCGCCGGCACCGGCGGGAGGCTTTTGGGTAGCGGCGGCCACGGCGGTGACGCCGGCGACGGCGGTCACGGTGTCAGCGGTGCCAACGGCGGGAACGGTGGGGACGGCGGTAACGGCGCCGACGCCTTCTTCATCGGCAACGGCGGTAACGGTGGGGCCGGTGGCGCCGCAGGGCCCGGCACGACAGACGGGACTGACGGTAGCGGTGGTAGCGGCGGGTCGGCCGGGCTGATCGGTCTCAGTGGGACGGCCGGCCCAGCCGGCTGACGCAAGTCGAAGCAGTCCCTTTCGCAAAGCGCCGCGGGAACGGGCCATTAGTTGCTGGCTGTGGCGACCCTCGATTGCTGCCCGGCAGTCGAGCCACCGAACTACGTTGTCCCGTCTGCTCCGTCTATTCCGTTGAGGCCCAACAACGTGCCGCCGGTACCGCCGGTGCCGCCGGTGCCGGCGGTACCGAAGACGCCGTCTCCGCCGTTTCCGCCGTTGCCGCCGTTACCGATCATCCCGGCGTTCCCGCCGTTCCCGCCGTTGGCGTTGATCCCGCCCGCCCCGCCGTTCCCGCCGTTGCCGATTAACCCGGCGTCGCCGCCGTTCCCGCCGGTCCCACCGTCCCCGCCGTTCCCGCCGGCCCCACCGTCACCGTAAAGCTGCCCGCCGGCACCGCCGTCCCCACCGGAACCGCCACCGAACGGGCTGGCGGACCCACCGGCCCCACCGCTACCGACCAACCCGGCCTTACCCCCGGCTCCGCCGTTACCGCCACCGAACACCGCCGCGGCCCCACCGGCGCCACCTGCACCGTAGAACAGCCCGCCGGCGCCGCCGGTTCCGCCGTCACCGCCACCGAACAGCGGCGCAGCCCCACCGGCGCCACCTACACCCCCGAGCGGCCCGCCAGCGCCGCCCGTCCCGCCGTTACCGTTACCGGTCACCGGCGCGGCCCCACCGGCGCCACCTACACCCCCGAGCGGCCCGCCGGCGCCGCCCGTCCCGCCGTTACCGTCACCGGTCACCGACGCGGCCCCACCGGCGCCTCCGGCACCGCCGAGCAGCCCGCCGGCACCGCCGGTCCCGCCGCTATTTTCACCGTTTGTGCCACCGGACCCGCCTGCACCTCCCCGACCAAACAGGCCGCCGTTGCCGCCAGCCCCGCCGACACTGCCGAGACCCGAACTCCCGACGCTAAGGTTCCCGGCGCTACCGCCGGCCCCACCGCTGGCGCTCGAGAGCAGCCCGGCGTCGCCGCCGTCCCCACCGACACCAGGGGCGCCGGTGCCGGAGGAGGTATTGTCCCCGCCGGCTCCACCGGCCCCACCGGCACCGGAAAACAGCCCGCCCGCCCCACCATTTCCGCCGGCCGCGCCGTTGCCGGTGGGGTCGCTGCTATTCGCGGCGCCGATGCCACCGGCACCTCCGGCACCGAACAGCCCGCCGGCCCCCCCGTTTCCGCCGGCCCCGGGGGTGCCGCCGCCGGGATTTGGCCCGCCGTTTCCGCCGGCCCCACCGGCACCGGTAAACAGCCCGCCAGCCCCGCCGTTTCCGCCGGCTCCGGAGCTGCCCCCGCCGGGGTCCGGCGCGCCGTTCCCGCCGGCACCACCGGCACCGAACAGCCCGCCGCGCCCACCGTTTCCGCCTGCTCCGGCGCTGCCGCCGCCGGGATTTGGCGAGCCGTCACCGCCGGCGCCGCCGGCGCCGAACACCCCGCCGGGCCCACCGTTTCCGCCGGCCCCGCTGCCGCTACCGCCGCCGGGGTTCGGCGCGCCGGCCCCGCCGGCACCGCCGGCGCCGAACAGCCCGCCGGCCCCACCGTTTCCGCCGTTCCCACCGCCGCCGCCGTTAAGGGCCGCGCCGATGCCCCCGGCCCCGCCGGCCCCGCCGCCTCCCAGGATTAGCCCGCCTCTTCCGCCGGTTCCGCCGTTGCCGGCCCCACCGCCGCCGTCGGCCCCGCCCGACCCGCCGGCGCCGCCGGTGCCGAACAGCCCCGCGGCCCCACCGGTTCCACCGTTTCGGCCCGTGCTGCCGGACCCGCCGGCCCCACCATTGCCGATCAAGATCCCGCCGGACCCACCGTTCGCCCCGGTCCCTGGCGCCCCGTTGGCTCCGTTGCCGATCAGCGGGCGCCCCAACAGCGCCTGCGTGGGCGCATTGATCACTGCCAACACCTCTTGCCCTACGCTCTGCACTGCTGAGGCGTTGGCCGCCTCAGCAGCGGCATAGGAGTTGCCCGCAGCGCTGAGAGAGCGCATGAATTGGTCGTGAAAGGCCGCCGCCTGAGCACTGATCTGGCGGTAAGCCTGCCCGTGCGCACCGAATAACTGCGCAATGGCCGCCGACACCTCATCGGCACCGGCCGCCGCCACCGCGGTGGTCGGAGCCGCCGCCGCGGCGTTGGCCGCGCCGATCGATGACCCGATCGCCGCCAAATCCCCGGCCGCCGACGCCACCATTTGCGGGACCGCCACTAGATAGGACACCGTTGGCCTCTTTCCCGTCGAACCGGTACTCCCGATAACGGAAAAAGCCTATCCACAACCCGTTCCGCCGTGTCGGTATTTCGGCTGATACAGCCCGAGCGCCTGGGGCGTTTGGTTCTGAAAAGCCCGGAAGCGCGCTAAGTCGCCTCAACGACCCCAGTGGCCTGGCCGTTCTGGCGGCGGTCGCCGAGGCGAGGACTTAGCCTCAACACCCTGTGGTTGGTCCGACTTTGCGCGTAGGGTCCCGTTGGGGAGCAAAGGACCGGCGATGGCGATAGCCAGGACCACGACGGCCGCGGCTCTGAGACGGCCGCGTCGCCGCGCGCTTCGACGAGCGCGCTTGCGCTAGAAGCGTATCCAGCCCGGCCCCGATGTCCGCCCAATTGCCAAGCGCCCCAGCCTGCCGACTTCCTGCTGACCGAAATCGACTAGGACGGAGGACAACAACCATGACACTGCAACTCACCGACAGCCAGCGCGCCGTGCTACGCGCACTGGCCGACACCGTTGTTCCGTCAATTCGGCGCGATGAGGACGCCACCGGATTCTGGGCGTCCAGCGGCAGCGACCTGGGCGCCGACGCCTGCGTCGCGCAGGCCCTCACCCAGCTCCCGCAGGAGCAGCTCGCCGGATTGCTGGAGCTGCTGGAGGGACTGCATGGGCTGGGGTTCGCGACGGGGTCGCTGCCCGACCGCGAGCAGTTGCTGCGCAACGTCGAAATGATGGGCGTTGCGCCGGCCGTCGGCTTGAACGCGCTGACCTCCCTGACGCTCGCCTTCGCCTACTGCGCGCCGGACCCCAGCACCGGGCTGAACCCGACGTGGCAAACGTGGGGCTACGGCGGCCCGCCGCCGTGCGCCCCCGGTGGTGGCGAGCCGGCGGCCACGTTCGTTCCCCAGGGCCCGGAAGCGGTGCTCGACGCGGACGTGTGCGTGGTCGGCTCCGGCGCGGGCGGCGGCCTGATCGCGGGTGTGCTCGCCAAGGCCGGCCTCGACGTGGTCGTGCTCGAGGCTGGTGGCAACCGCAACGAGGCCGACTTCACCGGCCTGGAGCTGCCGACGATGCGGGACATGTTCTGGCGCGGCGGGCCGACACCAACCGCCGACTTCAACGTCAGTCTGTTGGCCGCCGCGACGCTCGGCGGCGGCCCGACGATCAACTGGTCCAACTGCTTACGCACCCCGACCTGGGTGCGCGAACAGTGGGCCACCGAATTTGGTCTGCGGGATGTCGCGGGCCCCGAGTTCGACGGTCATCTCGATGCCGTGTGCGGCCGGCTGGGGGTCAACGACCGCTGCTCGGACCTCAACGGTCCACACCTGCGCATGCGCGACGGGGCGGCGGCGCTCGGGTGGTCGTTCACGACGCTGCGCCGCAACGCTGATCCCGCCTGCTACTCGCCGGATTCGGCCGGCCACATTGGCTTCGGTGACCGCTCCGGTGCCAAGCTCGACGTCCGTCGCACCTACCTGCGCGACGCGGTCGACGCCGGTGCCCGGGTGGTGGTGCACTGCACCGCCGAGCGCGTACTGGTCGAAGGTGGCCGGGCGGCGGGGGTTCAGGCCGCCTACGCCGACCCGCAGACCGGAGCCGCCTCGAGTGTCACCGTGCGCGCGCCGCGGGTGGTGGTCGCCTGCGGCTCGCTGGAATCGCCCGCCCTGCTGCTGCGATCGGGGATCGGCGGTCCCGCCGTGGGTCGCTACCTGCGGCTGCACCCCGTGGTGGCCTTCCTGGGTCTCTACCCCGACGAGCAGACGCCGTGGTGGGGCGCCCCGATGACGGCGATGATCGACGAGTTCGCCAACATCGAGGACGGCTACGGCTTCCTGCTCCAGAATGCACAATGGGCGCTCTCGATCATCGCCCCCGGGATGGCGCGAGCGTCGGGCGCCGAGCACAAACAGACCATGGCCCGCCTGGAGCACGCGGCGTGGTTCATCGGAATAGCGCGCGACCGCGGGCACGGCAGCGTGACGATCGACCAGCGGGGCAACGGCGTGGTGCACTACGCGCTCACCGACGAAGTCGACGTTCGCGTCACCCGCACGTCGCTGGAAAAGCAGATCCGCCTGCATGCCGCGGCGGGTGCCGACGAGATCGTCCCCTTCACCCCGGTGCCCACCCGCTGGCGCCGAGGCGACGACCTCGAGAAGTTCATCACCGCAATGCAGAGCCTCCCGCTGCAGGTTGGCGGCCATAAGATCTTCTCCGCCCACCAGATGAGCAGCTGCCGCATGGGGGCCGACCCCGCCACGTCGGTCGCCAATCCATCCGGCGAGCTGCACGACACGCCCGGCGTCTATATCGGCGATGCCAGCGCGATGCCCACCGCCAGCGGCGTTAACCCGATGATCTCGACCATGGCGCTCGCCCACCGCACCGCGGCAGCGATCGCCGCCGCGGCGGACGCCGCTCGCGCCCGCCGTGCACGCCTGAAGAGGCAGCACGGCGATCACAATCGACGTAGCGCTGAACCTAGGCCCAGTAGCCGCGCATCAGTTCGTGCGCCCAATCTGGTTGGCGCACATCACCTCTGGGGCCGAACTCGCGGAGGTGGGGTTTGATGTCGAGCACCGGCGTGCCGTCGATGGCGTCGAGACCGGCAACCGTTAGTGTCCGTCCCTCGACGCCGATCAGGCGACATGTGGTCACGCCAATCCGGTTGGGCCGGTTTTTGCCGCGCTGGGCGAAAATGCCGACGCAGGGCCAGTCCGGATTGCCGCGCGGGTGGCGTGCGCCCTCCTCGATCCTGTCCCGCGTCACCCGGTGGAACAGGTAGACGACGTCAATGTGGGAGAACGCCTCAAGCCCATCGAGCGCGGATTCGTCGAAGCGATCCGCGAGGACAATGCTGGACGTTTCGCTGTCCCAGCCGTCATCGATCGGCTCCACACGAGAACTCGACACGACCCCGATCGGTTCGACCTCAAATGCCTTGGTGTCGCGGCTCATACATCTCCCCTTCGATGCCGGCGAACCGCTCTAACGCGGCCTGCGGGATTCTCCAGGACAAGTGCAACGCCCTGGCCGGAACCGATGCACACACCCAGGGCGCCATAGCGGACGTTGCGTTCGCGCAACTCGGTGGCCAGCGTCAGTACGTAACGCGTGCCGGTCGCGCCGAAGGGATGCCCGATCGCGACGGCGCCACCGTTGGGCGTCAGCTTCTCGTCGGGAATCTTGAAGCCGCCCAGTTGGTTTGGCAATTCGCGGAGCACACCAAGCGCTTGTGCGCTGAACGCCTCGTGGACTTCCCACACGTCGATCTGTTCGGGGGTCAGGCCGGCGCGCTTGATTGCCATCGGCAGCGCGTAGGCCGGCGCCATGCCCATGATCAGCGGATCGATCCCGTACACGGCCGACGACACGATGCGGGCCAACGGGGCAACACCGAGTTCGGCCGCGCGCTCCCCCGACGCCAGCACGATCGCGCTCGCGCCGTCGGTGAGCGGCGTCGAGTTGGCCGCGGTCATCTGCGTGGTGCCCGATTGCACCGGCAGCGCGGCCAGTTGCTCGGCGGTGGTGTCATCGCGGATGAACTCGTCGTGTTCGAACGTGCGTGCCGGCGTCTTCTTCGTCGCCGGAATCTGAACGGGCATAATCTCTTTGGCCAGCCGCCCGGAGTCACGGGCCGCCTTGGCGTGCCGTTGCGACCGCAGTGCGAACGCGTCGATCTCCTCACGCGTCAGCTCATAGCGGTTGGCGACGTTCTGCGCGGTCTCGATCATGCTGATGTAGGCGTTGCGGGCCAGTAGCGTCGGATTGGGCGGGCCGCCCGCGCCCGCCCACATCGTGTCGAGCAGCACCACCGGTCCGCGCGGCGCGAACGGCGCGTCGCCCTTCATATACGCCCAGCCGGACCGCGACATCGATTCCACCCCGCAGGCGATCCCGACACCCAGGTCACCCGCCTTGATCGCATGCGCAACATTGATGGTCGCGCTCACCGACGAGCCACAGAACCGGTTGATGGTGACACCCGCGACGCTGTCCGGAAATCCCGCCGCCAGGGCTGCCCACCGGGCGATGTCGCCCATGCCCTCGTGGGCCGGGTTGACGCAGCCGGCCACGATGTCTTCGATCTGGCCCAGGCCGACGCCGACGCGCTCACATGCGCCCTTCATCGTCATCCCGAGCAGGTCATCGGTACGGATGTGCGACAGGGAACTGCCGTACTTTGCGAACGGGGTGCGAACGCCGCCAAGAACAAACGCGTCAGTCATCGTCGACCTCCCAACGTTGGGGCAACCTAGATCAGTATCGGTTGCCGCTGCTGCCCCGGTAGCGGGAGGGGCTCGTTGCGGCCACCATTAACCCGCGACCGTGTCAGGCAACCTCGATGGATCGAGCGCTCGCCGAAAGCTGTCGAGATGGCCCAACCGCCAGTGCGCCCAGCAGCAACACCCCGATCGCCACGAGCGGGATCGTCCAGTCACGCCGCACCGCTATGGCCGCGTGGCATTGATCGACATAGCGGGCTCCGCCCGAGTGGGCGACACTGGCCTGCGTCAAGGCGCTCTGAAACCCACTGCCGCAATTGATTTGAAAGCCCCATTGATCGAAATCGGAGAGAAAGACTGGAAACCGAAGTGCGATGAGGCCGCCCACCAATAGCGCGACACCGGCCAACAGGACGACGAAGCGTTGCGTTGACATATTCATCAGCGCACTCAGTATCGGGTTCGCGGACTTTGCCCCGCAGGGAGTTCAGGGGCATTTCTCGTCCGAGCTCGCGCGACATTCGGGCGGATTCAAATATGCCCATGTCTGACGGATAGTGTTGTGGTGCGTCAACATTCGGCGGGGAAGGGACGACCTTTGGTGTTGCGGCCGGGGCGGCAACACGTGCAGGACGGGTCCTTCGATGATCCGCCAGGATAAGACTCGCCGGGTGACCGACGCGACGCTGAACGTGAGTCGCCATGTCCGTACGCCTTTCGTTTCACGACGCGACTTATGTTGTGATGCAACGTTGTGTCCCCCATAGGCCGTTCAGCCCGTGGGCGTGAGGTTCGTCACATCCCGGCGCACAGCCCGGCGTTTGCATTGAGATTCGCGACTGCCCCGATGACGGCGAGATCGTGCGGTGGCTACCGCGCCGCGGGCCCGGCCACGTGGCAGGCGGGTGGGGTGAGGACCGGGCTCATCGGAGCGGTCAGCCGGTAGCCTCGCGTGTGGCTAGCGACGAGTTGCATGGAAAGATCGTTGTCAGCATCACTGGTTTTCGAGTTAGGTTCGGCCCCCAATGAAGGTGCTTCTATCCATCGCAGCGGTCCTTGTGAGCACAATGGCCCTCGCGGCAACCGTGCACGCGGATACGAACGACGCGCAGTTCATCCAAAACATCCGCAACGGCATGGGCATCACCGACGGGCAGGACTTCATCAACACGGCGCACGATCTATGCACTCAGATGCAGCACGGCAAGCCCTACGACCAAGTCGTCATGGACATGCGGCAGTCCGAACCCTATTGGGACGCCAGCCAAGCGGCCTTTTTCGTCAGTGCCAGCGCCCAGGCCTACTGCCCGGAAA
Organism: uncultured Actinomycetota bacterium; assembly: GCA_963814505.1. Classification (GTDB taxonomy): domain Bacteria; phylum Actinomycetota; class Actinomycetes; order Mycobacteriales; family Mycobacteriaceae; genus Mycobacterium. Next base: position 933,957 of record CAWFDM010000016.1, read on the forward strand.
TTGTCGGGAACTGAGTCGGGCGGACCGCAGCGGTAAAGGGAAGCCACCCACTGTTGCGATCTGAAACCTGGACATCTGCTGAAAGTTCCCACCAGCTCGCCCAACCGGCGCCCAGCACCGCAATACGATTTGCACCTGGCGATTCGCGCCGCACGAGCGGCCCAGCGCGGTTACGATGCCGACCACCGACGCGTCCGCGAGCAATGGAATCCGCGCTTTCCGGATCGGGTGCGGTTGGGGTCGCGCCACCTCCGTCGCCGCCGCTGGCTATGTCACCCCGTCGTTCCCGGGTGCACCGAGCAGCAACCCGGCGGTGCCGCCGGTGCCGCCGGGACCGCCCGGGTCGGATGAGCCGGCGGAGGTGGTACCACCGTCGCCGCCGTTGCCGCCATTGCCGATCAGGATAGCTTTGCCACCGTTGCCACCGGCCCCGCCGCCTTCGGTGGGAGTCCCAAAGAAGGAAGAGTCGCCGCCGGCGCCGCCGGCACCACCAGAGCCCATGAGGAAGCCGGCGTTGCCGCCACCTCCGCCGGTTCCCCCGTGCTGCGCGCCATACCCCCCGATGCCGCCGTCGCCGCCGTCACCGAGCAGCGTGGCGCCTGTCCCGCCATTGCCGCCGGCCCCGCCGTAGTCGCCCTGCGCGCCGACGCCGCCGGTGCCACCGCCTCCGTAGAAGAAGCCCGCGTTGCCGCCGTTTCCGCCGCCGCCGCCGGTGCCGCTCAGGTAGCTGGCGGCGCCGCCAGCTCCCCCGGCGCCACCCCATCCGAAGAGCATGCCGCCAGCGCCACCGACGCCACCGCGCCCACCAACGTTGTTGGGGGTGGCGCCACCGGCGCCGCCGCCACCACCATTGCCGAATAGTCCAGCGGCCCCACCGTTACCGCCGTTCCCGCCAAAGTCGCCGTTACCGCCGACGCCGCCATTCCCAGAGATGATGCCGCCTGCGCCGCCGTTCCCGCCGTTCCCGCCGGAGCCGCCAGGGCCGCCCTTGCCGAACAGCCCGGCGGCCCCACCGTTCCCAACGGTGCCGCCGAGCGAGTTGGACCCGCCCCCCCCCGCCGTTGCCGATCAGCCACCCGCCGGGCGCGCCGTTTGCCCCGGTCCCCGGCGCTCCGTCGGCGCCGTTGCCGACCAACGGGCGCCCCGTCAACAGCTGCCACGGCGAAAACACCTCAAGACCGGCCAACGGCGACGCATTGGCCGCCTCGGCGCTGGCATAGGATCGCGCACCGGCGGTCAACGCCCGGACAAACTGGTCATGAAACGCCGCCGCCGGCGCACTGAGTGCGTGGAAGCCCTGACCGTGGGCGGAAAACAGCGCCGCAATGGCCGTCGACACCTCATCCTGGGCTGCGGCCAGGATCCCGGTAGTCCGAGCGGCCGCCGCCGTGTGGGCCGCGCTGAGGTCCGAGCCGATGGTTGCCAAATCCGTTGCCGCCGAGGCGATCATCTCCGGCACCGTGATTACATATGACATGTCCATCACCCACCTAGCTCATCGGGCCGACCTGGACGAGACCGCCTCGCAGCCCAGCACCGATGGAAGTCTTGCCGGGCCGGCATGGCTCGCGTTCGGGCCTGGTCGCGCTGGCGGTCGCGGTGTAACCAGGTATTGCGCAACCCAGCCTCATACGAATCGACGGGGCGATCTGCAGTAGTCGACTACTTAAAGAACGGGGCGGGCTGTGTAGTTGACTACTGAACCGGACCATGTTCGAGACTTTCGGATGGACCGCCGTACCTCAGCGATGAGGTTCCACGGCGACTGGGCGGCGCTCATGGCCTTGCACGCATCCCACCGGAATAACGGTCGATTAACCGTGTTGAGGTCGTCGGGGTCGGTGACGCGGATGAACCACCGGTACCACAGCGCTGTGCGGTCGAGAACTGCAGCGCCGGCAGGGTCATCCTCGGCGTACCAATCCCACAGCTCGTCGGAGCGGTCCATGTCGTCGGTCACGATGCCTCCCGTGGGATATAGGCACCACACCGCGCGCACGGTGCCGGTGCCAGCATTCCTCGCCCGGCTCCTCCAGACCGAGATCGGCGGCCGCGACAGTGACAAGCTCGTGTTCACCTCAGCGCGCAGCGGCGACCACCTCACTCTCGGACCAGGGCCGCTACACCTTCGGCAAAGCCGTGGCGGCGGTCCATGGATGCAACGGGGTCAGACTGCACGATTATGCCGACCTCCGCGTTATGCCGATCTCGGCGCGATCGTCGTTGTGGCGCACGGAATCCCGCCTGGTGAGGTCGGCATAATCAGAGGGCCTCCAGGAACTTGAGGAGCGAGTCGGGGGGCCGATAGCGGCCGGGTTTTGTGGCCAGTGGTTTGGTGCGGTCGATCGCTTGCTGTTTGTGTGTCATGTCGGCGTGCAGGTAGATGTTGGTCGTGGCGATCTGTTCGTGGCCCAGCCAGAGCGCGATGATGGTGACGTCGTTGCCTGCGAGCAGAAGCCGCATGGCGGTGGTGTGACGCAGAGTATGCATGGTGACCTGCTTTTTCTGCAGAGAGGGGCACGCGGCCCGGGCGAGGGCTACGTGATGGGCGAGACGGTGTTCGAGCGCGTCGCGGCTCAGGGGTCTGCCGGTGATGGTCGAGAACAGCGGATCGCTTGGAGCGCCGGGACGTTCGCGGAGCCATGCGTGCAGGATCGCTTTGGTGGATGCCACCAGCGGTGTGCGTCGCTCTTTTCTGCCTTTGCCGATGGTGTGCACGTTGGCGCCGGCGGTGAGCGTGACGTCTTGGCGGGTGAGTCCGGCGAGCTCGGAGATCCGCAGACCGGTCTGGATGGTGAGTGCGAACATGGCGTGATCGCGCCGCCCGGTCCAAGTGTTTCGGTCGCAGGCTTCCAGCAGCGCGTCGACCTCGGGATCGGTGAGGTAGGTGAGCAGGTTGCGTTGGGTTCGTTTAGGTGGAATGGCGAGCACACGCGCTGATGGAGCCGGCGTGCTCGGGGTGGTGCAGCGCCAGGTAGCCGAACAGCGAGTGGATCGCGGCTAACTAACCGGTTGTTGCGGGTGGCGGCGCTGTTGTGGCGGTCGCGTTCGAGGTGATCGAGGAACGCCGCGATGAGCGGCGCGTCGAGCTCGGCGATGTCCAAGGCGGCGGGGGTTTTGCCGAGGCGTTTGGCGGCGAAGGTCAACAGCAACCGGAAGGTGAGCTTGTAGGCGGCGATGGTGTTTGGGCTGGCCGCGCGCTGCCCGATGAGCCGATCGGTGAAGTAGGCCTGCAGCGAGGGCGCCAGCGCGGTCATGGTCGGGCTCCGTAGCGTGTCTCGAGCCGTTGGGCGGTCAGCGCCAACAGTTCAGGGATCGCAGACAGGTACCAGTAGGTATCCGCGGGGCTCACGTGGCCCAGATAGGTTGACAGGACGGCCATGTGCTCGCCGATGTCGAGGCCCTCGGTGTGCCAGTGGATCAAGGTTTCCACAGCGAACCGGTGCCGCTTATGGGGAATTCCCCATAAGCGGCACACGTGCGCCTCTTTGTTTCAGCGCCGGCGCAAACGAGAAAGTGGTGCAGCGTCTGCTTGGACACAGGACGGCAATGCTCACACTGGACCGTTACGGGCACCTGTTCCCCGACGACCTGGACTCGGTGGCGACCGCGTTTGACGCCGCCGCTCAGACCGCTGCGGACTGGCTGCGGACTGGGGAAATCGCAGGCCCAGGCAAGCCACTAGCGGCGGTCAAAAAAGCACACGCTGACCACGCCGTTCTCTGTGGTGGCAGGTACAGGATTCGAACCTGTGTAGCTTTCGCGACGGATTTACAGTCCGCGAAACCACGTGTCCGCATGTGTCTCTGGATTCCCTGGATGGCGCTGAAATGCAGCGATGGTTCCAGCGCGTGCCCACCCATCCCGCGTCGTTCCGCACGTCTTGTGACAACTCGGTGACAATTCGCGATGGTGCAGAGGGGGGTGTCAATCCCCTCGGGTAGCGACCGGAGCACGATGTCACGCTCGGCTAATTCGCGCGAAAGGTCATCATCACTTCGGCGGCGTTCCGGCCAAGCCGGTCAATACCAACCACCACGATTAGCCTCCTATCGGTTTGGGTCTCAGCCCGCCGATCGAATGGCCCGCACCCATGACCGTGCGAACCCTGTACTCCTACACGAGCTATGAAGGGTGGCCCGCCGTCCGCGAGCGCGGCGAGGTGCCCGTCGACGAGCTGACCACCGATGCCGACCGCCCGCCCGCCGACGACACGGGCCTGCGCCTGGCAGTCGAGCTGCCGAATCGCTGGCCACGGAAGCGGCCGGTGCCGGTCGAGCGGTGGGTCGAGGCCATCGACCGCCCCGACCGCTCGACGCTCTGGGATGAGCACAACCTCCGCCCCTGCGCGGTGCGGCGGTGGGCGCTGATCAAGCCGGCGCCCGGCGCGTTGCGCATGACCTTCTACACCAGCCCCCCCGCCTGGGACGCCCGGCAATGGTTGATCAACAACGACCTCTGGGACGACACCGTCAGCACGCCGCCCGAGATGCACAACCCGCAGCCGACACGCCGCGCCCAGAAGCCGATGCAACCACTATCGACGTTCGATCACCGTCACCGTGTTGTCGTCGTGGTTGGTGACGTAGACGGTGTGGGTGCCCGGATCCGCCGCCACCCCGGTCGGGCTCTTGCCGACGGGCACGGTGGCGGTGATGGTGCGCATCGAGCCGTCGATCACCGACACCGTGCCGTCGTGGTTGGCGATGTAGACGGTATGGGTGCCCGGATCCACCGCCACCCCAGCCGGCCGCTCGCCGACGGGCACGGTGGCGGTCACGGTGCGCGTCGACCCGTCGATCACCGACACCGTGTTGTTATCAATGCCGTTGGTGACGTAGACGGTGTGGGTGCCCGGATCCACCGCCACCCCAGCCGGGCCCTTGCCGACGGGCACGGTGGCGGTCACGGTGCGCGTCGAGGCGTCGATCACCGACACCGTGTTGTCACCCGGCGTTAATGACGTAGACGATGCGGGTGCCCGGATCCACCGCCACCCCGATCGGGCCCTTGCCGACGGGCACGGTGGCGGTAACCCCGTACGTCGGACCAGTCGACAGCGCAGCCGAGCTCGAACTCGCCGCCGGACCCGGACCTCCGGACGGACCCCCACATCCAGACAGGAACACCGCCAACACGACGGCACCGATCACCGCCAGCACGCCGGTGACCGCCGGTATCGGCACTAGCCGCCAGCGCTTTCGGGTTGGTTGATCATTGCCGCTGGCGCTCATCTGCGCTCCCCCGGTCGTCTTTTGTGCTTTTTCTAGTGTGCGCCTGGCACCTAACCGCTGTATACGAGTTCGTCGAGTTCGTTGTCGTCAAGCACTCGGACCAGCCGGTGAAGGTGCCCGAACACGTCGCTGATCTGATCGGCCAACTCGCGGGCACGGCGGTGCGGGCGCCGGCTGGACAAGCCCGCGGTGGACGATCGGAGCAGACGACGATCGGATCGCTCGCTTTATCGACGGGGCAGATAAGACAGGCCATAGACGCCCCTTTCGGTTGGCCGAGCGACTTCCTCGAATTCGTGACACGCCATCCACTTGGTGAGCCGCACCCACACCGGCTTGATCCTGTACAGCGAAATTCGCCAAATGCTTCCGCAGACGACGCCTGTTGCTTGCGACTTCGTAATCGACTCACAATGCAAGGCCGACATTGCGCTCTGCCGTGGCCCACTTGGCCCCCCAGTCGGGGGGTAGATCGAATTTCGTTATTTCGCAACATCTTTCGATGTATTTTGACCAGGATAAACCGTATCGTGGCGTAGGCGCGAAGGTAGCTTGATCCAAGCCCGAGTTCTGCGTGAGGATTGGTGCGTTCCTAAATTGACGCGATGTTGATAGCGTCGTCTGCGCATCCCATCGTCAGTGGGGTGTGAGACCCAAGCAGTGGAGATACCAGATGGCCGAGCTCCCACCGCCTCCAGAGGGAATTGTGCTGGCCCATTTCATCGTCTCGGACGATGTCGAGCGCTCTCGGCGCTTCTACACCGAAGTACTCGGCGGCAGGGTGGTCTTCCAAGGAGACGTAACCTATGTCGCACTATCCAACACCTTCATCATCATCAATGTCGGCGGAGGCCCAACCGACGACAAACCGACGGTCACCCTGGAGGCACCACGCGATCCCGACCGGGTCAGCAGCTTCCTCAATATCCGGGTCAAAGACATCGAGGCTGTGTACGCCGAATGGAGCGCCCGGGGTGCTCAATTCCTGACACCGCCGAAACATCACCAGTACGAAATCCGCTGCTATATCCGCGATCCCGACGGTCATCTGATCGAAGTGGGGCAAACCACAGACCCAGAGGGGGACTGGTCGCCCGCTTACTGGCCATCGAGTACTCCCGCCGAGTGGTCGGAACGGATGCGGTGATCACCGGCGACATCCCTCAGATCGAGGGTGCCCAGTCCCCCGGGCACTGAGATCCCTTGCCCCTGATCGCGGAAGCATGGGTCCCACTCCGTTAAGTCTCCACTCTCACTTGCGTTTCACCAACGACGGCGGGGAACGGTCATCCTCACGGCGCCTCGCCGCGGTTCCCCTCGCTCTGAGCGAGGTGGCGGAACCGTTCGGGCCCGCGATGCTTCGGGCCGCCGTTGTTAACACCATGACGCCAAGGAGGTTTCGATCATGACCACCGCGATCATCGGCACTGGTGGGATCGGATCCGTCATCGCCCGCCGGCTCGCCTCAGGCGGCGAGGCCCTGCGGCTCTCCAGCGCCCACATTGAGTCGGCACGAACTCTGGCTGCACAGATCGGACGAGCTGCCGTCGCCGCCGTCGACAACCGCGACGCGTTGCAGGGCGCCGATGCCGTTGTCCTCGCGCTGCGTTTTGCCGTGCTGAAGGGCGTCATAGGTGAGATCGCCGAGGCGCTAACCGACAAGACCGTGGTCGTTCCGAGCAACCCGCTCGCCATCGACGCGCAAGGTAACGTTTCACGTCTTCTGCCGAAAGGGCAATCCTCTGGCGAGCTTGTGGCCGGGTGGTTGCCGGCGGGGGCGCGCTTGGCCATGGCGTTTGGAACCCTGTCGGGCGATCTCCTCGAGTCCTCTAGCCACCGGTCGCCGGAGCCGGCGGTGCTCTTCTACGCGACTGACGACGACCATGCTGGCGAGGAAATCGAGCGGTTGATCCGGACGGCCGGCTTCGAGCCGGTGAAGGTCGGCGGGATCGAACAGTCGGGCCGACTCGAGGTAGGCGGCGACCTTCACGATCTCGTAGTCGGCCCCGCAGAGGCCCGGTCATTGGTCGCTGGGACCTGATCGCTTTGCGGCCGCCTCATCTGACTCCCAGTCGGACATCGGATGAATTTCGTTGTCTTGCAACGGCCCTCGGCTCCTGCTGACCAGCTGAAATGTCCCAAGCTGTCCCTCGCCGATTCCCCTCCGGGAAACCATTGCAGGGCGAGTCGACCAAGACTGTCCGCGTGTGAAGCTCAGTGCGGGTCGCCCGAATCGCCCGTCGTAGGCAGGGCTATCCGGCGGCGACCACCACGATGACTAGCAGGATGACAACCACCACAACCACAAATAGCGCGCCCATCATGCCATAGAAGACGCCGAGGCCGTTGGAACGCTGTGACCCGAAGCCAAGCGAACCCGCTCCGCCAAACATCGGCATTCTGTATTCGAGTTCCACTAATTGGCCGGGCTGAACATCGATGACGATGTCGGCCCGCCCGAACTCCTGGCGCCACAGGGAATCCACCACGTGGACGTGCACGTTGTGCCGGCCTGGGGATACCGGGGTCGCGGTGCGGCCCCACCCGGCAATCGGCATCTCATAGCCGTCGATGAAGACCTTCGGTGTCGAGAATTGCACCCAAGACCTGTAGCTGGTGGTGACGGCGATCCCTGCAGCACCCCCAGCCGGCTGGCCGTATGGGTGGGCACCCATCTGCTGATGCTGCGGCGGGTGCTGGTTCCCGGGAACTTGACCATATGGCTGGGCCCGATACTGCGGCGGCCAATTTTGCTGCGGCGGCCAGTTCGGCTGGTACGGGCCCGGCGGCTGGGGAGAGTTCATGGGCGGGTCCACTCCTCGTTCCTGGCGCCGATGCGTGTCTCCAGGTCAACGGTAGCGCGTTGGCGGTCTCGACGAGTCAGGGCGGTTCGGCGTTGCTGGCCCGGGATGCCGGGGTGCCGCATTTCGAGGATTGCGCGCTGCTGACCTCACCGATCGCGGCGGATGCGGCGCCGTCTGCGTTGGATCACGGCCATGTGCATCGGCTTGAGACGTCGGATCGGGCCGAGTATGCGCGGCTGACGGGGCTGGGCGGCGGTCCGGCGCCGGATCGGTCGCAGGCGTGGAAGACGACGGTGGCCGCGGCGCGGCTGGTGCCGGAGCGCGCTGCGCCGATTCAGGATCTGGCGGTTCCGGCGGTGATTCGCGAGGTTGTGGAGGCTTTGACCCGGGGTGTGGAGGTGCCTGAGGCGCGGTGGGGCGAGCTGGGCTGCAGAGCGTGACCGAGGCCGCCAACAGCGCCAGCCATCGCGCGGGTCGGGAAAGCGATTCTGCGGGTGCCGCACCGTATGCGTGGCCACCACAACTTGGCCCGGCTGACGGAGTTGCGGGCGATGTGGCGTTCCGACCCGCCGAAATATCCCGAGATACCTGTGGTGGCAGGTACTGGATTCGAACCAGTGTAGCTTTCGCGACGGATTTACAGTCCGCTCCCATTGGCCGCTCGGGCAACCTGCCGCCTAGCAGGTTACAACGAACGGGTAGACAGAGCACAAACGGCTGTCACCGCAGAAAGGGACGAAACGCATGGCGGACTCATCGTTCGACATCGTCAGCAAGGTCGACCGGCAGGAAGTCGATAACGCGCTCAACCAGGCCGCCAAGGAGCTGGCGACGCGCTTCGACTTCCGCGGCACCGACACCAAAATTGCGTGGAAGGGCGACGAGGCCGTCGAGCTGACGTCGTCCACCGAGGAGCGCGTCAAGGCTGCCGTGGACGTCTTCAAGGAAAAGCTGATCCGCCGCGACATCTCGATGAAGGCGTTCGACGCCGGCGAGCCACAGGCCTCCGGCAAGACCTACAAGGTCACGGGCACCATCAAGCAGGGCATCAGCAGCGAGAACGCCAAGAAGATCACCAAGCTCATCCGCGACGAGGGTCCCAAGACCGTCAAGACCCAGATCCAGGGCGACGAGGTCCGTGTGTCCAGCAAAAAGCGCGACGACCTGCAGGCCGTCATCGCGATGTTGAAGAAGGCCGACCTCGACGTGGCGCTGCAGTTCGTCAACTACCGGTAGGGCGCAGCGTGCGCTTCGGCGACCGGTGCGCCGACGAACAAAACCCAGCGTTCGTCCAGGACCCGAGCCACGAGCGCATCTTCGCCGGCCCTGCCGACCAGATCTGGCTGATCGACCGGTGCGCCCGGCTACATGTCGGCGTGCTCATGGAGAAGCTCGCGAAGGTGCGCAAAATGCCGGTAACCATGGGCGTATCGCGTACAAATGCGCACTCTCGCCGGAAACGGCAACGACCGGTGGGTAACTACTCTGGTAATCGGTCCCGAATTCAAGCGAGGTTCACGATGACCGTGACTCCCCAGGAGGACGCCGGCTACGTCGACGTTCTCATCGTCGGCGCCGGCATCTCCGGTCTCGGCGCCGCCTATCGGATCAGGGAACGCAATCCGGACGTGACGTACACCCTCCTGGAGCGGCGCGCGCGGATCGGCGGCACCTGGGATTTGTTCCGCTACCCCGGGGTGCGGTCCGACAGCAGCATGTTCACGCTGTCGTTTCCGTGGGAGCCGTGGACCCGCAGGGAAGGCGTCGCCGACGGCGAGCACATTCGCGAGTACCTGACCGACACCGCGCACAAGTACGGCATCGACCGCCACATCCAGTTCAACAGCTACGTCCGCTCGGCAGACTGGGATTCCGCCACCGACACCTGGGCGGTCACCGTTGAGCAAAACGGCGCGCGCAGGCTCTACCGCAGCCGGTTCGTGTTCTTCGGCAGCGGCTACTACAACTACGACGAGGGCTACACCCCGGACTTCCCCGGCGTCGAACAGTTCGGCGGCACCGTCATACACCCGCAGCACTGGCCGGAAGACTTGGACTACACCGGCAAGAAGATCGTGGTGATCGGCAGCGGGGCCACCGCGGTCACGCTGATCCCGTCGCTGACGGACCGGGCCGCGAAGGTGACAATGCTGCAGCGCTCGCCGACCTACATGGTCGCGGCGTCCAAATACGGCAAGGTCGCCGCTGTTGTACGTAAAGTGTTGCCCTGCAAGGCTTCCCACTTGGTCATCCGGATGTTAAGAGCATTGGCCGAGACGGTGTTCGTTTTCGTGTCGCACAAGCGGCCAGAGTTGGTGAAGTGGTTGCTGCGGCATATGGCGATCAAGAACCTGCCCGACGGCTACGACATCGACACTCATTTCACGCCGCGGTACAACCCGTGGGACCAACGGATGTGCCTGATCCCCGACGGCGATCTGTATACCGCGATTTGCAACGGTCGCGCCGAGGTGGTCACCGACCACATCGACCATTTCGACCCGACCGGCATCGCGCTCGAATCCGGCGGGCACCTCGAGGCCGACATCATCGTCACCGCCACCGGCCTGCAGTTGCAGGCGCTCGGCGGTGCCAAGATCAGCTTGGACGGCGTGGAGATCAATCCCTGCGACCGCTTCGTCTACAAGGCGCACATGCTCGAAGACGTGCCCAACCTGTTCTGGTGTGTGGGCTACACGAAAGCATCCTGGACGCTGCGCGCCGACATGACCGCCCGGGCCACGGTAAAACTGCTGGCGCACATGGCCTCTCACGGCTACACGCACGCCTACCCGCACCGCGGCGACGGGCCGATGGCCGAAAAGCCGTCCTGGGACATTCACGCCAACTATGTGAAGCGGTCGCTGCACGCGCTGCCCAAGTCCGGCACCAAGCGGCCGTGGAACGTACGGCAGAACTACCTGGCCGACGCCATCGACTACCGGTTCGACCGCATCGAGGAGTCGATGGTGTTCGGCCGCGCCGCCGACCGGGCGCGTTTGGCCGGATAGCCGAGTAGCCGACTCGCGGATTGGATGCCTACGCGGATTCCCCGAGCGGGATCCGCTTCCCGCAGTTCGGGCAGAACTTTTCGGCCGGATGGTGCTCCGCTCCGCAATTCGCACAGAAGTGGGGTTCGGTCGCCGCCGGCTGTGGTGCGGGAACCACTACCTGTAAACGGACGGGTTGACTTTTCGCGTCGGCGGCGGCAGGCGGATCACCCGGAGCGGGTTCCACGTCAGGAGCTCCAGCTGGGGCGAGCCGACGACTTCTCAGCACCATGAAGGTCGCACCGCCGCCAACGGCGATGACCAGTACGGCACCACCCACGATGTACCACAACAGATTTGAACCACGGAATGACGATGTATCACCGTACTGCTGCCGCAGCATCACTGCACTCGTCTTGAGATCGACCAGCCCGGGATAGTCGGGTGACATCGACAGCGCCTGGTCGAAATCTGCGATTGCGTCGGTGTAGTGGCCGGAGTAGTAATGCTCGAGCCCTTTGCGGTAGGACACGTCGGCTGGTCCGAGCATCGACTTGACACCCTTGCCCACCAGCATCGCGGTCAGCCGATCGACGGGTGCAATGAAGTTGAACGGCTGCGGTTCACCGGACGGCGCGAAGCTGTTCACCCCGACCACCTTGCCGCCGAGTTCGATGGCCGGGCCTCCGCTCATGCCTTCGGTGATCGCGGCATCGACTTCATATTCCGGGACGGTTCCCATGGTCGACTTTTTGCTCACCTTGCCGCTCTTGTTCGTGGGATCCAGCGAACGATCGGTGACCCGTACGGTGCTCTCGGCGAAACCCACCGCGAGAATCGGTGTACCGATGTCGACGTCGGCGTCGGTACCCAACTCGGACGACGGCATATTGCGCTTCTCTACCTTGATAAGAGCGACATCGCCTTTCTTGATGGGCTGGAAGTCCACGACGTTGGCGGGCATCTTCCCCGCGACCTTTGTGCCTGTGCCATACACCACGGTGATGCTGATCTCGGGAGCACGGCCGGCGGTCGTGCCTTCGACCCTGGCGTTCTCGCGCAGCCACGCGAGAGGTCCGGCTGGGTCCTGCGCCTGGGGCGAGTCCGGAAACTGATCGATATAGTCTTTCGCTGCTTTCTGAAGTATCAACTCGGTTGCGCTCGCCGGATCGACGCAGTGCCCGGCAGTCGCCACCCAACCGTCGGGATTGACGACGAAACCGGTGCAGGTCCAGGCCGCCGTATAGGGCATATTCGAGCCTTCGCCGAAAGAAGACAGCGGCCGGCCGCCGGGCAACCAGACGCGGCCATAAGCCTCGCCCACGAGGTACATCACGGCCGGCCGTATCGTGGCCGCCGCGCGTTCCTCCGGGTTGGCCGACGGACGACCGCCATCGGCCAAAGCAATGCCGGGCGACCCGGCCAACAACGCGAGAACAGCCGCAGACAGCAACGCCGACGCCCGCCCGCAACGGCGCAAGGACCTCTTCGACCCGTTCCTCGGCTGGCATGCCGCTCTGGCCATGTTTCCTCCTCGTATCGCACATTGCCCTCGACGATCCGGCGTGCGGTAGGGACGGAAGTCCCATGCTCAGAGGTCATTGGTTTTGACTTGTGTCGGCAATACGCTGAACCCCATGGCAGCTGAGAAGCGCGAACCCAAAGTCGTTGTCCTCGGTGGCGGTTCCTGGGGCACCACCGTGGCGTCCATCTGCGCACGCCGCGGACCGACGCTGCAATGGGTGCGCTCCCAGGCGACCGCCAAGGACATCAACGAGCAGCATCGCAACCACCGCTACCTCGGCAATGACGTCGATCTGAGCGACACGCTGCGCGCCACCACCGACTTCGCGGAGGCCGCCAACTGCGCCGACGTCGTCGTCATGGGCGTGCCTTCACACGGCTTCCGGGGTGTGCTCACCGAACTGGCCAAGGAACTGCGGCCGTGGGTGCCGGTGGTGTCGCTGGTCAAGGGGCTCGAGCAGGGCACCAACATGCGGATGTCGCAGATCGTCGAGGAGGTACTGCCCGGTCATCCGGCGGGTATTCTGGCCGGCCCGAACATCGCCCGCGAGGTGGCCGAGGGGTACGCCGCCGCGGCGGTGCTGGCGATGCCCGACCAACACCTGGCGACCCGGCTGGCGGCGTTGTTCCGCACCCGGCGCTTCCGCGTCTACACCACCGACGATGTCCTCGGCGTCGAGGTGGCGGGCGCATTGAAGAACGTCTTCGCGATCGCCGTCGGGATGGGTTACTCGCTGGGCATCGGGGAAAACACCCGCGCGCTGGTGATCGCCCGCGCGCTGCGCGAGATGACGAAGCTGGGCGTGGCGGTGGGCGGGCACAGCGAAACCTTCGCCGGCCTGGCCGGTCTGGGCGACCTGATCGTCACCTGCACCAGCCAGCGCAGCCGCAACCGTCACGTCGGTGAACAACTCGGCGCGGGCAAGGCGATCGACGAGATCATCGCATCGATGAACCAGGTCGCCGAGGGCGTCAAGGCCGCCAGCGTGGTCATGGAGTTTGCCAACGAGTTCGGGCTGAGCATGCCGATCGCCCGTGAAGTCGACGCGGTGATCAACCACGGCTCGACCGTCGAGCAGGCCTATTTCGGCCTGATCGCCGAGGTTCCGGGACACGAGGTGCACGGCTCAGGGTTCTAACCCGGCAGCGCGCAGAGGCGGCGCAAGAAAATATGCAATCGGTATGCACCGGTCTCGTCGGCTTGACCCGCGCTTGACCGGGCACATACGGTCGGCATAGTAGCCAGGCGTGCCGGGCGCGAACCGTCGTGCCAGTGTAATCGCTTGTGCGCCAACATGTTACGGCGCAGTTACAACGCAATATGGGCGTGACATCGGAACGCCCCCCGCGAAAGAGCTAACGAGGGAGCCACCGATGCAGCACCTCGAACCATTCGATCACGGCCTTGAAGAGGGCCAAGCCGCGTCGCGAACCGGCCGACTGCGATCAATTCTGCGATACGACTTGCCCTCGTCACTCGTGGTTTTCCTGGTCGCCCTTCCGTTGTCACTGGGGATCGCGATCGCTTCGGGCGCACCGGTACTCAGCGGTCTGATTGCCGCGGTCGTCGGGGGAATCGTCGTCGGAGCCCTAGGCGGATCGCCACTGCAGGTCAGTGGCCCCGCGGCCGGGCTGACAGTGGTGGTTGCCAGCCTTATCTCCGACTTCGGTTGGGGGATAACGTGTTTGATCACCATGGTGGCCGGCATCCTACAGGTTCTGTTGGGGCTCAGCCGCGTTGCGCGAGCCGCCCTGGCGATCTCACCCGTCGTCGTGCACGCCATGCTGGCGGGCATCGGGATCACGATCGCGCTTCAACAAGCGCACGTGCTGCTCGGCGGGAAGTCCAAAAGCACGGCCTGGCACAACCTCATTGGCCTGCCGGGCCAAATCATCGGCGCACATCGGCCCGGAGTCATTCTGGGCGTACTGGTCATCGCCATCCTGGTCGCCTGGCGGTGGGTGCCGGCCAAAGTGGCCCGCATTCCGGGCCCATTGGTCGCCATTGTGGTGGTGACGGTCATCTCGGTGGTCTTCGGATTCCGGGTGCGGCGGATCGACCTCGAGGGGTCGCCGCTGGATGCGTTGCGGCTGCCGGAGATTCCCAACGGCGAATGGAGCGGCGTGGCGCTGGGAGTCATCACCGTCGCGCTCATCGCCAGCGTCGAGAGCCTGCTTTGACGTCCTCCCCGCACTCAAAGTGCGGGGATTCCCCTGCCAGTCGGCTGTCTCGATAGCCACTTTATGCGGCTATCGCCGTGGGCCGATTGGTGGTGGAAGTTCGCGCCGAGCGGCTCTGTCGCATCGCAGCTTTGGCTTTCCGCCGGGCTTTGATACGCGCCACTGACCTCCGCGACGGCGGATGTCTGCGGCCTCGCCGCTTGATTGGTGCTGCCCGACCAGACCTCGGCAACCCATCAACGTCCTGACGGCGGAGCAGCCAACCGCGGTTGGCTGCCTCCAGGTCCAGCCGGTCGAGACCATCAGCCGTCCTGTGGACGTGCAGTCCCAGGTAGGCCGAAAACAGATCTCGGTCCTCTTTGATACCGCAACCGCAACGGTGGGCCCGTTGCGAGAGCAGCTTTTTCTTACGGTTCCCGCACAAACAGGTTTGCGACAAGGCAGTCGTTGTGGTGTTGAACTCGTAGAGACGATCACCGCCGGCGCTGTCAGCCTTGCGGCGCATCATCTCCACGAGCAACCCTGGTGCCCGGTCGCGCACACTGCGCGGGAAGTTCTTCTGCCACGAAACGTAATCAAGCTTCTCGCACGCCACGTCGGCGCCGTAGCCCAACAGTCGGTTGGCCAGCGCCCCATGCAACGTCTTGCGGTGCTCGGCCAGCCGGCGGTGCTGCTCAGCCACCCCGATGATGGTCTGTTTCGCGGCGTGGGAACGCAGCCAGTGGCAACGGCCAGATTGGTGGGTGCCATCAGAGTTGAAACAGCCCGGCGAGGCAGCGCGGTGCTGACGATCCAAGCGTCGCTGCCCACGACGCAACCGGACGGTGTTCAGCCGGATCCGATCGGCCAGCGGCTCAATCCATCCCGTCGAGCTTCCGTCGCCGCGTTCGACAGCCACCGCGATCTGGCTGGGCCCCAGATCAAACGACACCCGCCCGTCGCCGACCCGATGGCGCCGGCTCGGATGCCCATCGCAGACCAGTTGGATGCGGTAGGTGTCGCGACCGTTGATCACCGTGCGCACGATCCGGGTAGACAACACTTTGCCCGCCGCGATCAGCGCCTCGATCTCGGCCAGCTCGGCTTGCTGCTCCTTACCACGGCGGCCCGTCTGCGCTGGCGCGGTGATCCCAACCACGAAACCTGCCCCCCACTGCAACCCAACCAGCCGACCGGCCGCGTCGGTCTTGGGTCGCAGCGCACCGTTGCCGTCCTTGGCCGCCAACGAATGCAACCCACGCGTTGTGTTCTTAAACCGCGGCTTGCCTTTCCTACCGAGGTGCCACTGCTTGACCGCATCGAACGCGCGGGCACCTAAGCTCTGGGTCTCCTGGGCGGGCAAGTGTTCACGCACCCAGGATTGACGCAGCGACGAGGCGTACGACTGCGCCGCATCGGCGGTGAAACCGTAAGCCGCCGCCACAGCGTCGAACACCGCGGCCCGCGCGGCCCGTTCCTTTTTGCAGCGCCGTGGCAATTGTCGCGCGCCCTGCCACTGCGGATCGCGTTTGATCACCTGACTGCGTGCGATGAACTCGCCCAGCACCGCGTTATACACCCGGGCGCCGGTGAAAAATCGGGTCGCAATCACCCTGCACTGCGCCAGATCCGGACGCAACGGCCACGACCGCACATGCGTGGGCGCGCCCTTCGGGCGCTTACGTGCACGCGGCTTACGCTCACCCGACCGCGCCGGCTCAGCGGCCGGTGTCGGTTCACCGTGGTAGGCGTTGGCCATCTGCACGCCCACACCATAAGGCCGACCCCTGACAACCCAGACCTACCGCCGCGCCCGACACAGAGCGTCGCTGCTGCCTGCACACCTTGTTTTCGTGACGAAGTATCGCCGCCAGGTGTTCACCGACCCGATGCTCACCTTTTGCGAGCACACGCTGCGTTATTTCGCCGTCTCCTGCGAAGGCGCACCGCTGTCGATCATCAAGCACTACATCGACGGCCAAGCGCAGCCACTTTAAGCGCCGGGCTGCGCCCGGCGACAAACGGGATGGGCTGACCCACGGGCTAAAGCGCCAGGCTTGCGCCCAAGAAATTTCCGTCAACATTTCCGTCAACTACCTCGACCACGCGGCGCACCAGGCGATTACCGACTGGGAGCGACAGCACCAGGCCACCGGTGGAACAGTTCGCATCCACGGTGCGGACGAGACGGGCCAGCGGACTCGCCGTGCGGCGCGGCAGCAAATAGAACCCGAATGGCCCGAAGCCGCCGCTTAGTTCGCGCCGACACTGGGCCGTGATCGACCGGACGCAAGAATTCCGCAAGAATTTCACCTAAATCCGGCAAGCGGTCCGGACGATCCTGGTGCTGTCGGCCATGACACTCCTCAAGAGTGGTCACGGGCCGGGCATGAACAAGAGAAACAACAAGAACACCACCCGAGTAGTCGTGAATGGCTGGCCGGGGCGGCATGTCGGGTAACCGCCCCGGTCCATTCGCCGGAAAGAAACCTCCATGAGAATCACAGCGATCGCGGTGGCCGGACTGGTGGCCGGCACGCTGGTCACAGCCAGTCCCGCGCAGGCCGAGGTGACCGCGGCACCCGCGCTCACCCACTTCTATCCGTTGCGGCCGTCCTTGCCCCTGAGCCCCCAATCCGACGCGGAAGACGTGCGGCGCCAAATCGCCGACCTGGACGCATCCTGGGACAGCCTCACCCCGGCGCAGCGGAATCAGCGGTTCACACAGATCCAGAACTCGCTCACCAATTTGGATTTCGAGACCCGCAATCTCCCTCAGGATCAAAAAGCGGGGGTCGACGTGATCCTGTTGCCGGCACTCGTCAACCTCGGGAACCTCTACCGGAGAGTTCAGGTCCCTGGTTGCAGCCTCCCCACCTGCTTGCCCGGGCTATAGCGGGGTTCACCCCCGCGCCATGGCCTCCAGCCGGCGGATGCGGTCCTCGATCGGCGGGTGCGTCGAGAACATCGACCCGATCCGCTCACCCGCGCGGAACGGGTTGGCGATCATCAGGTGCGCCTGGCTGGCCAGCTGCGGCTCCGGCGGCAGCGGGGCCAGTTGCACGCCGCCGGAGATCTTGCGCAGCGCCGACGCCAAGGCCAGCGGGTCACCGGTCAGCATGGCGCCCGATTCGTCTGCCTGGTACTCCCGGGACCGCGACACCGCCAGCCGGACCACCGTCGCGGCGATCGGGCCCAGCAAAGAAACGAACAGGAGCGCAAGGGGGTTCTCGCCATCTCGCTCGCCGCCGAAGACACCGAACCACAAGACCATGTTGGCCAGCGCGGTGATCACCCCCGCCAGCGCGCCGGCCACACAGCTGATCAGGATGTCGCGGTTGTAGACGTGCGAAAGCTCGTGTCCCAGCACGGCGCGCAGCTCGCGCTCGTTGAGGATCTCCAAGATCCCGGTGGTGCAGCAGACGGCGGCATTGCGCGGGTTGCGGCCGGTGGCGAAGGCGTTGGGTGCGTTGGTGTCGCTGATGAACAGCCGCGGCATCGGCTGGTGCGCGGCGGTGGCCAGCTCGCGCACGATCCGGTACATCACCGGCGCCTGAACCTCGGAAACCGGCTGCGCGTGCATCGCCCGCAGCGCCAGCTTGTCGCTGTTGTAGTACGTATAGACGTTGATCCCGACGGCGAACAGGGCCGCAAAAAGCAGCGCCGTCCTGCCGAACATCGCACCGACGGCCACGATCATGGTGGACATACCGACCAACAGGACGAACGTCTTCAAACTGTTGGCATGGGGATGCCAGGTCATCAGTGTCCTCCTACGAGCACTCGATTAATGCTCACTACGGCTCATTCAACGCCCGAAACACCCGTCCGGGTTCCGCGCGGCACACGAGCTAGCCGTGGCGGCTCACGGTGTATTCGACCAGCGCCGCCAGCGCGCGCCGTCCGGGGACGTCGGGCAGCAGGTCAAGCTCATGACGCGCCTGCGCCGCGTACTGCGCCAGGACGTCCTTGGCCTTCGCCATACCCGGCGACGCGCGCAGCAGTGTCAGCGCCTCGATCACGTCGGCGTCATCCGTCACGGGCCCGGACAGCAGCTCGCGCAGCCGCGCGCTATCGGGTCCGGTTTCGGCCAGCGCGTAGAGCATGGGCAGGGTGTGCACCCCTTCGCGCACGTCGGTGCCGGGAACCTTCCCCGACTCGTCGGGCTCGCTGTCGATGTCGATGATGTCGTCGGAGATCTGAAACGCGGTGCCGACGATGCCGCCCAGCCGGCCCAGCCGCTCGACCTGGTCGTCGTCGGCGCCGGCGAACATCGCGCCGAACCGGCCGGCCGCGTCGATCAGGCAGCCCGTCTTCTCGTGCACCACCTTCAGGTAGTACTCGACCGAATCCACGCCCTCGGCGGCACCGCGGGTCTCGCGCATCTGCCCGGTGACCAGCTGGGCGAACGTCTCGGCGATAAGCCGCACCGCATCCGGGCCGAGCCGTGACACCAGTCGCGACGCCGTCGCGAACAGATAGTCGCCCGCCAGGATGGCGACGTTGTTGCCCCAACGCGCGTTTGCGCTGGGCGCGCCGCGGCGCACTTCCGCCTCGTCCATCACGTCGTCGTGGTACAGCGTCGCCAGGTGCACCAACTCGATGACCGCGCCGGCGGTGGTCACCTCCCAGGCGTCCGGCCGCGGCCCGATCTGCGCGGACAGCACCGTGAACAGCGGGCGGAACCGCTTACCGCCGGCCAGGAACAGGTGCAGCAGCGCATCGGTCATCACCTCGTCGGCACCGCGCAGCTCGGTGTCCATGAGCTGCTCGATCCGCGTGACCCCGTCTCGCACGGTCGCGGCAAACGCGGCGTCGCCGAAATCGACGCCCGCCACCACCGTCGTCGGCGTTTTCATGCGTTCAACATACTGGTGAGCGTGGACACCAGTGCCGATGTGGTGGTGGTAGGCGCCGGACCGGCAGGTTCGGCGGCGGCCGCCTGGGCGGCACGGGCCGGGCGCGACGTCCTCGTCATCGACTCGGCCAGCTTCCCCCGCGACAAGGCGTGCGGGGACGGGCTCACACCGCGCGCGGTGGCGGAGCTGGAACGGCTGGGGCTGGGCGATTGGCTGGACACCCGCATCCGGCATCGCGGACTGCGGCTGAGCGGATTCGGCGGCGAGGTGGAAGTGGACTGGCCCGGCCCGTCGTTCCCGTCGACCGGCAGCGCCGTGGCCCGCCTGGAGTTGGACGACCGGATCCGCAAAGTCGCCGAGGAGTCCGGGGCCCGCATGCTGCTCGGGACCAAAGCCATTGCGCTGCATCATGACTCGTCGCGCCGGGTGGTATCGCTGACGTTGGCCGACGGCACCGACGTGGCTGCCGCCGGCTGATCGTCGCCGACGGGGCCCGCTCTTCGCTGGGCCGCAAGCTGGGCCGGCGCTGGCATCAGGAGACGGTGTACGGCGTCGCCGCGCGCGGCTACCTGGCTAGTTGGCGCGGCGACGACCCGTGGCTGACGTCGCATCTGGAACTGCGCTCCCCCGACGGCGCCGTGCTGCCCGGCTACGGCTGGATCTTCCCGCTGGGCAACGGCGAGGTGAACATCGGCGTCGGGGCGCTGTCGACGTCCAAACGGCCGGCGGACCTCGCGCTGCGACCGCTGATCTCCTACTACACCGACCTGCGCCGCGACGAGTGGGGCTTTGCCGGCGAGCCGCGGGCGGTGTCGTCGGCGTTGCTGCCAATGGGCGGCGCCGTCTCCGGGGTGGCCGGGCCGAACTGGATGCTGATCGGCGACGCCGCCGCGTGCGTCAACCCGCTCAACGGCGAGGGCATCGACTACGGGCTGGAAACCGGCCGGCTGGCCGCCGAGCTGCTGGACTCGCGCGACCTGTCGCGGGTGTGGCCGTCGCTGCTGCAGGCGCACTACGGTCGCGGATTTTCGGTCGCGCGCCGGCTGGCGTTGCTGCTGACCTTCCAGCGGTTCCTGCCCGCGACCGGGCCGCTCGCGATGCGCTCCACCACGCTGATGACCATCGCCGTGCGGGTGATGGCCAACCTGGTCACCGACGACGATGCCGACTGGGTCGCGCGGGCGTGGCGCGCGGCGGGCGCGTGTCGCGGCTGCTGGATCGCCGGCCGCCGTTCAGCTGACGGCAGCGCTGCCTGCCCGCGCGAATACCCACCTGTCGGCGCAGCCCACGGGATGAATCGCATTGATCGCATCGTTGACAGCCGCTGTTCAATCACCAGTCATCCCGGTTACCAGCGCGAACCTGCGCCGACCGGCAGATCCCTCCAGTTCGGCCCCGGCGGCACCGTCGGGGCCGTTATGTGATGGAAGGGCACGCCGTCGCAATCCGGCCCGCGCCGCCCGGCCCTTGACAACACGCGGAGCACGGGTCACCGGGTTAATTCTGCGTGCAGGACCTCAGCACTGTGCGCGAGTGCGATCGATATCGCAGGATGCATCCGCAGGGACCGGCAGCGAAGATTTGGTTCGCGCCACGTTTGTTGCCGCCATCTGATGCCCCACCGAGGTGCGGACAATTGGCTAGGTCTGTCCCGTTGCCCCATCCAAGCCAAACAATGTTCCGGCGGACCCGCCGGCGCCGGGCTACTGCTTCGTCGGGGCTTCTCCTGCGTTTCCGCCGTCGCCGCCGTTGCCGATCAGCTGTGCATTGCCGCCATGGCCCCCAAAGCCGCCCACCAAGTGCGCCGACGCCGCCGTCGCCGCCGGCACCGCCGTTGCCGATCAGAGCGGCCTTCCCGCCGTTGCCGCCTGGACCGGCGTTAGTAAGTGAAGACGCCCCACCGGTGCCGCCGGCTCCGCCGTCGCCGAACAAGAAGCCGGCGTCTCCGCCGTCGCCCCCGGCGAAGCAATGGATACCTGCCCCGGCGTCCCCACCGGCCCCGCCGTTTCCGCCGAACATGCCACCCCTGCCGCCGTTACCTCCCTGACCGCCGTAGGAACCGCCGGAGGGGCCCAGCGGAGCGCCGCCACCGGCGCCGCCCGCGCCGCCGGAAGCGAAGAGCCCACCGCTTCCGCCGGTCCCACCCGTCCCGCCGAGTCCAAAGCTATCGGAGACCCCGCCGCCGGCGCCCCCGGCCCCGCCGGCGCCAAACCATCCTCCCGCTCCGCCGGTGCCACCCATCCCGCCGATGTCGATTGCGAAGCCACCAGCGCCGCCCGCTCCGCCACGGGCAAACAGTCCGCCCGCCCCACCCTGGCCACCGTTACCTCCTGCGAACCCGTCCGTGGCCCCGCCGGCTCCGCCGGCCCCGCCGGCGGCGAAGAGCCCGCCGTTGCCGCCGGTGCCGCCGCTGCCGCCATCAGCCCCGCCCGCGCCGAGACCGCCGGTTCCTCCAGCCCCACCGACGCCACCGAGCAATCCGCCCTTCCCGCCGTTGCCCCCGCTTACAGCGCCGGTCCCGCCGGTCCCGCCGGCGCCGCCGGCACCACCGAAAAATCCGCCCTTGCCCCCGTTGCCGCCGTTTTGGCCGGCTGCACCGGATCCACCGGCCCCGCCGTTACCGACCAACCACCCGGCATTCCCCCCGCTTGCTCCCGAGCCCGGTGCGGCACTGGCGCCGCTACCGATCAGCGGGCGGCCCGTCAGCAGCTGGCTGGGCTCATTGATGAGGCCGAGCACACCCTGCTCGAGGAGGTTCAGTGGGTTGGTGTTGGCGGCCTCGGCGCCCGCGTACTGCGCCCCGGCGCCACTCATGAGTTGAACAAACTGCTCGTGAAACTGCGCCGCCTGGGCGCTGAGCGCCTGATAGGCCTGCGCGTGCGAGCTGAACAAGCCGGCGATCGCCGCCGAGACTTCGTCGGCACCCGCCGCGAGCACACTGGATGTCGAGCCCGCGGCCGCAGAGTTGGCACTGCCAATCGCCGATCCGATATTCGTTAGGTCGGTGGCTGCGGCCGACAAAAACTCGGGTACTGCGATGACGTAGGACATGTCTTATCCCCTCAGCCGGCCCCGGCACCGCCCGCCGATCTCTTGACGAATGCGAATGCGATTGGGCGAGCGTACCGGTTAAGTGCCCTCTACATGGGCGTTTTCGTCTGAAAGGCCTACCGGTTTCACATTGTATTCACATCGCCCGGCTGGTAAGCGAGGAACTGCCTGCCCACGACTTACTGTGTGCCGGCGCGCGGTGCCATGGACTTCGCTCGGTGAACTCAGGGCTGATGCCGGCCGGACGCCCGCCCCCGCCAAACGACGTAGCCCCACAATTTCTCGACGTACAGCGACTGCCCGTCTGCACCGCCGATGAGCTTGCGTGCCTCCCGACAACGGGTGTTCTCCACCAGGTCGTGGCTCTTCCGGGTGGCAGCGTCGGCGTCCTCAACACGGATCCGTGTCGCTAACCCATCCAACCATTCAGCTGAGTGTGATGAGCCGGGACCAGGCGGCCCCAGCTCGTCACATCAAGCTACGTGGCATGGATCTCAAGTTCGAAACGCATATCGCGGTTAATCCGCCCAATTCGGGCAGGGCGTCCGGCCGCCATGGAGCCTCGGCGAAACCGCAGCCCGAGCTGGCTGGCCGCCCTGCCAGTTCCACGGCGACCTCCTTGACGCGGGCTGTGGGGAAGCGGCCATCTCACGCGCATGTTCGCGGTGCCGCAAATGGCCGCTCGTGGTCCATCTCGGACATGGCGTCGGGGTTCGCTACCAGCCGTTCGCGGTGGTATTTGAGGATCCAGCTTCTGGCCACCCCACCGGATCGGCAGCTACAACCCTGAGGGCCACTAGTCGCACAGGGCGTGGCTGGATTGAGTCTGGGCTGACCGGCTCTTGCGTTCGCCGAGGCATCTCTGCTCGCAATCAGCCATCGCCGGTAGCAACGCCTCACCGCGCGAAAAAGTCGCTTCGGCGCGTCAACCTGTTCTCATGTTTGGGTTTGCTGTGTAACGTCAATCCCAGCCGCGGCGATCACCAACCCGCTCGTCAGCGGCTCGCCCGAGAAAAAGGAGTTGCGCATGAATAACCCAGTCGCAGATCTGACCCCCGGCGCGGGCCGGCTACCATCGTGGGTCCCCCGGCCTCGCGCCCTTGCCGGTTTGCTAGCAGCCGCTGCGATGGCCACGGCCGCCGCGCCGCAGGCCCTATTACCGACGGCCGCGGCCGATCCCACTCACAGCGTGACCTTTGAAGTCACCGGGCAGGGTGACGCGTTCTCCATCATCCCCGACCCCGGAACTCCGGTGTATCCCGCAAACACCAACACCTGGGTTCCGCTTCCTTGGTCGCAAACAGTCCAGGTGAACGGAAGCCCCTATTTGGCCTTGAACTGGACCGATCACAGCGGTACCCACGACTGCCGAATCCTGGTGGACGGCAAGCCCGTTTCGCTCACCGAGCACTCGACAGGTCGGTGCGCCTACCAGATTCCCGGGTAACAGGCCGAGCAGACGCAAAAGCCCGCGACACGCCGAGGGTTTGGGGGCTTTTGCGTCTTCTCGCGGTATCAAGTTGGTTGACATATATCAGGCTGATTGATATATCTGGAGCATGACGGAAAAGCTGGAAGACTTTGAGTTCGAAGCGGTGTATCGCGGTGAATCCACGCAGTTGGGCGAGGGCGTTCGCCCACCCTGGAGCATCGGCATCCCGCAACCCGAGCTGGCCACGCTGATCGAGCAGGGCAAGTTCCACGGCGACGTGCTCGACGTGGGCTGCGGGGAAGCCGCGATCTCACTGCACCTGGCCGAACGAGGCCACACCACCGTGGGGCTGGACCTGTCACCCACCGCCATCGACTTGGCCCGGCAGGAGGCTGCGAAGCGCGGCCTGACCAACGCCACCTTCGAGGTCGCCGACATCAGCGCGTTCACCGGGTACGACGGCCGGTTCGGCACCATCGTCGACAGCACGCTGTTCCACTCCATCCCGGTGGAGGCACGCGAGGGCTACCAGCAATCGATCGTGCGGGCCGCGGCGCCGGGTGCGTCCTACTTTGCCCTGGTCTTCGACCGGGCGGCGGTGACCGAGGGGCCGATCAATGCCGTCACCAGCGACGAGCTGCGCGACGCGGTGTCCAAGTACTGGGTTGTCGACGAGATCAAGCCGGCCCGCCTGTACGCCAAGGCGCCGAAGGACTTTTTCGGCCTGCCCGGTATGCAGGTGCGCGAGGAGGCCGACGGCTTGGTCTCGGTCGGCGGCTGGCTGCTGTCGGCACATCTGGGCTGATAAAACGGTCGGGTGTATAGTCCGGCTAATGAAGGGCAGGGGCCTCGCCGCTAGCGTTGCTATGGCGGCACCGATATTGGTAGGCGCTATCGCACTGGCCGCACCGGCACAGGCCGACGATTACGACTACGTGTTCAACTCCACGCTGCACACGTTCGGCATTTACGGCCCGCAGGACTACAACGCCTGGCTGGCCAAGATCGAATGCGAGCGACTGGCCAGAGGCGTGGACGGCGACGCGTACAAGTCGGCCGCGTTCCTCCAGCGCAACCTGCCGCTGCACACCACCGAGGGGCAAGCGTTGCAGTTCCTGGGCGCCGCGATCGACCACTACTGCCCCGACCAGGTGGGCGTGCTGCAGCGAGCCGGCACTTAATCGCTTTCAGCAGTTCGGCCAGCCCCGAACGGTGCCTGTTGGGAATTGCATCTCGCTCTGGAAGTCGTTGTTCGTTGTGGCAACGTCGCCGAAAAGAATGCAGAGCACGTTCTGCACGTCCTGAGGCAGACCTGTCTTCCTTGTTACGGCACCGCCCGATGTACTGCGGTTTGCGGCCCGGGCCAGCGGTGTTCTCGTTCTGAACCTTGACTAGCTCGAAGGGCGGGCGGCCGTCTACCCCAACTACGGCCAACTTCAGCAGTTTTGGACTGTCAGCAGTCTGAAATGTTGTTAGATACGGTCTGAACTGCAGATAGCGGTTCGAGTCGCCCCCTTGATCTTGATGGGAGCCGCAGATGTCGACTTTCCTGATCGCAGCACCTGAGGTTTTGGCCGCGGCGTCGGCGGATTTGAGTGGGATCGGGGAGGCGATCAGGGCGGCGAGGGCGTCGGCGGCGCCGTCGACGACGGGGATTGTGGCGGCGGCCGCTGATGAGGTGTCGGGGGCGATTGCGCGGTTGTTCGGCGGCTATGGGCGGGCTTATCAGGCGGTGGGCGCGCAGGCGGCGGTGTTTGAGGCGCAGTTTGGGCAGGCGTTGAGCGCGGCTGCGGTGTCGTATGCGGCCGCTGAGTCGGGGAACTTTTCGTCGCTGCAGACGTTGGTGCAGACCTCGCTGGAGGCGGTGAATGCGCCCACAGTGGAGTTGACTGGGCGCCCGCTGATCGGCAATGGCGCCAACGGGGCCCCGGGGACCGGGGGCAGCGGGGGGGCCGGGGGGTGGTTGATCGGTGATGGCGGGGCGGGCGGGTCCGGCGCGGCCGGCGCCGTTCGGTAGCGGCGGCGGGGCTGGTGGGGCCGCGGGGTTGATCGGCACGGGCGGGGCTGGGGGGGCCGGCGGCACTGCCGCGCCCGGCGGTGCGGGCGGGCAGGGCGGGTTGTTGTTGGGCAGCGGTGGGGTCGGTGGGGCCGGCGGGTACGCGCCGACGGGGACCGGCGGGTACGGCGGGATCGGCGGGGCCGGCGGGTTGTGGGGCGCCGGCGGGGCCGGTGGGGCCGGTGGGTACTCGTTGTTGGCCAGCGGCGGTCAGGGCGGGTCCGGCGGGGCTGGTGGGTTGTTCGGCGGGTTTGTTGGTGCGGGCGGCGGGGTCGGTGGGGTCGGCGGGGTCGGGATCGCGGGCGGTCTGGGCGGGACCGGCGGGTCGGGTAGCTTGTTCGGTGCCGGGGGTGGCGGGGGCACCGGCGGGTTGGGCGGGACCGGGGGTGGGGGTATCGGCGGGGCGGGCGGCGCGGGCGGTTTCCTGTCGGGTAATGGTGGGGTCGGTGGCACCGGGGGCACGAGTTATTCCGGGGCCGGGGGGGCCGGTGGGGCCGGTGGCAGCGCGGGCTGGCTGGGTTCGGGTGGCTCGGGCGGGTCCGGCGGTGACATCTTTGGCAGCGGCACCGGCGGGCACGGCGGGGCCGGCGGGGCCGCGGGGCTGGTCGGTTTCGGCGGGACCGGTGGGGCCGGGGGGGTTGCGTCGGTCGGGACCGGCGGGGCCGGTGGGGCCGGTGGGGCCGGCGGCACGGTGTTTGGTGATGGCGGGGCTGGGGGGGCCGGGGCGCAGAGCGCCGCGCTGGTGGCCGGCGGGGCCGGCGGGGATGGTGGCACGGCGGTGTTGTGGGGCCTGGGCGGCAACGGCGGGCTGGCGTGGCACGGGTATGTCGGCGGGGCCCGACGGTGCTGGCGGGTCTAATGGGGTGTTGTTGCCCTCGGCGGTGCTCAACGTGATCAACGCGCCCAGTGTGGCGTTGACCGGGCGCGCGCTGATCGGCAATGGTGCGGCCGGGGCGGCGGGCAGCGGGGCCGGTGGGGGGTCTGGTGGGTGGTTGCTTGGCGATGGCGGGGCCGGTGGGTCGGGTGCGGATGGGGTGCCCGGCGGGTCGGGCGGGGCGGCGGGGTTGTTGGGCAGCGGCGGGGCCGGTGGGGCCGGTGGGTTGGGGTCGTTGGGTCCGGGCAGGGCCGGCGGCCTGGGTGGTTCTGGCGGGTGGTTGTTCGGTAATGGCGGTCCCGGCGGGGCCGGCGGGGTGGGCGCGGCCAGCGGTCCCGGCGGGGACGGCGGGGGTGGCGGCAACGGCGGGGCTGGCGGGTTGTTCGGTTCGGGTGGGGTCGGCGGGGCCGGTGGGTTAACCGGTCAGCTCAGCAGTGCTTTACATGCCGGCGGCGGCGGCAACGGCGGGGCCGGTGGGTCGTGGAGTGGGCTGCTGGGGGCCGACGGCGGCCCCGGTGGGGTGGGCGGATCGTCGATCAACTCCGCCGGCGGGCCCGGTGGGGCCGGCGGGACCGGCGGGTTGGGCGGTGCGCTGTTCGCCTCGGCGGGCTCGGCGTTGGGCGCCGGCGGGGCCGGCGGGGACGGCGGCGCGAGCATGGTCGGCGCCGGTGGGCCCGGCGGGTCCGGTGGGGCCGGCGGTCATTACGCGGGTACCGGCGGCTCGGGTGGGGCCGGCGGATCGGTCCTGCAACCCGGCACTGGTAGCGCGGGTGGGGGCCTGGGCGGGGCCGGCGGCGCCGCGGGCTTGCTGGGTTCTGGGGGTGCCGGTGGGGCTGGGGGCACCGCGGGAACAAGCTCGGGGTCAGTGCCTGGCGGGCAGGGCGGGCTCGGCGGCAACGCGATCGCGCTGGGGGCCGGCGGGGCCGGCGGGCCCGGCGGATTCGCCGCAACGGGCACCGGCGGGGCGGGCGGCTCGGGCGGGGCTGCCGGTCCGCTGTCGGGTACTGGCGGTCCCGGCGGGGCCGGCGCGGATGCCGCCACCGGCTTTAGCGGCGGAGGCGGCGGCACTGGCGGGCATGCCGTCCTAGTCGGCACCGGCGGCAACGGCGGCAACGGCGGCAACGCCACGACCGTCGCGCTGATGGGCGGCGCCGGGAGCGTGGGGGCCGGTGGGCTGATTGGCCTCAACGGGATCCCCGGCTTGCCGATGAGTCAGAACCTGCTGGTCAACCCCGGCTTCGAAACGGCCGACCCGTCCGGGTCGGGCTACAGCTCGGTGACCATTCCGGGCTGGACGGTGACCGGCACCCCGACCGTGATCTCCTACGGCACCCTGCGCAATTATCCGTCGCCAACTTCGTCTCCGCTCCCGGATTTGCCGAAGGCACTGGGCTTTCCCAGCCACGCGCCCGCGGGTGGCGGCAACAATTTCGCCGGCGGTGGACCCGTGGCCACCTCCACCATCAGCCAAACCGTCAATCTGAGCACCGCAGCCACTAAAATCGACACCGGCACAACGCCGTACACGCTCAGTGGACTGCTCGGCGGCTACCTCTTGGACCCGTCGGCGGCCTCGGTGCAGGTCACCTTCCTCAGCTCCGGTGGGGCCGTTTTGGGCACCGGCTCGATCGGGCCGGTCACGGCGCTGGATCGCCTGGGAGTCACCGGGTTCCAGCAACAAGACGTCTCCGGGACCATCCCGGCGGGCACCAGATCCGCGGTGGTGACCGCGACCTTCGACGACCGCAACCCGGTGCTCGGCAACTACAACGACGCCTACGCCGACAACCTGTCGTTCACCGTCGGCGATCCAACCCTTACCGCGGCCCCGCTGACTGCACCGACGTCGCACGTCGGCTCACTGGATCACGTGTTCGTGATCTACATGGAGAACCATGGCGTCGGCGACATCGTCGGCAGCCCCAACGCGCCCTACATCAACAGCCTGATCAACACCTACGGATATGCGGACAACTACTACTCGCTGGGCCACCCCAGCACGCCCAACTACTTCCGGATCCTGGGCGGATCGGACTTCGGCATCGACTACAACCCCACCGGGAACGCCATCAACGCACCCAGCCTCATGCAAGAACTGGATCAGATGTATCCGACGGGCACAGCGTGGGCCGGCTACGCGCAGGGCATGCCCTTCGCGGGTGACACCGAGTTGTCCGACTCCATCGGCCAATTGCCCTTTCAGCAGTTCAGCTACGTCTTCCAACAAAATGCCATCGACTCCACCTACCTGTCGACACACCTGCTCCCGCTGACGGACTTGTCCGGCGCTCTCAACGACCCGAGTTCCTTCCCGAAGTTCGCGTGGATCTCTGCGGCAAACGCCAACGACATGGAAGGCCCGCACGATACTCCTGCTGGTCTTGCCAACTTCGTTCTCAGCCAGCTCACGACGCATCAGTACAACATCGCGGCCGGCGACCAGTTCCTCCAGCAAGAGGTATCCGCGATTCAAAGCTCGAACACGTGGACTGACACGTCGCAGAAGGATGCGATCTTCATAGTGACCGACGAGGACTACAACAATCTGTCACTGGGCATCGGTAACGAAGGCAACAACGTTCCGATGATCGTCATCCCGAACCAGGGCGCCACGACTTACAATGCTGTGACCAACCCGATTCCGATGCAATCCGGCCACTTCGTCGCCACCGCCAACTACAACGAGTACAGCCTGATGGCCACTATTGAAGACTCCTTGGGCCTGGCCCCGCTCACTGCCAACGACACGTACGCCCAACCCATGAACGATTTCTGGACCTAAGTCTTCGGCGCGATGGCCCCTTGCATTCAGGCGGCCGATCAGGTTTTCGTCAGCTCGGCTTGTTGTTTGTGGGCTTGTATCCGGCGTGCAGGGCCACGATGCCGCCGGTCAGGTTGCGCCACCGCACCGCCGACCACCCGGCCCGCGAAATCTGGTGCGCCAGCATCGCCTGATCGGGCCACGCCCTGATCGACTCCGCCAGGTAGACGTAGGCCGCGGGGTTGCTGGACACCGCTTGCGCCACGCGCGGCAGCGCTCGCATCAGATATTCCTTGTAGACGGTGGCGAACAGCGCGTTGGTGGGGGTGGAGAATTCGCACACCACCAATCGACCGCCGGGCCGGGTGACCCGGGCCATCTCGCGCAGCCCGGCCTGCGGGTCGGCGACGTTGCGCAGCCCGAAACTGATGGTGACCGCGTCGAATACGCCATCGCCGAACGGCAGCCGGGTCGCGTCACCGGCCACCTTCGGCACCCTGCGCGCGGCGCCCGCCGCGAGCATCCCGACCGAAAAATCGGCCGCCACGCACCACGCCCCGGACTTGCTCAGCTCCACCGTGGATACCGCGGTGCCCGCCGCCAGATCCAGCACCCTCTCGTCGGGCCTGATCCGCAGCGCCGACCGGGTGGCCCGCCGCCAATACCGGTCCTGGCCCAGCGACAGCACGGTGTTGGTCAGGTCATACCGGCGGGCGACGCCGTCGAACATGGACGCTACGTCCTGGGGGTTCTTGTCCAGAGCGGCGCGACTCACGACCCCAAACGCTACCGTGCCCGGTAGCTCAGTACTGCCGGTACCTTCGCTGGACGTGCTCTTGGCGCACGGTGATTTGCGCTCTGCGTTCCTCGGGCGAGACGGTGCGGGTGGTCGCGGGAAGGTGTTGGCACACGTCGGCGAGCCGCACTTTGCTGACCGTCGTCTTCGGCACTTCGGCAGGGGGTGACGAGTAGGTCCACCGCAGGGTGAGGAACCCGCCGCGGTGGCCGGCGGTGTCGAGCCAGTTCGGCACACCGGGGTCGGTCTCGGCGACCACGTAGCGGATTGTCCCGTCGGGGTCCGGTTCCGACTGAAATCCGTTGAGACTGCAGGTGTGGTTGGCGTAGTCGAGCGATTCGCCCCAGAGATTGGACAGGTGGAAGCCCATATAGGCCGGCTGCACCGGGACGACGACTTCGATGACAAGCGCTTCGTCGGCCGCTAGGTCGAAGACGCCGCCGGAGTAGACGTTGGTGCTTTGGCCGCCGCCCGTGGCGAGGTTTGCCAGGGCGGGCTCGTTCAGGGCGTTGCGGGGCATGAGGGTGAACCCGTCGCCATTCTTGTCGCCGTGTGCCTCCAAGATGACGTCGTAAAACTCGTTCCAGAACCTCATCTGGTTTTCGACGAGCGTGCCGATGCGACGCAAGTTCTGCGCCGCGGTGACGGGATCGCGCGGCGCGGGATGGGCGCCCTCGTTGCCGATCCGCGCGATGTGCAGGTCGGGCGATGCCTCGTGCTCCCAGTCGTGAAAGAGCATGCGGGCGATCAGGAAACGCGCCGCCTGGGTTCCGTCGGCCCCGTCAGTCTTAGCGGTGGCGATGAAGTTTCCGGTGTGGCCGGCCGGCCGCTGCGGCGCCAGCAGGATCTCGAACCGGCCGTCGTCGTCGACCGCGAGGTCGGCGGTGTCCAGCAACCCGGTGACCACCCGCCCGCCTGGCGCCAATTCGGCGAGGCTTCCGGTGTCTCCGGCATAGACCGTGTGGGCCTCGAAGATCATGTACTGCGGCGCCTTGCGACCTTCGGCGAGCCGGCCGCGTACCCGGTAACGCTTCGCGCCGTCGATCGAAGCCGACAGGTACAGCGCATCGGCGTTGTCGATGGTCGCCTTGTCCACCGGTTGGATAGCGCGCCGGAAATAGGGGAAATCCGGATCTTCGAAGAAGGCGCGCTCGATGCCACTGAACACGAAGCCCAGCAGATAACGGTATCCCTCCGCGAGGCCTTGTTCGGTCACCGGCGGTGCGTGCAGCTCGGCGGAGTCGACGGCGCCACGGGCGCGGGTGAGGGCGTCGATCATGTCGGTCCAGGCGGCGTGGAGAGCGACTTGGCTTGGCTCAGTGGACATGTGCGTCCTCTCCCTCGGTATCCCACTGATACTGGTCGAACAGGGCGGCCAGCCGGGTATGGATTTCCCGCGGGTTGAGACCGAATTCCTCCAGGCTGTAGCGGTGCGCCGATTCATGCCCGGCGCCGGCTCCGGCCGACTCGAATGCCTTGGCGGCCATCGGCCCCAGGTCGAGCTCTAACTCGCCGTAGATGCGGCGCATGGTGGCCTCGGGGTGCCGTATCAGGTCGCGATAGTCGATGAGGATGGATCGAACACCCGGGTGCCTGGCCAACACGTCGAGCGGACGCTGGTAGGTATCGAACGACTGATCGGCGAGCACCCGCAGCGATTTCGCGATCAGCCGCTCGTCGCGGCCGCGCAGGTCCCACTCGGTCTTCAACAGCTTGAGCAGACTCGGGATCGTCTCATCCGGATTACGCATGGGCACAACGAACCTCGCGTCCGGAAAAGTCTCGATCAGCGATTCGACGCGACCACAGAAGGTGGGGTTCTTGCTCAGGTGAGTCCCCCCGCCATTGAGCGCGATTTGCCGCCGGACGCATTCTTTGTAAAAGCCCATCGCCCGCCGCCGTTTGCGTTCGGGCCACTGGTCGACGTGGTAGAAGTCGAGCTCGCCCATGAACGGGAACATCAGGATCCAGAACCCGGAACACAGTGACCACGTCAGAAACGCATCGTCCTCTTCCGGAACGAAGAAACCGGTCTTGTGCATGTCGTCGGTCGGCGCGAAGCGGCGCTCCTCGATCTCGTCGAGGCGGTGCCGCAGCCGTTTTCCGAACACCGCGGCATCAACCCGAAACAGCAGACGCAGCAAGCGCTTCTCCAGCAGCGACGGGAAGAACAGCTCATACATCAGGGGGTAGCTGAACTGCGGGTCCGCGGCCATCAGCCGATGCAGGTAGGTCGTGCCGCTGCGGGCATGCCCAATACAGAACGTCGGTGCGGTCACCGGGGTGCGGCGCAGGGATCCGAACAGGATCGGATCGAGCGCAAAGCACACCGCGTGGATCGCCGCGATGGTAGGCACGCCGATAAGGAAGCCGAAGTAGCGCACCCAACGCTTCGACGCCGGTGGGTCCCTGCGCAACAGCCGAAGCATCGTCCAGTAATTAGGCCAGTCAAAGTAGAAGCGCGATCCCACCATGAAATCTCCTCAGCGCATGCCCATTTCGGTGGGCATCTTCGTCAAGCTATCCTTAATTACTTGACTATGTCAAGCATATGCGGATACGGTCCTGCTCGTGCAGGTCTTCGCCGCCATGGCTCCGGAACTCCCCCTGGCCGCGGTTCCCGCCTACGCGCGCCGGGTGGAACGGCTGGGATTCGACGGTATGCATGTCGCCGAAACGATTCACGACTCGCTGGCGGCGGCGGTGCTCGCGGTGGAGCACACCACCACCATCACGGTGCACCTGGCGATCCTGTCCGCCGGGCGATTTGAACTAGGGCTGGGGACGCAGATCAGGCAGAACATCCAGGACCGCTTCGGCATGCCCTGGACCGAGCCGCGAGCACGCATGGCCGAGTACCTCGCGGTGTTGGAGGCGCTATTCGAGGCGTTCCGCACCTGGGGTGGTGTGCGTTACGAAGGTGACTCCTACCGGGTG
Source organism: uncultured Actinomycetota bacterium (assembly GCA_963814505.1). Classification (GTDB taxonomy): domain Bacteria; phylum Actinomycetota; class Actinomycetes; order Mycobacteriales; family Mycobacteriaceae; genus Mycobacterium. The sequence goes on from CAWFDM010000016.1 coordinate 967,435, forward strand.
ACCCGCCTGCAGCCGTACTTCAATCCGGGGCCGAAAGACATTGACCCGCCGCGCATCTGGTTGGGCGCGGTGAACGCCGGTATGTGCGAGCTGGCCGGGGAGACCGCACACGGCGTGGTGACCCATTCCACGAACTCAGATCCGGCCTATCTGCGCGACGTGGTGCGACCGGCACTACGGCGTGGGGCCCAAGACCGCGGACGTGACGAACTTCCACTCGTCGTCGCGTCGACGGCGATAGGAACCGGCACTACCGACGCGGCGGTGGCGCAGGAACGAGAACGTCAGCGCCGCATGCTCGCCTTCCTGCTCTCGACACCGTCGTATGGACCGGCGCTCAAGAGACGAGGCTGGACCGAATTGGCCGGCCGGCTTCGCGCGCTGACCCGAGAGCAGCGATGGAGCGAATTACCCACGGTGCTCAGCGATGTCGTGCTCGACGAGCTGGTGACCTGTGGCCGATACGATGAATTGCCCGACATCCTCCGAACGAAGTTCGAGGGCATCGCCGACGGGGTGGTGCTTCCGCCCTTGGGCGATGACCACAACGATCAGCCGATCCAGGACTGCGTCCGCAGTCTTTCGCGGGAGCCACTGTGACATCCGCACGCAAGCTGGATTCGGTGGACTCCATCAGCGCCACACTTGCGCGAATCGTGCGGCTCAGCGTGAGTCGTTCCGCGTTCGCCCGGCAGGCGTCGGCCGCCGATACCGGGCTATCGCAGCCCTCATACATTCTGCTGCGCGTCTTGATCGACGAGGGACCACTACCCATGGGGCGCCTGGCGACTATGGCCCACATGGACGTCGGCATGGCCACTCGCCGAGTGCAAGCCCTGGTCGACGCCGGACTGGTCACGCGACGCACTGATCCCAGCGATGGACGAGTTAGCGTCATCGCCCCGACGCGGGACGGTGAACGCGCCGCGGGAGCACTGCACGACGTACGAAGGGATCACCTGGCGCGGGCGCTTTCGGGCTGGTCGGCGGCCGAGCTCCAGCAGTTCGACCGGCTGTTGACAAAGTTCCTCGAGGACACGAAGCAAACACCGATCAACGACGCCTAGTCCTGAGCGCGTGTTACGCCCGTCGCCTCCGCCGCGAGGAAACGTCCGCCCGCGCGGCCGGCGACAACACCGCCTCGTAGTGCCCGAGCAGCTCGTCACAGATGACCGACCAGCTGCGGCCGAGCACACTGCGCCGGGCGGCCGGCGAGTAGCGGTGCCGTTCTTCGATCAAATGACCGACGGCGGTGGGCAGCCGCGCCTCGAACTCGTCGACGGGCAGCAGCAGCCCGGTGCGACACGGGGCGACCAGATCACGTGGGCCGCCGGCGTCGGGGGCGATCACCGGCAACCCCGACGCCAGCGCTTCCTGCACGACCTGACAGAACGTCTCGTGCTCACCAGTGTGCACGAACACGTCCATGCTGGCATACGCCGCGGCGAGCTCGTCGCCATACAGCGCACCGGTGAAAACCGCTGCGGGCATTGCCGATTCCAGCTTGGCTCGGTCAACGCCGTCGCCGACGATCACGACTCGCACCGCATCGCCGGCGGCCAGCGAAACCAGCCTCTCCACATGCTTTTCCGGTGCCAGCCGCCCCACAAACCCGACGATCGGCTTGCCGTCCGGCGACCACCGGCGCCGCAATGCCTCGTTGCGCGCCGACGGCGCGTACCGTATCAGGTCGACCCCGCGCGCCCACTGGTGAACCCGCGGAATGCGATGAGCAACAAGGGATTCCATTGTCACGCTGGACGGCGCCAGGGTGCGGTCGGCGTAGCTGTGCAGGTGACGGAACCACGCCCACGCCGCCCGGGTCGTCATCCCGATGCCGTAGCTCGCCGCGAAACCCGGTACGTCGGTTTGATATACCGCTACCGTTGGCACTCCCAGACGGCGGGCCGCTCGCAGCCCGCCGTAACCGAGCAGCGCCGGCGACGCCAGGTGCACCACGTGGGGATCGAATCCGCGTAGCGCGCGCACCATTCGGGGCGTGGGCACACCGAGCGGCAAGGAGGTCACCTTCGGGAACATGCGCGACGGCACCCGGTGTACCCGGATGCCGTCGTGGATCCGCTCGGCGCGGGGTTCGCCCGGCGGGTTGTCCGGTGCGATCACGAGAGCCTCGTGACCGGTTCGACGCAGATGCTCGAGTATCCGGATTACTGAGTTGCTGACACCATTGACATTAGGGAGGAAGGACTCGGCGACGATCGCGACGCGCACATCCCAACAGTGTCAGCGCCGGCTGTCGATAAGGTTGCCTACGGGCATACGGGACACGAAATTTGCTGGTTAAAGCGTGTCAGACCGTTTCAGACTGTGTCGGGCTCGGCAGTGGATTCGTGGCGGTCCAGTCGTTTGTCCAGCCACGCCAGTGCGACCAGGGCGACCGTCGCGGCCAGCCAGCACACCAGCGCGATGGACCCGGCCGGGATGATCGCCAGCCCGGCGTTGCGGTGCTGGACCCGCACCAGGTTTGGATCGTTCTTGTTGTATTCAACGTAGATTCGCATGCCGGTCGCCAACTCGGACGGGTACAGCACACCCAGCTCCGGCCGGTAGGTGACGCGTTGGGGAGTGACGAACTCGATCGTGGAACGCCGCGGCCCGGCGTCGAGCACCTCCGCCTGTGCGACGCCCATACTGCGTTGGATTGCCAGGTCGTTGCGCCAGGCGCCGGCCACCAGCAGCACCGACTGCAGCGTGACCAGGCCGGTCAGGATCAGCACCCCGATCCGCGCCCAGCGCAGCACAATTCGCGCCCGGGTTTTCGGCGGTTCATCACTGCGGCCGTGAATTAAGACACGCAGCAACAACTTTGGCGACATCACGGCGTCATTACCGGGCCCTCACAATGCGGCCTTGATAGCGGCATGCAGCTGTCGCAGCGAGGACCGGTCGGCCTTGACTTCCAGCACCCGCATCCCGGCGCCGGGCTCGTCGAGGGCCGCGTCCAGCTCGTCGACCTCGATCTGGCGGCTCTCCACGTGATACGCGCGACAGAGCGCGCCCACGTCGACGTCGTGCGGGGTGCCGAAAATTCGCGACGACACGTCGGAGAACCTCGGGTCGCCCGGCTCGAGCAGCTCGAAGATGCCGCCGCCGTTGTCGTTGGACACCACGATCGTCAGGTGCCGCGGAACCGGCTCGGTGGGGCCGATCAACAGCCCGGAGCTGTCGTGGACGAACGTCAGGTCGCCGATCAGCGCGACGGTGCGGGCCGGGCGGTCAGGGCCCGCGGTGCGCTCGTGGGACCCCTCATATCCCAAAGCGGCCCCGATCGCGGTGGACACCGTGCCGTCGATGCCGGCAACGCCACGGTTGGACCGCACCCGGATTCCCGTGGTTTTGAGGCCGACCAGGGCCGCGTCACGGACCGGGTTGGACGCCCCGAGCACCAGCTGGTCACCCGGCCGCAGCGCGTCCGCCACGGCCGCGGCGACATGCAGGCCGGTGGTCAGCGGGTGCGCTGCGAGCTGGCCGCGAACCGCCGCGATGGCGTGCCGGTTGACCTCCGCACAGCGGCGCAGCCAGGCGGGGTGCGGCGCCCCGGTGGTGACCGCCCTGGTGCCGGTGGCCTGTGAGTTTCCCGAGACGTCCGGCCAGCGCGGTCCGGTGGTCAGCGCGTAAACCGGCACCTGAGGGTCGGCGAGCAGCGCCGACACCGGGCGGTGCAGTGTGGGGCGGCCCAGCATGATGACCTGTTTCGGGCGCAACAGCGGCAGCGCCAGCGGGTGCAGCGGGTTGCCCCCAGACGGCGGGCCCGGCGCCGTCGGCTCGGCGACGGTCGGCAATTCGGCCAGATTGGGCTGCACGCCCGCACCGTGCCCGGCGATGACGACGGTGTCGGGTGTCAGGTCGATATCCAGCGGCTGGTCGAACGTGACCGGCGGGGTATAGGTCCACGGCTTGCCGTCCGGCCGGCCCTGCGGGGTGATCGCACCGTGCGGCTCGGGATCGGGGACCAGGGGCTCGCGCAGCGGGATGTCAAACTGCACGGGGCCGGCGTTGGCGGTGCGAGAACCGTTGGCGGCCGCCAACACTCGGCAGGTGGCCGATCGCCAGGTCGCGTTGAGGGAATCCAGCCGCTCGGGCGCATGCTCCGCCAGCCCCAGGCTGATGGTGGCCCGGACCTGGGTGCCGAAGTAGCCCAGCTGCTCCATGGTCTGGTTGGCCCCGGTGCCGAGCAATTCGTAGGGCCGGTTGGCCGACAGCACGATCAGCGGCACCCGCGCGTAGTTCGCTTCCACCACCGCCGGGCCGAGATTGGCCACGGCGGTGCCCGACGTCATCGCGACACACACCGGCGCGCCCGCGCCGACGGCCAGACCGATGGCAAGGAAGCCGGCGGTGCGTTCGTCGATGCGGACGTGCAGCCGGATGCGGCCGGATTGGTCGGCTTCTTGCAGCGCAAATGCCAGCGGCGCGTTCCGCTGCCCGGGGCACAACACCACGTCGCGGACGCCGCCTCGGATCAGCTCGTCAACGACGACGCGGGCCTGTGTCGTCGAGGGGTTCACCAGTACAGGGTGTCACAGCGTGGCGACGAGGCGCGGCGCGGCGCGGCGCGGGCCAACGGTGAACGGGGCTTGTCACATCCGCCACATGCGTATCCGCTCCGCCGACATACTCGTTTGCCCTACTGCACGGAGACTGGTGTGGCACCTGTGACCAAAGCAACACGGCTGACACCGTTGCGTTGCGGGTGCCGGCGACCGTCGACGAGGTCAGGCCTTGGCGCCGGCGAAGAACTGCAGCATCGCGGCGTTGACGGTCTGCGGCCGTTCGAAAAACCCGAGATGACCGGCGTCGGGTATCTGCAGATAGCGGGCGTTCGGCATGGCGTCGGCGACCTCCCGCCCCAACGAGGGCGGTGTCACCACGTCGTCTGCGAAGCCGATCACCAGCACCGGCGCGGCGATGCTGCGGTAGGCGGGCAGCCGGTTGGTCTGCGGGCGGGCATCCAGCTGGCAGCGCAGTCCCGCGGTGGGCTTGATGGGCCACATGCTGAACATACTGATCCAGTCTTCCACCGCCACTTCGTCGTTGAGCGTCTTACGCGAAAAGCTTTCCAGCAAACGAATTTTTGCATCGTATGAAGCCGGCAGCCGGATGCCGGAGTCATGGAGTTCGGCCTCGGCGTCGTGAAAGAACTGGCGGGAGCGGTCCAGGCGGCCGCGGGTGGCCATCAGCACGGCGGCGCTCACCAGGTCAGGCCGGACCACCATGAGTTCCTGGGCGATGAACGAGCCCATCGACGCCGCGACGATGCGAGCCGGGGCGGCGCCCAGGGATTCGATCAACTCCACCGTGTCGGCGACCATGGTCTTCGTGTCGAAACCTCCGGCGTTTTCGGTCGCGCCGATCCCGCGGTTGTCGAAGGTGATGCAGCGGTATCCCGCCGCCAGGAAATCCGGGACCTGGTGCGGGTGCCAGGTGCGGCCGGGGCCGCCGCGGCCGGCGATGAATACAACGGGCTCACCGGTCCCCTTGTCGTCATAAGCGAGATTGGTCACCCGGACGACGGTACAAGGAGAGGGTGGCAGGCCCTGACCCGGTCGATCCACCACTGCCGGCGCTGCGGTGGCGCGGCCAGCTCGTGCAGCCGCGCCGGATCGGGCGCTACCGGCGCGACCGCCAGGAAGCCGTCGACGGGCACCGTGAACTCGGAGGCCGCGGCGACGTCTGCGGCGAACAGCCCGCCGGTGCCCAGCCCGCAGGCGTGGTTGAGTTCCGGTAAGGCCGCGGCGGCGATCAGACCGGCGGCCATCCCGACCGCCGAATCGAGCGCGCTGGACACCACGACCGGGATGTCGATCCGCGCGGCGATATCCAGCAGGGCCGAAATCCCGCCCAGCGGAGCGACTTTCAGCACCGCGACATCGGCGGCGTGGGCACGGACCACGGCCAGTGGGTCGTCGGCCTTGCGGATGCTTTCGTCGGCGGCGATCGGCACGTCGATCCGCCGGCGCAGCTCGGCGAGCTCGCCGATGGTGGCGCAGGGTTGTTCGAGGTACTCCAGCGGGCCGTCGGCGGTCAGGGCGGCGGCCGCGGCCACCGCCTCGTCGACGCTCCAGCCCCCGTTGGCGTCCACCCGCACGGTCGCAATCAGTTCCCGCACCGCGTTGACCCGGTCGACATCGTCGGCCAGCCGCTGCCCCGGCTCGGCGACCTTCACCTTGGCAGTGTGCGCACCGGGAAACCGGGCCAGCACCTCGCCCACCTGGGCGGCGGCAACGGCGGGCACGGTGGCGTTGATCGGGATCCGGTCCCGGCGCAGTGGCGGCGGTTCGCGGTAGGCGGCCTCGATGCCGGAGGCGAGCCAGTGCGCGGCCTCCGCCGGGCCGTATTCGACGAATGCCCCGAACTCGCCCCAACCCGCGGGCCCCTCGATCAACGCGACTTCGCGGGTGGTGATCCCGCGGAACCGCACCCGCATCGGCAGCGCGACGACATGCAGGCGGTCCAGCAAGTCCCGCAGGGTCGGTGTCATTGCCGATACACCTGGCGGCCCGCCAGAAACGTCGCACGCACGTCGAGATCGGCGATCCGCTCGGGCGGCACCGTGCGGGGATCGGCAGACAGCACCACCATGTCGGCGTACTTGCCGACCTCCAGCGAGCCGATCACGTCGTCGGAGAACAGCTGCCAGGCGGCGTCGATGGTCTGCGCGCGGATGGCCTGCTCGACCGTCAGCCGTTCCTCCGGCGCCAGCACCCGACCGCTCGGTGCCACCCGGGTCGCGGCCACGCTGATGTTGCGCAGCGGCTCCTCAGGGGTGACCGGTGGATCGTTGTGCAACGAGATGCGCATGCCGGTAGCCACCGCGGATCCCGCTGGCATCCAACGTGATCCACGCTCCGGCCCGAACAGACCATCGACAATGACGTCACCCCAGTAATGGATCTGGTCAACGAAGATGCTGCAGGTGACGCCCAGGTCGGCGGCGCGCCGGAGTTGGTCGGGCCGGATGGCGCCGACGTGTTCGAGCCGCAACCGGTGGTCTGGACGCGGGTGCTGCCGCAGCGCCTCTTCATACACATCGAGGATGGTGTCGACGCCGGCGTCGCCCTGCACATGGCAGGCGATCTGCCAGGCACGCGGAAAGTAGGCACCGACGATCTCGGTCAGCTGCTCACGGGTGTAGTTGGCGCATCCGCAGGACCCGGGCGGGATGCCGACGGCGCGGGTGGCGGCGGTGTCCAGGTACGGAAACGACAGCGCGATGTTGCCGATCCACGGCGAGCCGTCCACCCAGATCTTGATGCCCACTTGGCGCAGCATGTCGTCACCCTGGCCGGGTTTGGCGTCGGTGGACATTTGAGCATTCGAGATCTCGTAGGTGCGCAGCCGCACCGTCAGCTCGCCGCGCAGCTGCTCGACCAACGGCCGAAAACCCGGATCGAAGGCCATCTCCGAGCAGGTGGTCAGGCCGGCGCGATTCAAACGCGCGCATTCGGCGCGCAACATGGCCGGGTAGTGGGTGGGGTCGGCCACACCGGCCAACAGCGGGAACACCGCCCCGATTTCCTCGGCGGTGCCGTCGAGCTCCCCGTTGCCGTCGCGGCCATACTTGGCGCCCTTCGGGTCCGGGGTGTCGCGAGTCAGGCCGTTCAGCCAGGCGGCGTGCGAATTGAAGTAGGCCTTGTGCCCAGAGTTGTGGATGATCACCAGCGGCCCGTTGGGCGCGATCTCGTCCAGCCAGGCCAGCGTCGGCTGCGGCAGTCCGGGCTGCAGCAGTGTGTCCCAGCCGTTGAGGTAGGCGCCGGCGGGTCCCCTTGCGTCGGCCTCGAGTCGGATCGCTTCCACGACTTCGTCCGCGTTGCCGATGGTGACGGGCCGGATGTCGACGATCCGGTCGGACAGCGCGATGGCCTCCATCAACGGATGGCCGTGTGCCTCAACGAATCCCGGCATGACGCAGCCGTTGCCGAGATCGATGGTTCGAGTGTCGGCACCAATGAGTCCTGCGACGTCGGACCGGTTACCGACCGCGATGATCCGGCCGTCGGCGACGGCGATCGCCTCCGCGGTGGGCCGCGCGTCGTCGACAGTCAGCACGGTTCCGATAAACACGAGTTCAGCCTCAGAGTCTGCGTCGACCATCTGTTTCTCCTATGTCAAGCCGCCGCCATTTGGCAAGTCCGGATTCGATTTCTGTACCGAACACTGCGGCGTTTTCGGCAACGCACGGGCCACGTTCATAGCCCCGAGAGGATCAATAGACGGGTAAGCCGTCGTGGGCGTGTGTCTCGAAAGAGACGAGTTTCCAGAGTCTCAAAAGTCGCCCTCACGTCTAGGTGATCTGCATCGCTGCCGTCGACATCAGCGGTGTGCGCGCTACCCATCTCCGGCCGGGGCAGTGCTGCGCATTATCGGCACGCGAGCAAGGGGGTGTGCGGGGAGCAATAGCCTGACCAGGAGCCTATAGCCTGACAGTTCCTGCTCCTGAATGGTCGCTGTGAATGCATCGGCTTGGGTGCCCCGAGCCAGTTGCAACGTCCTATTGTGTCGCTGATCGATATACCGGGGAGGCTGGCATGGAGGGGACGCCGTTCGGTCGGTACCGATTGCTGGAATTGCTGGGCCAGGGTGGCATGGGCGAGGTATGGCGGGCCTACGATCCGGTTCACGACCGGTTCATCGCTGTGAAGGTCCTGCCCGCCAATTTTGCCAACGATCAGGTTTTCCAGGAACGGTTCCGGCGCGAGGCGCGTGCCGCAGCCGGACTTGACGACCCACACGTGGTCCCGATCCATGACTCCGGGGAAATCGACGGACAGCTATTTGTGGCCATGAAGCTCATCAAGGGCCGCGACCTCCAAGACTTACTCGACGACGGCCCGCTGCCGCCACCCCGAGCGGTGGGCATCATCGAGCAGATCGCGTCGGCGCTACACGCCGCCCACGAGGTCAAACTTGTGCACCGGGACGTCAAACCGTCCAACATCCTGGTTGCCAAAGACGACTTCGCTTACCTCATTGATTTCGGTATCGCCCGGGCCGCTGGGGAAAGTGGCTTGACTAGTACCGGCGCAACCATCGGTACCTGGGCATATATGGCCCCGGAGCGGTTCAAGAGGGAAGGCGTCGCCGACGCACGTGCCGACATCTACGCACTGGCTTGCGTGCTGCACGAAGCGTTGACTGGTCAACCGCCCTTCGCAGCTGATGCCATTGAAAAGATCGCCGTGGCCCACATGCTCGAACCACCCCCACGACCCTCCGAGCTACAGCCCCGGGTCTCCGCAGCCATGGACGACGTCATCGCCACCGGCATGGCCAAAGACCCGAGTGAGCGTTACGCGACGACCAAGGAATTGGCGCAGGCGGCTCGGTCCGCCGTAAGCGCCGTGGTCGGCGAGCCCAGACCACCCATGCCATCGTTTCCCGCTGGCGCTACGGAACCGCAAACAGAAGAGCCGCCAACTCGCGGAGACGTTACCGAGCGTGACTCGTATACAGACGGATCGGCGATTCAACAGGCAGAGCCCGCAGCGAAGGCCGGCGACACAGGGGAGCCTTACGGGAAGGCCACACCGCCCATTGCAGTCGATCCCGCGCCCACTGAGGCTAGCCCCGTGGCAGCGGCTACCGAGACGAGCCCCGTGGCAGCGACTGTCAGCAGCGCCGCGGCTCCCCACCCAGCAAGCACCGGTCTTCGGCTCCAACCACGACGTTGCAGCGGCCCCCTTCGCCGATGCAGCATCCCCGGCCAAGCGAACCTGGTTCAAACGCCTAAATCGCCGCACCAAGATCGTGGCCATAGCGGTCGCCGTCATTGTCGTCGCTGTTATCGCCGGGGTCGCTATCGTCCTCGCTACCAAGCCCGTCAACCCGACTCAGCGGCTGCTGGCCATGGTGCCAAGGGATCTGAACTGCACAGCGGGCCCCAGCAACGGGGGCGCGTCCGGGTCTGTGGCGGCCGTCGGATGCACCACCGGCGGCACCGGGCTTGCTGTGCTGGCATACTCGTTGTTTCCCGATAAGGCCGCAATGGACAAGGAGATCAATTCCTTAGTGGAACCGGGCAGCACGACGATTTCGCTAGTACAGTGCCCCGGCATGGGCCAGTCGCCGCAAGATTGGCACCGCCCCAAGACTCCGCAACACACCGAAGGCAAGCTTGTGTGCTACTTCCTTTATCCCCGTACTAGCTCTGAACCCGCAGTGGTCTGGACGATTGACTCCGAACTGTTATTGGGCTTCGCGCAAGGACCCGGAGGTGGAAGCATCGACCAGGTCTACCAATGGTGGGCGGCTCGGTACCAGTAACAATCATCAGCATTGCTAAACAGTCGCGGACTTCGACGGCGTGTAGCTGCCGTTGTCCGGTGTATCGAAATAGACCACATATGAGGGTCTCAAAAGATAGTCGCAGCTCGGTGCCACCAACCAGCGCCGCGAAAGCAGAGGGCGTGTGGCATTTGGTGGCGCGCTACCTAGACATTCACGCTGGAGTCAGCAGGAATCCCGGTCGAAGCAAAAACTGACTACAAGGTTAGGTACGGACGCTGGGAGGCATTTTGGCCTTGCTTCGGCGAGCAGACGCTACCGGCACGGGAGTTCGGCATACACGAGTCGGACGGCTCTCCTACGAGTTTCGAGAGTCTCAAAAGTCGCTCTCAGGTCTAGGCGACTGGCGATCTGCAACGCTGCGTCTACACCAGCGGTATAGCGGCACCGCCGAAGCAGTTGCTGTGCGGTACCGACCCATGAGCAAGGTGGGCATAGTGCAGCAGCCGAACGAGCAGCCTGTCGCCCCGACAGCGCCTGCTTCTGAAGGGTCGCTGCGAATGTGTCCGGTTGGCGCCCAGACGCTGTTGGAAGGTTCTATTGTGTCGCTAACTGCCGTGCCGGGGAGGCTGAAGTGGAGGGCACACCGTTCGGACGCTACCGCCTCGTAGAGTTGCTGGGCCGGGGCGGAATGGGTGAGGTATGGCGAGCCTACGACCCGGATATGAACCGGGTGGTGGCCCTCAAGGTACTGCCACCCAACTTTGCCGATGACCACGTCTTTCAGGAGCGTTTCCGTCGGGAGGCCCGCTCGGCAGCCGGGCTCGATGAACCCCACGTGATCCCTATCCATGAGTTCGGCGAGATTGACGGGCGTCTGTACGTCACGATGCGGCTGATTAAGGGTCGGGATCTCCAAGAGATTCTTGAAGGCGGCCCGCTATCTCCTGCGAGGGCAGTATCCGTCATTGAGCAGATCGCCTTTGCGTTGCACGCCGCCCACGAAATCGACTTGGTCCACCGCGATGTCAAGCCATCCAACATTTTGGTCACTGACAACGACTTCGCCTACCTCATTGACTTCGGCATTGCCCGTGCCGCCGGGGAAACTGGCTTGACCAGCACGGGCGCGACGATTGGCACTTGGGCGTATATGGCCCCGGAGCGGTTCAAAAGGGATGGCGTTGCCGACGCCCGTGCCGACATTTACGCGCTGGCCTGCGTGCTACTTCAGGCGTTGACTGGTCAGCCGCCTTTCCCGGCCGATGCTATTGAGAAGATCGCGGTCGCCCATATGTTCGAACCACCCCCGAGACCCTCAGAGTTGCTGGGCGGGGTGCCGCAAGCGATGGACAACGTGATTGCCACCGGAATGGCCAAAGACCCGGACCAGCGCTACGCGACGACGAAAGACCTGGCGCGGGGGGCACGTGCCGCGCTGACAACCCCGAGTCCGCGCGAGGCAACGCCGCCGCAGATCATCGCAAACGCCACCACCGCTTCGTCGACAGGCGGCTCGGAGGCACTGAGTGTGGACGCTACTGCCGATCACTCGGCAACTACCACGAGTGGCGGATCGGTAATCCCATCCACCGAGGCTGCGAAGGCCACCGAAATGGACAATTCGCCCAGCCACGACATGCCGCCACACGTAGCCGATCCGCACACCACTGAAGCACCTACCCAGAAATTGCCTCCGCCTGGCATCGGCAACACACCCACACAACTCGCGCCGCTCCCGGCGTCAAGCGACCGCAATCGGGCTGTCCCGTCGACTCACGCCGCGCCCGCTCATGCCGGGGTGCCGCTATTTCAGCGGTTGAGCCGCCGTTCCATGATCGTGCTGAGCGTGGTCGCGATTGTTTTTGTCACTGCTATCGGTTTGATCGCGAGCGTCGTCGGGAGCAAATCGTCAGGCGATCGAACTGCATCGCCAACGTCCACAACCGAGTCGACGCGAATGAGCACAACAACCACGTCTGCGGTCGACCCCGCGTCACACTTGCTGGCAATCGTTCCCGGCAATCTCGGTTGCTCAGCGGATGCCACTAACGTTCCCGAGGGAGCGGTCGCCCAGGTGAGCTGCAATCCCTCGGTGTTGGGTGGTGGCGTCACTGAATATGAGCTTTTCCCGGACCAAGTCACACTGGACCGCAACTTCAATAACCCTCCGTTCCCACGGGCAAGTGAAGTGCTTCAACCATGCCCGGGGAGGGGTCAGTCACCGCAGCATTGGCATCGCGCCGCAAGTCCACAGCAAACCGACGGGGAAATCAGCTGCACCATCATCACATTTCCCAGCGGTTTTCGATATCCGATTGTGAAGTGGACAATAGATTCCGAACTGGTCTTAGGAATTACCGAAGGACCAGAGAGCGGGAGCATCGGACCGGTCTACCAATGGTGGGCGGCCCTCTACCAATAGCCCCGAAGGATGCCCCGGACAAGTGGGTTAGCGGTCCTGCAAGCGTCTCGAAACCGACCACATATGAGGGTCTCAAAAGATAGTCGCAGCTCGGTGCCACCAACCAGCGCCGCGAAAGCAGAGGGCGTGTGGCATTTGGTGGCGCGCTACCTAGACATTCACGCTGGAGTCAGCAGGAATCCCGGTCGAAGCAAAAACTGACTACAAGGTTAGGTACGGACGCTGGGAGGCATTTTGGCCTTGCTTCGGCGAGCAGACCGCTACCGGCCCCGGGAGTTCGGCATACACGAGTCGGACGGCTCTCCTGACGAAAAGGAGGGCCGTCCGAAGCACCAACCACCTGGTTACCAAGCGTGCATGATGGCGCGGTGGAATGTGGCCTCGGCGTCAGCTCCCCCGCTGACGCAGGCCCACCGCGCTGTGCCCAGTTGATGGGCTTTGCTTCGCGTGGGTGCCTAATGATCGTGCTAGGCGCCACAGCCGAGAGGAGGAATCTTTTCTTCCGGTCCGACCTTGGTCTGCCGTGGATCCGTAGTTTCAGTCTACGCCTATCCAGGTAAGCAACAGTAAAGAAGGGTTCGGCCGAGCGTTCGACGTGCATCTCGCCGACCATCACCAATTCCTGTGCGCGCACATGTTCGACCGGATCGACAGCATCGACGCCGATATCGCCCGACATCGACGAGCAGATCGAGGCGCGTCTGGCCCCTTTCATGTGGAAGACGATCCTGCACACCAGGTCCTCATCGCCGACGACCTGGGGCGCAGCGCCGACACCGCTGGTGCTCGCGGAGGTGGAGTGCTAAACCGGAGGGAGCGCAGCCAGCCGACACCCGTCGCGATGGCGCGGTGCGGCAACCGGCATCTAGGAGGTGGTTGCTGTGCTTCATCCCGATCCATTCCGTGACATCGACAGACTCGCCGCGCAACTGCTCGGTACATCGCCCGGATCCGCCCGAGTCCCACTGGCCATGCCGATGGACCTCTACCGCTCCGGTGATCACTACGTGCTTCACGCCGACCTCCCGGGCGTGGACCCCGATTCGGTGGACGTCAGCGTTGACGGCGGCATTCTCACCGTGACGGCACAACGCAGCGAACGCACCGAACACGACGTGCAGTGGCTGACCTGCGAGCGCTTCACCGGCGGTTACCAGCGCCGCCTGTCCCTCGGTCAGGACATCGACGCCGACCACATCGCCGCCACCTATCAGAACGGGGTGCTGACGGTAACCCTCCCCGTGGCGGCAAGGGCTAAGCCGCGCCGCATCGAGATCAGCCACGGGGCACGTGAGGAAACAAAGATCGTCGAGCCCAGCGACTCATCCGACCAGCACACCACGACCTAACCTCTCTTCACCGGCCGGGTCCAGGCGGGTGATGCCGGGCCCCAACACTCCCTGATTTGTCATGTCTCGAAATAGACTGACCTGGTCGCGATACTGCTAGCCCGCCGTCCTGGCCAAACTCGTGCTCAGCTGACGGTACGGGCGCACAATTGAGGTGTCTGTCTGAAACCCGGGGAGCTGCGATGAGCGAGCAACCGTACGACTTTTTCGGCCAGATCTTCCAGCGCTACTTCAGAACCGCCATCGACGCATATCCGCGAATGGGTGGAGCACTCGTCGAAAGATTACTCACGCTGACTGACGACGTCCCCGATAGATTGGCACAGACCCGATGCGCCGCAACGGCATGGGCCAAAGCCGAGACCCCGAACGCCAGGATCACCTCGGAACTCTTCGTGATCACCCAACACGGACTGATGTATGCCGCCGGGTTGAACGAGTCGCGCCGGGCGCTGTGTTACCTGGCCACGCCGCCCGCATTGTTCGATCCGTTCGTCGATCAGATCGACACCGCCGAACTGCGTGAGGGCACGGTAGTCGTGGTGGACAGCCGGTTCGGCCGCGACCTCGCATCCGCGCATCCGATGGACGCTGCGCTGCGCCGGATACTCGATGAGCACCTGGCGCTGCGGGTGGATCTGCCCTCGTAGCTCCGCCGCCGCCATGGCGACCTACGCCTTCGATCAAATCGACCAGGCCCGAGCAGAACTGAACGCAGTCTCAAAATAGACCCGAATGAGACACCCGTCGGCACCGTACGCGGCCACGTCAGAAACATTCACCACCGCCGCTCGCACTGGGTCGGCCTGTCTCGAAAAAGACGACATACGAGAGTCTCGAAACTTCGTGTCGGAGATGGCATGGCGATATGACGGACATCGTTGACCAGCAGTGAAACGATACTGACGTGGACCCCAGCGGGGATGATGGCGGTGGACTGACTGCGACGGGGTTGTCTGTGGTTCGTGCGGCGCGCAACTGCCAGCCCGAACGGCCAAGTTCTGTAGCGAGTGCGGTGCACCGGTCACACAGGCCACTCGATCGGCTGAGTACAAGCAGGTCACGGTCCTGTTCGCCGACGTGGTCCACTCGATGGACATCGCTGCGGCCGTCGGGGCGGAGCGGCTGCGCGAGATCATGGCCGACCTGGTCGACCGCTGCGCGGCGGTGGTGAAGCGCTACGGCGGCACGGTGGACAAGTTCACCGGCGACGGGATCATGGCGGTGTTCGGCGCGCCGGTGGCGTTGGAGGACCACGCCGTTCGCGCCTGTCTGGCGGCGCTGGGCATCCAGGAGGAGACCGAAGCGGCTGGCCGCCGAGGTCAACGACCGCGACGGTGTGGACCTGCAGTTGCGGGTCGGACTGAACTCCGGTCAGGTGATCGCCGGTGAAATCGGTTCGGGGTCTTTCGGTTACACCGCCGTCGGTGAGCAGGTCGGCATGGCGCAGCGGATGGAATCGGTGGCACCGCCGGGTGGGGTGATGCTCAGCGCGTCCACAGCGCGACTGGTTGAGGGCGCAGCGGCTCTCGGTGAGCCTGAGCTGGTTCAGCATCAAGGGTGCCGACGAGCCGGTGCCCGCCCGTCGGCTGCTGGGCATGGGCGAACGGGCATCGCGCTGCCGGGCGTGCTGAGTCGAATCTGGTCGGTCGGCGCTGGGAGATGTCCGCCGTCGAGGGCTTGTTGGACCGCGCAATCGACGGCCACGGCGCGGTGGTCGGCGTGGTGGGGCCACCCGGCATCGGCAAGAGCCGTCTGGTGCGCGAGGTGGCGGCGATGGCTAGCTCGCCGCGGTGTCGAGGTGTTCACCGCCTTCTGCGAATCGCACACCAGCCGAGGTCCCCTTCCATGCCGTGGCGCGGCTGCTGCGCGCAGCCACCGGCGTCGAGCGGTCTTGACGCGCAGGCCGCCCGCGCCCAAGTACGGGCCCGGGTTCCCGACGCAGACCCCGAGGACTTGCTGCTGTTCGATGACCTGCTGGGCATCGCCGATCCCGATGTCGCGCTGCCGACAGATCGATCCGGATGCGCGGCGGCGGCGGTTGACCGCGCTGGTCAATGCCGCTTCATTGGCCCGCGAAACCCCGGCGGTCTATGTCGTTGAGGACGCCCACTGGATCGATGAGGTCAGCGAGTCGATGCTGGCCGACTTCCTCACGGTGATCCCGCAGACGCCCTCGCTGGTGCTGGTCACCTACCGCCCCGAATACGAGGGCGCGTTGGCTCGGGTGCCCGGTGCTCAGACCATCGCCCTTGCGCCGCTGAGTGATTCAGAAACCGCAGCACTGGTCTCAGAGCTGCTCGGGCCGGACCCCTCGGTTGGCGCGCTGGGCCAGCATGATCGCCGAGAGGGCCGCCGGTAATCCGTTTTTCGCCGAGGAGATCGTGCGGGAACTGGCCGAGCGCGGTGTGCTGCACGGGAAGCCGCGGCGCCTACGTGTCGACAGCCGATGTTGCCGAGGTCAGCGTGCCCGCCACCTTGCAGGCGACCATCGCCGCGCGCATCGACCGCCTCGACCCGGCGGCCAAGCGCACCTTGAGCGCAGCGGCGGTCATCGGCTCGCGGTTCAGCCTGGACCTGCTGGAAACGCTGGGCATTGATCCTGTCGTTGAGGACCTGGTGGCGGCCGAGCTCATCGATCAGGTCAGATTCACCCGACAACCGGAGTATGTGTTCCACCATCCGCTGATTCGCACGGTGGCCTACGAATCACAGCTCAAATCGGATCGCGCCGAGCTGCACCGGCGGGTGGCGGCCGCAATCGAAGCACGTGACCCGGCAGCGGCCGATGAGAACGCTGCGCTGATCGCCGAACATCTGGAGGCCGCCGGTGATCTGCACGCCGCCTACGGCTGGCACATGCGCGCCGCAACGTGGGCGACCAACCGCGACATCGCCGCGGCGCGACTGAGTTGGGAGCGCGCCCAAAAGATCGCCGACGCATTACCCGCCGATGACCCCAACCGAGCAGCCATGCGCATCGCCCCGCGCACCATGTTGTGCGGGACCGCCTGGCGAGTCCATGTGAACGTGGCCGGTGACCGCTTCGATGAACTGCGGGAGTTGTGCACCGCCGCCGGGGACAAGGCGTCACTGGCCATCGCCATGGCGGGGCTGGTGATGCGATCACGCGTATCAGGACCGGATGCGCGAGGCGTCGCAGCTGGCATCGGAAGCCATGGCCCTCATCGAGTCGATCGGCGATCCGACCTTGACGGTGGGGCTGTCCTTCGCCGGCGATCTACGCCAAGATCGAGAGCGGCGAGTGGTCTGACGTGCTGCGGTGGTCACAGAGGGTCATCGACCTGGCCGACGGTGACCCGTCGAAAGGCAACTTCATTTTCGGGTCTCCGTTAGCGCGTCGCCTTCACGACGCGGGCTATTGCCCGGTATTGCCTGGGTCGTCCTGGATGGCGCGACGACCTGCGGCACGGCCTGGCCATGGCCCGCAGCGCCGACCCCGCTGTCCTACGCCAGGGTCGTCGCCTACGTCTACTTCCCGGGAATACCGTATGGCGTGCTGCGGCCCGACGATTCCGCGGTGCGCGAGATCGAGGATGCCCTACGGATTGCCGAACGATCCGGTGATGACCTCGCGTTGGCGCTTCGCCCGGATGACGCTGGGCGTTGCGCTGGTACACCGCCACACGGATGCGGAGCGTGACCGCGGACAGAAGCTGCTGGCCGAGGTCAGCGAAGTGTTCCTGCGCCGGGGACACAACCTGGGCGAGTTACCGATCGTCAACGTGTACTTGGCGCGTGAGAGGGCTCGGCGTGGAGATCGCGATGGCGCCATACCGCTCATGCGCGCCGCCGTCGACCATCTGTTCCGCGAGGGACAGCTGCTGGCGTGGGGCATTCCTGCGACGCGGTGTTCTGGTGGAGACACTGCTCGATCGCGGGGCCGACGGTGACGTGGCCGAAGCCGAGGCCGCGATCGAGCGGTTAGCGGCCGCGCCAGCCGATGAGGGTCTGGTGATACGCGACATCTGGCTGCTGCGGCTGCGGGCTCTGCTGGCGCGGGCTCACGGCGATGACGACCGCCTACCGCACTTCCGGGATCGCTACCGCGACATGGCGAAAACGCTTGGCTTCGAGGGACATATCGAGTGGGCCGAGGCGATGCCATGACGGCGGCTGCTCCTTCGGGGGTGGTGACGTTTCTGTTCACCGATGTCGAGGGTTCGACCCGTCGGTGGGAGGCCGACGCCGATGGCGATGCGGGCGGCGCTGGCCGCCCATGACGAGGTGTTGCGCGCGGCGATCGAGGCGCACGGCGGCTTCATGTTCAAGCACACCGGTGATGGGGTGTGCGCCGCATTCGCCTCGCCGAGGTCTGCGGTGGATGCCGCGATAGCCGCGCAGCGGGCGCTGGAGTTGCCGGTGCGGATGGGGCATCGCGACCGGCGAAGCCGAGCTGCGGGACGGGGACTACTTCGGTGCGGTGCTCAACCGTGCGGCGCGGGTGATGGCCGCCGGGCACGGCGGTCAGATCCTGCTGGCCGAGTCGACGGCGGTTCTGCTCAGCGGGGTGGATCTGGTGGATCTGGGGCCGCGACGGTTGCGGGATGTGCCGACCCCGGTCGGGGTGTTCCAGGTCCGAGCGCCGGGCCTGCGCACAGACTTTCCGCCGTTGCGGGCGCTCGATGTCGAGTCCGGGGAACCTGCGGCCCGCGACCACCAGCTTCATCGGGCGCGAGTCCGAGGTCGCCGAGGTGCAAGCGGCGCTGCGAAGCGCATCGGTTGGTGACGTTGACCGGGGTGGGCGGGGTCGGCAAGACCCGCCTGGCACTGGAAGTCGCGGCGCGGCTGGCCGATGAATTTCCTGACGGGGTCTGGTTTTTCGAGCTGGCGGCGGTCACCGATCCGGCGGCGGTGCCCGACGCGGTGGCGGCGGTGCTGGGCATCACCCAGCAACCGGGCAAGAGCGTGAGCGAGTAGTGTGGCCGCCGCGTTGGAGGGCAGGGTCGCGGCTGTTGGTGTTCGACAACTGCGAGCACGTGCTCGACGCCGCCGCCGATCTGATCGAGGCGATCCTCGCGCACTCGGCGACGGTGAAGATCCTGGCCACCAGCCGGGAAGGGCTTGGGGGTCGCCGACGAACAGCTGTGGCCGGTGCCGCTCGCTGGATGTCGCGCGCGGGAATCGACTCGGCCGCCGTGAATCTGTTCGTCGAACGCGCACGCAGCGTGGCGCCCGGCTTCTCGCTGGCCGACGACGATGAGGCGGACGCGGTCGTGGAGATCTGCCGCCGTCTCGACGGGATCCCGTTGGCCATCGAGTTGGCGGCCTCGCGGATGGCGTCGATGACCGCCAGCGAGGTGCGGGATCGTCTCGATCAGCGGTTCCGGCTGCTGGTCGGCTCCCGGCGCGGCCTGGAACGCCACCACACGCTGCGCCATGCGGTGGCGTGGTCCTACGACCTGCTCGACGACGCCGAAAAGACGCTGCTGGCTCGGTGTTCGGTGTTCGCCGGTGGATTCGACCTCGCAAAGCGCCTGCGCGGTGGCCGGATCGGATGACGTCGACGACTTCGCCATCCTGGATCGTGCTCGATGCGCTGGTGCGCAAGTCGCTGCTGGTCGCCGACCGATCTTCAGGGCGGACCCGGTTTTCGATGTTGGAGACGATCCGCCAGTTCGCCGAGGAGCAACTCGTCGCCGGCGGTGAGGCATCCGAGGTTCGCGACCGCCCACGCCCGCTACTTCGCCGGACGCGAAGCCGACATCCTGGCCCTGTGGGACAGCCCCCGCCAGCGGGAGGCCTACGACTGGTTCACCGTCGAGCTGGCCAATCTGCGCACCGCGTTTCGGTGGGCCGCCGACCAGGGCGACCTCGATGTCGCCGCCACCATCGCCACCTACGCGGCGTTCCTCGGCTTCTGGGTCGACAATTACGAGCCGATCGCCTGGGCCGAAGAGCTCATCGAGCCCGCCCGCGCCGTCGACCATCCCCGGCTGGCGTTCCTGTACGTGATGGCGTCGCTGTGCTGGATGCTCGGACGGATCGAGGCGGCTGTCGGCTATGCCGACGCCGGCCAGACGGTGATCGGCAGTGGCCGCGGCGAGGTGCCGTTCGGCCTCGAGGGCTGTGCTCGGCATTGCGTACCTGGCCATCGGCCAGCCCGAACGGTGGGTCGAGTGGTGCCGCGCCCAGCTCGCACGCGGTCGCGACACTCATGCAGTCACCAGGGCATGCCTGGTCCTCGCACTGACGTTCGCCGGGTCGCGGTGAGGAGGCGAGGGCCGCCGCGAACGGCCTGATCGAAGCCGCCGAAGCCACCCGCAACCCGTGTGCGCTCTCGCTCGCGCTTTACGCCTACGGCTGCGCCTTCCGCGACGCCGATCCCGCCGGAGCGCTGGAAGCCCTGCGCCGGGGCCTGGTGATCGCCCAAGACAGCGGCAACCGCTACACCGAGTCACTCCTGGCGGCCACTCTGTCCCGCCTCGAGGCCGAGCACGGCGACCCGCTGGCCGCGCTCGATTACATCACGCTGGCGATCCGCAACTACCACGACGCGGGCAACACCACCACGATCCGCACCGCCCTGGCGATCCTCGCCGCCTTTTTCGACCGGCTCGGACGCCACGAACCGGCAGCCACCATCGCCGGTTTCGCCTTCAGTCCCCTCACCGCGGCGGCATTCCCCGAGATCAACACCGCGATCGCCCACCTGCGCGATGTCCTCGGCGACCAGACCTACGAATCGCTCGCCCGCAAGGGTGAGACGATGACCACCGCCGCCATGGCGACCTACGCCTACGACCAAATCGACCAGGCCCGAGCAGAACTGAACGCCGTCTCGAAATAGACCACATTTGAGACACCGCTGGTGGTCTACACCGTCGTCGGTTCACCCTGGTCGCTCTGTCTCTATAGTCCGTCTCAAAAGATGTCCTGACGGTTCGCTTGCCCGGTAGGCCGACAATCGCTGCCATTGCGGTACTTGCCAGTGCGGCCAATTTTGTCCTCATGGCCGGATGGTGGGTCACGGTTTGCAGTAACCGCTTCGAGTTCCGATGCGCGTCTCCGCTGGCGATCACCCGGCTACACCCTTATGCAACACTTTTCGCATCGACCTGAAGGCATTCGAGATCAGCGCCAAATGATCCGCGATAGGCGCGTCCAGCGGCGCGGACGCCTTCACCGACCGGGGTTTTCGCGGGAAGGTGGTCGGAATCCGCGACCGCCACCCGCCGGCTGGCGGGACCGATGCGTGGAAGCGCCGGTCGGTAACCGGGCCCGAACGGTGCAGCGATCGAGGGCGCGCCCGACCCGAATTGCAACACGTTCTAGTCTTGCCACATGAGTGACGAGCTGCTGCGCAACCCGACCCACAACGGCCACCTGCTGGTGGGCGCGCTCAAGCGCCACAAGAACCGGCCGGTGCTGTTCCTCGGCGACACCACCCTGAAGGATTCAACCCTGACCGGCGGCCAGCTGGCCGAGCGGATCAGCCAGTACACGCAAGCATTCGAGGCACTCGGCGCCGGCACCGGTGTCACCGTCGGCCTGCTGGCGCTGAACCGTCCCGAGGTGCTGATGATCCTCGGCGCCAGCCAGACCCGGGGCTATCGACGCACCGCGCTGCACCCGCTCGGCTCACTGGACGACCACGCCTACGTGCTCTCCGATGCCGGCGCCAGCTCGCTCATCATCGACCCCAACCCGATGTTCGTCGAGCGGGCCCTGGGCCTGCTGGAAAAGGTGGACTCGCTCAAACAGATCCTGACCATCGGCCCGGTGCCAGAAGCACTCAGGGATGTGGCGGTGGATGTGTCGGCGGAGGCGGCCAAGTACCAGCCCAAGCCGCTGGTAGTGGCGGACCTGCCACCGAACCACATCGGCGGCCTTACCTACACCGGCGGCACCACCGGTAAGCCCAAAGGCGTGATCGGCACCACCGGCAACATCGCCGCCATGACGTCGATCCAGCTCGCCGAGTGGGAATGGCCCGAGCATCCGCGGTTCTTGATGTGCACACCGCTGTCGCATGCCGGTGCGGCGTTCTTCACGCCCACGGTGGTCAAGGGCGGCGAAATGGTGGTGCTGGGCAAGTTCGACCCGGCCGAAGTGCTGAGAGTCATTGAAGAGCAACGCATTACGGCGACCATGCTGGTACCGTCGATGATCTATGCGCTGATGGACCATCCGGATTCGCACACCCGGGACTTGTCGTCGCTGGAGACGGTCTACTACGGCGCTTCCGCGATGAATCCGGTGCGGCTGGCCGAGGCGATCCGTCGCTTCGGTCCGATCTTCGCCCAGTACTACGGGCAATCCGAGGCGCCGATGGCGATCACCTACCTGGCCAAGGGCGACCACGATGAGAAGCGGCTCACGTCCTGCGGGCGCCCGACGCTGTTCGCGCGCGTCGCGCTGCTGGGCGAGGACGGCAAGCCGGTACCCCAGGGCGAGCCGGGCGAAATCTGCGTCAGCGGGCCGCTTTTGGCGGGCGGCTACTGGAATCTGCCCGAGGCGACCGCCGAGACTTTTAAGGACGGCTGGCTGCACACCGGCGACATGGCCCGCGAGGACGAGGATGGTTTTTACTACATCGTCGACCGGGTCAAGGACATGATCGTCACAGGCGGCTTCAACGTGTTCCCCCGCGAGGTTGAGGACGTCGTCGCCGAGCATCCGGCCGTCGCACAGGTGTGCGTGGTCGGCGCGCCGGACGAGAAGTGGGGCGAGGCCGTCACCGCGGTGTTGGTGCTGCGCTCCGACGCGCCCCGCGATGATGCAGCGATCGAGGCCATGACCGCCGAGATCCAGGCTGCGGTCAAGGAACGCAAGGGCTCGGTGCAGTCGCCCAAGCGAGTGGTTGTCGTCGACTCGCTGCCGTTGACCGCGCTGGGCAAACCCGACAAGAAGGCCGTCCGGGCGCCGTTCTGGGAAGGCGCCGGCCGCGCCGTCGGCTGAGTTTTCCGCCGAGCAGACGCAAAAGCACCCAAAACCGTTGGTTTTAGGGTGCTTTTGCGTCTGCTCGGCCGGGTAAGGCAACCCCCGCCACCAGCAGGTCGAGCAGCCGTCCCGTCTGCTCGGGCGAACCGCTCGCCAAGAAGATGCCGATCAGGCTGGAGACCACGTCGTCGGCCTGCACGTCGGAGCGCAGGGTCTCGTCGTCGGCGCCGGCCCGCAACAGTAGGTCGACGGCGCCGACGATGCTGTCGCGGGTCTGGCTGGGCTCCATGGCGCCGGAGTCGAATATCGCGTGCAACGATTCGGCCATTCCGCGCTTCGCGGCGACGAAGTCGGCGTAGCGATCCATCCAGCACCGCAGCGCGACTTGCGGCGGGTGCCGCTGCAGCAATTCCCCGGCCGCCGCGGCGACCTCGGCGAGTTCGGTGCGATAGATCGCCTCGACGAGGGCCTCCCGGTTAGGGAAATGGCGGTAGAGCGTGCCGATCCCGACGCCGGCGTCGCGGGCGATCGACTCCAGCGAGACCGGGCGCCCGTCCGCGGCGGCGAACGCCGCGGTTGCGACGTCCAGTAACTTTTCCCGGTTCCGGCGCGCGTCGGAACGAACGCTTTCCACCAAAGCGGAGGTTCCTCCGTTTCTGCTAGGCTCTGAACAAGCGGAGGGTCCTCCGCATTTGTCCAGTGTCTCACCGAAGGAGCACCATGACAGACAAGCCACACCCCGGCGGTATCGGGAGCATCGGCACCAGCACGGTTGCCCGGGTCGGCTACGGCGCCATGCAATTGTTCGAGACGTCGCCGGACAACGCGTCCACGGTGTTGCGCCGCGTGGTCGAACTCGGCGTCAACCACATCGATACCGCGTCGTTCTATGGCCCGGGCGAAGTGAACCGCCGGATCCGCGACGCGCTGGCCCCCTACCCCGACGACCTCGTCATCGTCAGCAAGGTCGGCGCGCGCTACACCGGCGAAGAACCGATTCCCCTGGCGGCCGCGCAAAAGCCCGCCGAGCTGCGTGCCGCGGTCGAGGACGATCTGCGCCAGCTCGGCCTCGACCGCATCCCGGTGGTCAATCTGCGGCGCCTCGACCTCGGGCCCGGCCTGGCCGCCGAGGGCGACCAGATCGTCGACGTCGACGACCAGCTGGCCGAGATGATCGCGCTGCGCGAGGAGGGCAAAATCGGCGCCATCGGGATCAGCGCCGTGCCGCTGGATGTGCTGCGGCGCGCGCTGCCCGCGGGGATCGCCTGCGTGCAGAACGCTTACAGTCTGCTCGACCGTTCGCAGGAAGAGATGCTCGACGTCTGTACGGCGCAGGGCGCGGACGGAATAGCGTGGGTCCCGTTCTTTCCGCTGGGGTCGTCATTACCGGGTTTCCCCAAGGTCACCGACAACGCGGTGGTCGCGGACATCGCCGGCGAACTCGGCGTCACACCGGCCCAGGTGGGACTGGCATGGCTGTTGGCCCACACGCCGAACACGCTGCTGATTCCGGGGACGCGCTCTATCGCGCATCTAGAGGAAAATGTCGGCGCCGCCGGCGTCTCCCTCAGCGCGGACGCGCTGGCACGACTCGAAGCCGTCGGTTCCAGGCAGCCCCACGCCCATGGTGCCGAGCCATTTCGGAGGTAACGTCGCTGCCATGGGCAATGGCAAACGAATCCGGCCGCCGTGGTGGCTGAAGGTGGCCAACAAGGTCGTCATCCAGATGTCTTGGCTGGGAATGAATTTCGGCAAAGAGCAGCCCGTCGTGCTGACGGTGAAGGGGCGCAAGACCGGGCGTGAGCGG
The DNA here is from genome assembly GCA_963814505.1 of uncultured Actinomycetota bacterium. Lineage (GTDB taxonomy): Bacteria > Actinomycetota > Actinomycetes > Mycobacteriales > Mycobacteriaceae > Mycobacterium. The sequence goes on from CAWFDM010000016.1 coordinate 992,165, forward strand.
TCGCTACCGGTTACCCCGATGACGGTCGACGGCGCCCAGTACGTGGTCGCCGGATATCCCGGCGCCGATTGGGTGGCCAACGTGCGGGCCGCCGGCCAGGTGACGGTGGCCCGCGGCCGCCGCGTCCGGCGGGTGCGCATGGTGGAGTTGTCGCCCGAAGATGCGCGCCCACTGTTGCGGGTCTTCCCGGCCGAGGTGCCCAAGGGCGTCTTCTTCTCGAAACTGGCCGGGCTGGTCACCGAGGGCACACCCGACGAGTTCGAGGCCCTGGCCGGCCGGTGCGCGGTGTTCCGTCTGGACCCGGTGTAGCTCGATGCGGCGGGTGCTGCTGGCGGTGCCGCTTCTGGTGGCCACCTTCCTGGGCTTCCTGGGCTTAGCGCCGTCGGCGCGGTCGTTCGCCGCGGCGGGTTGCGCGCCGGGGGGCGCCCCTCCCCCGGCCGACACGGCTCGACGACAGGTCGCCGATCTGGACGGCGACGGCCTTCCGGACACGTTGTGGGTCGGGCGGTTTCAGGACGGCCCGCCTTCTCAGGGCCGCATCGTCCGCGTCGTCGGCATCACGACGGCGAGCGGGGCCAACTCGGACGTGCAGATCTCGTCGGCGAGCCCAATAGGGTTGACCGCCTTGGCTATTGATGCTCAGAACGACGGCGGCAACCAGATCATCGTCAGCGACGGCCGCGGCGCGCAGCTGTTTACGTTCGCCGACTGCCGGCTGCAAGCCGTCGTCGACGGCCACTACGGTAGGCCCTTCCTGTTCGACCTGCAGAACCTGCGCGACCAGGGCACGGGGGTGGGCTGCAGCGATCTCGGCGACGGCCGCCGCCTGGTCGCACTGCAGGCATTGCAGAATGACGGCCAGTGGACGGTGCGCCGCACCGAGGTCGAGCTGACCGGCATCACAGCGAGCACCGGGAAGTCCGATACCGTGATGGCCACCTCCGCGCAGGACCCCGCGGTCACGTCGGCGGAGACGATCAGCTGCGGGGACCTCACCATCGGCAAGGACGGAGTTCAACAGCCTTGAGCGACAACCCCTTTGATGCGCAGGCATGGCGAGACGTCGACGGGTTCGGCGATCTGACCGACATCACCTACCACCGCCACGTCACGGATGCCACGGTGCGGGTGGCGTTCAATCGTCCCGAGGTCCGCAACGCGTTTCGGCCGCACACCGTCGACGAGCTGTACCGGGTGCTCGACCACGCCCGGATGTCGCCCGACGTGGGCGTGGTGCTGCTGACCGGCAACGGCCCGTCGCCGAAAGATGGCGGCTGGGCGTTTTGCTCCGGCGGCGATCAGCGCATTCGCGGGCGCAGCGGCTACCAATACGCGAGCGGCGACACCGCGGACACCGTTGATGCGGCCCGCGCCGGCCGCCTGCACATCCTCGAGGTGCAGCGGCTGATCCGATTCATGCCCAAGGTTGTCATCTGCCTGGTCAACGGGTGGGCGGCCGGCGGCGGGCACAGCCTGCATGTGGTCTGCGACCTCACCCTGGCCAGCCGCGAGCACGCGCGTTTCAAGCAGACCGACGCCGATGTCGGCAGCTTCGACGGCGGCTACGGCAGCGCCTATCTGGCGCGTCAGGTGGGCCAGAAGTTCGCCCGCGAGATCTTCTTTCTGGGCCGCCCGTACACCGCCGAGCAGATGCACCAGATGGGCGCGGTCAACGAGGTCGTCGAGCACGCCGACCTAGAGCGGGTGGGTGTGCAGTGGGCGGCCGAGATCAACGCCAAATCGCCGCAGGCGCAACGGATGCTGAAGTTCGCGTTCAATCTGATCGACGACGGTCTGGTGGGTCAGCAGCTGTTCGCCGGCGAGGCCACCCGGCTGGCCTACATGACCGACGAGGCCGTCGAGGGCCGCGACGCGTTCCTGCAAAAGCGGCCCCCGGATTGGAGTCAGTATCCTCGATATTTCTAAGCGGCCGCCTTTCGGCGAGATGGGGGCACCGCCCGCTTGCGGGGGACACGCCAGAGTGACGCCGGCCCGCCGGTGCCACGCCAGCGTGACGCTCGGGGCTCCGACGACGGAGCTCCCACCTAGACTCCCCACGTGAGCAAGAGTCCGCTGCGCCGGTTGACCGAGCAGATCGCACTGGCAAGCATGCGACCGCCGATCTCGCCGCAAGTGCTGGTCAACCGACCCGCGATCAAACCGATCGAACTCGCCGGTAAGCGCATCCTGCTGACCGGGGCTTCGTCGGGCATCGGCGAGGCGGCGGCCGAACGGTTCGCCCGGCACGGCGCCACGGTGGTCGTCGTCGCTCGCCGCCGGGATCTGCTGGACGCGGTAGCGGACAAGATCACGACTTCGGGCGGCACGGCGATGTCGGTGCCCTGTGACCTCTCGGACATGGACGCCATCGACGCTCTGGTCGCCGACGTGCAGCAGCGCATCGGCGGGGTGGACATCCTGATCAACAACGCCGGCCGGTCCATTCGACGGCCGCTGGCCGAGTCGCTGGAGCGCTGGCACGACGTCGAGCGGACCATCGTGCTCAACTACTACGCGCCACTGCGGCTGATCCGCGGGCTGGCGCCCGGGATGCTGGAACGCGGCGACGGCCACATCATCAACGTCACCACCTGGGGCGTGCTGTCGGAGGCGGCACCGCTGTTCGCGGTGTACAACGCGTCGAAGTCCGCGCTGTCGGCGGTGAGCCGGATCACCGAGACCGAGTGGGGCCCAAAGGGTGTGCATTCGACAACCCTGTACTACCCGCTGGTGGCCACCCCGATGATCGCACCGACGAAGGCCTACGACGGGATGCCCGCGCTGACGTCGCGGGAAGCCGCCGAGTGGATGGTGACGGCCGCCCGCACCCGGCCGGTGCGGATCGCACCGCGGATGGCGATCGCGGCCAGGGCACTGGACACCATCGGTCCACGGTGGGTCAATACCCTGATGCAGCGGCGAAACGCGCCATCCAACGACCGACACTAAGGGAGTACGCCATGTCTGAAATGTGGGCAACCATCGCCGCCGAACGCGGCGCGCTCGCCAACGACCTCGCCGACCTTGCGCCGTCGCAATGGGACACGGAGTCGCTCTGCCCGGGATGGACGGTGCGCGACATCGTCGCGCACCTGTCGGCCACCGCCTCGCTGAACCCGGCCACGTTCTTTCTCGGAATGACCAAGGCCGGGTTCAACTTCGACCGGTTCGCCAACGGTCAGATCGCCAAGCACCGCGGCACCGACCCGGCCGCCGCCCTCAGCGAGTTCCGCGGCCTGCAGCATTCCACCTCCGCTCCCCCGGGCCCCAAGACCTCCTGGCTTGGCGAGGTGGTAATCCATGGCGCCGACGTCCGTCGTCCGCTGGGAATCCCGCACACGTACCCGCCGGGCGCGATTCGCCAGGTGATCGACTTCTACAAGGGCTCCAACATGCTCATCGGCTCCAAGAACCGCATCGCGGGGCTGGCGCTGAATGCCACCGATCACGACTGGCAGCACGGACAGGGCGAGCAAGTCGAGGGCCCGCTGCTGTCGCTGCTGCTCGCCATGACCGGTCGGGGCGCCGCCTGCGACGACCTCACCGGCCCCGGCGTGCCGACCCTGCGAAGCCGGTGTAACCCAACCAAATAGCCCCGACGGGATACCCCCGGCGTCATAGCGTGATAGACACGAGGCCATGGAGATCCTGGCCAGCCGGATGCTGCTGCGGCCGGCGGACTATCAGCAGTCGTTGAGCTTCTACCGAGACCGGATCGGCCTGGCGATTTTCCGGGATTACGGTGCGGGGACGGTATTTTTCGCCGGCGGGGGGCTGCTCGAACTGGCGGGCTATGGCAATCCGGGCAGCCCGGACCACCCCCCGGGCCCGTTTCCGGGTGCGCTCTGGCTGCAGGTCCGCGACCTGGCCGCGACCCAAGCCGAGCTGCAAAGCCGGGGGGTGCCGATCGCGCGCGAGGCGCGTCAGGAGCCGTGGGGCCTGCACGAGATGCACGTGACCGACCCGGATGGAATAACGCTGATCTTCGTCGAGATTCCGCCTGAGCACCCGCTACGCCGGGACACCAGAGGCGAACGCCGGGGAACGGCCGGTTAACGGGAAGGTAACTTCTGGCGACGAGTCCAGGTCAACTCGCGTTTCACGTACTTCTCTATTCGACAAGCGAATACCCCTACCACGAGAATCAGGGCCTGTGAACATAAACTTGTTCCTCTTGATCATTGTCGTAATCACGGCACTGGCATTCGACTTCACCAACGGCTTCCACGACACCGGCAATGCCATGGCGACCTCCATCGCCAGTGGCGCTCTGGCGCCGAAGGTAGCCGTCGCACTGTCGGCGGTGCTCAACCTGGTGGGCGCGTTCTTGTCCACGGCTGTCGCGGCCACCATCGCCAAGGGCCTCATCGATTCGAGCATCGTGTCGCTGGAACTGGTGTTCGCCGGCCTGGTCGGCGGCATCGTCTGGAACCTGCTGACCTGGCTCCTCGGTATCCCCTCGAGTTCCTCGCACGCGCTGATCGGCGGCATCGTCGGAGCCACAATCGCTGCCGTCGGCGCGCACGGGGTGCTCTGGAAGAACATCGTCTCCAAGGTGCTCGTGCCGGCCATCGTGGCCGCGATAGTGGCCGTAGCTGTCGGGGCGCTAGCCACCTGGCTGGTCTACCGGCTTACCCGCGGTGTCCCGGAAAAGCGTAGCGAGGCCGGGTTCCGGTACGGCCAGTGGGGCTCGGCATCGCTGGTCTCGCTGGCGCACGGGACCAACGACGCGCAGAAGACGATGGGCATAATCTTCCTGGCGCTGATGTCCTACGGGGCGATCAGCAAGACCGCCGCCATGCCGCCGTTTTGGGTCATCGTGTGTTGCGCGATAGCGATGGCGTTGGGTACCTACCTGGGCGGCTGGCGGATCATCCGCACCCTGGGCAGGGGACTGGTCGAGATCAAGTCGCCGCAGGGCATGGCCGCCGAATCATCCTCGGCCGCAGTCATTCTGCTGTCCGCCCACTTCGGCTACGCGCTGTCGACCACGCAGGTCTGCACCGGTTCAGTGCTGGGCAGCGGGCTGGGCAAGCCCGGCGGCGAGGTGCGCTGGGGCGTGGCCGGCCGGATGGCGACCGCGTGGCTGGTCACCCTTCCGTTGGCCGGGTTGGTCGGCGCGGTTACCTACTGGATCGTGCACCTCATCGGCGGATACCCCGGCGCCATTGTCGGTTTCTCGCTGTTGGTCGCGGTCGCTGCCACCATCTACATCCGGTCGCGCAAGGTTAAGGTCGACCACAAGAACGTCAACGCCGAATGGGAAGGTAGCCTGACCGCCGGACTCGAAGGTTCGGACGAGCATAAGCCGCCCTCCGATACCGGGCCTAAGATAGGTACCCCCTCGCCCCGGTACGGCTCCGATGACCCTACCGTTAGCGCGAGGAACGCCTCATGAACCACTTGAGCGCCTGGTGGGACTACAAAGCCACCCTGAAGATCCTGCTCTTCAGCATGCTGGCCGGTGCCGCACTGCCAGGGGTGTTCGCACTCGGGCTCCGGCTGCAAGCCGTCGGCGCCGGATACGTCCCCACTGCTGAGGGCGAAGCACCACACCGCAACCCGGTGCTGGTCGGGGTCGCCTATGCGATATACGGGCTGGTTGTCGTGGTGATCATCTTCGCACTGCTGTATATCTCCCGCGACTTCATTGCTCATCACACCCACTCCCCCTTCCTGGGAGCGAAACCCACGTAGCATCGAACCGTGGTCCACCAGATTGCCGAGCCCCCTCGTGGAGTGAGAGCAAAGTGAACCGATTCCTGAACTCAGTTGTCTCGTGGTTGCGCGCCGGATATCCGGAGGGCATTCCAGCGACCGACACCTTCGCGGTGCTCGCACTGCTAACCCGCCGACTAAGCAACGACGAAGTCAAACTCGTGGCAAACGAACTGATGCAGCGCGAGGGGTTCGACAAGATCGACATCGGCGTACTGATCAGCAAGCTCACCGACGAGCTGCCGTCGTCGGAGGACATCGAGCGGGTGCGAATACGGTTGGCAGCCAAGGGCTGGCCGCTCGACGACGAGCGCGAAGACGGGGCCAACGCATAGCCGTCCTGCGGGCGCTGCGCGTCGCGCCGGGCTCGGCCGCGCCCGTGCTGCTGCCGGCCCTGGAAGGGGTGTTGGACGGCCGTGATCCCGCGGTGGTCGTGGTGCCGGCCCATCAAGATCACGCGGCCGTTCCGGCCGCGCTGGCGGCGTTGCGAGTGGGCTCCGAGATCGACGACGACGTGGCCCTGGTGGCGACCACGTCGGGAACCACCGGCGCACCCAAGGGCGCCCTGCTCACCGCCGCCGCCCTGACCGCCAGCGCGTCGGCCACCCACCACCGTCTCGGCGGACCGGGTAGTTGGCTGCTGGCCTTGCCGCCGTATCACATCGCCGGGCTGCAGGTGCTGGTGCGCAGCGCGCTGGCCGGTACCGCGCCCGTCGAGCTGGACGTGTCCAAGGGCTGGGATACCGCCGAACTGCCCGGCGCCGTACGCCGATTGGGCTCCGGTCGCCGGTACACCTCGCTGATCGCCGCCCAGCTGGCCAAGGCCCTCACCGACCCGGCGGCCACGGCCGCGCTCGCCGAATTGGACGCCGTGCTGATCGGCGGCGGACCGGCGCCGCGGCCGATCCTTGACGCCGCGGCCGTCGCCGGCATCGCGGTGGTCCGCACCTACGGGATGAGCGAGACCGCGGGCGGCTGCGTGTACGACGGTCTGCCGCTCGACGGCGTCCGGCTGCGCGTGCGTGCCGACGGCCGCCTGGCCATCGGCGGCGCCGTGCTGGCCAAGGGATATCGCAATCCGGTGGTGCCCGACCCCTTTGCCGAAGCGGGCTGGTTTTCCACCGACGACCTTGGCGCCGTGGATGATTCGGGTGTGCTGACCGTATTGGGCCGCGCCGACGATGCGATCAGCACCGGCGGGTTGACCGTGCTGCCGCAGCCAGTCGAGGCCGCGCTGTGCAGCCATCCCGCGGTCAGCGACTGCGCGGTGTTCGGACATGCCGACGACCGGCTGGGCCAGCGGGTGGTCGCAGCGATTGTGGTGCGCGATGGTCACCGCCCACCGACGCTGGACGCGCTGCGCGCCCTGGTGACACGCGCCCTGGACGCCACGGCGGCACCGCGCGAGCTGCACATCGTCGATGAGCTGCCGCGGCGCGGCATCGGCAAGGTCGACCGGACGGCGCTGGTCCGCCGGTTCGCCGACAAGGTCAATCAAGGCGATCAATAGGCTGATCGCTCGTGCGGGTTGGTGGCCGAGAGGCAGCGCGGGAGGGACTGGCCGTTGCGGTCGCGGCTGTACTGGTGGCGGCCGCGTTCGTGCTGCCGCGGTTGAACCTGGGCGTCAGGCCGCGCCGGGACATCGGGCTGGAGCGGTTCGGCACGCGTGCGGGCGCCGCGCCGATCTTCGGCTATTGGGAGATTCACGCCGGCTGGGGAACCGCGCCGGCGATTCTCATCGCGGTGGCCGCCGTGGCGTGGGGATCAATTGTGGCACAACGGCTTTCATGGAGGGTGCTGACGCTGGGCACCTGGGCCACCGCCTGCGGGTGGGCGTTTTCGCTGGCAATGATCGACGGCTGGCAGCGCGGCTTCGCCGGCCGGTTGACCACCCGGGACGAGTACCTGTGCCAGGTGCCGAGCATCACCGACATCCCGGCCACGCTGCGCACGTTCTCTCACCGGATACTCGACTTCCAGCCGAACTCCTGGGTCACACACGTGTCGGGGCATCCGCCGGGCGCGCTGCTGACGTTCGTATGGCTGGACCGGATCGGTCTGCACGGCGGCGCCTGGGCGGGGCTGTTGTGCCTGCTGGTCGGCTCCAGCGCGGCGGCGGCCGTGGTGGTCGCCGTCCGTGCCCTGGCCGACGAGCGGACCGCGCGGCGCGCCGCGCCGTTCGTCGCGGTGGCGCCAACCGCGATCTGGGTCGCGGTGTCGGCCGACGGATACTTCGCCGGGGTCGCGGCTTGGGGTATCGCGCTGTTGGCGGTGGCGGTGCACCGCCCGGTGCGATTCCCCCCACTGGTGGCCGCCGCGGCGGGTGTGCTGCTGGGCTGGGCGGTTTTCCTCAGTTACGGCCTGATTTTGCTGGGGTTTGCAGCGTTGGCGGTGCTGGTTGCCGCGGGCCATCGGGGAGCGGATTGGCGAGGGGCCCTGCGGGCCCTCGGCCCGGCTACCCTGACCGCGGTAGCGGTCGCGGTGACCTTTGCCGTGGCCGGGTTTTACTGGTTTGACGGCTATAACCTGGTGCAGCATCGCTATTGGCAGGGAGTCGCCAAGGACCGGCCGTTCCAGTACTGGTGGTGGGCCAATCTGGCGTGCGTGGTGTGCGCGATCGGGCTGGGCAGCGTGGCCGGACTCAGCCGGGTGTTCGATAAAGACGCCATCCGTCGCCGAGCCGGTTTCCACCTGCTGCTGCTGGCGATGCTGGCGGCCATCGTCTGCGCCGACTTGAGCATGCTGAGCAAGGCCGAGACGGAACGGATCTGGCTGCCGTTCACCGTCTGGCTCACCGCCGCGCCCGCGCTGCTCCCGCTGCGGTCAGACCGTCTGTGGTTGGCGCTCAACGCCGTCGGGGCCCTGCTGCTGAACAGCGTCATCTTCACGAACTGGTAATCACCGATGTGCGCCCTCCGGTAAGCCCCAAGGGGCGGCGGGTCGCCGCCCCCTCCAGTGGCTCCGCGGCGACACGTTGATCCCGTGCGACCCGACGGCTACATCGCGGCGATGGAGACCCATATCGTGTCGCTTCAATCAACGCCGTCACAGCGGTGTGCGGGACGGCGCTTTACGGTGAATGGTTTCGGCGCGAAAGGGCCGCTCAGCGGCAATATTCGCGCCAAGATCGGTTCGTGGCCACAACTTCGCTGACCCGCCGCCGGATGGTGCGGGATTACTTGCAGGGCGCAGTCTGGGTTTTGCCGGGACTGGGAATCGCGCTCGGCCTGGGGGCCGGAGCGTTGCTGTCGAGGATCCCGGTCAGGCCCGGTTCGCTGCTGGCAAGGCTGGCGTTCCAGGGCTCGGTCACCGATGCCCAGCTGATCCTGACGACGGTCTCGGCGACGATGATCACCCTCACCGGCATCGTGTTCGCGCTGACCGTGGTGGCCCTGCAGATCGCGTCCAGCCAGTTCTCCCGTCCGGCTGCTGCGCACGTTTCTGCGGAATGTCTCCAACCAGGTGGTGCTGGCGATCTTCGTGTGCACCTTCGCCTACTCCGCCGGCGGGCTCTACACCGTCGGACAGCGGGCGGCCGGCGGCAGTTTCGTTCCCCAGATCGGGGTCTCGGGGGCATTGGCGTTGGCTTTTGCGAGCACTGGCGCGTTGGTGTTTTTTCTGCACCATCTGATGCATTCGATCCAGATCGATACGATCATCGAAAGCGCCCAGTTGCGGACGCTGGCGTTGGTCGACGAGCTCTTCCCCGATGCGGATAGCCCGGATGCGGCGCCCGCGCAGCGTCCTGCTCTGCCGCAACAGGCGGCACCGCTGCTGGCGCCGCAATCCGGTACGTGCAGGCGGTAGACGTCGAGGACCTCGCAGACCTGGCCGGCAGAAGTGGCCACACGGTTGTGCTGGTGGTGTCGGTCGGCGACTATGTGACCGCTGGCGACCTGGTGGGCTGGTGTTGGCTTCGGGGGGAAGGGCAGGTGGCGCGCCCGCCTGATTCGGATTGGCTGCGGCGGTTCCTGGACCATGTCCAGTTAGGTCTTGAACGCACGCTTCACCAGGACATCCGGTTCGGGCTGCGCCAGATGGTGGATGTCGCCCTTCGGGCGCTGTCCCCGGCGGTCAATGACCCGTACACGGGCGTGCAGGTGGTCCATCACCTGTCCGCTGTGGAGTCGATCCTGGCGTCGCGGGCATTGGGCGATGACGTCCGTCGCGACGGATCGGGGGCCGTTCTCGTCTGGCTGCCGTATCCCGGGTTCGCGACCTACCTGCAATTGGGGTGCGGGCAGATCCGACGTTACGGTGCCCACGACCCGCTGGTCCTGATGGCCCTCCTGCAAATGCTCGGCTCGGCGGCGGCGCGTTGTGTCGATCCGTCGCGACGGGCCGACGTGCAGGCGCAAGATCGACCAGGTGGTGCGGGTGGCGGAGCGTGAGCTGTCCGAGCCGTCCGACCGCGCGATGGTGGCCGCCGCCGCCAACGCGACCGCGGTCGTCAGCCAGCCCGGCACGCTCGCGCCGCCGCCGTCCATATTCGGGCAGGTGGCCGCCGCAGCAGCCATCCGGGAAGCGGCCAACCGGGACAGCGCTGCCGGCCGCGAGGCCGGCCAGTAGCCTGCAATTCGAGTTGGGCAGGATCCTGATCGGGCTGGGCCCGGACCGTATGGCTGAACGGCAGGTACAGTACGTACCTCACGTATCCGGCCCAATCAGAGTCCGGCCGCGCGGGTGGCCCGGGCGAACCGACTGGCGGGTGCGCATGCCCCGCGAACCGCTTCGACGTCGTCGACGACGTCGAAGTCGGCCAGGCGCTGCACCGGCGTCGCGTGAATACCGTTGTCGCGCAACGCCTTCAGCGTCAGCTCTCCGGTGTCGGACTGGGACATCGCAACGGTGCGCAGGCATTCGGCCGCCGCCGGCGTCCGGACCCCGAGCACCCACCAGCCGCCGTCGCATGCCAACCCGAGTACGGCCGGCGCCTGAAGCAGCCGGCGGGCGCAATCGGCCAGCAGGTCGGCGGTCACCTGGGGGGTGTCCATCCCGATCTGCAGCACCGGGTACCCGCCGGACCTGGTGTGCGCGTCGGCGTGCGCGTTGGCGAGCCGGTCGGCGAAGTCGTCGCCCCGCTGGCCGATCACCGTGAACGAGTCCAGTCGGCGACGGATCTCGGCGCCCCGGGCAGCGCCGTCCAGATCGCCGGTAAGCGCCACTACCCACGCGGCGACCGGCGCGGCGGCCACCGCGTCCAGCGTGTCCAGCAGCGCGGCGGCGGCGATATCGGCGGCCACGTGATTGCCGACCGTCGCCGCGAGCCGTGTCTTGGCCCGTCCGGGCTCCGGGGCCTTGGCAACCACCAGCACGGTCACCGGCAGCGGGCTCATGAGATTACTTTCCAGAAGTCCAGGATGGCGGTGATGCTGCCCCGCAGGGAACCGCTGACCTTGGATTTGCCGCCCGTGCGCGGGCCGTAACTGACGTCGAGTTCGACGACGCGCCAGCCCGCGGCCGCTGCGCGGACCAGCAATTCCAGCGGATACCCCGACCGTCTGTCGGCGACACCCAGGTTCAGCAGTGCCTCTCGCCCGGCCACCCGCATCGGCGCGATGTCGTGGACCGGCAGCCCGTGGCGGGTCCGCAGCCGCCAACTCATCACCACGGTCCCGACCCGGGCCACCCAAGGCCAGTGCAGCCCCGGCACCGGCCGCCGGCGGCCAATCACCAGATCGGCGCCCCTGTCGAGTTCGGCGACCAGCCTTGGCAAGTCGCCGGCATCCATCGAGCCGTCGGCGTCGATGACCGCCACAATCGGGGTCGTCGCGGCGACCAAGCCGGCGTGCACCGCCGAGCCGTACCCGGGCCGCGGTTCGGCGACCACCGCGGCGCCGTGCCGGACCGCGACCCCGGCGGTGTCATCGGTGCTGTTGTTGTCGACGACCAGCGCCCGATAGCCCGCCGGAATGGCCGCCAGCACCGCCGGCAGCGACTCCTCCTCGTTGAGACAGGGCAGCACCACGGTGACCAGATCGTCGACCATGCCCAAAGCCCGGTCAGTGCGTCTTCGGGGCCTGTGTCGGCGGCTTCGGCGCGACGGTCTGCGGGGCCTGCGTCTGCGGCTTCGGCGCGACGGTCTGTGGGGCCTGCGTCGGCGGCTTCGGGGCGACGGTCGGCTGCGGGGCGACCGTTGGCTGCGGGGCCACCGTCGGCTTCGGGGCGGGGGCCACGGTTGTGGGGGCGGGGGCCGCGGTCGTCGGAACCGGGGCCGCGGTCGTCGGGACGGGGGCCGCGGTCGTCGGGGCGGGGGCCGCGGTCGTCGGGACGGGGGCCGCCGTCGTCGTCGGCTTCGGGGCCGCGGTCGTCGGCGGCGTCGTCACCACGGCGGTAGTCGGCGGCGTGGTCACGGGCGGTTGTGTCGGCGGGGTGGTCGTCACGAGTGGTTGTGTCGGCGGCGTGGTCGTCACGAGCGGTTGTGTCGGCGGGGTGGTCGTCACGACCGGTTGCGTCGGCGGCGTGGTCGTCACGACCGGTTGCGTCGGCGGGGTGGTCGTCACGTATGGCGGCTGATACGGCGGATAGTACGGCCGCCAGCCAGGCCACGGGATGATGATCGGGATCGGAATCGGCGCGACCGGGTTGGGCGTAAATGCGGGCACGCTGGGCGTGACCGGCGAGGCCGGGACCGGCGTCCCCACCGCACCGGGCGACACCGACGGCGCCGGAATGTAGCCGTTGGAGTCCGCGATGACGCCGCCCTGGTATCCGGCGTTGGGCTGATCAGCCGGGGGCGTCGGCACCGGCGCCTGCTGCTGGGTCGGCAACAGCGGCATGAACTTCCCCGGGGCGGCGTTCTGCAGTCCCACCACCGGTTGCTGCGCCGCTGCCGGCCGGACCGCCACCGCGACCGCGACCGCCAGCGTGGCGAACCCGATGACCGCGAATGCGACGACAGCGTTGCCGACCAGCAATGACCCGCGGCTGAGGCGCACCGGCCCGGTTTCGGCTTCGCCGTCGTCATATTCGTCGGCGAATTTGTCGAGCCCATCGGCCGGAAGCAGTTCGTCATCCCCGGCCATCGAGTACGCCAGCTGCTGGTCCCCCGGGGTCGAGCCGCCCATGCCCGAGGTGGGCGCGATGCCGGTCGCGCTTGCGGCGGCCTGCGTCGCGGGGGCCATCCCGGTCGCGTCTCCGCCGTAGTGCGGAGCCATCGCCGTCGCGTCCACCGCGTACGGCACCGCCGGGGCCATCGCCGTCGCGCCACCCGCAAGCGCGGGCGCCAGCGCCGCGCCGCGGGAGAGCGCGAAGGCAGGGTCGTGGGGAACCACGACCCGCAAATGCGTTTTGGTGCGCAGCATTTCGGCCACCTCGATGAGGTTCGCCGCGGTGCCCACTAGAAAGGCAGCGTCTACCAAGAATTGCGTGGAGCGCAGAAAATCCTCGAACATCTCGGCGGCCGCGGCGGCAGCTGCTGCTGCGTTAGCGGCACCCTGCAGCCCGACGGCGGCCAGCACTGTCGCCAGCGCGTCCGCGCCCAGCGCGAACAACGTGGCGGCCTCGTCGGTGATCAGGAACACCACCGAGCCGGGTCCCCCGCCAGCGCCGAGGATGGTCCGTAGCAGTCCTGTCGCGGCATCCAGCTGCGAGACGGCCGCGACGTTTGGCACTCCGGCTCCGGCCAGGGCCTGGCTCAGCGCGTTCGCTTGAGCTGGATCCGGCGAATAAACCTGGGTCCCGACAAGTCTGCGACCCTCGTTGGCCAGTGCCTGCTGCGTGCCGGCCACCGCCGGGAGCAATGGCTCGAACGAGTACATCGGCAGCTCGACCACCAAGTGCTTGATCGCGACCGAACCGCCGGCGCCGGGCCCGATGAGCGCCAACCGCGCGACCGAACCGGCGATGGCTATCCCCAGGACCGCGTCCGTCGCCGCCAGCCTTCGTGCGCCGAACGGCACACCGGCTTTCCTGGTCCGGTCGTCTTCGTCTTCTTCGGGTTCTTCGGGCCCGAAGAACGCCTCCATCGGAAGGAGGTCGGAATCGGCGGCCAACGAGTACGCCAGGTTCGGTCCGATCTGGGCAGCCCTGCCCGTCACGTCCACGGCGGCCGGTATCACGGGGGAAACGGGCAACATCGCGGGGGACATCGCGGTCGCGTCCCCGGTCAGCGCGGCCGACATCGCCGCGCCGCGGGCGAGCGCGAAGGTGGGGTCCTCGACGGTCTGCACCCGCATGGTCGAAGTGGCTTGAAACTGACCGGCGAACCTTTCGGTGGCCTCAGCGGATGTGCCCACCACCAGGACGTCCCGCGGGGCGTCGGGCCGTTGGCCCAGCCGGGCCATCAATGTGTCGAAGGTCGCGGTGTCGTCGGCGCCGGCGAGCGGCGCGGCGGCCAGCAGCGTCGGCGGCGCGTCGTCGGAACCCGGCGCCGACAGCGTCGCGGTCTCATCGCCCACCAGCAACACGGCGGACCCGGGTCGGCTGGTGCCCAGCAGGCCCGTCGCCGCCTGCGACTCCGACAGCACCTGGACGTTGTGGACGCCGGAGTCTTCCAACGCCCGCCGCAGTTGGTCGGCTTTGGGATGGTCCGTCCAGCACAGCCGGGTGGCGACCAGCCGGTGGTTGTCGTCGGCCAACAGCCGGTTCGTGCCGACCACCGTCTCGGTCAACTTCGGCACCGGATTGTCAGCCACGTCAACGACGGATTGGTCGATCACCCCCGTCGCGCCCGACCCGACCAGCGCCAAACGGGCGACGCGGCCCGTGACCGCAACCCCCAAAACGACGTCCATCGCGGCTCTCCTTTGGCTGGCCACCCCACAGCCAGCAATCTCCCGGCACCATTACAGTGCGATACCGACCGCAGTATCCACTATTGCAATTAGATTCGCCTATGAGCGCAGCGTAACCGGATCCCGCAAACACCGGTACGGTTGCCCCTGAGGCAACTACTTTGCACCAACTTCTCCGAAGTTTCTGACCTCGGCCGCTGCCATGGCGCCCGAACGGAGACTATGTTCGCAAGCAACGTCCTTGATTCCCCGGGGGGCACCGTGAGCCAGAGCAGCGACGACGCGCCTACCGGCCCCATCGGCACGCGGGCCCGGCGAATACCGCCCGCTGCAGGCGACCCGACACGCCGATGGAACGTCGCCCGGGACCTGTCCGCCGGCGCACTGCTGGTTATCGCGGTGTTCCTCCCGTGGAACCTGTACTTCGGTTTCGGAATCCCGAACAGCAAGACGGTCGTGTTCGCGGTGCTGGGGGCCGTGACGCTGCTTTCGCTCGTGTCGATCCCGCTGACCTACGCGATCAAGTCGCCCCGGGCGAGCCGGCTCCGTCTGGTGCTCAACTCCCCCTATCGGCTGCTGGTGCTCGCCTTCATCGTCTTCGACGTGTTCCAGACGATCAAAGCCGGCGGCAGTGTGCGGGTGCCGGGTGGCGTCGGGCCGGGCGCCTGGGTCGGGCTCGCCGGCTCGCTGTTGACCTCGCAGCCGCTGCTCACCGGCCCGAACGGCGCCGTCGGCCCTGACGCCGACGACGAAGAGTTCCGCGGGTGGACGAAGTCCGCCCAGATCCTCGGTTACGCATCGATGTTCGGTGCCGCGCTGAGCACAGCCTTCCACCTGTGCTGGCGGGTCAGGTACGCGTTGCACCCCGCGGCCGGTTCGTCTGGCTTCGGCAAGCAGAACATCGCGGTCATCGCGAGCGCGGTGGTGTACGGCGTGGTGGCACTTGTTGCCGTGCTGGTCGCGTCCAGGTGGATCCTGCGGACCTCGCGTGCTTCCCAACTTGCGATCATCTCGCTCGGGGCGTCGACGCTGGCCGCCGGGATCGTGGTGTGGGTCCTTCCCGCCGGTCGTGACGTCGACGCCTTCCACGGCATAGCGCAGAACACGTCGACGGCCGGGGTCGGCTACGAGGGCTATCTGGCGTGGGCCGCGGCCGCCGCGATTTTCGCGCCGCGGACCCTGTTCCGCTACCGCCACGTCCGCCGCGGCGACGAGGACCCGTGGCGCACGGCCACGCGAATGGCCTTGCTGCTCATCGCCGTCTGGTGCCTGGGTTCGGTGCTGATGAGGATCACCGATCTGTTCGTCGCGGCGATGCTGAATTTCCCGTTTTCGCGCTACGACATCATGACGCTGGCCGCGTTCGATCTGGCCACCGCGGTCCTCGCGATCTGGCTGCGCGTCAACCTGGCCAACGACTCGGTATCCACGAGGCTGATCTCGTCGTTGTGCGGGCTCGTGGTCACGCTCAGCATTGCGCGCGTCGTGGTGGGCGTTGCGCTGGCTCCGCGGTTCCTACAACCCCCCAACGGCGGATGGACCAACCCGGTCTATGGAAACAATCTCGCCCAGCAGATCACCAGCACCTTCGATGTGGCGCTGTGTGGCCTGGCCCTCGGCATCCTGATCGCCGCCATCATCACCGGTCGACTCAGCGGTCGAGGCCGGCGGGGCCAACGGCGCCGCGCCGCCACCCACGCCCGCCGCGCAGCGCATCCCGCCCCGGCGCCCGCTGAAGCGACGACCCGTATCCCGGCCGCCCCGATGAACGCGCCGACCACGGCGATGCCGCTGCCGGCCCGGTCGCCCAGGATTTTCCGGGGCGACGACTCCGCCACGCGGCAGATCCAGGTCCCGGTCCAGACGCCCAGGATCTACCGGCCGCCGGGCGGCTCGAGATAGAGCGGGCACCCCCTTACCGCAACGGCGCTTACCGCAACGGCGCGAACGCGAAATCGCGCAGGCCCTCCCGCGGATCGATGGCCGCGCGAAACCCCAGCGCCTCGGCGGCCCGGCGCGGGTCGGCGACGATGTGGCGCACGTCGCCGCTGCGGTACTGCCCGGTGATGACCGGAGACAGCGTGTCGCCGCGTGCATCGCACAGCGCGGCGGCCACCTCCAGGATCGAGATGGGCCGCCCCGAGCAGACATTGAAGGCCGCAAAGCCGGCGGTGAAGCCGTCGCGGCCGCTCTGCAACAGCTGCGTCGCCGCGAGGTTCGCGGCGGCCACATCGTCGACGTGCACAAAGTCGCGCATCTGACCGCCGTCCTCGAAAACCTTTGGTGGATCGCCCTTTTCGAGGGACGAACGGAAGATTGCGGCCACTCCGGAGTACGGCGTGTCGCGCGGCATGCCGGGGCCGTAGACATTGTGGTAGCGCAATGCCGCCACCGAGCCGCGCGTCGCCTCCGACCATGCCAGCGCGTAATGCTCCTGCGCGGTCTTGCTGGCCGCGTACAGGCTGCGCGGCGCCACGGCGGCATCCTCGCCGACCAAGAGCCACTTCACCGCCACCCCGCAGACCGGGCAACGGTGTTCGAAGATTCCGGCGTCGAGGTCGGCGCGGCGCCGCGGCAATGGGTCGACCCGTCCGTGCTCGGGGCAGGCGTAGTGGCCCTGCCCGTACACCACCATCGACGACGCCAGCACCAAACGGCGCACCCCGGCGGAGTACATCTGCGCCAGCAGCACCGTGGTGGCGAAGTCGTTGTGGCTGCCGTAGGCGGGCGCGTCGGCGGCGTTCACGCCGGCGCCCACCATCGCGGCCTGATGACACACCAGGTCCACGCCGTCGAGCAGCCGGGCCAGCGCGGCGGCGTCGCGGACGTCGACCTGTCGGCATCCCGGCGGTAACACCGGGTTTGGTCCGTGCGCGGCGGGCAGCAAGGCGTCGACGCCGACGACGTCGTGGCCCGCCGCGCGCAGCGCCGCGTCCACCCGGGTCCCGATGAAACCGGCCGCTCCGGTCAGCAACACCTTCACGGCAGCTCCAGCGGCAACGTGACGTCCGTGTGCGGCAGGCAGTGCGTGCAGGTGCGCTCGGCGGCGACCCGGCCGATCGCCGTGCGCAGCAGGTTCTTCAGCAGCCCGATGTTCTTCTCGAATTGGTCGAACACGTCGACGACTTTCACGCCCTCGCCGGCCGCCACACCCGCATCCAGGTCGGTTACCAAAGCTATTGCCGCATAGCACATTTCGAGCTCACGGGCGAGCACCGCCTCCGGGTAGCCGGTCATGTTGACCAGGCTGAACCCGGCGGCGGCGAACCATCGGCTTTCGGCCCGGGTGGAAAACCGCGGTCCCTGGATCACCACCATGGTCCCGCCGTCGACCAAGCCGGGCGGACCGGTGACCCCGATGATCGAGGCCCGCAACGTCGGGCAGTACGGATCGGCGAAGTCGACGTGCACAGCCCCGGAATCGAAGTAGGTATCGGCGCGGCCCCTGGTGCGGTCGACCAGCTGATCGGGCACCACCACTGTCCCGGGACCGATTTCGGGGTTCAGGCTGCCGACCGCGCACGGCGCGAAGACCCGCCGGACGCCGAGCTTGCGCAGGGCCCACATGTTGGCCCGATACGGCACGGTGTGCGCCGGGTACTGGTGGTTTGCGCCGTGCCGGGGCAGGAAAGCGACCTCATGCTCCCCAATGGCGCCCACCGTGATCGGGGCGCTGGGCTCGCCGTACGGCGTGTCCAGGTGGACCTGGCGCGTGTCGTTCCCGAGGAAGGTGTAGAAGCCGCTGCCGCCGATCACTCCGAGCACCCGCCCATTGTGGTGCCCCGCCCATTGTGTGCATAGGGCAGGATGCGGTGGTGGCCAGTTTCGCGCAGTGGATCTCCGGTGCACGTCCGCGCACGCTGCCCAACGCGGTGGCGCCGGTGGTCGCGGGCACCGGCGCGGCGGCGTGGCTGCACTCCGCGGTGTGGTGGAAAGCGCTGTTGGCGCTGGCCGTCGCGGTGGCGCTGATCATCGGGGTCAACTACGCGAACGACTACTCCGACGGCATCCGCGGCACCGACGACGACCGGGCCGGCCCGGTGCGGTTGGTGGGCTCGCGGCTGGCGACCCCGCGATCGGTGCTCACCGCGGCCATCACGGGCATGGCCGTCGCCGCGGTGGCCGGGTTGGCACTGGCGGTGCTCACCGCGCCCTGGCTGATCGCGGTCGGTGCCGCCTGCATCGCCGGGGCCTGGTTGTATACCGGCGGGTCAAAACCCTACGGCTATGCGGGTTTTGGCGAGGTCGCGGTGTTCGTGTTCTTCGGCCTGGTCGCCGTGCTCGGCACGCAGTACACCCAGGCGCTGCGGGTGGACTGGGTGGGGCTGGTGCTGGCGGTGTCGACGGGAGCGCTCTCGTCGTCGGTACTGGTCGCCAACAACCTGCGGGACATCCCCACCGACGCGCAGTCGCACAAGATCACCCTGGCGGTGCGCTTGGGCGATGCCCGCACCCGGGTGCTGTATCAGGCGCTGGTGGGCAGCGCCGCAGTGCTGACCCTGGTGCTGATGATGGCGACGCCGTGGTGTGCCGTCGGACTGGTGGCCGCGCCGCTGGCGCTGCGCGCGGTTGCGCCGGTGCGATCCGGCCGCACCGGGCGCGATTTGATCCCGGTACTGCGCGACACCGGGCTGGCGATGGTGGTGTGGGCGACCGCGGTGGCGGTGGCTTTAGCCGTGGCGGCCTAACGTCGCGAGCAGACGCAAAAACCCCTCAAAATGGGCTATTTTGGGGGCTTTTGCGTCTCGCTCGAAAATGGGGTGACCCCATGCGGGTGAGTAGCTGCCCCGCGGGTGTTAGGCGACTTCGGTGAGTGGTTCGAGGATCACGTGATAGCCGAGGTCTTGGAGTTGTTTGATGGCTTTGGCTTTCGTTTTCCCGGGCTGGTGGCGGGTGTAGTAGTCGGGGCCTGGGTCGCGGTAGAAGGCGCCGTTGACCAGCATGTTGTAGGCGTCGGTGAGCATCTTGTGCTCGAGGGCGACCAGGGCGATCATGCCGGGCGGTGAACCGCTGGTGCGGGTCTTGTTCCTGCGTTTTTGCAGTGGCCGGTGACTGCCGGTGATGCGCCGGTATCGGGTGCTGTAGTAGGTGTTTTTGCTGCGGGCCGCCGACAGGGCTGCGACACCGAGGGCGGCTTTGAGGTGGCGGTTGCCGGGTCGGGTGGTGGCCGATTTGACGCGGCCGGCCGACTCGTTGCAGCCGGGCACGACCCCGGCCCACGAGGCCAGGTGCCCCGCGGTGGGAAACACGCTCATGTCGGCGCCGGTCTCGGCGATGAACACATCGGCCACGATCGCCGAAAAGCCCGGGATACTCATCAGCAGTTCCCGGGCGGCACGAAAGGGTTTGATCGCCTCCTCGATCCGCGCGTCCAAGCGGGCGATATCGCCCTCATGGGCGTCGATGCGATCCAGATACAACCGCACCATAAACGCGTGATGATCGTTAAACCGCCCGCGCAGCGCCTCGGTCAGGGCGGGGATCTTCTCGCGCATCCGTTGTTTGGCCAGATCAGCCAACACCGCCGAGTCACGCTCGCCGGCGATGAGGGCTTCGAGCATCGCCCGCCCGGAGACCCCGACGATGTTGGAGGCCACCGCCGACAGTTTGATCCCGGCGTCTTCGAGCAGTTTTTCTAGCCGCTGGACCTCCTTGGTGCGCGCTCGGGTGATCGCCGTGCGCGTGCGGGTCAGATCGCGTAGCACCCGAATCGGCTCGGGCGGGACGAACGATGCCCGCACCAGCCCGTGGGCCCCCAGGTCGGCCAGCCACATCGCATCTGAGACGTCGCTCTTGCGGCCGGGCACATTACGCACCGCCTTGGCGTTGACCAGGATCACGTCCAAGCCATCTTCGAGCAGGTAGTAAAACGGCTTCCAATAATCCGAGGTGGATTCGATCACCACACAGCTGACCTGCTCGGCGATCAGATGCTCGCGTAACGCCAGGATCTCGGTGGTGGTCGAGCCCCACGTGCTCACCGTCGCCGACGTAGCGCGCCTGCCCTGTCCCTGAACACGGATGCATGCCTTGGCGTCTTTCTTGGAGACATCAAGGCCCGCGCACCGTGGATGAATCACCTCCATAACGCATCACTCCTTCACCGAAAATCATTGTTAACCAACGTGTTCCGGGAAGAGCGAAAACAAACAGGAGTCTCACTCACGTGCTCACAGGCAACAATCCACGGCCCCCGCACAACCACGGGGTGCCCTCCAGCCCCAAGCTGCTCGGCGTGCTTACAGCAACACAGACGCAACGGGGTCCACCGAAACACCCCTCCAGCGTCAACTTGACCGGCCCGCCAAGCAACCACCTCAACAAGCCGAACGGCACGCCAAATTTTCATCCCCCACGGCGGGGCGCAGCCCCCCTGACAGCTGCTCGCGCCATCTGGCCGCGCCGTTAAGCGGCCTTGTCGAGCAGCGCGAGGATCGACGCGCGCAACTGAGCGGTGTAGACGTGTTCGGTGATGAGGCCGACTGCCGCCTTGTCGCCGCTGCGCAGAATGCCCAGCAGCAGGTGCTCGCAGCCGATCTCATGATCCTTGTTGGCCACCGCTTCTCGCACCGCCAGCTCCAAGGACTTCTTGGCGGCACGGGTGAACGGGACACGGCCGGACCGGCGCTGCCGGCTGCGCCGGCGGCCCGACCTGGGTGGCGCGTTGTCGAAGGCGTCGGCGCCGAACGTGGCTGCCACGCTGTCGCGCACTGCTGGCAGGTCGATGCCGATGGCGCGCAGCGCCTCGGCGTCCTCGTCGAACTCGTCGGTCGTCGGGGATTCCTCGATCAGCCGGGTCCGCACCACGTCGGCGGTCACCCCGTAGCCGCTCAACGCCGCGGACAGGTCATTCCCGGCCGCCTGCAGGACCCCGAGCAGCAGGTGCTGCGGAGCGAGTTCGCGGGCCCGCAGTTCGCGAGCCTCCTCCTGAGCGAGTACGACGGCGACCCGTGCGTGACGGGTGAAGCGCTCGAACATGCGTCATCTCCTGCGGTTGTACTTTTGGTGCACGGCCTGCCGGCTCACGCCGAGGGCCTCGGCAATGGCCTGCCAGCTCCAGCCGTGTTCGCGCGCGTTCGCGACGTGGATCGCCTCCAGGCGCTCCTGCAATCGCTGCAGGGCCCGCACCGCGCGCAGACCAACGGCCGGGTCGGCGGTACCCGCCGCGTCGGCGGTCAGCTGGGGCAATTCGATCATGGTGTCAATGTAACTTGACGCCAAACCGGTGTCAACAAATCTTGACACGACGACCGCGGGTGCGGGCTGCAGAGTTCGCGGCTCGGACCATAACCCTCTCAACGACCCTCTAAGGATGTCCCGAGAGCAACATGCCTACAGTCTTAGTACACCTAATAGAGGACAGGCATGACGGAAATCTCCACGACCAGCGGGCCCAAGAACGTAGGTTTGCTCAGCGTCGGGTCGTACCGGCCCGAGCGTGTGGTCACCAACGACGAGATCTGCCAGAACATCGACTCTTCCGACGAGTGGATCTATTCGCGAAGTGGCATCAAGTCACGCAGATTCGCCGCCGCCGACGAATCCGTCGCTTCCATGTCGGTCGAGGCCGGTCGACGGGCAATTTCAAACGCGTCGCTGTCCGCAACCGACATCGACGGCGTGATCGTCACCAGCAACACCCATTTCCTGCAGACTCCGCCGGCCGCCCCGATGGTCGCGTCGGCGCTGGGCGCCAAGGGTGTTCTCGGGTTCGATATCTCGGCGGGGTGCGCCGGGTTCGGGTACGCGCTCAGCACCGCGGCCGACATGATCCGGGCCGGAGGCGCCGGCAAGATCCTGGTGGTCGGCGCCGAGAAGCTATCCCCGACGATTGACATGTACGACCGGGGCAACTGCTTCATCTTTGCCGACGGCGCGGCCGGGGTGGTGGTGGGTGAGACACCCTTTCAAGGCATTGGACCGACCATCGCGGGTAGCGACGGTGAACAGGCCAATGCCATCCGCCAGGACATCGACTGGATCACCTTTGCGGAGAACCCAAGTGGCCCACGCCCGTTTGTGCGGCTGGAAGGTCCTGCGGTCTTTCGTTGGGCGGCGTTCCAAATGGGCGACGTCGGTCGGCGCGCAATGGAGGCCGCCGGAGTCCTACCCGAGCAAATAGACGTGTTCGTACCTCACCAGGCCAACAGCCGAATCAATGAGCTGCTGTGCAAGAACCTGCAGTTGCGGCCGGACACCGCTGTGGCCAACGACATTGAGCACGCCGGCAACACGTCGGCGGCTTCGATTCCGCTGGCGATCGCGCAACTGATGGAGACGGGCGCGGCCAAGCCGGGCGATCTGGCCCTGCTGATCGGCTACGGCGCGGGGCTCACGTATGCCGCGCAGGTCGTGCGGATGCCGCTGCACAGCGACGCGTAGCGTTCACTCCTCGTCGGGCTCCTCGTCGGGCTCCTTGTCGGGCTCCGCGCCGGGCACGGGCTCGCCACGCAGCCGGGCCCGCAACTGCTCGCGTTCGCGGCGCCGGCGCTCCCCGGCCACCGCCAGCGACGCGGTGGCGCGTCGGCGCAGCGGACCGAACAGCCAGATGCCCAGCGGCATCGCGATGATCAAAGCGAACAACACGGCGACGACGATGGGAAATTGGGTGACCCCCAGCAATCGCGCCACCCCGTAGATCGCGCCGCCGAGCACGACTATCAGCAGCAGCCGGGCCGCCGCATAAAGCGAAACATCGAGGACCACCCGATCTCCGGCGTCTCGAGTGCTGTTCGGCCTCGGCCCTTCTGACACGGCTTGAGCCTACGGCGCGGGTATATTCGCCCCAAGGAGGTGTCGAGTGCAGTACCTGCTCCTCGTCCTGGTTTTGGGGACGCTGATTTACATTGGCTGGCGCGCGGCGCGGTCACAGATCCACCGGCCGAAGAGTCGCGTCATCGGGCCCGACGACGATCCGGATTTCTTGCGTCGGCTAGGGCGCGGTGATAACTAACCCGGATCGGGCCTTTCGACACCTCGCCCTAACCAGTCGGGCCCCGGTCAGGCCCGGTCAAGCCAAAGCCGGATTGTGCCGCGGGTCGTTGGGGAAGCCATCGGCGACGACGGCTGCCAGCTCGGTAAGCGCCTCGCGGGTCGTCCGCCGCAACCTGTCGAGGCTGATCTCGGCGCCCTCCTCGAGATGCGGGTCGTACGGCACCAGCCGCACCGCGCGGCAGCGTCGGGCGAAGTGATCGATCACCTTGTTCATGTCGACATTCCCGGTGCGTCGTCGCACCCCGTTGATCACCACGATCGCATTGCGCACCAGGTCTTCGTGGCCATGCGCCTCCAGCCAGTCCAGCGTCGCCGAGGCGCTGCGCGCGCCATCGATGGATCCCGAGCTGACCACGATCAGAACATCGGCCTTGGCCAGCACCGACGACATCGCCGAGTGCAACAGTCCGGTGCCGCAGTCGGTGAGAACCAGGCCGTAGAACCGCTCCAGGACATGCAGGGCGCGGGCGTAGTCGTCGGCACTGAACGCGTCCGACACCGCCGGATCGCTTTCCGACGCCAGCACTTCCAGTCCGGACGGGCCCTGGGAGGTGTAGCGGCGGATGTCGCTGTAGCGCTCGATGGCTCCGGCGTCCTGCAGCATTTGACGCACGCTGGACACGGTCTCCAGGGGGACCTTTTGACTCAGGGTGCCGCGGTCGGGGCTGGCGTCCACGGCCACCACCCGGTTGCCCCGCAGCGCGGCGAAGGTGGACCCCAGGGTCGCGGTGATGGTGGTTTTGCCGACGCCGCCCTTCAGGGACAACATCGCGACCCGGTAGCAGCCCCGCAGCGGCTTGTTCACCTGAGCCACCAGGTCGTTGTAACGGGCGGCCCGAGGGCTATCCCCCAGATTGATCAGCTGACCCGACAGCTCGTAGAGCAGCCGGCGCCAACCCTGTGTCGGCGGTTGTTTGACCGGCCGCAACAGCATGCCGGTGGACAATTCCGGATAGGGCGAGTGTGGCACCGGCTCCGGGCGGTACGAGGGTTGCACCGGGTGCGCGGGCGCCTCGTCGGGGCCACCGTAGTAGCCCCCGAACCCCGCCGGGTCGACCTGCGGGATGCCGGTGACCGTCGAATCCCAGGGCGGCATTCCGGCGGGTGGCGTCGAGGGTGTGACGGCCCTCGGGTCGGGCCGGGGCTGCCGCCGCTCGGTTCGGAATCCGGCGAAGGCCCGGGTCGGTGCCTCGCCGTCGGGTTCCGGGGTTGGTTGGCCGGGGTACGGCGCGGGCGGCAATTGGGTGGTCGGATGATCGATGCCTTGAGCGCCCTGGTGAGTTTCGAACGTTCGGTTCGCCTCGACCCCCGTAGTTTGATGATCGGACACGCGTACTTCCCCCTTGCCATAGTGCTCGGGTCGACTGGCTCAACGTCAGCCAACGCCCGCATACGAATGCAGGCCCACCGTCACCAGGTTAACGAAGAACAGATTGAAGACCATGGCGACGAATCCCACGACGTTGATCCAGGCCGCCTTCCTGTCCCGCCATCCCGCGGTTGACCTGGCGTGCAGATACGCCGCATAGATCACCCATGCGACGAACGACACGGTCTCCTTGGGATCCCAGCCCCAATACCTGCCCCAGGCCTCCTCTGCCCAGACTGCACCGAAAATTACCCCGAAACCGAAGACCGGAAACGCGAAGATCGTCGTTCGATAGGCGATCCTGTCCAGCGTCTGGGCGTCGGGCAAACGCTGCACCAGCCTGTCCATCGCGCCTTCACCGCGCTCGGTGTCGGGGTCACCCAGCCGTGAGGTGCGCAACAGGAACAGGATGCTGGCGATGCCGGCGACCAGGAACACCCCCGAACCAAGACTGACCACCGACACGTGAATCGGCAGCCAGTAGGACTGCAGCGCCGGCATCACCGGTGCGGCATTGGCGTAGAGCCAGCGTCCGGAAACCGTGAGCAGGATCAACACCGGCACCAGCAGGAAAACCCACAGCGGGCGGTATTGCGGGCGGCGCAGCACGATCGCGCCGGCGACCAACCCGGACAGGCACGTCAGGTTGATGAACTCGTACATGTTGCCCCAGGGCACCCGCATGGTGGCCAGGCCGCGCAGCACGACGCACGCCAGCAGCAGGCCGATGCCCAGGTAGACCACGGCCAGCCCGGCCCGCCCGACGCGTTCGTCGAACGGCCGCGCTGCGACGTCCACCACGATGCCGGGGCTCGCGCTGTCGGCGGCCACACTTTTTGGGGCCCCGGCCAGTACCCGCGCGCGGTCGTCCGCGCGGCGGCCGCCGACGTACGCCAGCTCGAAGGCCAGCAGCAGCAACGCGACCACGAGCGCCACCACCGCCGAAGTGAACGCCCAGTCGGAATAGCGCGCGAGGCCGATGTTGACGTGCAGCGTGTTCATTTGACGTCCACCTGAGAACTCCTTCGCGACGCCGGGGTCTCTTCGAGCGCGCCGGACCCGCCGAGTCCGTCCAGTAGCCGCTCGCTGAGCTTCTCGAACTCGTCGCCCCACCCGGAATTGTCGGTGCGCGCCAGGCCGCCCAGCTCGACGTTCACCGTACCCGGCGCCTCACCAGCCCGGTCCGTCACCGGGATAAGGCGCACCCACACCCGGCGACGGCGCACCAGCAGCGACACCAGCAGTCCGGCCATCATCGTGATGGCGAAAACCAGCACCCAGGTCTGGCCGGGGTCATGCGAGACCTGCAGGTTCACGAACGGTACCGCCCCGTCGAAGCGGACGACCGTGCCGGCGGCCGGGCCCTGATCCAGCCGGACCTCTTCACCGGCCCGCAGGTTGACTCGCTTCTCCTTGGTCAGCCTGCCCTGCTCGATCAGCCGGGGATCCAGGGTGAACAGCGATTGGGGCCGCCCGGTGTCCAGGCCGGTGTCGCCGCGGTAGATGTCGATGGCCACCGCGGGAGCGTCCAGGGCCGGGAACCGCGACGACAACAGGGTGCCGTCCAGTTGCGCGGTTGGCGCCAGCAGGCCCTGGATCGCGATCTCGTGCTTGCGTCGCTCGCTGGGGTTCGGGTAGCTGCCGGCGGGCGGGTCGATGCGCATTACACCCGACGACAGCAGGGTCTGCGGGTTGTCGGGCCGCCATTGCACGGTCGACGTGCGTGTCTGCCCGTCCGGGAAGGTCACCGTGAAGGTCGGTGCGTAGCCGTGCCCCTGCAGGTACACCCGGTCTCCGCCGATGCGCAGCGGGTGGTTGACCTCCAGCCGGTACGGGCGCCAGCTGTTGGAGGCCAGATCGTTGCCGGACTGATAGTCGATGTCCGCGGCAAACGAGGTGGCCTGGCCCGACGGCAGGTAGTGCGCCGCAAAGTCGTTGACCCGGATGCACATCGGGTGCAGGGAGGTGCCGTCGACGGTGTTGCCGGCGCGGAACGAATCGAACGCGGCCGGCGATGCCGAGCAGAAGCCCGGGCCGCCGTCGGCGATGACGATCACGTTGCCCTCGTAGCCGAAGAGCTTGCCGACGGCCACCGCGACCAGCAGGCCCAGCAGCGAGAAGTGGAAGAGCAGGTTGCCGAATTCGCGCAGATAGCCCTTTTCGGCGGAGACCTCCACGGTTCCAGGGACGGTTTCGTCCTGACGCCGGGTGGTGGTGCGCCAGCCGCGCAGGCGCCCCGCGATGGTGCTGGCCAGGGTCTCGGGCTCGCCGACGAGCTGGGCGCTGGCGTGCTTGGGCAGCCGGCCCAGGTTGCGCGGGGCAACCACCGGCGTGGCCCGAAGGCCGCGAGCCTGCTCGACCATCCGCGGGGTCAGGCAGCCGACGAGCGACACGAACAGCAGCGCGTAGATGGCGGTGAACCAGAAGCTGGAGAACACGTTGAAGGCCTGCACCGCATCCAGCCAAGGGCCGACGAACGGATGAGCGGCCAGGTAGTCGTCGACCTTGCCCGCGTTGAGGCTGCGCTGCGGCAGCAGCGCGCCCGGTATCGCACCGAGGGCCAGCAAGAACAGCAGCACCAACGCGGTGCCCATCGAGGTCAGCGACCGCCAGGTATTGCGCGCCCGCGCGAGCAGGGCCGCGAGCAGACGCAAAAGCCCCCAAAATGGCCCATTTTGGGGTGCTTTTGCGTCTGCTCGCGCCAGGTCTGTGGCACTCAAATTGGCAACCTCACGTCGGAAACGAACGCGTCGCGCAGCCAGGAGACAACGTCGTTCCACACCCCGGTGACCAGTGCGGCGCCGACAGCGATCAGCAGCGCGCCGCCGAAGATCTGGATGGCCCGGGTGTGGCGGCGCAGCCAGCCCAGGCCCGCCACGGCCCCCGCCGAACCGAACGCCAGCAGCACGAACGGGATCCCCAGCCCCAGGCAGTAGGCGATCACCAGCACAATGCCGCGCACCACATTCGCGCCCTGGGTGGCCGAGGCTACGGCGATCACGCCGGCCAGCGTCGGCCCCAGGCACGGCGTCCAGCCGAGCGCGAAGACAGCGCCCAGCACCGGCGCCCCGGCCACCGTCGTCAACTGTCGCGGGCTGAACCGGGCCTGGCGCTGCAGCGCCGGAATGAAGCCGACGAACACCAGCCCCATCACGATGGTCAGCACCCCGCCGGCCCGCTGCAGCAGCAGCTGGTTTCTGACCAGCGTGCTGGTCATGCCGAGCACGGCGACGGTGCCCAGCACGAACACCGTGGTAAACCCGGCCACGAACAACACCGCCGACCCCGCGACCCGCCACCGCGCTGCGGGTGGGGCCTTGACCGCACCCGGGACCGCACCCGGGACCGCACCCGGTCCCGCCTGCGCACCGGCCTCCTCACCGGCCGGCTCATCGACGCCGACGACCGCCGCCAGGTAGGACAGGTAGCCCGGCACCAACGGCACCACGCACGGCGAGGCGAACGACACCAGACCCGCGAGCAGGCACACCCCCACCGCCATCAGCAGCGGCCCGGCGGCGGCGATCTCGGTGAATCCGGTCATTGCTCTTGCGCCACCCGCTGCACCACCGGCTGCAGGTCCTCGGCCAGCAATTCGCGCAGGAACACCGCCGCGACCCGGTGCTGGCGGTCCAGCACCAGCGTGGACGGGATGACGGTGGTCGGGTATTTGCCGCCGAAGGCGATCAGGGTGCGCATCGGGGGGTCGTAGATGGACGGGAACGTCACGTGCTGGTCGTTGACGAAATCCTGGGCCGCCTGGCGGCTGTTGTCGCGGACATCGATGCCGAGGAACGAGACACCGGAGCCGCGGGTGGCGTCGTAGACTCGCTGCAGCTGGTTGACCTCGGCTCGGCAGGGTCCACACCACTGCCCCCACGCGTTGACGACCACGACCTGCCCGGCGAAGTCGTCCAGCGAAATGGTGCGTGCCTGATCCAGCAGGTCGGGTCCGGAAAGGGGTCCGGGGTGGCCGCGGTTGGCGGGCGGATCGTAGAAGATGTCGGTCTTCCCGCCGGGCGAGACGAATTCGAAGGTGCCCCCCTGCGCCACCGCGTCGCGGCCGGAACAGCCCGTGAGCAGGGTCACCAACACCGCTCCGGCGATCGCCAACCGCAGCCTGGTTATGGCGCCGCTCGCCCCCGCGAGCGGGTGGGGGTACCTCCCGCTTGCGGGGGCGTGCCCCCACCTCATCGCTTCGTCCCCCGCAAGCGGGTGGTGCCCCCACTGCATCGTCGCCGGCGCGCTCAAGTGCCCGCCGGTTGGGAGTACTCCACGTCGACCAGCCGGTCCCCGTCGTACACAAAGGTCGTCACCGATGCCAGCGCGCATTCCCGGCGCCGCGGATCGTGCCAGAGCCGCCTATCGGTCAGATGGAGCCGCAGCGCCCACACCGGCAGTTGGTGGCTGACGCACACCACCTCGTGGCCGGCGCCGCGGGCCAGCGCCTTGTCCACCGCCGTCGTCATCCGGTCCGCGACCTCGACGTAGGGCTCGCCCCACGACGGGGTGAACGGGTTGCGCAGCTGCCACCAAAACCGCGGGTCCCGCCAGGCGCCGTCGCCCGGGCCGACGCGCCTGCCCTCGAAGTAGTTGGCCGACTCGATCAGGTCGGCATCGGTGTCCACCGGCAGGTTGTGGTGCGAGGCGATTGGCGCGGCCGTTTCCTGGGCCCGCTGCAGCGGGGAGGCGATCACCGCGACGATGTCGCGGCCGGCCAGCGTGTCGGCGACGGCCCGCGCCTGCGCCCTGCCCCTATCGGAGAGCCCGAATCCGGGTAGCCGGCCGTACAGGACGCCGGTGGGGTTGTGCACCTCACCGTGGCGTATCACGTGGACCCGGGTTTGCTCGGCCATCAGGATTCCCGCTCCCGTGTAGCGCCTGCCGCGGCCCGGGCCGCGGCGGGCAAGGCGTCGGCGATGCGGTCGAACGCCGTGTCGTCGAGCGCGGACGAGACGAACCACGCCTCGAAGGCACTGCACGGCGGATAGACGCCCGCCTCCAGCAGAGTGTGGAAGAACGCCGGATACCGCCAGGTCTGGCTGCCGCGCGCGGACGCGAAGTCGGTCACCGGCGTCTCGGCGAAGAACACGCTGAGCATGTTGCCGGCCCGTGGAATCTGATGCGGCACACCGGCATTCGTCAACGCCTCGGCGAGCGATGCGGCCAGCCGCTCGGCGTTGGCGTCCAGTGCGGCGTAGACCGCGTCGTCGGCGGTGCGCAACGTGGCCAGCCCGGCCGCCACGGCGACCGGGTTACCGGACAGCGTCCCGGCTTGATACACCGGCCCCAGCGGCGCCAATCGCTCCATCACCTCGGCCCGGCCGCCGAACGCGGCGGCCGGCAGGCCGCCGCTCATCACCTTGCCGAACGTGAACAGGTCGGCGGCGACCGGATCGATTCCGTACCAACCACTTCGGCTGACCCGGAAACCCGTCATCACCTCGTCGACGATCAGCAGCGCGCCGTGCTCGGCGGTGATCGCGCGTAGCGCCGCGTTGTAGCCCGGTGCGGGTGGGACGACGCCCATGTTGCCGGGGCTGGCTTCGGCGATCACCGCGGCGATCTGATCGCCGAATCGGGCGAATGCCTGCCGAACTGCGTCGATGTCGTTGTACGGCAACACAATTGTGTCGGCGGCGGTGGCACCGGTGACCCCGGGTGAGGACGGCAGGCCCAGCGTCGCCACCCCGGAACCCGCGTCGGCGAGCAGCGCGTCGACATGGCCGTGGTAGCAGCCGGAGAACTTGACGATCTTGGCCCGGCCGGTGAACCCGCGGGCCAGCCGGACCGCACTCATGGTGGCCTCGGTGCCCGAGTTCACCAGCCGGATCCGCTCGACGGGTGCCACCCGCCCGATGATCTCGGCGGCCAGCTGGGCCTCCGCCGGTGTCGGCGCTCCGAACGACAGCCCGCGGGCCGCGGCCTTGGCGACGGCGTCGACGACGGCCGGGTGCGCGTGACCGAGGATCATCGGACCCCACGAGCACACCAGGTCCACATAGCGGTTGCCGTCGGCGTCGGTGAGCCAGCAGCCGCGGGCCTCGGTGATGAAGCGCGGCGTGCCGCCCACCGCGGTGAAGGCGCGAACCGGAGAGTTCACCCCGCCGGGAATGACGGTGCAGGCGTCCTCGAACAGCTTGGCGGATACCTGCACGGAGCTACCCGTTGCGGCGGCCACCTGGTCAGTACTACCCACGACGACTAGTGTTCCAGCCGCCACGACCCGTTCGACTGTGGGGTGTTGGACGGGTGCAGTAGGTGCTCACCGGTTGCGCGCGGCGTTGATCACCGCGGCGACGATGTGCCGGATGCGCTCGGCCGCTTGATCGGGATCGGGCTGGCCGGCATCGAGCCAGGCGATGACGGCGTCCGTGGTGAGCGTCGGTAATAACGCCGCCGCCCAGCTGCGCCAACGGTCGTCGCGAACATCGGCGAGGTAGCGGTCCGTGATCTCGGTCGCGGTCAATCGCGATGTCTCGATGACGTCCCGGAATTCGGGTTCGCGCGGGGCGTAGCGGAACAGCAGTCGAAAAGCGGCCGGATCTTCGGACGCGGCTCGTAACAGGGCGGGGATGGTGGTGTCGTCGAAGTCGTCTGCCCCGACGACCTCCTGCAGCCGCGCACCGCAGGATTCGAGCACGGCACGGTAGAGGTCAGCCTTGGAGGCAAAGTGCCGGTAGAGAATCACGGGAGTGACGCCTGCTTCCGCGGCGATGACGTCGAGGCCGGTGTTGGTAAACCCGGCGCTGGCAAACGCTCGGGTGGCGGCACCCAGGATCTGTTCACGCCGTTGGGCGCGCGGCATCCGCTGAGTCAGCGCAGCCCTCGCACTTGTCACCGCGACCTCTCCTTGTCAAGGATATGTTGTACAAGCTATCTTATACAAATTGATTTATACAAGAGCTTTGATACTCGGAGAATGTGGTGTCCACATCAACCCAGTTGCCGCACTTACCGTTCCGGCACGCGCATCCCCTCGAAACCGCACCCACACTGCGTGAATTGCAGTCACACGGCGCCGTCCACCGAGTTCACACCCCGGTGGGCGACGAAGCCTGGCTGGTCACCAGCTACGCACACGTTCGCGAACTACTCGATGACCACAGGCTGGGCCGCTCACACCCGCGCCCCGACACCGCCGCGCGCAGCGGGGAATCAGCACTGTTCGGCGGCCCGGTGGGCAACTTCGAGACCGAAGCGGCCGATCACGCACGGATGCGCGCGCTGCTGCAGCCACACTTCTCGCCCAAGCATCTCCGATCGCTGATACCCCGGGTGGAAGCACTGACCGCGGGGCTGCTGGACGATCTGGACGCGGAGGGACCACCGGCTGACCTGCTCGCGCAATTGGCGCTGCCATTACCGATTCTGGTGATCTGTGAGTTGCTCGGAGTGCCCTATGCCGATCGCGACCAGTTCCGTCGCTGGACGCAGGATGCCGGCAATGTGTGCGATCACGAGCGCTCCGAGCAGGGGCTGGCAGAGCTTTACGGCTACGGCATCGAGTTGGTCAGGCACAAGCGCAGGTACCCGGGCGACGACGCGATTTCGCGACTGTGCGCGACCGAAGGGGTCTCCGACGAGGAGGCCGCCGCCAGCTCCATGCACCTGTTGTTCGCCGGACATGAGACCACCGTGGTCCAGATCGGCTGGGACGCAGCGCTGTTGCTTACCAATCCAGGTGGGTGGCGGGCACTATCGGACAACCCGTCGCTGATTCCCAACGCGGTCGAGGAGCTGTTGCGGGCATCGATGCGAGGCGGTGCGGGCATCGCCGGCATTCCGCGCTATGCGCACACCGACCTCCAGATCGATGGTGTCACGATCCGGGCCGGAGACCTGGTGCTGCTGGACACCGGATCGGCCAATCACGATCCGGCGGCATTCACCGACCCGGATTGGGTGGATCTCGGCCGCAAACAAGCGGCTCACCTCACCTTCGGATACGGGGCGCACTACTGCATCGGCGCACCTTTGGCCCGGATGGAACTCAAAACGGTATTTGCCCGCCTGATTCCGCGATTCCCGTCCATGCGGCTCACCGTTGATCCCGCAACACTGAACGTGCGTCATGACGTATTGGCCGGCGGGCTCGGCGAACTGCCGGTGTGTTGGTGAAACCACTAGCCCGCCAAGCGGGCCGCCGTGAGCTGGTATCGCGCCCACAACATGAGCGGCGTCGGCGCCTATCTCGAACACCGGCGGCTCGCGTCCGGCCAGTCCCATGCGCTGGTCGCCGCGGCCCCGTCTCGCGCTCGGTTGGCTGGCGTTCGCCGGCCGGCCACTCGGCGATCCGCGGCCGGGCATGACGGTATATTCCTGTCGCTGTCCGGGCTGCTCCCCGGCCGCTACCCGCTGGGCGAGGATACGCCCGACCTGCGTGCCGAACTCGGAATTGGGCATCTCCTCGAGATGACAACATAGGAGGTCTTGCGCTGTGGCACAATCTGCCGATGAGCCCCGTAAGTCCAGCAGTTGAGCAAGTCGCGGTGCGGTCATTCATGCGCTGGACCAGCTTCAAGAGCGCAGCGGCATATATGTACTTCTGGGTGACCATTTTTATGACCCGCTGGGGTAAGTCAGATGACATCCTGTTCATCAACTGGGGATACGAAGATGACCCTCCGATGAACATCCCCCTTCAGTCGTCGGACGAGCCAAGCCGATACTGCATCCAGCTGTATCACCGAACGGCAACGCAAGTAGATCTCACGGGCAAACGGGTTCTAGAGGTCGGTTGTGGTCATGGCGGGGGAGCTTCGTACCTCATGCGCACGTTGCGCCCGGCCGCCTATACCGGCCTGGACCTCAACTGGGCGGGCATTAGGTTCTGTCGCAGGGCACACGACATGGCCGGGTTGAAATTCAAGCAAGGCGATGCGGAGAAATTGCCGTTCCCCGACGAATCCTTCGATGCCGTAATCAATGTCGAATCGTCGCACTGCTACCCGCACCTTTCGCGTTTCTACGCCGAAGTGGGGCGTGTGCTCCGGCCCGGAGGACATTTTCTGTACTCCGACATGCGCCAAGCGCCTGAGGTACCCACCTGGCACGCGACGATAGCCGATGCCCCGCTGCAGCTGCTGTCGGAGAAGATCATAAATGACGAGGTTCTGCGTGGGCTGGAAAGGAATTCGGCACAGCAAGCCAGGATGATCAACCGTACTTTCCCTGCCCCCATCCGCCGGATAGCCCGCCCAGCATTTGGTTTGAAAGGTGGGTCGTTCTTCCAAAGCCTCCAAAACGGGGGGATCTCCTACCGGATGTTTTGCTTCGTGAAACCGTGACGTGCCCGCTGGCTGCGCATTGAGATCTTGGCTGGTGCCGATTGGCGCGTAGCCGAGGATCGCGGCCACACTAACGATCGCGCGCTGCGCCATATGGCCCCGACATGTAACTTTCACTGCGGGGAGTCGGTTTAGGTGGCTTGGTGCGACACCCCGGTTAGTGCGAATTCGACGATACGCCGGGGCGTCTCGGTAAGCAGTGGGACTGAGAAGGCTCGCTTGGGGAGCCACACATGCTTTCGCCCCTTTTGCACCGCCACGACGGTTTGCTCAGCCACTTTGTCGGGAGGGATGTTCACTATTAGCCCTGCGCGACGCAAGCGGCGGAAGGACGCCGCAGTGGGCCGGTAGGTTTGAGTTTTAGCAAGCATGTCCGTCGGGATCGGCCCGAGTTCCACCAGCGTCGTGGATATCGGTAGCCCGCGCAGGTCCGCTCGCAGCCCGGCGGTGAAATGCGAAAGTGCGGCCTTAGACGCCGAGTAGGCAATAAGACCAGGGATATTCGTAGAGCCCATCATCGAAGATATGTTGACAATGTGACCACCGTTTCGTTGCAGCATCCGAGGGATTGCTTGTCTGCAGAGTTCAGCCGCGGCCAGGTAGTTGACCTGGGTAACCCTGCGGAGCTCATCAGCGTGCAGCGCGGTGACACCGGCGACGACGACCTCCCCGGCATTGTTGACCAGGACATCGACCGGCCCCGCTTCATCTTCAATGTCGGCGAAAAGTGTCGCTACCTGTGCGGGGTCTGACAGGTCGGCGGTATGCGCAGTGCCCCCGAGTTCGTTCGCAAGTTCCTTGAGCGTGTCCTCGGTCCGTGCGACGAGCACGACGATGGCACCGGCACTTCGGAAGGCGTGGGCAAGTGCCACACCGATGCCTCGCGACGCGCCGGTGATAACTACCCGCTTGCCCTGCAAATTCATGGGCAGATTGTAGGTTCTTCCGAGAACGCGGTTCAGCCGGGGACCCCCCGACCTCCCGTAGGAAGGTCGTTACTACCGGTAGTCGGCGCCTTGTTGGCGACCGCCCAATGCGACGCAACGCGCCGCACAGACCCCGGCCCCGGGGCGCCCGGCCTGCGCCGCTTGGCGCTCCGGTCTGCACTCTCCGGCGGATCGCAAGGCCTGTACAGCTCGTCGCGCGCGACCTGGCCCTCCCCGGCCTGCGCCGGCTCCTGTGCCGCGAGAGCCCTTGCTACGCGTGGCCTCCGGACGACGAGCAGCCCTGGCACCCCATACCGCGCGGGCGGCTCGGCTGGCGCGCAAGCCGCTGCCCGCGACGCGCCCGGGTTGAAGTCGGCCGGTACCGACGAGTTGTATGGGTGGTATGCAATTTCCTCAAGGGCTGGCGCGGTTCAACCGCCACGTCACCAACCCCATTCAGCGGATGTGGGCCGGTTGGGCCCCACCATTTGCCATCATCGAGCACGTCGGACGTCGTTCCGGGAAGCCTTACAAAACGCCGGTGAACGTGTTCACCGCCAGCGTCGACGGCAAACCCGGCGTGGCGGTTTTCCTGAGCTACGGCCCCGACCGCGACTGGCTGAAGAACCTGAAGGCCGCCGGAGGCGGCAAGATGCGCCGCAATGGCAAGACGTTCGGCATCACCGACCCGCAGGTGCTGACCAGGGAAGAAGCGGCGGAGCACGTGACCCGCGGCCGGCGCGTCTTCGCGCGGGTTCCGTTCGAGCAGGCGGTGTTGTTCACCCGGACTTCCTGAGACCGGGTTGACACCCGGTTGACCAAACTCACCGCGATCGTCGAGCGACCGATCCGGCTGTACGGCGGCCCGCGCGGCGGTCCCGCCAACTCGGTGGTCGACTTCGGCAGCCACACGGTCTCGCTGGTCGCGCTGATCACCGACGCGATTCGGTGCGGAAAACCGGTGGTCGGGGTGGCTTTCGATTCGATCGGGCGGTTCGCCCAGAGCGGGATCCTGCGCGACCGGATGATCCCGCGGGTGCTGGCGGCGCCCCCGGAGGAGCTGCTGGACGACGCGGGCCGGATCGCCCCGGCCGCCGTTTCGGCGCGCACGCTCGCCGATGAGAAGCCGGGAGGCCACGGGGACCGGGCGGCGGCCGCCGCCGCGCTCGAACTGGCGTGCTGGGACCTGGCGGCCAAACTCGACGACGAGCCCGCCTATGCGACCATATCGCGCGCGTACGGACGGAAGCCGGATGCTGCGGTCGCGGTGTATGCCGCCGGCGGCTACTACTACCCACACGGCGACTTGGTCAGCCTGCGCGACGAGGTGCGCGGCTATCAGGACCTGGGCTACGACACCGTCAAAATGAAAATCGGCGGCGCGCCCCCGCACGACGACTTGGCCCGCGTCGAGGCGGTCATCGACGTCGTCGGCGACGCGGCACGGGTCGCGGTCGACGCGAACGGCAGGTTCGCCCGGTCCGCCGCGACGCGCTGGGCGGCGGCGTTGGCACCCTACGGCCTGCGCTGGTACGAAGAGCCCGGCGACCCGCTGGATTTCGAGCTGAACCGCGCGGTGACGGATTGCTATGACGGCGCGGTCGCCACCGGCGAGAACCTCTTCTCGGTGCCCGACGTGACCAACCTGGTTCGATACGGTGGCATGCGCCCGGGGCACGACATCTTCCAGATGGACCCCGGCCTGAGCTATGGGTTGGGCGAGTACGCGCGGATGCTCGCGGTGCTCGAAGCCAACGGCTTCGATCGCCGGTTCGCCGTCCCGCATGGCGGGCACCTGATCAACCTGCACATCGCGACCGGCCTGGGCCTGGGCGGGTGCGAGTCTTATCCGGGTGTGTTCCAGCCCTTCGGCGGGTATCCCGACGGCTGCGTTGTCACCGAGGGCCGGATCGCGCCGACGGACGCGCCGGGCTTCGGGCTCGAACAGAAGCCCGGGCTCGCCGAGCTGATCGCCGACCTGACGTCCTGACCCCGGGAGCGTGCGCATGAAGATCGCGGTAATCGGTTGCGGTGCGATGGGTTCGATCTATGCCGCCAAACTCGGCGCCGCGGGCAACGAGGTGCTGGCCATCGACACGGATCGGGCCAGCATCGATCAGATCGCGCGGCACGGGCTGCGCGTCACCGGCCCCGGCGCCGACCAGGTGGTCCCACTGCGGGCCGCCACCGCCGCACCCGCCGAGGCGATGGACCTCGTCGTGCTCGCCGTCAAGGCCGCCGACGTGACAGCCGGTGCGCGGCAAGCTCTTCCGATGCTGGGCCCGGCGACGCCGGTGCTGACGATCCAGAATGGCCTCGGCTCGGCGGAGACCGTCGCCGGCATCGTCGGGGATGAGCGGGTCGCGGTCGGGATCGCCAGCGGGTTCGGGGCCGCGCGCATCGGTCCCGGGCATGTGCATCACAACGCCATGCGTGCGATGCGTTTTGGCGCCTACTCGTCGCTGCCCTGCCCGACAGTCGAGGCGATCGCACGGGCCTGGACCGACGCCGGATTCGACGCCGCCGCGGTCACCGACATCGCGGCCATGCAGTGGGAGAAGCTGATCTGCAACGTCGGCTACAGCGCGCCGTGCGCCCTGACCGGCATGACCGTGGGCCAGGTAATGGACGACCCGGAGATGGGGCCGGTGAGCCGGGCCGCGGCGGCGGAGGCATACGACGTCGCGCGGGCGTCCGGCATCGCGATCGCAGTCACCGACCCGGTCGCGCACGTCCGGGCGTTCGGCGCCGGAATGCCCGACGCCAAGCCGTCGGCGCTGCTCGACCACGAGGCGCACCGGGTCAGCGAGATCGACGTCATCAACGGAGCGGTGCCGCGGCAGGGCGCACGCGTCGGCGTCTCGGCGCCGGTGAACGCGACCCTGACCGCGGTGATCAAGGCGATCGAACGAAAGTGGACCGCAGGCGAATTGGGCTGAGCCGGTCCCGTCGCGGCGGTCCGGTCGCGCCGCCGAGCCAATGCCGTCGCCCCGCCGAGCGTCACCCCAGCGTGGCGTTCGGGGCCCAGCGTCACCCCAGCGTGGCGTTCGGCGCCGTCGGGCCGGGGAGTTTGATAGTTGGCATGCAACTACCTCAATGGCTCGCCCGGTTCAACCGGCATGTCACCAACCCGATCCAGCGGCTGTGGGCGGGCCGGATCCCGCTACACGGCATCCTCGAGCACGTCGGCCGCCGCTCCGGCAAGGCCTATCGCACCCCGCTGATCGTCTTCAGCGCCGACGTGGACGGACGGCCGGGGATAGCAATATTGCTGACCTACGGCCCAAACCGCGACTGGCTGAAGAACATCACGGCGACCGGCGGCGGGCGGATGCAGCGTTACGGCAAGACCTTCGGTGTCGCCGACCCGCAAGTGGTGACCAAGGCTGACGCGGCACCGCACGTCGCACGCGGCTGGCGGCCGATCTTCGCCAGGCTGCCGTTCGAAAAGGCGGTACTGCTCACTCGGACTTCCTGAGGCCGGCCGACTCCAAGCGGCCTCGGCTGACTGGATCGCGAAGCGGGGGGGCGGGTATACCGCCCTGCGAAGGGGGCCGCCGACGACCGACGGTGCCACCAATTCAGCCCCGAGACGCGCCTGACCGCCAGAGGAAAAAGGAGAAGTTGCATGGCCGAACCGCAGGAGTACCACGAGGAGGATCCGCGCCATCACACCGTCAAGCTGAAGGCAATGCTCGAGGAGGCGCGCGAGCACGCGCGCGAGGACGTCGGCAAGGTCAAAGACCCCAAGGGGCAGGCCCTTTTCGAAACGACGGCAGAGGTGTTAGGCGGGCTGCTGAACGCCTATACCCACTACGAGCTGAGCGCACCGGCTTGGCGTTAACCTTCACGCCCAACGCGGATTCGGGCGCGGGTCCGCCTCCGAAATCGGGCGAAATACAATCCGACCACCACCGCCCAGGACAGCAGGCTGAGCCAGAGCTGACTGCGCGCCGAGTGGTCGAACGCCATCTGTACCAGCACGGCGGTGATTCCGGCCAGCGTGAGGATCGACAGCACCGGGAAGAACCACATCTTCACCCGCAGCTTTTCCGCGGGTGTCCGGCGGCGCAGCACGATCTCCGACACCGCGATCAACCAGTAGACGAACAAGATGATCGCGCCCGACGAGTTGAGCAGGAAGAGGAACACCGTGCGGGGCGCGAGCCACGCCATGATGACGCAGAGGAAGCCGACGGCCGACGAAAACAAGATGGCTATGTAGGGAACCCCACGCCGGCTGAGCTTGACCAGCTGCGCCGGTGCCTGTTGCCGATCGGCGAGCACGAACAGCATCCGCGACGAGGTGTACAGGCCCGAGTTCAGGCAGGACAGCACGGCGGTGAGCACCACCGCGTTCATCAGCTGGTCGGCACCCGATAGCCCCATGTGCTTAAGCGCGGCAACATAGGGCGAGGCGCCGAGTTCCACGGAGTTCCACGGCAACACCACGACGACCAGAAAGACCGATCCGACGAAGAAGATCGCGATCCGCGCGACCACCGATCTCATCGCCTTCTGGATTGCCCGCTCCGGCTCCCGGCTTTCGGCGGCAGCGATGGTGACCACTTCCGCGCCGACCATGGAGAAGATCACCACCACGATGGCCGCGAAGACGGCCCAGACGCCTTTCGGGAAGAATCCGCCGTGCGCAGTGAGGTTGCTGAAGTCCATGTGATGGCCCGGCAGGACTCCCAGGGCGAAGAGCGTACCGACGACCAGAAAGATCACGATGGTCGCGACTTTGATGCCGGCGAACCAGAATTCGAACTCGCCGTACGAGGACACCGAGAACAGGTTGGTCGCGGTCATCAGCACCATCAGACACAGCGCCGATAGCCAAAGCGGCATCGGGAACCAGTAATTGAGGACTTTGCCGCCGGCGACCGCCTCGAAGCCGACCACGATCACCCAGAAGTACCAATACAGCCAGGCAACCGAAAACCCCGCCCAATCCCCCAGTGCCTTCGCCGCATAATCGGCGAACGATCCCGTCGACGGATTAGCGGTGGCCATCTCCCCCAACATCCGCATCACCAAAACGATCAGCAGACCGCAGACCGCGTAGGTCAGGAAGGCGGCGGGACCGGTATCGCGGATCACCACACCAGACCCCACGAACAGTCCGGCGCCGATAACGCCGCCGATGGCGATCATGCTGAGTTGCCGCTGCGACAGGCCTTGGCGCAGTGCTGGAGTAGCACTCGATGCGGGACGCTCGGACTCGCTCCGGGCCTGATTGCCAGGATGTGGATCAGGTCCGCCTTGGGCGTGCGGCAGCATGACGGGACGCTAGCACCGCTTTATTGGCGAGGCACTATTTTGCCCCAGGTGCGCATTTGCCCCAGGTGCGTAGCCATGCGGATCAGCGTTACCGCTACACCGATGCCGCTCGTAGCCTCCCGCCGGAAAGTTAGTCCAGGCGAGTGGCTACCACCGACCACACCGGAATGTGCACGCGGTGGTCCTGCAGCAGCGGGCCAAGAACGTCCAACTGGCGCTTGAGCGGCTGCATCTTTTCAACGGTGTCGCCCTGCCCGTCGGCAAGGATTGCGCTCATGGCGCCGAACGTCGCAGGGCCGAACCGCGCCAGGTAAGTCGTGCCGCCCAGGTAGTCCAGGCGCCACCCGCTCGCGCCGAGCACACGCTCGAAGTTGTCGGCGGGTATGCCCACCCACTGAATCCCGTTGACGTTGTGGGGGCTGAATTCGAACATGAACAACCGCGCGCCGGGTTTGGTGGCCCGGTGCAGCGCCTGCGCGTACCGGGTCTGGACCGCTTCGTCGTCCATCAGCACGTGATAGAAAGCGCTGTCCACCACGGTGTCGAACCGGCCCTCGAAGCCGTCCAGCTTGGTGGCGTCGGCAACCTGGAAATCGACCTGGACGCCGGCCCGCTCGGCGTTGCGCTTGGCTCGCGCGATCGCGGTTGGCGAACCATCCACCCCGGTGGCCGAAAATCCATGCGACGCATAGTGAATCGCGTGATAGCCGGGGCCGGTACCCGGGTCTAGCACCTCGCCGCGGATCGCGCCGTAGGCCAC
This sequence comes from uncultured Actinomycetota bacterium, assembly GCA_963814505.1. Lineage (GTDB taxonomy): Bacteria > Actinomycetota > Actinomycetes > Mycobacteriales > Mycobacteriaceae > Mycobacterium. The sequence goes on from CAWFDM010000016.1 coordinate 1,033,240, forward strand.
CAACTGCTGCACCACCGGCTGCGGACCGCCGATATCCCACGGGATCAGCCCGTCGGTGTGCTCCGCTTCGCCGTACAACGGCTCGAAACCCGTAACGCCGTAGTCCGTTGTCATGTCTTTCTTCCTCTTGTAGACGGCATTGTTCACTAATCGCCTAGCGTAACCGGCATAGCGAAGGAACGCAAACGTCCACTAACTCCGGCCGCTGCACCAGGGTGCTGACCACACCCGGCACGGCATGGTCGTGCCGCTTCGCGATTTCACGCCAGCAGGAGCGCTCGCAAGCAGCGAGCGCCTTCGGAGCCTGCCAGATCGGATCCCCGTTACGGGTTGCCGGTTTTCGGGTTGAGCGTGAGCGTCGATTGCCTATTCTCACTGGGACCAGTGAAATCGAACATCGCGTCCAGCGCGGCCGCCCGCTCGTCGAACGAATGATCGCCGATGCGGCCGGTACCCCAGTTGTCTTCGATGAACCGGAGGATCGACGTTTGGTCGGTGAGCGTGTGGTCCACGAAATTTGTTCTGGCATAAGGCGAGATCACCAGCAGCGGCAGTCGCGGACCATATCCGCACCGACCCTGGTACACGATGGTCACGGCGGCCGGATCGCCGCATCGGCCCGGACCGTTAAACGCGTCTTCGGGCGTGGTGGAAGGCATTACGATCACCGGCGGCCTGTGGTCGTACCAGCCGTCGGAGTCGTCGTAGGCGATGATGATCGCCATATCCTTCCATTCCGGAAGCCGCTGCAGGTGATTGACCGTTTCGACCAGGAACTGCTGTTCGTCGAGCGGATCGGAGTAGCCGGCGTGCGCATCCTGGTAGGCCGGTGGTTTCAGGATGCTGACCGAGGGCAGGTGGCCGCCGTCGGCGGCGGCCCAGAAGTCCGAGAGGTCGTACTGGTGATTGGCCTGGTCGCCGAGGCCGATCTTTTCCGTCGCCGTCGGTGGCAGGTGGTGCGGGTTGGCCGTGGACGGATAGTACTGGAACGGCTCGTGGTGGGGGATGTAGTCGGTCCTGGGACCGAACGGCAGCGGTCCGTCTTTGCCGCTGCCGCCCAGGATTTCACCGATGTTGTGCGTTGCGTTGCACTCGGCCTTGCCGTCCGGCTTCCTACTCGTCGGCTTGAACCCGCCCTGGAAGTAGCCCCAGGTGACACCCTTCGCGTTGAGCAGATCACCGATGTTCTTGTTATTGGGGCTGAACTGCACCTGTTCCCGGTAGGAGCAGTCGTCATCGAGCGGTTGCGGATCTTCGATGACGGTGCCTTGTCCGTTGCCAGCGTCATCTATCACCATGTGCAATGGGAACGACGCGCCGTTCGGCGCGAATTTCTTTGTTATTCCATGAGTTTGGCCTGATATCAGATTGACATGACCGGGCAGTGAAGGGCCGAAAACGGTACCGTGGAAGTTGTCGCTCAACGAGTAGTGCTGGGCGTAGTTCCACAGCGCGGTCACCGAGTTGCCGTCGAAGTAGTCCATCACCAGGCCGTCCGAGCTGTAGAACGGCGCTGCACAGGGTTCACCTTCGTCGTTTTGGAACTGGTCCATCGCACCGCCGTTGGCGGATAACTGTTCGCGTTGGTACTCGTGGTGCTGATCGCAGGTCAACTGCTGGCCCGGTCCGCCCAGGCGCTTTGGCTGATGCTGATTAGGATTGTGCGTCAACAGGTCTGGGGTAAGGCCGTCGACGGCTGGGGTGTCCGGTTTGGCCGTGAACGGTTGGCCATCGGTGTTGGCGGCGTGCGGATAGGTCCCGAAGTAGTGGTCAAAGGAGATGTTCTCCTGATAGATGACCACCAGATGTTTGATGGGCGTGGCGGTTGCGGGCTCGGCGGCCGGGGTGGTCTTCTGCGAGCACGCGGCGACCAGAACAAGCACCGCGACCACCGCAAGGAAGCGGCGCCGCGACCGCGGATAAAGGAAGCTCGTGCGCTGCAATCCCATGCCGAGAACCCGTACCGGTTCAAGTCACTCAGCCGGCATCTATTAGGTAAACGCCTGATGAACACGGGGTGTACTGCAGGCGGCAGCCGCCTACTGGTCGGGCCGAGGCGCCCAGCGCCGATCTTCCAGTGAGTCAGCAGGCGAGCTGATTCGCCAGCTCGCCGAAATCATCGACGACGATATCGTGCGACGGATCCGGGGTTGCGCCGAGTGGAGATGACTCCTTTCCCCATTCTCCAGGCCGCCTCACGAACGCGCTCTTGAAGCCCACGGCGCGTGCTGCCATGAGGTCGACGTCATGGGCGGCAACCATCAGGATCTCGTCGGGCTGATAGCCCAGCCATCGAGCGCAGGTGGTGTAGGCCTCGGGGTTGGTCTTGTAGCTGCCGATCATCTCGCACGAGATGACGCAGTCCCAGTTCAGCCCGTTGTGGCGCGCGGTGTCGACGATCATCGACGTGGACAGAATCGTGAACGAGGCCATCACGTACCGCCGCCGGAGCCTCTCGCTGGCTGCCGGAAAGTCGGGCCAGCAATCCAGCTTGTGCCAAGCTTGCTGGATCTCGATCCGGTCCGCGACGGTGAAGGCCGACCATCCCCGCTCACCGGCCAACTCGTCGACGACTCGTCGATGGACGTCGTCGATATTGAAATCGGGTTGAACCTGCAGAACCATACCCATCAGCGCGCGGCGGCGGTATTCGTTGGCCGCGGCTGGCCAGTCGTCGTCGACGCCGCGGCGCTCGCCGACTTTCGCCAAGGCGGCAGCGATTCCGTGATGCCAGTCGAGAATCGTTCCCCCGGTGTCGAAGGCCAGGGCCTTTACCTGCAGGGTCATGCATTCTCCTTTGCGGCCCCGTGCATCGATCTTATTTTCCGAAGCTGGTTCGCTGGGTAAAACGACGCGAGCGATCGTCAGGGACCCGCAATAGACGAGCAATAGCAGACGTCCCGCCGCCGGCGCGAGCCCCCGTTCGGGGACGAGGCATGCCGCTTCGGTCACCGCCAGATGAACCTGACATCACGATCCTTCCCATATCGCGTTTCTGTGCCGGTAAGGCGCGGTCGGCGCGGCACGATGACGCTCGTGCGTGACCTGACTCGCCGTGCGGCGCTGCGGATGGGCGCCGGTGCCGGCGTGGGAGCTGCCGGCGTGTGGGCGTTGAGCGGCCTGCTGGATCCGCTCCAGCCGCAAGCGGCGCCGCCTTCAATAGCAGCGTCACAAGCGCCACAAGCGCCTGCGCCGTTCGAGCCCCCGACCGCGGGCAGCGCGCTGCCGACCAAGCTGACCGGGTCGTTCGTCTCGGCGGCCCGCGGCGGCATCAAGACCAATTGGGTGATTGCCCTGCCGCCGGGCCAGACCGGGTTGCTGCGTCCGGTGATCGCGTTGCACGGCATGGACGGCAACGCCGACCAGATGCTGAAGCTGGGCGTCCAGGAGGTGTTGGCCCGGCTGGTCAAGGAAGGCAGGCCACCGTTCGCGGTGGTCGGCGTCGACGGCGGCAATACCTATTGGCACCGAAGGGCTTCGGGCGGGGACTCGGGTGCGATGGTGCTCGACGAGTTGTTACCGATGCTGTCCTCGATGGGCATGGACACCTCGCGGGTGGGCTTTATCGGATGGTCGATGGGCGGATACGGGGCGCTGCTGCTGGGTGCACGGCTTGGCCCGGCACGCACCGCCGGGATCTGCGCGATCAGCCCGGCGCTGTACACCTCGTTCACCGGCAGCGCCCCCGGTGCGTTCGACAGCTACGACGACTGGGTGCAAAACAGCGTGACGGGTCTGCCGGCGCTGACCCAGATCCCGCTGCGCATCGATTGCGGCACCAGTGACCGCTTCTATGTCGCCACCCGCCAGTTCGTCAACCAACTGAAAAAGCAGCCGGCGGGCAGCTTCTCCGCCGGTGGCCACGACGTGGACTATTGGCGCCAGCAGCTGCCCGGCGAGTTGGCCTGGATGGCCTCCTAGCCGATATGGAACACTGCACCGAATGGGTAGCAGCCACGACGTAGATCACAGTGCCACAGGTCGAGTCCCTTAGCCCGCCCCGCGCGGTGGGCCGAAACCGGCCGCATACCCGGTTTCGCCAAGATATCGAGGGCTTACGCGCCGTCGCGGTGCTAGCGGTCGTCCTGTATCACGCGAGTGTGCCCGGTACCACCGGCGGCTATATCGGCGTGGACGTTTTCTTCGTCATCTCCGGCTTTCTGATCACCGGGCTGCTGTGGCGGGAGGTGACCACCACCCGTACCGTCCGGCTCGGCGGCTTCTACGGTGCGCGAGCCCGACGACTGCTGCCGGCCTCCGCCACCGTCGGCACCATCACCGCGATAGTCGCGGCCGTGGCGCTGCCGCCGTTACAGGCCCGCAGCGTGCTCGGCGACGGCATCGCCAGTGCGCTGTACGTCGGCAACTACCGGTTCGCCCTGCACGGCACTGACTACCTGGCCGCCGACACCCCGCCGTCACCGTTCCAGCACTATTGGTCGCTCGGCGTGGAAGAGCAGTTTTATCTCTTATGGCCGGCGTTGATCATCGGTACGGCGTGGTTCGTCCGGCGTTTCTCACGTGTCCCCCTCTCACGTGTCTCTAGCCGTGCCCGCGGAGTGTCGCGGCTGAACCCATTCGTGTTGGTCCTCGCGGTGGTCGCCCTGGTGTCGTTCGGCTTGTCCCTCGTGTGGACTCACACGACCCCGCCGTGGGCGTTCTTCTCGCTACCCACCCGTGCCTGGGAGCTGGCCGCGGGCGGGCTGGTGGCCCTGTCCGCCGACCACTGGCGCCGACTGCCGACACGGGCCGCCGCCGTCGCCGGATGGGGCGGGATGACGCTGATCCTGCTGACCTGCACTCAGCTGGGGCCGCATACCCCGTACCCCGGCACGGCCGCGCTGCTGCCCGTGCTGGGCGCCGCGCTGGTGATCGGTGGCGGCTGCGTCGACAGCGACCTGGGGGTCGGTCGGGTGCTGTCGCTGTCGACGATGAGGGCCGTCGGCCGGGTGTCGTACTCGTGGTATCTCTGGCACTGGCCCGTGCTGCTGCTTATGCCGCGGTTGCTGGGTGAGCCCCCGGGCCTGCCAGGCAGGCTGACAGCCGTCATCGTCTCCGCCGGGCTGGCGGTGATCACGCTGCACCTCGTCGAGAACCCCTGCCGGTTCGCAGCCCGCCTACGACGATCGGCGGCGGGCAGCCTCGCTGTCGGCGGCGCTGTCACCGCGGTCACGGTGTGTGTTTGCCTGACACTTCTGATGCTGGTGCCCGCGCCGGTCGGGCGTGGGGTGGCCGCGTCCGCACCGAAGATCACCGTGCAGCCACCACCGACGAACGCCACCGTCGACCCGCATGACGCGGCGGTCCAACAGGCCTTCGCCCAGGCCCAGGCCGCAGTCGCAGCGTCGGCCAACCTGAAAGCCGTCCCGTCGAACCTGACCCCGCCGCTTGCCGATGCGGCGGCCGACAAGCCGGCCGTTTTCGTCAACGGTTGCGTGCGCTCCTGGCGCGACGTCGGACAAAGCGTGTGTGCGACGGGCGCCACCGCCTCGATGACAACGGTGGCCCTGGTCGGCGACTCGCACGCGGCGATGTGGGATCCGGCGTTCCAGCAGGTCGTCGAGGAGCGGCACTGGCGGCTGGAGACCCTGGGCAAGGTGACCTGTCCGCTGATGGACTTGCCGATCACCAGCCCCTACCTGGGCCGCGAGTTCTCCGAGTGCGTGCAGTGGCGCAGCGAGATCATGACCCGCTTGCAGGCCGAGCATCCGCGGCTGATCGTGCTGAGCATGTCGCGGCGCTACGGCGCCGACTTCGGTTTCACCTCATATGACCCAGCGTGGATCGACACCCTGACCCGCCTGGTGCAGCAGCTGCACAGCACCGGTGCGACCGTCCTGGTTCTTGGACCGATCCCGGACCCGCATTCGACCGTGCCCACCTGCTTGTCCGACCATCTGGACGATGCCGCCGCCTGCGCGCCCGCACGGCCCGTGGCGGTGAACGAGGCCGGTGTCGCGGCGGAGCAGGCGGCGACCAAGGCGGGTGGCGGTAACTACGCGGATCTCAGCCCGCTGTTCTGCACCGCCGATCGCTGTCCCGTTATCGTCGGCAACACCCTGGTGTTTCGGGACGACAATCACGTGACGATCGAGTACGCCCAGGTGCTGGCACCCGTAATCGGCGCTCTCGCCGACCGCGCCCTGGCCAGCGGGTGAACCTATTCCCGAAGCCACACGTGTTATCAGTGAAAGGTTTCGGGAGGTTTGAGATGACGCCACTGCTGCTGGTCTGCCTGTCGGCGACCATGCCACTGGTCGGCATGGGCCTGCTGAATCTGCAAGCGCGCCTAGAGCGTTGGGACTACGAACGGCACGCGGAAGACTGAAACGCCAACCGTGTCTTGCCATGTCACTGCCATGTCACCGCCGCGAAGGCGCACTCACCTGGACACCTGCGCGCGAATCAGCGGTGCGATCTTGCCCGCCAGGTACTCATGCCCCGCGTCGTTCGGGTGCACCCCGTCCGGGCCGATCAGGTCGGGCCTGTCGACGAACCAGCGCTCACTGATCGGATCGACGAACACCGCTCCGGCGGCCCGGGCCGCGGTGCTGAGCATGTCGCGAACCTGCAGCATCGAGCCGGGTACATCGGCGGTCGGCCACGGCGGTCCGATCACCAGCAACCTCGCGGACGGCGCAATCCGGCGGGCCAGATTGAAGTCGTTGCGGGCCCTTGCGATCAGCAGCGCGAGATCGACCCCCTCGTCGTTGCGGGAACCGAAGAAAACCGCCAGTGCGTCGCCGGGCTTGACCGCCCTGGCGGTCAGATCCTCGAAGAGGCTGCCGCGGTCGCCGGCCACGGCATAGCCGGCTCTGCCCTCGGCTGACACATCGGGTGCGATCTGCAGGCCTCGCTGCGCGAGCGTCTGCCACGTGATAGCGGTCCATGATTTCGCGCCCAGGCCGCCCTCGGCGGTGCCGGTGGTGTACGAGTCGCCGATGACGGCGACGTGCTTCAGCCGGAAATCCAGGGTCAATAGGTCGTAGGGGCGCACGCGCGCCGGGTGTGATTGGACGACGATTTGGGGGACGACCACGCCGACCGCAACCGCCAGACCAACGACGAGCGTGATCGCGCGCCTCACCAACACCTGCACCGGCCGGTTCCTCCCCCTAGCCAGGGTCACACCGCACGCTGCGAAACCGCTCCCAGGGCACCGTCGATCTGCTGAACCTTGGTGCTCACTGGCTCGTCGGCCTCGGCTTTCGGGAGCGCGGGTCTGATGTCAACCATCCTGCGCATCCAACGGCGCGCGGGCTCTTCGACAAAGTGATACATCAGGCTCGACAAAGCGATCGCAAACGCGATCAGGCCCAGGATGTTCCACTTCCACGGGGAGTCGGACTGCCAGGGGGTGAGCTGGAACTGCACCACGGCCCACGTCCAGGCGCTGTGCACCAGCTCGTGCACCATGTACAGGCAGAACGAGATCTGGCCGCCGTAGACCAGCACCCGGGTCGACAGGAGCCTCGGCAGGCTGCCCATGCCGACCGCCAGCGTGATCACCAGCGGAACGAACAGCACGTCGACCACGCCGCCGCCGTCCAGGACCCCGTGGATCGGGTGTGCATAGAGCAGGTAGAGGACGCCCACCATCGCGACGATCAGGAGCAGGGAAACGTACCCGACCACGCGGCGGGCGCGGTCGCTCAGCTCCAACCGCCGCACGGCCGCGCAGGCCAGCGCACCCGCGGTGAACTGCGTGACGATGCGCGGCAGCCAGCTCCACGGCGTGTAGAAGAAGCCGCTGGTCAGCAACAGCACCATCGGCGGCAACTGCGCCACGAAGGCCAGAATCATCAGGGTCCGCGCCCGTGTGGCGAGCTTCATCCGGAAGATCACCAGAATCAGCACGCCGAACAGCAGGTAGGCCAGCCATTCCGCGCTGATCGACCAGGCCGGCCCATCCCAGCTGGTCCCGTCGAAGAACGGCTCAAACCACAGCTGGACCAGCAGGACCTGGCGCACGTAGCTGATCGCGGTGAGCTTGCCGACGTCGGGCGACGGCACGTGACCGACGTGCAGGGTAAGGAGTATCCACAGCGCGGCCAGGTGCAGCGTGACCAGGTAAACCGGCCACACCCTGGCCAGCCGCAGCCACAGGAAGTGAACCGTCTGGCGCGTCGACCACGACTTGCCCATCCGGTCGAGATAGTTGTAGGCCAGCACGAACCCACTGAGGATGAAGAACAGGTCGACGCCCTGGGCGCCGCAGTTGAGCACGGGCGCGAGGTTCTCGCGGAAATCGGGCGAGATATCGCTCACCATCGGCCGGAAGTGGAAGAGCACCACCCACACCGAAGCGACGATGCGGAGTCCCGTCAGGGCCTTGATTTCGCCCTTGATCTCTCCGGCTCGCACGCTGTTCTTTCCGTCCGGGTTCTTTCCGTCTGGACCCTGCTGTTTGGTTCGCGTTCTGGTCGGCCGACCAAGCGATCTCGCCCCATCACAAGCCCCCCGACTAGCGACCGGCAGCTATGGCAGCCTAACAGCGCGAGGGCCGCGGCGGCGTGACGGGACGTGGTGTGCCCCCGCAAAAGGCATTCAGAAGGCATTCAAAAGGCATCCGGGACGTTGTCCGGGCCGCCCCAAGCGCACCGAGAGTCACTGATCCACCGCCCAGGAAGTCCCCAACTTCAGTCCGGGAGGAACGGGCGGTGTCGTACCGCGACAGTAGGGTCCGGTGCGTGAAGTCGTGCGTTATCGGCACAGGTTGCACCCTGGTGCGGTCGCGCTGACAGCGTTGTTGCGGAGAGTGGGATCGCTGCCGGTGGGTGTGGAATGAAGCGGTTGCGCGACTTAACGAGTCCGGGGAGTGGGTCCGCGACGACGCGCTTACCGGCTGGGGTCGTGAGCATGACTGGCTGCGTGAGGGTTCGGTGGTGGCCCAGCAGCAGCTGCTGCGGAATTTCCGCGCTAGACGTGCTAAGGGTAAGGGGCGCCGTAAATTTAAGTCCGGCAAGCGCGCTCCGCCGAGTTTGAACTACACCAAGCGGGGATTCGCGGTCAAAGCTGGTCGCTTGTGTTTGGCGGGTGGGCCCTCGATTCCAGTGGTGTGGTCGCGCGAGCTGCCCTCTGCGCCGAGCGGTGTGCGTGTCTATCGCGACAGTATCGGGCATTGGTACGCCAGTTTCGTGGTGCAGCGCGACACCCCGGTGTTGTCGGTTTGTGAGCAGTCGATCGGCATCGACTGGGGTGTGCGCTCGGTCGCTACCACCACTGACCCGGAATACGATCTGGCGCATCCGGAATACGGCAAGCATGCTGCTGGGCAGCTTGCCCGGTGGCAGCGGGTGATGGCGCGGCGCAAGCCGGCTCGTGGCCACGGGGCGCCGAAGGGCTACCAACGCGCCAGGCGTGTTGTCGCCAAGCTCTCCAAGAAGGTCGCTCGCCAGCGGCAGGACTACGCGCGTAAGTGGGCCGCCAAAGTTGTTGCCAATCATGGGTTGTTGGCGATTGAGGATTTCAAACCCCGGTTTTTGGCTAAGTCCCGTATGGCGCGCACGTCTGCCGACGGCGCCATCGGCGCGAGCAAAGCGATGCTGATTGAGTGTGCCCAGCGGGCGGGCCGAAAGGTGGTGCTGGTGCCGCCCGCCCATACGACGATGACGTGCAGCGGTTGCGGTGCGAGAGCCAAGTCCGCACTGCTGCTCTCGGAACGGGTTTTCGTCTGCGAGTCTGCGGAATGATGCAGGATCGCGACCGAAACGCTGCCAGAGTCATTCTGGACAGGGCTGGTCTCAACCCTGCCGGTGTTGAAGCTGTAAGACATGCGGGCCTCTTCGAGGTTCGGGTGCTGGCCGAGCCGGGAATCCCGACCCCTTTATGGCCGGGAGGATTTCAATTCTTTAGCAAAGAGTTAGACGCGGCTGTCGGTCTCCTTAAGTTTCGGAGGCAGCGTTGAAGGCACGTTTGGTCGGCGGCGAGCCGACCTGGCTCACCGCCACGGGGAATGGGGCTGCGCATGACTATCGCGATCACCACGCCCGCTGCCATGTGGGCTTCGAACGCCACGACTCGGCAGGCCAACTACACCTTCGACTGCAGCGGCGCTCAGATTCGCGCGCACTGTCGTCACCTGGCGACGGTGGTGACCATCCGAGGCGAAATCGACGCCGTCAATGTCGATCGGGTCGGCGAGTACCTTGGGCGCTTCATCGTCGGGACAGACCCGGTGGTGCTCGACCTGAGTGGCGTGAGCCATTTTGCCCCAGCCGGCATCTCGCTGTTGCACACCGTCGATGAGGATTGCCGCGCCGCTTCGGTGGAGTGGACATTGGTCCCGAGCCCGGCGGTGGTCGAACTGCTGGGCGACGAGGACGAGGACGGGGCCATTTTTCCGATCGCGCGCTCGGTACACGAGGCGCTGCGCCGCCTGGCCGACGCCATCGCCAGCCGCCGGCAGCTGATGCTGTCGCTCATCGCGACGACGGGCTAGAGCGCGCCCGCCGCAGCCCGGCAATCCCGACCACCGCCAGCACCCCGGCAAGCATCGCCAGCAGCATGGTCAGCAGCAGCTGTTGGGGCTCATAAATCAGCGACATGGTGACGGGTTGGCCGTCCGCGATGGGCGCGACGGCCACCACGTGCCGCGCGTGTAACCAGCTCACGGCGGCACCCACCAGCGCGAGGCAGGCCAGGCCAAGCTCGGCTAGCACCCGAAAGCGGACCCGATTGCGGGCGATCACTGCAGTGACCCGGCGTCATCGCCGTCTTCGATCTCGACGATCTCCGATGGAGCGGGCCCGACACGCTCTTGGACGAGCGGGGTCAGCGCCACCCGAAGGCCGCGATGACGACGCGCCCAGGCCTGTGCGGTGCGGCCCCCGGTGAGCTTCAGCCCGATGCCGACGCGGTGCCGCGGTACCCCGCTGATTTCGCCGAGCGTCCGCGCCTCCTGCCAAGGCGCCAGCGGCAGCCCGGACTCAACGGAATTCTCGGCCTCCGGATATATCTTGACGATTTCGCGCACCAGGATGGTCTCGGTGCCCTGACGCAGCGCGTCTTCGGTCAGCTCGACCGAGGTGTGGATGCGCGCCGCCTTGACCTGTATTGCCAAAAACAGCGAGATCATCACCATGAAAACCGCCGGCACCAGCAACCCAACGCCACGGTGGCTGGACATTTGGATCAGGATCAGCGTCACCGCCGCAGCCGGGCCCAACAGCAGTAAATACCAGCTGCCGCCGGGCTCGTAGAACAACGGCTCGCGTTTGGCATCCCCTGCTCGTGTCATGTCTAGCTCCCTGCGCCCGTCACAAAAGCCAACCCGCCGCGTCGGCGGCCCAGTAGGTGAGCACGATGTCGGCTCCGGCGCGCCGGATGCTGGTCAGCGATTCCAATGCCGCGGCACGCTCGTCGATCCAGTTGTTGGCGGCCGCGGCACAAATCATCGCGTACTCCCCCGAGACTTGATAGGCGGCCACCGGCACCGGCGAGATGCCGGCGGCCGCCGCCACCACGTCGAGGTACCCCATCGCGGGTTTGACCATCACGATGTCGGCGCCCTCCTCGATATCCAGCTCGATCTCGCGCACCGCCTCCCGGAGGTTGCCCGGCTCCTGCTGGTAGGTGCGCCGGTCGCCGGACAGGCTCGAGCTCACCGCCTCGCGGAACGGGCCGTAGAACGCCGAGGCGAACTTGGCGGCGTAGGCGAGGATCACCACGTCGGTGTGGCCGGCGGCGTCCAGGCCGCCCCGGATCGCACCCACCTGGCCATCCATCATGCCGCTCGGCCCGACCACGTGTGCGCCCGATTCCGCTTGCGCCACAGCCAATTCCACGTAGCGGGACAGAGTGGCGTCGTTATCGACGCGGCCGCGGTCGTCGAGAACGCCGCAGTGCCCGTGGTCGGTGAACTCGTCCAGGCAGGTGTCCGCCATCAACACGGTCGCATCACCGAGATCCTTGGACAGGTCGCGAAGGGCAACGTTGAGGATGCCGTCCGGATCGGTGCCCGCCGAGCCGACCGCGTCCTTGTCCGCCTGGCGCGGAACACCGAACAGCATCAGGCCGCCCACCCCGGCGGTGACGGCATGAACGGCGGCGCTGCGCAGCGAATCCCGGGTGTGCTGCACCACACCCGGCATAGAGGCTATCGGCCGTGGCTCGTCGATCCCGTCGGCGACAAACATCGGCAGCACCAAATGCCTTGCCTCCAAAGACGTTTGCGCCACCAAGCGACGAATCGCAGGGGTCGAGCGTAGCCGGCGCGGGCGGTGCCGCGGGTAGGCACCCATGCTCACTCGTAGCCGCGAGCGTGCGCAGAATGCCAGCCCCGACGGCGTGTCGGTGTACAAACACGCACGCTCGCCTGCCGGGGGTAGACCATTAGCGCCTGCGGCTCTTCTTGCGCGGCGGTGGCAGCGCGCCCTCGGCGCGCAGGCGGGCCGCATGTTCGGCCAGTGCGTCGACCAACGGTCCGACCGCGGCGGTATCGGGCTGGACATCCACCCGCAGGCCGAATTCGGCTGCGGTCTCGGCGGTCTTGGGCCCAATGCAGGCGATGATGGTCCGCGCGTGTGGCTTGCCGGCAATGCCCACCAGGTTTCGCACCGTGGAGCTGGAGGTGAAGCACACCGCGTCGAAGCCACCCGTCTTGATCATTTCGCGGGTGGCCGCCGGTGGCGGCGCGGCCCGCACCGTCCGGTAGGCGGTGACGTCCTCGATTTCCCAGCCACGCTCGCGCAATCCTTCGGCCAGCGTTTCGGTGGCGATGTCGGCGCGCGGCAGCAAGACACGGTTCACCGGATCGAAAATGCTGTCGTAGGGCGGGAATTCGTCTAACAGGCCGATCGAGGACTGTTCCCCGGCCGGCACCAGCTCGGGGCTGATCCCGAAGGCGCGGACCCGGTCGGCTGTCGATTCGCCGACGCAGGCGATCTTCACCCCGGAGAACGCCCGGGCGTCCAGACCGAACTCACCGAACTTCTCCCACACCGCGCGCACCGCGTTGGTGGAGGTGAACACCACCCATTGGAAACGGCCGTCGACCAGGCCCTTGACCGCACGTTCCATCTGAGCGGGGCTGCGCGGCGGCTCGACGGCGATGGTGGGCACCTCGACCGGCAGCGCGCCGTAGGACGTCAGCCGCTCGCTCATCTCGCCGGCCTGATCCTTGGTGCGCGGCACCAATACGGTCCAACCGTAAAGTGCGCGACTCTCCCACCAGTTCAGCTTCGCCCGGCTGGTCACCGTCTTGCCGATGGTCACCACCAGCGCCCCGGCCTGGGGGCCCGCAGCCAGAGGGTGGGGGTACCTCCCGCTTGCGGGGGAGTGCCCCCACCCGCTTGCGAGGGACGGATCCGCACCGCTTGCGTGGGACAGCCTTGCGTCGACGGAACCCAGGACGCCCGGGTCGGTCAATCCGTGCAATGTGGTCTCGACGGAACGCTGCCGGCAGGTGGTGCCGTGCGCGGTCACCACGCAGGGCGTGGTCTCGGCCAGCTCGTGATCGATCAGGGTGCGGGCCGCGTCGGCCAGCTGCGCTGCGGTGGCTTGCAGGATCAGCGGCCCGGGCGCCGCCGCCAGCGCATCCCAGTCGATCTCAGTGAGATCGGAGCGCACGTCCGCGACCGTGTACGACGAGCCCAGCGGCAGCCCCGCATAGGTTGGTACGGCGCTGGTTGCGGCCAGGCCGGGCACGATCTCGATGTGCAGATGGGTGCGTGCCACGGCGTTCACCTCGGTGATCACCGCGTCCACCGTGAGTGGATCGCCCGCCACCAGCCGCACCACGTCGGCACCCGAACGGGCCTCCGCGGTCAGCATCTTGGCGACTTCGGCGGGATCACCCACCGCCGGGCGGATGTCGGGGCCACCGGACACCAACGCCGAGGCGGCCTGCTCGCCGTCGGGCGAAGCGCCCCCGGCGGCGCCCGCGACCGGTTCGGCGGGCACCGGGCCGGAGACGGGTGGCAGATCCTTGCCGATCAGCGCCAGCACCCGCTCTGGTACATCGGGATCGGCGAAGACCAGGGCCGCGTTCGCCAGTACCGTGGCGGCCCGTGTGGTCAGCAATCCCGGGTCACCGGGGCCCGAGCCCACGAATGTGATGCGGCCCGGCCTCGGCTTACGCCCTCGCGTCGTCATTGTCGCTCCCACTCAACTTCTCAACTTCCTCGCGCGGGGTCTTGCCGCGCTCCCCACATCAGCTCCCCGGCGCCCAGCTCGAATAGCTCCGCGGCGACCGAGAGCCCAAGCTCCCGTGCCCGACCGGAACTGCCGATACCGGACGCGCGGATCACGTCGGATCCGTCGAGCGCCGCTACGCAGGCACGTAGCGACAGCTCTTCGAAGACGCGGCCTTCCTCATCGATGGACTCGACCACTTCGGCGATCGCGCCCACCGGTGCGGAGCAGCCGGCCTCCAGTTCGGCCAACAGGGCTCGCTCCGCGGTGACCGCCGTGCGCGTGTCGGCGTCGTCCAACTCCGACAACACTGCCGCCAACCGGCCGTCGCCGGCGCGGCATTCGACCGCGAGCGCACCTTGAGCCGGTGCTGGCAACATTTGCACCGGCTCAAGCGTCTCGGTGACATCATCGAGGCGGCCCAGCCGGGCCAGACCGGCCCGGGCCACCACGATGGCGTCAAGATCACCACTGCTTACCCTGTTCAACCTGGTATCTAGGTTGCCTCGTAGGGGGCGGATTTCCAAACCGAGACCCAATGCTCTAAGCTGTGCGGCCCGCCGCGGGGAGGACGTGCCCACCAGCGAACCGGTCGGCAACTCCCCGAGCGTCAGCCCGTCACGGGCCACCACCGCGTCGCGCGGGTCATTTCGCGGCGGTATTGCGGCAATCGTGAACCTCGGGTCGTCGGCGGTTGGCAAATCCTTGTGCGAGTGCACCGCCGCATCCACGCGGCCGTCTTCGATGGCCTCACGCAACGCGGTGGTGAAGACGCCCACCCCGAGACTTTCGATCGGCGCCGACGACTGGTCACCCGCGGTGCTGATGATCACCAACTCCGCGGGGTGGCCGTTGGCGACGAGGGCGTCTCTGATGACCGCGGCCTGGGTGGTGGCCAGCAGACTGCCCCGGGTACCTATCCGGATCACATCAACCAAACGGTTAGCCGATCGATTCTTTTGGGATCGATTCTTTTGGGGCGGATTGCTTTGGGGCGGATTGTTGTGGGCCGCCCGGTAGTCCGGACATTTCACCGGCGGTGGCGACGGCGTCCACGGCGGTCTGGTCGAGTTCGAAAAGCTCACGCAACGCCTCGGCGTAGCTGTCACCGCCGGGGGCACTGGCGAGCTGCTTGATCCGCACTGTGGGTGCGTGCAAAAGCTTGTCCACCACCCGCCGCACGGTGCGGGCCACCTCGTCGCGCTCGGCGCTCTGTAAGCCAGGCAGCCGGTTGTCCAGGCGCAGCAATTCGGCTTCGACCACGTCGGCGGCTCGCTGGCGCAACGCGGTCACCGTCGGTGTGACCTCGGCCATTCGCTGTCCCACCAGATAGGCGGCGACTTCGGTCGAGACGATGTGGCGGGCGGCTTCGACGTCGCCGGCGGCGGCATGGGCCGATGGTTCATGTTGCACGCGGTCCACATCGACGACCCAGACACCGGGCAGCCCGGCCACCGCAGGATCGACGTCACGCGGCATGCCGAGGTCGCATATCACCAGCGGCTGGGCCGCCTCATCGCGCAGCGACCCGGCCAGCGCGTGATGCACGTCGGCCAGCGAAACCACGGGGCTCAGCGCCCCCGTACAGGTGACCACCACGTCGGCAGCCGCCAACGCCTGGGCCAGCCCGTCCAGGGGCAGCGCATCGGCCGGCGCGCCCGATTCGCGGATCCTGCGGACCAGCCGCTGCGCCCGAGAGAACGACCGGTTGAGTACCAGGATGTTCCCGACGCCGGCACGGTTGAGGTGTGCCGCCGAGAGTGCGCCCATCGCCCCGGCGCCGATAACCACCGCGGTTTTGCCCGCCAGTCCGCCCAACTGGCGATCCGCCATGCCCAGGGCGACCGACACCACCGAGGCACCGGCGGCGTCGATACCCGTTTCGGAATGCACCCGCTTACCCACCGACAGCGCCCGCTGGGCCAGCTCGTGCAGCACCCGGCCGACGGTGCGGTGGGCCTCGCCGGCGGCATAAGCGCGGCGCACCTGACCAAGCACCTGCTGCTCGCCGATCACCGCTGAATCCAGACCGCTGGCAACCGCGAACAGGTGCTCGACGGCGGCCTCGCTGTAGCGGACGTAGGCGTGCTTGGTCAGGTCACCCATCGTCATGCCGGAGTGTTCCGAGAGCACCTGGCCGATCACCGACAATCCGGCGTGGAATGCCTCCACCACGGCATAGACCTCGACGCGGTTACACGTCGACAGCACCATCGCCTCGGTTACCAACGGCGACTGCAGCACCCGGTCGACGATCTTGGTCTGATCGGATTCCTCGATGCTGAGCTGCTCCAGAACGGAGACCGGCGCACTGCGGTGCGAAACTCCGAAGAGCAGGATGCTCACGGCAGCATCACCTGGCCAGCTCCTTTGCTTCGCGCCAGTAAGTGGACTGCTGTCTACGGTAAACGTTTAACAGGTGGGCTACCAAATACGCGACCGGCCAGATCGGCGCGCAGCCGGGCCTCGTCGACCTCCCAGTAGCTATGTTCGCGGCCGTCCAGCAGGATCACCGGCAGACGGTCGCCAAACTCGGCCCGCAGGCCGGGGTTGCCGGCAGACGCCGCGGCGTCGACGTCGGTCGTGGCCAAGTCGAAGCCCAGCTCATCGGCCAGTTCCGCGAGCTGCGCGTGTACCCGCAGGCAGATTGCGCACCCGTCCCGGGTCAGCAGCTCCACCTGCGGCCGGCTTGCGGCCTCGGTCATGGCCACCAGTGTGACATCTGTCTCGCGAGTGACTCACCGGGTGAATTGTGGCGATGTTGGGAAGTGGTTACGTTGCCGCAATGGCCGGGAACGCCAACCTGCGCGTCGATCCTGCGGTGATGCACGGTTTCGCCCAGGGCGTGTGGGGCGGTGCCGAGGATCTGCGGAACCGGTTGGCCGATCTTGACGAGCAGGTCGGCGAGATGCTGGGCGGCTGGCGGGGGGCGTCGGGCGCCGCCTACACCTCCGCGTGGGAGGTGTGGCACCGCGGAGCCAGTGAGGTGCAGGTGGGGTTGTCGATCCTGGCGACCCTGGTGGCCCGGGCCGGTGCGGGTTACCAACAGAGCGAGGCGGCATCGGAGCACGCGCTGCGAGAGGTCGACGATGGCTGACGATGTCTAGGGCGTTTCGCGTGGATCCCGAAGCGTTGGGCGACGCGGTGCAGCGGATGGCGGAATTTCAACGTTATGCCGAAAGCATGCTCAGCGAAATCGACTCCCTGGTAGCCAATCTGCACACGTCGTGGTCGGGAGAAGGCGCGTCGGGACATGCCGAAGCGCACCGGCATTGGGCCCTGGGCGAGGCCATGATGCGCGAGGCGCTGGCCCGGTTACAAATCGCGGGTGCGACCGCACACCACAACTACACCAGCGTGATATCAACAAATTTGGCCATGTGGCATTGACGCGGCCGCGCCGCTAACGAGGGCCAAATTCCGATGCGCGAAGTCGGCGACGCAATAACAGCATCCCCGACGCGCTGAAACGACCTTTAACGTCGAAACTAGTTATGATGCCGCAATTTTCGAGCGCAGGAGGAAGTCGAATGAGGTGCCGGGTGGCCGTCCGGGGCCGGGCCGGGAGGGTTTCGGTGCGCCGGCCGGGAGGGGTGTTGTCGGGCGGAGGTTCCGAAACCCTCGACGAACTCGCGCCGGGGTGAGCCGGCGGGGCTGGGCGGCGGGTTTCTCCCAGGGCCGGCGCAGGTCTTCGGCGAGGTCGCGGGCAAGCCGGAGCTGGGTGTGGGCGGCGATGATGAGCCAGGTCCAGCGGTCGGCCTGCTTGGGTGTGCGGACCCGGGGGCGGGTCCAGCCCAGGGTTTGCTTGAGGAACCGGAAGGTGTGTTCGATGTCGAAGCGGCGCAGGAACATTCGCCAGAGCCGGTCCACGTCGATGGGTTTGACGTGTGGGCGGGAGGACCACAGCCACACCGGTTTGGGATCCCGGTCGCCGGGAAGCCGGTCCACGGTCAGCCGGATCAGGGTGCCCTCGATGATCGGCAGCTCGCCGTCGTGCTGTCGCCAGGCGGCGCGGCTGGTCAAGCGGGGGTGTAGCCGGTGCCACGCGCACGCTTGGGCGGTGCCGTAGCGGCTGGTGTCGCTGGTGGTGGTTACGTCGGGTTCGGGGTGGGTGGAGGAGTCGGCCAACGCGAGCTCGGGGCCGTGTTTGGCGGGACGTCCGACCGCGCCGGCTTGGGGTGGCGCGGGGAAGTGGAAGATTCGGTCCGAGCGGACCCGGCCCAGCAGCTCCACCGGCAGGTCGGTGAGCAGATATGCCAGCCGGGTGACGTCATAGCCGGCGTCGAACACGATCAGGATGTCGGGGTCGCCGGGCCGGTGCTGGCCGGCCTGGCGGAGCCGCTCGACGACCTCGCGGACCTGCGCGGCGGTCACCTCGGTCGGGTCGTCGCACGGGCCCAGCCGTTGCGCGTCCAGGATCATCGTCCAGGAGGTGCGGCCGGTCTCAAGTGCCGCCACGAACGAGTAGGGCCAGCCGGGGATCATCTGCGCGGATCCCTTGCCACGCCCGTAGACGTGGCAGACAGCCGGTCCGGGCCGGTCGGCGCGTCGGGGCGCAGCCAGGGGCTGACGTCGACCGTCAGCGTGATCCTGCCGTCGCTGTCGCGGGGCAGCGGCAGCGCGGTCAGCGATAGGCGCAGCCGGCCCACGTCGATCTGCCCGCACGCCAGGGCGTCGTAGAGGGCGCCGTGGCCGCGGCGGTGCTCGGCGGTCAGCGACAGCTCGGGCAGCGAGACCACCGGCCCGTCGGCGCACAGTACCGCGTCGGTGAGCTCGAACAACGCGTCGGCGCGGCGGTCCAGGCAGGCGTGGTAGTCGCGGCGGAACCCGGCCAAAGCGCCGACCTGCGCGGTGACCATGTCGGTCCTCTCCGGATCACCTGTACCAGACAGTATATATACTGTTTGGCACTATGGGAGAATCACCGCCGACACGCCGACGTCCATGTCAGGGGGCCGCGAATGCCCGAATCGTCCCGTCCAGCCGAGCAATTGGCCGACTACCGGCAGCGTTACCGCGAACTCGCCGCGCAACTGTCCAAGGTCGGGTTCATCCTCACCGGCACCGTCATCCAGCGCAACACCCGCTGCGGCACACCTGGCTGCCGCTGCCACGCCGACCCGCCCCAGCTACACGGCCCCTACTGGCAATGGACCACCAAGATCGCCAACAAGACCGTCACCCGACGCCTCACTGACCGCGAGGCCGCGCTCTACAACGAATGGACCGCCAACAACCGACAGCTAGGTGAACTCATCACACAGATGCGTCAGATCAGTGCTCGCGCAGCCGAATTGATCGCCGTATCCGATACCGAACCAGGCGAGTAAGCACGACCTACATTAAAGCGAAATGCCTGGGAGCAGGTTAAAAATCAAGCTTAGAGCTCGTTCGCGAAGCCGTCGGCATCCCGCCCGAATGGGGCGCAGCGGCGACGGACGCCACGCCAGCGCGTCCCCCGCAAGCGGGCGGTGCCCCCAGCTCGGCGACGGACGTCACGCGAGCGTGACGCTCGCCCCAATAAATGCTCCGGATAGTGTTGATACGGCCACAAGACCGGCCACCGGGCAGGCGCAGCGATTTAGGAGGTTTCGCGATGGCTTCCTCTGACCCGGGCAGCGCGGGAAGTAACGGTCGCGTTGACCTGCAATCGCTGGCCGACAACGCCAGCGCCACTCGCGCGCTGGACGACCTGCACGCCTCCGAAGCCAATGAAGTCGCGCATGACGCCCACTACCCCGGCCAACCGCAACCGCCGATCGACCTGACCGCGGCCGCCTTCTTCGACGTGGATAACACGTTGGTGCAGGGCTCGTCGGCGGTGCATTTCGGCCGTGGACTGGCCGCTCGCAACTACTTCACCTATCGCGATGTGCTCGGATTCATTTACGCCCAGGCCAAGTTCCAGTTGCTCGGCACGGAGAACAGCGACGACGTCGCCGCCGGCCGGCGCAAAGCGCTGGCGTTCATCGAGGGCCGCTCCGTCGAGCAGCTGGTGGCTCTGGGTGAGGAGATTTACGACGAGATCATCGCCGACAAGATCTGGACCGGCACCCGCGAGCTGACTCAGATGCACCTCGATGCCGGCCAGCAGGTCTGGCTGATCACCGCCACGCCGTACGAGCTGGCGGCGACGATCGCGCGCAGACTCAATTTGACCGGCGCATTGGGCACCGTCGCCGAATCGGTGGGCGGCGTGTTCACCGGCAGGCTGGTCGGCGAGATTCTGCACGGCACCGGCAAAGCCCACGCGGTGCGGTCGCTGGCAATCCGCGAGGGCCTCAACCTCAAGCGCTGCACCGCGTATTCCGACAGCTTCAATGACGTACCCATGTTGTCGCTGGTGGGCACCGCGGTCGCCATCAACCCCGACGCCCGGCTGCGCGGCCATGCCCGCGATAGGGGCTGGGAGATCCGCGACTTTCGGACCGCCCGCAAGGCGGCCCGGATCGGGGTGCCGTCGGCCCTGGCGCTGGGCGCGGCCGGCGGCGCGTTGGCGGCTCTGGCATCGCGACGCCAATCACGCTGATAAGCTGCGCCGCTGAGCAACCATTTGAGCGGAGAAGCGGCAGCCCCATGACAGTTTCCGAAGACGCCCAATCGATCGTCGGTAAGCATTACCGTCAAGCGGACTACTTCCAAGTCGGCCGCGAGAAGATCCGTGAGTTCGCGGCCTCGGTCAAAGACGATCATTCGATGCACTACGACGAGGGTGAGGCCGCCGGGGCCGGCTACCCAGGGCTGCTCGCCCCGCTGACGTTCCTGGCGGTCGCCGGGCGGCGCGTGCAGCTGGAAATCTTCACCAAGTTCAACATCCCGATCAACATCGCCCGGGTCTTCCACCGCGACCAGAAGTTCAAGTTCTACCGGCCGATCCTGGCCGACGACAGGCTGTATTTCGATACCTACCTTGACTCGGTGATCGAATCCCACGGCACCGTGATCGCCGAAATTCGAAGTGAAATCACAGACGCCGAGGGAAAGCCGGTCGGTACCAGCATCGTGACCATGCTCGGCGAGGCCGCCAACCAAGAAGCTGGCGCCGCTGCAGAAACCGTCGCCGCGATCGCATCGATCTGAAAGGCGAAAGGCGAATTACGGTCGCGTCAATGAGCGACCCGCAGAAAGCTCAGCCGAAGAAGACGTTGCGCCGACCGGCCAACAGCCGGTACAGCGTCTGCTGGATCGTCTCCCGCACCTGATCCGTCAGATCGAAGGTGATCATCGGGTCCTCAGCGTCGCCGGGGGCGTAATCGTTGGTGTAGATCGGCTCACCGAACGCGATCCGCCATTTCGACGGCAACGGCACCAGGCCCGCGGGGCCGGCCAACGGGAACAGCGGCGTGATCGGGAAGTACGGCAGGCCGAACAGCCGCGCCAGCAGCTTGACATCGGTCAGCATCGGGTAGATCTCTTCGGAGCCGATGATCGAGCACGGCACGATCGGTGCCTTGGTGCGGATGGCCGCCGAGACGAAGCCGCCGCGGCCGAACCTCTGCAACCGATAGCGGTCCTCGAAACGCTTGCCCAGGCCCTTGTAGCCCTCCGGGAATACCGCGGTGAGCTCGCCCGACGCGAGGAGCCGTTGCGCGTCCGTCGTGCAGGCCATGGTGTGGCCCGCCTTGCGCGCCGCTTCGCCGACCACGGGTAGGTCGAACACCATGTCGGCCGCCAGCAGCCGCAGGTCCCGCTCGGCCGGATGCTCGTCGTGAACCGCCACCGACAGCATCAATCCGTCGAGCGGCAACACTCCGGCATGGTTGGCGACCAGCAGCGCGGCGCCAGTGCTCGGCAGGTTCTCGATACCGCTGACTTCGACCCGGAACCATGACCTGAAAAAGAACCTCAGCAAAGGCCGAAGGATCGCGTTGTTGAAGTGCGGATCGAACCCGAACTCGTCGACGGCGTAGTCACCAGTAATCCGTTTCCGAAGGAATCCGGCGACAGCGGCGACTTGCTGGGCAAGCTCGTTGAGTGGTGCTTCGGCTGCCCCCGACATGCCAGTCGCACCTGCCGCACGCCGATGCTCTTCCATCTCTCGGACGACGCCGGCGATCTGTTCAGCCGACGCGTGGCCGTTCGGGTCAGAGAGTAACGAGGGATGTTGACGGGACGCTTCGGCCCGTTGCCCGTTTCTCCGCTTGGCCGCTACCCGATCCCGATTAGTGTGCAGTGGAATGACATTCGCTCTGGTTTCACCCGCCACGATATCTACCTGACCCCACCCCATGGAATTGGATTTCGGCTACCCAAGCGCTGCGCCAACGCTATGGCTCGACCTTCCAAGGAGCGTACCCGATGCGGGTCGATAATGGGAGTCAGGCCTCGGCCGCGGACGTAATCGTCGAACGCCTCCGCCGTCGTCCACTTGGGCTGATAGTCGAGTTCGGTGCGCATCCGGGTCGTGTCCATGACGCGGCCATAACTCAAGTAGTTGAACTGATCACGAGTGATTTCGTTGTAGTGATTCGCCCGTCTCAGCGAATCAAGAGCCCACACGCCAAAGCTGGGTACCGGCAACGGAATTCGGCCCGCCCGGCGGATCGCCTGCGACAGCATGATGATGCCGCTGGCGCCGATGTTGAAGGTGCCGGCCTTGCCTGCCATCGCCGCGCGCTCCAGCGCGCCCAGCGCATCCTGCTCGTGCAGCAACTGCAGCCGCGCGTCGCGGCCGAACATCGTCGGTACGAATGGCCCGGCCAGATACCGCGACAGCGAGGTGTCCATCGCCGGGCCAATCAGGTTGGCCAGGCGCAGAATGGTCACCGCAATGTCGGGCCTGCGCCGGCCCAACCCGCGCGCATAAGCCTCGATATCGAGGCTGTCCTTGGCAAAGCCGTCACGGAAAGGTCGGCGGCTACTGCTGTTCTCGGTGAACATCACCGGATCGTGTGGATTCGACCCGTAAACCTCAGAGGTGGATTTCAGCACGACGCGGCGCACCGAGGGCGCCTTCTGGCAGGCGGCGAACAGTTGCATCGCGCCCATCACATTGAGTTCCTTCAACGCCGCGCTGCCACCGGACCGCGGCGCGTATGACGCCGCCGCAGCATGCACCACCGTGTCGACATCGCCATTTCGAATCACCTTGGCGATAAACGGATTACGAATATCGGCGCGGACAAATTCGGCCCGGCCCATCCGGCGCAGCATGTCCTTGCTCGGCGCGATGGCGTCCACCGCGATGACGCCGTTGATCAACGGATTCTGCGCGAGCCGCGCGGTCAGGTAACCGCCCAGGAACCGGCAGGCGCCCGTAACCAGCACCACCTTGGGGTAATGCTCGCCAACGCCCGCCCCGGCACCGTCCTGACCGTGGGAGGAATCCACTCAGACAGCCTATCGGGTGGGGGAAACGGCGGCGTTACAGCCGGGTGACGGTCCGCGTCGGGGTCTACCCAGGCTCAACTGGGGCTTACTTGCCAAGTTTGCGGCGCTGCACCCGAGTACGACGCAGCAGCTTGCGGTGCTTTTTCTTCGACATACGCTTGCGCCGCTTCTTGATTACTGAACCCATAACTCCGCTATCTGACCCGTGACCGCTTTTTTAAAGGACCCGGTAACTTTACCCGGCAGGCGCCATGGAACACCAAACCGAGGCCGCGCGACCGCGGCTTGACGGCCGTCACCCGCCCAGATCCAGCGGTGCAGGGGTTCTAAGCTTTTAGCCCGCGTCTAGCCGGCGTCGAAGTACGAGGTCTCCAGCATGTCGTGGACGGCTTTCGAATGCACCCGGAAGGAACGCCCGACCCGAACCGCCGGCAGCTCGCCGTTGTGTACCAACCGGTACACGGTCATCTTGGAGACCCGCATCAGCGCCGCCACTTCGGCCACGGTGAGAAATTGTGTTCTGGCCGGCTGAGCCTCGGCCGAACCGGCGTCCCGCGCCGCTTTACCGCCAGCCGAATCCCGCGCCGATGGCCCGTTCGTAGACGTCATCGCAACCCAATCGTGTCAGGCTCGCGCAATGCCAACGGCTTCCCCTCCGCTGACACCCACACGTGCATACACACAGGAGAATAGCGGGACTAGTGGGGTTACTGGTACTGGTGGGGGATAATCAGTTTAAAATACTTGAATCATTCCGATGTAATTCTCAGCTGCTCAGAGCGGATTTTGGCGGCCTGAACGGCCGCGTCAACGGCCGCCCGCAAGCCCCCGCGTTCGAGTTCGCGCAGCGCAGCGGCGGTGGTGCCGCCCGGCGAGGTGACGGTCGCTCGCAGTTGCGCCGCCGTGGCGTCGACCAACGACCCCATCGACTCCCCGCCGGCCGACGGCCGGTCCTGGTTCATCCGTTCCAGCAGCATCGCCGCTGACCCGGCCATCGTCTGCGCGGTCAGGTCGGCAGCCACCTGACGGCTCAAACCCACCGCGACGCCGGCGTCCACCAGAGCCTCGACCATCAGGAAGAAATACGCCGGGCCCGAACCGGACAGCGCGGTCACCGCATCCATCTGCTGCTCGGGGACGGTCAGCACGCCGCCGACCGAGTCGAACAGGGCCGACACCTCCTCGAGCTGCTGGTCGGTGACGAAACGGCCCTTGGCCAGCGCCGTCACCCCCGCGCCCACCAATGCCGCCGCGTTCGGCATCGCCCGGATCACCGGCGTCCCGGCCGGCAGCTTGGACTCGAAGTAGGCGATCGTGATGCCCGCGGCCACGGTGACGAACACCTGGTCGGCGCTGTCGTTCCCGGCAGCGGCCACCGCGCGGGCCAGCTCCCCCATCACCGACTCGACGTCGGCAGGCTTCACCGCGACGACGACGAACGTCGCGTTGTCCACGGCATCGGTCACCGACGGCGTCACCAACACCGAATAGGTGTCGGCCAGGTACTTGGCGCGTTCGGGCATCCGTTCGGCCACCACCAGGTCTTTGACCCGACGTCCCGCCCGCAACAGCCCCGACAGCAGCGCCTCGCCGATGTTGCCGCCACCGATGATCGCGATTCTTGCCATGCCGGAAAGCATCGCAGACACCGACCCTCACCGGGCGGCGGGCACCATCGCTAACTGGCGCGACTGCGCCACGATGCGGCCCAGGCTGTCGACGACGAGGTGGTCCTCGTCGAACCAGTCCTGCCCGATCTCCAGGCAGGTGCAGATCACCCGCAGCCAGCCGTCGGCCGGCAAGGCCCGCAGGAACGCGGTGAGCTGTACGGTCGGCGCCCAGCCGGTGCGCTCCACCGCGAAGGTCACCGGCGCCGACAAATCCCCGCACATCAGCGCGAACAGCGGATCCGGGGCGACGCCACGCGGGCGCGCCCACATCTGGATCACCGGCGGCCCGGCTGACCCGTCCCTGACGGGCCGCAGCGTCGAAAGCATCGGCCGGACGTCGCAGCCCTCGCCGAGGTGCACCAGGCCGGCCAGCGGGTGGCCGGGCCCGATCGGCGCGATGTTGCCGGGCGGTTCCGGCGGCATCAGATCCACGACCGGGTTCGCGGACAGCAGTGGGCCGGCCCGGTCACCCGGCAGGTAGTGCTCGGGTTCGCCGAGGTTGACCACGGCGTGCACCGCGGTGCGGTCGCCCTGGGTGAGCTCGACATCGACCACGCTGACCCGCCGGCCCCGCTTGCGGATCAACGTCTGCAGCCGCATCGGCCCCGGATCGGGCGCCCACAGGAAGCTGGCCGAGACGCAGACCGGCTGCAAGACGGGCGCAAGCGCGTCCCCGCAGACAATGCGGGCGGCGTTGGCGCACAGCGCCAGCATCGCGCCGCCGTGCACCTTGGGCCCGATGGTCCAGTGATGGTTCAGCTCGCCCTCAAAGAGGCCAGGGCCGGCCTCCCGCAGCGTCATTGCGGCAGTGAATAGAGCGCTCATGGTCTCCTGGAGATCTTGGTAAAGGATCGGTGAAAATCACCGCAGCAGGTGCGTGCGGGCGAACTGCAGCGATTCGGCGAGCATGGCTTCCCGCTCGTTGGCCGAACGCGCGCTTGATGTCGACACTTCCAAAATGACGTGGCCGGCGAAATGGCCGCCGGCCAGCATCTGGCAGGTCTCGGCGGTAGGTTGCGAACCCCGGCCGGGTACCAGGTGCTCGTCGGCGGGCAACCCGCTGCCGTCGCACAGGTGCAGATGCACCAACCCGGAGCCCATCCGGCGCGCCATCTCCAGCGCGTCGGAGCCTGCGGTCGCGGTATGCGACAGGTCCAGCGTGTAGTGCGCGTGGTTGGCGTCCAGCGGGTCATACGACGGCGCGAACGCCGAAATAGCCGGTCCCGGGCCACCGCCGCGCCTGCGCATCCGCTCCAGTGACTGATCGGCCCCGAAAAACCGGTCCGCCCGGAACGGGAACATGTTCTCCACCGCGACCATCACGTCGCTGGATGCCTCGAGGGCGGAAACCTGGTCGCTGAATCCCTCGGCATAGCGCCGTTGCCAGCGAAACGGCGGATGCACGACGACCGTCTGCGCGCCCAGTTCCTCGGCCGCTCGCACGCTGCGTTCCAGCTTGAGAATCGGGTTGGCGCCCCACACCCGTTGCGAGATCAGCAGGCAGGGCGCATGCACGGACAACACCGGCACGCGGTAGCGCCCCGACAGCTTCTGGACGGCATCGATGTCCTGACTGGCCGACTCGCTCCACACCATCAGCTCGACCCCGTCGTAGCCGAGTCTGGCCGCATACTCGAACGCGGCCTCGGCCCGCAATGGGTACACCGAGGCCGTAGACAGACCGACTTTGATTGCTGGGCGCACTGTCTCTAGTGGTGGCGCCTAGCCCGCTTGTAAGGAGAGCACCAACGGTCCCCAGGTGATCAGCGCCCCGACCGCAACCGCGATCAACGTACTGGCGATGTCCTCGGTTTTGCGAACAACCCGCACTCCGACCACCAGGCCAAGGATGACCAGCACCGATAGCACCAGTGCCACGACGGCGTTCCATTGCCAAAGCTGGTCGAAGGCGATGAATAGCCCGGCGCCGAACGCCACGGCCAGGATCGACTGCAGCACAATCAAGCCGCCGCGCCACACCGCTTCGAATCGGCCCTCCGTCCGATGGGTACCGGCGGCCGCCTCGTCGAGTCGGTGTTCGATTCCGGATTCAGCCGCTAGATCCTCGACGCTGATGCGTCCGTCGCTGCGCCGCCGAGCCAGCTCGTCGGCGAGGGTCTGCCCGCCGAACAGCGTCCCGTCCGAAGCCTGCAGATAGGAACGCACGTATGCGGAGTCCTCGGTGTCGGTTTCCGCCTCGAGCACCTCGGAGTCCATCACGTCCACGGGGATGTCGGCGTAGTTCTCGGCCGGATCAGGATTCATGTGCTCGGCCCCGGATTGCGCTCCCGGCGCTCGCGGATCCACCCGGTCCTCATCGTCGCTTCCCGTCCGGGGCAGCGGCCGCGGGTATTCACTGCGCTCCGGCCCCGACCCGCGTGCTAGCGGCGGCGACTTGGGCCAGCGCGGTTGAGGTTCGGACCAGTAGGCCTTATTGGCGTGGTCTTCGGCGACCCGCCCTGACTGCGGGGCCGACTCGGCAACCTGGGCTTCCCCGTTGGCCGAATGGTCGTCCTCTTCAGGCTCCTGGCGAAGCTCCTCGCCCCCGTGCAGATCCTGGTGCTCGTGATAATCGTCACCGATGACCGGAATCTCACCGGTCAGCTCGGCGACGGTGACCGCGTCGTTGTCGCCGCGCCGACGGCCATGCCGTCTGGTGACCGCCGGGGCGCCGATGGTCCCATTTCTGGCCAGCAACTCGGCCACCGAGATCGGACGGGTCGCTTTGCTCTCGGTCTCGGGGTGTGGTCCGGTCATGGTTTGTCGCCTCTCGATCGGTTAGCCGCGTTCCGATCAACTGCCTGGCCTCCAGCATCCCGCACCGAAGTCTCTACGAGGGCGGTTCCGTCAGCTTCGCTATCGAGTTTGCGCAGGATCAGACCTTCCCGCAGGGCCCACGGGCAGATATCCACCATTTCAATCGACAGCGCTCGCATGCTCGCCTCCGCCACCAGGGCACCCGCCACGATCTGCGGTGCCCGCTCGGCGCTAACTCCTTCCAGTTCCGCGCGGTCAGCGGTCGTCATCCTAGAGATGAAAGATATGAGTTGTCTGAGGCCGTTTGCCGTGAGTGTCCTCTTCACTCGCGGTCCGGCAGCCGACGGGGCCGCACCGGTCAGCCGCGCCAGCGAGCGAAACGTCTTCGACGTCGCTACCGCGAGGTCGGGGTTGCCGGCGTCCAGGACGGTCACGCTGGCATCCGCCATCTCGGCGTCCAGCCAATCGCGCAACATCGCCATCCGGCGCCGGCCGGGCGGGTCGTCGGGCAGCCACTCACGGGTCAATCGTCCGGCGCCCAGCGGCAACGACAACGCGACCTCGGGTTCCTCGTCGACGCCGCTGGAGACTTCCAGCGAGCCGCCGCCGATGTCGAGGTTGATGATTCGCCCCGCGCTCCACCCGAACCACCGGCGCACCGCCAGGAAGGTCAGCCGCGACTCGTCGACCCCGCGCAGCACCTGCAACTCGACGCCGGTCTCCTTACGGACCCGCGCCAGCACGTCGTCGGAATTCTCGGCGTCCCGGACCGCTGATGTCGCGAAGGCCATCAACTCGGCGCAGCCGGAGCTGACGCCGATCTTGGCGAACTCGTCGATGGTAGAGATCAGCTTGTCTGCGCCGCGCTTGGTGATCTTGCCGGAGCTGTCGGTCGCCTCGGCCAGTCGGAGCGTGGCTTTGGTCGAACTCATCGGCGTGGGATGGCCACCACGGTGGGCATCTACCACCAGCAGATGGACCGTGTTACTGCCGACGTCGAGCACGCCCAATCGCACAACAGTCAAACCTAGCCGGGCGACGATGCGGGCCGGGTAGCGGCCCGCTGTGGGGGCACCTCCTCGGTTTGCGGGAAAAGCCCGGCAACCGATAGGACGCGGGCCGGGCTGCGGGGTGGAATCGTGGTCTAACGTTGGAAGCGTGCCAAATTCGCGCCAGGAGCCGGTGCATCCGGGGCAAGAGGTCGAGTTGGATTTCGCCCGCGAGTGGGTGGAGTTCTATGACCCGGAAAACCCCGAGCATTTGATCGCGGCCGACCTCACCTGGTTGCTGTCGCGATGGACGTGTGTGTTCGGCACACCGGCCTGCCGGGGCACCGTCGCGGGCCGGCCGCACGACGGGTGTTGCTCGCACGGTGCGTTTCTGTCGGACGACGACGACCGCGCCCGGTTGGACGACTCGGTGAAGAAGCTGACCAACGACGACTGGCAATTCCGCGAAAAAGGCTTGGGGAACAAGGGCTACCTGGAACTCGACGAGCACGATGGCCATCCCCAATACCGCACCCGCAAACACAAGGATGCCTGCATCTTCTTGAACCGGCCCGGGTTCGCCGGCGGCGTCGGCTGCGCGTTGCACAGCAAAGCCCTCAAGCTGGGCGTGCCGCCGCTGCGGATGAAACCCGATGTCTGCTGGCAATTGCCCATCCGGCGCAGCCAGGAGTGGGTGACCCGGCCCGATGACACGGAGATCCTGAAGACCACCGTCACCGAATATGACCGCCGCGGATGGGGATCCGGTGGCGCCGATCTGCACTGGTATTGCACCGGCGATCCGGCCGCCCATGTCGGCGCCAAGCAGGTGTGGCAGAGTCTGGCCGACGAACTCACCGAACTGCTCGGCGCCAAGGCCTATGCCGAGCTGGCCGCAATTTGCAAGCGCCGCAGCCGATTAGGGCTCGTCGCAGTGCATCCCGCGACGCGCGCGGCCCGGTAGACGCGCGTTCCTCGCGTCTGTCGGCGCGCGGGGCATGCGGTTGTAGGTAGGCTGCAGAAGCGGTGCTGGCGGTAATTCGCAAAGCCGGGAGGGAGCCGCCATGGACGAAATCAGCCGGCCGCCGACCTGGCCAGGCAAAGCGTCGGCCCAAGCGTTGAGCAAAGTGCCGGCAGTAACCCTCGGTTTTTGGGTCATCAAGGTTTTGGCGACGACGCTCGGAGAGACCGGCGGCGATACCGTCACAATGACGCTGAATTGGGGGTATCTGGCCGGCTCGGCGCTGTTCGGCGGTGCCCTTGTGGTGCTTGTCGTCGCGCAGATCTTCGCCAAGCGCTTCCATCCCATCCTCTACTGGGCGACGATCGTCGCCTCGACGACGTTCGGCACCACGTTGGCCGACTTCGCCGACCGATCGCTTGGGATCGGCTACATGGGTGGATCGCTTGTGCTGCTGTGTTGCCTGTTGGCCACCCTTGGGCTGTGGCACTGGTCCCAGGGAACGGTGTCGGTAAATACCGTTTCCACACCGAAAGTTGAGGCGTTCTACTGGGCCACAATCACCTTTTCGCAGACCCTGGGCACCGCATTGGGCGATTGGCTCGCCGACACCGGCGGGCTCGGTTACGAAGGCGGTGCGCTGGTCTTCTCCGCGGGACTGGTTGGGGTCGCGGCCTTGTATTACTGGACGAGCGTGTCACGCGTCAGCCTGTTCTGGGTGGCCTTCATCCTGACTCGGCCTCTCGGCGCGACAGTGGGCGATTTCTTGGATAAGCCGGTCAGCCAGGGCGGCCTGAACCTGAGCCGCCCGCTGGCTTCGGTGGCAATCGCAGCCGTAATCGTCGCGCTGGTCATTGTCCTGCCGCAGCGCCCAGGTCGGCACCCCGGCCGGGAGGAAGGCCATAGAGCGGTAGGAGCGGAACCCGTCGGCGTCGACGATCCGCAGCCTACTCATGGCCTGCCCAATCAGGACGCTTCGGGGGAACACGGGAAGGCCTCGCGCGATGATAGTTCCAGTAACCGTGCGGCCGATTGACGGCTGAGCTCATGCCGGCCTTCGGGAACGTTCAGGTCGCTCGTCTTTCCTTGTAGGACAAGATCATCCGCAGCGCGCTGGCCTGAAGGTAGGCCTCGACAGCCGCGGCCGCCGCTACCGCGTCGCGCGCCAGCACGGCGTCGGTGATCGCCCGTATGTCGGCCACCACCGGCTCGGCGTCGTCGTAGGCCCCGGTGAGCTCGTGCTCACGGCCGCCGAAGGCGTGCTCGACCCAGCGGTACAGCAGCCCCAGTGCGCGGTTGCGGGTGCTGCGGATAAGCACCCGGAAGTAGGCCAGGTCGGCCGCCTGCCGCGCCGCGGCCGTGTCCGCCTGCTGCACCGCCGCCAGCGCTGCGCGTAGCGCCCCGGCATCGTCGGGCGCACTCCGCTGCACCGCCAGCCGGCCGATTAACGGGCCCAGCGCGGCGCGGATCTCTAGCAACTCGACCAGGAACTCGGGACCGAGTTTGCGGACCAGCGCCTCGACCACCGCCGGATTGGTGAGTCCCTCGGGGTCGCGTACCACGTTGCCGCTGCCGTGCCGGGCCTCGATCAGGCCCATTTGCTGCAACCGCGCCAGACCCTGCCGCAGCGAGGTGCGGTTGACTCCGAGCTGCTCGGCCAGCTCCCGCTCCGGCGGCAAGGCCGCGCCCGGCGGGAAGGCGCCGTCGAGGATGGCGTCGGCGATCGACGCAGCAATCTGTTCGTCGACACGCTGGCGATCGGGCGGCTGGATCAGACTTGACTGGTTCATTGGCTCAACCAATATAGTAGATGAATCGGCACCGCACCCAGACCCAGCGTGTCGGGCTCGATGGGACATCGGCTGTGCGTCCAGGCGCGCACACTCGGCGCCCGGAACGCACCGCCAACTCCGGAGGTAAACGCAGTGGACGACGAAATGCGATCGGCCGTCGCCCCCCGGTGGCGGGGTAAGGCCGGGCGCCTGGAGGTCTGGTACGCCACCCTGTCGGATCCGGCGACCGGCGCCGGCCTGTGGATTCACTGCGAGACGGTCGCCCCAACACAGGGCCCGGCCTACGCGCACGGCTGGGTGACCTGGTTTCCCGCCGACGGCCCGCCGCGCACGGAGCGATTCGGCCCCGAGCCCACCGAGCCCACCCGGCCCGCGGCCGGGGAAGCCTGGTTCGACGCCGCGGGCGTACAAGCGCGCCACGAGCAACTGACCGGACGCGCGCGATCGATCGCCTGGGACATGTCCTGGAAGGACACCGCAGCCCCGCTGTGGACGTTTCCCCGCCCGACGTGGGAGCGCGAGTTGCTGCCCGGCGCCCAAGTTGTCCTCGCCCCCACTGCCGACTTCACCGGCTCACTGACCGTCGGCGAAACCACCCACCGGGTCGACGGCTGGCGCGGCGGCGTCGCCCATATCTACGGGCATGGCAACGCCAAGCGCTGGGGGTGGATCCATGCCGACCTGGGCAACGGCGACGTCCTCGAGGCGGTCACCGCGGTGTCGCACAAGCCGGGACTGCGCAGGCTTGCGCCGATGGCATTCATTCGCTTCCGCATCGACGGAAAGGACTGGCCCGCAAGCACTTTGCCGTCGGTGCGGATGCGGACCACGCTCGGCCCGCAGCACTGGCAGCTGGAAGGTCGCATCAGCGGCCGCATTGTGCTCATCCGAGTCGACCAGCCCCCGGACAGGTGCGTGAGCCTGGAATACACCGATCCCGACGGGTGCCGCGCGGTATGCACCAACACCGAACGGGCCGACATCCACATCGAGATCGACGACCGGCATTGGTCGGTGCTGGGCAGCGGGCATGCCGAAGTCGGCCTGCGCGGAGCCGAGGCGCCGGCCATCAACGAAAGGATCCCAGAATGAGCTTCCTGCTCGACCCGCCGCTGCTGTTTGCCTCCGGAGTGCTCATCGAGCGCGGCCTGCCCGAAGAACGTCGCGACATGGCAGAGGCCGCCACCCTCGGCGTCTTCTTCGGCGGGTCGTTCGGGCTCTACCACAACGTGCCCGGGCTGGGGGTGCTGTGGCGCCCGTTCCGTGC
The DNA here is from genome assembly GCA_963814505.1 of uncultured Actinomycetota bacterium. Classification (GTDB taxonomy): domain Bacteria; phylum Actinomycetota; class Actinomycetes; order Mycobacteriales; family Mycobacteriaceae; genus Mycobacterium. The sequence goes on from CAWFDM010000016.1 coordinate 1,066,140, forward strand.
GCGCAACGGCCGCGACTTCATGTGGAACAGTGGCGTTTTCAGCGTCCAGACGGAAGAGGCACGCTGGCCGCTGCACGCGGCGGCCGGGGGCATCTTCGCGACGTACCCGTTCTACCTCAAGCTCGGGCGACAGCTCGGGCGAAAGCTCGGGCGCCGGAAGTGAGCCGGCTGGCAGACCGGGCTCTGGCGTCCTTCGGCGCCGCGCTGCTGCCTGAGGAGCACGGCGGCCCGTCACCCGCCCAGCTGGTCAATCGCGTCGACCGCTACCTGGCGCGGATGCCGGCGACATCACGGCTGGGGCTGCGCGCCGGGCTGCTGTCACTGGCTGCGGCGAGCCACCTCACCACTGGCCGTTCGCTGTCCCGGCTTGGCCCCGGCCAACGCGACCGGGTACTGCGGCGCGTGGCCGCGCTGAGCCCCGAGGCCAGTGTGGCCGTCGAGGCCGTGAAGGTGATGGTGCTGCTCGCCAACGGCGCCGACACCTATGCGCCGGAGTTGCTCGCCAAGGCCCAGGAGCACGACGTAGCCCGTCCCGACGCGGCCTTGACCATCACGCCGTCGACCCAGAGCGGATCGGTCGTTACCACCGACGCTGTGATCGTCGGGTCCGGCGCCGGTGGCGCGATGGCGGCCCGCACCCTGGCAAGGGCCGGCTTGGACGTCGTCGTGCTCGAGGAGGGGCGCCGCTGGACGGTCGAGGATTTCCGCACCGCCCATCCGATCGACCGCTACGCCGGGTTGTACCGCGGCGCCGGGACCACCTTCGCGCTGGGCCGCCCGCCTGTGGTGCTGCCGATCGGGCGGGCGGTGGGTGGCACCACCGTGATGAACTCCGGCACATGCTTCCGCCCGCCGGTTGCCGTCCAGCGGCGCTGGCGCGACGAGTTCGGTCTCGGCCTGGCCGACCCGGATCGACTCGCCGTGCGTCTCGACGACGTCGAGCACACGCTGCGCGTCGCGCCGGTGCCGCTGGACGTCATGGGCCGCAACGGACGCCTGCTACTGGCTGCCGCCGAGACGCTGGGTTGGCGGGCGGCGCCCATCCCCCGCAACGCGCCCGGCTGTGAAGGCTGTTGCCAGTGCGCGATCGGCTGCCCACGCAACGCCAAGTTCGGCGTGCACCTCAACGCGCTGCCGCAGGCGTGCGCGGCCGGCGCGCGGATCGTCTCGCGGGCACGCGTCGAACGGGTGCTGCATCGGCAGGGCCGCGCCCGCGGCGTGCGAGCCCGCCGGCCCGACGGCACCGCGCTAGACGTGCTCGCGGACACGGTCATCGTCGCCGCCGGCACCACCGGGACGCCAGGGTTGTTGCGGCGCAGTGGAATTGGCGCCCACCCGCGGCTGGGCCGAAACCTCGCACTGCATCCGGCGATCATGCTGGCCGGGCACTTCGATCACGACGTCGTCGCCTGGCACGGGGTGCTGCAGAGCGCCGCCGTCCACGAGTTCCACGAGTCCGACGGCGTGCTGATCGAAGCGACCTCTACGCCGCCGGGCATGGGGTCGCTGGTCTTCCCCGGCTACGGCGCCGAGCTGCTGGGCTGGCTGGACCGGGCGCCTCAGGTCGCCACGTTCGGCGCGATGGTGGCCGATCGCGGCGTCGGCTCGGTGCGCTCGGTGCGCGGCGAGACACTGGTGCGCTACCAGATCGCCGACGACGACATCGCCAAGCTAATGGTCGCGATCGAGGCCATGGGCCGGCTGCTGTTCGCCGCGGGCGCGGTCGAGGTGCTCACCGGTCTGCCCGGCGCGACGACCGCGACGTCGCTGCCCGCGCTGCAGGAGGCGCTGCGCGGCAGCAACCCGAGAAGCCTGCACCTGGCCGCCTTCCATCCGACGGGCACCGCGGCCGCGGGCTCGGACGAACAGCTCTGTCCGGTCGACGAGACCGGTCGGCTGCGCGGCGTCGAAGGTGTGTGGATTGCCGACGCGTCGATCCTGCCCAGCAGCCCGGAGGTGAACCCGCAGCTGTCGATCATGGCGCTGGCACTCGCGGTCGCCGATGAAGTGGTTGCATACGTGATGTGAATCCCGACCACCAATGGATTCTCGACGCCATACATCCATTTGAGTACGACGTTGCTTCGGTCGTGCCACCGGTTTTCGAGGCGTACGCACGGGTGTTTCACCCGGCCTACGAGATAGAGATGCCCGAGCCGCGTTATCCCGTCTCGTGGAAAGCGGTGGCGAAGGCCAACAATCGAATCGCACACCCCGCCATGGAATGGGGCTCCCTGGTCGGCTCCTGGGATTTACGGAGCCAGCCGGGCCTTTGGGACCGCCCGCCCGATGTCGGGCGACTTCCCGTTCCCACCGCCGCGGAGCTGGGTCGTGTCCTGCGGCAATGCTCGGGCGTCGACAGGGTGATGTACGCCCTGTGGAACGGGTACGGCGGGATCGACCCGATAGAGAATGCGGGGATCATTGAACTGCCGAACCGCCCGATGTATGCAATACCCGGCTCAATCGACAACGCGACCCAGCCATTCGGGATACCCGGTCGCACCGCGAATCTATGGTGGGCGGGCGATCGACATTGGTGTGCGGCCACCGACATCGATTTGATGACAACGTATGTCGGCGGCTGCGCACGCTGCATACAGGCAATCCTCAATAGCGATGCGCTGGAAGCGATGTCAGTGCCCAGCGATCAACGGGTCACGTGGGACGCGGACACGATCAACCCGCTTCCCGATGCGCCCTGAGCCGGTTCTGAGCAGGGTTAGCCTCGATCGAGCGCATCGAAACCCTTTGTGCTAGTTGATTGCTGCGGGAGGGGGTACACGTCGGCGACGATGGCGGTGGCGAATCCTTTGATGGGGCTTGCGCGTAACTGGCACCGGCGTTCCGGATGCTACTAAGGTGCGATTGCCAGCGCGAGCTCCTCGGGCGCGAAGACCAGTAGTCCGGTAGCGAGCCCGCTGATTGGCGTGCCTCCGACTTCTTCGTTTAGCGGGAGTTGGCTGTTAACGAGAGCCGCGGCAGCGATACTCGCGACACCAGTACCTGACGCAGTTCCGGTTAAGGACACGGTGATCGGGGTTTCCGGTACGAGAAGTCCATCCAGCGGAAAGTCGACGTCAGCGACGCCATTCGTGAACGAGAGAGTGCCCAGCAACGGCCCGTTGCCGAGGTTTGTGCTGAAGTCCGGCAGGGAGAATGACAGCGGTATGGTCGTCTCACCGTTGAGGAATGCGTTGGTGACGACGGCCGGAGCATCGATGAGTGTACCGAGCGCCCCAGTCAGGTTCCCGGTACCCAGGTCGCCGATGAACGCTGTGGCGCTGGATCCGAGGGCGACCACTGCGTTGACCGGCGCGCCCAGCGCGTCAATGGTCAGCGCCACCGGAAGCCCGAACTCACCCGTAACAGTGGCACTGATACCGGACGTCCCGAACCCAAGTAGCGCGGTTAGGTTGATAGACGTGTTCGTGAGCGTATCGGTCACGTTGGTGAAGTTCTGCGAGATCTGTGCCGGGATGGAGCCGGGTGGCAGCAGGTTGGTGAAATTCTGAGCCATCATCCCCGGAATGGTGAGGATGGGTAACAGATCTCCCAAAGCGCCCGTCGGGGTAATGCTGATGGTAAGCCCAGGGGGGGCAAGGGGATCGCCGGTTTCAGTGACATCCACACCGGGGGCCAACAGGCCCAGGAAGCCCTGCGCAATGTCGCTCACCGCGCCATTGACGTCCCCCGCCAAGAGGGCCTGGACAGCAGATTGCAACGCCGCCGGCAACTCCTGCAGGCCGGCAAAAAAGTCGTGGGCCGAGTTCTGCAGGGATGTCGCGATGATCTGGGCATAAGCCATCTGGTTGGCGATTAACTGCCGTATAAAAGCCACCGGATCGAAGGCCAGAAGCGAGTGAATGGCCGCCAGGATGTTCCCCGGCACACTCGCCAACGCAGCAGGGAAATTGTGGATCACGTATTCGACGCCCGCGGCGATCGTCTGCGCATAGCCGATTTGGTTGATTATGAACTGGTGCAAGAACGGCGCCGGATTGGCGGCTATGGCACTCCCGAGTGTTTGCAGGTTGGCGGCCGTGTTGGCGAACAGCGTTTCGTAGGGGCCGGCGATGGAGGCAAGCCCGGTGCTCGCGGCCGGTGCCAGGAGCCCGTGTCCCAGAGGACGCTCGAGTCCCGTCAGCGCAGTGGGTAGACCGGTGATGCCGCCAGAAAGGGATTGCGAGACAGCGCCAATATGGCCGGACACCGACACAGCGCTGCCGTTTTGGAGAGCCGTCACGACGCCATTGATGCTCTGGCCCACAGGCGCTCCGGCGCCGAGGATCGATCCCAACCTGCCACCACCGAGGAGGGGAAGCGCGGCACTCCGCACCGCGGTCAGGCCCGCAGGGGCAGCACCCATGGTGCCGCTCGCGCCGGCGGACCACCCCGGCAATCCCTGAACGGGCCCGTTCACGGCGCCCAGCAGATTCTGCTGGGCGTTGGCCAATTCGGTGGTGAGATAGGCGCCCGCGCCACCGCTCATCAAATTGACGAACTGCTCATGAAACGCCGCCGCCTGCGCGCTCATGGCCTGAAATGCCTTGCCGTGCGCGCCAAACATCGCCGCGATCGCCGCCGAGACCTCATCCTCGGCCGCAGGCAACAACGCCGTCGTCGAGCCCGCCGCCGCTGAGCTGGCCGCGCTGATCGTTGACCTAATGTTTGCCAAATCCGTGGCCGCCGCCGACACCAAATCCGGCGCCACGATTACATACGACATTTCCTGCCCCGATCGCCCGATTCGCCGAAATAATCACCTGACCGTCGTCAGGCGAGACCGCTCGATGGGCCAGCACCGTTAGGGCAAAGTCCCGGACGGCGCGCGGCTCACCGGGCTTAATTAAACAAGCGTACAACTCAACGGAGTGGTGTCCTAGCCTTGTCCTAGCCTTGTCCTAGCCTTGGCCTCTAGCCCCCGGTTAGCCTTCCAGCTTGTAGCCCAATCCCCGCACCGTCACTAGGTGCACCGGGTTGGCGGGGTCGGCCTCGATCTTGGACCGCAGCCTCTTGACGTGGACGTCGAGGGTCTTCGTGTCGCCCACGTAGTCTGCGCCCCACACGCGATCGATCAGCTGTCCGCGGGTCAGCACCCGCCCGCTGTTGCGCATCAAATATTCGAGCAGGTCAAATTCCTTGAGCGGCAACGTGATCGTGTCGCCGTTCACCGAGACGACGTGCCGTTCGACATCCATCCTCACCGGCCCGGATTCGAGCACTCCGTCGCTGATTTCGGAGTCGTCGTCGCCACCACGGCGCAGCACCGCCCGGATCCGGGCGATCAACTCGCGCGCCGAGTAGGGCTTGGTCACATAGTCGTCGGCGCCCAGCTCCAGGCCGACCACCTTGTCGATTTCGCTGTCCCGAGCGGTCACCATGATCACCGGGACGCTGGAACGGGCACGCAGCTGCTTGCACACGTCGGTGCCCGACATTCCCGGCAGCATCAAATCGAGCAGCACGATGTCAGCGCCGGCGCGATCGAACTCGGCGAGCGCCGACGGCCCATCGGTTACCACCGTGGCCTCGAAGCCCTCCTTGCGCAGCAGAAATGCCAGCGGATCGGCCAGCGACTCCTCGTCCTCCACGATCAGCACACTGGTCATCAGCGCCACTCCTCTCCCCCGCAAGCGGGTGGGGGTACCTCCCACTTGTGGGGGCGTGCCCCCACATCGCTTCGCTCTGCATCGTCGTAAGCGCCGGTCATCTACTCAGTTCTTCCTCTCTTTGGGGCCTATTGGGCCGCACGTCGCGACCCCGCGGCTGTTCGAGCTCGTCATCGCCGTCCTGATAGACGGGGATCGACAAGGTGAATGTCGACCCGGTTCCGGGCTTGCTCCACACGCCGATGCTGCCGTTGTGGTTGGCCGCGACGTGCTTGACGATGGCCAGCCCCAGCCCGCTTCCGCCGGTGGCCCGGGAGCGTGCCTTGTCCCCGCGGAAGAACCGCTCGAAGACGCGCTCCTGGTCTTCCAGAGCGATCCCGATGCCCCGGTCGGTGACGGCGATCTCGATGTTGTCTCCGCGGCGCCGACGGCTGATCGTCACCAGCGATCCGCGCGGCGAGTAGGCGATCGCATTGGACACCAGATTGGCCAGCGCGGTAACCAGCAGGGTTTGGTCCCCGAGCACCCGCAAGCCGCTCGGCGCGTCGGTGCGAACCTCGATCGCAGCGTTGTCGGCGGCCACCTTGTGGCGCGAAATTGCTTCGGACACAATGATATCGACTTCAACGTCGGTCACGTTTGGCAACCGCTCGGCACCCTGCAGCCGGGACAGCTCGATCAGCTCGGCGACCATGTCCCCCAGCCGGTTGGCCTCGATGAGCACCTTCTCGCCGAACCGGCGAACGGTGTCGGCGTCGTCCGCCGACGCGAGCAGGGCCTCGGCGAGCAAGGCCATGGCTCCGACCGGAGTCTTGAGCTCGTGACTGACGTTGGCCACGAAGTCACGCCTGGCCGCCTCCATGCGCGCATAGTCGGACTGGTCGTGGACGAAGACCACCGCGAACCGGCGGTCTTCCTCGCTGAGCAGCCGGGCGTGCCCGTGCACCGATAGCCCGGACCGGCCCGCGGCCGAACGCTTTCCGGGTGACAGGTCGAACTCGACGTCGTCGCCGCCCAGCGCTTCCTGCGCGGCCCGCCAGGCTTGATCGTCGAGCTGCCGGTCGCGCACCAAGCCCAGCTCCCTGGCCCGTTCATTGAGGTAAACCACGTCCCGATGGGTATCGACCACCGCAGCGCCCAGCGGCATCAGCTCGACGATGCGTTGCAGCATCTGCGAGACGGTGATCCCTGCCCGCTCGGTGGTCACCCGTCGGCGGCGCTCGGCTACCCGCTGCGACAGCCGGGTTCCGACCACAACACCTGTGGCCAGACCCAGTGCCGACAAGACCCCGGCCAGCAACAGCGCCGAGAACACAGTCACAACCAAAATCCTACAAATCCGGTGAACGTCGCCCTAGCGGGGCGAGGCCAAAAACGGACAAGTCACATCATGGGCCACATGTGTTCCACTGCTGTTCACGGGATGTTAGGCAAACAGGGCTTTTGGACACTTATCCGCCACTCGCAACCGGGTTCAGGCGCGACCCTGACTGGCAACCGCGGCGGCACCGGCGGCGGCCGCGTCCGGGTCGAGATAGGTACCACCGGGTACCACCGGCCGCAGCATGGCATCCAGGTCGTAGCGCAGCGGAATTCCGGTTGGGATGTTGAGTCCGACGATCGCCTCGTCGGACATCTGATCGAGGTGCTTGACCAGCGCGCGCAGGGAGTTGCCGTGCGCGACGATCAGCACCGTCTTACCGGTCCGTAGATCCGGGACAATGACGTCGGTGAAGTACGGCAGGAACCGGGCCACCACGTCAGCCAGGCATTCGGTCAGCGGGCCGCCGTCGATGTTGGCGTAACGCGGGTCGGCGTCCTGGCTGAACTCGCTGCCCTTCTCGATCGGCGGTGGCGGCCTGTCGTAGCTGCGCCGCCAGGTCATGAACTGCTCTTCGCCGTAGCGGGCCCTGGTCTCGGCCTTGTCCAGGCCCTGAAGCGCACCGTAGTGGCGTTCGTTGAGCCGCCAGCTCCGTTTCACCGGAAGCCACAGCCGGTCGGCGGTATCGAGCGTCAGGTGCGCGGTGGTGATCGCGCGGCGCAGCAGCGATGTGTAGAGCACGTCGGGCAACAGGTCGTGTTCGACCAACAGCTCGCCGCTTCGAATCGCTTCGGTCCGGCCCTTTTCCGTCAGCCCGACGTCCACCCAGCCGGTGAACAGGTTGAGGGCATTCCAGTCGCTCTCGCCGTGGCGGAGCAGCACCAGCGTGGCAGTGTCTCCCATGGCGGTTTAGTCTGCCACGCGCCGTCTGACGCTCGCCGAGCGTAACGTCACTGCGAAATTCGTCGACGAATTTCGCAGTGACGTTACGCTCGCGGCGCTAATCCCCGTCGTCTTCGTCGATGAGGTGAGCGAACGCCTCCAGGTTCTTCAGCGACTCGCCGCGGGATACCCGCCACTCCCACTCTTTCTGAATCGACGACCGAAAACCCAACTCCAGCAACGTATTAAAGTCCGAGTCCACGGCTTCGAGCACCTGCCCGAGCACCCGGTCGATCTCGTCGGCGTCGACCGAGGCCAGCGACATCCGGCCCACCAGGTAGATGTCGCCCACATTGTCCAGCGTGTAGGCCACCCCATAGAGCCGGCGGTTGCGCTTGAGCAGGAACCGGTAAACGCCCTCATGGTTCTCATCGGGCTTACGGCAGACGAACGCCTCCACGCGTACCGAATGCTCGCCGATGCTCAGGATGGTGTTGGTCTTGAGCTTGCGCTCGCCGGGCAGTTCCACGACCAGCCCCGGCGGCCCACCGTGCGCACCGGGATGCTGCGAGTAGGTCAGCTTGCTGGCCTGCAGTGCCCGCTCGATCGCCGCCTGCACGTCCTGCACGCTCGAGGTCATGAGCGCCGCTCTCCCCCGCAAGCGCTCATCGCTTCGCTCTGGCATCGTCGCCGGCGCAAGGTCATGCGCCCACCCCACGACGCGGCGTCCAGCGCCGCGGCTTGCGCATCGATGCCCGATCCAATTTCGGCCCACCCCGGCGCAGGCGCTCGGCGGTGAAGTTGCCGATCGCGCGTCGGTAGCTGGCCAGCAGCGCATCGGTGGTGTTTTCCCAGGAGAACGTGGCGGCGTGTGCGGCGGCCGCGCGGCTCATCGCGTCGGCCTGCGGCGCGCTCAGCCGCAGCAGCTGATCGAGGGCATCCGCCCATTGACCGACGTCATGCCCGGACACCAGGGTGCCGGTGATCCCGTCGCGCACCGCCACCGGCAGACCACCGACCGCGGCCGCCACCACCGGCGTGCCGCACGCCTGCGCCTCGACGGCAACCAGGCCGAACGATTCCGAATAACTCGGCACCGCAACCAGATCGGCGGCCCGCAGCAAGGTGGCCAGATCGGCGCGAGACTGCGGCGGCAAAAAGGTCACCCGCTCGGTGATGCCGAGTTCGCCGGCCAGCCGAACCAGTCCGTCCGGCGCCTGAAGACCACTGCCCGACGGCCCGCCGGCCACGACGACGCGCACCCCGGGCAGTTTCGCGGCGGCACGCAGCACGATGTCGGGTGCCTTCAGCGGCTGGATCCGTCCGACGAAAGCCACCAGGTGCCCGTCCAGCGCAAGCCCCAGCGCGGCGCGAGCGGACCGCCGGTCACCCGGGCGGAAGAGGTTTAGGTCGACGCCGGGATGGGCCACATCGATTCGCGACGGCTCGGCGCTGTGGATCGAAATCAGTTGTCTCGCTTCATCGTCGGTGTTGACGATGAGCCGGTCCGCCTCGTCGACGACCTGCTGCTCGCCGACCGTGCGCAACGGCGGCTCGGGTGAGTCACCGTCTGCCAGCGCCGCGTTCTTCACCGCCGCCAGGGTGTGCGCCGTATGCACCAGCGGCACCGCCCAGCGGTCCCGGGCCAACCAGCCGACCTGACCGGACAGCCAGTAGTGCGAGTGCACGATGTCGTAGTAGCCCGGCTCGTGCGCCGCTTCAGCGCGCAGCACGCCCGCCGCGAACGCGCAGAGCTGAGTGGGCAGATCGTATTTGTCCAGGCCCTCGAATGGCCCCGCCACCACGTTGCGCACCAGCACACCGGCCGCCACCCGCACGATCGGCGGATCGGCGGACGCCGTGGCCCGGGTGAAGATCTCGACCTCGATGCCGCGCCGGGCCAGGTGCAGGGCGCTCTGCAACACGTAGACGTTCATGCCGCCGGCGTCGCCGGTGCCCGGCTGGGCCAGCGGTGAGGTGTGCACCGCCAACACCGCGACCCGGCGCGGGTCATTCAGTACCGAGACGCCCAGATCGCCCCTACTAGTTGGCCCCACACTTTCATCTTTACAGGAGCCGCGTTTGGCCCCGTTAGGCAGAAGTCTCAGGCGCGGCATCCGGCAGCCGGGAGACCAGGGTCCCGGACCGGCGCATTGCCCCCAGCGGATCGGCGTAAAGGCCGCCCAGCGAAACAATCCCCGCCCCGGCCTCCTGTACCCGGTTGCCAAAGGCGGTGACGCGGATATCGCGCGACGGCAGCACCGAGCGTGCGGCGAACGCCGCCTCCACGTGTTCCATCCCCTCCGGGTACTCGGTGAACGCCTGGCCGCCGACCACCAGCTCGTCGGGATTGAGCAGATCACGCAGTAACGCGACCGCCTCACCGAGCACCCGGGCCCGCTCCGCCAGCAAATCTTTGGCCTGCTGGTTGCCGGCGCGGGCCACCCGCAGGAGGTCGGTGATGGGGGTGCTGGACCCGCCGATGCGGGTCGCGGGCGCCACACCCGGCAGGAGCCGCAACCGGCGGGCGGCGGCCAGCACGGCCTCGTCGCTGACGGTGGATTCCAGCTGCCCGGTCCCGCCGAGCAACTCGGAGTGGGCGGGCAAGGCGGCGATGGTGCCGGGGCCGCTGGCCGGGCAGTGCACCCGCCCGCCGATCACCAGCGCATAGCCGACGGTCTCGCGGGCGTAGACATACAGGCTGGTCGGCGAGCTCGGCGCGAACCGGCGCATGCCGAGCAGCAGCTCGGCTCCGGCCATGGCGTCGACGTGCGACGCCACCGACACCGGTAGCCCCAGCGCGTCGGCCAGCACCGGCCCCACCGGTGCCTGCCGCCAGCCCAGCCGGGTGTGATCGACGTGGCCGGAGGCACTGTCGACCGTGCCACCGATGGCCACCCCGACCCACAGCGGCCGGCGCCGATGCCAACGCCTCAAATAACGGCTGGCGCTCTCGGCCAGCGACGTCAGCGCCGTCCCGGCAGGGCTGAGCGGCGTCGGCGTCTCGACCGTGTCGAGCGTGCGACCGAACAGGTCGGTGGCCACGATGCTGGTCGTTCGCGCGCCGATATGCATGCCCAGCGTCACGAACGGCTCGTGGTTGACCTCCACGGGCACCCGCGGGCGCCCGATGGCCCCGGAGACCGCCAGATCGGCCCGCTCCCGCAGCAAACCTGCGTCGAGCAACGCGATGACCTGGCGGTTCACCGTGGCGATGCTGAGCGAGGTGACGCCGGCGATGACGTCACGGCCGACCGGACCGCGCAATCGCACCGCACGGAAGACGGACGAAGCCGCCGAGTCAGACAGGTGCAGCGAGGGCGGCACAATTTGGCGATGTATCCGCAGCGAGCCTTTGCGGCCGGGCGAACGGTGGGTGTGAGTGAGAGCGGTGGTGCGCACTGGCGTCCTTAATCCGAGTTCCTGGGCCGGTCTTGGCCGCATTTGCTGACTGTTTCTGTGTCAGGCGCGGCAAAGTGCGCGGCAACAACACGCACATGCCGCGAATAGACACGCGGTAGTCGTGTTGAACAGGACGCTGCGGTGCACTCCAGGAATTTAGCACGTTTATTAGAGTTATCCCGATGACAACGGCAGACGCGCACCAACAAGTCGCAGTGGTCACCGGTGCGAGCTCCGGAATCGGCGAGGCAACCGCCAGAACCCTTGCCGCGCAAGGGTTTCACGTGGTTGCGGTGGCGCGTCGCGCGGACCGGATCACCGCACTGGCCGACGAGATCGGCGGTAGCGCCGTTGTGACAGACGTCACAGACGACGAGGCGGTCGAGGCGTTGGCGGGCGGATTGAGCCGCGTCGACGTGCTGGTCAACAACGCCGGTGGAGCGTGGGGCCTGGAATTCGTCGCCGACGCCGACTTGGAGCACTGGCGGTTGATGTGGGAGACCAACGTGATGGGCACATTGCGGGTCACCCGCGCGCTGCTGCCCAAGCTGATCGACTCCGGCGACGGCCTGATCGTCACCGTCACTTCGATTGCGGCGCTGGAAGTTTACGACGGCGGCGCCGGCTACACCGCGGCCAAGCACGCGCAGGGCGCGCTGCACCGCACGCTGCGCGGCGAGCTACTCGGAAAGCCGGTGCGCCTCACCGAGATCGCTCCCGGCGCCGTTGAAACCGAATTCTCGCTCGTTCGCTTCGAGGGCGACCAGCAACGCGCGGACGCCGTCTACACCGGCATGACGCCGCTGGTGGCCGAAGATATCGCCGAAGTGATCGGTTTCGTGGCCTCGCGGCCCTCCCACGTCAATTTGGACCAGATCATCATCAAGCCCCGCGACCAAGCGTCAGCGAGCCGGTTTAACCGCCGGGGCTAGGCGTCGTTGTGGTGGTCGTGGGGGTGCCCGACAGGGTCGGCGCGTTCGACGGTGTGACCGGCGCGGTGACCGGGATCTGCGTCGACGGCGGATGCGCCGTAGGCGGCGGCAGCGCCGACATCGACACCCAGGTGTCCCAGTCCACGGCCCAGTCCCAGATGTCGCCGTCGGAGTAGGACAGCTGGATCGAGCTGCCGGTCACCTCGACCGGGTCGCCGTAGATCGCGCTGGCGTAGTACTCCGCGGCATCCGAGGTCGACAGGTTGATGCAGCCGTTGGTGACGTTGGTGTTGCCCTGCGCGCCCGCGCTCATGGGGTTGGCGTGGATGAACTCGCCGTTGTTGGAGATCCGCACCGCCCAGCGTTCGTGCGCGTTGCTGTAGCCGGCGGCCGGGTTGGACATGTAGAAGTCGGCGTACTTCTCGGTGACCACGTGGATGCCGTTGCGGGTGACGTTGCGGGCCTTGTCGGCCTCGCCGTAGCTGCACGGGAAGTCCATGATGGTGCCGGCATCGGTGACGACCTGGATGCGGTGCGACGAGACCTCGGCCTTGACCACCTGCCGCCGACCGATCTGGATGCGCAACGATATGTCCTGGTCGCCGTACGCGCCGTCGCCGAACGGCAGCCCGTAGAACTTGGCGTCGACGTTGACGGTGGTGCCCGCCGGGTAATACTCGCGGGTCCGATAGTGGATGCGGGCGCCTTGCGCCTCGTCAGGCAGCCACGCCCAACTGCCCTCGACGGGCGGGTTGGCGGTGACGGTGAGCGCCTTCTCGACGGCGGCCTTGTCACTGATCGGCGCATCGAACTGGATGATGACCGGCACCGCGATCCCGACGGTCTGGCCGTCGGCGAGCTGGAATGCCCCGCCGATCTTCTTGCTGGGAGTTACCGTCGTGAACTTGCCCGCGACCGGAAGCGCCTTGCCGTCGTGGCCGACGGCCGAACCGCTCCAGGTGTAGGTCGCGTCGTAGCCCAATGCCTCGGTGGTCGTGTAGACGGTGCGGTCCTCGTTGAAGGCGCCCGCGACGACCTTGCCCGACGAGTTCGTCAATGCGACGTGCTGGAACCAGCCGTCGCTGACCTCGACGCTGATCGGCGAGATCGGCACCACGTCTTTGGACGCATCGGCCGGCTGGAACTTCAGCCGCGCCGCCGCAGGCGGTTTCTTCTCGGACGACTTGGTGACGTTGCCGCCGCAGGCAGCCAGTACGCTCGGCGCGAACACACCGACCCCGAGGGCGGCCAAAGCCACGCGCCGGTTGATCGGCCCCCGACTTTGGGGGGCGCTGGATGTGTTCACGACACACCAAGATACCGGGCCGAACCCACCCGACGCGCCCGCCGAGCCAGTCACCAGGGCTCGACGCGGACTATTCCGGCACGAAACTAGCAGCTACAGCGCGCACCCGACGAGGACAGGCTCGGGTTGCAGTGTGATACCAAACACATCGCGAACCCCGTCGCGGACGGTGCGGGCCAACGCCAGCACGTCCGCGGCGGTGGCGCTGCCCCGGTTCGTCAGCGCCAGCGCATGTTTGGTGGACAGCCGGCAGGGGGCCTGCCGCCCACTCGAATCGGGGTCCGGATAGCCCTTGCTGAATCCGGCCCGCTCCACCAGCCAGCCGGCGGCCAGCTTGACGCCATCCGGTGCCGGATAGTGCGGCACCGGCCCGTCCATCCTGCCGGCGAGCCGCTCATAGACGTCCGGTGCGACCACCGGGTTGGTGAAGAACGACCCAACGCTCCAGGTGTCATGGTCGGCCCCGTCGAGCACCATGCCCTTGCGGGCCCGCAGGGTCAACACCGCCTCGCGCACCGCTCGCGGGTCGGCGCGGTCGCCGCTGGTCGCCCCCAACGTCGCCGTCAGCTCGCCGTAGCGCAACGGCGCACTGCGCCCCGAGGCATCCAGTGCGAACTCCACTTCCAGCACCACAGCGGGCGTCTGACGACCCGCCGCCAGCTTCAAAACGCTAGTGCGGTAACCGAAATGCAATTGGCTGGCAGGAATCCAGCCAACGGTGCCGCTGCCACGATCCAGCAGCCGGACCCGAGTGATGGTGTCGGATACTTCCGCGCCGTACGCCCCCACGTTCTGTACCGGGGTCGCCCCGGCCGATCCGGGGATCCCGGACAGGCATTCCAGCCCGCCCAGACCGTGCTCGATGGCCGTGACTACCACGTCATCCCAGACCGCACCCGCCTCCGCGCGGATCAGGTTTCCGTCGATGGTGATGCCGTCGTTGGCCAGCCGCACCGCCGTCAGATCGGTCAGGGTGTCGGCGACCACCAAGTTCGAGCCACCGGCAAACACCAGCAGCGGGCCAGCGCCCCCGCCGTGGGCTTGCGCGTCCAGCTGCCGCAACACGGCGACCACCTGTTCGGTGCTGGTGCACGTGATGATGCGTCGGGCGACCGGTCCCACCCGCAGCGTGGTCAACGGCGCCAGCGACACCGCCTCCGCGACTTGCGCACCGGCAAAGGGCGAACCGACGGCGCTCCCTTTCATGGCCCTTGACGGTAGCCTGGCCTGCTATGTCTCGTTCATTCGACATGTCCGGCAATTTTGACGGCTGCGTCGAGGATGTTTATCGGGCTTTCAGCGATGCGGACTACTGGCGGGCCAGGCTGACCGATTCCGGCGTCGACGAAATGCGGCTGGAGTCGATGCGGGTCGGCGGCGAGTCCGGTGATGACAGCACCATCGACGTCGCCATGTTGCAGGTGACCCACAGCAAGAACCTGCCGGCCCTGGTCACGCAGCTGCACCGGGGCGATATGCACATCAGGCGCACGGAGAACTGGGGCCCGATCATCGACGGCACCGCGACGGCGTCCCTCGGCGCCTCGATCAAGGACGCTCCGGTGAATCTGTGGGGCAGCGCCGTGCTTTCGCCGACCGCCGAAGGTGGCTTCCGGATGCGGGTGATGGCCACCGTCCAGGTGCGTGTCCCTATCCTCGGCGGCAAGGTGGAGAAGATCCTCGTCGCCCACTTGACGGGGGTGGTGGAAGCCGAGCAGCGCTTCACCGCGGCGTGGATCAAGGACCATGCCTGATTTCCGGCCCGAGTGGTCGGGGCTGCCCCCCGCCCCCGCAAGCGGGGGAACCCCACACGCCGCAGCGGCGTGGATAGGCGCGCTTTAAGCTGGCGCGCATGCGTATCGCGTTGGCGCAGATCCTCAGCGGCGCCGATCCGACGGCGAACCTGCGCCTCGTGCGCGACTACGCCGGGCGGGCGGCCGACGCCGGCGCGAAGCTGGTGGTGTTCCCCGAGGCAACCATGTGCCGGTTCGGCGTTCCGCTGGCACCGATCGCTGAGCCCGTCGACGGGCCCTGGGCAGACGGTGTCCGGCGAATCGCGACCGAGACCGGCGTCACCGTGGTCGCCGGCATGTTCACCCCGGCCGGCGACGGGCGCGTGCGCAACACGCTGATCGCGGTCGGACCGGGCGTTCCCAACCAGCCGGACGAGCACTACCACAAGATCCACCTGTACGACGCGTTCGGGTTCACCGAGTCGCGTACGGTCGCACCCGGGCACGAGCCGGTGGTGATCACCGTCGACGACGTCCGGGTCGGGTTATCGCTTTGCTACGACATCCGCTTTCCGGCGCTCTACACCGAGCTGGCCCGCCGGGGCGCGCAGCTGATCGCCGTCTGTGCGTCGTGGGGTTCCGGCCCCGGCAAACTCGAGCAATGGACGTTGCTGGCCCGTGCCCGGGCGCTCGACTCGATGAGCTATGTCGCCGCGGCCGGTCAGGCTGATCCAGGCACTGTGAAGTCGAGCTCAGGCGCGCCAACCGGGGTGGGCGGCAGCCTGGTGGCCTCACCGTTAGGCGAGGTGCTGGCGTCGGCCGGGGCTGACCCGCAACTGGTGATCACCGACATCGATGTCGACAAGGTGGCCGCGGCCCGGGAGAGCATCGCAGTGCTGCGCAACCACTCACCCTTTGCTCAGGTTGATAGGGCAGAATCGCACGGGTGACGAACCCGCAAGGACCACCCAGCGACCCCTCGAGGTGGGGGCGTCCCGACACCCCCGGTCCCGTCGGCAACCCGCAGGCGCCAACCGAGCGGATCCAGCAGGTCCCGCCCGGACCTGGTCATCCATCAGAGCCACCGACCAGGCCTGGCCCGATCACCGAGCAGACCGAGCAGATCGGAGTGGCCAATACGGGCGCAAGGCGACCAAGCATCCCACCGCCGCCGATCCCGCCCGCGGCCCCGGCGCCGGAGCTGGCTGAGCCGGGCGACGAGCCGGCCGAGGCGAAAAGAAAGCGCCGCTTCCTGCGCGACCCGCTGTCCATCGTTCTGGTCTTGATCATCGTGTTCGCGCTCGTCATCACCGGGCTGATCCTTGGCGAGTGGTTCGTCCGTCGCACCGCGAACACGAAGATCGCCGAGGTGGTGGCATGCGAAGTCAAGGATCAGGCAACCGCGAAGTTCGGCGTGACACCGTTGGTGCTGTGGCAGCTGGCCACCCAACACTTCACCAACATCTCGGTGGAGACGGCTGGTAACCAGATCCGCGACGCCAAAGGCATGAAGCTCCAATTCACGATCCAGAACGTCCAGCTCGACGACACCCCCACTTCCAAAGGCACGATCGGCGCGATTGACGCCACCATCACCTGGACGGCTGAGGGCATCAAGGAGTCGGTGCAGCAGGGTATTCCGGTGCTGGGTCCCTTCGTGACCAACACCGTGACCACTGACCCCAAGGACGGCACCATCGAGTTGAAGGGCTTGCTGAACGACATCACGGCCAAGCCGGTCGTGTCCGGTGGTGGTTTGGAGCTGCAGATCGTGAATTTCAACACCCTCGGCTTCACGCTGCCCAAGGAGACCGTTCAGTCGACCCTGAACGAATACACCAACAACCTCACCAAGAACTATCCGCTGGGTATCCACGCGGACACCGTGGAAGTCACCTCGACCGGCATAACCAGCCACTTCTCGTCCCGGAACGCCACCATCCCCACCGGTAACGGCGGTCAGGACCCCTGCTTCGAGGTCATCTGACGCGTCCCTAAGCGTCCCTATGCGTCGGGGCCCCTAAGCGTCGGGGCCCCTGAGCGTCGGGGCCCCTAAGCGTCGGGGCCCCTAAGCGTCGGGCTCAGACCGTCAAGCACCGCTCGGGTGCCCGACAGGCCCAGCCTGGTGGCGCCCGCCCTGAGCATCGCGAGTGCATCGGCGGCGGTGCGGATGCCCCCGCTGGCCTTGACCCCTAGCCGCCCGCCGACGGTTTCGGACATCAGCGTGACGGCACGCACCGACGCTCCGCCGGAGGGATGAAACCCGGTCGAGGTCTTGACGAAGTCCGCGCCGGCGTCCTCGGCGGCACGACACACATCCTCTAACGTGCGCGCGTTTGCCCGGTCCAACAGCAGCGCCGACTCCACGATCACCTTGAGCACGGCCCCGGGGACCGCGGCCCGCACCGCCCCGATATCGGAGCGCACCGCGTCGAGATCTCCGGCCAGCGCGGCACCGACGTCAATGACCATGTCGATCTCACCGGCACCGGATGCTACGGCGGCAGCCGCTTCTTGAGCCTTCACCGACGACACGTGCTTGCCCGACGGAAAACCCGCCACCGCGGCTACGCGGAGGCCGGCGGCGCCGGAGGCAACCGCGACCGGCACCATCGACGGCGAGACGCACACCGCGTAGACACCCAGCTCCTCGGCTTCGGCAACCAGAGCGGCCACATCAGCAGGGGTGGCCTCGGGCTTGAGCAGGGTGTGGTCGACCAGCGCGGCCAACTGGCCCCGGGTGAGTTGGTGCGGCACTAGAACGGTTCTCCGGAGCCCTCGGGGCCGCCGGGATAGCCGCCGGGATTGCAGCCGGACGCGAACATCTCGGCGTCGTCAACGACAGGCCGCCACGGTTCGAGGTTCCAGCTGGTCTTGCCGGGTTGCACGATTTCGGCGAACTGCCAGTGGCAGAGGAACTGTGCGCGCATGCCGGGGGTATCGGCGTCCGGTGACAGCGCCAGCACCTCGGCCCAGGCCTCGTCGGCGGAGGCCGTCGTCCCGGGCCGCCTGGCAGCCGCACGCGCCGATCGCGTCGGGTAAACCCGCAGGCTGGACAGGTTCTGCCGACCCCAATGCGCCCATTCGGTGTGGTCCACAAAGGGAGGCGAATACGACGCACTCGACACACCGGCGCCGGGATCCGGCGCGGGGTCGGCCACAGCGGGCGCCGTCCCCGACAGCGGGCCCAGCAGGACGACCAGCACCGCCGCCGGGGTAGCGACGAGGGCCTTCATCCCACTAGCGGGACTTGCCCTGAATTTCGAGGAGTTTGGGCCGTACGTCCACCAGGTACACACCGGCGGCGCAGGCGGCGATCACGATCCCGAGGATCTGGAAAAAGGGATACAGGATCGAGATCGCTGCGACGGCCACACCGAGGATCACCAACCACACCGGCTTGGTCAGCTTGTCAGCGGCGGTATAGGCGTCAGGGCGCTGTAAGGCCGCGTGCACAAACGCGTACACCGTCGTCACCAAGACGGCGACCCACAAGACCAACATGACCATATCCACGAGGTGGTTCACGTCATAAGGGTATGCGGGCACCGTGCAAAACGTCGACTCGGAGTTGCCCACCAGGGGCAACTCCGAGTCGAATGTGTCGCTAACCCGAGCCGCCCCGACAGGACGGCTCGGATCCTAACTACTTCTGGGTGACCTTCTTGGCCGCCTTCTTGGCAGGCGCAGCCCTCTTGGCAGGCGCAGCCTTCTTGGCCGGCGCAGCCTTGGCAGGCGCAGCCTTCTTGGCCGGAGCCGCCTTCTTCGCGGCCTTCGCGGCCTTCTTGGGCAGCTCGATGCCGACCAGCTTGGCCGCACGCTCACCAACGGCGCGGGTCCGCGACGACACGGTGCCCAGCGCCTCCTGGGTCAGCTCGACAGCCTGGTCCACGGACGCCTGGGCGCGAGCCGACGCGTCCTCGAAGGCCGACTGGCTGCGCAGCCGGTCCAGGGCGGCCTCGCCGCGCTCGACCAGCTCGTTGTAGCGGCTGGTCGCGGCCTCCACGTAGCCCTCGGCGGCCTTGCGCAGCTCGTCAGAGGTGAACCGCTCACGCAGACCGCGGAGCTGCTCGGGGAGGTCCTCCTGCAGCTTGGTCAGGCGAGCACGGCTCTCCTCGACCCGGCTGCGGGTGTCGCCGCGGGTCTCCACGGCACGCTCGCGCAGGTCGGTGATCAGGTCGTTGACGGTGGCCAGGGCCAAGTCAGCCGCACCCAACGCGGCCAGCAACGGAGCACGCAGGTCTTCGATGTTCGGGTTTTCAGCCATGTTGTTTCCTTTCATGCATTGGTTTCGTGATCGGCGTAATTACTTGTCTGGTATGGGAGTTAGGGCAAGCGTCGGCTCCTGTGCGAGGAGAGTCAAGACCCGCGGATTGACTGAACACGCGACTTGCTAGGGAACCTCCTGATTCCTCGGGTCGGTTGAAGATCATGTGTGTTTCGGCCACTCGCCAGACCCCTCATCTGTCGGGTAGCCGATGTGCCGCCTATCTAGACATCACCGGCTGCGATGGCCCGATCGTCATTGTTCGGACTCGGTTCCGAGTGGGCCTCTGAGTGGGTGGGACACTCCTCACGGATCGCTTCGTTCTGAAAAGTGAACGACGCGTAGATATCGAGCAGGACCTGCTTCTGACGTTCGGTAATCGCGGTGTCGGTGATGATCGCGTCCCGCACCGGTTTGGTCTCGCCGGGTTCGAGAATCCCGGCCCGCACGTAAAGGACCTCGGCGGAAAGCCGCAGTGCCTTCGCGATCTGGGCCAGGACGTCGGCGGACGGTTTGCGCAATCCGCGCTCCACCTGGCTCAGGTACGGATTGCTGACACCGGAGCGTTCGGCGAGCTGACGCACCGAGACGTGAGCCGTCTCGCGCTGGCTCCTGATGAAGCTGCCGATGTCGGACGCCACTTCGGAGGCCGCGGTGGACACCTTGGCGGAGAGTTTCTCCTCGGGTGGCATCGCGTACTCCTTGGGTTTGGCCTGCTTCGGTTGGCCCCAGAGTACGGATGAGTGCTTGCATTTGCAAGCGCTTGTTAGCACACCTCAGAACAGCAGCTGCGCGACGGCGTAGATCACCAGCCCCGCCAACGCGCCCACCACAGTACCGTTGATCCGAATAAACTGCAGGTCACGGCCCACATGCAGTTCGATGCGCCGGCTGGCTTCCTCGGCGTCCCAGCGCTCGATCGTCTCGGTGATGATCGCTGTGATCTCCACCCCATACTGCGAAACCAGATGCTGGGCCGCTCGCACCATCCAGTTGTCGACCTTGTCGCGCAGCTCGGCGTCGTCGCGCAGTGATTCCCCGATGCGAACCACGGTGTCGGCGATCCGGGTGCGCAACGTGCTGGACGGGTCGTCTACACCGTCGAGCACCAGCCGTTTCAGCGTCCGCCACGCCGTCGCGGCGGCGTTGGCGATCTCGTCGCGCGCCATCAGCTGCTCCTTGACCGCATCGGCGCGCGCAATGGTGTCCGGGTCGTGCTGGAGATCGTCGGCGAACTCGAACAGGAAGCGGGTCGCCGAACGACGCAGTTCGTGGTCGGGGTTGCGGCGCACCTTGTCGGTGAAGTCCATCAACTCACGGTGGATGCGGTCGCCGACGAGATGGTCGATGAATCGGGGCGACCAGCTCGGCGAGTCGCGCTCGACCACTCTCTGAATGACCTCGCCGGCATTCAGCGACCACTGGAACGCCCGGTCGGCCAGCAACTGGATCAGGGCCTCCTGCCGGTTCTCGGCCAACAGCGTCCCCAGCACCCGGCCCACCGGCGGACCCCAGTGCGGTTCTGCGATGCGGCGCACGATCATCCGGTCGATCACCTGCTGGACCTCGTCATCGCGCAGCAGCTCCACCAGCACCCGCAGCACGGTCGCCGCCTCGTTCGCGACCCGTTGCGCATGCGAGGCATCCGAGAGCCACTTGCCGAGCCGGCTGGGCACCTGCGCCTCGCGCAGCTTGGCCTCGACGACGGGCGGCGAGAGGAAGTTCTCCCGCACAAAGGTCCCCAGGCCCTCGCCGAGCTGGTCTTTCTTGCGTTTGATGATCGCGGTGTGCGGGATAGGGATGCCCATCGGATGTTTGAAGAGCGCGGTGACGGCGAACCAGTCCGCCAGGGCGCCCACCATGCCGGCCTCCGCGGCGGCGCCGACGTAACCGACCCAAACCGGCGCGGTGCCATGCGCCTGGGCCCACCGACAGGCCAGGAAGACCACTGTGGCACCGACCAGGAAGCCCAGCGCCACCGTCTTCATCCGGCGCAGCCCCACCCGGCGCTCGGCGTCCGCCGTCGGATCGGCCCCGGCGAACGATTCCGCGAAGGACGCGCGAACCCGCTCCGCCCCCGTCGACGGTGTCATCAAGTCCTGCTCTGGCGTCGGCGGTGTTGACAGGTCGGCTCTGTGTGCCACTACACCATCATGTCTCGCCTTTCTATCTCCTGGGCCAGTTAGTGTGACGACACTGTCCGGGCAACGCCCAGCCACCCGCGCCCGTCCGCCGGACGTGGCCCAACAAGCCACCCAACAACCCGTAGTATTCAAGGCGTCTAGTGAGTGGAACTCGACGAAAATGACAGAGGGTATCCCGGGCTGTGGCCGCAAGAACGGATGGTCGCAAGCGGCGCTGGCACCAGCACAAGGTGGAGCGCCGCAATGAGCTGGTGGATGGCACCATCGATGCGATTCGCCGACGCGGCCGCCATCTGAGCATGGACGAAATTGCCGCTGAGATCGGGGTATCCAAGACGGTGCTGTACCGCTACTTCGTCGACAAGAACGACCTGACGACCGCCGTCATGATGCGGTTCACGCAGACCACGTTGATTCCCAACATGGCGGCCGCGCTGACATCGACTCTGGATGGCATCGACCTGACCCGCGAGGTCATCCGGGTGTACGTCGAGACCGTGGCGGCCGAACCCGAGCCGTATCGGTTCGTGATGGCGAACAGCTCGGCCGCCAAGAGCAAAGTGATCGCCGACTCCGAGCGGATCATTGCCCGCATGCTGGCGGTGGTGATGCGCCAGCGCATGCAGCAAGCAGGCGTGGACACCGGCGGGGCCGAGCCCTGGTCCTACTTGATCGTCGGCGGCGTCCAACTGGCCACCCACTCTTGGATGTCGAACCCCCGCATGAGCAGCGACGAGCTGATCGACTACCTGACCATGCTGAGCTGGAACGCACTGTGCGGGATCGTCGAGGTCGGCGGATCGCTGGAGAAGTTCCGCGAGGAGCCGCATCCTTCGCCGATCGTCCCGCCCGGGGACCCTCTCAAGGGGTAGCAGACCGGTCTAGTCTCGAAGGATGCCTGAGGTGAGCGTGGGCTCACGGCTGACGTCGTGGGTATACGCACTTCGCACCACCAATCCGCCACCCGACGGGCCGATCGACACCGTCACGCGCTGGCTTGTCGTCACCCGCGCGGCGCTGCTACCGATGACGCTGTTCTCCGGGCTGGTCGCCGCGCTGTTAGCGGTCGGGAAGCCTGGCCTGGATTGGCGCTGGCTGGTGCTGGCGGTGGTGGGGATCACGCTCGCGCACACCGCCAACAACCTGATGAACGACCTGTACGACACCCAGGTCGGCACCGACACCGCCGATTACCCACGTGCCCTTTATGCCCCGCACCCGGTGTTGTCCGGGCTGGTCAGCCGTCGCACCCTCGGGCTGGCGATTCTCCTGGTGAATTTGGCCGACCTGGCCATCCTCGTGACGCTGACCTGGGCCCGGGGCTGGCCGGTGGTTGTCTTCGCGCTCAGCGGATTCGCTCTGAGCGTCGCCTACACGGCCCCGCCGCTCCGGCTGAAGAAGCGCGGGCTGGGCGAACCCGACGTTTTCGTCGTATGGGGTCCGCTGATGGTTTGCGGAACGTACTACTCCGCGGTGGGCGCCGTGGGGTGGGATGTCGTGCTGGCGTCGCTTCCCTACGGCCTGTTGTGCACGACGGTGCTGATGGGCAAACACATCGACAAGATCCCCTATGACGAGCCGCTCGGCATCCGGACGCTGCCCGTGCTGCTCGGTGCGCCGCGCGCCCGCATCGTGACGCTGGCCATGATGGTCGGGTTCTACGTGCTGGTCGCGGCCGCCGTCGCGGTGCGTGCCATGCCGTGGCCCGCGCTGGTCGTCGCCTTGGCTCTGCCCAGGCTGGTGAAAGTGTGGCCATATTTCCGTCGCCCACCACCCGAGGAGCCACCACCGAACTTTCCGGTGTGGCCGCTGTGGTACGCCGCGTTGGCCTGGTTGCACGTGCGTCAAGCGGGAGGACTGCTGGTGGCGGGTCTGGCGATCGGCGCGTTGTTGTCCGCATTGTGAGACTTACCGGTTTGTGACCCTGCCCGGCGTAGGGGAAGGCGACGTGAGTCCCATCAACCGCTAGCATGCAGGGAATGCATCGGAGGTCTGACCAGGGTGCACTGTCCGCCGCACCGCCAGGCCGCTGAGATACAGAAAGGCTCCTCTCGTCATGTCCGTGCAGCTCACGCCGCAGTTCGGCAACGTGCAAGCCCATTACGATCTCTCCGACGACTTCTTCCGGCTGTTCCTCGACCCCACTCAGACGTACAGCTGCGCGTACTTCGAGCGTGACGACATGACGCTGCAGGAGGCGCAGATCGCCAAGGTCGACCTGGCGCTCGGAAAGCTAAATCTTGAGCCCGGGATGACGCTGCTGGACATCGGCTGTGGCTGGGGTGCGACCGTTAAGCGCGCCATCGAGAACTACGACGTCAACGTCGTGGGCCTGACCCTGTCCGAGCACCAGGCCGAACACGTCCAAAAGATGTTCGACCAGATGGACACCCCACGCTCCAGGCGGGTGTTGCTGGAGGGCTGGGAAAAATTCGAGGAGCCGGTCGACCGCATCGTCTCGATCGGTGCCTTCGAGCACTTCGGCCGCCCGCGCTATGACCGCTTCTTCAAGATGGCCTACCAGGTGCTGCCGGCCGACGGCGTCATGTTGCTACACACCATCGCCCGCGATACCTTCAAAGAGGCCAAGGCGAACGGCCGGCCGTTGACCCGCGAAATCGTTCACTTCACCCAGTTCATCCTGGCCGAGATCTTCCCCGGCGGCTGGCTGCCGACGATCCCGTCGGTTGGGCAGCACGCGGGCGCGGCCGGTTTCAAGCTGACACGGACGCAGTCGCTGCAGCAGCACTACGCCAAGACCCTGGATATGTGGGCGGCCGCACTCGAGGCCAACCGGGCACAGGCCATCGCGATCCAATCGGAGAAGGTCTACGACCGCTACATGAAGTACCTGACCGGCTGCGCGGACCTATTCCGCAACGGATACACCGACGTCGTCCAGTACACTTTGGAAAAGTAGCTACTTGCGCGCCCGGGTGCGCCGCCACCGAGGGCCGCTGGGATCCCCGGCAAACCGTCGGCGGACTACTTTGTCAGAGTGAACTGGCCTACGTTGCTGATGCCCTTGATGAAGAACTGCTCGCACCCGGTCAGGTAGTGCATGTACCGGTCGTAGATCTCTTCGGACTGGATGGCGATCGCTCGATCTCTGTTGGCCGCCAGATTGGCCGCCCAGATGTTGAGCGTGCGCACGTAATGCTCCTGCAGTAATTGCACCTTTTCGACCGAGAACCCGGCGCCCTGCGCGAACTTGAAAATGTCTTCCTGCGCCGGCAACTGTCCGCCCGGGAAAATAACGGTCCCAATGAATTTCATGAATCGCAGATCGTTCATCGTTATCGAGACGCCGCGTTCAACCTGTTGCTTTTGGGTGTAGGCCAAAATGGTGTGCAGCAACATCCTGCCGTCATCGGGAAGGATGTTGAAGGAGCGCTCAAAGAAGGCGGCGTAACGCTCCATTTTGAACGCTTCGAAGGCGCCGATGCTGACGATGCGGTCGACCTTGTCCTCGAACTCTTCCCAGCCCTGCAGCCGTATCTCGACGTTACGCTCGGTGGGGATAGTGGCCAATTTGGCTTTGCTGTACTCGCACTGATTGCGACTGAGCGTAATCCCGATGACGTTGACGTCGAACTTTTCGATCGCTCGAACGAGCGCCCCGCCCCAGCCGCAGCCGATGTCCAGCAACGTCATCCCAGGCTCAAGATTCAGCTTTCCAAGCGCCAAGTCGAACTTCGCGTTTTGCGCTTCCTCGAGGGTCATGTCATCGCGCTCGAAGTATGCGCAGGTGTAGCCCATCGTGGGGTCTAGGAATAGCGAGAAAAACTCATCAGAAACGTCATAGATAGACTGTGACTCTTCGTAATACGGCCGCAACTCAGTCATCGTCGCTCGGCACCTCTCGTTGGTTGATCGACGAGCATCGTACCCCGCCCGCTCGACGGCTGTCACACTCGGCGCACAGTTGTCGGACACTTCTTGGGGCCCGGCCAACCGGATTCAGTAAGTATAGAAACCCCGACCCGCTTTCTTGCCCAGCAGGCCCGCCTCGACCATCCGCAGCAGCAGCGGCGGCGGACCGTAATGCGGTTCCTTGAATTCTTCGAACAACTTGTCCGCGATCAGCTTGAGGGTGTCCAGGCCAACAAGATCAGAAAGCCGCAGCGGACCCATCGGGTGCGAGAGGCCCGCGACAACGGCCTTGTCGACATCTTCGACGGTGGCAAATCCGGCCTCGACCATGCGGATCGCCGAGAGCAGATAGGGGATCAGCAGCGCGTTAACCACGAAGCCGGACCGGTCGGAGCAGCGCACTACTTGTTTGCCCAGAACCCCACTAGCAAACTCCTCGGTGCGGGTGGCGGCGACTTCATCGGTGACCAGCGTGCTGACCAACTCCACCAGCGGCAGCACCGGGACCGGATTGAAGAAGTGCAGGCCCAACACGCGCTCCGGCTTCTTGGTGGCCGCGGCGATCTTCATGATGGGAATGCTGGAAGTGTTCGACGCGAGCACCGCATCGGGATCGGTGACGACTCGGTCGAGTTCGGCAAAGATCTGGGTCTTGACGGTCTCGTCCTCGATGACGGCCTCGATGACCAATTGCCGGTCGGCTAAGTCGTTGAGGTCTGTGGTGAAGGTCAGCTTCTCGAGCGCGCGGTCGCGCTCACGCTCTGTCACCTTGCCCGCGCTGACGCCACGCTCCAGCGACTTCACGATGCGGTTGCGTCCCGCCGTGATCAGCGCTTCGGTGGTCTCGAACACTGTCACGCCGACCCCGGCGCGGACGGAGACCTCGGCGATGCCGGACCCCATCTGCCCCGCCCCGACAACCCCTACTCGCTGGATCGCTGCGTCACTCACTGTTTTCTCTCTCCTTTCTCTCTCCACAATTCGTCTTGTCGTACACCGCGATAGGCCCCGCCCAGGTTGGCTGGGCGGGGCCTATGCTGTCAACTTCTCTCCGGCCGCCGAATGTGAAGTCACGGCGAAAAATCGGCGATTTTTTCGCCCTCACAACACGTTCGGCGTGGCTCCTCGTCAGTGGAACTGGCCCTCTTCGGTGGAACCGGTCAGGGCAGTGGTCGACGAGTTCGGGTCGACCGTGGTTGCGATCCGGTCGAAGTAACCGGCGCCGACCTCGCGCTGATGCTTGGTCGCCGTGTAGCCACGCTCCTCCGCCTCGAACTCGCGCTCCTGCAACTCGACGTAGGCGCTCATTTGGTTGCGGGCGTAGCCGTAGGCCAGATCGAACATCGAGTAGTTCAGGGCGTGGAAGCCGGCCAGCGTGATGAACTGGAACTTGAATCCCATTGCGGCAAGCTCCTTCTGGAACTTCGCAACGGTGGCATCGTCGAGGTGCTTGCGCCAGTTGAACGACGGCGAGCAGTTGTACGCCAGCATCTGGTCCGGGTAAGCGTCCTTGACCGCTTCGGAGAACTTCCGCGCGACCTCGAGGTCCGGGGTGCCGGTCTCCATCCAGATCAGGTCGGCGTGCGGCGCGTAGGCCTTCGCCCGCGCGATGCAGGGCTCGATGCCGTTCTTGGTCCGGTAGAAGCCCTCCCGGGTGCGCTCGCCGGTGATGAACGGTTGGTCGCGCTCGTCGACGTCGGACGTGATGAGGGTGGCCGCTTCGGCGTCGGTACGAGCGATCACGACGGTGGGAACGTCGCACACGTCGGCCGCCAGTCGCGCCGAGGTGAGGGTGCGAATGTGCTGCTGGGTCGGGATCAGCACCTTGCCGCCCAGGTGACCACACTTCTTCTCCGAGGCCAGCTGGTCCTCCCAGTGCGAACCCGCGACACCGGCGGCGATCAGCGCCTTTTGCAATTCGAAGACATTGAGCGCCCCACCGAACCCGGCCTCGCCGTCGGCGACGATCGGCGCCAGCCAGTTCTGCACCGACTTGTCGCCCTCGATCTTGGCGATCTGGTCGGCTCGCATCAGCGCGTTGTTGATCCGGCGGACCACCTGCGGCACCGAGTTGGCCGGGTACAGGCTCTGGTCGGGGTAGGTGTGACCGGAGAGGTTGGCGTCACCGGCGACCTGCCAACCCGACAGGTAGATGGCCTTCAGGCCGGCGCGCACCTGCTGGACGGCCTGGTTGCCGGTCAGGGCGCCGAGCGCATTGACCCACTCCAGGTCGTGCAGTTCTTCCCACAACACCTCCGCACCGCGGCGGGCCAGGGTGGACTCCTCGACCACGCTGCCCTGCAGGGCGACGACGTCGGCTGCGGTGTAGGTGCGGGTGACGTCCTTCCAGCGGGGATTGGTGTCCCAGTCCTGCTGAATCTGCTCGGCGCTCTTCGGGGTGCCAACGACAGACATTCGGGTGCTCCTTAACAGTCCTTCATTGCTGAGTTGCGTTAAGCCGCGCCGCCGTCCGGCGGTCACTAGCGGCTTGACTTCACTGATGTGCTAACTCGACCATGACACAGCGTGTTCCCGGCTGCCACCCATTTCAATTGCCAATTTCGGCAACGACTTTGCGTGATTCTGCGAAGCTTGCGAAGACACCAAATTTCTTAACCGTTTCAGAAGCTACCGGCGAGTAACCATAAATTCGCAGGTCAACAGGGATTTACCGGGGGTCCCCGAACAGGGCGGTTTAGCTACAAAGCGAAGAGCGAGGCGACGGCCTTTGTTTCGTCGCCAACGGCATATGTGAGCGTTGTAACAGTGCGATCCGCCAGGCCGGCACCGAATTGATCGGTCGAGCCGGCCGGGTGAATGTGCGAAATGATCTCCAGCTTGTCACCCAGCGCGACCGGCGCCTCGTGCTCGATGGTGATGCGCAGCGGCCCCTGCAGCAGCTCGGCGTGCGAGGCCAGGTAGTCCTCGATCACACTCCAGTACACCGAGTTGTTCATGTGGTCGAACAGGTCGATGTCGGTGACCCGGACGGGGAACTCGTGGATTTCCGTCGCGTCGTCACGGCTGCCGGGTTTCAAGTAGCCCTTCCACCTCAGCCGGTCGACGGATGTGGTCTTGTGCAGGCCAGCCAGGAAGTCGTCGGCGATTCGGGCCGGCATCTCGGTTTCCCTGTTGACGTGGATCCAGAAGGCCTCGGATTCGATCAGGCCACCCTTGCGTCCGTCCACGCGAACCCGCATTTCACACCACCGGTTCGAGGTGCCCGAGCACCAACGCCGACATCGCAACATGTCCTGGAACTCGATCGGGCGGATCATGTCGACCATGGTGCGCCGGACGATCCACAGCGGATGGGTCTCCTCGAAGCCCATCTCACGCAGCTGGTCCTGGCCGATGTCCTGGATGTGCCGGCAGGCGGCATCCAACCGCAGCCGGCCCGTGCGGTCGATGTCACCGACGCGCAGCGGCCATTCGCAATCGAACACGTCGGGGTGGCCGTCGGGCACCGGCATTAAATTTTTGTCCAGGCTCACGGCTTCGCTCCCGTTTCCTCCTTGTGGTGCCCCCGCGGATACCGCCGGGTCCCCGATGCGAATCATGCCAACGACGTCCCCGAAATACCAATCCCGCCTTCATGCCAACTCTGCGAAGCACGTCTTCGCACGGCCGGGTAAACTGCGTCGAGTGTCCAAAACGTTCGTGGGCTCACGCGTTCGTCAGCTGCGTAGTGAGCGCGGGTTCAGTCAAGCCGCACTGGCCCAGATGCTGGAGATCTCACCGAGTTACCTCAACCAGATCGAGCACGATGTTCGGCCGCTGACGGTGGCCGTGTTGCTGCGGATCACCGAGGTGTTCGGGGTGGACGCGACCTTCTTCGCCCCCCAGGACGACACCCGGCTCGTCGCCGAGCTGCGAGAGGTGACGATGGACCGCGACCTGGACATCGACGTCGATCCGCCCGAAGTCGCGGAAATGGTCAGCGCCCATCCCAGCCTGGCCCGCGCGGTGGTCAACCTGCACCGGCGCTACCGGATCACCACCGCGCAGCTGGCTGCCGCCACCGAGGAGCGGTTCTCCGACGGCAGTGGAACCGGGTCGATCACCATGCCCCACGAAGAAGTGCGCGACTACTTCTATCAACGGCAGAACTACCTGCACGAACTGGACACCGCGGCCGAGGACCTCACCGTCCAGATGCGGCTGCACCACGGCGACCTTGCCCGTGAGTTGACCCGCCGGCTCACCGAGGTACACGGAGTGCGCATCAACAGGCGCATCGACCTCGGCGACGCCGTGCTGCACCACTACGACCCCAAGACCAACACGCTGGAAATGAGCAATCACCTCTCGTTGGGGCAGCAGGTATTCAAGATGGCCGCCGAATTGGCCTACCTGGAGTTCGGCGACTTGATCGACAGCATGGTCGAAGAGGGCAAGTTCACCAGCGACGAGTCGCACACGCTGGCCCGGTTGGGGCTGGCCAATTACTTCGCCGCGGCCGCGGTGCTGCCCTACCGCCAGTTCCACGACGTCGCTGAGAATTTCCGCTACGACGTCGAGCGGTTATCGGCGTTCTACTCGGTGAGCTACGAGACGATCGCGCACCGGCTCTCGACGCTGCAACGGCCGTCGATACGGGGCGTGCCATTCTCGTTCATCCGGGTAGATCGAGCCGGCAACATGTCAAAGCGCCAGTCGGCCACGGGTTTTCACTTCTCCTCTAGCGGCGGCACCTGCCCGTTGTGGAACGTCTACGAAACGTTCGCCAACCCCGGCAGGATCCTGGTGCAGATAGCCGAGATGCCCGACGGCCGCAACTACATGTGGGTGGCCCGCACCGTGGAGCGACGCGCCGCGCGGTATGGTCAGCCCGGAAAGACCTTCGCGATCGGGCTGGGTTGCGAACTTCGACAGGCCCATCGGCTCGTCTACTCGGAAGGACTCGATTTGTCGGGGGATATCGCTACACCCATCGGCGCGGGTTGCCGTGTCTGTGAACGTGACAACTGCCCGCAGCGGGCGTTCCCCGCTTTGGGGCGCGCACTCGATCTCGATGAGCACCGCAGCACCGTGTCCCCGTATCTGGTGAAACAAGCATGAGCGCCGCCCAAGAGGGTCAAACCGGCCCCGTCGGCCGAATCCCGTCCGGCCGGTTCCGCGAGCTGGGACCGATCAACTGGGTCGCCGCTAAGTTGGGCGCGCGCGCGGTGCGGGCGCCGGAGATGCACCTGTTCAAGACGTTGGGCCAACGCCAGCTGCTGTTCTGGCTCTGGGGGCTCTACAACGGCCGGCTGCTGCGCGGGCGGCTGCCGGTGATCGACACCGAGCTGGTGATCCTGCGGGTCGCGCATCTGCGTTCTTGCGAATACGAGCTGCAGCACCATCGCAAAATGGCGCGCGCGCGAGGCTTGGACGGGGACATGCAGGCCGCGATTTTCGCCTGGCCCGACGTCTCAGAAAGGGCCCGTCACCGCCTCAGCCCGCGACAGCAGGCGCTGCTGGCGGCCACCGATGAGTTTGTCATGGACCGGACGATTACCGACCCCACTTGGCAGCGGCTGGCCAGTCATCTGGATCGGCCGCGGCTGATCGAATTCTGCTTGCTGGCAGGCCAATACGACGGGCTGGCCGCGACCATGTCCGCCCTCGACATCCCGCTGGACCACCCAGGCTAACTACACCGAGATGTTGGCGATATCGGCCAGCACGGCCAACGTCAGCACCACGGGCAGTATCGGCAGGCCGAACGCGAACGTCGCCCACAGATCCTTATGGCGTCTGCGCAACGACCAGCCCCATGCTCCGGCGACGACAGCCAAGATCGCCGAGCCGAGGAACACAATCACGCTCCACACACTCACCGTCGTGACGTCCTCGCCGATCGAAATGGCCACCAGCCAGAGCACGTAGCCGGCGGCCAACCCGCTGATGGCACCCACCATGGCGTCAGTGTTCAGGCCGCGGATCATCGTCCGGCTCAGAAGTTGATCATGTGGCCGACCAGGCCGTGGAAGCACTCCTGCAACGCTTCCGACATTGTCGGATGAGTGTGCACGTTGCGGGCCAGCTCGTAGGCGGTCAGGTCCCATTTCTGCGCCAGCGTGAGCTCCGGCAGCAGCTCGGACACGTCGTGGCCGATGATGTGTCCGCCGAGCAGCTCCAGGTCCTTGGCGTCGGCGACGAGCTTGACGAAACCGCTGGGGTCGCCCATGCCGTGCGCTTTGGCGTTGGCGGTGAACGGGAACTTGGCCACCACCACGTCGTAACCTTCATCGCGGGCTTGTTGCTCGGTGAGCCCGAAGCTGGCGACCTGTGGCTGGCAGAACGTCGCACGGGGCAACATTCGATAGTCGCCAAGCGCCAAAGTCTCTGCGCCGGCGATGGTTTCGGCCGCTACCACGCCCTGGGCCTCGGCGACGTGCGCGAGCTGCAGCAGCGCCGTCACGTCGCCGATGGCGTAGATGTGGCCAACGTTGGTGCGCATGTAGTCGTCGATGCCGATGGCCTTGCGATCGGTCAGCGCGACGCCGGCCTTGTCCAGCCCGTAGCCCTCGACATTGGGTGCAAACCCGATGGCCTGCAACACCTTATCGGATTTGAGCTCTTCCGCCTTGCCGTCCTTGCTGACGGTCACCGTGACCACCGAGCCGTCATCGGAGATGGATTCGACCTTGGTTCCGGTGAGAACCCTGACGCCCAACTTCTTGAACTGCTTTTCGATCTCCTTGGACACGTCGGCGTCCTCGTTGGGCAGCGCGCGCGGCAGGAATTCCACGATGGTCACGTCGACGCCGTAGTTCTTCAGCACGTAGCCGAACTCCATGCCGATGGCGCCGGCTCCGGCAATGATGATCGACTCCGGCAACTCCCGGGACAGAATCTGCTCCTCGTAGGTGACCACATTTTGAGACAGCGACGTGCCGGGCACCAGCCGAGTGCTGCTGCCGGTGGCGATGATGCAGTTGTCGAACGTGACCGTCAGGGGATTTTCAGCGCCGCCCTCATTCAATTCGACGGCCAACGTGTTGGGGTCGGTGAAGCGGCCGTATCCGTGGATCTCGGTGATCTTGTTCTTCTTCATCAGGAAGTGCACACCGGCGACGCGACCCTCGGCCACCTTGCGGCTGCGATCGTAGGCGATCCCGTAGTCGAAGCTGGCCTCACCGCTGATGCCAAAAGCTTTGGCCTCCTTGGTGAAGATGTACGCCAGCTCGGCGTTGCGCAGCAACGCCTTGGACGGGATGCAGCCGACGTTGAGACATACTCCGCCCCAATACTTCGGCTCCACGACTGCGGTGTTGAGGCCTAGCTGCGCGGCACGAATCGCAGCGACATATCCGCCGGGACCGGCTCCGAGGACAACGACGTCATAGTGGGTCACGGGCACTACCCTAACGGCCCGGCAAAACGGGCAGAACAGTTAGTAAGGAATGACCCCGACCAAACAGTGACCCACCCGCTCGCAGTAGTAATAGCCGTACAGCGGCGCCGCGGCGGCCAGGGACGCAAATGGCCCCGACATCACCGCGATCGCCAACGCCGAGAGCAGTGGCCTGCCCTGCCCCATCGCCAGGATGACGCCGGCCACACTGCACGCCACGACGTAGACCAGGACCATGAACACCGGCCCGGTCTTGTCGATGGTGTGATACCACCAATAGAACAGGCTGAGCCCGGTTTGCGCCGCGGCGAGCCACACGCCGAAGAGCACCAGTACCAGCTTCCACCACTTCACGTGCTGGTATATCCCGGGCACGGTGACCGGCACGGCGGCCGACTCGGTCGCCGAATCCTGCTCGGCGGCCGGCGAGGTCGTCTCGGGTTCGTCCTTGGGCTCTTCCTTGCGCCCGGATTCCTTAGCCTTCGCCGGCAGGCCGACCAGTGGCAGCGGCTGCGAGTCGGTGTCCCCTATTTCCGAGAAATCCGGCACGAACGGCACCGAGGGCTCGCCGGTGTCGAAATCCGGTACGAACGGCTCGGTCCCGGGGTTCCCAGAGTTCGGCGTCCCGCCGTCGTCAGGCACCGGACACGACCTGCAGCGCGACCAGCACACCGAACCAACCCGGCGCCAACGCAAGGATGAAGGCGCCCAGCGCCGTCACCCAGCGACGCCCGGACAACAAGATCACCAGCAGCCCCAGCACGCTGGGAATCCCCACCACCAGAGCGATGACGACGTCCGGCCGGATCCGATCGTGGACTCCCACGGTTACCGCCACCCCCGCCAGCAGCCCGATCGCGTTACCGATCAGCATGGCGCCGGCCAGCAGCCAGGGCCGGGGAAGGGGGATCACGTTCTACGACCTTACTGCCGCTATCGGCTAGGGGCGGGGCACGTTCCCGGCGCGGCTCCTTTGTCTTGAGTGACCACCTGACCGCGTACCGACGGGCGTTCGCCACGCTCGTAGGTGGCGCCGGTGATCACCGCCATGGCCTGTAACAGCGCTTTCTCGGCGTCGGTGAAGACCCGGCCGCGGCTGAGGAACCGCACGCCCTCCGGTGCCTCCAGACTGAATCCGCCGCCGCGCCCCGGCACCACGTCGATCACCAGCTGGGTGTGCTTCTCTCCCCCATAGTGAGCCTGATACTGCGGGCCCGAGATCCACACCGGCACCCCGTCTGCACCGACGTCGAGCACCCCCAACAGGACGTCGCGGTCACCGATGAGGAAGTCCCCGCGCGGGTAGCACATCGGCGACGACCCGTCACAGCAGCCACCGGACTGATGGAACATCACCGGACCGTGGCGATCCTGCAGTCGGGCCAGCAATTCGGCGGCCGCGGTGGTGATCACCACGCCGGCCGGAGCGCTCATCAGAAGAAGCCCCCTATCAGAAGAATCCCCCCATCAGAAGAATCCCCCCATCAGAAGAATCCCTGGGCCTTGTCGGAGTATGACACCAGCAGGTTCTTGGTCTGCTGGTAGTGGTCGAGGGCCATCTGGTGGGTCTCCCGGCCGAAGCCGGATTGCTTGTAGCCGCCGAACGCCGCGTGCGGCGGGTACACGTGATAGCAGTTCACCCACACCCGGCCGGCCTTGATGTCGCGGCCGGCGCGGTAGGCGGTGTTGCCGTCGCGGCTCCACACGCCCGCACCCAGCCCGTAGAGGGTGTCGTTGGCGATGCCCATCGCGTCGTCGTAGTCACGGAACGACGTCACCGCGACCACTGGCCCGAAGATCTCCTCCTGGAAGATGCGCATCTTGTTGTTGCCGGCAAGAATCGTGGGCTGTACGTAGTAGCCGCCGGACAGGTCCCCACCCAGCTCGGCACGCTCGCCGCCGGTGATCAGCTTGGCGCCCTCTTCCTTGCCGATTTCGATGTAGGACAGGATCTTTTCCATCTGGTCGTTGGAGGCCTGCGAGCCCTGCATGGTCTGGATGTCCAGCGGATCGCCCTGCCGGACCGCCTTGGTTCGTATCGCCGCAAGTTCGAGGAACTCGTCGTGGATGTCGGCCTGGATCAGGCTGCGCGACGGGCAGGTGCACACCTCGCCCTGGTTGAGGGCGAACATGGTGAACCCTTCCAGCGCCTTGTCCTGGAAGTCGTCGTTGGCCGCCATCACGTCGGAGAAGAAGATGTTGGGGCTCTTGCCGCCGAGCTCCAGGGTGACCGGGATCAGGTTGTGCGAGGCGTATTGCATGATCAGGCGCCCAGTCGTCGTTTCGCCGGTGAACGAGACCTTGGCGATCCGGTCGCTGGAGGCCAGCGGCTTGCCGGCCTCGACGCCGAAACCGCTGACGACGTTGACCACCCCGGGGGGAATCACATCGCCGATCAGCGACATCAGGTACAGGATCGAGGCAGGTGTCTGCTCCGCCGGTTTGAGCACCACCGTGTTGCCGGCCGCTATGGCCGGCGCCAATTTCCAGGCGCCCATCAGGATCGGGAAGTTCCACGGAATGATCTGGCCCACCACCCCGAGCGGCTCGTGGAAGTGATAGGCGACGGTGTCGTCGTCGATCTGCGACAGCGAACCCTCCTGAGCGCGGATCGCCGCGGCGAAATACCGGAAATGATCGGCCGCCAGCGGGATGTCGGCGGCCAGCGCCTCCCGGATCGGCTTGCCGTTGTCCCATACTTCGGCCACCGCCAGCGCGTCTTTGTGTTCCTCGATCCGGTCGGCGATCTTGTTCAGGATCGCCGCCCGTTCGGCGGGGGCGGTCTTGCCCCAGGCCGGCGCGGCCGCGTGCGCGGCGTCGAGCGCCTTGTCGATATCGGCCTCGTCGGACCGCGCCACCTCGCAGAACGTCTGGCCGGTCACCGGCGTCTTGTTCTCGAAATACAAACCCTTGGTGGGCGCGACCCACTCGCCCCCGATGAAGTTGTCGTATCGGGATTCGTACGACATCAGTGCGCCCTCGGTACCCGGACGTTGGAAAACAGTCATCGGCTCGGCTCCTCGTTGACCCGCAAATTCATGGATGTAACACAGCTCACACTACCGTCGCCGCCACAATGTCTTCCATGGCATCCGAGGCTTCCGTTGGCGACAGCACACCCGACGACCCGTACCTGTGGCTCGAGGACGTGACCGATGAGAAGGCGCTGGACTGGGTGCGCGCACAGGACGAACCGACGCTGACGGAGTTCTGCGACGAGCGGTTCGAAAAGATGCGCACCGAAACCCTCGAGGTGCTCGACACGGATGCCCGAATCCCCTACGTGCGGCGCCGCGGCGACTACCTCTACAACTTCTGGCGCGACGCCACCAACCCGCGCGGGCTGTGGCGGCGCACCACGTGTGAGAGCTACCGCAGCGACTCCCCCGCGTGGGACGTGCTGATCGACGTGGATGAACTGGGCCGGATGGACGACCAGAAATGGGTGTGGGGTGGTGCGACGGTCATCGAACCGGAGTTCACCCGCGCGCTGGTCGGTCTCTCCCGCGGCGGCTCGGACGCGGTGATTGTGCGTGAATTCGACATGTTGACGCGCGAATTCGTCGCCGACGGTTTCGAGCTGCCGGAAGCCAAGTCGTTCGTCAGCTGGGTGGACCCCGATACCGTGCTGGTGGGCACCGACTTCGGCGCCGACTCGCTCACCGAATCCGGCTACCCGCGGATCGTCAAGCGATGGCGTCGGGGCACACCGCTGACCGACGCGGAGGCGATCTTCGAGGGGTCGCGCACCGACATCAACGCGGTCGGGGATGTCGACCGGACGCCGGGCTTCGAACGCACCTTTCTGGCCCGCTCGATCGACTTCTGGAATAGGGAGAGATACGAACTACGGGGCTCTGAAACGGGGGCAGAACTGATCCCTATCGACGTGCCCAGCGACGTCAGCAGCCTGTCGATTCACCGCGAGTGGCTGTTGATCGACTTGCGCACCGACTGGACCGTCGGCGACACCACCTACCGAGCCGGCACGTTACTCGCCGCGAACTACGACGACTTCCTTTCCGGTACAAGAGAATTAGAAATTGTATTCGAGCCCGACCCGCACACCTGCCTGCATCAATACGCGTGGACCCGCGACCGGCTGTTGCTCGTCACACTGGCCGACGTGGCCAGCCGGATCGAAATCGTCACGCCCGGCACCTGGCAACGCGAACCGATCTCCGGAATCCCGGCCGCAACCAACACCTTGATCGTCGCCGCCGACGACACCGGCGACGAGTTCTTCCTCGACTCCAGCGGATTCGTCGCGCCGTCGCGGCTGCTGCGCGGCACCGGGGGAGAGCAATTGGACCAGGTCAAGTCCGCTCCCGCCTTCTTCGACGCCGAAAACATCACCGTGGCACAGCATTTCGTGGCGTCGAAGGACGCCACCTTGATCCCGTACTTCGTTGTACGACCCGGCAGTCCAAACGGAGCCGACGGTTCCAGCGGGCCGGGCCCGACGCTGCTGTATGGCTACGGCGGATTCGAGTCGTCCAACACACCGGGCTACAGCGGCGTGCTGGGCCGGATATGGCTGTCACGCGGGGGCACTTACGTGCTGGCCAACATCCGCGGCGGTGGCGAGTACGGGCCGGGCTGGCACACCCAGGCCATCCGCGAGGGCCGGCACAAGGTCGACGAGGACTTCGCCGCGGTGGCCGAGGATCTGGTGAAACGCGGCATCACCACCGTCGAGCAGCTCGGCGCGCGCGGCGGCAGCAACGGCGGGCTGCTGATGGGTATCATGCTGACCAAATACCCGGAGAAATTCGGCGCGCTGGTCTGCGACGTCCCGCTGCTGGACATGAAGCGCTACCACCTGTTGCTGGCCGGCGCTTCCTGGGTGGCCGAGTACGGCGACCCGGACAACCCGGACGACTGGAAATTCATCTCCGAATACTCGCCCTACCAAAACATTTCGGCGGACGGCAAGTACCCGCCGGTTTTGTTCACCACCTCCACCCGCGACGACCGGGTGCATCCGGGGCATGCCCGCAAAATGACGGCGGCTCTGCACGCCGCGGGGCATCGGGCCTGGTTATACGAGAACATCGAGGGCGGGCATGGCGGCGCGGCCGACAACGAGCAGGCCGCGTTCGTCACGGCGCTGAGTTTCTCGTTCCTGCATCACGTACTGGGCGGGTCAGGTGACTGAGAAAATCGAGAACCCGACGGCGCTTCGAACCTCGGTGAGTCTCGCTGGACAACCGGGCCGCCAACCGGCTTCGCTTGGGGCATGAAAAGACCCGAGCCGACACCCGACTTCCAGACCCTGCTGTACAGGACGGCCGGGCCGGTCGCCACCATTACGCTCAACCGCCCGGAGCAGCTCAACACGATCGTTCCGCCCATGCCCGACGAGATCGAGTCGGCCATCGGGCTGGCCGAACGCGACCAGGACAT
Source organism: uncultured Actinomycetota bacterium (assembly GCA_963814505.1). Taxonomy (GTDB): domain Bacteria; phylum Actinomycetota; class Actinomycetes; order Mycobacteriales; family Mycobacteriaceae; genus Mycobacterium. Next base: position 1,104,360 of record CAWFDM010000016.1, read on the forward strand.
CAAGGTCATCGTGTTGCGCGGCGCCGGCCGCGCGTTCTGCGCGGGCTACGACTTCGGCCACGGCTTCCAGCACTGGGGCGACGGGATGATGACCGACGGGCGGTGGGACCCGGGCAAGGACTTCGCGATGGTCACCGCCCGCGAGACCGGGCCGACGCAGAAGTTCATGGCCATCTGGCGGGCGTCCAAACCGGTGATCGCGCAGGTGCACGGCTGGTGCGTCGGCGGGGCCAGCGACTACGCCCTGTGCGCCGACCTCGTGATCGCCAGCGAAGACGCCGTGATCGGCACCCCGTACAGCCGGATGTGGGGCGCCTATCTGACCGGCATGTGGCTGTATCGGCTGAGCCTGGCCAAGGTGAAATGGCACTCGCTGACCGGGCGGCCGCTGACCGGCGTCCAGGCCGCCGAGGTCGAGCTGATCAACGAGGCGGTGCCGTTCGAGCGACTCGAGGCCCGGGTCGCCGAGATCGCCGCCGAGCTGGCGCAAATCCCGTTGTCGCAGCTGCGGGCGCAGAAGCTGATCGTCAACCAGGCCTACGAGAACATGGGCCTGGCGTCCACCCAAGCGCTGGGCGGCATCCTCGACGGCCTGATGCGCAACACCCCCGACGCGCTGGAGTTCATCCATACCGCCGAAACCCAGGGCGTGCGGGCCGCGGTGGAGCGGCGCGACGGTCCGTTCGGTGACTACAGCCAGGCCCCTCCCGAGCTGCGGCCGGATCCCAGACATGTCATCGTGCCTGATGGCGACCTATAGTGAGGTGAACTACGAATATGGCCCTGGGTTCACATCCTCCGTCCTGGAAGTGTTACGGTAATCACCATGTCTCGGTTGAGTTACGGCCTGCGTGCAGGCGCTGTATTGCTGTCTCTCGGTATCGCCGCTGCAGTCTTCCCCAAGACGGCAGTAGCCGACTCCACGGACGATTTCCCGATACCTCGCAGAATGATCGCGACCACTTGCGACGCCGAACAGTATCTGGCGGCCGCGAGGGATACCAGTCCGATTTACTACCAGCGGTACATGATCGACTTCAACAACCACGCGAACCTTCAGCCGGCGGTGATTAACAAGGCGCATTGGTTTTTCTCGTTGTCACCGGCGGAGCGCAGGGACTATTCCGATAACTTTTACAATGGCGATCCGCTGACGTTCGCCTGGGTCAATCACATGAAGATCTTCTTCAACAACAAGGGCGTCGTCGCCAAAGCCACCGACGTGTGCAACCAATACCCGGCCGGCGACATGTCGGTCTGGAACTGGTCATAGGGCATTTTCGGGATATCTGGTCGGCGAAACGGTGGACAGTCGGGCACGGACGCTGACGACGGCGCTGTAGGGATGTTGTCGAGGAAGGTGTCGATCATGGGCGCACGGAGGTTCGCCGGCTTGGCGATGTTGGCGGCGGCCGCTCCAATCGCGGTCCTCATCGGAAGTGGCCCAGCGCATGCCGATAGCGATCTCGGTCAACCATGCTCGCCGGAAGGCGCGAAAGTATGGGGGAACCCCGGCCCGATCTACTGCCAGCGCAACGCGGACGGGCAACTGCAATGGGTGCCCATACCTGCCTCAGCGATCTGTGTGGCGTTCTGCGTGAATCACCCCTAACCTGGCCGGCCCCGTTGTCCCCCAATCGGGGGACAACTAAATCCTCCTGTGAACAGCTGTTCGGCGGATAGCTGTTGCGGACCCGCGACGGAATAGTGGCAGAGGTCCGCAAAGTATCCGTCGTGGAGGTGGGGTCGCATGAACCAAGCACCGGGTAACGAAATCCCAGACACCCTGGTGGCTCTGGACTGGCATGACATCAAGTGCCAATCCGACTTGGGCTGCTCCAACACAGCGACGCACATCGTGCATTTGCACGCCGTGGACGAGTGCCACAACCCAAACCTCGACCCGTCCGGAAACCTCGTCGGCATCCTGTGCATGCTGTGCACACAGGCCATGGTGACGCAAGTTCAGCAGCGGGTGGGCTGGCTGACCCGCCATCCGGGCGTCTTCTGCCTGACGTGCGGGGCGCACGTACGCGAGGCAAATGACGTCCTGCGCAACGTCGCGGCGTTGTGATCTGCGGACCGTTGGGCACCGTTAGTCGCCGTTAGTCACCGTTAGCCACCGAAGACGGTGGTCCAATCGTTTCGGATGCTGACTACCGTCCAGCCCTTGGCGTTCGCTTCATCGAGTGCCTTCTCGGCGCCCGCGATGTAGTCGAATTCGCGGTCGGCGTCGTCGTGGCGCACCAGCAAGCACAGCGCGGGTCCGGAGGCCTGGGTGTACTGCAGCATCTGGATGTCGCCGTTGGAGTTTCCCGCGGCCAGGATCGGCCGCCGTCCGGTGCGCCCCCAGATCCGCACCGGCTTGACCGGGCCGTCGTCGAGGAACTCCGGCCGCGACGTCGTCAACAGGTGACCGTCCTGGAAGTCCAGGCCGACCGAGCTCCCGATCACCCGCTCCGGCGGCAGCCCGTACATCTGCGCGGTGACGGGCCGCCCTGGCATTTGAGTACGCCCCGCGGATGCGCCAGCTCGTATAGCAGCGGGAACTGATCCTTGTGTGGATAGTCCTCCTGCTCGGGCTCTTCCTCGGCGTTGAGGTGATAGAGGTTGCCGAAGAACTCGTCGAACCCGTGCACCGTCGGCAGGTACTTGTTCAGGTCGCCGAAGTGGTTCTTGCCGAACTGGCCGGTGGCGTAGCCCAGCGGCTTGAGCAGTTCGGCGATGGTCGGATCCTCTGCGACCCAACCGATGTCGGCGCCGGGCACGCCGACCTTGCTCATTCCGGTGCGGTACACACTCTGCCCGCTGATGAACGCGGCGCGGCCCGCCGTGCAGCTCTGCTCACCGTAGGAATCAGTGAACCGCATCCCCTCGTTCGCGATGCGGTCGATGTTCGGTGTGCGATAGCCCATCATGCCGTCGCTGTAACAACTCAGGTTGGTGATCCCGATGTCGTCACCCCAGATCACCAGGATGTTGGGCTTACCGTCAGGCATGAATCCCATCCCTTCTCCCCTTCTAACCGGGATGGCGAGTCCCAACCGGCATGCTACGGACATCCCAGATCGTCGAGAAGGGCCTCCGGCCGTTAGTAGTGCGGTGTGGTCACCGGGAAGCGATCGGTGTTCGCCGAATCGACCGATCCGCCGCTCCCGGCAGGCGGTTCCTTGGGCAGCATGAAGGCGCGCACGGCCGAACGGGATCCGTACGGCCGCAGCATCCGGCTGGCCGGACGAGTGCGTACTTGTGTTGGCCACCAGAACCAACGCCCCATCAGCGCGGCGACGGACGGCATCATGAACGAGCGCACGATCAACGTGTCGAACAACAGGCCCAGCCCGATCGTGGTACCGACCTGCCCCATCACTATCAAAGGGCTGAATACGAAGGACGACATGGTGGCGGCGAACACCAGGCCCGCGGACGTCACCACCGCGCCGGTGCCGGCCATCGACCGGATGATCCCGGTCTTGATTCCCGCAGGGATTTCCTCTTTGAACCGGGAAACCAGCAGCAGGTTGTAGTCGGATCCCACCGCCAACAGCAGGATGACGGACATCGCGAGCACCATCCAGTGCAATTCGAAGCCCATAATGTCCTGCCACACCAGCACCGAAAGCCCGAACGAGGCACCCAGCGAAATCAGCACGGTACCCACAATGGTGACCGCGGCAACCAGGCTTCGGGTGATGATCAGCATGATGATCAAAATGAGGCAGGCCGCCGATATTCCGGCGATCATCAGGTCGTACTTGGACCCGTCGCGCATATCCTTGTAGACCGCGGCCGTGCCGCCCAGCCAGATCTTGGCACCCTCCAGCGGGGTCCCCTTGATCGCTTCCTTCGCCGCGTTCTTGATCGGCTCGACGTGCGAAATCCCTTCGGGGGTTGCGGGATCCCCGTCATGGGAGATGATGAACCGGGCCGCGTGCCCGTCCGGCGACACGAACATCTTCAGACCCCGCTTGAAGTCGGGGTTGTCGAAGACCTCCGGCGGTATGTAGAACGAGTCGTCATTCTTGGCCGCGTCGAACGCCTGCCCCATGGCGGTCGAGTTCTGGCTCATCACGTCCATCTGGTCATACAGCGACGACATGGAGCTGTGCATGGTCAGCATCATCTGCTTCATGGTCGTCATGGTCGCGATCATCGGCGGCATCTGCGCCAGCATCTGCGGCAACAACGCGTCCAACTTGGAGATGTCGTCCGTAAGGTACGCGAACTTTTCGACGATCTGATCCAAACCGTCGAGAGCGTCGAAGATGGATCGGATCGCCCAGCAGGCGGGGATGTCGAAGCAGTGCTTCTCCCACCAGAAGTAGCTGCGCAGCGGCCGGAAGAAATCGTCGAAATCGGCGATGTGGTCCCGCAATTGGGCTGTGACGTCCAACATTTCATGGGTCAGGCCGTCCATGTGGTGCGTGACAGCGGCCATCTGCGCCGTGATGTTGTACATGCGCTGCATGGTGTCGATCGAATCCTGCATCGCGTCGGCCTGTTTGAGCATGTCGGCCATGCGTTGGTGCATGTACTGCTGATTCTCGACCTGCGTCGTGTTTTGCATGCTGATCTGGAACGGGATCGACGTGTGCTCGATCGGTGTTCCCAGGGGCCGGGTTATCGCCTGGACCCGCGCGACACCGGGGACGTGGAAGACGCCCCTGGCGATCCGGTCCAACACCAGCATGCCCGCCGGATTTCGCAAGTCGTGGTCGGTCTCGATCATCAGCAATTCCGGATTCATCCGGGCGTTGGAAAAGTGGCGCTCCGCGGCGTCATATCCGATATTCGCCTTGGTGTAGCTCGGTAGATACTTGCGATTGTCGTAATTCGTCTTGTACCCGGGCAGGGCGAGCAACCCGATCAGCGCGATGGCGATCGAAACCGCCAGAATTGGGCCGGGCCACCGCACGATCGCGGTGCCCACGCGCCGCCATCCCCGCGTGCGCATCTTCCGCTTGGGGTCGAACAGACCGAAGCGACTGCCCACCGTCAACACGGCCGGGCCGAGGGTCAGCGCCGCGCAGACCGCGACGAGCATTCCCACCGCACAGGGCATGCCGAGCGTCTGGAAATAGGGAAGCCGGGTAAAGCTGAGGCAGTACATCGCGCCGGCGATGGTCAGGCCGGAGCCCAGCACCACGTGCGCGGTCCCGTGGAACATGGTGTAGAAGGCCTGTTCCCGGTCCTCACCGAGCGACCGCGCCTCCTGGTATCGGCCGAGTACGAAGATCGCATAGTCGGTCCCGGCCGCGATCGCCATCAACACCAGCAGATTAACCGCAAAGGTCGAAAGGCCAATGATGTTGTTATGAGCCAGGAATGCGACAACCTGGCGGGCCGCAAGGAGCTCGATTACCACCATGAGCAGGGTGATGAACACGGTGATGATCGAGCGGTAGACCCACAGCAACATCAAGATGATCACCACGAAGGTGATCATCGTGACCAAGATGACGCCCTTCTCACCGGCGGCCGACTGATCGGCCGTCAGCGCCGCCGCGCCGGTCACGTAGGCCTTGACCCCATGCGGCGGAGGCACGCTCGCCACGATGTCGCGGACGGCCTGGACGGACTCGTTGGCCTTGCTCTCGCCCTGGTTGCCGGTGAGATAGACCTGCACATAGGCCGCCTTGCCATCGGAGCTTTGCGAGCCGGCCGCCGTCAGCGGATCCCCCCAGAAGTCCTGGACGTGCTCGACGTGCTTTTTGTCCGCCTCGAGCTTCTGGATCAGTTGGTCGTAGAAATGGTGGGCGTCGTCGCCGAGCGGCGCGTCCCCCTCCAGGACGATCATGATCGCGCTGTCGCTGTCGAATTCGTTGAACACCTTGCCGACCCGCTTCATCGCCTGCATCGACGCCGCCTCGTTCGGGCTCATCGACACCGTGTGTGCCTTGCCGACTTTGTCCAGGGTTGGCACGAACACGCTGAGGACAACGACGAGTCCTATCCAGCCCAGGACGATCAGCGGCGCAAACTTGTGGACCGACCGCGCAAAGATCGGCATGTGCGGGAGCCCGGCGGCCCGGTTGTCGGTGGTCATGCCGACTTCACTATGCAGAAGGTTTGAGCATTCATTCCGCTCGCCGACCTTTCATCTTTGACGACGTCGTTCACCGTGATCCGGCAGCCGATCTGGTCGGTGTCGGCCTGCGCGACGACGTTGACGCTCACCGAGGGGAGCGTCGTGGTGACCGATAGCGTCCAGGGCAGGGGCACATTGGTTGCCTTCTGCGGCTGGGCATTGATGTCCAAATAGTTGATGTTCGCGATCGTCCCGGCGGGGCCCCACACCTCGTAGACCACATGCTTGGGATTGAACGGTTTGATGTCGTCCTGCATGCCGCTGGTGATCGGGCGGTTGTCGTGATAGCCAAAGAAGCCGCGGAGTCGGGTAACGCAGAACGCCGCGACCGCGACCACGACCACGATGACCAGTACGATCCACACCTTTTTCACCGCGTTGGCAATTGGAATCCTGGCCATCCAATCACCTCCCGCCAACCGGACGCGTGCGCGCCCATTCCCACCGATTGCTTTGCTGCGCTAAGTACCTTAACCGGATCGGCGAAACCGCGCGCGGCGCGGGCCGGTAAACGGGATGCGGCGTAACCCAAATTACTCTCACTTCGCACCTTCTTCCGCGCAGGGCGATCCGGAGGCGAGGCCGATGCAGGTGGCGGTCAGCACTCGGGTGAGTGCGGATGCGAATTCGATATTCCATTCGGGCGGCAGGGCTTCGGGCTCCTCGGCATAGACGTCAGAGAGCCGCTCCGGGGGATTGGCGATCTGCCAGAAAGCGGAGGCCAAGGAGTAAGCGGCTATCAGGGTGTCGAAGGCACCCGAACGCCCGAGCACGGGTAGGGCGCGCTCGATCGCGTCCGCCAGTGCGATTGCGGCGGCCGAAATGGTCCGCCTGATCTCGACAACCCGCTCGATTTCCACCTCGTGCTCGAGGTGCAGATGAACGTTGGCCAGCAGGTCACAAAACAGCGGGTCGGCGGCCAGGCCGTTGGCCAACGTCTCGGCCATTCGCTCCGGCGACATCGGACCCGGCTCGCCCAACTTCTCGCACACCGTAGCCGACCACCGCACCCAACCTTCGGCGGCCAGGTGTAGCAGCACCTCTTTGTGGGAGGTGAAGTAGCGGCGCACCGCGGAGTAGTGGATTCCGGCGCGGCTGGCGACCGCCGTCAAAGTCACCGACGCAACGCCGGTTTCGACGGCCAGCGAGCGCGCAGCTTCCACGAGCGCCGCCGCACGTTGGCGCTTGTTTTCCTCCGTGCGGGCGCGCCGGAAGCTCAATTGCGCCACCGGCTGAGGATAACGCACATCGTGTGATTTGTATAACGCACATGATGTGATTTGGAAGCGCCCGAGCGGCCCGCCGGCCTGCCGTTACGCACGTGATATGCGTTACACTCCAGTCGGCGAGGGAGGGATCGACAGACCCGGGCGCTGAACGTGAAGACGGCATGATCGAGGAGTTGTTTACTTAGGCAAGGCTTGGTTACGCTCGGCCCGGTAGCTGAACGTCGTCGAGCGGAGGGCGAACCGTCCGCACGGTCGAAATGCCAACCGGCGAAGGGAATTCCAATTTTCAAGGTGCTGTCGCGGACTTGGATTCCACTGGTCATCCTGGCGGTGGTGATCGCCGGGGGATTCATTGTGTACCGCGTCCACGGTTACTTCGGCTCGGAGAAACGCGAGTCTTACGCGGACAGCAACCTGGAAAGCCCCAAGCCGTTCAATCCCAAGCGACTCGATTACGAGGTCTTCGGCCCAGCCGGAACGGTCGCTGACATCAGCTATTTCGACGTCAACTCCGACCCCCGGCGCGTCGACGGGGCACAGTTGCCGTGGTCGTTACATATCACCACGACCCTCGCCGCAGTGATGGGAAACATTGTGGCGCAAGGCAATAGCGACAGCATCGGCTGCCGGATCACGGTGGACGGCGTGGTCAAAGCCGAGCGAATTTCCAACGAGGTCAACGCCTACACCTACTGCATGGTGAAGTCCGCGTGAGTACCAGATTCGCGAACGACCCCGACACGGCCGCCCGCCCCGAACGGCCGTTCATCGCGAGGATGATCCACCGGCTCGCGGTGCCGATCATCCTGGGCTGGCTGGCAATTATCTTCTGCATCAGCGCCTTTGTCCCGTCGCTGGAAGAGGTCGGACAAGAGCGTTCGGTGTCGCTAAGCCCCAAGGACGCGCCGTCGTACGTGGCGATGAAGAAAATCGGCGAGGCGTTCAAGGAGGGCAACTCCGACAGTGCGGCGATGATCGTCCTGGAAGGCGATCAGCCGCTCGGCGACGATGCCCACAGGTTTTACGACACCCTGATTCGCAAGCTGCGGGCCGACAAGCACGTACAGAGCATCCAGGACTTCTGGGGCGATCCACTCACGGCGGCGGGTGCGCAAAGCAACGACGGTAAGGCCGCCTATGTCCAAGTGAATCTCGCCGGTAACCAGGGCGAGCCATTGGCCAACGAATCCGTCGAAGCGGTCCGCAAGATCGTCGCGCAGACACCCGCCCCGCCGGGGATAAAGGCCTGGGTCACCGGGGCGTCGGCGCTCGCCGCGGATATGCACCACAGCGGCGACAAATCCATGATCAGGATCACCGTGACCACGGTCTGCGTCATTTTCTCGCTGTTGCTTTTCGTCTACCGATCGATCATCACCGTGATTCTGCTGCTGCTCACGGTCGGGATCGAATTGACGGCCGCGCGCGGCGCCGTTGCGATACTCGGGCATACCGGGGCCATCGGACTTAGCACCTTCGCCGTCAGCCTGCTCACTTCGTTGGCAATCGCGGCCGGTACGGACTACGGAATATTCATCATCGGGCGGTACCAAGAGGCCCGCCAGGCCGGCGAGGACAAAGAAACCGCCTTCTACACCATGTACCGGGGAACCGCCCACGTCATCCTGGGCTCCGGGTTGACGATCGCCGGGGCGACCTTTTGCCTCAGCTTCGCCCGGATGCCCTACTTCGAAACTCTCGGTATCCCGTGCGCGGTCGGGATGCTGGTCGCGGTGGCCGTCGCATTGACGCTGGGCCCCGCGATCCTGACCGTCGGCGGCCGGTTCGGCCTGTTCGACCCCAAGCGACTGCTCAAGGTCCGCGGCTGGCGGCGCGTGGGCACCGTGGTGGTCCGCTGGCCGCTGCCCGTGCTGGCCGCCACCTGCGCCGTCGCCCTGGTCGGGCTGCTCACGCTGCCCGGATACAAGGCCAGCTACAACGACCGGGCATACCTGCCGACATTCATCCCCGCCAACGAGGGATTTGCCGCCGCGGATCGCCATTTCTCGCAAGCCCGCATGAAGCCCGAGGTTTTGATGATCCAGTCCGATCATGATTTGCGAAATCCGGCGGATTTCCTGGTCTTGGACAGGCTGGCCAAGGGCGTCTTCCGGGTCCCGGGAATATCCCGGGTACAGGCAATAACGAGGCCCGACGGAACGGCAATGGACCACACGACCATACCGTTTCAGATAAGCATGCAAAACGCCGGTCAGGTGCAGATCTTGAAATACCAGCGCGACCGGATGAACGACATGCTGAAACAGGCCGACGAAATGGCCAAGACGATCGTCACGATGCGGCGGATGTACGCCTTGATGACCCAACTCGCCGCGACCACCCACCGCATGGTCGGCGACACCATAGAGATGCAGCAAATCACCGACGAGCTGCGCGATCACATCGCGGATTTCGAAGATTTCTGGCGACCGATCCGCAGCTATTTCTACTGGGAACGGCACTGCTACGACATTCCGGTCTGCTGGTCGTTACGGTCGATATTCGACGCGCTGGACGGCGTTGACCAGATCACCGAGAAACTAAACACCCTCATCGGTGACATCAAGCAGCTGGACGTGCTGATGCCGCAGATGCTCGCCCAGTTCCCGCCGATGATCGACACCATGGAAAGCATGCGGACCATGATGCTGACCATGCACAGCACCATGTCCGGAATCATGGATCAGATGAACGAGATGAGCGACAACGCGAATGCCATGGGGAAGGCCTTCGATGCCGCCAAGAACGACGACTCGTTCTACCTTCCACCCGAGGTGTTCAAGAACGCCGACTTCAAGCGCGCCGAGAATTCGTTTTTGTCACCGGACGGCCACGCGGTCCGCTTCATCATTTTGCATCGAGGGGACCCCGCCTCGGCCGAGGGCATCGCCAGTATCAACGCGATACGCACGGCGGCCGAGGAGTCACTCAAGGGGACTCCCTTGGAGGATTCCAAGATCTACCTGGCGGGGACGGCGGCCATCTTCAAAGACATCTCCGAGGGCGCCGAATGGGATCTGGTGATCGCGGGGATTTCTTCGCTCTGCCTCATTTTCATCATCATGCTGCTCATCACGCGCGCCTTTATTGCCGCCGCGGTCATCGTGGGCACGGTGGCGGTTTCACTGGGCGCATCCTTTGGCCTGTCCGTACTGGTCTGGCAGCATATTTTGGGCATCCAATTGCACTGGCTGGTGCTCGCGATGTCCGTCATCGTCCTCTTGGCGGTGGGGTCTGACTACAACCTGCTCCTGGTCTCCCGGTTCAAACAGGAAATTGGTGCCGGACTGAAGACGGGCATCATCCGTTCGATGGGCGGCACCGGCAAGGTGGTGACGAACGCGGGCCTGGTGTTCGCCTTCACCATGGCTTCCATGGCGGTCAGCGATGTTCGGGTGATCGGACAGGTGGGCACCACCATCGGCCTGGGTCTGCTGTTCGACACGTTGATCGTGCGCGCGTTCATGACGCCGTCGATCGCCGCGCTGTTGGGGCGCTGGTTCTGGTGGCCGATGAGAGTGAGGTCCCGCCCTGCCAGGACCCAGGCCGAGCGAGTTCACTCCGAGCAGCCGGATCGTTCCCTGGCTTACAGCGACTAGCTGTCTGGTTCGTCTGGGCTGCTTTGTCTGGGCTACGGGGTCCCGTCCGCCCCGGGATTGCCGAACAGCCGCCCGCGGGTGCCGCCGGTCCCGCCGGCGAACCCGGTGTTGCCGTTGCCGCCATTACCACCGTTACCGATGAGAACCGCGTTGCCGCCGTTGCCGCCGTTCGCGCCACCGGACGGTACGGCCTGACCTGCCTTGCCGCCGGCCCCGCCATTGCCGATCAGCCCGGCGTTGCCGCCGGCGCCGCCCGCACCGCCGTGCTCGCCGGCGGAGAGCATAAAGCCGCCCTCGCCGCCGGCACCGCCGTTCCCCCATAGCATCCCGCCGCTGCCGCCATTACCGCCCGCAGCATTGTCCAAACTCGGCGCGCCCGCCCCGCCGTTGCCGATGAAATGGGCGTTGCCGCCGTGGCCTCCCGCCGAACCAAACAACCCTAAGCCACCGGTGCCGCCGTTGCCGAACAACAACCCGCCATCCGCGCCGGGCAGGCCATTTCCACCACCGCCGCCGTTGCCGATGAGCAGCCCGGCCGTGCCGGCCGTGCCGCCAGTCGGACTGCCGATGCCCCCGGTGCCGCCGTTGCCAATCCATTGGGCGTTGCCGCCGTTGCCGGCGATGCCGAAGGTAGCGCCCTGGGACCATCCGCCATCGCCGCCGTTGCCCATGAGCAGCCCGCCGGTGCCACCGTTGCCGCCGTGGCCCCCGAACCCACTGCCGAAACCGCCCAGGCCGCCCACCCCGCCGCTGCCGATCAGGCCGGCGTTGCCGCCATTACCACCGGGCCCTCCGTTCGCCGCGGCACTGTCGCCACCCTGCCCGCCATTGCCGCCGCCGCCGAACAACAACCCGCCATTGGCGCCTTGCCCGCCGGCGCCGCCGTTGCCGAGAGGGAAATTGGAGCCGCCCGCCCCTCCGGCCCCGCCGTTGCCGATCAACCCGGCCGCCCCGCCGTTACCACCGGCCCCTCCGGTGGCGCTGACACCGGACCCGCCGTTGCCGCCGTTGCCGACCAGCCAGCCGCCGTCGGTGCCGTTGGTCCCGGTGCCGGCGGTCCCATCGGTCCCGTTACCGAACAGCGGGCGGCCGGTGAAGGTTTTCCAGGGCGAAAATAAGTCAAGAATGCTTTGCACCGGCGACGCGTTGGCGGCTTCGGTGGCCGCATAGAAGCCCGCACCTGCGCTGAGGGCCTGCACAAACTGATCGTGAAAGGCGGCCGCTTGGGCGCTGAGCGCCTGATAGCCCTGGGCATGTTTGCCGAACACTGCCGCAATCGCCGCCGACACCTCGTCGGCGCCGGCTGCCACCACTGCGGTGGTCCGGGCGGCCGCGGCCGCATTCGCCGAGTCGATCGTCGACCCGATACTCGCCAGATCCACTGCCGCCGCCGTCATCAGCTGCGGCGCCGCAATCACATATGACATCAGGCCACCTCCGACAGGACCCGCCGCTATCGAGAACCGGCGGTAATAAATGCTATCCCCGTCGACGGGTTGGCCCCGCCCGAAATCGTGCTTACAGCGATTAGCTGTCTGGTACGCCCCGGCTACAGGGTCCCGTCCTCTCCGGTATCGCCGAACAATCGCCCGCGCGTACCACCGGTCCCGCCGGCGAACCCACCGCTCCCGTTGCCGCCATTACCACCGCTACCGATCAAAAACGCATCACCGCCGTCGCCGCCGCTGGCTCCGCCCCCCGAGACGGCCGCCTCACCTGCGTCGCCGCCGGCCCCACCATTGCCGATCAGCCCGGCGTCGCCGCCGGCGCCGCCCGAGCCGCCGTGCTCACCGGCCGTTGACACAAAGCCGCCCTGCCCGCCGGCACCACCGTTTCCCCATAGCATCCGCCGTTGCCAATGAAATGGGCGTTGCCGCCGTTGCCTCCCGCCAAACCAGGCATCCCAACGCCACCGGCGCCGCCATTGCCGAGCAGCCACCCGCCATCCGCGCCGGGCATTCCCTCTCCACCATTGCCGCCGTCGCCCAGCAGCCCGGCTCTGCCGGCTGCGCCGCCGAGCGGGCTGCCGAGGCCCCCGGTGCCGCCGTTGCCAATCCATCGGGCGTCGCCGCCGTTGCCGGCGATACCGGCAGAGCTGCCGCCGTCGCCGCCGTCGCCCATGAACAGTCCGCCGGTTCCACCGTTGCCGCCGTGGCCAAAGAACGTGGCGCCGTAACCGCCGCCGCCGCCCGCCCCGCCGCTGCCGAACAGGCCGGCGTTGCCGCCACCACCACCGGCCCCTCCGTTGGCCGCCCAACTGTGGCCACCTTGCCCGCCATTGCCGCCGCTGCCGTACAACAACCCGCCGTTGGCACCTTGGCCGCCCGCACCAACCCTGACGCCAGAGGCACTGGAGCCGCCCGCCCCTCCGGCCCCGCCGTTGCCGATCAACCCGGCGGCCCCGCCGTTACCACCTGCTCCTGCTCCTGCGCCGGCGCTGACACCGGACCCGCCGTTGCCGCCGTTGCCGATTAGCCAGCCGCCGTCGGTGCCGTTGGTCCCGCTGCCGGGGGCCCCATCGGTCCCCTTACCGAACAGCGGGCGGCCGGTGAGGGTTTTCCAGGGCGAAAGTAAGTCCTGAATGCTTTGCATCGGCGACGCGTTGGCGGCCTCGGTGGCCGCATAAGAGCCCGCAGCGGCACTGAGGGCCTGCACAAACTGATCGTGAAAGGCCGCCGCTTGGGCGCTGAGCGCCTGATAGACCTGGGCGTGTTCGCCGAACAACGCCGCAAGTGCCGCCGACACCTCGTCGGCACCGGCCGCTACCACTCCGGTGGTCCGGGCCGCCGCGGCCGCATTCGCCGACTCGATCGTCGACCCGATACTCGCCAGATCCCCTGCCGCCGCCGTCATCAGCTGCGGCGCCGCAATCACGAACGGCATCAGGCAATCGTCACTCGCTTAAGTCGCGACGGTCCCAGTAGTGCGCTAGTGCAATCTCGCCCATCTCCGCGCGGTGTTACTTGAGCTCGGGTTGGCCCACCCGAAATCGCGGCCGTTACGAATGACGGCCATGCACACCATCGCGCTGATCGGGTTCCTCGGCGGCCTGATCACGGGCATCTCGACACCGCGCACAGCGATCAGCTCGAGATGCGGGTCACAAAAGGCCTGCAAGTGTTTTCATTCACCTTCGGCTAAAACATCTGTAAGACACCGGTAAGCACACCGCAGCCCGTCCGCCAGGTCGGTGGCTCCGAATAAGTGTTGTGCAGCAGCTGGAAACCCGCTCGGTAGCGGTCATCGGCAGTGGCGTGGCCGGCCTCACCGCCGCCTACGTCCTGTCCGGGCGCGACCGGGTGACGCTATACGAGGCCGACGTTCGCCTCGGCGGCCACGCGCACACACACTTAGTCGGCGATGGCGCCGGCGGTGTGGTGGGTGTCGATTCGGCGTTCCTGGTGCACAACGACCGGACCTATCCGACGCTGTGCCGATTGTTCGACGAACTCGGTGTGGCCACCCAGGATTCCGAGATGTCGATGTCGGTGCGTGCCGACGACATCGGACTGGAATATGCCGGAGCCCTCGGGGCGCGTGGGCTGTTCGCCTGCCGGCAGTCACTGCGTCCCCGCTATCTGCGAATGCTCGCCGAGATCGTCCGCTTCCACCGCGCCGCGATTCGACTGCTGACCGACGGCCCCGGTATTGCTGACGACCTGGAGACGTTGGAAGCCTTCCTGAACCGGCACCGCTTCTCGTCGTACTTCGTCGACTACTTCATCACGCCCTTGGTCGCAGCGGTGTGGTCCTGCGCCGGCGCCGACGCCCTGCGCTATCCGGCGCGGTATCTGTTCGTCTTCCTCGACCACCACGGCATGCTTTCGGTTTTCGGCTCGCCGACGTGGCGCACGGTGACCGGTGGATCGGCAAATTACGTGCGGGCCATCGCATCCCGGCTGCACGAGGTATCGGTCGCGACACCGGTGCACTCGCTGCGGCGGATGCCCGACGGCGTACTGGTGCAAGCGGGAAACGGCGCGCCGCGGTTGTTCGACGCGGCCGTCGTCGCCGTGCACCCGGACCAGGCGCTGCTGCTGCTCGACGACCCAACGCCGGCCGAGCGCGCGGTCCTGGGCGCAATCCCCTACTCGACCAACCGCGCCCAGCTGCACACCGACTCCTCGGTGCTGCCCCGCCGCCGTGGCGCCCGCGCATCGTGGAACTACCTGGTGACACCCGGCCGCGACCACGTCGTGGTGAGCTACGACATCAGCAGGCTGATGCGGTTGGCCGCCGACCGCAGGTTCCTGGTAACCCTCGGCGGCCATGACCTGGTCGAGCCTAGGTCGGTGCTCGCCGAGATGACCTACAGCCATCCGCTGTACACACCGGAATCGGTTGCGGCCCAAGGTCTATTGCCGACCCTCGATGACGATCGGGTGGTGTTCGCGGGCGCCTACCACGGCTGGGGATTCCACGAGGACGGCGCCGCCTCCGGACTGCGCGCCGCCCGCCGGCTCGGCGCCGACTGGCCGGCGGCAGCCCGGCGGGAGGCCCGAGAGGCGGTGGTCGGATGCTGACTTCGACTCAACGGCTGACACCGGCGATCTACCGCACCACGATCACCCATTTGCGAGCCGCGCCGGTGCGCCATTCGTTCGAATACCAAAGCTACAGTTGGTATGTCGACGTCGACGCGCTGCCCCGGCTGCCCTGGTGGCTGCGACCGTTTGCGCGGTTCCGCGCCGACGATCACTTCGCAGATTCTCCTTCGGGCCCGCCGCACGGCTCGCTCCGCGACCGGCTCAGCGCCTTCTTCGCCGACCTCGACGTGGCCCCGCCCGAGGGCCGCATCACCGCGCTGCTGCAGGCGCGCGTGTTGGGGTATGTGTTCAATCCGCTGAGCGTCTTTTGGTGCCACGACCGAGACGGCCGGCTGCGTCATGTGGTCGCCGAAGTACACAACACCTACGGCGAACGACACGCCTACCTGCTGCCGCCGGCCGACCTGCCGGTGATGACGGCCAAGAAGTTCTACGTCTCGCCGTTCAATGAGGTGGACGGCTACTACCTGGTGCGAGCGCCACGACCCGACAGCGAAGTCGACATCACCGTGGCGCTGCATCGCGATCGTCGGCCGGCGTTTGTCGCCAACCTGAGTGGCGAGCGCCGACCGGCCACCACCCGACAAATCGCGATCATGCAACTCATTTCGCCGCTGGCACCGCTGCTGGTGGCCGTACGCATCCGGATACAGGGGATCAAGTTGTGGTTACGTCGAGTTCCAGTGGTACCGCGTTGAGCCTGCCAACGGTCCGGGAGGCCCTCGCAAGGCCTTCTCGAAATCTTTTGGGGCCAATCGATTCCGAGCGTTGGCCGGCGGTGGCGAAGGTGCCGTCGGGCCCCCTCTCCGCGGCATCGGCGGTGGTCGCCGACCGGCTGCTGCGGCGCGCCGCGGCACGGCTGCCGCTGCGTCTGGTCTACTCCGGCGGCGGCGTGATAGGCGCCGCGGATCCCACCGCACCGACAATGCTGATCCACCGGCCGGACGCGCTCGCCCGCCGGATCGGCCGGCACGGCCTGATCGGTTTCGGGGAGTCCTACATGGCCGGCGAATGGTCTTGTAGAGAATCGTCGAACGACCTCACGCGGGTGCTGACGGTCCTCGCCACGTCGGTGGCCGAGCTGGTGCCCGGCACGCTGCAGTGGCTGCGTCCGATCGGGCCGGCGTTTCGGCCCCGGTGGCGCAGCACCAACCGGGATCAGGCGCGCCGCAACATCGCCCAGCACTACGACCTGTCGAACGACCTGTTCGCCCAGTTCCTCGACGAGACCATGACGTACTCGTGCGCGCTGTTCAGCGACCTAGGAGCCCGAACACCGAAGTGGCCCGATTTGGCTGCGGCCCAACGACGCAAGATCGATCGGCTGCTCGACACGGTCGGCGTCCGCAGCGGCAGCCGGGTTCTCGAGATCGGCACCGGATGGGGCGAGCTGTGCATCCGCGCGGCCGCCCGCGGGGCGCACGTCCGCTCGGTGACCCTGTCGGTCGAGCAGCAGCGCCTGGCGCGGCTGCGGGTTGCCGCGTCAGGCCTGTCCGATCTGGTTCAGATCGACCTGTGCGATTACCGCGACCTGGAATGGGTCGAAGGTTGTTACGACGCCGTCGTTTCGGTCGAGATGATCGAGGCGGTGGGATACCACGCCTGGCCCCGGTATTTCGCCACGCTCGAACGGCTGGTGCGGCCGGGTGGACGGGCAGCGATCCAGGCCATCACCATGCCGCACGACCGGATGCTGGCCACCCGCAACACCCACACCTGGATCCAGAAGTACGTCTTTCCGGGCGGACTGCTACCGTCCACCCGGGCCATCGTCGACATCACCGAGCGGCAGACCGCTTTACGCACCGTCGACATGACCTCGCTGCGTGCGCATTACGCCGAGACCCTGCGGTTGTGGCGGCAACGGTTCACGCAGCGACGGGATACGTTGGCGCAGTTGGGCTTCGACGAGGTGTTCGGGCGGATGTGGGAGCTGTATCTGGCTTACTCCGAGGCGGGCTTCCGGTCCGGCTATCTCGACGTTTACCAGTGGACCTTCGCCCGCGAGGCAGACACATGTGCCCGCTGAACTACACCGACCTCCTGCAGGTGTCGGGCGCCTCGCTGGCGGCCCTCGCGGTGGTGCATTCGGTAACGTTCGCCATCGGCAGGCGAATCGGGCGCTACAACGTCGTCGATGTGGCATGGGGGCTGGGCTTCGTCGCCATCGCCGCCGTCGCCGCAACGCTGGGCCACGGTGACCCGACCCGGCGCTGGCTGCTGCTGGCGCTGGTGGCGATCTGGGGCCTGCGCCTGAGCTGGCACATACAACGCAAGACCGTCGGTCACGGGGAGGATCGCCGCTACGCCGCGCTGTTGCGCAACGCCACGGTCGGCCAGGTGGTGCGTAAGGTCTTTCTGCTGCAAGCCTGCATCACCTGGTTCGTGTCATTGCCGCTGCAGCTGTCGGCGGTGACCTGCCCCACGCCAAAACCGCTCATCGCCGTCACGGTGCTGGGCGCGGCCATGTGGCTGGTGGGTGTCACCTTCGAAGCCCTTGGCGATCGACAGCTGCGGGTCTTCAAGTCCGACCCGGCGAATCGCGGCGTGGTGATGGACCGCGGCCTGTGGGCCTGGACGCGCCACCCCAACTACTTCGGCGACGCAACCGTCTGGTGGGGGTTGTGGCTGATCACCATCACCGGCTGGCTGTCGCTGGTCACCGTTGGCTCGCCGCTGCTGATGACCTACTTCCTGGTGTATGTGACCGGCGCCCGGTTGACCGAGAAATTGATGGCCGGCCGTCCCGGGTTCGAGGAGTACCAGGCCCGGACCGCGTTCTTCTTCCCCCGGCCGCCCAGATCGGCACGCCGATGAGGGACGATAGGCTACCGGTCAATGACCGGACCGCCACAGCTGAGCAGCGACCTGGACGCCTTGCTGCGCCGGGTCGCGCGCGGCGACAGCGCCGCGTTCGCCGCGGTCTACGACCTCACCAAATCTCGGGTGTATGGACTGGTGGTCCGGGTGCTGCGTGATGCCGGCTACAGCGAGGAAACCACCCAGGAGATCTATCTCGAGGTGTGGCGGACCGCGTCGGAGTACAACTCCGCCAAGGGTTCCGCGCTGGCCTGGCTGCTGACCATCGCGCACCGGCGTGCCGTCGACCGGGTACGCAGCGAGCAGGCCGGCAGCCGCCGGGAATCCACCTACGGCGCGGCCAACGTTGACCCGGCCAGCGCCCCCCGCGGTGACATTGTCGCCGACTCCGCGATCGCCGGAGATGAACGGCGCCGGGTGGTCGCCTGCCTCGAGGCGTTGACGGACGCGCAGCGCCAGTGCATCGAGCTGGCCTACTACCACGGACTGACGTATGCCGAGGTGTCGCAGCGGTTGGCCGCGAATCTGTCGACCATCAAATCACGCATCCGCGATGCGCTGCGCGGCCTGCGGAATTGCCTGGACGTGCCATGACCGAACCGGCCGATTTCGAGTTGCTCGAGCTGGCCACCCCGTATGGCCTGCACGCCGTGCCCGAGGCTGAGCGGGCCGAGATCGACCGCCGGGTCGCCGACGCGCCGTCCGCGGTCGCTGCGGCCTTCGCCGACGAGGTTCGCGCCGTCCGCGACACGATGGCGGTACTGTCGGCGGCCACCACCGCCGAGCCGCCGGCACAGCTGCGGGCAGCCATTCTGGCTGCGGTAAAGCCGCACGAGCGACGCCAGTCACCCTGGCGCACAAGGGCTTTGGCTTCCGCAGCGGCCGTCGCCATCGGGCTGGCGGGTTTCGGCCTCGGGGTGATGGCGCGGCCGCACCCAACCCCGACGGTTGCCGAGCAAGTCATGTCGGCTCGGGATATGAAATCGGTCTCCCGCCCACTCGCGACCGGAACGGCCACGGTGATGTTCTCCCTCGATCGCAATGCGGGCGTGCTGGTGATGAACAACGTGCCGCCGCCATCCCCGGGAACCGTCTACCAGATGTGGCTGATCGACTCCAAGGGCCCAAGGTCCGCGGGAACCATGGGCACCGCGGCGGTGCAGCCGACGACGATGGCGACACTGGACAACCTCGACCAATGCAGGATGCTGGCTTTTACCGTCGAGCCGGGCTCGGGATCGGCACAGCCGACGACCCCGATCTTGGCCGAGCTGCCCCTGAGGTAGAAGCGTTAGGCCTTCTTGCGCACGCTGCCCAGAATCGCGACGATCACGCCGAATCCGACCAGCGCAACGCCCGCGATGAGCGTCGTGTTCAGCCAAAAGTGCAGGCTGCCGTCCGCATGACCGACCATGACCTCAGCGATCCGGCGGGTATCTCCGGTGGTCTGATTGAGCGCGTCGTCGACGTACCGGCCGCCGACCTCGATGCCCGCCCACCCGGCCGCGCCGACGAGCAGCGCCGAAACGCCGAGACTGGTCAGCGCCTTGCCGCGGCGCCGCGCGGCAACCAGCGTGAGCAGCCCGAACAAACCGGCTAGGGTCGAGCCACCGATGCTCGCCCAGGGGCCCCAGGTGGCGAGCCGACTCAGTTGTCCCTGCCGCAGCGGCTGGGATGCACCGGGCACCGACACCGTCAGCGGAACGGCCAGCGTCGCGGGCACCTTCACGTTGTAGGTGCTCAATACCTGCTGAATCGAGCCGTCGTTGAGCATCGGGGCCAGGTCGACCACCCATGCGTCGCCGGACCGTGCATCGCTGAACAACCAGCGATGCGCCTCCCGGTTCACCTGGGTGAATAGCGGCGGAAACTCTCGCCCGGCCGTGAATGCGGCGGCCGCGGCGTGGACTCGCGAGCTGTCGACCGGTCCCCCGCCGTGCGCGGCGATCAACGCCATCGCCCGAGTGGTGAGCTCACCGGCCACGGCGGACTGCAGCGCCGGATCGCCCGCGGCTTTCTGCGCCATCATCGCGTAGCCGTCCTCGTTGACGATGTTCGTCTGCGCCCACACCGCCGGGACCGCCGCCGCCAGGACAACCGTGGTGGCCAGCCACAGCACCACCCTGAATATCGCGGCCGCGAATCGCACCCGGCCAATCTAGGCCAATCTGGGCCAATCTACGGCGCGATCCCCCGCACGTAGGCGGCCTGCCCGAGGTGCTGTGCGCAGTCGTCGATGATGCTCACCAACCGCGCGCTGGCGGTCACCGGCGGATCCCAGCTGGTGTCCACGATCCGGGCTAGCTCGTCGGCGGTCACGCTGGCAATGTATTCCAGCGTGAGTTTGTGTACCGCGTGGTAGTAGCCGGACAACAGCCCGGCCGGGGCCCGCACCTTCGCCACCTCCTGGGCGCCGTGGCCGTAGCCGGTGTCATGGCGCGGCAGGTCCAGCGCGAAGCGATCCACCCAGCCGTCGCGCGTCCACACCTCCTCGACACCGGCCACATGGGCCAGCTGAATGTCTTGCACCCGCGCGCTGTGCCAGATCAGCCAAGCGATGCTGTTGGCGGCCGGGGTCGGTTGGTAATTGGACGTCCCGTCGGTGAGCCCGTCGGTGAGCTCGTCGACGTGTTCGATCAGCCGGGTGAACGAATCCCGGAGCAGCTCTTGGGCTGCGGCTGCGTTTTTTTCGGAGCTCGGCATACTCGGCGACCCTACGCCCCGCGCGGTGTGACATACCGCTTCGACGTTGTTGCCGTCGGGGTCTCGCACGAAGGCCGCGAAGTAACCGGGGTGGTATTCGGGCCACAGCCGCGGCGCGCGAAGCGACTCGGCACCCAGCCCCACCCTGAAACTCAATGGGCGTCGTGGAAGGCCCGCACCGCATCTTCGTCGGCCGCCTCGAAGGCGAGGTGGATTTCCCGGTTCGGTCCCATGCCGGCCCCATCAGAGATCCAGAACGCCGGTTTGCCGTTCCGGCCGTAGCCGATGGCTCTGCCGAAATCCATCTGCCGCGAGAAGCCGAGCGCACCCAGCATGCCGCTGCGCTGCGCGAGCTGGCCGCTGACGCCTTGGCCGCGGCGATGAACTAGAGGCCCCTTGGGCGAGGAGGCCCGTTTCGTTTCTATGAGACTCATGTGGATCATTGGGACTCGCTACGCGATGGGCATACGCTAGGACTGTTTCTCATATCAATAGTTGCCCCTGGGGAGAGGTGACACTGTGATGATTTTCTGTGGCGACTATCGGGCGAGGGCGGCATCATGATTCGGCGTTTCATCCTCGCCGCGATTGCGGTCGCAATGTTGGCGGTTGGCGTCATGGTCGCGACAAAAGCGATAGCGCACGCTGATCCACGATTCGACGCCGTGCGCGAAGCGGTGTGTTCGATCAGCGGTCGCAGCGCCAACCCGTTTGCATTGACGGGCGCGAAGACGGGTCTCGGCCAGCGGTTCGGGTTGAATGACGTGCAGGCCACTTCCCCGATGTGCCGTGCGGTTGACACGTACGGCCGGTGAGTGAGGCGTGGTCGGAGGAACCGACTGAGGAGATTGTCCAGGACTGCCCGGCGGACAGCGGCGGTCGCTGTATTGTCGCCGTCGCCACACTGGCAGGGGTCGCATTGGCGGTAGCGACCGTGGCTGCTGTGGTGGTTCTTGTATCACCGCCAGTCCAGGCGCTGCCGAACGCAGACCAGATATTCACGCAGGCGCTGAAGAGTGACACACCTGAGACGCGGAACGGCGCCGGGATGTACCCCACCGATGATCCCGACGCCGTTGACTCCGAGGCGGGTGGAGGTCGTACAGCAAGCCATCCGGGTCTATTGCCCGCTGTATGACGGATCGGAGACGAGCCATGGTTTCACGCGCCGGGGAGCCCGTGTTGATAGGCGGTCCGGTCCCCGGTTCAGTGAAGCTGCAATACAATTACCAGATCCGCACCACGCCGCTAACCGTTGGCGCACGGGGTCGAGACTGGTTGGGGTACTTCAACTCGCAGCTAAAGGGGCCGGAAGTTTCCGCGCAACACGACGGAATGAAAACGATCACCGTTGAATGCTGTCCCGACGACGAACCTGAGTGGATCGAAAAGGTCGACGCGGCCATTGAGTACGCCAACGAGAAGCTGCGCAAGTAAACCGCCAGCGTGTCGGCGGTCACGTATTTCCCCAGGTTTGCGGGATCGCCGGATCGGTATCGGTATGGAATGCTGAGCCGACATTTCCCAGGACCGCTGGCCAGCCATCAGCAAATTATCGAGCCAACAAACAGCGCGACAGTAGTTCGGGTGAGGTTCACTTCTGCCCAGTAGGCGGGCATGGGGTGCTGGCGAACCCGCGCCGGGGCGCATAGCCTGGCTGTATCGCGTGTGTCCCGAGGGAACGCCGACGTGCATTTTTCGAGGTAATTTCGAGGTACTTTGGGCACAGTTTCGGGAACACCGAGAGTCCCAAAAAACATCGTCTGCCCGACATAGACCGGCTTTTAAGTGGGAGATTATTTAGATGACCTACGACCTCCTCATCCGCAATGGCACCATCGTCGACGGGCTGGGCGGTGAGCCTTACGTCGGCGACGTCGCCGTCCAAGACGGCGTAATCAAAGCGGTGGGACACGACGGTGCCCTCAGCGGCGAGGCCGCTGCGCGGGAAATCGACGCGACCGGCCTGGTGGTCACCCCGGGCTTCGTCGACCTGCATACGCACTACGACGGCCAGGCCATCTGGTCGGATCGTTTGACCCCGTCGTCGGCGCACGGGGTCACCACGGTGGTGATGGGCAACTGTGGGGTCGGCTTCGCGCCGTGCCGCAAGGAAGACCACGACGTCCTCGTCGACGTGATGGCCGGCGTCGAGGACATTCCCGGCGTCGTGATGACCGACGGCCTGCCGTGGACCTGGGAAACGTTCCCCGAATACATGGACGCGCTGGAAGCGGGCAAGCGCGATATCGATGTCGCCGCCTACCTGCCGCATTCTCCGCTGCGGGTCTACGTGATGGGTCAACGCGGCGCGGACCGCGAACCGGCCACCGCCGAGGACCTCGCGAAGATGCGGGCGCTGGCCAAGGAGGCCATCGAGATTGGCGCTCTCGGTTTCGCGTCGTCACGGCTGACCATCCACAAGACCGAGAGCGGTTCGCCGATCCCGAGCTACGACGCCGCCCGAGAGGAGATCGAAGAGATCGCCAGAGGCGTGGTCGACGCCGGCGGCGGGCTGCTGCAATTCGTCCCCGACATTCCTGCCGGCGGCTACCAGCCCGTGCTGCAGACGGTTTTCGACGTCGCCGAGGATGTCGGGCTGCCGCTCACCTTCACCCTGGTGGTCGCCAACTCGGGCGACCCGACCTGGCCGGACGCCATCACCATGGTCGAGAAGGCCAATAAAAAGGCGGGGGCCGGTGGGGCACAATTTACCGCGCAGCTGCTGCCGCGCCCGATCGGCCTGATCATCGGGCTGCAGCTGAGCGCCAACCCGTTCGTGCTCTACCCGAGCTACCGCGAGATCGCGCATCTGCCGCTGGCCGAGCGCGTCGCCGAGATGCGCAAGCCCGAGGTCCGTGCCCGCATACTCGCCGACAAGCCCGGCGCCGGGCACCCGATCCTGTACGTCGCGCAGATGTGGGATTGGATCTTCCCACTGGGGGAGCACCCCAATTACGAACCCGACCCGTCGGACAGCATCGGGGCCAGGGCCCGGGCCAAGGGTGTGAACCCGATGGAGGAGGCCTACGACCGGCTGCTCGACGACGACGGCCGGGCCATGCTGCTGGTCGCGACCAGCAACCTGGAGAGCAACTCGCTGGACACCGTCGGCAAACTGCTGCACCGCGATGACGTGGTACTGGGTCTCGGCGACGGCGGCGCGCACTACGGGATGATCTGCGACGCCAGTTACTCGACGTTCTTCCTGGCGCACTGGGCACGCGATCGCAGGTCCGGACGGTTCACGGTGGCCGAGGCCGTCCGCGAGCTGACGTCGGTGCCGGCGCGCGTCGCCGGGCTGTCCGATCGCGGGCGCATCGCCGTCGGCTACAAGGCCGACCTCAACGTCATCGATCACGCCGCGTTGCGGCTGAACAAGCCGGTGATAAGCTACGATCTCCCCGCCGGCGGGCGACGCCTGGACCAGACGGCCGAGGGCTACGTCGCGACCGTCGTCGCCGGGGAGTTGATCGCCGAAAACGGGGCACCGACCGCTGCGCGACCCGGGAAATTGGTCCGCGGCCGTCAGTCAGCACCCGGGTCCGGTTGAAACGGCCACGACAACGGGACTTCCCCGCTAAGTTTAAGTCGTGACAAACCCGCATTTCGCGTGGTTGCCGCCAGAAATCAACTCGGCACTAATGTACGCCGGTCCCGGCTCGGGACCGCTCCTTGCTGCGGCCGCAGCATGGAACGAGTTAGCTGGCGAGTTACATTCATCGGCATCGTCATTTTTGTCGGTGACTTCAGACTTGGCCGGCGGTTCCTGGCTGGGTCCCTCGTCTGCGGCCATGATGGCGCTGTCGGCCCAGTATTCGAGCTTTCTCCGAACGGCGGCCGGCCAGGCCGAGCAGGCAGCCGGCCAGGCCACGGTAGCGGCGGGCGCATTCGAGGCGGCGCTGGTGGCCACTGTGCAGCCCGCGGTGGTGGCGGCCAATCGCGCTCTGGTGCAGGTATTGGCGAACACAAACTGGTTGGGGCAAAACGCACCGGCCATCATGGACATCGAGGCCGCATACGAGCAAATGTGGGCATTGGACGTCGTGGCCATGTCGGGGTACCACTACGACGCCTCGCAGGCAGCGCAGCGGCTGGCGCCCTGGCAGCAGCTCCTGCAGGACCTCGGCGCCAACCGGGCCGCGAAGAACACCAACTCCGGAGGCAGCTTCAACATCCTCGGCCTGCTGGGCGGCGCGAGCTCAGGGTCGGTAACTACCCCGGGCAACGTCGGCACCCCAAACGTGGGCTACGGGAATACGGGTAACAACAACATCGGGTTCGGCAACTTCGGCAACTCGAATATCGGCTTCGGCAACACCGGCAACTTTGACATCGGGTTCGGGCTGACCGGCGATCATCAGATCGGCTTCGGCGGCTTCAATTCGGGTAGCGGCAACATCGGCTTCGGGAACTCCGGAACCGGGAACATCGGCTTTTTCAACTCCGGCACCGGAAACGTGGGCATCGGGAATTCGGGATCCTTTAACAGCGGCATCTTGAATTCGGGGGCCGTCGCCGGCAGCCCGGGCTTGTGGTCCACCTTGGGCGGGACGCAGACGACGAGCCCGGAGGCGGCCATGCTCAACTCCAGCAACTACGCCACGGGCAGCAGTTTACCCGCGGCAAACTTCAGCTCGGGCATCCTCAACTCGGCCGGCGCAGGTACCGGCAGCTTCAACCCCGTCCCGGCCAGCCCGGTGCTGGAAAGCGCGGGCATCGCCAGTTCGGTCGCCCCGTTGGTCGGGGCAACCCCGGCCTTCACCAGCCCGGCGCCGGTCGCCGCCGCCTTCGATGCGGGCGCCCCGAGCGCCAGTGTCGCCAACGCGCCGAGCGTCCCAAGCGCCGTCGCGAGCCTGCGAAGCACCTCCGCGACCGGCTTCTTCAACTCGGCCGGCAACGATTCGGGCGCGCGAAACACGACTTCCCGTAACCCGGACGTCGACAGCTCGACTACGAACGGCACCGGCATCCCCGCCTCCAGCTTCTTCAAATCCGACCTCGGCTCCAACGTCATCCCGCTCTTCAGGCAGCCCAGCCCAACCGACTAGGGCCCGGCTGATGGCGGGGCCGTGCCTCCGGCGCGCCTATCCTCGAAACTTATGAGCGACAAGGGTGCAAAGGGCGCGAAAAAGGTAGACCTCAAGCGGCTGGCCGCCGCCTTGCCCGACTTCCCGTTCGCCTACCTGATCACCGTCGATGAAAGTTATCGCGTGCACACCGTGACGGTGGAACCGATGCTGCGCGGGGCCATCCTCGAGGTCGGGCTCATCGGGGGACGCACCCGCAAAAACCTGGACCAACACCGCGAAGTCACATTGCTGTGGCCGCCGGCCGAGGCGGGCGGTTACTCGCTGATCGTCGACGGCAAAGCCGAGTTATCGGAGGACCCTGAGACCTCAGGCGAGACCGCCCGGTGCGGTGTGGTGCCCACCCGCGCGCTGCTGCACCGCGAGGCGGATTCCCCCTCGGCGGCCAAGGGCTGCCTGCACGACTGCGAGGTGTTCTCGCTACCCGCCTGACCCCGTACTGGCGCCGAGTGTGGGCCCTACGTACAGGAACCGCCTGGAATTCGTCCATAGGCCCCACGCTCGCGAAGCTTGGCCTTGACGCGCTCAACGATCACCTGCGGCCGCGCCAGCATAGCCGCGCTGACTCGGATCACGATCCAGCCAGCGGCTTCCAAACGGGCGATGCGCTCGATGTCCCAGGCCCGCTGTTGTGGGTCTTCCCAGTGCTGAATGCCGTCGTACTCGACAGCGACCTTCCACTCACGCCACCCCATATCGACACGTATGCGTCGAGTGTGCAGATTCCGAAACTCGATCTGAGTCTCCGGTCTGGGAAGTCCAGCACCGATTAAAAGCAACCGCACCCTAGTTTCCTGCGGCGACTCCGCGCCACCGTCGGCCGACTCCAGGGCGGCCCGCAATCGTCTAATGCCACGCGCCCCCGGATGCCGGTCGGCCAAAGCGACGACCGCCGCGGGCTTGATACCGGTCGCATTTAATAACGCGTCGAGGATCGGTACGGCCTTGGCGACAGGCGGGCCGCGCCCGATGTCGAACGCGGTTCGGGCCGGGGTCGTCACGCGCATTCCCCTGAAGGGGCGGACCTCGTCTTCAGCCAGCCGATAGCTGTGAACGAGTATGCCGCGCTGACAATGCCGATCGGCGCGCACGATTTCCGCAGGCGCAGTCGCGTCCAGCCATTTCGTTCCGTATACCGCGGCGGCGGACAAGCCGGCCAGCGTCGCGCCCGTCGCCAGCCAGGCCGCCCGTGCCTTGACGGCGGCGGTCAGCTCCGCGTCCGTGTGGAGGTACACGTCACGGAACACCGCGCGGTATCGCGTGCGCAGCTCGCTGCGGGTGAGCGCGCCACGCCTCAGTGCTGCGCTGCCGAGAAAGGGAATGGCGTCCACGGCGCCATGTTGAACGTGAGGCCGCCTACTTGGTGTTCGGCGAGCGTGGGGGCTGTGGACGAAATTCGATGTGTGGACGTACCTATCCCCCACGCTCGACGACACGAAAAAGCCCGGCCCCACCATTGGGACCGGGCTTTTTCGTTCCCGGGCGCTAGAAGTCCATACCGCCCATGCCGCCGGTCGGGTCGCCCGCGGGAGCGGCCGCCTTCTCCGGCTTGTCGGCGACGACGGCCTCGATTGTCAGGAACAGCCCGGCGATGGACGCCGCGTTCTGCAGCGCCGAACGGGTGACCTTGACCGGGTCGGCAACGCCGGCCTTGAGCAGGTCCTCGTACTCACCAGTGGCGGCGTTCAGACCGTGACCCGCCGGCAGGTTGCGCACCTTCTCGGCGACAACCCCGGGCTCTAGCCCGGAGTTGAACGCGATCTGCTTGAGCGGAGCCTCCAGCGCCACCCGGACGATGTTGGCGCCGGTCGCCTCGTCACCGGAGAGCTTCAGCTTGTCCAGCGCCGGAGCCGCCTGCAGCAGGGTCACACCACCACCGGCGACGATGCCCTCCTCGACGGCCGCCTTGGCGTTGCGGACCGCGTCCTCGATGCGGTGCTTGCGCTCCTTGAGCTCGACCTCGGTGGCGGCGCCTGCCTTGATCACCGCGACACCGCCGGCCAGCTTGGCCAGCCGCTCTTGCAGCTTCTCGCGGTCGTAGTCGGAGTCGCTGTTCTCGATCTCGCCACGGATCTGGGCCACCCGCCCGGCGATGGCGTCGGGGTCACCCGCGCCCTCGACGATGGTGGTCTCGTCCTTGGTGATGACCACCTTGCGGGCCTTGCCCAGCAGCGAGATGTCGGCGGTCTCCAGGGAAAGGCCGACCTCCTCGCTGATGACCTGACCACCGGTGAGGATGGCCATGTCCTGCAGCATCGCCTTGCGCCGGTCACCGAAGCCGGGGGCCTTGACCGCCACCGACTTGAAGGTGCCACGGATCTTGTTGACGACCAGGGTGGACAGCGCCTCGCCCTCGACGTCCTCGGCGATAATCAGCAGCGGCTTGCCACCCTGGATCACCTTCTCCAGCAGCGGCAACAGGTCCTTGACCGTCGACACCTTGGAGCTGACCAGCAGGATGTAGGGCTCCTCCAGGACCGCTTCCTGACGCTCGGCGTCGGTGACGAAGTAGCCCGAGATGTAGCCCTTGTCGAACCGCATGCCCTCGGTGAGCTCGAGCTCCAGGCCGAAGGTGTTGGACTCCTCGACCGTGATGACACCCTCGTTGCCGACCTTGTCCATCGCCTCGGCGATCAGGTCGCCGATGGACTGGTCGCCGGCCGAGATGCCCGCGGTGGCCGCGATCTGCTCCTTGGTCTCGACATCCTTGGCCGACTTCAGCAAGGCCTCGGTGATCTTCTCGACCGCCCTCTCGATGCCGCGCTTGAGACCCAGCGGGTTGGCGCCGGCCGCGACGTTACGCAGGCCCTCACGGACCAGCGCCTGGGCCAGCACCGTCGCCGTCGTGGTGCCGTCTCCGGCGACGTCGTCGGTCTTCTTGGCGACTTCCTTGACCAGCTCGGCGCCGATCTTCTCGTACGGGTCCTCCAGCTCGATCTCCTTGGCGATGGACACACCATCGTTGGTGATCGTGGGGGCGCCCCACTTCTTTTCCAGGACGACGTTGCGGCCCTTGGGACCCAACGTCACCTTTACCGCGTCGGCGAGCTTGTTCAGGCCTCGCTCGAGGCCGCGGCGGGCCTCTTCGTCGTACGCAATTGTCTTGGCCATTGCGAAGTGATTCCTCCGGATTGGGGATGACACGTATTGGCCGGGTGCGGTGCCCGCGACGGACGACCACAGCGATTTGGCGCTGGGCCTCACCGACCCGACCTAGCACTCACCGGTCGTGAGTGCCAATGTCATTTTTAGCACTCGCCTATGTCGAGTGCAAGAACACCACCCGGCGATGGTGCAGCCCGCGCTGGGGGCACCGCCCATCCGCGGAGCGGCGAGGGGGACGCGGCGAATATTTCGACGAGGTCTGGGCAAAGCCGCCCAGGCCGAATCGGACGTTTGGCTGGTGGTGAATTGTGCGCCCGCGCCGCATTGGCCGCATTGGCCACACGAGCCCCCTGGTCCGGTCACACACCCGTTTGCCCGCCTCTGCGCGACAACGGAGCAGGGCACTGGCGAAGTTCTTCACCTGTCGCTCCGAGCCGGGCCAACAGACTAAAACAGACTAAAGGTCTGGACAGTGACAAATGTGACGCATGGAGTCGAGGGGTGAGTCGGGGGCAATCAGGACGTGGTAGCGCTACCGGGCCGCACGCAAACCATCGACGACGACGTCGGTCACCCGCTCGGCCAGCTCCGAGTTGTACGCCTCCATCGCCTGGCATCCGACCAGGATCGTCTTCACTTCGCGCACGCTGATGTCTTGACGCACGGTGCCGGCTTGCTGCGCGGCGCGAAGCAGTTCGCCGAGCACGGCCAGGAATGCGTCCTCGGCCTCGGGCGCGGCGCGAGTGACGTCGATGCCGAATCCGGCCAGCGCGTCGACCAGGCCACGGTCCGTCGCGCCCCACTGCAACACGATCGAGCGCAGATACGTGAAGAGCGCTTCCCCGGGCGCGTCCGATTTCAGCAGCGCGTGCCCGTCGTCGACGAGGTGTTGCATCCGGTCTTCGATGACCGCCTGAAACAGCGCCTCCTTCGTCGGGAAATGCCGATAGACGGTGCCGGCCCCGACCCCGGCGCGCCGGGCGATCTCGTCGATTGGCACCGACAAGCCTTCCGCCGCAAAGGTTTCGTAGGCGACCTCCAGCACGCGCGCACGGTTGCGCGCCGCGTCGGCGCGCAGCGGCCGGGCGGGTTGCGCCATGCCACACCACCTAAACCCTTGATAGATATTGCAAAACGGGGCGCACGTTCCGTATATTCGGAGACAACCGGAGCGATCGCCCCGTTTATCTCATCTTAGCGAGGAGTTTCTCATGGACAAGTGGACCGCCGCCGACATTCCGGACCAGACGGGCCGGGTCGCCGTCATCACCGGAGCCAACACCGGCCTGGGCTACGAGACCGCCCTGGCGCTGGCCGGGCACGGCGCCCACGTGGTGCTGGCGGTGCGCAATCTCGACAAGGGCAAGGACGCCGTCTCGAGTATCACTGCCACCCGTCCCGACGCCGACGTCGCGCTTCAGGAGCTCGACCTGACGTCGCTTGAGTCCATCCGCGCCGCTGCGGAGCAATTGCGCGCCAACTACGACCGCATCGACCTGCTGATCAACAACGCGGGCGTGATGTACACGCCGAAGTCGACCACCAAGGACGGCTTCGAGCTGCAGTTCGGCACGAATCACCTCGGCCACTTCGCATTCACCGGCCAGCTGCTGGAGCGGCTGTTGCCGGTCGCGGGCTCACGGGTTGTGACGGTCAGCAGCGTTGGCCACCGCATCCGCGCCGACATTCATTTCGACGACCTGCAGTGGGAACGCAGCTACGGTCGGGTCGCGGCCTATGGGCAGGCCAAGCTCGCCAACCTGCTGTTCACCTACGAACTGCAACGACGGCTCGCGGCGCACGGCACGACGATCGCCGTCGCCGCCCACCCCGGCGGCTCGAGCACCGAGCTGATGCGCAACCTGCCCGCGCTGGTTGCCCGCGCTTTCGCGGTGGTCGAACCGCTTTTCCAGGAACCCGCCATGGGCGCATTGCCGACGTTGCGGGCGGCCACCGACCCGGGGGCGATCGGCGGGCAGTATTTCGGCCCCGACGGCTTCGCGCAAACGCGCGGCTACCCAAAGGTCGTGGCGTCCAGCAAGAAGTCCCATGACGCCGCCCTGCAGCGCCGGTTGTGGGCGGTCTCCGAGGAGCTCACCGGGGTGGTGTATCCCGTCGGCTGACCGCCGGATTCGGAGCACACTCGAAACATGTCCCTCTACGTGCCGCCCTACCCGCCGCCCCGCTACACCAAGGACGAACCTGCGGTCAGCGCCCGGCTGAGGCGGGGCGAGTCGCCGCCGGACCATGAATGGCACGGAACCGCGTACCACTACCTGGCCAATCAGCAGGCCACCGGCGGCGATTACGGCCTATACCGGGTCGACATCGCCCCGGCCGGCGGCGGGCCCGGGCCGCACTTTCACCGCGCCATGTCCGAGGCGTTCTTCGTGCTGTCCGGGAGGATGAAGCTCTACAACGGCGAGGAGTGGCTGGACGGTCATCAGGGCGACTTCCTGTACGTCCCGCCCGGCGGCATCCACGGTTTCCGCAACGAGGCCGACGAGCCCGCATCGATGCTGATGCTCTTCTCTCCCGGCGCACCACGTGAGGCCTACTTCGAAGGCTTCGCCCAGTTGGCGGACCTGACCGACGACGAACGCAGGGAGTGGTTCGACCGTCACGACAACTTCTTCATCCAGTAGCTTCTTCATCCAGTAGCGAGGTCGCCATCGACGTAGCGCTGCAGGTTGGGGCTGATCGCGGCGACCGCTTCGGCATCGGTCATCGACGCGACGGGCTCGATCTTCCAGACGTAGCGCATCAGCGCGAAGCCCATCATCTGTGACGAGACGAGCCCGCTGCGGACCAGGCGGTCTCGTTCGTCGGCGCCGAGATGTGAGACGCCCATCAGGCTGCCCGCCACGACGCGCCGCAGCTTATCCCGGGTGGTCGGCTCGTGCGCAGCGGTCTGCAGGATGGCCCGCAGCGTCGGCCCGATCTCGTCGTCGGCCCAGCTCGCCAGCAGTAACTCGATCAACGCCACGCCGAGCCGCTCGACCGGGGTGGTCCACACCTTGGCGATGCTGTCCAGCCATTTCTGCGGCGGGTTGGTCGCGGCGTCCAGCAGACCCTCCTTCGATCCGAAGTAGTGGTAGACGAGCGCGGGGTCCACGTCCGCCGCGCGCGCGATCGCCCGGATGGTGGTTCCGGCCCAGCCGTGCTCGGCGAACTCGTCGCGAGCGGCGGCAAGGATCCGCGCGGAGAGCACCCCGCGTTCATCTCGCGGACCGGGGGTTATCGCCTTCTTGGCGACCTTCTTGGCGACCTTCTTCAGCGACGTCAGGCACGAGTTTCATCATAGCGTGAATTTCCCCTTGCGTTGAGACTAGATTCAACGTAGCGTGAAACTCGGAATTTCAACGGACCGTGAAAAGCAGGGAGCAACCGTGAGCACCGCATCACCAAACCCCGACGTGATGGTCGTCGGCGCCGGACCTGTCGGCCTGGTCGCCGCCGGCGAGCTCGCCCGCCGCGGCGTCCGCGTGCGGGTGATCGACAAGCTGGCACAACCCACCGACCAGTCCCGCGCCATCGCCGTACACGCCCGCAGCCTGGACATGTTCGACCGGATGGGCATCGTCGACGAGCTGGTGAGCACCGGGATCAAGGCCACCGCGATGCAGCTCTACGCCGGTCAGCGCAGGCTGTTCCGCGTCCCGCTCGGTGGGGTCGACAGCGCGTTCCCGTTCACGTTGACCACGGCGCAAACCGAAACCGAGCGCGTGCTGGGCGATCACCTGCGGTCGCTGGGCGTCACCGTCGAGCGCGGTGTCGAACTGGTCGCGCTGACTCAGGACGAGCACGCCGCACACCTCACCTTGCGCCACCGGGACGGGTCAACCGAGCAGGTCGGCACCCCCTGGGTGATCGGGGCCGACGGCGCGCACAGCGCGGTGCGACGCTTGGTCGGCACCAAGCTCGCGGGCTGCTTCGAGGGCGAGCGATTCCTGCTGGGAGACGTCGTCGTCGAGCACCAGCTGGACCTGGACTCCATGCACACCTTCTTCGCCCCCGACGGGCCGGTGGTGGTGCTGCCGATGCGGGACGGGCGGATGCGGTTCCTCGCCCAGGTGCACGACGCGCCCGGTGCCCCGATGAACACGCATCCGACCCAGGACGAGCTGCAGGCGATCCTGGACAGGCGGATCGGCGGCATCCGGGTGCTGCGCTCCCACTGGCTGACCAGCTTCGAGGTTCGCCACGCGCGAGTGCCCGCCTACCGCTGGGGCCGGGCCTTCCTGGCCGGCGACGCCGCCCACATCCACAGCCCGGCCGGCGGCCAGGGCATGAACACCGGCATGCAGGACGCCTTCAACCTGGCCTGGAAGCTGGCGGCGGTGATCAAAGGGGACGGCGGCGAGACACTGCTCAACAGCTACCAGGCCGAGCGCATCCCGGTCGCCGACAGCGTCATCACGTTCACCGATCGGCTCACCCGAGCCGGGACGCTGTCGGGTGCGCCGCGCCGGATCCGCGACGTGGTCATTCGGATGCTGTCGCACGTCCCCGCGGTGCGGCGTTTCATGGCCAACATGGCCGAAGAAGTCAACATCACCTACCGCAACAGCCCGATCGCCGTGGGTCCAGGTTCCAGGCACGCCAAAGTAGTTGCCGGCGAACATCTTCCCCACGTGCTCGACGCGGCGGTGCAGAAGCAACTCTCCGCCGCGTGCGGCGCGCAGCACACCGGTCACGTCCTGCTCACCGTCGCCTCGTCGCACGTGGCCCCGGCCGCCGGGGAAGGTCAGGTACAGGTGCTGGTGACGGCAGACGACATCCCGGTCGCCGGGTACGACACTGTCGTCGCCGATCCTAAAGGCCTTGTGGCACAGCGATTCGGACTCAAGAACGGTGGGCGCGTGGTGATCCGCCCGGACGGCTACATCGGTGCCGTCGCCTCCCTCGACGACACGACAACGGTCGCCGACTACTTCGCCAAGGTTAGGAGCTGAATCGCCATGTACACCTTCGACATCGCCGCCGCGGATATGTTCGACGACCGCACCCACCAGTTCGAGAAGTTCGGCATCCCGCTCGACGAGATCAAGCGGGTCGGAGCCGCCGTCACCGACATGTGGGCCGACGCGCCCGGTGGCTGGGTGCACGAATGGTCCGAGCTGGCCAGGGAATACGCCGAACGCGGCGACCACTACATGGCGGCACTGGTCTACGGCTGCGCGAAGTTCCCGTGCCTGACCGACCAGGCGCGGGCGCGGGCCATGCAGAACCAGCTCGAGCAGTTCGAGCTGGCGGCCAAGGACTTCCCCGTGGCCTTCCAGCGCCGGATCATCAGCGTGCCCTACCGGGACGGCACCGTCGACGTGCCCGCCCACCTGTACTCCACCGACGGCGACTTTGCCGCCCGTCCGGTGCTGATCGCCAGCGGCGGCGTCGACACCTGGAAGATGGACATCCACCCGTGGTGGGTCGGGTTCACCATCGGCGCCGGGGTGTCCACCCTGGCCTTCGACCACCCCGGCACCGGCGAAACGGCGATTCCCCTCGACGAGCACGCCGACGAAGTCATCCGTGGAATCGCCGACTACGCCCGAACACTCGGCGACGGTAGGGTCGCGCACTTCGGCGCATCGTTCGGCGGAAACTTCTCCGCGATGTCGGGGCTGGCCGGGATTGTCGACGCCGCCGTCGATCTCGGCGGTCCGGTTGACCACGCCTTCGAGACCGGTAACGTGCAGCGGCTGCCCTACGGCATGCACGACATCCTAGGCAATGCCATGCGCTGGGACCACTCGCCCGCCCTCGACGAGCTCAGCGCCGGTCTGGGACAGCTGCGTCGAAGGGATCTGCTTGCGCGGCAAAGCAATTCGCCGATGCTGGTGATCAACGGCGCCGACGACTACTTCATCCCGCAGTCGGACACCCTGGTCTTCCAGGGCCGCCCGAACACCGAGGTGCACCTGATCGAGGGCACCGGCCACTGCGCGATGAGCAAGGCCCCCGAGGTGGTGCCGAACATCATCGCCTGGCTCAAGGCGCAATTCAGCCAGTGAGCGCGAGCAGATCGTGATGCGTTATGCCACAAGCGGTTTCGGGATGTCTATTATCGAATACTCAGTGGCGTCGCCGGAGATCACCCGGCTGCGTTCACCCCGCACGCTCACCGGGATGTCGCCGGCCAGCGTGATCCGGCGCATGCTGCGGGGTTGGTCGCCGTAGTCCGAGACCGCGTAATGCTGGGTCGCCCGGTTGTCCCACATCGCGACATCGCCGCGGTCCCAGTTCCATCGAATGGTGTTCTCCAGCCAGGTTATGCGGTCCTGGAAGATCCGGAATAGCGCCTGTGACTCGGCGCCGTTGACCCCGAGAATCGACTTGGCGAATGCACCGAGGAGCAGCGCCCGCTCACCTGTCTCCGGATGCACCCGCACCACCGGGTGGTGGGTTTCGAAATGAGTCGAGTGAAATTCGGCGGCGTACTTCAGTGCCGCGTCCGGGTTGGCCTTGATTGCCGCCAGCTTGGCGGGATCGAATTGGGCATAATCAAAAGCATTGTTATGCACTGCCCACAGGTTGTCCGCCAGTTCCCGTAGCGGCTGGGGAAGCTGTTGATACGCGGCGACGGTCGAGGCCCACGTGGTGGTGCCGCCGTACGGAGGCAACTCGACCGCACGCAGGATGGAGGCTTTCGGTGGGCGGTCGACGAAGGTGACGTCTGTGTGCCATTGGTTGGCGCCGCCACCCCCGATGGACTCCAGTCGCATG
The DNA here is from genome assembly GCA_963814505.1 of uncultured Actinomycetota bacterium. Taxonomy (GTDB): domain Bacteria; phylum Actinomycetota; class Actinomycetes; order Mycobacteriales; family Mycobacteriaceae; genus Mycobacterium. Next base: position 1,140,267 of record CAWFDM010000016.1, read on the forward strand.
ACACGGCCCCCGTCGAACTTCAACGTCGGGTGGGGAGTCGTGGGCACGCCCAGGCTCTCGGCGAAGGCAAAGTGGGACTCGTCGTCCAGGTGATGCTGTCCGCGGAAGAACAACACTTTGTGGGTGGCCAGCGCCTGATTGACTGCGGTCGCGGTCTCGGCATCGAGGTCACCGAGTCGCACCCCGTCGATGCGTGCACCGATGTTCTCGCCCAGTTTCACTACACGAAGATCGCTATTCATGGCCATCCCTTCAGGTCTTTCGCACCGAGACACCTGTCAACGTGGCGCGCCTTTGGCCACTGTAGACAGATGACTACATGAAATGCAACGCGTTAGAGAGGCCGCTAAGGCCGCATTTGGTAGTCGCCCTCGATCAGTTCACGGGTGCGTTCAAAGAACGTCCGGCCGCTGTAGGGCAGTTGGGTAACGACCTTTCCGCTTGGATGCCGAAAGTAGTTGGTGCAGGCGAGCCAGACCTTGCCCTCCATGGCGGCCTGGATCTCGTCGTTGTAGCGGCGCTGCGCGTCGGGCGTCACCTCGACGGCGCGCGCCCCGCGGCTACCCATCAGGTCCAGGATGCGGCGGATGAAGGTGGTCTGCGCCTCATGGATGTAGATGATCGAGTTGACCCCATTCGTGTTGGGGCCGTACAGCATAAAGAAGTTCGGGTATCCGGTCACCAACGTGCCGAAGTAGGCTTCCGCGCCGTCGCTCCATTCGTCGCGCAGGCGCCGGCCGCCGGTTCCGTACACGTCGATGCTGGACAGGTACTCGGCGGCCTTGAACCCGGTGCCGTAGATGACGGTGTCGACGCGGTGTTCGACGCCGTCGACGGTGCGGACCCCCAGCTCGGTCAGCTCGCCGATGGCGGTCGTTTCCAGGTTGACGTGCGGCAGCGCGAAAGTTGGGTACCAGTCGCGCGACATCAGCGGCCGCTTGCAGCCGGCCGGATAGTCGGGCGTCAGCTTCGCCCGCAACTCCGGGTCGGCCACCTTGCGGGACAGGTAGCTGCGGGCCAGTTCGGTCGCTTCGCGCGTTTGGGCCGCGTCGACGTCGAAGCTGGACGATTCGTAGGCATCGAAGGCCTCGTCGCGCAGCTTTTGCGCCGCGCTCGGGTCGCGTTCGAACAGCTCGTGCTGCTCGGGGGTGAACGGGAAGTCGAATCGGGGCGCAATCCAGATCGGCGTCCGCTGAAACACCGTCAGATGCGCGGTCTGCGGCGCAATCGCGGGAATGTACTGCACCGCGCTGGCGCCGGTGCCGATGGACGCGACCCGTTCCCCTGCCGTCGACTTACCGTGATCCCAACGCGCCGAATGGAATTGGCGTCCGCGAAACCGCCGAGCCCCCGGTATGTCCGGGATGTTGGGCACGTCGAGCATCCCGACCGCACTCACCACGGCGTCGAAGTCATGCTCGTCGCCGGCGTCGGTGGTAAGCGTCCAGCGTTGCCGGCTGTCCGACCACCGCACGGTGGTGACTGCGGTGCCCGCCCGCAGACGTGCGCCAAGCCCGTGGTCGGCGGCGACCTTCTCCAGATACTCCAGGATTTCGGGCTGGTTCGCATACGTCTTGCTCCACCGCGGGTTGGGCGCGAAAGAGTACGAGTACAGGTGCGACGGGACATCGCAGGCCGCACCCGGAAACGTGTTGTGGCGCCAGGTCCCGCCGAAGCCGTCGGCGCGGTCGAAGATCGTGAAATCGTATCCGCCACCGGCGAGTTGAATCCCCATCGCGATGCCACCGGCGCCCGCACCGATGATGCCGACCTTCGGCTTTACCCCCATTGCGAAAAGTAGGGACGCTCGGGCCGGCTTTTTTCCACCAGGATGAACACCACGCCCCACGGATCGGCAAACCAGGTGGTGCGCACCCGGGCGACATCCGCGATTCCGCTGACCAGGAAGCGCACTCCCTTGCTCTCCAACTCCGCGCGCGTGGCTTCTATGTCCTCACAGATCAGCCCGACATGCGAGAGCCCGTGGTCGGCTAGGAACGCGCTGAATAAGTTGCCCATTGCTGGTCGTGTCTGACGGCTGCGCGCCATGTGGCGTGTGATGATGTTGTGGTGCAAGGGATTACACGGTCGGATCGGGAGTTGTTGGACGCGCAGGCGCTGGTCGGGGAGCTGGTGCCACCGGGCAGCGTGTTCGCGTTTTTGGCCGAGCACCGCCACGAGGTGTTCCCGGATTCGTTCATCGCAGATTTGTTCGAGTCGAAGGCGGGTCGCCCGTCGTTGCCGGCGGATCTGATCGGGTCGGTGCTGGTGCTCAAGGAACTCTACGATCTGTCGGATCCGCAGACCGCTGAGGCGCTGCGCTACGACATCCGCTGGAAGGTGGCGTGCGGGCGGTCGCTGTCGCAGAGCTCGTTCGATCCGTCCACGCTGGTGTATTGGCGCAAGCGGATCGCCGCCTCCAAGCGCCCGGATCGGGTGTTTGATGCGGTAGCGGCGGTCATCACCGAGACGGGAATCTTGCGCGGCCGTCGGAAACGCTGTGTGGATTCGACGGTGTTCGACGACGCGGTGGCCACCCAGGACACGGTGACCCAACTGGTGGCGGCGATGCGCAAGGTGGCGCGGTTGGTGCCCGGTGCGACATCGGTGATCTTGCGGGTCGCGAAGCTGGACTATTCCAAGCCGGGCAAGCCGGGTATCGATTGGGACGACCCGGCGGCCAAGCAAGCACTGGTGTCGGATCTGGTCAATGACGCCCTGGCGGTGCTGGCGGAACTGGCCGGGCCGGATGCGCCCGAGCGCCAAGACGCCGCGGCCGATGCGTTGGGGTTGTTGGCGCTGGTCGCCGGCCAAGATGTGGAACCGGCCGAGGGCTCGGATGGCACCGACGGGCACTGGCGTATCGCGCGGCGGGTCGCGCCGGATCGGGTCATTTCGACCGTGGACACCGAGGCCCGGCACACCCGCAAATCCAAGTCGGTGCGCCGTGATGGGTTTCGTGGGCACCTGGCCGCCGAGCCGCAGACCGGGTTGATCACTGACTGCGAGTTGACCAAGGCGGCTGGAGACGAGGGCAGCGACGCTGTGGTTGGCGTGAAGTTGGTCGCGCGCGACCGTTACCAACCAAGCGGCAACGACAGCGACGGCGGGGCCGCACGTGTGGAGAGCCAATCCGGTGTCGGCGAGCCCGAGGCGGGTGTGGTCGCCGCCGATCATGGTGTGAGCCAACCGGATAGCGTTGTGTCGGTGCAAGCGGATGGATCCCACCACAGCGCTGCCGCTACCACTGGCGTGGCCGCGGTGGTCGACGCGGTTGTGGCTGTCACCGTCGCGGCCGCAGCCGTCGCGATGGTCGCCACAGCGATGATCGATGGTGGCCAGCCCAACACCGCATGCCGTCCCAACCTTGAGGTGTATGGCGATTCGGCCTATGGCACCGGGGCCGCACGGGCGGCCTACCAACGCGACGGGCATGACACCGTGATCAAGCCCAAGCCGCTGGTGCCCGCGGTGGTCGGCGGGTTCGCCCTCGACGACTTCACCATCGACGAGGCGGCCGCAACCGTCACCTGCCCCGGTGGGCACACCCGCACCATGACCGCCAAGCGGACGGTGACCTTCGGCGCGGTGTGTGCTGAGTGCCCGCTGCGGGCCCGCTGCACCACCGCCAAAGAGGGCCGCTCGATGAGCATCCACCCACACGAGTCGCTGCTGCGGGCCGCGCGAGCCCAAGCTCGCACCCCCGAATTCCAGGCAGCCTACCCCACCCGTTCGGCAGTCGAGCGGATCGTCTCCTGGACCGCCACCAACCGTGGACGGCGGATCAAACTGCGCTACCTCGGAGTCGACAAGAACCACGCCTGGCTGCGACTCCGTTGTGCGGCAATCAATCTCCGCACACTCGTCAACAGCGGCCTGACCCGCACGGACGGGGCGTGGGCCGTGGTCTGACGGCCCACGCCCAAGCATTACCTATCTCAATGCCTGCCGAGTACGTTGGAATAGCGGGAAGAACGACCACGTTGTCGACCAACCAGGTTGACTCACTGCCGAAAAACGGCCTTGTCGGCGTTCTTCCCGCCCCACCACGTTCTTGTAGAGTCTAGGGATCGATGGCCCTCGCCGCCTTCGATGTTGAGGTACTCGATCACCTCGAGCACCCGGTCGCCGTCCCCGAATTCTGGGCCGAACCCGACGATCGCCGCTTTCATGGTGGGATCCGCCACCAGTTCACCCATGTCGTCACGAATGGCGTTACCGGCCATGACGTATGGCGGCGAGAGCACACGCAGGCCCAATACATCGCGGTAGAACGCCACCGCGGCCTCACAATCCGGTACGCACACCCCGGCGTGGGCCAACCCGGTAATCACGTTCTCAACCTTACTCAACGCAATCGGTATGTTGAGGTCAATGAATTCAACCGCCCAGACCCGTAAGTGGTCAGAGGCCGACGTGCCGGACCAGACTGGCCGCGTCGTCATCGTCACCGGCTCCAACACCGGCATCGGGTACCAAACCGCCGCCGTACTCGCCTACCGCGGCGCGCGTGTGGTGTTCGCGGTGCGCAACCCCGAGAAGGGCAACGCCGCGCTGGCACGCATCGTCGCGTCCAGCCCGCCCGCCGACGTGACACTGCAGGAACTCGACCTGAGCTCGCTGGACTCGGTGCGCGCCGCCGCGCATGCGCTGCGCTCCGACTACCCGCGCATCGACTTGCTGATCAACAGCGCCGGGGTGATGGGGACGCCGAAGCAGGTAACCCAGGATGGCTTCGAAATGCAGTTCGGCACAAACCATCTCGGGCATTTCGCGCTGACCGGGCTGTTGCTCGACCACCTGCTGCCCATCAAGGGTTCGCGGGTGGTGACGGTGAGCAGCCTCGGACATCGGCTGCGCGGCTCGATCCATTTCGACGACCTGCAATGGGAACGGCGCTACGACCGCTTCGCCGCCTACGGGCAATCCAAGCTGGCCAACCTGCTGTTCACCTACGAGCTGCAGCGCCGGCTGAGTGCCCGGCCCGGTGCGGCCAAGTCGACCATCGCGGTGGCCGCGCACCCAGGCAGCGCCAACACCGAACTCCTCCGCAACCTGCCGCGGATCATCAAGCCCGCCGCCGACATCCTCGGGGCGGTCCTGTTCCAGAGCCCGAAGATGGGCGCCCTGCCGACGCTGCGGGCCGCCACCGATCCGGCCGTCCAGGGCGGCCAGTACTACGGCCCCGACGGTTTGGGTGAGCAGCGCGGCCACCCGAAAATCGTTCAGTCCAGCGCGCAATCGCACGACGAGGATCTGCAGCGCCGGCTCTGGACGGTCTCCGAAGAACTCACCGGCGTGAGCTTTCCGGTCTGAGGACTTTCCGGTCGCCGAGCTGGGGGAACCGCCCGCTCGACGAGGAGGCCGCGGCGCTCCGGGCGCAGCGGGGCCGATAATGGCGGAGTGCGATCTGTCGAAGAACATCAACGCGTCGTAGCGGAGATGATCCGCGCCCGTCCGGCGGCCACGGTTCCGCTGGCCGAGGCGCAAGGTCTGGTGTTGGCCCATGACGTGGTCGCGCAGCTGTCGCTGCCGGTGTTCGACAACTCCGCGATGGACGGCTACGCGGTGCGCGCCGAGGACACGGCCGGCGCGACACCCGAACACCCAGTGGTTTTGCCTGTCGCCGAGGACATTCCGGCCGGGCGCACCGACGAATTGACGCTGCGTCCGGCGACCGCGCATCGGATCATGACCGGCGCTCCGGTACCGGCGGGGGCCACGGCCATCGTGCCGGTCGAAGCCACCGACGGCGGCACGGAGAAGGTGGCGATCCGCGACAGCCCCCCGCCTGGCAAGCACATCCGGCGCGCGGGCGAAGACGTCGCCGCCGGCACCACCGTGCTGCGCACGGGCCGGCCCGTGACGCCGGCGATGCTCGGCCTGGCCGCGGCGCTGGGACTGGCGGAGCTACCCGTGATCCCGAGGCAGCGCGTGCTGGTGATCTCCACCGGGTCGGAGCTGGTAGCACCGGGCCGCCCGCTGCGGCCGGGGCAGATCTATGAATCCAACTCGATCATGCTGGCCGGGGCCTTTCGCGACGCGGGCGCCGAGGTGATCGCCGTCGCCACCGCCGAAGACGACGTCGCGCAGTTCGGCGCGATCATCGACCGCTATGCCGCCCCTGAAGCCCCCGACGCCCCCGAGCCCCGGGTGGACCTGATCGTCACCAGCGGCGGCGTCAGCGCCGGGGCCTACGAAGTCGTCAAGGACGCGTTCGGGCGCCCCGCCGACCAGAAAGGCGATCAGGGAGTGGAATTCGTCAAGGTGGCGATGCAGCCGGGAATGCCGCAGGGCATCGGACGCGTGGCCGGCACCACAATCGTCACGCTGCCGGGCAACCCGGTGAGCGCCCTGGTGTCCTTCGAGGTGTTCATCCGGCCCGCGCTGCGCAGCGCAATGGGGCTGCCGGATCCGGATCGACCACACCGGACCGCAGTGCTCACCGAGTCGCTGACCTCTCCGCGGGGCAAGCGCCAGTTCCGGCGCGCGATACTCGACCCCGAGGCAGCGACCGTCATCAGTTACGGCCCACCGGCGTCCCACCATTTGCGCTGGCTGGCGTCGGCCAACGCACTCCTGGACATCCCGGAGGACGTCGTGGAGGTGTCGGCCGGAACCGAGCTGCAGGTCTGGGATCTCAGGTAGCCCAAAGCTCCGTAAGATGACCGCGTGGCACGACGCCCCCGCGGCCCCTCCTCTGAGCCCCCCTTTGAGCAAGGCCCCGCACACCTTGTGCAGCTGGTCCGCTCCGCCATTCCACCGGTACACCCCGCCGGACGCCCGTTCATCGCCGCCGGACTGGCCGCGGCCTCGGCCGGGGCTTTGGGCCAGGCGGTCACCGGGCGTAACTACCGGTGGCTATGCCGGGCCGGTCTGTTGGCCGCGGGTGCCTGCGCCGGCTTTTTCCGTCACCCCCCGCGGGTGCCACCCACCCGGCCCGGCGCCATCGTGGCGCCCGCCGACGGCACCATCTGCGTGATCGACGCCGCGGCCCCGCCGGCGGAACTCAGCATGGGCACCGAGCCGCTGCCCCGGGTCAGCATCTTCCTGTCCATCTTGGACGCCCACGTGCAGCGCGCCCCGGCCAGCGGCGAGGTGGTCGACGTACAACACCGGCCGGGCCGCTTCGGGTCGGCCGACCTACCGGCCGCGAGCACCGAAAACGAGCGCACCAGTGTGCGGATCCGCATGTCCGGCGGCACCGAGGTCTCAGAGGTCATAGTCGTGCAGATCGCGGGGCTGGTGGCGCGCCGCATCGTCTGCGATGCACACGTCGGGGACAAACTGACGATCGGTGACACCTACGGCCTGATCCGGTTCGGCTCCCGGTTGGACACCTATCTGCCCGAGGGTTCGCGGGTGCTGGTGAAGCCGGGCCAACGCGCGGTAGGCGCCGAAACCGTCCTTGCCGAGCTGCCATGACGACGTCCACCAGGCAGCGGCGCATCACCCTGCGCTTCCTGCCCAGCGCAATGACGGTGGCGGCGATCTGCCTTGGGCTCACCGCGGTGAAATACGCTCAGGACCAAAGCCTGCCAGCACACAGCCGGGCCACCTGGGCGATGGCCCTGCTCGTGCTGGCTGCCGTGCTGGACGCGCTTGACGGCCGCATTGCCCGAGTGCTGAACGCGACGTCACGAATGGGCGAGGAGATCGACTCGCTGGCCGATGCGATCAATTTCGGCGTCGCCCCGGCGTTCATCGTCTACGCAATCCTGTTGCAGAGCCTGCCCAGAGTTGGTTGGCTTGTCGTGCTCCTCTATGCGGTCTGTGTCGTACTGCGGTTAGCGCGATTCAACGTGCTGCTGGATGTCGACCAGCCGGCCTATGCCAAGAACTATTTCCTCGGCATGCCCGCGCCGGCCGGCGCTGTCGGGGCCATCGGCCCCATCGCGACGAAGCTGCAGTTGGAGGAATGGGGTTTCGGCGACGATTGGTGGAACACCGATTGGGCCAACTGGGTGGTGGCGGTGTGGCTCATCGGAGTGTCGCTGCTTGTGGTCAGCCGCATCCCGATGCGAAAGGTTCATACGTTCACGGTGCCGCCGGCCATGGTCGCCCCGATGCTGGCGCTGCTGGCAATCGGCGTTGCGTCCGCGTTCATCTTCCCCTACCTCACGATCCTGGTGATCATCGTCGCCTATGTCATCCACATCCCCTTCGCCGTGCGCAGCAAGCGGTTTCTCGCGAAGCACCCGGAGACATGGGACCCCAGGGCGAAGCAGCGATGGGCGCAACGGCGTGCCGTGCGGCGCGCGACCCGCCGCCGGACGCTCCCGTACCGCAGGTCGATGGCCCGGCTGGGCCTGCGCAAGCCTGGCAGGCGGTTGTGACCAACCCGGGCTCGACATCCGGAGCGGCCGGTCAGTTGACGCTTATCGCCCGGCTGAACACCTCGGCGGTGGACTCCCGTCGCGGCGTGATCCGGTTGCACCCGAATGCCGTTGCCGCTCTTGGTATCCGGGAGTGGGACGCGGTGTCGCTGACCGGATCGCGGACCACGGCGGCGGTGGCGGGACGGGCCGCGCAGGACATCCCCGTCGGCACCGTGTTGCTCGACGACGTGACGCTGTCCAATGCCGGGCTGCGCGAGGGCACCGAGGTGATCGTCGGCCCGGTCGTCGTTTACGGCGCGCGGTCGGTGACGCTGAGCGGTTCGGCTCTGGCCACCCAGTCACTTTCGCCGGTCACCCTGCGCCAGGCCTTGCTCGGCAAGGTGATGACCGTCGGCGACGCGGTGTCCCTGCTGCCCCGCGACCTGGGCCCCGGCACGTCCACGTCGGCCGCTACCCGCGCACTGGCGGCCTCGGTCGGGATCAGCTGGACCTCGGAACTGTTGACCGTCACCGGCGTCGACCCCGACGGTCCGGTCAGCGTGCAACCGAACTCGCTGGTCACCTGGGGCACCGGCGTCCCATACAGCGCCGCGACAACCCCGCATGAACAGCTGACCACCGGGACCCCGGAGGTCCTTGTCGAGGAGCTCAAGGGCTCGCAGCCGCAGGCAGCCAAGCTCGCCGAATGGCTCAAGCTCGCACTCGACGAACCACACCTGCTGCAGACATTGGGCGCCGCCACCAACCTCGGTGTGCTGGTATCGGGTCCGGCCGGCGTGGGCAAGGTGACGCTGGTGCGCGCGGTGTGCGACGGCCGCAGGCGAGTAGAACTGGACGGTCCCGCGGTCGGCGCGCTGAGCGCCGACGACAGGCTCAAAGCCGTGGCCTCGGCGGTGACGAAGGTTCGCGACGGTGGCGGGGTGCTGCTGATCGCCGACGTCGACGCCCTGCTGCCGGCCACCGCCGAGCCGGTGGCCGCCCTGATCCTGGCCGAACTGCGCATCGCCGTAGCCACCGACGGCGTCGCATTGATCGCCACCTCCGCGCATCCCGACCAGCTCGATCCCCGGCTGCGCGCCCCCGATTTGTGCGACCGAGAGCTGGGTTTGCCGCTGCCAGATGCCGCCACCCGCAAGGCGCTCTTGGAGGCTTTGCTCAAGCGGGTACCCACCGGCGATCTCGATCTCGATGAGATTGCCGGCCGCACACCCGGTTTCGTCGTTGCCGACCTGGCTGCGCTGATGCGCGAGGCGGCGCTGCGGGCAGCCTCCCGCGCCAGCTCCGACGGCCAGCCACCGAAGCTGAACCAGGACGATCTCGTCGGTGCGCTCAGCGTCATCCGGCCGCTGTCCCGCTCGGCCAGCGCGGAGCTGACCGTTGGGAACGTCACCCTCGCCGATGTCGGTGACATGGTCGACGCCAAACAGGCCCTGACCGAAGCGGTGCTGTGGCCGTTGCAGCACCCCGACACCTTCGCCCGGTTGGGCGTCGATCCGCCGCGGGGGGTGCTGCTGTACGGTCCGCCCGGCTGCGGCAAGACCTTCCTGGTGCGGGCGCTGGCCAGCACCGGGCAGACGAGCGTGCACGCGGTCAAAGGCTCCGAGCTGATGGACAAGTGGGTGGGCGCCTCGGAGAAGGCGGTCCGTGAGTTGTTCCGGCGGGCCCGCGATTCGGCGCCGTCGCTGGTGTTCCTCGACGAGGTGGATGCGCTGGCGCCCCGGCGCGGGCAGAGCTTCGACTCCGGCGTGACCGATCGCGTGGTGGCCGCGCTGCTGACCGAGCTCGACGGCATCGACCCGCTGCGCGACGTCGTGGTGCTGGGCGCCACCAACCGGCCCGATCTGATCGACCCGGCGCTGCTGCGGCCCGGACGGCTGGAACGCCTGGTGTTCGTCGAACCGCCCGACGCCGCCGCGCGCCTCGAAATCCTGCGCACCGCAGGCAAATCGATTCCACTGAGCCCCGACGTCAACCTGAAAAAGGTGGCCGCCGGACTCGACGGCTACAGCGCCGCCGACTGTGTGGCCCTGCTGCGGGAAGCAGCGCTGACGGCGATGCGGCGTTCCATCGACGCCGCCGACGTCACCGCCTTCGACCTTGCGGCGGCCCGCAAAAACGTGCGCCCATCGCTGGATCCCGTTCAGGTCGAGTCGCTACGCGCGTTCGCCAAATCCTTCTAGCACCGCCCGCGCCGAGGCCGCGACATCGGCTTCCAGCCACGACGGCATCGGCTCGTCGTGAGCGTGCCGCCGGACGACGGCAAAGGGCAGGTCGGCCACGGCCCTGTTCATCGCGTCGACCGCCCGCGGATCGCTGCTCCCGTAAAGCCGTTCGGCCAACTCGTGCACTCGCTCGACAAGGGGGGCGTTCATGGCGGCGAGCGTCTCGTGGAACGCGGGGTCGGGTTGGCCGTCGAGCAGATCACCCGGACGGATTGTGAGCAACAGCCGGGCATCCTCCGGGAGCTCACGGGCGAAGCTGATCGCGGCCACGGCCATCGCGACCGCGGTGTCGGCCGCAGTTTCGGCCTGTGCGGCCATCGCCCGCGCCTGGAAACGTTCGAGTGCGCGCAGCCAGGCGGCGGTCACCACGCCGTCGCGATTGCCGAACCGGTGATACAGCGTTCCGGCCGGTGCGCCGCTCGCCGTTGCGATCGCCGCGACACTCGCCGCGCGCGGCCCGCCCGCGAGCACCAGCGCTCGCGTTGCGTCCAGGATCACATCGGTTTCGTGCTTCCGCGGCGGTGCCACGATCTAGTACATTCCTTCTATATGGAACGATTGCCCTATATCGATGAGCATGCTATCTCAATCGACGCATCGGCGGCGCAGACCTGGTCGGCGCTGCTGCGAGTGATGTGTCGCGATCCCAACGACCCGGCCACGGTTCCGGTGGGTTTCAAGCTTGAGGAAGCGACACCGCCGCACCGGCTGACGCTGAAGGGCCGGCACCTGTTTGCCCGCTACCGCCTGGCGTTCGCGCTGGAGCCGAGCCACGGCCGCGTGCGGCTGCGGGCGGTCACCTGGGCCGCCTTTCCCGGCCTGCACGGCAAGGTCTATCGCGCGCTGGTGATCGGCAGCGGCGCTCACCGGGTAGTGGTGCGCCGCATGCTGAGACACATAGCGGCAGTGGCGCGCCCACCCGCCGCGGTGGCTTAGTCGGAAATTAGTCGGACATTGGTCGGAAATCAGTCGGAAAGTTGAAATTCCACTATCGCGGCGACCGAATCCACGGCCTCGCTGAGCGCCGCCCGCCGGTCGGCGGCCGACGGCGCTGACAGCACCGCGTAGCGGTCGGCCGCGCCGATCGGTAGGCGAGATGCCAGGGCGTACAGCCGCTGCCCGGCGTCGTCCGAGTCGGCCCGGTCGGCGCCGAGCAGCACGTCGCGGCCGGGCAGCGGAGCACCCCGGGCGTCGGCGATCCGCTCGAATAAGGCCATCATCCGGTCTTCGATATCGAGAAGTTGCGCTTCGGATACCGGATCCCCCGGCTCGTCGGGCCATAGGCGCGTCGTCGCGCGCGGGTAGGGGTCGTCGGGCAGCCAGTCGCACACCCGGATTCGCTCGCCGGTCCGGCAGCGCAGCGCATACCGGCCCGAGGCGGTTTCGACGCATTCGGCAATCCGGGCCAGCACGCCGACGTCACTGCGCGAGTCCCCGCCGCCGACCTCACGGCCCTGCGAGATCAGCACGACGCCGAAGCGTGGCTCGGTGCTACGCATGCAATCGGCCACCAAGGCTTGGTAGCGCGGCTCGAAGATGCGCAGCGGCAGATCCTCGCCCGGCAGCAGTGCCGACTCGAGCGGAAACATGGCCAACTCAACGGGTTCAGGCATAGGTTCCCGGGGCAACGACCTCTCAGCCAATACCGGTGGTGCCGTCCCTACCATTGGCGCCGCTAGACCCGCTGCCGCCGGCAAAGCCGGTGCCGCCGGTGGTGGACCCGGCGCCACCAACACCCCCGATCGCCGGCCCCGAACCGCTGTTGGTGGCCGTCCCGCCCGCGCCACCGGTGCCACCGGCGGCGTCAAGTCCACCGGCGCCGCCCGCACCGCCGGCACCACCCATAACGCTGGCGCCCGAGGACGTAACGTCGGCGCCGGCGGCGCCGGTGCCGCCACCCACCCCGGCGGTATTGCTGTCGAAGCCGCTGGCCCCGGGGGTGCTAGGCGTCCCGCTCACATAGGTGGTTGTCTGGTCTCCCGGGTTGACGGCTGCGGCGCCGGCCGCGCCGGCGCCGCCGTTCCCGCCACTACCGCCGTTGCCCAACAGCCCGGCATTACCGCCTGCCCCGCCCACGCCGCCGGCACCGCCGGGGACGGTGCCGTTCCCGCCGTTACCGCCGTTGCCGAGCAGCCCGGCGGCGCCACCGGCACCGCCGGTGGCGCCTGCGTTCGTGCTGGCACCACCGTTACCCCCGTTGCCGATTAGGTACCCGCCGGCCCCGCCGGCTTGCCCCACCCCGCCAACGGTCCCCCCGTTTGTGCCGTTGCCGATCAGCGGACGCCCCGTCAGCAACTCAAGGGGCTTGAAGAACGACAGGTCCTCCACGGTCTGCAACACCGAAATGTTGGCGGCCTCGGAACTGGCGTACGTCGCCGCACCCGCGTTCATCGCCTGCACGAATTGGTTGTGAAACGCCGCCACCTTCGCACTTAGCTCCTGATAGGCCTGGCCGTGCGCGCCGAACAGCCCCGCGATGGCCGCCGATACCTCGTCGGCAGCCGCGGCCGGCACCCCCGTCGTCGGGGCCACCGCGCTCGCATTGGCCGAAGAGACCGCCGAACCGATGTTCGCTAAATCCGAAGCCGCCACCACGATCTCGGGCGCTGTGATCACAAACGACATGGGACGCCTCCGACCAATTTGGGCAAACCAGCAAACTCGGGATCGCACTTGGCGACGCAATTCGACCGAGCACAGCGTACCGCTATCCAGACGCGACCAATGACTTTGTTTGTCCTCCGGCGGCAAAATATTGGCTAAATGTTGTCCAAATGTCTAACTGAGCAAGCGGCGCTCGGCTGGGCTAGCAGACGCCCGTCAACTGGACTTGCCGGCCTCACCGTCGGCGGCGATGCCGGGGTTCTTGCCGTGGTTGCCGGGATTAGAGAGAAAACCACTTTCGTCTGCGCCGGCAGCGCCGCCGGCGCCGCCCACGCCCCCTGCAGCACCGTGGCCGCCCGTACCGCCAATGCCATGGCCGCCGCTGCTGCCGAACAGTCCGCCCGCACCGCCAACGCCGCCGTCACCGCCGTCGCCGCCGGTGCCACCGGTGCCACCGTCGCCGCCGTCACCGCCGTCACCGCCCTGTCCGCTCCGTGTTCCGTCGGCGCCCAACGTGAAACCGCCCTTTCCGCCGTTACCGCCCGCGCCGGCGTCGGCGCCCAGGCCACCGTGTCCGCCGTCGCCGCCGACGCCGAACAACAACCCGCCCCGTCCGCCCGCACCCCCGGCGCCGCCGGCCCCGCCGGCACCCCCGGTGACGGGAATATTGACTTGGGCTTGCGCACCTCCGCCGGTGCCGCCGTCACCGCCCGAGGCGCCGGTGCCGCCACTACCGCCGGTGCCGCCGGTGCCGCCGGTGCCGCCGGACACGCTGGTGACGCTTGTCGGGTTGGTCGTGGCCCCCGACCCGCCGGCGGTGCCGGCAGCGCCGGCCACCCCGGCGGCCGTGCTGTTCGTACCGTTGGCGCCGACACCACCGTTCCCATCGGAGTTGTCGGTGCCAGGCATGCCCGAGGCCAGCTGACGGCTCTGGTTGTATGTCGGCTTGACGGCGTCGGCGCCGGCCACTCCATCACCGCCGGACCCGCCGGCCCCGCCATGGCCATACAGGAATGCATTGCCGCCGGCACCGCCGGCCCCACCCTGCCCGCTTGCCGCTGTGGCGCTGCCGCCGTTACCGCCGGCCCCGCCGTTGCCGCTCAGCAAGCCGCCGTTGCCGCCCTTGCCGCCGGCCGCGCCGGCCCCGCCGTTACCGCCGGCTCCGCCGTTGCCGATCAGACCCGCGCCCCACCCGCACCGCCGGCTTGACCCGCACCGCCGTTCGCCCCGGCCCCGCCGTTGCCGTACAGGATCCCCCCGGACGCGCCGCTACCGCCGGCCGTCGTCGCATTGGCACCGTCGCCGAAGAGCGGTCGACCCAACAGCGCCTGGGTGTCGGCGCATTGACCACGTTGAGCGCCTCTTGTCCGACGGACTGCAGGGTCGCCTGTAGCGGAGAAGCGTTAGCGGCCTCAGCGCTCGCGTACGCCGCCGCGCCCGCGTTCAGGACCTGCACAAACTGGGCGTGAAACTGCGCCGCCTGGGCACTGAGCGCCTGATAGGCCTGGGCGTGCGACCCGAATAATGCCGCTATCGCCGCCGACACCTCATCGGCGCCCGCAGCGATAACTCCCGTCGTCGGGGCCACGGCCGCCGTATTGGCCGCGCCAATTGCAGATCCGATATTCGCCAAATCCGTCGCCGCCGCCGCCACCCATTCCGGTGCTGCAACCACAAATGACATCGGAACCTCCCACTATGCGGGAAAACTCAGCAAAATCCCAAGTCGCCCAAGAGAACTCGATGAGGGCGCAGCTTATCGCTGCTCGCGGGACGCCATGGCGTTTCGGAGCAAATGGATTGCGCAGGCCCAGCAACCGTTGAACAATTCGGGCGTCGGCGCGGCTAAATGTCTAGCTCAGCAACCAGCGCATCGACGACCGCACGGAGGTCGCCGTCATGCTCCTCGGCCACCCGGTGCTGCCGCTGGTATGAGGCACCCTCGCGCCATATCTCGGCCACCGCGGCCAGCTCGCCAACGCAATGCAGCGACTTGGCGACCGGCTCCAGCCTGGTCAGCACATCGGCGAGATCGTCGGTAACCAACCGCTCGTTGCTGTCGGCGTCCAAGATGATCACCGCGTCCAGGCCGTAGCGAGCGGCCCGCCATTTGTTCTCCTGGACATGCCAGGGCGGCATGGACGGCAGCGACTCGCCGGCGTCGAGCCGGCGGTCCAGGTCGACAACCAGACAGTGCGTCAATGCGACCAGCGCGCCGAGTTCGCGCAGGTTGGACACGCCGTCGCAGACCCTCACCTCGAGGGTGCCCAGATGCGGTGATGGCCTTATATCCCAACGGATTTCGTCCATATGGTCGATGATGCCGGTCTTCTTCTGGTCGTAAACGAAGCCTTCGAACTCCGCCCAGCTCTGAAAGTGAAACGGCAGCCCGGCGGTCGGAAGCTGCTGAAACATCATGGCCCGATTACTCGCGTATCCGGTGTCAACGCCGCCCCACCACGGCGACGACGCCGACAGCGCCAGCAGGTGCGGGTAATAGTTGAGCAACGACGTCATGATCGGCATCACTTTGTTCGCCGACGAGATACCGATGTGGACATGCACGCCCCAGATCAGCATCTGCCGGCCCCACCACTGGGTGCGCTTGATCAGCTCGGCGTAGCGCGGCGCGTCGGTGAGCTTCTGGGTGGACCACTGGGCGAACGGGTGCGTGCCGGCGGAGAACAACTCCATCCCACGATCCCGGACAATCCGGCGGGCGGGGCCCAAGGTGGTACGCAGATCCTCCATCGCCTGCCCGGCACTGTCGCAGATGCCGCTGACGACTTCGACCGTGTTGCGCAGCAATTCCTTGTGCACACGCGGGTTTTCGCCGATCTCGGCGATGACGGCGGTCGCTTCGTTGCTCAGGTCCCGGGTCTGCGCGTCGACGAGCGCGAATTCCCATTCCACCCCGATGGTCGGCCGCGGTGAGCGGGCGAAATCGATATGGGCACTTGCCCTGTTGACCGCCGGGCTAGCCGGAACCAATGACACCGCACGCCACCCGCTTGCCGGCGTCACCGGTGGTCATCGTCGTTTCGTCGGGACCCGGCGTCCCGTTGACCTGGTTGTAGCGATCCGCCGGAATGTTGCCGAAGTTGTCGGCGCCGGCGTGAATGATGATCGCGGTCTTCTCGCCGGTTGTCAGGTCCTCCATGGTGAAGGCGTCCGTCGTAGTCACCAGCATCGCGGTACCGTCTTTGCGCACCTGCAGCGAGGTGAGGTCACCGCTGGAGTGCCCGGTGTGCCCCGGCAACTGGAGGTGCCCGCCCGCGGACAGGAAGTCCCCGGGAGCACCGGTGCCGCCCGGGGCGAGTGAGTTGGGCTCACACTTACCCACCTTGTGGACGTGCACTCCGTGGAAACCGGGCGATAGGTAACCACCGGCGGTCGTCGCGATCGTGATGGTCGCAAAGCCGTTGTTGAACTCGAACTTCGCCGTCGCCACCTCGGTGCCGTCCGGTGCCTTCAGGTGGGTGGTGATGTTCGGTGCCGCCGCAGGCGCGGGAGCCGTCTCGTGACCCGAGGTTCCCGCCGATGCGGATGATCCGGTCCAGATCGTCGGGGTGTTGCCCGGGGTTGTCGACGCGTGCTGGGGCGACGAGCACGCGCTGACCAGCGCGACACAACTGGCCGCAGAGAGCGCGGACATGGTGACGGCGACATTGCGGTGACCGGCGAATTTGGGCATGCGAGAAGACTAGCGTGGGTGGCGTCAGCCCGTCATCAAGGCTCGGCCCGTCACCAAGACGATGACACCGGGCGGCTGGTTAACGAGGGCGGGGATGCACGCCTCGACGGGTGCCCCCAGCTTCTGGCCCACGAGACGGTTTTCTCGCCAAATGAGCATCAGCCCGCTACCAGGACGATGACGCCCGGCGGTTCGTTCGCAAGTGCGGGAATTCGCGGCTCCACAGGCGCTCCCCCCAGCTTCTGGGCCACCGCCGTCGCCGTGTCCTTCTCGCCCTCGGCGTCGGAGTAGTACACCGTCGTAACCGGAATATCCATCGGGGGCCGATTTCCGACATCGGTGACATTGAAACCGGCGCCCTTGAGCTGGTCCGCGGTGCGCCTGGCGGCACCATCTTTGCCGGAGATGTTGTACACGTGTACCTCGGCCTGGTTGGCCGCGGCGGGCTTGGGGCTTGTCGAGGTCGACGCCGGTGCGGTGGTGGTTGTGCTCACACTCGACGCCGGCGACGCCGACTCATCATCGGAGTTACCGGACGAGCCCAGGGCCTGCCATCCGAGCAGCAGGAATATGACGCCAAGAAATATCAGCACCATCACCATGGCCCGGAGGGGAAGCCCCGAAGAATCGGGGACACGCTCGTTCATCGAGCCCACTGTAGCCAGGTCCCGGCCGGAACCTGCAAAAGCACTTGGAGCCTCAGGTGACCTCGAAGCCGAGGCGCCGGGCCGCACGCGCCTTTTGGCGGCCGGCGCGCAACCGTCGCAACCGCTTCACCAGCATCGGGTCAGCGGCTAACGCTTCCGGTCGATCGACCAGCGCATTGAGCACCTGGTAGTAGCGCGTCGCCGACATCGAGAACAGCTCTTTGATCGCTTCTTCCTTGACACCGGCAAACTTCCACCACTGACGTTCGAATGCCAGAATGTCGTGTTCGCGGCGGGTTAGCCCATCGGCGATTTCAGAGTCGTCCCCCGCTCGATTTGCCCGCGCCATGGCGCTGTCCATATCGCTTCCCCTGGACCCTTCCGGCGGATTCCCAAATTGCTCGAATGATTTGACTTAAATAGGCGCATGTTTCGGCGAATATTCAACCACGCCGGGAAGTGTTGAGCCGTAACCCGGACCCGCGAGTCGGCCGAGTCGCTGAGATTGCCCGCCGCTTCGCACGCCTGACCTAGTTGGGTTGCCCGCCTCGCCCCCGCAAGCGGGAGGTGCCCCCTCCCCGCCAGCGGATAGTACCGCCTCAGGCCGTTCCGCCCTGCATCGTCGACGGGCCTAAGCTAGCCGACCATGGCAGTCGTACCCATTCGCATAGTGGGAGATCCCATCCTGCACACTCCCGCGGCGCCGGTACAGGTCGGCGCCGACGGTTCGCTACCGGGAGATCTGGCGGAACTGATCGCTACCCTCTACGACACCATGGACGCCGCCCACGGGGTCGGCCTGGCCGCCAACCAGATCGGGCACGGACTGCGACTGTTCGTCTACGACTGCGCCGACGACCGCGGACAGACCGCCCGCCGCCGCGGCGTCGTCATCAACCCGGTGCTGGAAACCTCCGAAATACCCGAGACCATGCCCGACCCGGGCGACGACGACGAGGGGTGCCTGTCGGTCCCCGGCGAATCGTTCCCCACCGGACGCGCGAAGTGGGCGCGGGTCACCGGCCTGGACGCCGACGGCAATCCGGTGGACATCGAGGGCACCGGCCTGTTTGCCCGCATGCTGCAGCACGAAACCGGGCACCTGGATGGGTTCCTGTATCTGGACCGTCTCATCGGCCGGCATGCCCGCGCCGCCAAACGGGCCGTCAAGTCGCACGGCTGGGGAGTTCCCGGGCTGTCGTGGCTGCCGGGCGAGGGGCCGGACCCGTTCGGTCACTAATGATGATGTCGTGGCCGGAGGTCGGGACGCGGGTGACGGTTCGGTACCGCCGGCCCGCCGGATCGGTCCCGCCGCTTACCGATGCGGTGGGGCACCTGCTGGCGATCGAGCCGGTGGTGCGGGTGCGCACGAAGACGGGCGCGGTGGTCGAGTGCGCGCCCCCCGACGTAGTCGCGCTGCGGGTATTGACCGATACACCGGTGCGCACCGCCGAGATCCGGGCGCTGGAGCACGCGGCCGCCGTGGACCGGCCCGACGTTGAATCGACCTGGCTGGACGGCTGGCTGCTAAGGGCCGGGCACGGGGCCGCTTTGGAAGCCAATTCAGCAGTGCCACTGGCTATTTCGGCTCGACCAAATACGATCCCCGCGATCGTCGCGTGGTACGCGCACCGCGACCTGACGCCGCGTTTGGCCATCCCCGACCGGTTGCTGCGGCCGCCGCCGGGCCTGCAGAGCGAACACACCGAGCAAATCCTGGTTCGCGACGTGCGCGACGTGCCCCATGGCTCGGCCGATCTGGGGGCACCTCCCGCTTGCGGGGGACACGCTGGCGTGACGGTCGACGACGGACGCGACGCTGGCGTGTCCCCCGCAAGCGGGCGGTGCCCCCAGCTCGACGAGCGCGACGCAAGCGCGCGGTGCCCCCAATTCGGCGAGTTTGCCCGTGCGGTGGTGACCGACGCGCCGGACGGCACCCGTTGGGTGGGCCTGGTGGGCCTGGTGGGCCTGGTGGGCGTCCGCGCGGACGACGACCATCGTGGCGTGTGCCGGGACTGCGAGGCGCTGCTGGCCTGGGGTGCGAAGCACGGCGCGACCCGTGGCTACCTGCGGGTTGCTGAGCGCGACGCGAACGCGATCGCCGTCGCCGCATCCCTGGGTTTCCGGTTGCACCACCGGACCCGCTACTTTCCGGTCCGGCCCGGCGCCTGGGATACCGTCTAGCCATGCCCGAGGGCACTGTTGATGGCGGCGACCCCCAGCGCCCGGCTTCGCCGCGCTTGCGATCCCCGCTCCTGCGGCTCGCCACCTGGAACGTCAATTCGATTCGCACCCGCCTGGACCGCGTCGTCGACTGGCTGGCACGAGCCGAAGTCGACGTGCTGGCCATGCAGGAGACCAAGTGCTCGGATAGCCAGTTTCCCACCCTGCCGTTGTTCGAACTCGGCTACGAGGTAGCGCACGTTGGCTTCAATCAGTGGAACGGGGTGGCGATCGCCTCCCGCGTCGGCCTGGACGACGTGCAGATCGGCTTCGACGGCCAGCCCAGCTGGAGCAGCAAACCAGAAGCGACCGCGACGGCCGAAGCCCGGGCCTTGGGCGCTACCTGCGGCGGCGTGCGCGTATGGAGCCTGTATGTGCCCAACGGCCGCACCCTGGATGATCCCCACTACATCTACAAACTCAATTGGCTTGCCGCGCTGCGTGATACGGCCGAAGGCTGGCTGCGCGACGATCCCGCCGCGCCGATCGCACTCGTCGGCGACTGGAATATCGCCCCCACCGACGAAGACGTCTGGAGCACCGAGTTTTATCAGGGCTCAACACACGTCTCCGAGCCGGAACGCAAGGCATTCGAGGCCGTTGTCGAAGCGCAATTCACCGACGTGGTAAGGCCATTCACCCCGGGACCCGGCATCTACACCTACTGGGACTACACCCAGCTGCGGTTTCCGAAAAGGCAGGGCATGCGCATCGACTTCATCCTGGCCTCGCCGGCGTTGGCCGGCCGCGTCGTCGATGCGCAGATCGTGCGCGAGGAGCGCAAAGGCAAGGCGCCCAGTGATCACGCGCCGGTGCTGGTTGATTTGACAGAGGTTGATTTGAAACGGGCCTGAGTCACCTGCCTGGCCGGGTTCGCCGCCGTTAAAATTACCCACGCGCAAGTTAACTGGCGGAAATTCCGCGAGGCGGTCGTTGTCTGCGCGTATGCAACGTGGCAGGCTGGTGTTGCTGTTTACCTCGCGTTCAACGGGAATACGAGCGGCATCAACGTAGTCGCAGCCAGAGCGACTAAAGGCCAGGGAGTCATGATGAGTGTCGTCGGCGGGGCAGTCCGCAGCGTCGGTAAAACGGTGAGTCGTGCGGCGACGGCGACCACAGCGACCGCGGGCGCCGTGGGTGGCGCCGCGGTGAACGGTGTCGTCGGCGGTGTAACGGGCGCCGCACAGGGCGTCAAGCGCGGAGTCAGCGCGGGCAGTCACTCGACGCCCGCAGCCGCCTTGGCCCTTGGCGCGCTTGGCGTCGCCGGGCTGGTCGAGTGGCCCGTGCTGTTAGCCGTCGGCGGCGGCGCGCTGCTGTTGAGCAAGATGAACCGCAAACCAGATCCGCCTGCACCGGTCGCGAAGGCGACCCTCAAGCCGGTACCCAGCGAGCCCGAGCCGAAGAAAGCCGCGCCGGCGAAGGCCGCCAGTAAACCGGCGGCCAAGAAGACGGCTGGCCGGCGGGCGGGCGCAACAGGGTTGCGCAGCACAAACTGATCGGCACTGTTACCTTCTTAGGCATCGGCGCATCCATACGATCTATGCCGTTGCGCGCTGTCGGTATGGGCTTCCAGGTAACCACCGCCCTAGCCAGTGCATCGGTGAGCACCGCGGCAAATGTCGCGGGGACCCTGGGGAAGAGCGCGGGCGCGGTTGCCACAGCCGGCATCGGGGCCGGCCTCGAGGTAGCGGCCATCCCGCTGCGCGAAGGAGCCAAGGCGCTCTCGGGCGAGCTGTCGCGTGAAACGCTCAGCCGGCGCTGTTGGCGTGGCGAGAATCGCGCCTGGATCGAGGTGCGCGGCCTGGACGGCGCGGCCGACGGGGAACTCGGGCGCATCGTGCTGGACGCGGTGCGGGCCCACCCGGGCGTCACGTCGGCCAGTCTGCATTACCCCTTGTCGCGGGTGGTCGTGGAAATCGGCGAGCAGGACACGTCGCTGAGCGAGCTTTGCCGGGTCGTCGGCGACGCCGAAAAGTGTTGCCGCCCAATCCAAAACCTGGAAGAGCCCGCACCGGCAACGCCAAATCTGCCGGGCGACGGTGTGGTGCTGGCGACCCGCGCGCTCACCGTCGCCGCCAATGCGGCGGGGTTGGGCATCGCCTACACCGGCCGAATGCTGCGCTGGGGCCGGCTGCCGAACCCGATCGTCGCGAGCATCACGTTCTTCGACTATCAGCCCGTGCTGCGCCGCCGCCTCGATGACCTTATCGGCGGGCCCGCCGCCGACACCGTCATGACGCTGGTCATGGCGGCGACGCAAACCCTTGGCCAGTCGCCCACGTCCTTGGCGATCGGGCTGACAATGCAATCGGTGAAGGCCGCCGAGTCGCGCGCCCACGCCCGAGCCTGGCGGGGGCATGAACCCCGGTTGGCACTGCACGCCGACCAACCGCCCACCGATTCGTCGTCGCGCCGAGCCCCCGCCGCGAAAACCGAGACCAGCACCGAGCGTTTCGCGCTCCTCCAGGCACTGAGTGCCGGGCTGATCGGCGCCGGCACCCGCAACGTCAACATGGCCGCCACCGCGGTGCAGGTCACCACACCCAAGGCCACCCGCACCACACCCGAGGCGTTCGCCGCCACGCTGGGACGTGGATTGGCCGACAAGCATTCGGTGTTGCCGTTGCGCCCGGCGGCCTTGCGGCGGCTGCACAAGGTCGACGCGATCGTCATCGACCCCCGGGTGTTGTGTACCGACACCCTGCGGGTGGCGCGCATTCGCGGCGCCGACGAGAGCGAGCTGTCCGCGGGGTGGAATCGCGCCCAGCTCATGCTGGAGAAAAGCAGCCTGCGCCCGGGCTGGCACCCGGTGCGCGGGATATCGGGCAGCCGCACGAATTCCAAAGTCGACGCGCTTTTCCTTCCCACCCACGATCCACTGGCGTCGGCCGTGGTAGCCGAGGCACACCGCACCGGGGTGGATCTGATCTCGGTCGACGTCGACTCGCTGGACGAGTTGCGACCCGCGTTCGACGAAATCCGATCCGTACGCAACGGAGCACGCGGCTCCATCGACGATTCCCTTGCCCGCGCGGTGGCCGGCCTGCAGGACGCGGGCCGGAGCGTAGCGGTGTTGTCATCGTCTGCCGCGCAAGCCCTTTCGTCCGCCGATGTGGCGCTGGGCGTCCTCCCGCAAGACGCCGGTCCGCCGCCCTGGAATGCCGATCTCTTGTTGCCCGATCTGGGCGCGGCCTGGCGGGTGCTGCACGCGCTGCCGGCGGCCAAGACCGCGACCCAGCGCGGCGTCGGGCTAGCGGCGGGCGCAACGGCCATGGGATCGCTGTTGATGATCCCGACCGTGCGCGGGGTGGGCCCCGGACCGGTCAACCTCGGCGCTTCGGCGGGTCTGGTCTCCGGATACCTGCTGGCACGCGGGGTCATGAACGCGGACACACCCCGCCCGGTTGCCGTCCACGAATGGCACGCGATGTCGGTCGAGCAGGTTCGCAAAGCATTGCCGCCGCTCGACTCTGAGCCGGCCACCGACCTTGAAACGGCTCGTCGAATCGCGCAATTAGGCGCAACGCCCGGACACGCCGTTTGGCAGTTCGTCAAGGCCGTCCGCGCCGAGCTGACCGACCCGCTGACCCCGATACTGGCGCTGGGTTCGGCGGCCAGCGCCGTACTCGGTTCGCCCGTCGATGCGGTGTTGGTCTTTTCGGTACTGGCCGGGAACTCGGTGCTGGCCGCCAGCCAGCGGCTCCGCGCCGAAAACCGGCTGAACCGCCTACTGGCTCAGCAGATTCCGCCGGCCAGGAAGCTGATCACCGGTCCGGACGGGGAGCGGGCCTACACCGATGTCATCGCGGCACAGCTGCGGCCCGGCGATGTCATCGAGGTGCGGACCCACGAGGTGGTGCCCTCCGACGCGCGGATCATCGAGGAGGTCGACGTCGAGGTCGACGAGTCGACGCTCACCGGCGAGTCACTGTCGGTGGAGAAGCAGGTCGAGGCCACGCCGGGAGCCCCCCTCGCCGAGCGTCGCTGCATGCTCTACGCCGGGACCACCGTCGTGACGGGAACCGCGGTAGCCGTGGTGACCGCCGTCGGGGCCGACACTCAGCAACGTCGTGCGGCCGAGCTGGTGTCCGCCGACCTTTCCTCCGAGATCGGCCTGCAGCACCAGCTCAGCCAGCTCACCAACCAGGCCTTTCCGGTGAGCGTGGCCGGTGGTGCCGTGGTCGGCGCGCTCGGGTTGTTGCGCCGCGTCGGTCTGCAGCAGGCGGTGGCCAGCGGCATCGCCATCGCGGTCGCCGCGGTACCCGAGGGGATGCCGTTGGTGGCGACGCTTGCGCAGGCGGCGTCGGCGCGGCGACTGACGAAGTTCGGTGCGCTGGTCCGCGTTCCGCGTTCGGTGGAGGCGCTCGGCCGTATCGAGGTGGTCTGCTTCGACAAGACCGGGACGCTCAGCCAGAACCGCCTGCGGGTCGCACACGTCCACCCGGCGCCGGGCTACTCACGCGAGGAGGTGCTGCGCTGCGCGGCCCACGCCGCCCCGACGTCGGACGACAGCCGGCAGGCGCACGCGACCGATGCGGCCATCGTCGAGGCGGCTGCTGAGATCAACGGGGAGAGCAGCGGGGCCGGCAACGGCTCGACCCGCACGGCGCCCACCGCTCACCTGCCTTTCCGCTCCGGCAGGTCGTTCTCGGCCTCGGTGACCGGCCGCGAGCTCACCGTCAAGGGCGCGCCGGAGGTCGTGTTGGCCGCCTGCGGGGACGTCGATTCGACCCCCCAACAACCCTGGGAGCACATCGTCGGTGAACTGGCCGCCGGCGGGCTGCGGGTGATTGCGGTCGCGCAGCGCCGGCTGACGCCAAAACAGGCCCAGGCGATCAAGGACAACCCCGACGACATCTCCGAATTCGCCCGTGCCGGGTTGACACTCGCGGGGTTCCTCGGTCTGTCGGACACCCCGCGACCCGAAGCCGCCGAGCCTGCTTGCGAATCTGCGCCGGCTTGACGTGGGCATCAAGCTGATCACCGGCGATCATCCGATCACCGCCAAGGCCATTGCCGAGGAGCTGGGTCTGCCGGTCGCCGCCGAGCAAGTCATCAGCGGTTCGGAGTGGGATGCGCTGTCCCGCAAAGACCAAGAGCGCGTCGTGACCGAACGGGTGATCTTCGCCCGGATGACACCGGAGAACAAGGTCCAGGTCGTTCAGACGCTCGAGAGTGTCGGGGTGTTGTGCGCGATGGTCGGCGACGGCTCCAACGACGCCGCCGCCATCCGGGCCGCCACGGTCGGTATCGGGGTGGTCGCGGGAGGCAGCGACCAGGCTCACATGGCGGCCGACGTCGTGCTGGTCGACGCCCGTATCGAGGGGCTGCTGCACGCCATCGAGGAAGGACGCCAACTCTGGCGCCGGGTGCAGGCGGCGGTGTCCGTGCTGCTCGGCGGCAACGCCGGCGAGGTGATGTTTGCGATCATCGGCAGCGCGATCACCGGGACCTCGCCGCTGAACACCAGGCAGCTGCTGCTGGTCAACACGATGACCGATGCGCTGCCGGCCGCGGCCCTTGCGGTCAGCGAGCCCAGCGGCCCGGTCGACCCCGGCATCCGCGGCGCGGATCAGCCCGCGCTGTGGCGTGCGGTCGTCATCCGCGGCACCACCACCGCCATCGCGACGACGGCAGCGTGGGCCATGGCGGGCCTCACCGGGCCGCCGCTTCCGCAGCGCGCATCGACCGTGGCATTGGTCGCACTAGTTGGCGCCGAATTGGGCCAGACGCTGCTGGAGTCGCACGCCCCGATGGTTCTGCTGACCGCGTCGGGCTCGCTGGTGGTGTTGGCGACCTTGATCAGCATTCCCGGGGTCAGCCAATTCATCGGTTGCACCCCGCTCGACCCGCTTGGCTGGGTTCAGGGCCTGGGAGCCGCCGCGTTGGCAACCGCCGTCATCGGCGTGGTGAGCGCCGCTGCGGATCGTTGGGGCACGTCGGACGGGGAGCCGCCTGAGCCGACCCAGCTGCCCGCTACGGACGACGAGCCTCCGGATCGGTCTCCCGGATTTCCACCACCCCGGCACGCCACAGCAGTGCATACAGCTCCCGCAACGGCCGGATCAGCACCCACGACACCGTCGAAGTTATCGGATCGGTCTTCATCCGATCCCTCAGGCTCTCGGAGGTCGCCATACGTCCGACGGTGACCGCGCCACCGGGCTCACTGGCAAACCCTTCGTTACTGAAAGGCAAATGATGGCAGAAAAGAAGGCTCGCCGGGCAACGTCCCAGCGGGAGGCCGTGCAGCAGATCCGCGAGGGCGAAACCTTCGTGGTGAACCTGCCGGTGCTGGGACAAACCGAAATACCGCGGCCCGAGCAGCTGGCCTACTACGGCGGTCTGGCCGCGCTTGCCGCCTTCGAACTGATCGACTGGCCGGTCGCTCTCATCATTGCCGCCGGACACCTACTGGCCAGCAACCACCACAACAAGATCCTCGAAGAACTCGGCGAGGCGATGGAAGAGGCGTGAATCTGATGGGGGCGCGCTACCGGCCGGGTTCGGCGGGGATGCGCTCGTGAGCCGTCAGTAACAGATGGTCGAACTGGCCCTGGACGGTGGCCGACGGGGGCGGCAGCGAGACGACGTCCTCGATCAGTTGCTTCGCCAACGCGCGCAACTTGGTGTTTGTCTCTTGCGACCGCCACTGCAGGACACGAAAGGCCTGATCGGCGCTGACCCGGTAGACAGCCATCAGCACACCTTTGGCCTGTTCGATCGCCGCCCGGTTCTCGAATAGGTCCGGTAGCGCCTCGTCGAGCACCTCTTGCCGGGTCTCGGACCTGGTTTCGTCGATCGTCTCGGTGAGGTCGATGTAATAGCCCGAGGTCCCCACCACCGCACCCGCGTCGTCCAATATTCGATCGGCCACGACAATCGCGTCGTGCACCGCACCGCCGGTGTCGACGAACCGGTGCCGACTCGAGAACGACTCACGCGAGTGCAACGCGTGGTCGAGCAGATCCTGGACATGTGCACGGTCTTCCGGATGCTTATGCGACAACAGCAATTTCGTCGTCGGCACCACAGATCCGGGTTCGTAGCCGTGCATCCGCGCTACCTCGTCGGACCATTCCCAGCGTTCACCGGCGAACCAGAAATGGAAGCTGCCCACGTTCAGGTACTCGGCGGCGGCCTGCGGTTCGTCTCTTTGCTGGTTGCCGGTCTGGATGGGTTTGGTAGCGCCCGCCGACTTGGGCTGTCGCACCTTTGCATCATCCCACGGCAACATGCCCCCTGCACACCATCGACGCACTGCGCTAGCGTGGGAGGGGCCTCTAACTCACCCACGCGGGAGCGCATGCCGAGTGCGCTGAGAGGACGGCTTGGGGCCGTCGACCGTACGAACCTGACCGGGTAATGCCGGCGTAGGGAGATGAAAAATATGACCGTCACCGTCGAACCCTCCGTGACCACCGGACCCATCGCGGGCAGCAGCAAGGCCTACCGCGACGTGGCGGCCCCCGACGGCGGGCCCGTTCTCCGGGTGCCGTTCCGGAGGGTGCACCTGTCCACCGGAGACCACTTCGATCTCTACGACACCTCCGGGCCGTACACCGATTCGGATCCGGTGATCGACCTGACATCCGGGCTACCACCGCGGTCCGGGGTGGTCCGCGACCGCGGCACTCAGCTGCAACGGGCCCGCGCCGGCGAGATCACCGCCGAGATGGCGTTCATCGCCGCCCGCGAGGCCATGCCGGCCGAGCTGGTCCGCGACGAGGTCGCCCGCGGTCGCGCGGTGATCCCGGCCAACCACAATCACCCCGAGAGCGAGCCGATGATCATCGGCAAGGCATTCGCGGTCAAGGTCAACGCGAACATCGGCAACTCCGCGGTGACGTCGTCGATCGCCGAGGAAGTCGACAAGATGGTGTGGGCCACCCGCTGGGGTGCGGACACCATCATGGACCTGTCCACCGGCAAGAACATCCACGAAACCCGCGAGTGGATCCTGCGCAATTCGCCGGTGCCGGTCGGCACGGTGCCCATCTACCAGGCGCTGGAAAAGGTCAAGGGCGATCCGACCGAGCTGACCTGGGAGATCTACCGCGACACCGTGATCGAGCAGTGTGAACAGGGCGTGGACTACATGACCGTGCACGCCGGGGTGCTGCTGCGCTATGTGCCGCTGACCGCCAAGCGGGTCACCGGCATCGTGTCCCGCGGCGGGTCGATCATGGCGGCCTGGTGCCTGGCCCACCATCAGGAGTCATTCCTGTACACCAACTTTGCAGAGCTGTGCGACATCTTCGCGCGCTACGACGTCACCTTCTCACTGGGCGACGGGCTGCGGCCGGGTTCCATCGCCGACGCGAACGACGCCGCGCAGTTCGCCGAGCTGCGCACCCTGGGCGAGCTGACCAAGATCGCGAAAGCCCATGGCGCACAAGTGATGATCGAGGGTCCCGGGCACATCCCGATGCACAAGATCGTCGAGAACGTGCGGCTGGAAGAGGAACTGTGCGAGGAGGCCCCGTTCTATACCCTGGGTCCGCTGGCCACCGACATCGCGCCGGCCTACGACCACATCACGTCGGCGATCGGCGCGGCCATCATCGCCCAGGCCGGCACCGCGATGCTGTGCTACGTCACCCCGAAGGAACACCTCGGCCTGCCGGACCGTAAGGACGTCAAGGACGGGGTGATCGCCTACAAGATCGCCGCGCACTCGGCAGACCTGGCCAAGGGGCACCCCCGCGCCCAGGAGCGCGACGACGCGTTGAGCACGGCGCGCTTCGAATTCCGGTGGAACGACCAGTTCGCATTGTCGTTGGACCCTGATACCGCAAAGGAATTCCACGACGAGACGCTGCCGGCAGAGCCTGCCAAGACCGCACACTTCTGCTCCATGTGCGGGCCGAAGTTCTGTTCCATGCGCATCACCCAAGATGTCCGCGACTACGCCGCCGCACATGGGCTGGACAGCGAGGAAGCGATCGAAGCTGCCCTGCAAAAGGAAATGGCCGAAAAGTCGCGCGAGTTCGCCGAGCACGGCAACCGGGTGTATCTGCCGATCACCCAGTGAGCTACCTGCCTGTACCGCCACCGGGCACCACGCCGCCGCGCGTGCTGACCATCGCCGGGTCAGACTCCGGGGGCGGCGCCGGCATCCAGGCCGACATGCGCACCATGGCGCTGCTGGGCGTGCACGCCTGCGTCGCGGTCAGCGCAGTCACCGTCCAGAACACGTTGGGCGTCAAGCGGGTTCACGAGATTCCCGACGACGTCGTCGCAGATCAGATCGAAGTCGTGGTCACCGACACCGGCATCCAGGCCGCCAAGACCGGGATGCTGGCGTCGTCGGCCATCGTCGCGGCGGTGGCCGCCACCTGGCGCCGGCTCGGATTGACGGTGCCGCTCGTCGTCGACCCGGTGTGCGCATCCATGCACGGCGACGCGCTGCTGGCGGCGTCGGCACTGGATTCGCTGCGCGATCAACTGTTTCCGCTCGCCACGCTGGTGACACCGAACCTGGACGAGGTGCGCCTACTGGTAGATATAGAGGTCATCGACTCGACATCGCAGCGCGCGGCGGCCAAGGCGCTGCACGCGCTGGGCCCCCGGTGGGTGCTGGTCAAGGGCGGGCACCTGCGGTCGTCCGATCGGAGCTGCGACTTGCTCTATGACGGCGCCGACTTTCACGAGTTCGACGAGCAGCGGCTGCCCACCGGCAACGACCACGGCGGCGGTGACACGCTGGCCGCCGCGGTGGCCTGCGCGCTCGCGCACGGGTTCACCGTGCCCGACGCGGTCGGCTTCGGCAAGCGATGGGTTACCGAATGCCTGCGCGCCGCCTATCCGCTGGGCCATGGCCACGGCCCCGTCTCTCCGTTGTTCAGGCTCACGACTGGCGACGTAATTCCTAATACTCGTTGATACTTTTTGAGTGCGTATTGGTGCGGCTGCTGGGTATTTGGGGATGTCGGTGGTGGGGGTGCGGAAGGCTGCTGAGGAGGGGCGGTTGCCGTTTCGGTGGTCGGCGTCGGGGCAGCGGTTGTTTGATCGCGCGGATCTGGATGTGTACCTGGGCCGGCCGGCGGCGGCCGTGGTCAGTGGTGGTGATCGGGTGGAGGCGTGGTATTGCCGGGTGTCGGGATCCACTGGGCTGGGGGTACCGCCCGCTTGCGGGGGCGAGTCGTAGCTGGCTGATCAGGAGCAGATGTTGCGGGAAACCTCGCGCGGCAGGGTGTTTCGGGTGTATCGGGATCGCGGGTCGGGGTTGGGTGAGTCGCGGCGCGGCTTGGATCGGCTGTTGGATGACGCTGGGCAAGGTCGGTTCACGGTGGTGCGAGTGGTGTGGCGGGACCGGTTGGCGCGGTTCGGAGTGGCCTGGATCGAGCGCTACTTGACGGTGTGCGGGGTTAGTGTCGAGGTCCTGCATGATCGGGGCGATAAATCGCTGCTGGAGGAGCTGATGGACGACTTCATGGCCTTGTTGGCGTCGTTCTCGGGCCGGTTGTATCAGCTGCGGTCGAAACAGAATCAGCGGCGGCTGTTGGCCGCGGCCGAGCGGTTGGCGTCGTGACGGGCATCGTGTCGGCGGTGCCGCTGCGGATCGCAGCGGCGGTCGAGGAGGCCACCGGCGAGGTGATCGATGTGGCGCCGAGGATCGGCTGGCTACTCGACCTTGTTGAGCAGCTGTCCCAGGATTTGATGCAGTCCTGTTGGCAGCCCAGTGTGTTCGCCGCTTTGCATGCCGGTGTCGACGGGTTGGGCCGCAAACTCCCGTCGACGGCGGCGGTGGTCGCGGCCCGGTTGGGTTGGAATCCGGTGCCGCCCGAGAACATGTATGTGCCGTCGCGGGTGGTTCGGCTGGCGCAGGCCACTGTGGTGCCGATCCTGAAAACCATGGCGCATCGCGACCGGCTGATTCCCGATGTCGCCGCCGCCCTAGATGATCGGGGCCGCCTGGATCGTGACCGGTTGACCGGTGAGCAGACGCGCTACATCAATCGGGCTTTTCTACGGAACCTGACACGCCAGCTCCGCCGCGCCGATGCCGGCCAGATTCGGTGTATCACTGAGATTCAGGACGCGCCCACGGTGCCCCGGATCGCCCGGCTCGGCGCCGCCGACAGCCAGCTTGTCGAGTTGGCCGATCACGGCCCCGAGGGGGTGTGGCTGCGGATCAAACTCCCCACCACAGCGGTCCCGAGGAATCGCGCGGACTGGTGCTGGTACCGGTTGTGGTGCCCGATACCTGCGCACCTCAAGGGCCGCGACATCGTGTGCTGGCATCTCCCCACCCTGTGCTGGCATCGTGGGGCGCCGCTGGCGCGGTTCACCATCACCGAGACGGTGCCCGAACCGGTGACCGCGACCGCGACCGCGGCGTTGGGGATCGACTGGTCCCCGACCAGCCTTGGGGCGGCCACCATGGTCGCCGAGCACAATGGCCACCTGCTCACCGACGCCCGCACGCGCGTGTACAACGACCGGGGCCTGGGGACCCGGCTGGCCCGGCTGCAGGCCGAGGGCCAGCACCTGACCGGCAAGATCGCCCGGCTCGGCCGCCTGGTCGCGACCGCACCCGAACCCACGCAAACGCTTCTCGCCACGAAGATTGCTGTGCTGACAGACAATCGGCGTGCCCTGGGACTCAAGCGGCAGCGGATCAACCGGGACATGGCTTTTGACTTCGCCAAGACCATGACCACCATGGCCACCACGTCCGGTGCCGGGGTCATCGCGGTGGAAGACTTACGCAGCCTGGAGCCGACCGGCCACGGACCGGTCAACAACAACCGATCCGCCCAATCCGCGCGCCGCCGCGCCTACCAGGCCCTCGAACACACCGCCGCCCGCGCCGGACTGGAAGTCGTGATGTGCCCACCACGGGGAACCTCGGCCCGCTGCCCGGGCTGCGATCAAGAATTGGCCCGCCCGGGCGGCTACCACAGCGCCCACTGCCAGCGGTGCGGCATCAACCGGGCCGATCGGGACCAAATCGCCGGACAGAACATCGCCAAACGTGTCCTGCTGGCCAAAACGAAAATCAAACGGCCCAAAGGCAAACCCAAACGCGTCACCACAGTCGAGCACCAGCCGGTGCGCAAAACCCGCCGCAAAACCACCGCCACACCGAAACAGCGCCGGCACAAACGCGTCCGCCGCACCACAACCCCACCAGCAGCCGCGGCCGCCAATAGGCCCCGACCGACCACTCCTGCAGGCACAGCGTCCGTGTGGGACAGGAACCAGCAACCCACGCCCGTGGCACGCACTCCTGCACAACCGATCCCCGATACCCAGGCCACCCCTAAAGTGTCACCAAGTATCAGAGACCGATAGACGCTCGCATGAACCTCGATCGGATCGCGGGCATCGCGCACCACCCAACCGGCGCGGCCGCCGGGCGCCCAAAAGGGGTCGTGGTCCTGACCCACGGCGCCGGCGGCAGCCGGGAATCCAAACTGTTGCAACAGGTTTGCGATGAATGGGCGCGGCGCGGCTGGCTGGCGGTGCGCTACAACCTGCCGTACCGCCGGCGCCGGCCCAAGGGTCCGCCGTCCGGTTCGGCGGCGACCGACCGCGCCGGAATCGTCGAGGCGATAACGGTGTGCCGCGGCCTTGCCGACGGCCCGCTGGTTGCCGGCGGCCACTCCTACGGCGGACGGCAGACGTCGATGGTGGTCGCCAGCCAGCAAGCACCCTCAAACAAGGTGGACGCGCTCACCCTGTTCTCCTATCCGGTCCATCCACCGGGTAAGCCGGAGCGTCCCCGCACCGAGCACCTGCCGGACATCACGGTGCCGGCGGTGTTCACCTTCGGAACGTCGGATCCGTTCGGCACGCCCGCGGAGGTGCGCGATGCGGCGGCGTTGGTCGCCGGCCCGACCGAACTCGTCGAGGTCACCGGCGCGCGGCACGACTTGGGTTCGAAGACCCTCGACGTCGCCGGCCTGGCGGTTGACGCGGCGCTGCGTCTGCTTGGCTTGTCGGGACGCCAAACAACGTAAGCTCCATCAGTTTTCGCACGCACGCCTGCGTGTAGGCCGACTCGGCCCCTGAGTTTGCGGAGTTCTCCATCCTGCCCAGATCGACCACCAGCGCCATGGCGGCGTGCACCAGGAACCGCGCCTGCGTCGGCGTGAGCGACGGACGCGCAGCCGTCAGCAGCCGCACCCAGGAATCGATCGTCGACAGTTGCACGTTGTGCAACAGCATTTGGTCGGCGGGTGTCAGGTTGACCCGTTCGGTGTAATAGACCGCCGCCAATTCCGGGTTGGCGAACGACGTTGCCACATAGGCATCGATCAGCAGGGTCAACGCCTGGCGGGGTTCGGTGAGTGCGCCGAGCACGGGTGAAAGCTGCGCCGAGGCCCGGTCGGCCGCGCGGCGCAGTCCGGTCGCCAGGATCTCGCACTTGCCGGAAAAGTACCGATAGATCCCAGACACCGGTATCCCGGCGGCCGAGGCGATGTGGGCCATGCTGGTCTCGGAGTAGCCCCGGTCTTTGAACAACATCATCGACGCGTGCAGCAGTGCCTCATAGACACCGGCGTCTTCGGCGAACAACCGCCACGACGCCGGGCGGGGGAAGACGTCTCCCGGTTGCGGAAGCTCAGCGGCCAGGATCGATGAGGCCGCCCCAGCCAACAGCGCCCGGATCTCACCGGCCGGCAGCCGCAGCCGGTGATCGACGATGCTGCCGATCACACTGAGCACCCCGGCCGACAGCATCCACCGCTGCGACGAAATCAACGACGGTCGAATCAGCATGAGCGGCTTCTGGATTCGCCGATTCACCTGCTTCAGTTGACCGGTCAGCACGGCCTGGTCCTCGGCTCGCAGATAACGGGCCTGCCAGCGGTACAGGCCGCCCGAATCGCGATTGTCCAGCGTCACCTCGATGAGCGCGTCGAGGAGCCGACCCAGCGTCCCAGCCGGATCGGCCTCGTCCGGTGCCAGGTCGGTGCAGTCGAGGAGTTGCTGACTCAGGGCCAGCACGGCGCCACGGAAGAGGTCGTACTTGCCGGCGTAGTGCCGGTACAGCGCGGTGGCGGAGACCCCGACCTTGGCCGCGATGGTTTCCATGCTGACCGCGTGATACCCCTGCGCGCTGAATGCCTCGGCCGACGCACGGGCGATCTGCACTTTGCGATCCTTCGGCCGCCGCCGAATGCCAGCACTGACGGTTGACACCGCCTCACCATATCCCGTCTACCCGGCTCGCAGAATCTTCATTAACATAATGGACGCTCGGGGCTGCTCGGGGATGCTGGGCGAAAGGGGACGCATATGTTGACGCATATGTTGGAGACGATCCGCAAGGTGCTCGATTTCCGGGTCTCCATCGGCCAGCTGATTGCCATCGGATTGATCCTTGGCACACCATATCTACTGGTAGGGACGATCTGGTCGATGACGCACACCGAGCACTTGCACCAGATGCACGGGATCGATCTGGCCGTGTCCTTCCTGGGGTCGATCCTGTCGTGGCCGGTTCTGCTGTTCTCGAACGTCTGCATGACGTGACCCGCCGAGCTACAGCATCAGCCGTTAACTTGTATGGAGAAGCCGTGAATCGTCGTCAGATGTCGATCGGAATCGCCGGCCTGCTGCTGGCGGTCATCGGACTGGCGGCCTTGTTGTATCCGATCTACCTCGATCAGTACGACGTGTACGGGATCAAGATCACCTGCGGCAACTGCTTGCGCTCCAACCTCGGCCAGGCCGCCCAGGCTGACGGCCACGACACGGCCCGGCAGTGTGGCACCGCACTCCTGGTCCGTCGTGCCTGGGCAATTTCCGCCGTCGCGATCGGGTGGCTGCTCATCGCCGACTTCCTGGCGATCTGGGTACACAGCGACAAACCGGCAGCCAAATCAACAGTCCAAACTGGACAGTTTTAACTGCCTAGTTTAGGATTGATGAGGTGGACGGCACCACCGAATCCACCCCCACCGAATCCACTCAGTCGTCGATGGCGGCAGCCCGCGATCTGCGGGTGTTGTTCAGCCGACTGCGACGTCGGTTGCGCGATGTCGCGGTTGGTGGCGGTCTGACACCGTCGCAGACGGCGGTGCTCACCCGGCTCTGGAAAGAGGGGGCGTCATCGGCCAGCGCGCTGGCCGGTGCCGAGCGGGTGCGTCCACAGTCGATGGCCACGATAGTGGCCGTCCTCGAGCAACGCGGGCTCATCGATCGCACACCCGACCCGGAAGACGGTCGGCGCCGGGTTATTTCGTTGACCGATGCGGGCCGTCGACGCGCCGAGAGCGACCGGCAGGTGCGTGAGGAGTGGCTGGCGCGCGCCATGCAGGAGCGCTACTCCGAGTCCGAGCGTCGGATCATCGTTGCCGCGTTGTCCCTGCTCGAGCGGTTGACCGAGTGAAAGGGTAAGGATTGCAATGGAATTCGGAGTGCACTTTATTGACTTTCTGCCAGGGGACCCGGCGAAGCTGGGCCCGACGCTGGCCGAGGCGGCCAGAGCCGCCCAGCAGGGCGGAGCGACGATGTTCACGTTGGCCGACCATTTCTTTCAGATGGAAAATCTTGGGCGAGCACAGGATCCGTTCCTTGAGGGCTACACATCGTTGGGCTTTTTGGCCGGACAGACCACGACTATCGACCTGACCTTGCTGGTCACCGGGGTGACCTATCGCTATCCGGGGCTGCTGGCCAAAGCGGTCACCACCCTTGATGTGCTGAGCCAGGGCCGGTCGATGTTGGGGCTGGGCGCTGCGTGGTACGAAAGGGAACACACCGCCCTGGGTATTCCCTATCCGTCGCTGAGCACCCGCTTCGAGATGCTCGAAGAGACGCTGCAGATCTGCGGGCAGATGTGGAGCGACGACGACGGGCCGTACCACGGCAAGCACTACCAGTTGGCCGAGACAATCTGTGAGCCACAACCGATTCGGCGCCCTCCGATTCTGATCGGCGGCGACGGCGAGAAGAAGACGCTACGGCTGGTCGCGCAATACGCCGACATCTGGAACAGCATGGCCAACGACGTCGATGAGCTCAAACACAAGATCCAGGCCCTCAACCGCCACTGCGACACGGTGGGCCGAGACCCCGGCGAAATCCGCAAGACCTTCGGCCGTCTCTTGGTGGTCGACCCCTTCGAGGACACCGACAAGTACCTGAAGACCGTCGAACGCTACGCCGGGCTTGGCATCGAGCTGATCAACGTCGGTCCCCTGCCCGGGAACCCCGACCCCGTCGGCTTCATCCGTCGGTTCGGCGATCAACTAATGCCCAGGCTCGCCGAGATCGCCTGAGACAACTGCAATCCCGGCTATCCCGGATAGCGCGAGTAGCAGGCGTCCATATTGCCGGTCACGCCGCCGCGAAACGCCGCTATCCGAGTGAATCCGGCGGGCACGCTGACCCCGTCCGCGTCGCTGGCGACCAGATGGTTGGTGAGCAGCCCGGAAACGGCTTCGTCCAGGTCGCCGGCGGTCAGCAGAAGCTGCTTGTTGGAGGGCAGCGCTATGGGTTCGGCCATCTTGCGGTGGGCAACACCGGTCAGGCACGCGGTCCGCAGGGCGGTCCAGGGGCTCTGCATCGGTAGGCCGCGTTCGTGCTGCACCGCCAGCGCGTATCTCGACATCACGATTGACAGCGCAGTGTCGTCACCTTGCGGCAGACTGTGCTGCTTCATGTCGGCTTTCTTGCCCATCGTCGCCAGCGCGGGCAGGTCGACCACGATGGTGTTGGTGGCCGGGCAGTACGACGCCGGTGGGCTGGCCTTCGCATCGGGGCAATCGGCCGGGTTGTAGGACAAGGTTGGCGGTTGCCTGGGTTTGAAGATCTGTCCCATCAGCTCCATCAGCGTCGACAAGGTGTCTTGGTTGATCGCGACCTCGCCGGTTTCCGGGTCCCCGTTCTCGTCAGTCCGCAATGTCTTCGGCAGGTCACCGCGGCGCTGCTCGATTTCCTGCTGATTGATGCCGGCGCAGGCCGAAGCGCCGGTGATGAAGCCCATCTGGAAGGCACTGACCCGATCCAGCGCCGACCCGTGCTCGTCGTCGTTTTGGGTGTCGGCGTCCATCACCGGGTCGCGGGTGGTGATGATCCCCGCGAGCACGTGGTCGAGTCCGTCGGCGGTGCTCAGCGCGAAGCGCTTCGACTTACCGTTGGCGACCCAGTACATGTAGACGCCCGCGAAGCAATCGGCTTGCTGCTCACGGACAATGGTGGGGTCCTTTTTGGTCACCAGTTTCGCCATGTTCTGCAGTGCGTGCCCGAACTCGTGTGCCAGCACACCATTGACGGACATGTCGCCGAAGTACTTTTGTGCGGTCGCCATGAACACGCCGCGGTCCCAGGCGATCAAGTTGCAGCGCGAGGTGAAGAAGGCGTTAACAAGCTTGTAGGTCTGGTTGTGGCAGACAACCGGGCTGTTGCGGTCGGTGGAGTCGTAGGAAACCAGCTTGCTCGGTGGGTTGTAGCTGCCCTTCAGCGAATCTTTGTAAGCCGCCTGCCAGTACTCCTCGATGTCGTTGATCGACAGCAACGCCAACTTGTCGATCGCTCCGTTGTTCGTGTTGACCACCGTCCCGGTCGGAGCGGGTGCGTTCGAGCGGGGCCCGCTCGGACCGTTGGTCGCGGGCAGGCCGCCCACTCGGAATGGGTCGTTGAGCATCGACAGGGCCCGGCCTTGGACGAAAGTGGTGCACCCTGCCACCACGAGTGCGGCCGCGGCGCCGGCGATCGCCGCCCTGATCGGCGCCATCGCCCGATTCCGCGCATGGTTATTCATCAACGAACCCCGTCCCGACCGGCCTGCACGGCAGCATTAGCGGACCAATTCTAGAGCCGTTGGTTTGCGGCCATCCGCTGGCTAAGCCGAGATCGCCTGAGCTATCCCGTGTACCGGGAGTAGCAGGCGTCCATGTTGCCGCCCACGCCGACCCGGAAGGCCGCGATCCGGGTGAAACCGGCCGGCACGCCGGTGCCGTCGGCGTCGCTGGCGGCCAGGTGATTGGTGATCAGCCCCGAGACCGCTTTGTCGAGGTCGCCGGCGGTCAGCAGCAGCTGCTTGTGGGACGGCACGTCGATTGGCTCGGCCATCTTGCGGTGCGTATACCCGGTCAGACACGCCGTCCGCAGCGCGGTCCACGGACTCTGCATCGGTAGGCCGCGTTCGTGCTGCACCGCCAGCGTGTATCTCGACATCACGATCGAGATTGCAGTGTCGTCACCTTGCGGCAACCGGTGTTCGGATCTACCGCCGACCTTTGCCAGAATGGCGAGCGCGGGCAGGTCGACCACGATGGTGTTGGTGGCCGGGCAGTAGGACGCCGGTGGGCTGGCCTTCGCATTGGGGCAATCGGCGGGCTTGTACGACAGCGTTGGCGGTTGCTTGGGGTTGAAGATCTTTCCCATGACCTCCATCAGCGTCGACAAGGTGTCCTCGTTGACCGGGACTTCACCGGTCTCCGCCGTCCCGCTGGAGCTGACCCGCAAGGTCTTCGGGAGGTCACCGCGGCGCTGCTCGATTTCCTTCGTGTTGATCGCTGCGCATGCCGAGGCGCCGGTGATGAAGCCCATCTGGAAGGCACTGACCCGATCCAGGGCCGACCCGTGTTCGTCGTCGCTTTCCTTGTCCTCCACCGGGTCGCGAAGGGTGATCAGGCCCGCGAGCACGTGGTCGAGCCCGTCCCCGGTGCTCAGCGTGAAGCGCGGCGACTTGCCGGATGCCACCCAATACATATAGACGCCCGCGAAACAATCGGCTTGCTGCTCGAAGACGATGGTGGGGTCGTTTCTGGTGACCAGTTTCGCCATCGACTGCAGCGCGTGGCCGAACTCATGGGCTAACACGCCGGTGATGGACATATCGCCGAAATATTGCTTCCCCAGCGGGAACAACTCTCCGCGATCCCAGGCGATCAAGTCGCACCGCGAGCTGTAAAAGGCGTTGACGTCCTGATAGGTCTTCCGGTGGCAAACGCTGGCACCGTTGGGATCGTTGGAGTCGTAGGAAACCAGCTTGTCGACGGGCTTGAACTTGCCCTTCAGAGATGCGCTGTAGGCCGCCTTCCAGTACTCCTCGATGTCGTTGATCGACAGCAGCGCCAACTTGTCGATCGCCCCGTTGTCGGTGTTGACCACCTTGCCCGTCGGAGCCGGCGCGTTCGAGCGGGGCCCGCTGGGACCGTTGGCCGCGGGCAAATCCCCCACCCGGAACGGGTCGTTGAGTATCCACAACGCGTGCCCGCCCACCACCGTGGAGCAGCCCGCCAACACGAGAATCGCCCCGGCGCAAGCGATCACCGCCCGCACTGCCGCGATCATCCTGCGGTTATACATTCGGCACATTCTAGAGCCGTTGGTGTATTTGGGGGCCTTGTTCGCACGGACACGGTTCCGACGCGTGCACCCGGGTCGTCAGCCAGGCGAAACGATTATCAGGGCACCCGCTAAGTCGTAATGGACCATCTTGGCCGCGCGTGGGCCCCTGATTTCAACCCAAATTTGTGGTGCGTCGTCGTTTGCCGTCGTTTTCCTGACCTGTACCCATTCGATCTTGGGGCTCTCGGTGACGCCAGAGTCCTTGGGTGCGGAGTTCATCGCTTGGGCCAAGACGTCCGGTTTGACGGTATCGCCCTTGAACGCGTTCATCTCGATTGCGCCCGTCCCGTTTTGGCTAACATCGACCGGTGTGACCTGCACACTCCCACCCTGGTAGGTATACCTGTCGACGTTCTCTCGCTTCTTTGGATCGATCGCGTCGACGTGAAGCTCGTACTCATTGATGAGGACCACCTCGTAATCGGCGGGGTTGGCGCCGATCTTGGCGTTGATCGCGGCGAACGCCTGGGTCATTTTTTCCGCAGTCCACTGCGAGATATTCCCCGCCCCCGCGGCAGACTGGAGTTCACGGATCTTTGAACAGCCTGTCGATGTCAAAAAGACCTCGGCCGCCAGCGCGACAGCGGTAGTGCGCCGATCTACCAACATTGTTCTGCCTTCCGGAACCTGAATCCCTGCAGTTCAAGCCGCAATTCGAGGGTCATATCGTAGATGACTGCACCTGCCGTCGGTAGCTGGTGGTCAGGCCGGCCTTCCGCCCCGTCATGCGTTGGGACAAAAATTTCCGAGAATCGCTCGGCAGTTATCTCTATTGATGAGGCCCGGTGGCGCCGGTGGCGGCGGCGCTGGTGGATTATCTCCATCCCAAATGTTTTGGGCGACATTCCCCTGCCCGAAGTACACGTAGTAGTAGGTATGGCAGATGTTGTTATCCCAAATCACCGGGTTGGTGACGTGATTACCGGTCGGCGGCAAGGCTTGCCCCGGGCACCAGTGACATGGCCCTTCCGGGTGGTCGTCCGGACAGCCCGGCCACGCGTTTAGCGGCGCAGGACCAGGTCGGGCCTCAGCGGTACCCGTAGTCAGGCCGCCGGCCACCGCGAGGCTGCCCGCTAGCAGCGCACCCGCGGTAATCGTTTTCAAAGTGCGGGTGGTGGGCATGGTGATTCCTTCCGCTGCCGTCGGGTCGTAGGCTAACGCCGCCCGCTTGCGAAATTCTTGCGTGCGGTTTGCTGCCGACGCTCGTCATATCACCGCCACGGAAAGAACATCGCACATATCGCAGCAAGAACGCTCGCAATGACCGCCGGTTTAGGGCTTGCGGGGTTGGGGGTTGGGGGTTGCGGCCGTAGCCCAGACCCAGCCGGCGAGTTCCAGTGGTGGGATCCGGGGTGGGGCGACAACCGGGACGGGGGTCGTTGCCACGACGACCACTGGTTCGACGGTGACGCCCGAGACCAGGGTCACTGGCACAATGGCCCCCACGACCAGCGCTGGCGGGACGGGAACCCCGGCGACCAGCACTGGCAAAACGGGAATCCGGGCGACCACCACTGGCAGGCGGGAACCCCGGCGACCGGCACTGAGGTGTTGTAAGCGGGATCACCCGTCCGGCGACGACCGGTTAGGGGACCCGGGTGCGATGCCGCTGGTCGTGGGACGGGACGCCGTTGACTCCCCCGATCGACTCCGCGTAAGAGCCCACCGCGAACGCCACACCAGAACCCATGACCGCCAATGCTTCCCGGTTGATGTTGTCGATGGTGTCCCGTGCGCTCAGATAGTTAGGGTCGAACCAGAGGCCGGGCTGACCACCCCAGAGTCGTGCCTGCACAGTGGTTTTGGGCTGCGCAGCACCAGTCGTCATGCCGCCGATCGGTACACCCGCCACCATGAAGGGGTGGTAGTCGGCCCTAGTGGTCAATGCCATGTCGGCCGGCCGCTTCCCGGCAAGACTCAGATATGCGGACAGGGTGCGCTCAATGCCGGCAGACCCCTCCGGCACATCACCGAATGCCACACCGGGCGCGGGCGGGCCGGACTGGTCTCCGTCGTCGGTGAAGAAGCCCGCGTTCGGCGAGCCCAGCATGTCGAAGTTCAGGTACAGCGCAATGTCGTTGAGTCGTTCGCGGTCCAGGCCGAACAGGTAGTCCATGACGCCGTTGAGCCCGTCCTCCTCGGCGCCCCAAAAGACGAACCGCACCGCGTTGTTCGCCGGCGGTAACGGACCCAACTGCAGCGCCGTTTCCAGCACCGCGGCCACCCCGGACCCGCTGTCGTTGATACCCGGACTGTCACGCGGGCTGTCAAGATGAGCGCCGACCATAACCACCTCATTGGGCGAGCCGGTCTTGGTCTGCGCCACCACGTTTCGTGAGGTGACCTTGATGGTCTCGGCGTCCAAGACCAGACGCACCGGCGCGGTGGAATAGGACAGCGCGGCGGCGCCGGTGGCGCCGACAACCGCGACCGGCACCGTCAGCTGGTTGTAGTAACCCGGGTTGAACAACGTCGGCGGAGCTCCCGCACCGGTGGGCTGGCTCACCACGATCAGCGCCACCGCCCCCCTGGCCACCGCGCTGTTCTGCTTGTCGACCACCGAACAGCGGGTGTCGTCGGTGAAGGCGATCGCACCCTTCGGCACGTCGGAGGGGTAATCGCTGGGCGAGCAGCCGGCCGGTTGCGTGGGCCGAACCAGCTGCCCGGTCAGCCCGCCGGGCGGCGTCCGGACTAAAAGCGAGGCCTGGTCGACCTGATAGCTACGACCGGCAACCGTCACCGCCGGCCTGCCCGGCGATACCGTGTACAACCGTTCGAACTGCGGCGTGGTTACCCCAAAACCCCTGTCACGCAATGCTTTCGCCACGTATTCCACACTGGCGTCGTAACCCGGTGTGCCGTCTGACCGGTTGCCCCTGTTGGCGTTGGCGATATCCTGCAGCGCGCGAAGGTGGATGAACATCCGCTCCGCGGTCACCTTCGCGGCCAACGAGCGGCCCAGATCCGGCGCCGCGGCCGGCGGCCGCGGCCGAGACGACGAGCAAGCCGTCAGCCCAACAATCAGCAGCAGGACCGCGCCCAGGCCACGAACCCTGGCCGGCATCACGGCTTGGCGGCAAGCACGTGACGCGTGCGGTCCGCCATGACCGGAACACCGTTATGACCGCTGAGGTCCTGCGCGTACAGACCTATCGCATAGGCGACGCCGGCGCCGTTGATGCCCAGCGCGGTGCGGTCGATGTGGTCGAGGGTGTCCCCCTTCTGGTGGTAGTTGGGGTCGAACGGCTCGTTGGCCGTCCCGCCCCACAGCTTGGCCTGTTCGGGGGACATCTTGTTCTCCGCCCCGGAGAACAAGCCGCCCGACGGGATGCCCGCCAGGGTGAATCCGTCGTAGTCGGAGCGACCGTCGAACGAGGTGTCCTGCGCTGTCTTGCCGGCCGACTTCAGGTAGGCCACCAGGGTGCGTTCGATACCGGCCGAGCCTTCGGGTACCACCGGCTGGCCGCGGGTGTCCCCCGGCAGCGATTGGTCTCCGTCATAGGTGAAATAGCCGGGGTTGGGTGACGCCAGCATGTCGAAGTTCAGGTACAGCGCAATGCTTTTCAGCGCGTCGATGTCCAATGACTCGACGTAGTTCCGCGACCCGATCAGTCCGAGTTCCTCGGCACCCCAGAAGCCGAACCGCACCGCGTTGTGCACCTGCGGTGAATTCCCCAGCTGCACCGCGGTTTCCAGAATCGCGGCCACCCCCGAGCCGTTGTCGTTGATGCCCGGCCCGGCGGGCACGCTGTCCAGGTGCGCGCCGGCCATCACCACGTCGGTGGGCGACCCCGTCTTGGTTTGCGCGATGATGTTGCGGGCCTTGAAGCTCTCGACGCTCGCATTGAGTTTGATGGTGACCGGTCCGGACCGCCCGCGCAGCTGCAAGCCGTCGGACTTGGTGACGCTGACAACCGGGATCTTGACGTCGGTGTTTGCCCCGAGGGTGCCGCCCATGTGCTGCTCGTCGACGTTGTCGACGACGATCATTCCCACCGCGCCGCGCTGCACCGCGGCGTCCTCCTTTTGGGAGAACGGGCAGGTGCCACGGTTCACCAGGACCACGGCACCTTGCGCCGGCAACCCGTCGTAGTCCGAGGGCGTGCAGCCTGGACTTTCATCGGCGGGCGCGGCGACCAGCGGCCCGGTCACCCCGTCCGCCGGGGTGCCGAGACTGAATTCCAGCGCGCGGGCCTCCATTGTTTTGCCGCCGAGTGCCACCGACGCCTTTTCGGCGTGGAACACGCGGGCGGCGAACTCGGGCGTTTGCACGTCAAAACCGCTGTTGCGCAACGTGTTCACCACGTAGTCGACGCTGGCTTCGTAGCCTGCGGTGCCGACCGCCCTGGTGCCGTTGTTGGCGTTTGCGATGTCCTGCAA
>CAWFDM010000017.1:0-73261 GCA_963814505.1 uncultured Actinomycetota bacterium
GCCCACCCGATGGCGGTTCCCCCGCACAGCGACCCGCACCGGTTCGGGCGCGTCGACGACGACGGCACGGTATGGCTGATCAGCGCGGCCGGCGAGCGCGTTGTCGGCTCCTGGCAGGCCGGTGACTCCGAAGCTGCGTTCGCCTATTTTGGCCGCCGATTCGACGACCTGAGCACCGAGATCGCACTGATGGACGAGCGGCTGGCGTCGGGGACCGGCGACCCCCGCAAGATGAAAGCCAATGCCACGGCATTGTCCGAATCGCTGCCCGGCGCGTGCGTGCTCGGCGATGTCGACGCGCTGGCGGTCCGGTTGGAGAACGTGCTTGCGCGCATCGACGTGATCCTCACCGCGGATCGCTCCCGACGCACCGAGCACCGGGCCGCCCAGACCATCCGCAAGGAGGGTCTGGCCGCCGAGGCCGAGGAGCTGGCCGCCAACTCGACCCAATGGAAAGCCGCCGGCGATCGGCTGCGCGCAATCCTCGATGAATGGAAGACGATCACCGGCCTGGACAGGAAGGTCGACGACGCGCTGTGGAAGCGCTATTCCGCTGCCCGGGAAACCTTCAACCGGCGGCGGGGCTCCCATTTCGCCGAGCTGGACCGGGAGCGGTCGGGGGTGCGGGAGTCGAAGGAGCGGCTCTGCGAGCAGGCCGAAGAGCTTTCCGAGTCGACCGACTGGACCGCAACGAGCGCCGAATTCCGAAAGCTGCTCACCGAATGGAAGGCGGCGGGACGCGCGTCCAAGGATGTCGACGATGCCCTGTGGCGCCGCTTCAAGGCCGCCCAGGACGTGTTCTTCACCGCTCGTAACGCCGCGACCGCGGAGAAAGATGCGGAGTTGCGGGCCAACGCGACCGCCAAAGAGGCGCTGCTGGCCGAAGCGGAAAAGATCGACACGACCAACCACGACGCCGCCCGGGCCGCGCTGCGGCCGATCGTTGAAAAATGGGAGGCGCTCGGCCGAGTGCCCCGGGAACGGTCCGCCGACTTGGAACGACGGCTGCGTGCGGTCGAGAAGAAGGTGCGCGAAGCGGGCGAGTCGGATTGGGCCGACCCCCAGGCGCAGGCCCGCGCCGAGCAGTTCGCAACCCGGGCCGAGCAATTCGAACAGCAGGCCCGCAAGGCAGAAGCG
The DNA here is from genome assembly GCA_963814505.1 of uncultured Actinomycetota bacterium. Lineage (GTDB taxonomy): Bacteria > Actinomycetota > Actinomycetes > Mycobacteriales > Mycobacteriaceae > Mycobacterium. Next base: position 1,138 of record CAWFDM010000017.1, read on the forward strand.
GCCGGCCGCACCAAAGAAGCCGAAGAGGCCAAGGCCAATGCCGAGCAATGGCGGCAGTGGGCGGAAGCCGCCGCTGACGCGTTGACCCGTAGATCCTAAGGGTCGCCGACTCTAAGAGTCGCCGGCCTCCTGATCCGGAGGCTCCTTCGGATCCGGGTTGTCTGGGCTGTCAGGGTTTGTTTGCAAGCCGTCCAGCAGCGTCCTGGGCTGCCGCTGCGCCACGACGCGACGCCGCTGCTCCTCGGCGGCGAGTTGCACGACGGTGCGCGACCACACCACGCGCGCCCAGTGAAACGTCAACAAGATGACGGTGATCCACGCCACGATCAGCCCGACACCCGGGCCGGGATGACCCGCGGCCACGGTCTGGCGCGACCACACGGCCAGCAGCCCGGCGGCGCAGGCTAACGACGTACCCGCCAGCGCTATCCAGGACAGCGCCCAGCGCCGCGTCATCAACGCCAGCATCGAGAAGCCGACACCGAAGACCAGCGCCAGCCAGGCGAATACGCGGGACGGCAAGGCGATCGCCGCCGCGCCGGCGCCGTGGCTGCCGAACAGCACGTCCCATCCCCGCACATGGCCGGTATGCGGCAGGATGAACGACCCCATCAGCACGAACGCTAGGATGGCCACCACGAATCCCCGTGGGCCAGGGTCGATCTCACGCGCAACCCGGCGTTCTGCCGCCTCGATCTCAGCCCGGAAAGCGTCGAAGTCCGCCTCGTCGTGTCGGTCATGTTCGTCGTGCTGGTCGTGTTCGTCGCGTTGGTCGCTCATCGGACACATCCGAGCGGCTCGGCCGAACCGGCTGAGGGTCCGACGCCGGGCATGCCAAGACCGATACTGCGTGGCTGCTGCCCGGCGGCCTGGGCGTCACCGGCGTCACCGGCGCGGGTGCGACGGTGGGTCAGGATGCCCGCATCCGCGACGAGATGGTGGGGCGCCGCCTCGGTGACCACCGTCGTGACGATGTCGCCCGGCCGCACCTGCCGGTCAGCGGTGAAGTGCACCAGACGGCCGTCGCGCGCCCGACCGGTCATGCGCGCGGTGCGGGCGTCTTTGCGTCCTTCACCGGTGGCGACCAGCAGCTCGACGGTCCGCCCGATCAGCGCGCGATTGCCCTCGATGCAGATCTGCTCCTGCAGCTCGACGAGCCGCTCATAGCGTTCCTGCACAACGGCTTTCGGCAGCTGCCCGTCGAGTTCGGCGGCCGGCGTGCCGGGCCGCTTGGAGTACTGGAAGGTGAACGCGGCCGCGAAGCGGGCCTGCCGTACCACGTCGAGAGTGGCCGCGAAGTCCGCCTCGGTCTCGCCGGGAAATCCCACGATCAGGTCGGTGGTGATAGCGGCGTTGGGCATGGCCGCCCGAACCCGCTCGATGATGCCGAGGTAGCGCTCTGCGCGGTACGAGCGGCGCATCGCGCGCAGGATCCGGTCCGATCCCGACTGCAGCGGCATATGCAGGGCGGGGCAGACGTTCGGCGTCTGCGCCATTGCCTCGATGACGTCGTCGGTGAACTCGGCCGGATGCGGGGAGGTGAACCGCACCCGTTCCAGCCCGTCGATGCGTCCGCAGGCCCGCAGCAACTCGGCGAAGGCACCACGATTGCGCGGCAGCGCCGGGTCGGCGAAGGAGACCCCGTAGGCGTTGACGTTCTGCCCCAGCAACGTGACTTCGAGCACGCCGTCATTCGCCAGGGACCGCACCTCGGCCAGGATGTCGGCCGGACTGCGGTCGACCTCCTTACCCCGCAGCGACGGGACGATGCAGAAGGTGCAGCTGTTGTTGCATCCAACGGAGATGGAAACCCAGGCGGCGTAAGCGGATTCGCGGGCGCTGGGCAGCGTCGAGGGAAATTGCTGCAGCGCCTCGGCGATTTCCACCTGGGCCGCCCTGTTGTGCCGCGCGCGTTCCAGCAGCGCCGGCAGCGATCCGATGTTGTGCGTGCCGAAGACGACATCGACCCACGGTGCCTTGCGCAGCACCGTGTCTCGATCCTTCTGGGCGAGGCAGCCGCCGACGGCGATTTGCATGTCGGGGTTGACGCGCTTGCGCGGGGCCAGGTGGCTCAGGTTGCCGTACAGCTTGTTGTCGGCGTTCTCCCGGACGGCGCAGGTGTTGAAGACCACCACATCGGCATCTCCAAAATCAGAGCCGTCGGCCGCCCGCCGGTATCCGACAGCTTCGAGCAGACCCGCCAACCGCTCGGAATCGTGGACGTTCATCTGGCAGCCGTAGGTCCGCACCTGGTAGGTACGCGCCGAAGCCTCCATCGAAGTCACGGGGCAATGGTACGGCGACGCGGGCCCACCGGATTAACCCGCAGCTAGACGCGGCGGCGTTCCCGTTCGGCGGCCAGTTCGGCGATGACCACCTCGCCGGCCAGCGTCTCGCTGTACCCACGGCGGGCCAGCATCGCCGCCAGCCTGCGACCCACCCGTGCGTCGTCGTGGCCGCCCAGCTTCTCCCGCCGTAGCTTGGCCCGCACCAGCCGTTCGGCCCGCTCCCGGTCGGCACCGGTGCCCATCCCGTCCAGCACCCTGGTGATCACGTCGTGGTCGACGCCCTTGGTGTGCAGTTCGGCGGCCAAGGCGCGCTTACTCTTTCCCGCGCTCGCCCGCCGGGACCCTACCCACTGGTCGGCGAAGTCGGTGTCATCCACCAGGCCGGCGGCGGCCAGCCGGTCCAATACCCGGCCCCTGACGTCCTCGGGGTATCCCCGTTTGGCCAACTGGCCGGCCAATTCGGCCCGGGTTCGCGACCTCGCGGTGAGCAGGCGCAGGCACAATGCCCGCGCCAGCTCGTCGCGAGATGGCTCAGAAATCGACGGGGGCGGGCAGGACATCGTCACCCGAGGCCTCATCGGTCACCACCGCGCCAATGCCAAGCTTTTCCTTGATCTTCTTCTCGATCTCGTTGGCCACGTCGGCGTTCTCCATCAAGAAGTTGCGCGCATTCTCCTTACCCTGGCCGAGCTGCTCACCCTCGTAGGTGAACCAGGAACCGGACTTGCGGATGAAGCCCTGGTCCACACCCATATCGATGAGCGAGCCTTCCCTGCTGATGCCCTTGCCATAAAGAATGTCGAACTCGGCCTGCTTGAAGGGCGGCGCGCAGTTGTGCACGACAACCCCATCCGCGACGAGGTTATGCAGTTCCTCGACCTCCAGGTCGAATGTCCGCATCCGCCGCGGCGGCAGCACTTCTCGGATCACCGAGTAGCGCAGTTCGTCCGCCAGCACATCCTGCAGGAATTTGTCATCCAAGGTGTCAGCAAGCACCTGTAGACGGTCCCGACGGAGACGGCCAGCACCCAGAACCTGTTTCATCCCACCCCGAGGGTCCCCGGAACCTGCGCCGATCATGGCGGCCGCCTCCTGCGCGGTCACGCCACGCTCGTCAAGGTAATTCAGCACCGAACCGGCTGCCTCCGAGGATAAATACGTTGCCTGCGATCCGCGCCGACGCCCCTGCATCGCTTCTGGAATCGCCTCAGTAAGGGCGATACCGCGCGGGCCCCACATGGGAACTGATTCCGCGAATGCCGCGACATTCTCCATACCCGCGACCCGGACCTCGAATATTTGGCGCTTGGACTGAACCCTTCGACCGCCGATGATGCTCGGCCGTTTCTGAGTCGGATCATATTCTCGTACGGAGCTCACGATGCCGAATCTCATGAGCAGCCAATGAATCTGATGCGCGAGCTGTTCGGAGGTCGTCGAGAAACCGACACGAAGCGCCCCGGTCTGTTCCTTGCTCACCCAGCCATCGCTCTCAAACAGACCGAAGAGCAGATTCCCAGCTATGTCGGCAGCGATATCCGGCTCGAAGAACCAGCCCGGAATTGCCTTCTCCCACGCGAGCTTGCCGTGGATACCGGCCCGCCGACAAAGGTCGAGCACACCGTTGCATTCACCAGGCCGATGAGTGATCGCAAGTGACATACGACCCTGCGGATGGGTGGCACAACCAAGCGTCGCTGCGATTCGTGTCAGGTCATCTATGAGTGTCGGCTGAATATTAATGAAATTGATCGGGGTCTTACCGCCCACATAGCCATCCCCAATCAGATAGCCAAGCAACCGTGCCTGATCCGCCGAGATCGGCGCACTGTCGCCAAATCCATCGAAGCGCCGCGGTTGCGCCACCCGGTCTCCCGTGCGGAGTTCCCCGGCCTGACGCCAACCCTGTTCTGTCAACACTTTGTGATCGGGTGTCGCCCACACGGTTGTACCGCCAGCCACCCGCAACCCGATTACATCCTGCGTCCCCTGGTTGAACCAAGACACCACGGGCCGTACACGCAGCGTTCCATCCTTAGCCGCCGCGACGACATGGATCGGCTTTCGCCCGTCGACAACATCCTCGATGCGATGCGTTCTACCGGTTACCGGATCGAAGACCCGGGTGCCCTCGGCAAGGCACTTGTTTTTGACGACCTTGACCCGGGTGCGGTTGCCGACCGCATCGGTGCCGTCCTTGAGTGTCTCGATCCGGCGCACGTCCATGCGCACCGACGCGTAGAACTTCAGAGCCTTTCCACCCGTGGTGACTTCTGGCGAGCCGAACATGACTCCGATCTTCTCGCGGAGCTGGTTGATGAAAATCGCGGTGGTTCTCGAATTGCTCAGCGCCCCAGTCATTTTCCGCAGGGCCTGGCTCATCAGCCGGGCCTGCAGCCCGACGTGGTTGTCGCCCATCTCGCCCTCGAGCTCCGCGCGCGGCACCAGCGCCGCCACCGAGTCGACGACCAGAATGTCGAGCGCGCCGGAGCGGATCAGCATGTCGGCGATCTCGAGGGCCTGCTCCCCGGTGTCGGGCTGACTGACCAGCAGGGAATCGGTGTCGACGCCGAGCTTCTTGGCGTAGTCCGGGTCCAGCGCGTGCTCGGCGTCAATGAACGCGGCGACGCCGCCGGCCGCTTGGGCATTGGCCACCGCGTGCAGTGCGACGGTGGTCTTACCCGAGGACTCCGGGCCGTAGATCTCCACGATCCGGCCGCGCGGCAGGCCACCGAGGCCCAGGGCGACGTCCAGTGCGATGGATCCGGTCGGAATGATCGAGATCGGCTGCCGCATCTCGTCACCGAGACGCATCACCGAGCCTTTGCCGTAACTCTTCTCGATCTGAGCCATCGCCAGTTCGAGAGCCTTCTCGCGGTCGGGGGCTTGCGGCATGATGCCTCTCCTATAGTCGGTGTTCGGTGACCGGTATCGGTCGGTTGGCCCATACGTTAGGCGTGGGGTCCGACAAATCGGTTCCTCCGAATGATCACCACAGTAGCCGAACACCTGTTCGATTCAAGGGGACACGCCGATCCCAAAAAGAAGCTCCGGTCGCCAGCACGTTTGACCCGGCGAGTCGTAGCTTGATCGCCGACCTCACGAGGGCTTTCGCTTCAGGAATCGGGCCGCCCACGTGAAAACCGTTGGTTTGCCAGGCGCCGTACCATTGACCGCGCGGATGAAGGAATCCGGTACAGCCGTCGGCGCATCCTCAAGACGACTGGGGCGGATTTCCCCGGGGAGGGCGGTCCCCGCATGGATATCTCTGCCGCGCTGTCCGAAATATCCTCCTATGGAGGGTTTTTCGCGATGACCGTGGGCGGGGACGCAGCGGGATGGCAGCCGGTCGGCCGATGCTACGACGACGGCTGCACGGACTTGATCGACGCCACCGTCAAGCGCTACCGCACCGCTGAGCTGCGCATCGGCACCTCGCTGGTCCACCTCGGCCACGCCGCCCGGCTGTGGTCACCCGTTCTGGCATGCGTGCTGGGCCATGGCGTCCTTCCGGACCTGACGGACCTGCAGCGTGCCGACGACGGGGCGGCGCTACGGCTACCCGAGCCCGTCGGAGAGCCTGCCTCGCCCTCCCCCGAGTTGCTGTACCGCGTCGTCGTGCAGCACCATATGGAACCGCTCGAGGCCGGCCTGCGGGTAAAACTGGCGCCCGCCCTGCTGTCCGGCAACATCGCCTCCGCGCTGGTCGGGGCGGCCAGGGCCTTGCTTCCGGCGCGGCCCGACCTGCGCGGGCCGATCGTCGACATCACCGGATCGCTGCTGGACACCGGCAGGCTGGCCGGGTCCGGGACGATCGCCGGCCCGGAAGTCCAGGGTCTGGACTTCAAGCGCCGTAGCTGCTGCCTCTTCTACCGGCTCCCCCGCGCCGGCAAATGCGGCGACTGCCCGCTTTGACCGGCGGAACTCACCACTGATCGCGGGGCACGTCGAAGTCGACGCACAGCGCCCGCCACACGTCGCGGGGCTCGACACCGTCCTCGATCGCCCGGGCGGCGGTCCGGCCGTCCAAACCGGTCAGCACGTGATCGGCCAGCACCGACGCGCCGTACGCCGTACCGAATCGCAGCACCACCCGCTCGTTGAACTCCGTCAGCCGCACGCCAGCCAACATACCCAGAAAGCCCGGAAAGTTAGCCGGCCAGCGCCAGCGCTTCGCGACACACCCGCACCGGATCGACCACCCCGGCGACGCTGGCGGCGGCGGATCGGGCGGCCTCGCGGTATCCGGGCGCCGACAGCACATCGCCAACCGCGGCCACCAGCGCGTCGGCGGTCAACGGCCGGATCAGCCGCGCGCTCCCCTGCCGGAGCACCCGATTCGCCATCTCCCACTGGTCCCCGCCGCCGGGAACCACCACCAGCGGCACCCCGGCCAGCAGCGTCTTGGCCACCATCCCGTGCCCCCCACCGCAGATCACCACGTCGGCATGCCGCAACAGGTCGGCCTGACGTCCGCGCCCGACCACCGCCCACGGCGGCACCGCCAGGTCAGCTCCATCCAGGCGGGACACCACCACACGCGATCCCGGCGGCAGCGTGTCCCCCGGCGTCAGGCAATCCAGCGCCACTTCCGCCAATCCGGCGGTCCCGGTCGATGCGGTGGACGGCGCGACCACCACCACCGGCCCGGAACCCGGGGGAATCTCGAGCACCCGATCCGTCGGCTCGAAGTGCAAAGGACCCACCACGACCGCCTCGGCGGGCCAGTCCGGACGAGGGACCTCCAGCGCGGGCAGCGTCGCGATCAGCCGTCGCAGCGGCCCGGGGTCGCGGGCCGGCAGTCCGATCTCGACCCGCACCGCCGCGCGTTGCCGCAGGCCGGCCCGCCACGACCGGGCCGTCAGCGCCCGCATGGTGGCATCGCGCAGCCGGCCGCGAATGCCGGTACCGGATGCCAGGCCGCTGCCTATCGGCGGCAGCCCCTTGGACGGCAGGTACAGCGGATGTGGATTGAGCTCTATCCACGGGATCCCCAGCAGCTCGGCGGCCATGCCACCGCCCGCGGTGATGACGTCGGACACCACCAGGTCGGGCGCGAGGTCGCGCAGCGCCGGCACGTTGAGCACAGCCATCCGCGCGGCACGCCGGTGGATCCTGGCGCCGGCGTCGAGATCGTCGTCCAGGGCCGCCAGGCCGTCCAACTCGACGGTGTCGACGCCGGCGGCGCGGGCCGCGTCGACCCACTCCACCCCGGTGAACAGGATGGGCTCGTCGCCCGCCTCGCCGAAGCGTTGGCACAGCGCGATCGCGGGAAATGAGTGGCCGGGATCTGGCCCGGCGACCACGGCGACGCGCACCGCCCTACCCTGCCACAGCGGTTCCCGCCTACGCTGACAACCATGACCGAGCTCACCGAGACATCAGCCGAAACTACCGAAACTACCGAAACTGCCGAAAACATCCGCACGGTCGAGGGCTTCCTGAACGCTATGCAGGAAGAGGACTTCGACACCGTAGACGCGGCACTCGCCGACGACCTCGTCTACGAGAACGTCGGACTGTCCAGGATCCGCGGTGGCCGCCGCACGGCGAAGATGCTCAGCAGGATGCAAGGCCGCATCGGGTTCGAGGTGAAGATCCACCGGATTGCCGCCGACGGCGCCGCGGTGCTCACCGAACGCACCGACGCACTGATCGTCGGACCGCTGCGGATACAGTTCTGGGCCTGCGGCATTTTCGAAGTGCACAACGGCCGGATTACTTTGTGGCGCGATTACGTTGACGTCTACGACATGTTGAAAGGATTCTTGCGTGGCGTGGTCGCGGTGGCGATCCCGTCGCTCAGGGCCAGATTCTAGGGGCCAGATTCTAGCTAGCCCTAGCTTAGGTAGACGCAAATGAGCAACGACGGAGTGCGGACCAAGCCGAACGTGCTGCAGTACATCCGCTACTGCTGCGGCGGGCGGTTGCCCGACTCCATGCGGGACTGGGTGCGCAACGACCTGGCCGGCAAGGGAGCGGCCAGGCGGATGATGACCCGCGTGGCGGTTCCCGCGGTATTGGTGCTCGCCCCGTTCTGGCTGATCCCGACGACGCTGGACGTCCACCTGAGCATGACGCTGCCGATTCTCATTCCGTTCGTTTACTTCTCGCACGCGCTGAACAAGATATGGCGCAGCCACATGCTGCGCGTGCACGACCTGGACCCCGAACTCGTCGACGAACGCGCTCGCCAGCGCGACGCCCACATCCACCAGGCGTACATCGAGCGCTACGGGCCCCGCTCCACTGACGGCTAGCGTCCACTGACAGCTAGCGCTTGGCTACTTTCGGGGCACTCCACCAAGTTCGTCGAACGCCTGCGCCCATCCGATCAGGCGATCGGTAGCCTCGGTGAGCTCGGCGCGGTAGCGCTGCTGCGCGGCCGCCAATGCCGAACCCGCTGGGTCGCCGTTTGCTGAAGAGACCAATTGCGCTGCGGCGGTGACCATTTCGTTGTACTGACGAACACCGGCGCTCAACTGCGCGGTGAACGCATTGATGGTGGGAACCAGATACACCCTGGATGACTCGGAGTGGTGCGCCGCCCGCTCCATCGACGCCACCTCGTCGGCGGTGGCGGCCATCGCGGCCGAGCTCCGGTTGGCTGCCGCGGTCAAGTCACGGATTTCGGCTGCCGGCAACATGGCGCCCCGTTCCATCACGCCCAGCAGCGAGAAGAACCCGCGTTCGGAGGCACCCAGCGCGGACATCGCCGGTCGCGCGGCCGAACCGAGCGGCGGCAGCCGATGCACCTTAGCGGGGCCCGGCGCCGGCAACGGTTCCGACCGCAGCCAGTGGTAGCGAACCAGCAACAACGTCGCCGGAATGGCCTGTACCGCCGCGATGAACCCGGTGGTCTCCAGCAGCAACGCGAACCAGCCCCAGGCCGCCAGCAGCACCGTCAGCACTGCCCAAAACAGGCACCCGGCGGTGAATATCAGACCCCAGCGCAGCGCGCGGCGCCGGCGTCGCAGCAGCCGGGCACGTGGATCTGCGGCGGCGCTGATCTTGTGCGCAACGAAGTCGGAAAGTTCGGCGGCGGTATCCAAACCACGCTGGAGCAGCACTCGCCACGGCGCGTGTTGGGTCGTCTTGACCGCCATCGGAACGTCGCCCGCCGACTACTGGCCGAAGGGCTTCTCGGCAACCGGCCGATTGGCTTCGTTGGGCGCGGCGGGGACGGCCCCCGGGGAGGCGGGTGTTCCGCCCGCCGGCAGCGCATCGCCGCGCATCGACGCGCGAATCTGCTCCAGCCGGGAATGACCGGCCATCTCTATCCCGGCCTGCTCGACCTCGATCATGCGGCCCTGCACCGAGCTCTGCGCCAGTTCGGCCGAACCGACCGCGTTGGCGTAGCGGCGTTCGATCTTGTCGCGCACCTCGTCGAGGCTCGGGGTGTTGCCCGGGGCGGCGAGCTCACTCATGGACCGCAGCGACGCGCTGACCTGCTCCTGCATCTTCGCCTGCTCGAGCTGGCTGAGCAGCTTGGTGCGCTCCGCGATCTTCTGCTGCAGCACCATGGCGTTGCGTTCGACGGCCTTCTTGGCCGAACCCGCCGCCTGCAGCGCCTGGTCGTGCAACGTCTTGAGGTCTTCGACGCTCTGCTCGCCGGTCACCAGCTGGGCCGCGAACGCCTCGGCGGCATTGTTGTACTCGAGGGCCTTGGCGGCGTCCCCGGCCGCGGTGGCCTGGTCGGCCAGTGTCAGCGCCTGACGCACGTTGACCTGCAGCTTCTCGATGTCGGCCAGCTGCCGGTTGAGCCGCATCTCCAGCTGGCGCTGGTTGCCGATCACCTGCGCCGCCTGTTGGGTCAGCGCTTGATGGGTGCGCTGTGCCTCCTCGATGGCCTGCTGAATCTGCACCTTGGGGTCGGCGTGCTCGTCAATCTTGGCGTTGAACAGCGCCATGAGGTACTTCCACGCTTTGACGAACGGATTGGCCATGAGTTCGCTCCGCCTTCGCTTCTTGTGCCGGTTCGGCGCCGCAGGGGCCCGAATGATCCCTGCTCTTGTCCTGCCGCTCAATTTAATGGTTTAGCGCGGATCTCCCCACCCCTGGCCGTCGACAGGCCGTTCTCATGCCGCTGACAGGCCGTCGTCAGGCCACCGCCAATGATGCCACCTGCGGAATGACGACCTTGGTGCTGACGTCGATCGTCGCACCCCTTGGCCCGGCCGCCGGGCTACCAGCCGCTCGTTCCTGGCCGGCCATCCGCTCACCGGCGTCGATGAGCAGCTCCGACAGTGGGATGTCCAACGCGTCGCAAATCGCGTTGAGCAGCTCGCTGGAGGGCTCCTTGCGACCGCGCTCGACCTCAGACAGGTACCCGAGGCTCACCCGCGCAGAATCGGACACCTCACGGAGCGTGCGGCCCTGCGAAGTCCGGGCCCGGCGTAGCACGTCGCCAATGACCTCGCGCACCAATGACGCCATCGCACTCTCCTTCGTCCCCAGTGAAGTTTCATCCAGTGAAGCCTTCGTCCCAGTCAAGCCGGCCATCATTAGGAGAACGCCGGCGGTGTGGCTGCGGTTCCCGTGATCAGGCGGGTGTCTGGCGGACTTCTTTGATGGCCGACACGACGTAGTCGATACCGGTGGCCACGGTGAGCAGGATCGCGATGCCCATAATGACCGATGCCACCACCAGGAACGGTCCGGAAAGCGGCAGGATGAACAACCCGATCGCCACCGCCTGGGTCAGGGTTTTCAGCTTGCCGCCCCAACTGGCTGGAATGACACCACGGCGAATTACCGACAACCGCAACACGGTCACCGCCACTTCGCGGGTCAGAATCACAATCGTGACCCACCACGGCAAGTCGCCGAGCAAGGACAGTCCGATCAGCGCCGATCCGATGAGGGCCTTATCGGCGATCGGATCGACAAATGCGCCGAATTCGGTTGCCATGCCGTAGTTGCGGGCCAGCTGGCCGTCGAATCGATCGGTAAGGCAGGCCACCGCGAATATCGCCCACGCCACAATCCGGGCACCGGTTTCGTGGCCGTTGCCATCGAACAGGGCAATCAAGAAAATCGGGACCAGCACCAGCCGGATGAGGGTCAGGATGTTGGCGAGATTGGCGATTCGGGCGCGGCCCGCAATCGGACTCGTTTCAGGCGGCCCCGACACGGCAACAGAATAACGGTTGACCAGCTCACGCGTCTCCGATGTCGATACTGTTACCCGTGACCGAAAGTCGACGGGATGACCGGCCGGTGGTGCGCCGCGCACGAACATCTGATGTCCCGGTGATCAAACAACTTGTCGACAGGTATGCGGGAAAGATCCTGCTGGAAAAGAACCTCGTGACGTTGTATGAGGCCGTCCAGGAATTCTGGGTTGCCGAACACCCCGAAATCCCGGGCAAAGTGGTTGGTTGCGGGGCGCTGCACGTGTTGTGGTCCGATCTCGGCGAAATCCGGACCGTCGCGGTCGACCGCGAAATGACCGGGCGCGGTATCGGCCACGCGATCGTGGATCGGCTCCTCGAGGTGGCCCTGGAGCTGCACCTGGAGCGGCTGTTCGTGCTGACCTTCGAGACCAGCTTCTTCGCGCAGCACGGGTTCACCGAGATCGAGGGCACACCGGTGACCGCCGAGGTGTACGAGGAGATGTGCCGCTCGTATGACATCGGCGTGGCCGAATTCCTGGACCTCAGCTATGTGAAGCCCAACATCTTGGGCAACTCCCGCATGCTGCTGGTGCTTTAGCCGGCCGAGGCGAGACGCAGCACCTCATCGACCGACCATTGGTCGTCGGGATGAACGCCATACTTGCATGCGCGGATGGTGCCGTCTGGGCCGATCAAGAAATCGGCCGGTTTGCCCAGGTGGTTTTCCCTCGGGGCCAGGGCACCAATGAGCGATGTGGTGTGCCGCATGCCGCGGACCGCGGCACGCACTGCATCCGCATTGATCAGCGAGCGCAGGGACGACTCGACGCCGAACTCGCTGTACAGCGTGCGTTCCGGGTCGGCCACCACAGCGAATGGGAGGTCGGCCTGGTATTTGCGGAGCCGGTCGGCAGCTGAGTGAAAGACGACGACTTCGGTAATTCCCGCCTTCTCGATCTCGAGGTTGCGGCGGGCCACCTCTCGGACGTGCAGATTGCAGATCGGGCATCCGGCAAATCGCCGAAACTGCAAATGGACGGTGCGATCGGGTGCGGGAACGCGAACCTGTGCACCGTCGATGGTGGTCAACGTCCGGGCATCCACCGTGTCACCCGTCGAATACATACGCGCCTCCGTGTTGAGGCCCTTACCCTACGGAACCGCCGTCGGCGCCGCTGCCGCCCCGGATCAACGCCAGCGTTCCCGCCAGCTCGTCGGGCTTGACCAGCACCTCGCGGGCCTTGGATCCTTCGCTGGGCCCGACGATGCCGCGGGTCTCCATCAGATCCATGAGCCGGCCTGCCTTGGCGAAACCCACCCGCAGCTTGCGCTGCAGCATCGAGGTGGAGCCGAACTGGCTGGATACCACCAGCTCCACGGCTTGCAGGAACAGATCCATGTCGTCACCGATGTCCGGGTCGACGTCGGTGCGCTCCCCTGTGGGCTTGGCGCTGGTAACGCCCTCGGTGTATTCGGGTTCGGCCTGTTCCTTGCAGGCGGTGACCACAGCCTGGATCTCCTCGTCGGTGATGTAGGCGCCCTGCAGCCGGACCGGCTTGTTCGCTCCCATCGGCAGGTACAGGCCGTCACCCATGCCGATCAGCTTTTCGGCGCCCGCCTGATCCAGGATCACCCGGCTGTCGATCAGCGACGATGTTGCGAACGCCAGCCGCGACGGCACGTTGGTCTTGATCAGCCCGGTGACCACGTCGACCGACGGGCGCTGAGTGGCCAGCACCAGGTGGATGCCGGCGGCGCGGGCCTTCTGGGTGATCCGCACGATCGCGTCCTCGACGTCGCGCGGGGCGGTCATCATGAGGTCGGCCAGCTCGTCGACGATCGCGACGACATACGGATAAGGCCGGTACTCGCGCTGGCTGCCCAGCGGCACGGTGATGGCGCCGGATGCCACCTTGGCGTTGAAATCGTCGATGTGGCGCACCCGCGAGGCCTGCATGTCCTGGTAGCGCTGCTCCATCTCCTCGACCAGCCACGCCAGCGCGGCCGCCGCCTTCTTCGGCTGGGTGATGATCGGCGTGATCAGGTGCGGAATGCCCTCGTACGGCGTCAGTTCCACCATCTTCGGGTCGATCAGGATCATCCTGACCTCTTCCGGGGTGGCCCGGGTCAGCAGCGATACCAGCATGGAGTTGACGAAGCTGGACTTGCCGGATCCGGTGGAGCCGGCGACCAGCAGATGCGGCATCTTGGCCAGATTGGCCGAGATGAAGTCGCCTTCGATGTCCTTACCCAGCCCGATCACCAGCGGATGGTGGTCGCGACGGGTCGAGGGCGCGGTGAGCACGTCGGCCAACCGCACCATCTCCCGGTCGGTATTGGGGACCTCGATGCCGACGGCGGACTTGCCGGGGATCGGGGCCAGCATGCGGACGCTCTCGGTGGCTACCGCGTATGCGATGTTCTTTTGCAGCGCGGTGATCTTCTCCACCTTGACACCGGGCCCCAGCTCCACCTCGTAGCGGGTGACGGTGGGCCCCCGGGTGCAGCCGGTGACCGCCGCGTCGACCTTGAACTGGTTCAGCACCTCGCCGATGGCACCCGCCATGAGATTGTTGGCGACGCTGCGTTTCTTGGGCGGATCCCCGGCGACCAGCAGGCTCAGCGACGGCAGCGTGTAGGGACCCTCGATCACCCGGTCCAGCGATAGCGCTTCCTCTTTCCGGGAGCCGCGGCGGCGGCCCTTGGTGACGGCGGGTTCGGGCGTGGTGGGAGCGTCGTCTTCGAGCGGGGTCGGGTCGGCGGTCGGCCACGCCGCTGGGTCCTCGTCGAAAGACGCGTCGTAGTAGCCGGCTGAAAAGTCTTCCGAGAAGTCTGGGTGCTTCAGGTCCTGGGTGTCCGAATCGTCGCCGTAATCCTCCGCGTAGTCGCCGTCGTACTGGTCGTCGTAACCACGCTGGAACAGCCGGGTGCCGAACATGGCACGCACCACGTCGGGCACCTCACGGATCGTGGTTCCGGTCAGCAGCAGCACCCCGAACAGCGAGCCGATGAACAACAGCGGCGCGGCAATCCAGGGCGTCAACCCGTCCGACAACGGCCCGCCAATCGCAAAACCGATGAATCCTGCCGCGCGACGGCGCAATTCCGGGTCTTCCGGCGAGCCGGACCACAGGTGGCGCAGGCCGAGCACCGACAGGGCGATCAAGCTCGCGCCGAGGATGAGCCTGGGGCGCGCGTCGGGGTCGGGTTGGGTCCGCATCAGCACCACCGCCACCGCGGCCGTGACCACCGGGAGCACCAGGACGGCCCCGCCGACGAACGTCCGCAACACGGCGTCGACCCACGCTCCCACCGGCCGGGCGGCGTCGAACCACGAGCTGGCGGCGACGATGACGGCGACGCCCAGCAGAATCAGCGCAATGCCGTCGCGGCGATGTCCGGGCTCTATATCGCGGGCCATGTCGCGGGCCCGCCCGATCGATCGCGCCGCGCCGCCGGTGCCCTTGGCCGCCATCAGCCAGGTCGCGCGTAAGGCCCGGCCGCACGTCAACCCGGCGGCGACCAGCAGCGACTGATTGCGCCGCCTGGCGGGCCTGCTCGGCCCCTTGGCAGCCCTGCTCACCTTTTTTCGGGGTGACGCCGATCGTCCACTTCGGGACGCGGCCCGCGAAGTGGCCCCCGAACTGGCTCTTGACCTGCTCGTTCGGGTGCCGGAGCGGGCGACGGTCTTACTGGCCATAACGGCAAGCCTAGTCGCAAATACATCATCTGCACCACCCGCCACACTGGCAACGCACGGGTAACCCAAGGGCGGCGGCGACGCTTCATTGAGCTCTCATTGACGGGGCCGCGCCAGGCTCTGGACAATAATGGGCCGTCCCGCCTACGGGAGGAATCGGATGAAGATCTTCCGCACAGTCTGTGCGACCGCCCTGAGCATCGCCCTGCTCGGCGCGTGTTCCTCGGGCGGTTCCGCGAATGGGCCGTCGAAGGCTCCCAAGCCGACGGCTCCCAGCTTCGACGGCACCTACCGGTTTGATTTCGACGGGACTCAGCAGCTCGCGGGTGGTGCACCCAAGCCCACAAAATCGAGAACCCGAATCTATGCGCTGCGCTCAACATGCACCGATTCCGGGTGCGTCGCGACGGCGACGAAACTGGCCGAGGGCGACCCCAAGCGGAAGGCGGATCCCCCGGTCGATCTGCTGCTCGATTACGTCAACGGTCATTGGCAAACGGCGCTCCGCGAGGACAGCGCATGCTCCGACAGCGACGTCAAGGGTCCGTCATACACCGCATGGATCCTGGACCCACAACCCGACGGCTCGTTGACCGGAAATTCCTACGTGGGCATGAACCCGAGCCCGCAGTGCGCCGTGGCGACCCAGACCCCGATGACGGTGACACGCCAGGGCGACGTCGACGCGGGTATCTCGGTTGCGGATCCCGCCAAAGCCGCACCGCGTAAACCGTCTGCGCCGGAAGGCCTCGCCGGGCACTACAACGAGACAAGCGTTTTCCACGATTCCTCGAAACCCGGGGTGCGACGCGTCGCCGCGCAGACAATGTGCGTGCGCAACACCGACCAATGCATGACGTTCAAGTCCTATGAGGCCAATGGGGCCACGGTGGTGAATTCGCTGTTGTTCGACGGCGGCAAATGGAAGCTCGACCTACACGTCGAAGTCAACTGCCCCAACGGCGCCACCGCCACGACGGTAAAGCACGAGGAATATGCACTGCCACAACCCGTTTCGCAGCCGCTGCCGAAACTAACCGGGACCGTCGCCTTTGACGCCGCCGATGCCTGCCCGGCACAACAACTCGACATCACCCTGGAACGGACCGGAGACTGACCCACCGGCAGTCAGGCCGCGTGGGTAGGGTGGCGAGCGGTGCGGAGAACCTAATTACAGGAGGCCCTGGTATGCCCGTCGTCGTCGTCGCCACCCTGACCGTCAAACCCGAATCGGTCGACACCGTCCGCGACATCCTCACCCAGGCGGTCGAAGAGGTGCACCCGGAACCGGGCTGCCAGCTGTACTCGTTGCACCAGACGGGCGAGACATTCGTCTTCGTCGAGCAATGGGCAGACGAGGAGGCGCTCAAGGCGCACAGCACCGCACCCGCGGTCGCCAAAATGTTCACCGCCGCCGGCGAGCACCTCGCCGGCGCGCCGGATCTTAAGTTTCTGCAACCGGTTCCCGCGGGCGACCCGGACAAGGGCCAGCTCCGCCCCTGATGGACCGGCCGCCGGATGGCCCGCTGAAAGGGCGAGTCGCCTTCATCACTGGCGCTGCGCGTGGCCAGGGGCGGGCACATGCGGTTCGCCTGGCGGCCGACGGTGCGGATGTGATAGCGGTCGACCTGTGCGGACAGATTGCCAGCGTGCCCTATCCGCTGGGCACCGCAGACGAACTGGCCGCCACCGTCAAGCTCGTCGAGGACACCGGCGCCCGCATCGTGGCCAAACAGGGCGACGTGCGCGATCGCGAATCGCTGTCCGCCGCGGTTCGGGCGGGACTGGACGAGTTCGGCCGGCTCGACATCGTCGTGGCCAACGCCGGCATCGCCCCCATGCAGGCCGGCGTCGACGGCTGGCGCGACGTCATCGACGTCAATTTGACCGGCGTCTACCACACCCTGGACGTCGCGGTGCCGACCATGATCGAGCAGGGCACCGGCGGATCGATCGTGCTGATCAGTTCGGCCGCGGGACTGGCCGGCATCGCCACCGCCGATGCGGGATCCATTGGCTACGCAGCGGCCAAGCACGGGCTGGTGGGGTTGATGCGGGTATACGCCAATCTGCTTGCACCGCACAATATTCGGGTCAACTCGGTGCATCCCTCCGGTGTCGACACCCCGATGATCAACAACGAGTTCATCCGGCGGTGGCTTGCCCACCTGGTCGAGGAGACCGGTTCGGGAGCGCCCGCGGGCAACGCGCTGCCGGTGCAGATACTGCAGCCGGACGACATCGCCAACGCCGTGGCGTGGCTGGTCTCCGACCAAGCCCGCTACATCACCGGAATCGCCATGCCGGTCGATGCGGGCTGCGTGAACAAGCGGTAACCGATGGCACGAAATCCCGCTGCGCAGACCGCCTTCGGCCCGATGGTGCTGGCGGCCGTCGAACAGAACGAGCCGCCCGGCCGCCGGCTGGTCGACGACGATCTCGCGGAGCTGTTTTTGCCCAGAGCCGCGCGATGGGCGGTCAGCGCCACCCGCTGGGCGCCGATTCGCCGGCTGCTCATCCGCGCGTCGGAGTGGACCGGGCCCGGGTTGTGGGCAAACCTGGCCTGCCGCAAGCGTTTTATCGGCGAGAAGCTCGAGGAGGCGCGCGGCGACATCGACGCGGTCGTCATCCTTGGCGCCGGACTCGACACCCGCGCCTACCAGTTGACCCGGCGGATCCGCATCCCGGTCTTCGAGGTGGACCTGCCCCTCAACGTCGCACGCAAGGCCGCGACGGTCCGACGGGTGTTGGGCGAGCTGCCGCTGTCGGTTCGGCTTGTGGCGGTGGACTTCGAACGTGACGACCTGCTCACCGCTTTGGCCGAGCACGGTTATCACCTCGACTACCGCGTCTTTTTTATCTGGGAGGGCGTCACCCAATACCTCACCGAAGACGCGGTCCGGCGGACCTTGGAGGGGCTGCGGGCGGCCGCACCGGGCAGCCGGATGGTGTTCACCTATGTGCGCCGGGACTTCATCGACGGGACGAATCTGCACGGCTCGCCGACGCTGTACCGTAAGGTCCGAAAGCGGCGGCAACTGTGGCGCTTCGGTTTACCGACCGACGAGGTCGCCGGCTTTGTCGCCGAATACGGTTGGCGGCTGGTGGAGCAGGCCGGGCCCGATGAGCTGGTCCAGCGCTACGTCGAGCCCACCGGCCGCAAACTCCCGGCATCCCAGCTGGAATGGTCGGCCTACGCGGAGAAGACCTAGCAGCCCACCCTTTAAAGGCGGCGTCAGACCTCGATGACGGTCGGCACGATCATCGGCTGCCGACGGTAGGTTTCGCCCACCCACTTGCCGACGGTGCGCCGCACCCCCTGGGCGATTCGGATTGGATCGGTGACGCCTGCGGCGACCAGCGACTCCAGCTCGGCCTCGACCTTGCGCACGGCGGGCTCCAGCGCCTTGGGATCTTCGGAGAATCCGCGTGAATACAGGTGTGGCGCAGCCGCCGAACGCCCGGTGCCGCGGTTTACCACCACGGTCACCGCCACGAAACCCGAAGACAGAATGAGCCTTTCGCCCAAGGTGATGTCGCCGACGTCGCCGGTGATCAGCCCGTCGACGAACATCTTGCCGACCGGCACCGCGCCGGCGATGCTGGCTTTCCCGGCGACCAGGTCCACGCTGACACCGTTCTCGGCCAACAGAATTGACTCCCGCGGTATACCGGTGCTGGCCGCCAGCTTGGCGTTGGCACGCAGGTGGCGCCAGGTTCCGTGCACCGGCATGACGTGGCGGGGCCGCACGCCGTTGTACAGGAACAGCAGTTCACCGGCATAGGCGTGGCCGGAAACATGCACCCGGGCTTGGGCGTTGGTGACGACTCGCGCTCCGATCTTGGAGAGCGCGTCGATGACGCCGTAGACCGCCTCCTCATTGCCGGGGATCAGCGACGACGACAACACGACGAGGTCACCCGACGTCAGCGTGATGCTGCGATGCTCGCCGCGCGACATCCGCGACAACGCCGACATCGGCTCGCCCTGAGTGCCGGTGGTGATCAGCACCACCTGTTCGGGCGCCATCATCTCGGCTGCGGCGATGTCGATCAGGTCGGAGTCGTCGACTCGCAGGAAGCCCAGCTCCCGCGCGATGCCCATGTTGCGCACCATCGATCGCCCGACGAATGACACCCGCCGGCCCAATGCCACGGCGGCATCGATGATCTGCTGCACCCGGTCCACATTGGAGGCGAAACACGCCACCAGGACGCGACCGTCGGCGCCCCGGATCAGCCGGTGCAGCGTCGGGCCCACCTCGCTTTCGGAGGGTCCGACGCCGGGATGCTCGGCGTTGGTCGAGTCGCACAGCAGCAGATCCACACCGGCGTCGCCGAGCCGGGACATACCGGGGAGGTCGGTGGGCCGGCCATCGAGGGGCAGTTGGTCGAGCTTGATGTCGCCGGTGGCCAAGATGGTTCCCGCACCGGTATAGACGGCGATGGCCAGCGCGTCCGGGACGGAGTGGTTCACGGTGAAGTACTCGCACTCGAATGCGCCGTGCCTGGTGCTCTGCCCCTCTTTGGCCTCGACAAACACCGGCTTGATCCGGTGTTCGCGGCATTTGGCGGCAACCAGCGCCAGGGTGAACCTCGAGCCGACCACCGGGATGTCGGGTCGCAGCTTGAGCAGGAACGGGATCGCCCCGATATGGTCCTCGTGCGCATGCGTCAGCACCAGCGCCTCGATGTCGTCGAGCCGGTCTTCGATGTGGCGCAGGTCCGGCAGGATCAGGTCGACGCCGGGCTCGTCGTGGCCGGGGAACAGCACACCGCAGTCGATGATCAGCAGCCGGCCCCGATGCTCGAAAACCGTCATGTTGCGGCCGATTTCGTTGATGCCGCCCAACGCGGTGACCCGCAACCCACCAGGGGTCAGAGGTCCTGGTGGGGCGAGGTCTACATCCACTTGTCGGCCAGCCCTTGGGTCACCTGAGCACCGAGGCCGCACGCATATCGGCGGCCAACGCATCGATCTGCTCCGGCGTCGCCGGCATCTGCGGCAGCCGCGGATCTCCGGCGTCGATACCCTGCAGCCGCAGGCCCGCCTTGGATAACGTCACCCCACCCAGGCGACCCATCGCGTTGCACAGCGGGGCGAGGCCGACGTTGATCTTGCGCGCGGTGGCGATGCCGCCAGATTGAAAGGCGGACAACAACTCTCGAAGCTCGCCCGCGGCCAGATGAGAGATCACACTGACGAAACCGGTGGCGCCCATCGCCAGCCAGGGCAGGTTCAGCGCGTCGTCGCCGGAGTAATAGGCCAGCCCGGTTTCGGCCATGATCTGGCCACCGCTGTGTAAATCGGCCTTGGCATCCTTGACCCCGACGATGTTGGGATGCGATGCCAGCGCGCGGATGGTGTCGGTCTCGATCGGCACGACCGACCGTCCGGGGATGTCGTAGAGCAGCACCGGCAGCTCGGTCGCGTCGGCGACGGCCGTGAAATGCGCGAGCAGCCCCGTCTGCGGTGGCTTCGAGTAGTACGGCGTGACCACCAGCAGCCCGTGTGCACCTTCGGCCGCGCAGGCCTTGGCCAGCCGCACACTGTGCGCGGTGTCATAGGTGCCCGCGCCGGCGACGACTCGGGCCCGGTCGCCGACCGCCTCCAAGACGACGCGCAACAGCTCGAGTTTCTCGTTGTCACTGGTGGTCGGGGACTCGCCGGTGGTTCCCGAGACCACCAGGCCGTCGCACCCGCCGTTCACCAGGTGGTTCGCCAATTGCGCCGCCGCGGCGGTGTCCAGCGAGCCGTCTGGGGCAAACGGTGTGACCATCGCGGTCAGCAGGGTCCCCAAGCGCGCAGGAGCGTCGAATCCGACGGTGGTCACGGTCCCAAGGTTACCTGGCGGTGCCAAGCTCTTTTAGCACCGCCGCGAGCGTGTGTGTTTGTACGCCGACACGCCGCGGGCGATGTACATCTGCGCACCCTCCCGACGGGTGCTACGCCTCAAACTTCGGTTGCGAGCGGACTCGTCGCCACCTCGGTGCCGTCGGCCAGGGTGGAGACCTCGAAGTCGGCGAACACCGCGGGCGCGATGTCGGCGAGCTGACGCAGGCACTCAATGGCCAACCGCCGGATTTCCACGTCGGCGTGTTCGCTGGCCCGCATGGCGATGAAGTGCCGCCAGGCCCGATAGTTCCCGGTCACGACGATGCGAGTCTCGGTCGCGTTGGGCAACACGGCCCGAGCGGCTTGGCGTGCCTGCTTACGGCGCAAGAAGGCGTTGGGTTGGTCGGCGAACTTGGCTTCCAGCCTGGCCAGCAGCTCGGTGTAGGCGGCGCGGCTGGCATCGGCGGCTTCGGTCAGGATCTGCTGGAGTTCGGGATCGTCGTCCATGCCCGGCGGTATGACGACCTGCGAATCCTTCTCGGGCACGTAGCGCTGCGACAGCTGCGAGTAGGAGAAATGGCGGTGCCGGATCAGCTCGTGGGTGCAGGATCGCGAGATGCCGGTGACGTAGAACGAGACACTGGCATGCTCGAGCACCGAAAAATGGCCGACGTCAATGATGTGCTTGATGTAGCCGGTGTTGGTCGCGGTCTTGGGATTGGGCTTCGACCAGCTCTGATAGCAGGCCCGGCCGGCGAACTCGACCAGTGCGGAGCCACCGTCGGCGTCGGTGCTCCACTGCACGTCCGGGGGCGCCAGGAACTCGGTCTTGGCGATCAGTTGCACGCGCAGCGGCGCGGTCTCGGCCACGGCGCTCACCTTAGCCCGGCGTCCGCGGGTGGCTAATCGGCGTCCTCGACCATTTCGCTTGCGGACTATATTATGATGCAACTGTTGCTTAGGGCGTCATTTATGGAGGACCGACATGACAATAGCGGACGCCGACGTGTGGAACCTGGCCACCAGCGTGGGGGCCACCGCCACCTTCACGGCAGCGATGCGGGCCCTGGCCAGCCGGGATGACAACGCGCTGATCGATGACCCCTACGCCGAGCCGCTGGTCGACGCAGTCGGTGTGGACTTTTTCACCCGCCTGGCCCGCGGCGACCTGGATCTGCCACAGGCCGACTACCGGGGCGCGTGGGGCATAGCGCGGCTAAGGGACATGATTGCCATCCGCACCCGGTTCTACGACGTCGAATTCATGGCGGCGACCAATGCCGGGATCCGCCAGGCGGTAATCCTCGCGTCGGGCCTGGACTCGCGCGCCTACCGGTTGCCCTGGCCAGCCGGAGTCACCGTGTTCGAGATCGACCAGCGGCAAATTATGCAGTTCAAGTCCAAAGTGCTGGCCGACCTCGGTGCCGCACCAACCGCCGACTGGCACACAGTGTCCATCGATCTTCGCGATGACTGGCCGGCCGCGCTGAGGGATGCGGGCTTCGACCCGACCCAGCCCGCCGTGTGGAGTGCGGAGGCCCTGTTGCTGTACCTACCGCCCTACGCACAGGACGCCTTGCTGGACAACATCACCATGCTCAGCGCGGCCGGAAGTCGGCTGGCCACCGAGGACCTGCCGAACGCCGCGCGGGCGGTACCGATGATAACGGCCCGGAAGCAACAGATCACCGACCGATGGCGTCAATACGGCTTTGAGATCAAGATGGACGGCCTGTGGTATCCCGGCTATCGACACTCGGTCATCGACTACCTGGGCAGCCGCGGGTGGGAGACGAGCGCCACCAGCGTGCCGGAACTGTTTGCCGCATACGGTCTTTCGAACCCGACCGACGACGCGGACGAGGCGGCGATGTTCGCCTTGCGGACTTACGTTTCCGCCACCCGCGAGGGTCATGACCGATAGCCGTTTTCATCGAGCTGCAGCGCGCTCCTGACCCGCACCCGTCCCGAAATCAGAAGTGGCAACAGTGCGTCGCGCAAGGATGCCAGCCGAATTGATTCGATCCGTCGCGCGTGGCACAGCCGACCCAGGCTTGTGATCGTCCGCGCCGCGTCGGCGGACAAGCGACGCACATCGCGCACCCGAACCCCCATCAGGTCACCCGGCTGGATCCGCTGGCGGCTGCCCGAGGTTCCCGCAACGTTCGGCTGCAGCGTCTTGGAGACCTCACGTAGCCGCAGCGCCGACCACAACGCAGACGTGTCGACGTCCATTGGACTCAGGACGACGAACTCGGTGCTCGCCAATGCCATTTCGCTGGGCAGGCTCGCGACATTCCAGATCCGCGGAATTCTGGGGTTCAGTTTCGCGAACAAGACGCACGGCTGCGACAACAGGAACTTGCCGCTTCTGATGGTCGCGGCGTTCACGACGGCCGGGTTGGCGCCGTCGTCGAACGCGGGAAAGCTGAAGTGGGCCACCACATCGTCGAATTCTTCAGGGTTGACAAACATGGTCGATCGACTCGCCAGGCTGGACAGCGGTGTGTAATCGGAGACCTTCGAGACGGTGGCGCCCATCAAGCTTTCGGCGGCCCGGATGACTCGTTGGTTGGCGGCTATTTTGTCATCGAGGGCGCCGAGCAGTTCAGCAATCCGCGGGCGATCGCGCGGCGGGGCGGCCCGGACCGAAACATCGCGCAGGATCCGCTGATTCAGCAGGGGCTGTCCGGATCCTGATCGGTGCTCGTTGAGCCTGCACGTCTGCAGTGCGTAATACCAGTATCGCGTCTCTGCTGGCTTCTTGGCCCGGCATACCAGTGCGTTGTCGGTGACCCAGACATCGGAATCGCAATAACGCACGGTGCCGCAATAGGATCCAACACGACCGAGCACGATCAGCGGACCGCTGGCGTTGTGTGCTGCCGCGTAACCGATTGCACCGTTGGCGCCATAGACGGGAAAGCGCCCATCTGGCACCCGCACCGGCGAGCCAGTCCCGTTGGTGAAGTCGAGACAATCGCCCAGCCTGACTTTCACGTCAGGCGCTCCACCTGCTCGCGCACCACCTGCTCCAACCGTGCGGATTCGTCGAGTGCGCCGAGCAGGTCCTTGGTCAGCCGCGCGATCTTGTCGTCGACGGGCTCCCCGTCATCCTCGGCCGCAGCGGCACCGACATACCGTCCCGGTGTGAGCACGTAGGCCGCGGCACTGATGTCATCCAGTGGCACAGATTTGCAGAACCCGGGAATATCTTGGTAGCCAACGCCTTTTGCGGCCGTAGACGCCGACCACGCGTGATAGGCGTCGCCGATGCGGCGGATCTCCTGGCTGGTCAACGCGCGCTCGGCGCGATCCACCAGGTAGCCGAAGTCGCGGGCGTCGATAAAAAGTACCTGGCCCACGCGGTTTCCGGGTGTTTTGTCCATGGCGAAGAACCACAGGCAGACCGGAATTCCGGTGCTGCGAAACAGCTGTGCAGGCAACGCGACCATGCATGACACCAGGTCCGCCTCGACGATCCGCGCCCGAATGTCGCCTTCCCCGTTCGAGTTCGACGACATCGAGCCGTTCGCCATCACCACGCCGGCCTTGCCGCCCGGGGCCAGCTTGGACAGGATGTGCTGAATCCAGGCATAGTTCGCATTGGTGGCGGGCGGGACGCCGAAGCGCCAGCGCGGGTCTTGCTCGTCGCGGGCCCAATCCTTGATGTTGAACGGCGGATTGGCCATCACGTAGTCCATTTGCACGCCGGCGTGCTGGTCGTTGACGAAGGTGTCGCCGCAGCGAGCACCCAGGCCCGTGTCGTCGACGCCGTGCACGGCGAGGTTCATCTTGGCCATCCGCCAGGTCTCCTCGACGCTCTCCTGGCCATAGATAGAGACGCCCTTCGGGTCGCCTTTGAGGTCGACCCCTTTGAGGTCGACCCCTTTGAGGTCGACCCTGTGTTCGGCGATGAAGTGCTCGGTCTGGACGAACATGCCGCCCGAACCGCAGCACGGGTCATACACGCGTCCGCCGGTCGGTTCGAGGACCTCGACAATCACCCGGACGACGCTGGGCGGGGTGAAGAATTCGCCGCCGCGCCTTCCCTCCGCGCGCGCGAAATTGCCGAGGAAGTATTCGTAGACCTCCCCCATCAGGTCGCGGGCACGGTGCGCGCCCTGCCGGCTGAATTGCGCATTGTTGAGCAGGCCCACCAGCTCGCCGAGCCGGCGTTGGTCGACGCGGTGGTAGAGCTGCGGCAGTGATCCGCCCAGCGTCGGGTTGGCCGTCATCACGGCTTCCATCGCCGCGTCGATGAGCTGGCCGATGTTCGGGGCGTTCGCGTTGTCCGCCAAGGAATTCCAGCGCGCGACCGACGGCACCACGATGCCGTCGCCGGGCCGCTCGCTGTCGGCGTCAGAGACGTATTTGAGGAACACCAGCCCCAGGACGACGTCCTTGTACTGGCTGGCCGAAAGGGATCCACGCAGCTTGTCGGCGGCCTTCCACAGCGTGTCTTTGAGCTCCTTCATCGGCCTCTTCGTCACTCGTGCCATCAGCTGACCCTTTTGGCGGCATTGCGCAACTCACCGGCGAGATCGCCCCGGCCGGACACGGCGACCCCACCCAATCCCAGCCAGGACGCCATCGACTCCAGCTCACCGGCCAGCGCGGCGGCCACCCGAGCCCGTTGGGTATCGGGCTCACCGAAGGCACCCACGACTCGCAGTGCGTTGGCCGCGCGGTCGGCTTTGAGGTCGACCCGCGCGACCAGCCGGCCGTCCAGCAGCAGCGGCCACACGTAATAGCCGTATCGGCGCTTTTGCGCCGGGGTGTAGATCTCGATGCGGTATTTGAAGTTGAACAGCCGCTCTACCCGGGGCCGGAAGAAGATCAACGGATCGAAGGGACACAACAGCGCCGTGCCCCGGTCCAGCCGTGGCACCGTCCGGCCGGTCCGCAAATACGCCGGCGCGGGCCAGCCGTCGACGCTGACCGGCTCGATCTCACCGGCGGCCAGCAGGGCGGCGATGGCCGGTTTGACCTGCTGGGCCGACAGCCGGAAGTAGTCGCGGATGTCGGCCTCGGTACCGATACCGAGCGCGGTGGCCGCGCGCAGCGTCAGCTCACGGACGGCCTGGTCGTCGTCGACCTCCCGGGCCAGCACGTCCGCCGGCAGCACCCGCTCCACCAGGTCGTAATGCCTGGCAAAGCCCACCCGGGTGGCCGTGGTGAGCACGCCGGAGGCGAACAGCGCCTCGGCGACCCACTTGGTGTCGCTGCGGCTGCCCCACCAGCTACCCCTTGGCCCGCGCGGCTCGGCGACCAGATGCGCCTCGATCTGCCCGGCGGTACTGGGTCCCAGCTCAGCGACAGCGGCGACGATCTTGTCGGCGAGCTCCGGGTTGGCCTTGACGATGTGGCTGCCCCAGCGGCCGTGCGGGTATTCGCGCATCCGCCAGCGCAGCAGCGGCCAGTCGTCGACGGACATCAGCGCGGCCTCATGCGCCCAGTATTCGGCCAGTAGTCGCGTCCTCGCCGGGCCCCAGGCCGCGCGGTCCAGCACGTCGCGGTCGTAGGGGCCGAGGCGGCTGAACACCGGCGCGTAATGGGCGCGCACCGCCACCGAGACCGAATCCAATTGCAGCACTTGGATTCGCGACATCAGCCGCCGCAGATGCGTGCGGCTGATCTTGCCGCTGAGCCGCGGCTCGCTAAATCCTTGGGCCGCAACCGCTATCCGCCGGGCCTGCGCGGCGGTCAGCACACGGTTGCGGATCGACACGGCGCCGAGAATACCGGGCCCATACGACAACCCTCGGCGGCGACGCTTACCCGGTGCTGACTTTCTGGTCCAATAGCACCTCAGCGCTCGCCTCCAGGCTCTACTCTTGCGGATTCTTTTGTTCCTGGTATGCCGACTCAAGGGCGGCCGGAACCGTTTCCAGGTCGCGGTATACGCCCATCAGTTGCTCTAGGACCTTGATGCGTTGCTTACTCGCGTCCTCCACCGCCCGCCGGGCCTCGTCGCGTTCCCGATCGGCTCGCTGCCTTGCGTCGGCGAGGAGCTGCTCACGCGCCTGCTGGGCGCCAGTGCGCAAGCTGGCCAGTTCGGCGTCGAGCTTTCCCTTGGTCTCCTCACACTCGGCCTCTAAGGCTTCTCGCTGCGCGACCATGTCCGCCAACAGCTCTTCGTGCTTGCGCTTCTCGGCCTCGGCCTCGTCCTCGGCCGCAGCGATCAGCGCCTCCGCCTCTGCACGAGCCTCGGCCTGCATCTCCGAAACCTCATCGACCGCACGCCGCAGCATGTTCGCCATCCGCTGTTGCATCGCGTGGGGCGAGGGTGAGGTGTCCGTCAGGACGGCGACCTCGATCCGCAGCGCGGCTGCTTCGTCGCCGGACTCCCTCAGCCGGGCCCTGAGGCTCGCGACGTCGTCGAGCAGCAACTGCTGCTTGGCGGTCAACATCTCGATGTAGGCATCGACCGCAGCCGGGTCGTAGCCCCTGAACATGCGAGAGAACGTCTTTGCGGGTTCGGTTATCACTGCCAATACCCCCTTCTGGAACGCCTGGTAGACCCGGTCAGACCGACCCCGAATCGAGTATGTCAGGTCACGCCGTTGGCGCAGGCACGGCCATTCAGGGCCGACGGTAGGTGTGAAACCGGTACCGCAACCCGGTGCGGCTGACCAGCCACTCCCCCGTCTCACCCCGCCAATCCTCGTCGAGCACGGGGGCCAGCGCGTCGTCGTCATCGCGCGGCAGGTCGATGTCCACCTCGGTGACCTCACACCGGGTGGCGTGCGGCAGCGCCAGCACATAGATCTCCGCGCCGCCGATCACCCACGTCTCGGGCCCGGTCAGGGCGTTTTCGAGGGATCCGAGCACCTCGGCTCCGTCAGCTACGAAATCGGCCTGACGGGACAGCACGACATTTCTGCGGCCGGGCAACGGCCGAACCCTGGCCGGTAGCGAATCCCAGGTCCGCCGGCCCATCACCACCGTGTGGCCCATGGTCACCTGTTTGAAGCGGGCCAGATCCTCGGGCACCCGCCACGGGATGTCACCGCCGCGGCCGATGACACCGGACGTCGACTGGGCCCAGACCAGGCCCACGGCGCCCGTCATACCGCGACGGGGGCTTTTATCGCCGGATGCGGATCGTAATTCTTGACGACGATGTCGTCGTAGGTGTAGTCGAAGATCGAACCCCGTTGGGCCAGAAAGAGTTCCGGATACGACCGGGGCTCGCGGGTGAGCTGCAGCCGCACCTGCTCGACGTGGTTGTCGTAGATGTGGCAGTCACCGCCGGTCCAGACGAACTCGCCGACCGATAGGCCCGCCTGGGCGGCCATCAGGTGGGTGAGCAGCGCGTAGCTGGCGATGTTGAACGGCACCCCAAGAAACAGGTCGGCGCTGCGCTGATAGAGCTGACAGCTCAGCTTTCCGTCGGCGACGTAGAACTGGAAGAACGCGTGGCACGGCGGTAGCGCCATCTGCGGGATTTCGCCGACGTTCCAGGCCGACACGATGATGCGCCGGGAGTCAGGGTCGGTGCGCAGCAAATCCAGCGCGGCACTGATCTGGTCGATGTGCTCACCGGCCGGGGTCGGCCAGGATCGCCACTGTACACCGTAAATTGGCCCGAGATCGCCTGTTTCACTGGCCCATTCGTCCCAGATGGTGACTCCGTGTTCCTGCAGCCAGGCGACATTGGAGTCGCCGCGCAGGAACCACAGCAACTCGTAGACCACCGATTTGAAATGCACCTTCTTGGTGGTCAGCAGCGGGAAGCCGGCCGAAAGGTCGTAGCGCAGCTGCCGGCCGAACAGGCTGCGGGTTCCGGTGCCGGTGCGGTCGGCTTTGGCCGTACCCGTCTCGAGCACCAGGCGGAGCAGGTCCTCGTAGGGCTTGGGAATCGGCACGGCGATCGGCACGCGGTCAGCTTAGCGGCGATCGCGAGCGCGGCGAAGCCGGGCGCGGCGGGTCGGCGCCATAAATTCCCGCGGCGATCGCGAGCGCGGCGAAGCCGGGCGCGGCGGGTCGGCGCCATAAATTCCCGCGGCGATCGCGAGCGCGGCGAAGCCGGGCGCGGCGGGTCGGCGCCATAAATTCCCGCGGCGATCGCGAGCGCGGCGAAGCCGGGCGCCGCGATCGGCGCCGATTAATTTAGCGGCGGTCGCAAGGAGTAGAACGGAGGCCATGCCGAAGATCACCGATACTGTCAACACTCCCGATGGCACGTGCACCGTCCACCTATTCACCCCCGACGGGTCCGGACCCTGGCCAGGCGTGGTCATGTTCCCCGACGCCGGCGGTGTGCGCGACACGTTCTACGCGATGGCCGCCAAGCTGGCCGGATTCGGCCCCGGACCTGGTTACGCCGTATTGCTGCCCGACGTGTACTACCGCAACGGCGACTGGGCCCCGTTCGACATGAACAGCGTGTTCGTGTCCGGCGACGCAAAGGAGCGCAACCGCCTGATGTCCATGATCGGCAGCCTGACGCCGGACAAAATCACCGGCGACGCCGGCGCGCTCTTCGACTACCTGGCCGCTCGCCCCGAGGTGTCCGGGGAGCGGTTCGGCGTGTGCGGCTACTGCATGGGTGGGCGCATCTCGGTGACGTTGGCCGGCCGTCTTCCCGACCGCGTCGCCGCCGCGGCGTCCTTCCACGGCGGCGGCCTGGTAACCGACACCGCGGACAGCCCGCATCTGCTGGCCGACCGGATGACCGCCATGGTGTACGTGGGCGGCGCCGAGAACGACGCGTCGTTCACGGCCGATCACGCCGAACAGCTGGACAAAGCACTGACGGCGGCCGGTGTGCGGCACACCATCGAGTGGTACCAGGCAGCCCACGGCTTCGCGGTCCCGGACAACCAGCCGTACGACGAGGCGGCCGCCGCGCGGCATTGGGCGGCGATGACGGAGACCTTCGCCGCGGCCCTGCCGGGCTGACCCTGGCGAGCAGACGCAAAAGCCCCTAAAACCCCTGCGTGTCGCGGGCTTTTACGTCTGCTCGCGGTCACGAAACCGGTAGGTCGACCAGCTCGGCCAGCCGGGCCCGGTGACGATAGGCGGTGCCGAGCGCCAACTGGTCGCTCTTGGCCCGCTTGAGATACAGGTGGGCCGGATACTCCCAGGTCATCCCGATGCCGCCGTGCAGTTGCACGCATTCCTCGGCGAGATGCACGGCGACGCCGCTGCAGTAGGCCTGCGCGAGTGCGGCCGCCACGGCCGCGTCCGCATCACGGCGGGCGCAGGTGTCGGCGGCGTAGCGCGCCGCCGCCGTCGCCGCGCTGACCTCGAACCACACGTCGGCGAGCCGGTGTTTGATCGCCTGGTAGGAGCCGATTAGGCGGCCGAACTGCCTGCGCTCCTTGGCATAAGCCAGCGTGGTGTCGAAACACCACTGCGCCACCCCCAGTTGCTCGGACGCGAGCACGGCCGCCCCCGTTTCCAGGGCCGCCTCGAGCGCGGCGCTCCCGGGGCCGACCAGCGAAGACGCCGCCCCCGAGAATCGCACATCCGCGAGGGGCCTGGTCATATCCAGCGCCAGCACCGGCGACACGTCGACACCGGCCGCGGACCGCGCGACGGTATGCAGCTCGATTCCGTCCGGGCCCGCGACCGGCACCACCAGCACGTCGGCTTCGGTTGCCCCCGCGACAGTGCTGACCAGTCCGGTGAGGCCGTCGGCACCGATGCCAACACCCGTGACCGGCTCACCCGGCGCGGTGGACAGCGGCACCACCAGCGCTGCGGTCACCTCGCCGGAGGCCAGCGCGGACACCGTCGCCGTGTCACCGGCACCCGATAGCGCGACCGTGGCCAGCACCGCGCTGGACAAGAACGGCACCGGGGCGACGGCCCGGCCGATTTCTTCCATGACGACCGCGGCCTCGCGCGCGCTCGCCCCGGCGCCACCGAGCGACTCGGACACCAAGAGTCCGGCCACCCCCAGCTCGACGGCCAGCGTATGCCAGACATCTGAAAAGTCTTGCGGCGCTGAGTCATTCGTGTCGTAAGCCCGGACGACCGACTCGGGCGGGCACCGGTCGGCGAACAGCCGTCGGACGCTGTCCCGCAGGGCCTCCTCGGTGTCGGAGTAAAGCAGGTCCGCGGTGTCCGCAGGGCTCATGGTGCTCACCTTGCTCACCTTTCCAAGTCCTTGAAGGCGGCGGTTTTATCGACGCGGTGTTCGCCGGGCAGGCCAAGAACGCGCTCGGAGATGGTGTTGCGCAAAATCTCCGAGGTGCCGCCCTCGATCGAGTTGCCACGCGCGCGCAGGTAACGATATCCGGGGCCGCGACCGATCAGGTCGACCTTCTCGGGTCTGATCATGGTCCAGTCGTCGTAGCGCAGCCCGGATTCGGCGTGCAGCTCGATTTCGAAACCCGAGACCGCCTGCGCCAGTTTGGCAAACGCAATTTTCATGCCGGCGCCCTCCGGTCCGGGCTGACCGGCGACGGCCTGCTGCCGTAGCCGCTCGCCGGCCAGGCGAAGCACTTCCGCCTCGACCCATAGCCGCATCAATTCGTCGTGCATCGCGGGGTCACGCAGTTCCGGCTCTTTTCGCCAACCTCCGGCGA
Organism: uncultured Actinomycetota bacterium; assembly: GCA_963814505.1. GTDB lineage: Bacteria > Actinomycetota > Actinomycetes > Mycobacteriales > Mycobacteriaceae > Mycobacterium. The sequence goes on from CAWFDM010000017.1 coordinate 32,619, forward strand.
CCTTGCCGATATGGCCGCCTTCTCGCGGAACGCCGGAGCGCGAGCCGATCGCGACCCGCTCGTTGTTGAGCGTGGTGGTCGCGACCCGCCAGCCGCCGCCCTCGGGGCCGAGCCGATTCGCATCCGGCACCCGCACGTCGGTGAGGAAGACTTCGTTGAACTCCGCCTCGCCGGTGATCTGGCGCAGTGGCCGGACTTCGACACCGGGTTGGGTCATGTCACACAGGAAGTACGTCAGGCCAAAGTGTTTGGGCACCGTCGGGTCCGTACGTGCGACGAGGATCGCCATCTGTGCGTGTTGCGCCTGCGACGTCCACACCTTCTGCCCGTTGACAATCCACTCGTCACCGTCGCGGACCGCACGCGTTGCCGCCGCGGCCAGATCCGATCCGGCACCGGGCTCGCTGAACAACTGACAGTAGATCTGCTCACCGGTGAACAACGGGCGCAGGAACCTCAGCTTCTGCTCGTCGGTCCCGAACGCAGCGATCGTCGGTGCCGCCATGCCCATGCCGATGTAGTTCTTCACGGTGCCACCCAACGGCGCACCCGCGGCGGCCAGCTTGGCGTCGACACGTTCCTGAGCGGTGCGTGGTAAGTCCAGCCCACCGAATCCGACCGGCAGGTGCACCCAGGCCAGGCCGGCGTCAAACTGCGCACCGAGGAAGACTCGCGGTTCGGTGCTGGCCGGGTCGTACTCGTCCAACAGCGCCTGCACCCGCGCGTCCAGGTCATCTTGCAGGCTGAGGGTGCTCATTGGTTGCCTCCCAGTTGAGTCTGGAACCCCTGCGCGGGCCCGAGCAGCAGACCGCCGTCGATGACCATCGTCTCGCCGGTGATCCAGCTGGCCCCGTCCGAAACCAGGAATGCGACCGCCTCGGCCACGTCGACCGGCTCACCGATGCGTCCGAGTGCGATCGACGACGCCAGCGGATCCTCGTGGTCCTTCCACAAGGCCTCGGCCAGCCTGGTGCGAACCACCCCGGGGCAGATCGCATTGACCCGGACACGCGGTGAAAGTTCCAGCGCCAATTGCTTGGTGACGTGGATCAGCGCGGCCTTGGTGGCGTTGTACATACCCATCGCCGGGGATTGGTGCATGCCGCCGATGGACGCGGTGTTGACGATGGCACCACCGTGCTCGCCCATCCATGACTTGACGACCAGCGACGTCCACAACAGCGGCGCCCACAGGTTGACGTCGAAGATCTTGGTGAACCGGGCATGGTCCTGGTCGATCAGCGGGCCGTACGCCGGGTTCGTTCCCGCGTTGTTGATCAAAATGTCCACGCTGCCGAACCGCTGCAGGGCGAGGTCCACGCACGCCCGGGCCGCGTCCTCGTCGACCGCGTGAGCGCCGACGCCCACGGCCCCCTCACCCACCTGCGCGGCGGCCTCCTCGGCTGCCTCTTGCTTACGAGCGGTCAGCACCACATTGGCGCCCGCTGCGGCGAGCCGTTGCGAGATCGCCAGCCCGATTCCGCGCGAGGCACCGGTGATGATCGCGGTCCGGCCGGTCATATCCAATGGGGTCCCAGTCAGATCCTTAGACGTCATGGTGTCATGCCTTCTGTTGTGTTGGTGGCCGGACTCCACCAGCGAAAGGCACCGGTTGCGCCCGATCTTTCGTGCAATGTTTTGTACACGGCTAGGCGTGGTATGCGACAGGAATGTTAGCGAAATTAAACCTCATGAAACCACTGGTGGTGGCTGGGGCCGTCGCTGCGGCTATCGCGGGCGCGCCAGCCGCAGCGGCCAGTACCTTTGTCGCTGGACCTGCGATGACCTCTCCCGCATCCACCCACGTTGTGTTCAAGGACGACCCGGGCGGCGGCGGCTGCGACGCCAACGGCAACTGCGGCTCCGGCGGCACGGACCAAGGCCCCGGTGGCGGTGTAGGCGGCCAAGGCTGCATCCCGGGTGTCGGTTGCGGCTCCGGAGGCCAGAACGCGGGCCCCGGCGGCGTGCCGGGTGGCACCGGATGTGTGCCGGGTGTGGGTTGCGGCTCCGGCCACGCGTAATCCAGTAATCCAGCGAAACTCCAGCGAATTCAGGGCTTAATCCACGGTTCCCACGGGTCCCGGCAGCCTGGTAATCCAGGCCCGGGACTCTGCGGGGTCGATGACGTCGTCCAGCTCGAATGTGGTGGCCGACCGTAGCGCCTTGCCATGCTGGTATGCAGCCTCGACGAGCCGATCGAACAGCTTTTGGCGCTCGGCCGGATCCGCCGCGGCTGCCAGCTCCTTGCTGAACCCAAGCCGCACAGCGCCTTCCAGCCCCATCCCGCCGATCTCGCCGGTGGGCCAGGCGATTGTGAACTGGGGTGCATGGAAGGAGCCGCCGGCCATGGCCATCGCGCCTAACCCGTAGCCCTTGCGCAAGATGATCATGCCGAGCGGGACGGTCAATTTTGCGCCGACGATGAACATCCGGCCGAATCGACGCACGGCGGCGTCCTTTTCCGCGTCCGGGCCGACCATGAAGCCGGGCGTATCGCACAGCGAGATCACCGGCAACCGGAACGACTCGCACAGGGCCAGGAAGTCGCCGGCCTTGTCCGCCGCCTCGGCGTCGATGGCGCCGCCGAGATGGTGACTGCTGTTGGCAATCAGCCCATATGCCACACCCTCGACGCGAACGAGTGCGGTCACGATGCCAACCCCGTAGTCGGGCCGCAGTTCCAGGACGGACCCGACGTCGACGATCGACTCGATCGCCCGGTGCACATCGTAGGCGCGTAACCGGTTCTGCGGCACCACATGCCGGGCCAACCGCGGATCCGGTGCCGCCCAGTCGAGCCTCTTGTTGTGCACGCTTCCCTGAAAGTACGACAGGTATTGCCGGGCCAACGACACCGCGTGCGCCTCATCGCGGGCGACCAGGTAGACCACGCCGTTGTGCCGTTGCACCTCAATGGGTCCGATCGCCTCCGGTGGATACACCCCGAGCCCACCGCCTTCGATCATCGCGGGTCCGCCCATCCCGATGTTGGCGTCGGGCGTCGCGATGATCACATCGCACACCCCGGCCAGCGCGGCATTGCCCGCGAAGCAGCGACCGGAGACGATCGACACCAACGGCACCCGGCCGCTCAGCCCGGCCAGCGTCCGGAACGTCGGCACGTCCAGTCCTGCGTGCCCGCCGACGTCGGTGTCGCCGGGCCGGCCGCCGCCGCCCTCGGCGAACAGCACCACCGGCAGCCGTTTTCGGACGGCCAAGTCGAAGACGCGATCGGTTTTGGCGTGGTTGCGCATGCCCTGCGTGCCGGCCAGCACGGTGTAGTCATAGGACACCACCACCACCTCGGCCGCCGCCTGCCCGAAACGGTCAGCGCCGATGGTCGCCAAGCCGGCAACGAGGCCGTCGGCCGGGGTGTTGGCAATCAGGTCCTCTTCGGACCGCCGGCTGCGCTGCGCGGCAATGGCCAGGGCGCCGTATTCGACGAAGCTGCCGGGATCGACCAGATCGGCGATGTTCTCCCGGGCGGTGCGGCGACCTTGCTGGTGCCGCTTGTCGACGGCGGCTGGCCGGCCCTCGTCGCGGGTCTGCAGATGCCGGTCGGCGACCTCGTCGAGGTCGGCCCGGGATCGGTCGAGATCGACTGCAGAGGAGGTTGATTCGCCGTCAGCGCCGGCCCCGGTGCGGGCGAAGACCAGCAATGGGTCTCCGGTCCCGACGACCTGGCCGAGCGTCACCAGACCGCGGACCGTCCGCAGCGCGTCCGGCGCGACCAGTACGTGCTGCATCTTCATCGATTCGAGCACCACCAGTTGGTCGCCGGCACCGAACTCGGCGTCTTCCGGCGCGACTTCGACCACGGTGCCCGCCAGCTGCGCGCGTAGCACTTCCTCACCCGGGTACAGCTCGACGGCGGCGGCCCGGCTGTCGTGCTGGTGAGACAGCGCAGCGGCCGCCAACTCGGGAAGCTTGCGGTCGAGGAAGCTCGTCGTCACGGCGCCGGTCTGCAGATCTGACTGGATCTGGCTGTCGGACAGCAACTCCCGCAGGAAACCGATGTTGGTGCGAACGCCCTCGATGCTGAACTCGGCCAGCGCGGTCCGCGTCTTGCGCAGCGCCGCCGGGAAGTCCGACCCGCGGGTGTGAGCGATCACCTTGGCCAGCAGCGAGTCGTACCGTGGGCTGACGACCAGCCCCGGCCGACCGTAGGTGTCGACGCGCAGGCCCGGACCGCCGGGCGGCGAGAACACCGTCAGCGAGCCCGCCGCGGGCACAATCGACCCGTCGGCGGCAAACGTCTCCACGTTGACCCGGGCCTGAATGGCGATGCCCCGCCGGGCCGCGGGCTCGCCGATGACTTCGTCACCGTCGGAAGCAATTCCGGCCGGCAGGCCCAGCCGGTGACCGAGCTGGTAATAGGACGCGCCACCGGCGATGGCCAGCTGTGCGGCCACCAGGTCCACCCCGGTGGTCTCCTCGGTGATCGTATGTTCCACCTGGATGCGCGGGTTGATCTCCAGGAAGACGAATCTCTCACCGCAGACCAGGAATTCGACGGTGGCCAGCCCCCGCAGGCCGACCCTGGCGCACAACCGGGCCGCGGCCTCGTGCAATCCACGGCGCAATCCGCCCGAAAGCCCCTGGGCGGGCGCGATTTCGACGACCTTCTGGTAGCGGCGCTGGATGCTGCAGTCGCGGTCGCCGACGGCCAGTGCATGTGTTCGGGGTCCGGCCGGTGCGGCGACGATCTGCACCTCGATGTGGCGTGCGGCGTCGAGAATCGCCTCGGCGAACACCGCCGGGTTGCCGAAGCCCAGTTGCGCCTCCGCGGCGCATTGGCGGTAGGCGTCATCGATCTGATCGGCGCTGTCCACCTTTCGCATGCCACGACCGCCACCGCCGGCAAGCGCCTTGATCATGATGGCACCGTCCTGGGCGGCGAAAAATGCGCGGACGTCCGCGACGCTGCTCGGGCCTTCGGTCGCGGGCAGCACCGGCACCCTGGCCGCGGTCGCGGCAGCGCGGGCCGAAGACTTGTTGCCGACCATCTCGAGCACGTCGGCGTCCGGCCCCACGAAGGTGCACCCGGCGGCCACGCAGGCCCGCGCGAATTCGGCGTTCTCGGATAGGAAGCCGTATCCGGGATGAACCATCTCGGCACCGGCCTTCTTGGCTGCCGCCAGCATCGCGGCCTGGTCCAGATAGGCTTCTGGACCGCTGCCGGCGAGACCGATCGCTTCATCGGCCGCGTGCACGTGCGGGGTGTCGGCGTCGTCTTCGGCGTACACCGCGACCGTTTGCGTACCTAATTCGGTTGCCGTGCGGATGATTCGAAGCGCGATCTCGCCGCGGTTCGCGATCAGCAGCGCGCCGCTCATCGCAGCGGGTCGCCCCACTGCACCTGTTCGCGGACCTTGCCCTTGAGCAACTTGCCTCCGGCGTTGCGGGGCAGCGCGCTTTCCACCACCGTGACGTACTGCGGAATTTTGAAGTCGGCGAGTTGCGTGCGGCAGTGGTCGAGCACCGCCGCCACGTCGATCCGCTCTTGACCTCCGAACAACACGGCTCCGACCTTCTCCCCCATGACATCGTCGGGCACCGCCAGCACGCAGGCGTCCGCGACGGCGGGGGCCGCCAGCAACACCGCCTCGACCTCGACGCTGGAGACGTTCTCACCACCCCGGTTGATGATGTCCTTGATGCGATCGATGATATGCACCCGACCGGCGTCGTCTATGCGAACCACGTCGCCGGTGTGCAACCAGCCGTCCACGATGGTGGCCCTCGTGGCCTCCGGACGGTTCCAGTACCCGGTGGTGACATTGGCTCCGCGGGTGACCAATTCGCCGATTAATTCGCCTGAGCCCGCGTCGTCTAAAAAGGGGATCACGCCGAGGTCCACCGAGGGGACCGCATACCCGACCGAGTCGGCGTGCTCGACGGCGTCGCGGTCGGGCAGCACGGTCATCAGCGAGGCGGTCTCGGTCATGCCGTATCCGTTGAACACCGTGGCCTGCCCGAATGCGTCCTTCACCGACCGCACCAGCGACGGGGCGATCGGCGCACCTCCGTAGCCGACCCAACGGACCCCGGAAACGTCTGCGCCGGAAAAATCCTTGTGCCGCAACAACAACGCGTATACCGCTGGAACGGTCACCATCAGCGAGATTCGCTCGGCGGGCAGTGTGGCGATCAATTCGTCAAGGTTGAGCGTGGGCATGATCACCGATGTGCCGCCGAGCCGCGTGGCCGCTAAAAGCTGCGAGTTGCAACCCGTCACGTGGAACAACGGCACCGAGATGAGGGTGCGCAGGCCCTCACCGACATCCCTCGATAGTCCGAGACACCGGAGCGAGTTCTCGGTGTTGGTGAGGAATGCCTCGTGGGTGGTCGGTACACCTTTGGGGTGACCGGTGGTGCCCGAGGTGTAGAACAGCGCGGCAGTATCTGTGCGGTCGAGCTTTTCGGTCACGTACGGGTGGCCGTCGGGCAGCGGGGTGTCTGCGGCCAGATCCACCCGCGCTCCGGCGTCGGAAAGCACGAACTCGACCTCCGGTTGCGCGGATCGCGTATTGACCGCTACCGCAACGCCGCCGGCCATCACCGTGCCCCAGAACGCCAGCACCCAGTTGATGCCGGCGGGGTACCGCACCGCCACGCGCTCCCCCGGTTTCAGACCGGCCGCGCGCAGCCCACCGGCGACTCGCGACGCGCGGTCCCATAGCCGACGGTAGGTGAGTCGGTCGGCGCCGAGTTCAATCAACGCCTCGCTGTCCGGGCGGCGGTTGACCTGCTCGGCGAGCATGTCCAACAACGTGGCCGGCAACGCGTCGTAACGCGGAATGCCGTTGGGGTCCCGGGAAACACCCGCCCTCAGGAACGGGTTGTGGCCGTGCGGAATTTCGATCACTGGAGGCATGCCCAGTCCTTACTGTCCGGTGTCCTATCGTGATAGCGGTGACAATCGAGGACTCCGCCATCATGCCCGAGGCGTTCTTCACCGTCGACGGCGACTGGTATGTGCCGACCGAGATGACGCGGGGACCGTGGGGTGCGGTAATGGGCGGGCAGGCCGTCGGGGGCCTGTTGGGTTGGGGGATAGAGCGATCCGGTATCGATCCAGACCTTCAGCCCGCGCGCCTCACGGTTGATCTGTTGCGTCCAGTTCTGCTCGAACCGGTGCAGATTCAGACCTCGGTGCAGCGGGAAGGCCGGCGCATCAAGCTCGTCGACGGCACGCTGGTGCAGAACGGAAGGATCGTCGCGCGGGCCGGGGCGCTGTTCTTGCGGCGAGGCGATCACCCTGACGGGGAGGTGTGGTCCGCCCCGGCCGAGATGCCGCCGCTTCCGACAGACTTGGGCGGCTTCCCGCCGGACATGCCGTTTCACATCTGGGGGTACGGGACCACTCTCGGGGGCAGCCCCGGTATCGCCGCGGGCGAGTGGGAGCAGTCCCATTCCCAAAAGTTCGCGTGGACGCGGTTGTTCCGTCCCATGGTGCAAGGCCACCCGCTCACACCGTTCACCCGCCTGGCGTTCATCGGTGATGTCACCAGCTCGCTCACGCATTGGGGCACTGGGGGTTTGCGCTACATCAACGCCGACTACACCGTCACCGCGAGCCGGCTGCCCGACGGTGAATACCTCGGGCTGGCAGCCCAGAGCCATTACGGCACGGCCGGTGTCGCCACCGGCGCCGCCACCCTGTTCGACCGGCACGGGCCGATCGGCACCAGCTCCGCACTGGCCCTGGCCCAGCCCGCCGACGCCTTCAGGCCGTCTTATCTCTAGCATCCGATCGTCGTCTAACCCATCTAACCCATCTGGCCCATCTCGCCCGTCTAGCCCATCAACTGAGCGGCGACGGTCGCGCCGAGTTCCCAACACGATTCCAGGTCGCCCTTGCTGGGCTTGCCCGACACCAGCACATATTCAGCGGCTTTCACCCATCCCAGCCCCGTCGTGATGGCGGTCGCGCCCCGCTCGGCTCCCTCGGTGCCTTCGTTGCCATGCAGGTACAGACCGAATGGCCGCCCGCGCGTCGAATCGAGCAGCTGATAATAGGCACAGTCGAACGCATGCTTGAGAGCCCCCGAAATGTAGCCGAGGTTCGCGGGGCTGCCCAGCAGGTAACCGTCGGCTTCCAGCATCTCGACCGGCGAGACGGTAAGCGCGGGTCGCCGCACCACCTCCACACCCTCGATCTCGGGGTCGGTGGCACCGGCCACCACCGCCTCGAACATCTCCTGCATGAACGGCGACGGCGTGTGGTGGACGATCAATAGTCGCGGCAACGGCTACGCTCCCGGCTTCGTGCTGAACATGCGGTGCCAGATGTTCTGTACCTGCTGCGCTGGAAGCAGACGGTGTAACCACGGCAGGACCGCCGCATTGCGCGGCCCGATCAGGTACATGAGCTTCAGGCGCTTCGCACAGATGATCCTCTTCCACACGGCATCGGCAAAGGCATCCGGCGGCTCGAAAGTGAAGTTATCTCCGATCGCAGTGGCGCCATCGAGGAAATGCCGACGGTACTGCTCCCGCATGGGTTCGGGGATCGACGCCCAAAATTGCGCTGTGGCCTCAGGTCCTATGTCGACCATCGCGGTTTCGACCCCACCGGGTACGAGGTTGGTGACCTCGATGCCGAACGGCGCCAGCTCCATGCGTAGGTGCTCGGTGAAGACCACGAGCGCGGCCTTCGACGCCGGGTACGCGGAGGCCATGGGAATGGTCATGTACACCGAAGCCGATGTGGTGTTTATGATCCGACCCTTGGAGTGGCGCAGCATCGGCATCATCGCCTGCACCACCTGTACCGGTCCCCAAAAATTGACCTCGAACGCGCGCCGATACTCCGCCATGTTCGCAGCTTCAATGACCCCTTCGCGTGGCGAGTAGCCCGCGTTGTTGATCAGAAGGTCGAGCGCGCCACCAGTGTGCCCACCGACCGTGCTCGCCGCTGCAACCACTTGATCGGGGTCTGTCACGTCGCACGGTATGGAGACGACGTTCGACAGCCCGAACCAACTTGCTTGGTCGGGCGGGCTGCTTCGATATCCCGCGAACACCTGCCAACCCTCGCGTTGAAGCCGCACCACAAGTGCCTCACCGATTCCCGTCGCGGCGCCTGTGACGAAGGCCGATTTCATCCACAAACATTAACCGACCCGAAGCGCACCAGATTGTCGATTCGACTCCGAAGGGATGTGGCCGAACTACGGACAATCAGCAAACACCACCGGCTCGAACATCTCCCGTATAACGGCGACGGCGTGTGGTGCACGACCCGCAGCGTCTTAGTCACCAGCGCCCCCGGAGTGCCCTGGTAGCGCCCCGTGCAGAGTCAAGGCCGTCTTCATGGCTTCCCGCGCGCGGCGACGATCCCCCGCGTAGTCGTAGGCCCGGGCCAGCCGGTACCAGCGGCGCCAGTCGTCGGGATCGCCTTCCACCTCAGTGCGCACCGTGTCGAAGAGCGCGTCGGCCGCGTCTCGCTGAATCCGGCCCGACCGCCGTCTCGGGAGCGTGCCGACGTCGAGTTCCATTCCGTCGTCGGCGATCAGGCGGGCCAGCTTCTGGTGGGCGAACCCGGCGCGCAGGGTGGCGATCATCGCCCACAGTCCGATGCCCGGCATGATCAGCAGGGCCAGCCCCAGGCCAACGGCAGCGGCCCGGCCCGAGCCGATCAGCTCGACGGCGATACGGCCGAGCAGCACGAAGTAGGCCACCATCGCAATGCACATCAGCGCGACGAGCAACTGGATACGCAGGGTGCGTCCGGCGTCGGTCATTGCGGATCGGTCATTGCAGGTTGAGCAGGGACTCGAGGCCCACGGTGAGGCCGGGGCGTTCCCGGATGCGGCGCACCGCCAACAGCACGCCCGGCACAAATGAAGTGCGGTCCAGGCTGTCGTGTCGGATGGTCAGCGTCTCGCCCTCAGTACCGAACAGCACCTCCTGGTGGGCGATAAGTCCGGCCAGCCGCACCGAATGCACCGGTATGCCGTCGACGTCGGCGCCGCGGGCACCGGGCAGGCTGGTGCTGGTGGCATCGGGATTGGGCGGTAAGCCTTTTCGAGCCCCGGCGATCAGCTTCGCGGTACGCGCCGCGGTGCCCGACGGGGCGTCCGCCTTGTGCGGGTGATGGAGCTCGATGACCTCCGCCGAGTCGAAGAACGGCGCGGCCTGTTTGGCGAAATGCATGGACAGCACCGCCCCGATCGCGAAGTTCGGCGCGATCAGTACTGACGTGTCGGGTTGCTCGGCCAGCCACGCCTCGACTTTTCCGAGCCGCTCGGCGGTGAAGCCGGTGGTGCCGACCACGGCGTGAATTCCGTTGTCAATCAGGAACTCTAGATTGCCCATCACCACGTCCGGGTGGGTGAAGTCGATGACGACCTCGGTGTTGCCCTCGGTCAGCAGGCTCAGCGGGTCGCCCAGGTCCACTTCCGCGGAAAGGGTCAGGTCCTCGGCTGCCTGCACCGCCCCCACCATGGTCGAACCGACTTTGCCTTTGGCTCCGAGCACGCCTACCCGCATGAACTTCACCCTAGACCCGGCGTTTCCAGGCGGATCTCGCGCGCAGCCGTTGGTCTTGTTTGTCCAGCGCAAGAATTTCGCAAGAATCTCGCGAAGATCCGGCAAATGGTGTGCGGCAACCTGACCAAGCCAGTACTCGCTGTTAAACGTAACCAAGGGGTCGACATGAATCTTCGCAGTACACACGAAGCGAAACCCACCTTCATGAAAGCGGGGATCGTGGGGTTTGCTGCGCCTGTGTTGGTGTGGGCCGGCTTGGGTCTGGCCAATTTGCTGGGCGCACCTTCCGCCCAGGCCGATCCCCTGTGCCCAAAATTGCAAGCCTGCACCAGGTGGTGCCCGGGCGACGCGTATCCGGCGGGCCGACCCATTCCGTGGGATGCCGGTGTCTGCCACGACTACTACTGGGATTCGTATGGCGTCCACGACATCGGCACCGGCCAGTTCTACTCGTGGCGTTCGATTCCGTGGCACTAGGCACCCGGGCGGAGCGTGCCGGTGACGGATTGGCGGCCAAATGAGTATTGCTCAGCACACCTCTGAGGTCTTCACTGGTGAGCAGTGGTCGCAGCGGCAGGATCACAGCGTGGGAGACGCTGCTCATCATGCGCACCAACGCGCATGTGCATAAGCTGCGCGCCCTGGTCGGCACGATCGACGACAACCACGACTACGACGGGCGCCAGCCGCTCGACGCGATTCTTCGCGAGATCCTCGCGGCGTCGAGGGCGGCGATAGCCCCGCGTAACCATAACAACGAGAAAAAAGGAAAAAGGAGAAGAAATGCTCGGTTACCGAGTACCGCGACCCGATCAGGCCATGCTGATCTCGGGCGGCAAACAGAAGACCGAAGGCGCGACGTTCAGGGTCGTCATCGGTCACGGTGCCTGGGTAATGCCCGGATTCCGCAAGGTGGGCTTCCTGGGCCTGGACCTGCACACGGTCGAGGTCGAGGAGCGCTGCCGGAGCACCGAGGGCATCACGCTCAACCTCAAGGCGGTGGCCGCGTTCAAGGTCCAGTCCGATATCGCTTCCGTGAACGCTGCGGCCCAGCGCTTCCTGGGTGAGCAGAGAAAAGGCGACATGGAGTCGATGACGCAGCGGATCTTTGCGGGTCATCTGCGCTCGATTGTCGGCGCGATGAAGGTGACGGACATCCACCGCAACCGGGATGCGCTCGCCGAAGAAATCCTCAAGCACTCGCAGTTCGAGATGAGCAAGCTCGGGCTGACCGTGGACTCGCTGCAGATCGAGCACTTCGACGACAACAACATCGGCTACCTCGACAACCTGGCCGCGCCGCATCTCGCCGAGGCACAACGAGACGCCGCCATCGCCCGGGCCAAGGCCGAACAGGAGTCGGCTCAGGCTCTGCAGGAAAGCCAGCGCAAGCAGGCCGATCAGATCCGCGAGACCCAACTCAAGCAGGCCACCATCAAGTCCGAGGTCGACAAGGCCAACGCCGAGGCCGCTGCCGCCGGCCAACTCGCCGAGGCCGACGTGGTGCGCCAGGTGGCCGAGCGCCGGCAGGCCGTGGCCGACACCAACGCGGTCCTGAAGGAGCGCGAGCTGGTCGCCGAGCAGATCAAGCCCGCCGAGGCGGCCGCACGCCGGCTGCGTATCGAGGCCGACGCTCAGACCGGCGCGGCGGAAGCCGCCGCCAAGCGTGCCGAATTCGAGGCCGCCGCGGAGGCCACCCGTCAGGTGAAGCAGGCCGAGGCCGCCGCGGCCAGGGTCAAACTCGACGCCCAGGCCAAACGCGACGCCGCCACCTTCAACGCCGAGGCCACCCGCGCCGAGGGCGAAGCCAAAGCGGCCGCCCGCCAGGCCGAGGGCGAGGCCGAGGCCGCCGCGAAGCGGGCCTACGGTCTGGCCGAAGCCGAAGGTGACCTCGCCAAGGCCGAAGCCCTGGCCGCCAACAACAATGCACAGATCGAGGCCAAGCGCGTCGAAGTGATGCCTCAGATCGCCCGCGAGTTGGCACAGGGCCTGGGTCTGCAGGGCGCCAACCTCAACATCCTCAACGGTGGCCAAGGGCTGGCGGAGATCATCGGTGCCGTCGGGCCGCTCTACCAGATGCTCACGAGCATGTTTGCGTCGAAGCCGACGTCCGGGCCCAACGGGCAGCCGGCTAGCGGTGCTGACATCTCCGAGGCGTGGCGCGGAGTTACCGAGGCGGAGAAGGCGGCCCAGAACGCCGGCAACGCTTCCCTGCCAAACCGGTAACCCATACGTAGAAAGTGGCATGGGGGTTGGGCGAACAGCCCAACCCCCATGCCATCTGCTGGATCCGGCCACCGGCGGCGCAGATCAATGGGCGGTCGCGTCCCAGTCCACGACGCATCGGTGCTTCGGGTCGGCCGGGTCGACCGCGCAGGTCAGTTGGCGACCGACAGCCAGGTTGGGAACCTGGGCGAGCGGTACCGGCAGGAGGTGTCGACCCATGATCGGAGCCAGATTCGGGAAGTGAAGCTCGATGTCCAGCATGTACATCGGGGCGTCGATCATGTCCGGTCTGCTGGACGCCTGGCCGAGCATGCGTAGGGTCATGCCGCCGGTGGCGGAAAACGACCTGAGCACGCCCCCTACCCGCTGACCCGTCGCGAGTAAATCTGGGCTATAGGTCTGCTCCCATCGCTTTATCCCGGCGGACTGTGACATAAGTGCACCCAGCTGATCGCGCGTGAGCGAATCAATACCGCGTTCGGTATCCACGCCAACCCAAACTCTGTTTATCCGACACACCATCCGCCTGGCCGGTTCGTTCACCGCCACAGTCAAACCGGACTGCTTGACCCACAAAACCCGAGCAGTTCCCATCAGCGGGGGGCCCTTCATCGCCGGTCCGCGCGACATTCTGCGCATGTACACGAAAAAGCCAGCGACGCCGCCCAACCCGACAACCAGCCCCACGACAGAAAGTACCGCCGTCAACGGGGTGAACGGAGTTACGCCGGTTGAACCGTCCGCGTAAGTGCTTGCACGGTTCACCAGGTCCATTGAGGCACGCTAGCACCGAGGCGAACCGCCCAATCCTCTCTACCATCTGGCGAATCCGATCGGTCTGGCTGCGTTTGTCCACAGTCCGGGATTTATCTACAGGCGTCGCATGTGCCGTGGCCGGAGCCGGCGGGAGCTAATAGGATTCGAACATGCATTCGATTGCGATGCCGGTTGAGGTGACCGCCGTCCTGGACGCGCTCGACGCGGCCGTGGCGGCAACGGGCGAGCTCGACCTCGACAAGTTCGCACCCGCCGTCCGGCTGCGCGCACTCGAGCGAATGGAAACCGCTCGCCGCCGGCAGGTGGCGGTGAGTCACGACGTCATCGCGGGCCTGGCGAAGGAGGATGCCTCCGATGTCGGCGGTCCGGTGCACAAGGTGATCGCCGACTGGCTGCGGATCAGCTGCGCCGATGCGAGCCGTCGGCTACGCGACGTCAAACAGCTCTCACCGCGACTGACGCTGACCGGTCAGGAACTTGCACCGGAGTTGCCCGCCACCGCCCAGGTGTGGCGCGACGGCATGCTGGACGGGCAGCACCTGCGGGTGATCCAGACGTTCGTCCGCGACCTGCCGGAAACTACGCCGGTCGACAAGGTTGAAGGCGCCGAGCGATTCCTGGCGCAGCAGGCGCTGCAATTGCGTCCCGACCAGCTGGAAAAGGTGGCGCACCAGTGTGCGCTGCGGATCAATCCCGATGGGAAGTTTTCCGATGCCGACCGGGCCCGCAAGCGCGGCTTCACCTGGTGCGCCCAGCGGGTCGACGGGATGAGTGTGGGGAAGCTGATCGCATCCCCGGAATTGCGCGCCAACCTCGACGTGTGGCTGGCCCGCTTCGCCGCGCCCGGGATGTGCAACCCCGACGATCAGACCCCCTGCGCCGACGGCGAACCCACCAACGAGGCCGCGCGCGGCGACCTGCGCACCCCCGCGCAGCGCCAACACGACGCGCTCAACGCCCTGGTGCGTGGTCAGTTGGGCGACCCGAAACTCGGCGTGCACAACGGACTGCCGGTCGCCGTCATCGTGTCGACCACGCTGCAGGAGCTGACCTCGGGCACGGGCCGGGCAGTGACCGGCGGCGGGACGCTGCTGCCGATGCGCGACGTGATCCGCATGGCCAGCCACGCCTACCATTACCTGGCCGTGTTCGACGAGCATTCAAGCCGCCCACTGTATCTCGGCCGAACCCGCCGGGTGGCGTCACCGGATCAGCGTGTGGTGCTCTACGCAAAAGACCGCGGCTGCACCCATCCGGGCTGCGACGTACCCGGCTATTGGTGCGAGGTCCACCATGTAGACGACTGGGCCGCGGGCGGCTTAACCGACGCCGACAAACTCACCTTCGCTTGCAAACCTAACCACAAACTGGTCGACGAAGGCTGGCGGACAAGGAAACTCCCCGACGGCCGCACCGAATGGATCCCGCCGCCGCATCTCGACCGCGGCGCGCGGACCAACGACTATCACCACCCGGAACGGATGTTCGACGACGAAGCTACTTCTTGAACCGCCCCGCGAACGCGCGCAGCGGCAGGTCGGCGCTGGTGATCAGGCCGGGCGGTGCCGCGACGACGGACGTGATCGCGGCCAGGGCGGGCATGCCGGTGATCGTCATGCCGATGGAGGCGAAGTTGTCCGGGTTGGACAGGTCGACGCCGCGCTTCGGGAAGATCATGTGCTTGTTGTAGACGCAGGGGTCACCCTTGACGTGAGTGATGTAGCAGCCCTTGATGTTCCAGCTGGGATCGGTGTGCGGGGTCATCTGCCACTCCAGATGCGTCTCGACGCGGGGAACCCCGTCGACCATGCCCTGGTACTTGATGTAATTGCCGCCCAGCGATCCCCTGGGCAGCGTGTACCAGCCCAGGTCGACGTCCTTGGTGCACGCGCCCAGCTCGTAGCTGAACGTGACCTCGTCGAGCGTCAGGTCGAAGCAGTCGGCCATCATCAGCACGCTGTCGGCGAAGACGCGGGTGTACTTCTCCAGCTTCGCCGGGATGTCCGGATCGTCGACCGGCTGGCCGTATCCGACCTCGATCCAGGTGTCGCGCGAGTGGTGGCAGGACACGTCGACGGACTCGATGGTGGTGATGTTCTCGATCTCGGCGACGCCGGCCGAACAGACCACGCCCAGGATCTGGTTCAGGCCCGGGTTCATCCCGGTGCCGTAGAAGGTTGCGCCGCCTTTTTCACAGGCCTCGGCCAGCAGCTGGGTCACGGGCTTGCCCGACGGGTGCGGGTGGTTCTTGTCGCGGTGCCAGCCGGTGATCCAATCGGCGGTGGTGACGATATTGATGCCCGCCTCAAGCACTTTGACGTAGAGGTCCTCGTCGGGGAACACGCCATGAAAGGTGAGGACGTCAGGTCGAGCTGCGATGATTTCCTCGACGCTGCCGGTGGCCTTCACCCCGTTGGGCTCGATGCCCGCGAGCTCACCAGCATCGCGCCCCACTTTTTCCGGCGAATAGCAGTGCACGCCAATGAGTTCGAGGTCGGGCTGGGTGGCGATCCGCCTGATCATCTCCGAACCGACGTTTCCGGTGCCAACCTGGAAGACGCGGATCGGTCGATCGGGTGCATTCATTGACGTTTCAGCCTTTCTGGGATGCTGCGTACACTTCGGCGGCGCTGCCGCCGATGCCGTCGGGATAGAACTGCTTGGCCCACTTACGAATTGCGGTGAAGCCGCGGTACTCGTCAGGGGCCAGCGCCGGTGGATCCGAGTAGCGCTGGTGCTGCCAGATGTGGACATCCTGCTCGAACTGCGCGATCACTGCCTGTCCGAAGTCCCGTGCCTTCGCCTCTGCCCGAGCCGGATCCTTTCCCGAGGTCCGGCCGATGTAGACCATGAACCGGACGTCGGAGGTGGACTCGTCGACCGGGGTGACGGCGGAGATGGTCCGGTTGTCGACCATGCCCCAGCTCTTGGTCACCGCGACTCCCAGCCCGCCGTTGATCGCCTCGACGCCGCTTTTGACATCCTCGATCCGTTGACCGTCGTCACCTTCGAACGTGATGGTGAAGTCGACGAAGGACACCGGGCGTTCGAAGTCGTGGCGGGTGAAAACCGGCACGATCGGGGTGTTGTGCACGTACTTGAAGTGCGCGAAATCCACCCCGTTTTCGAGCACGTACTGCGGGTGCAGTTCCAGGCTCTCCCGATAGAACCGCTGCTGCGGGTAGTAACGCTCGGCGCTGCTGCCGTCTTGGAAGCCGGCGAACACGTCGGGCGCGTTGAAGTACGGCTCACGACCCTCGACGTCGTGCCAGATGTAGACCGACTCGTTGCGCTCCACGACGGGGTAGGTGCGGATGCGCCGGCCGCGGTTGGGCCGATCCTGGTACGGGATGCAGACGTTGCGGCCCTGCTGGTTCCACTGCCACCCGTGGAACGGGCACTGCAGCACTTCGCCGACGACCTTGCCGCCGTAACCCAGGTGGGCCCCGAGGTGTTCGCAGTACGCGTTCATCACGGTCAGCTGGCCCGACTCGGCCCGCCAGGCGACCATCTCCTGGTCGAAGTACTTCATCTTCTGGACATCGCCGCTGCCGATCTCGTCGGACCAGGCGACCTGGAACCACCCGGTGGGCTTCATCGACAGCGGCGGCTTAGCCATCTAACCCTGCCATCAGGTTCCCTCCTCGGCTGTCATAATCACAGTACCCTCTATGAAAATGTTAGTCGAGACCATAGGATCGATCACGTGACGGGCCAGGTTGCCGGGGCAGGAGTGGTCGGCCGGCGCACCAACCGGCGTGGCCACGCGACCCGCGAGAGCATGCTGGAGGCCGCGCTCAAGTCGCTGTCTTCGGGCGACCCGGGATCGGTGTCGGCCAATCGCATCGCCAAAGAGATCGGCGCCACCTGGGGGGCGGTGCAGTACCAGTTCGGGGACACCGACGGCTTCTGGGCCGCGGTGCTGCACCGCACCGCCGAGCGGCGGGCCGCGACGCTGTCGACGACCGCTCGGCCGGACGCGCCCCTGCAGGAGCGGGTCGGCGCCATCATCGACACCCTCTACCACGGCTTGGCGACATCGAGGGATGCCCGCGCGATCGAGAACCTGCGGGCGGCGCTGCCCCGCGACCCCGACGAGCTCGAACGCCTCTACCCGCGCACCGCCGCCGAGCTGTTTTCCTGGGGCAAGAGCTGGCTGCAGACGTGCCAGAACGCGTTCGCCGATCTCGACGTCGACCCGAACCGGGTGCGCGAGGTGGCCGCCCTAATCCCCGGCGCGCTGCGCGGTCTGGTATCGGAGCGCCAACTGGGCTCCTACGCCGACCTCGACATGGCGCGGAACGGTCTGACCAACGCTCTGGTCGCCTATCTGGAAGGTTCTCGGGTGCAATGACAGGTGCAATGACAGTGGAACCGTTCATCATCAAAGTTGATGAGGCACAGCTCGACGACCTTCGCCATCGCCTCGGCAATGCCCGCTGGCCGGGCCGAAATCGGCGGAGCGGCTTGGGATTACGGCGCCGACCAGGCGTTCCTCAAGGCGGTGGTCGACCATTGGCTGCACCGCTACGACTGGCGGTCCACCGAGGCCGAGGTCAACGCCGTAGGGTCGTTCGTCACCGAGGCCGCCGGGCAGCGGGTGCACTTCCTGCACGCCCGATCGGACGCCCGGCACGCCGTCCCCCTTGTCCTGACGCACGGCTGGCCCGGCTCGATCGTGGAGTTCCTGGACGCGCTGCCCCTGCTGCGGCAGCGATTTCATGTGGTACTGGTCTCGATGCCCGGCTATGGCTTCTCGGGTCCCACTCGCGAGCGAGGCGTTGACGTCGCCCGTATCGCCGCCGCGGTGGCCGAGGTGATGGCGCAACTCGGGTACGAACGCTACCTCGCGCAGGGCGGCGACTGGGGCGCGTTTGTCACGCGCCACCTCGGCGAGCACTACACCCAGAATGTGGCCGCGATCCACACCAACTTGTTGTTCGCACCACCGGATCAGGGCGACGCCGAACTGATGGCGAGCATCACCGAGCCGGAACTGGCTGCCATCACGGCCAGCCTCGAGCGCATCCAGGACGGCACGGCATACATGGAAATTCAATCGACGCGGCCACATTCGCTGGGTTTCGGCCTGGACGACTCACCAGTCGGCCTGGCCGGCTGGATACTCGAGAAGTTTCACGCCTGGTGCGACATCCGGGACGGCATGCCGATCAGCACCGACCGGCTCATCGACAACCTGATGTTCTATTGGCTTACCGGCACCGCCACCTCGGCGGCGCGCCTGTACTGCGAATCCACGCGCGCCGGCACCGACGCGCGCAGCGAGTGGAGCGGTCGCGTCGACGTCCCCACCGGATACGCGGTCTACCCCTATGAGTTGCTGCAGACACCGCGCGCCTGGGCGGCCGCGCGATACAACCTGGTCCACTACTCGGTTGCCGACCGCGGCGGCCACTTCGCCGCCTTCGAGCAACCCACCCTGTTCGCCACCGACCTGGCGGCCTACGCCGACGTCCTGATCGAGAAGGGCGTCTTCTAGGCGTCGATGACGACCCGGTCGCCCCGCGCTCGCGACACGCAGACCAGCATCTCGTCGTCGCCCACGACCGTGCGGCCACGGTGATCGACCTGTCCCGCAAGCACTTTGACCTTGCAGGTGCCGCAATAGCCCTGCTGGCACGAATACGGGGTCGTCGGATCCCGGTCGAGCATCACGCCAAGCGCCGAGCGATTCGCCGGAACGTGCAGCACCCGCTTCGACCGCGCCAGCTCCAGCTCGAAGGGAATTCCATCGATCACCGGCGGCGGGCTGAACCGCTCGTAATGCAGTGGCGCGTCGGCGTATTCGTCACGGGCCACGCGCACCGCGTCCAGCATCGCGGAGGGCCCGCACACGTAGACGGCCGTGGTCGCTCCCGCGCCCGCCAGCAGGTCCTCGACGCCGGCCATCCGGCCGTGCTCGTCGTCGGCCCACACGCTGACCCGGTCGGCCGCCACCGCCATCACCGCGTCGAGGAACGGCATGTAGCCCCGGCTGCGACCGGCATAGATTGCGCGCCAATCGATTCCGCGTTGATGGGCCATCTGGATCATCGGCAGGATGGGCGTGATCCCGATGCCGCCGATCACGAACAGCACATCGTGCTCGGCCATCCCGACATAGAACGCATTGCGCGGGCCTTCGAAAACCAGGGTGTCGCCCACGTCGAACGCATCGTGCATTTCGATCGAACCGCCGCCGCCGTCGGCGATCCGGCGGACGGCGATGCGGTAGTCGGTGCGGCGCCCGGGCGGACCGCACAGCGAATACTGCCGGCGCCGGCCCGAGGGCAGTGCAACGTCGATGTGCCCGCCGGGCGTCCAGGACGGGAGCAATCCTCCGTCCGGGTCGGCCAATGTCAACGCGACCACGTCGGGGCAGACGAGTTCGCGTTTGACGATCACCGCGGTTTGCATGCGGCGCACCGGCTTCACCCGCGACGGGTCCCACCGCGACGCCGAGGCGAGCCCCCCGAAGAGCGTCCGGACCCCCCACAGCACCGTGGCCAGGCGATCGCGGTCCCGCCGGCCGTACAGGTCGCGTGGCCTACTGGTCCAGATGCTGTCCGGCACGGTGCGGTCCTACTTCTTCCGGATGTCCACGCGCGCCAACAGCCGGATCATCGACGGGCTGATGCGGCGCATCGCGTAGCCGATTCGGGACTCGGCGGCGATCGGCAACACGGGCGGGCCGGTCCTGACGGCCTTGACGATCGCCTTGGCGGTGGCTTCCGGTGTGTAGTTGCGGCGCCGGTACGCCGCGTCCGCCTGCTGTCGCGCGAGCTCTTGCTCTTCGGCGGTCATCCCTGCGTAGACAGTGCTTTTGGCGATGTTGGTGTTGACGAAACCCGGGCATACCGCGGTGACGGTGATGCCCTCGTCGGCGAGGTCGGCGCGCAGCGATTCGCTGAACGCCAGCACGGCCGCCTTGGTGGTGCCGTAGGCGACCATGGATTTCGACGGGAGATACGCCGCAGCCGACGACACGTTGATGATCGTGCCGCCCTCGCCGCGCTCGACCATCTGCGCGCCAAAGGCTCTGCTGCCGGAGATGACGCCACGGACGTTGACCCCCATGATGTCTTCCCAGTTCGCCGCGGTGGTCTCCAGGAAGCGGCCCGCCATCCCGATGCCGGCGTTGTTGACCAGGATGTCGACCACGCCGTGTTCGTTGAGGACCTGTGCGGCAAGGTCATTCATCGCAATCTCGTCGCTGACGTCGACCTTGTACACCGCGGCCTCGGCGCCGGCGGCGCGAACCGCGTCCGCGCTCTCGTTGGCCGCGGCGACGTCGCGATCGACGATCACCACCTTGCCGGCGCCCTGACGGGACAGTTCCACCGCGGTGGCCCGGCCGATGCCGGCACCGGCCCCGGTGATCAACGCCAGCTTGCCCCGCACCTCGCGCGGGCCGCCCCGCACCACCGACGCGCCGGTCGGCACGGCGCCACCGGCGGCACTTCGATCGACCCACTCGGCGGTCAGCCGGGCGATGACGTCGGGACGCGAGGTCACCACCCAGTGGCCGCCTTCGATCGGGACCACCCTGCCGCCCAACGGAATTGCGCCGGTGAACCGCTGCAGAGCGGGCGTCACGAACCGGTCCTTGCGCGGCACCAGCACCTGGACCGCGACGCCGGTCTGCGGCAGTTGCCGCCCCGGCGACACCATCGGCGCGGGCATGTTCGCCCGGTACAGGTTGAGCCCGTTGACGTAGTCGCCGATCGAGCGCGGCGTCGCGTCGCGTTGGCTCCGGGTGCTCGAGCGGCCGATGCGTTCAACGGCCGCAACGACTTTCACGCCGAGCCCGGAGCGAAACGCCAGCTCCGGCACACCCGGACACAGAAAGAAGCCGATGTACCCCGACGCCACCAGCTGCCTGGCGACCTGGGCCACCGTCTTCGGGGTGCGTGCCGACCGCAAGAACCTGCCCGCGTACCGCAGGTGCGGGCCCGAGATCGACGTGAACGAGGCGAACTTGTCCATCGCCGAATCGTCGGTGACCGCCGCCCAACCCTGAATCGAGCCCCAGTCGTGGCCGAGCAGGTGGACTCGCCCGGCCCCCAGGCTGTCGATCACCGCACCGATGTCGGACACCAGCTGCGCAAACGCGTATCCGGATCGGCTTGCCGGACGAGACGATTCGCCGGCTCCGCGCACGTCGTAAGCCACGAAGTTGTATCGCCCGGCCAGCTGCCCCGCCACCCCGTCCCACACGTGGTGGTTATCCGGCCAGCCATGAATGGCCAGGATGGTGGGTCGCCGCGGTTCGAGCTCGCCATAAAGGTGTACCGCCAGGGCGACGCCGTCGGACGCGATGACGCTGCGAGAAATGACGGTCATGGTTCAGCGCGACGCGCGGGCGGCCGGTGAGACGGCCAGGTAATCGACGGCCCGCTCCAGCCCGCCCAGTTGTGACGGATGAAAGCGCGGCTTGTAGTAGTCGCCGACCACCCGCGCCAATCGCAGCGGCCCGGGCACCAAACCGCGGCGGGCCGCGCTGAAGTAGTCCCGCCAGCGCGGCTTGTTCCCCGGCGGCAGGCATGGATCCACGGAGTACATGAACCGCACTCCGCGAATCCACAGCAGCAACATCACCGGCGTGACGGCCAGCTGGGCGCGCACCTGCCGCCAGTACCCGCCGCGCAGATGCTTCATGGTGTCGAAGGCCACCGCTTTGTGCTCGACTTCCTCGGCGCCGTGCCACCGGAGCAGGTCCAGCATCACCGGGTCGGCGCCGACGGCATCGAGCCGCGGGGAGTTCAGGATCCACTCCCCCAAAACGGCGGTGTAGTGCTCGATCGCCGCGATGAACGAGACCTGCTCCAGCAACCAGCTGTGCTGTCGCCGCAGGCTGCGCCGGGGCCTGTCGCCCAGCAGCTTCTCGAACAACCACTTGGTCTGGTCGGTGAACGGTGTCACGTCGATGCCCTGGGCGTCGAAGTGGGTGAGCACCCCGGAGTGCGCCTGGGAATGCACGGCCTCCTGACCGATGAAGCCCTGCACATCCAGCCGCAGCTGATCGTCTTTGATCAGCGGCAACGTCTTCTTGAACACCTCGACGAAAAACTCCTCGCCCGCGGGCAGCAGCAGGTGCAGCACGTTGAGGACATGGGTGGCCAACGGCTCGTCGGGCACGTAGTGAAATGGCAGCTTTGCCCAGTCGAACTCGACGTCGCGCGCCTCGAGCACCAGACGCTCGTGGTCCAAAGACGCATCATGTGGACCCACTGCCTGGTCCTGGACGGTGATTTCCCCTGTCATCAAAGCGGCCCCCCTAGCCCCCTAGCCCAGCGTTTACCCGATACCGCTGGTCCCGAGTATAGGTCCGCGACTCTAGCGCGGGAAAACAAGCCCGGACATGCCTCCTCCAACGACGGCGACGGCGGGGTCGCGCTTCGTCATCGGAGGTCCTGTCGCTATCCGGCCTCAGCGCGTTGCTTGAGGCGCTGCAGGGTCAGCCGGATGTGCTCGGAGTTGGCGGCTGTGCGATCGGTGACGCCGGTGCTCCTGGGGGCCATCTTGCGCAACCAACCGGGCCGGCGGTCCCAGGTGCTCTCGGTGACCCGGCAGCCGCCGTCGGCCGCGACGATGTCGTATTGCCAGCGCGCTATGGGAAAGACCAGGTACCGCACATCGAACGCGAAGAGACGACCCGGTTCGGCGTCGGTGACCGTGCACGTCGTGGTCCAGCGCCGTCCGCTGTTTTCGTTGTGACCGGCGAACACCGCCCCTTGCCGGACCGAACCGCCCTTGCACCACTCCATCGCCACCGTCTCCTCGGCCAGCAACGCCAGTGTCGGCAGGTCGGTGATGAGTCCATAGACCACGTCGGGACCGGCGTCGATCTGCATACTGGCCGTCACGCTCGGGTCGGTCATTGGCCGATCATACGGCCTGGATGGGCGGCCCCAGATGGGCCCCAGACAGGGCCTAGATAGGAGCAGCCCCGCGGAGATGCTCGAAGATCAACGACGTCTGAGTGCCCGCGACATCGGCGTCGGCATTGAGGTTCTCGACCACGAACGAACGCAGGTCCTCGGTGTCGCGGGCAGCGACATGCAGGATGAAATCGTCGGCGCCGGCGAGGAAGTAGACATCCATCACCTGCCGGCGGCGGCGGATCTGTCCGATGAAGCTGCGGATCTTCCCGCGGGCGTTGGACTGCAGGTTGACAGAGATCATCGCCTGCAGCGGCAAACCGACCGCGACCGGGTCGATATCGGTGTAGAAACCCCGGATGACACCGCCGTCCACCAGCCGCCGAACGCGACCATGGCACGTCGACGGTGCGATCCCGATCGCCTCCGCGAGAGCGTTGTTGGTGATTCGGGCATCGCCGTGCAGCAAACTCAGGATCCGGCGGTCCACCGCATCAAGATCAGCGGCCCGAAGATCCTTCGGCGCGTCACCCGCCCCGCCGGCGAGATCCGTTGACTTATCAGGCATACAGGTACTCTATAGAATTATCGTCAGCGTGTTTGAAGTGACTTCGAACTTTCTTCACACTTGAGACATGCGGGTGGGGATTCCGACCGAGACCAAAAACAACGAGTTCAGGGTGGCCATCACCCCGGCCGGCGTGGCCGCACTGACCCACCGCGGCCACGAGGTGCTGGTCCAGGCGGGCGCCGGAGAAGGCTCGGCAATCGCCGATGCGGATTTCAAGGCGGCGGGCGCCGAACTGATCGGCACCGCCGAACAGGTGTGGGCCGAGGCCGACCTGCTGCTCAAGGTCAAGGAACCGATGCCCGCCGAATATGAACTGCTCCGAGATGGTCAGGTCCTGTTCACCTACCTGCATTTGGCCGCTTCGCGTGCCTGCACCGATGCGTTATTGGCCTCCGGCACAACGTCGATCGCTTACGAGACGGTCGAGACCGGCGACGGTGCGCTGCCGCTGCTGGCCCCGATGAGCGAGGTCGCCGGGCGGCTCTCCGCTCAGGTCGGCGCCTACCAGCTGATGCGGACACACGGCGGGCCTTCTGCTCAAAGGGGCGTGCTGATGGGCGGGGTGCCCGGCGTCGAGCCCGCCGACGTGGTGGTGATCGGCGGCGGCACGGCGGGCTACAACGCCGCCCGGGTCGCCAGCGGCATGGGTGCGGCGGTGACGGTGTTCGACGTCAACATCAACAGGATTCGGGAGCTCGACGCTGAGTTCGGCGTGCGGGTCCGCACCCGCTACGCGTCGGCCTACGACCTCGAGGATGCCGTCAAGCGTGCCGACCTGGTCATCGGAGCCGTCCTGGTACCGGGCGCCAAGGCGCCCAAAGTGGTTTCGAATTCGCTTGTCGCGCATATGAGGCCCGGCGCCGTGCTGGTAGACATCGCCATCGACCAGGGCGGTTGCTTCGAGGCTTCACGGCCGACCACCCACGATCACCCGACGTTCACCGTGCACGACACGGTGTTCTACTGCGTGGCGAACATGCCCAGCGCGGTGCCGAAGACATCGACGTACGCCTTGACCAACGCGACGATGCCGTATGTGCTTAAGCTCGCCGACCTCGGCTGGCAAGCGGCGTGCGATTCGGATCCCGCTCTGGCAAAAGGCCTTTCGACGCACGGGGGCGCCTTGCTGTCCGAGCGGGTGGCCACCGACCTGGGGTTGGGTTTCAGCCCTCTCCGGTCGGCCCCCACAAGCTGGGCAGCACGTTAGCCGTCCGCGAGGCTGGCGACGATGTCGCCCGCCGGCGCAGAGCGTGCCTCGCCGAATGCCGTGCCGGCCCACAGGCTCATGCCGTTCGGGTCCTCCCAGTCCGCGGCCGCCGCGCGGATCGGTGATGTCATCTGGTTGACCTCGGGATAGCCGAGCGGCGCCACCTGGTCGAGCTGACGGATGAATTCGTTCTCCAGGCTGCGCCCGTACCGGCCCGAGAACGCGCGCGAGACGATGGTCTTGCCGTAGAGCGGATTGCGCAGCGCGGCCCGGTGCGCGGGGTGGGTGCCGGCCTCGTCGCTGAGCAGCAGCGCGGTGCCGACCTGCGCGGCCACCGCCCCCCTGTCCAGCACCGCATCCACATCCTCGGCGGTGCCCAGCCCGCCCGCCGCGATGAGCGGGACATCGCGGTGCGTGCCGCTGTGGATACGGGAGAGCAATTCGTGCAGCGATTCGGTGCCGGGTTCCATGTCCGGCGCGAACGTGCCGCGGTGCCCGCCCGCGTTCGGGCCCTGGACGATCAGGCTGTCCGCCCCGGCGGCGACCGCCACTCCCGCCTCGTACGCCGACGTCACCGTGACCATCACCAACAGTCCCAGCGCGCCCAGCCGCCGGATGACGTCCGGCGACGGCACACCGAAGGTGAACGACACCAGCTCGGGGCGCATGTCGGCGACCACCTCGAGCTTGCGCGCCCAGTCGTCGTCGTCGCCGTACTCAGGCCGGCCGACCTCGACCTGGTAGTGGTCGGCGACATCCTCGAGTTCGTCCGCGTAATAGTCCAGCTGCACCCAATCGGCGACGCTGGGTTGCGGCACAAACAGATTGACGCCGAGCGGGCCGGTGGTGGCGGCGCGCACGGCGGCGATGTCACCTTCGAGCTGCTCCGCGCTCAGGTAACCGCCGGCCACGAAGCCGAGCCCGCCGGCATTCGAAACGGCCGCCGCCAGCGCGGGCGTACCCGGGCCGCCCGCCATCGGCGCACCCACGATGGGCCTGGCGATGTCCCAGAAGCCCAGTACCATCTGGCCCACTACCATCGGGCTAATTTACCATCGCCCGAAGTTGTTGCGGGAGCGATCGTTTCGATCCGTACGGACCGAGGACGGCGGCGCCGTAGCGCTTGGTCAGCAGTCGGCGGGCCACCGCGTTGACCTCCTCGACGGTGACCGCGTCGATTTGCTGCAGGGTGTGCTCGATGGTGCGGTGCGCCCCGTAGTTCAGTTCGCTGCGGCCGATGCGGCTCATCCGCGAGCTGGAATCCTCCAGGCCGAGAACCAGCCCGCCGCGCATCGAGCCCTTGGCGATCCGGCACTCCGCCTCGGTGATGCCGTCGCGGGCCACGGCGCCGAGCACCTCGCTGGTTACCCGCATGACGTCGGCGAAACGTTCGGGCAGGCAGGCGGCATACACCGACAGCGCGCCGCTGTCGGCGAAGATGTCCAGCGCGGAGTACACCGAGTAGGCGAGTCCGCGCGACTCGCGTACCTCCTGGAAAAGCCGGGAGCTCAGCCCGCCGCCCAGCGCGGTGTGCAGCACCGACAGCGCCCAGCGATGCTCCCAGCTGCGCCCCGGCGTGCGCACCCCCAACGACACATGGGTTTGCTCGGCGTCCCGGTTACCCAGCGTCAAGGCGGGGCCGCCGTTCATCCGTCCGGCGCCCTTGCGCGGCGCCACGGGCCGCCGCCCGCGGACCAAACGCGTCCCGAAGTGCTCGCGCACCAACGCGACCACCCCGGCGTGGTCGACGTTGCCGGCCACCGCGACGACCATCCGTTCCGGCGTGTAGCGCCGCACGTGAAACGAGTGCAGCTGGGCCCGCGTCATCGCCGACACGGACTCCGCGGTGCCGATCACCGGGCGACCCACCGGGTGGTCACCGAACAACGCGGCCAGGAACATGTCGCCCAGCGCATCCTCGGGGTCGTCGTCGCGCATCGCGATCTCCTCGAGGACAACGTCGCGTTCCAGCTCGACATCGTCGGCGGCGCAGCGACCGTTGAGGACCACATCGGCGACCAGGTCGACGGCCAGCTCCAGATCGCTGTCGAGCACATGCGCGTAATAGCAGGTGTGCTCCTTGGCGGTGAACGCGTTGAGCTCCCCACCGACGGCGTCCATGGCCTGCGCGATATCGACAGCCGTGCGGGTCGGGGTCGACTTGAACAGCAGATGCTCCAGGAAGTGCGCCGCGCCGGCCACCGTGGCGCCCTCGTCGCGCGAGCCGACGCCGACCCAAACCCCGACCGACGCGGAGCGCACCGCGGGCAGGTATTCGGTGACCACGCGCAGGCCGCCCGGCAGCGTGGTGCGGCGCAGTCCGGCCGAATGCCCAGGCTTCTTTGCGGCCTTCACCTCGGCGCTCTGCTTGCCCGACCGCAGGGCGGGATCAGCTGCTGGCCGTCGCGGCATCGGCCGGTGCGGTCGCCGGAGGAGCCGAAGGCGTGTTGGCCGAGTCCTCTTCGTCCACCAAGATGAGCGAGATCTTGCCGCGTTTGTCGATATCGGCGATCTCGACCCGCAGCTTGTCGCCGACGTTCACGACGTCCTCAACCTTGGCGATGCGCTTGCCCTTGCCGAGTTTGGAGATGTGCACCAGACCGTCACGGCCGGGCAGCAGCGACACGAACGCGCCGAAATCGGTTGTCTTGACCACGGTTCCGAGGAATCGCTCCCCCACCGTCGGCAGCTGCGGGTTGGCGATCGCGTTGATCCGGTCGATCGCGGCCTGCGCCGACGGCCCGTCGGTGGCGCCGACGAACACGGTGCCGTCGTCCTCGATGGAGATCTGCGCGCCGGTCTCCTCGGTGATCGCGTTGATGACCTTGCCCTTGGGGCCGATGACCTCACCGATCTTGTCCACCGGAACCTTGATGGTGGTCACCCGAGGCGCGTACGGGCTCATCTCGTCGGGTTTGTCGATGGCCTCGGCCATGACCTCCAGGATGGTCAGCCGGGCGTCCTTGGCCTGCGCGAGCGCGCCCGCGAGCACCTGGGAGGGAATGCCGTCGAGCTTGGTGTCCAACTGCAGCGCGGTGACGAGGTCCTTAGTGCCGGCGCATTTGAAGTCCATGTCGCCGAACGCGTCTTCGGCACCCAAGATGTCGGTCAAAGTCACGAAGCGACGCTCGGTACCGCCACCATCGACCTCGACGTCGTCGGACACCAGACCCATCGCGATGCCGGCCACCGGCGCCTTCAGCGGCACGCCGGCGTTGAGCAGCGCCAATGTGGACGCACACACCGACCCCATCGAGGTCGAGCCGTTGGAGCTCAGAGCCTCGGACACCTGACGGATGGCGTACGGGAACTCCTCGACGCTGGGCAGGACCGGAATCAGGGCCCGCTCGGCCAGGGCGCCGTGCCCGATCTCACGCCGCTTGGGCGAGCCGACGCGGCCGGTCTCGCCGGTGGAGAAGGGCGGGAAGTTGTAGTGGTGCATGTACCGCTTGGACGTCTCCGGGCCCAGCGAGTCGATCTGCTGGGCCATCTTGACCATGTCGAGCGTGGTCACACCGAGGATCTGGGTTTCGCCACGCTCGAACAGCGCGCTGCCGTGCGCGCGCGGAACCACGGCGACCTCGGCCGACAAGGCGCGGATGTCGGTGATGCCCCGGCCGTCGATGCGGAAGTGATCGGTGAGGATGCGCTGGCGCACCAGCTTCTTGGTCAGCGAGCGGAACGCGGCGCTGACCTCCTTTTCGCGCCCCTCGTAGGTGCCGGCCAGCCGCTCGAGCACCTGAGCCTTGAGCTCGTCGGTGCGCTGGTTGCGCTCGGCCTTGCCGCCGATGGTCAGGGCCGCGGCCAGCTCGTCGGTGGCCACCGAGGCCACCGAGTAGTAGACGTCGTCGCCGTAGTCGGGGAAGGTCGGGTAGTCGCCGGTCGGTTTCGCGGCCTTGTCGGCCAGCTCCTGCTGAGCGGTGCACAGCGCGGCGATGAACGGCTTGGCGGCTTCCAGGCCCTCGGCCACCACGCTCTCCGTCGGCGCCTGGGCGCCGCCCTCGACGAGTTCGATGACGTTTTCGGTGGCCTCGGCCTCGACCATCATGATGGCCACGTCACCGTCGTGAGTGCGGCCCGCCACCACCATGTCAAAGACGGCCCGCTCGAGCTGCTCGACGGTCGGGAACGCGACCCACGTGCCGTCGATCAGCGCGACCCGGACAGCGCCGATGGGCCCGGAGAACGGCAGGCCGCTCAGCTGGGTGGAGGCCGACGCGGCATTGATGGCCAGCACGTCGTACAGGTCGTTGGGATCCAGGCTCAGGATCGTCACCACGACCTGGATCTCGTTGCGCAGCCCGTCGACGAAGGACGGACGCAGCGGGCGGTCAATGAGCCGGCAGGTCAGCACCGCGTCGGTGGACGGGCGTCCCTCACGTCGGAAGAACGAACCGGGGATGCGCCCGGCGGCGTACATCCGCTCCTCGACGTCGACCGTCAGCGGGAAGAAGTCGAAGTGTTCCTTCGGGTTCTTGCTGGCGGTGGTCGCCGACAGCAGCATGTTCTCGTCGTCGAGGTAAGCGACCACCGCGCCGGCGGCCTGCTGGGCCAACCGGCCCGTCTCGAAACGGATGGTCCGGGTGCCGAAGCTCCCGTTGTCGATAATGGCGGTCGATTCGAACACGCCCTCTTCAATTTCAGCTACAGACATAACGTCCGTGCGGCCCTCTCTGGGTATTCAGCCCTCTAGGTATTCAGCCTTTTCGCGTTTCACGCGCAAAACCGAGAGCTTCCCCTAGAGCAAAGTCTGAATGCGGCTACGGCCGTCGATCGAAGCGGCCGACCTGCCCCAGATCCGGGGAGCCCGGCAGCCACTACCGAAGACCGCCCGATGCAGACTGGGCCGCTCCCTGTTGTGACATGCGTAGTGACACGCTGGAACGGCACGCGCGGATCTGCGCGAACCGCACCACTTGCTCGGACCGAAGCGGTCCAAACGCCCTCACTCTACACGGGCTAACCAGCGCCGCCGCGCGGGCGGCCGGACAAGACGCGGCGATCGCAAGCGCGGCGGAGCCGGGCGAAGCGGGTCGCCGCCATCAAACGGTGGTCAGCGACGCAGGCCCAGTCGCTCGATCAGCGAGCGGTAGCGCTCCACATCGACCTGCGTGAGGTATTTGACCAAGCGCTTGCGGCGGCCCACCAACAGCAACAACCCGCGCCGCGAGTGGTGGTCGTGCTTGTGCACCTTGAGGTGCTCGGTCAGATCCGCGATCCGCCTGGTCAGCAGCGCGATCTGCGCCTCGGGTGACCCGGTGTCGGTGTCATGCAGGCCGTAGGACTTGAGAATTTCCTTTTTCTGCTCGGCTGTCAGCGCCACGAAATATCTCCATCAATTGGTCCGCGATCATGGGTTTCAAAGCGCGGCCACCGCGAACCGCAGCACGCGCCGATGTCGTCCGGCAGTTTAGCAGCCGGGCAAGGGTCAACCGGAAATCAATCGGCCAGCAGCGCCCGGGCCCGGTCGGTGTCCTTGCTCATCGCGGCCACCAGTTCTTTCACCGAGTCGAACTTGCGCTGCCCGCGGATGCGCGCCACAAAGTCCAGCGCCACGTGCTGTCCGTACAGGTCGGCGGCGGTGTCGAGGACGAACGCCTCGACGGTGCGGGTGCGCCCGGAAAAGGTCGGGTTGGTGCCGACGGACACCGCGGCCTGATAGCGCTCACCCGGGATGATGGTGCCGGTCACCGGTCCGTGCCCGAGCACGGTGAACCAGGCGGCATAGACGCCGTCGGCCGGGATGGCCGAGTACATCGGTGGCGCCACATTGGCGGTGGGAAAGCCCAGCTCAACGCCGCGTCCATGGCCCCGGACCACGACACCCTCGACGCGGTGCGG
Source organism: uncultured Actinomycetota bacterium (assembly GCA_963814505.1). GTDB lineage: Bacteria > Actinomycetota > Actinomycetes > Mycobacteriales > Mycobacteriaceae > Mycobacterium. The sequence continues at coordinate 63,619 of CAWFDM010000017.1, forward strand.
GCGGCCCAGCGCCTCGGTGGCCGCCATCATGTCACCCGCGTCGACGCAGGACCGGATGTAGGTGGAGGAGAACGTCACGGTCTCGTTGCTGTGGTGCTCGGACAGCAGCGACATCGACTCCACCGCGAAGCCGAACCGCTCCCCGGCCCGGCGCAGGGTGTCGACGGTGCCTGCCGCCTTCTTGCCGAACGTGAAGTTCTCGCCCACCACGACCTCCACCACATGCAGGTTTTCGACCAGCAGTTCGTGGACGTAGCGGTCCGGGGTGAGCTTCATGAAATCGGTGGTGAACGGCATCACCAGGAAGACGTCGATACCCAGATCTTCGACGAGCTCGGCGCGGCGGGCCAGCGTCGTCAACTGCGCCGGGTGACTGCCGGGGTAGACCACTTCCATCGGGTGCGGGTCGAACGTCATCAGCACGGCCGGAACGTTGCGGGCGCGGCTGGCCTTCACCGCGTGCGCGATCAATTCGGCATGCCCCCGGTGGACGCCATCGAACACTCCGATGGTGAGCACGCATCTTCCCCAGTCCGTGGGGATCCCATCCTGTCCCCGCCAGCGCTGCACGATGGCAAGCCTACGGGGCACGGCGGCCCGGCGGGAGATACACAGATCACGCCGGATCGCCCAAGGTTCCCTAAACTCTGTGGGTGTGAGGTCCACAGAGTTTGACGACCAGCCTGGCGGGCTCACCGCGGTGGCACAGGACTACCTGAAGGTCATCTGGACTGCCCAGGAATGGTCGCTGGAAAAGGTCAGCACCAAGATGCTGGCCGACCGGATCGGGGTGTCCGCCAGCACGGCGTCGGAGTCCATTCGCAAACTCGCCGAGCAGGGCCTGGTCGACCATGCGAAGTACGGGGCGGTGACCTTGACCGAGGCGGGCCGGCGAGCGGCGCTGGCGATGGTGCGCCGGCACCGGCTGCTGGAGACTTTCCTGGTCAACGAACTCGGGTACGGCTGGGACGAGGTGCACGACGAGGCCGAAGTGCTCGAACATGCGGTATCGGATCGCCTGATGGCCCGGATCGACGCCAAGCTGGGATTCCCGCGGCGCGATCCGCACGGCGACCCGATCCCCGGCACCGACGGACAGGTTCCCACGCCGCCGGCGCGACAGCTGTGGGCCTGTCGCGACGGGGACACCGGGACGGTGGCCCGCATCTCGGATACCGACCCGGAGATGTTGCGCTATTTCGCGAGTGTCGGGATCAACCTCGACTCGCGGCTGCGCGTCCTGACCCGCCGGGAATTCGCCGGCATGATCTCGGTGGCGATCGAATCGGCCGACGGCGCCGCGACCACCGTCGAACTGGGCAGCCCGGCCGCCCGGGCGATCTGGGTGACGGCCTAGCCGCTTGAGGATTGACTTTCGACAATTTGTTGTCGATGTGGAGGGGTTGGCTTGCGCCGAATCCTCAAGCGGCTAGCGGGGTTTCGATGGCGAGATCGGCGAACAGCGTTTGCATATCAATGCGGATTCGTTCGTAGTCACGGTCGACGCGGGTCCAGTGCGCTGGTTTGCGCCCCATGCGGGGGCTGCGCACCGCGGCGAGGATCGGGGCGATGACCTGGTCGCGGAGGGTGAGCAGTGCAGCGATGGTGCGCGCGGCCAGCGCCGGAACCCGGTAGCGGCGCGTGCGTGCGGGCTTGTCGACGAGCCGTTTGCCGCGAAGTTTGCGCAGGTCATATGCCGCTTGGCGGATGCTGTACTCGGCGTCGGATATGCCGGTCATCGCGCGGACCCTCGCGGCGAAGTCGCCGACGGTGAAGCCATGCGGGGCCGCGGCGAGGGCGAGCACGGCCGACAGCGCGTCACGCATCCGCTTCGTGTTCAGGTCGACACCGCCGATGCGGGTGGCGCCGAGCGTTGATCCGGCGGGCAGTTGGTCGAGGATGCCGTCGCCGATGAAGCCGGTATCCACGCAGTCCAGGGCGGTGACGAACCGTTCGGCGATGCCGGCCAGTTGGGTCACGATCTCGGGAAACTTGTTGATCATCCGCCCGCACCGCAGTTCGGCGGTGTTGTGGGCGATCGCCTCGAACCGAAGCACGCGTTCGCCTTTGGTGTAGGCCTTGCCGGTCAGCCGCCCGAAGTGCAGCTTGAACACGGTCAGGTCGTAGGTAGGTGTCTCGATCGCGGCCTCGATGAGCGAGGAACGTCTGCGGGCGCGGCAGGGACGCCGAGCGGTGCCGAACACGGTGCGGATCTTGGGCACGTCCAGCCGGGAACGGGTCCGATCCACCACGGTGTCGAACACCTGCTGCATCCGCGCCCCGTCGGCGAAGATCAGGTTGCGGCTGTACTCGAGCTGATAGACGGCGAAACCCTAGCCGAATCCGCTGCGGTGTTGCTCGTCGAGGTCAAGCCCGAAACACAAGCACGCGCTGTAGATCCACCGCCGACAGACCTGGCTCAGCCGCCCTACAGCCGCATCCTGCGACAAGGCATCTGCGATCCGAGCCAGGCCCGCGGGATCGGCGACCGCGGTGAAGCAGTTGCCGGCCTTGGAAAATGCTATCCCCGCAGCCTCGGCCTGACGGGCCACAAACTCGTGGCCGTTGAGGATGATCTGCGCGCCGAACGGCGGATGCCCCGACATCTTGATCGTCACGTGCCCCCACTCGGGGTCAATGATGGCCCCGGTAGGACGCCGACGAGGTGCCTGCAGTGGGCAGGTCCTTTTCCGGCGCCCTCCGGCCCGAACCGGACGTGCGGGTTTCCTCGCATCACGGCTCTCCAGTGATTTGTTCCGTGGACGTGGTAGTTGGTGGCCGTGCGTGGATGGTGTCGTGGCAGGGACGGCAGACCACGAGGGTCTTGCGCCGCCGTTTCGCCATGATCTGAGCCCACGCTGGCTGTGGTCGTCCCGGTTGGGTGAGATCAGCGAGAGCTCGGACGTGGCGCACGTGCACCTCGGCCTTGTGCTCGCAGAGCTCACAGCGGCCCGCCCGGACTCGGGAGATGAGCTCCCTGCCGTTGCGGCGGGTCGCGCCGGGGACAGCGAGGCGGTCGATGAGGATCGCCTTCTTTTGCCGTCGTAGTGGAATGCCACCGAACTGTGCGACCAGCGGCTTCCTGCCGTTTCTTGCGACGTTGACCTGAAAGCACCGTCGAGGTCCGTATGGTGTGACGACGGTGGTCTGGTACTTACGGGCCATCTTCGTCACCGACGAGCGGTGTTTGGCGGCCAGTGTCTTAAGCATCGAGGTCAACATGACCCAATGCAGCCGGCGCAGTCGCCACACGTCACCGGCCAGCAGGTAGTACTAAATGATCCCCCGGTATTCGGCTCCGTAGATGCTGACGATTTGGTGATCGTCAAGCTGCATCCGTTCGGGGCGATGCTCGGGTTTGCCGAGCTTAAGGTAGGGGGCGCATTTGGCCTTGATCACCGACATGGGCACGCGGAGCGCGATGACGCCGTTGACCGACCGGCGGCCGCGGGCGAGTTTGTGCTCAGCGTGCTGGACGGTGATCTCGTAGCCGAGGAACCTCGCCGCGCCCGTTCGGGCGTGGGTGATCAGCGTCTTTTCCTGGGACAGTTCCAGCTTGAGATCATCAAACAGGAACCGCGCCAGTCGCCGTTTGATCTGTTCGGCCTCGGCTTTGGGTCCGGTGAACCCGAGCAGATGATCATCTGCGTACCTGCAGTACCGCAACCGGCGGTAGCCAGGATCATATGGATCCCCGGTGGGCAGGCTGCGGAGTTTCCTGCGCAGCGCGCGCACCTCGATACGGTCACCGCGTTTGCGGGCCTGCGTGATCGCGTACTGCACCTGCTGATACTCCGTATTGTGGCTGCGGAGTTTCCCTCGGGTGTATTCCGGTATAAGAACTGTTTCGACAAAATTGTCCAACCGGTCCAGGTAAATATTGGACAGGATTGGTGAAACCACCCCACCCTGCGGCGCACCGGAGAGCGACTCGTTCCATTCCCAATCCTCCAAGTATCCGGCTCGTAGCATGTTACGCAGAAGCCCCAGAAACCGGCTATCGAGGATCTTTTCACCCAATATCGTGAGCATGATCTCGTGATCGAGCTCATCGAAACACCGGGCGATATCACCCTCGATAAACCAGGTCGTCCCCGTCCATTTGACCGCCACCTCCGATAATGCGGTGTGACAGCCACGGCCGGAACGGAAACCGTGCGAGCGGTCGGAGAATTGCGGCTCGTAATACGCCTCCAATAGCAGGCGGATCACTTCACCGACCAATTTGTCCGACCACGACGGCAAACCGAGCGGACGCATCTTCCCGTTCTTTTTCGGGATGTAGACCCGCTTGACCGGCGTGAACCGGTAGCGCTCGTGGCGCAGCGCGTCGATGATCCGCACGATCTTGGTTAAAGACATGCCGTCCACGGTCTCCCCGTCGGCCCCGGGCGTCATCGCTCCGTGGTTGGAGTACAAACGCCCATAGGCCAGCAGATACAACTGCGGGTTGAACAATTGCCGATACAGTCGTTCCAACGGCAGACCAGACCACGCCTGCCGCGCTCACGAAGGACATCCAACACCGTTTCAGCGTCCTGCATTACGCATACCTCCGGGCTTCGAATATCCCATCACCTGGCCCCCTTCGCCCATGTGGACGGCTTTCCCGCCCTCCCTGGTGGGGCGTTACTCCCACGACTACTACGAGGCCTGCGTCACCATTGAGCTCGCGCTCTTTAGGTGATCCCACGTTCGTCTGTGTCATACGTATATAGCGTGACTTAGGCGCCCCATTCATCTCCTTGAATATCCTCACTGGATATCGCTCCACGCCCTGGAAGATGCGTCGGCAATTTCACCATGCCGCCGCAGGGGTGGCGCCGGTTTCGGGCGTCTTTCCGACGGATGTTACTTTGCATCGACTGGAGATTAGGGTTCAGGCAATCAAGCTTTCGCCATATCACGCGGGTCCCGCAGCGCTTCGCTTCATACGCCTGAACACGACCGCTGCTTTCCTAGCATGCTATTGTCCCCTTCGCCTTTCGGTTCCAGGTAAGCCATTAGACCCAGGAATGTTCCTCCAAATTCCTCCTAACTTAATTGGGGATATGACAGAGCGCCTCGTGGCGCACTGAAACGAATAATGGTTGACGTATTCACTTCTCCTCTCGATGTTGACGATCCGACCCGCCGCCGAGCGCTTCACCTTCCACACCGGCGCCGGCGCCTTGGCCGCCAAGATCAGGAACACCCCCGTCTCGACCTGATGAGTGGCCAGGTACTCCTCGGCGATGCGATGCTTTCGCACCCCGGCTTTGCAGAAGATCACCGGAACGTCGTTGGCCGCACCCCATGCCTTGACCCGCCGCGCGAACCGCCCGGCCAGCCGCATCAGATGCGTGTTGTCCAGCTCGGCGTCGCTGTCGTCGTGCCAGCGCCGCCACCACACCCGAAACCCTCCCGCGTTATGCCCGAGCGGAAAAAACGCGTTGAGCACGATCCGATCCACGCAGTCATAGCTGCCGGTCAGCAGATCCGAATACCGCAGGCTGAACTCATCGCTGGACACCCAACCCAACCTACGAAACCACCCGCGCGCGTGAGGTGAAACTGCCCGAAGGGCCACCGCTGCCGGGCGAAGTCCCGGCTGCGGCGTAGCGACCCTTTGTCGCTAGGAGGGCTGTGAACAAGGTTCGATCCTGAGGCGAGAGGAGCGCCAACAAGGCCGTCGGTGCGGCATGAGTCGGGTTATCGAGCCCGACAACATGGTCGTTCCGCCCGCCGGTGTGTGAGTGTCGTCCACTCATGCGAAGCCCGTTGTAACCGGCCTGGTGGCCACGCCGGCTCAGGCTCGCTGACACCGGGTTGACTGTCCCCGCTGGGTCACCGTGTCCTGGGTGGCCACCGCGTCGTCGAACACCGTCGAATCCAGGCACCGCTTACGGCGAGCGCGCAAGATCCCGGTGTCGGCGATCACTTGAACGACCGCGTCAAACACCCGGTGCGGGCGATCGGAGGCAGCGCTGCGTTTGCGCCAGTACACCAGCGTCGATGGGTCGAACGAGGTCTGCGAAAGCGACCGCCCGGACGCCACCTTCCAGCGGATGTAATAACGCAGCGCGTCGGCGGTCTGCGGGTCGGACAAATCGTAGAGCTCCTTGAGCACCAGCACCCATCCGATCAGATCCGCCGGCAGTGACGGACGCCCGGTCGACGAGCAGAACAGGTCAGCGATAAACGAATCCGGGAACAACTCCTGGCGGTGCTCGGCCAAAAACGCGAAGACACTGCCCGAGGGAACCAGTTCTCCGACCAACGCCTGCGCGTCCAACAACTCCCGATCCGACCGCGAAATCCCTTGCACCGCAATATCATCACACGCCACACGCAATACAGCCGTCAGACACGCCCAGCACCGGAGCGGTTATTCAGCGCCGTCGCTAGCGGTGCGGGTTGAGTAGACCGGCCTATCCGACGGACGGGTACATCGATTCGAGCGCGCCACGCGGTTGGGCTTTGGGTCCGCTTGTTTGGCGGCGCGTGTTTTGACGGCGCGGTCAGCCCGTTCGGCTGTGCTGCTTGGCACGGCGCTCTCTCGCGATGTGGCCCGGCGATGGCTATTCAGTGGGAACAATAGAACACTTTGACAAAAGCCCTTTAGCTGCGATCTAGGAACGCGTAGCGTTCCTAGATCGCAGCGCGTTCAGCGCCGGCATAATACACCAACGCATTGGTTCGTGACGTATAGGAGATTGTTGTATGTCGTCGTTCGTGCTTGCAACGCCCGAGGTGATGGCTGCGGCGTCGGCGGACGTGAGCGGCATTGGCGAGGCGATCGACGCTGCTCGGGCGGCGGCGGCGCCTTCGACCACGGTGATCACGCCGACTGGTGCAGACGAGGTGTCGGCGGCGATTGCGAAAGTGCTCGGCAGCTACGCGCAGGATTTTCAGGCGCTCAGCGCGCGGGCCGCGTCGTTTCACGATCGGTTTGTGCAGACTTTACGTGGGGGTGCGCTGGGATATGCGGCCACCGAGGCGGTCAGTGTGTCGCCGTTGCAGGGCGGCGCACAGTCGGTTGCCAGCGTGGGGAAGACGACGGAGTGGTTTTCGCCGTGGGAGATGTTGACGGGGCGTCCGCTGGTGGGCAATGGCGCAGATGGGGCGGCCGGTAGCGGGGCCAACGGCGGCGATGGCGGCTGGCTGTATGGCAACGGCGGCAACGGCGGGTCGGGGGCGCCGGGACAAAACGGCGGCAATGGCGGGGCGGCGGGGTTGTTCGGCCGCGGCGGTAACGGCGGAGCCGGCGGAGACGCCGTTGTTTCCGGCGGTAATGGGGGCAATGGCGGCAACGGCGGGGCCACTGGGTGGTTGGGTGGTGCCTCCGGGGGTACCGGCGGCGCTGGTGGGGCCGGCGCGGCCGGAGGGGTCGGCCAGGCCGGTGGCTCAGGTGGGAACGGCGGGATCGGTGGCGCCGACATGCAGGGCTGGATGGGCACCGGTGGTGCCGGTGGTGCCGGAGGCGCCGGTGCTGCCGGAGGTGCCGGCGCGGGGGGCAGCGCGGGTGGCGGGACCGGCGGGACCGGCGGGACCGGAGCCGCCGGTGGTGCCGGCGGTGCCGGCGGTGCCGGCGGGGCGGACCAGGCGTTGCTACTCGGTTCTGGGGGTGCGGGCGGGATCGGTGGCCACGGCGGTGTCGGCGGGGCCGGCGGGGCCGGTGGCAGTGGTGTCGGAGCGGGTACTGCCGGTGGTGTCGGCGGGACCGGTGGGGCAGGCGGTGATGCCGGCGCCGGCGGGGCCGGTGGGGCCGCGAACTCGTCGGGCACTGCTGGTGTTGCGGGCGGAGTTGGTGTGGCCGGTGACGGCGGGGCCGGCGGCACCGGCGGCGCGGGCGCTGCCAGCACCACCGCGGGCGGGACCGGCTTCAACGGCGGGGCCGGCGGGGCCGGTGGCCACGGCGGATCGTCGATCGCCGGGGGCACCAACGGTGCCGGCGGACTGGGCGGCAACGGCGGTGCCGGTGGTGCCGGCGACACTGGGTCCACGGGTGTGGGCGTTGCCGGCGGCACCGGCGGCGCCGGCGGTAATGGCGGTGATGCGGGCGCCGGTGGGGCGGCCGGGACCGGCGCGGGTGCGGCCGCCAGCGCGGGTCACGCGGGCACCGGCGGCGCCGGCGGGGCCGGCGGCACCGGCGGCGCGGGTGCGGCCAGCACCACCGCGGGCGGGACCGGCTTCAACGGCGGGGCCGGCGGGGCCGGTGGCCACGGCGGGTCGGCCGGCGCCGGGGGCACCAACGGTGCCGGCGGACTGGGCGGCAACGGGGGTGCCGGTGGTGCCGGCGACACTGGGTCCACGGGTGTGGGCGTTGCCGGCGGCACCGGCGGCGCCGGCGGTAATGGCGGTGATGCGGGCGCCGGTGGGGCGGCCGGCACCGGCGCGGGTGCGGCCGCCAGCGCGGGTGGCGCGGGCACCGGCGGGGCCGGCGGGGCCGGCGGCACCGGCGGCGCGGGTGCGGCCAGCACCACCGCGGGCGGGACCGGCTTCAACGGCGGGGCCGGCGGGGCCGGTGGCCACGGCGGATCGTCGATCGCCGGGGGCACCAACGGTGCCGGCGGACTGGGCGGCAACGGCGGTGCCGGTGGTGCCGGCGACACTGGGTCCACGAGTGTGGGCGTTGCCGGCGGCACCGGCGGCGCCGGCGGTAACGGCGGTGATGCGGGCGCCGGTGGGGCGGCCGGCACCGGCGCGGGTGCGGCCGCCAGCGCGGGTCACGCGGGCACCGGCGGAACCGGCGGGGCCGGCGGCACCGGCGGCGCGGGCGCTGCCAGTACCACCGCGGGCGGGACCGGCTTCAACGGCGGGGCCGGCGGGGCCGGTGGCCACGGCGGGTCGGCCGGCGCCGGGGGCACCAACGGTGCCGGCGGACTGGGCGGCAACGGGGGTGCCGGTGGTGCCGGCGACACTGGGTCCACGGGTGTGGGCGGTGGCGGTCAGGCCGGCGGCGCCGGCGGTAACGGCGGTGATGCGGGTGCCGGTGGGGCGGCCGGTACCGGCGCGGGTGCGGCCGCCAGCGCGGGTCACGCGGGCATCGGCGGGGCCGGCGGGGCCGGCGGCACCGGCGGCGCGGGTGCGGCCAGCACCACCGCGGGCGGGACCGGCTTCAACGGCGGGGCCGGCGGTGCCGGCGGCCACGGCGGATCGGCCGGCGCCGGGGGCACCAACGGTGCCGGCGGACTGGGCGGCAACGGGGGTGCCGGTGGTGCCGGCGACACTGGGTCCACGGGTGTGGGCGTTGCCGGCGGCACCGGCGGCGCCGGCGGTAACGGCGGTGATGCGGGTGCCGGTGGGGCGGCCGGCACCGGCGCGGGTGCGGCCGCCAGCGCGGGTGGCGCGGGCACCGGCGGGGCCGGCGGGGCCGGCGGCACCGGCGGCGCGGGTGCTGCCAGCACCACCGCGGGCGGGACCGGCTTCAACGGCGGGGCCGGCGGGGCCGGCGGCCACGGCGGGTCGGCCGGCGCCGGGGGCACCAACGGTGCCGGCGGACTGGGCGGCAACGGGGGTGCCGGTGGTGCCGGCGACACTGGGTCCACGGGTGTGGGCGGCGCCGGCGGCACCGGCGGCGACCGGCGGTAACGGCGGTGATGCGGGCGCCGGTGGGGCGGCCGGCACCGGCGCGGGTGCGGCCGCCAGCGCGGGTCACGCG
>CAWFDM010000018.1:0-288925 GCA_963814505.1 uncultured Actinomycetota bacterium
AGTCCCAGGACCGTCGATTACCACTTACGCAAGGTCTTCACCAAACTCGGCTTGTCCTCGCGCGCCGAATTGATCCGCCTCGTCATGACCGACGCCGCGCTTGCCGGGCAAGCCACCACCGGGTCCGGCTGAGTCGGGCAGGGTCAGTGATGCGCGGTGCCCCCGAGGTGGCTCGCCGCGAAAGCGGCCCCCTGGTCGACCATCCCGTCGTCCGTGTACGCGTTGTGAGCGGCCCAGTCCCCTCCGCCCGAGCAGACCGGGTCACCCGCGGAACACAGTTCGGTGGCTTTAGGCATATACAGCGGGCCGATCACCAGCGGCGGTGCACCGACAGTGTTCAGGAAATTGCTCGACGGCGTGCCGAAGAGGACGACGGCGGCGACGTGGTTGGCCACGTCGGGCGGCATTGGATGGGGTGCGTCTGAAGGTGCTCCATCCGGTATGGCAGCCGATGTGACATACCCCATCACGGCCGCGCCCTGAGAAAAGCCACCGAGGACCATCTCGGTATTCGGGCACGTCGCCGCCGTGTGCTCGATGTGGTTGCCCGCGTCATCGATACCGCTCATGGCGGTGGGGAAATCCATGGTTGCCGGGTAGTCGACCCCATACACCCCCAGTGACTTCCCGCCGATTTTCGAGCGAAGGGAGTCCACAAACGCCTGTCCGAAGCCGCCGACTCCGGGTGGCTCACCGGTGCCGCGGGCGAACACCACCTCGACGTCGGAACACGGCCCTGTGTTGCCGGATGGGGCGGCAGATGCGGATGGGACGGGTGCTATCGCGAGTGCCCACGCCGTAGCCGCAACGGCACCACCGAACCGGAAAAGAATTGCAGCGCTCACCTAGCAATGATGCCCACTTGTTATATCCCCCAAACGGGTACGGAGTACCCAATCCGGTAGACGGTCCGTTTCGCCTTGTGGCTACTGGGCAACATCCAAACGAAGCCTATTGGGGCTCGCCGTCGGCCGGGATGCGTTCGACCGCGCACGGGTGTGACTCGGCCAACCTTCGATCGCTGTCCGCGCGACTCACGCTCGCCGCGAGGCGCTTTCAGGTGGCTTGGCAGTTCCGGCGTGAAAGAAGTCCTTACTCGACCGGGTTGCCAGCAGGCCCACGATCAGCAGCGCGAAGTCATACCAGGACAGCAACCGACCCGCGTGTTCAGCGCCTTCCACCACCGGCGCCGCCATGTGATAAACCAGCCCTGTCGCAACCAGAAACAGCGGTGCGGCGCCCAAGCCCCGCCAAGCAGCGAATCCGCCCCACAACAGCGATAGGCCGAATATCGACGCCAATAACAGGTCAAAGTAGAAGTGCCCACGCGAGTGTTTGGTCATGGACCCGTCCCTGAAGGGACGGGCTTGTGGCCGGTCCCGTGGTTGCGGGCTGCCGTTAGGCTTGCTGCTTCCGCCCTCTAGCTGGCTGCTAGGGGAGGCGCTGCGTGTGGGCGCATGACTTCGCCCCAGCGTTGGACACCGCGGGCTGCGATGACCTTCGCTGCGTTGTGGTCTGCGTGGGCAACGACCCGACACCGGCCACATTGAAACTCGCTTTGGGAGCGACGGTTTCGTTTGTCGACCCATCCGCATGGATGGCAGGTTTGGCTGCTGTAGGCGGGGTCGACTTCGACGAACGCCATCCCGGCGGCCTGGGCCTTGTAGCCCAGGAACGCGCCGAGTTGGGCGAACGCCCACGAATGCACCGCGGCCCGTTGGGGCTTGCGAAGCCGTACCCGCGCACGGATCCCCGTCAGGTGTTCGACGGCGATACCGCGCCCGGTGCGTTGAGCCTCGGCCACGATGCGTTTCGAGATCTGGTGGTTGACGTCGGCGGCGAAACGCGCCTCCTTGCGGCGGCGCTTCTTGAGCAGCCGGCGCGCCGACGATGTCTTTTTGGCCTGCAACCGCTTGCGCAGATGCAGTTGACGTTTACGGTAACGGTTGAGCCGTCTACCGGCGGCCATGTAGCCGTCGCTGGTGGTGGCGATATTGACGATGCCCATGTCCACCCCGACAAAGCCGTTGACTGGCTCGGTCAGCGGCGCTTGTGGCGCATCGATGGTGGCGTACAAATACCAGGTGCCGTCTCGGTAGATCAGGTCGGTTTCACCGATTGGTCGGGTCCGCAACAACACCAGATCCCTCGGTGCGGCCAGCACCCTCATGTCTTTGCACCGGCCACGGGTGGTCCAGATCGACACCGCCGCGCCGCGGCCACCAACCGCTTCGGGGATCTTCCACGACAGGCAGCGCGCATCAAACGGCTGCGCGGCAGCGGTGCGGAACTCAATCGGTGTGGCCGCCACCTTCGTTCGCTTCGGGCAACCAGGCGGCCCGTAGTTGCCGGCTGTGATGTTGGCGCGCAGTGTCGCGTAGGCGTCGGCGACCTTGCCGATCACCCGGATCGCCGGCTGCGCCGAGAGCCCGAACCGATCCTTGAGCTCGGTGTAGAACCGCTGCTGTACCTTGCGTTTGTCGCGCAAACGTTCGGCGTGCATCTGGTCGGACAACCATGACGCCGCCTCGTTACAGGTGCACAGCGTGGCCTGCAACGCGAGCGCCTGAGCCTGGGTCGGCAGCATGCGCACTTTGACCACCTGCTTCACACCGCGCACCATAAACGCACCCACCGACAGGTCGGCGGCGCCGCGGGCGTGTCGGCGTTCGTTCCTACTCTCGGCCGCGTGCTGCACCGCCGACCCGATCCCGAGGTGCGCCGCAGTCGCAGCGCCGTCGATAACCTGCACGCCCACCTGGTTTTCGTGACCAAATACCGCCGGTTTGCGCTCACCGGCCAAATGTTGACCTTTTGCGAGGACGCCGATGCGCGACGTGTGTATCGGCGCCAATGCGAAATGGCGCGAGTTCAACGCAGAAACCGACCACGTTCACCTGCTGGTGCACTACCCACCCAGCCTCGCCCCGTCTGTTCTAGTCAACCAGCTCAAAGGCGTATCGTCTCGCCCGCTACCCCAGCACTACCCCGCGAGATCCGTAAGTACCTGTGGGGCAAGTACTTCTGGTCCTCATCCTATTTCGCCGCCTCCCGCGGAGGCGCACCACTGACGGTCATCAGTACATCGAACAGCAGCAGCGCCCCGACTAAAGCGGCCAGCTACGCCGGCCGAAGAACGGGATCGGCTTCCTCCCGGCCGTAAACGGCCGGGCTTCCGCCGAAGAAATCAGGTGAATTGCTGTACCGAGTTCCAATGGGCCAGGACATCGATAGTGAGCAGTGCGCCGAACACGGTGAGAAACCCGAACACAAACGCGATAAACGCCGCAACGCTCACTGTCCACGGGCGTTCCGCCCCGTCGTTAGGCCGCCGCTCCCACGGCCGCCCGGGGTCCGTCCCATGGTCTGCCGGCACCGCATACCCACGCGCGGGCTGATAAGTCGTCATGTCGGTCGCTTCCTTTGGCCGGCGAGCACCCTGGCGGCCCGGCGCTTGCCGTCACCTCGACGGCGATTCCGATCACAGCGTCGGAGGCGGCCCTTTCAGGGACCTCCACAAATCCTTGGCCGCACGTTTCGAACCGTTTCGGGGGTCGGGCTCGTGTATCTGGTATCGGCTCGGTGGCGCGCTGGGCAGTGGGCTCTCGTACGGGAGGATCATGTTCCGACAAATCGACACCCTCGCCTGCCCCAGACATCGGCTGCTGAGCATCGAACTAAGCGATGTGGTGCGCGAGTACCGGATCGGCGGCCAAACGGTACGTGCACTCGACGGGATAAGCCTCCGGCTCGACGGCGGGCAGTTCGTGTCGATGGTTGGGCCGTCGGGTGCGGGCAAAAGCACCCTGCTGCATCTGCTCGGCGCCCTGGACTCCCCCGATTCGGGTTCGATCGCGTTCGACGGCGCCGAGATCGGCCAACTCAGCGACGAGCAGCAGTCGCAGTTTCGCCATCATCGCGTCGGGTTCATCTTCCAGTTCTTCAACTTGCTGCCGACCCTTTCGGCTTGGGAGAACGTGGCGGTTCCGAAGCTGCTCGACGGTGTCCGGCTCGGCAAGGCCAAGCCGAACGCGATTCGGCTGCTGGAACGGGTCGGGCTGGGTAACCGCACCGAGCACAGACCGGCCGAACTATCCGGTGGGCAGATGCAGCGGGTCGCGGTGGCGCGGGCGTTGATGATGGACCCACCGCTGATCCTGGCCGACGAGCCGACCGGGAATCTCGATTCCGCAACGGGCGCTTCGATCTTGGCGCTGCTTGGCGAGGTGGCGCACGAGGACGGCCGCGGTCGGCTGGTGGTGATGGTGACCCACAACTCCGAAGCCGCGGAAACGACGGATCGGGTGATCACCCTGCAGGACGGTCGGGTCGGTTCCGACGAGCTGTCGGTGCTCTCGCGATGACACCGGGCTCGGCGTTAACCGCCGCGGCGAGCCGGCTGCGGGTGTTCAGCCTGCGCGAACTTGCGGTGCACCGTCGGCGCACGTTCGCGTCGATCGCCGTAATGGCAGTCTCCGCAATGTATCTGGTTGCGATATTCGGCATCTTCGGGTCGATCACCGGATCGGTCAATCGGTTGGCCGACGGAATCGCAGGGGTCGCCGCGCTGGAGGTGTCGGGTATTACCGACGCGGGATTTCCCGACACGATAACGGCCGATGTCGCCGCCGTCCCCGGCGTCGCGACCGCGGTGCCGATGATACGAACGTCCGCATCCACGGCGTCGGGACCGGTCCTCTTATTCGGTGCCGACGCGAACATCGGCGCGTTGGGCGGGGCCCTCAAAGACGCCTTGAAAGATAGTGCGCCGGGACAGCCGCCTGCGGGGCAGCCAAACCCCAAAGATCCAGCGGGACCGGCGAACGGTGTTCGCGTCGGCCCGCGGGTCGGCCACGCGAAAGGCGAGACGTTCCAACTTGGCTCGGAGTCGGTCACGGTAACCGAGGTACTCGCGGGCAAGCGGTTGGCCGATCTCAATGGCGGACACTACGTCCTTGCCCCACTTGCGCTGGCACAGCACATTGCCGGGCGCCAGGGCCAGATCGACTCGATTCTGATCACCACCAAACCTGGCGCTGACCTCGCCCAGGTTCGCGCCGGGGTTACCGCCGCGGTGAACGGCCGGGCCATCGTCGCGGACCCGAGTATGCGGGCGGCGCGGGCCGGTGACGGGGTCAAGATGATGAACTACATGGCCCTGATGGGCGCGGTGGTTGCGTTGGTGGTCGGCGCGTTCTTGATCTACACCACGATGACCATGGCGATCACCCAGCGCCGTCCGGTCATCTCGATGCTGCGCGCGATCGGCGGCCGGCGCGTGACAATCGTTCGCGACATGCTCGGGGAGGCGGCGATTCTCGGGTTGATCGGCGGAGCCATCGGGTCGGGCATCGGAATACTGATGGGCCGCATCGCTATTGGCCGATTGCCGCCGGCGATGACCCAAGGACTCGAGGCCCGGGTCGAGTACTGGCTGCCCGGCTACGCGATACCGGCGGCGATCGCGGCCACGGCTGTGACCAGCGTGGTCGCTTCGGCGATGGCGGCGCGTCAGGTATATAAGGTGTCACCGATCGAGGCATTGGCACCGGTCGGGGTTTCGGCCGCCGACCGCGTGCCGCGCTGGCTACGCATCGCCAGCGGAATTGGGGCCGTCGCGGTGTTCGTCACGTCGATCATCGTCGTCGTCAACCAGCGCGGTGTTTTGGCGTTCGTGGCGATGTCTGCCGTGTTCTCCGCCGAGATCGCGCTGGGCTTCGCGCTCACCCTGCCCATCGTGAAAGCCACCGCCGCCACGGCGCGAGTGTTCGGCTCGGTCGGGGCCCTCGCGGCGGCGACGATCGAGCGCGCGCCGCGACGCGTGTGGGCGACGGTGATGACCGTGCTTATCGCGGTTGTCACGACCGTCGCGATTACCGGGACGAACACCGACATGATCCGGTCGGCGCGGGCCTTGTTCGCGCCCGTCGCCGATGTCGCAGTGTGGGTGAGCGCAAATCCGCCCGACAGCTATCCCACCGACGCTCTGCCGCAAGGCCTTTCCGAAAAAGTGGCGGCAGTGCCGGGCGTTGGACGGCTCACGGAGGGCGCATTCGGGTTCGCCGAAGTCGGCGGCACGCGCGTGATGCTCGACGGGTTTTCCGCCGGAACCGCCGATCCGCTCTACCGTGCGCTCAGCCAGCAGGTGCGCAACGAGGTGCTCGCGGGTCGAGGCGTGGTCCTCTCGCAGAACCTCGGCAAGACGCTGCACGTGCGGGTCGGCGATCGGCTGCGGATGCAAACGCCACACGGCGTGCGGCAGACAACTGTGCTGGCCCTGGTGCCATATTTCTCGACGGTTATCGGCACCGTCGGTATGGGCATCGATCAAATGCGCGCGTGGTTCGACCGCCCGGTCACGACCACCCTCCAGGTCGCCGCGGCCCCGGGTGTGGACCCGAATCGCCTACTGAGCGACGTCCGCCAAGTTGTGCCGGCGCCGAACTACGTATACGACGGCCGCGCGGAGCTGGCCGGTCTGGAAGCCCCGCTGCATCAGAGCATGTTCATCGCCAATGCCGTGTGGATCATCGTTGTGGTCGTCGCCGGGGTTGCGCTCCTGAACACGTTGACGCTCTCCGTGCTGGAACGGCGGCGCGAACTTGGCGTGTTGCGGGCGATGGGGTCCAGCCGGCGGTTCACGTTGCAGATGGTGCTGGCCGAGGCTGCGGGCATCGGCGTCGTCGGCAGCGTCTTGGGGCTGGTGTTCGGCCTGACGGACCAGTGGCTGTTCAGTCTGGTCAGCGCGGACATGATGAATTTCCAGGTCGACTTCCGGCCGAGCGTAATGGCGTTGCTCTTCACCATCGGGGCGCTTGCCATCAGCCTGTTCGGCTCGGTGCCGCCCGCGCGGCGCGCGGCGCGGCTGAACATCATCGAGGCCGTGAACGTCGAGTAGCCGTCGAGTAGGACCTTCGACGGCGTCAGAAGTTCAGTGGAACCTCAGAAGTTCAGTGGAAGAAGCGCGGCGAACAGCGGGGCCACGGGGTCGGTGAACGGCAGGGCGATCTCACTGTTCAGGAAGGGGACGACGGGACTTTGAAAGGCGATCAGTGTCTTGCCCGGCGCTCCCAAACCCAATGCCGGCTCGGCGCCGGAAGTAAAGGTGCCCGTGAAGCGCGGGGTCGAGAAAATGGCGGCATCGAAGTTGTCGCCAAGATCGGCGTAAGACACGATGGACAGGTTTCCGACATTGAGGGTTTGGCTCATCAGCTCCGGATTGCCCGGCACCGGGTTGACGACCGGATTGAGACCCAGCAGGCCGGCGAGCCGGGTAGCGCCACGGTTCAACGCCTGCAGCCCCGGTCCCAGCTGGCTGGCCGCCGCCGAGGCGCCGGCGTGATAGCCCGCCATCGCCTCCACATCCTGGGCCCACATCTGCTCGTACTCCGCTTCAGCGGCGGCGATGTCGGGTGCGTTCTGTCCGAAGAGATTCGAGAGCACCAGGGACACCAGGTGCGTGCGGTTTGCCGACACCAGTGCGGGGTGCACCGTCGCTTCCCACGCCGCCTCGAACGCGGTGGCCGCCGCTTGGGCCTGGGTCGCGGCCGCACCGGCTTGGGTCGCCGCCGTGCTCAAAAACCCCACGTGGCGTGCGGCCACTGACGTCATCGCCGCCGACGCCGCGCCCTGCCACGACTCGCCCGCCAGCCCCGAGGTCACCGACCCGAAAGAGGCCGCGGCCGAGCCCAATTCATCGGCCAACCCGTTCCAGGCGGTCGCCGCCGCCAGCATTGGGCCGGACCCCGCACCGACATACATTCGCGCCGAATTGACCTCCGGCGGCAACACGGAAAAATTCATCGCACGTCCTCCCTGAACCGGCATGACAAAAGTGGGTCACTCCAGTGACGTGTGACACAGCGCTGCGGTTCAACGCTCGCGCAAAGTGGCGAATCCTTGCAGATGCGGTTTGCACGGGAACGGCACAGGGGTTCGCGGGATGCTGCGCAATCCCGTGGTATCGAAGCCGGCCGCCGCAATGGAGTCGATCGTGCGTCGGTTCGGCTCGCAACCGGCCGCCAACCATGACCATGGCTTTGCGACCAGGTCCTGGAACCGGCCCGTTGCGCCCTCTCCGCGAACATGCTCGAGGACGACCAGCCGCCCACCCGGTTTCAGTACCCGTCGGATCTCGCTGAGCGTCGCGGCGACATCGTCCACCGAACACAACACCAGCCCGATGTGGACCGAGTCGAAGCTGTCGTCCGGAAAGGGAATCGACTCACCTGTGCCCTCCACGATGTCGGCTGCGATGCCATGACGCTCGGCAAGGCGCGAAGCCGTTCGCCGGAACACTTCCACTGGCTCCACGGCGGCGACCGAGGTCACCGCGAGCGGCACAAACTTCAAGTCCGTGCCCGGTCCGAGACCGACCATCAGCAGCCGGCCGGTCGCGTGTGCGATCGCCGCTCGTCGATACCGGTTGTAGAAAAGCCAATCGAAGACCGGCTGACCAAAGCGATATACGAAGGGGAACAAAGGATTACTGCGCGTTATCTATTACCTAGGTCTAGTCGAAATGGCGGGTAGTCGTCACTCATCAACGATACATACACTGCCACCCGGTAACGCCATCGGACGATGCCCATGAGTAGGTCGTGCACACCCTGGTGAATCGTTCCGGTGGACAACAATGCCGCCGCGGCGATGACTGCGAGCACTTGCAGCAGCGGCTCCATCGCCCAGCACAGCAGTATCTGCGGCAACGCCAGCAGCCACCACTTCACCAGCACTGCCCAATTCGTGAGCCGTTCCGGATAGTCGACTTCGAGTTCGCCCGGGTAGTCGGGCCGATACGCGAGCGTGAAAGGCGGGTACTTGTCGGTGCAGTTCATCGGAAATCGGTAGTTCATCACCCGCCACGACCAGCGCAGCACCCCGACGTTGAAATCGAAGATCGGCCGCGGATAGCGTCCGGTGCACAAGATCGCGACGCCGGCAACGATCGTCAGCACCGGATACACCAAGTACAGAAGTATCAATATGGGGTAGTGCGGAACGGCCAGCACGCACCACTTCACCAGCCAGAGCCAGCGCGACGGGGCGTCGAGATCGGCTCGTACCCGTACCGGATCGTTCGGGCTGCGCACCGGCTTCGGCTCGGTGCTTGTGGACACGATTACCGAGGGCACGACGTGACCTCCTTTGCTATCCCGAGGTTTCGGCTGATCTGCGCGGACATCCTGCGGTGACTTGTCCAACGCAGAAACGTGGTCAGTGCCCAGGTCTGGAACCGGTCCGAGACGTACGTCGCCGGTCTCAGTACAGCCTCACCGTGAGAGACCTGCAGCGACGCCAACCGCGACACCGCACTGACCTTGCGTCGCCTGGTTTTCTCGTACCAGCGCAGCGCGCTCGAAGGGTTGCTGCGTCTCGTTCCCCGCTGAAGATCCGACAGCGCCTCGCACAGCACCATCGTGTCGAGCAACGCCTGATTGGTTCCTTGGGCCAGGGTGGGCGGCATCGTGTGCGCGGCATCGCCGAGCAACGTCACCGGGCCGTTGCCCGGCTCGGGAATCGGATGCCGAAAATGCGGGAACGGGGACGGGGCCAGATCGTCGTCGGTCAGCTTTGCGAGTACTCGGTCGACCGAATCGGACCATCCGGTGAAGTTCGATCGAATCAATTCGATCGGATTTTGTGGTCTGACGTAGCCGTAAGACCACGGCAAATCGAACCACCACTGAAAATCGGAACCACCGGCAGGCCACAGGCCGGTATTCCCCCGTTCGCCGATGATGATCGCCGCGACGTGCTCGTTGGCCGGGTCTGATAGGTCGGGAAGCGTGACCAGGCCCTGCCAGCTGCACCAGCCGGTCGGCTCCGCGTCGCGCCCGCCGACGACATCGCGGACCACCGAGTGCAGGCCGTCCGCGCCGATCAGCACGTCTCCGTCGGCCGTGCTGCCGTCCTGGAACGCGACCCGCACAGCATCGGGTGTGGTGACAACGCTGACCGCGCGCGAGCCGAATCGGATGCGATCCGTCGGAAAGCCGTCGAGCAGCCTTTCCAGCAGGACACGACGCGGGACCATCCGAACGGGTGCTCCCAACCGGTCCACCATCGCGGTCACGTCCAGGGTGGCCAGCCGGCGACCCTTGGACGTCATCACCCGCACACCGGACAGGAGCTGACCCGCCCCGTCCATATCGACACCCAGCTGCCGCAGAACCGTCTCGCCGTTGGACCAGATGGTTACGGCACCGCCGCCGGGTTGCACGTCGAACCGCTGGTCGAAGACGGTGACGTCGTGCCCGTCCCGCAGCAATCCCCGGGCAACCGAAATGCCGCTCACTCCGCCGCCGACGACAAGGACCCGAAGTGGCCGTGTGGGTACCTTGGGTAGGTTGGCCGCCGGGGCTAGCCTTTCCGAATCTTGGTAACCGGGCATCTCGGGCCACTCAACTTCCCGGTTGCTTCGTCCGCACCCGCGCATCGGTGACGGCGGCGCTGCTGAGCGTGGGTGATAGACAACTGACATGACTGTTGGCGCCACCGCGATCACGTTCTTCCATCCGCCCTCCGATCCCGCGCGATTCGGCCAGTGGTTGGCCGGATACCTCGCGTCGGCTCGCCATACTTCTGGATACGTATCCGCCCGCGAATCGGTTCAGGCAGGCGGGCAGCTCGATTGGGCTGTCGAGGTTTCGTTCGACTCCCCGGGCCAGCTGGACGCATGGCTGGACGGCGCCGAACGCCGGGCCGTACTGAGCGACGGTACGACGCACGGGTACTGGCGGTGCGCCTCCGATCTGGTCCTCGCCGAGGGTGAATCGCCACCCACCAACGCCGCAGTCTTCCTGCACAGCGTCGCACCCGGCAAGGCGGCCGAATTCGTTTCGGCTCAAGGCGCTTTGACGGCGACCGGCTCCGCCTTTCCCGGATACGAAGGCACCGCACTCTTTCCAGCGGATTCGTCGGGGCAATGGATGTCGGTGCTTCGCTTTCGCACCGCGGCTGCGCTGGCGGGATGGATTCGGTCGCGGGAACGCGATGAGGCGTTGCCGCGACTGCGCGGCGGACTGACACGCGACTTCGCCGAGCTTCGGCGTAGCGCGCCGTTCGGGTCGACGGTTCGAGTCGCCGACGGGGAAACGAGGATAACGCCGGGTTGGAAGACGGCGATGCTGGTGGTGCTCTGCCTGTATCCGACCGTGATGCTGCTTTCCCTGTCACTGGCGCCCGCGCTAGACCATCTCGGCGTCCAGCGAGCGGTCGCAGTCTTCGTCGGCAATGTCATCAGCGTTGCCCTGCTGCAGTGGGTCCTGGTTCCTACCGTGTCCCTGCCCTCCCGGCGTTGGCTCGACCCCATCGACGGGGCGCCGGCCCGCATCAGCGCGGCCGGGGCAGCGGTGATCCTGGTCTGCTACGCCTTGCTGCTGGTCCTCTTCGCGCTTGTCAGTTGACCATCTTGTGCAGGTCGTCACGCGACCACGGTGGTGAGTCGCGGTGATCGCGGTACCCCAGCATGCGTGGCGTCGGCCGATCGAAGCGGCCGACGAATCCGCCCGCGGCAACGAAGATCTGACCCGTCACGTCGCGCGCCAAATCGCCGGCGAGACAGGCGTAAATCGGGGCGGCGAAAGCGGCGGGAGGAGCGTCGAGTGCGACCCGCGCTGCCATCTCGTCGAGCAGTCCGCGGCGATGCAGGTCCTCGATCTGCTGTTCGTAGTCGGTGCCGGTGGAGATCCGCGTCTTCGCACCGGGGCAGACCACGTTGGCCCCGCACTCCGTGGCCTTTCAATTCCGCGGCGATGGCCATGGTCAGCCCGTTGACGGCACCCTTGCCCGCCGGATAGCCGGTGCCGCCGTAATCGCCGAGAAACGCCATGGAGCTGGTGTTGATGATCGCCCCGTGCCCCTGGGACGCCATGATGGGGGCCGCGACCCGGCAGGTGTGAAACGCGGTGCCGACGTGTGCACTCATCAGGCGGTCGAACTCCGCCGGCGCGACGTCGAGTATCGAGGAGCGCGGAGGCTCGGCGATCCCCGCGCAGTTGATCAGAACGTCCAGCCGCCCGAAGGTAGCGGTGCATTCTTCGATCAGCGCCGCGGCGATGCGCTCGTCGTCGGCGGCTCCGGCCACCGCGAAGGCTCGGCCTCCCGTCGCGGTGATCGCCGCGACGGCCTCCGCCACGGCCGCGGGGTCGCGCCCGTTGACCACCACGCCTGCACCCAGGCTGCAGAGCAATTCGGCTACCGCGCGTCCGATCCCACGGCTGCCACCGGCCACCACTGCCCGCGGCCGGTCAGCACGGTGTCGCTGCTCATCGATGCCACGAGCGCTCGACGAGCGGGTTGGTCGACAGATGAAGCGGATCCGGATGGCCCAGGTGGAACCAGTGGAACCAAACGAAAATTAACGCCACCCACGCCGCCGAGATCACCAGCCCGGCGACGACGAGTGCGCGACCGCGCTGATGGCTACGCCTGATCTGGATGAGTGCGACGATGCCGCTGACGATAGCGACGACCAGGCCGACGAGGCTGAAGCCCAGCATGGCCGCACACAGGGACACCACCGCGGCACGATTCCGCCTGCCGCGGCGCTGGTCCGGCGCACCCGGGGTCGAGCTGTGCAGCGGCTGCGATGGCTTCCGGTGATTCCCGCCAAGCACCGCCTCGACCCGGTTAAGGAAATGATCGACCTCTTCTGTGTCATATCCCTCGTCGACGGGGGCTCGTCGGAAGGCGATTTTGTGCACCTCGTCGCCGGTCAGGTGATTACGCAACTTCAGCCGAGCGGCGATCACGTCAAGGAACTCGTCGACCTCGTCTATCTGGTAGCCGCGCCTCCCGGCCCGCGGCTTGGAAAACTCAACGCGATAGATGTCCTCCGAGTTCATTCCGGCCTTAGACCAGCGAACGAAACTGTCAGGCCGATCATCGATCTCGGCTCCCCTGCCCCGCCATCGAGTGGTGCGATCGCGAGGCGGACATGCGCGGAACAGTACCCAGTCAGCATCGAAATGAGAACCGGGTGGCCGCGGGGGCCTGAGACCCCCTCGGTGTGGGTTCGCGACGGGTTACCTGCCGAAACGGCGCTCACAGGTACTGTGCGACTCGGTGGGGAAGTTCGGCCGGGCTTGCGACGGCGTCACGAGGAAGAGCCTGCAGAGGAGCAGCACCCAATGAGGACTACGCGAACGGTGGTCGCCGCCCTGGTGGCAGCAGTGGCTGGCTCAGTGGCGGCGACGACGTTGGCGGCCGCGGTAGCCGGCTGCGGCGGCAAGACGTCATCGCCGGCGAGGTCGGGATCAGCCAGCTCGAGCAGCACCACGAGCAGCTCGGCCGCTACGTCTTTGCCGTCAGCCCAGCCGACCGACTACACCGGGTTGCTGATCCAGGCGACAGACATCGACGCGCCCATACCCTTCACGGCCGGCCCGGCGACAAAGAACCCGAACGGCCAAGCCGGCGCCGCAATCACCTTCAGCACCGAAGACGGCGGGCGCGTAATCAAGGACACCATCCAGGTCCTGGCCGATCCTGCGGCGGCTACGAACGCATTGAACGCGGCGAAGACGGGTCAGGGTGGCGCGATCAAAGACCCACATACAGAGCCGGCCCAGGTCGGCACCGGGGCAACGACATTGTTGGGGAACTCACCGGACGGCTCCAAGGGCGTGACGATACTGCTGTTCACAGAGGGCAAGGCACTGGTCACGCTGGAGTTCGATGGCCCACGCGATTCGCTCGCTCCGCCTGAGTTCGTCACCGACGTCGGGAACAAACAAGACGCCGCGGTCAAAAAGGGGCTCGGCGGCTGACGGACAAGCCGCCAACCGTTACACCACGCTGATAGCGACGCGGGCCCAGGCGTTGTTGCCGTATCCGCGCGGATTCCACAGCGATGCCGCGGATTCTGGCTGCAGCGTGCCGGCGTCGTCCCAGGCGCGGGCGGTGATGCGCAAGGGTCCCGGTCCCACCTTGACCGTCAGCGACCACGGTCGCCACGACCATTTGCCGGGCGCCGGGTGCAGGTCGGCCTGCTGCCAGCTGAGCCCGTCGTCGAGCGACACGTCGATTCGCGCCACACTGCGGCCGTCGCCGGCGATGCCGTAGCCCCGGATGGTCAGCGCACCCACCGGCACGTGGTCACCACCGGCGGGGTCGAGGATGTCGCAGTTGAGCACCAACGACGAGAGCGAAATACCTTCGCCCGGCGGCGCGGTGTCGGGATCGGCATCCGGCGGCAGGATGCGGTAATCGGTGGCCTGAAAGTAGTTGTCCGACGGACTCGGTCGCACGGTGATTGCGGTGACCCATTTGACGCTGCGGGCGCCGATGTATCCGGGTACCACCACCCGGACCGGACCGCCGTGGACGCGCGGCAGCGGTTCGGAGTTCATCTGCCACGCCAGCATCACCTCCGTCGACATAGCCTTTTCCAACGGAATCGAGCTGCCGTAGCGCTGCGCCGGCCGGGCCTCCTGGGCGACGTCGGGAGCTTCGAAAGCAACATGCAGCCCTTCCCCGAGACGCACTCCGGCGGCCGTGAGGATGTCCGCCAGACGGACGCCGCGCCACTCGGCGGTTGAGATCGCCCCGTGTGCCCACGGGTCCTTGCCGGGGATCGGACGTATCCGCAGCATCTCGGCACGCCGGTTGCCGGCGCACACCAGCGTCGCCACCACACTCTGTTGGGCGAATTGGGTGGTCAGTTGGTCGTAGCTGATGGTGAGCGGTTTATCTACCAGCCCGTTGACGGTCAGCCGCCAATGCTGCGACGCGATCTCGGGAATTGGACCGTGGTTGCGGGCGTAGAACGCATCGATCGGCGTGATGTCGCTGCTCGCCAGCACGGATGCCGGCGGCTCAGCGTTGTAAGGTGCGTGCCCCCGCACGATCATCGCGTCTCGCTTACCCCACATCGGTGCTGCCCGAAACACGTCGGTCGTTGTCATATAAGTGATGATTCGCCAATTCAACAGCGACGAGTAGCCGGCTTGATATTGTGAACCCACAAGCCGTACTTGTGGCTCCGGCCGGATCGCACAAGATCGGCCTGCAGCTTGCGGGTGGAGGATCGTCATGCCGCGCTTGAGTACTCACGTGCCCGAACTTTCGGCGTTCGAAATCTTTTTGGCGATCGCGCGCACCGGCAGTCTGGGTGCCGCGGGCCGGGAGTTCGGCCTCACGCAGCAGGCGGTGTCGGCGCGTTTGGCATCGATCGAGGCTCAGACTGGCGTGGCGTTGGTGGTCAGAACCCCACGCGGATCGCAACTCACACCTGCCGGAGTCGTCGTCGCCGAGTGGGCGGATCGACTGCTCGACGTGGCCCACTACGTAGATGCCGGACTGGCCTCGCTGCGATCGGAAAGGCGCAAGCGGGTCACAGTGGCGGCCAGCCAGACGATCGCCGAACATCTGATGCCGCGCTGGCTGGTGTCACTCCAGGTTGCGGCGAATCGGCTGGGCGCTGCCACGCCAGAAATCATCATGACCGCGACCAACAGCGATCAAGCGATCGCGGGAGTGCGGGATGGCACAGCCGACCTCGGATTCATCGAAACTCCTTATTTGCCAACAGGCTTGCGTAGCCGCGTGGTCGGGACCGACGAGCTTGTGGTGATCGTGCCGACCGGTCACAAGTGGGCTCGCCGCCAGCGATCGCTGCGCGCAGCGGAATTGAGCCAGACGCCACTCGTCACGCGCGAGCCGGGCTCGGGAACCCGTGATTCGTTGACCGCGGCGCTACGCCAGGTCTTGGGAGACGCGGCGCAACAGGCGCACCCGGTCCTCGAATTGTCTTCGGCCGCCGCGGTACGCGCCGCCGTCGTAGCGGGCGCGGGGCCCGCGGTAATGAGCCGGCTGGCGGTCGCCGACGACCTGGCGATCGGGCGTCTGCGCACCGTGGCGGTCCCCGAATTGAACCTGAGCCGGGAGCTGCGCGCCATCTGGGTGGGCGGACGCGCTCCAGCCGCCGGAGCGGCCCGAGACCTACTCGGCCACATCGTCAGCCGCACCGCTCATTAAGCTGAGCCCACGACGAAGGAGCGAACCAGATGGACGACGCAGTTCACGGACAATGCGACGAGCGCTTCGCCAAAGTCCGCGCCGCGCTGGCCGACAACATCGCCTCCGGCGAAGAAGTCGGCGCAGCCATCGCCATCGACACCGACGGCGAGACCGTCGTCGATATCTGGGGCGGCTTTACCGACCGCGCTCGAACCACCCCCTGGACCAGGGACACCATCGTCAACGTGTGGTCGTCGACCAAGACGGTCACCAGCCTGGCCGGGTTGATGCTGGTCGACCGCGGCCTGGTCGAACTGACCGCGCCGGTCGCCACCTACTGGCCAGAATTCGCGGCAAATGGCAAGCAGAGCATTGAGTTTCGCCATGTCCTTTCGCACACTTCGGGGGTTTCGGGGTGGGACTTGCCGTTCACCACCGAAGACATGTACGACTGGGACAAGTCCACCGCCGCCCTGGCCGCCCAGGCGCCCTGGTGGGAGCCGGGGACCGCGTCCGGGTATCACGCGCACAATCAAGGCCATCTGATCGGCGAGGTGATGCGGCGCGTCACCGGGCATTCGCTCAAGGAGTTCGTCCGCGACGAAATCGCCGGGCCGCTGCACGCCGACTTCCAGATCGGTGCCAAGCCCGCTGATTACGAACGCATCGCCGAGATCATCGGGCCCCCGCCCCTCGAGTTGCCACTGGATGTCCTCCCCGAAGACAGCCCGATGCGCAAAACCTTTAGTGGCCCGCCGCCCAACGCCGACGCCGCGAATACGCCGGCGTGGCGCGCGGCCGACATGGGCGCACTCAACGGCCATGGAAACGCTCGTTCGTTGGCGACGATATTGTCGGCAATTTCGTTGGGCGGCACGGCGCGTGGGGCGAAACTGCTCAAGCCCGAGACCGTCGAGTTGATCTTCGAGGAGCAGGCAAACGGGATGGACCTCGTTCTGCCCGCGCCGATGCGGTGGGGCGTGGGATACGGGCTGGCGCCGAACGACGCACTCCCCTACGTTCCGGACGAGAAGATCTGCTTCTGGGGCGGATGGGGCGGTTCGATGGTGGCGATCTGCCCTGACCGGCGCACCACCATCGCCTACGTGATGAACAAGATGGGGCCCGGGATTCTCGGTTCGGACCGGATGGCGACCTACGGGGCACTGATCTTCGACTCACTCGCATGAGTCGCGAAGGCGGTCGTCATCACAGGCCGACAGAACCCTAATCCGCGGGACTTCGGTCCCTAGTGCCGACCACGGTTAAGGAGTCCAATAACCGTAGGGGATCCAGGCGTCCCGATGACGACATTCACAGATGGAAGGTGCAGCCATGAGCACTTCGCAACACTCCGATGCCAGGACGCGCATGTTCGCCCGCGTGCTCGGCCCGTACCTCGTTATCGTCACCATCACGGCCGTAGCGCGCGCCTCGCAGATGCGCACGCTGGCCTCGGAATTCGGGGCGAACCCGGCGTGGGCCTGGGTGACTGGCGCCTTCATTCTGCTTGCCGGCCTAGTCGTGGTCGCGCTTCATCAGTACTGGGGAAGCGCTGCGGCGATCATCGTGTCAGTCCTGGGCTGGATGACCGCATTAAAGGGGCTATTTCTCCTGGCGATCCCGCGGTCCTACGTCTCGGCCGTCAACTCCGCCGTTGACCCGAGCATCTGGTGGCGGGCCGGCTTCGTCGTTATCGCTCTGGTCGGGCTCTATCTGACCTACGTCGGCTGGGCGCCTGCACCGAGCGGGTCGGCGCCGCGCGCGGCAAGCTCGACCCCGGATCTCCCGCAGGCCGCATGACTCACCACCGGATCCACTTCGAAGCGGGCGCGGGAAGTTTGACGTCCTCCGCGCATTGAAAATGCGCGGATTCCTTGTGGTGGTGGGCTGTCTCGCTATGCCGCCTGTTGGGCGGGTAGCGCCGTGGGCTCACCAGCAGGGAAGGTTCGCGCCGAGCGGCTCTGTCGCTTCAAAGCCCTACGGGCTTTGATACGCGCCACTGACCTCCGCGAAGGCGGATGCCTGCGGCCTCGCCGCTTAGATTTTTGTGCGGCTGGATTTCGGCGCACGCCGACATCCTGGCGATGCAGCCAGCCATGATTGGCTGCCTGCAAACCCAGCCGATCCGAACCGTCCTGGCCTACCTGGACATGAAGGCCCAGGTAGGCCGAAAACAGGTCGCGGTCCTCTGTGATGCCGCACTCGCAACGATGCACACGTTGAGAAAGCGGTTTCTTTTCTTTCTTGCCGCACAGACACGTTTGCGACAGAGCAGTCGTGTAGGGGCTGTACTCGTCGAGTTTTGCGCCGCCAGCACTTTCAGCCTTGCGCCGCACCACCTCTACCAGTAGCCCTGGTGCCCTGTCGCGCACACTGCGCGGAAAGTTCTTCTGCCACCCCACATAATTCAACTTCTCGCAGGCAACCTGGGTGCCGTGCGCGAAAAGCTGGTTCGCTAACTGCCCGTGCAGCGTTTTGCGGTGTTCCGCCAGACGCCGATGCTGCTCGCCCACTGCTGCGGCCGTCCGCGCCGCGGTGTCCGAGCGTAGCCACTGGCAGCGCCGCTTCTTGTGGGTACCGTCGGGGTTGAAACACTGCGGCGACCCGCAACGGTGTTGGCGATCCAGACGTCGCTGCACGCGGCGCAGCCTTGTGGTGTTGAGTCGAATCTGCTCGGCCAGCGGCCACACCCACCCTGCCCATGTGCCGTCGTTTCGCTGAACTGCTACGGCGATCTGGCTAGGACCCAGATCGAACGAGACACGACCATCACCGAGCGGGTGCCGCGCCGGTGGTGTGCCGTCCACGACCAGTTGCCTACGGTAGGTGGGCTGTCCAGCGATGATGGTGCGCACAATCCGCGTATACAAAACCTTGCCTGCCGCGGTGAGCGCTTCGATCTCAGCCAGCTCAGCGTGCTGCTCTTTGCCGCGCCGACCACCAGTTGCCGGCGGCGCGATACCGATGACCAAACCATTGCCCCACTGCAACCCCAGCAGTCGACCCGCGGCATCGGTTTTAGGTCGCAGCGCACCATTGCCGTCTTTCGCCGACAGCGAATGCAGGCCGCGGCGGGCTGGCTTGAACCGGGGACGGCCTTTGCGCCCCCAATGCCAATCCGCTACCGCACCAAAAGCCTGTTTACCCATGTTCTGAGTTTCCTGGGCAGGCAAATGTTCACCTACCCAAGCCTGGCGCAGCGACGACGCAAACGACTGCGCCGCATCAACCGTGAAACCGTGCCCGGCGCACACTGCGTTAAACGCATTATTGCGTTGCACTCGTTGCTGTTTGGTTGTTGTCGCCATCCCGGCAACAGCGGCCCAGGCCGGGTCGGCTTTGGTCGCGCGGCTGCGTTTGGCCATCTCGGCCAGCACCGCGTTGTACACCCGCCGCCCAGTGGCGAAACGGACCTCAATGGTGTGTTGTTGGGCCGGTGTGGGACGCAGCGGCCACGACCGAACATGCGCAGCCGCGTCTTTAGGCCGCTTACGGGCACGCGGCTTGGGCTGCCCAGGTGCCGCCACCGCTCGCTCGCCGGCAGTTGTCGGCGCCAGCGGGTAGACACCCGTCGTGTGCATGCTGAGATTCTAGGAGCGACCACTGACAGCACCGTTTCCGCAGATTGGAGCAGCTACCGGCGCGGCGGACACAGCGTGACAGCACTGTGGGCGCACCTGGTGTTTGTGACCAAATATCGCCGCCGTGTCCTGAATGCAGACATGCTGGACTTCTGCGAGAACACCATGCGCGCAGTGTGTTCGGAACTGGGTGCCGAGCTGGCCGAGTTCAACGGCGAGCCCGACCACATACATTTGCTGGTCGCCTATCCTCCTACCCTGGCGGTCTCCACGCTGGTGCGCCGCCTAAAAGGCCGCTCCAGCTATGCGGTGCGGCGCGAATACACCGGAACGTGTGTGCGGGCACGGATGCGCAGCCACCTGTGCTCGCCGTCGTATTTCGCCGCGTCCGCTGGAGGAGCACCGTTGTCGGTGATCAAGCGCTACATCGAAAACCAACACCAGCCCCTCTAACCTCGGGCTACGCCCCCCGTCCCATGGCACGGCTACGCCGCGATCCCACGTGGCAGCGGTCGCTTCAAACACGAACTTGATGCGCTAACCGCGCTCTAAAGAAGCGCGGCTTGCGCGCTACGACCCTGGGTCATTGCGGCGGCCCCGGCCCCTTCGCACACATCCGAAGGAGCGCGAAGATCGCGGCTGAGTCGGGCGACCAATGCGGCCACGGAGGCCCGGGCCGCGCGGTAACGTCTGAGCATCCGCGTATCGCGATTGGAGATCGGCATGACCGTTGAGCGCGAGATCCACGACGTACCGCACGTTGAGTACACGGATTTGCCGATGGCCACGGATCGGGCCGTCGGTTGGGCGGTCCTACGCGACGCCGGCCCGGTCGTTCTTGGTGAAGGCGGGTATTACCTGACTCGCCGCGAAGATGTGCTTGGCGCGCTGCGTAATCCGGAGATCTATTCTTCGAAAAGCGCATTCGACATACTCGGCAGTCCGCTGCCGCTGGTCCCCTTGGCTTTCGATCCGCCCGAACACACCCGGTTCCGAAAGATCTTGCAGCCGTTCTTCAGCCCACACACGCTCGGCGCGATGCTGCCGGCGCTGCAAGCACAAGCGATCGAGCTCATCGATGCGATCGCCGCCAAGGACGGGTGCGAGGCAATGCGGGATCTGGCGATTCCGTATCCATCGCAGGTGTTCCTGACGTTGTTCGGCCTGCCGCTAGAAGATCGCGACCGGTTGATCCGTTGGAAGGACGCCGTGATTGGCCTCGGCCTGCTGGGCACACTCGAGGGCGCCGACCTGACGCCGGCGATCGAACTCACCGCGTATCTGGTCGAGGCCATTGCCGCGCATCGAGAGAATCCCGGTGCCGACATTCTGTCGCAGGTGCTGCTGGGCGATGATCCGCTCGATGACGGCGAAGCCCTCGGGCTCAGCTACGTGTTCGTCCTCGCGGGTCTGGACACGGTCACCTCCGCGATCGGCGCGGCGCTGCTGGAGCTGGCCCGGCGTCCCCAGGTCCGCGCACTGCTTCGTGAAAACCCGGACAAGGTACCGGTTTTCGTCGAAGAGGTGGTCAGGCTCGAGACACCCGCACCGATCGTTCCGCGCGTGGCGACCCAAGACGTCGACGTCGCAGGTTTCGCGATTCCAGCGGGCTCGCGGGTGTGGCTGTGCCTGGGGGCCATCAACCGCGACGGCAGCGACGCGACGTCCATCGACGATCTGGTGATGGAAGGCAAGGTGCACAAGCATTGGGGCTTCGGCGGCGGTACCCACCGGTGTCTTGGTTCGCACTTGGCCCGGATGGAGCTCAACCTCGTCGTCTCCGAATGGCTGCGCCGCATACCCACGTTCGAACTCGCCTCCGGGTACCAGCCGCAGATAGTCTGGCCTTCGGCAACTTTCAGCGTTCCCGAGCTGCCGTTGCGGTTCACGGCATGAGCGCAGCGGCTCTCCACCGATGATCGGGAGCCGCGGGGTCCGCACCTCAGGAAGCCCGGCTGGGTGACGACGTCGTAGTCTCGCCCGGTGACCCAGCAGCAGCCCGACGCAAGCCCCGATGCCCTGGCCATCGACTTTCTGGCCCGCCTGGGCGGCGCCATGGTGGCAGGAAATTACCCGATCGCCATGATCCGGCGCGCACTGGCGGTGTCGTCCGAGCATTTCGGCCTGAGCAACCAGGTGCTTTTGCTGCCGAACTTCATTCAGTTCGGTGGGTTTGACGACGCCGCCGGCACTACGGTTCGAGTCGTGCGATCCGAGGGAAGACCTTCGCTTCGACCAGGCGTTCCCGTTGGCCGCGCTGGTCAGCGACGCCCAAAACGGCCGGATCACCGCGCTGAACGGGTTGGCCGAACTGGACCGCATCCACGCGCTGCCGCGGCGGTTTGCGGCATGGGTCAACGTCGTCGGTTACGCGGTACAAAGCGCGGCCTTCGGGCTGATATTGCAGCCGACACCGTGAGCGATGCTGGCCGCCACCGGCTTCGGATTGATGGTCGGCCTGTTGATGCTGCTGGGTCGGGTCAGCAGCGCGATCGATCAGCTGCTGCCGACGGTAAGCGCATTTCTGGTCGCATTCACGGCGTTCGGCCTGGAACGAGTGTGGCATTTTGGCGACGACAGCCTGCGCGACCTCGCGGCACCGCTCGCGCTCTTTTTGCCCGGTGTCGCGATCACCTTGGCGGTCGTCGACATGACCACCAGGGGGGTGGTCTCGGGCTCGGCCCGGCTGGTTGCCGGGTTCATGCGACTCGCGCAGTTGGCATTCGGGATCCTGATCGCGGCGCAGGTCTTACACGTCAGCAAGACGGAGCTGAACGCGGTGCAGCTTGGGAAGGCTGGAGACAGGCCACAATTCGCCTGACCTGCGGGAGCGGGATAGCCATTGGATGGATAGCCAGTGGCCCTCGGCGATCCCAAAAATGGCCTCTGACTACGCAATTCGCTAGGGTGTATAATGGTGACCTTCATGCCGGTTCTGCTGAGCCAACCGCAGTAGCGGGTTTGCCTGTCGGCGGCGCGGCTGGCTGCGTAGGGTGAGCCGGTGGAAGGCACCCCGTTCGGGCGTTATCGCCTTATCGAATTGCTGGGCCGTGGCGGCATGGGCGAGGTGTGGCGTGCCCACGACACCGTCACCGACCGGGTCGTCGCCATCAAAGTCTTGCCCGCGCATTTGTCTGAGGACGAGGCCTTTCAGCGGCGGTTCCGCCGCGAAGCCCACGCGGCCGCACGATTGGACACCCCGCACGTGGTCCCGATCCATGACTATGGGGAGATCGACGGTCGCCTGTTCGTCAGTATGCGGCTGATCAACGGCCGCGATCTGGCCGCCGTGCTCGCCAACGGGCCGCTGGATCCCGCCCGCGCGGTGCGCGTCATCGACCAGGTCGCCAAAGCTTTGCACGCCGCCCACAAGGTCGGGTTGATCCACCGCGACATCAAACCCTCCAACATCTTGCTCGACGACGACGACTTCGCCTACCTGATCGATTTCGGGATCGCCCGCGTCGCCGACGACACCCGACTGACCAAGACCGGCGGCACGATCGGCACCTTCGCCTACATCGCACCCGAGCGGTTGGACCCCCACACCGAAGAGGACGCTCGTGCTGATATCTACTCGCTGGCCTGCGTGCTGTACGAAGCCCTCACCGGAGAACCACCGTTTGCCGGTAGCACGACCGCACACCTGATGTTCGCCCACGCCCACACCCCGCCGCCGCAACCCTCGGCCACACAACCGGCCGTGCCTGCGCCGTTCGACGCGGTGATTGCCAAGGGCATGGCCAAAGACCCCGACAACCGGTATGCCACCACCATCGAGCTGGCCGACGCCGCCCGCGACGCGATCACCGAGCCCATTGCCCGACCGGCGCCTACAAGCCTTCCCCCGACCGAGCAGGCACCTTTTCCGCCCACAGTGCAGGCAAGCAGTCAGGGCATCGCTCCACCGCGGACTCTCAACCCCGCTTCACGGGCCCCCACCGAGCCAGCTCCACCACCACAACCACCGGCGCCCACGGCGATAAGGGCCGGGGGGCTCAGTCGACGCACCACAATCGCACTCTTCGCCGGTGCCATCGTCATCCTCGTCGTTGTCGCAGCGATGTTCATCCCCAGCATTTTTCGGCACCAGAGTGCGCACATGTCGCAAACCCCGACAACGCAGCCGGGCACGAACACCTCCCAGCCGAAAACCCCTGTCGCGGCGGCCGCGCTAGAGGGGCTGTTGCTCAGCGCCGAGCAAATCAACGCCGCTATAGGCACCACTGGAATGACGCTCGCGTCAACCTCCACCAATATGAGCGACGACAGCGGCAGCGTGTCGGATAAGGCGTGTCTATCGCAGATAATCCCGTCGGAATCCCCCGTTTACGAGGGCAGCGGATGGAGCGCTATGTATTCTCAGTTGCTCGCAGAGCCGGTTGACAAAAGGGCTCATTTCGTCGTTCAGCAGGTAGTGCTATTTTCCTCCGCGCATGATGCCGAGGCGTTCTTCGCTACCTCCGCCCAACGGTGGCCAGCGTGCGCCAACCGAAAATTCACCGTCACCCTTCCCGGCCAGGCCGAACAGGAGTTCGATGTGGGGTCGGTCTCTAACACCAACGGCACCCTCAGTGCCACCGAATCCCCCGCGGGTGCACGGTGGGGCATTTGCCAAAGGGCGCTGACAGTGGCCAACAACGTCGCCATCGACGTGATGGCATGTACCAGAGAGGTATTCGGCTCGCAGTCCGACGCCGCGGTCAACATCGCCCGTCAGATCGCCGCCAAAGTACCCACAACGTAATGACATCCCGTCAAGCTGATGGCTGCCCCGGCCCGGGCCGCCAGCAGTCGGGTGGCGCTGGCTGTAATAGCCACTAGATCGCCAGCGACTTACGGGAATGGTTAGAAATAGCCTCTGAACTGCGAAAGCGCTGGTGCCCCCGGTAGGATTCGAACCTGCTGACCAGGCAATTCGCCTAACATGCACAACTTGTACCATCATGCCAAGGATCGTGGATGCAGCAAGCCGGGCTGTGATGCACCGGCCTATCACAGCCAGGTCCACCATGTCGAGGGGTGGGCTGCCACGCGGTGCACCGATATCGACACGCTCACCTTGGCCTGCGGGCCCCACAACCGCCTCGTCGAAGAAAAAGGCTGGATTACCCGCAAGAACGCCAAAGGCGAGACCAAGTGGCTACCGCCGGCACACCTGGACCGCGGACAGCCACGAACGAACCGTTATCACCACCCCGAAAGATTCCTCCGCGACAGCGACGACGACCCCTAGCTGCTGACGGCAAGATAGCAAAGGCGGTTTGGCCCTTGCGCTTTCCGGCCGCCGGACATAGGCGTGTCGTCGGTGGATCCGGGCACCCACACCGCCTATGTCACCAACATGCGAGACGGCACGGTATCGGTGATCGAACATCGATAGTGGTGTGCATCGCCGTCTGGCCGCGGCGTGTCGGCCGCCGGTCCTACATCTCGGCCCGCATACCGACGCTGTCCGTCCAGAGGTCGTTGTCGATCAGCCATTGCCGGGCGCCGGTCGGCGCTGGGTACGTCGCAATGGGGGCTTTCCAGGCAGCGGATTGTGTTGTAGGCCAGCGCAAGTAGAAGTTGTGCGTCCTAGTCGAATGTCCTGGTCGGCTCGCGGTTAGCGCCACGTTAAACGCCCCTAAAGGGTCAGCTTGGCGGTCTCCAGGTGTCAATCCGAGCTGGCCAGGGATATACGTCCGCCAGCGTCCATGCAACAACAAGCGTTACGAAGTACCAACTCCGACCCAATGGCTTGCCTGTCGTCGTCAAAGCCGAATCGTTCCAAGAATTCGCCAAAGATCCTTCAAGCGCTGTCTCCGAATCTCTTTCCATCAACCCGCTGCGTCGTTACAGCGCCCAATGAAAGGAACAGCCAAACATGATGAGCACGTCTGAGCCGGCGACCGTGTACGGCTCGCTCATGCTTCGACTGGCGCTACAGCCTTTCTGGGTGCGATTTGTCGTCTCGGCGGTCTATGCGTCGGTGATCTTGGGGCTGGTAATCAGCCTTACCTCGCGCGACCCGATCCTTTGGATCATCGTTACTGTCACCTGCGCGGCACTTGCCACCTCCCAAGGTCAAGCCACGCATAATGCGGCAGGCGGACTCGACAAACGCGCACGTTCCCAGGTCGTCGCCGCGGTCACTCGCGGGGTCGTCCCCGCCAATCAGAGGGCGCGGTCTGCAGCAATCCGGCTCGGCACAGCCTACTTGGGTGGCAAGTCTGCCGAGCAGCTAAAGCGCCAGGAACCACTAACCTGGATGATGGTGCTGGTCGTCGCGGTGGTTTTCACCGCCCTGGCGGTGATGAACTCTAGTGCCCACCCGGGTCTGGCCTACCTGGCTGCGGTGCTGCTGCTGTTGGGCGTGCTGCCCGTGCTGCCACTCGGGTTGTGGAGCACAAGGCGGATCCAACGCAATGTGGCACTGTTAACCGAGTTGCAACTGCTCACCGAGGGTGCCCGCGCGCGGTGATCAATTCGCCGAGCAGCTGATCGACCGGCTCGATACACAGCGCATTGCAGCGCATTCCGGGAGCGCCGAACACGCCAGCATTCAAACCGCGCAGAGGCTGATGCCGCCCCGGTCACGGTTGTCGAGGATCGTGGGTGTACCAGGCCGGGTGTGACGCACCCACATATGCCCTAATCGCCAGTGTGAGAAGAATGCGTGAGAAGGAACAGCCGGAATTGGCGCCCGTCGGCACGCTCCTGGGCGACCTGGTAGTTGGGCCAGTGCGCCACGACGGTGGCCCAGGTTCTGTCGCGTTCTTCTCCGGTGAGCAACCGAGCCTTTGCGGTGAAGAAATCGCCGTGGCCGCGGACGTTGACGCGTTCTGCTGCTTGGAGATTCGCCGACCACGACGGGTGGTCCGGGCGGCCCCAGTTGGAGCCCACCAGCACCAGCCCGCCGTCGACGGGTACGCACTGGACGGTCGCCGTCCGGGCGAGACCAGTTTTGCGGCCCTTGGTGGTGATCTGCACGCAGGGCAGGCCGGCGAGATCCAGCACACCAACCCGCCCACCAGTCACGAACCGGAGAACGGCCTCCAGACGTACGGCGACCGGTCGGGCCGGCAGCACCAGCCACCGGTATGCGCTCGGATTTCGCGCCACTCGCTGCAGCGGATTCATGCAGGCCAGCCTATTACCCGCGCAATCCAGCCTGGGAGTCCGCAGGATGAAATCTCGTTGGCAATCTAGGCTTTCGCTACCCCCGCTGCGAGCGTGCGTGTCTGTCCCCGATACGCCGCTTGAACGCGTACATCTCTGCACGCTCGCCGCGGCCCTAAGCGCCCGGTCATTAAATAAATGGCTTGATTTAAACCGGCGGGGAGTGTTCACTGAGGCCATGAAAGCCGAGCGGATGATCCGCTCTGACAGGTCGACGAACACCCGCGAGGCGATCTTGTCGGCCGCGGAGTGGCTGTTCGCCGAGCGCGGCATGTATGCCGTGTCCAACCGGCAGATCAGCGAAGCCGCGGGCCAGGGTAATAACGCCGCGGCCTGCTATCACTTCGGGACGCGCACCGACCTGCTCCGAGCGATCGAAAGCAAGCACCGCAAGCCGATCGAGGAGTTGCGCGCGCAAATGCTGTCCGGCATTGGCGATTCGACCGAATTGCGAGACTGGGTAGGCGCATTGGTGCGCCCTCTGACCGATCACCTCGCCGTGCTGGGCACCCCCAGCTGGTACGCGCGTTTTGCGGCTCAGGCGATGGCCGACCCCACGTATCGCCATGTGGTCACCAAGGACGCGCTCACTTCCCCGCAGCTGGTGCAGACGATCGACGGCATCAATCGCTGCCTTCCCGACTTGCCCAAGCGGGTGCGTTCCGAACGGATGGTGATGGCCCGCAATCTGCTGATGCACACCTGCGCCGAGCACGAAGGCGCGCTGGACGAACACGGCCCGCGGTCGCGATCGCCTTGGCCGGTCGCCGGTGAAGGACTGATTGACGCCATTGTCGGGCTGTGGCGCGCGCCGGTCCACGTCAGCGTGGCCGGTAGCTAGCCGGGCAGGGCAGAGAACCGAGGAGCACGATGACCGACATCTCGACCGGCGGTGGCACCGACACCGACACCGACACCGACACCGACAGTGGCACCGATATCCCGGAGTTTCCGATGACGCGGGCGCCGGGTTGCCCGTTCGCCCCACCGCCGAAGGCGTTGGCACTCAACGCCGCCGGGCAGCTCAGCAGGGTCCGGATCTGGGACGGCAGCACGCCCTGGCTCATCCACGGCTACGACGCGATCCGCGCGTTGTTCACCGACTCTCGCACCAGTGTGGACGACCGGCTGCCGGGCTACCCGCACTGGAATGCGGGAATGTTGGCGACGGTGCACAAGAGGCCACGTTCGGTCTTCACGTCCGACGCCGAGGAGCACACCCGCTTCCGCCGGATGCTGTCAAAGCCGTTCACCTTCAAACGGGTCGAGGGGCTGCGCCCGGCGGTGCAGAAGATCGCCGACGATCGCATCGACACCCTGCTGGCCGGCCCCAATCCGGGCGACATTGTCAGCACCGTGGCGCTGCCCGTCCCATCGCTGGTCATCAGCAAGTTGTTGGGCGTGCCCTACGAGGACGCGGACTTCTTTCAGGAACAGGCTCAACGGGGCACCGGGCGCTACGCGACCGAAGAGGACACGGCTTCCGGTGCCGCCTCGTTGGCGAAATACATCGCCAACCTGATCCGGGTCAAGATGCAAAGCCCCTCAGAGGATTTGGTGTCCGACCTGGCCGAGCGGGTCAACGCCGAAGAGATCAGCGTGCGCGAGGCCGCGCAACTGTCACTTGGCGTGCTGATCGCCGGTCACGAGACCACCGCCAACATGATCGCTCTCAGCATCGCGGCTCTGCTCGAGCATCCCGACCAATTGGCGCTCATCCGCGACGCGGAGGACCCGAAGGTCGTCGCCACCGCCGTGGAAGAGCTGATGCGCTACCTGAGCATCATCCAGACCGGTCAGCGGCGCATTGCCATCGAGGACATCGAGGTCGGCGGCGAGACGATCGCAGCCGGCGAGGGCATCATCCTCGACGTCGCGCCGGCGAATTGGGACAGCCGCCAATTCCCCAACCCGGACCGGCTGGATCTGCGCCGCGACGACGGTCCGCACGTCGGGTTCGGCTACGGCCGTCACCAATGCGTGGGGCAGCAGCTGGCCCGGATGGAATTGCAGATCGTGCTGCCCACCTTGCTGGTCCGCGTCCCGACGCTACGGCTGTCGGCACCGGTCGAGCGGCTTCCGTTCAAGCACGACACCCTGGCCTACGGCCTCTACGAACTTCCCGTCACATGGTGAAGCCCGATCTGACGCTGAACGTTCCGGACCTGTCCGGCAGGTTGGCGGTAGTGACGGGAGCCAACAGCGGCCTGGGATTCGGTTTGGCGAAGAGGCTGGCGGCTGCCGGCGCTGACGTCGTGATGGCGGTCCGCAGCAGGGCCAAGGGCGAAACCGCGACAGCCCAGATCCGCAGTGTTGTGCCGGCGGCCAAGCTGACCATCCGAAATCTCGACTTGTCGTCGCTGAAAAGCGTTGCGGGGCTGGGCGAAGAGCTGGCCGCCGAAGGCCGGCCGATCGATATCCTGGTCAACAACGCCGGCGTCATGACACCGCCGCAGCGTCAGGAGACCGGCGACGGTTTCGAATTGCAGTTCGGCGCAAACCACCTGGGGCACTTCGCCTTGACCGGGCACCTGCTGCCGTTGCTGCGGGCGGCCGAATCCGCGCGCGTGGTGACCGTCAGCAGCATCGCCGCAACTCAGCGTGATCTTGACTTTGACGACCCCAACGCCGAACACGGCTATAAACCGATGCGCTCCTACGGGATGGCCAAGTTGGCCCAACTCATGTTCGCCATCGAGCTGGATCGACACAGCCACCACAGCGGGTGGGGACTGATGTCCAACGCCGCCCACCCCGGGTTGAGCAAGACCAACCTGCTCAGCGGGGCATCCTACGGTCGCGACAAACCCACGCTGCAGGCCCGGATCACCCGGCTGACGTGGCGGCTCTTGCCGTTCATGTGGCTCGACGTCGACGAGGGCATCAAGCCGACGCTCTACGCGGCGGTGTCACCGGATGCCGAGGGCGCCAGGTACTACGGTCCACATGGCTTTTACGAAACCGTCGGCGGCGGAGTCACATTCGCCGGCGTTCCCCGATTGGCGCGCAGCGGGACCGATATGAAGCGGCTGTGGCAGCTCTCCGAAGAACTCACCGGCGTCACCTATCGCGATTGACACCTATCGGGATTGATATCAGGGAGAGGCGAACAATGGCGTTTGTCGGACGCACCGACGTGAAGGATCCCGTTGCACAGCAGGACCAGTGGGAACGGTTGGCATGGGACACCCACATGTGCGCCTCGTTCATGGTTGACGCCCTGGGCCTGCGCCAGGTTGACGAGATCGGCCCGGACAACGCCGTCCGCATCGTCGGCGGCAACATCAAACAGTTCCTGGGAATCTAGGATGGCAGACTCGCTGACGGCCCGCGGCCCGGTGCTCGACATCCCGGACGAGCCGGACTGGGCGCGCATGCGTTCGGAGACCGGCGCACGCCTGCGGGCCGCGATGGCCGAGCACCACGTCGACGCGCTGGTGCTGCTGATGAACGGCCACGTCGGGTATGCCACGGGCGCCAGCTGGCCGCTGCTGGACGCGGGCCTCTCGCACGTGGAGCGTCCGGTGGCGGTCGTGCTGGCCGATGACGAACATCCGCACCTGTTCATGCCTTTTCGCAGCGGTGCATCCCCGGCGCCACCCGGGTCACCCGTGCCGGAGGACCATCTGCACGGCCCCGTTTATCTCGAATTCGACCGTGGTGTAGAGCAATTCGCCCGCATGCTGGCCGGGCTGATACCACCGGGCGCCGCCGTTGCCGTCGACGAGCTGACCGGCGCGATGCGCCGGTCGGCTGCCACGCTGTTCCCATCGGGTCCACCGTCGGACGCGGTGATAGTGGTCGGCGCGGCGCAACTGGTCAAGACTCGTGACGAGCTTTCCTGCCTGCGCCGGGCAAGCCAAATCACCGAGCAGGCGATGGTGGACGTGCAGCGGGCGCTGGCGCCGGGCGTGCGGCAGATCGATCTGTCTGCCACCCTCGTGCGCGGCGCGTTCGAGCTGGGCGCCACCGCCAACATGCTGGAAGCGATCTGGCAGGTGATGCCGAGCTCACGGGACGCGGGAGTGTGGACTACGCACGGGGATCTCGCGCTGCCGCTGCTGCCCACCGAGCGCGAACTGGCGACCGGCGACGTGCTGTGGACCGACATCAGCATCAACTACGCCGGATACTGCTCGGACTTCGGCCGCACCTGGCTGGTCGGCGATCAACCCACGCCGCGGCAGCAGGATCAATTCCGGCGGTGGCGAGCCATTTTGGACGCGACGCTCGCGGTGACCAAGGCCGGCGCCACCTCGGGGGACCTCGCGCGGGCGGCCATCGCCGCCAACGGTGGCCGCAAACCGTGGCTCCCGCATTTCTATCTGGGCCACGGCATCGGCACCTATCCCGCCGAAGCCCCGATGATCGGAACGGACTTGGGCGAGGAATTCGATGACAACTTTGTCTTTCCGCCCGGCATGGTCCTGGTATTGGAACCGGTGGTGTGGGAGGACGGCACCGGCGGCTATCGCAGTGAGGAGATAGTGGTAACCACCGAGGACGGCTTCACCCCGATTACCAACTACCCCTACTCCCCTTATGGCGACTGAGGTTTCGCCCGACGCCCGCGCCTTGCGGATCGGACGCCGGGAACGGGCCCTGGCCCAGATGGACGCACACGACCTCGACATACTGGTGCTCGGCCGGCAGGCGAATATTCGTTACATCACCGGTGCCCCGCAGCTATGGATAGCCGGGACGCGGCCGTTCGGCCCGATGTGTGTGGTGGTGCGCGAAACCGGGGAGATCTACCTCAACAGCACCGCCGATGAGGGAATCCCCGAGGAGATCGGCCACGATCACCTCTACGGGCTGGCGTGGAACCCGATGACTCTGATCGAGGTGTTGAAGAACATCGATGGGGCCGCGACCGCGCGGCGGGTCGGAACCGACGCCATCACACCCACTTTCGCGACGCTGCTGCCTCTCGCGTTTCCCGCCGCCGAACTCGTCGACGGCGAGCCGGTCATGCGAGCGGCGCGGCGCATCAAGACACCCGACGAAATCGCGGCGATGGGCCGCTCGCTTCGCGCCGCCCAGGACGGAATCGCGGCTGCCGTCCGCGAATTGCGGCCGGGGATATCCGAGCAGATGTTAGCCGGCGCGGTGCTGGAGGCCATGGCCGCGGGCGGGGTGAGCACGCCGGCTACCCAGGACGCCGCGTGGGTGACCTCGCGGGAACACCCGTGGCGACGCGCCGACCGTGAGGTGGCCGAGGGCGATCTCGTCGCGTTCGCGGCGGGCGCGTTGGCGGACGGCTATGTCGGCGAGGTGGGCCGGACCTGGCCGGCAGGTGAGGCCGCCAACGGGGAGACCCGCAAACTCTACGACCGCTCGAATTCGTTGCACGACAAAATGCTTGCCGCGTGTCGCCCCGGCGCGTCCACCAGCGAGCTGCTCGCGGCCTACCAAGCGGCCGGCGAGCCGCTACCGCCGATGCCCGTTGCGCACGGGCTGGGGCTGGGTTTCGACCCGCCCGTCGTGTCCGAGATGCTTTCGGCCGCCGGCGAAGACGACCAACTAGAGAGCGGTATGGTGTTGGCGCTCACCGGCCACGTTTGGCGAGAAGGCGTGGGTGCGGTCTTCCGCCGAGACACCGTCCACATCACCGACGACGGCCCCGAAGTGCTCACCACCAGCCCGTCCTGGGATAACGATGGCGGTGGGGATGTCACCGATATCGGCCCCGCATAGCTCGCCGGCGCCGCCCTAGTCAGTCGAACAACGCCGTGCTTCGCTGCGACATATGCGAACTTCTGGGCGGTTGCAACCAGGCCGTGCGCCGAGGCGACGTTAATTATTCGGCCCCAGCCTCGGCGTTTCATGCCGGGCAGCACGCAGCGACAAGTGGAACAACGCTTCGGTTCCGGTCGCGCGCTCGTAGCCGCCACAAGGCCGAGACCGCGACGATGCTGCCAGTAATCAACGCCTTCAAGGCCGCCCATCGGCTCACCGACGTGACCATGGTCGCCGATGCCGGAAGCTTCACGTGCTCCTCCTTCGCAGGGCGGCGTAACGGATCGACTGTGCGGATTGGCGTGACTCACTAGCATCTGCCTGTGGCAGGGCAAGCCGCTGTGGACGGATGCCGTTCATTGGCTAGCATCCTTCCCGAGTGCAAGGGAGGCGGTCTCATGGATGTGGCGGCGTTGTGGCGCGATCGTCGGCCTGGGCGGCGGTGGTGGCGCCGACCGAGAAACACAATGATCATCGCGGTCATCGCGATCGCCGTGGCCGCCATTGGCCTTACCGCATGCGCGGGGTCCTCCCGGCACGAAACAGCAACAACGTCAACAACGCCAACGACGCCACGGAAGCCCACGACCTACGGGGCGCAGACCGAGCTGCCGTTCACCGGGCTGAAGTCTCCCGTGGGCGTGGCGGTGGATGCCGCCGGCAACGTCTACGTCGCCAACGAGTTCGACAACCGGGTGGTGAAACTGGCGGTCGGGTCGAGCACCCAGACCGAGCTGCCGTTCACAGGCCTGAACAGCCCCAAAGGTGTGGCGGTGGATGCCGCCGGCAGCGTCTACGTCGCCGACTGGGGCATGTCTCGGGTGCTGAAGTTACCGGCCGGGTCGAGCACCCAGGTCGTGTTGCCGTTCACCGGGATCACGTTCCCAGAAGGTGTGGCGGTGGACACCGCCGGCAACATCTACGCCACCGACACGTCCAAATCACGGGTGCTGAAGCTGCCCGCAGGCGCCACCACCCCCACTGAGCTGCCGTTCACCGGCCTCACCGGCCCACACGGTGTGGCGGTGGATGCCGCCGGCAGCGTCTACGTCGCCGACTACGCCAACGTCCCCGACAACTCCAACGAGCGGGTGATGAAACTCGCGGCCGGAGCCACGACGCAGACGGTGCTGCCGTTGACCGGCCTGAGCAGACCCTACGGGGTGGCGGTGGATGCGGCCGCCAACGTCTACGTCGCCAACGAGTGGGACCACCGGATGCTGAAACTGGCGGCCGAGTCGAGCACCCAGACCGAGCTGCCGTTCACCAGCCTCGTCCGCCCATACGGGGTGGCGGTGGACACCACCGGCAGCGTCTACGTCGCCGACAACTACAACAATCGGGTACTCAAACTGCCGGTGCAGTAGCGCGCTCGCAACTTGCTGAACTGCGTTTTCTCTGGTCGGGCTGACACTGGTCGGGCTGACACTTGTCGGGCTGACAGGATTTGAACCTGCGACCACCTGACCCCCGGGTTCAGTCGGGGTGTCCGTCGGTGTTCGTGACGGACCTATTTCCGCAAATCGAAGCGTTGCGAATGGTGAGTCTCCTCATTGAGCGGTCCAGCCGCCGTCGATCGAATAAGAGGTGCCGGTGATGGTGGCGGCGGCATCGCCGGCCAGGAAGACTGCGAGTGCGCCGATGTCCTCCGGGCGCGTGTAGCGGGCCATCGGCTGCTTTTCGGCAACGAGCTCTTGCGCGCCCTCTGCAAAGGACTGTCCCGCCGCGTTGGCGCGCACTTCGATTTGCTGCGCCACCAGAGGTGTCATTACCCAACCTGGGCAGATCGCGTTGCACGTGATGTCATTGTCGGCGTTTTCGATTGCCACCACCTTCGTCAGTCCGACAACGCCGTGCTTCGCTGCGACATATGCGACCTTCTGGGCGCTTGCAACGAGGCCGTGCGCCGAGGCGATGTTGATAATTCGGCCCCAGCCCCGGCGTTTCATCCCGGGCAGGACGCAGCGACAGGTATGGAAAGCAGCCGACAAGTTGGTGGCGATCACGGCGTCCCACTTCGCGACCGGGAAATCTTCCACCCTCGCCACGAACTGGACGCCCGCGTTGTTGAC
Source organism: uncultured Actinomycetota bacterium (assembly GCA_963814505.1). Classification (GTDB taxonomy): domain Bacteria; phylum Actinomycetota; class Actinomycetes; order Mycobacteriales; family Mycobacteriaceae; genus Mycobacterium. The sequence continues at coordinate 34,520 of CAWFDM010000018.1, forward strand.
CAGGACATCGATTGCCCCGAAAGTCTTTTCGGTGCCGCTGACCATGTCGGCAATCTCAACCGGCTTGGTCACATCGGCGCCCCAATAGGCCGCCGTCACCCCGAACTCCTCCTCGATGCCGCGTCGCTGTTGCTCGATCGCGTCTGGGTCACCGAAACCGTTGAGGGCCACGTTCGCGCCCTCGGCGGCGAATGCGCGCGCGACGGCAAGACCGATGCCGGACGTGGAACCCGTTACGAGGACGGACTTTCCGCGGATCATCGGACCCCTCGCCCCTTTCCTCCACGCCTGAGTTACTCGAACTCTGTCCTTGTTCCGGATAACCGTAACCGCTATCGCGGTCACCGCGCCGATTTCGTTGCGCGGCGGGAGTGCGGTCGCAGAAAGATCTCGAAGGCTTTGGAGTTGCGGGAACGTCGCTCCACGAAGGCGCCCAAGCACTCACCGCGAGCGCGAACTGATCACGCCCGACGTGCCACCGCGGTCTTGACCTTCCCCTGCTGACTTGGCGATCCAAATCCGCGCGCTGGCAGCCCCCAGCGTGGCCACGCCTTACGGCCGGCCAAAGAGACCCGACTGGTCGTTGCCCGCGTCGAAATCCCCCGAACTTCCGGTGCCGGAGTTCCCGAACCCCGAGTCGCCAACCCCGAGGTTAAACACACCCGCGCTGCCGCCACCCAAGTTATAGATGCCCGTGTTTGAACTAACGCCCGAGTTGAAGAAGCCCGTGTCGAGGGAGGTGATCGAGTTAAAAAAGCCCGCGTCGTTGATGCCCGTGTTCATCAAGCCCGTGTCCTTGCCGCCGGGACCCGAGTTAAAAAAGCCCGAGTTGACCCCCAGCGCGCTCGAGTTCAAGATGCCCACGTTAAAGCCGCCTGGGCCCGAATTCCCGTAGCCAGAATTGTGGCCCCCGCTCCCCGAGTTGCCCGCGCCCGAATTGTCGTTGCCCGAATTAAAGAAGCCCGAGTTTCCCACGCCCGTGTTTCCTATGCCCGAGTTCACGACCAAACTCGGGGTGCCCCACTGCCCGAAGCCCGTATTCAGGTTGCCCGCGTTGAAGCCGCCCGTGTTGGTGGCCCCCGAGTTCCAAAGACCGGTGTTGGTGTTGCCCGAGTTAAAGGAGCCCGTGTTTCCGGCACCCGAGTTAAAGAAGCCCATGTTGCTTTCGGCCCCGCCAAAGCCGCCGCTGTTGAAGCCGCCCACGTTGCCGGCACCCGCGTTGAAGCCGCCCATGTTTGCGTCCCCCGAGTTGAAGGTGCCCACATTCTGGACGCCCGAGTTGAAGGCGCCCAAGTTGCGGGTGCCAACGTCGAAGCTGCCCATGTTGTTGACGCCGGTGTTGCCAAGGCCCACGTTGAGGCTGCCCGGGTTGAAAAAGCCCGCGTTGACGGCGCCTGAGTTGAACCAACCGGTGTTGGTGCTGCCGGCGTCGAACCAACCGGTGTTGGTGCTGCCCGCGTCGAACCAGCCGAAGTTATTGTCACCCGTGTCGAAAAGGCCGACGTTTCCGTTGCCGGTGTTGAAAAAGCCGATGTCGTTGTTACCGGAGTTCCCGAAGCCGATGTCGTTGCTACCCGAGTTCAGCCCGCCGATGCCGATCTTGCCGCTGCCGTTGAGCCCGATGCCGATATCGTTGTTGCCGGTATTGCCGAAGCCGAAGTCATTGTTGCCGTTGTTGCCAAACCCGAAGTTGCCGGTGCCGTTGTTGCCGAAGCCGAAGTTAAAGCCGCTGGTATTGGAGTTCAGACCGCCGATGCCAATCTTGTTGTCGCCGACGAGCCCGATGCCGAAGTCGTTGTGGCCGTTGTTACCGAAGCCGAAGTTGTTGCTGCCGGAGTTGGCAAGGCCGAAGTTGGACTGGCCGTTGTTCCCCAAGCCCACGTTGTGCTGGCCGACGTTGCCGGCGCCGACGTTGCCGTTACCGTTGTTGCCGACGCCAAAGCTGCCTGCGATTCCGCTGATAGCGTTACCGCCGATGTTCCCGAAGCCGATGTTTTCGTAGCCGCTGTTGCCGGCGCCGGCGTTGAGGCTGCCGAAATTGCCGCTGCCCAGATTTCCAACGCTGAAGGTGCCGCTGTCGTTGCCGCCGCCGAAGTTGAGATTGCCGGTGTTGCCGTTGCCGACATTGGAGTTGCCGTTGTTTCCGTTGCCGATGTTTCCGGTGCCGAGGTCTCCGATGCCCAGGTTGAAGCCTGACGCAGCCGGCAGGGACTGCACCGCGTGTTGCCAGGATGTCAGTTGCGCGACCGCAGCCGAGGCTCCGCCGTGGTAGCCCACGATCGCGGAAACGTCCTGAGCCCACATCTGCTCATATTGGCCCTCGACGGCCGCGATCGACGGAGCGTTGAGCCCCAATAGGTTAGAGACCACCAACCGCACCAATTGAGCGCGATTGGCCGCCACCAACGCCGGATGCACCACCGCCGCCCGCGCGGCCTCAAACACCGCGGCCACCGCCTTGGCCCCAGCGGCCGCGCTTCCAGCCCGGGCCGCCGCGGCGTTCAGCCATCCCACATACGGGGCCGCCGCTGCGGCCATCGCCGCCGACGCCGGGCCCTGCCACACTCCGCTGGTCAGTCCCGAAGCCACCGAGTCAAACGAGGCCGCCGCCAAGCTCAGCTCACCGGATAACCCATCCCAGCCCGCCGCAGCGGACAGCATCGGCCCCGACCCCGCACCGGCAAACATCTGCGCGGAGTTGATCTCTGGTGGCAAAATCGAGAAATTCATTGTTTTCTGCCTTCCGAGCCGGGCCTTCTCGGCCACGCGCGTCCCCGCGACAGCTAAGTGTGAGTATAGGACTCATCTGGCCACCAGCAAACACTTGTGCACCCAGAAATCAAGAGTCTGGTCGAACGACGGATCCTGACGTCACTCGTCAGTGACGCCCGTCTGCTGCCCGTCGGATTGCCGACCCGCGCTGCTAGCCGACGCGTCGCCCTTCGTCGCACTCGGGCAAGTCCGGATGGCTTTCGGCAAGAGCCGCGTCGAGGAACTCACCTAAGCGATGCCGTTCCCACACGTTCAGCAGGTTGGACAGCATCTGCAACGGCGCGCGCACGCTCTCGTCGTCCCTGATCCGCGGATCCCTGCGGCTGCCGGGCGCGTCAGCACCGAATCGCCTACGAATCAACGCCGGGATGTCCAGCAGCCAAGAGACCCCCATCACCGCCGCGTAGAGCAGTGTGTGCCGGCGTAACCGGTTCGGGTCGAGATCCGGACCGCCGCACCGATGGACCTCGGTGACAAACAGCTGCAGCAATTCGTCGAGATGCCGGTCCCACATGTCGGTTTCGGCGCCGGACATGGCTCCCCAGATGGCCATGCCCAGGTTCATCTGGCTGACGCATCCCCAGTCCAGCAAGCCGCATTCAAGGCCGTCGGCACCGCGCCAAAACCAGGCGTTGTCGACGTTGGCGTTCCAATGGCACAGTGCGACATAGTCGTTATCGGCGGCCAGATGGCGTGCGACGAAGTCCTCGTGGTGCGCGAACCACAGCGCTTCTTCGCGCAGGCGCGTGAGAAACGCGGGTGAACAGACATTGGCGGGTAGCAGACCTGGATGGGTTTCGACGAATTCGGCCAGCTGAGTCAACCGCCGGTCAAGTTGGTCGGTGCGCAGCGGCGGCCGTTCGCCGACCGTCGCGGCTTGGATGTCAAGCGGAAAATGTGCGGTCAGCCGGGGCGGCAGGCGCCCGGCTCGGTGGGTGCCGGCCAGGCGGCCGAGCGCGGCAAGCAGCGCGCGGTAGTGCCCGACGGGTGCGGGCATCTCGTAGTCGAGGCATTTGTGGTATTGACGTTCGATCCCGTTGTCGCCAAACCGGATTCGCTCGGTGATCAATATTCCGGTGCCGGTCGGGCGGTGGTAGTCGCCGAACTGGACGCCGGGCACCGCGATGGGGAATCCGGGCGTGCGTGACAGCGCCGCGAACCGCACTTCCGGCTCCATCTGGGTCTTGCCGCGGTCGCGTGTCGGGTTGTCGAAATCGCGGGAGAACTTGACGAACAACTCGCGGGGCGGACCTGGCCGAGGCCGGTCGTATTCCACCGACAGCGCGACCTTGCGTCCGGTGCTGCCGCCGGCCACCTCGCGGAAATCGGTAAGGCTCGTGATCCTGTTATCGCTGTCGAGCACGCCTGACGCCCGAAACGCCTCGGTGAGAAACCTTGCCCCGCCGCTGCGCAACGTCGCGGGGTCGGCGGGAAACGCAATGCCGAACTGGTCACCGGTGACCCAACGGTGAATCTCGTTGTGCATCTGGGCTTACCAGGTCTGTTCGGCCGAGCGCACCAGCATGTGGTTGACGGCCACCCGGCGGTCGCGGGTCACCATGAAGAGCACCGCGTCGGCGATGTCCTCCGGCCGCAACTTGACCATGTCGGCGGTCTGCCGCTCGAATGCCTCGCGCGCCGGTTCGGCCAGGTGGCTGAAGAGCTCGGTATCGACCGTACCGGGACCCACCACTCCGACGCGGACTCGCTTGCCCAGCAGCTCTTGCCGGATGCCCTCGCTGAACGCGTTCACACCGAATTTCGTCAGCGAATACACGGCGGTGCCCGGCCGGGCCACCCAGCCGGCGGTGGAACTCACGGTGACCACGTCGGCCACCCCTCGCGGTGAGTCGGCGGCGGCGTCGATCAGGTGCGGCAGCGCAGTTCTGCTCACGTAGAGGACGCCTTGCACGTTGACCGTCAGCATGGCATCCCAGTCCTGGAGCGACGCCTCGGCCGCGGGCCCGGTCCGCATCAGGCCGGCGTTGTTCACCAGGGTGTCCAGCCGTCCCAGCTCCGCGACGGTGCGCTGCACGGCCGCCGCAACCTGCTCGGGGTCGGTGACGTCGGCGGAGACCACCAGCGCTGTGCCGCCGGCGGATTCGATCTCGGATTTCAGCTCGGCCAGCCGGTCGGCTCGGCGTGCCAGCAGCGCCACCGCGGCGCCCTGCGCGGCCAGGGCCTTCGCCGTTGCCGCGCCGATGCCGCTGCTCGCGCCGGTCACCAGCGCCACCGTTTTGGCCAGTATCGGCGTCATGCCCTGCCTCCCGTCGGTGATCCGGCGCCCAGGATCTGGTGCAGAACGTAGTCGTCGTCCTCGCCGAGGTCGGGAGCGCCTCGCTCAATGCGCGCCGGGGCGCGCGCCATCCGCCACGACGGCCCCAATATCGGACGCTGGCCTTCGCGGTGATCGGTGACGAAGCGATACAACCCGCGCTCCCACAATTGTTGATCACCAATCACATCGACCGCCGTGGCGCTCTTGCTCGCCGGCACTCCCGCCGCCCGCAGCGTGTGCGCGAGCCGCTCGGCGTCGTGAGTTCGGGTAAGGCGGGCGACGTCGGCATCGAGCGCCTCGACGTGCTTGTGTCGCTCGCCCGCTGTGGCGTAGCGCGGGTCGTCGCAAAGGGCCGCGGCACCAAGCACCTCGAATAGCTGGCGCAATTGCGCGTCGTCGGACACCGCCACGCTGACCCAGGAACCGTCTGAGCACGGGTAGCAGCCGTGCGGGCACAGGTCGGGATGGTTGTTGCCGTCGGGACCGAGATGCTCACCGGTGAGGCTCTGTTCGAGCAACTGATCCCCGATCATCGAGGAAAGTGTTTCGACGGCCGACACGTCGACGAATTGGCCTGAGCCGCTTACCTCGCGATGCAACAACGCCACCACGGCGGCGTATGCGGCGGCCGCGCCGACGGTGGAATCCCCGTAGCGCATGCTCGTTCCCAGGGGAGGCCCACCGGAGTAGCCGGTCAGCGAGGCCAGCCCGGCAAGCGCGGCGAAACAGGGCGCGTAGCCCGTTTGATGGCCGAGCGGTCCGTCGTTGCCCCACATCTTGATCGACACCGAGATGATGTCCGGCTTGATCTCCGTGAGCTGCCGGTACCCGAGGCCCTGGCGCTCCATCGCGCCCGACCGAAGGTTGTTGATGACGATGTCGGTGCGGGCGATCAGCTCGCGCAGCCGCGCCATACCCTCGGGCGCTTTGATGTCCAGGTCCACGCTGAGGATCTCGGGGTTGATGCTCAGGAAGTAGGGAGCGTGGTTGATATCAGTGCCGCCGTAGGCACGCATTTCCTCGGGGAGGCAAGCGGTTTCGACCTTGATCACCTCGGCACCCAGCAGCGCCAGCAGCTTGCCCGCATACGGTCCGGCCCATACCTTGGTGAGCTCGACGACGCGCACCCCGGCCAGCGGGCCGCCCCGGGGGTTGCCCGGTGGCTTGAGTTGCGCCGACTTGACCGCCGGCGCCGGGTGCGGGCTACCGAGCCCGCCCAGTACCAGCCCGGTGTGCTGGCCGAGCGTTGGTGCAGGAGAGGTGATTTCAGCGGGAGAGGCGGTGAGTGCGTACGGGACGGTGGGATAGGCCGCCACACCGAGCACGGGGTGCCGCACGTTCCGGAAAAACCGGCGGTGACGGTACTGCGGCGACGACCGCAGATCCGCGGCGCCGTTGACCGGGACCAGCGGCACACCCAGGCGCTGGGCTTGGTCGGCCGCCGCCTCTTTGGCCAAATCCCGGACCCACACGCCGAAGCCCCGCTGGAACTCGGCGACCTTGTCCGCCGTGACGGAGAACTCCAGCCAGTCGTCGTCAAACGTGTCGAGCCATTCCGGGTGACCCATGAGTTCCTTGACGCCGAGCCAATGCGCGCGGCTGGTCATGTACAGGTAGACAAAGCCGTCCGCGCAGCCGAAGAACGATGCCGGACCCTGCTGGTCGTAGTCACCGCGCAAACCGTCGGCCGGGACCTCACCGGTGATGAACCGGCCCAGGATGCAGTCGGCGCGCGAAACCAGCACGGCGTGTTGGGAAATGTCGATGAACTCGCCCTGGCCGGTGTGCAGCCGCCCGAACAACGCTGCCGCGACGCACAGCGCCGCATCCAGTCCCGCTTCGTAGTCGGCGAGGAAGCGGCCGGGCCCCTGCAGCGGCGGCAGGGCGGGATCGGCGTGGCTGGGCGTGTGATACCCCCAGCCGCTGGCGTGGAACACGTTGATGCTCTTGGCGTTATCCCACTCCACGGCCGCGCCCTGGCCGAACGGGGTGATCGCGCAGAACACCACGCTTGGGTGTTGCTCGGCCGACGCCGTGGCCCAAGAGGTCCCATCGGTGATGACTGCGTCGGCGGCCCCGATCAGCTCGTGCAGGCGTTCGGCCCCGTCCAAACATTCCGCCGCCGTGTCGAGTAGGACGGACTTCTTGTTGGTATTGAGGTAGGCGAACAGCGCACTGCCTTCACAGCCGGCGTCAGGGCCGATGATCGGCGCCATCGCACGAGTTCGGCTGCCGCGCCCCGGAGCCTCGATCTTGATCACTTCGGCGCCGAAATCGGCCAGCAGCTTCCCGCAGTACTCCCCTGCGACAGATTCGGCTAACTCGACGACCCTGAAACCCGTCAGCGCCGACATACCCGCCCTCGCAATGCGGTCAGGGCTTCTGTCGTCCCGAGCGGCTCAGGCGCCACTCCGGCGGGAAGTTCAAGTCGTTGTCCTTCACCACGTTGTTGAGGCCCTTGCCGAATGTGCCCTCGGTGAGGTCGACCTCGTTCTCCCGATCGTTGGCGATCAGCGGCAGCATTCCCTCGACCATCCCGGTCAGCAGACTGCCGAAGTATTCACCCTTGTGTTGCTTGTAGAGCTCCAGGAAGGTCTTCTGCACCGCGACCGTGTCGGTAGGGCGAGAACGGGAACACGCCATCGCGTACTTCAACGTCTCTTCTTCCAGCTTCTCGCGGGGCACCACGCTGTTGAGGAAGCCGCAGTCGTACATCTCCTTGGCGCTGAACGGCCGCCCGGTGAAGAGCATTTCGGAGAACTTCCGCAGGCCCATCGTCTCGCACCACCACCACAGCCGTGGTCCCCAGCCAACGTAACGGAAGGCCGGGTGCCCGAAAAGTGCGTCGTCGGACGAGATCACCAGGTCGGCGTCGCCGGCCTGATAGAAGTGCCACCCGTAGCAGTAGCCCTTGGCCTCGATGATGCTGATCTTGCGCAGCTCCTGCAGGGGTCGGTTACCCGCGCGCGCCTTGGCGTAGAAGTCGGTGACCGTGGACAGGTAGCGATACGAGCCGCCCGGCGGATACTTGACGTCGTCATCGTTGATCGCGAGCTCATGCAGCAACGGCAAGCCCGGGTTCTCCAGCATCGGGCGCTGCTCGGGCAGGTCGCCGCCACTGCCGAAATCCTGCCCCTCGCCGCGGATCACCACGACCTTGACGTCGTCGTCCACGTTGCACTTGTGGATCAGATCGGCGTAGTTCTGTCGCATCCCCAAGGTGGTGGAGTTCTGCGCTTCGGGACGGTCGAAGGTGATGTAGGCGATTCGGTTCTTCTTGTCCTTCTCGAACTTGATGTACTGCTCGGCTTCCTTCTTCAGTTTTTCGTAGTCGTATTCCGGCATGGTCTTCTCCACTTCTCCACTTCTACTTGAGCAAAGCGCCCGCATCGACGGGCAGCGAAACGCCAGTGACATAACGGGACTCGTCGGAGGCGAGGAACAGGACGGCGTTGCTGATGTCGATGGCTTCTACCCACGGCACCGGCAACGTGTGCGTCATCTGTGAGAACGCGGCGAAGTCGTCGGGTCCGGGGTTTTCCAGGTCCGGGCGGAACAGCTTGAACGTCACGTCGTTCATGGTCATGGGGGTGTTGACCTGGCTGGGGTGCACCGAGTTCACCCGAATGCGGTGCTCGCCCAGCTCGACGGCGAAGCTGCGCATCAGCCCCATCACGCCGTGTTTGGCGGCGATGTAGTGGCCGGTGTAGGGCATGGCCTTGTGTGACCCGACCGAGCCGGTCAGCACGACGGAACCACCGCGTCCGCCGGCGATGATGTGCGGCACACCGGCTTTCACGGTATGCCAGACGCCCGAGAGGTTGACATCGATCATGTCCTGCCAAGTCTTCTCCGCGATCTTGTGCAGCTTCTTGCCGAAGGTGCCAATGCCCGCGTTCGCGACGATGATGTCGAGACGCCCGAGTTGTTCCACCCCGCCGTCCACCGCGGCCTTGAGGGCCTCGTAATCACGCACGTCGACTTGCGCGGCCACAATGCGGCGATCCTGCGCCTTCACCAGGTCGGCGGTTTCGGCCAGATCTTCCGGAGTGGAGTGCGGGTAGGCCATGTTCTCGACCGGCCCGCAAATGTCGACGGCGATGATGTCGGCGCCCTCCTGCGCCAGCCGCACGGCGTGACTGCGGCCCTGACCGCGGGCCGCGCCGCTGATAAACGCAACCTTTCCCTCGACCCGAGCGGCCATCACGGAACCACCGTCGGCAGGGTTTCCCAGCCCCGCACCGTCGACGTAGGGCTGAGCTTGGCATTGGCCAGGTCCAGGTCCCACTCGGGGAAGCGCTTGAGGATCTCCTCCAATGCCACCCGCCCTTCCAGCCGCGCGAGCGCCGATCCCAGGCAGAAGTGGGTGCCCACGCTGAAGGTGAGGTGCGGCCGCGCGTCGCGATGGATATCGAACTTGCCGGCGTCGGGCCCGAACTGGCGCTCATCGCGGCACGCCGACCCGAGGAGCATCAGCATGACACTGCCTTCGGGCACCGTCTGGTCATACAGAGTGACGTCGCGGGTCACATACCGTGCCATGTGCGGTGCGGGCGGCTCGTAGCGCAGCAGCTCCTCGATGGCCTGGGGAATCAGCCCGGGACTTTCCACGAGCTGGCGGCGCTGATCGGGATGCTCCGCGAGAACCTTTCCCGCCCAACCGATCAGCCGGGTTGTCGTTTCGTTGCCCGCTCCCGCGACGACGTTGAGGTACACCAGGATCTCATTGCGCGTGAGCCGCCGCATGGTGCCGGTTTCGTCGACGAACTCGACGTTGAGCAGTTCGGTCATGATGTCATCGGACGGATTCTCGGCACGCCAGTCGATGTAGGCCTCGAACTGCTCACCGACCGACAATCCCTGCTCGGCGGCCTTCATGGGCTTGCCCGCCTCGGTGCGAAGCTGTGCGTTGCCCCGGTCGCGGATGTACTCCTGATCGTCTTCGGGGATGCCGAGCAGCATGCTGATGACCTTCATCGGCATGATCGCACCGAGATCTGTGACGAAGTCGAATCGCTCCGATCCCACCAGCGGATCCAGGAGTTGCGCGCAGAACTCGCGGATCATTGGCTCCAGCGAGTTGATCTTTCGTGGGGTGAACATTCGCGACAACAGCTTGCGGTGAACGTCGTGGATCGGCGGGTCTTCAAAGATCAGCATGCCCGCCGGGATGTCGAGGTTGGCCTTGATCAGCTCCAGGATCACGCCCCGGGCGGAGCTGTAGGTGCCGTGGTCGATCACCGCCTTATTGACGTCGGCGAACCGGCTCAGCGCGAAGAAGTCGTATTCCGCGTTGTAGTACAGCGGCGCCTCGTCGCGCAGGCGCGCGAACATCGGATACGGATCGGCGATGAGCTCGACGTCGTATGGATCGAAACGAACATGGCTATCGGTGCTGGTCGTCACGGAATCCCTCCTACCCCTGCCGCTTTCCGGCCGCCTTCCAGCTTCCAGATGTGTCGCTCTGACGAGGAGGCGGGCTGGGCTGAAACGGGTTCACCGACCGCCGGAGATCGGATTACTCTATTCTCGTAGAGAACCATACCGCGGGTGCTCTGACAAGACCCAGTGGCGCCTGCCCGACGCTTACTCATACCGTTACTACTCGAGTTGGCCGTTATTGGCCGTTGCCGGGGTAACGGTTGCCCGGCTCGGGTGCCGCGTTCGTGTCCGGTTGGGCGCACGAGATGTGGTTCCTCGTGTCCTTGACTGGTGGCGGTTACCGGTACTGCTCGCCTGGTGGCTGGTCGGTCCGGTCTGGTTGGTAGCTCTCACACCGCGATCCGCTGGTCGTGGCTGTGTCACACCGTTCCGACGCCGGGCCTTAAAGCCTTGGGCGCGACGCCCGATCACCGTGGCCGCTGCCTGATGTCGGGAGACGTTTTGGTAGGGGGCGCGCCAGTGTTGATCGCCCCACGCGCTGCTGTAGGCGGGATTGACCGCGAAAACTTCGATGCCGGCCCGTGCGGCCTGGCCAGCGAGGCGGTTTCGGAGTACCGCGGTCGGGATCCCCGATATCACGGTGCGGCGAAACCGTTTGCCGCGCCGGCCGCGGCCCATGGTTTCCCGACCGGTGGTGCGGGCGTCGGCGAAGTCGAGGTCCTCGATCGCCAGCGTCGTGACGCCGTGCCGGCGGGTGTAGTGCAGCAGCCCGGTGATGGCATGGCGCACTTGGGCATCCCGGCGCGTTGCCGATCCGGCCAGGTCCATATCGATACGTTTTGCAGCCCCGACCGGGTTGCCGTGCCGATCCAGGCGCCGCACCGCCAGATGCCCCTCGTTGAGATCGACCCCGACGACCGGCCCGTCCACGTACACGTCATCACCTGTGGCACCGCCATCCCGGCCAGCCCAGCACGGCGGGTTGGGCAGGGCCCACGAGGCGCTCAGATACCGCCCGGCCCGCCCGGTCTTGCGGGTGATGGTGTAGGACACCGACAGCCCACCGCTGATCCGCGCCCGCCACTGGTCACCGCGGTGGGCGAACACCGCGCGGCCCGATAGCACGTAGCGGCCGTGTTTGGCATTAGCCAGGTGCTCCAACGGTTTGGGTAACCGGACACTGACCACACCGTCGGGGGCCACGGTGATCGTCAGATTCCCGAACGGCTCATCACCGGATCCGGTAGCGCTGATCCGGTAGCGGGCGGCCTGCCACGCGTCACGCCACTGCGCCTGGGTCAGTCCCGCCGCGTCGAGGTGCTGGCGTGTCTTGGCCAGCCGCTTGCCGCCTTCGACCACGCGCACGCGGCCGGCGGCCCGCTCCTTTTGCGTGCGGGCCAGTTCGGCGCGCAGGTGTTGCAGCCGCTGCTGCTTGGCGAACCGTTCGGCCTGGGTGGCATACCCTTTCGGCGCCTTGGCTTTCCGGCGGGCCTTACGCTCTGCCACCGTCAGCACATCGGCGGCGGGTGCGCCCAGGCGCTGCTCGATCGTGGCGATCGCCGCCCGCAAACCGGCGATATGGCGGTATTGGGCTCCGCGGGCCAACCGGTACTGCTCATCGTTACCGGCGATGATCGCATGAGCCCACCGCGCACTCGAGCGCGCCGTCAACCCCGCCTTACGGGTATTGAGCCGATCCCGCCGTGCCTGTCGCCGGCCATGCGCATCGAGACCCGCCGACAACGGCGCGGGCCGCACCACCTGCGCCAGATCCGCCCGCCGCAACGCGCCCAGATGCGCGGCCACCGCATCCAACACCGACTCATCAGCAGCCGTCACGCGCAATCGCGTCGTGATCGCCACCCCCGACGGGCCCGCAACCGGCTTCACCCCACGCCACTCCCGCAGCGGCCGCACCCTCATACCACCCACACCCAGATGCTCCCAGACAGGACCGACAACTACCGGTTGTCCACCAACGGCCGACAAAACCAGCAACTGTTCTCAACCCGGTCACGTCGGCTCAGCCGGGTGCCGCGGCCCGGCGGCTTCGCGCCCGACGCGCGCCGCCGGCTTCGGTGAGCCGCCCCTTCTCCGGACTCTTGAGAATGCCGGTGGCGATGGCCGCCAAGATACCGTCGAGTTGCTCCGGGCTGTCGATGATCCGGTCACCATGGGCGAACCGCAGCAGCAAACCGTTGATGAACGTCAGCGTGACATTGCTCAGATCCTCGACCACGGCCGATTCCAGCTCCGCGCCGTGCGGCATGAGCTGGACCAGGATTTCCCGGTGCAGCTTGGTGAACCCGTCGGTGGCCTGCTGCAGAATCGCGGCCAGCTCCGGGTCGCGAGCGGCCTGCATCGTCAGCTCGTACCTGGCCCTTGTGCGGGATAGCTGCGGCTCGCTGCCGGCTTGAATGACCACCTGCGATAACCGCGATGGCGAGGGATTTTCTCCCTGACCGTCGGCGGTGTCGGCGACGGACTGCAAACTTGCCAGATCGAGTTCGGCCAGCCGCTCGGCGACCGCTCGCAACAGCGCCGAGCGAGTTCGGAAATAGAACGACGTCGTGCCGTCTGGCACATCGGCCTTGCGGTCCACCTTGAGATGGCTGAGTCCCTTGGCCCCGTCATCCGCCAGCAGCTGAATGGCCGCATCGCAAAGGTCGCGGCGGCGCTCCGCGGGGTTGGGCTTCCGTCGTTTCGGTACGGCGGGAGTGTATTGAGCCATCAGCGCGAGCTTTCGTGGCGACGCGATCGAGGATTGGCGAACTTGTGTCGACGACCATACTCTATATTCGTAGTGTCAGTAAAGCTGGTATCCCCCGTACCTAGCGGCGAGTCAGGCGCGCAAGCGGCACGCAGAGGGCGGCGCCGATCAGGCCGGCCGCAAGCGTCGCGGCGGCGACCAGTGCTTGCCCACCGCACCCCAGGGCAAAGGAGGCCAGAACCGGCGCGATGACCGAGGCTGTGGCCCAGGCCATCCCCCATATGCCGTGATAACGCCCGCGTTGTGCCGGAGGGGCGATCCGGTGTACGACATCGGCGGCGACGACGAACCAGGCGATCTGGCCGGGAGCACATGCCGCTGCGGCCACACTGAAACCCGCTGTAGTACTGGCGAATGCGGCGGCGCACAGACACACGGTGGTCCAGATAGCCGCTACCGCAACGATGTCAAGCCTGCGACGAACCGCGATTTTTCTGCTCAGCCATGGGGTGATCAGCGGAGTAAGTGCCACGACAGCCACCGCGTTGACCAGCTGCACCAAACCCCAGGCGCCGGCGCTCAGCCCGTGGGCTGACATAAGCATGGGAATGTCGACGACCAAGCCCATGAAGGCCGTCAGGACTGCCACGCTGGACCCGAACAGCAGAACCAGCCGATGATCCAAAAACGCCTGACGGTAAGTGGCTTTCATATTTGAAGCTGGCCTGACGGTGCTGGGCGGCATCCAGTACAGCGCCATCGCGGCGAAGACCGCGCAGGCGATGCCGTTGATCCAGTACAGCACCGGAATACCGGCCCAGTCAGCGAGAAGACCGCCGGCGCCGGCGGCTACGGCGCCGCCGACGTTGCCCGCCCATCCGTACCGCCATGCATCCACCTTCGCGCGCTTCGCGGCATCGACGACCAACTCGGTGATCGCCGCGCCGAGCACCGAGCGTGGCGTGTCGAAGGCGAGGCCGAACATTGCGGCCCCGCCAAGCAACGCCGGCACGCTATGAGCCCCCGACATCAGCATCAAGGCCACGGCGGCGAACAGCATCGTGGTCACGAGCGTGGACCGTCGTCCGAACCGGTCAATCAGCGACCCGCAAACTAAGTGCCCCACAACCGATCCGATGCCAAAGATCGCGAGGACCGCGCCGACCGTTCCCGCCCCGTGGCCCTGCACGACGACGTGGTAAGTCATGAACGGATAGCCGAACCCCGCGGCTCGCACCAGCAGGTTCCCGCCAAGCAGTAGCCAGATTTCGTTCGGGAAACCGGACCGCCCCGAGGCAATCCCACTGGTGACGGGTACGGCATGCGCGCATGGTGCCTCTGCCACAACAGCATTCGAAGCCACTGGCGACCTAAATGACGCGGCTTCGGGCGGCGTTGTCGGGTTGGCCCCGTCGTCGGTGAGAGGTAGGCAGGGACTCATGTGCTTACCCGGAGGCTGCCGGCCGACAGTTGATCACGCAGGACGCGCTTGCGGATCTTCCCGACCGTATCCCGGGGAAGCTCCCCGACGATGCCCAATCGGGAAGGCAGATATGCGGGGGTGATACCGCGCCCGAGGAGGAAGGAACGCAGATTTGTCAGGTTCGGTGGCGAAGCGGATGGTGCAACCACTACGACCGCACAAGGATGCTCGACTCCCGAGTCACCGGTATGGCTGACGAGGGCGGCGTCGACGATGTCCGGGTGTAGCTTTATCTCCTCCTCGATCTCTAGAGCGGGGACCATGACGGGGACGTTGTCTCCCATGACACGGTCACTCGTGCGGCCGATGAAGGTTAGGCCGTCGTCACGGGCCCCCGTGACGAGGTCGCCGGTGTTGAACCATCCCTCGTCGAATGACGGGTCCCACAACACGGCACCGGTATCACGGTTGAAGACCGCCAGACATACCGACGGCCCGCGCACCGACAATTGCTCGATTTCGGCGGTGTCGCTGCGGTCCGTGCGGATCTCGACTCCAGGAAGAGCCCGCCCCATGCGCCGCGACGTCTCCGGCGTGATGGTGTCGACGGTGCAAGTGCCGCCCTGGGTCTCGGTCATTCCCCACAGATTGACCAGACGGCCGCCTAATTCTTGGCTAGCCGAGTGGGTGATCGAGCGGGTCAGCGGCGCCGCGGAAGACACGACTAGCCGCAGCGACGCCAGATCGCGGGGATCCGGGCGTTGCGCGGCCAGCTCGGCAATCATGGGCGGAAACCCGATCACACATGTGACCCCCTGGTCGGAGATCAGGCGCAGCCGCTGTTGGGGCTGCCAGGCGTCGGAAAACACGCTGACGCCGTGCTCGACCAGGGGCCATACCGTGCCGCAGAGGGCCCCCAAGGCCGTGCTCAGCGAGGCGAGGCAGGTCAGCACATCGGTCGGGCCGACGCCCCGTCCGCCTAAGCCGCGGAATCCGCGTGCGGCCGCGTACAGAGTGTTTTGGCTATGGACGACGCATTTGGAGATGCCGCTGGTGCCGGCGGTCAAAAACACCACCGCCGGCGCGTTCGGATCGACACGCTCGGGTAAAGCGCCAGGGCCGCAACCGGAGTGGCGCTCAATAGCCCGCTCAACAGCCGGGGCGAGAGAACCCGGGGAATCACCGATCACAATCGGATGCCGCAGGGCAGGTAGCCGGGGCGCCATCTCGGCGAGGATGCTGCCATAGTCGGTGCCGTCCCAGCGCTCGGCTACCACACACGCCACAGCGCCGGTCGCCGCGAGCATCCGCTCAAGGTCGCGGGCACCGAACCACATGGGCACCGAAACCGCGATAGCCCCGATCCGGGCGCAAGCCAATGTCAACGCGCTCGTTTCCCACCAATTCGGAAGTTGGAAGGCGACGGCGGTCCCCGTGGTGATCCCCATACCCACCAAGCCCGAGGCGTGGTGGTCCACTTGAATGGCCAAGTCACCGAAGGTGATCCGGGTCAACCGCCTCTGGCGGTGCCGCCAGCCGATGAGTGCGACCTTGTCCGGCACTTCGGCCGCAGCCCGACGCAAGTCGTCGACGAATGATTCGGTTCGCCACCACCCGGCTGTGACGTACCGTTCGGTTTGCTCCGCGAGCGGCGGGCAGGATCGCAGCGGAATCTGCATCGATTGGCCGTGCTGCTCAGCCATGACGGGGGCATCCCGGCGGTGGTTTGATCAGGCCGATGCGGCCACGGGCGATTCTGGTGGCCTCCTGCACGCCCGAAGTGGTCGGCTGTTTGTGAGATAACGCCTGCATGCGCAGGCTCGGCTTGCTTGCTCCGCCGAAATGCCCGCAGACGCCGGCATGGGCGGAGTACATGTCTTCGACGGCATCGACGAAAGACGCGTATGGTTCGCCGATCGCTGCCAGATCAGAGCGCACAGCGTGCAGCTGCCGAAATACCGCGACGAGGCGGCGATGGTCGCGGGTCTGGAATCCGCTGAACCCGGGTCCAACATGCGGAGGCAGCATCGTAGGCCGCACCCGCTCGACGTAGACGGGCGGCGGTAATTCGGATGTGAAGCGCATCGATGCTCCCGCGGCGTCGGCGCACACACTGGCCAACGCCAACGCGTCGACGACGGACGCCTCGTCGTCATCTTGTGCGGCACGCATCGCGCACAACAATGCGACCGCAAGGGACTGGATCTCCACGAAGTACAGCTGATGTCCCACCCGCCACCGCGCAAAGGCGGACTCCTCCGTTATCACCAGCGCGCGTGGTTTGGCCTGCACTGAACGCGAGAATGCGTGCACCGAAGATGCGTAACCGAATACCCGATAGGGCAGACCAACCAGGGCCTTCCATTGCGGTTCAGCAAGATCGGTGCCAAACCGATCGACATGATCGAGGACCCGCAAGTAGGCGGCCACCAGCCCGGCGAGAAAGTTTTCCCCGGCGGAACCGGTCACCCGTGCAACACCGAAGTATTCGTCATGCTCACGGCACTGCGCATCAGCACGCCACCGCCGGGAATTCACGGCATCCACACGCGAACTCGCATGCCGGCCGAATACCGCACCGTCGGCAAGTATCCGTTGCGCACGGTGGCGGTCGGCGGGCAGTGCGCTAAAAATGGCAAGGTCCACACCGCTCGCCGATAACACGGGCACGGCCCGGGCAAGTTGACTGCGGTCCTCGGGTAAAAGTCGCGGATCCAACAGCACCAGCTGACTTTCACCGCCCTGCAGGTCACTCACGGCGCCTCCAATCGGACGAACTGGTGTCGGTTGGACTTCGCAGTGAAATGAGAATCCCGGCAATACCTTGGCGGATTCTCAACAAATGTTTGGAATCCCGCCGAACATGGCAGCCCCAGGCGAGTGCTAGACCTAACGGGAGCTGCTTTGCTTGACTCGCGGTTGGTCAGCGAAAGGAATGCCGTGGAGTTGCGCCTCGCCAAGAACAAATTGATCGGCGTCATTACGTTCGGCGCGCTGATGTCTGGCTGCCACTCAACGCAACACCCGGCCGCACCCACTTCGTCGACCACCACGACGCCGTCGGCGGCGCCGGTCGTGCACATTCAGCCGTACCCGTTCGGCCGGTGACGAAGTCAGGGCCAACGACCCCCGACAAGTGCCCCCCGACGAATCCCAACTCCCCCGCGGCGCCGGCCAACGTTCTCATCACCTGTGACCTCGCCCGGAACACCCTCTTCACGTTGGGTCCGGAGACGATGCAGCTGGTGCTCACACACGTCGACCCACCTAAATCACTGCCGGCGGACTTTTACGAGGTGATTCTGACAATGGACGCAGCTTCGGCGGCCGCGTGGGCGTCCTTCACGGCCGCGCATCTGCACGCCCACGTTGCCTTCATCCGCGACGATCTCGTTTTGGAGGCGCCGATCATCCAGGAACAGGTGACTTCTGGACAGGTCGCGCTTACCACCCAAACACCCCAGGCGGCCGACCAGTTGGCCCAGCTGGCGGGCCGACCCGCATGACCCGGCTCGGCATTGGCTTTCTTAGCGTATTTGCGCTTCCGCCAGTGGAATTGGTAAATCTCGCCGCAGATCTTGGCTGCCGCCACGTCTCGACGGTTATGCAGGGCGCGCCTTTGGTGCCGTCGCTGGGCTATCCGCTGTTCTCACTTAAGGAGGCCGGATTGCGAAAGGACCTGATCGCGGCGATGAATGATCGCGGCGTGACGATCTCGCTCGGCGACGGGTTTTTGGTGCTGCCCGGAGCCGAAATGCGCGGTTTCTCCGCCGATCTCGACGCCTTGGCGCAGCTCGGCGTCCCCCGGATCAACGTGGTCAGCCTCGACCCCGATCTCGGTCGCACGTTCGACCAGTTCGCGGCGCTGGCAGAAATTGCCGAACAGCGAAACATCGAGACAGACGTCGAGCCGGTTCCCGGCCTGACCGTCGGGGACCTCGCCACCGCGGTGGCCGCCGTGGAATATGTGGGACGACCTGATTGTCGGCTATTGATCGACACCATGCATCTGGCGCGGTCCGGATCCAGTGCCGCAGACCTTGCGGCCTTGGACCCCAACAGCATCGGCTACGCCCAACTCAATGACACTACGCTGCGGCCACGCATCGACAACTACATGGAGGAAGCCATGTACGAACGCATGGTTCCCGGTGAGGGCGAACTGCCGCTGCGCGACATCCTCTCCGTGCTTCCCCCCGGCATCGTGATCGAACTCGAAATACCGCGGCGATCACTGGCGCTGGCCGGCGTGAGCCCGATCGACCGGCTCCGACCCTGTGTCGAGGCGGCCCGCCGTCTGCTGTCCGAGGTCGCGCAGGGGCCCGGCAACTCCACACGGCCGCAATAACTTCCGGCTTCGCCCACGACGTTGGTAGGCCCCGAACGAGATTAGGCGGCCACCGCGCTGATGGGCCGGAAGGCTCGCTCCTCGATGTGCTCGTCGATGATCAAGGCGGTCCCGGCCGAGACTTCCCGCCACATCCCCGGCAGATCGGTCAACGGCTCGGAAACCACCACCCGGGCAAAATCACCAAAGCGCGCCCGCCGCTCGTCGTCGGGGTACAGCATCCGCACCGAATGCAGATCCTCGGCCACGAACAACGCATTCACCTGTGGCCCACTGGCATAACGGACCGCATAAAGGCGAGCGCCGTCGCTGACCCCTACCGTCATCTGGAGTGCAGGCTCATCCACGCCGGCCGCGGCGGCAGTCGACTCGACAAAACCTGCCATCCGGGCGATCCCCGCTATCGGATCATCGGCGAGACCGAAGGTAAGCGCGAGATAGAACAACAACTCCGAATCGGTGGTCCCCGCTATGTTGCCGAACAGGTCGGGGTGCACTGCCAGCAGCAGGTCTCGGCGCAACCTCTTATATCCGGCAACGTGGCCGTTGTGCACGAAAAGCCAATTGCGGTAGCGAAACGGGTGACAGTTGGTCTGCTGCACCGGTGTTCCGGTTCCAGCGCGCACGTGGGCAAGAAACAGATGGCTGCGAATTTCGGTGGCGAGCTCCAAAAGGTTCTCATCGCCCCAGGCCGGAGTGATGCTGCGAAACAGCGCAGGTTGTGCACGGTGCTGATACCAGCCCAGCCCCGTGCCGTCGCCGTTGGGAATGTCCATGTGCGGCGGGTGCCTGCGGCTCTACTCGATCAGTAAGCACTGTGGATCATGCAGCAACTCCCGGGGCGCGATCGGGCTGCCCAAGTATCCAACCCACCGACACATCCGACTCTCCTTACAACCCTGTTGGCACCATTAGATACGGCACTTCTCCGGAGCTTCCCCCCCGGGTATTCCCTCGGCAATCCAGTTCGTTGAGATGCTAAACCTAAACCTAAAGCATGCGATCTTCGTCTTGGGGCGAACTTTTGTACGGCCGGTTTAACGCTAGGCTAGCTGATCTTGTCAGGTGTTTCGCAGGAGCTCAATCCAATTCGTGCTCGATCCACGAAGCGCTGTCATCTTCAACATATCGAGCCAGAAATCTACGTGCTTCCGTATGTGCAATTGCCGAAGCAATAGTTCGCGGGCGGTAGATGCTATCTGGAAAGCCCTCCGTATCAGTCAATAAGGCTTTCATTTCCGTAATGCTCACTCCCGAGTGGATCAACGCACGGCAGCGCTTCAGGCGCGTTTGCGAATCCGCCCGAGGTGGCGAGCTGGAGTTGCTAGGTGGAAGCAAGATTGCGTGATTGGTATGACAAGCATAGTCTTCGGAGCCGATTTCACGGGCCAACACAAGGTCCGGGCCGATTTCGATGATAGCCATGTCACTTCCGTGGGCCATGAGAATGCTACAGCCACCCGAAGTCGGAACGGCCGTACTCAGAGAGATGGCCGCATCGATACTGTCGCACTCGATTACGCACCGTGTCATGAAGTCAACAGGCAATCCCCTGTCGTCGGAATCGGGCAATGCATCGACGGCGCATACCAGTCCGTGTCCATTTATCGTTATGGACACACCCATCAGTGTGTAACAATAGCTAAGCCCCAGCAATGACGAATTGGTGGTTCCGGAGAATTCGATCCCGCTGGTCATTCTTGCTTTCAGTACGAACAGATCGGCCCTCGCGGCGGGATCAGCATCTTCGTTGTGGCCGATTAGGACCCCACCCTGGCCTCTGCTCGCAGCACTCGTGCAACCTCCCGGCCGTCCCAGCGGTGCGGGCCTAAAGCCGCCAGCATTGAGGTAAAAGATTAGGAGAGGGTCAACCTGGGCAGCGGCGGCGGTCGCAGTGAGTTGTGCCACCAGCTCGGGCACCAAGTCCTCGGCCACCGCCCGCATCTCCCGAAGTCGAGAATCAAGATCGCGAAGAGATACGTCTTGAGCGGCGAGCCACGCCATAGTGTCTTCGCATGCACTTCGTACCTGCGGTCCGTAGGTCGCACCTACAGTCTCCCCGAGTTCGCTATGCGAGCCGACGAACTGTAAGCTCTGTAGCTCACTCACAATCCATATTCTTTCGCTGTCCCACAATCCCGGTGAGATTCTGTGACCATTCGATTGCTCCCGACGCCGCGACCTGTGACCGGTGAAGGACAATCAGAATTGGTCCGCAAAACCCGCCTTCTTCGGAGCAGCTTGACGAACACCAATCCACGACGGCATCCACATCACCAGAGGGCTCATATCGCTTGCTCCACATCGCCCTCAACCCCATCGTTGGTATTCCAAGCACTACGGGGGAAGACAGCGGTCTTCCATCCATGGTGTAAATCAAGACAATACGCTGTTGACCGAGGCCGTTAGTCGCCCAGGAAAATGTCCAAGTGACACCGGCCAGCTGCTCTGCCAGAACGACGGCACTAAACCCAACTCGAGCCGCGTCGATGCGGGGCCCCGAGGCGCATCAGGTGCCCCTCCTCGTCACTACGACCGGATCGTCGGCAGACCGTGACTGTCCGCCGGATCAGCCGACGAAGTTCTTCGCAACCTGACGCATGTTCAGCTGCGCGAGCAATCGCGTCGCGAATTCGCCGAACTTGTTCTCGAATCGCCGAAGCTCAGCGCGAATTGCCTCGTCCAGATCCGCCGCGGTCACCAGCATTCCTCGCGCGATGGTTGCTACCAAGTCCCGCTGCACCGACCAGCTTGAGTGGCGCGGGTCCGTCCGACTGGCGATGAGCTCGGCGCGACCGCCCTCGGCTACGGTTCCCACTTTCGTGAGCCCGAGAACCGTCGCCGCGGTCGCGGTGGCGAGGCGGAAGGAATCCCGGCGCGGTATCCCGGCCTGGTCGAACGCGTCGAATTCGCGGTGCAGCGCGACGCCGGGCGCGACGAACGGCTGCTGCGTGTCGGTGCCAAGGAGCAGGGTCACGCCATCCCGATGTAACCCGCTGACAAACTCGTGCTTGCGCTCAATGGCGCGTCGGCAACGATCGAAATCCTCCTTGGTGAGATTTCGGTAGGCCGGGATCCCCTTCTCGGGGTTCCACACAACGGCCGAGTAGAAGGGGGGCAGCGACCGGGCCGTGGGCTCGCGGCACGCCTCCTGGTAGCGGTCAAGATCCAGCACGCCTGTGACGGCATTGAGGGTCGGTGTCATGGCCAGCTGATTTTCGGTGCATGCGCGGCGGACGACGTCGGTTCGACGCTGATCGACCGCGTCCCAGTCGTGAATGCGGTCGAAGATGTGGTCGCGTCTGATGCTTCCCGGCGGCGCAATGCCCATGAGGTGCTGGGTGTCCGGAAGCAGGGCCTGCTCGCAGCCGAGCCCGTACGGGACATGGCCAAACACCCCCATGCCCGCCTCCCGCGCGGCGTGCTTAAGTGCTTCGATTCGCGGGACATCGAGGTTTTCGTAGGACTTGATCCATGTCGCGCCGAGGAACCGCAGCCGCTTGACGATGTCGGGCGCCTGCGCCGGGTCGTCGTATTCGAACGAGTTGGACCATCGGGTGGGCGGACTGTTCACGAATCCGTAGGCGTAGTGGATCTCCGGTCCGGGGAGCGCCCCCGAGGCAACACAGGCGAGCGCGGCGGGTGTTGCTGTCCCATCGGGGTCGCCGGCGTCGCGAACGACGGTGATTCCGTGTCGAAGCGTCTGGAGCAGGAATATGTCGGTAAGCCGGAGCAGGTTGGCCGGCGGCATGTGCACATGCATGTCGATGAGCGAGCTGGACACGAAGCTGCCCCTGGCGTGCCCAACCACGATGGCCCCGGGCGGCGAGTCCGCCGTTCCGGTTGGTGTGATGCGGTCGATATTGCCTTGGGAGACAAGGACGTCGACGTGCTCTTCGTCTGGTCGGTCGGCGTGTGCGACGGTGACGTCGGGAAGGACGAAAGCGCCGCGAATCGTCGGCACAATCGGATTACGCGGCGTAACCGTCTCGATCCAGCCGTCGCGGCCGAGCCGCCGGAACTGGGTGTTCTCCCGCAGCGGTGGCGCGGGCCGGCGGCGCGTCGCGGACAGGCTCAAAGACAGGTTTGGTGTCGCGCAACAGCCGCCGTGCACCAGGCTCATAACGGCCCGCTCGAACTCTGCGTAGCTGCCGTCTGATCCAGAGCGCGGGTCACCGCTGCGTGCCGAGGCGGTGGCCATCGTCTGTCCTCAGCTGGGCTCGCGGAGCGGCAGACCGGCGGCGGAATAGATCGCATCGATGACGGTCATGTTCTCCACCGCGCCTTCCGGCGTCGTCTTCACCGGTTCACCGCGCAGCACCGCGGCGGCGAAAGCGTCGAGCTGATAGGCGTAGGAGGCGCGGCGCGGAAAGCGTTCCACGCGTTTGCCGGCGGCCGATTTCACCGACAGGCGGTGAAAGAATTGCGGCGTCACCGGATTGAGCACCCGCAGTTCGCCGCGAGCGCCGACGACGTGAGCGCTGATCTGCAGCAGATCCGACGACCACATCGAGCAGCGGACCCGGCCCGTGTGCCCGGCGGCAAAGCGCAACTCGGCGGTCATCGCCCGGTCGATCTGGGGATCACGCAATTTCGCTTGCGCCGCAACGACTTCCGGGGTGGCGCCGCCGAATGTGCGGACCATGTGGACTGCATAGCACCCGGCGTCCATGGTCGCGCCGCCGGCGAGCGAGTAGTTGTAGCGGATGTCGGAAAACTTCGGCAGCGGGAAGCACAGGGCTGCCTCAACCCGCTCGAGGGTGCCCAACTCCCCCGCCGCGATGATCTGCTCGACGCGCAAGGCCAGCGGGTGGTAGCGGTAATGGAACGCCTCCATCACGACCCGGTCCGACTGCGCGGCCAGTGCGGCGACCTCGCGGGCTTCGGCGGCGTTTGCGGTGAACGGCTTTTCGCACAGCACGTGCTTGCCCGCGGCCAGTGCGGCCCGGGTCCACCGCCCGTGCAAGCCGTTGGGCAGCGGGTTGTAGACGGCATCGATGTCCGGGTCGGCGATCAGCGTCTCGTAGCTGTCGTGCACCCGGGCGATGCCGTGCTTGGCGGCAAAGGACTGGGCGCGTGCCGCATCGCGCGCCGCCACCGCCGTCACCTGAACGTCGGTGTTTGCCTTGGCCGGCTTGATGAGCGCCATCGGTGCGATGCGGGCCGCACCCAGCACGCCGATCCGCAGCGGAGCCGCTTGTCCAGACACGGGTTGAACGCTAGCAGTTGCCGGGTCCGCGACGGGCGAACGCGGGTGCACGCTCGGGCCGCACCCCGACGCCGATGAAATACGCGGGCAGAACCGCCAGCCACGGCAGCCGCTCCACCACGCCGAGCAGGGCCGCCGGCGGAGTCGGGTCCGCTCCGCGGAGGAGCGGGCCGAGCAGCCGGCTCTGCAACACCCGTTGCACCGCTTGGGTCACCGCGGTCGGAAATGCGCGGCGGCGGCGCACGGCCGCCAGGTCGCGGTCGGTGACCCGGTGCTGCCGCAGCGGTTCGGCCAGGATCGTCGCGGCCGCGACGGCATCTTGGACCGCCAGGTTGATGCCGACGCCGCCCAGCGGAGACATCGCGTGCGCGGCGTCGCCGATACACAGCAGCCCATCGGTGTGCCAGCGGCGTAGCCGATTCACGTGGACGTCCAGGTGCTTGATGTCGTCCATGGACTTCAGTGTCGCCACCGCATCCTCGGTCGCTTCGGGTATCAGCGCGCTGACGTCACGTCGGAACGCCTGTATCCCCCGTGCACGCAACTGGGCGTCAGTACCCTTGGGCCCGAGGTAAGCGACCTGGTTATAGCCTTCGCGTGGGATCACACCCATGGCCTTGCCCGGGGCCACGCGAGGCAAGAAGGAGAACTCCGCGGCGCCTTCGCGCGGCAGCCGGAACCACCACACGTCGAAGGTCACCGGGTACTCGCGCGTCTTCAGACCGGCCTCGCGACGGGCGATCGACCACCGGCCGTCGCAGGCGACGGTCAACTCGGCCCGCAATTCGCCGGGGCCGTCGGGTCCCTGGTAGCGCACTCCGGTGACCTTGCCCCCCTCCCGCAGCAACCCGGTGGCCTCGGTCTTCATCCGCAACGTGAAGCTCGGCTCGCCTTGTGCCACGTCGGCCAGCAGATTCAGCAGATCCCACTGCGGCACCATCGCGACGAACGGATGGGGTTGGCGCAGACGCCCGAAGTCGACGTAGGTCACCGAGCGGCCGTTCGATTCAAACATCGCCTTGCGAACCTCGCTGTGCGGCAAAGCCCCGAAGCGCTCCCACAATCCCAGCTCGTCGAGCAACCGAAGCGTGGTCGGATGCACGGTGTCACCGCGAAAGTCGCGCAGGAAGTCGCCGTGCTTCTCGAGTAGCGTGACCTGCACGCCCGCCCGGGCCAGCAAAAGCCCCAGGACCATCCCGGCGGGGCCGCCGCCGATGATCGCGCAGGTGGTTGTTTCGGCCATCAGCGCCCAAGCATACGTGGCCGCGGATCAGTGGCCGCATTGCAACGGGACCCTTCATCGAAATCCACTGCCGCACAACGCGTTAAGCGAACTCTTGCGGATCGACGTCGAAAACCGAAATGGGATCCAGGATGACGCCGTTCTCCTCGACGTAGCGATCCCACAGCGCGAGGAGGTCGGCCAGTTTGTCGGGGCGCGAGGCGGCCAGGTCGTCGATCTCGCCCGGGTCGACCGAGAGGTCGTACAACTGCCAGGTGCCCGGGCCGTAGGGCGCGGGCAGGTGGAGCGCCTTCCAGTCGCCCTGGCGAATGGCGCGGCGGCCGAACAACTCCCAGCCGGTGCCGGTAACTGCGTCATGGACCGCATCGGCGGCACCCGACAGGTAGCCAACCAGCGAACGGCCCAGCATGGGTGCCACCTCGCGGCCCTGATATCGGCCCTGGTAGGTCGCACCGGGATGTGCGACGCCGGCCAGTTCCAGCACGGTCGGCGTGACGTCCATGACCGTCGCGAACGCGGTGCCGATCTCTTGCTGCCGAGCGAAGCGCGGCCAGGTAACGAACCCGACCACGCGGATACCGCCCTGGGTGGTGAACGCCTTGTGCAGGCGCGACGGCGCGGTGGCGGCTTGTGCCCAGCGCGGGCCGTACCAGATGAACGAGGTGGGGCGGCCAAGGTTGTCGAGGCTGTTGTCGCAATACTTTTCGATCTGCGCCGCAATTTGGGCACCGCGCAGCGGCATCGCCTCGACTATCGCCCCCTCTGCGCCGTTGTCGGACAAAAAGATCACCACCGTCTGGTCCAGCTCGCCGGTCTCTGCCAGGTAATCGATGACCCGCCCGATGTTCCAGTCCATCCGGTCCACCATCGCCGCGTAGACCTCCATGCTGCGGGCCGAAAGCGCCCGCTCTTCGGCCGTCATGTCGGACCATTCCGGTGCGCCATCGGCCACCACCGGGTGCGGCACGACATCGGGCGGGCACAGGCCGAGCCGCTTGAGCGCGGCCAGACGCGCCTCGCGCAGCGCGCCCGGGCCGTCGTCGTAACGGCCGTGGTAGGTCGCGATGGATTCGTCGGGTGCCTGTAGCGGCCAATGCGGCGCCTGAAATGGCAGGTAGGCGAAGAACGGCCGGTCATCGTTGGGGGAACGCTCGCTGAAGTAGCGCAGCAGCGTGTCGGCGTAGAAGTCCGACGAGTAGAAGTCGTCGCCGACCGCCACGAACCTGTCATCCTCGGTGTAAAGCGTTGGCACGGGCGAGAAACCGCCACCCGCGGCGCCGCCGTAGTGGCTGGCACCGGCCGGCAGTAAAGCGAACGAACGCTCGAATCCGCGGGCCCACGGCGACGTCTCGATGGTGGCGCCCAGGTGCCACTTGCCGGACATCAGCGTCAGGTAACCAGCGTCGCGCAGCAGTTCGGGCAGGGCGACGACCCGGTCGTTCAGGTAGCCCTCATACCCGGGCGCGCCCTGGAAACCGGGCATGGCGACCTCGAGCATCGTGCCGATGCCGGCGACATGGTGATCGGTTCCGGTCAGCAGCATCGCCCGCGTGGGCGAGCACGCCGGCGCCGAATGAAAGTCGGTGAACCGGATCCCCGCGTAGGCCAATCGGTCCAGGTTGGGCGTGTGAATCTCGCCGCCGAAGGCGCCGATGTCGGAGAACCCGAGGTCGTCGGCCACAATCAGCAAGAAGTTTGGTCGCTTCACGCTCAAGCATTCTTGCCCACCCTCCGGGGAGCGTGCGTGCCGGTACGGTGACACGCCGTCGGGCGCGGCATTTTGCGCACCCTCGTCAGCGGCCAGCGGCCGCTACGGGGCCTTACCGGGCCTTACGCACTGGCGGCGGAGACCAGCTGCCGTCGAGCACCGAACGCTCCGGCGCATATAGCCGCATGGTGATGCCCAGCGGCCCCATGGGTGCGGGTAGCCAGTTGGACACCCGCTCCGGGCCGGGATTGGCATGCTGCAAATAGATGTCAAGCGAGCCGTCGTTGTTGAAGGTCAGCTGGTCGCGATCGCCGATCGCGAAGCGGTTGAGTTCGTTGCCGACCTGGTAACCCTCACCGTCGTACATCGTCACCGACCAGAACGCGGCGACCGGCGGCAGATTGTCCGCGTCGAAATGCAGGACATAATTTCGCTCACCAACCATCGGGTCACCATCGGCGTCGGCGATCAGCAGCGGGTATACCGCATCCTCCGGTGGATTGGCGCCCAGCCCAACCAGCGCCACCAGGGCTCGCTGCGGGTAGGCGTTGCCATACACACCGATGTTGTCTTTGAGGATTGTCCAGCCGTTGGCCCGGGTTCCGATTGCGGCTGCCGACGTCATGAGATGGTGCAGTGCGTCCGCCCGCCCCGCCGCTATCTCGCTTCGCTGCTCGACATCGAAATCATCTGGGCTGAAGGGCTTTCCGACTGTAATACCCATGCCGGAAATCCGCGCAAGGATGGAGAAGTCGGTCGGATGCGGTGGATTGATTGCCAGCAGGCCCGCGGCATAGCCGAAGAAGTCGAGCGGATCCATGCCGTTGACCAAGCGCAGCGGCTCGGTGGTGGTGTCATATCCGGCGTCCACCCGGTGTTCGGGGCGATCGACCCCTCGCGGGAGCACCGTGATACCGAGCCCGTCTTGAACCCTATGCACGTTCGGGTAGTCAGTCGGTCCGTTGGTCTGCGTGCGTCCGATGATCCAAACGTGGGGTGTGGGCGCGGCGATCACCGGCAGATCGGCGGGTAGCTCACCGCCATGGCCGGGCCCCGTCACGACAAAGTCCTGCGCCGCAGTACCGGTGGTGCGCTTGCCCGGGTTGGCGAAGACGTCGGTCCACATGTCCAGCATCGGCAGCATGTAGAACCGATCGTCGGTGTCGGGTACGTGCACGATCACCGGGCCGGCAGTGAGGTCAAGCCACGCCGATGAGTACAGGGTGTCGAAGTTGGGTCGCACCACGCGACGGAAGTCGGCACTCGGAAATGCCCGGATGTGATGAAACTGATTCGGCGGTCCACCGATCGGGTTGCGGCTAGTAGGCGTGTTGAGCGCTTGCAACCTGGTGATGTCCATCAGCACCAACGGGTAAAAGTACAGCGCCGCTTCACAACTCAACGTCCGCAGATCACCCGACAGGACACTCACCGGCCGCCCCTTTCGCAAACCCGCCTCTGGCGACTCCAACGTACTACCAGCCCTGCGGCCGCGGTGACCGCGCTTCGCCGCAGTCGATCACCGTGCGGGCTGGCCTCGACTCCTTCGACGGCGCGCGGCGCCCACGAGAGCGGCGATGACAAAGGTGTTCTGCCGGTGTGACGGCGGTCTTACCGGGTCCCGGGCCGGTGAGCACAATTGGGGCTGCCCGTACAGCACCGGGCCATCGGATCTCTGTAATCCCTTGTGTAACTGCAGTTTCAGTGGTCACATCGCGGCGATTATTGACGACAGCAATGGCTGCGCTGTTCCGTGGGAGCACTACTCACGCGATTCTTCCCGCGCCGGAAATACGTCTCGCGGAATTTGTGAACGGGTGCAACGGGATTCGGCCACTGTGAACCGGCCGTGATAGCCGAATAGCTTGCCGAAAACTCGGTTGCTGACACTGACCGAGATCCGAAACTGCTGATTGGGCTCGTCCCACCACTCCCGAACGTCGGCCACGCCGGTCAACACCATCGGAAACCGGAAACCTACCCAGCCCTCGTAGAAGCGTTGCGATCCGGAGCGAAGGCACATCGCGCCTTCGTCGTCGACCCGACAATCGATGTCGACGGCCAGGTGCTGGTGCGTGCCGAGGTAGTCGACGATGGTGCCACGGGTCTGGCTGTAGATCATCGTCGCGTCGAATTCGCTTACGGAGTCCGGAAATTGATAGCGACGTGACCAGGTGACCGTCTCACGGCCGAAACTGTCGCGATAGGCGTAATTGGAGATGGTGAACGGCACCTCCGAACCGTGCTCGGGGAAGAGCAGCCGCCTCGTCGAGCCAAGCTTCAGAAACGGAACGGTGAACATGCCTTGATGCCACACTTCGTCCATGACACCGGTGCCGATCTGACACACTTCGTCGTCGGCGCTGAATCCAAAGCGCCACTGCATTTTTGGGTGCAACCGCGCGAACTGACCTGCCAGCGCGCGTTGATAGATCGAGGTCATGGCGAATTCGAAGTCCCGTCGCGCGCGTCCGGGGCCGCACGCAACGGCCGCAGCCCAGAGGGCAGATCGTTGGCGGTGGCAGCCGCGACTACTGCCAGCGCGGCGGTCGCCACATTCAATGACACCGGGTTGAACGCCCGCGCCAGCAGCGACCGATCGGCGACTGCGGCGCCGACAATCAGCACCGGCATGGCCGCGGCAGTCGCCAGGTAGGGCCAGGTGCTGCGCCGTCCGGCTGCCAGCAGCCCGGCGATGCCAATCTCGGCCAGCCCTACGCCACGGACTGCGGTGCGGGCCCCGCGGTCGCCCAGACCCAGGCGCCGCCAGATACGCACCTCGTCGTCATCAACGCGCACCAGCTTCGGGACGACCCCCTGGTAAAGCCACACCGTGCTGACTCCGATGACCGCCGCGGCATGCGCGATGGCCTGGTTGCGCGACCGCTCGGGTGCGATGCCGTCTTCCAGCCAGAGCCGCAATCGATCGAAACTCCATGCGGTTGCCCACCCGAACAGTGGGCGGAATACCAGCCGGTCCACCAGGTCTCCGGCGCGTCCCCAGCGGGTGCGGTAGTCGAAGCGGGTGAGAAATCGAATGCCCGGTTGACCGTCGGCGTGGGGCTCGGGCAGATAGCGCCAGTAGCCGGCCCCCGACTCGATCAGAGACTTGCGGTCGGCCGCCCAAAACTTCAGCCCGGACCAGCGCGAACCGTCCGGGCGGTCGCGGTCGCCGATTGTCTCACCGGTGCCGGTGACCTCCAGGCCCGGTGCCAGACTGGTGCGGTAGCTGAATCGCTGCGGCTGGCCGGGCTCACACGAGGCGTACGTGATCTGACTGAACCGCAGGTCCCAGCGCTGGTGCAGGTGCGGATCTTGGGTTGCCGCCCACAGGTCGTCGAGCGAGCAGTGAATCCGCGACTCCACGTAAATGGGCCTGACTTTGCGCACGCACCGACCGTACCGGTCGTCGGGCCTGCGTTGCCGCGGCCATCCACAAGCAATCCCATCGACTGCTACGTAACAAATGAAGCGATAGCAGGCGTGCCGCGGCGTGACGCCTCATCGGTTCGGTTTCAATGAAGAGGACATAGTTGCTGCTTAATGCGCACTTCCCCGGGTTACCCCAGCACGTCAGCCGCGCTATATCATTGCGCTACGATATTAATGTTGCGCTCGGCCCCGCCAATGTGCTTTGATTCGCACCAAGAGAGTTGAAGCGCAACCCGGAGGATGCTTGAAAATGTCAGTGCACACCATGTGGCAGATGCCCGGTCAACACCCGGGCGGGTCGACTGGCCCGTGGGCTCCCGCGGCGAATTCGTGGGCTCCCCCACCTGGCCCGGTGGGGCCGATGCGGCCCGTGGGGCCGGTCGGGCCGGTCTCGGCGGCCAACCCCCTGCCACGGGCTGCCGGCAACGTCTGGGCTGGTCCACCGATGGCCGCGCCGCCGGGGCCACCTCCGGGGCCTGGCCGGCCGAATTCGGTCGGCGGGCAGCGCGACACGTCCCGTCGCGTGTGGGCGCTGTTCGGTGCCGCCGCCGCGGTGGTGATCGTCGTTGCGTTGATTGGTGTGGTGGTCGCCGTAGCCGGATCAGCCAAAGACCCCGGGACGACCCCCGGCACCACATCGACGCCGCGACCGCCGATGTCGTCGACAGCGGCAACGCCGGCCCCGATCGTGCCGGTCGAGTCCCTGCCGGGGCTCCTGCTCGACGCTGGAACCGTCAGCACGATCATGGGCGGCAACTTGGCGGTGAATCAGGCCGCGACATCGACGCGGCTGTACACCGACACCACCAACCGCCCGGAATGCGGCGGCGTGTGGGCAAACGCCAACCGGGACGTTTACGAGGGCAGCGGATGGGTGTCCGCGCAGAACCAAACCCTGCGCGAGCCGGTCGATAACTTTCGCCACATTGTCTTTCAGTCGGTGATCAGCTTCTCGTCCGCGGAAGCCGCCGCGAACTTTGTGGCCAAGGAAGCCAAAAGCTGGCCTCAGTGCGCCGGCGGAACGATCATCACCACCAACCCGAACAGCACGCCCCAGGTCTGGTCGATCGCCAGCGTGAGCCAGCGGGACGGGGTGCTCACAGCGCTGTCGAGGCAACAGCGCGCAGGCGGGTGGACCTGCCAGCATGCCTTGACCGCGCGCAACAACGTGGTGATCGACGTCGAGGCATGTGGTCCCAATCTGATCGATCAGGGAGCGGCGATTGCCAGGGAGATCGCCAACCAGCTGCACTGACCGCCCGGCCGTCTGACCCCGATCCCTTAGCCCGAGAGGACGCGAGATGTCGTTTTTCCCGAACTTGCCAGCGAACACTGGATTGCCAGGACCGACGATCCCGTTGCCGAATGGCCGGCCGGTACCGGGACACGCGGGTGGCCACGGCTACGGCTGGGATCCGCGGGTGAATCCGCGGGTGGATCCGCAGGCAGCCACCTTGGCCGCTCCGATCCCCCAGCCAGCCACTTTGGCCGCTCCGATCCCGCAGGCGGTGGGAAACGGCCAGCGGGTCGGTCCGGCGCTGCATGGCCCGGTGCCTGGGTTTGTCCGCGGCCCGCAATCGGCGTGGCCGCCGCCGCCGGGTTGGGCAGGTCCGCCCGCGGTGCCGTACCCGCCGTCGGGGGTGCCGCGCCGCAACTCCCGCCGCACGTGGGGTTTGCTCGGCGCGGGGGCTGCGGTGCTGGTGGTCGCCGTCTCCGCTGGGCTGATCATCGCCGCCGGAAGCGCATCCGACAGAGCTGACCCCGCCGCTCTCGGCGACGCACCGGCCACAGCGTCTTCGTCGACGCCGACGAGTGCCCCGCCCGCGATCGTGCCGGTGAACGCCCTGCCGGGGCTGCTGCTGGACCCGGCGACCGTCAACGTCATTGAGGGTGCCACCGGCATCGTGCTGCAGCCCGACCCGAACCCGAATTACCCGTACACCGGGGGACAGACCAACCACCCCGAATGCGAGGGAATCGCGCATCCCGCGGTGAAGACGGCGTTGCAGGGCAGCGGCTGGGTCGCGTTGCAGGGCCAGTATCTCCGCGAACCGGGCGACGACTGGAGACACGCCGTTACCCAAGCGGTGGTCAGTTTCCCCAATACGGAGGCGGCCGCTGGCTTTGCCGCCAAGCAGGCCGAGGACTGGGCCAAATGCACCGGGAAACCGCTGACCGTCACGACCGCGACCGCCGGATCCGCGACGTGGTCGGTGGGTACCGTCACGAGCCGCGATGGCGTGCTGAGTGTCGTACTCACCGAGGAGGGCGCCGAAGGCTGGGCTTGCCAGCGGGCGATGATCGCACGCAACAACGTGGTCATCGACACGCGTAGCTGCGGCTTCAACACCATTGACCAGGCGGCCGCGATCGCCAAGGAAATCGCCGACCGAGTGTCCGCCCAATGAGTGCTACGGAATCGGATGGTCCATAGGTGTGGCGGCCTCAGGATATCGGTGCATATATGGGGGATGCGTTGCGCACCAGGAAAATTGGAATCGTGCCAGCTAGGCGCGGTGTGTGCCGGATGCAGGCCGGGCGTGGTAGGACGGCAGGACAGCAGGCCCGTGCTAGCGTCGGCGTAGCAGTGGCACACAAACGTTGGAGTGTCATCCATGGAGACCCCACGGTCGGCTGTACCGGCGCCTGGTTACCCACGACCGTCCTTGGCCATCCACGCAGGCGATCAGACCTACACCGCCCAGGACAGCGATGCGCCCATCATTGTCGGCCGCGAATTTCCCGCGCAGGTTCGCATCGCCGATGACCGCGTCTCGCGTACCCACATGCGTCTGGACTGCACGCCGACCGGATGGGTCGCCGTCGACCAGAGCCGCAACGGCATCTTCATCGACGGAACTCGGCAATCCACGATCCCGATCAAGGAAGGAACCAGGATCCATTTGGGTAGCCCGCTTGGAATCCCGATCGCGTTCACTTATCGGGCGCCGGCGCCGCAGCCCGAGCGAGTGCCGGACACTTCCGACGACGACAGCGAGTTCGCACTCGCCGCGATCGACCCCGGGGTTGCCCGCGCCGGCGCGGCCGTCGCCGCCCGCCGTGAGGAACTCAAGTTGACCCAGCGACACCTGGCCCGCAACGGAATCGTGAACGCGGGTGCGTTGATCGACTTTGAGAAAGGCCGGCGCTGGCCGCGCAAGGCGACGCTGGCCAAACTCGAGGATGCGCTGCAGTGGCCGCATGGAACCATCACCCGGATCCGCCGCGACGGAGGCGACCCGGACGGCCCGGACGGCCCGGACGGTCAAGAAACGGTGACGATGATGAACACCGTGCGCGCGCCGCTGATGGCCGAGGCCGTTGAGGTCGCACTCACCACGATCAACACGGCGATCGAGTCGTTGCCCGCGCCGTCTGAGCCGGACTTCAGCCGCCGGGCCGCCACGATTCTCGCGGAGCTGCGGAAGCTGGAGGCGGTCGCGGCCGGCGCGGCCCGCAGTGCCAAAGGTGCGCCCGAAGTCGCGTTGGTCCTGAGCGGGGTGCGCAGGTGTTACAAGGATCTGATGCTGCGCGCGGCGCGTGCCCCCGGGGCCACGCTCGGGCAACGGTTGTACGCGGCCAGGTATCGCGCCGAACTCACCGTCGAGGAAACCGCGAATGCGGCTGGTGTGCCGGCCGATGTGATTACCGCCGCCGAGGCCGAGGTGCCACTTGACGCCCGGACGGTGGCCGCGCTGTCGGCGGTGCTGACTTCGCTCACCCGCCGCTGACACCGCGATCAGGAAGGACCGCGATCAGGAAGGACATAGGACTGGCGATGCCGTTTTCCGTCGGGACTGTTGTCGCCGGTTACCGCATTGAGCGCGTCCTGGGTGCCGGCGGCATGGGCACCGTGTACCTGGGGCAGCATTCCTCGCTGCCGCGCCGCGATGCGCTGAAGATTCTGTCCGCGGAGCTGTCCCACGACGCGCAGTTTCGCGCCCGGTTCTTGCGGGAGGCCGACCTTGCCGCCACCTTGGATCACCCCAATATCGTCACCGTCTACGACCGCGGCGAGACCCCGGACGGGCAGCTGTGGATCGCCATGGAATTCATCGACGGCACCGACGCCAGCGCTGAACTGGACGACGGGCGGATGACGGCGCCGCGGGCGGTCCACATCATCACCGAGGTCGCCGACGCGCTCGATTACGCCCACTCCCGCCAGCTGTTGCACCGCGACGTCAAACCCGCCAACTTCTTGTTGGGTGCGCCCGGCGCATCCGATGGAGGCGGAGAACGCGTGTGGTTGGCCGATTTCGGCATCGCACGAGCCCTGGATGACGCCACTCATCTGACCGCGACCGGCCTGGTGCTGGCGACCGCCGCCTATGCGGCACCCGAGACGGTCGAAGGCCTGCCGCTCGATCACCGTGCCGACGTGTACTCGTTGGGCTGCGCGCTGTTTCGGCTGCTGACCGGCCGCACGCCCTATGCGGAGTTCACTGGAATGTCGGCGATGATGATGGCTCACGTTCTGCAGCCGATCCCCCGCGCGACTCAATTCGCCCCGTGGCTGCCGCCAGCCATCGACGACGTCATCGTCCACGCGCTGGCGAAGAACCGTGACCAGCGTTTCCAGAGTGCGGGCGCGCTGGCCGCTGCCGCGAACGCTGCAATGGCCGGTCAGCCGCTCGTTTCGCCTCCGGACGGTGCGCAGACAAGGGGCTGGTCCAAAGCGGAGGACTCGCCGACGGTGCCCACCGGACCGGCCGCACCGGTGCCGGGCAGGGTATCCACCTCGGGCCCACCGCCGGGATGGGCACCAGCGCCACCCAAGCGGCGCACCCGGCGGCGGTGGTGGGCACTCGGCGCCGCCACCACCGCGGTGGCCGCAACCGCCGCGGTGACCCTGGCCCTTACCACCACCCACGCCGATCACCAGCCGGGACCACCCCCCAGCACGGCGTCCGCGTCGCCCGAGGCCAGCGCGAAAGACACCGGACCCGTTGGCATCATCCTCGTCGACCCGAGCTGCACCGAGGGGAAGAAGATCGCAGATACGGTTATCGCCTATTCCCCGCTGAAGAAGTGGCACGCCGACAGTCCCGACAGCCCGCTCAACCTTTCGGCCAGCGCCTGGACCCCCGAAGAGCGTGACGCGATGCAACGGGCCGCAACCATGATGCGTGACCTTGCCAACAAGGCCGTGTCACTGGCCCCAACCACCCCGCACCGGGTGATGAGGGAGCTCTACGAACAATTCATCGCCTACGCGCGCGCCTGGGCCGACAGCCTGAACAATTACTTCCCGCAACTGGACGTCAACCTGTGGAATGCGGCCGACGACGCAATGAGCGCGGTGCTTTGGACCTGTCAGGGGGTCGGCGTCAGCTCGACTGCGGCCCGATCGGTGCTGGTGGCGGTGCCACCCGCGCCACGTCAGGTCGCGCAGCCGCAGGATCCGAAGAACCCGCAACGTTTCATCCGCGCCTCCGACAGGGCGGTCTGTGGTGAATTGGTGGCAGTCAACCAGAAGTACGACACGAACCCCGTCATTCAGGATTTCCAAAAGGCGGATCACGAGATCCCGGCCAACCAGTGGACCCCGCAACAGAAAGCGCTCAGCGATGCGGTGGCGCCGCTGTTGGTGAACCTGGCCGATGACCTCGAGCACACCGCCGCACGCGGCGACAATCCGGTCATCGGCGACTTCGCGACCTTCGCCGCCCAGTATTTACGCGCATTGGCCAAAGCGCTGCCCACCTATGACGCGCTGGACGCCACATTCGGTTGGGTTTCTGGATACACGCGTCACTTGATCGGCGAAGCCTGCACCGCGGTCAACGCCTGATCGCGCCAGCCAACATGCTCCGATCGTCTCACCCGGCCGCTGGGTCGCGGGCTTGCAGCGAAGATAATCGAGTCATGCCACTGCGCGACGGTGCGACATTTGCCGGGTTTGCGATTGTGCGGCTTTTGGGATCGGGCCAGATGGGTGAGGTGTACCTGGCGCAACACCCCCGGCTGCCGCGGTCGCAGGCGCTGCGGATCTTGCCGGCCGTGTTGTCGGACGACGCCGCGTTCCGGGCTCGCTTTTTCCGCGACGCCGATGGGGCCGCCTCGTTGTCGCACCCACATCTCGTCAGGATGCACGACTGGGGTGAATACCAGGGGCGGCTGTGGATCTCGATGGGCTATGTGGAGGGCACCACCGCCGCAGGGCTGCTCGCCGGGCACCAGCCAGGCGGGCTGCCGCGTGCTGAGGCGCTGGAGATCGTCACGGCTGTCGCCGCGGGGCTCGACTACGCGCACGAACGTGGCCTGCTCCATCTTGGTGTCAAACCGGCCAACATATTGGTGTCTGATCCGGACGGCGCCCATCGCCGAATACTGCTGGCGGACTTAGCAATAGCTCGGCAGAGCAGCGACACCGGCGAGTTTGGCGGCACCGGCATCGACTACATCGCGCCCGAGCAATTACTCGGCCTGCCCCTGGATGGGCGCACCGACCAATACTTGCTGGGCGCCACCGCCTACCACCTGTTGTACGGCGCCGCCGGCACTGCGCGCCCAGAGCCGGACGTCGACCCGGCGCTGTCACGCGCGCTCGCCATAGACCCCGCCGAGCGTTTCGCCCGATGCCAAGACTTCGCCACCGCACTGCGCGGCGATGAACCCACTCGCCCGCACCACGCGCCGCCGCCCGCCCCGACCGAGGCCGGCGCTGCCGCCCCGCCGCCATCACCGGTCCCGAGCCCGGCGCCGACGATCGCGGGGACGATGCCGGGGTCGACGCCGGCCCCGTACGGCGCCGCGTGGCCTCCGACGTTCCCGCCACCCGCACCCGGGTCGGGACCGCGCCCGCCCCGGCGTCGCACCCGCAGGCGGTGGGCGCTGATCGGGGTCGCGCTGGTGCTCGCGCTGGTGGCCGTGGGGGTTGCGGTGACGCTGCTCGGCCGGGATTCTGGTGGCCGTCCGATCGCTGCGACGAGCCCTACCACCTCAACCACCACCATGCCGCCGGCGGCCAGCGCCGGCGACGTCGGCCCGGTCGGCCTCATCACCGAGGAACCGACTTGCGCCAGGTGGTTGGCGATCAGCCCAAAGTGGCCCATTGACCCGCCGACAAACACTGCGGGCGTATCGCCTGTCAATCTGCCCCGCAGCTCCTGGACGCCCCAGCAGCAGTCGGTTATGCAGACCATGGCAAACAATATTCGTGCCGAGGCGGGACAAACCGCGGTGTTGGCCAACACCACCCCGCATCGGGTGATGCGCGAACTCTACGAACAATTCGTCGCCTACGGAGTTGCCTTCGCCGACGCCGTCGCCGGCAACTACGTTCGCGAAGATTCCGGCCTGCTCTACAGCAAAAATCACCTGCTCGACACCTTGGCCTCGGTATGTGTCGCTATGCGCGGAGGCGCGCCGGCGGCACGCTCAGCCCTGGTGACGGCGGCTCCGGGTGCACCGTCACGGGTCGCGCCGCCGCAGGACCCGGCCGATCCGCAGCGATTCGTCACCGCCTCCGACGTACCCGCATGCGTGGGGTTGGAGTCGCTGACTCGGAATTACGCGTCCAACCCGACCGTCACGGCGTGGACAGATTCCGACAAAGCCACCCCGGCCAGCAAGTGGGACCCCAAGCAGAAAGCACTCAACGACGCCGTGGCGCCGATCATGCTTACCCTCGCCGACGATGTCGAGCGCGCCACTGGACCGGGCAACAACCCCGTCATGGCCGATTTCGGCACCCTTTTCGCGCAATACGAACGCGTCTTTGTCAAAGCGCTCCCGGTTTACGACCCGTCGGACTTCCAGCTTGAGGCGGTGGCCAGCGGAATGCTCTACATGCTGGCCCAGGCCTGCCAGACAGTGGGAGCATGACGCTGCGCACAAGGCCCGACTAGGCCGGCGAAGCGCCTACCATGCCAAGATGTCCACCGCCGAAAATCTGGCAGCTCGCGTCGCGGCCATGGAAATAGCCCTGGCCGAAGCACTCGCCGTGATCAAGACCATCGGAGCTACTCAGAGCGTGCTCGGCGATGCGCTCAGGGAGTATGGCGCCCGAATGCGAGGAGCCGAAACCCTCGCACAGGACACCAACCAGCGCATCAGGTCATTGGAAGCATCCGTTGCCGAGCTCCGGAACCTCCTCGCGAGGCCGCTCGAGCGCTGACGGCGTCGAACGAGCGGTCCTATCGCGAGTTCCGTTGGCATCAGCCGATTTTTGCCCGCAGGGCGCGCGATGCCTGCGCGTTCGCCGTCCGGACGGATCGGGGGTGCAAGCCCATTGCGAAGACGATTGCGTTGGTGACGAACTGCGCTTCCTCCTGCAGAATCATGTGCCCGGCGGCCGGCCGGTGCAGATGAATAGCACCCGGTATGGCGGCGGCCAGGTCACGTGCGTGGGTTACCGGCGTCGTCATGTCCGCCCCGCCGCTGATGATGATCGTCTTGGCGGCAATGGATTTCAGTGTGCGGTACTGGTCGTACCGCTTCAGGCTGGGCAGGAACCCGGCCGCTGTCGTCAACGAAATGGTGTGGATCGCTGACGCCGTGACATCCGCGATGCCGTACCCCGAGCGTCTGACAACACCGTCACGGACCGGCCTGGCGAGCCCCTCGATGGCGCGGTCCGCGGCACGTCCGGGGATGCGGCCGACGAAATCAAACAGCATCCCCGTGGCCGGAGTGGCGAGCAACCGGCCGAGTCCGCGCTCGGCGAGCCGGCCGGCCGCGGTTGCGATCAGGACGAGACCCTGCGGTTCGACCGGACGGTCGCAGGCGGGGCGGCCGAAATATGCCAGCGCCGTCATTCCGCCCATCGAGTGCCCCACTAGCGTGAGCGGGCCGCTGACCCGCAGAGCGGTCAGGACCTCGGCGAGGTCGGCGGCGAGCCTGCCGATCCGGTAGGTCGCCATTTCGGCGCCGGTCGAACCGCCGTGGCCGCGGTGGTCATAGCTGATGATCCGCAGGCTCCCGCCGCACCGGCGCAGCAGTTCGCGGATTTGGAGTGCCCAACTCGACTTGGTCAGGCAAAGGCCGTGCAGCAGAACGACGGTGTGCTCGGCGGTGTCGGCGCGCCCGTAGTCGCGGACCGCCAGCCGCGCGCCGTCGCTCGTGGTAACCGTTCGTTCGGCGTAGTCACCAGACGCCGCCCGGATGGCGAGAGCGCCGCGGCCCGCAGTGGGCAGGTAGGTTGTCGTCGGATTTGGACGAGCGACCATTGTGGGCTCCTTGACGGTGTCGATATCGGGAAGGTCCCGATACCTTGTTGCGCTCGAACCTACGGGCGGGCAGCAATCGCGTCTCCGTTGTGCGCACAAGCCGCGTAACGGGCGATTTTCAACTTTTGCGCATTGTGCTCGGTGGCGTGCGCCGGCTCGATCCAGCGGTCAAAATCGGGCAACGGTGGCTCGATCAGCACATGGTTGCCGGGACCCGCAATCGCCGATGCGCCTAGTCAGAATGCTGGATTAGCTGTGCTCGAGCTGGGCCTAATCTTGCTCGTCGCCGTGGCCCTTGCCAGGGCCGTGACCCTTGCCAGAGCCGTGTCGTGGCGTAACCGGAGGCTGTTCGGTTGCAACGGGTGGTTGCGACACCGGATTGCTGACGGGAGCCGACGCCGGTGTGCCGGTGGTCACCGGTTTGGCCGGCGCATGGGATGCCGACGCCTCCAACGCCAACGCCAGTGGCATGACGACCAATGCCACCAAGACGGCCAGGACGGTCAGCACCTTCTTTGTGCGGCTCGGCCTCTGTGGAATCAGCGCGGGCACAGAGGTGTACGGGATGGACCCGGGCGGCATATCAAGCACCTTGGTGGCTGGGCGCAGCGTCGGGACGACCTGCATGCCCGCCGTAGTAACGGTCCGAGGTGCGTGCAGCGCGGCTCGCATCTCCTCGGCGCTGCCGAACCGCAGTCGCGGGTCGGGCGCCATCGCGCGTTCGATCACCGCGATCAGGCCGGGATCCGCGTGAGGACATAACCAGGTAAGCGGCGGCGGCCGTTGATGCAAGATGGCGTTGCCCAGTGCGGCCATGTTGTCATGCGGGAACGGGCGATGCCCGGTGAGTGCTTCATAGCCGACGACGCCGACCGCATAGAGGTCGTCAGTCACCGCGGCGGGTGCGCCGGCGAGCCGCTGCGGGCTGATGTAGGCCATGGTGCCCACGATCTGGCCGGTCAGCGTGTAGGCGGCGTCCTGGGTCTTGGCGAGCCCGAAGTCCGCAACCTTGATGACCTCGCCGTCCGCGGCGAGCAGGAGGTTCCCGGGCTTGATGTCCCGGTGCAGGATGGCGACGCGGTGTGCGGCGGTCAGCGCCGCGAGGACGTTGTCAAGGACGGCATTGACCCGCTCCTGCGGCAGTGGGCCATGGGCTATCTGGTCAGCAAGGGTGTAGCCGGACAACCGCTCCATCACGATGAACGGTGTGCCGTCCTGCTCGCCACTGTCGTAGACCGCGACGATGTTCGGATGGTTGATCGCCGCGGCCACGCACGCCTCTGCGTCGAATCGGTTCCGAACGTCGGTCTGCGTGCTCAACGCAGGGTGCAGCATCTTGACGGCAACGGCCCGGCTTAGTCGGGTATCCCAGCCGTCGCGAACCTCGGCCATGCCACCGCGGCCCAGAAGGCCGCGCAGCTCGTAGCGGCCGGCCAGCAACGTGAGGGTGTTCATTTGCCATGCCAACTATGCAAAACCGTAAATAGACGATCGATTGCTGGGTCCGAAGACACCGAGAATCGGTTACCCCGACGTCGACGGCTCAAACGCGCGCCCTGATCACCCACGCGCGCGCCGTCGCCGGCCCACCCGCAGCCGCCAATGTGGGTTCTCCGGGGCGTCTTTCGAACCGATCGGGCCCTGCCGGCAAGAACCCGTCGGAATGCCGCCGCCCACGCCCTTAATGCGGGACTTCAGAACGCGTCTGGATTGCGCTGTACCTCGACCGGCACCGGATGTTGGTACAACCGTGAGGCGTTCTCCCAGCTGAACTTGCGAATCACGTCCGGCGGCAGGTCGCCGATTTCTTCGTGAATCGTATGTTGCGTGTGGGGCCAGGTCGAGTCGCAATGCGGGTAATCGGCTTCCAGCATGATGTTGTCCACGCCGATCCGGTCGCGCTGAACGAACGACGACTTGTCTTCCACCGCACAGAACCAGAAATTCCGCGTGAAAACCTCTGCGGGAGTTAAACTCTCACCCAGTGCCTGCCAGGTGCCATACATCGCGTGATAGCTGAGCATGTGGTCGAGGCGATCCAGCAAGCCCGCGACCCAACCGATTCCGCCCTCCGACAAACAGATTTTGAGGTCGGGGAACCTGCTGGGCAGCCCCGAGTACAACCAGTCCACCGCCGCAGAAATGGCGTAGGCGAAGAACAACACACCTTGCACGTCCGGCGGCGCATCCTCGGTGGTGGACGGCGACGAGCCGGAAGATCCGATGTGCAGGTTCACGACCGTGCCGGTCTCGGCGCACGCCGCCATCATCGGATCCCAATGACCTGAGTGAATACTCGGCAATCCGAGCATGGCCGGGTTCTCACTGAACGTGACCGCGTGAAATCCGCGCTCAGCGTTCTCATGGATCATCTTGGCGCCCAGCTCGGGATCCAGCAGCCACGGCAGCTGGCAGGGAATGATCCGGTCGGGATGTGGCCCCGCCCAGGCCTCGAGATGCCAGTCGTTCCAAGCGCGGACCGCGGCCAGCGCGAGGTCGCGGTCCTTGGTGACCTGCTGCAGCCGCTGGCCGGCGAACCCGGGCAGGAACGAGGGGAAGTTGAGCGACGCGTAAACGCCGTTGAGGTCCATGTCTTTGACGCGCTCATGAATATCCCATGCGCCCCTGCGCATTTCATCGAATCGGACCGGCTCGAAACCATACTCTGACACCGGCCGCCCGACGACGGCGTTGAACCCGACGTTGGGCAACTCCTGGTTGTCGTAGACCCAGGTTTGTCCGCCGGTCTCGGTGTCCACGACTTTGGGCGCGCGGTCGGCGAACTTTCGCGGCAGCCGTCCGGCGAAGGTATCGGGCGGTTCGACGATATGGTCGTCGACCGAGATCACCGTGTAGCGGCGTTGCGCCCGGGGCGGGTCCGGCAGGAGCGTGACCGACCGCTCTCCGCCCGTCTTTGCGGTGGTGAAGTTGAGGTTGGCGGCCAGCTCGTCGATCGATTTCATAATGGGCGATTCCGTTCAGTTAAGTACATCGGGATCGGCTTTGATGGTCATCCGCGCCGCTCCCGCCCAGTACACGTCGGCGGCTCTTTCGATGAGCGACCGTTGCATGCCCGCCATGTCCGACCAGTTCATCTGCACCGGCTCCGTGCCGGTCAGCATGACGTCG
This sequence comes from uncultured Actinomycetota bacterium, assembly GCA_963814505.1. Lineage (GTDB taxonomy): Bacteria > Actinomycetota > Actinomycetes > Mycobacteriales > Mycobacteriaceae > Mycobacterium. The sequence goes on from CAWFDM010000018.1 coordinate 77,327, forward strand.
TACGCGAGTTTGCATACCCGCTCGATCGATGCCGCCCGGTAGACGGCCTCGGCCAGGTTGCGACCGGTCGCGATGACGCCGTGATTGGCCAGGATCGTCAGGTTGGCCCGCCCGATGTGTGCCGCGAGTTCGGCTGCGCGGGCGGGCGTGTCGATCTCGCCGTCGTACTTGTCGACCAGGCACAGGTCGTCCAGGAACAGCGCACCGGTCTGGTGCACCAGCTCGGGCAGCCTGCCCAGCGCGGCAAGCACACACACGTGGTAGGGGTGATTGTGAATGACCACCCGGGCGTCGTCGCGGACTCGGTGCAGTTCGGTATGGATGTGGATCGCCGGAGTGACGTCCCAGCGGCCCCGCACCACCCGCGCATCGGCGTCCACCGCGCAGATGTCCGACGCGGCGAGTTCGGCCCACCACAATCCCCACGGGTTGACCAACATGTCCGTTTGTCCATCGAGCTGCCAGGTGATGTGTCCGGCCATATTCTCCGCGAACCCGATGGCGGCGAGGTGGCGGAACGCGATCGCGAGCGCCTGCTCGTCGGACAGCTCGACTCCGATCGGGGGCACCACCGATGGCGCCCACACCTCCAGACCGCCGCGCCGCGCGTTAGGAGCGTTCATGATCAGCCTCCATCCTGGTTTGAATATCTTGGCCCCGAATATCCTGGCGTAGTTCAGCTTTGGCGATCTTGCCGCCGGATGATCGGGGTAACTCGTCGAGAACGATGAGTCTTTCCGGCAGTAGTTCCTTGGAAACCCCCAGTGCCAAAAGGTGATCGACCAGCGTGGGCAGGTCGATACCGTGGAAATCGGCGAGCTCGAGGTAGACGCAGACTTTTTCACCGAAAACCGGGTCGGGCATCGCGACGGCTGCCGCCAGCGCGATCGCGGGGTGGGTCATGACGGCGTCTTCGACCTGCGCCGCGCTGATGTTCTTGCCGCCTCGCAGAATGAAGTCGGCCGTTCGGCCGGTGACGCTCAGATAGCCGTCGGTGTCGATCTCGCAGATGTCACCCATGCGCATCCACCCGTCACGGGTGAACAGCTTGTCGTGGTCGGTGCCACCCAGATAGCCGAGGCTGGTCGCCGGTCCCCGGCACGCGGGCTGGCCTCGCCCCGTCTCGGTGACGTCCTGATCGCCGTCGAATAGGCGGACCGCCATTTCGGGAACGATCCGCCCGCCGGTGCGCAGTCGGCGCTGCCGCGAGTCATCCAGCGTCGTCCCGCTGAGCAGCCCGGTCTCATTCGAGCCGTAGAACTGCAGGATCTTCGCTCCGCTGAGTTCCTCGAACTCGGCGGCCGGTCGATAGGGTAACGCCTCACCGCCGGCGAAAACCACACGCAGCGAGGTCAGGTCGTAATCCCGGCATGCGGGGTTGGCCATCAGCATCGTCAATTGCGTACTGACACAGCATAATACGGTGACCTGGTGGCGGGCTATCGCCTCGCACGCTGCCGTTGGCGTGAAACGTTCCAGGATCACTGCCGTCGCACCGAGGTAGATCGGGGTGGTGTGGCTGGTCCATATTCCGAAACCGAACGGGGTGGGTATGACGGGCAGAAAAATGTCGTCCGACGTCAGCAGCCCGTTGGCGACGGCCTTTTGATGGAAGTAGTACCAACGATTCTGGGTGTGCACGACGCACTTGGGCAGCCCCGTGGTGCCGGAGGTGGAGTTGATCAGAAACACGTCGTCGGCGCTGAGTTGGGATTCGGCGCCCACCGTCCCGGGCTCCGCGGCAACGTTCAGGCGGAGCGCGTCGGCTTCGTGACCCATGGTCAGCAACGACACCCGCGCGTCGGTGGCCACACTCACCGCGGCATCGCTGCGCCGCTGATCACTGATTAGGATCTTCGGCCGCGAACTGCGCAGTAGCGCGGCGGCCTCACGGGCGCCGGCGCGAGCGCCGATCCCGACGACGACGGCACCGCAGCGTTCGATTGCGACGAATAGGACGTGGATGGCAATCGAGTCACCGTGCCACACCGCGATCCGATCGCCGCGCGCCACGCCAACACCGGCCAGCTGTTCCGCCAAAGCGCTTGCCGCAGTGTCGAATTCACGCCAGCTCAGCGAGATCCCGGGATGGTCGACATATGCGGCACCGTCCGCTGACCGTTTGGCGTTGCGATGCACCGCGTCGGACAGCGTCGAGTCGGACCACCAGCCCGCGTTGCGATACCGGGCCGAGTCCTCTTCGGTGAATGCCGGCGAACTTACGATCTCCAGCCCACCGATGCTCATGAACAAATGATAGGAAAACAAACCGTCGTCCGGACCAGGCGGACCCGGCCGCCACGGGACTACCGCGACGTCAGGCCTTCGGTGAGTAGTGCGACATTGCGGAGGATCCGCCGATCGCGCCGCATTTGGAGGGGCAGCAGCAGCGCCACGAGCAGCCCGAGCGCCAGGAAGTACACCTTGGCGGGAAACCCGGGATATAGAACCGCGCAGGTGATCATCAACACGACGAGAAGCGCCGTAAGTATCCAATTCTGTCGTTCCTGGCGCTTGAGCTGTTCAGCGGACTTGCCAGCCAGATGGACCCAACCGAGCTGGATCGCCGCCGACCGCACCGTCGGATCGGTGGGCATGACGCCGTGGGTGATGGCGCCGATTGCCTGGGAACGCTCGGTTTTGCCGAGGCCGGCCACCGCCTCAACAAAGCGCCTGTACCAGGGTCGACGCTGATATTGGAGAACCGCCGCGAAGATGGCACCAAAGACGAGGCCGAAGATCGTATTTCGCCAGATGCTGGACACCGAGGAGCTCGAGAGGACGATCTGTCCTGCACCCCAGAACACCGCGAAGAACAGCGTCAACTCCAGAAATTGCAGCCAGGCAGGCTGCAGCGCCAGCCGAAACGTCACAAATGACCAGTATCCTCGCGCGAGTGGCCAGCACACCCGCCCGACGGCAGCACCTGCGGGACCTCGCGCTGCTGCGCCGGGTGCGTGACCGGATCGACCGGGACTACGCGCAACCGCTGGACGTCGAGGCGCTGGCCCGCGGCGTGAACATGTCGGCCGGCCACCTGAGCCGCCAGTTCAAGATCGCCTACGGCGAGTCGCCGTACAGCTACCTGATGACCCGGCGCATCGAGCGCGCGATGGCACTCCTGCGTCGTGGCGACCTGAGCGTCACCGAGGTCTGCTTCGCGGTCGGCTGCGCATCGCTGGGCACCTTCAGCACCCGCTTCACCGAGCTGGTCGGCGTGCCGCCCAGCACCTACCGGCGCCAACCGGCGGACGCGGCGGCGGAATTGCCGCCGTGCGTGACGAAGCAGGTGAGCAGACCGATCAGGAATCGAGAAGCGCGGGTCCAACAGCCTCACCTAGCGTGAGGCGCATGGACATCACCATTCACTCGAGCTTCCTCCCGCACGATGACCCGGAAGAATCCCTGGCGTTCTACCGCGACGAGCTGGGCTTCGAGGTCCGCCTCGATGTGGGAAGGGGCAAGATGCGCTGGGTCACGGTCGGCCCGCCCAACCAGCCCGACACGTCCATCGTCCTGTACCCGCCGGCCGCCACACCGGGCCTCACCGACGACGAGCGCCGCACCATCGCCGAGATGATGGCCAAGGGCAGCTTCGGCACGCTGCTGCTGGCCACCAAGGACCTCGACGGCACCTTCGAGCGGCTGCAGGGCGGAGACATCGAGGTGGTTCAGGAGCCGACCGAGCAGCCGTACGGGGTTCGCGACTGCGCGCTCCGCGATCCCGCCGGCAACCTGGTTCGCATCCAGGAGCTGCGCTGACCCATGGGGGAAACAAAGCGCACGCACGTCGCGGACCGCCATGACCTGATCAGCGTGCACGGCGGCGCCGGCGTAATCTACACCGACCTGGGGATCATGGCCAGCGTCTCCACTACCTGCGAGGAGCGCGAGGGCAAGCGGTTCGACGCGTCGGTGCTCAAGTACAAGTTCGGCGGCCCCAATGCAGCGGACGCCAAGGACATCAGCGAGGTGTTCGCGATGTCGGTCACAGAGGCGCTGGCGTTCTTCGGCGACGGCGCGGCGAGCACGCCGGCCGCCCACAAGATCCTGCAGCGGCTCGCCGACGTCGGGCTGGGCTACCTGCGCTTGGGCCAGCCGCTCACCACGCTGTCCGGCGGCGAGCGGCAACGGCTCAAGCTGGCCACCCGGATGGCCGAAAAAGGGGACGTCTACATCCTCGACGAGCCCACCAGCGGCCTGCACCTCGCCGACGTCGAGCAGCTGCTCGGCCTGCTCGACCGGCTCGTCGGTTCCGGCAAGTCGGTGATAGTCATCGAACATCATCAAGCCGTCATCGCGCACGCCGACTGGATCATCGACATGCGGCCGGGCGCCGGACATGACGGTGGCCGCGTCGTCTTCGAGGGAACACCGCGGGCGCTGGTCGATGCCGGCTCCACCCTGACCGGCGAGCATCTGGCGTCCTACGTCGGCACCAAGAATTCATAGAGAATCCTGCAAGGAACCTGCAAGCGCGGCCTTGGAGTGTGAAGTCGCCCGGACAACCGGAGCACACCGACATCACAGAGAAATCCGAGGACAATCATGACCACTGTGGAATTGCCGAGAAATTGGCAACCGCCCATGCCGGGCCACCCGGAGCAGCCCAGACGCCACCCGTGGGAGATCGGGCTTCTTGTCCTGGTCATCGTGTTCACCGTGGGGATGTTTTTGCTCTCGCTCGACCAGGTGCTGACGGGTCACCGCAAGCTGCTGTGGCTGGGGATCATAGCCACGCCGATCACGCTGTACCTAGGGCGCGGGTTGCTGCAGGGTATGCAGCGGGTCAACGGCGTCAAGATGTCGCCCACCCAATTCCCCGAGGGCTACTGGCTCGTCGTTGAGGCGGCCCAACGGTTCGGGCTCACAGAGGTACCCGACGCCTACGTGGTACTGGGCAACGGCCAAATCAACGCCTTCGCCAGCGGGCACGGCTTCCGCCGGTTCGTCGTGATCTACAGCGACCTGTTCGAAATCGGTGGCCAGGCCCGCGACCCCGAGGCTCTGGCTTTCGTCATCGGCCACGAGGTGGGGCACATCGCGGCGGGGCACACCTCCTACTGGCGCCAGCTGAGCCAACTGGGCACGCGGATCCCGTTCCTGGGTAAGGCGCTAAAGCGGTCGATGGAATACACGGCCGACAACCACGGCTACGCCTTCCGGCCCGACGGCGCGCGCAAAGCCATCGGTGTGCTGAGCGCAGGAAAGTACCTGCTGCGGTCGGTGGACTTCGACGCCATGGCCGACCGGGCCAACTCGGAGCGCGGGTTCTTCCCCTGGCTGGCCAACATGTTGGCCACGCATCCCGTGCACACCTGGCGCGCGGCAGCGCTGCGCAACCGTGCCGTCGCGGGCTCGCTGTTCTTCCGGCCCAAGCAGCTGGCGCCGATGGTGCCGCCGCCCGGACCGATGAACGGCGACAGCGTCTGGATGCGCTAGGTACTCCAAAAGCTCTGTGGCCCTGGCCCGGTCGACCCGCGAAGTTCCACGGGTCGACCGGGCGCGTCTTTATGGCCGTTGTGGCCGGCGGATTTGCCGCGCGACTCACGCTGGTGGGCCAACCTGCAGCAGACTATTACGATGGCAATCACTAGGCTCGCGGCGATCGCAACGGCGACCGTCGCGGCGACCGTCGCTTTCCCGGCCACCGCACACGCCGAGGGCGAGTTTCAATCACCCACCGGAAATATCCATTGCATGATGATCCCGCACGACAATCGCGACAATCGCGACAATGGCGCCGCCCGCGTTGTCTGCGAGATCGCCGACACCAGCTACGAGCGGCCGCCGAAACCGTCGGAGTGCCACCTGGGAGGTTGGGGTAACCGGATCACCCTCGACCAGGGCAGCATGCCCACGTGGACTTGCCACGGCGACAGCATGTCTGGCACTGAGTTTCCGACGCTGCAGTACGGCCAGACTCGCTCCGCCGGCACAATCACGTGCGACGACGAGCCCACCGGGATGAAGTGCACCGACAGCAGCACCGGTCACTATTTCCGGCTGTCGCGCGAGTCCTACGAGGTCGCCTGACAGACCCGACCCCTGACAGACCCGACCATTGATCACGGCCGCGAAATGATCCCGCAGTTCTCCCGGCAGGCGTTTGTTCGCGGCGCGCTCGGGGCCGCGGCCGGCACACTGTTGGGATCGTGCCGGACAACCCCGGCAGCTGGCCCACAGAGCCCGCCCGCGCCGGCTGCCCCGCAAAACTTCAGTGCCCTCGCTGGCGCGATCGAGGGCCGGGTCATCCTGCCGTCGAGCACCGAGTACGCCGCGGCGAAGAGCCTCTTCAACGCACGCCTCAACGACTCCACACCGGCGGCGGTCATCGTCGTCAAATCAACCGCCGACGTACAAAAGGCGGTGGCGTTCGCCGAAAAAAACCAGATCAAGATCGCCGCCCGCAGTGGCGGGCACTCCTACATCGGGGCTTCGGCGCCGAACGGCGCAATGGTCATCGACCTACGCCAGCTGCCCGGCGGAATCAGCTACGACGACGCCCACGGACTGGCCACGGTTTCGGCTGGGGCGGAACTGAATTCGGTCCACACGGCACTGGCCGCGCACGGACGATCGATCCCCACCGGCAGCTGCCCGACGGTCGGCGTGGCCGGCTTGACGCTGGGTGGCGGCCTGGGGTCGGACACCCGGCAGTCCGGGCTAACGTGCGATGCGTTGGTATCGGCTTCGGTTGTGCTGCCCAGTGGTGACGCGATCACCGCCGCAGCCGACGACCATGACGATCTTTTTTGGGGGCTGCGCGGCGGTGGGGGCGGCAACTTCGGCGTTGTCACATCGTTCACGTTCCGGACGTTTCCGATCGGCGACAGGGACGTCGTCAACCTCGCCTTCCCCGAGACCGCCGCCGAGCAGGCCATCCTCGGCTGGCACACGTGGCTGCGCGCGGCGGACCGTGCGATCTGGAGCATGGTCAACATCACCGTGGGCTCCGGTTCCGGACGCTTCGCCATCGTGTTGGCGACGCCGGCCGGCGAGGGTGCCCGGCTGGCCGAAAACCTCAGCGCCGCAATGGGACTGAGACCCCTTGACAGCGCCAGTCAAACCCTTGGCCACCTGGACTTCGTGCACTATTTCGCGGGCGGCGCCCAGGCAACACGGCCTCGCACGTTCGTGGCCGGCTCGGACGTCATCGGCGAGCTGACGGCGGCCGCCGCGGCGTCGATCGTCGCCGCAACATCGGCATGGCCGGCGGAAGCGGGTTCGGCGAGCACGGTCCTCGAGTCGCTCGATGGGGCGGTCGGTGACGTCGGTCCGGGCGATAGCGCGTTTCCCTGGCGGCGTCAGGCGGCATCCGTTCAGTGGTACACCGAGCCGCCAACACCCGCGGCAGTCGACTCCGCCACCAAATGGCTGGCCAGCGCGCACGAAGCGGTGCGCGCCACGTCGGTGGGCGGCTATGTCAATTACGTCGAGCCAAACACCTCGGCAGCACGCTATTTCGGCGGCAATCTGGTGCGGCTCAACGAGATTCGGCAAAGATACGATCCGGGCCAGTTGATGTATTCGAGCATCACGTACTGAACGTTCAGGCCGGGGCCGTCGGCCCCCACCACAGCTCGTGGATGTGGTTGTCGTTCCTGCCGGGATACACGACGTGCTGAGTGCCCTCCGCCTCAAACGCGTAGCCCACGGACCCGCTTCCGCCTGAAGGCGGGGCACCGGTCGCGGCGGACAGATCGTCCATCTGCCATCCGCTGGGGTCCCACCACAGCTCGAGAATGTGGTCGCCGTCCACGATCACATGCTGGGTCCCCTGGGCCTCAAAGGCATAGCCCGACTCGGACCACGGATCGCCGGGTGCGCCGGTGGCGGCGCTCAAGTCGCCGGTATGCCAGCCGGCGCGATCCCACCACAACTCGCGCAGGTGGGGCTCCTTCACCGGGAAACTCTTGTAGATCACGTGCTGGGTGTCCTGGCTCTCGAACGGGTAGGCGGTGAAGAAACCGCCGAGCGAGTGCTCGGTGCCGCCGGTAGCCAGGGTCAGGTCGTTGTTGTGCCAGCCGCCGGCGTCCGACCACAGCTCATACATATGGCGATCCCCCCAACCGCTGTAGAACACGTGCTGGCCGCCCCCGAACACGTACCCCACAGGATGACCACCCGGGTCCGCAAACTTGGCGCCGGCAGCCGCGGCCAGGTCGGTGTGATGCCAGCCGCTGTGGTCCCACCACAGCTCGTGCACATTGTCGTCGAGCCAGCTGAAATAGATCACGTGCTGGGTACGGGCAATCTCTACGTCGCCGACCACACCCGAAACCGGGTGTGGAAGCTGGCGGCGGGCGCGAGCGACCCAAACCCCGTGCCGTTCAACGGAATCGATGATCCCCACGGGGTGGCGGTGGACCCCGCGGGCGCGGTCTACGTCGCCGACGTCGGCAGCAACCGGGCGTGGAAGTTGGCGGCGGGTGCGAGCGTGCCAACCCCGCTGCCGTTCGCCGGCCTCGACGGCCCCTGGGGTGTGGCAGTGGACGCCGGGGGCAACGTGTACCTCGCCGACTTCGGCAACAGCCGAGTGCTCAAGCTGGCGGCGGGGGCCGGCAGCCCGACCGTGCTGCCGTTCACCGGCCTGAACCACCCGACAGGTGTCGCGGTGGATTCCGACGGCAACATCTACGCCGCAGACTTCGGCGGCAAGCGGGTGCTGAAGCTGGCGGCAGGCGCGAATTCGCCTACGGTGCTGCCGTTTAGCGGCCTCAACGGCCCCTACGGTGTGGCGGTGGACGCCCAGCGCAACCTATACGTCGCCGATCCGTACAACAAGCGGGTGCTGAAATTGCCGGCCCAATGATGCTGGGATCGGTAGCCGCGCGGGGCCGCTGTACTTGCCGGGTACTTGACGCAATTGATCCGCTGCCTCCGATAAGGGCGACCATGTTTCGAAAGCTGCGCATCCTCGGCCAGATGGCCATGGCCGCATGCGTCCTGAGCGGCTGGACTGCCGCCGGGGCAGCCGGCGCGCAATCGGCGTGCTCCGACCTCGGCGGGACGGTCGACACCAGCCAGATCTGCCAGGTCCAGAGCGCCGCCTCCAGCTACAAGATCCATTTCAAGTTTCCGGTCGACTACCCCGACCAGCAGCCGGTGGCGGACTACCTGACGCAAGAGCGTGACGGGTTCATCAAGTTCTCCAGCTGCCGGCCGCCCAGACTTTCGGCAGACCATACGAGCTGGTGGCCAAAGGAACAACGTACAGATCGGAGACCTCCGGTTCCGAAAGCTTGGTGCTGCGGATGGCCCAGGACGCGCAACCCCACCCGGTGGCCTGGTACAAGGCGTTCAACTACAACCTGACCACCCACACCCCCATCACCTTCGACACGCTGTTCAAACCGGGCACCGACCCGCTTGCGGTCCTGAACCCGATCCTGGAACGCAAATTCGGCCCGCTCCCGCAGGGCGACCCCGGTGCCGATGTGTACAAGAACTTCGCGATCAGCGACGACGCGGTGATCTTCTTCTTCGACCAGGGGCAGGTACTGGGGCATGAAAGCGGGGACCTCGAAATGTCGGTTCCCCGCAGCGAATTGGCGTCCCTACTGTAGGGCGTCTCACGAATGCTTGATGCGTTGCACCGAGATCGAGATCGGCAGCGCGGAAGAGCCCGAGTAAGTACCGTGGCGGTCGTGCCGGGCCCGAAAATTCTTCGCTGATCTGGCCGAGGCGCTCTAGCCGAGTCCGGGCGGCAATATGCTTTCCCTACCGCCTTGAACGCGTGGCGCTCGGTGACGGTGCCGTTTGCGGTGGAGGGGAAGAAGATGACGTACGTGACGGTGGCAACGGATCTGGTCGGCACGGCGGCCGGGGAGTTGGCAAGGATCGGGTCGGAGGTCAGCGCCGCCAACGCGGCTTCGGCCCCCACGATGGAGTTGGCACCGGCGGGTGCTGATGAGCTGTCGGCGGCCGTCGCGGCACTGTTTGGCGGGTACGGCCGGGCCTATCAGGCAGTCAGCGCGGAGGCTGCGGCGTTCCACCGCCAGTTTGTAAAGGCTATGACGGCCAGCGCTGGGTCATATGCGGGCGCTGAGGTCGCCAACGCTTGGCTGTTGCAGACCCTCGACCAGGAGGTGCCGGGTTGGGTCAACGCGACCACCCACGCGCTGTCGGGGCGCCCGCTGTTCGGCAACGGCCACACCGAAACGGCTGCCGGGCCGGCAGGCGGTAACGGCGAGGCGTCTGGGCTATTTGGCACCGGCGGTACCGGCGGCAGGCACGGCGGCACCGGCCTGGGCAGGACGAACGCGGTCACCCTCGGCAGCGGCACCGCCAGTGCGGGCAGCAGCGGCGGCGCCGGCAGCAACGCGTCAGCACCGCACACGCTCGACGTGAGTCCGACCACCGCTTCCGACACAGGCGGCATCGCGCTCGTCATGGGTCCCACTGGAATTCCGCAACCGAGCGCTGCCTACGTCGCGACCGTCGACCGGCTCTATCTTCAGCCCCTCGGCTTCCACGGCCACGCGCAATCCCTGTACACACCCGAGTTGGGATACAACACGGACGCCAACTTACCCACAGACGTAGCGGACTTGATGGCCGCTATCCATGCACAGATAGCAACCGGGCAGGTGAGTGCCCAAAACCCCATCTGGGTTTTCGGTTACTCACAAAGCTCCGCTGCCGCCTCCGAGGCGATGGTGCAACTCCACGCCGAGGGTGTGCCGGCTGGTGACCTCCACTTCGTGTTGGTTGGAGACCCCGCTTCTGCCTCCGGGGGCATATTGAACACCCTGATGCCCTCACTCGGTCCGCTCGGCGGCCTGATCCAGCCGCTACTCCCGTGGTTCGATTTGAGCCAGACAATGGGACTCACGACGCCGAACTACTACCCGGCCGATGTTTACACGCTCGCGGGCGACGGTTATGCGGCCTGGCCGCAGAACTTTTTCAGCAACCCGATTGCGGACATCAATGCGATCTCAGGCTTTTTCAGCACCCATGAGGAGTACCTGGGCTTAAGCCCCGGGCAGATCCAAGGTGCCACCCCGACACACACTGACGGCCTGGTCCAGTACTACACAATCGACAACAGTGGCCAGCTGTTACCGACGCTGATAAACGCCGCAGTCAACGTGGACTGGATCAGTCCTGCCACGGGCGAATTTCTCAACTGGTTGTTCTGACACATCGGCAACCGTTCCTGATTGGCAGAGTCCCCATTGATAACCTGCGGGCGGATTCGGAGTCCCAACAAATCTCGCCCGCGGTGTCGTCGAGGCGCTCGGTGCGACGCGCGCCAAGCACCACTCGTGCGCCGCGCTCGGCCAGCAGACGCGCGGCCGCCTCGGCTGTCCCGCTGCTCGGTTTGGTAATAGCCACGACTTTGCCTGTGCTACCGCTCATCCCGATCCCTTCGCGTGCGCCCTGTCGGCTCCTATACCGCGGCGGCCTCGGGAACTGCAAGACGTGCCGAAATCTCGTATTGTCGGTCTGTGCTGCTTACCGGCTTCCTGCTCGCACTTGGTTGCTCGGTGTGCTACGGCATTGCCTCGGTATTGCAGGCTGTCGCGACAAGATCGGTGGGAGCCGGCAGCGGCTCGGGCGTCGACCCCGCGCTGCTGCTGCGCGCCGGGCGGCAGTGGCGCTACCTCGCGGGCATTGGTCTTGACGGCCTCGGGTTTCTGCTACAGGTAGCGGCGCTGCGATTGGTGCCGATCTACGTGGTCGCCGCGGCGCTGGCCTCCTCGATCGCGGTCACCGGCGTCGTTTCCGCCTGGGTGATGAAGGCGCGGCTTTCGCGAGCCGAGTGGACGGCCGTCGGCGTGGTTTGCGCGAGCCTTTTCGTGCTCGCTTGCGCCGCCGGGCCCGGGCACTTTCGACGCGCCCCGGCGGGACTCGGCTGGGCACTGGTGGGCGTGGTGGTCGTGATTTTCATCGTCGGTGCCACCGCGGGCCGATTGCATGACCGTGAGCGCGCACTTGCCCTGGGTCTCGGTTCCGGAACCGGCTTCGGTGTCGTCGAGATCGGCGTACGCATGCTCGACGAGATCAACCCCACTAAGCCCGCTTTCTACCTCAGCCCGGCCCTCTACGCGGCGGCGGCAGGCGGGGCCGCCGGGTTTCTGTTGCTCACGTCGGCGTTTCAACGCGGGTCTGTGACCACAACCGTGGCCGCCATGGTTGTCGGTGAGACGATTGCGCCTGCCCTCGTCGGAGTGATCTGGCTGGGTGACACCGCCCGCCCCGGCCTCGGGTGGCTGGTTATCGCGGGATTTGTCGTCGCGGTATCCGGAACGCTGGTGCTGGCCCGGTTCGGCGAAGCGCCTGCTCCTGCCTCGAATCCCGCCACCTAATCCCGCCGAGCCAATTGGGTTACGCCGTTATGGCGGCGGGACAGTACTCCCTCAGTCGTTGCCACGCGGCGGCGGCTGCACCTCGACTCCGCCGGACTCGTGCTCGGGGCCCGCGGCCGGGTGTTCTGCCGGCACGCGATCACGGAACCGCTGCGCTTCACCCGAATCCCGTGGCCCGGTGCGCCGCTCCTCGCTGTGGTACGGGCCGGGCTTGGGCCGAGGCTTCCCGCCCGGGAACGCCAATCGAAAGATGCTGCGGTGCACCATGTACCACTGCTTGGAGAAACGCCCGGTGTTGTACGGCAGCTCGTAGCGCTCGCAGATGTCCCTTATCTTCGGTGCGATCTCCGAGTACCGACTGGCCGGCATATCCGGGTACAAGTGATGCTCCACTTGGTAGCCGAGGTTGCCGCTGATTACGTGGAACAGCGGGCTGCCGTCGATGTTGGCCGCGCCGACCAACTGGCGCAGATACCACTCCCCGCGTGTCTCGTCCTCGACCTCTTCCTCGCTGAACGTGTAGGTCTGGTCGGGAAAATGCCCACAGAAAATGATGGCGTGCGCCCACACATTGCGGATGACATTAGCCAGGGCGTCCGCGGCCAAGGTACGCAGGAATGTGCTTTCCACACCGGGAGCCACCCGGTCGAGAAAGGTCGCTGTAGCGCCGAGCCTTCCCTTGCTCGACACCTTTCGAAGTCGCCTGCCGATACGGGACTTTGCCGGCTGATCGAGCCTGCCGCCCAACGCCAGCTGCACAAGCGCGAATGCGCCGGCGCTGACGGCCGGCCAACCGAGATAGTCCTTGATGACCTGAGAACGCGCCTTTGCGCCGATACCCTTCAGGTCCTTGCGTATTTCCGACCAAGGCTTTTCTCCGGCCCGGATGGCCTCAATGTCCATGTCGTGCACTGCCACGCCCCACTCGAACAGCGCCGTGAGCAGCATGTTGTACAACGGTTGGAACAAGTAGCCCCAGCGCCATCGCTGGTTGGGATCGATACGCATGATCTCGTAGCCGAGATCCTTGTCCTTACCCCGAATATTCGTATAGGTGTGGTGGATGAAATTGTGCGAGTGTTTCCACGACTCCGCGCTCGAAGCGGTGTCCCAGTCCCAGACCGAGGAATGAATATCGGGATCGTTCATCCAATCCCATTGACCGTGCATCACGTTATGGCCGATCTCCATGTTCTCCAAGATCTTGGCCATACCCAGACAAGCTGTGCCGAGGACCCACGCGGTTTTCGATCGCGACCCGAGTAGGAACACACGTCCAACCACTACGATCTGCCGCTGCGCCGTAATCACCGCCTTGATGTAGCGGCGGTCCCGCTCGCCGAGATCCGCGAACACGTCGTCGTGAATCGCGTCCAGTTCTTTACCTATTTTTTCCCGTTCTTGTTCCCCCAAATGGGCGAACGGGCTTTCTGTCCGTTGAAGAGTAGAAGTCACTGCGGTTCCTTTCGATTACAGTTCAAGTTCGACGTCGCCTTCGGCGGTGTTGATGCAGATCCGCACGTCCTGTCCGGTGGGTTCGATGACGTCACCGGAGCGCAGATCACGCAGCTTGCCCGATTTGAGCGTCCCGACGCAGGTGTGACAGATACCGATTCGACAGCCGAATGCAAGGTTCAAGCCGGCCTTCTCGCCGGCCTCCAAAATCGACGTGCCGCCGTCGCATTCGACAGACTTTTCGCTGTCGAGGAAGCTGACTTCGCCGCCTTCACCCTCCCCGGCGCCGCCACCAATCTTCGGCTGGAACCGCTCGAAGTGCAGGCGATCCGGATCGCCATTGCTTTCCCAATGCTCGATCAGCGCGTCGAGCATCTCACCCGGACCGGAACAAAACGTCTCGCGTTCGCGCCAGTCCGGACAGACCTCGTCCAGGTCGCTCGGCGAAAGCCGGCCACGCTCGGATGTCAGGCGCAAATCCAGCCGCATTCCCTCGTGACGGCTATCGAGGTCTTCGAGGACCGACAAAAACATGACCTGTCCGCGGGTGCGAGCGGAATGGATGACCACCACGTCGCTCAGCCCGCCGCCATGATCGAGGCTGCGCAGCATGCTAATGATCGGCGTGATGCCGCTGCCGGCGCTCATGAAGAGCATCTTGGCCGGGAGCAGTTCGGGCAGCGTGAACACGCCCTCGATTTCGCCGAGCCGCACCAAATCGCCGGGCTGGATCTTCTGCACCAGATACGGCGACACCACGCCGCTGTCCACCCGCTTGGGCGTCACGCTGATCAGACCGTCTTCGGGTGTCGAATCCGAGGTCAGCGAGTATGCGCGCCAGTGGTAGACGCCGTCGATCACCACGCCGAGCCGCACGTATTGACCCGGTTTGTGGCCCGGCCATTCATACCCCGGCCGAATCAGAATGCTCGCAGCTTCTGACCCCTGCGGCTCGACTCGTTCGACCTTTCCGCGCAGCTCCTTCGTCGTCCAGAGCGGGTTGATCATCTCGAGGTAATCGTCGGGCTGCAGCGGACTGAACAGCCGTCGCACCGCCCGCAGGAACAACCGTCGCCCGCGGGGAACGTTAGGTTGAGCGCCTCGTTCCGCCATGGTTGCTATGGTACACAAATGTTCACTAGAATTAAACCTGCCAGCGAATTGGCCTGGTAATAGCCCTATATCATGGCTCGCAGAAATTCAGTGAACTGTACATATGTTCACTGAACAAGCTTTGGGCCGGCGCAATCTGTGTGGGTGTTCTCCATGCGCTTTCTTGTGACGTGCCCCACATGTGCCGAGCGCAAACATCCGCCGGCCTTCGCACCTGGTCAGCAAGCTGCCGGCCGACCCGGTGAGCAACCGCAGCCGCAGCCACGTGGTAGACGTCCAACGTGCCGAACGAGCTGGAGGGCGAGGCACTGGCGTGGGGCCGCAGTCGTTTGCTCCGCGGCTGAAGCCGCTGGTCGCCATGCAGAACGGTCGCTGACGGGGTTGGCACGACACAAACGTTTGGTTTAATGGGCTGTACATACGCTCAGCACCATTTGCCGGCGACTCCTCGGTCGGCAATTGAATGACAATAGGCGGCTCCATCGATTTAGCCGCCCGACGAGGAGTGCTCATGCAGCGGCCCGAAAGTGCAACGCTCACTGAGAATCCCGCACTTGCATCAACAGTTCGCCCCGACCAGGACACCGGCGAATCGACGTTGAAACGGCGCTGGACGTTGTTCGTCGGCTGCGCCGGTGTAGCCCTGGTGATCGCGTCGATGGTCGCGCTCAACACCGCCCTGCGTGACATCGCCGTGGCCACCTCCGCCACTCAGACGCAGCTGACCTGGATCGTCGATTCCTACACGTTGATACTGGCGTGCTTGCTGCTCCCGGCGGGTGCGATCGGGGACCGCTTTGGCCGGCGCAGCGCATTGCTGGTCGGACTGGCTGTCTTTTCGGTTGCGTCCTTTGCGCCGTTGATCTTTGACAGCCCCACCCAGATCATCGCGGCACGCGCGGTCGCCGGCGCCGGTGCGGCGTTTGTCATGCCTGCGACGCTCTCACTGCTCACTTCAACCTTCCCCGCCGAGGAACGCACCAAAGCCGTTGGCGCCTGGGCCGGTGTCGCCGGCTCCGGAGGCGTGGTGGGATTGCTGGGCGCGGGTCTGCTGCTGCGGTTCTGGCCCTGGCAGTCCGTTTTCTGGGCACTCGGATGCTGTGCCGCCGGCCTGTTCGTCCTGACGCTGACGATCGCCGAGTTCCGCGATCGCGACGCGGCGCCCTTCGACTGGCCCGGCTCCGTCACCATCGGTGCCGCCGTGGCGGTGTTCGTCTTCGGGATCCTGCGGGCGCCCACTCAGGGGTGGTCCGACCCGCGCGTGTACGGCTGCCTCGTCGCGGGCGTCGCGCTGGCCGTCGGCTTCGGGTTGATCGAATTACGCCGCCGCCGGCCCCTACTCGACGTCCGGCTGTTCCTCACCCCCGAGTTCGGCACCGGCGCGGCGGCCATCACCGTGGTGTTTCTCTCGACCTTTGCGTTGTTCTACCTCACCACGCTGTATGTCCAGCAGATCATGGGATATTCACCGCTGCGCACCGCGTTCGCGCTGGCGCCGCTGGCCCTCCCGTTGCTCACCTTCTCCGCGCTGTCGCCGCGTTACCTACCCAAGCTGGGCCTGCGGACGGTGATTTTCGTGAGCATGGTGCTGGTCTCGGTCGGCTTTCTGTGCATGCGCACACTCGGGGTCGACTCGTCGTATCTCGGTGTGTTCTGGCCGCTGCTGGTGATCAGCTCCGGCTTCGGAATGGCCACCGCGCCAACGACAACGGCGATCATGACCGCTGCGCCGGACGAGAAGCAGGGCGTCGCGTCCGCGGTTAACGACGCGACGCGCGAGATCGGTGGCGCCGTGGGCGTCGCGTTGTCCGGTTCGATCCTGGCCGCTAGCTACAGCCACCACATCGCGGCGGCGACCGCTGATCTACCCGGACTGATGCGCGGTCCAGCGTCGGCGTCGCTTGCGCAAGCACTGGAAGTGGCGAATCGGATGGGCCCGCAGGGGCGTCACCTGGCCGAGGTGAGTAAGGCCGCGTTCGTCGCGGCCACCAGCTTGACGTTCCTGGTCATGGCGATCGTCGTCGGCATCTTCGCCCTCGTCATACCGCTGTTCGCCCCCGGCCCGGACGGCACCCAGCTGCGGCCGATTCGTTGGTTGGCACACGCCCTACGCGCGCGCTGATCCCGACTCGACTCAGCGCCTGTACACAATCCGTCCGTAGTACTACACTGCGTAGTAGTTATATCAAGTAGATAGGCCACAAGAGGGGGTCATGGAAATGACCGAACAACGTGGTTGGGGCCGATCGGATTGGGATTCCCGGTTACGTTGGGCCGCAATATTTTTCGCAATAGCACTGAGCCTGCACACCGCCGATCACCTGCGCAGGGGCATGGACGTCGTTCCGCCCGCGGTGATGACCGCCGGGATGATTCAGGGCGTCGCGGCGGCGATAACCATCGTCCTGGTCGTTCGACGAAGTCGCCTGGCTCCGCACGCCGCGGTCCTCATCGGATTCGTCAGCGCCGCCGGGTTTACCGCCGCGCACCTGCTGCCGACCTGGGGGGCGTTCAGTGACAGTTTCATCGATGCGGCGCCGGCCGCGGGCGTGACCTGGTTTTCGTGGGTGACGGCGATCGCGGAAATCCTAGCTGATCTCGTCTTCGGCGCGGCCGGCGCCGCGGTCCTGGCCACCCGCAGCGCATCGCGTTCACCCAAAACCGTGGCTAAGACGGCCTAGGACGGCCTAGGACACCTCCGGGACACCAGAGTCGGCATAACAGCGTTTGGGGTGCTCGGTGCGGCCCCGCACGAGCAGCGCCTTACGATTTCTGGATGACCATGGCACCCGAACGGTTCTCGACCTACGGGCCGGGCGGCGTTCACATTGTGTCTGACCGCCTGGGCGATCCTTCGGCGCGTGCCGTGGTGTTTCTGCACGGCGGGGGGCAAACCCGGCGCTCCTGGGGCAAAGCCGCCGCCGCCGTCGCTGAGCGTGGCTGGCAGGCGATCACGGTCGACCTGCGCGGCCACGGAGAATCGGACTGGTCGAACGAAGGCGACTACCGCGTCGTCAGCTTCGCCGCCGACATCCAGGAAGTCCTGAGCCAGCTGCCCCCGCGACCGGTGTTGGTGGGCGCCTCCCTGGGTGGGTTCACCTCGATGCTTCTCGCGGGTGAGATGACGCCCGGGGTCGCCAGCGCGGTCGTCCTGGTGGACATCGTGCCCAACATGGACCCGTCCGGGGCGAGCCGGATACACGCCTTCATGGCCGACCGCGTGGCATCCGGGTTCGACTCGCTTGACGAGGTCGCCGACATGATCGCCGAGTACAACCCGAATCGGCCCCGCCCGACCGATCTCGATGGCCTGCGCACCAACCTGCGCCGCCGCGGCGATCGCTGGTACTGGCACTGGGATCCGAAATTCATCAGCGGCACCTCGCCGTTTCCCCCAATCGAGGTGACCGATACGGATCGGCTGCATGCGGCCATCGAGGCGATACTGCGCAACGGCGTGCCGATGCTTTTGGTGCGAGGTCAAATGAGCGACCTCGTCAGTCAGGAGCGCGCCGATCAGTTCCTTTTGCGCTTCCCCGAGGTCGAGTTCGTCGATGTCCACGGCGCCGGCCACATGGTCGCCGGCGACCGCAACGACATCTTCGCCGAGGCTGTGTTGGGTTTCCTTGCCCGGCATGCCGACATCGGGTGAATCACACGTCAACGCGCGTGGTGCGCACGTTGATCAGCGTTGGTCTTTCGTGGTCGGCGATGCCCGATTCGACCAGCGCGGTGACCTCGTCGGTGCTGCGGGCTTCGTGTGCGTCGACGCCATAGCTGGCGGCGGTTGCCACGATGTTGAGCCCGGGCAGATCCAGGCCGGGAACACCGAAGGTCTTCTCCCACATGCCGAACTGTTTGAGAACGCCGTATTCTGCGTTGGATGCCACCACAATGGTTACCGGGATCTGGTAATGGGACGCTGTCCACAGCGCGGTGATCGCGTAATGCATTGAGCCATCGCCCATTAACGCCACGACCGGGCGATCCGGCGCGGCGAGCTGAGCGCCTACGGCAGCGGGCAGCCCAAAGCCGAGTCCGCCGCCGGCGGCCGACAGATGCGAGAACTTGGCGCCCGGCCGAATCCCGGCGGTCATCGCGATCTCGTTACTGCCGGCCTCGCTGATCCAAAGCGTGTGTGGCGGCGCGCCTTTCCCGACGGCCGTCCACAATGCTTCCGGCTTGAGCGGCACCTCCGCCTGCTCAATGTCGGGAATAGGCTGACGCGGCGCCGGGGCCGGCCGCTGACTTGGTTGTGCCGCGGCGAGCAGGGCGTCGGCGGTGCTGCGCAGGTCGGCGATGATCGCGTCGCCGACGGGGGCGCGCGCGGCTTCGTCGGGATCATTGGTGATGTGGATCAGGCTCGCGCCCTCGGGTAGGTAGGGCCCGGGGACCTTGGGGTAGTACCGAAACACGGGCGAGCCGATCACCACTATCAGATCGTGGCCGGCCAGCGCCTGGGAGATCCAGCCCGCCCCGGGCGGCAACACGCCCCGATACAGCGCGTGGTTCTCCGGGAATCCGCTCCATCCGGTCAGCGGCGCCGTCCACACGACCGACTGGGTGCGCTCGGCCAACCCGATCACGGCGTCCCAGGCTCCGTAACGTTCGACGTCGCCTCCCACGACCAACGCCGGCGATGCCGCGGAGCGGATGCGCCCGCAGATCTGCTCGGCGAGATCCGCCGCAAAACCCGCGGCGTGGATTACTTTGCGATCGCGCACCGCAGCGATCTCGGCCGCCTGGGCCTCGTCGAGTTCGGCCTGCATGTCGTCCATCGGCAACGACACGAAAACCGGGCCCATCGGCGGCGTTGTGGCCAGATGGATGGCATGGGCCAGCACGGCGGGTGCCTCGCTGGCGATCGCCGGTTCGGCCGACCACTTCACGAACGGCTTGGGCACCGTGGTGGCGTCGATGTTGGTCAGCAGGCAGTACTGATTTTGCATGACACGGCGCTGATTTCCCGCGGTGACGATGAGCGGGGTCTTGTTGACGAATGCGTTGTACAGCGCCCCCTGCGCGTTGCCGAGGCCGGGCGCGGTATGCAGGTTCACCACGGCGGGGCGTCCGGTGATCTGGGCGTAGGCGTCGGCCATCCCCACCGGAATCATCTCCTGAAGGCCCAGCAGGTAGCGAAAATCGTCGGGAAAGTCCTCCAGCAGGGTCAGTTCCGACGAGCCCGGGTTGCCGAAAAGCGTTGTCAGACCGCGCGAGCGGAACAGGTCGATGGTTGCTTGCCGCACGGAAATCATGCTGGAACCTCCAGAAATTGTCGGGCCTGGCGGTCGGGGCTCGACGCCGCTGAAGCACGCGCGTACGGTCCGAACTCATTGCGACTGATGTAGCTATCTTGATTCCGCTGAACCCGCCGCGCAATCGCTGATATGCCTCAGGCACAGCCTTCTACGTCGCCCGGGGATGCCCCATGCCCGGCGCCCGGGGCACCGGCTAATCTCCCGGACTTAGCTGGATCCAACCAACCAATACACCGCGGTGATGGCGTGGAATCCCCAAGTCCCCCTTCGGCTCCAGCGCCCGACCTGTCCATGCATCGGGTATTAGACGCGCCTCGGGCCACGGACGCGAAGCGTGATCAGCCGCCCTTGAGGCGAATCTTCCAGCGCACGAAGCCGAGGTAACAAATGCTGATCAATGCCAGCATCCCCATGTCGAACCACCAGGCCCCGGGCGTGTGATGCCAATGTGAATCCTTCGGCGTCAGCGGGCCAGGCACCAATTTGATCAAGTCGACCGTGGAAGCTGACGCCGCGAATCCCCATCTTGCCGGTGTGGCCCAGGACATCTGGTCGAGCCCAACGCGCCCGGTGACGGGAATCATGCCGCCGGAGAACACTAGCTGCGACATGACTGCCACGACGAGCAAGGGCATGATCTGTTCGTTGGACTTCGCTACTGCCGACAACGCCAACCCGAGCATCGCCGACGCGACGCAGGTGGCGGCGACATCGACGAACAGCTCCAGCGGAGGCTTGCCCAGCGCGACGGCGCCCTGGGTCGGGCCGCCCTTGCCGAGCACCGCGATGACGGTCACGATCGCGGACTGAACGAGCGCGAACACGGTGTAGACGCAGACCTTCGCCAGTAGGTACGCGGTGGTGGACAGGCCGACCGCCTGTTCTCGCTTGAAGATGGCCCGTTCACCGATAAGGTCGCGGATGGTCAGCGCGGTTCCCATGAAGACCGCGCCGACGTTGAGCAGCACCAGGATCTGCCCGGGCTCGTTGGGTGCGTTACCCATGGGGTTGGGGATGCCGAAGCCGACGTCGCCGGGCACCGACATCGACAGCGAACCCATGATGAACGGCAACAAGGCCAGGAAGATGAAGTAGCCGCGATCGGACACGATCAGCCGCAGCTGTCGTCTGGCGATCGTGGAGAACTGCCGGAGCAGGCTGGTATGCGACGGATCACCCAAGTCGGCGGGTTCCTCCACCGGCGGCGCTGGGGGCGGCGGACCGGTGCGTGCCAGGTACCGGGCCTTGGCCGCATCCGGGTCGTCGGCGACCGTGCTGAAAATGTCGGCCCAGTTCGTCGTTCCCATGGCCGGACCCAGCTCGCTAGGCGGCCCGCTGAACGCGGTCTTGCCGCCCGGGGCCAGCAGCAGGACCTGGTCGCAGACGTCCAGATAGGTCAGCGAGTGGGTGACCACGACGACCACACGACCTGCGTCGGCCAATTGCCGCAGCATGGTCATGACCTGCCGGTCCAGCGCGGGGTCCAGACCGGATGTCGGCTCATCGAGGATCAGCAGCGACGGCCCGGTCAGCAGCTCCAGGGCCACCGAAGCACGCTTGCGCTGGCCACCCGACAGCTTGTCGACCCGAGTCTCGAGGTGTTTGGTCATCTCGAGTTCCTCGAGCACCCGAGCGACCACCTGCTCGCGGTCGGCCTTGGTGGTGTCCGGCGGCAGCCGCAGTTCGGCGGCATACATCAGCGCCTGTTTCACGGTCAGCTGACCGTGCACCACGTCGTCCTGCGGCACCATGCCGATCCTGCTGCGCAGCGAGGCATATTCGGCGTGAATGTTGTGCCCCTCGAACACCACCGTGCCGGCGGTCGGATGGGTGTACCCGGCCACCAGCCTGGCGAATGTCGACTTGCCGGCACCCGACGGGCCGATGACGGCCGTGAGCATTCCCGGGCGGGCAATCAGCGAGATGTCGTCCAGCAGCGTCTTGTTGTTCTCGATCGTCCACGCCACCCCGCGCACGTCGAGGCCACCGGTGCCCGTCGCCGCCGCGGTCTCCTGGCGGCGGGCCAGCGTGCCGCCGGCGAACACGAGGTCGATGTTGCCGATGGTGACGACATCGCCCTCGCGCAGCAGCGCCATCTCGACCCGGTTGCCGTTGACGAAGGTGCCGTTGGCGCTGCGGTTGTCGCGGATCTCGGTGCCGCTGGGCGTCGGGACCAGGGTGGCGTGGTGGCGTGATGCCAGCACTTCGGGAATGACGATGTCGTTGTCGTCGGCCCGGCCGATCGTGACGGCCCCCGGCGCCGCCGCCTCCGCCGCCGCCGCCCCCCGACCCGGCCGCAGGATCTTCATCATCGACGTCGCGATGTTCCCCCCGTCACCAGCGGGGCGGCCGGTCCCGGGGGGCGGGGGCGTGGCCGGCCGGTAGATCTGCGGAGCCGGCTGCGGCCCGGTGGGCGAGCGCACCGGTTGCGGCCCGCTCGGGTTCCGCGGCTGCGACGGGTAGCTCGGCTGCGACGGGTAGCTCGGCTGCACCCCGGTAGGCACATGTGACAACGGCAGCCGCGATGTGGGCTCCCCGGGCTGTTGGGGCTGGCCGACCCGGGACGGGCCGGTCGATGACGTGGCGGTCGGTGACGTGCCCCGGGGCGGTTGTGTCGCTCCGGGCAGGTTGATCAAGGGTATCGACATCGTGGGGGGACGCCCGGCCATACCGTGGTGGCGGCCGACCTCGAACGTCAGCAGCGGGCCGTCCGGGTTGCCGATATTGATCCGCTGGCCGTCCAGGATGTCGACCATCGGCACGCGACGGTTGTTGACGTACATCCCGTTGAGGCTGCCGTTGTCGACGGCGATCCATCGGCCCTGGTCGAATCGCAGCACCAGGTGAGCCCGGGAGATCAGGGGGTGTCCAACGCGGACATCTGCCCGCAGGTCACGCCCAACAACCACATCGTTGCCCGGCGCGAAGGTACGTTGCGATGCCTCGTAACGCACGGTCAATGCGGGCGGGCCCGCTCCAGTCATTGGTCCAGTCATCGGCACCAACTGTATCGGCAATGGCGCTGACTGCAGAGTAGGTCTGCGATGGCGGTTTACCGGCCTGCGGTGCGTGCCGCGGGCCACGGCTGGCCCACGGACCGCTCCGCTCTCCGATCAGCTCAAAGACGCTGCGGGTTTGTTTCGATTTGAATCCGAGAAGAGCCTCGAGAAGAGCTGGTCATGGGGCAAAATGGACGCGTAACGGGCTCTTTTCGCGCGGTTTTGATCGCGAAGCAGCGGGTAACCGGCCTTCCGTGGACGAAAGCAACGGCGCGTTCCCCGACGATGTACCCGTCGCCGACGCCGTCGAACAACAGCGCGCGACCGCCGAGTCTCCGTTCGACGACGACGACGATGCCCCACCCCGGCTGCGCGAAAATGACGTGCCGCTGGAGACGAGCGCTTCCGACTGGCAGGAGCAGCGCGAGACGGTCGCGACCGACCCAGATTTTGATGAGCCTGAGCGATAGCGATAGGTTGCGTCGCACTCAAAGCCAGCGATTACCGAATCGATATGAGGCGCAGAGGCTTTCGAGACACTCGCTGATAGCCGAGATCGCCCACAGGCGTCGCCGCTATCCCGCCGTAGCGGTGATGCGCGCCCGGTTACGGCGCCAGGCCTTGGGTCCCGCGCGATTCGAGAATCTATCGCTTTGAGCGGTCACCTCTTTGACGAAATCCCCGATGTATCTAATGGCCCGTCTACCTTCGGGCAATATGTCTGCCGCCAACGGGAAGTCGTGCACCTGCCCGTCCCAAAGATGCAGATCACAGCGCACCCCTGCGGCGCTTAGGCGCCTCGCCATGAGCTCGGCGTCGGCAAGTAACAACTCGTCGGAACTTGCATGGATGGTGACGGGAGGCAGCAAGGACAGATCGGCGTCCACCGGTGAGGCAACACGACCCGAGGCGCTCCCTCGTCCCGCAAGGACCTCTGCCTCGCCGAGGTATCCAGCGAACATCGACAATGCACCACACGTGAACATGGAGCACTTGCGTGCGTTGCGGTGCTTGAGTTTCCGGGCCGGGTCTGCATCCGTGAACGGCGACACGGTGGCAACTCCGGCTGGCTTCGCGAAGTCACTTTGGATGGCGGCGAGCGTCGTCATGAACGCGAGATATCCGCCTGCCGAATCGCCCGCCACGACGATTCGGTCACCGTTGTAGCCGCGCTGCTGCAACCAGCGGAGTCCACTTATTCCGTCGTCGATTGCATCGGTTATGCCGTGCGACGGCAGCTTTCGATATCCGACGCTGAGCACTCCCGCTTCCGATGCCTTCGACAAGCGGGTTACCAGCGAGCGGTGGGTATTGAGACCGCATGTGAGGAACGCGCCACCGTGGAAGTAAAGGATCGCCCGCGTCGGCGACACGCCGGATGCGCAAATCCATTCGGCGGTGCAGTTCTCGAGCCTTACCGTCGCAATCTTTGCCGAGTTCGGAAAACGTGGCAACAATCCCGCAAGACTGTCGACGTATTCGAGCGGCCAATGCAGATTCGGCTGCATGGCCCACGCACGCACAGCGTTCTTTACGATTAGCCGGCTGGCCAACGACACCGCGACCGACCGAGCACTGTGACGGTGGTGAATTCGCCGCTCAGTTGGATGAATCAGGTTCGAATGACCTGGACTCTCGGTGGTAACCATCTACAATCAACTCCTACGGGCCACCGAATACCCCGATGGCCGGACGCGAAACTGCGGCGCAAGGCCATACCGCATGTCTGATTCCTCACGTTTGGCCGCAGGGCCAATGGGTATTCAGTCCAAAAACGATGGGCGAGTATACCGAACAACAACGGTCGTAGCGCCAAAGACACGCTGCCAGAACAGAAGCGCGTGATCGTGACCGATTGTTTCACCATGTTCGGGACCGGCGCGAAAATCCGTTTATGCTGTTCGTCTATGGCGGACAAAATGGATTTCGTCCGAGCTGACGCCGGGCGTCCGGTCGCGCCGGCAATATCCCTGCCGCGCAATGCGTCTCCATCAGACTGCGTAGTCGGCCAGCGGGGTGAAATACTGTCCGCACAGATTCTGGCGTAGTCCTCGACTTGGCGCTCAAGATCGGCAAACGGTGATGGCGGAAACCGGCTGCGCTTTCCTTCCCAGGTTCACGACTATTGGCGCAATGGGACACCCGCGGCTTATGCGACGCCGAAACCCGCCCGTTTTCCGGGGCGTGTAGCTCACACCGGCAACGCCTTGGCGAGGGGTGCGGCACGCGTGGTGCGGCGATGCACCACGGCCCGCCCGCCGCGGCCCGGCGCGTTGGCCACACCGCGGGAATGATTCGACTCGCCAGCGGCGTGCGTGGTGGTGAACTCGAAGTGGCGCAACAGAGTTCGCAGCGTCACCAGCATCTCCATGTTGGCGAAGGCTGCGCCGACGCATCGGTTCACTCCCCCACCGTAAGGCACCCAAAGTGAAGCGTCGGGCGGATTGCCGACGAATCTATCAGGATCGAAGACGTTGGCGTTGGGGAAGTTTCGCTCGGCGCTGTGGGCCAGCACGACGCTGACGGCCACCATGTGGTGTTTGGGAATTACCCACTCCCCCAACCGTATCCGGTCCAGGGTGACCCGGCCGGTCAACTCGATCACCGGGTGGGTCCGCTGCACTTCCCACACCGTGGCCTGCAGCAACTGCGATCCCTCACCGTCCACCTCGGCCGTGAGCCGGCTCAGCAGCTGTGGGTGACGGCGCAGCCGCTCCACCGCCCAGGCCAGCGTGGTGGCGGTGGTCTCGTGGCCGGCGGCCAGCAGGGTGAGCAGCTCGTCGGCAATGTGGGAGTCGCTGATCGGCTGGCCGTCGTCGTAGCGCGCCGCCAGCAGCAGCGACAGCACGTCGCTGCGGGCAGCGAGGTTCGGGTCACGGCGCAGCCTGGCGATCAACCGCGAAATGACGTCGTCATAGCGGCGGCGGTAACGCGCGAAACGCCCACCGGGGCTCAACCGCCCGTAGTCACGGCGTGCCGACAGCGGCAGCACCGCCAGTCGCGAGCCGAGAGCCACCAGCGGGGGCAACAGCCGGCGCAGCTCGTCGAATTCGGCGCCCTCGGCACCGAAAACCGCGCGCAGGATCGCATTGAGCGTGATGCGCATCATCGACGGCAGCGTGGCGAACTCACGTCCCTCGGGCCAGCTCGCCGTCTCGCGCAGTACCTCTGCTTCGACGATGGCCTCATACCCACTCATCCGTTTGCCGTGAAATGGCGGCATCAGCAGCTTGCGACGCTGTCGGTGCTCGGCACCGCGCAGGCTGAACGTCGAGCCGGGACCGAGCACCGTTCCCAGGTTGGAATTCCGCGTCACCAGGTCGCTCCTGGTACCGAACAAGTCCTTGATCAACGCTGGGTCGCTGATCACCACGGCCTGGCCGACGACCGGCAAACGCACGGTGAAGGTGGCGCCGTACCGGCGGCCCAGTGCCTTGACGGCAGCCCCACGAGAGGCCAAAAACGCCATCGCGGTGATGGGTTTGGGAATCGGCACCAACGGAGGCAGCCGCACCGAATCGGTCGTTGCTTCGGCCACTGCTCGCCGCCTCTCGGGGTCCGGTACATCGACGTACCAGCCACGGTACGCCAATGTACCGACCCACACGCCGCGAGCGAACGGCAGCATCGGTTGGGCCGGCGGCATCCGACGAACCGTGCCCCAAGATATGACCATGGAGAACGCAACGCAGGCTGGTTCGCTGCTGGCCGACCGGGTCGCGGTGGTAACCGGCGGCGGTGGCGGTATCGGCGCGGCAACTTCGCGCCTGTTCGCGCATCACGGCGCCCGCGTGGTTATCGCCGACATCGACACCGAGCTGGGCCAACGGACCGCCGAAGGGATCACGACGTCTGGTGGGTCGGCTTTGGCGATCGCCACCGATGTCCGCGACACCGGCCAGGTCGCCGGCCTGGCGCGATCGGTGCTGGATCGCTTCGGCCGGATCGACGTGCTGGTGAACAATGTGGGCCACTGGCTGCGTCATCCCGGCAACTTCGTCGACACCGACGCGCAGCTGTGGGATGACCTCTACCGGATCAACCTGCACCACGTCTTCCTCGTCACGCACGCCTTCCTGCCCGCGATGATCGACCAACGCGCCGGCGCGATCGTGAACGTCTCGTCCGTGGAGGGCCTACGCGGCTACCCCGAGGATCCCGTCTACGCCGCCTTCAAAGCGGCCGTTATCCACTTCACCCGCAGCCTGGCGGTCCAGGTAGGCCGCGACGGCGTGCGGGTCAATGCGATCGGCCCCGACGTCACCGAATCCCTGCAGGTGCCCTACTCGCAGTGGCTGTCCCCAGAGGAGCAGCTGCAGTGGCCGCAGTGGGTTCCGGTCGGACGGATGGGGGTGCCCGACGATCAGGCCCGGGTGATCCTGTTCCTGGCCTCGGACCTCTCGGCGTTCGTCACCGGCCACACGATCCCGACCGACGGCGGCACCGGCGCGGCTGGCGGCTGGTTCCGTTCGTCGCGCCGACCCGACCGGGACTGGACGAATCGGCCCATCGCGCCCTGAGCCCGTCGCCAATCGGGCGCTTCGCCGCGGCAAGCACGGATATAATTCGGCCACCGGTTAGCTCGGGCGGCAAGGAGACATCAATGAGTCCCAGGAAGCGGCAATGGGCCGTCATGGCGGTCGCGGCGCTGGCGTTTACCGCAGTGCCCGAAGCCTTTGTCACGATGCAACCTTCCGGCGTCGCGCGCGCGGACGTCTGCGTCAACGCCGGCCGACGCGTGTCGGTCAGCGGCTGCGCCAACGTCGCCGACGCGGTCGCCCCCTACGCTCCGCCGCCGACCGACTACGCACCCATGCCCGAGGACTATCCGCCGCCGGCGAACGTCCACGTCTGCGCCAACGTTGGCCGGCGGGTCAGCGTGAGCGGCTGTACCTAAAGACGTGTCGGCCTCCTACGCGCACCGAGCGTGGGGGCTAGGTACGGATTTCAATGGATCTTTGTGCATATCACCCACAGTCGGCGGATGGATTCAGTGCAATCGAATTAATCCAGCGATAGGGAAAAGGCCAGTTCGGGCGATCCCGCGTAGGCGACGCCGCCAGCCACACGAACATCGATCGATGATCCATCCCGGCTCAGCAGATCGTTACCGGGATGCCGTTGAGAACACCATTTCCGGACGGTTCGTCGATAAACATCGGCGGGGAGAGTGCGTTGGTGTTGGCGCCCGGTGAGCTGTTGGCGACCGACATGCGAGTGCCCGGCTTGCCATGCCCCCAGCCGTGTGGCATCGACACCACACCGGGTTTGATCGCGTCGGTGACCTCGACGGGCACCGTAATCGCACCGGCCTCCGACTTCACCGTGACCACGTCGTCCTCGCCGACACCGCAGCGGGCCGCATCCTCCGGGTGGATCAGCAGCGTGCACCGATCCTTGCCCTTCATCAGCGCGGGCACGTTGTGCAGCCACGTGTTGTTCGACCGCAGGTGTCTGCGGCTCACCAGGACCAGCGGCTCGGCGGGCCGTTCCAAGCGCGCGGCCAGCCGCGGCAGGTCATCGAGCAGGTATTGCGGGGCGAGCCGGATCTTCTTGTCGGGGGTGCCGAGGATGTCGGGCAGCTGCGGCACCATCGGCCCGAAGTCGATGCCGTTCGGATGGGCCTTGAGCATGTCCAACGTGAGCCCGCCGGGATTCTCGCCGTACCTGTCCCCGAACGGCCCGGTTCGTAACGTGAGGTCCAGCATCCGCTCCGGCCCGCCTTCCCAGCCGCCATCGTCGTAGAGCTTGCGGATCTGCGCGCCGTCGACTCCCCGGGTGAAGGCGAGGTAATCGAAAAAACCGTCGTCGATCGCCGCGACGTCGACATCCTCGGCCGGCGTGCCGGTGCACAGGCCGGTCAGCCGGATCAGGATCTCCCACTCGTGCGGGCGATCGCCCGGGTCGAACACCGGCGCCGAGTAATTCGCGATGCTGTGGATCGCGAACAGCAGGATCAGGTCGTCGTGGTGCGGCTGTTCGAGCGGGGACAGCCCGGGCAGGATCACGTCGGCGTGGCGTGTGGTCTCGTTGAGCCAAAGGTCAACGGAGATCATCGCTTCCAACATCGGCAGCACTTCGTCGAGCCTGTCACCGCCGGGCGTGGACAACACCGGGTTGCCCGCGATCGTGATCAGCGCCTTGAGTTGCCCGTCGCCCGGTGTGGCGATCTCTTCGGCCATACACGACACCGGCGCCTGGCCGAGAACCTCCTTGGCGCCGCGCACCCGGGTGTGCCAGCGGCCGAACTCCGCTAGGCCGCCCTCCAGCCCGGGCAGCGGCTGAGCGGTGATCGACCAGGCCGCCGGCCGAGGGAACATCGCGCCGCCGGGGGCGTCGAAATGGCCGGTCAGGATGTTGATCACATCGACCAGCCAGCTGGCCAGGCTGCCAAACTCCTGATTGCACAAGCCAATTCGACCGTAGACGACCGATTTCTGGGTGCCGGCCAGCTCGCGGGCCAACCGCCGGATGCGGTCTTCGTCGATACCCGTGACCGCGCTTACCCGGCTCGGCGGCCAGTCCGCGGCGACCCGGCGCATCGTCTCGACTCCGTCGACATGCGGCCCGGGATCGACCAGGTCCTCGTCAAAGAGCGTGTGCGCGACGGCCAGCAGCAGCGCCGCGTCGGTACCCGGGACGATCGGCAGCCACTCGTCTGCCTGAGCGGCGGTTTGGGTGCGCACCGGGTCGATCACGATCACCTTGCCGCGTTTGCGAATTCCGTTGATCAAGCCCATCACGTCGGGCGCGGCCAGCAGTGAACCCTGCGAAGCGGCGGGGTTGGCACCCATGATCACCATCAGGTCGGTGCGGTCGATGTCGGGCACGGGGAAGTTCCACCAGAGGCCGTACATCAGATGCGACGACAGGTTCTTCGGCCATTGGTCGACCGTCCCCGGCGAATAGGTGACCGGCATCCCCGACATCCCCAGCAGCACACCCGCGTAGCGGGCCAGTGAGAACGAGTGCGCCAGTGGATTACCGGTGTAGGCGGTGACCGCCCCGATGCCGTACTTGCGGATCACCGGCGTCAGCAACTCCGTGCAGCGGCGAAACGCCGCGTCCCAGCTGACCTCCTGCCAGCGCCCGTCGACCTTGATCAGCGGGCTGCGGATGCGGTCCGGATCGTGGTGCAGCGCGCCCAGCGACACACCCTTCGGGCAGAGATGCCCGCGACTCCACACGTCGTCGCGGTTGCCGCGGATGCTCTTGACTCGACCGCTTTCGACGTGAATCTCCAAGCCACACATGGCTTCACACAGTGGGCAGGTACGAACATGCCTGCCATCTTCGCCGGTCGCCACCCACTCACTGTATTCCGCTACTGCCGGTACCGGAAGTAGGCATAATGCAGGTTGACAAGCACACCAAGGGAAGCCGGGTGCCGCAGATGACAGGACTTGAGCTCTTTCAGCCCGCCTCCGCTGCGGAGGCGGTTGGGCTGCTGCGAACCTTAGCCCCACCGATCGACTCGCCGACGCAGCGCCGAATTTGGTCGGAGGTGAACATCGAGCGCAGGTTCAAGCATGGGGTGTTCCGGCCGGAATGGATGTGGGCCGCGCGGCGCAGCGACCGCGTCGTCGGAGCCATCGCCGCGTCTGGCTCGCGGAGTCGCGGCATACCGCGGGTGATCTTCCACATCAGCCATCCGGGAACCACCGCCGCAGAACATGCTGACTTCACAGCCCTCGCCGCGCGCGCCACCGCCGACCTTTGCGCGTCGGGCTGCACCGACGTGCTCATTTTCGTTCCGCCTGACGTCGGGTTCGACGCACCGGCGCTGACCCCGCTCATTGTCGCGTTGCACGACTGCGGGTGGGTGCCGGTCAAGGCGGGTCGGCACTATGAGTTCGAGGTTCCGTCCGGTCTCGGCGACGGCATTCTCACCGAGCTTCGCCTGGAACCGCTCGTTGCGGCGGACGATGAACGGCTCCTCTCGGTGTTCCCGCAGGTGATGGCGGGGTCACTGGACGGAGACCATGCCGAGGACGCGAATCGACTCGGATTTGACTCGGCGTGGCGTGCTGAACTCGAGGAGCTGCTGGCCGCCGACCCGGTCGAATGCATTCATTTGGCGTTCGACTCGCTGGACCGGTGCGTCGGCCTGATCTCTGGGCGAGCATTTCCCGCTGGCGAGGCATTCGTGCTGTTCGTTGGCGTCGCGGAGGCGTTCCGGGGCCGCGGATACGGGGCTCAATTGGTAGCGGCCATGACGCGCCAGCTGGTTGCCGCCGGCGCCAAAACGCTGATCGCTGACACGGACTACGCCAATGTGCCGATGGGGAAAGCCTTTGGCCTCGTCGGCTGGGTGCAAACCGAGTCTCGCCTGGATTTTGTCCGGGGCCAGACGAAGGCATTATGAATCGGCCGCGACGACATGGCTCGTTCTCAACGAATACCCCGCGGTCGAAACACTCGCCGACGCGGACGACAAGCTACCCCTGCCAATACCGGTATCAACGCGGACAGGCTGGCGGTCGGACCGGCGGAATTCGCAACCCGTTCCGCGCGCTCATGGTAGTCGTAAACGCCGGCTAGATGGTGGCATGAAGCTGGCAAAGGAGGATTGTGATGTCGACATATCGCGCTTATCAGGTCACTGGGCAGCGGCAGTTCGAGTTGGTGGAGCGCGAGTTGCTCGACCCGCAACCCGGTCACGTGCGGTTACGCGTGGACAGCTGCGGCGTGTGCCACAGTGACGTGTTCGCCGTCGAGGGTTTACGCCCCGACCCCAGCCAGCCGGTGGTACCCGGGCACGAGGCCGCCGGCGTCATCGACGCCGTCGGTGCGGGTGTTACCGAGTGGAAGGTCGGTGACCGCGTCGGGGTCGGCTTTCTCGGAGGCCACTGCGGCGTCTGCGTCTGGTGCCGCCGCGGGGATTTCGTCAACTGCGAAAACCAACCTTGGACGGGGACGACCGTGGACGGCGGATATGCCGAGGTGGCGTACGCCCGCGCCAGCGGACTGGTCCGCATTCCCGACTCCCTGTCATCCGTGGACGCCTCTCCCCTGCTGTGCGCCGGTGTCACCACCTACAACGCGCTGCGGGGTCTGGACGCCGGACCCGATGCGCTGGTGGCGATTCAGGGCATCGGCGGGTTGGGCCATTTGGGGCTGCAGTTCGCGGACAAGCTGGGTTACCGCGTGGCGGCCATCGCGCGTGGCACCGACAAGGCCGCCCTGGCCGAAAAGCTGGGCGCAGACCACTACATCGACAGCGCCGCAACCGATCCCGCCAAGGCGTTAAAGGAGCTCGGCGGGGCCGTCGCGATAGTCGCCACCGCGGCCAGCGGCGCATCGATGTCGCCGCTGGTGGCCGGCCTGGCGCCGCGCGGCCGGCTGATAGTCGTGGGCGCGGCCGACGACCCGATCGAGGTCAGCACGGCCGATCTCATCTTCGGTGGCCACACGATCGTCGGCAGCCTCACCGGCACCTCGGTCGAAAACGAGGCCAACCTGCAGTTCAGCGCGTCGCGCGGGGTCGCACCCATGAACGAGGTGATGCCCTTCGAGGACGCACCCGCGGCCTATGCCCGAATGATGTCCGGCAAAGCCAGATTCCGGGTCGTCCTCGACATGCGCGCAGGCCAGTGATGACCGACCTGCTTGACGCGGTGCTCGAAGCCCACGGCGGCCTGGACCGGTGGCGCCAATTCAGCACCGTCGAGGCGACCATCGTCACCGGCGGCAAGCTGTGGGAGATCAAGGGCCAACCGCAAGATCCCACGCCGCGGCGGATGACCGTTGCGCTGCAGCGTGAATGGGCGTCGATGCGGCCGTTCGGTGCGCCGGACCAGAAGACCGATTTCACGCCGCAACGCATCGCCATCGAAAAGCTCGACGGCCTCGTCGTCGCCCAAAGGACCGACCCGCGAGCATCATTCAGCGGCCACGATCTGGAGACGCCGTGGGATCCGCTGCAGCGCGCATACTTTAACGGTTACGCGTTGTGGACCTATTTGACCGCCCCGTTCCTGCTGACGCTGCCCGGGTTCACCACCACCGAACTCGACCCGATCGAGGACAACGGCGAGCTCTGGCTTGGGCTGCAGGTGCATTTCCCGCAGCGGTTCGCCAGCCACAGCGAGCTGCAGGAGTTCTACTTCGACAGCGACTTCCTGCTGCGCCGCCACGACTACCGGGTCGATGTCGCGGGTGGATTCTCCGCGATCCAATACGTTTACGACATCGTGGAGGCCGACGGAATCAAGCTGCCGGCCAAGCGGCGCGCGTACCGGTGCGACGCCGACGGCCGGCTGCTGCCCGACGAGCTCATGGTGTCCATCGACGTCAGCGACGTCCATCTAGCGTAGAAATACATTGCCGCAGCATCGATTTCGCTTGGCACGGCCGAAAGCCGCCCGGTGGGAACCGGGGCGGCTTCCGGGTAGCGGGCCGTAACCGATTATGCGTGTTACACCACGCTCGCGCCGCTGCGGGCTTCGATGGCCTTCACGCTGTGCACGAACGCCTTTCGCATGTGGCCCTTGACAACGGTTCCGATCAGGCCCGAGAGCACCCGGCCCCTCCAGTTTTTGCCCTCGCGAACTACGACGACGTCGACGTCGGTCGTCCCGTTGAGCTGCCGCCGCAATGTGTAGGTGTGTCCGGACGCGCCGCCAAACAAGTTGGAGTCGGTGGTCGTCAGCGTGACGTGGGTGGGATCGGACCAGTCGTAATGCAGGCGCTCCCAGACGCCGCCCGAGCCCTCGGTGACGTCGGCCTCATGCGCGCCCAGGTGATGCACCTTGAGGTACCCGTCGGCGCTGTTTGGAAAGAGCTCCGCGCGTCCCGGTCCGAAATCGGTGAGGCCCGCGATGAACTGCTCGGGGGTCGCGGTGGTCGTCTGGTGGAAGTGGATGGTGGACATTTTGTGAGACCTCTTCTTCGACAATGGTTTTGGTGTGGTATCGGCGCCATCTTGCCGGCGCCTACGACCACCAACAGCGCATTGCGCGCGTTGTTGATTCCGGCAAACGCCTGCGTAGCCTGACCGCGTTAACAGTGGTAGTGGTGGGGCCAGCTTTACCCGGCCACCCCATCGGCATAGCATCGCGCTACCGAGGGTCAGCGCGCCGCCTGATTGGCTGCGGGCTTTCGCTTCACGCCATCACGCCACTCCGTAACGTATAACTGTGCACATGGTCAACGTTGCCGCCGATGACGCCTACGCGGACCCTCCCCCGTCCTTGGCGCGGTCCTCGCTGCTGCGCGAGCTACCGGCCACCGAGCGTGGCCTTCGCACTCGCGCCGCATTGGTCGCCGCTGCGCGAAAAGTGTTTGAGCGCGACGGGTACCTGGATACTCGGCTCAGGGACATCACGCACGCGGCTAATTGCTCGTCGGGCACCTTGTACACCTATTTCAGCGGCAAGGAAGAAGTTTTCGCGGCGGTTCTCGAGGTCGCTCAGCAAGACATGCTGCATCCCGGCTTGCCGCACGTCGTCGGCGATGACGATCCTGCCGCTGTCATCGAGGCGAGCAACCGTGCCTATCTGGAGTCGTACAAACGCAACAGCAAGCTGATGGGTCTGCTCGAGCAGGTTGCCAACATCGATGCCCAGTTTCGCGAATTGCGCACGTCGCGATCCAATGCGTTCGTGCGTCGAAATGCGCGCAGCATCGCGAAGCTGCAGGCCAACGGCCAGGCGGATCCGGATTTGGACCCGCTTCTCGCGTCGCGTGCGTTGTCGGCAATGATGAGCCGCGTCGCGTTCGGGCACTTCGTCACGCGCGAGGACCGTGACGACAGGCCAATGGCTACCGACGAGGACGTCGTGCAGATCATCACTCGGTTGTGGGTGAACGCCCTGCGGATTCCGACACCGGATCAGCGCGACCGCCCAGCAGTCCGCGGCCAGTAACCACCGCTTGAGCTGGGGCCAAAGGACCCTCTCCGCCACGAACTTGAACTTGACGTCGGATTCAACTTATGGGTATAAGAGGGGTACGTGCTGCACGTCAACCGAGGCTGCCGCCGGCCGGTTTCCCGGTACGCCGCTCGCGAGTGATCGCCATCAGACCCAGACAAGAGGAGTCGCATGTCCACCGTCGAGACCGTTCCCGGCCCGGTCGAGGACCCGCCGATGACGCGCAGCGCGTTGCTGTTCGACTTCGGCGGTGTGATTACCACCAGTGTGCTGCGGGCGTTCGAGCAGTTCGGTGAACTCGTTGGCGCTCCCCCAGGACTGATACTGGATTTGCTCAGCCACGACCCCGCCGCCCGAGAGCTGCTCGTCGAGCACGAGTGCGGACGGATCGACGCCGACGCCTTCGATCGCGGTTTCGCCGCCCGACTATGCGCGCACGGCCTCGAGGTCCAGCCCGATGGGTTGTTGGCGCGGATGCAGGCCGGACTGCGTCGAGACGACGACACGGTGCGGCTGATCGAGGACCTGCGGGCGTCCGGAGTCCCGATTGCCTTGGTATCCAACGCGTTCGGGCGCGACTGCTACGCGGGCTTCGATCTCGACGCGCTGGCCGATGTGGTGGTGATTTCGTCGGAGGTCGGCGTCCGCAAGCCCGCGCGGAGGATCTATGCGATCGCCTGCGAGCGGCTCGGCATCGACCCGCGCCAGGCGGTCATGGTCGACGATCTGCAGCAAAACCTCGACGGGGCGGCTCGCCTCGGGATCGCCGGTGTGCTGCACACCGACGCCGCCGACACGTGCACGCAGCTCGCCGAACGCTTCGGCATCGGGCGGAGGGCACGATGAAGGCCGCGGGAAAGGTCGCCGTCGTCACTGGCGGTGGCGGCGGTATCGGCGGCGCGCTCGCCGCGCAGCTCGCCTCACAGGCCGCCCGGGTAGTGGTGGCCGACCTCGACGCGGCCCGTGCGCAGGCCGTCGCCGACGAAATCAACGCCGCAGCACCGGGGTTCGCGGTCGCGGCCGGCGCGGACGCGTCGGACACGGCGGCCATTGGTGACCTGATCTCGCTGGCGGAGCGGCAGTTCGGCCCGGTCGACATCTACTTCGCCAACGCCGGAATCGTCGGGGTGCCCGGCCTCGAGGCCAGCGAGGCGGAGTGGGAGCGGTCGATCGACGTGAATCTGCGGGCACACATCCGGGCCGCGCAACTGCTCGTCCCGGGCTGGGTTGAGCGTGGCGAGGGCTACTTCGTCAGCACCGCGTCGGCCGCCGGGTTGCTCACCCAGATCGGTTCGGCGACCTACGCCGTCACCAAGCACGCCGCCGTCGGATTCGCCGAATGGCTTGCGATCAGCTACGGCGACCAGGGGGTGCGGGTCAGCTGCCTGTGTCCGATGGGCGTCAACACCGAGCTGCTCTACGCCGGCGAGAAGACCGGGGATCCGCGCGGCGTCGCCGCCACCCGCGCCGTCACCTCGGCGGGCGAGGTGCTCGAACCCGCCCAGATCGCCCGAGACGTGCTCGCCGCGGTCGACGAGGAACGCTTCCTGATCCTGCCGCACGCCAGCGTGCTGGACATGTTCCGCCAGAAGGCCGACGACTACGAGCGCTGGCTGCGCGGCATGCGCCGTTATCAAGCTTCGTTGCTGGACAACATCTAAGGAGTTCTCGTGTCCCTGTTCGACATTTCCGAACGCGCCCAAAAATTCCAGAAAGAGCTACTCGACTTCGTGGAGTCCGACGTGTACCCGGCGGAGGGGCTATACGAAGACCAGATGCGGGAGTCCGGCGACCCGCACTTCCAGCCGCCCATCATCGAGGAGCTCAAGGTTGAGGCGCGAAAACGGGGCCTGTGGAATCTGTTTCACCCGCATCCCGGCGCCGGCGCGGGTCTGACGAACCTCGAATACGCGCCGCTGGCCGAGATCATGGGCCACAGCTTCATCGCCCCCGAGGCGTGCAACTGCAGCGCCCCAGACACCGGCAACATGGAGGTGCTCGAACTGTTCGGCACCGAGGAGCACCGCGAGAAGTACCTCAAGCCACTGCTGGACGGCACCATCAGATCGGCTTTCGCGATGACCGAGCCGCGGGTGGCCAGCTCGGACGCCACCAACATCGAACTGTCCATGGTGCGCGACGGCGGTGACTATGTGCTCAATGGCCGAAAGTGGTTCGCCTCCAACACGATGCACCAAAACTGCAAGGTCTTGATTGTGATGGGCAAGACCGATCCGGCCGCCCCGCCGCACCGTCAACAGTCGATGATGGTAGTCCCGATCGACGCGCCCGGGGTCACGGTGTTGCGCAGCCTGCCGGTGTTCGGCTACATGGACCGCGAGGGCCACGCGGAGATCGAGTTCACCGACGTTCGGGTGCCCGCCAAAGACTTGCTCAAGGGTGAGGGCGAGGGCTTCGCGATCAGCCAGGCCCGGCTCGGGCCCGGCCGGATCCACCACTGCATGCGGGCCATCGGCATGGCCGAACGCGCGCTCGAGCTGATGTGCAAACGCGCTCAGTCCCGGGTCACCTTCGGAAAGCCGATCGCCGACAACGCCAACATCCAGGACTGGATTGCCGAGGCGCGCATCGACATCGAGATGATCCGGCTGCTCACCCTCAAGGCCGCCCACATGATGGACACGGTCGGCAACAAGGAGGCGCAGACCGAGATCGCCGCCATAAAGGTCGCCGCCCCGAACATCGCGCTGAAGATCATCGACCGCGCCATCCAGGTGCACGGCGGCGCCGGCGTCACCGACGATTTCCCACTCGCCATGGCCTACGCCCACCTGCGCACGCTGCGGCTGGCCGACGGGCCGGACGAGGTGCACAAGCGCGCCATCGCGCGCCGCGAGCTGCGCCAGTATCGCGACCTGCGACCGGAGGCGATGTGACGGCAGCCAACGGCTCGGCGACGTCCGCCCGTAGCCTTACTGCGTCGGCCACCGTTACCGGCGTCAGATCGACCTTTAATAAACTTGGCGTCGAGGTCAACTTCAGCGATCGAAGCCGATGCCGTCAGTGAAATCCGCCGGACCTGCTCGTCGACGTGCGTATCGGCGAGATCCCACACGTCGGGCACGAGTTCACGATCGACGATCAAGCCGAAGTCGATCCGGTCCATGACCGTTGCGCCGCAGCGCGAGTGGGCGTCGGTGTGGCCGCAACGCATCGCCATCGAAAAGCTCGACGGCCGTGTCGTCGCCCAAAGAACCTACCCGCGAACATCATTCAGCGGCCGATCTGGAGACGCCATGGGATCCGCGTGCCCCTTTCCGGTGGACCGCAACTGCTGATTTACCACGCCGAGCCAGGCAGCGAGTCACGGCGCTCGAGTAACTGCGATCCTGCCGAACCTGATTTGCCGCCCTCCCAAGAGATTTGAATTTGACCAGTCCCGTGGATGTTCCCTGTACAAGCACCAGGCGCGGGTCCTAGCGTCATCTGCGACCCGCAAAAGCACGCAGTCGCCATGGCATCCCGCCGCACCGCTGGAGGCCGGCGGAACACACCACCCCGCTTGGAAGGAATCGGCTCGATGAAAGACGAATCCGGGTCGAGCACACTAATGAGTGATTATCAGGAACTGACAAATACCGAGTACCTCCGTGGTGAACTCATCGATCGGATGGACGCCGAACCCTTCGAAGACTGGTCGCCCGCTCTGTTGCGGGCCCTTATCGCCGTGTTCGACCTGAACGGCTTCACGCCAGTGCCCGGACGCACCTTCCGGCCCTACCGCGTCAAGTAAGCCGTCGCGGCCGGGGACCGCGGCGATCACCAGATCCAGCGGGAAGTGCGGCCATGGCCGACCCGGGCTTGATGCGTCTGGCCGGGTAGCGCACGATGACCGGATGGTTGTTATCAATGATCGGCTGCATGTCGTTAAGGTGACGCACGCACGATGACCGAATTCAGCGCGCCCCGCGTGGCCGTCTACTTGGACTTCGACAACATTGTGATCTCGCGCTACGACCAAGTGCACGGCCGCAACTCATTCCAGCGGGACAAGCCAAAGGGCCTGGAGAAGGAACGGCTGCAGTTGGCGACCGTCGACCTGGGCGCCATCATGGACTTCGCCTCGTCGTTCGGCACCCTGGTGCTCACCCGCGCCTACGCGGATTGGTCCATTGACATGAACGCCCGCTACCACGGCCAGCTCGTCGGCCGCGCCGTCGATCTCGTTCAGCTGTTTCCGGCCGCCGCGTACGGCAAGAACGGGGCGGACATCCGGTTGGCCGTCGACGCGGTCGAAGACATGTTCCGGTTGCCTGACCTCACGCATGTGGTGATCGTCGGGGGCGACTCCGACTACATCGCTCTTGCCCAGCGCTGCAAGCGACTCGGCCGCTATGTCGTCGGCATCGGCGTTGCCGGCTCCAGCAGCCGGTCCCTGGCCGCCGCTTGCGACGAGTTCCTCACCTACGACGCACTGCCCGGGATACCCACCGTTGGTACGTCGGGGTCCCCGCCCAAGAAGCGCGCCCGCCGGACCAGCACCGCGGGGTCCGATGACGAGCCGGCGCCGCCCGACCCGCAGGCCGCCGCCACCGGGCTGCTGGAGCGCGCACTTCGGATCAGCCGGGAGAAGGACGACGCGGAGTGGCAGCACAATTCGGAAGTCAAGGACCTGATGAAGCGGATGGATCCATCGTTCAGCGAAAAGTCCTTGGGCTTCAAGTCATTCAGCGACTTCTTGCGCTCACGCACCGACCTCGTCGACCTTGACGAGAGCAGCACGACACGCATGGTGCGCCTGCAAAGTGACGCCACTTAAACGTCCACTCTTACTACGCATTTCACCGCCCGCTCGTCAGCTGCGCGACTGGGGACCGGGATCCCCCGGCGCCGGCTGGATGAAGCGTCTGTGCAGTTCCTCTGTGAGCACATGGATCTGGCGAGTGATCTCGGTGTTGGTCTTGAGCTCTAATTCCTGTGCCTCAAAGTCGTGGTCGGCCTTGGCCTGCTGGAAAGCCGCCTGACGGTTCTGGCCGATCATCACGAAGGTCGACAGGAAAATCGCCTCGAGCGACACCACCAGCGTCAGCGTCGGCCAGGGGCTTCGTTCCAGGACCAGCATCCACACCGCGAACAAAGCCGCGTGAATCCAGACGAAGTTCATCGACCCGGCGAACGACGTTATCCGGTCGGCCAGGCGCAGCTGAAGATTCTGGCGTCGTCTCCTGGCCTCATCCAGGACGGCCGGATGGTGTTCCTGCCCGCTGCGCAGCAACCGGCCCGGAATTAGTTGTGGGTAGTGCCGATGGTCTTCGGCCTGTGTCGTCATACTGGGCCCGTTCCTTTCGGTGGCGCGACGGTACGCACCTCCGCGGATGGGGCGCGTTGGCCGATGCTACTAGTCCAGGGTCTGGGTGAGCCAATGCGCGATGTCGCGGTGGACACGGTCCTTTTCGGGTTCGTTGAGTATTTCGTGTCGCCCGCCGGCGTAGAACCGGTAATCGAGGGATCGGTGTCCCTGCTTCAGGTAACGGTTGATGAGGCTTTGGATCGTGATCGTCTTGCCGCCGACGGGATCCTCGGTCCCGGCGATGATCAGGATCGGTAGGTCGACGGGAATGCGGGATTCGTTTTCCGGAAGCCATAGGTCGTGGAATCCCTTGATGACCGCATAGGTCATCGCGTTGGAAAACAGCTGACCGCAGAGTGGGTCGCTCTGGAACAACCGCATCTCGTCGGGGTCGCTGGTCTGCCATTCAGAGCCGGTCGACTCGGCTACGTTGCCGATGAAGGGGGCGTTTAAGCCGACGAACAGCGAGGCGAAGAATTCGCTGGGCGCTGCCGCATCAGGGCCCGCCGCAAGGATGTGCAGTTGCTCGATGAGCGCCGGGACGGCGTCGTCGTCGACCCCGGGCATCGCGCCCATCGTGCCGCACAGAATCGCGCCGGCCAGCAGATCGCCATGATTCTGGATGTGAGACTGGGTGAGCGCCGAGCCCATGCTGTGACCGAAGGCGATCAGTGGCAGGTCGGGGTACTCAGTGCGGGCGATCTCGGCGAGGTGCTTCATATCGGCGGTCATGTCATTCCAGGCGCTCATGCCCGCCTGCCCGAGTTCGCCGGCTGGGGCCGTTTGGCCGTGTCCGCGCAAGTCGAGGGCGTAGACGACGCTGCCTTCGGCCGCCAGGAAGCGGGCCAGCCTGTCGTAGCGGCCACTGTGTTCGGCGCCCCCATGGGTGATCTGCACAGTCGAGCGTGCACGGATCCCGCAGGGCGGCAGCCACTTTCGCACAAATATCGGGGCGTTATCAACCTGCGAAACGAAGGTGAACGTTCCGGTGTCCGCGGGGGCGAGGGTGGTGGTCATGTCGGTCCCTTCTCGAGCTACACACGGCTCGTCGACAAGGGCATTCCACAGGATGCTCTTTTCGGCGGCAAGCTCTAAGGTCGGCCGACCGGATAGCGGGAGGCGTCTCCCACTATCGATGTCATGGAGGCGAGGAAGCACCACGGTGGCCGAAGCCCGAACACGCGGCTGGCTTTCTAATGGGAGCTGTGGATGAAGCGGCTCAGTTCGGAGCGCGACCTGATGCCAAGCTTGGTGAACGTGTTACGCAGGTGCGTGTTCACCGTGTGTGGCGATAGGTAAAGTCGTTGCGCTACTGCGCGATTCGTGGCTCCGGCAGCAACAAGATGGGCGACCTTGAGCTCGCTCTCGGTGAGGCTGTCCACCCCTGTCTGCGGGCGCGGCTTGGCGACAACTCGTCGTGAAACGCCGTGTTCGCGCAAGGCTTGACCGACCCGCTGCGCGTCGGCGGTGGCGCCGCACTGCATGTACGTCTCGAAGGCGACGGTAAGCGACTCAAGCGCCTCCGAACCGCGGTCGGCGCGCGTGAGCTCGACGCCCGCATCCTCGGCCGCGGCGGCGTGCAGCAGCGGCCGGGACAATTGGCTCAGCGATTTGGTGGCCGCAATCAGCGCGTCGGGGTCACGCTCGATGATGGCCCGCGCATGCTGGGCGACGGCGGTGAACAACGGCATTCCGGGTTCTTCTCGAGAAAGCAGCTCCGCCGCCCGCAGCGCCTGTTCGCGGAGCCCGGCGTCACCGGTGGCGGCCGCGACCCGCGCGGTCAAGACGATGTGATCGAGATCAACGGCCCACAACGGTGTCTGCAATATCGCGTATTCGTCGGTCAGCCAGCGCAACGCTTCCTCCGCGTCACCCCGATGCCAGGCGGCCTGGGCAAGAACCGCCAGGCCCTCCCTCCGGAATGCCGGTCCTCCGGCCGTGTAGGCATCGCGGGCCTGCACCGCGACCTCGCGCAGCAGGGACCGGTCGCCCGCGTGTGTCGCCACGCCGGCCAGCACCATCATGCCGAGCCGGCCCCCGATGCGTGTCCAGGTCATGCGCTCCTGCGGGGGAATGGACTCGACGACGGCTCGCGCCGCGTCCAACCGGCCCGCGGCCACATGGATCAGCGCCTGGATCTGGGTGAGCAGCTGCAGCGCCATGTAGTTGCGTTGTGCGCGAGCAAGTCGCAAGCTCTCGGACACACTCGCGGTGGCCTCGTCGAGCAGGCCCAGCGTGACGAGAAGGATGGTGCGGTTCACCGCGGCGAAGTGCTGCACCGCGCCGGCGTCCGCGCTGCGCGACAGGTCGGCGAGGCGATCGAGGGATTCCGCCGTGCGCTCGCCGTACCCGTCCGCGCAGTTCACCTGGGCCAGCGCCGCCTCGGCGAGGACCGTGGTCAGCGTGTCAGCGCTCGATGCCGCGGCCGTCCGCGCATCGTCGATGGCAGCGCGGGCGCCGTCCGTTTGGCCGTCCATCGCAAGGTTGTAGGCCAGCCAGCCGAGGTGGCGCACCCTGGTGAGGTCGCTGATGCTGCCCAGTTCCAGTGCGCGCCGGTTTTCCTCCGCCCGTTGGCCGGCGGGCTGCGGTGACAGCATGGACAACCCGAGCCGAACGTCGGCCTCTTCCTGAGGCGAGAGGCTGTCGGAAAGCGTTGCCGCGGCCAGTTGCCGCGCTTCGCCGTAACGCATGGCCTGGTTGAGCAGCACGACGGTTTCGGCGACCAGCGGCCCCCGCGCCGGGTCTTGCCAGGGCAGCAACTGCAGCGCCCGCTTGCTAATGTCGGCCGCGGTGGCAGGGTCGCCACCGGCCAGCGACCGCGCGGCTTGGCGCAGCGCGCGGATCGCCGCCTTGTCACCGACATCGGCGCTGCGCGCGAGTTGGGTTGCCACCTCCGCCGGCGCGGCCCCGCCTTCGAGGAGCACGTTCACCACGTCACGCTCCATAGCTCGTCGCAGTGATTGCGGGAGCGATTGGCGGGTGGCTTGCCGCAGCAGGTCATGACGAAACCGCAGCCGATCGCCGTCGTCGGTCAGCAGGTCAGCGCGCACCGCCTCCTCCACGGCCGCGACCAGCCCCATCGGGCGCCGATCCAGCATCTCGGCCAGCAGCCCCGCCGAAAAGCTGTCGGGCAGAACGGAAGCCACCTGCACCACCCGGCGCGCGTCCTCCGACATGCGATCCAGCCGCTCCTGCATGGTGGCCGTCAGCCGCCGCGGCAACTCCAGCCCCGTGACGCCGGCACGACCGCCTTTGACGACGATCCTGTTCTCCTCCTGCAGCCCCTGGATCAGCTCCATCACCAGGAACGGGCTGCCGTTCGCCTTGCCGGCCAGACTGAGCAACGACTCATCGGCTTCCGCGTGCAGGACGTCGGCGATGATCTGGGCCACCGCCGGCAGCCCGACCGCGCCCAACCTCAGCACCCGGGCCCCATCCCGCTCGAGCAGGCTGACCGTCGTGCCGACCGCCGGTCCCCCGGCGCCGGTGCGCGCGGCGAGCACCCAGAGGACGGGAGCGTTGGCCAGGCCCGCCGTCAATGACCGGATAGCCAGTAGGGTCGCGTGGTCGGCCCAGTGGATGTCGTCGATCACGATTACCAGCGGCGTCTGCACCGCCGCCGCGCCGATCGCGGCCTGCAAATCCTGCACCACCAGGTAGCGCAAGTCGGCGGAGTTAACCCGGCGCAGCACCGAGGCCTGACCAACCGGTGGATCCGCGCGCAGAGTGGCCATGAACAGCGGCGCAAACGGAACCGTTTGCTGATACTCGAAGGCCTGGCCGAACAACGTCCGGACACCCTTGTCGGCACGCGCCCGGAATTCCTGCAGTAGCCGGGTCTTCCCGATACCCGGTGGGCCCTCGACGACGACGACGCCGCCGCGCCGGCGGGCGGCCAGCGCCCCGAGAAATTCGCGGACGACTTTCAGTTCTTCATCGCGACCGCGAATCGGAGTCATCACGGGCAATCGCCCACTAACATGACGGAATCCCTTCCATGAACGGCCGAC
This sequence comes from uncultured Actinomycetota bacterium, assembly GCA_963814505.1. GTDB lineage: Bacteria > Actinomycetota > Actinomycetes > Mycobacteriales > Mycobacteriaceae > Mycobacterium. The sequence goes on from CAWFDM010000018.1 coordinate 121,663, forward strand.
GACGAGTGGCATTCAGTATTGGGGCCAGGGGCTGGCCTTCGAGTCCGCCACTGGCCAGTCGCACCGGCTGGTAACCGGTGTAATTTCGACCTATGCGAACGGGGGCCGTGATACGGCAATGCACGCCGTCGGTCTGATTGGGCGGCAACGTGAAACCGGTGAACTCGCTGAGTTCATCGACGATGTCCGGTCGGGTCGGAGCCGAGTTCTGGTGTTGCGCGGCGAGTGCGGCATGGGCAAGACGGCGTTGCTGGATTGGGTCGTCGAGCAGGCAGACCACTGCCAGGTGTTGCGTGCCGCCGGGGTCGAGGCGGAGATGGAGCTTGCGTTCGCAGGGCTGCATCAGCTGCTCGCGCCCGCCCTGCGGCGGCTGGACAACCTCCCGCCGCCGCAGCGTGACGCGTTGCAATTGACCTTCGGTATTCGTGCTGGTACAACCCCGGACCGGTTCTTCATCGCTTTGGCAGTGCTGAGCCTGCTGGCCGACACCGCAGCGCGGCGGCCGCTGATTTGTCTCATTGATGACGAGCAGTGGCTGGATCGCGCGTCGGCGCAAGCGCTGGCCTTCGTCGCGCGGCGCCTGGGTACGGAGTCGGTGGGTCTGATCTTTGCGACCCAGGTTGCTACCGACGAGCTGTCCGGATTGCCCGAGCTGCACCTCGAAGGCCTCGACTGGGCCGATGCCGGCGCACTGCTGGACTCGGCCCTCACCGCGCCGCTTGATCCGGCGATGCGCGAGCGGTTCTTGATCGAAACGCGCGGCAACCCGCTGGCGCTGTCGGAGCTGCCGCGCAGCGTAACGCCCGCCGAGCTGGCGGGCGGGTTTGCGGCGCCCGCCGTCATGCCCATGTCGGACCGTCTCGAGGACGGCTTCCGGCGGCGCCTCGACGCGTTGCCGTCGGCGACCCGGCGGCTACTACAGCTGGCAGCCGCCGATCCGGTCGGCGACCCGTCGCTGCTCTGGAACGCCGCGGCGCGACTCGGGATCGATGCCGGGGCCGCCGCACCCGCAATCGAGGCCGGGCTGATCGACATTGGCACCCGGGTGCAGTTCCGTCATCCGCTTGTTCGCTCCGCGGCATACCGGGCGGCATCAGTGGCCGACAAACAGGATGCACACCGGGCGTTGGCCGAGGCCACCGATCCGCGGGCAGATCCCGAGCGGCGAGCCTGGCATCGCGCTCAAGCCGCACCCGGGCCCGACGAGACCGTCGCCGCGGAACTCGAGAACTCCGCCGGGCGCGCGCTGGCCCGAGGAGGAGTAGCGGCAGCGGCAGCGTTTCTGGAGCGTGCGGCCATGCTGACACCGGCGCCGGATCGTCGTGCGGCACGGCTGCTGGCGGCGGCGAAGGCCAAGCGCGACGCCGGAGCCCTCGATGCCGCGCTCGGGCTGCTGGCCGCAATGGAGGCCGGGCCGCTCGACGCTTTGCAAGCCGCGGAGATGGAATACCTCCGAGGGGAGATCGCCTTCGACCAATTGCGCGTGCGCGACGCGTTTCGACTGCTGCAAAGCGCGGCCGGGCGTTTTGAAACACTGTGTGCCGAGTCGTCCCGCGAGGCTCGCCTGCGAGCGCTGGATGCCGCGATGTGGCTGGCGGGTCCCGACGGTCCGGACACGCGCTGCCTGCGCGAAACAGCCGCCGCCGCCCTTGCCGGCCCACCCAGCCCGCAGCCGCCGCGGGCCGTCGACGTGCTCCTCGACGCGCTCGCGGTGCGATACACCGACGGCTACGTGGCCGCCGCGCCGCTGTTCAATCGCGCGATCGAAATGCTGCTGGCCGCGGACGTGGACGCCGATCACCTCGACAGCTGGTCCCCCATCACCCGCTCCAAGATCAGCGCCACCCTCGCCGCCGAGGTATGGGACGAACCATCCTGGTATGCCCTGGCCCTGCGCGAGACACAGTTCGCCCGAATGACCGGCGCCCCAATCCATCTCCAATTCGCGCTGCACTATCTCGCCTGGACGCTGGTGCTGCGCGGTGATTTCGAGAAAGCGGCCGGCGTGATCGATAGGGATCGCGCGACCGCGGCCGCGACGGGTAATCCCCCACTGGCATTTGGCCAGCTGCTATTGGCCGCGTGGCGCGGGGAACTCGACACGGGGTGTGAATTCATCAAGGCGACCATGGCATCCGCCTCCGCCGAGGGGAAATGCAAGGTCGCCGATTTCGCCGCCTACACGTGCGCAGTCCTCGAGAACGGACTCGGCCACCACGCTGACGCGCTGACATCCATCAAGCCGGTCTTCGAACACGACCACGTGGGCTTTGGGCCCCTCGTCATCCCGGAGCTGGTCGAGGCCGCTTCGCGCACCGGCAACGGCTCACTGCTTGCCGCCGCGCGTGACTGGATGGCGGTACGCACCAAGTCGACCCCTACCCCGTGGGCGCTGGGCATCGACTCCCGCATCGGCGCGCTGTTGAGCGAAGGCGATGTGGCAGACAGTCTTTACCGCGAATCGCTTGACCAACTCGGCCGTGCCCAGGTGGTCCTCGAGCTTGCCCGGGGACATCTGGTGTATGGCGAATGGCTGCGCCGCCAGAACAGGCGGGTCGACGCCCGCGTCCAGCTGCGCGTCGCCGAGGAAATGTTCTCGGACATGGGGGCCGACGGCTTCGCCGGCCGAGCTCGCCGCGAGTTGCTGGCCACCGGCGAGTCGGCCCGCAAGCGCTCCACCGAGACCGCCGTCGATCTCACCCCGCAGGAGCTTCAGGTTGCCCGGCTCGCGCGGGATGGCCTGTCCAACCCCGAGATCGGCAGCCAACTGTTCATCAGCCGACGCACCGTCCAGTACCACCTGCGAAAGGTGTTCGCCAAGCTCGGCATCCGCTCCCGCGGCGAGCTTGCGCACGTCTTGCCGGGCGGTGCGTCGCGGCTGGAAACCAGCGCGTAAATCGCGAGGCTTCTCAGCCACGACCGTCCCTAGGCTTTGCGGTCCTGCGCAGACGAAGACCGCCCAGGTGCACACCTTGGGCGGCCTTCGCCGGCTCGCGAAATTGCGGCGCCTCCGTTACGAAAGTGCCGGGATAACGGGAGGCAACGGGCCGCCCAGTGCCGCCGCGATGTCGGCGGGCACGATGGACAGCAGGTCTTGAAGAATGCCACCAACGGGAGTACCGGTGACGAAGGCGGGGAGACCGAAATCAGTAAGCCCCGGAATGGTGGCGTTGTAGATAGCCGCATTACCGAGAATTCCGTCCAGGGGAATATTCAGCGTGGTGGGCAGCCCCAATGCCGAGATCGACAGGGGCAACGTCGTTTGGCCGTTGAGGAAGCCGTTGGCGAGGTTGGCCGGAGCATCCAGGAGTCCGTTGACGGCGCCGACCAGATTCCCGGTTTGCAGCGCGCCGGTGATCGTCTGGGCGCTGGATCCGAGGGCGTTCAGCGCGTTGACCGGACCGCCGAGCGCGTCAATCGCCAACGCCAGTGGCAACCCCAGGTGGCTGTCTATGTCTATTGCGCCGCCATCGGCCGCAACGAAACTCACGGTTGACGTCACGGATAGGTCGGTGAACGTCTTGACCACGTTGGTGAAGTTCTGCGACACATGAGCAGCGATGGAACCGGCGGGCAACAGGTTGGTGAAATTCTGCGCCATCTGACCCGGGATCGAGAAAATAGGCAGCAGGTCGCCTAGCGTGCCCGTCGGCGTAATGCTCAAGATGTCATTCGCGCCGAGGGTTGTGTTGAAGCCCGTGAGGAACAGGTTGCCGAAGCCCGACCCAAGAGCGTTCACCGCACCGGTCGTATTGCCCGCCGCAAGATCGGAGAAGGCGGTCTGCAAGCTGCCCGGCAGGCCCTGCAGCCCGGTAGTGAAGTCGTGGGCGGCGGCCCCCACTGACGTGGAGATCGTCTGCGCGTAGCCGACCTGGTTGTTGACGAAGTTCTGCACCAGCGCTGCCGGGTTAACAGACGAAAGCGCATGGAAGCCGGTTTGGATGTCCCCCGGCAAATTGGCCAACTCCGCGGGGAAGTTTTGGACGGCACTTTGCAGCTCTGCGGCCACCGTCTGGGCGTATCCGGTCTGGTTGCCGATGATCTGGTGCAGCAGCGGCGACGGGTTGACGGCTATCGCACTTCCCAGGCCTTGCAGGTTGGCAGCTGTACTCGAGTACAGCGCTTGGTACGGGGCTTCGATAGCGGCAAGGTTGCCCGGGCTGAAGACGGCCTGCGCGGACGTCTCCAGCGCCTGGAATTCGGCAGGCGCGTTGGCGATGGCCCCGGAAACCTGTTGCACGCCATTCTCGAGCGCCGCCGCCGCGCTACCGACCTGCTGGGTGAAGCCGCTGGTGATGCCGCTGAAGCCGCCACCGTTCAGCGTGCTCGCCAAAGTTTGCTGGGCGTTGGCAACCTCGGTGGTGAGGTACGAATTCGCGCCGGAGTTCAGCAAATTCACGAACTGCTCATGGAACGCGGCCGCGCGGGCGGCGAGGGCCTGGAATTGCTGACCGTGGCCGCCGAACAATTGCGCGATCATGGCCGAAACCTCGTCGGCACCGGCGGCCGCGATTCCAGTCGTGGGGGCCGCGGCGGACGCGGTGGCCTCGCCGACGGTCGAGCCGATACCCGCCAAATCTTGGGCTGCCGCCTCCATCATTTCGGTCGCGGCGGTTACAAACGACATTTCTTTCCTTTCGCGGCAGCCCAGCGCTGAATGCGGCACGGCCGGCCAAACGCCAGCGGTGCCGGATGCGGCGGGGGATACAAGTGGCTGAGTCCGGCTTCGATGCCGGCTCGTAGAATGAGAATGGCTGCTCGATGTGCCGCCGGACCATCGCACGACGGGCGATATTTAAGCCACGATCATGCGATCCCTAACAAAGCGTGATCCGCTGATCAACGCATCACGGCAGGTCAACACGTATTGCGTAACGATGAAGGCCGCCCCGGCAGGTTCCGGGGCGGCCTTCATCTGGCTCTCGAAAATACTGCGCCTACATTAAAAAACTGTGCCTGGAAGAAACGGGATAACGGGAGCCGGCGGGCCGCCCAGTGCTGCCGCGAGTTCGGCGGGCACGTCGGTCAGCAGGTCGGGAATGAGGCCGCCAATGGGCGTACCGGTGACCCACATGGTTGCCCAGGAAAGTTCCGGACTGCTGGCGCTGTATTGAGCTGCGGGAGCGAGAATTCCGTCCAAGGGAATATCGAACGTGGCGGGGACCCCCAATGCCGTGAGCGATATGGGCAATGTCGTTTGGCCGTTGAGGAAGCCGTTGGCGACGTTGGCCGGAGCATCGAGGAGTCCGTCGACGGCGCCCACCAGATTTCCGGTTTGCAGCGCGCTGGTGATCGTATGGGCGCTGGATCCGAGGGCGTTTAGCGCGTTGACCGGACCGCCCAGCGCGTCAATCGCTGCGACCAGTGGCAGCCCCGCGGTGGTGTTTAGATCGATTTCGGGAACACTGGAGAGAACGAAACTCGCGGTTGACGTCAGGGATGGGTTGGTGACGGTCTGGACCAGGTTGGTGAAGTTCTGCGCCAGGTGAGCAGGAATGGAGCCGGCGGGCAACAGGTTGGTGAAATTCTGCGCCATCTGTCCTGGGATCGACAGGATCGGTAGCAAGTCGCCCAAAGTGCCCGCCGGCGTGACCACGACGCCAGCCGCGGTGGTGGTTGTGTTGAAGCCCGTGAGGAACAGGTTGCCAAAGCCCGTCCCAAGAGCGTTCACCGCACCGGTGGTGTTGCCCGCCGCAAGGTCGGAGAAGGCGGTTTGGAAGCTGGCCGGCAGGCCCTGCAGCCCGGTGGTGAAGTCGTGGGCGGCGGCCCCCACCGACGTGGAGATCGTCTGCGCGTAGCCCATCTGGTTGTTGACGAAGTTCTGCAGCATTGCTGCCGGGTTAGCAGACGAAAGCGCTTGGAAGCCGGTTTGGATGTTCCCCGGCAAGCTGGCCAACTCGGTGGGGAAGTTTTGGACGGCACTTTGCAACCCTGTGGCTAACGTCTGGGCGTAGCCGGTCTGGTTGCTGATGATCTGGTGCAGCAGCGGCGACGGGTTGGCCGACATCGCACTTCCCAGGCTTTGCAGGTTGCCAGCCGTAGAGGAGAACAGCGATTGGTACGGGGCTTCGATAGCGGCAAGGTTGCCCGGGCTGAAGACGGCCTGCGCGGACGTCTCCAGCGCCTGGAATTCGGCAGGCACGTTGGCGATGGCCCCGGAAACCTGTTGCACGCCATTCTCAAGGGCCGCCACCGCGCTACCGACCTGCTGGTTCAGGCCGCCGAAGGCGCTTCCAAGGCCGGACAACGGCTGCGCGGACCCGTGCACCGCGCCCCCCAACATCTGCCCGGCGTTGGCGACCTCGCTGGTGAGGTACGCATCCGCACCGGAGTTCAGCGAGCTCACGAACTGCTGGTGAAACGCGGCCGCGCGCGCGGCGAGGGCCTGGAATTGCTCACCGTGGCCGCCGAACAATTGCGCGATCATGGCTGAAACCTCGTCAGCACCGGCGGCCGCGATTCCGGTCGTGGGGGCCGCGGCGACCGCGGTGGCGTCGTCGAGCGACGAGCCGATACCCGCCAAATCTTGGGCTGCGGCCTGCATCATTTCGGTCGCGGCGATTACAAAAGACATTTCAATCCTTTCTCTCCCAACCGAGCGTTGAATTGCGCACGCCGGCAAAGCGCCAGCGAGGCCGATACGGCGAGGGATGCAAGTGGCCTGAGTCCGGCTTCGATGCCGGCTAGTGAATTCAGGGTGGCCGCTCGATGTGCGGCCGGACCATCGCGCGACGGCTCATGTTTAAGCCGCGATCGTGGGGTCCCTAACGGCAGCGTGACCGCTAGATCGACGCATCACCGCAGCTCAACACGGTTATCGGAGGCGCAACCCGCGCTTGCGCAGCGCGGCGCGCACGTCCGAGCGCATATGTGTCTGGAACTCCGACATGTGCTCTCCCACCGCAGCGGCTGTGGGCGCGACCCTGCCCACCCCGCTCAGGCGGCGTTGGTAACGACGATCGATTCCTCCCCGGTTTTCCACGCCTTCACGAAGGTGGCGATGGAAACCCGCTCGTTAGCGTGGTCGGTACCGGGGTCATTGAGGTGAACGATCTCCTTGTTGGTGTCGATCCCGGTGACGACCAGGTAGTGGTCGGCCTTGGTGCGCTGGTCGCTGGTGTCCCAAATGATCGCGGAATTGACCCAGGCGATGATCTTGCGGTTGTCGGTGAGGTCCTGCTGCAGCGCGGACATCCCGGTCTGCTCTGGGTGACCGCCCGTCCAGGCCATCAGCGACTTGATGCCGTAATGGTTGAGCAGCACGACCAGGTCTGCCATTTCGACGCCGCCATTGCCGTTGTTGTGGCTGGGGTCGGACGACGGGGTGTAGATCGGCCCCGGGTTGGTTCCCGAGGGGGTGCTCTGTGCGAGCGCGATCATCTGCTTCTCGGTCGGTTCGTTGCCGGTGATCTCGCCGACCACGTCGGCCACAGATATCAGCCCGCAGTTGTCCTCCAGCGACTGCGCCCGCCAGTACTTGGCAGCCGCCTCCGGGTCGCCGTATACGCCGCTGTCGACCGGCGACACGGCCGGCGCCGACGTCGACGGCGGGTTGCTGGAGGCGGCCGGCGACGCGGCCGGCGGCGTCGACGGCGTGGAGCCGCACGCCGTCACCAGCGAGATGCTGAGGATGCCGATGGCAGCGCGCGCGGCGGCGGTGCGTGCCGCGGCTGCGATCCGGGAATTGAACACGGGTCAGTGAACCACGAATCCGGCTGCGGTGTTTAGGCTTCCCGCGGCAAGGCGCGCCGCGCCCACCGCCTCGCCGGCACGCTTGACCAGCTAACCCTTTCGAGCCGAATGCCGCCTGGAATGCCGTCGGTGCCGTCCGCGCCGTTGGGCGTACCGTATCCGCCGGCTCCTAAGTTGCCCCCGCCACCGCTACCGCCGCCGGAGGTAGTGCCGGGCGTGCCGCCGTTGCCACCGGATACGTTCCGCGCCACCAGCCGACCGGGTGCCGCGCGTTGCGCCACGGCCGCCGCGCATGATAGCGGGATGGAACGCAAGCGCGTTGTCATCGCGGGACTTGGCGACAGCGGGGTCCTCACCGCGATCCGGCTCGCCCGTCACGCGGACGTCGTCGGCATCTCGGTAAAACCGGCACTGGTAAGCGGCCAAGAACTCGGCATCCGGCTGTCCCGCCCCGGCGACTGGGCCCGCGACAACTGGATTCCGTTCGACAGGTTCCGCCGGTTGGATCGAGTGCGAACGGTTCAGGCAACGTTGACACGCCTGGATCTGGCTGCCCGAACCGTGTTCGGCCAGGGCGACGATGGCGCAACAATCGCCGAGGAGTACGACGCGCTGGTCATCTCGACGGGAGTCAGCAACGGCTTCTGGCGCCGGCCGACGCGGCAGTCTGCCGCTGAGATCGGCGCCGAACTGCGCGCTGCACACGAGCGGCTGGCCGCCGCCGAATCGGTGATCGTCGTCGGTGGCGGGGCAGCAGCGGTCAGCAGCGCTGCCAACATGGCGATCACCTGGCCGGATAAGCGGATCGACCTTTACTTTCCGGCAGAGCGTGCGTTGGGCGGGCATCACCCACGGATCTGGCAGCACATCGAGGGCCGGCTGACCGACCTCGGTGTGGGTCTCCACCCAGGGCATCGTGCCGTGATCTGCAATGGGTTCGCCGGCGATGAGATCACCAGCGAACCCGTCCGCTGGAGCACCGGTCAACCCCCCGCTTCCGCGGAAGCGGTGCTCTGGGCGATAGGGCGGGTGCGGCCCAACACGGGCTGGTTGCCGCCGGAGCTGCTCGATGGCGGGGGCTTCGTGCGGGTGACGCCGCAGCTTTCGGTTGCCGGTCACCAAGGCGTCTTTGCGATCGGGGACGTCGCGGCGACCGACCCGCTGCGCAGCTCGGCCCGTAACCGTGGGGATGCGCTGCTGGCCCATAACATCCGCGCTGAGTTCGCGGGTCGACCGCTGCGCTCCTTCCGGGCACCGAGGCGGCGGTGGGGTTCGGTGCTGGGTATCCAGGCCGACGGGCTGGAAGTCTTCCTGCCCACCGGCCGCGCGTTCCGCTTCCCGTCTTGGTCGGTCGACCGGATGGTAATGCCGTGGATCGTCCGATGGGGCATGTATCGCGGGGTGCGAGAAAACCACCCCTTTCGATAAGGCGCCGACGACTCCGGCAGATGCCCTGGCGCACAGGCGAAAACCATCGCGCCACCTGAAAGACGAGAATGCCTGCCCGCGTCGTGGTGGGCGTTCGGGTCAGCGCCGCGACCAACGCGGCCCTTAGCGCGAAGCGATTGGCTGCACCGGCGGGCATCGCGTGCGACCATTTGCTCGTGGTCGACGACGACGCGGAGAAACGCATCGCCGAGCTGGAACGTCAGCTGGCCCAGCAGCGGCGCATCGCTGAGCTGGAACGCCAGCTGGCCGAGGCAAAGGCGGCCGCCGGCGAGGATGACGCCGGTGGGCAGCCACCGCCGTTCTTTGCGCAGGCTACCGGTCAGGACGGCACGGACGAACACGCGCGCCGATACGCACAGGCCTTGTTCGACGGCTTACGGACCGGTGGGCGTGCGGGGCACGACGGGCCCTCGGGTCCCGAAATGACGCACCTTCGAGAGGCATTGACGCACGCCGCCGCCGCGGCGGGCATGTCGCAGGAACAGGTCAACGACGCGCTTCAAAACGCTCGAGTGACATTCAAAAGCCAGCGCTCGGTCGTCTATCCGGGCCAGGGTGACGCGCAGGACTTCGCCGCCCCACCCGGTGTTACCCGCCCAATCAGCTACCCGGGAGTTTCCGGCGTCAGGCCCACGACAGCGTTTCCCCGCCAACGGGCGCAGCGCACATTCAACTGGGCCACTCTTTTCGGGATCTTCGCCGGGTTGATCGGCGCCTGCGTCGGTGGCGTGGCGGCACTGACCGCAGTCGCGCCGTCGACCATGCTGTGGGCTAGCCCGATCGTGTGCCGCAGCCCGTACCACCTGGACTACAGCACCTCGAATTACAGCTACAGACCCGGCCAGTCGGGGACCAGCGTGAGCTTCCAATGCGTGAACGGCACCGACTGGTACCGGGTCAACGAGTTCGCGCTGGTGGGGCTGCAGTCGCTGGTCGTCGTGCTCGTGCTGGGCGTTGCGCTGGGCGTCGGCGCCCTGGTATTGCGCGTGGTGCGCAAGCCCAAGCAGTCGCTTTATTGACGCGCCGGATCAACGGGCTTCGGGCTTCGGGCTTCGACGGTTATCCCCGCGGATAGCCGCGGCGGACCGTCCGGTCCAGAACCCCCAGCGTGGCCCGCAACGTGCCCTCGGACAGCACCGGGAAGATACCCGCGTCCCGCCACTTCGGGTCGATGTTCGACCAGTCGTAAAAAGAAGTGACCAGGGTGTTCGCGCCGTCGCCGGTCGGCTGCAGCTGGTAGCCGTACACGTGACCGATCTGCGGGCGGAGCTGGCCCAGAATCGTCCACGAGATCAGCCGGTCCTGCTCGAATTCCTTGATCTCGACGGTGACGTCGTACTTGCCCAGTTGCGGATAGTCGTTCAGTGACTCGCGGTCCATGTGGACGACGAAGCTGTCACCGACGGCCTGCACCGGATCGCCGTCGGCGTCCTGGAGCATCCCCGATGAGTCGATCGCGACATGGCCCTGCGGATCGCACAGCACCGCGAAAATGTCGGGGGCGGGTGCCGCGATGGTGCGCTGGGTCTCGATGCGGTCGGTCATGGGGTCCTCGCAACGGGCATAGGCGGAGATTGTCGCCTACTCTACGGCGCGACGGTTCAGGCATGGGCGGCGTCCAGGGATGGCGCCGATCACCGATTACCGGATGAATGCTCGGCCAGCAGGAAAGAATCACGCGATCTTCCTATGATGGGGGTGCCCGGGTCGAAACTCTCCATCGAATTGTTTGCGCGGCATGGTCTTCAGTCCATCGTCGTCCACCTTTCTCCCGAGCACACACAGGGAGGACCATCGGCCAGGTGAGCAGTTCAAAAGACGAGAAGGAGTACCGCAATCTGGCGGTGAACCGGTTGCGGCCCAGCGAACTTCAGTGGGCGCTCAACCACGACGCCGTGCACGGGATCGCGTACGCGTTCAAGAACCCCGTCGCAGTGGCCGACGCCACCGACGATCCGAACGACGATAGAAAGACGTATCTGGTCCGGGTCAAGCATGAAGACTTAGCCAAAGCGCTGGGGAAAATCAACCAATGGATCGTCGAGAATCCCGGTAAGGCCGGGATGCACGCTTACGGCTTCGTCAGAGCGCTCTCCCGTGAGGTGTTCGGCGAACGCGTCACCGACGAGGAGGAACACCGCTGAACCGAGACCGGGACTAGGTTTCCCCAGAAACTGAAATTTGCAGCCGTATGCATCCTTGCATTTGACTGCATATCGGCGTTACCATCGGCGAGTCGGGTCCACCGAACGGTGCGGCCAAGGCCTGGATGGGAGCACCATGAGCGCGCCAACAACGAGGTCGGTCACGCAGTTCCTGGACGACCCGATCAATTTCTTCGGGCAGTCCTATACGCAGATGCACACCATTTCGCGCGCTGAACTCACCGAGCTGCAGCGACGGGCCATGGGTATCCGCTTCCGGCAGCATCACCAAAGCATCGAGATGCTGCGTAAATTGGCCGACCGGCTCGGGATCGCGGAGCTCAACGACTTCAACGACGTCGTCCCGCTGATGTTCTCGCATACGGCGTTCAAGTCGTACCCGTCCGCGCTGATTGACCGGAAACGGTTCGACCTGATGACCAAGTGGCTGGACAAGTTGACCAGTTACGACCTATCGAACGTCGATACGCAGGGGTGCACCAGCATCGACGACTGGATCGACCGCCTCGATGAGCAGACCCCACTTCAAGTGATCACCTCCAGCGGAACCACCGGCACGCTGTCGATCCTGCCCAAGGATAAGCGCGGCGCGGTCGAAGGCATGGTGCTGTGGAAGATCTGCCTGTTCCAGACGTTCGGCCGGGAGCCCACCGACAACGAACTGAACCCGTCGGTCGACGTCATCTGGCCGAATTTCGCCAGCGGCAAACTGGGACACCTACGTATTGCCCAGATGATCAAACGGGGGTTTACCGGTGGCGACGAATCGAAATTCCATCCGCTGTACCCGGGATCGGTGGAGACTGACCTGATGTTCCTGGCGTCCAAAATGCGCGCGGCGGCCTCGCGCGGCGAGCTCGACCGCCTCGAAATCGACCCGGCCCTGGCCGCCCGCAAGGACGAATTCATCGCCATGCAGATGCGTCAACCTCAGGAACTGGATGCCTTCTTCGTCAAGATCGCTGAAAAGCTGCGCGGCAAAAGGGTTTTCATGACCAGCGCCTACCCGCAGATGTACGAGGTCGCCAGGGCCGGCCTGGAACGCGGCGTCAGGAACGTCTTTGCCAAAGACTCGGCCATCCTCACCGGCGGCGGAATGAAGGGCGTGGCCCTGCCTGACAACTTTATGGAGGTCATCACGGAGTTCCTTGGTGTCGACGAGATCCAGCAGGGCTACGGCTTCTCCGAGTCCAGCACGTTTCATTGGGCCTGCGAGGAAGGCCGCTACCACGTGATGCCGTGGGTCATACCGTTCGTCCTCGATCCCGATACCAGTGAGCCGCTGCCCAGGACGGGCAAACAGACGGGGCGTGCGGCGGTCTACGACATCCTGCTTCGGGCGCACTGGGGCGGGGTGATTTCCGGTGATGAGGTGACCATCGACTGGGATCTGCAATGCCCCTGCGGACGCAGCAGCGTCGCGTTCGAGAAGGACATCATGCGGTACAGCGAAAAGCGGGGCTCGGAACAACACTGGGATGACCGGATCACCTGCGCGGCCACCCAGGAGGTGCACAACGAGGCCATCGACTTCATGAAGGGTGTCGGCCTGTGAGCGCCGCCTACACGGTCCCATTGTTTCTGCGCGGGCAGGTGATCACCGACGACCTGGTTCCGTTCGAAACCCGTAGCGGCGCTGCGCAATTCCTGGCGCCCGACATGGCCAACTACGTCGGCCGGCTGCCGCTCAAGAGCCCCGGCGAGATGTCCGACCTGTACGCGGTGGGTTTCGACGAAATCCTCGATGTCCTCGAAGCCCTGGGCGACGCACTGGATTTCGACACCAACACCCACCTGCAGGAGGCGTACGAAGCGTCGCTGCTGGCCAACGTGTTGCCGCCGGAGATGCTGCGCAACAGCTATCAGGTGCTGCGGCCGCTGTTCACCCGACAGAACGTGCTGGAGATCGCCGAAAGCCAGGTCGGCCTCGACTATCTCAATGGCTGGGTGCCCCGCAGGCTTTCCGACGGCAGGGAAGTGCGGGTGCGCGCATTCGGGTCACGGGTGCTGCACATCCCGGCCGGCAACGGCGGCCTGGTGTCCGCGGTGACCATCCTGCGTTCGGTGATCACCCGCTGCGACACCATCATCAAGGCGCCCTCCAACGACCCATTGACCGCGCTCGCCATCGCGCGCACCCTCGCCGACGTGGCTCCCGGTCACCCCATCACCAAACACCTGGCGGTCGGCTATTGGCGGGGCGGCGACCTGGCGATCGAAGAAATCCTGTACCAGCCGCAACACGTCGATAAGATCGTCGCCTGGGGTGGATTGGCCTCCGTCAAGCACGTCACCCGCTACATCCAGCCCGGTCTGGAGCTCATCGCGCTCGACCCCAAACGAAGTGCCACCATCATCGGTGCCGAAGCGTTCACCGACGAGGCCACCCTGGGCGAGGTCGCACAACGGGCCGCCGTTGATATCGGCGTCGCCAACCAGGAGGGCTGCGCCAACGCGCGGGTGATTTACACCCTCTCCGGCACCGACGAGGACGGCCTGGCGAAGGCCAACAAGCTCGGCGAATTGATCTACCGCGAACTGGTGGCGCTGCCGCCGTTCATCAGCACCCCGCCGCTGTACCCCAACCGGGAGTTGTTCGAGCATCTGGAGTCCTCCCGCATGACCGACGACTTCTATCGGGTCTTCGGCGGCGAGCAGCGCGAAGGCGCGATCGTGGTGTCACAGTTCGACGAGCCCGTCGACTACGCAGCCATGCTGTCGGGCCGGGTGGCCAACATCGTGCCCGTGGACGACATCGACCAGGTCACCCGCGCGGTGAACGCCTACACCCAAACCATCGGCATCTACCCGGAATCCCTCAAACACCAACTGCGCGACCACCTCGGATTGTTCGGCGCGCAACGACTGACCAGCCTCGGCTACGCTTGCAGCGTCGCCATCGCCACGCCCCAAGACGCCATCGAGCCCATCCGCCGGATGTGCAAGTGGATTGTCGACGAGGAATGCGACCCCGAGGTTGTCGTTCCGCTGTGGCGCCTGGGCCAGCAGGTTAGGATCCCGCAATGAACCGGGCCGAGCGACGCAAGAACGAACTGCGCGAACGCATTCTGGCCGCGGCATTCGATCTGTTTCTGAGCCAAGGCGTTTCAGCCACCAGGATCGACGAGATCTGCGAGCGCGCCGACATCGCCAGCCGCACCTTCTTCAACCACTTCCCCACCCGCCAGGACATGGTCCGCGCACTGGCCGAGAGCCGACTGATCAATCTGCACGACGTGGTCTTCGCCAGAAGCGACGAGCCGATCCCGCAGCGCCTCGTCAGTGTATTCGACGACATCGCAACGACGTTAGTCAATTCCGGCGAGACCTACCGCGAGATAATCGGTGAAATGATGGCCGCGGCCGCCTACGGCGCCCAACGCGGCTCGCCATTCCACGAGACGTTCGTCGAGCTCGTCAAGGCCGGGGTCGCACGCGGCGACGTCCACACGCGACACGACCCGCAGATCGTCGCAGACATCATCGTCGGCGCACTGTCCGGCGCGATCGTGAACTGGCGGGTCGACACCACCTACTCGTTACCGACCAATCTGCACAATCTGGGCCTGGCGCTGGCTGACCTATTGGTCGCGGACGGCTGAGCGTGTTTGGTTTTGCTACCACCGTCGACGAGGTGATCGATGGTGTCGATCTGAGCGGCAAGACCGCCGTGGTGACCGGAGCGTCCAGCGGACTGGGATTGCAGACCGCCGCCACACTGGCCGCGAAGGGCGCGGAAGTCGTTGCGGCGGTGCGGGATCCGGATGACTTCCGCGCCTCGGCCGAGTGGGCCGACCTGGGTGAGCTGACCACGCGAATCGAGGCTGTGGCGCTGGACTTGGCGCGACTGGACGGCGTACGCGCCGCGGGTGAGGCGATCGCCTCGAAGTTCCCCGCGGTGGACCTGCTGATCAACAATGCGGGCGTGATGTTCACTCCGCCCACCACGACGGCCGACGGTTTCGAGCTGCAGTTCGGCGTCAACCATCTCGGGCATTACCTGTTGACGACGATGCTGCTGCCCCGGCTGCGCGCGGCCGCTGCCGCCTCAGGTGATGCCCGCGTGGTCACATTGAGTTCCGAAGCGCATCGCCGCTGGGGAATCGACCTCGGCGACATCAACTTTGAACGCCGTAGCTATGACACGTTCCTGGCCTACGGGCAAGCCAAATCCGCGAACATCTTGATGACGGTCGAGCTGCACCGGCGCTTCGGTGCCGAGGGAGTCACCGCACTGGCCGTTCATCCGGGCACCTGCGCGACCAACCTGGGCCGGTACATGGACCGGGCGACCGCCAAGAAGTTGTTCGCGATGAGTACCGAAACCTTCGCGCCTAAGAACATGAAGTCTGTCGCACAAGCCGCCGCCACCACGGTGTGGGCCGCCACTTCGCCTTCCCTGGCCGGACGCGGCGGGTCTTACCTGGCTGATTGCCAGATCGCCGAGGCCGCCCCGGAGGCCACCGATCCCGCCACGGCTGAGCGGCTGTGGCTGCTGTCGGAGCAGTGGGTGGCGGCGGGGTAGGAGCACGATGGCCGCAGTCGTTTCTCCCGACGGGACCGTGATCGGCTACGAATCTGTAGGCGCCGGAAGACCCCTGCTGCTGGTACACGGCAGCACGGGCACCCGTGCCCGGTGGTCCTCGGTGCGGCCGCCGTTGGCGCGGCGCTACACCGTGCATGCGATGGACCGCCGGGGCCGAGGCCTCAGTACCCCCGACGCGGGATCGTACGGCTTGCGGCGCGAAGCCGAGGATGTCGCGGCGGTTGCCGAGGCCGTCGGCGGGGAGGTCTATGTGGTCGGTCATTCCTACGGGGCATTGGCTGTCTTGGAAGCCGCCCTGATCTCACCCGCGTTCCGCCGAGTCGTGCTCTACGAGCCGCCGCTGCCGTCGCCAGGCCTCAGCGTGTTCTCGCCGGATGGCTGGGCACGGATCACGACGACATCGGACCCGCGAGAAATCCTGAACACGTTCTACCGCGAAACTCTGCACCTACCCGAGTCGGCCATCGAAGACCTGGCGGACCGGGAGTTCCCGTACCTGGCCGGCTCAATCGCACATACCGCCGTCCGCGAGCTCACGGCGGTCAGCGCGTATCGCGCAACCGAGCGGCTCGCCGATATCGGGGTGGTCCGGGCTGCTCGGCACCGAGAGCCCGGCGTATTTGCACGCGGCCACCGCGGACGTCGCCGCCCGAATCCCCGGCGCCACGATCGTCGCGTTGCGCGGCCAGGGGCACCAGGCAATCGACCACGACCCACAACAGTTTGTCCGGGCGGTGGTTGACTTCGATGCGTCAGAACCGCTGTAGGGTAAGGTTTTCCACTTTGTCTCGGTCGATATCGTAGCCGAGGCCGGGCTTCTGCGGACCGGCGATATAGCCCCTGTTGTCAATAGTCGGGAGGGCGGCCATTCCGATGCCCAACAAGTTCTGCGGCACCATGATTTCGGCGAAGTCGCAGTTGCGGATGGCCAGTGCCACATTCAGGTACATCGCCAGATTCAGCGTGGGCCCGTAGCTGTGGATCTCGTAGTTCAGGCCGAACGCCTCGCAGGCGTGCGCCGACTTCATCATTTGCGTGATCCCGCCCGCGTACTCGGCCAGGGTACGGACGTAAAACCCGCTCGGCCTGCTCAAATAGCCGCGGAGAGCGGCGAATCCCGCGAAGTTCTGCTCCCCCACCGACAGTGGCGTACTGAGCTTGCTCGCCAGGAACGCCAGTCCGTCGAGATCCTGATCCGAGATGGGATTCTCAAACCAATAGAAGTTCAGATCGTCCAACACCCTGCCGACCGCCAGGGCGTGGGGCACCGTGTAGGCGCACACGGGGTCGATCATGAGATCAACGTTCGGGAATTCTTGTCGTAGCGCTTTCGCCAGCTCGATGTCTCGGGCGACCTCGCCGAAGGGGTGCACCTTCGCCGCAGTGAATCCTTCTGCGACAGCGGCACGTAGTGTGTCGACGTAGCCGTCAATGGTGGGGTAAGCCACCGTGCTCGCATACGCGCGTATCTCATGGCGATGCGCCCCGAGGTACTTGTACAGGGGGAGGTTGGCGGCCTTGGCGTTGATGTCCCACAGACATGCGTCCGCCCCGGCCAGAGCGGGCGGGTTTGAATAAGGGGGCAGGGCCGTTGTCATCTCATGACTTAACGCGGCGACATCATACGTATCCCGGCCCACGAGAAGGGTTTTAGCGACCTCGGCAGCGTGTGGCACGGCCTTGGCAGGGATGAGATAGCTGATGTAGTGTCCGTCGATCCCTTCGGCGGTTGAGACAGACACGAGAACGAGTTCAGGCAACTTGTCTACCGCGCCGCGGGTGGGGATGACGCTTTCACCGAGCTCGGTCCGAAGTATCGACAGCGTGACGTCAGTGATCTTCATGGGTTTGGCTCCCTAACTCGACGCGGCTCAACTCGACGCGGCTCAACTTGGAAGCAGTGCCCGAGCATTGATGACCTCTTCGACACCGGCCTCTTTCAGTGTTGCTATGTCCTTGAACCCGCAGACCGCCAAACATAAATCGAGTTCCGCCAGGAAGGACCGCAGATAGTGGGTCAGGCTTTCCGCACCGCCGTAGGACAGGGCGTAGGCATAGGGTCGCCCGATCCCGACGGCCGTCGCGCCCAGTGCCAACGCGATAATCGCATCGGTCGCCGAGCGCACGCCGGAGTCGAACATGACCGGCGTGGAGCCCGCCGCCTTGACCACCCCGGGCAGCAACTGCAGCGTCGAGACGGCCGAATTCGCTTGGCGACCGCCGTGATTGGTGCAATAGAGCACGTCCGCACCGTTGTCGATCGCGACCCGCGCGTCATCGGGGTGTTGAATCCCCTTGATGGCGAGCGGAAGCTTCGTCTGGGACCGGATCCAGCGCAGGTCCTCCCAGGACAGTGGATGGGCGAAGATTTTCGTATAGTGCGCCAGCGCGGCCGGCTGGTCTTCTTCCGGCGGCTTGGCGAGGTGCTTGGTGAAGTTCTCATCCGTGTAGTAGTTCTGCATGCAGAAGCCGCGGAACTGCGGAAAGTTTCCCCGTTCCAGATCCATGGGGCGGAAGCCAAGGGTCCAGGAGTCCACGGTGACCATCAGGGCGGAATAGCCGCTGGTCTCCGCGCGGTTGATCAAACTCGCCGCCAGCTCCCGGTCGGTAGGAAGGTAGAGCTGATAAAAGATGGGTGTTTCGCCCGCATGTTTGACCACGTCCTCCATGCGTGTTTGCGTGAACGTCGACAACGTGAAGGGCACGCCGGTAGCAGCCGACGCCTGCGCGGCCGCCACGTCTCCGTGAAAGTCGGGTGCGCACAAGCCGACCAAACCGATCGGGCAAAGAAACATCGGCGAGACGAGATGTTTGCCGAACAACTGGATCGACAGATCGCGTTCGGGCGGGCTGACCATCATCCGGGGCACGAAGCCATAGCAAGAAAACGCGGCGATGTTCGCGCGCTGGGTCCGTCCATCCCCTGCGGCTGCTGACACATACCGGTACACCCAGTCCGGAAGTGCCTCGGAAGCTTTGCGTTCGATCGAGGCAAAGTCGAAGGGGTATCGGGTAGTTACTCCTTGTACCGCCTGGGCGTAGACACCATTTTGAAAGTCCCCAAAATTGCCCATGGTGATTGGATCCTTTCTCCACTAAGAAGCGAGCGCCAACAGGCCTTATCACCATCTCGACAGCGGGCCAAAATGTCGATGTGTCCGATGACAGCGATCAATCCCAACCGCTGTCCCGGGGAACAATGACCGACGCGACCCTCAAGTCTTTGCCTAGGCGCGACGCGCCAAATCCACAAACACGCCGGGCCGGTCATTCGGATGAATGCCCGGCCCGGCGTCAATGCCAATGTGTCCGATGCGGCGTTAGCCCTGCTTGACCGCCTCGATCTCGAGGGTGATCGTCACCTTGTCGCCGACGACCGCTCCGCCCGTTTCCAGCGGCATGTCGATGTTAATCCCGAAGTCCTTGCGGTTCACCACGACTGACGCCTCGAAGCCGGCGACCTCACCGTGGCCCATGCCCGGATTGACTCCGTAGAACTCGAGGTCGAGGGCGACGGGCTTGGTGACGCCTTTGAGGGTAAGTTCGCCCCGGAGTACATAGTTGTCGCCGTTCGACTCCACCGCGCCGGAGCTGAATGTCGCGACGGGATACGCCTCGACGTCGAAGAAGTCGGCCGACTTGAGATGAGCGTCGCGCTGCTCGTTACCGGTGTTGACCGAATCCACCGCGATCTCGGCGTGCACCGAGGGCGTACCGTCCTCGGCGACAACGATCGCGCCGCTAAAGTTGTCGAACTTGCCGCGCACCTTGCTGACCATCAGATGACGTACCCAGAAATTGATCGACGAGTGCACCGGGTCGATCGCCCAGGTGCCGGCGCTGAGCTGGGTGGTAGCGGTTGCAGTCATGTTTGGGTCTTTCTGCTCCGGGGCGACGGCCTGTCCGACGCCTTCCACAATGACTAAGCGGACTGCGGTCCGGTTCTATTCCCCGACTGCTCAGGATCCGACGAGCCGGTTGGGCGAAGGAACAGTCGTCCGGTTGTCGGCGGCGGCGGTGATGCGTTGCAAGGCGTCGCCGAGGGCGTCGAGGTCGATGCCCTCGAGATGGTCGAACAGGTAGCGCCGCAGGCTGATGTCGTGGGTAGGAGTGGCCTGCACGTAGCGCTTTAGCCCGGCGTCGGTGAGCACGGCGTTGTAGGCGCGCGCGTCCCGGGTCGATTGTTCGCGGCGCACCAGCCCCTGGGCTTCCAGTCGCCCGACGGTGCGGCTGATCGCCGAGAGCGACTGCTGGCAGCTCGCGGCGAGGTCGCTGAGCCCCATGGTGCGATCGGGGGCCTCCGAGAGCCAATCCATTGCGACGTATTCGGTGTGCGACAGTTGGTGCTCGCGCCGCAGGTCGGCATCGAATTGGCGCATCATCGTCATGAACGCCGCGTGCAGCGACCTGATCACCTTGTGCTCCTCAGCGGTCCGCGGGGGCACCGCGTCTGTGTGTGCCACGTCTCAAATGTACCCATTGCTTGTGCGCGCAAGCAACTATATAGTTGTTAGCGCAAGCAAGTGATGCGAAGGAGACTTAGCATGAGCACCCGGATTCTCGCCCTGGTCGGCAGCCTGCGCGCCGACTCCTACAACCGCCAGCTCGCCGAAGCCGCCGTCAAGCACGCCCCCGACGGCATCGATGTCGAGATCTTCGAAGGACTGGCCGAGGTCCCGTTCTACAACGAGGACCTCGATCGGCGAGGAGACGCCCCCGACCCGGCGCAGGTGCTGCGCGGTGCCGTGGCGCGTGCCGACGCGCTGCTCATAGTCACCCCGGAATACAACGGCAGCATCCCGGCCGTGCTCAAAAATGCCATCGACTGGACGTCACGGCCCTTTGCCAACGGGGCAATGTTGCACAAGCCGGTCGCGGTCGTGGGCACCTCCGGTGGTCAGTATGGCGGGGCGTGGGCGCTTCAGGAGACCCGCAAAACCGCTCGCATCGCCGGCGCACAGGTCCTCGACGAAATCGCTCTGGCAATACCGCATGCGGGCGCGCGGTTCGCCACCACCCATCCGGCAGATGACGACGACGTCGTCACCGCCATCCTTGAAATCCTGGCCAAGCTGGCCTCGAACGCCCCAGCCGCCCCAGCCACGGAAAGCGTTCTTGCCTGAACCACGTTCAGCCGTGCTGGGTTTCGGTGGTCGTCACTCGTCTTGAGGCGATTGAAACGAGGCAATCAGGCGCCCGATATCGCGGCGCCGCGACTCGGCCGGCCATACCGCCCAGGTCCGGCGTACCACCGGATTGCCGGCCAGCGGTGACCACGTCACGTTGTCGGGCAGCGGTAGCACCCCATTCTCGGGTGCCAGCGCGAAGGTGTGTCCGCTCGCCACCGCCGCGAACTTGACCGGAGCGATCAGTTCGTGACCGTCCGGAGTCGGTGGTCCGGTGTCCACGCCGTGGCTGCGCAGGATCCCTGTCAGCTCGTCGAACCAGGCGGGGCTGCTCGAGCGCGGGAAGCCTACCCAGTGCATTTCACCCAATTCGTCCAACCGCACGCCATCGGAGCCGACCAGTCGAGCGGCAACCTTCGATGACAGGAGTATCCCGAGGGCTTCGCGAGCCACCAGCATTGCGTCGAATTCCGATCCGGACGGGCGTTCGCGCACCAGACCCACGTCGAGTTGATTGGTGCGCAGGGCCACCAATTGCGCGGCCGTCGAAAGGTGTTGAGGAACAACGCGGGCACCTGGCGATTCCTCGGCAAACTTGGCCAGCGCTGTGGGGATCACCTCCGCAGCCAATTCAAGCGGCACGCCCAGCCTGATGATGGCGCCGGATTCAGCGCTGTAGTTGCTCATCGTCCGCATGGCCTGGTGATAGCGGGCCAGGACCGCACGCGCCTCGACGAGCAGCGTGGTGCCCGCTTCGGTCGGCCGTACGCCGGTGCTGGTGCGCTCCAACAGCCTGACTCCGAGTTCACGTTCCAGCGCACTCATCGTCTGCGACAACGCCGATTGGCTCACATGCAGGCGACGCGACCCGGCGGACATGCCGCCTTCCTCCACGACCGCCACAAAAGCGCTGAGTTCCCGCAACTCCATAACCGTTGGTGCCGCCCCAGGCCGACGACGATTAACTATTGGCCTAGCTTATCGCCCCAGAGAGCCCTCGCCGGTTGTCGGCCGCGCTAATAGCGCCCATAAGCCGGGGGCATAACCTCGGTGGTGGGGTTGGATTAAATCGACCGGGGGCGGCGCTATTGCGCACATCGTCCACCGTATTTCCACGAAGGAGCAGGTCCGATGACAACAACACTTGAAGGCTCGACCGCACTGGTAACCGGGGCCACCGCCGGGATTGGCCGCGCGGTCGCGCTTCAACTCGGTCAACTCGGCGCCGAGGTAATCGTTCACGGACGGAGCGCCGAGCGCGGCGACGAGGTGGTGCAGGAGATCCAAAACTCCGGGGGCAAGGCGCGTTTCATCGCTGCCAATCTCGCCGATGCAGACGACGTGCGCCGGCTCGCCGCCGAGGCGGGCCCGGTCGACATCTTGATCAACAACGCCGGCGTCTATAGGTTCGGCGCGACCGCCGACACCGACGATGCGTTTTTCGACGAGCACGTCAACATCAACCTGCGCGCCCCCTACATCCTGGTGCAGCAGCTGGTGCCGGGTATGGCCGAAAGGGGCAAAGGCGCAGTGGTGAGCCTTAGCACGGTCGCCGCTGATATTCCGGCACGAACGGGCGGGATATACGGTGCCAGCAAGGCCGGTCTCGAACTGCTGACGCGCGTCTGGGCCGACGAGTTCGGTCGGTCTGGCGTGCGGGTAAACGCAGTGCAAGCCGGGCCCACCGAAACGCCTGGAACCGCGGCCACGCCCGGCCTCGCCGAAAGCTTTGCGGCCTTCACCGCAATCGGCAGGGCCGCGAAGGCCGACGAGATCGCGAGCGCGATAACCTTCCTGGCTTCCCCGGCCGCCAGCTACGTCAACGGTGCGATCCTGAAAGCGACCGGCGGACAACTGGCGATCGCTGGCTAACTGCGTTTTGCGGCAACGTAATTGGAGGTCTTCATGTCGAACAAGGTGCTGGTAACCGGCGCAAGCGGCCTGCTGGGGGTCGCCGCCATCGAGAAATTCTTGTCCGCAGGATGGGAGGTGATCGGGGTCTCGCGTCGCAAGCCCGAGCTATCCAACCACTTCAGAGGCAGGCACATCGAGTTCTTGTCGGTCGACCTGCGGGACGGCGAAGCGGCCCGCGCCGCATTCGAGCCGCTGACTGACATCACCCACATCGCCTACACGGCGCTGCACGAGGAGCCCGACCTGGTCGCCGGTTGGTCGAGCAAAGACCAGATCGACACCAACAACGCGATGTTGCGCAACGCCGTGGAACCGATCGTGGCTAACGCCAACACCTTTCAGCACATCAGCATCCTGCAGGGAACGAAGGTCTACGGCGTGCATCTGCACCCGATCCCCATCCCCGCGCGCGAACGCGACCCCCGTGACCCACACGACAACTTCTTCTTGGATCAAGAAGACTATGTCCGCGAGACGGGTGCCAAGCACGGCTTCGCGTATACGGCACTGCGCCCGCAACTTGTCACCGGCCCCACGCCCGGTGCGTTGAACGTGCTTCCCGCCATCGGCGTCTACGCCGCCATCCAACGCGAGAAGGGCGAACCGTTCGGCTTTACCGGCGGCCCATCGTTCGTGTGGGAGGCGGCCGACGCCGACCTCGTCGCCGACGTGATGGTCTGGGCGGCGGGATCACCCCAAGCAGCCAACGAGGCGTTCAACATCACCAACGGCGACGTTTTCGAATGGCGAAATGTGTGGCCCGCGCTGGCCAAAACCCTCGGTGTCGAGACCGGACCGGATACGCCGACGAGCCTGGCCACTTACCTCGATGAGAATTCCGACGTGTGGGACCGCATCGTCGCCAAATACGGCCTTCGTCCGCTGAGTCTGCGCCAGCTGGTCGGTCGCGGCGACCAGCACGCCGACTTCGCGTTCGCCTACGGCGCAGCGGAAGGACCCCGCGCCTTCGTGAGCACCGTCAAGCTGCGCCAGGCCGGGTTCACCGAAACCATCGACACCGAGGACGCATTCCGCAACGCACTGCAGTCACTCATCGACCACAAATTCCTGCCGGCGGCGAATTGACGATCGGGCTCGATCCGCGGGACCCGCTGGATCCGCGCTTCTATCTATCGTGATTTGCGATAGTCCGATCCAGGTGGAGTCGCGGAGACGCTCACGTCCGATGAAGCGGCCGATCGACCAGCACGCGCTGCCCGCCTCGCCATTGAACGACGCGAATCTCATGGCCGGTTTGCACGCCGGTGGCCGAGTCGACACGAAACCGACCGAACAGGGTGGTGGTGTCGAGTCGTTGTGACGCGGCCCAAACCGGCAGGGATTCAACAGTTCCGGCCTCCTTCACACAGCGCTGCCACACGACACCGGCGGCGAACGCGGCGGCAGCCGGATAGGGCGGCTTAGTACCGTTCGCGTCCTGGTAACAGTGGCTGAACCACTCGCTACTGGGTCCGTCCGCGGGATCATCGGTCCCGTCGTCGAACCACTGGCATGGTCCGTAAAGCCCCTCAACGCGATCACCGATGGCGTGCCGGAGCTCATCAACTCCGGCGGCCACCAATCCAACTGCGCGCCAAGGGCCCTTGGTTTCCCACTGCGCGACGGCGACGTCATCGTCGAAGGAACCGGCCGCTAACAGCACACCACCCGGCGGGACTTGCGCCAGCACATCCCTTACCCGGCCCGGCCGAAAAGTGACCGACCGCGGCCGGAAACCGAGCCGCCGGGCGGTCACTGCCGCCCCCTCGGCCACCTCGCGGCCGAATCCCGTGGCAACGTGCAGTATTACCACCTCAGACCCCTCACCAAGACCGCCGGCGGCAAGCGTTTCGAGCACCGCCGCGAGATAGTGGTAAGCGGGAGACTCCACGTTGACGACCCGCGAATACGCCGGCCGCGCCAGCCGGGCGGTGGCGCCACCGTGGTTCCAGACGACCCCTTTGCCGGCAGCCGCGGCCGCGACGGCCGGCCCCGAACCGTATGGCCCGAATACCACGTCGGGGCAGCTAGCCTCGGCGGTTCGCATCGCAGACGCCGCGGACGGGTGAGCGTCGATCACCTCCAGACTTACTCCCGAACGCTCGGCCCAGAGAGCGAGGGCGCTCGCCCCTGCTCGCCCGAATCTGGCCAACGGCCCCGACAGAGGGGTCACCAGGACGGCGCGAACTGCCACGTCCACAACCTAAGCGCCTCAACCAAGCTCTGCGCTACATCCTGCCGGAAGGAAACAAGTTGATGACGCCCGATGTGCCCGACCCAACGCGGCTGTTGCGCCGGCGGCGGCACGAATACGCCTTCCCCGGCCACCACGCCGTCGACAACCATCACGACTACGGCCAGCTCCTACTGGGTAATTGGACGATTAGTTCTGCCAGCGCTGCCGGCGTCGGAGCCTCCGGTTTGATGCGTCACTGGAATGCATATTTCTGCACCGCCCTCTCGTCCCAGTCGAGACCGAGGCCGGGTCCTCGGGGAACTAATTTGCCTTTGTCGGGCGCCACGGGCTCGGTTAGGACGGCCCCCGCCAAGTCGAGATACTCACACCAGGATGCCGTTGGTGAGCAGGCCATCGTGTGCGCACTTGCCTCGATGTAGCTATGACTCGACAACGGCAACGAAGCCGCCTCGGCCTGCCCCGCGGCGGAGATCCAGCCGGTGACCCCACCGATCTTGATGATGTCGACCATCGCCAGATCGCTGGCTTTGGCAGCGATGGCGTTTGCCATCCCACGCGGGAACCACCAGTTCTCGCCGGTTTGGATGGGAACCGGGCGAACGGCCTCACGAACGACGCGATGGCCGTGCAGATCCTCGGCGCCCACCGGTTCTTCAACCCAGGTCAAATCAAACTCTCGCAGTCGCAAGATGAGGTCGATCGCGCTGGCCGTCGTCTGCGACTGATTGAGGTCGACCATCAACCTGCGCTTGGGTCCGATCAGGTTCCGTACGGCAGCGACGGTTGCGACGTCATCGGCCACCTCGCCGGCGCCCAGCTTGATCTTGATCGCCTCAAAGCCGCTTTCTACCGACGCCTCGAGCAGGTCAAGGTCGGTCTTGATGTCCACCAGGCCGTAGCTGTCATAGGCATCCAGCGGCTTCACCTCGCCGCCGAGCAGCACCGCCACGGGCAGGTTGGCCGCCCGTCCAAGCGCATCCCACATCGCCTGGTCGAGTGCGCCGATGGCGATGCCGACTACTCCCTGCATGCCCATCAGCTTCAACTGCGCATCGAGCTGTCGCACGCGCCCGCGCGGGGAAACCGTCTCTCCGACCAGCTCGGGTGCGAGGTCGCGGAGGAACTGCACGAGCGTGCGCAGCATGAGAGGGCTGTAGGCGAAGGCATAGCTACGCCCGACAATGCCCTCGTTTGTTTGGACGTCAACAAGAACGAGCGGCGCAGCGGGAACGTCACCCGCCGCGGTGCGCAGAGGCCGTGACATTGGCACCAGCACCGCGCGCGCCGTAATTGAATCGATGGTGAGCTTGTCGAACATCGATCGCCACGACCTTGTCTTCGCTCGGACCGGCCACTCCCTGTTACTGAGCTTCGGTCATGACGGCTATCCCAGATGCGCGGCCTGAACTTTCGTCGGTACCACGATCACGGTGGGCCCGTCGGCCTTCAGCGCGGCGTTGAATTCGTGGGCGAGCTTTTCGCAGCTGTCCACATTGACCGCGCGGCACCCGAAACCCGTTGCGATGGAGGCGAGGTCCAGGCCCGGCAAGTCCAGTCCCGGCACACCGGGTGTCTTTTCCAATAATGCGAACGACTTCAGGATCGAATATTCCCCGTTGCGCATCGCGACGAACACGATCGGTAGCCGGTGTTGGGCGGCGGTGTAAAGCGCCTGCACCGAGTACTGCATCGACCCGTCGCCGATGGTGCAAAGGACGTGGCGCTTGACGCCACAGGCGCGGTCTCCCAGCGCGACGCCCACCGCCGCGGGCAACCCCCAGCCGATACCGCCGCTGGCAGTGGCGAAAAACGACCCCGGCCGGGTGGTGGGCAGGAATCGCAGTTGTTGGGCCATCGTCGACGTCGATTCGGTGACCAACGGCGAATCGGCGGGCGTGACGGTTCTCAAGGTGGACCACACCGCATCGGGCTCCAGTGGTGCCGACCCGGACACGTCAACCGCGGAGGTGGGCCTCTCTGCAGTCGGAACCTCCCGGTCGCTGTGATCATTGACCATGTCCACCAGCTGCTCCAACGCCAGCAGCGTGTCCGCCAGCACGCTGTCGCCGACCGGCGCCGCACCAGCCAATCCCGGATCGGCGGTGATCTGCAACAGTTCGGTGCCCTCGGGCAGGTACTCGCCCGCCACGTAGGGGTAGTACCGGAAGACCTGCGCCCCGATCACCACAACCAGGTCATGGCCGCGCAGCACCTCGGTGACACCGGCGATGGTCATCGGCAGCTGTCCCTGGAATAGCCGGTGATCCTCGGGGAAGGATGCCCGGTCGGGCAGCGGGCCGCTGTATACCGGCGCGCCAACCTTCTCCGCAAACGCCACACCGGCATCCCAGGCCCCGCTGCGATCGACCTCCGGCCCAAACACCAGCAGTGGGCGCTGCGCACCGTTGATCCGCTCGGCGAATCCGCGCAGCCGCTCGGCATCCGGGCTGACCCGGTGACTCACCGTCCGTACCACCGCCGGGCCCAGCGCGGGCTTCTCCCAGTCATCAAGCGGGATCGACAAAAACACCGGGCCGGCCGGTGGCTGCAACGCCACCGCGTATGCGCGCATGATCGCCGCCGGCACGTCCTCGGCGCGCTTGGGCTCATACGCCCACTTCACCCACGGCTGCGGAAACACAGTTTCGTCCTTGTTGGTCAAATACGGTTCGCACAACACCATTTCGCGGGTCTGTTGACCGGCCGTGACGATCAGCGGGGTGTTGCCCTTAGCCGCCGCCACCAGGTTGCCCATCGCGTTTCCCATCCCCGCAGCGGTGTGCACATTAACCAAGGCGGGCTTGCCGGTGGACTGGGCGAATCCGTCAGCCATGGCCACCACCGACGCCTCCTGCAAGCCAAGGACATACGTGAAGTCGTCGGGGAAGTTCTTCAAGAACGTCTCCTCGGTGGAGCCCGGGTTACCAAACACCGTCGTCAGCCCAAGCTTACGAAGCAGGTCGTAGGTCACCTCGTGGACGGATTTCGTGTTTGTCATCGTCCTGCCGGTCCTTCCGTAGTTGCCGAGCCTTCGACACGCGCAGCAATGCGCTCCGAGTATCAGACTCGTCAGAACTGGTGATGGTGTCGATGTCTTGCGGAACAAGCGTGCCCGCTGGGCGCTGTGGTCGCTCACAATCCTGTGAATGCTCACAGGTTTCTCCCAGGGCTCCAACAGGATTCGCGTCGGCGCGTTGCACAACGTTGGAGATCGGGACAGCGCGAAGCTGCCCATGTTGTAACCGGCTCCATCGACAGCGGACGCACGCTGCATTGGAATGCTTGAGCATGTACGCGATTGAAGTCGGGGAGACCGGCGGACCGGAGGTCCTTTCCCTCGTCGAGAAGCCGCAGCCCTCCCCCGGGCCCGGCGAGGTGTTGATCAAGGCCGAGGCGATCGGCGTGAATTTCGTCGACACCTATTTCCGGTCGGGGCTGTACCCGCATGAACTGCCGTTCGTGCTCGGCGCCGAAGTGGCCGGAACCGTTGCGGCGGTGGGCGAAGGCGTGACCGCGCCGCGCCCCGGTGAGAGGGTCGCGTCCGCCGACGCCGTCGGCGCCTACGCCGAATACTGTGTAGCACCAGCCGATGTCGTTGCGCCGGTGCCGGATTCGGTGTCGTCTGACGTCGCCGCGGCGGCGATCCTCAAGGGCATGACCGCCCACTTGCTCATCACGTCGGTGTATCCCGTGCAACCCGGCGACACGGCGCTGCTGCACGCCGGGGCCGGCGGGGTGAGCCTGATGCTGACGCAGTGGGCGACCAGCCTCGGGGCCCGGGTCATCACGACGGCCTCCACCCCGCACAAGGCGGAGCTGTCGCGACGGGCGGGCGCCGTGCAGGTGCTCGACTATCCCGACGACCCCCAGCAGTTCGCGACCAGGGTTCGGGAGCTCACCGGTGGACAGGGCGTCGCCGCTGTCTACGACGGCGTGGGTAAGTCGACGTTCGACGCCAGCCTCGCCAGCCTTGCGGTGCGCGGCACGCTGGCGCTGTTCGGCGCGGCCAGCGGGCCGGTGCCTCCGGTGGACCCACAGCGGCTCAACGCGGCCGGCTCAGTGTATCTGACCCGCCCGTCGCGGCCGCATTTCATGCGCACCCGTGACGAGTTCACCTGGCGCACAGGCCAATTGCTCGATACGATTAGTAACGGCGCCATCACGGTGACGGTAAGTGGGCGCTACCCGCTCAAGGACGCGGCCCAAGCCCACCGGGATCTGCAAGGCCGCAAGACCATCGGCTCCGTCGTACTCACACCCTGACAAGCCCCCACCGAACGTCGCCGTCAGGGGTACAACACGACGACATCGGCCACGCAGGCCGGGCGGGATTCGCCGGCTATCTCATAGGTGAGGGTGAACACTGCCTCCACGCCGGAGGTTTTCTGCCGCGCACGCATCACCGTTGCGGTGGCGCGAACCTGCGACCCCACCCGCAGCGGCGCTGGGAAGCGCACCTTGTCGACACCGTAGTTCAGCGCGGCGGTCAGCTCGCGGATCTCGAGGACTTCCGAAATCACCACCGGTGCAAGCGAAAGGGTGAGGTAGCCGTGCACGATGGTGCCCTTGAACGGACCGTGCACCGCGCGCGCCGGGTCCGTGTGGATCCACTGATGATCCCCGGTGGCATCGGCGAACAAGTTCACCTGCTCCTGCGTGATCCCCATCCAGTCGGTGCTGCCGAGCGGCCGCCCGACGAGACTAAGCAGATCGGCCGGCTGGTCAACCACGGTCTTCATCGAAGTCCCTTCGCCTCCGACCGGTCCCCCGGCCCCGATCCCTTTGCGCCGCAACGGCGGGCCGAACCGAGCCGACCCGGAGTCCAGCTCGGCTGACAAGAACTAGCGCACGATTGGGCATGTCTGCTCCGTTTACCACCGCTCCCGTGTTGCCTCAATCGTCGCGCCGAACCACTTCGTTGTCGTTGTGTTAGCGAACAAACACGGGTGTCTCGTCGTGTACCTGGATACACCCCCGGCAGAGTTGCACCGGGCTAAGCTGTTGGGTTGACGAAGGCGCGCGGGCAGCGGTGATTTTGGGCTAAACAAACCGCTTGCTCGATCGGGCGTCGTCCGGCGTATAAATCCTTGTCAGGCAAGCGGATTCAGCTGGCGATGGTCCCCTTGTCCTGCTGCATGAGGCGGCGTTGCACCTCGAAGGCGAGGCACAACTCGGCCACGTCGCGAGGCCTGGACAAAGAACGGCCGGTGCGCTGCTCGATGCGGTGCAGCCGGTAGCGCACCGTATTGGGATGGCAGAACAGCAATTCCCCGACCGCGCGCATCGACCCATCGTTGTCCACCCACGCCTGGAACGTCTCGAACAGGGTGTCACGCTCGTGGTCGGATAGCCCGGCGAAGCAATCCATTGTGGGCTCGACGAGCTTGACCAGGACGTCAGGCGCGCTGACCGCCGCGCTTGCCAGTATCGAACCGTCGAACAGGGATACCAGCAGCCCCGGATCCACGCGTCCCCGCAGCGACACCCGCGCAAAGCGCAGTGCCTGAGCGGCATCGCGCAGGTCATCGAAGCGTGCGCTCACCCCCACCCTGGCGGTGGCCATCCGGGAAACCAAGGCCAGCACGTCGCCCAGGTGCTTGTCATTCTTGACGTGCACGATGCCCACCTGCAGGTCAGGAAGCAGCCACCACGCCGAGAACACATCAAGGCTGCGCAGCTTCGACTCGATCTGGGGTAGCGCCTCCCCGCCGGCACCATTCATCTCGGCGGCGATCACCACATACGGCCCGGCACTGGGTAGCTGAAGGCAATCGGCGGCCTCCCATACGCTGCACTCTTCGATAATTCGGCCGTGCAACAGCGCGTCGATGAGCATGGCGCGGTGGGCCTCGTCGTTGCGCATCCGGTGGGTTTGTTCGGCGCGGTGCCCGACGGCCATCGCGTCGGTATAGGCCTCTTGCGCGGCCCACAGTTTGTCCGTCAAGTCCCGCAATACACCGCCGTTAGCGCCCACGCGGCCGGTCGATTCGGTCACCACGGCGTCCCACAGCCGGCGGAACCCCACCCGGTAGGCCTCCATTACCGACGACAGCGGCACCCCGTCGCGGGCGC
Source organism: uncultured Actinomycetota bacterium (assembly GCA_963814505.1). Taxonomy (GTDB): domain Bacteria; phylum Actinomycetota; class Actinomycetes; order Mycobacteriales; family Mycobacteriaceae; genus Mycobacterium. Next base: position 152,824 of record CAWFDM010000018.1, read on the forward strand.
GCTCCACGCCCAACTCGGTGGCCGCTGTGGTGTCGAACACGCCATTATCGGCAATGGCGACGCAGATCGGTCGAATGTTGGCCGCGCAGCCGGCGACGACCAGATCGAATGCCAGCGGGATCGCTGCCCGGTACAGCGGCACCTCACGGCGAATTGCGCGCGCGAGCATCACCGCATGCTCGTCGGTGTGCCGGCCCACCGCCTCCGCTACCTCCGATACCTGCTCTTGTACCGTTTCGCTGTTCATGCGCTGCAGATTAGGCGCGGACGACAAGATCGGCTTGTTCTGACGCAACGAAAATCCGCGTCATCGTTGTCGCCCAGACAATGACTGACGGCCTAAGGACCACTCGGCGCCAGCACCGCGGTGCCGTACCAGCGGCAGACAAGGAGGGCCACTTCCACGTCCAAGCGGTCAGCGGCGACGTCTCTGCCGCGCCGGGCCATGGCGCGGCCGACGCGATACTTCACCGTGTTGAAGTGCAGGTTGAGTTCGTCGGCCGCCTGCTTGTAGCTGGACCCGCGCCGGAGAAACACCTGCAGCGTTTCGCGCAGTCGGGCGTCGTTGTCGGTGTCGGCGGCCAGATCGCCGAGCACGCCGGCCACCCAGGCCCGGGTGTCGGAGATATCGCCGCCCAGCAGCGCGGCAAGCGGCAAGCCCCGGTCTTCGGCACCTATCACGGTCGGCTCGGGACGCCCGCCCACCAGCGCGACACGGTGGGCGCCCTCGGCCTCGCGGTGGGACTGGCGGAAGCCCTCCAGCCCGGCGGCCAGTGTCCCGATCGCGATACTGGGCGCATCTGATCGCCCCAGCGCGAAATCACGAACGCGCGCCGCGGCGGATTCCGTCGCCACGCGATACGGCAGCCATCCCCATCCGCAGCTGCGGTCGGCGGGAATGAACAGCGGGCCGGCCGCGGCCTCGGATGCCTGGCCCAATTCCCTGAGGAACCTTTGCAGCCTGCCGATTTCGTCCCCCGTGGCGCCCACGTCGGGGTACCACATCACCAGGCCCAGGTGGTGCCACCGCAGCGGGTAGCGGATCGTCGTCGTGGCCGCGTCCACGTCGATCGACTTATGCGCCGCGAGTAACTCGCGAACTCGCATGGCGCGCAGACTGTTCTGGTTCTCCAGCCACCGTTCGCGTTCATCCTCATAGACGACAACGACCTGCTGGGTGATCGAGTCGATGTACTGGAACAGCGTCGCGCCAATCGCTTCCAGGACCGTGTATCTCGCCGGATCGGGGATATCAATCGCGCGCACCTCGGCGAAGACGAGCTCGTTCATCATGTGCTGGCCGATGCGGTAGGCGCGCACCAGAGCGTTGAGCGGAATTCCATACTGGGCCAGGCGTCGGGCATACTCCATCGCGGCTACGGGCACCGCGACGAGCTCCACGGGGATCGCGTAACGCAGCGCGTTCAGCAGGGTCTCGACGTTCCCCTCGACGCTCGGTCCCAGCAGCTCCATTACCCGCCGATCCCCACCGAGCTCGGGGATCTCGTTCTCCAGGTGCACCTGAATGCCCGACGACAGCTGGGCGAGTTGGTCCTGCAGCCTGGCAGCAATTTCGGCGACGTGGCCGGTTACATCGGAGTCGCTGTCCATATCCGGTTTCGGCACAACTCCGACGCTAGACCGGGTGCCGCTTTCGTCGCCAGCACCGCGCGTCGATGGTGCATCATGCCTCGGCGGCGAGGACACGTTCGCGGACCTCGGGCGGGTAGAGAGTGTCGAATGTCGCTGGGCGCACCTGGCCGTCCCCTATCGAGGGAAGCAAGCCGTCGTGCACGACGATCGGCCCATGCCCGCTGTGCTTCTCCTCCTCGGAGTAGCACTGATACCACGGCAGGATGGGAACCGGCCAGTGCTCCTGGCGGAGATTGGGATGGATCCGGGTACCCAGCGCCCACAGCACATCCGAGGTGTTCGACGGGTCGATATCGTCATCGAGCACATAGGTCACCGGGCACATGTGACCGACCCGGTTGGTGCTCATCGCGTCCCCGATCCGGTGCACGAATTCGGTTGTGCTGGTTTTCGGTAGCACATCACGCCAATGCCGCGGCACGGTGATGATCATCCAGTGGCAAGCCGTGTCCACCAGCAGCCACGCCGTGGTGACGGGCAGGCCCGCGTTGCGCAGCAGCGCGAGCAATTCGGCCGATATTCCAACCGACGGGGCGATCTGCGAATCGTCGGGCGGGCGGCCTGTGGCGCTGATCGGCCAGATTGGGTTGTCGCGATAGGTGATCGCCTCGATCGTGTATACCGGCTCCGGGGAGGTCTCCGGCAGCGCGTACCCGTGGAATTCGGCGTACGGACCTTCGGTAGCGTCGCGGGTGATCGAAACATGGCCTTCGATAACGACTTCGGCGCCGGCGGGCACATCAAGGTCGTTGGTCTCGCACTTGACGACCTCGACCGGTTCGCCGTAGAGCGTGCCCAGGAACGTTCCCTCGTCCACCTCTGCCGGAATCGGCATCCCGCCGACCATCGGCACTCCGGGATCACCGCCCTGTACGACGGCGAATGGCATTGGCTTACCGAGCTTTTCCCATTCCGCCCAGATCATCCCGATATGTTGCTGAGGCAGAAACAGGCCGGTCATCTGCCGGTTGTCGATCGTCATGATCCGCGAGATCGACCAGTTGGTCCATCGGCCGTCGGGGGTTCGCGCGACAATGATCCCCCAGGTGTTCAGGTAGCGGCCGCCATCGTCTTGGTGTATCTGCGGAATCGGAAACCGATCCAGCGTCGCGTCGGCGCCGCGCAGAATGTTCTGCTTGCAGGGAGCCGAGTCCGCCGAGATCTGCTTCGGCGGAATCGGGTCCTTTCCATGCACCGCTGCCAGGTGCTCGACCAATTCCTGCGCTGTCGCGTCGTGCGACAGCCCAAGCGAAAGCGCAACGCGCGCCAAGGGATACCGCGGATTGCTCGACAACGCGCCCGGGGCTCCAAGCAGGCGGAATCCGGGCCCGGTTTCTGCGATGTTGCCGAACAATGGTGCGCGCCCGCCCCGTTCGGTCGAGCGCCGCGTGATCGCGGCCGCTTCCAGCACGGCGCTGACCGGGCGGTCGATATGCGCGACATCGTCCAGCGATTCCAGTACCTGTAGGTATTCGCGGAGATCACCGATCCGGGCCATCAATTCACCACCTTGAGGCTCGAGGCTTTCGCGCCCGGTACGCCGTTCCACCGTTGGGCGCCGGGTGATTCGATATCGAACTGGTCCAAAATCCGGGTCACGATGTGAGCCACGATGTCGCCGACGGACGCTGGATGGTTGTAGAACGCCGGCATCGGTGGAACGATGCTGGCACCCATCCGGGCCAACGCCAGCATGTTGTCCAGATGAATCTGGCTGAGCGGCGTTTCGCGCGGCACCAGCACCAGTCGCCGGTGCTCCTTCAACGTCACGTCGGCTGCCCGGACAATCAGCCCCTCGGCGTAACCCGTGCGGATCCCCGCCAGCGTTTTCATACTGCAGGGCGCGATCACCATTCCCTCCACGCGGAAAGAGCCCGACGAGATCGCGGCTGTCTGCTCGTCCCACGAATAGACGACGTCGGCCAAACCCTCTACATCATGTGCCGACAACTCCGTCTCCAGGTGGATGGTTGCCCGCGCCCACCGCGACAGCACGAGGTGCGTCTCCACCTCGGGACACTGTTGCAGTCGGCGGAGCAGCTCGATGCCCAACACCGCGCCGGTGGCTCCGGTCATGCCCAACACGATCCGTCTCATCCAGCTCTCTCCCCACAACTCGGTGCGTCTGCTGGCTCCTTGATCGTTGGCCGAGCGGGCGCGGCTGTCGATGTTTTCAACGACAATCCGGCGTCCCGTTGGGTGTCGCGCGAAACAAACGCCACCACCGCGCTAGGCCTCGCGCCTGCCGGTGAGCAACGCTGCACCGGAGTTCCTTTTGGCACAAGAGCACAGGTAACCGGCGCATCGGAGGATCGTCGAGCAAAGCACGACGCCCGGAGCACGGACCGCACCCTGACCACGGATACCGGGGATACCTTCGGTGGCGACCCAATCCCCGGCCAACGTGCTGGCCAACGCTTCGGGGACGCTGAGCGCAGCAGGCTTTGCCGCAGCTGTGAATGCCTTTCGCCCCGGGCCGTTCAAATAGCTGGCATTCTCTCTATCCGGCGTGCCGCACGGTTGCCGAAACCATTAGCCTTATGCCTGGCACGGCACCGCGTACTCGTGCCCCGGCGCAGGCCCACACAGGCCAGGGCCGGGGCGCGATGGCGCTTCAAGTCGGCTTGCGGCGCACGGTAAGCGGGGTGAGGAGTCGGCGATGAGTGACGAGACCGCGGACGATTCGCGGGAGGGCACTGATTTCGGGCAGTATCGCCTGCGGCGGCTGCTGGGTCGCGGCGGCATGGGCGACGTCTACGAGGCCGAGGACACGCACCGGGAGCGCGTCGTGGCGCTGAAGCTCATGTCCGAGACACTCTCCCGCGACCCGGTGTTCCGCAAGCGCATGCAGCGCGAGGCCCGCACTGCGGGCCGGCTGCAGGAACCGCACGTGGTGCCGATTCACGACTTCGGCGAGATCGAGGGGCAGCTCTACGTCGACATGCGCCTGATCGAGGGCTCGGACGTGGCCAAGATGTTGGCCCGCCACGGGCCACTGTCCCCGCCGCGGGCGGTGGCGATCATCCGCCAGATCGGCTCGGCGCTCGACGCCGCGCACGCCGCCGGGATACTGCACCGCGACGTCAAACCGGAAAACATCTTGGTCGCCGGCGACGACTTCGCGTATCTCGTCGACTTTGGGATCGCCAGCGCCGGCACCGACGACAAGCTGACGCAGCTCGGCACCACCGTTGGCACGTTCAAGTACATGGCCCCGGAGCGGTTCATGGAAGGCGACGTGGGCTATCGGGCCGACATCTACGCGCTGGCGTGCGTGTTGTACGAGTGCCTGACCGGATACCCGCCGTACCAGGGCGACCAGGTCAGCGTGATGGGCGCCCACATAAATCAGCCGATCCCGCGGCCCAGCGCCGTGCGGCCGGGCATTCCGGCCGCCTTCGACCGCGTCATCGCCTGCGGCATGGCCAAGAACGAGGCGGATCGCTACGCCACCTGCGGTGATCTGTCGGCGGCTGCCTACGCCGCGCTGGCCTCGCCCGACCAGGACCGGGCCACCGACATCTTGCAGCGCAGCCAGGTGGCGGGGATGCCGGCCTCGTTCGCCGGCCAGCCGTCCGGCGGTTTTTCGGCCACGCCGCCGCCCCAGGCGCGGCCATCGGGCCCGATGTGGCAGTCGGGCACCGGGGCACCCGTTGGCCCGAGCGGACCGATCCGGAGCGGACCGATCACGAGCGGACCGATCCCGCAGCCGACGGGATGGACAGGAGCCCCCGCTTGGGGCACGGGCGCTGCGGGTACCGCCGGCGCACCACCATGGGGTCAACCTCAACCGCGGAGCGGAAATAAGCCCTGGCTGTGGGTGGGCCTGGCAGCCACCGTCATGGTGGCCGTCGTGGCGCTCGTCCTCGTTCTTGTGCACCCGTGGCAGTCGTCCCCGTCAACGCCGCCGTCGACGTCGCCGCCGCCACCGGCAGCGGACGCGGTCCAGCTCCGGGTCCTCGATGACGGCGTATTTGTCGGCAGTTCGGCGGCAGCCGTAACGATCGACATTTTCAACGAACCCATGTGCCCGCCCTGCGGCAGCTTCATCAGGTCGAGTTCGGGTGATATCGACGCCGCGGTGAACGACAAGAAGCTCGCGGTGCGCTATCACCTGCTCAACTTCCTCGACGACAAGTCGAGAAGCAAGAATTATTCGACTCGCGCGGTGGCGGCCACGTTATGCGTTGCGGCGCAGAACGACCCGAAGCTGTACATGGATTTCTACTCCGGCCTGTTCGCCAGCACCTTTCAGCCCGCGGAGAACGCGCCCGAAGACCGGGCCGATGGCGAACTGGCCCAACTGGCCAAAAACGTCGGCGCGGGCCAAGACGCGATCAACTGCATCAAGTCGGGCGACGAATTCGGCACTGCCAAATCGAAGGCCGAAAACGCAAGTTTGACGATGTCCGGGCTCAATGCCAGCGGGACGCCGTTCGTGTGGGACGGCAACAAATCCGTGAACATTCAGGACGCCGGCTGGCTCACCAAGCTATTGAAGTAGTCCGTGTGCGGCCTGGGCGGTTCACGATCACTTCTCCCCCGCACCTCATACGACGCTTGCTGTGGTCAGTGAAGACACTAGAGCCCGTGACAACGACCGCAACGACATCTGCCAGGTGCTCGACGCGGGACTCGAAGACGGCCAGCTGTCGACCGAAGAGCACCGCAAGCGGGTAAGCGCCGCGACCAAGGCCACCACCTGGGCGAGCTACCACTGGTGTCAGACCTGCAGCTCCGGAAAACTCCGGTTCAACGGCCGACCTGGGCGTCCATCGGGTGGGGAATCTGGATCCCGGTGGCCGCGGTCCCGCTGCTGCTGGCGGCGCTTCCGACAACACCAGGCGAGAAGGCTCCATCGTGGTCGGAGCGGACGGCAGCATCGTCAAGATCGTGCGCCCAGCCCGCTGATCCCGCCGCGAGGCGGATCGCCGGGCGTGGGGATCGCGGATCACCACCGCTTAGGCGGTCGACCCCCACACCCGGCGACGTTCCGTCACAGGATGTAAAGCATCTCCTGATAGGTTGGCAGCGGCCACAAGTCATCAGCCACAACGCTTTCCAGTATGTCGGCGGCGGATCGCACCGCCCCCATCGCCGGCAGCAGCGCCTCCTGGGCATGCTTTGCCTCGTCGAGCGCCGTCTCCGCCGAGTGGTCGGACAGCGCCGCCTTCAGCGACGCCAGCCCCGCTGCCAGGTCGGCGATCGGGGCCGAAACCGCTTCCAGCGCAGCCGTGCTCGGCTCCACGCCCGCGGCCTTCAACGTCGCTACGTTCTGCGCCAGCTCGGTCTGGAAGCGGATCGCGGCCGGCAGGATGACCGTCGTCCCGATCTCCAGCGTCAGCTTCGCCTCAACCGCGACGGTCAGGGCGTACTGCTCCAAGCGGACCTCGTAGCGGCTATGCAGCTCGCGTTCGCTGAACACCCCGTACTTCTCGAAGACTTCGACCGCGGCTGGCTTGATCAGCTCCGGAATGGCGTCCAAGCTGGTCTTGAGGTTCGGCAGGCCTCGCTCAGCCGCCTCGATCTGCCATTTCTCCGAATAATTGTTGCCGTTGAACACCACCGCACCGTGTTCCGTGATGATCTCGGTGAGCAGCTTCTGCACTGCCGCATCGAAGTCCTCGCCGTCATCGACGGCCTTCTCCAGCACCGTGGCCAGGTAGTCCAACGAGTCGGCCATGATCGTGTTGAGGACGATCAACGGCACGGCGACCGTCTGCCCGGAGCCGGGCGCCCGGAATTCGAACCGGTTGCCGGTGAACGCGAACGGGCTGGTGCGGTTGCGGTCACCCGGATCGGTCGGCAGCGAGGGCAGCGTGTCGACACCAATGATCATGGTGCCCTTGCCCTTTGACGACGTGGCTGCACCTTTGGCGATCTGCTCGAACACATCGGCGAGCTGTTCCCCGAGGAAGATCGAGATGATCGCCGGCGGTGCCTCGTTGGCGCCCAACCGGTGGTCGTTGTTGGCCGACGCCACCGAAACACGAAGCAGCCCGGCGAATTTATGCACAGCGCGGATCACGGCGGCGCAGAACACCAGGAACTGGGCGTTCTCGTGCGGGGTATCGCCCGGGACCAGCAGAGAGCCCAGCTCGGAATTGCCCAACGAGAAGTTGACGTGCTTACCGGATCCGTTGACGCCGGCGAAGGGCTTCTCGTGGAACAGGCATTCCATGCCGTGCTTTTTGGCTATCGTCTTGAAGATCGTCATCAGCAGTTGCTGGTGGTCGGAGGCGATGTTGGCCCGCTCGAACATCGGCGCAATCTCGAATTGGCCCGGGGCCACCTCGTTGTGCCGGGTCTTGGCGGGAATACCGAGCTTGAACAGCTCCCGCTCGGTGTCCATCATGAAGCCGAGGACACGCTCGGGCACCGCGCCGAAGTAGTGGTCGTCGAACTCCTGGCCCTTGGGCGGCTTGGTTCCGAACAAGGTGCGGCCGGCGTTGACCAGGTCCGGTCGAGCTAGGAAGAAGTGCCGATCGACCAGGAAGTACTCCTGCTCCGGGCCGCAGAACGACACGACACGATTGAGGTCCTTGTGACCGAACAGCTTCAGGATGCGCTCGGCGTGCACACCCATGGCCTGCTGGCTGCGCAGCAGGGGCGTCTTGAAGTCCAGCGCCTCGCCGGTCATCGAGACGAAGACCGTCGGGATGCACAGGGTGTTGCCGTTCGGGTTCTCCAGGATGTAGGCGGGGCTGGTGACGTCCCAGCCGGTGTAGCCGCGTGCCTCAAAGGTGCTGCGCAGCCCGCCCGACGGAAAGCTGGAGGCGTCGGGCTCACCCTGGATGAGGGTCTTGCCGGCGAACTCGGCCAGCGCCTGCCCGTCGGAGATGGGTTCTAAAAAGCTGTCGTGCTTCTCGGCGGTCAGGCCGGTCATCGGGTAGAACACGTGGGCGTAGTGGGTGGCGCCCTTCTCCAGCGCCCAATCCTTCATCGCCGCCGCGACCGAGTCGGCGACGGCGGGGTCGAGCTTGCTGCCTTTGTCGATGGTCGCCACGACGGATTTGTAGACCGCCTTGGGCAGCCGCGCCTGCATCTCGGCCTTGGTGAAGACGTTGGAGCCGAAGATCTCGCCGGGCGTTTCACCGGATACGAAACTGATGGCTGGGGGGACATATGCCTCGACGTTGTTGATCGCCTGCAGGCGGACCGCGTTTCCGCTCAATTGGGTTCCTATCGCTGAGGGGGTCCGCGATTTTCCGGCACGGAAGGCGGACCGCCTCACCCTAGGAACGTTCGATGGCAAACTTGTTACGGCAACGTCAACGTCGGCGTTGCGACGGTTTCGAACGTGAGACGCGCGCCGGCCGTCGTTGCCACCGACCAAAGACTTTCGGCATCAATCGCCGGTACGCGTGAATTTGACGTCGAAGGTGTAGGTGGGGCAGGGCGCCCCAGTGATCGCGGTCGCATCCTCGTGACCGCTCCCGGCGAGCACCGGGATCGGATCCTGTTGCGGTTGGGGCAACGGGAACTGCGCGAAGAAACTCAGGTGCGACGTGCGGGTGCTCGAACAACGATCATCGGAATCCATCCGGTAGACCCAGTTCCCGTCGGCGAAGACCAGCGGCAGGGACGTGTCCGGTGGTGTGTGGAACAGGCTCAAGCACCGATCTCCGGTCCGAAGGCAGTCCGTGCGAACAACATAGTCGCCCGACGCCCTGAAACCATTGGGCTGGGTCATGAGTTCGTGGTAGCGGCCGTGCAGTGCTTCGGCGGGCGACACCACGCGGGGTGGCAGGGCCGCCGCGCTGGGGAGCGTGCTGACGTCCACGTCTCCGGTGCGGGTGAAGGTCACGGTTCGTTTGTTGGCGCATGCCTTGACGACGGCCTGGTCGGCTTCGCCGGAGAAGGTCCCGTCGGGACGTGGCTGCAGTATGAACGTCTCCCATGCTTCGTCGGTAATGCCGTTGCACGTGGCTGAGCTGACGGTGACGGCCACCCAGTGATCGCCGACCTGGTCGAACACGATCGACGTCGCGTGCATGGTTTCGCCGGTAAGGCGCGACGCCGTGGCCACACACCCGCCGGATCCGCACACCGAGCTCACGGCCCACACCTCGACCGTCGGTGGCGTTGGGCCCGGCCGACCTTCGAGGCCGGTGACCGCGCCGTAGTTGACCCGGTAGGTGCCGGTGAAAGGACCGGTGTTGGGCGGAGGGGTAGTGGGCGCGGCGGAGTGAGGTGCCGCGGGGGCGGCCGGTTTGGGGTGCTGGGTGAGCTTGACGCCCGTGAAGATAGCACCGGCGAGGAGCAACACGATCCCCGCCAGGGCGCCAATCAGGACGCGGGGACGCCGCTTCCAAATCGGTGGAGCCGGCGGCGACGGCAGAACCGCCACGCCAGCCGCGGGTTGGGTGTCATCGGTGGCTGGGCCGTCCTGGGCGTATGCCGCGAATGGGGAGGCCGGCGTATCCGGGTAGGCGACGCTGAGGTGCTGGCTCAGTTGGTCGACGAACTCCCCACAGCTGCCGAACCGGCCGGACGGCTCCTTGGCCATCGCCGTGGCGAACACCGGGTCCAGCCTGGCCAACTCGGGACGGCGTGCACCGATCGAGGGCGGCGGCGCGGTGACATGTTGGCTGATCACCACCATGGAGTTGGGGTGGTCAAACGGCGGGGCGCCGGTCAGCAGGTGAAACGCGGTGCAGGCCAGCGCATACTGATCGGCGCGCCCGTCCACCTGCTCACCCCGCAACTGCTCAGGCGCCGCGTAGGCCACCGTGCCCACCGCGACGTTGGTACCGGTTGGTCCGGACACATCATCGATGGGCCGCGCGATGCCGAAGTCGGCCAGAAAGACCCGCCGTTGTTGGCCATTGGGTTGGGTCAGTAAGACGTTGGCCGGTTTGACGTCGCGGTGCAACAACCCACGATGATGCGCATAATCCAGCGCCGAGCCGACCCCGGCAATGATCGCCAGCGCCTCGTCGAAGGGCATCCCGTTCGAGAACTGCTCGCGCAACAGCCTGGCGGCATCGGTGCCGTCCACGTAGTCCATCGAGATCCAAAACCGGCCGTCGTGTTCACCGCGGTCATGGATGCGCACGATGTGGGGGTGCGACAAGCAGGCCACCACCTCGGCCTCCCGCAGAAACCATGCCCGGTACTTCGGGTCGGCGGTCAAATCCGCGGGCAACACCTTCAGCGCGTCCTGGCGCGGCAACCGGGGATGCTGCGCCAAATAGACCGCGCCCATCGCGCCGCCGCCCAGCACCCGCAGAATCGTGTATCCGGCGAATACCTGACCTGCTTCAAGCGACACATCCGTATCGTGTTTTGTCATTTCCTCAGCATCCTCAGTGCAATAACGGGCTTAGCCTAGGCATCGCGGGGTCGGCTGTACTTAAGATCGTGTTTCCTTGTGTCTTGCTGCTGGACAACGGATCTCTGCGGGGGTCGGTCAGCGTGACCGACACACAAAGGCTTTCGCACATTACTTGCCATATCGTCGCGGAATTCATGCGAAATTCTTACGTCGCTCGCCAGCGGTTGCTCAGCTGGGGATGTGCGTGGTTCCCCGGCCCGGACGCCGACCGCGACTGGCTGGACGCATCGGTAAGGGAGGCCCTGCAGGGCTGGACCTGGGTTGGGCAGGCCCGGGAAGTGACTTGTCTGAAGTGCCGGTGTCCGGGGTGTTAGCCGGCCGCGCGAGACGATAGAGCCGCCCCCGAGTGTCCTCCCGGGTCTGCCTGCTGTTGGTGGGCGTCGCGGACCAGTTGTCGGTAGACGACATCGGAGAGGCGCCGTCTAACTAAGGCATGGCGGCGACCCGCTTCGCCCGGCTCCGCCGCCCTCGCGATCGCCGCTCGTCCTGATGGCGGCGACCCGCTTCGCCCGGCTCCACCGCCCTCGCGATCGCCGCTCTAGTCACCGATGCGCGTGTACTTGACGTCGATATCGGTGGACGGGCACCTTGATGGCCCCGTCACTTCCTCGTGACCGTGCCCGGAGATCAGGGCAATCGGATCCCCTGGTGGTTGAGGCATCGGGAACGGCACGGTGATTTTCGTGTGCGCATTCGTCCCGCCTTTCGAGCACCCGCCGTCCATCTCGCGCTCATAGATCCAGCTCCCGCCGCCGAACACCAGCGCCATGGCAGTAGCCGGCGGCCGGTGGAAAAGGCTCAGGCACCGGTCGCCGGTGCGCAGGCAGTCCGTTTTGACAACCAAGTCCGACTGCTGCTTGAAACCGTTCGGTTGGATCGCAAACATCTGATAGTGGCCGTGCAGCCCGGCGGCCGGCGACACCACCCGCGGCGGTAGGGATGCCGGGTCGGGAAGGCTGCTGACGTCGACGTCTCCGGTGCGGACAAAGGTCACGGGTCGTATGTTGGCGCAACCCTTATTCATCGTCTGGGTGGATTGGCCGACGAACGTACCGTCCGGATGTGGCTGCAGCGTGAACGTCTCCCAGGCTTCGCCCTCAATGTTGGCGCACGTACCGGTGCCTACGCTGACGGCAAGCCAGTTGCCGTCGACCTGGTCTAACACCATCGTCGTCACGTGCATCGTGTCGCCGGTCAGCCGCGACGCCGTCGCCATGCACCCGGCGGACCCGCACGCAGACCTGATACCCCAGGTTTCGTAAGTCGGCGTCGCACCCAGTGCCGGTTGACCTTCGACGTTGGTGACCGTCGCGAAGGTGGCCTTGTAGACGCCAGTGAAGGGACCCGTGTTGGGCAGGGGACCCGTGGGCGCCGCACGCAGGATGCTAGGCGCCGGCGCGGCCGAATTGTGGTGCCCGATCAGCCTTTGGCTCGCGAAGACACCGCCGGCCACCAGCAGCCCGACGCCCACCACGGCGCCAGTCAGGACCGCGGGGCGCCGCTTCCGCATGGGTCGTGCCGCCCGAAGCACCGGTTCTGTCGCGCCTACCACCGGGTGGGTGTCTTGGGCGTAATCGAATGGAATGTCACGGGCGTAGGCGTACGAGGTCACCGGACTCAGCTGCTGGCCGAGTTGAGCGGCGAACTCCCCACAACTGCCGAACCGGGCGGACGCCTCTTTAGCCATCGCCGTGGCGAACACCGAATCCAACCCGGCCAACTCACGGCGGCGCGCGCCGATCGAGGGCGGCGGCGCACTGACATGATGGCTGATCACCACCGCCGGGTTGGGATAGTCAAACGGCGGCGCGCCCGCCAACAAGTGAAACGCGGTGCAGGCCAATGCATACTGATCGGCGCGGCCATCGACCGGCTCACCCCGCAACTGCTCCGGCGCGGCGTAGGACACAGTGCCCACCGCCATGTTGGTCGCGGTCAGCCCGGCCGAATCCTCGATGCGGCGCGCAACGCCGAAATCGGCCAGGTAAACCCGCCGCGCCTGCCCTTCGGCATCGGACAACAGGATGTTGGCCGGCTTGACATCGCGATGCAGCAGCCCGCGACGATGCGCGTAATCCAGCGCCGAGCCGACCGCGGCAACGATCGACACCACCTGATCGACGGGCATTCCGGTCGGGAACTCCTCACGCAACAGCCGACCCACGTCGGTGCCGGCCACGTAATCCATTGAGATCCAAAACTGGCCATCGTGTTCGCCGCGGTCGTGAATCCGCACGATGTGCGGATGAGATAACCCGGCGGCCATTTCAGCCTCACGCACAAACCGCGCCCGAAATTCCGGATCGGCGGTCAAATCGGCCGGCAATACTTTCAGCGCGTCTTCGCGGGGCAACCGCGGATGCGCCGCCAGATACACCGTGCCCATAGCACCTTCGCCCAATACCCGCCGGATGGTATATCCGGCGAACACCTGACCAACTTCTAGCGACATGGTGAAATCCTAAATCCTTTCACTTCAGTGGCACCCGCAATTCGAGCCATCACTGCTGCTGGCAATATGACCACAGGCTGCCGCACACCGCTTGCCACATCTTCGCGAAACTCTTGCGGAATTCTTGCGTTCGCTCGATAGCCGTCGCGCGGACGTCGGTTCCCGGACTCGTTGCCGAGAAACGTTGCGTCCCTTACGGAGTACCTTGCCGATGCTTGGCCGGCGGAGCGCCGGCGAGCATCTCGAGCAGCAAGCCGGACAACATCAGCCGCGCGCCGCGTGGCCGATCGTTGACCACCACACGCGGGGTGCCCGGCAGCGTTGCGGGTGACCCCGATGGCCCTGATGTGCTCATTGCGCACCGGCGCGGTGAAATCCTCGAAGAAGCCGCTCTCGCCGCAGGGGCCGGTGTAGTCGAACTCAAGGTGCTCCTACAGTTCGCGGACGGGTACCGGGATCGCGCGAACGGCTCCCGCGCCATGCGCGGGAGCCGTACATCGCCGCGGCCTCCGGGGTGACATCGTCGGCCGGGTTGTCCAGCCACTCCGGGTAGTAGGCTCCTGCGCCTAACGCTGCGACAGCGCGTTCATTTCGCGCAGATCGCTGACGTACTTGTTGATCAGCAGCGCCGACAGGTGCGGGATGTCCTGGTCGGGTCCGACCTTGGCCGCACGGACCGCGGCGCGAAAGGCCTCGGTTGGCGCCGGAGCCCCGCAGACCGGCTTCTCCGGATCGCCGAAGGCGTGGATCAGCGGCAGAACCGACCGCTGTCGTTGCTTGTCCGGCAATCCGCGCAGCGCGATTTCGAACCGATCGAGCCATTCCTGGTAGCTATCGATGCGCTCAATGTTGTTGCCGGCGGCGATCAGCCAGTCGACTATCACATCCAGGGACACACCGTCATCGTGCGGGTTCATCGCGTTGAAGGAGCTATAGCCCGCCGTGGTCTGTGAGCCGATGGTGGTGATCGCTTCGGCGACGAAGTCCACGGGCAGCCCATCGTAGTGCGCCCGCGGTCGGGCTCCGGTGGCATCGGTTTCGTAAAACGAGGCCGGTGCGACGCCCGTGGCAATCAGGCTCAGGATGAGCCGGGTGAACATGTCCAGGAGATTGAGCTGCCCGCGATACCGGTTGTGCGCCAAGATCATGTCCGAGCGGAACACCGCCACCGGAAGATCACACAGGTCGTGTGCTTCGCGCAGCAGAACCTCGCCGGCCCATTTGCTGTTGGCATAGCCGTTGGCATAGTTGTTGTCGACGGCACGGACGGCGCTGACGGTGCGGATATCGCCGTTCTCTTCGAACCGCCCGGGTTCGACGGCCATCGCCACGGCAACGGTCGACAGGTAGGTCACCGGCTTGATGTTGCCGGTGATCGCTAACCGGATAACCTCCGCGGTCCCAACGACATTCGGGCCGAACAGCTGCCCGTAGGGCAGCACATGGTTGACCAGCGCCGCGGAATGCACAATCACGTCGACCCGGTCGGTCAGCCCGCTCCACGTCTCCTCGTCCAGTCCCAGGCGTGGCTCACCGATGTCGCCGGCCAGCACTTCCAGGTGGTCGGCGGCCAGCTCACGGAATCGAGCCAGCAACCCCGGGTCGCCGCTGTCGAAGGCCTTCTCCAGGCGCGCCCTGGCGTGGGCGGCATCGCGGCCGTGGCCGAGGGTGATCAGCGTCCCACCGGTCCGCGAGAGCCGCTCCAGCCATTCCAGTGCCAGGAACCGCCCGAGCCAACCGCTTGCGCCGGTCAGCAGCACGGTGGTCGGTGTACCCGTCGAGCGCAGCAACCACGGCGCCCTGGTCAATGTCGTCTCGTCGATGAACTTGTCCAGGGTGAGATCGGTGGCCCGCACCTGCGTTGCGCCCGGCCCGTGCACGGACGCGACCGTCGGGCGATCGGCACCCGAAGCACGTTGATCCTCAATGTATTCTGCGAGCGCCGCCAGGGTGGTGGTCGAGCCGATGATGACCGACACCGGTACGTCAACCCCGAAAATCTCCTGCAGCAGATTCGCAAATGTCAACGCGGATAACGAATCCCCACCGAGGTCGGTAAAGCGTGCGTCGGCGGCCACGTCGGCGTCGGCGGTGCCAAGTAGCGCGCGGCTGGCCCGAGCCAACGTCTCGACGACCGGTCGATCGGTGGCCGTTGCGCGCAGTGCCCGGATTTCGCTTACGCGCGCGGCCGCGACCTCGGCGTACATCTGCTCCAGGCAAGCGCCGTAACGTTCGACCAGTCTGGGCCGGATCGGCTTGCCAACCCCCGACAGCAGACCGTTATCGGCGCTGAACGGTTCGCTCTCGACCAGGAAGTCGACCGGCAGCTCATAGGATCGGAGCTCCGCCTGCATGGCGTTCTGCCGCAACGATTCCCGCAGCGCCGCCTTGAGGGCACGCTCGTCAGAGTTGAACTGGCGCAGCGCCTCTGGAGTTGGCACGACCACGGCGAGCAGGTCGCTGCGTTCGCTGTTGCCGTAGACAAAGATCTGCTGCACCAGCGGCGCACCGGCGAACACCGCCTCCAGATTGGCGACGGCCACGAATTCGCCGTGGGCCAGCTTCAGCACGTTGTTGCGCCTGTCGACGTAGACCAGTCGGTCCGGTGCGATCTCGGCCATCACGTCGCCGGTCCGGTAGTAGCCGTCGGAGTCGAACATCGCGGCGGTCAATTCGGGTCGCTTGTAGTAGCCGGGTGTCGCGGTCACGGACTTGACCAGCAGCTCGCCCCGCGGGTGGGGCCGATCGGTGCTGAAGTAGCCCAACTCCGGGACATCGACGAGCTTGTAGTCGAGAATCGGCGGCCGCGCGATGATCCCGTCCTTGGCGACGGCGCCGACCTCGGTCATGCCGTACCCGTCCGCGATGTGCACGCCCAGTACGGAATCCAGGAATTCCTTCATCTCGGCGGCCAGCGGCGCGGTGCCGGTGAACCCGCCGAGCACTCGTCCGCCCAACACCCTGTCGCGCAGCTCGGATCCGGCCTGCAATTCGGCGTCGACGGGGTGCAGGCCATCGGCGACATTGCGGTCGACCGCGCTGCGATAGGTCTGGAATAGCATGTCGACGACGCGTGGCACCAACAACATCTCGGTGGGCCGCACCAAGACCCAGTCCTCGAACAGCGTGGACAGATCGGATTCCGGCACGAAATAGCTGGTGCCGCCGGACTGGAACGACGACACCAATGGCAGCCTGCCACCGATGTGGTTGAGCGGCATGAAATTCACGTTGAAGGTCGGTGTCTCGCAATTCGAGACGAAGCTCGAGATCCACACCCTGGTAACCATCAGTTCGGTGTACATCGCCCCCTTCGGCGCGCCGGTGCTGCCAGAGGTGTACAGGATCATGGCCAACCGGTCGCTGTCGCCGTCGGTGTACGGCGTCACGGGCGGCAGCGACTCCCCCCGCTCCACGATGTCGTCGACGGTGGCGACGCGTACCGACGTGCCCGCGGCCTGCAGCCTGGCGCGCGCCCGGTCAAGACCGTCCCGATGTTGGTCGATGGCGGGTTGGTGGTCGAACACGATCAGATGCCGCAGCGACGGGGTGTTCAGTGCCGATTCCACCGCCAGGTCCAGGTATTCGGCGCCGACCGCGAGCACGCGGGGTTCCACCTCGGCAACGATCGGCCGCAGCGTCGATACCGGCGCGCTGTGCGGCAACGGCGCCGATACCAGGCCCAGGTATGCGCAGACCAGGTCGAAAACCAGGTAGTCGGCACTGGCAAAACCAATCGAAGCGAGAACATCACCGGGGCTGACCGGGTGGCTCCCGTCCTGCCGCAGGGCGGTGGCGATCGCCGCGACCCGTGCCCACACCTCGCGATAGCTGATGGTGTCGAACCATGGCATGAGCTTTGTCGTGGTACGCCCGGTGTCCGGGTCGGTGACCAACTGGCGGGCGCGCTGTCCCAGCGCCGGACGATCGGCGTAGCAGTCCGCGAACATGCTGCAGCACCTCCGCCAGACGCAAGCCGGGTTGCCGCGCCGCCTGGATTACCGCGGGGTTCGGATCGGCGTTGCGGAATTGCGAATCGCAGGCATAGAGCTCGGCGATCCGGCTGGCGAACGATCCCTCCCGATCTTGATCGCCATCGAGATTCGTCAATCGTGCACGCTGGACGGGGTTGGTGGTCATGGCTCACTTCTTGGGTTCGTAGGTGCAGTTACTTCGAGGTCCCAGTTGCCCTGAGGACCATTGACGTTCAGGCGCCGTGTGCGACGAGACGTACACGCGGCAGTCGATGGTGGTGGTGATTCACTTGAGTCCGACTCAAGATCTTTATGTTGAGCGGTAGTCAAACATAATATTGGAGTGCCAGTCAAGAGCAATCATCGAAGTGATTTGGCCGCGGGCCGCCCAGCCGTGTGCCCGGCTGCGGATCGGCCGGTGCAAAGCGGATGTCCGCGCTATCGGCAGCGGGGGCCTGGAGCGCCCAACCGGGCTCGATGACAGCTCTGAGCTGGCAATCCGTGGGACGTGCGGCGATCTTGGCGTGCGCAACGTGGCGATCCCCGCAGAGGTAAACCGCTCCCGGCACGGCGAACCGCGACGCGAACACGTCAACTGCGTCGATCAAAATATCTTAGAAATTTCTCTTGACTGTGACTCCAACCACATGCTTGACTATCGCTCAACTCAATTATCTTGAGTCCCACTCAAAGAAGAGTAACCAGTCAGAAAGCAATATCTAGCGGAGAGGACCGCCAAAATGACTATCGACATCGCTGACACCACGGGTGTGGATTTCCTGCGCAGTGTCAACACCCTCGAGATGCCGCCTTACGTCGGTACGCTGCTCGGCCTCATCGTCGAGGAGGCCGAGCCCGGCCGAGTCGTCTTGAGCATGAAGACCCGGCCCGAATTCGCCAATTTCGTTGGCACGGTGGCACGGTGGCATCACCGCCACGTTGATCGATGCCGCCATGGGCAGCGCGGTGCACTCCACGCTCGAGTTCGGCGTCGGCTACAGCACGCTGGAATTAAGCGTCAACTACATTCGTCCCGTGCCGGCCGCGGCCGGCGTCGTGCTGACCGCCACGGCCACCACCATCCACGTCGGGCGGCGCACCGCGACCATCGATTGCCGCGTGCACGACCCCGAAGGCCGCCTCGTCGCGCACGGCACCTCGACCTGCATGGTCCTCGGTAACGCCGGGCCGGGTTCGCCAGCCAGCCTGGCGGCGACCTGTTCGAGACGTCGCGGCGGCGCGACAAGCTGCCGCCGTCGCGGCTATCGGAAACATTCACACGTAATGGTTCAGACGAAATGTTAAGGAGACGTGAGCGCAATGAATATGGCCCTCGATGTAACCAGTCAGTTGTCGGAGGGCCGGCGCCGCGATTAGGCAGCGTTTGCCGTTGCCCGCCGACCCTGACCTTGCCTGGAGCGGCAGTGCCGTGCTGCTGCGTGCCGCGCCGAGGGCTACGTCGAGTGGCTCTCCGGGTGGGTCGCCGCGGAGTTTCCGACGCCGGTGCTGACCGGCGCGGCGCTGAGCCGGATGTCTGCCGGACCGGTGCATCAGTTCGCCGACAACCTATCCGCTCAGCGCGCCGGATCGGTGCTCGAGAACGCGCTGCAGCAGTGCTTCGGCGCCGGATACTCCGACAACGTCTATCACCCGCTGCCTTCGCGCGCTACCGCTGGCTTCGGGTCGATGCTGCAAATCGCGAGGAAGCACAAGTGCTATACCGACCGGACCGCCGGCATTGCTTACGGCCCGCATGGCGGCGAAAATCTGCTCGACATCTGGCACAGTCCGGACCTGCCGACGGATCGCCCCGCGCCGGTGCTGATCCAGGTCCCAGGTGGCTTCTGGGCACTGAACGACAGGCGTGGACAGGCCTACCCACTGATGTGCCGCATGGTCGAACTCGGCTGGATCTGCGTCTCGATCAACTACCGCAGAAGCCCGGCGAATCCCTGGCCGGCGCACATCATCGACGTGAAGCGGGCGATCGCGTGGGTACGCGAGCATATCGCCGATTACGGCGGGGACCCGGACTTTATCGCCATCACCGGCGGTTCGGCGGGCGGGCAGTTGAGCGCACTGGCCGCCTTGACCCCCAACGACCCGCGTTGGCAGCCCGGCTTCGAGAACGCCGACACGTCGGTCGACGCGGCAGTGCCCGCATACGGCATCTACGACTTGGCCAGGACCGACAGGCTGCACAAGTTGCTACAGCCGTTCTTGGAGTGTTTCGTGCTGCAGACCCGGTATCGTGACAACCCGGCGCTGTTCGAGGCGGCCTCGCCGATTTACCGCGTGCACCGCGATGCTCCGCCGTTCTTCTTGCTGTCGGGGGCCTGCGATGCGATGGTCCCTCGCGTACAGACGCGGGCATTTTGCGCGGCGTTACGCGAAGTCGGTGCCGACACCGTTGCGCATGCCGAACTGCCCAACGCGAGCCACGCCTTTGACATCCTGGCAACCGTCCGCTGCCAGTTGGTGGCGCGGGCGATCGCCGATTTCCTGGGAGTGGTGTATGGACGTCATCTTGAGGCAGCGGCCTGCGATCGTGACACCGTCAGTCTGAGTGGTTGACGTGCTCGTGATCGACGTCCAGGACACCGAAAACCATATCAAGGATGACCTGCTCCGTGGCCGCGCGGCTGCGGTGCAGATCACGCCGCAACAGCTTCCAGACCATGACGTACGTCGCCGCTTTTAGTCCGGTGGTCATGCGCCGCCTGGCCGCGGCATCGGACGGCAGGAAGTCGGCGAACATCTCCTCGAGCCAGTCTTGGTGGTGCTCGATTCCGTCCCACATCGCCTGCGCGAGTTCTTGGGAGTGCTGACCACTACTCAACCAACCGACGAGAATGTCACCCATCCGCTCATATCGTCCCACCAGGGCTTTGACTGCGCCCCTGACGTCGCCCGGCTGTGCGCGCGACAGCATCGGTATGGTCTCTCGCCAAAGCGACTCGAGTACGGTGAGGATCACGCGATCCTTGGACTCGAAGTGGTTGAGCACGGTCTGGTGCGACACCTCGGCGGCCGCCGCGATCGCGGCCAAAGTGACTTCCTCGTAGCGCTTTTCAAGCAGCAGATCGTGAGCACCGCTGACAATCCGCTCCTTGGTTGCCGCGGCTAATTCCGCGCGCGTCGTCCGGACGGTTGGTGCCTCACCGTTGGAGCCGTTGGTGCCGTTGGTGCCATTGGAGCCGTTGGAGTTAACGTGGTTCAAGCCGCGATCGGGCTTGCCGGTGGTCATGCCCCAGTAGACTACACCTCGTCTTGAGCGGCACTCAAGAGTCGTTTGCGGCGGTCAGTCGCCAATCGCCGGCGCTTTGGCCGGCGACTCTTCGTCGCCTTGCCGGAGGGCGAGGGCGATGGCCTCATCGAAGGTCAGCGAGCTACCTTCGTCCCACGCCGCCTGAAAAGCCGCGCCGCCGAGCTGCTCGCGAGCGTGGTGTTCGCACGCGTCGTGGAAATACTCGCTGAGGAAGTTGAGGACGGGAGATCCGATCGCGTGGCCGACCGCCGCCGCTGCCGCCATCAGCAGGGCCGCACGTCGCGGACGGTCCTCCGATCCCGTGACCCACGCCAAGGACTCCAGGCATTGCGCAGCGTTCCACGGATCGTTGATCGCACCGGCAAGCCGCAAGCCCTGTTGGAGCAGCAACTCGGCCTGCTGCGGCTCCCCCAGCCGCCAATAACGAGTTCCCACCGACCACAGCGCGTATGAGCGAAGGACCGACTCGCCGGCGGATTCGGTTAAGGCCAGCGCCTTTTGGTCCCAGCGCAGCGCATGCTCCGGATTGCCGGAGGCTTCGGTGATCCACGCCATCAACAGCATTGCCTCGGCCTGCACCTCGAAATCGTCGGTGGCCTCCAACGCACGCTGATTCAGCTCCGAAGCGCGCTGCACCTCGCCCCGGTGGAATGCGCTGTAGGCATCGGCAAAGTCGATCTGCCCCCGTGCGGAAGGGTCGTCCACCGTCTCGAGGAGCCGTCGTGCTTCGGCTATTCGATCTTGTGCCGCCGTCAGGTCGACCTGGTGGTGGCTGGCGACGACCGCCGCCGCGGCAAGCGCGCGGATCCGTTCCGGGGTGGGTTCGGTAGGGGTCGCGCTGAGCGCGAGGTCTAACCAACGGCGCGCCTCGCTGAACATTCCTTGGCTCATCCAGAGCCCGCGGATCGCGGTGGCGGCACGCAGCGCACAGGCGGGGCGATTAACCATGCTGAATTGCAGCATCTCGCGGAAGTTAGGCATCTCCTGCATGAGGCGACGGAGCCACTGAACTTGATCTTGACCGAACTTCCACGCTTCGGCATCAGCCAGGAACCGCTCGTACCAATCGGCATGGCGCCAAGACAGCTCGTCGCGCATGCCGTCGGCGAGGTGTTCGCGGCCGTATTCACGAATCGCGTCCAGGAGCCGGAATCGAACCGCGCCATCACGCTCGCTGCGGATCAGGATCGACTTGTCGACCAGGGCGCACAGCACGTCGAGACACTCCTTGGCACTGAGGTCCTCGGCGCAAACTTCGTGCGCAGCGCGCAGCTCGAAACTGCCCGCGAACACCGATAATCGTGCCCAGAGCTGCTGTTCGGCCGGGGTGCACAGGTCGTAGCTCCACCCGATGCAGTCGGCCAGCGATTGTTGTCGAGTCGGGCCGCCGCGCCGGCCTTGCGTCAGCAATGCGTAGCGATCCGACAATCCGTCGTCGATCTGGTCCGGCGATATCGCCCGCAGCCGCGCGGCCGCCAACTCGATCGCCAACGGCAGCCCATCCAGCCGGTGGCAGACGCGCGCGACGGCATGGACATTCTGTTCGGTCAGCGCGAAGCCGGGCACGGCGCTTCGGGCACGTTCGACGAACAACGCCACGGCATCGGAGCCCAGCATGGTGCGCAAGAGTTGGCTCGCCATCGGGATTCGGACAGCCAAGCGGCGCTAGCGGGAGCACCGCCTCGCCGCTCACCGCCAGGACTTCCCGACTGGTCGCCAGTATTCGCAGGTGCGGGCATTCGAGCAGCAGGCTGTCGACCAGCTGTGCGACGTCGTCGACGATTTGTTCGCAATTGTCGAGCACCAGCAGTGAGCGCTGCTGCGAGAGGAACTCGACCAGCACGTCGATGAGCGGCCGGCCTGACTGGTCACGCACTCCCAGCGCCGCGGCCACCACTTCGATCAGCAGGGAGCCGTCCCGCAGATCGCCCAACTCGATCAGCCATACCCTATCGGGGAACTCGGGCAGCAACTTGGCTGCGGCCTGCGTCGCCAGCGCGGTCTTGCCCACACCGCCGATGCCGGTCAGCGTCACCAGTTGAGACGCCGACAACATTTGCCGCAGCGCGTCCAGCTCCGCGGTGCGCCCCACAAACGTGGTCCGCAGTGCCAGACGCCTGCCGCCGGTGCGGCGGGCCGGCGCCACCGCCGACGGTGACGCGCCTTGCTGCTGCGGACGATCGCCGTGCAGGGCCATCGCGTCTACCGGCAGGCCGCGACGCGACTGCGCTTCCTGAAGCAACTCACCCAGCGCCAACGCCGTCGGCCGATCATCCGGCTCGCGCGACATCGCCCCGTTGACGATGGCGGCAATGTCCTCTGGAATGCCGCGCTTACTCAAATCGGGCACCGGTTCGTTGGCAACCCGCAAAAACTGGGCCACCACCTGCTCGCCGCTGTGCCGTTCGAACGCCGCATGCCCGGTAAGCGCGCTGAACAAACTGGCGCCCACACCGTACACATCGCCAGCCGGTTGGGGCTCATCCCCACCGATGACCTCGGGGGCGGTAAATGCCGGCGAGCCCATCAAAATGTCGGAGTCCGTCTGGAAGCCGCCTGGAATTCGTGCGATGCCGAAATCACACAACGCCGGTTCGCCATAATCGGTAAGCAAAATATTGCCGGGCTTGATATCGCGGTGCACGACCCCCAGCCGATGCGCCGACTCAATCGCCCCGGCCACCTTCACGCCCAACCGCAGCACCTCGTCCAACGGAAGCGGACCCATCCGGGCGATCCGGGTGTGCAGACATCCGTGCCCGCAGTACGGCATCACCAGGAATGGATGGCCACTCTCGGTTTCGCCGATCTGCAGCACCGCCACGATGTTCGGATGCCCGGTTAACCGCGCCATGGCGTGTTGTTCACGCACAAATCGCGCGCGATA
Organism: uncultured Actinomycetota bacterium; assembly: GCA_963814505.1. GTDB lineage: Bacteria > Actinomycetota > Actinomycetes > Mycobacteriales > Mycobacteriaceae > Mycobacterium. The sequence goes on from CAWFDM010000018.1 coordinate 176,395, forward strand.
TTCGTCGAGCTGGACAGGGAGGAGGACTTTGACCGCCACTACGCGATTCAGATTGACTTGGGTGCAGCGGTAAACAATGCCGACACCGCCCCGCCCGATCTCTTCGGCATCGGCGAATCCAGCAGCAGTCAACTCCGTGGCGATGGCACCGGCCACGTCACTCTTCGTCCCAAGAGAATCAGGATCAATCATTTCGAATTCTGCGCAGCAAGCATAGCTTCGTCGCGTCGCCGCCGCTGCTCGACACGGAACCCGGCGCGCCGTTGCCCACCGCCGGATCGGGTGGGATCAGTCGTTCGACACCGATTCAGGTGGGGACTTTGGCGGCAATCCGATGGGCGATTTTGACGGCCAACTACCGTTATCGTGTCCTGAACCGCAAACTCGCCGGGAGGCTGACGTGGACCAAGGGCCGTTCGGCCGCTACCGGTTGATCGGGTTGCTCGGCCGTGGCGGCTGCTGTGAGCCGTGCCTGTCGGGTCCGAATCGCGAACTGGGCTGGCCACGTTGATAGTCGTCGACTACTACCTGCGTTTCCTTCACGCCGATCGGCGGATGCCGCTCAATTTCGACGTCGGTCCGCTGCACGTCCACATCTGCGCCCGATCCGTGTTCTTCTTTTGGGTCACGGTGGGCCTCCTGGTGGTCGCCGGTATCGCGGTGCTGGCCTCGCGCAAGCGGGAATTGATCCGCAAGTGGACCACCTGGCTGATGATCGCCCCGGCGTTCGGCATCCCGATCTGGATTGGCCGGGGCACCACCGCGGTGCTGGCCGCGGCGGTGGCCGTGGTGGCGGTGCTCGAGTACGCGCGCCTGGTGAAGCTGGGCCGGCTCGACACCGGCCTGCTTGTGGCGCTGGCCGTGCTGTACCCGCTCGCGGCCTGGCTACACCCACCCCTGTTGCGTTTGGCGCCCGTCATCGTGCTGGTTTGCGCACTGCCCTCGGTGTTCAGCGGTGACGTCGAAAACGGGGGCAGGCGCACCTCGTTCACCGCGTTCGGTTCGGTGTGGATCTGCTGGTCGTTGGCGCACCTGGTGGTGTTGTGGGGAGACGCGTATCTGGTGTGCTTTGCCGCGGCTGCCACCGACGTCGCCGCCTGGTGTGGTGGAAAAGGGCTGCGTTTCATGGGCTGGGCTCGAAAGCCGTTGTCCCCGTTGAGCCCGAATAAGACGGTGGGCGGCTTGGTCGGCGCGGTCATAGGAGCGTTTCTGGTGCTTACCTTGCTGGGCACGATTTCGGTCGGCCTGCTCATCGCGGTGGGGTTCGGCGGCGTGCTCGGCGACCTTCTCGAATCAATGGTGAAGCGGCAGGCCCAGGTTAAAGACGCCGGCTCGTGGCTGCCGGGCTTCGGCGGTCTGCTCGACCGGATCGACTCACTACTACTGGTCCTCCCGCTGGCGTACGTCCTAGGATGAGCCGCATATTCATGATCGGTCAGTTTCGTTCTCGTGGAATGTATTTCAGCGCAACTTTGGACGGTCGAGGTGGTCGCACTGCCTAACGAACATTCCGCACAGCAGCGCGACTCACGTGTCTGGACGGCGATCGCCCGTCTCATGGCTGGACCATTCGGTCTGCCATTGGCGTTTCTATGGGGATACGCCGAAGCCCTGAGCTGGTTCATCGTCGCCGAGATGGCGTTGTTTCTATTCGCCGCCGCGGTCCCGCGCCGCGTGATGCCATTGGCCGCGGCGGTGATCGCCGGCTCGTTGCTGGGCGTGCTGACCAACGCGTGGCTGGCGTCTCGCGGTGTCATATTGCCCGCTCCCCTGACCACCCCGCGGATGGCGGCGAGGGCCTTCGGCCAGTTTGCCGAGGGACCGAGCGCGATCATGCATCAGGCGCTGTCAGGGATACCCGTCAAGGTGTACGCCCGCGCCGCCGGGCAGCACAGCGTCGACCTGTGGAAGCTGGCCTGCTGGACGCTGCTGGAGCGTGGACTGCGGATCTCGACGGTAGGACTTTTAATCTGGCTGCTGTCCAGCCTGTGCCATCCCTGGCTGAGACGGCATTACGGCCTCTACTTGATCGGCGCGACCACGATTTTCACCGCCGCGCTGTCCGCGGTGATCGCCGCGTGGTCCTGAGCGTCCTCAGGAAGCCAGTGCGTACTGGTCGGAGGTTTCCGGCAGGTAGTCGCCCCGCAATTCCATGATCTGGTCCCGCAGGTCTTCCGTCGAAACGCTGTTCGGCTCGACGGGTTCGCCAATGCGGATCTGCATCGGGGCCGGCGAGATGAAGCTGGCGCCCTTGGGCAGCACGTCGGCCGTGCCCAGCACGGCGACCGGGACGATCGGCACACCGCAATCGCGCGCCAGCCGTACGGCGCCGGAACGGAATTCGCCGATGCGTCCGTTCGTCGAGCGGGTCCCCTCCGGGTAGATGATGACGGCGCGTCCGGCCATCAGCGCGGGGCGCGCCGCGGCCAGTAACTCGGCATAGGTGCCCCGACCGGACCGCCGCACCGGCAGCACACCGGCCACCGTGGACGCGATGAAACGGCGCACCGGCACGTCGAACCAGTAGTCGGCCGCCGCGGCGAACACCGGCCGGGCCTTGGAGGGCAACGCGGCCAGCAGCGCCGCGGTGTCGGCATGCGAGGAGTGGTTGGCCACCACCACGCAGCCACCCGGTACCTGCCAGCGCCCGGTCACGCTGAGCCCGCCGGACAATGCCGCCACTAAGCGCCAAACCCAGTGCCGCAGTGCGTACGCGATTCGGTTGGTGCTCATGATGCCAGCGCTCCTGTCAGTAACCTTCTCGTGGGTCGGCCGCTTGCGGCCGATGCCAAATAGACTGCGACACACCGCTTGCGTCATGCTCGCGAGGTTCTTGCGGAATTCTTGCTTTCGCCCTATGGCTGAGCGGCGACAGCGCCGGAGCCCGCGATCGACGGATAGCCGAACAGATCGCCACCGACGCCGCACTTGCTTCATCGGCAACCGGCGAGCAGCAACTGCTGCTGAAGTCGTTGTCGGATCTGCTCGGCGAAGCATTGGGCCTGTTTGGCGAGGGCCTCGGTCGTTAAAGGATCAGCTGAAGGTGATCCACAGCTTCGGCCGCGCGGATGCCGTGGACCGCGACGCACTGGCCCGGTTGGTCGCCTCGATCTCGCGGTTCCTCGACCCGCGGCAGGCTATCGAGGCCGCGCACACCGGCGAGATCGAGATCCTGGACTCGCGCCGCTTCGGCGGCGCGTGGCTGCTCGACCAACTCTGGGAGCGGCTGGGCATCGGCGCAGCGCTGCACCGGGTGGCCGCCGAGCGGCGCCTGGACGCCGAGGCGACTGAGCGGGTGCTGTTCGCGCTCGTGGCACAGCGGGCACTGGAACCCGCCAGCAAGCTGGCCGCCACCAGCTGGGTCGGCGAACGGGTCGCGATCGCCGGCTGCGCCGGATTTTCCGACGACGCGGCGTATCGGGCGATGGACTTTGTGCTCGAGGCTCTGGGCGAGATCGCCGCGCAGATCTTCGACTCGGTCGCCCACCTGCTAAACCTCGATGTCGACATCGTCTTTGTCGACACCACCTCCACCTACTTCGAAGTCGATGTGGCCGACGAACTGTCCGACCTGCAGCCCGAACCGGAGCCCGACGACGGCGCCGCGAAACCGGTCGAGAACGGGGCGCGTCGGTTCGGCAAGTCCAAGGATCACCGCGACGACCTGCCCCAGGTGGTGATCGCGATGGCGGTCACCCGCGACGGAATCCCGGTGCGCTGCTGGACCTTTCCCGGCAACACCGAGGATCAGAAGATCATCCGCACGGTCAAAGACGACCTCGGGTCGTGGAACCTGCACCGGCTGCTGTGGGTCGCCGACCGCGGCTTCGCCTCCGCGGCCAACCGCGCCTATCTCACCCGCGGCGGCGGGCACTACATCCACGCCGAGAAGCTGCGCCACACCAACGCCGAGGCCGCCGACGCGCTGGCCCGCCCCGGCCGTTACCACGACGTGGCCGACAACCTGCGGATCAAGGAGGTTCGGGTGGCACCCGGCGGCGGCAACAACGAGGGGGCGCGCGCGGAGCGGTTCGTGGTGTGCCACAACCCGGATGCCGCCCAACGTGACGCAGCGGTGCGCCAGCGACTTATCGAGCACCTGTCCGGGCTGATCCATGGCTCCGACGCCTGGTCCAAGAGCAAGTGTGACGAGTTCGTCGGCTCCCTGAAGAGCAAGCCCGGGCTGCGGCGACTATTGCGGCGCACCAAGGCCGGGCTGCTGCGCATCGACCGCGCCGCAGCCGCACGCGAAGCCCACTACGACGGCAAGTGGCTGCTACGCACCTCCGACCTCACCCTCACCGCCGAGGATCTGGCCGCCGCCTACAAGCAGCTGCTCGCCGTCGAACGCGGCTGGCGTGACTGCAAGAGCTCGCTGGGGCTGCGCCCGGTCTACCACCACCGCGAGGACCGCATCCGCGCCCACATCCAATTATGTTGGCTGGCACTGCTTCTCATCCGCGTCGCGGAAACCCGCACCGGCGACACCTGGCGCAACCTACGCCACGAACTCGACCGCATGCACCTGGTCACCTTCGCCACCGCCGACGGCCGCGTCGCGCAACGCTCCGCCCTGACCGCCAACCAGAAAACCATCCTCGCCGCGCTCGACCTGCCCGAACCCCCCAAGTACATCGACATCACACCCGTCATCGACGCCGCCGTCGCCGACTGACGAACCCGCCCGGATCACTGGCGTCGTGTAGTAACACGACCCAAATCGGCTCATCCAACGTTTACGCTGGTCAACACCAAAATTCGGCGATCCGTCTGCACTATCTGCGGAAGAGTCCGAACGATCGGCAATGCCGACTGGGATCTCCGGTCTCGGCTCACGCAGCGAGTGCGTAGTGCTCGGAAGTCTGGGGCAGGTAGTCGCCCCGCAATTCCATGATCTGGTCCCGCAGGTCTTCCGTCGAAACGCTGTTCGGCTCGACGGGTTCGCCAATGCGGATCTGCATCGGGGCCGGCGAGATGAAGCTGGCGCCCTTGGGCAGCACGTCGGCCGTGCCCAGCACGGCGACCGGGACGATCGGCACACCGCAATCGCGCGCCAGCCGTACGGCGCCGGAACGGAATTCGCCGATGCGTCCGTTCGTCGAGCGGGTCCCCTCCGGGTAGATGATGACGGCGCGTCCGGCCATCAGCGCGGGGCGCGCCGCGGCCAGTAACTCGGCATAGGTGCCCCGACCGGACCGCCGCACCGGCAGCACACCGGCCACCGTGGACGCGATGAAACGGCGCACCGGCACGTCGAACCAGTAGTCGGCCGCCGCGGCGAACACCGGCCGGGCCTTGGGGGGCAACGCGGCCAGCAGCGCCGCGGTGTCGGCATGCGAGGAGTGGTTGGCCACCACCACGCAGCCACCCGGTACCTGCCAGCGCCCGGTCACGCTGAGCCCGCCGGACAATGCCGCCACTAAGCGCCAAACCCAGTGCCGCAGTGCGTACGCGATTCGGTTGGTGCTCATGATGCCAGCGCGCCTGTCAGTGTCGTCGCGACCGCGGCGGGCTGCTCGGGCTGGCGCTGAGCGGTCAGCTCACGATGCGCGGCCCGCAGCCGCAGCGCGGTGGTGATCAGCGAACCGTTGATCAGCTGGGTGGTCACCACCGGCAGGATGATCGGAAACGCGGTGGCCAGCACCATGAACAGGCAACGTTCGGTCTTGCCCAGCGGGCCTCCGTTGCGCCGCGTTGCGCCGGCTCCCGCGGCGGCCAGCGAGGCGAAGGTGGGCAGCGTCGCGGCCGTTGCGGCCACCAGCACCATGATCACCGGCCAGGACTGGAAATGCAGCCCCGGGCCGCGCTGGCGGGCGGCCCACACCACCAACCCGGCAAAGGCCAACAGATCCGAGGCACGGTCGCCGATTTCGTTGACCACAAATCCCCACGGCCGGCTCACCCCCCGAGCCCGAGCAACCGCCCCGTCCAGATTGGCGCCGGCCAGCCGCAGCGCGAGAAACAGCGCCACCAGCGGCCAGCACCCGAACGCGATCGCCACGCCGGCCGCACCCGCGGCCACCACCCCGGCCAGTGTGAACACATCCGGGGACACCCGGTGCGCCACGGCAAGGTTGACCATCGGCGTTAACCGCCGCGTGTACCACGGCTTAAGCGCATACAGACCCAAATGCTGCCGCTTGCGCGGAGGAGTCGATGCCTTGTCCGGACCGTTTTCCGCGGCGGCAACGACCCTGATCGGAGGTAGCGTCGCCGTTTCGGGCGTGGCGAGCGCCCGCGACCCTGTCGTGGAGCACCCGCGATGCGCGACGCGGGCCTCGGATGGGGTCAGCGTGCGGACGCCCCACGTGCGTAGCGTGGGAGCGTCGGCGAGGTCGGTGCTCACGTTAAGTTTCCTTTCGGCGGGTTGCGGCTCCGGGTGAGCTGGCGTTGTGTACAAGTAGGTACCTTCGGTGCGGCTACCGCTCCCAACATCGGGACCGCTGCGAAGCGGTGCGCCACTCGAGTTCGTAAGAGCCACTGCTGCAAGGCGGTCGGACATTGTTCGCGAAACTTTCTCGCCAGGTCGGCCCCGATGGCCGACGTCACATAGACTGCGGCACTCCGCTTGCGGCATATTCGTGAAGTTCTTGCGGAATTCTTGCGTTCGTTCTAGACCGCTCGCGAAGGTGAGGCCGTCCTTCGTCGGTGTCGGCCTCGATAGAAAACAGCTGTCCCGCGCCATCGTTGAAGCCTCTGCGAGTTCCATAGCAAGACAATCGATTACGGTCTCGGCTTTTGGTCACAGAGCGTTGTGGCCACAGTTGGGCGAGGCGACCGGGACGCCAACCCCGCGCTCACCCGCGCGGCCGCCGCCGCAGCCAGGAAGCAGCCAAGCGTCGTCCACCCTGCGGGCCCGCTGAGCCCGTTCTTGGCCAGCAGAACCAGCGCGACGCCCGCGACGCATACCAGCGCACCGGCAGCGGTCGACCATTCGCCGGTGGCGCGAACCGGCGCGTCCCACCACGGCAGCCCGCGATGTTCGAGCGGCCAGAGCAGCCGGAATGCCACGGCCATGACGGCCGAGAACACCAGGGCGCGTAGCGCAAGGAGGCCCCAGAAGCCCGGCGCTTTTACGTTGTATGCGTCGAGGCCGACGGCGTGCAGACAGACGGCGGCGGCCACGATCGCCGGGATGTGCCAGAGGTAGAGCGTCATCGCTCCCCCATTGCCCACCGCGACAATGCGCCAGACACGCGGCCGCACTGCCCACCGCCGGATCGCGCCGGCGGCCGCCACGAACACGCATGACATCCATGTGCAGTGCAGTGCGAGCAACAGTGTCGGCGGCGACGTATTGGAGGTCCGCTCGGCGCCCGTCGCGACCAGGGAGATGTCATACGTCCCGGCGACGGCGAGCGCCACCTGCGCGCTCAACGCGGCCGCGGCTGCGGCGAGGGCCGCGCGCCGACCGATCAGTCGGCGCGCGTAGCCGACTCCGATCACCACCGGGATCAGCCAGACGATGAGGAAGTTGGCGGCGCCCGATGCGGGTGTGCCTACCGCGAATCGAATCCCGTCTACCACGGCCGCGGCGGCTAGGAGGGACGCGATCACGACCGCGACCGCACGCCCGGTGCCCAGCCTGGTCAACGCCGGTACGAAGGCGAGCACCACCAGGTAGACGCCGAGGAACCACAGCAGCGCGACGCATGCGTGGCCAAGGGCCGCCGCGGAGTCCTTCCCGAGGGTCATCCGCACGACGAGGAGCGTGACCGTCCATGCCGCGAGGTACCAGAAGACGGGCCGGCACAGTCGCTGCGCCCTGGTCACCAGCCACGCACCCCACGGCGTGTTAGCGCGCCAGCCGTATGCGCCCGCGGCGCCGCCCGCGAGGAAGAACAGCGGCATGACCTGAACGACCCACGTGGCCGGGGCTAACGCGGGCATCTCGCCGAGCAGGCTGCCGATGCGCGGACCGTCGGAACCTATGGTGGCGAGCGGGAGTACGCAGTGCCCGAACATCACGACGACCAATGCGGCGAGCCTCGCGACATCGACCGCGCGGTCTCGGTCGGGTGCTGTGCCGTGGGCGACCTCACGTGGGTCCGGCATGAACTTGACGGATGGCATGCGACCAGCATTCGTGGCTGCGGGCCGTTGCGGATGAGTAGGACTACGCGTCTAACCTCGATTCACGGGAGCGGGTTAGCTCCACTCCTACGGAGCTGATCGGGAGCAGATTCCTGCATTGCCGCTGGTAGGCGGCTTGGTCAGGTGGCATACCTCAATTAGTTTACTGGAACAAGGGGCGCCAATCTGCGGACATCGTATTCGGACACCGGGTGCTTGCCGTATCTACTTACATTCGTGTAATTCATGCTCGCCCACAAGTACCCACCGGCGTGGCGCTCCGCCGAAAAGGTAATACAGATCTACCATAAATGCATGTCGTTCCGGGAAACCAGTTGAGGTCAGGGGCGGAGTACTTCACCCGGCCCGGCGGCGGCGGACAGCGCCGCTACGAGGCGCTGCGCGCCTACTTCGTCGAGGAGCTCCCCGCCGCGGAGATCGCCGACCGGTTCGGTTACTCCACCGCCTCGGTGCATCAGATGGCGACCCTGCTGCGCACCGGAAAGCTCGCCCTGTTCGCTGAGGCCAAGCCGGGCCCGAAGGGACCGCGCAAGGCCACGAGCGCGCTGCGGGAGAAGGTGCTCGCGCTGCGCGCGGGTGGGCACAGCATCGGCGAGATCGCCGCCGCGCTGGCCGAGGCGGGCACCCCGATCTCGGCGCAGACGGTGTGGCAGATCCTCGACGAGGCGGGACTTCCCCGGCTGGACCGCCGCGACGAGACTCGCCGCGCCGGCCCAGCGAAACTGGATCCGGTCAAGGCCGCCGCGCAGCCGAGCTGGCCGGCCGGTGCGACAATCGGCTGCGGCCACGCCGGGCTGCTGCTGTTGTTCCCGGCCATGGTCGAACTGGACCTGCACGGCCTTGTCGAGCAGGCCGGATACCCGTCCACTGCCGCGATCACCGCCTGGCAGTCGATCGGCACGCTGCTGTTGGCCAAATGCGCGCGCCGCCACCGCGCCCACCACATCGACGGGCTCACCGACGACGCCGGGCTGGCACACGCGCTCGGGTTGACCGCGCTGCCCAAGGCCACCCACGCCGGCTCCTACTCCTACCGGGTCCGCCGCGAATCCAACACCAAACTGCTCACCGGCCTGGTCAAGGTTCTGCGTGGACTCGGAATGGCCAGCGGTGCCGAAGGATTCAACCTCGACTTCCACGCCATCCGCCACCACGGCGCCGACACCGTGCTAGAGAAGCACTACGTGCCGCGCCGATCCCAGCGCACCCGCGCCGTGCTCACCTTCTTCGCCCAAGACCACACCAGCACCGAAATGGTCTACGCCAACGCCGAGATCACCAAGACCGAACAAGCCCGTGAGATCCTCGCCTTCGCCGACTACTGGCACGCCGCCACCGGCGAAGACCCCGGACTGCTGGTGTTCGACTCCCAGCTGACCACCTACACCGTGCTCAACGAACTGACCGGGCGCGGCATCGGCTGGCTCACCCTGCGCCAACGCGGCAGCACCGAAATCGCCCGCCTCGCAGCACTTCCCGCCAGCCGATGGAAGACCGCCACCATCACCCGCCGCGGCCGCTACCGCCGCCCGCAACTGCACGAAGACATGATCAAACTCAAAGACGTCGACACCAAGGTCCGCCAGATCGCCGTGCGCAACATCGGCCACGACCAACCCACCCTGCTCATCACCAACGACCTCACCACCCCCGCCAAGAACCTGTTCGCCCGCTACGCCGAACGCATGAACATCGAAAACGAACTCGACGCCTACATCAGCGGCTTCCACCTCGACGCACTCTCCAGTGGCGTGCCGCTCAACGTCGACCTCGACACCACCCTCACCGTCGTCGCCGGCAACCTCTACCGGCAGTTCGCCCGCAACCTCACCCGCTACGAAACAGCCACCCCCGACACCATCTGGCGCCACTTCCTCGACGACAACGGCACCCTGCACATCACCGACCACGGCGTCACCTGCGCACTCAACCTCCGCGCCCACCACCCCCAGCTCATCGACGCCGGCTACGCCGACCTCAAGACCCCCATCCCGTGGTGGAACAACCGAACCCTCCAATTCACCTTTCCACCCCGATGACCCCGAATCAGCCGAAAAACCTCAACTCAATTACCGCACCGGGAATCGAGGCTAACCGGCTTTCGGCCATCGCCGAGGCGGTTGGAACGGACGCGACCCGCTGAATTGCAGAACGCATCGGCGCGCGAGGTCGTCACCGATTCCGTGACTGCTACGGCACGGGTGGGCGAGCGTAAGCCAAAGTCAGAACGATCGCATGCACTTGACGCTAATACCCTACGGGGGTACCGTTCTACGCATGAACGAAAAAACTCAACCCTGCCAGTGTAAATCGACCGGTTGCGCGTGTGGTGACTCCGGCTGCACCCAAGGGGCTGGCTGCGCCTGCGGTCACCCCAACTGCACCTGCAACGACTGATCACCTTCGGCCAGGGCCTCGACTCCCCCGTCGGGGCCCTGGCTTTTTGCTTAGCCTCGCCGAAGTATCAGCCGACGAAACTGAAAGGCGCAGTTGGTGAAAACCCGCTGCGCGTAACCTCGCGAATCCGCTCACCCTGATGAGCGACCTCGCACTGCGGTGGATTGTACGCTAGCCGGGGCCATCTCCCGTCGCGAAATCTACTGCGGGCACAGGCTTTTTGGTGTCCCACGCGCGGCCGGCGCTTTCCCTGAACCCCAATCGATCATGCAGACGGGCCAAGGGTTTGGGCGCCCACCAATTGAACCGGCCGAGCACATGCATGAACGCCGGCACCAGCACCATCCGCACCAGCGTGGCGTCGGCCAGCACCGCCACCGTCAGCCCGAAACCGAACAACCGCATGAACGACACCTGCGCGGCCATCAACGCCGCAAAGGAGATCGTCATGATCAGCGCCGCGGCCGTGATGACCCGCCCGGTATGGGCCACACCGAGCGCGACGCTCGTGTCGTTGGCACCCCACCCGCGGTGTGACGTCCGCCAGTACTCACGGATCCGCGAAATCAGGAACACCTCGTAGTCCATCGACAGGCCAAAAGCGATGCAGAACAACAACACCGGCAGCTCCACCCCAATCTTGCCGGTTGCCGCCGTACCCAGCCCGCCCAGGTGCCCCTCCTGAAACACCCACACCAGCGCACCGAACGAAGCGGTCAGCGACAAAGTGTTGGTCAGCACCGCCTGAAACGGCAATACCGCGCTACCAGTCAGCATGAACATCAGCACCATGGTGATCACCGCGATGATCGTGAGCACCCACGGCAACCGCGAAGCTATTGCGTGCACGCTGTCACGGTTGCCCTGTGCCGAGCCGGCCAGCTGCACCGGTCTGCGCGCCGGGGTCGGCACGGCGTGCAGCCGGTCAAGCTGAGTGGCCGACGCGGCGGAATACAGCGGTGCGGTGGTGGTTACCGTCAGGAAGGCGCTGCGGTCCCTGAGTCCGCTGGCCGATGCGGGCGGCCCGGGCTGCAGCCTGCCGTCGACGAACGTGCCGCGCGGCGATGAAGCCGACGACACGCCCGGCACCCGCGACAGCGCGGCGGCGTAAGCATCCAGGTCGGCGAGACTCAGATCGGTCGCGTCCGGGAGCACAACGGTGATATCGGGAGTCGCGTTGCCCGGGAAGTCGTTCCGCAGCTGGTCGCCGACCTGGCGCGCCGAGGCCGAGGTGGGCAGGACCCGATCGTCGGCAAAGCCCCACCGCACATCGCGGAATGGCGCGCCGAGCAGCAGCAGCAGCGCGATGACGGCGACACCGATCGGCACCGCGTGGCGCATGACGAACCTCGTCCACCGGTACCAAAACCACTCCTCGACCGGTTTGGGTTTGGGCTCGGACTTGGGCTGGGACCGACGCAGGATCCGTAGCACCAACCGGCGCATGTCCAACGAATCGAGGCGGTCACCCAGCAGCGCGATCGCCGCGGGCGTCACGACGATCGCCGCCGTCACCGTGAACGCGACCACCGCCACCCCCGCGTAGGCGAATGACTTCAGGAAGAAGGGAGGAAAGAGCACCAGCGCCGCCATCGACAGCGCCACCGTCATCGCCGAGAACAGCACTGTCCGGCCGGCGGTGGCCATCGTGCGGATCAGCGCCGCGTCACGAGTTCTGCCCTCTGCCAACTCATCCCGGAACCGACTGAGGATCAACAGCGTGTAGTCGACGGCCAGTGCCATGCCCAGCGCGACGGTCAGGTTCAGCGCGAAGATCGACACGTTGGCGAACAGCGTGATCACGTGCAACGACGCCATGGAACCGAAAATCGAGAATAGGCCGACGGCCACCGGCAGCGCCGCCGCAACCAGACCACCGAACACCCAGACGAGCAACAGAAAACTCAGCGGCAGCGCCAGCGACTCCATGAGCAACAGGTCTTTCTGAGTTTGCTCGTTCACCTGCCAGGCGACGGCGGCGTCCCCGCCGGCGCGCACCGTGACGCCATCGCGGTCGTGGACGAGCTCGTCGGCAAGCTGCCTGGCGTAGATCAGGGAGTCGTTCTCGCCACCGGTGATGGCGGCCACGATCAACCCCGTGTTGCCGTCCTTGCTGATGAACTTGGGCGCCACCTGCCGCGACACGGTCCACGGGGAGACCACCTCCCCGACATGCACCGAATTCTGTAGCCGCTGAGCGATATCGGCGCCAACCGCGGTGGCTTGCGGTCCCAGCGCGCCGCCCTTGGACGTGACGGCGATCAGCAGACCCGTGTCGCCCTGGTCGAACTTCTTTGAGAGCAGCGCGGCCGCCTTCGACGATTCGGAGCCGGGATCGACCGCCCCGCCGGCCGAGAGCGACTTGACCACGGGGATGCCGAAGATCGCGGCACCGATCATGACCAACACAGCCACGGCGATGACCCGGCGCGGGGCCGCGATGGCGAGTCGCGCGATTCCGTGCAGCACGGCACTTCCTTTCGACAGGTCGTTCCCAATCCCACGCCGTTCAAGCCGCCGCGGTGGTCATGTCATCGCCTCGGCAATCGCAACATGTCCGTCGAAACCAAGGGATGTCGCCATCTCGCGATAGCGCTGCACGAATTCTCGGTACGCCTGCTCGTCAGCGCGGGCGCGAGCCAACAACGCGCGTAGCCGCAGCAACGGCAGCTCATAGAGCACGAATCCCGGCTCGGTTGGACAGGCGGCAAGCCGGTCGATGGCGGTCTGTGCTTCCTGCAAATCTTGCGTGGTTCCACGGCTCAGCAGCGATTCCGCCAGCACCATCGATGCCGGACCCCGGAAAATCGATTCGCCGCAGTCGAAGAGGTGCCCGACGGTTGCCCTGGCAACCTCGATCGCGGCGCCGATATCTCCGACGTGCGCCTTGCATTCAGCGATCTGGATGTCGGCCATGGCTGCCGTGAGCAGGTCTCCGTGCCGGAACGCTTGTTGACGACCCATCGCCAGTAGATCCATGCCTGTCTCGTCCCCATCATGCAGACGAACCAGCATGATGCCGTGACCGATTCGCGCCCAAGCCAGCGAAACGTCATCGCTGGATCGTTCGGCGGTCTGCAGTGCATCGGCTGTGTACCGCAGTGCCGACGTGTCCGGCAGCAGGGCGCCGTTCATGAGAGCCATCCCGTAGCCGTATGTGGTGACGGTTGCCTGGGTCATGCCCTGCGCTTCACGGGCCATCGCGAGCCCAGCCCGCAGATCCTCACGCCAGTCCGAACCTCCCAGGCTGCACCGGGCCAGACCCCGGAGGGCGGTCGCCCATGCCAGCGGTGATTCGAAGAAGAAATTGCCCATGGCGGTGTCGCCATCAGCCAGCTCGATCACCCGCTCCAGCAGCGGTAGCGCTTCGGCGACGTCACCTGCTTCTAACTTGGCGAGCGTCCCCGTGTTCAGGAGCCCGACGATCAGCGGAGGATCACCAATCGACTCCAGCAGGCGAACGTATTCGGATGCGAGCGCTCGTAATTCGTCAAGTCGATGGTTAAGTGTCATCGACGCAAGAACTCCCGACGTGCCCAATGCCAACGACACCTGGTCGCCGGCCACGCTGCAGAGCTCGCGCAGTTCGTACAGCCCGGTCTCGGCAATGCCCGCGCCGCCGGCACGCCAGGCGTAGCCACACAGGAGGGTGCGTGGGGCGATGCGCATCGATGTGCGGTCGGGATCGTCATCCGGCAGTCGGTCGGCGACCTCCCGTGCCCGCTGCCAACTCGCGCGTGCCGCACCGATGTCGCGGTTCGTCAGCCAGGTCGCGGCGCGCATATGCCAACCGAACGCCGCACGCAGATCCCCGGCAGCCTGTAGGTGGGTGGCGATCAGCGCCGCATTCTCCTCCACGGCCGACGAATCGTGCTGTTCGATCGCGGCCGCCACCCGCTGGTGCAGCAGCGAGCGGTCCGATCTTAGTTGGGACTCGTAGGCCACCGCGCGGATCAAGGGGTGGCGGAAGGCGTACTCGGCCCGGGGGGAGACCGTTATCGGATCGAGTAGTTCGGCATCGACGAGCTCGGCAAGCGCGGCATTCTCGTCGACGCACGCGAGCAGGTCGGGGTCGAACCGGGAGCCGATCACCGCTGCGGCGTTCAGCGTGCGCTTGGCGGCCCCGCCGAGGCGGTCGATGCGCGCAGCGATCGTGGCCTGTACGGTGGCCGGCACACTGACCTCCGGGGTGTCGGCGCGGCAGACATAGGCACCTGGGCTCCCGCCGAGGACGCGACGTTCGACGAGGTCACGCACCATCTCCTCCGCAAAAAACGGGTTTCCCGCGGACCGCTCGGCCACCTGCGCAGAGAGTCTTGCTACCGAGGGGTCGTCGCCCAGCAGCTCCGTTGTCAACTGTGAGATATCTGAAACATCAAGCGGTGCAAGGGCAATGGTCCGCGAGTCGGGCGTCCGAGCCAGCACGCCGCGGTATTCGGGGCGATAAGTAAACAATGCGAGCGAATGTGTTCGCGGAACAACCGAGAAGAGATCTTCCAACATCGACTCACTCACGTCATCGAGCCAGTGAGCGTCCTCGATCACGTAAAGAGTCGGTGTGGCACGCGCCAGCGCTGCCGACTCGACCAACCGTGTCAGCCGCCTGCGGCGGGCATCTGGGTCGATGTCTACCGGACCCGCGCCGGGCCCACCGACCCCCAGCAGATCGTCGAGCAGCAGTAGATCTTCGGCGTCGGCATCGGGTAAACGGGCCCGCACACGTTCGCGTGCGGTGCCGGCTGCCACGCCGCCAGTATCGAAGATCGCCCGCAGTAACCCTGTCGCGGCATGGAACGCGATTTCGCGGCCGTGCGATTGGCAGAATGTCGAGAACACCGCCATGCCACGTCTGCTGGCCATCGCGGCGGTTTCGCGAATCAGCCGGCTCTTACCTACGCCGGCCGGTCCCACAATCCCGATAACGCCGCCGGCGCCGTCGATGGCGCTGTCAAGCATCCCGGTCACCGCGGCAGTCTCGTCGTGGCGCCCGACCAACGTCACTTCCCGGCGGCCCACATGGCCGCGTTGCGCGCTGATTCCCCGCAAGCGACACGCGGGAACCGGATCGTGAGCGCCCTTGATGCGTACCATCTCTTGTTCGTCCAGGACCGCGACGTCCTCCACCAGCCGCGCGGTGGACTGGCTAAGCATCACCCCGCCCGGCGGCGCCACAGACTCCATGCGCTGTGCCATCCCCACCTGCTGACCGATTGCGGTGTAGCCAAGTGGGGCCGAGTCGAGCTGTCCGGCGATCACTTCGCCGGAGTTCAGCCCTATCCGTAGCTGCAGCTCAACACCGTCGCGTCGCGCCACCTCGCTGGCTAGAGCCTTGGCTTCCTCCTGGATGGCCAGCGCCGACAAGCAGCCGCGAATGGCGTGGTCCTCCAATGCGATCGGAGCGCCGAACAGTGCCATGATGCCGTCGCCGGTGAATTTGTCAACGGTGCCGCCGTACCTCTGCACCACGTGCGCCGCGCAGTTGACAAGTTTGCTCATGATTTCGCGAAGCCGCTCGGCGTCGACCGCGGCTGCGATATCCATTGAGTGCACTACGTCGGCGAACAGCACTGTCACCTGCTTGTACTCGGCCGGTTTGTACTGGGCCGGTTCAACGGCGGCGGAAACGGCGGCTCCGCACTCGTCGCAGAACTTCGCATTGCGGCGCAGTTCAGTGCCGCATTTCGCACATGCAATTCCGGTCGTTGTGATGGTGCACCGCCGATCTGGGGCCCGGGCGACCCGCTGCGCCAAGAATACGAAAAGGCCGCTCCGGGCAAACGCTATTGATTGAATCGTCGTTCGCTAGCGAGGGGCGAGTTCGTGCTCGATCAATTCGCGGTAGACGGGCGTGCGTAATAGCTCGGCGTGAGTCCCCCTTGCCTGGATCCGGCCGTGCTGCAGAACCAGGATTTGGTCGGCGTGGGTAACGGTGGAGAGTCGGTGGGTGACCACGAGGAGGCTGCGCTGGCCGCGCGCCTGCCGCAGGTTGGTCATGACGTCGTACTCGTTGGCGCGGTCGAGATGGGCGGTTGGCTCGTCCATGAGGATCAGCTGCGATCGCGACAGGAATGCCCGAGCCAGGGCCAGCCGCTGCCGTTGACCGCCGGAGAGGCCGCGCCCGCGTTCGAGTACGGGGGTATCCAATTGTTCAGGGAAACCTGCGATTTCGTCGGCGATGTTGGCCTGCTCGAGGACCAGCCAAAGGTCGGCGTCCGGGGCGTCGGGGTCCGCGATCAGCAGATTGTCACGGATGCTGCCGTTGAGCAGGGGTGCGTCCTGTTCCAGCAGGCCGAGCCGGCCGCGGAGGTCCTTGAGGGGAATGCCGCGGAAGTCGTGACCTTCCCAGCGCACCGTCCCGGCGCCGGGGTCGTGGAAGCGGCACAGCAGCGACAGGATGGTTGACTTTCCCGAGCCGGACGGCCCGATCAGCGCGGTGATCTGATCTCGGCCGAGCTCGAAGGAGATGTCGTCGAGCACGGCGTCACCGCCGTAGGAAAATGTGACATGGTCGAACTCGACCATCGACGCGGCGTTCTGGCCCGCGCGCGGAATCTCGACCCTATCCGCGACCGCGAGTGTTGGCGGGTCGCCTTCCGGCAGCTCGCGCAGCGTGGTGGTGAGGTGCTGATACGCGCCGGCCGAGGTGCGCAAGAGGTTGAGTGCGGTAATGCCCGCGGTGACCGGAAAGACCGCGTACATGGCGAAGGCGAACAGACTGACGAACTGGCCAACGGGCAGGCCGCCGCCGGCGACACGGCGCCCATCGATGATCATGATCGCCAGAAACGAGATGGTGACGCCCAACTTGATGATGGACGTGTCGATGGCGGTGCATAACGCAATGCGGACGCCGGACCCATAGATGGCGCGCGCGCTGACCCCAATGGAGTTCACCTCGCGGTCTTCGGCGCCGAACACCTTGACCGTGCGCGCGGCGCCCAGAGCCCGGTCCAACCCGGCCGTGTAGTCACCCAGCGCGACTTGGCGGTCCACGGCGGCGCGCTGGATGCGGGACAGAAAAGGACCGCCGGCGGCGAATGCCAGCCCCATGACGGCTACCACGACGCCAACGGTGACCGGGTCGATCGAGAGCATGAGGATGCACGCACCGATCATTGTCAACGTCCCGAATGCGATGTCGGCCACGGCGCGCGGCATACCCCGCACCAGACTGGCGTCGCTTGTCCCGCGGGCCAGCAGGTCCCCGGTGCGACCCCGGTCCAACAGTCCAATCGGCAGGCGCACCACATGATTGGTGAAGACGGTCCGCAACCCCAGCACGATCTTCTCGCCGGTGCGTTCCAGCTGGAAATGCCCTACCGACTCCAGCAGGAACTGTCCGACGAGCATGCTCGCCAGCACGATGGCCAACGCGAGAATCGGTGCGCCCGCCGCGGCACGGTCGACGAGCCGGCCGGCCAGCAGCGGCTGCAGCAGCGTCAGCACGGTCGCGATGCCGAGCAGAAACATGCTCGCCATCATCGACATCGAATGAGATCGAAACAGAGTGAACATAGTGCGACTCCTCAAGCGGGCTAAAGCAGTCCGAGCAATTGCAAGTCGGTGACGTATTTGATGATGATCGGCGCCGAGATTTGCGGGATGCCCGGATTGTTCTTGTCGGGGCCGATTTTCGCTTCCCGGACGGCGGCGCGGAATCGGTCGGTCGGCGCGTAGGACCCGTGGCTGGGCGCAAGGGGCTGCACGGGCCCGGAATTCCGCAACAGCAACGCCTGCAGCACCGAGTGCCGGCGCTGTCGATCCGGCAGGTCACGCAGGCCGGACTCGAATCGCTGCAACCACTCCTCAAAGTCGTCGACGCGCTGGATCGGGTAACCGGCCTCGATGAGCCAGTCGACGTACTCATCGAGCCCGATGCCGTCGTCGTGCGGGTTCATCACGTGGTATGTCGCAAACTCGTCGATCAATTGGGGACGCAGCGCTGCGATCGCCTCTGCGACGAATCCGACGGGCAGCCCGTCGAAGTGCGCGGGTTGCCGGTTGCCGTCGGTGTCAAGTTGGTAGAACGAGCCGGGCGCGATGCCGGTGGCCATCAGGCTCAGTGCCATCCGGGTGAACATGTCCGAGACGTTGAGCTGACCCGCATAGGTGGTGTCGGGCAGGATCATGCCGCAGCGGAACACCGCGACCGGCAGCCCGCACAGGTCGTTCGCCTCGCGCAGCAGCACCTCGCTGGCCCACTTGCTGTTGCCGTAGCCGTTGGTCATGCTGCCGTCGACGGTGCGGGTGGGGCTGATGATCCGGATGTCGGCGTCCTCGGTGAACACCGACGGGTCGACCTGGATGCCCACGTCGGCGGTAGATACATAGCTGTAGGCCTTGAGCTTGGTGGTGAGCGCGATCCGGATCAGCTCGGCGGTGCCGACGACGTTGGGCCCGAATAGCTCGCTGTAGGACAGTATGCCGCTGACCACGGCTGCGGAATCGACGATCAGATCGACGGTGTCGGCCAGCCGCTGCCAGGTCTGCTTGTCCACACCCAGGTTGGCTTCGCCCTTGTCGCCGGCGACGACCTCCAGATGATCGTTGGCGAGTTCCTGGAAGTGCCGCAGCAGCGCCGGGTCGCCCTTGGGGTCCCCATCGCCGAAGCTCGTATTCAGCCGCCGCCGCGCGTCCTCGTCGGAATCGGCTCGCACCAAACAGATCAGCGTGCCGTCGACCAGCTCCATCTGTTCGAGTAGTTGCAGGACGAGGTAACGCCCGAGGAAACCGGTCGCCCCGGTCAGCAGGACCGTCCGCACCTCGGGGCTCGGGCCCGGCAGTGTCGGGGTTTCGGCCAGTGTCGCGGCGCCGATGAACTTGTCCAGCGTGAGGTCGCTGGCGCGCACTTGGGTGGTTTGTCCTATTGAGCGTCCGTGCGCCGACACAAAGCGGGGATCGCGGTCGGGACTCGCAGGGCTAGAGGGGCTTCCTATCCGCTGACTCAAGCCTCTAACTGATGGCACCTCGAACAGGGTGGCTACCTTGAGTTGGACGTCCAGCGCCGTGTCGATTGCGGCGATCACCCGCATCGCGGACAGCGAATCCCCGCCCAGGTCGAAAAACGACTCGTCCACGCTGATGCGCTCAATACCCAGCACGCGGGCGTAGACGCCGGCCACGATCTCCTCGATCGTGGTGGAAGGGGCACGATAGCTCTGGCCGGCCCGGTACTCGGGGGCCGGCAGGGCGCGGGTGTCGAGTTTGCCGTTGACCGTCAGGGGCAGCGCGTCGAGCACCACCACCGCAGCCGGCGCCATGTAGGCCGGCAGCCGCTCGGCGAGTTGGGCGCGCACCCCGGCGGGGTCTGCCGTACCGCTGACCCCAACGACATAGGCCACCAGGCGTTTGTCACCGGGGCGGTCCTCGCGGGCGACAACCGCGGCCTGGTCCACTCCATCCAGCCCGGCCAACACCGCCTGAACCTCGCCCAGCTCGATGCGATACCCGCGAATCTTGACCTGCTCATCGGCGCGGCCCAGATAGTCCAGCTGCCCATTGGCACGCCACCGCACCAAATCCCCCGTGCGGTACATGCGTACTCCCGGCGCGAATGGGCAGGCGACGAACCGCGACGCGGTCAACCCCGACCGGCGCCAATACCCGACACCCACGCCTGCCCCGGCGACATACAGCTCACCGAGGACACCCGGCGGCACCGGGCGCAACGACGCGTCCAGGACGAACAGCGCCGCCCCCGCCACCGGCGAGCCGATCGGCGGCGTACCGGACCCCGCTGTGAGTGGTGCACTCATCGCCGCATCCACCATCGTCTCGGTCGGGCCGTAGGCGTTGATCATCACCCGCCCGGGCGCCCACCGATCCACCACCTCGGCAGGGCAGGCCTCAGCGCCCACCACCAGCGCCATCGAATCCAAACCCTGCGGCGACAACACCCCTACCGCAGAGGGGCTCTGGGTGAGCACCTCGACACGATGCGAGACCAGCAACTCATGGAAGTCGGTGGGCGAGCCCGACACCGATTCGGGCACCACCACCAGGCGGCCGCCGCCCAACAGCGCTCCCCACATCTCCCACACCGAGACATCGAAGGCATACGAATGGCACTGCGCCCAAACACCTTTGCGCGGCAGGGACGCACCCAGGGACTCCACCAGTTGGATGACGTTGTGGTGGGTGATCGCCACCCCCTTGGGCGCACCGGTGGTGCCCGAGGTGTACATGACGTACGCGATGTCGTCCCGGGCCGGTGCCGGTAGCGCTGTGCACGGGTAATTGTGGACGGCGGGATCGTCTACGTCGATCACCACGAGGTCGTAGCCGTCGAGGCGCGGGCGCAGTTCGGCGGTCGCGACGGCTGTCACCGGGGCGGCGTCGGCAAGCAGGAACTCCAACCGCGCCGCGGGCTGCGCCGGGTCGATCGGCAAGTAGGCAGCTCCGGCTTTCAACACCGCCAGGATCGCGACGACGGCCTGCGCGGAACGCGAAAATAGCAGCGCTACAGTCGATCCCGGACCGACACCATGGCGAACCAGCAGGTGCGCCAACCGGTTGGCGGCCTGGTCGACCTCCCGGTAGGTCCAGGACCGCTCGCCACACACCAGCGCCACCCCCGCCGGTGTGCTCGCCGCCTGCGCGGCCCAAAGGGCCGGAATCGACACCGCGGCTGGCGCGCGCCGGGCCAGCGCCGCCCGATTGCCCCACCGATCCAGCCTTGTGCGCTCCCCCTCGTCGAGCAGATCGATCGACGACAGCCGCGCCGTAGGATCGGCGGTCATCGCCACCAGCACCTTCTCCAACCGCCCGATTAGCGCCTCGATGCTGGCCGCCTCGAACACGTCGGTGCGGAACTCCATGGCCCCGGCGATGCCGGCCGGCTCGCCCGTGTCGGTGAAGCGTTCGGACAGGGAAAGCGCCAAATCCATAACGGCGGCGTGGGTTTCCACCGGCAACGCCGTGACCTCCACGTCACCCAGACTCAGCTCGGCCGGGGCGTTGTTCTGCCAGGCCAGCAACACCTGGATCAGCGGGTGATGGGTCTGCGATCGGGTCGGTTGGAGCCGATCGACCAGCACCTCGAACGGCACGTCCTGGTGCTCGAAGGCGGCCAGGCTGCGCTGTCGCACCTGGGCGAGCAACTCGGCGCAAGTGGGATCCCCCGCGAGGTCGACCCGCAGCACCAGGGTGTTGACGAAAAAACCCACCAGGCAATCGAGGGCGGGATCACTGCGACCGGCGATCGGGAATCCGACGGCCACGTCGGTGCTGGCGCTCAGCTTTGACAACAGCACCGCCAGGGCGGCCTGGACCACCATGAAGCTGGTCGAATTATGCTCGCGCGCAATGCAAGCCACCCGTCGCTGCAGCGTCGCCGGCCACTCCACCAGCACGGTGTCGCCACGGTGACCGGCCACCAACGGATACGGCCGATCGGTGGGCAACTCCAGGCGTTGGGGCATCCCCGCCAGCGCCTGCTCCCAGTAAGCGAGATGAGCGGCCAGGGGACTTTCACGGTCCGAGAGATCACCCTGGTTTTGCCGCTGCCACAGCGTGTAATCGACATATTGCACCGGCAATTCAGCCCAGGCCGGCGGCCGTCCTGTGGACCGGGCAGCATAGGCAACACCCAGATCGGTGGCCAGCACGCCGATCGACCAGCCGTCGGCGGCGATGTGATGCACCACGGCCACCAGCACGTGTTCGCCGTCGGTCACTCGTAAAAGAGTTGCCCGCAAAGGGATTTCGGTCGCTATATCCAAGCTGTAGCAAACCGCCTCCTCGATGGCCTCATCCAGCCGAGCGGCCGGCCAGCCCACCGCATCGACGGCCTCCCAGCCGAACTCCGCACGTTCGGCCGGAACCACGACCTGGTGGGGTATGCCGTCGGTCGCGGCGAATATCGTGCGCAGGCTTTCGTGGCGGCCGACCACGTCGGCCAGCGCCGCACGCAACGCGCGAGCATCCAGGTCTCCACGCAGGCGCAGCGCCACCGCCATGTTGTAAACCGGTGAGGGCCCCTGCAATTGATCGATGAACCACAATCGGCTTTGGGCGAACGACAACGGGACCGACGCCGGCCGCTGCATTACTACCAACGGAGCGGGCCTCGCACTCCCGCCTATACGGGGCGCCAACCCTGTGACCGTGGGCGCGTCGAACAACATGCGCACCCCAAGGCCGGCATCCAGGGCCGCGTTGATCGCGGCGACCACCTGCATCGCCGACAACGAATCCCCACCCAAGTCGAAAAACGACTCATCGACCCCGACCCGCTCTACACCCAGCACCCGGGCGTAAATACCGGCGAGAATCTCCTCGACCGCGCTGGCCGGGGCGCGATAACGATCGACATCCTGATACTCCGGTGCCGGCAGGGCGCGCTTGTCGAGTTTGCCGTTGGCCGTCAACGGCAGCGCCGCCATGATCACCACCGCCGCTGGAACCATATATGCCGGCACGCGCTCGGCCAGCTGGACGCGTAGCTCGGCCGGGTCCGCCGTCCCGGTCACATACGCCACCAACCGCTTCTCCCCGGGACCGTCCTCACGGGCGAGCACCACCGCCTGCTCCACCCCATCCAACCCGGCCAAAACCGCGCGCACCTCGCCCAGCTCGATGCGATACCCGCGGATTTTGACCTGCTCATCGGCCCGCCCCAGGTACCGCAGCTGCCCATCAGCACCCCAAAACACCAGATCCCCGGTGCGATACATGCGCATACCCAGCGCCCCCGGATTCCCGAACGGACACGCCACAAACCTCGACCCGGTCAACCCGGCCCGGCGCCAATACCCGACACCCACCCCGGAACCGGCCACGTACAACTCCCCGACCACGCCGGCCGGCACCGGACGCAACCAACCATCCAGCACAAACAACGCCGCCCCGGCCACCGGCGAGCCGATCGGCACCACACTCAATCCCGCTGACCCGGGGGTTAGGGGCGCACTCATTGCCGCATACCACGTCTCTGTCGGGCCATAGCCGTTGATCATCACCCGCCCCGGCGCCCACCGATCCACCAGATCCGCCGGGCAGACCTCACCGGCCACCACCAACGCCACCGAATCCAACCCTTCCGGCGACAACACGCCCACCGCGGACGGGGTCTGGCTTAACACGCTGACCTGCTCAGCGACCAGCAAGGCGTGAAGGTCGTCCGGCGAGCCGGCCACCGAATCGGGGACCACGACCAGCCGCCCACCACTCAGCAGCGCGCCAAAGATCTCCCACACCGAGACGTCGAAGGCCAAGGAATGCCACTGCGACCACACCCCTGCCGCCGGCAGGCCAGCATCCAGTGACTCCAGCAACCTCGTGATGGTGCGGTGGGTGACGGCCACCGCCTTGGGGACCCCCGTAGTGCCCGAGGTGTAGATGAGGTAGGCAATGTCATCTGCATTTGGGGCGGCCTGCGCCGCCGACGCCGAGCACGGATATTCCTGTATCCGGGGGTCGGCACCATTAATCACTACCGGCACATCGCACCCGTCGAGCCGATCGCCCAACCCGGTAGTGGTGACAGCGGCCACGGGTGCAGCATCGGCAACCATGAACGCGATCCGGGCCGCCGGCAACACCGGGTCGATCGGTAGGTAGGCCGCTCCCGTCTTCAGTACCGCCAGGATCGTGGTGATGGCCTGCGCCGAACGCTCCAAGAGCACCACCACACACTGCCCCGGGCCTGCCCCATGACCAGATAGCAAGTGCGCCAACCTGTTAGACGCCTCATCAACTTCGCGATACGTCATTGACAGGTCCCCGAAGGTGAGCGCCACCGACTCGGGGATGCGCCCGACCTGTTCGGCAAACAGCTGTGGGATCGAGACCGGCGCGGGGCTGGGCTGCGTCAACGCCGCCCGCTTGCCCCACTCATCCAGCCGGCCGTGCTCGCCGGCATCTAGCAGGTCCAGCGACGACAACCGGCGCCCCGGATCGGCCGTCATGATCGTTAAAACCGCCTCCAACCGTCCAATCAGTGCCTCGATGGTGGCCGTATCGAACACATCGGTACGAAACTCCACCGCCCCGCCGATCCCGTCGGGCCGACCGGTGTCGGTGAAACGTTCGGCCAGCAAAAACGTCAAATCCATTCGAGCCGTGTAGGTGTCGGCCGGCAACGGGGTGACCTCCACATCACCCAACGCCAGCCCGCCGGCGGAGTCATTGGCCTGCTCGGCGAAGTTCTGCCAGGCCAACAACACTTGGATCAGCGGGTGGTGGGCCTGCGATCGAGGCGGGTTGAGCCGATCCACCAGCACCTCAAAGGGCACGTCTTGATGCTCGTAGGCCGCCAGGCTGCGCTGACGCACCTGGGCGAGCAATTCGGCGAAGCTGGGGTCGCCGGCCAAGTCGACCCGCAATACCAAGGTGTTGACGAAAAAACCCACCAGCTCATCAAGTGCGGGATCAGCGCGACCCGCGATCGGGAAACCAACCGCCACGTCGGGACCGGCGCCCAGCCGCGACAAGAGCACCGCCAACGCTGCCTGAATCACCATGAAACTGGTCGAATTATGTTCCCGGGCAACGCAAGCCACCCGCTGCTGCAACTGCGCCGACCAGTGCACCGCGACGCGGGCCCCGCGGTAATCAGCGACGAGCGGATAGGGCCGATCCGTGGGCAACTGCAGCCGCTCGGGCATCCCGGCCAGAGCATCCTCCCAGAACCTCAGCTGCCCGGCGAGGCGACTATCAGAATCCGCCAGATCACCGAGGTTTGCCCGCTGCCACAGCGTGTAATCGGCATAATGCACCGGCAATTCAGCCCAACCTGGCTCCTGCCCCGCGCATCGACCGGCGTACGCGAGACTCAGATCACGCACCAGCGGGGTCACCGACCAGCCGTCGGCGGCGATATGGTGCACTGCGGCCACCAGCACATGTTCGTCCTCGCCGATGCGGAAAAGCCTTGCTTGCAGCGGAATTTCGTTCACCAGGTCGAACCGGTGACGGGCCACCGCGCCCATGGCCCCGTCGAGCCGGGTAGCCGACCATCCGGCGGCATCCACGACTTCCCAACCAAAGTCGGCGCGCTCGGCACAAACGACCACCTGCGCAGGTATCCCCTCGGGCGCGATGAACACCGTGCGCAGGCTCTCATGGCGACCCACCACGTCGGCCAGTGCGGCACCCAACGCGCCGGCATCAAGGCACCCGCGCAGCTTCAACGCCACCGTCATGTTGTAAACGGGTGAGGGTCCCTGCAACTGGTCGAGGAACCACAACCGGCCCTGAGCATACGACAACGGCACCACCGCCGGCCGTGCGCCGGCCACCAACGGCGGAAGCCCACCCCCGCCGTCAACGATGCGGGGCGCCAACTGGGCGATGGTCCGGGCTTCGAACAGGGCGCCGACTTTCATGTCGACATTCAGGGCTGCGTTGATCGCCGCGATCACCCGCATCGCCGACAACGAATCCCCACCCAGGTCGAAAAACGACTCCTCCACGCCCACTCGCTCGATACCCAGCACCCGGGCGTAAATACCGGCCAGGATCTCCTCGATCGGGGTCCACGGTGCGCGGTAACGACCGGCATCCTGAAATTCCGGTGCCGGCAAGGCCTTACGGTCGAGCTTGCCCGAGGAGGTCAACGGGAACTCCTCAAGCACCACAATCTGCGCCGGCACCATGTAGGCCGGTAGCCGCGCACTCAACCGCTGACGCACAGCGCTGATCTTGCTGTTGGAGTGAGGGTTGTTGGCGTGGGTGGTGCGTTGGTGGGTGCCGGTGGGGGGCAGATAGACGTCGGTCAGCGGTGGGGCGTGCGGGCCGTCGGACTCCGTGAAGACGGCATCGAGGTTGCCGGGCTGGGCGCCCCAGGTGACCGCGACGTGATATCCGGTGGTTTGGCCTAGGCGGTGCAGTTCTTCCGGGACGGCAGTGTCCACGATGGTGGCGGCTTGGGCCAGGGCGTCGGCTGGGGGTAGCCCGGCCGCCAGGGCGGCTTCGATGTGCACGTCGGCGGCAAGTCGAGCGCGGGGTATTGCGGTAACGCGCACGGCGGGGGGACGTTGCGATAGCAACCGGGTGTGCAGCCCGCCCAGACCCGCGCAGTCGGCCCACGCCCAGCTGGGCGCGGCAGCCAGGGACCGTACCGCTGTGGGGGATTTGTGGACGATGACGTCGTAGCGATACCGGCTGAGTTCGTTGTCGGCCAAACCGCGCTTGACTTGGATGGCGAGTCCGGCCACCGACGGATGGTCAGCGGCCCAGACAGTGAAAAACTCTGGGGCCAGCAGCAATTCGGACTCACTGACCATGGCACGGCGAGCTCGTTGGCGGATCTCGGCGGCTTCACTGGCGGGGATGGCATCGCTGGTGGTAGACGTGCGGGCCAGCGCAACCGCGGTTTGAAACGCGCCCTGCAGGGTGTGGTTACGGACGTCGCCGATGAACATCGTCCCGCCAGGGGCCAGCAGATCCACAGCGTTGTCGAGGACGTCGGCCAGATATCCCGAGTGGGGGAAGTACTGAATGATCGAATTGAGGATGATGGTGTCGAAGTAGCCCTGGGGCAGCGCCTCGGTGACGTGGGCGGGCTGGGTCAGCAGCTCGACCCGCTCGCGCCACGGGAGCTGCTCCAGCGACCGGGCGAGATTGTCGACAGCCACCGCCGACATGTCGGTGCCAACATAGTGCTCGCACTGCGGGGCGATCTGGGACAGCAGCAGCCCCGAGCCCGCGCCGATTTCCAATACTCGCCGCGGTCGCAGGGCCATGACCCGATCCACCGTGGTCGAACGCCACTCCAGCATCTCCTCGAGCGGAATCGGATCGCCGGTGTAGCTGCTGTTCCATCCGCGAAAGTCCATCCCGAACCGCGACGCCCCGACCCCAGAAACCCCAGCGCCATATAGCTCGTCGTATACGTGTTGCCACTGTTCGACGATTTCGGCGTCTTGGGCGTCTTGGACGTCTTGGACGTCTTGGACGTCTTGGACGTCTTGGACGTCTTGGACGTCTCGGCCGGCGGTGGTCGCGTGATCGAGGGTGATGTAGGCGACGAGTTGGGCGCCCCCGATGGCGGTGCGGTGCACGGTGGCAACGGCCTGGGTGACCTGTGGGCAGGCCAACAGGGTGTTTTCGATTTCGCCCAGCTCGATGCGATACCCCCGGATCTTGACCTGCTCATCGGCGCGCCCGACATACCGCAGCTGTCCATCGGCGCCCCAACACACCAGATCGCCGGTGCGATACATGCGCGCCCCCGGGTCCCCGAACGGGCACGCGACAAACCGCGACGAGGTCAACCCCGCCCGGCGCACATATCCGCTCCCCACCCCGCCACCGGCCACATACAACTCCCCGACCACACCGGCCGGTGCCGCCCGCAACCACCGATCCAGCACAAAAAAGGCAAGATGGGCCAAAGGCACCCCGATGGGGCTGGCATCGTCGTCGGCGTCGCCGGCGACAATCTCCCGCAACGTGGCGTGCACCGTCGTCTCCGTGGCGCCGTACATGTTGATCATGCGTGGCGATCCCGGGTGCTCGCGCAGCCAGGTCCGAAGCCGCCCCGGCGCCAGCGCTTCGCCGCCGAACACCACTGCCTCAAGCTTCAGCTGTCGTCCCGGCTCGGGTGATGGCGCTTCACCGGTTTGCAAGCCGGTTTGCAAGGCGGTTTGCAGTGCATAAAACGCAGACGGGGTCTGGCTCAACACGCTGACCTGCTCAGCGACCAGCAGGGCGTGAAAGTCTTCCGGTGAGAGGGCCACCGACTCGGGCACCACCACCAGCCGCCCACCACGTAGCAGCGCGCCCCAGATCTCCCACACCGAGAAGTCGAAGGCCAGGGAATGGCACTGCGACCACACCCCCGCCGGCGGCAGATGTTCGTGCAGTGACTCCAACAGCCGGTTGACGTTGCGGTGGGTGATGGCCACGCCTTTGGGGGCACCGGTCGTGCCCGAGGTGTAGATGAAATAGGCAATGTCATCTGCATTTGGGGCGGCCGGCGCCGGCAAGGCCGTGCACGGGAAGCCGGCGACGCGCGGATCTTCGATGTCGATGACCGGCACGTCGTGCCCGCCGAGTCGATCGGTGAGCGCGGCGGTGGTGATCGCGGCGATCGGTGTGGCGTCGGCGAGCATGAACCCGATCCGCGCCGCGGGCAGGCCCGGGTCGATCGGCAGATAAGCCGCACCGGTTTTCAGCACCCCCAAGATCGCCACGATCGCCTCGGTCGAACGTGAAAACAGCAGCGCCACAGACTGTCCCGGGCCCACCCCGGCAGCAGTCAGCAGGTGCGCCAACCGGTTGGCGGCCTCCTCGAGCGCGCGATAGGTCACTGAACGACCCTCGAAAGTCAACGCCAGTGCCTCGGGGGTGCGTGCGACCTGCGCGGCCCACAGCACCGGAATCGACACCGCATCGGGTGCGGGCTGGGTTAACACCGCCCGGTTGCCCCACCCATCCAGCCGGGTGTGCTCACGCTCGTCGAGCAGATCGATCGATGAGAGCCGCCGCGTCGGGTCGGCGGTCATGGCCCCGACCACCCGCTTGAATCGGTCGATCAGCGTTGCGATGGTTTCGGCGTCGAACACGTCGGTGTCGTATTCGACGCGAAGGCCCAGTTCAGGTCCCGGCAGGGCTTGGATCGTCAGCGGGTAGTGGTTGTAGTCATGCCTGCTGATCTCGGCGATGGCCAACTCGTGAGCGCCCTGCGGCACGCTGTCGATCGGGAAGTTTTGGTACACGAAAAGCGCGTCGAAGAGTCTTTCGTGGCCGGCGAGGCGGTGGATGTCGCTAAGCGCCAGGTGCTGGTGCTCGAGTGTGTAGTTATTCGTGTTGTGCAGTTGGCCCAGCAGGTCGGCGGTGGAGGTTTCCGACGTGATGGTCGCCCGCACCGGCACGGTGTTGACCAACAGGCCCACCATCGATTCCGCGCCGAGCACCTCGGTTGGCCTACCCGAGACCGCGACGCCGAAGGCGACATCATGCTGGCCAGTCAGCGAGGCCAACAGCTGCGCAAAGGCGCCCTGCAGTGCGGTGCTGACGGTGGTGTGACACGAGCGAGCCAGTTCGCCAAGCGCCCGCGTGGTGGCGGCGGGCAGCCGAAACGACTCAACGCTTCGCTGCCCTAGCTCCAATCGATCCTGTGGGCCGACGAATGTGGGGGTGTCAAAGCCGGTCAACACCTCGCGCCAGGCCGCTTGGGCGCCAGCTTGGTCTCGATCGGCCAGCCAGTTAAGGAAGCTGCGATACGGCGCTGCCGCGGGCAGTCGCTGACCGAAGTAGCCGGCGAATATTTCGCGCAGCAGGATCGGCATCGACCAGCCATCGGCCACGATGTGGTGAGTAGTGAGCACAAACCGGTGCCGGTCTTCGGCGATGCGGATCAGGGCGGCCCGAAAGGCCGGCGGCTGGGTTAGGTCGCACACCGCCACACGCTCGGCGGCACACACCCGCTGAATCTGCTCTTCGGTCTCGCGCTCGAGGTACTGCCACGCCGCCACGGGATCGGCCGGGATGATCTGCACCGGTTCGTCGAATTGTGTGCAGAATCGGGCCGTCAAGTTCGGATGCCGGCTGGCCACGGCCTGCACGGCAGCGCGCAGGCGGTTGGGGTCAAGGGCACCCGTCACGGCGAAATCCAGCTGCACCGCATACACATCGTCCACATCGTCCACATCGTCCACATCGTCAAAGCCCTGCGCGGTGCTGGCGTGAAAGAGCAGCCCGTGCTGCATCGGGGTCAGCGGCAATATGTCGGCGATCGGGTACTGCCGCGCCAACTCGTCGATCTGCCGCTGGCTGAGACGCGCGGGCGCAACGTCGGAGGGTGTGAACCCGCCACCGCCGTGTCGGACATGCGCACAGATGCCGTCCAGTGCCTCGAACCACAGCTGACTGAGGCGCCTGATCTGGCTCCGATCGACGGCCGACGGAGCCCACATCCAGTCGGCCTGCAGTCGCGGTCCGGCATCGGTGTCGACCGTGACGGCATTGACCTCCACGGTGTGCATCAGCGGCATCGCCAACCCGGCGCCGCTGCTCGCGGAGTCCCGCGGGCAAATCCGCCAGCCGTCACCAGCGCCGGCGGGGGCGCCGAGGCGACCGAGATAGTTGAATCCGATGGTCGGCTCCGCCATGGGCAGTTCCACGTCGGGGTTGAGGTAGCGCAGTAGACCGTAGGTCAGACCGACCGGGAGGGCGCGAAGCTGCTCTTTGGCGTCCTTGACCACCGCCCCCAACCCCGCCTCACCTGCCACCACCTGCGCCCAGGACAGCCCACCCACCGCCCCCAGCGTTAGGGCCACCGGGTATTTGGCCGTAAACCACCCCACGGTGCGCGATAGGTCAATATCGAGGGCCAGGTCCTCGTGGCGCCCATGGCCCTCGACATCGATGCCGACCGGCGCCCCGCGGGTGTCTGAAAACTCAGACCACGCCAGCGCGAACGCGATCAACAGGATGTCTTGCACCCCGGCGTGGAACGCCGAGGGCACCGCCCCGAGCAGCGAGCGGGTCGTCTCCGGGTCCAGCGACACC
Source organism: uncultured Actinomycetota bacterium (assembly GCA_963814505.1). GTDB lineage: Bacteria > Actinomycetota > Actinomycetes > Mycobacteriales > Mycobacteriaceae > Mycobacterium. The sequence goes on from CAWFDM010000018.1 coordinate 207,343, forward strand.
GACAGATGCTCGGCGGTGGCGAACGTATCCACCGCGGAGGGCACCGCCGGCAGCGCGGCCGGGGCAGCCAGCACTTGTCGCCACGCGTCCGCCTGGTCGAGCACCGCCGGCGTTTGCGCATACTCGTCGAGCAGCGACGCCCACCGCTGAAACGAAGTCCCGGCCGCCGGCAACGCCACCGGCTGCCCGTGGCTGTGCTGGGCCCAGGCGGTGGCCAGGTCGCCCAGCAAAATCCGCCACGACACGCCGTCGACGGCCAGATGATGGATGACCAGCACCAGCTGGGCCGTGTCGACGACCCACAGCGCGCTCAGCATCACGCCGGCGGCCGGATTCAATCGGGACCGTGCCCCCGCCAGCGCCTCATCGGATAATTCCCCCACCGGTTGCAGGCATTTGCCCGCGTCCATCGAACCCGGTTCGGGCACCCACAGCGACCAGCCCCCGTCGCCGTCGTCGCCGACCCGCAACCGCAGCATGGGATGCCGGTCCAACACCGCCTGCAGCACCACTGTCAGGTCGGCCTCGGCGACGCCCCCGGGGGCCTGTAACACGATGGTCTGGTTGAACTGCCCCACCGGACCGTTGACGCTGTGCAGCCAACGCATGATCGGCGTGGCCACCACCTGCCCGATGCCCTCGTCGATCGCGTTGGCCGCACCGCCGACGACGCCGGCGACCCGGGCCACCCCGGACACGGTCTGCTCGATGAAAATGTCGCGCGGACGACACAACACACCGGCCTCGCGCGCACGAGCCGCGACCTGCATCGCCAGGATGCTGTCACCGCCCAGGTCGAAAAACGACTCCTCGACGCCGATGACCTGCGGCGGCTCGATGCCCAGCACCTCGGCGTAGATGTCGGCCAGGATCTCCTCGACCCGGGTGGACGGGGCCCGATACACACCGAGGTCGCCGTACTCGGGCGCCGGCAAGGCACGCTTGTCGAGCTTGCCGTTGACCGTCAGCGGCAACGCGTCGAGCAGCACCACCGCGGCCGGCACCAGGTACGAAGGCAGACGCTCGGAGAGCGCCGCGCGCAACCCACCCGGATCGACGGTTCCGGTGACGTAACCCACCAGCCGCAAGGCGCCTGGGCGGTCCTCGCGGGCGATCACCACCGCCTGCTCCACCCCATCCAGTCCGGCTAGGGCCGCGGCGACCTCTCCGCATTCGATGCGATACCCGCGGATCTTGACCTGCTCGTCGGCGCGGCCGAGGTAATCCAGCTGGCCGTCGGCGCGCCAGCGCACCAGATCTCCGGTGCGATACATGCGCGTACCCGGCGCCCCCGGCTTCCCGGACGGGCACGCCACAAAGCGAGACGCCGTCAAACCGCTCCGGCGCCAATACCCGCACCCCACGCCGCGGCCCGACACGTACAACTCACCGGCCACGCCGGGCGGGACCGGCCGCAACCACGCATCCAGCACGAACAGCGCCGCCCCGGCCACCGGCGAACCGATCGGCGGCGCCCCCGACCCCGCCTTTAGAGGCCCGGTCATCGAGGCGTAAATCGTCGTCTCGGTCGGGCCGTAGGCGTTGATCATCACGCGCCCCGGGGCCCACCTGTCCACCGCCTCAGCGGGGCACGCCTCGCCGGCGAGCACCAGCGCCGCCGATTCCAGACCCTGCGGCGCCAACACCCCCACCGCGGAAGGGGTTTGGCTCAAGATGCTGACCTGTTCGGCGGCCAGCAAGGCGTGGAAATCGTCCGGCGAAGCCGCCACCTCCTCGGGCACCACGACCAGGCGCCCCCCACCCAGCAGCGCACCCCAGATCTCCCACGCCGAGACGTCGAAGGCGTAGGAATGCCACTGGCCCACCGTGAACGGCACCGGGCCGGCGCCCGCCGGCGCGCCGGTATCGAAGAAGTTCGCGATTCGAAAAAGTTGGGTGACGTTGCGGTGGGTAACGGCCACGCCTTTGGGCACGCCCGTGGTGCCGGAGGTGTAGATGATGTAGGCGATGTCAGCCGCGGCGGGCGCCGGCAACGCCGTGCACGCATAGCCGTCGACCGCGCGATCGTCCACATTGATCACCGGGACGTCCCACCCGGCGAGCCGGCCGGCCAGCCCGGCGGTGGTGACGGCGGCCACCGGGTCGGCGTCGGCGAGCATGAACCCGACCCGCGCCGCCGGCAACAACGGGTCGATCGGCAGATAGGCCGCCCCGGCTTTGAGCGCCGCCGCCATCGCCACGACGGCCTGCGCCGAACGCGAAAACAGCAGCGCCACACAGGCTCCCGGCCCCGCACCGTGGGCGGCCAGCAGCTGCGCCAACCGGTTTGACGCCTCGTCGAACTCCCGATAGGTCATCGACAAGCCCCCGCAACTCAACGCCACCGCCTCGGGGGTACGCGCGACTTGGGCGGCCAACGCCGCCGGAATCGACAGCGCGGGCGGTTCGGGCTGGGTCAACACCGCGCGGTTGCCCCAACTGTCGAGGCGTGCGTGCTCAGTTTCGTCGAGCAGATCCACCGTCGACAACCGCAGCGTGGGATCGGCCGTCATCGCCACCAGCACCCGCTGTAGCCGCTCGACCAGCGTGGCGATGCTCGCCGAGTCGAAGACATCGGTCCGGAATTCCACCGTCCCGCCGATCCCGGCGGGCGCACCGATGTCGGTGAAGTGTTCTGTCAGCGAAAACACCAGGTCCATGCGGGCGGTGTGGGTGTCGATCGGCATCGGGGTGACCTGCAGGTCACCCAAAACCAGGTCACCGGGGGCGTCGTTCTGCCACGCCAATAGCACCTGGATCAGGGGGTGATGGGTCAGCGACCGCGGGGGCTGCAGCCGATCAACCAGCACCTCGAAGGGCACGTCTTGGTGCTCGTAGGCGGCGAGGCTGCGCTCGCGCACCTGGGCGAGCAACTCGGTCAAGGTCGGATCCCCCGCCAGGTCGACCCGCAACACCAGCGTGTTGACGAAGAAACCCACCAGGTGATCCAGCGCGGGATCACCGCGACCGGCGATCGGGAATCCCACCGCCACGTCGGCGCTTCCGCTCAGCCGAGACAACAGCACCGCCAGCGCCGCCTGAACCACCATGAAGGTGGTCGAATTGTGTTCGCGTGCAACGGAAGCCATCCGCTGCTGTAGCGTCGCCGGCCACTCGACCGGCACGCTGGCGCCGCGGTGATCGGCCACCACGGGATACGGCCGATCGGTGGGCAACTCCAGTCGCTCCGGCATCCCCGCCAACGCCTTTTCCCAATAGTCCAGTTGCCCGGCGACACCACTGTGGGGATCCTGCAGGTCACCGAGTTGCGTGTGCTGCCACAGCGTGTAGTCGACGTACTGCACCGGCAATTGGGTCCACTGCGGTGCCCGCGTCGCGCACCGGCCGGCATAGGCCGCGCCCAGGTCGGCGGCGAGCACCCCGATCGACCACCCGTCCGCGGCGATGTGGTGCACCACGGCCACCAGCACGTGTTCGTCGTCGGCAACGGTGAAAAGCCTTGCTCGCAAAGGTATCTCGGCTGCCAAGTCGAACGTGGCACGGGCGGTCTCGTCGGTGGCCTCACCCAGCCGTGCCGCTGACCAGCCGGTCGCGTCGATGACCTCCCAGCCGAACTCCGCCCGCTCGGCCGGGACGACGACCTGCCGGGGTGTCCCCGCGGCGGCCGGGAACGTGGTGCGGAGGCTTTCGTGCCGGGCCACCACATCGGCGAGCGCCGCACCCAACGCGTCCGCATTCAGCTGCCCACTGAACCGCAGCGCCACCGCCATGTTGTAAACCGGCGACGGTCCCTCCAGTTGGTCGATGATCCACAACCGGCTTTGAGCGAACGACAAGGGAACCATCGCGGGCCGCTCGACGGCCACCAGCGGCGCCAGCCGGCCCGAGTCTCGGTCGATACGGGACGCCAACTGGGCAATTGTCGGCGCGTCGAATAGGGTGCCCACCTTGAGATCGGCATCCAGCGACGTGTTGGCCGCGGCGATCACGCGCATCGCCGACAGCGAGTCCCCACCCAGGTCGAAGAACGAGTCGTCGACGCCGACACGGTCGATGCCCAGTACGCGGGCGTAGATGCCGGCCAGGATGTCCTCGATCACGGTGCACGGGGCGCGGTAGCGATCGGCGTCGGAGTATTCGGGCGCCGGCAAGGCGCGGACGTCGAGCTTGCCGCTGACCGTTACCGGCAGCGCGTCCACCGCGACCACCGCCGCCGGCACCAGGTACGACGGCAGCCGCTCGGCCAACAACTCGCGCAGCGCCGCGGGGTCTGCTGTCCCGGTGACATAACCCACCAGATGCAACGCGGCGGGTCGGTCCTCGCGGGCGATCACCACCGCCTGCTCCACCCCATCCAGCCCGGCTAACGCCGCCTGAATCTCGCCGGGTTCGATGCGATACGCACGCAGCTTGACCTGCTCGTCGGCGCGGCCCAGATACCGCAGCTGCCCGTCGGGACGCCAACACACCAGATCCCCGGTGCGATACATCCGTTTTCCGGGCTGCCCGGCCCCGCCGAACGGGCACGCCACAAATCGCGACGCCGTCAAACCGCTCCGGCGGATATACCCGACACCCACGCCGGCGCCAGCCACGTAGAGCTCACCGACCACTCCGGGCGGCACCGCACGCAACCAGCCATCCAGCACGAACAGCGCCGCACCCGCCACCGGTGACCCGATCGGCGGCACGCCGGACCCCGCCGCTAAAGGCGCGCTGAGCGCGACATAGATCGTGGTCTCCGTCGGCCCGTAGGCGTTGATCATCAGCCGCCCCGGCGCCCAGCGGTCCACCATCTCGACCGGACAACCCTCACCGCCGAGCAGCAACGCCGCCGACTCCAACCCCCGCAGTGACAACGCCCCCACCGCCGACGGGGTCTGGGTGATCACGTTGACCCGCTGCGAGACCAGCAGGTCGTGAAAATCGCCTGGTGCGCCCGCGACCGCCTCGGGCACGATTACCAGCCGCCCGCCGCGCAACAGCGCTGCCCAGATCTCCCACACCGAGAAGTCGAAAGCATAGGAATGGCATTGCGTCCAGACCTGCTCGGCGGCTGCGGGCAGGCCCGCGTCCAGCGTGGCCATCAGCTGGGTCAGGTTGTGGTGGGTAATGGCCACACCCTTGGGCGCACCGGTGGTGCCCGAGGTGTAAATGACGTACGCGATGTCATCGGCGAAGGGCCCGGGCAGCCCCGTGGCCGGGTAGCCGGCGATGGCGGGGGCCTCAATTTCACCGACGTCGATCATCGCCAAGTCATGCCCATCCAGCCGCCCGCGCAGTGCGGTGCTGGTGACCGCCGCCACCGGCGCGGCATCCCCGAGCACCAAGCCGATCCGCGCCGCAGGCTGGCCCGCGTCCAAGGGCACATACGCCGCCCCGGTCTTGAGCACCGCCAAAATCGCGATAATCGCCTGCGCCGAACGCTCCACCAGCAGCGCCACCCGCGCACCCGGGCCCACGCCACGGTCAACCAGCAAGTGCGCCAACCGGTTCGACGCATCCCCGACGTCCCGGTAGGTCCACGACCGTTCTGCGCACACCAGCGCCACCGCGTCCGGGGCGCGCGCCACCTGCGCGGCAAACACCTCCGGAATGGAAGCCCCGCCGCTCACCGGCCGGGTCAGCACCGCCCGGTTGCTCCACCCCGCCAGCCGGGCATGTTCACCGTCGTCGAGCAGATCCAGCGACGACACCCGCGCGCTCGGATCGGCCGTGACCGCCAGCAAGACCTTTTCCAGGCGCCGGATCAGGGCCTCGATGCCTGCCGCGTCGAAAACATCGGTGCGGAATTCCACGGTCCCGCCGATCCCGGCGGGCTCACCGGTGTCGGTGACGCGTTCGGCCAGGGAAAACACCAGGTCCATGCGGGCGGTGTGGGTGTTGAGGGGCATCGGGGTGGCTTGCAGATCACCCATTGCCAGCCCGGCGGCGGGGTCGTCGTATCTCCAGGTGAAGTTCTGCCAGGCCAACATCACCTGGATCAGGGGGTGATGGGTCCGCGATCGGGGCGGGTTGAGCCGATCAACCAGCACCTCAAAGGGCACGTCCTGGTGCTCGTAGGCGGCAAGGCTGCGCTCGCGCACCTGGGCGAGCAGATCGGTGAAGGTCGGATTCCCGGCCAGGTTGACCCGCAAGATCAGGGTATTGACGAAGAAGCCCACCAGGCCGTCAAGCGCGGGATCACCGCGACCGGCGATCGGGAATCCAACCGCCACATCGGCGCCGGCGCCAAGCCGACACAGCAGCGCCGCCAGCGCCGCCTGGACCACCATAAAGCTAGTTGAATTGCGTTCGCGGGCAACACTATCCACCTGACGCTGCAACTGCGCCGACCATTCCACCACAACACTGGCACCGTGGTGATCGGCAATCGGTGGATAAGGCCGATCGGTCGGCAGCTGCAGGCGCTCGGGCAACCCGGCCAGCGCCTCTTCCCAATACCCCACCTGGGCGGCCAAGGGACTGTCCCGGTCCGCCAGATCACCGAGGTTGTCCCGCTGCCACAGCGCGTAATCGACATATTGCACCGGCAATTCGGCCCAGCCCGGCGGCCGCCCCGCGCACCGGCTCACATAGGCGGCACTCAGATCTGCGGCCAGCACACCGATCGACCAACCGTCCCCGGCGATATGGTGCACCGTGAGCAGCAGCACATGCTCCTGGTCGGTGATGCGGAAAAGCCTTGCCCGAAAAGGGATGTCGATCGCCAGATCGAAGCCGTAGCGCGCGGCCTCCTCGACGGCCTCGCTCAGGCGGGCGCCCGGCCACCCGCTCGCATCGACCACCCTCCAACCGAAGTCCGCCACCGCGGCCGGGACGACCAGCTGCTGGGGTATCCCCTCGACCGCCGGAAAAACCGTGCGCAGGCTTTCATGGCGGCCCACCAGATCGGTTAACGCGACATCCAGCGCTCCGATGTCCAGCTGCCCACGCAGCCGCAACGCCACCGACCTGTTGTAGACCGGTGAGGACCCCTGCAACTGGGCGATAAACCACAGCCGGCTTTGAGCAAACGACAACGGAACCACCGCGGGCCGTTCCCTGGCCACCAACGGCCTAAGCCGACCCGAGTGCCCATCGATGCGCGATGCGAGCTGAGCTATCGTCGGCGCGTTGAACAGGGTCCCCACCTTGAGGTCGACATCCAGGGCCGCGTTGACCGCGGTGATCGCCCGCATCGCCGAAAGCGAATCCCCGCCCAGGTCGAAAAACGACTCGTCGACGCCGACGGTGTCCACGCCGAGCAGGCGAGCGAAGATGTCGTGCAGGGCCTGTTCGATCCGGGGGTCGATGGGAATTTCCGGCGCGGGCAGGGCGTGGGTGTCGATTTCGCCGTCGGGTGTCAACGGCAATGCCTCCAGGACCACCACCTCGGCGGGCACCATGTACGACGGCAGCCGCTCCGCCAACCCCGCGCGTACCCCGACCGAGTCCACCACCCTGACAACCGATTCGGTGACATAACCCACCAGACGCCTATCACCGGGGCGGTCCTCGCGGGCGATCACAACGGCCTGACCCACACCCGGCAGCCCCGTTAGGGCCGCGGCGACCTCGCCGCAATCGATTCGATACCCGCGGATCTTCACCTGCTGTTCGGCGCGCGCCACAAACCGCGGATGACCATTACGTTTCATTCGACCGCCAAACCCCGACGGCTTCTTGATCAGGAGTCCGTGACCTGCGCCAGCCTGTCGCGCAGACTCTTCGGCCGGATGTCAGTCCAATTCTGTTCGACGTAGCCCAGGCAGGCGCCCCGGGCCGCTTCGCCGTAAACCACCCGCCAACCGGCCGGAACATCTGCAAACACCGGCCATAAGCTGTGTTGCTGCTCGTCGTTAGCCAGGACGAAGAAGCTGCCATTGTCGTCGTCGAACGGATTGTTACTCACTCGTTCTCCTAACCGTTGCGGGCCAGACCAGCGAGCGCGGGGACGTTCATGCTGGAGAACGTTGTCTCCAGATCACGGACCGGCGACGCCAACATAACACCGTCAACCTTCATTTCAGGGCCGCCCGCGCTGCGACGGTGCCAACACCGGACCACAGAGCCCCGGTGGGGCCGCTCGCATAGCTAAGGGCGGACGCTCCATTGCGGTCAGACACTTTCTTGCGAACTTTCTTGCAGCTCGGCCACGGCAGCCGACCCAAACAGGCTGCGGCACAGGGCTTGCGACATGTTCGCGAAGTTCTTGCGGAATTCTTGCGCCCGCTCGACCACAGAGAGGGTAAGACCCGCAGTTCACGACCGCAATTCCGATGACGTCAATCCGGCTCTAGCAACGCCATTTCCGACTTTGGTGAGCGCGCAAAGGGCCGGCCCCGCCCGATTCAGCGGTTGACCTGTCGCCGACGACAGGGTTCGCCGGTTCGGCCCGTCCGGCCGCCGTGTCGGGCCGGCCCGGTGCATCACGAATTCGCTGGCAAACTTAAATCCAGGCGATCTTGCGCGCTGGCCGCAAGCGGCCCACCGCCATCTTGGGCCACTGCCCCGAACCCGCGCGGCGCTGCGCGGATACCCACCTGGGTGCCGATTGCACCGGCTCGACCGGCACCGCCCTGCCGGGATCCCCGCCGACTGGTTCGACGGGCCCGTTCAAGGCCCTCGCAACCCAACTCACCAGCGTTTTCAGGCCCCCTCACCAAGAGCGCCACGCACTCATTTTTGAATAATTCAACGCGTTTCATTGAAAGTCTGGCGACTTTGTGGCAGCGTCATCGTGATCATCCCGTGATAAGGAAGTGATAAAGCCCTAATAGATGTTTATGGATAGGCGGTAATAAGACCGTGATGAGACCGTGATGAGGTCGTGATCGAGGGATAGGGCATGTCATACGTGATTGCTGGACCGGAGGCACTAACGGAGGCGGCGACGGATATCGCCGGGGTCGGCTCGACGGTTGACGCCGCGAACGCGGCGGCAGCGGCCCCGACAACGGGTGTGCTGGCCTCGGGCGCCGACGAGGTGTCGGCGGCCATCACCGGATTGTTCAACGCGCACGCCAAGGAATTTCAGGCCCTGAGCGCCAAAGCGGCGGCGTTTCACGCCCGGTTCGTGCAGGCGCTGACGGCGACTGCGGGGTCCTATGCGAGCGCCGAGGGGGCCAACGCTTCGTTTTTGCAGCATGTCCTGCAAGACGCGCTCGGCCTTGTGACCCCGCCTACCGGCGGTAATGGCGGCAACGGTGGTCAGCCGGTCAGCAGTGGCGGCGCCGGCGCTAACAGTGGGTCGGCTGCGGCGAGCAGCAACGCCACCAATTCCAGCACCAGCGCCGCGACCGTCAACGCAGCGAGCACCGCGGCTAGCGGCACCCCCAATACCACCACGAACGCCACGCCCACTGCGGCGGCTTCCGGCGCGGCAACGCCGGCCGCGGCGGTCAATGCCGCTGGCGGCAACACCGCGAGCACCACTGGTAGCGGTACCAGCACATCCGCCACCACGAGTTCGGCAGCGACGACCGCCGCGGCCGCTGCCGGTGGGGCAGCGGCCGCCACCACTTCCGGGACCGGGGCAACGGCGACATACGCGACGACGTCGCAGTGGAATAACGGCTTCGTCGCCAATTACACGATCACCAATACGGGCACGACGCCGCTGACCAACTGGCAGCTCCAATTCAATCTGCCCGCAAACGAATCCATCACGAATCTGTGGAACGGACAGGTTGCCCAATCCGGGACGCAGATCACCGTGACGCCCGAGAGTTACAACAGCACGATCGCGCCCGGCCAATCGGTCACCGTCGGCTTCCAGGCCGCGCAGAACGGCAGCTACTCGGCACCGACGAATGTCATGGTGAACGGACATGCAGTCACCGGCGGTGACACCGGGGGCGGCACAGGCACGGGGACGGGCACCGGCACCGGGACCGGCACCGGGACCGGCACGGGCACCGGGACCGGCACGGGCACCGGGACCGGCACCGGCACCGGCACGGGCACCGGCACGGGCACCGGCACCGGCACGGGCACCGGCACGGGCACCGGTACAGGCACCGGTACAGGCACGGGCACGGGGACGGGCACCGGTACAGGCACGGGCACCGGTACAGGCACCGGCACGGGGACCGGCACCGGCGGCAGCGGGGTCACGGCGACGTACACGGCGACGTCGCAGTGGAATAGCGGCTTCACCGCCGATTACACGATCGCCAATACGGGCACGACTCCGCTGAGTAACTGGCAGCTCCAATTCGACATGCCCTCAAACGAATCCGTCACGAATCTGTGGAACGGACAAGTTGCCCATTCGGGCACGCACTACACCGTGACTCCCGCGAGTTATGACGGCACGATCGCACCCGGCCAATCGGTCACCGTTGGCTTCCAAGCCGCGCAGACCGGCACCTACTCCGCGCCAACCAATCTGCTGGTGAACGGACAAGCAGTCACCGGCGGCGGCACCGGCACCGGCACGGGCACGGGCACCGGCACAGGCACAGGCACAGGGACCGGCACAGGCACCGGCACCGGCACCGGCACCGGCACCGGCACCGGCACGGGTACCGGCACCGGCAGCACCGTGATCTCTACCCAGTACGGCACGACAACGGTCGACAACGCATACGTGGTGCAGAACAACGCGTGGAACAACCCCGGCGGACAGGCCATCACCGTCAACAACAACGGATTCACCATCACCACCGAAAACGGCTCCGCGCCCACCAACGGCGCCCCCCTCGGGTACCCGTCAATCTACGACGGTGTGCACTACGGCACCGCCTCGCCGGGGACCAATCTGCCCATCCAGTTGAGCCAGATCCACACCGCGACCAGCAGCATCAGCTACACCTACCCCAGCTCAGGTACCTATGACGCCTCCTACGACATCTGGATGAACCCGACGTCCATCACCACCGGCGTCAACCAGCAGGAGCTGATGATCTGGTTCAACCACACCGGCCCCATCCAGCCAGTCGGCTCGGTGGTCAACAGCAACGCCACCATCGACGGCAAGAGCTTCACGGTGTGGGAAGGCAGCAACGGCCAGAACAACGTGGTCTCCTACGTCGCGAACACACCGATAAACTCCTGGAACAACTTCGACGTGATGGGTTTCATCGACAACACCGAAACCCTCGAGCCGGTGACCAACTCGTGGTACCTGACCAGCATCCAGGCCGGCTTCGAGCCCTGGAGCGGCAGCACCGGCGCGGCGGTCGATTCGTTCTCCGCAAGCGTCAACGGCATCAGCTAAGGGTTTGCGACACCCAACCGGGTGTACGGTTCGACCGTGCAGGTCGACGTGATGGCTGTGCCGCAGCCGTTAGGGCGGATCGGCGACGTCGCGCGGCGTACGCAGGCTGCTGGGTTCTCGGGTCTTCTCTTCACCGAAACCGGCCGAACCGCCTACCTCAATGCCGCGGTGGCATCTCAGGCCGCACCCGGTCTCGACCTCTCGACCGGCGTTGCGGTCGCCTTTCCGCGCAGTCCGTTCGTCACGGCGGCCACGGCGTGGGAACTCCAGGAGGCGACCGACGGGAAGTTCCGGCTCGGTCTCGGCACCCAGGTTCGCAGGCATGTTCAGCGACGGTACGGTGCGGCGTTCGAGCGCCCCGGCCCGCGGCTGCGCGATTACGTGCTCGCCGTGAAGGCCTGTTTCGCCGCGTTCCGCACGGGGACACTCGATCACCACGGCGAGTTCTTCGATCTCGACTTCATCACTCCGCAATGGAGTCCAGGGCCCATCGATGCGCCCGATCCCAAAGTCGACATCGCCGCGGTGAATCCGTGGATGCTGCGCATGGCGGGCGAAGTCGCCGACGGGGTCCATGTCCATCCGCTCGGTGAGCCGGGATATCTCGCACGCCACGTCATGCCAAATGTCGCCGAGGGGGCGGCGAAGTCGGGGCGCCCAGCGTCAGACATTGCCGTGATCGTCCCGGTCATGACGATCGTCGGTGACAGCGAAGAGGAGCGCCGCAACGAACGTGAATTCGCGCGAGCCAGCCTCAGCTTCTACGCGAGCACGCCCAACTACGCCTTTATCGCGGACGATGCCGGATTCGAGGGTACGACCGCCCGTATCCGCGAGAAGCAGAAGGCCGGTGACTTAAAAGGGATGGCGTCGGAGATCACCGACGAGCACATTGCCACCTTTGTTACCGAGTCGACCTGGGACGGGTTGGAAGACGCGCTCGTCGACAGGTACGAAGGAGTCGCGACTCGCATCGTGCTGTATAACGCCCTCGGCGATCCCGAGCGCTTCGAGCGATATGGCGAGGTCGCGCAACGCATCTCGGCCCGTTGACCCGTCACCGCGAAACCTGTGGCGATCCTCCGTCGGGCTGCGTTGGTGCGCGTCAGCTCACGTAGCCCGACATCTGGGCCGAGGTGCGCTCTCCGTTCGGGTAGGACACGAACTCGACCGGGGTGCCGTCCGGATCGTGCACGAAGAACATGCGCACACCACCGATCTCCACCGGTTGTTGTTCGGGCTGGACACCGGCGGCGGTGATTGCGGCCAGGGTCGCGTCCATGTCGCTGACGCTCAACGAGGTGTTGGTATAGCCGAGTACGTTCTCGGGCTGCCGGGCGAAACCGCGGTGCCTGAACTCGAGAAGCTCCACCACGGTGCCGCCGAGCATCCCGCCGACCATCCGGCCGCGCGCACCGACCTCGCCCGTCACGACTTCCATAGGCGGACCGTCCAATTCGACGTCGAAAAAGACGTCAAGTCCAAGCAGGTCGCGGTAGAAGCGCAGCGACGCTTCCGCATCGGATACCGCGATGCAGACGTGCGAGAAGCCAATGATCCCGATCGGGTGCTGTGTCATGCGAACGTCCTCGTCGGCTTGAGCGGTGGAACTAAAACGTAGGGATAGCGCGGATGTCAGCGCCGCCGTCCAAACCTATAGTCTGATGCCCTAGCTGCCTGCGCTTCTTCGGGAGGTAACGATATGCCCGCACCGTCAGCCGAGGTCTTCGACCGCCTGCGTCAGCTGGCCGCGATCAAAGACGTCGCCGCACGCCCCACCAGGACGATCGATGAGGTATTCACCGGCAAACCGCTGACGACGATCCCGGTCGGCACGGCCGCCGACGTCGAAGCTGCGTTCGCCGAAGCTCGTGCGGCGCAGATCGACTGGGCGAAACGTCCGGTTGCCGATCGGATTGCGGTCATCAGCCGTTATCGCGACCTGGTCATCGAGAACCGCGAGTTTCTCATGGACGTCCTACAAGCCGAGGCGGGCAAGGCCCGATGGGCGGCGCAGGAGGAAATCGTCGATCTGATGGCGAACGCGAACTACTATGCACGCGTCTCCGCGGGCTTGTTGAAGCCTCGTAAGGTGCAAGCGGTCCTGCCGGGGTTCGCCAAGGCCACGGTTGCCTACCAGCCCAAAGGCGTGGTCGGGGTGATTTCGCCGTGGAACTACCCCATGACGCTCACGGCGTCAGACTCGGTGCCCGCACTTGTCGCCGGCAACGCGGTCGTTCTCAAGCCCGACAGCCAGACCCCTTATAGCGCGCTCGCCTGTGCCGAACTTTTGTACAAGGCCGGCCTGCCCCCAGCGCTGTACGCGGTCGTGCCCGGTCCCGGCTCGGTTGTCGGCACCGCAATCACCGAGAACTGCGACTACCTGATGTTCACCGGCTCGTCCGCCACCGGCAGCCAGCTTGCGGAGCACGCGGGCCGCCGACTCATCGGTTTCTCTGCCGAACTCGGGGGCAAGAATGCAATGATCGTGGCGCGGGGTGCCAACCTCGACAAGGTCGCCAAGGCGGCCACCCGGGCATGCTTCTCCAACGCAGGCCAGCTGTGCATCTCGATTGAGCGGATTTACGTCGAAAAGGACATCGCCGACGAGTTCACCAGCAAGTTCGGCAATGCGGTGGGCAACATGAAGCTCGGCACCGCGTACGACTTCTCAATCGACATGGGTAGCTTGATCTCCGAAAGTCAGCTAGACACGGTGTCGGGCCATGTGAACGACGCGACAGCCAAGGGCGCCAAGGTGATTGCGGGCGGCAAAGCTCGGCCCGACATCGGGCCGCTGTTCTACGAGCCCACCGTGCTGACCGACGTCACGCCGGAAATGGAGTGTGCCGCCAACGAGACGTTTGGGCCACTCGTCTCGATCTACCCGGTGGCCGACGTGGACGAAGCCGTCGAGAAGGCCAACGACACCGAGTACGGGCTCAACGCCAGCGTGTGGGCCCGCTCCCCTGGGGAGGGCCAGAAGATCGCCGCCCGGTTGCGGTCGGGGACGGTGAACGTCGACGAGGGTTACGCGTTCGCGTGGGGAAGCCTCAGCGCACCGATGGGCGGGATGGGTCTGTCCGGCGTCGGCCGCAGGCACGGTCCCGAGGGCCTGCTGAAGTACACCGAATCGCAGACGATCGCGGCCGCCCGCATGATCAATCTCGATCCGCCCCTTGGCATTCCGTCAACTCTTTGGCAGAAGTCACTGTTACCCATCGTGCGCACGGTGATGAAGCTGCCCGGCCGGAAGTGACGGCGACACATCCGAATGGCAGCCAAAAGTTGCCACACGCGTCCCACACGACACTAAAGTGCTGTTCATGCGTAGAGCTGTAGGCAACGTCGTAGCCAACGGCGGGCGCCGCTGGTTGGCGGTCGTGGCCTCGCTCGTCGTCTCTGCCGCCATGATTTACGCCCAAAGCCCAAACGCCCAAAGCACAAAGCCTCCGTGCTGCGCCAAGACCCCGGCAGCAACCGCGACAAGCTCGGCACCCGCGCCGGCCAGCGGGCCGCGCGTCGCCAGTCCCGCGGAGGCGGAATCCTTGGCGGCATTGGCCGCAACCGCGCCTACCGGCGCCCAGGACTTCAAGTGGGCGTTACCTGCCGGCGTCGCGTCGGAGGACAGGTTGCAGGTCAAGACCATTTGGGCGGCCCGCGTCATCAGCGTGCTGTTTCCGCAGATCACGACCATCTACGGGTACCGGCAGGATCCATTGCCGTGGCATCCCAATGGGTTGGCGATCGACGTGATGATCCCGAACCACGACGCCCCCGAGGGCATCGCGCTCGGCAACCAAATCGCCGGGTTTGCCTTGGCGAATGGCAAGCGATGGGGAATCAACCATGTGATCTGGAGGCAGAAAATCTATCCCGGCGTCGGCGCGGGGAGCTGGACAGCCGACATGGGGTCAGAAACCGCCAACCACTACGACCACGTTCACATCGCGACCGACGGCGGCGGATACCCGACCGGGCACGAAACCTACTACATCGGATCCATGACCCCTACGCCGCCGAATTGATCATTGAGCGCCTATGCGTGGGGACGTGTCGAGACCACCTTTCTTGCCGGGGAGCAAATCTTGAGGATGTGGATGGCAGCCGCCCTTGCGGTTTTGGTAGCCGTCGCGGCTGCGCCGCAAGCACGGGCCGACGAGAGCGCGTACCTGAACTACGTTCAGGGAAACGACGATACTCAGGCCCCTGGCGCCCAGGCGCTGCTCAACGAGGGGTACAAGGTGTGCCGTGCCATCCATGACCGCAGGATCAGCGACACCCAAGCGGTGGACATGATTAAGTCCGATTTATCTATCTCGGATGCCGCCGCGATCCAGATTTACTCTGCGGCTACGAGTCTGCTCGGCTGCTGAAAGCCAGCGCCGAAGTTGTCTCGAAGGTTCCCTCAAAGCGAAAAAAGCGACCCGGTCCGGCAGTGGACGCTCGGGCGATACGCAGCCAGGATCGAACATAACCGCCCTGCGCTCCAGGGCTTTCGGGAAGGGACCGATTGGTGCGAGGAACAATGACAATACGGTTCGGCGTGCTTCTTATAGTGCCGTTCATCCTGGCGCTGACGATGGCGCTCGCGCCGCCCGCATGGGCCGACACCTATACAGACCAGGTAGTGGGTAGGTTCAACGCCCAGACGCATGTAGTGGCCGACCAAGCGGCGCAACCGCCGCTGCAGAACTCCGACAAAGTCAACCAGCAAATCCTGACCAGCCGGTGGACGTGGAGCTCCGCGCCCCCGCTCTGGGTAGCGGCGGTGGCGCCCAGCCAGACCGGTGTGACCACGGCGGATGCCATCCACAACGTGATCTTGGGTCGCAATCCCGAGTTCAGCGGAGTCATCCTGGTCATCGACTCCAAGGGCTACCATGTGCGTGCCTACAACGTGCCACAGGCGATCGCGGACAGCGTGGACCCATTGATGGGTCAGTCGGCCAGGGATCACCGCAACGACCCATACGGCGCGACCAGTGAGTTCGTCAGCAAGCTGGCCGGCGTGACTGTGGCGTCGCCGGGCGCGCCAGCGACGACCTCTCCGGTGCCGAACGCGAAGCACACCAGCTGGACCTGGCTGTGGGTGATGTTGTCGATCATCGGCATTGCGCTGGCGGTGGCCGGCCTGCTCTGGTTCGCCGCGAGCCGGAATCGTAAGCACCGCAAGGACATAGAGGCGCGGGAAGAAATCAAGCAGCGCTTGATCGCCGCCGAGTCTGATGCCGGCGACCTCGACAACGAGGTGATGACCAATAGCGGCGTGGATGTGAGCGCCGAGGCGTTGAAGGCCAACTCCAGCCTGCATTACGCCCGTAAGGCCTACCAGGCACGTGACTACAACGCGGCGCGGGCACACCTCCGGGTCGTGGAGTCCGCCGTGGCCAGGGCCAACCAGAAGTTGGGGCGGGTGAACAGCACGCCCGGGAGGGATGCCGTGATCTCGGTGCCGGACGGGGACCGCAGGCAGGCCGAGGTGCAGACAAAGAACCCAAACACCGGCGAAACCGTAACGATCAACAACAACAACTACAGCACCACGCAACAGCCGGGCTACCCGAACTACTACCCGGGTGGCTACTACAACGGGGTCTTCTTCTATCCGGGCTACTACCCCTACGCGTTCTGGGGCCCGGGCTGGGGTTGGGCCCTGACCGATGTCCTGCTGATGGATACGCTGCTAGACGACCACTGGGGCGGCGGCTACGGCTACGACCGCGGCTTTGAGGCGGGCCGAGACTCGGTGTTGGCGGACGCCGGCTACGACAGCCGTCCAGGCGCCAATTACGACAGCCAGCAGGGAGACGTCGGGTTCGACGGAAGTTACCAGAGCTCAGGTGGTGGCGATACCGGCTTCGGCGGCGACGACAACTCGTACTCGGGTGGCGGCGACGTGGGCTTCGGCGGCAGCAGCTACAGCGGCGGCTATGACTCCGGTGGCGGCGGATTCGACTTCGGCGGGTTCGGTGGGTCCGATTCCGGCGGCGGCGGCTTCGACTTCGGTGGGGGGTCCGACTCCGGCGGCGGAGACTTCGGGTTCTGACGCTGCACGGACACCATCGGTCGCGGATCGACCGCCGAGCGTCACGCCAGCGTGACCGTCACCGCCGAGCGTCACGCCAGCGTGACCGTCGCCGCCGAGCCGGGGACAACCTCCGGCCGACGGGGGTTTGTTGCATCAGTGTAGTCAGTTGGCTACACTGGCGCTCCGGTGTGTGTAGTCGAATGACTACACCATGCTTGCGGTGGTTCGTAGGTGTACTGCGGGCCGCTGCGTGGATCACCAAAGGAGGATTCGATGGAGGCAAAGCGATCGATCACCGCTAAGAACGGCGGGCTCCCGACGGGCTCGTTCAAATCGCTCGGGCTAGGTCTGGGGAAGGTTGTCGCCGCTGGCGCACTGGCGTTCGCGGCATTGATGACCACCGGCGTCGGTATCAGCAACGCTGCGACCCTTCAGACCGAGGGCACCTATCCGAGTCGGGCTGCCTGTGCCGCAGCGGGTCCGGGCGTCAAGGCGACCACGCCTGGCAACTGGACCAATTTCCTGTGCGTCCCGGATGACCGTGCTGCCGCTGGTAACTGGCGCTTGGTGCTTGCCAACTGAGGTTGCTCGGTTCAGCCAGCGACTCAACGGCTTTGAACGGCGGTACGACCCGCCACATCGGCGTCTTCTCGGTCGGCACGCCGCGTTTTGGCCGGGCGCATAGTGCGCTCTGCCACTCGCGCAACAAGCTGGCGCGGCGCAAACCGCGGGGAGTTGGTGAGCAGCCAGTTCCCGACGCCACCGGTAACCACCGTGCTCCGCCGGCGATCAAGGGCGCGCAGGGCGGCCTGCACCACCCGCTCCGGGGGGATTCGCCGGCCCACTTGCGCGTCTTCGCCTGCGACATCGAAGAAACCGGTGTCGGTGGATCCGGGACACAGCGCGGTCACCCGGACGCCGGTGCCGCGCGTCTCGGCCCACAGCGCCTCGGTGAATGACAGCACGAACGCCTTCGTCGCGCCGTAGACCGCCATATAGGGCACCGGCTGAAAGCCTGCCGTCGAGCCGACGTTGATGACGGCGCCGCGGTCGCGATCGAGCATGCCCGGCAGGTACAACCGCGTCAGGTCGACCAGCGCGGCGACATTGAGTTGGACCATGCCGGACAGCGCGGCGCCGTCGGCTTGACCCAGCGGCGCGAACAAGCCGAAACCGGCGTTGTTGACCAGGATGTCGATCTGTAGGTTGCGACCTGACAGGTCGGCCGCCAGCTCAGCGGCGGCCGAGGGCCGGGCCAGATCGGCGACCGCGACGTCGGCCGTCACGCCGAACGAGCGGTTCAGTTCGTCGGCGAGCGTGGTCAGCTTGTCGCGTGAGCGGGCCACCAGCACCAGATCGGCACCGCGCCGGGCCAATTCGCGCGCGAAAGCCGCCCCGATTCCAGAGGAGGCGCCTGTCACCAGCGCCCGTTGGCCCTTGTAGTTCATCGTGTAGTTCATCGCCGCCACCTTTCCGAGGGAACAAGAAGGATAAGAATACCAACACAATAAAACCGACCGCGCGGTATGTCTATACCTACCGGACGGTCGGTTCTGTTACGCTTGGCCGGTGTCAGCGGCGCCGGTCACACCAAAGGGGGCGGCCACCCGGGCATTCCTACTCCAGGTCGCCGCCGAGATGTTCGCCGAACGCGGGTACGTCGAGACCACCATGGCCGAACTCATCGCGCGCAGCGGCCTGACCAAGGGGGCGTTCTACTTTCATTTCTCCTCCAAAGACCAACTCGCACTGGCGGTCATCGAGGAGAAGCAGCGCCAATGGGTTGATTCGGTGCAGGCCGCGATCAGCTCCGAATCGCGCGCGGTCGACCAGTTTCGCGCCATCCCGTCCGCCCTGGTGCGCCTGCACCGCGACGACCCCGGCGCGTTCAGCGTTTCGCGGCTCACCCGCGACCTGGCCCGCGCTCCCGATGTCACCGACACCCTCCGCGACCACATGCGCGCCTGGCTCGGCCTGCTCACCGGCCTCATCGGTCAGGCTCAGGCGGAAGGCGACCTCCCCCACACCATCGACGCCGGCGACCTGGCGGCCGTGCTCGTCGCGGCGACCGATGGGCTGAAGGATCTGGGCGGGCTCATCGACGCTCCGTCGCGCGCGCGCCGCGCCTTCGAGCGGCGGATGGATACTCTCGTCGCGCTTGTCGATGCGCTGCGCACCGGGGATACCGGTTAGAGCATGTCTAGCTCGGTTGAATTACCCTGGCGCGCAGCGCTTGTGAGCGGCAAAAATCGCGGGTGATGCTGACGCGCTTGATCCAGCGGTCCGTCCCGTCGTAGCGGGCGGTGAACGGCCTCCTGCCGTGGGCCGCCAGGTGATTGTCGATAAACACGACCTCACCCGGCCGAAGCGCGATGGCCTGTTCCACAGCAGAGAGGGCCCCTACTAGGGCATCCAGCGCCGCACGCGCCGGCTCATCACCGGGCAGCGGCTCGGTGAAGTGGTCATCAACCCTGAGGTAGGGCCGTGTGCGATCACCCCACAACAGCGCAACCGGTTCGAGCTCGCCTTGGTGGTCATGCGTGTCGTCAGCCCTGATCGTGAAGCGCGGCTGGAACAGCACGTCGACGAGTTCCTCCGGTATCCGCGCTAGGTCGAGTTCGGCGTAGCTGGTCGGCGAATGTGCGCGCCACGGCCGCCTTCTCCGTTGAGAGAGGCCACATGCAACGCCGCGCCGATCGCCGTTCCACGTCATGCGGTGCGGGAGTGAAGTACAGCCGCTCGAATGGCCCCTGCTCGTTGAGCACATAGTTGGTCGAACAGTTCAACGCGACACCGCCGGCCAACCCGAGTGCCCTGGACGGGTGCAGATCGTGCAGCCGCCTGGCCAGGCCGAGCATGATCTTGGTGGTCAACTCCTGCAGTGTCGCCGCGATGTCGGCGTGGCGCGCTCCGATGGGTTGCCCTGACAGCGGCGGTCCCAGCAGAATGAGAGAAAGCGACACAAAGTTGGGAATTTTGGGACAGCCTGGGCCCACCATCGGCCACCGGCCGAGGTGCGGCATTGGAGTGTATGCGACCCGGGATGTGCTGTTACGCAGCCAATCCCAAACCCAACGGCGCTCTATTGCTTTGAGCCAGTTATTTGCCGTAAGCCGCGTTCGGCCCCCCTCGGCGAACGCGACGTAGGCCGGATGCCGAGGGTTCGCACGGATGCCTCCACGTAGGTTTCGGTGCACTCGAGCAGGATTCGTGGCCCCGCGTACTCCGACGGACAGACGTCCCCGGTCCGTTCCCGCCACTGATGAAGGCGAAGCGCGAGTCCATCCGCAATCCGTTCCGACCGGTCGCGGTCATCCCCGAGGAGCAGATTGTTCAGCTCGCTCGGGTCCTCGAGCAGGTCGTAGAGCTCGCGCGCCGGCCGCGGCCCTTCCGCATATTCGAATACCGCCTGCCCTGACGGACCGTCCTGGATGTCCAAAGGTAGGTCCACCAGGTGGCGGGGCGCGTAATTCTCGATATAGCTGTATTCCTTAGTGCGGATGGCGCGCATTGGATCAAAGGAATCGTGATAGGTCTTTTCGCTGAACACTTCCTGGCGAACCGGGGTTGCGCCTGGGGTGGGCCGCAGCAGATTGCCGGCGTGCGAGACGCCTTCCACGTCGGCCGGAATTTCGATGCCAAACACGTCGAGCAGTGTCGGCAACAGATCGACGCCGCTGAACAGCTCGTCGTAGACGCGCGGCGCGATACCCAGCCTCGTGGGCGGGCGGATGATCAACGAGATGCCGGTGCCGGCGTCGTACAACATCGACTTCGCGCGGGGAAACGGTGCACCGTGGTCGCTGAAGAAAACCACCCAGGTGTTGGTGTCCAAGCCGGTGTCAGCCAGCGTGTCCAGCAGCCGGCCGACCGCCGCGTCTGCCACCGCGATCGCGCCATAGAAATCGGCGAAGTCTCCGCGGACTTCCGCGATATCCGGCAGGTACTCGGGCACTTCGACGTCCTCGAGCGGCGCCGGCTGATACCGTTCCCGCGACCACGGCCGATGCGTCTCGAAAAATCCAGCCGTGAGCAGGAATGGACCGCCACCGTCGAACGGCGCACTCTCGGTCAGCCATTCCTGCGCTTTGGCGACGACATACTCACAGTGGGAGTCGGACACGTCGAACTCGTCGAAGCCGAGCCGCCCCGGGAAAGACGTCTCGTGTTGCATCCCGAACAGGGCCGAGTACCAACCCGCGTCCGAGAGGATCTGCGGTAGCGTGCGAACCCCCTCGCGGTACTCAAAGCCGTGATGAGCCAACCCGATCAGGCCGTTGCTGTGCGGGTACCGACCGGTAAATATCGCCCCACGCGAGGGCGAGCACTGCGGGGCGGCCGCGTGGGCGCGGGTGAACAGGATGCCCTCGGCGGCCAAGCGATCCAGGCGCGGGCTACAAACCCCACGATGCCCGTACGCCCCGAGCCAGCGGCCGGTGTCGTGCCAGTGCACGATGAGCAGATTGTCGTCTCGCCGATCTGTCATGCTCACCAAGCTTGCCCCAGCGGCAACCACCAGACTCCCCCGACGCGCCGTACCCGACTCAGACATTCGGCGCAGGCTGATTCGACGTCGTGCGCCGGGGTGGTCGGTACTGACAAGCATAATATGCACGGCAACAACGATTTTCAGCGAATCAAGGCAGAGACGTGCTGTCCGGCTCGCGCAGCGATACGGGGTCGGGCTGCACCAGCATCCCCCGGCTTAGGTGGCGGTCCCTTCATCATCTCCCACCGGCCTGGTATGAGCCGCCGGTCTACCTCAGCGTCCTTGACTGATCACCGAACGGCGAGCGATGAGTCTGGCCGCCAGGGTAAACAGCAAGACCAAGATGATGAGAGTCAACGCACCGGCCCAAGCCCGGGCCTGAGCCGCTTTGAAGCCGGTGATCGCGTTGCTGAAAATCTGCAGCGACAGCGTCGACATGCGTTTGTCCGGGTTGAGTTCGAGGAACAGATCGTTGCCCAACGCCGTCAACAGCAGCGGCGCGGTTTCTCCCATGGCCCGCGCGACGGCAAGCATGATTCCGGTGACGATGCCCGAGCTGGCCGTGGGCAAAATCACCGACAGGATGGTGCGCGCGCGGCTCACTCCTAGCGAAAACGCCGCCTCGCGTAGCTCGTTGGGCACCAGCCGCAGCATTTCGTCGACCGACCGAATGATCAGCGGGAGCATGATCAGTCCCAAGGCGATACCGCCGGCGATGCCCGAGAAGCCGAAGTGCACCACCCAGATCGCGTAAACGAATGCGCCCGTGACGATTGTGGGGATACCGACCATCACGTCGGTGACAAACCGCGCGTACCGGGCGAGCCGGCCACCGTATTCGACGAAGTAGATTGCGGCGGCAACTCCGACCGGAATCGACAGCGCGGCCGCGATCCCCACGACAATGAGGCTGCCGACAATGCCGTTCATGAATCCGCCGCCGGGTTGAGCGGGATTGCCGGGTGGGGTCTGGGTAAGGAATTCGGGTCCCAGGTACTTCAGGCCCTCGGCGGCGACATAGCCCAGCACCCAAATCAGGACGGCGATGGTGGTGACCATGATGACCGTCAGGACGCCGGTCATCGCCGAGTTCGTGAATTTGCGCCGCCACTCGAGGTGTTCGGCTTCGACACTGACCTTGTGTGCGTCCGTAGCGAGCGTCATGCGATGTGCTCACCCGCCCGGCTAACGATCCGCTTACCCATAACGTTGACCAGCAGCGATACCACCAGCAGCGCGGCGGCGACGACGAACAGCGAGTCGAGGTGATACGGCTGGTTGGCCTCGGTGAATTCGTTCGCCATGACGCTGGGCATGGTGGCGCCCTGGGAGAAAATGCTCTTCGTGATCGACAAAACGTTGTTGCCGATCAACATCGTCACGGCGATGGTTTCACCGAAGGCGCGACCGAGGCCCAAGATGGCGGCGCCAACGATGCCGGAGCGCGACCTGGGCAGCACCGCCAGTCGCAGCATCTCCCAGCGGGTGGTCCCCAGCCCGAGCGCGGCCTCCTTTTCTGCCACCGGAGCTGTGGCGAACACCTCCCGGCAGATCGCGGTCACGATGGGCAGCACCATGATCGCCAGGACCACGCTGGCCGAAAACACCGAATAGCCGAAGAACGGACCGCGGAAAATGCCACCGATCAGCGGGATGACCGAGAGATGTGTCAGCGATTTACCGATCGGCGTGAGCACGGGCAGCAAGGCGAACACGCCCCAGAACCCGTAGACGACGCTGGGAATGGCGGCAAGCAGATCGACCAGCGATGACAGCACTCTGCGTAGGCGCGCGGGAGCCACATCGGTGATATAGAGGCCCAGCGCCACCGATACCGGAACGGCCATGAGCATTGCGATGGCCGAGGTGAGCAGCGTTCCGACGATAAACTGCAGGATGCCGTAGGGGTTGGGGTGACGGGACTCGGCGGTCGCCTCCGACGGCGCCCAACGGTCGGAAGTGAAAAAACTCCACAGACCGTAGTGGGTAAGCGCCGGCCACGCCTCAAGGATCAGGTACAAGGCGGTGCCCGCCAGCGCGAGCACGATGAATACCGCAGCAGCGCCGGTCAGCGACCGGAACACCACGTCACCGTAGCGGCGATGTCCAGTCAAGAGGGCAGAGGAGGTTTTGACCGGCGCCTCGGGCGAATCGGGCTGGCTCAGAGCAACCTCTCCACCTCGTTGGGTGGCACGTGCTCGGGTCACTGGCCCACCGGTACACCGGCGATTGTGATTTTCTTCAGCTGGGCAACGGACTTCAGCTGCAAATCGTTGCCCAACGGGGCGTAGTTTACGCCCGCCACCTCGTCCTGGCCTTTCGACAGCACCCAGGAGAAGAAGTTGACCAGCGCCTTGCCCTTGGCGGCATCCGTCTGATTGGCATAGACCAACGCATAGGTGGTTCCGGTAATGGGATAGGCGTTGGGGTCCGGGCCGTCGGTGAGGCTGGCGCGCAGATCGTCGGGGTAGGTGACACCATCTGTGCCCTTGGTGATCGTCGCGGTGCAGGCCTGGATGAAGTTGCCGGCCTTATTCTTCACCAGGCCGTATTTGAGGTTCTGCTGTATGGCGTAGGCCAGTTCGACGTAGCCCAGGCCGCCCTCGGTCTGATTGACCACCCCGGACACGCCCTCGTTGCCCTTGCCGCCGATCCCGACGGGCCACGCCACCTCTTTGCCGAAGCTCCTGTCGGATCCTCCCAAAGTGCTTACCCAGGCAGGGCTTTCCTTGGTCAGGAAGTCCGTCCATACCGCAGTGGTTCCCGACCCGTCGGACCGGTGCGCCACAGCGATGGGCTCGTCGGGCAGGTTAACTCCGGGATTGAGCGCCTTGAGGGCCTCGTCGTTCCACTTGGTGATCTTGCCGGCAAAGATCTTGCCGAGCGTCTCGCCGTCGAACTTCAAAGCGGTCGTAACACCTTTGACGTTGTATGCCGGGACGACGGCGCCGAGCACCAACGGGATGTGCACGATCGGTCCTCCCTTTGCCGCGGCGAGTTCGCTGTCTTTCATCGGGGTGTCCGTGGCGCCAAAATCGATAGTGCCGGCGCTGATCTGCTGGACGGCTCCGCCGGACCCGATCGGCTGGTAGGCGATCCGTACACCGTCAGATGTGCTGTAGTCCTTGGTCCATATCGACATCACGGGTGCCACAAACGTGGAGCCGGCCCCCGACAAAGTGTTGGCGCCGCCGTCGAGTTTTTTGATCGGGAGGGGGTAGCCGGGCTTGGCGGCGGAGCCCTGACCGCAGATCTGGCCGGCCTGTGCGGCCTCTGTCGTGCTTTGCCCGACATTGCTGGTGCTTCCGCATGCGGCCAAGGCACCTACGGTCAGCACGGCAATCGCTACGTGAGCGAAAGTCTTTTTCATCATTGGTCCTCCAGTCAACATGATGCCTGGTGCACTAATCAGTCATCCAAAACAGCCAATGTGAAAGAACGGTGCACCTTTCCCAAATGGCGGGTGAACGTATCAAGGGGCGTGCGACGCCGCCGCGGCGTCACGGGGGTGTGTCGGGCCGCTGATCGCGCAGCTCTCGTCCACCGGGTTGCGTCTCACCTGATGCACCGTCACTCTTAGCCCTATCTACCTATGTCGTACCCGCTCGACCGGACAGGACGCCTGCGATGGCCAAGCGCCTCGACGTCAAGGACGTCAACATCTATTACCGCTCCTTCCTTGCTGTCGCCGACGTATCGATGGCAGTGCCACCGCGCTGTGTGACGGCCTTCATCGGACCCTCGGGGTGCGGCAAATCGAGCCTGCTGCGGGCGCTGAACCGGATGCACGAAGTCACTCCCGGGGCGCGCATCGAGGGGTCGGTGATGCTCGACGCTGAGGACATCTACGCCGACGGTGTGGATCCGGTGATTGTCCGCCGCACGGTCGGCATGGTGTTTCAGCGGCCGAATCCGTTTCCGACCATGTCGGTTCGCGACAATGTGGTGGCCGGGCTGCGGCTTAGGCACACGCGCAAGGCCAAAGACCTGGACGAGGTCGCGGAACGGTCGTTGCGGTCGGCGAACCTGTGGGAAGAGGTCAAGGACCGGCTCGACAAGCCCGGCGGTAGCCTGTCGGGCGGTCAGCAGCAGCGGCTGTGTATCGCCCGCACTATCGCGGTGCAACCCGCGGTACTGCTCATGGATGAGCCATGCTCCTCGTTGGATCCGGTCTCGACATTGGCAATCGAGGATTTGATCGCCGAGCTGAAACAGAATTTCACGATCGTCATCGTCACCCACAACATGCAGCAGGCCGCTCGTGTCAGCGACCGGACGGCGTTCTTCAATCTCGAGGCGACCGGCAAACCTGGCCGTCTCGTCGAGATCGACGACACCCAGAAGATGTTCTCCAACCCATCCCAGAAAGGCACCGAGGACTACATCTCGGGCCGTTTCGGGTGATTGCCGTCGCCCGGGAATGAAGACCGGCCCGAAATCGGGGACCTCATGGCCTTGGCCGCGGTGACCTCCGGCGAGACGGCGACGGCAATTTGGACGCTACGACAACGCGGGCGGCTGCGGGCATCATGGCAGATATGGGTAGGCGGCGCGCCGGGCGTGCGCGTGGGACCACCGACCTTCGCGTCGACGACCATAAAGATCTCGCAGGCCGCTCCGCCCTTTCGCGACAGCGCGTCGTCTGCGCACCGCCTGGCGATGTCAGCGATGGTTGGGCTCATCAAGCGAGGGGCTGTCAGCGGTCGAGGCGAAGACCAGACTAGCCTCAATCGGCCCGAATTCCGTACGCACCCATGGCATCAGCGCGATTGCCGTCCTGGCGCGCCAGGTCAACAACGCAGTGTTGGCAATCCTGGCTGTCACCGGCGTGCTGTCCTTTTTTCTCGGCGACCGTACGCATGCCATCATCATCGGCATCACCTTGTTTGTCAGCATCGGTCTTTCGTTCTTCAACGAATACCGTGCGGAGCGGGCCTCGGCGGGCAATTCTTCGCCGCCCTCGTCGCACTCACGGTCGCTTACCTGGTGCTGGTTGAAATCACCAAGGTTTAGTTCTACTCCGAATCGATCCGCGCGGCCCTTCAGCCATACCGCACCCGAGGACGCTCGCATCGCATCCATCGGCGGGCGGCTCGCTTCAGCCGTCGCGGCCCCCTGCTATCGCTCCCGTAGCCGGGAACACCGGATTGGCATGAACGGTCAGGATGTGCTTTTCAGTGCGTTGAGCACCGCGGTGGTGCGCTGATCCCTCTTAGCGACGAGGCGATCGTAGGTCGCTTCGCCGACTCAGTAGGCGGCCTCGATATCGCCGATCAACTTCTCCACAACCTCGGGATCGCGGGACGGGGTTCCCAGCTCTATCTGACCGGTTTCGGCGCCCACCCCTGCATAGAGACGGCGCGCGCCCCCGACACCTCCGCCCAGGACGTTTCCTTCGAACAGTCCGATGGTGGCCCAGCGCAGGCCCAGGGAATTCTGCAGGATGATGATATTCGTGCCGCTGCCCCACCACCGGTCCGACGGAATAGATATTGCTGACAGTCACGCTCTCGATGAGGCCCTGGGTGCGTGGCCCCGCCCTACACTGTAAACGCCGCTGACGCTATAGATTTCGTTACCACAACGAATCAACGCGATAACAATGTCGGGATGCGCGGGTGAACCGCGTCCGAAGCAAGGAAATGTCAAAAACGCTCGATTTCCGTCACGGTGTGCGCTACGACGCGGTCCGGCGGATCTGCTCGTCGGTCCATTCGTGCCAATCCGGCCCGAGGGCTGCCGTGAAGTGATTCGGGGCGGGGACAGGGACGGCAGCGGTGGCGCCACTGATGCCCCGGTTTTTAGCCGAAATGCCCAACAGCGAATACGAAGACGCGGCCGCGCTGGAAGCGATCAGCGTGAAAAAACGGTGGCGGAGCATTGTCGCAATCCTCTTCGGCTTGGGTTGGTGAAGCTGGATGACACGAGAATGCTGGGCACCGCTTGACAGATTCGGGAAAGATTCTTGGCGTCGCGCACCCGACGCGCGGCGCCTCACCCCGCCGGCAGCTCCAACACCCGACCGTTGCCGTAGTCGGTGACGTAGAGGTCACCGGCGGCGTCCACCGCCACACCGTCTGGAAAATTTAGTCCGGTGAAAGGCAGCGCCCTCGGCGTGGCCGAGCCCGCCGCCAGTTCAAGCACCCGATTGTTGCCACTGTCGGTGATGTAGACGTCGCCGACGGTGTCTACCGCCACACCGTAGGGGCCCTTGAGTCCGGTGAACGGCAGCACCGTCTGCGTGCCCGCACCAGCCGGCAGCTTTAGCACCCGATTGTTGACGTAGTCGGTGACATACAGGTTGCCACCGGTATCCACCGCCACGCTCTGGGGGGCCCTAAGGCCGGCGAACAGCAGCACAACCTGGGTGGCCGAGCCCGCCACCAGCTTAACCACCCGATCGGCGTTGACATCGGTGACGTAGAGGTTGCCGGCGGTATCCACCGCCACACCCCAGGGCTCGCGGAGTCCGGTAAACGGCAGCACAACCTGGGTGGCCGAGCCCGCCACCAGCTTGACCACCTGAGCGTTGCCGGGGTCGGTGACGTACAGGTCGCCGGCGGTATCCACCGCCACACCCTGCGGCTTGTTGAGACCGCTGAACGGCACCACCTTCGGGAAGCTCGACCCGGGCGCCAGTCTCAGCACCCGACCGCTGCCAAAATTGGCGACGTAGAGGTCACCGGCGGTATCCACCGCGACGTCGCCCTGTTCGTTGAGGCCGCTGAACGGCAGCACGACTTGAGGACCGTAGGTGGGTCCGCGCTGCTGCATGCCGGTGGGCGGCGGGATTTGACGGCCGATCGGGCGGTGTTGCTGCTGGCTTCTGATGACAACGGCGGCGGCCAGGCCGGCCACACTCAACAGGGCAACCGGGATCACGACGGCCCCTCGGCTCCACCACGGCTGCCGTGGCGGTGTCCCGGTGTCGGGTTTCGGGTGGTCGGCGGGCTGAGCCCGCGGCATCGCGGCCTTAGCCTTTCGCACCCTGCGCGATCCTGAAGCTATCGACTCCGAACTTCGGCCGCCGCTGGCAATTCGCCACATCGTCTATCGAGCGGAGGGGCGGCCGCCGAACACCGCGCGAATGGACGAGCTGCTGGACGAACGCAGTGAGCTGACCGGGAGCCTGCGACTCCGCGGACGCCCGGGTGACGGGGGACGAGCCGAGGGCGATCTTTGCTGATTTCCGGCTACCACAGTGTGGTTCGATTCGAGTCATATTGCGGCTGTCGGCGGTCGGAAGGGTACCCCGATAGCGCCGGCTGAAACTTCGGCTTGCTGGGAACGGCGAAGGTGTATTGGGGACAGTAGGCTTGGATGGCAGCTCCTGTGAAGTAGGCGGCATTATTCGCTGGCCAGTTCGTGGCGGCGGTGACCTTTGCGATCACATCCGTGTTGCTCGCGTTGGGGTTGTCGTTGAGGGTGCCGCAGACGACGGTTTTCGCGACCTGGATCGCTTTATCGGGTGCGCCGAAATTGATGCCGGAGCTGTTGAGGTTGGCGATGAATGCGTCGTCAGTGCTGTCCGCATAGGCCGGCGCGGCCAACCCAACGGCGAGAAGCATCAGCGCTATGGCTCGTACTACCATGACACCTTCTTAGTTCATTCCGGCGCTAGATTCGCGTCAACCGACTCGTCGGCCCCTCGGCGAAGCCCGTCCAATGCTGACCGCTAAGGCCCACCAGACGCAAAATCCAGCGTAGATCGGATGAACCTCGGCATATACGAGAACCGATATCCCGATGACGAGCAACTGCCGGCGTGGCGCCCAACTGGCGCCCGGAGCAGGGAACAAATCCTATTGACGAACCCGAAATATCTGAAACGCCTCTGGAATCGAGCCGGGGTTCTACAGTTAGGCTGCTCAGCAGCGTTCAACGGCGGATCCGGGGGGCACGTGGATCTCAACACCGTCACCGATGTCATCCGCCTGCCCTCCGACCGACCGGGCGCGGACTTCCGCACCGGCGATGCGTGGCTGGCCGGGGGGTGCAACCACCACATGCCGACCTACGCCGCCGCTCGCTCCACGCACCGAGCTGATCCTGGTCGACTCCACCGACTCGGCGGGCCCCATCCTGTACAAGGTGATCGCCGAAATGTACATCAATCCGGTTGTGCCGGCACTGGCCAACGCGGTTCACGACGCCACCGGCGTCCGATATCGCGAGCTGCCGCTAACACCCGACCGGATCTTTGCGCCCTGCAGTCACACCGGCTGATCCCGACCGTCTGAGCGCCACAGACATCGATGAACCCCGAGAAAGTTGCCGACAACGCCGCCACCGTGATCGTCGGCGAAAACGTTCGACCCGGCTGCGAGAAGGCCTACGTGTCCTGGCAGCAGGAAGTGAACAGCGCGGCGTCGCATTATCCGGGATTTATTGCCGCGGAGATCAACTCGCCCACCTCCGTACAGCAGCACTGGTCGGTGATCTACCGCTTTGACTCGATTGCGAATCTGCGGGCGTGGATCAACAGCGCCACCCGCCAGGACCGGCTGGCCGAACGCGGGCGCTATTGCGACGGCCCACCCACCCAGCAGATCGTCACGGGTGGGGCGGCGCCCCCCGACACCCTCGTCACGACCGTGGTGACCCATCGGGTCCCACCCGAGCACGTCGACGAGTTCCTTTCCTGGCAGGAGCGACTTCGGCTGGCGGAGAACCAGTTTCCGGGCTACCGGGGTTCTGAGATGTTCCGGCCAGTCGAAGGCGTGCAGGACGAGTGGACGATGCTCTACCGCTATGACAGCGCCGCTGATCTGGACAGGTGGCTGACGTCGACCGAACGCCAACAACTTCTCGATGAAGGGAAGAAGTTCAGCGACTTTCGGTTGCGTAAGATCGACAACTCGTTCGGCAACTGGTTCACCTTCGACGACCGTAGCGGCCAGGTGCGGGCGCCATCGGACGCGAAGACGGCGATCGCGGTGTGGTTCGGCTTGTATCCGACGGCAATGCTGCTCGGCCTGGCGCTGTCGCCGGCCAAGCTGCCGATGTGGCAGGGGACGCTCATCGGAACCCTGTCCTCCAGCTTCGTCATGACCTGCGCCACGATGCCGTTTCATGTGAATCGGTTGCTTAAGCGCTGGCTGCAGCCGAAGCCCGGTGCGCCCAAGGCGGCGATCAACATTCGCGCCGCCCTGTTGATCACCACGGTGATGGTGTTCTGGGCGGTGCTGTTCTGGCTGGTTACCAGAGTGTTCTGGAAGCTCCCGTGAGGCCACCGACCGCCATGGAGGAAAGCAGAACCCAACGGCGGCAATCAACCGTCATGGAGGCCAAGGTTGCTAACCCTATGGCCCCCAACGGGTCACGGCCCCGGTTCCTCCGAGACCGGCGTCTGACTCCGTACGCCCCGAAGCACGGCCAGGCCGGCGGGCAGCAGCAGCGCGGCGATCACCGCAAAAATGGACTTGATGCCGCTACCCATGCCCCAGCCGTGGCGCTGCAGCATCTCTAATACGGTGCCCGACACCGCGATTCCGACACCGGCGATCGTGACGAGTGAGGTCAAAGTGACACCGGCGGCTTCACCCGCCCGCTCGGGCGCAACGACGGTCTGAGTCGCGACCGTCGTGAACGCGTAGACCAGACCCATGGTGAAGCCGCAGGCGGTCAGCGCGACGAGGTAGACCCCCCACCGCTGCGAAGCGGCCAGGACGGCCAGCGATACCGCGGCGACCGCGTAGCCGATTCCCATGACCATGACGGGCGAATAGCGCGCCGCCAGGCGTCCCGAGATCACACCGCCCAGTGCCGCGCCTGCGGACGGCCCCAGGAATGCGATGCCCGCGGTAAGTGGGTCCAGCCCACGCACCTGCTGCAGGTTCATGGTCGACAAGAACACGGTCACCGTGTAGGCGATGTTCGCGATCGTGCCCGCGACGACCAAGGTGGCGAACCTCGAATTGCGCAGCAACGCAAGGTTAACCAGTGGCCAGCGTACCCGTTGCTCGACGACGGCGAACGCGCCCAGCGCAACCACGGACGCGATGAATGTGCCGACCGTCGGCGCGGACAGCCATCCCCAGGATGGTGCCCGGTCGAAGGCAAACGTGAACAGCCCGATTCCCGACGTGATCAACGCCAGCCCGCTGGGATCGAGTCGCCGCGGGACGGTTTCGTCGGAGCTTTCCGGAATCGTCTTCGCGCCGATGAGAAACGCCACCGCGGCAAGTGGCACCAGCAGCCAGAACACGGCGCGCCATCCCACAGTCTGAGTAAGCAACCCGCCCACCAGCGGGCCGGCAGCGTTACCCAACCCCGCTATGCCATAAGCCAATCCGATGGCGTGACTGGACTTCCTCGGAGGGAAGGCATTTGTCAGGACGCTGACGGACACCGGAAAGATAAAGGCGGCGCCCACACCCTGTACCGCCCGGAATGCGATGACAACGGCGGCGGATGGTGCGATCGCGCAAAATACCGATGCAACGCCGAACAGCGCGATCCCGGCCAGCAGCGCGCGGCGGCGTCCGAAGATGTCACCAATCCGGCCCGCAGGCACCCCTGTCAGGTGTAACAGGGGCGGCCCCTGCGGGCCGCCCCTGGGCTTATCGTGCGGTTGTCCCTTCGTGTCCATTTATGAGTACCAGCACTGATAGGGGCCGCTCCAGCCGGGGAATCCGCAGTGAATGTGCCGGTAGCCGCCGAATCCGTCGATCATCGACAACCAGGGGCCGGCAGGCGCCGGCGCAGTGACTGTGACGCCGGGGTTCGGTGTGCCGTCGTCGGCGTGGCTCGGCGCAGCGAGACCGACGGCGGCCGCGGTGATCCCCATGACCAGCACAGCGCCGGCCATGGTGCGGCGCCGGAATCCGATTGCGGTGGCGCGCGGGGTGGTTGTCGTGGTGTCGTGGGTCTGGTTGGTGTTTGCTGAAGTGTTCATGACATCGATCCTTCATTCAGCGATGGCGCCGCAGTAGCGGTCGCGTTCTCGCAGGGGATACAAGCGCGCCTTGTAGCCAAGAGACGTCTGCGGCGCTACGATCAGGCGTGGCGTTAAGCGCAAGGATGCCGGAACTTTCCGCACTTGAGTTGTTGTCGGCGATCGCCAAGACGGGCAGTTTGAATGCGGCCAGCCGCGAAGTGGGGACCAGTCAACAGGCCGTTTCGGCGCGGCTCACCTCGATCGAGTCCCAGATCGGCGTGCGCCTGGTGACACGCACCACGCGGGGCACGCAGCTGACCCCGGCAGGCGAGGTCGTCGCCGAGTGGGCCGACCAGGTACTCGATGTCGCGCAGCGCGTCGACACCGGACTGGCGTCACTGCGCGCCGAGCGTCGCAGCCAACTCAAGGTGGTCGCCAGCCAAACGGTGACCGAGCACTTGCTGCCACGCTGGCTGGTGTCGCTCCAGGCAGCGGCCCTGCGGCGCGGCGCCATCGCGCCGGAGGTCAGCTTCACCGCAACGGACAGCGAGGGAGCAATCGCCGCTGTGCGCGCCGGGGAGGCAGAACTCGGCTTCATCGAGATCCGCGGCACACTTCATGGGCTGCGCAGCCGCGTTATCGGGCGCGATGAGCTGATCGTGGTCGTGCCGCCCGATCACAAGTGGGTGCGGCGATCGGCTCCGATCACCGTGGCGGAGCTTCGCCAAACGCCGTTGGTATCGCGCAAGTCGGGGTGGCGCCTGTTGCTGGGCGGCGAGGAGCCCGTGGATGGCGATCAGCCGGCGCCGGCCGCTCATCCACTCGAATTCGCTTCTGCAGCACCGGTTCGCGCTGCCGTTCTGGCCGGTGCCGGTCCTGCGGTGATGAGCCGGCTGGCCGTCAGCGATGACCTCATTCATGGTCGCCTGCGCGCCGTTCCGGTCGCGGATCTGGACTTGCGACGCGATCTACGTGCGATCTGGATCGGCGCCCGTACCCCGCCCGCGGGGGCGGCACGGGATTTGCTCAACCACATCGCGACCAGTCGGTGACCGCAGCCGGGCCGATTCACGCCGGACACGGCGGCACAGCGCGCCGATCTTTGCAAGGGAGGAAATCCCGTTCGCGTCGTGCCGACAGCCGCACCTGTTTTGTGCAGCACCGTGGCCGGCTCGGCGCGCGTAGTGACGGAGTGTTTTCCCCGTTCCGGGATTTCGGACGGATTCATTCAGGCTCGACGCTTCGGCGAGATGACGTCGCCCAACCCAGCAGCAGAAGCGCGAGGCCGTACGTCTGCGGGCAGAGCACGCCACAGCCGGCCAGCGCCAGGCATGCGCCGAGGGTGATGGCCCAGGCCGACATGCCGATCGTCGCGGCCGACACGATCAGGATCGCGGTGCCAACGCCGAAGGTTGCCAGCGCACCGAAGGCGAGCCGACGCGTCGAAGTCCTGACCGCCATTGCACCACAGGCCAATTCACCCATCAGGTTAGTGAATCCGACCATCAATGCGATCGCGCTGTAGGCGGCCGGGGTGAACCCCAGACCGTCCTGGTACAGAAGCGGACTGACGACGCCGAACGTCAGCTGGGCGGCGGCCATCACGCCGAACACCAGAACGAAACAAACAAAAACTCGGTTACGCAGCGCTCCGAACGCCGTTCGCGCTGTCGATCGCACGTCGATGGGCGAACGGGCCGCAGGGGCGAGCGTCTCGGGCAGGGCAATCGCGACGATGGCCGCTGCGCAGGCCGCGAGCCCGGCGATCAACACGAAAATCGCACGCCAGGAGATGAATTGGACGAGCAGCCGCCGATGCCGGGCGCCAGCACCGGCGCCACCCCCCAGGCCGCGCCGAGTACGCCCGAGACGGATGTGAGCCGCGCGCCCGAGAAGCAGTCGGCCGCGATGGCGTACGTCACGACCATGCACGGACATGCCGCGGCGCCCTGCGCGAACCTCAGCACCAACTGCACGACGATATTGGGCGCGACCGCGCAGCCCACACTCGTCAGGACGACCACCGACAGGCAGGCCAGCACTACGCGTTTGCGTCCCCACGCTTCGGCCATCACCCCAATCGGGATGAACGCGAGGCTCATTCCGAGCATGTAGGCCGTGACGGTGTTCTGAACGCTCGCCGATGCGGCGTGGAGGTCCAGCACCATCCGAGGCAGGGCGGGTGTGTAGACGTCCAGCGGTATCTGACTCAGCGGGATGATCGTCAGCAGTATCGCCACAATGCGGCGCGGCGGGGCGGGCGTATCGCTCGACACTGGGACCATCGCGCTACGCGGTCCCTCCGATGGGGGCAGCAGCAACACTCAGCGAATTCCCGAAGTAACGCGAATACCCCCCGGTCACCGCGCAGTCAACCCGTGGGCGCGGGCAGCGCACCGCCCAAGGACCGGCAGCTGCACTGCGAGTTCATCGGAACCTCGATTCAGGGAATGCGGTGTCGGACTGACTCAATGGACCAACGTGAGGGCGAGGTTACCCTCGGGAGGGTTTGGCCGAGCAACTTTTGGGGAGACAGTCGCGCGGTGTTTGCGACGCCCGGGTCAGCGACTCCGGCATGCTAAGTACCCGGATTTCTTGCCGCAGAAATTAATTCGCCCAGCCCGCTGCAACCAGGAGTGCTCAATACGCAACCCGCCAGGAGCGGTTGGCGCCCGTATCGGCGCGGCGGGGCGGTACGGGACTTGCTCAACCGCATCGCGGCCAGACGCTAACTGCGGCCTCAGTTCAGGCGGCGGCCCTGGACGTAGACCTCGGCGATCGACGATTCACGGATGCCCATCAGCAGGGCGAACAGCGTCTGTTCGCGCGCGCGGGTGGGGTCCTGGGAGCGCACGCCGTATTTCAGCGCGGATGCCAGCTGGGGCGTTCCGCTGGGATCGACGACGACGAAATCGGCTTCCTTACCGACCTCGAAGTTGCCGAAGCGCTCCTCCTGGTCGAGTGCCCTGGCACCGGCAAGGGTCCCAAGGAACAGCATCTCGGCGGGGTGCATCGACACCCCGGCCTCGCCTGGTTCGGTGATGTGCACCTTGAATGCGTCCCCGAGCACCCGCGGAATCAGGAATTCGTCTCCGCCGCCGACATCGGTGCCCGCGGCGATGTTCACGCCGGAGGCCACCGTTCGCTTCCAAGGCATGGTGCCAGAACCGAGGAACAGCTGCGAGATCGGGCAGTGCGCGATCGACGTGCCCGTATCGGCCATCCGCGCGAACTCGACGTCCTGGCAATGCACCGAGTGCGCCATGATGGTGCGTATGCCGAGCAGGCTCTCCCCGCCGACCTTCGAGCCGGGCAGGAACTTCCCGTCGTAGGTGTCCAGATAGGTGTTGACCTGGAATTGCTCCTTGGTGGTGTCCACCTCCCCGGTGCCGGGCCTGTTGTTCTCGTTGAGGTGGCTGTGAAAGTACACGCCGCGGTCACGCACCGAATCATAGAGTTTGCCAAGAGCTTTGAATGTCTCGACGGTTATCGACAGCGAGAACCGCGGGATGATGGCCACCTGTAGCAGTGCGGTCTTCGGGTCGCCGGTGTCGGCGGCATGCCATTTCTCGATCTCCTCGACGGTGAGCCGGATGGCGTCCTCCTCGGAGGTGACCAGTGGCGGGGCGCTGCCGAAGTTGACGGTCTGGATCGCCCTGCCCGACGCCAGCCGCAACCCACGCCGCCGCGTCTCACTGAACAACGCGTCCTGGGCGTGCGGGAACGGTGAACCGAAGGCCATCGCCGCGGTGGTACCCACCGCGATCCGGCGATCGCAGAACTCGACGGCGCCACGCTGCGCGAACTCCGGGTCACTGAACAGCGCCTCCGACGGATAGATGCAGGAGTCGAGCCAATCCAGCAGCTGGCCGCCGCCGTAGGAGTCGTACGCGAACACCTGCGGGAAGTGGATGTGGGTGTCGACGAAGCCCGGCAACAAAAACGCCGATCCGTGGTCGACGACCTTTGCTTCCTGCGCATTCGCCGGAAGTGCGTCCTTGTCACCGCAGTACGTGATCACGCCGTCTTCGACGACCAACGCTCCCTGCGGTATCTCGACGAGCGCCTTGTCCGCTTCGGTGATCTTCGGGCTGCCGGCGATGTGATAGATGTGGCCCAGGTGGATCTCGGTGGCCATGGTGTTCTCCTTTGTTGATGTTTTTTGGTGGTTTTCGGATGGATTCATTGAGGGGCACGGGACTTCGACGAGATGGCAACTCAGCCGCAGTGCCAGCGGCCGTTGAAGTAGTAGAGCTGGCGCCTGCAGCCGGGGTCGGTCGGTTGGAACCAGGGTGCCACAGGCGCCCTCGCGGTGGCTGTGGCCTCGGTGTTGGGGGCGGGTGCGCCGTCGTCGGCGTGGCTCGTCGCAGCGAGACCGACGGCGGTCGCGGTGATCCCCATGACCAGCACAGCGCCGGCCATGGTGCGGCGTCGGAATCCGATTGCCGTGGTGCGCGCGGTGGTTGTCGCTGAAGTGTTCATGGCATTGATCGTTCATCCAGCGATGGCGTTGCAGTAGCGGTGGTGTTCTTGCAACGATACAAGCCCGCCTTGTATCACCCCAGACGCCAGCGGCGCTACGATCAGGCGTGGCGCGGAGTCGGCTCAAAGGTCGGCTCAAACGTCAAAGACGCAGCCAGACAAGGGGGATGACATGACTCAGCCTGCCACGACAACGACGACCCAAAGCGAGGACGCCCACGCGTTGTCGCGTGGCCAAACGGTGTTCATGGTGACGGCGTTGGCAGTGTCGGTCGCCGCGTTCATGCTCAACGCAACCATGCTCTCGCCGGCGATCCGAGACATCAACGCCCACCTTGGATCTCACGCCTACGCGTCGATGTCGGCCTATTTCTATCTCGCCGGGGCGATCTGCAACGTCGTACTCATCCGGTGGAGCGATTACCTCGGCCGCAAGCGGGTTTTCCTCGCCATCCTGGTCGTGCTGTGCATCGGCACACTGTTATGCGCCGCCGGTACCTCGCTGCCAGTCGTGGTGGTGGGCCGGATCCTGCAAGGCACCTCGAACATCGTATTCGGCCTGGCCTTCCTGATCATGCGGGAAAACCTCAGCGCGGCGGCGTTCGGCGTCTGCTGCGGCGTCATTTCGGCGGTCAACGCCGGAGTGGGCGGGTTCGACGCGCTGCTCGGCGGTTTCATGGTCGATCACTTCGGATACCGCTCCATCTTCGTCTTAACCCTGCTAGTCGGAGCCGCCGCCCTCGCGCTCGCCTGGAAAGCGGTGCCCGCCGGGGAACCCGGCGGCGCGGCCTCGGGCCGGATGGACTGGGCCGGAGGCGCCCTGATCGCGTTGGGAATCGCCGGGATCAATCTGTTTCTCGGCAACGGCGGACAGGCCGGCTGGCTCTCGCCGGTCGTGCTCGGATTTATCGCCGCAGCCATCGTGGCCCTGGTCGCATTCGTTGCCGTTGAGCAGCGTGTCAGGCAGCCCCTGGTCAACATCGATCAAATGCGCTCGCGCTACGCGTGGCCGGTGATCGCCGTCACCATCCTCTGCTTCGCGTCGTTCACGATCGCATTCGGCTACATCATCCCGTCCATCGCCGAGGACGACCAGGTCGGCTTCGGCGCCAGCGGGCAAATGACGGCGCTGCTGTTCATCACGCCCGCCGCCGTGGTCCAACTGATCGCCTCACCCCTGATCGGACGCCTCGCGGTGAAGATCGGCTTCGTGACCGTGCTGCGGGCGGGGCTGACCGGCGCCGTCGCCGTCACCGCGCTCCTGGCGGTCTTTGCCTTCAACCGGAACATAGTCATCCTGCTGTTGCCCGTACTCGGCATCGCCCTGGCCGCCTCACTCACCCCGATCGCCGCGCTGGGTGTTATACAGGCACCCAAGGACGAGCCAGGATCGCTGCCGGGGATAGCCAATGCTTCCTTCGGCATCGGCGGGTCAATCGGGTTCGCCTGGGCCGGAACGATTGTCGCGCAGGGCACCAAGGCAGGGTTCGAGTCCGCGCTGGGGATCTGCGTCGCCATCGGCGTCGCCGCCCTGGCGACGAGCATCATCTTGGAGCCCAGGCCGCTTGTCGCCCCGCAACCGATTCGGCATCGGTCGGACTCGATCCCTCAGCTCGCACATTGATCCCCCGTCGGGAACGAACGCCCGCCCCGCCGAGCGCCCCGGAACGCGGTGGCCCTTGGTACCCTTTGCGCGCGTCTTTGCCATGCGGACCTGAGCAGAGGGAAGCGATGTGACCTTACGTTGGTTTCGACGGGTTGGGCTGGCCGGCGCCTCGGTAATGGCCGCGATCGGATTCGCGGGCTCGGCGCCGGCAGCGGCGCCCCCCGCGCCGGGGATGCAGGTCAAAGATCAACACTGGAAATGTACCGCGGGTTTCGCCGCCCAGGGCGACGACGGTGGCTACTACCTGTTCACCAGCGGGCATTGCGATCACCCCGAAGGCTCGTTATGGACTTACGGGCAGGGCGTCCCGCTCGGAAAAATCACCGCCAGCGAGGAAGAAGGTGACCGAAAGGACGCCGCGATCATCCGCCTTGATCCGGGCGTCGGCGTGCCGTTAGGTGATGTCGGCGGCAGGCCGGTCCGAGATGTGTTGGACGCCTCCCAGATACAAGTGGGTACGCAGTTCTGCAAGCTCGGCGCGGTCAGCGGTGAGACATGTGGCGCCATCACCAGCATCGACGGCGAATTGGTAGTGGCCAGCGTGTCCGCCAAACCCGGTGACAGCGGTAGCGCCGGTTTTGTGAAGAACGCCGACGGCACCGTGAGTGCCGTCGGCGTGTTGGCGGGCTCAGTCGACGGTGACCTCAACACCACGGCCTATGTGCTCGTGCAGCCACTGCTCGGCAGATGGGGTTTGCGCCTTCTCCCCTGATCGGCGCGCGCCCTCCTCCACGCTCACCTGAGGCACCCGCCCTGGCCGCCAGCGGTTGTTCGGTTGTTCTAGCCTTTCGGGTTCAGGACGACGACGGGGATGGGTCGCGACGTCCGCTTCTGGTATTCGATGTAGCGGTTTTGGTTGTTCTTGTTGACGATCTGCCACAGCCGCGGGTAGTCGGGGTCGTCGGGCAGGATCGGTCGGGCGGAGACAGCGAAACGCCTTGGCCCGACATTGATCTCGACGTCGGGCTTGGCCTTGAGGTTGTGGTACCAGCCAGGGGCCTCGGGCGCGCCGCCCTTGGAGGCGACGACCAGATAGCTGTCACCGTCGCGGGCATAGGTCAGCGATGTCGTGCGTTGTTTGCCGGTCTTGGCGCCGACGGTATGCAGTAGCAGGCTCGGTATCCACAGCGTGCGGTGACCGATCCAGCCGTTCGTCTTCCGATACACCGTGTCGTGCACCCGCAGCACCTGCGGGAGCACCTTTTCCTCAACGAAACTCATAGCTGCCAGTCTCACTCAGTAGCGTCGATCTTCTCCAGTGCCGATCCGGCCGGCTTCAAACGGATGGGCTGGGTCCTGTGATCATCGGCATCAGGTAGTTGCGCACGTAGGCGCGGGTGTCATCAATGCTGGCCAGGTTGATGCTGGTGTGCGGGGTCACGATGAAGGACAGCGTCAGGCGGGCGTGCAGTTCTGCGACGGTGCGCAGGTGGCGCTCCTGGGCCTGTGTGGTGGTAGCCGTGCCGTAGAGCTCGGTTCGCAGCAGCCCGACGGAGTGTTCGGTGACGTAATCGAGGATGGCGCCCGCATCGATGGTCAGGCTGGGCAGAATGGTTTCGGGCTCGGTGCGCAGCAATTTCTTGAGCAGGGTGTGTTCACGCATGAACGTTACGGAGAACACGGTGCCGTAGACCATGCGGTCTTCGAACGTCGTGGCGTGCGAACGCGCCTGGGCGCTGCCCTCGAGGTAGCGGCGCGCTTCGGCGAGCACGACTGCGTCGATCAGGGCCGCCTTGGTGGGGAATCGCCGGTAGAGGGTGGCACGCCCGACCCGGCTGCGCCGCGCGACGTCTTCCATGGTGGTGCGGCGGATCCCAACGAGTTCAGCCTGTTCGAGCGTAGCGGCCAGGATGCGAGTGGTGATCTCGTCGGGGTTGTCGACCTGGGCGAGGACGATCGGGTCGGGTTCGGTGAGTCTGCGCACGAACTCCGCCGTTCGGGTCGAGGTCACCGGATTCCTCCTTGCTCGGTCACGGCGGTCGTCGTATCGTAGCGATTGAACATGTGAGACATTGATAGTCTCATCGTATCGCATGTTGCATGCGGCGGTGGGCTGCCGGGAGGGATCGTTATGCGTGCCGGACTCTGGGCCCGGTGGGGCGCCATGCACGGCGTGCCGCGGGCGTATTTTGCCGTTCAGGCCTGGCGGGGCGACCCGCTGGCGCGGTTGCTCCGCACTGGCGTGTCGGGTGATGACCGCTACTCGTTGATGGAGGAGATCCGAGCGCGCGGACCGGTGGTGCGCTCGCCGTTCGTGTGGGCCAGTGTCGACCATGCTGTGTGTCGAGAAGTTCTGCGAGACAAACGCTTTGGTGTCACCGCACCCAGCGAGATGGAATTGCCGCGGCCACTGCGGGCGCTCATCTCGAAGACCGACCCCCGTGTGGCCAACCCCGTCGAACCGCCCGCCATGGTGGTTGTCAACGCGCCTGATCACACTCGCTATCGGCAACTGGTGGCGCAAAGCTTCACCCCACGCGCAATCGACACGCTGGACACCCGGGTCGCCGAGGTGACCATGGACCTAATCGAGCGCATCGCCGCCATGCCACATCCCGATCTGATCGCCGATTTCGCGACGCAATTGCCCGTCGCCATCATCGCCGAGATCCTCGGCCTACCCGCTGACTCCTACCCGCGGATGCTCGAGTGGGGCCGCTGTGGCGCACCGCTGCTGGACGTCGGGATCGATTGGCCGACTTACCGCGACGCCATCGACGGGCTGCACGGCGCCGACGACTACCTTCTCGAGCACTTCCACAAGTTGCGCATCGCCCAGCCGGACGACAACCCGTTCAGCCGGATGGCAGCCGATGGCAGCCTGACCGACCGCGAGCTCACCGCCAACGCCGCGCTGATCGTCGGCGCGGGCTTCGAGACCACGGTGAACCTGATCGGCAACGGTATCGTCAAGCTGCTGCAACACCCCGAGCAACTGGCGCGGCTACACGACAATCCCGATCTGTGGCCCTCGGCAGTCGAGGAGATCCTGCGGCTCGCCAGCCCAGTGCAGATGACCGCGCGCACCCCTGAGTGTGATGTCGAGATCGCCGGAGCCCACATTGCGGCCGGCGACATGGTCACGCTGCTGCTCGGTGGCGCCAACCGCGACCCACAGGTGTTCACCGATCCCGCCACATTCGATATCACGCGGGCAAATGCACGCGACCACCTGGCGTTCGCGTCCGGCGTACACGCCTGCCTCGGCGCCGCCCTGGCCCGAATCGAAGGTGCCACCGCGCTGCGCGCACTGTTCGAGGCCTTTCCCGAGTTGCGCCTCACCGCACCGCCACAACAGCGGGGGCTGATCAACCTGCACGGATATGCGCGACTGCCAGCCCAACTCGGCGGCAGGAGAATCACAACCGCCAACCTATGCGTGTAAAGCAACGACGAATTCGAAGAAGAAGAATTAAGGAGTCCTGATGTGCGCCAAGGCGCATCCCAACCACGCCCCGGGCCTACCGATGCTGTTTCCGGCCTGGATCGACCGGCTGCAGATGAAGTACATGAACCCGGTCATGAGGCGGGTGGCACGCTACCTGC
Source organism: uncultured Actinomycetota bacterium (assembly GCA_963814505.1). Lineage (GTDB taxonomy): Bacteria > Actinomycetota > Actinomycetes > Mycobacteriales > Mycobacteriaceae > Mycobacterium. The sequence goes on from CAWFDM010000018.1 coordinate 249,600, forward strand.
CGACGTTCGCGGTGGTGAACCATCGCGGACGTAAGTCGGGCAGGCCGTATCAGACCGTCGTGAACGCCTACCGCAAAGGGAACGTCGTTGCGGTCCTGTTGGGCCATGGCAACACCGACTGGGTCAAAAACGTGCTGGCCGCGGGCGAGGCGGATCTGCAGCTTCGAGGGCGGGACGTGCACATCACCAACCTGCGGATACTGCCGCCAGGTGCCGACGGCGACGGACTACCGGCAATAGCTCGACTCGGAATACGCCGCATGGGCGTTCTCGTCACGAACACCGCCTGAAATCAATCTCATTGCGCACGAATCACTTTCGTGGTGTCTCGGCGCGAACCCGCTATGACAACCTCAAGCCCGCGATGATCCAGGCGACTGTGTCTGAGAACGAGATGCAGCCACACAGATGAGCAGTTCGCTGCAGCACCGCAAGCCGATGCGCACAGGCTCAGGCGATGCGTTCGATACCAGCCACGCATTTCATCGTCCCTGCAGCCCGACATCGGGCCACAGGACTCAAAACCTCCTGGCCGCAATCACGGCAAACACGCCAAAGCATTTTTGCGTCAAGGAACTTTGCCGGGCGGAGCGCCACATCCGAAAACGCAGTTAAACCCGAGCTGACTGTCTAAGATGAGGCACGCTACTTAGCCATACATGGAAGAGGTGAGTGCGTGGTGAACTTCTTGGTGTCGCCCCCGGAGATCATTTCTTCGCGCATATTTTCCGGTGCTGGACCGGGCTCGATGTTGGCGGCCGCGGTCTCCTGGCAGGGCCTGTCCGCCGAGTTGCAGATGGCGTCGTCGTCGTTCGGGTCGCTGACATCGACACTGGCGGGCGGACCGTGGCAGGGCGCTGCCTCCGCGGCGATGATGACGGTGGCTACAGGCCACGTGCAGTGGTTAGCAGCAGTTGCGGCGAAAGCTCAGGAGACCTCCGCGGGGGCCATGGCGGCGGTGTCGGCGTTTGAGGCCGCGCAGGCAGCCACCGTGCACCCCCTGGCGGTCGCGGCCAACCGCGCTCAGTTCTTGCAACTGGCGTTGTCGAACCTGTTCGGGCAGAACGCCCCGGCGATCGCGGCCGCCGAAGCGCACTACGCACAGATGTGGGCCCAGGACGTGGAGGCCATGGTGGGCTATCACGGCGCGGCCTCGGCGGCGGCCTCAAGCCTGCAGTCTTGGCAGGAGGACCTGACGACCTTCCTGGCGACCTATACGAACCTCGGGTCGGGCAACACCGGGGGCTTCAACTTCGGCTCTAACAACAACGGCTGGTGGAACTTCGGATCTGGCAACACCGGGAACGGCAACATTGGCGTTGGCAACAACGGATCGTTCAACTGGGGCAGTAACAACATTGGGTCCTTCAACTTGCTCGCCCTTAACGCCAACGGCTCGGGCAACCCACTGAGTATCAACGCTAACGGTTCTGGCAACTTTCTGAGTTTCGGCAACAACGGCAACTATAACCTAAGTTTTTTCAACCCCCTCGCCACCGCGACGGCCATTGGTGCTATTGTCTCTCTTCCTGAGGATCCCCTGTCTTACATCGAGTTGATCAAAATCCCAAGCGACCTCACCGGCGGCATCATCGGAACTGCCTATCCCCAGCCCAGCTTCAATAACCTGCCCTTTATAGGGGCAATCTCCGGCGGAAACCACGGCGACTTTAACATCGGAGGCGCCGGAAACTTTGGTACCTCTAACCAGGGTCACGGAAATATAGGAGATTACAACAAGGGCAGCGGAAACGCAGGGTTCGCCAACACCGGCAGCGGAAATATCGGCAGCTCCAACACCGGCAGCGGCGGTAACATCGGAAGCAATAACGCGGGAAGTGGAAACCAAGGCAGCTTCAACAGCAGCAATGGAAACATTGGCAGCAATAACGTTGGTGGACTGAGGGGGGTCCTATTGGATGTATTAGCACTCCCCGTCGGGCTCACCGGACAAGGGTTCCCCGTACAAAGCCTCTTCGAGGTGATCCCCTTCGTAAAGGACATCGAAGGTACCACGCATGCCCTACAAGGCATCATCGGAGTGTTTGGCGGAGCAAACATCGGCGACTTCAACTTTGGTAGCACAAACTTCGGCAGCCACAACTTCGGCTCTGCCAACATCGGCGACTGGAACTATGGCAGCTCAAATGTCGGCAGTTCAACCTGGGGCTTCGCAAATACAGGGGCGGGACACACTGCGGAAACCAGCGACTATGGTATCGCCAACACCGGCAGCGTCGACATCGGCTTTGCGAATACGGGCAATCACGACATCGGCTTCGGCCTTACGGGCGACAACCAGGTAGGCTTCGGCTCCGGTTGGTTCAGCTGGGGTCAGAACGGGAACTATGGCCTTTTCAACTCGGGCACCAATAATGTTGGCATCTTCAATTCGGGCGACGGAAATCAAGGCTTCTTCAATTCGGGCAACGGAAATTCGGGCTTCTTGAATTCGGGAAGCCTAACAACGGGCATCGGAAACGCGGGCATCATGGACTCCGGCGCCTGGAACACGGGCATGAACGACAACGGCTGGGGAAACTCGGGCAACTCGAACACCGGCGCCTGGAACGCGGGTGACAACAACAGCGGCTGGGGGAATGCCGGCAACGGAAATAGCAGCTCGTTCAACGCAGGTGACAATAACAGTGGGGCCTATAACGCGGGCCACGGAAACAACGGCGCCTACAACAGCGGCAGCAATAACACCGGTGACGATAACGCGGGTGATGCTAACAACGGTTCATTCAACTCGGGCAACACAAACAATGGCGCCTTTAACTCGGGCAGCAACGATACGGGCTGGTACAACTCGGTCTCGGGCATTAACGGTTTCGGCAATCAACCCTAACTGAATTTGTGCAAACTCGGGATTGTTCATACTCGCGAAGCTAAGACTCGGGCCTCCATAATCCACTGCACACCGCCAGGGCCGCGGTCGACGGCCTGGCGGGTCGGCTAGGTCTTATTCTCCGTTCAGCCGGCCTCGATTCGGTCGACGTGGGCGAGAAAGTGCGCCACTACCTCATCCGGCGCTTCGATTTGCGGCCAGTGCCCGATGTCGTCGGCGAGCATCACCACATCCGGCTCGGGTATCACCTCGGCATAGCGGCGCGCCATGTGGGCACCGGAGTTGGGGTCGACCGGCCCGTCGATCAACCGCATGGGAACCGCGGTCTGCCGCATGGCACGCACCCACCGGTTTCGGTGCGTGTAGCGATCATTGATGAACCGGCCGACCTTGTGCAACACCCGGCGGCCGTCGTTGTAGTCCAAGATCTGGTTGAACACGTCCATCATGTGCCGGGTCGGCTTGGTATTGGGGCCGAACATCTCGCGCAGCGTCGGCTCGAGCAGCCGACGGGTCACGGGACTGCCCTGCACATGACTGAAGAGGTCGCCCAATGGAGTGCGAGACATCAGCTTCTGCGCCGCCCTGGGCGTGTACGCCTCGATGAACATACCCCCGTTGAGCCAGGTGATCGAATCGATGCGCAGCCCGCCGTAGGCTTGCTGACCGAATTCGTGACGGGCTAACAATTCCTGGCCCACGGAATCACCTATGTCGTGGGCCAGAATGTGTGCGTTGTGGATCTTCAGGTGCACCAGTAGCGCTTCGTGCATGTCGGCGTGGTCTGCCACCGAGTATTCGTAGGCCACGGGTTTCTCCGAGAATCCCATGCCGATCATGTCCGGTGCGATGACGGTGAACCGTTGCGACAGTGCTGGCCAGATCGGTGCCCAGTCATAAGAGTTGAACGGATAACCGTGGATCAGCAACAGCGGAGGTCCGCTGCCCTGCACTCGATAGAAGATGTCGAAGCCGAGGTAGTCGAAGTACTCCCCGGAGGCCAGCCAGCGTTCCAGTTCAGCATCCATGACGGTGATCATCCTTCGGCCATGTGGTTGTCGCCCGAAAAGTGCATTGTGCATCTTGCCGCACCTGTCGACCGTCTTGTGACCCAAGCACTCCAACCGGACGCGCGACGCGCGGACTTTGCCCAAAGCACGTTACCCGGCCGCGTAGCGGCAGCGAGTGCCGGCGGGGTGGTGCACAAAACGGTCGTCTAGCTACGCGTTCTCCGGTGGAACTGACATCGAGCGATGCGAGCCAGGCCTCAATGTGGCGTGCGACATTGCGCTTTTGGGACGAAGTGATCCTAGGCGCTCGAACCTCGGGCCGACCACAGAATCGGGATTTCGCGTTGAGCTGATGCAGTCTTTGAGCCATGCCTCGTCCTGCGCAGAACGGCGCTTACGACTGTGTTTCATCTTCTTGCAGCCGAACATCGGGCCGCGCGACTCAAAACCTCCTGGCCTCAATCGCGCGGAATACGCCAAGTCATTTGGTATCAAGGAACTTTGGCGCACGGAGCGCCGCACCCGAAAGCCCAGTGAAACCCGAGCTGACTGTTTAGGATGAGGCATCCTGCTCCGCCACACATGAAGGACGTGAGTGCGTGGTGAACTTCTTGGTGTCGCCCCCGGAGATCATTTCTTCACGGATATTTTCCGGTGCTGGACCGGGCTCGATGTTGGCGGCCGCGGTCTCCTGGCAGGGCCTGTCCGCCGAGTTGCAGATGGCGTCGTCGTCGTTCGGGTCGCTGACATCGACACTGGCGGGCGGACCGTGGCAGGGCGCTGCCTCCGCGGCGATGATGACGGTGGCTACAGGCCACGTGCAGTGGTTAGCAGCGGTTGCGGCGAAAGCTCAGGAGACCTCCGCGGGGGCCATGGCGGCGGTGTCGGCGTTTGAGGCCGCGCAGGCAGCCACCGTGCACCCCCTGGCGGTCGCGGCCAACCGCGCTCAGTTCTTGCAACTGGCGTTGTCGAACCTGTTCGGGCAGAACGCCCCGGCGATCGCGGCCGCCGAAGCGCACTACGCACAGATGTGGGCCCAGGACGTGGAGGCCATGGTTGGCTATCACGGCGCGGCCTCGGCGGCGGCCTCAAGCCTGCAGTCCTTTGAGCAGGACCTGCAGAACTTCCTGCAGACCTATACAAACCTCGGGTCGGGCAACACCGGGGCCTTCAACCTGGGCTCTAACAACAACGGCTGGTTCAACATCGGATCTGGCAACACCGGGAACGGCAACATTGGCGTTGGCAACAACGGCTCGTTCAACTGGGGCAGTAACAACATTGGGTCCTTCAACTTGCTCGCCTTTAACGCCAACGGCTCGTTCAACCCACTGAGTATCAACGCTAACGGCTCCGGCAACCTTTTCAGTCTCGGCAACACCGGCAACTATAACCTAACTCTTCCCAACCCCCTCGGCCCTTTCCAGGCCATTGGTGCTATTGTCTCTCTTCCTGAGGATCCCCTGTCTTACATCGAGTTGCCCAAAATTCCAAGCGACCTCGCCCTCGGCATCATTGGAATCGGCTATCCCCAGCCCAACCTGAACAACCTGCCTTTTGTGTTCGCAATCTCCGGCGGAAACCATGGCGACTTTAACATCGGAGGCTCTGGAAACTTTGGTAATTCTAACTATGGGGACGGAAATATAGGAAATTACAACAAGGGCAGCGGAAACGCAGGGTTCGCCAACACCGGCAGCGGAAATATCGGCAGCCGAAACACCGGTAACGGAAATATCGGAAGCTTTAACCTGACCAGTGGAAACATAGGCTTCAGCAACACCAACAACGGAAACATTGGGAGCAACAACAGCGCCGGACTGAGGGGGATCTTATTGGATGTATTAGCACTCCCCGAGGGACTCACCGGCCAAGGGTTCCCCGTACAAACCATCTACGAGCTTATCCCCTTCGTAACGGACATCCAAAATACCACGCATGCCCTACAAAGCTTTGTCGGATCCATTAGTGGCGGAGCAAACATCGGCGACTTCAACATTGGCAGCGCAAACTTCGGCAGCCACAACTTCGGCTCTGCCAACATCGGCGACTGGAACTTCGGCAGCACAAACGTCGGCAACACGACCGTTGGCTTCGCAAACACGGGCGCGGGACACACTTTGGAAACCAGCGACTATGGTATCGCCAACACCGGCAGCTTCGACATTGGCTTTGCGAATACGGGCGATCACGACATCGGCTTCGGCCTTACGGGCAACAACCAGTATGGTTTCGGCCCCGGTTTCTTCAGCTGGGGTCAGAACGGAAACTACGGCCTTTTCAACTCGGGCACCAATAATGTTGGCATCTTCAATTCGGGCGACGGAAATACGGGCATCTTCAATTCGGGCAACGGCAATTCGGGCTTCTTGAATTCGGGAAGCCTAACAACGGGGATCGGAAACGCGGGCATCATGGACTCCGGCGCCTGGAACACGGGCATGAACAACTCGGGTTGGGGAAACTCGGGCACCTCGAACCACGGCTTCTGGAACGCCGGTGACAACAACAGCGGCTGGGGGAATGCCGGCAGCGGAAACGCCGGCCTGTTCAACGCAGGTGACAATAACAGTGGGCCCTATAACGCGGGCGCCGGAAACTACGGCGCCTACAACGGCGGGAACAATAACTCCGGTATCGATAACGCGGGTGATGCGAACAACGGTGCATTCAATTCAGGCAGCACAAACCAGGGCGCCTTTAACTCGGGCGACTCCGATACGGGCTGGTTCAACTCGGTCACGGGCATTAACGGCTTCGGCAATCAACCCTAACTGAATTGGTGCAAACTCGGGATTGTTCATGCTGGCGAAGCTAAGACTCGGGCCTCCATAATCCACTGAACACCGCCAGGGCCGCGGTCGACCGCGTGGCGGGGCCACGGGACTCAAACTCCTGGCCTCAATCACGCGGAATACGCCAAAGTCATTTTGTATCAAGGACCTTTGGCGCACGGAGCGCCGCATCCGAAAACCCAGTGAAACCCGAGCTGACTGTTTAGGATGAGGCATCCTGCTCCGCCACACATGAAGGACGTGAGTACGTGGTGAATTTCTTGGTGTCGCCCCCGGAGATCATTTCTTCACGGATATTTTCCGGTGCTGGACCGGGCTCGATGTTGGCGGCCGCGGTCTCCTGGCAGGGCCTGTCCGCCGAGTTGCAGATGGCGTCGTCGTCGTTCGGGTCGCTGACATCGACACTGGCGGGCGGACCGTGGCAGGGCGCTGCCTCCGCGGCGATGATGACGGTGGCTACAGGCCACGTGCAGTGGTTAGCAGCGGTTGCGGCGAAAGCTCAGGAGACCTCCGCGGGGGCCATGGCGGCGGTGTCGGCGTTTGAGGCCGCGCAGGCAGCCACCGTGCACCCCCTGGCGGTCGCGGCCAACCGCGCTCAGTTCTTGCAACTGGCGTTGTCGAACCTGTTCGGGCAGAACGCCCCGGCGATCGCGGCCGCCGAAGCGCACTACGCACAGATGTGGGCCCAGGACGTGGAGGCCATGGTTGGCTATCACGGCGCGGCCTCGGCGGCGGCCTCAAGCCTGCAGTCCTTTGAGCAGGACCTGCAGAACTTCCTGCAGACCTATACAAACCTCGGGTCGGGCAACACCGGGGCCTTCAACCTGGGCTCTAACAACAACGGCTGGTTCAACATCGGATCCGGCAACAACGGCTGGTACAACTGGGGCAATAACAACAATGGGTTCTTCAACTTGCTCGCCCTTAACGCCAACGGCTCGTTCAACCCACTGAGTATCAACGCTAACGGCTCCGGCAACCTTTTCAGTCTCGGCAACACTGGCAACCTGAACGCAACTTTTTTCAACCCCCTCGGCCCCTATGAGGCCATTACTGCCATTGTCACACCTGAGGACCCCCTGTCGTGGCCCGTGTTGCTCAAATTTCCAAACAAATTCACCCTCGGCGTCTTCGGATTCAGCTATCCCCACCCCAGCCTCAACAACCTGCCCTTTTTGTTCAATTTATCCGGTGGAAATAATGGTAGCTTTAACATCGGGAGCGCCGGAAACTTTGGCACCTCTAACAACGGCAACGGAAATATAGGAAATTACAACAACGGCAGCGGAAACATAGGGTTCGCCAATACCGGCAGCGGAAATCACGGGGGCTACGACACCGGTAACGGAAATATCGGAAGCTTCAACAGGGCCAGTGGAAACATAGGCGACAGCAACACCAGCAACGGAAACATTGGCAGCCATAACAGTGCCGGCTTTAGAGGATTTTTATTGAGCATATTACATCTTCCCACATTGCCCACTGGATTAGGGTTCCCTGTACAAACCATCTACCAAAATCTCCCGCTCGTAAAGCAATTCGAAGGTATCACGCATGCCATACAAGATGCCGTAGGATTGTTTAGTGGCGGAGCAGACATCGGCAGCCACAACTTTGGCAGCGCAAACATCGGCAGCCACAACGTCGGCTCCGCCAACATCGGCAACTATGACTTCGGCAGCATGAACGTCGGCAGCGCGACCGTTGGCTTCGCAAACACCGGCGCGGGACACACCGCGGAAACCAGCGACTTTGGTATCGCCAACACCGGCAGCTACGACATCGGCTTTGCGAATACGGGCGATCACGACATCGGCTTCGGCCTTACAGGCAACAACCAGTTTGGTTTCGGCCCCAATTTCTTCAGCATGGGTCAGAACGGAAACTATGGCCTTTTCAACTCGGGCACCAATAATGTTGGTATCTTCAATTCGGGTAGCGGAAACCAGGGCATGTTCAATTCGGGCACTGGAAATCAGGGCATCTTCAATTCGGGGATACAAACCACGGGGGTCGGAAACGCAGGCGTCATGGACTCCGGTGCCTTCAACACGGGCATGAACGACATGGGCTGGGGGAACTCGGGCACCTCGTCCAACGGTTTCTGGAACGCGGGCAACAACGACAGCGGCTGGGGAAATGCCGGCAACGGCAATTCCGGCCTGTTCAACGCAGGTAACAATAACAATGGGCCCTATAACGCGGGCGACGGGAACTACGGCGGCTACAACGCCGGCAGCAATAACTCCGGTCTCGACAACTCGGGTGATGGGAACACCGGAGTATTCAACTCGGGCACTACAAACTATGGCGCCTTTAACTCGGGCACCTCCGATTCGGGCGCATGGAACTCTGCCTCGAACATTCACGGCATCGGCAATCAACCTACCTGAACCGGTGCTAACTCAGGATTGTTCAACTCGCGAAGGTAAGGCTCGGGCCTGCGCTACCGCGGCGCAGCTTTTCGAGGGGTATGCGGCGGCCCGCGCTACTATTTGTCGATGAGCCGCTACTGGCGGAAGGTCCTGCGACAGCTATCTATCCACATTTTGGTGCTTGGCTGCGTAGTGACCTACGTCGGCGCGAAAATGCAGAGTCAGAACAACGCCGCCAGAACCATCCCTGTGGTCGTCGGCTCGCTGGTAGCTATCTTTGGCGTGGTCGCCGTCGTTGGCGTCTGGTACCTGAGTCGGAGACTAGGGATGGGCTTCTGGTACCTGGGTCCGAGAGAAGGGATGCCGAGCAATGATCAGCATCTGGCCGCGGTTCCTGTTCCCCACCAGCAGCCGCCGACGCCGAATTTGCCGCGCCCGGGCTGGTACGCCGACCCATCCGGTGCGAGAGCCCAACGCTACTGGGACGGCACCCGGTGGGGCCCAATCACGCGACCTTGACCACGCCCGGCCGGGAAGCGATCTGGGACGGCTACATACGTATTCGTGGCCGCACTCCCCCGCCGGATCTTCTAACTATCGCTGGGTGCCTGTCCCGCCGAGGCGTTACTGCCGTTGTTGAAGAAGTCCGTCCACGACACAACCCCGGGGTGCTCCTTGAGCAGTGCCCTGCGCCGGCGCTCGGTCATGCCGCCCCAGATGCCGTACTCGACCTGATTGTCGAGCGCGTCCGCCCCGCACTCCCGCATTACGGGGCAGTACCGGCAAATAACCGCAGCCTTATGTTGCGCCTTCCCACTCACAAAGAGTTCGTCGGGATCTCTGTCCCTGCACAGTGCGCGTAAGACCCAGCCACGATCTCCTGAGGTCACTGCGCGCAGATTGCTATTGACAGCTACAAGGTTTAATCGCCTTGGTGCCATTCGTGTTTCCGACAACGTGCTGTTACCTTCCTCCTCGCCGCAAGGTTCATCCGTGCGCCGAACACTGATTCGATGATTGCCTTCGTGCTCTTCGAAACGTTGCTGTACCGGGAGCGGTCGATTGCCGATCCACGTGTGTTACCAGCAAACTAGAGCAGGGCGATCGCGCGCGCATCGTGACCGGCGGCCAATGATGCACAGCCGCGTTGTGCGGGCGCCACGAAAAGGGTGCCGTAGCTACCGGCTGCCAAATGCGGGTACGGCTAGGGGGCTGCCGGTGTGCGGTCGGAGGTGATTCTGCTCGCCTGGCCCATCGAGTTCGAGGCGCCAAGGTGCCGGGGCGCTGGTCGTGAAAGTGCCCGTGCGGCTCTGCGGTGAAAATTTTTCAAACAGACCCCATGCCCGGCGCTCCAAAATGGGTATGTATGCAAGCATGCGTTTCATCTATGTTGCTGCGGCGTTCGGCATGGCCGTCGCCGTCCTGCTCATCGCCCCGGTTGTGCTGATGGGGGCGCCCTCTGCTCACGCTGACTACGGCGGTTACCGCCATTGCGTGGGAAATATTCATGAAATCCCGCTGGCAGAAGGCGACCCACAAAATTTGTACACTGCTCGACTTATTGAGCAGGATCTCGAGTCCGGTGTTTCCCCTGCCGCAGAAGCTCAGAAAGTAGCGCAGATGGGATTCGATCCGCGTGTTGCCGATGCGGTTGTGCACTGTGCTATGCAGAACAACCCGTAGGAAAGTCCAAGCGGTACGGGACGGTTGAAATGTCGCGCGCTGAGGGGTAACGCCCCGCGGCTGCCGGGGTCGGCGATTAGGTCCAGAAATCGTTCATCGGTTGGGCGTACATGTCGTTGGCAGTGAGCGGGCCAGGCCCAAGGAGTCTTCAATAGTGGCCATCAGGCTGTACTCGTTGTAGTAGGTGTTGGTGGTGAAGTGGCCGGATTGCATCCCTGCGTTCACGGCGCCCTGGTTCGGGATGACGATCATCGGAACGTTGTTCCCTTCGTTGCCGACGCCCAATGACAGATTGTTGTAGTCCTCGTCCGACACTATGAAGATGACATCCTTCTGGCTCGAGTCGGTCGCTTCCCGTTGCGGTCAGCCCTAAGCCGGCAACCGGCCCGGTTTGAATCCGTAAACCGCCGAGATTGGCCCGATGAGGTGGCGCACCTCGACTCCCCCGAATCCGCTGTTGCGAAGCAGGTCCGCACACTCGGCCGTGCTGGCTTCACCGGCCACCGGCGACTCCAGCATGATATTGAGGCTCGCCAGCAGGCTCGTGTACTTGTCCCTGCGACCTGGTCCAACCATTGCGTCGTCGTTTTTCGACGGACGCGCGAGGCCGAGCGGCGGGCGCGACATCTCGGTCGCATGTCCGTCGACCAGCCCTTGAGTGGTGTAGAAGCGCCGGCACGGATACTCGCCGCCCACAGCGGCAATGCGATCCACGACCCCGAGATCGTCGAAAATCTCCTGGCTGCGGGGCTGGATCCCCTTGCCGCGCGACCCCACGAACGGCTGTGCAGCCTTGTCGACCAGCACGAAGTCGACGCTTCTGCGCGCTAGGTCGATGGCCAGCGTGAACCCCGCCGCCCCAGCACCGCAGATGAGAACATCGGTGTGCAATTCAGCCATGATCGTCCTTCCTGTGGTGGGGACCCTAGTGACGCGAGGCGTCAGTTTGGTCGTTTCTCGTTGTTTGCCAGGATCGTTTCTCGTTGTTTGCCAGAATGAGGACGCCCGTTGCGGTACCGCGAGCGCTGGGAAAAGGATCGGATCAGCGCCTTGACGGCTTCTAAACAGATTCTTCGGTGCCATCACATCCAGCTGCGCGACGCCACGTCATGGGACGACAAGGTCACCGAGCTGGGACATGAACTACTAAGCCGCCCTGGCCCACGGGGCTGACCTGGATGGCCGACGCCTGGCGTGCCGGAACGCTGGGGACCTCGTCCCCGCGCGCGTCTGGTGGTGTGGGGGCCCCTTCTCGGATGTTCTGAACGGCACCAACCTTGTTCAGTTCCCGAGGCGGGGATGAGTCAAGTCTGCCGAGGAGATCATCGAAATTCTGGAAGCTCACGATTTGACGGCAGGATTGTGGTACTTTCGTCTGATTCTCACCGGGGGGGTTCGGGGTACGACCGGCGGGAGGACAGCAATGTCTTTCGTGATCGCCGCGCCGGAAATGTTGACGGACGCGACGCAAAGATTGGCGAGCATCGGCTCAGCGATCAGCGCAGCCAACGCGGCCGCGGAGGCGCCCACGACGGGGGTGCTGGCGGCCGCTGCTGATGAGGTGTCGGCGGCTATTGCAACAATGTTTTCCCAGCACGGGTTGTCATATCAGGCGCTGAGCAAGCAGGCGGCGGCTTTTCACGCCCAGTTTGCGCAGGCGCTCGGTGGCGCGGGGGCAGCGTATGCCGCCGCGGAGGCGGCTAATGCCTCGCTATTGCAGATCGTCGAGCAACCGTTGCAGACCGTCGTGCAAGACTTGCTGGGGGTGATCAATGCGCCCACCGAGCTGGTGTTGGGGCGCCCGCTGATCGGCAGTGGGGCAGACGGGACGGCCGCGAGTCCCGATGGCGGGCCCGGGGGGCTGTTGTTCGGCAACGGTGGCGCCGGCTACTCCCAGACGACCCCGGGGGCAGCCGGTGGGGCCGGTGGTGCAGCGGGATTGATCGGCCATGGGGGTGCCGGCGGTGTCGGCGGGACCAACGCAGCCGGTGGAGCCGGTGGCAACGGTGGGTGGCTGATGGGTTCCGGCGGGACCGGTGGGCAGGGAGGCGCCGGTGGGTTCGGCGGAGCTGGTGGTAATGCGCTTCTTCTCGGCAATGGGGGTGACGGGGGTGCCGGCGGCAATCATGGCGGTGGTGGCGCCGGAGGCTCCGGCGGCCGGTTGTACGGCAACCACGGGAGCACTGGCGTTGGTTCTTCGGCGAGCGGAACCGTCTCGCTGCAGATGAATGGTCCCTGGCCGGCGGTAGGTGTGTCCATAAACGGCGGACCGAGTGTGCCCGTGACGCTTGACACCGGATCCGACGGTCTTCTAATCCCATTCCGGGACATCGGCCTACAACACCTCGGCTGGCCCACCGATCTTGGTTTCGTCGGCTATGGCAATGGGGTCATCCATATGTACCTCACGTTTAACATGCCGGTGGATTTCGGGAATGGACTGGTCACCGCGCCGACCGCAGTTAACGTCGACATGTTTGCATTCCCGATAAACCTCAATGGCCTTATGGTCATGCTCGAAGGTGAGACTTTCGGTGGTGGAGCCGGCATTATGGGTATTGGGGCGAATGCGGTGGGCACGGGCGGCTCTGCGATCACGGCGCTACCGGGCCAATACAATCAGGGCGTGCTTATGAACGTACCCGAGGGTTACTTGCAGTTCGGTCCCAACCCGCTCGCTGGAACTACGATTTCCGGGGTGCCGGTGACCAACTTCGGCGTACAAATCAATGGCGGGTCGATCCAGAACGTCTCCGCGGTAATCGATTCCGGGGGTCAGTACGGGTCCATTCCGTCATCCATACTCGCAACCGGTCAGACCTCAGGAAGGTTGCCGGCGGGAACCACCATTTCGGTCTACGCCACGGACGATTCGACGCTGCTGTACACGTACACGACGACCGACACCAACAGCCCACTGGTCACAACAGGCCAGATGAATACGGGGTATATGGCATTCGCGCAGCAGCCGGTGTACATAAGCTACATTCCCAGCGGCGTTGGGGCGACAACCTTTATTTCTGACAACGCGCAGCAGCAAGCCAGTTAATCCGTGCGGCCGCGGTACCGCGTAACGAGCAGGGCCGAAGAGTTTCAGGTCAATGTGAACTTCGTCGACTAATTGTGCGGACGTGCATCGGCACGAGACCATATGAGACCATATGACACCGGATCTGAGGATTTACTGCAGCGGCCCGGCATGAGATCGGCGACGACCTCGGCTACCGGTCACGTGGTGGGCCCCAACTGGCGGTGTCCCGTCAGGTCGACCGCCCCGCTCCCTCCGCCGAAATCGAAGTGCTGCCGACAACCGGTCGGGTTTCGTGTTGTCGAGGGGTTCCCCGTTGTCCCGACAGGCCCCGTGGTACCTGCGCTTGTGGCGGATAGTTATGTTAGGCCCAGCTGGATCCCACCGCGGAATCGGTGCTGGCCATATTGCTACTGGCGGCCTGCACCTTTTGCCCGTGAGCATTGGCCTGCTCATAGATCACCTGGAAATTGCGGCCCAACTGAGTGATGAACTCCTGGCAGGCCATCGACCCGGCGCCACCCCAGAAATCTCCGGCCGCCAACACATCACGCACGATCGCCTGATGCTCGGCCTCCAACATCGCCGCCTGAGCACGGATCGTGGCCCCGTGGGAATCGACATCACCAAACTGGTAATTAATCGTCATCATCAAGTCCTTCCAATGCCTCTAGGTGCTATTTAGCTGCCCAGAGCCTGCTGCGACGCCTGCTCTTGCTGCTCATAGTTATTCGCATCGCGGCTCAACCCATCCCGCACCCCATGCAGCATGCTCACAATGTGGAGCAACGCCTGATTCATCCGACTCATCGTGTCCAACGATGTCGCCTCAGCCGTCCCGCCCCAGCCGGCACCAGAAATGCTCTGCGACGACGCCCACATCCGACGCGCCTCATCCTGGACCGTCTGCGCATGCACCTCAAAGCGACCCGCCATCGCCCGCATCGAATGCGGATCCGTCATAAACCGAGTAGCCACCACACCCGTCCTTTCACAATCCATCCGGAAGAAACCAATTAATTCCGATCACCGGGGTAAGCGCCAAACCCGCACCGCGACATCCGAATTGCAAACCGATCGCCCTCGCTCTTATCCGATCCCGATCCGCGGAATCACACTGGGCGGAGACACCACCACATGCGGACTAGCACCGCCGCGGCCCATCACGCCGCCGGGCATCCCGCCGCCGGCGCTCATTCCGCCCATCGGCATCATCATCGGCATCATCGCCGAGCCACCTGCACCGCTCCCAGCCTCGCCCGCCAAGGCCGCAGCATTAGGCATTCCGCCCAACCCCGAGATCGCCGAACCAGTCATCGGAGCCGGCATCGACCCCGGCCACGTCGGCGGTACCGACATCGACCCCACCAACCGCGCCTGACCGAAATTACCCGACATCGCCGAACCCCATTGCCCACCACCCAAGGGCTTCAGCCCCGGCAGGGGGGCCCCACCCGCCGATTTCACATCCCCGGCCAGTCCCGGCGTTGAGCCAGCGGCGGCTAGCCCAGCCGTGCCCCCATTCGCCGACTGAGCCAAGCTCATCATCGGCGAGATCAACATGCCCGCCGGAGTCATCCCAATCATGGCCGCCGACATCACCGACGACACAGGCACTTTCGAGGCCACCGACTGCAACTGGGCGGCCACTGCAGGCAACCCCATCGACGACGTCATCCCCGCCAAACCAGTCGGCGGTGCGCTAAACGGCGTCAATGTCGCAGCCACCGAATTCGCCCCAGCGTGATAGCCAACCATCGCGGCCACATCCTGAGCCCACATTTCCACATAATGAAACTCCGTGGCCGCTATAGCCGGAGAGTTCTGACCCAAAAAGTTCGTCGCGATTAACGTCCCCAACAACATCCGGTTCGCCGTCACCACCGCTGGATGCACAGTGGCCGCAAACGCGATCTCAAATGCCGTCGCTGCCACCCGAGCCTGACCGGCCGCCAGCGCCGCCTGCCCCGCCGCGGCGTTCAACCACCCCGCGTACCGCGTGGCCGCCGCTGCCATCGCCACCGATGCCGGACCGACCCACGGACCACTCGCCAACCCGGTAGTCACCGAATCAAACGACGACGCCGAACCCTGCAAACCCGCGGCCAACCCGTCCCACGCCGACGCCACCATAAACAACGGACCCGATCCTGCCCCCGAATACATGCGTGTGGAATTGATTTCCGGGGGCAACAATGCAAAGTCATGCATCACAACATTTCCTAGGCCGCGACACCAACGTCGAAGCTCCCCACCAGGCCGGTGCGGAATGAGAAGTCAAAATGGATGCAGACGTCAACGTTGGCGTCGAGCATCGCGGTCAGCGCGGCGTTGATGTCGGCGCTGAGGTTGGGCAGCACCGGCAGCTCGGGCAACGTAATCGCCGGCAACGTCAGACTGGGCAGCGGCGGCAACGTCAAGCTGGGCAGCGGCGGCAACGTCAGGCTCGGCAGCGTCAGGCTCGGCAGCGGCGGCAGGCTCAGGTTGGCGTTGAGCACCCCGGTCAGCGCGGCGTTGATGTCGGCGCTGAGGTTGGGCAGCACCGGCAGCTCGGGCAACGTAATCGCCGGCAACGTCAGACTGGGCAGCGGCGGCAACGTCAAGCTGGGCAGCGGCGGCAACGTCAGGCTCGGCAGTGTCAGGCTCGGCAGCGCCGGCAGGCTCAGGTTGGCGTTGAGCACCCCGGTCAGCGCGGCGTTGATGTCGGCGCTGAGGTTGGGCAGCACCGGCAGCTCGGGCAACGTAATCGCCGGCAACGTCAGACTGGGCAACGGCGGCAACGTCAAGCTGGGCAGCGGCGGCAACGTCAGGCTCGGCAGCGTCAGGCTCGGCAGCGTCAGGCTCGGCAGCGCCGGCAGGCTCAGGTTGGCGTTGAGCACCCCGGTCAGCGCGGCGTTGATGTCGGCGCTGAGGTTGGGCAACACCGGCAGCTCGGGCAACGTAATCGCCGGCAGTGTCGGCAACGTGATCGGCGGCAACGTCAAGCTGGGCAGCGGCGGCAACGTCAGGCTCGGCAGCGTCAGGCTCGGCAGCGTCAGGCTCGGCAGCGCCGGCAGGCTCAGGTTGGCGTTGAGCACCCCGGTCAGCGCGGCGTTGATGTCGGCGCTGAGGTTGGGCAGCACCGGCAGCTCGGGCAACGTAATCGCCGGCAACGTCAGACTGGGCAGCGGCGGCAACGTCAAGCTGGGCAGCGGCGGCAACGTCAGGCTCGGCAACGTCAGGCTCGGCAGCGTCAGGCTCGGCAGCGCCGGCAGGCTCACGTTGGCGTTGAGCACCCCGGTCAGCGCGGCGTTGATGTCGGCGCTGAGGTTGGGCAGCACCGGCAGCTCGGGCAACGTAATCGCCGGCAACGTCAGACTGGGCAACGGCGGCAACGTCAAGCTGGGCAGCGGCGGCAACGTCAAGCTGGGCAGCGGCGGCAACGTCAGGCTCGGCAGCGTCAGGCTCGGCAGCGGCGGCAGGCTCAGGTTGGCGTTGAGCACCCCGGTCAGCGCGGCATTGATGTCGGCGCTGAGGTTGGGCAGCACCGGCAGCTCGGGCAACGTAATCGCCGGCAACGTCAGACTGGGCAGCGGCGGCAACGTCAAGCTGGGCAGCGGCGGCAACGTCAGGCTCGGCAGCGTCAGGCTCGGCAGCGTCAGGCTCGGCAGCGCCGGCAGGCTCAGGTTGGCGTTGAGCACCCCGGTCAGCGCGGCGTTGATGTCGGCGCTGAGGTTGGGCAGCACCGGCAGCTCGGGCAACGTAATCGCCGGCAACGTCAGACTGGGCAGCGGCGGCAACGTCAAGCTGGGCAGCGGCGGCAACGTCAGGCTCGGCAACGTCAGGCTCGGCAGCGTCAGGCTCGGCAGCGGCGGCAGGCTCAGGTTGGCGTTGAGCACCCCGGTCAGCGCGGCGTTGATGTCGGCGCTGAGGTTGGGCAACACCGGCAGCTCGGGCAACGTAATCGCCGGCAGTGTCGGCAACGTGATCGGCGGCAACGTCAAGCTGGGCAGCGGCGGCAACGTCAGGCTCGGCAGCGTCAGGCTCGGCAGCGTCAGGCTCGGCAGGCTCAGGTTGGCGTTGAGCACCCCGGTCAGCGCGGCGTTGATGTCGGCGCTGAGGTTGGGCAGCACCGGCAGCTCGGGCAACGTAATCGCCGGCAGTGTCGGCAACGTGATCGGCGGCAACGTCAAGCTGGGCAGCGGCGGCAACGTCAGGCTCGGCAGCGTCAGGCTCGGCAGCGGCGGCAGGCTCAGGTTGGCGTTGAGCACCCCGGTCAGCGCGGCGTTGATGTCGGCGCTGAGGTTGGGCAGCACCGGCAGCTCGGGCAACGTAATCGCCGGCAACGTCAGACTGGGCAGCGGCGGCAACGTCAAGCTGGGCAGCGGCGGCAACGTCAGGCTCGGCAGCGTCAGGCTCGGCAGCGTCAGGCTCGGCAGCGCCGGCAGGCTCAGGTTGGCGTTGAGCACCCCGGTCAGCGCGGCGTTGATGTCGGCGCTGAGGTTGGGCAGCACCGGCAGCTCGGGCAACGTAATCGCCGGCAACGTCAGACTGGGCAGCGGCGGCAACGTCAAGCTGGGCAGCGGCGGCAACGTCAGGCTCGGCAGCGTCAGGCTCGGCAGCGTCAGGCTCGGCAGCGGCGGCAGGCTCAGGTTGGCGTTGAGCACCCCGGTCAGCGCGGCGTTGATGTCGGCGCTGAGGTTGGGCAGCACCGGCAGCTCGGGCAACGTAATCGCCGGCAACGTCAGACTGGGCAGCGGCGGCAACGTCAAGCTGGGCAGCGGCGGCAACGTCAGGCTCGGCAGCGTCAGGCTCGGCAGCGGCGGCAGGCTCAGGTTGGCGTTGAGCACCCCGGTCAGCGCGGCGTTGATGTCGGCGCTGAGGTTGGGCAACACCGGCAGCTCGGGCAACGTAATCGCCGGCAGTGTCGGCAACGTGATCGGCGGCAACGTCAAGCTGGGCAGCGGCGGCAACGTCAGGCTCGGCAACGTCAGGCTCGGCAGCGTCAGGCTCGGCAGCGCCGGCAGGCTCAGGTTGGCGTTGAGCACCCCGGTCAGCGCGGCGTTGATGTCGGCGCTGAGGTTGGGCAGCACCGGCAGCTCGGGCAACGTAATCGCCGGCAGTGTCGGCAACGTGATCGGCGGCAACGTCAAGCTGGGCAGCGGCGGCAACGTCAGGCTCGGCAACGTCAGGCTCGGCAGCGTCAGGCTCGGCAGCGTCAGGCTCGGCAGGCTCAGGTTGGCGTTGAGCACCCCGGTCAGCGCGGCGTTGATGTCGGCGCTGAGGTTGGGCAGCACCGGCAGCTCGGGCAACGTAATCGCCGGCAACGTCAGACTGGGCAGCGGCGGCAACGTCAAGCTGGGCAGCGGCGGCAACGTCAGGCTCGGCAGCGTCAGGCTCGGCAGCGTCAGGCTCGGCAGCGGCGGCAGGCTCAGGTTGGCGTTGAGCACCCCGGTCAGCGCGGCGTTGATGTCGGCGCTGAGGTTGGGCAGCACCGGCAGCTCGGGCAACGTAATCGCCGGCAACGTCAGACTGGGCAGCGGCGGCAACGTCAAGCTGGGCAGCGGCGGCAACGTCAGGCTCGGCAGCGTCAGGCTCGGCAGCGTCAGGCTCGGCAGCGCCGGCAGGCTCAGGTTGGCGTTGAGCACCCCGGTCAGCGCGGCGTTGATGTCGGCGCTGAGGTTGGGCAGCACCGGCAGCTCGGGCAACGTAATCGCCGGCAACGTCAGACTGGGCAGCGGCGGCAACGTCAAGCTGGGCAGCGGCGGCAACGTCAGGCTCGGCAACGTCAGGCTCGGCAGCGTCAGGCTCGGCAGCGGCGGCAGGCTCAGGTTGGCGTTGAGCACCCCGGTCAGCGCGGCGTTGATGTCGGCGCTGAGGTTGGGCAGCACCGGCAGCTCGGGCAACGTAATCGCCGGCAACGTCAGACTGGGCAGCGGCGGCAACGTCAAGCTGGGCAGCGGCGGCAACGTCAGGCTCGGCAGCGTCAGGCTCGGCAGCGGCGGCAGGCTCAGGTTGGCGTTGAGCACCCCGGTCAGCGCGGCGTTGATGTCGGCGCTGAGGTTGGGCAGCACCGGCAGCTCGGGCAACGTAATCGCCGGCAACGTCAGACTGGGCAGCGGCGGCAACGTCAAGCTGGGCAGCGGCGGCAACGTCAGGCTCGGCAACGTCAGGCTCGGCAGCGTCAGGCTCGGCAGCGGCGGCAGGCTCAGGTTGGCGTTGAGCACCCCGGTCAGCGCGGCGTTGATGTCGGCACTGAGGTTGGGCAGCACCGGCAGCTCGGGCAACGTAATCGCCGGCAGTGTCGGCAACGTGATCGGCGGCAACGTCAAGCTGGGCAGCGGCGGCAACGTCAGGCTCGGCAGCGTCAGGCTCGGCAGCGCCGGCAGGCTCAGGTTGGCGTTGAGCACCCCGGTCAGCGCGGCGTTGATGTCGGCGCTGAGGTTGGGCAGCACCGGCAGCTCGGGCAACGTAATCGCCGGCAACGTCAGACTGGGCAGCGGCGGCAACGTCAAGCTGGGCAGCGGCGGCAACGTCAGGCTCGGCAGCGTCAGGCTCGGCAGCGTCAGGCTCGGCAGCGCCGGCAGGCTCAGGTTGGCGTTGAGCACCCCGGTCAGCGCGGCGTTGATGTCGGCGCTGAGGTTGGGCAGCACCGGCAGCTCGGGCAACGTAATCGCCGGCAACGTCAGACTGGGCAACGGCGGCAACGTCAAGCTGGGCAGCGGCGGCAACGTCAGGCTCGGCAACGTCAGGCTCGGCAGCGTCAGGCTCGGCAGCGCCGGCAGGCTCAGGTTGGCGTTGAGCACCCCGGTCAGCGCGGCGTTGATGTCGGCGCTGAGGTTGGGCAGCACCGGCAGCTCGGGCAACGTAATCGCCGGCAACGTCAGACTGGGCAACGGCGGCAACGTCAAGCTGGGCAGCGGCGGCAACGTCAAGCTGGGCAGCGGCGGCAACGTCAGGCTCGGCAACGTCAGGCTCGGCAGCGGCGGCAGGCTCAGGTTGGCGTTGAGCACCCCGGTCAGCGCGGCATTGATGTCGGCGCTGAGGTTGGGCAGCACCGGCAGCTCGGGCAACGTAATCGCCGGCAACGTCAGACTGGGCAGCGGCGGCAACGTCAAGCTGGGCAGCGGCGGCAACGTCAGGCTCGGCAGCGTCAGGCTCGGCAGCGGCGGCAGGCTCAGGTTGGCGTTGAGCACCCCGGTCAGCGCGGCGTTGATGTCGGCGCTGAGGTTGGGCAGCACCGGCAGCTCGGGCAACGTAATCGCCGGCAACGTCAGACTGGGCAGCGGCGGCAACGTCAAGCTGGGCAGCGGCGGCAACGTCAGGCTCGGCAGTGTCAGGCTCGGCAGCGCCGGCAGGCTCAGGTTGGCGTTGAGCACCCCGGTCAGCGCGGCGTTGATGTCGGCGCTGAGGTTGGGCAGCACCGGCAGCTCGGGCAACGTAATCGCCGGCAACGTCAGACTGGGCAACGGCGGCAACGTCAAGCTGGGCAGCGGCGGCAACGTCAGGCTCGGCAGCGTCAGGCTCGGCAGCGTCAGGCTCGGCAGCGGCGGCAGGCTCAGGTTGGCGTTGAGCACCCCGGTCAGCGCGGCGTTGATGTCGGCGCTGAGGTTGGGCAGCACCGGCAGCTCGGGCAACGTAATCGCCGGCAGTGTCGGCAACGTGATCGGCGGCAACGTCAAGCTGGGCAGCGGCGGCAACGTCAGGCTCGGCAACGTCAGGCTCGGCAGCGTCAGGCTCGGCAGCGCCGGCAGGCTCAGGTTGGCGTTGAGCACCCCGGTCAGCGCGGCGTTGATGTCGGCGCTGAGGTTGGGCAGCACCGGCAGCTCCGGCAACGTAATCGCCGGCAACGTCAGACTGGGCAGCGGCGGCAACGTCAAGCTGGGCAGCGGCGGCAACGTCAGGCTCGGCAACGTCAGGCTCGGCAGCGTCAGGCTCGGCAGCGCCGGCAGGCTCAGGTTGGCGTTGAGCACCCCGGTCAGCGCGGCGTTGATGTCGGCGCTGAGGTTGGGCAGCACCGGCAGCTCCGGCAACGTAATCGCCGGCAACGTCAGACTGGGCAGCGGCGGCAACGTCAAGCTGGGCAGCGGCGGCAACGTCAGGCTCGGCAACGTCAGGCTCGGCAGCGTCAGGCTCGGCAGCGTCAGGCTCGGCAGGCTCAGGTTGGCGTTGAGCACCCCGGTCAGCGCGGCGTTGATGTCGGCGCTGAGGTTGGGCAGCACCGGCAGCTCGGGCAACGTAATCGCCGGCAACGTCAGACTGGGCAGCGGCGGCAACGTCAAGCTGGGCAGCGGCGGCAACGTCAGGCTCGGCAACGTCAGGCTCGGCAGCGTCAGGCTCGGCAGCGCCGGCAGGCTCAGGTTGGCGTTGAGCACCCCGGTCAGCGCGGCGTTGATGTCGGCGCTGAGGTTGGGCAGCACCGGCAGCTCGGGCAACGTAATCGCCGGCAACGTCAGACTGGGCAGCGGCGGCAACGTCAAGCTGGGCAGCGGCGGCAACGTCAGGCTCGGCAGCGTCAGGCTCGGCAGCGGCGGCAGGCTCAGGTTGGCGTTGAGCACCCCGGTCAGCGCGGCGTTGATGTCGGCGCTGAGGTTGGGCAGCACCGGCAGCTCGGGCAACGTAATCGCCGGCAACGTCAGACTGGGCAGCGGCGGCAACGTCAAGCTGGGCAGCGGCGGCAGCGTCAGGCTCGGCAGCGTCAGGCTCGGCAGCGCCGGCAGGCTCAGGTTGGCGTTGAGCACCCCGGTCAGCGCGGCGTTGATGTCGGCGCTGAGGTTGGGCAGCACCGGCAGCTCGGGCAACGTAATCGCCGGCAACGT
This sequence comes from uncultured Actinomycetota bacterium, assembly GCA_963814505.1. GTDB lineage: Bacteria > Actinomycetota > Actinomycetes > Mycobacteriales > Mycobacteriaceae > Mycobacterium. Next base: position 272,140 of record CAWFDM010000018.1, read on the forward strand.
CAGACTGGGCAGCGGCGGCAACGTCAAGCTGGGCAGCGGCGGCAACGTCAGGCTCGGCAACGTCAGGCTCGGCAGCGTCAGGCTCGGCAGCGGCGGCAGGCTCAGGTTGGCGTTGAGCACCCCGGTCAGCGCGGCGTTGATGTCGGCGCTGAGGTTGGGCAACACCGGCAGCTCGGGCAACGTAATCGCCGGCAGTGTCGGCAACGTGATCGGCGGCAACGTCAAGCTGGGCAGCGGCGGCAACGTCAGGCTCGGCAACGTCAGGCTCGGCAGCGTCAGGCTCGGCAGCGCCGGCAGGCTCAGGTTGGCGTTGAGCACCCCGGTCAGCGCGGCGTTGATGTCGGCGCTGAGGTTGGGCAGCACCGGCAGCTCGGGCAACGTAATCGCCGGCAACGTCAGACTGGGCAGCGGCGGCAACGTCAAGCTGGGCAGCGGCGGCAACGTCAGGCTCGGCAGCGTCAGGCTCGGCAGCGCCGGCAGGCTCAGGTTGGCGTTGAGCACCCCGGTCAGCGCGGCGTTGATGTCGGCGCTGAGGTTGGGCAGCACCGGCAGCTCGGGCAACGTAATCGCCGGCAGTGTCGGCAACGTGATCGGCGGCAACGTCAAGCTGGGCAGCGGCGGCAACGTCAGGCTCGGCAACGTCAGGCTCGGCAGCGTCAGGCTCGGCAGCGTCAGGCTCGGCAGGCTCAGGTTGGCGTTGAGCACCCCGGTCAGCGCGGCGTTGATGTCGGCGCTGAGGTTGGGCAGCACCGGCAGCTCGGGCAACGTAATCGCCGGCAACGTCAGACTGGGCAGCGGCGGCAACGTCAAGCTGGGCAGCGGCGGCAACGTCAGGCTCGGCAGCGTCAGGCTCGGCAGCGGCGGCAGGCTCAGGTTGGCGTTGAGCACCCCGGTCAGCGCGGCGTTGATGTCGGCGCTGAGGTTGGGCAGCACCGGCAGCTCGGGCAACGTAATCGCCGGCAGTGTCGGCAACGTGATCGGCGGCAACGTCAAGCTGGGCAGCGGCGGCAACGTCAGGCTCGGCAGCGTCAGGCTCGGCAGCGCCGGCAGGCTCAGGTTGGCGTTGAGCACCCCGGTCAGCGCGGCGTTGATGTCGGCGCTGAGGTTGGGCAGCACCGGCAGCTCGGGCAACGTAATCGCCGGCAACGTCAGACTGGGCAGCGGCGGCAACGTCAAGCTGGGCAGCGGCGGCAACGTCAGGCTCGGCAGCGTCAGGCTCGGCAGCGTCAGGCTCGGCAGCGCCGGCAGGCTCAGGTTGGCGTTGAGCACCCCGGTCAGCGCGGCGTTGATGTCGGCGCTGAGGTTGGGCAGCACCGGCAGCTCGGGCAACGTAATCGCCGGCAACGTCAGACTGGGCAGCGGCGGCAACGTCAAGCTGGGCAGCGGCGGCAACGTCAGGCTCGGCAGCGTCAGGCTCGGCAGCGTCAGGCTCGGCAGCGTCAGGCTCGGCAGCGCCGGCAGGCCCAGGTTGGCGTTGAGCACCCCGGTCAGCGCGGCGTTGATGTCGGCGCTGAGGTTGGGCAGCACCGGCAGCTCGGGCAACGTAATCGCCGGCAACGTCAGACTGGGCAGCGGCGGCAACGTCAAGCTGGGCAGCGGCGGCAACGTCAGGCTCGGCAACGTCAGGCTCGGCAGCGCCGGCAGGCCCAGGTTGGCGTTGAGCACCCCGGTCAGCGCGGCGTTGATGTCGGCGCTGAGGTTGGGCAGCACCGGCAGCTCGGGCAACGTAATCGCCGGCAGTGTCGGCAACGTGATCGGCGGCAACGTCAAGCTGGGCAGCGGCGGCAACGTCAGGCTCGGCAGCGTCAGGCTCGGCAGCGTCAGGCTCGGCAGCGCCGGCAGGCTCAGGTTGGCGTTGAGCACCCCGGTCAGCGCGGCGTTGATGTCGGCGCTGAGGTTGGGCAGCACCGGCAGCTCGGGCAACGTAATCGCCGGCAACGTCAGACTGGGCAACGGCGGCAACGTCAAGCTGGGCAGCGGCGGCAACGTCAGGCTCGGCAACGTCAGGCTCGGCAGCGTCAGGCTCGGCAGCGCCGGCAGGCTCAGGTTGGCGTTGAGCACCCCGGTCAGCGCGGCGTTGATGTCGGCGCTGAGGTTGGGCAGCACCGGCAGCTCGGGCAACGTAATCGCCGGCAACGTCAGACTGGGCAACGGCGGCAACGTCAAGCTGGGCAGCGGCGGCAACGTCAAGCTGGGCAGCGGCGGCAACGTCAGGCTCGGCAACGTCAGGCTCGGCAGCGGCGGCAGACTCAGGTTGGCGTTGAGCACGCCAGTCAGCGCGGCATTGATGTCAGCGCTGAGGTTCGGCAACACCGGCAGCTCAGGCAACGTGAGCGGCGGCAACGCCGGCAACGTGATCGGCGGCAACGTCAGGCTCGGCAGCGGCGGCAGGCTGAGCATGCCGGTCAGCGCCGCGGTCAGCTGTGCCGACACCGAACCATTTAGGATCGCTGAAAGGGCCGCATTAGCCTGTGCAGTCAGCCCGGCTCCGACACTCGACAATAGGCCGCCACTATTCTCTATGGCGAGCCCAAGCGTCGCTATGGCATTACCGGTTTGGACCAGCCCGGCGCCCACACCCGACAAGAGGACACCACCGGTCTGCAGGCCGAGCCCACCAAGCCCGGCACTGATGAACGTCCCCAGGGAAGCACCAATCTGAGCGGCCAGGCCGCCGCCTAAGTTAATCGCCAGGGAACCGCCAATCTCGGCACCAAGCCCAGAAATTCCAACACCCAAGGAACCACCACCCTCGAGCAACGCAGCGCCGTTGGCAACCTCAGTGTTGATATATGCAGCTGCTCCGCCGTTCAACAAGTTGACGAACTCGGCATGAAACGCCGCCGCTTGGGCGTTGAGGGCTTGAAATTCCTCGCCGACAGAGCCGAAGAGCGCCGCGATGGCGCTCGACACCTCGTCCGCGGCCGCGGGCACCACGTCAGTGGTAGGGGCCGCTGCCGCCGCGGCAACTTCATCCAGTGCGGAGCGAATGCTCGCCAAATCATCGGCCGCCGCCTGCACCAACTCGGGTGCCGCAATCACGAAAGACATGTTCTTGACTCCTCACGACCCATATGAAGAGCGGCCAGACAGGCAGTGCCTACCCGCGCCCGCGGGTAATCGGTTGCCCACGTGCGTAATACGGGCATTGCCCACCCGTCGGGCTTGTTAAACATGAATCAAAAAGGTTTTTCGATACGTGTCGAACACGGCAGGCGGCCGAACGACTCGACCGACTTGCCCGGGAGGTTGGAGGCACCAGTCCTTCGAAAGGAAGATGCCCCCATGCCCACGGAATAGGTTGCGGGCAGCCGTTGTCGCGTCGGTATCGCCTGGAGAAGAAGCTCGCTGCGGTGCTTGCAACGTCCGCCACCAACGCGCCCCTCGCCGACGGTGCTGGAAACATATGACCCGGCCGCGCAGCGGCACCGAGCAGGCCGCCGCCGCTGCGATCGAGCAGGGTTGTCGCATCCTGCGGCTACCGATCATCGGTGACCGCTTTGCCGAGATCGCCGTCGCCGCCGAACGCGAGCAACTGCGCTACCTCGGGTGTCTCTCAGAACTAGTGATCGCCGAATGCGGCGACCGCACCCAACGCCGGGCCCAGCGGCGCATCCCAGACGCCGGCTTTCCCCGCCCAAAGCGGTTGGAGAAGTTCTTCTTTGACGCCAACCCGGCCATCAACCCCGCATTCATCGGCCAGCTCGCCAGCTGCTCCTGGTCAAAGCCGGGCACCCCGTGTGCTTGATCGGGGACCCCGGCTCCGGCAAACTCATCGATTGATAGCCTTGGGGCACCTTGGCCGCCGAAGCTGGTACCGGGTGCGCTGCACGCTGGCCAGCAAGTTGGTCAACGAGCTGGCCGAAGCCGCAGACGACAAGCAACTCACTAAGCTGATAAACCACTATGGCAGAGTGGATTTGATTCTCGTCGACGAATTGGGGCACTTGCGGCTGGACGCGGTGCCGAACTGTTGTTCCAAGTTCATACTGACCGAGACGAAGGTTCAGCGATAGCCATTGCCGCTAACGAGCCATTCTCTTCGTGGACAAAGACGTTCACTGACCCGCGGCTCTGCAAGGCAGTAGTCGACAGGTTAACGTTCGGCGGACAAATCATCGAAACCGGCAGCACCTCTTACCGGCTCGCCTACACCCACCGCAACATCAAGGCGGCGAAAATCCTAAACCCGGCCACTGGAAACCAGCCACCAAGCAGCGTTGGACTCCAAAGCAAGTCACATTGGTTATGGGGTCAGGTCAGATAACTCTCACCGCTGGTGTATAGCCCAACGGCATGCCAGCCAAACGCTCTACTTCAGCCCCTACTTCGTCCACCGTGCACACCGGACTGACATGATCGGGCGCGCCGCCGAACTCATACAACGACGCATCCGACCGGTCAGCGTCATTGGCCAGCCAGTCGCTGGATAGACGGCCAGCAACTCGCCCACCTCAACCGCGTCGCTAACGTCAAGACCCACAGAGGGGCCAGTCCGAGCAATGCTTGAAATCTGTGGATCGGCTCGGGAAGGGGCGTACCTTCCCGGGTGACCGAATGAAGGTTCCAAGCAAGACCGGCGTGGCAACGCTGGTCGGGAAGGTACGACCCATGTTCACTGTAGTTTCTGATTGCGCCGACCGCGATGGTTCGGTGGCTGCGGCGCCCTCAGGGTCGTCGTTAATTGACGAGCTGGTCCGGGAGGGTGCGCGGCGGATGCTGGCCGAGGCGTTGCAGGCCGAGGTGGACGCCTACTGCGCCCGGTTCGCCGAGGTGCGTGACGAGAACGGGTGTCGGCTGGTGGTGCGCAATGGCTATCACGAGCCGCGTGAGGTGACCACCTGCGCGGGCGCGGTGGCGGTGCACGCGCCGCGCGTTAATGACAAGCGGATCGACCCGGAAACCGCTGAGCGCCAGCGGTTCTCGTCGGGGATCTTGCCGCCGTGGGCGCGCAAGACCCCGCAGATCGAGGCGGTGCTGCCGCTGCTGTACCTGCACGGGCTCTCGTCGGGGGATTTCGTGCCCGCGCTGGGACAGTTCCTCGGCTCGACCAAGGGCCTGTCGTCCTCGACGATCACGAAGATGACCGAGACCTGGCAGGCCGAGCAGAAGGCCTTCGCGCAGCGAGACCTGTCGAGCGTGGACTACGTGTACGTCTGGGCCGACGGCATCCACGTCAACGTGCGCCTGGAGGAGGCCAAGTTGTGCTTGCTGGTGCTGATCGGGGTGCGCGCCGACGGCCGCAAGGAACTCATCGCCCTCACCGACGGCTACCGCGAGGCCACCGAGTCATGGGCGGACTTGCTGCGCGATGCCAAGCGCCGCGGCATGCGCGCGCCGGTGCTAGCGATCGGCGACGGCGCGCTGGGGTTCTGGGGCGCGCTACGCGAGGTGTTCCCGGACACCCACGAACAAAGGTGCTGGTTTCACAAGATCGCGAATGTTCTTGCCGCGCTACCAAAATCGGCGCATCCGGGGGCCAAGAAGGCGCTCGCGGAGATCTGGAACGCCGAGGACAAGCGGCATGCTCTGGATGCGGTGAAGAAGTTCGAGGCGGCCTATGGCGCGAAGTTTCCCAAGGCGGTCGCCAAGATCACTGACGACGTCGAGCAGCTGCTCGCGTTCTACGACTTCCCGGCTGAACATTGGGTGCACTTGCGCACTACGAATCCGATCGAATCTACTTTTGCGACGGTGCGGAACCGGAGCAAGATCACGAAGGGGCCCGGCTCGCGGGCAGCCGGAATCGCCATGGCCTACAAGCTGATCGAGGCCGCCCAGTCACGCTGGCGCGCGATCAACGCACCCCACCTGGTGGCACTGGTCCGCGCCGGCGCTCGATTCGAGAACGGCAAACTCGTCGAACGCCCCGACGACGAAACAACCACGGAGGAGGCCGCGTAAAAGATCTTGATCCACAGGTATTGACAATTGCTCGCCAGTCCGAGGTTGCACCACAAACACAAGGACTACCGACCCCGCCAACCCCCGATGAAGGTTGGGCCATGACACTCCCTATGTCAACCTCAGGCCGCGGATGTGGTCGTGAGTGTGATTGCGGCGCCATGTTGGGTGGGGTCGTAGGGTACGCCGTCTTGCCAGCATCGCCAGATGACGCGAATCCAGGCGCGCGCGAGGATGCGCACGGCGTGCGGATGGTCTTTACCCGCGTCTCGCGCCTGCTTGTAGATGTATGCTGCCCATGGGCTTTCGTGGCGGCTGTTGTCGGCGAAGGTGGCTATGGCCTGGCGGAATCGCTTGTTGCAGGCCCAGCGGAAGTGTACGGCCTTGTGTTTGCCGGAGGACTTTGTGACCGGTGTGCATCCGGCCAGGGCAGCAACCGAATCGGGTCCGCCGTAGGCTTGGCGGCAGTCGCCCCACTCGGCGAGCATCTGGGCGGCGTTGATCTGACCCGACCTTGGCAGCGACGTGAAGATCTTGCCGTCCGGGTGCTCTTCGAGTCGGGCGGCCACCGAGTGGTCCAGCTGCTTGATGGCGGTGTTGAGCGCGGTCAGGACACCGACCAGGGCGCCGATGGCGTCAGCCAATGCTGCGGTGATGGCGGTGCCGGTGGAACCAGCAGGGGCCTCACGCAGCCGGGCCAGCAACACGGCGGGATGGCGGCGCCCGGAGTAGCCCTGTTTGGCCAGAAACGCGGCCAGCCGCTTCTCGCCCAGGTGTTGGGCAGAGGCCGGGGTCGGGTAGCGGGTCAGAAAGGCCAGGCTGATAGGCGATTCCACGTTGGCGAAGATGGCCTTGGCCCCGGGCCAGTGCGCGTCGAGCAGTGCGGAGAGCTGATTGGTGGCTGCGACGCGCTGCTCGACGAGGTCGGTGCGGGTGCGGACCACGGTACGGGCCGCGATGGTGGGATCGCTGTAGGGGACAGCGACGCGCAGTCGGTGCTGGCGCAGCCGCAGGTATTCGGCGATGACTTCGGCGTCGGCGGCATCCGATTTGGCGCCGGAAAGGACCTCGCCCTCGCGCCAGGTCTTGATCGCGTTCGGGCTGACCGGTACCACCGGGTGTCCGGCCTCCAGCAGCAGGTCCACCAGCCGTCCGTTCGGGCGTTCGATCGCGATCGGAATATCCTCAGCCGCAGCGTATTTCGCCAGCCGGCGAATCAGGGTGGTGATCCCGTCCGCGGAATGGTCGATGGTGAAGCGAGCCACGACCTTGCCCGCCTGGTCCATCACGCAAACAGCGTGGGATTCAGCGGCCCAGTCGATTCCGACGAAGAACAAGGCGATAGGAACGGCGAGAGACAATTCGACTCCTCAACATGGCAGCGACGACTCGGCGGCATCAGGGCCGGCTCCCGGGTGGTCACTAACCGGCGCTCTACGGCGCATCTCCCTGTTGCCGATCTGCGGCCCCGCGAGAGCCGGGGGCGGTGGTGTCATGCTGGCCCTCAACGAGCGACCGCACCAGACCGTCACCCCGGCTCCCGCCGAGTCCCTTTCACGAACCTCACATCGAGGCCCGCAACAAGGATGGTGCCCTAGTGACCCCGTCCCGCCACCTCCGCCAAGTGCCGTGCGAGGCTCCGGGGCCGCCCCTCACGCGGCAAGGGGCACTACGCGTCGCTTCGCGATGGGGCTTCTGCCAACCTTGACCCGCGAGCCTCTGCGAACCCTTCACCGCGCAGTGGGCACGAGCAGGGGCACGCCCCCCGCCAGCCGGATCACACGCCACTCGGCTCGTAACCGCCGCCCGCCCGCCAAACGCTTCCATGAAGACTTCAGGTGGGGCCAATTCGCCCCGGGCAGATTCCAGTGAACGTCGCAACACCGAGGCGATTCGGAGGTTGCGGTGGGAGCAGATCGGAAGACCCGACACGGCAAGATGGCTGTGGAGAAGCAGGAGTGGTTCGTTCGGCTGATTGCACAAGGGGTTAGCAACCGCCAGGCGTGCCGGATCGTGGGAATCAACCGCAGGACCGGGACACGCTGGCGCTACGGGCGCACAATCCGCAACACGGCCGGCGAGCCGGTGCACTATCCACCGGTGAGTCTCACAGCACCCAAGCCGCAGCATCCCCGATACCTCTCGCTAGCCGAGAGGACGACGATCGCCGACTTGCAGCGCGCGGGTGTGGGTGTGCGCGACATCGCCGAGGAACTGGGCAGGGCGGCGTCGACGGTCTCACGGGAGCTGCGCCGCAACGCGAACGATCAGGGCCGCTACCTGCCTGCTACGGCGCAGCAGCTTACGGTGGAGCGACGAATCCGGTCGCGGACGCGACGCTTAGCGCGTGACGAGCAGCTATGTGGTGTGGTCGCCGAGCTGTTGGGCAAGCGGTGGAGTCCCGAGCAGGTTGCCCATGAACTGCCCGTGCGCTTCCCTGACCAACCCGAGCGCCATCTTTGTACCGAGTCGATCTACCAGGCGATCTATGATCCCAGGACCGATTTAACCCGTCCGGCCAAACGCAGGCGCCGACGGCGCCGACGACGGGTCCAGGGGCTAGAACGCCGTGGTCGGCTCACCGCTATGACGATGATCGCTGATCGGCCCGCCGAGGTTACTGACCGGGTGCAGGTGGGGCACTGGGAGGGGGATTGCATCATGGGTGCCGGAAACCGTTCGGCGATAGGCACTCTCGTCGAACGCGTCACCCGATTTGTGATCCTTATCCACGTGCCCACTGGGCGGCCGGCCGCCGAGGCGGTGCGTGACAACGTCGCCGAAGCGCTGGGTGCTCTTGCTCCCCATCTGCGCCGGACACTGACCTGGGATCAGGGTAAAGAGCTTGCGCTGCATCAACAGATCACCGCCCGCACCGGCATACGTGTGTTCTTTTGTGACGCGCACTCACCGTGGCAGCGCGGCTCCAACGAGAACACCAACGGCTTGCTGCGCGACTACTTTCCCAAAGGCATTGACCTGTCCGGCATCTCACCCGAGGAACTGCAGCGAGTCGCCGACGAACTCAATGACCGGCCCCGTAAAACTCTTGGCTGGGCCCGACCCGCTGACCTTATCGCCAATGCCGCGTTAAGGACCGCATAACCGGGGGGGCTGCGTTCGGTAGGCTCGGCTTTCATGGCAGAGCCGATGGGCCCCCTTCCTGGGTCTCGATGCCGGCGACGCGGTCGAGCTCGGCGAATTGTTGGCCTTCCTTAGCGACTGGCTGGGCCAGCGACCCCAACCGGCTTGACGCGTCACTGCACGACTACATTGGGGCGCCCGAGCACCTCGCGGCTGCATGCGACATCGACGAACTGCGCGCTGACGTTGAGCGTTACGCTCGAGTGCTGCTCGGCTATGACGCGGTGACCGGTGAGCCCCCTACCGCCGGCATCCCGGACTTGAACGTATGTTTCGCCGGGCAACTGACCGTTGGTCCTATGGGCTGCGGAAAAGCGTTGCCCCAGAGGAGTTCACAGGCACCTATGGAGAGAAGACAGCAAGCCCGGGTCAGCCCCAAAAGATTGCTGTGGGGTCCCGGTCCACTTCAGCGAGCAACTCCTCGATAGTGGCCGTGGGCGACACCAGATCGTAGACGTGGAAACGCAAGTTGCGGTCGCGCCAATACAATGACCACACACCGCGGGTCTTCGCATAGCGCAGTCGAGCGATGGGAAACCGGGTCCACTCCGAGCCCATACCCGCTCGCCACGGCGGCCGGCACTCGACGATTGTCAGATGACGCTCCGCGACGTCCACCTCGATCCGCACCTCGTCACGCACACGTTCGGGCACCCGGTCTTGACACCATCGCCGCACTCGCACAACATCCGTCTCCGGCAGACCCGTCACTCCACTAGTGTGCAACTCGTACTGTTGCGACGTTCACTGGAATCTGCCCCGTCACTGTGGGGCCACTGCAAATTGACATAGCCAAATTGACCGTGAACATCCCGTCGACGTCCTCCGGGCGAGCCATGCCCTCGGCGATCACGGCCAGCGACTCGCGCTTGATGGCCGCCCAGATGCGATTGAAGATGAAGCCGGTGGATTCCCCTCGCGCCTCGAAGGGATAGACGCCGAACTCGGGCAACCTGGCCAGCAGCGTGTCGAGTAGGCCGCGGTCGGTCTCCGCGTCGGACATCAGGTCGACGGCGTTGACCTCCGGTGGCATCGAGAAGTGCATATTTTCGCGGCACTGTGACGCCTGGCCGCGCACCCGCCACGCCTCGGGCACCGGGGGTGACCCGGACGCCTTCTGACCGGCCCGAGGGTTGGTGGATCACGACGGCCACGCGTGGGGATGCAACCTGCTGGGACGAGGTCGTCACGAAGCTTGCCTACAACGAGCTCAAGCGTCACAGCTTGCGGCACACGGGCTGACGTGGATGGCTGACGCCGACGTTCCCGTGCATGTACTCCGCAAGGTCGCCGGCGACGCTGACCTGAGCACGTCGCAGCGTTGCCTGCACCCGGATCGCCCGTCTGTTGCGGGTGCCGGTGAGCTGCTGTCGAAGCACTTGTGGTCCCAAAATGGTGCCCAGCTCCGAATCGTTTGATCCACCACCGAAAGACATCGCAACAGCTCACACAGACGTGCAGGTCGTTCATAGTCGCGGATAACGTGTGGTCCCAAAATAAGCGCCTTTGCGGCGCCTATTCGTTCCCTTCTATTCGGTGCCGAAGGCGAAAACCGTTGTTGAATCGTAGGTTTGGCCTGGGTTCAGGGTTGTGGTCGTGAAGTTCGGATGATTCGGCGAATCCGGGTAGTGCTGGGTCTCCATCGTGAATCCCGCGCCCTGCCGGTAGACATGACCGCTGCTGCCCGTGAACGCCCCGTCGATGAAGTTGGAGGTGTAAAACTGCACACCGGGTTCGGTGGTGGAGACGGTCAGGGTGCGCCCGGTCTGCGGATCCACGGCCCTGGCCGCCTGCACCAGCCCGGTGTTGCTGCCGCGGTTGATCACCCAGTTGTGGTCGTAGCCCTTTGCCAGCAGCAGCTGCGGGTCGTTCGCGGTGATATGCGCGCCGATCGCTGTCGGTGAGGTGAAGTCGAACGGTGTGCCCTTCACCGGGGCGATCTGCCCGGTCGGGATCTGGGTGGCGTCGGTCGGGGTGTAGTTGTCGGCGTTGATGGTGACCTTCTGGTTGTAGACGTCGAGGGTGTCCTCACCGGCCAGGTTGAAGTAGCTGTGATTGGTCAGGTTGATCACGGTCGGTGCATCGGTGGTCGCGTGGTAGTCAATACGCAGTTCGTTATTCCGGTCCACGGTGTAGGTGACTGTGGTCGTCAGCGTCCCGGGATAGCCCATTTCGCCTGCGGGACTGACATATTGGAGCTTCAGGCCCACGCTGTCGTTGCCGTTCTGGGGACTAGCCTGCCACACCTTCGTATCGAAGCCCCCGGTGCCGCCGTGCAGGCTGTTGCCGTTGTTGTTGATCGGCACGTGATACTCGGTGCCGTTCAGCGAGAAGGTTCCCTTGGCGATCCGGTTGCCGTAGCGGCCCACGATCGCGCCGAAATAGGGTTTGGTGGAGCCAGTGTTATTCACGTAGCCGTCGAGGGTCGGGAATCCGAGCACCACATCGTCGACATGTGCGCTGCGATCGGGGACCTCGATCGACTGGACGATGCCGCCGAAGGTCAAGATTCGCACGCGCATGCCGTTCCCGCTGCTGAGCGTGTAGCGGCTCACCGCCGTCCCGCCCACCTGGCCAAACGGCTCTCTGGTGATCGACGGAGGCCCTGCGGGTGGCGACGCACCGCCGCTGCCCGGGGTGGTTTTCGTCGTGGTACTGCCGCACGCCGCCAGGCCCGCTACACCGGCGATGGCGATCAATCGAAGTAATACCTTGCCGCGCATGGGCGCTCCTTGCGCTCTTACCGAACCGACCTATGCAGAGGCAATTATCTTGGATGGCCGGCGCCGCCGTTTCTGTAGACGTCCTCCGCCCCATTACCGGCCACAACTGACCTGAGCACGACACAGCGCTACCCGCACCCCGACCGCCAATCGATTGCCAGCGTCGGCAAACTGTTATCAAAGCACTTCTAGTCCCAAAATGGGCCCAAGCTCCGAATCGTCTGATCCAGCACCCAAAGCATGGCCGCGGGTCATAAGTTTATTTCTCGCGGTCGGTCTGACGGTCGGGCTGACACGGTCGGGCTGACGGGATTTGAACCTGCGAAGACTTGACCCCCAGTCAGACTCGAGGCGTTTTCCGGTGTCCCACAATGACTCTGAAGTTCCGCTGACCTGCGCGAATCGCGGGACTTGTGACAGGCCCCTGACAAGCGGCGCGCTAAGTGGACTCGAACTCCTGCCGTACGCGTCGCCGGGCTTTGTGTCGATACATGTGCGCGTCCGCGTCACGCAGGAGCTGCTGAATGTCGTCGGGCGGGCCCCATGTTGAGCCGACCGACGCGCTTAAGGTGAGCGGTGTCGCTCCGGCGTCGAAAGTCCCAGTTAATGTACGGCGAAGCCGGTTCGCGAGCGTGGCAACGTGCTCTTGCGCATCGGCCTTGGTGCACAGAACGACGAACTCGTCTCCGCCGAGGCGATAGACCGAGTCGGTCACGACCACGATCTGCGCGATGCGCTGAGCAACTTGGATGAGGACGGCATCGCCGACGGCGTGCCCGTAAGTGTCGTTAATCTGTTTGAATCCGTCGAGATCGACGAACACGATGCCGACGGGCGATGCGGGTTCGGCTTCGCGCTGACTGCGGACAGAATCGAAGAAGGCCTTTCGATTGCCTAGTCCTGTGAGTACGTCCGTCACTACCTGCCGCGCGAGTTCAGCTTCGGCCTGCTTGCGCGCGGTGATGTCCTGGAACTGCCCAATGATGATGTCGTCGGAGCCGTGCGCGCCCGGCACCATCACCGCGTTACGTTGCACCCAGATAGTTGTTCCATCGCGCCGGAAAAGTCTGAGTTCCGATACGACGTGTGAGAGTGGACAATTCTTCAGCAGGTCGAAATCCACCTCAGCGGTCGCGATGTCGTCGGGGTGGACGAATTCGCGGAGGCTCACGCCGTTCAGCTCGGCCACGGTGTAGCCGAACATCGCACACATCGTCGGGTTCGCGTACAACACATGCAGGGACATGTCCACGATGGATTGGCCGATCGGCGCGTTTTCCATGCTGATCCGCAACAACCGCACGGCGTCGTCGCGGGCGCGTTCGGCCTTAACGCGTGCCGTCACATCCGTGACCTGAACATAAAACCCGTCAACCTCACCTCTGACGATGTCCGGGATGTAGTTCGTCTCGACGTGCCGAGTGCTGCCGTGCCGATCGGTGAGAGTGTGCTCGAACACCTGCTGCGCGCCGCCAAGCACCCCCTCTACGTGATCGTGGCTGAGCCCGAACAACTCCTCTCCGAGAACCTCCCGCAGGTGGCGACCGCGGATCTCGGCGGGTGTCTTGCCGAAAAACTCGATGAAGGCCTCGTTGGCGACCACGTTGCACAACAAGCGATCCCAATAGCTGACCATCGCGGGAACGCTGTCGATCAGCTGCCGCAACCGGTGCGCGTCCTCGTTCGCCATCAATACCTCAGCGCTCGACAATCGCGGTGTGCGGCAGGGCGGCCTCGGCGGCGGCGTAAACGGTCCGCATTTATCACCGATCGTCGACACCGGCACAGCCAAGTGACCCCGCAGTCAGTCGCGCGGGCATAACGGGTTCCGGCATCGACACCTCCCAACTTCCGCTAACGGCGTAACAACTCAATAGCGTAGGCCCAGTACCGAGCCAATGTTTCGGATCTTGACCTTCATGGAGCCGAGGGACGGAAATCCACACGCCGATGCCCTCTATGCTCGCCTTCGCCGCTTCGATCTCGTGGTCCTGAGAATGTGGCGGGGTTCGACGGGCATGCCGAAGTTTGTCACCGCCGTGCCGACCGGTGCAGGCTAACCGTCTGCGCCGTCGGTGCCCACCGAGCCGTCCGCGCCACCCGCACCGTTCAGGCCCGGGATGCTAGACCCGAATGAACCGCCTGTGCCACCGGTGCCACCACTGCCAGAGCCGCCGCCGAGACCGCCGCCACCACCGTTACCGGCGGCACCGTGGGTGCCCGGTTGGCTCATCAGCAACCCCCCGGACCCAGCCGCGCCGCCGACACCGCCGACAGCGCCATTACCGCCGTCACCACCCGCGCAGCCGCTACCGCCGATCCCACCGGTACCGCCGTACACCGCACCACCCGACGAGCCGGCGGCCTTGCCGCCGCCACCGGCAGCACCCCCGCCGCCGCCTGCACCACCCCCGCCGCCGGCGCCACCTTCACCGCCGACGCCACCAGTACCACCGGTGCCGAATATCGGTGAGGCTGCACCACCGGAGCCAACCCGCGCCGCCAGCGCCACCCGCACCACCGAACCCGCCCGGTTCGCCGGCGGGTTCAAATGCCCCCAGGGGTCCCCGTGCTCCTCACACGCTGGCCCCGCGAGTGCGGTCGCTCAGAGCCCCCGGGCTTGGAGCGCCTTGATCAGCGAAGGACGCCTGCCGTAGTCTTGCCGGACCTTGGCGATGTACAACGCGAAATCAGCACTGCGACCGCCTCTTTCATACAGCTCGGCCATCGTTGCCAGCGTCGCGGCAATGCCCGGGTAGAGCCTGGTGTTAGGGCGCTGGAGGTCGTTCTCGAGTTGCGGCCAGTACAGATCTGCAGCGGCTACCGGCCGAGCCTCGGCGCCTTACGTAGCGAGTTCCCGCCATGCCCAGCCGGAACCATAGCGGTCGGCGGCCTCCCCGGCGGCGTCCACGTCTCCCTCGCTCAGTGAGAGCTGGACCAGGCAGTTCGCCCTGCTGCACCGTTGGGTCCAAGCAGGCCCATGATCTCGCCGGGCCGTACCGACCCCGCGCCGCCGCCAGCCAAGTCTCGCGCGTGGTCGAGCGCCAGACGCGTTCGGCATCGGCGCGACCGATCGTGGCGGCGAAGTCCAGCAGTGACCGATAGGCGTGGACCGCAGGCTGCCGGACGAAATCGGCACGCAGAACGGCGATCGCATCGTCGATCCGGCCAATTCCCCGGTACGTGTCGGCGACGTCGGACGTGCTCAGCCAATAGCCACTACCGCCGCCTTGACTGCTGGCTCGCCCTTCGGCAACCGCCCGATCGATCCAATTCACTACCTCGTCATCCCGTCCGGCCGCCCGCAAGCGAGCGATGATCGCACCGTACTGCGGGCGCTCCCGTTCGTTCAGCAGGTCGACAGCCCGATCGACATCGCCGTCGTGATCGGCGAGCTCCAGCAACATGGCGTCGACTTCAAACCGGCCCCAGTGGTCGCGACCTGCGTGCTGACGGTCCAAATCCGCGACCGCCGCGCGGTAGATCGCGAGCGCATGGTCGTCGAACACGTCGACGAAATCCGCGAGCAGCAGCGTCGGCCATCCCGGCGAGGTCGCACGGAAAGTCGCCAGCCACCCTGCGAGTTCGGCTGGGTCTGGTTCACCCAGTCGACATGCCTGCGCGTACAGGTCGGCAGCCCGCTCGCATTCACCGCCGATCGCCCCCGACGAGTCGTCAGCATGCTCGGTGATCGTGCGCAGCAGGGTCAACGCGCACAGCATCCGACGGTCGGCCTATCTCCGAATCGTCCCTGCGCCAACTGCCCGTGTACGAAGTCCTGATCAACGTGACCGACCAGCCAGTCACCCGGGCGCGGCGGAATATCGTCAGTCCTGCGGCAGCAGCATTGGCGCGTAGGGCGCGGGGCGGGAACTGAAAGCTTCAGCCATGGGTACTACGCGGCGATCAGGCACCGGGGCATAACGACGCATGCCACCAGTACAGATACGAACGGACGTAAGCGCTGAAGCCGCGGAGGCAGCCACCTTCATCCCGGAGCCCTCGTAATGGCGATTGCGACGCTGCTCG
The DNA here is from genome assembly GCA_963814505.1 of uncultured Actinomycetota bacterium. GTDB lineage: Bacteria > Actinomycetota > Actinomycetes > Mycobacteriales > Mycobacteriaceae > Mycobacterium. The sequence goes on from CAWFDM010000018.1 coordinate 287,940, forward strand.
CGATAAGCCAAGAACCTCGTTGAGTAAGAAGTCGGTGGTGATTGGCGATCAGCCCCGCCGGTAACGTACCGCCGGCGATCAGTCGCGCCAATCGTCGGCCGGCTCAGCCCCAACGGGCTTGCCGGGTGGTCAACTTCATCGTCTGGGGGCGCGATGGCGCCCTCCAGGCATGCGTCGCCGGCTCTAGCGGCCACGGTGGTCGGGCATCGCGACAAGCCTGCTGGAAAGGATGTGCAAAAGGCGCTGCGCCTCCTCATCGGAAGCGTAGGCGACGCCGCATCGATGGGGAGGGTAGCAAATTGATCTGTCAATAGCGCTGGTCGCGTGAATGATTCGCGCGGTGGGCTGTCATCTCTGTGACCACGGAACGGCCTTGCCCGCGAGGAGATTCCTGTGCGGCCGCCACCAGAATATCGACAGAGTGCACGATCCCGGTCGCGATATCGTCGACCGCAGGCACATTGTCGGGGCACGCACACACGGTCACATCGAGCTGCTCACCATGGGAGGTCAGCGCAATGCTTAGCCCACTTTTCTCGGCTAGGGGGGCCACGGTATGCATCCCGACGACCTTGGCGCCGGCACAGTACGCGGGATCCGGCTTAACGGGAATGTAGGAGACACTGCCGTGACAGATCGGCCTGAGCCGGTCCCGCAGGCCTGATCCAGTGTAGAGCTGCATGCCTACGTGAGCCACGGTTGGCGGGATGAGCGACGCCATCTCCTCTAAATCAATTGCAGGAGAATCACTTTCGTTGTCGCGGCTCCGGATGGCGTTCAGTCTTTCGGTGGCGGTATGAAGGTTGGCGAGGACCTGCACAGGGTCGTCGAGGTGTACCGGGATGCGAAGTCGCCCCACAGTCCACACGTTGCCAATTCTAGCGGGATCCGTGGCTGGCAACTCGAACGGAATCCGCATCAGCAGCGGATCGTCGGGCACTTTTTCGTGCCATCGCAGCCAGGCGCGCAATGACAGTGTGCAGACC
>CAWFDM010000019.1:0-400517 GCA_963814505.1 uncultured Actinomycetota bacterium
GTGGTTTCGCACCAGGAATGCCAAGAACCAGGACGGGCGTCGTGGACAGTGACCCAGGGTCGTAGCGCGCAAGCCGCGCTTCTTTAGAGCGCGGTTAGCGCATCAAGTTCGTGTTTGAAGCGACCGCTGCCACGTGGGATCGCGGCGTAGCCGTGCCATGGGACGGGGGGGCGTAGCCCGAGGTTAGAGGGGCCGGTGTTGGTTTTCGATGTAGCGCTTGATCACCGACAACGGCGCTCCCCCAGCGGACGCGGCGAAATACGACGGCGAGCACAGGTGGCTGCGCATCCGTGCCCGCACACACGTTCCGGTGTATTCGCGCCGCACCGCATAGCTGGAGCGGCCTTTTAGGCGGCGCACCAGCGTGGAGACCGCCAGGGTAGGAGGATAGGCGACCAGCAAATGTATGTGGTCGGGCTCGCCGTTGAACTCGGCCAGCTCGGCACCCAGTTCCGAACACACTGCGCGCATGGTGTTCTCGCAGAAGTCCAGCATGTCTGCATTCAGGACACGGCGGCGATATTTGGTCACAAACACCAGGTGCGCCCACAGTGCTGTCACGCTGTGTCCGCCGCGCCGGTAGCTGCTCCAATCTGCGGAAACGGTGCTGTCAGTGGTCGCTCCTAGAATCTCAGCATGCACACGACCGGTGTCTACCCGCTGGCGCCGACAACTGCCGGCGAGCGAGCGGTGGCGGCACCTGGGCAGCCCAAGCCGCGTGCCCGTAAGCGGCCTAAAGACGCGGCTGCGCATGTTCGGTCGTGGCCGCTGCGTCCCACACCGGCCCAACAACACACCATTGAGGTCCGTTTCGCCACTGGGCGGCGGGTGTACAACGCGGTGCTGGCCGAGATGGCCAAACGCAGCCGCGCGACCAAAGCCGACCCGGCCTGGGCCGCTGTTGCCAAGATGGCGACAACAACCAAACAGCAACGAGTGCAACGCAATAATGCGTTTAACGCAGTGTGCGCCGGGCACGGTTTCACGGTTGATGCGGCGCAGTCGTTTGCGTCGTCGCTGCGCCAGGCTTGGGTAGGTGAACATTTGCCTGCCCAGGAAACTCAGAACATGGGTAAACAGGCTTTCGGTGCGGTAGCGGATTGGCATTGGGGGCGCAAAGGCCGTCCCCGGTTCAAGCCAGCCCGCCGCGGCCTGCATTCGCTGTCGGCGAAAGACGGCAATGGTGCGCTGCGACCTAAAACCGATGCCGCGGGTCGACTGCTGGGGTTGCAGTGGGGCAATGGTTTGGTCATCGGTATCGCGCCGCCGGCAACTGGTGGTCGGCGCGGCAAAGAGCAGCACGCTGAGCTGGCTGAGATCGAAGCGCTCACCGCGGCAGGCAAGGTTTTGTATACGCGGATTGTGCGCACCATCATCGCTGGACAGCCCACCTACCGTATGCAACTGGTCGTGGACGGCACACCACCGGCGCGGCACCCGCTCGGTGATGGTCGTGTCTCGTTCGATCTGGGTCCTAGCCAGATCGCCGTAGCAGTTCAGCGAAACGACGGCACATGGGCAGGGTGGGTGTGGCCGCTGGCCGAGCAGATTCGACTCAACACCACAAGGCTGCGCCGCGTGCAGCGACGTCTGGATCGCCAACACCGTTGCGGGTCGCCGCAGTGTTTCAACCCCGACGGTACCCACAAGAAGCGGCGCTGCCAGTGGCTACGCTCGGACACCGCGGCGCGGACGGCCGCAGCAGTGGGCGAGCAGCATCGGCGTCTGGCTGAACACCGCAAAACGCTGCACGGGCAGTTAGCGAACCAGCTTTTCGCGCACGGCACCCAGGTTGCCTGCGAGAAGTTGAATTATGTGGGGTGGCAGAAGAACTTTCCGCGCAGTGTGCGCGACAGGGCACCAGGGCTACTGGTAGAGGTGGTGCGGCGCAAGGCTGAAAGTGCCGGCGGCGCAAAACTCGACGAGTACAGCCCCTACACGACTGCTCTGTCGCAAACGTGTCTGTGCGGCAAGAAAGAAAAGAAACCGCTTTCTCAACGTGTGCATCGTTGCGAGTGCGGCATCACAGAGGACCGCGACCTGTTTTCGGCCTACCTGGGCCTTCATGTCCAGGTAGGCCAGGACGGTTCGGATCGGCTGGGTTTGCAGGCAGCCAATCATGGCTGGCTGCATCGCCAGGATGTCGGCGTGCGCCGAAATCCAGCCGCACAAAAATCTAAGCGGCGAGGCCGCAGGCATCCGCCTTCGCGGAGGTCAGTGGCGCGTATCAAAGCCCGTAGGGCTTTGAAGCGACAGAGCCGCTCGGCGCGAACCTTCCCTGCTGGTGAGCCCACGGCGCTACCCGCCCAACAGGCGGCATAGCGAGACAGCCCACCACCACAAGGAATCCGCGCATTTTCAATGCGCGGAGGACGTCAAGAGGCCATGCCCTGCTCGAACAGGCGGCCCACGACTTGCTCTGGCGAACCGAACGCGGCCAAGCCGTACCGGTATCGGTAGGTTTCCGGTGTCGCGGTCACCTGCGCCACCGTCGCCGAGACAATCAGCGCATTGCTGTTCGGGTCGATCACTCGGATCGCGTCTGCGTCCACGTCAATGGCCAGGCGAGGTTGGTTGACCGATTGCAGGAGTTGTTGTCTTCGCCGGACTGCAAACGGCCCCATCTGCTGGATCGCCAGCGGGCTGGGAAATAGCAGGCAACGAATCGGTCCCGCCGGTGCCGGCGGGCTGGCATCCAACGGACTCTGACTGCTTTGGCGGCCAGCCAGGGTGAGAATCTCGCCGAAGTCGGTGCCCGCCACCCAGGCGTCGACGTCCAGTGGCAGGCCGTAGCCGGCGTCGGGCGCCTCGAGCCGCGTTCCGGCAGCGACGCGATAATCTCGCCCGCCGAGAACAAAGCGGCGCTGGCCACCCTGCTGGCCGTAGTGCAGGTGCAGCGCCGTACCCATCGTCATGCCGCCGGATATCCCCCACACGCCCAGCTTCGCGTCGCTGAACGGATAAACATCACCCGGCCGCTTGCTGACGGTCAGGGCATCCCTGGTGACGTCGATGACGATCTGTCCGTGCGGAGAACGTTGCGACCACCAGTACCAGCCGCCGACACCGCCTATAAGGAGAAACACAAAGCCGTAACGGAGAACCTTATCCATGATCTCGGCGGCCAGTTGTGACCCGCCCGAACCACGGAAGATATACATCTGCACACCCATATACAGCCCGCCGAAGATGGCACAAAACGCGAGGATCCCGACCACCATGACCGACCACCATGACCAAGTAGGACCTGACGGGGTTCTGTTGCCACGCGGGCGTCGTTATGGAGGCCATTTTCGAGCCCCAGAACGGACGATGGGCCACAAACCTGCGCGTCGCGGCCGACTCATTGCTGATGCTCATCCTGAAACGATCCCACTCCCGGACCGGCCCGTAAACGGGTTGCTCGGCGGCCCCGCTGTCGGTTGTAGACGGCGGCTTTTGGCCGAAGCATTAGGGTGTTGATCAATGTCTGGTCTGCGCTCAGTGCTGCTGCTGTGCTGGCGCGACACCGGGCATCCGCAGGGGGGCGGCAGCGAAGCCTACTTGCAGCGCATCGGCGCGCGACTGGCTGCCTCCGGCGTCGCCGTCACCCTGCGCACCGCCCGCTACCCCGGCGCGCCGCGGCGCGAAGTGGTCGACGGCGTCGCGATCAGCCGCGCGGGCGGGCGCTACTCCGTTTACGTCTGGGCGTTGTTGGCGATGGCTTTTTCGGAATTGGGAGCACGGCTCGGTCTTTGCCCGCTGCGGCGAGTGCGGCCCGATGTGGTCGTCGATACCCAAAACGGCCTGCCGTTTCTGGCCAGACTGGTGTACGGCCGGCGGGTGGTGGTGCTGGTGCACCATTGCCACCGCGAGCAGTGGCCGGTGGCCGGGCCGGTGACCGGGAGGATCGGCTGGTTCGTCGAGTCGACGTTGTCGCCACGGCTGCACCGGCGCAATCAATACCTGACGGTGTCGCTGCCCTCGGCCCGCGATCTGGTCGCCCTCGGTGTGGACAACGAACGGATTGCGGTGGTGCGCAACGGTCTCGACGAGGCACCGGCGCAATCGTTGTCCGGCCCGCGCGCGGCCGGACCGCGAGTGGTTGTGCTGTCGCGGCTGGTGCCACACAAGCAGATCGAGGATGCCCTGGAGGCAGTCGCGGAGCTGCGGAAACGGATGCCCGACGTGCATCTCGACATCGTGGGCGGCGGGTGGTGGCAGCAGCGACTCGTCGACCATGTGCGGCGGCTCGACATTTCCGGCGCGGTGACATTCCACGGCCACGTCGACGACGTGACCAAACACCATGTGCTGCAGAGCTCTTGGGTAAATGTGCTGCCCTCACGCAAGGAGGGCTGGGGTCTGGCTGTCGTGGAGGCGGCCCAGCACAAGGTGCCTACCGTCGGCTACCGGTCCTCCGGTGGACTGTGCGACTCGATCCTCGACGGGGTCACCGGGATGTTGGTGGACAACCGCACCGAGCTGGTGGATCGCCTCGAACAACTGCTGTGCGACTCGGTGCTGCGCGATCAACTCGGGCGTAAGGCGCAGGCGCGCTGCGGTGAGTTCTCCTGGACGCAAAGCGCCGACGCGATGCGCGTTGTGCTCGAAGCGGTGCGCGCCGGCACCTTTGTCAGCGGCCTGGTCTGAGGGCGGAGCGCCGCCACGAGCGTAACGTTGCGGCGAAATCTGACGCCCCGTTTTTTCGCCGTGGCGCTACGCTCGGCGCGTTCGTCGACGCACCCAACCCAGCACGGCGCCACCCCCGCCCAGCACCAGCAGAACCAGCCAGGCCAGGTGCGCGGCGATCACTGTCGCTCGGAGGCGGGCAGACGGTGCCACGGCGCTGTGGCCGCCGATCCGGTACAGAGCGAGTTTGTCGTCACGGTAGGTGGGTGCCAGCGCGTCGAGAGTGCGTGCCGCGGCACCCGTGTCACCCGGGGTGTCCGACTCGACGACCAGCCACGCCACGCCGGCCGAGGCCACGACGGGTGGGTCGGGCCCCGACAGCAGCAGCTGCTCTACCGCCCGCCCCCGCGCGCCCTCCCCGGGCACGGTGACGCCGGATATAGCCAGATCACCGGTGGTCAGCACGTCCGCGCGCAGCCAGCGCGGCAACGGATCGAGCACCGGGGCGGAACCGGACCATTCGAAGCGTCGCATGCTGCCGGCAGGCAACACCGCTACCCATCCCGGGTGCCCCGGCTCGTTGTTGATCGCAGCCGCCACCGCCGCCCACCCAGACGGGTAGTGCACCGGCGCAACCCTGCCCCACGCCCCCCAGGCCAGGTCCGGCAGCGCCAGGATCAGCGCGAGGCAGCAAACCGACGCCGTCACGGGGGGCCTTAGGGGGCTTGGAGACCTGAGGGGCCAACGTCGCAGCGTCTCCACCGCGCCCGCCGCCGCCAGCGTGTATCCGGGCACCGCCAGCGCCACCCACTTCTGCCCGTCGCGCAGCACGCCCAAACCGGGCACGGCATCAATCACCGCACGCAGCAGGTGTAGCCCGGGGCCGGTTGCCAGCGCGGCCGGTCCGAGCACGGCCACCGCCGCCAGCGCCAGCAGCGGTACCACCATTGGACGACGCACCACTGCCGGTAGCCCGGCCGCCACCACACCCAGCAGCACCGCGGCCGACAAAATCGCGAAAAGCGTTGTCCGCGAACCGGGCACGGCCTCGCCATTCCAGATGCCGCCGAGGCTGGCCAGGCTGACCAGCGTGCCCAGGCCGGGCTCGGCGCGCGGCGCGAACATGGCGACCCCGAGCGCGTTCGCCGCCGGGTTCGAGGTCAACGACGAGCCCAGCGCCGATGCCGTCAGCCACGGCAGCGCCCCCACCAGCGCACTGCCCATCGCCGCTGCGGCGCACAGCCAGCGCGGCCTGGGCCCACCCGGGCCCCGGACCGGGGCAGCCACGCAGACCAACGCCACCGTCGCGGCCAGCATCAATCCGGTCGGGGTCAGCCCGGCCAACGCGATCCAGAAGGCCAGCGCGAGAAAGGCGCCCCAGCCGGTGCCGCGATCACCAGCGGTGCCGTCGGGGGAAGCGGTGCCGTCGGCGGAGCGCAGCTTGAGCATCGTCGTCGCAACCCAGGGCAGACAGCCGTAGCCGACCAGCAGGCTCCAGTGGCCCTGCAGCAGCCGTTCAGCGACATAGGGATTCCAGATCGCCAGCGTGATCGCGACGAACTGGCCACCCACACCCGCCGAGGGCAGCGCGGTCGCCACCAGTCCGGCCGCGCCCCATCCCGCCAGCCAAAGACCGACCACGAGCAGCGCTTTGACCACGATGCCGCCGTCCACCAGGTGCGAGGCCAGCGACACCGCGAAATCTTGCGGCGTCGCCCGCGGCGCCAACGTCAGCCCCAGGGCGGTATCGGACAGATACGACCGTGGCGTGGACACCGCGTCGCGCAGCAACAGATATCCGGGCTGCAGCAGGGGCGCGACCACCAGCAGCGCCAGAACCAACGCGTACCCCGGCCGAGACCAGCGCAAGCCGGGTTAGGTCCGTTCAGTCGGACCGGGGTCGTCCGGCCCCGCGTCGTGCGGGTCCGACTCGTTGCCACCCGAGGCAGGCGGATCCGCGCCGGGCGGGCTCGGTTCATCCAGATCGGGGCGCTGCGTGGGCAGCTTCTCGGTCACGGCCTCGGCACCCGGTACCCGTTCCTCGGGCCCGCCGTGGCCGAAGGATTCGTCGCCTCGGTCCAGACCGGGGTCGGTCAGTGCGCTCTCGGTCCGCAGGCTGAACGAGGCCAGCAGTCCGCCGCCGACCAGCGCGATCAAGCCGATCGCGGTGAACGTGATCGGCAGCACCCGCGACCAGAGCGACAGCCGGTCGCGCTCGTCGCGGGCCGAGTTGACCTGGGATTCGACGGTGTCTTCCGTGGAGGTGACCTTGTAGTCGGCCAGCGTCACCTCTGGCTTGAGCGGATCGCGGGAGAAGTAGTGGTTGGCGTGCTCGACTTCCTTGACGATGGTGCCCGACACCGGGTCCACCCAGAACGTCCGCTGCACGGCGTAGTAGCGCGTCAGGGTGATCTGCTCCGCCGGATCGCCGGGCAGGCCCCACATCGCCGCGGAGGTGGTGACCTTGCCGTCCTCGTCGCCGGCGTACAGCGACGGGTAGGTGACCGGAGCCACCAGCCTCCCGTCGGCGTTGTAGCCGATGTTCTGCGTGAAGCGGTACGTGGTCAACCCGTTGACGTCTTCTTGCCCTTGGTAGTTGACGTCAAACGCCTTCTGGGCGATCGGATCGAAATAGGGATACGTCTTCTTCTCGGTGTGGAATGGGAACCGGTAGGACAGCCCGCTGTGCCGCACCGGGATGGCGGTCGGGGGGTTCTCGTCATTGAAGTTGCGCGGCTTCTGGACCGAGCCGCCGGTGTGCGTGTCGTCCGAAACGGCCATCGCGGTTTTGCGGTTAAGGGTGACGGTGTCGACGATCGCCAGCAGCAGTCCGGTGTCTTTTTGCTTGTCGGTGCGCCGTACCGAGTTGCCGACCTGAAGTGTGACCACGTCGGCGTTGGCGGGCGATTCCACGGTGACCTGCTGCTGGGACACCAGTGGGACATTCTGGTTGATGACGAGATGATCACCGGACAATGAGGCCGAGTCGAGTGCGGTTCCGGTGCCGTCGCTGATCAGCGTCGCGTCGATGTCGAGTGGGATTTTGGTGATCCTGCTGCTGGTATAGGTCGACAGCAGCAGCGCGGCGATCAGCAGGGCGGCCCCGAGTCCGATGATTCCGCAGGCGGCGAACCGCAACATGACGGCTCGGTTCACGTTGTCGTGACCTCCCTCTCGTCGATCCGGACGCCGACCTGGCCCAGCAGCGAAGCGAAACCCGTTTGACCCTAACAGCAGAATGCCGGGTAGCTCGGGTGCACCCGAGCCACCTGCGGCGAGCCTTGTGGACGTCGCAGGCACACTGTGATCGTGACCGATGGCCAGCAGGTGGGTGGGATCCGGAGCTTCCTGCCCGCCGTGGAGGGCATGCGCGCCTGCGCGGCCGTCGGCGTGGTCATTACGCATGTCGCTTTCCAGACGGGCCACTCCAGCGGTGTTGCCGGGCGGCTGTTCGGGCGCTTCGACCTGGCCGTGGCGGTGTTCTTTGCGTTGTCGGGGTTCCTGTTGTGGCGCGGGCACGCCGCGGCGGCGCGGGATCTGGGGCGTGGTCTGGTCCAGAGCCCGCGCACCGGCCACTACCTGCGATCGCGGGTAGCCCGCATCATGCCGGCCTATGTGGTGGCCGTCGTCGTGATCCTGTCTTTGCTGCCCGACGCCGATCACGCCAGCCCGACCGTCTGGTTGGCAAATCTGACGCTCACCCAGATCTATGTGCCGCTCACCCTGACCGGCGGCCTGACCCAGATGTGGAGCCTGTCCGTCGAGGTCGGCTTCTATCTGGCACTGCCGATCTTCGCGCTGCTGGCCCGCCGCATTCCGGTCCGCGCCCGGGTGCCCGCGATCGCCGCGCTGGGGGCGGCCAGCTGGGCCTGGGGCTGGGTGCCCGTGGCGCATGCCGGTTCCGGGATCAACCCGCTGAACTGGCCGCCGGCGTTTTTCTCCTGGTTCGCGGCGGGCATGTTGCTGGCCGAGTGGGCCTACAGCCCGATCGGGCTGCCGCACCGGTTGGCGCGCCGGCGCCCGCTGATGGCCGTCGTCGCGGTGCTGGCCTACCTGGTGGCGGCGTCCCCGCTGGCGGGTCCGGAGGGGCTAGTCCCGGCCACGGCCACGCAATTCGCGGTAAAGACGGCGATGGGCGCCGTGGTGGCGTTGGCGCTGGTGGCGCCGTTGGTGCTGGACCGGCCCGACACGTCGCACCGGCTGCTGGGCAGCGCCGGGATGGTGACCCTGGGGCGTTGGTCCTACGGCCTGTTCATCTGGCACCTGGCCGCGATGGCCATGGTGTTCCCGGTGATCGGGACGTTCCCGTTCACCGGCCGGATGGCAACGGTGTTGGTGCTGACACTGATCTTCGGTTTCGCGATCTCCGCCGTGAGCTACGCGCTGGTCGAGTCGCCCGCCCGGGAGGCATTGCGGCGCTGGGAGAAGCGCAAGCGCCCGTCCGGCAGCGTCGGCAGCGTCGTCAGCGATCCGGAAGCGGACGCGGTCGCGCCATAGCTAATCGACGGTGTTATCCATGCACCCGCGGCGGTGGTCCCACGTCGTAGGCAGCGGATTCGGCATCTGCGGCATCTGCGGCATCTGCGGCGCCTGCGGGTAGGGCGGGTATTGCGGTGGGTAGGGCGGGTACTGCGGTGGCGCGGGTGCTTGGCGGGGCAGCCGCGACCACGCCACGAGGCTGACGGCCAGGGCCGTGATCGAGATGATCGTCACGATCGCCAGCCAGAACACGAGCATGGCAAGTGCTAGCATCGCCCGGCATGCCTGACCTGCCCATTTTGACCTCGCCGACAGACTCGCCGACGCTGCGGCGCCTGATCGAGAGCCTCCCGACGATCGCGTTCACCTCGACGACTCGGCCGCCTGGCGGGCGGTGGATGTCGGCGAGCAATACATTCGCGTCGACGCCGACGACAGTCTGGTTTGCGAGGGGGTTTTCGGGGGGCCGCCGCGGCGCGAGTACTCGGTCGCCGTGCATGTGTTCCCCCGGCCCGTCCTCGGCGATCTGCACGATCACCGCTGGCCGTTTGCGGTCTACCCGTTCGGCGCGGGGCTGCCCGACGGGACCCCGCTCTACGAGATGCCTTGGGAGCACGGGCTGCACTCGGGTGTCATGACCGTGTGCTCGCGGTACCCGTATGCGATCGAGGAATGTGCCGCGCGGCATGCGGTCCGCGGACATCGTGCCCACATGTCGTTGATGCTCGCCGACATCACCGACCCGCCGACGCGGCCCAATCGGCTTGCCGTCGTGGAGCTTTCGGCCCGCGTCACCGACGTCGTACTCGCCTACGTGCGCGACGCGTTCCGGCGAGCCGCGCCGCTTTAGTCCGTTATGTTCAGTTCCGCGCAGCGGCTGCGGGGCACCCAGCTGGTCGCGTCGGGGGGCGGGTACGACGGCGGCGCAACCCGCCGAGGCAGCCGCGACAGCACTACCAGACTCGTCACCAGCGCGGCGATCGCGATCGCCGTGACCAACACCAACCACACCACCATCAGGCCCACAAGTGGCAGGTTAGTGCCGCCGGCGCCACTATTGACCGGCGATGTGCACGACTACCGCGGTGATATTGTCTGGGCCGCCCGCTTGCCTGGCCGCCGCGATCAGCGCCGCGCAAGCATCCTCGGGCACGCTTTCGCCACCAACAATGCCGGCCAGCGCCGCGTCGTCAACCACGCCGTACAGGCCGTCGCTGCACAGCAGAATTCGGTCGCCGTCCTGCAGTTCCACGTCGAGAGCGTCGGGTATCGCGGGTGGAGGCATTCCGACGAAACGAATCACGACGTTGCGGGCGGGATGCTGCGCGGCTTCCTCGGGCTGGATTTCGTGCGAGTCGATCAGCGCCTGAACCAAGCTGTGGTCGTGGGTCAGTTGTTGCAACCGCTGTTCGCGGTACAGGTAGACGCGGCTATCACCCATATGGGCGACCAGCGCGCGGGAACCCGCGACGACCACGGCCACCACCGTGCTGGTGGCTCCCGCGACGCGGGTATCGGTTTGGCCCGTCAGGTATAGGTCGTTAGAGAGTTCGGCCACCGCGCGGCCCAGTTGCGCCGGCTCGGCCTCGCCATCGAGGTGGCGTCGCAGGTAGGTCGGCAGCAATTCGGCGATCACCTGTGCGGCCAGCTCGCCGTCGCTGCTGCCGGCCACGCCGTCGGCCACCACGAACAGGCCCAGCTCGGCATCCGCGCTCCAGCGGTCCTGATTGCTGGAGCGTTCGCAGCCGATGTCGCTGAGACCCGCGTAATCGATCGCAGACACGAGCTAGATCGCCTCGCGCAGCGCCGCGGCCAGTTGGGCGGCCGACGCGACGTTGATTTTGGGCCTGTCGATGAGGGCTTCGTCGATGGCGGTGGCCAGCCGGTGCGGGATGTTGGGGTCACGCTCGCGGATAGGGACCGCATTCGTGTCCAGCACCACCCGGATCGGATCCTCCCGCTCCGGAAAATCTCGCGGGTAGTAGCCGGTCAGCATCCAATACAGCGATGCGGCCATCGACCACACGTCGACGTCTGGCAGGGCGTGCTTGTAGTCGATGAGCTGCGGACGGGCCATAAACGGCATAGTGCCAGCAACGGACCCCGTCAGGGTCATTCCCGACAAGCCCGCGCGGTCGAATGCCTTCGACAGTCCGAAATCGGCGACCTTGGCGACCAGGTCGCGGCCGCGGCGGGCCAGCAAAATGTTGCCCGGTTTGATGTCACGGTGCACCAGCCCGATCGATCCGTTCGGCAGCGGCGCGGTGTGTGCGTGGGCCAACCCTTCGAGCGCCTGCACGACGATCGGAACCGCCTGGCCGGGCGCTAGCAGACCCCTCTCGACCAAGTCATCCACGCTGCCCCCGGCGCAGTACTCGCTGGTGAAATACCATGCTGCCCCAACTCTTCCGGATTCCCGGAAGGACACGATGTGGGGATGGTCGAGTGCCGCTATGTTGTCGATCTCGCGTTCGAACATTGCCCGCGACCGCTCTTTGACGGCCACCTTGGGCAGCAGCATTTTCACCGCGACCAGGTCACCGGAAGGCTGATGGCGTGCCAGATACACCACGCCCTGGCCGCCGTCGCCGATTTTTTTGACCACATCGTGGTCGCGGATCTCGGGCGGCGAGTCGTCGGCGACCAGTTTGCCCAGCAGCGCGTCGATCGCCTTGCCGCGGTCGGTCTGACACCGTGCGCACACCTCCTGGTCGGCGGTGCTCCATGGATTGTCGGTCAACGGACCCCCACACCGCGAACACGCCTTGGGCAGTACCGTCCCCGTCATTGTCGGTGGCGGCGGCACGGTGATACCAACCTGAATCACTGTGTTGCCCAGCGTGATTCGGTCACCATCAATTAGGTCGCGCTCCCGGAAGGCCAGCCGTGCCGCCTCCTCGGGACTTTGCCCGGGGTCCCTACGGCCGATCTCCTCGCCGTTGACGTGAGTGCCGTTGAGGCTGCCGAAATCGCGCACCCGAACGTCGGGGGGATTGATGTCGAACAGGCAGTGATGACGTGACACCAGCTGGTTGGAGCCGGGCTCGTCGATGCGCGGATTGCAGTCATCGGCGCGGCCCACGATCGCCGTCGCGCGTTCCTCATAGCGGTACTGGGCGCCACTGCCAGGGCCCTCGACCACCGACAGCGTCACCACCGGGCCCGCGTCCGTCATGTCAGTACCCCTTGCGATCGTCGTTGCGACCGGTCCGCATCCGCGCGATCACCTCATCCCGCACCGCCGACCGGCGGGCCTTGCCGGCATCGTCGCGCAGCGGCTCGTCGAGGAATTCGACGCTGCGCGGCACCTTGTATGCCTCGATGCGTTCCCGCAGAAACTCCTGCACGCCAACGGAATCCAGCGCTGATCCGGCGGCCGTATGCACCAGGGCGTGCGGTACCTGGCCCAGATCACCCGAGTTCGGGTCGGGAACGCCGACGACCAAGCAGGACAACACCTCCGGGTGAGCCGACAGCGCGCCCTCGATCTCGGCGGGGTAGACGTTGCGCCCGCCGACGGTGAACATGTCGACACGGCGATCCGACAGGTACAAGAACCCGTCGGCGTCGAAGTAGCCGAGATCGCCCAGCGAGTCCCAGCCGTCCCGGCTCTTCGCCTTGACGCCGACATAGCGGTAGGTCGGGGCGCTGCCGGGGGCGGGCCGCATGTAGATCTCGCCCTCCACACCGGGCGGGCAGGGATTGCCGTCGTCGTCGAGCACCTTCATCTCCCCGCTGACCACGATGCCGACCGAGCCCCGGTGGGTCAGCCACTGGTCGCCGGAGATGAAGGTCAGTGCCTGCAATTCGGTGCCGCCGTACAGTTCCCAGAGTTTTTCGGGGCCCAGCAGGTCGATCCAGGCCTGCTTGATGGCGGGTGGGCATGGTGCCCCGAGGTGCCAGAATCGCCGGATCGCGGTCAGGTCATAGGACCCCGGGTCGGCGTGGTAGACCGGCAGCACCCGCTGCATGATCGTCGGGACGGTCGTCAAGAACGTGACGCGGTATTCGGTGATCAGCCGGAGAAAATCGTGCGGGTCGAACCGGGGCGCCAGCACCAGATGGTGGCGCATCAGCAAAGCGATTGAGGCCGTGGTCATTCCGGTGTTGTGGCTCAGCGGCACCGGGACCAGCGTGGTGTCGCCTTCCTGCGCACCCAGCCCGTACCCGAGGAGCGCCTGAATCCGGCTGTCGCCGCCAGCTTCGATGAGCTTGGGACGGCCGGTGCTGCCACCCGATGCCAGAGACTTCCAGCACGGCGAAACCGCTTCGGGCAGCGGGTCATCGGACAACGCCGGGTCTGCAACGAAATCCGCAGGCACGCTGGGGATCTGACTGCGCGGGTCCTCCCGGCCGACCAACAGCGCACGCGGCCGCAACTCCAGCAGACCCTCGAACTCCGCGTCCGGCAGCCGCGGGGACAGCGGCTGCGGCACAGCGCCCAGCTTCCAGCACGCCACCGCGGCCTGCACCCACTCCACGGAGTTCGGCAAAACAATGGTCACGTAGTCGCCCAGGCCGACACCACGCTCGGCATACGCGCGGGCCAGTCGGTTGGTCGATCGGTCCAGTTCGCCGCGGGTGATCGTGTGCCCGTCGCAGGTGACGGCCGGCTCGTCGGGAGCGAGCGCCGCCAGCGCCGAGATCTGGGTGCCGATCGGGGGGACCGGCTTACTCATAGGCGCCGTGCCGCTCGAAGATCCGGCGCGGGTTGTCGACGAGCATGGTGTGCAGCTGCTCGTCGGTGACGCCACGCTCCTTGAGCGCGGGGATCACGTCGTTGTGGATATGCAGGTAATGCCAGTTGGGGGCGGCGATCGGCATGAGTTCCTCGGGCAGCGCGTCGAAGTAGCAGTTGGCGTCGTGCGACAGCACCATCTTGTCGGCGTGCCCGCGCTCGCACATCGTCGCCACGATGTTCACCCGGTCCTCGAACGGCGAGATCACGTCGATGCCGAACCGGTCCATCCCGAGATAGGAACCGGCGGCGATGAGCTCTTCGAGGTAGCCGACGTCGGTGCTGTCGCCCGAGTGCCCGATGACCACCCGGCTCAGGTCGACGCCCTCCTCTTCGAAGATGCGTTGCTGATCGAGCCCGCGCCGCAGCCCGGCGTGGGTGTGTGTGGAGATCGGCACCCCGGTGCGTTTGTGTGCCTGGGCGACGGCGCGCAGCACCCGCTCGACACCCGGGGTGAGGCCGGGCTCGTCGGTGGCGCATTTGAGGATCCCGGCCTTGATGCCGGTGTCGGCGATGCCCTGCTCGATGTCGCGGACGAACATGTCGGTCATGATCTCCGGGCCGTCCAGCTGCGTGCCCGGCCCCGTGTAGTGGAAACGGAACGGTACGTCGTTGTAGGTGTACAAACCGGTCGCGACGACGATATTGAGCCCGGTGGCCGCGGCGACCCGGGCGATGCGCGGGATATAGCGGCCCAGCCCGATGACGGTGAGGTCGACGATGGTGTCCACGCCCCGGGACTTGAGCTCGTTGAGTCGCGTGACCGCGTCGGCCACCCGTTTCTCTTCGTCGCCCCAGGCGTCGGGATAGTTCAGCGCTATCTCGGTGGTCATGATGAACACGTGCTCGTGCATGAGCGTGACGCCGAGATCGGCGGTATCGATGGGTCCGCGAGCGGTATTTAGTTCTGACACGCAACCGATGCTAAGTCGCGGTGGGGCCCGGCCAACAGGGGCATCAAGGGTTAACCGGGGCGTTTTATCGGCGGCGGTATTGCAGTACCGTCTCCCTCGACTTATTCGACACCCCTCCTGGAGTCCACTCATGTTGCTCAATCCCAACCACCTGCAACGCACCTACCCCGATGCCCGTTCGGGGGAGATCATGGCCGCGACGGTGGACTTTTTCGAGTCCAGGGGGAAGGCGCGGTTGAAGTCCGACGACCACAACCGCGTGTGGTACTCGGACTTCCTCAATCACATCGGGCGGGAGCGCATCTTCGCCTCGCTGCTGACGCCGGCCGAGTACGGCACCGCCGACTGCCGTTGGGACACCTACCGGATCAGCGAGTTCGCCGAGATCGTGGGCTTCTACGGGCTGAGCTACTGGTACCCGTTCCAGGTGACCGCCCTTGGCCTGGGCCCGATCTGGATGAGTGACAACGAGGACGCCAAACGCAAGGCCGCCGCCCAGCTGGAGCAGGGTGAGGTGTTCGCCTTCGGGCTGTCGGAGAAGACCCACGGCGCCGACGTCTACAAGACCGACATGATCCTGACGCCCGCAAAAGACATTGGTCACGGCTGGACCGCCAACGGCGAGAAGTACTACATCGGCAACGCGAACGTCGCCCGGATGGTGTCGACGTTCGGCAAGATCGCCGACACCGACGAATACGTCTTCTTCGCCGCCGACTCCCAGCACGACCGCTACGACCTGAAAAAGAACGTCGTCAACTCGCAGAACTACGTCGCCAATTACGGGCTGCGCGACTACCCGGTCACCGAGGCCGACATGCTGCACCGCGGCATCGGCGCGTTCCACGCCGCCCTCAACACGGTCAACGTCTGCAAGTACAACCTGGGCTGGGGCGCCATCGGCATGTGCACCCACGCCATGTACGAGGCGGTCACCCACGCGTCCAACCGCCACCTGTACGGGACGGTGGTCACCGACTTCAGCCACGTGCGGCGGCTGCTCACCGACGCCTACGTACGGCTGATCGCGATGAAGCTGGTCGCCACCCGCGCCTCCGATTACATGCGCAGCGCCTCCGCCGAAGACCGTCGCTACCTGCTGTACAGCCCGCTCACCAAGGCAAAGGTCACCGGCGAGGGCGAGTGGGTCATCACCGCCCTGTGGGACGTCATCGCCGCCAAGGGTGTGGAGAAGGACACCTTCTTCGAGACCGTGGCCCGCGAGATCGGCCTGCTGCCCCGGCTGGAAGGCACCGTCCACATCAACATCGGGCTGCTGGCCAAGTTCATGCCCAACTTCCTGTTCGCCCCCGATGCCGCGCTGCCGTTGATCGGCCGCCGCGACGACGCGGCCGACGACACATTCCTGTTCGCACAGGGACCCACCGGGGGACTGGGCAAGGTGCGCTTCCACGACTGGCGCGCGGCGTTCGACAGCTATGGCCACCTGCCCAACGTCGCGCTGCTACGCGAGCAGGTCGACGTGCTGGCCGAGATGCTGGCTTCCGCGACCCCCGATGCCGTGCAGCAGAAGGACATCGACTTTGCCTTCGGCGTGGGACAGCTCTTCGCGACGGTGCCCTACGCCCAGCTGATCCTCGAGGAGGCCCCGCTGTCCGGCGTCGACGAGGCGCTGATCGACGAGATCTTTGCCGTCCTGGTGCGGGACTTCAACAGCTATGCCGTCGAGCTGAACGACAAGGCCGCCACCACCGACGAACAGGCCCGTTTCGCGATGCGCATGGTCCGCCGTCCGGTGCAGGACGGGGCGCGCTACGAGCGGGTGTGGAAGGAACACGTTGCGCCGATCAACGGCGCTTACGAAATGCGCCCGTGAATCGGTGATTGCCTAGGGGCCGCCGTTGCCGCCCTTGCCGCCCTTGCCGGCGCCACCGGCGCCGACGGCAGAACCGCTGCCGCCGCCACCACCGCCGCCGCCGTTGGCACCGGCGGTGCCGCCCTGACCGCCGGTGGCGGTGCCGCCGACCTGGGCGAAGCCGGTGCCGGGGTCGCCGGCTTGGCCTGCCGTGCCGCCGGCGCCGCCGACCGTTCCGCCGGTTCCGCCGGTGCCGCCGGTGCCGCCGGCGATACTGCCGCCGCCGCCCCCACCGCCGCCGCCTCCGCCGAAGGCGTCGTTGCTGGTGACCACCCCAGAGGCTCCGCCACCGCCTAGGCCGCCGCCGGTGCCGAGGCCGACGCGGCCATTGACGCCCAGGGCCGAGGTGTGACCGACGACCGCGGCGCCGCCCCCGCCGCCACCACCACCGGGACCCCCGCTGGTTCCGGCGGGACCGCTGCCGGTGCCGCCCCCTCCGCCGAACATTTCGTCGAAGCCGGCGGGGCCGGTCCCGTTCGTGTCGGCGAACGCTCCGGCTTGACCGCCGGTGCCGCCAGTCCCGCCGGTCCCGCCGTGGCCGCCGCCGGTGCTGTTGCCGCCTTCGCCTCCGCCGCCACCTCCGCCGCCGGAGGCGCCGGCGACGGTGCCGGTGGTGACTAGCTCGACGGTGCCACCCTTACCGCCGGCACCGCCGTTGCCGCCGTTCATGCCGGCGCCGCCGTGGCCGCCGTTGCCGCCGTTCCCGCCGGTGCCGCTGACGGCGCCGCTGCCATTGAAGTTGATGCCGCCGCCGTCGCCACCGGCGCCGCCGTCGCCGCCGTCGCCAGCATGGCCGCCGAGGAATCCCGACACTCCCCCGGCTTGACCGCCGGTTCCGCCGTTGCCGCCATTGCCGCCGTTGCCGCCGGTGCCGCCAGTGGTAAGGGTCGCGCCGGCACCACCCGCGCCGCCGCTGCCGCCGGCACCTCCGTTGCCGTAAATCATTCCGCCATTGCCGCCGGTCCCGCCGTTCCCGCCGACGCCGCCCGTGGTGCCGGTGGTGCCGGTCCCGCCGGTCCCGCCCCGGCCGCCGTTGCCGAACAGCCCTGCGTCGCCGCCCCTGCCGCCGTCCTGACCGGTTGGACCGGACCCGCCGTTGCCGCCGTTGCCGAAAAGCCACCCGCCGTCGCCACCGCGGGATCCCGTGCCCGTCGCCCCGTCGGTGCCATTCCCGACCAGCGGGCGCCCCGTCAGCAACTTCCACGGCGACAACAAGTCCGCCAGGTCCGCGGCCGGCGCGGCGTTCGTCGCCTCGGCCGCCGCATACGCGCTCCCCGCGCCGTTCAGCGCCTGCGCAAACCGGACATGAAACGCCGCCGCCTGAGCGCCGAGAGCCTGAAATTGCTGGCCATGGCCAGAAAACAGCGACGCGATCGCCGCCGACACCTCATCTGCGGCCGCCGCCAGCACCTGCGTCGTTGAGGTCGCCGCGGCCGCGTGGGCTGCGCTAAGCGCCGACTCGATACCTGCCAAATCCGATGCCGCCGCCGTCATCAGCTCCGGCGCCGCGATCACATACGGCATGTCACTGTCCCTTAACTCGTCGGGCCGAGGTGTGGTTCCTCCGCGTGGAAGAGAGCAATTACCGGAAGATCCAAGCCTCACCCCGAATAGATGGGGCGAATAGAGTAGGCGACTACCTAATTGGGGACTGGTGGATTGCCTTATGGTCGGCGAGTGGCTCGATGACGCCGATGAACCACAGCAAGTTTCCCCGGGCATCTCGCGGGTGTTCTAGGGCGACGCTCGATGCGAGGTGACCATGAACCATCCGGAGAAAGTTGCGATCGACCTTACCGGCACTTTTGGGGCTGACCTGCACGGTCTGCTTCGTGACGCGGTAGAGCAGGGACCGTTGGCGTCGGACGTATCGACTGGCGCCGCCGTCGTACTGCGCCAACGCGACGTCGAGGCTCTGGCCCGCGATCAGCGGCTCGAGGGAATCGGGCTGGCGTTGTTCGACATGATGGGCATCACCGACGGATGCCTGCGTGACTGGTATGGGCGGTTGATGTTCACCACCGAGGGGGATTATCACCGGCGCATCCGATCGCTCGTTTCTCGTGCTTTCACGCCCCGGTCCGTCGAGGCGCTGCGCGCCGCGGCTGCCGACATGGCCGCCGAGGCCGTTGCTTCGACTCGCCAGGGCGGCGACCTTGTTGATGCTTGCGCGACTCTTGCCACACGGCTTATGTGTCGCCTGCTCGGTGTGCCCGACAGCGATGTCCCGGTGTTCGCCCGTTGGCTCGATGCCTTGAGCCCGGTGTTCCTTGTCATGACGCCCGAACAAATCGGGGCCGCGACGGCCGCAATCACGGAACTGCAGGGCTACGTCGATGAGTTGACGACGCGTCGTCGCAAAGCGCCGGGATCGGATCTCATTACGGGCCTGCTCGCATCCGAGGCTGACGGTGAGCGCCTCACGCATGACGAAACCTTCGCTATGATCGCTAATCTTCTTGTGGCCGGGCATGATACGGCCGGGAGTCAAATACCGTGCAGCTTGCTGCTGGCCCTGCAACATCGTGACCAACTCGCCGGCGTACATGAGGATCAGGCCCGGCTGGCAAGCGCAGTCGCCGAAACCATGCGCCTCGAGCCGAGTATCCCGTTCATCCCCCGCACGGCCCTGGAGCCGATTGAGTTGTACGGCAATATGATTCCGGCTGGCTCGATGGTCTTCCTCTGCATCGCCGCCGCATGCCGCGATGCGTCGGCGTGGCGCGAGCCCGATAATTTCGACCCCGACCGCTTTTCGCGGCCTGATACACCCAGACTGCTCAACTTCGGTGCCGGCACACACTATTGCGTGGGCCATGCCTTGGCCAAGATTGCAGTCGAAGAGAGCGTGCGCTCCGTACTCGCCGCGGATCATCCCCCCATGCGCCTGACTGAAGACCCCGCGGACATTCCGTGGCGCCAGGTGCTTGGCCGCAGCCCCGCTCGACTGCTGGTCAGCAGCAGTCAGAATGGCGGTGGCTCATCGTGGCCCGGTGGGGTGGGAGCGGAGTAGGTCGGCTGGTGCTGTCGGCTTTCGGTTTGCCGGGCTTGCTGGTTGTGGCGGCGTTCGGCGGCGATGCGGTGGGCGCGGTCTTGTTCGCGGGTTCGGCGGCGGGTGGGCATCATGGCGCCGCGATCGCCGCGTGGTGGTCGGTACTCCGTTGGGGCAGTGGGTAATTCGCCGGTGGGCAGCCACAGCGCCGGAAACAGCAAGCGGCTGCCCGGCCGTGTGAGGTACTTGTGTCCGGTCGGGGAAGTCCACACAACCGTGCCGTCGGGCAGCTGTTCATCGCGCCACCCTGTCCAAAACGTCTTCAACAGGTGGTGGCATCGATTGGCTAACGAACACTTCAGCCGCGAAGCACCTCCGGCACCGTTGGACGTCGGCGGGCCTAGAGGAGCGCATCAAGGGATCGGTAACACTGCCGCGGCACGTGGTTAGTCGCACCGGTTCACACGGCGGGTGGCCGCCGGCCGCGGCCGGTGTGGGTCGATCCTAGGGGCCGCCGTCGCCGCCGATGCCGCCGTGTGCGACGGCGCTGGTTCCGCTGGCAAAGGCGGCGCCGCCCCCGCCGCCACCGCCGATGTTGGCGTTGCCGCCGGTGCCGCCGGTGGCGGCGCCGCCACCTGTGCTTAAGCCGTTACCGTCGGCGCCGTCAGTGCCGACGCCGCCGACTGGCTGGCCGGTGCCGCCGACCCCGCCGGCGCCAGGGGCCACGCCCTTGGCACTGCCCCCTTGGCCGCCGTCGCCACCGGCGCCTCCGGTGATAGCGCCGCCGCCGCCACCACCACCACCGGCGGCGACTTCAGTACCGGTAGCGGCGGAGGGGTGGCCGCCGCCGCCGCCGGCCCCGCCACCGGAGCCCTGGCCAGTACGGCCGTCGAAGCCGCCGACGGCGGCGGCGGTGGTGCTGGTGACAGCGGCGCCGGCCCCGCCGCCGCCCCCGCCACCGGGGCCGCCTACGGTGCCAGCGGGCCCACCGCCACTACCGCCGACGCCGCCGCCGGCGGCGACGGCGTTGCTGCCGACAGTTGCGGCGACGCCACCACCGTTGCCGCCTTGGCCGCCGTGGCCGCCGGCGCCGCCGCTCGTGCTGTTGCCCCCGGCGCCGCCGCCCCCGCCACCGCCACCGACCGTGAGGGCGTCGGTGGTGGCAGTGGCGAAGGCGCTGCCGCCATTGCCGCCGTTGCCGCCGTTGCCGCCGGTAACACCGTTGCCGCCGTCACCGCCGCTGCCGCCGCCAATGGCTTCCGCCGCCAAGAGGCCCGTGCCGTTGACGGTGGCGTTGCCGCTGTTGCCGCCGTCGCCGCCGTTGCCGCCGGTCCCGCCGGTGCTGTTGCCGCCGTTGCCGCCGTTGCCGCCGACGCCGGCCGTGCCGCCGGCGCTGCCGGTGCTGTTGCCGCCGTCGCCGCCGTCGCCGCCAGTGCCGCCGGTGCCCGCGGGGCCCCCACTGGCGCCGGGGTCGCCCGCGCTGCCACCCAGGCCGGCGGCCCCACCGTTGCCGCCCTTGCCGCCGTTGCCGGCGGTGCCGGCGCTGACGTCGGCCCCGGAGCCGCCCTGGCCGCCCTGGCCACCCAGACCGCCGGCGCCGCCGTCACCCGCGTGGCCGCCGAAGAATCCCGACACTCCCTCAGCCTGCCCGCCGGTCCCGCCCGTCCCGCCGTTCCCGCCCAGGCCGCCGCCGGTGGCGTTAGGAAAACCGGTGACGCCGGCCCCGCCACTCCCGCCCGTCCCGCCGGTCCCGCCACTGCCGCCGGCACCGCCACTGCCGAAAATCAGCCCGCCGTTGCCGCCCACGCCGCCGGCCCCACCGTTGCCGCCGAGGCCGCCGGTGGTGGGGCTGGCCCCCGCGACGCCCGCGGTGCCGGTGGTGCCAATCCCGCCGGCCCCGCCCCTGCCGCCGTTGCCGAATAAGAAGGCGTTACCACCTTTGCCGCCGGGCTGCCCGGGCGTGCCGGACCCGCCGTCGCCGCCGTCGCCAAATAGAATTCCGCCCGGCCCGCCATTTTGTCCGGTTCCCGGCGCGCCATTAGTTCCCTTGCCGATCAACGGCATTCCCAACAACGCGTTGGTGGGCGCATTAATCACCGCCAACACGTCTTGCTCCAGGGTCTCCAACGGCGAGGAGTTTGCCGCCTCGGCGGCCGCATAGGCGCCCCCGGCGGCGTTCAACGTCGACACGAACAGGGCGTGAAACTCCGCCGCCTCGGCGCCGAGCGCCTGAAAGACTTGTCCGTGGCTGGAAAGCACTGACGCTACCGCCGCCGACACCTCATCCGCACCGGCCGCCAGCAATCCCGTCGTCGGGCCCGCCGCCGCGGCATTGGCAGCGGTCACCGCCGAGCCGATATTGGACAGATCCGTTGCCGCCGAAGCCACAAACTCTGGAACCAGCACTACATACGACATTGCTGCCCCTCCCAGAGGTCGGGTGTGCAGATGAACAGCACTGCAAGCCTACGCCGCTTCCGACCCGATGTTCAGCCTCGAATGGCTCCGCGGCAATATGCCATCAATATGACAATCATTTGAGAACGCATGTCGTTTGCAACCGACGTTTCAGCGCTCCGGCCCCCAGCGCGGCTCAATCGATCGAAAACGATTTCGACACACGGCCAACGACTCTCGCGGTGCGCAACTGCCTCCGCGACCTGCGCGGAGAGCTGCTCGGGCCGCGCTTAGAAGGGCGGCGCTTGCTTGCGTTCGGCGACGCGGGCGGCGTTGAGTGTGCGTTCGGCGTCGATGTGGTGGGCGCGGTCTTGTTGTCGGGTTCGGCGGCGGGTGGGCATCGTGGCGCCGCGGTCTCCGCGTGGCGGCCGGCACGCTGTTGGGACAATGGGTAATTGGCCGGTGGGTAGGCACAGCGCCGGAAACAGCAAGCACCTGCCCGGCCGTGTGAGGTACTTGTGTCCGGTCGGGGAAGTCCACACAACTCTGCCGTCGGGCAGCTGTTCATCGCGCCACCCTGTCCAAAAGGTTTTCAACAAATGGTGTGAGCTGCATAAACACTTGCCCGCGTCAGGATTCGAATCTGCTGAAACGAAGGTGGCCGCGCTTGAGTCGCTGTATCGGGTGAGGCCGGGCGGCCCGGTGGGGCAGTAGCCGGTTCTGCCTGTCGGTGTACCGGCTGGCTGCGTATGGTGAGCCGGTGGAAGGCACGCCGTTCGGGCGGTATCGGCTGATCGAGTTGCTGGGTCGTGGCGGCATGGGTGTACGAGCGCTGGCTCGTCGGTGGCGGTCCAACGTGGCGGCGCGGTGACGCTGTTTGCGGCGTATCCGGGCCGGCGAAGAATGTACTTTGGCAAACCGGGGCATCGGTAGAGCTCAGCGATGGCCGCCAGCCGACGCGCGCACGCCCTATTCTCGGCGTGCGCCGAGTCACCAATGGCGCTCACCAGGGCGGCATCGGCGACGTCTTCGAACATGCTTTCGACCCTAGCCGGCTTGATTGCCGCGATCCCGTCGAACTGAACCGACTGTGGATAGACGTCGCTCTGTGGATAAGTCCCACGACGCCGCGAGCCCCGTCGGCCACTTGACTGTGACGTGGCTCACCGTAGAATGACCAGTGGTCATCGACCAAAAGGGGGCCAAATGCCAACGGTGACGTGGGCACGCGTCGACCCGGCCCGGAGGGCCGCCGTGATCGAAGCCGCCGAGGCCGAGTTCGGGGCGCACGGATTCTCCCGGGGCAGCCTGAACGTCATCGCGCGGCGCGCGGGAGTCGCCAAGGGCAGCCTGTTTCAGTACTTCGCCGACAAGCGCGACCTCTACGCGTTCATCGCCGACATCGGCAGCCAGCGGGTGCGCTCTTACATCGAGGAGCTGATCCGCCGGCTGGACCCGACCAGGCCGTTCTTTGAATTTCTCACCGACCTGCTCGACGCCTGGGTCGCCTACTTCGCCGAACACCCGCACGAACGTGCGCTGCACGCGGCGGCGACGTTGGAGGTCGACACCGAAGCCCGCGTCAGCGTGCGCAGCGTCATTCACCGCCATTACCTGGAAGTGCTGCGGCCGCTGGTGCGTGACGCGCAGGCGCGGGGCGACCTGCGCGCGGATTCCGACATCGACGCGCTGTTGTCGTTGCTGCTGTTGATCTTTCCGCATCTGGCGCTCGCGCCGTACATGCGCGGATTGGATCCGATCCTCGGCCTCGACGAGCCCACGCCGGAGCAGCCGGCCCTGGCCGTGCGCAGGCTGGTCGCAGTACTTGCGGCCGCGTTCGCGCCGGTCCCGGCGTCCACATACCCCAGCCATGAAATGATCTGAGGAGGTCAACAAACATGAACCGCAACCATTTTGGCTCGCTTGGCGGGGGCGGCCTCAACTGGCAAAGCCTGCCGTTGAAGCTGTTCGCCGGCGGCAACGCAAAGTTCTGGAATCCCGCCGACATCGATTTCTCTCGCGACCGGGCGGACTTTGAGCGGCTGTCGGACATCGAGCGTAACTACGTCCTCCGACTGTGCGCCCAGTTCATTGCCGGCGAGGAATCGGTCACGCAGGACATTCAGCCGTTCATGAGCGCGATGCGCGCCGAAGGGCGGCTGGGTGACGAAATGTATCTGACGCAGTTCGCGTTTCGAGGAAGCCAAGCACGTCCAGGTGTTCCGCTTGTGGCTCGACGCCGTCGGAGTCACTGAGGACCTGCACGGGTATCTCGACGAATTGCCCTCCTACCGCGAGATCTTTTACGACGAGTTACCGGCGTGCCTCAACGTCTTGTCGACTGATCCATCACCGGCTGCGCAGGTCCGGGCTTCCGTCACCTATAACCACATCGTCGAGGGCATGCTGGCGCTCACCGGCTACTACGCCTGGCACAAGGTCTGCGTGGAACGCGGCATTTTCCCCGGTATGCAGCAGCTGGTCCGGCGCATCGGTGACGACGAGCGGCGCCACATGGCGTGGGGCACCTTCACCTGCCGGCGCCACGTCGCCGCCGACGACGCCAACTGGACCGTGTTCGAAACCCGCATGAACGAGCTGATCCCGTTGGCACTGCGGCTCACCGAGGACGGCTTCAAGCTTTACGACGACCCGAAGCCCTTCGACCTGAACCTGGAGGAGTTCATGCAGTACTCCACCGACAAGGGCATGCGGCGCTTCGGGACGATCAGCAGCGCCCGTGGGCGGCCTCTCGGCGAAATCGACCTCGACTACTCGCCTTTGCAGCTGGAAGACACCTTCGCCGACGAGGACGCGAAGGTCCTGGCGAGCGTCGGTTAGGGCTGGTAAGGCTGGCGAGCAGACGCAAAAGCCCCCCAAATCGTCACGATTTGGGGGCTTTTGCGTCTGCTCGCGCAGGGAACCGTCAGGCGACCCAGACGGTCTTGGCGTTGCAGAACTCGCGGATCCCCAGGCCCGCCAGCTCGCGCCCGTAGCCCGACCGCTTGACGCCGCCGAAACCCAGCTCCGGGTAGGACACCGTCATCCCGTTGATGAAGACCTGGCCGGCCTCGATGTCGTCGATGAAGCGCTCTTGCTCGGCCTCGTCATTGGTCCAGGCGTTGGACCCCAGGCCGAAGGTGGTGGCGTTGGCGATCTCGATGGCCTCGTCGATGCCCGAAGCGCGGTACATCGAGGCGACCGGGCCGAAGACTTCCTCGGTGTACAGCGCCATGTCCTTGGTGATGTCGGTGACGACCGTCGGCGGGTAGAACCACCCCGGCCGGTCAAGACGCGTGCCGCCGCAGCGGACCTTTGCACCCGCCGCGACGGCGTCCTCGACCTGCTTCGCGATTTCGTCGCGGCCGGACTCGGTGGCCAGCGGACCGACGTCGGTGTCCGGGTCGGTCGGGTCGCCGACTTTGAGCGCCTGGACGCGCTCCACGAACTTGTCGACGAAGGCGTCGTAAATGTCGGTGTGGACGATGAACCGCTTGGCGGCGATGCAGGACTGGCCGTTGTTCTGCACCCGGCCAGTGACGGCGGTCTTGACGGCCCCGTCGAGGTCCGCGGACGGCATCACGATGAACGGGTCGCTGCCGCCGAGCTCGAGCACGGTGGGTTTGATCTCGTCGCCGCAGATGGCGGCGACCGACTGACCGGCCGGTTCGCTGCCGGTCAGGGTGGCGGCCACGACCCGGGGATCGCGCAGGATGCGCTCGACGGCGCTGGACGAAACCAGCAGTGTCTGGAAGCAGCCCTCCGGGAAGCCGCCGCGGGTGATGACGTCGGAGAGATACAGCGCCGATTGCGGCACGTTGGAAGCGTGCTTGAGCAGGCCGACGTTGCCGGCCATCAGCGCGGGGGCGGC
The DNA here is from genome assembly GCA_963814505.1 of uncultured Actinomycetota bacterium. GTDB lineage: Bacteria > Actinomycetota > Actinomycetes > Mycobacteriales > Mycobacteriaceae > Mycobacterium. The sequence continues at coordinate 25,879 of CAWFDM010000019.1, forward strand.
GAACCGGACGGCTTGCCAGAGCGGGAAGTTCCACGGCATCACGGCCAGCACCACCCCGAGCGGCTGGTAGCGGATGTATGCCTTTTTCGCGCCGACCTTGGACGCGTCGGCGGGCTCGTCGGCCAGCAGCTTCTCGGCGTTCTCCGCGTAGTAGCGAAAACCCTTGGCGCACTTGAGCGCTTCGGCCTTCGCCGAGGCCAGCGTCTTGCCCATTTCGAGGGTCATCAGCGCCGCGGTTTCGTCGGCTTCCTTCTCTAACAGGTCGGCGGTTGCATTGGCCCACTCGGCCCGCTGGGCGAAGGTGGTGGAGTGGCGATAGTCGAGGAATCGCTCGTGGGCGCGGGCTATTGCCGCGTCGACTTCGTCGTTGGTTGCCGGGGTGAAGGTCTTGATTGTCTCGCCGGTGGCCGGGTTGATGGTGGCGATGGGCACGTTGACCATCCTTCGTCGGGTGGGTTAGTGAAACGCTGAAGCGTCTGGCCCCAAGCCTGCCACTATCGTGGCCGGAAGGAGGTGGCGGATGAGTACGGTCGCGCAGCTGATGGTCAAGTGCCTGGAAAACGAGGGCGTTTCCGTCGTCTTCGGGATACCCGGCGAGGAGAACATCCGCTTCGTGCAGGCGTTGGCCGCCTCGGACATCCGCTATGTGCTCACCCGGCACGAGCAGGCGGCGGCATTCATGGCGGAGATGTATGGGCGGGTCACCGGGCGGGCCGCGGTGGTCTCGGCGACCTTGGGTCCGGGCGCGATCAATATGCAGCTCGGCGTCGCCGACGCCACCACCAACAGCACCCCGATGGTCGCGATCTCCGCGCAGGTCGGCCAGGACCGCCAGTACAAGGAGTCGCACCAGTACGTCGACCTGGTGTCGATGTTCGCCCCGATCACCCGCTGGGCCGACGGAATCCCCACCGCGCGTGCCGTGCCGGAGATGTTCCGCAAGGCATTCAAGGTCGCCGAGACCGAACGCCCGGCCGCGGTCTACCTGGCGGTGCCCGAACACTTAGATGCGGATGCTGCTGATTATCCCGACCTGACCCCGTTGCCGCGCAACGTCGTCCGCGCCGAGGCGCCGGCGGCCGGGCAGGTGGCGCGTGCGGTCGACGTCCTGCGTAACGCGCGGCGGCCGGTGGTGCTGGCCGGGCATGGCGCCGCGCGCGCCGACGCGACCAACGCCCTGATCCGGTTCTCCGAAGAACTCGGTGTCCCGGTGGCCAACACCTTCCACGGCAAGGGCGTCATGCCCGACGACCACCCCAACAGCATCGGCACCATCGGGTTCATGCGGCACGACTATGTCAACTTCGGGTTCGACCACGCCGACGTCGTCATCGCGGTCGGATACGAGCTTCAGGAGTTCGACCCGGTCCGGATCAATCCACAGGCCGACAAGAAGATCATTCACATCCACCGCTTCCCGGCAGAGGTCGACGCGCACTACTCGGTTGCGGTCGGGATCATCGGCGACATCAGCACTTCGCTCAACGCCCTCGCCGACGCGCTCCGGGGCATCGAGGCCGACCGCTTCGACGGCGACCGTGACGTGCCCGGGTCGGGCCTGCTGGCCGAGGAATTCGCCAGGGGACAACAGGATTCGCGGTGCCCGCTGGCACCGGCGCGGGTGGTCGGCGACACCCGCGCGGCGATGGGCCGCGACGACGTCGTGCTGGTGGACACGGGTGCCGCCAAAATGTGGATGGCCCGGTTGTATCCGACGTATCGGCGGAACACCTGCTTGATCTCGAACGGCCTGTCCACCATGGGTTTTGCGCTGCCGGGTGCGCTTGGGGTGAAGCTGGCCAGGCCGGAATCGAAGGTGCTGGCCGTGGTGGGCGACGGCGCGTTCCTGATGAATTCGCAGGAGATCGAGACCGCGGTTCGGGAGCGCATACCGCTGGTGGTGCTGATCTGGGAGGACGGCGGCTACGGCCTGATCGAGTGGAAGATGGATCTCGAGCTCGGGGCGCATTATTACGTGCGGTTCGGCAACCCGGACATCGTGACCTACGCGGAAAGCTTCGGCGCCAAGGGATATCGGATCAACAGCGCGGCGGAATTGCTGCCTACGCTAAGGGCCGCGCTTGACGACGACGGTGTTTCGCTGATCTGCTGCCCGGTCGACTACTCCGAGAATCTGCGGCTGACCGACCGGCTCGGCGAGCTGGACGAGACGCTGTAATTTCGGCGAGCATGAGATCCACTGTCGTGATGGGCGTGATGGATAGGAACTGACGATGCCGAATATGCGGATCCGGGAGGCGGCCGAGCTGCTGGGAGTCAGCGACGACACCGTGCGGCGATGGATCGAGCAGGGCATCTTGCCGGTTAGTCGTGATGAATCCGGCCGGAAGGTAATCGCTGGACATGTCCTGGCCGAATTCGCTCGCAGCAACGCAACTCGGTTGCCGGCGAATCCGCTCAAAGTCCGCAGCTCGGCGCGCAACCGCTTCGTCGGCCTGGTCACCAAAGTGATCATGGACAAGGTGATGGCCCACGTCGAGATGCAGTGCGGGCCTTTCATTGTCGTATCTTTGATGAGCGCCGAGGCCGCGCGCGAGTTGAAACTAGAGGTTGGCAGTTTCGCGGTGGCCAGTGTCAAGGCGACCAACGTGATCGTCGAAATCCCTGGTGAAACGGTGTGAATCAGCGATCTGGGACGACCGCCCTCAGTGCTGTTTCACGACCGCACGCGGTGCGGTTCGCCACGCCCGTCGGCCGTCCGGCCGCTCCTGGGGTGGTTCTAGCAGCAATACCGTGCAACCGTCGAGCAGGACTGGGTGCACCCAGTCGCCCAACTCGATAAGCTCGCCGGCCCCGGGTTGGCGATGGTTGCCGTCGCGTGCCTGATCGAGGGGTATGAGTTTGCGCAGGTCCTCGATAGTGGTTTCGTGAGGCAGCTCGTAGAGGCCGGGCAAAGTGATAAACAGGCCATCGTCACCCGAAAGGTGCAACCCGACCGCGGCCAACGCGCCCAGCACACCGTCCTGGGTGCCCCCGTGTCCGGAAAGGTGCACGCCCAGGCCAGCGGCGAGTTCTCGGGCTTCACTGGTGCGCAGCACTTCTCGCTTCGCGCGACGACCGAAACCCACTAGCGCCGGCGTCGCCTCATCGAGGCGACTTGGGATAGCCACGGCGAGCCCTGGATCGGCGTCCGGCGGGCAGACACGTTCAAGGAATCGTCCGGCCAACTCGATGACGTCCGGCAAAATCGCCTCGGGGTTTCCGTCGGTGCTGCGCCAAGCCAGGCAGGCGCTGGAATTGTGTGTGGTGTAAGGGATTCGATCGTCGACCAGCAATTGGTGCCGGGTCGCTCCTGCCGGGCTGCCCAATCCCGCGTCGGCCAGCTCGCGGAGTAGCGCCCGCGCGCGGCGGCCCGTTCCGGGGCTGCGCAGGTCGTCGGTATCGTCGATGCCGATAAGTAGGTCCACTCCGGCGAGCGCTCGCATCTCGGTCATGGGTTGACGACCAGCGTGCTGACGTCGCGTACCCACCGATCGGTGCCGAGTTGAGTTCCGGTGAGCTTGAGGGTTTTTCGTTTGGTTATGTTCAGGATTACCTGGTCGGTGAGTTCGGCGGCGGTAAGTGTCTGAGCCGGGTCGCGGCCCTCTACTCGCACGGCGTCGACGCCGGCGGTGCCGGCAGCGGCCAGGATCGAGCGCACGGTGGGCCCCTTCTGGACTTGGGCGCCCCGTGACTGCGGCGTGGCGATCTCGATCTGCGGAAGGTCCTGCAACTGCGGCAAAGTGAACCGGTTCAGAACCCGGCCATTCTGCTGGACGAGCAGGGGGGCCCGTCCGTCGGTCGACCAGCCGGCACAAGCGCCGACAGCAACGCCGAGGAGCAACAATGCCAAGACCGCTACGAGCCGCCGGTGCAGAGATAACCGCATATGCCGACCATATTGGCTCAATCTAGGTGTATTCAAGGAATATTTGGGGGTAATGTTCCGCACGTGATGTTGTACGCGAGTGCTGCTCCCGCCCATCGTTTGCCAAGGACCGTGACGCTGCGGTCCGCGAGCCGTGAGGTCGTTTTTCCCTTACTTGCAATCGTCGCGATCGTCGCCTACGCGGATATCCATATCCCGATGGGGCTGCCCGGGCATCGTGGCCTGGTCTGGCTCACTTTGTTGGTGGCGGTAGTTTTAGTGACCCACCGACCGGCGACGGTGGTAGCGGTCGGGGCCGCTTCTACCGTTGCGACGCTTGCGATTAATGTCCCAATCGGCGCCGCGGCAGCCGCGGGCAGCATGCGCTACCTGACCGCCGCCGTTTTGCTGTACGCGGTGGCTGCCACGCCCATGGTGCGACGACGCCGGTGGTTGATTGTGCTGGCTGCCGCGCCGATTCATCTAGTCGCGCTTGCCGACTCGGTCGCGGTCCTGCTGGGCAGGGGAAACCTGCCGGTGTTCGCCGGCATGGCCGAGAAGGCGCTATTCCATCTGGGGTTCGGGCTTGCGGCGGGAATCCTCGGCTGGGCCATCGCGTCCGCGCTGACCGGCCCGCGGCGGTGGTGAGACGGGCGCATCGGAAGGAGTGCGGGCTATGACTTTACGAGTCGTTCCGGAGGGATTGGCGGCGACCAGCGCGGCCGTCGAAGCGATCACTGCCCGCCTCGCGGCTGCGCATCTGGCGGCGGCCCCGGTGATCTTGGCGGTTTTGCCGCCGGCGGCAGACGCGGTGTCGGTGCAGGCCGCGCTGGAGTTCAGCGAACAGGGCAGCCAACACGAGGCGGTGGTTGCCCGCGGCGTCGAAGTTCTTGGTCGAGCAGCAGTCGGCGTGGGTGAGGCCGGTGCCAACTATGTCGCAGGAGACGCCGCGGCGGCCTCCAGCTATCTGCCCCCGGGTGGCTAGCGATGGTGGCGCCGGTCTGGATGGCGTTTCCCCCGGAGGTGCACTCGGCGTTGCTGAGCACGGGTCCCGGACCGGGCCCGCTGCTGGCCGCCGCCGAAACCTGGACGGCGCTCAGCGGTGAGTACGACTCCGCGGCAACCGAACTCACCGCGACGTTGGCGGGCGCACAACAGGTGTGGGAGGGTCCGACGGCGGCGGCATACGTCGCCGCGCACGGGCCGTATCTGGCGTGGTTAATGCTGGCCAGCGCCGTCAGCGCCGAGACGGCGGCCCGGCACGAGGTTGTCGCCGCGGCATACACGGCCGCGTTGGCGGTGATGCCGACCCTGGCCGAGCTGGCCGCCAACCACGTTGTCCACGGTGTGTTGGTGGCGACGAATTTCTTTGGGATCAACACCATTCCGATCGCGGTTAACGAAGCCGACTACGCGCGGATGTGGGTCCAGGCCGCCACCACGATGAGCACCTACCAGGCGACCACCGCAGCCGCTAAGGCAGCCGCCGGCGGTGGTGGCGGTGGAGGTGGTGGTGGTGGTGGTGGAGGTGGAGGAGGGGATTTTCGGTTGCCAACGCCGGCAGAAATTTGGCAGATGCTCTTCGGCTTCAACGGCGTGGAAATCCCCGGTCAGGGCCAACCCAATTGGACTCCGCTGCAGTATTTGCAGAATCTGTCCAACTTCATGAGCGGCAACCAGATGGCCATCGCCTACCTGGAAGGCAACCTGCCCCAAGCCCTTGCGAATCCATCGAACCTGCCGGCACTCATCTCTTACTTCGTCGCGTGGCAAACCTTCCGCGCCGTCAACTGGACGCTGCGCACGCTGCGTTTCATTCTTCAGACGTCCCCGCTGTTGGTGCCGGCCGTGCTCAACCTGGCCGTCGTCAACCTGGGTGGTCTGGCCGGCATGGCGGGTCTGGCCGCATTGGTGCAGCCGGCGGCGCCGCCCGCGCCAGTCGCCGCAGCCCCGGTTGCGGCCTCCCCGTTGCCGCCGGCTGTCGCGATGGCCGCGCCGGTTGTGGCACCCGCGCCCGTGCCGACGCCGGTGGCCCCCGCGGCGCCGGCCGGCCCCGTTTCCGCCGCGTCGTCCGTCCCACCGGCACCGGTGACGGGTGTGGAGGGTTTCGGGTATCTGGTGGGCGGTGCGGGTCCCGGCTTCGGTCCCGCGCTGGGTGCCCGCATGAGGGTCGCGGAGTCGGCTTCCGACACTGCCGCGACAGCGGCCGGCGCAGCAGCGGCGGCGAGCCTGGCCCAGGCGCGGGCCGGTCGGCGGCAGCGGGTGGTCATCGACCGTGGTTATCGCTACGAATACTTGCCGGTCGACGAAGAGCCAGCGATGGCCGCGCCGACGGCAGACCCCCACCCGCCGTCAGGCCAGGGCGCGGGCACGTTGGGGTTTACGGGGACGGTACCCAAGGCGGACGTGCGGCCGGCGGGACTGACCACGCTTGCGGGTGACGAATTCGGCGGAGGTCCGAGTGTGCCGATGCTGCCGGAGGGCTGGGGAGTTGGGAAGGGGGCATGACGAACACCTTGTCCGCGGAGGCACGCGATCAGGCCCGCGATTAGGAAATGCCATCAACTGTGAAAGGGGTTGTGGTAGTGAGCTTTTTGGCGTTAGCACCGGAGATCAATTCGACGTTGATGTACGCGGGTCCGGGGTCCGGGGCCGATGCTGACCGCGGCCGCCGCCTGGGATGGGTTGGCCAGTGAACTGAGTTCCGCGGCAAACTCATTCGGTTCGTTGACGTCGGGGTTGACCGCACAGGCTTGGCAGGGTCCGGCGGCCGTGGCGATGGCGAACGCGGCGGCCCCCTATGCGGCCTGGCTGGAGGCGGCCGGGGCGCATGCCGCGGCGTCCGCTTCGCAGGCGCGCCTGCTCACCTCGGTGTACGAGGCCGCGTACGCCGCGACCGTCCATCCTGCGGCGGTGGCGGTGAATCGTTCCCAATTCGTGTCGCTGGCCGTATCAAATCTGTTGGGGCAGAACGCTCCTGCGATCGCGGCAATGGAAGCCGAGTATGAGCAGATGTGGGCTCAGGATGTGGCGGCGATGGCGGGCTATCACGCGGGGGCGTCCGCGGTGGCCGCGCAGTTGCCGTCATGGCTGTCGAACATCAACTTCGGCCTTGGCGACAACGGCAACCTGAACCTGGGCATCGGCAATACCGGCAGCGGCAACCTGGGTTCGGGAAATCAGGGCAGCGGCAACCTGGGCAACGGCAACACCGGCGGGACCAATGTGGGCTCGGGCAACACCGGCGGCACCAATCTCGGCTCGGGTAACACCGGCAACCAAAACTTGGGCTCGGGCAACACCGGCAACCTCAACCTCGGCTCGGGGAACGCCGGCAACGCGAACTTCGGCAACGGAAACACGGGCGATTCCAACGTGGGCTCCGGAAACATCGGCAGCGGCAACTGGGGCAACGGGAACATCGGCAGCGGGAACGTCGGCAGCGGAAACTCGGGCGGCGGGGGCACGGCGGGCAACAATAACATCGGCTTCGGCAACACGGGCGGCAACAACATCGGGTTCGGCAACACCGGTAACCACGACATCGGCATCGGGCTCACGGGCGACAACCAGGTAGGCATTGGCCGCCTGAACTCCGGCAGCCACAACATCGGCTTGTTCAACTCCGGCAGCGGCAACGTCGGATTCTTCAACTCGGGCAACGACAACGTCGGCGTGGGCAACTCCGGTACCGGGAACTTGGGCTTCGGAAACGCGGGCAATACCAACACGGGTGGCCTCAACTCGGGCGACACGAACACCGGCTTTGCCAACTCCAGCCCGTTGGACATGGGCCTGTACAACTCGGGCGACGGCAGCAACGTGGGCCTGTTCAACTCGGGCGTCGGCCGCAACGCGGGCCTGTTCAACTCGGGACATGGGCAGAACGCAGGGAGTTTCAATTCGGGCACCGGGTCCAACTGGGGCAGCTTCAACTCCGGCGCCGGATTGGGCGGCAACTCGGGCTGGTTCAACTCGGGCAACGTCAATACGGGCTTCGGAAATGCCGGTGACACCAACACCGGCGCCTTCAACACCGGCAATCTCAACACCGGCTTCGGGATTACCTCCAACTCCACCGCCGCGAACTCGGGCTTCGGCAACACGGGCACCGGGAATTCGGGCTTCTTCAACACGACTAGTGCCGGCAGCCACACCTCGGGCGCCCTCAACAACAATACGGTCGGTGGCGGCGGTGGCGGTGGCGGTGGCGGCGGTGGTGGCGGCGGTGGCGGTGGCGGCGTAACCGCGGGCTTCGACAACACGAGCGGCAAGTCCAGCAATGTGGGCATTGCCAACACCGGCATTCAGAACGTGGGCTTCCTGAATCTGGGCAACGAGAACACCGGCTTGATTAACTCGGGTGGCAACAAGACCGGGGACGGCAGCAGCGTCGGCATCGACAACGCCGGCTTGGAGGACTCGGGCATTGGGAACCAGGGTGACTTCAGTTCGGGCGCCTTCAACAAGAGCAGCGGAGTGGCGGGCATATTCGCTTAGCCTCTCACCAGGATCACTGCAGCACTGCGGTGCCGAACCAATGGCAGAGCAGCAGCGCGACCTCGACGTCAAGCCGGTCGTCGGCGATCGGTCGGCCACGGCGTTCCACGGCCCGGTGCACGCGGTACTTGACCGAGTTGGCGTGCAGGTGCAGCTCCCCGGCCGCCGCCTTGTGGCTCGAGCCGGTGTGCAGGAAAGCACGCAGTGTTTCGCGCAGCCGTTCGTCCGCATCGGTGTCGGACGCGAGCGGCCCGAGCACCTCGCAAACCCACGTCGAAGCGGCTTCGACATTGTACCGAGCAGCGCCGCTACCGCCAGGCCAGGATCGCTGGCGGCGATGACCCGGCGGGCGATCATGCCCGACGCGATGGCTACCGAGCGGGCATGCTCGGCCTGCTGATGCGAGCGGCGAAATCCCTCCAACCCGGGCAGGGGATTGCCGGCAGCGATCGACGGCGCATCCGTCGCGGACTCCGCGAACTGGCGAATGCGGGTCAAAACATCGGACGCCGAGTTGGCCGGCAACGGAATCCATGCCCATCCGGTCACGCGGTCCATGGAAATAAATAATGGATTCTCCTGAGCACCAACCGATTCGGAGAGCCTGTTCACGAATCGTTCCATCTCGTCGAGTTCGCGGCCGTCGGTGGACTCGCCATACCACGCGACGATCGCGACGTGCCAGCGTCTGAGCGGGTAGCGGATCGCGATGGTCACTGCGTCGACGTCGACGTCGCCACCGGCGAGTAGCTCGCGAACATGCAGCGCGCGCAGGGCGTTTCGATTACCCAACCACCGGTCGCGCTCATCCTGATAGGTGGCGAGCACCCGCTGCGAGATCAAGTCGATATATGCGAACGAGACCGCCGCCATTCGCTCGTATACGTCCAGGCTCAGCTTCGGGTCCAGTTCGGATGCCCGAATCTCCTCGAGCACCACGTCCAGTGCCGCGCGGTGGCCGAGCCGATAGGCGCGCACCAACGCATCCGCGGACACCTCGCGCTGCGCCAGCCGCCGGGCATACTCAAGCGCGGCAGTGGGCGGCTCGATGTGCTCGATGGGGATGCCGTTGCGAATCGCCGAGAAAAACGTGTCGACGTTGGACGCGACGGTGTCGCGCAGTAGCTGCACCAATTGTGCGTCGCCACCCAGATCCGTGATCTCGGTGACCAGCAGCTGCTGGATCGACCGCGTCGTGGCCTCCAGCTGGCTGTCCAGCCTGCTGGCGACCGCTGCCGCGGTCTCCGCAACGATGGCGCTGTCCGCGTCGCTGCCGTGCGCCCCCATGATCCGACCGCAGTTGCCCTTGTCTCCGGGAGACAATCCTGCGCCGATTGTTGGCCCCGCACGACGTCGACGCGCGGGCGCGCGCCGAAGTAACTTTTCTGACATGGACACGCGCCGGAATATCTTGGAATACTTTGCAAACCAAGGATTGTGGCTGCAATCACCCACGCGCCCACGTGACCCGACGTGGTCGCGGTAGGTTTCCGCGCCCGCGTCAATCTTTGCCGCCAAACCATTTACCGTCAAGGCATAGCGGCGCACACTGAGCATTACCGGTGATCCCCTTGACGGCAATTTCGCGCCGTACGCCGAAATGCGTAGTAATTCAACGCAAGTAAAAGGAGCACCGATGACAACTCTCGACCAACACGACCTCGCCACCCTCGATCTGGCCGACCCCGCCGTGTGGGACGACGGCCCGCCTTATGACCTCTTCGAGCGCATGCAGCGCGAGGCGCCGGTGCATTTCAGCCCGCAACGCAATTTGCCGGAAGAAGGCGGATTCTGGTCGATCACCCGCTTCGACGACGTGCGCGCGGTGAGCCGCGACCACCGGACCTTCTCCTCGGAACGGCGCGGCATCTTTCACCAGGACGACATCGGTGTCCCGCTTGATCTGCAACGGCTGCAGCTGATTTCAATGGACCCGCCGCGTCACGACCGGCTCAAGGCGCTGGTCATCAAAGAGTTCACTCCAGAGGCGGTCGGCACGCACGAGGATCACGTCAACCAGATCATCGGCCATGTGCTCGACGGTGTTGCCGACCGCGAACGCTTCGACCTTGTCGCCGACGTCGCGCGGCCCATCCCCGCCCGCGTGATCGGCTCGATGCTGGGCACCCCGCCCGAGGACGACGCCAAGCTGGTGCACTGGACCAACGTCTTCACCGCGTTCGAAGACCCGGCAATCCGCGGGCAGTGGCAAGATGCCATGGCGGTCGTCAGCGAGATCGTCGAATACGTCAACGAAAGGATCGCCCAACGCGACGACTCGATCAGCGGCAAGCTGCTCACCGCCATGGTCGATGCCGAGGTTGAGGGGGACAGGCTCACCGAGCTTGAAATCGCCACGTTCTTTGTCCTGCTGATGTCGGCGGGCAACGACTCCACCCGCGCGACCTACAGCGCGACGATGCTGGAGCTGCTGCGTAACCCGGAGCTGTTCAAGCAGGTGCGCGAGCGCCCCGAGCTGATCGACGCAGTGGTGGAGGAGGGGCTGCGGTGTTATCCCGCATTCGCCTTCATGGCGCGCGCGGCCACCAAGGACACGGAGCTGCACGGAAAGACCATCAGGGAGAACGACCGTCTGCTGCTGTGGTACATCGCGTCCAACCGTGACGAGAGCGTCTTCCCCAACCGTTACAAACGTAGTTGGCCGTTGTTGGCCATTGCCGGGGTAACGGTTGCCCGGCCCGGTAGTCGCATTCTTGCCCGGTTGGGTGCGCAGGATTTAGTTCCCCGTGTCCCTGGCCGGTGGCGGCTACTGGTGTTCACCGTTGGGCTGTCGGGTCTGGTCTGGTTGGTAGCTCTCACGGCGCGATCCTCTGGTCGCGTGCGTGTCACACCTTTCCGTCGCCGGGCCTTAAAGCCTTGGGCGCGACGCCCGATCACCGTGGCTGCTGCCTGGTGTCGGGTGACGTTTTCATAGGGGTGCTGCCAATGCTGCGCACCCCAGGTGCTGGTGTAGGCGGGATTGACCGCGAACACGGCAATACCCGCGCGGTGGCACATGCCAGCTAGTCGATTGCGGAACACGGCGGTGGGCATGCCGGACACGGTGCGGCGGAACCGTTTCCCACGCGCGCCGCGGCCCATCGTTTCACGGCCGACGGTGCGGGCGTCGGCGAAGTCGAGGTCTTCCACCGCGATCGCAGCGATACCCAACTGCTGCGCGTAACCGATCAGCTGGGCGATGGCGTGGCGCACCTGAGCGTCGCGGCGTGACGCGCTGCCAGTGAGGTCGATATCGATGCGCACAGCACGACCAGTGGGGTTGCCATGACCGTCCAGCCGGCGCACCGCCAGGTGCCCGTCGTTGAGATCCACTCCCACCACTGGGCCCGTGGCGTAGACATCGTCTCCAGCCGCTGTGTCGCCGCGGCCCACCCAAGATGGCACCGCGGGGATCGCCCACGCCGCGATGAGATATCGCCCGGAACGCCCTGGTTTGTGGGTAATGGTGTAGGACACCGAATTTCCGCCGCTGATCCGTTGCACCCACTCGTGCCCGCGATGTGTGAACACCGCTGGACACGACAGCACGTAGCGGCCACGGGTGGCATTGGCCAGGTGTTCCAACGGTTTCGGCAGGCGCAGACTCACCTCGCCAGACGGGGTGACGGTGATCGTGAGGTTGCCGAACGGTTCGTCGGGGGAACCGTTCGCGGTGATGCGGTAGCGCGACGCCCCCCACTTCTCACGCCACTCATCGGTGGTCAGACCAGCGGCGTCGAGGTGGTGGCGGGTGTGGGCGAGCCGTTTCCCGCCCTCGACCACATGGACCCGGTGTGCGGATCGATCAGCCTCCACGCGGGCGAGCTCACTACGCAGTTGCTGTAGACGTTGTTGCTTGGCGAAACGTTCGCGCTGAGTCGCATAGCCTTGGGCTACTTCGGCTTTTCGGCGGGCCTTGCGCTCACTGGCTGTGAGCGTGTCGGTGGTGGGGGCTGCCAGGCGTTTCGCGATAGTGGTGATCGCCGCCCGCAACCCTACGATGTGGCGGTACTGGGCGTCACGGGACAACCGGTACTGGTCATCGTTGCCGGTGATGATCGCATTGGCCCACCGCGCCGAGGATTGTGCGGTCAACGCCTTCTTACGGGCGTTAAGCCGAGCCCGGCGCACCTGTCGACGTTCATCAGGACTCAGATCAGCAGCTAATGGTTCGAGACGGCATACCGCTGTGAGGTCGGCACGGCGCAGCCGTCCGAAATGTGCGGCCACCGCGTCCAGCACCGGTTCATCGGCCGCGGTGGTACGCAACCGCGCACTGATCGCTACCCCGCACGGTGCGGCCACCGGCTTCACCCCACGCCACTCACGCAATTCCTGGTTGTTCATGCGGCATCACCGCATTCGGTTTCGGCCGACACCGCCGCACGCAACCGTTTCGTCTTCGCCGACCGCTGCCCATACAGCCGCCCGGAAAAGCTGGTCACGATAGCCAGCATGTCGCGCACCAACTCCGATTCCGCCGACTCATCCTCCGGCTGGCCGGTATAGATGACCTTCACCCCATAGCCCGCCAGCAGATGTTCGATCACCCCGACACCAAACCGGGCCAACCTGTCCGGATGCTCCACCAACAGCCGATCCACACCCGGTTTCATGCACTCACCCAACGCTTTCCGCAGCCCCACGCGGCGGTCCCACAGGCCGGAAGCAACGTCGGTGAACACGACTAGGTCACCGTCACGGTCCTTTAGCCGGGCCACCTGACGATCAAGGTCACCTTCAGCTTGTTGCCTCCGTGACGACACCCGTGCATACCCAACTGCCTTGCCAGCGGATGGTTTAGGTGCGATAGCATCCAAGTCGCCGATCCGCAAGATCCGCCTCCCGCCCGCACTGCGCGCATCCGGCAGCCGACCTTCCTGGGTGTATCGGCGCAACGTAGGTGTCGACACCCCCAACCGGTGAGCGGCTGAGGTCGCGGACACGTAATCATCTGGGCCGTGGTCAGCCATCGACAACCAGCTCGACATCCAGGCCCGCGATCGCCGCGGCCAGCAGTTCGGTTTGATCCCACCGTCGCCGGGCGGCCAGCAGCATTCGGGGCAGCGCTGAGGTCGGGGCATCCATGTCTACAACGTCGCCGGGATCCAGTACCGGGCAGTCGATCTCAGTCCAGGCATGCAGCGCTTCCCTCGCCAACGAGAGCACATCCGCGGCGACGCCACCAAACGGCTGCCTTACGTCGAGGGCCACGTCAGGTAAAGGCACTCCGGCAATGGTTTCCAGAGTCGCGATATCACCGCACAGCACTAGACCAGCGATCACGTGAGCGTGGGCGAGGCCTTCCAGCGCCCACCGGTCATACCACGCGTCGTCGAGCGATTCGGCAGCAAGTCCCGCACCACAAACATGGGTCGCCCGGGTGTTGCCAGTCGGAGCGTCCAACAAGTCTCCCAACGTCCCCGGCTCACGGTAACCGCCGTAATCAGCGAAGACAGCGGTGTCTCGTCCCGACAAAGACACGCCGCGTTTGACGCGTTCGCGGTTGGTCTCCTCGACAGTCCGGGCGTACGTGGAGACATCGAATCCGCAATCCACTACCTAGGTCTCCGCCGAAGACGCATCCAGAGCGCTATGTAGAAACTCCAACAGGTTCAATTTCGCAAAGTCGTCGGCGAACTCAGTCGCGGCGGACCCGACAGGTGGATACTCAAACCCCTTCTGTCGCGCTCGAACAGCATCCCCGCGCGCCTTCTGCTGCCGTTCCTCCTCAGCTCGCGCCGCGCCCAACGCCTTGCGCGCACACCGCAACCAATCGGGTCTGCAACGCTGCACCTCGGCAACATCACGGCTAGCCCATGGTTTGCCAACATCAAGAAGATCGGCCACCCCGATACACAGACGCTTAGCCACGACCTCTGGCGTCAACTGCTTCCCGCCACGCAGGGAACCCACCGTCTGCGCACCCCCTCCACAGCCGATCTTACGAAATCAATGTCCAATAGTGACCAACAAAACGGCCATAACACTGCGTGATTTATGCCTCTACCCAGATACTCCCAGAGGGGTCCGACAACTACGTCTAACCGCTACTGGCCAACAAAACCGCCAGCTGTTCCAACCCGCATAAGTTCGACATCGCCAGGAACGGGCTGGCCGATCAGCACCAGGCCTTCGGCGGCCGCGGCCGGCATTTCTGCCTGGGTGCCAACCTGGCGCGCATGGAGCTGAAGCTGTGGATAAAGCAGACCCTGGAACGCTTCCCCGATCTGCAACTCGACGGTGAACCGACCCGGGTGCGGGCGCTGTTCCTCAACCAGTACAACTCGATCCCGGTGCGGAGAACCTCGTGAGCACCATCGAACAGGCCACCCGGGCGAGGCCCGCCTACCGTGAGGTCGAGGTCGACGTCGAGGTTCGGCGCCGCGAGGCGATTTCCGACGATGTCGTCACCCTGACGCTTGTCGATCCAAGCGGCGCCGACCTTCCCGAGTGGGCGCCTGGCGCGCACATCGATCTGCTGATGACACCGTCGCTGGTGCGGCAGTACTCGCTGTGCGGCGACACCGCAAACCGCGGCGAGTGGCGGATCGGCGTACTGCTCGATCCGGGCAGCCGCGGCGGGTCCCAGTTCGTGCACGACAAGCTGCACGAGGGCACCACGGTTCGGGTGCGTGGCCCGCGCAACCATTTCCCGCTGGTCGGCTCGCCGCGGTACCTGTTCGTCGCGGGCGGAATCGGTGTCACGCCGATAATGCCGATGATCGCGGCGGCCGAGGCGGCCGGCGCCGAG
Source organism: uncultured Actinomycetota bacterium (assembly GCA_963814505.1). GTDB lineage: Bacteria > Actinomycetota > Actinomycetes > Mycobacteriales > Mycobacteriaceae > Mycobacterium. The sequence continues at coordinate 41,001 of CAWFDM010000019.1, forward strand.
TGGCGGCTGCTCTACGGCGGCAGGACACGGTCGTCGATGGCTTTCGCCGACGATCTGCAGCGCTATGGCGAGCGGGTAACCGTCTGCTCCCGGGACGCGCGGGACGGGGCGAACTTCCGCACGAGCCTCGACACGACGCTCTCGTCGGCGCGGGAGAACACGCTGGTGTATTGCTGTGGGCCCGAGGGGTTGCTCAGCGCGGTGGAAAACGCGTGCAAACACTGGCCCCAGGGCAGCTTGCACATCGAGCGGTTCTCGGCCAAGACGCTCGAGGAACCAGCGGAGGGGGCGCTGCCGTCCTTCGAAGTGGAGTGTCAGCGCTCCGGCCTGACTTTGACTGTGCCGCGGGATAAATCGGTCTACCAGGTATGCGAGGAGGCGGGCGTCGACGTGCTCGGCTCCTGCATGGAAGGCGTTTGCGGGACCTGCGAGTGCGATGTGCTCGAGGGGGAGCCCGATCATCGGGACTCGGTGCTCAACGATGCCGAGAAGGCCCGAAACGACGTGATGATGATCTGCGTTTCTCGCGCCCGTTCGGAAAGGCTGGTGCTGGACCTATGAGATCCAACTATCCGTTCAACTGCTGGTACGTGGCCGCAACCAGTGATGAAGTCGGCATCGGGCTGTTGGCCCGTCGCCTGCTCGATAAGCCCGTTGTCTTGTACCGCCGCGGCGCAGGTGACGTGGTGGCGATGGAGGACCGCTGCGTCCATCGGGCCTATCCGTTGTCGGCCGGTCGCCGCGACGGTGATCGCGTGGTGTGCGGCTACCACGGCTTTGTGTACGATCCCGACGGCTGCCTGGTCGAGGTGCCGTCGCAGGAGAACGTGCCACCGGGTGCCCGGGTCCGCACGTATCCCGTGTATGAGCAGGCGCCGTTCGTCTGGATCTGGCTCGGTGATCCCGGCGTCGCCGCGCTGCGTCCACCGCCCCGAGTGCCGTGGTATGCCGACGGAACGGGCTGGGCGAGCACCACCGAGGCGTTGCGTGTCGAGGCTAATTACCTACTGCTGCATGAGCATTACCTCGACCTCACCGATGTGTTCGTCATGCACCCGGAGGCCGTACCGCCGGATATCGAGGTACTGCCACAGCTCGACGAGGTCGAAGTCTCCGAACGGTCGGTCTCCTACACACGGGCGCTGCCGGCCAGCCGGCTGGCCGCATGGGAGGCCGAGGTCACCGGCCTGCCGGCCGACACCGCGGTCAGCCGGCGTGAGGAGGGGACATTTGTCTCACCGGGCCTGCATGTCCAGCATTACGTCATTGATCCCGAGCCCGAAAAGGCCGGAAAAGCCGGAAAAGCCGGAAAAGCCTACGAGCTGTTGCGGATTCAGGGGTTTACGCCCGAATCGGCGGAGGCGACCCACGTCTTTTTGCAGATGGCCCGCAACTATGCCCGCGACAATGACACTGTGGGCCAGTTCCTGCGTACCATGTTTCATGACTGGGCGTTGCAGGATTCCGTTGTGCTGGAAACGATTCAGCACCGTTTGGGTGAGGCGCCACGACGCGACATCAACGTCAAAGCCGACCGTGCCGCGGTCCGGGCACGCCGCATCGCGTACGAGATGGTTGACGAGGAATCCGGCCGGTTCGCACTGCATCGGATGCTGTCGACACCGTGACGACGCTCGGCCGGGGGCAGATGCCCCGGGTTAGAGAACCGAGAGTTGCTCCGCGCCAACGAGATCGGCGAAAGAAGCGGCGGCGTCGCCTTTCGGAGCGGATGCCGACGGGAGATACTTTATCCATTTGTTTAGCTTCGCTAATTGCTGAGCTATCGTATGTTGGCCGATGTTTGGCGCCAGAGCACGGGAGCCGCTGTGGGTGACGATTCGCTGACGACAGAGCCCGGCGCGCCTTTCAGTCTTGACCTCGACCGCGCACGTGACTGCCTGCAACGGGCCATGGCCGCAACCGATGACTTCGAAACCCGCCGACTGCAACGGCGACGCGCTGGCCAACTCGGTGGCCGCGTACGACCCGGCCGCAGCCGCGTCCACATGTGCAATCGGGAACGGTGCAGTCCAACGTGTTCCCTCTTACGGGGAAATGGACGCCCTGATCGTAATCGGGATTGGCCGGCCCATTTAGCGAAGGAATCGCGCTACCCGGCATTCCGCCATTCGTCACGCCTGACGGACCTGCTGCAGCGACATCGGCGACACGTACCCACCCACCAGCGTGCGATGCCACCATGCCCGATCGCGCCGCAGTTCGGCCACTGTGGTGAACCGGTACTGGTAGAGCTGCGCCCGGACAAACCTGGGCGGCGATTCCGGAAATGGATTGTGTCGCAACAGCCGCAGCGTCGGCGGATCGTTGCGCAGCAGCCGCTGCAGAAACGCCGCCAGCCATGGTTGCGCGTAGCCGGGCGAGATGGCGGCGAACCACATCAGCCAGTCCAGCCGCAGGTGATAGGGGGCCCATTGTCGCGGCAACCGGCGCACCTCTGTCGGCTTGCCCTTGAATCCGTATTCCTGCCAGACAGTCTGGCCGGTGATGTCCTGTTCGTCGGTCCCTTCGATTACCACCTCGCGGCGGACGCGGCCGATGCTGCCGAAAGCGCCGTAAGTATTCCCAAGGTGAAATGGGTTGAACGACATGTTCATTCGCTGACCAGGGGACAGCATGTTGCGTGCCGGCCAGTAACTGAGGAACAACATCAGCGCCGCGAACGCGAGCACCAATCCGATGAACCACTGCGGCGGCGCCGACAACGCCGGCTGTGCGGGTAATGGCAATATCGCGGCCCACGTCCTTACGTCGATGACGCTGCAGCCCAGGATGATCGTGAGCCAGTTGAGCCACGCGAAGTTGCCCGACGTCACCAGCCACAGTTGCGTGATGACGATGATCGCCGCGGCCAGGCTTGCCACCGGCTGCGGCGCGAACAACCCGAGCGGCACCACCAGCTGGGCAAAATGGTTGCCCGCCACTTCAATTCGGTGCAGCGGCTTGGGGAGGTGGTGGAAGAACCAGCTCAACGGTCCCGGCATCGGCTGCGTCTCGTGGTGGTAGTACAGGCACGTAAGGTCGCGCCAGCACCGGTCGCCGCGCATCTTGATCAGCCCGGCGCCGAACTCGACCCGGAACAGCAGCCAACGCACCAGCCACAGCGTCAGCACCGGCGGCGCGACCCGGCCGTTTCCGAGGAAGATCATCAGGAAACCGGTCTCCAGCAGCAGCGACTCCCAACCGAACCCGTACCACGTCTGCCCGACATTGACGATCGACAGGTAGAGCAGCCACAGCATCAGCCACATCAGCATCGCCGCCCACAACGGCGCCAAGTCGGCGGCGCCGCCGACGATCGCCGCCGACAGGGCCGCACCGAACCAGGAGACGGCCGCGAACAACCGATCGGAAAAGCGCAGATGGAAGATGCTCGGCGTGCTCCAGAACCGCCGGCCCACCAGATACCGCGGCACCGGCAGCATCCCGTGCTCCCCCAGCAGCGCCCGGAACTGCATCGCGGCCGCGACGAACGCGATCAAATAGATGGCGGCGGCACCCCGTTCGAGCACCAGTCTGCCCAGCCAGTATTCGGGTGCCGAAAACCATTCCATGTCCGCGACTCCTCGGACGGTGGCGATCACACCATTTCGCGTATCCAGTCAACCATGCCGGCATTCGTTCGTGGGCGTGCAGAGTCGCTGTCCTGATCGCAGTTATTTACGAAAACGAAAAAGGTTGGGACGGGATGAAATCTTCAGGTCGAACACAGGAACCCAACACCGCTCGCGCGCATACTGTCCGGAGATCGAGCCGGCCTTGGCGTTTGGAGGCGCAGATGTCGTCGTATGTGATCGCAGCACCGGAAGCGTTGGCGGCAGCGTCGCAAAATTTGACCGGGATCGGGTCGGCGGTGAAGTTGGCCACCTTGGCCGCGGCGGCCTCGACGACGCAGGTGCTGCCCGCCGCCGCCGATGAGGTGTCGGCAGTTGTCGCGAAGTTGTTCGGCGCCTTTGGCTAGGAGTATCAGGCGCTTTCCGCGCAGGCGGGCGTGTTTCATGAGCAGTTTGTGCAGGCGCTGTATGGCGGTGCGTTGTCATATGCGGCCGCCGAGGTGGCGAACGCCTCGCCGTTGCAGTCGCAGTGGTTTTCGCCGTGGGAGCTGTTGACGGGACGCCCGTTGGTCGGCAACGGCGCTGACGGGGCGGCCGGGACCGGGGCGGCGGGCGGGAACGGCGGGTGGCTGTATGGCAACGGCGGCAACGGTGGGTCCGGCGGGGCCGGTCTGGCCGGAGGAGCGGGCGGGTCGGCCGGTCTGTTCGGGGCCGGCGGGACGGGCGGGGCAGGCGGGGCCGCCACCGCCGCCGGCGGTAACGGCGGCAACGGTGGAGCGGGCGGGGCCAGTGGGTTGCTGGGCGGCGGGCACGGCGGGGCCGGTGGTGCGGGTGGGGCGGGCGCGGCCGGCGGGGTCGGCCAGGCCGGCGGGGCCGGCGGGGCCGGGGGTGCCGGTGGCGCCGACCGGCAACTGTTCATGGGCACCGGCGGGGCCGGCGGGATTGGCGGTGCTGGTGCTGGCGGTGGCCTCGGCACACCGGGCACGCCGGGTGGCGGCATTACCGGCGCCGGGGGCACCGGCGGCTCTGGCGGCGTCGGCGGGGCCGGCGGGGCCGGCGGCGCCGACTCGGGGCCGCTCGGCTTCGGCGGGCTGCTTGGTTCGGGCGGGGCCGGCGGTAACGGCGGTGCCGGCGGGCTCGGCGGCGGTGGCGGCGTCGGAGGCACCGGCGTGAGCTTTGGGGTGGTCGGCGGCAACGGCGGTGACGGCGGCCCCGGCGGCGACGGCGGGGCGTTCGGAGGCGGCGGCGCCTCAGGACTCTTCGGCACCGTCGGCCACGCGGGCGTCGCGGGCAACGGCAACGATGGCGGGGGCGGTGGCCAGGGCGGCGCCGGCGATGTCGGCGCCAACGGCACCCCCACCCAACCCGGCGCCATCGGCAAGGCGGGCGGGGTTGGCGGTCAGGGCGGCGCGGGCGGCAGCTCCGGTCCCGGCGGCACCGACGGCTCCGGCGGCGGCGGCGGCGCGGGCGGCGGCGGCGGTGACGGCGGCGCAGGTCACAACGACGACGGCGGCGGCAACGCCACCGCCGGCGGTGAAGGCGGTCAAGGTGGTCAAGGCGGTCAAGGCGGTGCTGCCGGGACCGGCGGCACCGTCGGCGCCCCGACCGTGGGCGCCGCGGGCACCGGCGGTGCCGGGGGCGACGGCGGCCAGGGCGGGATCGCCGCCTCCAGCGGTCACAACGCCGGCCAGGGCGGTCAAGGCGGTCAAGGCGGTCAGGGTGGCGCTGGAGCCACTGACGCCGGCTCCGGTTCCGGCTCCGGCGGTCAGGGCGGTCAAGGCGGTCAAGGCGGCCAAGGCGGCACCGGCGTCGCCGGCTCATTCAGCCCCAGTGATGGCGGCGCCGGCGGCCAGGGCGGCCAGGGCGGTCAAGGCGGCGCCACCACCACCAGCGGCCACGTGGCCGGCGCGGGCGGTCAAGGCGGTCAGGCGGCCAAGCCGGCGACGGCGGCGCGGGCTCGACCCTCAATTTCGCCGCTTCCGGCGGCACCGGCGGCCAAGGCGGCGCTGGTGGTGTCGGCGGCACCGCCGTTGCCGGCGCAACCGACGGCAGCGGCGGTCAAGGCGGCCAGGGCGGCGGCGGCGGTCATGGCGGGACCGGTTCCGTCGACGGCACCAGCACCGGCAACTTCGGCGGGGACGGCGGCAAGGGCGGCCAGGGCGGGGCCGGCGGGACGATCGGCACCGGCGGCACCGTCGGCGCCCCGACCGCGGGCGCCGGCGCGATCGGGGGCAGCGGTGGCCAAGGCGGCCAGGGCGGCGCCAGCACTACCAGCCTTCGCGCCGGCCCGGGTGGTGAGGGAGGCGCCGGCGGCCAGGGCGGCGCCGGCGTCACCGGCCCGGCCGGCGGGATCGGCTCCGCCGGTGGTCAAGGAGGGCAAGGGGGCGTCGGCGGTGGCGGCGGGGCCGCCGGCACCGGACCCAGCGGCCTCGGCGGTGCCGGTGGTCAAGGCGGTCAGGGCGGCGAAGGCGGCGACGGCCACGCCGACACCGGCTCCGATAACGCCGGTTCGGGCGGCTCCGGCGGCGTCGGCGGCCAAGGCGGTCTCGGCGGAGCGCCCGGCGCCGGGGGTCCTCCGGGCACCAGCGATGCGGGCGGCGGCGGCGGAGGCGGCTTCGGCGGCCAAGGCGGTCAAGGCGGCGCCACCACGACCAGCGGTCACGTCGCCGGCGCGGGCGGCCAAGGCGGGCAAGGCGGTCAAGGCGGCGACGGTCCCACCGGCCCGCCCCAAGTGCCCGGTGGCAGCGGCGGCCTCGGCGGCCAAGGCGGCCAGGGCGGCCAGGGCGGCAACGCCGTCGCGGGTGCAACCGACGGCAGCGGCGGCCAAGGCGGCCAAGGCGGTCAAGGCGGCCAAGGCGGCGATGGGTACAACGACGACGGCACCGGCCCGCTCGGCGACGCCGGCGGCGGCGGCGAAGGCGGCTTCGGCGGCACGGGCGGTCAAGGCGGGGCGGTAGGCACCGGCGGCACCGTTGGTACACCGACCGCGGGCGTCGGCGGTCAAGGCGGCGCCGGCGGCCAAGGCGGCCAGGGCGGCACCGCCGCCGCCAGCGGTCACTCCGCCGGTCCCGGCGGTGACGGCGGCTACGGCGGCCCGGGCGGCGCCGGTGCTACCGGCCCGGCCGGCGGGATCAGCTCCGCCGGCGGTCAGGGCGGTGAAGGTGGCGCCGGCGCTGCCGGCGGCAACGCCCCCTCCGGTGGATTCAACGGCAACGGCGGCAGCGGCGGCCTGGGCGGCCAGGGCGGCACCGGCGGCACCGGCAGCGCGGACGACGGCAGCGACGGCGCCGGCACCGGCGGCGGCGGCGGCACCGGCGGCGAGGGCGGCGCCAGCGGCGCGGCCGGCACCGGCGGCATCAGCGGCTTCTCGGGCACCGCGGGCACCGGCGGCGCCGGCGGCCAAGGCGGCCAGGGTGGCGCCGGCGCGACCGGGACCGGCCACACCGGCGGCGACGGCGGCCAAGGCGGTACCGGTGGTCAAGGCGCCACCACCACCGGCGGGACCAATGCCAATGGCGGCAAGGGCGGCACTGGTGGCCAGGGCGGCACCGGCGGGAGCGGCGCCGACAACGCCACCGGCGGCTCCGGCGGCACCGGCGGCCTAGGCGGCGAGGGCGGTGCGCCCGGCACCGGCGGGAGCGGCGGCACGGCGGGCGCCTCGGCCGACGGCGGGGTTGGCGGCACCGGCGGCCAAGGCGGCACCGACACCCTCGGCGCCGGCGGCGGCCAAGGCGGCCTAGGCGGTGGCGGCGGCCAAGGCGGCACCGGCGCTAACAACTTCGGCGGTACCGGTGCGGTCGGCGGCATGGGCGGTCTGGGCGGCATGGGCGGCACCGGCGGTTCCAGCGCAACGGCCGGCGGCGGCACCGGCGGCACCGGCGGCACCGGCGGCAAGGGTGGCTTCGGCGGCGACGGCCTGATCGGCGCGAGCGGCGGCACCGGCGGCACCGGGGGTACCGGTGGCACCGGCGGCACCGGCCACAGCGACACCACCGGCACCGGCGGCACCGGCGGCACCACGGGAACCGCCGGCGACCCCGGCGTCGGCCCTAATGGCGGCCCCGGTGGCCCCGGTGGCCCCGGTGGCCCCGGTGGCCCCGGTAGGTCTTAGGTAGGTCTTGGGCGATCCGGGAAGGTGACGACGGAGGCGGCCACTACTGCGAGCGAAATCAACGCCAGCAGTTGCACATTCGCGGAATGGCCGGCGTAGCCGTCGACCGATCTCCAGGGATAACGAGACAGTGCCGCCCCCGCAAGGATCAGGCCGCCGGCGCTCAGGCAGGCGGTGATCACCTCGGACTGCCGGTGGCGCAGCGCATACCGCAGACCCAGGGCGGCGCCGACCACGACGACCCCGGCCACCCCGGAGATGACCGTCCCGGCCCCCAGCACCCCGACCGCCGCCCAGGCTCCGGGCGCCCACGGTTGCGCGGGTGCGTGGTCGGCGCGCCGGGACAACGGTGGCCCCGTGCGCTGCAAGGCGAGCAAGGCCAATAGCGGCAGCAACGCCAGCCCCACCGCCAGGCCGGCCCGATACAGCGAGTTGGACGTGAAGGTCAGGGTGATGGTGCCGGGGTCGCCCGCGGGCACCACCCAGCCCTGCTGCCAGCCGTTGACGGCAACCGGCGTCAACCGGACCCCGGTAGAGGTGCGCGCCACCCAGCCGGGATTGATGCTTTCCGGGATGACCAGCACCCGCGAGGTGGGCGACGCGGGGGCGCGCACTTCGCGGCGGCTCGGACCCCACGCTCCGGTATCCGCGGCGACGAGTCTGGGGCTGGGGACCCTGGCGCTGGGGAACTGAGGTGCACCCGGAGCGGACAGCTCGGCTCCGTCGACGACGAACGCTGCGCCCGGGCTGATCAACAGCTCCTGCCGCCCCGCCGGCAGCGCTATCGGCTCACGTTCGCAGGCAACCGCCGCAACCGGCTCGCCGTCCAGCAGCGCGCCCACCGTGGTCCGGATCGAGGTGTGCACAAACCGTCCGGCGATTGCGATGACCGGGCCCTGGATAGGACCGTCGCAGTCGACCGTGATCTCACGCGATCGGTTGCGGTTGGCATCGGTGGGCGCGACCGGACTGCCGTCGGCGCCGAGCACGGCGACCTCGGCCAGCCCCGGCGGCTTGAGCTGGTCGAAGCCCAGCGCGTTGCGGTCGATGATGTCTTGCCAGTCGAGCAGGCTGACGGTGACCGTGTCGGTGACCCGGGGTTTGAGCGACAACGTCTGCGCCTCGCCGGCCCCGTCACCGCTGGTTCGCAATTCGCGGACCTGGGGGCCGTCGCCCAGGTTCACCGCGACCATCGTCGGATGCGCCGGCAATGTCGTCCCGCCGGGGACCACCCGTAGCCCGGTGACCTGGGTGGGCCGCGGCAGGGTGAGGGTGAGCGTCGGCGGGGTCTTGTGCTGCACCACGCGCTGCGGCGCGGTCCATGCGGTGGCCGGGTCGCCGTCGGTGGCCGCATATGCCGAGCCGAGGATGTCGATGGTGTCGGAATCGCCGTGGGCCTGGGTGGTGTCGGGTTCGGCGATCAGGTCGGCCAGCTTGGGGCCCTGACGTGGCCGCACCCACAGTATTGGCGTCACCGACATCGGACTCGGAACGGTCAGCGTGCGACTGAAATTGACCGGCTCTTCCGGCGCCAGCGCCATCGACGCCGCGCACCGCACGCCGTCGGGCGCCTGGGCGCAGCCCGGCCTGCCGAGCAGCTCGGAGCCCAGGTCCCACCCCGCGACCGCCGAACCCGGCGGCGGCCCGGGAACCAGCACGGTGTGCCGCAGGTTGACCGGGTGAGCGAATCCGGACGCGTCGTACTGGGTGATGGTCAGGTCGGTGATACCGAACTGCACGCCTGGGGATCCGTCGCTGGTGGCCGCGGCGGTAAGCCTTACCCACGGGGTTTCGCCGTAGGGCAGGGCCACGGTGAGCGGTTTGCCGGCCTCGTCGAACCGCAGCGTGGTGCTGCCGGTGGCGGTCTCGATCAGGATGCGACGGACCTGGGCGCCGACGGCGGTGGCGCTGGGCGTGACGGTCATGACGGCGTTGGTCACCGGATGGTCGAAATCCACCCGCAACCACTGTCCGACGGCGGACTGCAGCGCGCTGGACACCCATGCGGTCGCCGGGTCGCCGTCGATCGCGGCGGCCGGTGAGGTTGCCGGGGCCACGTCGGGCATCGCGGTGGAATCCGACGACGAGCTGGACGCCGTGACCCGTCCGCCGGTCCAACCCCCGAATACCATCTCGGCGCCCGGGACGGGGTAGTCGGGCACTCGGTTAAAGGTATGCCGGGCGTCCCCGGCTGCCCGGATCGCCGACGAATGGTGGTCGACCCGGCCGTAGTCGGTCTCGCGCGCTACCGGGGTGTCGGTGACGGTCACGACCGGTGCCTGCAGCCCCGCGCCCCGGGCGGCGCCGATGTCCTGGGTCATCAGCACCGGGCCCAGCGGCGGCCGGCCCAGCAGCCGGCGTCGCTCGTCGAGACGCAGCAGCACTTCGGGCCCGCCGTCGATGCGGGCCAGCTGGTCGATATCGGCGAAGTAAGGCGCGCCGGGGTCACCGGCGACATCACCGCTCGAGAGGACCCGGTAGATCTCCACCGCGGGATAGCGTGGGCGCAGCCCGCTGTCGGCGACGAAGCCCGCCAGCGTGCCCGGCCCCACCGGCGCACCGAACTGCGCCACCTTCTGCAGTCGCGGGGACCCCGTGATGGAGCGGTGTACCAGGATCGGACGCGCCGAGCGCGACTCCTCGGGATCCAGATCGTTGCGTAGCACCACATAGGAAATACCTTGGCGGGCAAGGGTATCGGCCAGGCCCGCGGAAGGGAGGCCGGCCGCGAACAGACGTTGCACCGAATCCAGCGCCCGGATGGTTTGCGGCGGGTTCAGTGGGATCGAGTCGCGCACTCCCCACGGGCTGCTACCGAGCACCTGCAGCGGTTCGTCGTGGCTGGTGCCCCACACCTGAGTGGCGAACGGCGCGCCCGGGACGACCAGCACCCGCCCCGGGGCGGGCACCCGGTTGGCAGGTCCGGTGTTGTGTTCGGTGAGCCAGTCGGCGGCCTCATGCCAGTACTGCGGTATCGCGCTGAACGTGCCCGGCGGGGTGAGCCGACCGGTCCAGGCCAGCGAGGTGCTGACCGCCAGCGCGGTCAATATGACGATTCCGGCCCCGACCCGTTTGTCGCGCTCGGGGTGCGCGAACGCGCGCAGCCACACCGACACCGGCGCGCTGCCCGGCCCCCTACCGGGAAGGGGTATCCGGCCCAACACCTGTGCCAAGCCCAGCACCAGCGGGATCCGGATCACCGATTCCAGCTTGTGTACGTTGCGCAGGGGTGCCCCGCCGGCATCCAGGAATGCCTGCACCTGGTGCGCAAACGGCGAGCCCATGCCCCCGCCGTAGCCGGCGGTCATCAAGACCACCCCGATCAGCGCCATCGTCACCAGCCGCCCGCGTGCGGGCATCTCGCGGCTGGCCAGCCCGGTCAGGCCGGCCGCCGCGACCAGGCAGGTGCCCAGGATGGCCACGGATGCGGTGACCAGCGGCGCGCCGGCGGTGGCGGTCGGCGCCACGAACGGGGTCCACGCGTCGGTGCCGCGCAGCATCTCGACCAGTGAAGTCCACTGTGTTGTCACGCCGGAGGATTCGATGAAGTCCAGGAACGGGGGACTGACCTTGCGCAGCAGCACCAGCGCCACCACCCACCACAGCATCGCCAGGGCGAGGAACAACAACCACCACGCGGTATAGCGCCACCACAACCGGTTGGGCCGGTGGCAGGCCCACCAGATCACGGCGGGCAGGCAACCGGCCAGCGTCGCGATGGCGTTGACCGCACCCATCAGCGCCACCGCCAGCCCGGCCTGTGCGGCCAGTGTTCGCATCGAGCGGTCCGTCGTTGCTCGCAGGGCCAGGATCGTGGGCAACAGCACCCACGGCGCCAGCATCATCGGCAGCGTCTCCGACGAGATCGATCCGAGCGTGGTCAGCACCCGCGGCGACAGCGCGAACGCCACCGCGCCGATCAGGCGTGACGCCGGGCTGCCGATGCCCAGCGCCTCGGCGACCCGCAGCAAACCCCAGAAGCCGACAGTCAGCAGCAGCGCCCACCACAGCCGCTGGGTTATCCAGCCGGGCAGTCCCAGCAGGTGGCCGATCAGGAAGAAGGTGCCATGCGGAAACAGGTAGCCGTAGGCCTGATTCTGCGCCTGGCCAAACGGCAGCTCGCTGTTCCACAGGTTGGTCGCGCGGGCCAGGAACCGCAGCGGGTTGGCGGTGAGGTCGAGTTTGGTGTCGGGGGAGATCTGCCCCGGCGATTGCGCGAACGTCAACGCGAGCGCGAGTACACCCACCAACAGCAACCATCGGCGTGACAGCGGCACCGCCGGCGCGTCAGGGTCCGGCGTGACGGTTCCCGTCCGCGGCGGGTTAGCTACGGTTGCCGTACTCGACCTTGTTGAGCACGGACGACTGCGGGTCGCCGCCGGGCAGCGCCGGCTTGGTGTCCTGCTGCACCATCAGAGTGATTCCGAAGATCGCGGCCGCACCCAGCAACAGACCAACCACCACGCTCGCGGCGGCGGGCGCAATGATCCGGTTCATGCATCGCTCCTTGGGGTTTGGCGGTCGAGAGCCAACCTAGCAGAACAGCGACCGGCGCCTGCCTACCGAGCATTGGGGTGAGCTTTACGGTCGCAGCCCCGGCGGCAGCTTGTTCAAGCAATCCTGAGGGCTGTTGCAAGGTACGCAATGCCCGTGATAGCAGCGGTCGCCGTAGTTCAGCAGGTGCGGCGCGGACGGCGCCGGCACGCGCTGGGCCGGCGGTACGTCGTGGTCCTCCAGCACGAGCGTGACGCCGACGGTCGCGGCGGCACCGATCGATAGGCCGGCCGCGAGGCTGGCCAGCGCGGCCAGCGAGAACCCGGTCATCGCTGGCTCCTCCCTGCCAGACATTAGGGTCGGTGGCAAACGTAACAGGGTTTGCCGTCCAGAGCCGGGGAAAAGACGTCGTTCGGCGCGCCCGCGCCATTCGAGGGCCGGACAACACCGGCAAACCGATCCCCCGCGGTCGCAAAGCTGCACTGGTTTTCGCATGGTGTGGCGGACCGATACCATCCCAACCGAACAAGGGAGGCCGGCCGGTGGATGAGGTGGTGTTCGGGCGTTACCGGCTGCTGTCGCTGATCGGTGAGGGCGACATGGGCAAGGTCTACAAGGCCCATGACACCGTGATCGACCGTGACGTCGCCATCAAGCTGCTGCCCGCCGAGCTGGGCGCCGTGCGGGGCTATCGGGAGCGGTTTCGCCGTGAGGCTCGCGCGGTTGCGCGGTTAACCGAACCGCACATCATCCGGATCCACGACGCCGGGCAGCACGACGGGCAGCTGTATTTGGTGATGCCGATCGTGGACGGCGTCGACCTGCAGAGCCTGCTGCAGCGTGACGGGCCGCTGACCCCGCAACGGGCGGTTGAGATCGTTGAGCAGCTGGCCGCCGCGCTGGATGCCGTGCATGCCGATGGGCTGGTGCACCGCGATGTCAAGCCCTCCAACGTGCTGGTGACCAGGGCCGGCTTCGTCTATCTGATCGACCTCGGCGTCGCCCACGATGTCGAGGCGACCAAACTGACCGCCACCGGCACGGTGGCGGGCACCTGGGCCTACATGGCCCCGGAGCGGTTCGAATCGGGCACCGCCGACGCTCGTTCGGATGTCTACTCGTTGGCCTGTGTGCTGTACGAATGCCTCACCGGTGTCCAGCCTTTCCCCGGGACGACCCGCGAAGAACAAATCGCTGCGCATCTGACCAATGATCCGCCCGCCCCCAGCGGGCTCATCTCCGCTGTGCCTCGCGGGCTTGATCAGGTCGTCGCGCGGGGCATGGCCAAAAAGCCCGGCCACCGTTACCACAGCGCCGGCGAGTTCGCCGAGGCCGCACGGCATGCCCTGACCGCCACCCCCGGCCGACGGTGGACGCGGCCGCTGATCGCCGCGATCGTGATGGGCCTGATCGTCGGCGCCGGCATTACCGGCTACCTCGTGTATCAACCCGCCAACAAATCTCGGAGCTCCTCCGCCGAGGTCAGCAGGCCGATGGCGGCTCCCGTGCCACCGGTATGCGGGGACCCGACGGCAGTGCCGGCGGCGTTGTCGACCCGAGACAAGTTGGCCCAGCTGCTGATGGTGGGCGTTAAAAACGCCGACGACGCCCGGGCCGTGATCGCCGATTATCACGTCGGCGGCATCTTCATCGGCAGCTGGACCGACTTGTCGATGTTGACCGACGGTTCGCTTGCCGACATCGCCGGCAGTGCGGGACCCCTGCCGCTGGCGGTCAGTGTCGACGAAGAGGGCGGCCGGGTGTCGCGGCTGAAGAAGCTGATCGGGTCGGCTCCGTCGCCCAAGGAGCTGGCTGCGACCCAGACCGTCCAGCAGGTCCACGACCTGGCACTGAGCCGTGGCCAGGCGATGAAAAAACTGGGCTTCACCGTCGACTTCGCCCCGGTGGTCGACGTCGTCAGCGACGCGCCCGACGACAGCGTGATCGGGGACCGCTCGTTCGGCTCGGATCCGGATGTGGTCACCACCTACGCCGGGGCATACGCGCAGGGTCTGCGGGACGCCGGCCTGCTGCCGGTGCTAAAGCATTTCCCGGGGCACGGGCACGGCTCCGGCGATTCACACAAAGGCGGGGTCGTCACGCCGCCGCTGGCCGATCTGCAGGACGACGACCTGGTGCCCTATCGGACACTGGTGAGCGTCAGCCCGGTGGCCGTTATGGTGGGTCACCTGCAGGTTCCCGGGTTGACCGGTGACGACCCGGCCAGCCTGAGCCACGCCGCGGTGGAGTTGCTGCGCGACGGCACCGGCTATGGCGGACCACCCTTCGACGGCCCGGTGTTCAGTGACGACCTGTCCAGCATGGCCGCGATCTCGGACCGATTCGGCGTGTCCGAGGCGGTGCTGAAGTCCCTGCAGGCCGGCGTCGACATCGCGCTGTGGGTCACCACCGACGAGGTGCCCGCGGTCCTGGACCGGCTGGAGAAGGCGGTGAATGCGGGCGAACTGAAAATGGAGGACATCGACGCCTCGGTAGTGCGGGTGGCCACGATGAAGGGCACCGACCCGAAGTGCGGGCACTAGCTGGCGTGTGCACCGGCCGCACGATTGCTTACTCTAGAGTCAGATAGACGGGCTAGAGGGGCGTGCAATGCCAGGTGGTACCAAGCGGCTACCGCGTGCTGTGCGCGAGCAGCAGATGCTCGACGCCGCGGTGCAGATGTTCTCGGTCAACGGCTACCACGAGACCTCGATGGACACCATCGCCGCCGAAGCGCAGATCTCCAAGCCCATGCTCTACCTGTATTACGGCTCCAAGGAGGACCTGTTCGGCGCCTGCCTGAACCGCGAGATGAGCCGGTTCATCGATGTGGTGCGGGCCGATATCGACTTCACGCAGAGCCCAAAAGATCTGCTGCGCAACACCATTGTCTCGTTCCTGCGCTATATCGATGACAACCGCGCATCGTGGATCGTGATGTACACCCAGGCCACCAGCTCGCAGGCGTTCGCGCAAACCGTGCGGGAGGGCCGCGAGCAGATCATCGAACTTGTGGCCGGGCTGGTGCGCGCCGGCAGCCGCACGCCGCGGCCGGACGCTGAGCACGAGATGATGGCCGTCGCGCTGGTGGGTGCGGGTGAGGCGATGGCCACCCGCGTTTCTGCCGGCGACATCGACGTCGATGAGGCGGCCTCGCTGATGATCGACCTGTTCTGGCGCGGCCTCAGGGGCGCTCCGCCGGAGCACGATTTCGGCTCTAACGTCGCCACCGGCTAGCATCCGTGCGGTGGCCCGACGGCAAAGCCGCAACGTCGACTTCTTTTGCGCGGTAATCATCGTCGGATTGCTGGCCGGGGTCGCCGGGTTGGCGACAACGTATGTGCTGCGCTCCGTCCAGCACCTGACCTACCACTACAGCTTCGGCACCATGCTGGCCGGTGTCGCCGACAGCAGTCCGGTTCGCCGCGTGCTGGGGCCGATGGTCGGCGCCGCATTGGCCGGGCTCGGGTGGTGGATCCTGCGCCGCGGAGCCGCAGTGCCACCGCTGGCGCGGACCATCGCCCGCCACGACCGGATACCGCGGCTGTCGTGGAGCATCGACGCCGTGCTGCAGGTGCTGCTGGTCGGGTCCGGGGCGTCCCTGGGCCGCGAGGGCGCACCGCGCCAATTCGCCGCGGCGCTGGGCGATTTGGGGACCGGTTGGCTGAAGCGCCTGTCGCCAAGCGACCGCGAGATCCTGCTGGCCTGCGCCGCCGGGGCCGGACTCGGCGCGGTCTACGCCGTTCCGCTGTCCGGTGCGCTGTTCTCCGTGCGGATATTGCTCAACACCTGGCATCCGCGCGCGGTGGGTGCGGCGTGCATCACCTCCAGCCTGGCCGTCGCGATCGGCTCGGCCAGCACGCGCGATCAACCCAACCTGAGCTGGCCGATCGAGCAGTCGACGTATCTGCTGACCGCTCACGGGCTGTTGCTGGCGCCGCTGACCCTGGTGGTGGGGTTGGCGTTCAACCGCCTCATGAAAGCGGCCAAGCCGGCCCGCCTGATCCGCAGCTGGGTGCTGATCCCGTCGCTGGCCGGCGCCGGGTTGGTGATGGGAATCTGCTCCCACTGGTGGCCCGAGTTGCCCGGCAACGGCCGCAGCATCCTCACCGTCAGCCTGGCCAGTGGCATGACGCTGACGTCGGCGGCCGCCATCCTGCTCCTGAAACCCCTGCTGACCGCGCTGTTCCTGCGTGCCGGCGGGGCGGGCGGCCTGCTCACCCCCTCGCTCGCCACCGGCGCGGCCGCGGGGTCGGCGCTGATCCTGACGATCAACTGGCTCGGCGGAACGCACCTGCAAACGCCGGCGGTCTCGCTGGCCGGCGCCGCCGGGGTGCTCGCGATCACCCAGGGCTCACCGATCTGGGCCGCGATCTTCGTCTGGGAACTCGCCCGGCCCCCGCTCTGGCTGTTCCTCGTTTTCCTGTTGACCGCGACCGGCGCGCACGGTCTGAACACGCTCATTGCCCGCCGCGGCCGGCCACCGCGGGAACCTGGCGAACGGGCCGGTTAGCCCTCGCTATTAGAGCGCCCGGACGGTGCCGGTCAGGTGCGGGTATCCCTTGGCGATATTGCGCAACGTGAGATCCCAGCCCCGAAAGCCCGAAGCACTCGAACCGCCCTGGTCGACGTAGAGCCCCGCGGTCGCGGGCAACACCACCGGCTTGGCAAACCGCACCGAGTACCGCACGGCGTCCGGAAGCTGAGCTTCGATGTTGGCCAATACCGCTGCGGCACTGAACATTCCGTGCGCGATGACGGTCGGGAATCCGAACAGCTTGGCGGCGATCGGGTTGGTATGGATCGGGTTGTGGTCGCCACCGACGACGGCGTAGCGGCGGATCTGGCCGGCGCTGATTCGCAGCACGGCGTTGGGCGGAGGCAGCTTGGGTTGCTTTTGCGGCGGCGGTTTGGGCTCGTCGGACAAGCTGGTGCGCTGCTGATGCAGGAAGGTCGTCACCTGATGCCATGCGGGGTCGCTGCCGACGCTGACGTCGGTCACCAGGTCGACCAGCAGGCCCTTGCGGTGTTCGCGGAGGTTTTCGGCGTGCACCCGCACGCTGACCGTGTCGGTGACCGCGATGGGTCGGTACTGCGTGATGTGGTTTTCGGTGTGAACCGCACCCATTGCGGCGAAGGGGAAGTCGAATCCGGTCACCAGCGACATGACCGCGGGAAAGGTCACCGCGAACGGGTAGGTCAGTGGCACGTTGTTGCCGTAACGCAGACCGGTGACCGCCGCATACGCCGCGACGTTGGTGTGGTCGATGGGTAGTTCGTCGACGGTGACCGTGCGGCTGGGCAGCTGGTTTCCACGTTGCACCAGCGGCAGCGCTCCGGCCGCCGCGCGCAGCATGTTTCGTAAGCCGCTCGGTTGGCTCATGACGTTCACGCCCCGATCATGGCCTGGCCGCAGACGCGAATGACGTTGCCGGTCACTGCGTTTGACGCCGGGCTGGCGAAGTAGGCGATGGTCTCGGCGACGTCGACCGGCTGCCCGCCCTGCAGCAGCGAGTTCATGCGGCGGGCCACCTCTCGGGTGGCCAGCGGGATGGCGGCCGTCATCTGGGTCTCGATGAATCCCGGCGCGACGGCGTTGATGGTGATGCCCTTTTCGGCCAGCCCCGGTGCCAGCGCCTGGGTGATGCCGATCATCCCGGCCTTGGTGGTGCCGTAGTTGGTCTGCCCGCGGTTGCCCGCGATGCCGGCGATCGACGAAAGGCCGATCACCCGGCCGCCCTCGCCGATGCTGCCGTTGCCTACCAGTCCCTCGGTAAGCCGTAGGGGGGCAAGCAGATTGACGGCCAAGACGGCGTCCCAGCGGGCGTCATCCATGTTGGCCAACAGCTTGTCGCGGGTGATGCCGGCGTTGTTGACCAGGATGTCGGCGTGCCCGCCGTGGTGGTCGCGCAGGTGCTCGGTGATCTTCTCCACGGCATCGTCGGCGGTGACGTCCAGCCACAGCGCGGTGCCGCCGACCCGGCTGGCAGTCTCGGCCAGGGTATCCTCGGCGGACTCCACATCGATCGCGACCAGGCGGGCGCCGTCGCGGGCGAACACCTCGGCGATCGTCGCGCCGATGCCACGCGCGGCGCCGGTCACGATGGCGACCTTGCCGTCCAGCGGCCGCTCCCAGTCGGCCGGTGGCGTGGAGTCTTGCGCGCCGACGTAGAAGACCTGGCCGTCGACGTAGGCCGACTTGGCCGACAGGATGAACCGCATGGTGGATTCCAGGCCCGTCGCGGCGGGTTTGGCATCCGGCGCCAGGTACACCAGAGCCACGGTGGCGCCGTGGCGCACTTCCTTGCCCAGCGAGCGGGTGAAGCCCTCCAGCGCGCGCTGCGCGATCCGCTCGTCGGTGCTGGCGGCGGCTTCGGGCGTGGTGCCGACGACTACGACGCGCGCGCAGCGGCCGAGGTTGCGCAGCACCGGGGTGAAGAAGCCGTGCAGGCCCTTGAGCGCGGCGGGAGTGGTGATGCCGGTGGCGTCGAAGACGAGCCCGCCGAACGAGTCGGCCCAGCGACCGCCCAGGTTGTTGCCCACCACGTCGTAGTCGTTGTCGAGGGCCGCGCGCAACGGGTCGACCACCCGGCCGTCACCCCCGATCAACAGGGATCCGGCCAACGGCGCATCGCCAGGCCGGTAGCGGCGAAGTATCTCGGGTTGCGGAACACCAAGCTGCCTGGCCACAAACGATCCGGGGCCGGAGTTGACGACCTGCGAGAACAGGTCGGACGAGCCTTTGGGAGCCACTGAGCTGCCTTCCGTGTCGGGTGTGCCGGATATGCCAACCGTATCGGGGACGAACTTACTTGAGAGTAAGAACAGTGGGTAGTATGGCCTGTAACGGCTCTGCCAAACCGATCACACGGAGAAAATCGTGGCCCCAACAAGCTCTGAGTCCAAACGAGTCGCCGTGCTGGGTGGCAATCGCATCCCGTTCGCGAGATCGGACCGTGCCTACGCCGAGGCGTCCAACCAGGACATGTTCACCGCCGCCCTCGGTGGGCTGGTGGACCGGTTCGGGCTGGCCGGCGAGCGATTGGGCGTGGTGGTCGGCGGCGCGGTGCTCAAGCACAGCCGCGACTTCAACCTCATGCGCGAGTGCGTGCTGGGGTCGCAGCTTTCTTCCTACACGCCCGCGTTCGACGTGCAGCAGGCCTGCGGCACCGGGTTGCAGGCGGCGATCGCCGCCGCCGACGGCATCGCCGCCGGCCGCTACGAAGTGGCCGCCGCCGGCGGGGTGGACACCACCTCCGACGCGCCGATCGGCCTGGGCGACAACCTGCGCCGCCACCTGCTCAGGCTGCGCAGATCGAAGTCGAATGTGCAGCGGCTGAAGCTGGTGGGCACGCTGCCCGCCAGCCTCGGGATCGAGATACCGGCCAACAGCGAGCCGCGCACCGGGCTGTCGATGGGGGAACACGCCGCCATCACCGCCAAGCAGATGGGGATCAAGCGCGTCGACCAGGACGAGCTCGCCGTCGCCAGCCATCGCAACATGGCCGACGCCTACGATCGAGGCTTCTTCGACGACCTGATCACCCCCTTCCTGGGGCTATACCGCGACGACAACCTGCGGCCCGACGCCAGCGTGGAAAAGCTCGCCACCCTGCGTCCGGTGTTCGGGGTGAAGGCCGGTGACGCGACGATGACGGCGGGTAACTCGACGCCGCTGACCGACGGCGCTTCGGTTGCGCTGCTGGCCAGCGAGCACTGGGCGGCCGAACATGCACTGACCCCGCTGGCCTACTTTGTGGATGCCGAGACGGCCGCGGTCGACTATGTGAGCGGTGCTGACGGCCTGCTGATGGCGCCGACGTATGCGGTGCCCCGGCTGCTGGCCCGCAACGGGCTGAGCTTGCAGGACTTCGACTTCTACGAGATCCACGAGGCGTTTGCCTCGGTGGTGCTGTGCCATCTGAAGGCGTGGGAGTCCGAGGAGTACTGCAAGGAGCGGCTGGGCCTGGACGCCGCGCTCGGGTCGATCGATCGGTCCAAGCTCAATGTCAACGGCTCGTCACTGGCCGCCGGTCACCCCTTCGCGGCCACCGGCGGGCGGATTCTGGCGCAGACGGCCAAACAGCTCGCCGAGAAGAAGGCGGAGCAGAAGGGCTCGCAAAAAGGAGATGCCCCGGTGCGTGGGCTGATTTCGATCTGCGCGGCCGGCGGCCAGGGCGTTGCCGCGATCCTAGAGGCCTGAGCGGGGCTTAGCGGCAGCTCAGCGGCTCCCATAACAATTTCGGTTGGGCGGTTTGTCGCCAGGACATGTGGGTATCCGGTGCTTTGGATAGCCCCGTGTTGTGGTCTGACCCCCCGACCCCGACGGCAATGCGGGGCATCCGTGCAAGCGACCGCCCGTCAGCGGAGACAGGCGTGCGAAAAAGGCCGCCGCTGGAGTGAGGGGATCCAGCGGCGGTCTTTTCTTGAGATCGCTTGAGATCGCTTGAGATCGTCAGCCGCCTCCCATAGCCGCAAGATCCCCCGCTTCACCGTGGAAGCGGGGGATCTTGTGTGTTCGGTCGGGATACTTAGAAAGCGGCCTCGTCGAGCTCCATGATGTCGTTGTCCAGCGTCTCGATCACCTCGCGGGTGCTGGTCAACAGCGGCAGGACGTTCCTCGCGAAGAACGCCGCCACCGCGACCTTGCCCTCGTAGAAGGACCGTTCGGCGCCAGTGGCGCCGGCGTCGAGCGCCTCGACGGCCACCGCGGCCTGACGCTGCAACAACCAGCCGATGACCAGGTCACCGACGCTCATCAGGAAGCGCACCGAACCCAGGCCCACCTTGTAGAGGCTGGTGACGTCCTGCTGTGCCGCCATCAGGTAGCCCGTCAGCGTGGCCGCCATCGCCTGGACGTCGGCCAGCGCCTTGGCCAGCAGCTCGCGTTCGCCCTTCAGCCTGCCGTTGCCGGCCTCGCTGTCGACGAACTTTTCGATCTCACCCGATACGTAGGCGAGCGCCACACCCTTGTCGCGGACGATCTTGCGGAAGAAGAAGTCCTGCGCCTGGATGGCGGTGGTGCCTTCGTACAGCGAGTCGATCTTGGCGTCGCGGATGTACTGCTCGATCGGGTAGTCCTGCAGGAAGCCCGACCCGCCGAGTGTCTGCAGGCTCTCGGTGAGCTTCGCGTAGGCCTGCTCGGAGCCGACGCCCTTGACGATCGGCAGCATCAGGTCGTTGACCTTGGCCGCCAGGTTGACGTCAATGCCGTGCACCGCCTCGGCGACCGCCGCATCCTGGAACGTCGCGGTGAAGAGGTACAGCGCACGCAGGCCCTCGGCGTAGGCCTTCTGGGTCATCAGGGCACGACGCACGTCGGGGTGATGCGTGATGGTCACCCGCGGCGCGGTCTTGTCGGTCATCTGGGTCATGTCGGAGCCCTGCACCCGGGACTTGGCGTACTCCAGGGCGTTCAGGTACCCGGTCGACAGCGTGGCGATCGCCTTGGTGCCGACCATCATGCGGGCCTGCTCGATGACCTCGAACATCTGCGCGATGCCGTTGTGCACCTCGCCGACGAGCCAGCCCTTGGCGGGCACGCCGTGCTGGCCGAGCGAGAGCTCGCAGGTCGCCGAGACCTTGAGGCCCATCTTGTGCTCGACGTTCGTGACGAACACACCGTTACGCTCGCCGAGTTCGCCAGTCTCGAAGTCGAACAGGAACTTGGGCACGAAGAACAACGACAGCCCCTTGGTGCCGGGACCGGCGCCCTCCGGGCGGGCCAGCACCAGGTGGAAGATGTTCTCGAACAGGTCGCCGGAGTCACCCGAGGTGATGAACCGCTTCACCCCGTCGATGTGCCAGGAGCCGTCCTCCTGCTCGACCGCCTTGGTGCGCCCGGCGCCCACGTCCGAGCCGGCGTCCGGCTCGGTGAGCACCATGGTCGAACCCCAGCCGCGCTCGGCGGCGATCACGGCCCACTTCTTCTGCTCCTCGGTGCCGAGGTGGTGGAAGATCTGCGCGAAACCCGCGCCGCCGCCGTACATCCACACCGCCGGGTTGGCGCCGAGAATGTGTTCGTGCAGCGCCCACATCAGCGACCTGGGCACCGGGGTGCCGCCGAGGGCCTCGTCGAGTCCGACTTTGTCCC
This sequence comes from uncultured Actinomycetota bacterium, assembly GCA_963814505.1. Classification (GTDB taxonomy): domain Bacteria; phylum Actinomycetota; class Actinomycetes; order Mycobacteriales; family Mycobacteriaceae; genus Mycobacterium. The sequence continues at coordinate 63,271 of CAWFDM010000019.1, forward strand.
AACCGCCATCCAGCATTGCGCGGACCGACTTCTTGAACGGCTCGGGCAGTGTCACCGAATGGGTCTTCGGGTCGAACAGCGGCGGGTTGCGGTCGCCTTCGACGAACGATTCGGCGATCGGTCCTTCGGCCAGCCGGCTGATCTCGGCGAGCATTTCGCGGGCGGTGTCAGCGTCGATGTCGCTGTACTCGCCTTTGCCTAACACCTTGTCAACGCCCAATACCTCGAACAGGTTGAATTCCTGGTCGCGGACGTTGCTCTTGTAGTGGCTCACTACGTTCCTCCTCGTTGAGAATGCCACTTGTGGTTGGGTACTTGGGCTAAGTTACCCACCAGTAACACGACCAAACTATATCGGCTGAATAGTCCAACGCAAGCGATTGTGAGCTAAATTTCATTAGCTAAGTAACCAACCGGTTGGGATAGGCTGGTTCGTGGCTGTTGAACCCCTTTCACCTGCGACGATGGTGTTCAAATGACGAGTGTGTGCCGCGTCACTACGCTGCCCGTGGTGGACCTGTCGGCCGACCCCGACGAGTTGCGCACCGGCCTGCGCGAGGCGGCCCACCGGGTGGGTTTCTTCTACCTGACCGGCCACGGGGTGCCGGACGAACTGGCCGGCAGGCTGCTCGAGATGGCCCGCCGGCTGTTCGCGCTGCCGCAGGCGGACAAGGACGCCGTCGCGATGGTGCGCAGTCCGCATTTCCGCGGTTACACCCGGCTGGGCGGCGAGCTCACGCGCGGCGAGGTGGACTGGCGTGAGCAGATCGACATCGGACCCGAGCGCCCATCGATAGGCGGCCCCGGGAAGCCGGACTACTTGTGGCTGCAGGGCCCCAACCAGTGGCCGGTCGCGCTGCCGGAGTTGCCCGGAATCGTCGCCGAGTGGGACGCCGCGCTGTCCGGGGTGGCCCGAGCCCTGCTGCGGCATTGGGCGGCCTCGCTGGGCAGCCCACCCGACGTGTTCGACGCGGCCTTTGCCGACATACCCGCCACCCTGATCAAGATCGTCCGGTATCCGGCGCGCGCGGCCACCTCGCAGGGCGTGGGTGCACACCGGGACTCCGGGGTGCTCACCCTGCTGTCCCCCGCAAGCGGGTGGGGGTACCTCCCTCTGGGGGCGTGCCCCCAGGCGAGCCGGGCAGCCGGGGTCTGCAGGTGCGGCCCCGCCAGGCGGGCGACCGCGACTCGCGGGGCTGGATCGACGTGCCGCCACTGGACGGCGCGTTCATCGTCAACATCGGTGAGCTGCTCGAGATCGCAACGGGCGGCTACCTGCGGGCCACCGAGCACCGGGTAAACCTGCACGGGCCGGCCCGCGAGCGGATTTCGGTGCCGTACTTCTTCAATCCGCGACTTGACGCCCAGATACCCGTGTTGTCGCTGCCCGACGAACTGGCGGCGCGTGCGGCGCGATCCGAGGATCCGGCGGATCCGATCTTCTCGGTCTACGGTCGCAACGCCTGGAAGAGCAGGCTGCGCGCGCACCCGGATGTGGCTGCAGCCCACCGACACTCGACGGGTAGTCTCGAAGGCGAGAATCCCATTCTCGGCTCAAGGGGCGAATGAAGTCCGGTGAACACGAATCGCGATCTGACACCGCTGTCACTGCGTGAGGCGTTCGGCCACTTTCCGACCGGGGTGGTTGCCATCGCCGCCGAGATCGACGGAGTGCGGGTGGGGCTTGCCGCCAGCACGTTTATGCCGGTATCGCTGGACCCGCCGCTGGTCTCCTTCTGCGTGCAGAACACGTCGGAGACATGGCCCAAGCTCAAAGGCCTGCCGATGCTGGGGATCAGCGTGCTCGGTGAGGCGCACGACGCGGCCGTCCGCACCCTGGCCGCCAAGACCGGAGACCGCTTCGCCGGGTTGGAAACGGTGTCCCATGAGTCCGGCGCGGTATTCATCAAGGGGACCAGCGTGTGGCTGGAGAGCGCGATCGAGCAGTTGGTCCCGGCCGGAGACCACACCATCGTGGTGCTGCGCGTCAACAATCTCCAGGTGGACTCGGAGGTGGCGCCGATCGTGTTCCACCGCAGCGTGTTTCGCCGGCTGGGCCTCTAGAGCGAGCCTCTAGTGTCCGCTACGGCCGGCGGCCCAGCTCTTCGCGATAGCCGTCGATGCGCCGTTCGATTTCGGCGGCGTCATCGTGCCGGCCTTCCTTGTGGCGAGTCGGCGCGGACGACAATCGTTGATCGCGGTTCGAATATCGTCGATGCTCGTCGGTTTCCGACATGGTTTCGGGTACTCCGCGCCACTCCGGACGCCTAACGAACCTAACGGCGGAACAGCTTGTTACCCAGCCACACCACTGGGTCGTATTTGCGGTCGACGACCCGCTCTTTCATCGGGATCAGCGCGTTGTCGGTGATCTTGATGTTTTCCGGGCACACCTCGGTGCAGCACTTAGTGATGTTGCAGTAGCCGAGCCCGAACTCCTCCTGGGCCTGGTTGCGCCGGTCCCGCGTGTCGAGTGGATGCATCTCCAGCTCGGCGACCCGCATCAAGAACCGCGGTCCGGCGAAGGCCTTCTTGTTTTCGTCGTGGTCGCGGACCACGTGGCAGACGTCCTGGCACAGGAAGCACTCGATGCACTTGCGGAACTCCTGCGAGCGCGCGACGTCGACCTGTGCCATCCGGTACTCCCCGGGCTGCAGCTCCTTGGGCGGCGCGAAAGACGGGATCTCACGCGCCTTTTCGTAGTTGAACGACACGTCGGTGACCAGATCGCGAATCACCGGGAAGGTCCGCAGCGGCGTGACGGTCACCACCTCGGTCTCTTCGAACGTCGACATCCTGGTCATGCACATCAGCCGCGGCTTGCCGTTGATCTCCGCCGAGCACGACCCGCACTTGCCCGCCTTGCAGTTCCACCGCACCGCCAGGTCCGGCGTCTGCGTCTGCTGCAGGCGATGGATGACGTCGAGCACCACCTCACCCTCGTTGACCTCGACGTTGAAGTCCTGCAGCGCGCCGCCGCTTTCGTCGCCGCGCCACACTCGCAGGCTTGCGTTGTAGCTCATTACGCGCTCCGTCCTGGATGTTGCGCCAGCTCTTCGTCGGTGTAGTACTTCTCCAGCTCGGAGATGTCGAAGACCTCGAGCAGGTCTTGCCGCATGGGAATCTGTGGCTCGCGGGTGATGCCGATGTGCGCACCGCCGGCCCCGCTGTTATTGACCCGGCACACCAGCAGGGTGTTGCGCCAATTGGGGTCCATGCCGGGGTGGTCGTCGCGGGTGTGGCCGCCGCGGCTCTCGGTGCGCTCCAGCGCGGCGCGGGCCACGCACTCGCTGACCAGCAGCATGTTGTGCAGATCGATGGCCAGATTCCAGCCCGGGTTGTACTGGCGATGCCCCTCGACCTGCACGTTCTGATAGCGGGCCCACAGCTCGTCCAGCAGCGTCAACGCCTTGGTGATTTCGTCCTCTTTGCGGATGATGCCGACCAGGTCGTTCATCACCAACTGCAGGTCCATGTGCAGCGCGTACGGATTCTCCGGTGCTGCCCCGCCCGTCGGCCCGTCGAAGGGCTTGAGGGCCTGCGCGGCGGCGTCGTCGATGTCCCCCTGTGACACGGCCGGGCGGCTGCTGAGGGCCCGCACGTAGTCGGCGGCGCCGAGGCCGGCTCGCCGGCCGAAGACCAGCAGGTCGGACAGCGAATTGCCGCCCAGCCGGTTGGAGCCGTGCATGCCGCCGGAGCACTCACCGGCCGCGAAGAGCCCGGGGACGGTGGCGGCGCCCGTGTCGGCGTTGACTTCGACGCCGCCCATCACGTAGTGGCAGGTGGGCCCGACTTCCATTGGCTCCTTGGTGATGTCGACCCCCGCCAGCTCCATGAACTGGTGGTACATCGAAGGGAGGCGACGCTTGATCTCCTCGGGTGTCAGCCGGGACGCGATGTCGAGGTAGACCCCGCCGTGTTCGCTGCCGCGGCCGGCCTTGACCTCCGAATTGATCGCTCGGGCGACCTCATCGCGGGGCAGCAGGTCCGGGGTGCGACGGGCCGAGTCGTTGTCCTTGAGCCACTGGTCGGCCTCTTGCTCGGTTTCGGCGTACTGGCCTTTGAACACCGGCGGGATGTAGTCGAACATGAACCGGGTCTGCTCGGAGTTCTTCAGCACGCCGCCGTCACCGCGGACGCCCTCGGTGACCAGGATCCCCTTCACGCTCGGTGGCCACACCATGCCCGTCGGGTGGAACTGGACGAACTCCATGTTGATCAAACTCGCGCCCGCGCGCAGAGCCAGGGCGTGGCCGTCGCCGGTGTACTCCCAGGAGTTCGAGGTCACCTTGAACGACTTGCCGATGCCGCCGGTGGCCAGAACCACCGCGGGGGCGTCGAACACGACGAACCGTCCGCTTTCGCGCCAATAGCCGAACGCTCCGGCGATCGCGTCACCATCCTTGAGCAGCTCGGTGATGGTGCATTCGGCGAACACCTTGATCCGCGCCTCGTAGTCGCCGAGTTCGGCGCGGTCCTCCTGCTGCAGCGAAACGATCTTCTGCTGCATGGTGCGGATCAGCTCCAGGCCGGTGCGGTCGCCGACGTGTGCCAGCCGCGGATAGGTGTGCCCACCGAAATTGCGCTGGCTGATCTTGCCGTCTTTGGTGCGGTCGAACAGCGCGCCGTAGGTCTCGAGCTCCCAGACCCGGTCCGGCGCTTCCTTGGCGTGCAGTTCGGCCATCCGCCAGTTGTTGAGGAACTTCCCACCGCGCATGGTGTCGCCGAAGTGGGTCTCCCAGTTGTCCTTCGGGTTGGTGTTGCCCATCGAGGCCGCACAGCCGCCCTCGGCCATCACCGTGTGGGCCTTGCCGAACAGGGATTTGCACACCACCGCGACCCGCAGGCCCCGCTCGCGCGCCTCGATGACCGCACGCAACCCCGCGCCGCCGGCACCGATCACGACCACGTCGTAGGAGTGCCGTTCGACCTCAACCATGAAACCCTCGCTCAGCTTCTTCTTGGTGTTCCCTGAAATGGCTTTTCAGCCAATAAATCTGACGTCTGTGATGGTCCCGCTGGCCACCAGCATGATGTAGAAGTCGGTCAGCGCCAGCGTCCCCAGCGTGATCCACGCGTACAGCTGGTGCCGGGTGTTCAACTTGCTGACCTGGGTCCAGATCCAGTACCGCACAGGGTGTTTGGAGAAATGCTTGAGCCGGCCACCGGTGACGTGGCGGCACGAATGACACGACACGGTGTAGGTCCACAGCAGCAGCACGTTGACCACCAAAATGACGTTGCCCAAACCGAATCCGAAACCCGTCGGTGAATGGAACGCCATGATCGCGTCGTAGGTATTGATCACCGAGACCACAAGCGCGACGTAGAAGAAGTATCGGTGACTGTTCTGGATGATCAGCGGGAGCCGCGTTTCGCCGGTGTAGTGGACACGCGGTTCGGGCACCGCGCACCCGGTCGGTGACTGCCACACCGACCGGTAATAGGCCTTGCGGTAGTAGTAGCAGGTGATGCGGAAACCGAGCAGAAACGGTAATACCAGCATCCCCAATGGAATCCACCACGGAAAATGGCCGAACCAGACACCGAGGTGGCTGGCACCCGGTTGGCACGACGCGCTGACGCACGGCGAGTAGAACGGTGTCAGGTAATGGTATTCATCCACCCAGTAATTGCTGCCCAACATCGATCGGATGCCCGCGTAGAGGATGAATGCCAAAAAGCCGATGTTCGTCAGCAGCGGGGCCTGCCACCACCGGTCGGTGCGGAGCGTCCGCTGGGCTAGTTGGGCGCGGCCGGGTGAGAAAACGCCGGATGCAGGACGGTTTGCCGTGGGTGCGCTCATCTAGTGTTCCTCTTCGAACGGGCTGTCAGGTCGAAGGTTACACAGAAAGGGCCCTCCCTCAATAATTCAGGGGGCTTGGTTCTCAATACCGGTTGTGACCTCCGACACCCTCGTCGTCGACGTCGCGCCAGAAGTCGCTGTCGTACTGGGTGTCGGGAATGGCGATCTTGTCGCCTGATTGCTGCACGGTGGCGCGCGTCAGGTCCAATTCGGCGAGGTCATTATCGAGTAATTCGACGTCGGTGAGGATCCGATCAGCGTCGATGACGATGCGACGCATCGCGGGGCTGTCGCCGTAGCGCGCTTTCAACGCGGCCACGGACCGCCGCAAGCCGCCGATCAGATTGTGCAGTTCGGCGAGTTCAGGTCCGGCGGACAACTTCGATCCCCTCGACAGACGGTGTTATGGATCACAATACGCCTCCCGATACTATCCACAGCGCGGACCTCACGTGACCAACACCACATCGCGGACCCGCATCGCCGACCACATCGCGCGAGCAGGAAGCAAACACATATGCCAGGTCAAACCGCGCCGGCGCAGCGCGCCTCAACGTTGCTGGAACTGCACCAGCCGGGCAACCCGGTGATCCTGCCGACCGTGTGGGATGCCTGGTCGGCGCGCCTTGCCGTGGACGCCGGGTTCGCCGGCCTGACCGTGGGTAGCCATCCGCTGGCCGACTCGATCGGCAAACCGGACGGTGAGGGCATGTCTTTCGACGACGTGCTTGCCCGCGTCGCGCAGATCACCGCCTCGGTCGACGTCCCGGTTTCGGTGGACATCGAATCGGGCTACGGGCTGCCCGCGAGGCGGCTGATCGAGGGCTTGCTCAGCGTGGGCGCCGTCGGGTTGAACATCGAGGACACGGTGCATTCCGAGGGCAAACGGCTGCGGTCGGCCAGCGAACACGCGGAGCTGGTGGGTGCGCTGCGGCAGGCGGCCGACGTCGCCGGTGTGCACGTGGTGATCAACGCCCGCACCGATGTGTTCCTGCGGCAGGACGGTGACGAGTCGGACCGTGTCGAACGGGCCGTGGCCCGGCTGACCGAGGCCGCCGCGGCCGGTGCCGATGTGCTCTATCCGGTCGGCCGCCACGACCCGGAAACGTTGCGGCGCTTGGCCACCGAGTTGCCACTGCCGATCAACGCGATAGCGCTGCCCGAGCGGGACGACCCGTCCTCGTTCGGCCCGCTGGGTGTCGGCCGGGTCAGCTTTGGTCCTTTTTTGCAGGGCGCGCTGACGGGCCGGGCCAGGGAGATCCTCGCCCGCTGGCGTTAGATCGGCTGCAGCAGTCGGTGCGGCCGCCGGAGTGCCGCGCTGACCGGATCCTCGCGGCCCGGATCGCGGGGTTGACGCGGTGGGTGCACGACGAGATCGGCGGCGTCCGGGACCTGCCCACACCGCTGGCAGACGCGGTCTTGGCCGATAGTGCCGCCGCATTCGGCGTGCCGGTAGACCCGTCTGCCGGGCTTCTCGACGTAGTTCTCGTTACCCCAGCTGATCATCGACCAGATGATGGGCCACAGCCCACGGCCCCTGGCGGTCAACGCATATTCACCCGAGACTTTGGTGAACACGCCCTCGTCCACCAACCGCGCCAGCCGCTCGGTCAGCACCGCTTTGGGAATGTCGAGGTGAGCGCGAAAGTCGCTGAATCGCCGCACACCGTAGAAGGCGTCACGCACGATCAGCAGCGTCCAGCGTTCGCCGACGATCTCCAGGGACCGCGCGATGGGGCAACTCTCGGCAGGGTACGCGCGGGGCAGGGCCACGCCGTCATTATTGCATCTTGTTGGTTCGGTCACCGAACCGTATACTCCAAATCATAAGTTCGGTCACCGAACCAAAGGGGCGGGTAGGGCAATGAAGGCAGTCCGTTACGAGCGCTTCGGCGGGCCCGAAGTGCTTGATTACCTTGACCTTCCGGACCCCGCACCCGGTCCGCGAGAGCTGCTCATCGAGACCGCCGCGATCGGGGTGAACTTTCCCGACATCCGTGAGCGGCTCGGCGTGTACAACAAGGCGGAGACCCGGGTGGGCGGGGTGCGGCTCCCGCAGGTGGGTGGCCTTGCGGTCGCGGGCACCGTGGTCGCGGCCGGCCCGCAGACTTCGGTGCCGGTGGGCCGTCGTGTGGTGGCGCTGATGAAGAAGGGAGCCTACGCCCAGCTCGCCGTGGCCGAGGAGGCGCTGTGCGCCGACGTCGAGGACGACGCGGACCTGGCAGTGCTGGCCGGTTTCGCCGCCCAGGCCGCCTGCGCGCACCTGCTTTTGTGCGCCTCGACCACCTTGCGGGCTGGTGAGTCGCTGCTGGTGCACGGCGCCGCCGGCGGGGTAGGCAGTCTCGCGGTGCAGATCGCCAAGGCCTTCGGTGCCGGCGTGGTGATCGGGACGGCCAGCACCCCCGAGCGCCGCGAGTTCGTTCTGGGCCTGGGCGCCGACGCGGCGATCTCCTACGACGAGCCCGGGTGGACCGAGCAGGTGCGCGAGCTGACCTCGGGCCGCGGCGTTGACGTCTTGATCGAATCGGTCGGCGGCGATGTGTTCGAGCAGAACTTCGACGCGCTTGCCACCTTCGGCCGCCACCTGCTGCTCGGGTCCAGCCGCGGCCCCGGGGAGCCGTTCGCTCCGCGTCGCTTGATGACCAAATCGCAAGCTTTGATCGGCTTCTACCTCCCGGTGTTCTACGACCGGCCCAAGCTGATCGGGAACGCGCTGCGCTTTCTCGCCGACGGCCTCGGGACCGGGCGGATCGCGTCGAAGGTAGACGAGGTGTTGCCCCTGAGCCAGGCCGCCGAGGCGCATCGGCGGCTGGAAAGCCGCGAGGTGCGCGGCGTTATCGTGCTAGACCCGACCACTTAAAACACTGAATCTCGAGGAATGCCATGACAAGTAGCGGAATAGCAGCTGAATGTGCGGTCGTGCCGCACGCGATGAACCGCATCGATGTCTCCACCGGCGTGGAGTTCGACGAGTTCATCGCGGCCTTCGAGAAGGCGGCGCCGCCGTTTGACCCGGCAGCGGTGGCCGAGATCGTCGAACGGGGTGGCAGTTGGGACGAAGTCCTTGCCGCAGCGGCGATTAACGCACCGAATGACCTGATGGTGTACACCAAGATCGACGCATTGCCGCTGCTGTGCCTCGCGGGCCACACGACCAAAGCGATCGAGTACCTGCTTGGTAACCACACCATCGCCGAGACCATGTTTCGCCACGACCCAAGGGCGCTGCTGTACGCGCCGTTGCGGGTCCTGGTTTACGCCGACACCGACGGCAACGCGGTCTTTTCGATGGACCGGCCCAGCGCCGCGTTCGGCAGCCTTGGCATCGCGGAGGTCACCAAGGTGGGCGAGGGCCTGGATCGCAAGGTGGCGAACCTGTTGCGGCTCATCGGGGTTGACGCCGGTAAGGTTTTTGGGGCGTGAGATGCGGCGAATCCGGCGGAGCCGATGACCCCGCCGGATTCGTCCGGACTTGCCAGAATTTACTTCGTGATGGCGATCTTCTGCGCCTGGGTCCCTGCGTAGGCGCCGGTGACGCGTACGGTCAGCACGCCCGCGTCGTACGAAGCCGAGATGGCCTCGCCGGTGACATGGGCGGGCAGCTGGAACGTACGCCGGAACGATCCGTAGCGGATCTCGCGCAGGCTGCGGCCGCCGTTCTGTTCCGCGTGCTCGTCGCGGTGTTCGCCGTGGATAACCAGGCGGCCCTTGTCCACCTCGACGTTCACGTCCTTCTGGACGTCAACACCGGGCAGTTCCAGCCGGACCACCGCGTCGTCGCCATCCTTGACGATCTCGGCTGCCGGGTTAAAGCCGCTGGTCACTGGCTTGAACCAGTCCGCAGTCGCGGCGGGGCCGAAAAAGTCGCGTAACCACCGGTCGGTGTCCCAGGCCGGGCGCGACCACAATGCAACGTTGCTCATGGGCATCTCCTTATGCTTCCTTGTGAGTTAACTGTGACCGGCGCCTTGCCAGCCGGCTACTTCTACAAACATGAGTCGACCACGCTTAAGTTCCACCTGGGTGTTCGCCGAAAGCGAACGTCGTCACACAGCCCGTTTTCAGCTGTGAGGAGGACGTGATAGGTGCGTCACACTTCGTGGATTTTGACGTAATTTCGCGCCCCTACCGTGGTCGCATGCCCTTCTCCGGAACTTCGCGGGCCGGAACTTCGCGCGCGCTTCGCAGCGAACACTGTGCCGCCCGTCACATCATCGTGGTCGGGCACGGCATGGTGGGCCACCGACTGGTCGAGGCGCTGCGCGCCCGCGACGCCGGGGGACGCTGGCGGGTCACCGTTTTGGCGGAGGAGGCGGATGCGGCCTATGACCGCGTCGGGCTGACCTCCTACACCGAAAGCTGGGATCGCGGCCTGTTGGGATTGCCCGGTAACGACTACGCCGGTGACGAGCGGGTGCGGCTGCTGCTGAACACACGTGTCACCGAAATCGACCGCGTCACGAAGTCGGTGGTGACCGCGGATGGTCAACGACACGGCTACGACGCCCTGGTGCTGGCCACCGGGTCATACGCTTTCGTCCCGCCGGTGCCCGGCCACGACCTGCCCGCGTGCCACGTGTACCGCACCCTGGACGACCTGGATGCGATCCGCGCCGGTGCCCAGCGGACGCTGCAGGCCGGTCGCGCACCCGCGGGGGTGGTGATCGGTGGCGGCCTGCTGGGACTCGAGGCCGCCAACGCGCTGCGCCAGTTCGGCTTACAGACGCACGTCATCGAGATGATGCCGCGATTGATGGCCCAACAGATCGATGAGGCCGGGGGCGCGCTGCTGGCCAGGATGATCACCGAGCTTGGGATCGCGGTGCATGTCGGGACGGGCACCGAATCGATTGAGCCCGTTGAGCATTCAGGCGGCTCCGGCTCGGTGCGGGTGCGCCTGAACAACGGGGCGGTCATCGACGCCGGCGTGGTGATCTTCGCAGCCGGCGTCCGGCCGCGCGACGAGCTGGCCAGGGCGGCCGGGTTGACGATCGCCGAACGGGGTGGTGTACTCACCGACTTGTCCTGCCGGACAAGCGATCCCAATATCTACGCGGTCGGTGAGGTGGCCGCGATCGAGGGGCGGTGCTACGGACTGGTCGGACCCGGCTACACCTCCGCCGAGGTGGTGGCGGACCGGCTGTTGGACGGCACCGCGGAGTTTCCCGAGGCGGACCTGTCGACGAAGCTCAAGCTGCTGGGCGTGGACGTGGCCAGCTTCGGCGACGCGATGGGGACGGGCGAGAACTGCCTCGAGGTCGCCATCAACGACGCGGTGAACCGGACGTACGCCAAACTGGTGCTCTCCGACGACGCCAAGACCCTGCTCGGTGGGGTGCTGGTGGGCGACGCGTCGTCGTACGGGGTCCTGCGGCCCATGGTGGGCGGCGAACTGCCCGGGGACCCGCTGGCGCTGATCGCGCCTGCTTTCTCGGGTGGCGACGCGGCCCTGGGAATCGGGGCCCTGGGAATCGGGGCCCTGGGAGTCGGGGCTTTGCCGGATTCGGCACAGATCTGCTCCTGCAACAACGTCACCAAGGGCGAGCTGAAGTGCGCGATCGCCGACGGGTGCGGCGATGTGCCCGCGCTCAAGGCGTGCACGGCTGCCGGCACCTCGTGCGGGTCGTGCGTTCCGCTGCTCAAACAGCTGCTGGAAGCCGAGGGCGTGGCACAGTCCAAGGCGCTGTGCGAGCACTTCAGCCAATCGCGAGCTGAACTCTTTGAAATAGTCGCGGCCACCGAAATCCGGACCTTCTCGGGCCTGCTGGAGCGCTTCGGCCGCGGAAAGGGTTGCGACATATGCAAACCCGTGGTCGCCTCCATTCTGGCCTCCACCGGTTCCGATCACATTCTCGACGGTGAGCAAGCCTCGCTGCAGGATTCCAACGACCACTTCCTGGCCAACATCCAGAAGAACGGCAGTTACTCGGTGGTGCCACGGGTCCCCGGCGGTGACATCAAGCCGGAGCATCTGATTCTGATCGGCCAGATCGCACAGGACTTCGGGCTGTACACCAAGATCACCGGCGGCCAGCGGATCGATATGTTCGGCGCCCGGGTGGACCAGCTGCCGTTGATCTGGAAGCGGCTGGTCGACGGCGGCATGGAATCGGGACATGCCTACGGCAAGGCACTGCGCACGGTGAAGAGCTGCGTCGGCAGCGACTGGTGCCGCTACGGCCAGCAGGATTCGGTGCAGCTGGCCGTCGACCTCGAGCTGCGCTATCGCGGCCTGCGGGCACCGCACAAGATCAAGCTGGGCGTCTCGGGTTGTGCCCGCGAGTGTGCCGAGGCGCGCGGCAAGGACGTCGGCGTCATCGCCACCGAGCAGGGCTGGAACCTCTACGTCGGCGGCAATGGCGGCATGACTCCCAAGCATGCCCAGCTGCTGGCCAGCGACCTCGACACCGAAACCCTCACCCGCTACATCGACCGGTTCTTGATGTACTACATCCGGACGGCCGACCGGCTGCAACGCACCGCGCCCTGGGTCGAGTCGCTGGACGGCGGTCTCGATCACGTGCGCGAGGTGGTGTGCGAGGACTCGCTGGGCCTGGCCGAAGAATTCGAGGCCGCAATGGAGCGGCACGTGCAGAACTACCAGTGCGAATGGAAGGGCGTGCTGGAGGATCCGGAAAAGTTGTCCCGGTTTGTCTCCTTCGTCAACGCCCCGGACGCCGTCGATTCGACGGTGGCATTCACCGAACGCGCCGGACGCAAAGTTCCTGTGTCCATTGGCATCCCGCGGTTCCGTTCGTCAATCCCCGAAGGGGACCAGCTAGTAGCAGACCAGGAGGTACTGTGACACTTCTCAACGACATTGCGGTATGGACAACCGCCTGCGCATATGACCACCTCATCCCCGGTCGCGGCGTTGGCGTGCTGCTTGATGATGGCAGCCAGGCGGCGTTGTTCCGGCTGGACGACGGGTCCGTGCACGCGCTGGGTAACCTTGACCCGTTTTCCGGTGCGGCGGTCCTGTCCCGCGGGATCGTCGGCGATCGCGGGGGTCGCGCGACGGTCCAATCGCCCATCCTCAAACAGGCTTTCGCGCTCGACGACGGTTGCTGTCTGGACGATCCCCGGGTGTCGGTGCCGGTGTACCAGGCGCGTGTCACGGCCGACGGCCGTGTGCAGATCGGACTAGCCCGCGATCACTTGCCGATATCACCGACGAGGTAACGCTGCATCGTCGGGCCGATGGCATCGACCAGCTGTTCCACGGTCATTGAGTGCATCGGCTCGGAACGCACCCCGTAGCGCATGATGCCCAAACCGACCAGCTGAGAGGCACACAGCGACGCCCGGATGGCGACCTTGTCGGCCCCCAGCATCTTGAGCAGCGGGTTGAACACCGGCCCGATGAACATGGACTGCACGATTTCTGCGGTTTTGGCCAGCCCGGTAGATGCGATGGCGCTGGCGGCAAATGGGCCGCCACCGGCGGCATCCCACGTGGTAATCAGCATGTACAGCGTCCGCCGGCCTATCTGGTGGACGCTGCCGGTGAAGATACGGTCGATGAACTCCGGTGTGCTGAAGGGCAAGCGCAGCATTTTCGCCACATCGTCGAGGAGCCCACGCGACGGCTCTTCGTTACGGGCCATGCTGCCAGGATTACTCGGATGTGATCAAAGATCAAGCGCCGCCGGCGTCGGCGCGCCTTGCCGGCAGAGTTCCTTGAGCACCGGGACCGGTGCCGCGCTGCGAAATCGGTCGGCGATCAGCCGCGCGAGTCCGGGATGGGTGCCCAGCGGTTGGCTGACGATATCGGCACCGGATGCGCGCAGCACTTCTTGAAACAGGCCGTCCGCCAGCAGATAGGAGGCGACGACGACGCGTCGCGCGCTCCGAGTCCTGGCCCGCGCCCTTTCCACCGCCATGGACAGAGTTGCATCGCCGATGGCCGCGATCCCCAGCTGCACGGATGAGCCGGTCAGCTCCGACAGCAACGCAGCGGTGATGCGCAAGTCGGCCCGCGCTCCTCGATCCGATGTGCCCGCCGCAGCCAGGATCACCGAATCGCCGCGACGCCAACCGGATTTCACCAGCTGGTCGAACACCAGCCGCGCGATCTGGATGCTCGGCCCCAAAGCCGGTGTGACGGTGACGTTCGGGTGTCCGCTGGCCGCGACATGGGCGGGCAGATCGGAGCGCACATGGTATCCGCGGGACAAGAACGCCGGCACTACGACGGCTCGTTGGCCCGCCGACCAGTCGGCACCCGAAAGGACTTCGCTGGGTGTGGGCCCCAACACGTCGACGAACGCAACCCGCACCGTGCGGTCAAAGCCTGCAAGGCTTTCGAGGATCCGGCCGACCTGCGCCGCAAGGTCTCCGATCATCGCAACGCCACCGGGTCGGCGGGTGCCGTGCGCGGCCAGGATCAGGGTCATGCGGCACCGGGGGTGTCGTCGAGCGCAAGCCGGTAACCGCGCTTGACCACCGTTGCGACAATGCTCTTGTCGCCCAAGGCTGTTCGCAGCCGCAACACCGCCGTGTCGACGGCGTGCGGATCCTTGCTGTTGCCGGGCAGCACGCGTAACAAGTCAGTGCGCGCCACGACGCTGCCGGGATGTTGGGCCAGCGCGCGCAGTATCGCCATCTCGGTGCCGGAAAGCAACTTGATCGAACCATCCACCAGCGCGCAGGTTCCGCGGATATCGACTGCGTGACCGCCGGCCCGCACGGTATGCGAGCCCAGCAGCGGTAGCACCTCGGTGATATGGCGGGCCAAGGCGCCCAACCGCATTCGCTCGGGCGCCGACGTCGGGACGCCCTTTCGGATCAGGGGCTGGGAGGTTACCGGTCCGACGCACATCGCGTGCACGTCGGTCTGCAGCGCTTGCAGCAGTTGGTCTTCGATATCCAAGTCGCGGCTGCGTTCCAGCACCGCCGCCGCAGCGGGTGCCGAGGTGAAGCTCACCGCATCGAATTGCCGTCGGGCAACCCCGGTGACCAGCTGGTCGAACGGGCCGCCCAACGGTGTTGGCTTCCACCGATACACCCGCACCGGCACCACTTGCGCACCCGCCATACGCAACCCGCCGAGGAATTCCGGGAAAGGGTCCCAGGCATCGGCGGCACCGTGCAACTGGATGGCGATCCGTGCGCCGGATACCCCAGATTCAAGCAGGTATTCCAGCACCTCTTGCGAGGATTCGGATTTCGGGGACCACTCCTCGTGCAGCCCGGCGGCGCGCAGCGCGCCGGTCGCCTTCGGTCCGCGGGCCACGATCCGGGCCGACGACAACGCCTCGATGAGCTGGTTTGCCAGCCCCCACCCCTCGGCCGCGGCCACCCACCCGCGAAAGCCGATGCCGGTGTGGGCAACCAGGATGTCCGGCGGTCCGGCGATCAAAGCCTCTGTGTTGCTCTGCAGCTCATCATCGTCGGGCAGCGCGATCATGTTGATGGCCGGGGCGCTGCAGACCTCGGCGCCCTGGCGGCTCAGTAATGCGCACAGCTCCTCGGCGCGGCGCGATGACGTCACCGCGATCCGATAACCGGTCAGCGGGGCTGCGTCCGACTGGCCCATAAGTCCTGTGTATGCCTGACAGATTTCTGTTGCGTTACCTCGCAATTGCCGAAGCATTGCCCACCAATGAGGTGCCGATCACACCCGGTCCGGCGCCCCTCGGCCGCCGGACATACATCACCCAGGTCAGCAGCGCGGTGGCCACGTAACAGCAAAGGAATATCCAATACGCCGACGTCGCAGATGTCCCCGTGCCGCTCGTGGCGTAGGACTGGCGCAATGCCAGGTTGATCCCCACGCCGCCGAGGGCGCCGACGGCGGCGCAGAAGCCGATCAGCGAACCCGACATCGCTCGCGACCAATGACGGCGCTCGGCCTCGCTCCCGTCCCGCGAGCGGCTGCGCGCCTCAAAGACCGACGGAATGAGTTTGAACACAGATCCATTGCCCATCCCGGACAGAACGAACAGCATCATGAAGCCGATGACGTAGCCGGTCATGGTGGCCGAGCGCGTGGCCGCGCCGTGGTCGTCGAAGGTGCTGACGCCGACCAGCAGCCCGGCGGCCAGGATCTTGCCGCCGAGGACGCGCAGGGTGACTCGGCTGCCGCCCACGCGGTCGGCCAGCTTCCCGCCGTAGATGCGGGCCAGCGAGCCCAGTAGCGGTCCGACGAAGGCGATCTGTGCGGCGTGCAGGGCGGCGTGCTTGGCGGTTTCCCCGTCAGCTGTCATGGACCCGTCCCTAAAGGGACGGGCTTGTGGCCTGTCCCATGGTTGCGGGCTGCCGTTAGGCTTGCTGCTGCCGCCCTAGCTGGCTGTTAGGGTGGGCGCTGCGTGTGGGCGCATGACTTCGCCCCAGCTTTCGACACCGCGGGCTGCGATGTTGATCGCTGCATTGTGGTCGGCGTGCCCAACGAAGCCACACCTGCCACACTCAAACTCACTTTGGGAGCGGCGGTTCCGTTTGTCCACCCCGCCACACACATGACATGTCTGCGACGTGTAGGCCGGGTCGACCTCGACGAACGCCACCCCAGCTTGCTGGGCCTTGTAGCCCAAAAACGCGCCGAGTTGGGCGAACGCCCACGAATGCACCGCTGCCCGTTGGGGCTTGCGAAGCCGTACCCGCGCCCGGATCCCCGTCAATTGCTCGACGGCGATGCCGCGCCCGGTGCGTTGCGCCTCGGCCACGATGCGTTTACTGATTCGGTGGTTGACGTCGGTGGCGAAGCGAGCCTCTTTACGGCGCCGCTTCTTGAGCAGCCGCCGCGCCGACGACGTTTTCTTGGCCTGCAACCGCTTGCGCAGATTGAATTGGCGCTTGCGGTAGCGGTTGAGCCGCCCACCGGCGGCGCGCTGGCCGTCACTGCTGGTGGCGATATTTACGATGCCCAGATCAATACCGAGGAATCCGTTCAGCGGCTCGGCCCGGGGGGCTTCGTCAGCCTGCACGGCGGCATACAGAAACCACTTGCCGTCGCGGCCGATCAGGTCGGTTTCTCCGATCGCATGGGTTCGCAGCGCCACCAGATCCCGCGGCGCGCCGATGATACGAATGTTGCGCAGCCGGCCGCGCACCGTCCAGATCGACACGGTCGCATCCCGGCCACCCACCACGTCGGGGATCTGCCAGGATAAGCACCGCGCGTCAAACGGTTGCGCCGCATCGGCCCGGAACTCGATCGGCGTTGCCGCCACTGTGTTGCGCCTCGCTGACCCGGGTGCGCCGTAATTGCCGGCGTTGATGTTGGCTTTCAACGTGGTGTAGGCGTCGGCGACCTTGCCGATCACCCGGATCGCGGGCTGCGCCGACAGACCGAACCGCTGCTTGAGTTCGCTGTAAAACCTCTTCTGCGTCTCATACTTGCCGCGCACCCGCTGCTCACGCATTCGGACCGATAGCCACGACGCCGCCTCATTACATGTGCGCACGGTGGCCCCCAGTGCTGCCGCCTGTTGGCCGGTCGGCAGCATCCGCACCTTGAGCACCTGCTTCTTCATAACCCGCACGCTAACCGGCGGCACCGACATCGATCGGCGACAACACCCCTGTCGGCGTTGATCGCCACTGTCACCCCGTGCTTACGCACCAAACTCACCCTGCACGTGCGCCGTGCGCCGTGTGCGCTGCGCCGTCTGCACGCTGCACGCGCACCTGCTATTCCTCACCAACTAGCGCCGCCCGGTGTTTACCGGGCCGATGCTCACCTTCTGCAAGCACCTCATGCGCGAGGTCAGCGCTGGCGTAGGTGCCGGGCTGCGCGAATTTGAACGGGCAGACCAACCACGTCCACCTGCTGGTGCACGACGCGCCCAGCCTCGCCCTGTCCGTACTGGTTCACCGACTTCAAGGCGTGTCGTCTCGCCAGCTACGCCAGCAGTATCCCTCCCATATGCGGAAATACCCGTGGGGCAAAGATTCTGGCCAACGTCCTACTTCGTCGCCTGAACAGCGCCATCACCGACCAGAGGCTCCAGATCGAAAAGGCGACATGGTCGCCCGCCATTGTGCAGAGCAGATTGCGGCGGGCGATCTGCTTGTCGCCGGTCTCCCAGGCCGCAGTGTCTTCGGGATTCCACTCCGTGATGCGATGGCCCCGATGTTTGTGGCCCATGCGGTCTTCACCTTTCGTGGACGGTGTTCTGGCGGCGCGCGAAACCCTATGGGAGCCTTCATGAGACGCGCCAAATACAGCTCGGCGAACAGCGCCCGATGCGAAGAACCATGCGGTGGGCGTGGCTTCGATGCTCACATTTGGGATCCGAGCCCGTCAACTCAATTCGGCCAATATCGACTGAAAGTTGAATCCCAGTTATCTGATAGATCGCTGACAGCGCCACCGGCCGCAATCGCGCAGGTCAGAGCCGTTCAAATTCGTTCTACTGCAATTTGTTTCGATGCCGCAGCGGCGAACCGGAAACGCTACCAAACGTCGCCGTCGCGCCAATCGCACATCAACTCCGCGGAGGTGTCCAGCCCGATTCCGAGTGGCAGCACGAAGACCGTCCCGTCGTCATCGGGCGTGCGGGTCGGACCGGTGGGGGCCAGCACCGACGTGGGGCCACGCCAGGGCAACCAGCCCCGCGACGAGTACAGGCTGCGCGCCCGGATCGACGAACTAAGGGCCCCGATCTGGTAGGCGCCGCGCATCACCTGTTCTGCCGCGTCCAGCAGCGCGTGCACCAGCCCTTGGCCACGGCAGTCCGCACGCACCGCGACACCCTCGACGTAGCCGCAGCGCAGCGCGCTGCCACGGTAGATCAGGCGCCGCTGGACCACGGCAGCATGCGCAATGATCGCGCCGTGACGCCAGATGAGGGCATGCATCCCGCCCAGCGCATGTTCCCAGTCGGTCTCGTCGAAGTCACCGGCGAACGCGTCGGTGACCATCTTGCAGACGCGGTTGAGACAGTCGCTGTCAAGGTCGGCGGTGTGGACCAGGCGGGCGGTGTGTACCTGGGTGCGCACACTCCCTGTCTACCAGCCTTTAGTTGGCGGGTGCTACAGCCGAGCCGCCGGGCGCCCGGGGCCGTGCCCAGTGCAGGCGCACCTGCTGGCCGGGCCGCACCTGCGCGAGTTTGTCGATGTCCTCGTCGATCACCACGCCGACGACCGGATAACCGCCGGTGACCGGGTGATCGGGACCCAGGATCACCGGTAACCCGTTGGGCGGCACCTGAATCGCGCCCCGGGTAGCGCCCTCGCTCGGCAGTTGTCGATCCGGGTAGCGGTACTGCATGGCGCGGCCGACCAAGCGCATCCCGACCCGGTCGCTGCGGTCGGATGCCACCAGTACGTGTGGACCAGCGCATCGGGATCGACGAACCAGTCGTCACGCGGTCCGGGTACCACCAGTAGCTCGACCTCGTTGCCGGCGATGGCGGCCACCGGGGCTTGGTCGAGTTCGGGGTATTCGTCGGTGTGCTCGCCGACCGGCAGCTGGTCGCCGGCGCGCAGTGGTGACGGGCCGATCGCCGACATCACGTCGTGGCTGCGCGAGCCCAGCACCGGCTCCACACAGATGCCGCCGCGCACCGCCAGATACGTCCGCAGTCCGGCCCGCGGTGCGCCCAGAGAGATCAGCTGACCGTCGCGGATATGGTGAATGCTGTTGGTACCGGTTAATTTTCCGTTCACTGTTGGGTTGGTGTCGGCGCCCGTCACCGCGATATCGACGTCACCGCCGCGGACCCGGGCCGCAAAACCACCGAACATCACCTCGACGGTGGCGCGGTCGGCGGGGTTGGCGACCAGCCGGTTGGCCAGCTGGTGCGAACGGCGGTCCGCGGCACCCGACCGGCCGACGCCAAGGTGAGCCAGCCCGGGCCGGCCGAGATCCTGGACGACCGCCATCGGCCCGGTACTTACGATCTCGAGCCTAGTTTTCGGGTTTGAGGGGTTGGTCATTGCTGCCTCCGGAACTGAACCCACATGCCCTGGGTCAGCAACGCCGGATCGGGCCGGTCGATGTCCCACAGGACGGCGTCGGTGTGGCCGATGAGCTGCCAGCCGCCGGGCGACTGGCGGGGATACACCGCGCTGAATTCCCCGGCGAGCGCGACCGAGCCGGCCGGCACCGAGGTCCGCGGATCGGACCGTCTTGGCACCCGCAGTCGGGGGTCGCCGTCGACCAGGTACGCGAAACCCGGTGCGAAACCGCTGAATCCGACCCGCCACAGGGTGCCTGTGTGGGCGGTGATGACCTCTGCGGTGGTCAGCCCGGTGTTGCCGGCGACCTCGGCGAGGTCTGGGCCGTCGTAGACGACGTCGATCACCACGTCGGCCCTGCGATCGGCCCCGAGATGGCTAGCCACCGCGTCGGGGCTGACCCGCAACTTGCGCAGACGTTGCCGGGTGACCCCTTGGTAGCGGGGGCCGTCGAGCTTCACCAGCACGGTGCGGGCGGCCGGGACGATGTCGACCACACCGGGCAGTGCCGCCGCGCGCAGCGCGGCCGCCCACGCCAATACGTCTGCGGTACTGCCGCATTGCAGCATCAGGGCTTGGTCACCGTAGTCGAGAACGGTATCGGCCACGACGAGGTCTTTCGATAAGTCCTGCGACAGGTCGTTTGTGAGATCCGTCACGCTCATACTCGACGGTAACCCCGGAATCGGGGTAGGAGCCAGGCGATTCCAGGGATTTTCGAGCACTGCCAGAGCTGCCTTACCAAACGCTCAAACAGGTGAGATCCAGTTTCGGGACCTAACCCAAGATCTTGCCGATCAGCGGGGGCAGCTGATCGGCGACCACCGGATAGCTCAGCGGCGACGCGAAGGCGATCGCACCGGCGAGATCCTTCGTGGTGAAGATGTGGCGATTCTGTGCGGTCGCTTGCGAAGCCGCCACTTCCGGATCGGCCAGCAGCGCCTTTTGGTCGTCCGGACTCTCGGTCGACCAGATCACCACATCGGCGGAATCAAGCACCGCTTTGATCTGATCGCGCGGGATGACGGCGCGGTGATCGGTGCCGAAGGGCTTGATGCTGTCGGTCACCGAAAGACCCATCTCGGTGAGGAAGTCGGTGCGCCAGCCCGCCACGGTTGCGACCACGGTGCCTCGCCACAGCCGGCCCTGCATCAGCAATACCTTCTTGCCCTTCCACTGCGGGTACTTTACGGCGATGTCGGCGAACTGCTTGTCAACCGCGTCGATCAGCGACTTCATCTGGTTGGCCTGGAACACCGCCTGGCCGACCCCGGTGGCCTGGTCCTTCCATGGCTCGAAGAACGCGTCGTCGCCCGACTGCGGGACGGTCGGGGCGATCGCCGAAAGCTTCTGATAGGTATCGGCGTCCACGCCGGCGTTGATCGCCACGATGAGGTCGGGTTTCAGCCCGGCGATCTGGTCGATTGGAATTCCGTTGTCCAGGCTCAACACCACGGGTTGCGCCTGGCCCAGCTTGGGCTGGGCCCACGGCCACACGGCGAATGGCTGGTCGCCGAGCCAGTTGGTCACCGCAATGGGCACCACGCCCACCGCGAGCAGGTCGTCCTGCTCGGTGTAACCGGCGCTGACCACCCGCTTGGGCGGCTCCTTGATGACGGTCTGACCGAACAGGTGCGTGATTGTCACCGCCCCGCCACCGGCGTTGCCCGGAGGCGGTTTGGATGACGAGCACGCCCCCGCGACCCCGACCGCCCCGGCAGCCCCGGCGAGCTGCAGGAATCCGCGCCGATCCCAACCCTGTCGCATCGCGTGAGAGTATCGCGCATTCGGCATGTGTTAGCTCAGCGGCATGCCCGCGTCCACGAAGTCCAGAGCCCGATAGATCGTGTCGGCGGTCCTGGGTACGTTGTCGAAGGCCGCCATCATCGCGCCGGTCAGCGCGCCGGCGAACACTCGGACTTCGAAATCTCCTGCGGCACGGCCGATTCGGTGGGCGATCGCCTCGGCGACGACGGCGACCGTGCGGTTGTACTCGTCGTACAGGGCGGTTTTGAGCTCGGGTATCGAAAAGATCAGCCGCTGCCGGGTGCTTTCGAACTCGACTTGCTCCGCGGACTGGCCTGCCATGGTGGTTTCGTAGGCCCGGCGGAAAGCCTGGGCCGGGGATAGCTCAGGTGGCTGCGCCTTGAAGGCCGCCAGAATCACCGGGTCCAGGTCGTCGGCGAGCACCAGCGATTCCTTGGACGGGAAGTACCGGAAAAAGGTGCTGGGCGACACCTCGGCGGCCTCGGCGATCTGTTCGACGGTGGTGCTGGCGTAGCCGTTTTCCTCTATGAGGCGAAACGCCTCCCGCCTGATGGCCTGGCGGGTCTTGATCTTCTTACGCTCCCGAAGACCCAAGGGCCGGTCAATAGCCTGCATTTGGCACCTTCATGTGGCCCTTCATATAGCCATTGTCGCCCGTCCGGGAGCAAAGTTCTGACAACCGGGGCAGCGTCCTTGCGATCTGCACGTATCTCCGGCGTAACTGCGCACGCGCAGACCGGTAACAGTGCCCCCCTAGCGTCGGGCAGATGACGACGACCGCTACCCCGGTACGGCAGCACGCTCCACTGGGCGAGCCCCGTGCCGGTGGACACTGGATCGACGACTGGCGCCCCGAAGACCCGGCGTTCTGGGCGACGATTGGCAGGCCGATCGCCCGCCGCAACCTGATTTTCTCCGTCTTCGCCGAGCACATCGGGTTCAGCGTGTGGATGCTGTGGAGCATCGTGGTCGTCCAGATGACCGCGGGCGCGCACGGACAGCACGCCGCGTCGGGCTGGGCACTCACCGCCAGCCAGGCCCTTTGCCTGGTCGCCGTTCCCAGCGGTGTCGGTGCGTTCCTGAGGCTGCCGTACACGTTCGCGGTGCCGATCTTTGGCGGCCGCAACTGGACGACCGTCTCGGCGACGCTGCTCGTGGTCCCGTGCCTGCTGCTGGCCTGGGCGGTGAGCCACCCGCACCTCCCGTTCGCAGTGCTGGTGGCGATCGCCGCGACCGCGGGTTTGGGCGGCGGCAATTTCGCCTCGTCGATGGCCAATATCTCGTTCTTCTACCCGGAGAAGGACAAGGGTTGGGCGCTGGGGCTCAACGCGGCCGGAGGCAACATCGGTGTGGCGGTTGTGCAGAAGATCATTCCGCCGGTCGTGATCGCCGGTGGCGGCGTAGCACTGTCGCGTGCCGGGCTGTGCTACGTGCCGTTGGCCATCGCGGCCGCGGTGTGCGCGTTCCTGTTCATGAACAACCTCACCGAGGCCCGCGGAAAAGGGAGAGCTGACGTCAAGCCGGTTTTGCAGGCACTGCGCCATGCCGACACGTGGATCATGTCGCTGTTGTATGTCGGTACATTCGGGTCCTTCATCGGCTACTCGGCGGCCTTTCCGACGCTGCTCAAGACGGTGTTCGGCCGCGGTGACATCGCGTTGAGCTGGGCTTTCCTGGGTGCCGCCATCGGTTCGCTGATCCGCCCCGTGGGCGGCAGGCTCGCCGACCGGATCGGCGGTGCCCGCATCACCGCCGCCAGTTTCGTGATGCTGGCCGCGGGCGCGGCGATGGCGCTGTGGTCGGTGCGGGCGGTCAACCTGCCGATGTTCTTCGCCAGCTTCATGTTCTTGTTCGTCGCCACCGGGATCGGCAACGGCTCGACCTACCGGATGATCTCGAGGATCTTCAAAATCAAGGGCGAGGCCGCCGGGGGCGACCCCGACACGATGGTCAACATGCGCCGACAGGCTGCCGGTGCGCTGGGCATCATCTCCTCGATCGGCGCCTTCGGCGGGTTTGTGGTGCCGCTTGCCTACGCGTGGTCGAAGTCGCACTTCGGCAACATTGAGCCCGCGCTGCGCTTTTATGTCGGGTTCTTCCTTGCCCTGCTGGTGGTTACCTGGTACTGCTACCTGCGCAAGAAGACCCGCATGGGGCGCTACGGCGTTTAGGTGGCGTCTAAGGCCGCATGGGCCCTTCGTAGTTCGTCAGGGCCTGTTCCAAGGACTGTAATCCGCGATCAGCTCCTCCTGCGGTGGGCGCTGGTCGGCCGGCACGTGCTGCAGGTTGATCCGGATCCGGTACCAGATCGAACTCGGCCCGCGCATCCCGTCGACCAGGACGTCGGCCGGCTGCAACAGGCCGGCCGCGGCGGGATAGCGGTCCCGCCAGGTGTCCAGCGCGGCCATCGCCTCGTCCTTGGTCTTGGTGCGGGCGATCTCGATGAGCGGCATCGCGGATTGGCGCCGACCCGTCGCCCCGACGGTCTCGCCGGTCCTTTTCGCGCCCTTCGGCGCCTTCTCCGGCGGGCCCAGTTCTTCGGCCAGCATTAGCAGCCGGTCGAGCCCGCCGACCGCTTCTTGGTTACTCGGGTCCATGCCCGCCCACGGGTCACCGACCTCGGCGTACCGGTCGGGCACGGTGGCGATGGTGAACGCCGCGGGATCGCAGTCGGCGACCTCGTCCCAATGCAGCGGGGTCGATACCCGGGCATCCGGGGTCGCCCGCACCGAATAGGCCGACGCGACGGTGCGGTCCTTGGCGTTCTGGTTGAAGTCGACGAACACGCCCTCGCGTTCCTCCTTCCACCAGCGGCTGGTCGCCGCATCGGGGACCCGCCGCTCCACCTCACGGGCGACCGTCTGGGCGGCCAGCCTTACCTGCCGGAACGGCCAGCGCGGGGCGATTCGGGCATAGATGTGAAAGCCGCGCGACCCGGAAGTCTTGGGCCATGCGACCAGGCCATAGTCCTGAAGCACGTCGCGGGCCACCAGCGCGACCTCGACGATCCGCTGCCACGCGACTCCGGGCATCGGGTCCAGGTCGACGCGCAGCTCGTCCGGGTGGTCCAGGTCGCCGGCGAGCACCGGATGCGGGTTGAGGTCGACGCACCCCAGGTTGACCACCCACGCCAGTCCGGCGGCGTCATGGATGACTGCCTCCTTGGCCGAAGTGCCCCGCGCGTAGCGCAGCTCGGCGACGTCCACCCAGTCGGGCCTTTTCTCCGGTGCGCGTTTCTGGAACACGGCCTCTGCCGCGATGCCCTTGACGAAGCGCTTCAGGATCATCGGGCGGCCGGCCACGCCTCGCAGCGCCCCGTCGGCGACCGCCAGGTAATAACGGACCAGGTCAAGCTTGGTGTGGGGGCCGAGTTCGCCGTTGCCGGGGAACACCACCTTGTCCGGATGGGTGATGGTGACCTGGCGTCCGGCCACTTCCAGTGACACCGGACCCGCCATGCGATTCATGCTAATTGCGGAATACCTTCCGGCATCCGTGCGACCTGCGTCACATATGGTGAAGTCATGCCTAACCTTCCTGGCCTGCCCGGGCAAACCGTGGCCAAGCTTCAGCAGTACCTCGAACGCGGCTCGTCCGAGTTGCACTACGTGCGGAAGATCATCGAATCGGGCGCGTTCCGCATCGAGTCGCCGCTGAACTACGCCGCGATGTTGTCCGAAATCCAGAAATGGGGCGAGTTCGGCATGCTGCCGTCGCTCAACGCGAGACGTCATCCTGACCGCGCAGCTTGCGTCGATGAAGACGGCGAATTCACCTTCCGGGAGCTCGACGAGGCCGCCCACGCGGTGGCGAACGGGCTGCATGAGAAGGGCGTGCGGGGCGGCGACGGTGTGGCGATCCTGGCGCGCAACCACCGCTGGTTTCTCGTCGCCAACTACGGCGCCGCGCGGGTGGGCGCCCGCATCATCCTGCTCAACAGCGAGTTCTCCGGCCCGCAGATCAAGGAGGTGTCGGAGCGCGAGGGTGCAAAGCTGATCATCTACGACGACGAATACTGCAAGGCCGTCAGCAAGGCTGAGCCGGAGCTGGGCAAGCTGCGGGCACTGGGCATCAACCCGGACGCGGACGAGCCCTCGGGCAGCACGGATGAGACGCTGGCCGAGCTGATCGAGCGCAGCAGCAAGTCACCCGCGCCGAAGGCCGGCAAACACGCGTCGATCATCATCCTGACCAGCGGGACCACCGGCACCCCGAAAGGGGCGAACCGGAGCACCCCGCCGACGCTGGCGCCGGTCGGCGGCATTTTGTCGCACGTTCCGTTCAAGGCAAACGAGGTGACCTCGCTGCCGGCGCCCATGTTCCACGCACTGGGCTATCTGCACGGCACCCTGGCGATGTTCATGGGCTCCACGCTGGTGCTGCGGCGCAAGTTCAAGCCGCCGCTGGTGCTTGAGGACATCGAAAAGCACAAGGCGACGGCCATGGTCGTGGTGCCGGTGATGCTGTCACGCATCCTCGACGCGCTCGAAAAGATGGACAAGAAGCCCGACCTGTCGAGCCTGAAGATCGTGTTCGTGTCCGGATCTCAACTGGGCGCCGAGCTTGCCAGCCGCGCGCTCAAGGACCTCGGACCGGTCATCTACAACATGTACGGCTCGACCGAGGTCTCGTTCGCCACCATCGCCGGGCCCAAGGACCTGGAGCGCAACGCCGCGACGGTGGGACCGGTGGTCAAGGGCGTCAAGGTCAAGATTCTGGACGACAACGGCAAGGAGCTGCCGCAGGGTGAGGTCGGGCGGATCTTTGTCGGCACCAGCTTCCCGTTCGAGGGCTACACCGGCGGCGGCCACAAGCAGATCATCGACGGCCTGATGTCGTCCGGAGACGTCGGCTATTTCGACGAGCACCGCCTGCTGTACGTCAGCGGCCGTGACGACGAGATGATCGTTTCCGGCGGTGAGAACGTGTTCCCGGCCGAGGTCGAGGATTTGATCAGTGGGCACCCCGACGTTGTCGAGGCCACCGCGATCGGTGTGGAAGACAAGGAGTGGGGCCACCGGCTGCGCGCCTTTGTGGTCAAGAAGGACGGCGCCGAAGTCGACGAGGACGCCATCAAGCACTACGTCCGCGACCACCTGGCCCGCTACAAGGTCCCGCGTGAAGTGATCTTCCTCGAAGAGTTGCCGCGTAACCCCACCGGCAAGATCCTCAAGCGCGAACTGCGCGACATCGAGGTCGACTAGCTTCGGTTGCGCGAGCAGCTGTCAGGGGGGCTGCGCCCCGCCGTGGGGGATGAAAATTTGGCGTGCCGTTCGGCTTGTTGAGGTGGTTGCTTGGCGGGCCGGTCAAGTTGACGCTGGAGGGGTGTTTCGGTGGACCCCGTTGCGTCTGTGTTGCTGTAAGCACGCCGAGCAGCTTGGGGCTGGAGGGCACCCCGTGGTTGTGCGGGGGCCGTGGATTGTTGCCTGTGAGCACGTGAGTGAGACTCCTGTTTGTTTTCGCTCTTCCCGGAACACGTTGGTTAACAATGATTTTCGGTGAAGGAGTGATGCGTTATGGAGGTGATTCATCCACGGTGCGCGGGCCTTGATGTCTCCAAGAAAGACGCCAAGGCATGCATCCGTGTTCAGGGACAGGGCAGGCGCGCTACGTCGGCGACGGTGAGCACGTGGGGCTCGACCACCACCGAGATCCTGGCGTTACGCGAGCATCTGATCGCCGAGCAGGTCAGCTGTGTGGTGATCGAATCCACCTCGGATTATTGGAAGCCGTTTTACTACCTGCTCGAAGATGGCTTGGACGTGATCCTGGTCAACGCCAAGGCGGTGCGTAATGTGCCCGGCCGCAAGAGCGACGTCTCAGATGCGATGTGGCTGGCCGACCTGGGGGCCCACGGGCTGGTGCGGGCATCGTTCGTCCCGCCCGAGCCGATTCGGGTGCTACGCGATCTGACCCGCACGCGCACGGCGATCACCCGAGCGCGCACCAAGGAGATCCAGCGGCTAGAAAAACTGCTCGAAGACGCCGGGATCAAACTGTCGGCGGTGGCCTCCAACATCGTCGGGGTCTCCGGGCGGGCGATGCTCGAAGCCCTCATCGCCGGCGAGCGTGACTCGGCGGTGTTGGCTGATCTGGCCAAACAACGGATGCGCGAGAAGATCCCCGCCCTGACCGAGGCGCTGCGCGGGCGGTTTAACGATCATCACGCGTTTATGGTGCGGTTGTATCTGGATCGCATCGACGCCCATGAGGGCGATATCGCCCGCTTGGACGCGCGGATCGAGGAGGCGATCAAACCCTTTCGTGCCGCCCGGGAACTGCTGATGAGTATCCCGGGCTTTTCGGCGATCGTGGCCGATGTGTTCATCGCCGAGACCGGCGCCGACATGAGCGTGTTTCCCACCGCGGGGCACCTGGCCTCGTGGGCCGGGGTCGTGCCCGGCTGCAACGAGTCGGCCGGCCGCGTCAAATCGGCCACCACCCGACCCGGCAACCGCCACCTCAAAGCCGCCCTCGGTGTCGCAGCCCTGTCGGCGGCCCGCAGCAAAAACACCTACTACAGCACCCGATACCGGCGCATCACCGGCAGTCACCGGCCACTGCAAAAACGCAGGAACAAGACCCGCACCAGCGGTTCACCGCCCGGCATGATCGCCCTGGTCGCCCTCGAGCACAAGATGCTCACCGACGCCTACAACATGCTGGTCAACGGCGCCTTCTACCGCGACCCAGGCCCCGACTACTACACCCGCCACCAGCCCGGGAAAACGAAAGCCAAAGCCATCAAACAACTCCAAGACCTCGGCTATCACGTGATCCTCGAACCACTCACCGAAGTCGCCTAACACCCGCGGGGCAGCTACTCACCCGCATGGGGTCACCCCATTTTCGAGTGAGACGCGAAAGCCCCCAATCCGTGCGGATTTGGGGGCTTTCGCGTCTGCTCGCGCAACCTGGTCAGCGGCGGCTCTGGATGGCGCGGGTGATCTGTGCGGTGAGCTTGGGGTCGACGAGAAGTTGGTCGATCAGCGCGGTCAGCACCTCTTGCCCGGTCACCCGGGCGACTCCCAGGCGGTCGGCGGCTTCTCGCTGCCAGATGTCGAGGGCTCGGTGGGTGGGGGCCGGAAGGTCGACGGTGCGTCGCGTCCGCTGGGCGCGGGCCGGCTGATCGCGCGTCCGATGGTCGGCGCCGGGTTGGCTGAGTAGGCGTTGGCCGGGCGCTGGCCGGTTCGTGTTGAGGCGCTCGGTGGGTGCCGCGTCCCCGGATGGTGTGCCCGCCGACATGTACGTGCGGAACGATCCGGCGCCGGGTTCCATCTGGCCTGGGTTAATCGCCACTGCGGTGGCCCCTTCTCCCATCAGTAAGTCAGTAATTCAGTATACGACCGAATACGGAATCTCGCAGTGGATGTCGCCCGATAAGGCGTGTCGGCGGGCGTTACAAGATTATTGGAATTGATAGTAGTGCGTGAGATCTTGTTTGCCAGTAGACCCGAGATACCAAATATATTGTGAGCGACGGTCTGCCATTTCAGTAAGCGCGTGAGTCTGGAGTTGCTCAAGCGCGTAGATCCGCAGCTCAGTATCTCAGGAAATGTCATTTGACCAGCTTTTTCACCCCGAGTGAGCTACTGAATTCAGTATACGAGGAGGTACGTAGATAGCGGCGAGCAGAATATCAAAGAAATACTGGTGAGCTAACCTGCCATCGATTCACAGCATTATCAAAACTTATTTCTATTGTTAGCCGAAAATTTTGCGGCGTAATGTTAGACACGTGAGTACTTGGGAAGGAGCCCCTCGATGTTGAATTCACTCCCAACGATCCGCAAAGCGGCCGCCGGTGCATTGGGTGCCGGCGCGCTGACCGGAGCGATGTTGTTCGGCGGCGCCCCCGCGGCGCACGCCGCCCCCCGCCCCCGCCCCCGCTCCAGGCACCAGCTTCGCGATGTTTGGGCCCGGTGGACCGGGCGGCCCCGGCATTATTCCCGCCCGCCCTGGCGGCGGCGGGGGCGGCGGCCATGGCGGCGGCGGCCATGGCGGCTGGGGCGGCGGCGGCCGCGGCGGCGATTGGGGCGGCGGCGGCCACGGCGGCGATTGGGGCCGCGGCGGCCACGGCGGCGATTGGGGCCGCGGCGGTTGGGGCCGTGGCGTTGGGGGCCACCCTGGTTGGGGCAATGGTGGTTGGGGCCCCCCTGGTTTGGGCTTTCGGCCATGGTGGGGCGGGCGGCGTTGAGCCACCATAACCGTGTGGGTGGCAGCCAGCTGCGTCTGCCGTGGTCATAGGCTGGCCCGCCCACGCCGAGGGGGGAGAATCCATGCCGGCCTGACAACTGTCAGGCCGGCATGGTTCTTCTCGGAGCTAGCCGTTACGGATCGCGGGGCAGACCAAGCAGCCGCTCGGCGATGATGTTGAGTTGCACCTCGGACGTGCCGCCGTAAATGGTGGTGGCCCGACTGGCCAGCAGATATTCGCCCCACTTGCCCGCCAACTCGTCGGTGTCGCCGATCGCGGCGTCGGTGCCGAAGGAGGACACCGCGAATTCGGTATAGCCCTGGCCGGTACGCATGGACAACAGCTTGGAGATCGCTGCCGACGGCATGGCGTCCCCGCCGGCCAGCGTCAATAGGGTGGACCGCAGGTTGAGCACCTTGGCGGCATGACCCTCGGCGATCAGCTGTCCGGCGCGATGCCGGGCAACCTGGTCGAACTGCCCGTCACGAACGAACTCAACGAACTCGGGAAGGTTCGCCAGGAAATTCGCGTCGCTGCTGCCGATCGACACCCGCTCCGCGGTCAGGGTGTTGCGGCTGACCTCCCAGCCCCGGTTCACCTCGCCCAGCACGTACTCGTCCGGTACGAACACGTCGTCGATGTAGACGGTGTTGAACATTGCGTTACCGGTCAGCTCCCGCAGCGGCTTGACCTGTACGCCATCGCTTGTCATGTCGAGCAGGAAGTAGGTGATGCCGTTGTGTTTCGGCGCCGACGGGTCCGTCCGGGCCAGCAGCGCGCCCCATTGCGCGTACTGCGCGGCGGTGGTCCAGATCTTCTGGCCGGTGATGCGCCAGCCGCCGTCGACCCGGGTCGCTTTCGTCGTCAACCCGGCCAGGTCCGATCCGGCGCCCGGCTCGGAAAACAGCTGACACCAGATCATCTCGCCGCGGAACGTCGGCGGCAGGAACCGCTGTTTTTGCTCTTCGGTTCCGAACGCGACGATCGACGGAGTGATCCACGCGGCGATGCCGACCTGCGGCCGCTTGACCCGCCCGGTGCTGAACTCCTGGGCGATGATGACCTGCTCGATCGGGCTGGCCGCCCGGCCCCACGGCTTGGGTAGATACGGCAGCACCCACCCGGCCTCGGCGATCGCGACCCTGCGAGGCTCGCGGTCCATCGCCTTGAGCGCGGCGACCTCGGCCCGAATCTCGGCCCGCAGCTTTTCGGTGTCGGGGTCCAAGTCGATGTTCACCGCACGCATACCGGTGGTCGTCGCGGTGTCGACCACACGCTGCGGGTGCTCCGAGGCGCGGCCGAAGCAGGCGGCCAGCAGCACCGCCCGGCGGTAGTAGACGTTCGTGTCGTGCTCCCAGGTGTAACCGATGCCGCCGTGCACCTGGATGCAATCCTGTGTGCACCGCTGCGCGGCCGTCGGCGCCAACGTCGCCGCCACCGCCGCGGCGAACTCGACGTCCCTGGCGCCCTCGTCAATCGCGCGTGCGGCATCCCACACCGCGGCGGTGGCGCGTTCGGTGTCGGCGACCATCTCCGCGCACTTGTGCTTGATGGCCTGGAACTGGCCGATCGGCCTGCCGAACTGCTCGCGAATCTTCGCGTACTGCGATGCCGTATCGGTTGCCCAGCGCGCCACACCGACGGCCTCGGCGGACAGCAGGGTGAACATCAGGGCATGCGCCGTTGTCATGCTCAGGTTGCTCAACACGACATCGTCGCCGACCTCGACGGCGTTGGCCCGCACATCCGCGATGGGACGCAGCGGATCAATCCCTTTGACCGGCACGATCTCGAGCTGGTCGGCGCGCAGCACCAACCACTCGTCGCCGCTGTCGATTGCCACCGGGAGCACCAGCACGGACGCCTGAGCCGCCGCGGGGACGGCGCGGACCTCGCCGCGGATCACCAACGCGTCACCGTGCCGGGTTGCGGTCAGCGCGGAGTCCAGTGCGTAGGCGGCGATGGCCGCACCGGAGGCCAGCTCGGCGAGCACCCTGGCGTCCGGGTCGTGGGCGTTTATCAGGGCGCTGGCAATCGCCGACGGCACGAACGGCCCGGGGACCGCCCCGCGGCCGAACTCGGCCAGCACGATGGCCAGCTCGAGGATCCCGAAACCCTGCCCGCCGACCGATTCGGCGAGGTGCACACCCTGCAGGCCCTGTTCGGCGGCCGCCTGCCAGTACGGTGGGGGGTTTTCGACCGGCGCCTCCATGGCCGCGTGCAGCACCTCGGACGGCGCTACCCGCGCCACCAGGGATCGGACCGAGTCGGCCAGGTCTTGATGCTCGGGGGTTATCGCGATCGGCATTGGTCGCCTTCCCATGCTTTCGGGTTCTGGTTTCGGCCAAGTACTTCCAAGCTAACAACCGGGCGGTTGGTCGACCACTGGGGCTACCGCCTGGCGCGCCTGCACCGGGGCGCGCCCACGCTCGGCGAAGGGGTCTGTTAGCGGGGGTGAGGGACGGGTTGAGAACAGCTGGCGGTTTTGTTGGCCAGTAGCGGTTAGACGTAGTTGTCGGACCCCTCTGGGAGTATCTGGGTAGAGGCATAAAATCACGCAGTGTTATGGCCGTTTTGTTGGTCATTATTGGACATTGATTTCGTAAGATCGGCTGTGGAGGGGGTGCGCAGACGGTGGGTTCCCTGCGTGGCGGGAAGCAGTTGACGCCAGAGGTCGTGGCTAAGCGTCTGTGTATCGGGGTGGCCGATCTTCTTGATGTTGGCAAACCATGGACTAGCCGTGATGTTGCCGAGGTGCAGCGTTGCAGACCCGATTGGTTGCGGTGTGCGCGCAAGGCGTTGGGCGCGGCGCGAGCTGAGGAGGAACGGCAGCAGAAGGCGCGCGGGGATGCTGTTCGAGCGCGACAGAAGGGGTTTGAGTATCCACCTGTCGGGTCCGCCGCGACTGAGTTCGCCGACGACTTTGCGAAATTGAACCTGTTGGAGTTTCTTCATAGCGCTCTGGATGCGTCTTCGGCGGAGACCTAGGTAGTGGATTGCGGATTCGATGTCTCCACGTACGCCCGGACTGTCGAGGAGACCAACCGTGAACGCGTCAAACGCGGCGTGTCTTTGTCGGGACGAGACACCGCTGTCTTCGCTGATTACGGCGGTTACCGTGAGCCCGGGACGTTGGGAGACTTGTTGGACGCTCCGACTGGCAACACCCGGGCGACCCATGTTTGTGGTGCGGGACTTGCTGCCGAATCGCTCGACGACGCGTGGTATGACCGGTGGGCGCTGGAAGGCCTCGCCCACGCTCACGTGATCGCTGGTCTAGTGCTGTGCGGTGATATCGCGACTCTGGAAACCATTGCCGGAGTGCCTTTACCTGACGTGGCCCTCGACGTAAGGCAGCCGTTTGGTGGCGTCGCCGCGGATGTGCTCTCGTTGGCGAGGGAAGCGCTGCATGCCTGGACTGAGATCGACTGCCCGGTACTGGATCCCGGCGACGTTGTAGACATGGATGCCCCGACCTCAGCGCTGCCCCGAATGCTGCTGGCCGCCCGGCGACGGTGGGATCAAACCGAACTGCTGGCCGCGGCGATCGCGGGCCTGGATGTAGAGCTGGTTGTCGATGGCTGACCACGGCCCAGATGATTACGTGTCCGCGACCTCAGCCGCTCACCGGTTGGGGGTGTCGACACCTACGTTGCGCCGATACACCCAGGAAGGTCGGCTGCCGGATGCGCGCAGTGCGGGCGGGAGGCGGATCTTGCGGATCGGCGACTTGGATGCTATCGCACGTAAACCATCCGCTGGCAAGGCAGTTGGGTATGCACGGGTGTCGTCGCGGAGGCAACAAGCTGAAGGTGACCTTGATCGTCAGGTGGCCCGGCTAAAGGACCGTGACGGTGACCTAGTCGTGTTCACCGACGTTGCTTCCGGCCTGTGGGACCGCCGCGTGGGGCTGCGGAAAGCGTTGGGTGAGTGCATGAAACCGGGTGTGGATCGGCTGTTGGTGGAGCATCCGGACAGGTTGGCCCGGTTTGGTGTCGGGGTGATCGAACATCTGCTGGCGGGCTATGGGGTGAAGGTCATCTATACCGGCCAGCCGGAGGATGAGTCGGCGGAATCGGAGTTGGTGCGCGACATGCTGGCTATCGTGACCAGCTTTTCCGGGCGGCTGTATGGGCAGCGGTCGGCGAAGACGAAACGGTTGCGTGCGGCGGTGTCGGCCGAAACCGAATGCGGTGATGCCGCATGAACAACCAGGAATTGCGTGAGTGGCGTGGGGTGAAGCCGGTGGCCGCACCGTGCGGGGTAGCGATCAGTGCGCGGTTGCGTACCACCGCGGCCGATGAACCGGTGCTGGACGCGGTGGCCGCACATTTCGGACGGCTGCGCCGTGCCGACCTCACAGCGGTATGCCGTCTCGAACCATTAGCTGCTGATCTGAGTCCTGATGAACGTCGACAGGTGCGCCGGGCTCGGCTTAACGCCCGTAAGAAGGCGTTGACCGCACAATCCTCGGCGCGGTGGGCCAATGCGATCATCACCGGCAACGATGACCAGTACCGGTTGTCCCGTGACGCCCAGTACCGCCACATCGTAGGGTTGCGGGCGGCGATCACCACTATCGCGAAACGCCTGGCAGCCCCCACCACCGACACGCTCACAGCCAGTGAGCGCAAGGCCCGCCGAAAAGCCGAAGTAGCCCAAGGCTATGCGACTCAGCGCGAACGTTTCGCCAAGCAACAACGTCTACAGCAACTGCGTAGTGAGCTCGCCCGCGTGGAGGCTGATCGATCCGCACACCGGGTCCATGTGGTCGAGGGCGGGAAACGGCTCGCCCACACCCGCCACCACCTCGACGCCGCTGGTCTGACCACCGATGAGTGGCGTGAGAAGTGGGGGGCGTCGCGCTACCGCATCACCGCGAACGGTTCCCCCGACGAACCGTTCGGCAACCTCACGATCACCGTCACCCCGTCTGGCGAGGTGAGTCTGCGCCTGCCGAAACCGTTGGAACACCTGGCCAATGCCACCCGTGGCCGCTACGTGCTGTCGTGTCCAGCGGTGTTCACACATCGCGGGCACGAGTGGGTGCAACGGATCAGCGGCGGAAATTCGGTGTCCTACACCATTACCCACAAACCAGGGCGTTCCGGGCGATATCTCATCGCGGCGTGGGCGATCCCCGCGGTGCCATATTGGGTGGGCCGCGGCGACACAGCGGCTGGAGACGATGTCTACTCCACGGGCCCAGTGGTGGGAGTGGATCTCAACGACGGGCACCTGGCGGTGCGCCGGCTGGACGGTCATGGCAACCCCACTGGTCGTGCTGTGCGCATCGATATCGACCTCACTGGCAGCGCGTCACGCCGCGACGCTCAGGTGCGCCACGCCATCGCCCAGCTGATCGGTTACGCGCAGCAGTTGGGTATCGCTGCGATCGCGGTGGAAGACCTCGACTTCGCCGACGCCCGCACCGTCGGCCGTGAAACGATGGGCCGCGGCGCGCGTGGGAAACGGTTCCGCCGCACCGTGTCCGGCATGCCCACCGCCGTGTTCCGCAATCGACTAGCTGGCATGTGCCACCGCGCGGGTATTGCCGTGTTCGCGGTCAATCCCGCCTACACCAGCACCTGGGGTGCGCAGCATTGGCAGCACCCCTATGAAAACGTCACCCGACACCAGGCAGCAGCCACGGTGATCGGGCGTCGCGCCCAAGGCTTTAAGGCCCGGCGACGGAAAGGTGTGACACGCACGCGACCAGAGGATCGCGCCGTGAGAGCTACCAACCAGACCGGACCCGACAGCCCAACGGTGAACACCAGTAGCCGCCACCGGCCAGGGACACGGGGAACTAAATCCTGCGCACCCAACCGGGCAAGAATGCGACTACCGGGCCGGGCAACCGTTACCCCGGCAATGGCCAACAACGGCCAACTACGTTTGTAACGGTTGGTTGACGACGTTGGCCAGTGGCTGCCCGTCGCGCAGCCGGCGGCAGTTGGCGACGGCCTCGGCCAGATAGCGCCGCATGGTGTCGGCGGTGTACCAGGTGACGTGCGGCGTCAACACCACGTTGTCCAGGCCGAGCAACGGATTGTCCGGCGCTACCGGCTCGACTTCGAAAACGTCCAGCCCCGCGGCGGCAAGCCGTCCGCCGCGCAGCGCATCGAGGAGTGCGTCCTCGTCGACGACCGCGCCCCGTGATGTGTTGACCAGCACCGCGTTCGGCCTGATGCGGGCCATCGCCTCCCGGTCGAGCAGGTGATGGGTGTCGGTCGTCAACGGTAGGTGCAGCGAGACGATGTCGCTGTCGGCCAGCAGTTCGGGCAGCGGCCGCCAACCGGGGCGTCCGTCGTCGCGGGTGCTGGTGTGCAGGACGGTGGCGCCCATCGCGGCGACGATGCCGCCGACCCGCTTGGCGATATTGCCGTAGCCGACCAGGCCGACGGTGCAGCCACCGATATCGCGCACCGTGTCGCCCAATGCCGGGTCCGCCGGCCAGCCGCGCCCGTCGCGCACCGCTCGGTCCAGCGTCGTCAGCCGACGCAATGCGGCCAGCATCAGCAGCACCGTTCCCTCGGCCACCGAAGGTGCGTTGGCGCCGGGCATATTCGCGACGGCGATACCGCATTCCGAAGCGGTGTCCACATCGATGGTGTTCACTCCCGCGCCGAGCTTGTGCACCAGCCGCAGCCGCGCGCCGCGCCGCAGATCGGTGCCCGACAGCGGGCGCAGCACGTGCCAAATCACGTCGGCGAGGGGCAACTCCCGGTAGAAGGCCGCCCGGGATTCGGGGGAGTCGTCATCGCCGCACCATCGGATGTCGAGCCAATCCGCTTCGGGCGCAAGAAAATCTAGCACTTTCTCGCCGGGGACGAAGTTGGCGAGAACCCTTAGTGCCAGCGCTTCTTGATCCACGTGGCGATTGTGTCAGCCTGCTCGCTGCGCGCGCCCGGGGTGGTGAAGTAGTGATCGGTGTTGATAGAGACTTCTGTCTTGTCGGTGCTCGCCAGCGCGTCGTAGATGCGCTGTGCGTCAGATGGAAAGACTCCGGTGTCTGCCTCCGCATTGATCACCAGGGCCGGGTCCGTGATGCGGGCCAGGTGCGGCTCGGCCCGCGTTTGCGCCACTCGCAGGCTCCACATGCTCAACCAGTTCCGCAGTGTGCAGGCCGCGGCGATGCCGTGTGCGGAGCGGTTTGCCTTGGCGGGTATGCCCGCGTAGCACTGGTTGGGCTGCCGCTTGGACGGCTCGATGCTGGGATCGACCATGCGTGGATCTGCCCAGGTCCGCAGCACGGTAAACGGTCGGTCGGAAAACCCGGCAGCGCGAACACGTTTGAGCTCTTTTTCGGCCCAGTCGGTGATGGCGTGGTTGCGCGAGGTCTGCGCCGTACGGTAACGAGCGAGGAACTCGGGCGAATAAGCCGGCCTGTTGCGCCCGATGAACAAGTCGAGGTCGGGATCGGTTGCGACGGGGTCATTTTCGTCGATCACGGCGGCGTCCATCCAGGCGGTCAGCACTTCCGGGCGCCCGAGGTGAGCGGCGGTGGAGACGTAGCCGTCCGCGGCGGGCAAATCACTCAATCCGGCCGCCGGACGCATACCCTCCAGCGGGGTCACATTCGGGTCGACCGCCTGGGACTGGTAGGCGGCCATCAACGATCCTCCGCCGGAATTACCCAGCAGCACAACAGCTTCCACATGCTGCACTTCGCGCAGCCAGCGCACCCCGACACCGATGTCCACCAGCGCGTGGTCAAGCAGAAAGTTGCTTTCGAAACCACGGAACCTGGTATTCCAGCCAAGGAATCCAATGCCGCGGGTGGCCATGTAGTCCGCGAGATAATGCTCCGAGAAGTCGATTTGATAGTGGGTGGCGATCATTCCGACTTTCGGCTTGCGTCCCACCCCGCGGTGATACAACCCTTGACAAGGATGCCCGCCGGCACCAGCACGCCCAGCGGTGGGCGAAGGCAGCCCGACGAACTCGCGGACAACCCCTGCCGCGCAGCTACGACGAGTCACTTTTAGTGATCCTCCTTACCGTAGATAGTCCGGTAGTAGATGTTTGCGAGGGTCTGAATGCAGGCCTTGTCGTCGGGTTCGACGGGCCTGCTGAGCTGCACGTAGCAGAACTGGGTGAACATCGCGACCATCGCCTCGGCGACCAGTTGCGGGTCATCGTCGGGGCAGTGACCCCGGGCCTGGGCACGCCGGACGTTCTCGGCGACATACGCGAGCGGCAGCTCGCAGATCTCTTTCCAGTGCTGCGCGAAGTCGTCGTTCACCATCGCCAGCTGCGACACGCCGATCATCTCCGCGAACCGCTTGCGGTAGGAGTCCCAGACGGAGGAGGCCAACTCGTAGGCGCGCTCGCGGTCGGACAGGCCATGCAGGATCACCGAAAGCGACCGCTGGTTGGCCTCGTTGCGGAAGCGCAGGGCCCACTGCCGGACCATCTCCTCTTTAGAGTCGTAGTAGTTGTAGAAGGATGCCGCCGAGCGGCCCGCTTCGGCCGCGATGTCGGCGATGGTCGTCGCCAGAATGCCTTTGCGCCTGATGACTTCGCGGGCAGCGGCGTCGATCGCGGCCTGCGTCCGTCGGCCGCGGCGTGTCGGAAACTCCGCGGGGCGGCTCATCGGCTCGGGGGCAGTCGCCACTGGCGCACCTTTCGTTGTGGTGGGCAGCGAATCCGGATCTGAACCTGATGTTAGATTCAGATTCGCGTTTTGACTAGACCAAATCTGAATCTGGTGTCAGATTCAGATTGAGTTTCTACCGCCTGCACCCCGGGGATCGGCGGGAGGCGCAAAATGATGAAGATGATCAAGCCGCACAACACCAACACCGAGTTCGAGCTCGGGGGGATCAACCATGTCGCGCTGGTGTGTTCTGACATGGCGCGCACCGTGGACTTCTACAGCAACATCCTCGGCATGCCACTGGTCAAGTCGCTCGATCTACCCGGTGGTCAGGGCCAGCATTTCTTCTTCGACGCCGGCAACGGCGACTGCGTCGCGTTCTTCTGGTTCGCCGACGCGCCCGATCGGGTGCCCGGCATCTCGTCGCCGGGCGCCATTCCGGGCATCGGTGACATCACCAGCGCGGTGAGCACGATGAACCATCTGGCGTTTCACGTACCGGCCGAGAAGTTCGACGCCTACCGGCAGCGGCTCAAGGACAAGGGCGTGCGGGTCGGCCCGGTGCTTAACCACGACGAGAGCCCGATGCAGGTGTCCGCGACGGTGCATCCCGGCGTGTACGTGCGCTCGTTCTACTTCCAGGATCCTGACGGCATCACGCTGGAATTCGCGTGCTGGGTAAAGGAATTCGATAGGAGCGACGCCCAAACCGTGCCGAAGACCGCGTCCGACCGACGACCTCCGGTGGAGGTCGTACGCTAGGGGATGCCCATGATGACTGACGGCATTTTGACCGACGAGCAGATCGCGGCGCTCACGCCCGAGCAGCGCCGGGAGCTGATTACTCGGCTGGAGGCACCCCTTAGCCATGTGATGGACCCGGCGCTCCTCGGCCGGATCCGTCGAATCCGGCTGAGCCTGATGATCGTTGGCTCGATCACGATGATCCCCTGGCTGGTTTATCTGTCCGTGACGTTGCCCGAGAATTACGAAGCCCACAACTGGCCCGCCACCTGGGTGGGCTTCGACGTCCTGTTGATGGCGTTCATGGTGGCAACGGCCGTGTTCGGCTACCTGCGCCGCCAGGTGCTGCTGTTTGCGGCGTTCACCGCCGGGGTGTTGCTGATCTGCGACGCGTGGTTCGACCTGATGACGGCCGGTCCCAATGACCTCAGGTTGTCGATCGTCACGGCGCTGCTGATCGAGTTGCCGTTGGGGATCTTCATGATCAACGGCGCGCAACGCATTATGCGTGTCACGATGATGCGTCTGTGGCTGCTGGATCCCGGGATGCGGCTGTGGCGGCTGCCGCTTTTTCCGTGACCCGGTACAGGTCCGGGTTGGTGAGTTCGTCGAGCAGTGACGCGAGGTGATCGACGAGCTGGTCAGGGTCGAGTCGCACCTGCCCGGCCAGCCAGGCGCTGATGGTCTGGCCGACGCCGCCGACCGCGAAGTGCGCCGCCGCGGTGACGAGGTCGTTTGCCGGTGCCCGCAACGTTTCGACGGCGTACTGGCCGGAGAGCATCGCGAACAGTGCGCTGGATTCGGCACGCTTGCGCATGATCACGGAGTTGGCCAGCCGCGTGCTGAACAGCAGCCGCCCGATGCGGGCGTCGGTGGCTATGGTCCGCACGATGTTGGTCATTCCCGCGCGGCTCTGCGCCGGCGCCGGTACCGCCGCCACCGCGGCCTGGGTGGTGGCCGCCAGGTCGGCGAACACCCAGTCGAACACGCCGCCGACGAATTCGTCTTTGTCGGTGAAGCTTTCGTAGAAATACCGGGTGGCCAGGCCGGCCCGGCGACAAACCTCGCGGACGGTCAGCTCGGCGATGTCCCCGTCGTCGGCGCCCAGCAGGTCCAGGCCGGCATCCAGTAGCCGGCCTCGGCGGGCGGCCAGCCGCTGCGCGGCCTGCACCCCGCGGTAGGGCCGCACGCTCGAGGTCGTTGAGGGCTGTGCCGCCTGTGCCATGGGCACCATCTTGACACCGGCGCAAGACAACGACAACATCAGGAAACAATGGTTCTCATATTTAGCCGTTCCGATGCGACGGGGAGGCGTTCTGCGTGACAAATCTCAAGGCGGCCCACGAGTCCATCGGTCACGTCGAGCGCGCGGTCGGCGGCCCGGCACATCCGCATCGGCGCGCGCGGGCGGGTGCCACCTTCGCGGACGGTCTGATGGGCGTGACGCTGCTGGCCGGCCCGGCCAACGTGATCATGCAACTGGCGCGGCCCGGCGTCGGCTACGGCGTGATGGAGAGCCGCGTCGAGAGCGGCCGGGTGGACCTGCATCCGATCAAGCGAGCCCGCACCACCTTTACCTACCTCGCGGTCGCCGTCGCCGGCAGCGATGCCCAGAAGGCGGCCTTCCGTCGCGCGGTCAACCGCGCGCACGCCCAGGTGTACTCCACGCCCGACAGTCCGGTGCAGTACAACGCGTTCGACCCGGACCTGCAGCTGTGGGTGGCGGCATGCCTGTACAAGGGCGGGGTTGACGTCTACCGCATCTTCGTCGGCGAACTGGACGACGAGGACGCCGACCGGCACTACCGCGAGGGGATGACGCTGGCCACCACCTTGCAGGTGCCGCCCGAGATGTGGCCGGCGGACCGGGCGGCGTTCGACCGCTACTGGCAGGAGTCGCTGGCCCAGGTGCACATCGACGACGCCGTCCGCGACTACCTGTATCCGATCGCCGCGTCGCGCATCCGGGGTGTGCGCCTGCCGCGCCGGCTGCAGCGGCTGCAGCAACTGTCCGAGAGCTTTGCTTTGCTGATCACCACCGGCTTCCTGCCGCAGCGGTTTCGCGACGAGATGCGGTTGCCGTGGGATGCCCGCCGGCAACGCCGCTTCGACCGGCTGATGGCCGCGCTGCGCACGGCTAACTACCTGCTGCCGCGGTTGATCAGGCGGTT
Source organism: uncultured Actinomycetota bacterium (assembly GCA_963814505.1). GTDB lineage: Bacteria > Actinomycetota > Actinomycetes > Mycobacteriales > Mycobacteriaceae > Mycobacterium. Next base: position 104,463 of record CAWFDM010000019.1, read on the forward strand.
CCCGTTCAATCTGATGCTTTGGGACCTGGACCGGCGGATCAGGACGGGGCGTCCCTTGGTCTGACATGGCGGACCGAGGTGAACCGGGCGAAATCCCGGTCCAGGGTCACCACGTCACAGTGATGCTCGACGGCGATGGCCGCGAGCACAGCATCGGGTATTAGGTCGCCTGACGCATCGGCCTCATTGCAAAGTCTGCGCGGCAGCGCGAGGTGTCGTGGGCCCGGACCTGTTGGAAGGTGGCGGGTCGGTGCGGTGATGGCATCGATGAATGCGAACGCCTCCGCTCGCGGCGATGGAACCTTCCGGATGCGTCGATTTGTTGCCAGCCGCAGAAGCGACGCCCACACGAGGTTCGGCACGGTGACGGGGTCGTCGGCGGCAAGCAGGCGGTCGAACCATGGGCGAACCGTTCCGTGATTCGGATGGTCACCGCGGTGTGCAGCTAGAAGACGTTGACGTCGAGAAGCAGCATCTTTATTTGAGGGCGTCCAGGTCCAGATCCTCGTCGAGAACCTCGGAGAGCGCCCGCATTGAGGTCAGGTCGAGTCCCGGCCGCGGACCGGTGCCGCCGTCGAACACCGGGACGGTTGGCCGGACGCCGCCGTCGGGGACAGTGGCAAGTTCGCGGCTCGCGGGCACGACGCTTGGCCGCAGGAGCAGTTCATCGGAGATCGACACAGTCGTGCGGATGATGACGAAGGTATCGCATCAGCAGCATCACACCACGAATTCATAGACATCGATGACGAGTCGACGGCGGCGGTGCCGGCCCGGGGATGAGCGGGTCGCGTCGGCGGTGGCGTCGGATCAGTATTGAGGGGCGCTTGGGTTCGCCGGACACGGTGCGCAACCATGCCGTCGCGGGTGGATCCGTTCGAGCCGACGCACACGGATCGGCAGGTCGGGGTCAGCAGCAGTTGTCCCCGCGCCGCGCTCGTAACCCTTCCGAAACCGCCCATGCGGCGAGGGCCATGCCGATTACCGGGTCGAGCCACCAGCCATCGGACCCGCTGGTGGTCACCGCCAAGCTGAGAAGTACGGCGGCGGCTTGGGCCGCGCAGAGGTAGTTCTGGATGCCCTCACCGGCGGTCGCACCCGAGCCCAGGCGGTCGCCGAGCCGCTGCTTGGCATATCCGAGAACAGGCATGATGAGCAGACTCGATCCGGTGAGCACCATGCCCAGCACGGTGGTCTCGGGATGGTGCCTGGTCAACAGGTCACGCACCGACTCGATCCCGACATAGGGTGCCAGCAGCCAGAAGCTGACCGCCACGGCCTGCTGGGCGCGGCGTTCGGCAGTGTCGGACAGTGTCCGGTCGCCGGTGAATCGCCACACCACTATGACACTGGCGAGCCCTTCGACCGCGCTGCCCAACGCCCAGCCGATCAGAGCGATCGACCCGGCTGTGACGCCCTGCCACAGTCCGATACCGCCCTCGGCACACATCCAGGCCAGGCTTACCCAGGCCAACAGCCGGGCCTGCCCAGCGGCGCGGCGCCAGCTCGCATCCCTAACCCGGGGCGCCGGACCCGCTGTGCAGCACGCATCCGCGCAGCCGGCCTCGCTGCTGACTTCTAATGCGTTTGGTGGCCGAACCTCGGTCACGAGCCCCCCTGCACCGCTCCGTACGCGGGGCACAGTGCGACGGCATTGCCGGTTTCCGCCAGGACCGTCTCCGCGGCCGAGAGCAGGTCGGCGAGCGCGGGCTGCGCCAGCGAGTACACCGAGGACCGCCCAACGGGGAGCGCCGTAACCAACCCACAATCCCGCAGGCACGCCAGATGCTGCGACACCGTCGACTGCGCCAGACCAAGGCGGCTGGTCAGCTCTACCACCCGCTGTGGGCCGCCCGCCAGCTCCAGCACGATTGCCAACCGGGTCGGATCGGCGAGCGACCCAAACAGGGCGACCGCCGGAGCAAGCACCATCCGATCGGTGATTACCGATGACATCGCCACCCAGCGATCATACGGCCGCCACCGCGAATTTCATAAGGCGAGCAACGGGGTGCCGCGCCGCTGCAGGATGTGCCCTCAGGGCGAGCGCAGACAGGTTCGTGCGATTCGCTACCGTGTCCACTTTTGTCTCGCACCGGAAAGACCCGAGACCCAGAATGTTGAGACAAAAGTTGGGCTAAGTCCAGATCGATGTCCAGATCGATGTCCAGATCGATGTCCGGATCGATCCGCGCGGAGTCGGGCTGCTTTTCCCAAATCATCACCGAGCATCATCATTAAGCGCGAGGAATGCGCGAGTTTCGGGCTGGAAGCAACGTCGCTGCGTACTTCGAAGTCCTCTGCTCGACGCAAACGCGGCGGGCTAAACGGGGCTAAACGGCATTATTGGAGGTGGTGGTGCTGCTACAGGGACTGCCAGACACGGCGCGATAACAGCCGCATGCCATTAAGACCAACGACAACGGTGGAGCCTTCATGGCCGGCCACGCCGAGCGGCAGCGGCAGGTGACCGAGCAGATCCCACGTCACCAACACGGTGATAAATGTGGCCGCGATGACCAGGTTGACGATCACCATGCGGCGGGCCCGCCGCGATAACGCGATGACCTTGGGAATCGTGGCCAGTTCATCGCGGATCACGACCGCGTCGGCGGTGTCCAGAGCGAGATCTGAACCCGCGCCGCCCATCGCGATTCCGGTGTGCGCAGCGGCCAGTGCGGGGGCGTCGTTGACGCCGTCGCCGACCAGCAGAACCCGGGATCCCTCGGCCTCGAGGTCGCGCACTGCGGCGACCTTGTCCTGGGGCAGCAGGCTCGCGCGGACGTCGTCGATCGCGACCCGTGTCGCGAGTCCCGCAGCAGCACGGGGGTTGTCTCCGGTCAACAGCACCGGTGTTCTGCCAGTCAACTCAATCAGCTTTTCGACGGCGCCTGCGGCATCGGGGCGGAGGTGGTCCTCGAGTCCCAGCACACCGACAGTGGCACTGTCGATTGTGACGACCACCGCGGTCTTGCCGTCGGCTTCCAGCTCGGCCACCACCGCGTCAGCATGGTGGCGACTGGGTGACGCGTCGAGAGGTTGCCGTTGCGTGGGGCTGCCGACCGTGACCCGGCGGCCGGCGACCACGGCGCGCACGCCGCAGCCGGGGGCGGATTCGAACGCCTCGATCATCGGCAAGGTCAGCCCGCGCTCGCGGGCGGCCGCGACGATGGCCGCTGCCAGCGGATGCTCGCTGGGATGTTCGGCGGCCGCGGCCAGCGTTAGCAGTTCGTCGGCGGCCGGCCCAGTGCCGGTGAGGGGCCGGACGTCGGTAAGCGTGGGTGTGCCGCGGGTGAGGGTACCGGTCTTGTCGAATGCCACTGTGGTGACTGAGCCGAGCTGTTCCATCACCACCGCCGACTTGACCAGCACGCCGTGTCGGCCGGCGTTGGCCATGGCGGCCAGCAACGGCGGCATGGTCGCCAGTACCACGGCGCACGGCGAGGCGACGATCATGAATGTCATCGCCCGTAGGAGCGCCGGCTGGATCGCGGCGCCCAGTGCCAGCGGAATAGCGAACACGGCCAAGGTGGCGGCCACCACCCCGATTGAGTAGTACTGTTCGACCCTCTCGATGAACAGCTGCGCCTTGGCCTTGGTCGCCGAAGCCTCTTCAACCATGGCCACGATGCGGGCGACCACCGTGTCGGCGGCAGCGCGGTCCACCCGCACACGCAACACCCCGGTGCCGTTCGACGTGCCGGCGAACACCTCGTCGCCGGGCTGCTTGACGACAGGAAGCGGCTCGCCGGTGATCGACGCCTGATCGACGTCGCTGGCGCCGGAGATGACCTGCCCGTCGGCGCCGATGCGTTCCCCGGGGCGTACCAGGATGACATCGCCCACCGTCAGGCTCGCCGTATCCACAATCTGCTCACCATCGGCACTCATCCGGGTGGCGCGTTCGGGGGCCAGATCCAAAAGGCTGCGGACCGAATCAGCGGTGCGTTGGGTCAAAAACGCTTCCAGTGCGCCGGAAGTGGCGAAGATGACGATCAACAGCCCACCATCGAGGACCTGCCCGATCCCAGCCGCGCCGATCGCCGCCACGATCATCAGCAGATCCACATCCAAGCTTCTGCGCCGCAAGGCCTGTATACCGGCCAGCGCCGGCTGCCACCCACCGGCGCCGTAGCACGCCAGATACAACGCCCACCACACCAACGCCGGAGCACTGCCGTACTGGGCGGCCAACCCGACCATGAACAACACCGTCGCCGCCGCCGCCCACCGCACCTCGGGCAGCGCGAACGCCCGCGTGCGGACCCCCGCCGGGCGCCCAGGTATCTGCACTGCGCCGCGGTCGAGGACATCAGACGACATCAGGCCACCTTCCAAACATTGGAGCAGGAAACCACCACATTACAGGAATACATGAAGAGGTGTTCATTTGTACATACCTGATAAGATGCAGCCCATGGGTCACGGAGTTGAAGGGCGGACCACGCCGCCCGCGCATTTAGATGCCGACTCGGCGGCATCGGTGGCCGCCACGCTGCAGGCGTTGGCGACGCCCAGCCGGCTGCGGATTCTGACCCGGCTACGACACGGCGCCTGCTCGGTCTCCGAGCTGGCTAGCGCCGTGGACATGGAACAGTCCGCGCTGTCGCATCAACTTCGACTGCTCCGCGCCCTGGGCCTGGTCACCGGTACTCGCAAGGGCCGCGCCGTGGTTTACAGCCTCTACGACAACCATGTCGCCATGCTGCTCGACGAAGCCGTCTACCACGTCGAACACGTCGGTAGCGGGATCACCGACACCCCGCCGGTGACCGCCTGATCCTGAAATACGTCATGAATTCCGGCCTCTGGAGTGTCTTGTCCGGTTGAAGATTGCGAGGGGTGCCCCGCGTTTGCGCGTCTCCTGCCGATTTTGGAGGTTGCATTCGGTATCTCGGTACAGGTTTACCGTGAATCCATGAGAGTAGTAGATGATGATCTGCCGGACTGGAAGCCGGCAACGTGCACCCTGCCGACGGCGGAGCAGCCGCTGCGGGTGGCGGAGTTCGATGACCTGTTCCGCGACTGCGTGATCGCGGTCGACCGGGCGGATGCCACTTCTGTTTGGTTGACACTGGATGGCGGTGACGAGGTCGCTGCCCGGGTACTGGAGTTGACCGCGCGGGAAACCGAGTGCTGCTCGTTTTTCACCTTCAAGCTGGTACCGGCTTCTGACGGCCAGCGTCTGCTGGTCCAGGTCCCGCCTGCGCAGGTCGCGGTCCTGGACGCGTTGACGACGCGGGCTCAACGGCTTGCGCGATGACCGAGAGCGGGCTCCGTAGCGGCGAGGTAGCTCATGCTGCCGGTGTGAATGTGCAGACGCTGCGTTATTACGAGCGGCGGGGTTTGCTGCATGAGCCGGATCGAACGCTTGGTGGTCACCGCGTGTATCCGCCCGCCACAGTCACGGTGCTACGGGTGATCAAGGCAGCACAGCGGTTGGGTTTCACGTTGGACGAGGTCGCGGAGCTGTTGGAGGTCAGCCACCTTCGCGCGGGCCAGCGGACTGATGCCGGGTTGCAGGCCCGCGCGCGGATCAAGCTGGCCGAGGTCGACGCCAGACTTGTCGAACTCACCACGGTGCGTGACGCGCTGCGGGCTGCGCTCGATGCGGGCTGCGACGATCTGATCGCGTGTGCCGACAGCCCTTGCTGCCCACTGCCATTCGTGGTGAGCATCCCGGTCGGGGGCCTCGATGCCTAAAACCATGCGGACGATCACCACCGGGACCGCGCCGAAGCGCAAAACCTCGGTTTTGGTTACGGCGTTCACAGCTGCCTCGGTGTTGCACTGGCCCGCATGGAAAGTGCGATCGCGCTGGAGAAGCTGCTCGATCTCGCCCGACGCTACGAAAGTGATCCGGGACGGCTGGAAACGGGTGGGGCGGCGCGCAGGCGTTCCAGGACGACGTCAGAGACCCCACTGAGCCCGGGCGAGTTCGTCGAGCAGATGGTCACCGGACTCGGCCGGCTCGACCTGCTCGTGAGCAACGCCGGCCGGCCTCGGCCGCGTGTTCCAATGTGGCCGGCCAGCTCCTCGTGAAACAGGGGGCGGTAGCGATGATGAAGACCGGCATGAAGAACTGTAGGGAGCTTATGTCTTCACTACCATCTGATTGGTCCTGATTAGTCGAGCCGGACGTGCCCCGGCGATCCCGCGCACGGTGGATGCAGCGCGAGAACATGCGCACTTGCCGGTGGCAGCGTTGGCTTCCGTGTGGTCGATCTGGACGGGCGCAAAGCTTCTCCTATAGGTGATGCGCACTGCTTTTCTGCGAGCTGTTGTGAGCGTCTGGGCGTCGGCGATCTTTGGCCCGCGCGAGTCATCAGGTGGCACCGCGGTCGCGCTGGCCGTATCGGCGATGAAACTTCTCGATCTGGCCCGCGCTGTCGGCGTGGTGACGAGTACCGGTCCAAAACGGGTGCGACAAGGAGGAAACCTCGACGATGACCAAGGGATAGGTGCGGGTCCCATCGGGGGTTGGCCAGTCGATGGTGCGGGTGCTGCTGATCGTTGAGCGGGTGAGGAAGGCGGTCCCGGTATTGGCGTCCTGGAAGACCACCGGGTGGTAGTCGGGGTGGATCTCAGGTTTCATTTCTCATCTTCCTCGTGGTTGCCACGTATCGAGTGCTGGTCGAGGCGGTCAGCAAACGAATCGCAGGGATCTTGGTGCCAATCGCCGAACGGGTCGTCATATCGTGACCATTCCTCGGGCCGAGCAAGCTCGTCGTCGGTCAGCAATGCACCCTGCAGTGCGTCGACAATCTCGTCGGGTTGCGCTCCACAGACGAGGATGGTCAAGAACACGTGCCGGTCGCCGTGGCGCTCGTCCCAATGCAGGGCAGCGATGGCTTGACGTTCGGGGTCGGCGTAGGCCAGGTCAGAGGGGTTCAACGCGACTAGCCAGGTGCCGACATTCGCGACGCGCAGACCGCCGCCCGCCGACTCGATCCAGACGACGTTGTCGGGTTGAGTGGCTAACCACACACGGCCGCGGGCACGAACCACGCCGTCAAGGAGCAAATCGATCGCGGCGTGCAGGCGCAGTGGATGAAAGGGCCGTTGTGCGCTGAACTCGACCAGCGCCACCCGTCCCTCGGGGGTCAAGGGCGGTTGTCCGGCGAGCAATGGGTCGTGTGGGTCGATGTCGGCACCACGGCGGGCCCGTTTATCCAGGTGTCGCAGCGCCATCTCCAGGGGTTTGGTCCCCACCGTGATTCGCGACCGCGGCGCTAACCGCTTGAGCACGGCCAGGGCAGTACGCTCGGGCTCGGTCAACACCAGCACGTCGGCGAACTCGGCCTGACCGACAACAACTTGGGCGATGGTGCGCTCGTCGTCGAGTTCATCGTCGCCGACCGCCTGGGCCAGCCAATTGTCGGTATCGATGCAGTTAACGACGGCGTGAATCTGCACGTCGCGCGCCGCTGGACCATCGATATATCCGGGGCCGACCCGCACTCGCACGTGGTTGATCGCATGGCAGACCGGTTCGGGCTCGATCCACGGGGCGAGCAGCACGACGATGCGCTTGACGTCGTCGCGGCGCGATATCCGACGCAACAGCACCAGCAAGTCGTTACGAGTCGTGCAGGACACGCAGCCGTTGGTCACTTCAAGCGCCACTTCGCTGGTAGAGAGCTCACCGTGGCGCAGCACGCTGACCCAGCGCCGCACCACCTGACCGTCGAATTCGTGGCCGACCACCGCCGTGCCGGGTGCGTTCATCAATGTGCCGGCGACGCGATCGGTGTCACCCTGGCCGCACACCAGCACCACTCGAGTACGCATCACACTCCTTATCGGGAATGATTTTCATTAAGCCCGGGTTCACGGTACAGTCGCACACGTCCGTTGTCGAAAATGCTTGTCAGTAAGAACTGCAGGAGGACCTTTGCCCGCCCACTGTCAGGTCACCGGCCGATCGCCGGGTTTCGGCAACCGGGTGTCGGCTTCGCATCGACGCATCCGGTGCAGCGATCGCGACGGCATCGAGACCGTCGTGGCCAAGCTGCGGCGTGGCGGGGCGCAAGGCTGATGGCCCGCAACGACATTCGGTCCCGGCGCCACAAGCCGGACCGGCTGACTTTGAACAGCTACGACCCGGCGATCCGACGCCACGTCGACTTCCGCGAGGAACGCTGATGGCCAAAACCATGATCGTGCACCACGCCGGCTTGACATGTGATCCTGGATGTTGGCGAGCTGTTGAGAATGATATTCATGGTCAGTAAGCTCTGTGCAGCCTGCTGGAACTCGCCAGCGAAGGAGTGTCTCTAATGACGTTGCGCGTCGTGCCCGAAGGCCTGGCTGCCGCCAGCTTGGCTGTCGAAGCGCTGACCGCCCGCCTGGCGGGCGCGCATGCCGGCGCGGCCCCACTCATTACAGGGGTGGTGCCGCCGGCGGCCGATCCGGTGTCGCTGCAGAGCGCAGTTCAATTCAGCGTGCACGGCCTTGAGCATGAGGCGGTGGCGGCCCAGGGTATGCAGGAGCTCGGTCGCTCCGGGGTCTGCGTTGGCGCGTCGGGCATCAGTTATGCCACCGGTGATACAGCCGCGGCATCGTGGTATCTCACGGCAGGTAGCTGACGATGACGGCGCCGATCTGGATGGCCGCGCCGCCGGAGGTGCATTCGGCGCTGCTGAGCAGCGGCCCGGGGCCCGGTTCGTTGTTGGCGGCGGCGGGCGCGTGGAACTCGTTGAGTGCTGAATACGCTTCAGCAGCAGAAGAACTCACCGCATTGCTGGGGGCGGTGCAGGCCGGCGCGTGGCAGGGGCCGAGCGTCGAGTCGTACGTGGCCGCGCATGCCCCATATTTGGCGTGGTTGATGCAGGCCAGCGCCAACAGCGCGGGAATGGCCGCCAACCATGAGACTATGGCCGCGGCCTACACCGCCGCGTTGGCGGCCGTGCCGACCCTCGCCGAACTAGCCGCCAACCACGTCATCCACGGGGTCTTGGCGGCGACCAACTTCTTCGGAATCAACACCATCCCGATTGCGCTCAACGAGGCCGACTATGTGCGGATGTGGGGTCAGGCCGCCACCACCATGTCGGCTTATCAAGCGGTGTCCAGCACGGCGGTGGCATCGACCCCGCAGACGGACCCGGCGCCGCCGATCCTGAAATCCAATGGGTCGGCCGAGTCCACCTCGAGCTCCAACCAGATCCTGCAGAACATCGAGCAGTTCCTGGAAAACCCGCTGGGGCTCCAGCAGCAGATCCTGCAGCTCCTGCAAAACAACATCGAGAGCGACAACCCGCTTTCGCTCCCGCAGGGGCTCGTGAATTTTTTGCAAAACTTGGGTATAGGAAATACCCAACTTGCACACGACCCGGTGGTCGACAATGGGTTCGATAACCTCCTCGCGAACGTCCTGCAGCAGTTCGGCATCAATTGGGATCCGGCGGGGGGCACGATCAACGGAGCCACCTACGACACATTTACGAACCCGGGCCAGCTGTCGTTTTGGGGCGCTCGAAGCCTCGAACTCATTGAGGATTTTCAAAATTTCTGGGTGGACTTCAGGGCAAATCCGGTGGAGGCGTTTCAGTGGCTGATTAGCTGGCAACTATTCGATTTCCCGACCCACATACTAGAAGTCACTTCCTATGTGGTGTCCAACCCGGAGCTGGCGCTCGCGGCCGTCCCCGCCATTACCCCCGTCGGAGCAGTGGGCGGCCTGGGGGGGCTGGCCAGCCTGGCCGCCCTGTCTCAACCCGTTGTTGCGGCGGCACCCGTCGCTGCGCCCGCATTGCTGCCGATCGCCGCGGTGGCACCGACTGTCACCGTGGCGACGGTGGCCCCTGGCGCGGCACCGACGCCTGGACCCCCGCCTCCTAGCCCGCCGGCCCCTGCGGCTCCAGCACCGACACCCCCGCCTGCGGCCGCGGGCGGAGCCGGTTTCGTGCCCCCCTACGTCATCGCTCCTCCCGGCATCGGATCCCGCTCGCCAATGAGCACCAGCGCCAGCGCCAGCGCCAAGAAGAAGGCGCCCCAGCCCGATAGCGCCGCCGCGGCGGCCGCAGCCTCGGCGAGGGAGGCGGCCCGGGCGCGGCGGCGCCGGCGGGCGGGGCTGCGCGGGTATGGCGACGAGTTCATGGATATGAATGTCGAGGTCGACCCGGACTGGGGCGCGCCGCCCGGTGATGGGCCAGTCGCGTCGACGGTGGCCTCGGATCGGGGTGCCGGAAGCCTGGGGTTCGCCGGTACGGCAGCCAAGGAAACGGCCGCCGGGGCGGCGGGCCTGACCACCCTGGCCGGTGACGAGTTCGGCGGTGGCCCAAAGGTGCCGATGGTGCCGGGCACCTGGGACCCGGACGGCGCCCGCGAGGGGACCGAAGGGGCGCATGACAGCGAGCAACGAAAGGAAACATGATGAGTTTGTTGGATGCTCATATTCCACAGTTGGTGGCCTCGCAGGCGGCGTTTGCCGCCAAGGCGGGGTTGATGCGTCACACCATTGGGCAGGCCGAGCAGGAGGCGATGTCGGCGCAGGCGTTCCACCAGGGCGAGTCCGCGGCGGCGTTTCAGGCCGCCCACGCCCGCTTTGTGGGGGCAGCCGCCCGGATCAACACCCTGCTGGATATCGCCCAGGCGAACTTGGGTGATGCCGCGGGCACGTATGTGGCTGCCGATGCCGCGGCCGCGTCGACCTACACCGGATTCTGACCCGACCGACTGATTAATCGCGAAAGGACTTGTGATGTCGCAGATTATGTACAACTACCCGGCGATGCTAGCCCACGCCGGGGATATGTCGGGCTATGCCGGCACGTTGCAGGGGCTGGGTGCCGATATCGCGACCGAGCAGGCCGCGCTGTCGAATGCCTGGCAGGGCGATACCGGCATGACGTATCAGGTGTGGCAGGCGCAGTGGAACCAGGCCATGGAAGACCTGGTGCGGGCCTATCAGTCGATGGCCGGCACCCACGACGCCAACACGCTGGCCATGATGGCACGCGACCAGGCCGAAGCCGCCAAATGGGGCGGTTAGTTGCCCCGACCGCGTGCCCGGTTGCCGTACCGCGCGGTGAGTGGCACTGACCCGAAGCGCCGGTCGTCGGCCCCCTGCAGCGGTGAGTTGGATCACGTCGGCGTTCCCGAGTGATGACGCCAAATGCCTTGCGAATTAAGCCTTTCGACGGGGTTGGCGTACTCCTCGCGCTCGGCGCGGCGTGCGGGGCTTTTGAGTGTGATCACCTAACTGGGCCCCCGGTTCGGTTGGTGTTCGGCACGAATTTCGGCCCCACCCGCGGGTAGGGGTGTTCGTGCTATCGGTGGGGCGGCGTGTCGTCACGAATGTTGGCCCCGCCGTGGGTTTCGATTTTCACGTCCGATTGTGTGGGCGTGCAGGTAGGTTCGGGGTCAACAGGCCCTCGCCGTGCATCTGGTGCCGCACCGGACACAAGCGTGCCGGGGCTGATGTCGTAGCCGTGGCGGGCCAGCTCAACAGCCGTCCACGCGCCATCGATCGGCGCTACGTCCGGGTGGTGCAAGATGTGCGGCCGCCTGCCGGTTCTAACCTGTGACCACGTCACTGCGACGAGCGAGGGAGGTTCAGCGACGGATCTCAGACGGTTGCGCCGGCCGCCTCTGCCGGCGATCCCCAATCCAATGATGGGCACAGCGAAGAAGGGTGTGGCCGTGACAGAACAGATGCCACCGGCCATGGGCCGGCGTCACCTTCTCGGGATCTCGATATCCGCATCTGGCGTGATCGCCCTATCGGCATGCGGCAGTTCGCCACCCAAGCCCAGCCCAGGCCAGCCTGGCGCACCCTCGGCAGAGCAGGTGCCAGTCACTCCACCCGAGGACTTGATGCGCGAGCACGGAGTACTCAAGCGCGTCTTGCTTATCTATCGAGAAGGGATCCGCCGCCTGCAGGCCGGCGAGCAGGATCCGGCTCAAGCGCTCAACTCGGGCGCCGGGATTATTCGAAGTTTCATCGAGGACTACCACGAACACCTGGAAGAGCAGTACGTCTTCCCTAAGCTAGAACAGGCAGGCAACCTAACCGACATCACCACCGTGCTGCGCACCCAGCACCAGCGCGGCCGCGTGCTCACGGACCGGGTCCTGGATGCCACCACCGGAGCGGCTGCGCTCGATCAGCCTGCGCGACAAGCCCTGGTGCAAGACATGTTGGCCTTCATCCGGATGTACGAGCCGCATGAGGCACGCGAAGACACCGTCGTTTTCCCCGCGTTCCGTGACGTGGTGCCCGCGAAAGAGTTTCGCGACCTGGCTGAGACCTTCGAAGACGAGGAGCACCGGCGGTTCGGTCAGGCCGGCTTCCAAGGGGTCGTCGATAAAGTCGCCGATATCGAAAAAAGCCTCGGCATCTACGACCTGAGCCAGTTCACGCCGACTTAGTAGGCAGCTCGCCCGCCGCGGCTGATTTGTCGCCGGTGTGGCTGGCGACGGACATCTTTCGCCGCCGATCACAAAAGCCTACCTTCGCGGTCAATCCCGTTCTCCCTGTGCGGCTTCGGCGTCCCGTTCGAGTGCGGATCTTTGCCGGCTCCCGTAGCGGCGGTGGAATTTCTCCACCTGTCCGGCGCTGTCGACGATACGGCGCCCGCCGGTCCAAAACGGGTGCGAATCAGACGTGACGTCAACGACCACAAGTGGATAGGTGTGCGTGCCCTGCGGGGTTGGCCATTCGATCGTGCGCGAACTGCGTATGGTCGATCGGGTCAGGAACATGGCCCCGGTAGCCGCGTCTTGTGAAGACGACCGGGTGGTAATCGGGGTGGATGCCGGGCTTTATCAGCGGTCTCCATCCTGAGTGTGGTGGGCAGGTGTGTCCTCAGCGGTTTCTGACAGGGCTGCACAGGGGTCCTCGTGCCAGTCGCCGAACGGGTCGTCGTAGTGGATCCAGTCCTCAGGAAAGCGAAGCTCACCGTCGGTGAGCAGCGCACCGTTGAGGCCGTCGAGGATTTCCGCGACACGCGCGCCGCACACCAGGATGGTCATCGCCGTGTGCCGATCACCGAATTGGTCGTCCCACGTTAGCTCGGCGAAGGCGCGTCGTTCTGCATCGACATCGGCCAGCTCGGAGCCCGTTAGGGCGGCCAGCCATTTGCCGGCCGAACTGACCCGCAATCCGCCGCCGGCCGATTCCAACCACATCGCGTGCTCGGGCTGGCTGGCCAGCCAAAGCCTTCCTCGGGTTCGGATCACGCCCTCCAGCACCAGGTCCAGACAAGCGTGCAGGCGCTGTGGATGGAAGGGACGTCGGGCATTGAACTCGACCAGGTTGATCGGGCCCCGGGAATCCAGGGGCGGCTGTCCGGCCAGCAGCGGACCGTGCGGATCGTCGCTTTGGCCTCGTCGCGCGTCGCGGTACAGATTGTCCAGAGCGTGCTCGATGCCGTCGGCGCCCACTCGAATGCGCGCGCGCGGCGACAGGCGGCGCAGCGCGGCGGCCACGAACGGGTCAGCGCGGTTGAGCACAACCACGTCGGCGAATTCGGCCTGTCCGACCACCACCTGGGCGCAGGTGCGTCCGTCGTCGAGCCGGGCGTCGCCGAGCGCCTGGTTCAGCCACACCGATGCATCGGCACAGGTCACCACCGCCGCGATGGACACATCCAGGGCCGCAGGTCCGTCGATGTACCCTGGCGCCACGCGCACCCGGACATGGTCGATGGCCACGCAGATCGGTTCGGGTTCCAGCCACGGCGCCAGGTGCACCACGACGCGGTTGATGTCGTCGCGGCGATGCAGCTGACGCAACAGCACCATCAGGTCGTTACGGATGGTGCATGACACGCACCCGTGCGCGAGTTCGAGCCCGGTCTCCGCTGTCGTCAACACTCCATGCTGCAGGGTCACCATGGTCCGGCGCACCACGTGGCCGTCGAAGCGGTGCTCGACGACCAGCGTCCCGGGGGTGCGTAGCAGGGCCCCCACGACCGGGTCGGTGTCCTTCTGACCGGCGACCAGGAAAACGGGCGTCCGCATCCGCCTCCTTATTGGCAATCATTTTCATTAGACCCCGGTTGTACGGTACCGTCTCCGATGCGGTCTGTCGAAAACCATTTTCAATAAGCGCACGCGGGTCTAAGGAGTCACACAGTGTCTGCTCATTGCCAAGTCACCGGCCGGGCACCGAGTTTCGGTAAGGCTGTGTCGCACTCGCATCGCCGAACTCCGCGGCGCTGGTCGCCCAACATCCAGCTCAAGACCTATTACCTGCCGTCGGAGGGCCGCCGGATTCGACTGCGGGTCAGCGCCAAGGGGATCAAGGTAATCGACCGCGACGGTATCGAAGCCGTCGTGGCGCGATTGCGCCGCGAAGGGCAGCGGATCTGATGGCACGCAACGAGATCCGCCTCATCGTCAAACTGCGCTCCACGGCAGGCACCGGGTACACCTACGTCACCCGTAAGAACCGGCGCAACGACCCGGACCGGCTGGTGCTGCACAAGTACGACCCGGTGATCCGCCGCCACGTCGATTTCCGAGAGGAGCGCTGAGCGTGGCCAAGAAATCTAAGATCGTCAAGAACGACCGCCGTCGCGCGATGGTGGCGCGCTACGCGCTACGCCGCGCTGAACTCAAAGAAATCATCCGCTCACCGTCGAGCACCGGTGGTCAGCGGGCGGCGGCGCAGCGCGAGCTGGCGCGCCAGCCCCGCGACGCCAGCGCGGTGCGCGTGCGCAACCGCGACGCCGTCGATGGGCGTCCGCGCGGGCATCTGCGCAAATTCGGGCTGTCGCGGGTTCGGGTGCGCCAGTTGGCTCATGCCGGGCAGCTACCCGGCGTGCGGAAGGCGAGCTGGTGATGGCCAAGAAACCTCAGCGGCCTCGTCGTGCCCCCCAACCGGGCGTCAAGTCGGCCAAGAAGAACCTTCTCGCCAGCCTCGGGCTCAGCGCGGTCGACTACAAGGACACCGCCGCGCTGCGGATGTTCATCTCCGAACGCGGCAAAATCCGCTCCCGGAACGTCACCGGTCTCACCGTCCAGCAACAACGGCAGGTCGCGACGGCCATCAAGAACGCCCGCGAAATGGCGCTATTGCCGTACACCGGACAGACTCCCGGCCGCTGAGCATCTTGTGCGCGAAGAGATACCAGCAAGAAAGACAGAAAGGATCGGAAAATGACACCAGCTGACTCTGACCTCGGCAAGGTCGACCAGAGCAGGGCACGTTGACCTCCTCGCGCCGGGCCACCGACCGCCCGTTCATCGTCGTCGTCTGTACCGCCTGCGCGACCGACCACAACCTGTCGGTAATCGACGAATTACGCCCCACCATCCGACGCTGTCCGCACGCCATGCTCGTCTCCGCCGCGTGCATGCTGGGATCGCTCACCTGCGCATCTCGCCCGACGGGATGCGGCGTCATGGCATTGGTGCAGCCCTGCACGAAAGACCGGGTGGCCTGCGGGCAGGCCCATTGGATCGGACCCATCGCCGACAAGCGTGACGCAGCGGTCCTGGGGGATTGGCTGGAGCTGGGGCAATGGGAAAACACCCCACTGCCAAGACAGCTCATCGGCCATCACCTCGGGGCTCACCGCGCCAGTCTCAGCAATTAAGTAAAACGGCAACGCCGCTAACCGCTGCCGCCGTGCATCCTCAGTCTCACGAGTCCTCGGCCGGCGAGGCGTTCCGACGAGCTGCGCGTAGCGTGCTCATCAACGGGGGTAGGCGTACGGGTTGGCCGGGGCATCGACGCGGGTGACCGCGGTGGCCTGCAAGGTCGGGATCGCCACCGAGTTCGGTCGCCGTGGCGTGGGTGTGACCTGGCCCTCGACCCGAAGCCAGGTGTTGTCCGTGAGCCCGGCGGCCTCCGCGGCGGCCGGACCCCTCAGATGGATGCGGGCCAGCTGAGCGTCGGCGGCGCAACAGATGATGACGATGCGACCAAGGTCCACGCCCTGCGCCTCGTTGAGGACAAAGCCGGTCACGGTGATCGATCGATTCGTCAACGAGCCGGTGGTGTCCTGGGCCTCCCGCATCAGCACCTCCGGCAGCGACACCTCAGGGGCGCGGCCCGGCGGCAGCGGCGGAAATGCCCGATTCATAACATCATTGGACACGGCGGTCACAGAGGGGGCAGCGGCTGAGGGCCGCAGCGCCGGCGGAGTCACGAAGATCAAGACCAGGATAGGAACGACGAGTAGCCACACAATGCCGGTCCGATGGGAGTGTCCCTCGCTGTGATCACTGGTCTGATCACCAGTGCGCGGTCCGCCGCGGCGGATATCGCCGATGATCGCCAATAGCGCTAACGCAATCAGCAGCACTGCCGACGCGGCCAGCCACGGCAGTAGTCCCGGCTTGACGTAGCGGGTGAACGCGCCCGAGACCGTGATCATGGCGATGCTGATGCCCACCAGCAGCAGAACGGTGTTCTCGGTTTCGCGGCTCACTTATCCACCGCCGAGGACGAACAGCCCGACCGCACACGCGCTCGCCATTGCAACCAGCAAAGTGGCGGGGGCGAAGCGGGCCGCGAAAGCCCGGCCGAACATGCCCGCCTGCATCGCGAACAGTTTCACGTCGACGGCCGGGCCCACGACCAGAAACACAAGCCGGGGCAGCAGCGGCACCATCGTCATGCTGGCGGCCACGAACGCGTCGGCCTCCGAACACAACGCCAACACCACCGCCAGGGCGGCCATCACCACCACACCAAGGATCAGGTGTGCCGCCAAATGTTCGAACACCCACCGCGGCACCACCACATGCAGCGCCGCTGCCGCGGCGGCACCCAACACCAAATAGGATGCGGCCTGAAGGAAGTCGTGGCGGGCCGCCTCGCCGAACACTATCCACCGTGACTCGGTGTCAGCGCCCGGAGGGGGTAGCCGGCGGGTGACCCACTCCGGGCGGCCCCACCGCGCCCACGCCCACCCCATGATCACCGCGGTCAGCAGCGACGCCCCCATCCGGGCCAGAATCATCGCCGGGGCACCCGGAAACGCCACCGCGGTGGCGACCAGCACTACCGGGTTGATCGCCGGCGCGGCCAGCATGAACGTCAAAGCCGCCGCGCCCGTCGCCCCTCCTTCGCCAAACAAACGCCGCGCCACCGGAACCGACCCGCACTCACAGCCCGGCAGCACCGCCCCACCGATCCCCGCGGCCAACACCGCCACCGGGGGACGACGCGGCAGCCAGCGGGCCAACCGTTCGGGGGACACGAACGTCGCAATCAACCCACTGACCACCACCCCCAGCGCCAAAAACGGAACCGCCTGCACGAACACCCCACAGAACACCGTGCCCGCCGTCGACAACGCCGCACTACCGACGACGGCGTTCCGCAACATCGTGGCCGAGAAGGCGCACGCCAGCAGAATGCCCACCAGCACTTCCATCGACCCGGCCCCCAGCCGGCGCACGAACCTCAGCGTCGCCACCGTCCCATTGTGTCAGCGCACCGGCACCGCACCGGAATGTGCGGCACCGACACCCTTCCCGTATCTGGAATCGATCATCGTTAAGTTCTCGATGTGTTGATGCGTGCGAGTCGTCAACAGGGGCAGACCACCGTCGCGCTGGCTGGGCTGAGACCACGAGGCGATCGCCGCGGCGCCGGCCCACACCGTCAACGGAGTGCCCGGCAGCACTGGTTCTCCCGATGGTACGAGACCGACACTTGGACCGGCGGCCACAGTCTGCTGCGAGCCCTAATGATTCTCGGGAACAACGATTACTGCTGGACTAGAACTCCGGCGCGTCAGTAGCTTAGAAGTCAAAATTCGCTACGGACGGTGAGAAACGATGACGAGCACAATCCACAACGAGCACGTCGAACATGATCATGTGCATGGCGAAGGATGCGGCCATGTCGCGATCCCACACTGGGATCACGTCGACTACGTCCACGATGGTCACCTTCATCGAAAGCACGAGGATCACTACGACGAATGTGAGCCATCCGGCCACGCGGTGCATGAGCATCACGACCATGTCCACGGTGAGGCGTGTGGCCATGTTGCGATCCCCCACGGGGACCATGTCGACTATGTGCACGACGGGTGCCGGCACGCGGCTCACGGCGAGCACTACGACGAGCACTGAGTTTCTCCTATGTCAAGCCGCTGCCGGTTGGCAAGGCTGGAGTCGGACGGCCAAGGTCTTCTTTAGGCGTCCGACTAGCAGACGCGGGTGCGGGTGGACGACAGCGGGTCGCTGGCCAAGCACGTCTGCTCCGCCCGAAGCCCCCAAGTTGGCATAATCCGCATCGCTCCGGAGTGCTCGGGCCGCCCTCGGGCACCGCCTGTCACGCGGACAATTTCGAGCGCGCGGATGGCTCTCGAATAAGCGGGCGCCAATAGCTGAGCGCCCCCGCATGCGCGGTCTCTTCACTACCCCCGCTGATCAGCGTGAGCAGGGAACCAACGTGGGAGCCCAGGCCGATGCCGGTCTGGTGAACGGCATCGGCGATTTCCTGGAACGCTTCGTGTTCAGAACACCCGCGGATCGCCATCAGCGCGCCGATCGCCAAATCGAGGTTCCTTCGGGACAGCTGCGGTAATTGCTGTCTGTGGGGTTCAAGATGGTCCATCGTGTCGTCCTCTCGTCCGCACGTCGATTGGCGGCTCGGCCTACCTACTGATGGGAGTGCGTCACTTCCCACGCGGGTAGCGGGTCGGTGTAGGTGAGCCACTGGTCTTCGCCTGCAACGAATTCCGCGTCGGTGAGCAGCGCGGACTCCAGTAAACGGTGTACCCGGTCGCGGTCCAGTTGAACGCCGATGAACACGATCTCCTGACTGGGCGCGATGCCTGCGGTAGACGCGATGCCTGCGGTAGACCAGTACTGCGCCGGTTCGATTACCAGGTTCGGGCCGGCCTACGACCAGATCGCGGCGATGGACGGCCGGCTGGCGATCCAGCAGAATCCCTTACTGCGCAACAATCCGCGAACCTCGTCGAGAACCTGTTCCAGCCGATGAGGGTGAAACGGACGCCCAGCGCGGAAAGTCGTACTGCTGATGGTGGGCGAAGACATATGCTTAATGATAATCATTTGCATCTAGCTTGACGCGCATGCAATGGCAGTCAGGGCGTGCGGACATCCCGCCTGGGACACCGTTTTTGATGGAGTGGTCAGCGCGAATGACGCACCGGTCGATTCGTCCAATGGTCGGGGGACAGCTCTTCGGCGGCAACCCAGACGGTCGACCAGATGACGCAGGCGATGGTGACGATGAGGAAACTGGGCGGCAGGTTGAACATCGCCGATGCGCCGAGTCCGAGCCACACCGCACATAGGCTGATCGCCGTCGAGATGACCATGGCCAGGACCGGTCGGGGGGTGAGCATGATGGCGGTCGCGGCGGGAGTGACGACCAGGGCGAACAACAGCAGCGTGCCGACGGCCTGTACGGCCATGGTGACGGTGAGCCCGAGCAGCGCCATGAACATGATGGATAGTGCGCGCACGGGCACTCCTTTGGCCTGAGCGACCACGGCGTTGACCGAGCTGAACAGCAGGGGCCGGTAGATAACGCCGACGCTGAACCCCAGCACCACGAGCAGGATCGCGAAGCTGACCAATTGCTCGCGGGAGATGGCCAGCAGGTTACCGAACAACACGTTGGTCATCGTGCTCGAGCTCTTGGTGGCCAGCGAGTTGAAGAACAAGCCAAGACCGGTGGCCATGGCCAGGACCGTCCCGGTGACAACTTCGCGATCGGCGGCGCGCTTGCCCAGGGCACCGATCACCAGTGCGCCGCCGACGCAGAACACGCCGAGCCCGACGGCTACGGGCATGCCCAGAAGCACGGCGCCGGTCGCGCCGGGCAATCCGATGTGAGCCAGCGCATGGGCGGCGAAGGCGGTGTGGCGCACCACGACGAAGTAGCCGATCAACCCCGCGGCCAGCGCGACGATAGTGCCGCCAATCAGGGCGTTGCTCATGAACCCCGACGTCAGAATCGGCCACCAATTGGGTTGATAACCCAGGGCTACCAGGTGTGCGGCGGTCACAGAGCGCTCCTCATATATGGCTCCCCGTGCGGCGTGCGCGCGACCTGGATCGGAGTGCCGTACAGGCGGCTCAGCAGCTCATCGTCCACCACGTCGTCGATGGGGCCGTACTGCGCGTGCCCGTCAAGCAGGTAGATCGCACTGTCCAGGATGGGCAGCAGCGGGTTGAGGTCGTGCGCGACCACCAGGATGGTCACGGCCAGCCCAGCATGCAGTCGGGCCAGCAGTGCGACGATGTCATGTCGGCTGCGCAGATCCAACGACGCCAATGGTTCGTCGAGGATCAGCAATTGCGGTTGCGCCACCAGGGCTTCGGCGATCGCGATGCGCTGGCGTTGCCCGCCAGAAAGCATCGACAGCCGTCGGTCGGCGAACTCGGTGGCCTCGACGGCGGCCAGTGCCCGGGTGACCTGCTGGCGTTGGGCTGCGGTGCTGCGCCCGAACGCCCACCGGCGCCCGGTGAGTCCGAGCAGCACCAAATCGGCTGCGCGGATCGCTTCCCCCGCGCTGGCGGCATAGTGTTGCGGCACGTAGCCGATTGTGTCGTTGTCCCGGCCGGGATGGTGGCCGAACACCTCGAGCTGGCCACTGGACGCCGGGATCAGCCCGAGGACCAGGTGCAGCAGGGTGGTCTTGCCCGACCCGTTGGGTCCGATGACGGCGACGATGCCGCCGGCGGGCACCGTGAAGTTAGCGTGTGACCAGAGCAGCCGTCCGCCGCGCACCACGCTAACATCGGTGAAGGCCAGCGCGGCGGGAGCGGCAGGAAGTTTAGACAGCGACACCGAGCGCCTTGCCCAATGCGGTCAGCTGGGCCTCTTGCCAGCCCTCGAACGAGCTCTGCCCGGGCGGTACGGTCTCGGTCACGTTGACGACGGGGACCCCGGCCCGCTCGGCAACCGAACGGATCTGCTCGGGGATCGAACCCTGGGTCTGGGTGTTGTAGATGAAGACGTCGATCTGCCGGCCGGCCAGCGCAGTGCAGAACGCATCGATGTCGCCCGGCGACGGGTCCGATTCGTTGGCCGACGCCCGCCGGTAGCCCGCCGGAGTCTTATTGACCAGACCCACTGCCTGCGCCTGGTAGTCGAAGATGGCTTCGGTGGCCGCATAGGACTTGCCCGACGCCCCGGCTTTGATCTTGTTGATCAGGCTGGTGTAGGGCGCCATCGCGGTGGTGAACTGCGCCCGGCGCTGGCTGAAGTAGTCGCCGGCCTGCGGATCGAGCTTGCTGAACTCGGCGGTTACCGCGTCGGCGACCGCCGTCACCGCCGATGGCATGTACCACAGGTGTGGGTTCGCGCCATCCGGTGTCTTGGTGACTTCGGCGGCGCTCACCACGTGGGCACCGGCGGCGGAGCTGGCGGCCAGCTTGGAGGCCCACGCGTCGTACCCGGCGCCGTTGACGACGACGAGTTTGGCGCCCGTGAACCAGGCCGCGTCGGCCGGTGACGGCTCGTAGTCGTGCGGGTCCACCGACGAGCTGGCCAGCACAGTTTTGACGTTCGCGCAGGCCCCGGCAAGTTCGGAGACGATGTCGCCCCATTGATCGACGCTGACCACCACAGCCACCGCGGTGGTTGGGCAAGCCGGTGCGGCGGTGCTACCAGCGGCTGCTGGGGTCGTGGCCGCGCCCCAAGATGCGTCGGGTTTGGTCTGGCTCGACGAACAGCCCACCATGGCGAGTGTCAGCGCGAAGGCGGTAACGACGGATGCGCAGTGGAAGCGGGAGCGCAAGACACTCACGCCAGAACGATAACCATTTTCATCACGACTGCGCGAGGGTGCACGTACATGATCTAGGCGTTGCCGTGCAGTTTGCTGATGGTGCCGCGGCGCCTATCCAAACCGGTCGGAAGCACTGGCCGACGAGATCACGCGCTAGCCGCCCGTTTGGCGGCTCTGCGGCTGTGGCAACCTTGATCGACCGCCTGGCCCGGATTAAATCCTTGGCGCCGGTCAGCTGCAGATCGGGTTTACCGGCCATCCACGAACCGACCAAGAACGGGACTGAGACAGGCCCCACCACCATGCGGTTCTACGCCGGACCGGCCCTGCTGGCCAACGACGAACTTGGGTATCTGCCGCTGCCCAACGAGGCCGCGTCCGCACGTTTCAGGTTGTGTCGCAACGATATTTGAAATCCTCGATCGTGTTGACGACCAATCGCCCGGTAGGGTCGTGGGGCGAAATCCTGGGTGACACCGCCATCGCCGCCCTTCTGGATCAGCTATTGCACCGCTGCGTGGTGCTGGCCCTCGACGGCGAGTCCTACCGGCTACGTGACCACCACGCCGCCGCCGACAGCCTCCGCCGGGCAGCCACCGGAGAACAACCGATGCCCACAAACACCCACCCGAACCCCCGACCCAACGCATACGGGGGACACCACGAATATCTGACCCGCCCAACAGGTTTCAGCCAACATCCCGCAATCCGATACCGAGCCGCGACACCTCGCCGAAGCAGCTAAGCGGATAGTGCTGTCTTTATCCGTGCCCGAGAATACCGGCCTGGTAGTCGCCCTGGTTCAAGGCGCCCGAATCGTAATTGCCTGAGTTTTCAAGGCCGCTGTCGCCGGTGCCGGCGTTTGAAAAGCCGCTGTTCAGTTGCCCAGAGTTTGCGATGCCGATGTTGTCGTAATCCCGGTTCAGGAAGCCCGTGTTGGAGCCGCCCGTGTTTAACACGCCCGTCTGCACATCGCCCGTATTAAAGAAGCCGGCGCTTTGCGAACCGTTGTTCACCAAGCCGGAGGAAAAGTCGCCAGGATTGAAGAAACCCGAGGATCCGGTCCCGGAGTTGCCGTAGCCCGAGTTCGTGACTATCCCGGTTAGGTCAGCCGAGCTGCCGACGCCCGTGTTCAGGTTGCCCGAGTTGAGCAGACCTGTGTTGGTGTCGCCCGAGTTAAACCAGCCCGTGTCCACATTGCCCGAGTTGAAGCTACCGGTGTTAGTGCCCACCCCTGCCGGCACTGACATGCCGCCCGAGTAGTTGATCGTGCCGCCACCAGAGTTGAAGTTGCCGTCGTTGAAAAGGCCCGCGTTCCCGACGCCCACGTTACCGCTGCCCGCGTTACCCACGCCCACGTTCCCTGGGCCCGCGTTCCCGAAGCCGAAGTTGAGGTCGGCCCCGTTTCCGAAGCCGGTGTTATAGGAGCCCCCGTTCCAGAAGCCCGTGTTGATGTTGCCTGAGTTCGCGAAACCGAAGTTACCGTTCCCAGAGTTGAAGAAGCCAAAGTTTCCATCACCGGAGTTGAAGAAACCGATGTTGTTGCTACCCGAGTTCCCAAAGCCGATGTTTCCGGTGCCCGAGTTGAACCCGCCAATGCCCACCCGGTCGTTGCCGGTGAGGTTGAAGCCGATGTCGTTGTTACCGGTGTTCCCAAAACCAAAGTCGGAGCTTCCGTAGTTGCCGAACCCGATGTTGGAGCTGCCGTAGTTTCCGCTACCGAAGTTGTTGGAGCCGATGTTCCCGCTGCCGACGTTGTTGCTGCCTTGGTTTCCGTTGCCCAGGTTGGTATTGCCGATGTTCCCAAGGCCGAAGTTGGTGTTGCCGATGTTGCCGCTACCCAGGTTGGTGTCGCCGATGTTGCCGCTACCAAAGTTGGTGTTGCCGACGTTCCCGCTACCCAGGTTGGTGTTGCCGATGTTGCCGCTACCCAGGTTGGTGTTGCCGGTGTTGCCGCTACCCAGGTTGGTATTGCCTATGTTTCCGCTACCGAGGTTGTAATTACCGTTGTTGCCGCCGCCCAGGTTCCAGCCGCCGATGTTGCCAAGCCCGGTGTTGACGGACGGCAGACCGGCAAGAGTCGAAGCCGCCGGCGCCGCAACCGCAGCAGCCCTGACCGGGCTAACCGACACCGCACTGGCAACCTGACCCAGACCCGGCAGACCCTGCAACGAACCCTGCCACGACGACAGCTGCGCAGCCACCGCTGAGGCCCCACCGTGATACCCCGCCATCGCGGCCACATCGGCAGCCCACATCTCCTCGTACTGAGCCTCGGCAGCCGCAATCGCCGGCGCGTTCCGCCCGAACACGTTCGACGCCACCAGCTGCACGAAAGAGCTGCGGTTAGCCGCCACGGCCACCGGATGGATCAGCGCCGCCTTGGCGGTCTCAAACACCGTTGCCACCGCCTTGGCCTGGGCAGACGCCCCCGCAGCGCGCGCCGCCGCCGCACTCAAAAACCCCGAATACAAAGCCGCCGCAGCCGCCATCGCCGCAGACGCCGGACCCTGCCACGCTTGACCCGCCAACCCTGAGGTCACCGACCCAAACGAATCCGCCGCCGAATCCAACTCAGCAGCCAACTCATCCCAGGCCGCCGCCGCCTCCAACATCGGAGCCGACCCCACACCCGCGTACATCAACAACGAATTGGTCTCGGGCGGCAACACCTGAAAATTCATCCGCCCGCGCTCCCCTTCCGTCGCGTCGATAGGCCGTTCGTTACGGTCCCCCGGCACGTCCCACCAGGACTCAGGCCATCACCTCACCGGCAGCCTGTCGCACCAAGCTCTATGTTGGTCGCACAAAAAGGGTAGATAGTTCCGCGAAGGCTATTGAATCCTTGGCATTAAGCGTTGTGGCCCAGGCGAGAGCGCGCGGCAGGAGGACGCCGTTGATGTAATGCCCCTGGCATGTGCGCTGCGCGGATACGACGACGAGTTCATTGATATGGACATGGATTCCGACACGGCAGCTCGGCCACCGGATGATCAGCAACGAACGTCAAGCGCCTGTGCCGCCGATCGGCCCGCACGCTATGCATGTGATGCGAGCGCGCGATAGCCCGGCTCGGCAAAGCGCTGAGCGGCCTCCCGCATCGAGTCGGTCAGCGGGCGGCGCCCCGGGACATCGCCGGCGAAGACCTTGGATGATGGATCCTTGGAGTAAAACCGAGACTCCTCGACCATGCGTTGGATTGCCGCAGGATCGGCCTCGAGTCCGAGATGCGGGGCCACGCGCGTCCAAACCGCGGCAGGCAGGTCGGCGTGGTCGATGCAGAGGCGCCGAACCGGATCGCTTGCGGCGCCCTCTAGCATCGCGCCGAGCGCGCGGGCCGCGAACTCGGCACGTGCCATGGCCGGGACCGCGGCCGGATCGAGGCCGAAACGCCGTGCGGCCCGCCGCGGCGCGGCTTGGAGCCCGAGCCAGCCCGGCGGCTTGGCGAGGAGCGAGGCCAGGACGCGCGCCGGGTCGCGCTGGACCCAGATCCAGGGCGTTTCGGGAAAGGCGGCGGCAAGGGCCGCCCGGCGGCGGATGTTCCAGCTCGTGCACTTGAGCACCAGCCGCCGTTCGTCGCTGTGCCGGCATCGGCCGAGCGCCCGCACCAGCAGCCGCACGGCCTCGGCCAGCGCGGCCTCGTTGATCCGATCGGGGTTGAGCCCGAGCAGCGTGTTGAGCGGCGCCGGCTCGGCGACGACCACGACGCCGGGAAGTGTGCCCAGCAGCCGGGATACGAGCGTAGATCCGCACCGCGAGAGGTGAAAGATCATGCCCGCCGGCTCGAGCGACGGCTCGCCATCCAGAGCGACGAGCGATTCCAGCCCAGTCTTGACCAGCGGCCGGGCCCGCGGGCCCGATGCCCAACGGGCGACGGTCTGGTCGAAGAATGGTTCGACGAAGCGCTCCGCCGAGAGATCGGCCCAGTAGACCGCCGGGGCGGGCGCGGAAAAGTCGAGCCTGACCGGCGTCCAGCGGGCGAGGTCGCCGATGTCCATCAGGCCGGCCGGTCGTATCCAGGCACGTATCGCGCCGCGGTCATATCAGTCGTCGGACATCCGGACAAGGAATCCGCTCACGATCAGCTTTCGGGCCAGCTCGATCTGCTGCTCCGCACGCAGCCGGGGCAGATCGCAAACCCGAAACGGCTCGGTACTGCTCGAGATGAACAGCATTGCGGCTTTGTGGTCGGGACTGGAGCCAACAGACAAACTAGCGAACTGCAGCGCAATGCCGTCGGCCACAGCCTTCACCCGCGAATAGAGCGGTTGGTACTTCGTCACGAGTGTTTGCCCGTCGATTCCGGCGGCGTTCGAGATCTGTCCGATTGGCGGGCATCGGCCGCGGCGGACCAGGACATCCGCCAATAAGTCGAGACCTCCCGCGATGGCGCTCGGGTCCTCGACGGTGCTGACGGCGTCACGCACCAAAACGCCCAGGGTCGCCTGGACATCCGCGTCATCTAGATGCCGCGGTGGCAGACGGGCGTTCAGACGGTCATCGTGGAAACTCCGCGAATAAAGCGCCCCGATGGCAAGCGTGAGCGCGGTGGGCGCGTGGATTCCGACGGTCAAGTGGATGGATGGCTCAGCGTCTGTGTCAGCCGCATGTACTAGGCCTCGTGGCAGGTACAGCACGTCGCCGACTTCTAGGCGCAAGTCGGTTGGCAACGGGAGGCCGTCGGTAGGAACCGCCTTATCACGGAGCTGCAGTCCGTGAGGTGGTATGTCGACGCCGTTGTGCAGATGCCAGATCTTCGATCCTTGAATCTGCAGGATCAACACGTCGTGGTCGTCGTAGTGGGGAACGAGCCCTCGTGATCCCGGCGGCGTGATGTAAGCGTTGACCTGTATCGGGAAGTTCAGCTCGACCTCGATGGAATGGGCCAGCGAAGCAATCGAGCGCACGTAGCGCTCAACGCCGTCCACAACGATCGTGAAGCCATCGGCAAAGTCGTTGCGGATGGCGACAAGATCGAGGCTGCCATCAACAAGCCGGTAGCTGTCCGACCCACTCTTCTTGTCGTTCCCCCTCATCAGGCGCACCGCCGATGGCTCTCGGCGAAAGAGCTCCAAAACTTCCTCAACCGCCGACGGCCCGTGTAGCAGCCTGTCGAAGTAGCCGGCGCAGTGCCGCTTGACGTGGTAGTGCGTCGCAGTCCAGATCTTGTCGAGAAAGGTCTGCACCGTAAGGGGTGCGAGCAGCCACGTTAGCGACGGTTCGATGGTTAACCTCCCCAAACGTCTTCCCAAGCGTGGTGGTGACGAGGTTAGCAAGGTAGGCCTTGCACCGGGTCGTCGCGCGTGTAACGGAACATGGTCTCACCAGCATCCCAGCGTGACTGACGAGTGTCCGCGATCAGGTCAGCGCGCCAGATGGGCTTCCCAAGCGCCTGCGTCGGCCATTACCGTTGCGCCCCAACGGAAAGGACACCGCGGCCCGTCGGCGTAGTGTTGGTTGGGTGCGTAGCGAAGGTGATACCTGGGACATCACAACGAGTGTGGGTTCGACCGCGTTATTCGTGGCGACCGCGCGAGCGTTGGAGGCACAAAAGCCCGACCCGCTCGCCGTCGACCCGTATGCGGAGATTTTCTGCCGTGCCGTCGGCGGTTCGTGGGCCGACGTCCTCGACGGCACGGATCCCGACCACGAGTTGAAGACCAGCGACTTCGGCGAGCATTTCGTCAATTTCCAGGGCGCTCGCACCAGGTATTTCGACGCGTATTTTCGGCGGGCCGCCGACGCCGGTGCGCGGCAGGTGGTCATCCTGGCGGCGGGACTGGACTCCCGCGCGTATAGGTTGCCGTGGCCCGACGGAACAACCATCTTCGAGCTGGACCGTCCGCAGGTCCTCGATTTCAAGCGTGAGGTGCTCACCGGCCACGGCGTCCAACCGCGCGCCGAGCGCCGCGAGATCGCTATCGATCTGCGTGAGGACTGGCCGCGAGCATTGCAGGACAGCGGCTTTGATACGGCCAAGCCCTCGGCGTGGATCGCCGAGGGCCTGCTGATCTACCTCCCGGCCACCGCACAGGAGCAGCTGTTCACCGGCATCGACAGCCTGGCCGGGCTGGGCAGCCACCTCGCCGTCGAGGATGGCGCCCCGCTGTCTCCAGGCGAATATGCGGCCAAAGTCGAAGAAGAACGCGCCGCGCTCGCCGGAGACGCGCAACAGCGCCCGTTCTTTCAGTTGGTCTATAACGAGCGATGCGCGCCGGCCACCGAATGGTTCGGCCAGCGAGGCTGGAGCGCGGTCGGCACTCCGCTGACCGATTACTTCGGTGAGGTCGGCCGGCCGGTGCCCGGACCGGAAACCGAAGCCGGGCCGATGATCGCCCGTATCATCCTGGTGAGCGCCGTCAGGGCGTAAGCCGCAGCGCGTCCAGGGCGTTAATCGGCGGCCGTCCGATCAGAATCTGGGATGAATCAGCGGTGGGCGGGAACTATTTGCCGTCCGCCACCGACTACTGGAGCGCCGTCTAAACAGCCACGGCGGTCGTCGCGGTCGTTGCTTAATGCTGCCAAGGGGTTCCGGAAAATGACGCTATGGGTTGTTCGCGCATTGGTCCCATCGCGCATTGGTCCCATCGTGTTCTGCGGCCTGGGCCCGCGTGACTGAGATGACCGCGCCGGTATGGATGGCTTCGCCACCAGAAGTGCATTCTGCGTTGCTGAGCAGTGGTCCCGGGCCGGGCGGCGTGCTGGCTGCCGCTGGGTCGTGGAGTTCGTTGAGTGCGACCTATGCGTCGGTCGCAGAAGAGCTCAGCGCGATCTTGGCGGCGGTGCAGGCCGGGGCCTGGGAAGGGCCGAGTGCCGAACAGTACGTGGCCGCGCATGTGCCCTACTTGGTGTGGCTGACTCAGGCCAGCGCCGACAGCGCCGCTACGGCTGTCCAGTACGAGACCGCGGCCACCGCCTACACCGCCGCACTGGCCGCGATGCCGACCTTGGTGGAGCTGGCCGCCAACCACGCCATCCACGGGGTATTGGTGGCGACTAACTTCTTTGGGATCAATACCATCCCCATCGCGCTTAACGAGGCCGACTATGTGCGGATGTGGGTCCAAGCGGCCACCACCATGGCCGCTTATCAGGTGGCATCTGGCTCAGCGGTGGCATCGGCACCGCAAACCGAAGCGCCCCCACAAATCTTGAAACCGATCATCAGTAGCGACAGCAGCGACACGGGCGGCGGCGTGCTGGACATTGTGGACGACGATTCCGGCGACCCGCGCCAACTGAGTTGGTGGACAAATCGATTCCTCGAGGTTTCGAACACGTTGCAGCGCGACATCCTGGAATTTCCTCAGAATCCGTCGCAGGCGTTGGCGCAGCTGCAGTCTGACATTCCGGGACTGGTAGCAGACGAGGTTGGGCACGCGGCGGAGGCTTATGAGGCATTCGCTCCCCAGATCAACGCGCTTGCGCTCATTTCGTCGGTCGCCAGCCCCGGGTTTTTTGGCGGCTTGGCGGGGCTGGGCGGGCTGGCTGGGATTCAGCCTGACGCGGTTGCCGCGGCGCCCGCACCCACGCCCGAGACGCCCGGTGTGCCGGTCACTGGTAGCTCGCCAGTCGTGAGCACCGCCGCGGCACCGGGCCCGGCGCCGTCCTCGGCCCCGGCGTCGGCCCCGGCAGCCACGCCGGCCACGGCGCCTGCGACCGGAGCCCCACCGCCACCCCCCGTTGGCGTCGAGGGAGCCGCCTATCCATACCTGGTGGGTCCCGGCGCTGGGTTGGGTTCGGCCATGAGCACCAGCGCCGGCTCCGGCGCCAAGAAAAAGGCGCCGGAGCCCGATACCGCCGCGACCGCGGCCGCCGCGGCCGCGGGAGTGCAGGCGCGGGCGCGGCGGCGCCGGCGTGCAAAGCTGCGCGGGTACGGCCACGAGTACATGGATATGAATGTCCAGGTCGAACCGGACTGGGACGCGCCGACGGGCGCGGAGTCAGCCGGGTCGACGCTGGCCTCGGATCAGGGCGCCGGAACCATAGGCTTTGCGGGAACGGCGCGCGGGGATGCTGCCGTCGAGGCCGCAGGGTTGGCCACGCTGGCCGACGACGGGTACGGAGGCGGACCCTCGGTGCCTATGCTGCCCGGCACCTGGGAACCTGATCAGCGGGAACTCGGCAACGGGCAAAGCCCATGCTAACCGGTTTGCGTTGTTAATGAAAATCATATTCAATAAGTTTCGCTGCTCGGCCGGGTCCAGGCGGCAGGCTGTTGACGTGCGCCAGCGACACAACTCGGAAAGGTGGGCCCATGATCGCCCATAACACCCTGGTCAGAGTCGCCGAAATGGGGAGCCGAGGCGTGAATCGACCCCGTGCGAGCACCTCGACAACTAGCTTAGGCAATGCTAACTTCAGGCGGGTTAGGTTAGGGGACACTACGTACGGGAGAAGAAGCGGCCGTGGAACGCGGTGATACCGGCATGCTTGCAGCTCAGCCCGCCCATTCTCGGGTAGACGGCAGGATAGACGGCGACATCGTCAGCCGGTTCGCCACGTGTTGCCGCGCGCTCGGTTTAACGGTCTACGACCGCCAGCGTCCCGCCGACCTGGCCGCCGCTCGCTCGGGTTTCACCGCGCTGACCCGCATCGCCCACGACCAGTGCGACGCGTGGACCGGGCTGGCGGCCGCCGGCGATGTGTCCATCCGAGTGCTTGAGGCCGGTTCACGCTCAGCGGCCACGGCAGGCGCGTTGCAGCGTCAGGTTGAGCTGGCGCCCGGTGCCTTGGGCTTCCGCTACGACACCGGACTCTACCTGCAGTTTCGCGCCACCAGCCCAGACGATTTCCACCTCGCCTATGCAGCGGCGCTGGCTTCCACAGGGGGGCCCGGGCAATACGCCGACGCTGACCAGATCGTTACCGGCCTCACCGAGCGCCGCCCGAGCTGGCGTGAGGCCCGCTGGGTCGCCGTCGTCATCAACTACCGCGCCGAGCGCTGGTCAGACGTCGTCAAGCTGTTGATTCCGATCGTCAACGACCCGGATCTCGACGAGGCTTTCTCACACGCGGCCAAGATCACCCTGGGCATCGCGCTGGCCCGGCTGGGCATGTTCGCCCCGGCATTGTCGTATCTCGAGGAGCCCGAGGGCCCGGTCGCGGTGGCGGCGGTGGACGGCGCGCTGGCCAAAGCCCTCGTGCTGCGCGCGCATGTCGACGAGGAGTCGGCAAGCGAGGTTCTGCAGGACCTGTACGCGGCCAACCCGGAGAACGAACAGATCGAGCAGGCCCTGTCCGACACCAGCTTCGGCATTGTGACCACCACCGCGGACCGCATCGCGGCGCGCACCGACCCGTGGGATCCCGACACCGAGCCCAGTCCCGGCGATTTCGTCGACCCCGGAGCCCAGGAGCGCAAGCACGTGCTGCTGGCAGAGGCCGAACGCGAGCTCGATGAATTCATCGGCTTAGAGAAGGTCAAAGACCAGGTTGCCCGGTTGAAGAGCGCGGTGGCCATGGAGCTGGTGCGTAAGCGGCACGGACTGGAGGTGGCGCAGCGCACCCACCACCTGGTCTTCACTGGGCCGCCCGGCACCGGCAAAACCACCATCGCCCGCGTCATCGCGAAAATCTATTGCGGCCTGGGCTTGCTGAAGAAGGAGAACATCAGGGAGGTGCACCGCGCCGATTTGATCGGCCAGCACATCGGGGAGACCGAGGCCAAGACCAACGCGATGATCGATAGCGCACTAGATGGCGTGCTGTTTCTCGACGAGGCCTACGCCCTGGTGGCCACCGGCGCCAAGAACGACTTTGGCCTGGTCGCCATCGACACGCTGCTGGCCCGGATGGAGAACGACCGGGATCGGCTGGTGGTGATCGTCGCCGGGTACCGCGCCGACCTGGATCGGTTCCTCGACACCAACCAGGGTCTGCGGTCGCGGTTCACCCGCAGCATCGACTTCCCGTCGTACAAACCGAATGAGTTGATCGAGATCGCGAACTTCATGGCCGGCAAGCGTGACAGCGTCTTCGATCAGGCCGCGCTCGATGATCTCGAGGCATTGTTCACGCATCTGGCCATCTCGTCGAAACCCGATGCGGCCGGGGTCGAACGTCGCGGACTGGATATCGCGGGCAACGGCCGGTTCGTCCGCAACGTGGTCGAAAAGTCCGAGGAGGAACGCGAATTCCGGTTAGACCACTCCGAGCACGCCGAAACCGGCGAATTCACCGATGAGGAGCTGATGACGATCTCCGCCGAGGACGTGCGCAATTCGGTTGAGCCGCTGCTGCAGGGGCTCGGCCTGCAGGAGCCGGCATGACCAATAATGAGCCGGACGGCGAATGGGCAGGGGCACGGCGTTCGTTCTCCTCACGAACCCCGGTCAACGAGAATCCCGACCAGGTGGTCTATCGCCGCGGATTCGTCACCCGCCACCAGGTGACCGGCTGGCGGTTTGTGATGCGCCGCATCGCCTCCGGTATCGCCCTGCATGACACCAGGATGCTTGTCGACCCACTGCGCACCCAGTCACGCGCGGTGCTGATGGGCGTGCTCATCGTGGTCACCGGCTTGGCGGGCTGCTTCGTGTTCTCGCTGATCCGGCCCAACACGCAGGCGGGTAACAACGCGGTGCTCGCCGACCGGTCAACCGCCGCGCTGTACGTACGGGTTGGTGACGAGCTGCACCCGGTGCTCAACCTGACTTCGGCCAGGCTGATCGTCGGCCGCCCGGTCAACCCCACCACCGTGAAAAGCAGTGAGCTGGACCGGTTTCCGCGCGGCAACCTGATCGGCATTCCGGGGGCACCGGAGCGGATGGTGCAGAACACCTCCCACGACGCGAACTGGACGGTGTGTGACGCCGTCAGCGAGCCCGCCCAGGGCGGGCAGGCTGCCCACAGCACCGGCGTCACGGTGATCGCGGGCCCGCCGGACAGCCGCGGAGCACGCGCGGCCACGCTCCGCTCCGGGCAGGGGATTCTGGTTGACTTCTCCGGTGATAGGGGCGCCAGCACCTGGCTGCTGTGGGACGGCAAGCGCAGCCAGCTCGACCTGGCCGACCACGCTGTCATCAACGCGCTGGGATTGGGCTCGGATGCCGCCGGCGTGCCGGCGCCGCGGCCCGTTGCGCAAGGGTTGTTCAACGCGATCCCCGAGGCGCCGCCGCTGACGGCGCCGGCCATCCCGAATGCCGGTACCCCGCCGAGCTTTTCGGTGCCGGCACCCATCGGAGCGGTCGTGGTGTCCTACGGCTTGGGGCCGCGGGACAAGACCTCAACCGACACCGTGCGGTATTACGCGGTGTTACCGGACGGCCTGCAGCCCGTCTCGCCGGTGCTCGCCGCGATCCTGCGCAACACCAATTCCTATGGCCTGCAACAGCCGCCGCGGCTGGGTGCCGACGAGGTCGCCAAGCTGCCGGTCTCGCGGATGCTGGACACCGAGCGTTACCCCGGCCAGCAGATCAGCCTCGTCGACGCGGCCAAAGATCCCGTCACATGCGCGTTTTGGAGCAAGCCGGCCGGGGCCGCCACCAGCACACTGAGCCTGCTGTCCGGCTCGGCGCTGCCCGTCCCCGACGCGGTGCGCACCGTCGACCTGGTCGGAGCGGTCAACGGAGCCACCCGCGTCGCCCTGGCACCCGGCACCGGCTACTTCACCCAGACCGTCGGCGGCGGGGCGGCAGCACCGGCCACCGGGTCGTTGTTCTGGGTGTCCGACACCGGGGTGCGCTACGGCATCGACAACGAGGCCGACAGCGCCTCAGGGGCCGCCGGACACGGGAAAACGGTTGAGGCACTTGGTCTGAGGGCGCCGGCGGTCGGGATCCCGTGGTCGATGCTGTCGCTGTTCGCGACGGGCCCGACGCTCTCGCGCGCCGACGCGCTGTTGGCGCACGACGGGTTGCCGCCGGACAGCAGGCCCGGACGCCCGGTGGCGGCCGAAGGGGGACCCCGATGAGCCGACTGATTTTCGAGGCCCGTCGTCGGGTGCCGCCGCCGAGTACCCGCAAAGGCACCATCACCATCGAGGCGCCCCCTGAGCTGCCCCGGGTGATTCCGCCGTCGCTGCTGCGGCGGGCACTGCCTATCGTGATCGTGATGCTGATCGTCGGCATGATCGTCGCGCTGGTCGCCACCGGGATGCGGGTGATCTCACCGCAGACACTGTTCTTCCCGTTCGTATTGCTGTTGGCGGCCACCGCGCTCTACCGTGGCACCGGCAACAAGATGCGCACCGAGGAGGTCGACGCCGAACGGGCCGACTACCTGCGGTACCTGTCGGTGATTCGGGACAACGTCCGCACCCAGGCCGCCGAGCAGCGAGCGGTCGCGCAGTGGTCCCATCCCGATCCGGCGGACCTGGCAGCCGTGCCCGGGTCCCGCCGTCAGTGGGAGCGTGACCCGCACGACCCTGACTTCCTGGTCCTGCGGGCCGGCCGACACACGGTGCCCCTGGCGACCGCGGTGCGGGTCAACGACACCGCCGACGAGATCGACCTGGAACCGGTGTCGCACAGCGCATTACGCAGCCTGCTCGACGCCCAGCGCACCGTCCGCGATGTGCCGACCGGAATCGATCTGACCAAGGTGTCGCGCATCACCGTCCTGGGCGAGCGCGACGACGTGCGGGGCGCATTGCGTGCCTGGATCGCTCAGGCGGTGACCTGGCACGACCCGACGGTGTTAGGGGTGGCACTGGCCACCCGCGATCTGGAGAGCCGCGACTGGTCCTGGCTGAAGTGGTTGCCGCACGTCGACATTCCCGGCGAGTTCGACGGTGTCGGCCCGGCCCGCTACCTGTCGACCAACCCCGACGACCTGGTCTCGCTGCTGGGTCCGGCACTCGAAGATCGCCCTGCGTTCACCGGCAAACCGGCTTTCTTGGAAGACCGAGCGTTGCGGCACCTGCTCATCGTCGTCGACGACCCCGACTACGACGTGAACACTTCCGCACTGGCGTTGGGCCGGGCGGGGGTCACTCTGGTGCACTGCTCCACCACGCCGCCGCACCTCGAGCAGTATTCGGATCCCGAACGGCCGATCCTGCGCATCGCGCGCGGTGCCATCGCACGCTGGCAGACCGGCGGCTGGCAGCCCTACATCGACAGCGCAGACCAACTCGGCGTCGACGAGGCCGCCCACCTGGCCCGCGGGCTGTCGCGGTGGGACTCCAACCCGACGCACACCGGGTTGCGCTCGGCGGCCACCCGCGGCGCCGCCTTCACCACGCTGCTGGGTATCCCGGACGCGTCGCGGCTGGATGTGCCCACGCTGTGGGCGCCGCGACGCCGCGACGACGAGCTGCGCGTCCCGATCGGTGTCACCGGTACCGGCGAGCCGCTGATGTTCGACCTCAAGGACGAAGCCGAGGGCGGGATGGGTCCGCACGGCCTGATGATCGGCATGACCGGCTCCGGCAAGTCACAGACCCTGATGTCGATCCTGTTGTCGCTGTTGACCACTCACTCCGCGGACCGGCTGATCGTCATCTACGCCGACTTCAAGGGCGAGGCCGGCGCCGACAGCTTCCGCAATTTCCCGCAGGTGGTCGCGGTCATCTCGAACATGGCTGAGAAGAAGTCGCTGGCCGAGCGGTTCGCCGACACGTTGCGCGGCGAGGTGGCGCGGCGCGAGGTGCTGCTGCGCGAGGCCGGTCGCCGGGTCCAGGGCAGCGCGTTCAACTCGGTAGTCGAGTACGAGGCCGCCATCGCGGCGGGACACGATCTAGCGCCGATCCCGACGCTGTTCGTGGTCGCTGACGAGTTCACCCTGATGCTGGCCGATCACCCGGAATACGCCGAGCTGTTCGACTATGTGGCACGCAAGGGCCGCTCGTTCCGCATCCACATCCTGTTCGCGTCCCAGACGCTGGATGTCGGCAAGATCAAAGACATCGACAAGAACACCTCGTACCGGATCGGGTTGAAGGTGGCCAGTGCCAGCGTTTCCCGCCAGATCATCGGTGTGGAGGACGCCTACCACATCGAATCCGGCAAAGAGCACAAGGGCGTGGGCTTCTTGGTGCCCGCTCCCGGTGCGGCGCCGATCAAGTTCCGCAGTACCTATGTCGACGGCATCTACGACCCCCCGCAGACAGCTAAAGCGATTGTGATGCAATCTGTTCCGGAGCCCAAGCTGTTCACCGCCGGGGCGGTGGAGCCGGATCAGGGCACGGTGATCATCAGCGGTGAAGACGACGAACCGGCCGGCCCGCCGCGCAAGCTGATCGCGACGATCGGCGAACAGCTGGCGCGGTACGGGCCGCGGGCGCCGCAGCTGTGGCTGCCGCCGCTCGACGAACCGCTCCCGCTGACCGCGGTGCTGGCTCGCGCCGGGGTCCCGCAACGGCAGTGGCGCTGGCCGCTCGGCGAGATCGACAAGCCGTTCGAGATGCGCCGCGACCCGCTGGTATTCGACGCCACGTCATCGGCCGGAAACATGGTGATCCACGGCGGTCCCAAGTCCGGCAAATCGACCGCGCTGCAGACATTTATCCTCTCAGCGGCCAGCCTGCACTCGCCGCGTGATGTCACGTTCTACTGCCTGGACTACGGCGGCGGGCAGCTGCGGGCGCTGCAGGATCTGGCGCACGTCGGCAGCGTCGCGTCGGCGCTGGAACCCGAACGTATCCGCCGTACCTTCGGCGAGCTGGAGCAGCTGTTGCGGTCCCGGCAACGGCAAGAGGTATTCCGGGATAAGCATGGTTCGGCCCCGGACGACGGTTTCGGTGAGGTGTTCCTGGTCATCGACAACCTGTACGCTTTCGGCCGCGATAACACCGACCAGTTCAACACCCGTAACCCGTTGCTGGCCAAGGTGACTGAGCTGGTCAACGTGGGCCTGGCGTATGGCATCCACGTGATCATCACCACCCCGAGCTGGCTGGAACTGCCGCTGGCGATGCGGGACGGCCTCGGGCTGCGACTCGAGCTCAAGCTGCACGACGCGCGCGACAGCAATGTGCGGGTGGTGGGCGCCCTGCGCCGCCCGGCCGACGCCGTCCCGCACGACCAGCCGGGCCGCGGGTTGACCATGGCCGCTGAGCATTTCCTGTTCGCGGCTCCAGAGCTGGACCAGGTGGCCGCGATCAACGCCCGCTACCCCGGCGTGGCCGCGCCACCGGTGCGGTTGCTGCCCACCAACCTGACGCCCGCCGCGGTCGGTGCGCTGTACCGGGGCCCGGAGCAGGTGGTCATCGGCCAACGCGAAGAGGATCTGGCGCCGGTCGTACTCGACTTCGCCGAGAATCCGTTGTTAATGGTGTTTGGCGACAGCAAGTCCGGAAAGACCACGCTGCTGCGCCACATCATCCGGACCATCCGCGAACACTCCTCCGCCGACCGGGTGGCGTTCACCGTGCTGGATCGCCGGCTGCACCTCGTCGACGAGCCGCTGTTTCCCGACAACGAATACACCGCCAACGTCGACAGGATCATCCCGGCTATGCTCGGGCTGGCCAACCTCATCGAAGCGCGGCGGCCACCGGCCGGCCTGTCGCCGGCCGAACTGTCCCGGTGGACCTTTGACGGCCACACCCACTACCTGATCATCGATGACGTCGACCAGGTGCCGGATTCGCCGGCGATGACCGGTCCGTACATCGGACAGCGGCCATGGACTGCCCTCCTCGGGCTGCTGGGGCAGGCGGCCGATTTGGGGCTGCGGGTGATCGTCACGGCCCGCGCGAGCGGTTCGGCGCATGCGCTGATGACCAGCCCGTTGCTGCGTCGCTTCAACGACTTGCAGGCGACCACGTTGATGTTGGCGGGCAATCCGCAGGACAGCGGCAAGATCCGGGGTCAGCGATTTGGCCGGTTGCCTGCCGGACGGGCGATTCTGTTGAGCGACAGCGATATTCCGACTTACGTGCAGTTGGTCAACCCGTTGGTGGGCGAGGCCGCGATGTTTGGTGAAACGCAACAGTAAGGGGAGTTGGTCATGACATTGCGAGTGGTTCCCGAGGGCCTGGCTGCGACCAGCGCGGCGGTGGAGGCGCTGACGGCGCGGCTGGCGGCCGCGCACGCGGCCGCGGCTCCACTGATTACCGTGGTGGCCCCGCCCGCGGCGGACCCGGTGTCGCTGCAGACGGCCGCCGGATTCAGCGCCCAGGGCCAGGAGCACGCTGTTGTGGCCGCCCAGGGTGTTGAAGAGCTGGGCCGCGCCGGTGTGGGTGTGGGCCAATCCGGGACCAGTTATCTCGCCGGTGATGCCGCGGCGGCCGCTACCTATGGGATCGCGGGCGCCTGACGATGACTTCCCCCCTTGGGCCCATCTGGATGGCTTCGCCGCCGGAAGTGCATTCGGCGTTGCTGAGCGCTGGTCCGGGCCCGGGGTCGCTGTTGGCGGCCGCCGGCGCCTGGAACTCGCTCAGCGCCGAATACGCTTCGACGGCAGCCGAACTCAGTGGGCTATTGGGGGCGGTGCAGGCGGGGGCCTGGCAGGGGCCGAGTGCCGAGCGGTACGTGGCCGCGCACCTCCCGTATGTGGAATGGCTGACGCAGGTGAGCGCCGACAGCGCAGGCGTAGCGGCCCAGCACGAGGCTGCGGCGGCGGCTTACACCGGCGCCTTGGCGGCAATGCCCACAATGACGGAGCTGGCCACCAACCATGTCATTCACGGGTTATTGGTAGCGACGAATTTCTTTGGGATCAACATGATTCCGATCGCGCTCAACGAGGCCGACTACATGCGGATGTGGATGCAGGCCGCCGCCACCATGGGTCTATATCAGGCGGCCTCGGGTGCGGCGCTGGCGTCGGCCCCGCGCACCACCGCGGCGCCGGTTGTACTTACACCCGGTACCGGCGAGGCCGGAGCCGCGGCGGCCGACGCCGCCCAGACCGGTGCGGCTGCGCCGGCCGCCGATTCGGGGTCGCAACTGGACAGCTCGAACGTCATCGCCCAGTTCCTGGAGAGCTACGTAAAGTCATTACCCGACGGAGACGCGATCTGGAACTTCCTCACCCATCCCGTCCAACAGATCCAGCAGATGGTGATCGATTTTTCGACCAACCCGGTGCAAGCCTGGGCCACCTGGGGGCCATTGATTTCCGCGCTTGCGTATCAGGCGTTTTGGGAGCCGGTCGGGTGGGGCACGTGGGGGGTTCTGTTGAGCTCGCCGGCGTGGCTGTCGACGGTCCTCTTCTCCGGCCTGGGGAGTCTGGGGCTACTCGGTCTGATCCAACCGGACGCCTTCCCCGATGCCGTTGCCGCGCCGACGCCGAACCCCGCCGGTGCCGTCCAGCACGGCTGGCCGGCCGCCGGAATCAGCTCGAGCGTGCCGAATCCCGGAACGGGCGCCCCGGCGTCAGGGACGACGGTGGGTGCTCCCGCCGGCGGCGCACCGGCGGGAGCTCCGGTAACAGCGAATTTCGGCTATGTCGTAGGCGGCATTGACGATTGGGGACCCAATCTGGGGCCGACGGTGGGTGGTCGCACCGGGATCAAGGCGCCGGCGGCGACCATCCCGGCGGCCAGTGCGGCGTCGGTAATTCGGGCAGGCGCGGGGGCGCGGCGGCGCCGGCGAGCCGCGATGCGCGAATACGGCGACGAATTTGTGGATATGGACGACGACATCGGCGTCATCCCCGACTACGGCCCGCAGGCTTCGGAGAATGGCGCGGGGACGTTGGGGTTTGCCGGGACCGCAACCAAAGTCACCGGGGCGCGGGCGGCGGGGTTGACCATGCTGGCCGGCGATGGCTTCGGTGGCCCCCCGCAGATGCCGATGGTGCCGAGTACCTGGGGCCAGGACGGCCAGGACGGCCAGGACGGCCAGGACTTAGTAAGCCTTACCGATCCCGGCGAATGGAAGAGAGGGGGCTTGGACGGTTAGCAAGACAGTGCACAACGTGCAAGCTGGAAACCGAAATCCGAAGAGGAAATCCGAAGGGAGACAATTGCTATGAGTCTATTGGATGCTCATATTCCGCAGTTGGTGTCCTCGCAGGCGGCGTTTGGCGCCAAGGCGGGGTTGATGCGTCACACCATTGGTCAGGCCGAGCAGGAGGCGATGTCCGCGCAGGCGTTCCACCAGGGCGAGTCCGCGGCGGCGTTTCAGGCTGCCCACGCCCGCTTTGTGGAGGTAGCGGCCAGGGTCAACACCTTGCTGGATATCGCCCAGGCGAACTTGGGTGATGCCGCGGGTACGTATGTGGCCGCCGATGCCGCGGCCGCGTCGACCTACACCGGGTTCTGATCCGACCTAACTTCGAGAGGACTTGTCATGTCACAGATCATGTACAACTACCCGGCGATGCTGGCCCACGCCGGGGATATGTCGGGTTACGCCGGCACTTTGCAAGGGCTGGGTGCCGATATCGCCACCGAGCAGGCCGCGCTGTCGAATGCCTGGCAGGGCGATACCGGCATGACGTATCAGGTGTGGCAGGCGCAGTGGAACCAGGCCATGGAAGACCTGGTGCGGGCCTATCAGTCGATGGCCGGCACCCACGAAGCCAACACGCTGGCCATGATGGCCCGCGACCAGGCCGAAGCCGCCAAATGGGGCGGTTAGTTCCCGCATAGATGAACGCCTAGATGAACGTTGTACCCAACGCCGTTGAGCTGACGGTCGATCACGCGTGGTTCATTGCGGAAACCATTGGGGCGGGCAGCTTCCCGTGGGTGCTGGCGATCACCACGCCCTACTGCGACGCCGCGCAGCGGAACGCCTTCTTCGAAAATCAGAAGGCCGAACTCATCCGGATGGGTGTGTCGTCGGCGGACGGCGTCATCAACCGGGCGGTCGCCGACTGGATCAGAGTGGTGTGCTTTCCGGACCGGTGGCTCGACCTGCGCTACCTGGGGCCCAACCGTTCCACCGACTCTGGCGAGCTGCTGCGCGGCATCGTCGCGCAGCGTGCCGGCACTAGAGGCAAGGCCTACAAAACGGTGGTCGCGCTGCGCAGTGCGCAGCTGGTCACTTTCACGGCAATGGATATCGACGATTCCCGGGCGCTGGTTCCCGTCCTATGTGCCGGGCTGGCGCAGCGCCCGCCGGCGCGGTTCGAAGAGTTCAGCATGCCGACGCGCGTCGGAGCCCGGGCCGACGAGCGGCTGCGGTCCGGCGCATCGCTAGCCGAAGTCGTTGACTACCTGGGTATCCCGGAATCGGCGCGTCGGGTGGTGGAGTCGGTGTTCTACGGTCCACGCAGCTACGTCGAGATAGTGGCCGGCTGCAATCGCGACGGTCGGCACGACACCACCGACGTCGGGATGAGCATTGTCGACACCACCGCCGGCCGGGTGCTGGTCAGCCCGTCCCGTGCATTCGACGGCGAATGGGTCTCGACGTTTCGCCCCGGCACACCGTTTGCCGTCGCCGTCGCGATCGAACAGCTGACCGCCGGCTTGCCGGACGGCCAATGGTTCCCCGGCCAGCGGCTGTCTAGAGATTTCTCTGGCCAGGATTTCTCTGGCCAATCCCTTCTAACGCAAACCAGATAGAGAAGAGAACACGATGTCCCAGGAATGGCTTGACCATTCTTCGAAGCATTCTTCGAGGGTCCAGTGACGTCCGGCGCCGTCATGCCGATCGTCCGCGTAGCAATCCTCGCGGACAGCAGGTTGACGGAGATGGCGCTTCCGGCGGAATTGCCGCTCCGCGAAATCCTGCCCGCGGTACAGCGTTTGGTCGTTCCCCTGAGCACGGATGGGGCCCAAAATGGAGACGGGGGTGACTCGGCAGCGTCCGCCGGCCCGGCTTCTCACCTGAGCCTGGCGCCCATCGGTGGGGCGCCGTACAGCCTGGATGCCAGCCTGGACACCGTCGGAGTCGTCGACGGTGACCTGCTTGCGCTGCAGACGGTGCCCCCTGGTCCGGCCGCGCCCGGCATCGTCGAGGACATCGCCGACGCCGCCATGATCTTCTCGACCTCTCGGCGCAAGCCCTGGGGCACGGGGCATATCCAGCGTGGGGCGCTGGCCGCGGCGATCGCCGTGGCCTTGTTGGCAACCGGCCTGGCGGTCACCTACCGGGTGGCCACCGGCGCGCTGGCCGGACTGCTCGCGGTCGGTGGGATCGCGGTGGTCATTGCGCTGACCGGCTTGTTGGTCGGGCCAAGGTCGGCGCGCACCGGGTTGGCGCTGTCGATCACCGCGCTGGTGCCGATTGGCGCGGCCTTGGCGTTGGCGGTACCCGGACGGTTCGGGCCGGCGCAGCTGTTGCTGGGCGCGGCCGGCGTCACCGCGTGGTCGCTGATCGTCCTGATGGTCCCCGGCCCCGAGCGGGAGCGGGTGGTCGCTTTCTTCACCGCGGTAACCGTGGTCGGGGCCGGCGTGGTGCTGGCCGCGGGCGCCGAATTGATTTGGCAGCTACCGATACTGACCATCGGCTGTGGGCTGATCGTGGCGGCGCTGCTGGTCACCATCGAGGCGGCTCAGCTTTCCGCGCTGTGGGCACGTTTCCCGTTGCCGGTAATCCCGGCACCGGGCGATCCCACCCCGTCGGCGCCGTCGTTGCGGGTACTCGAGGACTTGCCGCGGCGAGTGCGCATCAGCGACGCCCATCAGAGCGGTTTCATCGCCGCCGCCGTACTGCTCAGCGTGCTGGGATCGGTGGCGATCGCGGTGCGCCCCGAGGCGGTCAGCGTTTTGGGCTGGTACGTGGTGGCGGCCACCGCGGCGGCGTCCGTGCTGCGCGCCCGGGTGTGGGATTCCGCCGCGTGCAAGGCCTGGCTGCTCGCGCAGCCGTACCTGGTGGCCGGTGTCCTTTTGGTGCACTACACCGCAACGGGACGCTATGTGGCCGCGTTTGGTGCGGCGCTGGTGCTGATCGCGCTGGTAACGGCATGGGTGGTGGTCGCGCTGAACCCGGGCATCGCCTCGCCGGAGAGCTATTCACTGCCGCTGCGCCGGCTGCTGGGCTTTGTCGCCGCCGGTCTCGATGCTTCGCTGATCCCCGTCATGGCGTATCTGGTCGGTCTTTTCAGCTGGGTACTCAATCGATGATGCGGGATGGGATGCGGGCCGGATCGCGGGCCGGACTAGCCTGCGTCACAGCAACTCTGGCCTTTTTGCAGGCCGGGGTGATGTGGACCAGTCCACCGGCGTACGGGATCGATCCGCCGAGGGTCGATCCCGCCGTGCCACCGCCGGCCGG
Organism: uncultured Actinomycetota bacterium; assembly: GCA_963814505.1. Taxonomy (GTDB): domain Bacteria; phylum Actinomycetota; class Actinomycetes; order Mycobacteriales; family Mycobacteriaceae; genus Mycobacterium. Next base: position 147,205 of record CAWFDM010000019.1, read on the forward strand.
GACCCCTGGCCCCGTGGCACCGATGGAGCAGCGCGGCCCGTGCAGCACCTCCGGGGTCATCCCGGGCAGCGATCCGGGCATCACCACGCCCAGTCGGGCGATGCTCAATCTTCCTGCGGCATGGCAGTTTTCCCGCGGCGATGGCCAGCTGGTGGCGGTCATCGACACCGGGGTGCGGCCGGGCCCGCGCCTGCCGAACCTAGAGGCCGGCGGTGACTACGTGGAGTCGACCGACGGCCTGACCGACTGCGACGGGCACGGAACCCTGGTCGCCGGGATCATCGCCGGCCAACCCGGCGACGACGGTTTCTCCGGGGTCGCCCCCGGGGCGCGCGTGGTGTCCATCAGGGTGACGTCCGCCAAGTTCTCGCCGCGGACGCCGGGCGGCGATCCGCTGCTCGCGCAGGCGTCCCTTGAGGTGGCCACGCTCAGCCGGGCCATCGTGCATGCGGCGGATCTCGGCGCCCGGGTGATCAACATCTCCGCGATTACCTGCCTGCCCGCCGATCGGCCCGTCGACCAGGCCGCGCTCGGTGCGGCGATCCGGTATGCGGCGGTGGACAAGGACGCCGTCATCGTGGCCGCCGCCGGCAACACCGGGCCGACCGAAGCGGTCGGCGGGGGCACCAACTGCGAGTCCAACCCGCTCACCGACCTGGGCCGTCCGGCCGACCAGCGGAATTGGGCGAGCGTCAACTCGGTCTCCATCCCGTCCTGGTGGCAGCCGTATGTGCTGTCGGTCGCATCGCTAACAGCTGATGGACAGCCGTCGAAATTCACCATGGCCGGGCCGTGGGTGGGTATCGCGGCGCCCGGCGAAAACATCGTGTCGCTGAGCAATCGCGACGGCAGCGGCCTCGCCAACGGCCTGCCCAACGACCACCAGCAGCAGATCCCGCTGAGCGGCACCAGCTACGCGGCCGGCTACGTGTCGGGAGTGGCGGCGCTGGTCCGCAGCAAGTATCCGGGACTGACCGCCACGCAGGTGGTGCGCCGTATCACCGCAACCGCGCACAATGGCGCCCGAGCGCCCTCCAACGTCGTTGGCGCCGGCACCGTGGACCCGGCGGCGGCCCTGACCTGGGAACTGCCCGCCAGCCCCGAAACCGGTGTGCCGCCGGTGAAGCCGGTCGCCGCTCCGCCGGCACCGGCGCGCAAGGACAACACACCGCGGACCGTCGCGTTCGCCGGGACCGCCGCGCTGGCTTTGGTTGTCGCGGCCGTCGCCGCGGTCAGCGCGATCGCCGCGCGCCGACGAAAGGAGTTCACCTCGTGAGCCGATCGATGTTGTGGCCGGGAAGTGGCCGGATCACCCTGGCAGCGCTGGCCGTGGTGCCCGCGGTGATGGCGTATCCCTGGGACTCGACCCGAGACTACTGGCTACTGGGCATCGCCGCCGTCGTGGTGATCGTGTTGTTCGGCTGGTGGCGCGGACTGTATTTCACGACCATTCTGCGCCGCCGGCTGGCGATGATGTTCCGTCGCGGGTCTGGCTCCAAGGCCGGCCCAGCATCCAGCCCCGAAACCGGGCCCGATACGCGCACAACAATGGTGCTGCGGATCGGGCCGCCCGCCGACGAATCGGACGTTCTTCCGCTGGAGCTGATCGCGCGATACCTGAACTGCTACGGCATCCGCGCCGACACAATCCGAATTACGAACCGCACCAACGCATCCGATGCGAACCAGACCTGGATCGGGCTGACCGTATCGGCCGCCGAGAACCTGGCGGCACTGCAGGCGCGCTCGTCGCGGATTCCATTGCAGGAGACCGCCCAGGTCGCGGCGCGCCGGCTCGCCGACCATCTCCGCGAGATCGGCTGGGAGGCCGGCCTGGTCGGGCCCGACGACCTCCCTGGGTTGGCGCCGGCCGGCCGCGAGACGTGGCGCGGCACCCTCGAAGGCGACTCGAATTATATTGCGGCATACCGGATCAGCGTGGATGACGGATTGCCGGACACCTTGGCCGCGATTCGGTCGCATCCGGCGCGAGAGATCTGGACGGCGCTGGAGATCGCCGCTGCGGGCGGACCGGGCGCCCCCCACACGGTGGCGGTCGCATGCGCCTTGCGGACCGATACGCTGCCCGGGACCGCCGCGCCGCTGCCCGGGATGACCCCGCAACGCGGAAACCACCGGCCCGCGCTGACGGCGCTGGATCTGCTGTCCACCCAACGACTCGACGGGCACTCCGACGCGCCCACCGACCTGCTGACGCGGCTGCACTGGCCGACTCCTGCCACCGGCGCCCACCGGGCACCACCGACCGAAGTCGCCAGCACGGCTAGGACATGAAGTCCTGCAGGAACCGGGTCATCCTGCGCAGATAGTCCAGCTGGCTCACGTGCATCAGGTGGCTGCCGGGAAACCAGTGCAGCGCACAGCGATCCCAGTGTTCCCACAGCGTTACGGCGTGTTCCGGCGGCGCCATCCGATCGCCGAGGCCGGTGATGATCATCCGGCGGTCCTTGGGGATCACCGGGAGATAGTTCAATGGGCAGTGGTAGGCCATCCCGGCGTTTAACTGGTCGCGATTGATGTTGGCGAGCCAGAGGCCCAGCCTGACCAGTCTGTTGGCCGGGAACCATTGGTCGAACAACTTTGCCGGAGTGACGACGGGACAGTTCGGGATGACGGCCTCGAGCCGGTCTTCGACCGAGGCCAGCAGCGCGGAGGTGTAGCCGCCCAGCGAAATCCCGGTCAGTGCGACGTGTTCGACACCGGTGTGGCGCAGATAGTCCACGATGGACCGGAAATCGTGTACTGCCTGGGCCATCGACTCGGCGAAGCCGTTGAGGCCGCACGCGAAGTAGCCGAAACCACTGAACGGCGAGAACTTTTCGGCCCGCCGCCCATGAAATGGCAATGTGTACAGCAGCACGTCGTAGCCGGACCGGTAATACCACGGCAGCGAGAAGAACAGACCGTTCAGCAGGTACGACGAACCCATGAAGCCGTGGATGACGCACAGCGTCGGACGTGGTCCGTCTTGGTGGCGCCAGTGCTGTGCATGCACGATCTTGTTGGCGCTAAACGCGCTCCACTGCTCGCGCATCTCGGGGTTGATCGCCCTGAAGCTGCTCTCGAACGAGATGTCGTCGACCGTTCCGTGCGCGATCCACTCCGCCAGCGGGCTGGCCGGCCGCGAAGAGACCCGGGGCAAATCGGTGGGCGCCGGAAACGACTTCGCCGGATCCCGCTCGGCCGCCAGCTCGGCGTAGAAGCTCAGACTGCTGCGCTCGCTGCCGGGGTGAGTGAGGGCGTTGGCGAGGACGGCCGGCGCCACCGTGGTGGACAGCACCGACGCGGCCGCGGTGCGCATCGCGATGTCACTGATCGCGGATGCGTCGACGATCAGGCGCTGACTTAGCGACAAGGCGGATCGTGGGGGTAACCCCCCCGCGCCGGACGATACGTCGGCGCCGGGCACTTCCGGAATGGGCACGTCCACAACGGGAAGGGGCGGAATGTTCGGCGTCGCGTCCGACGATGCACCTGACATTTCCGAGATCACCTCACTCGGCCTTTCTCGCCGCCGCCTGTGAACACCGATGTTAGCTCGCAATTCTGTGTGCTTGGCTGATTCGATAGATTCGGCGCGCATTCCGGCGGCTTGCGGTAATACGGTTTGTCTAATCAGCCGTGAGCGGTGGCGTTGATCGGGAGGACCGAAATGTGGGATCCGGACATCTACCTCGCCTTTGCCGACCATCGCAGCCGCCCGTTCTACGACCTGGTGTCACGGGTGGGTGCCCAGCGGGCACGCCGGGTGGTCGACCTCGGTTGCGGCCCGGGCAACCTCACGCGGTACCTGGAAAAACGCTGGCCCGGAGCGGTGATCGAGGCAATGGACAGCTCGCCGGAGATGGTTGCCGCCGCCCGGGAACGCGGGATCGACGCCACCACAGGCGACTTGCGAACCTGGAAGCCGCGGCCTGACACCGACGTGGTGATCAGCAACGCGGCCTTGCACTGGGTGCCGGAGCACCCCGACCTGCTGGTCCGCTGGGCCGGCGAGCTGGCTCCCGGATCATGGATCGGTGTCCAGATCCCGGGCAACTTCGATACGCCGTCGCATGCCGCGGTGCGCGCGGTGGCCCGCCGTGAACAGTACGCAAACACTATGCGCGACATACCGTTTCGGGTCGGAGCGGTAGTCCAACCGCCGGTGTTTTACGCCGGCATGCTGATGGACGCCGGATGCAAGGTCGACGTGTGGGAGACCACGTACCTGCACCAGCTGACCGGTGAGCACCCGGTGCTGGAATGGATCACCGGCACCGCGCTTGTTCCCGTCAAAGAGCGGCTCAGCGAGGAGGGTTGGCAGCAGTTTCGCCAGGAGCTCATCCCGCTGCTGGACGATGCCTACCCGCCCCGGGCCGACGGCACGACGATCTTCCCCTTCCGGCGGGTGTTCATGGTCGCCGAGGTTGGCGGCGGGCGCCGCTCAGGTGGGTAGCACGAGCCGGGACGCCTCTTCTCGGTAGCGGTCGACCCACTCGTCGGAGCGCTGGTTGGCCTGCCGTTCCAGCATCGGCGGCGGCGCCAGCGCCCGATCTTGGCCCAGCGCTTCGAGAACGTGGGCAACGGTCGCGGTCAGGTTGCGCCATAACACCGGGTACGCGACCTCGATCGGTTTGATGTCCTCCTCGGCGAACCAAGCCCGCCAGCTCTCTTCCTGAGCGCGCAAGTTCTTAACCAGGTGTGCGATGGCTCCGGAATGATAGACGGCCCGCGAGTCGCGCTCGGGGTCCTCCGGATGCCCCTGCCAAACCTGGGTCTGCGCGGCGCGCCAGAACGACACCGCCTGCGACACCACATCCGGCCGATACACATGGACGTACACGGGCTCACTGCCGATCACATCGCGGATGGCCGTGCGCAGGCACTCGCCGGTGCGGTCCGGTAGCAGTGCTGCCCGTTCTTGTAACAGCACGCTCTGGTTCCACATCAGCTTGCCGCCCCAGACGCCGTTGGGTGTGCGGCCGGAACTGCGGATGTGCTCTCGCCAGGCAACCGGCGTCGCGGTTTCCGGCGTACCGGGATCCGGCGGGTCGAGTAATTCCAAGATCGACTCGTCGCCGGCTGCGGCAAACCAGTCCCGCGGCTGCGGAGCCATCCCGGTGCTCGGCAGGTACTGAAAGAACTCCTGCGGCTCCCCGGCGCGTCCCGTCGCGCGCAGCGACTCCACCAGTAACGTGCTGCCGCTGCGCTGTGTGGCGGTAACCAGATAAGACGCCGCACCCCGGGACACCCGGAAGAGAGTAACCGGATTTCATCGTCGTCGCGCCCGTACCAATTACCTTGATAAGCTGCCGCTACCGCCAGCGCATCCACGCAAATCGAATAGCGCTGAGTGTCAACGCATTCAGCGACGCTGCGACAACGGAGCGGGTAAAGTAGCGGGCAATACCGCGGCAAACCTGGATCCCCGTGCCAGGATGGGGATGTCGTGAGCCCCTCCCGACGGGCGGCGGAGGTGTCATATGTCGTTTTTGGTCACAGCGCCGGAGATGTTAACTGCGGCGGCAACGGCGGTGAGCTCTTGGGCTCCGGCGGAGCCGGCGGGTTGGGCGGCGCCGGCGCACCCAACTCAACTCTCATGCCAGCGACAGGGGGTGCCGGCGGGCCCGGCGGGAACGCCGGCCTGATCGGCTCCGGAGGTGCCGGCGGCTCCGGCGGCAACGCCTTTCTGCACGCCGGGGCCAACGGCGGTAACGGCGGCAACGCCGGTCTGATCGGAAACGGCGGTAACGGCGGTAGCGGCGGAACCGGTTTTGGATCCACCGGCGTCCCGGGCACCGGCGGTAAGCGGGGGCTGCTGCTGGGCGCGAACGGGATGGATGGGTCCGCGTGAGTTAGTCTTCGACGCCGCGGCCGGCGGCAACCGCCGACCTGGCGTTCGGCGCCATCTTGTGGACCCGCAGGTATGTTTCGGCGTAACGCGTCGCGATGCGGGTACCGGCGAAGTCCGATGGTATGGAATCACCGGTTCGGTGGCGCCAGTCGTGCAGTCGGACGGCCAGATCGGCGGCGATCGCAGCGATGCCCGCGTCGTCACCGGCCAGCAGGTTGTTGGTTTCGGTCGGATCCGCGCGTAGATCGTAGAGTTCCCGCTGCGGACGCGGCCCGTTGGCGGATGTAGCGACGGCATGTCCCGACGGGCTTTGCCCGATATCCCATGGCATGTCCAGCAGCGGCCGACGTGCGTAGTTCTCGATGTAGCTGTAGTCCTTCGTGCGGATCGCGCGAATGGGATCAAACGAGTCGTGATAGGTCTTCGCGGTGTACACGTGATCGCGCACCGGTTCGGTTTGGGCATCCGGCGTGAGTATGGCGTGCGCGTGCGATACCCCTTCGATGTCTGCCGGTACGTCGAGGCCCAGCAGGTCGAGCAGGGTCGGGACCAGGTCGACGCCGCTGAACAGTTCGTCGTAGACGAGGGGCGACACGCCCCGGTTGGTGGGTGGCCGGATGATCATCGCGATGCCCGTGCCGGCTTCGTACAGCGTGGATTTCGCGCGGGGGAACGCGGCGCCGTGATCGGTGACGAACACCACCCAGGTGTTGGCGTCGAGTCCGGTCTCGGCCAGCGTGTCCAGCAGGTCGCCGACCGCTGCGTCGGCCGTGGCGATAGATCCGTAGAAGTCGGCGAGATCCTGGCGCACCTCGGGGGTATCGGGCAGGTGGTCGGGCAGATCCACGGCCGCGCTGTCCGCCGGCTGGTAGCGCTCGTGCGGGTAGGGCCGGTGGGTCTCGAAGAAGCCGGCCGACAACAGGAACGGTTGTCCGGAACACGCCGGGGCGCTTTCGCGCAGCCACTCCGCGGCCTTGGCCACCACGTACTCGCAGTAGGAGTTCGACACGTCGTACTCGTCGAAGCCCAGCCGTTTCGGATAGGACGTCTCGTGCTGCATACCGAAAAGAGCTGAATACCAACCCGATTCGGACAGCAAGTGCGGAAGGGTCCGCACGCCGGCGCGATATTCCCAGCCGTGGTGGGCCAGACCGACCAGCCCATTGCTCTGCGGGTACCGGCCGGTGAACAGTGATCCACGTGACGGGGAACACAGCGGCGCGGTGGCATGCGCCCTGGTGAACAGGACACCCTCGGCGGCCAGCCGGTCCAGCCGCGGGCTAGAGACGTCCGGGTGGCCGTAGACACCGAGATAGCGCCCCAGGTCGTGCCAATGCACGATGAGCACATTGTTTAATTCGTTGTCGCGTTGTCCGTTTGCCGCCACACCTTCACCCGTCATATCCGTCTCTCGACCGGCGACGATACCGCAGCCCCGCTGGCGGGGCGGGTGAATCGGATCCGAGCTGTTGCGACAATGCGACTATGGACACGGTGATTTCCGGTCTGGGGCTGCTGGAGTCCCCACGTTGGAACAACGGGCGACTATGGGTGTCGGACTGGACGGCTGGGCTGATCCGCGCCATCGATGTCACCGGCGCTTGCGACGTGGTACTCGAACACCGTTCCCTGCCAATGTGTTTCGACTTTCTGCCGCAGCTGCCGCCGAACCGGGGTCTGGTGCTGACGTCGGGTTCGGCACTGCTTCGGCTGTCGGGGGATGGCATGCCGATCCGATATGCGGATCTGTCGGAGCTGTCGCCCTTCGGTTGCAACGACATTGTGATCGACGGGCGCGGAAATGCCTACGTCAACAACGTTAACTTCGACTTCGCGGCGGGCCCGCCCGCCGGTGACCGGGCACCCGGGTTTGTGGCTTTGGCCACTCCGGATGGACGCGCCCGCGTGGTCGCCGACGATCTGGCGTTTCCCAACGGGATGGCGGTCACCGCCGATGACGCCACGCTTATCGTGGCCGAGTCCTACCGGCACCGGCTGACCGCTTTCGATATCGGCGCCGACGGGTCGCTGTCGAATCGCCGGGTGTGGGCGGATGTGGGTGACCACTCGCCCGACGGCATCTGCCTCGACGCCGACGGCGCCGCCTGGTACGCCGATGTCGGCGATCGCTGCTGTGTGCGCGTCCGCCAGGGCGGTGAGGTCGCAGACCGGGTCCAACTCGATCGCGGTGCGTTCGCCTGCATGCTCGGCGGCCTCGGCGGGCAGGACGGCTCCACGCTCTTCGTGGTCGCCGCGCACTGGCCCGGGCCGCAGCGCTTGATGGACTACACCGGGTGGGACGGCATGGTGGTGAGCGTTCCCGCGCCGGCGCCCGGCGCGGGATGGCCGGGCCCGGGCGGCGGCGGTTGATCCCACTGGTTCTCGGAGACAAACTCCGCCAGCGGTCGCGCGAAAGTCCAGCCGTCCAATTCCAGCGCCGGCCGCTCCGGAAACTCGGGCACCGGGCCCAGGCACAGGATGGCGACCGGTTCGGCATCTGCGGGCATTGCGAGCAGCGCCGCCAGCCGTCGCGGGTCGAACAGGGACACCCAGCCCATGCCGAGACCTTCGGACCGTGCCGCCAGCCACAGGTTCTGGACTGCGCACGACACCGACGCCAGATCCATCTGCGGTAGCGTGCGCCGTCCGAAGACATGTCTGTCGCGGTCGTCGCACAGCGCCACCACCAGGAGCTCAGCGCATTCGAGAATGCCCTCGACCTTCAACGCCAGGAATTCCTCCGCCCGCTCTCCCAGGGCTTGCGCGGTGAGCATGCGCTCTTCGTCGACGAGTGCGTGGATGCGTTTCCGGAGCTGCTCGTCGGTGATCCGGATGAAGCGCCAAGGCTGCATCAGACCGACGCTGGGCGCGGCGTGCGCGGCCTGCAACAGGCGCGCCAGCACGTCGGGGGCCACCGCCCCGCCGGGCACGAACCGGCGCATGTCGCGCCTTTCGGAGATCACGCGATATACGGCTCGCCGCTCCTGCGGATTGAACGCGTGATCGGTCACAGAAACATCACCAGACCATCGTAGGAAATTGCGGCTAGCGTGAGTGATGCCGAGAAGGGAGATCCCGTGAAGCTGTCCGACCTAGCCGAACTGCCCATCGATCGCAGCGTCAAACGCGTCTACGGCGAGCCCTATGAGACGGCCGACGGGACCACCGTGATCCCGGTTGCCAGGATTCGCGCGGGCCGGCGTAGGTCCAATCGGGGGTCCAATCGGGGGTCCAATCGGGGGTCCAATCGGGGTTCCGACCCCGATACCGAGGACACGGACTCCGGCGGGGCCTTCGGCTTCAGCGCGGCGCCGGTCGGCGTGTTCGTCGTGCACGGGGGCGAGGCTTCCTGGGTGCCGGCGGTGGATGGCAGCCGGGTCGCGCTGATCGGAGTGACCACCGGCCTGCTCGCGGCGACCATAACCTGCCTGGCTCTGCTGCGCCAGCCGCCGTGGCCGCGAATCACCATCACGGAACACCATCACGGACTGTAGGTAACGCCGACCGCGCGGAACACGTATTCGGGCGGCACATCGAAGGCCAGGGATTGCCGCGGCAGCCGGGTCAGCACATCTTCACCGATCTCGGCTTTGTAATGCAGCGAGAGGTGACCGCTGAACTTCGGGTCGACTTCGGCGACGTCGAGATCGAGTTGTAAACCGGTCGACGAGATTTCGGCTTTCGCCGGGCCGGCCTCCGCCTGGCTCCAGCGCACGTCGACGGCGTGGCCGGCCAGCTTCGGGACCACCGACAGCGTCGCCAGCACCCGCTGCGCGGTGAAGGCCAGCGAACCCACCTCGCTGCTGACGCTGTGTGAGGCCCGCAAACCGGGGATCGCGCCGCTGAACTTCTTGGTGACCGCGACGTACTCGGCGAGATAGATAAGCCCCTCGGCCTCGACCTGCGCGCGCATCTCCGCGGGCAACTTGCCGATGCCGAACAGCTTGCGAACGAAGACCGCCATCAGGCCAGTATGACCGGGCCCCCATCACGGCCCTCATCACGGCCGGTGATGCAATCGGGTCTAAACCTTTACTTGACCAATGGTCAAACGCGCCCGACCATAATAGCTATGCGCCGACTGGTAGCTTCGCTATGTGCCGCGGCATGCCTGGGCTCGGTGTCATTGGTGGTTGCTCCGGTGAGCGGCGCAGCCGGTAACCCGTGGTTCGCGAATTCGGTCGGCAACGCCACGCAGGTGGTTTCGGTCGTCTCGACCGGTGGCTCGGACGCGAAGATGGATATCTACCAGCGCACCACCGGCGGATGGCAGGCGCTGAAGACCGACATTCCCACCCATGTCGGGTCGGCGGGGATGGCGCCACAGGCCAAGAGCGAGGTTCCGGCCACCCCGATGGGTGTCTACAGCCTGGATTCCGCATTCGGCACCGCGCCGAATCCCGGCACCGGACTGCCGTATACCCAAGTCGGGCCTAATCATTGGTGGAGCGGTGATGACCACAGCCCCACCTTCAATTCCATGCAGGTCTGCCAGAAGTCGCAGTGTCCGTTCAGCACGGCCGCCAGCGAGAACCTGGATATCCCGCAGTACAAACATGCGGTGGTGATGGGCGTCAACAAGAACAAGGTGCCCGGCGGCGGTGCGGCGTTCTTCTTTCACACCACCGACGGCGGTCCCACCGAGGGTTGCGTGGCGATCGACGACGCCACGTTGGTGCAGATCATGCGCTGGCTACGGCCCGGCGCGGTGATCGCGATCACGAAGTAGCCAACGCGCGACCGGGCTTGATCTTAAAGTCGAGACCCGCCAATGACATCGTCGCGTCATAGGTTCTGTCGTAGCCGGTGGAGCTGATCTTCCAGCCCTGGTCGGTGCGTCGGTATTGGTCGTGGTAGAAGGCGGCGCCGATCAGCATGAAGTTGAACTCGGCGACGATGACCCGGTCCTGCAGATACCAGGTTCCCGATGCGGTATCGCCGTCGACCGTGATCTCGGGATGGGTCACCCGGTGTTCGGTGATGACGCCCGGGCCGAGCGCCGAGCGCATGTAGTCCACCAAGTCGGTGCGGTTGGTGAAGTGCAACTCATTGCCGATCGACGGACCGTAGTCGGCCCTGATGTCCTCGGCCAGCGTGTCGGCGTAGTCGTCCCAGTGCTTGGTGTCCAGTGCACGCAGGTAGCGGTACTTGAGTTGTTTGATCGCTTCGATATCGGCTGCCACGTCGTGAACGCTCATCTCGTCATTGCAGCACACGGGTGACCATGTCGATCAGCGCGCGTCGTTCCAGGCTCCAATCGACGGCGGTCCCCATGATCATCTGTGCCAGTACCACACCCCGCAGCGTGGCCCAGATTACTTCGGCCACACCGGCATTCGCCGGGTCTTCGGTGATCAGCCGACCCAGCTGGCCGATCGCGGAGTTCATTTCGAGCAGGTGGCGGCGTGACGATTCGCCCGGGCCGCCGCGGGTGGCTCGCAGGATTTCGAACGCGGCCATCGAGGTCGGACTGCTGTAGCAGCCCCAGGCGGTATCGACGACGACCTCGATGCGCTGCCGCAGCGGCAGCTCACTGACGTCCGCCGCCGACAGGCTGTCGATGAGCCTGGCCACCCCATCGTCGACGACGGCCTTCAGCAGGCCGTCGCGGTCGCCGAAGTGGTACTGGATGACCCCCCACGTCACGCCCGCGCGTTCGGCCACATGCTTGGCGGTCGCGGCGGCGAATCCTTCCTCCATGATGCAGCGGACGGTTTCGTCGATGATTTTCGCCCGCGTGTCGTCGCCGCGCTTGCGCGGCGCGGTGGTGCGGCGGGTGGGGGCGATAGACATTGTTGACTTTATAACATAGTCGCGACTATTTTTGGCCATGTGAGCCAATCCCGATACGCGCGGCTGTCCCGTGCGGAGTTAGCCGTCCTGGTACCCGAGTTGCTGCTGATCGGGCACATGATCGACCGCTCCGGCATGGGCTGGTGCATCAAGGAGTTCGGCCACGAGGACATGCTGCAGATCGCCATCACGGAGTACGCGGCCTCCAGCCCGATCTACGCCAAGCGCATGCAGCGGGCGCTGAACTTCGAAGGCAACGACGTGCCCACCATCTTCAAGGGCATGCAGCTCGACATCGGCGCTCCGCCGCAGTTCATGGATTTCCGCTACACCATCCACGACCGCTGGCACGGCGAGTTCCACCTGGACCACTGTGGCGCGCTGCTAGACGTGGAGCCGATGGGTGATCAATTCGTCGTCGGCATGTGTCACACCATCGAGGACCCGACGTTCGACGCCACCGCGGCGGCGGTCAACCCGCACGCGCAGATGCGACCGATTCACCGGCCGCCCCGGACCCCGGCGGACCGGCACCCGCACTGCGCGTGGACCGTCATCATCGATGAGTCCTACCCTGCGGTCGAGGGCATCCCGGAACTGGACGTTATCCGTGAAACCAAGGCCGCGACATGGGAGTTAGCCGCGATCGATCGATCCGACCTGGGCCAGGCCGACTATTCGGGCGCGCTGGTCTCCGACTTCGATTTCGGCGCGTACTCGCACTCGGCACTGGTGCGCATCGCCGAAGAGGTCTGCTTGCAGATGCACCTGCTCAACTTGGCGTTCGCGCTCGCGGTTCGGGAGCGGGCCGCACGTTCCGAGCAGGGCGCCGAATTGGCCATCAAGATAAACACGCGCCAGCTGATCGGGCTGGCCGGGCTCGCCGCCGAGCGCATTCACCGAGCCCTGGGTCTACCGGGCGGGATCGAGGGCGTGCTACGGGTTTTCGAGCTGCATCCGCTGCTCAACCCGGCCGGTTATGTGGTGGCCGACGTGGAATCGGACCGGTTGATCGTGCACCGTTCGCCGGCCCATGACGACGGCGCCTGGATATCGCTGTGCTCACCCGAATCCCAAAAGCCGCTGCAGGCGATTGCCACCGCGGTCGATCCGCATGTTGAGGTCCGGCTCAGTGGATCGAGCACGGACTGGGTTGCTGAGCTAGTCGAATCCGATACCGCTGCAACCGAATTTCGAGAGGTCATGGTGGCCAAGTTCAGCGGCGGCTCCACCTTCCAGTTCGAGCCGAGGCGTTCGCTGCCGCTCACGGTGGTTTGACCCGGTGCACTCTGTCAAGGGGATGTCGGTACCGTTTCGATGACGACACGGCGTCGACCGGATACCAATGGCGTTGGCACCGGCGTGTATTCCGCCCGCCCGCCGCTAAGGTTAACGCTGGCTACCGACCCTATCGACGAAAGTATTTGTCAATATGTACGACCCACTGGGGTTGTCGATCGGAACCACGAACCTGGTCGCGGCGTGTAACGGAAGTCCACCGGTTACCCGCCGTGCCGTTCTGACTCTGTATCCGCATTGTGCACCGAAAGTCGGTGTGCCCCAAGATGACCCGGCGGGCCCAGCCGAGCCGGGCATGCTGATGAGCGGCTTCGTTGAGCGCATTGGCGACTCGGTGGCGCTGGTGTCCAGCGACGGGTCCGCTCACGATCCTGACCTGTTGATGGTCGAGGCGCTCGACGGGATGGTGCTCGCCGCCGGCGCGGACGCGGGCGCCTCCGAGATTTCGATCGCCGTGCCCGCGTACTGGAAACCTCGATCGATACAGGCGCTGCGCAACGGGTTACGGACGCACGTGGGCTTCGTGCGCAGTGGCATGGCGCCCCGACTGGTGTCGGACGCCGTCGCGGCGTTGACGGTCGTGAATTCCGAGCTTGGCCTGCCGGCCGGTGGTGTGGTCGGGCTAGTCGATTTCGGAGGCGGCGGAACGTCCGTCACATTGTTGGAGACGGCGGGGGATTTCGAGCCCGTCAGCCCCACCCTGCGCTGCACGGAGTTCTCCGGTGAGGAGGTGGATCAGGCGCTGCTGCTGCACGTCTTTGACGTGATAGGCCGCAGCCGCGACCTCGATCCCGCCGCAACCGCCGCGATCGGACAGCTCAGTCAGCTCAAAGACCAGTGCTGTGCGGCCAAGGAGCAGCTGTCCTTCGACGTGATCACGGAATTGCCCGTTGACCTTCCGGGGTTCAGTTCCAGCATCCAGGTGACCCGAGACCAGCTGGAGAACTTGATACAGGACCGTCTTACCGGCTTCATCTATGCGTTCGATGACATGCTGGCCCGCAGAAAGTGGGGCTGGGGGGATCTTGCCGCGGTGGTCACGGTCGGTGGCGGTGCCAGGATCCCGCTTGTCACTCAACGTCTTTCGCTCCACACCCGGATACCCGTCCTGACCCCGTCGCAACCCGCGTTCGCGGCGGCGATGGGTGCGTTGGTGATCGCCTCTCGCGGCGAAGAGCTGAGTCTCCGGACACGGACGTCGATCGGCCTCGCCGTGGCGGCCGCCGGCGGTAACGTCATCGAGCTGCCGGCCGGCGACGTGCTGGTGATCGATGAGGATGCCCTGACGGACCGCGAATTGGCCTGGTCGCAAACCGAATTCCCGGGTGATGTGCCGGTGCGGTTCGCCGGCGATTCCTACAACGAAGACGGTCCCGCGTGCTGGTCCATGCGCCTGAACTTGATCGAGCCACCCAAAGAACGGTCCTGGCGGCGTCCTCGGTTGTCGCAGTTGCTGATCGGGCTGTCCGCCGTGGTGGCCATGACCGCGATCGGTGGCGTGGCATACACGTTGGCGGGCGTAGAAAGCCCCGAAACGCCGGTCGTGCCGACCGTCGCGCCCATTCCGGCGCCCCCGCCAAGCGCCCTGGTCCCGAGTCCGCTGCCCCCGCCGCCGACGGCCGCACCCGCCCCCAGCGCCGCACCCGTCCCGAGCACCGTGCCGCCGCCGCCACCGCCGTCACCGTCCGCGCCACCGCCTCCGGCGGTCGTTGAGACCACCACGCCGCGGCCGGTGCTCACCACCACGACCGTCCTGCCGACAACGCACCCACCGGTCACCACGACGACGCCCCCGCAGCTGAGCACCACCACGCCGCCGCAGCCGACCTCCGCCACGACAACCTTGCCCCCAGTGTCGATGACGACGACGGTGCCGATGGCGACCGAGTGGATACACGTCCCGCTGATCCCGCTGCCGATACCGATTCGCGTTCCGGCCCCTCAGGTACCCCAGAATCAGGTACCCCAGAATCAGGTACCCCAGAATCAGGTACCCCAGAACCAGGTACCCCAGAATGAGGTACCCCAGAATCTAGCCCCGCAGAACCCGTTCCCCGGTCCCGGTTACTAGCACCAGAGCGAACCAACTGGATCCGGGCTGGCAGCAGGACTCCGGTAACTACGGTCCGCCGGTGCCGCCTTGGCCGCCCGCGCCGCCATCGCCAGCTTGGCCACCAGTACCGCCGGGGCCCGGGCTGTCGGAGCCGCCGATCGCGGGTAGCGTTGAAGGAAGTCGCAGTGACTCGACGGCGGCCCGCGCAGTGCGCCTGTTCGCCCGGAGTGCGGCTTTCCAGCCAGGGGTTTTGAGGAGGAGCGGTGGACATCGTACTGGGGGTATCGATGGAACCCACGACGGTCCGATTGGTGCTCATCGAGGGCGAGAATGCCGACGGCGTCACCGTCGAATACGACGCGTTTGAGGTTTCCGGCGAGAGCAATCCGGCCGATCAGGTGATTTCCGCGATTGTCGGCACCCGCGAGGGCGCGGTTGCGGGGGGATATCAGCTGATATCGACCGGGGTGACGTGGACGGATCCGGCGGGGGTGGCCGTGCTGCGCGACCGGCTCGCTGCCCGCGACCTCGGCAGCGTCATGCTGGTTTCCCCGTTGCTCGCGGCGGCCGCGCTAGCGCAGTCCGTGGGCTCCGCGATTGGTTATGAATACATCGCCATGTTGCTGGTCGAGCCCGCCGGCGCGACGTTGGCCGTCGTCGATGTCGCCGACGGCTCCATCGTCGACCTGCACCGGCGGGTCTGGGACAGCGCCGATGGGTCCGTAGCGGCCGAGCTCGCGGCGATGGTTGCCGGCCTGGACGCGCGGCGGTCGCGGGCGGACGGCCTGTTCGTCGTCGGCTGCGGAGCCGACGTCGCCGCAATCAAGCCCGCACTCGAGGCGGCGACCTCACTTGCCGTCAGCGTTGTCGAGGAGCCGGAAATGGCGCTGGCGCGCGGGGCGGCGCTGGCTTCGGCGAATGCGCCGCTGTTCGCCTCCACGACGGCCGCGCTGGCATGGGCGCTGGATCCGGGCACCGGGGAGGTCAACCCCACTGCGCTTAGCCCGACCTACCTCGACGCCTGGGCGGATGCCGACGCGGGCGTGCCGGCTTTGGCGTACAGCGCCCTGGGCGACGACGACGCGAGCTGGCGCCGGCGCAGGCCCGTCCTGCTGGTCGGTAGCGCCCTCGCGGCGATCTTCGTCGTCGCGATCGGGGCGCTGGGGGTTTGGCTGACGTCTCATGTCCGCCCGGCGGCCGCTTCCCACCCGCCCGCCCCGGCCGCGCCCCCAGCCGCCGGCTCACCGCCGGCCGCGCCCACAATCGCCGCCCCGCCGCCGGCCGCGCCACCATCATCTCCGCCGGCCGCGCCACCATCAGCGGTCGCCGCTCCGCCGGCGCCGCCGCCCGTGGTGGAGCACGCGCCCCCCACCACACCGAAGGCGGCCCCCGCGACACCGCTACGCCGCGCACCGACCCCGCGCGCGCCGGCGCAGCAGGCCCCGGTGCAACAGGCAGCCCCGGCTCCGTCGCCGCCGGCTGCGGTGCCCGCACCGGCCCCCCAGCCCGCGGCTCCAGCGGTACCGGCGCAGCCGCCGATGACGATGTACCTGCACGTCCCGTTTGTCACGATCCCGATTCCGATCAACCCGCCGGCGCCCCCGGCGCCGCCGGCCTCGCCGCCGGCATCCTAAAGCGTTGGCGGATGGTGTCGACTGAGCGCACACTGGGCAGTATCGGTACCAACTGCGAGGAGGTCGCGTGGGGGAATACGGTGCTTTCGGATTTGATCCCGAAGATTTGGATCGAGTGATCCGGGAGGGCAGCGAGGGACTGCGCGACGCGTTCGAGCGGGTCGGCAAGTTTTTCGGTGGCCCCGGCATTCGCACGGGTTGGTCAGCCGTTTTCGACGATATGTCACGGCGCTCGCGTCACGCGCCGGAAACCGCCGGCGAGGCCGGCGACGGGGTGTGGGCCATCTACACGGTGGACACCGACGGTGGCGCGCACGTCGAACAGGTCTATGCGACCGAACTCGACGCGCTGCGGGCCAACAAGAACAACACCGACCCGACACGCAAGGTCCGCTTCCTCCCTTATGGCATTGCGGTCGGCATTCTCGACGACCCCGAAGAGCCGACATAATCGACTAAGCGGCCTATTCTCACAAGATGTGACGGCAGCGTCGCCCTTATGCCCGGTGTGCGGCTCAGAGCCGCGCCAGGGTGCGCGCTTCTGCGATTCTTGCGGTACCCCGCTGGCGCCGAGTATTGAGCAGGCCGAATACAAACAGGTGACCGTCCTGTTCGCCGACGTGGTGCGGTCGATGGACATCGCCGCGTCGCTCGGTGCCGAGCGGCTGCGCGAGGTGATGACCGCGCTCGTCGATCGGTCGTCGGCCGTGGTGCAGCGCTATCGCGGCACCGTGGACAAGTTCACCGGCGATGGCATCATGGCGCTCTTCGGAGCGCCAATCACATTGGAGGATCACGCATTTCGCGCTTGCCTCGCGGCGCTGGACATCCAGGATGTGGTTCGGCAATTGGCGGTCGACGTGGGACGCCGGTACGGGGTCGACCTGCGATTGCGGGTCGGCTTGAACTCCGGTCGGGTGATCACCGGCGAGGTCGGCGCGACCCACCTCGGTTACACCGCGGTCGGTACGCAGGTGGGTATGGCCCAGCGGATGGAATCGGTGGCACCGGCGGGTGGTGTCATGCTCAGTGAGTCGACCGCCCGGCTCGTCGAGGATCGAGTTGTGCTGGGTGAGCACGAGATTGTGCACATCAAAGGTTTCAGCACCGGGGTGTCGGCGCGCCGTCTGTTGGGCGTCGACAGCGAGCATCGTCTCAAGGCCCGCAAAGCCCGTCGTGAGTCCCGGCTGGTCGGACGCCAACGGGAGAAGGCCGCCGTCGCGGAGTTGATGGACAACGCCGGTCGCGGCGCCGGAACCGTCATCACGGTGACGGGTCGGCCGGGCGTCGGAAAGACCAGGTTGGTCCGTGAGTCGGTCGCGACGGCACGTAGTCGCGGTTTCGAGGTGTTCGTCACCTACTGCGAATCCCACACCCGCGAGATCCCGTTCCACGTCGCCTCCCGGCTGTTGCGCGCGGTTTTCGGTATCGGCGGCCTGTCCCTCGAAGTGGCGCGTGCCCGCGTCCGCAGTGAAATCCCCGAGGCGGGCGCCGAGGATCTGGTTCTGCTTGATGATCTGCTCGGCATCCGAGACCCCGATCTGCCGTGCCCCGATATCAACCCGGACGCCCGGCGCCGTCGTCTGGTCCATCTCATCAACACCATTTCGCTGGCACGCCTGGAGCCTGCGCTTTACATCATCGAGGACGCCCAGTGGATTGACAGCGTCAGTGAGTCGCTGCTTTCCGATTTCGCTGCGGTAGTTCCGAAAATGCGGGCGACGCTGCTCGTCGCCTACCGGCCCCAATATTCGGGGGCGCTGTCCCGCATCCCCGGAGCGCACGCCTTTACCCTTGCGCCGCTGAGCGATGCCCACATCGCCGAGTTGATCAAAGGGGTACTGGGCGAGGACCCTTCGGTGGTTCGACTGTCGACGGTGATCGCCGACCGAGCGGCGGGCCTACCGTTCGCTGCCGAGGAAATCGTGCGCGACCTGGTGGAGCGGGGCGAACTCGAGGGCGGTCCGGGCGCCTACGTGTGCGTGCGGGAGGTCCGAGATATCCGCGTACCGGCCAGTCTGCAAGGGATCATCGGGGCCCGTATCGATCGGCTCGGCGCCACCGCCAAGCGCACGCTGCACGCCGCGGCCGTCATCGGCGCACAGTTCGACACCGAATTGTTGAAGTGTCTGCTGGGCCAAATCGATGTGACGCCACTGGTTGAGGCGGCTCTGGTGGAACCGGTCGGATTCGCGCCACATGTGACCTATGCGTTCTGTCATCCGCTCATTCAGGCGGTGGCATATGAGTCCCAATTGAAGGCCGGGCGGGCGGAGCTGCACCGCCGGGTGGCGGCGGTGCTGCAGCGAACGTACGGCGAGTTCACCGGTCAGGAGGCCTCGATCGTCGCCACCCAGTACGCGGCCGCCGGCGATCTGCGGGACGCCTACGACTGGTACATGCAGGCGGCGAGGTGGTACGGCGCACGGGATATCCGCGCGGCCCGGGCGAGTTGGGAACAGGCGCTGCGATTCGCCGACCGGCTGCCCAGCGATCACCCGGATCGGCTGGCCATGCGGATCGCCCCGCTAGCTCTATTGTGTGGCAGCGCTTTTCAGGTGGGTGGCACGCCCGCCGACGACGGATTCGAGGAATTGCGTGAGCTTACGACGGCCGCGGGCGACAAGAAATCGCTTGCGGTCGGAATGGCGGGTCACCTCAACACGCTGACGTTCAACGCGCGTCATCGGGAAGCGGCCGCCATGGCGTTGGAGTTCGCCGCACTCGTCGAGTCGATCGGCGATCCGGCGATGACGGTCGGGCTGTTGTACGCGGCGGCCCAGGCCAAGTGGGAAGTCGGCGAAGCGACCGAAAGCCTGCGGTTGGCCGAACGGATTATCGACGTCGCGCATGGCGACCCGACCATGGGCGACTTCGTGATCGGATCCCCGCTCGCCTGGGCGATCACGCTAAAAGGAGCGGCCGAAATGTTCCTGGGCCGACGGGGATGGCGAGACCATCTCGAGGAGGGCATTGCGCTGGCACAGTCGTCCGACGCGACCACCCGCCCCTTTGCCCAGCTGTACAAGTATGCTGCCGCCATTGAGAACGGCGCCGTGCTGCCCACTGCCGAAGACGTGGAACAGACGGCGGAGTCGCTTGAAATTGCGCAACGGTCCGGCGACAACGCCGCGGTGACGTACTCGCTGGTGAATCGCGCCATCGCATTGATTCACCACAACGACGATTCCGAAAGCAGGGCGGCCGGCCTCGAGTGTCTTACCCGGGCACGCGAGATGATCGTGGACGAAAAGCTCATCGTGGCGTTGCGGCGCATGTCCGACATCGAATTCGCCCGCGAGCGCAGCCGATTGGGCGACCACGACGGCGCGGTCGATGTGATCACGGCAATTCTCGATAGCGGATTCAAAGTCGGGTCGATGATCTTCCGCGGGCCCGGCACCACGGCGCTGGTCGAGGCGCTGCTGGCGCGCGGCTCCGCCTCCGGAGACCCAAAAGACATCGAGCGCGCGGAACGTGCGGTGGACAGACTGGAGGCGGTACCGACCGAGCCCGGGTTCGTGCTGCACGAGCTTCCGGTGCTGCGGCTACGCGCCCTGCTGGCCCGAGCCCACGGCGATGAGCTCGGCTATCGGCAGTTCCTGGGGCGCTTCCGGGCCAAGGCGCAGGAGGCCGACTTCGAGGGATATCTGGCGCAGGCCGAAGCAATGGCCGGCCCTTGATTGCGCTTAGCCCTGCTGAACGACGTTCTGCAAGCCGGTGTTGTTGATCTTCGGCGACCCCGAGTGGTAGGTGACGTGGTTGCTGATGCCGGTGGCATCGATGGTGTCGACGGCATCGACCGTGACCGAGTTCTTCATGCCGGACACCGTGAGGCTTGTGCAGTGGCCGGTGATCATGATCGTGTTGGAGACTCCCGCTGACGGTGACGATGTTGTCGTTGCAGCGATCGTCTTATTCTCGTTGATGCCGGAGATGCTGATGCTGCTATTAGGCGGTGCCGTCGCCGTGCCTGAAGGCCCGGTGGTGGCCGTTGGAGTCCGACTGGCCGACGGAGTCGGGCTACTTGGTATCCGTCTGCTGGAGCTCGGCGTCCGGGAGGTGGTCGAGGTGCTCGGGGTAGGGGAGATAGTCGGCGAGCTGCCCTGGGAAGCCCGGTTTGCAATGAGGAACGCGACCCCTCCCCCCACGGCCAGTAGCAAGATGACGGCGATCGCGACCACGATCCAAATCACGCGAGGGCCCGAAGGCGGTGGCTTCGTCGCGTACGGGTCGCCGTAGCCGTACGTGGGCGGTAGCGGCGGCAACGGCGGGCCAGGTGGGTATTGGTCCGCCGGGCCCGGTGGGTAGCCGGGTGGGTATTGGTATTGGTAGCCGCCGGGCGGCTGCGCTCCTCCGAATTCGGACGGTCCTCCGAATTCGGACGCGCGTGCCGAGTCGGCCAGTGGGCGCTCGAGGTTCCGGATCCGGTCTTCCGGGTCACCCTGGGGTTGCGAACTGTTCGGCAAAACGCGTGTGAATGTGCGTGTTTGTGAGTGAATGTATGTTTGACTGGCTGGTATGAAGTTGGCGGCGTGGGCGCGGTCGGTGGGTGTGCACCCGCAGACCGCGTATGCGTGGGTGCGTGAGGATCGGATGCCGGTGCCGTTTCGACGGCTGCCATCGGGCACGATCTTGGTTGACGTCGCAGCGGCAGGTGAGGAGCGCGTGGTGCTGTATGCGCGGGTCTCGTCGCATGATCAGCGCTCGGATTTGGACCGTCAGGTGTCCCGGCTGACCGAGTGGGCCACTGATGCCGGGTGGGAGGTCGGCCAGGTGGTGGCTGAGGTCGGTTCCGGATTGAACGGCAAGCGTGCGAAGCTGTCCCGGATCTTGTCGGACCCTTGTGCCAGTGTGATCGTTGTGGAGCATCGGGATCGGCTGGCCCGCTTCGGGGTCGAGCATCTACATGCTGCGCTCGGCGCGCAGGGACGGCGCATAGTGGTCGTCGACGATGGGGAGACCGCTGATGATCTGGTGCGCGACATGATCGAGGTCCTCACTAGCATGTGCGCGCGCTTGTATGGGCGGCGCGGTGCGCGCAATCGCGCCATGCGCGCGGTCACCGCCACCAAGCAGGATCCCGGTGGTGGGGCGGGGTAGATGATTGTGCAGATGCGCACCCGCGCGCAAGCGGAGAAGGTGGCCGCGACGACTGGTGGGGTGCAGTTGTCGGGCAAGCCGAAACGCGATGGCACACCGACATTGTCAGCGCGGGTGGATGTCGGCGCGGATTTCGAGGCGTATCGGGCGGTGGTGGAGGCGGTGTCGGTGCTGTTCACGCTCTTCGACACCGATCCCTCAACTGGTGAGTTGGTGGAGGTTCCGTCAGGGTGGGTTTTGCAGGCGTATCAGTACGCGCTGGACCCGACGTCGGCCCAGGTGGCAGCGCTGCAGTCGCATGCAACTGGAGCTGGCATATGTTCGTTGTGACCGATTTCCCCTGCTAGCTGGGCTTTCGAGCGTCTTGCGTGTCGCGCCGAGTTTCAAGGCATGGTCGCGGTATGTTAGGTGCTGCCTTAGCTAGTTAGGCGCGAAGAAGGTGTGCGGATGGTGGAGGGTCTGCGGCTGATTCCTGGTGGCGCCGTCCCGGTCGAGCCTGTTGCTACGGATCCCATTGTGTTTCAACGCGAATGCGTCGATGCGTTCGTGGCCTCTTGGCGGGCGCGCGGGTTCAGCCCGGTGACAATCGACAACGACATCGGGTTACTGGAGCGGACGCTCAGCGCGCTGGGGCGTCCGGCGTGGGAGGTCACCAGCGAGGACATCGATCGGGTGGTCGGCGAGCTGGCGGTGGCGGGGCGGGCGGCATCGACGCGGCGGGAGTACGTGCAAGTCTTCAAGGGGTTTCACCGGTTCCTGCAGGCCCGCAAGGCTGCCGAGATCGAGGCCGGGTTCGGTGTGCGGCTGGTATGCCCGGTCGATGAGTTCAACGCCTCCCGGCATGTGGGTGACGAGTCGCCGGCGGTCGCGGCGCCGCCGACCCCCGAGCGGGTGAGCGAGTTCTTCGAGTTCCTCAAGTCCAGGATCGCCACCGCCCGCAAGTACGGTCCGGCCGCGCGGGACTACGCGATGTTCCGGACCCTGTATCACGCTGGTCTGCGGTCGGAAGAGTCTGCGTTGCTGGAGATTCCGGATGTGCATTTCGGGCGCGGACCGTTCGGCAAGCTGCACGTACGGTTCGGCAAGGCCGCCCACATGTCCGGTCCCCGGCCGCGGTGGGTGCCGATGCTGGACGGGCTGGACGTGTTGTTGCGGTGGTTTTTGGGCGATGTGCGGCCGAAGTTTCCCGAGTCGCCAGTGTTGTTCGCCGACGAGTCCGGTGGTCCGCTGCATCGCGGCACGATCCGCAACCGGCTGCGGTATCTGATGGAGCTGGAAGGCCGACCGGTCGCGGAGCGGTTCAGCCCGCACGCGCTGCGCCGCGCGTGCGCGACACATAACTACGAGCGTGGCGTGGATCTGGTTGCGATCCAACAGCTTTTGGGTCATTGGACGGTGAGTTCGACTATGCGGTATGTGCGTCCGTCGGCTACGTTCATCGAGGACGCATATCGGCGTGCGGTCACCTCGACGTTGGCCGAGCTGAACGGAGAGGACGGGACGGCGTGAAGATCCGGTGGCGGTTGCGGATGGCGGCCGCGCAGCGCGAGGTATGGACAGGAACCGAGCTGCGGCGGCTGCTGGCTGAGAAGGCGGGGATGCAGATGTCGGCGGCGTCGGTGTCGGCGCTATTTACCAAGGAGCCCAGCCAGATCAAGCTCTCCACGCTGGTCGCGTTGTGCACCGCGCTGCAGTGCACCCCAGACGACCTATTCGAGATCGACACCACCCCGGTCGAACTGGCGGCCACTGCGCCGCGGCCCGTTCGGTCGGAACTGAAGACAGCTAACGTGCGGGGCCGGTCGATGCCGCCGATGTAGATTCGGCGAGCCCTCGGAACTGGGTGCGGCTGATGGGGAAACGACAACGAGATTGCGTCGACTGCGGCGCCCCGGTCGGATACATCGGTCGCGAGCGTTGCTGTTTGTGTATGCGTCGCATTCGTGAGCACGCGGCCAAGGCGCGATGCCCAAGCTGCGTCCGGGACCGGGTGCTGCTGCCGGAAACGGGTCGGTGCGTGCTGTGTTCGCGCCGCTGCCGGGAATGCGGCGGGCAGATCCGATTCCGCGACGAGACGGTGTGTCGGCCGTGCCAGAAGCGGGCCAAGCTGGCCGCCGCGAAGTCGACGTGTCCGCGCTGCGGAAAGCCAGGCTATCTGCGCGAGTCGACTACGTCGTGTGGCCGGTGCTCACGGCCCGGCCCTCCGAAGGCTCCGCCCCGGGTCTGTGTGTCCTGCGGCCAGTTGCGCCGCCATGTCGGGCGCGGTATGTGTGGGCGTTGCTGGCAGCGTTGTCCAGACCGGCCGTTCGTGCGCAGCGAGACGCTGGCGGCCCAGCTCGCCGAGCCGCCGGGCTGGCTCGACGATTTCGTCGCCGATCTGGCCGTGCATTACTGCCCGGCTCAGGCGTGCAAACTGATCACCACGTTGGAGCGGTTGCTCGTCGACGATCTCTCGAATCACCCGCAAAGCGTGCTCGAACGGGCCCGCGTGCCGGGCCGGTCGATGGGATCGCTGGGCCGAACCCTCGAGGCGTTCTTCACCGACCGCGGTTTGGCGATGGCCACTGACCAGGCCGACCGGCTCGCCGCCGGGCGACGGCAAAGTCGGATCGACGCCGCACCGGCCGCAATGCGGGGCGCGGTCGCATCATTCGCCGAGTCCATGCTGCACGCGCGTGAACGCGCCCGCCGTGCGGGCACACGGCCCCGCACCGACCACACCATCGAGTCGGCGTTGGCGATCGTGCGTGATCTGGCCCGCTTCCTCGACGCCCAACGCGGCAAACCGGATTGGGCCCTTGTGGACATCGTCGACATCGAGGCGTTCCTCGTTGAGCAACCGAACAACCGGGTACGCCGCCTGGCGGCGCTACGCCAATTCTTCCGATTCGCACGCAGCCGTCATCTGGTGCTCGTCGATCCGACTCGCGGCATCACGGTCAAGCGACACAGGGGATTTCGTGGCCGCACCCTGGCCATCGCCGAACAGCGTCAGCTGTTTCAGCGCTGGAGCGCTGATTCGGCAGTGCACCCACACGAAGCCCTGTTCGGGCTGCTGGCGATACTGCACGGTGCTTCCAGCAGCGAGGTGCGCTGGCTGCGGATCGAGGACATTGACGCTGGACAACGTTCGATCCGGCTCGGCAAGCGGCCCCACCCGGTGCCACTCGACCCGGTCAGCTGGACCGCGTTGCAACGCAGCCTCGACCACCGAGACAGACTGGGCACCCACAACCCGCACGCACTCGTCACACGGGGCACCAAGGCCGATCGGCGACCGGCATCCGTGGCCTATATGAGCCACCTGCTCGACCCGTGCGGCCTACCGCCCAAGGTGCTGCGCACCACGCGGCTGGCCGACCTCGTCAACACGATCGACCCGAAACTCGTCGCGGCGGCATTCGGCATGAATCCCGAAACAACCATGATCTACCTCGCCGACCATCTCGACGAAGCTCGACTGCTCGACCAGCCCTGACCCATGCGAACCTGTCACGCTTCGGCAGCGCCTGCGCACACGTTCGCGCGAACAAGTGCGCTTTTGGTGGTGCGCGGTTCGCGTTCAACACGATGCTGGCCGCGGTGAAATCCAATCTGGACCAGCGCAGCGCGGAGCGTTCGTACGGGATCGCCGAGAAACAGCTGACGCCGGCCGTGTCGTGGTCGTTTCAGGAGCTCGCCACCGGTGGAACCAGGTCAAGCATCAGGTAGCGGTAGGCGACGACGGCTGCCCGTGGTGGCAGGACAACAGTAAGGAGGCGTACGCCAACGCGGTGGCGAATCTGGCGGAGGCGCTGGGTAATTGGGATGCGTCCCGGACCGGGAAACGGGCTGGTCCACGGATGGGTTTCCCCCGGTTCAAGCGCAAGGGAAAAGCCGTCCCGAAGTTCACGTTCACTACCGGCGCCATCCGGGTGGAGCCGTCCCGGCATCACGTCACGCTGCCGGTGCTGGGCACGATCCATACTCACGAGTCCACTCGCAAACTGGGTCGCCGGATAGAGTCGGGCACCGCGCAGATCGTCAAGGCGACGGTGCGGTTCGAACGGGGTCGGTGGCTGGTGTCGTTCACCTGCGCTGTGCGCCGCGCCGACGGGCGCCAGAGCACCGCGGCAGCATCTGGGGTGTCGGCAGTGGTGGGTATCGACGCCGGGGTGAAGGACTTGCTGGTGATGGCCGGCCCGGACGGGACCG
Source organism: uncultured Actinomycetota bacterium (assembly GCA_963814505.1). Lineage (GTDB taxonomy): Bacteria > Actinomycetota > Actinomycetes > Mycobacteriales > Mycobacteriaceae > Mycobacterium. Next base: position 173,138 of record CAWFDM010000019.1, read on the forward strand.
AGATCGCCCGTCACACCGCGCCCCGCGAGCTCAAGCGGGCGTTGCGGAAACTGCGGGCGCTGCAACGCAAAGCGGCCCGCCAAAGGGGTCCCTGGAACGCGGCTGCCCAGCACAAGCAGGACGCGTCGCGCGGCTGGGAGTCGACTCTGGCCCAGATCACCCGGGCGCATGCCCGGGTGGCGAATCTGCGGGCCGATCAGATCCATAAACTCACCACGAGCCTGGCGAAAACCCATCAGGTGATCGGTGCGGAGACGCTGGCGGTCAAGAACATGATGCGCCGCCCGAAACCCAAACCCGACCCCGACAATCCCGGCGCGTTCCTGCCGAACGGCGCCACCGCCAAAACCGGACTCAACCGGACGCTGGCTGATGCCGGCCTTGGTGAGATGTTTCGCCAACTCGACTACAAAACACGCTGGTATGGATCGCATCTGGTCAAAGCCGACAGATGGTTCCCCAGCTCAAAAATGTGTTCCGGCTGTGGTGCGGTGAAAACCAAACTGCACCTGGCCGAACGCGTGTATCACTGTGAGCACTGCGGCCTTGAGATCGATCGAGACCATAACGCCGCTATCAATTTGGCGCGTCATGCGCTCAAGGCTACGGCGCCGAGTACCGGCGTCGTCACCGGTGGAGCCGACCGTAAGACCGAGCCTTCGGGCACGGCCGGTGGCAGTGAAACCGGAACCGTTTCTAAACGGAGTGCCCGCCCGAAAGGACGGGCTGCCTGAAATGCCCAGTCATACAAACACTCACATTTCAGGTAACGGTTCCATCAGTATGTCCCGAGGGGACCGGCAGCTTCAGCCGTCGGGGGAATCGGGGCGTTCGCCGCGTAGCGGCGGATTCTGTCGTTGCTCACTGCTACGTCCTTATCAGGGTTGGACTGGCCCGTCGTGCGGCGTCGGGAGACGCACCGCAGAGAAGAATCTGAGGCTGAGTGAAGGCCATGAAGCTGCTGGCTTCAGCCATCAGAGATGTCACGCACAGATGCTCCCACCGGATCGTGCCCAATAGGTGGTTTCGGCGCCAATGGGTAGTTTCAGCGGCGTGGGTGAATTGCCGAACCGCCAGATCTTGTTGCGTCGCCGCCCGACCGGGTTGGTCCAGCCCGATGACACCGAGCTGATCACCGCGCCGGCGCCCGAGCCCGCCGAGGGCGAGGCCCTGCTCCGAACCACCTATGTCGGGCTCGACGCCGCGGTGCGGACCTGGCTGAACGACCAGCCCGGCTACCTTCCGCCGGTGCAGCTGGGCGAGGTCATCCGGGCGGCCGGGATCGGCGAGGTGGTCGAGTCGCGTTGCGACGCTTACGCCGTCGGCGACGTGGTCACCACGTTGACCGGCTTCCAGGAGTACGTCCTCATCCGCGACGACGTGTTCAGCACGCCCGTCCCCGGCCGGGCCACGGTTGACCAACTTGCGGTGATGTCGGTGTACGGCCCGACCGGCGCGACCGCCTATATCGGGATGACCGACATCGGCCGGCCCCAGCAAGGGGACACGGTGGTGGTGTCGGCTGCGGCGGGCGCCACCGGATCGGTGGCCGGACAGATCGCCAAGATCGCCGGGGCCCGGGTGGTGGGAATCGCCGGCGGGCCGGAGAAGTGCCGGGCGGTGGTCGAAGACTTCGGGTTCGACGCATGCATCGACTACAAGAACGACGACCTCCCGGCCGCGCTCAAGCAGCATTGCCCACGACGGGTCAACGTCTACTTCGACAACGTCGGCGGGCCGATCCTCGACGCGGTGCTGGGCCGGCTGGCCAACAATGCACGGGTCGTACTCTGCGGCGTCATCTCCAGCTATCTGAGCGGTGACCACCCCGGACCGGCCAACTACGTGAACCTGCTGTCCAGGACGGCGTTGATGCAGGGATTCAACACACTGCACCAGTGGGCCCGCTTCGACGAGGCGTACACCGCACTTCGCAAGTGGGAGCACGAGGGTCGACTCAAGCACCGCCAGACCATCTTTGACGGCATCGAGTCGTGCGTCGACGCCCTCAACGGCCTATTCACGGGGGCCAACATCGGCAAGACGCTGGTCAGGCTCAGCGAGCCCGCGTCCGCCTGAGGGGTCGCGGCCTGAGGGGTTGCGGGTCGTCACATGCGCCACATTGGCCTCTTCGGGGGAGGTGTGTTCGCCGCGGGGGCGTGACCAGTGTGACTAATGTGACTGCGGTATGTGGCGGCCCGCTGGTCCGACCACTAGTCCTCGCCGAGCACGCGATGCAGCGTCTTCTTGGCTTCGGTCAGGGCTTCCAGCACCTTGGTCCGGGTTTCGGCGAGCTGTTGCTTCTGCTCGTCGGTGCCGGTCCAGGTGATCGTGCGAGCCAGTCCGGCCAGTTCGAACAGCTCTCGGCGGATCTTGAAGACGTCGCCGAACTTGGCCGCCCGCTTCAGGAACGCCTGCGCGGTCTCGGCGCTGATGCCCCGCCAGGCCAGCAAGTTCTCGCCGAGCTCGGTCAGGGTGGCCACGCCGTTGTCGACCGTTACCATGCCCCGGCCGGCGAGCAGTCCAATGGCGAGCTCGGCCATCTCCTGCGGAGGGGTGAATGCACCGTCGGTTTTTTCCGAGACCCGCTGCACGACCTGTGCGGCATCGGCGGGCCCGTCGAGCAGCATCGCGGCGGTGCCGAATGCCGCACGCTTGAGTCCCCAGCGACCCTGCTTGCCGAAGCCGCCGAATCCCGGCCCGCCTTGCCCAAAACCGTGGCCGCCGCCGCCATGACCCCAGCCCGGCCCACCGAAGCCGCCCCAGCCGCCCCCGCCCCAGCCTGAGCCACCGAAGCCGCCCGGGCCCGGCCCCGAGCCGGGCCCTCCCGGACCGCCGAAAAATCCGCCACCAAACATCCCAGACATCGTTGTCGCTTCCTTTCCATAACGCTGCGAAGTATCAGTTTCCTTGATACCACCCGCTCCCGCGGTGTCAACGAACCTGATGGTGGCGGGTGGTTTGATAATTGGCTGGGACAAACCGACACGACACGAAAGACGGGGTACGCGTGGGCGCTTTAGAGGGACGGGTTGCCGTCATCACCGGGGCCGGGCGCGGCATTGGCCTCCGAACACGCACTGCTGTTCGCCGCCGAAGGTGCCGCCGTGGTGGTCAATGATCTGGGCGGCGACAACGCCGGGGCAGGCTCAGACGCCGAACCGGCGCACGAGGTTTGTTTCCGAGATTGTCCTCGCGGGCGGCCGTGCGGTGGCCAACACCGAGAATGTCGCCGACTGGAACGGGGCGAAAGGCCTGGTGGAGCAGGCGGTCAGTGAGTTCGGGCGCCTCGACGTCGTGGTCAACAATGCGGGCATCCTGCGGGACTCCTTCATACCGGGAATGGACGAGTCCCAGTGGGACGCCGTCATCGCCGTTCATCTCAAGGCGCACTTCGCCACCCTGCGACACGCCGCTGAGTACTGGAAGGCGCGGACGAAGGCCGGAGACCGGCCCAGTGCCGCGGTAATCAACACCGCCTCCGGGGTCGGGCACCACGCTGCCCAACCCGGGCCAGGCCAACTACGGTTCGGCGAAGGCCGGGATCGCGGCATTGACGCTTGTCGCCGCCGCGGAACTGGGTCGCTACGGGGTCCGGGTCAACGCGATCGCGCCGATCGCCCGCACCCGGTTAACTCTGGCGACTCCAGGAGTGGGCGATCTGATGGCAGAGCCGGCCGACGGCAGCCTGGACCTATACGCGCCGGCGAACATCTCCCCGCTGGTCGCATACCTGGCGATGGAGAACTGCCCGATCACCGGTCGGGTGTACGCGGTCCAGGGTGGTGGGATTTCCCAGCTCGGGGGCTGGCACGAGGTCGCGACCATCAAAACCGACGCACCCTGGCATATCGACGACATCGCCGCCCGGCTGCCGCACTGACCTGTCCCTGCGGACGGAAGCAGAATCGCCTCATTCGGCGGGGCCGTGCGCGGGCTGATATCGTCCCTTGCTTGTGTCAGAGATGGATCGCCGCCGCACGTTGATAGCGACTGGGTTCGGTGCGCTGGCGGCCATGATCCCCGTGGCGAAGGCAGCGGCTTCCCGGCTTCTAACGATTGGTGGTATCTGATATGGATCGTCGCAGTTTGTTGGCGATGACGGGGCTGGGCATGCTGGCCGCTGCGGCCCGCGTCCCGGAGGCCCTCGCCAACCCGACCCATGCGGCACCGCCGGCTGCGCCGTCCGGGGGCTACATCTTCTCCGACGAATTCGATGGTCCGGCCGGCTCGGCCCCCGATCCGGGCAAGTGGACGATACAGACCTGGCAGGACGACGTGTTCCCGCCGGTCGAGGGGATATACCGCGACGATCGCCGAAACGTGTTTGTCGATGGCCATTCCAACCTGGTCCTGTGCGCCACCCAGGAAATGGGCACCTACTACAGCGGCAAACTGCGCGGCAACTTCCGCAGCATGATCAACCAGACCTGGGAAGCGCGGATAAAGCTGGACTGTTTGTTCCCCGGCCTGTGGTCCGCGTTCTGGGGCGTCAACGAGGATCCCCTGCCAGACGGCGAGGTCGACATTTTCGAGTGGTACGGCAACGGCAATTGGGCCCCGGGTACCACGGTCCACGCGGCATCCAACGGGAAGACCTGGGAGGGGAAATCGATTCCCGGTTTGGTGGACGGCGGCTGGCACACGTGGCAAATGCATTGGGCTGAGGACGGATTCCACTTCGCGCGAGACGGGGCAGCGTACTTCAGTGTTCCGCCCAAGCCCATCCACGTGCACGGCGGCGCTCCTGACGACTTCCGGTGGCCGTTCAACAATCCCGGCTACTGGATGACCCCGATGTTCACCCTTGCTGTCGGTGGGGTGGGCGCCGGCGATCCAGCCGCGGGTACCTTCCCGGCGTCCATGCTCGTCGACTACATCCGCATCTATTAGGCGATTCTCGCCTTTATCGCTGCCTTTATCGCTCCGCTTTGATCACCTGAACCAGGTTGAATTGCCAGCGCTCGACCAACCGGAACCCGAGGTCGTGTGGAACCGCGAAGGCGGGCGTCGCTCCGTAGAGCGGGCCGGGCGGCAGCACCGCACCCTGCTGGTGAGCGGGCATTGACGGGTCGGCTTGGGTGATGATCCATACGACGACGCAATGGCTTAACGGCTGTGCGACGACCTGCGGTATGAGGTTGGTGTCGAAGACGTCGTTGCGGTCCGTTGCCCGTTGCCAAAGGGTGAGGTCGATCAACTTTCGATAGGCATCGGGGCGCGCCGCCAGCAGCGGGCGCATCGGGGCGGGCATGAATGTCACCGTGTCGTTGACAAGGAGGCAATCACCCGCTGCCGCCTTGGCGGTGATCAGGTCGGCGACTTGGCTGTAGTCCATTCCGTATTTTGCGTACGGGTTGCGTTGCGCCCAAATATAATTCGGCGCCGCTGCGACCGCGAAGAGGCCGACCAGAGCCGTCGCGACCCACGGCTTGATCGCCAAGGCGCCCACGCAGACGCCCAGGACCAGCGCCATCGCCGGTGCGGTGAAGGACAAGTACCGCGGCGTGTAGACAGGGTGAACCAGCGCCGACCAAACCACGATCGACGCGGTCGGCAGCACCGGCCATGCGACCGCCAAGGTCAACAGTTGCCGATCTGTCTCATCGAGTTTCGCGGATGTACAGCGCCACAAGACAATAGCCGCCGCCACGACCAGCGCCGACAGAATCGCGAACGGGGGGCTTCGTTCGAAATATTGTTGAACTATCACATCTTCGATCGTCCGGCGCCCGATCGGTGCGATCCATTTGACCTGTTGAACCTGTCCGACGACCTCAATCGCGAACGGCGCCAAAGCGCAAACCGTCAGAATCGAGGTAATAGCGAACGGGACCAGGACGGTTCGACGGCGCCGGAATGCGCAAATGAAGACGACGTGCGCCATCAGCATTAGCGCGAGATACATGTCGAGCAGAATGGACAGCGCCAGGCCGATCCCATAACACAGCCAAAGCCAACGACTTTCGCGGCGTGCGGCGTAAACGAGCAGTACCGTCAGCCACACGGCGGCCATCATCGACATGGCATAGGGGCGAGCCTCGATACCTGCCCACGTCGTCCGGGGCAAGATCGCGCAGACAACTCCGGCGCTCAGGGCGACAGTGCGAGACGAAAACTGCCTGCCCAGCACCACAATTCCTGCCGCGGCAGCTCCGGCGGCCAGGCCGCTTGGTGCACGCGACCAGAACTCCGTGGGCGGGAAGATTTGGAACCAGCCGTGCATGATCAGGTAGTACAGGCCGTGCACGGCGTCGACGTTGCCCAGCATCCGCCACAGCTGCCCCAGGGAACGGCTGTATGAGGCGGAAATGGTTGCGGCCTCGTCGTACCAGAAAGACGGACGGCCGGCACCACCCAGACTCACAGCGGCGGCCAGCACTCCAACGATGAGCGGGTCCAGCACACCACGGTAGCGCCGCGACTCGTCGGCAGCGGGGACGGGCACCAACTGAACTTACCGTTAGCCTTCGGCCTTCTTGATCTGCTCATGGAGGTCGTCGGTGGCCAGCCGCGCGTCCAGAAACGCGCCGGAGGTGGGCAGGCTCAGGTGCAGCTGCGAGGCACCGCTGACGACGATCCGGCCATGCTCGAGCTCGAAGTCGAGCACGTGGCCGCCGCCGGTGCGATCGCTGTTCAGAAAATGCAGGTGATAGCCCGCCACCGAGATGCCCTGTTCGAAATCGGGGGTGCGGAACCCGACTAGGGTTCCGGTGGCAGCGCTGATTCGGGTTTCGGCCTGACCCTCGGTCGCTTTGGTCAACGGCGGATAGGGCTGCTGCTGGGCCGTCACGGTGCGGGTGTGCAGTTCGGCGAAGTGTCCGTTGACCCGGACGGCGTAGATCAGGTTGGCGCTGGCGATCTTGTGGTCGATGGCGGCGATGACGCCCGCTCGGTCCGTGCGGGTTCGGATCTCGATCGCGATGTCGGCGTGAAATCGGGTGACCGCGGCGAACGGTGTCAGATCCTCCTGCGCCGCGCGGGTGGCGGTTCCGTCGGCTCGCAGCCGGTAGCAGACCCCGTCGAGGACGACCATCTCACCATCGAGGCGGTTGAAGGTGCCAAGGCCGAAGTCGCCGTGCCGCAGGATTTCCGCGACGGTGACATCGCCGTCGTAGACGCCGTCGAGCAGCGCGCTGATCGTGGAGAACTGATACACCTCAGCGTCGTGATGGGTGAGAAGCGCTGTGGCCCAACGGCGGAAACTATCGAAACTGTCCAGGGTTGCCTTCTCCGATCTATTCGAAGGGGTCGTCGTGCAGGTGTGCGGCCAGATCGATGTTGCGGCTGTAGTCGACGGGAACGTCGACCAGCGACGGCCCGTCCTCGTCCAGTGCCCGTCGCAGGATGGCGCCGAATTCGTCGATGGTCGTTACCCGGTAACCATGCGCGCCGAATGCCGCTGCGTAGGAGACGATGTCGTAGTCGCCAAGCTGCACGCCGGATGTGCGGCCGTATTTCAGGGCTTCCTGGAAGCCCACCATGTCATAGGTGTTGTCGCGAAAGATGATGTGTGTGAACGTCAAACCCAGCCGGGTCGCGGTCTCCAGTTCCTGTGCGGAGAACAGGAAGCCGCCGTCACCGGAGACCGACACCACGTGGGTGCCGGGCCGGACCAGGCAGGCCGCCATCGCCCAGGGCAGTGCGACCCCCAGGGTTTGTTGTCCGTTGGAGAACAGCAGCCGCCGCGGCTGATAGACCCGGAAATGGCGGGCCATGTGGATGTAGACCGACCCGACGTCGCAGGCGATCGTCGCATCGTCGTCGAGTTCCTCGCGCAGCCGCAGCACGACGGCCACCGGGTTTAGCCCCGGCCCGTCCGGTGTGCGGTTGCGCGCCGCGGCGTCGATGTCGGCCAGCGCCTGGCGCCGCTCGGCGATCTGCGCCTGATATTCGGGTGTCAGCGCCAGGCGGCCCTCCAGGCAGGCGGTCAGCGCCCTCAGGGTTTCCGCGACGTTGCCGCGCAGCTCCATCGTGGGTTGATAGCTGGTGTCAATGTCGGCGGGCAGCGAGTCGATATGCACGACGGTGCGCCCCTGCAGGTGTCGATCGCTGTTCCACAGCACGGGGTCGTACTCCACCGCGTCGTAGCCGACGGCGATCAGCACGTCGGCGTGGTCGAGGACGAGATCGCCCGGCTGGTTGCGGAACAGCCCCACCCGGCCCAGGTAACGGTCTTCCAGCGCGCGCGAAATCACCCCGGCCGCCTGGAAGGTCTCGACGACCGGCAACCGCGTGGCCATGACGAGGGCACGCAGCGCTTCGCAGCTTTCGCGATCGGCGCCGCGCGCACCCACCAGCAGCGCCGGACGTTGTGCCTCGCGGATCAGGAAACTCGCCTGCACGATCGCCTGGGCCGGGGCGGCGGCGAGCGGGGGAACCGGCATGCGGGCCGTGATGCCCGCCGGGGTGGGCGCGGCAAGCACGTCGGCGGGCAGCACGACGGCCGTCGCCCCGCGCGGCTCGGTGACCGCGGCGCGGAACGCGCTGACGGTGGCCTCGGCGACGTTGTCCGGGTCGTTGACCTCGCCGGTGAACTTGGTCACCGTCTTGAGCAGTGCGGCCGCGTCCATCGACTGATGGGTGTGCTTGAGCCGGTCCTTGCGGCCCACCGCGCCGCACAGCGCCACCACCGGATCCTGCTCGGTGTTGGCGGTAAGCAGGCCGGTGGCCAGGTTGGTGGTGCCGGGCCCGGACGTCACCAGCACCACGCCGGGGGTGCCGGTGAGGCGACCGATCGCGCCGGCCATGAACGCCGCGTTTTGCTCGTGCCGGCACACCACCAGTTGCGGCCCGGCGTCGACGAGGGCGTCGTACACCGCGTCGATCTTGGCGCCGGGTACGCCGAAGACGTACTGGACACCCTGCGCCGACAGCACGTCGACGATCTTCTGGGCGCTGCGCACGGATTCACCGATGGCCATTTACGAATCGTATGAGGGCCGCACAAACACTCAATTTCGACTCGGCGACTTACTAGAGTCTTTGCGTGTCCAATTTGAGCAAGGTGGGAACCGTGATCGACGGCTTCCTGAAATCACCGTTCTCCGGCCTGACACCGTGGATCCTGCTGTCGGTGTTCTCCACCCCGGGGCACTTCGAGCGGGCCGCCTGCATCGCCTTGGGCGTGTCGCTGCTGACGATGTTGCTCGCGTCGGTTCGCGGCATCTCGATCCACGCCCTCGACGTGTTCGGCGCGACGGTTTTCGCCGCCTTGGCCGTGCTGGGTTGGTTGGCCTCGCCGGGCCTGAGCAGCTGGCTCGAAGAGTGGGCGGGCGAGATCACCAACATTTCACTGGCGCTATTCGTGATCGCGACTTTGGTTGTGCGCAAACCGTTTACGTTCCCGTACGCGAAAGAGGAGGCGCCCGAGGAGGTGTGGGACAGCCCGCTGTTCCTGCGGATCAACTACATCCTCTCCGCGGCGTGGGCCGCGGCCTTTGTGTTCACCTCCATCGTCGGGTTCATCGGCATCGCCGTGCTCAAGAACGTCGCCGATTTCTGGACCGGCTGGGTGTTGCAGTTGGCGGCGATCTTCTTCGCGGTCGCGTTCACGGAGTTCTATCCCGGCCACGCCGTCGCCAAGGCGGCGCTGGCGGCGGGGGAGGCCCCCGACGAGCCGGCGCCGTCGAGGGTCAAGCTGGTCGAATGGCTGCCGAGCTTCGTGCTCGTCGCGGGGATACTCGGTTGGGCCACCGGGGCGCTCGAGGACGTGGTCGGAATCGGCATGATCGTCGCCGGGATCGCCGGCAGTGCGCTGATCGCCAAGCTCTCCCCGGCGGCTGATTCGAACGTATGATCGATGGGTGGTTCCGCTCGGGTCGATCGGGTACAACGGCCAGCCGGTCCGCAACCCGTTTCGGGTGGTGCGCCCGCCGATCACGGTGCTCATTGACCTGACGGTGCTCTTCCCGCGGGAGCCGCACCGGTCGGGCCGGTACCAGCCCAACGGTCTGCAGCTGCACAAGGTCGTCGAGGGGCGGCTGACCTGCTGGGGCATCTGCGAGCAGGGCGACTGGTGGGGGCTGGTGACCTACCCGATCGCGTACGGGTCGAAGCGCAAAACCGTGACGCACTGGGTACCGGCCTGGACGTTGCGCCGGAAACGTTAGGCGCCGGATCATCGCTTGCGGCGCGCGCGGTGGCGACCCGGTCCGGTCAATGCAAAGATTGCTGCCCGTGGCAGGAAGCTGGGGCTCCTTAACGGCCGGGCTCATTCCGCTCGCGCTGGTCATCTCGCTCTCTCCGTTGTCGGTCATCCCGGCGGTGCTGGTCTTGGACGCGCCGCGACCGCGGGCGACCAGCCTCGCATTCCTTGGCGGCTGGGTGCTGGGCCTGTGCGCGCTGACCGCGCTCTTCATCGCGGGCTCCGGCGGGCTCGGCGGTATGCACAAAGCGCCGCCCACGTGGGCGTCCTGGCTGCGCGTGGTGTTGGGGTCGGCGCTCATCGTGTTCGGCGTCTGGCGGTGGCTGACCCGACATGGCAGCACCGAGGCGCCGCGCTGGATGCGATCGTTTTCCACCCTCACACCGGTGCGCGCGGGCATAACCGCGGCGGTGCTGGTCGTGGTCAGGCTCGAGGTCCTGGTCATGTGTCTGGCGGCGGGGGTGTCCATCGGCACCAGCGATCTCGGCGTCGCCGGCAAGTGGATATCCGCCGCGATCTTCGTCGCCGTCTCCGCGTCCTCGGTCGCGATCCCGATACTGGCCTACGCGGCCGCCGGTGACCGCCTCGACGATGCGCTGGGCCGCCTCAAAAAGTTGATGCAGGAGAACCATGCCGCGCTGCTCGCGGTGATCCTGGTGCTGATCGGTTTAATGGTGCTCTACAAAGGAATTCACGCCATGTGACCGGCGCCGTGACCAGTGCGCCGAGCGGCCGCGAAGTACGCGCGGGCGGGCAGGTCCGACGGCTGCAGCCGGCCCGATGGGGTTATCTTGACGGGTCGCCGCACGCCGAGGCCGAGTCGCCAGCGCACCTCGTCGAACATCCGGAATGGGGCCAGCACCGGCGGCTCCCACAATTTCCAGACCCCGCAGGGTTTGGCGCGCGACCCGGTCGCTTTGAGGATCCCGTTCACCGCGCGCCGCGCCGCCTCGTTGGCGCCTTCCATCGTCGCCAGGTCGGTGTTGGTCTGGACGAAGTCGGACGCCAGGAAGAGGTTGGGAATCCGCGTGACCGCCCGCGGCCGCTTGGTCCACGAGCCCGCAGTGTTGACCAGCAGCGGCTCGGCGTTGGTCGCCTTGCCCGGGTTCGGGAACTGGATGTCCGGATCGAGAAACCAGGTGACGACATTGCTGCGCTTCAGCGAGTTGTCGTCGATGTGGTCGACGATCTGCTTCCACACCTCGTCGCGAATCTGCGCCTTCGTGCACTCCCTGGCGGGTTTTCCCTTCGATCCCGCCGTGCACCAGTCGGAGATGTCGACCGACAGGATTCCCCCTACGCTTCCGCCGCCGAGACGATTGAAATCGACGTCGCGCCAAAACTGTTTTTGCGAAATCGCGGTGAGCGCCCATTCGGAGTCGACGAAGAGGACGTGGCCGTCCACGATCGGCACGTCCTGGTGCAGGTAGAACATGATGCCGTTCATCCACCGGATGGTCAGCTCTTTGTTCTTCACCGGGCGTAGCGCCGGCTCGGCGGCGAGCAGCCTGTCCGTCAGCAGCAGCCGCAGCCGCTCGAGCGGCAGCGCCGCGACGTAATAGTCGGCTTCGATGCGTTTCGAGCCGCGTTTCGAGCCGGCGGCGTTGCTCACGGTCACGCCGGTGATGCGGCTTCCGTCGCAATCGATCTGGCTGACCTCGTAGCCCGTGTGCAGCCCGACTTTGAGGCTGCCGCGCAGATACTTGACCCAGGGGTCGATCCACCGCTCGCTGGTCGGCCCGTTCAGCACACCGTCGGCATGCCGGCCGGGGATCGACGTGCAGAAGATCAACTGCCACAGGATCGACGCACCGGTACGCGCCGACATCTCCTCAGCCTTTGCGGCGACCAGCGCGCGGGTCATGCCGATGGCGAGGAACTTCTTGAAAGCCGGGGACCGGTGTTCGGCGTCCACGAAGTCCCACCAGGTCATGTTCTCCCACTCCTCGATGCGTCGCTGATCGCATGAGGTGAGAAAGGTCAGCATCCGCTCGAAGAACGCGGCCAGCTCGACTGGGGGGATGCCGAGTTGGGTGCCGATGGACCAGATGAACCTGGACGCGACCGCAAAGTCGTCGAGCGAAGCGGGCGGAGTCATCGGGCCGACGTATTCGTCGCGCCCGCGGGCCTGCGCCAGCATCATCCGTTTCGGGGTGACGAGGTTGTCGAAAACCTTGTGGTCCCCGTCCGGGATGCGCTGCATCGTGTCGTGGAGGTGGCGATAGAAGCCCGGGAAGAAGCGGAAGCCGTGCTCGGCCGGCAGCGGCTCCCGGCCGGGTGTTTGTGAGCCGGGCACCGGCAGCGAGCGGGCCTTGCCGCCGAACACCTCACGCTGCTCGTACACGTCTACCTTGAATCCCCGCTGGGCCAGCTCGTGGGCGGCGCTCAGGCCGCCAACACCGCCGCCAAGTACCGCCACGGTCGTCACGGTTGTCACGGTTGTCACGGTTGAAGGCTACCGACCGGGCGCCCAAAAGCGCGATACTGAAACGCATGCCGCCAGCATCGTCCCGCCACCGTAAACGCGCCCGCAGCCATTTCGCTGCGCCCAACCTGACTCCCATCGACAATGTGCTCGACGAAATTCGGGACATCATCGACTGGTCCATCAAAAACAAGAGCCCGATAGGCTATTTCGCCGCTTTGTACCTGGGAGTGACCCTCGACATCAAGCAAGCCATCCTGGACAACAAGTTCGAGGATGCGCAGCGGATGGTTGACTTTGACGTGCAATTCGCCAGTCACTACTTCGCGGCCGTCAACACCCAACGCACAGGCAAAGGCGCCCCGCCGCAGGCGTGGCAGGTCGCCTTCGACGCCCTCGGCAAACCGCTCGTCGTCGTGCAGCACCTGATGGCGGCGATGAACGCGCACATCGATCTCGATCTCGGCGTCGCCACCGAGGAGATTGGGCGCAAAGGCAAGTCCATGCAAGACATCCACAACGACTTCATCGCCGTCAACAAAGTCCTGTCCCTGCGGGTCGACGGTGTCCTCAAAGACCTCCAAAAAATCTCGCCGGTACTGGATCAATTCCGACCATGGTTGAGAAACAGGGACACCGGCTTCGTCTGCGCCGCACTGACCGAATTTCGAAACAGTTCTTGGAAGTTCGCCTGCGGGCTGTCCGCCAAAAAGCCGGCCGATCGAAATGCCGTGATTAAGAGTCGTGACGGCGAGTGCGCCGGGCTCGGCCGGTGGTACGTGGACCCGGTGCCGTTCGCCGGCGTCATCGCCGCGATCCGTAAACCCGAATCCAAGAATGTCGCCCGGAACATCAAGGTGTTGAGCGGGGCGGCGGAAAATCTCACGCCGCTGCCGTACCGGTTGTATACGCCTCTGTCACAACTGCATTGAGGGAAATCGCCGGTCAGGTTCGCAGGTTGGCGCGTGCGATCTCGGCTCTGACGCGTTGGGCCCACAGCGGTGTCCCCATCTGTTGGAATGCACGCAACGCCGCACCCAGTGTTGCCGCGGCCGTCTCATGGTCACCCCGCCGATCCTGTAGTTGCCCGAGCAGCAGCTGAGTCCGGGCCCGTTCGAACGGCATCGGCAGCCGCTCGTGCTCGGTCATGGCCTGCTGCGCCACCTGCTCGGCCGCGGCGACGTCGTCCCGGGCGGCCAGCCACATGCTGCGGCACCGCGCACCGACCGCCAGCAACCAGGACCGGTTGAGCCTGGCGCCATTTCGCTCCAGCGACTCGATCAGCGGCACCGCCGCATCGAGACGGCCAAGCGCGACCATCGCCTCGACCGCGTCGGGGATGTGCCAGGTGATCATCATCTCCGTACCCGGCAACGAGTCGAAACTTCTCAGCAGCGGTTCCAGCGTCGTCAATGCGCCGGCATGATTTCCCAGCGAGACCTCCACGAAACCCAATGTCTTGGTGGGCCATTCGGCCATCCGCGGAGAATCGCATTGCCGGGCGCCCTCGATCACCGCCGCGGCGTCGGCGCGCGCGTCGGACAACCGGCCGGTGTAGGCGTTGACGACCGCGCGAATTGTCAACGGGATGATCAGGATGTCGCTACCGCCGATCTGCTCGGCGCGTTCCACGGCGTCCTCGGCGTTTTGGGTGGCCTCACCGAACTCGCCACGCCAAACATCGATCAGCGCGAGAAATCCGGCGACGGCCATCATGTCGCGTTCGGCGCCGCGCTCCAGGAAGTGCAACCGCAGCGCCTGCATGCGGTCGGATGCCTCCTCCAGCTGTCCTATCCAGGCCAGCACCAGGGCGTCGATGATGCTGGCGCGGAAATAAATTGGGACATCGATGTCGCGGTCTTCCAGCTCAACCGCGCGCTGCAGAGCGGCCTCATCCAACCCGGGTCCGTGCTGAAAGCTCACGAACACCCAATTCGTGAGCGTCTGACTCGTCAGCGCCGGAACGCCGAGTTGTTCGGCGAGGGTCACCGCCTCGCGCGCGTGGCGCAGCGCCGCATCCAACTCGCCCGTGTTCACCTCGGCCATTGACAACATCAGGACGGTGCGCGCGAGCATCGCGGGGTTGTCCTTGACGTCGTCGAGTGCGCGGTTGAGATGGTTGGCGGCCTCGGCAAACCTGTTGTCGTAGATGCGGATGCCGGCAAGAATGTGCAATGCCAGCGCCCGCAGGGTGCCCGGCCGCAGCCGCTCCAGCAGGGGCTCGAGCATGTCCCGGGCTTGTTCGTGATTACCCGCCTCGAAATGATGGCCGGCCGACCGTACGTAACGTGATGGCTTGTCTCCGCCCAGTCGTATTGCCATATCCAGTAATTCGGCTGCGGCTGCCGGTGCGCCGCGGGCTCGGGCCGCGCTGGCGGCGTCGTCGAGCGCCTGCAGAATCTCCGGATCCGCGCTGACCGCGGCCAGCGCGAGATGTCTGGCCTTCAGCTCGGGCTGCGCGACGATGCCGGCGAGCCTGCGATGCATGTGCCTGCGACGTGCCGGCGTCGCCTCGGTGTAGACACCCCTGGCCAGCAGCGGATGCGAAAACCGCATCCGGTTTCCGTCGATCGCCACGATGCCGTTGCTCTCCACGTCTTCGAGCAATTCCACGCACTGCTCGACGCTGGTGCCGGTGACCTGCGCCAGCAGCTCCACCGTTGGATCGGCCAGGCACGCGGCGGCCAGCAGCACTTCTCGCACATCACCAACCAGGCGACCGATGCGGCGGCGCACCAACTCGGTCAGCGTGCCGGGCAACACCGGCTCGCCGGTTGTCGATTCGTCGCTCATGGCGCGGGCCAGTTCGATTGCATAGAACGGGTTGCCGCCGGAGATCTCGGCGATCTTGGCCAACTTGGGCCGCGGCAACGTTCGGCCCAGTTTCGCCGCGATCATCGCCCGCATGCCTTCTAAACTCATGGGGCGCACCCGAATTCGCGTGACAGCATCCGGCCGGCTCAATTCCAGCCACGATGTCGTAACGTCGGTGTCCGACTCGGTCCGCTCGGCCACCAGCACGCCCACCGCGCCTTTCAGGCGCCGTGCGGCGAAGGCCAGCGCCTCCTTGCTTGAGGTATCGAGCCATTGCACGTCGTCAACGGCCAGCAGTATCGGCGCGTCTATCGCGACCTTTTCCAGCGCCGACAGAAATGCCGCGGCGACCACACGTTGATCCGTTGCCGGACCTTCACCGCTGGCGCGCAACATGACACGGTCCACCGCGAGTCGTTGCAGCGGCGGCAATTGAGCGAAGACGTCTGGGTCGATGTCGCCGATGAGGTCGGTCAACGACGAATATGCCAACACCGACTCCGTTGCTCCCACCCGCGCCGAGAGCACCCGGAAGCCACGCTCAACCGCCTCATCCAGGGCGGTCTGCCACAAGGTTGTCTTGCCGATACCGGCTTCTCCCGCGATGACCAATCCCGAGGCGCGGGCGCGCGCCGAAATCAAGAAGTGGGTTACCGCCTGCAACTCGACCGAACGGCTCACCACGCCGGAAGGCGTGCGCTCGATCGCTTCTGAGGGGCGTTGCCGAGTCGCCGGTGCCGCGGAGAACGGGTCGGGCTGTTCGGTGAGTTCCGGCACTGGCGGGTCCGGCTCGCTGCCGAGGGCGGCGAGGGGGTGCCCGGCTGCCAGCGATTCCTGCGACGAAATCGAGGTGACGAGCGCGTGGCGAGCGGCGCGTGCCAGCTCCATGATGGTGGCGTACCGCTCGCTTGGTTCCTTGGCCATGCCCTTGGCGATGACGTCGTCGAAGGCCGCGGGCACCGAAGGGCGGATGCTCGACGGTCGCGGCGGCGGTGTCGCGAGGTGTGCGCCCAGCTGTTGCTCCATGCTGTCGCCGGGGAATGGGCAGCTGCCGGTCAAGCACTCGTGCAGCACGCAGGCCAGCGAGTAGATGTCCGAGCGTGCATTCACCGGACCCCTGGTGAACCGCTCGGGCGCCATGTAATGCACCGTCCCGATCACGCCGTCGATGGTGGTCGAGCCCGCCGCGCCGGCGGCGCGCGCGATCCCGAAATCGATCAGGTACGCGAAGTCGTCCTCGGTGACGAGGATGTTCGTCGGCTTGACGTCGCGGTGGACCAACTCGGCGTCGTGGGTGGCCTGCAACGCCTTCGCCGCCTGTTCGATGATCCCCACCGCGCGCGCCGGCGGCAGCGGTCCGGCCGCGATGAGGGCCCCCAGGTCGCGGCCGTTGATCAGCCGCATGTCAACGAAAAGCCGGCGTTCAATCTCCCCGTACGTGTGGATCGGCACCACGTGCGGCTCGCTCAGCCTCGCGGCGGCGTGGGCCTCACGGCGAAAACGTCTTTTGAACACATCGTCCGCGGCGAAGTGCGACGGAAGCAGCTTCAAAGCCACGACGCGGTCGGTGGCGGTGTCATACGCCCGCCACACTTCTCCCATCCCGCCGCGGCCCAGCATTTCGATCAGGCGGTACTGTCCGAACGGAGTCCCCTTCACCGAGTCTTCCCTATGTCCTCCTGAGGTGCCCCCCACGCAACGGGCTAGTGACTTCGCTGAACGATAGACCCCGTCAGTGACGGTTGCACACACTTGGTCGGCCTCACAGCGTGTTCCAAGGGCGCCCGACGCGCATGAGGCCACGCCAACGTGGTGTGATGTCAGTGCAGCCTGGCTTGAGTTCGATCCCCCGCGGGAGGAACACGTGTCGCACCCGAATCAGGGATCGCCCGACCGCAACGTGCCCCGATCCCGGCAACCTACGCAGATCGCGCACGTAGGCTGGCCACAACAAGCGCCACCGCCTCAGGGCGCTCCACCCTACGGTGCGCCACCTCAGGGCGCGTCACCCTACGGCGCACCAGCCTACGGCCAGCCACCTTACGGCGCGCCACCTTACGGCGCCGCACCCCCGCAGTACCCGCCCTACGGCGCTTCGGCGCCGCAGCAGCCGCGTCCGCGGCGCTTGAGTTGGGGCTGGGGCGTTCTCGGGATCATCGCCCTCGCCGGCGCGGTGGCGTTGCTCGTGCTGCGGCCGGAAATTATCGGCCCGAGCGTTTCCCGATTCACCGCGGCGGAGCTGATTCTGGTCGGCGCGCTTTTGCTCTTGGTTCCGATTTGGCGCGGGGTAGCCATTGGTTTCGCGGTCGTCGGTCTAGTGGTCGCTTCCGCCGACATCGCTCTTGCTATCTACGGATCATTCGGGCTGAGCCGGTGCGGCTATGACGGGGCCTCGGCTTTCAAGGTGTGGCGGTCCCAGTCGCAATGCCCCGCGTCGCTGGGGCCCCCGGAGCTGGAGAAGTGGGCGATCGTCGCCGGCTTCGGTGTGCTGCTCCTCCTGGTTGCGCTGTTCGCGCTGCGATCGTTTCGGCGGAGTGGCAGGTCGGCGCAACGATAGACCCCACCGCCCGGCCGGGCCGCGGCGGAGATTCGCGCGAATCGGTAAATCTGCGGGGGTAGCGGACCTACGATTTGGCCATGCCGCTGGCGGTCGGCGAGGAGTTCGCGGGATACACCATCGTGCGGGTGCTCGGTGCCGGGGCGATGGGCACGGTGTATCTGGTGCAGCATCCGCGGTTGCCGCGTCAGGACGCGCTGAAGGTGCTCTCGGCCGACCTGACCACGGATCCGCAGTACCGCGCCAGGTTCCTGCGCGAGGCGGATGTCGCGGCCGACCTGTCGCATCCGAACATCCTGGCCATCCACGACCGGGGTGAGTCCGGCGACCAGTTCTGGATCGCCATCGACTTCGTCCGCGGTACCGATGCCGCCAAGCTGTTGCGCGAGCACTATCCGCAGGGGATGCCGGTAGGCCTGGCGATGCCGATCATCACCGCGGTGGCCTCCGCCCTGGACTACGCACACCAGCGTGGGCTGCTGCATCGGGACGTCAAACCGGCCAATATTTTGATCTCTGACGCCGGGTTGGAGTCGCAGCGAGTGTTTTTGGCCGACTTCGGGATTGCGCGCCGTGTCGATGACACGGGTCTGACCGCGACGAACATCGCCGTCGGGACGCTTGCCTATGCGGCGCCCGAGCAGCTGATGGGTGAGCCGATCGACGGGCGGGCGGATCAGTATGCGTTGGCCTGCACGGCTTTTCATCTGCTCACCGGGACGCAACCCTACGATCACCCGAGTGCGGCGGCGGTCATCACGAAGCATGTGATGGCCCCGCCGCCGCCGATCGGGGAACGGCGGCCCGAGTTGGCGGCGCTGGACCCGGTGTTCGCCAGGGCGATGGCCAAGAAGCCGGCGGAGCGATTCTCCCGGTGCCAGGATTTCACGAACGAGTTGCACCGTGCGCTCGACGCGGGTGCCACGTGTCCGGCGCCGCAGCTCCCGCGCGCGCACGACACGACGCTCGCGCCTGACGTCGTCTATGGCCCAAACGTTCAGTTCCCGCCGACACAGGCAGCTCCGGTGCCGTCGATCCCCCCATTGCTGCCGCAGCCCGTGCCCGTCCAAGGCAGCCAAGCCGGCAAGCGGCGCACCCCCATCGTCGTTGGCGCGCTGGTGGCGGTCGCGTTGCTGATCGGCGGTGGCATCTTCGCGGCCGTCAAGCTCTCAGGACACCACGGCGCACCCGCCGCCGCGCCGCCGAGCGCCGCGCCGCCGAGCAGCGCGGCAGCCAGCCCGGGTCCCTTCACCGGGACCTATCGCGCGGACTATGGCCCGACCGCCTACATCGACGGCGAACCTGCCGGCGTCGACCAGGCGGAGTCGATCACCTGGGGCGTGCGCTCGGTGTGCCGCCCTACCGGGTGCGTGGCGACGGCCTCACGCCTGAGCGGCGCGAAGGCGCAGGTGCCGGCGATGGTGTTCGACGATGTCGGCGGCCATTGGGTAGCGGTGGCGCTCACCACCCTTCCGTGCAACGACGTGCCCACCGAAATGTGGGTGGTGATGTTTCTGCAACCTCGTCCCGACGGCACGCTGTCCGGCGAATTCAGCGAGACCAGCGTCGCCGGCTGCGCCATGAAAAAAACGGTCGCCTTCACGCGGACCGGAGACGTCGACGTCAATGGTGTCGCGGACCCGGCGAGCCAGGCGCCGCGAATCGCATCGCCGGCCGAAGCGCTCCACGGCAGCTACCACGACACGGCCACGGCCGCCGGGAGCACGCACAAGGATGAGAATGACTACGCTGTCCGTACCGACTGTCTTCGCACCGGTGATCGGTGCATGAGTTTTTTCTACAAACCACCGAAAAATACTGCATTGCCGATGGTGTTCAGCAGCGGGAACTGGATATTCTCCCACGAGCAGGACGACAAGTGTAAAACCGGCGGCGCCTACCATTGGAAAACGTACGTACAGTTTTCGCTGCCTCAACCACCCCAGGATCCAATCACGCTGCTCACCGGCCACGGGCACACTGAACAGACCGGACCCTGTGCCACCAACGGGGATTTCGACGAAAAGTTGGAGCGCACAGGCGATTAGGGCGGGGTTACCCACCACTCGCCACGGGCGATAAGCACCTCGCGCAGCAGGTCCGCGCGGTCGGTGATGATGCCGTCCACGCCGATGTCCAGCAGCGCGTGCATCGCATCGGGGTCGTTGACCGTCCACGCGTGCACCTGACGTCCCGAAGCATGCGCAGCCGCAACCAGTCCCTGCGTAATGATGGGCACACCGCGAAGGCGTGGCGGCAGTTGTACGCAGTCGCTGTCGCGCAACATCCGCCGGGCAAACGCCGGGCCGGCCGGAGTTCCGGCCACCAGGAGCGCCAGGAACGCCGCCCTACCCGCCGAACTCGCGACCCGCTTCGACAGCAGGCGCAACGCGTGCCGCCGCCGTCGATCGGAGAACGAGGTGACGAGCACCCGGTTGTGCGCGTTCAACCGCTCGATGACGTTGACGGTCGGAACGACGGCCGAAGCGGCCTTGATATCGATATTCACCCGCTTGTCCCCTAGACCGGCGAGCAGGTCCTCCAGGGTCGGGATCGTCTCTCCGGCGCCCAAATCCGCTGTGCGGACATCGCGCCAAGGCAACCGGTCAACCGCGCCCGGCACCCCCGTTTCGGGCCCGAGCCTGCGGTCGTGCAGGATCACCGCCACGCCATCACGGGTTGCGCGAACGTCTGTCTCGAGGTAACGATATCCCAGCTTGACCGCCTCGTGGAACGCCCCCATGCTGTTCATCGGCAGCCTGAATGCCGTAAATCCTCTGTGCGCCATGGCAATCCGCCCAGAGCTACGAAGAAACTCCACAGTGCCTACGCCCCTGCGATCGGCCATCAGCTAAGTATCGTTGTCCCGGCCCGATCCGCTAAGCGATCGAGCCAACAACACGGCCGCGACGGTCTATGCGATCGCCGAGCGGGCCGCGCAGCTGATCGGCGGGTGATTCGTTGACGTGCTCCTCGAACCGCGTTGGGCTCTCCACCGATCGAGAGGAAATGTGTTCTCCATGAATGGTACCGAATCGGTAGCAAATCCATCCGGTCGCGCGTAGCCTGCTGCGTGCTGTCTGGCCTGTCCGATTCCGGCGGTCGTCGCAGGGAGGTAGGGCGTGACCGAAGACGCCATCAGCATCGGCGGTGTCGACCTCGCCGATTCACGCACGTATGCCGAGGGGATGCCGTACGACGCATTTCGCAAGCTCCGCGAGCACGCGCCCGTCGCCTGGCACCCGTATAAGGATGGACCCGGGTTCCTCGCGCTCACCGGCTACGACGAGGTCTTCGCCGTGTCCCGCGACAGCGCCACCTGGTCTTCGGAGGCGACGGCGGTGTACTTCGAAATGCCCGGCCCGAACGACATCGCCGACCAGCGCGGCGTGATGATGTTGACGATGGACCCGCCGCGGCACACCGCGCTGCGCGCTCTGGTCAGCAAGGGCTTCACGCCACGCAAGGTCGCGAAGCTCAACGAGCGCGTGACGGACATGGCGCGCGACGTGGTCGACAGCGTCATCGAGCGGGGCGAGTGCGACTTCGTCACCGATATCGCCGGAGCGCTTCCCTCCTAACCGGGACGAGGCCCACTTCGCCGACCCCAACCGCTTCGATGTGACCCGTAAGCCAAACCCGCACCTGGCATTTGGTGGCGGCGGCATGCATTTCTGCCTCGGCGCGAACCTCGCCCGGGTGGAAGCGGCCGCCCTGGTGCCTGAGGTGCTGTGTCCCGGATGCAGAACCTGGAGTTGGCGGGCCCGGTCCAGCGCATGCCGTCTACGTTGATCAACGGCATTCACTCCATGCCCGTGCGGTTCACGCCTTCGGTCAGGTCGCGCACCTCCGCATAGCGCTGCAGGACCGGGTTGGCGAATTGGCGAATTCGCTGGATTGGCGGGCCTACGATTTGCCCATGCCGCTTGCGGTCGGTGAGGAGTTCGCGGGATACAAGATCCTGCGGGTGCTCGGTGCCGGGGGGATGGGCACGGTGTATCTCGTGCAGCATCCGCGGTTGCCGCGTCAGGACGCGCTGAAGGTGCTCGCGGGCGACCTGACCACCGATCCGGAGTACCGGGCCAGGTTCCTGCGCGAAGCCGACGTTGCGGCCGGGCTGTCGCATCCGAACATTCTGGGCGTCCACGACCGGGGTGAGTCCGGCGACCGGTTTTGGATCGCCATCGACTTTGTCCGCGGCACCGACGCGGCCAAACTGTTGCGCGAGCACTATCCGCACGGGATGCCGGTGGGCCTGGCGATGCCGATCATCGCCGCGGTGGGGTCGGCGCTGGACTACGCGCACCAGCGCGGCCTGCTGCATCGGGACGTCAAACCGGCCAACATTTTGATCGCCGATCCCGGGTTGGAGTCGCAACGGGTGTTTCTGGCCGACTTCGGCATCGCGCGTCGTGTCGATGACACTGGACTGACCGCGACGAACATCGCCATCGGTACCCTTGCCTACGCCGCCCCCGAGCAGCTGATGGGTGAGCCGATCGACCGGTGTGCGGATCAGTATGCGTTGGCCTGCACCGCTTTTGACTTGCTCACCGGCGCGCCGCCCTACGATGACCGCAGTGCGGCGGCGATCATCACCAAACATGTGATGGCCCCGCCGCCACCGATCGGGCAACGCCGGCCCGAACTGGCGGCGTTGCAGCCGGCGTTCGCCAGGGCGATGGCCAAGAAGCCGGCCGACCGGTTCGCCCGCTGCCAGGACTTCACGAACGAGCTGTACCGCGCGCTCGACGCGGGTGCCACGCAGCGGGCGACGCAGCCCCCGCGCGCGCAGGACACGATGTTGGCGCCCGGCCCGGTCTACAGCGCAAACGCTTCGTACCCTCCGACGCAAGCCGCCCCGGTGCCGCCCGTCCCGCCGGTGCTGCCGCAGCCCCTCGTGCCACCGGCGCCTTCCGGCAAGCGGTCGCGCGTTGGCGTGGTGGTTGCCGCACTCGTGGCCGCGGCATTGCTGATCGCGGGTGGCGTCTTCGGGGTCGTCAAGCTCACCGGACACAAAAGTGCTCCCGCGGCCGCGCCGTCGAGCGCCGCGCCGCCGAGCAGCGCGGCGCCCAACTCGGGTCCCTTCACCGGCACCTACCGGGGTGACTATGGCCCGCTCGCCGTCATCGATGGCGACCCTGTCCAAGGTGCGTCGCCATCAACACTCACGTGGGGCGTGCGATCGGTGTGCCGCTCCAGCGGGTGCGTGGCGACGGCGTCACTCCTCAGCCGCGTCGCCAGAGGGCTGCAGACGATGGTTTTTGACGATGTTGGCGGAAGCTGGTTAGCCGTAGGCCTGTCCACAGACACCTGCCTCGACGTGCAAACCGAATATTGGGTGGCGATGGTCCTGCAACCGCGTCCGGACGGCACCCTGACCGGAGATATCAGCAAGGCCGCCGCCAGCGGCTGCGGGTTTCATAACACCGTGACCTTCACGCGCACCGGTGACGTCGACGTGAATACCATTGCCGACCCGGCCAGCCAACCGCCGCGGGTGGTATCGCCCGCCGAAGCGCTGCGGGGCCGCTACCACGACAAGCTCAGCGTTGCGGGCAACAACACCAACAAAGTTGAGGATGACTTGGCCGTCCGTACCGACTGCCTTCGCACTGGTGATCGGTGCATGAGCGCGTTCCACAGACGGAACGGCTTCTCGCCGTTGGTATTCAGCAACGGAATCTGGACATGGGACTCCTTGGTGGACATGAAATGCCCCAATGGCGACACGTCGCATGTGAAGCGCTACTTGCAGTTTCCGCTGCCGCAACCAGCACAGGATCCGATCACGCTACTGACCGGGAACGGACACCAGGAACAGAGTGGATCCTGTGCCCTCTCGGTAGATGTCAACGAAACATATTCACGCACCGGTGATTAGCGCCGCCGGCTGAGCCCTCGTCTAGGTCCTCGTCTAACCTTCGGTGAGGTCGCGCACTTGCGCATAACGTTGCGGCACGGCGGGCGCCGGGTCCGCGGTGTACTCGTCGGTCGGCGGCGGTTTCCAGGCAGGTGGCCGCGGCGATCGGCGCAGCGCCCACGCGGCCTGGCGTGCCGCGCCCAGCGCGACATACTCCGCGGGGGCGGGCACCAGCACCGGTACCCCGAACACCGTGGGCGCTATCTCGCGCAGCGCCCGCGATCGGGCGCCGCCGCCGACCAGCAGGATCCGGCGCGCAACCACGCCATGGGCGGTGAGGTGCGCGAGGCCATCGGCGAGCGCGCATAGCAGCCCTTCAACCGCGGCCCTGGCCAGGTTGGCCGGCGTCGCATTCGATACGCGCAGGCCGTGCAATGCGCCAGTTGCGTTGGGACGGTTGGGGGTTCGCTCGCCTTCCAGGTACGGGACCAGGACCAGGCCATCGCTGCCCGGCGGTGCCGACAGGGCAAGCCGGGACAGCTCGTCGTGGTCGACCCGCAGCATGGCGGCGGCCGCGTCGAGCACCCGCGCGCCGTTCAGCGTGCACACCAGCGGCAGGTAGCGCCCGGTGCCGTCGGCGAATCCGGCCACGAAGCCGGTGTCGTCGCGCACCGGGTCGGCGGTGACCGCGGCCACCACCCCGGAGGTCCCGATCGAGACGATCACATCGCCCTCTTCGGCGCCGAGGCCCAGCGCCGCGGCGGCGTTATCGCCGAGGCCCGCGCCGAATGTCCTTGCGCCGCTGGTGGTTCGATCCGCCGGGCCGAGCACGGCCGGCAGCTCGGGGCGGCGGCCACGCAGGGCCAGTTCGAGGAGGTCGACACGGTAGTCGCCGCCGGCGGCGTCGTAGTACCCGGTGCCGCTGGCGTCGCTGCGGTCGGTGGTCAGCGTCGCGATCCCGGTTTCGCCTCGCAGCCGCCAGGTCAGCCAGTCGTGCGGCAGGCAGACGGCCGCGGTGCGGTCGGCATGCCGCGGCTCGTGGTCGGCGAGCCACCGCAGCTTGGCCACCGTGATCGCGGCCAGCGGCACGACACCGACGGCCTGGGCCCACGCGTGCGGTCCGCCGAGTTCGTCGACCAGCGCCCGCGCCGCGTCGGCCGAACGCACGTCGTTCCACAGCAGCGCGGGCCGCACCACCCGGCCGGCCTCGTCGAGGCACACCATGCCGTGCTGCTGCGCGCCGACCGCGACCGCGTCGACGCCGCCGAAACCCGCCCGCGGCCGCGATCGCGTCGTGTGCGGCGGCTTCCCATGCGGCAGGGTCAATTTCGGTGCCGTCCGGGTGACCGGCGCGGCCCTCGCGGACCACCTCGCCGGTGTCGGCATCACACACCAGCACCTTGCACGACTGGGTGGACGAGTCGATGCCGGCGACCAGGGTCACAATCTGCTCACCAGACCAGGACGGGCTTGACGACCCTCCCGGCGAGCACGTCGGCCACAGCGGTGTTGATCTCGCTGAACGGGTAGGTCCCGATCAGGTCGTCGACATCGAACTCGCCCGCCGCGTTCAGCCCGATCAGGCGCGGCACCATCTCCTGCGGGTCCGAGTCGCCCTCGATCGTGGACCTGATCACCTTGCCCGACTGCAACAGGTCGAGCGCGTCGATCGCGTACTCCTCGGCGCCGAGGCCCAGCGCGATCAGGGTGCCGCGGCTCCTCAGTGACTGCTGGGCCTGTTTGACCACGGCCGAGATCGCGGTGGTGTCGATCGCGTAGGTCGCGCCGCCGCCGGTCAGTTCCTTGATCTTTTCCACGACATTCGCCGCGGTCGGGTCCCGAGGGTCCAGGCCGATCGCGCCGTACTTCGCTGCGGCGTCGCGGCGGCTCTGCAGCGGGTCCACCGCGACCATCGTGCCGGTCCGCAGGTGTTTCGCGGCGGCGAGCGCGGCCAGGCCGACCGCGCCGACGCCGTACACGACCAGGCTGTCGCCCGTACCGGGCCGCAACACGTTGAGCACGGTGCCCGCTCCGGTCTGGAAGCCGCACCCGTACGGCGCCACCTTCGTCAGATCGACGGACTTGTCGATGACGACGCAGTTGTCGGCGTACGCGATCGCGTGCATCGAGAGGCTGGACTGGCCGAAGAAGTTACCGAAGACGGGGGAGCCGTCGCGGGTGTACGTCGTCGAGCCGTCCGTCCGCATGCCCAGGTAATTGAGGAGCGCTCCCGAGGGGCAGTAGCCGACCAGCCCGTTGGCGCAGTTCTCGCAGGCGCGACAGGAGCGGAAGCTGAGCACCACATGGTCGCCGACCTCAACGCCCTTGACGCCCTTGACGCCGGGGCCGACCGCCTCGACGACGCCGGCGCCTTCGTGGCCGAAAACCCGCGGGAACATCTCGTCCGGCATGGTGTCCTTGAGGTGAATGTCGGTGTGGCAGATGCCGGTTGCGACGATCCGGACCAGGATCTCGTCATCCCGCGGACCGTCGAGGTCAACCTCCTCGACCGAGAAGTTATCGCCCTGCTGGTCGACGATCGCCACGGTGGTCTTCATGAATCACACTCCAATCTTCATGGATCGCCGAGGTAGGCATCGGCCCAGGCGCCGATGATTCGGCCTGCCCGATGAGCTTGGCCGCGCTTGGTGAGCAGGTGATCGGAGCCCTCGAGCGAGACGAAGCTGCGGGGGTGGCGGGCCAAACGGAAGATCTCGCTCGCGTTCTCGATGCCGACCGTGTTGTCGGTGGGGGAGTGCAGGATCAGCAGCGGCATATGCAAGCCTTTGATCTTGTCGTCCAGGTGTGCCACGCGGACATCCTCGACGAATGCCCGCTTGAGGGTCAACGTGCGGCCCCCACCGGCCATCCACTCGGCGCTGCCCTCGGATAGCACTCGGTCGACCACCGCGTCGTAATGCTTCTCGACGTGGCTGGGGTCAATCGGCGCCGCCACCGTGACAACCGATCGCACGCCCGGCGACTGCCGCGCCGCGGCGAGCACCGCCGCGCCGCCCCACGAGTGCCCGACCAGGATGTCGGCCGGGGCCGCGCGGTCGTTGGCCATGAACTCGCAAGCCTTGACGATGTCATCGACCTTGACGGTGAACGACCCGTCACCCCAATCTCCCTCCGATCCACCCAGACCCAGCGCGTCGAAGCGCAGCATGCCGATACCATCGGCGGCCAGCTGCTTGCAGATCCGCGACGAGGCCGGGGAATCCTTACCGAGCGTGAAGCCGTGGGCAAACACGCCCCAGCCGCGCACCGCCCCGTCCGGCATGTCAATGGTCCCTACCAGATTCGGGCCCGTGGAGCTTCGGAACGTGACACGTTCGCCCATGGTTGGAGATCTACCATGCTGGCGGGCGGCGTGGAGCCGATGACGGAAATCGGAAGCACGATTAGGTTGGCTAACTTATGCGCCGTGTGACCCGTTGAACGGGAGTCGCTCGGGATTCGTGTATCTAGTGTCGGCGCCTTGGCGATGCGCAGTTCTTTCAGACAAGCCATGGGCGACCAGTGTGAGCATTCGCGAGCGGACTGACCTGTCGAGGGGTAGCCGCATCGGCGCCACGGTGTCGGGCTACCTGGCCCTGACGAAACCGCGGACCATCCACCTCATCGTGGGCACCATCCCCGCGATGCTGCTTGCCCACCGTGGCATCTTTGCGCCGGTGTTGATCGTCAACACGCTGATCGGTGTGATGCTGGCCGCGGCGGGCGCCAACACCCTGAACTGCGTTGCGGACGCCGACATCGACAAGCTGATGAAGCGCACCGCGGGCCGGCCGCTGGCGCGCGCCGCGGTCTCGACACGTCACGCACTGGAATTCGGGTTGGCGCTGAGTGCCGCGTCGTTCTTCTGGCTCTGGTGGACGACGAACGCGTTGTCCGGGCTGCTGGCCGGGGCGACCATCGCGTTCTACGTGCTCGTCTACACGCTGCTGATCAAGCGGCGCACTTCGCACAATGTGGTCTGGGGCGGCGCGGTCAACGGCATGCCCTTGATGATCGGCTGGTCGACCGCCACCGGGACCGTCGGCTGGCAAGCCCTGGTGATGTTCGCGATCGTCTTCTTCTGGACGCCGCCGCACAGTTGGGCCTTGGCGATGCGCCACAAGGAGGACTACCGCGCCGCGGGCGTGCCGATGCTGCCGGCGGTGGCCACCGAACGCCAGGTCACCAAGCGGATGCTGATCTACACCTGGTTGACCGTCTTCGCGACGCTGCTGCTGGCGCTTGCCACCGGTTGGCTGTACGGCGCGGTTGCACTGCTCGCGGCGGCGTGGCTGCTGTTGATGGCCCACCATCTCCACGGCCGGGTTCGTCGCGGCGAGCCGGTCGAACCGCTGCGGCTGTTCCAGCGGTCCAACAACTACCTGGCCGTGGTGTTCTGCGCGCTGGCGGTAGATTCGGCGCTGGCGCTGCCGGCGGTCCTGGGGCTCGGCTGACTGCTGACAACTGCGACGGAGCGATGTGGACAACCTGCGACCCGATAATGAAGTCGTCTCCAGCGACGACGAGCAGCTGATCCTGGTGGACGGCGATGACCGCGAAATCGGCTTCCTGGGTAAAGCCGAAGCGCATGCCGGCCGCGGAACGCTGCACCGCGCCTTCTCGCTGTTCGTGTTCAATCCCGCGGGCGAGTTGCTCGTGCAGCAGCGCGCGCAGGGCAAACGCCTGTGGCCGGGCTACTGGTCCAACACCTGTTGCTCGCACCCACGCCGTGGCGAGACCATGGAGCGCGCCAGCCGACGTCGCCTGCTGGAGGAATTCGGCCTCAGCGCGAAGCTGGACTTCCTCTTCAAGTTCCGCTACCAGGCGCAGTACGACGCGCAAGGTGCAGAGCACGAGTTCTGCTGGGTCTACGCCGGGTGCAGCGCCCAGCGGCCGCGGGAAAACGTCAACGAGATCGCGGCGTGGCGCTACGTCACTCCACAGGCTCTGCAGGCGGAGATCGCCCGCGCACCAGAGACTTTCACGCCGTGGTTCAAGCTGTCGTGGGCGCGCATGGTGCGGGCCAGGCCTATTGCCCACGCTCCCTGACAACCCTGGCGACGTCGATGCGTTTGATCAGCCGCGCCGCAGGTAGCTGCGAGAACGCCGCCGCCGCCGTGACGGCGACTGTGGCGAGGATCAGTGCCGTGGGTCCTACGGACAGGTGCAGACTGAACAGGTCGTTGTTGAACGAGCGCAGGAACAGCCATCCGGCGGCGACCCCGGCGGCCAGGCCGATCGGAACGGCCAGCAGGGTCGCAGCGACCCCTGATCAGCTCGTAGCGATCGCCGATGTGCAAGCTCCCAAGGCCGGTGCGCCGCTGACCGAAGACGCCCGCGATACGCTGCGCCAGCAGTGCACGGAGATCTACAACGACATCGACGGGGTAACCGGGCTGCGCCGCATCGACCTGCTGGGCAACGGACGATTCATCCGTCGGATCATCAAACACGCGTCGACCGCACGTAACCGCCGACTGGTCGCCAGCGGCGTCGATCTCGACCGCATTGAGGAACACACCGAACTCATCGGCGATGACATCAAGCGCGGGGTGAGTAAGGCCGCCGAGGCCGAAACAGAGGAGAGCCGCTTTGGCTAGGAGTCGCACCGATCCGCTTCAGGTTGCCAGCGGTGTTCATGGCGCTTCCTCTCGGTTCTCGCATATAGGAGCTCGCCGTTCGTTTGCTGCGGACCGCCCGCGATCTCTTGCGCTCGCGGGCCGGTGACGCCGGCAGGTTTGCCGCCATTCGCCGGGCGCTTTGCTTAGTGTTCGCGAGGTAACCGAAATATATTCGGCCGCCGCGATATTATCGTTCGCGGGCGTTCGCTGCTTTTTCTCGTGAGATTTTCCGAGCAAGCTTCCGGCGAGCTGTGACACCGCCTTGACGCGTGAGATTTATTCTCTTGCAACGATTCTGATGTCACGCACAGTCACCTCACAAAATAAACTTAAAAAACGGGCGAAAAATCCCAGCCAGTCTTTTCGAAAACGTACGATTATGTGGCCACCGAGTTGAACATTATTGCGGTTGGAGCTTGGCATGACCTCGTTTCTGCTTGTTTCTCCGGAGATGATGGCGGCCGCCGCCCAGGATTTGGCCGAACTCGGGTCGACGGTTGCTGCGGCCAACGCCGCGGCGTCGACCCCGACCACCAACGTGCTGGCCGCGGCCGAAGACGAGGTCTCGGTGCAGATCGCGGCGCTGTTCGGCGCGCACGCGCAGGGATATCAGGCGCTCAGTGCACGGGCGGCGGAATTTCACGCTGAGTTTGTGCGGGCCTTGACCGCGGCCGGGCACGCCTATGCGGGCGCCGAGGCGGCCAATGCCACACCGTTGCAGGCTCTGCTAGGCGTTCAGTGGTTTTCGCCGTGGGAGATGCTGACCGGGCGTCCGCTGGTCGGCAACGGGGCCAACGCGACGACGGCTGGCGGCGCCGGCGGCGATGGCGGGTGGCTGTTCGGCAACGGCGGCAGCGGCGGTGCCGGAACCCCCGGCGGTACCGGCGGGGCCGGTGGGTCCGCCGGGCTGTTCGGCCGGGGCGGTGCGGGCGGGGCCGGCGGGGCCGGCAACGCCGGCGAAGCTGGCGGTGCCGGTGGGGCCGGCGGCAACGGTGGGCTGCTGTTCGGCCCCGGCGGCGCCGCCGGGGCCGGGGGCCAAAGCGGTGCGGGCGGCTTCGCGGGTGGGGCCGGCGGAACCGGTGGCGCCGGCGGGCTCCTGGGCGGGATGAGCGGGGCCGGTGGGGCCGGCGGCGCCGGCACCGACAGCACGACCGGGATCGGCGGTGCCGGCGGGGCGGGCGGGGCCGGTGGCGCCGACAGCGCACTGCTGGGCTGGGCCGGCGGAACCGGCGGGGCCGGTGGGGCCGGCGGGGCCGGCGACGCGGGCGGGGCCGGCACCGCGGGTGGCGGGCCCATCGGCGGGGCTGGTGGTACCGGCTTTGCCGGCGGGGCCGGCGGGGCAGGTGGGGCCGGCGGCGCGAGCCACGGGCTGTTCGGCGCTGGCGGCGCCGGCGGCAACGGCGGCGCCGGCGGCCTAGGCGGCGGTGGCGGGTCCGGTGGCACCGGCGTCGGCCATGGCGTGGCCGGCGGCAACGGCGGCAACGGCGGCGCCGGTGGCAATGGCGGCGCCGACGGGAGCGGCGGCGGCGCAGGATTGCTCGGGACCGCCGGCCAGGCGGGTAACTCGGGCAGCGGCGGTCACGGCGGTCAGGGCGGTGCCGGCGGCGGGGGCGACGCCTACGGCGCCGCCGCCACCAAGGGCGTTGTCGGCGGCACTGGCTTCGCGGGCGGAGCCGGTGGACAAGGCGGCGCGGGTGGCAACTCCGGTGCGGGCGGGAGCAACGGCTCCGGCGGGGCGGGCGGTTCCGCCGACGCGGGCGGCCAGGGCGGCGCCGGCTACGCCGACGACGGCACCAACGACGCGACCGCCGGCGGTACCGGCGGGGCCGGTGGGGCGGCCGGCGCGGGAGGGGCGGCCGGCACCGGTGGCAGTGGCGGCAGCATGGGCGCCGCGGGCAACGGCGGCGCGGGCGGGCAGGGCGGCAACGGCGGGGCCGGCGCCCAGGGCGCCACCGGAACCATCGGCCAGATCGGCGCCACCGGCGGCTCAGGCGCGGCCGGGGGGCAGGGCGGCGCAGGCGGTGACTCGGGCAATGGCGGCGTCAACGGCGCCGGCGGCAGCGGCGGCACCGGCGGCGCGGGCGGCCAGGGGGGCACCGGCTACGCCGACGACGGGACCTACGACGCCACCTCCGGCGGCACCGGCGGGGTCGGCGGCGCGGCCGGCGCCGGTGGGGCGGCCGGGACCGGCGGTAGCGGCGGCGGCGTGTCGGCCGCGGGTATCGGCGGTGCGGGCGGGCAGGGTGGCACCGGCGGGGCCGGCGCCCAGGGCGCCGCCGCGACCATGGCCGGCAAGACCGGCGCCACGGGCGGCTTCGGCGGGGGCGGCGGCCAGGGCGGCGTCGGCGGCGACTCCGGTGCCGGCGGCACCAACGGCAGCGGCGGGGCGGGCGGCACCGGTGGGCACGGCGGGCAGGGCGGCACCGGCTTCGACGGCAGCAACAACGCCACCGCCGGCGGCGATGGCGGCGACGGCGGCCAAGGCGGCACCGGCGCGGCGGCCGGCACCGGCGGCAGCGGCGGCACCGTGGGCGGCGCCGGGACCGGCGGGGTGGGCGGCACCGGCGGCACCGGTGGCACCGCGGGCGCCGGGCAGAGCGGCGGGGCGGGTGGCCAGGGCGGCCAGGGCGGCCAAGGCGGCCAAGGCGCCACCGGCACCAACGGCACTACCGGCGCCATCGGGGGCACCGGCGGGGCCGGCGGGCAGGGCGGCGCGGGCGGCACCGCCGGCACCGGCGGCACCACCGGCTCCGGCGGCTCCGGCGGCTCCGGCGGCTCCGGCGGCACCGGCGGCACCGGCGGCACCGGCTACGCCGACGACGGCAGCAACGACGCCACCGCCGGCGGCACCGGCGGGACCGGCGGGGCGGCCGGGGCCGGCGGCACCGGTAGCACCACCGGCGCCGCGGGCACCGGCGGCCAAGGCGGCCTGGGCGGCACCGGCGGGGCCGGCGCCCAGGGCGCCATCGGCACCGAGGGCGACGGCGTTGCCGGCACCGGCGGCAACGGAGCGGCCGGCGGGCAGGGCGGCGTGGGCGGCAACTCCGGTGGCGGGGGCACCAACGGCAACGGCGGCGACGGCGGCACCGGCGGCAACGGCGGGCAGGGCGGCCTCGGCTACCCCGACGACGGCAACAACGACTCAGGCTTGTACCCGTATGGCGACGCCGGCACCGGTGGCACCGGCGGCAACGGCGGCAATGGCGGTGCCGGTGGCGCCATCGGCACCGGTGGCAGCGGCGGGACCGTGGGCGCCGGCGGCCAAGGCGGCCTGGGCGGCACCGGCGGGGAAGGCGGCGCCGGCCTCAGCTACACGGACGACAGCCTCGGCGGCACCGGCGGCTGGGGCGGCCTAGGCGGCACCGGGGGCCAAGGCGGCACCACCAGCGGCGGAACCAACGGCAGCGGCGGCCAAGGCGGCACCGGCGGCCCGGGTGGCGTCGGCGGTTCCAGCGCGACGAACCCCTTCGAGAGCGGTGGCAACGGCGGCTTAGGCGGCTACGGCGGCCAAGGCGGCACCGGCGGCCAGATCGGCACCGGCGGCACCGGCGGGAGCGCGGGTGCCGGGGGCCCGGGCGGCGCCGGCGCCTCCGGTGGCGACGGGGGCAACGCAGGTATCGCCGGCTACGGCGGCAACGGCGGCCAAGGCGGCACCGGCGGCGCAGGCCTCACCGCCACCACACCCGGCGGCAGCGACGCCGACGGCGGGCAAGGCGGCCCGGGCGGCAACGGCGGCGCCGGCGGGACCGCCACGGGCCTGGGCAGCATCGACGGCGGGGGCGGGGATGGTGGCCAAGGCGGGACCGGCGGCATGGGTGGCACCGGCTACGCCGACCACGGCGGCGACGACGCCGGCCCCGGCGGCACCGGCGGCAACGGCGGCACCGGCGGCTCACCCGGCACCGGCTTCGACGGCGTCTCGGCGGGCAAGCCCGGCCTAGGCGGCACCGGCGGGCAAGGCGGCCAGGGCGGCGCGACCACCTACGGCGGCGGTGACGCCGCCGGGACCGGCGGCCAGGGCGGCCAGGGCGGCCAAGGTGGCACCGGTGACGCCGGCGACGCCTTCGGCGACCCGGGCGAGAATGGCGCCGCCGGCGGCCAGGGCGGCCAAGCTGGCACTGGCGGTTCCAGCATGCAGGGCACCGGAGGCACCGGAGGCACCGGCGGCATCGGCGGCATCGGCGGCGACGGCGGCACCACCCTCACCGGCTCCGAGGGCGGCACCGGGGGCACCGGCGGAACCGGCGGCACCGGTGGCACCGGTGGCACCGGCTCCGGCGGTCAGTCCGGCACCGGCGGCGGTGACGGCACCCCGGGCGATCCGGGTAGCACGCCCAGCGGCCCGGTCGGCACCCCCGGTGGTACCGGCGGCCCCGGTGGCACCGGCGCCCCCGGCTCGCCTTAGGGCAGGTGGTGAACGGGACGCGCATGCACGTGGCCGGTGCTGAACGGGTGCGAGTCGGGCTCGGGCAGTATTGGTCGTCGTGATCGAGGACACCTTCCCGCGCCAGTACGCCCGCACGCGCCACTTCACGCTCGGCCGGCCCAGGTCGTTCCGGATCTCACCCGACGGCAGCTCGATCCTCTTCTGCCGATCCCGCACCGGGTCCGACCCGATCACGATGCTGTGGCGCTTCGACGTCGACTCCGGCCGGGAAGTCCTCCTGGTCGACCCCATCACCCTGGTCGAGCAGGGCTCCGGCGAACTGCCACCCGAGGAGCAGGCACGACGCGAGCGTGCCCGGGAGACGTCCGAGGGCATCGTGCGCTTTACCGCCGACCGGGAGCTGACCCGGGCCGTGTTCGACCTCGCCGGCCGGCTCTTCCTGGCCGATCTGGCCTCCGGTGCGGTGCGCGAGCTGCCGGCGCGGCAACCCGCCGTCGATCCGCGCCTCGACCCCACCGGCCGCCACGTCGCCTACGTCAGCTCGGCCTCCTTGCGCGTCATCGGGGCGGACGGCAGCGGCGACCGCGCCCTCGCCGTTGCGGACGGCGCCGACGTCGCTTACGGCCTGGCCGAGTTCGTGGCGGCGGAGGAGATGGGCCGCCAGGCCGGCTTCTGGTGGTCCCCCGACGGAGAACGGCTGCTGGTGGCGCGGGTGGACGAGTCCGCGGTGCGCCACATCTACCTGACCGACCCTGCTCGCCCGGAACGGTCCCCGCGCGAAATGGCCTACCCGGACACGGGCTCGGCGAACGCAGAGGTGACGCTGAAGCTGGTGGGGCTCGACGGGACGTGCACCGATGTCGCCTGGGATCACCGCCGGTTCGAGTACCTGGCTGCGGTGAACTGGTCGGACGAGGGGCTCCTCGCCCTGGTGCAGCAGCGCGACCAGCGTCGGTCGCTGGTGCTCGAGATCGATCCTGGCTCGGGCGCCGTCACGGTGGTGCGCGAGGACACCGATCCCGACTGGTTGGAGATCACCGGCGGCGTTCCCGCCCGTCTCGGGAACGGGGCGCTCGTCTTCGTCGCGGACAGCGAGGATACGAGCCGGATCGAGGTCGACGGAGTGCCGGTCACGCCACCCGGGCTGCAGGTGCGCGCGGTGATCGACGTCGCGGGCAGCAGCGTGCTCTTCACCGCCTCGGTCGAGCCGACCGAGGTCGGCGTGTGGGAGTGGTCGCCGGAGGGTGGGGTGGTCGAGGTCGGCCGCAGCGCAACAGACGAGTTCCCGTCCTTGCGCTCGGCCGCCGCCGGCGGCGGCACGGCGGTGGTGAGCGAGTGGAGGCTCGACCGGCAGCGGGCAAGCTTTACCGTGTGGCGCGGGGGTGACGTGGTGGGGCGGATCGAGACGCTCGAAGAAACCCCTCTTCTCACGGCGACGCCGAAGATGCTTCGTCTCGGTTCAGCGGAGCTGCGCGCCGCCCTGCTGCTGCCCTCCTGGCACGTGCCCGGATCGGGACAGCTACCGGTGCTGCTCGACCCCTACGGCGGCCCGGGTGCGCAACGCGTCTACTCCGGCCAGGTCTTCTTCCTCACCTCGCAATGGTTCGCCGAGCAGGGGTTCGCCGTCCTGGTCGCCGACGGGCGCGGCACCCCGGGACGCGGTCGCGCCTGGACCCGCTCGATCCGCGGTGACTTCGCCACCCCGGCGCTCGAAGACCAGGTCATGGCGCTCGAGGAGGCGGCGAAGGAGTTTCCGGAGCTCGACCTCGAGCGGGTCGCGATTCGCGGCTGGTCCTTCGGTGGCTACCTCGCCGCCCTGGCGGTGCTGCGTCGGCCCGACGTGTTCCACGCCGCCGTCGCCGGCGCCCCGGTGACCGACTTCCGGCTCTACGACACCCATTACACCGAGCGCTACCTCGGCACCCCCGCCGACGACCCGGAGAACTACGACCGGGTGTCGCTCCTCGGGGACGCAGCAACGCTCACCCGGCCGCTGATGCTGATCCACGGGCTCGCCGACGACAACGTGGTGGTGGCGAACACGCTCCAGCTTCTCGGCGATGCTCACGGCGGCGGGCCGGCCGCACACGGTGCTCCCGCTCTCGGGGGTGACGCACATGACGCCGCAGGAGGAGGTGGCTGAGAACCTCCTGCTGCTGCAGCTCGACTTCCTGCGCCGGTCGCTTTTCCTCGAAGCACGAATGTGAATTGCCTGACATTGGCCGGGGTTTCGTTACCGCAGATGCCAGAACACGCGCGTGATGACGTTCGCGGGGCCGCACCAATTCGTCTGCGCCTTAGGCATATTCGGAGGTCGCCGAAGCCAGTGCTTGAGCAGCGGAATTCGCAGGATTCGGCCGGTGGCTGACTGCAATGGTGACGAGTGGTTCTCGGGGTAGTGCGGTAGGTGCAGTGATCTGTGCACGAAAGAACCTCGGGTACCGTTCGCCCTCGCCTCTGCGTAAACCGTTGAGCGGCCGTCAGAATGGCGGTGGCTCGTCGTCGCGGTCGCCCGGTGGGGCGGGATCGAAGTAGGCCCGCTGGTGGTGTCGGCGTTCGGCTTGCATGGTTTGCCGGTTGTGTCGACGTTCGGCCTCGATGCGGTAATCGCGGTCTTGCTGTCGGGTGCGGCGGCGGGTGGGCATCATGAGGCCGCGTTGACGGGAAGCCGGTTGTGCCGCTGCGGCGGTGGGCAATTCGCCAGTGGGTAGGCACAGCGTCGGAAACAGCAGCCGACTGCCGGGCCGGGTGGTGTAAACCTGCCCGGACGGCGACGTCCAGGTGATGGTGCCGTCAGGCAGTTGCTTGTCGCACCAGCCGCAGAAAGTCTTGAGCAAATGGTGTTTTCGGCACAAAAGCTTCAAGTTAGAGGCGTGCGTGAGGCCGCCGTCGTCGTACGGGATGGTGTGGTCGACGTCGCAAAACTCCGCAGGGCGGTCGCAGCCGACGAACCGGCAGGTGAGGTCGCGGCAGCGCACGAAGTCCGCCAGTGCCGCAGAGGGGCGGTAGCGCGGTTCGGGTGGACTGTCCCCGGGGTGAATGAGCGGCCGTATCTCGGCGGCGCCGCGGGCGGTTAGGTCGGCCAATATTTCGGCGGGTATCACAGGGCCGCCCAGCACCAAGCCCGGATTGGGCACAGGACGCAGGGGCGCTACGCGGGGTGGCGCGGGCGGGCCGGAGCCGGTGGCCTGGCCGATGAGCTCGGCGAAACGTTCGGGGTCGCTAACGATTTCGGGCCCACCATCGCCGGGCCGCTGGCCATGCAGGTCGGTGCCCGTGGCGCCGTCGAGAGCGGCTGCCTGGGCCAGCACATGCACGACAACCGAAGTCGTCGTTGGGCTCTGGGGGGCCGCGCAGTCCGGCTGGCCGCACGCGCAAATCAGCGTGGTGTGCCCGGCGGCCAGTGCGCCCATGGCGTCGGCGCGACGCTGGTCGATCGTGCGCGGATCGTTGGCGCAGACCGTGTGGGCCAACGCGGTGAGCCGGCGGTCCAGCACAGTGGCATCGGTGGATTGCACTTCGCCATGCAGTGCGGCGATACCACCCCGATGGTCGATATCGACGTAGCGCGAGCGCACCGTAGCTTGCACGCGCCGGCGGGCGTCGGGGTCGTGGCGCTCGACCAACGCGTCGATGGCTTGCTCGGTCTTGTTGAGCGAGAGCGGTCCCCACGTCGTGAAGGCGTCCGCCAGTTCGGAGTCGATGGCGGCCAGGATGTCGGGCTCGAGTGCCAAGAGGGTGCGGTTGACGATCAGGTGCACGATCCGGTAGGACATGGCGCCGGTGGCGAACAGGGCCGCGACTTTTGGCAGGCGCTCGTGCAAGCAGATCGCGTTGTGCAGTTGCGCGGCCGCCGCGGCCGCGGTGATGCCCTGTGCGGCAGCCACTTCGGCTGCAACCGCTTCCCATGGGTCGATGCGCCACCGCTCGCGGCGTTTTCCTTCTTCGCCGGGAATCTGGCGGCGCCGGTACAGCTCGGCGATGGCCGCCAGCCGACGCGCGCAGGCCTTGTTCTCGGCGTGTGCCGAGTCACCAATGGCGCTCACCAGGGCCGCGTCGGCGACGTCTTCGAACATGCTTTCGATTTTAGGTGGATTGTTTGCCGCCATCTCCTCGAACTGGCCTGGCTGTGGATAGACGTCGCACTGTGGATAAGTCCCATGACGCCGCTGATGTCCCACGGCCGACGACGCCAAGGCGACGCAACCGACGTAGAGGTTGAGGCCCTCGGTCGCGGCAACTCGCTATACGCTCTCCTTCTGCCAACCGTTCAGCAACGAGCAGGTGAGAGGGCGACGATGTCGAATCTGATGGTGGTCCCGGACATGTTGACGACGGCGGCAACGGATTTGGAAGACGTCGGTTCTACCCTGAGCGCGGCCAATGCGGCGGCGGCTGCTACCACCACGGGCGTGTTGGCTGCCGGTGCGGATGAGGTGTCGGAGGCGGTGGCGTCACTATTTTCCGGGCATGCTCAGGCGTATCAAGGACTGAGCGCTCAGGCGGCGGTCTTTCACCAGCGGTTTGTGCAGCTGCTGACCTCGGGTGCGGGGTCGTATTCCGCCGCTGAGGTGGCTAACGCCAACCCGTTGCAGTCGGTGGCGCAACAGCTCCTGGGCGGGGTGAACGAAACCACTCAAGCGATACTGGGCCGTCCGCTGATCGGTGGCGGTGCTGACGGCAACTCGCTCAATCCCAACGGTGGGGCCGGTGGGCTGTTGTATGGCAATGGGGGCAAGGGCTTTTCGCAAACCACCGACGGCCTGGCCGGGGGAGCGGGCGGCGCCGGAGGGTTGATCGGCAATGGCGGGGCCGGCGGGACTGGCGGGGCCGGTGCGGCCGGCGGGGCCGGCGGGGCCGGGGGTTTGTTGTACGGCAGCGGCGGGGCAGGCGGCGCCGGTGGTGCCGGCGTGGCGGGCGCGGCCGGCTTGAACGGTGGTAACGGCGGCACCGGAGGCGTCGGCGGGGCAGCCGGGTTGTGGGGTAGCGGGGGGACCGGCGGGCAAGGCGGCACCGGCGGGGCGGCCCCGAACAGCACGTCGCCCGTCGGCGCCGCGGGCAGTGGCGGAAATGGCGGCAATGGCGGCGCCGGCGGCGAATTTAACGGTTCGCCGGGAGCGGGTGGGCAAGGCGGGATGGGCGGCGACGGGAACTCCGCCGGCGGCGGCGCTGTCGGCGGCGCGGGCGGCACCGGCGGAATCGGTGGTACGGCCGGCCTGTTCGGCGCCGGTGGAGCCGGTGGCGCTGGAGGAGCCGGGGGCGCTACGGGGCAAAACGGCGGTGGCAGTGGCGGTGCCGGTGGTGCCGGCGGTATCGCTGGAGCACTGTTCGGCGACGGTGGTGTCGGTGGTGTCGGTGGTGCCGGGGCCGACGGGATTTTGCAGGGCGGCCTCGGTGGGCCCGGCGGGGCGAAGGTCACCGTCCGCTTGGCGGTCATGGTGCGGGTGTGCCCACCGGGGCAGGTGACGGTTGCGGCCGCCTCGTCGATGGTGAAGTCGTCGAGGGCGAACCCGCCG
Source organism: uncultured Actinomycetota bacterium (assembly GCA_963814505.1). GTDB lineage: Bacteria > Actinomycetota > Actinomycetes > Mycobacteriales > Mycobacteriaceae > Mycobacterium. The sequence continues at coordinate 212,468 of CAWFDM010000019.1, forward strand.
ACCACCGCGGGCACCAGCGGCTTGGGCTTGATCACGGTGTCATGCCGTCGCGTTGGTAGGCCGCCGTGCGGCCCGGTGCCATAGGCCGAATCGCCATACACCTCAAGGTTGGGACGGCATGCGGTGTTGGGCTGGCCACCATCGATCATCGCTGTGGCGACCATCGCGACGGCTGCGGCCGCGACGGTGACAGCCACACGCGTCGACCACGCGGCACGCCAGTGGAGCGGCAGCGCTGTGGTGGGATCCATCCGCTTGCACGACACACGCTATCCGGTTGGCTCACACCTGATCGGCGGCGACCACCCCGCCTCGGGCTCGCCGACCCGGATTGGCTCTCCACACGTGCGGCCCGCCGTCGCTGTCGTTGCCGCTGGTTGGTAACGGTCGCGCGCGACCAACTTCACGCCACCCAGCGTCGCTGCCTGTACCGCCTTGGTCAACTCGCAGTCAGTGATCAACCGGTCTGCGGCTCGGCGGCCAGGTGCCACGAAACCATCACGGCGCACCGACTGGATTGCGGGTGTGCCGGGCCTCGGTGTCCACGGTCGAGATGACCCGATCCGGCGCGACCGCCGCGCGATACGCCAGTGCCCGTCGGTGCCATCCGAGCCTCGGCCGGTCCACATCTTGGCCGGCGACCAGCGCCAACACCCACGCATCGGCCGCGGCGTCTTGGCGCTCGGGCGCACGGCCCGGCCAGTTCCGCCAGCACCGCCAGGGCGTCATTGACCAGATCCGACACCAGTGCTTGCGGCGCGGGTCGTCCCAATCGATACCCGGCTTGCCCGGCTTGGAATAGTCCAGCTTCGCGACCCGCAGATCACCGATGTCGCACCGGGCACCAACCGCGCCACCTTGCGCATCGCCGCCACCAGTTGGGTCACCGTGTCCTGGGTGGCCACCGCGTCGTCGAACACCGTCGAATCCACACAGCGTTTCCGACGGCCGCGCAGATTCCCGTCTCGGTGATGACCGCCGCTACCGCATCAAACACCCGATCCGGGCGCTGGAGGCGGCGATCCGCTTGCGCCAATACACCAGCGTGGACGGATCGAACGAGCTCTGCGACAGCGACCGCCCGCACGCCACCTTCCAGCGGATGTCGTAGCGCAGCGCTCAGCGGTCTGCGGATCCGACAGATCGTAGAGTTCCTTGAGCACCAGCACCGACCCGATCAGATCCGCCGGCAACGACGGGCGACCCGCCTTCGACTCGAACAAATCTGCGATGAACGAATCCGGGAACACCTCGTGGCGGTGCTCGGCCAAAAACGCGAACACGCTGCCCGGTGGCACCAGCTCCCCGACCAGCGCCTGCGCGTCCAACAACTCCCGATCCGACAGTGTAATCCCTTGCACCACAACATCATCACAGAATGGGGAGGTAGAAGAAGAATGGGAAATAGGTCCTAGGCGGTGCCGCGGACGCGATCGGCACCGGCGGCGTCGGCGGGGCCGGCGGTACTGGCGGCGGGGGCGAATACGGCCAGCAGGGCGGTAGCGGCGGTAACGGTGGCTTCGGTGGCTGGCTGGCCGGCAACGGTGGCGCCGGCGGCGCCGGCGGTATCGGCGGTAGCGGCCTTGATCCCAGCATCCCCGTTAACGGTGCCAACGGCGGCAACGGTGGCAACGGCGGGGCGGCACCACTTATCGGCACCGGCGGCGTTGGCGGGGCGCCCGGACCCGGTGGGTCCGGCAGCGACGGTGCCAAAGATGGGCGCGATGGGCTCGGCGGAGTCGGCGGTGCCGGCGGAGTCGTTTACGGCCAACCTGGGCCGGGGGGATAGCCCGGCGAGCGCGCGGTACCCCCGCTTCGCTGATCGGGTCGAAACAGCCGGGCCGGCAACGGATCTGGAAGGCATCGGCGAGCGCGGCGAACGGCAGCTGACTGCGCAGCATATGGTTACTGCACGCCAGCGATTCAAACATTCCGCTTGATTTCTTCACAGGAAACTCTCGCAGCCTCAACAGGATTGAGCGGCGCAAGGCGCTTCGACGATTGCGCATCAGGCAGCTCACGTAGCACTCCTGTATACGGTGACCGCGGGATGGGAGGATCATGGCAACCAGCGAAGATGTTCCAGCGACACCTGAAGGCTCCGGCGAAGTCAAGGGTTCGGCTGAAAAAGGTCAGGCCGCGTCGCAGCACCGTGAAGAGCGGCGCCGAAAGTGGGCCAATGCGGCGCCTCGGCTACTCGCCGGCGTCGGAGCTGCGGTAGCGCTGACGGTTGGGATCGCGGTACTTCGTGGTTGTCTGAAGCCAGACGTCGCCGCTGCTGGCTCGTTGACAGCACTTGTTGGCCTAGCGCTCGCCCCGGTTGCTTTCACGAACGCGGAGCGGATGACAACGCTCTTTGGTCGGGTCAAGTCGATTTCCTTTGGCAAAGTATTTGCATTCGAGCTTCAAGCCTTTGCTGCGGTGCCCACCACCGCCGATGAGCCGGACTCATCTCAAGACTCAAAGGGACCTGCAAAATCCCTTGACGAGCTGAAAACTAGGCTTGAGATGAAACTCACGTATCTCGCCAAGCATGTGTTGGCTCGCGACCCCGACAAAGATAACCCTATTCCGACATTTCTCAACATTGGCAGTCTCGTTGGTGACAAGCTCCTGGAGCCTGGTCAAGCCCAGATGGCATACAATATTCTTGGCATGCGCGAGGCGGAATTTGCCTCCATACCTCCAAGCGATAGAGAAATATTCCTAAGGGGAGCGAGCAGCTTCGTTAACACGATCCGTATCCAAGTGTTTGCAGCGCTGGTCGAGAAAAGTCTTAGCAAGAAATGGAGCGTGGCTCATTGCGGCCAGCGCCGCGGTCAACGGGATCTTCTGGTTCAGTCTCCGGACCGGGAGAACGTAACCCAGCACCATATGATACCGACATTCGCATTAACTACGAAGCTAGACTTCTTCAAGACACCGAAGGGTCGTCTCGAAACCGACCCGCTAAGTAAAGGGGAGCTAGGACGCCGGTTTATTATTGTGCCGCCGTTGTTCAACGGTGCGGCCGACACAAATATCTTGACTGGTGTGATGGGCCCTGAGCTTGCCGACGAGGTGTGGGTCACCGATATTGGCACTCTACTCGGCTGGCTGGAGCGCACCTTACATCCGACAAAAGTTACATCCGACAAAAGCGGAATGGGCCGCGCAGCAGAACAAATCGAAGGCAGATTCTTGACGTCGATCATTATCAAACGCTTCTCTGTTCGCATTAAGCCCGGCGGGAACCAGTTCCAACGCGCAGCGGGCGGCCTTAGTGGGGTTGAAAGGGCATTTCGCAGAGTAAGTGCCTCGCCGATAGATTCACAGTTTTGATGACAGAATCCTCGATCAAATACGCTCGCGCTACGCCTGGCCGGTCATCGGCGTGACCATCCTTATGCTTTTGCGTCGTTCATGATCGCTCGGCTCGCCCTTCCACGACCGCTGCTGCTCCGTGCGTGACGAACACAGCAGCCGGCACCGCCGGCAAACCGATTAGCCACGACGATGTGCCGGCTGCGGGCATCAAGCGGCGACGGGGATCAGCCCTCTGCTCGCTGAGGTCGTCACTGCGCTGTGAGGCGTGAATCTCAGGAATACCCGTGCGACAAAGGGCGCCGCGAACAGCATCATTGCCGTCCGAATGACTTGGGCCGCCATGACAAACGTCACGTTGGAGCCCGCTCCCACGGCGGTGCCAAGCACCGCGTAAGTGCCGCCGGGGCTCGTTGCCAGGTAACCGTCGAGCGGGCTCAGTCCGGCCACGTGGGCCAGCACCACGCCGAGACCGGCAGTCGCGAGGTTCAGCACAATGATCAACGCGCACGCGCCGGGCAGGATCCGTCGGATCGCCCGAAGCGACTCTCGGGTGAACCCAAGCACCGACTGCCAGACGATCAGCATGATCCCGGCCTCGACCAGCACCATCGGAACCGTGAGACCCGCCGCTAGCCCCGTGAATTGCAAAACGATGGTGATCGCCAACGGACCTAGCAACCCGGATCCCGGCAGCCGGACGTAGCGGCCGGCCGCGACGCCCACCACAACAATGACCGCGATCAGCGGTAGGCTGAAATACCAAGGAAGAGAGCCCGTTTCGCTTATCTGCGATCCATCCGCCTTGGTGTCGTGGTAGAAAACCGCCACGACGACGGGCATGGCCGCCGTGATCAGCGCAACGCGCAGGTATTGGACGGCCGCGACGACATGTTCGTCACCACCGAGTTCACTGGCGATGGCGACGATTCCGGACGAGCCTCCCGCCACCAGCGCGAGCCCCCCGGTCGCTGGGCTGACGTCGCGGTGCAGACCTAGCAGCGCGCCGCCCGCGACGCTTATGACCAGGGTGCTGAAGGCGACCGCGACGACGATCGGCCAGTGCGAGCCCAGCGCGGTGAACGAGACGTTGTGCACCATCAGCCCGGTGTACACACCCAGTACGCCCTGCGCCGCCAGGCCCGCCACCGGCACCGCTTTCGCCGCTTTTTGCGCCAACGCCCAGACGAGAATTCCGCAGCCAAGGGCGACCATGACGAGGTCGATCGTGTTCATGACGTGGCCCTCGGATAGTCGGCGGCAGCCTTTTCCACTACGGCGTCGATCTCTTCGGGCAGCAAAAACCTTTCGGCGACCAGCGTTTCGGCGGCCGCACGGACTGCCGCGGCGTAATCACTGCGCGTCGGGCACCGTTCGACGCCCGACGGCCGCCCCGGCGGGAATGGCAACTTGCTGCCGATTCGCTCATAAAGCACATCCGGCAGCTCGTCGATGTGTCGCCTGGGATTCCAGCCGGTGTAGGTGGCGAGCGGTGCTGCGACCGCAGGCAGGCGTATGCCGGCCACTTCGTTGCCGTCCGCGTCGATCGCCGAAACCAGGTCGACGTATGTCTCGCCTAGCTGAACGGGCCAGCGGCCTATGCCGCGATCGGCATCCGGTCCAAGGTCGACACAGCGCGCGTAGGGAAGCGACGCGGGATCCGGCGCGGTGGCGTGGCCGAAACCGGACAGCACTTCCTTGCGGGAGACGGCCGTGCCGTCGCTGGTCCGTGGGACCCGGCTGGGCGGTGGTTCGACGCCGTCGGCGACCCAGTTCTCCAGCGCGACCAGCAGTGCCCGACTCACGGGCGTGACGTCAAGGCGGTGCACCGGGTTGGCCGCCGGCAGCGCTTCCTTGATCTTGCTGCTCCCGAAGTGGTCGGTTCCCGCTATCAGATACGTGCGGACATCGGGATCCTCGGGCAAGTCCCTGCCGGTGTAGGGGTCCACGTGCAGAAGCGCACCGTCACCGTGCCAGTACTCGGACGCGCTGTTGGTGAAGACCGTTTTGGGCACACCGCCAAGCTCGCGCTGCCGCGCCAGCAGGTCGGCGTGCCCAAACGGGGCCAGGGTTCCAAAGCCGCTAACCTGCGCGACCGACGGCTGCGCAAAGCGGTGGTTGAACTCTCCGCGCGCAGCGCTCGCGAAGTCGGCGAATACGCCGTCGAAAACCCTCATCCCGAACTCGTCGATGTTGAGCCCTTCGGAAAGGAATTGGCGCAGCAGCCGGCCCGCCTGCGAGACGCCGTAGGCGAAGGTGTGGTCGATGCCGTCAGCCCGGAGGTGCGACACCACGTCGCGAATCGCCAGCAATCCGCATCCGGCAACCGGGGCCCGTGACGTCCGGTACACCAGTTCGTACCAGTGGAAAGCTTTGAACCCACCGTCCACCGCGACGTGCGTCTCGTCGGTGAATCGCCAGGCGTCCCGGGGAATTGCGGTGCGCTCGGCGTCCGGGGACGTGCGCACCGTCAGAACGGCGTCGGGGTCGTTTGTGTCGATTGTCGGATAGTCGGTGAACTTGAAGAGCGACTCCGCACCGGGCAACGAGTCGATTTCGGGCGCCGAAAAGCTAAGCGCGTGGCCATCACTGGCGGAATCGGCGCGCCATTCCAGGCGCATCCAGCCGGGCGGGACGTCGGCCTCCGGTGCCGTGATGCCCAAGATCGCCGGCCCTCGTTGCACGTCCCATTGCCAGCCGCACGACGCAATAGTCCAGCCGCGGTCGAGCAGGAATCCGCCCTTGAGCCAAGGTGCATGGGTGGGCAGGCCGCGGTTGGGCACGACGAACAGCATTTTGCCGTTGCCGCCGTCGATCGGGCGAAGCAGGCGCAGGTCAGCGTCAAAGCGCACGAGTCCGTCGCCGTGGCGAGGCGCGAGCTTGAGGTCGACGATGCGCTGATTTGCGTGATGATCGGGGTCGACCGCGAAGTGTGCGGTCGCCTCCACGCACTCGTAGCGGCTATCGGCGTGCGGGTAAACCGTGTTGATCTGAACGGACTCAACGGTCATGAAAGCTCCTCGACGGTTAGAGGTTTCTTGGTCGGTTCTGGGGTGTCACATGGGTAGGAGCGCGCAGCGGGCGCGGGGTGGACACTTTTTTCGATTTTTTTCGGCTTTTTTGCGGCGTTCGTGCGGCGTGACCCGGCCGCCGGTCCAACCGCCCGGCGGTGGGCCCCGTGTGCAGGGACGCAAGAAATTCGCAAGCCTGCCCTGTTAGTCACTCAACGCACCCCGGTCAGACGAAAGGGGATGAACTTAGCCGCCAACAACTTTCGATGAAGGGACAGAGCAAATGAGCAACGCCGTGACGCAAGAACGGTCCGGCACCCAACGCCGGATGATGGCCGGACCGACGGTCTGGAATCAGGAGAGCCTGCGCGCCGAGGACTACATGATCACGGTCGAGCCGCACCAGGCCGCCGCCTGCCTCCGCATTCGTGACGGGCTGCGGAGTCGCGGCAGGCGGCTTGACAGCGTCGAGCCGTCGGAATTCCAGTCGCAGGAGCTCGCAGAAATCGCCCGCGGCATCCGCCACCGCGTCCGCTCCGGCCCCGGCTTCTGCGTGCTGCGCGGGCTGCCCCTGCAGGGCTGGACTGACGAGGAAGCGTCGATGCTGTACTGGGCCTGGGCACCTACCTGGGCGGCCCGCAGCCGCAGAACCGAGAGGGTGACCGCGTCTACCTTGTCCAGGACACCGGCCAGTCGGTCGTAGAGGCGCGCGGCTCGAAAACGAACTCGGAGCTGATCTTCCACACCTACTCGGCCTGCGCCTACGCCGGAAGCCGCCCCGACATCCTCGCGCTGCTGTGCCTGCGCAAGGCGGTGTCAGCGGCGAGTCGCTCATGGTCAGCGGCCACACCGCCTACAACGCGCTGCTGGGGACCCATCCCGAACTGGTGGACGAACTCTATGGGGAGTTCTGCTTCGATCGCTCGCACGAGACCGAACCGGGCGAGGACCCGATAACGGTTGGGTCGGTCTTTACCGACACCCCCCACGGCGTCCGCATCCGTTACAACCGCCTGCACATCGAACTGGGCCACTATCGCGGCGGCCGCCCGCTCACCGCACGCCGGCGCGAGGCGCTAGACGCGCTCGACCGCATCATCAACGATCCCGCCAACTACGTGGAATTCAAGCTCGATCCTGGCGCGGTCTTCTTCGCCGACAACCACGTGACACTGCACAACCGGTGGGGTTTCGTCGACGCGCCCGAGGTGGCGGACCGGCGCTGCCTGGTGCGCCTGTGGCTCGCAGGGAAGCCGCGCAATCGGACGGCCTCGCCTTCGCATCGGCGCGCTCGGCGGTCTGCGCCCGCACGCAGCCTGATCGACCGGCATCAGGCGGACCGCCGAGCCGATCTGCACACGGGCGCGGTGCGCGGAGGGCTGGCTAAGGCCCGCACCCAGCGCAGCCCCAACACCGACGCCCGGGCACGACGGGCGTCCGGAACCGGCGCGGACGGAAGAACAGCGTGCCACGGACATCAGGGCGCAGACGCTCTTTCAGCAAACGGTGCCATGGGAGCCGTCTCGCTGGATGACGGCCCGGGTACCACTGGCCACGGCTACCACGGCGACCGATGGGAAGCCGCACAGGAGCAAGCGTGAACAGGTAAGACGAGGAGTACACCGAGTTGCTGCGCGCTGTGTGCGGGCCGGCAGGCAGCGTGCGCATTGGGCGGATCGCCGCGGCCGCCCGCCTGGACGCACTGCCAACGAACGAGTACACAGCAAATCCGATGCCAGCCGTGCTGGTGCGTTATGCGGAACTGAGCGACCCGACCGAGGAGTGCACTGGACAGGCACGCAGCAACGGCCGGAGCCGATAACGGGAATCGAACCCGCGTACTCATGCACCACCCACCACATTCCAGCCGAGGTTCTGTTTGTGGCGTCGCAGGCGCACAAAGCTTTCGGTTGTACGCGCGAGGCGGCTACTCGGCAGCGTTGGGGAGCGGTGGCGGGCAGTTCCCCGCCGCGTCCGCGGCCAATTCGAAGTGCCAGAGCTCGTTGGCATAGATCCGGCATAGCCCGAACCGGGAACCGTTGGCAATCAGCCACTGGTCGGCGCTCGTACCGCCGACGTCCACCGCCTGGCCGATCACGTGCTTGGACATCGCCGGGGTTTCTACGTATTGGCGCGCCACGGCCATGCTGCCGTAGGTCCGCACGGCGTCGTCGAGCAGCCGCTGCTGGAACTCCGGCGACCGCCAGCCCGAGGTGATGGTCATGGTGATCCCGTCGGCCGCGGCGGCGGTGGTGGCACTCTGGATGGCGCTCAACAGCGCCGGGTCAAGGCGCGCGATGGCCGGGTGCTGGACGTCGAACGCCGTCAGCGTCGCCCCGCTCGGTAGGGAACCGTCGCCGGGATCGACGAACGGATCCAGGGGGACGGTGTGGTCGGCTAGCACGATCGGCGGGGCTGGCCGATCAGCCGGTACGGCCAGTCCCAGCGCCACGGCGGTGGCAACGACCGCGACGACAACCAATCGCATAGCCCACCTCCTGGATTTGTGCGCTTCCCGCCGTTGACCACGATATCCAACTACCGTTTCTCCGCTCGTTGCGATGTGTGCGTCAGTGCGGCGGTCGGAATGTCGGTACCGGCGTGGACGCCGTCGGCGTGAGCCCTAAGTGCGTGCTGCATAGCGCTACTCGCCGGCCGGATCGCAGTGGCGATATCGCACATGTTGGCTCTCCAGCATGACACGATATTGACGTGAACCGCAGACGGCTAGCCGCGTGAGATGACAGCGGCGGAGCTTATCTGCGGATCTGCGGCACGGAACTTAGCGAGAAAGCCAAGTTCTGTAGTGAGTGCGGTGCAGCCGTCGCGACGGGGTCAAAGCCTCCCGAGTATAAGCAGGTGACGGTGCTATTCGCCGACGTCGTGCGCTCGATGGACATGGCCGCGGCCGTCGGCCCTCAGCGGATGCGCGAAATCATGGCCGAGCTCGTCAGCCGCTGCGCGGCCACGATGCAACATTTCGACGGCACGGTGGACAAGTTCACCGGTGACGAGGTCTTTGCCATCGGGTTGGATCATCTCGCTTCCCCCAGGAACATCCCGGGATTGAGCGTGTCCAACCTACGGGGTCAAGTCCCGTCGTCGTGCAGAAAGTCGTTGAGCCAGCGGCGGATAATGTCTAGGCACGACTTGTCGATCTTTCCCGCGACGCCGACGATACGGGCCCTGCTGATGGTCTGCGGCTGCTCCGTCATCGCGAAGGTTTGGCGCTGCAGCGTGAGGCCGGGCCCTGTCAGTTCCACATGCTGTGGCCAGCCACGCTGCGTCGTCGTCCCGGGAACGACGATGGCGAGTTCGGTCACCGCCTTTAGGTATCCTGCGGATGCCACGATCACGGCGGGCCGGCGGCCGGCCTGTTCGCGACCCACGGTGGGTTCGAGGTTGACCCACACGACCGACCCTGGCTCGATCTGGTCGATCACTGTGCACCGTCGATGTCACTGTCTAGAGCCGCCCAACTGTCAGACTCTGTGCGCCAGGCTCGGAGCGTGCTTTCATCGGCACTGCTCATCGCTGCAGCTACAGCCGCGAGTCGCTGATGACGGTCGTAGTCGTCCAGGACTCTTTCCAGGAAGCCTTGGACAGGCTGGTGCTGCTGTGTAGCGCCTGCGGTTATACGGTCCCGCAACCTCTTGCTGACCTTGATAGTGGTGACGTCTGCTGATCCTCGCGCCATGCAGCTAATATATCTGAAAGTATCCTCGTAAGGAATACCGTACGTATACCTGCAACGGGTGTTACAGTCAACCTTGACTTGAGTCCGGCGGGAGAGCGGACCCCAATCGGCCGGCCTTCCACGGATCGCGAACACCCGGACTGTCGCCGGTTCGATTCATCTGATGAAATCAACTGCCATCCATCGAATCGTGACACGTCCGGCTCTTTTATGGTTCCGCTCGTGGGCAATACGGAGGCCGGCTACGTTAGCGCCGCGGGCAGTAAACGGGAAATGCGTCGTCGCTCAACGGACTAACGGCCGAAACCCGATATTAGTCAGGGCTTTTCGGCTACCACCGCGCCAGCCGGTTCGTCGACCGTCAGTCAAGACCGTGATTCATCGGATGAGAAAACGGCGGGGTTAAAGATGGATAATCTATCTTATCCATCAAACGTGGCGTAGACCGATGCCGGACAGTGTCTTTTCCATTGCATAGGACTACCCGCAAATTGAATAGGACTACCCGCAAATTGATGAGTCAGTGAGTGCGCGTGGGCGGTTCAACCGACCAGTCATGCACCTAGCAGAAACGTCACTGCGACGTGCCGTCGGTCCGCGCGGAGGTATCAAGAAGTCCAAGGCTGCGGACATGATTATCGTGGGATGCCGGGGCGAAGGCGCCTTCAGCCGCGCACTGTTTGGCTCGGTCAGCACCGGTCTTGTCCACCATGCGCATTGCCCGGTCGCGATCGTCCACGATGAGGCCCCATCGCCGGCCACACAGGCACCGGTGTTGGTGGGAATTGACGGTTCGCGGCCATCAGAACTGGCGACGGAGATCACGTTCGACGAGGCTTGTCGCCGGCGTGTGGATTTGGTGGCACTGCATGCGTAGCAGGACGTCAGCGTGCCGGAGTGCCCGGGTTTGGATCCTGCGTCACCACATCAGACTCACCGGCAACACCCGATCACCGCCGCCCACAATCAACCGCGGACATGAAGTTACCTGACCATGCGGCTTTACGCGCACGGCCAGGCGGAAGCGCTGAAGGCTGCAGGCGCCACTTTGAACCGAGATGTGTCATCCTCGTGTCACTCAGCAGCCGTTCGAACTCCTTCGAACAGTGTTGATGCTGGTCAGAGTGGAGCCGATGACGGGAATCGAACCCGCGTATTCAGCTTGGGAAGCTGATGTTCTGCCATTGAACTACATCGGCGCAGTTGCCTGAGAAGGCTAACATCCGGGGACGGCCGGGCTCGTGGGTTCTGCCCGCCGAGCCACAACGGATATTTAGATATCGCATATTTATTCTTTCGTTATTATCCCGTAATGTGCCTTCGGTGGGCCGGCATTCATTAGCCAGAGACCGACGAAAGTCGCCAATGGTCCTGGCTGTGGGCATCGCCTCGGCCGCCGTGTTCTTCGCGGCCGGCGGAGATCTTGATGCACTCGGCGCCCGCGACGACGCAAAGCCGGTCGCTGGCGACGATGCGCCGTGGCAGTTGCAAGTCGTGGCAGCAACACCGGCAGCGTTCTCGCCGGGTATGTCCGGTGGCGCTCTCGACGAGTCTCCCGCGGCTTCGAGACTGCGGGTGAACAGCCGTTTTTTGCCCCCTGGCGTCGTCAACGAGCAGGGACTTCAGGTCAGAACCATCCTTACGGCCCGCGCCATCAGCGCGGCCTTCCCGCAGATCCACGAGATGGGCGGCTGCCGACCGGACCCGAAGCCGTGGCATCCCCTCGGTCTGGCGGTTGACGTCATGATCCCCAACCCCGACACCGACGAAGGCATCGCACTGGGATACAAAATCGTCGCGTACGTGCTGGACAACGCGGCTCGTTTTGGGATCCAAGACGCCATTTGGCGTGGCGTTTACTACACGCCCGGTGGCGCGCAATCGGGCGGCGAGTACGGCCACTACGACCACGTCCACGTCACCACCACCGGGGGCGGATATCCGACCGGCGGGGAAATGTACCTCCGGTAAGACATCCGCCGAGCCAACATCGCGGCCACCGGCAGATAGGCTCGTCGCGTGCTGCTCTCCGATCGTGACCTCAGGGCCGAAATCACCTCCGGGCGGTTGGGCATCGACCCGTTCGACGACACCCTGGTGCAGCCGTCCAGCATCGACGTTCGCCTCGACAGCATGTTCCGGGTGTTCAACAACACCCGCTACACCCACATCGACCCCGCACAGCAGCAGGACGAGCTGACCAGCCTGGTGGAACCCGTTGACGGAGAACCGTTCGTGCTACACCCCGGCGAGTTCGTGCTTGGCTCGACGCTGGAGCTCTTCACGCTGCCCGACGAACTGGCGGGACGGCTGGAAGGCAAGTCGTCGCTCGGCCGCCTGGGCCTGTTGACCCATTCCACCGCGGGCTTCATTGATCCCGGCTTCAGCGGTCACATCACGCTGGAGCTGTCCAACGTCGCCAACCTGCCGATAACGCTGTGGCCGGGCATGAAGATCGGCCAACTTTGCATCTTGCGACTGACCAGTCCGGCCGAACACCCCTACGGCAGCTCGCGGGTCGGGTCGAAGTATCAGGGTCAGCGAGGGCCGACGCCGTCTCGGTCCTACCAGAACTTCATAACAAGCACTTAACAAGATTCATAAGTACTACCTAGGTTCGCCCAGGCTGGCGCACAGCCTTTGTGGACGATGATGGACCCGTCCGTCGTTTCTTCTCGGCCCGACCATGGGTTGGGCAAGCAGAACCGTTGGAGGGGTTGGTTTTGGATATCGTGCTCGGCGTGTCGATGGCACCGTCTTCAGTCCAGATGGTGCTGGTCGAAGGCGAGAACGCGGACGGCGCCCTTGTTGAAGAGGAAGAGTTCGACGTCAGCGCCACCGGCGACTCGGAGCCCACTGGCGCGCCCAACCAGGTGCTCTCCGCGATCCTGGGTACCCGCGAGGGCGCGGTCGAAGCCGGGCTTCGGCTGTCCTCCATCGGGGTGACCTACACCGACCAGGTCGAAGCGGCCGTGCTGCGTGACTCGCTGGCCGCCCACAAGCTCGAGAACGTCATGCTGGTCTCGGCGTTCGTCGCTGCCACTGCGTTGGCTCAATCCCTCGGCGGGGCAATGGGTTACGACCGCACCGCGATGCTTTTCGTGGAGCCCGGGACCGCGACTTTGGCCATCGTCGAGACCGCCGACGGCGCTATCGGCGATTGGTACATGGAACAGGTCGACGACGTCTTCAGCGACGAGGCCACCGCGCAACTCACCGGGATGCTCGCCGGGCTGGAGGAGCTGGACACCGCTCCGGGTGGCCTGCTTGTGGTCGGCTCGGGAGTCGACATCGCCTCGATCAAGCCGGCGCTGGAGTCGGCGACCTCGCTTTCTGTGAGTGCGCCGGAGGACCCGGAGACGGCGCTGGCCGTTGGGGCGGCTCTGGCCGCGGCCAACGCGCCGCTATTCGCCTCCTCCACTGCGGCGTTGGCCTACGCTCAAGACCTTGGCACCGGTGCGGTGGACCTGGACCCGCTGCCCGAATACCTAAGTATTTCAAGCCTTTTCGCGAGTGATGAATCCGGCGACGACGGCCTGGCCTACAGCGCCGTGCCGGACGAGGACGCCGACGCTCCCACCGTCTTAATAGACCCGTCCGACGCGCTGGGCGCCGAAGACAGCCAGCCGCGCCGCAGGCCGGTGATGCTAGTCGGTAGTGGGATGGCCGTGGTCGCCATCAGCGCCGTGGTGGCGCTGGAGATCGCGCTGGCGATCGGCATCCGCACCACGGTTGCTTTGCAGCCCAGCCCCAACCAAAGTCTCATCGTCCCAGCCGATCAGCCGCCCGCGTCTTCGCCACTGCAGGCCTCTCCACAGCTCCAGCGAATCAACGAGCCGACCCCGGTGGCGATACCCAAGCCGTTGAACCCGCAGATAGCCGCAGCGGCACCGGCGCCCGCAGCGCCCGCTGCTCCGGTTCCAGACGCGGTTGCGCCCGTCCCGGTGGTGGTCCCGCCGGTGATCGTGCCGCCGGTCCACGTGCCGATCCCCGACGCGGAGCCACACACGCCCCTGATCCAGATTCCACAGCGCCAGTCGGTGCCACAGCTAGCTCCGCAACCCCGATCCGGCAGCCCGATTCAGCAGCCGCCCACCCACCAAACTCCGCCCGGGGAAGGGATATCGCCCAAACCGAGCGGCCCCGGTGGCGGGCACTCCGGCATTCCGGGCCCCGGGGAGGGTGGGACCGTTCATTCTCCTGGCACCTTCGGTGGTGAGCCCGAATCTGGCGGGCCCGGTAGCGGCCTCGGCCGACAACCCCGCAGTCCCGGTGGCGAAGGGCCGTTCGGCGGTGGTCCATCTGGCGGTGGGCCATTCGGCGGCGGTGAGGGCGCTCCAGGTGCCGGCGGGCCATTCGGTGGCGGCCACGGCGGCGAGCCGGGCGGCGGGCCCTTTGGGGGCGGCCACGGCGGCGGGCCGTTCGGCGGTGGCGGCGGCGGGCCCTTTGGCGGCGGGGGTGGCGGGCCCTTTGGCGGCGGGGGCGGCGGGCCGTTCGGCGGCGGTGGCGGCGGACCCTTTGGCGGCGGCGGCTTTGGCGGCGGCCACGGCGGTGGCGGCTTTGGCGGGGGTGGCGGCTTTGGCGGCGGCGGCCATGGTGGCGGCGGCTTCGGCGGTGGCGGCGGCGGTCACGGCGGCGGCGGCGGTCACCACTAATGAAACGACGACGCGAAAGGTTTTTAACAATCCCTAAACGCCGCGGGAGTAATCTCTAAACAGCGGGTCGGTCGGAAACCCGTGCCGTCCCAATCTCCTAGTCGTAGCGAACTATCTAGGGGGCGTTTGAGCGGTGGTGGACATCGTGCTTGGTGTCTCGATGGCACCAACGAAGGTCCGCATGGTGCTGGTCCAAGGCGAAAGCGCCGACGGTGTCACCGTCGACCAGGACGACTTCGACGTCGCGGGTGATAAGTCGGCCGCAACTGCACCGACTCAGGTGATCTCGGCCATCTTGGGCACTCGGGAAGGTGCTGTCGACGCCGGCTACCAGCTGCTGTCCAGCGGGGTGGCCGTTACCGATCCCGTCGAGGCGGCGGCGCTGCGTGATGCGCTGCGCGCCCACAAGATCGAGAACGTCATGTTGGTCTCGGCGTTCATGGCCGCGGCCGCGCTGGCCCAGGCGGTCGGCGACGCCACCAACTACGCGAGCACGGCGCTGCTGTTCGTCGAGCCTTATACCGCGACACTGGCCGTGGTCAACACCGCCGACGGCTCGATCGTCGAGGTGCGACGGCGGGTGCTGGCCGATGACGATGACCAGGCGGTGGCCGAGCTGGCCGAGATGGCCTCCGCTGCGGACACCCTGAAAGCCCAGCCGGACGGACTGTTCGTCGTCGGTTCCGGCGTCGATATCCCGATGATCAAGCCGGCGTTGGAGGCCGCGACTTCGCTGGAGCTGTCCGTGCCCGAGGAGCCGGAGATGGCTCTGGCCAGGGGCGCGGCGCTGGCGTCGGCCAATGCACCGTTGTTCGCGTCGTCGACGGCCGCGCTGGCCTACGCGCAGGACCCAGGAACCGGCGAGGTGGACCCGCTGGTACTCGCCGGATGTTTTGCCGGGCTACCGGCCGACGCCAAGGCGGGCGTGGACAACGTCGCATACAGCGCTGTGCCGGACGAGGACGCCGACGCGAATACCGGGGTGGCGGGCCAAGCCGCCGATGCCAGTCCGGAGGACAGCCCGCGGCGCAGCCCGCTTCTGCTAGTGGGAAGCTCGGCGGCGGTCGTCGTCATCAGCGCCGTTGTGGCGCTGGAAATTGCGCTTGCGATAGGCATCCGGCCGACCGTCGCCTTGCAGCCCAGCCCCAATCAAAACCTGATCGCGCCAATCCAGCAGCCACCAACGCCGGCCCAGGCGTTAGTTCCGCCGCCGAAAGTCGAGTTACCCTCGCCGGTGGCCGCGCCAAAGCCGTTGAGCCCGCCGCCAATTGCGCATATTCCGGCGGCTGCGCCGGCGCCAGCCCCGGTTCCCGTGGTTCCGCCGCCGGTGCTGGTACCGATGGTGCCCCGCGTGCCGGAGCTCCGTCCGCCCGTGACGGAACCGCGAGGCCGCTTCCCAGAGTCGCGGGTGCCCGAGCGGGTGCCCGAAGAGCGAGGCTTGGTGCCCCGCTTCGGCGGGCCTTTTGGCGGCGGGCACGGATTCGGCGGGCCTTTTGGCGGCGGGCACGGATTTGGTGGGCCTTTTGGCGGCGGGCACGGATTTGGTGGGCCTTTTGGCGGCGGGCACGGATTTGGTGGGCCTTTTGGCGGCGGGCACGGATTCGGCGGGCCTTTTGGCGGCGGGCACGGATTTGGTGGGCCCTTCGGCGGCGGGCACGGATTCGGTGGTTTCGGGCACCGCTAGAGGTCGGCTCATCTGGGATAATTCCGCCCGTGGACATCGTGCTTGGTGTGTCTATGGCACCCGAAACAGTCCGCCTGGTGCTGGTAGAAGGTGAAAGCGCCGGCGGGCTCACCGTCGATGAGGACAACTTCGACGTCGACCCGGAATGCGCCGCGGCCGCGGCGGCAGATCGGGTGATCGCGGCCATTCTCGGGACTCGGGAAAGCGCGGAGGAGAGCGGCCACCAGCTGCAATCGAGCGGAGTGACCTGGACCGACCCCATCGAGGCCGACGCCCTGCGTGACGCCCTGGCCGCCCACAAGGTCGAGAACGTCATGCTGGTCTCGGCGTTCATGGCCGCGGCCGCGCTGGCTCAGGCGGTCGGCAGCGCGACCAACTGCGCCCGCACCGCGCTGCTGTTCGTCGAGCCGACCACCGCGACGCTGGCCCTCGTCGACAGCACGGACGGGTCAATCGCCGACGTTCATCAGCAGCCACTGCCCGAAGGCGCCGATGCCGCCGTGGCGGAGCTGGCCGCGATGGTCTCCGGTGTAGCAGAGCTGGAAGCCGGCCCGGAAAGCCTGTTCCTGGTGGGCTCTGGCGTCGACATTCCGCTGATCAAGCCGGCGCTGGAGGCCTCGACTTCGCTGTCGATAACCGTGCCGGAGGAGCCAGAGACAGCGTTGGCGCGCGGGGCGGCCCTGGCGTCGGCGAATGCGTCGTTGGGGGCGCCTGCGACGGTCGTGATCCCGCAAGTTCAGGATCCTGACCCGGGCGTCGGGCAGCTGGCCTACAGCGCCGTTTACGACGAAGACCACCCGTACCCCGCTGAACCCGAATATCGGAGCCGCAAGGCCCTGGTGCTGGCTATGAGTGCGATGGCGGTCTTCGTTATCGGGGTGGTGGCACTGGCGCTCGCGCTGGCGCTGGGAATCCGGCCGCATGTCGAACAGCGGTCCAGTATCAGCCGGAACGTCGTCGCCCCGGCAAGCAAGCCACCGGCCCCGAAAGTCGAGGCGCCCGTCCCGCCGCCACCGTCGGCAGTGCCGGCCCCGGCGACCGAGGCGCCGTCGGAAGCGCCCGCACCGGTCGTCCAGCAGCCGGCGCCGGTTTCGACCCCAGCCGAGCAACTGCCCACCGAGCAGCCGCCCACGGAGCAATTGCCACCGGAGCGCCCACGCTGGGGCCACCGCCGCTTGGGGCGGGGCTTCTGGCCCTGAGCTGGGCACCAGCTGTGAGCCCGAGCCCCGGGCGGCCCAACGCGCGTAGACTTGGCGGACACGGGGAATACAGGGTGAAGGCCCAAGACGACGATTCGTCGGGCGGGCCTGACTGTTAACCGAAAAGGCTATTGGGGGAGCTTTTGGACACCGTGCTTGGTGTGTCGATGGCGCCGACGGCCGTCCGGATGGTGCTGGTCGAAGGGCTAAACGGCGATGGCGCCACCGTCGATGAAGACAACTTCGAGGTAGACCACGAGGCGCCGACGGTCACTGCCGCCGACCGGGTGATCTCGGCCATTCTGGGGACCCAGGAGGGCGCGGCCGAGGGTGGCTACCAGCTGACGTCGACGGGCGTGACCTGGACGGACCCGATCGAGGCCGCCGCGCTGCGCGACGCGTTGGCCGCCCACAAGATCGAGAACGTGATGTTGGTCTCGGCGTTTCTGGCTGCGGCCGCGCTGACCCACGCGGTGGGCAACGAAACCAACTATGCCCACACCGCGCTGTTGTTCGTTGAGCCCGATACCGCGACTTTGGCCGTGGTCGACACCGCCGACGGGTCGATCGCCGACATTCAGCGGCTGGACTTACCCGAGGATGACGACGCCGCGGTGGCCAAGCTGACCACGATGGTCTCTAATGCGGAGTCGTTGCAGACGCGCCCGGATGCCGTGTTCGTCGTCGGTGCGGGGATCGACATCCCGATGATCAAGCCGGCGCTGGAGGCGGCGACTACGCTTCCGCTGACCGCGCCTGAGGAGCCGGAGTCGGCGCTGGCCCGGGGCGCGGCGCTGGCATCGGCCAATGCACCGCTGTTCGTGTCGTCCACCGCGGCGCGCGCGTACGCGCAGGACCCCGGGACCGGCGCCCTGAACCCGTACGCAGTCGTTCCCACCTACTTCGACGCCCCCGCCGGGGCGGACGTCAATCCCCTGGCCTACAGTGCCGTTCCCGACGAGTTTGCCGACGCCTATACCGGCGAGCACACCGCCGCGAGTGGGGTCATCGACGTCGGTCATGGCCAGCGGAGGTCGTTCACTCTGCTCGGTAGCGCGTTAGCGGCGATTTTCATCGTCGGTGTTGCGGCGCTGGTCGTTTCGCTGGCGATCAGCATCCGGCCAACGGCCGGTGTCCGGCCCGATCCCGGCCAGAACATCGTGGCCCCCACCCATCAGCCGGTACCGGCGGCCCCCGCTCCCGCGTCCGCGCCGCAGGCCCCCGCGCCGGCGCCGGAGGCCGCTCCGCAGGCTCCAACCGCGGCGCCAGTGCCGGTGCCGCAAATTCCCACCGCGGCGCCGGCGCCGCACATACCAGAAGCGCCGGCGCCGGCCCCTGTTCAGGTTCCTGAAGCACCGGCGCCGGCTCCCGCACCGGCTGCCCCCATTCCCGTGCCAATTCCAATACCGATTCCCCCGATCTTCGGTGGGCCGGGCGGCGGCCATGGTGGCGAAGGGCACGGTGGCGGAGGGTTCCCCGGGTTCCCAGGTGGCGGTGGGTTCGGTGGAGGCCACGGTGGGTTCGGTGGAGGCCACGGCGGAGGTCACGGTCGCTGAGGTCACTTCGGCGGGTTCGGGATGCCGGGTTTGCAGTTGGCCCCTAGTGAGCTGTCACCTGCCGTTTGCCTCCCGCTTAGCGGCTCGATGCAGTTAGCTCATTGCGGCCACCTACACACGGGTGTATGCGATGTGCTGTCTTTGGGACGGGCTATCTGGGCGCCACCCACGCCGTCGGGATGGCGGAGCTGGGGCACGATGTTGTCGGGGTCGATGTAGATCCAGGTAAGGTCGCCAAGCTCGCCGGTGGTGACATTCCGTTCTACGAGCCTGGCTTGCGAAATCTGCTGACCAAGAACCTCGCCGCGGGACGGCTACGGTTCACCACCGACTACGACATAGCGGCCGAACTCGCCGACGTGCATTTCCTGGGAGTTGGCACGCCGCAGAAGAAGGGTGGCTACGGCGCCGACTTGCGCTATGTCCACGCTGTCATCGACACCCTGGTGCCGCGGCTGACCAGGTCTTCGGTACTCATCGGCAAGTCGACGGTCCCGGTGGGCACCGCGGCCGAGCTGGGCCAGCGGGCCGCCGCGCTGGCGTCCCCTGGGGTCGACGTAGAAATAGCCTGGAATCCCGAGTTCCTTCGTGAGGGCCTGGCGTTGCAGGACACCCTGAATCCGGATCGTATTGTCCTTGGCGTACAACACGATTCGACGCGCGCTGAGGCGGTTGCCCGGGAGCTCTACGCGCCGCTGATCGACGCGGGTGTGCCGTTCGTGGTAACCGATCTGCAGACCGCGGAGTTGGTCAAGGTTTCCGCCAATGCTTTTCTGGCGACGAAGATTTCGTTCATTAACGCGATCTCTGAGGTGTGCGAGGCGGCGGGTGCCGACGTCACCGTGTTGGCCGATGCGCTTGGCTACGATGCGCGGATCGGACGCCAATGTCTCAACGCGGGTTTGGGTTTCGGTGGCGGCTGTCTGCCCAAGGACATCCGGGCGTTCATGGCCCGCGCCGGCGAGCTGGGCGCCAATCAGGCGCTGACCTTCCTGCGTGAGGTGGACAGCATCAACATGCGCCGGCGCACGAAGATGGTCGAGCTGGCCACCACCGCGTGTGGCGGCTCGCTGCTGGGCGCCAACATCGCCGTGCTCGGGGCGGCGTTCAAACCCGAATCCGACGATGTGCGCGACTCGCCCGCGCTCAACGTCGCGGGTCAGCTGCAGCTCAACGGTGCCGCGGTCAACGTGTACGACCCGAAGGCTCTGGACAACGCGCGTCGCCAATTCCCCACGCTGAACTACGCGGTTTCAGTGGCGGAGGCTTGCGAGGGCGCGGACGCGGTGTTGGTGCTTACCGAGTGGCGGGAGTTCGTCGAACTCGACCCTGCCGATTTGGCCGAGCAGGTACGGGCCCGGGTCATCGTCGACGGCCGCAACTGCCTCGACGTCACCCGCTGGCAGCAGGCGGGCTGGCGGGTATACCGGCTGGGCGCGCGACGGCCCTAATGGGGCGGCGGCTGGCGCCCCGGGGCCGGCACGGGAACGTGGCTCGCAACGGATCGGTAGCGAAGCCGACGCAAGAATTTCGCAATTGGTCGGCGGTAACCTAACGCCCGACAGCAGCGAAAGGAACCGCCATGGACGACCATTTGCTGACGAACGAGGACGACCCCGAGAAACGCATCGCCGAGCTGGAACGTCAGCAGGCCGAGCGGCAGCGCATGGCCGGCGCCCCTGGCGTAAACCACGGATACACAGGGCATGGATCCGCGTCGACGACGGGCGGTCGCCTCACTGCAGAGCAGGTCCGCAACGTGGCGTTCTCCAAGCCACCCATGGGAAAACGCGGCTACAACGAAGACGAGGTCGACGCGTTTCTCGACCTCGTCGAGGCAGCGCTGCAAGATCCGACGGGACATACTCTTACCCCAGAGCAGGTCCGCAGCGTGGCTTTCTCTAAGCCGCCCGTTGGAAAACGCGGCTACAACGAAGACGAGGTTGATGCGTTCCTCGACCTCGTCGAGCAGCAACTGAGATCTCAGCCGGGCACGTATCCGCCTTCACCGCAGGCACCGCTTCCGCCGCCCCCCATCGGCCGGTTGCCCAGAACGGGCGCCGGAGCTCCCCAGGTCAGGCGACGTCGTTTTATCGACGTTGTTCGGGGTGTTTTCGGTAGCTGGTGGGTCTGGTATTTAATCCTTCTCGCTCTTCTCGCTTTGGCCGGACCTGGGCTACGAGTTCTCGATCGCATCCCCGCAATGAACCGCCCTGCGCCGGACTGGGTGGGCCCAGTGGTCTTCGCAATGCCCTGGGTGGCGGTCGTCGTCTACTTTGTATTCCGTTGGCGAAACCGCAACCGGCGCCGTCATGGCTACTGGACGACCGGTGAGGGGGGCGGGGACGGTGCCGGGTGTAGTGGCGGTCATAGCGGCTGCGGCGGAGGATCCGGCTGTGGCGGAGGCGGCTGTGGTGGCGGGGGTCATTGACATACGGAACATCGTGCGGAGGCGCGGGGGTCGGTTCGATCGGGTGAATGCCGCGGTGGCGGAGCTCGAGCTTCCCCCGACGGTGTTCAAAACGTGTCCCTGGCAGCCGAAGTCGCTTGTCGACGCCGGGTTGCGCCAGTGGCTGCGATGCTGTGCGCCCGCGCTGCGGGACCATGAGGTGATCGGGATGCCTTCGCGTGCGGTCGATGAGGCGTGGCACGGCCTGATCCTGTGCACCGCACGGTATGCGACGTTCTGCAAGCAGGCGTATGGGGAGTTTCTGCATCACCACCCGGAGGGCGGCGCCCCGGACAGAGTTCGTGGGGCATTCGATTCATCCGATGAGCAGCTGCGCAGGACGATCCTCGCATGGTCGCTCGTCGCGACGCCGGGCGAGCAGTGTGTCCTATGGGATCTCGATGAACGTGTCGGTGTCGATCAGCCCTGGGGTATCGATCGCGCTCGGGTCGCGGCGGTCCAGAGCGTTGTCGCGAAACTGGATGCGGGTAGCTGGAATTGGTGACATCGATGGCGGCACAGCAAAGCATGGCTGGAGATAGCGCCACCCCAGCGGCTGCTGTGTCCTCGCCTTCGGCGGCGACGGTGCGGGCCAGGTCGTTATGCCCCAACGCTAGCTGTTTGCGGCAAAGGCATTTCAGCAACGAGGGATACGGCGGATTCGGTAGGCGGGCTTTTCTACCTGGCGGTTGGCGCCAGCATCCTCGGAATCGCGATCGGCGTCTTCATCTTGCGGGGTCTGTGGCGCAACCGCGACCGCCGGTAGTTGGCGGTTCCTGGGGACCGTCGATTCAGGGTTTCCGGCTGCTTCCGGCTACCGGGTCAGGACTCGAGTTCGAAAACCGCGCTACGGAGAAGCGACCGCGTACAGATGCCATTCGCCGGGCACACCGGTGGCCCGCTTTCCGGGGGGATACGTTGCAAGGATTCCCGTGCCATCGGGTAGCTGTTCCGCCAGCCCCAGAAGGTCGCAACCAAGTGGTGATAGCGAATTGCTGAAAAGACGTCTTAGCGCACAAGAGCGTCCGCTGATGGCAGAACCGCATGTGCGGCAACGGAGTTGCGCCGCGCGACTAGCTGTTCTTGCGGGTCGTCGCGATCGGCGTAGCCTTTCTCTATAAGCGCAGGATAGGGGCGTGTCATGGCAGTCATCCTAGTATCCGCTGTGGGTGTGGCGATGGTTGTCGGGGCGCTTTACCTGATGTTGCGCATCAACCGGGCCCATGAGCGAAAGATCAAACGTCTACGTGAAGACTGGGAGGCATCGGGCAGGTCGGAACCCTGGGCGCACGGTCAGTGGCCAACCGACTTTGGCAGCGGCTCCAATTTCGGCAGTGGCTCTTAGGGTGTCAACCGCGCCGGCGCGGTAGTGGTCTCGATACCCGCAAAGTGCGGGGCCACAACGGGTTTAGTGCTGCAGGCACACCCGCACTGAGTGATCATTTACGTTGCTGCCGTCTGGGACTTCGTGGTGTGCCAGCCGGGCCGTACCGGCTTATGCATCGGGCGGCATCGGGCGGCATCGACTACGCAAAGAACACTTCAGCCACGAGCCGCCGACTGCCAATACTGGCGGGCATACGCGCGGTCGTCTCCTCCTCGGTAGTCATCACCTTGTGACGCAACCACCCAATCACAGGATGGAAGGCGCCTCGGGCGCCGCCATGGGAACGTGGCTCGTGGGGGATCGGTGGCGAACCAGACGCAAGAATTCCGCAAGTGGTCGGCGTTAACCTACGGCGCGACAGCACCGAAAGGAACCGCCATGGACACCACTTGCACCCTGAAACCGATTATTGCCACCATTTGCTGATGCACGAGGACGACCCCGAGCAACGCATCGCCGACCTGGAATGTCAGCAGCGGTACCCGAACGCGGCCCCGCGCCAGGATTACGTTGTCCAGCGGTCTTCTCAGTCCAGCGGCAGCGACTGGACGGCTCACATCGACCCCGCGGGCCGGCCACATTCCCGGCCTGGGGACCTGACAGCTGATGACGTCCACAACATAGCCTTCTCGAAAGCGGCTGGGGGAAAACGTGGTTACAACGAAGATGAAGTTGAGGCATTCCGCGAGAGTGTTGAACAACGGTTCAGAAACCCGCACGCGGTAGGCGGATTGACAGCCGCCGAGGTCGGCAGCGTGGCTTTCTCGAAGCCGGCCATCGGAAAACGCGGTTACGACCACGATGAAGTCGACGAATTCCTCGAGCGTGTCGGACAACAGCTGATCCGGACCAACGGCTTTGTCGAACACCATGTGAAGCCCGGAATTGGCGCCCCAGCCGATATTGGGCCTCAACCGCGCCACGCTGGGTCAGGCCGCCAACGGTGGCGCGACGGAATTTGGCGCTACGTAGCCGCAATCATTGTCGTGATGGCGCTTATACCGTTCGGCGTCGGCGCGCACATCATCTACATGTACCTCTCTGGCACACCGACGACGGCGACGATCGTTCGCTGCCACAAGCAGGGCAACCGCAGTGTTATCCCAACCTGCACAGCCACGTGGAGCGTCGGCGGAGAGTCACATACCGGCACGATCTCGGGACACTTTGGCGGTTATCCCAGAGGTTCGGTGGTGAATGTTCATGTGCATGGCAGCGGCGCGTATACGGCAACCTCTGGATTCCTTTATTTCGCCTTTGGCACGCCCAGCTTCATCGTCGTCGTCGTGTTCTTGTTCGGTGCGTGGCGCGTGCGAACCGGCGCGGTTTCGGTTCCGGGGCGCCACTCCCGTCGTTAGCTGTTGGAACAGCAAGCCATTGACGGGCCGCTGAAAGGGGGTTGTCGTCGCTGTGTGCGGCGAAGGCATTTCAGCCGCGAGGCCCGACCAAGCGCCCTCGTGTGCGTGCGCGACTTTTCCGAGCCGCGGCTTAAGCGTGGGAAATTTGCGGATGGACCGGGACGGCCCCGAGAAGCATATCCGCCGGGTAGCGTGACGCACGTGGACTACGCGGCGGCATTCCTCGAAGAGAATCGCGCTTTTTCCGAGCTGTTCCGCAACGCCGACGAGTCCACGCCGGTGCCAACCTGCCCGGGCTGGAGCCTGAAACAACTGTTTCGTCACGTTGGCCGCGGTGATCGCTGGGCGGCGCAGATCGTCCGCGAACGACGCGACAATTACCTTGATCCGCGCACCGTCGAAGGCGGCAAGCCGCCACCGGATCCCGGCGATGCGATTTCCTGGTTGCAAGGCGGCGCGCAGCGGCTGGTCGATGCCGTCGAGTTGTCGGGTGTGGAAACCCCGGTGTGGACTTTTCTCGGGGAGCGGCCGGCGAACTGGTGGATCCGGCGTCGCCTGCACGAGGTGGCGGTGCACCGGGCCGACGCCGCCATCGCGATCGGCAGCGAATTCACGCTCGAACCCGAGGTGGCGGCCGACGGGATCACCGAATGGCTCGAGCGCGTTGCGGTCCAAGCCGGAAGCGGCGGCGCGCCACTGCCTCTCGACAACGGCGACATCATGCACGTGCACGCGACCGATCCCGGGCTGGGGGAATCGGGCGAGTGGACCATAGTTCTATCGGCGACTGGTATCACCTGGTCACACCAGCACGACAAGGGCACCGTGGCGCTGCGCGGCGGCGCCACCGAGCTGTTGCTGGCGATGTTGCGCCGAGTCCCGGTCGCCGATACCGGCATCCAGTTATTCGGCGACGAGGCGGTATGGCAAAAATGGCTGGATCGTACGCCGCTCTAGCCACGGCGTCGGGGCAAGCACGGTAATTTGCAGACCATGACCACATCGGAGATCGCCACCGTTCTGGCTTGGCACGACGCGCTCGACTCGTCCGACATCGAGACCCTGGTTGCCCTGTCCAGCGACGACATCGACTTCGGCGACGCGCGCGGAGCCGCTCAGGGTCACCGGGCGCTGCGCAGGTGGGCCGCCGCCCTGGAAACGACGTCCGAGCTCGGCCGGATGTATGTGCATGACGGCGTGGTTGTCGTGGAGCAGAAGATCAGCACCCCCGACGATCCCGATGCCGCCACCACCGCCGCGTCGACGTTCCGGGTGGTCCACGACCATGTCACCGCGGTGTTCCGGCACGAGGACTTGGCGTCGGCGCTGGCAGCCACCGAACTCACCGAGGCCGACTTAGTAAATTAGGGTTCTGGAGCCACTCATGCGTGGGATTATCTTGGCCGGCGGCTCGGGTACTCGCCTGTACCCGATCACCATGGGCATCAGCAAGCAGCTGCTGCCGGTGTACGACAAACCGATGATCTACTATCCGCTGTCCACGCTGATGATGGCCGGTATCCGCGACATCCTGGTGATCACCACTTCTCACGACGCGCCCGGTTTTCAGCGACTCCTCAGCGACGGCGCTCAGTTCGGCGTCAACATCAGCTACGCGACCCAGGATCAACCCGACGGCCTGGCACAGGCATTCGTCATCGGCGCCGATCACATCGGCAGCGATTCTGTGGCATTGGTTTTGGGGGACAACATTTTCTATGGGCCCGGCCTGGGAACAAGTCTGGGCCGCTTTCAAACCATAAGCGGCGGAGCGATTTTCGCCTACTGGGTGGCCAACCCGTCAGCCTACGGTGTCATTGAATTCGACACCGACGGCACAGCGCTGTCGCTCGAGGAGAAACCCGCTACGCCGAAGTCTCAGTACGCGGTGCCCGGCTTATATTTTTACGACAACGACGTGATCGAGATCGCAAGGGGCTTAAGGAAATCGGCGCGGGGCGAGTACGAGATCACCGACGTCAACCGGACCTACCTCAACCAGGGCCGGCTGGTGGTCGAGGTGCTGGCCCGCGGGACGGCGTGGCTGGACACCGGGACGTTCGACTCGCTGCTGGATGCCAGCGACTATGTCCGCACTCTGGAGCGCCGGCAGGGTTTGAAGGTCAGCATTCCCGAGGAAGTTGCGTGGCGGATGGGCTGGATCGATGATGGGCAGCTCGCGCGGCGCGCACACAGCCTGGTCAAGTCGGGATATGGCGGCTACCTGCTGGAGCTGTTGGAACGGAGCTGATTTCGGCAGGTTTGGCCAGCACGGCGGCGATCGCCGTCGTCAACGGAACCGACAGCGCCAGCGCGATGCCGCCAACCGCGGAGCGGACGAGTTCGATGGCCACGCTCTCGCTGATCAGCACGTCACTCAGCGATCGGTTGGCGACGCTGAACAGCAACAGCAGCGGCAGCGAACTGCCCGCGTAGGCCAGCACCAGCGTGTACACGGTGCTGGCGATGTGATCGCGGCCCACCCGAATCGCGCCAACGAAAATGGCCCGCCGGGAGGTCTGAGAGGCCGGGCCGCCGAGATGGGCGAGCTCGAACACCGTCGATGCCTGTGTCACCGTGACGTCGTTGAGGACACCAAGTGATCCGATGATGAATCCGGCGAGCAGCAAGCCGCTGATCGACACGTGACCCAGATAGGCTGCGACCTGGGCATTCTGTTCGTCCGACAGGCCGGTCAAATGAGCTAGATCGATTGCCGCCCAGGATAATCCCGCGGCCAGCAGCAACGACGCCAAGGTGCCCAACAGGGCGGAACTGGTCCGCAGGTTGACCCCGTGCGCGAGGTAGATCACCACATACAGGATCGCCGCGGATGCCACCAGCGCCACCGGCACCGCGGGCGCCCCGTCCCGCAGCGCCGGCAGCAAGAACACCACCAACACCAGGAAGGCGATCACAATGCCGACCAGCGCACGCAACCCCCGCCAACGCGCCACGGCGACGATCACCACCGCGAACGCGACGGCGAGCGCGACCAGCGGCCAGCCCCGTTCGAAGTCGTAGAAGGCGTAGGTGGTAGCGCCTTGTGCGTCCACCGCCCGGATGACGCGGATGTGATCGCCCGCCGCAAGCTGGGGCTGGCTGGGGCCGGGAGAGAACTCCAGCAAGGTGTTGGCGCCGGCATTCGGCCCGGAATCGATCGCGACCAAATTCAGCACGCACTTTCCGGCGCCCGGGGTTGCCGGCTGCGGAGCGGTGGTAAGGACCTGACTGGCCGACGGGCTGCCGCAGTCGCCCAGTTCGCTGGACAGCACGTGCCCGCGCTGGGTGGTTACCGCGCCGCCGGACGCGTTCTGGTAGGGCATCGGGATGTCGACATGCTGCCGACTCGGCCACAGCCACACCGCACCGGCCAGTACTGCCACACCGATCGCGGCCAGCAGCCCGACCACGATCTTGGCGGGCAGCGGGTCCAGAGTCGACGGGCCTGACGACAAGCTGTGCGAGTGCGAATGGGTCACCCGCTCGAGGGTAGGGCGTGTGCCCGCCTATTACCGCCGTCACCGCCGGCCGCCAGCACCCTCGCCGGCGCCGTGATCAGGTGTGATATCTGACACCTCCCAGCGGATCAGGACCACAATGTCTTGGCGACCCCGGGATTGCCCGATTACAATTCGCAGAACTAAATTGTCTCGACCCCGGGCACGGCGTTCCAGAGTTGC
The DNA here is from genome assembly GCA_963814505.1 of uncultured Actinomycetota bacterium. Lineage (GTDB taxonomy): Bacteria > Actinomycetota > Actinomycetes > Mycobacteriales > Mycobacteriaceae > Mycobacterium. Next base: position 240,450 of record CAWFDM010000019.1, read on the forward strand.
CGCCGCAAGATTTTTTCCGGGGTGGGTCACCCGCTGCACGGTGTTTTCCCAGCAAGGTTGGGTAAACCGCCACCCGTGCGACCCGATGAGGATACGATCAGTTGATCGACTCCAGGAGGAGCTTGCATGGCGTATGTGGTTGCGGCGCCCCACGCGGTGGCAGCGGCGGCTACGGATCTGTCGAACGTCGGTTCGACGATCGACGCGGCCAACGCGGTCGCGTCGGTGCCGACCATGGGCGAGCTCGCCGCGGCCGCTGATCAGGTGTCCGCGGCCATTGGGGCGTTCTTTTCCGGGCACGCCGAGTCGTATCAGGCGATCCGCGCACAGATGACGCAGTTTCATGCGCAGTTTGTGCAGGCCGTGAACTCGGCTGGCAGCGCGTATGCCGATACTGAAGCGGCCAACGCGTCATGTATGCGGTGCGGCGTGCAGGACCTGCTGGGCTGATCGGCCGCCGGCTGATCGTGCCTGCAGGCCAGGTCAACCGGGTTTTGTGAATCGTTCATTCAAAAACAACTCGTCCGTTGCGACCGGGCTTCATCGAGATTGACGGTGGTACCGCCGCCAAGGCGGGAGCCCGGCGTCGAATGCTGGCTAAGCGAATCGGTGACGGCGGCGATGGCGGTGACGGCGGTATCAGCGCGGCGAGCAGTCCCTCCGGCGGCGCCGGGGGTGCCGCCGGTTCGCTGTTCGGAAGCCCGGGCGCGCCGGGCCGGGCCCCTGACAAGGCGGCGACGAGCCTCACTGCCGATAGCTGGACAGGAAGTTGCCCAGCCGCTCGATCGCGGCCGCGAGGTCACGCGACCACGGCAGCGTGACGATGCGCAGGTGATCCGGTTCCGGCCAATTGAATCCGGTGCCCTGAGTGACCAGGATCTTCTCCTGCAGCAGCAGGTCGAGGACCAGCTGCTCGTCGTCGGTGATGTCGTAGACCTCGGGATCCAGCCGGGGAAACACATACAGCGCACCCTCCGGTTTGACGCAGGACACCCCGGGGATCTCGTTCAGCTTGGTCCAGGCGACGTCGCGCTGCTCGAGCAGCCGGCCGCCGGGAAGCACCAGGTCTTCGATGCTCTGGTGGCCGCCGAGGGCGACCTGAATTGCGTGCTGCGCCGGGACATTCGGGCACAACCGCATGTTGGCCAGCAGGCTGATCCCCTCGATGAAACTGCTCGCGTGGTCCTTGGGTCCGGTGATCGCCAGCCAGCCGGCCCGGTACCCGGCGACGCGGTAGGCCTTCGACAGGCCGTTGAAAGTCAGGCACAACAGATCCGGGGCCACCGAGGCGACGCTGATGTGCTTGGCGTCGTCGTAGAGGATCTTGTCGTAGATCTCGTCCGCGAGCAGCAGCAGCTGGTGTTTGCGCGCAAGATCGACCATCTGGGTGAGGATTTCGCGGCCGTACACCGCGCCCGTCGGGTTGTTCGGGTTGATCACGACCAACGCCTTGGTGCGCTCGGTGATCTTCGACTCCAGGTCGGCTATATCCGGCTGCCAGCTTTGGGTCTCGTCGCATAGGTAATGCACCGGTGTGCCGCCGGCAAGCGACGTCGACGCCGTCCACAACGGATAGTCCGGCGAGGGGATCAGCACCTGATCGCCGTTGTCCAGCAGGGCTTGAAGCGTCATGGTGATCAGCTCGGAGACCCCGTTGCCCAGATAGACGTCGTCGACGTCGAAGCGCGGGAAGCCCTCGACCAGCTCGTAGCGGGTGACCACCGCACGCCGGGCCGGCAGGATGCCCTTCGAGTCGGAGTAGCCCTGTGCGTAGGGCAGTGCCTGGATCATGTCGCGCATGATCACGTCGGGCGCCTCGAAGCCGAACGGCGCCGGATTACCGATGTTGAGCTTGAGGATGCGGTGCCCTTCGGACTCCAACCGCGCGGCGTGCTGGTGTACCGGGCCGCGGATTTCGTAGAGGACGTCCTGAAGTTTGGACGACTGCGCGAACGCCCGCTGCCGGTGATGACCGGCTAGGTGCGCGGGCACCTGGTGAGTAGTCACGTCACCTATGGTGCCATTGCTGTCCACTGAAATTTGCTGACCGGTGTCAAACCGTGATCAGCGCTTGCCCGGCGGGCGGGCGCCGGGTGCCATACCCAGCCCCTTAACAGGCGCCGCGGGCGCGGCCGGCGGCGCGGCGTCACCGTCGGTTTGCGCGGACGGCTCAGGTTCCGGCTTTGCTTCCGACGTTGGCTGGGGCTCGGCCTCGGCCTCGGCCTCGGGCTCGGGCTCGGCTGCTGCCGGAGCCGCGGCCGCCTCGGCTTGGGGCGCTGCCTTCTTGGCTCCCGGGCGCCTGGCGCCGGCAGCGATACCCAGGCCCTTAACGGGCGCTGCGGGTGCTGCGGGTGCCGCGGGTGCTGTGGGAGTAGCCGGCGCCGCCGCCGCAGCCGGTGCTGCCGGTGCGGCTTCCTCCTCGGCCGCGGCCGGCGCCGCGGCCGCCTGGGCTTCGGGAGCTGCCTTTTTGGCGCCCGGTCGCTTCGCACCTGCGGCCAAACCCAGGCCCTTAACGGGTGCGGCGGGTGCGGCAGGCGCTTTCGCCTCGGGCGCTTCGGGTGCTTCGGGCGCCGCGCCAGCTTGAGGTGGCGCTTTCTTGGCGCCGGGCTTCTTGGCGCCGGCGGCCATTCCGAGCCCCTTAGCGGGTGCGGCGGGTGTAGCGGGTGCGGCGGGTGCCTCGGCCACCTTGGCTTCGGGAACTGCTTTCTTGGCGCCGGGCCTCTTGGCGCCACCGGCGATGCCCAGACCCTTAGCGGGTGCCGCTGCCTCCGTCGTCTTCTCCGGCGCCGGCGCCGGCGTCTCGGCGGGCTCCTCGGCAGGCGCCTCGGGAGCCTCTGCGGGTGCGCTCAACGCGGCAGCCTTGGGCGCGGCTTCGGCGGCCTCCTTCGCGGCCGTACCCTTCTCCGGCAGCGTCGCCTTGTCGTACTCGAGCGACCCGAGCAGGACCTGGGCCACATCAAGTACCTCGACGCCGCTGCGACCGGCCTCTGCCTGCCGGTCGTTGACACCGTCGGTCACCATCACCCGGCAGAACGGGCAGGCGGTGGCGATCGTGGCGGCGTTGGTGGCCAGCGCCTCGTCGACCCGCTCGTGGTTGATCCGCTTGCCGATGTGCTCTTCCATCCACATCCGCGCGCCGCCCGCGCCGCAGCAGAAGCTGCGGTCGGCGTGCCGCGGCATTTCGGTGAGATTCGCGCCCGCGGCTCCGATCAGCTCGCGCGGCGCCTCATACACCTTGTTGTGCCGGCCCAAGTAGCACGGGTCGTGGTAGGTGATGTCCTGAGAGACGGGAGTGACGGGGACCAATCTGTTGTCGCGGACCAGCCGGTTGAGCAGCTGGGTGTGGTGCAACACGGTGTAGTTGGCGCCCAGCTGCCGGTATTCCTTGCCGATGGTGTTGAAGCAGTGCGGGCAGGTGACGACGATCTTGCGGTCGACGCTCTCCACACCCTCGAACAGCCCGTCCAGGGTCTCGACGGCTTGCTGGGCCAGCTGCTGGAACAGGAACTCGTTGCCCGACCGCCGTGCCGAGTCGCCGTTGCAGGTTTCCCCGGTGCCGAGCACCAGGTATTTCACCCCGGCGATGGCGAGCAGTTCGGCGACGGCTTTGGTGGTCTTCTTGGCCTTGTCGTCGTAGGCGCCCGCGCAGCCCACCCAGAACAGGTACTCGTAGCCGTCGAAGCTGTCCACGTCCTCGCCGTAGACGGGGACGTCGAAGTCGACCTCGTCGATCCAGTTGGTCCGGTCGCCGGCGTTTTGGCCCCACGGGTTGCCCTTGTTTTCCAGGTTCTTGAACAACGTGGACAGCTCGGAGGGGAACTCCGACTCCATCATCACCTGGTAGCGGCGCATATCGACGATGTGATCGATGTGCTCGATATCCACCGGGCACTGCTCGACGCAGGCGCCGCAGGTCACGCACGACCACAGCACGTCGGGATCGATCACCCCGCCCTGCGCGGCGGTGCCGACCAGCGGGCGGGCCACCTGCTCGGGCCCGTGCCCGGGCACCCGGCCGAATCCGGACTCCGGCACATGGTGGGCCTCTTCCTTGGTGGTCTCGAGGTCGAGGCCCTCCAGCGGCTCCGCTTTCTTTTCACCAAGGATGTAGGGCGCCTTGGCCATCCAGTGGTCGCGCAGGTCCATGATGACGAGCTTGGGTGACAGGGGCTTGCCGGTATTCCAGGCCGGGCATTGTGACTGGCATCGCCCGCACTCGGTGCAGGTGGCGAAGTCCAGCAAGCCCTTCCAGGTGAAGTCTTCGATCTTGCCGCGGCCGAAAACGGCGTCCTCGGCGGGATCTTCGAAGTTGATCGGCTTGCCGCCAGACTCCATCGGCAGCAGCGGGCCCAACCCGTCGGGCAGCCGCTTGAAAAGCACGTTGATCGGCGCCAGGAAGATGTGTAAATGCTTCGAGTGCAACACGATCAGCAGGAAGATCAGCATGACGGCGATGTGCAGCATCAGCGCGACGGTCTCGACGATCTCGTTGGTTTGTCGACCCAGCGGAGCCAGCAGCTTGCCCATGAAGTGCGAGAAGAACGCGCCCTTGCCATAAGGGAATTCGTCGCCGAGGGCATTGACCGAAGCCCCGCGGAAAAACGCGTACGTCAAGATGACGTTGAAGATCATGAACAGGGCCAGCCAGGCGGCGCCCAGGTGTGAGCCGTAGAACCGGGACTGGCGGCCGTACTCCTTCGGCTGGGTGCGCATCCGGATGATCGCGAACGTGACGATGCCGGTCAGCACGGCCAGCGCGAAGAAATCCTGCAGGAAGCCCAGGGCATCCAAGTGGCCGATGAGGGGGATGGAAAAGTCCGGCTTGAACAGCACACCGTAGGCCTCGATGTAGACCGTGAGCAGGATGAAGAAGCCCCACATGGTGAAGAAGTGCGCCAAACCCGGCACCGACCACCTCAGCATCCGACGCTGCCCGAACACCTCGCCGATTTCGGCCCCGATCCGGGCGCCGAGATCATCGGTGCGCCCACTGGCCGGCTGGCCGGACATGGTCATCCTGAACAGCCACCAGATCCGGCGCAGAGCAAATACGCCCACGACCGCGGTCATGCTCAGGCCCAGTACCAATCTGATGAGCGTCTGTGTGGTCACGGAAGGCCACCCCAATTCGTAGTCACTCAGCGAAAACCCGTTCGATCTCTTGGCCTGCCCATAGTGACATCCGTACGGTTTTCGACGCGAGAAAGGCTGCCCTAACCTGCTGTTCATTGATTCTTCTGGGGCACCGCTGGCCTGCGGTTCAATGCTCGGGGGTCAGCATGGCCCGCAGCATGGACAACATCTCCGAACGCGACGACGCGCCAAGCCGGCGGCGGATCCGGGCAACGTGGTGCTCGACCGTCTTCGCCGAGATGAACAGCTGGCCGCCGATGTCGCGGTACGGCAGGCCCAACAGCAACAGCTCGGCGACTTCGCGTTCGCGGTCTGAGAGACGCGAACCCGCCGCTGGCTGACGCTGCGGTGACGGGGCGCCGGGTGGTGGTTCCGAGGCGGACGTCTCGGTGCTCGTCTCGGCTGGAGCCGCGCCCAGCTTGAGATCCCGGGCAAGTTGCAGCATGGCACCGGATACCCGGGCGTCGGGTGTTTGCAGCGCGGCCTGACCGGCCAGCCGGGTCGCATCCGAAGTCAGCCCGACACCCGACAGCGACCGGGCCGCAACGGTGACCTCGTCGGCGTCGACCTGGTTGGCCAGGACCCGCAGCCAAGTCCGGCCGGCACCGGATAGGGCCCGCGCCAGAGCGCTGTCGTCTACCGCCGCACTGAGGGCCTGTCCGTGCGGGGCGACCGACTCCGGTGAGTTGGCCAGTATTCCTGCGTGCACCCCGGCCCAATGCAGCGGGACCGACCATAACGCCGGGTTGCCCAGTGAGTCCAACAGGGTGAACACCTGATCCAGAGTGTGTCGCAATTGGTCGACCTGGCGCATGCGGGCGGCCGCAACCCACAATTCCCCCAACGGCAGCAGCGCGAACAGGTCAACGCTGTACTCGGCGAGCACTTCCATGGCCTCATACCAATGCTTTTGCAGCGCACCGGTGTCGCCGCTGCGCCGCGCGATCGCGGTCTGGAGTGCGGCTGCCCATAACGCATCGCGCCGGTGCAACTCGCCCGAGCCGGCCCCGGTGACGGCCCCAGCAACATCCGCGGTGGCCGAAGGCAATTGCCCGTCCTGCATCTTGATCCAGCCGGACAACAGCGAGTGCCGAGGCTCGAACAGCGAATCGCCGCCGTCGCGCACGGCGCGGCCGATCACGCTGCGCGCGCGGACCGGATCGCCTCCATGGATCGCGGCCAAGGTAACCAGCGCGGCGGGGCTGTCCGGCATGACTTGGCTCAGCGATTGTTCCGTCGCAATGGCCTGGCCCAGTTTTGCCATCGCCGCCGGATAGGGCTGATCCATGGTCAGCAGCAGTCCTTCGGCCAGACTCCGCGATGTGCGCGCGGCCATCGTCGGCGGACCGGCGTCCTTGAGGCGAAGGGCGACGGCCGACGTCGCGAGATCACCCGTGGCGGCGTGCGCGATCGCGGCGGCCGCACCGACCACCGCGTCCGGGTGGGGACCGAGCCAGCCAAACAACTCCGCGGCCTGACTGGCGTTGCCGTCGTGAGCCGCGAGGCTGGCCGCAATGCGGACCGCCGCGGCGCGTTCGGTGGAGTCCGATGAGCCGAGCAGATCGTCGGCCAGTGCCGCCGCGGCCGCGCATTCTCCGGTGAGCGCCAGCGCGTCGGCGAGTCGTGAAGTCACCCCTTCGGCGCCGGCGTCGACCGCTGCCCGATACAGCCGGGCGGCCCGAGCGGAGTGGCCCCGGGCGCCGGCGGCCTGCCGGGCGAGGATGCCCGCCAGCCGGTCGTCTCGCAGCCCGTGTTCGGCGAGTCGCAGCGCGAAATCCGGTGACAGTGTCGACATGTCGAGTTGTGATCGCAAGAGCGCGGCCTCGACCTCGTGGTGGTGGGCATTGCCGACGATCTGCGCGACCGCGGCGTGCATGGACTGCAGGAACTCCGGTCCGTGCGACGGCTGAGTGAGTCCACTGGCACGCGCCCGATCGACCAGCTGGTGTGCCTGCGTTGTCGAAATCCCGAGTGCGGCAGCCACATCGGCAGCCCCCAGCTCTTCGGTCAGCGACATGATGAGAAGGGTGTCCAGGGTGGGCTCGTCGAGCCGGCACAATCGCTCGACCAGTGCGAACTTGGCCGCCTGGGCCGGTGACTGCGCACCGTCGGCCACCGCACCCACCAGGAACGGCAGGCCCGCGGTGCAATGCCGCAGGTGATCGGCGACCGGCAGCGGACCGAGCGAAATTCGAGGGCGTTCCCGTTCGATGGCCACGCTCAGTGCCCGCAGCTGGCCCTGGGGTTCGGCGGCCACCACAACTGTCGCCTGGGGGTCGGCCGCGCGTTCGGTAAGGCCCAGCAGCTCGGACTCGGTCAGCAATTGGGCGTCGTCGATCACCAACGCCGCTTCGCGGGGATCGCCGGCGTGGGGCGGGCGGGTCAGCACGGTCAGCCCGGCGCCACGCAGTGTGTCCCGGGCTGCGGTGAGGACGGTGGTCTTGCCGGTTCCGATGCCCCCGCTGATCAGGAGTTTGGTCGGTACCGTCGCGGCGTGGGCCAGGGCCCGGATGGCCTCACGCGCGATCGGTGGGACCTCGATGGGCGATGTGGGAACCGGAGCGGCCGGTGCTTCACTGGAGGACAGGGAGGCCAGGGGCGGTTTTGCCACCACTGCCACTCCCTCCCGACGGCGATTTACGAGCCCCGTAACCCCACCATTCCCCTAATGCTGTGCCCCCTAATGCTGCCACGGGGCAGGTGGGTTGCGCACCGATCACATCGGTGGCGTTAACCGATAGCATCTTGGTAATTGGCTGGGGTGCGGCAAGGAGGTGGGCGATGGCAAACTCATTGCTTGACTTCGTGATCTCACTCGTGCGCGACCCCGAGGCCGCCGCACGCTACGCAGCTAACCCCGCGCAGTCGATCGCAGATGCGCACCTGCCCAATGTGACCAGCGCAGACGTGAATAATCTGATCCCCATGGTGTCGGATTCGCTGTCGATGGCCAACCCCGGCGGTGCCGTCCCGGGAGCGCCCGTCGCTGATCATGGCAACGTCTGGGCAAGCGGGGCGGCGGCGGCCGCGCTCGATGCGTTTTCGCCCCGCACCCCGCCGGCCGCTGTGCACCAGCACGGCCCCGTGGGCGGTGTGATCAACCAACCGACGGCCCCGGGACCCGGCGCGGCGCCGACCGATCCGCGCCCACTGGGAACCGAGCCACACCAACCAACGGTGCTGCTCACCGGCGCGGAGGTGCCTGACGCGGCGGTTGACCACAGCGTTTTCCCGACGGACCATCCGGCTGGCTGGGACCATTCGGTCGCCCACCCGCACACCGCTGACCCCGATCACCACGGCTTCGGCCTCCACGGGTGACTTGTATTCGTCGTTGATCTCCTCGACGGCCCGTGTTGGCCGGCTATTAGAGCTTTGAAGTGCGCGAATGCCGCTAATTGGGGGTGACTTCCACACGGGTACGGGGCTCTGCGAATTTCCCCTAATCCCCTAATGGGATGGCTTGGTTGATCCCGGTGGGTATCCATGCGGCTGGGGGATTGCGCCCCGATTCCAGGCAAGGGCGGAATCCATAACGTGAATTTCAGAACGCCGGTCCGGCGACAAGCTTCAGACACGTTGAAGGGAATCGACCATGAACGCGCTGATCGAATACATCCTCAGCCTCTTTACTAATTCAGACGCGGCACAAGCCTTCGTCTACGGTCCCCGGCAGGCCATGGCCGATAACGGCCTGGTCAACGTGAACCCCGATGAGTTCGCGATGGCGGCGGCCAATGCGATGCCTGGTCTCGAACTTGGTGGGGGCGACCCGATCGGCGGTCTGCAGCAGGCTGTGGCCGACCAGTACGGCTTTGCACCCGCCTATGACGCCGCGGGCTATGACCCGGGCTATTACGACGGCGGTGGGGGGGACTATGACCGAGGCGACCCCGGTTATGCGATTGCTGACGCCGCCGGCGCTGTGGTGGACGACGCCGGCGCGATTGCCGGCGGCTTGGGGGCTGAGCTGGTCAGTGCAGTCGACGGCGGACTGGTGGATGCCGGCGGGCCTGGCTTCGGTGGGTTCGCGCCTGGTTTCGGTGGGTTTGGGCCTGGTTTCGGAGCATTCGGGCCAGGTGACGGTGCGTGCGGGCCCGGTTTTGGTCCGTGCGGACCTGGTTGGGGACTCGGCGGGCCTTTCGGCGGCGGTTTAGGTACTGGTCTTGGTGGTCAGACAGGCTTTGGGCTGGGCGGGGGCGTTCAGGCCGGCTTCGGTTTGGTCGCTGAGGTTGGCGTTGGTCTCGGACTTGGCGGTGGTTTTGGCGGTCAGACCGGTTTCGGTCTGGGTGCCGGAGTCGGTCTTGGTGCTGAGGTCGGCGCGGGCCTTGGCAGTCGGTTTGGTTTTGCTGGTCAGACCGGTTTCGGTTTAGGTGGCGGGGCCGGCCTGGGTGGCCACGGCGGCTTTGGTCTTGGTGGTGAGGCCGGTCTTGGTGGCCGGGGCGGTTTTGGTCTTGGTGGTGACGCCGGTCTTGGCGGCCGTGGCGCTTTTGGGCTTGGTGGCGAGGCGGGTCTTGGTGGTCACGCCGGTGTCGGCGGTGACGCCGGATTCGGTGGTGGCGCAGCTTTAGGCGGCGGCGTGGGCCTGAGTGGTCACGCTGGCGGCGGCTTCCGGGGGGATGTTAATGGCCGGGCCGGTGCTGGCTTCGGTGGTGGCGCTGGTGGTCAGGCTGGTGGCGGCTTCGGCGCGGGTGTTGGTGGTCAGGCCGGTGGCGGGTTTGGGGCTGCCGCGGGCCTTGGTGGTCAGGCCGGACTTGGTGCCGGCGCGGGCTTCGGTGGCCAGGCTGGCGGTGGGTTCGGCGGTGGCGCGGGCCTTGGTGGTCAGGCCGCACTCGGCCTCGGCGGCCAGGCCGGGCTGACTGGTGCCGCCGGTCTGGGCGGGAACGCGGCACTCGGCGGCAACGCAAGCGGCCAAGCCGGATTGGTCGCAAGTGAAGGGGCGGCGTTGAACGGTGCCGCTACTCCGCACGTGTCGGGCCCGTTAGCGGGCGTCGGTGTCGCTGGCCAGGCGGGTGCTGGTGGCGGCGCAGGCCTGGGCATCGGCGGCGAGCGCAGCGTCAGTGCCTTGAGTGGCGGCAGCAATGCGCTGGGTGGCCACTCAACGTCCCAACCGGTGGCAGGTGGGGCCGGTTTGGGCGGCCACGCCGGCGGAGCCGCCGCAGCGGGGGCTGGCGGCGGTCCCGCGAACGCCGGAGCTGGCGGCAACCTGCCCGGCGGAGGTGGAGCCGGGGCGCACGGCGGCATCATCGGCCAGGAAGGTGCCGCGCTCGGGGGCGGCGGCCCGGTCAACGGCGGTGGTGTCCCCGCTCAGCATGGCCCGACGGGTGCCGGCGGCCCGGTGAACGGCGGTGGTGTCCCCGCTCAGCACGGCCCGACCGGTGCCGGCGGCCAACGTCCCGTCATTCAGAGCGGCGGTAGTCCCGGCGGCACTGTCCCGAGCCACGGCGGCACGGGTGGACCGGTGATCAGCGCGCCGCAAGAGGCCCCGACTCACACGCCGGCTCCGGTGGAGCATTCGCCCGCTCCGGTCCAGCACGCGCCTGCGCCCGTTCAGCACGCGCCGGCCCCCGTTGAGCATGCGCCGGCCCCGGCGCCGCACGGCCCGTCGGTGTTCTCGGGCACCCCCCATGAGCCGGCACCGGTGCACGCGCCCGCCCCGGCCCCGCATCCCGCGCCGGCACACCCGGCCGGCCCTCATGGGTAACAGCCGGGCTGAGATGGCGAAACGGCGGGGCGTCTTATAGTCCCTGCCGAATCGCGCGCATACCGTGATTTCTGTGCATCGCTGCGAGAAAGTGGGGTAGCACGTTGACTCAACCCAGTGACCCGCGACGGGTCAGTGTGATCGTCGAGTTGATCGACCACACCGTCGCCATCGCCCAACTCAACGACCGCGATGACCTGGTGCAACGGCTCACCCGGGCCCGTGAGCGCATCACCGACCCACAAATCCGGGTGGTAATCGCCGGCCAGCTCAAACAGGGCAAGAGCCAGCTGCTCAACTCGCTGCTGAACCTGCCGGTTGCCCGAGTCGGAGACGACGAGGCCACCGTGGTGATCACCATTGTGAGCTACAGCGACCCGCCGACGGCTCGGCTTGTTGTGGCTGCGGGACCCAACGGTGAGCCCGCCACCATCGACGTCCCGGTCGATGACATCAACACCGACCTGCGAAAATCGCCGCAAGCCGGCGGCCGCGAAGTGCTGCGGGTGGAGGTGGGTGCCCCCAGCCCGCTGCTGCAAGGTGGGCTGGCGTTCGTCGACACCCCCGGCGTCGGTGGTCATGGGCAGCCGCACCTTTCCGCGACGCTCGGGCTGCTGCCCGATGCCGACGCCCTGTTGATGGTCAGCGACACCAGCCAGGAATTGACCGAACCGGAGATGTGGTTCATCCGCCAGGCGCACCAGATCTGTCCCGTCGGAGTATTAGTGGCCACCAAAACCGACTTGTATCCGCGTTGGCGCGACATCGTCAACACCAACGCCGGCCACCTACAGCGCGCCGGGGTGCCGATACCGATCCTCCCGGTGTCGTCCCTGTTGCGCAGTCACGCCGTCACCCTCAACGACAAGGAACTCAACGAGGAGTCCAACTTCCCGGCGATCGTCAAGTTTCTCAGCGAGAAGGTGCTGTCCCGCGAGACCGACCGGGTCCGGGATGTAGTACTTAACGAAATACGTTCGGCTGCCGAGCATTTGACAATTTCTGCGCGTTCGGAATTGTCTTACTTCAATGATCCGGACTTCCGGGACCGGCTCGTCGACGACCTGGACCGGCGTAAGCGGGAAGCACACGACGCCCTAAACCAGTCGGCGCTGTGGCAGCAGGTGCTCAACGACGGTTACAACGACCTGGCCAACGACGTGGACCACGACCTGCGGGCCCGCTTTCGTGCCCTCACCGAGGACACGGAGCGCCAGATCGATTCCTGTGATCCCACTCGCCACTGGGCCGAGATTGGCGCCGACGTGGAGGAGGGGGTCGCCACCGCCGTCGGGGACAATTTCGTGTGGGCCTACCGCCGGGCCGAGGAACTGGCCGACGCCGTCGCCGCCTCATTTGCCGACGCGGGCTTGGATTCGATCATGCTTCCCGACCTGACCGCCCGCGACATGGGCGCCGATTTCGGCGAGCTGAAGTCGCTGGCCGAGCTGGAATCCAAGCCGGCGGGCAAGGGTCAGAAGGTGATCACCGGGTTGCGGGGCTCCTACGGCGGTGTGGTCATGATCGGCATGTTGTCATCGGTCGCGGGGCTGGGTCTGTTCAATCCGCTATCAGTGGGGGCCGGGCTGGTGCTCGGCCGCATGGCATACAAGGAGGACAAGGAGCTGCGGCTGTCGCGTGCGCGCGCCGAGGCCAAGACCAATGTGCGGCGCTTCGTCGACGACGTTTCGTTCGTGGTGGGCAAGGAATCTCGGGACCGGCTCAGGGACATCCACCGCAAGCTGCGCGACCACTATCGCGACATCGGCAACGAGCTAACCCGGTCGCTGAACGAATCGCTGCAGGCGACCATTACCGCGGCACACCTGGAAGAAGCCGAGCGCGACAATAGGGTCCGTGAACTGGAGCGGCAGTTGAATATCTTAAACCAGGTCACCGACAACGTGCACAGGTTGACGCCTCCGGTGACGCTAGGACGGGTGTGAGCACAAGCGATCGAGTCCGCGCGATCCTGGGCGGAACCATCCAGGCCTACCACGGCGAGCCGGCCTACCGCCAGCGGCCCGATGTCTTTCACGAACTGGACCGCATCGGCGCGCGGCTCAATGAGCCGATCCGCATCGCATTGGCCGGGACGCTCAAGGCCGGCAAGTCCACCTTGGTGAATGCGTTGGTGGGCGAGGACGTTGCCCCGACCGATGCCACCGAGGCCACCCGCATCGTGACCTGGTTCCGGCACGGCCCCACCCCGAAGGTCACCGCGAACCATTGGGGCGGGCGGCGCTCCAACGTGCCGATCAGCAGCCACGGTGCCGGACCAGAAGGCGGGCTGACCTTCGACTTCCGGATGCTCAATCCCGCCGATGTCGCCGACCTGGACGTCGAGTGGCCCGCCGAAGAGCTCGCCGACACCACCATCATCGACACACCGGGGACATCGTCATTGACGCGCGATGCCTCCGAGCGCACGCTGCGGCTGTTGGTGCCCGCCGACGGGGTGCCGCGGGTTGATGCGGTGGTGTTCCTGCTGCGCACGCTCAACGCCGCCGACATCGCGCTGCTCAAACAGATCGGTCAGCTTGTCGGCGGGTCGGCGGGAGCGCTGGGAATCATCGGGGTCGCGTCACGCGCCGACGAGATCGGCGCCGGTCGCGTCGATGCGATGCTGTCGGCGGCCGACGTGGCCAAGCGGTTCACCAAAGAGATGAACCAGACCGGCATCTGCCAGGCGGTGGTGCCGGTATCCGGATTGCTGGCGTTGACCGCGCGCACGCTGCGTCAGAGCGAGTTCATCGCGCTGCAGAAGCTCGCCGGCTCCGACCCCGCCGAACTCAACAAGGCCATGCTGAGCGTGGACCGCTTCGTCCGGGCCGACAACCCGTTGCCGGTCGACGCCGGGATCCGCGCGCAGCTGCTGGACCGGTTCGGCATGTTCGGGATCCGGATCTCGATCGGCGTGCTGGCCGCAGGAGTCACCGATTCGGCGGGGCTGGCCAACGAACTGCTGGAGCGCAGCGGGTTGGTGGCGCTGCGTGAGGTCATCGACCAGCAATTCGCGCAGCGCTCGGACATGCTCAAGGCCCACACCGCGCTGCTGTCGCTGCGCCGGTTTGTGGAGGCGTTCCCGATCGTGGCGACGCCGTACGTGATCGCCGATATCGACCCGCTCCTCGTCGACACCCACGCGTTCGAGGAACTGCGACTGCTCAGTCAATTACTCTCGCGGCCAACGACATTGAATGAGGACGAGATCGTGTCGCTGCGGCGCATCATCGGCGGCGCGGGCACCCATCCGGCTAGCCGCCTCGGTCTGAACCCGGATGATCTTTACCCACAGGAGGGCCCGCGCGCCGCGTTCGCCGCGGCGCAACGCTGGCGCCGACGCGCCGAGCATCCGCTCAACGACCCGTTCACCACCCGGGTTTGCCGCGCCGCGGTGCGCAGCGCCGAGGCGATGGTGGCGGAGTTCGCCGCAGCCGGTTACAGCGACGTCCACGGGGCCAACGACCGGCCGCGTTAGCGCCTTGGGGGCTCGAAGGGTCGGGGCAGCAATCTCTCTCGCGTGGTCGTTGTCGGCGCGGTGGTCGTCACCTGCGACGACGATGTTGTGGGTGGCTGGGTGGTCGTGGTGGGCTGGGTGGTCGTCGTGGTCGGCGCGGCCGTCGTTGTTGTCGTGGTAGGGGGCTGGCTGGTTGTCGTGGTCGCCGGCGACTCGGTGGTGTTGCTGGTGGTGTCGCTCGAGGACGGCGGGATCACCGACACGGTGGTGCTGCCGTTCGGCGCGGTTATGGTCACGGTTTGGGGCGTTTCGGTTGGCCGGGGGCTCTTGTGGCCGAGCGTGAGTGCCAACACCACTGCCAGCAGCACGGCCGCAAGCGCGGCGCCCACGCTGACGACCAGGGCCGTGCGCTTGTACCACGGCAGCGGTCCGGGTTCGGCGGCGTAGCGATCGTCGCCCCCGTCGTCGAATCCCATTGCCTCCTGGCCATATCCGCCGGTGTGTTCGGGGCCGGTGTAGGGGACCGGCTCCTCTCCGGTGGCGGTGTCTTCTGACCAGGCCACCGGAGCCGGTGCGGCCGGGGCAGTAGGGGTCACCTGGGTCGGCGGGGTCCCGACCAGCTCGGTCGGTGTTTCGACGACGACGGGAGCCGCGGCGGTCGCGGCGGCCGCCGGACGATTGCAGGCCGAGTAGCGAAGCCCCGATGGCAGCGCTGCAACGCGGGTTGCGCCGTGGTGAGGATCGGCACCTGCAGGCGCTCCGACAGTCGGCTGGCGACCAGCGGGATGCTGGCGCCACCGCCGACGGACGCGACGGCGGCCAGGTTGGCCCGCGGAATCCCGTTGCGCTGCAATGTCTCTTCGACGGTGCCGACGAATCGGTCCAGGGGTTGTGACGATGAGTTGCTCAAATTCGTTGCGGGACAGCTGGATACCCGAACCCATCGCAATGGTGGCCACCGGCGCCGCCGAGAGTTCTTCCTTGGCGCGCCGGCAGTCGGCGAGTTGGCGGTTCAGCGAACCGATTCGGGCGGTGCTGGCCAGATCGGGGGCATCGGGGCCGGTCGCCCGAAGGTGATTGACGATCAGCTGGTCGATCGCGTCGCCGGAGAAGTCGGTGTAGCGGACCGAAGCGCCGATCTGCGCAAGGTTGGATCCCGCGTCGCTCAAAGTGACGCTGGTGCCGCCCGCACCGAAGTCGCACACAGCGACGACGCCCTCCGCCGGAAATCCCGGTGCGGCGGACAGCGCCGCGAGCGCGGCGGTGGCGTCGGAGACCAAAACCGGAGCGACACCGTCGGACGCCAGGCCAGGTTGGGCGAAAAACTCTTCACGCAGCGCCGTGAACTGGCCCTTGGACCAATATGCGGGGACCGCGATGGTGACCGGCGTGCCATAGCCGGCGGTGCGCGCCATCGCTTCGAGCGCTTCGACGGTCAGCGCCTCGCCGAGGTACTTGGTGCCGTCGGCTGCCACCAACGGAGTCCGGTCCCCGATCCGCTCGATAAATCCGCGCAGCACCAGGCCGGGTTGGGTCAGGTTGGTGTTTTCTTCCGGCAGACCGACCTCGCTCGGGCGGTCGTCGAACAGCGTCAGCACGGGTGTGCGGGTCACCGGAGTGCTACCCACGCGGGCCGCGACCAGGTTGGCCACCCCGATCGACAACCCGAGCGACTCGCTCATGTGGCATACCCCTGTGTCTGTTGGATTGGTGGATTCCAGCGAGTCTATGTGCGTCGCCGGGTCAGGGACCCGGCGGCAAATTCATCACGTTTGGTTGCCGGCGTTCGTGCCGCTCGACGACGCTGTCGTCGAGGTTGTGGTCGTGGTCGTCGCCGCGGTGGGCGTGGTTGTGGTTGTGTGCGTGTGCGTCGGGAGGTGATGGTGGTGGCTGGGTGGAACTGTCGTTGAGGTGGTGCTCGACGTGGTTGGCGTGACCGGCGCGGTTTGGCCGCCCTGGGTGAGCTGGATGACGGCAAAGATGACCAACCCGATGAGAATCGCGATAAGCACGCCCAACCCGACCAACGCGACCGGTCTGCGCCACCAGGGGACGCGATCGGGCTGCGGCTCCATGCCGCCCGCGTTGCCGCCGTAGCCGTAGCCCGGAGGGTCGTACCTTGTCACGGCCGCCGAGTGTATCGGCAGGGTCACGCGGGTATACCGCGGCCACGCGCGGCGCTACCGATCAGGCACCAAACCTTGATCCGGCGGAAATCTAGGCAGTCACGGCACGCCGTGCGGCAGCGTAACCGTCGGCCCCCCCGGAATGGTGATCACCGACGGCGGCGTCGGCAGATGGTGATGATGCGTTGGCTGCGGCGTTGGCTGTTGGGTGGGTTGCGGCTGGACCGCGGTGCTGGTCGGTGGAGCGGAGGTAGGGGTCGTGGTGGTCTCACTGCTCGGCGGCGTGGTGGTGGTGGTGGTGGTGCTGCTGCTGCTCGTGGTCGGCGCCGTCGTGGTTGTCGTGGAGCTACTCGGGGCAGGAGTGGTGGTGCCCTGACCTCCGCCGCCGCCGATCAGCTCGCCGATGCCGTAGACGATCAGCCCGATCAGGATCAGAACAAGCACAGCCCAGGCGACCAGCAGCAAGGTCCTGCGGTACCACGGGACCGGCTTGGTGTCCTCGTCGACAAACCCCGGCGGGCGGTAGTCGTCAGGCGCAACTGTCGGAGGCTGCGGAGTCTGCGGAGGCGGCGGCGGTGCATTCGATGACAGGTCGCCACCCCTGCCGAAGTCGGCTTGCCGGGTCGGTTGGTTGTTGAAGTCGTCGGGTGGGCCGTAAGGTGCCACGGCTCCGATGGTACTGACACCGCAAGCCCGCCACGCGGGGTCAGAACGTATTGACCTTCTCGACGCTGACAAACATGCCGTG
This sequence comes from uncultured Actinomycetota bacterium, assembly GCA_963814505.1. Taxonomy (GTDB): domain Bacteria; phylum Actinomycetota; class Actinomycetes; order Mycobacteriales; family Mycobacteriaceae; genus Mycobacterium. The sequence goes on from CAWFDM010000019.1 coordinate 257,621, forward strand.
GCCGGTGCGGTTGTTCGTGAACTTGGTGCCGTCCGGGCCGGCGTTAATCGTCCAACCCTGCGCGTCGTAGGTCTTGTAGTCGATGGTCACGGTCGGGATGGCGCCGAGGTTTCCCAGCACCCATTGAACGGAGCCACCAGCGGAGATGCTGACACCGTTGGCGTGCTCGCCGTCCTGCAGCGGAGAGTTTTTGAACGGTGCCTCGCACCCGACGCTGTCCTTGCTGATCTGGCAGCGCGTGAGGCCGGACTTGGTTTCGATGAAGACGTAGCCGTTCTGGTCGGGCTTGAGCGGGATGGCGCCTGCCGGCGCGGTCGGGCTTGCCGGAGTGGTCGGTGGGGCCGACGTGGTCGTCGGCGGCGGCGCGGAGCTGGTCTGGCTGGGCGTGGGGCCGGAGGGTTCGGTGGTCCCCGGGGTGGCCACTGGCTTGCCGTCAATGGTGGTGCTGCAGCCGGCAAGCAGCATGCCACCGGCCAGCACGGCCGCGAGCAGCGGCGGCCCACCGGTCAGACCCCGCAGTGTCCTTTGCGATAACCGCACGCGCTACTCCCGAAAATTTGAAATATGCAGGAGACAGATTACGCATTTGTGGCGCGAGTCAATGCGGCGACGCGCTTTTGGAATGTCGCTGATGACAAAGTGTTATCGCCGCGCGGCCGTCATTTCGGCGGCCCGGCGCGCGGTATTCGCCTGCGGCGCTGCACGTCGTGCGTCATGGCGTCCGCTCTTCCTGATTGCCGCCTGGCGAGAAGCGCAATGCCATCATGGGAAAGTGCCGTTATCGGGATCGATGGTTGCCGGAATTCTGTTGGCCGCGGGTGCCGGCCGGCGGTACGGCAAGCCGAAGGTGCTGGTGGAGGGCTGGCTGGAGACCGCGGTCGGTGCGCTTCGCGGCGGTGGCTGCGACGACGTGATTCTGGTCCTGGGCCCTGCCGAGGTGGCGGCCCCGCCGGGGGTCACGGCGATCACCGCGCCGCGGTGGCATGAGGGTTTGAGCGCTTCGGTGCGCGCGGGTCTGACCCAGGCCGATCGCATGCACGCGGACTATGCCGTGCTGCATGTCATAGACACTCCCGATGTCGGTCCCGGTGTGGTGGCGCGGGTCCTGGACCGGGCGCTGGCGTCGCGCGGTGGGCTCGCCCGCGCGTATTTCGGTGACCGGCCGGGCCATCCGGTCGTGATCGCACGCCAACACTGGCCCGGTGTGCTGGCCCGGATCTCCGGCGACCAGGGCGCGGCAGCGTATCTTCGCGACCGGCCGGACGTGGAGATGGTCGACTGCGACGACCTCGCCGGCGGCCGCGACATCGCAGGGCGAGCCTGGGCTCGGGGGTTAGACCATGCGGCGGCCGGGGGGACCGGTGCTACCCGCAGCGATGGTGCGCCGAGGTATGTAGGCCTGATACCGCAGCGGGTGCTGCGGCAGTTTGGAACCACCCCTACCGGCGGCGCGGTGCACGCTAGGGGCTGTCTCACCAGCGGGTCGTTGGCCCGCCCGCAATGGCTACCCGGCAGTCAGGGACACCACCGCGCGAATCAGGTGTGGTCCGGGTTCGACGAACGCGTAGCGCTGGGAGTCGGCGAACTCCTCGGCGGTGCTGAGGCGGCACGCAGCAACTGCCTCGCCCCTCGGCGATCTTGACGAAATCCGGTGGTTGGAATCGGGGCAACGATCCGCGCCGACGCCGGCACATCGTCGAGCGCCGCTGGGCCAATTCCGCTGCCGCCAAGTCTATTTCGGCTCAGTCTTTCGGGAGCGCCTAGCCCACGGCTCGGCGCTGACGTCGGTGTCGCTGTCACTCTTGGCGAGCAGCAGTTACCGGCCGATTGGCGGGCGCGGGTGGATGTCGGATCGTCAAACGCGCCGGGCCTACGCCCGCACCATCGCCGTCACCGCCGACCGCGCCGAACTAGGAGCCACCAACGTGGTGATCCCCCGCACCGACTGTCCCTGGCCCGACGGCGCCGTCGAGCATCGGATATCCCCCGCCGGACCGTCAAATGGCGAAACCGGTAGCTAAGGCCGGATGAGCTCCCTCAAACGCGCCTAGGGTCGGGACCGGGCCCGCATCGATGGCACCGAAGGCGCCGGATCTGGACAGGACACGGCGTCCAAGCCCACAACCCGCTCAAGATCGGCGCCTCGCCGCATGTCGAGCCTGCGCCGACACCCCCGGTACGACAACGGTAGGTCCAGCGTCAGACCCGCTCCGACTTTGTCAGGTCGAAACAACGTGGCTGACCAGCCAGTTCACGCCGACACGTCCAGTCGCCCATGTTGCGTCAGTCAAACCAGAACATCGATCGAGATTTGGCGGAATCCGGCAAAACCCAACACGAGGCGCGCGTAGTGTTTATCCCGCGCGCCGTCTCCTGCGCTGTCTTGCAGGTCGTAGTGACGTCGGTGTCGCCCCGGGTGAATGGGAGAGCCGCAGATGTCGTCCTTTTTGCTCGCCACACCGGAGGCTTTGGTCGGGGCATGGTCGGATTTGAGCGGGATCGGGGAGGCGATTCGGTCGGCCATGCGGCGGCGGCGCCCTCGACGATGTCGGTGGTGTCCGCGGCCGGTGATGAGGTGTCGGCCTCGGTCGCGAGGTTGTTTGGCGGTTATGCGCAGCAGTATCAGGCGTTAAGTGCGCAGACGGTGTTGTTTCATGAGCGGTTTTTGCAGGCGTTGACGTCGGGCGCGAGTGCGTATGCGGGCGCGGAGGCGGCCAATGTGTCGCCATTGCATGCGTTGGGGCAGGAGTTGCAGGCGCTGGCGATCTTTTCGCCGGTGAAAGATTTGACGGGGCGGCCATTGCTTGGCGACGGCGCCGATGCGGCGCGGGGAGCGGGGCGACGGTGGGGATGGCGGCTGGATTTTGGCAGTGGTGGCAATGGTGGGTAGGGGGCGGCCGGCGGTTACGGTGGCGCCGGTGGGTGGCGAGTTTATGGGGTCACGGCGGTGATGGTGGGGCTGGTGGGGCTGCGGCTGTCCCTGGCGGGACTGGCGGTAATGGTGGGCCCGGTGGGACAAATGGGTTGATGGGTGGTGGTAACGGCGGCACCGGTGGGGCCGGTGGGACCGGTGGTCCTGCTGGCGGGCTCGGCGGTAACGGCGGGGTAGGCGGGGCCAACCTGCAGCTGTTTTCGCTGAAGGGCGACGGCGGGGCCGGCGGGGCCGGCGGTATTGGGGGGATCGGCAGTGTAGGCCCAATGGCGTGCTAGCGGTGAGGACGGCGGGGCGGTGGGGTAGGCGGGTTCGGTGGTGATGGTGGGGTAGGCGGCGCAATCAGGCGCTGCTGGGTGGGGCTGGCGGGGCGGCGGCGCGCGGGTAATGGCGGCGATGGCGGATCTGGTGGGTGGGTGAGGCACACGGTGGCGTGGGCGGGTTGGTGACAAGGTGGTAACGGAGTAAGCGGTGTGGTGGGGAGGATCGTCCGGCAGGCCGGCGCCGCGGGTGGTGCGGGCACGGGTGGTCATGGCGGCGCTGGTGGTAACGGTGGGGTCGGTGATGGGGGCGCGGAGCGGTGGCACGGCTTTAGCGGTGGGGTTGGCGGGGCGGGGACAGGGTGGTTCGGCGGCGTGGGTGGCAACGGAGGGTGGGCGGGTGGTGACGGTGGGGCGGCGGGGCTGGCAGTGCTGGTGCTGCGGGTGTGGGCGGCGCCGGTCAGACCGGCGGGGCGGTGGCGACGGTGGTAATGCGGGTAATGGTGGGGCGGCTGGCGTCGGGCGGGTGGCGCTGGTAGCGCGGGTAATGCGGGGTTTGGTGGTAACGGTGGTGCGGCGGCAAGGGCGGGGCCGGTGACAACGGCGGCGGCGGCGACGGACAACGGCGGGGCTGGCGGGCCCGGCGGCCAGGGTGGTTCGGGCGTTGCCGGTGGCACCAGCGGCTCCGGTGGGCTGGGTGGTACCGGCGGTGGCGGCGGTAAGGGTGGGGCCGGGGTCAACCAGGGTGATCTGGGTGCGGCCGGCGGTAACGGCGGCACCGGCGGCTCCGGTGGGGCCGCGGGGGCCGCTAACGGTGGGAGCGCCGGCAGCCAGGGTGTGGGCGGGTTGGGCGGTACGGCGGCACCGGCGGCACCGGCGCGACGGGTGCGGGCGGCGCCGACAACAGCGGCACTCCCGGTAAGGCCGGCGGTGACGGCGGCCAGGGCAGTACGGGTGGCACCGGTGGTGGCGCCGGGTTGGGCGGTACCGGTAGCGGCAGCCTGGGTGCGGGTACGGCCGGCACCGGCGGCACCGGTGGTACCGGCGGTGGCGGCGGTAAGGGTGGGGCCGGGGTCAACCTGGGTGATCAGGGTGCGGCCGGCGGTAACGGCGGCACCGGCGGCTCCGGTGGGGCCGCGGGGGCCGCCAACGGTGGGAGCGCCGGTAGCCAGGGTGTGGGCGGGTTGGGCGGTACCGGCGGCACCGGCGGCGCCGGCGCGATGGGGGTGGCCGGCGCCGACAACAGCGGCACTCCCGGTAAGGCCGGCGGCGCCGGCGGCACCGGCGGTACCGGTGGCACCGGTGGTGGCGCCGGGTTGGGCGGTACCGGCAGCGGCAGCCTGGGTGCGGGTACGGCCGGCACCGGCGGCACCGGTGGTACGGCGCTGGCGGCGGTAAGGGTGGGGCCGGGGTGAACCCGGGTGATCAGGGTGCGGCCGGCGGTAACGGCGGCACCGGCGGCAGCGGTGGGGCCGCGGGGGCCGCCAACGGTGGTACCGCCGGTAGCGAGGGTGTGGGCGGGCAAGGCGGCACCGGCGGCCCCGGCGGCACCGGCGCGATGGGGGTGGCCGGCGCCGACAACAGCGGCACTCCCGGTAAGGCCGGCGGCGCCGGCGGCCAGGGCGGTACCGGTGGCACCGGTGGTGACGCCGGGTTGGGTGGCGCCGGCAACGGCAATTTGGGTGCGGGCACGGCCGGTAACGGCGGCACCGGCGGTACCGGCGGTGGCGGCGGTAAGGGTGGGGCCGGGGTCAACCCGGGTGATCAGGGTGCGGCCGGCGGTAACGGCGGCACCGGCGGCAGCGGTGGGGCCGCGGGGGCCGCAACGGTGGTACCGCCGGTGGCCAGGGTGTGGGCGGGCAAGGCGGCACCGGCGGCCCCGGCGGCACCGGCGCGACGGGGGTGGCCGGCACAGACATAGCGGCACTCCCGGTAAGGCCGGCGGTGACGGCGGCACCGGCGGTACCGGTGGCACCGGTGGTGGCGCCGGGTTGGGCGGTACCGGCAACGGCAGCCTGGGTGCGGGCACGGCCGGTAACGGCGGCACCGGTGGTACCGGCGGTGGCGGCGGTAAGGGGGGGCCGGGGTGACCCGGGGATCAGCCTGCGCCCGGGGTAACGGCGGCACGGCGGCTCGGTGGGGCCGCGGGGGCAGCCAACGGTGGTAGCCGGTGGCCAGGGTGTGGGCGGGTTGGGCGGTAACGGCGGCCCCGGCGGCACCGGCGCGACGGGGGTGGCCGGCGCCGACGATAGCGGCACTCCCGGTAGGCCGGCGGTGACGGCGGCACCGGCGGTACCGGTGGCACCGGTGGTGGCGCCGGGTTGGGCGGTACCGGTAGCGGCAGCTTGGGTGCGGGTACGGCTGGTAACGGCGGCACCGGTGGTACCGGCGGTGGCGGCGGTAAGGGTGGGGCCGGGGTCAACCCGGGTGATCAGGGTGCGGCCGGCGGTAACGGCGGCACCGGCGGCTCCGGTGGGGCCGCGGGGGCCGCCAACGGTGGTACCGCCGGTAGCCAGGGTGTGGGCGGGTTGGGCGGTACCGGCGGCCCCGGCGGCGCCGGCGCGATGGGGGTGGCCGGCGCCGACAACAGCGGCACTCCCGGTAAGGCCGGCGGCGCCGGCGGCACCGGCGGTACCGGTGGCACCGGTGGTGGCGCTGGGTTGGGCGGTACCGGCAGCGGCAGCTTGGGTGCGGGTACGGCCGGTAACGGCGGCATCGGTGGTACCGGCGCTGGCGGCGGTAAGGGTGGGGCCGGGGTCAACCCGGGTGATCAGGGTGCGGCCGGCGGTAACGGCGGCACCGGCGGCAGCGGTGGGGCCGCGGGGGCCGCCAACGGTGGGAGCGCCGGTGGCCAGGGTGTGGGCGGGTTGGGCGGTAACGGCGGCACCGGCGGCACCGGCGCGATAGGGGTGGCCGGCGCCGACAACAGCGGCACTCCCGGTAAGGCCGGCGGTGACGGCGGCCAGGGCGGTACCGGTGGCACCGGTGGTGGCGCCGGGTTGGGCGGTACCGGCAGCGGCAGCTTGGGTGCGGGTACGGCCGGTAACGGCGGCATCGGTGGTACCGGCGCTGGCGGCGGTAAGGGTGGGGCCGGGGTGAACCCGGGTGATCAGGGTGCGGCCGGCGGTAACGGCGGCACCGGCGGCAGCGGTGGGGCGCGGGGGCCGCCAACGGTGGTACTGCCGGTGGCCAGGGTGTGGGCGGGCAAGGCGGTAACGGCGGCACCGGCGGCACGGCGCGATGGGGGTGGCCGGCGCCGACAACAGCGGCACTCCCGGTAAGGCCGGCGGCGCCGGCGGCCAGGGCGGTACCGGTGGCACCGGTGGTGACGCCGAGTTGGGTGGCGCCGGCAACGGCAATTTGGGTGCGGGTACGGCCGGTAACGGCGGCATAGGTGGTACCGGCGCTGGCGGCGGTAAGGGTGAGGCCGGGGTCAACCCGGGTGATCAGGGTGCGGCCGGCGGTAACGGCGGCACCGGCGGCAGCGGTGCGACCGCGGGGGCCGCCAACGGTGGTACCGCCGGTAGCCAGGGTGTGGGCGGGCAAGGCGGCACCGGCGGCCCCGGTGGCACCGGCGCGACGGGGGTGGCTGGCACAGACAATAGCGGCACTCCCGGTAAGGCCGGCGGTGACGGCGGCACCGGCGGTACCGGTGGCACCGGTGGTGACGCCGGGTTGGGCGGTACTGGCAACGGCAGCCTGGGTGCGGGTACGGCCGGTAACGGCGGCATCGGTGGTATCGGCGGTGGCGGCGGTAAGGGTGGGGCCGGGGTGAACCCGGGTGATCAGGGTGCGGCCGGCGGTAACGGTGGCACCGGCGGCAGCGGTGGGGCCGCGGGGGCCGCCAACGGTGGTACCGCCGGTGGCCAGGGTGTGGGCGGGTTGGGCGGTACCGGCGGCACCGGCGGCTCCGGCGCGATGGGGGTGGCCGGCACCGACACAGCGGCACTCCGGGGTGCCCGGCGGTAACGGTGGCAAAGGCGGCACCGGCGGCACGGTGGTGGCGCCGGGTTGGGCGGCACCGGTAACGGCAGCCTGGGTGCGGGAAGGGCCGGTGACGGCGGCACCGGCGGCAACGGCGGCAACGGCGGCGGCGGCGGTGCGGGTACCGGCGTTAGCGGTAACGGTGCGCCCGGCGGTAACGGCGGTACCGGCGGCACCGGTGGGATGGCCGGTGCCACCTTCGGCGGCGCTGGCGGCACAGTGGCAACGGCGGCACCGGGGGGACCGGCGGCGACGGCGGCGACGGCGCCGACGGCACCGGCCTCAGCAACCAAGCGGGCGGCAGCGGCGGCGCCGGCGGCAAGGGTGGCGACGGCGGGGCCGGCGGCAACGCCACCGTCGGCAACCATACCGGCACCGGCGGCAATGGCGGCAACGGCGGCAACGCCGGGGGCGGCGGCACAATACGACCACCTCTATCTCCCCCAACGTTGTCTACGGCGGTGGTGGTGGCGGCGGCGGCGCCGGCGGCACCGGCGGCCAGTCCGGCACCGGCGGTAGCGGCGGCGGCATCGGCGGTACGGGCGGTACGGGCGGTAGCGGCGGCACCGGCGGCACCGCCACCACGACGAACCTCGCCAGCACTGTTGCCGAGGGAGATGGTGGCAGCGGTGGCGGCGGTGGTAGCGGTGCGGCCGCCGCCGGCGTCAGCGGCGGAATCGGCGGCGCCGGCGGCGGAGGCGGCGCGGGCGGAGCCGCACAGATGAACGGTGCTGCCGGGGGCGGCGGCGGTGGAGGCGGTGCAGGCGGCCCGCCGTCGCCGCCGCCGGTAACGGCGGCACCGGCGGAACTGCCACCGGCGTCGCCGGCACGTTTGGCGGCGGCAGCGGCGGGACAGGCACCGTCGGCTCCATTGGCAACAGTGGTGGTGGCGGCGGTGGCGGCGACGCCAATTTCCTGGGCTCGGGCACCGGCGCGGGTAGCAACGGCGGCAATGGTGCTGCCGGCGGGAACGGCGGGAAAGGCGGCAGCGGCGGCATTCTCGGCAACACCGGAGGCCAGGGCGGCTTCGGCGTCGCCAGCAACACCCATGGCCGCGGCGGCTTACAACACGTCAACATTGGCAATGGCAGCAACGGCCAGGACAACGGCTAACACCGACTAACACCGGCGGCTACGCCGAGGATAGTCGAGGATAGTCGCGCCCTCGGCGGGGCGGGCGGCTCCTGCGATCCGGGCGGCGTCGGTGGCATCGGCTGCGGCTGGAGCGATGGGGCGATGGTGGGCATCCGCGTCAGCGTGGCTGCCGCCCACGGCGGCCTGGGCACGCCACCGCGTGACTAACGCCACCAACGGCACCGACGGCAGCTGACCACCAGCAGTAGTGCGGCGCGGCTGGCTAGGTGGGCTAGAGGTTTGTTTAAACCGAGCCTTTCTGGCCGCGCCGGTTCAGCCCGTCGAGGACCCATCTGGCCCAATCGATCTCCAACCCGGTCCAACGCAGCCCCTGCTCGAGGACGGCGCGCGCGAAGAAGGCGTCGTCATCCACGGACCAGTCGTAGGCGTCGCGGATTTGTTCGTAGTGGGCGCGCTCCTCCGCGGCCGCGGCCAGTAACGACTCCAAGTAGTCACGCGCCTGGTCAGGGGTGAGCCGGCCGAGGAAAAAAGCGCGCAGCATCGCCGCGTTACGAATCGGTGGATCCTCCTGCGGATGGGTCATCCACTGATACAGCTCGGCGCGTCCGGCGTCGGTGATCGCATACTCCTTGCGCCCACGCGGACCCATGTCGGACACCTTGATGAGTCCCGCGGCAGCCAGCTTGTTGAGCTCGCCGTAGAGCTGGCTCTGGGTGGCCGGCCACAGGTTGTCCAGCGACAGCTTGAACTTTTTCAGCAGGTCGTAGCCGCTGGCGGGCTCTTGGGCCAGCAGTCCCAGCGCGGCATGTCTTAGGCTCACCCGACCAGCTTAACCTTCCACTATTGACATGTCATCACTAGACATGTCAATATCGACATGTCAAAATTGGAGTATCACCGAGAAGGAGTCGTGATGACCCAGACCATCCACCCCCAAGCGCCGACCTCCCGACCCGCACGCGCGATCGACGCGTTCCTCAAGTCGCCGTTCGCCGGAATCGCGCCGTGGGCCCTCTTGTCCATCCTGTCCGCACCCGGACGCTTCGAGATCGTGGTCACCGCCGCACTGGGCCTTTCAGTGCTCGTGATACTTGTCGGCCTAAGCCGTGGCATCAAGGTTCACTCGCTGGAGGTCTTCGGCGCCGTGTTCTTCGGGGTAATGGCCATCGTCGGCGCCTTCGCCGAGGACAGCGTGGTCCGGTTTCTGGAACTGTGGGCCGGCGAACTGACCAACCTTTCACTCGCTGCGTTCGCCTGGCTCACAATGCTGATCCGCAAACCATTCACGATGGCCTACGCCAAAGACACCACACCGCAGGAACACTGGGAAAGCCCGCTCTTCAAGCGGATCAACAACGTCATCACGGCCGTGTGGGCAAGCGCGTTCACCTTCGCCGCGGTGGTCGGCTTTGTCGGTGACTTTATCTTCCACGACGCCGGCAACTTCTGGACGGGCTGGATCCTGCAATTGGCGGGCATCTTCTTCGCGATCGCTTTCACCGAGTTCTACGCCGGGTACGCGACCGCCAAGTTCGACCTTGCCAACGGAGAGCCCGCGCGGCTGCCCTCGATTGTGCAGCTTGTCGAGTGGTTGCCGACGTTCGTAATCGTCACCGGCATAGCGGGTCTCGTCACCGACTCCATCGACTTCGCCGTTGGCATCGCCCTGATCGTGATGGGCAGCGCGGCATCGGGCGTCCTGGCCAAGGTCTCCCCCAAGGCCGCCCCGCAGCAGGGGCAGTAGGGGCAGCAGGGGTAGCCCCGCGGGCCGAGCGTTTCTCCTACGACACCAGAACGGTTGCCGTGGAGGGCGTTCGGCCCGCGGTCGTTAGATGAGAAGCAACGATGAGTCGCGACGTCAATCCGCCGCCGAATCCGCCTTCGGCGCAAGGGGTTCCGGGGTCTGGCCGACTTCTTGGGCCGCGGCCGTTACCCGACCGCGCACCAGATACCAGCCGGCGATAAGGGCGGGAATGCCGATCACCATCGCGCCGAGCATCCAGGGGCCTTGCACCTTGTCGAAGAACATCAGGACCAGCACGCCCACCAGGAAGGCTAGCGTCGCGTAGCCGCTGTACGGAGCGAACGGCATCCGGAATTTGGGCTGCTCCAGCTGCCCCTGTTTCACCAACTGGTGGAACTTCAGCTGGCACGCCACGATCGTCCCCCAGGCCACCACAACACCCACAGAGGCGATGTGGAGCACGATTTCGAAGGCCTGGTGGGGTACGAACGCGTTGAGCGCGATGCCGAACAGGCCGATTCCGGCGGTGAGCAGGATGCCGCCGTACGGCACGCCGTTCCTCGACATCGCGGCCGTGAACGTCGGGCCGCTGCCGCTCATCGCCATCGACCGCAGGATCCGGCCCGTGGAATACAGTCCGGCGTTCAGGCTGGACAGCGCCGCGGTGAGCACCACCAGGTTCATCAGGCTGCCCGCCCCGCTGAAGCCGACCTTGGAGAAGAAGGTTACGAACGGGCTGACACCGGCTTGGTAGGTGGTGTAGGGCAGCAGCAGGGCGAGCAGGACCGTCGACCCGATGTAGAAGACCGCGATGCGGAACACCACCGAGTTGATCGCGCGCGGCATGACCTTCTCCGGATTCTCCGTTTCGCCGGCCGCGATGCCGACCAGTTCAATGGCGGCGTAGGCGAACACGACGCCCGAGGTGACGAGCACCAGGGGCAGCAGGCCGGTCGGCAGCAGCCCGCCGTGGCTGCTCCACAGCGCCGGCCCGGTGTCCTGGCCGTCGACCTTGATGCGCCCGGCCAGAAAGACCGTGCCGACGACGAGGAATGTCACCAGCGCCAGCACCTTGATCAGCGAGGCCCAGAACTCCAGCTCACCGAAGACCTTGACGGAGATCAGGTTCATCGACACCACCACGACCAGCGCGATCAACGCGAGGGTCCACTGCGGCATCACGCGAAACGCCGGCCAGTACCGGCAGTACGTCGCGATCGCGGTGGTGTCCACGATCCCGGTCATCGCCCAGTTCAGGAAGTACATCCAGCCCGCGGCGAAAGCCACCTTCTCGCCGAAGAATTCGCGCGCGTAGGACACGAAAGATCCCGTCGACGGGCGGTGCAGGACCAGCTCGCCGAGCGCGCGCAGGATCAGGAAGACGAAGATGCCGCAAATCCCGAAGACAATGAACAATCCGGGTCCCGCCGATGCAAGCCGTCCGCCTGCGCCGAGGAAGAGGCCGGTGCCGATGGCGCCGCCGAGGGCGATCATCTGAATTTGTCGGTTTTTGAGGGCCTTGTGATAGCCGGCGTCTTCGCGCGTGAGCTGCTCGGCGGCGGTGTCTAGGGGTGGCATCGCGCTCCTGACCTGGGTGCTCCAAGAACGCTCAGGCTAACCCACGGTTGTGGCCTACAGGCCCCCTATTAACTAACTGAAAACAAACCGCGACCCGGGTAGGGGAGGGCACGCCGAGGCGGCGCCAGATTCACAGGCCCTGGATTTGCTCGGCGTTGCGGTGGCTGATGCTCGCCGGCTCTTGTTGGGTCAGGGGCAGATTGTCGAGGAACGCCCGCGCGTGGTTCATCGAGCCGAAGGGGTGGTCGGTCGAGAAAGCCACCCGGCCAACGCCGACCTGCGCGACCAGGTTGGCGTAGGTCGCTTCGTCGTTGAAGTTGGCGAAGGTGTAGTGGAAGTTTCCCGGAGATAGGTACTGACCGGGTGCCGCAGGCCGGTCAGCTCGGGCTTCAGCGTGGCGTCGAAACGCGGCAGCATGAACGACGTCGCTTCGCCCATGTGCCCGATGATGATCTGCAACGTGGGATGACGGTCGAACACCCCGCCGAGAATCAGGCGCAGCGCGTGGGTAGCGGTGTTGATGTGCCAGCCCCAGCCCACCGTGGCCAGCGCGAAGGTGACGTCGGCGGGGAACCCTGCGTAGCAGGATTCGATAACGGCCCGCGGCGGGATCGTGGGGTGCAGGTAAATCGGGGCCTTCAGCGCGGCCGCGCGTTCGAGTATCGGTTCGAAGAACGGGTTGTCGAGGTAGCGACCTTGGCTGTGGCCGTTGATCACCGCGCCCAGAAATCCTTCCTTCAGCGCCCGGTCCAGTTCTTCAGCCGCCGCGTCGGGTGCGCTCACCGGCAGCGTGGCGAAGCCCGCCAGCCGGTCCGGGTACCGGCCTACCGCCGCCGCTAGTTCGTCGTTGCAGTCCCGGGCCAGGCGGATGGCCTCTGGACCGTCCAGCTGTTCCACCCCGGGCGCCACCAGCGATAGGACGGCGACGTCGATGTCCGCCTCGTCCATCGCCGCGATGCGGGTCTCACCCAGGTCGCAGATCGGTTCGACGATGCCCGGACGGGACCTGAGCCAGCTGCCCGGTCCCGCCATGAATCCTGCTGTCGCGTAATGCTCTTCGAGCGCGATAGTCCGCATGTGGGTCACGCATCGACGCTACGTGGGAATACGTGATCACGGCAAACGAATGTGTGTGATATCTGCTGGCACTCTCGCCAAAAGGCTCCATGTCGTGGCGTTCAGGCGGCAGCATTTGTGAGCAAGCACGGGTTTGCGAAAACCTCTGCTGCGCCGCCGGGTTGCGCTCCTGTGCTTATGATCGCCGGTGCTCGGGTGCCTACCGTGTTGCGCGAGTTGCGTAGCCACTTAGCCTACGTGTCGATGTTCCATTATTATCCGGCGCGTGACATCGGCTGCACCGGTTATGGAGTTGCTGGCCGGCCATCAGCCCATCCCGTTGCCGCCGCCCGCATCGCCGGTCAACTACCGCCGCGTCCTGCGCGCGGTGCACGCGACCGTCGACCCGTCGGCGGCCGCGCTCGTCGTCGCGAGCGCATCGCCGGTGCGGATCACGCTGTTTGGCGACCTGGCGGTGCTCGCAGAGTTCGAGTACCGGGAGCCCTCGCCCGACCAGGGTGCTCGGATGAGGTGGTTCGGGCACGATTCCGCCAACCCCGGCAACAGCAAGATCATGCTGGACGTCCCCGCCGCGCTGACCGACCCGACGCGCATTGATGTGTTCGGGGCCGTCGTCGTGGTGAACCGGTTGTTCGGAATCGATCCGGCGAGCACGCTCCAGCCGGACGCGCCGGCGGGCACGGTGATCGTGCGCGAGTACGAACCACATCCGCAGCCGCGTTGACCACTGAGGGACCACTGAGGAACCGCTGGAGGATCACGTAGGGAGTGGAAAGGTGACACGGTCGATCAGGCGGCGAACTGTCCTGCGCGCGGCAGCGCTGGCTCCGGCCGCGATGCTGGCTCGACCGGTTGTGGTGGGCGCCGACCCAACGATCGACCTGCCCCGCTGGATGGCAGGACTGGCCGACGACGCGCCGTTGAGCCGCATCACCATCCCCGGCACGCACGACTCGGGAGCACGCTTCGGTGGTGCGGCGCCAGTGGTCGACTTCGTGACCGCGCTGTGGGTGCAGTGCCAGAACTGGACCGTCACGCAGCAGCTCAACACCGGGGTCCGGTTCCTGGACGTGCGCTGCCACGTCGAACCGGACGGGACGCTGCGCATCCATCACCTCTTCGTCGACGAGCAGCTCTCGTTGACCGACGTGCTGCGCGAGTGCGTGGCCTTCCTCGCTGCGAACCCGACGGAGGCGCTGCTGATGCGTGTGCAGCAGGAGGCGTCCACGACGCCCGAGCCCCAGTTCGTGGCGGCATTCGACCGACATGTGCGTGAGGCCGATGCGGGCAACCGGCTGTACAGCGACCCGGCAATCCCGCAGCTGCGATCCGTTCGCGGCCGAATCGTACTGATGCCCAACAAGTTGCCCAGCCTGGGTGGCATCGCCTGGAGCGGCCCGCTAGTGTCCATCGAGGACGACTGGGACATGGGGTACCTCACGCCGGCGGACGCGGTCGAACGCAAATGGCACTCCGTAGTCGCCTCGTTGGACGCGGCCGCCACGACCACCGACAAGATCACGATCAGCTTCGTGTCGGCCAACGGCGCCGTCGTGCCGCCGCGGTTGCTCACCGACATCCTGAATCCTCGGTTACAGCAGGAGGCGGCACGTCGCCAAGGCGCCGCAGAGGCGGGCCGCAGCCTAGGTGTCGTGCTCGTCGACTTCGTCGACGGGGCCACGACCGCGGTACAGCAGCTGGTGTCGTGCAACCAGTTTGCCCGCTAGTGCCCCGCAGCCGTCTTCCCCAATGGGGCCTCGTCATTGCTACGGAGTCCGTTGCGGCACAGGCTGATGCGCTACTTCTCGAATTCGAGGTTGTGCCGGATCTCCTCCGCGATGGCTTCCAGGTTGCGGCCCACCAGACCGCGCCCGAGCAGCTCGGTGATGAAGGCGATGCCAAACCCCTTGACGGAAAACGTCAAAGTCATCGCAAGCCGGCTGCCGTCACCGTCGGGCTCGACGAGCGCCGTGAAGGAGTGCCGGGTTCCGCGCACTGATCGCCACTGCAGCCGGCCGTCGTCGGGAGGTGTGATGAGCACTCGTCCGCCCAGGTGGACCGTCCCGCTGTCCAGGTAGACGTCCCACAGTTCGCCGTCGTCACAGGACTCGATGAATCGGCATCGGCTGAACGTGGACACCTTCGTAAGGACGCCGCGCGGGTTGGTCACGAAGGCGGTGGCCTCGTCGACCGGACAGCGGATGTGGCGGGAAACGGTAACCGTCTGGGCCATCAGCGGACCATCGGGACGACGGTTTTGCTGGCCAGCTTTGACAGCCCGACCTGCATGAGGCTGGTGATGTAGTCGGAGGCGTGGTCCCAATCCGGTTCATCGCCGAACCGCTCGCGCACATTGATCGGCTCGAGTACGTGCATGCGGATCTTGGCCGGAAGCGGAAAGTGCGGCAGCGGGAAGGGCAGCAGACCCCACGGCAGGCTCAGCGTCATCGGCAGGGTCTTCACCCGGAGCAGCTTGTCCAGCCGCAGCAGCTGCGCCGTGCGGCGGCCGTCGTTGAGGATGATCAGAGTGTCGTGACCTCCGGTGGCGACCACCGGCACGATCTTGACATTGCATTTGTGGGCCAACCGCAGGAAGCCCTTGCGACCCGAGAAGACGATCTTGTTTCGGTCGCGCCAGGGGCGTAGGGCCTCGACATCGCCGCCGGGGTAGACGAGTGCCGAACCGCCGCTGGCAAAGATGCGCTCGGCGAAGGAGTTGGCGGCCGGGACCACGCCGAGCTTGCGGGTCAACCCACCGATAACCGGTGCTGCCGTGACGGTGTCGTGTGCGAGCGCGTACAGCGGGCGACCTTCGACGGTGAAGAAGGTGTTGTAGGCCAACAGGAAGACGAACGTGTCCGGGGTGGAGCCGCCACCGCTGTGATTGCCGACGAACAGCACCGGCTCGTCGGGCACGTTTTCAAAGCCATGCACCTCGGCCCGGAACCACACCGTCGACGCCAACCACAGTGTGGGCAGGACCGTGCGGATGAACTCCGGATCGCGCTGGCGAAGTTCCTCGGGGATTTCTGGGCCGGTCATCTCGATGAGATTAAACCGCCTTGGCGACGAGTGGCTGAATACCCAGCGATTAGCGCGCGCCGATAAAGTCCCGGAATTCCGGCGGCACCTCGGATGCCTCGACCTTCGTGAAGAAATCGGGCGTCGTGACGGCGCTGTAGGTCTCCTCGCCCTTGATGAAGCCGTCGGCATCGAACGGCCAGACGATCAGCATGCGAAGCGACAGCAGATAGAAGGCCTCCGGATCATCGACGGGGAAGCCCCTGCGCGCCGCGTCGGCGCCGTAGCAGAGAGAGCGGAAATTGCCTTCGGTGACAATCGTGTCGTCGTCGACGACGATTCGGTCCATGTCCAGCTCGAGGTGGAACTGGCCGCCCTGCACGATCGTCTCTTCATAGAAGGTCCGGATCGCCTGCCGCCCCACCGGGCTCATGTCGGCCGGGGCGCCCCAGGCGATGTAGCGCGGGTCGGCGGTGAGCGTCGACATCACGAGGTCGACATCGAGGTTGGCCTCGCCTTTGGCGTGCTGCAGCACTCGGTTGAGCATAAGGAGGTGGCGGGGATTGGTTGTCTTGGCGATCCGCTGCTCGAGCAGCCTGAACATCTTGGTCCGATCGATGATCCCGGTCATTTGGTCCCTCCTGGCAGGACCTCAGATTCTTCCACGCGCCTTGGTGAGCGACCCCCGGGAACAAGATGCCAATGCCGTGCGTTAGCATGGTCAACAAGTTGAGTGGGCCAGACTCAATCCTGGGTTGACAGCCCATCGCCCTCAGAGGCAGGCTTGAGCGGGGTTCACTCAGCATAGTGCACAACAAGCTACTAATCAGGAGGATTCACTATGGCTCGTGCGGTCGGTATCGACCTCGGGACCACCAACTCCGTCGTCTGCATCCTCGAGGGCGGCGACCCAGTCGTCGTCGCCAACTCCGAGGGCTCCCGGACGACTCCGTCGATCGTTGCGTTCGCGCGCAACGGCGAGGTGCTCGTCGGCCAGCCCGCCAAGAACCAGGCGGTCACCAACGTCGACCGCACCGTGCGTTCGGTCAAGCGGCACATGGGCACCGACTGGTCCATCGAGATCGACGGCAAAAAGTACACCGCGCAGGAGATCAGCGCCCGCATTCTGATGAAGCTGAAGCGCGACGCCGAGGCCTACCTCGGGGAGGACATCACCGACGCGGTGATCACCACACCTGCCTACTTCAACGACGCCCAGCGTCAGGCGACCAAGGAAGCCGGCCAGATCGCCGGTATGAACGTGTTGCGCATCGTCAACGAGCCCACCGCCGCCGCATTGGCGTACGGCCTGGACAAGGGCGAGAAGGAGCAGACCATCCTGGTCTTCGACCTGGGCGGCGGCACCTTCGACGTCTCGCTGCTCGAGATCGGCGAAGGTGTGGTCGAGGTCCGGGCCACCAGCGGTGACAACCACCTCGGTGGCGACGACTGGGACGACCGCATCGTCAACTGGCTGGTCGACAAGTTCAAGGGCACCAGCGGCATCGACCTGACCAAGGACAAGATGGCGATGCAGCGGCTGCGTGAGGCCGCCGAGAAGGCCAAGATCGAGCTGAGCTCGAGCCAGGGCACCTCGATCAACCTGCCCTACATCACCGTCGACGCGGACAAGAACCCGCTGTTCCTCGACGAGCAGCTGACCCGCGCCGAGTTCCAGAAGATCACCCAGGATCTGCTGGACCGCACCCGTCAGCCCTTCCAGCAGGTCATCAAGGACGCCGGTATCTCGGTATCCGACATCGACCACGTGGTGCTGGTGGGCGGCTCGACCCGTATGCCCGCGGTGTCGGACCTGGTCAAGGAGATGACCGGCGGCAAGGAGCCCAACAAGGGCGTCAACCCCGACGAGGTGGTCGCCGTGGGCGCCGCGCTGCAGGCCGGCGTGCTCAAGGGTGAGGTGAAAGACGTTCTGCTGCTTGACGTTACGCCGCTGAGCTTGGGTATCGAGACCAAGGGTGGCGTGATGACCAAGCTCATCGAGCGCAACACCACGATCCCGACCAAGCGGTCGGAGACCTTCACCACTGCCGACGACAACCAGCCGTCGGTGCAGATCCAGGTCTATCAGGGTGAGCGCGAGATCGCTTCGAGCAACAAGCTGCTCGGCTCCTTCGAGCTGACCGGTATCCCGCCGGCCCCCCGCGGCGTCCCGCAGATCGAGGTCACCTTCGACATCGACGCCAACGGCATCGTGCACGTCACGGCCAAGGACAAGGGCACCGGTAAGGAGAACACGATCAAGATCCAGGAGGGCTCCGGCCTGTCCAAGGAGGAGATCGACCGGATGATCAAGGACGCCGAGGCGCACGCCGACGAGGACCGCAAGCGTCGCGAAGAGGCCGACGTCCGCAACCAGGCCGAGACGCTGGTTTACCAGACGGAGAAATTCGTCAAGGAGCAGCGTGAAGCCGAGGGCGGCTCCAAGGTCCCCGAGGACACCCTGAACAAGGTCGACGCCGCGGTGGCCGAGGCCAAGACGGCGCTCGGTGGCACCGACATATCCGCGATCAAGTCGGCGATGGAGAAGCTCGGCCAGGAGTCGCAGGCGCTTGGCCAGGCGATCTACGAGGCCACCCAGGCCGCCGAGGGCGGTGCTGGACAGGCCGGCCCGACCGCCGGGCCCGGCGGCGCGGGGCCCGGGTCAGCCGACGATGTCGTGGACGCGGAGGTGGTCGATGATGACCGGGAGTCCAAGTGACCGAAAGCAATCCACAGGAACAGGTGACGGTCACCGACAAACGGCGGATTGATCCCGAAACCGGCCAAGTGCGGCACGTCCCTCCCGGCCCGGCCCATAGCGGGCCGGCGCCGGGGGCGTTCGCCGGCGAATCTCCTGAGGAGGCCGACAAGGCGGCTGAACTGCTCGGCGACTTACAGCGGGTGCAGGCCGACTTTGCCAACTACCGGAAGCGCGCGCTGCGCGACCAGCAGGCCGCGGCGGATCGGGCCAAGGCCGCCGTCGTCAGCCAATTGCTGGGCGTCGTCGACGATCTCGAGCGGGCGCGCAAGCACGGCGACCTGGACACGGGCCCGCTGAAGTCGTTCGCGGACAAGCTGATAGGTGCGCTGACCGGGCTCGGCCTTTCGGCGTTCGGTGCCGAGGGCGAAGACTTCGACCCGGTGCTGCACGAAGCCGTGCAACACGAGGGAGACGGCGGGGAGGGCTCCAAGCCGGTGATCGGCACCGTCATGCGCGAGGGCTACCGGCTGGGCGATCAGGTGCTACGGCACGCCCTGGTCGGCGTCGTCGACACGGTTGAGGGCGACCCCGCGGCACCGGCCGTTGAACCGGTCCGTGAAACGGAGCCGGCCAACACGGGCGATAACCCTGCAGGCTCCGCCGAAAAGGGCACAGAATCAGAACCATCAGGCAATTAAGGACTGGCGAGGGAGGTGACGCGGCATGGCCCAGCGCGAATGGGTCGAAAAAGACTTCTACAAGGAGTTAGGCGTTTCCTCTGACGCGACCGAAAAGGAGATCAAGACCGCCTACCGCAAGCTGGCCTCCGATCTGCATCCGGACAAGAACCCCGCCGGTGCGGAACGGTTCAAGGCGGTGTCCGAGGCGTACAGCGTGTTGTCCGACGACGCCAAGCGCAAGGAGTACGACGAAACCCGTCGGCTTTTCGCCGGCGGCGGCTTTGGTGGCCGTCGGTTCGATACCGGCGGCTTCGGCGGCTTCGGCGGTGGGGACGGGGCCGAGTTCAACCTCAACGATTTGTTCGACGCCGCCGGCCGATCCGGCGGCACCAATATCGGCGATCTGTTCGGCGGCTTGTTCGGACGCTCCAGCCCCCGTCCCACCCGCCCGCGGCGCGGCAACGACCTGGAAACCGAGACGGAGCTGGACTTCATCGAGGCCGCCAAAGGCGTGGCGATGCCGCTGCGGCTGACCAGCCCGGCGCCGTGCACCAACTGCCATGGCAGCGGCGCGCGGCCGGGCACCAGCCCCAAAGTGTGCGCCACCTGCAACGGCAGCGGCGTGATCAACCGCAACCAGGGCGCCTTCGGCTTCTCCGAACCATGCACCGACTGCCGGGGCAGCGGCTCGATCATCGAGCATCCCTGCGACGAGTGCAAAGGCACCGGCGTCGCCACCCGCACCCGCACCATCAATGTGCGCATCCCACCCGGCGTCGAGGACGGACAACGGATCCGGCTGGCCGGGCAGGGCGAGGCCGGGTTGCGCGGTGCCCCGTCGGGTGACCTGTACGTGACGGTGCATGTGCGGCCGGACAAGGTCTTCGGCCGTGACGGCGACGACCTCACCGTGACCGTTCCGGTCGGCTTCACCGAATTGGCCTTGGGTTCAACACTTTCGGTGCCCACGCTGGACGGCACGGTCGGTGTCCGGGTGCCTAAAGGCACCGCCGATGGCCGCATCCTGCGGGTGCGCGGACGCGGCGTGCCCAAGCGCAGCGGCGGTAGCGGAGACCTGCTTGTCACCGTCAAGGTGGCGGTCCCGCCGAACGTGGAAGGCGCGGCCCAGGAGGCGCTGGAGGCCTACGCGGCGGCCGAACGGGCCAGCGGTTTTGACCCACGGGCCGGATGGGCGGGCAATCGCTGATGACTAAGAACCCAAGGGAATCCGAAGCCCGCACCTTCTTGATTTCCGTGGCCGCCGAATTGGCCGGCATGCATGCGCAGACCTTGCGTACCTACGACCGGCTCGGTCTGGTCAGGCCTCGCCGTACCACCGGTGGTGGGCGGCGCTATTCGCAGCATGACGTCGAGCTGCTGCGCGAGGTTCAGCGGCTCTCGCAGAACGAGGGGGTCAACCTCGCCGGCATCAAGCGCATCATCGAGCTGACCAACCAGGTGGAGGCGTTGCAGTCTCGGATCAAGGAATTGTCCGAGGAGGTGATGGCGTTGCGTGCCACCCAGCGCCGCGACGTCGCGGTGGTGCCCAAGAGCACCGCGCTGGTGGTCTGGCAGCCGCGCAAGCCCCGCTGAGTTCCGGATGTGCCGTCGCGATCGCGGTTCAATTTGCGCTATAATTTGCGTACAATTTGCGCTGGACAGAGTCTCAATTGGACCGACCTCGTAGTCTGCGGGGAGGTGTCAGATGTCGTTTGTGATCGCGGCGCCGGAGCTGGTGGGGGCGGCGGCAACAGATCTGGCGAATATCGGCTCGACGATCAGAGCGGCCAACGTGGCGGCCGCCCTCCCGACCATGGGGGTGCTGGCGCCGGGCGAAGATGAGGTGTCAGCGCTGGTCGCGGGCTTGTTCGGCGCGCACGCGAAGGCCTATCAGGACCTCAGCGGCCAAGCGGCGGCATTTCATCAGCGGTTCGTCCAGGCGATGCAGGCGGGCGCCAACTCGTATGCCGCCGCTGAGGCCGCCAATGCGTCGCCCCTGCAGATGTTGAAGCAAGAGGTATTGGGCGTGATCAATTCGCCCACCGAGGCGTTGCTTGACCGCCCGCTGATCGGCAACGGCGCCAACGCGACATCGCCGGGTGGCAGTGGCCAAGATGGCGGAATCCTGTGGGGCAACGGCGGCAACGGCGCGGTCGGGTTGCCCGGACAGGCCGGTGGCAACGGCGGGGCCGCCGGGCTGATCGGCAATGGCGGCAACGGCGGAAACGGTGGGTCCGGGGGCCCGGTAACCGGGACCGGCGCGGTCGGCGGTGCCGGAGGTGCGGGCGGGCTGCTGTTCGGCAACGGCGGCAACGGCGGTGCCGGCGGAGTCAACCTGCTCGGCGGCGGCGGTGGTCAGGGCGGCAATGGCGGCAGTGCCGGGCTGTTCGGAACCGGGGGCACCGGCGGCGGTGGGGCCATCGGCGCCGCCGGCGGCACCGGCGGCACCGGCGGGATCCTGTACGGCCAGGGCGGCACCGGCGGTATCGGCGGCTCCTCCGCCGCCGGCACCGGCGGGAGCGGCGGGAACGGCGGGAACGCGGGGTTGTTCGGGAGCGGCGGGGCCGGCGGCGCCGGCAACACCGGCGCGGGCAACGGCGGCAACGGCGGCGACGGCGGCAACGGCGGGTTAATCTACGGCACCGGTGGCACCGGCGGCACCGGCGGTACGGGCGGGGCCGTCGCACTCGTTGACGGCGGTGTCGGCGGGCACGGCGGTGCCGCCGGGCTGTTCGGCGGGGGCGGTGCCGGTGGCACCGGCGGCGCCGCCTCGGCCGTCAGTCTCAGCTCCGGCGGCGCGGGCGGCAACGGCGGCAAGGGCGGGATGTTCTCCGGTTACGGCGGCCGCGGCGGTGATGGCGGCACCGGCGGCGGTTTCGGCGGTAACGGCGGTGATGCCGGGCAGGTCGGCGACGGCGGTGCCGGCGGTAACGGCGGCGAAGGCAACGCCGTCCTGGGTGGCAGCGGCGCCTTCGGCGGCAACGGTGGTACGGGCGGGCAGCTCTACGGCGACGGCGGCGCCGGCGGCAACGGCGGTTCGGGCCCCGCCGCCGGCGGTTTCGGCGGCAACGGCGGCGATGCGGTACTGATCGGCAACGGCGGCAACGGCGGCAACGGCGGCGGGGCCCCGACTCTGGCAGGACTCGGGCCACCCGGTAGCGGCGGTACCGGCGGGAAGCTTCTCGGCGCGGACGGTAGCAACGGTTCCTTCGGCTGATCCGCTGGCTTACCAAACCCGGATCGAGAACACCGCGACCGCCGCTTCACCTGGGCGCGCACAACCGTAGCCGCCGCGGCGCAACGCGTCGGTCGGCGCGGTCATCGGCTCGAAGCACACCAGGGCCTCGGCGGGCGGCGCGAAGATCTGCGCTGCCGGATACCCCTGCTCGAAGCGCACTTCGATACGCCGGCCGGCACCGGACACCGCGAACACCGCGCCGTCGGCGACCTGGTCGTAGGCGTCGTCAAAGGCCTTGTCGTCCAAAGATTCCGCCGTCGCAGGCTGCGGCGTCGCTTCGCCGGTGGGCAGTCCGCGCTCGTCAAGGGGCAAGTGCCGAAGCGGGGGAGTCTCGATGATCCAGTCGCCGCGCGGCCACGTCGGGCAGCTGCAGATACGGATGGAAGCCGAAGCACAGCGGGACCGACGCGTCGCCCGTCGCCGTGACCGTGGTGCGCAGCGTCAGCGTCCGCTCGGCCAGCCGCACCGTCACCGCGAGCAGATGCGGGTACGGGAAGCTGGCCAGCAACCGCGGGTCGGCGCCGAAGTCCACGTGGGCGGTCAGCTCGTTGCCCGACTCGGCCGTCACCCGCCAGTCCGGATAGGCGGCCAGCACACCGTGGATGGGTAGCCCGTTGGGGTCGGCGCGAACACCGTTTTCGCCAGGGGTCAGCGTCACGGTGCTGTTCTCGGCGGTATAGGTGTTGTTGCCCAACCGATTTGCCCAGGGGTACAGGATCGGGATCCCCATCGTCTTGCCGGCCGTGCGGTAGGCGTCCAGGCCGCGCCGTTGGCCGAGTAGTTCCACGGCCGAGTCGGTCAGTGAGGTGCCGATCATGCCGGCTTCGGGCACGAATTGCGCTGCCACAGAGGACGACGGGTCGCGCAGGGTGACGATATGCATTGCTCACCTCGATAGGGGATCGTGTTGAATGCGTTCTGGTGGAGCGCCTTTGGCGATCAGGGCGGCCTTGGTCGCGCGGACCATGGCCGGTCCGCCGCAGATCAGGATCTGCCGGTCGCCCCAGCCGCCGTATTTGGTGACCACCTCCGGCAGGCGGCCGGTTTGGCGTACGTGCAGGCCGCGTGGCGGCGACACGTCGGGATAGTCGGCGGCCCACGACGGATCGCTGTTGTATTCCGAAACCGGCGACACGGCCAGCCACGGATTGTGCGCCGACACCTCCCACAGCGTGCGGAGGTCGTAGAGCTCGCAGCCGTAGCGGGCGCCGAAGAAGAGGTGCACCCGGGGATTCACCGCGAAGCGGCTGAGGTCCATGATCAGTGCCCGCAGGGGTGCCAGGCCGGTGCTACCGGCCACCATCAGCACGTCTCCGGCGTCGCGGTCGACCCGCATCGAGCCATGCGGACCGGATAACCGCCACCGATCGCCGGGCCGGGATTCGTCGACGATGGCGGTGCTGACCAAGCCGCCGGGAACCAGGCGGACGTGAAACTCGATGCCGCCGTCCGGGTCGGCCGGAATGGCCGGGCTCAGATACCGCCAGCGGCGTGGGCATTGCGGAACGTGGACGTTGACGTACTGGCCCGCGTGATAGTGCATCGGGCGGTCCAGGCGCAGCCGGACGACGGCGAGATCGCGCGACACTCGCGTGTGCTCGATGACGGTGCCGTCCCACCAGGCGGGTCCCTCGTCGGCGTCGGCGGCGCCGCTCATCACCCCGGTGATCAGGTTGAGCGACTGACTGGCCGCGTCGTCGACGGCATCTGTCCAGGCATCGCGGCTTGGATGGCCCAGGTGAGTGCGCAGCGCCGCGTACAACGCGCCGCGCAACGTGTCGTAATGGCTTGGCAGCACACCGTATTTGCGATGGTCCCGGCCGAGCTGGGCAAGAAAGGCCACCGGCTCCTCGGCGCGCTGCGCGACCAATTCGTCGTACACCCAGTGCAAGGCGTGCGCGAAAGCGGCTCGCTGACCGTCCATTTCGGGCGGGAACAGGTCGCGCACCGAGACGTCGAGGGAAAACCAGTGGGTGTAGAACCGGCGGACCAATTCGTTGCCGGGGCCCGTGTCCTCCAGCTTGAAGGCGTCGCGCAAGATCCGCAACGCGTCCTGGTCCTCTAAGCCCACGGACGCCGATTCTAGGCTCTCCCACCGGCCTCGTACCGGCTACGTGCCGTGAATGCCCTTGTACAGCACCCACAATCCGATCACCACGAGGATCGCCGCGACTAAGCCCGCGTTATGCCGTTCCATCCAGTTCTTGAGTTGCTCCAGCGGACCGTCGAGGCGGTCGCCGACGACCACGTAGGCCAGCACCGGAATCGCCACCGACGACCCGGCGACGGCGACGAACAAAGCGGCGGATAGCACGGTTCCCGCGACGCCCAGCGCGTCGGTCCCGATCGCCAATCCCGCTGCCGCGCAAACAAACAGCACCTTGGGATTCACCACGGTAAGCGTCGCGCCGGTCATCGCCGCTCGGGCGGGGGTGACGGACCTCAACGATCGCATCCAGGCCGGCGCGTGGTCGTGCCCGCGTCGAGTCAGCCATCGGATGACCCCGAACACAATGAGTGTGGCGCCGACGATGATCCGCAGCCAGGACGCCCACGCTGGCGGGGAGTTTTTCAGGCCGCCGAGCATATCGGAGATGCCGATGAACAGCGCCGTCAGTCCGGCCAGCCCCAACAGCCAACCGGCCAGGTACGCCAGCCCGCTCTCGCGCGGATGCGTCGCGTGCAAGACGAGCACGCCCGGGATGATCGACAGGGGCGAAACCGTGATGACCAGCGCGAGGGGCAGCAGTTCCACCATCTAGGAGCCCCGTCCGACCCTCACGCGAGAACGGTAGCCCATGGTGAACCGTGGCTGAGATGCGCGGCGTTGAGTTTGACTGGCGTCTGTATCCGCGGATCAGCGCAAATTAGGGGGCGATGCTGGCCGTCGGTGGGCATAAGATTCCCCTAGCGACTTCACATGATTCCGCTAGCTACTGTCACTGGTGACTGAGCGATGCCCCGGTTGCCGTGTCTGTGCCACCTCGGGGAGGTCGGGATGTCGTTTGTGATTGCGGCGCCGGAATTTGTTGCGGCGGCGGCTTCGGATTTGTCGAAAATTGGGTCGACCATCGGCGCGGCCAACGCGGCGGTGGCTTTGCCCACGACGGCGGTGCTGCCGGCGGGTGCCGATGAGGTGTCGGCGATCATCGCGGCGTTGTTCGGTCAGCACGGTCAGGCATATCAGGCGCTCAGTGCTCAGGCTGCGGCGTTTCACACCCAGTTCGTCCAGCTGATGAATGGGGGTGCGGCCTCGTATGCCAGCGCCGAGGCCGCCAACGCCGAGCAGACCATGCTGAACGCGGTGAATGCGCCCGCCCAGTCGCTGTTTGGCCGTCCGCTGATCGGCAACGGTGGGAATGGGGGGCCGGGACAGCCGGGCGGGGACGGCGGGCTGCTCTTCGGCAACGGTGGTAACGGCGGTGCGAGCACGACCGTTGGGGTGGCCGGCGGCAATGGTGGCGATGCCGGGCTGTGGGGCAACGGCGGCAACGGCGGGGCCGGTTTCAGCGGTGCGGCGCCCACGGGCGGCGGCAACGGCGGATCCGCCGGGCTGCTGCATGGCCAGGGCGGTAACGGCGGGACCGCCGGTAACGCTACGGGTCGGCACGGCCAACGGCGCGAACGGCGGCAATGGCGGCGTCGCCGGACTGTTCGGGGCCGGGGGCAGCCGGCGGCGCCGGCGGCAGCGCGGTCGGCGGCGCCGGCGGAACCGGCGGGGACGGCGCCGCCGGCGGGACCCTGATCGGCAATGGTGGGGACGGCGGGCGCGGCGGGAACCCCGGAGGGGCCGACAGCACCGGCGGTAGCGGCGGCAACGGCGGCAGCGGCGGGCTTTTTTGCGGGCAGCGGCGGTAACGGCGGTAACGCCACCCTCGGCTCCGGGACCGGCCAGAACGGCGTGGCCGGCAACGGCGGCAACGCCCAGTTCGTCGGCAACGGCGGCGACGGCGGCACGGAAGGCCTGACCGGCGGCGTCGCCGGCAAGGCCGGCTTCCTGATCGGCAACGGCGGCGACGGCGGATCGGGGCAGGCCGGCGCGAACGCCGGGATCTTCTTCGGCGACGGCGGTGATGGCGGTCGGCCCGCCATCACCGGAGCAGCCGGCGGCAATGGCGGCGATGCCTCGCTGTGGGGCAATGGTGGTAACGGCGGGCACGGTTTCTCCGGCACTGGCCCTACGGCGGGTGGTAACGGCGGGTCCGGCGGGCTGCTGCATGGCCAAGGCGGCAATGGCGGGATCGGCGGCGGCACTCCTTCCGGCACCGGCGCTAACGGTGGTGACGGCGGTGTCGCCGGGCTGTTCGGCGCCGGCGGCAATGGTGGCGCCGGCGGCCAATCGCTCGCCGGTTCCGGCGGCAACGGCGGCGCCGGCGGCGACGGCGGGACGCTGATCGGCAACGGTGGTAACGGCGCGCTGGGCGGGATCCCGGGAGGAACCGGCGTTGGCGGTAGCGGTGGTAACGGCGGGAAAGGTGGGCTGATCGGCAGCGGCGGCACGGCGGCAACGCTCAGTTCGGCGTCGGGGGCGACCAGAACGGTGTCGCCGGCAACGGCGGCAACGCTCAGTTCGCCGGCAACGGCGGCAACGGCGGCCTGGACGGCCTGACGGGCGGTGTCGCCGGCAAGGCCGGGACGCTGATCGGGAACGGCGGCAACGGCGGAGCGGGCCAGGCCGGAGCCAACGGTGGATTCTTGTTCGGCAACGGCGGTAACGGCGGCGACGCGATCGTTACGGGTCCGCTGCCCGCCAACGGCGGCAACGGCGGCAACGCCGGGCTGATCGGCAACGGCGGCGACGGCGGGGACTCGCAGAACAACGGGGTCCCGGGCACCGGCGGTACCGGCGGGGTGTTGTTCGGCACCAACGGGGCGAACGGGGCGGCGTTCTAGCCTCCGCCACGGTGCGTAAAACTTGCTAGAGTTGAGCGGAACAGACTCAACCTTGACGGCGTTGAAGAACGCGACAAGCATTTTCGACATACCCGAACGGAGGTGTCGTGGACTCTTTCAACCCGACAACCAAGACGCAGGCCGCCCTGACGTCGGCCCTGCAGGCGGCGACAGCCGCCGGCAACCCCGAGATCAGGCCCGCTCATCTGCTGTTGGCGCTGCTGACGCAGAACGACGGGATCGCCGCACCGCTGCTGGAGGCTGTCGGTGTCGAGCCCGCAACCATCCGCGCCGAGACCCAGCGACTGCTGGACCGGCTGCCGCAGGCGAGCGGCTGCCAGCTCGCAGCCGCAGCTGTCCCGTGACGCGGTCTCCGCCATCACCACCGCGCAGCACCTGGCCACCGAGATGGACGACGAATTCGTCTCCACCGAGCACCTGATGGTGGGGTTGGCCACCGGCGACTCGGACGTCGCCAAGCTGCTGACCGGACACGGCGCCTCGCCGCAGGCCCTGCGGGAGGCGTTCGTCAAGGTGCGCGGCAGCGCCCGGGTCACCAGCGCCGATCCCGAGTCGACCTACCAGGCGTTGGAGAAGTACTCCACCGACCTGACCGCGCTGGCCCGCGAGGGCAAGCTCGACCCGGTTATCGGGCGCGACAACGAGATTCGCCGCGTAGTGCAGGTGCTCTCCCGTCGCACCAAGAACAATCCGGTGCTCATCGGCGAGCCCGGTGTCGGCAAGACCGCGATCGTGGAGGGCCTGGCGCAGCGCATCGTCGCCGGTGATGTGCCCGATAGCCTGCGCGACAAGATCGTGATCGCCCTCGACCTCGGGTCGATGGTGGCCGGCGCCAAGTACCGCGGCGAGTTCGAGGAACGGCTCAAGGCCGTGCTCGACGACATCAAGAACTCGGCCGGCCAGATCATCACGTTTATCGACGAGCTGCACACCATCGTCGGCGCGGGAGCGACCGGCGAGGGCGCCATGGATGCCGGCAACATGATCAAGCCGATGCTGGCCCGCGGCGAACTGCGCCTGGTCGGCGCCACCACCCTCGACGAGTACCGCAAATACATCGAAAAGGACGCCGCGCTGGAGCGGCGCTTCCAGCAGGTGTTCGTCGGCGAGCCGTCGGTCGAAGACACCGTCGGCATCCTGCGCGGGCTCAAGGATCGCTACGAGGTGCACCACGGTGTGCGGATCACCGACTCCGCGCTGGTTGCCGCGGCCACGCTCTCGGACCGCTACATCACCGCCCGATTCCTGCCGGACAAGGCCATCGACCTGGTCGACGAGGCGGCGAGCCGGCTGAAGATGGAGATCGACTCGCGGCCTGTCGAGATCGACGAGGTCGAGCGGCTGGTGCGCCGGCTCGAGATCGAAGAGATGGCGCTGGCCAAGGAAGAGGACGCCGCGTCCAAGGAGCGGTTGGAGAAACTGCGTGCCGAATTGGCCGACCAGAAGGAAAAGCTGGCCAGTCTTACCTCAAAGTGGCAGAACGAAAAGAACGCGATCGACGTCGTCCGCGAACTCAAGGAGCAGCTGGAGGCCTTGCGCGGGGAGTCCGAGCGCGCCGAGCGCGACGGCGACCTGGCCAAGGCCGCCGAGCTGCGGTACGGGCGCATCCCCGAGGTGGAAAAGAAACTGGACGCCGCGCTGCCGACGGCCGAGGCCCACGAGAACGTGATGCTCAAGGAAGAGGTCGGACCCGACGACATCGCCGACGTGGTGTCGGCATGGACCGGCATCCCGGCCGGCCGGCTGCTGGAGGGCGAGACGGCCAAGCTACTGCGGATGGAAGACGAGCTGGGCCGCCGCGTGGTCGGACAGAAAAAGGCCGTGCAAGCCGTCTCCGATGCGGTGCGACGCAGCCGGGCCGGGGTCGCCGACCCCAACCGGCCGACGGGCTCGTTCCTGTTCCTCGGCCCCACCGGCGTCGGCAAGACCGAGCTGGCCAAAGCGCTGGCCGACTTCCTGTTCGACGACGAGCGGGCCATGGTCCGCATCGACATGAGCGAATACGGCGAGAAGCATTCAGTGGCGCGACTGGTCGGTGCTCCTCCCGGCTATATCGGCTACGACCAGGGTGGTCAGCTGACCGAGGCGGTGCGCCGCCGCCCCTACACGGTGGTGCTGTTCGACGAGGTGGAAAAGGCACACCCGGACGTGTTCGACGTGCTGCTGCAGGTGCTCGACGAAGGCCGGCTGACCGACGGCCAGGGCCGCACCGTCGACTTCCGCAACACCATCCTCATCCTGACCTCCAACCTGGGGTCGGGCGGAACGGAGGAACAGGTGATGGCCGCGGTGCGCGCGGCGTTCAAACCCGAGTTCATCAACCGGCTCGACGATGTGCTGATCTTCGCTCGCCTCAACCCCGAAGAGTTGGTGGAGATCGTCGACATCCAGCTGGCGCAGCTGGGCAAGCGGCTCGCGCAACGGCGGCTGCAGCTGGAGGTGTCGCTGCAGGCCAAGGAGTGGCTGGCGCAACGCGGGTTCGACCCCGTGTACGGCGCCCGGCCGTTGCGGCGGTTGGTGCAGCAGGCGATCGGCGACCAGTTGGCCAAGATGCTGCTGTCCGGCGACGTGCACGACGGGGACGTGGTGCCCGTCAACGTCAGTGCGGACGGCGACTCGCTGGTCTTGGGTTAATTCGAGTCGCGCCGGCCGCCCAGCTCGAAGTCACGAGTCTGGGCGCCGGCGTCGACGATCGCTTTGAGAAGCTGGCGGGCGGCTGGCCGGGCAAGGGTCTCGCGAAGCAGCTGATCCTCGATGCGCAGCCCGGTCGTCACGTCTATCCGCCCATCCAGCGCGGCGTCCACCGCGCGTTTGGCCGCGGCGATCGCCTCGCGCGGGCCCGACGCGATGCGGGCGGCCAACTTGTCGACGAACCGCCGCAGCTCCTCGGCCGGCAACGCCCTGTTGACGTATCCCCAGCTCTCGGCCGTCGCGGCGTCGATGTCCTGGCAGCCGAGGATCACTTCGAGCGCCCGCCCACGACCGACCAGCCGTGGGAGTCGCTGCGTGCCACCGCCTCCGGGAATGATCCCTACTGACAGCTCGGGATGGCCCAGCACCGTTGTGCCGAGCGCGGCATAGCGCATGTCGAACGCCATCGCCATTTCGCAGCCACCGCCGCGGCAGACGCCCTAATTCGCAGCAGGCGGTCGATTTCGTTGACGTCCTCCGCGCATTGAAAATGCGCGGATTCCTTGTGGTGGTGGGCTGTCTCGCTATGCCGCCTGTTGGGCGGGTAGCGCCGTGGGCTCACCAGCAGGGAAGGTTCGCGCCGAGCGGCTCTGTCGCTTCAAAGCCCTACGGGCTTTGATACGCGCCACTGACCTCCGCGAAGGCGGATGCCTGCGGCCTCGCCGCTTAGATTTTTGTGCGGCTGGATTTCGGCGCACGCCGACATCCTGGCGATGCAGCCAGCCATGATTGGCTGCCTGCAAACCCAGCCGATCCGAACCGTCCTGGCCTACCTGGACATGAAGGCCCAGGTAGGCCGAAAACAGGTCGCGGTCCTCTGTGATGCCGCACTCGCAACGATGCACACGTTGAGAAAGCGGTTTCTTTTCTTTCTTGCCGCACAGACACGTTTGCGACAGAGCAGTCGTGTAGGGGCTGTACTCGTCGAGTTTTGCGCCGCCGGCACTTTCAGCCTTGCGCCGCACCACCTCTACCAGTAGCCCTGGTGCCCTGTCGCGCACACTGCGCGGAAAGTTCTTCTGCCACCCCACATAATTCAACTTCTCGCAGGCAACCTGGGTGCCGTGCGCGAAAAGCTGGTTCGCTAACTGCCCGTGCAGCGTTTTGCGGTGTTCAGCCAGACGCCGATGCTGCTCGCCCACTGCTGCGGCCGTCCGCGCCGCGGTGTCCGAGCGTAGCCACTGGCAGCGCCGCTTCTTGTGGGTACCGTCGGGGTTGAAACACTGCGGCGACCCGCAACGGTGTTGGCGATCCAGACGTCGCTGCACGCGGCGCAGCCTTGTGGTGTTGAGTCGAATCTGCTCGGCCAGCGGCCACACCCACCCTGCCCATGTGCCGTCGTTTCGCTGAACTGCTACGGCGATCTGGCTAGGACCCAGATCGAACGAGACACGACCATCACCGAGCGGGTGCCGCGCCGGTGGTGTGCCGTCCACGACCAGTTGCCTACGGTAGGTGGGCTGTCCAGCGATGATGGTGCGCACAATCCGCGTATACAAAACCGTGCCTGCCGCGGTGAGCGCTTCGATCTCAGCCAGCTCAGCGTGCTGCTCTTTGCCGCGCCGACCACCAGTTGCCGGCGGCGCGATACCGATGACCAAACCATTGCCCCACTGCAACCCCAGCAGTCGACCCGCGGCATCGGTTTTAGGTCGCAGCGCACCATTGCCGTCTTTCGCCGACAGCGAATGCAGGCCGCGGCGGGCTGGCTTGAACCGGGGACGGCCTTTGCGCCCCCAATGCCAATCCGCTACCGCACCAAAAGCCTGTTTACCCATGTTCTGAGTTTCCTGGGCAGGCAAATGTTCACCTACCCAAGCCTGGCGCAGCGACGACGCAAACGACTGCGCCGCATCAACCGTGAAACCGTGCCCGGCGCACACTGCGTTAAACGCATTATTGCGTTGCACTCGTTGCTGTTTGGTTGTTGTCGCCATCTCGGCAACAGCGGCCCAGGCCGGGTCGGCTTTGGTCGCGCGGCCGCGTTTGGCCATCTCGGCCAGCACCGCGTTGTACACCCGCCGCCCAGTGGCGAAACGGACCTCAATGGTGTGTTGTTGGGCCGGTGTGGGACGCAGCGGCCACGACCGAACATGCGCAGCCGCGTCTTTAGGCCGCTTACGGGCACGCGGCTTGGGCTGCCCAGGTGCCGCCACCGCTCGCTCGCCGGCAGTTGTCGGCGCCAGCGGGTAGACACCGGTCGTGTGCATGCTGAGATTCTAGGAGCGACCACTGACAGCACCGTTTCCGCAGATTGGAGCAGCTACCGGCGCGGCGGACACAGCGTGACAGCACTGTGGGCGCACCTGGTGTTTGTGACCAAATATCGCCGCCGTGTCCTGAATGCAGACATGCTGGACTTCTGCGAGAACACCATGCGCGCAGTGTGTTCGGAACTGGGTGCCGAGCTGGCCGAGTTCAACGGCGAGCCCGACCACATACATTTGCTGGTCGCCTATCCTCCTACCCTGGCGGTCTCCACGCTGGTGCGCCGCCTAAAGGCCGCTCCAGCTATGCGGTGC
Source organism: uncultured Actinomycetota bacterium (assembly GCA_963814505.1). Taxonomy (GTDB): domain Bacteria; phylum Actinomycetota; class Actinomycetes; order Mycobacteriales; family Mycobacteriaceae; genus Mycobacterium. The sequence goes on from CAWFDM010000019.1 coordinate 290,058, forward strand.
GGCGCGAATACACCGGAACGTGTGTGCGGGCACGGATGCGCAGCCACCTGTGCTCGCCGTCGTATTTCGCCGCGTCCGCTGGAGGAGCGCCGTTGTCGGTGATCAAGCGCTACATCGAAAACCAACACCGGCCCCTCTAACCTCGGGCTACGCCCCCCCGTCCCATGGCACGGCTACGCCGCGATCCCACGTGGCAGCGGTCGCTTCAAACACGAACTTGATGCGCTAACCGCGCTCTAAAGAAGCGCGGCTTGCGCGCTACGACCCTGGGTCAGCAACGGAATATCCAGCAGGTTGATGGGCGGATGGTCGATCGTCGCCCGGCAGACGCCTTCCGCCACCGCAATGCGAATGAGCTGGTATTCCTGGTAGACCATGACCGCAGATTATCCGGGGCCGTAACTGGGTTGTGACCTGGTCGGATTCTCTATTCCGGCCAGAGAGCAGATACGCTGTTCGCAATGGTCCCGCTTTGGTTCACGCTGTCCGCACTCTGCTTCGTCGGTGCGGCGGTGTTGGCGTATATCGACATCGATCGGCGCCGGGGGCGCAGCAGGCGCCGTAAGTCGTGGGCGCGGTCGCATGGATTCGACTACGAACGCGAATCCACCGACATCCTGAAGCGCTGGAAGCGCGGGGTGATGTCGACGGTGGGCGATGTCCCCGCCCACAACGTCGTGTTGGGTCAGATCCGTGGCGAGGCGGTGTACATCTTCGACCTCGAGGAAGTTGCCACGGTGATCGCGCTGCACCGCAAGGTCGGCACCAACGTCGTGGTTGACCTGCGCCTCAAGGGGCTCAAAGAGCCGCGCGAGAGCGACATTTGGCTGCTCGGCGCGATCGGGCCGCGGATGGTGTACTCCACCAATCTGGATGCCGCCCGGCGGGCCTGCGACCGGCGCATGGTCACCTTCGCGCACACCGCACCCGACTGTGCGGAGATCATGTGGAACGAGCAGAACTGGACCTTGGTCAGCATGCCGATCGGCAGCACGCGCACCCAATGGGACGAGGGCCTGCGTACCGTGCGCCAATTCAACGATCTGCTGCGGGTGTTGCCGCCGGCGGCACAGGAGAGTGAGGAGCCGGTCGGGCTGCGCAATGCCGCACCGAGCCGCCCCCTGGCCCCGGCCGGCCGGGCGGAGCTGCCGCAGCGGCGCCCCGACCACGATGTGGCCGGGCTGCTGGGCTCGGATGCTCGGGCCAGTCGCCGTGCTCCGGAGCCGGTCCGCCGGGATGAGGGTCGCTCGGAGCCCGGTGGGCGCCCGCCGTCGGGACGCAACGGCAGTCAGGCCACTCACTACCAGCGCTGATAGCGCGCCGGGCGCACGAGTTCCCGGTCAGTACACTGTCGCTCATGCCTCGCCCCGTCGCCCTGATCACCGGGCCCACGTCCGGGATCGGCGCCGGCTACGCGGGACGCTACGCGCGCGACGGCTACGACCTGGTTCTGGTCGCTCGAGACGTTGACCGGCTGACGCAAATGGCGGACGAGCTGCGCAACGACGCCGGGCAAATCGAGATTCTGCCCGCGGACCTGTCCGATCCCGCCGACCGCGCCAAAGTCGCCGACCGGCTCGCCACGGGTGTGCGGGTCTTGGTCAACAATGCCGGTTTCGGCACGTCCGGCGAATTCTGGACGGCGGATCCGGCACTGCTGCAGGCGCAGCTCGACGTCAACGTGACCGCGGTCATGCACCTCACCCGGTCCGCCCTGCCGCCCATGCTCGACGCCGGCGGCGGCATCGTGATCAACGTCGCCAGTGTCGCCGGGCTGGTGCCGGGGCGCGGGTCGACCTACTCGGCGTCCAAGGCCTGGGTGATCTCGTTCACCGAAGGCCTGGCCGGCGGGTTGAAGGGCACCGGCGTCGGTGTGCACGCGGTTTGTCCGGGGTTCGTGCACACCGAGTTCCACGCCCGGGCCGGGATCGACCAGGCCAAGCTGCCGTCGTTCATGTGGCTCGAGGTCGACGACGTGGTCAGCGCGAGCCTGGCCGATATCGCCGCCGGCAAGGTGATCAGCGTTCCGGGCCTGCAGTACAAGGCCCTGGTCGGCGCGGGGCGGTTGATTCCGCGGAGTCTGCTGCGGTCGGTAACCCAACGAGCCGGCGGCAGCCGTGGCCGAACCTAGCCGCGAAGAGCTGGCCGAGCTGGCCGAGCTGGCCGAGCTGGTTAGCAAGCTGTCGGTGGTGCACGGCCGGGTCACGCTGTCGTCGGGCAAGGAGGCCGACTACTACGTCGACCTGCGCCGCGCCACCCTGCACCACCGGGCCTCCGCGCTGATCGGCCGGCTGATGCGCGAGCTCACCAACGACTGGGATTACGCGGTGGTCGGCGGTCTGACCCTGGGCGCCGATCCGGTCGCGACCGCCATCATGCACGCGCCCGGGCGTCCGATCGACGCGTTCGTGGTCCGGAAGTCAGCGAAAACCCATGGCCTGCAACGTCTTATCGAGGGATCCGAGGTCTCGGGTCAGCGGGTGCTGGTGGTGGAGGACACCAGCACTACGGGCAACTCGGCGCTGACCGCGGTGCGTGCGGTGCAAGACGCGGGCGGCGAGGTGATCGGGGTGGCCACCGTGGTGGACCGTTCCACCGGCGCCGCCGAGGCCATCCAAGCCGAGGGACTTCGATACCGCAGCCTGCTGGGCTTGGTCGATCTAGGGCTTGGCTAGGCCGCCCGCGGGATACATCGGATGCGCCGGCAACTGTCACATGCGTCACTTGGGTCACTCCTAGGGGCGTCACTCCCGGGGGCGGGTGTCGGTGTGCCCGCCTCTGAGCGACAACCTCGGGTGCCGTCGCGAGAGACTCGCACACTGTCGCTCGGAGGCGGGCAACTCGGTATATGCCGGAGCTGTTGTGACACATGGGAATCCGCAGCCGGACGCGGAACGGCCCGCGTGACCGGCCCCACGAGAGGCCCGCGTGCCGAATGTGACTGATGCGTTCTCTGTTGATTTCGTGCCGCTGAAACGCACCATGCGCACCTGCATTGCCGTGGCGGTTTGCCTGGCGTGCCTGGCGTGCCTGGTGGCCTGTTCGGGCTCGAAGCAGCCGGGCCACTACGGTGCCCACAGCGCGCGGCTCGGCGAATCACTGGGGCTGCTGGGCTGGAACCTGTCGGTGTCGAACCTGCGCTGGGATGACGATTACGTGCTGATCGACGTCGACGCGTCACCGACTGATCCGAAGGCGCCGCACGCCAAGGCCGAGGAGTTTCGCTTCGGGCTTTACGGCGCGCTGGCGCACCCGATGGAGACCGGCGGTCTGGGCAGTTGCGACGACGCGATGACCAAGGTGCGCGATATCAGCTCACCGCTTTCCGCGCCGCCCGACCGGCTCACCGGCACGGTGTGCCTGGGCCCACTGAAGGACCGCAGCGCGGTACGCGGGGCATACGCCTACTCGCCGAAAGACCGGATGCCGAAAACGACGGTCGCCTATGGTGCGGCGTTTCCGGTCGGGGTGCTGCCGACCAACGGCAACGACACCGGCGTGTCGATCAAGACCACCAGCCTGTCGGCCTGGCACGCCGACGGCGCTCCGGTGACCCAGCAACAGCTGGGTGACCCGGCGGCGTTCGCGGGCAACGGCTACATGCTGCTGGGGCTGCAGGCCGACGCCATCGCGGCCCGGTATCGCGACGACTCCGCCGCCCGGGGCGGCCCGATGATGCTGGTCGCGTCGCCGACCCTGCCCGGCCAGGGCTTGAACCCGGCTTGTGCGGCGTACGGGGCTTCCGTGCTGATCCTGCCCGAAGCGTCGCTGGACGCGGTGCACGTCAGCGCGTCGCTGTGCACGCAGGGTGAAATCAACGAGGCGTTGCTCTACGCGACGGTGGCGATCGCCGGCACCCACGCCGGTGTGTGGACCACGAAGTGAGCGATCCCGGGCCCACCGAATGGGGAGCACCCGCCACCGGCGTCGGGCCCTGGGCGGGAGATCTCCCCGACGACCCGCGGTACGACCCAATCTTGTTGCGCGACGGGGATACTCGCAATGTCGTCGACGCCTACCGGTACTGGACGCGGGAGGCGATCATCGCCGACATAGATAACCGGCGTCACGCGCTGCATGTGGCGATCGAGAACTTCGGTCACGACGCCAACATCGGCTCGGTGGTGCGCACGGCCAACGCGTTCGCCGTCGATACCGTGCACATCGTCGGGCGCCGCCGCTGGAATCGCCGTGGCGCCATGGTGACCGACCGCTATCAGCGGTTGTGCCACCACGACAGCACCGCCGAGCTCATCGACTTCGCTGCCGGCGCCGGTTTGACGGTGGTGGCGGTGGACAACGTCCCCGGCGCCGCGCGGCTGGAGCAGACGGCGCTGCCGCGGCAGTGCCTGTTGGTGTTCGGTCAGGAGGGCCCGGGCATCACCGACAACACCAGGTCCGGCGCGGCGATCACGGTGTCGATCGCCCAGTTCGGATCCACGCGCAGCATCAACGCCGGGGTGGCCGCCGGGATCGCGATGCACGCCTGGATCCGCCAGCACGGCGACCTGTCACGCGCCTGGTAGGGCGCATCTTCACCGACCCTCATGACAGGGTCATGCAGGTGGTTTCGCCGCCCTCATCTTGAAGGAGACCTCCAGCTTGATGCGGAAGGTGATCCCGCCGGCGCTGTCCACCGACATGTCCTGCTCGATGACCCGAGCGACGCGGATGTCGTCGACGCTGGACCGCGCCCGCGTCACCGCCTCCGTCGCGGCCTGCTCCCAGGACACCGGGCTGGTACCGATGATGTCGATCACCTTGTACACACTCATGCCTGTCTCCTTCGCTCAACGAACCACTGCGAGCGTATAGCCCCGCGTGCGGTGGTGGGATGGCGATTAGGCCAACCGCTCGGTCTCGTCGGCGACGGCCTGCAGCGCGGCCGCAAGCTCGCGAGCCTGCGCCGCCTGAAACTCTTCATCGTGCGTGGCCGACAGGCTGATCCATCGCTCGCATCGGCCGTCGCTGAACTGGCGGCCGACGACGCGGATCACGGCCGACCCGACACGTCTTGTGCTGCCGTCGAATTCGCGCCAGGTGCGGCCGCCGTAGGTCTGCCAGCCGTAGCAGCGCGCCGCATCGCCCGGGGCAGCGATCTTGCCCGACAACACCGCGACACCGGTCATGTTGGCCGCCACCAACTCGCGGGCCCTCGCGAGCAGGGTGGCTGGGTCATTGCCGCTCAAGCCGGATCGCTCAAAGAGCTCAAACTGCGCGGACTGCTCGGGGGTGAGCTGGTCGGCGACCTCCCGCCAGCCCGCGGCTGTGTCGTCGGGGCCGGTCATGGTCGCAATTCTGCCTAGCTCCAGAGTGTGACGTGCACCTTCGGGCGAAACCTGGTCACCCCTACTCCGGTGCCCCGGATCATCGCCTGGATGCACCTCGGCGTGGTGATGAAGCGGACCAGCTCGGACACCGCCGGCTGGCGGGCCGCCGGCGGCAGCGTCGCCGCGCACCACTCGCCCGATCTGTCCAGCTCGGGGACCGTCACGTGCACCAACCGCCCCGCGGCAAGGTCCTTGCCGACCGCGAAACCGATCGTCAGCGTGACACCGCCGACCCGCTGCACCTCCTCGAGCGCTGCGGCGTCGCTTTGGAAGATTCGCTGGTGCGACTCCGGAATTGCCAAGCCGCGCAACATCGTTGCGATCTCGCCGCCCACGCTGCCGGCCGACGGGCCGAGCATCCACTGTTGTTGGCGCAACAGTGCGGGCACCGGAATACCCACGGCGAGTGGGCTATTCGGCGCTACGACGGTGATGATCTGATACTTCAGGAAGGGCCGCACAAACAGCGAGCCGTCGGAAGCGATGGAACTCTCGCTGGCCGGTCCGATCGCGATGTCGACGGCACGCGAGCAGATCAGATCGCGGAACTGGCTGGTCGGATGGACGCTCAGCTCGACAGACAGGTCGTCGGCCCGCGACGAGAAAAGCTCGATCAGGCCCGGCGCAGCGTGTTCGGCGAACGTGCTGGACGCCGCGATCCGCAGCAGCCGCCGCCCATGGGCGGCCTCGGTGACCTCGATGGCGGTTTGTTGTTGCAGCCCCAGGATTTCGACCGCCCGGCTGGCCAGCCGTAGCCCGCCGGGCGTGAACGCCAGCCCGGAACCGGTCCGGGTGAACAGCGGGTCGTCGAGTTCCTTGCGCAGCGCCGCCACGTGCATCGAGACTCCGGCGTCGGATACGCCCAGTTCCGCGGCGGCCGCTCGCACCGAACCCAGGCGCACCACCGCCGAATAGGCACGAAGTTGCGCCGGAGTCATGTGGCCAGCCTACTTCTGGGCCTAATTTAGAAGGCGTGCGTGACGTGCTTGCCGATCTGATGCCGATCTGGCGTTCCGGTCAGACCGCGGGGCTGGGGACGGTGGTGCGAACTTTCTCTTCGGCGCCGCGACCACCGGGGGCCTCGATGGTGGTTGCCCCGGACGGCTCGGTGACCGGGTCGGTGTCGGGTGGTTGCGTGGAAGGCGCGGTGTACGAAATCGCCACCGAGGTCGCGCACGCCGGAACACCGCGGCTTCAGCGCTACGGGGTCAGCGACGGCGACGCCTTCGCGGTCGGCCTGACCTGCGGAGGCATCATCGACGTGTTCGTCGAGCCAGTGTCGCGTGCGTCGTTCCCCGAACTTGACGCGGTCGCCGACGATATCGGCGGGCACCGCGCGGTCGCGGTCGCGACCGTAATCGCCCACCCGGATGCGCAGTGGGTCGGCCGCCGGCTCGTCATCCGGCCCGACCCTAATGGCACCGTGACCGGATCACTGGGTTCCGCGCGTGCCGACACCGCGGTCACCGACGATGCGCGCGGCTTACTCGCGCTGGGCCGCAGCGAAGTCCTCGAATACGGCCCCGACGGGCAGCGGCGCGGCGAAGGCATGGAGGTGTTCGTCTCCAGCTACGCGCCGCGCCCCCGGATGCTGGTGTTCGGCGCGATCGACTTCGCCGCGGCTTTGGCGCAGCAGGGATCGTTCCTCGGCTACCGGGTCACCGTCTGCGACGCCCGCCCGGTGTTCGCCACGCGAGCGCGCTTCCCGACGGCCGACGAGGTCGTTGTCCAGTGGCCCCATCGGTATCTGGCGGCCCAGGCGGAGGCGGGCGCCATCGACCGGAACACGGTGGTCTGCGTGCTCACCCACGACCCGAAGTTCGACGTCCCGGTGCTCGAGGTGGCGCTGCGCCTGCCCGAGGTCGGCTACGTCGGGGCGATGGGATCGCGCCGCACCCACGACGACCGGATGGCCCGGCTGCGCGAGGCGGGGCTCACCGAGGCGGAGCTGAGCCGATTGTCCAGCCCGATCGGACTGGACCTCGGCGCCCGCACCCCGGAGGAGACGGCTGTCTCGATCAGCGCCGACATCATCGCCCGGCGCTGGGGCGGCGGGGGCCGCCGGCTAGCCGAAATCGCCGGGCGAATCCACCATGATGCCCAGGTAGAGGGCGAGTTAAAGGATTACTTAACTCGACATTGACGCCCATTGTGGCGCGGCCCACACTGCTCCAATGCAAGTACCTGGGCCCTTTGAGTACGAACGTGCGACCAGCGTCGACCACGCAATCGGACTACTCGACCGGTTGGGCGAGACGGCGCGAGTCGTGGCAGGCGGGCACAGCCTGCTGCCGATGATGAAGCTGCGCATCGCCAACCCCGAGTACCTGGTGGACATCAACGACCTGGTGCCCGAGCTGGGATACGTGATCACCGATCCGACCCTGGTCCGCATCGGCGCCATGACCCGGCACCGCGAGATCCTGGAGTCGGACACGCTGGCCGCCGTGTGCCCGATCTTCCGCGATGCCGAACGGGTGATCGCCGACCCGGTGGTCCGCAATCGTGGCACCCTGGGCGGTTCGCTGTGCCAGGCTGATCCGGCCGAGGACCTGTCGACGGTGTGCGAGGTGCTGGACGCGGTGTGCCTGGTGCGCGGACCGGCGGGCGAACGCGAGATAGCGATCGACGACTTCATGATCGGCCCGTACGAGACGGCGGTCGCCCCCAACGAGATTCTGATCGAGGTCCGAATCCCGTTGCGGCACAACACGTCCAGTGCGTACGCGAAAGTGGAACGGCGGGTAGGTGACTGGGCCGTCACGGCGGCCGGCGCGGCGTTGACTCTGGACGGTGACTCGATAGCCGCCGCCCGCGTGGGTCTGACCGCGGTGAATCCCGATGGGGCCGCGCTGGCGGAGCTGTCGGCGGCGCTGGTCGGTCGGCCGGCGACCGAAGAATCCTTTGCCGAGGCCGGCCGGCGCGCCGCCGAGGCCTGTGACCCGGTGGCCGACATCCGCGGCACCGCAGAGTACAAGCGGCACCTGGCCGCCGAGCTGACCATCCGCACGCTGCGCAGTGCCGCGCAGCGCGTGCGCGAGGCCGAAGGGATCTAGCGATGCAGATCAATATGACCGTCAACGGCGAGCAGGTCACCGCCGACGTCGAACCCCGGATGCTGCTGGTGCACTTTCTGCGTGATCAGCTGCGGCTCACCGGGACTCACTGGGGCTGCGACACCAGCAACTGCGGAACATGCGTCGTCGACGTGGACGGCGTGCCGGTGAAGTCCTGCACCATGCTGGCGGTGATGGCATCGGGCCACAGCGTCCGCACCGTAGAAGGGCTGGCAGGCCCGGACGGCTCCCTCGATCCGGTGCAGGAAGGGTTCATGCGCTGCCACGGGCTGCAATGCGGCTTCTGCACGCCGGGCATGATGATCACCGCCCGCGCCCTGCTGGACCGCAACCCGGATCCCGACGAGGAGACCATCCGGGAGGCGATCTCCGGGCAGATCTGCCGCTGCACCGGATACACCACGATCGTGCGCTCCATCCAGTGGGCGGCGCACAACGCAACAATTTCGGAGGCGACAAAGGCGGAGGCCGGAGCATGACCACTATCGAATCCCGTCCGCCCTCGCCGGAAGACACCGCGGACAACGACCAGAAGCCCTGCGGCTACGGCCGGATGCTGCGCAAGGAGGATCCCCGATTCATCCGGGGCCGCGGCCGCTACGTCGACGACATCGTGCTGCCGGGCATGCTGCACCTGGCGATCCTGCGCTCGCCGTATGCGCACGCCCGCCTCGTCAGCGTCGATGTGACTGCCGCACAAGCACACCCGAAGGTCAAGGCGGTGGTAACCGGCGCCGACCTGGCCGAGAAGGGCCTGGCATGGATGCCGACGCTGTCCAACGACGTGCAGGCCGTGCTGGCCACCGACAGGGTGCGGTTCCAGGGCCAAGAGGTGGCGTTCGTCGTTGCCGAGGACCGGTATTCGGCCCGCGACGCGCTGGAGCTGATCGACGTCGAGTACGACCCCCTGGATCCCGTCGTGGACGTTCGCAAGGCGCTCGATCCGTCGACACCGGTGATCCGTTCCGACCTCGAGGGCAAGACCGATAACCACTGCTTCGACTGGGAGACCGGTGACGCGGCCGCCACCGAAGCGGTGTTCGCCAAGGCCGACGTGATTGTCAAGCAGGAGATCGTCTACCCCCGGGTACACCCGGCTCCGATGGAAACCTGTGGCGCGGTGGCCGACTTGGACCCGGTCACCGGGAAGCTGGTGCTGTGGACCACCAGCCAGGCGCCGCACGCGCACCGCACGCTGTACGCGTTGGTGGCCGGCCTGCCGGAACACAAGATCCAGGTGATCTCACCCGACATCGGCGGCGGCTTCGGCAACAAGGTGCCGATCTATCCCGGCTATGTGTGCGCGATCGTCGCCTCGCTGGTGCTGGGCAAGCCGGTGAAATGGATGGAGGACCGCAGCGAGAACCTGACCTCGACGGGCTTCGCGCGCGACTACATCATGGTCGGCGAGATCGCCGCCACCAAAGAGGGCAAGATCCTGGCGATCCGGACCAATGTGCTGGCCGACCACGGCGCGTTCAACGGCACGGCGGCACCGGTGAAATACCCGGCCGGGTTCTTCGGGGTGTTTACCGGCAGCTACGACCTCGAGGCCGCCTACTGCCACATGACCGCCGTGTACACGAACAAGGCGCCGGGCGGAGTGGCCTACGCGTGCTCGTTCCGGATCACCGAGGCCGTGTATTTGGTGGAGCGGCTGGTCGACTGCCTGGCCTTCGACCTGAAGATGGACCCGGCCGAGCTGCGGCTGAAAAACCTGTTGCGGCCCGAGCAATTCCCGTACAAGAGCAAGACCGGCTGGGTCTATGACTCGGGTGACTACGAGGCCACCATGCGCAAGGCCATGGACATGATCGGCTACGACGCGCTGCGCGCCGAGCAACAGGAGCGGCGGGCGCGCGGCGAGCTGATGGGCATCGGGATGTCCTTCTTCACCGAGGCCGTCGGCGCCGGGCCGCGCAAGGACATGGACATCCTCGGCCTCGGCATGGCCGACGGCTGCGAGTTGCGGGTGCACCCGACGGGCAAAGCCGTTGTGCGGCTTTCGGTTCAGACGCAGGGCCAGGGCCACGAGACGACGTTCGCCCAGATCGTCGCCGAGGAGCTGGGCATCCCGCCCGACGACATCGAGGTGGTCCACGGCGACACCGACCAGACCCCGTTCGGGCTGGGCACCTACGGCAGCCGGTCCACACCGGTGTCGGGTGCGGCCGCGGCCCTGGTTGCGCGCAAGGTGCGCGACAAGGCCAGGATCATCGCGTCGGGCATGCTCGAGGTCTCGGTCGCCGACTTGGAGTGGGAGAAGGGCTCTTTCCACGTCAAGGGCGACCCGTCGGCGTCGGTGACCATCCAGGACATCGCCATGCGCGCACACGGCGCGGGCGACTTGCCGCAGGGCATCGAGGGTGGCCTGGACGCCGAGGTCTGCTACAACCCGGAGAACCTGACCTACCCGTACGGCGCGTACTTCTGTGTGGTGGACGTCGATCCGGGCACCGCGGTGGTCAAGGTGCGGCGTTTCCTGGCCGTCGACGACTGCGGCACCCGCATCAACCCGATGATCATCGAGGGCCAGGTGCACGGCGGCATCGTCGACGGGATCGGGATGGCGTTGATGGAGATGATCGCCTTCGACGAGGAAGGCAACTGCCTGGGCGGTTCGCTGATGGACTACCTGATCCCGACGGCGCTCGAGGTGCCGCATCTGGAGACCGGGCACACCGTGACGCCGTCGCCGCATCACCCGATCGGCGCGAAGGGCATCGGTGAGTCGGCCACCGTCGGATCGCCGCCCGCTGTGGTGAACGCGGTGGTGGATGCGTTGGCGCCGTTCGGGGTTCGCCACGCCGATATGCCGCTGACACCGTCGCGGGTCTGGGAGGCCATGCAGGGCCGCGCCAGACCGCCAATCTAGGGGCTGCGCATGACGATCAGCGAGCGAGCTCAGCAACTGTTGGCGGCACGGACACCGTTCGTGCACGCGACCGTGGTGCGCGCCGCGCCGCCCACCTCGGCGTATCCGGGGGATGAAGCAATCCTGTTGGCGGACGGCACGATCGAGGGTTTCGTCGGCGGCCAGTGCGCGCAGAATTCGGTTCGCAAGGCGGCCATGGGGGTGCTGCAGGCCGGCGAAAGTGTGTTGCTGCGCGTGCTTCCCGACGGTGACGTGCATTTCCCGGAGGCCCCCGGTGCCTGCGTGGTGGTCAACCCGTGCCTGTCCGGCGGCTCGCTGGAGATCTTTCTGACGCCACAGTTGCCGGCGCCGCTGATCCGGATCTATGGGGCCACGCCGATCGCCGACGCGCTGATCGAAGTGTGCGGCGTGCTCGGCTATGACGCCCATCGAGATGCCGAGGGTGAGACCGATCTGAGCGAAACCGATGCGGTGGTGATTGCCAGCCATGGCGGGCCGGAAGCCGAAATCATCCGCGCCGCACTGGACAACGGCGTCGGGTATGTCGGTCTGGTGGCCAGCAGGGTGCGCGGCGCGTCGATCCTCAACGAACTCGAGCTCTCCGACACCGAGCGGGCCCGCATCCACACTCCGGTCGGATTGCGCATCGGTGCCAAGACCCCGTCCGAGATCGCGGTGGCGATCGCGGCCGAACTCATCGCCGCCGTGCGCAGTGGCAGTCTGGGCAGCCTGGCCCGTCCCACCGCGCAGGCCAACGGCGGCCCGATCGAGGCCGTCGACCCCGTATGCGGCATGACGGTGCCAATCGGACCGGCCACCGAACATCTGCAATTGGCCGGCGAGGACTACTGGTTCTGCTGCCCCGGATGCCGCACGGCGTTCGCGGCCGGGAAAGCCGGCGTATGACCGTGCGAGGAGCCACCGGCTGCATAACGGGCATTGTGTTGGCGGCCGGTGGCTCGCGGCGGCTGGGGACGCCCAAACAGCTGCTGCCATACCGGGATACCACCGTGCTGGGGGCGACGCTCGAGGTCGCTCGTGGTGCGGGATTCGATCAGCTGATCGTCACATTGGGTGGTGCGGCCGAAGCGGTGCGCGATGCTGTCCCGCTGGACGGGGCCGATGTGGTGGCCGCCCAGGACTTCGGCACCGGATGTTCGGCGTCGCTGCGAGTCGCACTGGAACGGGTGGACCCGCAAGCCACCGGGGTCGTGCTGCTGCTGGGCGATCAGCCGCGGATGAACCCCGCGACCCTGCGCCGGATGATCACCGAGGGCCCGGCGGGTGACGTCATGGTCTGCCGTTACGACGACGGCATCGGGCATCCGTTCTGGTTCGGCCGCAATGTGTTCAGCGAACTTGCGCAGCTGCACGGCGACAAGGGGGTGTGGAAGCTCATCGAGTCCGGCCGGCACGCGGTGCGCGAGCTCGCGGTGGACGGGCCGGCGCCGCTCGACGTCGACACCTGGGACGACTACCGGCGCCTACTGGAATCGGTGCCGTGATGTTCGCAAATCCCGACGATGTGGTCGGTCAATTCGACACGCAGGACTACCTGCTGGACACCGGGACCGCGTCGGCGATCTATCTGGCCGTCACGCTCGGCAGGCCGCTGCTGCTGGAGGGAGAGCCCGGGGTCGGCAAGACGACGGCGGCGAAAACCCTCGCGGCGGTGCTGAACACCACACTGATCCGGTTGCAGTGCTACGAAGGCCTGACCGCGAACGAGGCGCTCTACGACTGGAACTACCAACGCCAGCTGCTGTCCATCCGGCTGGCCGAGGCGGGCGGTGCCGCGATCGAGGAAGCCGACCTATATACCGAGACCTACCTGGTGGACCGGCCCATCCTGCGCTGCGTGCGGCATCGCGGTCCGTCACCTCCGGTGTTGCTGATCGACGAAATCGACCGGGCCGACGACGAATTCGAGGCGCTCCTGCTGGAGTTCCTCGGTGAGTCCGCGGTCACGGTGCCCGAGCTGGGCACCTTCGTCGCCGAGCGCCCGCCGATCGCGGTGCTGACCTCGAACCGCAGCCGGGACCTGCATGACGCGCTGCGGCGGCGCTGCCTGTATCACTGGATCGACTATCCCGAGCCGGCCCGGGCGGCCGCGATCGTGCGCCGCACGGTGCCCGGGGCGACCACGCCGTTGATTGAGCACGCCACCCAATTCGTCGGCAGCACACGCGATCTCGATCTGGACAAGCCACCCGGAGTAGCCGAGACCATCGATTGGGTCGCCGCCCTGGTGTCGCTGGGCGTCGCGGATCTGGTTGACGAGGCCCTGGAGTTGGGGGTCGTCAGCCTGGGGGCGCTGGCCAAGACACCCGACGACCGTACGCTGATTCGCGACGCGTTCATCGAATACAGCCGCGCATGAGAGGACCCGCAGGATGAAGATCGCCAACCAGTTCACCGTGAGCGCGCCGATCGAGCAGGCCTGGGACGTGCTGTGCGACCTGGAGCAGGTGATCCCGCTGATGCCCGGCGCCCAGCTGATCGGCCACGAGGGCGACGAGTACCTCGGCAAGGTCAAGGTCAAGGTCGGGCCGGTCACCAGTGAATTCAGCGGCAAGGTGCGTTTCGTCGAGCAGGACCGCGACCAGCACCGCGCGGTGATCGACGGCAAGGGCAAGGAGGCGCGCGGCACCGGCAACGCGGCCGCCACGGTCACCGCGCAGCTGCACGAGGACGGGGAGAAGACTCGCGTCACGGTCGACACCGATCTGAAGATCGTCGGCAAGCTGGCTCAGTTCGGCAGCGGCATGCTGCAGCAGGTGTCCGAGAAGTTGCTGGGTCAGTTCGTGGAGTCGCTGGAAGCGAAACTGACCGCCGAGGGCGCCGAGGGCGCCGGGGGCGCCGGGAGCGCCGGGAGCGCCGAGAGCGCTGAAATCTCCGGGACCCCGGCCACCGCCGCGGCGCCGGGCTCACCGAACGGTCAGGTCACGGGGTCTCGCCAAGCGCCCGCCGCCGCCGAGCCCGAGCCCATCGATCTGCTGGAGCTCGCCGGTGCAGGGCAGCTCACGAAGTACGGCTCCGTTGCGCTGGCGGCGATTGGCGTACTGGTGCTGATCTGGTTATTGCACCGGAGGCGCTGAGCACCGCATGAATACCCCCTTGCTGCTGCGGGGCGTCGATCTGGCGGCGTTCGCGGCCGCGCTCGTGGCGCGCCTGCGCGGCGCGGGAGTATCGGTATCCGCCAGCGGCCAAACGAATTTCGTGCAGGCACTTCGGCAACTGGTGCCGCACACCCGGTCGGCGCTGTATTGGGCCGCCAGGCTGACCCTGGTAAACCGCTTCGAGGATCTCAACGCCTTCGACGCGGTGTTTGAGTCGGTGTTCGGCGGCATCGAACCCGACGGCACCCACGGGGCTGATTGGCCGCTGCCGATCCCGGGCCCCAAAACACCGGCCGCGGGCACCGTGCTCCGCGGGGGCGGTTCATCGGATGGCGGCGCTCAAAAGCTGCCCTGGGTGACCCGGGCCGCGCCCGACCAGGACGACGCCACCAGCGGGAGTGTCCCGACTGTTGACGTGCCCGACGTCCTGCCCAGCCGGATCGCCGCGCTGGCCGACGAACCTTTCGACCGCTTCGACCCCGAAGACCTCCGCCTGCTCGGTTCCTGGCTGGAAACGGCGGTACAGCGCTGGCCCCGGCGCCGCAGCCTGCGGTTGGAGCCGAGCCCACACGGCAAGCGAATCGACCTGCGCGCCACCATGAACGCGTCGCGCCGGACGGGCTGGGAACAGGTGATGCTGGCCCGAACCCGGCCCCGCCGCCGGCCGCGCCGGGTCGTCCTGGTTTGCGACGTGAGCCGCTCCATGCAGCCCTACGCCGCGATCTATCTGCATCTGATGCGGGCGACGGTGCTGCGGCAGGCGGGGATGCGCCCCGAGGTCTTCGCATTCTCGACGTCGCTGACCCGGCTCACCCCGGTGCTGTCCCACCGCTCGGCCGAGGTGGCGCTGGAACGGGCCAACGCGAAGGTGACCGATCGGTACGGCGGCACGTTCATCGGCCGCAGCATCGGCGCCCTGCTGGCACCGCCGCACGGCAACGCGCTGCGCGGCGCGGTGGTGATCATCGCCTCCGACGGCTGGGACAGCGACCCGCCCGACGTCCTCGACCACGCGCTGGCCCGGCTGCGTCGCCGCGCCGAAATGCTGGTGTGGCTCAACCCGCGCGCGGCCCACAGTGACTTCCAGCCACTGGCCGGTTCGATGGCGGCGGCCTTGCCCTATTGCGATCTGTTCCTGCCCGCGCACTCGCTGAGCGGGCTGCAACAGCTCTTCGTGGCGCTGGCCGGTCGTACCCGGCCATCGGGCTGAGCAGATTCGCCAACACCACGCAGCAAGTTTGGTGACACCTAAACCGCGTACTCGTCTTCGGGCTTCGTCGCATCGTGGAGATTGTTAGCATCCTCAACTAATTTGGCCGTAGCACCTACAACTCTCCCGCCAGTAGGAGGCACGGTGGACGCGCCATGGTACGCGGCGACGAAAACGGAATTCAGACTGCGATTTTTTTCGGGATGGCTGATTTACGCGGCTGCGTACGCATGCTATTCGTTCGACAGGATTCCGGCGGGGACGGTGCTGGGAAGCTCGCTGCACAGTTGGATCGGCGGAGCCACAGAGAACATGTGGGTGCGAGCGGTCTTTCTGGCGGCCGCGGCGGCTACGTTCCTCGGGGCGGCTATACGAACGTGGGGAACGTCGTATCTGACTTCGGCGGTCGTATTCGCCCAGCGGCTTCATTCGGACAAATTGCTAGCGGATGGACCGTTTCGCTATGTGCGTAATCCGCTCTATTTTGGCAACCTACTGATAGCTTTCGGACTGGGATTGACGGCTTCGCGAACGGGATTTTTCGTGGCGTTTTTTGGAATGTTCGCGTGGGTGATGCGGCTGATTCTGCGCGAGGAGGCGGGGCTGCGCGAGACGCAAGGCGAAAATTACCGCGCTTATTGCGCAGCGGTGCCGCGCCTGATCCCGTCACTCCGGCCGCGCGTGCCACCCGCCGATGCAAAGCCAAATTGGGTCGACGGATTTCTGCGTGAGTTCTTCTGGTGGGGTGCCGCCGCTGCAGTCTTCCTGCTGGCGCTGACGTTCAACGGCGAAATATTCGATGGGGTGTTCGCCGCGTCCTTTGTGGTATGGATCATCATGATTTTTGCGCGAAGGAACAAAGAGCAGACGCCGGGAGACGCTCTTTGAGCCATGTTCTTCGCCCAATCGCTTCCACTAGCTCGTCAAGACGTTTTGGGAGTGGCGGGTGACGCAGTTGCGCGTGGCGTTGGCCGGGCGCAGCTAGTCGGGCATCGCGGCGATCAGCGCCTCGGCGGTAAGCGGCAGTGAGCGCACCCGGATGCCGAGCGCGTCGTAGACGGCGTTGGCGATCGCGGCGGCCGTCGGGCCCTGCGCGCATTCGCCCACGCCCAGTGGCGGATTTCCTTGCCCGGCAACGAATTCGACGTCAATTGCGGGCACCTCGGAGAACCGCAGGATCGGGTAGGTCTCCCAGTCGACGCTGGTGACGTTCAACCGGTCGAAGCGCACCCGCTCCTTGACCGTCCAACTGGTGGCCTGGATTGCGCCGCCCTCGATCTGATTGGCCGCGCCGTCGGGGTTGATGACCAGGCCCGCATCCACCGCGATAGTCAGCCGGCGCACCCGGACCTCGTCGATCGCCTCGACCTCGGCGACCACCGCGCAGTAGGCAGACGAATTCTTGTATCGCGCATACCCGATGCCGTGCCCAACCGCCTCCCGCGACGGCCATTCCGCCCATCCGGCCCGCGATGCCGCGGTGTGCAGCACCGCCCGTCCACGGGGGTCCGACAAGTGCGCCAACCGGTACTCGAGGGGATCGCGGTCCACAGCCGAGGCGAGTTCGTCCAGGAACGACTCCGCCGCGAAGACGTTGAGAAAGGCCCCCAGCGCACGCAGCGCCGAGGTGCGCAGTGGCATCTCGGTCAGCAGGTGGTTGATCACCCGGTAGGACGGAAACGCGTAGCCCGGCACGGCATTTCGCCCGGCACCA
Organism: uncultured Actinomycetota bacterium; assembly: GCA_963814505.1. GTDB lineage: Bacteria > Actinomycetota > Actinomycetes > Mycobacteriales > Mycobacteriaceae > Mycobacterium. Next base: position 307,383 of record CAWFDM010000019.1, read on the forward strand.
CCCCCCACCTCGACCGGCGGCTCGCCACCGGCACGGATCGGTTCGCCACCGGCACGGTGGCTGGCCGCCAGCAACGCATTCGTCGGCGTGGTCCCCGGGCGGCCCAGGTAGCTGCCGCTCCATATCTCGTGCCGCCAGGACAGCACGCCGCCGTCGTCGCTGCAGTCGGCGGCGATCTCGACGACCGCCGCGGGGCCGAACGGCGCCCACGCCAGTTCGTCTGGGCGTGACCAGACCACGTGTACCGGCCGCCCCGGCACCGCCCGCGCCAGCAGCGCGGCATCCATGGCGACATCATCGGCGCCGTTGTGGCCGTAGCATCCGGCTCCTTCGACGTGGCGCACCAACACCTGATCGGGCGACAGGTCGAGTGCCGCGGCCAGTTCACGCCGCAACACGTGGACCCCTTGGCTGTGCGACCACACCTCCAGGCGCCCGTCGGACTGCGCCAGCGCCGCCGCGGCCGACGGACCGATCGACGCGTGCGCCAGATAGGGCCGGTGGTAGCGGGCGGAATGGGACCACGCGGCCGGGGTGCGGGTCGCCGCTTCTTTGACGGCGAGCACCGAGGTTTCGGCCTTGGCCGACAACAGAAATCCGGGGAGGTCGTTCTCGTCCGGCAGGGTCGCTCGCTCGTCCCAGCTGGCGTCGTGGCGCAACCGCTCGGCGGCCCGCAGCGCGACCTCTTCGCGTTCGGCCACGACCCCGAGGAAGTCACCGTCGCGCACGACGGTGATCACACCCGGCAGTGCTTGGGCCGGGCCGGGATCGACGTCGCGCAGCCGTGCGCCGCGCGAGGGCGGGCGAACGATCCTTCCGTACACCTGCCCTTCGAGGGTCAGGTCGTGCAGGTAGCGTGGCCGCCCGGTCAGTTTGTCGGGCAGATCCAGTCGGGCCACGTTGGTGCCGACGATCTCGTAGTCCAACTCTGCCTTGGGTGCCGCGTCGCCGGTGGCCGGCCGATCCAGCAGCGCGTCGTCGGCGAGTTCCCAATAGCTCGTGGCCGAATTGTCCGGACCGTTGATCTCACCGTCCACAACATCCAATTCGTCGGACCCCACGGCGAGTTTGGCCGCCGCGACGTCGAGATAGAGCGCCCGTACTTCGGCGCACACCTGCCGTAGCGCCGCCCCCGAGTGCTGGATCGACAGGCTGCCGGCGGTAAAGCCCTCGTTTGGGCTGAGATCGGTTGCCGCAGCTATCATCCGCACGCGTGTCACGTCCACGTCGAGCTCGTCCGCCGCGATCTGCGCCAGCGCTGTCAGGACGCCTTGGCCCAGCTCCACCTTGCCGGAGCGCACCTCCATGACGCCGTCCGATCTGATCCGAATCCAGTTGCCCAGGACGGGATTTGCGGCAAGCGACGGCGGCAGGTCAGGACTGACCATCGGTGGACTCCGCGATCTGGGCAGCCATCTCGGCCGCAGCGCTGCGCACCGCGGCAACCACCCGATTATGCGAGCCGCAGCGACAGAGGTTGGGGTCGAGGGCGGTGCGGACTTCGGCTTCCGTCGGATCGGGGTTGGCGGCCAACAGCGCAGCAGCCGCCACCACGATGCCCGACATGCAATAGCCGCATTGCGCCGCCTGTCCGGCGATGAGCGCGCGGGCCACGGGGTGGGGTTCTCCGTCGGCGCTCAAGCCCTCCACGGTGCGAATCGACTTGTCGGCCACCGACCACAACGGAACCTCACAGGAGTAGACGGGGCGGCCGTCGGCAAGCACGAAACACGCTCCGCACAGACCTAGCCCACAGCCGAACCGGGTGCCCTTCAATCCCAGGTGGTTGCGCAACACATACAGCAGCGGTGTGTCGTTCTCGGCGCGGACCTCACATCGCCGCCCGTTGACGGTCAGCCATCGAACCGTCGGGTTCTCGCTCTCTCCCACGGCTCCAGCATCCCAGGGCCGCCCCGGTGAATGTCGTCGATACGGGGTGCCGCGCCCTTCCTCCCGATAAGCCTTCGGCGCGGCAGCCGATGTCGATGCCGCAGCCGCGGAGTCCGCAGCCCAGTACGCGAGCCGGTCCTTCGGCGGCCCCACTTCTGCACCTGAAGTCGGCGGAAGTGGATCACGACCGGCAAAGCGCGGACAACCCGAATCGCTTCGGTACGCATGCTGTGACACCGAGTTGTGACAGACCAGCGCAGGGTTGACCAGCTCACATCGTGTTGTCGGTGCCTGCACGTAGTATCGCTCGTATGTTCGAAGTGTCGCTGCCGGACCCGGCTGAGCTGCGCGGATCCGACGACGCCGCCCTGGTGGGCGCGATCGAGGACTGCGCTCGCGCGGAGGCGGCCGCCGCGGCCCGGCGGCTCTCGGCGATCGCCGAGCTGACCCGTCGGCGTACCGCGAGTGACCAGCGCGCCAACTGGGCCTGCGACGAATGGGACGCCGCGGCCGCCGAGGTGGCCGCCGCGCTGGGCCTCAGCCACGGCCGGGCCTCCGGACAGATGCATCTGAGCCTGGCGCTGAATCGGCTGCCCCAGGTGGCCGCGCTGTTTTTGGCCGGAAAGCTCGATGCGCGGCTGATGTCGGTCATCGCGTGGCGGACCTACCTGGTCCGCGACCCCGAGGCGACGCGGCTCCTCGATGCCGCGCTGTCCGAACACGCCGGCGCGTGGGGGCCGCTGTCGGCGGCCAAACTCGAACAGGCCATCGACGGCTGGATCGACCGCTATGACCCCGGCGCGCTGCGGCGCACCCGCGCCTCGGCCCGCAGCCGTGACGTGTGCATCGGCGAGCCCGATGACGACGTGGGCACCGCCGCGCTGTGGGGCCGGCTGTATGCCACCGACGCCGCGATGCTGGATCGCCGGCTCACCCAGATGGCCCACGGCGTGTGCGAGGCGGACCCGCGCACCCTGGCCCAGCGCCGCGCCGATGCGCTGGGCGCGCTGGCCGCCGGTGCTGAACACCTGGCGTGCGGTTGCGGCAACCCCGACTGCCCATCCGGGGGCGACAACGATCGCCGGGCTACCGGTGTGGTGATCCACGTCGTCGCCGAGGCCTCCGCGCTGGAGGCGGCACCCGACCCGCACACCTCCGGTGAGGGGCCGCCCTCACGACCCATCACGCCGGAGATGACGCTGGCCGAGGCGTTGGCGCCAGACCCCGAACCCGATGCGCCGGGCGCATCCTCGGTCACGGCGCCGGCCGCTTTCATCAGCGGCGGGGGTGTGCTGCCCGCCCCACTGCTGGCCGAGCTGGTCGGCGGCGGCGCCAAGATCAGCCTGGTGCGCTCTCCCGGCGACCTTGGTTTAGAGCCGCACTACCGGCCGTCTGCAAAGCTGGCTGAATTTATCCGGGTTCGGGATGTGACGTGCCGGTTCCCCGGGTGTGACGTGCCCGCCGAGTGTTGCGACATCGACCACACGATACCCTGGCCGTTGGGGCCCACACATCCGTCAAACCTTAAGTGCGAGTGTAGAAAACATCACCTGTTGAAGACATTCTGGACGGGCTGGCGTGATGTGCAACTGCCCGACGGCACGGTGATCTGGACGGCGCCCAGTGGGCGGACCTACACCACCCGCCCCGGCAGCCGCATCTTCTTTCCCGCCTGGAACACCACCACCGCCGAACCACCCCACACACCAACCCCCACAACTACTATCGGCGACCGTGCTATCGGCGACCGCGGCGTGATGATGCCACAACGGCGACGCACCCGAGCCGCCGATCTGGCCCACCGCATCAGATGCGAACGGGCCCTCAACGATGCCCACGTCGCCGAACGCAACAAGCCACCACCGTTCTGATCAGCATCTCAAAGCTGAACAGCCGCAACGACAACGCCAAACCCCGAGGGCAACGTCGGCGGCGGCCAAAACATGTCGCAGGTGCAGCCAACACGTTCTCCCTGACCACCGGCAGGGCTTCGTTGCGCGGTGCTGTCGAGGCGGGTATCGGCGGCGGTGCATGCCGGTATGCCTCGGGAATGCCTGACGGGCGTTCTGGGAGACCTTCGCGTTGATCACCGCGCCAATGGGTGGTGTCGGGTGGGAAATGAGGTCTTTGAACACGTTCGGGTTGATCAAGCCATGACCCCCGGGGCGTGGGGGTGGGTATTGGGGTATTGGAGTGCGCCGGTCGACGGCCTGGATTCGAGGTTTGTGGCCGTGGGGTGATTCCGGGAAGGTGGTGGTGGCCATTCTGGCCGTAGCGGTGCTGATTTTGGCGGCTACTTCGTGCTCGAGCTCACTACTAGGTGTCCGCCCGCGGGCCGACCCCCGGCTGAGGCAGGATCTAAGTCATGGATCAGCTATGGGCAAACCGGGCAGCCACCGCTGAAACCGCGGTCACGCAACGACACCTGAAGCGGCTCTGGGCGATGCCGGGAACGCAGCTGGGAGTGGTGGCCTGGCCGTCGGACCGACGGGACCGGTTGTTCGGTACCTGGCACTACTGGTGGCAGGCGCATTTGCTGGACTGCCTGATCGACGCGCAGCTGCGCGACCCCAAGCCGGAAAGACGGGTCAAAATCAACCGGCAGGTCCGCTCGCACCGGGTGCGCAACAACTTCAGGTGGACCAACAGCTACTACGACGACATGGCGTGGCTGGCGCTGGCGCTGGAACGCGCCGCGCGCCTCGTCGGCGTCCAGCGCCGACGGGCGCTCCCCAAACTCACCGACCAGTTCGTCAAGGCGTGGGTGCCCGAAGACGGCGGCGGCATCCCGTGGCGTAAGCAGGACCAGTTCTTCAACGCCCCGGCCAACGGCCCGGCGGGCATCTTCCTGACCCGGTACGGCGACCGGCTGCGGCGGGCCCAGCAGATGGCCGACTGGATCGACAAAACGCTCATCGACCCCGAAACGCACCTGGTGTTCGACGGCATCAAGGGCGGCTCACTGGTGCGCGCGCAGTACACCTACTGCCAGGGCGTGGTGCTCGGACTGGAAACCGAACTCGCCGCACGCACCAACGACGACCGGCACGGGCCGCGGGTGCAGCGCCTGGTCGCGGCCATCAGCGAGCAGATGGCGCCGTCCGGGGTGCTGCGGGGCGCCGGCGGCGGGGACGGCGGACTGTTCTCCGGCATCACCGCCCGCTACCTCGCGCTGGTCGCCACAACGCTGCCCGGCGTCTCGCCGGATACCGTCACCGCCCGCGACACCGCCCGCAAGATCGTGCTGACCTCGGCGAAATCGGCGTGGGACTATCGGCAGACGGTGGACGGGCTGCCGGTGTTCGGGGCGTTTTGGGACCGCGACGCGGAGCTGCCCACGGCCGGCGGTGCGCAGGCGCAGTTTGTCGCGGGCGCGGTGAACAGCTCCGAGATTGCCGAACGGGACCTGTCGGTGCAGCTGTCCGGCTGGATGCTGATGGAGGCCGCCTACAGCGTCACGGCCGAGCCGGACTCATTCGGGTAGCACCAGCGGGTCCGGCTCGTCGCTGGCCTGGGCAGGTTCCTTGGCCGCCCGGCGGCGTCTCAGATAGACCCGTCCCGCCGAGATGAAGGCCGGCAACAACGAGACGAACAGGATGCACAGAATGATGGTTTCCAGGTTCTTGTGCACGAAGGCGATGTTGCCCAGGAAGTAGCCCGCCAGCGTCGCGCCGCCACCCCAGAGGATGCCGCCGACGATGTCGAACCCCAGGAACACCGGATAGGTCATGTAGGACACCCCGGCGACCACCGGGGTGAACGTCCTGATGAAGGGCATGAACCGGGCCAGGATGATGGCCCAGGGCCCGTATTTTTCGAAGAAGGCGTGCGAGTCGGTGACGTAGTGCTTCTTGAAGAAGCGCGAGTCTTCCTTCTTGAACAGCGCCGGCCCGATGCGGCGGCCGATGAAGTACCCGGTCTGGTCGCCCAGCACGGCGACCACCGCAACCGCGGGAGCCAAAACCCAGATATCCAGCGTCCCGTGCGCGGCCAGCAGCCCACCGGTGAACAGCAGCGACTCGCCCGGCAGCATCGGGAACAGCAGGCCGGTCTCGACGAAGACGATGACCAGAATGGTCGGCAGCACCGCCGCGGCGAACAGGCCCTTGGGGCCGATCCAGAACATCGGGTCGAGAATGTTGGGCAGGGCCATCACGGCGGTGCTCATGATGTTTCAAGATACCGGTCTTGCAGATACCACCAGCGCACCGCCCTCTGCGGTGTTGCGATACTAGGTCCACCGCAGTCTTGAGGGAGGAACGTTCATGCCCATCGCAACACCCGAGGTCTACGCCGAGATGCTGGGACGTGCGAAGGAGAACTCCTACGCCTTCCCGGCCATCAACTGCACCTCGTCGGAGACCGTCAACGCCGCCATCAAGGGCTTCGCCGACGCCGGCAGCGACGGCATCATCCAATTCTCAACCGGCGGTGCGGAGTTCGCCTCCGGCCTCGGGGTCAAGGACATGGTGGCCGGTGCGGTGGCGCTGGCCAAGTTCACCCGCGCGATCGCGGCCAAATACCCGATCAATGTCGCGCTGCACACCGACCACTGCCCCAAGGACAAGCTGGACACCTACGTGCGCCCGCTGCTGGCGATCTCGGCGGAGCGGGTGGCGGCCGGCAAGAATCCGCTGTTCGGTTCGCACATGTGGGACGGCTCCGCGGTGCCGATCGGCGAGAACCTCGCCATCGCCCAGGAGCTGCTCAAGGCCGCCGCTGCCGCCAAGATCATTCTCGAGGTCGAGATCGGCGTGGTCGGCGGCGAGGAGGACGGCGTCGTCGGCGCGATCGACGAGAAGCTGTACACCACCCCCGAAGACTTCGAGAAGACCGTCGACGCGCTGGGCCACGGCGAGCACGGCCACTACCTGCTGGCCGCGACATTCGGCAATGTGCACGGCGTCTACAAGCCCGGCAACGTCAAACTGCGCCCCGACATCCTGGCCGAGGGCCAGAAGGTGGCGGCCGCCAAGCTCGGCCTGCCCGACGTTAACGGTGTCCCTCCAAAGCCGTTCGACTTCGTGTTCCACGGCGGTTCTGGTTCGCTGAAGTCCGAGATCGAAGAGGCGCTGCGCTACGGCGTGGTCAAGATGAACGTCGACACCGACACCCAGTACGCGTTCACCCGTCCGATCGCCGGTCACATGTTCACCAACTACGACGGCGTGCTCAAGGTCGACGGCGACGTGGGCAGCAAGAAGGTGTACGACCCGCGCAGCTACCTCAAGGCGGCGGAGGCGGGGATGACCGAGCGAGTGATCGAGGCGTGCAACGACCTGCACTGCGCCGGCAAGTCCTTATCCGGCTGACCGCTCATAAACCCTGCGCCTTCCGTCGCGGCAGGTCTTTAGGTCGACTCAAGGTAGTAGATCTGAAAGCGGCTGGCAGCGACACCTGGTCTCGGATCGGCGAACTGGCGGGCGCCTCGTGGTGGGGTTCGGCTTTGCGGCGGCAAGTTGCATTCAGGTGACTGACCAGCCAAACGACTCGGGCGGATCCTCATGCCACATACTCGAGGTTTGGCAGATGCGTTCGGCGACAGCGTCAATGGACACGAGGGCGCTGTCAGCGGCATCGCCGCCGCCTTGTGTAATCGGGAAGATGAAGCGGCCGTTCTTTCCCCATTGCCAGATCGCAGAGAAGTCTTCGCGGCTGAGTGGCCGAAAGATGACTTCGGTTCGCGCGTCTTTGACCACGACTTCGAGCCACGCGGCGTACTCGACCCTTTCACCGGTCATCAGGTGCGGCTCGTTGTTGACGTGGACCTCCACCGAATCACCAAGCCTCGTGCGGAGGGCCTGTGCGAGCGGCTGCAGCAGCTCCTGTTCAAATTGGTCTGCTTTGTCCTTTTTCATTCCCGCTCCTTCGTCAGCCGGTCTGCACGGTATCTAGATCGTGTCATGTCCACCCGGTCCATCGATTATCAGACGAACGCGGTGCCCGTGAGAACACGCCGAATGTGCATACAGCAAGCTGTGTGCACAATCGCGCCGACGTGGTGCCTGTGCTCGCCGGTGGGTTGCAGGCCCGGGTCGATGCCGTGCAGGCACCTTGGTCTGCGGCGAAAACCAGAACGATCGATTCCCACGATGACGAGCATGTCGACGCGTCTGATTCTTGATAGATCTCCCGATACCCCGTGTCAGGCGGGTGTCAACGACGTTGACACCCGCTGGTAGTCTTTGATCTTCGATGATGCGTAACACGGGGAAGGGCTGCTTCGATGACGCGACGGCCGACCCGGCCCGGTGGGGGCGCTGACGATGACGACGCGTCCGGCGGGGCCGTCGGCCAAAGCAACGGACAGATCAGCCGCTCACTGATCCTGGAGACCGCGCTGGGGATCATCGATCGCGACGGCGTGGACGGATTGTCTATGCGCCGACTGAGCGATGCGGTGGGCCGGGATCCCACAGTGCTCTACCGGCACCTACCCAACAAGGCCGCCGTGCTCGACGGCGTCGTCGAGATCGTGCTCGCGCAACTGGCCGTGGACACCGCGGACCCGGACTGGGTCGCCCAATTGCGGACTGTGGCACACGACTTCCGGCGGTTGGCCCTGACGCACCCCAACGTCGTGCCGCTGTTGGTCACCCGGCCCCTGGCCACCCCGTTGGGGCAACGACCGCCGGGAACGCTGCGTCCACTGGAAGACGTCCTCACGCTGCTCACCTCCGCCGGGTTCACCGGGGTCGACGCGCTGCATATCTACCGGCTGCTATTCGGCTTCTTGCATGGCCACATCCTCAACGAGCTCCAGGAGGTTATCGAACGACCCGAGGAAACCGACGACGTGCTGCGCCTTGGCCTGCACCGGCTGCCGATCACCGAATTCCCCCACCTTCGTGCGCTGGCATCCGCCCTGGCCTGCTATGACGGGGCCACCGAACTCGACCGCGGCCTCGACCTTCTGCTGACCGGCCCAACCGCAAACCCGACCCACCCCGACGAATCGTCCCGATCCACGTAAGGCGACCGGAGTATTTCGACGCCGACAATTGAGTAGAAGTCGCGACTCCGGCCGCCAGGATCGTCCGCTACGGCAGTACTTTGCGAACACTTACTACGGTCGGACACCGGCGAGATCGACGTCGTCGCAATGGCGCTCAAACAGCCGGCCCCGCAAGACACCACGAACAGCCATCACCGGTTCAAACATTCAGTGCTGCGACGACCCGTTGAACCCGGGCGATGAGGCGCCGATGTCGCCCACACTCTGCGCCGGCTGGCGGCCGATGCAAACCGCGCGATACCCACCTTCCTGGTCTGAGTGGGGCCGTCGACGGCAGTGATCCGCCTTCCACGTTCACCATATTCGTCGAGGGTGTCGGGACGGGTGATGTTCGCAGCTCGCTGAGGATGGCGCTGCCAGACGTCGGTGACGTCGGTGTTCTCCCGGCGGTGGTCCTCGTCTCGTATACGGGGTCGCCGGGAACCTTTGTCGACCTCGCCGCGGACCTCGCGTGGCTCACCGATCAGCACCCTGCCGACCCTGCCGACGGGGTTCCGCGACAGGCCTTTTCGAGGCGTGGGTCATCAACCAAGCCCTCGGAGCCCACGTCGGCCAAGTTACCTGCTCGAGCGAGCCGGGCGGCATCTCACGGCTGAGGGTGCCGACGCCGGTATGAGTCGGCACGCCGTCGGCCTGCGCATCCTGGCTGAGCTCAATGCGCGATAGCCGGTCATCGGGTGTAGCCTCAGTAAGTTGGGGAACCCAACCAGTCCGGGATGAAGTCAGCTGTCCGCCGCTGATCTCACAGAGCGCCAGCTCGCGCCGGACACACCGGTGACAACCGTCCGTCGGGATCACCTTGAGCGTTCTATCCGCCCTTGAAACATCGAATGTCCCTCTGGTTGGGCAAAGCCCTTCCGGCTCCGCTAGTTTCGGCATTCTCAGTACGTATCCACCGACACCGTGCGGGCTGGCGACGTTCAGTGCCGCCTTGTCGGAAGGGTTGTGCGCGACGGGTTCTGACGTCAGCGTCGTGCGCGTGGCCGACGGCGTGTTATCTTCTGACGCTCGGGTGATCGGCGAGTTGGTTAACGGTTCCGCGACATCGGTGGCTGCGACCTCCGAATTGCTGAACAAGAGCGACATCGCGGTCGTGCAGCATGAGTACGGCATCTACGGCGGTGTCGACGGAGACGAGGTGGTGGACATCATCGGCGGGCTGCACATCCCGTCGATCGTGGTCGCCCACACGGTCCTCAAAAACCCTACCCCACACCAGCATTCGGTGCTCAAGGCGATCGCGGCGATGGCGGCCCAGGTGGTTGTCATGTCGGAGGCGGCCAGTCAACGCCTGTGTCTCGGCTTCGACGTCGATCCCCGCAAAGTCACCACGATCGCGCACGGCGCGACCGTCCCGAGGCAGCTTGCCCCGCCGGCGCCGTCAGACCGGCCGACGTTGTTGACGTGGGGCCTGCTGGGGCCCGGAAAAGGCATCGAGCGGGTGATCGACGCGATGGGTTTGCTACACCACCTTCCGGGCCGGCCGCGCTACCTGATTGCCGGCCGGACGCACCCAAAGGTTCTGGCCGCCGATGGCGAGGCATACCGCGACGCTCGTGCCAAACAAGCGCGGCGCACCGGCGTAGCGGACTCGGTGTGCTTCGACGCCAACTACCGTGATGTGTCGTCGCTGACTGCGCTGGTTCGGTCCGCGGCCGTGGTCGTCCTGCCCTACGATTCCACGGATCAGGTCACTTCCGGTGTTCTGGTCGACGCCATCGCGAGCGGGCGGCCGGTCGTTGCCACCGCCTTCCCCCACGCCGTCGAACTCCTTGGTAGTGGGGCGGGGATCGTCGTCGATCACGACGATCCCGATGCGCTGGCTTCCGCCCTGCGCCGACTGCTGACCGATCCGCGCCTTGCCGGCTCCATGGCCGCGGAGGCCCGCCGGTTGGCCCCGACGATGGCTTGGCCGGTGGTGGCAAATGCCTATCTGGATCTGGCACACCGCCTTCTCGCAAAGTGTCGGGCGCTGGCATGACCGCAACCATGCCGCACCCGAGATTCGACCACCTGTTGCGTTTGACAGACCGTCGCGGCACGTTCGAGCATGCCCTTTTGGCCGAACCCCGGCCCGAGCACGGCTATTGCACCGACGACATGGCCCGGGTACTCGTCGTCGCCAGCCGAGAGCCCAACTCTGATGGCGAGGTCAACGGCCTTGCGCGCGTGGCCTTGCAGTTCCTCAACGATGCACAGTCCCACGCTGGTACCTGCCGAAACCGGATGAACAGCAGGCGCGCTTGGGAGGATGAGCCCTCCCTGGAGGACTGCTGGGGTCGCTGCATCTGGGGACTGGGAACCGCCGCCGCGCACAGTGACGTCGCTCTGGTTCGCCGGTTGGCCGTCATTCAGTTCGAACGCGCCGCGAAGGTGCGATCGCCGTGGCCTCGGGCGATGGCGTTCGCGGCGTTGGGCGCCGCCGAACTTCTCTCCGTCGATCCCCGGCAACGGGTGGCACGCGCACTCCTCACCGATTACGCCGCCACCGTGGCCAAACCCAACAGCGACGCGGCCTGGCCATGGCCTGAGCCGCGACTCACCTATGCGAATGCGGTTCTCCCCGAGGCGATGATCGCCGCGGGCGTTGCGATCGACGATTCGACACTGCGGTACCAGGGCTTGGATCTGTTGGGTTGGCTGGTCGAATACGAAACAGCAGGGGACCGCCTCTCGCCCACCCCCGCAGCGGGCAGAGGGCCGGACGACCTTCGGCCCGGGTTCGATCAGCAGCCGATCGAGGTATCCACCCTCGCCGACGCGTGCGCGCGTGCCGCTGCCATTGACCCCGGTTCGATCTGGTCCGACGGGGTCCGGGCCGCTGCGGCCTGGTTCATGGGTGTCAACGACGCGCAACAGCTCATGTGGGACCCCGAGACCGGCGGCGGATTCGACGGACTGCGCGTCGATGGGGTCAACCGGAACCAGGGCGCGGAGTCGACGCTGGCAGTGCTCTCGACGATGCAGCACGCTCGACGATTCTCGACTGTGCGGCAATGACTTCCATGCGGGCTGGGCTCGTCACACGCGGCCCCCAGCGGCTTGCGGCCAACCCGTCGCGGGTCATCACCCGACTCTTCGTGCCAGGCCAGGAGGGTTTCGAGCACCAGAAATCCCGAGCGGGAGCGGTGCTGGCGCGGATCCTGGCCCTGGACGAAGGTCAGGTACGGTCGTCGCTAGACGATGTCGTCATCCGCTTCGACGAACGTCACCGCGATCTTGCCGGCACCTTCCGTCGGCACGCCCATGAACTCGCCGACCGGCTGGATTCCGGCACCGAACTCTCCGAGGCGCGAAAGTTGTTGCTGGGCGCGACGTTCACCAGCGAATACGCCATCGAAGGTGCGGCGTTGTGCAACCCCAGCATCGTGGCCCATCCCGACCAGGCTGGCATTGTCGCAGGCAGCCTGCGATTCGTGATGAGCGTGCGGGGCATAGGCGAGGGGCACCGTTCGTCGATCGGGTTCCGGACCGGCGTCGTCGACGCGGCTGGCCGCGTCACGATCGATGATCCGGCTCCGTTCGCCACCGCCGGAGCACCCAAGCCCGCCCTCCTCGACGCGGCCATCTTCCGCAGTGAACTCGCCCGCCTCGACGACGCCGGAGAGGCCGCCGACTATGTCCTCGACGGGCTGGGCCAAAGCTTCACCCAGGTTGCTCTCGATCAACAACTCGCCCAGCTCGAGGCTCATCTGAGCACCCGCGGACACGCCGGGGAGACGATTTCGTCATTCCGCAGCATCGCCGAGCGGACGTACGCCGTCGAATTCCCTGATTGCACAACACTTTCCGAGCGGGTCCTGTGGCCCTCGATGTGGGCAGAGCAGGCCGGCATGGAGGACGCACGCTTCGTCCGTTTCATCGGCGACGACGGCTCCGTCACCTTCTACGCCACCTATACGGCCTACAGCGGATCCCGCATCAGCCAGCAACTCCTCCAGACCACAGATTTCCAGTCCTTCACCTCAACGCCGATCGTCGGACCCGCCGCCGCGAATAAGGGTCTGGCGTTGTTTCCTCGCCGGATTCGCGGTCGCTTCGCCGCCATGTCGAGATCGGATCGCGAATCGAATACGGTTACCTACTCCGATGATCCGTCCGTTTGGACGGGCGCGCTTGCCTGCCAGAGGCCGACCCGAGCCTGGGAGGTGTTACAACTCGGAAACTGCGGTCCGCCCATCGAAACCGACGCCGGGTGGCTGGTGCTCACCCACGGCGTGGGCCCGATGCGAACCTACCGCATCGGGGCGATTCTGCTCGATCTCGACGATCCGACAAGGATTCTCAGTGAGCTGCCGGAGCCGCTACTGAGCCCCGCCGCTGAAGAGCGGGACGGCTACGTGCCCAATGTTGTATACAGCTGCGGCGCACTGGTCCACGCCGACACACTGGTGGTGCCGTACGGCATCGCTGACACCGCGATCGGTATCGCTACCGTGGCGCTGCCCGAACTCCTTGCAGTTCTGAGCCGTTGAGATCCAAGGTATTTCAAACGACACATGTGCGCCTACGCCGTGGGTCAACAACGTTGACATCGTGCCCTGAAGGGCGTGTAATGGAGACATACCCGGAAACCAGCCATCGCCGGAGTTCATCTGGAATTGCCGATGGGATCATTTGCTTCCGTCTGTTCCCGGGAAATCGGATTCGACCACCGCACAACGACGACGTGCGCGGGAACAAACCCCGAATCCTGGGGGTAAACCCTGCGGTCTAAGGAGAACGACCACGATGAAATCTGACGACGAACAACGAGATACATTCGCCGAGCACGTGCTTCACGTCGGTGTGGGTTTCAAAGAAAAGGAGCGCCCGCACATTCTGGAGACGTTGTCGACGCTCGGTCCACACCTGCTGGGACGATGGGATCCGCGGGATATTGATGTGGAAGTCTCGTTGCAGGACCGCGGCGGCAAGGAGCAGCGCGTCACTTTGCGCACGAGCCTACCCGGCCGGGCGCCGCTAGTAGCGGTCGCTGAGAACCCGGACATCACCCGCGCTATCTGCGAAGCAAAGCGCGAGCTGATCCAGCAGCTTGAACACCAGAAGTCGGCGCGCGACCCCATGAGCAGCCGTCGGCGCAGCAGCGCGACGATCCGCCATTAGGGTCACCTCCGCGCCGTTGCAGATCTCCCGATTTGTAACACACACCAACCAGCGGCTCGCATCTGCGGGCGGACAGCGAGACGGTCATGACGCACATCATCGAAGCGCGAGCTATCGGCAACCATGCCGCCATGGGCAGCTCAACGCCAGCAGCTACCGACCGGCCGCACTTGACCGTCCACCAAGTACTACGTGCGGGTAAACGCCACGCCGCGGGACGCTGGGATATGGCTGCGGCACAGTCGACGTGGGACTCCGAGGGCGGGGCAACGGCACGGGGGAGTAGCGACGGGAAGCCTGTGCGCGGCCTCTGGTGCTGAGGGGTCATTAGAGACCGCGCACACCGCGCGCTAGGTCGGACCGCTAGCTCGTCGTGTCGGCCTCTGCGCGCGTGCTGCGGAGCGGTCAAACCGGCCGGACCTCGAGAAGTTTGTTGCGAGAGTTGCGAGAGTTGAGAGGCGCCGCATGGCCAGCCGGGACCCTGGACAGCGAGCGGTCACCAGGGGCCGTACTCGGTGCTGTTGGCTTGCCGCAGTGCGCTGACGTAGTCCCGGCGTTCGCGTGTGGTCTCGTCGGCGCCGACGGGTGTGGCGAGCAGCCCGCGCAGTTCCTCGACGGAGGTATATCCCTTGCGTCGCATCCATTCCCGCAAGCCATCGAGCAGTACGGTGGCATGTTCCGGGCCGTGGCGCAGCAGTGCTGACGCGGTCATCACCACATCCGCGCCGGCCAGCAGGTACTTGATCAGCTCCGCGGCGCCCTCGACGCCCGTCGTCGCGGCCAGCGAAGCGCCGACCCGTCCGCGCAGCAACGCAATCCACCTCAGCGGCAGCCGAATCTCCGCGGCGGTGGACAACGACACCGCACGCACCACCGAGAGGGTCTCGGGGTCGATATCGGGTTGCAGGAATCGATTGAACAGAACAAGCCCGTCCGCACCGGCCTCGTCCAGGCGCCGAGCCATCTCGCCCGTCGCGCTGAAGTATGGGCTGAGCTTCACGGCCACCGGTACGGTCACCGCGTCCTTGACCCGCGCCACGATGTCGAGATGACGCTGTTCGACATCGCGGCCGCGGATGCGCGGATCGCCGGGCAGGTAGTAGATGTTCAATTCGATTGCGGCCGTGCCAGAATCCTGCATTGACCGCGCGTAGCCGGCCCAACTGCCGGGCGTGCTGCCGTTGAGGCTGCCGATCACGGGAACTGAGACCGCGCCGGCCGCGCGTTCGAGCAGGCTCAAGTACCTGCGTGGGCCGTAGTCCTCGTCGGCGGCGTGCGGGAAGTACGACAAAGACTCAGCGAAGCTCTCGGTGCCTGCCTCGGCGAGACGTGCGTTCTGCTCAGCCTCGCGGCGCAGTTGCTCCTCGAACAGCGAATAGAGCACCACAGCGCCGACTCCGGCGTCGGCGAGGCGCCGGACGCCGTCGACGGTCTGCGACAGCGGAGATGCCGCCGCGACCAGCGGGTTGCGCAACGTGAGGCCCATATAGCGAGTCGACAGCTCCATCAGCGTTCCCCGCGGGCGTCGGCGTGGAAGTGTTCGGGACCGCGGGAAGCCATCTCCTCGTAGACAGCCCAGCGCTGAGCGTTGGCTTGGTCGGCAAGGCCGAGAAGCCGGTCATACTCGGCCGGATCGGCGTTGGCCAGTGAGCGGTACCGCAGTTCCCGGGTACGGTAGTCGGCGAGCGGGATCCGCGGCCGGTGGGAATCGAGCAGGAACGGGGTCTCTCCGGCCGCCCGCAGCACCGGGTCATAGCGGATCAGCGGCCAGTGTCCGCTGGCCACGGCGCGATACTGCTGATCCATCCCGAGCCGCATTTCGATGCCGTGCGCAATGCACTGGCTGTAGGCGATTATCAGCGAAGGGCCGTCATACGCCTCCGCCTCGCGGAATGCCTGCAGAGTCTGTTGCGGGTCGGCACCCATGGCGACCTTGGCGACGTAGACGTTGCCGTAGGCGATCGCTTGGAGAGCGAGATCCTTCAACGGCACCGTCTTGCCGGCGGCGGCGAACTTGGCCACCGCGCCCAGTGGGGTCGCCTTCGACATCTGACCGCCGGTATTGGAGTAGACCTCGGTGTCGAGCACCAGCACGTTGACGTTGCGCCCGCTGGCCAGGACGTGGTCGAGCCCGCCGGACCCGATGTCGTACGCCCAGCCGTCACCGCCGACGATCCACACGCTGCGCCGGACCAGGTGGTCCACCACGCTGCGCAGATCACCGGTCATGGCGGGATCGAGGCCCTCGAGGCGGCGCTGGAGCTCGGCCACCCGCTGCCGCTGAGCGTGCAACTCGGACTCCCTCAGCTGCGGCGCCGCCAGAATGGCGTCGACGAGTTCGGCGCCGAGTACGTCGCGCAACTCGGCCAGGCGCCGCTGGGCCAGCCGCGCGTGCGCGTCGGTGGCCAACCGGAAGCCGAGCCCGAACTCCGCGTTGTCCTCGAATAGCGAGTTGGACCACGCCGGACCCCGCCCGTCGGCGTCGGTGGTCCACGGCGTGGTGGGCAGGTTGCCGCCGTAGATCGACGAGCAGCCGGTCGCGTTGGCGATCATCAGCCGGTCTCCGAAGAGCTGCGAGAGCAGCTTGAGGTACGGCGTCTCGCCGCAACCCGCACAGGCGCCGGAGAACTCGAACAGGGGCTCCAGGAACTGGGTGCCGCGCACGGTGCCGAAGTCCACCCGGGACCGGTCACTGACCGGCAGGGTCTCGAAAAACGCGATGTTCTCTCGCTCGGCGAGCACCCGCGGCTCGCCGGGACCGAGATTGATCGCTTTGGTGACGCTGCTGCCGGGAATGACGACCGGGCAGGCCTCGACACACAGGCCGCATCCGGTGCAGTCCTCGACGTACACCTGCAACGAGTACCGCGCGTTCGGCAGCCCGACGGCGTTCAACGGCGCCGACTCGAACTTCTCCGGCGCGCCCGCCAACCGCGACTGGTCATAGTACTTCGACCGGATCACGCTGTGCGGGCAGACGAAGCTGCAGTTGCCGCACTGAATACAGCTCCCAGCATCCCAGATCGCCACCAGTTCGGAAATGTTGCGTTTCTCGTAAGCGGTCGTGCCACTGGGGTAGGTGCCATCCACCGGAAGTGCGCTGACCGGCAAGGCATCTCCGCGCCCGGCCATCATCTCCGCGGTCACGGTGCGCACGAACTCCGGCGCATCCTCGGGCACCGTCGGTACTGGCGCGCGCACAGAGGTGGCCAGGCCCGGCACCTGGACGCGGTGCAACCCGTCCAGCGCGGCGTCGACCGCGGCCAGTTCGTGCCGCAGGACGTCGGCGCCGCGGTTCCCGTACATCTTTTCCACCGATTCCTTGATTCGGGCGATCGCCTGTTCGCGAGGCAGCACGTCCGAGATCGCGAAGAAGCACGTCTGCAACACGACGTTGATTCGGCCGGCGAGCCCGACCTCGCGCGCAATCCGGCCGGCGTCGACTGTGTACAGCGTGATTCGCTTGGCCAGGATCTGTTCCTGGACCCGGCGGGGCAGAGCATCCCAGACCTTCTCCACCGGGTGCCGACAGTTCAGCAGCAGGGTTGCGCCCGGGGCAGCCCGACCCAGCACGTCGACCTTGTCGAGAAACCGGAACTGGTGACAGCCAACGAAATTGGCTCCATTGATGAGGTAGGGGGCATGGATGGGATCCGGCCCGAAACGCAGATGCGACTCGGTCTGCGAACCCGATTTCTTGGAGTCGTAGACGAAGTACCCCTGGGCGTGCAGGCCCTCTTCCGACCCGAGGATCTTGATCGTGTTCTTGTTCGCGCTGACCGTTCCGTCCGAACCCAGCCCGAAGAAGATCGCCCGGACTGTATTGGGTGACTCGATGTCGAACGACGGGTCGTACCCGACACTGGTACCGGAGACGTCGTCGTCGATACCGATGGTGAATCGCCGCCGCGGCTGCTCGTGAGCGAGTTCGGCGAACACGCCGGCAACCATGGCGGGCGTGAACTCCTTCGAGGACAGTCCGTAGCGTCCGCCCGTGATGCGCGGCATGGCCGGTCGTTCTCGGTCGGAATGCGCCTCGGCGAGCGCCGCGACAACGTCCAGATACAACGGCTCGCCGATCGACCCCGGCTCCTTGGTGCGGTCCAGCACGCCGACCGTGCGCACCGTCGCCGGCAGCGCCTCGAGGAACGCCCGGGTGGGGAATGGGCGGTACAGCCGCACCTGCACCACCCCGACCCGCTCGCCGCGCTCGACGAGAGCGGCGACGGTCTGCACGACGGTCTGGGCGCCCGAGCCCATCAGCACCAGCACTCGCTCCGCCTCCGGGTGCCCGGTGTAGTCGACGATGTGCATCTTCCTACCGGTGCGCTCGCCCAAGCCTGCCATCAGCTGCTCGACCACGCCCGGAACCCGCGCGTAGAACGGGTTCACCGTTTCACGTGCCTGGAAATAGACGTCCGGGTTCTGCGCGGTGCCGCGAATGAAGGGGCGCTCGGGAGACAGCGCTCGTCCGCGATGCGCCCAGACCAACTCTTCGGGCACCAGCGCCCGCAGGTCGTCGTCCGAAAGCGTCTGAATCGTGTTGAGTTCATGCGAGGTTCGGAAGCCGTCGAAGAAGTGGACGAACGGGACTCGGGTCGCGAGCGTGGCCGCCTGCGCAACGAGTGCCAGGTCGTGTACCTCCTGGACCGAGGCCGACGCGAGGAGTGCGAACCCCGTTTGCCGTACGGCCATCACGTCTGAATGGTCTCCGAAAATCGACAATCCCTGCGCCGCGAGCGATCTGGCCGCCACGTTAATGACGGCCGACGTCAGCTCGCCGGCGATCTTGTACATGTTCGGGATCATCAACAGCAGACCCTGCGACGAAGTGAAGGTCGTGGTCAACGCGCCGCTCTGCAGGGCGCCGTGCAGAGCCCCCGCCGCTCCACCCTCGCTTTGCATTTCGACCACCGTCGGGACGGTGCCCCACACATTGGGCCGCCCCGCGCTGGACCATTCGTCGGCCAACTCGGCCATCGGCGACGACGGTGTGATCGGGTAGATGCAACACACTTCGTTGAGCCGGTAGGCGACCGAAACGGCGGCCTCGTTGCCATCCACTGTGGCACGCGTCATTTCGGCTCCGGAAACATCTCGATGGCGTGCACCGGGCACTGATCGAAGCAGACGGCACAGCCCGTGCACTTGTCGTAGTCGAACTTGTACCGGTGCCCGACCCCGAGTTTGATCACCGCGTCCTCGGGGCATGCGCCGAGGCAGCCGTCGCATTCGAAGCAGTTCCCGCACGAGAGGCAACGCCCCGCCTCGTAGGTCGCCTCCTGCGCGGACAACCCGCCGACGACCTCCGCGAAACTCTCGACGCGCTTTGCCGGCTCGACTTCGGGCTGCTGACGTCGCGCCGTGTCACCGAAAAACCAGAGGTGCAGCGAGTCGAGGGCCGCCGTCGGGTGTTTCGCCGGGCGTGCGCCCGTCGCGTCGCGCAACCAGGCGTCGATATTGTGTGCGGCCTTTTTCCCGTGCCCCACACCAACAGTGACGGTGCGCTCGCTGGGCACCATGTCGCCGCCGGCGAATACGCCCGGACAGCCGGTCATCAATGACTCCGAGACACGCACACTGCCGTCGCGATCGAACTCGACTCCGGGCAGCGTCCGCATGAACGCCGATTCCGTTTCCTGACCGAGTGCCATGATCAGGGTGTCGGCGGCCAGCGTCTCAAAGTGTCCGGTCGGTCGCGGATAGCCCGAGTCGTCGAGTTCCATGACCTCGACCCGCAATTCGGGGCCGTCGAAGGCGCTGATCGTGCGCAGCCAGTTGATGCGCACGCCCTCGCGTTCGGCATCCTCGGCCTCCTCCTCGTGGGCGGGCATCTGTTCGCGAGTGCGGCGGTAGACGATGACCGCGTCCTCGGCGCCGAGGCGGCGCGCCACGCGGGCAGCGTCCATCGCGGTGTTGCCGCCGCCGTAGACCGCCACGTGGCGGCCGATCGCCGGCCTTTCGCCGGAGGCGACGTCACGCAGGAAAGACACCGCGTCCACCATCGTGCCGGCGTCGCGGGCGGGGATGTCGACCCGCTTGGCCAGATGCGCACCGACCGCGACGAACACCGCGTCAAAGCCGCCCTCGTCCCGTTCGGCCGCGAGGTCCTCGACCCGATGATCGCTGGTCAGCTGGACGCCCATAGCCGCAATCCGGTTCAGCTCCACATCCAGCACCTCACGCGGCAGCCGGTAGCTCGGAATGCCGTACCGCATCATCCCGCCGGGCAGGGCACCCGCGTCACGGATCTCGACTTCGTGGCCGAGGCGTGCCAAATGGTAGGCGGCGGACAGTCCGCTCGGCCCCGCACCGATGACCAGGACCCGCTTGCCGGTGCGGGTAGCCGGCGGTTCGAATCTCCAGCCGCGCTCGGCAGCAAGGTCACCGAGGAACCGCTCCACCGAATGGATCGACACGGAGCTGTCCAGATGGGCGCGGTTGCAGACGGTTTCACACGGGTGGTAGCAAACCCGTCCGTGGATTGCGGCGAATGGGTTGTCCGCAACGAGCTGACGCCAGGCCTGCTCGTGCCGGCCGGCGGTGGCATGGGCGAGCCAGGCCTGGATGTTCTCCCCGGCGGGGCAACCGGCATTGCAGGGCGGCAGCAAATCGACGTAGACGGGTCGGCGCTCGCGCACCGGTCCGGCCCGGGGCAGGTCATGTAACAAGTCCGGAAGTGGCGTCAAATCCCTCGAAGGTCCGGCTGCGGGCCGATGGAACGCGTCGCTGCTCATTGAGTCGGCACGAGCTGTTTCTCCACTTGGAGGACCTGGCGGGTGGTCTTGATCACCGTGTCGGGGTTCAGGCTCATCGACTCGATGCCGATCCGGACCAAGAACTCGGCCATGTCCGGGTAGTCCGAAGGCGCTTGTCCGCACAGCCCCGAGTGGATTCCGTTGCGGCGGCAGCCCGCAACGGCCAGGCGAATCATCTCCTTGACGCCCTCGTCGCGTTCGTCGTAGTCGAAGGCCACGATCTCGCTGTCACGATCGACGCCGAGGGTGAGCTGGGTCAGGTCGTTGGAGCCGATGGAGAAGCCGTCGAAACGCTTGGCGAATTCATCGATCAGGATCACGTTGTTGGGGATCTCGCACATCGCGTACACCTTGAGCCCGTTCTCGCCCCGGCGCAGACCCAGGTCGGCCATCGTCTGCAGGACGAGGTCCGCCTCGGCGATTCGACGCACGAACGGGAGCATGAGAATGACGTTCGTCAGACCCATCTGTTCGCGCACCCGCCGCATCGCGCGGCACTCCAGCGCGAAGCCCTCGGCGTAGGCGGGATGCGCGTAGCGCGAGGCACCTCGAAAACCGAGCATCGGGTTGCTTTCGGACGGCTCGAAGGCTGCTCCGCCGATCAGGCTGGCGTACTCGTTGGTCTTGAAGTCCGACATCCGTACCACGACGGGCTTGGGCCAGAATGCTGCGGCGATGGTGCCGATTCCTTCGGAAAGGCGTTCCACGAAGAAGGCGCTCGGGTCGGGATAGCCCTGCGTGAGCCGATCGATCGTCCTGCGCGCCTCGGGGTCGTCGACCTTCTCGGGGTGCAGCAGGGCCAGCGGGTGGACCCGGATGTCCTCGCTGATGATGAACTCCATCCGAGCGAGTCCCACACCGTCGTTCGGCAGGAACGACGTCTTGAAGGCGAGCTCGGGATTCCCGAGGTTGATCATGATCTGGGTTCGCGGCCGCGCCAGATCCGCCACCTCGGTGCGGTCCACATGGAAACCAACTTCGCCCCGGTACACGCGGCCCGACTCGCCGTCCGCACACGACACCGTCACGGTTTCGCCATCGGGCACGCAAGTGGTTGCGTCGCCGGTGCCCACCACAGCGGGGATGCCGAGTTCGCGAGCGATGATCGATGCGTGGCAGGTGCGACCGCCGCGGTTGGTGATGATCGCCGCGGCTGTCTTCATGATCGGCTCCCAGTCGGGCGTGGTGGTGTCGGCGACCAGTACCTCGCCCGGGTTGAACTCGGACAGGTGCTCGGGGTTATGGATCCGTTTCGCGACGCCCGAGGCTATCCGGTCGCCGACCGCGCGGCCCTCGGCGATTATCTCGCCTCGGCCCTCGAGCACATAGGTTTCCAGCGCCGTTGAGCTGTGCTGGGAGGCCACCGTCTCGGGGCGGGCCTGGACTATGTAGAGCTTTCCGTCCAGACCGTCCTTGGCCCACTCCAAGTCCATCGGGCGCCCGTAGTGCGCCTCGATGGTGCACGCGTAGCCGGCCAGTTCCAGGACTTCCTCATCGGTGATGCAGAACCGAGCACGGTCGGACTTGGGTGTCGGGATGTTTCGCACCGTGTTCTTCGTCTCACCCTCGACGAGGATCATCTTCACCGCCTTGTCGCCGACGCGGCGGCGCAACACGGCGCGGTGGCCGGCTAGATAGGTCGGCTTGTGGACGTAGAACTCGTCGGGGTCGACGGCGCCCTGCACCACATTCTCGCCAAGGCCGTAGTCGCCCGTCACCAAGACGGCGTCGCGAAACCCCGACTCGGTGTCGATGGAGAACATCACACCGGACGAAGAGATATCGGAGCGCACCATCTTCATCACGCCGATCGACAGGGACACCTTGAATTGGTCGAAGCCCTGGTCGAGTCGGTAATGAATGGCGCGATCGGTGAACAGGCTGGCAAAGCAACGGCGGCACGTGTCGAGCAGACTCTGTTCGCCTTTGATGTTGAGATACGAATCCTGTTGGCCGGCGAAGCTCGCCGTCGGCAGGTCCTCGGCGGTCGCCGAGCTCCGCACAGCGAGACTGACCTCCTCGCCGTACTCCCGTTGGAGCTTGCGGTAGGCATCCAGAATCTCGGCGGCCAGATCGTCGGGGAGCCCGGCGCCGTAGACGATCTCACGGGCGCGCTTGCCTTTACGCGCCAGCGCGGCAACGTCGGCCGGGTCCAGCCCGTCGAGCTCGGCATGCAGACGGTCCCAGGCGCCGGCCTTGTCCAACATGTAGCGATAGGCCTGCGCGGTGATGGCGAATCCGTGCGGGACGCGGACGCCCTGCCCGGACAGCTTCTGGAACATCTCGCCCAGCGACGCGTTCTTTCCGCCGACGAGCGGCACATCGTCGATGCCGAACTCCTCAAAAAAGCGGACGTACCTCGATGTACTCATGACCTGTCCTCTCGTAGCGCGTCAAGCAGTCGGCAGCATCAAGTCCGACCCACATGGCACGCGGGGCCGAAATGCCCGGTGTCGTTGCCCGACACCGTCCCAATTCGCTGTCGGGTAGCGGCCGTCACGCCTCGTCGGTCGAGCACTCCGGTACCCGCATGTACCTGTGATAGCGCCACAAATGCCAACCTCCCACAGCGGCACGCACGGTGCCAGGGCCGAAGGTCACCCGAATGGGTAACAGCCCGACGGGAGGTGGCTTTCAGCAGCCCGGATGCATGCTCACCAGCCCACCGCGGCGGCAGGGTCACCCACCCGGTCGGCCGGACCAGCGCCGAGAACGAGACTCCGGATCATGAACTGGGAAGAAGGGCGGGCAGGAAAGCGAGGACCTTGTCCTCTGCTGCGCGACCTCGAGCGTCGTCAGAATCTAGGTGGCCCAGAGCCGTCAGTTCCGTGCACCCGTTCCCAGATCGAAAGCACGCAGCCGCTGAGGTCGTGTCACGATTTCGCAGCCCACGTCGGCTGTGCGTGAAAACTGGTAGCGCAGCAGCGGTCTGTTAGGAAGGGGTGTGCACACGTGTCCAACCTGGAGCTGCGTACCCGGAAAGGAAGACGCAATGAAGACGCTTGAAGGCATTCTGGCTAACCATCCGTTCTTTAGCCGGGTGGACCCGCGTTGTCATCAACTGGTGGTCGGATGTGCGGCGAACGTCCGCTTCAACGCCGGTGAGTTCATCTTTCAGGAAGGCAGAGAAGCCGACGTCTTCTATCTCATCCGCGAAGGAAAAGTTGCGCTCGAAGTCGTTGCTCCTGGTCACGGCAGCTTGACGATTGAGACTCTGGGCCGCGGCGACATGCTCGGATGGTCTTGGTTGATACCCCCCTATCGGTGGCGGTTCGACGCGCGCGCGGTGGAGATGACCCGGGCGATCGCGATGGATGGCAGGTGCCTGCGCGCAAAATGCGAAGAGGATCACGAGCTGGGATACGAGCTGGTAAAGGAAGTGGCTTCGACTCTGGGCCAGCGTCTCGATGCGACACGATTTCGACTACTGGACGTTTACGGCCTCGTCTAACAACCTGATCGGGGGGCGGGGTTGCTCGTCCTAACCCAGTCCCTACCCACGGTTGACCTCGGCAGCGCAGTGTGTCGACTTCGTTCGTCCGCCTATCGGTGCCTGTTGTCATCGGATGTTAGGGGCCTTTGGCCCTAGGTTCGTCCGCAGCGCCAGCAAATGCTAGGGGGTAATGCGCGAAAGCGTGAAGCCCACAGCCACGGAAGCGCAGGGATGATGTGGTTGATCGGAACTATGACGGCGGTCTTGGCCTAGCGCAAC
Organism: uncultured Actinomycetota bacterium; assembly: GCA_963814505.1. Lineage (GTDB taxonomy): Bacteria > Actinomycetota > Actinomycetes > Mycobacteriales > Mycobacteriaceae > Mycobacterium. The sequence goes on from CAWFDM010000019.1 coordinate 331,864, forward strand.
CCCCCAATAACAGTCAGATGCTGAGCCACGCCGAGGCAATGCGGCTGTTAGCCGGCGTCGACTATGGCCGGGTGGTATTCACCCAGAAGGCACTGCCGGCCGTCCGCCCGGTTAACCATCTGGTGGACGAAGGCCGGATCATCATTCGCACCCGACTGAACACAGCAATCTCCACTGTGGTCGCATCCGCCGACTCGGGTGTCGTGGTCGCCTACGAGGCAGACGATTTCGATTCTCATAGCCAGTCCGGTTGGAGCGTTGTCGCCACCGGCTGGGCGCACCGTGTCAACGATCCTGGCGAGGTCTCGCACTATGAACGACTCCTGCGTCCGTGGGTGAATCACGCAGACACTGTGCTTGTCATCGAGCCGCACATCGTCACCGGATTCCACATCATCGCCAGCCAGAGGTAAAACCCAGGCGGCGACGCGACAGCGCATGCCGCCCACGGATAAGTTTCTTCTGCAGTCAGCCAGTCGAGGCAGCGCTGGATTTGGGGCGAATCCACGCACCGATAGACAGGCTGAGCAGGATTGCTGCAAAGAAGCCACCGGCGATTCCTGAGATCAGTAGCGGCAGTTGGCCTCTTGCCCCCCACAGCAGACCGGCCCACAGACCTGCCGACAAAACCGCGAAGCCCGTCGCGCCCTGAAATATGCCTTGCGCGCTCGACTGCAGCTCCGCGGGAACGATTCCGGAGATCCATGCCTTTCCGACGCCGTCGGTGCATGCGGTGAACAATCCATACAGCCCGAGGATAAGCCACGCCGCGACTTTGTCGGTTGTGAGTCCGAGCCCGATGTAGCCGACCGCGAAAAAGATCATGCCTATCCCGAACACCGCCGGTCTCGGGATGCGGTCAGCGAGTGCTCCGGCCGGGTAGCTGCCCAATGCGTATACCACGTTGTATCCCACGTAGGCCAGGATCACTTCGGCCACGGAGAACCCGATTCCTTTGAGATGCAACAGGATCAAGGCATCTGGGAAGTTGACGACGGCGAAAGCCGCCAGCAGCACGATCACCCGCCAATACCGGCGTGGCAGCTGACGCAGGGCCGCCCGCATCGGTGGTCGGTGCGTACGTTCAACCGGTCGGGGAGGATCTCGTAGCAACGCCACCAGGGCGACACTCAGCACGGCCGGAACAATCGCGATGTAGAGCATCGGCGGAATCTTATGGTCGAGCAACTCGTATCCGGCAAGCCCGATTAACGGTCCGACGACCGCGCCGAGTGTATCCATCGCGCGGTGAAACCCGAACACTCGGCCGCGGCTGGCTTCGTCGATTCCGTCTACGAGCCGTGCATCGCGCGGCGCGCCCCGGACACCCTTGCCGACTCGATCGACCACGCGTCCGGTCAGGACCCCGGGCCAGCCACCGGCGACCGCAACGATCACCTTGCCGAGCGCGGCCATACCGTAGCCCGCCGTGATCAGAGAGCGCCGCGAAAACCTATCCCCGAGTGGTCCGGCCGCCAGTTTTGTCAGCGACGCAGCTCCCTCGGCCGCGCCTTCGACGGCTCCCACGACGGCCGGCGGCGCACCGAGAACTGCGGTGAGGTAGATCGGTAACAGCGGGTAAAGCAGTTCGCTGGCGGTGTCTTGGAGGAACGAAACAGCCGATAACACGCACACATTGCGGGTCAGCCAGCTGCTGTTTCCGGCCGCATGAACGATCACGGGTCGACGTGGGTTGTCAGCCGGGAAATCGGACAGTGGTACCGGGCATCAGCTGAACGACCCGACCATGGCATTCCACTTCGACTCCGGCAGCATCGCGTGGATCCACACTGATGATCACGCCCTTCCCGCTGACCCGCAGGTGCAGGTGCAGACCGCGGTAGTGGATCGGGAATGCCAGCACGCCAAGTGTTTTCGGCCAGTACGGGGAGAGGATGATGCGGTTGGACCGGGTCTCCATCCCGGTGAAGCATCGCTGCATGAGGTCGACGCTGCCGGCCATGGCCGCGAGGTGTACGCCCTCGGACGTGGTGCCACCCTGGATGTCGGAGACGTCGGATTTCAGCACCTGTTGGAAGAACTGCATTGCACGATCGCGGTTGGCCCGGGCGAGCACCCAGGTATGCACCACGCCGCTGAGCGTCGACCCGTGCGACGTGCGGGCCAGATAGTAGTCAACCATTTCCGGGACCTTGTCGGGTATGAAGCGGTAGCCGAGCCGTTCGAGTAGCTCACACAACTCGGTTACCGACATCAGGTAGAGCAGCATCAGCACGTCGGCCTGCTTGGAGGCCTTGTAGCGGTTCACGTCGTCGTTCTCGGCCTCCAGGATGCGGTCCAGGCGTTGGATGTTGCCGTACTGCCGCCGGTAACCGTCCCAGTCCAGTTCCTCCAACTCGCCATAACCCTCGAACTGGCTGATGACACCGTCGTGGAATGGAACGAACATCCGCCGGCTCACCTCGTCCCAGTGCGCCAGTTCGTCGGTGTGCAGTCCGAGCGTTTCCATCAAGTCAAGTCGGTTCGGCAGCGGTAGCAGGTACAGTGCGTCGAAGGCCCGCATGATCACCCAGACCGCCATCACGTTGGTGTACGCGTTGTTGTCGACGCCGTCGTAAGGCGCGTCGGGGTAGCCCGAGTGGAATTCATCGGGCCCGATGACGCCCCGGATGCTGTAGCGATCGCGTTCTTGGTCGTAGCTGGCCCTGCTGACCCAGAAGCGTGCGGTCTCGGCCAGCATCTCCGCGCCATAGTCGATCAGGTAGGCGAGGTCCCCGGTGACCTGATAAAACTTCCACGCGCTATAGGCGACGGCGATGCCGATGTGGTGCGCACGAGCGCTCGAGTCGGGGTTCCACCGGCCGCTGCGCGGATTGAGGTGCAGGCGTTGGCTTTCCTCGCGGCCATCGCTGCCGGATTGCCACGGGAACATCGCGCCGGAGTAGCCCGCCGCCTCGGCGGCGTGACGTGCCTCGGGCAGTCGCCGGTAGCGGTATTTGAGTAGCGACCGGGTGATCATGGGCAGCCGCAAGTTGAGTACCGGATATATGAACAGCTCGTCCCAGAAAATGTGCCCGCGATATGCCTCACCGTGAAGTCCACGGGCCGGCACCCCGACATCGAGGTCGGAACTGTTGGGTGAAACCGTCTGCAGCAGATGCAGGAGATGCAGGCGCAGAATGCGCAATTCGTCTGTGAAATCTTCGAACTCGATGGACAGGCGCTCCCACAAATGTACCCAGTCATTCAGGTGCCCGTCGCGTAACTCGGCGAACCGGCCGAGTCGGCTCAGCCAGCGCTCGGCATCGACAGCGGGTTCGGACGTCGCGGCATCGCGCCCGGTGAACAGGGTCACGATCTTCTCTACGGTCAACGCGTCACCGGCCGACAGTTCGACGGCGATATCGTGGCCGACTTCTGCCGCCTCGTCGACCAGGGAATAGGTAGCCGGGACGGGAGTCCCGTCGCGCCACACCATGCTTCGCGCCGCCATGGCAATGGGAATGCGCGATTGAGTCGTCTGAACCGTCAGCAGCACCGAGTTGTCAGAGATCTCCCGCTTTTCCACCAACTTGAGATGATTGTCGGCCAAGTCCCGGTAGCGCTCGACCAGCGAGTTCGTGACGTTGCCGTCCAGCGTCGAGCGAATCTCGATCGTCCCGGACCAATCCTCGGCGACGATCGTCGTCTGAAGGGCACCGACGTGGGGCAGGTGCATCGCGACGAATCGTTGCTGTGTCAGCGAACTGGTGCGGCCGGCGTCGTCACAGAAGCGCACCTCCCGCGTCAGTACCGCGCCGCGAAGGTCGAGGGTCTGTCGGTAGGACAGCACCCGGACCGCGTTGAGGTCGAACCAGTTGCCGCCGTCGACCCGGAAGGTCAGGGCAAGCCAGTTAGGCAGGTTGACCAAACTCTCGTTGTCGATTGAGGTACCCGATACGTCGTCGACGAGACGGTTGTACACCCCGGCGGCATAGGTGCCCGGATAGTGCACCTGGTCGGCCTTCGATTCGGGCGCGGCGCCCCGGGTGGCAAAATAGCCGTTTCCCACCGTACACAACGACTCACGAAGCTTCTCGCCCTGCGGGTCATACCCCTCATAGGTGAAATCCCAAGCCTTGGAAGACGTCTCGTGTTTGTTCTCCAGCCAACTCGACCCGCGCTGGACGAACTCGCGCACCTGATCGGGACTCCGCAGACTGAAACGCGCGGCCGTCTTGCGGTCGCCATCCTCGTCGTGGCGCACGACAATGCCGATGCCGACGAATTGGACTGCGTCGAAGGCGTCTTCGTCGGTGAGGTCGTCCCCGATGTAGATGGGCAGTAGGGAACCCGTAGCGTCGATGCGATCACGAATCCAGGCCAGCGTGGTCCCCTTGTCCCAGGCGATGTCAGGCCGCAACTCGACGAGCATGCGCCCATTCGTCACGCGTAGGCCATGTAGCTGTCCGAGCTTGTGTGTGGCAGCGACGGTCTCGGCGATGTGCTCAGGTGCCACCTCGCGGTAGTGAACCGCGACGGCGAAGCGTTTATGTTCTACCCGTACTCCGGGAACCTCCGCCAGCCTCTCGCGTAACTCGGCAGCCGCACGCTCGAGGACATCGACGGCGGCGGCGGCCGCTTCGTTCATGTGATAGGTGCCGTCCGGTTCGGTCAACTCAAAGCCGTGGCTGCCCGCGTACCAGATACCCGAGACCGGTACCCGGTTGCGGATATCGGCGAGGTCGCGGCCGCTCAGTATGGCGACGGGGCATTGCGCCGCCAGGCTTTCCAGCGCCTCGGCCGCTCCGTCGACCAGGACGGCGGCGCCGGGGTCGGAAACGATGGGAGACAAGGTTCCGTCGTAGTCGATGAACAACACCGGTTCTCGGGCACCGAGAATGCCGATCATCTGGCCGTATGACTTCACCGCATCGGGGAGCTCCGACATCCGTCTGTCACCCCTGCGAACAGCGACGTCCTCCAGGTCCGCAACCACGACGTCGGCGCCGCACCGCAGTAGTTCGTCGGCGTGCCCGTCACGGTCGACACCGATGACGAGTGCGAAACCGCCGTCGCGGGCCGCCGCTACCCCGGCACCGGCGTCGTCGACGACGACAGACCGTGCCGCAGGCACACCGAGTCGCCGGATGGCGTCGACGAGGGCCGCGGCAGGGACGCCATCGACGCAGACACCGAAAAGGCCATCAATCCCAGCGGCTTTCACGAGCTGTTGACCGCCCGGGCGCGACACGTAGGCCGCCGTGGCGACCCCGGCGTCGAGTAACTTTCGCACCAGCTTGATCGTCGACTCCAAGGCCGGAACATCACCAGTGGCGGCGAGGGCGGCGTCGAGGTTGAAGACCACGGCGTCGTGATAGCGCGGGTCGACGGTGACGGCCTGCGTCATGGCGACGTCCCGGCATGAGCGGGGAACCGCTCGACATCGTATCGGATGCGGGGCGCCGTACCGGGAGTCAGCAGCATGGCCGCAGCGGCAGCGATTCCCAGCTTCATCGCCTTGTCGAGTTGGCAACCGCGGCTAAAACTCCGCGGTGATGCCGCGTACATGCGCGATTCGCGCCACATTGATTCCGGCACCGCCAGGATCGTAACGGGGCAGTCCGCATCGCGTTTTATCGGTCGAAATGAGCCGATTGGTGTCCGTGTGATGTCGAGCGCCGGACTCATTTTCAAGGTCACAATTGCGGTTCCCGTCCTCGTCGGTGCGTTCTCGCTGCTTTCACAGCCGTGAGCTCCGCTCTCGCGGGGCGCTGGTAAGCGACACTTGAATCCGATCAGTCGACGGACGCCGGCGATAGGGGCGGAAGTCCCGCGTCCGGGGCCGTTGGTCGCTGCTGAATCTCAGCGACCTCCTAATGCCGGGCCGGGCACCGGCGCTCGAAGCCACGGGGACCACGATATATGTCACTCTGACGATGCCGGATTCCGCCAAACGCGTTGCGGCACTGGATGTCGATGGGGTCGGCCTGTTACGTGCCGAGTTCATGCTCACCGAAGCGCCAAAGGGGCGGCACCCCCGTGACCTCATGGCACGCGGTGAGCAGAGACAGTTGGTCGGCGCGATGGCGGCATCGGTTGGTCGCATCGCCGCCGCATTCGCGCCCGTCGAGCACGATCCGATGATCGGCTACCGCAGCTGCTACGGCTACGTCCGGGACCCCGATCTGTTCGGGACTGAACGGGAAGCATTCGCGTGGGGGGCGCTGTAGACGTACATCACCGCTGGTCAAGGTGCGGGCCGGGGTGCCAGGAGTGCAGGGACCCCAGCAGTGCGTTCTTCTTGTAGTGGTGATCCGCCATTCGCCGAAGGATGCTGTCGAGGACGACGACGGCGTCGTTGATATGCGGCCCTTTGTTCAGCATCGCGCATTCGGCCCGTTCGCTCATCGCCGCGTCGCTGATCTCTGCGCGCGAGGGATTCCCTGTCTTGGTGAGCTGTTCGAGTACTTGGGTGGCCCAGACCACGGGCAGGTGCGCCGCCTCACACAGCCACAGAATCTCTTCCTGCAACTCGGCCAGGCGTTCGTATCCGCACTCGACGGCAAGGTCCCCCCGCGCGATCATCACCCCGACGCGCGGATGCCGCATCGCCGTGAGCAGCAGTTGCGGAAGATGTTCGAATGCTTGCCGGGTTTCAATTTTCAGCACGATTCCCAATGAGTCGCCGCCCAAGCGGCTCAACGCGTCGAGCAACTGCTCGACATCGGAAGGGTCTCGCACAAAAGACATCTCGACCAGATCGGCCAGCTCGACCACCGTGGACAGGTCAGACAGGTCCTTCTGGGTCAGGGCGGAGATCGGGAGGTTGGCGTCGGGCACATTGACTCCCTTGCCGGCGCGGAGGCGGGACCCCGTGTCCGCGGCGTGGTCGATCCGCAACCTCAGCACGCCAGGACCTACGCTGACTATCTCGCCGCTGATCCGGCCGTCATCAAGGTGCACCTTCTGCCCAATGTGTGCAAGATCGAAGATCTCAGGCAGCGTGCAACCAATGCGCGGAACACCCACGGCGGCCACCGGCGCCGGCGAACAATCCCTGGTCAGCTCGAGGATGTCTCCGCGATGCAGGACAAGGCTCTGTACGGTTTGCGGAAGTTCTCCGATGTGTGTCGAATCGTTGACGCCGTGGACGTGCAGCACCGTCCCGGTGCCGAGGTAAGTGGTCTCGCCGGTTGTCACGACGAATCCGCCGGGGACGGCGGATGTCTGATCAACGGCTTTCAGCACCAGTCTGCGTTTCGCGCCGCGGGTATCGTGCAGATGCAGGACGTCGTCGCCGTGGCGGCGGTTGAGCCATTCGCCGGACACCGGCAGCGACACCATGCCGGCTTCGGGCGGGTCGATCGGGTCTTCCGCCGCAGTCAGCCATGCCCGCGCTGGGGCGGTTTCCTGCCCAAGCGCGTTCCTGCGTGGCCGGAGTTTCACGCAGCGCGGCCCGGGTTCAAGCGGTCCGGTCCGCAGCTTTGGTCCCGCCAGATCCATCGCGACCAAGCAGGTTCGGCCGGTCGCTTCGGCCGCCTGCTTGACATGCTGTGCCATGGAGCGCCATGCGTCAGCATCGTCGTGCGCACAGTTGATGCGTGTGATGTTCACGCCGCGTTCCACCAACTCGCGAACCAAATCGGGGTCGGTCGCAGCCGAGGAGGGCAGTGTGACCATGATGCGGGTCACGCGATCGACCGGCTCCGGGCCGAGCAGCTGCTCCGTTCGGTGGCGGAGCAATTCGGGGCCATTCTCGACACTGGTGGTGGTCAGCGCGGGCTGTTGCCAGATGTCACCGAGCATGGCAGAGATCGCCGACCTCACCAAACGCAAGGTGGCCTCGACATGAGGCTCGCTGCGGCCCAATGAGGACAGCCCGTAGGCGGCGAGCCGGGCCTGCAGGTCGCGCAGATCGCATTGCCGAATTGCCCAATAGTGCAGCATGTTTCGGGCACTCGATCGATTCCGGGTCGCCACACCGGCGAGCCACCGGGACCACAGTGACTCAGCTGTGACCAATCGTGTCAGGAGGTGGTCCACGTCGTCGCGCAACTGGCTCAACTGTCGGCCCGTGGTTGCAACCTCGATCGGCGTATTCTGCACCGGCGCTCCAATGTATTCGATTGCTCCGACGTGCGCGGTGGCTAAGGTTGGCCGGCGACGGTAGCTGTTGATTCGGGGCGAAACCATAAAACTTGCCACCGGGCGGTGCTGGTACGCGTGGTGGCTTCGGCCATCGGAGGCTACGCCGACTCAGATGGCGTCCTGTCCATTGTCGGTCCCGACATTACGGAGATCCCCACACCGGAGCCCAGAGGAATTGGTCCCTAGTTCCCCGATGACGTTGCGCGTACGGCAGCGGCGATCAACATGTGCTCGGTGACTTCAGTTCGCCCACGACCGACGCTACCCGTCGCCGTGCGTGCGCCCGTTCCCGCCAATATCGCCTGCTCTGCTCTTCGCCATTGCGCTGGCAGGGAATCCTTTCGCGTGAGGGCTGAGGCATCCGCCAAAGGTGGCGTGACTGCGGGCGCCCACCCCCCGGGAAAGCGAGGACCTTGTCCTCTGCTGCTCGGCCTCAAGCGTGGTCAGACTCGAGTGGCGTACAAGCGATGCGGCGCCAGACCACCGAACTGCGAGGAGATCACTGTGGCTATCCGGGTGGGCGTGAACGGCTTCGGGCGTGTCGGCCGAAACTTCTTCCGTGCGGTGGACGTGCAACACGCGGCAGGCACCACCGACATCGAGATTGTCGCGGTGAACGACCTCACGGACAACAAGACTCTGGCGCACCTGCTCAAATACGACTCCGTCCTCGGACGCTTACCGCACGACGTGTCGGTTGACGGCGAAGACCTTGTGGTGGGAGAGCAGCGGATCAGGGCGTGGTCCATCGCCGACGGGCCAACGGCGCTGCCGTGGGGAGATCTCGGCGTGGATGTCGTAATCGAGTCGACCGGTCGGTTCACCGCCGCGGAGCAGGCTCGCGGTCACCTCCACGGCGGCGCGAAGAAGGTAGTGGTGTCCGCGACGTCGAAGGGTGCGGACATCACCGTTGTGATGGGTGTCAACCACCGCGACTACGACGGTACGCAGAACGTCGTCTCCAACGCCTCGTGTACTACGAACTGCCTGGCGCCGATGGCCATGGTGCTCGACGAGGTGTTCGGAATAGAGCGCGGGCTCATGACCACCATCCACGCATACACCCCGGACCAGAACCTGCAGGACGGTCCGCACCGCGACCTTCGCCGCGCCCGCGCCGCGGCGATCAACGTGGTGCCCACGTCCACCGGGGCCGCCCGCGCGATCAGCGTGGTGCTGCCCCAGCTCGAGGGCCGGCTCGATGGGTACGCGCTGCGGGTGCCGGTGCCCACCGGTTCAGCCACCGACCTCACCGCCATCGTTCGCGAGCCGGCAACCGTCGAGGCCGTCAACGCGGCGTTCGCGGCCGCCGCCGAGGGTGAGCTGAAAGGCTTCCTCACCTACACCGAGGATCCCATCGTCTCCTCCGACATCGTGACCGACCCGTCGTCGTGCATCTTTGACCCCGGTCTCACCAAAATCACTGGTGACCTGGTGAAGATCGTCGGCTGGTATGACAACGAGTGGGGATACTCCCACCGCCTCGCCGACCTGACCGGCCTGGTGGCGTCTACCCTGTGAAGGCTCGCCTGCACAGTCGCGGCCGGGAGCGCGCAGACCCACTGCTGAGTGATGATCAGGACAGTGGTGCTGACCAGTGCAGCGCGGTGCCTCCGCCCGGAGCGTCCGCGATGCTAAACGCGCCGCCGGCCCGCTGCGCACGGTGACGCAAGCTGGTCAAGTGACTGCCGTTGATGCCGCCGGGGGCGCCTCGACCGTTGTCGATAACCTCGATGCACAATTCGTCCTCGACCGTGACCGTCACCGCGATTGTGGTCGCGCCAGCATGCCGGACAGCGTGGCTGACCGCTTGGCGCACAACGGATTCGGCGTGATCGGCGAGCGCAGCATCGACAACCGACAAGGGTCCCACGAATTGAACCGTGGTGACCAGTTCGGATCCGCAGAACTGCGCGACTGCGGCGTCGAGCCGCTGCCGCAGCCGGGTGATGCCCGGCGGTGTACCGGGCAGGTCGAAAATTGCGATGCCGATCTCCTGAATAACGGCTTGAAGATCATCAACGCTGCCGGACAGTCTCTGCTGCACCTCCGTTGATTGCACCCGTAGAATGGTCCCCTCTAGAGCCAGTGCGACCGCGAAGATCCGTTGGATCACGTGGTCGTTCAGGTCGTGGGCGATCCTGTCGCGGTCGGCGAGAATGTCGAGTTCACGCATCCGGCGCTGTGTTGACCCGAGTTGCCAGGCGAGCGCCGCCTGGTCGGTGAATGCGGCCATCATGTCGAGTTGCTCGTCGCTGAACGTCCGCGCGCCGTCACGCCGCAGAGCGACCAACACCCCGGCCACGGTGTCAGTGGTGCGCAGCGGAAGCACCAGCGCCGGGCCGGCACGTTGGACGCCGTCGATGGCGACGTCGAAGTTGTCGAGTCGTCGAGGGGTCCGCTCCACGAAGGCCTGCCCGATCGAGGTGCCGGCGACGGGGATGGTATGGGCCGTCGACGAGGTCAGTGCAGCACCGGCGGTTTCCACGATCATCAGATCGGCCATTTCCGCCGTGGGTATGTCGTCGTTGATTGCGGTGGCGACCAGTGCGACCTGTGCGCCCGTCAGCTTCAGCGCTTGCTGGGCGATGGGCCGATAAGCTGTTGCGGGCATCGCCGCCGGAAAGTAGCTCTGTGCCGATGTCACGCGTGGCGCGCCGACCGTGCTCGCACGCGTCGGTACCGCAGATGTCGTCATCGCGCAGGGTTCCAGCTCGAGTTGCCGAAATGCCACTGCACGGCGGCCCGCAAAGGTTTCTGCGGATCATCAATGGGTTCGGTCCGGGGCAGATCTATGAGGGAAACGCCATAGAAAGCAAGTGAAGCGGTCATGGTGACCTGACGTGCATTTGATGATCGGCGTTTGAGGGTTCGAAGCCAATGCTCCTTGAGTTTAGCGGCGGACGGCTGAACTCATTCCTACCAGCTGTGATTCTCAGCACCCTTGACGCTACACCACCTGGACTGCTCGTATCGACCAACTACCGTCCCGATGATTGAGCAGCTGTCTGCAGCTACCGGCGCGGCAGTGTAATTTAACGCCGTCGCTGTCGGCGTACCATGATCTTGACAACCATCTCGTGACGGTAGGGCGCTGGGCCGCGGTGTCGTTTCCCGGCTCCGGCCAGATTATTGGACGCAGGTATGACGGAGTTCACCGAGGACCCCGACGGGTTACCGTTGGGGGCGTTGAGCGCGCAGCAGGCCGGCGCTGATGCAGCCGACTTGCGGGCCGGGATCGACGATCTGGCGGGCTTGGTGGCCGGCAGTCTGGGGTTGCCTGAGTTGCTGGCGGAGGTGTCGATGTTCGCGGTGCGCGCGATACCGGGCGCCGATGGTGCCGGGGTGACGTTGTTGCGGGTCGACCGGGAGGACGACATGGTGGAGGCGTTGGCCGCGAGCGCCCCGTTTGTCGCCGAGATCGACGAGATTCAATATGTGATCCTCAAGGAGGGACCCTGCATCACCGCGGCGCTGGAGCATCGCACGGTGCGGTCCGGGTCGTTGGGTGGGGAGAAGATGTGGCCGCGGTTTGGTCCGCGGGTGGGTCGGTTGGGTGTGCACAGTGCGTTGTCGCTGCCGCTGCTGGTGTCGGGTCAGGTGGTCGGGGCGATCAATGTTTACGCCCGCGGCAAAGACGTCTTCGATGAGCATGCCGCCGAACTGGGGGAACTGTTCGCCAAACCCGCGGCGGTGGCGGTGCATAACGCCCAGGTCCTCTCGCACGCATTCGCGCTGACCGCCCAGTTGCAAAAGGCGCTCTCGACGCGCCCGGTGATCGATCAGGCGATCGGCCTGATCCGGGGACGCAGCGGGCTCAGCACCGAGGCGGCGTTCACCCAGCTGCGGGTGATCAGCCAAACCGAACACCGCAAACTGGCTGAAGTGGCCGAACGAATCGTCGATGAAGCCGTGCGGCGCGCCCGCGCCCGACGCAACCCACCTGAGCCCGAACCGCGAGGTCGACCAACGGCCGAATAGTCGCTGCATGGTGTGACGCGAGTAGGTTGGAGCGGGGAAGCAGTCAACGCGACGGGTCCTGGCTCGCGTCGCGTGTTCCCCACCGTACGGGCGGCTCGCCTGTTCGGGACCGGCAGGCTCGATCGCGCTCGGGAGCGCCCAGCGGAGCAATCGCCTCATGACGGTCCGTGCGGCCCTGGCCGCCGATCTGCGTCTCCTCACCGCCGCCCTGGATGAGCCCGGCGCCGATGTGCTACACAGCGTGCACCAATTGGGCGCCGACGCCCAAGCGGCGGTGCCCAGCTATCTCGGTATGAGCGTGATCGTCGACGGCAGTGATTCGCCGTTCACGTTCACCACGCTTGACGACGGCACGGCCGACGATATTCACGCCTCGCTTCGGCTGACGCTGCCCGTTGTAGGTGACGGCCGGGCAGCGTCGTCGGTTGCCCTCATCCTCTACGCGGGGACGCCCGGAACATTCGTCGACCTCAGCGCGGACCTGGCGTGGCTAACCGGCCGTCCGCCCACCGACTTCGCCCTCGATCAGCACCTCAGCGTCCCTACCGGGTCGAACACCGGGACGTATCTGCGAACGGCGTCGGTCGTCAATCAGGCCCTCGGGGTCCTCATCGGCCGCGGCTACACCCCGGGGCAAGCTCGTCGAGAACTGGCCACCCGAGCCGATGGCGCGGGCACCGATCGACACGCCACCGCCCAGTTGATCCTCGACACGCTCACCGCCGAGGACGGGGCCGACGTCGAGCGCACCGATCAGGAGCCCGACATCGTCTGAGCGTACTAAGCGCGCCAAAATCGCGCGGCGCGGTGGGCTGGCCGTGCCCACGCCGGGTAAAACGCGATCGTCTTCGATCCCGCGGAACTCGAAGTCACCGATGCCACGACCGGTGAGAGCCTGGCTGTACAGCGACAAATCACCACCGCGGCCACACCGCACTCGGCACCCAACTAGCCGGGGGTCCCAGCGAGGGGTAGCGTTGTTGTTGCTGAGTTCCTCAGCCAGTCCGGAAGCGAGTTTGGCTGTACGCCGCTGAACTTGATGAGTGTTTTGCTCGCGCCGCACATTCCGACATCTACCCGTTTCGGTCGAGACTGCACGCACATGTCGCTCATCCCTTCGTTTAGCCCGGAACTCCCAGGATCACCAACTCCGCGTTCACCCGATTCCGGCAATACCTGGCCGTGCAACCGAAGGACGCGGCGATCAGGCAGGGGCAAAGCCAAACCGGCCGGGGGCCAAGCTAAATGACGCCTTCAAACACTGACCCGGGCGATCCTCCTCCCTGGGCCGGCCGAAGCCGACGTCAACGCGGCCCAAGCCTCCGGTCTGCAGCAACAAGCCGCGGCTTATCGCCGCGACGGAGCGCGCAGACAAACTGGATCGGCGTGCACGGACATCGGAAACACCGGAGTCGGCCGCCAGGTACACCTGAGTTCGCCACCCAGAGGGAACCGCACAACCGTTGACCATATGCGTCTGAAGTTCTTGCAGCTCAGCCCGTTTATCGCGGCACGCCATCGAGGTAGCGGCCTCGACCCGTCGATCAGACGCTTTCGATGGCTCCTGAACGCCGGGAACCGGACATAACCCGACATGCAAGCCCGACTTAACGGAGGAAACAATGGCGATTACTGACATCCCGGCCTTCGCCCACTTGACCGGGGCCGACATCGAGAATCTGGCCGTTGAGCTGGACGCGATCCGGCTGGACATCGAGGATTCCCGTGGCGAGCGCGACGCGCGCTACATCCGCCGCACCATCGCCACGCAACGTGCCCTCGAGGTAGCCGGCCGGCTCCTGCTGGCCGGTAGCTCGAAACGCTCGGCATGGTGGGCGGGAACGGTGGCCCTCGGTCTGGCCAAGATCATCGAGAACATGGAGATCGGCCACAATGTCATGCACGGTCAATGGAACTGGATGAACGATCCCGAGATCCACTCCTCGACATGGGAGTGGGACATGATTGGGGCGTCAAAACACTGGCGCTTCAACCACAACTTTCAGCACCACAAGTACACGAACATCCTCGGCATGGATGACGACGTAGGCTACACCGTCCTGCGAGTCACCCGTGACCAGCCCTGGGAGCGCTTCAACATCGGCAACCTGCTGGTGAACACCATCCTCGCGCTCGGATTTGAATGGGGAATTGGCTTCCAGTCCATCGAGTTCACCAAGCTCTTCAAGGCCGGCCCGGACCGCGCAACCAACGTCCGGCTCATGCGCGAGTTTGCGGCCAAGGCCGGAAGGCAGGTGTTCAAGGACTACGTCGCGTTTCCGGCGCTTTCCTCGTTGTCGGCGGCGGCGACCTACAAATCGACGCTGAAGGCCAATGTGGTGGCCAACGTGATCCGCAACGTGTGGGCTAACGCGGTGATCTTCTGCGGGCATTTTCCCGATGGCGCCGAGAAATTCACGAAGACCGACATGATCGGCGAAACCCGCGGTCAGTGGTATCTGCGTCAGATGCTGGGCAGTGCCAACTTTGACGCCGGCCCGGCGATGCGGTTCATGAGCGGAAACCTGTGCTACCAGATCGAGCATCACCTTTACCCCGATCTGCCAAGCAACCGGCTGCATGAGATCTCGGTGCGGGTCAGGCAGGTCTGCGACAAGTACGACCTGCCGTACACCACGGGTTCGTTCCTGATGCAGTACGGCGAGGCGTGGCGCACCATCGCCAAATTGTCGCTGCCGGACCGCTACTTGCGCGACTCCGCCGACGACGCTCCGGAGACCCGCAGCGAGCGGATGTTCACCCAACTGGGGCCCGATTTCGCCGGGACCGACCTAGCGACAGGGCGCCGTCGCGGGCTCAAGTCAGCGATAGCGGCTGTCCGCCAATGGCGTCGCGGCCCGCGCGTCGGCGAAGACACGGACCAGGGCGGCATCGATCCGGTGTGGGTCATCAGCTTCGGCGACGGGCAGCCGCCTGGCTAGGACGGCCCGGTTCGCGTTGAACTATCTCGATGTGCATGGCGACCGTGTCGCCTGCCGGCTTGAATTCGGGGGAGGGGTTGGCAGCTGTTCGCCGGATAGTGAGCGGAAGTGATTGATACAGCGCGGGAGTGAGTCGGCGTGCGCGGGTCACCGTTGTTTGTCGGGGGTGCCGGGCAGAATGTGGCGCACGGGTGACGACACGGTGCTGCGTCGGTGTGCTGGTCCGCGATTGCCGCGGCAACGCCAGCGTCGTTGTCGCCGTCCGCTGCTTCAGCAACCAACGCAAGGGCACCCTCCGTAGCGCCAGACTTCCGATCTGGCCGCCGTCACCGCCATCATCGTGCGGCGGGCGCGATCGGCAGACGTGATGTCGCACTGGCGATCAGGCGACGGTCGGCAGGACCCCGCAGTGGACTGGGGGCACGCCCCCAGAGGGAGGTACCCCCACCCGCTTGCGGGGGATGGACCGCTGCGGGCCCACCACCGGCCAGGCCCAGTTGTCACGCGAGCCACGGTGGCAGGCAAGGCAGTTCCGGTTCACCGACACGCCCGCACGAGGCGTGCCGGTCCACCGGAAAACACCTGCCAGCCGCGGCCAAGACCGTTCGGGCCGCAAACCGAGCAGAACTCACTTCTACTCACTCACCAGGAACGGTGTTATGACGTTGTGCCAGCATGCCGGGACACCGCTGGGATCCAGGCCGCCTCACGTGAGCGCAGGCACGACTTCATCGCCACCACACAGAGCGGGATGTCGATCTGACGAATCGAAAAACCTAATCACAACCGAGATGCTGCGAAGTGGCGACTGCCGATTCTCTGACCGGGGTCGGCCCCGGCAACTGCCGGCCTGAACCTGCTATGCGCCGCTGGCCGAGGCCAGCTTGACGGGATCGGAGGTGATCTCGTCGATCGTGGTGTGGATGAACCGCATCTTCTTAAGTACCGGTTCTGGCAGCACGAACGGGTAGAGGTCGTCGCGGCCCATCGAACGGTTCACCATGTTCAGCGCCCACGCCAGCGGCAGCCACATCTCGATGATGGTGTCGAACCCGCTGGGCCCCAGCATCCGATGCTCGAAGGTGGCGCCCGACACGGTGAAGCCGAACGCGGCTGCGGTGTCTAGGGTGTCGCGGATGTGTAGGTAGTGCGCGAAGGTCTCGGCCCAGTCCTCGGCGGGGTGCATGGTCGCATACGAGGAGACGTAGTCGTTCTTCCAGCCCGCCGGCGGACCATGGTTGTAGTGCCTGTTCAGCGCCTGCCCGTAGTCGGTATCGGGGTCGCCGAACAACGCACGGAACCGAGACAGGTAGTCCTGCGAGGTGCTGATCAGGCGGTAGAAGTAGTAGTGCCCGATCTCGTGGCGCAGGTGCCCGAGCAGGGTGCGGTACGGCTCGTCCATCGAGATCCGCAGCTGCTCGCGGTGCACGTCGTCACTCTCGGCGAGATCCAGTGTGATGACGCCGTTGTGATGGCCGGTGACGACTTTCTCCATCCCGCTGGACAGTAGGTCGAAGGCCAGCCCGTACTCCGGGTCTTGGTCGCGGTTAATGATCGGCAGCTTCAGGTCGATGAGTTCGACCAACAACCGCCGCTTGGCCTTCTCTGCGGCGGCGAACGCGGCCAACCCCGCGGTGTCGGCGTTGTTGGGGCGGGCGCGGGTCAGCTTGCACGACGTGCAGAGCTCGGCCGCCGCGGCGATATTTGGGTTCACCTTGGCCAACCAATTACATTCGGCCACATGGAGATTGGCACACAATTGATAGTGGCGGGAGTCGACCGCCCCGCCGTGCTCACTGTCTTCGCCCGAGGTGATCGTCAGCAACGCAGTGTCGTCCAGGGAGAACCCCAGCGCGCTGCCGCAGGATAGACAAACCGAGTTCTCGAACGCCAGGTGCTGCCCGCAGTTGGGACAGCGGAAATCACGCATGGGCCCCCTTTCGAATGGCGCCAGGGGCTGGCCGCTGGTGTGGTCCAGCTACTTGGCCGATAGTCCATAATGGCCGTCGGTGAAGTCGTGGTGCCAGGTCGTTTCCCCCGGCGCCGGCAGCCCGGCCTCTCGCAGTGCGGTCGACAGTGGGCGGTAGGAGGGCGTGAGTGTTATGCGGTCAACAATGTGGACGATGGCGGGGCGCTGGTCCCGGGGCAGGCCGCCCAACGCGGTGGTCAGGTCAGCCGCGGTGAGCACGCCGTCTTTGCCAAGCGTCACTGCGGCGACCGCGACGTCGTGCGTGTCGGTCGCAACGGGATAGACCACGGTCAGGTCGATCACGGTGATATCGCCGAGGGCGTCGCAGATCGGCTGGCAGAAGACCGGTCCGCACACCGACTGGATCACGGTGTTCCTGTTGTCGACGAACCAGTAGTCGCCGTCGCTATCGCGGCGAAACAGGTGGTCCGTGGTGATCCACGTGTCTCCCTCGGCGAATACCCCGCGCATCGACACGCTCGCGGCATCGTGTCCGGAGCGCGGCTTTGCGAGCAGCACACCCACCTCGTCGACCGCACAGGGGCGCACGAAACCCTGGTCATCCTCGATGAAGCGGCCCGTCGCCGCGTCGTAGCCGCCCAGCCGAATCTCGGTGCTGCCCGGCAGCGGCCGACCCTTGGCCCCGATCTTGGTGCCGGCGACATTGGCCAGCACCGCGTCCCCCTCGGTGGAGGCATAGAACTCCAGCACTCGGGCCGGGGCGAATCGGTCGGTGACCCTTCGCCACAGCCCGGTCGGCATTCCGGCTCCGATGAACAGGCGGATCGGGTGGTGTTCGTGAAGCTCGGGCGACGTCGCCTCCACCAGTTCGTGCAGCATGGCCCAGGTGTAGGACACCACCGTGATCCCGTAGCGGTGGACCTCGTCGGCGAACTGGGTTGGGTCGACGCCCCGGGTCAAGGCGATGCGCGACCCGCCGGCGACCGCCCCGCCGAGGCCGACCAACAGACCCGAGGGATGGTGCAGCGGGGTCAGGCAATAGATGGTGTCACCGCGGCCGAGCGCGGCGGCGGTGGCCGTGCCGTAGGCCGACAGCGCCCACCGATGATTGGTGACCTCCTTGACCACCCGGCGGCCTCCCGTCGTGCTGAAGAACACGAAGGCGAGATCACTCGCCCGGCCCGGGTTGGGCCGATACCACTGCGGCTGTCGTGCGCCGGACACGTCGAGGCGGTCCAGCTCGACGACCCGATTGGACTCCGTCTCGCAGAGGTCCGCGGTGCGGCCGTGACCGAGGACGAACACCCGGGCGCCGGTCGCGGTGGCCGCCGCCAGATGGTTTGGGTCCGTGACGATGTCGGCCACCTCGCATAGCTGGACGGCGGCGGCAAGGTCGTCGTCCGGGGGTAGCAGCACCGCCACCGCGCCTAGCCGCGACAGTGCCGCGATCGCGGTCACGGCGCTGGGGCTGGTGTCCATCAACACACCGACGTGGGCTCCCTGCCGGATACCGACGGCGATGAGGCCGCGCACCGCGTCGTCGATGCGGTGATCAACCGCCGCGTTGGTGTGGACCCGATCCTCGAAGAGGAAACATTCCTCATTGGGCGCTCTGTTCGCCTGTTCGGCCATCAACCCGCCCAACGACACCCGGGTATGGGGCTGCAGCCGCCCGAGGCGGGCGAGCCGGGGCACGGTGCGCACGGCCTCCCCGGCGATCCCCCTGCCGCTGCGCGCCGCCCCCACCGCGGCGTCCGCCAACCCCAGGCTCACGCCGATGCCCAGTTCGGCCAGCGCACCCGCCGAGTGACCGATACGCGACGACAGCCCGACAGCGCCGTCGATCCCGCCGCCAGGGTCGGCCTCCATCGCATGCACGCCGTCGGGCCTGGGCCCTCGACCGTCTTGCCAGAGCACCCATTTACCGACGGTGGGCCAGGTGTGTGTGGCGGCGGTCGATCCGACCACCAGCCCGAAATGACCTGCCCGCAATAGCACCTCGGACACCTCGGCGCGGGGCGCGGCCCGCTGGATTCCTCGCACGGAAGCGGGTTGGCCGATGTCATCGATTGAGCCGATGAACGCAAGCACCGGACAGGTGATTTCCGCGAGCGTGATCAATGTGCCATCGATCGCGGCGCCGCCGGCCATCATGCGGTTATGGACCACGAACTGCCGTAACAGTTCGGCGACCGCGGGACCCGACCATGCCACCCAGCCCTCCGTCTCGAGGAAGCGGCGTTGCTGTTCCCTGGGCAGCAACGACTCTCGGTCATGGAGTTGCCGTAGAAAGTCCCACCTGGCCCGGACCGTCTTGATCGGGTCCAGAAGTTGAAAGCCGGTACGGGCCATCCATCCGGACACCGAGAGACGGTTGAAGACATGGTCGGCGATCAGCTGGGCGGCGTGGCCCGCCAGGGCCGCGGGAATCCCGAACGGCAGACCGCCGAGCGAATCGACGGCGGCACCGAATGTGATGACGCTGGCCAGGCCCTTGGAACGTCGGTAGGCCGCGGTTTGATAGCAGAACATGCCGCCCTGCGAGTAGCCCGCCAAATGCACCTTGCGGCCGGTGTGTGCGTGTACCGAGTCGATGGCCCGGCTCAGCGCGACGACATGGTCGCTCAAAGTGCGTTCGAGCCCACCGGTTTCCCGGTCCGGTGAGCCGAAGTCCACCACCCACGGATCCACACCGAGGTCATGCAGGACTCCGACCGCGCCCTGGTCTCTGGTGACGTCAAACACGTTGGCCGACATCATCATCGGCGGCACAAGTAGCACCGGCGTCCGTGCCGGATCATTCGCGCTGTCGGGGAAGTAGCGTCGTAGCCGGTACATGTCGCACCGCTCCACGATCTGAAACGGTGACGGAAGGGATCCGGTCTGAAGGCCACCGAACCGCAGCACCTCGACACCGTTCTGCACAGTCGCGATCACCCGGTTCGCGGGACCGGTAATCAGGTCGCTAGCCCATGTCACCGATGCCACGCGTCATACCGACACTCCCGCTGATCACACATCGGCTGACGTCATGGAGTCAACACTACGTGAAGTGAGGCTGCCCCCGGGGCTTACCTCTACGGGAGCCGCTATTGACGCCACGCTGTTCTACCGGGCGGGATGTCAGCCGCGGTCATTCGGCAAGCTGGTTGACGAGGCCGGCGAAGATCTTGGGCAGCGCCGCCGCGGCTGGCACGATGCGCGAGCGCACCGGCGCGTACACGCTGGCCTGTAGCAGGCCCGCCGTCAGCAGGCGGTAGCGGCGCGACATCCTGCGCCATTGGTGGCTCGTGGTCACCTGGCCGGTCGTTCGGCTGCGAACCTCCGCAGCGGACCTGCGGCTCGGTCCCGGGCCGTGCGGAAGGCCGTGCACCCGGTCCTTGAGGGCGTCGAACTCGTCGAAATGGCTGTCGAATCCACCCTGGTGTGAGGTGAGGATCGTTATCCCACGCAGTCGTCAGCGACGGGTGTCACATATGCCTCGGCCCTTGGGGCCCAGTGCACCTCGACGTAGTCGGTCCACGGCGCGATCGGCACGTGCCGGCGGATACCGAAGCGGCGCGGGCCCCGGTTGGGCAGCGCCAGGCCGAGGGATCGACGCATGGGCGAGTGCAGCCCGTCGGCAGCGGCGAGGTACCGAGCGCGTAGGTCCCCGGCGCGAACGGACGTCGAATCCTGGGTGACCTCTCCAACCGCCTGGTGGACGAACCGAACGCCGGCAGGGCGGTCCTGCGCACGCCGCGCCCGATGCCAGACCGAAATGGCGCGCTGACCTGCCGGTAGCCGATTTGCCGAGCAAATCCACCTCGGATTATTGGAAGCCGTTTTACTACCTGCTCGAAGATGGCTTGGACGTGATCCTGGTCAACGCCAAGGCGGTGCGTAATGTGCCCGGCCGCAAGAGCGACGTCTCAGATGCGATGTGGCTGGCCGACCTGGGGGCCCACGGGCTGGTGCGGGCATCGTTCGTCCCGCCCGAGCCGATTCGGGTGCTACGCGATCTGACCCGCACGCGCACGGCGATCACCCGAGCGCGCACCAAGGAGATCCAGCGGCTAGAAAAACTGCTCGAAGACGCCGGGATCAAACTGTCGGCGGTGGCCTCCAACATCGTCGGGGTCTCCGGGCGGGCGATGCTCGAAGCCCTCATCGCCGGCGAGCGTGACTCGGCGGTGTTGGCTGATCTGGCCAAACAACGGATGCGCGAGAAGATCCCCGCCCTGACCGAGGCGCTGCGCGGGCGGTTTAACGATCATCACGCGTTTATGGTGCGGTTGTATCTGGATCGCATCGACGCCCATGAGGGCGATATCGCCCGCTTGGACGCGCGGATCGAGGAGGCGATCAAACCCTTTCGTGCCGCCCGGGAACTGCTGATGAGTATCCCGGGCTTTTCGGCGATCGTGGCCGATGTGTTCATCGCCGAGACCGGCGCCGACATGAGCGTGTTTCCCACCGCGGGGCACCTGGCCTCGTGGGCCGGGGTCGTGCCCGGCTGCAACGAGTCGGCCGGCCGCGTCAAATCGGCCACCACCCGACCCGGCAACCGCCACCTCAAAGCCGCCCTCGGTGTCGCAGCCCTGTCGGCGGCCCGCAGCAAAAACACCTACTACAGCACCCGATACCGGCGCATCACCGGCAGTCACCGGCCACTGCAAAAACGCAGGAACAAGACCCGCACCAGCGGTTCACCGCCCGGCATGATCGCCCTCGTCGCCCTCGAGCACAAGATGCTCACCGACGCCTACAACATGCTGGTCAACGGCGCCTTCTACCGCGACCCAGGCCCCGACTACTACACCCGCCACCAGCCCGGGAAAACGAAAGCCAAAGCCATCAAACAACTCCAAGACCTCGGCTATCACGTGATCCTCGAACCACTCACCGAAGTCGCCTAACACCCGCGGGGCAGCTACTCACCCGCATGGGGTCACCCCATTTTCGAGTGAGACGCAAAAGCCCCCATTTCGTGCCGAAATTGGGGGCTTTTGCGACTGCTCGCGCAACTAGCCGCTGGGGGACTGGCAGATCTTCCACCGATCGTCGCGAAATTGCAGATCGAGGCTGCGGGTCGAACGGACCTGCGGGTCGTAGGCCATGAACGTGGTGATGTTTGCCTCGGCGTGCTGGCCGTTGACGACGACCTGGTCGATGCTGGCGATCACCGGATATTGTTTGGCCGCTGAAACCCGGTGGTAGGTTTCCTCCCACGCGTGTTCGTCGTAATCCACGTAGCTGTCGCGGGTAGCGCCGCACGTGATGCTGCGCAGCGTTGTCAGGTCACCCTTCTGCACCGCGTTGTCGAAGTTCTGGATGGTTTGGCGCACCTGCTCTTCCTGCGACACTTTCGGGTGTTTGCTCCGGGTCAGCCACACGGTGCCCATGATCGCGATCACCGCCAACGCCAAAATGATCACCACCAGCGCCAGCACCAAGCCCC
Organism: uncultured Actinomycetota bacterium; assembly: GCA_963814505.1. Classification (GTDB taxonomy): domain Bacteria; phylum Actinomycetota; class Actinomycetes; order Mycobacteriales; family Mycobacteriaceae; genus Mycobacterium. The sequence continues at coordinate 354,248 of CAWFDM010000019.1, forward strand.
AGTTGAACCGCTTGACAGTCTCTAGCTTTCCCACCAGTCGAGGTGGGATCGATTGTGGCACAGCAGATTTCGGTCCAGTTTTGGGGGGGCTCGGTGGTGGTGTTGGCATTCCGGCCCGCCCGGGCGGGCCGGCCGGCCCGGGGCGCTTTGCGAAGACTTCGGTCGCGGGCTCGGGGGAGGTGGCGATGATCGCAGTCTCCTTGGCGTCAAAGCCGGGCGCCGTGAAGCGCCGCTCGCGTTGTTGCCCGTCCGGCTGCGCGTCGGGATCGTCTTCCGGATCGGGTGTGCTGATCACCACGGTCTCGGTCTCAGAGTCGGGGGGAACCAGGGGTTGTTCCGCGGTGGGCTCGTCACCGGGATGCGCGGTCTGCTCGCCGGCTGCGTCGCCCCGGTTGGGCGTGGCGCCGCGGTCGGGCTCGGGTGCATTGGGCATGAGTGCTGCTGTCCTCCAGCTATCGAGTGAGTAGCTGGAGCTTAGCGACCCGGCCCCGGGTTGGCGTGATCGCCGAGGTGGGGGGACCGTGCGAGGCGCGGAACGGCAGAATAGGAACCATGACGCCGATGGGTGATCTCCTAGGACCTGATCCGATTCTGTTGCCCGGCGACAGCGCCGCCGAGGCTGAACTGCTCGCCGACGAGAACCCGGGCATCGTGGCCGCCGCCCATCCGTCGGCGTCCGTGGCCTGGGCCGCGCTGGCCGAGGAGGCGCTGGCCGACGAGAGGGCCGTCACCGCCTACGCGTATGCCCGCACCGGGTACCACCGCGGCCTGGATCAGCTGCGCCGTAATGGCTGGAAGGGTTTCGGGCCGGTGCCGTATTCGCACGAGCCCAACCGCGGCTTCCTGCGGTGTGTGGCGGCGCTGGCGCGGGCCGCCGACGCCATCGGCGAGACCCCTGAGTATCTGCGCTGCCTGGATCTGCTCGACGATTGCGACCCCGAGGCCCGCTCGGCCCTCGGGTTTTAGGGCGCTTGGCCTTTTTAAAAGGGCGCCTTTAGAAGGTTTCCTGGCAGTGTGCGGCGCCGTCCGGGCTGTCGATTTGAACGGTGGCGTGGTTCAGTCCGCGAGCGTGCAGCACCGCGCGCGCCTCGTTCAGTACCCGGGCTGTGTCGGCTGTGTCGGCGGCGGCGGTCAGGTGTGCGGTGCACATGTCCTTGCCGGGCGACAGTGTCCACACGTGCAGGTCGTGCACCTCGGTCACGCCGTCGACGGCGCCCAGCGCAGAACGCAGCTCCTCGACGTCGATGTGGTCGGGTGACGATTCGGAAAGGATCCGCAACGCCGCCCGGGCGAGCGCGATCGCCCGGGGCAGCACCCAAATCGCCACCAGCACGGCGACCACCACGTCGGCATAGGGCCAGTGTGTGGTGATGGTCACGATGCCGGCGATCAGCACACCGATGCTGCCGACGGTGTCGGCGACGACCTCCATGTAGGCGCCCTTGACCGCCAGGCTGTCCTCGGAGTGCGAGCGCAGCAACAGTGCCACCACGAAGTTGGCGGCCAGGCCGGCCAGCGCCACCACGACCATCGGCACGCCGGGGATGGACACGGGTTCTTTGAGCCGTTCGATCGCCTCGTAGAGGATGAACAGCGCGACCCCGATCAGCAACGCAGCGTTGGCCACCGCGGTGAACACCTCGGCGCGATGCCAGCCGTAGGTGCGGGAGGGTGCCGAGCTGCCGCGCTTGGCCAGCGTGACGGCGGCCAGCCCCATGAACACCGCGACCACGTCGGTGAGCATGTGCCCGGCATCGGCCAGCAGCGCCATCGAGTTGATCAGCAACGAGGTGGTCAGTTCCACCACGAAGAACGTCGCCAAAATGCCCGCGGCGATGATCATGCGCGGGATCATCCGAGACGCATCGGCCTCGGCAGGTGTGTGACTGTGCCCTGCTCCCATAACGGGTAATATATGCGTAATGACGCATATATGGCAAGGGTCAGAACCACCGGCTCCAGAAGCGAGTCAGCGAGTTGCCCGCGGCCGCCAGCACGTGTGGGACGCCGGAGAAGTCGAACAGCCAGTACACAATTGCGAACAGCCACTGGTTCAGACCCGGCGCCAAGAACAACAGCAGCAGAATGAACACGCCGTACTGCTTGGCCGGTGCCACCGCGCGCTGCGTCTCGGGACTCAAATGCGGCTCCAGGGCGTCGTAACCGTCCAGGCCAGGAATTGGTAGCAGGTTCAGCACCACCGCCATGATCTGCAGTAACCCCAAAAACGCCATCCCCGCCCACAGCACCGCATGGGCGGGGTCATAGAACAACCGGGTTGCCGCCAGCAGCAGCACCGCCAGCACCAGGTTGGCCGCCGGGCCCGCCAGACTGACCAGGGTGCGGCGGGTCGGCGTCATGAACCAGGTCCGCAGATACACCGCGGCACCGGGCAGGCCGATGCCGCCCAACGCGATGAACACCATCGGCAGCAGAAGCGACAGCCCGGGATGGCTGTAGCGCCGCGGATCCAGGGTCAGGTAGCCGCGCACCGCGGCGTCGTGATCGCCGAACCGCCAGGCGGTGAACGCGTGGCCGAATTCGTGCAGGCACAACGACACCAGCCAGCCGGCGATCACGAAGATGAACACCCCGGCATAGGCCAACGGCCGGACGGTGTAGCCGGCCAGCCAGGCCAGCACGCCCCCGACGGCCGTCAACGCGATCAGGGCCAGAAAAATCGGGCTGGGTCGCACCGAACTGCGCACGCTCACCAGTCGAATATCGCACATGCTTTGGGTGGCCAACGGTGACACGATAGTGCCGTGAACGACAGCGGCCGGCAGCGTGAGATGACGGCGGCGGCCTTGGTGTGCGGGTCGTGCGGTACCGAGCTGCCGCCGAACTCGAAGTTCTGTAACGAGTGCGGTACGGCGGTCGCGGCGCACGATACCTATGCCGAGTACAAGCAGGTCACGGTGCTTTTCGCCGACGTCGTGCATTCGATGGACATCGCCGCCGCGGTGGGTGCGGAGCGGCTACGCGAGATCATGGCCGACCTCGCCGACCGCTGTGCGACGGTGGTGCAGCGCTATGGCAGCACGGTCGCCCAATGGACCGGCGACGGGATCATGGCGGTGTTCGGCGCGCCGGTGGCATTGGAGGACCACGCCGTTCGGGGCTGCCTGGCGGCCTTGGGCCTTCAGGAGGAGGCCAAGCGGCTTGGCGTCGATGTGCGCGAGCGCGACGGTATCGATCTGCGGTTGCGGGTCGGGCTGAACTCCGGTCAGGTGATCGCCGGTGGGTTTGCTTCGGGCCAGTTCGGCTACGGCACAGTGGGCGAGCAGGTCGGCATGGCGCAGCGGATGGAGTCGGTGGCCCCGCCGGATGGGGTGATGCTGAGCGCGTCGACGGCGCGTCTGGTCGAGGGCGCCGCGAGTCTGGGTGAGTTGGAGTTGGTTCGGATCAAGGGTGCCGAGGCGCCGGTGCCCGCCCGTCGGCTGCTGGGCCTGGGCGACGGGCGTCGCGCCGCCCCGCGTGCGGAGTCGAATCTGGTCGGCCGGCGCTGGGAGATGGCCGCGGTCGAGGGCTTGTTGGACCGCGCCACCGACGGGCACGGCGCGGTGGTCGGCGTCGTGGGGCCACCGGGCATTGGCAAGAGCCGTCTGGTGCGCGAGGTCACCGCAATGGCAGCCGCCCGGGGTGTCGAGGTGTTCACCGCCTTCTCCGAATCACACGCCAGCGACGTTCCCTTCCGCGTCGTAGCGGCGTTGCTGCGTGCCGCCACCGGCGTGGGCGGCCTCGACAATGCGGCCGCTCGCGTGGCGGTGCGGGCGCGATTCCCTGATGCCGACCCCGAGGACGTGCTGCTGTTGGAGGACTTGCTGGGCGTCGCCGACCCTCAGGTCGCGCTGGCCAAGGTTGATCCGGATGCCCGTAGGCGGCGGTTGACCGCGCTGGTGAACGCAGCCTCGTTGGCCCGCGAAGCCCCGGCGGTCTACGTCGTTGAGGACGCCCATTGGATCGATGCGGTCAGCGAGTCGATGATCGCCGGCTTCGCCACCGTGATACCGCAGACGCACTCGCTGGTGCTCATCAGCTACCGTCCCGAATACCGGGGCGCGCTGAGCCGGGTGCCGGGTGCGCAGAGCATCGCCCTGGCCCCGCTGAGCGATTCGGAGATCGCGGCACTGGTCGCCGGGCTGCTGGGGCCGGACTCCTCGGTCGGCGGGTTGGCCACCGTGATCACGGAGCGGGCCGCCGGTAACCCGTTTTTCGCCGAGGAGATGGTGCGCGATCTGGCCGAGCGTGGTGTGCTGACCGGAGCCCGTGGTGATTACGTCTGCCAGGTCGATCATGCCGATGCCGCCGTACCGGCAACCCTGCAGGCCACCATCGCCGCCCGCATCGACCGGCTCGGCCCCGCCGCCAAGCAAACTCTGAATGCCGCCGCGGTGATCGGGTTGCGTTTTGGCGCGGATCAGTTGGCGTTGCTCGATGGTGAAGCCGAGCTGGGTGAGTTGATCGCTGCCGAACTCGTCGACCAGGTGCGGTTCACCCCGCACGCCGAGTACGCCTTCCACCACCCGCTGATCCGGACCGTGGCCTACGAAACGCAGCTGAAGTCCGACCGCGTCGAACTGCATCGGCGTCTGGCAACCGCGATCGCACAACGCCACCCGGATTCGCTGGATGAGAACGCGGCGCTGATCGCCGGGCATTTCGAGGCCGCCGATGACCTGCGCGCCGCTTTCGGCTGGCACATGCGCGCCGGGGCATGGGCGCAATCCCGCGATATCAGGGCCGCGCGCAACAGCTGGGAACGGGCCCGAACGGTCGCCGACCGGTTGCCCACCGATGACCCGGGCCGGGCGTCGATGCGCATCGCCCCGCGGACTCTGCTGTGCCTGAACACCGTTCGGGTCGCCGGCAGCATCGCCGACACCGGCTTCGACGAACTGCGTGACCTATGCAGCGCCGCCGGCGACACGGTGTCGCTGGCGATCGGCATGGGCGGCCTGATGACGACGCTGGTATTCCATAACCGCTACCGCGAAGCGGCGCGGCTTGCGTCGGACTGCAGCCGGCTGCTCGAGTCGTTCGCCGATCCGCCGTTGACGTTGATGTTGCTCGTGGCCCAATCCATGTGGATGGCAGGCCAGGCAGCCGAAGGTCTGCGCTTGGCGCAGCGCGTCATCGACCTGGCCGACGGCGATCCCACCAAGGGCGCTCTGGGCCCCATCGGGTCACCGTTGGCGATGGCGTTCCTCATGCGTGGCAGCTGTCGATATTGCCTCGGTGTTCCGGGCTGGAGGGAAGACCTCGACCAGGCGATCGCGATGGCCCGCAGCGTCGACCCGGCGTCCTCAGGCATCCCCGTGCTGTATAAGTACCGCTTCGCCGCCCATGCCGGCGCGGTGCTCCCCGACGCGGCGGCCGACCGGAACACCGCCGAAGCGATGGAGATGGCCGAGCATTCCGGCGATGACTTCGCGGTGGATGCCGCCCGGGTGAGTCGCGGCCTTGTCCTGATCAATCAGGGCGGTTCGCAACGCGCGGCCGGTTTCGCGCTGCTCGCCGAGTTTCGTGAAGCTAACTTGCGGCATGGGTACGCGAAAGATGTGGTGCGGACCGTCGACACCGAGATCGCGAAGGAGAAAGCCGGAACCGGCGATGTCGACGGCGCCATCCAGTTGGCACACGCGGTCGTCGACTACTCGTTCGACGCGGGCGATGCGCTTTCCCTTGGAGAGGCCACCAGGGTCTTGGTGGAATCACTGCTGCAGCGCGGCACGAGCGCCGACCTCAAGGAGGCGCAGGCCGCGACCGACCGGCTGGCAGCGGAGCCGACCGACCCGGGATACGTCCTGTTCGAGGTTCCGCTGCTGCGACTGCGGGCTCTACTGGCGCGGGCGCGCGGCGATGCCGCGACCTATGCGCAGTTCCGGGATCGCTATCGCGACATGGCGAAAACCCTTGGCTTCGAGGCGCATATCGCGTTGGCCGAGGCAATGCCATGACGGCGATCTCTCGGGAGGGTCCCATGTCGGAGACCAAGCATGTCGTTCTGATTCATGGCTCGTGGTGCCGTGGGGAGCTGTGGGCACCGGCCCGCGCCGCCTTCGAAGCGCGTGGCTACACCGTGCATACCCCAACGTTGCGCCATCACGAACTGCCCATGCACGAGGGCGCGATGAAGATCGCCTCACTGAGCCTTCGCGACTACACCGACGACTTGGTGGCGTCGGTGAATTCGCTGGATTCCCCACCGCTTCTGATAGGTCACTCGATGGGCGGGCTGGTGGCGCAGTTGGTCGCCGCGCGCACCCGCCAAGCCGGCTTGGTGGCGGCATGCCCCGGCCCGGCGGCGGGCATCTTCGGTGCGACCCCCACAGCCATTCGCGCGACGCTGCCGCACTTGTTGCGGCCACGTCCCTGGTCCAAGCCGTGGCGCCGTCCGACGTTTCCGCAATTTCGACGCTGGGTCGCCAATACCCAGCCCGAGGACATCGCCCGGGAGATCTACGACGGTTTGGTCTGCGAATCCGGGCGCTATGTCTGGGAACTGTTCGCTGCTCTGCTAAGGCTTTCGAGGCTTTCGGGGGCCACCGTTGTTGATTTCGCGGCGGTCACGACCCCCGTGCTGGCGATAGGGGCCGACTGCGACCGCATCGTGCCGGCCGCAATCCCGCGTCAGACCGCGGCCCGGTACCAGAACGGCACCTACGTCGAAATTCCGCGGTCCGACCACATGGTGTTTTCCGGGGCGGCTCTACCAGTCACCATGAGCCACATCGACGACTGGATCGCAAGCAATCACGTCTTCTCCTGAGCGGCGATTTAACTACCTGACCAACAGCCATCCTTCGACGTTTCGGTAGAACGTCGATCGGCGCGCGCTGCGGGCGGCCGAGACGCCGTCACGCGTCACGGTAGTTCCGGTGGTGCCCAGCTGGACCGCGCGGCCGGTGATCCACCGGCGCCCGATTCTGCTGCCATACACGCTGGCCCGCAGGCCAGGCATGGTGAGGGTTGGCTCGATGCGTGCGCCGGCGACCTCGCCGTCGAACAGCGGGGCGTCGTCGACGACTGCCTCGCCGTGGATCAGCTGCCGGCCGTCGGCCGGCAGCCAATCGGCCTGCCCGACGATCACCGAGCCGGTCTCGTCGCGGATCAGCGGCACCCGCCGCGCGGAACCCCGCCGAGCGCGCCGTGCCGCGCGTCGCCCAGCCGGTAGGCGGTAGACCCGAGTCGCCGCGGTGCGCCGGCGCGGCGCGTACGCCACCTCGATGTCGAGCCGGTCGGCGCGCATCAGCCGGCTCAGCACGCGGGCCAGGTCGGCGTCGCCGCCGACCACCACGAGCCGCCGGTAGGGCCCGATCGTGTCGTCGATATCGGCCACACTTTCCACCCGATGTGCGGGTAGTGCATCCAGCGGGCGGCGCGCCGGGTCTGGGCCGAAGAGCAACACCGCCGAGCCGGGAGTGTTCTCGACCGTGTTCACAGCACTCCTCGCAAACCGCTGGGATAGGGTGGGTCACCGGCTGGACCACAATAAGCAGGGAGCTCGTCATGCCGGCAATCGTCCTCATCGGCGCCCAATGGGGCGACGAGGGCAAAGGTAAGGCCACTGATCTGCTCGGTGGGCGCGTGCAGTGGGTGGTGCGCTATCAGGGCGGTAACAACGCCGGCCACACCGTGGTCTTGCCCACCGGCGAAAACTTCGCCCTGCATCTGATCCCTTCGGGGGTGTTGACGCCCGGCGTCACCAACGTCATCGGCAACGGCGTGGTGGTGGACCCCGGTGTGCTGCTGGACGAACTGCACGGGCTCGAGGAGCGCGGAGTCGACACCTCAAAGCTGTTGATCTCGGCCGATGCGCACCTGCTGATGCCCTACCACGTCGCCATCGACAAGGTCACCGAGCGCTACATGGGCAGCAAGAAGATCGGCACCACCGGCCGCGGCATCGGGCCCTGCTACCAGGACAAAGTCGCCCGACTGGGCATCCGGGTCGCCGACGTGCTCGACCCAGAGCGGCTCACTCGCAAGATCGAGGCCGCACTCGAGTTCAAAAACCAGGTGCTGGTCAAGATCTACAACCGCAAGGCCCTGGAGCCGGCGCAGGTGGTGGAGACGCTGCTAGAGCAGGCGCAGCACTTCCGGCATCGCATCGCCGACACCCGGCTGCTGCTCAACGCGGCGCTGGAGGGCGGCGAGACGGTGCTGCTGGAAGGCTCGCAGGGCACGCTGCTTGATGTCGACCACGGCACCTATCCGTACGTGACGTCGTCGAACCCGACGGCGGGCGGGGCGGCGGTGGGCTCCGGCATCGGTCCGACCCGCATCTCTACCGTGCTGGGGATTCTCAAGGCCTACACCACCCGGGTGGGCTCCGGCCCGTTCCCCACCGAGCTGTTCGACGAGAACGGCGAATACCTGTCCAAGACCGGCGGCGAATTCGGCGTCACGACGGGACGGCGGCGGCGCTGCGGTTGGTTCGATGCCGTCATCGCCCGTTATGCGACGCGGGTCAACGGCATCACGGACTATTTCCTGACCAAGCTCGATGTGCTCTCCAGCTTGGAGACAGTGCCGGTGTGTGTCGGCTATCGGATCGACGGAATGAACACGCGGGACATGCCGATGACCCAGAGCGACCTTTGCAGTGCCGAACCGGTCTACGAGGAGCTGCCCGGCTGGTGGGAGGACATCTCGGAAGCGCGCCAATTCGACGACTTGCCCGCCAAGGCGCGCGACTATGTGTTGCGACTGGAAGAGCTTGCCGGAGCACCGGTTTCGTGCATCGGTGTCGGTCCGGGACGGGATCAGACCATCGTGCGCCGCGACGTGCTGCGGGCGCGCCCGTGACGGATTATTCGTTTGCGCGCCCAGAAGAACTCGACCCCGAATACGAACACCACGGCGGGTTTCCCGAATACGGTCCGGCCAGCCCCCGTGACGGCTTCCGCCGATTCGTTACGACCATGCGCCGCCTACAGGACCTGGCGGTGTCCGCCGACCCCGGCGACGAGGTGTGGGACGAGGCGGCCGACCGCGCCGACGCGCTGGTCGAGCTGCTGGGCCCCTTCCAGGCCGAGGAAGGTAAGGCGCCGGCCGGGCGGACGCCGGACCTGCCCGGCATGGGCAGTCTGCTGCTGCCGCCTTGGACGTTGACGCGATACGGCCCCGACGGCGTCGAAATGACGGGATATTTCAGCCGGTTTCACGTCGGTGGCAACCACGCGGTGCACGGCGGCGTGCTGCCGTTGCTCTTTGATCACATGTTCGGCATGATTTCGCACGCTGCGGGACGCCCGATCAGCCGGACGGCGTTTCTGCATGTCGATTACCGCAGGATCACCCCGATCGATGCGCCGTTGGCCATCCGCGGGCGCGTCACCAGCATCGAGGGGCGCAAGGCGTTTGTGGCGGCGGAATTGGTGGACAGCGACGAGACGCTGTTGGCCGAGGGCAACGGCTTGATGGTGCGGCTACTTCCCGGCCAGCCGTGAGTCGCTAGCGCCCCTATCCTTGAGCAGCATGAGCGAGACGGAGCAGCAGCCCACCGGCAAGCGGGAGCGTCCTCCCCAAGCTCCCAAGGCTCCCAAGGCTCCCCGGGTGACTGAAGCTACCGAAGCCATCGAAGTTCCCGAGGCCCCGGTGGCCCCCGAGGCTCCCGAGGCTCCCGCGGCCCCCGAGGCTCCCGAGGCTAGCGATGAAGTCCGGCCCCGGGTGATGCTGCTGGGTTCGGATGAGCTCAACCGGGAGCTGGCGATCGCGTTGCGTTCCCTCGGCGCGGAGGTGATCGCGGTCGACGGGTACGCGGATGCGCCCGCACATGGGGTTGCTCACGAGTCGCTGGTGGTCCCGATGACCGACGTCGACGAGCTGGCCGCGGTGATCGAACGCGTGCAACCGGATTTCGTGGTGACCGGAGCCGACGCGGTCCCGACGGAGGCATTCGGCGCCCTGGAGAGTTTCTGGGTCAAGGCCGAAGACGAGTTCACCGAGCTGGTGCCCAGCGCCCGCACCGTCCGGCTCACCGGTGACCGGGAAAGCCTGCGCCGGCTGGCCGCCGGCCAGCTCGGCCTGCCCACCGCGCCGTTCTGGTTCGCCGGGTCGGTCGACGAACTCGACGCGGTGGCCGCGCACGCCGGGTTTCCGCTGCTGGTGCAGCCGGTGGTCGGGGTGGCTGCCCAGGGACACTCGCTGGTCGCGGGGCCCGATGACATCGAGCCCGCGTGGCGGCGTGCGGTGGGCGACGCGGTGGCGGCCGCGCACCGTCGGGTGTTGGCCGAAACGGTGGTCGAGGTCGAGTTTCACGTCACTTTGCTCGCGGTGCGCACCGAGGGTCCGGACGGCCCGGTGATCGAGTTCTGCTCACCGATCGGGCATCGCGGCGCCGACGCCGACGTGCTGGAATCCTGGCAACCGCAGCAGATGAGCGCCGCGGCGTTGGATTCCGCCAGGTCGATCGCCGCGCGCATCGTCAAGGCGCTCGGCGGGCGTGGGGTCTTCAGCGTCGAATTGATGATCCACGGCGATGAGGTGTACTTCGCCGACGTCACCGCCTGCCCGCACCAGAGCGCGTGGGTGACGCCGCGCAGTCAGCGGCTTTCCGCATTCGAACTGCAGGCCAGGGCCATTCTGGGCGTTCCGGTGGACACCATGATGAACTCGCCGGGCGCCGCGCGCGTCATCGACGTGGCCGGGGGATCGCTGACTCCCGACGCGCTGATCTCTGCGCTTCGGGTGCCGGAAAGCGATATCCGGGTGTTCGGATCCTCCGGTGCGGTGGCGCTGGCCACGGCGCCGGACGTGGCGGCCGCACGAGACCGTGCCCGCCAGGTGGCGACAGCGCTGTCCGGGCGCCGGCAGCCTTGAGTTCGCCGGAGCGCCGCCGAATATGCGAGACTCTCGCGGGTGAGCTACGCAGGAGATATCACCCCGCTTGATGCCTGGAAAATGCTGAACGACAACCCCCAGGCGGTGCTGGTCGACGTGCGCACCGACGCCGAGTGGCGGTTCGTCGGGGTGCCGGACTTGTCGAGCATCGGCCGCGAGGTCGTCTTCATCGAGTGGAACGCGTCCGACGGGAAGCGCAACGAGAGCTTCCTGGCCGAACTGCGGGATCGGGTTTCGCCGGCGGACTCCGGGGGGGAGCGGCCGGTGGTGTTTCTGTGTCGCTCGGGTAACCGTTCCATCGGCGCCGCCGAGGTTGCGACCGCGGCGGGCATCGCTCCGTCCTACAACATTCTCGACGGCTTCGAAGGCCAGCTCAATGCGGAGGGACACCGTGGCGAGACCGGCTGGCGGGCGATCGGATTGCCCTGGAAGCAGCGGCAACAAGGGTGAAGCAAGGATGACTGAGCACGACTCGGTCCGCACCCCGAAGGCGCTGCCCGACGGCGTCAGCCAGGCCACCATCGGCGTGCGCGGCGGGATCTTGCGCTCGGGTTTCGAAGAGACCGCCGAGGCGATGTACTTGACGTCCGGCTATGTCTACCCGTCGGCGGCGGTCGCGGAGAAGTCGTTCACCGGCGAGCTGGACCACTTTGTGTACTCGCGCTACGGCAACCCGACGGTGACCATGTTCGAGGAACGGCTGCGCTTGATCGAGGGAGCCCCGGCGGCGTTCGGCACCGCGAGCGGCATGGCCGCGGTGTTCACCTCGCTGGGCGCGCTGCTGGCCGCCGGTGACCGATTGGTCGCCGCGCGCAGCCTGTTCGGGTCGTGTTTCGTGGTGTGCAACGAGATCCTGCCGCGGTGGGGCGTAGAGACCGTCTTCGTCGACGGCGACGACCTCGCGCAATGGGAGCAGGCGCTTTCGGTGCCCACCAAGGCGGTGTTCTTCGAAACGCCGTCCAATCCGATGCAGTCGCTGGTGGATATCGCCGCGGTGACCGAGCTGGCGCATGCCGTGGGCGCAAAGGTGGTGCTGGACAACGTCTTTGCCACACCACTGCTGCAGCAAGGCTTTCCGCTGGGGGTCGATGTGGTGGTGTACTCGGGGACCAAGCACATCGATGGGCAGGGCCGGGTGCTGGGTGGCGCCATCCTCGGCGACAAGGAGTACATCGACGGTCCGGTGCAGAAGCTGATGCGGCACACCGGCCCGGCGATGAGCGCGTTCAATGCCTGGGTATTGCTGAAAGGCCTTGAGACGCTGGCGGTTCGGGTTGATTACAGCAATTCCTCGGCGCACCGGATTGCGGAGTTCTTGGAGGGGCATCCGGCGGTGCGTTGGGTGCGCTACCCATTCCTGGCGTCGCACCCGCAGCACGACCTGGCCAAGCGCCAGATGTCCGGTGGCGGAACGGTGGTCACCTTCGAGCTGGACGCACCGGAGGGCCCCGAAGACACTGCTAAGCAACGCGCCTTCGAGGTGCTGGACAAGCTGCGGCTGATCGACATTTCCAACAACCTCGGCGACGCCAAATCGCTTATCACCCACCCGGCGACCACGACTCACCGGGCGATGGGGCCGGAGGGTCGCGCGGCGATCGGACTCGGTGACGGTGTGGTCCGCATCTCAGTCGGACTGGAAAACACCGACGACCTGATCGCCGATATCGACCGGGCCCTGAGCTCGTAGGCCTAACCCGCCACCTGTTTTTCGGCCTCTTCGGCACGTTCGGCCGCCGCCAGGGCTCCTTGCGTTTGAGCCTCCATCAAATTCGTCACCACCCTGGCGTAGATCATCTGGCTGGTGATGGCCATCTGACCGCGACCGCGGCCCATGAAGGAAATCCCCCAGGCGAACAGCGCGGCGATGCGGTTGCGGTGGCCGACCAGATAGGCCAGGTGCAGCACCAGCCACGCCAGCCAGGCGAAATAACCGGCGAATTCGATCTTGCCGACCTGGGCGACGGCGCTATTCCGGGAGATCGTCGCCATACTGCCCTTGTTGAAGTACTTGAACGGCTCGCGGTTTGTCGGGTCGTCTTTGCCCTTGACCATGTGCTTGATCACTGTGGTGACGTAGTGCGCCCCCTGGATCGCGCCCTGAGCCATGCCCGGCACGCCGGGCACGGACATCAGGTCGCCGACGATGAAGACGTTCGGGTGGCCCTTGACGGTGAGGTCGGGCTCCACGACCACCCGGCCTGCGCGGTCCGTCTCGGTTCCGTCGGACTGTTCGGCGACCATCTTGCCCAGCGGGCTGGCCTGCACGCCGGCCGCCCACACCTTGCATGCGCATTCGATGCGGCGGTCGTCGGCGTCCTTCTCCTTGATGGCGATGCCCTTGTAGTCGACGGCGCTGACCATCGCGTTGAGCTGGACCTCGACGCCCATCTTCTCGAGCCGCCGCTGTGCCTTGAGGCCCAACTTCGGGCCCATGGGCGGCAGCACCGCGGGCGCGGCGTCGAGCAGGATCACCCGGCAGTCGGTGGGCGTAATGGTCCGGAATGCCCCGGCCAGGGTGCGCTCGGCGAGTTCGACGATCTGTCCGGCCACCTCGACGCCGGTCGGTCCGGCGCCGACCACCACGAAGGTCAGGCGGCGTTCCCGCTCGGCCTGGTCGGTAGTGACCTCGGCTGCCTCGAACGCGCCGAGGATGCGGCCGCGCAGCTCCAGGGCGTCGTCGATGGTCTTCATCCCGGGTGCGAAGGTGGCGAAGTGGTCGTTGCCGAAGTAGGACTGCTGCGCGCCGGCGGCCACGATGAGGCTGTCGTACGGCGTTACCGTCTGCATGTCCATCAATTTCGACGTGACCGTCTGGGCCTTCAGGTCTATCGCGTTTACCTCACCGAGCAGCACCCGCACGTTCTTCTGCTTCCGCAGCACCAGCCGGGTGGTCGGGGCGATGTCGCCCTCGGACAGGATTCCCGTCGCCACCTGGTACAGCAGTGGCTGGAACAGGTGGGTGGTCGTCTTCGAGATGAGCGTGACTTCGACGTCGGCCCGCTTGAGCGCCTTGGCCGCATTCAGGCCGCCGAATCCGCTTCCGATGATGACGACGCGATGGCGCCCGGTGACAGCCGCGGTGTCGCTGGATGGGGGTGTCATACTCCTCCTTCAGTCTCAACAGTCTGCGCAGGGCATGTACACCGTACGACTCCGCGTAGTCGAATGGCGATGACCCACTGCGCCCGGCTTCGCCGCGCTTGCGATCATCGCTGGTCGAATGGCGATGACCCACTGCGCCCGGCTTCGCAGCGCTTGCGATCATCGCTGGTCGAATGGCGATGACCCGTCCCCCGCGGGGCGGTGCGGTGCGCCGGTGCCGAGGCATTGATTATTGCTCGGAATATTGCTCGCGCCGTCAGTGCCGCCGCCCCGGCGCGCTCAATTACCCCGATCGTGTCACCGAATATCATAATCACGCTGCGTGACAACGCCTTTCGGCAAGACGGTGGCTGATGCCTAAACTCCGCGATGTGCCGCGAATCGGGCATATGGTGCGCTCAATGAAGAGCCGGCAGCCGTCGTTTGGCATCGCGGTGCCGGAGACGGTGTCGGTTGTGGCGTCGGATTTGACGACAAGTGGTTCGACCGTCATAGCGGCCGCTGCGACCGCGGCAATACTGTGAGAGGACAAGTACGGCAGCGCGTAGTACAGTGATGTGCCGCTCGTTCCCAGCGAATTCACAGATGTGGGATCGTGACTCCTCAGGAGGTTCCCGTGACGGATCAGCCGCCCAACTACCCGCCGCCACCACCACCGTCGGGTGGTGGGTATCCGTCGGGCGGTGGGTATCCGTCGGGTGGTGGGTATCCGCAGGGCGGTGGGTATCCGCCGCCGGGCGGTTATGGCTATCAGCCGCCGCCACAAAGCTCGGGTACCAACGGGTTTGCCATCGCGTCGTTGGTGTGCTCCCTGGTCGGGTGGCTTTGCGGCATCGGCCCCATCCTGGGGTTGGTTTTCGGTTTTGTGGCGCTGGGCCAGATCAAGCAGACCGGTCAGGGCGGCCGCGGTATGGCGATCGCCGGAATAGTCATTGGCGGGGTGTTAATCGCACTTGGGCTGGTGTTCTGGATCCTCGGAGCTCTCCTCCGGGCCACGCCGCACACGGATTCGAGAGCCCCCGCCGCGCCCGCCGCCGTGGTGATTACCGTTGCACCGCAGGCGGTTTCGCCTGGCCTGATCGCGTAGAGCTCCGGTCAGGGCCATCCGGTCGCGTAGTTGCGGTAGTTCTCGTCGGGTCCGCTGCAGAAGTTCGAGGCCGTGCCGGCGAGCAAGATGTAATAGGTCTCGGGTCGGTGGTTATCGCCTGAGGTGGGGTACGTCCAGCCGGCGTTGCACATCGAATTCGGCCCGCCCGCCGTCGGGCCAAGCCAATTCGACTTGACGCAAGCGCCCAGCGCGTCCACGTCCGGGGTGGCGCTCTTGGCGATCACCAGCATCGCGCCGCCCCATAGCCCGTCGTTGCGTCGATAGGCGCGCGCCCCGAAGCCGGCGTTGTTCGTCTGGCATCCCAACGCCCGCTGCAACGACACGAAGGGGGCGGCGAGGTCGCGGTTGGAGACCCTGATGACTTGAGCTGCGGCGGTGATGAATTGAGCCGCGTCCGACCCGTCGACCTCTTGGATGTCGGGATTGCCGAGGCTGGTGAGTTGCTGCGAGATTCGGCGCTGGGCCGCGGCGTCTCCGCCGCCGATGATCGGTCCGCCGCCGCTGGATGTCATCGCGGGCAGCGTGACGGTGGGGTCGGCCGCCGCCGCGGCTATTCCGGCCAGAGAAGCGGACAAAAACAGCAGCCCCGCCGCGATGCTCACGAGAGGCGCACGCCGTTCTAGGTGGGCCATGGGCTCGCGTTGTTCCGGTAGTTTTCATTCAGCGTGCTGCAGAAGTCGGAGGTCGTGCCGGCGAGCAAGACGTAATAGGTCTCGCCCCCGCGGTTGGTGAAGGTCTGCGGGGGGTAGCTCCAGCCGCTGTCGCACATCGAGTTTGTGCTGCCCGCCGACGGCTTGCGCCAATTCGACTTCTCGCAGGCGGTCAGGGCGTCGGAGTTGGGGACCGTGCTCTTGATGATGACCAGCATCGCGCCTCCCCATAGCCCGTCTTTGCGTCGATAGGCGCGCGCCCCGAATCCCGCGTTGTTCGTCTGGCATGTCAGCGCTCGCTGCAACGCCATGAACGGGGAGGCGAGGTCGCGGTTCGTGACAGCGGCTGCGGCCGTGATGAATTGAGCCGCGTCCGAGCCGTCGACCTCTTGGACGTTTGGATCACCCAGGCTCTTGAGTTGCTGCGACATCTGCGCTGATGCGCTCCCGCCGCCGATGATCGGTCCGCTGTTGCTGGATGTCATCGCGGGCAACGTGACGGTGGGGTCGGCGCCTGCCACCGGCATCCCGGGCAAAGCGCCCACGCACAGCCCGCACGCCGCGATACCTACCACGATCCGATGTGTCATGTGTCCCATCACTACCTCCCGCACGGTCTCCTCGCCCGGTCAGCGGAAGGCGTCGCTACCTGTGAACGCCTGGCCGAGGACGAGCTGGTGCATCTCGGGTGTGCCTTCGTAGGTCAGCACCGATTCCAGGTTGACCATGTGCCGGATAACCGGGAATTCCAGCGATATCCCGTTGCCGCCCAATATTGTCCGGGCGGTCCGGCAGATCTTGAGTGCTTCGCGAGTGTTGTTGAGCTTGCCGAAGCTGACCTGTTCGGGGCGTAGCCCGACGCCGTCCTTGAGGCGGCCCAGGTGCAGCGACAGTAGCTGCCCCTTGTGCAATTCCACCGCCATGTCGACGAGTTTTGCCTGCGTCAACTGAAATCCGGCGATCGGACGGCCGAACTGGGTGCGCTGTGTCGCGTAGTCGAGCGCGGCCTGCCATGCCGATCTGGCCGCTCCCATCGATCCCCAGATGATTCCGTAGCGCGCCTCGGACAGACACGACAACGGCCCCCGCAGCCCCCGTGCCTCGGGCAGCATCGCCTCGGCGGGCAGCCGCACCTCGTCGAGCACCAGCTCACTGGTGATCGATGCCCGCAGAGACAGCTTGTGGTGGATGGTGTTGGCATCAAAGCCGGGAGTATCAGTCGGGACCAGGAAGCCCCGAATCCCGCGGATGTCGCCCTCGTCGGTGACGGCCCACACGACCGCGACATCGGCGACCGAGCCGTTGGTGATCCACATCTTGCGGCCGTTGATTACCCAATCCGAGCCATCGCGTCGTGCCCGCGTTTTCATCGCGGCGGGATCGGATCCGGCGTCGGGCTCGGTGAGCCCGAAGCAGCCGAGTAGCTCGCCGGCGGCCATGCCGGGCAGCCACTGTTGCTTTTGTTCCTCGGACCCGAAGTTCCAGATCGCGAACATCGCCAGCGACCCCTGCACCGAGACCATCGACCTAACGCCGGAGTCGGCGGCCTCCAGCTCCAGGCAGGCCAGGCCGTAATGCACGGCCGAGGCCCCACCGCATCCATAGCCGTGCAGGTGCATCCCGAGCAGACCGAGTTCGCCGAACTGCTTGCCGAGTTGGCGGACCGGAAGGTCGCCGATTTCGAACCACTCGGCAACGTAGGGCGTGACGTGCTCGGCGCAGAACTTTCGGACGGTGTCGCGCACCGCGAGCTCGTCGCTGGACAGGGACGCGTCGAGGCCGAGCGGGTCGTCTCGGTCGAAGGCCGGAGGTGCTTGGGTGCTCATACGGATCAGCCTGCCACTAACCGGCCATCGTTAGCCCGCCGCTGACGCTGATCACCTGTCCGGTGATGAACGATGCTGCGTCGGACGCGAAGAACAGCACCGGTGCGGCGACCTCCTCGGGGCGGGCCAGTCGGCGGAATGGGATCGCTTTGACCAGAGCCTCTTTCAGCTTCTCCGGTTGTGCGTGAAACAGCGGCGTGTCGGTCGGGCCCGGGCACACGCAATTGACCGTGATCCGATGGCGCGCCATTTCCCGGGCCAGCGACTTGGTGAGCGCGATGACTCCGCCCTTGGCGCCGGCGTAGATGGTCTCGCCCGCACTGCCGACGCGGCCGGCGTCACTGGCCACGTTCACAACGCGGCCGCCGGCGGCTGTCTCGATCATTCCCGGCAGGAACGCGCGGCAGACATGCACCGGCCCCAGGTAGTTGATGGCGACCACCTTGTCCGCGAATTCCGGTGTGGTGTTTAGGAATTGGTCGGTGCGGTCCCAGCCGGCGGCGTTGACGACGATATGGGGGATGCCGGGCACGCCCACCTCTGCGTGGATCCTTTTCCGCAAGGCGTCGACCTGGGTCGGGTCGGCGACATCCACCGGCAGCGCGGTGATCAGCTCGGGTTGTTCCTTGGCGGTGGCCGCTGCCGCCGCCTCGTCCAGATCGGCGGCGACAACCCGGTCGCCCTGCGCGGCGAACGCCAGCGCTATCGCCTTGCCGATACCCGATCCGGCGCCGGTCACCACCGCGAGCCTGCCGTGCGAATGGGCATTCATCGCAGACGAATCTAGGTTCACCGCAGCGGCACGGTCAAGGATTCGCGTAGTCTCGCGGGATGCGAGCACGGCGCGGGCTGGGCTGGTTGGCTTGGCTGGCCACCGACATCATCGGCGTGCTGGCGTTCTGTGCCGTCGGCCGGCGCAGCCACGCCGAAGGGGTCACCATCACCGGCGTCGCAACAACCGCATGGCCGTTCCTCACCGGAACCCTGGTCGGTTGGCTGGCATCGCGCGGTTGGCGGGGGCCCACCGCCGTGGTCCCCACCGGACTCGTCGTCTGGCTGTGCACCGTGGTGGTCGGCATGCTGTTGCGCAAAGCCAGTTCGGCAAGTGTGGCAGCGAGTTTCGTGGTGGTGGCGTCGTCGGTCACTGCGGTTCTGCTACTCGGTTGGCGAGCGGCCGTCGGGCTGACCCGGCGGCCTCGTGCATAGTCGAGCGCATAGCCGAGATGGCACGGACAGACAACGACACCTGGGACCCGGCCACCGGCGTCGGGATGACCGCGACATTCGGCGCGGCCGCGCGGGCTGTTGCAACCAACAAAGGCATCCTCAACGATCCGTTCGCTGAGGCGTTGGTGCGCGCCGCGGGGGTGGAGTCCTTCACCCGGGTGGTCGAGAACGAGCAGTATGCGGCAGACGGGGGCGACGACCCGGTAGTGGGCGGGCTGATGAATGTCCTTGCGGTGCATACTCGGTTCTTGGACCACTTCCTCGCCGACGCCGGAAGGGCGGGCATTCGCCAAGCGGTGATTCTGGCGTCCGGGCTGGACACCCGGCCGTATCGGCTGTGGTGGCCGCCCGGGACGACGGTCTACGAGATCGATCAGCCTGCAGTGATCGATTTCAAAACAGAGGTGCTACGCGGCCTGGGCGCCAGGGTGACCGCCAACCGTTGCGCGGTTGGCACCGATCTTCGTCAGGACTGGTTGGCGGCGCTGCGACGGGTCGGTTTCGACGCGAGTCAACCCACGGTGTGGATTGCCGAGGGCCTCCTCGTCGGCTATTTGCCGCCCGACGGGCAGGATCGGTTGTTGCAAGATGTCACGGCGGTGAGCCCCGTCGGCAGCCGGTTCGCCGCCGATCACATGCCCACCTGGACCCCGGCGCAGGTGGAGGCGGGGCGTTCGTTTGTCGACCGGTGGCGCCAATTCGGCCTGGACGTCGACCTGGCCGAGCTGACCTACCAGGGCGAATACCGCTACGTGCCGGAATATCTTGTGGCCTACGGTTGGGAGACGGTCGAGCGGAACGTCGTAGCGTTGTTCGCCGCCATGGGGATCCCGGGGGGCCCGCGGGTCAGCCGCCGCGACGTGGCGGTCACGCCCGTGTACCTCACGGCCACCCGGGTCGATTCCGGCAGGAATGCTTCGGCGTGACGGGCGTTGGAGAGTGAGATGAACGAGCTGCGGTTTGTGCCTTCCGCTTACGATGACCCGTTGGCGCAGCCACTGCTGGCCGAGCTGGCCGTCGAGTACGCGCAACGGTACGGCGGTAGCCCGAGCGCGCACCTGGCCTGGCTGCCCGTTCCGCCGGCCGAACTGACGCCGCCGGACGGGGGCTTGCTGATGGGCGTGCTGAACGGCGCCCCGGTTACCGGCGGCGCGTTTCGGCGTTTCGACGCCGACACCGCCGAGCTCAAGCGGATCTGGACCGATAGCGCCCATCGGCGGCGTGGCTACGCCAAGGCGCTGCTGGCGGCGCTGGAGGCAGAGACCGCCGCGCGCGGCTACCGGCGTCTGTACCTGATCACCGGCAATCGTCAACCCGAGGCCGAAGCGCTGTATGACGCGACCGGGTATACCCGGGTGCCCCCCGCCGAGCCGATACCGAACTGGGGGCCGTTTTATCCGATCGCGTTCGAGAAGATCCTGGACGACGGCGTCCAGGGCGACCGGGGTCCGCGATGACCGGTCTGCATCTGGCCGTCGCGCTCGACGGCTACGGCTGGCACCCACAGGCCTGGCGGCCCACGCTGGCGTCTGACCCCGGCGCCGCGTCGGTACTGTCCGGCCGTTACTGGGCCGGTCTCGCGGCCACCGCCGAGCGCGGTGTGCTCGACTTCCTCACCATCGACGACACCCTGATGCCGCAACCCGGGCGCCGTGAGCGCATCGATCCGGGACGGCTGGCCGGTCGCGCCGACGCGGTGCTGGTCGCGGCCCGCATAGCCCCGGCCACCGCGCACATCGGGCTGATCCCGGTGGCCACCGTCACCCACACCGAGCCGTTCCACGTCTCCAAATCCATTGCCACCCTTGACTATGTGTCGCACGGCCGGGCCGGCTGGCAGGCTCGGGTCAGCGTCACCAGCCACGAGGCCAGCCTGTTCGGCCGCCGGGACCCAGCCCAAAACCGAGCCCAAATTCCCTTGTTTGACGAGGGCTTTGAAGAGGCCCGAGAGTACGTCGACGTGGTACGCCGGCTGTGGGACAGTTGGGAGGACGACGCGGTGATCCGCGACGTCGCCACCGGACGCTACGTCGACACCGACAAACTGCACTACATCGACTTCAGCGGAAAGTACTTCTCGGTCAGGGGGCCGTCGATCACGCCGCGGCCGCCGCAAGGCCAGCCGGTGGTCGCCGCGTTGGCGCACGCCGGTCCGGTTTACGAATTCGCTGCCGCCAGCGCCGACGTCGTGTTCATCACGCCCACCGACGAAGGGTCGCTCAAGGCCATTCTCGACGAAATTCCCAGCTCGCGCCTCAAAGTGTTTGGCGACCTGGTCGTTTCGTTCGACGGCGATACCGACTTCAGGTCGGATGCCTTGGTATTCGGCGGCAGCGCAACGGAATTAGTGGAAATGCTGCTGGACTGGAAACGCCTTGGCGTCGACGGCGCCCGCCTGCGCCCGGCCGTCAACGCCACCGATCTGCCGGTGATCGTCGACGAGGTGGTTCCGTTGCTGCAGCGCGCCGGCCAATTTCCCACCGGCTATCGGGAGGGCGAAACGTTGCGCGCACGGCTGCACCTGCCGGTGGCGCCCAACCGCTATGCGGCGGTGCACCAATGACGCACCCAGTGGATGAGGTGCCGCTGTCGATCCTGGACCTGTCGCCGATCAGCGCGGGCGGTGACGCGGCGACGGCCCTGCGCAACACCATCGAGCTGGCCCAGCGCGCCGAAGAATGGGGTTATCGGCGATTCTGGCTCGCCGAGCATCACTTCGTCGGCGTGGCCAGCTCGGCGACGGCCGTGCTGATCGGCCAAATCGCGGCGGCTACCAACAGCATTCGGGTGGGTTCGGCCGCCGTTCAAATGAGTCATACCACGGCGGCCGCGGTGGTCGAGAGTTTCGGGATGCTCGAGGCTTTCTATCCGGGCCGCATCGACTTGGGTGTGGGCCGAGGGCAACGCCGCAACACTGGGTACAAGCCCAAGCAGCCATCGGCCAAATCGAGACCGCCACGGCAGTGGCACGAAATCGACGGTGTGGTGATCCCGGCACCGTTCGATCTGCGCGGCCTGCTCGACAAGGATCGGGTAATTGCGACCATGTCGATCCTGCAACAGCCCGAGGCGGTGGCGCCCGAGTTCACCGAGCAGCTCGGCGACATCATCGCGATGCTGGACGGCAGCTATCAGGCCGAAGGCTTCGATGTGCACGTGGTGCCGGGGGAGCGATCTGGACTGACACCGTGGATCTTTGGCAGCACCAAGGGGCAAAGCGCCCAAGTCGCCGGAGCGCAAGGGCTGCCCTTTGTCGGCAGTTACCACATCACGCCGGCGACCGCGCTGGAGGCCATCGATGCGTACCGTCACGCTTTTGTGCCATCGGCGACGCTGGAGCGGCCCTATGTCGTGGTGTCGGCCGACATCGTGGTAGCCGACGACACCGACACTGCCAGGCGCCTGACCGCCGGCTACGGCCACTGGGTGTATTCCATCCGAACCGGGGTCGGCGCGGTGCCCTACCCGGACCCCGGCGATTGTGTTCCACTGACCGAAAACCAGCTGGCCGTGGTAAACGACCGGATAGCAACCCAATTCGTCGGCAATCCCGGCGAGGTCGCCGAGCGGTTGCAGGCGCTGCAGCGGGTCACCGGCGCCGACGAACTCGTCGTCACCTCGGTGACCCACCGGCACGAGGACCGGCTGCGCTCACATGAGTTGATCGCCAGACGATGGGGGCTGGCCCCGTGAGCATACGAGAGGGCAAGCGCCGCAAGCTGATTCATTTGGCGGCTCATTTCCCGGGCGTCAACAACACGACCGTGTGGACCGACCCCGGCGCGGGCAGCCAGATCGAGTTCGAGTCGTTCGTGCACCTCGCGCGCACCGCGGAACGCGGATTGTTCGACTTCTTCTTTCTGGCGGAGGGGCTGCGGCTGCGCGAATATCGCGGCCGGATCTACGATCTCGACGTGGTCGGCCGGCCGGACACCTTCACCGTGCTGGCGGCGCTGGCCGCCGTCACCGACCGGATCGGGCTGACCGGTACCATCAACACCACCTTCAACGAACCATTCGAAGTGGCAAGGCAATTCGCGTCACTGGACCACCTGTCCGGTGGCCGCGCCGGCTGGAACATGGTCACCTCTTCGGACGCGTTCACCGGCGCCAACTTCCGGCGCGGCGGCTTTCTCGACGATGCCGACCGGGCCGACCGGTACGTCCGGGCCGAGGAATTCCTCACCGTCGCCCGCGCATTCTGGATAGCTGGAAGGCCGACGCCGTGCTGGCCGACGTCGAAAACCGGGCCTACGTCGAGCCGGCCCGAATCCGCAGCGTCGAACACTCGGGTCCGCAATTCAACGTGCGCGGCTTCGCCACGCTGCCCGCCGGTCCGCAGGGGCATCCGGTGCTGTTGCAGGCCGGCGACTCGGCCGAGGGCCGGGCCTTCGGCGCCCGGCACGCCGATGCGCTGTTCACCCTGCACTCCACGCTTGCGGACGGTCAGCGCTACTACGCCGACATCAAGGGCCGCGCGCGGTCCTATGGTCGAGACCCCA
Source organism: uncultured Actinomycetota bacterium (assembly GCA_963814505.1). Classification (GTDB taxonomy): domain Bacteria; phylum Actinomycetota; class Actinomycetes; order Mycobacteriales; family Mycobacteriaceae; genus Mycobacterium. Next base: position 377,514 of record CAWFDM010000019.1, read on the forward strand.
ACCAGCTCAAGATCTTTCCCGCGGCGATGTTCGTCATCGTTGACACCGCCGACGAGGCGGAGGACAAGGCACGCCACATCCGCCATCAGCAGGTCAGCGGCGCGACGGCGATCGCGATGCTCGAACAGGTATGGGGCCGTGACCTTTCGGACTACGACCCGGACGGGCCGCTACCCGATATCGACCCGGCCGCCGACACCGGCATCACCCAGGGACGGGTGCGGCACGGCGATCCGGTCGCGGTGGCCCGCCGTTACCGCGAACGCGCGGAGGCCGAGCGGCTGTCGATCCGCGAGCTGGTCATCGCCGTCACCAGCCGGCAGCAGTTCGTCGGCACCGCCGCCGCGATCGCCGCGGAGATCGACCAATACGTCCAGGCCGATGCCTGCGACGGGTTCATCCTGGTGCCGCACCTGACGCCGCGCGGCCTGGACGAGTTCGTCGACCGAGTCGTGCCGCTGCTGCAGGAGCGCGGCGCGTTTCGCACCGAGTATGCGGCCGAAACGCTGCGTGAGCATCTGGGGCTGGCGGGCTAGCTGGGCTAGCGGGCTGGTTGGGCTAGGAGCGCGCTGAGTGCGCCAACGAGGTGGCCTCGTCGGTGGCCTGACGGATCGGCCCGCGGTACACGTCGCCGTGGCCTGGCAGCAGTATCTCGGTCTCCAGCAGCGCCAGCGCGTCCAGGCTGCGCAGACAGTTCTGCTGGCTGTGGCTGAACACCGCCGGCAGCAGCTGCGGCCCACAGTGACGCAGCAGCGGATGGCCGGTGATCAGCGCGTCACCGCTGACCAGCACGCCGTCGACGAGATACGAGCAGTGCCCGCTGGTGTGCCCAGGGGTGAAAATCGGGATCGGGTGACCCGGCAGCCCGGCGGCCACCTCGGTGGTCAACGGCTGGGTGGTAGGGATGCCGTCGCGGATCAGGCCACCGTTACGAACCAAATGAAAACTCCACACCGCCCAGCGGGGCCGCCAGATGCGGAGCGACACATCGAGAACCGATGCCTGCTCCAGGTACTCGCGCTTGGCGTGCCCCACCTCCTCGGGATGGCAGTACACCGGGGTGCCGTGTTCGTTGGCGAACCAGATCGCCGAACCCAAGTGGTCGATGTGCGCGTGCGTCAGCAGAATGGCGCTCACGTCGCCGGCGCGATATCCGAGCTGGTGCAGCGAGGCCAGCACGTCTTCGCGGTCGCCGGGATAGCCGGCGTCGATCAACATGACGCCGGTGTCGCCGGTGACCAGCACCCAGTTCACCGCGCTGCCCCGAGCGAAATGGACGATGTCGGTGACCTGAAAAAGAGTCGCCGCCGTTGCCATGCGTTTCTCCTATGTCGCTTACGGATGCACAACCTCTCCGCCCTGAACCGTAATCGGCTCGTCGACCGCGCACGCAGAGCGCGTGGATTACGGCTCGTGACCGGCCGGGGAGCATCGCGCCCCCAGCGCTGCCCAAGGCGGTTGCCACGACGAGCGTGCTGTGGCTGCTTGTGAGCAGGGTCTGCGCCAGCTGCGTTGTTACCAACACGGTCAATCCCGTTGTCGCCGTGCGCGTTCGGTGCTGTCTGCGCTGAAGCGGATGCGGGCGCTGGCTGAACAGGTCGACGTGTGCGGCGATGAGCGGGCGTTGTGCTTGCTTATGACGGAATACGTGCCGTGGCTGAACCCAACCCGATCGACCAGCAGAGCAGGGGGCGGCCCAATGGCGAAATGGAAATTTGTAAATCCTTTGGCTTCGCTTGGGGTTATGCTGCAATTTTCGGGGGGCATCGGTGGCGATCGGACGCCAGTCAGGTCGTCATGACCGGTTGGGAGTCGCAGATGTCGTTGGTAGTGGCGATGCCGGAGGTGCTGGGCGCAGCAGCAACGGATTTGGCCGGTCTCGGCTCGACGCTTAGCGCGGCCCACGCGGCCGCGGCCACCCAGACCACCGGGGTGATGTCCGCGGCCGAGGATGAGGTGTCGGCGGCCATTGCGGCGGTGTTCTCCGCCCACGGTCAGGGCTTTTATGCGCTCAGTGCGCGGGCGGCGGCGTTTCATGACCAGTTTGTGCAGGCGTTGAACAGTGCGGGGGCCGCGTACGCGGGCGCGGAGGCCGCCAATGCCTCGCCGCTGCAGGCCGTGGTGCAGGCTGCCCAGAGTCTGGCGGTGTTTTCGCCGGTGAAGGACCTGACGGGGCGCCCGCTGGTTGGCGACGGCGCCAACGGCGCACCGGGGACTGGGCAAAACGGCGCGCCCGGCGGGTGGCTGATCGGCAACGGCGGCGCCGGCGGGTCCGGCGCGAACTCCCAAAACGGCGGTAACGGCGGGGCTGCCGGGCTGTGGGGCAACGGCGGGCAGGGCGGGGCGGGTGGGGCCGGGATCACCGGCACCACGGGCGACGCGCTCAGCGGCACCAGCGGCGGCATCGGCGGCATCGGCGGTAACGGCGGGGCGGGCGGCAACGGTGGGCTGCTTCAGGGCAATGGCGGTGCCGGCGGCCTCGGCGGTGCGGGCGGGGTCGGCGGGGCCGGCGGCCTAGGTGTCGCTGGCACCAGCACCTTCGTTCCCAACGGCGGCAACGGTACCGATGGCGGCCCCGGCGGCCACGGCGGTAACGGCGGGGCCGGGGGCCAAGGCTCGGGGGTGTTCGGCGGCCATGCCGGCGCCAACGGCAACGGGGGCGCCGGCGGCAACGGTGGCCAGGGCGGCCAGGGCGGTGTCGGCTTCAACAACACCGGCTTCCCCGGCGGCGCCGGCGGCAACGGCGGCAACGGCGGGACCGCCGGGCTGGGTGGCAGCGCGGGCGGGTCCGGCGCGATCGCGGGTGCCGCGGGTGCCGGCGGCACCGGCGGCAACGGCGGCGGCGGCGGCGACACCACTACAGATTCCGGCGGCGCTGGCGGCCTCGGCGGCAGCGGCGGTGCGAGCAGCGCCGGCATCGGCGGCAACGGCGGCGCCGGCGGCGCCGGCGGCGGCGCCATCGTCACCGGCACGGCATTCGTTATCGGCGGCGTCGGCGGCTCCGGCGGCGCCGGCGGCCACGGCATCACCGGCGGCTCCGGCGGCAACGGCGGCGACGGAGGCGGCGCCGCCTTGTCCCTCCCCCTCTTCAGCGGCGACAGCGGCGCCACTTCGGGCGGCGGCGGTGGTGGCGGCGGTGCCGGTGGCGTCAGCACCGGCGGCGGCCCCGGCGGCACCGGCGGCACGGGCGGTGCCGGCGGTGAGAGCCTCCTCAACGACGGCGGCGCCCTCTACGACGTCTCCGGCGGTAGCGGCGGTGAAGGCGGCACCGGTGCCGCCTTCACCGGTGCGGCCGGTTCCGGTGGTGGTGGCGGCGGTGGCGCCCAGGCCGGCATCAATGGCTTTTCGATCACTCTCGGCATAGGTGACGGTGCCGCCGGTGGCGGCTTCGGCGGCGGCGCTGGCGGCTTCCCCGGCGCCGTCACCGGCTCCCCCGCCGGCAGCATCGAGCTCGCGGGTGGCGGTGGTGGTGGCGGCGGCTTCGGCGGCTCCGGCGGCTCCGGCGGCTCTGGCGGCGGTGTCCCCGCGTTGGGTGCCCACGGCGGCTCCGGCGGCTCCGGCGGCAACAACGGTAACCCCGGCACCACGTCCGGCGGTACCGCCGGTGCCGGTGGCACCGGCATCGCTGGCGGAGGCGGTGGCGGTGGCGGGTCCGCCGTTGCCTTTGGCTCCGGCACCGCCACCGGCGGCAACGGCGGCAACGGCGGCCTCTAGCACCGACTAACATCGGCGCCCCTGACTACCAATGGACCGGGCCGGCGGCAATGGCGGCGGTGGTCTCAGCAGGTTCTCTTTTTGAAACACACCTTCCCAATTCGCTGCCACCAGTTGGTCAAGACTTTTGAGACTGGCACGAACAACCGCCACCGCCGGGACACCCGGCCGACCCGGCTGATACCGGACGCCAAAGCGCCGGTCGCCGAAGAGCGTTCGCTGCCGGTCCGGCCCACCTGATGCCGACACAACGCATGAACGCCAACCTCCACCCCCACACCCTCCGCGAGTCAGGAGTAGAAAGAACGAGTGGCTGAACTGAAACTCGGATACAAGGCGTCTGCTGAACAATTCGCACCGCGCGAACTCGTCGAACTGGCTGTGGTCGCCGAAGCGCACGGCATGGACAGCGCCACCGTCAGCGACCATTTCCAGCCGTGGCGGCACGAGGGTGGGCACGCACCGTTTTCGCTGTCCTGGATGACGGCCGTCGGCGAACGCACCAAAAGGATGGTGCTGGGGACCTCGGTGCTCACTCCGACCTTCAGATACAACCCCGCCGTCATCGCGCAGGCCTTCGCCACCATGGCCTGCCTCTACCCGAATCGGGTGTTCCTCGGGGTGGGCACCGGTGAGGCGCTGAACGAGATCGCCACCGGATACGAGGGCGACTGGCCGGAGTTCAAGGAGCGGTTCGCCCGGCTGCGCGAATCGGTGCGGCTGATGCGCGAGCTGTGGCGCGGCGACCGCGTCGACTTCAACGGCGATTACTACCGCCTCAGAGGCGCCTCTATCTACGACGTACCCGAAGGTGGGGTGCCCGTGTACATCGCCGCCGGCGGCGGTGTGGTGGCCAAATACGCCGGACGCGCCGGCGACGGCTTCATCTGCACGTCCGGCAAGGGCGAGGAGCTGTACGCCGAAAAGCTGATGCCCGCGGTGCTCGAAGGCGCGGCGGCCGCCAATCGCAATCCCGACGACATCGACAAGATGATCGAAATCAAGATCTCCTACGACCCCGACCCGGACCTGGCCCTGAATAACACCCGGTTCTGGGCGCCGTTGTCGCTGACCGCCGAGCAGAAGCACAGCATCGACGACCCGATCGAAATGGAGAAGGCCGCCGATGCGCTGCCGATCGAACAGATCGCCAAGCGCTGGATCGTCTCGTCGGACCCCGACGAAGCCGTCGAAAAGGTCGGTCAATACGTGACCTGGGGCCTGAACCACCTGGTGTTCCATGCGCCCGGGCACGACCAACGCCGGTTCCTGGAGCTGTTCGAAAAGGATCTGGCGCCCAGGCTGCGGCGGTTGGGCTGAAAAGGCGGTCGGGTGCCTAACCCTTCTGGCACGCAGACCGCTGCGATCTACATCGCGGCGCCCGAGCCGGCAACCGGGAAGGCGACGATCGCACTCGGGATATTGCACCGATTGGCCGCCAAGGCCGCCAAAGTCGGTGTGTTCCGACCGATTACGCGGATACCAGCCGGCGGCCCGGAGCGTGACTACATTCTGGAGCTGCTGCTGGAGCACACCACCGCCGGCCTGCCCTATGAGCAGTGCGTCGGCGTGACCTACCAGCAGCTCCACGCCGACCGCGACACCGCGATCGCCATGATCGTCGACTCGTATCACGCGATGGCCGAGTCGTGCGATGTGGTGGTGATCGTCGGCAGCGACTACACCGACGTCGCCAGCCCCGCCGAGCTGTCGATCAACGCCCGCATCGCGGTCAACCTCAGCGCGCCGGTGCTGCTGACGGTGAGCGCCAAAGGCCGAACCGTCGAAGAGGTCAGGAGCGTAGTCAGGGTCTGCTTGGCCGAGCTGTTGGCGCAGCGCGCCCACACCGCGGCGGTGGTGGCCAACCGGTGTGATCGGTCGCAACTGGCCGCTGTCGCCGATGCGCTGCGCACCTTCACGCCGCGTTGCTACGTGCTACCCGAAGAGCCGCTGCTGTCGGCGCCGACGGTGGCCGAACTGGAAACCGCCGTGGCCGGGACGACGATCAGCGGGGACGCGTCGCTGGCCGAACGCGAGGTCACCGACGTGCTGGTGGCCGGGATGACGGCCGACCACGTTCTGGAACGGCTGCGTGACGGCATGGCGGTCATCACCCCCGGCGACCGCTCGGACGTGTTGCTCGCCGTCGCCAGCGCCCATGCGGCCGAAGGCTTTCCGTCACTGTCGTGCGTCATCCTCAACGGCGGGTTCGAACTGCATCCGTCGATCGCGGCCCTGGTGGCCGGCCTGCGGCTACGGCTGCCCATGATCGCCACCACGCTGGGCACCTACGAGACCGCCAGCGCGGCCGCCTCGGCCCGAGGCCGGCTCACGGCGACCTCGCGGCGCAAGATCGACACCGCGCTGGAACTGATGGACCGCCACGTCGACATCGCCGACTTATTGGCGCAGCTCGCCATTCCGATCCCGACCGTGGTCACACCGCAAATGTTCACCCATGGCTTGCAGCAGCGGGCCCGCTCGGATCGTAAACACATTGTGCTGCCGGAGGGCGATGACGACCGCATTCTCAAATCGGCCGGGCGGCTGCTGTTACGTAGTATCGCCGACCTGACGATCTTGGGTGACGAAGCCAACATCCGGTTGCGTGCGGCCGAACTCGGCGCGGACCTGAGCGCGGCCAAGGTTATCGACCCCCGCGATAGCGAGTTGCGGGATCAGTTTGCCGAGCAGTACGCGCAGCTGCGCAAGGCGAAGGGTGTCACCATCGAACAGGCGCGCGAAATCATGTACGACGTATCGTATTTCGGCACCATGCTGGTGCACAACGGGGTCGTCGACGGCATGGTGTCCGGCGCGGTCCACACCACGGCGCACACCGTTCGCCCGGCTTTCGAGATCATCAGAACCGTTCCGGGCGTCTCCACGGTGTCCAGTGTCTTCCTGATGTGCCTGCCCGATCGGGTGCTGGCATACGGTGACTGCGCCATCGTCCCCAACCCGACGCCCGAACAGCTCGCCGACATCGCAATCTGCTCGGCGCGCACCGCGGCCCAGTTCGGCATCGAGCCGCGGGTGGCGATGCTGTCCTACTCCACCGGTGAGTCCGGCACTGGGGCCGACGTCGACAAGGTCAGGGCGGCAACGGAGTTGGTTCGTGCCAGGGATCCGAAGCTGCCGGTCGAGGGTCCCATTCAATACGACGCCGCGGTGGAACCGTCGGTCGCCGCCGCCAAGATGCGAGGTTCGCCGGTGGCGGGTCACGCGACGGTGCTGATCTTTCCCGACCTCAACACCGGCAACAACACCTACAAGGCGGTGCAGCGCAGCGCCGGCGCGATCGCGATCGGCCCGGTGCTGCAGGGCCTACGCAAGCCGGTGAACGACCTGTCCCGGGGTTCGTTGGTCGAAGACATCGTCAACACCGTCGCCATCACCGTGATCCAAGCCCAGCACCCGGATCCAAGCAAGGGCGTACATGACCGCTGAAGTGCTGGTGATCAACTCCGGCTCCTCGTCGCTGAAATACCAACTCGTCGAACCGGACTCGGGCAACACGCTGGCGAACGGGGTCATTCAGCAAATCGGCGAGCGGTCCTCATCGGTCGCCGATCACGAGGCGGCGCTGCGGTTGGCCTTCGAGCGGCTGGCCGAGGCCGGCATCGACCTGCAGGCCGCGCGGCTGCTGGCGGTCGGGCATCGGGTTGTGCACGGGGGCAACGAGTTCCACCGGCCGACGCTGCTGGACGACGCGGTGATCGGCCGGCTCAGCGAGCTGTCTGCGCTGGCGCCGTTGCACAATCCGCCGGCGGTGAAGGGAATCGAGGTGGCGCGAAAGCTGCTGCCCGACGTTCCGCACATCGCGGTGTTCGACACGGCATTCTTTCACCACCTGCCGCCCGCGGCGGCAACCTACGCCATCGACCGCGGATTGGCGAAGCGGTGGCAGATCCGCCGCTACGGATTTCATGGCACCTCGCACCGGTACGTGAGCGAGCAGGCCGCCGCCTACCTGGACCTGCCGCTGGACAGCCTGAATCAGATTGTGCTGCATCTGGGTAACGGCGCCTCGGCCTCGGCCGTTGCCGGCGGCCGGCCGGTCGACACGTCGATGGGCCTGACGCCGCTGGAGGGCCTGGTGATGGGCACCCGCAGCGGTGACATAGACCCCAGCGTGGTCAGCTACCTGTGGCACAACGCGCAGATGGGCGTGGACGACATCGAGTCGATGCTCAACCATCGCTCCGGGGTGCTGGGCCTGGCCGGCGAACGGGACTTCCGCCGGCTGCGGGAGCTGATCGAATCAGGCGATGGTTCAGCGCAATTGGCCTACGACGTGTTCATTCACCGGTTGCGCAAGTACATCGGAGCCTACCTGGCGGTGCTGGGTCACACCGACGTGATCAGCTTCACCGCCGGGATCGGCGAGAACGATCCCGCGGTGCGCCGCGACGCGGTGGCCGGCCTGACGGAACTCGGCATCGTGCTGGAAGAGGACCGCAATCGCCGGCCTGACAGCGCGGCGCGGCGCATTGCGCGCATTTCGAGGGACGACTCACCGATCACCGTGCTGGTGGTCCCGACCAACGAGGAACTGGCCATCGCCCGCGACTGCGCGCAGCTGCTGGCGGGTCGATAGACACGCTCCAGGGAAAGTTGCGGTGACGCCGCACTACTCGTCGGCGGCGGGCGCTCGGGAAGTGCTTTCGAAGATCAACTCGTGTTCGGCTATGCGAATCGCGTCACCTTCGGTGAGGACAGCGCTGGTCTGGACCCGCCGGCCAGAAACGTAGACGCCGTATGCCGGTGTCAAATCGACTATGACGAAACTCGAGCCGGTGTCGACGATCACTGCGTGCAGACGGCCGACCTTGGCACTAGCAAGGACAACGTCGTTGTCCGGGCTGCGCCCGATACGGGTGGTTGTGGCGACCAGTGGATACCTACGTTTGTCCGCGTCGCGCAGCGAGGGGCCATAGGCGATGCCCGGACGCGACGCGAGGCGCCCCGAGAGGGTCCGCACGGTCTCGTCAGCACTCGATTGGGCGGCCTTGCGGACGTCGAGCGACTCGTGACGAAGGATGCGCTCGTAGAGCCCGCCCACCGTGGCACCCGGGTCGACGCCCAGGTCCTCGGCCAGGATGTTCCGAAGTCTGTGATAGGCATCGAGCGCATCGGATTGGCGGTCGGCCAAGTAGTAAGCGCTGATCAGCTGCGCCCAAAGCGGTTCCCGGTAAGGGTGGTCGGTGGCGAGTGCCTCGAGCTCGCCGATCAGCGAATGGGCTCGTCCGCAAGCGATTTCCGCTTCGGCACGAGCGATCTGTGTCACGACCTTTTCCTCAACCAGTCCCCTAGCAAAGGCATCGACGAAGTTGAAGTCGCGCAAGTCGTCGAGCACGGGACCACGCCACTGCGCCAGTGCGGCCGACAAGTGGCGGCTGGCCTCCTCGAATCGCCCATCCGCGGCCGCTCGAACACCAGCGGTCTTTTCGGTCACGAAGCGGCCGAGGTCGTATTGGCTGTCCAGAACCGCGAGCCGGTACCCCGGCGGCACGCCGGCTAAGAGGTCGCGGTTGGGCGCGCCCGCGTCAACCATGAGGCGACGCAGATTCGACACATATGAGGAAAGCGTGGTTCTCGCCGCTGCGCGAGCTCCTTGCTCCCAGGCTGCGTCGATCAGTGAATTGGCGCTGACCGGTCGGTTGCGATTGATCAGCAACATCGCCAGCACGGCGCGTTGCTCGGGCGTGCCTAACGGTACAACCGAACCGTTGACACTCACCTGCAATGGCCCGAGGACGCCGAACCACACACCGTCTTGCACAATCGTTCCCTTTGCCCGGAAAAGGCCCGCGGCAGCGGGTCTAGAGAAAGCCCAGCGCGGTGCGTCCCGTTCCGACCGACGGCGTGGGGTCCGTCCCGACGGTGCGCCACAGCAGTTCGTAGTAGACATCGCGAAAGTCGGTGGTGAACTTGAGGTCCCCGTGGTCGAGGTCGGTGAGGCCAGGCTCTTCGCCGTAGAACCCGCCCTTGACGGGTAGGCCCGCGACGAAGACCGGGCCGGCGGTCCCGTGATCGGTACCCTGCGAAGCGTTGGCAACCACCCTGCGCCCGAACTCCGAATACACCATCAGGACGACGTTGCGTCCGCAGCGATCACCGGCCATCTGCTGCAGGAACGGCGACACGGCTTCGTCCAAGGTCTGCAACAGCCGCTGCTGGGTTTCGCGCTCGTTGGCGTGCGTGTCGAAGCCGCCGAGTTGCACCGTGTACACCCGCGTCGGGACGCGGGCCCGCACCGCGGCGGCAACCAAGCTCAGCTGGGTGCCCAGCGAGTTGTGTTCTTTGGCCGGGGTTTTCATGGGCTTGACGGCGGCGAACCTCGCGTTGGTGGTGCGCGCGGCGCGATAGGCCTTGCGCACCGCCGCCATCGCCGGGGTGTCGCCGGGGTCATCGACGCCCAGCGCGCCCATGATCGTGTCGAGCCGCTCCGCTTGAGCGGGCGGCACCTGGGTCGTCGAAAGTGCTGCCGCCGTGTACCTTTCGCCGACGGCCAGGGTGGGCAGGACGGGCCCGATGTTTACCGCACGCAGCGGGTCATCGCCGGTGGCGTCCAGCCAGCGGCCGATCCAGCCGGTGGCGACGGGCTCGGCCGGCTGTGCTGTCTGCCAGATGTCCATGGACCGGAAGTGGCTGTGGTCGGGCCGGGGATAGCCCACACCGCGCACGATGGCGAGTTGCCGCTGGTTCCAGAGTTGGGCCAGGCCCTTCATTCCCGGGTTGAGACCGAGCTGGGAGTCCAGGTGCAAGACGTCGCCCGGGGCGTAGGCAAGTTCTGGCCGCGCGTCATGATAAGCGTTGTCGGCGTAGGGGATCAGGGTGTTGATCCCGTCGTTGCCGCCATAGAGCGTGACGATCACCAGCACGCCGGCGTCGTCGGCCAGCGGCCGGTCCCGGGCGGCGTGCATCAGGTCGGGCCAGCTGACCGCGACCGCGCCGGACAGCAGGCCGGCCGCGCCCACGCCCGCGCTGGCGATCAGGAATCTGCGGCGATTGATCTCGGGCATGGTTTCCTCGTGGCGATCTCGCTACGACGTCAGGTATTCGGGCGTGTTGACGGCGACTGCGACCAACTGCGGTGGTCTGCGCACCAGGGGCTCGAGCGCGTCGGCGGTCCGGTCCGACCAGGCTCCGACGCCGATCAGATAGCCGGCCGCGTCGATGCGGTCGCCGGGGGCGGCACCCTCGATGATCGACAGGTCACCGGCGTTTGCCAGCCGGCTCGCGGCGCGCAACCGGGCCTCGGCGCTGGCGGTGGACAGCCACGCCTGGCCGCGCGGCCAGCCGCCGACGCTTGGTGGATAGAACGGCCGTTGGCCCAGCGCACGTAACGTCGTTTCGGCGATCTTGAGCTGCTTGGGGTCGTCGATCGGTACCCGAAGCGCCCTGATCACCCCGACCAGCCACTCGATCGGGGTGTTGACCTTGCTGTTTTGGGCGGCGCTGTTTTGGTCGTCGCGGGTCAGATCGTCGTCGGTCAGGATCGCCCGAGTCAGCGCCCGCAGGTCGCGTCCCGGGCCGTAAGCGGACACCAGCCGGTCCAGCGCTTGCGGCGATGGCGGCTCGTCGGAAGCCAATTGCTGCCACAGACGTGCCGCGATGTATTCCGCGGACTTGGGCGCGGCCAGCACCGCGTCACAGAAGCCCGCCGCGTCGAAATTGCCGGTACGGCCAAACAGAGTCTTGGCGGTGAAGTCATGGCGCTTAGGGATCACCGACGTTTGGCCGTCGGCGCCGATGACCCATCCGGTCAGCGCCCGGGCGCCGGCCCGCACGTCGTCCTCGGTGTAGCCGTTGCCGTGGCCCAATGCGAACAGCTCCATGAACTCGCGCGCCAGGTTTTCATTGGGCGCCTTGGCGGTGTTGGTCTGCCCGTCCAGCCAGCGCAACATCGCCGCGTCGGTCAGGATCGAGTACGCCAGGGTACGGAAATCGCCCAGCGACAAGGTGCGCAGCTTCTGGTTCTGCGCGGCCATGTACGCCGCCACCCGAACCTTCTGAGTGGAAGTGGCAAAGTGATTGTGCCACAACAGCGTTAACTTCTCATGGACCGGCACCTGGACGGCGACCATGCGGCTCAGCCACCAGGCCGACAGGATGCCCGCCTGTTCAGACAGTTGGCGGCCGAACTCTTTGCGGGCCGCCGGCGTCGCGCCCCTGCCGGGGGCACGCGGCGTCGCCAGGGTGGGCATCGGCGTGGCGACCGCGCCCGGGTCAGCGTCGGGGCCGGCGCCCAGTATCGCGTCGACGTAGGCCGGCCAGTCCCGGGTGACCAGCGCGTCCACCTCGGGGCCCGTCGCCCCGAACCCGGCCCGCCGCAGCACGCGGGCCGTCGCGACCCACTGCGGGGACTGCCCGGCCATCCGTCAACTGTGAACGGCCGAGCTGAAAATTGGCTGAGTTTATGGGGGTGTTTATGGGGGTGTTTATGGGGGTGTATTGGGGTTGATCCATCCGCCGACTGTGGGTGATATGCACTAAAGCCCATTGAAATCCGTACCTAACCACCACGCTCGGTGCGCGTAGGGGGACGACTCACGCGCGCCTAGAAGGTGCTGGTCGGCCGCACCGTGTTGGCCATGTCCACTAGCGTGTAGCGGTGCCGCTGGGTGGGCGCCACTCGGGCCAGGCTGCGCAGCGCTGCCTCGACACCCAGCCGCAGCCCGTGTTGAGTGAACGGGAAACCGAGAATGTGGTTGGTGCTCGCCTCGTTGCTGTCGAGCCAGTCCATCGCCCCTCCCAGCACCAGAGCGCGGATCTGCAGCACGCGTGGTTCGGTGGGTGGCAGCGCCTCCACCCGCCGGGCGGCGTCGCGGATCTGCTCTTCGGTGATTTCGGCCGTCGATCGGCCGGACATCAGGGTCACCGCACTGGTCAGCCGCGCGGTCGTGAAATGCCGCGAGGTGGGCGGCACCTCATCGAGGGTGCGCACCGCGCTCGTTCGGTCGCCCTCGGCCGACTGAAATCTGGCCAGCCCGAAGGCCGCCGAGATCACGCCGTCGTTGGTGCGCCACACGGTCCGGTAGAACTTGTGCTCGTCGGCCTCGCCGGCCAGCTCTGCGGTGGCGGCCAGCGCCAGTTTGGGTGCCAGCTCACCGGGAAAGGTGTCGAGCACCTCCGTGAAATGTTTGATGGCGGAGTCGTAGTCACCGGTGAGCAGCTCTGCGACGGCCTTGTACCAGACCAACCGCCATCGCCAGCCGACCCGCTCGGCCAGGTCATCGAGTTTTCGGGTGGCCTTGGCTACATCGCCCAGGTCCAGTAGTGCGCGGACTTCCATCAACGGCAGCTCGATCGACTCGGTCACGTCCGTTCCGTCGGCGTCCAGGATGCCGTGGCGGGCCGCGCGCAGCGAGTCCAGCGTCTGCACCGGCAGGGAGAGCATCGTCGCCTGCAGCACCGGGGCGGCCACGTCGGTCGGATCGACCAGCGGTACCGACAGGGCGGTCACGATTTCCTTGGCGGTCAACTTCTCCGAATGCACCTGGCCGTCCAGGTAGACATCGGTGTGCGCGACCAGCAGGTCAACGCCGAACGTCGAGCGGCTCGGGCTGAAGATCGTCGACAGACCCGGCCGGGCCGCCCCGGTGTCCTGGGCGACGACCTCACGTAGCACGCCCATCAACTGCGCGGACATCTCCTCGGCCGAGGTGAACCGGCGCCGCGGGTCGGGGTCGATGGCGCGGCGCAGCAACCGGCCGAACGAGTCGTAGGTGGTCAGCAGCGGGTCGTCTTCTGGCAGCCCGTCCACGTAGCGGCCATTGCGGGTGCGCAGGTTCAACGTGAGCGCGGCCAGCGTGCGCCCCACGGTGTAGATGTCGGTGGCCACCGTCGGCCCGGTCCGCACGATCTCCGGCGCCTGATAGCCGGGCGTGCCGTACAGATAGCCGAACGAGTTGACGCGTGACACCGCGCCCAGGTCGATCAGCTTGAGCTGCTCTTCGGTGAGCATGATGTTCTCCGGCTTCAGGTCGTTGTAGACCAGGCCGATGGAATGCAGATAGCTCAGCGCCGGCAGGATTTCCAGCAGGTAGGCGATCGCCTCGGCGACCGGCAGTTTCTCGCCCTTGTTCTGCTTGAGCGATTGCCCGCCGATGTACTCCATGACGATGTAGCCGACCGGGTCCCCGTGTCGGTCCGTGTGCTCGACGAAGTTGAAGATCTGCACGATCTGCGGGTGCACCACCTCGGCGAGGAACTGCCGTTCGGCCATCGCGATCGCCTGTGCCTCGGCGTCACCGGAGTGGACCAGCCCCTTGAGCACCACCGGGCGGTCGTTGACGTTGTGATCGAGCGCCAGGTAGACCCAGCCCAACCCGCCGTGCGCGATGCAGCCCTTGACCTCGTACTGGTTGGCGATTATGTCGCCCGCGCGGAGCTGGGGCAGGAACGTATACGGACTGCCGCAGTGTGGGCACCAGCCCTCGCTAGAACCTCTAGCCCCCTTGTCCTCGGAGGTAGACCGGCCGACCGGCCGTCCACAGTTCCAGCAGAACCGCTTGGACTCCGGCACCACCGGACTGGTCATCAGGGCCTCGAGCGGATCGATGTCCGGTACCCGGGGAATCTCCACCAGACCGCCGCCGAGCTGCCTGAGTGCCGGGAGCACCCGCGTCGCCACTGTCATCCGTTCTTGCGGGTCGGTTTCCACGGTGGGGATGGAGATATGCGGCAAATCGTCGTCGTCGAAATCGGGCCGGAACACCGCCTGGGTGGTCGGTGTGCGCAAACCCGTCGCGCCGGTCGGCGGTTCCGCCCGCTGGGTGGCGGGGCCCACGTCCTCGGAGTCGGGGTCGGCCATCAGTCCACGTACCTCGGCGTCGGCGGGGCGGGTGCCGGGCCGAGGACCGCCAACCACTTGCGGTACAACGTGTTCCACGTTCCGTCCCGGCGAATGCGTTCCAGCGTGCCGTTGACGAACCGGACCAGCCCGGTGTTGTTCAGGTTGATTCCGACGCCGTAGGGCTGGCTGGCCATGTTCGGACCGACGATGTGCAGGTAGGGGTCTTCTTCGACCAGCCCGGCCAGGATCGAGTCGTCGGTGCTGACCGCGTCGATCTCCCGCTGTTGCATGGCGACCAGGCAGTCGGCCCAGTTCACCACGGACACGATGACCGGCGACGGCGAGATCTCCTGGACCCGCTGCAGTGACGTGGTGCCCCTCGCCACACAGACTCGTTTGCCGGACAGATCCGACACCTTGACGATCGGCGAGTCACGCGGGGCGAGAATGCGCTGGTTGGCGTCGAGGTAGACGGTGGAGAAATTCACCACCTTGCGCCGGTCGCAGGTGATGGTCATGGTCTTGACGACGACGTCGACGTCCGAGCGCTGCAGCGCGGTAGTGCGCTCCGCGGCCGACAGGATCCGGTATTCGACGTGCGACGGGGTGCCGAAGATGTCGCGCGCGATCTCGCCGGCGATATCCACGTCGAACCCGGTGATCTCGCCGGTGATCGGGTCGCGGAAGCTGAACAGGTTGCTGCCGATGTCGAGCCCCACGATCAGCCTGCCCCGGGCGCGGATGTCGGCCACCGCGGCATCGGCCTCGGCCTTGGTGGCGAAGGGGCGCAGGCTGGCGGTCGGGTTGCAGTTTTCCCTGGTGGTGTCAGCCGGCAGTGGGGCCTCCGACGGCATTTGCTCCATGCCGACCGGCGAGGGAGGCGGCAGCGTCGGCACCGTCATCACGGTCAGGGATTCCGCTTTGCCGCACCCGGCCAGCAGGATCGTCGCGGCGAGCAGGCCGCACGCTCGCCGGGCCCCCACCATGCGCGTCATCACCGGTATTCCTTTAGCCGGGGCCACAGGCCGAGGGCGACCGCGCAGGCGGCGCCCAGGCTGAGCACGACGCCGCCGGCCTGCGCGCCGGACAGCCCGCTGCGGGCGTTGAGGACGTCGCTGCGCAGGCGGGTGCGGCTTTGGTCCATGGCTTTGACCAGCGCGTCGTCCAGCTTCTCGAATGCGGGGGTGGAGTCGTCCTCACCGTTGCCGAGCGCAACCTGGGTGGCGGCCCGGTAGTTGCCTACCGATATGTACGCGTTGATCCGGTCGTTGGCCTGCCGCCAGCGGATCAGCAGCTGGTCCGCGCCCTGCAGGTCGGGCTTGTCGACGGCGTCGGGGCGGGACATGTAGTGGTCGAGCTGTTCGTGCATGGAGTCGATGCGCTGGTAGAAGGACTGCTTGCGGATCTCTTCGTCGCCGCGGCGGATCAGCGACAACGTCTCGTCGGCTCGCGCCTGCTGGGCGGTGATCTCGACGTTGGTAACCGTCCGCAGCGAATCGGCCGCAGTGTCTTTGGCGCTGCGGCTGGCGGTCGTTGAAATGGTTAACGCCGTTCCGACCCACACCACCATGACAAGAATACCGAGCGCGCCCACGATAAGGCCGGGGTTGATCCGGCGCCTGGTGTGCCGGGCCAGCCAGCGGTGAGAGAACGCGCCGAAGACGACGGTGGTGGCGATGATGAAGATCACCGGAGCCGGGAACTGCGTGGACGCGGTGGTTTCCGTGTCCACCCGCTTTGACGTTGCATCGTAGAGCCGTTTAGCGTCGGGCAGGATCGTCGACTGCATCAACCCCGATGCTTCCGATAGGTAAGACGACCCGACCGGGTTGCCTTCCCGGTTGTTGGTCCGCGCGATCTCGATCAGCCCGGTATACACGGCCAGTTCGGCGTTGATCCGGCCCAGCAACTCCACCAGCGAAGCGTCAGTCAGCCCGCTCGACGCGCGCGTCACGGACACCGCGGCGTCGGTGATGGCCTGCTCGTAGCGTTGCCGCACGGTGCGCGGTTCGGCTTGGGCGATGAACGCGGTGGCCGCCGCGGCGTCGGCGATCGACAACGTGGTGTACAGGCGTCCGGCGGCGAACGACAGGGGCTCGGTGTGGTACAAAACGGTGCTGAGCACCTGCTGCCGGTGGTTGATGGTCGTCGAGGTGGCAAACGCGCTGGCGACGCCCAGGGAGGCCAGCACGATCCCGATGGTCAGGATGCGGCCGGGAGTTGTCGAGATGAACCACCAGCGGGGATGGGCGGGTTCGGCCGGCGACCGCGACCCCAGCGGCTCGGTCGACGGGTGCGCCAGCTCAACCGTCACGTTTGCTTCCGACCTCGTCTTTCGGCCTTCTCACGAACATCTACAAGCGAATTGCGTCTATAAGCGAATTCTAAGAGCATGTTCCGGTGGATGGGGGGAGGCGTACCCAATTGTCCCAATTGGACTGCATATCCTTATCCGGTGCA
The DNA here is from genome assembly GCA_963814505.1 of uncultured Actinomycetota bacterium. GTDB lineage: Bacteria > Actinomycetota > Actinomycetes > Mycobacteriales > Mycobacteriaceae > Mycobacterium. Next base: position 394,492 of record CAWFDM010000019.1, read on the forward strand.
GGGCGACGGTGACGGATGGGTGATATCCGACGGCGGCGCTCACTACTGGGGCAGGTATGGCGCGGCCGGTCTGCTGCTGCGGGCGCCGCGGCCAGACGGCACCCCCGCGGTATTGCTGCAGCATCGGGCCGTGTGGAGCCATCAGGGCGGCACCTGGGGTCTGCCGGGCGGCGCTCGAGACAGTCACGAGACCCCGGAGGAGACCGCCGTGCGCGAAGCGCGCGAGGAGGCCGGACTACGCGCCGAGCGCCTCGCCGTGCGCGCGACGCTGGTCACGGCCGAAATCGACGGGATCGGCGGCACGCACTGGACCTACACCACGGTCATTGCCGACGCGGACGAGCTGCTGCACACCGTGCCCAATCGGGAAAGCACCGAGCTGCGCTGGGTCGGCGAGGACGAGGTGGCCGAGCTGCCGCTGCATCCCGGATTCGCGGCCAGCTGGCAACGGTTGCGCACGGCCCCGGCGACCGTGCCGCTGGGCCGCGGCGACGAACGGCGGCGGCGTCTGCCGTGCACGTGTGAGATCGAGGCCGGAGTCTTCATCTGGTGCACGGCGGGCGATCCGCTTCAGGCGGATCAGGCACCGTCGCAGCTGAGTCCCCGGATCGCCTCGCTGCTGCAAGCGCTGAACTGAGCCGCTCGGCCGCGGCCCGTGGGTCCTCGGCCGCGGTGATCGCCCGCACCACCACGATCCGGCGGGCACCCGCATCCAGCACGTCGGGCAGCCGCCGGGCGTCGATACCGCCGATCGCGAACCAGGGTTTACCGCCCCCGAATTCAGAGCTGATTTTCGAGGCGTCCTGCACCAGCCGCAGGCCCGGTGCCGCGCGCCCCGGCTTCGTTGGGGTCGGCCAGCAGGGACCGACGCAGAAATAATCGGCGTCCCCGGCCTGGGCCGCGGCGGCCTGGAAGGCGTTATGCGAGGACAGGCCGATCAACGTGTCCGGTCCGACGATGTCTCGCGCCACGCTCAGCGGCAGGTCGGCCTGGCCCAGGTGCAGCACGTCGGCGCACGCCGCGCGGGCGATGTCGGCGCGGTCGTTGACCGCGAACAGGGCATCGTGCCGGCGGGCCGCGTCACAAAGGATCTCGCACGCGGCCAGCTCGTCGCGCGCCTCGAGCGGCCCGAATTTCTGCTCACCCACCGAGCCCTTGTCACGCAGCTGGACGATGTCGACCCCGCCGGCCAGGGCGGCGTCGACGAACTCGGCCAGGTCGCCGCGTTCTCGCCGCGCGTCGGTGCAGAGATACAGCTTCGCCGTGACGAGCCGGACACGGAGCCATGGACGAGATGCGTGCACACCGCGACGGTAGCGCGCTAGCGTGGACCCTGAGAACACACGGGAGTCCCGGGAGCGGGGCTGAGAGTGGGCCCGCCATTTTGCAAGCCAGCTTGCGAACTGGACCTGCCCTTACCGTCACACCTGATCCGGATCATGCCGGCGAAGGGAGGCACACGGAATGACCAGCACGACCAGCACGATCCGCATGTCCCGGGAGACGCTGGCCGTTATCGGCGGCGGCATCATCGGACTGTCCGTGGCGCGCCGGGCCGCGCAGGCCGGATGGTCCGTGCGGGTACACCGCACCGGCGAACAAGGCGCGTCCTGGGTCGCCGGCGGCATGCTGGCCCCGCACAGTGAAGGCTGGCCCGGCGAGGAACGACTGTTGCAGCTGGGCCTGCAGTCACTGCGGCTGTGGCGCGACGGCGGCTTTACCGACGGGATGCCGCCGGAGGTGATCACCGCACGCGAATCGCTGGTGGTGGCCGTCGACCAGGCCGATGTCGCGGACCTGCGTACCGTTGCGGACTGGCTGTCCGAACAGGGGCACCCGGTGATCTGGGAGTCGGCCGCCCGCGACGTCGAACCCCTTCTGGGACAAGGCATCCGGCACGGCTTCCGGGCGCCCACCGAACTGGCGGTGGACAATCGGGCGGTGCTCGACGCGCTGCGCCGCGACTGCGAGCGTCGCGGAGTTGGGTGGGCGGGGCCGGTGACCGACCTGTCCCGCGTTGAGGGCGACGCGGTGGTGATCGCCAGTGGCGTTGACGCCCCCGCGTTGTGGCCCGGATTGCCGGTGCGCCCGGTAAAGGGCGAGGTGCTGCGGCTGCGCTGGCGGAAGGGTTGTATGCCGTTGCTGCAGAGGGTGATTCGTGCTCGGGTGCACGGGCGGCAGGTGTACCTGGTGCCACGTGCGGACGGGGTGGTCGTCGGCGCCACCCAGTACGAACACGGCCGCGACACCGCGCCCGTCGTGTCGGGAGTGCGCGACCTGCTCGACGACGCCTGTGCGGTGCTGCCGGCGCTGGGCGAGTACGAACTGGCCGAGTGCGCCGCGGGGCTGCGCCCGACGACACCGGATAACCTGCCGCTGGTGCAGCGGCTGGACGACCGGACCCTGGTCGCCGCCGGCCATGGCCGATCGGGGTTTCTGCTGGCACCCTGGACCGCCGAGCAGATTGTGTCCGAACTTATCCCGGTGGGAGCCAGGGGAGTGATCGTCTTATGATTGTGATCGTCAACGAGAAACCAGTCGAGGTCGACGAGCAGACCACCGTTGCGGCGGTGCTGAAGTCGCTGGGCTTCCCGGATCGGGGTATCGCGGTGGCATTGGACATGTCCGTGCTGCCCCGATCCAACTGGACAACAACGCTTTTCGATGGTGCGCGGCTCGAGGTGGTGACGGCGGTGCAGGGTGGTTGATTCGAAATTAACGATCGCGGACCGCAGCTTCACCTCGCGACTCATCATGGGAACCGGCGGAGCGACCAATTTGGCGGTGCTGCAAGACGCGTTGATCGCGTCGGGCACCGAGCTGACCACCGTTGCGATACGCCGGGTCGACGCGGAGGGCGGAACCGGGCTGCTCGACTTGCTCAATCGGCTGGGCATCACGCCGCTGCCCAACACCGCGGGCTGCCGCGGCGCCGGCGAGGCGGTGCTTACCGCTCAACTGGCCCGCGAAGCGCTCGACACCAACTGGATCAAGCTCGAGGTGATCGCCGACGAACGCACCCTGCTGCCCGACGCGGTTGAATTGGTCCGGGCCGCAGAGCAATTGGTGGACGATGGGTTCGTGGTCCTGCCCTACACGAATGACGACCCGGTGCTGGCCCGTCGGCTGGAGGACACCGGTTGCGCGGCGGTGATGCCGCTCGGCGCGCCGATCGGGACCGGCCTTGGCATCACCAATCCGCACAACATCGAGATGATCGTCGCCCGGGCCGGCGTTCCGGTGGTGCTCGACGCCGGCATCGGCACCGCGAGCGACGCCGCGCTGGCGATGGAGTTGGGTTGTGACGCGGTGCTGTTGGCCACCGCGGTGACCCGGGCCGCCGACCCGCCGGCCATGGCGGCCGCGATGGCCGCCGCCGTCACCGCCGGCTATCTGGCGCGCCGGGCCGGGCGGATCCCAAAACGCTTCTGGGCGCAAGCTTCCAGCCCGTCACGTTAGGGCGGGCGGACGATCAACGAAGTGACGAGTCCAATCAAACGGTATGTGGCGCTGGGTAGTTCGATGGCCGCGGGTCCAGGTATCCGGCCCCGCGCCGCGGGTGCGCCTTGGTTTTCCGGCCGATCGGCCCGCAACTACCCGCATCTGGTCGCCGAACGACTGAACCTCCAGCTGGTCGACGTCACGTTTTCCGGTGCCACGACCGCACACGTGCTCACCGATCGCCAGCGCGGCGTGCCACCGCAAATCGCCGCGCTGGATGGCTCGGAGGCCTTGGTCACGGTCACCATCGGCGGCAACGACGTCGGTTACGTTCCGCTGCTGATGGCCGCGTCGCTGCCAGGTTTCGCGCGGCGCCTGCCGTTGCTGGGTGAGCGCATATCCGAACTGCTGGACCGTGACGCACGTGATCGAGCCCTGGACGACCTGTTCGGCTCGCTGTGCGCGGTGGGTCAAGCACTGCGCCAGCGAGCCCCAAGTGCCCGAGTCTGTTTCGTCGACTACTTGACGTTGCTGCCGCCTGCGGGCGTTTCGGCCGCTCCGCTTTCGGAGGCGGACGCCGGCCTGGGCCGCGATGTGGCCGCCACCCTGGAACGACTCACCGCCGACGCCGCGTCGACGACGGGCTGCGAGGTCGTCCGCGCCGCCGGGGCCAGCCGGGACCACCATGCTTGGTCGGCTGAGCCGTGGACGATCGGGCCGGCGAGACACGGTGTGCCGCTGCCGGGTTCGCCGGCCCCGCTGCACCCCAACGCGGCCGGGATGCGCGCGGTGGCCGAACTGGTCTCACATCAGTTTTCAAATCAGTTATAGTCCAACCGTAAGGTCAGCCGTTGGTGCGCCACCACTGGTAGAGCGCGGCGACATCCGCGTTGGATCCGCGGATGTAGCTCAGCACGTTCTTCGCGTCAGTGGTCCAGATAATCTCTGCTGCGCCTTGATATGTCCCGCATGCCACCTGTCCTGCGTTGGTCGTGGCGTTGCCCTGGTGCCATGGGGTCGGCGACTGGCCGGCGTCTCCACAGTTGGTCAGGACGTCGTCTTTGATGCTGGTTTTGAACATGGCGGTCGAATCGGCTGCGGTGCTGAAGAGGATGTACTTGCCCTGGACGGGCCCGCTGGCGTCGGGGCTTTGTCCGCAAGTGAGCGCGGCCAGTTGAGCCCCTTCGATCGGCTGAGCGGTGCAGTTGCTGAGGCTGTAGCCCTTCGACATCAGATGGGCAAGCGTGTTCACATCGTCTGAGGTGCCGGTGTTGGGGTCCGCGGTTGCGGTGGCAGTACCAAGGCAGGCGAAGCTGCCCATCAGCGCTGCAGCCGTCGCGACTCGCAGCGAGTTGGTGAGGTGAGACATCGTTGACTCCTGACCGTTGTCGGACCGGCGGTGCTAAAGGCTTGGAATAGATATCGTAGGGCTATTCCCTGGCCATGGAACACATTCCGCTGGAAATTATTGCAGGCCGCGATGATGCCTGACGGGCCGGTCGATGCCCGGGAATGAGTTTTTCCGGTTGGTGCTGCCGTCACCACACCTCTCGGGTATGGTAGGCACCGTTTTATCGCCAGCTAACTTCATTTGACTGGAGAACCGTATGACTTCTCAGCCCCCGCCCGGTTACCCGCCACAGCAGCCTGCCGGGCAAGCGCCGAACAACTACTTGGTGTGGTCAATCTTGGCGACGTTGTTCTGCTGTATTCCCTTTGGGATCGTTGCCATCGTCAAGTCCACCCAGGTAAGCGGGTTGTGGCAGAGTGGTCAATACGCCGAGGCGCAGGCTGCCGCCGACAGTGCCAAGAAGTGGGTGATGTGGTCAGTCGTCGCCTGGGTTGTAAGCATCATCATCTACGGCATCCTGTATGCGGTGGGAGTCTTCAATGCCGGCACGAACGCTGCCATGCTCGCCATGCTCTGAGCCCGGGTTGCGCTCATGGTGACCCGGCAGGGGTCGGTCCCGGTGAGTTTGGGCGCACCACTACTGGTGGCCGCGTCCACGACGTTGGTGTGCGCGGCCATCTGGGTGGGCGATCCGACCACCCCGCACGGCCCGCTGCCGATATGCCCCACCAAGGCGCTGTTAGGTATCGACTGCCCCGGATGCGGCAGCATGCGGATGTTGTATTCGCTGATGCACGGCGATCTGTTGGCGGCCGCGAGGTTTAACGCGCTGGGCCTGGTGGCGTTGGGGTTGCTGGTGTGGGCATACCTGTCGTGGACTTATGGCCGCGTGACGGGTCGGCGGATCCGGAGTTGGCAACACAGTCGCTGGGCTGCATGGGTGACACTGTCGTTGGTGTTGGCTTGGTTTGTGGCGCGCAACTTACCCTTTGCGCCCTTTACCGGGCTGTATGTCTAATCGCGGCGATCGCGTCTAACCTTGGGCGCAATGGTGTACAAATCAAGGACGCTGACGGCGATGTTCGCCGTGGTAGCCATTGTCGCATCGCTGGCCGGATGCTCCCATTGCCCGGCTAACTCGCAACAAGCGACCAGCAACCCTGCCGCCGCTGACTTCGCAACCGCGCTACACAACAAGGTCACTGCCGACGGCATGATGGCGCACCTGCGGAAA
>CAWFDM010000020.1:0-451931 GCA_963814505.1 uncultured Actinomycetota bacterium
AGTTCGTGGGAGTTGCCGGCCGGGTGGAGTCCTCGAAGAACCATTGCGGTGCAGCAGAATCCGGCTCCTACGACGCCACCGCCGATGCGGCATCCTCCTCCTCGGCCAGCGTGTCCGACAGGTGCTGAGCCAGCGCGCGCACGGTGTTGTGGGTCGCGAGGACCTTGGGGCTGATCAGTATCCCGGTCTCAGCTTCAATATGGGTACGCATCTCGAGCATGCCCAGCGAGTCTAGGCCGTACTCGATGAATGGGCGGTCGGCATCCAATGTGCGACGCAAGATCGTACCAGCCTGCGTGGCGATGAACCGACGAAGCCGGGCGGGCCATTCGTCTTGGGGCAGCAAACTTAGCTCAGTACGGAATTTGCTTGGGCCCCTTGTACTTTGTCCGGCCGATTCGAACATTTCGGCGAACGGGCTGCGTCGGATGAGGTCCGGCAGCCACGGCGCTCCGATGATCGGAATATAACCGGCGTATGTGCGGTCATAGCGCAACAGCGTTTCGAACGCATACATACCTTCGTCGGGGCTAATCATGATTTCACCGCCCTCGGCCAGGCTCGTGGCACGGCCGACCTCTGCCCACGCACCCCAAGCGACCGCGCTGGCGGGCAGGCCTTGAGCGCGGCGCCAGTGAACGAACGCGTCGACCCAGCTGTTGGCCGCGGCGTAGGCCCCCTGACCAGGCGAGCCCAGCAGGGCCGCTGCCGATGAGAACACGCAGAACCAGTCCAGCGGCTGTCCGCTGGTAGCGCGATGCAGGTTCCAGGACCCGTACGCCTTGGGCGACCAGTCACGGTCGATCAGTTCGTCGGTGATGTTGGTTAGCGTGGCGTCCTCGACCACCGCCGCTGCGTGCAGCACGCCCCGCAGCGCCATCCCGTCGGCGGTTGCGGCACTCACCAGGCGCTCGGCGGTATCGGGTTCGGCGATGTTGCCGCACTCCACGATAATGTCGGCCCCAGTCGTACGGAGACGCTCAATCATCTTGCGGGCCTTCGGATTTGGCTGCGAACGTGCCGTCAGCACGATCCGGCCACAGCCCGCCCCCCCATTCGCAGTGGCCATCTTCGACGCGAAGAAGAGGCCGAGACCGCCCAAGCCACCGGTGACGATGTAGGCGCCGTCGCGACGGAACACCTGAGCCTGCTCCGCCGGCACCACCACGCCAGTGCGCCCGCTGCGCGGCATGTCGAGCAACAGTTTGCCGGTGTGCTCGGCGTTGCTCATCGCGCGGATGGCGTTTGCCGCATCGGCCAACGGGTAGTGCGTGCCCTCCGGCGCGGCCAACACACCGTCAGCGATGAGCTTGAACACCCTGGCGAGTAACTCGCGAACTCGGTCAGGCTGGACGATGGACATCTGCGCAAGGTCCACGTAATGGAACGTCAGGCCGCGGCGGAACGAATACAGCCCCAGCCGGCTGTTGCCATACACGTCGGCTTTGCCGATCTCAACGAACCGCCCGCCGAAGGCCAACAGCTCCAGCCCTGCGCGTTGCGCGGCACCGGTCAGCGAGTTCAGCACGATATCAACGCCGTACCCGTTGGTGTCGCGTCGGATCAGCTCGGCGAACTCGATGCTGCGCGAATCGTAAACACACTCGATACCCATGTCCTGCAACATTTTTCGACGCTGCGGACTGCCGGCCGTGGCGAATATCTGCGCTCCCGCATGGCGCGCGACTGCGATCGCGGCCTGCCCCACCCCACCCGTCGCGGAGTGAATCAACACCCGATCACCGGCCTTGATCCCGGCCAGATCGTGCAGCCCGTACCAGGCGGCGGCAAGAGCGGTGGCAGCCGCGGCCGCCTGGTCATCGGCCAGGCCCGGCGGAAGCGTAACGGCGAGGTTGGCGTCACACGTGAGGAACGATCGCCAACAGCCGTTTTCAGAGAAACCGCCAACGCGATCACCCACCTGGTGGTCGGCAACGCCCTCCCCCACCGCGCTAACCACGCCCACGAAGTCCATGCCCAACTGCGGCCGGCGGTCGTCGATGACCGGGAATCTGCCGAACGCGGTGAGCACATCGGCGAAGTTGACGCTGGACATGGTCACCGCGACCTCGATCTGCCCGGGGCCCGGCGGAACTCGGTCACACGCAACGTATTCCAGCGTTTGCAGATCGCCCGGCGTGCGGACCTGCAGTTGCATGTTGTCGCGTTCGTTGTCCACGATGGCGGTTCGCCGCTCGTCGTGGCTCAGCGGACTGGGGCATAAGCGCGCCGTGTACCACTGGCCATTCCGCCAGGCGGTCTCGTCTTCTGGCGATCCGCCCAGCAGTTGCTGGGCCAGTTGCTCGGCTTCCGTGTGCTCGTCCACGTCGACCTGGGTGGTGTGCAGCAGCGGATGTTCGCTGCCGATCACCCGCAGCAGGCCACGCAGGCCGCCCTGCTCCAGGTTGATCTCATCGTCGGAATGGACAACCTGGGCCTGCCTGGTGACGACGTACAGGCGAGGGAGTTCCCCATCCAATTCAGCCAGTTCGCGGACGATCCGAACCAGGTGACGCACCTGCTCACGGCCCTGCCGCAGACTCTGCTCATCCGGCTCGCCGGCCCCTGGCCCACAGAGGATGACCACACCGCCGACAGGGCGGGCACGCAAGTGGCTGCCAAACCTTTCGACGCTGGTCGCGAGGTCAGCGTCTATGGGCCAGTGCAGATTGGCACATTCTGCGCCTTGGGATTTCAGCGCGTCGGTGAGGCTGCTGGTCATTAGGTCCGCGGCGTCGGACGTGTCGACCAGCAGCCACGACCCGGCCTCGGCGTGACCGGCCTCGGGCAGCGTACGCTGCTGCCACGCCAGCGTCAGCAGGCGCTCGCTGAACATCCGATCGCGCTCGCCGGTTTCAGAAGTACCGCTTCCCATCCGAAGCCCGCGCACGGTCAGCAGCACGGTCCCGTGCTCGTCCAGCAGGTCGAGGTCGGCCTCACACCCCCTGGTGTCTGACCTGGTCACCCGCGTGTAGCAGTAGCGAGCATTGCGGGCGGAACCGTGGGTGCGCAGGCGGCGCACACCTAGCGGTAACAGCGGGCCGCCACCGGGGCTGGCCTCGACGCCGGCGGCAACGGACTGGAAACAAGCATCCAGCAGCGCGGGGTGCACGCGGTAGGCGCCCTGCTGGAAGCGGATTGAAGCCGGCAGCGAGACCTCGGCCAGCACGGTGCCGGCTACGGTCTCCTTGGTGCGCACAGTGACCAGACCGCCGAACGCCGGACCATGCTGCACACCGCGCGCGACGAACGATTCCCGCAACTCGGCCCCGCTTACGCTGCACGGATGCGCGGCCAGCAGGGCGGCGATGTCGTACATGCTCGGCGGGGAATCGTCAGCTGTGGCACGCAAAGCCGCAGTGGCATGCTGCGTGTGCACATCCTCCACGTTGGTCGCCAGCACGAAGTTGACCACGCCCGGCGCATCAACCGACGCCACTGCTTCGATCGGGGTCTGATCGTCGAGCGACAGCATCTGCTCGAATGCGATGTCGCGGACCTCGGACGCCTCGCCGAAGACCTCCGAGGCCGCCGCCAACGCCATCTCACAGTAGGCGGTCCACGGCAGGGTGGCCCCGTCAGCCACCTGGTAATCACCCAGCCAGGGCAACATCGCGGTGCCGACGTCGGTCTGCCAAATGTGGCGCTCAGGCTCCTCCATAAGCCGCACGTACGAGCCGAGCAGCGGGTGCACCGAGATGGTGGACGCACCCTGGGCCTTGTGGTCGGACTCGTCGCTGTCGAGGAACAAGTGGCGGTGAGTCCATTGCGGCAGCGGCACATCCACCAAGCGTCCGGCGGGATGCATGACCGAAAAGTCAACAGCGGCGCCCACGCTGTGCAGATCCGACAGTAAGCCGCGCAGCCCATGCGACAGCTCCTGCTCACGCCGCATGCCGGCCAGAGCGGCCACCGACATGTCGAGACTCCGGGCGTTCTGCTCGATGGCATGGGTCAGCAGCGGGTGCGGTGACAGCTCGGCGAACACCCGGTAGCCGTCCTCCAAAGCAGCCTGCACCGCCGCCGCGAACTGCACGGTCTGCCGCAGATTGTCCACCCAATAACTGCCATCGCACACCGGCTGCTCGCGGGGGTCGAACAGGGTCGCCGAGTAGTAGGAAACCTTGGGTGGCATCGCAACGATGTCCGCCAGAGCGGCAGCTAAGTCATCGAGGATGGGGTCGACCTGGGGCGAGTGCGACGCCACGTCGACGGCAACCTCGCGCGCCATCACGTCACGCTTCTCCCAGCGCGCGACGAGGTCGAGCACCGTATCGGGATCGCCGCCGATCACCGTCGACTGCGGCGAGGCCACCACCGACACCACAACATCGTCGATACCGCGGGCCATCAGCTCCGAATTCACTTGCTTGACCGGCAGTTCCACCGACGCCATCGCACCGGCGCCGGCGATGCGGCACATCAGCCGGGAACGGCGGCAGATCACGCGCGCGCCGTCTTCGAGCGACAACGCCCCCGCGACAACGGCCGCGGCCGATTCGCCCAGCGAGTGTCCGATGACCGCGCCCGGCCGCACCCCGTAGGACCGCTCCATGGTCGCGGCCAACGCGACCTGCATGGCGAAGATGGTCGGCTGCACCTTGTCGATCCCGGTCACGGTCTGCGGCGCCGTCATCGCCTCGGTCACCGAGAATCCCGATTCCGCTGAGATCACCGGCTCCAGTGCCGCGATGGTCTCGGCAAACACCGGTTCGCTGGCAAGCAGCTCAGCACCCATCGCGGCCCACTGCGACCCCTGCCCGGAGAACACCCACACCGGTCCGCGATCGCCCTGACCAACCGCGGCCTCATACGGGGCGTCGCCATCGGCCACCTCCCGCAAAGCTTCGGCCAGTTCGGGCAGGCTGGCGGCCGCCACCATCGTGCGCACCGGCCGGTGCGCGCGCCGGCGCGCCAGCGTGTAGGCCAAGTCCGGGAGTACCAGGGAGTCGGCCCTGCTCTCGACCCAGCCAGCGAGCTTCCGCGAGGTCGCGCGCAGCGCTTCGGGCGAGGTGGCTGACAACGCGAACAGCTGCGGGCCCGCCGCAACGGATCCACCGGATCCCGCCGAAGTGGCACTCTCGGGCGCTTGCGCGAGAGCTTCTGCGGGCGCCTCCTCCAAGATCGCGTGCACGTTCGTCCCCGAAACCCCGAACGAGTTCACCCCAACGCGTCTCGGCGCCCCGTCATCGCTGCCGGACCATGGCGTAACCTCTTGCGGCACAGAAAGTCCGGTCTCGATTGCGGCAAGATCATCGGGCAGCTTGTTGAAGTGCACCATGGGCGGCACGACGCCGTGCCGAAGCGACATGATCGCCTTGATCAGTCCCACGGTCCCGGATGCGGACTCGCTGTGGCCCAGGTTGCTTTTAGCCGATCCGACCAAGCAGCGGTTGCCACCCGCGCCGTACACCTGCGCGAGACTGCGGTACTCGATTGGGTCGCCCACGGGGGTACCAGTGCCGTGCGCTTCCACGGCGCCAACCGTTTCGGGCTCCACCCCGGCCGCCGCCAACGCCGCGCGGTATACCGCGATTTGCGCGTCCTCGTTTGGCATGGTGAGCGTGTCCGAGCGCCCGTTCTGATTGGCGGCCGTGCCTCGCACCACGGCAAGGATACGGTTGCCATCCCGCAACGCATCCGGCAGCCGCTTGAGCAACACCACCGCGCAACCCTCGGAACGCACGAACCCGTCCGCGTCGGTGTCGAAAGAATGGCACCGGCCGGTCGGAGAAAGCATGCCTTGAGCGGACGCCGATACGCTCCCCGCCGGCTCAAGAAGCACTTGGCAGCCGCCGGCCAAGACGAGATCGCTTTCGCCTTCGAGCAGGCTGCGGCATCCCAGGTGCACCGTCATCAGACCCGAAGAACAAGCGGTGTCCACGGTCATCGCGGGACCGTGCAAGCCCAGTGCGTAGGCGATCCGCCCGGACGCCACGCTGTTGTAAACACCGGTGACCGCGTGTGGGCCCGCCAAAGCACCCGCACCGCTGGTGAGCAACAAGTAGTCCTCGGTGCTCAGCCCCATGAACACGGCTGTCTTAGACCCCGCCAACGAAGCCGGATCCAGGCCACCGTGCTCGATCGCCTCCCAGGCGGTTTCCAGCAACAGTCGGTGCTGCGGATCGATAGCGACCGCCTCCCGCTCGCCGATCCCGAAGAACTCGAGGTCGAAGCCAGCGATGTCGTCGATGAACCCACCCCAACGCGAAACCGTTCGCCCCGGGACCCCTACCTCGGGGTCGTAATACTCGTCGGCGTCCCAGCGCTCAGGCGGGACCTCGGTAACCAGATCGTCGCCGCGCAGTAAGGACTCCCACAGCAGATCGGCCGAGTCGATCCCCCCGGGAAGCCGACATCCCATTCCGATGACTGCAACGGGAGTGACACGTGTTTCCATTGCTCTATTAACCTCGCCTAAGCTCGACCAGTGTTACCCGGCACATTGCCGAATTTTTACACGGGCGACACAAGGGCAACGCAACGGCGCGTCCCCCCCTTTTGCCGACCCCTAATCCGAGCTAACCCGGATCTTGACACCCAAAGCAGGTCTCGAACATCACAGCTTAGACGCCCAGGTACACACCGGGGGACAAAGCGCGAAATTCCCCGGCTTAGCCCCGCTGAGCAGGGCTAACCGCGTCGTTGACCGCTGAGCAGGTCCGGACATTCGGGCTCCATCCGGCGGACCCGGAAAGCGGTGGGTCTAGCCCCTCGCGGCTGCGCAAAGAAACGTGCTCTAACCGTCGGGGCCTGCGCTGGAACCACAACCGTTCGGACCGACCAAAACCGTTGCACGCCAGTAGTTTCACGTCGCAGTGACCATGCCGATGCCCGGAGTAGCGGGCTGACCGAACCGAATGCTGACCCGATGAAATGTGGTTTTGCCGCCCGGGGTACGCCGCCCCGGTAACGTAATGCCGCATGAATGTGCGTTCCCTCCCGGCCGCGCTGCGCACGTGCGCCCGTCTGCAGCCCAATGACACGGCCTTAACGTTTATCGATTACGAGCGGGACTGGGCCGGCGTTGCGCAAAGCCTGACGTGGTCGCAGCTGTATCGGCGAACACTCAACGTCGCACGGGAGCTGAGTCTTTGCGGTTCGACGGGTGATCGCGCGGTGATCCTGGCTCCACAGGGATTCGACTACATCGCCGCTTTTCTCGGCGCGTTGCAGGCCGGACGTATCGCGGTTCCGCTTTCGGCTCCACAGGGCGGCGCCACCGACGAACGCGTTGATTCGGTGCTGCGCGATGCGTCGCCTGCCGCCATTCTCACGACATCCTCTGTCATAGACGATGTCAGCCAGCATGTTGCGCAGCACTCCGGTAAATCCGCCCCCTCAATCATCGAGGTTGATTTACTAGATCTGGACTCTCCGAATGGATCTGGTGCCGGGGACGAAAATCACCCACCCACAGCGTATTTGCAATACACGTCCGGATCGACCCGTACGCCGGCCGGCGTCATGATGTCCCATCAGAACCTTCGGGCCAATTTGGAACAGCTGACGCCCGGCTTATTTGCCGATTCGGATGGGATCCCCCCGCCGGATCTGACGCTGGTCTCGTGGCTGCCGTTCTATCACGACATGGGTTTGTATCTGGGAGTTTGCGGTCCGATTCTGTTGGGATGTCGGGCAGTGCTCACCAGCCCGGTGTCGTTCCTACAGCGCCCGGCCCGGTGGATGCACATGCTCGCCGGCAATTCTCAACCATTTACGGCAGCACCGAACTTCGCCTTTGACCTGGCGACACGAAAAATATCGGACGACGACATGGCCGGGCTTGATCTCGGCGGTGTACGCATCATCCTCAGCGGTAGCGAACGGGTACAGCCCGGGACTGTTAAGCGCTTCGCCGACCGCTTTGCGCGCTTCAACTTTCCCGCCAAGGCGATCCGGCCCGGGTATGGGCTCGCGGAAGCAACGGTGTACGTGGCGAGCAGCAGAGCGGGTCACCCACCAGAACTCGTCGACTTCGAGCCGGAGAAATTGACCGACGGCCACGCGCAGCGGTGCGCAACCGGAGGCGGTACACCGCTGGTCAGCTACGTTTTGCCGCAATCACCGATCGTGCGGATCGTCGATCCCGAGACCTGTACCGAACGTCCGCAGGGAATCGTCGGCGAGATCTGGGTGCACGGCGACAACGTCGCTACCGGCTATTGGCAGAGGCCTGAAGAGAGTGAGCGCACGTTCGGCGCCACGCTTGTCACCCCTTCGGAGGGCACACCCGAAGGTCCCTGGCTGAGAACGGGAGACTCGGGATTCGTCGCCGACGGCAAGTTATTCATCATCGGCCGGATCAAGGATCTCCTAATCGTGTATGGGCGCAACCACTCTCCCGACGACATCGAGGCGACGATCCAGGAGATCACCCGAAGTCGTTGCGCGGCAATATCGGTTCCCGATGACCGCAGCAACGAGAAGTTGGTCGCCATCATCGAGCTCAAGAAGCGGGGCGACTCGGACCAGGAAGCGATGGACAGGCTGGGCGCCATCAAGCGTGAAGTCACCTCGGCTCTTTCAAATTCGCACGGTCTAAGCGTCGCGGATCTGGTTCTGGTACCGCCCGGCTCGATCCCGACCACCACCAGCGGCAAGGTCCGACGAAGGGCGTGTGTCGAACAGTACCGACAGGATCAGTTCGCCCGCTTGGACGCTTAGTCTGGCCGGCCCGTCCTAGCAGGATTTGGTGCACCTGTCTGAAAATCCGCGCGAGGGTGTGCCCGTCAGTAGGATCACAAGCGTGTCATCCGAAGGCAACCGTAGACTATCCCGGCTCGCTAACCTCCTTGTCGTAACCGCCTGGATCGCGGTCGCGGTGATCGCGAATGTGGTTTTTGCACTGACACCAGCGCAAGCGCGGGATGCCGGCTCCGAGCTGCTGCCGCAGGATCCCAAGACGGCCGCCGCCATGAGCCGGATCGAGGAGGCGTTCCCGGGTACCGGCACCGACGCCATCGCCTACCTGGTGCTGGAAAGCCGCGACGAGCTTGGACCGACGGACCAGCGGTACTTCGACGCCGTCGTCGCCGCCCTCCGCGCCGACACCCACGTGGGATCCGTCCTCGACTTGTGGTCAGACCCACTCACCGCCCAGTTGGGAACCAGCAACAACGGGCGGTCCGGTATCGCCATGGTGTGGCTGGTCGGCGAGGCGGGCAGCGCCCAAGCGCGACAATCACTGGACGCTGCTCGATCGGTGGTGCGTCAGGTGCCGCTGAATCCGAAACTTCGCGCCCGCATTGCGGTCCCGGAAACCACCAGCCGCGTCCCCTTCCACATGAATGCTTGGCAAGGCGCAACGATCGTCGCCGCCGCGGCGGTGATCGCCGTCCTACTACTTCTGCGAGCGCGGCTGTCCGCGATTTTCACCGGCATCGCGCTGCTGACCGCCGGGGTGTCGCTTGCCCTGACGCGGCCCCTCGCCGCAATGCTGCGGCACGCGGGGAACGTGCCGGTGTTCACCGTGTTTTCCGAGACCCTGGGCGCGGTGCTAGCGATCGGCACGATCACCGCGTCCACGATGCTGGTCGCCCACCGCAGGCCCGATACAAGCGATTCGGCCACGCGCCGATACCGCCACAACCTGCCCGCACTCGCCCTGCCCGGCGCGTGCGTCGCGGCGCTCACCGGCCCGCTGCTGCTTGCCCGAAGCCCGGCGTTGCACAGCGTCGGCGGTGCCGCACTGGGTGTCGTTGTGGCACTTGCGGCTTCGTTGACGCTTTTGCCGGCCGTGATCGGGCTCGCACGGCAGCCCTCGGGGCCACCGGCGCAGTCGTTGCCGACAGCCCCCGGCGCCACCCGGACACCCCCACAGCGGATGCGGCGTCTGGCCACTCTTACCGCCGTGGTGCTGGCGATCTGCGCGCTACCCGTCGTCGGGATGCGGTTGGGTGTCGGTGAAAATCCGGCGCACCCGGCCGGCGCCAGCCGCCAGCAGGTCTCTCCGGGGAATGAGCTGCCCGATGTCGTGGTGATCGAATCCGTACACGACATGCGGGATCCAGCCGCGCTCATCGCCATCGACCAGGTCAGCCACCGTCTGATGGAGCTTCCCGGCGTCCGCATGGTGCAGTCGGCGGCATGGCCGGGCGGTATCCCGTGGCCCGATGCCTCGCTAACCACCGCCTTGGGCAAGCTCAGCGAGCAGCTGGGTCAACAAACGGCCGGACCGGTTCTGCAGCAGATGAATGCGGTCAAGTCGATGAAGACCATGCTCGATCAAGCGTCCAGCGCGGTCAACGAGCTGGACAGGACCCTGACCACCGGGCTCGCCGCAGCGAAAGAAATCGAGTCGTACACCGACCTCGTGATGTCCCGTACGCGGATGGTCAAAGACGTGACCGTCGATATGACGGCATACCTGGACCGTGTCCGCGACCAGGTCGTGGGCTGGCGGGGTGGTGCCGCGAACTGTCCCGCCGACATGGTGTGCTGGGGCGTGGACTATGCCGTTAATACCGTCGACGCGGTGGTCGCCGACATGGTGATGCTGAGCAATGGCGCGGACCACGTCGTCGCGGTATCCAAGAGCATGTTGGCCGGCTTCGACTCCGCACCGCGCATGCTGGCGCAAATGAAGTCGTCTCTGGCGCAGCTGCAGTCCTTTTTCCCCAACCTGGAAAAGACCATCGATAACGCACTACCGCAGATGGCGCAGATGGCGACGCTCCTGAAGGGTTTCAGCAGCGATTTCCAGGACACTGGCGAGGGCGGCTTCTATTTGTCCAGGAAGGCGATGGCGGATCCGTCCTACCGCCATGTATTGCAATCGATGTTCTCGTCGGACGGAAGGGCGACCCGCCTGTTTGTCTATTCGGACGGGGACACCCTGGACCTGGATGCGGCGGGACGCGCTCAGCAGCTCGAAATCGCGGCGGGCAAGGCGATGAAGTACGGCAGCCTTGTCGACGGCAAGATCACGGTTCTCGGGGCCGCGCGAGTGGCCGCGGCCGTCCACGGCGCCCTCGCGCACGATGCCCTGCTAATGGCTGTCGTCCTGCTCGCGGTGTTGGCCCTGGTTGGCATGTGGCTCGGCGCCGTCGGTGCGGCTGCGGTCGGCCTCGGGGTGCTGGCCTCTTACCTCGCCGCGTTGGGAATCTCGACTGCGCTGTGGCAAAACCTCCTGGGTCATGACCTGCATGCCTCGATGCCGCTGGTGTCGTTCGCCATCCTGGCAGCGTGCGGCGTCCCGTATCTCGCTGCCGCTCTCAAAGCCCCGCCCAGCGTTAACGAGACGCCGGCCGCGGGGACCGTGCCCCTGCGGCGCGCGGTCGCGCCGCTCGCCGCGCTTGGAGCCACATTCGGCGGCGGACTGGTGCTGATCTCGGTCCCGGGTTCCCACACCGCTCTCGGTCAGGTCGGTACGGTTCTCGTCATCGGGCTGGGAGCAGTGATCGCCGTGGCGCATCTATGCATTCCGGCACGATCCGGTGGGACCGGACATCGCGACGCCACCCCCGCTGCCCCCGCTGCCTCGCCCGGTGAGGTCAGTTAGTGGCGATCGCGAGCGCGGCGGTGGGGGTGCTTCCCGCTTGCGGGGGACCGGGCGAAGCGGGTCGCCACCATTCGGATTAGTCCGAAGTTCCCGCTGTAGGCCTGATCTTCGATCGGCTGCGCCAGGATGACGATGTCTCCTGCGTTACAACGGACTCGACGACGTGGAGCGGTTCTTCGCGCCCACAACAGCGAACTGGGTGTGCGCCCCAGTGGACCCCCGTCGAACCCGCCCAACGCTCCGATGCAGCACTGGCCAAAGCCGCATGCAAACGCACCGACGTCAAACCCGAACACGTCAACCGATCAGGGGAAACCTTCGGGTTAGTGCTCAGCTAGTCGAAGTTCGCAGGTTCGTTGAATTTGGACAGTTTGAGCTGGACAGACCCGCCCCCGAACTCCACAATCGCCTGCATCAGGTGATGCGAACCGTCTTCGGCAATCCACACGGTCGCCGGCTTCGAGCTTCTGGCGCCAGGATCAATGAGCTTAATGGAGTCCGCTGGGATGGTCGCGCTGATCTTGGTGGTGGGAATGCCGTCGATTACCTCGGTGCCTTGCGATTTCAGATTGGTGATACCCGAGAGCAACTCCGACACACCGTTAACGGGGTCGAGTACCTTTGTGGATTGCAGGTCGGACAGCGAGCCGAGAGTGCTCCAGTCGTCGAACAGTTTCACCGAGATGATGTTGTCGTTCAACCGGAACGGGACGTCCGCATTTCCCTGATAGGTGCACACGCCCTTAGCGGACAGCGGCTTGGCCCGGCCATCGACGTCGACACTGGTGATACCGGCCAAGCTCTCGACCTTGCCGGTTGTGCGGACCGCCAGGTGCACGGAGGTCAACGACTTTGCCGCCTCCAACGCCTGCACGAGCTCGGCCACTAGCGCCGGGTCGGGCGGTACGGTGGGCGAATTATTCGCCTGCGCATCAGATTTGTTGGAGGCGCAGCCGGATAGCCCCAGCGTCAGGCAGAAAGCTAGCGCTACCACAAGGGCGGAAATTACCGCCGATTTACGACCGTTCATTGCTTCCCATCTCGATGATGTTCCCCACCCCGCTCGTGCGGCGGGCCCTCCCCCGCCATCAGCATCCGCCGGGCTTCGTCGACCAACCCGGCCAACAAAAAACTTTGGTAGCATCCACCGAGCCTGCGCATCGCGTGGTTGCTGGCATCCATGATCGTATCGCTTAGTGACATGGCTGTCGCAGAGATCGCCGACGTTGGCTGTCAGAGTACTCTCCGACGCTTCTTCCCGCGGCCAATCGGAAGCGCAATATTCATTTCAAGCAGCTTGCCGTCTTCAAGAAACGACCGGCACTTTCTCGTCGCCGGGTTCGGTAACCCGGGCGCGTTCACCATTGGATTTGGATCCGGGATGCCGGCTCTCCGGGATTTGCTGTCCCAATTAGTGTGCGACCGCGCAACCGCGTCCCACGGGCAGCCCGACAACACCAGCGCGGCATCGCGGAGCTGGCTATGGCCAAGTACGAGCGACTCAGGGCGCCAACGCTGCGGTGTTCTTACGTTTTTCTGTATCTGCCATACTCCTTGCCCATGGCCTTCAGTCCCACCCACCGCGTGCTCGCCCGCGTGAGATGTACCTCCACCTGCAAAAGGGTTTGGGGTTACTCGTACCCGCTGCTGACATGTGGCCTTGGTGCCGACGAAATCCGGAAAGCGGCGGTATCTCATTCCCCATGTACCGGTTCAGCAACTACTGAGGCCGCGTCCCGATGAGCCCGGCCGAGCGCGAGTTCGACATCGTCTTATATGGCGCCACCGGCTTCTCCGGTAAGTTGACCGCCCAATACCTGGCAGACAGCGGGTCAAAAGCACGGATCGCGCTGGCCGGCCGCTCGAGCGAACGGCTACGGGCGGTGCGGGAGACGTTAGGCTCAGCCGCGTGCGATTGGCCGCTGATCGTCGCCGACGCGTCACGACCGTCGACGCTCGAGGCGATGGCGACTCGGGCCCAAGTCGTACTGGCGACGGTCGGCCCCTTCGCGCGCTACGGTCTGCCGCTGGTGGCAGCCTGCGCCAAGGCTGGAACGGATTATGCCGACCTGGCCGGCGAGGTGATGTTCTGCCGAAACAGCATCGACCTGTACCACAAACAAGCCGTTGATACCGGCGCCCGGATAGTGCACTCGTGCGGATTCGATTCGATTCCTTCGGATCTGAACGTCTATCAGCTCTACCGCCGGGCTATCGAGGACGGCGCCGGTGAGCTCTGCGACACCAACCTTGTGCTACGCGCTTTTTCCCAGCGCTGGGGCTCCGGCGGCACGGTTGCATCGCTTGCCGAAATGATGCGCACCGCATCCAGCGACCCGGAGGCCCGCCGGCTCGTTAACGACCCGTACACGCTGACCACGGATCGAGGCGCCGAACCCGAAGTCGGTCCGCAGCCGGACTATCCCTGGCGTCGAGGACGCGACCTAGCGCCCGAACTTGCGGGTTTCTGGACCGGTGCATTTGCGCTGAGCAACTTTAACACTCGAATTGTCCGGCGCAGCAATGGATTGCAGGATTGGGCCTATGGCAGGCGATTCCGCTACTCGGAGGCGATGAGTTTGGGTAAGTCGCCGGCGGCACCGGTCGCCTCCGCGGCCGTCACCGCCGCAGCGGCGAGCGCCTTTGGTTTGGGCAATAGATACTTAAGCCGATTACCAAGACGAGTGGCGGAGCCCTTCATGCTGAAACCAGGCTCCGGTCCGAGCCGGAAGACCCAAGCGCGCGGGCATTACAGGTTCGAGACGTACACCACCACGACGACCGGCGCCCGCTATATGGCAACTTTCATGCACGACGTCGACGCTTACCGCTCGACGTCGGTGCTGTTCGGTGAGAGCGGTCTGGCGCTGGCGCTCGATCGCGATCGGCTTTCCGAGTTGCGGGGCGTGCTGACTCCCGCCGCAGCAATGGGCGATGTGCTGCTGTCGCGTCTCCCGGGGGCCGGGGTGTCCCTGCGGACGACGAGGCTGAACTGACCCCGGGACGGCTGGGATGAACCGGCCGCGGGGCGGGGACCGGTTTCCCGGATCCGTTTCCCCCGGACCTCGACGCTGCGCTTAGCAAAACCTTGACCATGTACCCCCAAGGGGTAGATGGTCAACAACGAGCGCAGCACACAACCGTTGAGTAATAGTCGCCGAGACATCTACCCGAAGCGGAGGCCGAGTGACAGGCAAGGTGCTGGGAGCGATCAGGCACGCGCTGGCATTGACGGGGTCAATGACCTGGGAGATCCTGTGGGCGCTGATCTTGGGTTTCGCGTTGTCGGCGGTGGTGCAGGCGGTGGTTCGCCGCTCGACGATCGTGGGCCTGATGGGCGACGACCGGCCGCGCACCCTGGCGGTCGCGGCCGGACTGGGAGCGGCTTCGTCGTCGTGCTCGTATGCCGCGGTGGCGCTGGCCCGATCACTGTTCCGCAAAGGGGCCAACTTCACCGCCGCGATGGCGTTCGAGATCGGGTCCACCAATCTCGTGGTGGAACTGGGCATCATCCTCGCGCTGCTGATGGGCTGGCAGTTCACCGCGGCGGAGTTCGTCGGCGGCCCGCTGATGATCATCGTGTTGGCACTTTTGTTCCGGCTGTTTGTGCGGACCCGGCTCGTCGAAGCCGCCCGCAAGCAGGCCGACCGGGGTATCGCCGGCTCGATGGAGGGCCATGCCGCCATGGACATGTCCATTCAGGGTGAGGGGTCTTTTTGGCAGCGGCTCTTTTCGCCGCGGGGCTTTACCTCGGTCTCGCACGTGTTCGTCATGGAGTGGTTGGCGATCCTGCGTGACCTGATCATCGGGCTGTTCATCGCCGGTGCCATCGCGGCGTGGGTGCCCCAAACATTTTGGCAGAGCTTCTTTTTGGCCGACCATCCGGGCTGGGCTGCGGTGTGGGGACCGATCGTGGGACCGATCGTGGCGATCGTGTCCTTCGTCTGCTCGATCGGCAATGTGCCGCTGGCCGCGGTGCTGTGGAACGGAGGCATCAGCTTCGGCGGCGTCATCGCGTTCATCTACGCCGACCTGTTGATCATTCCGATCTTGAATATCTACCGGAAGTACTACGGCACCAAGATGATGCTGACGCTGCTCGGCACCTTCTACGCCGCGATGGTCGCCGCCGGCTATCTCGTCGAATTACTCTTCGGCACGGCCAATCTCATCCCGACCCAACGCAACGCCACGGTGATGCAGGCGGAAATCTCGTGGAACTACACCACCTGGCTCAACATCATCTTCCTGGTCGTCGCGGCACTGCTCGTCGTGCGGTTCGTCACCTCGGGGGGACTCCCGATGCTGCGCATGATGGGCGGCTCACCCGATGGCGAACACGACCACCACGATCACAGTCACCATGGCCATTAAAGCCCGCGAGCAGCGGTATCCTGCCTGGGAAAATTGCAACCTCGCCATCGCCGTATCGAAGCCGTCGACATAGGGGGTCATGATCGCCCGTTCCGGCGTGCCAACGCCAACAGAACCTGACAAGTACCCGCAGCAGCCTGCCGGTCCGCCGCTGCGCGCAGATATCGGCCGGCTGCTGCTTCGCTGTCACGACCGCCCGGGGCTGATCGCAGCCGTCAGCGCCTTCCTAGCCAAGGCCGGCGCCAACATCATTTCCCTGGACCAGCACTCCACCGCGCCGGAGGACGGAACATTCCTGCAGCGCGCCATCTTTCACCTACCCGGCCTGACCGCCGCAATCGACGAACTGGAGCGTGAGTTCGCCGGCACCGTGGCCGGCCAGTTCAGTATCGACTACCGGTTTACCGAGGCCGCCAAACCCAAGCGGGTCGCCATTATGGCATCCAAAGAAGACCACTGCTTGTTAGATCTGTTGTGGCGCAACCGTCGCGGCGAACTTCAGATGTCAGTGGTCATGGTGATCGCCAACCACCCCGATCTGGCCGAACACGTCCGACCCTTCGGTGTGCCATTCATACACATCCCAGCCACCCGCGACACCCGCGCCGAAGCCGAGCAGCGACAGCTCCAACTGCTCAGCGGCAACGTGGACTTGGTGGTGCTGGCGCGCTACATGCAGATACTCACTCCTACGTTCCTCGATGGGGTCGGCTGCCCGCTGATCAACATTCATCACTCGTTCCTGCCGGCCTTCGTCGGCGCATCGCCCTATAAGCGCGCGCGTGAACGTGGGGTCAAGTTGGTCGGAGCGACCGCCCACTATGTCACCGAGGTGCTCGATGAAGGGCCGATCATCGAGCAGGACGTCGTACGAGTCGATCACACCCATTCCGTCGATGACCTGGTGCGCGTCGGCGCCGACGTCGAACGAGCAGTCTTGTCCCGCGCAGTACTCTGGCATTGCGAGGACCGCGTAATAGTGCACGATAACCAAACCATCGTTTTCCGGTAGTAGGGATTACTGGTAGGAAATTACTTGTGTCACCGCGGTTTCAGGGGTTTCTTAAATGCGCACGCTAGCGCTAGCCCAACCCGGCCAAAGATCCTGCCTATCAGAAGGTCGAAAACGCCAGGCGGGCAGTGCATTTAGCCGAAACACTGCGCGACCGTGACTTGTTGGCGGCGTCCTGCCCGCCGCGTGAGCACCCAGTGTTGGTGCAGCGGTGGCGGGCTACCGCACCCGAAAACGCAGCGGATAACCGACGGCCCGTGAGATCGCGCAAGTCACGAAGCTCACCGAAGTGGACGACGGCGACGTTGGCGTGGACGCGCGACCCGTTTTCCGCGGAGCATTGTGCGCGGCGCGATCCACGGCGCTAGCCGATTTGGAGTGTTTCCTGCTGGCTGCGCGAGGTCGCGGGCACGTTCTCAGACACGAGGCGCAACGCACTCTCCATGTGCTGGGGGAGTCGAGCACGGTCTCGTTCGAAGGCTTTGGCGAGTCGCCGGGCCGCTTGCTGGAAGTCGGGCCGACCGAGCACCTGTGTTACGGCTGCTGCCACACGCTCGCTGGTGAGGCGCTCAGTTCGCACCAGCGTGCCCGCGCCGGCCCGTTCGATGGCCTCCATGTTGAAGTGCTGATCTATGTTACTGGCGATCCCGACCACCGGTACCCCGGCCACCAAAGCCTGCTGCGCCGCCAGGCTGCCGCCATTGCAGACCACCACGGCCGCGCGGGCCGCGGCCGCCTCGCCCGGCAGGTAGTCCGCCACGAACGCGTTGGCCGGCACGTTCGTCAGGTCGCTGCGGTTCGCTGTGGCCGCGATCACCGTCACCGGCAAGTCAGCCAGGGCGTTCAACACCACCTGCAACAGGTTCCGCCCGCCGGAGCTGCCCAGGTTCGCGTAGACGATCGGCCGGTCCGTCGGCAGCGAATCCCACCAATTCGGCGGCTCGCCGGCCGGCGACCACAGGGCGGGGCCCACAAACTGGTGGTTGGCCGGCAGGGTGTCCGTCGGAAACAACTCCGGCACATCGGCATAGACGTTGTGGTCCCCGTTGGTGAACATGCGGCAAAGGTTCCAGCCGAGACTCGGCAGCCCGTACTTGCGGCGGACCAAGTTGAGCGGCAGGCACTGAACAGCGAGGGCCAATCGGTGATGCAGGCGCCACCCGGTTGTGACGGCCCAGACGCCGAACAAGCGGGTCCACACCAACTCCGGCAGCGGAAAGCGGCGCCGCGCGTAGGGACTCCAGTAGGCGTTCGTGATGGCGACGTAGGGGATGCCCGCCAGCCGGGCGCTGACCGAGAGCGAAAACCGAAGATCACCGACGACCAGGTCCGGTGCGACCTCGGCCAGCACCTTCCTGTCCTCCTCGACGTATTTCCGCAACGTCCGGGTGTTGTGCAAAAAGAGAAGTCGCCCGTGAGTCAAGGTCTTGAGAAACCGCTCGCTGGAGACGGTGTAGATCGGGTGGTGGGGGAACGGGAGCGCGCCCAGGAGCTTGTTGAATCGCGGGTCGCAGGCGAAGTGGACCTCGTAACGGCTCGGGTCGAGCGACCGCGCCAGGACGAACGGCCGCACGACGTGGGCCAGGCTCACCGCTTCCGCGATGAACAGGACCCGCAGCCTGCGCGCGGCAGGCTCAGGCGCGTTCGCTCCTATGCTCATATCCGCATCCCCTCTCCCATGGCCGGCCACACCCCGAATCCGAAGCGTACCGGAGGTATGGCGCAGCCTCGAGAATATCGGGAATATCTGGGGGTCATCTTCCCGAGGAGCTCGAAAGTGCCCTGTGGCCGCGATAGTCGCCGCCGTACGGTACGGGGCCTGTTTCGTGGACCACGACGGCGTCGCTGCGCGTTTCCTCGATGATCGCTTGCATGAAAGATGGTGACGGCGGCTAGCGTTTCCGAATCACTGGCCACGCGAAAGCCTTTCGCGCATCCGGCGATTCACCGGCTCGGGCAGTAGCTCCGACACATCACCGCCCAGCATCGCGACCTCTTTGGCCAGCGACGATGACACGAACGAATAACGCGGCGTGGTCGCGACGAAGAAGGTGTCGACGCCGGCAATGTGCCTGTTCATCTGCGCCATCTGCAGCTCGTATTCGAAGTCGGTGCCGGTCCGCAGACCCTTCACGATGGCGGTCATCCCCCGGGACCTGGCGAAGTCGACCACCAGGCCTTGTCCGGCCTCCACCCGCAAGTTGGGCAGATGCGTCGTCGACTCGTTGATCATGGCGATCCGCTCGTCGAGGTCGAACACGCCTTTCTTGGCGGGGTTGAGCAGGATGACGACCACCACTTCGTCGAACTGGGCCGCGGGATACCAACCGCTTACGGGGGAGAGCGGCGCTCATGACGGATGACGGTAGCACGGTGACTCACGCGGGTTCGGCTAGCTCCGCTTTGGCGCTATTGATCGATCTACGTGAAACGGCAAGCCTGGCCGTCGGCAGATGTAGAGTCTCGTCCGTGTCGATCCAGCGAACGCTAGAGGCGTTGAAGCCGCATGGCGTAGGAAAACCGTGGCACGGGTGGTACGTCGCAGACCAATTCAGCCGAATTAGGACCGTGAAGCAGGCGCTCAACGGTCGGCAAAACCCCGTCTACCTCGAGATCGGTGTTTGTCGCGGGTATGCATTCCGGCGCTTTACTGCCGACGAGAAGATCGCCGTCGACCCCAGGTTCAAGCTCTCGAGGCGCTCCCGCAGGCTAGCTGCAAAGAAGGCGCGCGCCACCCACTACTTCGAGACGACAAGCGACGCCTTCTTCGAAAACGAGACAGCCTTCCTCGAGCAGCGCGGCATCGACGTCGCCCTGATCGACGGGCTGCACACCTATCAGCAGGTCGTGCGCGACATCGAGAACACCCTGCGCTACCTGCGCGACGACGGCGTCATCGTCCTGCACGACTGCAACCCGGTGTACGAACACATCGGCCGCGCTGCGAAGAGCTATGGCGACTTTCGTGCGCATGCCCAGTTGTGGGAATGGTTGTGGAGCGGCGACGTATGGAAGGGGATCGTCCAGATGCGCAGCACCCACGACGACCTCCGCGTCGCGGTGCTGAACTGCGATTTCGGCGTCGGGATCATACGGAAGGGGGTGCCGGACTCGCGACTGTCCTACTCCGAGGCGGAGGTCGCAGCGCTCGATTACCGGGACCTCGTCGCCGACCGGGAGCGCTTGCTCAACCTCAAGCCCCCTGGGTACCTGGACGAATTTCTGGCATCGGCGGCGGGATCTTCGCGCGGCTAGTCGACCGCAGTTGTGGGGCGCGTCATGCGCTTTCGGCTACTGGATAGCGGTTCGTGGTGTGCCACAACCCCGATGCCGCCAACCGCGACGCAACGGTGTGCCAACGCCTCATCGAGCACCTCGAGAGCCTGATCGAGGGCGCGAATCTCCTGACGGTTTCGGACCCGACCAGACCGAAGGCGCCGGTAATCAGCACGGTCTTCGACGTGGTGTCCCCGATTACCCGGCTAGCAGCGCGGTGACCGCTGACGGATCCTTGTAGTACACGTCGAGCTCCACGATCAATCCGTCGCGAACGGTATAGATCTCTACCAAACTCATCTCGACGCTCTTGCCGGAAGCCCGCGAGGTAAACGTCACGCGGGAGCGCATCGCAGCTGTATTGTCCGCCAACAGAAACTGGACCGAATGGCCCAGGGTCAGCTCCAAGCCCGCGTTCATCTTGCCGAGAAGCTCGAAAAACTCTTGCGGGCCATGATATTCGCCGCTATAAGGCAGGCCACCTGCTTCGTGGGTGACGAACTCGTCGTGCAGCAGGAGCCGGGCGTCGTCAAGCCGGGCCTCAAGAACGGCTTTGGCGAACCTGGCGACGACTTCCTGAGGGGGCTTGGGCTCACCGGCCATGGGAAAGCCGTTCGCGCAAACGGCGATTCACCGGCTCGGGCAACAGCTCGGACACGTCACCGCCCAGCATCGCGACCTCTTTGGCCAATGACGACGACACGAACGAATATCGCGGCGTGGTCGCGACGAAGAAGGTGTCGACGCCGGCGATGTGCTTGTTCATCTGCGCCATCTGCAGCTCGTATTCGAAGTCGGTGCCGGTACGCAGACCCTTCACGATGGCGGTCATCCCCTGGGACCTGACGAAGTCGACCACCAGACCTTGTCCCGCCTCCACCCGCAAGTTGGTCAGATGCGTGGTCGACTCGTTGATCATCGCGATCCGCTCATCGAGGTCGAACATGCCCTTCTTGGCAGGGTTGAACAGGATCGCGACCACCACTTCGTCGAACTGGGCCGCGGCGCGCTCAAAGACGTCGACGTGACCCAATGTCACCGGGTCAAATGACCCAGGGCATACCGCGCCGCTCATGACCCGCGCCGGCGACGATGCAGTGGGGTCACCGCCCGCTTACGGACGAAGCGATGCGGGGGTACCACCCGCTTGCGGGGGAGAGCGGCGCTCATGACGGATGACGCTAGCAGGGTGGCTCCCGCCGGTTCGCCTAGCTCCAGACGGGTGTCGCCAGAATGCACAGCCGCGATGAGCCGGTAAACATAGTCGTTGCGTGGCTTCTATCGCAAGAGGAAAACATGGCGAAGCCATATTTTCGGCGCTCGAATGAGGCAAAGCCGGCGATCACGGCCCGCGGCCCCGGCGGCCGGTCTCATGGTGATGGCGGCAACCGGGGTAGCCACGTCCGTGGGGGCAGCGCCGCCAAGCCGGGCCGACGTGTGTGCTTCGGCCCACGGTCTTTTTCGAAACCGGCGTCAGAGCCGTTCGGCCAGCTCCAGGCGGGTGTCGCCGTAGACCCGCTGGGGCCATGGCCGCCAGCCTGCCGGCCAGGTCAGCGGCGCGCCGTCCGCCGCGCGCTCCACGACCGCGACGGTTCCCGCGCGTGTCCAACCGCCGGTGGTCAGAGCGGCCAGGACCGCGTCGACCTCGGCTGCGTCAACGTCGTAGGGCGGGTCGGCCAGCACCAGGTCCACCGCGGAGGTGGTCCCCACGGCCAGGAGGGCTGCCACCGCGCCCCGGCGCAGCGTCGCACCGGCCAGACCCAGCGACTCGATGTTGCGCGCGATGACGGCCGCGGTGCGCTGGTCGGACTCCACAAACAGCGCCGACGCCGCTCCGCGCGACAGCGCCTCTAGCCCGAGCGCGCCCGAACCGGCGTAGAGGTCCAGCACCGTCAGGCCCGCCAGCTCACGCCGCGCGGTCACGATGTTGAACAGCGACTCGCGCACCCGATCGGTGGTCGGTCTGGTTCCCCGCGGCGGCACGGCGATGCGCCGGCCCCCGGCGACGCCGCCAATAATTCGGGTCAGCTCAGCACCACCAGTAGGTCTCCGCCTTCCACCTGCGCGGTGCTCGAAACCGCAACCCGCTGCACAGTTCCGTCGCCGGGGGCGGTGATCGGGGCTTCCATCTTCATCGCCTCGATGGTGGCGATGGTCTGGCCGGCGCTCACCCGATCGCCGGCCGACACCGAGACGGTGACCACCCCGTCGAACGGTGCGGCGACGTGGCCGGGATTACCGCGATCGGCCTTCTCCGCGGTCGGAACCGTGCTGGCAATGCTGCGGTCGCGCACCAGCACCGGCCGCAACTGGCCATTGATGATGCACATCACCGATCGCATGCCGCGCTCGTCGGGTTCGGAGATGGCCTCCAGCCCGATCAACAGCTCAACACCGGGCTCCAGCTTGACCTTGTGCTCTTCGCCCTGCCGCAGACCGTAGAAGAACTGGTTGGCCGACATTTGCGAAGTGTCGCCATAGGTTTCCCGGTGCTCCTCGAATTCCTTTGTCGGGCCGGGGAATAGCAGACGGTTCAGGATGGCTTGACGCTTCGGCCCGGTCAGCGCCAAGGCGGCCTCTTCGTCCGCCGTCAGCTGGGGGGTGGGCTTGGCGACTGCGCGCCCGGCCAGCGCTGCCGTGCGCAGCGGTTCCGGCCACCCGCCGGGAGGGTCACCCAACTCGCCCCGCAGAAATCCCAGCACCGATTCCGGGATATCGAATCGCCCTGGTTCGGAGGCGAATTCGTCTGCGCTCACCCCCGCGCCGACCAGCGCCAGCGCCAGATCGCCGACCACCTTCGACGACGGGGTGACCTTGATCAACCTGCCCAGCACCCGGTCGGCACCGGCGTAGGCCTCCTCGACCTCTTCGAATCGATCCCCCAAGCCCAGTGCAATCGCCTGCTGGCGCAGGTTTGACAGCTGGCCACCCGGAATCTCGTGGTGATAGACCCGCCCCGTCGGTCCCGGCAGCCCAGACTCGAAGGCCGCATACACTTTTCGCAGCGCCTCCCAGTACGGCTCCAGCGCGCATACCGCCGACAGCGACAGCCCGGTGTCGTACTCGGTGTGCGCGGCGGCGGCGACGATCGAGCTGAGCGCCGGCTGGCTGGTGGTCCCCGCCATCGGGGCGGCGGCACCGTCGACGGCGTCCGCCCCGGCGTGCCAAGCGGCCACGTAACTGGCCAGCTGGCCGCCCGGGGTGTCGTGCGTGTGCACGTGCACGGGCAGGTCGAAACGACTGCGCAGGGCACTGACCAGCAGTGTCGCCGCCTGCGGCCGGAGCAGCCCGGCCATGTCTTTGATCCCCAGCACCTGTGCGCCGGCGTCCACGATCTCCTCGGCCAGATTCAGGTAGTAGTCCAGCGTGTACAGCCGCTCACCCGGGTCGGATAGGTCGCCGGTGTAGCACATCGCGACTTCGGCTATCGCAGCACCCGTTTCGCGCACCGCGTCGATCGCCGGCCGCATCGAGTCAAGGTTGTTCAGCGCGTCGAAGATTCGGAAGATGTCGATGCCGGTGGCGGTCGCCTCCGCCACGAACGCCGACGTGACCACCTCCGGATACGGCGTGTAGCCGACCGTGTTTCGGCCCCGCAGCAGCATCTGCAGGCAGATGTTGGGCATCGCCGTACGCAGCGTGGCCAGCCGCTCCCAGGGGTCCTCCTTGAGGAAACGCAGCGCCACGTCGTACGTCGCACCGCCCCAACACTCCACGGACAGCAGCTGCGGCATGGTCCGTGCCAGATACGGCGCCACCATCTGCAGGCCGCTGGTGCGCACCCGGGTGGCCAGCAGCGACTGATGGGCGTCGCGGAACGTGGTGTCGGTGACGCCCACCGCCGGCGACTCCCGCAGCCAGCGCGCGAAGCCCTCCGGCCCCAACTCCATCAGCCGTTGCTTGGACCCGGCCGGCGGCGCGACCGCAAGATCAACCTCGGGCAGCTTGTCCTGCGCGTACACCGTTGACGGCCGGGTGCCGTGCGGCTTGTTGACGGTGACATCGGCCAGGTAGTTCAGGATCTTGGTGCCGCGGTCGGCCGAGCCGCGCGCGGTCAGCAGTTGCGGACGCTCGTCGATGAACGACGTGGTGACGCGACCCGCCTGGAAGTCCGGATCATCGAGGACCGCTTGCAGGAACGGGATATTCGTCGACACCCCACGAATCCGGAATTCCGCGATGGCCCGGCGCCCCCTGGCCACCGCGGTCGGGAAGTCACGGCCCCGGCAAGTCAGCTTGACCAGCATGGAGTCGAAGTGCGCGCTGATCTCGGCGCCGAGGTTGGTGCTGCCGTCCATCCGGATGCCCGCACCACCGGGGGTCCGGTACGCGCTGATCCGGCCGGTGTCGGGCCTGAATCCGTTGGCGGGGTCCTCGGTGGTGATCCGGCATTGCAGTGCGGCTCCGTGCGGCGCGATGTCCCGCTGCCGCAGACCCAGGTCCTCGAGCGTCTCCCCGGCGGCGATGCGCAGCTGGCTGGAGACCAGGTCGACGTCGGTGATCTCCTCGGTTACGGTGTGCTCCACCTGAATCCGCGGATTCATCTCGATGAACACATACTGGCCGTTCTCGTCGAGCAGGAACTCGACGGTGCCGGCGCAGCTGTACCCGATATGCCGGGCGAAGGCGACCGCGTCGCTACACATCTTGTCGCGCAGTTCGGGGGCCAGGCCCGGCGCCGGCGCCAGTTCGACGACCTTCTGATGCCGGCGCTGCACGCTGCAGTCGCGCTCATACAGGTGGATCACGTCGCCCTGGGTGTCCGCCAGGATCTGCACCTCGATGTGGCGCGGTTTGAGCACCGCCTGCTCCAGGTAGACGCCTACGTCACCGAACGCCGACTCGGCCTCGCGGCTGGCGGCTTCGATCGCTTCGGCCAACCCGGCGGGCTCGCTGACGCGGCGCATGCCACGGCCCCCGCCGCCGGCTACCGCCTTGACGAACACCGGAAACCGCATTGCCGTCGCGGCGGATACCAGGTCCTCCACCGAGGCCGACGGCTTCGAGGACGACAGTACGGGCAGCCCCGCTTCGCGGGCCGCGGCGATCGCCCGGGTCTTATTTCCGGTCAGCTCAAGCACTTCGGCGCCGGGGCCGACGAACTTGATGCCGGCGGCGGCGCACGCGGCGGCCAAGTCCGGGTTCTCCGATAAAAAGCCGTATCCCGGGTAGATGGCGTCGGCACCGGCGCGGCGGGCCGTTTCGACAATGTCGCCGACGGACAGATACGCCCGCACCGGGTGACCAACGTCGCCGATCTGGTAGGACTCGTCGGCCTTGAGCCGATGCTGCGAGTTGCGATCCTCGTAGGCGTAGACCGCCACGGTGCCGATACCGAGTTCGTAGGCGGCGCGGAAGGCGCGGATCGCGATCTCCCCGCGATTGGCGACCAGAACTTTGGAGATCACGGGTAGCCCCTTAACGCCGGTTATTTATAGAAGTGTCGACCAATAATTCCAGAACCGCACCATGATCAGCAGAAACACCGCGGTGAACCACAGCGTGACGATCGACCATCGCCATTGGTAGAGCACTCGAACTGCGGTGCCGTCCCCGCGGTCGAGCACCGGACGAAACACGATGGACGCGAGCACCACCAGCAGCGGGATGGTGACCGCCCAGACCACCATGCAATAGGGGCACAACGCCCCGATGCGGTACAGACTCTGGAAGATCAGCCAGTGCACCAGCGCCGCACCGATCAGCGTCCCGAGCGCCAGTCCGATCCAATACCATTGGGGAATACGGACTTTCGTCACCGCCAACACGCCGGTGACCACCACCACTGTGAAGCCCACGAGGCCGAGCAGCGGATTGGGAAAGCCCAGCACCGACGCCTGCGGCGTCGTCATCACCGAGCCGCACGACACGATCGGGTTGAGGTTGCACGACGGCACGTAATGGGGATTGAGCAGAATCCTGAACTTCTCGACGGTCAGCGCCATGGAGGCGACCAGGCCGATCACGCCGGCGATCAGCACCCACCATGCGCTCGGGGCGGGGCACCCGCACCTCGTGCGCCGAAGCGCCTACGACCTCGCCGGGCTGCCCGGAATGCTCGGCAGGTTCAGCTGGTTCAGCTGGTTCAGCTGGTTGCGCTGACACCGGGACGGTCACGTGGCCGCGGGAGCCGCAGCGGTGTCGATGCCGGGAACGTCACCCACGATTTGCTTGATCTTGGCGACCATGTCGTCCGGCGTCGTTGGCTCGTAGTTGTCGCCGTTGATCCTGATCGTCGGGGTTTGGCACACCTTCGTCAGCTCACACTCGCCGGCGACCTTGGCGACGTACTTGCCGCTGTTGATGCAATCCGGCACCTTGCCCGCCACGCCGGACTCGCGGGCGAGCTCGATCAGCCGCGCGTTGTCGGGGAAGCTCGTGCCCCGCTCGGAGGGCTGGATGTCCGGGCTGAACAGCGCGGTGTGGAAACGGCGGAACGCATCGATGGACTCGTCGGCGACGCACATCGCCGCCCCGCCGGCACGCGACGAATAGTTCTGGTTGCCCGGGCTGTCCAGAATGGCCACCATCGAGTAGTCAGCAGCGATGGCACCGATGTCGATGAGCTTGGACACGGTGGGCCCGAAAGTCCGCTCGAACTGAGCGCACA
Source organism: uncultured Actinomycetota bacterium (assembly GCA_963814505.1). Lineage (GTDB taxonomy): Bacteria > Actinomycetota > Actinomycetes > Mycobacteriales > Mycobacteriaceae > Mycobacterium. The sequence continues at coordinate 26,776 of CAWFDM010000020.1, forward strand.
TCGGACACAGAAAGTCCTCGTACAAGGTCACCACGGCCTTGGGGTTGCTGGTCCCGGGCTGGGTGACCAGCTTGCTGGACGTCACCCGCACGGTGTCGCCCGCGTCGGCCGGCTTCTTGTGATTGGTGGTCACGATGTAGAAGACCACGGCGACCGCGAAGATCACGATCACAGCGGTGGCCGCGATCGGGACGAGCCGGCTGGATTTGCCGCCGACGGACTTCAGGTCGAATCGCGCGGAGCGTTTGGGTTTGTCGGCCACAGGTTCGCTGATCCTCACGTGTCAAGGCTTGTCCCGACCCCGATGGTGGTGGTCGGGCTGTGCCTGGCTGGGCGCCTCTAGAGTACCGGCGGCGGTGACCCAAGTGGTCTCAGGTGGTTACGCCCGGCTGAGGTGCGCCCGCAACGCCGAGACCAGCTCGCTCGTGGCGGTGGCGCTGTCGCCCCCGAGCGGGAAAAAATTGGCGAAGCCGTGCGTCAGCGAACCCATGCGGCGCAAGTCCACCGCGGTTCCGGCGGCTCGCAGCGCCGCCGCGTAGTTCTCGCCTTCGTCACGCAACGGGTCGAAACCCGCTACCGCGATGAGCGCCGGCGCCAGTCCGGACAGTGACTTGGCCAGCAGCGGCGACACCCGCGGATCCGTCGTCTCGAGACCCGACGCCCTCAGGTATTGGGCCTCGAACCAATTTATGTCCCGTTTGGTCAGCAAAAAGCCAACGGCGAACAGGCTCATTGAGCGGGTGTGCCCGGACAAGTCGGTGCGCGGATAGATCAGCCACTGCAGCACCGGGGTCGGGCCCCCGGCGTCGCGGGCCAGTTGGCACACGACCGCTGCCAGGGTGCCGCCCGCACTATCCCCGCCGACCGCAACCCGCCCGGGGTCCGCGCCGAGTTCAGCGGCGTGTTCGCAGGCCCACTCAAAGGCGGCGTAGGCATCCTCGACGGCGGCCGGGGCCGGATGCTCGGGGGCCAGCCGGTAGTCGATGGACAGGACGTGGATGCCCGCGTCACGGCAGGTCAGCCGGCACAGCGCGTCGTGGGTGTCCAGGTCGCCCATCGTCCAGCCGCCGCCGTGGTAGAAGACCAGCAGCGGCGCGGCCCCACTACCGGAGGAGCTGGCCGGGCGGTAATGCCGCGCCGGGATGTCGCCGGCCGGTCCGGGCAGCGATTTGTCCTCGACCTCGACGTGAATCTGCGGTCCGGGAAGCGACAGAACCTTGTCGCGCATCTGGGCACGCGTCGCGGCCACATCGGCAAGGACGGCCGAGCCCTCGATGCCGGCCAGCCGCAGACTCGACAGCATCAGCTGCAGCGTGGGATCGAGCGTATTGCCGTCGATGACGACCGAACGACCGCCTGACAGCACCCGCTTGGCCGGCGACGGTATCCACGGAAGGGCCTTCACGCCAACGGCGGTCACCATTGCCTGCATGCGAGCGGCCCACGGCGCGGATTGGCGCTTCTGGCCAAGATGGAGGTCGTGCGCACCTGGCGGACTTTTGGTCATGGGCTGCTCCCTCGAACAAAACCTCGTAACGCTGGACGACGGCGATTCGATACCCGCCGCCGGGCTCAGAGTTTCCCGATCGCGCCGGCGGAAACCGAGCGGGCGACAGGCGCCGCGCTGCGCGCTGGTTACCGGCATATCGACACCGCGGCGGTCTACCGCAATGAACGGGAGACCGGGCGAGAAATCGCCGATTCCGACAAACCCGCGACCAACCCTACGTCGTAACCAAGCTGTGGAATACCGACCGGGGTCCGGACAGACACGCCCCAAGGTCGTCGAGGTGGCCCGACAAACTGGGCGAACGCCCGCCCAGGTCTTGATTAGATGGCATATTCAGCTCGGTAATATCCTCATCCCCAAGTCGGTGAACCCATCACGGATTGCGAGCAACCTCGATGTGTTCGATTTCGAACTCAGCGCGAACCGGATGGCATCGACCTCCTCGCTGGATGACGGAACTAGGCCCGAACTAGGCTTGCCCTAACCCACGAACTTTCACAGGCAGGTGAACCACATTGACCGCCGAGCCGGCCGCCAACGTTCCATCAATAGCGCTCAATGACGAGAATACGATGCCGGTGCTCGGCCTCGGCGTCGGGGAATTTTCCGAAGACGAGGCCGAACGCGCGGTTTCGGCGGCGCTGGAAATCGGCTCGCGGCTCATCGACACCGCCGCGGCCTACGGCAACGAGGCGGCGGTCGGCCGGGCGATTGCGGCCTCTGGCATTCCCCGCGCGAAATTGTTTGTGACCACCAAGCTCGCCACCGAAGACCAGGGATTCGCCGGCGCGCTCGAGGCCTGCAAGGCCAGCCTGGAACGACTCGGCCTGGACTACGTCGACCTCTACCTGGTTCACTGGCCGGCCCCGACCCTCGGCAACTACGTGGACGCCTGGGGCGGGATGATCCAATGCCGCGGCGAGGGGTTTGCCCGTTCCATCGGGGTTGCCAACTTCACCGAGGAACACCTTGAGATGGCTATTGACCTGGCCTTTTGCACGCCGGCGGTCAACCAGATCGAGCTGCACCCGTTGCTCAACCAGAGCGAGATGCGCAAGGCGAACGCCCAGCACAACATCGTCACGCAGTCCCACACGCCGCTGGCCCTGGGCAGGCTGATGGGCCACCCGACGGTGGCCTCCATCGCCGGCGAATACGGCAAGTCGCCCGCGCAGGTGCTGCTGCGGTGGAACGTGCAGCTGGGGAATGCCGTCGTCTGCCGCTCGTCCAAAGCCGAGCACGTCGCCAGCAACCTCGATGTGTTCGACTTCGAATTGGCCGGCGGACACATGGACGCGATCAACGCGCTCAACGACGGCACCCGGGTGCGCCCGGATCCGCTGACCTACACCGGCAGCTGACCGTTACCCCGTAGGACACGTGGCGGCGCCCCGGCGCAGTGCGTCGGCCGAAGACTGCTCCACCGGCAGTGCGTAACCGCGCAGCACGGCGATGAACTGCATGGCGTACTGACACGCGAACGCGCCGTTGGGCGGCATCCACTGAGCCGGCGGCGAATCGCCCTTGTCCTGATTGGCCTGGCCTTCGACGGCCAACAAGTTGGCCGGATCATTGGCGAACCGCTTCCGCTCAGCGTCCGGCCACCCGAAGGCCCCCATGTCCCAGGCGTATGCGAGCGGCACAATGTGGTCGATCTGCACCGATTCGCCGACTTTGGCGCCACGCTGGAAAGCGATGGTGGTGTTGGTGTACGGGTCGTGCAAGGTGCCGGTCGCCACCGCGTTCGGGCACCGCTTGATCGACACGTACGTCTTGTCGACGAGATCGCGGTTGAGGATGTCGTCGCGGGTGTCACACCCGTTGTGTCCGAGCGGAGCGTCGTTGTCGTCGTCCCAGGCGTCGCCGTACGCCGACCTGCGGTAGTCGTAGCGGTGGGCCCGCACCGGTAGCACGACGATGCCCGCCAACACATCCGTGCCGGGTTGGACGGTCGGGACATCGGCGCGCGCGATGACGTCAGCCGCGTGCCTGGCCGCCGACGATCCGAGCGTCTGATAGGCGACCACCACCGCGAGCGCCGCGACCGCCGACAACCACAGCAGCACTTTCCGGTTCATGCTTTGTCCAGGTATTCGATGCGGTCGGTGTCGATGAATCGTGCTGCCAGCACAGGCAATCCGGGGTGTGGGTCATCGTAGGCGCGTATGCAGAAGTCCCTGGCCGACTCGATGAACACCAGGTGGTCGGCCAGCGAGAGCAGCCGCAGGGTGATCGCCCTACCGGATTGGTTGCGGCCCAGCACATCTCCTTCCCGGCGCTCCTTGAGGTCCAAGTCGGCAAGGACGAAACCGTCCATGGTCTGGGCGACGGCACGCAGCCGCTCGCCGGCCGGCGATCCCGGTGAGACCCAGCTGGCCAGCAGGCACAGGCTCGGATGCTCGCCGCGGCCGATGCGTCCGCGCAGCTGATGCAACTGACTGATTCCGAACCGGTCGGCATCCATCACGAGCATCACCGTGGCGTTGGGGACGTCGACGCCCACCTCAATGACGGTGGTGCACACGAGCACATCGATCTCGCCCGCCCGGAACGCGGCCATCGCGGCGTCCTTCTCGTCGGCCGACAACCGCCCGTGCATGAGCGCCACCCGCAGGTCCGCCAGCACACCGGAACGCAAGCGGTCGAAGAGACCCACGGCGGTCTCCGACGGTCGGCCGCCCTCCTCCCCTTTTTGTGGGTCGTCAGTCTCGTCAATCCGTGGCGCGACCACGTAGGCCTGGCGGCCGGCCTTGACCTCTTCGATGATGCGCTGCCAGGCGCGATCGAGCCAGGCGGGCTTGTCCCGGACGAAAATGACATTCGACTTGATCGGCTGGCGGCCGCGCGGAAGTTCACGCAGCGTCGAGGTTTCCAGATCGCCGTACACGGTCAGCGCGACGGTGCGCGGTATCGGCGTTGCCGTCATCACCAGCAGGTGCGGCGTGATTCCGGCGCGAGCCTTGGCGCGCAACTGGTCGCGTTGCTCGACCCCGAACCGGTGTTGTTCGTCGACGACCACCATCCCGAGGTTGTGGAACTCCACCGCATCCTGTAGCAGGGCGTGGGTGCCGACGACGATGCCGGCCTGGCCGCTCGCCACTTCGTCGCGGACCTGCCTTTTCTGCGCGGCGGTCATCGAGCCGGTGAGCAGCACCACCCGGGTGGCCCCACATTCCAGGTCGGACCCGCCCAGCTGGCCTCCCATCGCCAGCGGCCCGAGCACGTCGCTGATCGATCGAAGATGTTGTGCGGCAAGGACTTCCGTCGGAGCCAGCAGCGCGCACTGGTAGCCCGCGTCGACCATCTGCAGCATCGCCAGCACCGCGACGATGGTCTTGCCGGAACCGACTTCGCCCTGCAATAGACGGTTCAGCGGGCGGGTCGCCATGAGCTCCACGGACAGCACGTCGAGCACCTCGCCCTGGCCCGCCGTAAGCTCGAACGGCAACTGCCCCAACAGCCGGGCCGCCAGGCCGTTGGGCCGTGGCGGCGCCGGCGGCCCGGATTCCGATAGCTCGCCGCGCCGGCGGGCCACCAGCGCCCACTGCAGGCCCAAGGCCTCGTCGAAGGTCAGGCGTTCGCGCGCCCGCCGGCGTTCGTGCTCGCTTTCCGAGAGATGGATGGCGCGCAGCGCGTCGTCCTCGGAGACCAGGCCGAGCTCGGCGCGCAGGTCCTCGGGCACCGGGTCGTCCACCGGGTCCAGCACGTCGAGTACCTGGCGCACGCAGGCGAAGATGTCCCAGCTCTGCATTTTCGTGCTGGCCGGATAGATCGCGAAGAAACGGCCTTCGTATGCCGACGTCACCTCGTCGCTGCTGACCGCATGCGACGCGTCGGCGATCTTCTTCAGCGACTTGCTGCCGTGGGTCTTGCCGTCCGGTGATTCCAGGATCAGGAACGCGGGATGGGTCAGCTGCATCGCCCCGCGGAAATACCCGACTTCCCCGGACAGCATCACCTTTGTGTGTTTGGTGAGGTCCTTCTTGATGTAGTTCGCGTTGAAGAACGTAGCGGTCACCTTGCGACGTCCGGATCCGACGGTGATGCGGTGCACCAGCCGGTTCGGGGTCTTCTTCATCGGAAACGTCTCCGTACCGGTGATGGTGTCGACGATTGTGATGTGCTCGCCCTTTTCGGGCCGCTCGTCTTCGTCACGACCAGCCGCACCCTGGGTGTAGCCGCGCGGGTAGTGCCGCAGCAGGTCGTCGACGGTCCTGATGCCGAACAATTCGTCGAGGGGACCGGCTGACTTGCCGCCGATCACGTAATCCAGCCGGTCGGTGAGTGAGGCCATGGCTACTCGACCCCGATCAGCAGCGCGTCACCGCGATGACCGGTGTGGTAGATCACCAGCTCGGTCCCCGGGTGATGGTCGTGCACGTGGTCTTGGAGGAGGCCGCCCACCGTGGCGTCTTCCTCGTCTTGCTCGATGGCGGCGCCGAACAGCACCGTCACCAGGTCACCGCCCGACGCCAGCAGCAGGTCGAGCAGGCCGATCGCCGCGGTTGCCGCATCCGCGGCCACGATCAGGACCTCGTCGCCCGCGATGCCCAGGCCGTCGCCGGGCTGACAGCGACCTGCCCAGGTCAACGCGCTCTCGGTAGCGATTCGCACCGATCCGTGCCGGGCGGCGCCGGCGGCGCGGGCCATGCTGTAGCCGTCGTCGACCGCCTGCCGGTCCGGCTCGTGCACGGCCAGCGCGGCCAGCCCCTGCACCATGGAGCCGGTCGGTATCGGCACCACGTCGATGCCCCAGCCGATGGCCGCGGTGCAGCCGGCCACCAGCTCCTCGGCGGCCACGTACCCGTTGGGCAGCACCATCACCTGCGCGGCGCCGCTGTCCACCACGGCCCGCACCAACTGGTGAGCGCTGACGGCGTCCGGACCGGGTTGCAGCACGCAGGCGCCCTCGCCGGCGAACAACTCGGCGGCTCCGTCGCCGTCGACAACCGCGAGCACCGCCCGTTCTCGCGTCCAGCCGCCGGCGGGCAGCCCGGCGGCGCCGGAGCTCAGGGCCGAGATCACGATGCGGCTGAGCTGCCCGGCCACCAGTCCGGCTTCAACGGCGGCGCCGGCGTCGTCGGTGTGCACGTGCACCGAGTAGCTGCCCTGGGTCGCCGGAGGCGCGGCCGCGATGGCCACCGATTCACCCAACTCCCCGAGCCGATCCCGCAGCGCGTCCGCGGCGGCGGCGTCACAACGGTCCAGTAGGTACATCACCTCGAATTGCGGCGGCCGGCGTCCGCCGTCCCCTTCTGCCAGGTCGGGCGACGGCGTGCGCGGCGACAGCTCATAGACCGTGCGGGCGGGCGCCTGTCCGCCCACCGTCGAGCGCAGTGCGTCCAACAGGACCAGCAGGCCCCGTCCGCCGGCATCGACCGCACCGGCGTCGGCGAGGACGTCGAGCTGCTCGGTGGTCTTCTCCAGCGCGACAACCGCCGCATCGCCGGCGGCGATGGTGGCTCGGGCCAGCCCTTCCCCGCCTTCGGCACACGCCTGGACGGCGTCGGCGGCGGCCCGTAACACCGAGACAATGGTCCCCGGGATCTCCTCGCCGCCCATCGAGGTGATGACCAGCTCGACGCCGCGCCGCAACGCGGCCCCGAGCAGCGCGGCGTCGATATCGGAAAGTTCGCCACCGGACTCGGCGGCCGCAATCGCGGTGACGTCGGCGATACCGCGCAGGATCTGGGACAGGATCACCCCCGAGTTCCCGCGGGCGCCGCCCAGCGCGCCCGCCGACAGGGCGGCCGCGACCCGGGCGACGTCGCCGCGTCGAACCTCCTCATTGGCTCCCGAATTGGCTCCCGCATTGGCCTCAGCCAGTGCGGAACGCATGGTGAACAGCATGTTCGCGCCCGTGTCGGAATCGGCGACCGGGAACACATTGAGCCGGTTGATCTCGTCGATGTGGGTGATCAAGTCGCTGACGACGGCGTGCGCCCAGTCGAGGAGGGCCGAGGTGTCCAGCAGCCGATCCGACGTGCCCAGTGTGACCCACCTCCTCCGCGCCAGCCCCCGGTGCGCGCCAGCGCAGCCCGGCGCCGCAGCTGCAATGGCTTCCCGTTGGGAACCACACGCCGGCCTGGTCGAAACCGTGTATTCAGCCTAGCCAGCGGGGCGACAACACCGGTGGTGCGCGGCCGGCAGGTGTTGATGGTTTCCTACTGCCGGCGGTCGAGTTGCGGGCTTGGGTGCTGGTCTCGGCGCGAATCGCGCCGGTTCTGCTCCATGCTGTGGAGCAGGATGAAAAGATGCAGCTGAAATGCAGGGATGGCGATTGGGCGGTGTGAGCCGGGCCCTTGTCGGAGTCGGCGCAGTGTGCGGTGTCGCGCTGCTGAGCGCCGGCGTGGCGGGTGCCGACGACCAGTTCCAGTTGAAGAGCCGATTAGGCAATTGGTGTCTGGACACCCCGGATGGGAACTTCAACACCGCGACGGTGGTCAACCCCTGCGATGGGTCGAAATCCCAGCTTTGGAATCTCAACATTCCCGGTCGGATCCAAAGCGTCGCTTTTCCGGGGGCTTGCTTGACAATCGGCGAAGTGAATCAGTGGCTGGTGACCGTCGTGCCCTGTCAAATGGGTGGGCTGCAGAATTGGAGTACCCAGCCCGACGGCCACGTCGCGAATGGCCTCGGTTCCTGCATGAACGTTTCCGGCGCGGCGAACCCTGGGGCTGCGGTGATCGGCTTAAATTGCGCTTTCGGTGGACCTGGGGCGGAGTGGGATAGCGTTCCCTGACCGGGCTCGCGGGGTGGCCGTCAACAGTCAAGCGGCGGCCGGCGCACCGCCAGTGACGACTCCACCCCGGACCGTCGCCCGCGGGCATCCTCAGATGAGGCAAACGCGCGTTTTGCAGCTTGACCACGACAGTCGGTATCCTGGGCGGGCCCGGGCTATCCTGGGCTGTCCCGGCCAGATCGCCGGACCCCCGAACATTTGAGGAGCTTGGAGAAATGGCCGCTGTGTGCGATATCTGCGGGAAAGGCCCCGGCTTTGGCAAGTCGGTGTCGCACTCCCACCGCCGCACCAGCCGCCGGTGGAACCCCAACGTCCAGACCGTGCACGTCGTGACGCGTCCGGGCGGCAACAAGAAGCGACTCAACGTCTGCGCGTCCTGCATCAAGGCCGGCAAGGTCGTCCGCGGCTAGCCACCGGCTCGCTCTCACCTAGGACTCCGCTGATCTTTTTCCGCGCAGCGTAACGCCACTGCGAGATCTCGAGTTTTTTCGCACTGGCGTTACACTCGCGAAAAATCAGCGCCGTCCTAGCCCCGTCCTAGCCCTGGGCCCTTTGCGCCGAGTGCGAATTCTGCGAACACGACACGCCGATTGAGCGTCGTGCAGGTCACACTCGGTGATGCGGAACCGGGCGAATCGTATGCCGGGGCGTGCGGCGCGGCGATGAGGGCCGGCCCGCACCTCGAACAGCGCCCGGGCAGCGAGGAGCGCTGTCCATTCCGTGAAGTACCGATCGTCGCGCAGCAGCGCTGACCGGCATTCCATACGCCGGCACCCAGAGCACGCCCCGAGGTCGGCCGCATATGTCATCGCATGCGCGAGATCACTGCGTCAGAAGCATCACGGAATTTCTCGACGGTCCTCGCTTCCGTCGAGCAAGGTGAAACGATCGTGGTCACCCGGGCAGGTCGCCGCATCGCAGAGATTGCGCCAGCGGCCGCGGCGACCGGCGGGGCGCTCAATGCCGTCCTGGCGCGCTGGCGCGGAGTCGCTGCTCTCGACGACGATTTCCGTAAGTCGATCGACACCGCGCGCGCCGCTGCTTCGATCGAGGATGACAGGGATCCGTGGAAAGGCTGATCCTTGACACCGGCGTGCTCGTTGCCGCGGTCCGCGGGCAAGCGACCGTCCCAGACGACGCCGATGTCGCCATCCCGGCAATCGTGATCGCCGAATACCTCGCCGGGGTGCACCTCGATCCCGATGCGGGCCGCCAGGCGGCACAACGGGCGTTTCTCGCGGAGGTGCTCGCCGTCATACCGATCTGCGCATACGACCGAGTGGTGGCCGAACACCATGCGGCCCTGCTGGCCCATACCGCAAGGCAGGATCGACGCCATGGCGCTCATGACCTCATCGTCGCGGCCAACGCTCGCGCTACCGGCCGTAGCGTCCTAACAACTGACGTCAGCGCGCGGTTCGACGGACTACCCGCCGTCAACGCGCGCACTATCGCCTAAAAGTCACCGGGCCCTCGGCAGGCGGCTAGGGATCGACCCTGATACGGCGCGGTGTGCGAGCTGGTGGCAGTCGCCGCCGGCTTAATCCTTGACCACGATGACGGTCTTGCCCGCGCGACGGCCCGCGCGCCGGCCGCTTTCGAATGCCTCCCGGCCCCTGTCGAGCGGAAACGTCTCCGCGATTTCCACGTGCAGCCGGCCGCTCTCGACAAGCGCGGCGAGTTCGTTGAGCTGGTCCCGATTGGGAGTGACGATGAAAAATGTTGCGGTGACACCGTATTCGTCGGCTCTGCCCGCCGGCGGGGGAGCCGAAAGCGTGATCAGCCGTCCGCCCCGGCGCAGCACACCGAAAGACCGGTCCAGCGTCTCACCGCCGACGGTGTCGATCACGACGTCGTAGGCGGGGTCGTTTTCGTCGAAAGCTTCGGCGCGCGTGTCGATTACCCGCTCGGCGCCCAGGCCGCGGACGAGCTCGCCGGCATCGCTGCGGATGGTCGCGGTGACTCGCGCGCCGAGGATGGTGGCAAGTTGCACCGTCAGGGCACCGACTCCGCCGGCCCCGCCGTGCACCAGCACGGCTTCTCCGGGCCGCACCGCGGCGTAGTCGACCAGCGCCTGCAGGGCGGTCAGCCCGGCGAGCGGCAGCGCAGCGGCGACGGCATGCGACACCGTCACCGGCTTGGCCGCCAGGTCGGCCGCCGGCGCCGCGACGTAATCGGCGGCCGCGCCGTCGCGGTCGAACCCGATCAATCCGTACACTTCGTCGCCGGGCTTGAAATCGGTCACACCCGAGGAAATTTCAGCTACCACGCCGGATACTTCGTGCGAGGGGATCACCGGAGTACGGCTGACGCCGTCGCGGGTCCACGTCTCCTCCCAGGTCAGCTCGTCGAATGTGATTGCGGCGGCGTGTACCGCCACCAGCACCTCGCCTCCCGCGGGAACCGGCACCGGCGCGGGCTCGACGGCCAGCACCTCCGGGCCGCCCCGGCGACGCGCGCGCAGGGCCCTCATGTCGGTCATGGCAGTCGCCAATCGATCGGGTCGGCGCCCATTCCGGCGAGTAGCTCGTTGGCCCGGCTGAACGGACGCGAGCCGAAGAACCCGCGCGACGCCGACAACGGCGAGGGGTGCGGCGACTCGATCGCAACGCAGTTGCCGGCGGCCAGCATTGGCTTGAGGGTGGACGCGTCGCGGCCCCACAGGATCGCCACCATCGGCTGTGCGCGTGCGGCCAGTGCACGGATTGCGCACTCCGTGACCGCTTCCCAGCCCTTGCCGCGGTGCGACGCCGGATTGCTCGGCCGCACCGTGAGCACCCTGTTCAACAGCAGCACGCCGCGCTGCGCCCACGGCGTCAGGTCGCCGCACGAGGGCTGCGGATGGCCCAGGTCGGCGGTGTACTCGCCGAAAATGTTCTCCAGGCTGCGGGGCAGCGGCCGCACATCGGGAGACACCGAGAAGCTGAGGCCCACAGCATGTCCGGGCGTCGGGTAGGGATCTTGCCCGACGATCAGGACCCTGACCTCGTCAAACGGGAAGGTGAAGGCGCGCAAAACATTCGGCCCCGCGGGTAGGTACCTGCGCCCGGCCGCGATCTCGGTGCGCAGGAACTGTCCCATCTCGGCTACCTGCTCGGCCACCGGCTCCAGCGCGCCCGCCCACCCCAGCTCGACGAGTTCACTCAACGGGCGCGCGGTCACTGCAGCCCTTGCACCAGCAGCACGACCGTGTCGGCGCCCGCGCGGCGGTCCTTTGAGATGTCCTGGTATTCCGGTGATTGCACCAACTCCCGAAACGCCGCCTCGTCGGGAAAGGACATCAGCACCACCTTCTCGCGATCCGACCGCCCCTCCACGACCTGAGGCGACTCATCGGAGGCCAGCAGCTTTCCCGGGTGACGACGGAAAACCTCCATGAACCTCGCCTGATACCGGTCGTAGGCTGCCCGGTCGGTGAACCTCAGTTGGGCGATCGCGTAGACAGTCACGCTGATATTAAAAGCCACCCTATCCGTCGAACGACTGCCAGCCCGCGTACCCACGCCACTCCGCGCCGTCGACGAGCACGCGGGCCGGCCCGTCGGACACCCGCCCGACGGCGCGCCACCCGGCCGGGACCGGACCGGCGAAACAGGCCACCAGGGCGTGGTCTTCACCGCCGCCCAGCACCCAGGGCCACGGGTCGGCACCGACGGCGGCCGCGGCCGCGGTCAGCGCGGCATGGTCGGCGGCCAATGCCGCGGTGGACAGGTCGATCGCCACCCCGGATGCCTCGGCGACATGGCGCAGGTCGGCGATCAGACCGTCGGAGACATCGATCATGGCCTGAGCCCCGGCGGCCGCGGCCACCGCCCCCGCGCCATAGGGCGGCCGCGGCACCACATGACAGCGCCTAAGTTCGTCGAAGCCCTCAATACCGTTGTGCCACAGGGCGTACCCGGCGGCCGAGCGGCCCAGTTCGCCGGCGACGGCAATCGTCGAGCCCGCTTTCGCCCCCGAACGCAACACCGGCGCTCGACCGTCCAGGTCGCCCAGCACCGTCACCGACAGCACCCACTGTGGGCAACTGACCAGATCGCCGCCGACGATGCCGGCGCCGATGCGCCCCGCCTCGTCCCACAGGCCGTCGGCCAGCGCCGCCACCTGCGCGGCCGGCGTGTCACCGGGCGCCCCGAAGCCCACTACGAACGCGGTAGCGCGCGCACCCATCGCCTCGATGTCGGCGGCGTTTTGGGCGATCGCCTTGCGGCCGACGTCGTGGGGTGTCGACCAGTCCAGCCGGAAGTGCCGATCCTGGACCAGCATGTCGGTGGACACCACGGTGCGCCCGTCGCCGGCAACCACCACCGCCGCGTCGTCACCGGGCCCGAGCGCGACCACGTCGGGCTGCAGGCGGCCCCGCACCAACCGATCGATTACGGCGAACTCACCGAGTTGCCGCAGGGTCGCGGACTCCCCCGCTGCGTCATCGCGCACGCCACCTCCTCCGGCCGGCGGTAAGTTAAGTCCCTGCGTGTGGGCCCCGCTAGTTTCAAGCCAGTTTGAAGCCAGTCTAAAAGAGTCGGAGGTGGCCACCAGGTGACGGCCAACTCTCCTGGCGACTCCGATCCCGATGCCGGCGGCCCGCCGCGCGCGCTGATATTCGCCGCGGTGGCGCTGGCCGTCGCGACAATCGGCACAATCCTGGTCATCGCGGCAACCCACCAGGCACCGGGCCAACCGGTTGCCGTCGCCGCCGTCCCGGCCCCACAGTCCGGCAGTCCCGCATGCCAGGCATTGGCGCAGGCGCTGCCGCAGCGGCTCGGGGACTATCAACGCGCAGCGCTGGCGCAGCCGGCGCCGGAAGGCGCCACCGCCTGGCGGGCCGGGCCGGACAGCGAGCCGGTGGTGTTGCGCTGTGGACTCGATCGCCCGGCCGACTTCGTGGTGGGGTCCCCGATTCAGATCGTCGACCGGGTGCAGTGGTTCGAGGTGAGGGATCAATCACAATCCATCGGCGCGGGCCGATCCACCTGGTACGCCGTGGACCGACCCGTATACGTGGCGCTGACGCTGCCGGCCGGATCGGGGCCGACTCCCATCCAGGAGCTCTCCGACGTGATCGACCGCACCGTCGCCGCGGTGCCCATCACCCCGGCGCCCGCACGTTAGCGCAGACCCACACCCCGCGCCAGCGCCGTCTCCACCATGGTCGCCAACAGCGTCGGGTAGTCGACGCCACTGGCCGCCCACATCCGGGGATACATCGAGATCGTGGTGAAACCGGGCATCGTGTTGATCTCGTTGATCACCGGCCCGTCGTCGGTGAGGAAGAAGTCGACCCGGGCCAGGCCTTGGCAGTCGATCGCGGTGAACGCCCGGATCGCCAGCTGCCGCACCGCGTCGGCGACGTCGTCGTCGATCTTGGCGGGCACGTCCAATTCGGCTGTGTCGTCGAGGTATTTGGTCGCGAAGTCATAGAAGGGGTCCTCACGACCCCGCACCCCAGCCACCCGGATCTCCCCTACGGTGCTGGCTTCCACTGTGCCGTCGGGCATTTCGAGCACACCGCATTCCAGCTCGCGACCGCTGATCGCCGCCTCGACGATCACCTTCGGGTCATGCCGGCGGGCATTGGCAAGCGCGGCGGGCAATTCGTCCCAGCTCGGCACCCGGTTGACGCCAATCGACGAACCGCCGCGCGCGGGTTTGACGAACACCGGCAAACCCAGCCGCTCGCGCTGTTCGGGATGCAGCGTCGGCTGCGACGGACGCAGCACCGCATGCGCGCCGATCGGCAGACCCTCGGCGGCGAGCAGCTTCTTGGTGAATTCCTTGTCCATGCCGGCGGAACTGGCCAGCACGCCGGCACCGACGTAGGGCACCCCGGCGAGCTCGAGCAGCCCCTGGATGGTGCCGTCTTCGCCGTATGGGCCGTGCAGCACCGGGAACACCACGTCGACCGACGACAGGACTTCTCCGGCATTGGGTCCGGCATCGGAGCCGGCACCGCGCCCCGCAGAAGAGGAGAGCGACACCAACTGGCCGCCGCGGCGCGGATCGGCCGGCAGCGCCAGCTCGGTGCCCGATTCGGAGCTCACCTCGGGAAGTTGGCGGTTGGTGATCGCCAGCGCATCCGGGTTGCCGTCGGTGAGCACCCACGAACCTTCCGGCGTGATGCCGACGGCAACCACGTCGAACCGCTGCGGGTCGAGATTGCGCAGGATGCTGCCCGCGGACACGCACGAGATGGCGTGCTCGTTGCTGCGCCCACCGAAAACAACGGCGACTCGCACGCGGTCACCGCGTGATCCGGGGCGCGCAGTCGGCCGATCGCTGGCAGTCACAACCTAGAGAGGTTACCGGTTTAGCCGCGCATGCGTCGGGTCACCGGCCCCTAGCTGCGGTTTCAGCCTCGACGGGGCCCGGGCCGGGGTCATTCGGGCTTCGTGCTGCGGCCCAGTAGCAGCGCCATCGCCTGGTCCACCGAAAGTCCCTTGTGGCAGACCCGGTGGACCGCGTCGGTGAGTGGCATCTCGACGTCGTAACTGGACGCCAGGGCGAGCACCGACTCACACGACGTCACCCCCTCGACGACGTGGCCGTCCTTTTGTAACGCCGACTCCATGGTTGCCCCCCGCCCGAGGCGTTCCCCCATCGAGCGGTTACGCGAATGCGGCGAGGTACAGGTGGCCACCAGGTCACCCACCCCGGCCAGACCGGCCAGCGTCGCGCCCTTGGCGCCGAGTGCGATGCCCAGCCGGATGATCTCCGCCAGGCCCCGGGTGATGATCGCGGCCGCGGTATTCTCCCCGAGGCCGACGCCCGCCGCCATCCCGCAGGCGAGCGCGATGACGTTCTTGCAGGCGCCGCCGATCTCGGTGCCGACCACATCGCTGTTGGTGTAGGGGCGGAAGTACCCGCTGTTCAGCATGCGTTGCAAGGCGACCGCGCGGCCGGAATCGCTGCACGCGATGACGGTGGCCGCGGGCTGGCATCTGGCGATCTCACTGGCCAGGTTAGGCCCCGAAATCACCGCGATCTGTGCGGGATCCGCACCGGTCACCGAAACAATGACCTGACTCATCCGCATCAGGGTGCCCAGCTCGATGCCCTTGGCCAGGCTGACCAGAGTCGCGCCCTCGCCCAACAAGCCTTTCAATAGGCCTTTCCATTGCTCGAGATTTGTCCGCAGCATCTGCGCCGGCACCCCGAGCAACACCGTGCTCGCCCCGCTCAGTGCCTCCTGGGCATCGGCGGTGGCGCGGATGCCGGGCGGCAGCAGCGTTCCCGGCAGATATCCAGGGTTGTATCGGGTGGCATTGATCTGCTCGGCCACGGCGAGTCGGCGCGCCCACAGCGTCACCCCTGCTTCTGGCCCCCCCGCCTCAGCGAGCACCTTGGCCAGCGCGGTGCCCCATGCACCGGCGCCCATCACCGCAACGGCACCTTGCGTGCTGGCCATCTAGCACCCCCGTCTGTCGTCGAGCGTTCGTTGATCGCCTTGCCGGCGCTTCAGATTAGCCCGCATGCTCCGAGGCGGGCACCGACCCGGAGATCGCCGCTGGCAGGATGGCCCCATGGACGGCACACGAGCCGAGGGTGCGGGTGACGTCGGCTTGATCATCGCCGTCAAACGGCTGGCCGCCGCCAAGACCAGACTGGCCCCGGTCTTTTCGGCACGGACCCGGGAGAGCGTGGTGCTGGCCATGTTGGTGGATACCCTGACCGCGGCATCACGCGCGGGATCGGTGCGCTCGATCACCGTTGTCACGCCCGATGAAGCCGCCGCGGCTGCGGCGGCCGAGCTCGGCGCCGACGTGCTGGCCGACCCGACGCCCGAGGGCCATCCCGATCCGCTGAACAACGCCATCGCCACCGCCGAAAGCGCGTTGGTCGATTCATTCTCCAATACCGATTTATTATCTAATGTCGTTGTGCTGCAAGGTGATTTGCCCGCGCTGCAGACACAAGAGCTGTCCGAGGCAATCGCCGCCGCACGACACCACAAGCGCAGCTTCGTCGCTGACCGCCTGGGGACCGGAACCTCGGCACTCCTTGCTTTCGGAACCTCGCTCGACCCGCAGTTCGGGCCGGATTCGGCCACGCGACATCGCCGTTCGGGCGCGATCGAGCTGACGGGCGCCTGGCCCGGTCTGCGATGCGATGTCGACACACCCGCCGACATGGCGGCGGCCCGCCGCCTCGGGGTTGGGGCCGCGACCGCGAGGGCAGTCGCGCACCATTAGACCGGTTTAACGGGGCACCTGTCCGGTGGGTGAACGGCACGCCAACCGCGGGTGGATCTCCACTGGGCGCTGGCCGCACTACGGGGTGATGAGCGATGATCACATGGTGACCGAAATCGAAGCTCAGACACGCCCCGAGGAAACGACATGGCAGCACGACGAATCGGCCGTGATAGCACCACCCGCCGCGACGGCCGCCGCGCTCAACGATGCACTGCCGGAGGACCGTTACCTGAACCGGGAACTGAGCTGGCTGGATTTCAACGCGCGGGTGCTCGCGCTCGCCGCCGATAACTCACTGCCGTTGTTGGAGCGTGCCAAGTTCTTGGCGATCTTCGCTTCCAACCTCGACGAGTTCTACATGGTTCGGGTCGCCGGCCTCAAGCGCCGCGACGAGATGGGCCTGTCGGTCGTCTCCGCCGACGGTCTGACACCGCGCGAGCAACTGGCCCGCATCGGCGAGCAGACACAACGGATCGCCAGCCGGCATGCGCGCGTATTCCTCGATTCGGTGCGGCCGGCGCTGGCCGAGGAAGGCATTTACATCGTTACGTGGGCCGATCTGGATCAGGCTGAGCGCGACCAGCTATCGACTTATTTCAATGACCAGGTGTTCCCAGTCCTGACGCCGCTGGCCGTCGATCCCGCTCACCCGTTCCCCTTCGTCAGTGGGTTGAGCCTGAACCTGGCGGTCACGGTGAAGCAACCCGAGGACGGCAGCCAGCATTTTGCCCGGGTCAAGGTGCCCGACAACGTCGATCGCTTCGTCGAACTGGAAAGCCTTGGCGGCGCGGACGGGATCGAAGGGCAGGCCGTGGTCCGCTACTTGCCTTTGGAGGAGCTGATCGCGGCCTTTCTTCCGATGCTTTTCCCGGGTATGGAAATCGTTGAGCATCACGCCTTCCGCATCACCCGCAACGCCGACTTCGAGGTCGAAGAGGACCGCGACGAAGACCTACTGCAGGCGCTGGAACGGGAATTGGCGCGCCGGCGGTTCGGGTCGCCGGTGCGGATCGAGGTCGCCGACGACATGACCGAGAGCATGTTGGAGTTGCTCCTGCGCGAGCTCGACGTGGATCCCGGTGACGTCATCGAAGTGCCCGGGCTGCTTGACCTGGTGTCGCTGTGGCAGATCTACGGATTGGATCGCCCGGCACTCAAGGACCGGGCATTCGTCCCGGCCACTCATCCCGCGTTCGCCGAGGGAGAAAAGCCAAAGAGTATCTTCGCGACCCTGCGCGAAGGCGATGTGCTGGTACATCATCCGTACGAGTCGTTCTCCACCAGCGTGCAGCGGTTTATCGAGCAGGCCGCCGCCGACCCCAACGTGCTGGCGATCAAACAGACGCTGTACCGCACGTCCGGTGATTCGCCGGTAGTTCGGGCGCTGATCGAGGCCGCTGCCGCCGGAAAGCAAGTGGTGGCGATGGTCGAGATCAAGGCACGCTTCGACGAGCAGGCCAACATCCAGTGGGCGCGCACCCTAGAGCAGGCGGGCGTGCACGTGGTGTACGGGTTCGTGGGGCTGAAGACACACTGCAAGACGTGCCTGGTGGTGCGTCGCGAAGGGCCGGTGATCCGGCGGTACTGCCACATCGGGACCGGCAATTACAACGGCAAGACGGCGCGACTGTACGAGGACGTTGGTCTGATGACCGCCGCGCCCGACCTCGGGGCCGACCTGACCGACTTGTTCAATTCGCTCACCGGCTACTCACGTAAGTTGTCCTACCGCAACCTATTGGTGGCCCCGCAGGGCATTCGCAAGGGCATCATCGAACGCGTCGAGCGCGAGGTTGCCCAGTACCGTGAGGATGGAAACGGGCGAATCCGGCTCAAGATGAACGCTCTGGTCGACGAGCAGGTCATCGATGCGTTGTATCGCGCGTCGCAGGCGGGTGTGCGGGTCGAGGTGGTGGTGCGCGGAATCTGCGCGCTGCGCCCGGGCGCGGAAGGCTTCTCCGAGAACATTTCGGTCCGCTCGATTCTGGGCCGCTTCCTGGAGCACTCGCGGATCATCCATTTCAACGCCATCAACGAGTTCTGGATCGGCAGCGCCGACATGATGCACCGCAACCTCGACCGGCGTGTCGAGGTGCTGGCACAGGTCAAGGACCCGCGACTGACCGCCCAGCTGGACGAGCTGTTCGAGTCCGCACTGGACCCGTCCACGAGGTGCTGGGAGCTGGGGCCCGACGCGCAATGGACCGCGTCGCCACAGGAGGGTCACAGCGTGCGCGACCACCAAGTATCGTTGATGGAGCGGCACCGCAGCGCCTAACGCCGCATGGTGATTCCGGGTATTTCCGGGCCACATCGCCGACTGTGCACGGCCCGCCGAATTGACCTGCAGGAGTTAAGGTGTCGATCCAGACGTGTTCGGCCGGTCGGCGCCCGCGGAGCCGGATCGTGTATGCCGCCGGCGCGATATTGTGGCGGCCCGGTGGTACCGGTTCGCCCGACGGGGCCAAGTCGGCCGTCGCGGCCAAGTCGGCCGTCGAGATCGCCGTGATCCACCGCCCCCGTTACGACGACTGGTCGCTGCCCAAGGGCAAAGTGGACCCCGGCGAGACAGCACCTGTGGCGGCCGTGCGAGAGGTGTTGGAGGAGACGGGTCACCATGCGATCCTTGGCGGGCGGCTGGTCACGGTGAGTTACCCGATCGACCCGAGCGTCAAGAAGGTGTACTACTGGGCGGCGCGCAGCACCGGCGGGGAATTCACCCCTGGGCGCGAGGTCGACGAGCTGGTCTGGCTGCCGATCGCCGATGCGATGACGAAGCTCGACTACGCTGCGGATCGAAAAGTGCTGCGCCGGTTCGCTAAACAGCCACTGGGCACAAAGACGGTACTGGTGGTCCGGCACGGCACCGCCGGCAGTAAGTCACGCTTCTCGGGGGACGACTCCAACCGGCCCTTGGACAAGCGGGGCCGTGCGCAGGCGGAGGCGCTGGTTGGCCAACTGCTGGCCTTCGGTGCCACCGATGTCTATGCGGCCGACCGGGTGCGCTGCCACCAGACGGTAGAACCGCTCGCCGCGGAACTGGGTG
Organism: uncultured Actinomycetota bacterium; assembly: GCA_963814505.1. Taxonomy (GTDB): domain Bacteria; phylum Actinomycetota; class Actinomycetes; order Mycobacteriales; family Mycobacteriaceae; genus Mycobacterium. Next base: position 46,266 of record CAWFDM010000020.1, read on the forward strand.
TGCCCATTCAAAACGAGACGACCCTGACCGAAGAGGCCTACGCGAAGAACCCCAAACGCGCCCGACGCCGGGTGCTGCGGATCGCCGCGCAGAAAGGCACACCGGTGATCTGCTCACAGGGCAAGGTGATTCCGGACCTGATCGCGTGGTGGTGCGAGCGCGACGGAGTAAGCCCCGACAAATCCCGCAACCACAAGGGCAGCACGTGGGTGCTGTCGCTATCGGGCGGCCGGCTGACGGCGGCCGACCACATCGGCGGCGCGCTGGCCGCCAACGTGCGGGCCTGACGCGCGAATGCCCTTCGGGGGCACTGCCGCCCCCGAAGGGCATCTGCGTGTGATACTGCCTACCGGTTTACTTGCGGCCCCGCTTGGCAGGTGCCTTCTTGGCAGGTGCCTTGCTGGCCGGCCTCTTTGCCGCTGCCTTCTTCGCCGGAGCCTTGGTTGCCGCCTTCTTGACGACGGCCTTCTTGGCGACTGCCTTCTTAACGGCCTTCTGGGCCACAGCCTTCTTGGCAGCCGTCTTCACCGCGGCCTTCTTAACGGCCTTCTGGGCCACAGCCTTTTTGGCAGCCGTCTTCACCGCGGCCTGCTTCACGGCCTTCTGGGCCACAGCCTTTTTGACAGCCGTCTTCACCGCGGCCTGCTTCACGGCTTTCTTGGCCACCGCTCTCTTCACCGCCGTTCTCTTGGCTGCGCTCGCCACTACACCACGCTTGACAGCGGGCCCTTCCGACGGAAGCTTCTGTGCGCCAGACACAACCGCTTTGAATTGGGCACCCGGACGGAACGCCGGGACGGACGTCGGCTTCACCTTCACCGTCTCGCCGGTACGAGGATTGCGGGCCACGCGCGCGGCACGGCGCCGCTGTTCGAACACACCGAAACCGGTAATGGTCACGCTGTCGCCCTTGTGTACCGCGCGCACAATCGTGTCGACGACATTCTCGACTGCGGCGGTCGCCTGCCGACGGTCCGAGCCCAATTTCTGTGTGAGAACGTCAATGAGCTCTGCTTTGTTCATCCAATTCCTCCAAGCCAGTGGTCCTCGATTTGGAACCGACTATTGGACACGGTAAACCCTTACCCTACTGATTTCCAAGAGCCACGCGCAATTTCACGATCAATCGGCCGACATTTTCGCAATCCGGTTGCCTCCCTTGACCGGTGGCGCGGCCCCAAAACCGGTTCGGTTTAGTTAGGTGACCGAGAAGAAATTCCGTCTCGGTCGACCCTTCAGGAGGTGGGCAGAGTGCGCGGTTTCCACTCCGGGATAGCCGCCTCGAAAGTCTCGATTTCGTCGAGTTTCCGCAGCGTAAGGGCTATATCGTCAAGACCTTCGAGCAGTCGCCAGGCGGTGTAGTCGTCAATCTTGAACGGCAGCACCGCCGTTCCCGCGGTGATATTTCGATCTTGAAGATTGGCAGTGATTTCCAAGCCCGGACTCTGCTCGATGAGCTTCCAAAGAAGTTCCACGCCGTCTTGGTCAACTTCGGCCGCCAGCAACCCCGCCTTGCCCGCATTGCCCCGGAAAATGTCACCGAATCGAGATGAGATGACCACCCGGAATCCGTAGTCCATGAGCGCCCACACCGCATGCTCGCGCGACGATCCGGTCCCGAAATCGGGGCCAGCGACCAAGACTGAGCCACGGTCAAAGGGGCTGAGGTTTAGCACGAATGACGGATCCGCCCGCCAGTTCGCGAACAATCCGTCCTCGAAACCGGTTCGGGTGACGACCTTTAAAAAGACCGCCGGTATGATTTGGTCGGTATCGACATTGGACCGCCGCAGTGGCACACCGATACCGGTGTGGGTGCGGAAGGCTTCCATGCTCATCTTCTAATCCTCACTGGCCCTGATTCCTCTAACGGGGCCTAATTCCTCTAAGTGGTGTCAAATCAATTCAAGTCGGCCGGGGCGGACAGCGTGCCGCGAACCGCGGTGGCGGCGGCGACGGCCGGGGACACCAAATGTGTACGGCTGCCCCTGCCCTGACGCCCTTCGAAGTTGCGGTTGGACGTCGAAGCACACCGCTCCCCGGCGGCGAGCTGATCGGGGTTCATGCCAAGGCACATCGAGCAGCCCGCCTGACGCCATTCGGCCCCTGCGGCGGTGAAGATCTCGCCAAGTCCTTCGGCTTCGGCCTGCGCGCGCACCCGCATCGAGCCCGGCACCACCAGCATCCGCACCCCGTTGGCCACCCTGCGACCACGCAACACGTCGGCCACCATGCGCAGATCTTCAATGCGGCCGTTGGTGCACGAACCGACGAACACGACGTCGACCGTGATATCGCGCATCGGCGTGCCGGGCCGAAGGTCCATGTACGCCAATGCTTTCTCGGCGGCCTGCCGCTGGCTGTCGTCGGTCATCAGTTCGGGGTCCGGAACGGCCGCGGCCAACGGCACCCCTTGGCCGGGGTTCGTCCCCCACGTGACGAACGGGCTCAACGAGGCCGCGTCGAGATAGACCTCGGTGTCAAAGACGGCACCGGGATCGCTGCGCAGCTGCCGCCAGTACGCGACCGCGGCATCCCACTGCGCGCCGGTCGGCGCATGCGTTCGGCCGCGAATGAACTCGTATGTGGTGTCGTCGGGAGCCACCATTCCGGCTCGGGCGCCGGCTTCGATGCTCATGTTGCAGATCGTCATCCGGCCTTCCATGGATAGCGATTCGATGACGCTGCCCCGGTATTCGATGACGTACCCCTGTCCGCCGCCGGTGCCGATCTTCGCGATCAACGCGAGGATGATGTCCTTGGCGGTCACGCCGGCGGGCAACCGCCCATCGACATTGACCGCCATTGTCTTGAACCGCCGCAGCGGCAGCGTCTGAGTGGCGAGCACATGCTCGACCTCCGAAGTGCCGATGCCCATCGCCAGCGCGCCGAAGGCGCCATGGGTGGAGGTGTGGCTGTCGCCACACACGATCGTCATTCCCGGTTGGGTGAGGCCCAGCTGAGGTCCGACGACATGCACGATGCCCTGTTCGACATCGCCCATCGGATATAGCGGGACACCGAATTCGGCGCAGTTTCGCCGCAATGTCTCGACCTGGACGCGCGACACCGGGTCGGCGATCGGCTTGTCGATGTCGATGGTGGGCACGTTGTGATCCTCGGTGGCCACCGTTAGGTCCGGCCGCCGCACCCTGCGGCCGGCCAACCGGAGTCCGTCGAAGGCCTGCGGGCTGGTGACCTCGTGCGTCAAATGCAGGTCGATATAGATCAAGTCGGGCACGCTGCCTTCACCAGACACCACAACGTGGTCTTCCCAAACTTTCTCGGCCAGCGTGCGCGGCCTTTCGACTGTCTCGTCCATCTCGGATTCCATCTCGAAGCGCCTCGATTCCGTGATTCGCGGCCCGCCGATCAACCTGAGCTGTTATCTCAGAATGCGAGACGCTAGTATCTCCTTATGAGACAGCATAGCGGTATCGGCGTCCTCGACAAAGCCGTGAGCTTGCTGCATGCCATCGCGGAATCCCCATGCGCGTTAGCCGAACTGTGTGAGCGAACCGGCTTGCCCAGGGCCACCACGTATCGTCTGGCTGCCGCCCTTGAGGTTCATCGCCTGCTGGCGCGCGACGACGCGGGCCGTTGGCGGCTTGGTCCCGCGGTCAGCGAACTCGCGGCTGAGGTCAACGACCCGCTGGTGGCCGCCGGCGCCGCGGTGCTGCCCCGGCTGCGCGAGACCACCGGCGAAAGCGTCCAGCTGTACCGCCGCGAGGGTATGTCGCGGGTGTGCGTCGCCGCGCTGGAACCTCCTGCGGGTCTTCGCGATACGGTCCCGGTCGGCTCGCGGTTGCCGATGACGGCGGGTTCGGGGGCCAAAGTGCTACTGGCCCATAGCGACGCCGCCACCCGCGAGGCCATATTGCCGACAGCGAAATTCACCGACCGGGTGCTGACCGAAGTGCGCCGGCGCGGTTGGGCGCAAAGCGTGGCCGAGCGCGAGCCGGGGGTAGCGAGCGTGTCGGCGCCGGTGCGCGACGGCCGCGGTGTGGTGATCGCCGCCATATCGGTGTCCGGACCCATCGACCGGATGGGGCGGCGTCCGGGTGCGCGCTGGGCCACCGACCTGGTGTCCGCGGCCGAAGAACTGACCCGCCGCCTCTAGGTGGACGCCCCACTCCCGAGTTTCAGCGGTTCTCGCGCGATAGCGCTAGATCGTCGACGCCGCCCCGTTCAAGCTTCGCCAACCTGCGCCGGCATCCCCATGCGGGTGCGGGCCCGATGAGCGCGCTGCCGACCTAACAGCGTGCCTATCATCGACGGCGATGACACCCAAAGCTGTCAACTCAGCCCGATCGAAGGGGTTGTCAGCTGTCGGCTGGATAGTGAGCGGAAGTGTGTGATACCGCGCGGAAGTGAGTGGCGGCGCTCGGCGTGGTGGTGTTGTTGTCGGTGGTGGCTGTCAGGATGTGGTCCATGGCTGATGGTGCGCGGCTGCGGAGGATCGCTGATTCGGTGGTGGCTGCGCCACCGGCGGGGGTGTGTATCCGCACTCGCCTCCGTCCGACCGATGTGGAGGCGCAGGTGCTGACTGCGATCGGGGAGTTTCTGGGGTCGGTGTATCGCGGCGAGCTGACCGAACGGGTGCGGTTGGGTCGTTTGGACCGGGAAGGGCAGGCGCGGTGGCGGGCAGAGCGTAAGCACGCGGTGACGGCGGTGTCGTCGTCGCGTTGGGCGGGGGCGATTACCCGCGCAGTGGAGGATCAGTACCAATTGGGGATGCGTGGGCTTGTGGCCCGTGTGGCCGATCTGCGCGGTGCGGTGGAGGTGCTCGAGTCGCGGTGCGCGCTGCGCCCCGGCGAGCTGGCACCGGTCGGCGACGGGGCCGGGCGCCGCGGCGAGTCGCGGCGACGTCGGGGCTATGGCAGTGCGGCTGAGCGTTTTGGCAAGACCCGGCGGCTGGCAGCGCTGCGTGAGCGGCTGGCTGCTGCCGAGCATGCCGCGGCGGCGGGTCGGCCATCGATCACGGTGGGCGGGAAACGCTTGTGGCGCATGCGTCATCATCTGGATGCCGCCGGCATGACCGAACAGCAGTGGCGGCTGCGCTGGGATGCGGCGCGAGGGTTTTTGACCGCCGACGGCGAGTCGGGCAAGGCCGGCGGGAACGAGACCATCCGGGTCGATGGCGAGGGCAGATTGCGCATCAAGACTCCCTCCGCGCTGGTATCCCAGCTGGGTTCGCATGTGGTGATCGCCGCCCCGATCCGGTTCGGTCATCGCGGCGGTGAGTGGGCCGATCGGGTCGCAGCGCGCCGTGCGGTGCGCTACGACATCAGCTACGACCCGGCCCGCGGCCGCTGGTATGTGGACGCGTCCTGGAAGACCACACCACAACCCGCGGCTGGGTTGGAGGAACGGCGCTGCGGGCCAGTGCTGGGTGTGGATCTCAACGTCGGCCATCTGGCCGCTTGTGTGCTTGACAGTTCGGGTAATCCGGTCGGTGAGCCCGTGAGCGTCGAGGTGATCACCGCTGGGTTGGCGGCGTCGCGGCGTGATGGGCGGGTGCGCGCGGCGGTCACCGCGCTGCTTGATCACGCCCAGCGGCGCAACTGTTCGGCGGTGGTGGTGGAGAACCTGGACTTCGCCGACGCGCGCGTTTGCGGGCGCGAGACCCTGGGCCGTGGCAAACGGGGAAAACGACTGCGCCGCGCCGTGGCCGGCATCCCCACTCGCCGGTTTCGGGATCGGCTGGTTGCGATGGCGGCGCGGCGCGGCATCGCGGTGATCGGCGTGGACCCCGCCTACACCAGCCGCTGGGGTGCCCAGCACTGGCGTAAACCCCTGCAGCAGCAGACTTCCGATCAATCCACGGTCACCGTCCATCATGGGGCGGCGGCCGCGATCGGGCGACGTGGCCTCGGCTTAGCGATCAGGCGACGGCCGGCAGGACCCCGCAGCGGACAGCGGACCGCTGCGGGCACACCACCGGCCAGGCCTGACCACCACCCGAGCACCACACCACGACGGCAGGCAGTTCCGGCCCACCCCCACCCACACGATGGGTGCGGGTCCGCCGGAAAACACCCGCCGCCAGCGGCCAAGACCGTTCGGGCCGCACCAAGCAGGACTCAGTCCTGCTCACTAATTAGGAACGGTGCGCGGTGTCGATAGGAAGTCGATATCCCCGGCTACACAAGGACCTGGGCTACGCGGTTCTCGATGCTCCGGCCAAAGCGGATGCGGCCCTGCGCCGCGCCGCCTACCGCGGAGATGGTCTGGCCGAGCCGCTGAGCGCATATGTGGCGAAGCTGCGCCGGCACGCCTACCGAGTGCAGGACCACGACATCGAGCGGGTGCTCGACGCAGGCTATTCCGAGGACCAAATATTCGAGGTGACCGTCGCCGCGGCGCTGGGTGCGGGTGACGCGCGCTTGCGCGCGGGTTTGGCTGCGCTCAACGAGGCCCTGCGGTGAGGCTGCAAAGCATTGCGCGCGGGCGACTTGTGACCCGCGTCGTATTCGCCGTCATGCGGCTGGCGACCCGCCGCGACGTGCCCGACATCGTCAAGGTGCGCTACCACCATCCGCGGTTCTTCGGCAAGCCGTTCTCCGAACTCGCCCAGGCGGTGATGCGGGGGCCGTCATCGTGGACGATCGGCGAAAGGGAGCTCTTCGCGGCGTTGGTGTCGGCGCGCAACCGCTGCCAATTCTGCGCCACCACCCACGAGGCGGTCGCTTCGGCTGTCCTCGAGCCCTCGATTGCCGCTGCGGTCGTTGCCGATTGGCGCACCGCCGACGTCGATGACCCGGTGCGGGCCACCCTGGGCCTCTTGGAGAAATTGACCCTTACGCCCGATGGGGTGGGACAGCGTGACGTGCGTGCGGTGCTCGACGCCGGCGTTAGCCCGGAGGCGATCCGTGACGCGATCGAGGTCTGCGCACTGTTCAACATGATCAACCGGGTGGCCGATGGCCTTGACTTCGCGGTCCCCACAGCCGTCGATAGCGCATTCCACACTCGGGTTCTGCTTAAGGTCGGGTATCGCTGAGCGTCCCGTACCTCGACTCGCAAAACACTTGAGCCGGCAGGGCTTTCGGATGCCCCGGACACTAGGCCGGGCCGGCCGATTGACTCGAAGGTTCCTCGGCCGCCAATCTCTTTGAGACGACGGCCGAGTGCCAACCCGGCCCCAAACTCGACGTGACCCCCCGGGCAACTGGCTCAGGAAGCGGCCCGTATTCCTACCCGCTGACGAAGTGCTTCCTCCAGGACGCCACCAACAAGGTCGTGATAGGGACGCGGTGCAGCGCCAGCGTTCGTCGTTAGATCCGCCTCGTGGCGACCCGAGAGCTCCTGACAGACTGAGGCGATGGGAACCAATCAGCGCGCGAGCATCGTCATGTCCGAGGACGAAATCAACGATTTCGTCGTCAAGAGCCGCACCGGCACGCTGGCCACTGTTGGTCCCGACGGCCAGCCGCACCTGACCGCGATGTGGTACGCGGTGGTCGACGGCGAAATCTGGCTGGAGACCAAGGCCAAGTCGCAGAAGGCGGTCAACCTCAAGCGGGACCCGCGGGTGAGCTTCCTGGTCGAGGGCGGCGACACCTATGACACGCTGCGCGGCGTGTCCTTCGAAGGAGTCGCGGAGATCATCGACGATCCCGACGTCTCGCACCGGGTCGGCGTCAGCGTGTTCGAGCGCTACACCGGCCCTTACAGCGACGACGTGAAGCCCATCATCGAGCAGATGATGAACAAGCGGGTCTGCGTGCGTATCGTGGCCCGTCGCGCTCGCTCGTGGGACCACAGCAAGCTCGGATTGCCGGCCATGCCGGTGGGCGGGTCAACCGCACCGGCAGTGCTGGGGACCGGTTAACCGGCTGAGACGCAATATCGCTCGTTTCGGCACGAAATTGCGCGATTTTGTGTCTCACCGCAAATTTGTAGCCCCGATGGGATTCGAACCCACGCTACCGCCGTGAGAGGGCGGCGTCCTAGGCCGCTAGACGACGGGGCCAGAACCGATCCGAGCTGTCAGCATAGCTCACCCGGATATGCCCACCTAATCGCTTGCAGTGGGCCTAGCAACTGACGAAGTTTGCTGGGGTACCAGGACTCGAACCTAGAACGGGTGAACCAGAATCACCTGTGTTGCCAATTACACCATACCCCATTGGCTGCCTAAAACCGCTGGTCAGAGACGTTTTGTGGACCATAACGAGCGTCTGGAGACCGCCGCCGCCAGCTGTTGCAGGCCTTTGTAAGCCGGTGTGCAGACTACCAAAGACTAATCCGCCGATCCGCACCGATCGCGCCCGGAGCGCAGCCGCACCACGCTCCGATCGCGGCCGAGCAGCTCTAGCGATTCGAACAACGGGGGGCTGATCGTCGTCCCGGTAACGGCAACCCGGATAGGCCCGAACGCCTTGCGCGGTTTGAGGCCGAGATCCTCGATGAGCGCGCCCTTGAGGGCGTGCTCGATGCTTGCCGTCGTCCAGTCCGCCACACCGTCCAGCGCGGCCAGGGCGGCGTCGAGAACGGGGCCGGCATCGGGACCCAGCTCCTTGGCGGCGGCCTTCGGATCGATGGCGTACTCGTCGTCATTGAGGAACTTCAGCAGGTCCCACGCGTCACCTAGCACCACGATCCGGGTCTGTACCAACTGGGCCGCTTCGGCGAATCCCGCCGGGTCCAGCTCGATGTGATGGCCATGCGCCTCCAAGTAGTCGCGCAGCCGGCCGGTGAAGTCGTCGGCGTCGATCATCCGGATGTGTTCGGCGTTGAGTGCGTCGGCCTTCTTCTGGTCGAACCGCGCCGGGTTGGAGTTGACGTCGACAACATCGAACGCGGCCACCATCTCGTCGAGACTGAACAGATCATGGTCGTCGGAGATCGCCCAGCCAAGCAACGCAAGGTAGTTCAGCAGCCCTTCGGGGATGAAGCCCCGGTCCCGGTGGGCGAACAGGTTCGACTGCGGATCTCGTTTGGAGAGCTTCTTGTTGCCCTCCCCCAACACCGATGGAAGGTGAGCGAATTCCGGAACCCGCTCGGCGACGCCGATCCGGATCAGCGCCTGGTACAGCGCAAGCTGGCGCGGAGTCGACGACAGCAGGTCCTCCCCGCGCAGCACATGGGTGATCTTCATCAGCGCGTCGTCAGTCGGGTTGACCAAGGTGTACAACGGATCTCCGCTGGCCCGGGTCAACGCGAAATCGGGCACCGAACCCGCCGCGAAGGTGGTGGTGCCCCGCACCAGGTCATGCCAACTGAGATCTTCGTCGGGCATCCGCAGCCGTACCACCGGCTTGCGGCCCTCGGCCAAGTGCGCCGACCGCTGCGCGTCAGTCAGATCACGGTCGAAGTTGTCGTAGCCCAGCTTGGGACTGCGGCCGGCGGCGACATGGCGGGCCTCGACCTCCTCGGGCGTCGAAAACGCATGGTAGGCCTCACCGGCCGCGAGTAACCGGTCCACCACGTCGCGGTAGATCTCGGAGCGCTCCGACTGCCGGTACGGGCCGTAAGGCCCGCCCACCTCGGGCCCCTCGTCCCAGTTCAGGCCGAGCCAGCGCAGGGCGTCCAGTAGCGCCAGATAGCTTTCCTCGCTGTCACGCTCGGCGTCGGTGTCCTCGATGCGGAAGACGAAGGTGCCGCCGGTGTGCCGGGCGTAGGCCCAGTTGAACAGCGCGGTGCGGACCATCCCGACATGGGGAGTGCCGGTGGGCGACGGGCAGAATCGGACCCGGACGGCTTCTGCTCCAGGGGTTGAGGTCACGACTTTCCCTTGCGGACTACGGGATTGGTGAGGGTGCCGATTTGCTCGATGGTGATGGAGACGGTGTCGCCGTCCTCGATGGGACCGACACCCGCGGGTGTTCCGGTGAGGATGAGATCCCCGGGCAGCAATGTCATCACCGCCGAGATCCACTCCACGATGGCACCGACGTCGTGGATCATCAGCGAGGTGCGGCTGTGTTGCTTGACGTCGCCATTGACTTCGGTGCGCAGTTCGAGATCGGCCGGGTCGACATCGGTCGCGATCCACGGCCCAACCGGACAGAAGCTGTCGTGCCCTTTGGCCCGAGTCCATTGGCCGTCGGCCTTTTGTTGATCGCGCGCCGACACGTCGTTGGCAATGGTGTAGCCGAGAATGTTGTCCGCGGCCTGGGCGGCCGGGATGTCCTTGCACGGCCGGCCCACCACGACCGCCAGCTCGCCCTCGAAGTGCACGGGTGATGCGTTGGCGGGCAGCCGAATCGGCACATTCGGACCGATGATCGCGGTGTTGGGCTTGAGGAAAATCACCGGATCCGCCGGGGTGGGACCCGTTTGGCCGCCCATCTCGGCGATGTGGTCGGCGTAGTTCTTACCGACGCAGACCACCTTGCCGGCGAGCATCGGAGCCAGCAGCCGAACATCGGCAAGCGGCCATGATCGTCCGGTGAAGGTCGGCGTGCCGAACGGATGCTCGGCGATCTCACGGGCTGTCGTTCCATCGGGCCCGTCTTCGATGCTGACGAAGGCGACGCCGTCCGGGCTGGCGATTCGACCAAGACGCATTCGCTTGAGCCTAGTGACGGTCGCGAGCGCGGCGCAGCCGGGCGCTGCGGGCCGTCACCATCGAGCCCCGTGACGGTCGCGAGCGCGGCGCAGCCGGGCGCTGCGGGCCGTCACCATCGAGCCCCGTGACGGTCGCGAGCGCGGCGCAGCCGGGCGCTGCGGGCCGTCACCATCGAGCCCCGTGACGGTCGCGAGCGCGGCGCAGCCGGGCGCTGCGGGCCGTCACCATCGAGCCCCGTGACGGTCGCGAGCGCGGCGCAGCCGGGCCGGGCGGCGATCGTCGTCTGGCGTCACGGATCACGTTCGTGTGAGCATGGTCCGGTGCGGGCAGACCCGACCACGCCAGACTCATTGAGCGCGGGCGCACGCTGGTCGATCACGCTGATCTCGGTGGGCGTGACGTCAAGCTCCTTCCTTTTCATCAACGGCGTTGCCTTCCTTATCCCCTCGCTAGTCGCCGCCCGGGGCGTCTCGTTGGCCCAGGCGGGGCTGCTGGCTTCGATGCCGAGCTGGGGCATGGTGGTGACGCTATTTTTTTGGGGCTACCTCACGGACCGGCTCGGCGAGCGGATCGTGATGACCGTGGGTTCGGCGCTCACCGGGGCCGCAACCTATGCCGCGGCCACGGTCCACTCGATGGTGGCGATGGGGGTTTTCCTTTTCATCGGTGGCATGGCCGCCGCAAGCTCCAACACCGCCGGCGGCGGACTGGTTTCGGGTTGGTTCGCGGCGAACAAGCGCGGTCTGGCGATGGGCATCAGGCAGACCGCGCAACCGCTGGGAATCGCCTTGGGCGCCTTGGTGATACCCGAGCTGACCGAACGGAACCCGAGTGCGGGGCTGCTGTTTCCGGCACTGCTGTGCACGGTGTCCGCAGTCGCCAGCGCGATCGGGATCGTCGACCCGCCCCGAAAACCCCGGAAGACGGCCACCGAAAAGGAATTGGCCAGCCCGTATCGAGGGTCCTTCACGTTGTGGCGGATTCACGCGGTCGCGGGACTGCTGATGATGCCGCAGGCGGTGACGGTGACGTTCTTGCTGGTCTGGCTGATGGACGATCATGGCTGGTCGGTCGCAAAGGCGGGCGGCCTGGTGACCATTTCGCAGCTGCTCGGGGCGGCGGGCCGGATCATGGTCGGCCGGTGGTCTGACCGCGTCGGCTCACGCATGCGACCGGTCCGCATCATCGCCATCGCCACCGCGTCGACCCTGTTTCTGCTCGCGTTCGTCGATAGCCACCCAGGTTGGCGGTTCGAAGTGCCGATCATGATCGCCGTGTGCGTATTCGCGGTGCTCGACAACGGGCTGGAGGCAACCGCGATCACCGAATTCGCCGGACCGTTCTGGAGCGGACGCGCGCTGGGCATCCAGAACACCACGCAGCGGCTCGCGGCGGCGACCGCACCCCCCGTCTTCGGTGCGCTGATCGCCGCGGCCTCCTACGCGCCGGCCTGGGCGCTGTGCGGACTGTTCCCGCTGGCGGCGGTGCCGTTGGTGCCGGTCCGGTTGCTCCCGCCCGGCTTGGAAACGAGCCGGGAAAATAACCCGGAACCGAACCCGAAGCTAAAGAGCGGCCGCGATCCGTTCGCCGACTTCGCTGGTGGATAGCCGCTCATTCCCGCGAGTCGCCAGATAACTCTCCACAGCCCGGTCCACCCGGGCGGCGGCTTGATCCTCACCCAGATGGGCAAGCAGCAGCGCCACCGACATGATCGCCGCGGTCGGATCGGCGACGCCCTGACCGGCAATATCAGGCGCGCTGCCGTGCACCGGCTCGAACATCGACGGATTGGTCCGGGTGGCATCGATATTTCCACTGGCGGCCAGGCCGATACCGCCGGACACCGCCGCCGCCAGGTCGGTGATGATGTCGCCGAACAGGTTGTCGGTGACGATCACGTCGAAGCGACTGGGGTCGCTGACCAGGTAAATGGTGGCTGCGTCGACGTGTGAATAGGCGACCTCGACATCGGGGTACTTTTCGCCGACCTCCTGTACCGTCCGAGACCACAGCGGCCCGGCGAACGTGAGCACGTTGTTCTTGTGCACCAGCGTCAGGTGCTTGCGACGCTGCCGGGCCCGCTCGAACGCGTATTGCACGACCCTGCGCACGCCGAACGCGGTGTTCACGCTGACTTCGGTGGCCACCTCGTTGGGCGTGCCGACACGGATCGCGCCGCCGTTGCCGGTGTAGGGACCCTCGGTTCCCTCGCGCACCACCACGAAGTCGATCTCGGGGTTGCCCGCGAGCGGGCTGCTCACACCTGGATACAGCCGGGAGGGTCGCAGATTGACGTAATGATCCAGCTCGAAGCGCAGCCGCAACAACAGACCTCGCTCCAGCACCCCGCTGGGGACCGACGGGTCACCGATAGCTCCCAAAAGGATGGCGTCGTGCTCGCGCAGTTCGCCGATCACGGAGTCCGGCAGTACCTCGCCGGTGGCGTGGTAGCGCTTCGCGCCCAGGTCGTAGCTGGTCTTCTCGACTCCCGGCCGGACCGCGTCGAGGACCTTGACCGCTTCGGCGATCACCTCTGCACCGATCCCGTCACCGGCCACGATCGCCAATTTCATCGGCGCCGCACTCACGACAGATCAACCACTTCGAGCTTGTTGGCACCGACCGCCGCCGAGATCGCCGACCGCACATCGGCCGGGACGTCTTGGTCCAGCCGCAGCAGAATCGTCGCGCTCGGGCCCTCAGCGTCCTCGGACAGCTGCGCGGCTTGGATGTTGACTCCGGCGCTACCGAGCAAGGTGCCGATCTTGCCCAACGCCCCAGGCTGGTCGATGTAGTTGATCACCAGGTTCGTGCCCTGGGCGCGCAGGTCGAAGTTGCGGCCGTTGATCTGCACGATCTTCTGCACCTGTTGCGGCCCGGACAACGTGCCGGCGACGTTGACGACCGAGCCGTCGGCGCCGACCGCGCGCACGTCCACGACACTGCGATGGTTGGGACTCTCCGATGCCTTGCTGATCTCGGCGGAAACGCCCCGTTCGGCGGCCAGCGCCGGCGCGTTGACGAACGTCACGGCATCCTCGATCACCGCCGAAAACAGCCCGCGCAGCGCCGAAAGCCGCAACACCTCCACGTCTTCGGCAGCCAGCTCACCGCGCACCTGCACCGACAACGACGCGGGCAGGCTATCCGACAACGCTGCGACCAGCACCCCCAGCTTGCGCGCCAGGTCCAGCCAGGGCGCCACCTCCTCGTTGACCGCTCCCCCGCCGACGTTGACCGCATCGGGCACGAACTCCCCCGCCAGGGCCAGCCGCACGCTCTCGGCTACGTCGGTGCCGGCCCGGTCCTGGGCCTCGGCGGTGGACGCTCCCAGATGCGGTGTGACCACTACCTGCGGCAGCTCGAACAGGGGGCTGTCGGTACACGGCTCCTTGGAAAACACGTCGAGACCGGCCGCGCGAACGTGCCCGCCGCTGATCGCGTCGGCTAGCGCCGCCTCGTCCACCAGACCGCCGCGCGCCGCGTTGACGATGATGACGCCCGGCTTGGTCTTCGCCAGCGCCTCCCTGTCGAGCAGGCCCGCCGTTTCCGATGTCTTGGGCAGGTGCACAGAGATGAAGTCTGCCCGGGCCAGCAGATCGTCCAGGGGCAGCAATTCGATACCGAGCTGCGCGGCCCGCGCCGCCGCCACGTACGGGTCGTAGGCCACGATGTGGGCACCGAAGGCGGCCAACCGCTGGGCGACCAGCTGGCCGATCCGGCCCAGCCCCACCACGCCGACGGTCTTACCGAAAATCTCGGCGCCCGAGAACGACGACCGCTTCCAGGTGTGCTCACGCAGCGATGCGTCGGCCTGCGCGATCTGCCGGGATGCGGCCAGCAGCAGCGCTATCGCGTGTTCGGCGGCGCTGTGGATGTTCGACGTCGGGGCATTGACCACCAGCACACCGCGCGCTGTGGCGGCGTCCACGTCGACGTTGTCCAGCCCCACCCCGGCACGGGCGACGATCTTCAGCTTGGCGGCCGCCGCCAGCACCTCGGCGTCGACGGTGGTGGCCGACCGCACCAGTAGCGCGTCCGCCTCGGGCACCGCAGCCAGCAGCTTCTCCCGGTCGGGACCGTCTACCCAGCGCACCTCGACCTGGTCTCCAAGGGCGGCAACGGTTGATTGGGCGAGTTTGTCGGCGATTAACACAACAGGCAGGTTCACGCCGACAGCGTAATCGGCTGTAATCGACGCGTGGACGTCACCGTCGTCGGCAGCGGGCCCAACGGGCTCGCCACGGCAGTAATCTGTGCCCGCGCCAGCCTGAAGGTGCAGGTCATCGAGGCGCAGCCAACCTTTGGCGGCGGCGCCCGCAGCGCGACCGATTTGAATTTCCCTTCAGTCGTACACGATGTGTGCTCCGCGGTTCAGCCGATGGCGCTCGCATCACCGTTCTTCGCCGAGTTCGACCTGCCGGCACGCGGCGTGACGCTGGCGGTACCCGAGATCGCATACGCCAACCCGTTACCGGACCGGCCCGCGGCAATCGCCTACCGTGATCTGGCGCGCACCTGCGCCGAATTGGACAACGGCGGCTCCTGGCGGCGCCTGCTCGGCCCGTTGGTGACGGACTGGACGGCCGTGATTTCACTGCTGCTCGGCGACAAGCGTTCGGTGCCCAGCTCGTTACTGCCCGCCCTGCGTCTCGGGCTGCGGACGCTTGCCCAGGGCACCCCGGCGTGGGGGTCGCTGGCCGGCGCGGATGGGCGCGCCTTATTCAGCGGCGTTGCCGCGCATGCGATCACACCGCTGCCGTCACTGGCATCTGCCGGCGCGGGGTTGATGCTGGCCACACTCGCCCACGCGGTCGGCTGGCCGATTCCGGTTGGTGGCAGCCAGACGATCAGCGATGCGTTGATCGCTGACCTGCGAGCGCACGGTGGTGAGCTGACGGCCGGCATCGAAGTCACTTCTCCGCCCGGCCCCTCGGACTCAGTCGTGGTTTTTGACACAGCACCGACCGCGCTGCTGCGGGTGTACGGTGACGCTCTTCCGTCTGCATACGCTAAAGCGTTGCGCCGTTACCGATTTGGATCTGGCGCGGCCGCCAAGGTTGACTTCGTGCTGGGCGACGACATTCCGTGGTCGGACCCGCGGCTGCGGGGGGCGCCGACCCTCCACCTCGGCGGCACCCGCGAGCAGATGGCCCGGGCCGAGGCGGACATCGCCGCCGGTCGCCACGCGCGATGGCCGATGGTGCTGGCCTCGTCTCCGCACAACGCCGATCCCGGCCGCATAGATGCCGCCGGTCGACGTCCCTTCTGGACCTATGCCCACGTGCCGTCGGGGTCCACCGTCGACCCGACCGAAACCGTTACCGGGGTCGTCGAGCGGTTCGCGCCCGGGTTCCGTGACGTCGTGGTGGCGGCCCGCGCGGTGCCGGCCGCGCGGCTGGCCGACCTAAACGCCAACTACGTCGGCGGGGACATAAGCGTGGGCAGCAATACGGTCTGGCACGCCATCGTCGGCCCCACCCCACGCATCAACCCTTGGCGCACACCGATTCCCAAGGTGTATCTGTGTTCGGCCGCCACCCCGCCCGGCCCCGGTGTGCACGGTATGTGCGGCTACTACGCCGCGCGCACGCTGCTGCGCCGCGAGTTCGGGATCAACGCAATGCCTAGGCTGACGCCATGACGAAACTTGCGATCATCTACTACTCCGCCACCGGTCACGGCACCACGATGGCGAAGCGCGTCGCCGCGGCGGCCGAAGCCGCGGGCGCCGAAGTCCGGGTGCGGCACGTCGCAGAAACCCATGATCCGGCGTCGTTCGCCCACAACCCGGCCTGGACGGCGAACTACGAAGCGACGAAGCCTTCACCGGACCGCCCCTCCGCCGCCGGCGACGACATCGTGTGGGCGGACGCCGTGATCTTCGGAACGCCGACTCGATTCGGCTCTCCCGCAGCGCAATTGCGCACCTTCCTGGACTCGCTGGGGGGCCTGTGGTCCGAAGGCAAGCTGGCCGACAAGGTGTATGCGGCGTTCACGTCCTCCAATACCGCCCACGGCGGTCAGGAAACCACCCTGCTCGCGCTCTACATCACGCTGATGCATTTCGGCGGCATCATCGTGCCGCCGGGATACACCGATCCGTGCAAGTTCGTCGACGGCAACCCGTACGGGGTGAGCCTGGTGGCCACCCACAGCAACATCAACGAGTTCGATGACGCCACCGATAACGCGCTCGACCACCTGGCCCGCCGCGTGGTCCTTACGGCCGGGCGCCTTCGCGACACTTAACCGAGGCACACGACACACCGAGAACGGCGACCGCAGCTTAAGTTTCGGCGCGGCGTGCGGCCAGCGTTACGCCACGGCGTTTGGCCGATCCCACGCCGCGACCACCGTCATCGGGGGTCGCTGGGTACGATCTCGACGTGTCCGACCCGCCGACCGCGCGCCCTTCGATCTGCGTCAACATGATCGTCCGAGACGAGGCCCACATCATCGGCGAGACGCTCGACGCGGTTGCGCCGTACATCAGTTCCTGGGTGATCGTCGACACCGGATCCGAAGACGGGACCCAGGACGTGATCCGCAATCACATGGCCCGCCTTGGCATACCCGGTGAGCTTCACCAGCGGCCGTGGCGAAACTTCGGCCATAACCGGTCCGAGGCGTTGACCCTGGCCCAGGGTCACGGTGACTACATCTGGGTCTTGGATGCCGACGACACGCTCATGGGCACACTCGATTTCGACCGGCTGAGCGCCGACCTCTACGAATTGCGCATCAAAGACGCCTGCGAGATCTGCTGGCGCCCGAACCTGTTTCGCGACGGCTTGGGTTTCCACTATGTGGGTGTCGTCCATGAGTACGTCGATTGCGACGGTCCTTACCGAACGGCGCGGCTGGAGGGCGACTACTACATCGAGTCCCGTCGCCTCGGTGCCCGCAACCTGAACCCGCAGAAGTATGCGCGCGACCGCGATCTGTTGCTCGGCGAGGTCGAGCGAAACCCCGAGGACAGCCGGTCGGTCTTCTACCTGGCCCAGAGCTACTACGATCTGGGCGACTTCGCCAAAGCACGCAAGTGGTACGCGCGGCGCGCCGAGATGGGCGGTTGGGACCAGGAGGTCTACTTCGCGAAGTGGCGGATCGCGGATTCGATGTGGCGACTGGGTGAACCGTGGCCGGAGGTACAGGACGCCTTCCTGCGGGCCTGGGAGTTCCGACCAACCCGCGCGGAACCGCTGTATGCCATCGCCTTTCCGTACCGCCTCGATGAGCGCCACTGGCTCGGCTACCTGTTTGCCAAGTGCGCCGGCGAAATCCCGCTTCCCGAAGAGGACACGCTGTTTGTGGGCGAAGACATCTACACCTGGCAGGCAAACGACGAGCAGGCGGTTTGCGCGCACTGGATCGGCAAGCACCAGGAGGAGCTCACCCTGAACCGGCGCATGCTGGCCCGATCCGACCTTCCCGAATACGACCGGCAAAGGATTATCAAAAATCGCGACGCTTGTGCGCCGACGCTGATCGAAGCGGCGGCCTCATACCCGGCTGCGCTGGCCCGGAGCCTGGTCGCCGGTCCATGCGACGCAGAGGTTGTCGTCAGCATGGTCGCCGGTCACGATCTGGCTCGCATAGAACAAACGCTTAATTCATTCCTGAACTGCTGCATCGACGTGTCGCAGGTCGGGCGATTTCTGGTGGTCGAGTCGGGCTTGTCAGTGCAGGACCGCGCGACGCTCCTGCAGCGCTACGGGTTCCTCGATTTTTGGCACGCCGACCCGGGGGATGTGACTGGCGCCCAGCTCGCGCAGATCCGTGATGAGATCGACGGACGGTTCTGGCTGCATCTAAACGAGGGCTGGCGGTTTTTTGCGCACGAAAGTCTCATTACCCGCCTGACAGGCGTGTTCGATGCCGAAACACAGGTGTTCCAGGTGGGAATCAACTTGGCCGATGCGGTGCAGCTGACCGACGCCCGGCCTGCGGCCCAGGCGATACGCCGGACGCCCGATGCCGGTCGTTACGTCCTCACCGAGGCGGTGGCGTACGGCCCGGCCATGTTCGATACCGCACGTCTGGATCGGGCGGGCGGTGTGCGTGGTACCGATCCGGATCCGATCGCCGAACTGGGTCGACGGGCGGCCGCCGTCGGACTCCGCACCGCAACCCTCGACGAGGTGCTCTGTCTCAGCTGAGTCGAATCCTGACCGAATCCATCTTGGGCGCAAGATCCGGAGTTCAAGTCCGGGGTGAGCCCATCCTGTTTGTCGCCGGGCGAAGTCTGGCGCTCATAACGGGCGTCTTGGCCGTCGATGCAGTGCTTGGTGATCGACAGAGGTGCGCCGGCGCAGGAGACGGTGAAATAGGACGGGGGCCACGGGTGTGCGCGCATGCGCGCGGACACAGGCTGCGGTGTACTCGCGGCGACCGCGTAGGCCGTGCGGGCTTTGAGCCGCTGAACCAGTGTGCAGATCGCCAAGGTTGGCGGATACGCGACAAGCAGGTGGACGTGCTCGGCCTGGCCATTGAACACTCCACCAGATCGACATCGAGTTCGACACACCGCACGCAAGGTGTGCAAAAGGTGAGCATCGGGTCTCCTGAACACCGGACGGCGGTATTTGGTTGCGAACACCAGATGGGCGTGTGGCAGCGGCACAGTGTGTGGGGCGCGTCGGTAGAGCTGTCGGTGGTCAGCTCTACGGTTGTGGTGTGCACAGGGGTAAGGCCTACCGCGGTGAACCGACACCGGCGGCTGGGCCGGCGGCGTCGGGTGGGGGTAAGCCGCGGGTTCGTAAGCGCCCGAAGGGTGCGCCTACCCATGTGCGGTCGTGGCCGTTGCGCCCAGATCCCGGTCAGTGCAAGGTGATTCGGACACGGTTTTTCACCGGCGGGCGGGTGTATAACGCGGTGCTGGGTGAGTTCATCGCACGCAGTCGTGCGGCCAAATCCGACCCGGCGTGGGCGTTGGCGCGGCAACTGCCGTGCCGCACCACAGAGGAACGGGCCGCTCGTAGCGCCGCGTTCGGCGCCGTCGCGGTAGCCCACGGATTCACCGCTGATGCGGCGCAGTCGTTCGCGTCGTCGCTGCGCCAATCCTGGGTGCGTGAACACCTGCCGGCCCAGGAGACCCAGAACCTGGGGGCGCGGGCGTTCGATGCGGTCAAGCAGTGGCATCTGCGCCGTAAAGGCAAGCCGCGGTTTAAGAGCACCAAGCGCGGGTTGCATTCGTTGGCGGCCAAAGACGGTCACGGTGCGCTGCGACCCAAGACCGATGCGGCCGGGCGGCTGCTCGGGTTGCAGTGGGGGGCCGGGTTCGTGGTCGCGATGGCCACACCAGCATTGACCGGCCGACGTGGTAAGGAGCAGCAGGGCGAGCTAGCCGAGATCGAGGCGCTGATCGCGGCGGGCAAGGTGTTGTCGACCCGGATCGTGCGCACCGTGATCCACGGGCGCGACACCTACCGCATGCAAATGGTTTGAGATGGGCATCCGAGCAGGCGTCATCGGGTCGGCGACGGCCGGGTGTCGTTTGATCTGGGGCCCAGCCAGATCGCGGTGGCCCTCGAGCGAAGCGATGGAACCTCGACGGGATGGATCCAGCCGCTGGCCGATCGGATCCGGTTGAACACCATGCGGCTGCGCCGCGGGCAGCGGCATGTGGACCGCCAGCACCGTGCCGGCTCGCCGAGCTACTTCAACTCTGATGGCACCCATAAACCTGGCCGCTGCGCTTGGCAGCATTCCCACGCCGCCACGCGCAGCACCATGGGTGTGGCCGAGCAGCACCGCCGGCTGGCCCAGCACCGTAAGACGTTGCACGGCGCGTTGGCCAACCGACTGTTGGGCCACGGCGCCGATATGGCGTGCGAGAAGCTTGATTACGTTTCGTGGCAGAAGAACTTCCCGCGCAGTGTGCGCGATCGGGCACCGGGACTGCTCGTAGAGATGATGCGCCGCAAGGCTGACAGCGCCGGCGATGCTCACCTCTACGAGTACAGCACCCACACGACTGCCTTGTCGCAAACGTGTCTGTGTGGGAACCGCAAGAAAAAGCCGCTCGCGCAACGGGTCCACCGCTGCGGGTGTGGCATCACAGAAGATCGGGACCTGTTCTCCGCCTACCTGGGACTACACGTCCACAAGGGCCCTGATGGTCTCGACCGGCTGGACCTGGAGGCAGCCAACCGCGGCTGGCGCCTCCACCGTCACGACGTTGATGGGTTGCCGAGGTCTGGTCGGGCAGTACCAATCAAGCGGCGAGGCCGCAGACATCCGCCGGCGCGGAGGTCAGTGGCGCGTATCAAGGCCCGCAGGGCCGCGAAGCGACAGAGCCGCTCGGCGCGAACTTCCACCACCACCCAGCCCACGGCGTTGCCCGCATGAGCAACGAGACAGCTGGCTGGCACGGGGAATCCCCGCACTTTTCAGTGCGGCGAAGACGTCAAGGAAACCGTTACGCCGTCTCGGTGATCGGGCGGTCCACCCAGCTCATCAGACCGCGCAGCTTCTTGCCGGTGACCTCGATGGGGTGCTCGGCGTTTTGCTTGCGCAGCTCTTGCAGCTGCTTGCCGCCGCCCTCGACGTCGGCGACCAGCTTTTTGACGAAGCTGCCGTCCTGGATGTCCCGCAGGATGCCACGCATCCGCTCCTTGGTGTCGGCGTCGATGACTCGCGGACCCGACAGATACCCGCCGTACTCCGCGGTATCGGACACCGAGTAGTACATCCGCGAGATACCGCCCTCGTACATCAGGTCGACGATCAGCTTGAGCTCGTGCAGCACCTCGAAGTACGCCAGCTCCGGCGCGTAGCCGGCCTCGACCATCACGTCGAAACCAGCCTTCACCAATTCCTCTGTGCCGCCACACAATACGGTTTGCTCACCGAACAGGTCGGTTTCGGTCTCGTCCTTGAAGGTGGTCTTGATCACGCCGGCCCGGGTGCCGCCGATGGCCTTGGCGTAGGACAACGCCAGCGCCTCGCCGTTGCCTGTCGGGTCCTGGTCGACGGCGATCAGGCAGGGCACGCCCTTGCCGTCGACGAACTGACGGCGCACCAGGTGGCCGGGACCCTTTGGAGCGACCATCGCGACGGTGACGTCGGCAGGCGGCTTGATCAAGTCGAAGTGGATGTTGAGACCGTGTCCGAAAAACAACGCATCACCTGAGTCCAGTTGGGGCGCAATATCATTGGCGAAGATCTCGGCCTGCGCGGTGTCGGGAGCCAGCAGCATGATCACGTCCGCCCACTCAGCCACTTTCGCCGGGGTGTCGACGTCGAGGCCCTGCTCTTCGACCTTGGCCTGAGACTTCGAACCCTCCCTCAGCCCGACGCGCACCTGAACCCCGGAGTCGCGCAGGCTCAGCGAGTGTGCGTGGCCCTGGCTGCCGTATCCGATGACACCGACCTTGCGGCCCTGGATGATCGACAGGTCTGCATCGTCGTCGTAGAACATCTCCAACGCCTCGCCAGACGTGTTTGGCACCTGAATATCTCCTTCTTGTCAGCTACTTGGCCGTACCGATGCCGCGCGGACCGCGCGACAGCGACACCACTCCGGATTGGACGATTTCGCGAACACCAAACGGCTCCAGCAGTCGCAGCAGCGCCTCGATCTTGCCGCGGTTGCCGGTGGCCTCAACGGTCAACGATTCCGGGGATACATCAATTATGTTCGCGCGGAAGAGGTTCGCCGCCTCGACGACCTGGCTGCGGGTCCCGGCGTCGGCCCGCACCTTGATCAGCGCCAACTCCCGGGACACCGAGTTGTCGTCATCCTGCTCGATGATCTTGATGACGTTGATCAGCTTGTTCAGCTGCTTGGTGATCTGTTCGAGCGGAGTCTCCTCGGCGGACACCACGATGGTCATCCGCGACATGTCCTTCTGCTCGGTGGCACCGACCGCCAGCGACTCGATGTTGAAACCGCGCCGGGAGAACAGTGCCGCAACGCGCGCGAGCACACCGGGCTTGTCCTCGACCAGCACCGACAACGTATGCGTTTTCGTGTTCATCAGGCATGCCCTTCGCTGATGTCGTCGAACAGCGGGCGAATCCCCCGGGCGGCCTGGATCTCGTCATTGCTGGTCCCGGCGGCCACCATCGGCCACACCTGCGCGTCGGCGCCGACGATGAAATCGATCACCACCGGGCGGTCGTTGATCGCCCGAGCCTGGTTGATCACGTCGACGACGTCCTCTTCACGCTCGCAACGCAATCCGACGCAGCCGAACGCCTCGGCCAGCTTCACGAAGTCCGGGATGCGGTGCGAGTGCGTGGCCAGGTCGGTCTGCGAGTAACGCTCCCCGTAGAACAGGCTCTGCCACTGCCGTACCATGCCCAGGTTGCCGTTGTTGATCACCGCCACCTTGATCGGTATGCCCTCGACCGCGCAGGTGGCCAGCTCCTGGTTGGTCATCTGGAAGCAGCCGTCGCCGTCGATCGCCCAGACCTCTGCCTCCGGGCGGGCAATCTTGGCGCCCATGGCCGCCGGGATGGCGAATCCCATGGTGCCGAGCCCGCCGGAATTGAGCCAGGTGCGCGGCTTTTCATAGGAGATGAACTGCGCCGCCCACATCTGATGCTGGCCGACGCCGGCGACATACACCGCGTCCGGGCCGGCGATTTGACCCAGCTTCTCGATCACGTACTCGGGACCCAGGCTGCCGTCGCTCTGCGGTCCGTAGCTCAGCGGATAGGTGGCCCGAACGGATTCGAGGTATGCCCACCAGTCGGTCATGTCGATCTTGCCGGGGGTTTCGTAATGGTGCAGCATCGCGATCAACTCGGTGATGACGGCCTTGACGTCGCCGACGATCGGCACGTCGGCGTGCCGGTTCTTGCCGATCTCGGCCGGGTCGATGTCCGCGTGGATGACCTTGGCCTCGGGCGCAAACGAGGCGAGCTTTCCGGTCACCCGGTCGTCGAAGCGGGTGCCCAACGCGATCAGCAAGTCGCTGCGCTGCAGTGCTGCCACCGCGGCCACGGTGCCGTGCATGCCCGGCATGCCCAGGTTCTGCGGATGGCTGTCGGGAAACGCGCCACGCGCCATCAGCGTGGTCACCACCGGGATGCCGGTCAGGTCGGCCAGATCCCGCAGCTGCTCGGTGGCCTCGCCGCGGATGACCCCGCCGCCCACGTAGAGCACCGGCTTGCGGGCGGCCGCGATCAGCCTGGCGGCCTCGCGGATCTGCCGGTTGTGCGGCTTGGTATTCGGCTTGTAGCCCGGCAGGTCCATGCGCGGCGGCCAGCTGAACGTGCACTGGCCCTGCAGCACGTCCTTGGGGATGTCGACGAGCACCGCGCCCGGACGCCCTGACGCCGCGATGTGGAAGGCCTCGGCCAGCACCCGGGGAATGTCGTCGCCGGAGCGGACGAGGAAGTTGTGCTTGGTGATCGGCATGGTGATGCCCGAAATGTCGGCCTCCTGAAAGGCATCGGTCCCGATCAGCGCGCGGCCCACCTGCCCGGTGATGGCGACCACCGGTATCGAGTCCATCTGCGCATCGGCCAGCGGAGTGACCAGATTGGTGGCGCCGGGACCCGAAGTCGCCATGCACACCCCGACCTTGCCGGTGGCATGCGCATAGCCGCTGGCGGCGTGACCGGCGCCCTGCTCGTGGCGGACCAGCACGTGACGTAGCTTCTGCGAATCGAACAGCGGGTCATACACCGGCAACACGGCGCCGCCGGGGATGCCGAAGATCACCTCGACGTCGAGTTCCTCCAACGACCGGATTACCGACTGTGCACCGGTGAGTTGTTGCGGTGCAACATGTTTTGGCTTGGCAGCCCGAGGCATTGCGCCGTTGGCCGGGTCGTGCCGCTCCGGCGTCGGTGTCGCTGAGCCTGGCTTGGTCGGTGCGCTCACTGTCCTCTTGGTCCTCTGTTGCTGTGGAAGTCTCGTTGATGGGCAACAAAAAACCCCCGTCAGCTCATCCGCTGTCCGAGGGTTGCGCGTTGGTGCTGGATCGCTTCAAATGCCGAAGAGCTAGTCAGACACCAACGCGCCGACTAATTACTACGAGCATTCCAGGCTTATCCATAGACCCTGACCGTAGCCTTCGCACAGCTCAGCCGTCAAATCCGGCCCCGCCGGCCCTCGGGCTGGCGGGGGGTGTCGGCGCGGAACTCGAGTCGCGCGGCGGGTGAAATGATGCGGGCCTGAAATGATGCTGGGGTGACTACTGGTTCGACTGGCTCGACTGACTCGTCTGTCCCAACGCCCGCCGGGTCCCCGGTGATCATCAAGGTGTCGCCGATCGCGCACCTCGCCGTCGGGTTTTTTACCCTCGGACTGTTGGTGCCGGTGCTGGCCTGGCCGCCGTCCGCCCCGCTGCTCATCATCCCGGTCGTGTTGTCGGCGCTGATAATCCGGCTGCGCACGGTCGCCGACCAGCAGGGCGTGACGGTGCGAACCCTGCTGGGGAGCCGCTCGGTGTGCTGGGATGACATCGACGGGCTGCGTTTCAGCAGAGGTAACTGGGCGCGCGCCCGGCTCAGGAGCGGTCCGGAGCTGAGATTGCCTGCGGTCACTTTCGCGACGCTGCCGCTGCTGACCGAAGCCAGTTCGGGCCGGGTGCCCAACCCCTACCGATACCCGACCCCTACTGATGAGGGGGGTCAGTAGGCCCCTGTGTCAGTGGGCCCCTTCAGGAAACGGGATGTCAAGACATGGGATTAGCGCCGTTGAGTAACACCCACACCGCGACGCCGGCGGCCACGCCGGCGAGCAATGCGATGAACGACCCGATGAAGGGTCGATAGGCCCACCTTCGGCCGGCATCGAGTCCGTAGCGCCCGGGACCTGCCAGGATGACGGCGACGGCCATGACGACCAGGCTGATCTGATATTCATGCCCGTCCGGCAGGAAGTACGAGAAGGTGTGCTGGTGCGGCTTCGCCGAGATGGTCGCGAGCAGACCGTTGATCAGGAACGCCAGCGCACCCGCCGCGGCCACCGGCGTAAACAATCCCAGCACCAGCAGCGCGCCCGCGACGATCTCGCCGCCGGCGCTGACGTAGGCGAGGATGTCGGCGTGCTGGTAGCCGACTTCGGACAGTGAGTTCTTGAATCCGGACAGTCCCTGTCCGCCCCCCAGCCGAACAGCTTCTGCAGACCGTGCGCGATCAGCACCCCGCCCAACCCGACCCGCAGGATCAGCAAACCCAGATGCTGGGTGCCGCGCCGGCCGACGGTGCGTAACCGCTCGTCGTCCCGGTCGGAATCGACGTTGGCAGGCTCCGGCGCTGCGTGCTGGGCCGCCGCCTGCGGCTGCGGCTGCGGCTGCGCGTAAGGCAACGGCTCTTGTTGGTCGAGGATGTGGTACGTGCCCCCGGGCTGGCCGGGATCTTGGTAGGGGATCACGGTGGTGGTTCCAAACTCGCCGGGGTACCCGACCGGCGTCAGGTCATCTTCGGGGTGGACCAGGCGCGCCGAGGCGGGGCGTCCCGGGATTGGATCCGGGGATTCGCCCGGCCGCTGCCAGCGTGCGTCATTCGTTTGACTGGTCACCCGTGCCAGGGTAAGGGCATTTAGGCCCGAATTGGGGATTTGAACGGCGCTTTCACCACACATTCGGCGGTTGATCCGCCAAATCGCGCCAGACCGGCCCGAAATGACTCGTTAGCCACATGCGTTAATCCAGCCTCACCGACTTCTGGGGCAAACCAGGGGGCGCGTGTGGCGACAGTGCCCGCAATGTCCGTAGCCTGTCGATCATGCGAATACGGCGGTCGGTTCGGTGCGGTCTCGCTGCGCTGTGTGCGGCGATGCTGGTCTTGAGCGGCTGCGCACGGTTCAACGACGCCCAGTCTCAGCCCTTCACAACCGAACCGGAACTCAAGCCCCAGCCCAGCTCGACGCCTCCCCCGCCGCCGCCGCTGCCTGCCACACCGTTCCCGAAGCAATGCCCGGCCCCAGGGGTGATGCAGGGCTGCCTGGAGAGCACCAGCGGGCTGATCATGGGCGTCGACAGCAAGACCGCGCTGGTCGCCGAGCGCACCACGGGCGCCGTCAAGGAGATCTCCGTCAGCGCCGAGCCCAAGGTGAAAATGGTCATCCCGGTCGACCCGTCCGGAGACGGCGGCCTGATGGATATCGTGCTGTCGCCCACATACAGCCAAGACCGGCTGATGTACGCCTACATCAGCACGCCTACCGACAACCGGGTAATCCGCGTGGCCGACGGCGACATTCCGAAGGACATCCTGACCGGAATTCCTAAAGGCGCCATCGGGAACACCGGTGCATTGATCTTCACCAGCCCCACGACGCTGGTCGTGATGACCGGCGACGCGGGCAATCCCGCAATGGCCGCCGATCCCAAATCGCTGGCAGGCAAGGTGCTGCGGATCGAGCAGCCGACCACCATCGGTCAGGCGCCGCCGACGACCGCGCTGTCCGGCATCGGGTCCGGCGGCGGAATGTGCATCGATCCCGTCGACGGTTCGCTGTATGTCGCCGACCGCACCCCCACCGCGGACCGGTTGCAGCGCATCACCAAGAAATCGGAGGTGTCCTCCGTCTGGACCTGGCCGGACAAGCCCGGCGTGGCCGGCTGTGCGGCGATGGACGGGACCGTGCTGGTCAATCTGATCAACCCGAAGCTGACGGTGGCGGTTCGGCTCGCACCCTCGACGGGCGCGGTGACCGGTGAACCCGATGTGGTCCGTAAGGACACGCACGCGCACGCGTGGGCATTGCGGATGTCGCCGGACGGCAACGTCTGGGGCGCGACCGTCAACAAGACCGCCGGTGATGCGGAGAAGCTCGACGACGTGGTGTTCCCGCTGTTCCCGCAGGGTGGCGGCTTCCCGCGGAACAGCGACGACAAGACGTAACGAGCCGGGCGCG
The DNA here is from genome assembly GCA_963814505.1 of uncultured Actinomycetota bacterium. Classification (GTDB taxonomy): domain Bacteria; phylum Actinomycetota; class Actinomycetes; order Mycobacteriales; family Mycobacteriaceae; genus Mycobacterium. Next base: position 73,607 of record CAWFDM010000020.1, read on the forward strand.
GCTGGTTTAGACCCCGCCGATGGTGAACCGCGGGCCGTATCGGCGCGCGACGTGGCTCGGTGCATCGTAGAGCCGTTTCGCCTCCGCCTCCTCGTGGCCGCCGGGATCGATGTCGTCGATGTCGGAGAGGTAGAGCGGCTCTTCGTCGGATTCGGAAGCCCAGGTGGCGACGGGTGCCAACACGTAGACCTCATAGTCCCCGACGTCGGCCCAATTCACCGTTCTGCCGACGAACCACCCCATCGCGTCGTCGAGAATCGGCATCCCGTGGGGGCCGATGCGCCACGAGCAGCGCTCGAATTTGTTGACCTTGTGACCCGTTTGACCGGCGAACAGTTCAGCCAACGCGCGGCGGTGCCGCGGCAGCACGTGCACGGCCAGGTGCTGGGCTTTGCTCGCCACCTCGAAGGTGTGGTTGCTCCTGGAAATGGCGACCAGAAATGTTGGCGGCTCCAAGCTGGTCTGCGTGGCGAAGCCGACCAGACAACCCGCCGGCTGACCCTCGGCCGCGGTTGTCACCACGAGCGCCGGAACGTCCAGCATCCCCATCAAGTCATCGAACGCTTCATCCGCCACACCAACATGATGAATCGGCACGGCGTCTTTTGCGAATATTCCGCCGGATCAGTCGGCTAGCTCGCGGGGCACCACGAACACGTCGACTAACGCGCCGTTGCGCCACACCGTCATCTCGATGCGGCGCGCGATCGCATCCTCGACCATCAGCTGCTGAATCGCGGTCGCGGTGACGACGCGATGACCGTCGACGCTGACCACGACGTCGCCGCGGCGCAGGCCCGCCGTCGCGGCGGGGCTGCCGGCCACCACGCTGGCGACCTGCAGGCCATGCTTCGTGCCCAGCTTGGTGGCGACTGCGGGCGGCACCGGAACGTGCGCACCGGCAATGCCCAGCCAGGCGCGGCGCACCCGGCCGCTGTGCATCAGCGCCGCGATGATCTTGTGGGTCGATGAGTTGATCGGCACGGCCAGCCCCAGGCCGACCCCGGCGACCGCCGTACTCACGCCCACCATCCGGCCACGACTGTCGGCCAATACGCCGCCGCTGTTTCCAGGATTGAGCGCGACCCCCCAATATTTAGGTCTGGATCACCTCGTCGACGACGCGGCCGTTGCGGGTGGGCAGCGAGCGTCCGAGACCCGAGACAATGCCCGCGGTGACGCTGCCAGCAAGCCCCATCGGGTTCCCTACCGCCACCACCAGTTGCCCGACGCGCAGGTCCTCCGCGCGCCCCATCGTCACCGGCGGGGGTACGCCGCCACGTGCCTTCAGCACGGCCAGGTCGGACAGCTCGTCGCGGCCGGCGACGTCGGCATGCACGGTGGTGCCGTCGGTGAACGTCGCCTCGGCGGACCGGGCGCCGGCGACGACGTGCGCACTGGTGAGCAGGTAGCCGTCGGGCGTGATGACGCTGGCGCTGCCACTGGAGGCGGCACCGCCCTCACCACGACGGCTGCGCACCGCGAGGCTGGCCACACTGGGCAGTACCGCGTCGGCCACCGCGGTGACCGCGGCGGAGTACGCGTCTAACGCTTCACGGTCTTCAGGCATAACCGCCTCAGCGTCCTAGCGGCTTGGGGTATGCCTTAGTTCGCCATCGGCAGAACTCAGCGAAAATTAAGCCCTTACTAGCCCTGCCCGCAGGCCTTGAGCACAAGTTCGCGCACTCTGGCCGCATCGGCCTGCCCGCGCGTCGCCTTCATCACCGCGCCGACGATCGCGCCCGCCGCGGCCACCTTGCCGCCCCGAATCTTCTCCGCCACATCGGGATTGGCGGCCAGCGCCTCGTCCACGGCGGCTTGGGTCACCGAGTCGTCGCGCACCAGCGCCAGGCCGCGCGCGGTCATCACCTGCTCGGGTTCGCCTTCCCCGGCGAGCACGCCCTCTACCACCTGGCGGGCGAGCTTCGTGGACAATTTGCCCTCGTCGACCAACGCCACCACCGCGGCGACCTGGGCAGGGGTGATGGCCAGCTCGTCCAAGGTGACGTTCGCCTCGTTGGCCTTCTGCATCAAGAAGTTTCCCCACCAGGCGCGCGCCTGTTCGCTGGACGCGCCGTGCTCGATGGTGGCGGTGACCAATTCGATCGCGCCCGCGTTGACGAGGTCGCGCATCACCTCGTCGGAAATGCCCCACTCCTGCTGAATCCGCTTGCGGCTCAACCACGGTAGTTCGGGAATCGTCTGGCGCAATTGCTCTACCAGCTCGCGGCTGGGCGCGACAGGTTCCAGATCGGGCTCGGGGAAATAGCGGTAATCCTGCGCGGTCTCCTTCGCGCGGCCCGGGCTGGTGTATCCAGCCTCGTGAAAGTGCCTTGTTTCCTGCGTGATCGAGCCGCCGGACACCAGAACGGCGCCCTGGCGCTGCATTTCGTAACGTACCGCGACCTCGACGCTTTTCAGCGAGTTGACGTTCTTGGTTTCGGTGCGGGTACCGAACTCGACCGTTCCGGCCGGCTTAAGCGACACGTTGGCATCACAACGCATCGAACCCTGGTCCATCCGTACATCGGATACATCCAACGCGCGCAACAGGTCTCGCAATGCCGTCACGTAGGCGCGGGCGATCTCCGGCGCCCGGGCCCCGGCGCCCTCAATGGGCTTGGTGACGATCTCGATCAGCGGCACGCCGGCCCGGTTGTAGTCGATCAGCGACGTCGTCGCACCGTGGATGCGACCCGTCTCGCTGCCGATGTGGGTCAGCTTGCCGGTGTCCTCCTCCATGTGCGCGCGTTCGATCTCGACCCGCCAAGTCGTGCCGTCCTCCAGCGGCGCCTCGAGGTAACCGTTGATGGCGATCGGCTCGTCATACTGCGAAATCTGGTAGTTCTTGGGCATGTCGGGGTAGAAGTAGTTCTTGCGGGCGAAGCGGCACCAGGGCACGATCTCGCAGTCCAGCGCCAGTCCGATCCGGATCGCCGACTCCACGGCGGCCTGGTTGAGCACCGGCAGCGAACCGGGCAGGCCCAGACACACCGGGCACACCTGGGTGTTGGGTTCGGCGCCGAATGCGGTGGCGCAGCCGCAGAACATCTTGGTCAGGGTGGACAGCTCAACGTGCACCTCGAGCCCGAGCACCGGATCAAAGCGCGCGATGACGTCGTCGTAATCCAGCAGATCAGCCACTGCAGTCATGGGCTCGATCCTAATCGCGATCGCGCGGCCGGCAGCGCCGGCCGCGGCGAAGGTTCCGCGAGCGCCCCGTCGGTCAGCGGTCCGGTAGACGCGCGCCACCAAGGTTGAGCGCCGTTGCCCCGCTGGGAACATTCCTACGGGGGAACATGTCGGCCAGCAGGGCCGCCAGCTCCAGGTAGCAGCGCCTGCTGTCCTTGCTCAACTTATCCAGCCCGATCTCCGTGCCCTCGTGGACATGCCGATCGAATGGCAGCATCACCGTGGCGGCGACATGGGCGGACAACTGCTCAAGTTCCTTGGCGGGCACCGTGTCCAGCTTGGTCGGCGCGACGTGGTTTGTGGCGAGCACGGTCGACCGAAGCAATTGCTGGTATCCGTTGTGGGACAACCACTCTAACGTTGTTCTAGTTTTGCGTATCGAGTCGATGGAGGTGCCGCTGACCACCACGAGGGCTTGAGACTCCGGCAGCACCGCCTCCATCACGCTGGAATTAAGCGCTTTGACGCAGTCCACCAACACCACCGAATAGTGCTTCCTGAGGATCGAAAACGCTTTGACAACGTCACGACGTCCCAGGCGCCAATTGGTGTGTGCATAGTCCGGCAAGCCAAGCACTTCCAGCCCGCAGCTATTCATATATGTGTGCGCCCGCACATCGGTATACCGGGTAACCGTACGGTCGGCGACGAGGTCCGCCATGTTCAGCTGGTTGCGCCGGCCATGCCGCTCCGCTAAGTCCCCGGCGTCGATGTCGACGGCGATAACCCGGTCGTTGCGCACGTCGGCGAAGGTCGAGCCGAGCGCCTCCACCACCGCCGTCTTACCGACGCCGCCTTTTAGGTTGAGCACGGCGATCGGAAAGGCGCTTCCCACCGTCGCCCGGATGCGCTCGCGCAGGCCGATTTCATGTGCCGAGCCTTTGCCCGGACCGAGATCGATCCCGGTAATAATGCGGATCACCTCGCGCCAGCGCGAACCAGCGGGGCCCTCCGCGTCTTGCTGGGTCAGGCCGTCGAGCGCCGTCCCGCCCGGGATCCGCTCACGGCGAAGCGACGGGGTTGCCGGCTTTACCGGCGTCGGCGCGGTCGACTCATCCGATCCGGACGGTCGCCGGTGGTCGCGCGCATCTGAGCGGTGGGGTGACTGCACGGTGGCGGGCGGGCGAGCGGGCTTCAGGCGCCAACTGGGCGAAGGTGAAGGCTTGCCGGGCAAAGGCTGCGGCTTGCCCGCCGGGCTCGAAGTCCGGGCAGAGGAAGCCGCGCGCTGAACGACTCCGCGATTAGAACCGCTCACAATTCCCGGTATAGCCCATTTCCACCGTCGGGAAACAGCGAATATCCGTCATCCGGTAAAGGGTCTATGACGAACCGGTGAATACGGGACCGAGTTCAATCGGCGGTCAATTCGGTGCTACCGCTTGTTCGCCGGACCAATGCCTCAGCAGAACAATGCGCCGTCGGCGGGAGGTGGTGACGCGGCCGATCAAGTTCGGTACCCGTGGCCGATCCACGCCGTCGCGAGATCTTGAGCAATCACCCCCGGTGTCTTAATATCGGAACAAGAATTCGCATTCTGGTAGGGAGGCGGAGCACCAACCATGCGCACCTCGGCCAGCGGTCGGCGCGCCCGACTCGGCACCGGTGATCGGTCAGGTTTCCGGCCGGGTCCCCGCCGGGCAGTACGTTCGGGCATCGTGCAGCCCGGAGAGGCCGAGTCAGCATCCATGGCCGGATTTCATCCGCCGCAGCAAGCGCGCAGTCGCGCCGCGCTGCAACGATTGCTCGCCTCGGCCGAATACGTCCTGGTCAACGAGGGGCTCGAAGAGCTAACCATCGCCCGCGTCGCCGACCATGCGGGTGTCTCCGTCGGTGGCGTCTACCGACGATTCGCGGGCAAAGAGCAATTGATCGACGCAGTCAAACAAGCGCTGGTGGAGCGACTCCAACAGAGCGTTTCCACAGCACTCGACGGGGCAGCGCAATCGCTGGGTGCTGTGGTGAACGTCTTCACCGCGGCGCTGGCCGAAACCCTGAACGAAAGCGGCCGCCTCATTCCCGCCATGTTGGCCGGTGGGCGCAGCGCTGATCCACCGGAACAAGGGCTGCGCACTCTGGCCAGCCTGCAGCAGCGGTTCATCGACGCCGTGGCACCTCACCAGGACGAGATCCGCCACCCAGATCCCGAGGCCGCGCTAAACATCGCATTTCGCAGCGTGATTGCGACCGGGGCGCACCGCGCCGCGATAGCACCGTGGCTGCCTGACGGCCTGACGTGGCAACAGTGGGCACGAGAAATCGCGCACATGACCACGGCATATCTGACCGCTGAACGCTGAATCGAGGCAAGGGTTCTCATGTTCAAGACACTCAGGCGCTATTGGTTGCCACTGGTGGTATTGGTGGCGCTCGCGATTGGGGGGTTCGTGATAGAGCGCATGCACGGAATATTTGGTTCGAACAATGAGATCACCCGCGAAGGCGCCGGGATCGCGAAAGACCCCAAGCCGTTCAACCCCAAGCGGGTGACCTACGAGGTCTTCGGCCCGACGGGCGCGACCGCGACGATCAACTACCTTGACCTGTCGGCGAATCCGCGAAGCCTCAAACGGGTCCCGCTGCCGTGGACGCTCACGCTTACCACCACGGCTCCCGCGGCCTTCCCGATACTGCTCGCCCAGGGCGACGCCGAAAGCATCGGCTGCCGCATCACCATCGACGACAAGGTCAAAGACGAAAAGTCCTCCCAAGGCGTCGATGCCTTCACCTTCTGCCAGGTCAAGTCGGCATGAATATCAGCCGCTTCATTCGCGCATTCGCAGTGCCGATCCTGCTGGGGTGGGTGGCCTTGGCGGTGCTGCTCAACGTGGCCGTGCCCTCCCTGGAGGATGTGGGTCAGGAACATTCGGTGTCGCTGAGCCCCTCGGATGCCCCCTCGATGCAGGCGATGAAGCACATCGGACAGGTATTCAAAGAATCCGACTCCGACGCGTCGGCGATGATCGTGCTCGAAGGCGACCAGCCGTTGGGTGACGAGGCGCACCACTACTACGCCGAACTGATCAGGAAATTCCGGGCCGACCCCACGCACATCACCCATGTGCAGGATTTCTGGGGAGACCCGCTGACCGCGGCCGGAGCCCAAAGCGCCGACGGCAAAGCCACTTACGTACAACTCAGTCTCGCCGGGAACCTAGGTCAAGCGCTGGCCAATGACTCGATCGCCGCGGTGCGCAAGATCATCGACAGCACCACCCCCGTCCCGGCCGGTGTCCACGTCTACGTCACCGGCATGACCGCGCTGGTCGCCGATCAGCACCGCGTCGGGGATACCAGCCTGAAGGTGGTCACCGCGATCACCATGCTGGTCATCCTGGTCAGCCTGTTCATCGTGTACCGCTCGGTGATCACGGTGGCGATCGTGCTGCTGATGGTGGTCCTGGAAGTGGCCGCCGCCCGCGGTTTCGTTGCCGCCCTGGGCCACTACGACCTGATCGGACTATCCACCTTCTCGGTCAACCTGCTGACCATGCTGGGCATCGCGGCGGGCACCGACTACGCGATCTTCGTCCTGGGCCGCTACCACGAGGCCCGCACCGCCGGTGAGGATCGCGCGACCGCGTTCCACACGATGTACCGTGGGACGGCGCCCGTCATCCTCGGTTCGGGCCTGACGATCGCCGGTGCGACCTACTGCCTGCACTTCACCCGGTTGCCGTATTTCCAGACGCTTGGTGTGCCAATGGCGATCGGCATCATGGTGGCGGTGCTGGCGTCGCTGACGATGGCTCCGGCGATGCTGGTGGTCGGGACTCGGTTCGGGATTTTGGAGTCGAAACGGGCTGCGCGGACCCGGGGTTGGCGACGGGTGGGGACGGCCGTAGTCCGCTGGCCCGGGCCGATCCTGGCGGCGACCCTCGCGCTGTCACTGGTGGGGTTGATCGCGCTGCCCGGCTACAAGACCAGCTTCAACGACCGCCTGTTCATGCCGAAAAACATTGCGGCCATGCAAGGTTTCGACGCAGCCGACCGGCACTTCTCCCAGGCCCGGATGAGCCCCGAACTCCTGATGGTCCAAACCGACCAGGATCTGCGGAATTCCGCCAACATGCTGATCATTGAACGTATCGCGCGCAACGTCTTTCACACTCCCGGCATCGCTCGGGTGCAGACCATCACCCGGCCGCTGGGCACTCCCATCGACCACACCTCCATTCCCTACCAGATGGGCATGCAGGGCGTGGGCCAGGAGCTGACGCGGGACTACATGCAGCGCCAGATGGACCAGATGCTGTTGATGGCCGATCAGACGGCGACCATGATCACCACCATGGAAAGCATGCTCGGGATCATGAAAGAGATGACCGTGATCATGAACAACCTTGTCGGGGAGATGCACGCCATGATCGCCGAGATGAACGACCTGCGCGACAAGATCTCAAATTTCGACGATTTCTTCCGGCCGATCCGCAGCTACTTCTATTGGGATAGACACTGTTTCGACATCCCCGCGTGTTATGCGCTGCGGTCGGTCTTTGACGCGCTGGACGGCGTCGACGAACTCGCCGACCAGGTCGCCGAATTGATGCCGCAGATGGACAAGATGAACATGATCATGCCCGAAATGCTGAAGCTGATGACGCCGATGGTCACGATGATGAAGTCGATGCACACCATGATGCTGTCGATGCACAGCACCATGGCCGGCATGCAGGACCAGCAGGCGGCCTTGGCGGGCAAGGGCAATGCGATGGGCCAGGCCTACGATACGTCGAAGAACGACGACTCGTTCTATCTGCCTCCGGAAGTGTTCGACAACGCCGATTTCAAGCGGGGTATGGACATGTTCATTTCCCCGGACGGAAAATCGGTGCGGTTCATCATCTCTCACCTCGGTGACCCCGCCAGCCTGGAGGGCATCGCGCACGTCGACGCGATCCGCAACGCCGCCTTCGAGGCCATCAAAGGCACCCCGCTGGAGACCGCCCATATCTACATCGCCGGCACCGCGTCCGTCGACAAAGACATGAAAGAGGGAGCTACCTACGACCTGCTGATCGCCGGAGTGGGAGCACTGATTCTGATCTTCATCGTCATGCTGGTGCTGACCCGCGCCATCATCGCCGCCGCGGTCATCGTCGGCACGGTGCTGCTGTCGCTGGGCACCTCATTCGGGTTGTCGGTGCTGTTTTGGCAATACATCATGGGCTTGCAATTGCATTGGATGATCTTGGCGATGTCGGTGATCATCCTGCTGGCGGTGGGGTCGGACTACAACCTGCTGCTGGTGTCGCGGTTCAAGGAAGAAATCCACGCCGGAATCAAGACCGGCATCATCAGATCGATGGCCGGCACCGGCGCCGTAGTCACCTCGGCCGGCTTGGTTTTCGCGTTTACGATGATCTCCCTGGGAGCCAGCGCGCTGCTCATCCTCGCGCAGATAGGCAGCACCATCGGGATGGGCCTGCTGTTCGACACCCTGGTGGTGCGCTCGTTCATGACACCGTCGATCGCGGCGCTGATGGGCCGCTGGTTCTGGTGGCCGCAACGAGTGCGCACCAGGCCGATTCGGGTCCCGACTGCGCCTGCGCCCCAACGCATCGCAGCGTTGGCGGGGTCTGGTCCAGTCAGGTAGGTCCGGTCAGCCGAAGAAGGCGGCGGCGTCGTCGTAGCGGCTTTCGGGCACCAGCTTGAGTTGGCGCGTCGCATCCGCCAGCGGTACCCGGCCGATGTCCTGGCCACGCAGCGACACCATCTGGCCGTACTCGCCCGCGTGCGCGGCGTCGGCGGCGTTGACCCCGAACCGGGTGGCCAGCACCCGGTCGTAGGCCGTGGGAGTGCCGCCCCGCTGCACGTGGCCGAGCACGGTCACGCGGACCTCCTTGCTGATTCGCCTCTCCACCGCGATGCCCAACTGCTGAGCCACCCCGGTGAAACGTTCGTGACCGAACTCGTCAATTCCGCCTTCGCGCAACTCGATTGTGCCCGGGATCGGTTTTGCGCCCTCGGCGACCACGCAGATGAAGTGGGAGTCCCCGCGCTGGAAGCGCCGCTTGACGAGCCGGCACACCTCCTCGATATCGAAGGGCTGCTCGGGGATCAGCGTCATGTGCGCACCGGAAGCCAGCCCGGCGTTCAGCGCGATCCAGCCGGCGTGCCGGCCCATCACCTCCACCAGCATCACCCGCTGGTGGGATTCCGCGGTGCTATGCAACCGGTCGATGGCGTCGGTGGCCACCATCAGCGCGGTATCGTGGCCGAAAGTCACATCGGTGCAGTCGATGTCGTTGTCGATCGTCTTCGGCACGCCGACCACGGGCACGTTCTCCTCCGACAGCCAATGCGCGGCCGTCAGGGTGCCTTCGCCGCCGATCGGGATGAGCACGTCGATGCCGTTGTCATCCAGGGTCTGCTTGATCTGGTCCAGCCCGGCCCGCAGCTTGTCGGGGTGCACCCGAGCGGTGCCCAGCATGGTGCCGCCTTTGGCCAGCAGCCGATCATTGCGATCGTCGTTTTTCAGCTGCATGCGCCGGTTCTCCAGCAACCCGCGCCAGCCGTCCTCGAAGCCGACCACCGACGAGCCGTACCGGCCGTCGCAAGTGCGCACCACCGCCCGGATGACAGCGTTGAGGCCGGGGCAGTCGCCGCCTCCGGTGAGAATTCCGATCCGCATGCCTTTATCTTGCCTCCGGGCGCTTTCGATGGCGCGAGCGGACGCAAAATCGCCCTGAACGGGTCGTTTTAGGGCGATTTTGTTTCTGCTCGCGGCTGGTGTCGTGAGTCATAAATGTCACACCAGTCTGGTCCGCAGTTCGACGCCGTTCTGGGCTCGTCGAACGTGGGGGATATGCACGCGTTCCGACGGATTTTCGTCCATATGGCCCACGTTCGGCGAGGCAAACGAACGCTGCACACAAATTAGCGACTCAGGACGCTAGATAGGGGACGGCAATGGACCGCGCGCGGCCTCGTAGGCCGCCCCCACCCGGTAGAGCCGGTCGTCGGCCAACGCCGGAGCCATGATCTGCAGCCCCACCGGCAGCTGGTCATCCGGGGATAGCCCCGACGGCACCGACATGCCGCAATGGCCGGCCAGGTTTACCGGCAGCGTGCACAAGTCGTTGAGGTACATCGCCAGCGGATCGTCGACCTTCTCTCCCAGCCGGAACGCGGTGGTCGGTGTCGTCGGTGAAACCAGCACATCGACGGTTCGGTAGGCGTTGTCGAGATCGCGGGCGATCAACGTGCGCACCTTCTGCGCCCGGTTGTAGTAGGCGTCGTAGTAGCCCGCGGACAAGGCGTAGGTGCCGATCATGATGCGCCGCTTGACCTCCGGCCCAAAACCGGCAGCCCGGGTCAGCGCCATCACTTCCTCGGCGCTGTGGGTGCCGTCGTCACCGACCCGCAGCCCGTAGCGCATCGCGTCGAAGCGCGCGAGGTTGCTCGACACCTCCGACGGCAGGATCAAGTAGTAGGCGGCCAGCCCGTAATCGAAATGCGGACAGTCGACTTCGCTGACCTCGGCGCCCAGTGCGGTCAACTGCTCGACGGCGGCCTGGAACGACGCCAGCACCCCGGGGTGGTAGCCCTCGCCGCGCAGCTGCCGGACCACCCCGACGCGCACGCCGGTCAGATCACCCGCCGCGCCGGCCTTCGCGGCGCCGACCACATCGGGCACTTCGGCGTCGATGGATGTTGAGTCACGGGGGTCATGCCCGGCGATCACCCGATGCAGCAGTGCGGCGTCCAGCACGGTATGTGCACACGGGCCGCCCTGATCCAGCGACGACGCGCAGGCCACCAGCCCATAGCGGGACACCGTGCCGTAGGTGGGTTTGACACCGACGGTCGCGGTCAGCGCGGCCGGCTGACGGATGGAGCCTCCAGTGTCGGTCCCGATGGCCAGCGGCGCCTGGAAGGCGGCCAGCGCCGCCGCGCTGCCGCCACCGGAGCCACCGGGCACCCGATCGACGTCCCACGGATTGCGGGTGGGGCCGTAGGCGGAGTTCTCTGTCGACGAGCCCATTGCGAACTCGTCCATGTTGGTCTTGCCCAAGATCGGAATGCCCGCCGCGCGCAATCGGGTAGTGACGGTGGCGTCATAGGGGGGACGCCAGCCCTCGAGGATCTTGGACCCACAGGTGGTGGGCATGTCGATGGTGGTGAACACGTCTTTGAGCGCCAGTGGAACCCCGGCCAGCGCCGACGGCAGGGACTCACCGGCGGCCACCGCCTTGTCGACGGCGGCCGCCGCCGACAGTGCCTCGTCGGCCGCTACGTGCAAGAACGCGTGATACCGCTCGTCGGTGGCCGCGATCTGATCCAGGCAGGCCCGGGTGATTTCGACCGACGACACCTCCTTGGCGGCGATCTTCGCCCCCAGCGTGGCGGCGTCGGATCGGATGAGCTCCGTCACTGGCCCTCCCCGAGGATCTGCGGGACCGCGAAGCGTCCATCGACGGCTTCGGGCGCCTCGGCCAGCGCCTCCTGCTGGGTCAGGCACGGTGCCGTCTCGTCCGGGCGGGTGACGTTGACGTCCTTGAGTGGGTTGTCGGTCGCTTCGACGCCGGTGACGTCGACCGCCTGGACCTGGCTGACGTGGGTCAAGATGGCGTCGAGTTGGCCGGCGAAGCTGTCCAGCTCGGTGTCGGTCAACGCCAGCCGGGCCAGCCGGGCCAGGTGCGCCACCTCGTCGCGGGAGATCTGGGACACGAGCGACAAGCCTAACCGGACGACCGGGATCCTAAGGGGCGGCCCGGGGCCTTCCGAAATGCCGTGTGCGCATCGCTGTGCGAAAGTGTTGGCCGTGCCGTCCTATCTGCTTCGCATCCAGCTGGTCGACCGCCCAGGCAGCCTGGGCTCGCTGGCTGTGGCGCTCGGCTCGGTGGGCGGCGACATCCTCTCGCTCGACGTGGTGGAACGCAGCGCCGGTTACGCGATCGACGACCTGGTCATCGAACTGCCCGCGGGGGCGATGCCCGACACGTTGATCACCGCCGCAGAGTCGCTGCCCGATGTCCTGGTGGACAGCGTCCGCCCGCATACCGGACTGCTGGAAGCCCATCGCGAGCTGGAGCTGCTCGACCACGTCGCCGCGGTGGAGGACAACGAGTCCAGGCTGCAGGTTCTGGTCGACGAGACGCCCAGGGTGCTGCGGGTGAGCTGGTGCACGGTGTTGCGCAGTTCCCAAGGCGAGCTACTGCGGCTGGCCGCCAGCCCGGGTGCGCCCGAGACTCGGGCGGCTTCGGCGCCGTGGCTGCCGATACAGCATGCCGCGCCGCTGGACGGCACCGCCGAATGGGTGCCGCAGGCATGGCGCGACATGGACACCACGATGGTCGCGGCGCCGTTGGGCGATCCCCACACCGCGGTGGTGTTGGGCCGTCCGGGCCCCGAATTCCGGCCTTCGGAGGTGGCTCGGCTGGGCTATCTGGCCGGGATCGTGGCGACGATGCTGCGCTAGCCCTAATGGTGGCGACCCGCCTCGCCCGGCTTCGCCGCACTCGCGATCGCCACTAACCCGATTTGGGGGCGACCGGGTCGCCGTCCTCCCACAACAGCAGCTGACGAACCGCGGGACGTGGCCCGTAGGGCCGCAGCATCGTGCTGGCCGGCCGCGGGCGCACCCGTTGGGGCCACCAGAACCAGCGCCCGAGCAGCGTTGCGACAGAAGGCGTCATGAAGGAGCGCACGATCAGCGTGTCGAACAGCAATCCGAGGCCGATGGTGGTTCCGATCTGACCGAGCACCTGAAAACCGCTGAACACGAACGCGCACATGGTGATCGCGAAAACCAGGCCGGCAGAGGTGACCACCGAGCCGGAGCCGGCCATCGCGCGGATGATGCCGGTCTTCAGGCCGGCATGGATTTCTTCCTTGAATCGGGAGATCAACAGCAGGTTGTAGTCGGATCCCACGGCCAAGAGCAGGATCACGGCCAGCGCGAGCACCACCCAGTACAGCTGGATGCCGAACATGTACTGCCAAACCAGCACGGACAGCCCGAAAGAGGCGCCCAGCGAAAGGGCGACCGTGCCCACGATGACGAGCGCGGCGATCAAACTTCGCGTGATGATCATCATGATCAGCAGGATGAGGCCGAGCGCGGCGAGTCCCACGATGATCAGGTCGTACTTGGCGCCGTCTTGGATGTCCTTGTAGGTCGCCGCGGTGCCGCCGACATAGATCTGGGCGTCGGCCATCGGGGTGCCCTTCAGGGCCTCGTGGGCGGCCTTAATCATCGGGTCGATGTGTGAGATGCCCTCGGGGGTGGCGGGATCACCCTCGTGGGTGACGATCATGCGGGCCGCCTTGCCGTCGGGTGAGAGGAACAACTTCAGCCCGCGCAAGAAATCGGGGTTGGTGAAAACCTCGGGAGGCAGGTAGAAGGTGTCGTCGTTCTTCGCGGCGTCGAAGGCTCGCCCGAGTGCCGTCGCGTTGTCAATCGCGGCCGCCGTCTGGTCGTAGATGCCCGATTGGGTCGCATAGCTCGCCAAGGTCAACTGGCGATTGGTCTCCTGGCTGTCAATCTGGGGCGGTATCAGCGCCACCAGTTTGGGCTGCAGCGCGTCGAGCTTGTCCAGGGTGGCCGTCAGATCCTCGAATTTGCCCGTGAGCTGATCGATGCCGTCAAGCGCGTCCAGGACCGAGCGGATCGCCCAGCAGACCGGGATATCGAAGCAATGCCGCTCCCAATAGAAGTAGCTGCGAATCGGCCGGAAGAAGTCGTCGAAGTTCGCGATCTTGTCACGCAAGTCCCTGATCGTATCGATCGTGTCGTGAAAGCTCTGGGCCTCGGCGTGGGTGTCGGCGGCGAGCTGCTGCTGCAGCACGTACTGCTGCCGCAAAATGCCGATCGTCTTCGCCAATTCGCCGGCCTGCCTCAGTAGATCGTCCGCACGATCCCTCTGGTACGTCAGGTTTTCCCGCTGGGCGGCGCTCTGATTGCTGACCACAAACGCGAGCGAGCTGTGGACGAGCGGGGTGCCCAGGGGCCTGGTGATCGACTGCACCTGAGCGATGCCGGATACGTGAAACACCGCCTTGGCGACCCGGTCCAGGATGAGCATGTCCGCCGGGTTACGCATGTCGTGATCCGATTCGACCATGAGCAATTCGGGCTCCAGCCGGGCGCGCGAAAAATGCTTCTCGGCTTCCGTGAAGCCGACGTTGGCCGGCGCGCTGGCGGGCATGTAAGGGCGGGTGTCATAGCTGGTCTTGTATCCGGGCAGGGCGAGCAGGCCCACTAGGGCCAGCGCTGTCGCCGCGACCAGAATGGGGCCCGGCCAGCGGACGATGGCCGTGCCGATCCGCCGCCAACCGCGGGTCCTCATCGCGCGCTTGGGCTCAAATATGCCCACCAAACCGCCCAGGGTGAGAATGGCCGGACCCAGGGTGAGCGCGCCGGCAAGCGCGACCAAGATACCTATGCCCGCGGGAATTCCCAGACTCTGGAAATAGGGCAACCGGGTGAAGCTCAGGCAGAACACCGCACCGGCCACGGTCAGGCCCGAACCCAGGACGATGTGGGCCGTCCCGCGATACATGGTGGAGAAAGCCTTTTCCCGGTCTTCGCCGGCTCCGCGCGCTTCCTGGTAGCGGCCGGCGAAAAATATCGCGTAGTCCGTTCCGGCGGCAATCACCAACAGCGTGAGCAGATTCGTCGCGTATGTCGACAACCCGATGATGCCTGCGTTCCCGAGGAACGCGACGATCCCCCGGGCAGCGGACATCTCGACGAGAACCGTTGCGAGCACCAGTAGCGTGGTGAGCACCGAGCGGTAAACGAAGAACAACATCAGCGCGATCACCCCGATGGTGATCGCGGTGACCTTTGCGGTCCCCTTGCTGCCCACGTCGAATTGATCCGAGATGAGCGGCGCCGCGCCGGTGACGTAGGCCTTGACACCATGCGGCGGTTTGGTGCTGTCGACGATTTCGCGGACGGCGCGGACGCCGTCGTTGGCCTGTGCCGAGCCCGAATTGCCCGCGAGAAACACCTGAACATAGGCGGCCTTGCCGTCGCTGCTCTGCGATCCCGCCGCGGTCAGGGTGTCGCCCCAGAAGTCCTGAACGTGCTGGACGTGCTTGGTGTCCTGCTGGAGCTTACGGATCATCGTGTCGTAGTACTGGTGGGCGGCCGCATCGAGCGGCTGATCACCTTCCAGGACGATCATGGCCGAGCTGTCGGTGTCGAACTCGTGGAACGCCTGACCGATGCGCTTGATCGCCTTGAGTGACGGCGCGTCGGGCGAGTTCAAGGCCACATTGTGGGTTCTCCCCACCTCTTCGAGTTGTGGCACCGCGCTGTTGGTGATGGCGGCCAGCGCGACCCAGAACAGCAGAATCGGCCAGGAAAGCCGGCGGATGATATGCGGCACCCGGGGCCGCCGCTCTTGGTCTTGGCTTATTTGGGGGCTCATCCGGATTTATCCAGGCAGAAGGTATAGGCGTGGAACTTATTAACGGTGCGTTGGTCTTTGACCTCACCGTTGACGATGATGCGGCAGCCGATCGTGTCGCCGTCGCCCTGCGCCACGACATTGCCGACGACCGCGGGCTCCGTTGTGGTGATGGTGAACGACCATGGCAGCGGCGCGTCCTTGACTTGCTGCGGCTGGGCATTGACATCCAGGTAGTTGATCGTCGCCACCGCGCCCGGTGCGCCGAAGACCTCGAGAACGACCTGCTTGGGGTTGAACGGGACGATCTGATTGGCGAGGGCGCTGTTGGCCGACGTGTTGTTGTGCGACCAGACGAGTCCGTGCAGGCGGAAGATGGCAAATCCCGTGATCGCGAAGACCAGCACCGCGACGAGCAGCATCCACCCTCGTTTCGCGAGGGGCGCAATCGAAATCCTTTTCACCCGTTGGCCTTTCGATGCTCGGGCGATACGGTCACCCTCGGGCTAGGAACATCTGGGATAGCTCCCCGGCGCTTAGAGAGTACTCGATGGTTATGACAGTACGGTACTGATCCGTACTGCACAAGAGACGCGACCGTACACTTTTTGCTACCCATTTGATCGGGTAAGGCCGGGGATGATCACGTCGTCGACGAGAACTTGCACCGTGTGACGGGTGGGCGGTCGGCCGGGGAGGATGGACCGGAAGATGAGGTACCCGGGCAACAGGTCCCAAAGTTCGTCGGTCATGACGGACTCGTCGATCTCACCTCGGTCGACGGCCTGCTGAAATATGTGCTGGATCAAGGCTTTGCGCTGGTCGAGAAATTGGTGCTGCAGAGCGTCGTTGAGCGCGGGGTGCCGCGACGCTTCCACAAGCACCGCGCGGATGGTGCTGGCGTGCTGGCGCACCTGCTGGCCGCAGATCTCGCCGACCTTCAACAGATCGCCTCGCAACGTGCCGGTATTCGGCGGGACCGCGACCTGACGGACACCCTCGTTGAACGCGGCCAGCACCAATTCGGCTTTCGAGGGCCACCGTCGGTACACGGTCGCCTTGCTGGCGCGGGCGGCACCGGCCACCGCGTCCACCGTCAACCCGTCATAGCCGTGCTCCTGCAACAGGCGCAGAGTCACCGCGAGCAACTCGGCCTCCCGCGGCGACCACGGCGACAAATCCGCCGACCGGTCGGCAGCCTGAGTCATAGCGCTCACGATAGAACCGTTTGGCACCGGCGTCAGCCTTCCGCGGCCGGTTCTGTCGTGGGCGGCCCCTCCTGGAGAAGCCGGCGAAACCCGTCCTCGTCGAGGACCGGCACCCCGAGCTGCACCGCCTTGTCGTACTTGGAACCCGGCGAGTCGCCGGCGACCACGTAGTCGGTCTTCTTCGACACCGAACCGGCGGCCTTGCCGCCACGCGCGACGATCGCCTCCTTGGCGTCGTCGCGGGAGAAACCGGTCAACGAGCCGGTGACGACGATGGTCAGTCCCGCCAGCGTGCGGGGCACGCTGTCATCGCGCTGATCGGCCATCCGTACCCCGGCCGCGCGCCATTTGTCGACGATGTCGCGGTGCCAGTCGACGGTGAACCACTCCGTAACCGCGGCGGCGATGGTCGTTCCCACGCCCTCGACGGCGGCCAGCTGCTCGGTGGATGCGTCGCGAATGGCTTCGATGTCGCCGAACTCGGTGGCCAGCGCGCGGGCAGCCGTCGGCCCGACATGGCGGATCGACAACGCCACCAGGACTCGCCACAGCGGCGCGGCCTTGGCTTTGTCGAGGTTGGCCAGCAGCCGTTTGCCGTTGGCCGACAATTCGCCCGCCTTGGTCCGGAACAGCTCGGTGCGCATCAGGTCGTCTTCGGTGAGGCTGAACAGGTCGGCTTCGCTGGCGATCACTCCCGCCTGTAGCAGCGCGACACCGGCCTCGTAACCCAGCACCTCGATGTCCAAGCCGTTACGGCTGGCGACGTGAAATACCCGCTCCCGCAACTGGGCCGGGCAATGCTGAGAGTTGGGGCAGCGGATGTCGGCGTCGCCTTCCTTCTCGAACGCCAAGGTGGTGCCGCACTCGGGACATGTTGTGGGCATGACGAATTCGCGTTCGGATCCGTCGCGCAGATCGACCACGGGGCCCAGCACCTCGGGGATCACGTCGCCGGCCTTGCGGATCACCACGGTGTCGCCGATCAGCACGCCCTTGCGCTGGACCTCCGAGGCGTTGTGCAGCGTCGCCTGCCCCACCGTCGATCCGGCGACCTTCACCGGCGTCATGAACGCGAACGGCGTGACCCGCCCGGTGCGGCCCACATTCACCCGGATGTCGAGCAGCTCGGTCTGCGCTTCCTCCGGCGGGTATTTGTAGGCGATGGCCCAGCGCGGAGCGCGCGAGGTGGAACCCAGCCTGCGCTGCAGCGCCACCTCGTCGATTTTGACCACCACGCCGTCGATTTCGTGGGCCACCTCGTGGCGATGCTCGCCCCAGTAGTCGATGCGCTCCTGCACGCCGGACATATCGTTGACCAGCGTTGTGTGCTCGGAAACCGGTAGCCCCCAAGCCTTTAGCGCCAGGTATCCGGCGTGCTGAGTGACCGGGCGAAAGCCTTCGGTGTGCCCGAGCCCGTGGCAGATCATCCGCAGTTTGCGGCGAGCGGTGACGGCGGGATCCTTCTGGCGAAGGGATCCCGCCGCGCTGTTGCGGGGGTTGGCGAACGGCGCCTTCCCGGCCTCGACCAGGCTCGCGTTGAGCGCCTGGAAGTCGTCCAGCCGGAAGAACACCTCGCCGCGCACCTCGAGAACCTCGGGCACCGGGTAGTCGTCACTGGCGGCGAGCCGCTCGGGGATGTCGTCGATGGTGCGGGCGTTCAGCGTGACGTCCTCGCCGGTGCGGCCGTCGCCGCGGGTCGCCGCCCGGGTCAGCCGTCCATCCCGGTAGACCAACGACAACGCGACGCCGTCGATCTTGAGCTCACACAGATAATGCGCATCCCCAATGTTCGGGCCGACTTCGGCGTGGATGCGGGTGGCCCAGGCGCCGAGCTCCTCGGCGGTGAAGGCATTGTCCAGGCTGAGCATTCTTTCCAGATGCTCGGCGGATCCGAACTCGGTCGCGAAGCCGGCACCGCCGACCAGCTGGGTGGGTGAGTCTGGGGTGCGCAGTTCGGGATGCTCGTTTTCCAGCGCCTCCAGCCTGCGCAGCAGTTTGTCGAACTCCGCGTCGGTGATGATGGGCGCGTCGCGGACGTAGTAGCGGAACTGGTGTTCGCGGACCTCCTCGGCCAGGTCCCGCCACTGCCGCAACACGTCGGGAGCGGTCTGATCAGCCTGTGCTGAGCTCACCCTGGCAGGCTATCGAAACGCCCCGACACGTCAGCCCTCCACTGTCTCCTCCACAAAAGCCCTCAGCCGGTCCACCGCGGCGTCCCACCGGCGTGACAACTGGGTGAGGTAATCACTGGCCCGGGCCAGCGGCTCGGTCTGCACCGTCCAGACGCGCTCTCGGCCGCGGCGGCTGCTGGTGACCAAACCGGCCGATTCGAGCAGCTGCAGGTGCTTACTGGCGGCCTGGCGGGTGACCGGAATCACCTGGATGACTTGCGTTGTCGAGCTGGGGCCCAGATCGCAGAGCCGCACGATGATGCGCAGCCGGTTCGGGTCCCCGAGCGCATCGAAAAGCGTTGCGCCAACAGCGACCTGTGCGGTCACTGGGTCAGATACCTGCGCACGATATCGGCCTGGATGGCCCAGCCTTCGGAGTTGGCCTCGAACGAGGCGGAGCGGCGCGCCTCGGGGATCGTGTCGAAACCGGACTCGACGATGGTGAGCAGCACGCCGTCGGGCGTCTCCGTCAGGGTGAACTCGACGAGCGTGGTCGGCTCCTGGTCGTAGTCGACGAGTGGGTCGGTCGCGAAGGGACGCCAGCGGTAAGCGAATCGCCGCTTGGGTTCGATCGCGACGATCTGCCAGGTGCTCTTCACCCCCTCGTGCGCCTCCTGACGCTTGGCGACCTCCTCGTCGACGACGGTCGGGGTGATCGCCGCTGTGACGGAAGTCCCCGCGACGAAGGGCGCGTCGAAGCGGACGCCGAACCAGCGGCCGAACTCCTCGGCATCGCTGATGGCCCGCCACACCCGGTCCAACGGCGCCCGCAGCACTACGCGCTTTTCAATCCGATCACTCATTTCGATCCGATCCCCCCATCCGATCCCCCCATCCGATCCCCCCACCCGATCCCCCCACCCGATCCCCGTAGCATATGCAACCTCCTGGTTGCCTATCAGTTCACCATGCCGTGCCCCAAAAATGCAACCAATTGGTTGCCTATCGGATCGCGTCCGGGTCCTGGGCGAACGCGTCGGCAGCCTGGTGGGCAAGCCCGATCGCGGTGCGCGCCCAGTGCGGCGTCGCTCCCGCCAGACCGCAGGCCGGGGTAACGCCGATGCGGTCGCGCAGCGCCGAGCGGCTGAAGCCAAGCCGATCGGTCACCGCGACAACCGCCTTGGCCACCTCTTCGGCCGACGGGCGGCGATGCGGAGCCGTTGCGGGGACGACGCCGAGCATGACGGTCCGGCCGGACTCGATGAATGCGGCGATACCGTCCAAATCCGTTGCCCGCAGCGTGCTGGCGTCCACCGAAACCGCATGAATAGTGCTGCGCTGCAGGATATCCCACGGTAGTTCCGGTGCGCAGCTGTGCAGCGCCACGTCAACTCCCGCGGCCGCGACGCAGGTGTCGAGCAGGGCGGCGGCGACGGCCTCGTCGAGCGCGGCGACCGGACTCAGCGCCGTCACCCCGGTCAGCTGTCCGCCCAACGCCGCCGGTAGCGACGGCTCGTCGAACTGCACCACCACGGGTGTGTCGAGTCGGCGGGCCAGCGCGGCACGGTGCGCGGCAACACCTTCGGCCAGCGATGCCGCCAGGTCACGCAGCGCACCGGAGTCGGTGATCGCCCGGTGGCCGTTGGCCAGCTCCAGCCCCGCGGCCAGCGTGATCGGCCCCGGAGCCTGCACCTTGACCGCGCGCTGGCCACCGCGCAGGCCGGCCGTCTCCCAGGCCTCTTCGAGGGCGTCCATGTCCTCGTCGAGCATGCTGACGGCCCGGCGCGTCACCGCACCGGGCCGGGCGGCGATGCGGTATCCGCGCGGCACCGTGTCGATGGCCACATCGATCAGCAGCGCGCCGGCCCGCCCGAGCAGGTCGGCGCCCACTCCTCTGGCGGGCAGCTCCACGATGTGGGCCAGCGCACCCGCCAACTCGCCGACGACAACCTCGGCCGCCTGGCGCGCGGCGGTGCCGGGCCATGACCCGACGCCACTGGCCTTGGCGAAAGCATTTGCGAAAACACTCACCCGGCAACCGTATGGGGCCGCGGTTAGGCTCGACCACAGAAGGGTTGCGAATGGCGAGATTGACGCGGTCGCTGCTGTTGTGCGGCGCGGTGTTACTGATGGCCGCCTGCACACGCGTGGTGGAAGGCGAGGCGCTGGCCGGAGCCGGCGCGGCCCGCAGGGACGTCAACGGCGTGAACGTTGACATGATTCTGCTGGACCAATCGCGAATGCGTGCCATCGCCGGGGCCGGCGACGACATGACGATCATCCCGACGATGGACGGCACCCACCCGGTGGACATCGACCAACTCGCCGAAACCGCGCCGCCGCCGTGCCGGTTCATCTACGCCGAGACCGCGACCTTCGGGCCGGACATCCAAGAGTTCCACAAGACCACTTTTCAGTACCCGCCCAAAGGTGGCGTGATCTCCGAGGGGGCAGCGGCCTATCGCGATGCCGGCACCGCCCGGCACGCGTTCAGCGCCTTGGTCGCCACCGTCGGTGATTGCGCGGCCAGCTCGGCCGGTGACCTGTACGTGGGCGAGTGGAAATCCGACGCCGGCTCGCTGCACCTGCAACCCGGCGGCTGCGGGCGCGACTACCGAGTGGTGTCAGTGGCCTTGCTGGAAGTCACCTTCTGCGGCTTTCCGCAATCGGTGTCCGACATCGTGATGACGAACATCGCGGCGAACATACCCGGCTAATTGCAGGATAGGCCGTCTCTCACCGCTCACGTTGTGCGCCGCAACCGCACGCGTGTCAGCCGTTTCAGCCCGGCTGCCATCGAATCTCCGTAATCCCTTGTGTCACTATAGCTTCAGTGGCCACAACGGGGCGATTCTTGTCGGTGCCCCTTCATAGAATTTCTGGCATGGGTGTCAGCAGTCGCGAGGAGATCATCGAGGTCTTCGACGCGCTCGACGCCGATCACGAGCGCCTGGATCAGTTGACCTTTGATGTGTTGACCACCCCGGAACGATTGCGGGCCCTCGAACGCCTAGAACGCATGGCACGCCAACTGCGCGCCCCCCAACACCCATTGATCAACCAACTCGACGCCCAAGCCAGCCCCGAAGAACTCGGCGGCACGCTGCGCTGCGCGCTGGCCGACCGGCTACGCAGCACCAAGGCCGAAGCCGGACGGCGCATCGACGAAGCCGAAGACCTCGGGGAACGCCAGGCACTGACCGGGGAGCCCCTGGAGCCGCAGTTGCCCGCGACCGCGACCGCTCAACGCGACGGCGAGATCGGCGAGGGGCACATCAAGGTGATCCGCAGCTTCTTCGCCCACCTGCCCACCGAGGTCGACCTGCCCACCCGGGAGGCCGCCGAGGCCGATCTGGCCGAGCAGGCCCGCGGGTATCGCCCCGATGAATTGGCCAAATACGCCCAGCGGGTCATGGACTGGCTCAACCCCGATGAGGAGTTCAGCGATGAGCAGCGTGCCCGCAAGCGCGGCATCATCATCGGCCGCCAGGAATACGACAAGATGTCGCGGATCAGCGGTTACCTGACCCCCGACTTGCGCGCCGCGCTCGAGTCGGTGGCCCCCGCAAGCGGGAGGTACCCCCAGGCCAAATTGGCCGCCCCCGGCGCCTGCAACCCCGACGACGAAAAGCCCGTCGTCGACCAGACACCCGATGCCGACGCGGTCAGGCGCGACACCCGCAGCCAGGCCCAGCGGAATCATGACGGGCTGCTTGCAGGATGCGAAATATGGCATACCTACGACGAATAACGACCGTTGACCGCGTTCCCCGAGCAGAGACCTAGCAAGGATGTAAGTATTGCGGTGAGACCCCGGATCCGAAGGGGACGACGAACATTGCGAGGCAAACGATCCCGCCGATCGCACCTATCACCATTGCAGCAATGCCCATCCCGAGATGGGCGCCACGCGCCCGGCCAGGATTGATTAGGCTAATCAGCCCGGTCACCACCGCGCCGATGCCTAACAGCCCGCCGATAACCGCGCACAGCCCGGCAGCGCCATCCAGCCGATTATCGACGATGCAGCCGCTCGTCGTTGCGTGGCTGGCCACCGCAAACCCAATGCTGAGGGCGGCGGCCAGCCCAGCCAGCAGCGCCGAGATCAGCGCGATGGCAGCCACCCGATTTCGCGGTTTGGCAATGCGGGCGGTATTTGGTGAATTGGGCTGGTACGGCGGCATCGGATGTGGATACCACGGATGGCTCATCAGGTCATGATATTCGCGCGAGGGCAGCTTGGGTCCACAGACGGTCAATTGACTTTCACGCACAACCGCCTTCCATTCTTGGCGCGGGGAGTCCTCGGGGCCACGACGTGCTGCTGGCCGGGTTGCGGGCCTTGATGGCCTCCGGGAAGCTGGGCCAGCACAACGGGCTGCCGGTGTCGATCGTGGTCACCACGACCCTGCAGGAGCTGCAAGCCGCCGCGGGCAACGCCCTGACCGGGGGCGGCAGCTGGGTGCCGATGAGAGATCTGATCCGCATGGCCAGCCACGCGAACCACTACCTGGCCATTTTCGATGACGGTAAGGCCCTGGCGCTGCATCACACGAAAAGGCTGGCGTCCCCGGCGCAGCGGATTGTGTTGTACGCCAAGGACTGTAACAGTTGCGCGTCCTAGACAAGCCGCCCGGTCAGCAGGTTCAAACCCTGCCGGGGGCACCTTCTGAACAGCGCAGATGCAATCCCGCACAAGATTCGCGCAACAAGGCCAGACGGCGTGGCTCCGGAACGAATTGGAGCCCAACCCCCATCACCACCACATCAACCACCCCCGCAGCATCTGGTGTCGCTCCCCGTCTGGGTTCACCACACCCTACGAGTGGGAGCTTCACGATTCGTAATCGCAGCCGCGATTTGCTCGGAATCTGCCAACCGTTCTCACACGTTCATTCCGTTTGCTAGGCTTGCCGCCTCAGCAAAGGAGTGGATGATGTTTGGCCACAAGTCCGCAATCTTCATCGCGTCAACTGCCGCCGCTTTCTGCCCAACGGCCACGATCGCCGCCGCCCCTCCCGCCCACGCTGATGGTGCCTTTGCCGCCATCGCCTATGCACCGCCGGGTGCAGCTGGTTGGGCGGTCAACACGTCTTCCCGCGCGGAGGCCGAACAAGCCGCGCTAAAAGACTGCTCCAATTTCCACTCGGGCTGCCAGCCAGCCGCGTGGCGCGAAGGCGGTTGCGTCACAATAGCTTGGAACAACACGAGCGGTAAATGGTCTGGCGGCAGCGGAGCCACAGCCGCCACCGCCGAATCCGACGCCTTGAGCAAGGTTCCTGACGGCATCATCCTGCACACGGCGTGCAACGGGTGAGCGCGCGTTCCGCATTAGGGTCTTCAATCTGGGGCGGTGCTTGCACCCGGTACAGTTCTTCGCCGACTGGTGGGGCAATGGTCACACGATCGCCGCTGACCTCGATGTCGGCGACGGTGCGATCGCAGCAGACCACGACGTAGCGCGCAGCCGTCATTTACGTTCCTCCTGTGCGAGTTTCGACAATCGTTCAGCTGTCTCGGCGTCCCGGACTTCGGCGACGTGCTGATACCGAAGCGCCATCTGCGGCGTGGTGTGTCCAAGTCTGTGCATGAGTTCTGCTGTGGTGGCACCGGATTGGGCTGCGAGGACCGCGCCGACGTGGCGTAGGTCGTGCACTCGCAGGTTCGGTTTACCGATCGCGGCGCGGGCCTTCTCCCAATGTGTGCGGTAGTTGTCACCGTGCATGTGCTTACCGTCGTCGGTGGGGAACAGCAGCGATTCAGGATGTGAGTCAGCATGGTTCTTCAAGTGCGCCTTGATGATTAGCCGCATATGCTGTGGGACTGCAACATCACGCACGCGGCCAGACCCCGGAGGTGGTGGCGGTGGATCCAGGCACCCACACCGTCTACGTAGCCAACCTCAACGACAACACGGTGTCGGTGATCGAACATTGATAGTGGTTGCCTCGGCGTCTGGGCGCGCGTGCCGGCTGCCGTCCATACAATTCGGGCGGCATGCCGACGCTGTCGTCCCAGAGGTCGTTGGCGATCAACCATTGCACGGGCGTCCCAGTCGGCGCTGGGCAGGTCGCAACCGGGGCTACCCGGGCAGCGGATTGTGTTGTGCGCCAAGGATCGTGGATGCACGAAGCCGTAGCAAGCCCGGCTGTGATGCACCGGCCTACCACAGCCAGGTCCACCACGTCGAAAGCTGGGCCGCCACGCGGCGCACCGACATCAACACGCTCACCCTGGCCTGCGGGCCCAACAACCGGCTCGCCGAAGAAAAAGGCTGGACCACCCGCAAGAACACCGCAGGCGAAACCGAATGGCTGCCCCCGGCGCACTTGGATCGCGGGCAGCCACGAACGAATCGTTATCACCACCCCGAAAGATTACTGCAAGACGGCGATGACGACGAACCCGTTTGACGCAAACACAGAAAAGCCCGTTCGCCTTGGGCTCGTCAGGCACGGCCTAGTCCCAGGGATAGTCGCAGGTTAGTTGCGGCTCGTTCCAGCGATGGTGGCACTGCCGAGCACCTCGTCACCGTCGGGGTCCGGGCGGTATAGCACCAGGGTCTGGCCGCACGCCACGCCGCGCAGCGGGGCACGCAACCGCACCAAAAGCTCGTCGTCGACCAATTCGGCTACCGCACAGACGACTTCACCGTGCGCACGCACCTGAACCGAACACTCGACGGAACCCGACGGGGCGACGCTGCCGGGAAAAACCGGCTCGCGCCCCACCAGCGCATACACATCGAGGTCGGCCACGTCGCCGACGTGAACGGTCGCGGTGTCGGCGTCGATCGCCGTCACGTAGCGCGGGCGACCGTCGGGTCCGGGTCCGGCGATGCCCAGGCCCTTGCGCTGTCCGATGGTGAAACCGTGCACCCCGTCATGGGTGGCCAGCACCGCGCCATCCGAACTGACCACCGTGCCGGGGCGCACCGCGATGCGCTCACCCAGAAAGGCACGGGTGTTCCCGGACGGGATGAAGCAGATGTCGTGGCTGTCCGGCTTGTCGGCAACCGCGAGGCCGCGGGCGGCAGCCTCGGCACGGATCTGCGGCTTGGGAGTGTCCCCGATCGGAAAGGCGGCGTGGCGCAGCTGCTCGGCGGTCAACACCGCCAGCACATAGGACTGATCCTTGGCCCGGTCGACGGCGCGGCGCAGCCGCCCGCCCGACAGCCGGGCATAGTGGCCGGTGGCCACCGAGTCGAAGCCCAACGCGACGGCCCTGGCCGACAGGGCGGAGAACTTGATTCGCTGATTGCACCGCACGCAGGGGTTGGGTGTTTCCCCGCGGGCATACGACGACACGAAATCATCGATCACGTCTGCCTTGAACTTCTCCGCGAAGTCCCATACATAGAACGGAATTCCGAGGACATCGGCGACGCGGCGCGCATCCGTCGCGTCTTCTTTCGAGCAGCAGCCCCGCGAGCCGGTGCGCAGTGTGCCCGGTGCGGTCGACAGCGCCAGGTGCACGCCGACCACGTCGTGCCCGGCATCGACCATGCGAGCGGCGGCGACCGACGAGTCGACACCACCGCTCATCGCGGCAAGAACCCTCACCCCCCGACTCCCCCAGCCCCCGCGGCGGCCAGAGCGGCCCGGCGGGCGCGCGCCACCGCTCCGGGGAGCACCTGCAGGGCCGCATCGACGTCGGCGTCAACACTGGTGTGCCCCAACGAAAGACGCAGCGACCCGCGCGCGCTGGCCGAGTCGGCGCCCATCGCGATCAACACGTGCGACGGCTGCGGAACGCCGGCGGTGCAGGCCGATCCGGTTGAGCATTCGATCCCGTTGGCGTCCAACAACATCAGCAACGCATCACCTTCGCAGCCCCGGAAGGTGAAGTGCGCGTTGCCCGGAAGCCGCAGTGGGTCGCGGGCACCGTTGACGCGAACGTCGTCGATTTCGGCCAGCACGCCCTCGATCAGGCGGTCGCGCAGCACCCGCAGCCGGGCGCTGTTGGGCCCCAGTCCGTCCACCGCAATCCGTGCCGCCGCCGCCATCCCGACGGCGCCGGCGACATCCGGTGTACCGGAACGAATGTCACGCTCCTGCCCGCCGCCATGCGATAGCGGCACACAGCCGACGTCCCGACGCAGCAGCAACGCGCCCACGCCGATCGGGCCGCCGAACTTGTGCGCTGTCACGCTCATCGCCGACAGCCCGCTGGCGCCGAACTCGACCGGCAGCTGTCCCACCGCCTGAACCGCATCACTGTGCATCGGGACGCCGAACTCGGCGGCGACGTCGGCGAGTTCGGCGATCGCCATGACGGTGCCGACCTCGTTGTTCGCCCACATCACCGAAACCACCGCGACGTCGTCGTGGCTGTGCAGCGCCTCGCGCAGCGCGGCCGCCGACACCGAGCCGTCGGCCGCGGTGGGCAGCCAGGTTACCTGGGCGCCTTCGTGTTCGACGAGCCAGTTCACCGAGTCCAACACGGCGTGGTGTTCCACCTCGGTGGTCACGATCCGCCGGTGGCGCGGGTCCGCGTCGCGGCGGGCCCAATAGATCCCCTTGACGGCCAGATTGTCGCTGTCGGTGCCGCCCGCGGTGAAGATCACCTCCGACGGGCGCGCGCGGAGTTTGTCCGCGATCAGCTCACGGGATTCCTCGATCCGGCGCCGCGCCGCCCGGCCGCTGGTGTGCAGCGACGACGCGTTGCCGACGGTTCCGAGCGTGGCCGTCATCGCCTCGACGGCGGCGGGGTGCATCGGGGTGGTGGCGGCGTGATCCAGGTAGACCATGACGCGCCCAGAATACCGGCACACCGGAGCAGCCCCGAACGGTTACGCCACCAGAGCGTGCCCGTGACCAGAATGTGTCGGAGGGTGCGCCGGCGCCGCGACAAGCACCGCGGACTGGCAGCGACGGGCCAGATCCCGCCGATTGGTGCCCGGCAGCTGCAGGGATTCGACCTGAACCCGGGCCAGGGTGCGGCGCACCGTGAGCAGTCGGTAGACCGACCGCAACAATGTGTCGTCGCCGACGAAGGCCGGAGCGGTCGAAACGCCGCCGTCGACGTGGTGATAGGTCAGCCGTAGGGGCTGAACCGGACGGCCGGCGTCAATGGCAGCCTGAAACATCGCCGGATAGAAAGACCCACACGCCAGGCCGCACCAGGTGGTTCCCTCTGGGAAAGCCACCACCGTCTGACCCGCGCGCAGTCGGCGGGCGACCGCGTCCACCACCCCGGGGAGCCGCCGCAGGCTGCTCCGTTCGATCGGGATGATCTTCAGGATGCGCGCCAGGATCCCGATCGCGCCCCCGGTGAACATATCGGCGCGGGCGACGAACGACCCGGGCAACACCGAACCGATGCAGAAGGCGTCCAGCCAAGACATGTGGGGGCTGACGACCAAGACTCCGCGCAGGTTTCGAATCGGAGCGCCCGACACCGTGATCCGCACACCGAAACAGCGCAGCACCAGCCGGCAGTAGATGCGTTGCACCTTTGTCCGGCCCGGCAACGGCACCACCATCAGCGGCAGCCCGGGCGCCAATAGCAGCGCCAACATGACGCGAAGCGCTACCCGCAGCACCACCAGCGGACGCCGCGACTGCGCGGCGCCGCCAATTCCCACACAGCTGGCGTCGCATGAGGCGTGGGGCAGCCAGGCGTGGGCGGTGAGTGCGGGAGCGCACGCCGGGCTGTTCACTGGACGCCGCCCGCCATCTCAGAGCCCGCCATCTCAGAGGCGGCCGAGACCGACCGCAGTCTTCGCAGATATCGGGTATCAGCTCGCCGTTTGTCCAGCAGCACGCAGAAGTCGCCGACACCGAAGTCCGGGTCGTGCGCCGGCTCGCCGCAGACTTGGGCGCCCAGCCGCAGGTAGCCGCGCATCAGCGCCGGAACCGACGGCCGCGGCGGCGGCGCGATCTCGTCGATACCCTTCCCGTCGATGAGCACGGGCCGATAGGGGCTTACCCGGTACTGCGGTGGCGCGGCGTGGCGGCTCAGGATGAAATCGCGCACCCCGCGCAGCTGGCTGCCCGGCGTTTCACCATCGGCTTCGTCGCCGATCGGG
Organism: uncultured Actinomycetota bacterium; assembly: GCA_963814505.1. Lineage (GTDB taxonomy): Bacteria > Actinomycetota > Actinomycetes > Mycobacteriales > Mycobacteriaceae > Mycobacterium. Next base: position 102,507 of record CAWFDM010000020.1, read on the forward strand.
ACCGACACGCAGCCAGTCACGTAGTCATAGCCGTATCGATCCAGGTAGGCCAGGATGCCGGCCCACATCAGCAGCACCACACCACCGTTGCGGTGACCATCACGCACCACCGCGCGGCCCATCTCCACCAACGACGGCCGCAGCGAATCGAACGCGCGAACGTCGAATTCCGTCGCTGTGTACAGGCCTCCGGCCGCGATGGCACCCGCCGGCGCCAGCATCCGGTAACAACCCACCAGCTCACCGGTGTCGTCGTCGCGGACCAGCAGGTGGTCGCAGTACTCGTCAAAACCGTCCACATCAAGGCCATCCCGTTGTCCTTCGGCCCCCGTTGGCAGTGTGAAGCCGGGCGTGCTGGTGAACACGTCGTAGCGCAGCCGCTGCGCCGCCTCGACGAGGACGGGATCGGTGGACAGCAACAAGGAATAGCGCGGCCCGGCCGCCTGCGCCGGCACGCCGTCCGGTTTGTCGCTGGGTATCAGGACAGAAGCAATGCTCATGCCCACCAAGGTTGCCTAATCGGTGATCCGATCGGCATCGGCGCTGTGACGTGTCGGTGCACGCCAGATGACGAACTGTCGCGGCAAGATAACGGCCCCGCACATAGCCTGCGGGGCCGTTAACTGCTGGTGAACGGGGGTATCAGCCCTTGCGTGCCTTGACCGCGTCGGTCAGCTGCGGGGCGACCTTGAACAGGTCACCGACCACGCCGTAGTCCGCGATCTCGAAGATCGGCGCCTCTTCGTCCTTGTTGACGGCGACGATCGTCTTCGAGGTCTGCATGCCCGCACGGTGCTGGATGGCGCCGGAGATACCGAGCGCGATGTAGAGCTGCGGCGACACCGTCTTGCCGGTCTGGCCCACCTGGAACTGGCCCGGGTAATAGCCGGAGTCGACCGCGGCACGCGACGCGCCGACGGCGGCACCCAGCGAGTCGGCCAGCGCCTCGACCACGTTGAAGTTCTCGGCGCTGCCGACACCGCGGCCACCGGACACCACGATGGTGGCCTCGGTCAGTTCCGGCCGGTCACCGCCGGCCGCAGGCTCGCGGGCGGTGATCTTGGTGGCGTTCTCGGCGGGAGCCGGCACCTCGACGCTGACCTGCTCACCGGCGCCGTCGGCCGGCTCGGCCTCGACGGCCCCGGCCCGCACCGTGATCACGGGGGTGTCGCCGTTGGCGTGGGCCTCGACGGTGAATGCACCACCGAAGATGGAATGGACGCCCACCGCCCCCTCTTTGACCTCGACGACGTCGACCAGCAGACCGGAGCCGATCCGGGCCGCGAGCCGGCCCGCGATCTCCTTGCCGTCGGCGGTGGCGGCCAGCAACACGGCGGCCGGAGCCGACGATTCGGCCAGCGCGGCCAGCACGTCGACCACCGGGGTGATCAGGTAGTTGCCTACCGCGTCGGACTCGGCGACGTAGATCTTGGCGGCACCGGCCGCCTTGAGCCCGTCGATCAGCGGTGCGGCCGTGCCCGGCGTACCGACCACGACGGCGGCCGGCTCGCCCAGCACCCGGGCGGCGGTGATCAATTCGGCGCTGACCTTCTTCAGCGCGCCGTCGGCGTGCTCAACGAGCACCAATGCTTCAGCCATGGGTTATCCCTCTTCTCGTCATTGGGGACTGGTGGTGATAGATCCGGCGCTTAGATGATTTTCTGGGCGACCAGGTACTGCGCGATCTGGTTGCCGCCTTCGCCTTCGTCAGCGACCTTCTCACCAGCGGTTTTGGCCGGCTTGGGCGTCGACGACAACACGGTCGACCCGGCATTGGCGAGCCCGACCTCGTCACTTTCGACCCCGATCTCGGCCAGGGTCAGCACCGTGACTTCCTTCTTCTTGGCGGCCATGATGCCCTTGAAGGACGGGAAGCGCGGTTCGTTGATCTTCTCGTTGACGCTGACCACCGCGGGCAGCGCGGCCTCGAGGGTGAATACGCCGTCGTCGGTCTCCCGCTCGCCGGTGACCTTGCCGTCCTCGACGGACAGTTTGCGCAGGTGGGTGAGCTGCGGCAGGCCCAGGTACTCGGCGATGATGGCCGGCACGGCGCCGCCGACGCCGTCGGTGGCTTCGTTGCCGGCGATGACCAGCTCGGTGCCCTCGATGGTGCCCAGCGCACGCGCCAGCGCCCACCCGGTCTGGATCACATCCGAACCGCTCATGCCGTCGTCTTTGAGGTGGACGGCCTTGTCGGCGCCCATCGACAGGGCCTTGCGGATCGCCTCGGCGGCGCGCTCGGGGCCCGCGGTCAGCACGGTAACCGACCCCTCGCCGCCCTCCCGCTCCCGGATCTGCAGCGCCTCTTCCACCGCGCGCTCGTTGATCTCGTCCAGCACCGCGTCGGCGGCCTCGCGGTCCAGCGTGAAGTCGCCGTCAGTCAGCTTGCGCTCTGACCAGGTGTCTGGGACCTGCTTGATCAGGACCACGATGTTCGTCATGAGTGTGGTTCGTCCTCCTCGAAGGCGTCCCGCAGCGGTCGACTGCGAGACCTCGGTCACCGGCGTTTGCAAACGCAGAGCCGTGTTACTGGAAAGTAACTTTGCGTGATCTGCCCTCACACCATAGCTGGTCGTAGTGCACGTTCCCGCGCCTGTCCGTCCCCCGCCGGCGGGGGCGCCAGCCGTGCGCGGTTCGCGAATCGGACACTTCGGGTTAGCCTCCCTATGCAATGAGCGCATTCGTTCCCGACGTCCCCGACCGCATCCCCGGCGACACCTCGCCGGCCGCTTCCCCGGCAGTTGGTGCCGTGCTGACCTTGACGGGCGAACGCACCATCCCCGATCTGGACATCGAGAATTACTGGTTTCGCCGTCATGAGGTGGTTTACCAGCGATTGGCGCCGCGCTGTGCGGGCCGCGACGTGCTCGAGGCCGGCTGCGGCGAGGGCTACGGCGCGGACCTGATCGCCGGTGTGGCCCGCCGGGTGGTCGCGGTGGACTACGACCAGGCCGCGGTCGCCCATGTCCGTAGCCGCTACGGGCGGGTGGAGGTCATGCAGGCAAACCTGGCCGAGTTGCCGCTGGCCGACGCGTCGGTGGACGTCGTGGTGAACTTCCAGGTCATCGAGCACCTGTGGGACCAGGCCCAGTTCGTGGCCGAGTGCGCCCGGGTACTACGTCCCTCGGGGTTGCTGATGGTGTCCACCCCGAACCGGATCACCTTCTCACCGGGCCGTGACACCCCGATCAACCCGTTCCACACCCGTGAACTCAACGCCGACGAGCTGACCCAGCTGCTGCTGGACGCCGGTTTCCGCGAGGTGGCCATGTACGGGTTGTTTCATGGTCCCCGCCTACAGGAGATGGACGCCCGCCACGGCGGTTCCATCATCGACGCGCAGATCGCCCGGGCGGTGGCCGACGCACCCTGGTCACCCGAGCTGCGGGCGGATGTCGCCGCGGTCACCACCGCCGACTTCGACCTCGTCCTGGCTTCACAGGGCGCCGCACCGGATCGGGCCACCGGCGACGGCCGCCAGATAGATGACAGCCTGGATCTGATCGCGATCGCGGTGCGCCCGTGAGCACACCCGAAACCCCGGTGCCCGGTCTGTTCACCCTGGTGCTGCACACCCACCTGCCGTGGCTGGCCCACCACGGCCGCTGGCCGGTCGGCGAGGAATGGCTCTACCAGTCGTGGGCCGCCTCCTATCTGCCGCTGATGCGGGTGCTGCGCACCCTCGCCGACGAGGATCGGCACCGACTCATCACGCTCGGGGTGACACCGGTGGTGAACGCCCAGCTCGACGACCCGTACTGCCTCGAAGGCATGCATCGCTGGCTGGCCAATTGGCGCCTGCGCGCGGAGGAGGCCGCCAGCGTGCGGACGGCGCCGCGATCGAAGTCGGCCAGCTATCCGTCATGCGCACCGGAGGCGTTGCGGGCCTTCGGGATTCGCGAGAGTGTCGAGGCGCACCGGGCACTTGAGGACTTCGCCACCCTGTGGCGGCACGGCGGCAGCCCACTGCTGCGCGGCCTGATCGACGCCGGCACGGTGGAGCTGCTCGGCGGGCCATTGGCCCACCCGTTCCAGCCGCTGCTGGCGCCCCGGCTACGCGAGTTCGCGCTGCGCGAAGGCCTGGCCGACACGGGCTTGCGGCTGGCCCACCGGCCGAGCGGGATCTGGGCGCCCGAGTGTGCCTACGCACCGGGTATGGAACATGACTACGCGGCCGCGGGGGTCACCCACTTCATGGTCGACGGCCCGTCGCTGCATGGCGACACCGCGCTGGGCCGGCCGGTCGGCGACACCGGCGTGGTCGCGTTCGGGCGCGATCTGCAGGTGAGTTACCGGGTGTGGTCGCCGAAATCCGGCTACCCGGGCCACGCCGCCTACCGCGATTTCCACACCTACGACCACCTCACCGGCCTCAAGCCGGCTAGGGTCACCGGCCGTAACGTGCCCTCGGAAGGCAAGGCGCCCTACGATCCTGAGCGCGCCGACCGCGCCGTCGACGTCCACGTCGCCGACTTCGTCGACGTGGTGCGCAAACGGTTACTCGCCGAGTCGGAGCGCATCGGCCGGCCGGCTCATGTGGTCGCGGCTTTCGACACCGAGTTGTTCGGCCATTGGTGGTACGAGGGGCCAGCCTGGCTGCAGCGCGTGCTGCGGGCCCTGCCCGCCGCCGGCGTGCGGGTGGGCACGCTGCGCGACGCGATCAGCCAGGGGTTCGTCGGCGATCCGGTGGCATTGCCGCCCAGCTCATGGGGTTCCGGCAAGGACTGGCAGGTGTGGGCCGGCGACAAGGTGGCCGATCTGGTCCAGCTCAATACCGAAGTGGTCGACACCGCGCTCACCACTGTCGACAAGGCACTGGCGCAGACGGCATCCCTGGACGGACCGCTGCCCCGCGATCGCGTCGCCGATCAGATCCTGCGCGAGACCCTGCTGACCGTGTCCAGCGACTGGCCGTTCATGGTGAGCAAAGACTCGGCCACCGACTACGCCCGGTACCGTGCCCACCTGCATGCCCACGCCACCCGGGAGATCGCCGGCGCGCTGGCGTCGGGCCGGCGCGACGCCGCACAACGGCTGGCCGACGGGTGGAACCGCGCCGACGGCCTGTTCGGCGCCCTGGACGCGCGTAGGCTGCCCCGGTGAGCTCCGACGGGCCCCGCGAGGGTGCGCGTTTGTACGGCGATACGCCGCCGCGGCTGGCATTCTGCGCACGCTCGCGACGAAAAGCGCTAGAAAGTCCGAGCCCGTGAAGATCCTCATGATGTCGTGGGAGTACCCGCCGGTGGTGATCGGCGGGCTCGGCCGGCACGTGCATCACCTGTCGACGGCGCTGGCCGCGGCCGGCCACGATGTCGTCGTGCTGTCCCGCCGCCCTACCGGCACCGACCCCAGCACCCACCCGTCCTCCGACGAGATCAGCGAGGGTGTCCGGGTGATCGCGGCCGCACAGGATCCGCACGAGTTCACGTTCGGTGACGACATGATGGCCTGGACCCTGGCGATGGGCCACGCGATGATCCGCGCCGGCCTGTCCCTCAAGCGACACGGCAGCGACCGCCCGTGGCGTCCCGACGTGGTGCACGCCCACGACTGGCTGGTCGCGCATCCGGCCGTCGCACTCGCCCAATTCTACGATGTGCCAATGATTTCCACGGTTCACGCAACGGAAGCCGGCCGGCACTCCGGCTGGGTATCCGGAGCGATCAGCCGTCAGGTACACGCGGTCGAGTCGTGGCTGGTCCGCGAATCCGATTCGCTGATCACATGTTCGGCGTCGATGAGTGACGAGATCACCGAGTTGTTCGGTCCGGGTCTGACCGAGATCACGGTGATCCGCAACGGCATTGACGCGGCGCGCTGGCAGTTTGCGTCGCGCCGCCCGCGCACCGGGCCGGCCGAGCTGCTCTTCGTAGGGCGGCTGGAGTACGAGAAGGGTGTGCACGACGTCATCGCCGCGCTGCCGCGGATAAGGCGCACGCACCCCGGTACCACGCTGACCATCGCCGGAGAGGGCACCCAGCAGGACTGGCTCATCGATCAGGCCCGTAAGCACAAGGTACTCAAGGCGACCCGGTTCGTCGGGCACCTGGACCACGCCGAACTGCTGGCGGTACTGCATCGGGCCGACGCCGCGGTACTGCCCAGCCATTACGAGCCGTTCGGACTGGTCGCCCTGGAGGCCGCCGCGGCCGGTACGCCGCTGGTGACCTCGGACATCGGCGGCCTGGGCGAGGCCGTGATCAACGGGCAGACCGGCGTGTCATGTCCGCCTCGCGATGTCGCGAGGCTGGCCGCGGCGGTGCGCACGGTGCTCGACGACCCGGATGCCGCACAATCGCGCGCCCGGGCCGCCCGGGAACGGCTCACTTCCGACTTCGATTGGCAGACAGTGGCTAAGGAGACCGCACAGGTGTACCTCGCGGCCAAGCGCCGCGAACGCCAACCGCAACCGCGACTGCCGATCGTCGAGCACGCGTTGCCGGACCGCTAGGCCGGACCGCTAGGCCCAACAGTTAGGCCGGACCGTTAGCTCTCAAGGGTTTTCGATACCGACCGCGGTTGCGCAATACTGCCACACCAGGTCTCGGTCGCGGTCACCGTATCGGGTCAGCGGCAGGTAGTGCTCGGGGCGCGGCCGCCGATCGTGCCAGAAGCGCCCGGTCGGCGGGGCCGGAGTGGTCGCGGCAAGCCAGATAGCGGTGTCGGCTCCCTCTTCCGGCGTGCGCAACATGGGACCGGTGAGCATCCGAAAGGCCGGGAGCGATGTGGCCACCCCGGGGGTGTCGGCCCATCCGGGATGCATGCAGTAGACACCGATGCCGCCCCAGCGGCGGGCCAGGATCGGCGTGAGCGCCACCTGTATTCGTTTGCTTCGCGCGTAGGCGGTGGCGCCGCGGTACCGGCCGTCGCGGTATTCGGGGTCGGCGGTTGGCAGCGATTGGGTGTACATCCCGCCGGACGACATCAGGATCACCCGCGGATCCTCCGACCCGGCCAGGATCGGCAGCAGGAGCTCGGTCAACAACACCGGCCCCAGCACATGGGTGGCCAGAGTGACCTCGTGCCGGTCGTTGGTTTCGGCGCGGGTGGCGGGCAGCACCCCGGCGTTGTGGATGAGCACGTCAAGCGTCGGCACCCGGCTGGTCAGGTCGGTGGCGAAGGCGCGGACCGCACCCAGGTCGGATACATCGCACACCTCCACCCGCACGTCAGCGTGGGGCTGGCCCGCGACGATGTCGTGGCGCGCCCGCTCACCGCCTTCCCGGTCGCGCACGGTCAGTAACACGGTGGCACCCAGTTGGGCCAGTCCCGCGGCGATCGCCTTGCCGAGGCCGCGATTGGAGCCGGTGACCAGTGCGGTTCGACCGTGCAGCGCGCCCGGCGCCGGATCGTCCGCCCAACCCGATTGCCGCAGCCGATAGCCCACACTGGTGTAGCCGGGGACTATAGCCACATCCAAAGCCCGATCCAGGGCCGCGCCGAGCAGCGACTGTATTCCGCCGAGAACACCCATGCCGACCAGTCTTCCCCGTAATCGCCCGCGGCATGCGCCGGCTTGTGTCTATACGGTCAAGCCGCCGGTACGGTCGGGGAATGGGGGTGCTGTATTCGAGCGTGGTCGACGCGCCGCGCGACGACGTGTTCGCCTGGCACGCGAGGCCGGGCGCATTCAACCGGCTTTCGCCGCCGTGGTCGCCGATGCGGCTGGTCACCGAGGCGGACTCGCTCAAGGACGGCCGCGCCACGCTCGCGCTGCCCGGTGGGCTGCGCTGGGTGGCCGAACACCAGCCGGACTCCTACGATCCGCCGCGGCGTTTCGTCGACACCATAGGCCGCGACGGGCTGGCTTCGCTGCCGGCGCGAATCGTCGTGCGGTGGCGGCACACCCACGAATTCGAGGACGCAGGCGACGACCGGACCCGGGTGACCGACCGGATCGACACGCCGGTGCCGGGGTCGGCGTTGCGGCCGATGTTCGCTTACCGGCATCGTCAACTGGCCGACGATCTGGCCGCGCACCGGCGCGCCGCAGAGCACGGTCTGGCTCCGGCGACGGTCGCCATCACCGGATCGTCGGGACTGGTCGGTTCTGCGTTGGCCGCGTTCCTGAGTACCGGCGGGCATCGCGTCATCCGGCTGGTCCGCGGGGCCGCACGGGCCGAGAACGAGCGACGGTGGGACCCGGATGATCCCGACCCGGAACTGCTCGCCGGCGTCGACGCGGTCATCCATTTGGCCGGCGCCTCGATTGCCGGGCGGTTCACCGATAGCCACCGAAACGCTATCCGCGACAGTCGGATTGGCCCGACCCGCCGACTGGCCGAACTCGCCGCGCGCGGCGCCGACGGGCCGGCCGTGCTGATCTCGGCTTCGGCGATCGGGTTCTACGGATACGACCGCGGCGACGAGAGCCTCACCGAGGACAGCGCTCGCGGCGACGGGTTTCTGGCCGACGTCGTCGCCGAGTGGGAGGACGCGACCGTGCCGGCGGAGCGGGCCGGTGTGCGGGTGGTGCGGGTGCGCACCGGCATCGTGCAGTCCCCCCGTGGCGGCACGTTAAAGCTGATGCGTCCGCTGTTCGGCGCCGGGCTGGGTGGCCGCCTCGGCGACGGCCGGCAGTGGCTGTCCTGGATCGGGATCGACGACCTGGTCGACGTCTATCACCGCGCGCTGTGGGATACCGCGCTGTCCGGGCCGGTGAATGCCGTTGCCCCGCACCCGGTTCGCAATAGCACGTACACTCACACCCTGGCCCACGTCTTGCACCGGCCCGCGGTGCTGCCGGTTCCGCCGTTCGGGCCCCGGCTCCTGCTCGGCGAGCAGGGCGCCCGCGAACTCGCCTGCGCCAATCAGAAAGTGATCCCCGCCCGCCTGAGCCAATCCGGACACCAGTTTCGCCATCCCGACGTGGATCAGGCGTTGCGTCACCTGCTGGGGCACGCCACGCGGGTCGTCAAGTGACGACGGTCGTGCGTTAACTGGCTCTCAGCCGTCCCTCGATCGGCGGCAACAAACGCCCATACCCGTTGGCGCGCAGACTCAGCTTCAGCTCCGCGGTCGCGGCATTGGATTTAAGCCATTCGCCCACCACGGCAAGGTGGTGATAAACCGAGGCATCCTGGATGCCCAACAGCCGCAACAATTCCGGCGTGGTCGTGGGCTGGCGGGGCATGTTGTTCCCTTCGGAAGAGTGATCGGATCAGTTCGCGTGGGCTAGCCGACCGGCGGTGCGCACCGTTCCCGGTGGCTGCCCCTGACCGGGCGGGCGGGCGTCCAGATAAAGCTGCTGCATTACCGCCTGCCAGGACTCCGCCGTCGAGGCAGAACCCGATACGCTCTCCAGCAACCCGACGATCACGGCTCGGCGGTCGTCGGTGATGACGTACACCGGTCCGCCGACATCGCGAGGGTCGGCGGCCATGTCGGTGAAAAGAAACCGGCCGTCATTCACCGAGCTGACCCGGCCGCAGCTTTGGCCGGTCGATATCCCGAAGTGGCACAACTGATCTGCCGGCTGCGCGTGCGCTCCCGGCGAGGATTCCAGTCGGCGTCCGCCGGGCAGCGCATCCGTGGCGTTCACATCGTCGGCCAGTTTGATGACTTCGTATTCGATATCCGCCGCGGCGCCGTCCGTCGCGGCGGCGTCGGTGGCGTTGCGGCGGGCAGTGACCACCGATCCGAGCGCCTTGCCGTGATTGTCGGTCACAATCGATCCGCCATCGCACTGACCGGTGGTGATTGCGATCCCCATCGACAGTTCGACGAATCCCAAGGTGCATACGGTGGCGCCCTGATGGATTTCCATGCCCGGAAAAACGGCGACGCCGGCGTCGGCGCCCGCCTCAACCGGCGTGACGATACCCAGCGCAGTGACGGCCACTGCGATCGCTGTGCAGTATCTGCGGTACTTCGCGTCCATTGAGCCGCACCGTCCCTCGCGTCCGTTGGAGAGAATTCCGAATATGTAATTCAGGTCGCACACCCAATGCGGCTTGCGGCGGATACCCGTTTCCAACCGCGGCCTAAACACGGCAAAGACCTGCTTCGAAAGGGAGCCGCGCGGCCGGCCCATTCTCGCCAGAATTTCCAATGGGCGAATATTGAGTACGCCCTTGCGAGCCGAACGATCGGAGCCGCGTGATGAATCCAAATGACAGCCATGGCCGCCACTTCCCGTATCGCTACGATCCCCGGCTGGCCCCGATATGGCTGCCTTTTCGGTGGCCGGGTCGTCAAGGCGTAACGCTGACCGATGACGGACGTTTCGTCGCTCGCTACGGGCCATTGCGCGCCGAAGCTCCACTGGCCAGCGTGCGCGACGCGCATATCACCGGCCCATATCGATGGTGGACCGCGGTCGGCCCCCGACTATCGATGGTTGATGACGGCCTCACATTCGGGACTAACGCAACTGCGGGGGTCTGCGTTCACTTCGACCCACGCATTCGTCGTGTCATCGGTCTGCGCGACCACTCCGCATTGACCGTCACCGTCGCCGATACCGAGGGGCTGGTCGCTGCGCTCAAGAGCGTCACATAGCGCCCAGTTCGGTTTGGAACTCGCGCATCGCGGCGATGAGCGCGCTAAAGACGCGGTGCGCGGCCCCCAGGTCGGCGTCGGGCAAGTCTTTCAGCGCGGCCTGGTTGTACGTCGCCAACGGCGTGAAGAACGACCGCGCGGTGTCGAGACCGGGTTCGGAGTAGCGCAGGACGACCTTCCGCCGGTCGGCGGGGTGCGAATCACGCCGGATGTGGCCGGACTCGATCAGCCGGTCCACCAAGTAGGTGATCGCGGCGCCGGACATGCCCATCCGCTGGCTGAGATCACCGGACGTCATCGGCCGCCCGGCGCTCTCGGCGACAAAGACGTGCAGCAGGGCGCGGAAGTCGGTGGGCCGCACGTCATGTGACACCGCGAACAGCCGGCCGATCTGGTCGGATTCGGTCGACATCTGGCGCAGATCGGCGGCGATCAGCGACTCCAGTGCGTCGCGGTCGGATGGCGGCTCAGCAGCGTTCATGGCGCTATAGCAGCATATCCGCACGGTCCAGTTTGCTTCAATTGGATTAATATTTAATTTACTGAAATACTTGCCATCGTGGTTTCAGGAGGTCCGGCCGCAGCCCTGACCGGACGCCGTTCGTGGGTGGTGGGGTTAAGCCTGGTCGTGCTGGGTATCGGCGTCATGGTGTTGATCGGCGCGAACGCGGCAGCGGGCCGGGCGCCGCAATCGGTGCCGACCGACTCCGATTCCGCGAGGCTCGACGGGTTGGCCCGCCAGTTCCCCGGGGGCGACCAGGCGCCGCTGATTATGGTGGTGAGCCGCGTCGACGGCGCGGTCCTGGGCGCCGACGACATTGCGGCCACCCAAGCGGCCTGCGACCGGATGCAGGCGCTCGCCCGGCCGTTGGGGGCCGCCGGCGTGCCGCCGGCGCTGGTGTCGGCCGACGGGAAGGCAGCCATCGGAGTGGTCCAGCTAGCAGCCGACCTGTCGGGCTTGGTCCTCAGCGACAAGGTCGCCGCGCTGCGCCGCGCCGCCCACACCGGCTTGCCGTCAGGTCTGCGGGCCCACGTCACCGGCGGGCCGGCTTTCGGCGCCGATATCGCGAACGCGTTCACCGACGCCAACGTCACCTTGCTGGCGGTGACGGCGTCGGTGGTGACGCTGTTGCTGATCGCCACGTACCGCTCACCGGTGCTCTGGCTGGCACCGCTACTGGTGATCGGATTCGCCGATCGGCTCGCGACGGCGGTGGGAACGGCGGTGGCCTCGCTGACGGGGCTGAGCTTTGACGGCGCCACCTCCGGGATCACCAGCGTGCTGGTGTTCGGGGCGGGCACCAACTACGCCCTGCTGATGATTTCCCGCTACCGGCAAGAACTTCGGCGCCTCACCGAGCACCGCGAGGCCCTGAGCCGAGCGGTGCGCAAGGCCGGGCCGGCGATCGTCGCCAGCAACGCCACCGTGGTGCTGGCGTTGCTCACCCTGCTGTTCGCCTCGACCCCCAGTACCCGCAGTCTGGGCGCACTGGCGGCGTGTGGGCTGGTGGTCGCCGCTGCCTCGGTTCTGGTGCTGCTGCCGCCGCTGCTTGCCCTGTGCGGCCGCGGACTGTTTTGGCCTTTCATCCCAGAGCCGCGCGACGACGACGCCCTCGATTCCGGGCCCTGGCACCGCACCGCCGAATGGGTTGTGCAACGTCCCGCCATCGTCGCGGCGGTCGTGATCGCGCTTCTGGCCGGCCTTGCCTGCGGACTGCTGGATACCCGGATCGGCTTGTCGCAGACCGAGCAGTTCCGGGTTAAGGCGGATTCGGTGTCCGGTTACGACATCGTGGCCGAGCATTTTCCCGCCGGCCTCACCAACCCCACGCTGGTCGTCGCCGCCACCGCCCAGGCAGCCCAAGTGCAGCAGGCCATCCGTTCGACATCAGGCGTCGTCTCGGTGACCGAGTCGGGCCGGTCGGCATCCGGCCTCACAGAATGGTCGGTGGTTATCGATGCCCCGCCGTCATCGAATCGGGCATTCAAAACCATTGCAGCGCTGCGGCATTCAATCAAACCCCGGAACTCGTCTGCCCTGGTGGGCGGCCCCGACGCGCAGGCACTCGATGTCCGCGACGCCGCCGCACACGACCGGCTGATGCTGATCCCGGCGATATTGGCGGTCATTTTGCTGGTGCTGTACGTGCTGTTGCGATCCGCGCTCGCGCCGCCAACCCTGCTTGCGGCGAGCATTCTTGGTGCGCTGGCCGCGCTCGGCCTGGGCGGGTGGTCCAGCATGCACGTGTTCGGGTTCCCGGCCTTGGACAACAGCACCCCGTTGTTCGCCTTTCTGTTCCTGACCGCCCTGGGCGTGGACTACACCATCTTCCTGGTCACCCGCGCCCGTGAGGAGACCGCGGGGCACGGCGCCCGCGACGGCCTGATCCGCGCGGTGTCGGCTACCGGCGGTGTAATCACCAGCGCGGGAATCGTTTTAGCGGCGGTGTTCTGCGTGCTGGGCGTGTTGCCGCTGATCGTGCTGACCCAACTGGGCATCATCGTCGGCCTGGGCATCCTGCTCGACACCTTCATCGTGCGCACGCTGGTCATCCCGGCGTTGTTCACCCTCATCGGTGACCGCATCTGGTGGCCCGCCGACCCGACCGAGAATGGAGGACACCATGCATAAATCGACCCTGGCCGCAACGACTCTCGGCGTCGCGGCGGCCGCCGGCACCGGTAGTATCGCCAGCCCCAGGCGTGTCCCGGTGTGGTACTCGAGGCTACGCAAGCCGACCTACCAGCCACCCGGGATTGCGTTCCCAGTGGTTTGGACCGCCCTCTACGGCGACATCGCGGCCACCTCCGCGGTGGCCATCGCCCGGTTTCAGACGACGGGACAGCACGACAAGGCGCGCGGCTACGTCGCCGCGCTCAGCGCCAACCTGCTCCTCAACGCCGGATGGAGTTGGGTGTTCTTCCGTTACCACAAACTCGGCGCCGCGGCGCTGGGCGCCGCGGCATTGACCGTCAGCAGCGCCGACCTGGCCAGGCGTACCGCCGACGCCGACCCAAGCGCGGGATTGGCGCTGCTCCCCTACCCGTTGTGGTGCGCCTTCGCCACCGTGCTGTCCACCCATATCTGGCGGCTCAACCGCCGCGACCAATCATGACCGCGCTGTTGTGGTTTCGGCGTGACCTGCGCCTGGGCGATCACCCGGCGCTGGCATCTGCATCAGGCGCGGCCGGTGTCGAAGGCAGTTCCGAAGGTGGCGAGGTGCTCGCGTGCTTTGTGCTCGATCCGCGTCTGGCGGCCTCGGCGGGCCGGCGGCGCCTGCAGTTCTTGGGTGACTCGCTGCGGCGGCTGCGCGACGACCTGGATGGTCGGCTATTGGTGACCCGGGGGCTGCCCGAGAAGCGGATCCCCCTTATTGCCAAGGAAATCGGCGCGTCGTCGGTGCACGTCTCGGAGGATTTCGGGCCGTTCGGGCGGCGGCGCGACGAACGGATGCGTACGGCGCTGGGTTCGGTGCCGCTGGTGGCGACGGGTTCGCCGTATCTGGTTTCCCCCGGTCGCGTCACCAACCAGGACGGCGGCCCCTATCAGGTATTCACGCCGTTTTTCCGGAGGTGGCGCGAAGTGGGCTGGCGGGCGCCTGCACGATCCGGCGCGGCACGCTGGCTCGATCCGGCTCGGATGAAACTCGAACGGTGCGAGATCCCCGACCCCGGCCTTGGGCTTGACGTCGCCGCGGGTGAGGCGGCGGCGCTAAAGCAATGGCAGTCTTTCGCCCACGACGGATTGGCCCGCTACGGCGAGGACCGCGACCGGCCGGACCGCGTGGGCACCAGCCGGATGTCGGTGCACCTGAAGTTCGGCACCATTCATCCCCGAACCATGGTCGCCGACCTCGACCTACGTCATACCGGGGCGCAAGCGTATCTGCGCGAGTTGGCATTTCGTGATTTCTACGCCGCCGTGCTGCATCACTGGCCGGCCAGCGCCTGGGGCAACTGGAACCGTAACTTCGACGCAATTCAGACCGATACCGGAGCCGACGCGAAACGCCGCTTCGACGCCTGGAAAGCCGGCGAAACCGGGTTCCCGTTCGTCGATGCCGGGATGCGTCAACTCCGCGAGATCGGCTTCATGCACAACCGGGTGCGGATGATCGTCGCGTCGTTTCTGGTCAAGGACCTTCATCTGCCGTGGCAGTGGGGCGCCGCATGGTTCCTGGATCAACTGGTGGACGGCGATCTGGCCAGCAACCAGCACGGGTGGCAGTGGTGCGCGGGATCCGGCACCGACGCCGCGCCCTACTTCCGCATATTCAACCCGACCACACAGGGCGAAAAGTTCGATCCCGCAGGCGATTACATCCGGCGTTGGGTGCCCGAGCTGAGCGACGTCGACGTCCACCTGCGAAAAGGTGGCCGTCCGCCTGGGTATCCCGCGCCGATCGTGGACCACGGCACCGAGCGCGCCGAAGCGCTGCGCCGCTATCAGCGCATCTGAGCGCCATTGCTGGATATTCGCCGGAACTGCCCAAAGCTTCTGGCATGCAATCATCAGCCGATTCACAGTTGTCCGCACGCTAGGAAGGCGCTATGGCCAACTCGATCGTCCGGACATTGCTGATCTCAGGCGCCACCGCGGGACTGCTGGCCAGCGCCGCAGCCTGCTCGGTTTCGGTCGGATCATCGCCGCAGGTGAGCAAGAGTGATGTCGCTAAGCAGATCACGTCCAAAATGACCGACGCCGCCAGGCAAAGGTCGGCGCGCAGCTGAATTGCGAGATGAGAGTCAAAAACCAGACCTACAACGTCAACGTCACGGTGACCAGTGTCAACGGCAGCGACGTCAAATTCGACATGGTGGAAACGGTCGATAAAGTCCAGGTCGCGCAACAAATCTCCGACAAACTGACTCAGCAGGTGGGGCGTAAGCCCGATTCGGTGAGCTGTCCCGACAACTTGAAGGGCACCGAGGGCGCGACCCTGAAGTGTGAACTCACCCGACAACGGCACGAAGTATGGCGTGAACGTGACCGTCACCAACGTCGACGCCGGCGACGTCAGCTTCGATTTCAAGGTCGACGACCAACCCGAATAGCGCCGCGCCAGCGTGGGACCGCGACGGGCGGAAGGAGATTCGCAGTAGACGCATTTTTTCGCTCGATTTCGGCGAGGATCGCACCTTCGCCGGTGCGCCGACCGCGAGCGACTGGTCCGGGATGACGACGCGGACCACCGCGTGCGACCTTGGCACGCAACCCAGAATCAGAAAATCGACGTCAACCTAACTGAGCTCGATAACCATAGCCAAATGACGCGCCGCCGCAGTAACCTCCGAATCGGGAAACCTCAGCCGGGCTTCGTGAAGTTGCGAGGAGGGCGTGCGTCGATGAGTTACCTAATTACCCAAACAAACTCGTTGGTGGCCGCCGCTTCGGACATAGATGCGCTCGGCGCGGTTATAAGGGACGCCACGGCGGCTTCGGCGGGCCCGACAACCAAGTTGATAAAGATGGCTGCCGACGAGGTGTCGGCCGCCGTCACTGCTTTGTTTTCCGAACACGCCCGGCTGTATCAGCAGATCAGCAACCAAGCGGCGGTGTTTCATGACGAGTTTGTGCGATCCCTGAGCGCCGCCGCCAGCGCGTACGCGACCGCAGAGGCCGCCAACGCCACGGTGGCGCAACAGGCGCTCAGCGCAGCATCCACTTCCGCGATGAACACGGTCGCGTTGGTCATGGGCCCGAGCACGTGCCCCCGCCAGCTACCTCAACTCCGTCAACAGCCTCTTCATCCAGCGTCTTAACCCGGGGGCCATCATCCAGGCCCTCGATTTACCCAATAATTTGTATCCGACCTCCGGCCCCCAGAACCTAACTTTCGACAAGTCCGTCTCCGAAGGTGTCACGATCCTGGACGCCGCGATAAAACAGCAAATTGCCGCTGGAAACAATCTCCTCGTCTTCGGCTACTCGCAATCCGCCACGGTCACGTCGATCGAGATGAGTAAGCTCGCGGCCTTACCCGCCGGCCAACAGCCCGGCACCGGTCAACTTTCGTTTTTGCTAGTCGGCGATCCCAATAATCCCAACGGCGGATTGTTCGAGCGCTTCAGCGGTGGAAGCTTGAGCGGTATTGGCATGACATTTAGTCCCCCGACTCCCGACAACCTCTATCCGACCACCATCTTCACGAGGGAATACGACGCATACGCCGACTTCCCTCAATACCCGATCAACCTTATTTCGGACCTCAATGCCATTGCGGGCGTGTACTACGTGCACACTGGCTACGCGGATCTTACGGACGCGGGTTTCTTTTCGGCTCCCGTGCTGGCCACCCAAGTCAATTCGGCCATCCAATTGCCGACACAGGGGCCCACACTCACCACCTATTACATGATTCCCGCCAATCACCTGCCGCTCCTGGAGCCGCTGCGCGCGATCCCTGTCGTGGGGAATCCGCTGGCCGACCTGATACAGCCGGACTTGAGAGTGATCGTCAACCTGGGCTACGGGGACCCCGCTCATGGCTATTCGACCGGGCCGGCCAACGTGTCCACCCCGTTCGGGCTGTTCCCGCACGTCGCGCCGGGCACGCTCCTCGCCGATCTGGTAACCGGAACCCAGCAGGGCGTCGGCCAGTTCTCCAGCGACCTAGGCTCGTCGCTTTCCAGTGCGTCGCTGTCGCACCTGTCGAGCGGTACGACTTTCAATCCGATCGCGGCGATCAGCTCGTTCGCCACATCCGCGGCAGAAACCATCAAGCACGTCGACGTCGCCAATTTGTTCTCCGCGAGTTCCGTGCGGTCGATTCTCGACGGCGGTATAGAACATATTCAGACCGCGAACACCGCCATTGCCGACGCCGTTTCCACCATCTCCGCCAACAACGCCTCGCTTTTCCTGCCGGCGGCGGATATCGCTCTCACGCTCGGCGTCACTCTCCCGTCGTATGATTTCAACCTGTTCCTAGGCGGAATTCAGACCGCCCTCAACGGTAATGCTTACGGGCTCGTCGAAGCGATCGGCTATCCGATCGCGGCCGACATGGGGCTGGTCCCGCTGGCGGCTCTAATTGAAGGCGAGGCCGTCCTTTACTACGGAGTAATTGCCGACGTAGACGCCATTTCGACGCTCATCACCAAACTTTAACGCGCCGCCTTCTTGCGCTCGATATCGGCCAGGGCGGCAGCCAGTTCGGCGCGCTGCGCGGCCGAGGCCTCCCAGGACAGCTGCCGGTTTTTGACCACCTTGGCCGGTGACCCGACCGCGATCGAATAGTCCGGGACGACGCCGCGGACCACCGCGTGCGATCCCAGCACGCAACCCCGTCCGATGGAGGTGCCACGCAGCACGGTGACTTTCACTCCGAGCCACGTGTCCGGCCCGATCCGGACCGGCGACTTGACGATGCCCTGATCCTTGATCGGGACGTTGATGTCGTCCATGCGGTGGTCGAAATCGCAGACGTAGCACCAGTCGGCCATCAGCGCCGAATCCCCGAGCTCGATGTCGAGATAGCAGTTGATGACGTTGTCGCGGCCCAGCACCACTTTGTCGCCGAACCGCAGCGAGCCCTCGTGCGCGCGGATCGTGTTCTTGTCCCCGATGTGTACCCAGCGCCCGATCTCCAGCTGCGCCAGTTCGGGTGTGCAGTGGATCTCGACGCCCTTGCCGAGAAACACCATGCCGCGGGTGATGATGTGCGGGTTGGCCAGCTTGAACTTCAGCAGCCGCCAGTAGCGCACCAAATACCAGGGGCCCCAGGCGCGGTTTGCCAGCACCCACTTCAGCGAGGCCAGCGTCAGGAACTTGGCCTGGCGTGGATCGCGCAGTTGTTGTCCGCGCCAGCGGCGGTGGAACGGCGCATTCCACATGGACGTCATGTCCGCACAGCTTAGCGCGGCGACGGTGCGCGCCGGCACGGCGGGCTGAGGGCGCGGGCGTTTGCGCGCCCCTCGAATGTCACGCCAGCGCGACGCTGACGCTCGATCGTCACGCCTGCGTGACGCTCGCGAGCCGCTGGCGGGCTGAGAAGGCGGGCAATCAGAGGCGAGCGAGCCGCCACGGGTTACCCTCACCTGATACTCGATCGCTGCAGATACCGAACGCCCTACGGAAGGATCTGGGAAACGAGGTGCTTGCCCGACATCCCCGTGTGCAGCGGCGTTGGCTTTCTTCGGTGCTCGCGGTGGTGCTCGCGGTGGTGCTCGCGGTGGTGCTCGCGGTGGTGCTCACGGTCGGGCTCGGCGGCTGCGGTAACACCGACTCGTGGGTGGACGCATCGGCCGCACCGGGTTGGCCGGCCCAATACGCCGACGCGGCCAACAGCAGCTACACCACCACGGCCGGCGCCACGAAGCTGGCGCTGCAGTGGACGCGGTCGGTCAAGGGAAGCCTAGCGGCCGGGCCGGCGCTGAGCGGACGCGGTTGGCTCGCGCTGAACGCCCAGACCCCGGCCGGATGTTCGTTGATGGAGTGGGAGAACAACGACAACGGCAGGCAACGCTGGTGTGTCCGGCTGGTCCAGGGCGGCGGCTTCGGCGGTCCGTTGTTCGACGGTTTCGACAATCTCTACCTCGGCCAGCCGGGGGCAATCCTGTCGCTCCCCACGACCCAGTGGACGCGCTGGCGACAGCCGGTGATCGGGATGCCATCGACCCCGCGATTTCTCGGCGGCGGCCGCCTGCTGGTCAGCACGCACCTGGGGCAGGTGCTGGTCTTCGACGCTCATCGCGGCGAGCTGATCGGCGGCGCGGTGGATCTGGTGGACGGCGTCGACCCCACCGATGCGGCGCGCGGTTTGGCGGATTGCGCGCCGGCCCGGTCGGGCTGCCCGGTCGCGGCCGCGCCCGCCTTCTCGGCGGTCAGCGGGACGGTAGTGCTCGGCGTCTGGCAGCCGGGCGCACCGGCCGCGGGGCTGGTCGGACTCAAGTACCACTCGGGGCAGGCGGAGCTGGCCCGCGAATGGACCAGCGACGCCGTCGGCGCCGGTGTCCTCGCCAGCCCGGTGCTGTCCGCCGACGGATCGACCGTCTACGTCAATGGCCGCGACCAGCGGCTGTGGGCGCTGCACGCCGCCGACGGGAAGCCGAAATGGTCGGTGCCGCTGGCGTTTTTGGCACAGACGCCGCCGGCGGTCACACCGCAGGGCCTGATCGTGTCCGGCGGAGGCCCCGACACCCGGCTGGCGGCGTTCCGGGACGCCGGTGACCACGCCGACCAGGTCTGGCGCCGCGACGACGTCACCCCGCTGTCGACGTCGAGCCTGGCCGGCGCCGGCGCCGGCTACACCGTGGCAAGTGGTCCAGCCAGAGACGGCGCACCCGGAATGTCGTTGCTGGTCTTCGATCCAGCCAACGGCCGCACGCTCAACAGCTACCCGCTTCCGGCGGCCACCGGTTATCCCGTCGGGGTGTCGGTGGCCAACGACCGGCGGGTGGTAGCCGCCACCAGCGACGGTCAGGTATACGGGTTCACGCCCGCCTGACCCCATACTTGCTTGGTGCCGATCAGTCCCAGCAGCCAAGGCAGCCAGGCTAGTCGGGTCGGGGACGTCGCCGCGACCATCGTGCTACTGGTCGTTCACGCATTCCTGTTCGGGGCCACCGTCGTGCTGCTCAGCCTGCTGGTCATGGCCACCGACCCGTGCGGCTCCGTGCCGTGCGGCGACCCGGCCTGGATCGACCGCGCCATGTGGTTGGGGATTATTGCCGGCGGGGTGATCGGGGTTGCCGACCTGGTAATCGCCGCCTATCGTCTGGCGCGGCGCAAACTGGCCTTTTTCGTCCCGATCGTCGGTTGTGTGGCGCAAGTTGCGCTGGCGATCGGCGCCGCGGCGATGGAATCGATGGCCGGCCCGGTGTCCTGACGGTAGCTGCCCTAGATGGCCAGTGGCGGGATGGCGCTGCGCGGCACGCCGGCTTGAGCGGGCCCGGCCACTGCCGGCAGCATCTCGCCCGGGGTGAAGTAGAAGATCAGCTGGTCGTCGGTGATGGCGAAGTTCTGGTAGTGGGACGGGTCGTTGCCGGTCGACGGCAAAATCGCGGCACCCAACAACCCGTTCTGCCTTTCCAGCTCACGCTGGACGATCGGGAAGATGCTGTCCAGTGGCGTGACGCCGGGCGCGAAGAGCGTGTCGAAGGTGATGGGCTGCTTGGTCCCGAGGTTGTAGTTGAAAGCCTTGTACCAGGTGGACGGATGAGTTGCACCGAGGTCCTGGTAGAGCTTGAGCACCACGCTGCGGGTGTTGTGCGGCGCCTGCCCCGAGCTGTGTTGTTCGCTGGTGGCGTCCATCTGGTAAGGCTTATCGTGTCCGCCGGAACCCTGGGCGACGTTGATAAACCCGTCGCGGTTCTGGGTGATGTAGTCGGTCAGCGCCTGCTCGTCGGGGTAGTCGACGGGAAACGACATGTTGAGCGTGTAGGTGGCGGTACTGGCATTTACCTGGCACATCTGGGGAGCGACGACGGAGCCGCCCAGGCTGGCGCACGACGACGGCGCGGCGGTTGCCGGCCATCCCATCAGGCCCATCAGGACAGCAGCGGCAAGCGCCGCGGCCACTATCACGTAACGCATCGTCGAATTGTCCTCGCACACATACCGGGGGGCCTTGCAGGCACGATCGTCGCCAGCGTACCGGGCGTTACCGGGAGGGCTGCCAACTGTTGCGGGCTGAGTGGTCGGTAGTTGTCGGTGGTGTGCTGTAGGAACAGATGTATGAATCTAGCGGCGTGGGTTGAGCGCAATGGTGCTGCGCGCGTGACTGCGTATCGCTCGTGCCGCGCTGGACTTTCGCCGCTACCGGCCCGGCGAGTGGGTCGGCTGATTCTTGTGGACGAGCCGATCGGCGAGGCTGGCCTACGAGCACGCACGGCGGTGTATGCGTGCGTGTCTTCGGCCGATCAGAAATCAGATCTCGATCCGCAGGTGGCGCGCCTGACCGCGTGGGCAACGGACCAGCAGATCCCGATCGACAAGGTCGTCGTCGAGGTCTGTTCCGCGCTCAACGGGCACCGCCGCAAATTCCTTGGCCTGCTGCATGACCCGTCGGTGCACCGGATCGTGGTGGAGCACCGGGACCCGTTCTGCTGGTTCGGTTCGCAATACGTGCAGGCAGCGTTGGCCGCGCAGGCCCAAGAGCTGGTCGTGGTGGACGCCGCCGAGGTCGATGACGACCTCGCGGGGGATATGACCGAAGTCTGGACCTTGATGTGTGCGCGGCTGGATGGCAAGCGGACGGCCGGGAACCGCGCCAAGCGCGCACTGGCAGCTGCCGCAGCGACCCAGGAGCGAGGTGCGGCCTAATGGCGAAGTTTGAAGTCCCTGAGGGCTGGTGTGTGCAGGCGTTCCGGTTCACGCTGGACCCGACCGAGGATCAAGCCAGGTCGCTGGCGAGGCATTTCGGCGCGCGGCGCAAGGCATACAACTGGACCGTGGCCACCCTGAAAGCCGACATCGACGCCTGGCACACGGCCGGGACACAGACCGCGAAGCCCTCCCTTCGCGTGCTGCGCAAACGCTGGAACACAGTAAAAGACGACGTGTGTGTCAACGCGGAGACCGGTGCGGTGTGGTGGCGCGAATGCTCGAAAGAGGCCTACGCCGATGGCATCGCGGGCGCGGTGGACGCGTACTGGAACTGGCAGACCTCCCGTGCTGGTAAGCGTGCCGGCAAGAGGGTGGGGTTTCCGCGCTTCAAGCGCAAAGGCCGCGACGCGGACCGAGTGTATTTCACCACCGGCGCGATGCGCGTCGAACCGGATCGCAGGCATCTCACGCTGCCGGTGATCGGCACTGTGCGCACCCACGAGAACACCCGCCGTATCGAACGCCTCATCCGTGCCGGGCGGGCGCGGGTGCTCGCGATCTGCGTGCGCCGCAACGGCACTCGATTGGACGCCAGCGTGCGGGTGCTGGTCCAACGTCCCCAGCAACCCGGCGTCGCGCACCCCGGTTCGCGGGTTGGTGTCGGGGTGCGGCGGTTGGCGACAGTGGCCAGCGCTGACGGTGTCGTGATCGAACACATCGCCAACCCGCGACCGCTCGACTCCGCGTTGCGGGAGCTACGCCAGGTGTGCCGGGCACGGTCGCGCTGCACGAAAGGCTCGCGGCAGTACCGGCAGCGCACCACACAGATCTCCCGGCTGCATCGCCGGGTCAACGATGTTCGCACCCATCACCTGCATGTCCTGACAACACGATTGGCTCAAACCCACGGCCGGATCGTTGTTGAAGGTTTGGACGCGGCGGGGATGCTACGGCAAAAGGGCTTGCCGGGTGCCCGCGCCAGACGGCGCGGACTCTCCGATGCCGCCCTGGGCACACCCCGACGCCACCTGTCCTACAAGACGGGCTGGTACGCGTCGGAACTGGTGGTCGCTGACCGGTGGTTCCCGTCCTCGAAAACCTGTCACGCCTGCGGGCATGTGCAGGACATCGACTGGGACGAACACTGGCAATGCGACGCCTGTTCGGTCACCCACCAGCGTGATGACAACGCCGCGATCAACCTCGCACGCTACGAGGACACTGTTAGCGTCGTCGGCCCAGTTGGGGCCGCCGTCAAGCGTGGAGCCGACCGTAAGACCGGGCCTCATCCGGCCGGTGGCCGTGAAGCGCGGAAGGGAACCAGTCAACCGGCTGGCGAACAACCCCGAAACGGGGTGCGAGTCGCGTGAACACTAAAGATCACTCACTCGCAACGGACGGCATACGAACACCGTCGCACGGGCGGCGGACCCGGAGCCGATGCGTGTGACGATCACCGACAGTGGCTGGCTGCCATGCGGTCGCAGCCGGCGCCGCAGCGCATCCGGGTCGGCCTGGACGCGCCTGACGCCGCGGACCAGGATCTCCAGTGCCCCGCAATCCAGCGCATGCAGCGCGTGGCGCAACCGGCGCTCATCGAGCGGAAGTTGCTCGAGCACCTCGAAACCCCGGACCGCCGGCGGCAGCCGGTCTCCGGACAGGTAGGCGATGTCGGGGTCGAGTTGCCACAGCCCGTGTCGCGCGCCGTAGTGGCCTACCAGCCCAGCCCGGACCACGGCACCGTCGGGGTCGACGATCCACCGCCCGGCTGGGCGGACACCGCAGTCGTCCGGCTCCGCATCGGTGATCTGTTCGCCCTCAGAATCCCCGTCGAGCACCCCGAGAATGCTGGCCCGGCGGCGCACACCCGGCCCGGCCAATCCCGTCGACCACAGGCACGCTTCCCGAACCGAACCCCGGTGTGACGTGACCTCGATTTCACCGTCGAAGCCGAGGCGGCGTATCTGGTCGAAATCTATTCCGGGACCACACTTTACGACGAGATCCCGGCCACGGTAGCGGTCCATCAGCTGGCCCAGGCCGGGCTGATAGTCGTCGGGTCGCCAGCGCCGCTGCCCGCCGCGCCGGCGTGCCGGGTCGACGACGACGACCGCGTCGCGGGTCACCGGGTGCAGCGCGTCGGCACGGCAGAGGTCAACCCGGGGTTCTTTGTCGACCCCGAGGTTGTGGCGCGCCATCGCCAGCCTCACCGGGTCGATGTCGCTGCCCACCGCGCGGACGCCCGAGCCCCGCAGCGCGGCCAATTCGGTTCCGATCGAACAGGTTGCGTCGTGCACCACCACGCCCGGCCGAGAGCCGGCCAGCCGCCGTGCCCGGTGCAGCGCCACGGGCGCCGCGGTAGCCTGCTGCAGCGCCTCGTCGGTGAACAGCCAGCGCGACACGTCACCCAGCTCGCCCAGCTTTTCGGGCGCACGACGGCGCAGCAGCGTCGTCTCCACCAGCACCGGCGCCCGGTCACCGAACCGGGCGCGCACCGCGGCGATATCGGCGATCCGGGTGGCGTCGGTCAGCTCGAAGTCAGCGACGGCCGCAAGCGCCGCGGCGCCCGATTCCGACCGCAGATAGCTGACGTCCTCCCAGCTGAACTGCAGGCCAACGCTCAGGACGGCTTGACCCCGGTGATCATCACGTTGTAGAACCAGCCCTTGGGCACCAGGTGACGCCACACGTTGGCGTCCACCCAGCTCAGCGTCTTCCAGCTGGTAAACGCAAACTTCGCCCAGCTCCAGCCGAGCTTGCCGGGCGGCACCGTCGACTCGAAGGTGCGCAACGGCCAGCCGAGCATCGCAGCGGTGAACTCCTCGGTGGCGGTCTCGACCTGGACGGCGCCGGCGTTGGTCGCCATCTTCTCTAGATCCTCGGGCTCGAAGGTGTGCAGGTCGACCACCCACTCCAGGGCCGCCGCGCGCGAGTTCTCGTCGATCTCGGCCTGCGGACGACGCCAGCCACCCAGCCCGGGCAGCTTCACCACGCGGATGGTGGCATTCCACGTCAGGTCCGCGAGCGCACGGGCGTAGCTGTTGCCGACGTTGGTCGGCTCGCCCGCGAACACGAACCGGCCGCCCGGCTTCAGCACCCGCAGCACCTCACGCAGCGACAACTCGACATCGGGAATGTGATGCAGCACGGCGTGCCCGACGACCAGGTCGAAGGTGTCGTCGTCATAGGGGATGCCCTCGGCGTCGGCCACCCGGCCGTCGATGTCCAGCCCCAGCGATTGACCGTTGCGGGTGGCGACCTTGACCATGCCCGGCGAGAGGTCGGTGACCGACCCGCGCCGGGCCACCCCGGCCTGGATCAAGTTGAGCAGGAAGAACCCGCTCCCGCAGCCCAGTTCCAGGGCCCGGTCGTAGGGCAGCTCGCGGATGACCTCATCGGGCACGACGGCGTCGAAGCAGTGCCGGGCGTACTCGACACAGCGCTGGTCGTAGGAGATCGACCACTTCTCGTCGTAGCTCTCGGCCTCCCAGTCGTGGTAGAGCACCTGGGCAAGCTTGCTGTCGTGCCGCGCCGCTTCCACCTCCTCGGCCGTGGCATGGGGCCTGGGAGCCGCGTCAGCGGGGATGTTCGAACTCCTCGTCATGAAGGGCAGCCTAACGGCTGTCGGGACCAGCGCTATCGGCGCCGGGGTGGGCAGCGGCGAAGACTTCGGCATATCGGCGGCGTTCGGCCTCGATGCGCTCGGCCGATAAGAGCCCATCCTCGAAATCCCTGAAGACGGCATTGATGCCGGCCTTGGCGGCGGCCAGGGCGGGTTTCGGGCCGTCGAGGAAGCGCCGCGCCCACTCGGCGGCGACGTCGTAGACGTCGTCAGGGGCCACCATGTCGTCGATCAGGCCCAGCGCCAAGGCCTCTTCGGCGTCGAAGAAGCGCCCGCTGAACACCAGTTCCTTGGCCCTGCTCGCCCCGGCCGCGCGCGCCAAGCGGGCCATTGCGTCGCGGCCGGGGATCAGGCCGGCCAGGATCTCGGTCGCGCCGAACTTCACATTGTCACCACTGACCCGCCAATCGGCGGCCAGGGCCAGCGTGAGCCCCGCGCCCAGCGCGTATCCGGTGATCGCGGCGACGGTCGGCTTCGGGATCGCCGCGACGGCCGCGATGGCCTCGTTACGGACCCGGGCGGCGGTCTCGGCTTCCGCGACGGTCAGCCTCCGCAGCTCCGGCATGTCGTCGCCGGCGGAGAAGATTTCGTGGCCACCGAACAGGATCACCGCGCCGACGTCGTCGCGTTGCCCCAGCTCGGCGGCCGCCGCGGCGATCTCCCGGTAGACCTGGCGGGTCATCGCGTTGGTGGGCGGTCGCGACAGCAGCAACATGGCCAGGCCGGCATCCTGCGAACCGTCACTGACCACGACGCTGACGAACTCGTTCATCGCGCCCTCACCAGGGCTCATATTGGCCAGCCCATCGACCCGCCCGCTTTCCGTGCCTGGTGGTAGCGGTCGGAGTCGAAGAACTCGAATATCCAGTTGTCTCCGTCGATCTCCAGGTGCGGCTGCACGGTGACGATCTGGCGCTCGACCGCGAGCACGTCGGCGACGCTGCGACCGGCCAGCGAATCCAGCTGTGTCCAGGTCGGCGGCAGCAGGAAGTTACGGCCGGCCGCAAAGTCGTCTATGGCGGCCTGCGGCGTCGTCCATTCGGCGCGATCGGATTCGGTGTTCTCGCCGTCGGCGCGCTGGCCCTCCGGCAGGGCTCCCACAAAGAAATAGGTGTCGTAGCGCCGGGTCCGCTCGGCCTCCGGGGTGACCCAGTTGGCCCACGGCCGCAGCAGGTCCGATCGCAGCACCAGGTTTTCGCGGCGCAGGAAGTCCCCGAAGGACAACGTCCGGTCGGCCAGCGCGCGGCGGGAGTCGCCGTACACCGAAGCGTCGCGGACGATGCCGTTCGGGTCATCGGCCGGCCCGGCGAACAGCACCCCCGACTCCTCGAAGGTTTCGCGGGCGGCCGCACACACCAGCGCCTCGGCCAGGTCGGGTTCGATGCCGAATCGGTGCGCCCACCAGTGTGGCGGCGGCCCGGCCCACGCGATATCGGCGTTACGGTCGCGGTCGTCGACGCCGCCGCCCGGAAACACCATCACCCCGGCCGCGAACTCCATCTGCGAGTGCCTGCGCATCAGGAAGACGGCGATACCCGCCCTGCTGTCGCGGACCATCATCACCGTCGCCGCCGGGCGCGGAGTCAACGGCTCCTGCGGTGCTGTCATAAGCGCCTCCGGTGGGCTGCGCGGGTGCGAACGCGGCGAGCGAAATAGCGCCCGTCGACGACGTCCAACGCTATCGACTGGCCGAATGCGACGGACAGGTTTTCCGCGGTCAGCACATCGGGCAGCAAACCCGCGGCGACGGCCTGGCCCTCGGACAGCAGCAGGCAATGGGTGAAGCCCGGGGGAACCTCCTCCACGTGATGGGTGACCAGCACCAGCGCGGGCGCGTCGGGGTCGGCGGCCAGGTCGGTCAGCCGGGCCACCAACTCCTCGCGGCCGCCCAGGTCCAGGCCGGCGGCGGGCTCGTCGAGCAGCAGCAATTCCGGGTCGGTCATCAGGGCGCGGGCGATCAGCACCCGTTTGCGCTCACCTTCCGACAGCGTTCCGTAGCTGCGGTCGGCCAGGTGCTCGGCACCCAGGCTCTCCAGCATGTCGATCGCCCGGCGATAGTCGACCTCCTCGTACCGCTCGCGCCAGCGGCCCAGCACCGCATAGCCGGCCGAGACGACGAGGTCGCGGACCACTTCGTTGTCGGGCACCCGCTGCGCCAAAGCCGATGAACTCAACCCGATTCGGGCGCGCAGCTCGGAGACGTCGACCCGGCCCAGCCGCTCGCCGAGCACAAAGGCGATGCCCGTCGACGGGTGTTCGGCCGCCGCGGCGATGCGTAGCAGCGACGTCTTACCGGCCCCGTTGGGCCCGATGATCACCCATCGTTCGTCGAGTTCCACTGCCCAGTCCAGGGGCCCCACCAGGACGCTCCCTTGGCGGCGCAGCGACACATTCCTGAAGTCGATCAGCAGATCGGGGTCGGCTGTGTCGCTTCCGGTTTCGGGCACTCGCCCATCGTGCCGTACCGCGACGCTGCGATGCCTGCCGGGTCACCCGTGTCCGCGACCAGACGCAAAATCGCACAAGATCCGCGATTTTGATGCGATTTTGTGACTGCTCGCGAAGCACTCGCGCCCTACTCGGGCGGGATCTCCACGCGGCGCATCACGCCGTCGACCGTGTCGGCGGCCTCGATCTCGCCGCGCGTCACACCCAGCAGAAAAAGCACTGTGTCCAGGTACGGATGGCTCAACGACGCATCCGCGACCTCACGCAGCGCCGGCTTGGCGTTGAACGCAATTCCCAGCCCGGCCGCGGCCAGCATGTCGATGTCGTTGGCGCCGTCGCCGACCGCGACGGTCTGCTCCATCGGCACCCCGGCCTGCGCCGCGAAGTCGCGCAGCGCCTTGGCCTTGCCGGGCCGATCGACGATCGGGCCGACGACCCGCCCGGTGAGCGTGCCGTCGACGATCTCCAGTTCATTGGCGGCGACGAAGTCCAGCATCAGCTCGTCCGCCAGCGGGTCGATGATCCGCCGGAAGCCCCCGGAGACCACGCCGCAGCGAAAACCCAGTCGGCGCAGCGTGCGCAGTGTGGTGCGGGCACCGGGCATCAGCTCCAACTGGTCGGCGACCTCATCGATCACCGTGGCGGGCAGGCCGGCCAGGGTTGCCACCCGCCGCTGCAGCGACTCGGCGAAATCCAGCTCACCGCGCATCGCGGCCTCGGTGATCGCGGCGACCGTGCCCTGGGCGCCGGCGTGGGCGGCCAGCATCTCGATCACCTCGCCCTGGACCAGCGTCGAATCGACGTCGAAAACGATGAGCCGTTTGGCCCGCCGTTCCAGGCTGTAGGCCTCGACCGCCACGTCGACGCCCTCGTCGCTGGCTACCCGTGCCAGCGCCGTCTGCAGCTGGCCATCGGCTCCCGGCGGCACCGAGACCCGCAGCTCCAGCCCGGTAACCGGATAGTCGGAGACGCCGCGGATGAGATCGATGTTGACACCGAGAGCTGCCACCTCGCGGGCCACCGCGCCGAATGCCCGGGCGGTGATCGGCCGGCCCAACACCACGATGGTGTGGGTCGACGGTTCCCGGATGATGGGCACGTCGTCGCTGCGCTCGATCATGACGTCGAGACCTAACCCACGGATGGCAGACTCGACGTCGTCTGCCAGCGAGGTGCCGTCCGCGACATCCGGCGGGCAGGACACCAGCACACCCAGCGTCAGCCGGCGCCGTATCACCACCTGTTCGACGTTGAGCAGATCGACCCCGTACCGCGACAGCACCTCGAACAGCGCCGACGTCACACCTGGCTGATCCAGGCCGGTGACGGTGATCAGCACCGACCCCTTGGGTGGTGTGCTCACCCCTGACTGGCCCCGCTGCCGCCCAGCCGGAACGGCCGCATCAGCCCGCGGTCACCTTTTCGCGGTGGCGCCGGCCGACGTGCGATTCGGCGCGCATTCGTTCCACCATGTGCGGGTGGTGCAACTCGAACGCCGGACGCTCCGAACGGATCCGGGGCAGCTCGGTGAAGTTGTGCCGCGGCGGCGGGCAGCTCGTCGCCCACTCCAGTGAATTGCCGTACCCCCACGGGTCGTCGACGGTGACCACCTCGCCGTAGCGCCAGCTCTTGAAGACGTTCCACACGAACGGAAGCATCGACGCACCCAGGATGAACGCCCCGATGGTCGAGACGACGTTGTACGGCTGGAAGCCGTCGGTGGGCAGGTAGTCGGCGTAACGGCGCGGCATGCCCATGTCGCCCAGCCAGTGCTGCACCAGGAACGTGGTGTGGAAACCGATGAACGTCAACCAGAAATGCAGCTTGCCCAGCCGCTCGTCGAGCAGCCGGCCGGTCATCTTCGGGAACCAGAAGTAGAGCCCGGCGAACGTGGCGAACACAATGGTGCCGAACAGCACGTAGTGGAAGTGCGCGACCACGAAATAGCTGTCGGTGACGTGGAAGTCGAGCGGCGGGCTGGCCAGCAGCACACCGGTCAGCCCGCCCAGCAGGAAGGTCACGATGAACCCCACCGAAAACAGCATCGGCGTCTCGAAAGTCAACTGGCCCTTCCACATGGTGCCGATCCAGTTGAAGAACTTGATCCCGGTAGGCACCGCGATCAAATAGGTCATGAACGAAAAGAACGGCAATAGAACGGCACCGGTGGCGAACATGTGGTGCGCCCACACCGCCACCGACAGCGCGGCGATCGACAGCGTCGCGTAGACCAGGGTGGTGTAACCGAAGATCGGCTTGCGGGAAAACACCGGGAAGATCTCCGAGACGATCCCGAAGAACGGCAGGGCGATGATGTAGACCTCGGGGTGGCCGAAGAACCAGAACAGGTGCTGCCACAACAGGACTCCGCCGTTGGCGGGGTCGTAGACGTGGGCGCCGAGGTGGCGGTCGGCGGCCAGCCCGAACAGCGCGGCGGTAAGCAGCGGGAACGCGATCAGCACCAGGATGGACGTCACCAGGATGTTCCAGGTGAAGATCGGCATCCGGAACATCGTCATCCCGGGTGCGCGCATGCACACCACGGTGGTGATCATGTTGACCGCGCCCAGGATGGTGCCCAGACCGGCAACGATCAGACCCATGATCCACAGGTCGCCGCCGGCGCCGGGTGAGTGGATGGCGTCGGTCAACGGGGTGTAGGCGGTCCAGCCGAAGTCGGCGGCACCGCCCGGGGTGATGAAACCGGCCGCCCCCAGGGTGGCGCCGAACAGGAACAACCAGAACGAGAGGGCGTTCAGCCGCGGGAAGGCCACGTCGGGTGCGCCGATCTGCAGCGGCAGCACCAGATTGGCGAAGCCGAACACGATCGGGGTCGCATAGAACAGCAACATGATTGTGCCGTGCATGGTGAACAGCTGGTTGAACTGCTCATTCGACAGGAACTGCAGACCGGGCGCCGCCAACTCGGTGCGCATCAGCAGCGCCAGCAGGCCGCCGATGAAGAAGAAGATCATGCACGCGACGCAGTACATGATGCCGATCATCTTGTGATCGGTGGTGGTGACCAGCTTGTAGACCAGGTTCCCTTTGGGACCGGTCCGGGGTGGGTACGGACGGACGGCTTCGAGTTCTCCCAACGGGGGCGCTTCGGCTGTCAACAGCTCCTCCAAACATCCATCCCGGACAGAGTTATCGAATCGAATCTTAGCCCCCGATCAGGCTCGTGGCAGGCCTGGTCCTACAAACTGTCGTAAATGCTCCGCCGGTGCCGCCGCGCCGCTTCGGCCCAGGGCCCCACTCTGATTGCCCGGCTCCTCAGCGGGCCGGCCACGGCCCGCATCGTCGCCAGGCCTGAGCTGGCCGGATGTTAACGTCGAACGCGTGCTATTCGGCGGGAGGCGACCCAGATTGGCCCCCGGAGCACTGGCCGCACTGGCGATGTTGGCAGTGGTTTGGTGCGGCGCTTGCGGCTCCGATCAACCCCCCAAGGCGTCGCGGTCGCTGGTCACCCCAACCACCCAGGTCGCGGGGGCCGGGGTACTGGGAAACGACCGCAAAGCCGACGACTCGTGCGCCCGGGAGCCTGCCGCGGCCGATCCCGGGCCGCCGACCCGGCCGGCGCACAATGCGGCGGGGGTCAATCCGGATGTGGTCCAGGTGCCGGCGGAGCCGCAGCGCATCGTGGTGCTCGCCAGCGACCTGCTCGACGCCGTGTGCGCGCTCGGCCTGCAATCCCGGGTCGTCGGCGCCGCACTGCCGGACGGTTCTTCGAGTCAGCCGTCCTATCTGGGCAACGCGGTGCACGATATCCGCGGCGTCGGCACCCGCAGCGCCCCCGACCTGGGTGGCATCGCTGCAGCTCACCCGGACCTGATCCTGGGCTCGGTGGCGCTGGCGCCGAAGCTGTACGCGCAGCTGGCGGCGATCGCGCCGACGGTGTTCACCGGGGTACCGGGCGCGGCCTGGCAGGACAACCTGCGTGGTGTCGGCGCCGCGACGGCACGCAGCGGTGCCATGGACGCACTGATCAACGGCTTCACCCAGCGGGCCACCCAGATCGGGGCCAGCCACGACGCAGCCCACTTCCAGGCGTCGATCGTGCAGCTGACCACCGACACCATGCGCGTCTACGGGGCCAACAACTTCCCGGCCAGCGTGCTCGCCGCGGTCGGGGTGGAGCGGCCGGCGGCACAGCGGTTCACCGACAGGGCGTATACCGAGGTCGGCATCACCGACGCGGACCTGGCGAAATCGCCCGATTTCTCTATGGCCGACGCCGACACTATTTATGTGTCCTGCGCGTCGCCGGCCGCCGCCGACCGCGCGGCCACCATCTTGGACAGCGGCCCGTGGCGCAGGCTGTCCGCCAATCGCGACAACCGGGTCTTCGTCGTCAACGACGAGATTTGGCAGACCGGCGAGGGCCTGATCGCGGCTCGCGGCATCGTCGACGACCTGCGTTGGGTCAACGCGCCTATTAATTAGGCGGCGGCTCGCTCGCTACCCGGGTTCGGAACATCGCAATCCCGAGTACCAATAGCGGGATCAACCATATTGCTGCCACCAAGATTCCCTTGGTGAGAGTGAAGGACATATATAGCCCCATGATGTGTGTCGCGGTGCTGAACAATCCGGCGAGCGACGCCGGCACCGACCACCACCACCCGAATGGCCGGTGCGCGGTTACTCCGAACGGGATCAGCGCCAAAGGCAGCCCGAAGAACAGATAATGCCCGCCGACCACGGACACAAGGGGCAGGGCCGCCAAAACCGCTCCTACGCAGGTCGCCCAGGCCGCGATCGAGAGCGGACGCGCGCTTTCTCGACAACGCCAGGCGACAAGGCCGAAGGCCACGGCGAGAACCAGGTCCAGACACAAATTGACGAGCGCAAATTGTTCGTGGTTTCTGAGATACAAGCCGTAGTCGCTTGTCCGCATGATTGCAATCAAGATGCTGGCAGCCACAAAAATTGTGACGAGGACGCCGGACGCGACGAAATTTCCCTGCCGCTGTTGCGGCTGACCGCCGACAAGCGGACTCCGCTGCGCGGGCCCCGGCGTGGGCGGCCACGGCGCGGCAGGCCCGGGTGCAGGCGGCCATGGCCGCGGGGCGGGCCCGGGCGGCCCCGCGGGCCCCGGAACCCGCCCCGCAATCGGCGCGGCCTGCTGCCTGGGCGGCGCCGGCACGGGCTCGGCGTGTTGCGTGGGCGCCGCCTGCTCCGGGGGCGCCGGTACTTGCGCGGCCTGCAGCGGGGGCGCAGCCTGCTGCATGGGCGCGAACTGCGTCGGCGTTGCGTTCGGCGGCGTTTCTTGTGGCGCGTGGTCGACCGCCCGGCGGGCCGCCTCAGCCAACGCGAGGACCGTCGGGTATCGCTGGCCGGGATCTTTGGCCATGCCCCTGGCAATGACCTCGTCGAACGCCGGCGGGACACCCGCAGTGACCGTCGACGGACGGGGCGGGGGCGCGGACAGATGCCCGGCAATCTGCGATTCCATGCTCCCCCCGGGAAATGGCAGCTGCCCCGTCAGGCACTCGTAGAGCACGCACGCCAGGGAGTAGATATCCGACGAACGTCCAGCGTCACCGGTGCCGAGCCGCTCGGGCGCCATGTAGGCGAACGTGCCGATCGCCAAGCCCGTCTTGGTGATCCTGGTGGCATTGACGTCCTGCGCGATCCCGAAATCGATCAGGTACACGAAATCACGTCTGCCGAGCAAGATGTTCGACGGCTTGATGTCGCGGTGCACCAGATCGATCGAATGCGCGGCGTCTAACGCGTCGGCGACCTGCTCGATAATCCCAACCGCCCGAACAGGATTCATCGCGCCGGACTCCTCCAGCACCGACCCCAGATCGCGGCCGGCGATCAGGCGCATGTCCACGTACAACCGACCGTCGATCTCGCCGTAACTGTGAATCGGCACCACATGCGGATCGTTCAAGCGGGCCGCCACATGCGCCTCACGCCGGAACCGCTGTTCAAATGAGGCATCCTGGGCCACTTGCGGCGCCAGCACCTTCAACGCCACTTCCCGATCGGTCTCGGTGTCATACGCGCGGAAGACCTGGCCCATGCCCCCCTCGCCGAGGGATCCCAACAACCGGTAGCGGCCGAAGGGCGTTCCGTCCATTCCCAAACCCCCTGGACCACCGGGCAAGCGTGTGTCACAGATTACGTGTCAGCGCCACGCAAGCCGCCATTGCCCCGCGTCCCACCCTGGCACGTGATGAGGCCCACCCTCCCGCGGCTGGCTTGAGAAAGTTACCTTAGCTAAACTTTTCTAGAGCGCACCGAGATCGAAGAGGGACTCGAATGAGCACTGTTTCCGCATATGCCGCCACATCGGCGACCGAACCGCTGACCAGGACCACCATCACCCGTCGCGAACCGGGCCCGCACGACGTGGCGTTCGACATCAAGTTCGCCGGGATCTGCCACTCCGACATCCACACCGTCAAAGCCGAATGGGGCGTGCCGAACTACCCCATAGTGCCCGGCCACGAGATCGCCGGCGTGGTGACCGCGGTGGGCTCCGAAGTCACCAAGTACCAGGTGGGCGACCGCGTCGGGGTGGGCTGCATGGTCGACTCCTGCGGTAAATGCAGCAGCTGCCTGGCCGGGACCGAGCAGTACTGCAAACCGGGCGCGACCTTCACCTACAACTCGATCGGCAAAGACGGCCAGCCGACCCAGGGCGGCTACAGCGAGGTGATCGTCGTCGACGAAAAGTTCGTCCTGCGCATACCCGACGCGCTGGCGCTGGACGCCGCGGCGCCGCTGCTGTGCGCCGGCATCACGCTCTACTCGCCGTTACGGCACTGGAACGCGGGCCCGAACACCCGGCTCGCGGTCATCGGCCTGGGCGGACTCGGGCACATGGGCGTCAAGCTGGGCGCGGCGCTGGGCGCCGAGGTGACGGTGTTGTCGCAGTCCCTGAAGAAGATGGAGGACGGGCTGCGCCTGGGCGCCAGCAACTACTACGCGACGGCCGACCCCGAAACCTTCCGCAAACTGCGGGGCAGCTTCGATCTGATCCTGAACACCGTCTCGGCCAACCTGGATCTCGGCGATTACCTCAACCTGCTTGACGTCGACGGCACGCTCGTCGAACTGGGCATCCCCGAACACCCCATGCCGGTGCCGGCGTTCGCGCTGGCCTTGATGCGGCGCAGCCTGTCCGGGTCGAACATCGGCGGGATCGCCGAGACCCAGGAGATGCTGAATTTCTGCGCCGAACACGGAGTGACGCCCGAAATCGAGGTCATCGAGCCGGACTACATCAACGAAGCGTACGAGCGGGTGCTGGCCAGCGACGTGCGCTACCGCTTCGTCATCGACATCTCAAGGCTGTGATGCGCGCCGGACCGACGCAACCTCCTCGGCTGCCTCCCCGTCCTCATCACCGGGGATAACCTCGCTGACGTCGATGCCGGCCAGCGGCCAACCGGCGGCGGCCAGGGTGGCGGCCACCCGCCGGACGTTCTCGGGTCCTGGGTCCTTATGGGTCAACTCGGAGATCTTCTCGGCGATCTCGTTGCCGTCGATCACGCCGTCGGCGGCCGCAGCTGATCCCTTCCCGGTGAGGTTCGCCACCACGTCTTTGAGCTGATCCGCGCTCAGCGGCGTGCTACGCAGCAACGCGAACAACGGGACCCGATCGGGCCCGGGCACGCCTTCCGGGTACCCGGCCTGCAGCCAGCGGATTACCGACCGCAAAAAATGGGGGTGATTACAAGAAGAATCGGATGTCGTCACCCGATAAGTGTCCCGGCGCTGGGGTCGGCGGCGCTACCGTCGCGCCGTCCCGTCGAGACAATTCATGCGCCGTTCATTTTCTCCAAACCCCGGTCCCCGTCCGTGGTGGCGACGGCTTTGCTGGTGTCACCAAGGACGGGGACAACGGCTCAGCCCGCGCGAGATGCACGGCGGCCACGGTTGCTGACACGAGCCGCTGACCCACAACTCGGCAATCCACCAGCCCCATTTAAGTAGTCGATCACTTAAGCCCGCCCCGTCTTTCAGTAGTCGACTACTGCAGACCGCCCTGTCGATTCGGGTGAGGCAATACCTGCTCGCTTCCACACCGAGGAAGGGGTGGACACAGATGTCGGCTGTGATCGCGGCGCCCGAGCTGATGGTTGATGCAGCAACGGATTTAGCGACTATTGGTGAGACACTCAACGCGGCCCACGCAGGAGATATTGTCAAGACCTGTGGATGAGGTGTTTTCAGGCGATTCCGGGCCGGTCATCCACGCGTCTTGATCATCGCTCTCGTTCATATTTGGGAGATGATCTGCTGGCGCTTCGCGGTGTACTCGGCGTCGGAGATCGCGCCGGTGGCGCGTAATGTCTCCAACTCCTGGAGCCGCTGGGCGCTCGACGGTGCAGGCGGCGCAAACAGCGGCTGGGCGGCCGGTGCAGGCTGGGAGGCGGGCTGTGCGGCGGCTAGCCGGAACACTTCCTTGACCTGTTGGGCCACCGCCGGGTTCGAGCGCAGATCGAGCCCACCATCAGTCAGCGGGATGTTGTTGGATTTGAGAATCTGCAGGATCTCCATCACCGGGCCGGCCTGTCCGCTCACGTCGTAGGTCCTGTTCTCCTCACTGGCCGTGTACTTAATGGGAACCAGGCCGTTGACCCAAGCGCTTCGCTGCCAATCAACCTCAAACTTGTTGGTAGCGGGATCGGCAAGCACCACGAGTTTTCGGGCGGTGATGTTGGGTTGCCGCGTCATCGTGGCCCGCACCTTGGTCTGGCTGTCGAATGGCGTGATGCCGGGGCCCTCGATGTGCAGAGCGATCTTGACCACCGGCGCATCGTTGATCGTCGTGCCCGTTTCGCTGATACCCACGATCTGGGCGAGCGCGAGCACCCCGGACTGCGCGAGCGCGCGCGTCTTTGCCGCCGCCGCGCGGACCTTCATCAGTGCCGGAGGGACGAACAAGACGAACAAGATGACAGTGTGCAAGCCCCACAGCACGAGGAACGGCTTTAAGAACCCCACATCGGTGAACCGGCCCCGCTCGCCGAGGCAGTAAAGGGTGTAGTTGGTGGTCGTCTCGCCGGGCTGGGAGCTGTACGAGTCGGCGACAACATAGGCGTCGGGTTGGTCGGCCGGGCAGAGAACGTGAGCGGCGAGCTTGGCCTCGCCAGGCCAGACGGCCACCGCGAGGAGAATGGTGAGCATGACGCTGCAGAAGAGCAGCCCGGCGGCTGACACGGCAATGGCCGCAGTGGGATTGACCCGTCCCCTGACCGTCATCCTCGCTCCAAGCTCAGCAAGTTACCGTCGGCGTCGAAGGTCGCAGTCGCCGTCGACCGCAGGCTTTTCAGATGCACGATGATCTTGGGTGTCTTCACGCCAGAGATGCTCACACTGGTGACGTAGCCACCTTCGGTGGCGTATCTCTCGAGCGCAATGTCGACCATGCGGTTCAACTTGTTCAGCGCCACCGACTGGACACGGAACGCTTGGGATTCGATGTCGTCGGTGGCGCTGAGTTGGACGGGCTTCGGATCGTCGAGTTTGCCGCTTCGATAGGTGTAGTCGTCGAGATTGTTGGGGTTGTGCGGATCGCGGACTCGCATCGTCACCGTCGCCGTCGCCGTCGCCGAGCCCGGCGTGATATTCATCGAGGTGATCTCGAAATCACGGGTTCCGACGCGGTCCCCGACGGTTCCGGCCGCGTCGAGCGCCAGCTGTTGGTTGAGTCCTCCGCCCCGTGATTGGATCTTGGCCTCGAGATCCTGACGCGTGATGGTCCCGATGTCGCAGCCTGTGGCGACGAGGGTGAGAACGGTCAGGGCGACAGCGGCGACCATCCGTCGTCCGGTGGTGCTTACTCGGCCGACCATCCGCCGATCTTAGACTGTGCAGATACAGTAGCGGCGGCACCTCGCTGATCTGCGGCGACTTCCGCGGCCTACTCACGCGTGTGCACGCAGTTGACCGGCGTCTTTGCCCATGACCCGTCGATCGCTCTGGCCGATGGAGTGCAGAAGTGACGGACGATCAGGAGCGCGCGGCGGGCATATCGCTTGGTTGCATACGAGCAGAGATCGAAAGTAGTTCTGTTACAGGACGATTCAAACGGTGAGCCTTGCCCAGGCTGTCGGTTTCGCCGCCGAACGGGCGGATAATTCCCACCACCGGGGACTTTTTCTTGGCCACGGACAATAATCGGGCTCTTGGTAATTCAAAGTGCATTGACGAGTTGGTGGAGTGCGCCGCTGTGCAGCAGTGAGCGCCAGCGGTAGTGGGTGAGGTTGCGGAGAGGAATTGTCAATAGCTGTGGATCGGTGAGTTTCAGGCGACCTCCTGTCCGGCGGTCTGGGGCTTGCCCGTCGATGGTTCGGCGGGGGTGATCTCGACGGGCCGTTCGAGGAGTTTGCCTTTGTGGAAGATGGCGCCGGCCCGGACGAGGGCGACCAGGTGTGGGGCATTGACCGCCCGCCAGCGGGCTTGAGCGGCGTCGATCAGCTTGTAGGCCATGGCGATCCCGGCCGCACGCGAGCCGGGACCCTTGGTGACCTTCGTCCTTAAACGCACTGTGGCGAAAGTACTTTCGATGGTTGGTGGTGCGCAGATGGATCCAGTGCTCGGCCGGATACTTGTAGAACTCCAGCAGCACGTCGAGGTCGTCGACGATCTTGGCGACCGCCTTGGGTACTTGGCGCCGAAGTCGAGCGCGAACGCCGTCACCGCGACCTGCGCGGTGTCGATATCCTCGGCGTTGTAGATCTCCTTGAGCGCGGCAAGCGCGCTCGGGTGTGCTGATTTCGGTAGTGCGGCAAGAACATTGGCCTGCTTATGCCACCAGCACCGCTGTTCGCGGGTGGCCGGGAACACCTCGCGCATCGCTTTCCAGAACCCCAGCGCACCATCGCCCACCGCCAGCACCGGCGCGGTCATGCCGCGGCGGCGGCAATCGCGCAGCAGATCGGCCCACGACTCGGTGGACTCCCGATACCCGTCGGTCAGCGCCACCAGCTCCTTGCGGCCATCGGCACGCACCCCGATCATCACCAGCAGGCACAGCTTCTCCTGCTCCAGACGCACCTTGAGGTGAATCCCGTCCACCCACAGGTAGACGTAGTCGGTGCCCGACAGGTCGCGGCGCCCGAACGCGGCTCCCTCGTCCTGCCACTGCGCGGTCAGCCGGGTGATCGTCGTCGCCGACAGCCCGGCTCCGGAGCCGAGGAACTGCTGCAGCGCCAGGCCGAAATCACCGGTGGACAGGCCATGCAGGTACAGCAGCGGCAACACCTCGCTGATCTGCGGGGACTTCCGTGCCCACGCCGGCAGGATCGCCGAGGCGAACCGCCGGCGCTCACCGGTGTCGGGGTTCACCCGCTTGTCGATGACCCGCGGGGCCGTCACGCTCACCGCCCGCGCAGCGGTCACCACCTGCCGTTCGGTGCGGTAGCCGTTGCGGACCACCAGGCGGCGGCCGTTCCCGTCCACCTGGTCGCTGAACTGCTCGATATAGGCGGCAACCTCGGCCTGCAACGCCGCGGCCAGCATCCGCCGGGCACCGTCACGGACGATCTCGTCCAGCAACGACCGGCCCGCAGTTGCGATCTCATCGTTGGACGATCCCGAATCCTGAACTACCATAAGCAAAGGCTTACCTTCCCAACCGGCGCGCCAACGCCGGTCTTGATTGCGCCCTCCGACTGTTGCCATATGACCGACGCACCTGCTTTCCGCGCTACCGCCCAAGTAGGCATTCGACGGCGTCGCGAATAATCTCGCGCTGCCGCTTGGGATCCGACACGTCGACGACAGTGAGAACCTCGAGGCTGCTGCTCGTGGTCCACAGCGAGGCGACGTCGATGATTAGTGCCAACAGCACGCCGGGTTCGAAATGGTCGGACACCGTGCCATCTGCTTGCGCTCTCGCGATCGCGTCAACGGTGGCCTTGGCGTTCTGAACCGCGAACAGATGGGGTCCATCATGACCGCGCTCGAGGCGCTGCCAGCTCACCAGCCGCCTGATCTCCGGATGTTGGCGATACGTGTCGGCCAGTCTTTCCGCATACCCGGCAAGATCGGTGGCGTCGATCGGGATGGACTCGATGACCTGTTGCACGACCGATTCCCAGACGGCGTCAAACAGCTGGTCCTTGCTTCCGAAATAGTTGTATATCAGGGCCTTGTTGGCCCCGGCGTTGGCCGCAATGCGGTCGACACGCGAACCGGCGATGCCGTACTGGGCGAACTCGGCGCGGGCGGCGTCGATCAAGCGGCGACGGGTCGCTGCGGCATCACGCGTGGCAGTCACCACCACAGGTTAACTAACTAACTAGATAGTTGACCATAAGCGTGGTTGAAGCCTAGCCTTCTAACTATCTAGTTAGTAAGGAAGAAGCCTCCCCCGATGCTCGGCCCCGACCCCTCCTTCAGCGCCAACTGCGCGCTTTCGGCTCCGCTGACGCAGGCGGCGTTCGCGCCGCAGGCTTACGCGCCACCACGAGGAGATAACGACAAGCCTTGGGCTGACCAACGGGCGTCATACCAGTGCCCAGCGCACCACCGCAGCCAGACCGCGCGGGACGGGTTTCAATCCGGATCCACCGTCATAGAGCAGGCCCCGAGTGCGCAGCAGCTCGGTGCTGTAGGCCGCCTGAACTCGGGTTCGTCCCCTGGTACCGACCAACAGCTGAGATCGCTGATCGCAGATGCGATGCGGCGGTTGCCGTTCGAAAACCGCGCTGTAATCTACCGGGCCTATTACCAGGGATGGACGACCGCAAGAATCGCCGACGACCTGAAGATCACCGAAGCTGCCGTGAAGTCACGGCTGCACGATGGACTGCACGCACTACGGCTTACATGCGGCGCGAGGTCCAAGTAGATCGACCATTCGACATATAGCATCGAGCCTCAGTTGCGAATCGGACGACACGTTGACCGGAGGTACGTGGCAACGTTGGCCTAAATGTGGCACTGGGCAATCGGATCGAGCGATGTCCGGATCACGTTTGAGCTGGAGCTGTCGGACGCCCACGCGGCTTCCTAGCGCCGAAATCCCCGATCGGCGAACCGATCGTCGCCTTTGCGGTTCATCTTTGCCCGCTGGCCTCGCCGGTCCAGAGCATTATGTGAGGGCTGTGAATCTTAGGCCAGCATTGTCTCGGAATAGACGACATCCGAGGGTCAAATTCGTGTCGAAGAGCCACGGCGATATGACGGACATCGTTGACCCGCAGTGACACGATACTGACGTGGACCCCAGCGGGGATGGTGGCGGTGGACTGACCGCGACGGGGCTGTTCTGTGGGTCGTGCGGCACCGAACTGCCACCGAACTCCAAGTTCTGTAACGAGTGCGGTGCGCCGCTCACACACGCCGCCCGATCGGCGGAGTACAAGCAGGTGACAGTGCTGTTCGCTGACGTGGTGCACTCAATGGACATCGCCGCGACCGTCGGGGCTGAGCGGCTGCGCGAGATCATGGCCGACCTCGCCGACCGGTGTGCGGCGGTGGTACAGCGTTTCGGCGGCACGGTGGACAAGTTCACCGGGGACGGCATCATGGCCGTCTTCGGTGCGCCGGTGGCCTTGGAGGACCACGCTATCCGCGCCTGCATGGCCGCATTAGGCGCTCAAGAGGAGGCCAAGCGGCTTGCGGCCGAGGTCCGAGATCGCGACGGTGTGGATCTGCGGCTGCGGGTGGGCCTGAACTCCGGTGAGGTGATCGCCGGTGAAATCGGTTCGGGGTCTTTCGGATACACCGCCGTTGGTGAGCAGGTGGGGATGGCTCAGCGGATGGAATCGGTGGCACCGCCGGGTGGGGTGATGCTCAGCGCGTCCACAGCGCGACTTGTTGATGGGGCTGCGACTCTAGGTGAACCGGAGATGGTGCGTATCAAGGGTGCGGATGAACCCGTCGCCGCCCATCGCCTGTTGGGCATGGGCGAACAGCAGCGCGCCGTCAGGCGTGCTGAGTCGAATCTGGTGGGTCGACGGTGGGAGATGTCCGCTGTCGAAGGCTTGTTGGACCGTGCGATCGACGGCCACGGCGCAGTCGTGGGTGTGGTGGGGCCTCCTGGCATCGGTAAGAGCCGTTTGGTGCGCGAGGTTGCCTCGATCGCCCTTCGGCGCGACGTGGAGGTGTTCACCGCCTA
The DNA here is from genome assembly GCA_963814505.1 of uncultured Actinomycetota bacterium. GTDB lineage: Bacteria > Actinomycetota > Actinomycetes > Mycobacteriales > Mycobacteriaceae > Mycobacterium. The sequence goes on from CAWFDM010000020.1 coordinate 144,441, forward strand.
CTGCGAGTCGCACACCAGCCAGGTCCCCTTCCATGCCGTCGCGCACCTGCTGCGCGAGATCACTGGCGTCGAGGGTCTTGACGCGCAGGAGGCCCGCGATCAAGTGCGCGGCCGGGTTCCTGACGCAGACCCCGAGGAGTTGGCGCTGTTCGATGACCTGCTGGGCATCGCCGACCCGAACACTCCGTTACCGGCAATTGATCCCGATGCGCGTCGGCGACGGTTGACCGCCCTGGTGAACGCCGCCTCGTTGGCCCGCGAAGCCCCGGCGGTCTATGTCGTTGAGGACACCCATTGGATCGATGAGGTCAGCGAGTCGATGCTGGCCGACTTCCTCACAGTGATCCCGCAGACACCCTCGCTGATGCTGCTCACCTACCGCCCCGAATACCGGGGCGCATTGAGCCAGGTGGCTGGTGCTCAGAGCATCGCCCTTGCGCCGCTGAGTGATTCAGAAACTGCAGCCTTGCTTTGTGAGCTGCTCGGGCCGGACCCCTCTGCCGGTGCACTGGGCCAGACGATCGCCGACAGAGCCGCCGGTAATCCGTTCTTCGCTGAGGAGATCGTGCGCGACCTGGCCGAGCGTGGCGTACTGCGCGGCGAGCCGGGGGGCTACGTCTCGACTGCCGATGCTGCTGAGGTGAGCGTGCCTGCCACGGTGCAGGCCACCATCGCCGCCCGCATCGACCGGCTCGACCCGGCAGCCAAACGCACCCTGAGCGCGGCGGCGGTCATCGGCTCGAAGTTCAGCCGGGACCTGCTCGACACGCTGGGCGTTGAGCCCGTCCTTGACGACCTGGTAGGGGCTCAGTTCCTGGATCAGATCTCCTTCAGCCGACGCCCCGAGTTCGCCTTTCACCATCCGCTGATCCGCACGGTGTCCTACCAGTCGCAGCTCAGATCTGATCGCGTCGAGTTGCACCGTCGGCTAGCCGCCGTGATCGAAGCGCGTGACCCGGGATCGGCTGACCAGAACGCGGCGCTGATCGCCGAACACCTGGAGGCCGCAGGTGATCTGAAGGCTGCCTTCGACTGGCGTATGCGGGCGGCCAGCTGGTCTACCTACCGGGACATCAACGCAGCGAAGACCAACTGGCAGCGGGCCCGCCAAATCGCCGACCAGCTGCCCGGCGACGACCCCGACCGGCTCGCCATGCAGATCGCGCCCCGCGCCCTGCTCTTCGGGAACGCCGTCCGCATCGGCGGCACCGTCGCCAACACCGGATTCGACGAACTGCGCGAACTGTGCACCGCCGCCGGTGACACCCTGTCCCTGACCATCGCCATGGCCGGGCTGATGACGGCGATGACCTACAACGACCGCATTACCGAGGCGGCGCAGCTGGCCACCGAATGCACCGCACTGATCGAGTCGATCGACGACCCCGCCCTGATCGTCGGGCTCCTGCCGGGACCCATGCATGCCAAATTGCAGGCCGGTGAGGTGGTCGAGACCCTGCGGTTGGCGCAGCGGGTCATCGATCTCGCCGACGGCGATGCCGCCATGGGCAACCTCGTCTTCGGATCGCCGCTGGCATTCGCGCGGATGCATCGCGGCGTCGCCGAGATGTCCTTGGGGATGACCGGATTCAGGGAACACCTTACGGCGTCCCTCGCGACAGCCCGCCCCGTGGACCCGGCCACCTATGCAACGGTCGTCCTGTACAAGTACATAACCATTGCCCACGGCGTGAACCTGCCCGACGACACCGCGCTGCGGGACACCGCGGACGCACTGGCGATCGCCGAGCAGTCAGGTGACCCCGTTGCGCTCGGCTGCGCTCTGCTGGCCCGAGGCATCACCCTGGTCAACCGCGACGGCCCTGAATCGGATGTCGGCTACGACATGCTCGGGCAGGTCCGCGCCATGGCCTTGGCCCGCCGGTTCCCCCTCGTCGCGATGTCGTTGGTCGAAATCCACACCGCCATCCGCAAGGCACAGCGGGCGGACGTCGACGGCGCGATCGAGCTGGCCCGGGCCGCCCTGGACAACCCGCGGGCCTCCGCCTACCTGGCCTTACCCGGACTGGCGACCACCACCCTGGTCGAATCCCTGCTGCGCCGCGGTGCCGACGGCGACATCGCCGAAGCACGAGCCGTAATCGACACGCTGGCAGCCGTCCCCACCGACCCGGGGTACGTCCTGCACGAACTGCCCCTGCTGCGGATGCGGGCCCTGCTGGCACGCGCCCAGGGCGACGAAGACGGTTACCGGGACTTCGCCGACCGCTACCGGACGATGGCCACCGATCTGGGCTTCGAGGGACACATGGCGATGGCTGAGGCGATGCCATGACGGGGGCTGCCCCTTCAGGGGTGGTGACGTTCCTGTTCACCGACGTCGAAGGCTCGACCCATCGGTGGGAGGCCGACGCCGATGCGATGCGGATCGCCCTCGCCGCCCACGACGAGGTGTTGCGGGCGGCGATCGCGGCGCATGGCGGCTTCATGTTCAAGCACACCGGTGATGGGGTGTGCGCCGCGTTCGCCTCGCCGAAGTCTGCTGTCGATGCCGCAGTGGCCGCGGAGCGTGCCCTGGAATTGCCGGTCCGGATGGGGATCGCCACCGGCGAAGCAGAGCTGCGCGGGACCGCGCGCTCTCGGGTTCCATACGGGCCGCGCAGGATTTGACGATGGGTTCGGGGGTGTGCGCGCAGAACAGGTATTCACGTGCCAAGGCCGGGGTGTTGAAGATGTCGGCTGCGTTGCCGAAGGTGCTGGCGCGCACAAAGATCCATGGGTGACGGCGGAACATGCGCATCACGGTTCGTCGTAGCCCCTGCGGCGCGGCGGGTGCCATGAGGACCGCAGCGGGGGCATGGTACGCCTCGAGGTACTTCTGTACGACGAAGCAGCCCATGGAGTGTCCGATGAGCACGGGTTCGGCACCGAGCATGTCGACGGCGGTGCGTACATCCTCGACATAGTCGGCGATGGAACATGAGTTCAGAGGCTTGGACAGGGTGCTGGCACCATGGCCGCGCAGGAGTCACGGACGGCTAATGAGATGGCGGACCTTCGAGTCCCGCGATTAGGGCGCCGCATGACCCCATCGAGGCTCGGGGCCCATTGAGTGATCGAAGGAGTGAGGATTTGGATCTGTATTGCGGAATCGACTGGGCCACAGCGCATCACGACGTCGCCGTGGTCGACGTCGACGGTCGTGTCGTGGCACGCGGGCGGGTCGGCAATGACACGGCCGGCTTTGCGCAGTTGTTGACGTTGTTGGCCCAGGCCGGTGACAACCCCGAGGACCCGATCCCGGTGGCCATTGAAACCGATCGCGGGTTGTGGGTGGCCGCCCTGCGCGAGACCGGCCGGGTGATCTATCCGATCAACCCGCTGGCGGCCTCCCGGTACCGAGCCCGGTATGCGGTGTCGGGCGCCAAGTCCGATGCCACCGACGCGGTGCTGTTGGCCAACATCATCCGCACCGACGCTGATGCACACCGCTGCGGCGGAAAGCATGCCTATGAGCTGCGGCTTTAAAAGTCCCAGTCCTCGTCTTCGGTGTTGACGGCTTTGCCGATGACGTACGACGAGCCCGACCCGGAGAAGAAGTCGTGGTTCTCGTCGGCGTTGGGCGACAACGCCGAAAGGATCGCCGGGTTCACGTCGGTTTCGTCGCGCGGGAACAGGGCTTCGTAGCCGAGGTTCATCAGCGCCTTGTTTGCGTTGTAGCGCAAGAACTTCTTGACGTCTTCGGTCAGCCCGACCTCGTCGTAGAGATCCTGGGTGTACTCCACCTCGTTGTCGTAGAGCTCGAAGAGCAGTTCGTAGGTGTAGTCCTTCAGTTCGGCGCGCTTGGCCTCATCGACCAGCGCCAGGCCACGCTGGAACTTGTAGCCGATGTAGTAGCCGTGCACGGCTTCGTCGCGGATGATGAGCCGGATCATGTCAGCGGTGTTGGTCAGCTTCGCCCGGCTCGACCAGTACATGGGCAGATAGAACCCGGAATAGAAGAGGAAGCTTTCCAGCAGTGTGGAGGCCACCTTGCGCTTGAGCGGTTCGTCGCCCCGGTAGTACTCCATCACGATTTCAGCCTTGCGCTGCAGGTTGACGTTCTCCTCCGACCAGCGGAACGCGTCGTCGATCTCGGCGGTCGAACACAGCGTGGAGAAGATCGAGCTGTAGCTCTTGGCGTGCACCGACTCCATGAACGCGATGTTGGTGTACACGGCTTCCTCATGCGGCGTCAGCGCATCCGGAATAAGGCTGACCGCCCCGACCGTGCCCTGGATGGTGTCCAGCAACGTCAGTCCGGTGAACACCCGCATCGTCAGCTGCTTCTCGCCTGCGGTCAGCGTTCCCCACGACGGCAGGTCGTTGGACACCGGCACCTTCTCGGGCAACCAGAAATTTCCGGTCAGGCGGTCCCAGACCTCGGCGTCCTTATCGTCTTGCAGCCGGTTCCAGTTGATCGCCGAAACTCGGTCAATCAGCTTCATCTTTTCGGTCACCAAACCCCACTTCACCAGACGTTTTGCCTGCGGTACTTAGGCTTCAAACACTACCCCTGGTGTCCGACAAGCCGGCGCAACACAAGAAGTTGTGTTTGCGTGTCGCGAACCCTCGGCTCCTACGCCCGAGTCGCCCCCAGAATCAGCCGAGCCGTAGGTTCCGGCTGACGCGAATGCGGGAAGCGACCGCAGTCGTCGAACCAGTGCAATGCCGCGTCAGGAAACGACTCCTGCGCATCGAACTGCCGACGACGTCGACTGCACCCGGCCGTCGGATGTTCTCGGCCTGAATTAGGACGCGGCGTCGATGACTTGCACGACACCGGCGGATACCCCGGCGACGAACAACCGGCCGCTGTTCGTATCCACGCCCACGGTGTAGGGATTTTGTACCGTCGAGAAGCGTTGTACTTCACGCGGTTTCGGCTCGCTCATGTCGTAGCCAACGACTTCATTGGTACCCGACGAGGTCACCCAGAGCCGATCGCGCACACCGTCGTATGCGACGCCGTAGGGCGCGCCGGGCTGCGCGACGCTGGCGACCTCGCGCGGCGTGGGCAGCGGAGTGAACACGCGGACGGCATTGCCGCGGGTGTCGGCCGCGATCATGCGGCCGTGCCTGTCGGCCACCAGATGAGTGGGACCGGCTCCGGCCGGGGTGGAACCGATGATGGTTAGCCGCTCGGCGTCGTACACGGTCAGGTCGTTTTTCCGGACGTCCAGCACACCCACCGAGGTCCCCACGGCCGCCGAGCCAGCGGGCTGCACGCTGTTGGTGAAGACCTTCACGATCTGGTCGCCGCGCAGGACGGCCACCGTTGCGCCATGCTCGTTGGCGACGAAGACGGCGCCGTTGGCCGCCGCGACGGCATCGTGCGGCGCGCTCCCGGTGCGAATCGGCGACTGCGCCACTCCCCCTGGCAAGTCGACGCGCACCAAGGCATCGGCGGTCTCGACCGGCACCAGCACCGGGCCGCCGGGGGCGGCCAACTGCAGGTGCCGGACCGTCCCGGGAAGTGAAACCCGACCGGTGATGTCGCCGGAGTCAGCGTTGACCAAAACCAACTCATTCGGATCACGCGCCGCGACCGCGACGGTGCGCGTCAGAGCGTCGACGACGACACCTTCGGGAGCATTACCGACCGGGATGATCCGCCCGACGGGTGTTTGGCTAACCGGCGGCGCGGCCTGCGGCTCAGCGGCCGGCGGCAGAGCCCGTGTGGACCCATCATGAGAGCCGCACGCCACCAGCGATGCGACCGCAAGGCACACAAACAGTTTGGCCCTAGGCATCCGCCGGCCCGGGTACCCGGGATGGGCGCCATGAATCACCGGGTGGCGCTTACGGTCACGCGGTCTTAGCGAAGTGCGGGCGAAGAACCCGGCGTACCACGCGGTCGAGTATTCGATCGGAAACCACCCGGGACAACCGGGCGAGAAGCGCGGCGTCACGCCCGATCGTGTAGCGCGTGCGCGGATGCCGCGCGGTCGCCGCGTTCGCGATCACTTCCGCGGCACGTTCGGCGGGAACACCGTCGGTGTCGAATGATCGAGCCAGATTCGACATCGCGTCGATGAGATCGCCATAACGTTCGAGCTGTTCGGTGGTCATGTCGGCCTTCAGCCGTTCCGCGGTGGCCACCCCCCGTTGTGCCATCTCGGTTTTGACCGCGCCGGGCTCGACAACGACGACCTTGACCCCAAGAGCGTTGACCTCACGGCGCAGCGAATCGCTGAGCGCCTCCAACGCGAACTTGGAACCCGCGTACGCCGGATACGTCGGCAACGCCACCTTCCCCCCGACGGAACTGATGTTGACCACGGTTCCCGAGCTACGCAACAGGAGTGGCATCAGCGCCTGGATCATCGCGACGTGTCCGAACAGATTCACCTCGAAGAGCCGACGCCACTCGCCGATCGGCAGCGCTTCGACCGGCGCGTTGATCGCGATTCCCGCGTTGTTGATCAGCGCGCGCAGCGGCCGGCCCTGCGGGTCGGCGGCGACCCGATCGGCGATCGCGGCCACGTCCGACTCGACCGTGATGTCCAGGATGTGCGGCTCAATCCCGTCACCGCGCAGCGCATCCGCGTCGATCCCGCGGCGGACGCCGGCCAGCACGTCAAATCCCCTGCGCGCCAACTCCCGTGCGGTCGCGGCGCCCATGCCGGTCGACGCGCCCGAGACGACGATCAGCTCGCGGCGGTCGGTGAGATTCGAGGCGGTCATGAAGATCTCCAGTTCAGTTGACAGTGTCATCTCAAATTAATGGCCCCGAGTTGACATTGTCAACTGAATTGCGGACGACCTATGCTGCTGCCGGTGGTGACGCGATCGGAGGCTGCTGCGATGACCCGCCGGGCGTTGCTCGACGCGGCGGGAGCACTACTCGACATCGGCGGGCCCGATGCGGTGACGCTGCGCGAAGTGGGGGCCCGGGCTGGCGTGTCACGTTCGGCGCCCTATCGCCACTTCGCGAACAAGGAAACCCTGCTTACGGCCCTCGCCACGAACGCAATGATCCAGCTGGGCGACACCCTGGAGGGCCTGGCCACCGGCGACGGCCCGCCGGAGCAGTCTTTGCGCGCCGCGTTGCTTTCGCTGGTCGCCATCGGCCGCACCCGACCCCACCTGTATCGCCTCATGTTCACCACTCCGGCGGGCGATCCGACCGCGGCGGTGCAAGCGGCCGAGCGCACGCAAGACCTGTTCATCACGATCGTCGGCCGCATCGTCGGCCAGAGACGCGCGCGACACTACGGCGCGTTACTGCTGACCACCGCCAACGGCGCGGCGGGTTTCGAGTCGGGCGGGCACTTCATTTGGGACAAGTGGCAGACCAACCCCGAGGAGCTCCTCGACACGATGATTGCCCTGCTGCCAACCCAGAAATAAACGGGTCACATACCGAAGTGCGTCCGGCGCACCGCGGCGACGGCCTCTTCGGGTCCGCTGAGTTCCACCTGCGCGGCCTGGCGCCCGAAAGCGTAGAGAAGCAGTTCGCCGGGCGCGCCGGCGAGACGGGCCATTGGCTCGCTCGCTCCAAATCTCACCCGCTCGTCGGTTCCGGCCCACTGAACCTCGAGCCCGCAATCGCGAAGCCGTCGGCTCAGGAAGCGCCCGCCGCGGCGAACGTTTCGCCACAGGGCGACATCCATCGCCGGCGTGAGCCGTCGCGGCCCCCTGCCGTTGGCCCGGCGAACATCCTCGTGGTGGACGAAGAACTCGTTCAGATTCGCCAGCGCACGCACCCATCCGACCCGGAAGAACCCGACCGGCGGGCCGGACCGGATACGCGCGACCAGCCAGCCGAAGTCCTTGCCCTGGGCCAGTGCGGCCCGGCGCCGCTCGGCGAACCGCTGGAAGGGACCCGGCAGCACCAGACAGGGGCCGGCCACGGGATCGTGCTCCCGCAACACGAGGTGAGCCGCCAGGTCGTGAGCGGTCCACCCCTCGATCAGGGTGGGAACCGAAGGGCCGAGCTCGTCGAATAGATCGCAGAGTTCGAGCCGCTCCTGGGCGTCCAGCGGAACCTCGCTCATGGTCCTCCGCGGCTCGCGTCAGTCCAGTCCCGCATGCCGAAGCGTGTGGGTCAGGCCGTCCTCGAGGGCACTCAGCGCGATGTCGGTGAGGCGGCTCAATTCGTCGACATTCTCATCGCCCTTGGCCATCCATGCCTCCAGCGAGGCGAACACCGCGGTGGCGAGGCTGTGCGCCGCGATGTCGGCGATCATCGCCCCGTCTGCGGTGGGTGCCGATCGTTCGTGGATGAAGTCCTTGATCTCGTCGGCGACCTGATCGCGCATCCTTCGAATGTGGGTGGTGATGATTTCCTGGTCAAGATCCCGCGACCGGATGGTAGCGGCCTCCCGGACCATCGCGAAATCAAATGGGAAGGCGTCCATGGCCTTTCGCACCGACTGAGTGATGGGTTCACCGTGCGGGCGCAGCGCCAATGCGCGAGCGAACCACTCGAAGCCAATGTCGTAGTCGGCGAAGATGACCGCGTGCTTGGTCGGGAAGTGCCGGTAGAAGGTGCGCTCGGTGACCCCGACGTCGGCGGCGATGTCGGCGACGCTGGTCTGATGTACGCCGTCGGCGACGAAACGCTTCATCGCCGCATGCAGTAGCGCCTGCCGCGTGCGTTCGCTGCGGGTCAGGCCGGGCATGCGAACCTCCAAAATGTCACTATTGACGCAAATATGTCAGGTATGACATTGTGCGGCAAGCGACCGGGAGGTCAACATGGCGGACTACGACGCGATCGTCATCGGGGCGGGCCACAACGGCCTGGTTGCGGCCAATGTGCTGGCCAAGAATGGCGCGAAAGTGCTTGTGCTGGAACGCGCGCACTTCCTCGGGGGGATGGCCGCGACCCGGGAGCTCTTCGACGGATACAAGCACAGCGTCGGCGCCTGGGCGGTGCTGATCTGGCGACAGGAGATGACCGACCGCCTCGAGCTGACCAAGTGGGGCTTCGAACTGATGGATCAGTGGACGTCCACCTGCACATTCGGGGATCGGCAGGACACCCCGTTCGTGATGTACAACGACCTGGAACGCATGGCGCGCCACCTGCTCGACGATCACGGGCCCGACGTCGCGGCGGCCCTGGGCGGCTTGTTCGCGCACATCGGCCGGTTCGCGCCGTATTTCGTCGACTCGGCGTTCGGTCCCCCGCTGGACATCATCGAGGTGATCGCCGCGCAGCCCACTCCCGAGGACCGCCACGACTTCGCCCAGATGTGGTACGGCAGCACCATGGACACGGTCCGCCGTTTCATGGCGCCCGACCAGGGCCGCTGCATCCAGGGCTCGCTGGCCGCGATGTCCATCGATGCTTTCGACGGCGGCCCGTGGACCCCGGGCTCGAATGCGTCGACGCTGTACCACTACCTGATCGGCGGCGGCAACGTCGAATACATCATGCCGCGCGGTGGCATCGGCTCGCTGAGCACCGCGCTGTGCCGCCGCGCCGAATCGCTGGGCGCCGAGGTGCAGCTCAAACAGCACATCAAGCAGATCCTGGTTACCGACGGACGCGCCACCGGAGTCCAACTGCGGGACGGCACAACGATTTCGGCCGACGTCGTGCTCTCATCGCTCGACCCTTACACGACGTTCGTGAATCTTGCCGGCCCGCAACACTTTCCGCCCGACTACATTCGCAAGATCAAGGAAATCAACTTCAACCTGGGATACATTCAGGCCCATCTCACCATTGACCAGGCCCCGCAATGGATCGAGCGTCTGCAGCCGTACATGCACGACAACGGCCAATGGTGCCCCACCGTCGCCTACGCGCCGTCGCCCGAATACATCAGCGACGCGTGGGAGCAATACCGCAAGGGGCAGCTTCCCGACGCCCCGCCCACCTATCTGTACATACCCAGCATGGTCGACTCGTCGTTGGCACCCGAAGGCAAGCACAGCGCAACCATTTTCACGCCGTACTTCCCGACCGGACTGGACGCCGACGAAAACCGAAGCTGGAAAGAGCAATACGCCGACACCTGCGTGGGGATCTTCGACAAGTTCGCGCCCGGGTTCGCCGATTCCGTCACCAACCGCGTGGTGTTCTCCAACCGGTACTTCGGCAGCACCTTCAGCGCACACGCCGGCGACTACTCGCACGGCCTGCTACAGCCCAACCAGCTCTGGACCGGCCGCGTCGTCGAGGGCGCCGACAAATTCGCTACCCCGGTCGACGGGCTCTTCCTGTGCGGCCAGTGCACCCACCCCGGTCCGGGGGTGACCGGCATCCCCGGGTGGAACGGCGCCGAGGCGGCGCTCAAGCATCTCAGCGCGCGCGTCGCATAAGGGCGTAGGCAAAACCACACCCGTGATGTACCATTTGGTACATGTTTAACGAAGACAGTATCGAGATAGCCGCGCCGCCGGAATTGGTTTGGGATGTCTTCAGCGACGTCCAGCGCTGGCCCGAGTGGACCGCCTCGGTGACTTCCCTGGTCGGGCAGGACGGACCCGCCCTCGCCGTCGGCAGACGGTTCGCGATCAAGCAGCCCGGCATGCAGAAGCTGGTCTGGCAGGTCACCGAGATCGATCCCGGCTCGTCCTGGACATGGGTGCAACGGTCCCCCGGCGTGCTGGTCAGCGCTCGCCACTACGTCGTCGGCCAACCCGGTGGCGGCACCCTGGTGCGCCAGGAACTCGACCAGCGCGGTGCGCTCGGCGCGCTCGTCGGCCGGCTGATGGTCAAGAAGACCAAGCGCTTCCTCGAACTGGAGGCCCAAGGCCTCAAGGCCCGGTCTGAGCAGCTCAGCCGCGCCGATGGTCCGCACACCTGACCTTGCGCGGCGCCGGCAACTGCTCGACGCACTGATCGAGGAGTTCGCGGCGGGCGGCGTCGGCGACCGCTCGCTGCGCGACGTGGCGGGTGCGGTCGGCACCAGCCATCGAATGCTGCTGCACCACTTCGGATCTCGAGAGGATCTGCTGGTGGCGATTGTCGAGGAAGTCGAGCGACGCGAGATGACCCTGCTGCCCGACTTGCCCACGAGTCCGGCAGCAAGCTTTGCCACCATGTGGGCCGACGTTCGCCGACCCGAGCTGCGCCAGTTGGAGCGGCTCTTCTTCGAGTGCTACGCCCGTGCCGCCCAGGGCGAAACGCCGTTCGCCTGCATGGTCCCCGGCGCCGTCAACGACTGGCTCACCGAGGTCAAGTCCATCGCCGACGGTCCAGTCGACCCTGCGATGGCGCGGCTCGGGCTGGCCGTCGTCCGCGGCCTACTGCTGGATCTCGTGGCTACCGACGACGAAGCCGGCGTGGATGCCGCTGCGAATGCTTTCGCGGAGTTGCTAGGCGGGCACGGCCCGACGGTCGGCGCGTGAGCCCGCGCCCACCCCGGAGAACTGGTACTCCTCCGGCTTAATCGAGCGGGTCGCCATCCAGTACTGCCAGGTGTAGCCGCTCCAAAGAACCGTGTTCTTGCCATGCTCGTCGGTATACCAACTGCTGCAACCACCGGTATTCCACACCGAGCGAACCAGCTTGCGTTGTAGCTCATCGTTGAAGGCGTCCTGGGCGGCGCGCGTCGGGGCCAGCGCCTGCGCGCCCAACCGGTCGCACGTCTTGATCGCGTCGACGACGTAGCGGATCTGGGATTCGATCATGAACACCACCGAGTTGTGCCCCAGCCCGGTGTTGGGCCCCAGCAGGAAGAACAGGTTGGGCATCCCGGCGACGGTGATCCCGCGGTGCGCCCCGATGCCCTCGCGGTTCCAGCGATCGACCAGGTCCTCGCCGTTGCGTCCCTTGATCTGGACGTAGGTGTAGGAATCGGTGACGTGAAAGCCGGTGGCGTAGACGATAACGTCCACTTTGCGGGAGACCTCGGGTCCAGTGCCGTCGGCGGTAACGATCCCATCGGGCGTGATTCGGACGATGTGGTCGGTGACCAGTTCGGACTTCGGGTCGGCGATTGCGCGATAGTAGTTGTCGGAGAATAGGACTCGCTTGCAGCCCAATCGATACTTCGGCGTAAGCCTGCGGCGCAGGGCACGATCACGAACCTGGCGGCGGATGTTCCACTTGCCCGCCTTCTCACCGAACGTCAACAGCTCCTGACGTTGCGTCAGGGCCATACCGAGGCCCTCTTGGATCCAGTAGATGGCCAAGCGGAGCAGTGCCCGAGCACCAGGCACGTCGCCAAGGACGTTGCGGAGCCAAACCGGGATCGCATTGTTGGTCCGTGGTAGCACCCACGCCGGGGTGCGTTGGTAGAGCTGCAGTTCGCCGACCTGCCCGACGATCTCCGGCACGATCTGGATGGCGCTGGCGCCGGTCCCGATCACCGCAACCCGCTTGCCCGTCAGGTCGACGCTGTGGTCCCACTGCGCGGAATGGAAAGCGGAACCGGCGAACTCGTCGCGGCCCTCGATGTCAGGGATGGATGGGACGTGCAGCGCGCCGGCCCCCGAGATCAGGAACTGGCCAACGTATTCGCGGCCGTCGGTGGTGAACACATGCCACCGGTTCTCGTCGTCGTCCCAGTGGCCGCGATCGACCAGGGAATTGAACACCATGTAGCGCCGCAGCCCGTATTTCTCGGTGACTCCCTTGAGGTAGTCCCAGATCTCGGGCTGGTAGGAGAACAGGTTCTTCCAGTCCGACTTGGGCTCGAACGAGAACGAGTACAGGTGCGACGGGATGTCGCAGGCGCAGCCGGGGTAGGTGTTGTCCCGCCACGTGCCGCCGACGTCGTCGGTCTTCTCCAGGATCACGAAGTCGACGCCCTGCTGCTGTAGCGCGATGGCCATGCCCAGACCGGAGAACCCGGTCCCGATGATGATCGCGCGGGTGTGCACGGGCTGATGGGTCTCGGTCTCCGCTTGGGTTACCGCATTGGTCATGTTGACTCAGGTCTTTCTATTTGGGTCTTTCTATCTGGGGTCTGGAATTGGCTGGGGGTGAGCCGGCGCATCTTCGGCCGTAGGCGCCTGGCTATTGCGATACCCCCAAAAAAGCTATGTCGGGTATACCCAGTACCCGGGGTATCGGATACTACGAGTGTCATCGATCGCCGCGGCGATGTCAACGCCGCCTCGGAGTCTGCTGTGCTCAGCTCACGGCGGGGTTGTTGGGCACCACGTCGTGGATCGGGCGGTCAGGATCCATCGCGATGCCGAGCGTCTCGGCGGTGCCGACGATGACTCCCATCATGATGGTCGTCAGATGCGCGATGAACTGCTCGCGCGGCATGCGTCGCGGGCTGTCCGGTTCGGGACCCAGCCACCAGTCGGTGGCCGACGCTGCCGATCCGAAGGCGGCGAATGCGGCCAGTTCCAGGGCCGCACGGCTCAGCTCCATCTCGCGCAGCTCGTTGTTGAACATCTCGGCCATGGCCAGCGTGATCTCCCGGCCTTCCTTGAGGGTCAGCACCGTCGCCTCGGAGGGTGCCGAGAAGCGGCCCTGGATGAAGACCCGCAGCACGCTGGGATGCTTGTCGACCAGGTTGACGTACTCCTCGACACTGCGCCGGATAACCTCGCGGGCCGAGTCGGTGGCCAGGTTGATGGACGGGAAGATCGCCGCCCACAGCATGTCGCGCAGCCGCTCGCCGATGGCCTGGAACAGGTCGGACTTGTCGTGGAAATGCCGGTAGATCTTGGGTTTGGCGGTGCCGGCCTCTTCGGCAATTTCCCGCACACTCAGCTCGGGCCCCAGACGGTCGATGGCCCGAAAGGCCGCCTCGACTATTTCGCTGCGCACCTTTTTGCGGTGTTCACGCCAGCGTTCGCTGCGCGCGTCGACCTTTCGTCCCGCGTTGGCGCTGGGGTGGGGTCGGGAAACTCTCCGCACGTCATGCACCTTACCCCGTCGCGCCCGCTGACCTGGGCAGACTCGGCGTCGTGCGGCGGGTGCGAGCGAGCACCGCCGCTCGGCTGGGGTCAGGTCGTGGCAAACCGGCCCGCCCGGCGGCCATATTCGCTGATCACGGGGTGTTCTTCGCGATGACCGGCGCTTCACCGCGCGGCCGGCCATTGCCCTGCCCGGTGGGCGGCGGGAAAGGCCGCGGAAAGTGAAATACCCTGACTTTCACCGAAGTGCGGGAATTCCGGCGGGGACCGCAATACGATACGCCGCAGATACTCGGGTCGGTCAGGAAGGCGTGTCGCGATGTTGGGCAATTTTTCGGTACTGCCGCCAGAAATCAACTCGTTGCGGATGTTCCTCGGCGTGGGGTCTGGACCGATGCACACCGCGGCGACAGCCTGGGACGGGCTGTGCAACGAGCTGGGCTCGGCGGCGTCCTCGTTTAACGAGGTGACCACGACGTTAGCCAGTCAATCCTGGCAGGGCCCGGCGTCGCAGGCTATGGCGGCCGTGGCCGCACCCTATGCGGGCTGGTTGAGCGCCGCAGCGGCCAGCGCCCAGAACGCGGCCGGTCAGGCCCGCGCGGTAGCGGCGGCGTTCGAGTCGGCCCGGTGCGCCACGGTGCATCCGGCGCTGGTGGCGCTGAACCGCAATCAGGTGGTGTCGCTGATCATGTCTAACTTGTTCGGGCAGAACGCGCCGGCGATCGCGGCGACCGAGGCCCAGTACGAGGAGATGTGGGCCCAGGACGTGACGGCAATGTTTGGCTACCATGCCGGCGCTTCGGCCGCGGCCACGCAGTTGGCGGGATTGACCATCCCCGACCTGTTTGGCTTTTTTGCGTTCAACAACGGTACTGGAAACTTCGGGCTGGGAAACACGGGGAACGCCAACACCGGGTTCGCCAACAACGGCAACGCCAACATCGGCCTCGCGAACACCGGCAACTCGAACGTCGGCGTTTTTAACAGCGGCATCGGGGACGTGGGCATCGGGCTGACGGGCAACAACCAGGTCGGTCTCGGCAATATCTTCAACACGGGCAGCGGAAACATCGGGTTGTTCAATTCCGGCACCGGGAACATCGGCTTCTTCAACTCGGGCAACAACAACTGGGGCATATTCAACTCGGGCAACGGGATAATCGGCCTCTTCAACCTCTGACCGACGCCCAACCCGCACCGAACACCCGGCTGAGTTTCGCCGGGACCCGCCGGCGTGCCGTCACAGCATGCAGGACACGCAACCCTCGACCTCGGTGCCCTCTAGTGCCATCTGCCGCAGCCGGATGTAGTACAGCGTCTTGATCCCCTTGCGCCAGGCGTAAATCTGCGCCTTGTTCACGTCGCGGGTGGTGGCGGTGTCCTTGAAGAACAACGTCAGCGAAAGCCCTTGATCCACATGCTGCGTGGCCGCCGCGTACGTGTCGATGATCTTCTCGTAGCCGATCTCGTAGGCGTCCTGGTAGTACTCCAGGTTCTCGTTGGTCATGTAGGGCGCCGGGTAGTAGACCCGGCCGATCTTGCCTTCCTTGCGGATCTCGACCTTCGACACGATCGGGTGGATCGACGACGTCGAGTGGTTGATGTAGGAGATCGACCCGGTCGGCGGCACCGCCTGCAGGTTCTGGTTGTAGATGCCGTGCGCGGCCACCGACTCCTTCAGCCGTCGCCAGTCGTCCTGGGTCGGGATGCGGATGTCCGCGTCGGCGAAGAGCTGACGCACCTTCTCCGTCTTCGGCGCCCACACCTGCTCGGTGTACTTGTCGAAGAACTCCCCCGACGCGTACTTGGACTTCTCGAAACCCTTGAAGTGCGAGCCGCGTTCGATCGCGATGCGGTTCGAGGCGCGCAGCGCGTGGTAGAGCACGGTATAGAAGTAGATGTTGGTGAAGTCGATGCCTTCTTCGGAGCCGTAGAAGACGCCCTCGCGCGCCAGATAGCCGTGCAGGTTCATCTGCCCGAGCCCGATCGCGTGGGAGTCGTTGTTGCCCTGTTCGATCGAGGGCACCGAGGTGATGTGCGTCTGGTCGCTCACCGCGCTCAACGCGCGGATCGCCACCTCGATGGTCTGGGCGAAGTCCGGCGAGTCCATAGTCCTGGCGATGTTCAGCGACCCCAGGTTGCACGAAATGTCTTTGCCCACTTTGGCATACGACAAGTCCTCGTTGAACACCGACGGGGTGGACACCTGCAGGATCTCCGAGCACAGGTTCGAGTGCGTGATCTTGCCCTCAATAGGATTGGCCCGGTTCACCGTGTCCTCGAACATGATGTACGGATAGCCGGACTCGAACTGCAGCTCGGCCAGCGTCTGGAAGAACTCGCGCGCCTTGATCTTGGTCTTGCGGATCCGCGCGTCGTCGAGCATCTCGTAGTACTTCTCGGTCACCGAGATGTCGGCGAACGGCAGGCCGTAGACCCGCTCGACGTCATACGGCGAGAACAGGTACATGTCCTCGTTCTTCTTGGCCAGCTCGAAGGTGATGTCCGGAATCACCACCCCCAGGCTCAGCGTCTTGATCCGGATCTTCTCGTCGGCGTTCTCTCGTTTGGTGTCCAGGAAGCGGTAGATGTCGGGGTGGTGCGCGTTGAGGTACACCGCGCCAGCGCCCTGACGCGCGCCCAGCTGATTGGCGTAGGAGAACGAATCCTCGAGCAGCTTCATGATCGGGATGACACCCGACGACTGGTTCTCGATATTCTTGATCGGGGCGCCGTGCTCACGAATATTGCTCAGCAGCAACGCAACTCCCCCGCCGCGCTTGGACAGCTGCAGCGCCGAGTTGATCGAGCGCCCGATCGACTCCATGTTGTCCTCGATGCGCAAAAGAAAGCAATTGTGCACGACCGTGCCACGAATCGTGTACGTGTGCGTGTCCTCGACGTGGAGGTTGTAGACCTCCGCTGGAACGTCCGCCGTGTGCCTCAATTCGCGGATTCCGTACACGTGCCGCCCATGCACGACCTGATAGGTCGTGCGCAAAGTCCCTTTCTGGCCGATGTAGTTGTGCAGGTTCTTGCCGACGTCGAAGATGAAATCTTCGCTGGCACCGGGCAGCCCGGGCACGAACACCTGTCCCGTCACATTGCCCGATCGGTTGACGTACTGGCGAACCCTGGACACGATCCCGAGTCGGCGCAGGAGAAGCTGCACCTGATCGATCAGCTCCGGGTTCACCAAGTCGAGCATCATGCCGCCGGTGGTACTGCACCCGTCCCCGCGGAACAACCCGGCCAGCAATCCCCGCTGAAACTCTTCGTCGGCCGTTAAGACGTCGTGGGATAACCGCTTCGAGTGATATCCCGTGCCCACCAGGGAGAGGAACAGCGATGCAACGACCTTGCTGTTGCAAATCATGCGCACGGACTGGTCCGACACACTCTGGTGTATGGCGAGGTCCGCTGCGAACACTCGCTTGAATGCCGTCGCCAACTCCTGCTGGTACTCGAGCTCGTGTGTGCCGATCGTGAAGTGGATACCGTTGGGGGCCCGGCCCGCGGGTCCCGATCGCTTGAAGATGTGGCCTTCGGCGACGTACCAGCCGAGGATAAGGCCGAGGTCGTATGACTCTTCGACGTGGCGATTCACGGATATGAAGCTCATGTGGTGGCGCTGTTTGTTGCGGTGCTTTCGATCGGAGTTGACCTTGCGTATGAGCCCGTCGACCTCTTCGTATTCGCCCGCGCCGACGTATTCCATCAGGTCGTAGACCCGCCGCGACCGTCCCTCCAGTGGTGCTGCCGTCACGATGAAGTCCGTGGGACGAATGTCTTTGGCAGCCAACCATACGAATCCGTTGAAGGGATCCGCACCGTCACCGTCGATAAGTGTCTGTACATCACGCGTGGTCCACACCAGGATCGGATGCTCGGGAGTGCACAGGATTGGTTCCTTGTGCCCGAAGTGTGAGATCGAGATGAGTGCTTGGTCATTGGGGTTCTCGATGACGGACTCGACGACGGAGAAGGACCCGTCGTGCGAGAGCACCCGGTCACCTGCCCGCAGTGTCTCGATCGCCCGCGGCCCGTCGGGGGTATCCACCGGCGTTCCGGCGGGAAAACAGCTCACGGGCTCACCGCGCTGCTTCTTACCCGAGTTCAAGAACGTCGGGGTCGCCGGCTGGAACCGGCCCTCGATGATCTCGTCGACCAGCTTCTCGGCCAATCCGGTGTCACCGGAGGCCAACGTCAGCGCCACCATGACCACCCGGTCCTCGAAGCGCTCCAGATAGCGCTTCCCGTCGAAGGTCTTCAGCGTGTAGGAGGTGTAGTACTTGAACGCGCCAAGGAAAGTCGGGAACCGGAACTTCTTGGCGTAGGCGCGGTCCAACAGCGTCTTGACGAAGTTGCGCGAGTACTGGTCGAGAACCTCACGCTCGTAGTAGTTCTTCTGGATCAGGTAGTCGAGCTTCTCGTCCTGATTGTGGAAGAAGACCGTGTTCTGGTTGACATGCTGCAGGAAGTACTGGTGAGCGGCTTCCCGGTCCTTGTCGAATTGGATCTTGCCGTCCGCGTCGTACAAATTCAGCATCGCGTTCAGCGCGTGGTAGTCCGTCTCGTCGTGCAACCCATGCGCGCCGGCGGTTACAGGTTCTGCAGTGACGGTTGGTGGCACGTCTGTTCCTTCCAGAAATCGGCGAGCCCCTCGCTGACGGCGTCCACATCATCCGGGGTTCCCATAAGTTCGAAGCGGTAAAGGTACGGAACACCGCACTTGCGCGAGACCACGTTGCCCGCGTAGGCGAATTCGGCGCCGAAGTTGTTGTTGCCCGCGGCGATGACGCCGCGGATCAACGACCGGTTGTGCTCGTTGTTCAAAAAGGCGATGACTTGCTTGGGGACGTAGCCACCGTCATTGATGTCGGGTGTGGCCCGCCCGCCGCCGTATGTCGGCAGTACCAGCACGTACGGCTCGTCGACCTCGATCCGGCCGTGCAGCGGTATCCGCGTGGCGGGAACACCCAGCTTCTGCACGAAGCGGTGGGTGTTCTCCGACACGGAGGAGAAATAGACCAGGTTGCGCCCCGTGATATCCATGGCACCGCAACCTCCTTACCTATGGTTCGTTCGTCCGGTTAGGCCGTCAGCGCGGCACCGGCGAGCGCCTTGATGCGGTCGGGCCGGAAGCCCGACCAGTGAGCGTTTCCTGCCACCACCACGGGGGCCTGCAGATAACCGAGCGCCATCACGAAGTCCCGCGCCTCAGCGTCCAGCGTGATATCGACCTTGTCGTAGGCGATGCCCTGCTTGTCCAGGGCCTTGTAGGTGGCGCTGCACTGCACGCAGGCGGGCTTGGTGTAGACGGTGATGCTCATCGGAGATGCCGCTCCTTTGCGGAAGGTGGGGAATTTGGTCACGGACTGGCAACTATTCGGGTGATGCATCCGCGTTGTGTTCAGCGGTCCGGCAAGCCCCCAAATTCCCGTCCTGTGGCTGCCAGTCAACCGGCCTGGCGATGCCGATTCCGGGAGGTTCACCAGGCCCGGCTGGCCTGGTGGCCCTGGGTTCTGCCGACCTGCGAAACACTACACCTAGGGGGTGACAAGAAGAAGAGATACAAGATGTTCTGAATAACATTTTTGAAATTCCCTGGTCGTGAGCCATGTGTTGCGCGCCGCCCGGCGTGTCGCAGATCACAACATCCGGTGCAAGCGGCACACCGCACTGTCTACCACCGCCCACCGACAACTACGGTGCCCGATACCGCGATCGACCGGCCGACAGCAAACCCAACAGAGGTGGCGGGTTTGGCTGCGAGCCCGCCGGTTGCATTCGGTGCGGCCGCGCGAGCCCCCTCCACAACCGGTGTGGTTGCGGTGAGAGGTCCGCGTTCGACGCCGGGTCAGCCGACCTCGGAGGCGAGCTTGCCGACCACATCCCGCACATTCGCCGAAAGCTCGGCGTCGTCGGCGGGGGCCTTGCCGTCCAGGGTTCGGAATGGCACGGATAGCTTGATCGCGTCGACGACGCGCGCCCCCGCGATGCCGAACGACTTGCGGGTCTCGTCGTGCGCCCACACCCCGCCGTATTGGCCCATGGACCCGCCGATGACCGCCAGCGGCTTGTCCTTGAGCGCGCCGTTGCCGAAGGGACGCGACAGCCAGTCGATCGCGTTCTTCACCACCGCGGGAATGCTGCCGTTGTACTCCGGGGTGACCACCAGGGCGGCGTCCGCGTCGGCCGCCGCGGCACGCAGCGCGGCCACCGGGGCAGCCGCATGCTGGACCTCGGCGTTGACCGCGTCGTCGATTTCCTCGTTGTAGAACGGCAGCTCCCCCAGCCCTTCGAACACGGTGACGGTGACGCCCTCAGGGGCAACCGCGGCCGCCAGCTCGGCGATCTGGCGGTTGATCGACGCCGCACGCAGGCTGCCCACCAATGCCAAGACTTTGGTGTTCGAGCTCTTCGAGTTCCCAGACATCCCTGTCACTGTTCCGTTCCCTTCGGTCGTTGACCTAAACATCTTTGCACGACCAAACCGGACTCTGGTCCACTTTATTCCGTTCGCGTTAAGGTGCAAGGGTGAGCGGTGTCGAGCGGTTGGGCGACCTGCCCGTTTCCGCGCCACAAGAGGCCCCAACAGAGCGAGGCGACGCGGCCCGCAATCGCGCGCGGTTATTGCAGGCGGCCCGCGAGCTGGTCGCCAAGCGCGGCGCGGACGCGGTCACCATGGACGACATCGCCGCAGCCGCGGGCGTCGGCAAAGGCACCCTGTTCCGCCGGTTCAGTAGTCGGGCCGGCCTGATGATGGTCTTGCTCGACGAGGATGAGCGGGCCAGCCAGCAGGCGTTCCTGTTCGGTCCGCCGCCGCTGGGCCCCGATGCGCCGCCGATGGATCGGCTGGTCGCATTCGGCCGGCAGCGGATCCGCTTCGCGCACGCTCACCACGCGCTGTTGTCGGGCGCCAACCGCGATCCGGCGACCCGCTACGGCCCACCGGCCATGGTGCTCCGCACGCACGTGCGGGTGCTGCTTCAGGCGGCGCACAGCACCGGCGATCTCGATGCCCAGACCGACGCACTGCTGGCCCTGCTCGACGCCGACTACGTCGAGCATCGGCTCAACGACACAGGCCACACCCTCGAGACATTGGGCGACGCGTGGGAGAGCCTGGCGCGCAAGCTGTGCGGGCGGTGATCGCCTCCCCGCCCATGTCCTCCCCTCCTATGCCCGTACCAAAGCCACCGCGCTGGGTCCTGCATATCGACCTCGACCAGTTTCTGGCGTCGGTCGAACTGCGCCGCCATCCCGAATTGGCCGGGCTGCCGGTGATCGTCGGCGGCAGCGGTGACCCGACCGAACCGCGCAAGGTCGTCACCTGCGCCTCGTATGAGGCGCGCGAGTTCGGTGTGCACGCGGGCATGCCACTGCGCACCGCCGCCCGCCGCTGCCCCCCAGACTCGGGGGCCACATTCCTCGCGTCGGATCCGGCCGCCTACGACGAGGCGTCCGACCAGGTGATGGGGCTGTTGCGCGACCTGGGGCACCCCGTCGAGGTGTGGGGTTGGGACGAGGCGTACCTCGGGGTGCCGGCCGACGATCCCGTCGATCCCGCGGAACCCGTAAAAATAGCCGAACAAATTCGCACCGTCGTGTTGAGCGAGACCGGGCTGTCCTGTTCGGTCGGCATCAGCGACAACAAACAGCGCGCCAAGGTCGCCACCGGCTTCGCGAAGCCGGCCGGGATCTTTGCCCTCACCGACGCGAACTGGATGACCCTGATGGCCGACCGTCCGGTTGACGCACTGTGGGGCGTGGGACCTAAGACAGCGAAAAAGCTCGCAGCCCTTGGGATAACGACAGTGTGGGACCTCGCGCACAGCGACCGCGAGCTGCTGAGGTCCACCTTCGGCCCGCGAACCGGCCTGTGGCTGCTGCTGCTCGCCAAAGGCGGCGGCGACACCGCGGTCAGTGCCGAGCCATGGGTGCCGCGCTCGCGCAGCCACGTCGTCACTTTTCCCCGCGACCTCACCGACCGAGCCGAAATGGACTTGGCGGTAACGGAACTGGCCCAACGAGCACTCGGCGAAGTCCGGGCGTCGGCGCGGATCGTCACGCGGGTGGCGGTGACAGTGCGCACCGCGACGTTTTACACCCGCACCAAGATCCGCAAGCTGGCGGCGCCCAGCACCGACGTCGACGTCATCACCGCGACCGCGCTGGCCGTCCTGGACCTGTTCGAGCTGGACCGCCCGGTCCGGTTGCTCGGGGTGCGGCTGGAGCTCGAGATGCCCAAGTAACGTTCAGCGCGGCGCCGGGCTGGGCCGCAGTGCGCGCGTGAAGAACACATTGACCCGGCGCATCACCAAGCTGTACGGCCACCATGCCAACCGCTTGAAGGCATACAGCGCCCGGATGTCCGCTGACGTGTAGATCAGGTATCTGTTCTTGGTGACGCCGGCCAAGATCTTCTCGGCCGCTGTTTCCGGTGACACCGCATGACCGGCGAAGCGCTCGACCCACTGGGTCACCTTGGGGTGGTCGCGGTCGACGCCGGCGATCTCGACGCTGTTGACCAGCGGGGTTTTCACCGCGCCGGGCACCACCACCGACACCCCGATGCGGTGCCGGTCCAGGTCGAAGCGCAGCACCTCCGACAACCCACGCAACCCGTACTTGCTGGCGCTGTAGGCCGCATGCCAGGGCAGCGCGATCAGCCCGGCCGCCGACGACACATTGACCAGACGCCCGCCGCGGCCGGCGGCCACCATCGGCGGAACGAACGACTCGATCACGTGGATGGGGCCCATCAGGTTGATCGCGACGATTTTGCTCCAATGCTCATGCGTGAGCTGGTCGACGGTTCCCCACGCCGATATGCCGGCGATGTTCATCACGATGTCCATGCTGGGATGGCGGGTGTGGATATCGGCCGCGAACGTGGCCACGTCGTGGTAGTCAGAAACATCGAGGGCCCGATGCTCGGGCACCCGCGCACCCAGCGCTCGGGCGTCGGACACCGTGAGCGCCAGTCCGTCCGCGTCGCGGTCGGTCAGATAGAGCTCGGCGCCGTGGGCGGCCAGCCGCAAGGCGATGGCGCGACCGATCCCGCTGGCCGCACCGGTGACAAAACAACGCTTCCCCGCGAAATACCGCCCGGATGTCCCCGCCATGGCGGTGACGATACCGGCCCTGTTACCTGGAGCCGCCGCCCCAGAGCGCGTTGAGCCACATTTGCTCGAGCACCCGCACCCGGCGCTCGATGTCATTGTCGCGGCCGGCCAGGAGGGGGTCGCCGGTCAGCATCAGCGCGGTGGTGCCCGCCAGGGTGCGGATCAGCGTCGGCAGGTCCTCGCTGATCGGATGGGCGGTCCCGGCCTTCATCTCGGCGTCGACGATGGCGACGATCTGGCGGAGCACCATTTCGAATTGCTGTTCGAGAATGTCGCGGATCTCGATATCGGTGTGCCGGGCAGCATTGCAGGCGGTCATCACCGGGTCGTTGTGCGCGTAGACGGCGGCGGCACTGCCGACCATCCGCTTGGCGAACTCCTCGGGCGACTCGCCCGGCTGCCGCGGGGCGAAGAACTGGGTGAGTTCTTCGAGTTCTTCGGCCGCCTCGGCCAGGATCTGGGCAAGCACCGAGTACTTCGAGTCGAAGTAGAAGTAGAAACCGGAGCGGGCCACGCCGGCCCGGAGGCCGATAGTGCTGACTGACAGCTCGGAGAAGGGCCTCTCCTCCAGTAGCTCACGCACCGCCTGCAGGATCGCCTGCCGGTGCCTGTCACCGCGCCGCCGCACGGCTGGCACCGGCTGCTCCTGGTTGGCGGCGTGGCTATTCACCTCTCGATCACCCCCTGACCTTGCACCAAGCCGCCCAAAAAGAAAACTTGACAGCCGTCAAGTCGATACGAAGTATGGCTAGTAAGTTTTTGTTTGCCGCTACCGCAAAGGAGCGTCGATGGCGACAATAAGTACCCCGGCATACCTTATTGACCAAGCCCAACGCCGGTTGACTCCGTCGTTCAACAATTTTCCCGGGATGGGTCTGCTGGAACGTAGGCTGCGCAACACCCAATTCCCCGAGAAGAAGCTCGCCGACCCGCCGCCGGGCAGCGGGCTCAAGCCGGTCGTCGGTGATTCTGGGCTGCCGATCCTCGGGCACATGATCGAGATGTTGCGCGGCGGACCGGACTATCTCATGTTCCTGTACAACACCAAGGGTCCGCTCGTCTTCGGCGACTCTCCGGTCCTGCCGTTCGTCGCGGCGCTGGGCCCCGATGCTGCGCAGGCGATCTACTCCAATCGCAACAAGGACTACTCGCAGCAGGGTTGGGTCCCGGTGATCGGGCCATTCTTCAATCGCGGCCTCATGCTGCTCGACTTCGAAGAGCACATGTTCCACCGGCGCATCATGCAGGAGGCGTTCGTCCGGTCCCGACTGGTCGGCTACGTCGAGCAGATGGACCACGTGGTGTCGCAGGTGATCGCCGACGACTGGGTGACCAACGACGCGCGTTTCCTTCTTTATCCGGCGATGAAGAAACTCACCCTCGACATCGCCTCGATGGTGTTCATGGGCCATCAGCCCGGCACCGACCACGAGCTGGTCACCAAGGTGAACAAGGCGTTCACGACGACGACGCGCGCCGGCAACGCAGTGATCCGGACCAGCGTGCCGCCGCTCACCTGGTGGCGAGGACTGCGGGCGCGGGACCTGCTGGAAAACTACTTCGCCGAGCGGGTCAAGGAGCGCCGCGGCAAGGAGGGCAATGACCTGCTAACGGTCTTGTGCCACACCGAAGACGAGGACGGCAACCGGTTCTCCGACGAGGACATCGTCAACCACATGATCTTCCTGATGATGGCCGCCCATGACACATCGACCTCGACATCAACGACGATGGTCTATCACCTGGCCGCCAACCCGGAGTGGCAACAGCGCTGCCGCGACGAATCGGACCGCCTCGGCGATGGTCCGCTCGACATCGAATCACTGGAAAAGCTGGAGTCGCTGGACCTGGTGATGAACGAGTCGATCCGGCTGGTGACGCCCGTCCAATGGGCGATGCGGCAGACGGTGCGCGACACCGAACTGCTGGGCCATCACCTGCCCAAGGGCACCAATGTCACCGCGTTTCCAGGGATGAATCACCGACTGCCGGAGCTCTGGACCGACCCGCTGAAATTCGACCCGGAGCGCTTCACCGAGCCGCGCAGCGAGCACAAGCGGCACCGGTATGCGTTCACGCCGTTCGGCGGGGGAGCGCACAAGTGCATCGGGATGGTGTTCGGCCAGTTGGAGATCAAGACGATCCTGCACCGGCTGCTGCGCCGCTACCGGCTTGAACTCCCCCGGCCCGATCACCACCCGCGCTGGGACTACGGCGGCATGCCGGTGCCGATGGACGGCATGCCGATCGTGCTGCGCCCGCTCTAAGCCGCGCCCGCTCTAAGCCGCGCCCGCGAGCCGGGGGCACTCGCGCGAGCAGACACCGTCAGCCAAGCAGCCGGTTGGCGCAGGCGATCAGCGCGCGCAGCGCCGACTGCGTCGGATCCGCAGCAAGGCCCATCGCCCACTCGGCGCGGATCCCGTTGGTGCCGCGGATGAAGGTGGCGGTGTGTCCACCCGATCTCAACTGATGGAACTTGAGTGTCTCCACCTTGATCCCGCGCTCGTGCAGCATGGCGGTGAGTGCGGCGAGCGGCCCACTGGCGCCGGCCGTCGAAGCGCTGATGCGATCGCCGATGGCAATCATGGCGCGGAAGTTGCGGGCTTGCGGACCCAGCCGGCCGGCGGGCCGCTCGGCGTCGGTGCACGCCCAGTGCCCCAGCCGCAGCGGGCCGGCAGTGTGACCGTAGGTCGCGACGAAGCTCTCCCAGGACATCGCGTCGGTTTGTTCCCGCAGTCCGCGCGGCAATGCGGCGCCGAAGTGGTCGCAGAACCACGCGTTGGCGAGGCACTGGCGAGGTGAGCCGGTAGAGGTATTCAGCGAAATCACGGTGCCGGTCTTCTCTGGTCAGCAGGGGCGACCGACGGTAGTAGCTTCCGACCCACAGCGGGGGGTCGGTCTGGATCAGACCCCGCTGCGGGTGCTGGCTACTACGGAACGCTCGAGAAGACGCACGAGCGCTGACACTAGACCGTTCCGCGCGGGCGGTGCAAGTTCATTTGCTGTGAACTGAAAACGGCTTGGCGGGTGAGGTGCCGGCGATGCCATCGTTTTCGACCACCATTTTTGTCGCAAACGAAGGGCGCGGCCGACGAGTGCGAACAAAGCCCGCAAGAGGTCGCTTCGGACGGTGGGCGTGGTGCTGGTCGCGGTATTCGCGGTGCTGGCGACTGGCTGCTCGACAACGCATACACCCAGGGATGTTGAACTGGGGAATGTCGTTGTGCCAGCCAGTCCGCTAGCCCACTGATCTACCTGCGAATACCGCCAATATCGTTCGGGCTCAAGCGATCCGCAGGTAGTTGCTGCCAATGACTGCCGATGACTGCCAATGACAGTCAATGACTGCCGATGCCACGAAACAGCCCGCCGAGCACCGTGACGACGCTAGCATCGGAACGCAGTGGCCGTCATATCAGTTCCTGGAAGGCAGCACGGATGAGCAAGAAGAGCACCAGGAAGATACGCGCGGTTAGCGCAGTCGCCGCCGCACTGATCGCGGCTTTCGCAACGCTGGCGGCGGGCTGCCAGCAGCAACCGGTTGGCCCGGCGCCCAACTCCGGCGACGGGCAGCAGCAGCAAAATAAGTAACTGAAAGGCACGACTGATGAGCACACGCTGCAACAAGAGAACGCGGGTCGTCCGGATGCTGGCCGCGGCGGTGGTCGCCGCATACGCGGTGCTAGCAGTGGGCTGCGGTGCCCACACATCGATACCCGCGGTGCCTGGCCCGGGCCAAGATCAGCCGCAGTAGGTCAGCCGGAGTAGGTTCCTGCGCGTCAGCCCATCGGCCCGCGCGACGGATGGAAGCGCAGGTATGCCTGGATCGTTGTGCCGGTCCCGGTGGTGTGCGTGCGCACCAGGTCCGCCATGGCATTGACCATGAACAGTCCGCGGCTTGCGTTGCCGCTGGCGCCCGGGGGCCAGCGTCCGGCCAGCGGATCCTCGAACCGTCCGGTGTCGCGCGCTTCGCAGACTAGGTGCTCATCTTGCCGCCAGAATGCCAGCTGGCACCCACCATTGGTGTACATCAGGCTGTTGCTGGCCAGCTCGGTGGCGATCAACTGCAGGTCCTCGATTCCGTCCCGGGAAAGTCCAACCCAGTCGGCATAGTCGATCGCAAACGACCGGGCCGGATGCAGGTCCGCGCTCCGCCTGACCGTGTACGTCACGGCTCCGGGACTGGTGGGTAGCGGCTGGTTGCAGCGCGCCAGCGCGTCGTCGGGCGCGTACTCGGCGCTGCGATACGCCGATCCGCATTTCCACAGCACGGGGTGGGTGCAGCGAGCGTCTGCCAGCACGTCTTCGTCCAACCGATTAGCGTCGAACAGGCACAACGCGACCACGTCGTGGCCTTTGAACGCCCCGTTGACCAACGCCTCGTGCTGCGCGCAGGCAAGCAACTCATCCGCGGTGCGGCCGGGCCAGACTAGTTGGCTCACGATCCGAACCCGTCGACCGGGGTATGCGGCGGTGAAGGAACCCTCCATAGCCAGAAGCCGGCCCGGGTTGCGGGCGACCTCGGTGATGTCAACCAGGCGCAGGTGGGCCGGCAGCCCGTCCTCGCATGCAAGCCACAACGCGTCGCGCAGCGACGGCAGCCTATCGCCCGGTATCGCAACCAGCACCGGTTCGTCGAGGGCCAGGCCGTCGACGACGAAGCGCACCACGAAGTCCAAACACTCCCGCTCCGAGTGGTAGAGCAGTGCGGAGTGGACGAAGCCTCGTTGCCTAACGTCCGTGCTGGTCCTCAATTCAGCGCTCCTGATGTCGGTCACAACGCCACCCCCCTGCCAAACCGGCGTCGCATTCCTACTCCCAAATACCCCCTACAAGCCTTCGCTATGCACCGACACGCCGACTAAAGCCACCTAAAGCCACCTAAAGCCCAAGACCTAAAGCCACCAGGAGGCGGCGGCGTCGAGATGGCGACGGATGCGATAGCGGGCCAAACTCTCGTCGCCGTCGCCGATCGCCTCGAGAATCCGCAGGTGAGCCCGCTCGACGGCGACGACGTCGGCCCAGGTCGGCAGCGCTTGCCCGGTGCTGGACCAGTGCCGGCGGAACAGCTCGACAATGATCCGCAGAAACAGGTCCAGCAGCGCGTTGCCGGCCAGTTGCGCCAGTCCGACGTGGAACCGAAACTCCTCGACGGCGGCCTTGCGCACATCGGCGACGGCTTCGTCGGCGCCGGTGTGCGCAAGCCCGCCCAGCGCGTCGAGCAAGGCCGTCGCTTCGGATTCGGGCCGTCGCTCGACGACTTTGGCGACGACTTTGGTGACATTGTCGATCTCGATGGCGTCCCGGACGCAGCGCAAGTCTTCGCGGGTTGGCCTGCGGTACTGCAGGTAGAGCGCGATGGTGTCAATGCTGGCCTGCGCCTGGGGTTTTGTGACGACCAGCCCCCCGCCGGGTCCGCGACGCATTTGGGCGACTGCGTGGTATTCGAGCAGTCGCACCGCCTCCCGCAGCACCGCCCGGCTCACCCGATAGCGTTCCAGCAGCGCCGTTTCGGTCCCGAAGACGGAACCGACCTGCCAACCGCCGGCCGCGATATCGTCGCCGATGGTGGCCGCCAATACCTCGGCGAGCTTGCCGTTGGGCGCCTCCGGGTCGAGCGAGACCCGACCCGGCCCGCGTGCCCGCCCCGAGCCGGCACTCATCGACCGATGCTCCTGCAGCCAAGCGGTCACCGCTGCCACGTGTCGCTCGCTGCACGTTTTGGCCCGCGCGGAATCGCCCGCGGTGACTGCGGCGACGATATCGGCGTGGCCGCAGCGCATCTGGTCGATCGCCTCGATGGCCTCGGTTGCCGAGTCGGCGCGCGACGCGAGCGCATATCGCCTGGTGAGCCGCATCAAGACGTCGATAAACAGTTGCAGGACGGGGTTTTTCGACCGCTCCGCGAGCGCGATATGGAAGTCGTCGCGCGGCAGCGGTAGACCCGGCTTCCAGCCTTCCTCCGCGCGCAAGACCGCACGCAGCCGGGCAATGCCGGCTTCGTCGATTCGTTCGGCGGCCAGGGAGGCAGCCAACGGCTCGAGCACCAGGCGTGCGTTGAACAAATCCTCGATCGTGGTGCCGAGGTACTCGAGGTAGATGACCACGGCGCGGGTCGCGGGACCGGCGTCGGGCTCGCAGATGAGCAGCCCGCCGTTGGGTCCGCGGCGCATCCGGGCGACCTGATGGTGCTCGACGAGCCGCACGGCTTCCCGCAGCACCGACCGACTCACCCCATAGCGTTGCTGCAGAGCCCGTTCCGAGCCCAGCGATTCTCCGATCGTCCACCCGCGCCGAACGATGTCTTCCTCGATGCAGCGGGCGATCTTCGCAGCTCGTTTGTCCGCGCGGACCGCATCCGGGTTGGAGCTCAATTGAGTATTCCCACAAGCCGGTTCAACACGTGAGCAACATGCATCCCGCGACGGGGCCACCACCCACCGAAACCACCCCGACCTCGGGGCGCCGCGACACCTGCCGCTCGCCGGCCTCACCCCGCAACTGCAAACACCCCTCGTGCAGCGCCCAGTAGCCGTGCATGCGCCCGGCCGAGAGTTGGCCGCCGTAGGTGTTCAGCGGCAGTGCACCGTCGCGGGCGATCCGCACGCCGCCCTCGACGAACGGGCCGGCCTCACCGTCGCCGCAGATACCAAGGGCCTCCAGCCACGCGATGGTGAGAAACGTGAAGCCGTCGTACAACTGCGCGACGTCGAGGTCGGCGGGCCGCAGCCCTGTTCGTGACCACATCTGCGCTGCCGCGTCCGACATCGCCATCTTCGGGTAATCGTCACGGTGGAACCAGCCACCGGCGCCGTCGGACCCGCCGATCGCCTCCACCGCCACCGCCCGGTGCGGGCAGTCGCGAGCGTATTCCGCGTGCGATACCACCACCGCGATGGAGCCGTCGATCGGGACATCGCAGTCCAGCAGCCCGAACGGCGTCGACACCGGCCGCGCGCCCAGGTAATCGGCCATCGTCATCGGTTCGCGGTAGACCGCTAGGGGATTCAACGCGGCGTTGCGCCTGCCGTTGAGGGCCAGCCAGCCCAACTGCTCCTTGGTGGTTCCGTACAGCTCCATATGGCGGCGACAGTTGAGCGCCAGCCAGTTCGCCGCCGAGTAAGCCTGGGCCGCGACCAGATCGGTGATGTCGTCCATCGGGCCGACGGCGGGACGCGGCGCGCCTTCGGGCCTGTCCAGCATGCGCGCAAGCGGCGGCGCGGGCGCATTCTCGTCCCGCTCTTCCCGCTTGACCGGAACGGTGCCACCCAGCATTTGTATCGTCCGGTAGACCACCACATGATGGGCGCGTCGCTCGGCCACCGCACGGCACGCCGACATCACCGGGCTCAGCAGGCCGCCGGTGCCGAATCCGGTTCCGCAGTCCGACGCGTCGATCCGCAGCGCGGCGGTGACTTCTTCGGCCGGCGTGTCGCCCAGCGTCGCGATGCCGTCGATGTCGGCGGCGACCAGACCGGCGTCATCGATGGCGGACCGGACCGCCTCCATGGTCAGCTCGAACCCCGGAATGCCGGTGCGACGGCCGATCCGCGAGATGCCGATGCCGGA
Organism: uncultured Actinomycetota bacterium; assembly: GCA_963814505.1. Lineage (GTDB taxonomy): Bacteria > Actinomycetota > Actinomycetes > Mycobacteriales > Mycobacteriaceae > Mycobacterium. Next base: position 174,920 of record CAWFDM010000020.1, read on the forward strand.
CAAGATCGCGTCCTTCTCGAAATACGCCATATGCACCGCCCGTCAGAGGAGAATCCGCTGCACGCACCCGAACCGATTGTTCACACCGAACTAATAGAGTGTACTCTATTAGTCGTGCCGGCCGAGTCGACATCCGAACTGCTCATCGAGCACTGCGACACGTGCCAACGCTGGGTGCATCCGTCCACCGGGGAATGCCGGGAGTGTGGCGGCGCCCTGGTCGCGCGGCCGGTGTCCGGGCGTGGCACGGTGTTCACCTACACCGTCAACCACCACCCTTACAACCCCGACGTCCCGACGCCGTACGTGATCGCCATCGTCGAGCTCGCCGAACAGAGCGGACTGCGGGTGGCCGCCAATATCATTGACTGCGAACCAGATTCGGTGACCTGCGGGATGCCGGTCGACCTCCGGCCCGAGCAGCGCAGCGCCGGCGGTGCGCCATTGTTCGCCCCGGCTTGACCGCGAGCAGCCTGAACCGCGAGCAGTCGCACAATCGCACTAAAATCCGGGTTTTAGTGCGATTTTGCTGGGGGCACCTCCCGCTTGCGGGGGACTGCTCGGCGGGCTGACTGATCAGCGCTTGCGCGCGGTGACCAGTAGGTATTCCCACTCCATTGCCGACGACCCGGCCAGGTATCGGTCGCCGAGTTCGGCCAGTTGCGCCTCCAGCGCAACCACCCGATGCGGCTGATCCGCGATACCGCGGTACGCGGCGATCGTCGGCCCGTAATTCGCCTTGAAGTAGTCGCGGAAAGCCGCCCCGTCGGCGAAGCGGTCCACCGGCAGCGTGCCACGCTGCGCGGCGAAGTCGCTGACTCGATCCGCCAGCAGACCGCGCACGTGATCCACATTGCCCCACAGCGGCGCCGGCTGCACACCGGGCGGCGGCGGCGCCAGGTAAGGCTTCATCGTCGCGAACATCTGGCCGATGAAGCCCTCCGGCGTCCAGCTGATCAGCCCGATCACCCCGCCGGGCCGGCAGACCCGAACCAACTCGTCGGCCGCGCGCTGGTGGTGCGGGGCGAACATCACGCCGACGCAGGACAGCACCGAGTCGAACTCATCGCTGTCACATGGCAGCTCCTCGGCATTGGCCTGGAGCCACCGCAAACTCACCCCGCGGGCGCCGGCGATAGCTCGCCCGCGCGCCAGCAACTCGGGGCACAGATCGCTGGCAATCACATCCGCGCCGGCGACAGCGGCTGGTATCGCCACATTGCCCGCCCCGGCCGCAATGTCGAGCACTCGGTCACCTGCGCCGATCCCGCTGGCCTGGACCAGGACCGGGCCGAGCGGTGCCACCACCTCGGTCGCGACCGTGGTGTAGTTGCCCAGCGCCCAAAGTGCCCGATGTTTGGCTTCGAGTGCGCGATCGGTCTCAGTTGCTGTGGTCATGGTCAGATCGTCCGGCCTGCCGATGAACCAATTCCAGTGCCAGATATGAACCAGCGGAAGTACAGGATCTGTACTAGTCAATCGCGCTGCCGCCGCGTCTACTGGACACAGTCGAATCAAGGGATGGCGAAATGTCGACTTATGGCCAGTTCTGTCCAGTGGCAAAGGCAATGGAGTTGCTCGACGAGCGGTGGACGCTACTCGTCGTGCGCGAGCTGCTGCGGGGCAGCAAGCACTTCAACGATCTCCGGCGCGGGCTGCCGAAGATGTCTCCAGCGCTATTGTCCAAGCGGTTGAAGTCGTTGACCCGGGCCGGGGTGGTCGAGCGCACCGACATCGACGGTCGCACCTCGTATTCGCTGACCCCCTGCGGTCAGGAGCTCGCACCGGTGGTGGATGCGCTCGGCGCGTGGGGGGTTCGCTGGGTCCCGGAGTTCGGCGATGAGGACCTCGATCCACACCTGCTGATGTGGGATGTCCGTCGCACGGTCTGCATCGATGCCTGGCCGCGGGCCCGCACGGTGGTGGCGTTCCGGTTGACCGGTGTGGCCGCCAGGGCCGCCCGCTGGTGGCTGATGGTGTCCGAGGGGGCCGCCGACGTCTGTGATTTCGACCCGGGCTATGAGGTGGCCGCGACCGTCGAGAGCAGCCTGCGCACCCTGACCGAGCTGTGGCGCGGCGACCTGTCCTGGTCGCGCGCAATGCTCAACGGCAGTGTGGCTATCGACGGCGCCGCGGACGCGCGCCGGGCGGTGCCGGTCTGGCTCGGCCAATCACGCCTGGCCGCCGTCCCCCGCCCCGCCTAAGGTGGCGCGAGCTGGGGCACTCCCCCAGAGGGGGCACCACCGCTTGCGGGGGACTGCTCGCCGTCCGCTCGCCGGCCCTAGTTGATCAACGGGTCGCGCGGCATGCCCAGGATCCGCTCGGCAATCTGGTTGCGGGTGACCTCGGAGGTGCCGCCGGCGATCGCCATGCCGCGGGCGCCCATCATCATCCGGCCGACCAGCGCACCGGGGCCGTCGGTGAGCGCAAGCTCGGGACCCAGCAGCGCCGCCGAGATCGCGGCGCCCTCGATCATGTGCTCGGCCAGCTTCAGCTTGGTGACGTTGCCCTCCGGGCCGGGGCCCGCGCCTTCGACGCTGCGCGCGGCGCGGCGCAGGTTGAGCAGGCGCAGCGCATGCTCTTCGGCCAGGTAGTAGCCGACCCGGATTTCGGCACCCGCCGACCTACTGGCCCGCTCCTGGGCCAGCCGCACCAGTTGGGCGGCCAACCCCTCGTAGAACGACCCGCTGCCGCCGATGCTGACGCGCTCATTGCCCAGCGTCGCGCGAGCGACCGTCCACCCGGTGTTGGGCGCGCCGACGACGTCCTCGTCGGGCACGAAAAGGTCGTTGAAGAACACCTCGTTGAACTCCGAGCTGCCGTTCATCTGGCGCAACGGCCGAACCTCGACTTCGGGCGCCTTCATGTCGACGATCACCGTGGTGATGCCGGCGTGCTTGGGGGCGTCCGGGTCGGTGCGCACGGTGGCCAGCCCGCGGCTGCAGTACTGCGCCCCGCTGGTCCACACCTTTTGCCCGTTGATCTTCCAGCCGCCGTCCACCCTGGTGGCCCGGGTCTTGACCGACGCCGCGTCCGACCCGGCCTCGGGTTCGGAGAACAGCTGGCACCAGATCTCGTCTCTGCGCAGCGCCTTTTCCACGAATCTTTCGATCTGCCAGTCAGTTCCGTGCTGAATCAAGGTCAGGATCACCCATCCGGTGATTCCGTAGTCCGGCCGTTTGATGCCTGCGGCACGGAACTCTTCCTCGATCACCAGCTGCTCCACCGCGTCCGCGGCCCGGCCGAAGGGTTTCGGCCAGTGCGGCATCACATAGCCCGTCGCGATCAGCCTGTCGCGCTGCTCTTTCCTGTCCAGGGCGGCGATCCCGGCGGCATCGGCGTGGACGCGGGTGCGCAGTTCCTCGGCCTCGGCGGGCAGGTCCAGGCTGTTCTCCCGGACCGCACCGTCGGCGGTGCGGTCGAACACATCCCGTGGCGGCGCGTCACCGCCGAACAACGCCGTGACCACCAACGCCCGGCGCAGGTGCAGGTGCGCGTCGTGCTCCCAGGTGAAGCCGATGCCGCCGTGCACCTGGACGTTGAGTTCGGCATTACGCGCGTAGGCGGGGAACGCCAGCGCCGCCGCCACGGCGGCGACCAGCCGGAACTGCGCTTCGTCCGCTGATGAGTCCGCTGAGGCCTCCGCCGCGGCCCGCGAGGCGTCCCAGACCGCCGCGATCGCCGACTCGGAGGCCACCAGCATGTTCGCGCAGTGATGCTTCACGGCCTGAAAGGTGGCGATGGTACGCCCGAACTGCTGGCGGACCTTGGCATAGCCGACGGCGGCGTCGACGCAGTCGGCCGCCCCGCCGACCGCCTCGGCGGCCAGCAGCGTACGCGCGCGGGCCAACGCCGATTCGCGCGCGCCCGGCAACACGTCATCGGCGGTGACGCTCACGTTCTGCAGGCGCACGCGTCCGGACCGCCGGGTCGGATCGAAGTTCTCGGGCGCTCCCCCCGTTCCCGAGACCGACACTCCCGCGCGGTCGCGTTCCAGCAACAGCACGTCGTCGCCGGCGGCGACGAGCAGCAGCCCGGCGAGCCCGGCACCGAACACGATCCCGGCATCGCCGTCGGCTATGCCATTTGGGCCGTCGGTGACCTGGACCTGACCGTCGAGACCGATTCCGGCGGCGACGGTTCCGTCGATCAGGCCCGGCAGCAGCCGCGCCTTTTGTTCGGCGGTGCCGTCTTTGGCGATCACCGCCGACGCGATCACGGTCGGAACGAATGGTCCGGGCGCCACCGCGCGGCCGAGTTCCTCGATCACCACCACGAGTTCGGGCAACCCGTAGCCGGATCCGCCGTACTGTTCGTCGACGTGCAGGCCGAGCCAGCCGAGCTCGACCAGATCGTGCCAGAACCCGGGCCGACCCTCGTCGGGCGCATCCAACAGGGATCGGGCGGCCCACCGCGCCTTCTGCGAGGTCAGGAACGCGCGCGCTACGTCGGCGAGCTCACGATGGTCGTCGGTCAGTGCGATACCCATCAGGGTCCTCCTCGCGGCGCTACGCCAGGCCCGCAACATCGCGGGCCTCGCCTAAAGAGTGTACTTAATGCATCGAGCCGCGCGTCCGCTCGGCAGCTACTTGGGCGCGAACCGCTGGCCCGCGTCCAGCCGCAGGCACTGGCCGTTGAGCATCGGGTTGTCAACGATCGCCGCCACCAGCTTGGCGTACTCGATCGGCCGGCCCATCCGCTTGGGGAAGGCCGCATCGCGGGTCAGCGTGGCCGCCATCTCCTCGGGAACCATCGAGGTCAACCCGGTCAGAAACAGGCTCGGTGCGATCGCCAGCACCCGGATCCCCAGCGATCCCAGGTCACGCGCCATCGTCAGGCACATGCCGGCGATCCCCGCCTTGGCGGCGGTGTAGGCAACCTGCCCGATCTGACCCTCGAAGGCCGCGATCGACGCGGTGTTGATGATCACGCCGCGCTCTTCGTCTTCGGGCTCGTTCTTGCTCATGTGCGCGGCCGCCAACCGGCTGATGTTGAAGGTCGCGATGAGGTTGAGATTCACCACCGCCTGGAAAGACTCGAGGTCGTGGGGACCGGACTTCGTCATCGTCCGCTTGGCGATGCCGCCGCCGGCCGTGGTCACCGTGACATGCAGGCCGCCGAGGTCGCCGACCGCCGCCCCCAGCTGCTCCTCGGTGCCGGTGAAGTCGGTGACGTCGACGGGATAGAACTTGCCCGCCCCCCCACTGAGGCCCTCGGCCACCTCTTTGCCGTCGGAACCCTCACGGTCGAGGATCGCGACCTGCGCGCCGCGTTCGGCCAGCAGCTCGGCGCTCGCCCGCCCCATCCCCGACGCGCCGCCGATTACGACGACCTTCTTCCCGCTGATCTCCATCAGGACCTCCAATTTTGGGCTTGTCAAATTCGGTGTAATTTGTAACGTTACCTAGGCACGCTAGCGTGTCCACCCGCGCGGGTTGTCGGCGAGCCATGCCAAGCTCGCAAGTGTGCTCCTTCTCGAGGTCGCCACCACATCGCTGGACGTCGGCAGCACCTCGTCGCGTTTGACCAAGGTCGCGCACATCGCAGACCTGCTGCGGCGCGCCGCGCCGGAGCCCGAACTGGTCGCGATCATCGTGTCGTGGCTCTCCGGCGAGCTGCGGCAACGCCAGATCGGCGTCGGCTGGGCATCGCTGCGGTCGCGACCGCCGCCGGCGCCGGACCCGACGCTGACCGTCGCCGCCGTCGACGCCACCTTCGCCGAGATCGGAGCGGTGTCGGGCAAGGGTTCGGCGGCGCGGCGCGCCGAACTCGTCGCGGGGTTGTTCGCCGCCGCAACCGAAACCGAGCAGACCTTTCTGCTGCGCCTGCTGGGCGGCGAGCTGCGTCAGGGTGCGCTGGCCGGGATCATGGCCGACGCCGTCGCCAAGGCCGCAGACATTCCCCCCGCCGCGGTACAGCGCGCCGCGATGCTGGGCGGGGACCTGCCGGCGGTGGCGGCAGCGGGCCTGTCCGGAGGGCCTCAAGGAGGACAAGCGGCGCTGGACGCGTTCACCCTCCGGGTCGGGCGGCCGGTCGGCCCGATGCTGGCGCAGACGGCTCCCAGCGTGGCCGATGCGCTCGAACGTCACAGCGGCACAACGATTTTCGAAGCAAAGCTGGATGGCGCTCGAGTGCAGATCCACCGGGCCGGTGACGAGGTCACCGTGTACACCCGAAGCCTTGACGACGTCACCGCCCGACTACCCGAGGTGGTAGAGGCGACGCGGGCACTGCCAGTGCACCACCTCATTGCCGACGGTGAGGCGATCGCGCTGCGGCCCGATAACCGGCCGCACCGGTTCCAGGTCACCGCGTCACGATTCGGCCGATCGATCGACGTAGCTCAGGCCCTTTCGGCCCGAAAGGCCGAACCACTTTCGGTGTTCTTCTTCGACATCCTGCATCGCGACGGCACCGACCTGCTCGACGCGCCGACCACCGAGCGGCTGGCCGCCCTGGACGCGCTGGTGCCGCCGCCGCACCGAGTGGACCGGCTGGTCACGTCGGACCCGACGCAGGCCGATAACTTCCTCGAGGCGACGCTGGCCGCCGGCCACGAAGGCGTGATGGCCAAGTCGCCGACGGCGCCGTATCAGGCCGGTCGTCGCGGAGCGGGCTGGCTGAAGGTCAAGCCGGTGCACACCCTCGATTTGGTGGTGCTCGCGGTGGAGTGGGGTTCGGGGCGCCGTCGCGGGAAGCTCTCCAATATTCACCTGGGCGCGCGTGATCCGGCCACCGGTGGATTTGTCATGGTGGGCAAGACATTCAAGGGCATGACCGACGCCATGCTGGACTGGCAGACCACCCGGTTCACCGAGCTCGCGATAGGTGACACGGATGACGGCCTAAATCAATGGGTCGTCCAGGTGCGCCCCGAGCAGGTCGTAGAGATCGCGTTGGACGGCGTGCAAGGTTCCTCGCGCTACCCCGGCGGGGTCGCGCTGCGCTTCGCCCGGGTAGTGCGCTACCGCGATGACAAGAGCCCGGCCGAAGCCGACACCATCGACGCCGTGCGCGCGCTGTACTGATCCTGCGCCTGCCGCGGTGGCCGCGAGAGTGAATATCACGACGCGATACGCCGTTCTGGCGTCGTCAGATTCACACTCGCGACCCCCGAATCGAGCCCCGCATATCGCCGCCATGCAAGGATCACGGAAACGGAACCATGCCTAATCGAGGAGGCTCCGGTGGCAGTGCCCACCCCGTCGGATCGAATCCAAGGGCACGACGCAGACGTCAGTTACATCCGTACCGACTCCGACCTGCCGCCCGTCGCGATTGTCGACCGCTCCCCGATCACCGCCGCGCACCGGATCATCTTCGGGATCATCGCCGTGATCGGCGCCATCGCCTGGGCGATCATCGCTTTCGTGCGGGGCGAGACGGTCAACGCGGTCTGGTTCGTGATCGCGGCGATCTGCACGTACATCCTTGGTTACCGGTTCTACGCCCGGTTGATCGAGATGAAGATCGTTCGCCCGCGCGATGACCACGCCACCCCGGCCGAAGTTCTCGACGACGGCACCGATTACGTGCCGACCGACCGGCGTGTGCTGTTCGGCCATCACTTCGCCGCCATCGCCGGCGCCGGACCACTCGTCGGTCCGGTGCTGGCCACCCAGATGGGTTACTTGCCGGGCAGCATCTGGATTGTCATCGGCGCGGTGTTCGGCGGCTGTGTGCAGGACTACCTGGTGTTGTGGATCTCCACCCGGCGCCGGGGCCGTTCGCTGGGCCAGATGGCCCGCGACGAACTGGGTGCGCTGGGCGGGGCCGCCGCCCTCATCGGGGTCCTCGTCATCATGGTGATCCTGATCGCGGTTCTGGCGCTGATCGTGGTGCAGGCACTGGCGCACAGCCCTTGGGGCGTGTTCTCCATAGCCATGACCATCCCCATCGCCCTGTTCATGGGCTGCTACCTGCGGTTCCTGCGTCCCGGTCGGGTGGCGGAAGTATCAGTGATCGGCTTCGCGCTACTGCTGGCCGCCGTGGCGTCCGGCAACTGGGTCGCCGAAACATCCTGGGGCGCATCCTGGTTCACGCTGTCCCCGGTGACGTTGTGCTGGTGCCTGATCATTTACGGTTTCGCCGCGTCGGTGCTGCCGGTGTGGTTGCTGCTTGCGCCGCGCGATTACCTGTCGACGTTCATGAAGGTCGGTGCCATCGCGCTGCTGGCGATCGGCATCTGCATCGCGCGGCCGGTTATGCGGGCGCCCGCAATCTCGCATTTCGCCACGCACGGCGACGGTCCGGTGTTCGCCGGCTCGCTGTTCCCGTTCCTCTTCATCACCATCGCGTGCGGTGCCCTGTCCGGATTTCACTCGCTGATCTCTTCCGGTACGACGCCAAAGCTGCTCGAGAAGGAAAGCCAGATGCGGCTGATCGGCTACGGCGGCATGATGACCGAGTCGTTCGTCGCCGTCATGGCGCTGATTACGGCGTCGATCATCAATCAGCATCTGTACTTCACCCTCAACGCGCCGGCCGCGCGGACCGGCGGTACCGCGGCCACCGCTGCCGAATATGTCAACAGACTCGGCCTGTCCGGCGCCCCGGCTACCGCCGACCAGATCAACCAGGCCGCCGGCAGCGTCGGCGAGAAATCAATCGTCTCGCGCACCGGCGGAGCACCGACACTCGCCTGGGGAATGTCGGAGATTCTGCAGCGCGTGTTCGGCGGCAGCGGGCTCAAGTCGTTCTGGTACCACTTCGCGATCATGTTCGAGGCGCTGTTCATCCTGACCACCCTCGACGCGGGCACCCGGGTTAACCGTTTCATGCTCTCCGACGCGCTGGGCAATTTGGGCGGCCCGCTGGCCAAGCTGCGAAATCCGAGCTGGCGCCCCGGCGTCTGGGTCTGCAGCCTGACTGTGGTCGCGGCGTGGGGCAGCATCCTGCTGATGGGCGTGACCGATCCGCTGGGCGGTATCAACACGCTGTTCCCGCTGTTCGGTATCGCCAATCAGCTGCTCGCGGGCATTGCGCTCACCGTCATCACCGTGGTGGTCATCAAAAAGGACCTGCTCAAATGGGCGTGGATTCCGGGTCTCCCGCTGCTGTGGGATCTCACGGTTACCCTGACCGCGTCGTGGCAGAAGATCTTTTCCGGGGATCCGGCGATCGGCTACTGGACACAGCATTTCCAGTATTTGGCGGCGAAGAACGCGGGCAAAACGACATTCGGGGCGGCGAAAAACGCCCATCAGCTCGACCAAGTCATCAGGAACACCTGGATCCAAGGCACCCTATCGGTGATCTTCGCGTTGGTTGTCGTCGTTGTGTTCGTCGCCGGAATTGTAGTCGCGTTCAAGGCAATTCGCGGTGGCGGCAGGCCGCTGACCGAGGACGAACCGGTGCCGTCAAGAAAGTTCGCGCCCTCCGGTCTTTTTGCCACGTCCGGAGAGCGGAAAGTCCAACGGGAGTGGGACGCGCTGGCGGCGTCGACTCGGGGGGCGGCCGGCACTCAGGACGATTGAGGGACCTTTGAGCGCCCCCGGGGCGCTGCTCACTGCGTAGGCGCAGCGCAGAAACAGGTAGTCGACTACGCATCCCAGCGGGTGGTCCTCGACCGTACGGTGATTGCAATCGCCGACCCCCCGGTCGACAACGCCTACCAGGAGGCAACCGAAATGTCTGTTTCACCAGCGGAACTCATCAGCGCCGCCAAACCCTTCGCCGTGGCCGTGCCTCAACCTCCCTCGCCTGCACCCTCGGTTGGGGCGGAATCCAGCGAATCCACCGAGGTCCTGATCAGCACACAACAGGTGCTTTTCAGCACGGCGGCCGCCCGCGGCCTGCACCGCAACCAAACCGGCGGCCGGTTCGGCGGCATCCTGCGACGATTCTTCGGGACCTCAATGGATGAAGCACGCCCGCCGCGCCACGACGAGCCGAAGCGTTACGGATTCCTTGAGGACGGCATCATGGCACGCGCAATGTTCAGATTGTGAACACCGCTAGCACCGTCGGGTCCGCCTGCCACGGCGCGCCGGGCATCGGGTTGTACCCAAGTCGCCGGCACCGCCCTAAAATTGTGCGGGATGAGAGTCGGTATCGACTTCGGCACCACCCACACTGTTGTCGCCACCGTCGACAGAGGTAACTACCCGGTCGTCTCCTTCGACGGAGTCGACGCTTGGCCTTCGCTCATTGCCGCCAACCCCGCCGGGGAGTTGCGCTTCGGCGCCGACGCCGCCGCCGTTCGCCACGAGCCGGGGTGGTCGGTGCTGCGTTCGTTCAAGCGGCTGCTCAATGAGGCCGGACCGCGGACAGAGGTGACCCTGGCCGGCCGCAACTACCGACTGGCCGAACTCCTCGCCGGGTTTCTGACTCAGCTGAAGAGCGACCTTGCGCACCGTTCGAACGCCGGCCTCACGCCGGACGAGACGGTCGAGGCCGCGATCAGCGTGCCGGCCAACGCGTCCAGCGCGCAGCGCCTGCTGACGCTGGATGCGTTCGTGGCGTCGGGTTTCCACGTCGTCGCGTTGCTCAACGAGCCGTCTGCGGCGGGCCTGGAATACGCGCATAGGTACCGCTCCACCATTACCGCCAAACGGGAGTACGTCCTCATCTACGACCTCGGCGGGGGTACGTTCGACGCCTCGCTGCTGAAGATGACCGGGCGGTTGAACGAGGTGGTCATCAGCGAGGGCATCCAACGTCTCGGCGGCGACGACTTAGACGAAGCGATTCTGCAGCTCGTCCTCGCCCGGACGAACTTAGAAATGGATGCCGGCGCCCGAGAACTGCTGAGAGAGGAGTGCGCCGCCCGTAAGGAGACCGTCGGGCCACAGACACGCCGCTTCCTGGTGGACCTCACGGCGATTGACGACGGGGTCGACCGACCACCATTTTCCTGCGGGATCGACGACGTCTTCTCGGTATGTACGCCGCTGGTGGACAACACAATCGAACTTCTCGACCGGGTCCTGCGCGATCCGACGCGCGGCGGCAGGGACGTGGCGTGGTCCGAGGTGGCAGGGATTTATGTGGTAGGCGGGACCGGGGGCTTCCCGCTGGTTTCCCGGATGCTGCGCACGACGTTCGGCGACAAGCGGGTGAAGCGCTCGCCGCACCCGTTCGCTTCCACCGCCATCGGTCTCGCCGTCTTCCTCGACAACGAAGCCGGTTTCGCGTTGTCCGAACGCTTTTCGCGACACTTCGGCGTGTTCCGGGAGGCGCACGCCGGCGCCGACGTCGTTTTCGACCCGATCGTCTCCAAGGACGCCTCCCTTCCGGCGGACGGGCGTGCCCCGCTGATCGTGAGCCGGACCTACCGAGCGGCGCACAACATCGGGCACTTCCGGTTCGTGGAGTGCAGCCGGCTGGTCAACGGGCGTCCCGATGGGGACGTGATGCCCTATGACCCGGTGCTCTTCCCCTTCGACCCAGCCCTCTACCACCGCGACGATCTCGGCCGCCAACCGGTCGGCCGGTGGAACAACGGCCCTCAGGTCGAGGAGCGCTACGTCGTCGCGCCCAGTGGCGCAGTGGAAGTCACCCTCACGACACAGCCGGCCGGCTTCAAGCGCACCTTCCGGCTGGAGCGGCGTGCCGCGGGGGTGTGAAGCGGGCGTGTGAAGAAGGCGGCCATGGAACTGTATGACGTCATGCGAACAACGTTTGCGGCGCGGGAGTTCACCGACGACGCATTGCCCGACGACGTGCTGTGGCGCATTTTCGACAACGCCCGGTTCGCCCCCAGCGGGGGCAACCGTCAAGGCGCCCACATCACAGTGGTGCGTGACGCGGCCATCCGTCGCCGCCTCGCCGAGCTCGGCGCCCCTGCCGCTCGGCGCTACTACGCCCAGCTGAGGGCCGGTGAAAGTCCTTGGAACCCGGTCCATCCCAGCGCCGTTCCGCACGACGTCATCGACAGGACGGAAATCCCCGAAACCTTCGTAGCGCCGATCCTGAAAGCGCCTGTCGTGCTGGTTGTTTCCGTCGACTTAAGCGTGATTGCCGCCCTCGACCAAGAGCTGGACCGCATCGGCATCGCCGGGGGCGCATCGGTATATCCCCTGGTCTGGAACATCCTGCTGGCCGCTCGCAACGAAGGCTACGGCGGCACCTTCACCACGATGGCCGTCGCGGCCGAGGGGCAAGTGCGCGAACTGCTGGGAATGCCCGACACGCACGCTCTCGCCGCGGTCGTCCCGCTCGGCAAACCCCCGCGACAGCTGACCAAGCTGCGCCGCCAGCCGGTCGCTGGGTTCGTCACCCTCGAACATTTCGATGGCCCGGCATTCGCCGGCTGAGTTGGTCTATCAGCGATTTTCCGACGTTGGTCCGCCGCCGACTTGGCTCAGGCATCCCAGCTGGTCAGGTCGCGGGCGGGCAGGCCATTGTCGGCGCAGTAGCTGCTGTAGCGCTCGATGGAAGTCTTGTGATTTTCCTGCCAGAGGATCTTGTTGTCCTCATCGAGGAAGAGTAATTCACCGACCATATAGAAGAAAATCTCGGTGTCCTCGAAGCTTTCGGGTGTGTGCGAGGACCCGGCAACCTCGTAGAGGGTGTCACCGGCGCGCGCGATCCAATCGCTCTCCTTGTAGCGCCACGCACCGTTGATGGTGTGCGCCACCACGATTCCGGTGTGGTAGTGGGTCCCCAGTTCTATGTTGGCAGGCAACTTCATCGAAACGACGATCTCCGCGCGCACGGGATCGATCTTCCAGTACTTCAGGAAGATTTGGTCGCTGAGTGGCGTGAACGGTATCCACGGGTTGCTCGCGCCGTTGATGTAGTTGACGTCGAGCTCTTGCAGAGTTTTCACGGGCTGCTCCTCGTCTCGGTGCGGACCGCTCCGGGCGGCTGAACCGAAACGCTAGGAGATTCGGTCGCGAATCCGCTCGGGGCACGACAACAGAGTTGACCGATGCGTTTGTGCTGCCATCACAGGTCCACACCGCTGCGGCGCGTCAGGGCGGGAATCGCGGGCAGCAGCGCGAGCGCGACCGACAGGTCAAGGGTGTTGGCGTCGATCTGGCGGCCGAGCAGTTCTTCAGCTCGGTTGACCCGATAGCTGACCGTGTTGGGGTGCACAGTGAGCCGTTGCGCGGCTTTGGCCGGGCTCCGGTTTTCTTCGAGATACACCGCGAGCGTGGTGGCTATCCGATACGTCGCCTCGTCATCGGATGCCAAGGGACCCAAAATGCGTCTGACGAACGCGACTGCATGCTCGCCATCCGAGCTGGCAAGCGCCGCGACCGCGACACTGCGGTAGCACGTCACCGCGTCGGCGCGATCGCCGAGCAACAAAGCGACTCGATGAGCGTGCGAGGCCTCGATATGAGTGCGGCGGAAGCCGCCGATTCCCCATCCCGGCTCACCGATCGCCACCCCAACGCCGTCCGGCAGCGCCACATCCGGCAAGGCGGCAGCAAATGACCGTGGCCCGCTGAGCCAGCCCGCGATGGCCGCCGAACCGGCCGGGTGGACCAGGCTGCTCTGCGCCGAGACGGCCCCGGCAAGTTGCGCCAGCGCCTCGGTGAGCGGCTTTTGTGCGTCATGGTCGTCGCACGGCGCCTCCAGCCATGCGCTAACGCCGACGTGATGACGATTGATGTCGTAACGCAAGCGTTTCGACGCCCGTTGCGGATCGCTTTCGCGTTCGGTGAGGATGTCATCAATCGCGGCCGCGCGGGCGGCCGCGGCACCGCCCAGCCAGGCCTCGCGTTCGATTTCGTAGACATGTTCGGCCCGCACCAGCAGGCCATCGGTGTAGGAGAACAGCCAGTTGGTCGCCAGCCCGAGCGCCCTGGCGTGTTCGGCTGTCTCCGTGGTCACGACGATCCGGTGGAACAGCCATCGCCATACCTCCTCGTGCCCGAGGCGGACGCAGCGGATCAGATCTGAAAGCGGAAGGTCCCGTTGCGCGCCGGAGCGGCCGAGTGCCATCGTCGCCGGCGCAAGGTCGACTCGGCGCGGGTCGTCCCCGGCTTCGAGGGATTGGGCGATCTGGCGAATACTGGCTTCGGTGCTGGCAAGATGCTCGGCCAGAGCCGATGCATCGGGGAACAGCCTCGGCAGCTCGGACTGGTAGCGGTCGACCATGCTGCCAGCTAACTGCGTTGCGCACCTTTGCATCTCGGCGGCGGCCGGCGTCAGCACCTCCCGCCATACCTTGCGGGCCGCCGGCTCCTGAAGGGGTGGCCATCGGGGCTCCATGTCGGCAGAATCTAACCCGGTTGTGCTGGCGGCACAATCCAGCAACACCGCTTCGCGGCTGAGCGGAGGCCTAATATGCGGGGTGCACGGCGCCTCGACTGGAAGGGGACATGCTCATGTCGACCTGGCTTATCACCGGCTGCTCCACCGGACTCGGCCGCGCCCTGGCTGACGCTGTCATCGGCGCCGGCCACGACGCCGTCGTCACCGCCCGCGACGTCACCAGGGTCGCCGATCTGGCCGACGCCACACCCCAGCGGGTGCTGGCCGTCGCCCTCGACGTCACCAAGCCCGAGCAGGTCACCTCGGCGGTACGTCAGGCCGAAGAGCGATTCGGCGGCGTCGATGTCCTGGTCAACAACGCCGGCTACGGGTACCGTGCCGCCATCGAAGAAGGCGACGACGCCGACGTCCGCGCCCTGTTCGAGACGCACTTCTTCGGCGCGGTCGCGATGATCAAGGCCGTCCTGCCCGGCATGCGGGCCCGCCGCAGCGGCGCCATTGTGAACATCTCCTCGATAGGCGTGCAGCTGAACCCGGTGGGATCCGGCTACTACGCCGCGGCCAAATCCGCCATCGAAGGCATCAGCGGTGCCCTTCGCGGCGAGCTCGCGCCGCTCGGCATCTCGGTGACAGTGGTCGAGCCCGGGGCCTTCCGCACCGACTTCGCCGGACGCTCACTGACCCAATCGGCCACGGTTATCGACGACTACGCCGCCACCGCCGGGCAGCGTCGCATCGAGACCGACACCGTGCACGGCAGTCAACAAGGAGACCCCGCCAAGGCAGGCGCCGCAATCATCGCGGCCGTCGAATCAAGCGAGCAGCCGGCGCTGCTGCTCCTCGGACCGGACGCGCTGGCCGTCTACCGCTACATCGCCGACGGGCGCACGACCGAGATCGCCAAGTGGGAGCAGGTCACTTCCGGCACCAATTTCGACTCCTGACCAACCCACGCTTGTAGTTGAGTGACGAACGCGCGCACGATGGGAGGGTCCGGGCAGCTCACAACTTCGAGAAGGGAGCGGGCGGTGAAGGCCAAAGTCGGCGACTTCCTCGTGGTCAAGGGAACGACCACGGAACGGCATGATCAACATGCGGAGATCATCGGAGTGCGCACCGAAGACGGCTCGCCGCCGTATGTGGTGCGTTGGCTGGTGACCGGCCACGAGGCGACGGTGTACCCCGGTTCGGACGCGGTGGTGGTGACCGCCGCCGAGCACACCGAGGCCGCACGACGCGCTGCGGCGCGGGCCGGCCACGCCCCGACCTAGCCTCCATCGGAGACGACGGGTCCCCAGACCAGAATGGCCGAGAATAGCTTCGCCTTCTAGGAGAAGGTTATTCTCCGCAGCCGAGAGACGCATTACGATCAGGGCATGTTTGCCAATCCCGCCCGGGTGATCGCCACGTGACGGTGCCGAACACACTGGACCTGGACCGGCCGTGTGACGGCGTCGCCATGGTGCGTCTAAACCGCCCGGAGCGGCTCAACGCCGTCAACGAGGCCATGCAAACCGAATTGGGCCGGGCCCTGGCCGATTTGGCCGCCGACCGCTCAGTTCATGCCGTCGTCCTCACCGGTGCCGGCCGGGGCTTTTGCGCGGGGATCGACATGCGCGACTTCGGGCCTGCCGCGCCGGAGGCTAACGCGCCCGCGCTGGACCGGATGCGCTTCCAGGAGTCGATGGCCGCGCTGGCCGAAGCAGTCCGTGCGTTGCCACAGCCCGTCATCGCCGCGGTCAACGGTCCCTGCGTCGGGGCGGGATTCGCGCTGTGCCTGGCGGCCGACATCCGGATCTGTTCGACGGCAGCATCTTTCGGCAACGCCGCCATCCTGCTCGGACTGTCGGGCGCCGAGATGGGCATGAGCTACCACCTGCCCCGGATCGTCGGCGCCAGCGTCGCCGCCGACTGGATGCTCACCGGCCGCACGGTGTCGGCCGCCGAGGCCGATCGGCGCGGCCTGGTCAGCGAGCTCGTCGAACCGGATCGATTGGCCGACCGTGCCGTGGAGTTGGCTTCGCTGATCGCTGGCCTTGCTCCGCTTGGCGTGCAACTGACCAAGCGTGCGCTGCAGATCAACACCGACGCGGCGAACCTTTCGTCGGCCCTGGAACTGGAGAACCGCAACCAGGTGATCGCGCACGCGACCGATGAGGCAGCGGCACGCCGAAAGAAGTGGACTCGGTAGGGCCGCTGATCAACGAAAGAGGGGACGCCAGATGTCGTGGGACTTCTCCACCGACCCGGAGTGGGCGCGGCAACTCGAGTGGGTCGAGGACTTCGTGCGCTCCGAGTGCGAGCCGATCGACTTGATTGTCAAGGAATCTCACGATCTTAGCGATCCGGTGCGCCAGGCGCTGATCCCGCCGCTGCAGGAGATTGTGAAGCGGCGCGGTCTGTGGGCCACCCACTTGGGCCCGCATCTGGGCGGCCCGGGCTACGGCCAGGTGAAACTGGCTCTGCTCAACGAGATTCTGGGCCGCTCGGAGTGCGCGCCGATCGTCTTCGGATCACAGGCGCCCGATTCCGGCAACAGCGAGATCCTGGCGCACTACGGCACGCCGGAGCTCAAGGCCCGCTACCTCGAGCCGCTGCTGGACAACCGGATCGTGTCCTGCTTCTCGATGACCGAACCCCAGGGCGGCGCCGACCCGAAAGTGTTCACCACAACCGCGGTCCCCGACGGTGACCACTGGATCATCAACGGCGAGAAGTGGTTCTCGTCGTTTGCCGCCATGGCGTCGTTCATCATCGTGATGGCGATGACCGACCCCGAGGCACCGCCATACCAGCGCTACTCGATGTTCGTGGTCCCCGGCGACACCCCGGGCATCAACGTGCTACGCAACGTCGGACTCGGGTATCAGCAGGTCGGTGGCGGGCGGGAGGGCTACGTCCGCTACGAGAACGTGCGGGTGCCCGCCGATCACATGCTGGGCCCGCGCGGTGGCGCCTTCGTCGTCGCGCAAACTCGATTGGGCGGTGGGCGCATCCACCACGCCATGCGCACGGTGGGGTTGGTCCGGCGCATCTTCGACATGATCTGCGAACGGGCGGTGTCGCGCCACACCCAGGGCGAGGTGCTGGCCAACAAGCAACTCGTCCAGGAAATGGTCGCCGACTCGTGGATGGAGATCGAGGCTTTCCGCCTGCTGACTCTCCAAACTGCGTGGAAGATAGATCAATTCAATGATTACAAGGCGGTGCGGGCCGACATCTCAGCGGTGAAGGCGATGATGCAGAAGGTGCTGCACGACGTGTCGGCGCGGGCCTTGCAATTGCACGGATCGCTGGGCACCACCCACGAGATGCCGTTCGTGCAGTACCTGGTGGAGTCGTTCGTGCTCGGCCTGGCCGACGGCCCGACCGAAGTACACAAGGTGACGTTGGCGCGGCTGCTGCTCAAAGACCGTCCCGCTGCGCCCGATCTGTTTCCCTCCGAGCACCTGCTGCGGTTGCGCGCAGCCGCGGAGGCGAAGTTCGCCGACAAGCTGGCGGGCATCCCGTGTAGCTGAACTCAGAACACCGGGTGGCGCTGAAATTTGAAGACCCGCTCCGGATCCAGCGCGCCCCTGATCGCGCGCAGCCTGGCCTGCTCGGACGATTCCCACGCGTCGGCGACGTCCGGTTGCCCGTCGCGGAACGATGTTGCCGCGCGGCCGATGTCGGCCACTCCGGTCGCAGCCTCGACGTCGCCCAGGACCCGGTCGACCTGTCTTCTCGCGTCGTCGTCGCCGGCGGCGCCGACGGCGTGCAGCAGGAATGGCCCGGGAACCGTGGTCAGCGCCCCCGCTGGGCCGAAGACCGCATGATCGGTGTGGCGCAACTCGATCATGTTCAGTCCGCCGGGCTGGCCGACCCGCGCCGCTTCGAAAGTCGCGAGCACGACGTCGGTTTCGACCTCCCCCAGCCACCGGCCGGTGCCCCGGGCCGGGACGGCGGCGGGCGGATCGAGGTGAATCGCCAAGAGCGACTGCAGATCCCCCCGCCCGGTGGTGTCGACGACGGGTGTCGCCGCGCCCCGAACCGCGTCGCGCATCGCGTCGAGGTGCATACCGCCGTCCGTCGAGGCGTACGAAAGGTGCACCACCGTGGTGCCCAGCAGTTCGTCGGGGAACGGCCCTTCGGGCGGCAGCTTCAGCAGCGAGATGTCGCTGCTCACGGAATTGCTGACCGACTCCGCAGCCGACATCCAGGCCGCGACCACCGCGGGCATCGCGCTCTCCGGCCACAACAGGTAACCCGTCCACAGATCGGGGATGCGGAACAGGCCGAACTCGATCGACGTGGCGATGCCGACGGGCGCGCCGCCGCGGAAAGCCAAAAGCGCTTCGCGGTCAAGCTCTGCCGCGGCGTCGTCGGCGGCCTGGCGCAGCTGCCCGGCGCCGTCGACGTATTCCACCCCGCGCAGCGCCGCCGACGCCATGCCGTACTTCCTGACGAACCAGCCCACCCCGCCGCCGAAGGTGTACCCGGCGACGCCGACGGTCGGTGAGGTCCCGCTCAAGCCCAGCAGACCGTGAGCCAGGGCCGCCTCCTGCACCGCGGGCCAGGTCGAACCCGAACCGACCTGCGCGGTGCGCCGGGTCGCATTGATGGTGACGTCCGTCAGCGCGGAGGTGTCGAGCAGGAGCTGATCGTCGGTGACCGGACCTCCGGCGCCGTGGCCGGTGGCCTGGACGACGACGGTGGTGCCGAGACGCCACGCGAGCTGGACAGTCTGCGCGACCTGCTCTGCCGAGCGCGGCCTGACGACGGCGCACGGCCGCTGGGGGTAGCTCGAGTTGTCCGGGCTTGTGGCGCATGCATATTCGTCGTCACCGGGCGCATGTACGACGTCGTTTAACTCGGCGCGCAGGGCGCCGACGACATCGTTCACACCGATGCTTGTCTCGGGACGAGCGCCAGCACGGGGATCTTCCGGGTGGTTTTGCGTTCGTATTCGGCGAAGCCGGGGTACCGCTCCGCCTGGACCGCGTACTTGGCGTCGCGTTCGGCGCCGTGCAGTTCGACCGCGTGGACATCGACAGAGTCGTCCCCCACTTCGATGCGGGCATCGGGGTGGGCGATCAGGTTGTGGTACCAGGCCGGGTTGCGGTCCCTGCCCGCCGCGGACGCGAACACCAGGTAGCGGTCGCCGTCGGCCAGGTACATCATCGGGTTGATGCGCTCCTCGCCGCTGCGCGCCCCGATGCTGTGCAGCAACAGAACCGGCGCGCCCTCGAACTGTCCGCCCAGCCGGCCGTGGTTGGCCCGGAACTCTTCGATGTTGCGGCGGTTGAACTCGTCCTCGGACACTATGCCTCCTCGAAGCCGCTGATCTGCGGAATTATGTTGCCGTGTGAATTTAACGGAAGTAACATTCCGCTTATGGCCAGCATTCCCGCGCCGCCGCGTGCCGTCAAGTCGGGCGGCCGAATCAGATCCCGCGCGGTGCGCCGGGATGCGATCGAGAACCGCGAAAAGATCCTGCGCACCGCGGCCGAGCTGATGGCACGCCGGGGTCACAATGTGCCGCTTAGCGAGATCGCGGACTCGGCCGGCGTCGGGGTGGGCACCTTCTACCGCGGGTTCCCGGACCGAGCGGCACTCCTCGACGAACTGCAGCGCCGCGGCTACGACCTGTTGATTCAGGAGCTCGCCGGGATCAAGGCCGACGGGCTGACGGGCGCGGACGCCATCGAGGCGTACCTGGAGCAATGCCTAAAGATCGCGGATCAGTTGGTGGCGCTGCCGCTGCGCGGCGTGCAGCAACTCCCCGACGATGCCGCGGTCAACGCCAAATACCTTGTCCTGCAGGGGATTGAGGACTTCCTGAGCCAGGGCCGGGCGGAAGGGTCGGTGCATGCCGACGTCACGGCGCAGGACGTTGCGGTGTGCGGAACCCTCATCGCCACTCCGTTACCTCACAGTCCCGATTGGCCGACCGCGGCGCGGCGGCACATCAAGGTATTCGTCCGCGGCATCCGGGCGGGCGGCGCCCGTGGCGATCGCGAGCGCGGCGCAGCCGGGCGAAGCGGGTCGCCACCATCAGACCGCGGCGATCAGACGGCCTTCGTAACACCGACGTAGGACAGCACGACGTCGGATTGATCGGTCACGCGGGTCAGCGTCGCATAGGAGCGGATGAACGACTGGCCCACGCATCCGTCGATCTTGACGTGGAAGTTGCTGATCATGACCCAGGGAGTCGGACCCTTGAACTCCTTCCTGACCACCGGCACCACGACTATGAGGCCGGGCTTGAGGCCCACGCTGAGCACGCCGTTGACCGGGGTGGAAATCACCGGCAGCAGACCTGTCGGCAAACCGCTCAAGGGTCCCGTGAAGCCGAGCGACGGAGTGATACCGCTACTACCCGCCATCGTGACGCCGTTGGACGTGCTCATGTCGATTCCACAGCCGATCTCGTAACCCACCTCGAGCTCGCCCCGAGGCGGCTCCGGTCCTTTCAGCGAACCGACGAATATTCCGCTCGCGAGGTATTCGCGAGACGAGATCGCCGTGGTCAGCGGCGGCACCGGAAGTAGTGCCTCGTCCTTAGCGCCGAGGGCCAGGGTCCAGCCGTCAGGACTGTCCACGGTTGCCGGGGGAGCCGAGGGCACCCGTCCGTCGGCCGGTGGCGCTGGAGCATCGGCCGCAGGCTCGGCGTCGGGGTCAGCACCGGCCGAAGGCGCGCTGGCAAATGACATGACGAGGCAGACGGCGAGAACCGCAGCGCGACGAAGGACCACTGCTATCGGCCTCACGGGCGACACGGTACGCACCGTCGGATTCGAGTTGCGGCATTCGTCGGTCGACCGGGCGAAGTTGTTGTGCGTTCGTAACTGGTTTGCGATAGGAGTGCGCCACCCTGGGGAGGACCGGCGGCGCTGGTCGGCGTCCAGCAAATCCTGCACTCGCTTCGTTCGCCAGACGCTAGAATTGTCCCTGGCAGCAAGCCCTGGGGTATGGCCAGTCATTCGGGGCAGACGGAGAGGGCAACAATGAAACTTCACGGCCTCGCTCGGGGACTGCTGGCCGGTGGGATAACCGTCATGGCTCTCGCGGGCAGCACCGCCGTAGCGCACGCGGACCCAGATCCTGTTCCGATTCCCCCGATAATCGATCAATTACTGACGTCGACTCCGGTGCTCTCGGGGGATCCGCGCGATGACGGCGGTCCAACGAGCAACTGGGGTGGCGTCGGAATGTATTGCGAAAATCAATTTGTCCGATGCCGGTAGATCTGGATATCCCCGCCGCTAGTCCGGCTAATCCAGCATTGACGCCGCGCGCTCCAGCAACCTCGGCAGGGCGGGCACCATGGCCTCCAATTCCGCTCGCGGCGAGCGGAATCGGCGGTTGTGCTTGACGATCAGCGACCACGTCGCCGCCGACTTGAAGCACGCCAACGCGGTGAACCAGGTCAAGTCATCAATAGCGCAGCCCTCGTTCTGATAGATCTGGGCGAGTTCGGCCGTCGGTGGCGCCACGCCGTCAGCGGCGGGCACCCGGTGGTAGGTGTCCGGATCGGCGTTGATCAAGAACCAGCCCACATCGATACGCGGGTCACCGATCGACCAGATCTCCCAATCGAGTACCGCGTTGACGCGGGGTCCGACGGTCAATAGGTTGCCCAGCCGGAAGTCACCGTGCACCACCGTCGGCCCTAAAGCCGTTGGCGCACAACCCAACAGCGCATCGCGTACGCTTTGCCAGCCTGGTACCAGCGCCGCATCGACGGTCCGCAGGGTGTCACACCAGCGATGGACTTCCGCGACCGGATCGACGACCGGTTCGCCGCCCAGGCCCAGGGCGGCCGGCACGAGGCTGTGCAGGGCGGCCATGGTCCGGCACGCGTTGCGATAACGCTCGACCACATCGGGAGTCGGTTCGCAACCGTCGAAGAGCGGCTCGGTCGAGTCGCCTTCGACATGGGACATCACGAACAGCGGCGGGATGTGCGGAGGCTCCCCCGGGTCCTCCCACAGCACCTCGGCGACCGGAACCCGCGTCGCCGCAAGCGCTTTGATGATGCGGGCCTGACGCAGCACGTCGCGGTGCGCGACGGGCTGCACACCCGGTGGCGCCACCTTGATCACCACGGACCGGCCGTCGCGGGCGCCACGAAATGTCAGGCTGGATGCGCCGCCGGCCAGTGGGCTGACGTCGCTCACGCCCGCGGCGGCGAGTCGCCGCCGCAGCTCTTCGGGGTCGACTTCTAGCATTCAGCCGGCCGGCTTCGACCAGCCAACTTCGGCCAGGAAGGACTGGGTGTGCGCGATGCGTCCGGTCAGGGTCTTCGGATCACCGGTGCACAGCCGAAACGCGGTCTCGGTGATCAATTCGATGTCCTCGGTGTCGGTCTTGGCCAGGTCGAGGGTGCCCGCTCCCGGGGTCGCCACCGGATTCGACGGCGCTGCGGCGTTGACGGCGATGCCGTCGTCATAGAGTTCGGCGGCAAGGCTTTTCGTCAAACGATTGAGCGCGGCCTTGGCCGTCCCGTAAATGCCGAAGCCCGCGGTGCGGTCGAACTCGGAGAACGGCGGCCCGGCTGGCAGGTCGCCGCCCACCGACGTCACGTTCAGAATCCAGCCGCGGCCGCGCTCGCGCATCGCGGGAATCGCCAACTGGCTCAGGTGCAGCGGCCCGAGGACGTGCATCTCCATCATCAGCCGGACCCGCCGCTCGGGGAATCCGTCCAGCGGCCGCAGGAAGGTCACCGCGGCGTTGTTGACCAGGATGTCGGGAGCACCGACGGCGCTCACCACCTCAGCGAAGAGCCGTTCGCGCTCCTCGGCCTTGGACAGATCCGCCTGCACCGCGACGGCCCGACCGCCGGCGGCCACGATCTCTTCGCGCGTTTGGCTCAGCGACCCTTGGTATTTGGGGTCAGGATCCATGGTGCGGGCGGTCAGCGCCACCGTGGCGCCCCGCGCCGCCAGCCGCGCGGCGATCGCCTTGCCCAGGCCGCGGCTGCTTCCCGTGACCAGAGCCACCATCCCGTCACACCGTTGGTCAGCGTTCATCGTCGACCTCCTACAGGGAACTAACAGGGAAACGTCTTCTCCAAACTAGAGAATGTCGTTATCGCCGATCGAACCGAAGTATAGGCACTAGGTCGTCCGGGCAATGTCGATCATGTCCTAAATTGTGGGAATCATGTCGTTTTAGCCACTCCCGCTATCCGTACGCGGGCCCCTAACGTCGTTGTTCATGCAGTCAGTTCCAACCCTCCCGGATCTCCCAGATATCCCAGCCACCGACGTCGCACGCGCCGCGATCGACTTCGCCAAGTCCACCGAGTCGCCGGCGGTGTTCAACCACAGCGTGCGCAGCTATCTGTTCGCCGAGCTCCTCGCCGCACACGACGGGTTGCGACCAGGTGCCGATTACGACAGCGAGGCCCTATTTCTTGGCTCCGTACTCCACGATCTCGGCGCCGGCACCGCCGCGCCCGGCAAAGCGCGTTTTGAAGTCGAAGGCGCCGACCTTGCCGCCGCCCTGCTGATCGAACACAGCTGCGAGCGTGCGACGGTCGACGCCGTGTGGGAAGCCATCGCCTTGCACACCTCGTTCGGCATTGTCGAGCGGCGCGGACCGCTCTGCTACCTGGTCAACGGAGGCGTGGGGATGGATTTCGGCCGCAACGCCGAGATCATCGATGACCAGACCGGCGCTTCCATCCACGCCCGTCACCCGCGGCTGGCCATGGTGACCACGCTGATGGACGCGATCGTCGCGCAGGCGGAACGCAGCCCCGAGGCCGCACCGCCGTATACGTTCCCCGGCGAACTGTTGCGTGAACGCCGTACCGACGGAATCAGTCTCCTGGAACGCGCGGCGCCGCTGAGCCGGTGGGGCGAGTAATCGGCGGTCAGCGCCTGCCCCGTCGAGCGTCGATCGAGTAGCTTCCCGCGCCGGTGAAGACCAGCAGGAAGAAGGCGAAGCAGAAGAGTATCGCCAGGGTCCCGCCATTGCCATCAGGTGGTGGGCCGATCGGCCATAGTGCGCGTGGTTGGTGTATCCAGAAGTACGCGACCGCCATCTCGCCCGAGGCGATGAACGCGGCAGCGCGGGTGAACAACCCGATCGCGATCAGCAAGCCTGCGACGACTTCGATCACCCCGGCATACCAGCCAGGCCACACTCCGACTTCGGAGCGCAACATGGACGGGACGGGCCAGTCGAAGAGGATCATCGAGCCGGACCCGGCAAAAAGCAGGCCATAGACGAACCGGAACAAACTCAGTACGGCCGGCGAATAGCGGTCGAGGCGCTCAAGGCGCTGGTTGAGGTTCTTCGTCATGACACAACGTTAAGGGCCGCGGCCTCTCTAGACCGGCCTCCCACCGGCGCCGAGCCTGTTAATCGGGCTGGGCGGACGGGTGCGAGCGGGAGTGGCCGGCAACGGTCGCCGCCCAGCCGAGCAGTCGCCGCCACAGCCGGTGCCGGGTCGACGACATGTTGTGGCAGTGTGCGCTTCCAGCCAGGATGACCGTGGTGATGTCCGGGCTGCTGCGATAGAGGCGGGCCTCGGCGCGTGGCTCCGGTGAGACGTCCACGGCGCCATAGCCGATCAGCACCGGAACGTCGATCTGAGCGGCTTGTTCGGCGACGACACCGGGAATCATCGCGGTGCCGAATACGCGCGGTACAACCGACTTCGCGGTGCCCACGTCGACGACCTCGGCGGGGACGTCGGCGAGGTGAAACCAGCTCTGCAGGTGCTCGCGGGGCCCCTCGAAATAGGGCTGCGGAAGCGCCGACAGGATCTCCTGGGCAAGCGCGGCGCGGCCCTGCGGGGTTGCGGAACGGGCGATGAATGCGGGATCCAGGTTCAGCGGTGCGACGTGTTGGTTGGTACACCCGAGGACAGCCAGCGCGGTGTAGCTGGAAAAAATCGCTTGCTGCGTAATCGCCAGGTATCCGCCCAGCGAATGTGCGATCGCCACGGGAGGTCGATGGTCGCCGGTGCGAGCCGGCAGCGTGGAGACCGCACGCGCGAGCGCGGCGGCAATGTCGGTGAAATCGAAATCGCGCACAGGTTTGGAGCTTTCGCCGGTGCCCAACGGGTCGATCGTCACGACGGCATAGCCGTTCTCGGCGGCGAAGTCAGCGAAGCTGTACCCGTCGTGGCCGGCCACGTTGAGGTCCCAGTATTCGCGGCTGTAGGTGCCGCCCGGCAGACAGACGAGCAGCGCGCCCGCGGCGCGACCGCGCGCCGGGTAATACGTCGCCGCCAACGACGCTTGCTCCCCGACCACGTCGCTGACGTCAAGCCGCATCGGCGATCGAAATTCGGCAGAAGAAGTCACAGGGCGAGAATAGGTTTCGCGAATGATGGTGCTGCTTGTGGTTCGGCGAGCACGGACGTTTCAACGCAGACGCCCATCGGCTGAATTGGGAGGCTGCCGCTTAGCCGGCGGCCCATTCCTTGGCGGACTCGAGTTCGTCGAGTCCGAAGATGGCGAGTTCCCCGGGGATCATCCAGGCCAGCGCATGCAGTGTATGGCCCACCCATGCCTTGTCGGACACGACCGCGATTCGATTGAAGGCCGAATGATGCTGGAAGAGAGCCCCAAACCCGAGCTTCAGGTCCTCGACCAACCCGCCGGGCCCGAAACCTTCGTAATCCGAGGCGATGACCTCCACGATCCTGATCTCGCCGCTCTTCGAAAGCTTCTCCATCACCGGTTTGAACTCGCGAAGCTCGTCACCGCCCAATCGGCCCGACACTCGGATGCCGGTGACTCCCTGCGGCATGTCTGACAGTACTTCGATCATCGAAATTCTCCTTCGTTGGTGACGCACAGTGTGCGGATCAGGCGCTGTTGAGCAACAGCATTAAGCCGTAGTCCATGTGGATCTGCTGGTGGCAATGCAACAGCGACAGCCCCGGCTGATCAGCGACGAAATCGATCTCCATGCTTTGGTAGCCGCCGAGGATCGCAACGTCCTTGCGCACGCCGGCGGTGGGTGTGCCGGCGAGGCGGGTGATTTCGAAGGTGTGCCGGTGCAGGTGCATGGGGTGCAGGTCGTCGGTGGCGTTGCGAAATCGCACCCGATAGCGCTGGTCGCGCTGCAGTTGCAGCACGGGTTTGTTGGTGTCCATGGCAAACGGGGTGCCGTTGATCGTCCAGAGGTTAAAGCCGTTGGCGGCGGCGTTGCGTTTCTCGATCAACATTTCGATGGTGTGATCGGGTGGCGCGACTGCGGATGGGTTCGGCGGCGCGAACAGGCGATATTCCCACTTGAACGGGACAGGCGCGACCCACTGCGGATCGCCAGTGCGCCCGGCGTATTCCACGACGACGCCCATCCCGTGTCCGCGGTCATCGTCGGAAAGATCGCCCAACACCCACACCCCCGGGTTGGCCATGTTGACAATGGCCGAGATTCGTTCTCCCGCACCGAGCCACAACACCGGCACCGAGGCGGGATTGGGCACCGGATTGCCGTCCAGCGCGATTACGTTGAACGTATGCCCGGGCAGCGCCAGGCTGCGGGTCTCGGTGGCGCTGCCGTTGAGAACATGCAGCAGCACCCGCTGACCGGTCTGCACCCGGATCGGGTCACCGTGACCAAGCATGCGCCCGTTGATCGCAAACGCGCCGTAGCCGACCTCGTAGCCGTGTGGATCACCGCGGGCCAGCGACGCGTTCATGGCCGATTGGCCTTTCTCCTTCAGATCGGGATCCTGATCGCCGGCCAGGAAATCGTTGGCCATGTCTCCCCCCAGGGTGAGGGTGGGCTCAAATTCCTTGAGCGTCAGGAAGATCTCGGCATCGTAGGAGCCGGGGTTCTGCTTGGGTTCGATGTAGACCGGGCCGACCAGGCCGCTGTACTGGCCACGGGACAGGTCATCGCGCGGGACCACGTGGGTGTGGTAGAAGCGGAAGCCGGCCGGGCCGGGCACGAAGGAGATGCGCCGCATACCGTGCGCGGGAATATAGGGCGTGCCCTCCTCGGCGGAACCGTCGACGTCGACGCCCACGTGCTGGCCGTGCCAGTGCAGCTGCTCGGGAGCGTCGGTGTCGTTATAGATGTCCACCCACGTGCGCTGTCCCTCTTGCAGGCGCACCAACGGGCCGGGGAACTGACCGTTGTAGACGGTGGTCGACACGATTTGGTCGGGCGCCAATTCGACGGTCCCGGTACCGATCCGCAGCGTGTAATCGGCCTTGCCGTTGGGCGGGGACGACGGCGCCGAGTGTGCACACCCCGTAGCCGCCAGCCCGACGCCCGTGGCGGCCATCGCCGCCAGGCCGCCGCATTTGAGGAAATCACGTCGATCGATCGGCACGATCATCACTACAGAGAGTAGACAGCGATACCTGAGAGCGGGCGGCAGCACTGCCGCTAGGCCGCTTGGGAGGCGCTTCCGGGGCGTCGGGTGCACGGGTCCTGGCAGGCGTGGTTGATGCCGGGCAGCACCTGGTGTGCGACGTCGGCGCCGGTGCGGATGGTGGCGAAAGCGGTGATCCCGCCGAGCAGGCAGACGACAGCGGTGATCAGCATCGCCAGTGCGTAGCCCGGGCCGAGTGGCTGCCCGGGGCCGGCGTCGATGCCGGCCGCGGCCGGCAATACGGCGACGGCTATTAGCCCGGCGACGCGCGAGATGGCGTTGTTGACACCGGAGGCGGTGCCGGCATAGGCGTCGGGGACGGCGGAAAGGACGGCCGCGGTCAGCGGCGCCACGGTGATCGCCAGGCCGACGCCGAACGCGACCACGGCGGGCAGCACCGCACCCAGATACGTTGCACCGGGCACGATGCGCGCCATCAATGCCACACCTGCCGCGGCGATCAACGGGCCGGCCGTCATCGGCATCCGCGGGCCGGTTCGCTGCGCGAGCGCGCCCGCCCACGGGGAGCCGACCAGCATGATGACCGTCATCGGCAGCGTCGCCAGGCCGGCCACCAGCGCGGAGTACCCCAGGCTTTGTTGCAGCTGCAAGACCAGCAAAAACAGTGCGCCGCCGACCGCGGTGTACACGGCCAACGTGGTGACGTTGGCGCCGGTGAATTGCCGGGAGCGAAAGAGGTTGAGCGGCAACACCGGTGACCGCACCCGATGTTCGATCACCGGGAACGCAACCAGCGCCGCCGCGCCGACGACCGCGGCGGTCAACGTGGCGGGTGTCCAACCGCGAGAAGGAGCCTCGATCAGCGCATAGATCGCCCCGGCCAGGCCCACCGTGACGGCGCCGGTCCCCAGGATGTCGGGGCTGCCCAGGGCGGTCAGATCGCGGGATTCGGTGAGGCGCCGGGCCGCGATCCAGGCAACCGCCACGGCGAGCGGAACATTCAAAAAGAACACCCAGCGCCACGACGCATCTTCGACAAGCCAGCCGCCGATGAACGGACCCAGCGCCGTCGTCACGCCGGACATGCCCGCCCACATCCCCACCGCACGGCCCCGGTCTGCCTCGACGATGCCGGCGTCGATCAAGGCGAGGCTGCCGGGCACCAACGCCGCCGCACCGACACCCTGCACCAGCCTGGCGCCAATCAGCCAGCCAATCGTCGGCGCAAGGCCACACGCGAGAGAAGCCGCGGTGAAAACGACCAGCCCGGCCACAAAGACGCGGCGGTGGCCGTAACGGTCGCCCGCGGCGCCCCCGGAGAGCAGCAACGCGCTTTGCGTCAGCAGGTAGCCGTCGATGACCCACTGTTGACCGGCCAGGCCCGCGCCCAGCTCCCGCCCGATCGCCGGCAGCGCGACGTTGACCACGGTGGCGTCCAACAACGCGATCCCCGAGCCAAGGACCGCCGCGGCGATCAGCCAGCGCGCGCCTGCCGAGGCCAGCGGCAGCTGGCGCGACTGGACGGATCCCTCGCTCGTGCCAAGGTCCACGGCTGACCTCCACTGCCTGCGCGACGAGTATGCCGGCTGCGATTGTGCAGCGGATGCGTGCCACAGCGCCACCGCGGTCCCCGACGCGCGGATCCGAACCCCGTCTAGCGGCTAGCTTCGAGGATCGACTTGAGCCGGGCAAGGTCTTTGGCGTTGGCACGCTTCATCGCCATCGCCAGGACAGGCGCGGCGATTCCCCAAAAGCCTGCGGGCTCACCGCGGTTGCACAGCGTCATTTTCGTCATGCCGTTCGGAGCGTCCTCCCAGAGGTAGGTCGTCTCCATCGGGAACGGACCTTGCGCCGTGCGCATCACAAATCGCGTCTCAGGCCGCAGATCTGCCACTTCATAGGTGTAGCTCAGGGCGCGTCCGAGGAACCGGGCAGTGAACGCAAATCGCGATCCCACGGCTGCGGGCCTGGGTGTTTTCCAGTGCACCGACTTGATGTTGACGTACCAAGCCGTGGCGTTGTCTGGATCTGAGCAATACGCGGCGACATCGCCCCGCGGCCGAGCGATAACAATGTCGCTCGTCACGTCCACCGTTGCCATCCCACTCCTAACCTTGCCGCGCCGACCATTGGGCGATGCGTCGTTGACGATGTCGCCGCTCCGGGGCGGCGACCGAATCGGTGAGTGACGCTCGGGTCGCGGCAATCGCCTCGGCGTATCTGCCTTCACGGGCCAGCAGCTCGCCGCGGACCGCGTGCCAGCGCTGATCGGGCGCGAGTAGGTCCAGCGCGCGAAGGCCCGCTGCCGCGCCGTCGGATTCAGCGACGGCGACCGTGCGGGCGAGCGCCGCCGGGGCGCTCGGCTGCACCGACATCAACAAGTCGTAGAGGCGAACGATCTCGGGCCAGTTGGTGGCCTGGTAAGACGCGGCCCGGGCGTGCTCGGCGGCGATCGCCGCCTGCAGCTGGTAGGGATCGGCAACCGCGCCGGTGCGGCGCAGCGACTCGTCGAGCAGCCCAAGAGCCTCCGCGATCGCGCTGGCATCCCACAACGAGCGGTCCTGGTCGGCGAGCGGCACCGGGTCGCCGGCGTCGTCCAACCGTGCCCCGCGACGGCATTCGGTGAGCAACATCAGCGCCAGGACCGCCATCGGTGATGGTTCCTCGGGCATCAAATCGTGCACAAGTTGCGCCAGGCGCAGCGCCTCGCGGGCACCATCGACGTCGGTCAATTGATCACCACCCGCCGCGCTGTGCGCGATGGTGTAGGACGCATGCAGCACCGCACAAACCGCCGTCAGGCGCGCCGGCAGGTCTTCGTCCGCCGGCACGCGGTATGGGATGGCGGCGCGGGCGATCTTGGTCCGGGTTCGTGTCAGTCGCTTGGCAACAGCCGCCTCGGTTGTCAGCAGGACCGCCGCGATCTGCGCCGGCGACAGGCCACACAGCGTGCGCAGCGCGAGGGTCACCTGAGCCTCCAGCGCGAGGGCGGGGTGGCAGCAGGTAAAGATCAATCGCAGCTGATCGTCTGCCACCACGCTGTCGGGCGGGAGGTCGGGCGCCGCAAGTTCCACGCTGGCACGCTCCTTCTGCGCTCTCATTCCCTCCCGGCGCAGCAGGTCGATAGCGACCCGGCGCGCGGTCACGGTCAACCAGGCCCGCGGCTGGTCGGGGACGCCGTTGCGCGGCCAGTCCTGTAGCGCGCGCAGCGCCGCTTCCTGCACCGCGTCCTCCGCGACCTGCAGGGACCCGACAGTCCGGGCGAGGGTGGCCAAAATGCGCGCCCCCTCGGTCCGGACTGTCGCGGCGAGTGCCCGATCGGGGTTGGTCAACCGAGCCTCCGCCGTTCGATGTGGGGGCGTCGATCAGCCGAACTCGATGACTGGACGAACCTCCACCGCACCATCCCACGCGGCCGGGATTTCGGCGGCGATGCGCAGGGCATCGTCCAGATCGGCGGCCTCGATGAGGTAGAAACCAGTCAACGCCTCCTTCGTCTCCGCGTAGGGGCCGTCGCTGGTGACGACGTCCCCGCCGCGCGCGCCCTTCACACGAACGGTCGTCGCCGTACTCGTCGGGTACAGCGCGGAACCGCCCCGGATGCGTGCGCCGTGGTCCTCACCGAACTTCATGTACTCGGCCATGTCCCCGGCCTGCTCGGGCGCCGACCAGTCGACGTCCCGGGTGTAGGTGAGTGCGGCGTACTGCGGCATGGCAATCCTCCTGCTCAATCATGATCCCGGCGATATCCGGAAACTCACTAATAGGACGAATGACGCCAGCCCAAAAGGACAACGGGCGCGTCATAAGTACGTGGGCTTGCGTTCACGCTGCGGACGTCAATTGCGCGCCCGGCGTGCAAACACCGCTGCCAGACTGACGACCTGCGGCGCCCCACGGCACCCAAACATGGCGGGTGCGATACTGCCAGCATCTCTAGGGATTAGGACCCACGATGACCGACGTCGAACAGACACCTGGAATGTCCGCCACCGTGGCCGCGCGGTCCGACCTTGTCGAGCCCACCCGCACCGGAATACAGGCGCCCGCGCTACAGCGAGCGATCAACGATCACCTGCGCTACTCGATTGGCCGGCCGGCCGCGACCCGGCGGCCCGAGCACTACTACCGGGCGCTGGCGCTGGCCGTGCGCGACCGCATGCAGGACCGTTGGGTGGTGTCCACGCAGACCGCACTAGACCTCGGCCGAAAGGTGATCTGTTACCTGTCGGCCGAATTCCTGATGGGCCCGCAGCTGGGTGACAACCTGCTGAACCTCGGCATGGAGCGGGCGGCACGGGAGGCGCTGACGGCGATGGGCCAGAATCTCGACACGGTCCTGGCTTGCGAGGAGGAACCGGGACTGGGCAACGGCGGCCTGGGCCGGCTCGCCGCGTGCTACCTGGACTCGCTGGCCACCCTCGAGCGTCCGGCGATCGGCTACGGCATCCGCTACGAATTCGGCATCTTCGACCAAGAGATCCACGACGGCTGGCAGGTCGAGCAGACCGACAACTGGCTGGATAGCGGAAACCCATGGGAGATAGCCAAACCCGACGTCAGCTACCTGGTCAAGTGGGGCGGCTACGTCGAGCACTACACCGACGACTCCGGCCACGAGCGCGTCCGGTGGGTGCCGGGACAGATGCTGAAAGGCGTCGCCTACGACACGCCCATCCAGGGTTATGGCGTCAACACCTGCAACGTGCTCACGCTGTGGAGCGCGCGGGCCGTCAAGTCGTTCGCGTTGGAAGCCTTCAACACCGGCGACTACTACAAGGCGGTGGAGGACGAGGTCACGTCCGAGACGGTCACCAAGGTGCTGTACCCCAATGACGAGCCGGAGGCGGGCAAGCGGCTGCGCCTCCTCCAGCAGTACTTCTTCGTGTCCTGCTCGCTGCAGGACGTGCTGCACATCATGGACGACCTCGCCGACGCCGGCGTCAGGGAGCTGCCTCAGCGATTCGCCTTGCAGCTCAACGACACCCATCCGTCGATCGGGGTCGCGGAGCTGATGCGGTTGCTGGTCGACGAGCGGGACCTGGGGTGGGACGAGGCCTGGGACATCACGGTCGCGACGTTCGGCTACACCAACCACACCCTGCTGCCCGAGGCGCTGGAGACCTGGCCGCTGGAGATGTTCGCCGAGTCGCTGCCGCGGCACCTCGAGATCATCTACGAGATCAACCGGCGGTTCCTCGACGAGGTGCGCGCCCGGTTCCCCGGCGACGAGGACCGAGTCCGCCGGATGTCGCTGATCGGCGAGGACCGCGGCAAGAACGTCCGGATGGCGCACCTCGCCACGGTGGGCAGCCACGCCATCAACGGTGTCGCCGCACTGCACTCGGAACTACTGAAAGCCAGTGTGCTCAAAGACTTCTACGAGATGTGGCCGGACCGGTTCAGTAACAAGACCAACGGCGTGACGCCACGCCGCTTCCTTGCATTGGCCAACCCCGGGCTGCGGGAGCTGCTGGACCGCAAGATCGGTTACGGCTGGCTGAACGATCTGGCCCGGCTGCGCGGGCTGGAGCAGTTCGTCGACGAACCCTCCTTCCGTCAGGAATGGCGCGACATCAAACGCGGCAACAAGGCGCGCCTGGCTAAGTACATCCACTCGGTGGCCGGTGTCGAGCTGAACCCGGACTGGATGTTCGACGTCCAGGTCAAGCGCATCCACGAGTACAAGCGTCAGCATCTCAACGTGCTGCACATCGTCGCGCTTTACCACCGGCTCAAGCAGAACCCCGGGCTGTCGATTCCGCAGCGGGCCTTCATCTTCGGCGGTAAGGCCGCGCCGGGCTACTTCATGGCCAAGCGAATCATCAAGCTGATCAACGCCGTTGGGGAGACGATCAACGCGGACCCCGATGTCAACCGATTCCTGAAGGTGGCCTTCGTACCGAACTTCAATGTGCAGAATGCGCACGTGATCTACCCGGCCGCCGATTTGTCCGAGCAGATTTCCACCGCGGGCAAGGAAGCGTCGGGCACCGGGAACATGAAGTTCATGATCAACGGCGCCCTGACCATCGGCACGCTTGACGGGGCGAACGTCGAGATGCGCGAAGAGGTCGGGCCGGAAAACTTCTTCCTGTTCGGTCTGACCGTCCAAGCGGTCGAGGAGCTTAAGGCAAAGGGGTACCGTCCGGCCGAGTACATCGACGGCAACGACGAGCTGCGTGCGGTGCTGGGTCTGATTGCCGGCGGGGCCTTCTCGCACGGCGATACCGAGGTGTTCCGCCCGCTGGTGGACAATCTGCGCTACGACGATCCGTTCCTGGTATGCGCCGATTACGCGTCCTACGTGAATCGCCAAGAGCAGGTGAGCGCCGCATGGCGGGAACGGGACACGTGGACGAGGATGTCCATCCTGAATACCGCACGCAGCGGCAAGTTTTCGTCGGATCGCGCCATCGCCGAGTACTGCGACGACATCTGGAGCGTCTGGCCGCTGACCGTGACCATATGAACCGTCGCGGCTTTAAGCCGCGAGCAGCCGCTCGAAGAATTCGCGGTAGTGCATAAGCGCCAGGCGGAGGTCTTCGGTGGACACCTGCTCGCCGCGGGCCCACTGTTGTTCCAGGCGCGCGAGCGCGAGGGCGAAACCGGTTGTGAGCTTTTCGACCAGATCGGAGACCAGATCATCGGCCTTCTGGACGCAGTCCTTGGGATCATCGACGAAGCCCGCCTGCACGCCGGCCCACCGCGCACGCAAGTCCCCGAGGTCGTCGTCGGCGAACAGCAAGGTCTGCGTTGGTGATTCGCGTTCCACGCTCGGCCGCTCCGCCGGTGCGGCCGGAGCCGCAGCGCTGGGTGCCGGAGCGGTCGGCGGCTCGGTCGTCTCGACCGTCTCGGTGGGTGCCGTTTGCTCGCTCACCGGCGCGGGTTCTGCATCCGCTGCCCGGGGCTCATCGTATGAACCGTTCACCTGCGTTTGTTGATCGTGCGTAGTCATGCGCGTGCCTCCTTTGACGCGTCGTTGTCTGTTGTGGTCTCGAGCAACTTCTCGAACAGCGCCCGGTAGTGCACGAACGCCTCACGCTGCTGCTCCGTACCGGCGTCGCCGTGCTGCTGCGACAGATGAATGTCG
The DNA here is from genome assembly GCA_963814505.1 of uncultured Actinomycetota bacterium. Taxonomy (GTDB): domain Bacteria; phylum Actinomycetota; class Actinomycetes; order Mycobacteriales; family Mycobacteriaceae; genus Mycobacterium. The sequence continues at coordinate 209,476 of CAWFDM010000020.1, forward strand.
TGTGCGGCGCGGTAGTTCTCGACGACCTGCGGGTGGTCTACCGAGATTTCAGAGGCCCGCTGATCGAAATCATCAACGGGATAGCCCCGTTCGCGCATCACCTCGGTCACCAGCCGATCGGCGACGCCGACGGCAGTTCCCGGATTGTCGACGAACCCGGTCTGCACCCGGTGCCAGCGGGTGGTGAAATCCGATAGTGCCGAAGGCGTCAACGGAACGATGTCGAGTTCGTTGTGCCTGCGTTCCCGGGCGACGAGTTCTTTCTCGGCCGCCTTTTGGTCTCCGGCCTCGGATACGAGGCGCTCGTACTCGCGACCATAGTGCTGCTTCAGTCGCTCTGATCTCCTGCGACTGCTCACGAACATTGCTGCGACGATGACCACCGCGACCACAATGGCTACGGAGGCCGCGATCAAAATCCATTCCCAAATCGGCATTTCGTGCTCCTCTCGTACTTGTGTCGAATAACCCGACTAGCACAGAAGCAAACGTTCGCGTCGGATCGCGCCGTCGCGGAGCACTGCCCTCGCGCGGGTCACGGGTCGCGGGGCAGCCCCATCAACCGCTCGGCGATGATGTTCAGCTGCACCTCGGAGGTACCGCCGTAGATGGTGGAGGCGCGACTGGCCAGCAGATAGTGAGCCCACTGACCCTGCAACTCCTCGGTATCGCCGATCGCGCCGTCGACGCCGAACGACGCCAACCCGAACTCGGCGTAGCCCTGGGCGGTGCGCATCGAGAGCAGCTTGGATATTGCGGCCGACGGCAGCGCGTCGCCACCGGCGAGCGTCAGCAGCGTCGAGCGCAGGTTGAGGACCTTGCCCGCGTGCCCCTCGGCAATCAGTTGGCCGGCGCGGTTTTGCGCAATCTGGTCGAACTGGCCGTCGCGCATTAGCTCGACCAGACGATCCAAGCTGGCGAGACTCGGGTTCTCGGCGCTGCCGATGGTCACCCGCTCGGCGGTCAACGTGTTGCGGCTGACCTCCCAGCCGCGGTTGACCTCGCCGAGTACCAGGTCGTCCGGCACGAACACGTCGTCGATGAAAACCTCGTTGAAGAATTCGTTACCGGTGAGCTCGCGCAGCGGCCGCACCGTGACACCTTCGCTGGCCATGTCCAGCAGGAAGTAGGTGATGCCGTTATGTTTTGGAGCGCTCGGGTCCGTTCTCGCCAACAGAGCACCCCACTGGGCGTACTGCGCCAGGGTGGTCCAGATCTTCTGGCCGCTGATTCGCCAGCCACCGTCGACCCTGACCGCCTTGGTCGACAGGCCGGCCAGGTCCGAACCCGCACCGGGCTCGGAAAACAGCTGGCACCAGGCCATTTCAGCGCGCAGTGTCGGCGGGAGAAAGCGCTGCTTCTGGTCTTCATCGCCGAACGCGACGATGGATGGGACGAGGAAACCGGCGACGCCCAGCATTGGGCGTCGCACCCGGCCGCCGCTGAATTCCTGCGCGATGATGATCTGCTCGACCGGGGTGGCCGAACGTCCCCACGGCTTGGCCAGATACGGCATCACCCAGCCGCCCTCGACGATCGCTGTTGTGCGCTCATCGGACGGAATCTCCTTGAGGGCAGCGACTTCGGCGCGGATCTCCTCGCGCAGCTGCTCGGCCTCCGGGTCGAGGTCGATATTCAGCTTGCGCACGCCGGTGGTGGTGGCGGTGTCGACGACGCGCTGCGGATAGTCGGCGGCACGGCCGAACGCGGCGGCCAGCCCGAGCGCCCGACGGTAATAGATGTTGGTGTCGTGCTCCCAGGTGAAGCCAATACCGCCGTGTACCTGGATGCAATCCTGGGTGCAACTCTGGGCGGCGGCCGGGGCCAGCGTCGCCGCCACGGCGGCGGCGAATTCCCAGGCGGATTCCCGCTTTTCGATCCCTTCGTCGATGGCGCGGGCGGCATCCCACACCGCGGCGGTGGCCCGCTCGGTGCGGGCGAGCATCTCGGCGCACTTGTGCTTGATCGCCTGGAACTGCCCGATGGGCCGGCCGAACTGTTCACGGATCTTGGCGTAGGCCGCCGCGGCTTCGGTGGCCCAGCGTGCGACGCCGACGGCCTCGGCCGACAGCAACGTGGACGCGATAGCCTGCGCGGCGCTGACGCCCAGGTTGCTCAGCACGCGGTCCTCGCCGACCTCGGCGCCCTCTGTTCGGACATGGGCGACCGGCCGCAGCGGATCCACGCTCGCGACCTGCTCGACATCGACCTGTTCGGCGTCCAGCACCACCCACTCGGTGCCGTTGCCGCCACCCGGGGGCGACACCGGCAACACGAGCAGCGCCGCCTGTGCGGCCGCAAGCACCGAGCGCGCTTGGCCCCGGACCACCAGAACATCTCCCTGCCGGGCCGCCGTCATCGATGACTCCAGCGCATATGTGGCGATCGCTGCACCCGACGCCAGGCCGGCAAGCAGTGTCGAGTCGCGATCGTGGGCCGTAATCAAAGCGCCGGCGATCGCCGACGGGACCAACGGCCCAGGCACCGCGCCGAAGCCGAATTCCGCCAAGACCACGGCCAGCTCCAGGATGCCGAACCCTTGTCCACCAACGGAGTCCGCCAGGTGTACACCCAGCAGGCCCTGATCCGCGGCGGCCCGCCAATAGGGTGGCGGCGTGGCGATCGGCGTCGCCAGCGCCTGGTGCAGCACCTCGGACGGCGCTACCCGCGCCACCAGTGACCGCACCGAATCGGCCAGGTCCCGGTGCTCGGGCGTGATCGCAATCGGCATGAGGGTGAGGTTACGCGCGGGCCTTGATATGTAAAGCTGGTTAAACGTTCCGCGCCGAATAGAGGAGGAACGGTGGTCATCGATTTCTGGGTGAATGCCCTCTCCAAGGAAGCCGCGGCCGCGTTCTTGGGCAAGTCGGGTTTCGGATCGGTCGAGGGCTTCTTTGGCGTCGACGTCAAGGAGGGGATGTCCCCGCTCGACCTGATCGCGGAGATGGACCGGGTCGGCGTGGACCGCGGGGTCCTGAGCACCTCGCTGTCCAAGGTGGACGACGACACCCTGGCCTTTGCGGCCGAGCACCGCCAGCGGCTGTACCGGGCCGCATCGGTCGATCGTCCGAGCCGGCCCCGGCAGCAGAGCATGGACGTCCGTCGGCGGGCCGCCGAGGGCACCGTGGATCTCGTCCGGGTGTCGCCCCTCGTCGACCAGTACCCCCTCAACCACGCCCTCTACTACCCCGTCTACGCGACTTGTGAGGAACTGGGCCTTCCCGTCTCGATCAATGTCGGCATCCCCGGACCGCGGGTCCGGTCCCGCTGCCAGGACCCGGTGCTGCTCGAGGACGTGCTGATCGACTTCCCCGATCTGGTCGTGGTCGGCGCCCACATGGGCCACCCCTTCGAGGAGCTGCTCATCGAGTACATGCTCAAATGGCCCAACCTGTACCTTTCGAACTCGGCCTATCTGGCCACCTACATGCATCCATCGCTGATCAAGTTCATGGGCTCCCGCCGCGGCAGGGGCAGGGTTCTGTTCGCCTCGGACCATCCATTCCTCCCCATGGAAAAGGCGCTGGCGGCCGCCCGTGCGCTGCCCCTGGACGAGGGGCCCATGGCCGACTTCCTGGGCGGCACCGCCGAGCGCCTCCTCGAACCGCGGCACCACGGTTGATCTCCTGCCCGCACTCCCAACCGCTCCTCTTGCCTGACTGATCGATCAGACAGTATCTTGAGAGAGCAATTCCGGGGGAAGAAAGTCGGGAGAGGAGTCGGTGTTGACCGCAACCGCTGCGAAAGCGCAGGACCACGGGGGTACCACGGTCGGTGCCGGCGACGCTCGGCAGCGAATCCTGCAGGCAACTATGAAGTGCTTCCGCGCGTACGGGTACGAAAAGTCTTCGATGAAGCTGATCTCAGCAGACGCCGGGGTTTCGCAGACGCTGCTGCACTATCACTTCGAGACCAAAGAAAAACTCTTTCAGGCGGCGGTCGATGACATGGCTAAGACGGCGTTCGCCACGGCGTCGGCCCAACTGCCGCACGGATTGTCCGTGCACGATGGCCTGACCGAGGCGGCCGGTCTGCTGTACACGCTGTTCATCGACAACCTCGACGCGGTCACATTCATGGTCGAGTTCGCCGCAGCCGCTAATCACAACGAGTTCTTGTGGACTGCGTATGTCGACTACCGCGATACCCAGCGTCGGCAGTTCGCTGAGGTACTGCGTACCATCGTCGGTGACGAAGCGCCGCAGGGCTTGATCGACGAGTTGGTGCGTCTCGTCGAAATCATGCTGCTGGGCATGTCGATGCAGCGCCCTTTCATTTCCGACCTTCCCGGCTTCCGTGGCGACTTCGACACTTTCGTTGAGATGTTCGTCTCCCGTCTTACCAAAGAACTGGATGCGGGGCGCCGCTGATGAACCCGAACGTCAGCATTCAGGCACTGCCGCCGATGGTCGAAGACGCGGTGACCGGATCCGGCGCCAAGCGTATCTTCGTGCGCCGCTACGACAATGACGACGCCGACTATGTCTTGGTGCTGGTCCATGGCACCGCTGGGAACAGCGAAAGTTACCACGCGTTCGCCGAGCACATGCGCCATCACTTTCGGGCGGCCGTCTATTCGTTCGACCTCACCGGACATGGCCGCACTGAAGGTAAAGCGGGCGTGTTCAGCTTCGAGGCCTTTCTCGAAGACACCAGGGCAGTTACCGATTACGCCGCACGACGCACTTCCCTGCCGGTCGTCGTGCACGGCGCGAGCCAGGGCGGCGAAGTCGCGTTTCACGCGCTCGACGCGTGCCCGGCCGTGGTTGCCGGTGTGTGCATGAACATCTTGTTGAACCACGAGGTGCCCATGAGCCCGGCGATCCGGTTGTTCCAGTCGCGCCCGGCGAGGTATCTGGCCGACAAGGTAGGTGATCGCCTGCGAATCCCGCTGCGACGGTTCGTCGACTTCAAGGCCGCCTACCAAGAGGACCCTGGGCTGCTGGACATGAAAAAGGAAGACCCGCTTTACGTCTGGTCCTATGGGTTCAAGAGCTACCACTCGGTGTTCAACTATGTGCCGCCGGAGCCCGCGGCGGCAAATACGAAACCTGTCCTGATCACGTGTGGCGAGAACGACGAAATCGTCGGGGTCGAGCACTGCCGGGCATGCTTTGAACGGGTCGGGGGGGCCAAGGACTTTTTTGTGCTGCCCGGCGGCGGCCATCAGCTCATGTTGTTCGACAAGATCGTCTACAGCCGCGTGATCGACTCGTGGATTTCCGAACGTGTGCTCGGCAGGGCCCAATCGTGGGAAGCGCCGCTCAAGCCCGAAGAGCAGACCTACTTTGAATTCCTCGAGCGTGAACGCGCTAACGACGCATCGGGCGAGCCGGGGTACCGCTATTCGACGATCGATCGCGTGCTGACGCGGATCAGCAACGGCACGATCGAGCGTGGGGTGCGTTACTTCTCCAACGCCGACGTCAGCGGACAGTGGCGCTTCACAGCAGACCTAGTCAGCGAAATCGACTACGCTGCATGGGCTTTCCTATACGACTACCTTCCCCCCATAACAAATCGGCGACCGCAGATGGCAGTGGTCGGCTGCGGCAGCGGCGGAGCGATCGCGGGATTGCTCGAACGATATCCGGAGTTGGGCGAATGGGACATCGTCGGCATCGACGTCGACTACAAGGCGATCGGGGCGGCCCGCGAGCGCTTTGCCGACAAGCCCGCTGTCGACTTCATCGTCGGCGACGCACGAAATGCGGACATGTTGGCTGCCGGTCGATTTGACCTTATCTACCTGCACGGAGTCCTCGACCACTGCACCGAGCACCGCCATCTGCTGGACAGCGTATTTCGCGCGCTGAGGCCGGGCGGCCGCATGTTCTATGTCACACCAGACCGCAACCTGTGTACATGGCTTTCTTTCGTCACCATTGGGCCGCTGTTCGTATGGGGACTGGACAAGCCAAACCACGACTTTCGGCGATTCCCTCGCCCCACCGAGCTGAACACAATGCTCCGGGGTGCCGGTTTCGAGCTGGTGCCCAGGCGGGGCCGACCTTCCGTCCCCGCCATGGTCGGCGTCAAGTACAAGACGGGGATGAATCCATTCCCGGTCAGGAGCTCGTTGCGCAATCGCGTTCTCGACGATGGGATCTTCGAGCACACGGGCCCCTTGTGGTGGTTGCGCAACGGCTTCATGGGCGAGTATGCGGGAGTGGCCCAAAAACCGGACGGCAACCTCAGTCCGGCAAGGGCCGCACGGAGACGAAGTCCGTCGGATTCCGCGATACGGTAGCCGACAGATGTTCAAGGCAGACAGCCGGATCGACGTCCTCCAGGTCGATTTCGGCGAAGATGTCTCTGGCGACGCGGACGGCGATCAAACATGGCCGGATCCGTTGAGAGTTGTGCGGATCCAGCGCATCGACAACACCGTTGAACACCACGACGTCGATGTGGCGATCGCTGTCGAGTTCCCGGATGGCAGCCAGAGATACCAACGTGAGTTGCGCAATAGTGCTGGCGTACAATGCTTTTACTTCCGGTTTCGGTCGCGTCTGCTCGACAACCGCGTCGCGGCTCTTGACGTAACGGTATGACTTGGCCTTCGGCACGACATCAACACCGGGAAGTTCATACTCGACCAACAGTTGGCGCGACTCCGGCGAATACTCAACCGCAGCCTTGGGATTGACGCAGCGCGGCAACGGCATTGCCGTCAGAACCGACTCGACATGGGCCGCAATTCCGGCCGGCTCGCCGGCGCGATACCTCGCGGTTAGTTCGGACTCCGACACGTCCATCGGGCTGCGCAGTCCGTCCCGGAGCAGATTGGTCAGCGCACGTACTTGGGATTCGATTTTCGCGTTCTGCAGGTCCACCTGGGCCGCCACGCTGTCGAGGTTGTAGATTTCACTTTCCAGGACAACGCCTTTGGGCCATCTGCTCAGCTGCCATTTGCGCCGGCGAGCCGTCTCGGCGGCCCTAGCTCTCGCCTCAGCGGCCTTCAGCGCTTGGTAGAGCACCTTAGTTGTTTCGAGTTCTTTCTGGCGCTGAAGTTCACGTTGGGGGTGCCGCTGGCGCGCCAGCCTATAGTCGTTGCAAGCCCGCGCCAGCAGCCGCGGGGCATCAGGTAGTCGGTCAGCCGGTGGCGCGTGCACGAAGTCCGCGAGCCGGGGTAACGGCTCCGAGATCTCCAGGTATCGAATCCTCATGGCGCAAACTTCGGCGTCCTGGCGGGCTTGAGCAACGGTGTAGTAGGTCTGCAACATCTCGCAAGCCGACTCCCAGTTGCTGCCGTTAGTCACCGTCCCTTGGGAGGAGCGCCAGAGGTTCCACAGCGCCTGATACGCCTCTAGTTCCTGTCGGTGGTCGCCGTCAAATCGCCCCATGTTCTCCCCCGGCAGGGTGAAGTCCGATCCCTTCAAAACTTAGCGGCATGAGCGGCTTCTCGCGCGCACCCATGAGTCGCACCGCGAGATTGCCGCCGTGGTCGTGGCGGGCACGCGAATCACAGCCACCACAGCAATCTCGGTGCTCAGATCCGTCACTGAGGTCAACAGAACCAAGTGTGTGAGGTAGCGTTTTGAGGAGTCTTCGATGGTTCGGCAGCTTAGCGAAGGACCGGAACAGTGAATACGGCTTTATTTGGTTGTCTGACCGTACTTGCCCTTGCGCTGGCGTTGGTGTTCGCTGCCTTCGCCGCTGTATACGTGAAAAGGCTGGGGGACCGACCGCCTACTCCGATAAGCGATGAGATAGGCAGCGCCAAAGCGGTTTTGAAAAAGGTGCGCAAACACGAACCCATGTCGAAGGATGAGTTGGATTATGCGAAGCAAATCACCGCGATCCGTAGCTCCTTGATGACGTTCAGCATCCCTGGCGCTCTATTCATGGTTGGCTGCTTTTACGTGTTTGGCAGCCTTTACCACTTGCATGGGGCGACGCCCTCCGAGCGGACATTTCTCGGCGTCTTTCCCATGTTGGCCGCCACCAACTTCACGACTCAGATTCTCCGCAGCGCAAGGTTGAAAAGGCGTCTGCGGAAAATGTTTTGAGCAAGCATCGCTAGCAAAAACATTGATTCTCGGGTGATTCCCGGGTGGGTTGCAGACCGAGGTCGTCCATGCTGCCGGCACCACCAGCAGGTGATAACGTCCCCAAACGTACGTACGTTCGTATGTCAACGTAGTTGATATATGACCGAGCCTGGTACGAGGTCCGGGACCGGGTTTCGAAAGGTGATCGAGTGAGCCCTCGTTCGGTCGGCAGGACTGTCCTGGCGCGAGTCTGGATGCCGTTGGTTGCCGTCGTTATGGTCGGCGTGGGCGCGGTGGCCATGTGGAAGGTGCACGAATTCTCCAATCCCCCGCCCGTCATCACGGTCAATGAGCCGGCAGCGCCGCCGGAGTTCAGTATCAAACGGCTCACGTATGAGTTGTTCGGCTCCGCCGGGGACGGGGGGATGCTCGTCTGGGTGGACATCGACGGGCATCCGCATCAGGTTGATCTCACGACCCTGCCGTGGTCGCACACGGAGTCAACCACGCTCACCGTGGTGTCCGGCAGCATCTCGGCGCAGGTTCATGGTGGTCAAGTCGGCTGCCGGTTGCGGGTGAATGGCGTTGTCCGCGCCGAACAGTCCGATAGCCATCAGGATGCGCACGTCTTCTGTCTGGTGAAATCCGCATGAGCGAGCGTGGGGCCGAGCATCGGGTCAAACGACCCTTTGTCCCGAGAATGGTCCGCGTCTTCGCGATACCGATCATCGCCTTTTGGGCACTTCTCGCAGTGTCGACGAACACCTTCATGCCGCAGGTAGAGAGGGTCGCGGAAGAGCTCGCGGGGCCGGTGGTCCCGCACTACGCGCCGTCGCAGCGGGCGTTGCTGGCCATCGGTTCGAAGTTCCACGAGTCCAATTCGACCAGCTTGGCCATGGTCGTGCTGGAAGCCAACCGCCCTCTGGGCGACGTGGACCATCAGTACTACGACGAATTGGTGCGCCGGTTCAAGCAAGACCCCAAGCATGTGCAGTACGTCATGGATCTGTGGGGGAAGCCGATCACCGCGGCGGGCGCGCAAAGCCTGGACGGTAAGTGCGCGTACGTGCTGTTGCGTCTCGCGGGCGATATCGGCCAAATGCAAGCGAATGAGTCCGTTAGTGCCGTTCGGGATACCGTCGCGAAGGACACGCCGCCGCCCGGGCTCAAGGTCTACGTCAGCGGCGCTGCCCCACTCGCCAAGGACACGGTGGCTATTGCGAACAATAGCTTGAACAACATCACGATCGTGACGATCTTCCTCATCACCGGGATGTTGCTGCTCGTGTACCGCTCCATCGTCACCCTGTTTGTGCCCTTGGCCGGAGTCCTGTTCGAGTTGCTGGTCGCAAAGGGGGTTATCGCGACCCTCGGGCATCTCGGGTACATCGAGCTCTCGTCATTCGCGGTGAACATCGTCGTCGCGCTGACCCTGGGAGCGGGGACGGACTACGGCATCTTCCTGATGGGCCGCTATCACGAGGCGCGACACGAGGGCGAGGGCAGGGAGCAGGCGTTTTACACCGCATATAAGAGTGTCACGCCGGTCGTCCTTGGCTCGGGGCTGACGATCGCGGGGGCGTGTTACTGCTTGACTTTCGCGCGACTCAACTACTTCCACACCATGGGGCCGGCCGTCGCCATCGCCATGCTGTTAACGATCACGGCAGCGCTGACGCTCGGCCCGGCCTTCTTGACCGTGGGCAGCCTGTTCGGGCTTTTCGACCCGAGAGGGAAGGCTAAGGCGCATCTGTATCGGCGGATCGGGACGAGCGTGGTGCGGTGGCCGGTGCCGATCCTCGCGGCCAGTGCCGCCGCCGTCGTGTTCGGGGCGATCTTCGTGCCGACGTACCGGCAGAACTACGACGACCGTCAGTACCAACCGCGCAGTGGCTCCGCCAATCAGGGTTTCGCGGCGGCGGATCGGCACTTCCCGAAGAGCAAGCTGTTCTCCGAGATGCTGATGATCGAGTCGGATCACGACATGCGAAACTCGGCCGACTTCATCTCGCTGGACCGGGCGGCCAAGGCCCTCGAGCGCCTTCCCGGCGTCGCGATGGTGCAAAGCATCACCAGGCCCATGGGCCGAGCTTTGGAACATGCCACCCTCCCCTACTTGTTCACCACGCAGGGCAGCGGTAGCGGTCAACAGCTCCCGTTCAACAGACAGCAAAACGCCAATACCAGCCAGCAGGCGGCGATCAATGCGGACACCGTCGCGGTCTTGCGGAAAGAGATCGTCTTCTTCCAAAACATGTCGGATGAGCTGCACAAGACGGTTGTCACCATCGAGGATCTGCAAAGGGTCACCGATGAGATGAATTCGGAAATCTCAAATTTTGACGATTTCTTCCGGCCGATCAAATCTTATTTCTATTGGGAGCGCCACTGTTTCGATGTTCCCATGTGCTGGGCATTCAGATCGCTATTCGATGCGCTCGACAATATCGACCACTTGGCAGCCGATATCAACGACGCCAAGACTTCCCTCGAGGCCATAGACAGGATCTTGCCGCAAATAATAACGCAGCTGAAACTCACGGCCGACGACACCGAGGCATTGACGGCTCTTTTGGTCAGCAGCTACGGACAGGCGGAACTGCAGTCCTTACAGACCGACCAGACATTCTTCGACCAGGTCAATGTGGGGCTCGACTTCGACCAGTCCCGCAGCGATGACTTCTTCTACATCCCCCGAGAAGGTTTCGACAACGACGACGTCAAGACTGGTATGCAACTCCTGATGTCGCCGGACGGCCAGGCCGCTCGGTTCATCGTCACCCACGAAGGGGACGCCAATGGCCCGGACGGCGTGCAGCATGTCGAACAATTCCCCACCGCTATAACCGCGGCGCTGAAAGAGACCTCGCTGGCCGGCGCGAGGGTTTATATCGGCGGCTCGGGATCAACCAACAAGGACATCAAGGAATACGCCGCGTCCGATCTGCTTATCGTGGCGATCGCCGCCTTCGTGTTGATCTTCTTGATCATGTTGTTCCTCACGAGAAGTCTGATGGCCGCCTTGGTCATCCCCAGCACGGTGGCCTTCTCCTACGCCGGAGCGTTCGGGCTCTCCATACTCGTCTGGCAGCACCTCGTCGGCCTGCCCCTGTACTGGTTGATATTGCCGCTCACGTTCATCATCCTGGTGGCGGTGGGTTCGGACTACAACCTGCTGTTGATCCTCCGTGTCAAAGAGGAATTGCACGCCGGATTGAACACCGGCCTCATCCGCGCGCTCGGCAGCACGGGTGGCGTGGTGACGTCCGCGGGTTTGGTGTTCGCCTTCACCATGCTGGCTATGCTCACCAGCGATCTGAGAGCCATCGGTCAGGTGGGTTCCACCGTATGCATCGGCCTGCTGCTCGACACGCTGATCGTGCGGTCTTTCGTCGTGCCGTGCCTCCTGCGAATCCTCGGGCCGTGGTTCTGGTGGCCAACGCTGGTGCGTTCCCGTCCGCTACCGCAGCGATGAGAGCAGGGCTCAGCAGCTTACTCCGCCAGTAATGGGATCACGCCGCCTGCGAGCACGGAATCGACCTGGCGCTGCGACAGTCGGTGGCACAACGCGATGTCCGCGTCCCGGGTTTGGTTGTGGGCAACGAGCGATGACCCGTCACGTAACGCGTCCCGCAGGCCATCGATGCGCAGCACATCGTCCTGGGCGATCCGCTCGTAGTCGGCGGGGTCTTCGAACTCGACCGCGAGGATGCCGAAATTCGCCAGGTTCTGCCAGTGAATCCGGGCAAACGATTTGGCGATGACCACCCGCAGGCCCAGATAGCGAGGGGTGATCGCGGCGTGCTCGCGCGACGACCCTTGCCCGTAGTTCTCCCCTCCGACGACGACATGACCAGTGCCGGAGGCGATCTCGGCAGCCCGCTGCGGGTATGTGTCGTCCACCTGGGTGTAGGTGAATTCGGCGAGCTTCGGGATATTCGACCGAAATGGCAGGGCTCGGCCGGCCGGGGAGATTTCGTCCGTGGAGATGTCATCGCCGACCTTCAGCAATACCGGTGCCTCGATGTCGTCCGGAAGCGGATCGAAGTCGGGCAGATCGGAGACGTTCGGTCCCTTGATCAACTCGACCTGCCGCGCCTCCGGTTCGGGCAGCGGCGGTACCAGCATGGCCGTGTTCACCGATGCGTGGGCAGGCAGAGTCAACTTCGGGTAAGTCATCTCGAGTTGCTCGGCCAGATCACGTGGGTCGGTGATCTGTCCGGTCAACGCCGCGGCCGCGGCGGTCTCCGGTGAGCACAGCCACACGGAGTCCTCGCGGGTGCCCGAGCGGCCGGGAAAGTTCCGGGGCATGGTGCGCAGGGAGTTTCGACCGACGGCGGGAGCCTGCCCCATACCGATACATCCCATGCAGCCCGACTGGTGGATCCGCGCCCCGGAGCGGACCAGTTCGAGGGTCGCGCCCATCTTGGTCAAGTCCTCCAGGATTTCCCGCGACGATGGGTTGACATCGAAGCTCACGGCACTGTCGGTCTGGCGTCCGGCGACCATTGCGGCCGCGATTGCGTAATCCCGCAGCCCGGGGTTCGCCGACGAGCCGATAACCACCTGGGCGACAGGCTCTCCGGCGACTTCGCGGACCGGCACCACATTGCCCGGTGACGTGGGCTTGGCGATCAGCGGCTCGATCGTCGACAGATCCATCTCTTCGTCGACGTCATAGCACGCACCCTCGTCGGCCAGCAGTTCTGTGTAGTCGTCCTCGCGGTCCTCTGAGCGCAGAAACTCCCGCACCGCGTGGTCGGCGGGGAACACCGTGGTGGTGGCGCCAAGTTCGGCGCCCATGTTCGCGATCACATGCCGGTCCATCGCGCTCAGCGTCGCGACCCCGGGCCCGTGGTACTCGATGATCCGGTGCAGACCACCCTTGACTCCGTGCCGGCGCAGCATTTCCAGGATGACGTCCTTGGCCGAACACCACTGCGGCAGCTCACCGGTCAGCTCGATGCCCCAGATTTCCGGCATTCGGATGTAGAGCGGCCGGCCGGCCATCGCGAGTGCCACCTCGAGCCCGCCGACACCGATGGCAAGCATGCCCAACGCCCCACCGGCCGGCGTGTGCGAGTCGGAACCGACCATCGTCACACCAGGTTTGCCGAACCGCTGCATGTGTGTCGGATGCGAGACGCCATTGCCGGGCTTGGAGAACCACAGGCCGTATCGCCGGCATGCGGACAGCAGAAACTCGTGGTCCTGTGCATTCTTCTCGTCGGTCTGGAGCAAGTTGTGGTCGACGTACTGAACGCTGAGTTCGGTGCGAACACGTTGGAGCCCAAGGGCTTCGAGTTCCTGCATGACCAGGGTGCCGGTCGCGTCCTGGGTCAACGTCTGATCGATCCGCAGCCCAATCTCCTCGCCGGGGCTCATCGCCCCATCGATGAGGTGAGACCCGATCAGCTTTGACGCGAGGTTGTAAGGACCATCCTTACCGGGGAAGTCGGTCGGCATCTGAGCTCCTTCTGGGCACCCATCGGCCACCGCGGATCACGCGGCGGCGTTGACACTAGGTGTTCCCAATCAGAGTGAGCTGACACAGCGGTTGGTGCGATTACGCGGAGTTTCTGCGGGAATCCCGGTGATGTGAGTACGACGGTCGCCGACACCCCGGCGCCGCTGATCCGCGCGATGGTGAACGACGAAATTCCGGTCAGGATCGCATACTGGGACGGCAGCCGGGCGGGACCTTCGGCCGCGCCGTGGCAGTTGAACGTCAGCAGCCGGGGCCTGCGGCGGTTGCTGTGGGCGCCGAATGAAGTGGGTTTGGCCCGCGCCTACGTCTCAGGTGACATCGACATAGACGGTGACATGCTCACGTGCCTGGAGACGCTGGAACGAATGTCGAACCCGAAGATTGGGCCCCATATCGCAGCCGACGCGCACACGAAGGCCGCCTTTGCGAAAGCAGCCCTGCGGCTTGGGATTATTGGCCTGCCACCGAAGCCTCCCTGAGGAGGCGAAACCGCTGATTTCGGTACGCAGCCTTCCACCCAGCACCTTCGCAGTCCTAACGAGCCTGTCGCCCGCCATCGCCGCCTTGACTGGCTGGTTCGTACTGCATCAGCGGCTCGGATGGAGCGACTACCTTGCCGTAGCTCTGGTCATGATCGCCAGCATCGGCGCGATCCGGGCGCGTCCCTGAAGACCTTGGTGCGTCTCATCGGGTCAGTGCGAAGTGAGCCAAGCTTGTTCTTGACCGGGTTCGGGCAGCACTCGGCCGCACGGCAGTTCCAGCTGAGGCACGCCCGGCGTGATCGAGGCCGTCCAGCGCGACATGCTGGATTCGATTGGGCCACTGTTGGCGTGGAGACCTGCGGTTTCGTTCCATTTCGTTCCGATTTGTTACCGAGCGATATTCCTAGGCGCATCAATCAGTTTGGGGCGCTGAGCGTTTGGCCGTAGTCAGCCGACTGTATGCGGCCTCGTCCATGATGCGCACCGGCATGTCTTTACGTAGTGCGTGATACATCGCGACACGGTGGTGGCCGTCGACGATGTGTAGTTTTCCGTCGTTGGCCCTCCACAACTTGGTCACATAACCCTCGCGGAACGGTTCGGCGCCGCTGACGACCTTATCGATCGGCTCTTTCTTCAGCGTCTTCTCGTTGGCCTCCAGCGGCGTCCCAGCGGGCAACCGCCGAACCGGCAGCGTGTTCCAGTCCTCATCGGGGACGATGCGCGCCCGCTGGACGATCTGTTCGTTGGTTGCGCAGTAGCGCATGCCGTATTCGTCGGATCTCACACGACTGTCGGTCAGAGGCGCCGTTTCCTCATTCGCGGCTTCGATGCCCGCGCACTGGCGGCCAGCGCCGCCGACGATGCGCTTCTTGTCTTCATCCATGATCAGCCCATCTTCAGGCGCCTCGAATGCTTTAACCCCGGGAGGCGCTGCTGCTTATCGGGCGATCATGCTGGAGTTTCAGCTTCTCCCTCAACCGCGAAACATGAGACTGGATCGCCTTTGTCGAGACATACAGACGCGAGGCGATCTCTCTTTTGGTGAGGCCTGAGATGAGGAGACTCAACACCTCGCGTTCCTTCTGGCTCAGCGCAGGCATCGGTTCCTTTCCCTCTCCCGCCGTGTGCGCAGGCTTTAGGGGCTCTGACTTCGCTTCGGCGGCAGCAGACTTCCTTTCTTTGGCCTTCGGCTGACCGACTCTGGATCGCCTGATTTGGACTACCTGGTGGCCATCGTCGCTTTGCACGACCCGCGATTGCACCACGAGGTCGCGGAACGCTCGTATCTTGCCGTTGCGCAGATCGCTCGCCATCTGCTGGGCAGTTTGGCGCCTGGAAGGGTCGGGATAGTTCTTGTAGTCGATCCAGTGATCGAGAGGAGTTTTCTTGAGCAATTCCGCCTTGGCGGTCGCAACCTGTGTGTGCGTGGGCTCCGGCTCGCTCACCTCGTTCGCACCGAGGACTTCAGCTGGCTGAATGCGCCGCACTTCTGCCTTCATCTCGTCTAGCAAGAACTTGTTTGTGCGGCCGTCAATCTTGCCGATCGCACCTTTGGCAATCATGCCTGCCGCAGCACCGGCCGTGACTGGTTCGTAGGTCATGTCCTGATCGATCAAAAAGTCGACCGACATCGGCTTGTTGTAGACAAAAGCGTCAAGGTTAGGGATGTAGCCGTAGATCCGACCGTCGCGTTCAACAGCCAAGACGACACTTCGGTCGCCGTCTTTGACCAAGTAGAGTGCACTCATCTTCTGGTTCTTTCTCTCATTCATCTCGGTGGCGGGTACGGCTTCTCCTTAACGGCCACACCGCCAAGTGTGGTGAGGTTACGGAGGCCAGGCGGTGTCGGAACCGCGGCCCATGCGTCGACCGACCTCTGGAATGCAGGCGTGCGCTCGTCTAGCGGCCGGTCGATGTCACGATAGATTTCGTAGTCGGGATGACCGAGTTCCTTAATCTCAAAGGCTGATTCGGTGTGAAACTGAATTTCGCATCTGTGCCCCGATGGCCCGCTGAGAACTAGATGGATCCCTTTATATGGATTGCCCTTGACGAACGACTGCTCGGCGCTGCAGACGGTCCATCCTCTGGCAATGAGGGAGTCCACAACTGTGCTTAGCGCAGGCACCAGATCAGCAACCTTTGCAGTCGTTACGGTGTAGCGAATGACGTCCTCGAGCCGCTCGGCGGCTTGGGCGGGAGTAAGCATCTTCTCGACAGCAACTTTGCGTATCTTGCGGGCCAAAGACGACGGCGCCTTTATCCGATACTCGAGGCCGACAAGTGCTGCTGGCTGTGACTCGATCGCAGCCAGCAGCTGCGCCGTCATGTCTGCCTCGTGGCGGCGAGCATTGCGAAGTGCGTCGAGTGTCGCCTTGGCGACTTGGCTTGATTCCGACGCGCGAATCGCGGCAGCAGTCTCGCCCGCTTGACCTTCCCACTTCAACGGTGGCACATCCTTGGGTGCCGGAGGAACCGTCATCTGCCCACAGTTTCTTCAGGGTGGCGCCGCATAGGTGACCACCGTTCTTTTCAGTCCGAAACGGGTCCACGCTCAACTTCTTGCCTCAAATGAGTCCGAGTACCTTTCATCTTAGCGCGTCTTAGCATGTCTTAGCATGCCCTCACCCGTCTTAGCGCGCCTTAGGAAGTGGGGCGACACCTGCTGACGAGACGTGGAAGAGGACCAATGACCCTCAGACGATGACTCACCCCTGTGCCAAAGTGAGGGTGTAAGCGGCCCTTCGAGTCAGGAGGACGACATGCCGACGGAAACCACCCCGCCGCGCCTTACTGAAAAATTCCATCAAGCGGTGGCATACGCGGCAAAGAAGCATCACCGGCAAACGCGCAAGGGAGGCGACATTCCCTACATCGGACACTTGCTGTCGGTCGCGGGACTGGTGATCGAAGCTGGCGGCACGGAGACACAAGCCATCGCGGCGCTCTTGCACGACGCCGCTGAAGACCAGGGCGGCAAGGAGACGCTCGCGGAGATCCGAGAGCATTTCGGTGCGGACGTTGAACGGATCGTCGAGGAGTGCAGCGACACGCTCGAAGACCCGAAGCCGCCTTGGCGCGAACGAAAGACGACCTACATCGAGCGTCTCAACGATGCGTCCAACGACACGATCCTGGTCTCGCTTGCCGACAAGGTGGACAACGCGCGCGCGATTCTGCGTGACTTCCGGGGGTCAGGGTCGGAGTTGTGGCAGCGTTTCAGCGTGACGGACCCAAACGATCACCTCTGGTACTACCGATCACTGTTGGACGTGTACCAGCACAGGACCGACAGCTGGCTCGTCGACGAACTGCGACGTACGCTCGACGCGCTGGAGGAGTTGGTCAACGCCTGATGACAACCACGTCGGGATGTCGCGATTCGCGTATGTCCGTTCCGGTGATTAACCCGACTGCCGCACTTGGTGAACTTCGGCCCGGTTCCCTTGGAGCGGTCCTGGGGCAAGCGCAGCGGTCGTGGTGCGAAGATATTCGGCTCCTGCGACAGGCGTAGCCAGTGGCGCAGATGATTCGACACGACAGACGAGCATAGCCAGCCGGACTCGAGCCCGGAGTTGACGTGGATTGGCGGAGCTAAGGGGACTCGAACCCTGACACCCACACTGCCAGGGTGAAACCGGTTGTGCTGGAGCGTATTCCGGCTTCCATGCGTGCCGAATCGTCCACGCCGCCAAGCGGTTTCCATGCTCATGTGTCTGCCGCGTATTTGCCTGTGATAGGAAGTCCTAGGACACGCCCAGGACACGCCGGACGGGTGTTCGGCGGGGTGCGATCTCGATATATTGCAGCGATGGCAAACGAATCAGCACCCCCGGCCCCGGACGCGTCGCTGCCGAAACCGGAGCAGTCCGGCACGCGACGTGGTCCGTCGAACGTCAAATCGGCAATGATGGTCCGGCGGACTCAGGCGCTCTTCGACGCGATGTCCGGTGATCATCTGTTCCGTGAGCAGTTCGTGACCGACCCGGCGCAGGTCTACACCGAGTACGCCCACGGCGCGTCGCTCGACCGGCACCGCGCCGACGTGATCAATCAGTTCCTCTATGCGGTGCTCGCCTGCGACGACCTGCTGCAGTGGCTGATCGACTATCGCAAAGAGTGCCAAGGCATCCCGCCCTCGGACGCCGAACTCGCGACGCGATTCACCCGGGCCGTGGTGGACAACAACGCCCATCACGTCGCGTTGGCTTTGACCCGCGCCTCGTCCGAGCGTGAGCCGATCTTCCCGTTCGACCCGGCGATCAAGGATGTCGTGTTCGGTGTGCACGGGCGCGGCGACCGAGGTTTTCAGACCAACCTGATCACGGAGGGTCTCACCGATGCCGAATTCAGCACCGAGGTGAGCACCGCGACGGAGTCCAGCCCCGGGACGGGCACCATGATAAGCACGCCTCCGGCTCCAATCCCCCCCATCACCTCGCTCACCACGATCACCAACCTGGGCCCGCTTGCCGAGGCTTTCCCTGGATTCGACGACGGAGCCGCCCAGCTCGTCATCGAGGCCGTTCGCTCATTCGCAGCGGAGTTGCGCGACGGGGGTGCGCTCGACGATGTGGGCCAGGGGTGACGTCCCCGCCCACGGACGTCATGGCCCTACAGTGCGACACGCTGTCACTGCTCGAGGCCGGTCGGCAAGCCGACGCGTTTGCCCTATGGCGTGGCGCCGATGCCGCTGACGAGGACATCGGCTGGCTGGTGGATCGCTCGACGGAGCTGATGCACGCCGCCGACTTGACACTGGCCGGAGAGTTCGCCCGGCTGGCCGTGAGCCTGCGCCGCGGCAGCCGTTGGTTCCCGTGTCCAACTCCCGACGATCCCAGCGCTGTCGACGGGCGGTTCTTGACCATTCACAAATTGCGTCACGACATCGAGCAGTTGGAGTATCTGATCCAACTCGGCGTGCTCGGGACGGAGTTCGCCGGCGTAGCGCGAGGCCATCGCGACGTCCTCGAACAGCTTTGCCGCGCCGGACACGGGCCGGACGACCGCGTTCCTTTCGATGCCGATGCCGAGGCCGAGATCGGTGACGCATTCGGGCGCATCGTCCATCTGCGCGACGAACCGCGACTACCGCACGCCCTGTCGGAGTCGTGGGACGGCCCAGCCGTGACCCGCCGGTATCTGGACAACGGCCCGGGACTGGTCGTGGTGGACGACTTTCTGACTCCCGAGGCGCTGGCCGGCGTGCAGCGGTTCTGCACTGAGTCGACGGTGTGGTTCGCCAACCGATACGCCAACGGGCGGCTTGGCGCGTTCTTCCACGAGGGCTTCAATTGCCCGCTGCTGCTGCAGATCGCCGAGGAGCTGCGCGCGACGATGCCCGATCTCCTTGGCGGCTATACGCTTCGGCAGCTGTGGGGATACAAGAACAAGGCCTTCTTGCCCGGTGACACCACCACCCACGCCGACTTTGCCGCGGTCAACGTGAACTTTTGGATTACGCCTTCCGAGGCCAACTTGGACGAAAACGGCGGCGGCTTGGTGGTCTACGGGGTTGACGCCCCTCCAGACTGGAATTTTCCCATGTACAACGGCAGAGCCGATCTCATCAGACCCTTTCTCGCCAGCCGCAACGCTGCATCGATCGTCATTCCGTATCGGGCCAACCGGGCGATCATCTTCAACTCGGATCTGTTTCACGCCACCGCCGAGGTGCGGTTCCGCGAGGGCTACCAGAACCGCAGGGTCAACGTGACGATGCTCTACGGCGAGCGCGACGACGACAGGCATCACCCAAGACTGTCCCGGCACCAGCTTGCGACAGGTCGTGGCACCTTCCGGCCGGCATGGCGTTCCCGCGCGCGACGCCAAGCGCGATGACCTCTCAGCACGGTCAGGACGCGTTCGTGCTGCGCACGCTCGGTCGGCTCCGGTCGGGCTTCTTCCTGGATTCGGGTGCGTCCGATGGAATCCGCTGCAGCAACACCCGGGCGCTGGAGCAGCATTACGGGTGGAGCGGAATCTGCGTGGAACCCGATCCGGTGTTCTTCCAAAAGTTGACGGGAAGCAGGGATTGCACTTGCGTGAACTGCTGCCTATACGACTTCGACGGCACCGTGCCCTTCGTGCACGCGGGCACCGTCGGCGGCGTGCGGGATGAGTTGGAACTCGAAATGCTGCCGCACGTTTGGGGCGCGTTGGGGCTGCCCGACGGTGCGCCGCTGCCCGTCGAGCCGGCGTCGTGCCGAACAGCGGCGTCGCTGCTGAACGAGTTCGGTGCTCCGCGGGTGATCGATTACTGGAGCCTGGACACCGAGGGTTCCGAGTTGACGATCCTGCGCAGCTTCCCGTTCAGCGACTACCTAGTCCGGATGCTGACGGTGGAGCACAACTGGGGCGCCGATCGCGCGGCGATCCGTGAGCTTTTGGTGGGCCAAGGCTTCGTGTGGGTCGCCCAGCTGGTGTGTGACGATGTCTATGTACACAACTCGGTCGCGTGCCACCGCCTAGCCCGCCGATCCCGGGCGCTGCGACGCAACAAGACCTCAACAGCCGCCAGGACGAGGCCGTCGTGCGGCGAGCTGCCGGTTGCGCCGATGTAGCAGCGTATGAACGGCGCTGCGGCCCGAGGTGATGAACCACCCGTTGACGGTGAAGCGGCTGTCGACGAATAACCGGCTCGGGCACTCCACGGTGCGCACCTCATGCATGAGATGACTTGGGAAGAACACCATCCGATTGCGCACCGGCTCGATGTCCATCAGTTCGGTGCCGCGCACCGGGCGCCCGTCTTGCAGCGTCGTCTCGTACAACGCCAGGTGCCCGCCGCGGTACGGCTTGGGCTCCCGATGCAGGAAATAGACAAAGGTCAAACTGCGCGCGGCCACCGTAGCGTGGGCATTGTCGGTGTGACATCTGAAGAACTCGCCGTCGTTGGTCGCGGTGACCTGCAGATCGAGTCGGGTGACGGGAAGCAGTGGCAAGCCCATCGCCGCGCGCGCACTATCCGCCACACTCAGCAACCTGTGTCCGAACAGTTGCCGTAGCGGACCCGGCTGCGAAATCACCTTCGAACGGCGAACGGCGGTGTCCACCGCGCCCCGCCCTTCGGAGGTTGAGGTGACCTTGCTAGTCGTGAATTCACCCTCCTGACCGATGACCCATCGCTGCACCAGCTGAACCTGCTGTCCCGGAAGGAAATCGTCAACCACCAGAACTGCGGCGCCGCGCAGCGCGTCGACTCCCTGATCCATCGGTGCGGAAACCTCCTCGCGGTGGGCGAGCAGACACAGTCGTCGGGTGTGTCACATCGTAAGTCGCGAGTGCGACGACCGACGCCCATCTGCCGTCGGCATTTGGCGCCCGATGCTTCGGAGCGCTAATTTCCTGGGGTGACTTTCTCAGCTGCTGGTGCAGTCGCACGGTGGATCACCCCCTTCCTCACGGTCGCGGCCGTCGCCGCGATTGGTTTTCTTGCCGGCCCGGTGCGGGTCGGTCCCGCTCCGGCGGTGCGCCTGGCCAGCGACGGCGACCCGTTGGCCAGCGCCCCCTTCTACGTCAATCCCAACTCGGCGGCTATGCGCGCCGCGCAGCACGCCGATCCCCCGAGTCCCGAGTTGACCGCCATCGCCAACACGCCGCAGGCGTACTGGATCGTCCCGGGCGCCTCGGCTGGGACGGTCGCAAAGTACACGGGCGACGCGAATGCCGCCGGCGCCATCCCGGTTCTGGCGCTTTATGGAATCCCCCACCGCGATTGCGGCAGCTTCGCCGCGGGTGGCCTCGGGTCGTCCGACGAGTACCGCGGGTGGATCGACACCATCGCAAACGGCGTGGGCGGTTCGCGGGCGGCGATCGTCGTCGAACCCGATGCACTCGCCATGGCCGACTGCCTGTCGGGTGACGAGCGCCAAGAACGCTACGACTTGATTCGCTACGCCGTCGACACCCTGACACGCAATCCGGCCGCGGCCGTGTACGTCGACGCTGGTCACTTGCGTTGGCACAGCGCCGACGACATGGCCGCCAGGCTCAACAAGGCCGGCGTCGGCCACGCGCGGGGTTTCAGCCTCAACACCGCGAACTTCTTCACCACCGAGGACGAAATCGGTTACGGCGAGGCGATTTCGGCGCTCACGAACGGTTCGCACTACGTGATCGACACGTCGCGCAACGGCGCCGGGCCAGCGCCCGACTCCACGCTCAATTGGTGCAACCCCAGCGGCCGAGCGCTGGGCACTCCGCCTACCGCGGCTACCGCGGGCGCGCACGCCGACGCCTATTTGTGGATCAAACGTCCCGGTGAATCCGACGGAACCTGCGACAAAGGTGATCCGCCGGCGGGCACCTTCGTGACTCAGTACGCCATCGATCTGGCCCACCACGGGGGCTAGTAGGAGGGCCTCGCGGCGTGGAACCAGCAGACTTCATCGCCGGGCTTCCCAAAGCCGAGATCCACATTCACCTGGAAGGCTCGCTAGAGCCCGACATGCTGTTCGCCTTTGCCGCGCGCAACGGGGTGGACATCCCGTGGCAATCCCCACAGCAGCTGCAATCGGCCTACCGGTTCGACAACCTGGCCGCTTTTCTGGACCTGTATTACCAAGGCACCCGAGTCCTCGTGTGCGAGCAGGATTTCTACGAGCTCACCTACTCGTACCTGGCACGCGCTCACGCTGACTCGGTGGTACGCGCCGAGATGTTCCTCGGGCCACAGAGTTTCCTCGAGCGTGGTGTGGCCCTTTCCGAGGTCATGACCGGCGCCCTGGCAGCCATCGACGCCGCACACCGCGATATGGGTATCAGCGCCGGGCTGCTGGTCATCGCCCAACGGCACCGCAGCGTCGACGATGCGCTCGATCTGTTACGGGCCATCGAGCCGTGGGCCGACCGGATCGCCGGACTGGGGCTGGGCGGCGCGGAGCGCGACAATCCGCCGACTAAGTTTTCCCGGTTCTTCGGTGAAGCACGCCGCCGCGGGTTCCGCGTCACCGCCCACGCCGGCGAGGAGGGTCCGGCCTCCTTCGTGCGGGACGCCCTCGACGTTCTCGGTGTCGACCGGATCGACCACGGCGTAGCTTGCATGGACGACCCCGCCCTCGTCGAGGAGCTAGCGGCACGCAACATCCCGCTGACCGTGTGCCCCGTGTCCAACGACAAGCTGCAGGTCGTCTCGTCCGTGTCATGCCATCCGCTGCCCGCGATGCTGGCCGCGGGCTTAAGGGTGAGCGTCAATTCCGACGATCCCGCGTACTTCGGCGCCTACGTCAACGACTGCCTGCGCCGCTGTCACAGTCTCATGCATCTCACGCTCGACGACATCATCGAGTTGGCGCGCAACAGTCTAATGTCGTCGTTCGGCACACCGACCGACATCGCTAGATGGCTGCAGCGGCTCGACGATTACTGCGACAGCGCCGCGAAACGATGACGGAACTCTCCGCCTTAAACGGCGGCGCCCGTGGGGCCGGGACCGGCGCTGGCGCCGCGGGCGGTAACGGCGGCAATGCCGTGCTGATTGGTGACGGCGGCGACGGCGGTAACGGCGGGACTGGCACGCCGCCGGGCAAGGCCGGCACCGGGGGCACTGGCGAGCTGCTGGTCGCGCGAACGGAATAAGCGGGCGCCGTTGCCGACCGCGCGGCGTCTAGTACCCTCTGCCGTCGCAGATATCCGACCCCTCCCCCGCGCGATCTACGCGCTCGGACGGACGTTTTTCGGCTCACGACCTCGCATAGTTCGAAATGAACGATCCCGCGATCCGCTAACCGGGAGGCAGCAGATGTCGTTCGTGATTTCGGTACCGGAAATGCTGCAGGACGCTGCGACGGACCTGGCGAACCTCGGCTCGACGATCGGCGCGGCAAACGCGGCCGCGGTGACCCCGACGACGGGCGTGCTGGCGGCCGCCGCCGATGAGGTGTCAACGGCGCTCGCGGCGATGTTCAGCGCACACGCTCAGCTGTATCAGGCGGTCAGCGCCCAGGCTGCGGCGTTTCACAGTGAGTTTGTACAGGCGATGACCGCGAGCGCGGGCGCATACGCCAGCGCCGAGGCCGCCAACGCCGCGGCGGTAGCGAATCCGTTGCAAACAATCGAGGAACAGCTGCTCCAGGCCGTGAATGCGCCCGCCGAATTTTTGTTGGGGCGTCCGCTGATCGGCAACGGCGCCAACGGGGCACCGGGTACCGGGCAAAATGGCACGCCCGGCGGAATCTTGTGGGGCAACGGCGGGGCCGGCGGGTCTGGCACCCCTCAAGGCGGACCGGGCGGAAACGGCGGCGCCGGTGGACTATTCGGTAACGGTGGCGCCGGTGGCGACGGGGCCATACCGCAGGGCACCATCGGCAACGGCGGTCACGGCGGCAACGGTGGCGCGGGCGGCCTGTTCGGCACCGGCGGAGTCGGCGGCGGCGGCGGGGTCGGCAACGTCGACGGCGGGGCCGGCGGGGCCGGAGGCGCCGGCGGGCTGCTCGCCAACGGCGGCGCCGGCGGCAATGGCGGGCTCGGCTTCAAGGGCGACGGAGGCGCCGCCGGGGCCGGAGGCGCCGCCGGGCTGTTCGGCACCGGTGGCGCCGGCGGCAACGGTGGACAGGGCAGCACCACCGGCGGGATCGGCGGGGCCGGCGGCGCCGCCGGACTGTTCGGCAATGGCGGCGCCGGCGGCATCGGCGGCGTCGGGGGCGGCAACGGCGACGGAGGCGCCGGCGGGGCGGGCGGCAACGCCGGCTTCCTGGCCGGTGCCGCGGGTGACGGGGGCGCCGGCGGCTTTGCCGGCTTCCAGGGCGGGGCAGGCGGGGCAGGCGGCGACGCCGCACTGATCGGCAACGGCGGGCACGGCGGCACTGGCGGGCAAGCCTCACCCGGCAACGGGGGCGCTGGAGGAGCAGGCGGATCCGCCAAGCTATTCGGCCTCGGCGGTGATGGAGGCGTCGGCGGGTTCGGCCTCACCAACGCGGGCGCCGGCGGGACCGGAGGCGGCGGGTCCATTTTCGGCAACGGTGGTAACGGCGGCGTCGGCGGCTTCGGCGGCATGATGGGCGGGCACGGCGGAACCGGCGGCAACGCCGGCGTCCTGTTCGGCTCCGGCGGCGCCGGCGGAACCGGCGGTATGAGCCAGGTCTCCGGGGGTTTCGGCGGTAACGGCGGCACCGGCGCGCTGATCGGCAACGGCGGCGACGCCGGCGCGGGGGGGTCGGCCCCCGCCGGCGGTCGCGGCGGTCACGGCGGCGACGCCCGGCTGATAGGCAACGGGGGCAACGGCGGCAACGGCGGGATTGGCTTCCCGGGAACCCTCGGTCCCGGCACCGGCGGCGCCGGCGGGTTGGTGTTCGGTCTGAACGGGATCGACGGATCCTTGTAGCGCAGGCCCAGCGAAGGCCACCCATTCGAACGGGCAAACCCCGCCCGGCAGCTCAGCCCTCCTGGTAGCTCCAACTGCGCAGTTGTCCTGCGATCTCGTCGAGATCGGACATTGCACCGGTGGCCACCCCGATCACGAAGTCGAAGCGGTCGTCCTCCGACGCACCAATCCACTGAGCGTTGATGGCCAGGAACGTCCGGCATGCTGTCCACGCAAGTCGCTTGTTGCCGTCCACCAGCGCGTGATTCCGTGCCAGCGAATGCAGCAGCGCGGCGGCCTTCACGTGGAGATCTGGGTAGGCATCCTGGCCGAACACCGAGGCGCGAGGCCGCGCCACAGCCGATTCAAGCAAGCCGTAGTCCCTGACCACGACATCCCTGCCAACGGCCTCGCGAGCGATTTCCAGCAGATCTTCGAGGTCCAGGTAGACGGTCATGCGTCCTTAAGGCGCTCCAAAACCCTGGCCTCCTCGCGGACCACGCGCTGCAGCGCCGCGGCGACCTTGGCCTTGTGCGCCCGCCGGGCGATGTACTCGTCGATGGCCGATAGCGCAACAGCTTGCATCGATCGGCCTTCGGCGGCGGCCTGCCGGCGCAGCGCTTCTGCCTGCTGCTCGCTGGGGCGCAGAGTCATTCCCATGACCCTGGATGATACCAGATTGATACCACTGGTGGATGCATGCGCAGCTCGTGCGAACGGCTGACCATGGAAAACGTAGCGCGCAAGCCTCGGCCTTTAGGACGGGGACACGCCTGTCTGGATTTGTCGGCGACGGCTGTTACGGCGTTGGCCATATCTGAATCCCCCGGAGAGATCCCAAGGTCAGGACATCGACCGGCGTCGGGGAAAGTAATCGGCGAGGCCGCGGTAACACCGGCACCTGCGGCGCCCGCAAGGGACAGAGCCGATCGGCGCAAACGCAAAAGGCCCCCGGCCTACGGCGGCGCTGTGATGAGCGCCGAGACAGCCGGACGTCGGCACGCGCGAATCCCGCGCCTTTAGGCGGGGGACGATGTCAAAGTGATGTCTAGTGACCATTCAGAGCCCGCGACCAACGGGTTGAGAACAGCTGGCGGTTTTGTTGGCCAGTAGCGGTTAGACGTAGTTGTCGGACCCCTCTGGGAGTATCTGGGTAGAGGCATAAAATCACGCAGTGTTATGGCCGTTTTGTTGGTCATTATTGGACATTGATTTCGTAAGATCGGCTGTGGAGGGGGTGCGCAGACGGTGGGTTCCCTGCGTGGCGGGAAGCAGTTGACGCCAGAGGTCGTGGCTAAGCGTCTGTGTATCGGGGTGGCCGATCTTCTTGATGTTGGCAAACCATGGACTAGCCGTGATGTTGCCGAGGTGCAGCGTTGCAGACCCGATTGGTTGCGGTGTGCGCGCAAGGCGTTGGGCGCGGCGCGAGCTGAGGAGGAACGGCAGCAGAAGGCGCGCGGGGATGCTGTTCGAGCGCGACAGAAGGGGTTTGAGTATCCACCTGTCGGGTCCGCCGCGACTGAGTTCGCCGACGACTTTGCGAAATTGAACCTGTTGGAGTTTCTACATAGCGCTCTGGATGCGTCTTCGGCGGAGACCTAGGTAGTGGATTGCGGATTCGATGTCTCCACGTACGCCCGGACTGTCGAGGAGACCAACCGCGAACGCGTCAAACGCGGCGTGTCGTTGTCGGGACGAGACACCGCTGTCTTCGCTGATTACGGCGGTTACCGTGAGCCCGGGACGTTGGGAGACTTGTTGGACGCTCCGACTGGCAACACCCGGGCGACCCATGTTTGTGGTGCGGGACTTGCTGCCGAATCGCTCGACGACGCGTGGTATGACCGGTGGGCGCTGGAAGGCCTCGCCCACGCTCACGTGATCGCTGGTCTAGTGCTGTGCGGTGATATCGCGACTCTGGAAACCATTGCCGGAGTGCCTTTACCTGACGTGGCCCTCGACGTAAGGCAGCCGTTTGGTGGCGTCGCCGCGGATGTGCTCTCGTTGGCGAGGGAAGCGCTGCATGCCTGGACTGAGATCGACTGCCCGGTACTGGATCCCGGCGACGTTGTAGACATGGATGCCCCGACCTCAGCGCTGCCCCGAATGCTGCTGGCCGCCCGGCGACGGTGGGATCAAACCGAACTGCTGGCCGCGGCGATCGCGGGCCTGGATGTAGAGCTGGTTGTCGATGGCTGACCACGGCCCAGATGATTACGTGTCCGCGACCTCAGCCGCTCACCGGTTGGGGGTGTCGACACCTACGTTGCGCCGATACACCCAGGAAGGTCGGCTGCCGGATGCGCGCAGTGCGGGCGGGAGGCGGATCTTGCGGATCGGCGACTTGGATGCTATCGCACCTAAACCATCCGCTGGCAAGGCAGTTGGGTATGCACGGGTGTCGTCACGGAGGCAACAAGCTGAAGGTGACCTTGATCGTCAGGTGGCCCGGCTAAAGGACCGTGACGGTGAGCTAGTCGTGTTCACCGACGTTGCTTCCGGCCTGTGGGACCGCCGCGTGGGGCTGCGGAAAGCGTTGGGTGAGTGCATGAAACCGGGTGTGGATCGGCTGTTGGTGGAGCATCCGGACAGGTTGGCCCGGTTTGGTGTCGGGGTGATCGAACATCTGCTGGCGGGCTATGGGGTGAAGGTCATCTATACCGGCCAGCCGGAGGATGAGTCGGCGGAATCGGAGTTGGTGCGCGACATGCTGGCTATCGTGACCAGCTTTTCCGGGCGGCTGTATGGGCAGCGGTCGGCGAAGACGAAACGGTTGCGTGCGGCGGTGTCGGCCGAAACCGAATGCGGTGATGCCGCATGAACAACCAGGAATTGCGTGAGTGGCGTGGGGTGAAGCCGGTGGCCGCACCGTGCGGGGTAGCGATCAGTGCGCGGTTGCGTACCACCGCGGCCGATGAACCGGTGCTGGACGCGGTGGCCGCACATTTCGGACGGCTGCGCCGTGCCGACCTCACAGCGGTATGCCGTCTCGAACCAATTAGCTGCTGATCTGAGTCCTGATGAACGTCGACAGGTGCGCCGGGCTCGGCTTAACGCCCGTAAGAAGGCGTTGACCGCACAATCCTCGGCGCGGTGGGCCAATGCGATCATCACCGGCAACGATGACCAGTACCGGTTGTCCCGTGACGCCCAGTACCGCCACATCGTAGGGTTGCGGGCGGCGATCACCACTATCGCGAAACGCCTGGCAGCCCCCACCACCGACACGCTCACAGCCAGTGAGCGCAAGGCCCGCCGAAAAGCCAAAGTAGCCCAAGGCTATGCGACTCAGCGCGAACGTTTCGCCAAGCAACAACGTCTACAGCAACTGCGTAGTGAGCTCGCCCGCGTGGAGGCTGATCGATCCGCACACCGGGTCCATGTGGTCGAGGGCGGGAAACGGCTCGCCCACACCCGCCACCACCTCGACGCCGCTGGTCTGACCACCGATGAGTGGCGTGAGAAGTGGGGGGCGTCGCGCTACCGCATCACCGCGAACGGTTCCCCCGACGAACCGTTCGGCAACCTCACGATCACCGTCACCCCGTCTGGCGAGGTGAGTCTGCGCCTGCCGAAACCGTTGGAACACCTGGCCAATGCCACCCGTGGCCGCTACGTGCTGTCGTGTCCAGCGGTGTTCACACATCGCGGGCACGAGTGGGTGCAACGGATCAGCGGCGGAAATTCGGTGTCCTACACCATTACCCACAAACCAGGGCGTTCCGGGCGATATCTCATCGCGGCGTGGGCGATCCCCGCGGTGCCATATTGGGTGGGCCGCGGCGACACAGCGGCTGGAGACGATGTCTATTCCACGGGCCCAGTGGTGGGAGTGGATCTCAACGACGGGCACCTGGCGGTGCGCCGGCTGGACGGTCATGGCAACCCCACTGGTCGTGCTGTGCGCATCGATATCGACCTCACTGGCAGCGCGTCACGCCGCGACGCTCAGGTGCGCCACGCCATCGCCCAGCTGATCGGTTACGCGCAGCAGTTGGGTATCGCTGCGATCGCGGTGGAAGACCTCGACTTCGCCGACGCCCGCACCGTCGGCCGTGAAACGATGGGCCGCGGCGCGCGTGGGAAACGGTTCCGCCGCACCGTGTCCGGCATGCCCACCGCCGTGTTCCGCAATCGACTAGCTGGCATGTGCCACCGCGCGGGTATTGCCGTGTTCGCGGTCAATCCCGCCTACACCAGCACCTGGGGTGCGCAGCATTGGCAGCACCCCTATGAAAACGTCACCCGACACCAGGCAGCAGCCACGGTGATCGGGCGTCGCGCCCAAGGCTTTAAGGCCCGGCGACGGAAAGGTGTGACACGCACGCGACCAGAGGATCGCGCCGTGAGAGCTACCAACCAGACCGGACCCGACAGCCCAACGGTGAACACCAGTAGCCGCCACCGGCCAGGGACACGGGGAACTAAATCCTGCGCACCCAACCGGGCAAGAATGCGACTACCGGGCCGGGCAACCGTTACCCCGGCAATGGCCAACAACGGCCAACTACGTTTGTAACGGTTACCAACCCGCCGTTTGATGTGAGGGTCGGGAGCAGGGGCTTTGAACCCCGCCAATGCGGGGAAGTGCAGTATTCGGTTACTGGAAGTGCAGTAGACGATTACTTAGTGCCGCGCCGCAGCGCCGCCAGACAATAAAGCTGTTCGCACGGGTGGAGGACCGCCGGGCTAGTGACAACCAGGGGCTTGCTGGTAGGTGGACGGACATGTCGTATGTGATCGCGGCGCCGCTTATGGATTTTGCGTGGTTGCCGCCCCAGATTAACTCGGCACGGATCTATGCGGGTGCGGGGACGGGGCCGCTGTTTATCGCGGCGTCGGGGGGGGTGGTGCGAGTCCGCATGTGACGCAGAATCGGCCCGGCACGGTGCCGCGGACCGCGTTCGGATAGGGCGGGGGTGATAGGTCGTTTGTGTTGGCAGTGAACAGGATTGAGTGTGTTTCCAGTGAAGGGAGAAGTGTGGTGGCTACCCGGTTTATGACGGATCCGCATGCGATGCGGGCGATGGCGGGTCGATTTGAGGCGCATGCGCAGACGGTGTCGGACGAAGCCCGCAAGATGTGGGCGTCCTCGCAGAACATCGCTGGCGCTGGCTGGAGCGGAACTGCCCAGGCGACGTCCTACGACACGATGGATCAGATGAATCAGGCGTTCAACAACATCGTGAACATGCTGCACGGGGTGCGCGACGGGTTGATCCGCGACGCGAATAACTATGAGCAGCAAGAGCAAGCGTCGCAGCAGATTTTGAGCAGTTAGTGACTGTTAGGAGGTTTGGCGATGACGATTAATTACCAGTTTGGCGATGTGGATGCCCATGGGGCCTTGATTCGGGCTCAGGCGGCGTCGTTGGAGGCCGAGCACCAGGCCATCGTTCGCGATGTGCTTGCTGCCGGCGACTTCTGGGGTGGTGCGGGGTCGGTGGCCTGCCAGGAGTTCATCACCCAGTTGGGTCGTAATTTTCAGGTGATCTATGAGCAGGCCAACGCTCATGGGCAAAAGGTGCAAACGGCCGGCAGCAACATGGCCAGCACGGATTCCGCGGTGGGCTCTAGCTGGGCCTAGCCAGAAGTCACGGGCGGGTCTAACACGCGAAGGAGCGTGTTAGACCCGCCTACGGCATGTCCACGCCGCAATACCGCACGGACACCTGCGAGAGGCGCCAGACCGCGTAGATAGACGAGACCTATTCGCGCGCAGCACAATACGATCCCAACCGGTGTTGGGTCCGGACGATCCAATTCGTCGCCGCATGATTCGCGGCGACTCAGCTCATCTGGCTTGTTGGGTCAGACCTGATCTGGTAGTTCACTCTTTAATTGCTGGACTGCTGCCGACATCACACATTGAAGTGGTGGTCTACTTAGACACCGGATGGCCGGCAAGCATCTGTGGCGTTTATTGGTCGCGGCTAACAGCCCCGCCTATGGTACGTGCAGTAGACCGAGGCGAGAGGTTGCAGCTGAAATGCATAAATCGCGGTTGATAGGCGGTGTGCGCACGGCCCTTGTCGTAGTCGGCGCAGTGTTCGGGGTTACGCTGCTGACCGCTGGTGAGGCAACTGCCGACGACGCGTTCCAGTTGAAGAGCAGATTAGGCAATTTTTGTTTGGACGCCCCGGACGGGAACCTCTACACGCCGACGGTGATCAACCCTTGCGATGGGTCGCAATCCCAGCGCTGGCATTCCGCCGCAGGCTGGCAGATCGAAAACGTGGCCTTCCCCGACGCGTGTCTGGGAAACGCGCCGTTTAGCCAATTGGTGTCCGTCGAGCCCTGTTATTTGCGCAGGCAGCTTTGGAGCATCCAGCCCGACGGCCAGGTCAGGAGTATTTATGGTAATCCCTGCCTCAGCGTTGACGGCAGTGTGGCGAATCCTGGGACTCAGGTGAGCATTGCCCTTTGCAGCGCCGATAACCCCGCTGAAGAATGGGATAGCGTTCCGTGACCGCGCGGCGCAATCCGATCCCCTACTTGATCGTCGGACGAATCCGGAAACGATCAGGGGGAATCGAAATTGCGGTGATGGCGCCGTGACCGAACAACCCGATGATCCGTCGCCACCGCCGAACTCTGGCGACGAGCGCCCGGGGAGCGTGAGCCGGCGGCACCTGCTCGGCGGCGCTGGCCTATTCGGTATCGGTGCAGCCGCGGGCGCCTTGGCCGCCACAGCGGCACACGGGCCCCGCGGCGGGCACCCGACCGACGACCGCCCCGCCACCCCGCGTGTTCCGGGCACAACTCGGCAACGCAGCGGCCCGTTGAACGTCATTCTCGTAATACGCGACCAAACGCGGTTCGACTTGCCAGTCGCCGCTGGTTACACGACGCCGGCGCTCGATCGATTGGCGCGGCAAGGGACCACGTTCCGTAACCATTACGTCGCATCGGCGATGTGCACGCCGTCCCGCGCCGCTTTCTTCAGTGGGCATCCACCGCAAGTCAACGGAGTCTTTGATCAGATGGAGACTGGGTGGGTCCCCAACTTGCGACCCGACCAGCCCAATATGGGTTCGATGATGAAGAAGCTTGGCTTCCAGACCGCATTTTTCGGCAAATGGGAAATGGATCGCGAAATTATTCCCCCCAAGCCGACCGTCAATTATAGCGACGCGCTACAACCCTACGGTTTCGATATCTATCAGCCTGATGGCGACAAGGTCGGCGCTCCCAATCAGGGCTACGACACCGATGTCTACACCGGCAGCGAGGGCGTTCGCTGGCTGCGCAGCAATGTGCCCAAGCTGCGTGAATCCGGCCAGCCGTTCTTCATGATCGTCAGCTACCTCAACCCGCACGACATCATGTACGCGGACGCCAATGTGCCGGGAACACCCCAAGCGCAAAAAGCTGTGTCGAACGACGCGATCGTCGCGCCGCCGAACAATTCGCTCTACAGCAAGCGCTGGAACACCGCTCCCTCACCGACGCTGCAGGAATCCTTATCGGCTCCCGGAATGCCGGCGGCGCTGTCCGAATACCACGTCGGGTGGGAGCGAGTGCTTGGCGAAATTCCCACGAATCGCCCGGATATGTGGGAGCGATTTAATGACTATTACCTCAACCTTATTCAGGATACGGATCTGAGCCTGCGGCAACTGGAAGATGGCCTCGACGAGCTGGGGCTCTGGGAAGACACGGTCGTGATCTTCACAGCTGACCACGGCGAGATGGCCGGCGATCACGGGGGCATCCGGGGCAAGGGTCCGATGGCCTACGAAGGCAACTCGCATGTTCCGCTGGTTGTTGTCCACCCCAATTATCCCGGTGGCCAATCAACCGAGGCCGTCACCAGCCACCTGGATCTGATGCCATCGCTACCCGGCCTCGCGGGCGTGTCCCAGGACAAGCGGCGCGAGGCTGTGCAGGGTTTGCCGGGTCACGACATTTCCAGCGTCCTGGCAACAGCAAAGACCGCCGGAGTGCAAGCCATACGCCCAGGTGCCCTGTTCAACTACGTTGGACCCCTTACCATTGATTCAGGCTACTGCGTGGCCGGCATGACAGAATTGCTCCAAAACAAACCGGCGCCGCCTTTGACCGACCTTCAAACAAAACTCGGGAAACGTGGATTCATGAGCTTCGTTTTCGACGGTCAGTACAAATTCGCGCGTTACTACGCGCCCGCTAATTTCAACACTCCCATAACTCTTGAACAAATCCTGCACGACAATGACATCCAGCTCTTTGATCTAAAAAGCGACCCGCTCGAGAAAAACAATCTGGCCGTTGATCCGGAAAAAAACAAGGATCTCATACTGCGCATGAACGCGTTACTCAACGAGCTTATGAGCAAAGAAGTCGGTAAGAACGACGGCAGCTTCCTGCCTGAAGCGATTCGCACCCGCCCTTGACGGGCCGGCGCAGGAGACGTCGACGCGGTGCAGGCGGCCATCGAGGCGCGCTTCGACGGGCTGACCGGCCCCGGCCAAGCGGACGTTGAACGCGGCGTCGGTGATCGGAGCCCACTTCTGGGCGGCGCTGCTGGCCGTGTTGGGCATCGATGCGGTGGTCGACGAGGGTTCGCTTTGTCAAGGAATGAGCGAACCCAACAGCTGAGCCAACAGCTGAGGGAGGACGCTTATCGAGATCCCAATTTCAACTAATGGAACGAATACGAAGAAAAATGCAAAAAAAATGGCTACACCTATCAACGGAAGCAGCGGAGCCAACAAGCTTGTTAACCAATTTGCTAACATATTCTGAAAACCTGTCAACAAAGTGCTTAGCTGGCCCACGGCGGCGTTGAACAAGTTGACCAACTGGTCCCAGACGGCGCCGATACCGCTGCCAATCGAGCCGGCACTCGCAGCCAAGGGCTGCAACAGCGAGGCGTTGGCGGCCTCAGCGTGGGCAAACGAGCCCGCACTGGCAGTCAAGTGCTGCACAAACTGGTCCTGAAACGCCGCCGCGCGCCCGGCCAGCGCCTGATACTCCTGGGCGTGCGCCGAGAACAGGTGGGCGATACTGGCCGACACCTCATCGGCGGCCGCGGGCGGCACCGCGACGGTCCGGGCGGCCGCCACCGCGTGGGCGGCGCTGAGGTTCGAGCCGATGGTTGCCAAATCCGTTGCCGTCGAAGTCATTATCTCCGGCGCCGCGATCAGATACGACATGTCCGTCCACCTCCTGGCAAGCCCCTGTTTGTCACGAGCCCCGGCGGTCCTCCACCCGTCAGAACAGGTTGGCTTATTGTCTGGCGGCGCTGCAGCGCGGCATTCAGTAACCGACTACTGCACTTCCAGTAACCGACTACTGCACTTCCTCGCCACGCGGTGGGTAGCTTGCGTGGTCAGTCAACACCGCCACCACCTCCTCGCCGAGCGACTCCCCCCCGCGGCGGGGGCCGCACGGTTTAGGACGCGCACAGCGCGTCCTAAACGAGTCTTGCATCCCTGTGCCAATCTGCCGTGCAGAAATCATGAGCCCGGGGCGTCTGAGCGATTATTAGTGAGATACCTTGTGGGGCTGCGGTTTTAGATGATACGGGAAGCAATGGAGTGGGACGATTGAAGATAAAGATTGTGAGAATGAGCAGAAATTAGGGGATCTGGGCGGTGAACACGGCAAGGCGCCGGTCGGTGAGGCCGGCCGCGGCAGCGCAGCGGCCGATTTCGCATGGGGCTCAGGCGATGCGTTCGATCGTGGCGAGTTTCGAGCCGATGTGCTCACGGGCGGTTTCGGCGTCGTAGTGAGTCTGCATGTTAATGAAGAACATGTCGCTCAACCCTAGTGCGCGCGAGAGCCGCAGTGCGGTGTCGGCGCTGATGCCGCGCTTGCCGTGCACGATTTCGTTGATGCGACGAGGCGGTACGTCGATCGTCTTGGCGATCCGGTACTGCGAGATGCCGAGCGGGTCGAGGAATTCGGTCTTGAGGATCTCGCCGGGGTGGGTAGGTGCGAAGTCTGCCATGGGATTTCTCTTTCCTAGTGATTGTCGACGATTTCGACGTTGCCGGCGCCGTGCGCAGTCCAGGTAAAGCAGATGCGCCACTGGTCGTTGACGCGGCCGCCGTATTGGCCTGCGCGGCTCCCGGTCAGCTTCTCTAGTCGGTTGCCCGTGGGCACCCGTAGGTCGTTGATGCTCGCGGCGGCGTTGATGAGAACGAGCTTGTTGTATGCGAGCCTGCTGAGTTCCGGGCTGAGGTTCTTGATGTAGCGGCGCTGCCAGATCGCCTCGGTGTCTTGTCCCGGAACGAGCGGATCACTCGGAAGTAGTCCCGGGGCGAATTACAGTGCACGTCAAAGTTGTCGTCAAGCGGCTCTGAGTAGCCTGCCGAAATCTGAGTTTTCCCTGGTGGAGCTAAGGGGACTCGAACCCCTGCCCCCCACACTGCCAGAAGCGGGCAGGGTGCCGACCAGGCTCGATAGCAGGCAATTGGGTCTGTAGATGTCGACGTTCAGCGAGTAACTGTCGTCACGGTTGTCGTCAGGGTTGCCGTCAACGGCTCGGATCAGTTCGGCGGAGACCGTGGTTTGTCGGCTGAGCTTCAATCAACTCCGTACAACGACAATCGGTCATCGATCAGCCCTTTGTGGACACCGAGACGTAATCGACGAGCATCGGCTGCCCGGAAACCGTTGCGGCGGTTGGGCCACCGCCGAACGCGGCCGGGAAACCTCCGCCCATCGCCACATCCAAGATGATGAAGAAGCCGTGGTGGGTGGCGTTGTCCCAGGCGGCCGCGGGGACCTGGTTTTCGTTGACGGTGAAATAGTTGTTGCCGTCCAGGTAGTAGCGCAACTGCTCGACGCTCGTACTGCGGTCCAGTTCGACAGCGTAGGTGTGGAAACTCGTTCCGGCGCCCGCCACCGGGCGTTCGCCGGAGCCGATTCCGGTGGTCTCGTTGAACGGCCCGCCGGGGCTAGTGCCGCCGTGCACAGTGCCGAACACCGAACCGCGGCCGTTGATGTCCTCCATAATGTCCAGCTCGCCGATGCTTGGCCAGTTGGAGGCACCGACAGGCCGCGCCGCGTCACCGAGCGCCCAAAACGCCGGCCAGTAGCCACGCCCGTTGGTGGTGTCGACGTTGGGCTGCTCAATCGACGCCTCGATGCGCAGCACCCCGCCGGGCGGCGCCTGGAAGTCTGTGCGCTGCGTCTCGATCCGGCCCGACGTCCAGTTGCCGGCGGCGTCTCTGATCGGCTTGATCGCAAGGTGGCCGTTGCCGTCGAGGTAGACGTTGCTGGTGCTGTTGGTCATCGACTCGATTTCGCCGGTGCCCCAGTTGCCCGCTCCGCCGGGATAGCCGTGGCCCAGATCGTATAGCCAGTTCGAGCCGTTGACCGGGGAGCCGGCGGGGCCCGTGAAGTCGTCACGCCAAATCGTGGTGAAGCCGGTATCACCAGTGGCCCCGGCAGCGCCGTTGGCGCCGTTGTTCCCGTTGACGCCCGCGTGACCGGCGCTCCCAAACAATCCGGCCGCGCCGCCCGCGCCTGCGACGCCCCCGGTGCCGCCCGTACCGCCGGCACCAACCACGCCTAAGCCGTTGGCTGGGCCCCCGACCCCACCAGTACCCCCGACCCCGCCGACACCGCCGGTCCCACCATTGCCGAACAACAGCCCGCCGTGACCGCCGACCCCACCCGCCCCGCCAGCGCCGCCGGTACCACCCATCTGACCCGCGGCGCCGGCCGCCCCGGTAACCCCAGTTCCCCCGACCCCACCAGTTCCGCCATTACCGAACAATCCCGCCGGCCCGCCGGCACCGCCGGTCTGTCCGGGCAACCCAGATCCCCCATCACCACCGTTACCCCACAAAATCCCGCCCGGCCCCCCGGCTTGGCCGGTCCCCGGGACCCCGTTGGTGCCATTACCGATCAGCGGACGCCCCAACAACGCGTTGCTGGGTGCATTGATCACGCCCACGACGTCCTGCTCGAGGGTCTGCAACGACGAGGCACCGGCGGCCTCCGCGGCCGCATAAGCGCCCGACCCCGCGTTGAGGGCCTGCACAAACTGCCGGTGAAACGTCGCGGCCTGCGCACTGATCACCTGAAAGGCCTGCCCATACCCGCCCCACAACGCCGCAATCGCCGCCGACACCTCATCCCCACCGGCCGCCAACAGCCGCGTCGTCGACACCCGCGCCGCCGCATTAGCCGCATCAATCACCGACCCCAACCCGACCAAATCCCCCGCCGCCGCCCCCACCGTCTCCGGGCCCACCACCACATACGCCATCAGACAGCTCCCCTGAACTCAGGACCACTCACCACCACCGCAACACCGGCGGCGCCATCGCTGGCAAGACACAGCACACTTGCTCGCAGCCCCTCGGCCTTTTGCGCGCGCTGCACCCGTGTTACGAACGCGTCGGCGAAACCGGCTACGACGGCCATCATCCGAGCACCGTACCATACCTTTTGGTATGGTACGCCGGTGTTTACGGCCGTAGCATGAAGTCGAGAAATCGTTCGCGCTGCAGCGGGGGCTGTTTCTTTGGCGTCGGACCGGATAGGTGCAGCAGTCCGATGCCGGCGGCGAACGTTGTAGCAGCCCTTAGTTCGGCCTCTTCGGCGTCAAAACCGTAGTCGCAGAACGCCTGTCGCACGACCTTGAGCAGCCGGCGGTCGGCCGAGCGCACCGCGGCCGCGACGGTCTCATCGGAGTGGGCCCATTCGCGCATCGCCCGCTCCAGCGTCCAGAGTCGCGGCCTGACTAGCGAAGCCATCATCTGTGACAGCCGCTCCCGCGGCGGAATGTCGCGCATCCGCTCGATATCGCGACGGTCTTCGTCACGCAAGTGCGCCCAGGATTCGACCAGCGCCCCGCGATAGGCCCCCATATCGGCGAAATGCCAGTAGAAGCTGCCCTTCGTCACGCCGAGGCATGCGCAGAGCCGATCGAGTTTGAGCGCATGTAGACCCCCCTCGGCCAGGATCGTGTAGCCGGCCTGCAGCCAATCGTCGACCGTCAGTCGAGCATTTCCGGACGTGCGGCGGCTCGCCATGGTCCGCAGCCTACGGATCGTGGTCGAGCGGGCCGCGGTGAGGTGTTCGTAGGCGACGCCATAGAACGGCGCGGCGGCCTGCACCACCAGTAATGGCGATGAAGCCGGGATCGCCGCCCGGCTTAAGGACGCATCAGTCAAGGTTGAATGACAGCTGAGTCGGGGGCTGGGAGTTGCTGAGGATCAGCACCGAACTCTGGCTGTTCACGTCGTCATAGGGGAAGCCGTAGGCCAGGTTGTTGATGCTGTCCTCGTGGAAGAACTCTGCGTAGTTGTTCCACCGCCCCCCCGCCGGATAGTAGGCGGCGACGTTGGCCCATTGATCCGACTCGGTCGCCACACCTCGGTTGAACGCCGCGTCGAGTTCGGCGAGAAACGCCCCTTGTGCGCCCGTGCCGACGAATGGGCCATCGGCGGCGAAGGTTTGCGCCGTTGTGGGCATCGTCATCGTGTACACCGAGGTGCTGCCCCCGGTGGGGGTCACGCTGTACACGAACTGGTCGCTGGCGTTGACGTTGCCGTGCACCGTGTAGCCGGGGCCGTTGTAGTTGAACTGGTTGGTTTGATAGGTCGTCCAGAAGTCATTGATCGGTGAATCAAGCCAGGTGGCCAGGGCTCCGGGCTGGACGGTCCGGGGGGACAAAATCCGCACCGGGCTGCCGTTGGCATCGTTGACCATCAGTGACTGGAACGCGGACGGCTCCGTGGCCTTGAACTGCTGGAACACTTGGTCCCGCGACAGAGCCAGGCCACTGGTGCCCGAAAAGCCACTGGAGTTCTGTGTCACCGTGACTGAGAACGGGAACCCGAACTGGTCCACCTGTGTCGTGTTGCCGCCGAAGGGGACTGCGCCGTTTTTGAAGGTCATCTCATACCAGTCGTAGACCGTGCTGTAATTCGGATCGGCAGGATTCGCTGGGTTAGGACCCGCCCAGCCCTTGTTGTCGGGGCTGATGGCGATATAGAGCGGCTGCTTCTCCGACAGGAATATCCGGGCCCCCTCAAGTTCGGGCGGCATCTGGAAGTTGCCCGCCTGGGCGAGAGTGAACGACATATCGGCGTAGTTCACGCCGTTCTTCGTGAGGTGGTCTGCGGCGTTGGCGGCGTCGTGGTCGATCGCGTGGGCCACGCCGTTCTGGTCGATCCAAGACCATTGGCCCGGTGTCGTCTGGCCGATTACAGTCACATAGACCTGGTTGTCGCTCAAACCGGTGTTGTTGGTGAAGACGAAGGTTCCGGTGGAGCCGGTGTGACCGGTGCCCCCGGCAGCGCCGTTGGCGCCGTTGTTCCCGTTGACGCCCGCGTGACCGGCGCTCCCAAACAATCCGGCCGCGCCGCCCGCGCCTGCGACGCCCCCGGTGCCGCCCGTACCGCCGGCACCAACCACGCCTAAGCCGTTGGCTGGGCCCCCGACCCCACCAGTACCCCCGACCCCGCCGACACCGCCGGTCCCACCATTGCCGAACAACAGCCCGCCGTGACCGCCGACCCCACCCGCCCCGCCAGCGCCGCCGGTACCACCCATCTGACCCGCGGCGCCGGCCGCCCCGGTAACCCCAGTTCCCCCGACCCCACCAGTTCCGCCATTACCGAACAATCCCGCCGGCCCGCCGGCACCGCCGGTCTGTCCGGGCAACCCAGATCCCCCATCACCACCGTTACCCCACAAAATCCCGCCCGGCCCCCCGGCTTGGCCGGTCCCCGGGACCCCGTTGGTGCCATTACCGATCAGCGGACGCCCCAACAACGCGTTGCTGGGTGCATTGATCACGCCCACGACGTCCTGCTCGAGGGTCTGCAACGACGAGGCACCGGCGGCCTCCGCGGCCGCATAAGCGCCCGCCCCCGCGTTGAGGGCCTGCACAAACTGCCGGTGAAACGTCGCGGCCTGCGCACTGATCACCTGAAAGGCCTGCCCATACCCGCCCCACAACGCCGCAATCGCCGCCGACACCTCATCCCCACCGGCCGCCAACAGCCGCGTCGTCGACACCCGCGCCGCCGCATTAGCCGCATCAATCACCGACCCCAACCCGACCAAATCCCCCGCCGCCGCCCCCACCGTCTCCGGGCCCACCACCACATACGCCATCAGACAGCTCCCCTGAACTCAGGACCACTCACCACCACCGCAACACCGGCGGCGCCATCGCTGGCAAGACACAGCACACTTGCTCGCAGCCCCTCGGCCTTTTGCGCGCGCTGCACCCGTGTTACGAACGCGTCGGCGAAACCGGCTACGACGGCCATCATCCGAGCACCGTACCATACCTTTTGGTATGGTACGCGGGTTTTCACACTCCGCGATCGCCGTAACCTATGTAGGTCCGGGCCTGCGGATAGCATCGACAAGTTCACCGGCACGCACTGCCACGTTCGACAGCAAGGTGGACGCCAGGCCGTGCGTGTGCTCGACCGACCCGTTGAGGTAGATATCTCCCGGTGCCCCCCCTTTAGGGATCAGACGGTAATCCCGCGTGACGGCGGGACGTCCATCCAGGTCGAATTCGTAACAGCTGGCCAGGTCTCCCAGGAAACTTCGGATGTCCAGCGGCGCATAACCCGTTGCGTAAATTACCGCATCGCAGTCCAGCGTCTCCTGCGAGCGGTTGGCCAGGTGGGAGATGATCAGCCGCACGCCGTCGGGAGATTCTTTTGTGTCACTGACTTCGGAAGCCTTGTGCGTGAACAGCCGTCGATCGCCGGAGACCCGCTCGGAATACTCGCGCGAGTAGAGTTCGTCGATCAGTTGGGGATCGACGGCTGAGTAATTGGTCGAGCGATGGTAATCGAGCAGTCGTTGCCGCAGCGGTTCGTCAGCGCCGTAGAAGTCGTCGACGGCCGACGGGTCGAAAATCCGGTTGGCGTAAGGACTGTCGTCGGCCACGCTGTAACCATATCGAGTGAAGACCGCATGCACTTGGGCCTGCGGGTAAGTCTCATAGAGGTAGGCGACCACCTCGGCTGCGCTTTGACCGGCACCGACGACAGCGAATCGCCTTGGCAAAGAAGAGTTTAGCGTGGCGAGACGATCGAGCAATGTGTGGCTATGCCACTGCCGGGCGCTTTCGATAACGCCCGCCGGCAGCACGGGGTGCAGACCGGTACCCAAAACCAAGGCCCCTGCCTGTATCTCACATTCGGGTTCGGCCCGAACCGCAAAACCCGACTCGCCAGGAGTAACCCCGACAACACGGTGTCCGTAGCGCACGTCCGCATTCACCCGGGCGGCTGCCCACTCGAGATAGTCATGGAATTCCAGCCGGCCGGGAAAGAGAGTGTGCCGGCCGATGAACTCGACCAGCCGATCACGCTCGCTCAGATAATTCAGAAACGTAAACTCGCTCTTGACATTCCGCAATGTCACAAGGTCTTTGAGGAAGGGCACCTGCATGCGTGCGCCCGGAAGCAGCATGCCCCGGTGCCACCCGAACCGACGTTGAGTCTCCACGAACACGGCCTGCATACCGCGCTCAGCGAGCGCGATCGCCAACGCGAGATTCGACGGCCCAAACCCGACACCGAGCAGGTCGGTCCTGTCAGGAGTGGACATGAGAACGAACCAACCGTTCGAGATAGCGTTCACGCACCATCGCCCGGTTGATCAAGACGACGAAATCCGCCATGTCGAAATCCCGATCGTAGGAGGGCTCTCCGCAGATCAACCCGCCGATCCGCAGACAGCCCTGCACCATCGGCGGAATACGTACCCGCCCAGGGTCCGGCAATTCGGAGAGAGCTAATCCATTGACCTGAACCGGGTTTCGAGGTACCACCCGGTATTGCGGGGGCGCGGGATGGGCGCCGAACGCCGCGTCGCGAACGCCGCGCACCAACGCGCCCCGCGCCCCGCCGCCTTCCATCCGGACCGACAGGCACCCGATTCCCCATTCGTAGCCGGTGATTTCCTGGTAGCGCAGGATCCCTGCCCACAGCAGCCCCATCACCGCGCCATTGCGGTGTGCCGCATGCACGCTTACCCGGCCAATTTCGACGAGTTTGGGGCGCAACTGGTTTAGGCCGCCGATGTCGAAGATGGTGTCGGCGAACAGCCCTCCGGCGGCTTTGGCGCCCTCGGGTGGCAGCAGTCGGTAGCAGCCCACGATTTGGCCAGTGGTCTTGTCTCTCGCCAGCACGTGATCGCTGTGCGGATCGAACTGGTCGACATCGATCATTTCGCCGGTCAGTGGTCCACGAACAGCTTGGGGCAGTGCCGCTCCCATTTCTTCGGCAAACGTCTGATAGCGCAACCGCTGGGCGGCTTCGATGTCGGCGGGGTCGGTGGAAATCATGACGCTGTAGCGACCGGTATCGGTCGCCGGAATCAGGGTCGCGTCACCCACCATGCCGGAAGACTACCCAAACCTGCCTTCCGCGATGCGGGATTCGAGCGCGGTCCCCCGGTCCTGGACGTCGCGGGAACGCTACCGCTCCGCGGTTACCGACCGGATCACTCGTCGACCGGAGCAAACTTGCGTTGGCGCGCGCCGATCGCGATGAGTATGGCCGTGCCCACCGCGGCGACGGTCGCGGCGATTGCGGCGGCCACCAGCGCGGCCTGCATTCCATCGGCGCTCGCCTGCCGGGCTACCCGCGCAATAGCCGGTAGCGCCGGCCGGAAGCCGGCCGGCAGGAAATCGAGTACCCGCA
Organism: uncultured Actinomycetota bacterium; assembly: GCA_963814505.1. Lineage (GTDB taxonomy): Bacteria > Actinomycetota > Actinomycetes > Mycobacteriales > Mycobacteriaceae > Mycobacterium. Next base: position 252,369 of record CAWFDM010000020.1, read on the forward strand.
GACCAGCGCCCGCCGACAATCTGTCGATGAGTTGGTTCACCGGGCCTTGATCGACACCATGGAGTTTGGCGAGCCCCCCTCGGGCGCCGTCGCCCGCGTGCCGGCTGAACAGGGCACCCAGGCCGGCAACCCCGGCCAAAATGCCGACCTGACGAACCGTACTCACCGCGCCGGTCGCCATTCCGGCATCCGCGACCGGAACGAATTCCAGTGCGATGTCAGACGTCAACGCGAACAGGCCACCCAGACCCAGACCGGCCACGATCGAACCACCGATGAAATGCGTCCATTGGATGCTTTCGGTCACCCCGGTCATCAGCCATAGGCCCGCCGCGATCAGCACTACCCCACCGGATATCGACATCCAGGCCGGGAAGTAGCGTGCGGCGGTCATGGCCAGCGGGGCGCCCAGCACGCACGCGATGGTCAGCGGAAGGGCTCGCAGGCCGGCCTGAAATGGGCTGTATCCCAGGGTGTTCATGAAGTAGAGCGCCAGGTAGTTGGTCGAGGCGATCAGTGTCCCGGCCGCCGCGAAGGCCGCGAGCGATACCCCTGCGAATCCCGGTCGACGCACGACCCGCAGGTCGAGCATTGGGGCGGCCACGCGCGATTCCCACCAAACAAAAAACATCAGGGCTAGGGCGCAGAACGCGCCGAGCGCCAGGATCAGCGTGCTGGCCCAACCGAGGTGATTGCCTTCGATCAACACATACACACCCGCGAACAGCGCAGCCGAGAGCGCGGCCGTGCCGAGCAGGTCGAGTGGGCGGTCTTGCGCGGCGCGGGTTTCCGGAACGAACCACACCGCGATCGCCAGAGCCGCCACCCCGATCGGCACATTGATCAAGAAGATCGATTCCCAGCCGAAAGCTACGACCAGTGCTCCACCGAGCAACGGGCCGACAGCGGCACCCGCCCCCATCACGGCGCCGTAGATCGCGATGGCTATGCCTCTGCTTCGCTGTTCTGGAAACGCCGCAGCCACCATCGGCAGTGAGACGCCGAGCAACACCGCTCCACCGGCACCCTGCAGCGCCCGGCACGAGTTCAGCATCTCGATGCTGCCGGACAGTGCGCAGCCGGCCGAAGCGAGTGTGAATACCGTCATTCCGACCAGGTACAGACGCCGCCGCCCAAGTCGGTCCCCCAAGGTGGCCGTCGTGAGCAGCAGCCCCGCCATGGGCAGCGCGTAGGCGTCCACCACCCACTGCAGTCCACTGAGTTCGGCGTCCAGGGATGCCTGAATGTTGGCAAGAGCGGCCGAGACGATGGTCATGTCGAGCAGCAGCATGAAGACCGCGAGGCAGACCGCCACCATGGTCAGGCGAGCGGTGGCCCGGGGGGAAACCACCTAATCGGCCTTGATGCGGGTGAAACGATGCAACAGCCAAGCCAAGGGGATTGTCAGCACCAACGTCGCGACGAAGGGGTAAAGCATCGAGCCAGTTTAGACGTGGGCCCGGACGATGTAGACCATCGCGAATTCCATCGTCACCAGGTGGATCAGGAAGATCTCATAGGAGTTCTCGCCGAGTCACACGATCGGCCGGCTGCCCGCAACCGGGCATACAACCCCCGGGGGCGCCGGGGGCGCCGCCCAAGGCCAGCGGTGCCACCGCCAGTGCCTCGATCGCCGCATAGCAGCGCGTCTTGACCAACGCCTCGCTGAGCGTGGCCGGCGAGGTCGTGGGCGCGCCCTCGATCGGCGTGGAGCCTGCTGAGGTCTGAGTTTTCCCCGGCGGAGCTAAGGGGACTCGAACCCCTGACCCCCACACTGCCAGGAGCGGGCAGGAGCCGCGGCCAGGCACGATAGCAGAGATTTCGGGCTGTAGATGTCGGTGCTCACGGAGTAACTGTCGTCACGGTTGTCGTCAGAATTGTCGTCAACGACCGACTGATGCTAAAGCCACGCAAAGGCCCCAGCCGGCGGGAACTCGTATCCGTTTGTATTACAATGAGCAAGTGGCGGACGACCGGTTCGATCCCGATCTGCTTGACGACGAGAACCCGTTCGAGATCGACGCCCAAGCCGCCCACCTGTTCAAGCACCCACGCCTGGGCATCGAGGACATCCGCGATGTCTGGGCATCCGACCCGATGTTCTATCCCGCCAAACCTCCCGCGCACTGGCTGATGGTCGCCGAAGTCGAGGGCACCGTTCTTATGGTGCCCCTCGCCCCCGCCCGCGACGGCAACCCAAAACGCTGTCGCCCCATCGGCTGCTACCCCGCCTCCAAACATCTCTCTGACCAATACCGGAGTGACAGATGAACCAGCCAATGACCCCCGACGAGGAATACGAGTTCTACACACGCCCCGAAAACCAGGAACCCCAAGGGCCCGGGCGACGCCGGCTAACAGCCACCGTTCCCGTGCGCTTCCCGCCCGAGCTGTTGGAGCAAGTACGCGCCGCGGCCGCCGCGGACGACCGGTCCGTCTCCTCGTGGATTCGCCGCGCGGTCGAACACGAACTTCGCCATCCGGCTTAAATCTCGTAACCAACGAAGTACCGAGAGACGGCTCTCGGCGGTACCGGTTTCGAAGTCGTTGTCTGGTTATGCGGCAATGGATTTAGCCGAGATCATCCGGCAAGAACACAGCGTATCCGGCTGGTTCCCGATGAATTTCGGCGAAATAACAGCGACTCCAGACCGGGATGCAAGGTCACCTCCTTGCGGTCTGGGACTGCGTTTCATCAAGATTGCTTTGTGACTGCCCTCGCGGACGCCGTCCTGCCGCTGATCAGGACACGCGCCGAAGTGTGGTGGTGGAACGTCGCCGATGCGCACGGAGCCCGGATGCATGAGGCCGTTACGGCCTTACGCGAAGCCGCCGAAACCGAAAACCCGACCGTTGTGTTCGCCGTAACTCAGAAGGCGATCGCGTCGGCGCTTAGGGTAATCATGCGCGCCGATGACTCCAGCGGAATCATCGGTGACGCCTGCCGCGATCTGTTGGACCTTCACCCCCGGATGGCGGAAATAGCCCGTCCGGCCACCGCCCAGTTGGTCGACTGGATGATCAAATTCCAGTTCGAGAACGAATGTGACTACTTCACGATCGACCCGGTCGCGTACGCGCCAGCTCTTGGGGAGCTGGGCATCGCGAGGTACCGAGCGAAACTCGATGCGGTCGCAGCAAGTCTCGGCACCCGCCCATCGGACGATCAACGATGGACGGCGCCGCGCGCCGGTGATTGGCACACTCTCGACTGGAACGCGCAGCGCCTGGCCGTCCTCGATAGAGACGTTGACGCGATCATCCGCATCCATGCCCGAGACCGGCGGTTCGCGGTGTGGCATCAGGACACCGCCGAGGCCCTGGAGGAAATCGGCCAGATCGACCTCGCGATCGACTGGGCCAAGCAGGCAACCGATTTCGACTCCGGCCACCAGTCGCGGCGGGCCGCAAACTACTGGTGCGAACTCCTCGCTAGGTATCGGCCCGACAACCTGCTGGCTGCTCGGGTGGAAGTATTCCGGCGCTGGCCATCGTCGACCACGGCCGCAGACGTCTATCAGGCGGCCGGCGCCGCGTGGCCTGACTACCGCGAAGACGTGTTCGCGCGCCTGGCACCAATGCCGCCGCGCGACACCGTGGTCTTTGCGCTGGCTCATCTCAAGGACATCCCACTCGCCTGGAACGTCGCGCATACCCTTGGCCTCGATGACGACCGCACCTGGAGCGACGTCGCGAAGGCATACGAGAAATTCGACCCTCTCGCCGTACTGCCGGTACACACCGAGCTGGTGGAGCACGAGCTGGCCGAAGCCAGCGCCCAGCACTACCGAAGTGCCGCTCGACGGCTCAAGAAGATGCGCAAGCTCGCAGCTGGGTCGGATCGGGCTAACGAGGTCAATGAGCTGATCGCCAACCTTCGCCTTCGATACCACCGTCGGCCTCGACTCCAACTGGAGTTCGATCGCGCGGGGCTGCCCTAGCCTAGCGCTTGAGGTATAAGTGGCTCGCATCATCGCCCTGCCGGCGGCTTGACTGTCGTCAGGGTTGCCGTCACAACTGTCGGCAGAGCGCAACTGCCGCGATACAGCACTCGTCGTTTTCGACAAGCGGTGCTCGCTGTTTTCGACAACGTCGATTTACCCGTTCCGACGACCGCGGCCGATACGAACATCCAGGGATGATCCCGGCAGAACGGGACCCATTTCCCCCTGGCCCAACACAGCGAACGCGATCACGACTCGACGCTTAAAGCCGATTGTGCGAAGGCCTGGCCTGATGTCATCACGTGCCCTGCCACGATGCGGGAACGGACCCAGATCGTCGCAGAACGCCACGATCGATTCCGCGTAGGCGCAGCTAGTTCCGCCGATGCTGCCGCCGCGATGTAGCGGTGCAGCTCAAGGAGTTGATCTTCTGCCTCAGGCGTGAAGACGACGCTGAGGCTCACCCAACCCCGGCCTGCTCGCCGGCAAGACGCGCCCGCACCGCCCGCGCAGAGACCCCCCTCGAAGGATCGGCAATGACGGCGTCGTATGCGGCGGCCACCTCGTCCCGTAACCAGGCTTCAACCGCTTGATCGCGAGCGAACAAAGCCCGCAGTCCTTCGCGGATCACCTCGCTCTCGCTGGCATATTCTCCCGACCGCACTCGTTCACGCAGCCCATCAGCCATGTCGTTGGGGAGTGTGATGCTTAGTTGGCGTGTCGTGCGCACATCCACCTCCAGAGCGATAGGATTCAATCCTACTCTTGCGTGGGATACTGCGCACCGAGTGCGATGTTCATCAGGCCTTGACCGTTGAGCCAGCCCCTTGGTCGTCGTCCCGCTCCGGCCGAGGCAGCGGAATGGTCTCGAGCCAACGCAAATCGACCAGGTCGACGTCGCGCACCCTACGTTCCCGTTCGAACAGTGCCGACGTCTTGGTGAGGACGAGCGTGTAGGGCCGGCCAGACCTTCGCGTCTCATGTCGAACCGGTAGTTCATTGCGGTCGATCCGATCGTGTACATGGCGCCGCTTTGGCTCTGCCAAGGGCCAATCCAATTGCTGGCATTGGGGATCGGCCAGAAACGCGCGGAGCGTGCCGCACAGCTCGCAGGTACAGGTGTCCGGCGCGCAGATCGACCAATCACCGGGATTTCGGGCGGGTCGGGCGAGCCTGGCCGACAATCGCTTTCGCGTGATCTGCGCCAGGCCCGCGATCGCACCTACGGTCAGCTGTTCGGGTGCGGCCTCCGCGATGCGGCGCAGCGTATTCATCGCGCAGCGAAGCTGCTCGTCATCCGCGCTGAGTGCTGCGGACAGTTTCGCACCACCCTCGGTGTCCTCCGCGATCACCGTTCCGACAAGCAGGCCGGCCGCCGGCGCCGCAAGCTCGTCAAGTGCGTGTGCGCGGCGGGATGGTTGCGGCAGTGAGCCTGCCCGCTCCAGGGCGGCCAGAAGCCACGTGGCGCTCACCCCAAGGAGATCCCGGGCCACATTCCCAGCTCCGGCTTCTGCCATCGCGCGACACAGCGCGGGCAGTTCAGCGATCCACACACGTCGCTGACCGTCGTGGACCCGGCCACGGCGAGCGGTCTCCCACTCGGCCAGAAGTTGCCGAACCCAGTCCCCGCCGTAGCGGTCAGCGGCGGCGGCCAGGGCCGACGCTTCCCGCGCGGAGACCTGATCGAGACGGAATGGCCTCAGCAGCATCGTCGCCAGCGGCGCATCGTCGAGGCCGAACGCGACGCCGAGGGCTGTGCCGAGTTCTGTCCCATCGCCTGCTACCTGCTCGTCACTTTCCAGCCGCCTGCCAGCCACGTCAGCCCAGAAGGGCGCCAGCGAACCAGCTCGCTCCCGAGCGCCTGCGAGATCCTTCTCGCCCAACAGTCCGCACAGCGCGTCCAAAGCCCAACGGGGCGAGCCCTGCGCGCGCACCGCGAAATCGCGACTACGCGGCCACATCACCACAGCCCCCCGCCGATACCAGCGGTCCATCGTGTTCCCGTAGTTGCCCATGTAGCCCTCGTACTCGGACGCGTACGGCTGCAACTGTTCACTCGGCGTCGTCGCACACATTTCGTCGTCCCAAACGCCGGACGCGCCGACTTGGGCCGCCACGCCTGACGAATCGATCGGGGCGGCCAGGGTGGTGCCCCCGTCGAGCAACTCGCCAAGCTCGTACGATCCCGTATCCGGCTCGGCTGCATCCTCGTCGTCCTCGTCATACCAACGATGCCGTTGATACGGCTCGTCGCAGCTCCAGGTCTCGTGCACGTCGGCGAGCGCGAGCACGATCTCGTCGTCCCGCTCCCGTGCAGCGGCACGCAGCACGGCCACCCGACCGGCATCGACACCTTTGAGCCGTTCGAAGCTCAATCCGTGCTCCGTGTACTCGTGGTCGAGCAGGTAGACCAGACGGTCCTGCGCTTCGAAATGCGTTCGGAGGCAGCTACTTACATCAGCAACAGCGAGCGCATCAACCTTGCCGGTCGACGAATCGCCGTCGAGCGACAGGTTGTAGGTGAGCGCGACCCGATGACCGCTCGTCAGGGGAAGCACTTCGTGCTCGCAGTCCGCATACAACGCCACGAACGAGAGCAACCGATTCGATGATCGATACTCCTCCCGCCGACCACAATGCTGAACCACCAACGCCCCACCACGACTTGTCGACGGCAGCGTGACAACCAGCGTGCCGACCATCGCGTCGACCTTCTCCGAGTCCTTGTGCGACGCGAAGAATTGACCCTGTTCGTACATCAAGACCGAGTGCAACTCGGCTCGCAGGCGGCACCCGTCGGGCAAACCAAGCTCGGCGCGCAGCTCATCCAAGACCGGCACGAGCGTCGTGTTCCAGCGCCGACGGTCGATCCGCACCCGGCTCTTGGGCAGCTCCCAGGTGTCACGCACCCGCGAGTCGACCAGCGTCTTCTCGCCCAACCCGTACCGGGCCGGCCGGGCGATGCTGCGGAGGCGTTTCACCTGCGTCGCGGAGACCGGTAATTCCAACGGGCCGACTCCACCAATCTCGATGATCAAGTCGTCTGGCGCGGCAGTGCGCTGAGCACTGAACTTGGAGCCGCTATCCAGGGCACCCAGCAATCCGGCCAGACGCATCCTTGGGTCGATCTGCATCCGGGCAACGCTAGCCGAGCCGCCGATCGACGTGCTTCGCAGTCCTCCCGCGCCACACCTATCACGCCTCGCGCCAACCCAGAGCTATCACCGCGTCCACGTCCAGATCCGCCATGGCCGTGACGAAGTCGTCAAGGAGCGGGACGGTTCAGTCAATGAAGAAAAAGGTTCAGGTAACGACACTCAGCTGTGCGAAAAGTGGAGGCAATAGGAAGAAACTCGAACCTCGGTCATCTCTGCAAAAAGTGGGCTGATCTGCGCAAACGCGTCGACGAATCACCGACGCGTCCACCTGTATCGCGTGAGGACAGGCCAAAACCTCGCTCCAAACGCTTCCTGAGCGCCGACGATGTTGCGGACATCGTTGATCGGTATGAAGCTGGCGAGACCACCCAACAGGTCGGCACTCGCTACGGCATTTCCAAAACCCGGGTTGCCACCATCCTCCGCGAGCGGGGCATCACCATCCGCCGTCAGGGCCTGAACAACGAACAGGCGAAGGAAGCTGGCACGCTCTATGCCGTCGGCAAATCACTGCCTGGCTTGGTGCTCGTTATGGCGTTTCACACACAACCGTCGCTGCCGCACTTCGGCGCCACGGCGTTCAGTTGCGACGGCGGCCCGGCTGGATCTGACATTCGGTCCGCGATCAAGTACGCGTCTTGACGGACGGTCCCGCGTCGCGAAGGACGCGTGTTTGTGGTGCGGCCTACCGTCGAAGCTGCGCGGTGATCCCGTGCGAGGTCGACACCGAGATCGCCGAACGAAGTGACGACCCGATGGGGCGGAACAACGGAGTCGGCCAGCTCTGAGGTCGGCCGAGGCTGATACTCGGTGATCAGTCGAGGCTCTCGAAGTCCGGCAGCTGCCAACTCTTGTCGAAGAAGGGCCGGGTCGGGCCATAGAAGCGGAACCAGACCCACCACCCCTCCGACGCACCCGTATCCACCCAGTTGCTCTCCAAGCCCGCTGGCGCTTCTGGCCCGAAGTAGATGTCCGCTGAGCCGTCGACATTGACGGTGATTTCGTCGTAGGAGCTGACGGCGGCCCGGTTAGCCTTGTTCATGGTCATGGAACGGGTGTGCACGTCATAGACGGTGATCGACCAGAACTGCTCAGCGGGCACGTTGGCCGGGACGCGCAATTTGTAGTTCTTCGAACCGTCCAACCAGTTGCCGTCTTGGTCCTTGAAACTTTGCAGATACCGCTGGCCGCCGGAGGGATATGGCAGATTCATGGCCTGTCCCGGCCAGGTGCCGAGGTAGAGGTAGTGCAGCCGCTCGTCGAGTTCGGTGTAGAACTCGGATTCCTGCTCGCTTCCTTCCGTCATGTTCAACAGCAGCACGTTCATCCAGTTCTTTCCCGGATATGCACGGGACCCTGCCAGTCGTGAGTCGAAGCTGGTCGTCTGCGCCATGGCATGACCGAGACGCGCACCTTCTTCTAAGAGCCGCTTCTGGCGAGCATCCGGCGCGAACGGCTTGCCCTTCTCAATGCCCAGCGGCTTGAGCATGGCCATGAAGACGCGGTCTCGCTCCTGCACCGGATTGTTGTTGATCGCCTCGGACAACAGGTTCCAATAAGCAAGCCCTTTGGGCGGGTCCGTATCGACGTGCTTGCCCGAGACGCGAAGGACTCGGTTGGGCTTGGGGTTGGCCCGCTCGCTATAGGGATACACACGCGATTTGGCGATCATGTCGGCTGCTCCGGCCACATCCCCGTCGATCACCATGCCGCGAATGAAGTAGTTGGCGTCCATCGTCTTGAGCGGCAGGACGAAATGCCCTTCCGACGGCAGCTCACCCTGGTAGCCCGGTGGTACGAGCAGGTACTTGCCGCCGTCGCCCTTGTCCGGGCCGATGCGCCCGATCCCCCTGGTGATGAACCAGAGATCAGCGATCATCCCCGCGGTCGGTCCGTCGGGAACCTCCACCACAACCGGGCCGTTGCTGGCCAGATCGATCTGCGCGACCGCGTAGATCGTGGTGGTGTTTCCGGTAAGGGCGATGCCGTTGGTGTCGAGGAAGTTCTCCCAAAGCATGATGTCGAGGTACGTCGCTCCGAAGTCCCGAAACAGACCAGCCTTGGCTCCGGCGAAATTCATGGCCGGAAATGCCCACATGTAGGCCTGGCAGGCTCGCTGAAAATCAATCTCGTCATAAAGCTTGTCGACTGTCTCCGCGGTCGGGTAACCGACTTCATAACTCAGCTCGCCAATTCGGGTGTTGAGGGTCATGGGTCCCACTGTTGCCGTCGGAATCGCGCTGCACGAGCCGGCCGCTGCACGAGTGCTCCAACAGGTCGCCCTTGTAGTGGTCCACGTTCCAGCGGCTCGTTGAGCTGGTAAACCAGATGGTGCCGTCCTCGCCCTGCACGACGTTGCTGGCGAACGTCAACTTTTCTTCGCCGATGGCTTCGACGAGCACCTCAACAGCGCCGTCAGCGCGCATGCGCAGCACCCCGCGATCGTGGTCACATACCAGTACACTGCCGTCCCGGCATGGCTGGACGCCGAGCGGGCGTCCTCCTGTGTTACCCAGGACTTTTCGTTCGCCGGAGACGGGGTCGATGGTGACGACGCTGCCGTCAGACAGCCCGGTTACGACGTGTCCGTCATCGTTGAACGTGACGTCTTCGGGACCGTGACCTCCGACCGGCAGCCGTCGATCTACCGACAGCGGCGCCGTCTTACCGGTGTGGCCGTCGTCGACGGGCGAGGGCGGGGGATTCCACCGGCGCGGCTTAAAGATGCGTCGTGGCTTGCTCACCGAACGCTCCATCCTGGAAGCAAAGTTGGTCCGTGTGTGTGTCGGACAACCCGTTGCGATGCTGAGGTGCTGACGTCACGCTCGCGGCGCGCTTGCTCGCCGGCTCGACGTGGTAATGCTCCTCGATCAGCCGACGGGTGAGACGCTTGTAGGTGATCGTGGATCCAGGCCAGTTCGCGGTGTTCTTGCCCGAGTCGGTCTTGTACCAACTGGTGCATCCCTGACTCCATACCGAGTTCTTGATCCGGTCCTGCAACACGGCATTGAAGGTGTCCTGGACCTCCCCGCGGACCTCCAACGACGCGACGTCGCCGCGTGCGAGCAGGCTCACTGCGTGCAGTACATATCGGATCTGCGCTTCGAGCATGACCACCAGGGACGTATGCCCGAGGTTGGTGTTCGGACCGTAGAGCATGAACATGTTCGGAAAGTTCGTGACACAAATCCCGAGGTATGCCTCGGCGCCGTCGCGCCACGCATCGCGCAACTGCACGCCGCCACGACCGGTGATCCGCATCGGGGCGAGCATCTGGGTCGCCTGAAACCCGGTGCCGAAGATGATGGCGTCGACCTCGTGGAGTTCGCCATCGGCAGTCACGATTCCGGATTGGCAGACTTCCTCGATCCCGGTCGACGTGACCTCGACGTTGGGACGCACCAGCGCGCCGTAGAAGTCGTTGGAGATCAGGATCCGCTTGCAGCCGATCGGGTCCTTCGGGGTCAATGTCTCCCGCAGTACGGCGTCACCGACGTGGCGGCGAAGGTTCCGCCGGAACCGCAACTCGAACGGCGCCATCAGCCACGGGTACTTGGTGAACGCGAGCGCGCGCGGCTCGGTCATCCAGTACGTGGCCCATCGAGACAATCGCTGCAGACCCGGAATCCGCTTGAATGCACGCCGTGCCCATGGCGCGTAGGGGTAATCGGGCTTGGGGATCACATGCGCTGCGTTGCGCTGAAACAACGTCAGCTGCGCGACCTTCGGCGCGATCTGGGGCACGAACTGGATCGCTGATGCTCCCGTACCGATTACTGCCACCCGCTTGCCCGTCAGGTCGTACCCGTGATTCCAGCGGGCCGAGTGAAACATTTGACCTTTGAAGCTCTCCATACCGGGCAGCCGAGGATAGGCAGGGCGGTTGAGCTGTCCGGTCGCCGACACCAGAACGTCGGCGTCGCAGGTCGTTCCATCGGAAAGTTCGATATGCCACGTCGCGAGGTCCTCGTCGAATGATGCCGAGACGACCTCGGTGTTGAACCGGATGTTAGGCCGCAGGCCGTGCTTGTCGACGGTCGCCCGCAGGTATTCGAAAATCTCGGGCTGCGCGGCGTACCGACGCGACCATTCGGCCTTCGGTTCGAACGAGAACGAGTACAGATGCGAGGGCACATCGCACGCTGCACCTGGGTAGGTGTTGTCTCGCCAGCATCCGCCAACATCGTCGGCCTTCTCGAAGATGACGAAGTCGTTGTACCCGGCCTTTTTGAGCCGGATGGCCATCCCAAGCCCGGCGAAGCCGGTGCCGATGATCGCAACGGTCGGGGTGGTCTGCATGCGCTGTTCCTTGCCTCGTCGGTGGTGAACACCGGATCGTCCCGGTAGATGCATCAACGGTAGGAAGGTCGCGTCCGGCGGCGAAGGTTGCGAACGGCACCCGACTTACTAGATTCGGCGAGGGCGGCAAGGGTCGACCGATGCGGTGTTAGCGATTCGGTATGCCAACATATTTGTCACCAAATGGCTTCGGGGGCCTGGCGCAGAGCCTAGTCGGTTCCGGCCGGCTCAGACTCCTCGCCAAGTACGGCCTACACACACTGAAACCGGCTTCACGCCACCTGGACCAGTTCTGGGGGTCCCGCCAATCGGTTGTGACACGTCTCCGTCAGCGCAAGTTTCGTTGCATCGCTTTGGTGGAGCCCCGACATTTCCGGGAACTCCGGACTCCAGCCGGAGATTCAACCGTTGTAATGAAGCAGACACCGACAAAGGGGCTACCCGCGTGCACCGAGCCCCCAAGTGGGTTCGAGTAAGAACACCAAGGTGTCCGAAAGTGGAGCTAAGGGGACTCGAACCCCTGACCCCCACACTGCCAGTGTGGTGCGCTACCAGCTGCGCCATAGCCCCAAGAAGTTGTGCCCATCGAAGCTACACCTTTGTCAGGATGCGTTCAAAGCCGCAGGTCACGGCCTTACCCAATGACCTGATTCACCAGCTCCCGCGCGGTCTTCTGCACCTCGGCCAGATGCTCAGGACCTTTGAAGGACTCGGCGTAGATCTTGTAGACGTCCTCGGTGCCCGACGGCCGCGCGGCAAACCACGCGTCGGCCGTGGTCACCTTCAGCCCGCCCAGCGGGGCGCCGTTGCCCGGCGCGGCGGTCAGCTTTGCCGTGATCGGCTCCCCCGCCAGCTCGGTCGCGCTGACCTGGTCGGGCGACAGCTTGGAAAGCCTTGCTTTCTGGTCACGGTCAGCGGGCGCGTCGACCCGGGCGTAGAACGGGGTGCCATATTCGTCGGCCAGCGCCTGATACCGCTGCGACGGCGTGGCGCCGGTGACGGCCAGGATCTCGGAGGCCAGCAAAGCCAGGATGATGCCGTCCTTATCGGTGGTCCACACCGATCCGTCGCGCCGCAGGAACGACGCCCCCGCCGACTCCTCGCCGCCAAAGCCGATGGTGCCGCCGATCAGGCCGTCGACGAACCACTTGAACCCCACCGGCACCTCGACGAGCTTGCGGTCGATGCCGGCGACCACCCGGTCGATGATCGACGAGCTGACCGCAGTCTTGCCGACGGCGATGCCGGCCGGCCACGAGGGCCGGTGGGTATAGAGGTAGTCGATGGCCACCGCGAGATAGTGGTTCGGGTTCATCAGCCCGCCATCGGGGGTGACGATGCCGTGCCGATCGGAGTCGGCGTCGTTGCCGGTCGCGATCTGGTAGTGGTCCCGGTTGGCGAACATCGTTCGGATGAGCCCAGCCATCGCATCCGGCGAGCTGCAGTCCATCCGGATCTTGCCGTCGTGGTCGAGCGTCATGAACCGCCACGTCGCATCGACCAGCGGATTGACCACGGTCAACTCCAGCCTGTGCCGCTCGGCGATCGCGGCCCAGTAGTCCACACTGGCCCCACCGAGCGGGTCGGCACCGATCCGGACTCCCGCCTTTCGGATAACGTCGACATCCACCACGTTGGGCAGATCGTCGACATAGCTGTCCATATAGTCGTGCCGCTGAGCGGTCCACAGCGCCCGGGCCAGCGGCACCCGCTTCACCGACTCGCCATTGCGCAGAATCTCGTTGGCGCGCTTGGCGATTGCGTTGGTCGCGTCGGTGTCGGCGGGGCCGCCGTTAGGCGGGTTGTACTTGAACCCCCCGTCGTACGGCGGGTTGTGCGACGGCGTCACCACGATCCCGTCGGCCAGCGCCTCGGTGCGGCCGCGGTTGTAGGTGAGGATGGCGTGGCTGACCGCGGGCGTCGGGGTGTAGCGGTCCGCGGAGTCGATCATCGTGACAACGTCGTTGGCCGCCAGCACCTCGAGCGCCGAAACCCATGCCGGTTCCGAAAGGCCATGTGTGTCACGGCCAATGAACAACGGCCCGGTGGTGCCGTGGGCGGTGCGGTACTCAACAATGGCCTGGGTGATCGCGAGGATGTGTGCCTCGTTGAACGCTCCGCCCAGCGCCGAGCCCCGATGTCCTGACGTGCCGAACGCCACCTGCTGAGCGACATCGTCGGGATCGGGTTCGATCGAGTAGTAGGCCGTTATGAGATGGGGCAGATCGACAAGGTCTTCGGGCAGGGCCGGCTTGCCGGCGCGCGGGTGGGCCATGTCTACCGATTCTGCTCCTGCTCGGATCGCATGTCGCCCTATGCTGCAAAGCGTTCACCGGCATATCGAAAGGATTTGACCTGTGGCAAGCCACGACTATCGGGAGTTGGCCGCGATTTTCGCCGGCGGCGCGTTAGGCGCGCTGGCCCGTGCCGTCCTGGCCACCCTTGCGGCCCCCGACCCGGCGCGTTGGCCATGGCCGACGTTCACCGTCAACATCGTCGGCGCTTTCCTGGTGGGTTATTTCACCACCCGACTGCTGGAACGGTTGCCGCTGTCGAGCTATCGGCGCCCGCTGCTGGGCACCGGATTGTGCGGTGGGTTAACCACTTTCTCGACGATGCAGGTCGAGACGCTCAGAATGATCCAAGCTGGCCATTGGGGCCTGGCGGCGGGCTACACGGTCGTCAGCATCGTGGTGGGGTTGGTGGCGGTGCACCTGGCCACCGCCTTGGTTCGCCGGGTACGGGTGCGCTCATGACCGGCACCACGGTTTGGGTGTGGGCCGGCGTGATGCTGATCGGCGGCATCGGATCGGTGACGCGTTTCCTGGTGGATCGCGCGGTGGCCCGCCGCGTGGCGCGGTCGTTTCCGTTCGGCACGCTGACGGTGAACATCAGCGGCGCCGCGCTGCTGGGATTTCTGGGCGGCCTGGCGTTGAGCAAGGACGCGGCCCTGCTGACCGGTACCGCGTTTGTCGGCGCCTACACCACGTTTTCCACCTGGATGCTGGAGACCCAGCGGCTCGGCGAGGAGCGCCAGACGTGGGCGGCGGTCGCCAATATCGTCGTCAGCGTCGTGCTTGGTCTGGCCGCGGCGTTTCTCGGACAATGGGTGGCGGAGCAGATATGAACCAGCCGTGCTTGAAGTTGACCACGTACTTCGGTGAGCGGCAACGCGTCGTCGGCGACGAACGCCGGTTCCTGGCGGACTCGATGCTGGATTTGTTCGGCACCAATGAGGTCGCGACCAGCGTAATGCTGCGCGGTAGCGTCAGTTTCGGACCCAACCACGAACTGCGCGACGACGTCTCGCTGAGCCTGTCCGAGGATCCGGCGGTGGCGGTCGCCGCGGTTGACATCGACTCCAAGATCCGCTCCCTGGTCAATGATGTGGCCACGATGACGGGCAGCGGACTGCTGACCCTGGAACGGGCTCGGCTGGTCACCCGAGACCTGGGCACCGACGCGCTTCGCGATATCGACGGCCACAACGGGGACTCCGCGAAACTCACCGTCTATGTGGGCCGCCAGGAGCGCGTCGGCGGCAAGCCGGCCCAATACGCGATATGCGACCTGCTGCACCGACACGGATTTGCCGGCGCGATAGTGTTTCTCGGCGTCGACGGCACGGCGCATGGGCAGCGCCACCGCGCCCGCTTCTTCGGCCGCAACGTCAATGTTCCGCTGATGATCATCGCCATCGGGACGACTGGGCAAGCGTCCGCCGCCGCAACGGAACTCGCCGCGGTGGTGCCCAACCCGCTGCTGACCGTGGAACGGGTGCGGATGTGCAAACGAGACGGTGAGGTGTTCGCACGCCCCCAGGAGCTGCCGGCGACCGATGATCACGGACGCACCCTGTGGCAGAAGCTGATGGTCTACTCCGCCGAGGCCACCAGACACGACGCGCTGCCGATCCATCGCGCGCTGGTGCAACAACTGCTGCATTCCCAGACGGCCCGCGGGGCCACGGTGCTGCGCGGCGTCTGGGGATTTTTTGGAGACCACAAACCGCACGGGGACAAGCCTTTTCAGATCGCACGGAAGGTGCCGGTGACGACAATCGTCGTCGACACGCCGGAGTCCATCGCGCGCAGTTTCGACATCATCGACCAGGTGACGACCGAACACGGGCTGGTGACCAGTGAGATGGTTCCGGCCGCACTGTCGCTCAGCGAGTCGCAACGCCTCGGCGACATCACGCTGGCAAAGTACGACTACTGATTGGCTATGCCGCTGCGCATCGCATCGATGCGCGTGACGAGAGGACTCGCCAGTGACCATCAACTCGTTGTCGGTGCCCAGGACCTGGGACGAGATCACACCCGAGTGGATGTCGGAGGCACTGGCCGCGGACCACCCCGGTGCCACGGTGCAGGCGGTCACCGTTGAGGCTCGTGACGACGGCACCAATCGACGCGCTCGGCTGGGCCTGACTTACTCGGCCGGTAGCGGACCGGCGACGGTGTTCGCCAAGGCCGCCGACCCGGCGCACAAGGCGATGATCCGCATGACCAGTGGGATGTTTCACGAGCCGCGACTGTTCACCTGCGGGGCTCCGTTGCCGTTGCAGCATCCGATCGTCTACATCGCCCTGATCGACGAGGCCGAGTACGACTTCGTGATGATCATGGAAGACCTCATCGCCCGAGGAGCCGATCCCCGGGACGCCACCCGGCCGCTGACCGTCGAGCAGGTCGCCACCGGCGTGCGTGGCCTGGGACGCATGCATGGCAACTACTGGGGTGAGCGGGTGCTGCGTCACCGCGCCCTGGGCTGGCTCGAACCCTTCCTGCCCTGGGAAGGCATGGGGGCTGCGCCGCTGCCCGCGGCGCTGGAACGCCTCGGCGACGACGCTCCCGCCGAGGTGATGTCGTTGACTATCGACCAGCTGATCGAGTCGATTTGGAAGCCCTACATCGCAACGCTGACCAGTTCACCGCAGACCTTGCTGCACGGTGACCCGCACATCGGGAACACCTATCTGCTGCCCAGTGGTGAGGTGGGGTTCCTCGACTGGCAGGTTGCCCGCCGGGGCAACTGGTCCTTGGACCTCGGCTACTTCTTGCAGGGCGCCCTGACCGTTGAGGATCGCCGTCGCAGCGAGCGCGACCTCCTCGAGGAGTACCGACAGTCACTCGGACTACCCGCTGACGAGATGCCGAGCGCCGACGAGATCTGGCTGCGCTACCGAGCGTCGGTGGCACACGGACTGACCATCTGGCTGGTCACCGCCAGTGCCGGCGAGTGGCAGCGCCCCGATGTCTCTATCGCACTGGCGCAACGGTATTCGCATGCCTACGCCGACCTCGACACGGCTTCGGCCCTGGCCGAGATCACCGGTAGCGCGCTGGGAATTGATCATCTCCGAGAGATCGTCCGACCAGCCAGCAAGCTGGACACAGCGTGGTGGCCGACACCACCTTGGGTGTTGACCTGGGCATCGCCGACAGCCTCCACCGACGAGATCTACGCCGCGATGGACTGGCTGGTCGACCGCCAAGACGCGATCGAACGAAACTTGCCGCTAAACACCTTGGCGGCAAGCTAACCCGTCGAAGATGGCGTTATTTGACCTGTCCAGCACGTGAGATCGGCATGGCGGGGAAAACAGTAAAAAAAAAGATAGGTTTACAGTCACACACACACGCGCCCGCATCAAACGCGCTGCGTGAACTCAACAAGGCGGGCGCGGGTTTTGGGTGGATCACCGCGCTACGCGCCCCGCAGATTGCCGCGCTGGCCGCCGACCAAGGGCCCTTGCAGATGAGCCTGTTCGACCAACAGGATCTAGTCGAGATCAACCACCCTGACTATCCCGGCGAACGGCTGAT
Source organism: uncultured Actinomycetota bacterium (assembly GCA_963814505.1). Lineage (GTDB taxonomy): Bacteria > Actinomycetota > Actinomycetes > Mycobacteriales > Mycobacteriaceae > Mycobacterium. Next base: position 269,601 of record CAWFDM010000020.1, read on the forward strand.
CGCCTGCTGTAACCCACTGTTGGCTGACCAGCGCGCACGTAAACGCCACAACCTGTTGGCCGCCACCGACAAACTACTCGAAGCCATCGCTCAACGAGTGCAGAAAGGTCGGCTAACCGGGGCCGACAAGATCGGTGTAGCCGTCGGCAAAGTGGTGGGAAAGTACAAGATGGCCAAGCATTTTGACACCACCATCAGCGATGACAGCTTCACCTACCACCGCAACCAAGCCGCCATCGACACCGAAGCCGCCGTCGATGGCATCTACGTGATACGCACCAGCGTTGACGCTGCGGCGCTGAACCCGGCCGCTGTGGTGCAAAGCTACAAAGACCTAGCGGCCGGCATCCACCGAAGGGCCAGCGAGGCGACCCAGCCAGGTATGGCGTCGGGATCGCCGGGCGGCGCCTCGACCAGAACCAGTTCGTCGACGCCCACGTCGGCGAGCGCGCCGACGTCGCCGACTTGGGGGCTGACCAGGGCCACGGCCAGCCGCAGCTCGGCGCGGTCACGCCCCGACTGGGCGCACAACTCGTCCAGCTTCGCGACCCGCCCGCGCACCGCGGCCACGCCGTCGACGTTGAACCCGTACCAGCCGTCGCCCCACGACGCCACGCGCCGCAGCGCCGGATCGCTGTTGCCCCCGACCACGATCGGGACCCGGCGATCGCGAACCGGTTTGGGGTTGACCCGGATCGAGTCGAAGCCGACGAACTTCCCGTCGAAGGAGGCGACGTCGTCGCGCCACAACGCGCGCATGGCGGCCACGTATTCGGCGGTGCGGGCCCCGCGATGCTCGAAGGGGACCCCGAGCGCATCGAACTCCTCCTTGGACCACCCGACGCCCACGCCGAGTGTCAGCCGCCCGCCGCTCAGCCGATCCAGGCTCGCGGCCTGCTTGGCCACCACCACCGGGTTGTGTTCGGGCAGCAGCAGCACGCCGGTCGCTAGCGCGATCCGAGACGAGGCGGCGGCGGCGAAGCTCAACGCGATCATCGGGTCAAGCCAATCCGCCTGGGCCGGAACGGCAATGACGCCGTCGTCGGAATAGGGGTAACGCGACGCGGACCGGTCCACCATCACCACATGCTCGCCCACCCACAGCGTGGCGAAGCCACAGTCGTCGGCCGCGGACGCGACGGCATCGATCACCGCCCGGTCGGCGCCGGTCCCGATTCCCAAGGCATGCAATCCCAGCCGCATTGGTCAGCGGCCTTTGAGGAGTTCGGCCAGGACCGCTGCGTGACTGCCCTCCACCTGGCGAGTGGCAGTGACCAGGGTGACAACATCGCGCTTGGTCAGCTTGCGCAATTCCTCGAGCGCCGGGCTCCCGGCCAGTTCCGCCTCGTAGCGCGCCGCGAATTCGTCGAAACGCTCCGGCTGGTGGTGGTACCACTCGCGCAGTTCTTTCGATGGCGCAACGTCTTTGAGCCAGATGCCGACCCGCGGGTCATCCTTGCGAATTCCTCGCGGCCAGATGCGATCGACCAGGACACGCTGGCCGTCGTCGGGGCTGGCGTCTTCGTAGATCCGCGCCGTCCGGATGTGACGCTTGCTGGCCATTAGTCCATCGCCTCCGCCCACTGCATGTGCCCTTCGAAGCCAAGGGATGCCGCCTTCGTACAATAGCGATCGCGATAGTCGCGGTAGCCGGCTTCATCACCATGCGCCCGCGCCAGCAGCGCCCGCGGGCGCAGCAGGGTGATTTCATTCAGCACGTACCCGGGATCGGTCGGCCAGGCCGCCAGTCGCTCGATGGCCGCCTCTGCCTCCCGCAGATCCCCTTCGTCGGCGAACAGCACCGCGACTTGCTTGTACCCGGCGGTCGCGGCTACTGAAGCGATCGGCGAGCCGCAGGCGTCGCAGAATCGCGCGTCTTGCCGTGCATCTCGGCCGCACGCCGAGCAGGCGCTCGCGGCACCAACCGTCACGTCAATATCGTGGCACCCACTAGCTCATCGATAAATCAGATTCGAGTGCTCGGTGCAGTAGCTGTTGGCGGCCGCTTGTGCCGTCAGCTTCGCTTCCTGATTGGTGAAGTTGGCAGCTCCGCCGACGAGCCTGCTGACCGCGGCGTCGAACGACTGCGGAGTGGGGCTCTGGTCGAGCATCGCGCAGGTGGTGTGCGCGTCGGCGATCATGATCTGCGTCGTGATGCGGTTCTGATAGTTGACCCCTATCTCCGAGAGCCACTTCGTGTAGATCTCGTCCTGATAACTCAGAGCCGGGTCGGCCACGGCCGTCGGACAGATCAACGGAACGAGCCCGGCCAAGGCCGCTACTAATGTTGCTGCCGCGAATGTTGCTGCCGCGAATGTTGCTGTGAGCCTCATCATCTACCTCCTTGACTGCTGAATGCTGACGTTACGCCGATGCCGTAGCGTTCGCCGACGGTTTGCTGGTCAACCTGTCGGACCCGTTCGGTATGTTCGCACACATGTTCGATAATCTGGCTTCGGTTGACCCCACCGCTGACGAGGCAGCGTTGGTCGAGCGGATCGCCGAGCTGGAGCGAGCCAAGTCGGCGGCCGCGGCGGGCCAGGCTCGAGCGGCGGCGGCTCTCGACGAGGCACGTCGGGCCGCCGAGGCGGCCGCCGGGGTGCCCGCCGCGCGGCGTGGACGCGGTGTGGCCAATGAGATCGCGCTGGCGCGACGAGATTCGCCTGCCCGCGGCGGCCGGCATCTCGGCTTCGCGAAGGCCCTGGTATACGAGATGCCGCACACACTGCGCGCGCTGGAATCCGGGGCCCTGTCGGAGTGGCGGGCCACCCTGATCGTCCGCGAGAGCGCCTGTTTGGACGTCGAGGACCGGCGCACGTTGGATGCCGAGTTGTGCGGTGATCCTGCCGGCCTGGACGGGATGGGCGATGCGCGGGTGGCCGCCGCGGCCAAGGCGATCGCTTACCGGCTGGATCCGCATGCCGTCGTCGACCGGGCGGCCAGGGCCGAGAACGAACGCACGGTCACCATCCGGCCGGCACCCGCCACCATGACATACCTGACCGCGCTATTGCCGGTGGCGCAGGGCGTGTCGGTGTACGCGGCGCTGCGTCGCGAGGCGGATATCCGCAGCGACGGGCGGTCCCGCGGACAGGTGATGGCCGACACCCTGGTCGAACGGGTCACCGGCCAGGACGCGACGGTCCCGACCCCGATTGCGGTCAACCTGGTCCTGTCGGATGCAACGTTGCTGGGCGGTGACAGTGCGCCGGCCGACGTATCTGGGTATGGTCCCATCCCTGCGGCCGTCGCCCGTTCCATGGTGGCGTCCACCGTCGCCAACCAACGGTCCCGGGCGACGCTGCGCAGGCTTTACGCGCATCCGCAGTCCGGGGCACTGGTGTCGATGGAGTCGCGAGCGCGGCTGTTTCCGCGTGGCCTCGCCGCTTTCATCGAGTTGCGGGACCAACGTTGCCGCACTCCCTACTGCGACGCGCCGATTCGACATCGCGACCATGCGCGACCCTGGGCCGACGGCGGCGCCACCACAGCGGAAAACGGGCTCGGGTCGTGCGAGCGCTGCAACTACGCCAAGGAAGCCCCCGGTTGGCGGGTAAGCACCAGCGTAGACGAAAACCACACGCACACAGCCGACTTCATTACCCCAACGGGTAAGCGATACCGGTCCGGGGCGCCGCCGCGCGGACCGGCGATTACGGTCACCGAAGTCGAGGTTCGAATCGGCATCGCGCTCGCGCGGCATGCTGCCTAGCTGGATTGGCGGCCGCCGGTGAGGTGTTCGACATCGATGACTTCACCGCGATTGATGCTGACCCAATCGCGCCCGTCGAGGTATGGACGCAGATGTCTGCCGATGAGCTCCGCGTCGGCCGGTGACTTCGGCCGCTGAAGTTCGTATACGTGTGGTAGCTCGGCCATGCCGGTGACGACATTCCATAGCGTCAGGGCGGCCGGGCCAGTCGGCGGATCGACCAATACCGGTCCAAAGAGGCACTGTCCGGACAGAAAGAGCGTCGGCACGCCGTATCCGCCCGCGTCGACGACCCGCTGATGCTCGGCCCGAATCTCGTCATGCGTGCTCGGATCATCAAGCGCCGCATCGAGAATCGCCGCATCGACCCCGATGTTGGTCAGCAGTCGCCGCGCCACCGCAGGATCGTGCGGTTTGCCGCCCAACGTGTGCAGTTCGCGGCCAGTCACGGCGTACCACTTGTCCAGCAACGACATGTCGGTTCGACGCAGCAGCGCCCCGATCCGCATCAATGACCAGCCGTAGGACCACTCCCGCTCCCACGGATGCTTCTTGCCTTCGACAAGGTTGATTTCCTCGAGGCTGAAGAACCGCCAATTGATCGTGATCCCGATCTGCTCACGGACGTCGCGGATCCACAACGAGGTCTGGTAGGCAAACGGGCACATTGGGTCGAAGTGAAAGTCCAGCGTGTCGCTCATCAAACCCTCCGTCCGAACAAAGGCGATCATAACCGCTTGTCCGGGACCCGCCCATGCTTGATTACCGGACTCGCGCCAGCGTGTGGTCGTGACCGGCTTTCGGCGTCGTCGTCAACTTGTTGGCTTTGCGAATTCCCTTGTCCAGCAGGGTGGCCGGGGCAAACCTCTTCAGCAACGTCACCCGGCGCGCCATAGGTCCGGCCGGATACCGCAACTTCGGCGTACGGCTGGTCGCCGCCTTCAGCACGACTTGCGCCACCACCGTGGGATCATCCCCGGCACGCACCGCATCGGTGAGGACTTTACGGACGTGCTCGCGAGTGGTCGCGTAGCTGTCGATCGGCGAATCCGCCTCGGCGGCATTGGCCTCGAACGAGGTGGCGGTGTACGCGGGTTCGACGACCGAGATCCGCACGCCAAATTCGCGGGTTTCATGGTCAAGGGATTCCGAGTAGCCTTCGACCGCGTATTTTGAGGCCGCGTAGAGCGCGCCGTAAGGCGCCGGCAGGAATCCCAATACCGAGCTGATGTTGATGATCCGGCCGCTGCCCTGCGCACGAAGATGGGGCAGCACCTCACGGGTCACCCGCACCAAGCCGAAGAAATTCGTGTCGAAGAGCTCCTGCGCCTGGGCGATCGAACTCTCCTCGGCGGCGCCGAGAACCCCGAAGCCGGCGTTGTTGACCAGAATGTCGATGCGGCCCACGCGCCCGATGACCGTTGAGACGGCCCCGGTAACCGAGGCGGCGTCGGTGACATCGAGCTGCACCAATTCCACCCCGGGGATCGGCTTTGTCTTACGCGGATTGCGGCTGGTGCCGAAGACGTCAAAACCCTTCGCCGCGAAGGCGCTCGCAACGGCCCGGCCGATTCCCGAGGAGGCGCCGGTAATCAATACCACTGGCGATGGTGGTGTCATGTCTACTCCTAGTAAACCGAATGGTGTACTTTCTGCCTGCGCAAAACGCTACAACGTTTGACCTCCGATGTAAACCGATCGGTATACTTCGACCGTGAGTACGCAGCCTGATGCGCAGCACCCGAAAACCAGGGGCGGCCGTGGTGCACGCCAGCGCATCCTGGACGCCGCTACCGAGTTGTTCTATCGGGAGGGCATCAACGCCACCGGCGTGGAGCGACTGGCGACCGAATCGTCGGTGTCGAAACGGACTCTCTACCAACATTTTCCGAGCAAGACCGCGGTGGTGGAGGCGTACCTGCGGAGCATCGAACAACTCCTTGCCAGTCCCCTCCAACCCGCAGCTGACGCCGCCGGCCAAACGCCACGCGAGCGACTACTGGCCCTATTCGAGGTTTCCCGTGCCCCTCAAGGACCGCTACGGGGCTGCCCCTTCCACAACGCGGCCGTCGAGGCAGCCGGAACCATGCCGGAAGTCCAGAGCATCGTTCGCGCGACCAAGCGCAACTTCATCGCCGCAGTTACCGAGCTGGCCAAACAGGCCGGCGCCGCCGACCCGCGGTTACTGGGCAATCAGCTCGCCGTGCTGTACGAAGGCGCGGGCGCGCTTGCCACGTCGCTGGACGACGCATCGCCGTGGGCGCAGGCTCACGCGGCGGCGCAGACGCTCATCGACCAAGCGCTCGCCCACTGACGAAAGCGCGGCCTGGGCCATGGTGTTGGATGACAGCGTGGCAGACATCAGCCGTAGCCGGCCGATAGCGGCCCCGCCGCAGGAGATTTGGGACGTGCTGGCCGATTTCGGTTCGCTCAGTTCGTGGGCAGGCAACGTCGACCATTCGTGCGTGTGCAATCACGGCCCCGACGGCGGGGCGCTGGGCACCACCCGCCGGGTGCAGGTCGGCCGCAACGCGCTGTTGGAGCGAATCACCGCGTTCGACCCGCCCTTGACGCTGGCCTACGACATCACCGGATTGCCCACCCGGTTGCGCAGGATCACCAACCGCTGGACGCTGCGGCCCACAAATGATGCGACCGTAGTGACGTTGACCAGCACGATCGAGATCGGGCCCGGCCCGCTGGCCCGTCTGGCGGAGCGGGTCGCCGGCCGCGCCATGGCCAAACAGTCCGAGGCGATGCTCGCCGGGCTGGCACACCGATGGGAGAACACGCATGACTGAACGCCCCGACATCGTCATCGTCATGACCGACGAGGAACGTGCCCTGCCGCCGTACGAGTCGGACGACGTGCTCGCCTGGCGTCGACGCACCCTGCACGCCCGCCGCTGGTTCGACGAGCACGGGGTGAGTTTTGAGCGGCACTACACCGGTTCGCTGGCGTGCGTTCCCAGCCGCCCGACGATTTTCACCGGCCAGTATCCCGACCTGCACGGCGTAACCCAGACCGACGGCATCGGGAAGCGGTTCGACGATTCGCGGCTGCGGTGGCTGCGGGCCGGCGAAGTGCCGACGCTGGGCAACTGGTTTCGCGCCGCGGGGTATGACACCCACTACGACGGCAAGTGGCACATCTCGCACGCCGACCTGCACGACCCGGCGACCGGTGGATCACTGGCCACCAACGACGACGACGGCGCCATCGACCCGGCCGCGGTGCACCGCTACCTCGACGCCGACCCGCTTGCCCCGTATGGCTTCTCCGGGTGGGTGGGCCCCGAGCCGCACGGGGCGGGGTTGGCCAACAGCGGCTTTCGCCGCGACCCACTGGTCGCCGAGCGCGTCGTCGGGTGGCTGCACGACCGCTACGCACGCCGTCGCGCCGGCGACGCCTCGGCGATGCGCCCGTTCTTGCTGGTGGCCAGCTTCGTCAACCCGCACGACATCGTGCTGTTCCCGGCGTGGGTGCGGCGCAGCCCGCTGCGGCCCTCTCCGCTGGACCCGCCACACGTGCCGCCGGCGCCCACCGCCGGCGAGGACCTGTCGACAAAACCGGCAGCGCAGATCGCCTTCCGCGAGGCGTACTACTCCGGATACGGCCCGGCGCGGATGATCAGCCACACCTACCAACGCAACGCGCAGCGCTACCGCGACCTGTACTACCGGCTGCACGCCGAGGTTGACGGGCCGATCGACCGGGTACGCCGCGCGGTCACCGAAGGCGGATCCCAAAACGCCTTGCTGGTGCGCACTTCCGATCACGGTGATCTGCTCGGGGCGCACGGCGGAATACACCAGAAGTGGTTCAACCTGTACGACGAGGCCACCAGGGTGCCGTTCATCATTGCCCGCATCGGCGAGAACGCGACCGGACCGCGCACGGTCACGGCGCCGACGTCGCATGTCGACCTGGTGCCGACGCTGCTCGGCGCGGCCGGCGTGGATGTTGCCGCGACGGCCGGAGCGCTGGCCGAGTCGTTCTCCGAGGTGCATCCGCTGCCGGGACGTGACCTGATGCCCGTGGTGGACGGGGCGCCGGCCGAGGCGGACCGAGCCATCTACCTGATGACGCGCGACAACGTGCTGGAAGGCGACACCGGCGCGTCGGCGACGGCCCGGCAGCTGGGCCGTACCGTGAATCCGCCTGCGCCGCTTCGGATCAGGGTGCCCGCGCACGTCGCCGCCAACTTCGAGGGGCTGGTGGTGCGGGTCGATGATTCTCATGCAGCGGGAGGTGCGGGGCAGCTGTGGAAGCTGGTACGCACCTTCGACGACCCGGGCACCTGGACCGAACCAGGTGTGCGTCACCTGGCCTCGAACGGGCTTGGCGGCGAGGCTTATCGCACCGATCCGCTCGACGACCAGTGGGAGCTCTACGATCTGACCGCCGATCCCATCGAGGCCAACAACCGGTGGACCGACCCGGAACTGCACGAGCTGCGCCAGCATCTGCGCATGCAGCTCAAGCAGCAGCGGGCGGCGTCGGTGCCGGAGCGCAATCAGCCCTGGCCGTATGCCAACCGACGGCCGCCGGCCGCCGGCCGCCTCGTCTACGGGCCGTAAAGGCTTGGTACGTAAGGTGTTAGGGCGACTCGGGCGTTAGCCGGGTTCACTTGGGCACAGCGGCTTTTGGCCTGGTCCTGCTGGCGGATTTCGCCGTTGCTTTCGCCGCGCCACTGGCCCGTTTCGGGGCTTGCTTGCTGGGCCTTCTGGCGGCCCTGGTGGCCCCTGCCCCCTGGGCTGTCCCCTGCGCGCGTCCGTTACCCGAAGGCGCGGGCTGTTTTTCGGTCGTGGCCAGGTACTGCTTGAGCAACTCGCGCACCTGCTTGAGCAAAGCCCGGTCTTCTTCGGTGAATGTCGTGGGTTGCCCGGATACGGGTAGAAATCATCGACGGAGCGGCCCTGGTATTGGCTGTAGTCCCCCCACTTGACCAACGGTATTTCGGGCGCAGGCACTTTCGAGGGGTCCCAGCCTTTCGGAAGCTGCCAGCCATCACGCATGACCGCGTTCCACTCCGCCAGGTACACCCCGCCATATCCGAACGCGGGGTTGGGCGGCCAGCCCTTTTCGTGTTGCATTTCGGTGGCGGCCTTGGCGGTGGCGTCGTCCCAGTCCTTGGTGACCGGCAGGCCCAGCTTCGCTTGCCAGCGGCCCAGCCCCTCCTTCGCGCCCTGCGAGTCGGTGGGGTAGTCACCCGAAATACAGTTGTCAGGCCCGTCCAGAGGCCCGTAGTAGTAGCCCATCGGCAACGGAAAGGCCAACGGGTCGGGCGGTCCGTAAATGTTGAGGTATCCGTCGCGCAGCCGCTGCGCGAACTCCGCGAATTGCGGATTTTTCCAGGTGTTGTAGCCGCACTGGAAGTGCATCTCGTCCTGCTGGCCTGCGCCCCAGTCCCAACCCCAGTAGACGTTCCCCTCGAACAGCGCCAGGCCCCGATGGACCGTGTCCACCTGATCCTGCGGCATCGTGTACTGCTTCCACGGCAGCTCGTCGGCGCACAGATCCAGCGCAGTGCCCGATAGGTGGTTGGAGTTCCACACATCGTTGGTCGCGCTCCACCCCCACCAGTTGCGGTGCCCGTCCGCGGGCTCAACGGGGCGCACATTTCGGTTAAACCAGGCCGCCCAGCCGCTCAGCACGGTGTCGACGTCACCGGCCAGCAGCTCGGGGCGGACGTGGTCGGTGCCGGGCACCAGCGCGGTGTCGCACTCGTCGCGTGAACACTGCGGCCATCCGTTTTCAGTGATTAAAGTTAAGGTCCCAGTCCCCGGCATCTTGAGCAACCCCCTTCAGTGATTGGCGCCGACCGGCGAGCCTCGGTGTTGAGCCGCCGATAGGTCGTCTTTTGCAATGCAGTTTGAGACAGCAACGTTTGTATTTCCCCGAAAAGCTTTGCGGGGACAGCGCAAGGTTTGTGCCTGGCAACCAGTCCAAGTGCCTCGAAGGACTGCGGGTTCGAGCAAGCAGAGATGCCGTGATTGCCGGGCCCGTCATGCAAACAGCGCCATCCGTCGGCATCGCCGCCCCCCTCGTACCGTTAACCGTGGCACGGATAGCCGATAGGTAGCCACTGGCAGCCACTCCGCAAACATTGCAATTTCCGCATGTATCGACCATGCGGGCGGCGCAGCCGTCAGGTGAGTGCGGGCAGCACCTTGTCGGTGAGCAACTGGACCGATTTCCACGCTTCGTCGACGGGCATGCCACCGACCAGTGGGTGCAATACGATCGGTCCATAGCGATTGCCGGAATCCCGGACTTCGGCGATGAGCTGGTCCGGAGTCAGAAAGCGGTACCGCCCGGACGCCCTTACTTCATCCAGCGTCCGCACCCCGGGCAGGTGCATCAGCGAACGTTCGTCGGCCGACCATCCGCCGTAAGTGACTGCCTCCCAAAGGATGTGGTCACCCAGCTCGGCCCAGGCCCGGTCCGGATCCTCGTGTAGGTAGATCATTCCGCGATTGGTCGCCCCAGGCATCAGGATGAACGGCGTCATGCCGATTTCGGCGCACAGCTCGCGATAGTAGGCCGCGACTTCGGGCAGGTGGTCGGCCAGGCTGAGCGGCAACCGGAAACGCGCTGCACGCCGCGCGGTGGCGCGTGCGCCGCCGCCCACATACAACGGCGGATGCGGCCGGGTCCAGGTACCGGTGCACACCCCCGCGTCCGAACCAGCGCCTGTATCGGCGCCGGACCAGATCGACAGCATGCGCTCGACCAGGCCGTCCATCAGCTTGCCCCGCTGGCCGAAATCGACTCCGAGCGAATCGTATTCGACCGTGCGGTAGCCCAGCCCCACGGTGGTGTGCAGCCTGCCGCGGCTCATGTTGTCGACGAGCGCGATGTCTTCGGCGAGCCGGACCGGATTCCACAACGGCCCCAGCGCGCAGTCCACGCTCGCGATCAGCCGCTCGGTTCGCGCCAGGAACATCGCCGCGGCCATGATCGGATTGCAGCTCCACCCATGGCCGGTCGCATGATGCTCGTCGACGCTCACCGAGGTGATGCCCCGTGACTCGCCCCACTGCGCCAGCTCCAGCGCGGCGGAGATCAGCTTGCCCTGCGTGCGTGGGTCTCCGTGCGGCGAACCGAAGTTGAAGCGCAGCACCGTTAGTAGCATGTCGGACTACCCATCAGGAGTCTGCGACCGCAGGAACGCGGGGAAGTCGGGAAACAACGCGCGGTCGACGATCTCGATGCGGGTGCCGACGGCGTCGATGTAGTAGGCGAACAGCGCAAGATCTGATCCGGCCACCTCAGCGGTCATTTCGAACGTGAAGCCCTCCTGCTCGAGCAGTTTCGCGGTGTCGGCGAGTTTGTCGGTGAAGTAGCCGACATGATGGACGGAGTTGCCCGGTGCAGCCGTCCACGGCGTTCCGGGCACCTCCTGGAGGAGCTCGATGTGCGGACCCTGCACGGAGTAGACGATGGTCGAGGTCAATTCGTGGACCCCGGTGGCGGTGCGGAAGGGCAGCGTATAAGTCAGCGGGGTGATCCACCGGTACCCGGCCAGAGCGCTGAGGCGCGCCATTTCGGCATCGATGTCGGGCACCACTATTCCGGTGTGGTAGAAGTCCTCGGGTCGCAGTGCGAATGCCATGGTCGGTGTCCCTTCCATTACCTCAGACGCAATCCGATGCGCCGTCGACCACGAAGACCGCGCCGGTGGTGTAGGCGCTCTGCTCGGTGCACAGAAAGGCCGCCGTTGGTGCGATCTCCCCGACGGATCCGAAGCGGCGCAACGGGACATGGGCCAATTCGGCATCCACCAGTTGCGGCGCGGCACGCATCGGCGCGGTCATCGCGGTGTCGATCAACCCCGGTGCCACCGCATTCACCCGGATTCCCTTGTCCGCCCACTTGACGGCGAGGTTCCTGGTTACGCAAATGACCCCGGCCTTCGCCGCACCGTACCCGGGCACCAGCGGAACCGAGCGCAGCGCGGACATCGAAGCCACATTGACCACGCTGGCCCCGCCGGGCGCAGTCGACGCCTTTAACGCGCGATACAGTCCGACCATCAATCGATACGGACCGGTGAGATTCAACGCGACCGACGCGGCAAACCCGTCCGGCTTCGACTCATCAAGTCCCCCAGGGAAATTCGCGCCCGCGTTGTTGAACAGCACGTCGAGCCGGGTGAAGCTCTGCGCCAGCGCATCCACCGAGTCGGGGTCGGTGATCTGTAGCTGGTGATACGCCATCCCAGACAGATCGACGTCGTAATCGGTTGCGGCCGGCTTGGTTCCGGTGACGGTGACCTCCGCCCCGGCATCACGGAACAACAGCGCGGTGGCGTGTCCGATCCCGCTGGTTCCGCCGGTGATCAGCGCCGTGGTGCCGGTGAAGTCGAAGCTAACCCGCGCGGTCATGAATCGCTCGCTATCTGCCTGGATAGCCAGGCGCTTTCCCAGAAGTTCGTGCTCTCGGCCAGCAAGCTTTCGTGGGCTTCCCTGCGCACTTCGCGCGCTCCCGGGTGATCTGGGGGCACCAGCTCGGCGAGGTGGATGGCGTGTAGCGGGCGGCCCGCTAAGAGGTGTGAGCGCGCCCGATCGACCAGCGCGTCGGCACCGGCCAGCTCGACCACATCCGCGGTGACGGCATCGAATCCGACCGGATAGAGCTCGGTGGTCGACCGGTGGTGGAACCAGCCCGAGTAGTTCTCCCAGATGGCCCGCACATCCCAGGCGACCTTCCCGTAGCCTTGGCCCACTTCGTATTCGGCCGGCAGGGTGATCTCGCGCATCAAAGTCCGGACGTCCTTGCCGGCGTTCATTCCGGCGACGGTCTCGTCGTGGATATATTGGATCGCGTTGCGCAGCCGGGTCAGCTCGGCGTGAATGCGCTGCTGCCCAGCGATCGGTTCGAAGTGACCGGTTACCAGCAGCTCGGGTCGCAGATCGCGTACCCGCTCGACGGACGCGATGGCGGTCAGGGCATCCCGGTACCGGTCGCCGCGGATGGTGACGAGATTGGGGATGTGCCCGAATACCGGTCCAAAGGTGTTGCCGCACAAACAGATCCGTTCTTCTGGCAGCCAGACAACCAGGGAGTCGTTGGTCTCGCCACCCGGTACGGAGATCAGCTCCATCCACCGCCCGCCAACGTCCAGGGTGAGGGTGTCCTCGAAGGAGAGATCCACGGTGGGAACGCTCTGGCCGGGCAAGCGAGTGGTGCCGAGACGCCGTTGGATCGCCTGGATACCGGCCGCGAGGGTGTCTCTGAAGGCGAAGGCGCTGCGGTTGGCCCGATACCGGATGAGGCGTTCGTTGTCGTCGCGCCACATCGTCCAGTTCGCGTGCGCGACAACCATGGTTTCGGGATCGCGCACGCTGTCCAGCCCGCCGACGTGGTCCACGTGGCCTTGGGTGAAGATGACGTAGCGCACCGGCGAGGAGTCGACGGCGTCGAAGTTGGCGCGGTGCACCGGACCCTCGAAACCCATCCCGGTGTTGATGATCACCCGGCCCTCGCCGGTGGTCAGCAGGTAGGCGTTGGACAAGCCCGGCGAGCACCACAGGCCCGGGGCTACCTGCTCGGCCTTGTCGGCGCTGGCGGGACGCATCGCGTCGGCGCCGGGCCGGCTGCGATAGACCGGTTCGAACATCGCTGCTGGCTCCTTCATTCGGCTCTCATTCGGGCGCGACGTCGAATCGATCGAAATAGAAGTCGAACCGCTCGCGCAGTTTGTCGGCCGAGATGCCGAAGTGCCGTTGCAGGTCGTAGCGGATACGGCCGTGCTTGCCGCGCGGATTGCCGTCCAGGTAGGTCTGGAAGCAGCCGCGCACCTGCGGCGTCAATTCCACTCCCCCACGCCGGTAAAGCCGCTCCAGCAGCGGCATTTCGTTGCCGCCCAGGTGGTGGAAGCTGATGTCGATGCTGCGCTCGGCCGGCACCGTGTCGCGATCGCGCACCCACGCGCTGAGCAGGCGGTGCACCCGATCGCTCCAGTAGTCCAGCAGCCAGTCCGGGTCGATGCTCGTCCGGCGCAGTCGGTCGGAGTAGGCCATCATCGTGATCGCCGATTGGACCACCGCGACGGGATCGCGATGCGTAAAGGCCACCGTGGCGTCGGGGAACGTCGACATCAGCGGGTGAAGCTGCTCACAGTGCTGCGGGCTCTTGAGCACCCAGGTCCGCGGGCCGCGCAAAAATGTCAACGCCTGCAGCACCTTCTTCAGGTAAGCGTAGTGCCGGGTTTGATCGAGCCCCAGGTAATAGTCACGCCAATCGGGCACGCGCGCATGCCATTCCAAAACGTAGGCGGCCAGATCCAGGTCGAGGAGTTCGACTTCCTCTTCGATCGCCTCGGGGAACCGGTCATGCATGGCGGCCACCACCGGCGCGCTGACCATCAACGCGTCGTGCTCCGCCTTGACCCGGGTGTAGCGGGGATCGACCCCAAAGGTGTCGGGGCCTTCGCCGCGTGCCGGTATCGGATCCTGGCTCTCCCAGTACGGCAACGCCCGCCGGCGCGGGTCGGCGGCGATCAGATTCACCAGGTGCGTGGTACCGGATCGCGGCATCCCGACGACGATGAACGGCTTCTCGATCGGGATCGTCTCGATCTCGGGATATCGCTTGATGAGGTCGGTCAGCGACAACCGGTTGCGCAGCAGGCGAACCACTCGTTGCCGCAGCGAGGCGCGGGTCAGCTGGGTCAATCCTGTGTCGCCTTCGATGGCGGCCACGTGCGCCCTCAGGCGGTCACCGAAGCCGTCGGTGTCGTCCAGGTCTGCTACCCCCGCCGCCTCGACCGCCTGGGCGAGCATCCGGTCGATGTCGAATTCGACGTGTTTGGCCTCGGTGTACTTCAGAATCTGCCGCTGGACATCGGTCAATTTGGGCGACGTCAGGTCGTCGAAGTCGATGTCACCGATGTCGAGGCTCGCAGCGCCCACGCGACCGCCTCCTCGGCCCTAATGTTCGAAATATCAGTAGTGATACGTGTCCGACGGGGCCGGCTTGTGCACCCGTTCGTCTTCGAACTCCGACGCTACGATGCCGTAGGCGCGAGCCAGCTCGAGGATCTTGGTGGCCCGGGCGATGCGCGGCAGGTCAGAGCCGTTGCGGATCTCTCCCCCGTCACGCTGGAACTCGGTGAAAAACTCTTTTGCCCAGGCGATTTCGTCCTGCGACGGGGACAGCCCCTCGTTCACCACCGCGCACTGGTCCGGAGAAAGGCAGATCTTGCCGGTCATCCCGAATTCGACGGAGACGGCCGTTGCCTCGATGAGCTTCAACGCGTTGGAGCCGATCGTGGGACCATCGATCGCGCTGGGCAAACCGGCCGCCTTGGCGGCGATCGTGAATCGGGACCGTGCGTAAGCCAAAGTCGACGGGTCTTCGCCAAAACCGGTGTCACGACGGAAATCACCGATGCCGAAGGCCAGCCGGAAGGTGCCTTTGGCCGCGGCGATCTCGGTGATGCGCTCCAGACCCCGGGCAGTCTCGACCAGCGCCACCACCGGCACATTGGGCAGTCGCTTCGCGGTCTCGGTGACATGGTCCACCGATTCGACCATCGCCAGCATCACCCCGCCGACCTGGCTACCGGCCAGCGCGGCTAAATCGTCCGCCCACCACGGGGTGCCGAACCCGTTGACACGAACCCAGTCGCGGTTTTCCGTGCCGAGCCATGTCACGACGTTGTCGCGGGCCACGCTCTTGTCTTTGGGCGCGACCGCGTCCTCGATGTCGAGAACGACGATGTCGGCGCGGGAGTGCGCCGCGGACTCGAACCGATCCGCATGCACGCCGTTCACCAATAACCAACTGCGGGCGAGAACCGGATCGAGGCGGGAACCGACGTCCGCGGGATCCACCGCGTGGCTGTTGACCTGCTCAAACGATTGATCTGCTGTCATCGGTGGTCAGGGTACACCGCCGCCACGCCGCGGCCCCACCGCCGCCGTGGCAGCCGACCCCGGCCAATGAATGTCGCTGGACCCGTTACCCGCTCGGTCGGAGTTAACCCCAGCAGCGGAAGTCTCCGTAGTCTGGGTCAAGTGAGCGTTGCACCGGATATGACCGTCACCCTGCAGGACCGCTTTTCCCGCGAGTTGCCCGAGATGGCAGTCCGTTGGCGCGCCGCGCAAACCCCCGACCCGCGGCTGCTCGTGCTTAACGAACCGCTGGCCGGCGAGCTTGGCCTCGACGCTGCCTGGCTGCGGAGTCCCGACGGACAGCGTTTCTTGACGGGCAACCTGCTGCCCAGCGATGCCGCCCCGGTGGCCCAGGCCTACGCCGGGCACCAATTCGGCGGCTACGTCCCGCGGTTAGGAGACGGGCGCGCATTGCTGCTCGGCGAACTCGTCGGCAACGACGGGCGCCTTGTCGACATCCACCTCAAGGGTTCCGGTGCCACACCGTTCGCGCGCGGTGGTGACGGCCTCGCCGCGGTGGGGCCGATGCTGCGCGAATATATCGTCAGCGAAGCCATGCACGCCCTTGGTGTCCCGACGACGCGATCCCTGGCCGTGGTGGGCACCGGGCGCCCCGTTCAGCGGGACACGGTATTGCCGGGCGCGGTGCTAGGCCGCATCGCCAGCAGTCACCTGCGGGTAGGCAGTTTCCAATACGCCGCGGCCACCGGGGATATCGAGCTGTTGCGGCGCCTCGCCGATCATGCGATCGCCCGTCACCATCCCAGCGCGGCGCAGGCCGACCGCCCCTACCTTGCGCTATTCGAAGCGGTGGTCGCCGTCCAGGCGTCGCTTATTGCCCGCTGGATGCTGGTCGGATTCATCCATGGGGTGATGAACACCGACAATATGACGATCTCCGGCGAAACCATCGACTATGGACCCTGCGCCTTCATGGAGGCCTACGACCCCGACACGGTCTTCAGTTCCATCGATGCCTGGGGGCGCTATGCCTACGGCAACCAGCGTGTGATCGCCGAGTGGAACCTCGCCCGGTTCGCCGAAACGCTGTTGCCGCTGCTCTCCGACAACGTCGAGGAGGGGTTTGAGGAGGGGATAGCACTGGCAACGGAGTCGTTCGGCGTATTCCGCGCGGTATACGAAGCGGAATGGTCGTCGGGCATGCGGGCCAAACTTGGTTTGTCCGGGGACGTCGACGGCAACGTCCTGACGCCGTTGGTCGACGATTTGCTCGGCCTGCTCAAGGAGAGCCGCATCGACTACACGTCGTTCTTCCGCCAACTGCGCCAACTGCGCCAGCCGGCGCAAACCGACGCCGAGCCCGCGCGCGGACCGTTTGTCGCCCTCGCCGGCTTCGACGAATGGGTATCGCGCTGGCGAGCCCTGAACCCTGATCCCGAATTGATGGACCGAACCAACCCGATCTACATCCCGCGCAACCATCTGGTGGAGGAGGCCCTGACCGCAGCGACGGCCGGTGACCTCGATCCGCTCCTGCAGCTCCTTGATGCCGTGACCGCCCCCTATGACGAACGACCGGGACTCGAGCGCTACGCCACCCCCGCCCCGGACGACTTCGGCCCCTACCGGACCTTCTGCGGCACCTAACGCACGCCGGACGAAGCCGGGATCTCGGGTATCAGCAGGTGCGCCGGACGGTCGGGACCCCAGTGCAGGGTCACCGTGCCGCGCGGCGATTTCACGTAGCGGGATGGAAACGATCCAAACAGCGGATTGACGGGTGCCAGCCACCGCGCCGCGACGAGCAGGCGCAGGCTTTCTCCCGCGCGGAACAGGGTCGCCGACGGGCCCAACGCGACGTCGACGGCGACGACCTCGCCGGGCCGCAACGGCCGGGGGTCGGTGCAGGTTCCTACCGGCTCCCAGGGCTGCGACCGATCGGGGTCGATCCGTCGCAGCGCCGCACGCTGCCAGCCGGTGGCCACCCGGTCACGGCCGTAGCCATACGATCCCTCGAACGGAACAAACCTGCCGTCGCGCCATTTCTCCACCCCGACAAAGAGATTGGCGTCGTCGCTGCCGCTGGTATCGACCCACAGCCGCGCGCTCATCGGTCCGGTCAGCTCGGTGTCCTCGGCGAACGTCCAGGTGAAGGCCGCCGCTCGCGATCGGGCGGGGAACGAGACGTGCGCGTCGTCCAGTGCCGGCTCCGCACCAAGTGAGCCCGAAGCGGCCAGATACAGGGCCCGCCACACGGTCCGCGCCAACGGCCACGCGGATTCCTCGCGGACGGCGCTGATGGTGCGTCCGTCCTCGCGCACCTCAAGGCGAACCGATCGCCTGGCGGGCGCGGAGCCGTCGAGCACACCGCGGATGAAGGCGAGTTGTTCGGCCAGCGCGTCGTCGGAGTAGAACGTCGACCACTTGCCACCCCGGTGGGTATACAGCCGCGCGTGCCCGGACCCGGCCGTGGTGAACAGACGCATCGACCCACGGCTGTGCAGCGCCTGATCAGAGAAGCTGCCGCACACCAGCATTGGCACACCGATGTTCGACAGGTCCGGCGTCAGCGACTCCCAGAACCCGTCGCGGAGGGGATGGGTTCGCTGCGCTGCCACCAGGTCGTACGCCTGCCGGACGGTGCGGCGCAGCATGGTGCCCCAGACACGCATGAATCCCACCTCGCGGACGCCGCCCGGCATCGCGAAGTCGCGATAGGGATCCGAGAAGCCCTCCCAGGGGACGATCGCCCGTAGCGCCGGCGGTCGCCGCGCCGCGGCGCCGTACTGGCTGATCGCCAGGTAGGACACCCCGACCATCACCACCCGGCCGTCGCTCCACGGCTGCTCGCCCGCCCACTGCACGACGTCGCGTACGTCGCGCCCCTCCTGCGGGGACAGCAGTTGCGCGGTGCCCTCGGAGCTACCGCACCCGCGTAGATCGGCGTTGACGACCGCGAAACCCCGCGCCACCCACCATGCCGGGTCGGGCGCCTCCCAGCCGGTCAGCGACGAGAACCGCACCGGTTCGGGTTGCCGCAGTATCCGGTACTGGAACGAGTAGCTCCAGCGTCCCCGGCGACGGGTGGGCAGGTTGTCCTTGCCATACGGATGAATCGAGAGAATCACCGGCCTGCGGGCCTCGCCAGGAGGGCGAAAGACGTTGGCCCGCAGTATCGTTCCATCTCTCGTCGCGACTGGCAGGTCACGGTCGATAACGACGGTGTCCGCCGGCGGCTGGTAAATCGTGATCGGCGGGCTCAGCACTCCGCGCACCCGCTGGATCAGGTAGGGCACAACCCCTGGTCGCCGCCACGGACGATCCAGGACTGGTGCTGCGCGGTTCATGTCTCAGGTCAGCCGCGCGAACTCGGTCTGCAGCGCATCCAGACGGCGCAGCGTCTCATCGCGCGGCTCGGTCGGCAGATCCAGCAGGACCCGCTCCACCCCGAGGTCCGCGTAGCCGGCGATCCCGTCGGCCGTCTGTTCCCCGGCATGGGAGACGATCACCGGTACGTCGTGGCCGGCGACGGTGCGCAACTCCTCGAGCTGGCGCCTGATGGCTCTCGGCGCCGGGCTGATGGCGATCCACCCGGCGTTCAGCCGCGCAATGCGCTTGAAGCCCGCCGGCCCCCCACCGATAAACAGCGGCGGATACGGCTTCTGCGCAGGCTTGGGCCAACTGTAGATCGGGTCGAAGTTCACGAATTCCCCATGGAATTCGGCCTTCTCCTTCGTCCAGATCTCGATGATGGCGCGCAGCCGCTCGTCCACGACGCGTCCGCGCACCGCGGGATCCACGCCGTGGTTGGCGATTTCTTCGCGCAGCCAGCCCACGCCGACCCCGAAGACGAACCGGCCTTGGGACACCAGGTCGAGCGACGCCACCTCCTTGGCCGTGTGGATCGGATCGCGTTGCGGGATCAAGGCGATACCGGTGCCCACCACCAGGGTCTGGGTGGCGACCGCGGCGGCCGTCAACGCCACAAACGGATCCAGAGTGCGGTAGTACTTGTCCGGGATAGGGCCGCCGGCCGGATAGGGGCTCTGGTTGTCAACCGGGATGTGCGAGTGCTCGGCGAGGAACAGCGACTCGAAGCCGCGTTGCTCAAGTGCCTGGCCCAGCTCCGCCGGGCCAATGCCCTCGTCGGTAACAAAATTCAGGACACCGATTTTCAACGGTTGCTCCCTCCAGGTGGCGCGATGCGATCAGTCAACACCCATGATGGCTCAGGTGTCAGCCGCCTCGGCCCGGCCGGGGTGAGGCAAAGAGTTCCCGGCCGGGCGCGGCCGTGCGACAGTTTCGGAGATGACGACACGCGTCGCCGTGATCGGAGCGGGCCCAGGCGGGGTGATCACCGCCCGCTGGCTGCTGTCGCAGGGATTCGAGCCGACGATCTTCGAGCGGGCGTCGATGCTGGGCGGGCAGTGGACCGGACTGGATGGCCGCAGCGGCGTGTGGCCGACCATGCACACCAACAGCAGTCGCATCGTGACGGCGTTCAGCGACCTCGAGCACGAGACCGACCGCGTCTACCCGTCGAACCGCGACATCCTCGACTACCTGCATCGCTACGCCGAGACGTTCGGCCTGACGTCGCGCATCCGGTTGGGCACTCGGGTCGACCTCCTCACGCGAGAAGGGGCCGGATGGCTGGTCAGCAGCGGCGGCATCTACGAGAGCTTCGAACGGGTCGTGGTGGCCAGCGGCAGGTTCCACGCCCCCGCGATTCCCCCGGTTCCGGGGCTCGACGCCTTCACCGGCTCGGCCGAAGCAATCTCTACCTACCACTACCGCGGGCCTTCGCCATACCGCGGCAAGCGCGTGCTGGTGGCCGGCTGCGCCGTCAGCGCCCTGGAGATCGCGACGGAACTGGCGCAGCTCGGCGCCGCAAGCGTCGTGGTCACCCAGCGGCGACAGCGGTACGTGCTGCCGAAGTTCGCCGCCGGAGTCCCCTCCGATCACCGGGTCTACACGCGATACGGAACCCTGGCCAGCGAGACCCTGCCCGCGGCCGAGATCGACCGGCAGCTCAAGGAAATCGTGGTCGAGGCCGCAGGCAGCCCGGAGCAATACGGCGCACCGGCGCCCGACCCGTCGCTGGGCGCCGCCGGGCTCACCGTCAACCAGCAGTACCTGCCGCTTGTGGCCGAGGGCCGAATCACGGTGCGCCCCTGGATGGAGTCCGTCGCCGGCGCCACCGTGCGATTCGCCGACGGGCACGCCGAGGAGTTCGACGGGATCGTGCTGGGCACCGGATTCGACCTGACCCTGCCGTTCCTGGACGACGAGATCCGGGCGATCCTCGACCTCGACACGGTGCATCTGGACGCCGACCGCTACACGTTCCATCCCGATCTCCCTGGGCTCGCCTTCGTGGGCATGTGGGACCAGTCGGGCGGATACTTTGTGCCACTCGAACTTCAGGCCCGGTGGATCGCGTACGCGTGGGGCGGCACGGTCCCCGCACCCAGTGCGACCGACCAGCGGTTGGCCATCGCCGCCTATCGCGCGAACCGGGGCCTGTCACAGAAAACTCGGATGAACCTGGCGGCGCTGACCTTCGCCCGAGCCGCCGGGGTCGAGCCGCGGCTGGAGAACTGGCCGGAGCTGCGCCGGGCCCTGTTGTTCGGTCCCCTCGCGCCGAGTTGTTTCAGGCTGGAAGGCCCGGATGCGCTGCCCGATGCGCCGGACCGGTTGGCGCGCGACGCCGCCGCGTTCGGCGCGATCACGTCAAACGAGCTGACCGAGCGCGAACGAAGCTACTGGTCGTTGGTGTCAGCAGCCGTAACCAGCGCCCGCTGACTCCGCCGTGTTGCACCCCATAGCCCGACGCCGACGCCGACCACGGCACCGCCAAGGCCGATGAGCTGTTGCGAGCGCGTCAAATCGTCATGCACGCTGAGGCCGCCGAACAGGTCGGCCGCGTCGGCGCCGGCGGACGCCAGGAACCATCCGCGGCTGTTCTTGCCACGCAGTCCCGCCGTCAAGAGCAGCGCGCCGATCAAAGCGTCGCGGTAACCCATGGAGCGCAACAGCAGTCGCGCCTGAGCCTCCGGTTCATCCGGAGTGCCCCAGAGCCGGTTCGCGCCCAGCGGGTCGACGAGGAAGTGGACGCCCGAGGCGAGTCGGATGCTGCCCGCGACAAGCGCGGCACGGTCGATCGACATAGCCCGCAGCCTAGGGCATGAGAGGGTTGATCCTCATGCAGATGCCGTTCGCCGACGGGGTGCGCAAACGCCGCGGCCGCCGCCGGGCCGCGCTCGACCTCATCCAGGAGGTCGAGGACGGGGCCGTCGACACAGCGGCCACCGACGACGCCGGGGCCGCGCTCGAGGAGGCGGCACTGCTGCCGGAGACCGAGCCGGCGCTGCTGCTGCAACGGATGGAGAACCGGCTCGTCCGGCACCACCTGTCCAATCCGGACGTGCTGAGCGGCGAGGAGCTCCGCAAGCTGCGCTACATCCTGAATTTCGCCCGACTCGCCGACTTCGAGCCGGGAGCCGCGGGTCCGGGCGGAAGCCGCGGACGGGGAGACGTGTCGGTCGGCGCCCAAATCGCGCCGTGGCGGTCCAGGGTGACCGACGCCTTGTACGGACCGCTGCGCGAGGAGCGCGATCCGGTCAGCGCGCTGAAGACGGCGCGAGACGCGCTGGCCGGCCTGGCCGCGGACCAGGACGACCAGCGGCGAGTGCTGATCGAGCGCCACGGAAACGATTTCTCGCCCGCCGAGCTCGACGCCGAGGTCGGCTACAAAAAGCTCGTCACGGTCATGGGCGGCGGCGGGGGCGCGGGTTTCGTCTACATCGGCGGCATGCAACGGCTGTTCGAGGCCGGCCAGGTACCCGACTACATGATCGGCTCCTCATTCGGGTCGATCATGGGCAGCCTCGTCGCCCGCACGCTGCCCGTGCCGATCGAGGAGTACGTCGCGTGGGCAAAGACGGTGTCATACCGCGCCATCCTCGGACCCGAGCGACTGCGCCGCCGCCACGGCCTGGCCGGCCTGTTCACACTGCGCTTCGATGAGTTCGCCGGCTCCTTGCTGGGCCGCGCCGACGGCGAACGGATGCGCATGTCGGATCTGGCGATCCCGCTCGACATCGTGGTCGCCGGTGTTCGGAGGCAGCCGTATACGGCGCTGCCGTCGAGGTTCCGCCGCCCCGCGGTTTCGGCACTACAGTTGCGGACGCTGCCGTTCCGTCCGATCGGGATCGGCCCGCAAGTGGCGGCACGCATGTGGCAGGTGGCCGCCTTCATCGACTTGCGGGTCGTGGAGCCGATCGTCGTCAGCGGCGACGATCCGGCCCGCGATTTCGACGTCGTCGACGCGGCGTCGTTCTCGTCGGCCATTCCCGGTGTGCTGCACCATGAAAGCGGCGACCCGCGGATGCACTCGATTCTCGACGCCCTGTGCGAAGAGCACGATGTCGCGGCGCTGGTTGACGGTGGCGCGGCGAGCAACGTCCCGATCGAATTGGCGTGGAACCGTGTTCGCGAAGGGAAGCTCGGCACCCGCAACGCGTGTTACCTGGCCTTCGACTGCTTCCATCCGCAATGGGACCCGCGGCACCTGTGGCTGGTCCCGATCACCCAGGCGATCCAGTTGCAGGTGGTGCGCAACCTCCCCTACGCCGATCACCTGGTCCGCTTCGAGCCGACCCTGTCGGCGGTGAACCTGGCGCCCTCCGAACCGGCCATCGATCGGGCGTGCGAATGGGGCCGCAAGAGCGTCGATCGGGCGATCCCATTAACGTCGGCGCTGTTGGCGCCGACGTGGTGGGTGGGCGCCGGCCCGCCCGCCACCAAACCCGAGAAGCACACGAAATCGGTGGCGTCGCCGATGAGCGCGGTGATGGATGCGATCCAATTGCCGACGGGTCGCCTGAGACGCTGGCGCAACCGCCGCCTGACATGAAGCACGCCGGGAAATCGAAACGATGGCTACCATGGCCGTCATGGCCGATGGTGGTCCATTTGGCGATGAGACCGTCGCCCGGGATGCTGGCGAGACCCGCGCACGCGAGGCTGGCCAGGCCTACGCACAGAATGCCGGCATGACCGTCGCCGGCAAGACCGCCGGCGTGCCGCATCGCAAATCCGCGGACTCGGTTGAACTCGCCTGGTCGCAGGGCACTGAGAGCGTCGACGACCGCCACGACGATAAGGACGTTCAGCGCGAACCGGCGACCGTCCGCCAGTCGTGGAGCGCCACGTTGGGCAGGGCCGGCGCGCTACTCGGCGCCGGTCTCCTGGTAGCCGGGGCGATCGTTTTGGCGCATTGGCTATCCAAGCCGCAATCTGGCAACCAGGCCCACAACCAGGCGGCGCCGGCGCCCACCTCAACCGTGCCGCCGACTTCGGTACTGGTCCGTGCCCCAGTATCAATCACATCCACCCCGGATCAGGACAACAATTACGTCGCGGCCCTGAACGAAAAGGGCATCGCGTTCGCCAATCCCGACGCCGCCATCCACAACGGCAAGACGATATGCCAGAACATCGCTCAGGGGAACACGGTGCAACAGGTCGTGGCGCAGTTTCGCAGCGAGAGTCCCGCGTTCAGTGACAAGGCCGACGACATTGTGGCCATCTCCGTTCATGCGTACTGCCCGCAATACAACAATCTGGTGCCCGCGTCCTAACGCTAACTCCCTTGCTAGCCAGGCACTTTGGCCGCGATCTGGCGGGCGATCTGGACGGCGGCCGGGTCGTTCGCGTCCGGGCTGTCCGTGAATATGTCGATCACCACGTTGTTGCGGACGGTCAGCACGCGTTGAGCGGTCCCCCTGTCTTGGTCGCCTTGGGTCGGGGGCTTGTCGTATATCTCTTCGGTTATCCGCGCCGACGTGCTCAATACGCCGTTGGCGTTGGAGACCGGCCCCACCTCCCATACCTCGCGTCCGCCGGACATGATGTGGGTGAAGCTCCCGTTCGCGCATTGCTGCCAGCGCTGCGACGAGGCGGTGAAGAACGCCGCGGCCTGGGGCGCCGACGCCAGCAACACCACGGTCTGGACGGCCACCTGCGTGTGCGCAGGATCGCTGAGATTTTCCACCCGAACGGCGGTCCATCCGCTGTTTGCGTAGGGCTTTGTCCCCGCCGGGCCGAATATGGGCAGGCACTCGGGGCGCGACACCAAGTTACTCAAGTCATCCATCTGCTTCGAGTCCGCGGATACCGATAAATCGGTGGTGCCCATAGCGGCATCGATATCGGCGACGCTGAGCAGCAGCCCGTCCAGCGCGGCTTCGGCAACAGCAGGCACGGTGGTCGATGCGCTGGTGGTGGGTGTGCTGGAAACGACCTTGGTGCCGTTGGAATTACAACCGGCGGCCACCATGCAGATGCCCGCAAGGACCAGTGCCGTGCGCAGTCGGATGCGTCGTCTCCCGTGCCCGGTGCCGCCCGTCATGTGGCGGGGCACGCGTCCGCAATTTGTAACGACGCCGGCCACAGTGCCGTCGTCAACCCGAAGGCCGCGACGTCAGCGCCCGCCGGCAATACCTTTTCTAATCGCGTCTGAATCTGCTCGACCTGCTCAGGGTGAAAGACCGCCCACGCCAGGCCAATACACAAGTATGGGAGCGCCAGCCAGACCGCCAACTCGACCAGCGCCCCGATACTGACCTGATAATGCAGCACGCGGTGAAGCCGAGCCATGCCGCGCGCGATCCGGCCCGCGGATGTACCACCTGGCTGCGTCACATGACCCACCTCCCAAGCACGGCAAGGTTTCTGAAGGCCCAGACGCACTCGACGCCGAGCCTTTTGAGGATAGCCGCGATGGGTCGGTCGGCAGGTCGAAATAGGCCGATCCAGCCGCCTTGCTGCCGGAGCTGCCTCGTTCGCCATTGACAACCCCGACGGCCGGCTGCGACAGTGGTCTAACCTTATCTGAAAACAGAATTTTCAGATAACTTGCCCTGGCATCCAACCGGGAGGAACCGTGAACGTCGCAGAGAGGCCGCTGGCGTGGTTACCGCTGTCAATTGCAGAGGCATCGTTGACCGGCAGACCGGAGAGCGACGACATCGAACTCCATCAGGCGTGGTCGCATCTGGTGCAGCGCCTCGAAGGCGCGGCACGGATCGTTGAATCCGATCCGGTGAACCGAAATCGGATAGATCTCGCAGCGGGCATGCGGCATCTGCTCGTGCTGTTGGCGGCCGGCGTCGACGAAGCACTGCGGTTCGACCCGGATCCCGTGCTGTGTGTTCAGCGCACCAGCACCGACGACATCGTGACCTGGGGAATGGAGTGCCCGGACTGCATCTACACCCGCGCCAGGTTGCGCGGCGGTGAAAGCTACCGACTATTCGGTAACCGCGGCACCGCCCGGTATGTCGGCCTGCAGACGATGGACGGAATCGTCTCGACCGCAAATGAATTGGTCGACGAACTCGAGGTGGACGCCGACGGCAACTTCCAGGTTGTGCTATCCCCCGACGAGCACGACGGAAACTGGATGCGGATCCGGGGCGCTCATCCCACCTTGACGGTGCGACATTTCTTCTACGACTGGGACAGCGAGGTGCCGTCGTCGCTGCGCATCGAACGCATCGGTGACCCGGTTGCGGCCACCAGGGCCGCCGTCGAACCGGACGTCGCGCTATCCCGGCAACTCGTGGCCCTCGGCGATTTCGTTCACGACAACCTCAAGTTCTTTCTGCAATTCGGCGCGGCGGCGCCGCGCAACGGCTTCCTGCCCCCGATCGACCGCACCTCGATCGGTGCGGCCGCGGAGAACAAGCCGGTAATCGGCCGCTGGGAATTAGGTCCCGACCAGGCACTCATCCTCGAAGTCGAACCACCTGAGGGCGTCTATTGGAGTTTTTCGGTCGGCAACCCTTGGTGGGAGACGGTTCACTACGGTCGCCACCAGTCCAGCCTGAACGCGCATCAGGCCGCCGTGGACACCGATGGGCTGGTGCGGGTGGTGCTGTGCGGGCGCGACCCAGGGGTGGCGAACTGGCTGGACACGGCCGGCCATAGCAACGGCCCGATGATCCTGCGCTGCGTTCGCACCACGACGGCACCGACACCGCAAGCCCGCCTGGTGGCGTTCGATGAGGTCGCCTCAGCACTGCCCGCGCAGACCAAGAGGGTCACCCCCGACGAACGGGCCGTCGTCCTCGAGCAGCGCGGGCGCGCTGTGCGGGAAAGGTTCGCAAGTTGACGTTCTCAGCCGACCAGCTCGAGGACGGCGCCCGAGCCGCGACCGGCCTGCACGACTTCGGCTCGCCCTACTATCGGGAGGGCCTCGAGCGCACCGTCGAGGCGCTGAACACCGAGGCCGAGCTCTCCGAAATGGGCCGGATCATCCAGCACGCCACCACCAGCAACGCGTTGATCCAGCGGCTCAAGATCGAGGACACCTACGCTCGCCACCCCGAAATCGACGACGAGGTGGTGGGCGGCCCGGTGTTTATCATCGGGCTACCCCGCACCGGGACGACGGCGCTGAGCCAACTGGTGGCGGCCGACCCTCAGTTCCGTTCGCTGCGGATGTGGGAATCGCAGGCTCCGACCCCACCACCGGAGGCCGCGACGCAGCACACCGATCCCCGCATCGCACAAGCCGAAGCGGGCCTGAAGATGCTGGACGAGATGTTCCCGTTGATGAAGACGCTGCACAACTCCGAAGCGACGGCGGCAACCGAATGCCAGGACCTGATGGGTATGAGTTTCCGTACCTTCCATTTCGATGGCGTGGTTCGCGTGCCGAGTTACCTGGCTTGGCTGATGAATTGCGATATGCGCGAGACCTACACGTTCCATCGTCGGGTGCTCAAGCTGCTGCAGTGGCACTGCCCACCGGTGCTTTGGCATCTCAAGACGCCGGTGCACGTGTTCGCCCTCGACGCACTCGTCGCGGCGTACCCGAACGCCAAATTCATGTGGAGCCATCGTGATCCGGCCAAAGTCATGGGCTCGGTGTGCAGCCTCATCCGTTATGTGCGTAGCTGGAGTAGCGACCGGGACGACCCCGAAGAGCTCGGCGCGGAGCAACTCGACAGCTGGTCGGAGGGCATTGCGCGGGCGATGGATTTCCGTAGCCGTGTCGGTGACGACCGGTTCGCCGATGTCGCGTTCGCGGACTTGCAGGTCGACCCGGTCAAGACCTTGGCGGCCGGCTACGAATCCCTGGGCTTGACGTTTACTGACGCCGCCGCGCGTTCGGTCGAGCAGTGGGCCCGCGCGCACAGACCCGGCTCCCGTGGCACACATGACTACGACCTGGCCGATTTCGGCCTGACGCCAGAAGGCGTCCGCGAACGGTTCACCCAGTACCTGCGCAGCTATGACGCGAGCGCATGAGCACGCCGGTCACACGACGACGAAGCAAGCTTGCTCCCGACCCCGAGGTGCGCCGCGCCATCCTGGCCGCCGCATCGAAATCCGTTCGTGAGCAAGGAGTTCAAGGGCTTAGCATCGCCGCGGTCCTTGATCGCGCGGAGCTGAGCACCCGCGCCTTCTACCGACATTTCGAATCGAAGGACGAGCTGGTTGCGGCGGTCTTTTCAGAGCTGGCGCGTATCGAAATGCTAAGGCTGAGAAGAAAAATGGCGAAGGCCGCCGATCCGGTCGAGGCGGTTGCCGCGTGGATCGACGGACGACTCGACCTGGCGTTCGACGAGAACATCAAATCGCAGCTACGCGTGCTGTCCTTGGAGGCCCAGTCGCAAATGTTCGCTTCCCCCCGGCTGGTTCAGTCCGCGTACTCCGCGATGCTCGAGCCGCTCATCGAACAGCTTCAGCGCGGCCTGGAAGACGGCGTGTTTGCAGAGATCGACCCGGCGACCGCCGCGCAGTCCGTCCAGGGAGTGGTGTGGGCGGTCACCGAGCGGCAGTGGGCAACGGGTGCTTGCGAGCGCGCCGACGTTCGCGAACGTGCACTCCGTTTCTGCCTGCGCGGGCTGGGCTCGGCGCCGGAAGCGATCGCACGAGTCGTGGCCGGCCACTGATTCAACCGGCCACCGATTCAGCCGGCCACCGATTCAACCGGCCACGGATTCAACCGGCCACGGATTCAAGGAGAGATGCATGGACCTGGGATACGCCGGATCGAAAGCCGTTGTCACCGGCGGCAGCAAGGGCATGGGATTGGCCATCGCGCAGACCCTTGCGGCCGAAGGGGCCAGCGTGGCGGTGATGGCGCGGAACAGGGCGGCCCTGGACGCAGCAGTGAAATCACTTCGTGAGGCCGGTGCTCCGGATGCGGTGGGAATCAGCGCGGATATGGCCGATGCCGCATCCATCGCTGCCGCCTTCGCCGCCGTCGCCGACCGGTGGGGACAACTGAACAGCCTGGTACACACCATCGGCCCGGGCGATGGGTATTTCGAGCAGATGGACGACTCGGAATGGGATGCCACGTTCGCGCTTGGCACCATGTCGGGCGTGCGCTCGATTCGTGCGGCGTTACCGATGCTGCGCGCCGCCGAGTGGGCGCGCATCGTGACACTGTCCGCGCACTCGATTCAGCGCCAAAATCCGCGCATCGTCGCCTACACGGCATCGAAGGCCGCGCTTTCCAGTGTCACCAAGAACTTGTCGAAAAGCCTTGCCAAGGACGGCATTCTGGTAAATTGTGTGTGCCCCGGGACCATTGTGACGGCCAGCTTCACCGAACAGCTGCGCGACGTCCTCGCCGCCGACGGCCTCGATGCCACGAACCCGCATGACGTGATGACCTGGATCGACAAGTACTTCCACCAGCCATGCGATCTCGGTCGCGCCGGGCTCCCCGAAGAAATCGCCTCCATCACCGCCTACCTGGCGTCACGGCGCAACGGCTACGTCACCGGCGCGACGGTGAACGTCGACGGCGGCTCGGACTTCGTCTGAGGTCGCAGCGCCTACCGGGAAGAGAGACGTCGCCGCACGAACGACAGCAGGTGCATGAGTGCGACGATCACGGCTCCGACGACCAATCCAAAGACCGCGGATGCTCCGGTGTCGAACAGCCAGCCCAACACCCCACCAAAAGGCTTGACGGCGTGCCGAATGTGATCCTTAGCATCGTGCACCAAGTCGTACGGCGGGTGCCAGCCCAGGCGGTCGCTGCCCGAAAGCAGGATGTGGCCGCCCACCCACAGCATCGCCACCGTCCCGAGCGCCGCCAGTGCCGAGAGCAGTTTGGGCATCCCGGCGACCAAGACGCGGCCGACCCGCTGCCCGATTCGGGACGCGGTCTGGGTGAGGTGCAGGCCGACGTCGTCCATCTTGACGATGATGGCGACGACGCCGTACACCACGACGGTAAGGACCAGCGCAACGACGACGAGGATGATGAGCCGCGGCACGAACGGTTGGTCGGCCACCTCGTTCAGAGCGATAACCATGATCTCGGAGGACAGGATCAAGTCGGTCCGGATGGCCGCGGCCACTATGTCGTGTTCGGCGACCGGTGGGGCGTCGGCGTCATGACCGCTGAGGCTTTCCCACACCTTCTCGGCGCCTTCGTAGCACAGATACGCCGCGCCGAGCATCAGGACCGGGATCACCAACCGTGGCGCGAACTGACTGAGCAGCATCGCGCCGGGCAGGATCAGCAGCAGCTTGTTGCGCAGGGATCCGGTCGCGATGCGCTTGATGATGGGCAACTCGCGCTCGGCGGCGATACCGTGCACGTATTGCGGTGTCACCGCGGTGTCGTCAATGACCACCCCGGCGGCCTTGGCGGTCGCGCGGCCGGTGGCAGCGGCCAGTCGTGCGAGAACCGCGACGTCGTCGAGGAGCCCGAAAAGACCCGCACTCATCGTGTCCCCGCCATGGCGCTGGAGAGTACCGGCCGTCGTAGCTACCGTCGTGTCGAGATTAGGGTCCAATCGCCTGATGCTGCGCGCCGGGAGAAGGCGGGACAAACTCGTTAGAGTCGACGTAGCACTATCGGCATTCCGTCCATCGGTATCGGCATCCCGCCGTAGTCCCATCGCGGCTGGTAGCCGGGCCGGGTCAACTCCAACCGGTAGCGACGCAGCAGCCGGTGCACGACGGCCTTAACCTCCAGCTGCCCTAACGCCATACCGATGCACTTGTGCGCTCCGCCGCCGAACGGCGCGAAGGCGTACCGGTGCTTCTTGTGCTCGGAGCGGGGTTCGGCGAAGCGCTCCGGGTCGAATTTGTTCGGCTCGGTCCACAACTCCGGCAGCCGGTGGTTCATACCGGGCCAGATCGTCACATGGGTGCCGGCCGGTACGTAATAGCCCAGCAGGTCAGTGTCACGAACGGCTTGCCGCATGTTGAAAGGCAACGGAGTCACCATGCGTAGCGACTCGTTCATGACCAAGTCCAGCGTTTCCAGTTTCTCCAGCGGCTCGATCTCCAGCCGGGCGTCGCCGAGCAGGGCCGACTCTTCGCGCGCCCGCTCTTGCCACTCCGGGTGCGCGGCCAGGTTGTAGACCATCGTGGTGGTCGTCGAGGTAGCAGTGTCGTGCGCGGCCATCATCAAGAAGATCATGTGGTTGACAATGTCCTCGTCGGTGAAGCTGTTGCCGGCATCGTCTTCCGTGTGGCACAACACCGTAAGCATGTCGGTACCGGCCACCTTGCGCCGTTCCCGGACGCGGTCGTTGAAGTAGTCTTCGAGCAGCTTCCTGGCCCGCAGCCCACGCCACCACTTGAACGGGGGAATGGGGTAGCGAATGATCGCGCCGCCCGCGCGGGTGGTCGCCGTGAAGGCTCGGTTGACCTTGGTGACGAGCTCATGATCGGTTCCCGGTTCATGCCCCATGAACACCGTTGACGCGACGTCGAGCGTGAGTTCTTTCATCGCCGGATGGAACAGGAACCGTGCATCGTTGGTCGGCCAGTTGGCGACGATGTCCGTTGCGACCCGGTCGATGTGCTCGACGTAACCCGTCAAACGGTTGCGGGTGAAAGCCTCCTGCATGATGCGCCGGTGGTACATGTGCTCATCGAAGTCCAGCAACATCAGGCCCCGGCTGAAGAACCGGCCGATCATAAAATGCCAGCCCTTTTGGGAAAAGTCCTTGTTCTTGTTAGAGAATACGGCCTGGGTGGCGTCCGGCCCCAAAGCGGTGAGTGCCGGCATTATCGGTGAGTTGACACCAAATAGCGGGCCCCGTGTTTGATACAGGAACAGCGGATAGTCGGGGCCCTCCCGGAACATCTCGATGAGGTGGCCAAGGACGGGAAGGCCCGAATCACCAAGCACAGGCTTGAGGCCGCTGCCGGCCGGCGGTTCGGCCATTATCTTCGTCTCCCATTCATGGGCGAGCAGCCACTTTTCGAGCGCTCCCATGCCGGGGATGGTGTTTACCGTCGGGGTGAACCGGCGCCGCGCCTGGTCGAGCAAATAGCGCGAGGTGCTGACGGCGGCCATGGACGCTCCTTCAACTGCCCAGTACTGGCGACACTCTCCACTGATGCTCCACTGTCTGTCAAGAGGCGCGTTGACTAACGAAAAGCGCACTCGCAGCGCTTCGTTCACTCAGTTGAGAATGCGTGCTGGCCGGGAGCCGAAGCATCGCTGGTTAAGCCCCGATTCTTCGACGACTGCGGTCGGCAGGCCCGCGTCGCAGCATTTGCCGCAACACCCGCCAAAAGTGATTGAGGTGCTGACGTTTCGCTGGGCGGCGTTGGGTATAGCTGGCCGGCAACCGGCTGGCGCCGGTGTTGGCCAAGTCGACGAAGCCACCGCGAGGGCTAGTCGCCCGGGGGCTCCGTCAGGCGGTCGCACCGAGGGTCGGAGCTGTCCCGGCTCGCAGTCCAGTATTTCGCGTCGTCACCGGGAAGAGTGGCGTCGGGCACCACCCGCCGGTAAACGAGCCTCCACTTGTCGTCGATGCGCCGGAAGTAGTCGATGTATCGACCGAAGGATGCCATCGCCCGCCCGCGCTGTTGGCCTGACAAGACCGCGTGCATCACGAAAAAGGTCTCCCCCCAGGCGTCGTCGCCTTCGACGTTGAACACCGACTGGCCCAGCAGGTGGTGCATCGTCATCTGGTGGCCTGGCCCCGATGGCGCGCAGATCATCTCGGCGAATTCGCGGCCCGATCCCTTGAAGGCGCCGTGGTCGTCGTAGGACTCTTCGGCGTAGCAGGCGATGATCGCCTCCCGGTCGCCGCGATCGACGGCCGCGGACAGCACCGCCAGCAACTCCGTCAGCGCCAGCTTGTCGAGCCACTCCTGCAACCGATCGTGCGTCGTCATGACGTCGCGGTGAACTCGATGTGCAGAGCTTCCAACCCGCGAAGGATGTATAGCGGCACGTAGTCGAATCGACGATCCCCCGGCGGTCCATGCTGGGCTTCATCGATCCGAATATCGCTGAGCCTGTCCAAGATTCGTTCGATGGTGACTCGCCCCTCGATTCGGGCAAGCGGCCCGCCGGGGCAACTGTGCACCCCGCGGGCGAACGCCACGTTCTGGCGCGCGTTCGGCCGGTCCACCCGCAGTTCTGCCGGACGGTCGAAGTGGGCCGGGTCTCGGTTCGCCGCACCGGGCAGCAGCATGACGGTCGTGCCCGCGGCCAGCTCCACACCGGCCAGCGTCGCCGCGACGCGGGTCAGCCGGAAGTCGCTCTTGATCGGGCTTTCCAGCCGCAGCATCTCCTCGACGAAGTTCGGAACGCGATCACGGTTGCCGCGCAACGTATCCTGTAGCTCCGGATCTTCGGCCAACACGCGCAGTGCACTGGACAATAATCGGGCGGTCGTCTCGTGTCCCGCGATGAACAGGAACGTGGCGATCCGCACCACGTCCGCCACCTCGGGCAGTGAGCCATCGGGAAAGCGCTGGGTGGCCATCTCGGTCAGGATGTCGTGAGCGGGCGCGCCGCGACGTTCGCTGATGTAAGCGGTGAACCACTTGTCCAGGTAGGCAAGAGGATTCATGTTCACCGAACCGCTCTCGTCACGCTGGGCCCACGCCGGGTCCTCGGCGGGGCCCTTGCCGGCCAACAGTTCACGGAACATCGCATGGTCGGCCTCGGGCACCCCCAGCAGATCCGCGATGACCAGCAGCGGAAAGGGCTGGCCGTACGCCGAGGTGAATTCAGCGCGTCCGTCGGGCGACTTATCCAGGAACTCGTCGATCAGCTGATCGGCGAGGCGCCACATGAATTCCTCGTTCTCCTTGAGCCGTTTTGGGGTGAACAGCCCGCTGAGCAGCGCACGGTGCGCGGTGTGCCTGGGCGGATCGAACGACACCAGGTGCTCACTCATCGGAAATTCGTTGCGGTGGAACTCAATCTGCTCGGAGATGTCGTCACCGGTCACGTCGAACGGCAGCGGAATCGGCCCCAACGATGAGTTCACCGCCGAGAACGTCGCGCTGTCGCGATACACCTGAGTCAATTCGTCATACCCGGTGACCGCGACGACCCCACTGCTCGGCACATGCACGACTGGACATTGCGTGCGCAGGTACTCGTAGTACGGGTAGGGATCTGCGACCAATCCGGAGTCGGTGAAGAAGTTGACTTCGCTGAAGTCCCTCATGCCGCGACGTTAACACTGCTTACAATTGCTGTAAAGTATGTAAACGTGGACTACCATGCTGACGACCCGATGCGGGAACGGATCCTGCGGGCCACTTTCAAAGTGCTGTGCCGCCACGGCTACGGCAAGCTGAATTTGTCTGACGTCGCGGCGCAGGCCGGCATATCCCGCCCGACGTTCTATAAGTCCTTCTCGTCCAAGGAGGACTTGCTGTCGGCCTTCAGTCTGTTCGAAATGCAGTTGCTGCGTGAGGATTTGGACCGGGCTCTCGAGGGCCGCACCGGCCGCGAGCGGGTCGATGCGTTGCTGCGGTTCTTGGTCGACTTTTACGGCTCGTACCAGATGCGGGCGCTCGTCGAGATAGAGCCCGCTCTGGTGCTCGGCCAGATGTCCAGCGCACTGCCGGTGCTGGTTGAGTTGGTCGCGCCCGCGCTGGCGGGTCAGGCGTCTGACCCGGAAGTCGTGGCGATGACGCTGGTGCGCCTCTCGGTGTGCCACTACCTGGTACCCGGTTACGACGACAACCGGTTGCTCGATCAGCTTCGCGCCGCCACGGGCGTACGGTAACCGGTCATGAGACGAGTGGGGCGTGTCGAGGGCAAGGTGGCCCTGATCAGCGGCGGTGCCCGCGGCATGGGCGCATCCCACGCGGAGGCGCTGGTGTCGGAGGGCGCGCGGGTTGTTATCGGCGACATCCTCGACGACGACGGGCACGCCGTCGCCGAAAAGCTAGGCGAATCAGCTCATTTCGTACATCTGGATGTCACGGATCCAGACCAATGGGACCGGGCCGTCGATGCGGTGGTGAACAGGTTCGGACGGCTCGATGCGCTGGTTAACAATGCGGGCATCGTCAAACTGGATTCGTTGCGCGGCTCCTCGGTGTCCGACTGGCAACGGGTCCTGGACGTCAATCTCACCGGCGCCTACCTCGGCATGCGAGCCGCGATCGAACCGATGATCGCGGCCGGCGGGGGTTCGATCGTCAACATCTCATCCGTAGAGGGATTGGCCGGCAGCGCCCACCTGCACAGCTATGTGGCCGCCAAGTTCGGCCTGCGCGGCATCACCAAATCGGCCGCAGTCGAACTGGCCGAATACAACATTCGGGTGAACTCCATCCACCCCGGCCTGGTGCACACCCCGATGAGCAAGGGCATCACCGAGGAATTCATGACGCCCATTCCGATGCGCCGCGGCGCCGCACCCGCCGAGGTCTCCACGTTCGTCGTATTCCTCGTCAGCGATGAGTCAGGGTACGCAACAGGAGCGGAATTCGTCGTCGACGGCGGGCTGACCAGTTACGTGCCCGCCAAGATATAGCCCGTTTGCGGCTCATTACGGCGGCAGCCGCACGCCGCGCGTACTCTTCCACACCATGGGCGTCGATGACGTCGGCCCGGACCGCGTGTCCGAGGCGCCCGGTCCGGAAACGGGCACTGTGGCGCAGGCCGATGACGATAGAAACCTGCCGGCACCGGCAGTGAGTTCCGACGCGCCCGTCGACAATGACGAAGAACCCGACGAACCCCACGACGGTGACGACGGCCTTGAGCCCGTGTCGCGCACCGGATCGGTAGTGCGATATTCACTTCTCGCAATCCTGATGGTCGTCGCGGCCGGAGCTATCGTCGTGGCGATCATGCTTCCCGCCGCCCAGTCGGAGCGGCATGGTGGCCGACCAAATGCTGCGGCCACCGCCCCGAAACGGACGGAGCCGTCGTCGGCCGTCGAGCTCCCGTCGCCGACTTCGCCGGTCCCATCGCCGTTCAATGCGGGACTCGATGCGGTTGTGCAGCATGAATCGGAGTTTCCCGGCACGTCGGATGCCGATGCCGTCTACCTCACCGCGCTGCAGCGGTCAGGACTGGTCATCACCAACACCGGTCAAGCGATTTCCGGCGGCCACGCAGTCTGCGCCTACTTGGCGCAAGGCCAGACACCCGCCGCGGCGGCCTCGATGGTCATGGCGGGCGGTCAGGGCTTGAAGCTGGCCGATGCCAACAACTACGTCTCCGCCGCGATCAGCGCTTATTGCCCGCAGTAGTAGGCCGACCCCGTTCAGATTGGTATCGGCCGGGCACGCCGAAGCTGCCGAAGAGCTGCGCGAGTTCTCTCTGGATCTGCGCCTTCTCGCGCGGATCCGTCCGTATCGTAAGGGCCATGGACGCTCCTGCGGCCGGCCGGCCCGATGAACGCCCGGATTTCGTCAGCCGCCGTCAGCTGCTCCGGCTGGCCGGCAGCGTCGGCTTGGCGTCGACGGTCTGCGCCTGCTCAAGCAACCCACGAACGGACGCTGCCCCGGCGTCGGCGACCGGCCCGGCGCCGCCTTCCCCAAATCTCGCTGCGACGGGGACAACCGGTGCCGGCCTGACGGCCAGCCCACCGGCTGGGCCGACAGTCTCGGCCCCATCGACCCCGAGTACCGCTGCGGCGCAGTTGCTATGCCGAGATGCGTGGGGGGCCCAACCCGCCCGCCCCGGAGGAAGGCCCCAATCCGTCACCCGGATGACCCTGCACCACGAGGCCGTGGTTCTCGGCGACAACCGCAATGCCCCAGGCCGCTTGCGCCAGGACCAGCGGTATCACCAAGACCAGCACGGATGGATCGACATCGCGTACCACGTCGGCGTCGACCGCAACGGCAACATCTACGAACTGCGGAGCCCCAATATCGCGGGTGACACCGCGACGGACTACGACACAACGGGCCATTTCCTTGTGCTGTGCGAAGGAGACTTCGATCAGGAGGCGGTGTCGGAGGCCCAGCTGCAGGGAGCCGCTGTCGCGTTCGCCTGGGCTGCCCAGAATTTCGGCATCGCAACCAGCACATTGGCGGGCCATCGGGACCTGGCCCAGACTTCGTGCCCGGGCGCGAACCTCTATGCCCACCTCTCCTCAGGTGACCTCAAGCGCCGCGTTGACGATCTGCTGGCCGCCGGCGGGGTGGACCTCGAACTGTTTTGTGGACCCGACGCCGCCGCACGAGTCGCGGCTATTGAGGCGGGCAATTGATCAAGCCGAGCCCAACGATGCTGCGGCACGATTATCGAAGCGAGGAGGCCAACATGACATACCCGTTCGACCCCGAGATCGCGGCCGTGGTTCCGATACTGCCCAGCTTCGACGGCACCGACCCCGTAGCCATGCGCGCCGGGCTGTCCGAGTTGATCGCCCAGTTACCGGCGCCGGACCTGACCGGCGTGCAGTGTGAGGACCGCAGGATCCCCGGCGGCCCTGGCGATCCCGAGGTGCCGATCCGGATCTACCGGCCGGTGGAGCGCCGCACTCAAGGCGCGGTGTACAGCGTTCACGGCGGCGGGTTCATCGCCGGCGGCCTCGATACCGAACACGCTCTACACGTCACGCTCGCCCGCGAACTCGGCGCCGTCGTCGTGTCGGTCGACTACCGGCTCGCCCCGGAGACACCATTTCCCGGGCCGCTCGAGGACGTCTACGCCGGACTCGTGTGGACCGCAGAACACGCCGACGAGCTCGGCATCGATCCTGGGCGCATCGCCATCCAGGGCACCAGTGCCGGAGGCGGGCTGTGTGCCGCCTTGGCGCTACTGGCCCGGGATCGCAACGGTCCACATATCGCATTTCAGTTCCTGGCGGTGCCCGAGCTTGATGACCGACTCAGCACGCCGAGCATGACCGCCTTCACCGACACCCCACTGTGGGACCGCCCCAAAGCCATTGCCAGTTGGGACTTTTACCTCGGTGCGGGCCGCGCCGGTTCCGACGAAATCTCGGTGTATGCCGCGCCGGCCCGCGCCACCGACTTGGCAGGCCTGCCGCCGGCCTACGTCTCGGTGATGCACTTCGACCCACTGCGCGACGAAGGCATCGCCTACGCCCTGGCCATGCTGGCCGCTGGAGTCAGCGTCGAATTGCATTTGTTCCCTGGGACTTTCCACGGCTCATTCCTCGTCCAGCACGCGGCGATCTCACAGCGTGAGCAGGCCGAGATGGTCGCGGTGCTGCGCCAAGCGCTCGAGCGGTAGGTTGGCCGGGATGCCGGATCCTGAAACCGACGATTCCTCGGCGAGCTGCGCACCGCGGTTCGAACCCGATGAATGCTGGGTCCCCGCTGATATGCGGCTCTTTGGCGTGGATCGGCGCACCATCGCCCCGACACTGGCAGTGTTCGCGCTGGCCGTCGTGATGTCGGTGGTGTTGCCCATCGTCAACGCGGAGGTGCCCTACCACGACATCGTCAGAGCCGGCGATGTCCTGGAGCTCCAAGGCGATGTGACGTTTGTCCCGGAGGCCGGGTGGGGCATCACATCCGGTGTTCGCGCGGGGCACGCGCCATTGTCCGGCGAGTATCCCGCGACCGCGACCGTCGAACACGGGGCCGTGAAATTCAGGGTCCATACGGGACCATTCGACGGAGACGCCAACAAACTGCTCGACCAGATCGAGACGACCTCCGAGGCGCTCAACCGCGGTCGCGGCGTCCACGTAACCGGCGCGCAGACCACCATCGTCACCGATCAGGGCCAGCAGGGTGCGGCGGTGCGGGTCACGGGACCGCACTCGGGCGGCTTGATCGCCGCGTTCGAATTCGAGGGTCGCGGAGTTGAAGCCGTGGCAACGGGACCGTCCGATGCCGGCACATCGGGCACCTGGCCCACGGCCGCCGTTCTCCGGATGATCCGCAGCATCAGCCTTCCCGGACAGGCGAAGCGGTGACCACCACGACACTTGCCGACCTCGATCGAACCCGCGACATCGCGCTCGACCTCTCCGGCTGGGGCAGACGATTCACGTTCTACCAGCCGCGCAACGTCGCGTTCTGGGGATATCTGCTGCTGGTGGGCATTGGTTTCTTTATCTTCGTCGCCACTGTCGCCCGCGAGTACGACGCCTACGGCCCGGCGATCGCGTTGGCGGTCACATCATTCGCCATTTACGCCGCGCTGTTCTGGTGGTTCACCCAGTACATCGACCGCTACGCCAAACTGCCCGCCAAGCTCATGGTCGTGGCCTTTCTGTGGGGCGGCTTGGCCGCCACCGCGATGGCGGCTAACGCGAACGACGCGATCCTGGCCCTGTACGCGAAGGTCTTCGGGCAGGTATGGGCGCTGAACTGGGGTGCCGGGCTGGCGGCCCCGTTCACCGAGGAACCGGCGAAGGGATCGGGGTTGCTGCTGCTCATCGCGTTGGCGCCGCGGCAGATACGAACCGCGTTCGACGGGTTCATCCTCGGTGCGTTCATCGGCCTGGGATTCCAGATCGTTGAGGACATTTCGTACGCGATGACCTCGGCCGGCACCCAGTTTGGCGCCAACCAAATCGGGGCGTCGATCGGCACCATCATTCTGCGAATGGTCAGCGGGGTCGCCGCGCACGCTCTCTACAGCGCAATCTTCTGCGCAGGTCTGGTCTATCTTCGCGGCCGGCCCGCCGAACCACGCAGGATCGGGCGGGGTTTGTTTATGGTGGCGACCCCAATGCTGCTGCACGGGATTTGGGACTCGCTGGCATCCATCGCCGGCCCGCGGGCGCTGACGTTGATCGGACTGCTCTTCGCGGTGATCGTCTTAGCGCTCGTCATCGTCGTGTGGGTTTACAAGTTGACCGTGCGGCGAGAACGGGACTTCGTGCGCGACGTCATGACCCCCGAGCAGGCCCGCAACGTGATTACCCAGGCCGAACTCGATGCGCTGGCCGGTAACCGAAAGGCCCGCAAGGCTTTCCGCAAGGCCGGCCGCAACCGTCGCGAACGCAAACGCGCCCGCTACGTCCTCAATGCCGCGTACAGCCTCGCCGATGAACTGGCCGCCGCGCGCGGCGCCGACACCGACCGGGTGCGCTTCGCCCGTGCCGAGGTCGGCAGAATCCGCGCCGGCGTCCCTCCTCCGCCACGGTGAGTTGGTGGGCTAGTCGGCACGTCGGTCATAAGGACAGGTTGCTCACAGCATCGACCACGTCCTCGGCCACCGCGATGGGATAGTTGAGCGTCGCATAGCCAACCTCATCGAGACCGGCCTGAACCGCGGAAACGACCGTCGCCGAATCGCCGGTGGCGATGGAGTGCACAATGTTGTAGGCCGCAAACTGCGGCGCCATGATCAGGTCACGAGTGGAGCCGAGCAGCTCGAGCGGCAATGAGTGTTGCGGGACGGATACGCCGTCCCAACTGACCAGCGTCCAGCCATTCTGCGGACTACCCTGCACCACGACCTCGCCGGTGTTGGGCAGCTGGTTGGTGAGCATAAGCAGGGGATCGGGGTTCTTGACGGTCATCATCGTCCCGAGCTCGATCGTAAATTGGCTTGAGTAGGCCACGTCCGTGATGTTGCCGTTCGCGGCAAGGACCGGGTTCGTCAAGGCGGAGCCGTACATCGATTGAAGCGCGCTATTAAAGCCCTGGTAGAAAAGCACCCCGTTAAAGTGGGCGCCCGGGGCCAACACCGGCACGATGGGCAATCCCAACCACCATTCGAGCGGGCCTATCGCCCAGGCGAGGCCCTGGAGGCTGATTTCGGGTAAGCCCTCGTAACTGCCGACGGCGATCTCGTTGAGCCCGGCCAATTGCGGCACGTTGCCTAGCCACCCCACCGCCGATACCAACGGCGCGGCGGTCATCTGCGTCCGGAGCAACTGCGAGGTGAAGATCCCGGCGAAGGGGCCCTGCCCCGCGAGAGTAGCGGCGATGGTCTGCGCCTCGGTCACGCCCAGCGAAGTGAGTGCGGGCCCGGGCGCCGCCGCGCTGATGATGTTCGCCAAGTTGGCTTCCGACTGCCCGTGCCGCACGAAGTCAATTTGGATCGACGTCGAGGAACCGCCGCCGCTGACAGGCGCCTGGCCGCCGGTACCGGTCTGACCGCCGCCACCGTTGCCGATCAGGTCACGCCCGAGCAGCAGCTGCGCGGGCGCGTTGATGATCGGGTCGAGCGCCCGGCCGAACGGGCTGTTGATCCAGGCTTGGCCGATCGTGTGAATCGGACCGTCGACGAATGTCTGGAATCCGGTCGAAGCCGCGTTGGCGGTGCTGGCCAGCAGCGGGCTACCCAACAGCTGGGTGGGCGCGGTCACGGCGCCCAGCGCCCCCTGCATCGACGTGGCGATGGCGGCCTCCGCGCCCGCATACGATGCCGCCGCCGCGCCCAGGGTGCGCACGAACTGCTCGTAACGCGTCGCTGCCTGGGCCGCCGCCGCCTGATACTCCTGGGCGTGCGAGCCAAACAGCGCCGCAATGGCCGCCGACACCTCATCGGCGCCCGCTGCTTGGAGCGCAGTCGTCGGGATGACCGCGGTGAGATGGGCGGCCCTCACTGCCGAACCGATCTGCGCGGCATCGGCCGCCGCCGTCTCCAACATTTCCGGCGCCACGAGCAGAGATGACATCGCCTACCCCTTGGTGTTGCTTGGCGTTAACGTTCCTCGCCACCATTGGAGCCCAACCCCGGCCGACGCGCACGAAAACGACCAAACCCGATCGCCTGATGCAGATGCCCACCACACCGGCAACTTGTGCTACGGCTTATGCCATGGCGTCGCCGGCAATCGGCAGTCGGCGACAAGAAGCTTCGCGCGCCCTCCCGGAGACCACGCATCGGCGGCTAATGCCTCGCCGGGTGCCGAAAACGCGAGTCGTGGCACGGTTTCCGCGCCGAGAGCGGCCGGCATCTCGACGGTCGTAGAGTCGGCGTTTCCCGCCAGACGGTTTCGGCTACCTCCCGCAGATCGAGCAGGAACTCGGTATCTAACGCGCAAGTCGGTAGCAGGAGAACGCCGTCAGCGACGGCGCCACGACTGCGTCGACCGGAGAACAAGCTTGTTCCACGCGGTCTTTCGGGACATTTTCTGCGAAATAGACAATATTCGGGTTGCGCCCGCCACCGCGGCGCGGACAGTCCACGAATCGTCCATCGCCATATGTCCTAGCCAGCCAGACGATGTGGCAATCGCGCGGTATCGCTGCAGGAGATCCCGGTGGGCGACCTCGTCGCCGTGGGCGGCGGCCAGCAGCGCGTGTAGCCGCGCCAGCCAGATCTTGCGCAGCAGCAACTCGTCGTCGAGCGGGGCAGCCACCAACCGCTCGATCGCGGTCTCGGCTTCCCGCAGATCGGCCTCGCCGCCACGGGACAGCAGCGTCTCCACGAACCTGGCGGTGGCCATGATGAACCAGCTGAGGAGTCCCGCCTGGAACAGGCCGTCCACGGCTGCCCGCAATGCCGCGATGCCACCATCGAGGTCTCCGCGCCTGGCCTGGTCCCAGGCGATGTAGGCCTCGATCAGCGGTAGCTCGGACAAGGTGAAGTGCTGGTGTAGGCACATGTCGCGCAGTTGTGTCAGCACCGTCAGTCCGCGCTCACGGTCTGTTGGGGATTCGCGGTGCATCAGCGCCACGCCCAGTGCCAATCGTGAGTTGGCCAGCGCGAAATCGTCACCGGATCGTTCGGCGATCTGGAACGCCTCATCAATCAGGTCCAGCGAGGCGTCGTTGACTGGCAGCGCCCCGCCGCATATCCCGGTTCCGTAGGTGAAGTCGACGACGATGGCATAGGTTGTCGCGTCCGTCTCGCGGGCCATGGGGATGGTGACAGCGAGGTCACCCAGCCACTCCGACGCCGGGCGGCCCAGGACCGCTCGGCCCATCCCGCGCGTGGCGTGCGCCACCGCCAACGGCGACCCGACGATGAAGTTACCTTTGGCGGGGTCGTCGCCGGCCAGGTCGATGACGGCTTGTGACCAGCGCAGCACGTCGGACCATCCGCCGGTCTCCATCTTGACGAGTATCGCAAAGAACGACAGTCCCACCGTCATGGTCGGATCCGCGATCGCCTCGATCAGAGCCATGAGTTCGTCCGCCAGCGCCGACGCCTCCCGGGCGCGGCCATGAAGCCAGTGGTTCGTCACCTGCCCGCTCATAGCCATCGCCAACGATGCCTTGTCGCCGGCGAGCGAGCTCAGTTCGCGCAGCTCCTCAAAGCGCGCGAGGGAGTCTTCCGCATGGACTCGCCAGGCGGTGCCACATAGCAGGGTGCGTGGGGCGATACGCATCACGATGCGGTCCGGCTCGTCGGGCGCCAACGAGTCGGCGATCTCGCGCGCCCGCTCCCAACTCAGCCGCGCCGCGGCCATGTCGCGGTGAGTCGACCACGCGCCGGCACGCATATGCCAGCCATACGCGGGCTGCACATCGCCGGCTGCCTCAAGGTTCTCGGCGATCACCGCCGCGTTCTGCTCGACCAATCCCGGATCGCCGGCCTCAATCGCTTCGGCCAGGCGCCGGTGCAGCTTGGCACGGTCCGATTTCAGTTGTGACTCGTAGGCCACCGCGCGGATCAACGGATGCCGGAATGCGTACTCGGCTTGTGGGGTGAACCTGACCTGATCGATCATCTCGGCCTCGACCAGCGCCTCGAGGGCCGGATCGACCCCCAGGCTGGCCAACAGATCCGGGCCGAACTGTGATCCGATCACCGACGCGGCGCTCAGCGTCTGTTTGGCCCCCGGTTCGAGGCGATCGATGCGCGCGGCGATGACCGCCTGCACGGTGGCCGGCACGCTCAGCTCGGCCACATCGGTGTGGCAACGGTAGCGGGCGCGCTCGCCCTCCAGCACATCGCGTTCGGCAAGCTCGCGCACCATCTCCTCGGCGAAAAATGGGTTACCGGCGGTCCGTTCGATGATCAGCGCCGCCGCCGCGCCCACCGAGGGATCCGGGCCTAACAGTTCAACGACTAATGCCGCGCTGTCCGCATCACCCAGTGGTGTCAGCGCCAGCGTCTGCGCGCCGGGCACCTGGGCGAGCGCCCCGTGGTAGTACGGGCGGTAGGTGATCAGCGCCATCGACGGGGTGTGCTGGATCACGGTCAGGAAGTCGGCCAGCATGGATTCACTGACCGCGTCGATCCAGTGCGCGTCTTCGAGGATGTAGAGCCTCGGCTCGGTGCGCGCCAGCGACATCGCGTTGATCAGCGCGGTCAATCGCCGCCGCCGCGCGGCCGGGTCGATGGGCGGCAGCTCCGCTTCCGCGTCGCTAATGCCCAGCAGGTCATCCAGGAGCATCAGATCCTGCGGGTCGGCCCCGTCGGGAACCTGCTCGCGCACCCGCGCCCGCGCGGCCGCACCGTCCAGATCGCTGATCCCCGCGATCGCGCGCAGCAGCCGCGCTACCACATGAAACGAAATGTCACTGGCGTGGGACTCGCAGAAGACCGAAAACACCTCCACACCACGGTGGCGCGCGATCGCGACGGTCTCGTGAACCAGCCGGCTCTTGCCGATGCCCGCCGCCCCCGCCACGCACACGACGCTCCCCTGCCCACCGCCCAATCGATCAAAGATGCCTGTGACGGTGTTCATTTCCCATTGACGTCCCACCAACGTGGTCTCGAAGCGACCGATCCCCCCCGGTTGCGACGCCAACCCCAGCAGCCGACGCGCGGGCATGGGTGCGCGACCGCCGCCGACCCAAACCATCTCCGGCTCACCCAGCACCGCGGTCTTTTCGACCAGCCGGGTACTGGACTCGCTGAGCATGACCCCGCCGGGTGGGGCCGCAGACTCCATGCGCTGCGCCATCCCGGCCTGCTCGCCGACCAAAGCCAAAGAACCCGAATCGGTCCCACCGGCGATGACCCGGCCCGAATTGAGGCCAACGCGCAATTGCAGGTCCACACCCTCGGGGCGTCCAACCTCGCCGGCCAGGGCCTTCGCCTCCTCCTGGATTCCCAGGGCGGCTAGACACCCGCGAAGCCCATGATCCTCCAACGCCGCCGGCGCGCCGAACACCGCCGTGATCCCCTCGCCGGTGGACTTGTCGACCACTCCGCCATAGCGCCGCACCACCGCAGCCGAACGGTTGACCAGCTCGGTCATGATCTCGCGAAACCGCTCCACACCCAGCGCCGCGGCCAGCTCCATCGAATCAACCACACCTGCGGACAGCA
Organism: uncultured Actinomycetota bacterium; assembly: GCA_963814505.1. GTDB lineage: Bacteria > Actinomycetota > Actinomycetes > Mycobacteriales > Mycobacteriaceae > Mycobacterium. The sequence continues at coordinate 314,561 of CAWFDM010000020.1, forward strand.
CCGTCACCTGCTTGTGCTCAGCAGATTGCTTGATGGCCGCCGACGCGGGCGCGTCTGCGCGTTGGCCGCCAGTGAGAGTCCTGTCCAGGCCGTCGACCACGGTCAGCGCAGGCGCTGGCCAGCCGCCAGTCGGTGCGGGCGCCCCGCTGAGCGCCTGGCGGGCAGCGGCGGCTAGCTCGTGGGCGCTCTGGTAGCGCTGCTCAGGATCCTTGGCCATGCCGCGCGCGACCACGTCATCGAACCCGACCGGGATTGCGAAGTCGAAAACGCTGGGTCTTGGGGGGTCTGTACTGAGGTGCGCGGCGACCTGCTCCTCCATGCTGTCCACCGGATAGGGCAGCTGCGCGGTCAGGCATTCATACAGCAAACACGCCAACGCATACACATCGGCGCGCGCGTCGATGGTCCCCTTACCGAAGCGTTCGGGCGCCATGTATGCCCACGAGCCGACCGTGAAGCCGGGTCGGGTGATCCTGGTAGCCGACGCGTCGTGGGCGATGCCGAAATCGATGAGATACACGAAATCCTGAGCAGTAACCAGCGCGTTGGACGGTTTGACATCTCGGTGCACCAGGCTCGCTTCATGCGCGGCATCCAGCGCCGCGGCCAGCTGTTCGATCACCCGCACGGCGCGTTCCGTGGGCATCGGCCCGTCGCGGGCGAGCAGTGTTTGCAGGTCGGTGCCCTTGATGACCGGCATCACCAGATACAACTGGCCATCGATTTCTCCGGCCTCGTGGATCGGGATGATGTGCGGCTCGGTCAATTTTGCCGCCATGTAGGCCTCACGCCGGAACCTGTCGGCGTACCCAGCTTTCTTCAGCAGCTCGGGCGCCAATACCTTGATCGCCACGTCGCGACGCATCACGGTGTCGTGGGCCTTATACACCGAGCCCATGCCGCCCTCGCCGATCATCTCGATCAGCTGATAGCGGCCGAACGGCGCCTCCTCCATGGGCAGCCCTCCCAAGGTATGCAGGGTGCCCACGATGCTACCTAACCGCCATACCCTTTGCTTTTCCTTTGGTTACCGGCTTCCCGGAGCCACCGCTGCGGGGGCGGCGCCGGAGTTGTGACGATCGCCTCCGCCATCGGGCCCACAGATTTAGCCTGAGAACTGTTCATCTACGAGGAGCTCACCATGGGATTCGCAACACCGACATATCCTGCGGTCGATCCCGAAACGTTCCTGCGGCAACCGCTGCTGGAGCGCATCAGGATCCTCGCCGTCAAGTGGGTGGACTACGGATATGGCGTTCCGAAGATGATCCACCTCCTCTACATCGTCAAGCTGGTGTTCTTCTACGCCCTGGGCGGCATCGTGATCGCCACCGTCACCTCCGGCCTGGCGGCGTTCTGGCACGTCTCGGAATGGTGGAACCAGCCGATCGTCTACCAGAAAGCGATCTTGTGGACGGTGCTGCTGGAACTCGTTGGCCTCGCCGGATCCTGGGGCCCGCTGGCCGGCAAGATCAAGCCGATGACCGGGGGATACCGATTTTGGGCCAGGCCCAACACCATCCGCCTGCGGCCCTGGCGGTGGGTCCCGTTCACCGCCGGCAACCGGCGCACCTGGTTCGATACCGTCGTCTATCTGGCGCTGATCATGAGCCTCGTGGCGCCACTGGTGCGACCCGGCGTGCACAGCGATTCGCTGTCGGCGGTGCTGCCGTCCAACACCTCCGGCCTGGTAAACCCGGCACTGCTGATCGCGCCCATGGTGCTGCTGGTGGTGATCGGGTTGCGCGACAAGACCATCTTTCTCGCGGCCCGCGGCGAGCAGTATCTGCCGGCGTTCATCTTCTTCGCGGCTCTGCCGTTCTCGAATTTCACAGATATGATCATCGCGCTGAAGCTGCTGATCTTTACCGTCTGGTTCTGGGCCGGCGTCTCCAAGTTCGGGCTGCACTTCACCAACGTGATCCCGCCGATGGTCAGCAACAGCCCCGCGCTGCCGGTCAAATGGTTGAAGCGGGCCCATTACCGCAACTACCCCCACGACCTGCTGCCGTCGCACATCGCGACCTTCATGGCGCACGGCCTAGGCACCGTGGTCGAGATCATCACCCCGGTGACGCTGCTGCTCTCGCCGTGGCCGTGGCTGACGATCGTCGCGATAGCGATCATGGTCGCCTTCCACGTGTTCATCATCTCGACGTTCCCATTGGCGGTGCCGGTGGAATGGAACCTGCTGTTCGCCTACGCGGTGATCTTCCTGTTCTGGGGGTTCCCCAACTGGCAGGGCTATGGCATCGCGCAGATGTCCCCGCCGTGGTTGACCGTCGTCCTCCTCGCGGCCTTGTGCTTCTTCCCGGTGCTGGGCAACTTCCGCCCCGACCTGGTGTCCTTCCTGCCTTCAATGCGCCAATACGCGGGCAACTGGGCATCGGCGGTGTGGGCATTCGAACGCGGCGCCGAAGACAAGCTGAACCGCGTCACCCGCTCGGCCCGCAACCAGGTCGACCAAATGGTCGACTTCGGCTACGAGCCATTGTGGTCCGAGATACTCGTGCAGCACATCATCGCGTGGCGGGCGATGCACAGCCAGGGCCGCGGAATGTATTCGGTGCTGTTGAAGAACCTTCCGGATATCGACACCAGAACGGTGCGCGAAGGCGAGATGGTCTGCAACTCGCTGATCGGGTTCAACTTCGGCGACGGCCACCTGCACAACGAGGACCTGATTCAGGCCGTGCAGGATGAGGCCAAATTCGAGCCCGGCGAGTTGATCGTGGTGTGGGTCGAGTCGCAGCCGATCCACCGCAGGATCCAGCACTACAAGGTCATCGACGCCGCGCTCGGGGTGCTCGAGCGCGGCACCTGGAACGTGGCGGACGCGGTGAAACAGCAGCCGTGGCTGCCCGACGGGCCCATCCCGCTGAACGTGACCTGGACCCGCCCGATGACCCCGATGACGCCGCCGAGCGACAGGCCCCCGAGCGACAGGCCTCAAGCGGTGGCATGAGCACGCAGATTGACGCCGCTGTCCCGCCCACCGGACAAAACCGGAAGCGCACCGGATCCTAAACGCGCGCGATTTTCGGCTCAGCCGACGGATGTCCGGCAAAGTTCTGAGTCGCGGGGTGAGAATTGGCCTGTAGGAGGTCTACATGTCTTCCCATTTGGAAGTTTGGAAACCGTCAGGACGGGAGCTGGTTGCGCTGAGTGGTCAGCGAGTGACCCTTGGCAAGGCCGCAACCAACGTCGTGTCGCTCGAACACGACACGACAGTGTCACGTGTGCACGCGGTGTTGGAGAACTTCGGGCAAGCTTGGTCCGTACGGGATCTAGGCAGCCGTAATGGCACCTATGTCAACGGAGAAAAGATCGCTGCGGAACGGGTCCTGCGATCTGGAGACGAATTGCGGCTCGGCGGTTCGCGGTTGGTCTTCTGGATGACAAGGGAAGCTGACGGAGCACCGGCTGACGATGAAACGGAAACCGGCAGGTCGATCCTGCGACCGCCCCGCCTGACCCCGCGCGAACTCGAGGTCCTCAAGGTTTTGTGCCGCCCCTTTGTCTCTGACGACCCGTTTCCTGAGCCCGCATCGGTTCGTCGGATGGCCAGTGAGCTCTTCGTTACGGACGCGGCCGTCAAACAGCATCTGCAACACCTGTACGACAAGTTCGGCATCCACACCGAGGGAGATCGCCGAGTCCGGCTAGCGAACGCGGCCATCCGGCTCGGGGCCGTCAACCGCGCCATGCTGCGTGACCGCGGTAAGCGGCAAAAGTGAGCACTCGGGAAAGTTGACCACCGGGACGGCAACGGACGGGTGATTAGGACGCCTTGTCGAGCACCCCGCCGCCCAGCATGGCGACGGCGTTGACGACGCTGCGGCGGTATTCGGCGCAGGTCGAGCACGACTCGATATGGCGCACAACGCGTTTCCGCATCAGGACGGTGAACTGTCCGTCCCAGCCGCACAGGCTCGCGGCGAGCTGCGGGCAGCCGTTCTGGGCCGCGCGCCGGGCCACCAACAGCGCACCCAGTGAGCGCTCGATGGTCTCGCGCAGCCGCTGGAGCAGCTTTTTGGTGGAGTCGTAGCTGATGCCCAGGGTTTGCGCGAGGTCGGATCCGGTCATTCCGTGGCGGTAGGCAAGCTCCAGCACATGGCGGTCCCGCTCGGACAGTCCGCCGGCAGCCTGGGCCACCAGTTGCGCGAGTTCGTTTTGCGCCGTCAGCGTAAACGGCCCCGGGCCCGTTGCCGCGTCGTCGGGCAGCTCGTCGAAGGCGGGCTCGCGGCGGCGTTCGGATAGGGCACGCAGCGCGCTGCGACGGGCGATGGCATAGAGCCACGGCCTCAGTTTGTCCGCGTCACGCAGCTTCGGCAACTGTGCGGCCGCGGTGCAGAAGACATCCTGTACGCAGTCGGAGGCGGTGTGGCGATCGCGCACGATGCCCAGACAAAACGCCTGCAGCGGGGCGGCGTAGCGGTTGTAGATCCCGGCCAACGCCGCACGATCGCCGGCCGCGGCCGCGCGGGCGAGTTCCGCGTCGCTGACGATGTCGCTCTGGGGCAGTGTGGTCATGAAAGTCATGACTGAATGTTCTGTGATGGAAGGTGATCCCGTAATCTCCGGGAAAGCTACATTCCACTCCCGCAAGGGAAGGGTTTCCTATCCGTTTGGTAAGGGGCCGTCCGCGCAAACGACCACCGCCCCATAACCGTTACGTCGGTTATGGGGCGGTGGCGTGGTGCGTGAGGATGTCACGCGGTGTCAGCGTTGCTCAGTACTTAATCCGCTTGGTGTGGCGGGTGCCGGTGCCGGTGCCGTTTCCGGTGCCGGTGCCGGTGCCGTTGCCGGTGCCGGTGCCGTTGCCGCCGTCGCCGCCGTGGGCGATGCGCAGCTCGTCGGCGGTCAGGGTGCGGATGCTCTGTCGGCGCAGCGAAATTTTGTCGCGGTTCGTGCTCATTGTTTTTTTCCTTCGTGTGATTTGTTGACGGCGTAGCCCGGACGGGCCCGCTCACAAGGTAAGAGCGCCGACCAGGTCGAAGGGTGACACTTTTTTGACCGCCGCCACAGCTTGACTGCAGCCGCAGCGAAAACCGCCCCACAACCGATGCCGAATCGGTTGTGGGGCGGTCTCTTCCCGATGACGATCTCAGCCGTCGCGACTGCGATTTGCTAGGCGATCGTCACCGTTTGCGGGGGCAAATCCGTAGCCGTGATCGTCGGACGGTGGGTCCCCGTGGTGGGCACGGTGGTGTGCTTGGTGGTGTGGCCCGTGCCGTTGCCGCCGCCGGTGCCGTTGCCGCCTCCGGTGCCGTTGCCGCCCTGGCCACCGTGGGCCATGCGCAGCTCGTCGGCGGTCAGGGTACGGATGCTCTGCCGGCGCAGGGCCAGCTTGTTGTGGTTGGTGTTCATTGTTTACTCCTTGTTGTGAGTTGTGTTGTCGCGGCCCGGGTTTGGGCCACTCACAGGTAGGAGCGACAACCGCGCAAAAACGTGACGCTTTTACCGCTGATTTCTGGGCGCCCGCGCAATTTGGCTCGCGTAGTGACGATCCAGGAAGCTCAGCAGGATGAGTTCATGGGTGCGCGCGGCCGAGCGCAGCAGCCGGACCGCGTTCAGGTGGCTGAAGCTGTGCAGTAGCTGCTGATAGGACTGGGTCAGCTCACCGTGCCGGCAACGGTCCGCCAGTTCGGAGAGCAAGGGCACCAGCCGTTCGGATCGCTGCCTGAACGCCAGGCGTGCGGGTTCGTACGGGTGCTCCCGGGTGTCGTCGAGCAGCGCGGTGACGTCGGCGCGCTCGCGGCGCCAGCGCTGCCCGATCCCGGGATCCAGGTTGGGCGCGTTGGGGTATTCGGGTCGGTAGCCGGCAGCGCCGCTCTTGGCCCAGTCGCGGCGGTCCTGTAAATCCAGCCCAGCATCGGCCAGGAGACGGTCGGTGGCGTAAAGGCACAGCCGCCAGCGCGCTTCGGCTGCCCCCTCGCCGTACAGGTCAAGCATGCTCAGCACATGCAGCACGGCCTCACTGTCGGCGGCGTGGATCTGCTCGGCCAGTTCGATGCCGGCGTCGCCGCCGTAGCGTTCGATCTCGCGGTGGTACGTGTCGGTCGCGACCTTCCATACCGTCCCGTCGCCGAGGTGCGGGGCCAGTGCATCGGTCAGTGCCGGTAACGCGTGGTCGCGCAGCGCGGCCGGCTCACCACGCAACCGAAGCCGCAGGTGATGTTCGGGGTCGGCATAGCGCAGGAAAAACCAATGGTCGACGACACCGGTTTGTCGCAGCTGTTTGGCGACGGGTCCGACGGTGTCGGTGAGGACGCGATCAGCCGACGCGGTCCCCGCATAAGCCTTGAGGTAGAGCCACTGGCTGCCGGGCGCGAAGGTCCGGCGCACCTTGGGCGCGGTCCGCAACCGGGGGGTCGGTGCCGGTTCGCCACGGCGGATGAAAGGCACGATGAGTTCGTGGGCGAATCGGCCCTGCGGTCCGGTGGCGACCCCGGTGGGCAGGACCTCCTCGATGACCGCGCCGGTCCGCCCGCGCAGCACCTTGGCGGCCGCGGCGGTCAGAGCGGGGCTGGCGGTGTCGACGTACAGGCGGTTATCTCCGTCGGCGACGAGCAGTTCCCCGGGGAGTTTCCGTTCGCGAGCCAGCGCCGCCCATCCGGCCACAGCGTCGGGTTTGGTGACTTGGGAGATCTCGGCCGCCGAAAGCCGCCAGCGGGCCCGGGCCAACACGAGGCGCCCGGAGGTAACCCGGGGCAACGCCGGCGCTCCTGAAAGGGCGCCCCAATCCCACGCCAACCCGCCGGCCACCCCGTCGCTTTGCAGCGCCGCGAGGAACCGGTAAACCCCGAAGCCGCGCCAGGCCGGATTGTGCGCGGTGGTCAGCCGCGGCCTGACTTCGGCGCCCAGCCGCGGGCTGTAGAGGACGACGCGGTCACCATCCAGACGCAGGGTCAGCTCATCGACGCTGAGCTGACGAGCCGCGGGTGCGCCCGAGCGCCCCAACAGGACCAGTTCGTAGTCGCGCAGCACCGGCCGGGCCAGGACATTTCCCACGCGTCCTTCCGGCAGGTGGATGATCTCGGCGAACACCACGCCGGGCGACTGGGCCTCCTCGGCGCGCAGGTGGGCCCGCACCTCGCCGTGCAGCCGCGGATCGCCGTGACAGAACCGCCCCAGCAGCTGTACTCCCGAAGGCCCGTATACGCCGTCGATCTCGACGCCGTCCTCGAGCAGGTTGGCGTTGACCGCGAGGCCGTCGGGCAACGGCAACCGCGCTGACGACGGCGACTCAAGGCGAGCGACAGTAGCGGCGTCGAGCTCAAGGCCGGCAGCGCCGCTCTCGCGGGTGCGGATCAGCAAGTCGAGCAGGGTCGCGTCGCGCGCGGTGAACGCATACTGCGCGGCCACACCGCCCAGGTCCATGCCGGCCAGCAGCGGCGACTCGTCGCCCGCCGGATGCGTCGACGGGTCGAATCCGATGCCCATCTCCTCGTCGAGCGCCTCCATCAGCGCAACCTCGCGGTCCTCGTAGCGCGCCGCGAACTGCTGCTTGAACCGGGTGAGCGCCGGGTCGTCGCCGCCCGTGGACAACCGGTGTAGCAGTTGCACCCCTTCGGTCAGTAGGCGCACCGTGTCGGACCCCAAAGTGAGACCCGACCCGGTCCGGTGCAGGTCGACCTGGACCAGCCGGGCGTCGTCACCCTCGCCGGCCAGTTCGAGCAGCGTTTCGGCCGCGGTACCGTAGGCCTCCGGTGGATTACCGAGACCGGCCGCGTCCAGGCGGGCGAGCTCGTCGGACACCCGCCTCAGCGCCTCCGAGGTCGCGGCGAAGTCCCGCCCGCTCAGCGACGACATCAGCTGTGTCAGCGGTTCGGGGCCCGTCACCGCGGGCTCGGCCACCGGCGTCAGGACCTTGGCCTCGATCAGGGCATCGACGTACTCGCGGGCCTCCTCGCGCTCGACCCCCGTCTGCGCGGCAACCGCCTCGACGACGCCGTCAACCACGCAGCCACCGGCCGCCGCGTCCAACGCACACCGCAACGGCGCGTCGTCCTCGACCACGACCAAATGGTGCGAGCGACGGCCCTGTTGAAGCCGGCTTTCGATCAGACGCATCGCCCCCGCCGCGTGGTAGCGGCTGGAGTTGGGCTCCACCACCATCGCCGGCCGCGTCGACGGATCCGCCAGCAGGCGCTCCACCAGCGCCGCCAGCACCTCGGTGTCGGGTCGGCTGTGCCGGCCGATCCCCTCCGGACCGTCGACCGCCAGCGCGGTAGCTCCTGCATCTGGGCCCACCACTCCCAGCGAGCAGCCGGCGAACAGTCCGAACGGGGTCGCGCGGGTGCACATCCGCGTCAGATACGCGGTCACCGAGGCGATCACTCGGTCGTCCGGATCGCCGGCGGCCAAGCGGCGCATCAACCCGGGTGAGGCCAGGTGCAGCGCCTCACGAACCTCCGGCCGCGCGACCAGGCTGCGCCAGTAATCGGGTTCGACGCACAGGCGATCCAGTTCCTCCAGCGGCAGCAACGGCGCACGCATCACGAAAAAGCCGCTTGGCGTCAGTTCGGATGTCGATGACGTCGGTGAAGCATTCATTTCCAGTTCCTATCGGGGTGTAGCGCCGACGAGTTGTCCGGCGACGAGTTGTGCGTAATGGCCACCTGCGGCCATGAGGTCGTTGTGGCAGCCCGTCTCGACGACCCGGCCCGCGTCCATCACCACGATGTGGTCGGCGTCGATCACGGTGGCGAGTCGATGCGCGATCACGATGACCGTGCATCCGAGCCGGGCGATGTTGCCGTGGACCTTGGCCTCGGTGACCGTGTCGAGATTGCTGGTGGCCTCGTCGAGCAGCAAGATCCGGGGCCGCGGTGCCAGCGCGCGTGCCAGGGCAAGCCGTTGACGTTGACCACCCGACAGCGAGGCGCCCGCGTCCACGAGGGGGGTGTCGAACCCCATCGGCATCGCGCGGATGTCGTCGGCGACGCCGGCGAGCTCGGCCGCGGACTCGAGCCGGTCCAGCGGCAGACTGGGGTTGCCCAGAACCAGGTTGTCGCGAATCGACAGCCCAAAGATGTAGGGGTCTTGGGTGACCACCCCGATTTGAGACCGCACGCTGCGCGGGTGCAGGGCGGCAAGGTCCATGCCGTCGAGCAGGACACGACCCTCCGAGGGCGGGTAGAGACCCAGTAGCAGCCGGCCCAGCGTGGATTTGCCTGAACCGGAACGCCCCACGATGGCCAGGACCTGTCCGGGTCGCACCTCGAGGTCGGCGCCATCGACGACCGGTGGGCCGTGCGAGTGGTAGCGGAAGCTGAGCCGTTCGGCGCGCACCGATCCGGTGAGTTCGGGTGCATGTCGCAGCTCGCGCCCGGCGGTTTCGGTGGGCGTGTTGAAGACGTCGTCAAGGCGGGCGAGGTAACTGCCGAGAAGCTGCATCTGCAGGGCGGTAGCCACCAATATGCCCAGTGGCTCAAGGAATCCGGTCGCCAGGGCGGCCAGGGCAAGCATGGTGCCCAGCGACAGGCGCCCGCTGGACGCCAGGTTGGCGCCCACCAGCAGCACCGCGATTGGGGACAACAGCGCCAGCCCATGGATCGCGGTCCCCACCAAGGCCTCAAGGCGCCCGCGGCGCACCGAGACGTTCAGTTCGGCAATGAACAAGTTGGTCCAGTGCGACACCGCGCGACGCTCTGCGCCGGCGGCCTTGAGCGTTTCGACAGCCGAGAACATCTCGTAGGCATAGGACTGAGACCGGGCTTCGGTGGCCAGTGACTCGCCCATGAGGTGCTGGTTGCGGCGGCGCGCCGCCAGCAGAACCGCGACCTGGGCGGCACCCAGCGCGGAGACGAGAACTCCCAGCGTCGGCGACAAGGCGAATATGACAACCAGATACAGGGTGGCCAGCGTGCCGTCGAGGAGCGCGGCGACTGTGCCCGTGGTCAGGATCTCGCGGACCGTCGCGTTGCTGCGCAGCCGCATCATCAGGTCTCCCGAAGACCGCTTCAGGAAGAACGCGTACGGCAGGTCCACCAGGTGCTCGAGGAAGTCGAGCGTCATGTCGACGTCCAACCGGCTGCGCAGCCGCAGTAGCAAATGCGCCCGCAGATATGTGGCAAGCACCGAATAGCCGATCAGCGCGGCCATCACCGCGCCCAGCACTTTCAGCAAGTGCCCGTCGTTGTTGGGCACAACCCGATCGACGATCAAGCCGGTCAGCACCGGCACGGCCAGCGCCATTACCCGAACCACCACCGAGGTGGCCAGCACCCGGCCGATTCCGCTCGATCGGGCCAGCAGCTTGCGCGCGTGATGGAGCGCGCCGGGGGCCGCCCGCCCACCCGGCGCAAACGTGTCGTTGGGCTCCAGCGTGACCGCGACGCCGCTGTACAGATCGTTGACCGCGGACCAGCTGAGTCGGTAGCGGCCGGCGGCTGGGTCGACAATGGTCACACCACGCCGTGAGGTGGCCTCAAGGACGACAAAATGCGCTGCGCCCCAATGTAATACGGTGCCGCGAGGCAGCGCTCGCAGATCATCGAGTTCAGTGGCCACCCCGCGGGCCCGCAATCCGTAGGCGGACGCGGCTTCGGCAAGCCGCAGCGCGTCGACACCGTCGCGCCCGGTCCCGGTGGCCTCGTGAATCTCGGCGAGCGAAACGTGGCGACCGTGATAACCGAGCGCCATGGCAAGCGCGGCGGCACCGCAATCGGCCATCTCGGCTTGCGCGATATAGGGGATCGCGCTGCGGTGCCCCCTCACCAGAACCTCGGCACTAACACGCTGATGAGCCGCTGCCGTCCGTTCGGGACAACGAGTTCGCCGGCCGGTGCAGAAGTGGGCCGCTCCAACCGGGCCCTCACCTCGGTCGCAGTCACCTCGACGACGACCGCGCCCTGTGTGCCGGACGCATCCCGAAATTGCGCGGCGGCGCCCTGGGCAGGCGGTGTCCCGCCACCACGGATCGCTGTCACCGACATGCCTTGCGTGACGCCTGGCAGCTCCTCAATCTGGGCAACGGTGACCTCGGCGGCAGCGACACCGCCCGCTGTCAACAGCACCCCGAGTGCGATAAGGCCCGCCTCGATCCACCGGTGCTGCTTGACCAGTTCGCCGAGGCGGGTCGCCGCAGACTGGCGGTCGCGCCAGCGTTCCCGAAAGACTGACTCATAACGGATCTCGCCGTCGTCGCTCACGACCGATTTCTCCTCTCGTGGTTCACTCTCACGGGAAGGAGCACCAACAGCGCCAAACGGTGACGCTTTTCAAGGAAGCGCGTCGGCGGCGCGGTCGCGTTGAACACCGATTGCGGGAATCAATTCCGGCAGCCAGTACAAGAAATTCCGTCTCCGGTAGCGTTGGCACCGGACTTGTCTGGCGAAACCGCTTATCGCAGCGGTCTTGTAGGGGTGGAGGCAGCGGTGAGGACTCATCCCCATTGAGGCCCGCCCAGCGGCGGGGTGCCGTGCTGGCGGAACTGCTGGCAGCGTGTGTCGTGCTGGTGCAGTGCACCGCGGCGCCCAGGCCGGCGGGGCCTCCTGCGGCCACATCGTCACCGGCTGTTTCACCGTCACCGTCGGCAGCGTCGTCGTCGGCACCGCCGTCGTCGGCCAGCGCGCCGCCGGCACCTGCCGGCGCGACCGTCGAGCCCGTCACCGCCGACGAGCTCGGCACGACCTGGCGGCCGGGTTGCCCCGTCGAACCCGCGCAGCTCCGGCGGGTCGACGTCGACCACATCGGTTTCGACGGCCAGACCCACCGCGGCGAGCTGATCGTGAACGAAGACCTGGTGCCGGAGGTCATCGCGATCTTCGAGCAGCTCTACCGACTGGGCTATCCGGTCGAGAAGATCCGCACGGTCGACCATTACCCGGACGCTGATGACGAGTTATCCATGGAGGACAACAACACCTCGGCATTCAACTGCCGAACCATCCCGGGAACCAACGACTGGTCTCCACACGCCTACGGTCGGGCTATCGACATCAATACGCTTCTCAACCCGTGCCTCTACGCCAGCGGGTATTTCGAGCCGCAGAACGCGGCGGCCTACCTGGACCGCAGCCGCACCGACCCGGGACTCTTACACATCGGCGACCCAGCCGTGCACGCCTTCACAGACCGTGGCTGGCGGTGGGGTGGCGAATGGGCGGCTCCCCTCGACTACCAACACTTCGAGCGGCCCTGATCCGCTCCACCTGATCAGACGCTAGCCCCGTTAAAGACCGAGGGCCCGTGCGGTCGCCGTCGCGACCTCACCGCGCAGATTCGACAGCGGTGGACTGCCTCGCGTGTGGATCGAGTTCGCGAGCAGAACTATGTAGGTACCTGAGGCTGGGTCTATCCAAAGCGAGGTTCCGGTGAAGCCTGTGTGGCCGAAACTGCCGATGGGGAAGACCACGCCGCGCGCCGTGGACAGGCCCGTGTCGATATCCCAGCCGAAGCCGCGCAGGTTTTGCCCCGCGATCGCCGGATAGTGCGGAGCGAGCAGCGGCTCCGTTGCATTCGGCCTCTTTGCCACTGCTGCTCGGGCGGCGGCGTTCGCTGCTTCGAGTTGTTGATCCGTATGTCCCGGCTGCTGCGGAGCCGTCATCAACTCGCACGTCGCTTGCGTCAGCGGAAAGTTGCTCGGACGGCCCGCGAGCCGGTCGAGCAAGGCCTGCGCGAAGATGCTGACATCGTGCGCCGTCGAGAACACGCCGGCATGCCCGGCCACTCCACCCATGCGCCGCGCCGTCGTGTCCTGCACGGTGCCCCGAAGCAGCCGATCAAGATCGGGGTTCTTGCCCAGATCGGCTCTGTTCTCTTCGTCACGCGATGTCGGTGCGATGCGCGACAAAAGACCGACGCTCCAGGTGCCCGCGGAACAACCATCCGGCACCTGGCCTTCTGGCGCGGGCGCCCAGGCGATCGCGGCTCCTATCGTCGTGTGCGGACCACATGCTTTAGCCGGCGGGAGGTAGCGGGTGTCTGCCATGCCAAGCGGTTCGAATACGTGTTGCTGAACGTAAACGTCGAGGGCCTCGCCGGTGACGTTCTCGATCAGCGCGCCGAGCAATATGAAGTTGATATCGGAGTAGCGGAAAACCTCACCGGGACCCGACTCCAGCGGCGTGGTGAGCGCACGATGAAGGCCTTCTGCCTTATCGGCCGCTTCCAGTCCCCACGGATCTTTGAGGTCGACGTCGCCGGTTTCGCCTGATGTGTGGGTAAGCAACATGCGAACGGTCACCTTGGCACGCCGCGGATCGTCCGCCGTGTTGAAGTCAGGCAAGTACTGCTGCACGGGATCGTCGAACCGCACCTTGCCTTGTTCGTAAAGCTGCATTACGGCAGTCGCCGTTCCGAGGATCTTCGTCAACGACGCCAGGTCGAAGATCGTGTCCTCGGTCATCGGCTCGGCGGGTGCGGGCAATCCATCGAGCCCGGGTTCGCCTGCAAGCTTGCGCGAGCCATAAGCCTGGTGGAACGCGACGTTGCCACCGTGCCCGATCACGACCACAGCGCCTGGCAGCTTGTCTGCCGCAATCGCATCGTTGATCAGCTTGGAGACTGTTGCGAAGTCAGCCGCGCTTGCCACATCGGGCAGCTTAGAGACTGATGGGGTGTCAGGCGCGCTTGCCGCATCGGGCAGCTTGGAGACTGATGGGATGGCAGGCGCGAGAGCCGCAGCCGGCGCCGGCGTTGCCTGCCCGCTGTCTTTTACTTCTGTGTGTCGTGCGTGACCACGCCAGTAAACCGCAACCAGTGCAAGCAAGACAGTCCCAACGGCAATGGCCTTTCGCACTGGCCCACCGAACGCAAAGCTGCGTAGCGAGCTGTCGTCGTTCACATGATTCCCCGCCGCCCGTTCACGGAATTCCACAGGTGATCGTCCCGCCATGATGCTGGGGTCCGGCGGAGCGGCTTGTCAAGTCCGACCGCCGAGTGTGGACTGCACGACGGCCAAGGTGTGTCGCGTAGCACGATTCACACTCGGCGTTACGGCTCGGCGTCCGTCAGCCCGAATCCCACGGCGGCATCAACCCGAGGTCTCTGGCCAGCGCGCCCTCACCGCCCGTCAGCAGCGACAAGCCCGTCACGCCGGACTGACCCAGATTGAAGTTCAGGTCGGGATTCAGCGCTGGCAGGTAGGGGTAGGCGTTCGGCAGCATCGACTGCGGGAGCAATCCGAGATCCACCAACGCGGCCTGCGGTCCCTGAACAGCGCCGGCGGCGAAGTCCGGGATGATTGTGGACGGGTTGGGAATCTCGAGCAGCCGCGCCGGGGTGGGCAGGTCGGGGTACTCGCCGGAGCCGTACCCCATGTCCACGATCACCCGCAGATCGGGCTGCAACAGGTCGGCCAGCGCATTGCCGTAGGGGGCCGGCAAATATTCCCGTAACGGAGTCACCAGCGGCAGATTCCGAGTTAGGTCGAACATGTAAGTGGTGCTCCCGGTGTAGCCGGGCGATGTAGCCAGCTGGATTGGGGTCGAATAAGGGGCATAAGGCGCGTAGTCGTGCGCCCCGAACAGGAACCCGAACACCGCGTTGGTGTCGCTCACCACGTTCAGCGGGTACTCGGGGAAGTCGCTGATCCCGTCGTATTGGTTGGTGAAGACCTGAATCTGGTAGGGCGCGTTCGGCGGGGTGGCCCCGTTGAACAGCAGGTCCAGCCCGGGAATATAGAGCCCAGCGAACCGCTCGAACATGCCCCCGTCGGGGTTGTTCGGGTTGCCGGTCAGGACGAACGACAGCTTGTCGGTGTAGGGCGAGCCCGCCGCCATCAGATTGCGGATCTCGTTGGTGGCCACTGTGGCGGACTGGCTGGTGGTCCACACCAGCACCTTGTTGCCATTGGCGATGCCGGTGGTGATGGCCTGGTGAAGTAGCGGCACCCCGGCGTGGACGGACTGCCCCAGCGTCAAGGCCCCCAACTGCGGGGTGAGCGGCAAGAACTGCTCAGGCGTGAAGATGGAGCCATAGCTACTCACGCCCGGAAAGTAGAGCTGCTGAATCATCCCCGGATACCAGCTGCCCAGCACGGGGTAGTCGGTACCGCCCAACAGCAGGGCCACCGTCTGGCCAACCGGGGCCGTCGGCAGCGGTGGGATCGGAAGCTGTGATGCCGGATTGAACCCGGGGATGTCACCGAGCAGCGGGATGAGCGGCTGCTCAAGCGCAGTGATCTCGGTCCACAGGAACTCCAGTGCCGACCACTCGGTGTTCTGATAGGCCTCCCACGCTTCGGTGAGTGTCTGGGTGAACAACTGATGGAACTGCTGAGCCTGGGTGGCCAGCCCCTGGTACCACCGACCGTGGCCGTTGAACAACGTGGTGATCATCGCCGAGACTTCGTCGGCGCCCGAAGCCAGGATCCCGGTGGTCGGCAGTTCCGCCGCGACGTTGGCCTTCCCGAGGGAGGTGCCCAGGCTGCCCAGGCTGCCGACGGCATCAGCCAGCGCTGACAGGTCGACGATGACCATGTGAGTCCCCCGATTGCTGCTTAACTCAATGCCCAGCGCAGCACAACAGACGCTTGAACAGTCCCGGTTTGGTCAGAAAGAGATCTATCTCACGTCGACAAGGGCGCCCACACAATTCGCAACGAGTTCGCTGACCGGCTCGTCTTCAAAAATGAGCACCCCTCGATTGGAGAGTGTCGACGCCATAACCAGACTGCTTATTTTTCGACCAGAAGTAACTGTGCGTCAGCCGCTGGTGGATAATTTCACCAGGCACGCGAACACCAGTATTCAGTCGCCGTCGACAGAACGCGGTTCCATCCAAAACCACAATTCTCGGAGTCAAAGATAGCTTTGGCGACTGCGCGGGTGCCGGCCTCTGCCGGCAATCTTGCGTTCAGCGTCGGCGCGTGGGCACCACCGACAAGCGACAGTGCGTGCGATGGACGGCCATGCTGAGGTCCGACCGAGCTGCGACTTGAACGATGCTCATGGGCGGCGCCCTTGAGCGCGGCGGATGTTGTCCTGTTCGTGGAACGTCGCATCCGGGCACCAGATGATCGGCCACTCCAGAAAGAGTGGGTCGATCTCCCGATGGAACACACAGGTTTCCGACTCCGATGGCACCAGCTTCCAGCCCAAATCATCGCCGCGGTACTCACGCACCAGCAGCGCACCCTCAGCGGAACGGCGCACGGTGCCTCTCGGGTCCTGTCTCATATAATCAGTTTCCACATCTCGCTTGCCGCCAGCAGCGATTCGAGGAACTAGGGACTCCGCCAAAGCGCTTCAAACGGCTCAGCCGGTGGTGTGGACGATCAGCACGTCGCGACAAACGACAAGGCGGCCGGAGCTATGACACCGATAGCAAGGGATGACTCGCCACCGCGGTGGCCGAGTGGCGCCGGCTCCTAGGCAGCGTCCCATGCGTGTGCCGCCACATCCTTAATTCCTCGGCGCAGGTGGTCGGCCAAATACCATTCCTCACCACTGTGGGAATCACGTAAAGCCTTATCGACTGCGAGCCTGGCGTTCTGAAGGTTCCTGCAGCGTTCTTCCCCCGCGGTGGCGATTGCATCAAGCACGGCGACCACAGCCTCCTGAAAGGCATCGGTGAAGCTTGGATTCGTGACCGTCACGCTGGCACCTTTCTTTAAACGCTGACAAGCCAACCAGCGGGACTCAGGGGCCTATTCTGACGTCGTATCCTGACAGGCTGTTGGGCAATAGAATTCCCGATCTGCAGGGCCATAAACAAAATCTGCAGCGAAATCAGGCGACCCTCCGGCCGGTCGGCATTCCGCTGCTGCCCGGTCCGCTGATGCTGCTCGGCCTCGTTGCGGCGGCCCCGACCACCGTCCCCGAGCCCCAGCGTCCCGGTGCATTCGGTCCGGCTCACGCGAGGGCGACTGTAAGGGTGGCGTCTTTACGGCGTCAACAGCGAGAGTTTCACCCGGCAGATCGTTACGGCAACTCGCGGTCGCCCGACCCAGCATTGCATCAATTAGATGGTCGAATTATAGTCTGGACACATGTCCAGTTTGCGGTCACCGCGCTCCGCGCCCCGCTGATCGCGATGGATTCGGGGTACCCTTCGGCGGTCATCAACTCGGGGGGAACCGTCTGAATATGCGAATAGCCTTGCTGTCCTACCGTAGTAAGGACCATTGCGGCGGACAGGGTGTCTACGTGCGCCATCTCAGCCGCGGCCTCGCGGAGCTCGGTCACGACGTCGAAGTGTTTTCCGGCCAACCGTATCCGCAGCTGCTTGACCCGCGAGTGCGGTTGACCGAGGTGCCAAGCCTGGACCTGTACCGCGAACCCGACCCGTTCCGGGCGCCGCGGCCGAGCGAGATCCGCGACTCGATCGACCTGTTGGAACTCGCCACCATGTGGACCGCCGGCTTTCCCGAGCCACGGACCTTCTCGCTGCGTGTCGCCCGGCTGCTGGCCGATCGTCGGGCCGATTTCGACGTCGTCCACGACAATCAGAGCCTGGGAACCGGCCTGCTCAAGATCGCGAACGCGCCGCTGCCGGTGGTGGCCACCGTGCACCACCCCATCACCCGGGATCGGGTCCTCGACCTAGCCGCCGCGCGATGGTGGCGGAAACCCTTGGTGCTCAGGTGGTATGGGTTCTCCAAGATGCAGAAGGAGGTTGCGCGCCAGATTCCTGATCTGTTGACCGTCTCGTCTGCGTCGGCAGCCGATATCGTCGCCGACTTCGATGTCTCGCCCGATCAACTGCACGTGGTGCCATTGGGCGTGAACACCAACCTCTTCAAGCCGAGACCGCAGCCAAGGCAACGCGGCCGGATTATTGCGATAGCCAGCGCCGATACCCCGTTGAAGGGTCTGCGAACCCTGCTTCACGCGATTGCCAGAATCCGCGTGAACCGAGATGTCGAATTACGGCTCGTCGCCAAGCTGGAACCCAACGGCGCCACCCACAAACTCATCGCCGAACTGGGCATCTCCGACATCGTCCATATCACGAACGGCCTTCCAGATGCCGAGTTGGCCGCCTTGTTCGCTTCGGCCGAGGTCGCCTGCATTCCGTCGCTCTACGAAGGGTTTTCGCTGCCGGCGGTCGAAGCCATGGCCAGTGGTACCCCGATCGTTGCCAGCCAGGTGGGCGCGCTCCCAGAAGTCCTCGGGACCGATGGTGCGTGCGCCGAGCTGGTGCCGGCCGCCGACGTCGAAGCGTTGACCCGTGCGCTCGGTGCGCTACTCGACTCACCGGACAGGCGTCGCGCTCTGGGCAAGGCGGGCAGAGAACGTTCAATCAGCGTGTTCAGCTGGGAAGCGGTGGCCGCTCAAACCGTGCGTGTATACGAGCGGGCGATCGCGCGCAAGGCCACCACCCAAAGCGAATCGTAGTGCTGACAGTAGATTTCGACCGGCTGGATATCGGGCCGTCAGCAACAGTCATCGACGTGGGTTGCGGGGCTGGCCGGCACGCGTTCGAAGCATATCGGCGCGGTGCCAACGTCATCGCCTTCGACCGTGACGAGTCCGAACTGCGTTCGGTGGAGCGAACTTTGCGTGCGATGGCCGAAGCCGGTGAGGCGTCCGCGCCGGGATCGGCGAACGTGGTGCTCGGCGACGCGCTGAACCTGCCTTATGCCAACGAGACATTCGACTGCGTCATCGCGTCCGAAATCCTGGAGCACATACCCCGCGACACCGCCGCCATCGCGGAATTGATCCGGGTGCTCAGGGTCGGTGGCACGATGGCGGTCAGCGTGCCGCGTTGGCTTCCCGAGCAGGTGTGCTGGCTACTTTCCAACGAATATCACAGCAACGAAGGGGGCCACGTACGCGTTTACCGCGCCAGCGATTTACGCGACAAAATCGCCAGCGGCGGAATGGAATTGACGCATGTCCACCACGCACATGCCTTGCACTCGCCGTTCTGGTGGCTGAAATGCGCTGTCGGCGTCTCGAATGCCGATCATCCCGTGATTAGCGCGTACCACAAGTTTCTGGTGTGGGATCTGATGCAGCGCCCGAGGTCAACCCGAATCGCCGAGGCGCTGCTGAATCCGCTCATCGGCAAGAGTGTGGCGATGTACTTCACCAAGCGCCGGCCGACGGAAAAAGAAGTGACGCTCGGATATTCCGTTGCGTCGCGTTGACCCGCCCGCGGTCGCGGGCATCCTCACCGTCGAGCAGTGCTTGCAGACCGCGCAATCCATCGCCGACGCGCAGGAGTCATCAGGCGCCATCCCGTGGTTTAGCGGCGGCCACGCCGATCCGTGGGATCACGTGGAGTGCGCGATGGCGCTCACCGCGGCGGGACTGCTCGAGGCGGCGCGGGGCGCGTTCGAATGGAGCCGTCGCACGCAGCGGCGCGACGGCTCCTGGCCCATCCAGACCCGGGCGGGGACAGTCGAAGACGCCAACAGCGACAGCAACTTCTGCGCCTACGTCGCCACGGGAGTCTGGCATCACGTGCTGGTCACCGGCGACGAGTCGTTCGCCGAGACGATGTGGCCGGTGGTGCACAAGGCGATCGATTTCGTCATCGACTTACAGATCGGCTATGGCGAAATCTGTTGGGCCCGAAGTGAATCCGGGCCCGTATCGGAGGCGCTGCTGACGGGCTGCGCCAGCGTGTTCCACAGCATACGCTGCGCGCTTGCGCTCGCCGTCCTGGTGGGCGAACCGCAGCCGGAGTGGGAACTGGCACTTGGCCGACTGGGCCACGCGCTGGTCGCCCATCCCGAAGTGTTCACCGAAAAGGATCGCTACTCGATGGACTGGTACTACCCCATCCTTGGCGGTGCACTGCGGGGCCGGGCCGCGGCGGCGCGAATCAAACAACGATGGAACGACTTTGTGGTAGACGGCCTGGGCATTCGCTGCGTGGATGACCGGCCCTGGGTGACCGGCGCCGAAACGTGCGAATTGGTGCTGGCGCTTGATGCCATCGGCGACCGCTGGGCCGCGCGTGGGCAATTCGCCGCTATGCAGCACCTGCGCGAAGACGACGGTTCGTACTGGACCGGTTTGGTGTTCGCGGACGGCAAACGCTGGCCCGAGGAGCGGACCACCTGGACCGGGGCGGCGATGATCCTGGCGGCCGACGCGCTGTCGGACACCACCGCCGGCGGGGGGATTTTCCGCGCACACGGGCTGCCGATGGGCCTGCAGATGGACTTCGACTGCGAATGCCTTGTTGCCGGCCCTAGCCGGTGAAGTCGATCCGTTGCCCCGACTGGCCGCTGATTCGTTCGAGCACTCGCAGCGACCCGGTCGCCGAAACCTCCCTGAACTGACCGGAATCGACTGCACGACAATAGATTTGGTAGGGCGGCCGCCCACCGTCCCTGGGGTCGGGAAACACGTCATGGATGACGAGTGCCCCACCGGTGACAACCCACTTCGCCCATCCGTCGAGGTCTTGGGTAGCCGCTTCCTCGGAGTGGCCGCCATCAATGAAAAGTAGCTGCAGCGGCGACCGCCACCCTTGGGCCACAATCGGCGACTTGCCCACGATGGCGACGACGTGGTCGTCCAGCTCGGCGGCATCGAGTGTGCGCCGGAAAGTCGGCAGCGTGTCAAACAGTTCTGTGACCTTGTCGACCAGCGAGGCGTCGTGGTATTCCCAGCCAGCCTGGTGTTCCTCGGAACCGTGGTGATGGTCGATCGTGTAGAGCAGGCTACCGGCTTGTTTCGCCGCTGCGCCGAGCAGCAGCGTCGATTTGCCGCAATAGGTACCGATCTCTACACCGACCCCGCCGTCGAAGAATCGCAGCGCGGCGTCGTAAAGCGCCCGCCCCTCGTCAGCCGGCATGAAACCCCGCACCTGCTCGGACAGCGCGAACAAGCGCTCGGTTGAACTGGCATCAGCGGGGCTCATGAACTGAAAACCTATCGGACGCCAATGGGTCCGGAGTGATCCTCAGCTGTCGAGGTGCTCACCGAAGGCCATCGGGTCACGCATGAAGAGGTACGTCGCCCAGTTCAGCTTGGTGACCGTGCCGTCGGCCGCGCGGGTCACCCGCAGCTGCTCACCGCGCCACTGCCCCGAGATCGTGCGGTAGACGTCATCGGAGATCTTGTCGAACACCGACGGCCGAAGCCCGGCGGCCGCAGGCTCGTCGATGCGTGCCTGGAGCCGGCCCTTCTCCGCCACGAACACGAAGGGATGGCCTTCGGAGAACCAGCGACCGAGGATGCCGCGCAGCTCGTCGGGCACCTCGGTGCCGCCCCGCCACGGCTCGTCCTCCACCGGGTCGTGCTCGACCACGTGGTCGGCCAGCTCGATCGTCAGCGCGTCGGGCGCCGGCGTGAAGGTGGCGTTCATCAGCGCGATGCCACCCGTGCCCGACTCGCGGTGGGTGAAGACGCCGGTTTTGTAGCCGGGCATCGCGCCGGCGTGCCCGACCCAGGTGCGGCCGGTCGCCGAGCGCAGCAGAAACAGGCCCAGCCCCATCGCGCCGTTCCAGTCCTCGGTGTCGAGCAGGATCTGGGGCTGGCACATCTCCTCGATCGTGTCGGGGGAGAGCAGCTCCGCGGGCGGGCCGGCAACGAACGCCGACCAGCGGGCCAGGTCGGCGGCCGTGCTGGCCAGGCCGCCGCACGGCGCCATCGCCTTGAGGTCAATGACCGGCTCCACCCGCGGGACGTCGTCGTACGGCGCGACGTAGTAGCCCGTCGCCCGGGGCCCGTCATCGAACCCGACCGTGGTACGCCGCAGCTCCAGCGGCTCGAGCAGCCGGGTACCCAGCGACTCCTGCCAGGGCCGCCCGTCGAGCTCCTCGACCAGCTGGCCGAGCATGGCGTAGACGACGTTGGAGTAGTGCCAGCGCGCGTGGGGCTTCTGGACCCGTTCCACCTCGTCGAAGTCGCGACGGAGCTGCTTGGCGTCCGGCTGCTCCAGCGTCTCCCAGACGTCCCCAAGGGGCTCGCGGGCCATCCCCGAGACGTGCGCGAGGCACTGCCGGACGGTGATCGGGTGGGACACTTCCGGGACGTGGTCGCCGAGCAGGTCGTCGAGGGTGAGCCGCCCCTCGTCGCGCAGCTGCATGACCATCACCGCGATGAAGGTCTTGGTGTTGGAGCCGATCAGGAACTGGTCGTCCGGCCCGGGTGCGCGGTCGCCGTCCAGGTCCGCGACGCCGATCCCGTCGCCCCAGGCGAGCCCGCCCCCGCGGCACACCGCGGCATACAGACCCGGGATCCGTCCCTCGCGCTGCTTGCCGACAGCGATGCGTCGCAGGCACCGCGTGGTGGTGTCCAGCAGTGGGCTCATGGCCCGAATCTAGCGTCTGGCGCTGCTCTTGACACTCAGCAAAGCCACCCGGCGAAGCGACGTCACAGAACCAGGTGTGCAGGAAACCCGGGATGCTCCGGTTATCGGTGTTAGCACGAAGTACGGCCGACGTTGGGGCACTCCACATTTCCACCCGGCGCTGGGCAGGTGCACACTTGGGGCATGCAGGTATCTGAGCTCACCGCCGTCGCGATCGCATCGCCCCCGCCCCCGCCGCGTTCCCCACGCCGGGCCGAGGCCTCGACGCCACCGTGGCTGGCGTGACCGGGCCAGCCGGCGGGCCTGAGCCCGAGCCGCGCCGCATGCTGAACGGCATCTCGGACGTACGCGCGTTCTTTCACACCAACACCGTGCCGCTGTACTTCATCTCGCCAACCCCGTTCAACCTGCTAGGCATCGACCGCTGGGTACGAAACTTCTTCTACCTGACGTACTTTGACTCTTTTGAGGGCGTACATTCCCGCGTGTTCGTGCCCCGGCGGCGGGACCGAATTGATTTCGATTGCATGGGAGATGTGTGCAACCACCTCCTGCGTGATCCCGAGACACTCGAGTTCATCGCCGGCCGAGGGCCCGGTGGCAAGGCCTGCTTCGTGATGATGGACGAGGAGACACAGTCCCTGGCGCGCCAGGCGGGGCTGGAGGTCATGCACCCGCCCGTGGAGTTGCGCCATCGGCTGGGCTCCAAGATCGTCATGACGCGCCTGGCCGACGAGGCGGGCGTGCCGAGCGTGCCTCACGTGATCGGGCGCGTCGGCTCCTACGACGAGCTGTCGGCGCTCGCGGAAAGTGCCGGGCTGGGCGATGACCTCGTCGTCGTGGCCGCATATGGCGACGCCGGCAGCACGGTGTTCTTTGTGCGGGGCCAGCGCGACTGGGACGAGCACGCCGGCGACATGGCCGGGCAGGAAGTCAAAGTCATGAAGCGCATCCGCAACGTCGAGGTGTGCCTCGAGGGCGCCGTGACCCGCCACGGCACCGTGATCGGCCCCGCGATGACGAGTCTCGTCGGCTACCCGGAGGTGACTCCGGGCAGGGGCAGCTGGTGCGGCAATGACATCTGGCGCGAGGTGCTGCCGCCCGCGCAGACCCGCGCCGCGCGAGAAATCGTCCGAAAGCTGGGCGACATCCTGAGCCGCGAGGGCTACCGCGGTTACTTCGAGGTGGACATATTGCACGACCTGGACTCCGACGAGCTCTATCTCGGCGAGGTGAACCCGCGTCTGAGCGGCGCCAGCCCGATGACGAACTTGACCACCGAGGCCTACGCCGACATGCCGCTGTTCCTCTTCCACCTGCTCGAGTACATGGACGTGGAGTACGAACTCGACATCGACGAGATCAATTCGCGCTGGGAGCGGGGCTATGGCGAGGACGAGGTCTGGGGCCAGCTGATACTCAGTGAGACCTCACCAGATGTCGAGATCTTCACGGCGACGCCACGCACCGGTGTGTGGCGCATCGACGACGACGGGCGTGTCTCCTTTGCGCGCCCCGCCAACGACTGGGCCACGCTGCTCGACGGGTCCGAGGCCTTCTACATGCGTGTCGCGGCGCCCCACGACTTACGCTGCGAGGGTGCCCAACTCGGCGTGCTCATCACCCGCGGGCATCTGCAGACCGACGACTACCAACTCACAGAGCGCTGCCGGCGCTGGGTCAAAGGCATCAAGGCGAAGTTCGCCTCAACACCCCTGACGCCGGCTGCGCCGATCGTCTCGCGGCTCGTCGCACGAGCATGAGCAGCGGCCGCACCACGCCAGATCTTGACGTGGACTTGCCCACCGACTGGTAGCGCTACCGGTAGCGCCAGACGCCCACCTGACCGGCGACCCCTTTGAGAGCCGCCAGTTCGCGCGCGCCGACGGGGCTCAGCGCCGCTATCACCTCGGCCGCCCCCGGCGCCTCGCGCACCGGATCGGTGCAGACGATCTGGCGTGAGTCGGCGATCGCCTGGACGCGCGCCGCGATGTTCACTGTCTGGCCGAAATAGTCGAGGCGCTCGTTCAGGTCCACCGCGATGCAGGGGCCGGCATGCAGGCCGATCTTGAGCTCCAGATCGCCAACCTTGCCGATCTCGCGGTTCATCACCATGGCCGCTTCGAGCGCCGGCGCCGGCGTCGGGAAGCTCGCCATCACCGCGTCGCCGATGGTCTTTACCACCGCGCCGCCGCGCTCGGCCACCACCTCGCGCAAAATGCCGAAGTGCTCACCGACGAGGCCATAGGCGCGCATATCGCCCATCCGAGAGTAGAGCTCGGTCGAACCCTTGAGATCCGTGAAGAGCACGGTCAGGTTCTTCAGCGCAAGGCCACCCTGCGAGGGAATGCTCTCGGAGCGAAACAGATCACGGAACGCCTGGGTGGTCACCAACTCCTTGACGGTAAAGAAGCGATGGAAGTTCCAGCCCGACTGCCGAGCCAACTTGGCGGCCTTCTCGGCGAGCGCCTCCGGCGACGACGGACGCGGGTCGGTGAAGGCGCCGAAGACCACTGGCCGGGCGAGCCTGTTCTGGAGGGTCATGCGCACCTTGCCGGCCGCTAGCTGGTCGCCTTCCTGAATGAGCTCGCCTCCGGAGAGGACCTCGTAGTTCGACCCCGAGGCGCCCGCGCCGTCCTCGACCGTGAAGCGCCGCATCGTGTGGTACTGCGGCAGCGCCAGCACGTAGCGCCCCGGCGCGAGCGCCGTCTCGGTCTCCAGCTTCGCGCCGGCTGGAGCGGTACCGAACCACACGGGGTTATCCAGGTAGCGGCCGATGTGCGTGGTGTCGGCGACGCTGGGCGAGAAGAACAGCGTGAGGCTGTCGCGCAGGAAGTCAAGCCTGTCCGGGGTGTGGAAGCGGATCGTTCGCGCCGAGGGTGCGACGCTGAACGTTACCTCGACGTTGTCGTCGATCACCGGCGGGATGGGGATCTCGCAGATCGCACAGAAGCGGTCCTCGTTGAGCGCGCGCAGGGCGTGGTCGGTGGTGATGAACGACCCGCAGCCCGGGCAGAGGACGCCCCAACTGAACTCGACGACGCCGGCGTGCGCGGCATGGAGGAACAGGTCTACCGCCAGGCGCTCAGGCGTGCCTGTCTCCTCCGCGTAGCGGTAGGGGTTCATGCGGAAGAGCTTCTCGTCGGGAGCCTCGGCAATGTAGCGGGCGAAGCTGCCCACGGCTGTGGCGTCGAAGTGGCCTACGTTCTTGACGGCCGCGAGGCGGCTCTCGAGGATGGCGGTGGTCATGGCACCTCCTGGTCTGACCCTGACTGAGACGCCTGTTGGAGCGATACATCAGCGACGCTCAAACCCCAGGCGGCATCGCCCGAACTGGCGCGCTACAGCAGTCAGCAACAGTGAACTCGGACCCGTTTATTCCGGCGTCGCACAGATCGTGCGTCTACGAATCCGATGCCCGCGACTCCCATGCCCGCAGGCATTCCCGGGTCCGCTGTCCTGCGTCACTCGAGCGGTCGAACGGGATGGCGGCGAACTCGTCCACACCCGCATCGCGAAGCTCGTCGAGTTGGCGCCAGACCGTGGACTCGTCGCCGATCAGCGCAGCGTCCTCCGGGCCGGCGAAGCCCTCCCTGTCGAGCATTGCGCGATAAGACGGCAGATGGCCATACATCGCGAATTGCCGGGCGGCCAGTGATCGGGCCTGGGCGACGTCGTCCGTCACGCTGACCGGCAGCGCGGCGGCCACCGCGACTGACCCGGCCACGCGGCCCGCGTCGGCGGCCGCGCCGCGCAGCGTGGGTCCTACGTGTTGGCGCAGCGTCTTCGGGCCCGTCATCCACGTGATGGTTCCCGCGGTGCGCCGACCGGCGACCCGCAGCATCTGCGGGCCCAGCGCGGCGACGTACACCTGGGGCACCGGCGCGTTCGGGATCTGCAGGGCCCCCCTGGTCGTGACGAGTTCGCCGGGCGCGTCGACAGGTTCTCCGGCAAGCAGGGGCAGCAAGCCGTCGAGGTACTCGGACAATCGCTTCACCGATCTGTCCCACGAGACGCCCCACATCCCCTCGGTTACGGCCCGGTGGGTGACGCCGATGCCCAACGTGAAGCGTCCGCCGCCAATGATGTTGAGCGTCAATGCCCGTTGCGCAAGCAGTGTCGGATGCTGATTTTGAATCGGCACCACACCACTGGCCACTTCGATATCGGGAACTTCGCGCAACGCGGCGGCTAAAACGGTCAGCAGGTCGACGTCGTGGGGCATCTGGGTGATCCAGAGCCGAGCGAATCCTTCGTCGCGCGCTTGGGTCATGTCGGCGATACAGGATTCGACCGGCGACCCGTTGTCGAGGCCGCTTATCAGGCTTATTCGCATGGGTCCACCTTTCCCCGCAGATAGACGCAGCGTAAGTCAGGGCGATCAGCGTCGCTCGCCGTGGCAACGGCCAACTTGCCAGTGGGCGCCAATCCACACTGGGTGCCCACAGCACCGGGTTGCCGGTGGGCGCGGCCGCGATGCCCGTAACTTTGTCAGAATGGATTGCTATGGCGCGTTCATTTGACGTCTCGGCCGAATCGCCCGCCAGCGTGGAACAAATCCATGCGGCGTTCGGCCGCGAGGACTATTGGCAGGACCGCATCGCGGCCGCTGCCGGCACCATCACCCTGGATTCGCTGATCGTCGACGCCGACGGCACGGTGACGGTGCGCGCCACCCAGCACGTGGGTCGCCAGCTGATGCCGGGCATGGTTGCCAAATTCGTTCCCGTCGAGATGAAAATCGTCCAGGACGAGATATGGAGACCGAACGGTGAGGGCCAGCTACGCGGGCAGGTCAGCGTCTCGGCGTCCGGCGGATTTGGATCAAGCGATGCGGAAGCTTGGCTGACGCCGGCGGGCAGCGGCTCGCAAATGCGCTACGCCGCGCGAGTGCAGGTCAAAATCCCGTTGGTGGGCGGCAAACTCGAGAAGTCGATTGGAGCCGGTTTGACTGAGAGCCTCGCTAAGCTGCTGCACTTCACTAGCGAGTGGATCGCGGAACACCCGTGACATGGGGCCTGCCGACCGCAATACCTGGCACGAACCTTTCGAAATCCTCCCGACCGCGACGGTCATCGTGGCCGGCGCTGGCCGGTGCGCCGACTCGCTGCCTGCGCAGAAGTCAAAGAATTTCTGCGAAAAAGCTTCCCTCAGGCCTCGGAGCGCTACACAATGGCTGCGCCTGGTTAGGCATCGGGGTGGGGGAGATCCACACGAGGGTCTGAGGTCGTCGCGTGCTGGCCGCAGGCGTGGTTTTCCTCCGGGGTCCGGCAGTACGGGCCCGAAAATTGGTCATGGAGCGACGAGTCGTGGCGTGGTGAACTAGATGCTTTCAAAACGAAGCACACTCCCGGAAGAACTGGACAACGACACCACCGACCCTGCCACCTATCAGCGCGTCATGGCTGAATTGGCCGTTTGCAATCGGATTACCCTCACTCACCGTCCCACATTGCGGTGGCTGGCCAAGGCCACCGGGGGAATGAGTGAATTCTCTGTGCTGGACGTCGGCCACGGTGACGGTGATCTGTTGCGGGCGATTGCGCGCTGGGCTGATCGGCGCGGGCTGAAGGTGAAGCTGTCGGGTATCGACAGGAATCCCCGCAGCGCTGTGGCCGCCAGTAGTGCAACGCCGTCTTGGATGAGGATCGACTACCAGACGGCTGACGTGCTTTCCTGCACTCCGTCTGAGCCGGTGGATTTTATCGTCAGTTCACAGATGGCCCACCACTTCAGTGACCAGGAGGTGGTGGAGCTACTGGGCTGGATGGAAGTGCATTCTCGGCGGGGCTGGCACATCGCCGATCTGCAGCGTCATGGCCTGCCGTATTACACCTTCCCGGTTCTGTGCCGGGTGATGAGGTGGCACCGGATCACACGTTGTGACGGTGTCATCTCCATTGCCCGGGGCTTCCGACGGGGGGATTGGCAGGTCTACCTGAACAAGGCAGGATTGCAGGCCAACCTCTCCTGGTATGCATTCAGGTTCTGTGTGAAACGCAAGGTAAATCGATGATCCGCACAATTACGCCGACAGCACCGTCGACCGTCCTTGACTTCGTGATCGCACAGATCAACCGAACCCGAGGCATGAACCGGCGACCGTTCGACCACGCCACCCCGGTGGCCATCCCGCACGGCCGGTGGGGAATCGTGCATTACGGGATCATGGTGCCGAATCTGCCGGAGCCGTTCCGCTTCTTCGACGCGATCGTCGTTCTCGGAACGGCACATGCACCCGTCTTCGGCAAGCGATCGCTCGCAGCAGGTGAGCCGGACGACTCGGCATGGGTTCTGACCGGATCGGCAGTGACCCCCAATGGCTTCGAGCAATACAGCATCACCGACCAGTGCGATTTGTCCGACGACGGCACGCACCTACGATTCGACGACCAGCTGGTCATCGACCGAACGATCAGCCAGGTCACGCTTTCCGCCTCCCGGCCCGAGGCACGCGTGCAACTCACGCTCAACCCGACCTCGGCCGTGTCTCACTTCGCCCACATCCCCGGCGTATACGACCACTGGAGCGTGCTCTGCCGGGCCGAGGGCACATTCACAGCAGGATCCAACTCGTTCACGCGAAAAACACTGTGTACCTACGAATATGCGCGCGGCATGAACCTGCCGCTGCCGTTCCTATTCTTCACCTACCAAATCCTCAACGTCGACGAGCAAACCCAGGTGCTGATGTCCGAAGTGCTCGGCCCCGCCGGACTCCCCCTCCACCGATTTGTTTACATCCGCAACGTTGACGGCGCGGCGACCACCCACACCCGCGGCTACCAGCACACGGTTCGCGAATACTGTCCCGATCGGCTCACCACCCCCGACGGTCACAAGATGCGCATGCCAAAGCGGTTTGCCTGGCGCGTCGCGGGCGATGACGGTGCCGATCTCATCACGATCGACGGCACCTCCAACAACGACTTTGCGTACGGACTCGGCACCGGATACGCCGGCAGTTATCAGTACATCGGCCGATTCCGGGGCACCCCCATCACCGGCACGGGCTACATCGAATGGATCGACCGCCGATAAATGAGTGGAGCTCATGGCCCGGTGGCCAACAGCCCGGCGCCGGCAACCGCTGCGCCGCCGGCCATGGCCAACCCTAGCCACCGCTTCGCCGAGGGCATGTGGGGCCAGGCACCGGCTATTCCAGCGATGTCGCTACTGTCTGCCAACATCCCGGCGATCAGCCAGGGTCGAACGGGCTCGCCATTACCGATCGCGGTAAGCAGGCCCAGTCCGACTCCGATTTCGCGGCCTCCCATGCCGCGCAGGAACGCTTTTGCGTCTGGCGCGGCGCCGCCTTCGCCGGCCAGTGACCTGCCGGCTGTCGCGGGCGCCGCCAGCGCGGCCAGGCCGAAAACGATGCGCGCGACCGCATAGAGCACTACGGGGCGCATGTCGATGGCCTGCCGATCCAGTCGCGTGCCCGGTTGAGCACGACATCGGGGTCGAAGCGCTCCATTGACCACTTCTCGGAACGAACCGTTCCCCGCGCGCGGTAGCGGTTCATGATGTCGACGTGATGCGGCAGGTTGATGAACCGCTCGAGGCTGCCCTCGTTCTCCCACACCGATATCGAGCCCCCACGCATGGTCGCCGGCAGCGACCATAGCCACAGACCGAGGGCGCCCGTCATCGCGTACCAGCCCAGCCGCATGCGGAGGCCCTTGGCGGCCACCGCTGGCAGGTCACGTCGGTGCTGGGCGCGAAACTCGGTGACGCTGACCACGACAGGCTGGGTGACCGGCGCGCACGGACCAGGCATCCACGGCAGGATCAGCGGCGCCGATAAGGCTCCCGCGACGTTGTTGAGCGCTACCACGTCTTGAGCATCATCCCTATGATTGGTCTGTGTCACGGTCCAATAGCAATATTTCCAAGCAGACCAATTCATCGGACCCCGGGTTTCCGCTGGAGATCCCGCTCACCCTGGATCGGTCCAAACGCGGCGTGCGCCAGCAGCTCCAGCAACAGTTGCGGGCGGCGATCAGAGAGGGCCGGCTACCGGCGGGGACGTTGCTTCCCCCAACACGTGTGATGGCACGCGATCTGGGAGTGGCACGCAGCGTCATCGTCGACGCGTATGAGCAGCTCGGGGCGGACGGATACCTGTGCGCTCGGCAGGGGTCAGGCACCCGGGTTCCGCCGCTCGCCCAACCAGAACTCCTCGATAGATCGGTCACCGCCGAATCGCGTTCTCGGGTAGGTTTTTTGGGTGGACTGCCCGACCCGGCGCTGTTCCCGCGGGTCGAATGGCTGCGCCACTATCGAGCGGCGCTGCACGATATGCCCAACGCGCAACTGGGCTACCCCGGACCGATGGGGGTGCAGGAGCTGCGTCGTGCGCTTGGCGACTACCTCGGTCGGGTTCGCGGTGTCGCCGCAGCGCCCGAACGCACCCTGATCTGTGGCGGCTTAACCCAGGCGATTGTGTTGGTGTGCCGCGCATTGCGGGCCCGGGGCATCGGCGCGATCGCCATCGAGGACCCTGGTTTCGGGCTGCACCGCCTCGCCATCGCCAACACCGGACTGCGAGTAGTGGGGCTCCCGGTCGACGAGGATGGTCTGCAGGTGCACAAACTCGCGGACCTGGACGTCGGCGCGGTGCTGGCCGCCCCCGCCCACTCCTACCCAACCGGCGCCGTCCTGAGCGCCGCCGGCCGCTCCGCGCTGCTCAAGTGGGCGCACGAGCACGACGGGCTGATCATCGAAGACGACTACGACGCGGAGTTCCGCTACGACCGCACACCCCTTGGTGCGCTGCAGGGACTCGCGCCGGAGCGAGTCGTCTACGCCGGATGCGCCAGCAAAACACTGAGCCCGGCGCTGCGACTCGGGTGGATGACCGTGCCGAGTTGGCTAGTCGACGACGTCGCCCAGCAGAAGCTTCTCGACGACATGGGAACAACAGTGGCCGAACAACTCACGCTCGCGCGATTTATCGACACCGGCGGATTCACGCGCCACCTGCGGCGGGTCCGACCGATCTATCGGCGCCGGCGCGACGCGACTCTGGACGCGGTCGCGACGTGTCTGCCCGCCGCTACGCCGATGGGCATCGCCGCCGGGCTGCACTTGTATGTGCGACTGCCCGGCTGGTGTGACGAAGCGCGCCTGGTCGACGGTGCCCGTGAGCAAGGCCTGCTCATCGAGGGAGCCAGCTGGCACTGGTCCGCACCACAGTCCGCGCCACCGGCGTTGGTACTTGGCTACGGCGCCCTCACCGAGGCCACAATCCACACCGGGCTCACCACCCTCGGATCGGTCTACCGGGCACAACGTCGGCGAGCGTGACTTTGATTCGTTCGGTATCCCGCGGTAGGCGAGCTGACCAGCGGTTTTCGGTGGAGCTGCCGGGACTCGAACCCGCCGCTCTACCAGGCATTATGGTTCTGAGCTGCCGGTTCGTTGCGTCTCGATCCGGTTTCCGTCCCGTTCGTTACGAAATTCGCTCCTCGGCCGTGCCGGTTTGTAGGCTTTCGGACATGCCGTTCGACAACGGTGAGGTCTTCGCCGGCTACGTGATTGAGCGCTTGCTCGGCACCGGTGGTGTTGGCGAGGTTTACCTCGCCCAGCATCCTCGTCTGCCTCGTCACGACGCGCTGAAGATCTTGTCATTGGCCGCGACGGCCGACGAGGATTTTCGGGCGAGATTCAACCGCGAAGCCGAATTGGCGGCGACGCTATGGCACCCACATATCGTCGGCGTTCTGGATCGCGGCGAGTTCAACGGCCGGCTGTGGATCTCGATGGACTACGTGGACGGCACTGACGCTGGTCGATTGGTTCGGGAACGCCACCCGCGCGGCATGCCAGAAGAAGACGTCTGGGAAATCGTGACCGCGGTGGCCGATGCGCTCGACTTCGGTCATGAACGCCGTCTGCTGCATCGTGACGTCAAGCCCGAAAACATCCTTGTGACCGCGGCCGATGGTCACCGCCGCAGGGTGTTGCTCACCGACTTCGGCATCGCTCGCAGAATCGATGAGGTCAGCAACCTCACCGACGTCAACGTCGCCATAGGAACAATCAGTTACGTCGCCCCCGAGCAACTTTTGGGCAAGGCGCTGGACGGCCGAGCCGATCAATATGCGCTGGCCGCCACGACGTTTTACCTACTGACCGGCGCCCCACCCTTCCAAGACTCAAACCGTGCTGTCGTAGTCAGCCACCATCTCACTACTCCGCCGCCGCGGATATCGGAGCGCCGACCCGATCTCGCGCGGCTGGACGCCGTGCTGACAAGGGCGCTGGCCAAAGACCCGAACCAGCGGTACCCGAATTGCGTCGAATTTGCCCGGGCCCTCACACAGCAGGGTCCCGGCCGCGATGTCGCTGCACCGCAACCGCCATCCGGCTCACGGACAGCGGGATCGGGCCCCGGCGAGGAACTTGGTTCAGACGAACGGCCACCCACGCAGCGTCTCGAGCGTCTGGTCGTCAATGGCATAGCGCGCGGTGTACGGCAAAGCGCGGTCGGTGCTCACGATCAGGTCGGGATCTTGTCGTTCCAGATGATCCCATACGAACCCCTGGCCAACGGGCGTACTCATGTTCCTGTCGAAATACCAACTGATCTCGCAGCCGGTCAGCTCGCGGACGGGGATGAAATCGAGGTCAGCGGCACCTGGGACGGCGACACCCTCGATGCCGACAAAATCATCAACTTTTCAGTTGAACCTCCTCCGAAGCGACGCCGGTCGCAGCTTCCCGCCAAATCGCCGCGGGACAAGGCAACGAACGGCAGAAAAGGCCGGATCGTCGCGGTCGTCGCAGCCGTCGGTGTGATCGTGTTGGCCGCGGCTGCGGTTCTGTACTTCACCAAGGGATTCGGGATTTCGACTCGTCCCGGACCAATCGTCAAACCAGTGAGCGCAACGGTGTTTTCACCCGACGGTGCCCCCGACAATCCGCAAGACGCCAATCTGGCAATCGACGGCAACCCAAACACGGCGTGGTCCACCGTTACCTACAAGGACGCCGACCCCTTCCCGAAATTCATCCAGGGAATGGGTCTGCTGCTGCACCTCTCCGAGCCGACCGCGCTGAGCGCCGTGACACTCGACGTGCCCAGCACCGGAACCCAGGTGCAGATCCGCTCGTCGCCCACCGCAACCCCGGCCAAATTGGCCGACACCAGCGAGTTGACCCCAACCACGGCACTGCAGCCGGGGCACAACAGCATCGCTGTGCACAACGGGACCAAGACCTCCAATGTGCTGGTGTGGATCCCCACCCTGGGCACCACCGATGGCGAGAGCCGGACGGCTATCTCCGAGATCACCCTGCAGGCGGCAGGGTAAGTTTGCCTTCCTGATAGGCGACCGCGGTAATTCCCGCGGCCCCGCTCGTTAGGGCAGCTGTCCGGTGACGAAGACGCAGTCGGGAATAGGCTCGTGCTTTGAAGAACATAGTCGGGTTGCTTGCGACACCGCCACCACAACCCTCAAGTACGCGCCCAACGGCAACTACGCCGGTCCTTGGTACTGAGCAACCGTAGAGACCGGGATCGTGCCTGTTTTGATGCGGTACAGATTTCTCGGCATCGCGCAATTACCGCGAGAACATCGCTTACGCCGGGTTGAACATACCCGACTGGCCAGCACCCGCGTTGCCAACGCCGGAACTATCGCTGCCCGAGTTCCCGACGCCCGAGTTGTCCCCGCCGCCCGAGTCCAACAAGCCCGCGTTGTAGCCGCCGCTGCCCGAGTTCAAAAAGCCCGTGTTATACCCGCCGCTGCCCCAGTTCAAAAAGCCCGTTTCGTAGCCGCCGCTGCCCGAGTTCAAAAAGCCCGTGTTGTTACCGGCGTCGCCACTGTTCAAAAATCCCCAATCGTTGCCGCCGCTGCCCGAGTTCAGCATGCCCGAGTCGTTGCCGCCGCCCGAGTTGATGAAGCCGGTGTTGAAGCCGCCGCTGCCCGAGTTCCCAATGCCCGAGTTGTAACCGCCGGTGCCCGAGTTGAAGAAGCCCGAGTTGCCCGTGCCCGTGTTCCCGATGCCCGAGTTCACGGCACCACTAGGGGTGCCCGAGTTCCAAAATCCCGTGTTGAGGTTGCCCGAGTTCCCGAAACCCGTGTTGGTGTTCCCCGCGTTCGCGAAACCCGTGTTGGTGCTGCCCGAGTTGAAGAAGCCTGTGTCGTAGTCGCCCGCGTTGAAGGCGAACGTGCTGTCCATGCCCGTGTCGCAGCTACCCGAGGCGCACAGGCCCGGGTTGAAGATTCCCCCGTCCTGGATTCCCGAGTTGAACTGGCCCATGTTCAAGTCGCCCGAGTTGAAGTCGCCCAGGTTGAAACTTCCCGTATTGAAGATGCCCACGTTGTAGGAGCCGGTGCTCCCTGTGCTCACGTTGTTGTTCCCCGGGTTGAACAAGCCCGTGTTGGTGTTGCCGGTGTTCCACAAGCCGGTGTTTGTGCTGCCGGTGTTCCCGATGCCCGAGTTCATGCTGCCCGAGTTCACGATGCCCAAGTTGTGGGCGCCCGTATTGAACAAGCCGGCGTTGCCCGTGCCCGAGTTGAAAAAGCCGGTATTGCCGGTGCCCGAGTTGCCGAAGCCGACGTTGCCGCTACCCGAGTTCAGCCCGCCAGCGAGATTCAAGCCAATCTGGTGGTCGCCGGTAAGCCCAATGCCGAAATCGCCGTTACCGGTGTTCCCGAACCCGATGTTGCCGTTGCCGGTGTTGCCCAACCCCCAGTTGAAACTGCCGTTGTTCCCGAAGCCGACGTTCCAACCCACATTATTGGCGTTTAGCCCACCGAAGCCGAATTGGTTGTCGCCGGTGAGCCCGATGCCGAAGTCGTGGTTGCCGAGATTGCCAAAGCCGATGTTGCCGCTGCCGAGGTTGGCGAAGCCGATGTTGTTGTTGCCGGAGTTCCCAAAGCCCACGTTGCTATTGCCGATGTTGGTGCCACCCACGTTGTAGGCGGACTGGACGGTCGAGTTTCCGTTGCTCAAACCGATGTTGTAGTTGCCGAAGTTGCCAAGGCCCCAGTTGCTGTTGCCGACGTTGGCGGCACCCACGTTGTAGTCGGACGCGACGTTCAGGTACGTGGCTCCGTTGCCGGCGCCGATGTTAAAGGAGCCGAAGTTGCCGAGGCCCACGTTGTGGTTGCCGCCGCCGGTGCCGCTGGGGCCGCTGTTGCCGCTGCCAATGTTGAAAGAGCCGATGTTGCCGCTGCCGACGTTGCCGCTGCCGATGTTTCCGCTGCCCAGGCTGATGGCCGGCAGGCTATGTGCAAGCGGCAGGCTTTGCACCGTCAGCAAGGGGGCATTGATCGCATCCCGGACGTCTTGTTCCACACTCTGCAGCGGCGAGGCGCTAGCCGCGTCGGTCGCCAGATAGGCATCCGCCGCCGCCCTCAAGGCCTGCAAGAACTGAAAGTGAAACGCCGCCGCCTCAGCGCTGAGCGCCTGAAAGGCCTGTCCGTGCGCGGCGAACAGCGAAACCACCGCCTGCGACACCTCGTCAGCGGCGGCTGCCAGCATCCCCGTAGTCGGGGCCGACGCTGCCGCATTCGCCGCGACCACCGCCGAGCCTATGTTGGACAAATCCGAAGCCGCTGAAGCCAGCAACTCCGGAACCGCCACCACATACGACATAGCCGCCCCCCCCTCGGCCCCCCGGCCAAGTAGTGAACACATCGGTGAATCCGATGACTTGACTTGAATAGTGTGTTCAGAGCGTATGCGGGCTCGGGCCCTATTTCAGGGTTTCCCGGATTTCACCCCTCGCGTTAGGACCACATGGCATTTGGAGTTCGTGGTCGGTCATTAGCCCCTCGCTGACTGACGGGCGGAAACGGCCGTACCGGCCAGGTCTGGTCAGGCCCGACTCGGCGGCGGATGCCGCTATTCACCACTGCCCCAATCCGCGTGGGCCTACAGCACTCCGATGGCGCTCGGGCTGGCTCAGGTCTGACGCCGTCGTCGCTGCCGGCCTGGCCGCCGAATTCGGTGGTAGGTGAGAATTTGCTGGTAATATCGCGAACTGTTTTGGCGGGAGGCGGCTCGTGGACGAGGTGACGTTTGGGCGCTACCGGCTGATCGAGCTGATCGGCGAGGGCGGCATGGGCAGGGTGTACCGGGCCCACGACACCGTCATCGACCGCACGCTGGCCATCAAGGTGTTACCCCCGGAGCTGGGGGACCAGCCGGGGTATCGCGAACGGTTTCGCCGGGAGGCGCATGCCGCCGCGCGGTTGACCGAACCGCACATCATCCCGATCTACGATACCGGCGAAATTGAGGGCCAGTTGTATTTGGCGATGCCGGTCATCGAGGGGATCGACCTGCACAGCCTGCTCAAACGGAACGGGGCGATGAGCCCGCAGCTGACGGTTCGGGCCGTCGAGCAGCCGGCCGCGGCGCTGGATACCGCCCACGCGCACGGGTTGGTCCACCGCGATGTCAAGCCGTCCAACGCGTTGATGACCGGCAGTGAGTTTGTCTACCTGATCGATTTCGGGATCGCCCACGACGCTTCGGCGACGAGGTTGACGTCCACCGGCACCGCGGTGGGCACCTGGGCGTATATGGCCCCGGAGCGCTTTAACACCGGAATGGCCGATGCCCGCTCCGATGTGTATGCGCTTGCCTGTGTGCTACACGAGTGCCTGACCGGGCAGGTGCCCTATCCCGGGGATAGCCTCGAGAGCAGATCGCCGGGCACCTGACCCGCGAACCCCCCCGACCCAGCATGCTCAATCCGGCCGTGCCGCCCGGGTTCGACGACGTGATCGCTCGTGGCATGGCCAAAGATCCCGACCGCCGCTACCAAACCGCCCAGCAGTTGGCCACGGCGGCCCGACAAGCACTCCATTGGGCCCCGCCCACCACGGCACCCGCGCCGAGCGCGCCGACCCAGATCGTCCAGCCGCCTCAATATCCCCCACCGGCGCCGTCACAGGCACGCAACCCGGAGCCATTGTCCGGCGGCTACCCGCCGCCGCCACCGCCGCCGAGTTCCCCTCGCCCCGACGGGTACTCCGGTTATCCCGGCTATTCAGCCAGTCCCCATGACCCGTACCCGAAAAGCACGACGCGGGGCAGGAACAGGATGGCGACCTGGGCGCTGATCGTCTCGCTCATCGGGATTCCACTGTGCTTCTGCGGGATACCGTCGATCGTTGGAATCATCCTTGGTGTGATCGCGATGCGCGAGACAAAGCGCACCGGGGAACCGGGCTACAACATGGCTTTGGCCAGCGTGATCGTCGGTGCCCTCACGCTGATGTTGCTGATCGTTTTGTACATCATTGGCGCCACGTCGCACCAGACGAGCAGCTGACGCGTTCTCGCGAGGCCCGGCGGTCAGCCGCGGAGCCAACGTCGCTGACGAGCCCCGTGACACGGTGGTTTTCGACGGTGTGCCCGTGACCGCACGGGCCGACGCGCCCGACGGGATCACCGAACGAACGTTATGGGAGCGCACCGCGCTGGGGCGTGTCGCGTTGATGGCCGGCGCGGTAAGTGCCGTCGCGGCGATGACATTGCGCTACAGCGGCGAACGTGAGCAGTTCGGGCGCCCCATCGGTCGTTTCCAGGCCGTCCAAGCCCATTTGGTCACCATCCACCAGCAGGCCACCGTTGTCGCATCGGCTATCGATGGTGCGGTCGAAGCGGTGGAACTCGGCCGGGGTAGCTTCGAAATCGCTTGCACCAAAATGCTTGCCGACCGGGCCACACAGCTGGTGACCGCGGCCGCCCATCAGACGCATGGCGCTATCGGTATGACCAAGGAGTACCCGTTGCATTATCTGACCCGTCGACTCTGGGCCTGGCGAGACGAAGCCGGAGGGCATCACCGCTGGGCGGACCAGCTCGGAGCGGCCCTCTAGTGGCCCGCGGTCCCGACGCCCTATACCCCGCCATCCAGTCCGGGTCCGAGGTGGTGCAGTGAACCGACTGCAGCGCCAAGACGGGGTCACGCTGGCTTTCCAGGTGCACAACCCGCACGCGCCGGGCGTACCGCTTTTGCTCACCCACGGTTTCGGCGCCACCTCGGGCATGTGGGAGTCCAATATCGACGCCTTGAGCGTCGACCGGCCGGTGATCGTCTGGGACATGCGCGGCCACGGCAGCAGCGACGCACCCGACGACATGGACGCCTACAGCGAGCAGATCAGCGTCGCCGACATGACGGCGATTCTCGACGCCGCGGGCGCCGAGCGGGCCGTGCTCGGCGGGATGTCCTTGGGCGGCTACCTATCCCTGGCGTTCCACCTTGTTCATCCGCAGCGGGTGGCCGCCCTGGTGCTGGTCGACACGGGGCCGGGCTACCGCAACGACCAAGCCCGCGACAAGTGGAACGCGTGGGTGGAACGACGTGCCCAACAACTCGAGGGCGGCGAAGCGCCGGCGGATGACTCGGCGGAAGTCGCGCAGGCGGTGCATGAGCATCCCGAGGGGCTGCCCCGAGCCGCCCGCGGAGTCATGGCTCAAAAGGACGCTCGCGTGATCACATCGCTCGACAGCATCACGGTGCCCACGTTGGTGATCGTCGGCGCCCAAGACACCGACTTCCTGGCCGGGGCCGACTACATGCAGCGCCACATCTCCAATTCCCGCAAGGTGGTCATCGACAACGCGGGGCATGCGGCGAACATGGATCAGCCCGAGACGTTCAATAGGGCTGTGCGCCAACTACTGGAGCAGCTGTGACGACTCCGACCGGTCCGGATGTCACCGTCCAATTCGCCGGCCACGTGGCCGTGGTGGAGATCCATCGGCCCCCGAACAACTACTTTGACACCGCGCTGATCAAGGGCATCGCCGACGCCCACGAGCGACTGGACGACGACGTCGAATGCCGTGCGATCGTGTTGTGTGCGGAGGGAAAGCATTTCTGCGCCGGCGCCGACTTCTCCCAGCCAGCCGAGGATCGTGGGTCGCCCAGCGAGCTTTACGCTCAGGCTATTCGGTTGTTCCGCACCGCCAAGCCGGTTGTCGCCGCGGTGCACGGCGCCGCGATCGGCGGCGGACTCGGGCTTGCCCTCAGCGCAGACTTTCGAGTGGCCGCAGCCTCCTCGAAATTTGCGGCCAACTTCAGCCGGCTCGGGTTTCATCCCGGCTTCGGGATTACCGCCACGTTGCCACGTGTCGTTGGCGAGCAAAAAGCACTCGAATGGATGCTCACCGGTGAGCGTTTCGGTGGTGAACTCGCCCACGCGGCAGGGTTGGTCGATGAATTGGCCGCCGACGGTGATGTGCGCCCGGCGGCGATTCGGTTCGCCGGGCGTATCGCCGCCTCGGCTCCCTTGGCGCTGACCAGCATCCGTGCCACCATGCGCGCCGGACTCGCCGAGGCCGTCGCCGCGGCCACCGCCCGCGAACTCGAAGAACAAACCCGACTGCAGGCAACCGCCGACTTCCGCGAGGGCGTGGCGGCAGCGGCCCAGCGCCGCGCTCCGATGTTCACCGGTCGCTAAACCGAATCTGACGACGCGAGACGACGCGAAACGACCTGCGCAGGAGCGGCATTCAAGTCCGAGTGTCGGCGACCACGTCAGCCCTCGACCGCGAACAGGCCCCACTCACCCGCCACACCCTTGAGGGCGTGCTGGCCCCGAGTGGCAAAGCTAAGGCCCGACCCGGCGACCAGGTCGACGACGATGCGCGAGACGAGTACCTCGCCCGCCCCGGCCGCCGCTGCCACACGCGCGGCGATGTGGACAGCGATGCCGCGGATGTCGTCGTCGCGTAGCTCGACTTCGCCCGTGTGTACGCCCGCCCGCACCTCCAGGCCCAGGCTCCGCAGCACGTCGCGAATCGCGATGGCGCACCGGATCGCGCGGGCGGGTCCGTCGAACCGGGCGAGGAAGCCGTCGCCCGTCGTGTTGACCTCACGGCCGCCGAAGCGCTCGAGCTGGCGTCTTACCTGGGCGTCGTGCCTGCCGAGCAACTCCGTCCATCGCTCGTCGCCGAGCTCGACCGCTCGCTTCGTGGAGTCCACGATGTCGGTAAACAGCACGGTGGCCAGGACGCGCTCGACTGCAGGCAGCGGCCGGACGCCGGTGAGGAACTCCTCGATCTCGTCGAGCAGGGTGTCGGCGTCGTCCGTGAAGAACAGGTGGTCGGCGCCGTCGAGCTCGACGAATTTGGCCCCGGGGATGCGGTCGGCGAGGTAGCGGCCCATCTCTAGCCTCACCATCCTGTCGCCCCGCCGGTGGAGCACGAGCGTCGGCACCCGGATCGCGGGCAGCACGTCGCGGATGTCCAGCTGCGGGTAGAGCGCGAAGATGTTGCGGACCATGCCCGGGCTGGCGGCCACACGCTGCAGCCGCGCCCACCACCGTCGCAAGTCGGCGTCGCCCCGCCTGCTCGGAGCCCATCCACCCAGTCCGATGCCCTCGCCCCAGCCCTGGCGCT
The DNA here is from genome assembly GCA_963814505.1 of uncultured Actinomycetota bacterium. Classification (GTDB taxonomy): domain Bacteria; phylum Actinomycetota; class Actinomycetes; order Mycobacteriales; family Mycobacteriaceae; genus Mycobacterium. The sequence continues at coordinate 355,109 of CAWFDM010000020.1, forward strand.
CAACTCGACCAACGCCGACAGCTGCTCCTCGGTGACGCCGAGCGGGTAGTCAGGCCCTCGGAGCAGGCGGGAGAACGTGCCGTATAGGACGAGCGCATTGACTCGGTCGGGATGGCTGGCCGTCATCAGCATCGCCATCGTGCCACCCTCCGAAATGCCCACGAGGTCGGCGTTCACATCCGGCCGCGTCCATAACGGCGCGCAGGTCGTCGACGGACTCTTCCAGAGTCGGCGCGTGCATCGCCGGATCCGAGAAACCAGTGCCCCGGGCGCGACGACGAGGTCGGGACCCGCTCCGAGAGTTCAGGAGAACTGCGCCTGTTTACCACCCCACGGGCGTAGCGTCGATCACTTCATCATCATTCAGGAAAGGGATGATCATGGCAGTTTCACCGTCATCTGGCCACGGCAATGGTGACGCACGTGCCGCGGTGGCTCAGGCGGCTCAGGCGGCTCAGGCGGCTCAGGCGGCTCAGGCGGCTCAGCCAGTCATGCGGGAGACCTTGCCGATCCCCGATTCCCAGCGCGTGGGTCTGACGACCTACGACGCGAAGGATCCGAATACGAAATATCCGCCGATCACCATGCTGCGCCCGCCGGCGGGCGCGCCGAACGTGCTCATCGTCATGATCGACGATGTCGGTTTCGGCGCGTCGTCGGCATTCGGAGGCCCCTGCAACACCCCCACAGCCGAGCGGCTGGCGGCCGGTGGGCTGAAGCTGAATCGCTTTCACACCACGGCGTTGTGTTCGCCGACCCGTCAAGCGCTCCTGACCGGGCGCAATCACCACTCAGTGGGTATGGGTGCGATCACCGAGATGGCCACCTCTGCGCCGGGCAATAGCAGCATCCGGCCAAAGAACAAGGCGCCCTTCCCAGAGACGCTGCGGCTCAACGGCTATTCGACAGCACAGTTCGGTAAGTGTCACGAGGTCCCGGCCTGGGAGGTATCGCCGGTCGGGCCGTTTCACCAGTGGCCGACCGGTTCGGGGTTCGAGTATTTCTACGGCTTCGTAGGCGGCGAGGCCAACCAGTACTACCCCGGGCTGTACGAGGGCACCACGGCGGTCGAGCCGCCCAAGACACCAGAGGAGGGCTACACCCTCAACGAGGACCTCGCAGGCCGCGCGATCACCTGGGTGCGCCAGCAAAAGGCGCTGGCACCCGACAAGCCGTTCTTCATGTACTACGTGCCCGGTGCCACACATGCGCCCCACCACGTGCCCAAGCAATGGTCCGACAAGTACAAAGGCAAGTTCGACGCCGGCTGGGATGCGCTGCGCGAGCAAATCTTCGCCAAGCAGAAGGAGCTGGGCGTGATTCCGGCTACCGCCGAATTGACCAAGCGCCACAAGGAGATTCCCGCGTGGGATGACATGCCCGCCGAGCTGAAGCCGGTGCTGGCGCGGCAGATGGAGATCTACGCGGGATTCATGGAGCAGACCGACCACGAGGTCGGCCGGGTTGTCGACGCGATCGATGACCTCGGTGTTCTCGCCGACACGCTGATCTACTACATCATCGGGGATAACGGCGCCTCGGCCGAGGGCACCCCGAACGGCTGCTTCAACGAGATGACCACACTCAACGGGATGCCCGGCATCGAAACCACGGAGTTTCTGCTGTCCAAGATCGACGATTTCGGTACACCCGACGCGTACAACCATTACGCGGTGGGTTGGGCGCACGCGCTGTGCACGCCGTACCAGTGGACCAAGCAGATCGCCTCACACTGGGGCGGCACCCGCAACGGCACCATCGTGCACTGGGCCAACGGAATCACAGACAAAGGCCAGTGCCGCAACCAATTCCACCATGTGATCGACATCGCACCGACAATCCTCGAAGCGGCCGGGCTGCCGGCGCCCTCGTCAGTCAACGGCATTCAGCAGGCTCCGCTCGAGGGCGTCAGCATGCTGCCGATGCTGCGTGACGGCAACGCCCCCGAGATGCACGACGTGCAGTACTTCGAGATCATGGGTAACCGCGGCATTTATCACCAGGGCTGGACCGCGGTCACCAAACATCGCACGCCGTGGCTGTTCGACACGCCGCCGTTGGATGAGGACATCTGGGAGCTCTACGGCCCCGACGACTGGACCCAGGCCCGCGACCTCGCCGAACAGAACCCCGAGAAGCTCGCCGAGTTGCAGCGGCTCTGGCTCATCGAAGCGGTCAAGTACAACGTCGTGCCGCTCGACGACCGCTCCTTCGAGCGCATCAACCCCGACATCGCGGGCCGGCCCCAACTCATCCGGGGAAACCGCCAGCTGCTGTTCTCCGGCATGCGGGTCAGCGAGAACTGCGTGGTGAACGTCAAGAACAAGTCGCACAGCGTCACCTCGCAACTCGTTGTGCCCGAATCCGGCGTGAGCGGGGTCATCGTCACCCAAGGCGGCATGGTCGGAGGCTGGAGCCTCTACGCCCATGAAGGTCGACTCAAGTATTGCTACAACTTCTTCGGCATCCAGTACTTCATGATCACCGCAGACCAGCCCATACCGGCCGGGGAGCACCAGGTGCGCATGGAATTCGCCTACGACGGGGGCGGATTGGCCAAGGGCGGCGACGTGACGCTGTACTACGACGGCCAGCCCGCGGGCAAGGGCCGCGTCGAGATGACGCAGCCGATGGCCTACTCGGCCGACGAAGCCTGCGACGTTGGCGCCGATACCGGCTCACCCGCCTCGCCCGACTATGGCGCGTCAGTAAACAAGTTCACCGGCGAGATCAAGTGGGTACAGATCGACATCGGCGACGACGGACACGACCACCTGATCAGACCCGCGGATCGGATCAACATCGCGATGGCCAAACAGTAGCCATACTTGGCGGTCCGTCGGCTTGATCCGCGGGGTCAGCTTGCGTAGAGACCGTGCGTCCCGTCGTGGCCGAATAGTTTCCCACCTGAGCCACCGACGCCGGGCGGCCCCACCACGAACGTCCCGGGGGCCCCGACGTTCCCACCGTTGCCGCCGCTGCCGATCAGCTGGTCGTTGCCGCCCGCACCTCCCGCGCCGTCCCTGTATCCGCCAAACGAGCCGGCACCGCCTGCACCACCATCGCCGATCACCCCGGCGTTCCGGACCGCAGAGTAGGTGCGTACACCATTCGACCCCATGGGCCGGAAGTTGTGCGCGTGGTCTGCCATGCGTGACTCGCGGTCAGGGCGCGATACCGAGTTCCTGGTCGATTTGCGGCCAGTACGGAAGGCCGGCAGGGGTGAGCAGAACCCAGTCATGAATTCCGCCGTCTCGGAATACAAAGCTCATCGGGACCCCCTGGGCCACGGCCGCTTGTTGGAGGGCAAACGCAGATGCTTCGAGTGGGTCCGCCGAGCCCGAGTAGACATAGGTCGGCGGAAGTCCGTCAAGTGACCCATACAGGGGACTCACCTCGGGGTCGGTCAGAGAAAGGCCGTTTGCCCACACCTTGCCGAGCTGCCCCCCGGTCGACTGCAGGTCCAGCCACGGGGACACCAACACCATGGACGACGGTACGGGGCCGAGCTGGGGGTTCTGCACCATGTATTGGACGGCCGCTAGTGCGAGGTTGCCGCCCGCGGAGTCACCGGTCACGCTGACGTTCTGGAACCCGTGTAGACCGATTTGGTTAGAAATGAAGCCGGCCATTTGGGGTACCACCACGCCGGCGGTGCCGCCTTGCTGCAGCAGCGGGTAAATGGGCACTTCGTAGGTCGCGCCGGTCTGGTAGGCCGTCACCGTGTAGTTCAGCCAGTGGAAGATCGACGGTGGAAAGATGAAGGCGCCACCGTGAATGGCAACCACATAGTCGCCGGTGGGATGCGTCGGCGTGATCTGCACAACGCGCATCCCGTCATAAGTGCTGTACTGGACCGTTTCCCCCAGCAGCGAAGTCAGCAACCGTGGCGGGGAGTTACTGATCCCGGCTGAAAGAAGCGGGTTGTCACCCGTGAGTTGGGCTAACAGTGGAGAACCTGGCGATGAAAACAAGAAATCGAGTTCATTGCTGAATCCGGTGGCCAGTGTGGTGGGGATCTGCTGAATTTCCTGCTGAACACCTTGCAGCGCCTGCTCGAAGGCCGTCAAAGGCGAAGCGTTGGCCGCCTCAGCGGCGGCATACGCACCGGCCGCGCCGGTCAACGTCTGCACAAACCTCAGGTGAAACGCCGTCGCCTGCGCTGTGACCGCTTGAAAGGCCTGCCCGTGCGCCCCAAACAGCGCCGCGATCGCCACCGACACCTCGTCCTGGGCCGCGGCCAATACCTTCGTGGTGGCACTCGCCGCGCCTCGGCTTGCCGTCGCGACCTCCGAACCAATCGCATCCAGGTTCGTGGCCGCGGCCGACATCACCTCGGGCAACGCAAGAACATACGACACCGCGCCGCTCCCATTACCTCGGGGCAACCTCCAAAATTGCCCGGCCCCAATACCGATCGCCGAATAGCCGGAGCTTACGACCACGCCGCGAAGTCACGTAGCAATTTGCAAGAACCATCAGTGCAGACGTGACATGGACATAACAACGTCGCGCTAAGGGCAGCGATCTGTCAACCGGCGCAGCGCCTCTAGGCCGCCGCCATCGCAACTGGCTTTCATCGTGGCTTTGCAAAACTGGCTTCGCAAACTGACGTGGTCAGATTCGGAGTTACCCGAGCCCAAGATTCGAAAACCGCCGCGGCCGTCCTTCGGGGTACCGGTGCGCTCCATGCCACAAATGGCGATCCTGCACCCCCGATCTTGACGCAGCGGCGGTCATCGAATTCTCAGCCGCTAACCAGCAGTTTTGTGGTGGAGCCGCCGGGAATCCAACCCAGCACAAAAGCCTGCTGACCTGCAGAAACGCTGAATTTGCCGACGCGAAACGACACGAAACGACCTGCGGAGACGCGAAAGGTGTTGACGCCGTCAACACGCCGAAGCCGCCTCCCCCGCTGCTAACGGACCCCGCTGTCCGGTGCCGGGACCACTGAACCGGCACCGAATAGGCCTAGCGGTCTGCTCTTCAGCGATCTCGCGGTATGGACGGCCACGTCGCGAAGATCGTCGGCAACGAAACGATGGGCGAGGCGGGGTGCCGATAGGGGTTCTTTACTATTTGCACTATTTGCGCTGGCGCCAAAGTGACCTTGTCCTCTGGCCGTGCGCGAGCTCTGGTCGAAGAATCAGGATGACCAGGATGACCTAGCCGCGCACGGGGTTTTTGAGCCCGTTTGTTGCGTCCTGAGGAGAGGTGTTTCCGATGACCGAGGCCACGTCAGCCATCCCGTTCTCCGTCTGGCGGAAGATCGCCATGGCTACCTGGCGTCCCAGGACAGACCCGACGATTTCGGCCACGATTGACATCGAAGCCCCTCACTTGCTCGAGTACATCGACCAAGTCCGCCATGCCACCGGCCAGCACCTCACCCCGGTGGACCTCGTGGGTCGGGCTGCCGGCAAGGTCGTCGAAGCCCTGCCTGGGCTCAACGGCCGGGTCGTGTTTGGCAGCTTCCTGCCGTCCCCCACCGTCGACTGCTTCTTCGTTGTATCGCTTCGGACAGATCCGGTATCCGGGGTCGAGGCAGCCAGGACCGATCTATCGGGCACCGTTGTGCGCCGCGTCAATGAAAAGCCGCCCTGGGTGATCGCCAAGGAGCTGGCCGATCGTGCTGGCCGCATCCGCCATGACAAGGACCCACAGTTCAAGCAGATGAAGGCCTTGGTCAAGGGGCTGCCGCCGTTGCTGCTCCGCCCGCTGATGGCGGGCGTCGGATTCGTCACCGAGAGCCTCCAGTTGGCCCTTCCCTTCGTCGGGCTCGAGGCCCGCCCGTACGGCTCCGTACTCGTCAGCAACGTGGGGACCTACGGCCTCGACTCGGCCTCTGCCCCGGTGCCGACGTTCTGCCACGTGCCCATCACCATCCTGCTGGGTGCTGTGACCGACAAGGTGTTGGCTCGAAACGGCCAACCCGTCGTTCGTCCGGTGCTGCCCCTGACGATCAATCTGGACCACCGGTTCGTCGATGGCTACCAGGCGGCGACGATGGCCCGCATCTTCCGCGAGTACCTGGATGATCCCGCCGCGTTCGACCCGGTGCCTACTCCCATCCCGCCACGCAAGAGGCAGCACGTTTCCGTGCGGTCCAACGGGGAGAGCCCAGCGACCGGGCGGGCAGGAGGGCCGAACTCGTCGAAGGCCCAGGCGTAGAGACCAAGACGGTCCACCACTACCGGTGGACGGCCGGCGACACGTCAACGAACCGGCGCACCACCTCAATCTTCGATATTCGATCCCGACAGCGCAGGGCTCATCAACGTCAAGTCCCCCTAGGTCCAGCAGTACCGCGAGGGAGGTGCGCCGTGGGTGACCGCATCGATGCTTCCGCCCTGGTGGTTGGCCAAGCCGACGAGGTGCGGCGCAGGCTCGAGCTGTGCGTTGCCACGATGCAACGCATGGTCGATGCCAACTGGTTCGACGGCCATGAGGACACCATCGGTATGGAGGTCGAGCTCGATCTCGTAGATCCGTTAGGCCGGCCACGGCTAATCAATGACGCCGTCCTGACACGGCTGGGCCGGGCGGACATGCAACACGAGCTCGGCCAGTTCAACGTCGAACTGAACCTCGCTCCACGTCGGCTGCAGGGCCGGGTGCTGCATGACAGCGAGCGCGAACTCGTCGACGTGCTCGAGGCGTGCCGGGCACGGATCGAGCAGCTCGGCGTTCGACTGGTCGCCGTCGGCATGCTGCCCACCCTCAGCGCCGAGGAGCTGACCGTCGAGCGGATCTCCCACACGCCGCGCTATGCGCTGCTGTCCAGCCGCATGCGTGACGCTCGCAAGAGACCGTTCCTGGTGCGCATCATCGACGGGTGTGAGCCGGTGGAATTCACCACCGACTCGGTCGCTCCCGACGCGGCCGCGACGAGCCTGCAGCTGCACCTGCGGGTGCCACCGGACCGGTTCGCCGCGTATTACAACGCCGCCCAAATGATCGCCGGGGCGCAGGTCGCGGTGGCCGCGAACTCACCGTACCTGCTCGCCCGCCAAGCATGGCAAGAAACCCGCATCACGTTGTTGGAGCAGCTGCTCGACACCCGCCGCCGCAGGGAGGTCCGAGCCGGCGCACCGGCGCGCGTCCGGCTCGGCGACCGGTGGGTCAACGGCCCCGTGGAGCTCTTCGACGACCTCGTGCGGCTGTTTCGGCCGCTGATTCCGATGCTGGAATCCGAGGATCCCGATGCCGCCCTCCGGGCCGGGTGCGCTCCGGCCCTGCGTGAGCTCCGGCTACACAACGGAACGGTGTGGCGCTGGAACCGTCCGGTCTATGACGTCCAGGCGGGGCGCCCGCAGCTGCGCATCGAGAACCGGGTACTGCCCAGCGGACCGACTCCCGTCGACATGGTCGCCAACGCCGCGTTCTACTACGGCCTGGTCCGCGCGATCGTCGACAGCGACTCAACCCCTTGGAAGCAGATGCCCTTCGCGGCTGCCGAGCAGAACCTGCACCGCGCGGCACGACACGGGCTGGCAGCGCGATTGTGCTGGCAGGGCGTCGACCGCGCCGTCGACCAGCTCACCCGTGAGGTCCTGCTGCCGGCCGCGGCGGCCGGGCTCGACGCCTGGGGCGTGGACGCGGACGATCGTGACCGGTACCTCGGTGTCGTCGAAGCGCGGGTTCGATCCGGCCGCACCGGCGCTGTCTGGCAGACCGAGACGGTGCGCTACCTCGAGGAGCACGGGCTGCAACGCATCCTGGCGCTGCGTGAGATGACCCGGCGGTATGCGGAGCACGCGCGCACCGGTGCCCCGGTCCACGAATGGCCAGTGCCGTGACGCCAGCCGTTGAGGGATGAAAACTATGGTTTTGGAACACCATTCGGCTCCGGGCGGCTGCGCGTCCTCCAGCACCCGCTTCGGGACATGCTTGTCGGAGATCACGTGCCTTACGATGCCCAACCGGTGGGCGCTGCGTCGCTCTGCTGCAGCAGTTTGCCCATTTCGGGAATGACGGTCTGCAGGGCCTTGATCGGTCGCAGCATCACCTTGACCGAGGTGATCTTGCCATCATCGTTCCAACGGATCATGTCGATGCCATTGACGTGGATGCCGTCGATGTCGGCAACGAACTCGAGCACCGCTGAGTGGTCGGCGTACCACTTCTCGACGTACTGGAAGCCGGTGTCCGCGAACAGCTTCGCCGCGGCGGCCAGGTAGGCGGCAGCCTTGGCCCGGCCTTCCTGTAGCGTGAAAACCGCCGGTGAGTAGAAGACGGCATCTTCGGCCAGCAGGTCGTGCAGTTCGTCGGTACGGCCGGTGTCGATGATCTCGATCCAGCGTTGAATCACCGGGGGTATCACACCGCCGGACATGTGATCAGCCCAGCACCGGGAACCGGCGCTGGCGGCCCAGTCGGTCGAGAGCGCTCTGCATTACGGAGCGAACGTGGGCGTCGACCTGGTCGACGTCGGGGTCATCGCCGAATTGGGCGCCGATGTCGATCGGCTCCAGCACCTGAGTGACGATCTTGGAAGGCAACGGCATGTTGGCCGGGAAGAGCGTAGTCAGACCGAACGGGAAACCGACGGCAAGTGGGAGTATCTCCAACCGTATGCGCTTGAGGCCCAAGCGCTTCGCCAGCCGATTGCCGCGGGTCAAGAACAGCTGGGTTTCCTGCCCACCGATCGACACCGCAGGCACGATCGGCACGCCGGCCTCAATCGCGGCCCTGACATATCCGGTGCGGCCGTCGAAGTCGATGACGTTCTGGGTCAGCGTCGGCCGAAACGAGTCATAGTCCCCGCCGGGAAACACCAGGACTACCGCGCCCGAATGCAGTGCCTTTGCAGCGTTTTCCCGGCTGGCATGGATCACGCCGAGACGGCCCAAGTATCCGGCGAACGGTGTGATGAACACGCCGTAGTGGGCGAGGGTGTAAAGAGGGCGGTCATAGCCGAACTTGTCGTAGAAGGCCGGGGCGAAGACGAGCACGTCAGGCGTCAGTACACCGCCGGAGTGGTTACACACCACCAACGCACCGCCCGCAGGGGGAAAGGAATCCAGCCCCCGCACCTCTGACCGGAACCATCGCTTGATGACCGGCGCGACGACATTCGTTGCCATCTCGGTGAAGACCGGATCGAACTTAGCCATCTCTGGATGGTCAAACTCCTTGCTGCTCATGCCATTCCTCCTAGCCGGAGAGGTTGAAGTTGCCGTTTGTGCCGTAGATCGCCAGCGAGACGAGCAGCGTGACCGACACAACCACGATGAGCGATGCGCGCACCGCGCGGCCTGTCGCAAGGCCGACACCGGCCGGTCCACCCGTGGCGGTATAGCCGAAGTACGTATGTATGAACAGGATCGCGAGAGCCATCAAGATGGCCTGAAGAAACGACCACAACAAGTCGGTTGGGCTCAGGAATGTCGAAAAGTAGTGGTCGTATAGCCCTGGTGACTGGCCTAGAAGGAACACGGTGGTGAAGCGGCTCGCGAGAAACGAAAGGATGATGGCGATGGAGTACAACAAGAAACTCTCTTGCCTGAAAGGGCCGGCGAAAGAGGAACCTCACCGCGTCGACCGACATCAGGAACAATCCCCCGACGCCTCGGAGCGGTTCAGAGACGTGGTTGAACACCGGCACTCCCGGAGTCCAGTGGTCCCGCCGTCTATTCATCGTCGATCCCCAGTACTTCCGGGATCACGATGGCCGACAATGCCGTTGGTCCACCGATGTGGTGCGCCAAACCGATCCGGACCTCGCGACTTCGTTGGGGAATCTCGGTGGTCATGACTGCTTGCTCCGTGAAGGCAATCGCCTGGCTTCGGGCTCGTGAGCTGGGCGGTAGGCCTCAGGTTCCGCCTCACCTTCACCCTCCGATAGGGCCGTTTGACCCGGGTGTGTGCGCCATAGTGCCCATTGGCGGTACCGGATCTGGGCGGGTCGGCCCGATCGACAGGACAAGCACAGGTCATTGCCCACCAGCCGGAGTCCAAGCATGCGAGCAAGCCAGCATTCGGAGCGCTGGTTCGACTCAGCTGACCGATGTCTGGACGCCGAAATTACTCACGAGCGCGCAGCTTCCCGCCGACCTCGCCGTCTGGGACGGCCACATCGCGATGGTCGTTGGCAACGGCCTTCGAGCTACTGGACTGTCGGTGACCCATACATGCCGTAGTGGTACTTGCAGTGAGATGGGATGTTGATGGAAAGAAAAGCAGGCCAGAAATTGGTATCTATCTCAGTGCAGCTCTACCCTGTCGACATGAGGCGGCTATCCAGCGTAGATGCTGCGTTCTGGTTCGCCGAGACGCACGCCTGGCACATGCACGGCGCCGGACTGACGATCTGCGACCCATCCGACGCGCCAGGTTTCTGCTTCCGCGCGGTCAAAGACCTTGTCGCTTCTCGCCTTCCGGAGATGCCGGAGCTGAGCTATCGAGTGGCTGGCGCGCCGCTGGGACTCGACCGGCCATGGTTCGTCGAGGACCCCGACCTCGCCATCGACTATCACATCCGGCAGGTGGCGGTGCCCGAGCCAGGAGGACGTCGGGAACTCGAGGATCTGGCCGGCCGTCTGATGTCATATCCGCTCGACCGGGACCGGCCGCTCTGGGAGATGTGGTTCATCGAGGGCCTGGAGCATGGACGTGTCGCGATTCTGACGAAGATGCATCACGCCCTTGTCGACGGTGTGTCGGGCGCCGGTTTGAGCGAGATCATGCTCGACATCAGCCCTCAACCGCGTCCCCCCGCCGTCGAGGGCGGCTCATCGTCGAGGCGCGGGATACCCCCGTTGGAGCTGCGGGCGCTGGGCGGCATATTCAACCTGATGGTCAGGACGCCATACCGCCTCTTGCGAATCGCTCGGCAAACGCTGTCTCAACAGCTGGCCGTGCGCGGGCTGGCCAACAAACCTCCCCGATTCTTCGAGGCACCGGCAACGCGATTCAACGCCGAAATCTCCACGCAGCGGCGAATCAGCAGCAGCAGAGTGCCACTGGATCGGGTGAAGGCGGTCAAGCGCGCGTTCGGCGTGAAGCTCAACGACGTGGTGCTCGCGCTCGTTTCCGGTGCGATACGCCGTTACCTGCTAGACCGCGGCGAGCTTCCCGATCGGCCGCTGGTCGCCCAGATTCCGATCTCAACCCATGGCCAGAGTAGAGAAATCGGTAATCAGATCAGCTCGATGACCGTGAGGCTCGGCACCGAAATTGCCGACCCCGCAGAGCGTATGAAAATCATCTATCGCAACTCCCAAGGCGCCAAGGAGATGGCCAAAGCGCTTAGCGCACACCAGATCATGGGTCTGACGGAAACCACGCCGCCGGGCTTGCTGGCGCTCGCCGCCAGGGCCTACACGGCCAGCCACATTGGTGGTCATGTCGCTCCAATCAACTTGGTCGTCTCCAACGTTCCTGGTCCCGACTTCCCCATTTACCTGGCCGGTTCGGTCGTGGAGCGGCTCGTGCCCCTCGGACCGGTAATGCTGGATGTGGCATTGAACATCACCTGTTTGAGCTACAACGGGGTCGTGGATTTCGGCTTCGTCACCACGCCCGAGATCGCCAATGACATCGACGAACTAGCCGACGCGATTGAGCCCGCGCTGAAGGAACTGGAGGAAGCTGCCGGCCTGGTTTCGCCGTCTTGACAGACACGATCGGCCTACATTGTCGTCGTCCGGCGCGGGCATGCCGGGCCTCGGCTTCTGAAGCCTTTCATCGGACCGGGTCGACATGGCTCCGTACGGAATCGAGTTGAGCCGAAGTCCCGAGGATGATCAGGACCGTGTCGGGATCCACGCGCGTGTCGGGAGCCGGGTTCGTGATGAACTGGCCACTCGCGGTCCTTAGGGACAGCAGCAGCGCCCCGGTCGTCGACCCAAGCGCCGTATCGGCTAAGCGCCAACCAACCAGAGGCGAGGCGGGAGTGATCTTGATTTCCTCGATTCGGTAATCGAGAGTCTCGTCGTGCATGACGACGTCAAGGAACTCGGCCACGTGAGGCTGCAACGCAAACGCCGCCATCCGCCGCCCGCCGATCAGTTGCGGATTGACGGCCCGGTTGGCTCCGGCCCGCACCAATTTGGACTTCGACTCCTCCGTGCGGCCACGGGCGATGATGATGAGATCGGGTCGCAACGCTCGACTGGACAAGGTCACATAGACGTTGTCCGCATCGGTGTTCAGCGCCGCGATCAGCGCATAGGCGTGCCCGATGCCGGCGGCCTCCAGGACGCTGTCGTCGGTGACATCGCCCAGCAGCGTCGGATAGTGGAGACCCTGCAGGCGGGCGGGGTCTCGGTCGACGACGACGACCTGTTTCCCGAGCGCGTCGAGATGCAGCACGCTGGCGAGACCAACGCGGCCCGATCCGCAGATGATGAAATGACCAGTCATCTGACGTATCTGCCGGTCCATCCGCCGCCTCCCCAGCTGCTGGCGTAGGTGCCCCTCGATGAGCGCTTCGAGGAGGATCCCGAACGTGTACAGCGCGGTTCCCACGCCCATGATGATCAGCGCGACGGTGAAGAGCTCGCCCGCCGCGGACAGCGGGTGAACCTCGCGGAAACCTACCGTCGTGATCGTCGTGATCGTCTGGTACAACGCTTCGACAAATCCGAACCCGAGGATCATATAGCCCACAGTCCCGGCAACGGACACCAACATAACCGCTGACAGCGCTCGGCCTATCCGCCCAAGGGGACTCACTTCGTAGATTGTGCACCCAGACGCGGACCAATCTCACCCGCTCTCCGTGTTTGCTGGGCGCCGAGCACGCGCGCACCCGTGCCCCAGTGCACGAATGGCCGGTGCCATGACGCGCCGCGCGTGGTCGTGGGAGCAGGGCTTGGGGGGTTGGCGGCAGCAATCACGCTGGCGGAGCTTGACGTGAATCCGCCGGTTGTCATCGACCCGCGTTACCACGACGCGGTGATCTTCGACCTCAACGGTGTGCTTACCGACGCCGCCTCCGTTCAACGCGCGGCGTGGGCGTCGCTGTTCAACGACTATCTGGTGCGGCGGCCCGCGCACGAAGACGAGGAGCACTCTGCCTTCAATGACGACTACTGGCAGCTGGTCGGCAGTAAGCCGCGCCTCAACAAGTACGGGAACATCCAGCGCCTCGACCGCATCCTGGAAGCGGAGGATGACGGCATCAGCCGCTACAAGGCCTCCAAGCAAGCCGATGCGCTGATGCTGCTCTACCTGATGTCGGCGACCTGATGTCGGCGACCGAGTTGCGTGAACTGCCGAACCGGCTCGGCTCTCGGTTCGCATCCGAGCAGATCCGAAAATGGTGCGCTACTATCTGGCGCCTATCTCGCACGGCTCGATGCCTCCTCGTTTGGGAACAGCTGGGTGCTGGCCGGGCCAACCGCGAGCGATGGAGTTCTTCCATCACGCCGGTTCTGCAACGCGGGGAAGACCGACTACAGGGCCGCCGCCGCCAACGACCTGCAGTGCAAGGAGTTGAGCAACTTGCGCCGTACCCGTCCCGGGGTGCGCGTGCCGGCGATCGACGGGACGCCGTAGGGCGGCATCGGGGATGTCCTCGGGCGTCATCGGGATGGCCGCCCGTGGATCGATTCCGAAGATCATGCGGCGGTCGGGGGGGAGATGCTGCCCGCGGAGGTGGGCGCAGCGTGGATCCGGCGCGAGCTGGATGCCGGCATGCCCGACGGCGAGGTCGTCGTCTGGCAAGCACTGGGCGCGATGGCCGGCGAATTCCATGACACCGGCGGGATCGACCCAGCTTACTGACGGTGCACCGCCCGATGCTCGGGTAGGTCGCCCGATCCGGTGTCCATGCTGGAATCGTGGTGCGCACCACCCAACCGCTAGATGCCAAGCGCGGTACACGTGCCAGCAACTTCGGCCCTTACATCGCGATGCGTAGGTCCCATCCGTGAAGGTCTTCAGACCCTAGGCCACGCACAAGCTGGGCAGAGATATTTAAGTGAATCAAGGATTTATTTACATGAATCAAGTTGGATCGGCTTGGAGGCAACGTGGGCTATATAGGTGAACTGCAAAAACGGGCGTGCATGCCAATGCTGATCACCGCATTGCGGGACATGCAATGGCGTCTGCGACGCTTCATCATCGCGGCCGTCGGTACCGGAATGGTATTCGCGATGACCCTCATCATCACCGGGCTGATGGTCGGTACTCGGGTCGAGGCCCAGCGTCTGGTCGACTCGATAGGCATTGACAGCTACCTCATCAAGACGGGCGCAGTAGGTCCGTTCATTGGTTCATCCAGGTTCCCGGAGGCAGAAATGCGGGACGTCGCCCGGCTCCCGGGCGTCGAATCGGCGATCCCGGTGGTCTACGGCAACACGATCCTGCAAGATCGGCGCTCACCGGAAAACCTGAACGTCTACGGTGTGCCCGAGCAAGGGATGCCGCCGATCGCGGCGGGGCGGGCACCGTCGAATCCCGATGAGGTTGCCATGTCGAACACGGTGAGGCGATCCATTGGCGACGACGTCGAGGTGGGCTCGTATGTGCTGCGGATCGTGGGGCTGGTCGACAAGTCGACCACGCTCGCAGGCCAACCCAATGCGTTTGTGACCGTTGCGGGGGCGCAGCGGTTGATGTTTTCCGCGCAGAAGGTGATTTCCGCCATCGGTTTGCGCGGCACACCCACGCAAATACCCGCCGGCTATCGCATCGTGGACCGCAACGGTGCAGTGGCTGACATGATCCGCCCGCTGCACCAGGCTCGCCTGGCGATGTCGTACCTGGTGATTCTGCTGTGGGCAGTGGCGGCGTCGATCGTGGGATCGCTGATCTATCTCTCCGCGCTGGAGCGCACCCGCGACTTCGCGGTGTTCAAAGCCGTCGGTGTCGCCACTCACTCGGTACTCGCCGGGCTCGTGCTGCAGGCAGTGCTCGTCGCGTCGGTCGCCGCGATGCTGGGCGGGCTGCTGGCGGTGCTGGTCGGCCCGCTGTTTCCGATGCTCATAGTGGTGACCCCCTCGGCCTTCCTGTCGTTGGTGGCGACCGCATTGCTGATCGGTCTGTTGGCGAGTTTGGCGGGGTTGCGGCGCGCGGTAGCGATCGACCCGGTGCTGGCGTTTGGGGGTGCATAGTCGTGGGTGATTTGCGCATCAAAGATCTCGTTGTCGAATACTCCAACGGTGGGGAGGCGTTCCGCGTCATCGACGGTCTGGATCTGGAGGTCACGGCCGGATCGCTGGTGATCGTGTTGGGCCCCAGCGGGTGCGGGAAGACCACGTTGCTGTCGTGTATCGGCGGCATCCTTACCCCGAGCGGCGGAACCATCCAGTTCGGTGACATCGACGTCACGACGCTGGACCGCCGCAGGCTGACCGCTTACCGGCGCCGCACCGTGGGCATCGTCTTTCAATCGTTCAACCTGGTGGCAAGCCTCACCGCACTGGAGAACGTGATGGTGCCACTGTGGGCGGCCGGGTGGTCGCTGCGGGCGGCGCGCGAACGCGCCGAGGAATTGCTGACTCGCGCCGGGATGCAGGACCGCATGACACACCGGCCCGGTGACCTCAGCGGCGGTGAGCGGGAACGGGTGGCGGTGGCCCGCGCGATCGCGTTGGACCCACCGCTGATCTTGGCCGACGAACCCACGGCCCACCTCGACTACGTCCGCGCGGAAGGGGTGCTGCGGCTGCTCCGGGAGTTGGCCGGCGGTGAGCGCATCGTCGTGGTCGCCACCCATGACACCCGGATCCTGCCGTTCGCCGACCGCGTGGTCAGGCTGCTGCCGGATGTCACCACGATCGATTCCCAGCCCGAAACCGTCCGTCTGGCAAGCGGTTCGGTGTTGTTCGAGCAGGGCAGCATGGGGGAATCGATCTACGTCGTCGCCGACGGCGAACTGGAAGTCGTGCGCGAATCGGCGGACGGGGCCGAGGAGCTAATCAAGGTCGCCAAGCCCGGCGAGTATGTCGGCGAGACCGGGCCGTTGTTCCGCATGGCCCACTCGGCGACGGTGCGCGCACGCACCGACGCGATCGTTACCGGCTACACCGTGGAAGCATTCCGCACAATGCTCGAGACCCACACCGAAGGTCGTTCCATCGAACACCGCAAAAGCGCCGTAGAGCAAGGAAACGCCGAGCATAACGACCGACCTGAAGGAGCAACGCTGATGTCACCGGTCCGTGACAAAGCAGCCACCCCATGGCCGACAGGGGGACCGAGATGAGCACTGCCGACGGGCACAATGCCGAGCGCGCAGAAGGCTGCGTCGAATCAGATTGGGAAATCCCAGAATACGCGGCACTCAGTGCGCCGGAGCTGGTTGGGCTGGTGCAGCATCGGGCCGCAAGCTATCGGGACAAGGCTGCGTTCAGCTACTCCCGCGATGGCGAGGACAACCAAGTCAGCCGGCTGACCTATCAGGAACTGGACATCAGGGCGCGCCGGATCGCCGCCATGTTGCAGGTACAGGGCGCCGCGGGCGAGCGTGTCATGGTCCTATGCCCGCCGGGCCTGGACTTTGTCGCCGGCTTGTTCGGGTGTCTTTACGCGGGAGCCGTCGCCGTACCGGTGCATCCACCGGTGCGCGATCACCTGGTCCCGCGCGTTGAGTCGATCATCGCGGATGTGCAACCCGGCTTCGCGCTGACCACCGCCGAGATGCAGGCGAGAATCATGCCCAGGGTGGACCGTCTGGTCAATGGGCGTCCGTTGCGGTGGTGTCTCATCGAAGCGGCGGGCCACGTCCGGCAGTGGGTTTCACCAGACATCGACGCGGGCACGGTCGCCATGGTGCAGTACACCTCGGGCTCCACCGCCTCACCGAAAGGCGTTGTGCTGACGCACGGCAACCTGGTCCACAACCTGGAGGCCATCCGCCAGGCGTGGCTGTCGGGATTCACCAGAGACGCAAGAGGAGTGTTCTGGCTGCCGCCCTACCATGACATGGGTCTCATCGGCGGTATCCTCGAGACGATTTATCTCGGGGGTACCACCGTCCTGATGCCGCCGAACGCGTTCATCAAGCGCCCAATGCGGTGGCTGGAAGCGATTTCCCGGCATCAGGGCCTGATCACCGCCGCACCCAACTTCGCTTACGACATGTGCGTCGAACTCAGTACCCCTGAGCAGCGTGCGGCGCTCGATCTGTCCAACTGGTCGACGGCCATGTGCGGCGCGGAGCCGGTGCGTTCCTCGACTCTGCAGGGTTTCGCCGACGCATTCGCCCCGGCGGGTTTTCGGCCGGAAGCGTTTTATCCGGTGTATGGGCTGGCGGAGGCGACGCTGCTGGTCTCCGGCGGGTCGGACTCCGGGGTACCGATGGTTCGACACATAGATCGCGTCGCACTACGCGAACGCCGGATCGTCGAGGTCGCGCCGGGACATGCGAACGCGGCAACGTTGGTCGGTTGCGGTCGGCCGCAAGGTGGTCAGCAGGTCATCATTGTCGATCCGGAGACCCGACGGCCATGCGGGGCTGACGAGGTCGGCGAGATCTGGGTCGCCGGGCCGAGCGTTGCACACGGCTATTGGGGAAGGCCCGAACAGACCGAAGAGGCATTCTCCGCGTATCTTGCGGAGACCGGGCGCGGCCCGTTCCTCCGTACCGGGGACCTGGGGTTCTTTCGCTCCGGCGAGTTGTTCGTCACGGGACGCCGCAAGGACCTCATCATCATCCGCGGCGGCAATTACTACCCCGAGGACATCGAGCTAACCGTGCAGGCCTGCAATCCGGCACTGCTGCCCGGCCGGGGTGCGGTCTTTTCGGTCGCTCCCGAAGCGGATGTCGCCGAACAGCTCGTTGTCGTGCAGGAGGTGAACCACGATCAGATCGGTGAGGCGGAACTCACGCAAATCGTGGACGCAATTCGGACCGCGATCACCGAGCACCATGAGATCCAGGTATACGCCGTTGTTCTGGTGGAGCCATTGCGGATTCCCACCACGTCCAGCGGGAAAATCCAGCGGTGCAGCTGCCGGCAGCAGTTCCTTGACGGCGAACTCGAGGCGGTCGCGCAATGGCGCACACCGCTGCCCGGCATCCACCCTGCGATCCCCCGGGTGGCGTCGTCGGAACATGGCGGGCGCAGTGCCGCGGAGATCGCGGACTGGTTCGTCTCCCAACTCTCTCGTGAACTCGACATCCCGGCAACGGATATCGACCCATCCCGTCCGTTCGCCTACTACGGCCTCGATTCCGTCCATGCCGTCCGGCTGACCGCCGCATTGGAATCTTGGCTCGGACGCGAACTTTCGCCCACTCTCGCGTACGAATACCCCACGATCGACCTTCTTTCCCGTCATCTGGCCGGGGAGGCCCCCGCCGGCCGCACCGCCGCACGGGCGGGGGCCAGCGCCAGCGCGCGGGCAGCCGCCGCGGACGAGCCGATCGCGATCATTGGCATCGGCTGCCGGTTTCCGGGCGCCGACGGGCCGGCGGCCTTCTGGCGGGAGCTATCGGACGGCGTGGACGCGATCAGCGAGGTACCGCCGGACCGCTGGGACGCCGATGCCTTCTACGACGCGGATCCGTCCGTGCCGGGCACCTCGGTCACCCGACGGGCCGGTTTCCTGCCCGGAGTCGACAAGTTCGACTTCCAGTTCTTCGGCATCTCGCCGAGGGAATCGGCGCAAATGGACCCCCAGCAGCGTCTGATTCTCGAGGTGGCTTGGGAGGCATTGGAAGACGCCGGGCAGGTGCCGGAGCGGCTTGCCGGTAGTGACACCGGCGTATTCGTCGGCATCTCCACCACCGACTACGCAAATCTCCGGGCCGGTGACCTCCAGCTTGTCGACGCCTACACGGGCACCGGAAACGCGTTGAGCATCGCCGCCAACCGGCTCTCTTACTTCTACGACTTCCACGGACCGAGCATGGCAATCGACACCGCCTGCTCGTCGTCGTTGGTCGCCGTGCACCTGGCTTGCCGCAGCCTGCGCGACGGGGAGTGCTCACTGGCCCTGGCCGGAGGCGTGAACGTCATCCTGTCGCCGGCGCTGATGATCAACTTCACCAAGGCCAAGCTGATGGCGCCCGACGGCCGCTCCAAGACTTTCGACGCCGGCGCGGACGGCTACGTGCGGGGTGAAGGCGCCGGGATCGTCGTACTCAAACCACTCAGTCGGGCACTAGCCGACAACGACCCGATCTATGCGGTGATCCGCGGCACCGCGATCAACCAGGATGGCCGGACGAACGGGCTGATCGCACCCAGCCGGCAATCGCAGGAAGCCGTGCTGGCCGCGGCCTACCGCCGTGCCGGTCTTTCGCCCGGCACCGCTCAATACGTCGAAGCGCACGGCACCGGAACATTACTCGGCGACGCGATCGAGGCCAACGCCCTGGGCACCGTCCTGGCGGACGGTCGTCCGCCGGGCAGCCGGTGTCTGATCGGCTCGGTCAAGACCAACATCGGCCACCTGGAGGCGGCGGCCGGAGTGGCCGGGCTCATCAAGGTGGCGTTGGCGTTGCAGCACAGGGCGATCCCGCCGAGTCTGAACTTCGTCGAGCCCAACCCCGAGATCCCCTTCGACAGCCTGCCGATGCGGGTGGCGCAAACCCTCACCCCGTGGCCGGAAAACGGCGGGCGAGCGGTCGCAAGTGTCAGCTCGTTCGGCATGGGTGGCACCAACGCGCACGCCGTGCTTACCGAAGCCCCGCAGGTGCGGGTCGCCGCGGCCGAGCCCGGCACGGCACCGGATCGAGCGGAGTTGCTGCCGCTTTCCGCGCACTCCCCCGAGGCCCTGGCCGCACTGGCCGACCGATACGAGTCGGCGCTGGCATCCGGGGTTGGGCTGGCGGACCTGTGCTACACGGCCGGTGCCCGTCGCGGCCACCTCGAGCATCGGTTGTCCGTGGTCGCAGACTCCCCCGCCGCGATGTCCGAGTCCCTGGCCGCCTACCGGCGCGGGCAGTCGCGGCCCGGGATCTCCGTCGGACAGTGCCGTCCCGGCCAGCGACCCGACGTGGTCTTCGCCTTCCCCGGCCAGGGCTCGCAGTGGCACGGCATGGGGCGGCGACTGCAGGCCGAGGAGCCGGTGTTCCGCGACGCCTTGGCGGCGTGCGACCGCGCGCTCAAGCCCTATCTGGGAAGCTCAGTGCTCGAGGCGCTGGCCAAGGACGAGGAACTCACAGACATCGGCCTGATCCAACCCGCGATCTTCGCTATCCAGGTGGCGCTGGCCGCCCTATGGCGCTCATGGGGGGTCGAGCCCACCGCAGTGGTGGGGCACAGCATGGGTGAAGTTGCGGCGGCGCACGTCGCCGGTGCGCTGAGCCTCGAAGACGCCGCACGGGTGATCTGCACTCGAGCCCTGATGCTCCGGACGGTGCGTGGCCGCGGAACGATGATGGCGGCGGAGCTCAGCCTCGCCGAAGCACAGGAGCTCATCGCCGGCCGGGAGAGCCAGGTCGCGATCGCCGCCAGCAACAGCCACCGATCGACGGTGTTGTCCGGGGATCAAACGGTTTTGGCGGAGCTGATGGCGGTGCTGCAGCAGCGCGACCGGTTCTGCCGGTGGGTCGACGTCGATGTGGCCGCCCACAGCCCGCAGATGGACCCGTTGGTTCCCGCTCTGCGCGCCGGCCTCGCCGGACTGCGGCCGACCGCACCGGCGATACCCATCTACTCCACGGTGACCGGCGACCTGCTGACCGACCGCTTGCCCGACGCCGACTATTGGGCGGAGAACCTGCGCTCGCCGGTGCACTTCTCGCCTGCACTGCGGAGGCTGCTGGACAGCGGTCATGACGCAGTTGTCGAGATCAGCCCGCACCCCGTCCTGCTGACCTCTATCCGCGAGGACGCCCATGACCTGCGGCGGAGCTGCACCTCGCTGCCATCCATGCGGCGTGACGACGGGGGACGGGCGACCGCGCTGGCGTCGCTCGGCACCCTCTACACCCTTGGTCAGCCAGTCACCTGGGAGCAGCTGTACCCCTCGGGCAGCCACTACGTAGCCGCACCGACCTACCCGTGGCAGCGTGTCCATTCCTGGTTGGACGTGGGAAGCATTATCGCCCCGCCGCACGGCGCCGGCCTGCTGCAGCGGATCCCCGGTGACACGACGGAGGCGGCGGGTTTGCGCGACCGGATGTACCAGCTGCGGTGGCAGCCCGCATCCATCCCGCCGGAGCGGGACGGGTCGAGCCGGCCGGTCGAAGCCGGAAGCTGGCTCATCTTGAGTGACGGGGGGGTCACCACGGAGACCCTCCGGGACCACCTCGAATCGCATTCTCAGACATGTGTGCTGGTCGAGCCGGGCCTCGACCAGCAAGGCTTCGAGCGCCTCACCCCGGACAGTTACCGTCTTGACCCGGCGCAGCCTGAACACTTTCGGCGGCTGCTCGAAGACGCGTTCACCGACGAGCGGCCACCGTGCCGCGGCGTGGTGCACCTGTGGGACCTGCTGGCCGCACCGCCGGCCGACACGTCGCCCGAGTCGCTGGAGTCGGCCACCACTTTGGGCCCGGTGAGCGTGGTGCATCTCGTGCAGGCGCTGGCGCGGGCCGGTTGGTCGGCGTCGCCGCGGCTGTGGCTGGTGACGCGCGGGGCGCAGGTGACGAAGACCTCAGAACGCGTCAGAAACCGAAGCCGAACCCGTGTCGATCGCCCAGGCTCCGGTGTGGGGGATGGCCCGCACCATCGACCATGAGCACCCGGAACTGCGCTGCACCTGTGTCGACCTGTCCGCCGGCGGCGGTCCGGAAGAGGTCCCAGAAGAGATCTCGGAAGAACTCGAAGCCCTGTTCCGGGAGGTGTGGGGGGATGACCGCGACGGTGACGTGGCACTCCGGGGCGGCCGCCGCTATGTCGAGCGGCTGACCCGCTACGACGGGCCGGAACCCGCCGAGACCGCGTCCTTCAAGGAAGAAGCCACCTATCTCGTCACCGGCGGGCTCGGCGCGCTCGGACTCGTGGTGGCCACATGGATGGCCGAGCACGGCGCCCGGCATCTGGTCCTGATGGGACGTGGCGGCGCCTCGGCATCGGCGCAGGAGACGCTGGACGCGCTGCGAGCGGCCGGCACCGAGGTGATCGTCGCGCAGGGCGACGTCGCCAAAGCCGACGATGTTGCGGCCATGCTCGAATCGATCGCCGAGTCGATGCCACCGCTACGTGGGGTGGTGCATGCGGCCGGGATCGCCGACGACGCCATCCTGCAATGCCTCGACGAGCGGAAACTCCGCAAGGTCATGGCGCCCAAGGTTCAGGGCGCCTGGAACCTGCACGCGCTGACCAAAGACGCGGACCTGGACCTCTTCGTGCTGTTTTCGTCGGCCGCGTCCTTGCTGGGCCCGCCCGGGGCGGCGAACTACGCGGCAGCAAACGCCTTCCTGGACGCGTTGGCGTGGCATCGACGTGCCGAAGGCCGGCCGGCGTTGAGCGTCAACTGGGGGCCATGGGCTGAGCTCGGCTTCTTCACCCGGTCTGAGCTGCAAAGCTACTTCGCCCAATACGGCGTCGAGGCCATGCCCGCGGCCGACAGCCTCCGGGCGCTGTCGTCTTTGCTGGCGCGGTCGGCTACGCAGGCCGTGGTCCTCGACATCGACTGGGCGCGGTGGCAGCCCGACCTGCAGCCGCCGCTGCTCGCGGAGCTTGGCGTCGCGCCCTCGGGCGACAAGCCGCAAGGCGGGACTGCGCCCGGGCCGGGAAGCGGTCTCTACGACGCGCTGCAGGGCGCAACACCGGAGGAGCGCCAACGGCTGCTCGAGTCGTACCTGTGCGAGCTCGCCGCCGGCAAACTCGGTCTGGCCCCGTCGAACCTGGACATCCAGGCACCGCTGAACACCCTCGGCGTCGACTCGCTCATCACGGTGGAGCTGCGTATGCAGGTTGAACGCGACCTGGGCGTCGTCGTGCCGGTCACCCGGCTGCTGGAGGGGCCGAGCGTGGCCAGTCTCGCCGACTGGCTTCGCGAACATCTGCCGGCGGTAGCGGCCGGCACATCCGCGACGCAGCCCGACGGGGCGTCGCCGCAGACCGCCCCGGGGAAAACGGCCCCGCAGCAAACCGACGGCGCGCCGTCACGCGGGATCGACCTGCTCACCCGGGTGCCTGAGCTTTCCGACGATGCCGTGGAAGAACTGCTCCAAAAGGTCTTGGCAGAGAGAGGGGCTGAACGAGGGGCCGAGCGCGAGCTTGCCGTGAAGGACGGTAGCGATGACTGACAAGCCCATCGACATCTCCGGTCTGTCTGCCGAGAAAAAGCGCGCGCTGCTGTCCCAGCTGCTGATGGAGGAAGCGGAGGAGTCGGCCTCGGTGCATCCGCTGTCGTACGGCCAGCGATCCATGTGGTTCATTCACAAACTTGCACCGGCCAGCGCCGCCTACAACGTCACGTATGCCGGGCGGATCAGCGGCGAGCTCGACGTGCCGGCGCTGGAACGCGCGGCCCAGGCGCTCGTCGACCGGCATCCGATGCTACGGACCACGTACGCCGAGCGCGACGGGCAACCGGTCCAACTCGTTCATCCGCAATGGCCGGTGCGGATCGCCCGGCACCACCTCGGCCCCGGTGAGCCCGACGTCGACGAGTGGATCCGCCGGGAGACCGATCGTCCTTTCGACCTGTACACCGGCCCGGTGCTGCGGCTGACGCTGCTGGAGCGCACACCCGAGGAACATGTATTGCTATTGGGTTTGCATCACATCGCCGTCGACTTCTGGTCCATCGACATCATTCTCGACGAGCTGCGCCTGCTGTACGCCGCCGAGCACGGTGCGGCCCCGCCCCCGCCGCCCGCGGAAAGCTTCGTCGACTACGCCGACCAGCAGGCCCGGATGCTCGCAGGCGCCGAAGGCGAGGACCTCTGGGCCTACTGGCGTGAGCAGTTGGCCGGCGACCTGCCGGTCCTCCAATTGCCCACCGACCGGCCGCGACCGGCTGTCCAGACCTACCCGGGCACCGTGCACCGGTTCACCGTCGACGACGCGGTGACGGCCGGGATCATTGCGCTGGGCCGGAGCGTGGGTGCGACGCCCTACATGACACTGCTGGCGGCCTACGCCACGTTGCTGCACCGCTACAGCGGCCAGGGCAACCTGGTCGTCGGCTCGCCTTTCGCGTGCCGCGACCGGGTCGCGCTGGAGGGTCTGGTCGGCTACCTCACCAATCCGGTGGCCCTGCGCGCCGACCTGCACGACGATCCGACGTTCATGGCCCTGCTCGGCCGCATCAAGGACACCGTGCAGGGCGCCCTCGAACACCAGGACTATCCCTTCGCGCTGCTCGTCGAGCGGCTTCGGCCGGTGCGCGACCCGGGCCGCACGCCACTGTTCCAGGTCTCGTTCGCCTGGGAACAGACGCGCCGCTTCTCCGACGACCCCGGCCCGGAACGCGGGGGGCTGCCGCTCGAGACACTCCATGTCGGGCAGGGCGGCGCGCCGTTCGACCTGATGATGGAGATAGGCGAACACGACGGGAAGCTGTCCGGTGTGCTGCAGTACAACACCGACCTCTTCGACGCCAGCACGATCGAGCGGCTGGCCGGGCACTTCGCCACACTCCTCGGCGGCATCGTCGCCGATCCCGGCCGGCGAGTCTCGCAGCTGCCGCTGCTCACCGAGGAGGAGCGGCGTCAGCAGAACGCCTGGAATCAAACCGAGGTCGTCTATGACGCCCCGGCCTGCCTGCACGAGATGGTCGCGGCCACAGTCGCGCGCACCCCGGACGCCGTCGCGGTGACGTATGACGACCGCGAGTTGACCTATGCGGAACTCGACCGCCGGGCCAACGGTCTCGCGCACCGGCTGCGGCAGCTCGGCGTGGGGCCCGAGATAGTCGTGCCCGTCCTACTGGACCGCTCCGAGGACCTGGTGGTGGCGGTGCTGGGCGTCCTCAAGGCTGGTGGCGCCTTCATGCCGCTGGACTCCGCGCAGCCTCCGCAGCGCATGGCCGCGATGCTGGACGACGTACCGGACGCGCCGGTCTGCGTCACCCACCAGAACAATCTGGCGCACCTGCCGCCCGGCTTCACCGGTCACCGACTCTGCCTGGACGTGCCGTCGGCGCCATCGGGCCAGGACGCCGCCCCCGTCTCCGAGACGACATCGGCAAACCTCGCCTACGTCATCCACACGTCCGGCTCCACGGGCAAGCCGAAGGGAACGCTCAACACCCACGCCGGGATCCGCAACCGGCTGCTGTGGATGCAAGACGCCTACCGGCTGACCGCCGACGACCGGGTGCTGCACAAGACGCCGGTGAGCTTCGACCCATCCGTCTGGGAGCTCTTCTGGCCCCTGATCGTCGGCGCCCGGGTGGTCATCGCCAAACCCGAGGGTCACAAGGATGCCGCATACCTGGTTCGGACCATCGTCGAACAGGGAGTCACCACAATGCATTTCGTGCCGTCGATGATGCGCCGCTTCCTCGCCGAGCCCGGGGTGGCCGCGTGCACCGCACTGCGCCAGGTGTTCTGCAGCGGCGAGGCGCTGCCGTACGACCTCCGTGACCACTTCCTGGCCACGCTGGACGCCGAGCCGTACAACCTCTACGGGCCCACCGAGGCCGCGATCGATGTTACCCACTTCCATTGCCAGCGTGGCGAATCCGGCACGCTGGTGCCGATCGGGCGACCGATCGCGAACATCCGCGCGCACATCCTGGACGCACATCTGCAACCGGTGCCGGTGGGTGTGCCCGGCGAGCTGTTCATCGGCGGCGTGGGACTCGGGCGCGGCTATCTGAACCGGCCGGACCTGACGGCCGCCATCTTCGTCGCCGATCCCTTCGGCGGCGATCCGGCGGAACCCGGCCAGCGCCTCTACCGCACCGGCGACCTGACCAGGTATCTGCCCGACGGCAACATCGACTACCTGGGACGCATCGACTTCCAGGTCAAGATCCACGGCTTCCGGATCGAGCCGGGCGAGATAGAGGCCGCGCTGGCGAAACACCCCGCGGTGGCCGAGAACGCGGTGGTGATCAGAACCGACAGCCGCGGAAACCTCATGCTTGTCGCGCATGTTGTGCCGGCCGGCGACGCCGCGCCGTCGACAGCGGAGTTGCGCCGGTTCCTGCTTGAGCTGCTTCCCGCCGCCATGGTGCCGGCCGTCTTCGAGGTGACGGACGCGCTGCCGCTGACGTCGAGCGGAAAGGTGGACCGCAAGGCCCTGATGGCGGCCGACAGCGCGTCGGGGCCGCAGGAGCCGGCATTCGTCGCTCCGCGCACGCACACCGAACAGGTTCTGGCCGAGATCTGGTGTGCGGTACTGGGTCTGGAACGGGTCGGTGTCAACGACGACTTCTTCGCTCTCGGTGGCGCCTCGACCCAGAGCCTGGAGGTCGCGGTGCGGGCGAACGCGGCAGGCGTGCCGCTGCGGCCGGAGTCGATGTTCGTCTACGGCACGATCGCGGAGCTCGCCGCCGAATACGGTTCGATCGCCGGCGAGGGAACCGATCACCGCGAAAGCCCCGCCGAGGCGGTCGTCACCGCGCCCGCCCCCGAGAAACCGGTGCAAGCCACACCCGAGGACAAGCGAAACACGGTGATCGAAAGCATCGGCGTGTACCTCCCGGCGCGGACGGTGTCGACGAAGACGGTTATGGCCGAGTGCGCCAACGAGATCCGCATACCGTTGGAACGCCTGACCGGCATCAAGAACCGACGGGTGGTCGGCGAGGACGAGTTCTCGATCGACCTTGCCAGGAAGGCGGCGACCGACTGCCTGGCCCGGTCGAGCTATCGACGCGAGGAGGTCGACCTGGTCATCGCCTGCAACATCTCCCGTTGCGACGGACCCGGGCACAGGTTCACCTTCGAGCCCAGCACCGCATCGCGGCTGCGCGATCAATGCGGCCTGGTCAACGCGCTGGCCTTCGACATCAGCAACGCCTGCGCCGGGATGTTCACCGGCATCACCGTGGCGGACGCTTTTCTGCAGACCGGACTGGTTCGGAGCGCCCTGGTGGTAAGCGGCGAATACCTCAGCCACCTCACCGAGACCGCGCAAAAGGAAATCGAGGGGCCGATGGACCCGCGGCTTGCCTGCCTGACCCTCGGTGACGCCGGCGCGGCGGTGATGCTGGAGCGCGGTCCCAACAACCGGGTCGGTTTCCACGACATCGATATGGCGACCCTGAGCCGGTACAGCAAGCTGTGCATCGCCAAGGCGACCGAGGGCCCGCACGGCGGCGCCATCATGCTCACCGACTCCGTCACGCAGACCGCAATCGCGGTCAAGCATGCGGTGCCCTACGTCGCTGCCGTAATGCAGCGGCACGGGTGGCGGCCGGAGACACTTGACCACCTCGTGATGCACCAGACGTCGGAGTCGTCGCTCAACGACGCAGTCGCCGCCATCAACCGGATGTTCGGACCAGGCGCAGCCCACCGGGGTAACACCATCTACAACCTGGCGGAGCGGGGGAACACCGCCACCACGGCACACTTCGTCGCACTGAGCGACCACATCCTCAGCAACCGGATCAATTCTGGAGACAACGTGGTCTTCAGCATCACCGGCTCGGGACAGACCGTCGGCGCCGCGCTGTATACCTTCGACGACCTACCCGACCGGATGCGCCGCGGCACCGGCGGCCAGCACAGCCCCGGCATTCCAACCGGCAGCTACCGCACAGAGGTGCCGGCGATGCCCCGCGTGCGCATCGACGGCGTAGGCATCGCCCCCGCTGGGCAATCGGCGCGTCCGAGCTCGATACAGCTCGCGGTTCAAGCCGCAACGGCGTGCCTTGAGCGCAGTAGCCTTGATCGGGCAGCACTCGGTCTGATCATCCACGCCGGCATCTACCGCGACGACTTTCTCAGTGAACCCGCAATCGCCGCGCTCGTCGCCGGCGAATTGGACATCAACGGCGACGTGCAGTCCCCGGACGGGCCCAAGACCCTGGCCTTCGACGTCCTCAACGGCGCGGTCGGCTTCCTCAACGCCTGCCACGTCGCCGCCGGAATGATCGGGGCGGGAAAGGCCGAACATGCGATGGTCGTGGCCTCGGAGATAGAAAACAACACCCCCGAAAGCGGCTATCCGTTGAACGGCATCAGCCAGACCGGCTCGGCCATACTGCTCAGCCGAAGCGACGGTACGGAAGGCTTCGGCCGATTCGTCTTCCAGCACCACCCGGAGTACGGCGGGGCGCTCGCCACCTACACCCAGCAACGGGGCGGGCGGGCCCGGCTACAGATCGACCGTGACCCCAACCTCGCCGGCATTTACCTCAGCTGTATCCCCTCCGCCGCCAAGGAGCTCTTGGCGCTGGAGGGACTGGACCCCGGCGACATCGCGGTCGTGTTGCCGCCGTATCTGTCCCCGGAGGCGCTTGACGAAATGGCCGCCGAGATCGGCATCCCGAGATCACGATTCGTCGACCTCGGCTCCGATGACGAACTGGACAGCGACCCGTTCACCTCGTCCCTGCCGTACGCGCTCGAGCAAGCCCGGCGGCAGGGGCTGGCTCGCCCGGGCGACGTCGCGCTGATAGTGACAGTCGGCTCAGGTGTCCAGGTCGGCTGCACCACCTACCGCTTCTAATCCCATGCTGGCATTCGTCACCGGAGGAACCGGGTTCGTCGGGTCGAACCTGGTGGCCGCTCTGATCGAACGAGGGATCGGTGTCCGTGTGCTGCGGCGATCAACCTCGTCGCTGGTGGGACTGGATGGCCTGGCCTGCGAGACGTGTGTCGGCGACGTGCTGGACGGTGTCGACACCCTTACCACCGCGATGGCTGGCTGCACCTGGGTGTTTCACACCGCCGCGATCTCCGACTACTGGCGTCACCGCGGGCGAAAGCGCCTCTACCGCACCAACGTTGAGGGGACACGCAACATGTTGGCCGCCGCCCTGCGTGCCGGTGTGGAACGGTTTGTCCTCACCAGCTCGCTAGCCGCGATGGGCCTACCGGCACCCGGGCAAACGCTCACCGAGGCCGACCACTTTGACCTGCCGCCGCGCAGGTTCCCGTACGGATACAGCAAGCACCTCGCCGAATGCGAGCTGCGCCGCTCGGTCGACGCGGGCCTCGCGGCCGTGGCCGTCAATCCATCGGTCGTCATTGGGCCTGGCGACGTCAACCGCATTGAAAGTGCAATGTTCGTCCAGGCCGCACGCGGACGGCTGCGGGTGGCCGCACCCGGCGGCACCAACTTCGTCGCGGTCGGTGACGTGGTGCAGGGTCACATCGCCGCCGCCGAGCGGGGACGCGTCGGTGAGCGCTACATCCTGGCCGGTGAGAACCTCAGCTTCCGTGACGCGTTCACAACCGTCTGCGACATAGCCGGCCAGCCCGGGCCGCGGGTCGTTCTGCCGCGGTGGACCATACCGGTGGCGGCGGCCGCCGTGGGCGCGGCCCGTTTTGTGGTCGGCCCTCGCCTGCCCATCGGAGGAACGCAGATGCGGCTGTCGTCTATCGGTATTTACGCCGACGGCGGCAAGGCCCGCACCGAGTTGGGCGTGCCCTGTACGCCGTTTCGCACGGCCGCCCAGAGCGCCTACGACTGGTACCTGGAAAACAACTACCTGCCGAAACAGGCCGCCGCTCGCCAGGCGCGGATACGGCGATGACACGAACGATCGCGGTGCCCGGCTTCACCGGCGACGTGGTCCATCCCGACAGCGCCGACTACGACTCGGCGCGGCAGGTCTTCAACGGCCTGATCGACAAGCGGCCGGCCGTTGTGCTGCGCTGCCGCTCCCGCGCCGACATTGTCGCCGCCGTCCGCTACGCCGTCGGCTCCGGAGCCGAGATCGCGGTGCGGTGCAGCGGGCACAGCGTCGCCGGGCACTCCTGCACCGATGGCGGTATCCTCATCGACCTCTCTCTCATGCGCCGCGTAGTCGTTGACGCAGGGCACCGAATCGCGGTCATCGAGCCCGGCGCAACCTGGCGCGACATCGACTTGGTCACCGCCCGCCACGGTCTGGCCTGCCCGGGCGGGGTGGTGTCATCGACGGGCGTGGGCGGTTTCACGCTCGGCGGCGGCGTCGGCTGGTTGTCCCGGACATACGGATTGACCTGCGACAACTTGACCGCCGCGAATCTGGTGCTACCCGGCGGGGAGGTGCTGTACGTCAGCGAGTCGCAGAATCCGGAGGTCCTGTGGGGACTGCGCGGTGGCGGTGGCAATTTTGGGGTGGTGGCACACTTCGTGCTCGACCTGCATCCGGTCGATCACGTCATCGGGGGCGTGCGAGCCTACGACGACACCGACGCCGAGGCCGTGCTCGAACACTTCCGCGCCCAGATGGACAGCGCCGATGACCAGCTCGCGTCCCTCGTCGACTTCGGCACCGACGAGAGCTCAGGACGCCGCCTGGCCACGATCCTGGGCTGCTCGACGGGATCCGGAGAGGTCGGTCAGGCCGCCGTCGGTGCGCTGCTGCAGGGCCGCGGGCTGACCACCGAACCGGTGTTGTCGCTGCAGCGCGAAATCGATTATCCCGCCTGGCAACAGGTCCTCGACCGCACGGCCCCGTTCGGCCGGCTGAACTATTGGAAATCGATATTTCTGACGGACTTATCCGACGAGGCCATCCGGCGCATCGCGCTGCTCGGGCGAACCCGCCCCGCGCCGCAAACACACCTGCACCTGATCCGGCTCGGCGGTTTTCCGAGCCGTGTTCCGCCGCAGGCGACAGCTTTTTCGGCCCGCAACCATCCCTACATCGTCCATCTGATCACCACCTGGGCCGACCCTGCTGACACCGAACGATGCAAGTCATGGACCAATGAAGCGTACGAATCTCTGCGTCCCCTCGGTCCGGCAGGCGCGTATCTCAACTTCGTCGGCGATGAAGGGCAGGAACGGATCCGGGCCAGCTTCGGTGAAGTCAACTACCGGCGCCTCGCCAAGCTGAAGGCTCGCCTCGACCCGGACAACCGCTTCGCCCTCAATCAAAACATCGAGCCCGCAACGGATACGTGAGCTCGTGCCCGACCCACTCAGCCTTTACGGCAGGGTACTTACGGCAGGTGTTAGCTGTAATTGTGGCAGGTGTTAGCGAGGGGCACGACAATGTCGTGGAACGGTGCAGCCTCAGGTTTGGTCGCCATGTCCAGGAGCATCTGCCGGCGCTGAGGCCGCGGCGAATCGATGAGATCGTGCAACCAGGCCTGCGACTCCGGGGATGCGTTGAATTGCGCCGCAGCATCCGGGTATTGCGCATTCAGTGCCGCCACCACCTGCGAGTAACTGCATGTGCTGTTGACGGCTGGAGTGATGTCAGGGTCTGCGGATGCGACTCCAACTCCAGCGGTCAAAAACAATGCCAGGCCGCCGACCGCGGCAGCCAATCTGGTCGATGACAGTCTCACCATTGTGGACACCTTCCCCCGATTCAGGTCGAGCGCTTGGATACCGACCGTCTATCGGCAACGGTACGCGGCACCCAGCAACTGAGCAAACACAATGTCGTGCAACTGAGCAAACCCAATATCGTTGTCGGCCGCGCCGTGCTGGGACCGGTTTGACGAGGGTGTAGCCACGGTCAATGGGACCACCCGTCAGTGATGGGACCATGCTGACCTCATCCTCGGCCCAAACGAAATCGCGGTGCGTCTCAAGCGTCACCACGATGGTCGAAAACGCCGACGCCAGAATCACACCCGAGAAATTCACGGTTGAGAAGCACGCTCAAAATCTCATCAATGCCAAACGACGACAGCAGGTCAGACCCACGAAATCGCTTGGCGTAGAACGGTGCTCAAAGCGTAAACCACAGAAACGACGCCGAACGCAACCGCATGCGACTTATGCGGTTCTGGCACCCGCCAGGTTCGACACCGATGAACTAAGTGGAAACGCACACGATGAGCACCGCTTTGAATCAGCCTGAGCCGCCGCCGGATCCCGATCGTTGTGCTCGACAGCTCCGCAGGAATACCGAATACTGGGCCGCCTGACGTTTGGATGGGCGAGCCCGAATGAGGCTCGTTCCCAATCCGCTCAGTACTTGTTGCAGATTTTAGCGACCTGCATCATCGTTTGGAGGTACGGCTGAGCCGCCGGCATGGCCTGGATCTCGCCGGCCATCCGCACGCGTTGGTCCGGTGACCCGTCGATGAACTGATGCAAAAAGCCCTGCGCCATCGGTGATGAGCTGAATTCCGCGGCAGCTTCCGGATATTGAGCGTTGAGCGCCGCATTCACCTGGTCATAACTGCAGGTGGAGTTGATTACCCTATCCAGATCGGGATCTGCGGACGCGATCCCGGCCCCAGCGGTGAGTGATACTGCAAGACCACCAGCCGCAGCAGCCAGGCTGGCCCATAACTTGACCATTAAATGAGAACCTTTCGATGAAACGAATCGCCACAGAGTCGACGGCGACGATCTCAGCCTAGCGCTTGCCGTCGGCTCCAGCGTTGTCAATACGCTATGGGGTATCTAAGAGATTAATTGCTATGGTATAAGGGGACTTTCGCAGACCGGACGGACGAGCAATATGGTCGGTCAATCGGTATACTTCGCGCCGCGCCTGCCACTCACCCGGCGCTGCCCGAAGCTGGCATCAACGCCCGGGTTGCCCCAGCCGCTTGCTCCGGTTCCCACAGCGTGTGCCATGGGGTTTTCCGTTCAGGTGACTATCCCGGTAGCAGCCGTCGGCTGGCGTACGACCCATTACGGGTCAACCTAAGCCGGTGCGCGATACCGCGCGGCCGGTGGCCGGTGGTGGGTCCACGGGCGCACCGATTCCAGTTGCGCCGCAAGCGAAACGAGTGTGGACCCATCGTGGGGTCGCCCAACCAGATGGACCGCCTCGGGCAGGCCGTCGGCCGAGACTCCGGTCGGAATCGACATGGCCGGTTGCCCGATGTAGTTCTGCGCCGGGGTGAACGGCATAAACGCCAATATCCGCGCCATGGCGCGGGTTGGGCCCAGCCCCTCAAGGTGTCCGACAGGCACCGGCGGCTTACCCAGCACCGGCGTCATCAGCACGTCGCAATCGGCTATGGGCGCCAGCCCGCGCTCGCTCAGCCGGTCGCGGGCGGCCAGCGCGCGGTGAGCCAGCCAGTCGGGGATCAGCCGGGCGGTACGTGCCTCGGCCTGAATCCGACGCTCCAGCAGCTCAGGCGTGGGCAGCCGCTCGATTTCATCGGCCAGACCGTGCATCATCAGCGCGAACACCGAGAGGATCGCAGCCGGCGGATAGAGCGGATCACGCTCAACGACCTCGTGGCCGAGCGAACGCAGCAACTCGGCGGTCTCTAACACCGGGCGCCGCACCTCCTCACTGACCGGCAAGGGAACCACCGGCTTGAACGACATGGCGATCCGCAGAGGACGCGGCGCGCGCGATACCGCGTCCATCAACAGCGGCGCCGGCGATTCTGAGGAGATCTCGTCGTCGGGCTCTGTGCCGGCCATCGCGTCGTGCAGCAGCGCCGCGTCGGCGACGCTGCGGGCCAGCGTTCCGATGTGATGCAACCCGTGGAACCGGTAGGCCCGCTCGGGTGATTGCTTGGTGCTGATCCACCCGCGCTGGCCCTTCAGGCCCACCAGCCCGCAGCACGCGGCCGGGATGCGAACCGACCCGCCCCCATCGGTGCCCAGCGCCCCGGGCACCATGCCGGCTGCCACCGCAGCCGCCGAACCACCGCTGGAACCCCCGGTTGTCCGGTCCGGATGCCACGGATTGCGTGTCACGCCCCAGGTCGGCGACTCGCACATCGGGACGGCACCGAACTCGGGCAGATGCGTCTTGCCGATGATCACCGCCCCGGCCTCCCGGAGGCGCCGCACCGCAGCGCTGTCGCTGCTCACCGGGCCCGTATCGATCCCGGTGCCGCACATCGACGAAACCCCCGCCACATCGGTGTCGTCTTTGATTGCGATCGGCACGCCCGCCAGCGGCAGCACCTCCCCGGCGGCCAGCCTGCGTTCGACCTGCGCTGCTTCTGCCATCGCCTGCTCGGCCAGCACGACGCGGAACGCGTTCAACACCGGGTCCAGGTGGGCGATCCGCTGCAGGTGGAGATCCACCAGCTCTCGCGGCGAAACCTGACGATCGCGCACCAACTGCGCCAGCCGTGCCACCCCGGCAAAGACCAGGCCCTGATCATCAACGGTGGTCATCCATGTCCTTTCGCGCTACCCCCCGACCGAGTGTACGCACGCGTTCATCAACGCCGCCCAAAGCAAACTCACGCAAACGAGCAGGCACCGGACACCGGGCCAACCAAATGAGGTGCCGTCTCGGTCCGGGCTCGACGCGGCATGTCTTCGGTCGGGATACTTGGCGGCCCGATCGGCGGGTAAAGCCGTGACCCGGCAAACACTGCGCGACGGTATGGTAAATCGGAAATAGCTTACCCGGGAACAATTACGGGTGAGCCGCTTCGGCGAATCACGCCCGAGGGCAAAGACAATCAGCGCAATAACGCCCGCGGCATCACCACGCACTGAATGCGAACCGCGTTCTGAGACAGACGCCAGCGCGTCTGGGGGCACACCGTCGAACGCCACCGCCAAGCACCAACGTTCATCACCAGCAACCGCGAACCCCCGGAGATCCTGACCATGATGGCCTACCAAGCGATGGCGAAGTTCGACGCCCTGCGAGCGAAGGGCCTTCCGTTGTGCTGACAACAACCGGGCCTGGCCACTGCATGCCTCACCGTGGGAGACGACGGCCGCATAACTTCAGAATTTCGGCCCAGGGGGCTTCGGCACCTTGACGCCCGCCTTGTCGGCAATCTGGCTGGCCTCATCGGCGATGTGGTCCCCGCAGGCCTTGACGTCGATGACAAAATTGGACACCTCTCTCAACACGCGCTGGCACATATAGCCACCGCCCTGCTGGGTGTACGACTGAGTAATCTTCGGAGCGTCCCCGGTAAGGTTTCCAATGGTCCACGTGTACGTGCGGGCATCGCTATGGTAGGTCGCGGTCACGGTTTTCCCCTCGCAGGCCTTCCAAGCGTTCTCTGAAAGATTCAAAAACTGCAAGGCTCGCTCGGTCGTCGCAAAAGCCGACACCGCTTGGTCGACAAAGTGATGATTGCCCTCTCCGGCCCGCACCCAACCACCCGAATCCTCCAACGCCTTCCAGTTCAGGTGCCTTTCTCCGGTGCTTTCATACGTCAGATCCGCGCCGGGATAGAGCACGCCCAAGCACCAGGGCGGCGACACTTCAACCTGGCTGCTCACCGGCTTGACCTTGTTGTCATGGTTATCTGGCGTTGTTTTCATCTCGGAGGTGCCCATGATGGTGTTGATTTCTGCGTCGCTGAGCAGGATGGAATCCAGGTTTTCGTCCGGCGGCAGGGCAGGGTGCCGCCACGGGTGGAACACCGCCGCCGCGACGACGATCGCGACCAGAACCGCTAAGCCCCCAGCGCCGGCGATGAGCCATCTGGTGCGCGGCCGGGGACCCCTGCCAACCTCAGCGCTGTAGGCAGGCGCGACTTCGGGACCCGCCGGCGTGGCCGCGACCGACTCGGAACCCGCCGGCGCGACGGGCGGGGTGACAGGTTCGGCGGTGGGCTCCGAGAGCTTCGGGTCGATCGACTTCAGCATGGCGTCGATGTCCGTTCGGGTGCGGTACGTGACGTCTGGACGGTCACGCAGCATGGACAGCAGCCGGACGATGTCGCCGCGGGCAGCCGGATCGTTAACGTCCTCCTCGAGTCCTGCTTTCAGCCGCGCCACTAACTCGGCCTGCTGGTGGGGGCTGAGTTCCGGGTCCGCCAGGGTACGGCCCAACCGAATCAGATAAGCGAACGGCACTGGCGGCTCGTCGGGCAGCGGTGACGGCAGCGGCGGAAGCTTTGCCCGCGATTCGTGCACCCCTTCGATCAACTGAATGCCGGTGTCCACGGTGGGGTCGCGGTAGTCGATGATCTGCGTTGCCCCCAGCGGAGTGACCCGCAAGCTATCGACCGGGCCGATCTGAACGGGAAGGATCGGCCGGTGAAGAGCCTCGGCGTAGCGCAGCTCGGCCTGGCAGGGTTTGGATGCAATCGAATTGTTCGACAGCGCAAAGATAAACACCTCGCAGCTACGAATCTCCTCGAGGATGGTGCGCCACCACGCCTCGCCCCCGCCCAAATCCTCGTCCAGCCACACCTGTTGGTGGGCACTCCGCAAAGCATTCACGAGAATGCCGATCGCCGGCCTGTCCTGGCTGGAGTGACTGACAAATAGCGCCATTCGTTTCTTCTACGTCACGCGGCTGCCGGTTGGCAAGGCAGTTGACGCGATCGTCGGCCTTGAGGTGGTGGGACGACGACGCGGCTGAGGTCTTGCGTACTCTGTCGCTGTGGCGGCTGTTGCGTGCTGGCCCAGACCATTGACGAACTGTCGGAGATCCGGTGCGCCGGACAGTAATCCTCGACCGATCCAGGCTCGATGTCGCAGCTACGAGAGCTCAGAGGACGATGACTAGCATCAACACGGCGACCGCCCGCGCCGAGGGCTTGAAGCTGACCGTGAAGGACGGGCTGCTGGGACAGCTGACCAAGCGACTGGTTGAGTCGGCGCCGGAGGACGAGCTAGACGACCACCTGGGCTATCCGGGTCACCAGCGCGGCGGCAGCGCCGACAGCAACGCCCGAACTAGTAAGCGCGCCAAGACAATTCTCACCGCGACCGGTGAGGTCGTTCGAGCCGAAGCTGGTCACCAAGCGCCAACGCCGGCATGAGCCTCGAGCCCACCGGCGCACGGTCGAGCAACATCACGATCGGCATCTGGAGTGGCTCGGCGAGGGCGCCTGGCGGGTGAGCGGCGTGGGCGAACCCACCGTTTCGCGTCCGGGACAAGGGGACGGTTGGGAACCTCGCCTCGTGCGGATCAATGATCTCGCCGAGGACCGAATCGCTTTCAGCGAAATGACCAAATGGCGCTTGACCCGGGTCTTTCGCCCCTGGTTCTCAGGCTGTTTCGTTGCTCGAATCGAGAGGAGCAAGTCTGAACAAGGCGTGGAGCGGCAATGAGCGACAAAGAGTCGGGAAGGCTGATGGCTTTCCTGCGGTCATTTGGGCGGTCAGTGGTGCACGTGCTGGCCGGGTACCGCTGGTATGTGCTCGCGGTGGCCGCCCTCGCGGTTTTTGGTTTGAGTTGCTATGGCTACGGAAGAATGTGGCACGACGAGCAAAAGCCGTCGAATTGGACTGACGCCGTCTACTGGACCGTCAAGACCTTCCTTCTGAGTGCGTCACCCGACACGAAGCTGCCGGTCGCGCTGGATATCGCGCGCTTCCTTGCTCCCGTCGTGGCCGGCTACGCCGGAGTCGCCGCCCTGGCTGCGCTGTTTCGTGACCGCGTGCAACAGATGCGGATCCCGCTGATGCGCGGTCACGTGGTGGTGTGCGGGCTGGGCTATGTCGGCAGTGCGTTTTTGCGCCACCTCCGAGAGACCGGCGCGCGGGTGGTGGGGATCGAGTCAGACGCCACGAACCCCGGCATCGAACTGTGCCGCCGCTTGGGGGTCCCAGTCATTGTCGGTGACGCTCAGCTGCGGCGAACACTGGTGGCGGCCGGAGTCGAGCGGGCGGCCCGACTGCTTGCCGTCACCCCAGATGATGCCGTCAACGCCGAAATCATCGCCATCGCACGGCGGCTGGCCGTCAGCCGTGGTCGCGGTGCGCGCGGCCCGTTGGGTTGTTTGGCCCGGATCGGCGACCCCGAGGTGTGCGCACTGTTGCGGGTCCAGGAGACTGAGCGCACGGATTCGGCCTCGTCGCTGGATTTCTTCAACACTGACGAAATCAGCGCCCGACTGATGCTTGACGAGTTCCCCATCGACGATCGTTGCGCCCAGCCGCACATCGTCGTCGCCGACCTCGGTGTGCTGGGAGCCTGGGTGGTGTATCACGCCGCCCGCGACTGGTATGAGCGCCGCCGCGACCATACTGTGCCGCTAGTGGTCACCGTCGTCGACGACCGGGCCGAGGAGCGCATCGACGCGCTGCTGGAACGATATCCCGCGCTGGAACCGGTATGTCGATTCATCAGCCTGCCGGAATCGGCCCGTAATCTCTACAAGATCGAGGCCTATCACGCCGCCGCGGCGGCTCCGCGACCGAGCCGAGCGTTTGTGACCGCATACTGCGACGAGCAGGGACTCGACACGGCACTGAAATTGCGCCACGAGCTAGATGCTGACGTTCCCCTCGTGGTCGCACTATCACGGACGTATGGGATGGCCCGGCTCCTTGATGATGTGAGAAGCGGGCTGAACTTCGACGTGTTCCCAACGCTCGAACGAACCTGCACGGTCGAACTGATCCAGGGTGGGTCATTCGAGACCATCGCGCAAGCCATCCACCGCCGCTGGTGCGCCGAACAACGAGACAAAGGCCAACCCGCGCCATCGTGGTCACAGCTCGACGAATCACGCAAAGAATCCAGCCGCGCGCAGGCGCGCGATATCGCGGTCAAGCTTCGCGCCATCGGCTGTGAAATCACACCGTTGCGAGACTGGGCCGCAGCGGATCTCACGTTCACAGACGAAGAGGTCGGGAAGCTTGCGGTGATGGAGCACGACCGGTGGGTCCGCGAACGCATCAAGGCCGGGTGGACATCTGGTGACAAGGACGTGGAGCAAAAGAAAACCCCTTATTTGGTGCCGCACGCCGAGCTGCCCCCTGACATCGCCGAATACGACCGCATCTTCGTGCGGGAGATCCCCCCGCTGCTGGCCTCCGTCGGTATGCAGGTCGTCCGCGCACCGCACCTGAGCCGCAGGATCCCCGAGGCTGCAGCGCCGATCGGACGCAAACGTGCCTGCTACGCTCAACGACCGGCATCA
The DNA here is from genome assembly GCA_963814505.1 of uncultured Actinomycetota bacterium. Classification (GTDB taxonomy): domain Bacteria; phylum Actinomycetota; class Actinomycetes; order Mycobacteriales; family Mycobacteriaceae; genus Mycobacterium. The sequence goes on from CAWFDM010000020.1 coordinate 393,756, forward strand.
CGGAAGTAATTCAACGCGCCTCCACCGAGCCCACGGTGGGTTGACGTACCGTCTCGGGTCAAACTGCTGACAAGGGCACGCGCACTCGTCGAATCATCGGAATCCGCTCACTTGTCGTCCTCGGCAGTCGCGGGGGGGTGGTTTCACCGGCCTGCTGTTGGGTTCGGCGACCAACCTGTTGGGTTCGCTGACCAACGCAGTCGTTCAAGCCGTCCATGGGCCGGTGATTGTGGCGCGCTCATTTTAGGCCGCGAGGGCGAAAACCGATGACCTTGTCCCTTGGCAGCAGGACTTTCGGCTCTGGCCCGCTACAGCTGCGCGTCCGAGGATCAGTAAGGGCAACATCAGTGGAGGAAGTTCACGGACTTCCCAGGGAGGACATCTTCGATGACCACCAACGTCGGCCTGGACCGAGACAGCCTCGAGATGATGCTGACGTCATTGGACGATTTCGTCGCCGACGCGCTGCCGGATGACCGCCGGTTGGACCTCGACCACGACGATGTCTGCCCGGAGGAAACCGTCCGCGCGATGTGCGGTGAAGATCTCGGCGTGCAGCTCGTCTTCATCCCGGAGGAGTACGGCGGATTCGGCGGCGGGGCGTTCGACTCCTACCGGGTGTGCGAACGGCTCGCCCACTTTGACATCGGAATCGCAACCTCGGTGCTGGCCACGTTCCTCGGCAGCGACCCGATCCTGGTCGGCGCGACCCCCGAGCAGCGCAAGGAGTGGCTTGGATGCATCGCCGAACAGGGCGTGCTGTTCGCTTATGCCGCCACCGAGCCTGACGCGGGAAGCGACCTGGCCGCGCTGGCGACGACGGCCACACCGGTAGAGACCGACGGTCAGGTGACCGCCTACCGGCTCAACGGGCGTAAGCAATGGATCAGCAACGGCTCGATCGCGGACTTCTACTCGGTCCTCGCACTGGCGCCGGGCGGCCCCTCCTGGTTTGTCGTGGAGAAAGGCACCCCCGGCTTCTCGACCGCACCCCCGGAAGACAAGCACGGTATCCGGCTGTCCGACACCGCCGCGCTGTTCCTCGATGACGTGACGGTACCGGCGGAAAACCTGGTGGGCCGGGAGGAGGGCCGCGGGCTCACCCAGGCCCAAGAGGTCTTCGGCTACACCCGGGTGATGGTCGCCGCGTTCGGCCTTGGCGGCGGCTGGTCGGGACTGGAGCGGGCGATCGCCTACTCCGCAAACCGGGTGCAGGGCGGGGCGCCGCTGTCGACCAAGCAAGGCTTCACGCACAAGCTGATCGTGCCGCATGCGGTGCGGCTGGAGGCGGCGCGCGCGTTCATAGAGGAGACCGCCACCCGAATCGACGACGGCGAAGGCGCCGGTGGCGCGCTCAACACCGAAGGCGCGATCGCGAAGTACCTGGCTACCGAGGTCGGCAACGCGGCCGCGGACGCCGCGATCCAGGCGCATGGCGGCTACGGCTACACCCGTCCGTACCTGGTGGAAAAGATCAAGCGCGACGTCCGGATCACCACGATCTACGAGGGAACCTCGGAGATCATGGAGATGACGATCGCGCGCGGCCGTTGGCAGCAGCACCTCAAGACGTCCGGCGCTTACTACCGCGAGGCGGCGCGCGGTCTTGACGGCGTATCCGACGAACGTGGGGGGCCGACGGCGGCGCTGGCGCTGGAATGCCTGGCCGCGGTGCTGGAGGCGTGCCGGGTTGGCCGGCTGACCCGCAGCCAGCACATTCTGCTGCGGCTGGGTGAGCTGATCAGCTACGCGGAGTGCGCGGCGGCACTGGCCCGCCGCGCCGCAGCGGCCGCCGCCGGTGCGTTGCCGGAGAAGTCAGACGCCCGCTTCGACGCGGCCGCGCTCGCCGCGGTCAGCCGCGTTTTCGCCCGGGAGGCGGCGCTGAAGGTCGCCGAGGAGGGCTTGCGGTGGGTGGTCGGCGCAGGCTCCGGGGCAGACCTTGCCGCCGCCCTGCCGCTTGATCGGGTGCGGGCCGCGCAGGCCGGCCTGCTCGCCGACATGGACCGGGTCGCCGATGCGCTTTACCGACGGGAGGCCGGATCGTCATGACGACCACGATGCAAGAGCCGATCGCAGTGGTGGGCGTCGGCGCGATCATGCCCGACGCGCCCGACGCCGCCACCTTCTGGGCCAATATCAAGACTGGCCGATACAGCATTAGTGACGTGCCGCGCGAGCGGTGGGACCCGGAGCTTTACTACGACCCCGACCCGCACGCACCGGACAAGACGTACTCCCGCATTGGCGGGTGGGTCCGCGATTTCTCGTGGGAGCCGCTGGTGTGGCGGCTGCCGATCCCGCCGGCGGTCAGCAGCCAGATGGATGACGGCCAGAAGTGGGCCGTGGCGGCGACCCGCTCAGCCCTGCTCGATGCCGGCTGGCCGGACTGGACGGTGGACCCGGAACGAGTCGCCGTCATCTTCGGCAACGCCATCGGCGGCGACAAGCAGCACTCCACCCACCTGCGGATCCAGTTTCCCAAGTTCGCCCAGGACCTCTGTGCCGCACCGTCGTTCGCGGCGCTGCCGCCGGAGGTGCGCGATGCCGTGCTGGCCGAGACCCGCACGGCGTTCCTGCGCAGCTTCGGGGAAATCACCGAGGACACCATGCCTGGCGAGCTGGCGAACGTGGCCGCGGGTCGGGTGGCGAACCTGTTCAACTTCCGCGGCCCGAACTTCACCGCCGACGCGGCCTGCGCATCGGGGCTGGCGGCCATGTCCGCGGCCGTGCGTGGTTTGCAGGTCGGTGACTTCGACGTCGCAATCAGCGGTGGTGTCGACCGCAACATGGATGCGGCAGTGTTCGTCAAGTTCTGCAAGATCGGCGCGTTGTCGGCGACCGGTACCCGCCCATTCGACTCCGGCGCCGACGGTTTCGTGATGGGTGAGGGCGCTGCGCTGTTCGTCCTCAAACGTCTGTCCGACGCCGAGCGCGATGGTGACCGCATCTATGCGGTGTTGCTCGGCGTCGCCGGCGCCAGCGACGGCCGGGGCAAGGGCATCACGGCTCCCAACCCAATCGGGCAGCGGCTGGCAGTCGAGCGCGCGTGGCAGGTCGCTGCCGTCGATCCAGCGCAAGCCACCTACATCGAGGCGCACGGTACGTCCACCCGGGTCGGCGACGCGACGGAACTTGGGAGCTTGACCGACGTGTTCCGCAAGGCCGGCGCGGCGAACGGGTCGATCGCGCTGGGCTCGGTCAAGTCCAATATCGGACACCTGAAGGGCGCAGCAGGGGCGGCAGGCCTGTTCAAGGCGGTGCTCAGCCTGCACGAAAAGGTGCTGGCGCCCAGTCTGCACTTCGAGCACCCCAGCGAAAGCGTGGACTGGGACGACATCCCATTCCGGGTCAACACCCAACTTCGCGAATGGCCGGCGCCGAGCAGCGGGGTGCGCTGCGCCGGGGTCAGCGCCTTCGGGTTCGGCGGCACCAATTTCCACGCCGTGCTCGAGGAGTACGTGCCCGGTCGGCACCGCCCGTCCCAACAGACCCGGTCGTATCCGGGCGCGACGGTCGGGCACCGGTCCCCGACGGCGCCGACAGCGGCGACCGCTGCGCCAGTTGCGTCAAAAGCTCCGCTGCGGGGGGCAGCAGTGGTCGGCGGCAAAGATGACGCCGAGGTGGCGACACAGCTGGAGCGGCTTGCTGCACAGGCGTCGGCCGGCCATGCCCCCGCTGTGGCTCCGCCGGACCCCGCCTTGGCGAGCGCGGCCGTTCGGGTCGCCATCGACTACGCCGACGCAGCAGACCTGGCGACCAAGGCGACGAAGGCGGTCGACGCGCTGCGGGGCGGAAATCCGGCCATGTGGCGGATGTTGCGCGCCCAGGGTGTCTTCGTCGGCCGCGGCGCACCGGGCAAGGTCGCGTTCCTCTACACCGGTCAGGGGTCGCAATACGCGAACATGCTGGCCGACCTGCGCGAGCGCGAGCCGACCGTAGGGGCGACGTTCGACGAAGCTGACCGCGTCATGACACCGCTGCTGGGTAAACCGCTCACCGACTACGTCTTCGCCGCCAGCCCCGATGAGGCCGCCGCACAACGGCTGGAACAGCAGCTCATGCAAACCGAGATCACCCAGCCGGCGGTGCTGGCCGTGGATCTGGCCCTGACCCGGCTGCTCGAGGCATATGGCGTGCGGCCGGACATGGTGATGGGCCACAGCCTGGGCGAATACGGCGCCCTGGTGGCCGCCGGGGCGTTGTCGTTCGGTGCTGCCCTCGAGGCGGTCAGCGCCCGCGGCCGGGAGATGGCCACCCTGTCGACCCCCGACAACGGCGCGATGGCGGCCGTGACCGCTCCGCTCGCCGAGATCGAGCGGATCGTCGGCGAGACCGACGGATACGTCGTCGTCGCGAACATCAACAGCACCAACCAGGCTGTCATCGGCGGTGCCACCGACGCCGTGGAGCGGGCTGTCGCGGCGTTTGGCGCCGCCGGCATGAACGCCTCCCGGATTCCGGTCAGCCACGCGTTTCACACCGCGATCGTGGCGCCGGCCAGCGAACCGCTCAAGGCCGCCCTGCGTCGGCTTGACCTGCGTCCGCCGCGTCTGCCAATCGTGTCGAACGTGACCGGCGAGTTCTATCCGGCGGACGCCGGCCTCGACACCATGCTGGACCTGCTCAGCCGTCAGGTGACCTCGCCGGTCCGGTTCATCGACGGGCTGCGCACGTTGTACGGGGCGGGTGCCCGCGTTTTCGTCGAGGTCGGCCCGAAGAAGGCGCTGCACGGCTTTGTCGAGAACGTCCTCGGCGAAGATGTGCTCGCGCTGTTCACCAACCACCCGAAGACGGGCGGTGTCGCCTCGTTCAACCAGGCGTTGTGCGGGCTCTACGCCGCCGGGGCCGGGTTCACCCTGCTACCAGCGGCGGCCGACAGTCCCATGCCGCGCGAAAGGACAGCGATGACCAGCGAACAGTACGCCCGACTGGGCCGTCTCGTCGTCGACGTCGTCGAGCACGGTATGGACGCCCCATCCGGCGCCGCCGCCTCGCTGACGCGTACCGAACCGGTGGTTGTGACCGGCGCGGCGCTCGGTCTGCCCGGCGTCGAGCGAGTCTTCGACGACGAAAACATCGCCCACATCCTCAATGGCCAGCAGTTCATAGACACCATCCCGCACCGGCTGCGCCGCGCGATGCTCGACCGGCACATCACCCGCCTGGTCAAGCGCACCTCCGGCGACCCCACTTTCGAGGCGATCGACGATGAGGCGGAGGTCATCAAACTGGCCGGTCGCTGCGCGCCATTGGATGTGGTTGCCGAGTTCGGGGTCGACGCGGCTCGCGACGCCGCGCTGGATTCGACCACCAGGCTTGCCGTCGGAGCTGGCTTCGACGCCCTGCGCGACGCTGGAATCCCGCTGGTCATGCATTACAAGACCACGACACTGGGCACCCAGTTGCCGGAGCGTTGGGGGCTGCCGGATTCGATGCGTGACGACACCGGCGTTGTCTTTGCCTCGGCCTTCCCCGGGTACGACAACTTCGCCCAGGACCTGGAGCGCTACTTCACCGACCGGGGCCACCGCGAGCAATTGGTGGCGCTCGAAGCGGTGCGCGCCCGGATGACCGGCGACGAACCAGCCGCGGTGGAGGTTGACCGGCGCATCCACGAGTTGCGGCACGCCATCGAGTCCGACCCGTACCTCTTCGACCGGCGCTTCATCTTCCGGTGCCTGTCGATGGGTCACTCGCAGTTCGCCGAGATCATCGGTGCACGCGGGCCGAATACGCAGATCAATGCCGCGTGTGCAAGCACCACTCAGGCGACCGCGCTCGCCGAGGACTGGATTCGGGCCGGCCGCTGCCGCCGGGTGATCGTGGTGTCCGCCGATGACGCCAGCTCCGACGCGCTGCTGCCCTGGCTGGGGTCCGGATTCCTGGCGTCCGGGGCCGCCGCCACAGACGACATCGTCGAGGTGGCCGCCACACCGTTCGACCAGCGGCGGCACGGAATGATCCTCGGCATGGGGGCGGCCGCCTTCGTGGTGGAGTCCGCCGAGGCCGCCCGGGAACGCGGGCTGCAACCCATCTGCGAAGTCCTCAGCACGGTCACCGCGAACAGCGCTTTCCACGGCACCCGGCTCGACGTCGAGCACATCGGCGGTGTCATGGAGAACCTGCTTGCCCAGGCCGAGGCCCGCGGCGTGGACCGCCACGCCATCGCGCCCAGCACCGTGTTCGTATCCCACGAGACATACACCCCGGCCCGCGGGGGCAGTGCCGCAGCCGAGATCAATGCGCTGCGAAGGGTATTCAGGGCCGACGCCGACGCCGTGGTCATCACCAACACCAAGGGCTTCACCGGACACGCGATGGGCGCCGGCATCGAGGACGTCGTCGCGATCAAGTCGCTGGAGACCGGTCTGGTTCCTCCGGTCCCGAATTTCAAGGAACCCGATCCGGAGCTTGGCCGGCTGAACCTGTCGGTGGGCGGAAGCTATCCGGTGCGGTATGCGCTCAGGCTGGGCGCCGGGTTCGGTTCGCAGATCGCGATGACGTTGCTGCGCTGGACGCCGGTGCCCGACGGTCGCCATCGGCCGCCAGACGAACTCGGTTACGAATACCGGATCGTCGACCAGGCCGCCTGGCGGCGCTGGCTCGCGGCGGCTACCGGTACCCCCGACGCACAGCTCGAGGTTGTCCAGCATCGGCTGCGCGTCGTCGACAGCGGCGTGCCGGTGCGGGCCGCACCAAAGGTCGAGTCCGTCTCGGAGGTGCCGGTATCGGCGCCGGTCGCCGTGACGCCGGCGCCACCGGCCGCACCGGCTGCGACAGCACCGTCCGCGCCGCCTGCTGCGGCATCCGCCAAGCCACCCGCCGGGGCACCGGCGGCCCGCGACGAGATCACCGACATCGTGGTCAGCACGGTTTCCGAGCTCACCGGCTACCCGCCCGAGTTGCTCGACCTCGACCTGGACCTGGAAGCCGACCTGGGCGTGGACACCGTCAAACAGGCCGAGATCTTCGCCGCCATCCGGGAGCACTACGGCGTCGCCCGCGACGACACCCTCAAACTGCGCGACTTCCCCACCCTGACCCACGTGACCGCCTGGATCCGCGGCAAAACCGGCGCCGCCGCACCACCCGCCGAAATGTCGGCAGCGACACCCCCGGCCCCAGCGGCCGCCGAGGTTCCTGTCCCGGCGCAGCAACCGGTGGCGGCCCCGCCCGCAGCGGCCGACGAGGTGACCGACGCCGTGGTGAAGGTCGTCTCCAAGCTCACCGGCTACCCGCCCGAGTTGCTCGACCTCGACCTGGACCTGGAAGCCGACCTGGGCGTGGACACCGTCAAACAGGCCGAGATCTTCGCCGCCATCCGGGAGCACTACGGCGTCGCCCGCGACGACAGCCTCAAGCTGCGCGACTTCCCCACCCTGACCCACGTGATCGCCTGGATCCGCGGCAAGACGGGGGCCACCGCGCTCCCAAAAGCACCGGCTGAGACAACCGAGACGGCGGGAAGCGAGGTCGCGACCACGCCCACCGTCAAGGGCGACATTGCCGCGACGGACCGGATCCCGCGGCGGGTTCCGGTCCCCGCCCTGCGGCCAAATCTCGCAACATGCGTACCAACCGGGGTCACGCTGGGCAGCGGCACCCGTGTCGCGGTCATGCGCGACCAAAGCGGCGTCGCCGACGCGCTGATTGCCCGGCTGGGCGGGCTCGGCGTCGACGTGGTGGCGATGCACCCGGACGACGACGTCGACACAGTGCTTGGCGATGCCCCCGTCGACGGCGTGTACTGGCTGGTGGCCCTGGACGATGAGGGCAGCCTCGAGGACTTGGACGTCGACGGCTGGCGCGACGCGCTGCGGCGTCGGGTGCGTAACCTCTATACCGCTATGCGGCGGCTCTACGAACGCAGTCCGTTCCTCGTCGTTGCCACCCGGTTGGGCGGATACCACGGCTACGACGCAGCTGGGGCGACCTGTCCGCTGGGCGGCGCGGTCACCGGGTTCGCCAAGGCGTACCGGCGAGAGCGGCCCGACGCCCTGGTCAAGGCAGTGGACTTCCCGGTCAGCCGTAAGACCGCAGCGCTGGCCGACGTGCTCATCGACGAGACCCTGCGCGATCCCGGCTGTGTCGAGGTCGGCCATGCCGACGGCCGCCGCTGGGGTGTCGGCCTGGTGGAACGCCCGTTCCCCGACGTGGCCGAAGACGCTGGCGAGATGCTCGGCTCCGATCCGGTCTTCCTCGTCACCGGCGCCGCCGGCAGCATCGTGTCCGCGATCACCGCCGACTTGGCGGCAGCGTGGCGCGGCACCTTCCACCTGCTCGACCTCACCCCGCAGCCCGACCCCGCCAACGCCGACCTGCGCCGGTACACAGAAGACCGGGAAGGGTTCAAGACCGAACTGGCCACGCGGATGCGCGAACGGGGCGAGCGCCCCACACCGGTCCTCATCGAGCGGGAGCTGGCGCGATTCGAACGAATGCAGGCCGCGCTGGCTGCGGTGCGGGCGGTCGAGCAGGCGGGCGGCTCGGCCCACTACCACAGCGTCGACCTCACCGACGCGGGCGCGGTGGAAAAGGTGATGGCCCAGGTGCACGGCACCAGCGGGCACATCGACGTCCTGCTGCACGCCGCCGGAGTCGAGGTCAGCCACGCGCTGCCCGACAAACAGCCCGGCGAGTTCGACCTCGTGCTCGGGGTCAAGGGTGACGGGCTATTCAACGTGCTGCATTCCGTCGGCGCGATGCCGCTGGGCGCCGTGGTGGCGTTCAGCTCGGTGGCCGGTCGTTTCGGCAACGTTGGGCAGACCGACTACAGCGCCGCCAACGACCTGCAGTGCAAGGTGCTGAGCAACCTGCGCCGCACCCGTGCGGGCGTCCGCGCGCTGACGATCGACTGGACCGCGTGGGACAGCATCGGAATGGCGACCCGCGGATCGATCCCGAAAATCATGGCCGCGGCCGGGGTGGAGATGCTGCCGGCGCCGGCGGGCGTCGCGTGGATCCGGCGCGAACTGAGCACGGGTTTGCCCGACGGCGAAGTGGTCGTCGCCGGGGCGCTCGGTGCGCTGGCTGCCGAGTTGCACGACACCGGTGGGGTGGATCCTGCTGCGGTGGGCGCGGACGGTCCCATGGTCGGAGAGGTCGTGCGGGCCAGCGTCCACGACGGATTGGTGGTATGCACCACACTGGACCCGACCGCCCGGCCGTTCCTGAATCACCACCGTATCGACGGCACGCCCGTACTGCCCGGCGTCATGGGCATGGAAGCGTTCGCCGAGATAGCCCGGCTGCTCGCTCCCGAGCTCTACGTGGCCGCCGTGGAGAATGTGGACTTCCGGGCTCCGCTGAAGTTCTACCGGGACGAGCCACGAGCCGTGACGATCAGCGCGCTGCTTCACCCCGACGGGGACGACCTGCTCGCCGAGTGCCGACTGTCGGCTGAGCGGGTCCTGCCCGGCGCCGAGCAGCCGCAATGCACCGTGCACTTCACCGGTTCGGTACGGCTGACCGCCGACCCGCCCGCGCTTGACGGCGGCGACCCCGTTTCCGGCGACACGACGCCGGCGCTGACTCCGGAGCAGGTGTACCGGCTGTACTTCCACGGCCCGGCCTATCGGGTGGTCGGTTCGGCATGGAAGCGGGCCGACGGCGCGGCCGCCCGGTTCGCCGCTGATCTGCCGCCGCAGGTGGACACGCCGGTGCTGATCGCGCCGCGACTGGTCGAGTTGTGCTTCCAGGCCGTCGGGCTATACGAGGCCGGCACCGATGGCCACCTGGCGCTGCCGCTGCACGTCGGCGTGGTGCGGCTGAACGGACGACCGGAGGAACGGGCCGGGTTGGTTGCCACTGCGCGCCGTGACGGGCACGGCGGTTTCAGCTGCGCCGTGCGCGACGACGACGGCACGCTGGTGCTGCGACTCGACGGGTACCGGACAGTGCCGCTGCCCGACCCGCCGCCCGACGACGTCATCGCCCCGATGCGTTCCGTCATGCGAGGTTGAGGACCGGTTGAGGACCGGCTGAGGAGACGTAGCGGATGAACACCCAACTTCGGCGGCTCGCGATAGTCAACCGCGGCGAGCCCGCGGTGCGGGCACTGACCGCCGTAGCGGAACTCAACCAGGCGGGCGATCAACCACCCATCTGGACGATCGTGCTCTACACCGACCCGGACGCCGACGCATGGTATGTGCGCGAGGCCGACGAGGCCGTACCACTGGGGTCGGCGACGTACCTCGACCCGGCCGACGGCACGCGCCGATCGCGGTACCTGGACGAAGCGGCGGTCATGGCGGCGTTGCGCGGCGCCGAAGCTGACGCTGTCTGGGTCGGCTGGGGATTTGTGGCCGAGCGCGCGTCGTTCGCGCAGGCCTGTGAAGAAGCCGGCCTTGTCTTCGTTGGCCCGGACAGCGCCACGATCCGGCTGCTGGGCGACAAGGTGGCGGCCAAACGGGTCGCCGAGCGGGCCGACGTGCCCGTTGTGCCCTGGAGCGGCGGGCCGGTAAACGACGTCGCCGAAGCCACCAAGGTCGCGGAACGACTCGGGTATCCATTGCTGGTCAAGGCCGCCGCCGGTGGTGGCGGCCGTGGCATCCGGATGGTTGCCGACGAGGCCGAACTCGCCGCGGCGCTGCCCTCGGCGCGGGCCGAGGCACAGCTGGCGTTCGGCGACCCCACGGTCTTCCTCGAGCAGCTTGTGCCGGCCGCACGCCACGTCGAGGTGCAGGTGGTCGCGGACGGGCACGGCACCGTGTGGGCGGTGGGCATCCGCGACTGCACCCTGCAGCGCCGGCATCAGAAGGTGCTCGAGGAGTCGGCCTCGACGGTGCTCGATAGCGCACAGGAGCAGGCGATCCGCGACGCGGCGGTACGGTTGGCCGCCGCGGCCGGTTACCGAAGCGCGGGCACGGTCGAATTCCTGGTCGACCCGACGAACGGCAGCTTCCAGTTCATGGAGGTCAACACCCGGTTGCAGGTCGAGCACCCGATCACCGAAGCGACGACGGGCCTGGACCTGGTCAAGCTGCAGCTCCACGTGGCGCGCGGCGGGCGGCTGACCGGCGCGCCGCCGCAGGTGTCCGGGCACGCAATCGAGGCGCGGTTGTGCGCGGAGGATCCCGAGAACGGCTTCGCGGCCGCGCCGGGTCGGCTCGCACGGCTCCGGCTACCCGCCGGCGCCGGCATCCGCGTCGACGCAGGTGTACGCGAAGGCGACCGAATCCCGTCCGACTTCGACTCGATGATCGCCAAAATCGTGGCTTGGGGGACCGACCGCGCTGAGGCACTTGCCCGCCTGCGCCGGGCGCTGCGCGAGACCACAGTGGTGGTCGAAGGGGGAACCACCAACCGCTGCTTCCTTTTGACGCTGCTCGACCGACCGGAGGTCAACGGCGGCCATTTCGACAACCACTGGCTGGACCGGCTAACCGAAGAGGCGGCGCACCTGCCTGCCCCGGATCCCGTCGCTCTGCTGGTGGCCGCCGTGGAGTCGTACGACCTCGACGAGGCCGCCGAGCGTGCGACCTTCCACGCTCGCGCGGCGCGCGGCGGTGCCGTGTCGGCGTCCGGGGTGGGTCACCGGTGCCGCCTGAGTTACCGGGGCCAGCAGTACCGCCTGGATGTGTACCGCACCGGCGGCCAGACCTACCGCGTCACATCCGGCGCCGGCATCGCCGACGTCGTAGTCACCCAGCGCGACGCATACGCGCGGCGAGTGGTCGTAGGCGGCCGGATGCACCGCGTGGTCACGGTCGTGGAAGGAGCCACCCTGCGGGTCGACGTCGACGGCGCGGCCCATGCGGTGTCCCGCGGCGACGGTGGCGTGGTGCGCTGCGGCGGGCCGGCGTTCGTGCTCTCGGTCCTCGTCGAACCCGGTGACCAGGTCGCTGAGGGCGACCCGCTGGCGGTGGTCGAAAGCATGAAGATGGAGACCACCATCACCGCGCCTTTCGCCGGCACCATAGCTTCAGTCGAAACCGCCGCGAACGTACAGGTCGAGGCGGGCGCCCCGGTGGTCCGGATCACCACGTCTCAGGCTGATCAGGGCCACGCCGCGGGCGCCGTCGACTTCGCCGGGCTCGCTGCCGCCGAGCGGGACGATATCCCGCCTGGCGAGCCGGTGTACGCGGCGCTGCGCGGCTACCTGCTCGGCTACGACCTCGACCCCGGCTCGGTCGGCGCGATGCTGACCCTGCAACGCCGGCTCAGTGCGACCACCGCGCCGGCCGACACCGACCTGCTGCGCTATGAGGACGACCTGCTGGACCTGTTCGCCGACGTCGGCTCGCTCTATCGGCCCCGTGGCGAGGAGGACCACGATGAGGCGCTACTGACGGGCAGCACCCAGGAGTATCTGCTGTCCTACCTGCAGTGGCTGGACCCGGACCGGGCCGGTCTGCCCGACACCTATGCGCACCGGTTAGAGCACGCGCTGCTGCGGTACGGGGTGCGCGGGTTGGCGCGCACGCCCGAACTCGAGGAAGCCGTGGTCTGGATGTTCCGCTCGTTTCGCCGGGTCGCCGACCTGGTGCCGGCGGTGACGGCCATCCTCCAGCGCCGGCTGCGCCACCACGCCGAGCTCGCCCACCTGGCCGACACGCAGATGCGGGCCCGGCTCGACCGCCTGGCCGCCATCCAGGGTCGCCAGCGGGTGGTCGCGGAGCTGGCGCGAGACGTGCGGTTCCACTACTTCGACGAACCGCTGCTGGCGGTGACGGTCGCCGACGAATACGCCGGCGTGGAGCGCGACATCGATGCGCTGCGCGATCGTCCCGACGGCGCCGATCGGGCCGAGCGGATCGACCGGCTCGTCGCTTGCGAGCAGCCGCTGCGGGCCGAACTGCTGCGCAGGTGGCGCGGCACCGGCGACTCCGGACTACACCGCGCGCTACTGGAGGTCTACATCCGCCGGTTCTACCGGATCAGGGAATTGCGCGACCTGAAGATCGTCGAGCAAGACGGCAGGCTGCTCGGGACCGCCGACTACGACCACGAGGGCCAGTCCATCCACCTCGTCACCGGGTACGCCCGGCTGGAGGAACTTCCGGAGCTGTCCCGGGCCATCGCCGGGCACCTGGCAGGGCACCTGGGCAAGGCCGACGGTGGACGGGAGCCGGTGGTGGATCTGGCGCTGTGGCGACACGGCGAGGTATCCGACGGTGATGTCAGCGACATCATCCTCGTCGAGACCGAGAAGTTGCTGTCCGACTGCCATTTCGGCCGCCTACTGCACCGGCTGGACCTGACGGTGACGACCGTCGACGGAGCGGCGCCGGAGCGCTTCCGCACCCATCACGTGACCTACCGCCAACGGGATGGCCAGTTCGTGGAGGATCCCCTCTACCGCAATCTGCACCCGATGCTCGCCAAGCGGCTCGATCTGTGGCGGCTGGCGAACTTCGAGTTGCGTCGCCTGCGCTCCGCCGAGGACGTGTACGTGTTCCACGGGGTGGCCCACGATAACCCGAAAGATCATCGGCTGTTCGCGCTCGCCGAAGTGCGCGACCTGACCCCGGTCCGGGCCGCCGACGGGGCGGCGCGCTACCCGCGGCTCGAGCTGATGGGTTCGCTTGCCCTGTCGGCGATTTGGGAAGCGCTGGCCTCGTTCGACGCACGAGACCGCCCGGTGGCCAACCGGATAGTCCTCTACGTCCGGCCGCCGTGGAATGTGCCGCGCGAAGCGTGGACGACATTGGCCCGGTCGTCGGCGCCGCTGGCGATGGGTGCCGGCCTGGAGAAATTGGTACTGCGCGTCCAGTTCCCCGACGGCCGCGACCGCGTGCTGGATGTGGAGGGCCTGGGCGAAGGTGTGACGGTACGGGAACGCCCACCCGGGCAGGTGCCGGTCCGCTCGTTGTCGCCGTACCGGCAGAAACTATTGCGCGCCAACCGCATTGGTGTCCCGTATCCGTACGAGATCGTCCGGATGCTCACCCCGCCGGCCGAGGCGGTAGCGCGATTTCCCACCGGTCAGTTCGTCGAGCACGACCTCGACGAACACGGAGACCTCACACCCGTTTCGCGACCGTACGGATCGAACACCGCCAACATCGTGGTCGGCCTGCTGCGCAACAACACCGAAAAGGTGCCGGAGGGCATGACTCGCGTGGCGCTCTTCGGTGACCCGACCCGCGGGCTGGGCAACGTCGCCGAGCCGGAGTGCCGGCGGATCATTGCGGCGCTGGACCTGGCCGAGCGGATGGGTGTGCCGGTCGAATGGTTCACGCTGTCGTCCGGGGCGAAGATCGCGATGGACAGCGGCACCGAGAACATGGACTGGATAAGCGCGGTGCTGCGCCGCGTGATCGAGTTCACCCAGCGCGGCGGCGAGGTGAACATAGTTGTCGCCGGGGTGAACGTGGGCGCCCAGCCGTACTGGAACGCCGAGGCGACCATGCTGATGCATACCCGCGGCATCCTGGTGATGACCCCTGCCAGCGCGATGGTGCTGACCGGAAAGCAGGCGCTTGACTACTCCGGTGGAGTGTCGGCCGAGGACAACTTCGGGATCGGCGGCTTCGACCGCATCATGGGGCCGAACGGGCAGGGTCAATACTGGGCGCCCACACTTGCCGACGCGTGCGACATACTGCTGCGCCACTACGAGTACACCTGCGTGGTGCCGGGCGAGAGATGGCCACGTCGGCGCGCCACGACCGATCCGGAAGACCGTGACGTTCGCTCCGCGCCCCACACCGCGGCCACCGGCAGCGACATGGCAACCATCGGGGAGATCTTCTCGGCCACCCACAACGCCGAGCGCAAGAAACCGTTCGACATGCGCTCGGTGATGCGGGCCGTAGCCGACACTGATTCGCTGCCGCTGGAGCGCTGGGGTCAATGGCGGGGCGCAGAGACCGCGATCGTCTGGGACGCGCACATCGGCGGCATCCCGGTGTGTCTGCTGGGAATCGAGTCCCACACGGTGCCGAGGCGCGGATTCGTGCCCGCCGGCGGGCCCACCTCATGGTCCTCCGGCACCCTGTTTCCCCAGTCGTCGCGCAAGCTGGCGCGCGCCATCAACGGCGCTAGCGGCAACCGTCCGGTTGTCGTTCTGGCGAACCTGTCCGGGTTCGACGGTTCTCCGGAGTCCATGCGCCGCTGGCAACTGGAGTATGGAGCCGAGATAGGTCGCGCGGTGACCAACTTCCGCGGCCCGATCGCCTTCGTGGTGGTCTCCCGCTACCACGGTGGCGCTTTCGTCGTGTTCTCCAAGAAGCTCAACGAGCGGCTGGAGATCGCCGCCCTGGAGGGCTCGTACGCGTCGGTGATCGGGGGTGCCCCCGCGGCGGCCACCGTCTTCGCCCGGGAGGTCGACGCCCGCACCGCGCAGGATCCGCAGGTGCGCGAGGCGGCCGAGCAGGTCCGCGACGCTATGGGGTCCGGGGGGCCCGACGCGGGCGCGGCGCGGGCCCGACTCGCCGAGATCACGGCGGCGGTCCGGTCCGCGAAACTCAGCGAGGTCGCCGACGAATTCGATCGGATCCACACCGTGCAGCGGGCGCTCGCGGTGGGCTCGGTGGACCGCATCATCAGTGCGGAGGCGTTGCGGCCCTACATCGTCGACGCCCTCGAGCGGGGGATGTCACAGGTATAGCGGCCGGTCAAGCCAGGAGTGCCGGGGTAGCGCCGCCGCCAGTACCCCAGGGTCGCCGAGGGCAGCAGGCGGCGGAGCGGCCACCCGCGACGCGACGGTGAGCAGGAACCGGCCTTCCCGCCGCCACCAACCGGGAAACACCGTGCCTTCGACCGCCCGCACCGTTAATGCGGCCCAACCGTCACCGCGTGGCGCGGCCGGGGTGACCTCGAGCGTGTGGGTGTCGCGACGCAGCCCGGTACCTAACACCTTTAGCGCACTCTCCTTGGCCGACCAGATCAGATTTGCGACCGCGTCGCGCTCGTCACCGGCCACGCACGAGGCGACCAGACGTTGCTCGGTCGTAGTGAGGAAGTCGCACACGAAGCCCGGCGAACGCGGCTCCACCAGCTCCAGGTCGCAACCGACAGCCAGCGGCCCCGTCGGCCCCGTCACACAAGAAGTCACGCAAACCGCCCAGCCCGCACGGTCGCTGATCGACACGCCCAGCTCGATCGGAGCGCCGTCGACGCACACGTAGGGGGCGCCGCTGGGCGCATTGCGGACTTCGATACCGGCGAGCGTCGCCGGGTCGGTGGGCCGGCCGGTGACCGAAGCGACGGCGTGCTTGGCGACAAACCGGCGCACCAAGAACTCGGTGCGCCGCTTGGTGTACCGCAGCCCGGCCAGGCTGGCCGCCTCGCCGGGCGCCAGCCATTGTTGTTCCGCGGGTAGCGCCTCCGCACCCATCGCGAGCCACCGATGCTCGCCCGGATCGGCTGGGCGTTTTTGCACGGGCACCTCCAGAGAACAGCCGAACTCATCGAAGAATCGCACACACTTCGATTTGTTGACCATGCCTGTCAGCATGTCGGGCTCCGCACCTCGTCGCCGCCTTCGCCGCCACGTCGCGGTCATCGTCCGATCGTGCTGTGGCTGGGCATTTCGTCCCCGAAGTTGATCCCCATATCGCGGGCGGTGAGTATCGAGTCACAGTCGAGCGGGACCGTCTTCTGCCGGCGGATGGCCTCGGCGAGCGGTACGTAGTCGACCGTCGGCGGGTTTAGAGCCACCATCACACCGCTTTGTCCTTCGTCGAGGGCGCGCACGGCTGCTGCGCCAAACCGCACGCCGAGCAACCGGTCGCACGAGGTAGGCGATCCGCCCCGCAGCAGGTGGCCCAGCACGACCGTGCGCGCCTCTCGTCCGGTCATCCGCTCGAGCTCGGCGGCCACCTTGGCGCCGATGCCACCGAGGCGTTCGGCGTGTCCTGGCGACTTGTCCACGATCGACGTCTCGCCGCCCACCGGCCGGGCGCCCTCGGCGACGCAGACGATCGAGAACTTCGCGCCATGCCGCGCGCGGTGGCTGATCACCGCGGCCACCGGTTCGAGACTGAAAGGGATCTCGGGGATGAGGATCGCGTGCACATCCGATGCCATGCCCGCGTTCAGGGCGATCCATCCGGCGTAACGGCCCATCACCTCCACCACGATGATCCGGCCATGCGATGTCGCGGTGGTGAACAACCGGTCGATGCACTGCGAGGCGAAGTCGACAGCGGTGTCGAAGCCGAACGTCGACGCCGTCTTTTCCAGATCATTGTCGATCGTCTTGGGTACCCCGACCAGACGCAGCCCAGCCTCGTGCAGGTGGCGGCCGATCGACATCGTTCCATCGCCGCCGACCAGAATCAACGAATCAATCCGGTGCTCTTCGAAGCGGCCGAGCAGCTCATCGGTCCGGTCCACCTCGATCCAGGTGCTGTCGCGCTGTTGCACCGGGTAGGCGGTCGGGTTGCCACGATTGGTGGTGCCGATAATCGTGCCACCCTGGTGGATGATGCCGCGAACCCTGTCACGAGTCAGCTCGATCAGGCCACCATCGGGATAGTCATCCGGGGACAGCAACCCGTTGAAGCCATCGCGGATCCCAAAGACGTCCCAGTCGCGGTTTCGTGCAGCCAGGGTGGCCGCATGGATGACCGCGTTGAGTCCCGGCGCGTCACCGCCACCGGTGCTCAGAGCGACCCGTTTAATGGGGGATTTCACGAGGCGAACCCTACGCCGGCGAAGCACCCACGCCTAAGGTTCAGTTCGGGCGCCAACGATAAGCCTCAGCTACCCCGCGTTTCCGTATAGAAGGTCCGTATAGGAGGATTGCGTCCCTGGTAACACCACCGGGATGTGGTCGCTCGACAGCGCCGTAAGCGGAGCACACCGAGTACCGGGTTGATGTCGTTCTTGGTGTAGCTGCGGTAGTCGGCGAGGTGCACTTCTGCAGACCGGTCAGGTGGTCGATATGGTGCTCCAGCCACTCGGCGACCGTCATGCTCTGCAGGGCCGGGTCAGCGCCGACGGCATCCAGCGCGTGCGCCGGGCCGACCTGATTGACCAGATCGCGGAACGATGAGCACACCGTTATCGACGTGCGGGCCGTCAACTCGCTGGTCAAGAACGACGAGATCGACGGCCCTGGTCCTGGCCACTACCCGCCGTACGTGGAGTACGTAAACGAGTGCAGGGAGATCGCTAAACGCTGCGAGCGTGACCTGAGGACTGTCGACCGGGCTCTCTACCGGGCCAACGGTCGCCCAGCGAGGACCGCCTGACCTGTCCTCGCCTGCACGCCAAAGTATCCGCGTGGCCCGAATTACAAGAGCTGGCAGCACGGATGCTGGCCGGTGAAGAGGTGTTGGGTGGGGACGCCCGAGCACCACTCCCGCAGGGCGAAGTGCACCAGGGTTCCGGCCTCGGCTCGGATCGAAGCTTGGCATCGGACGTGGCTGTCGCGTGCCGGTGGCAGGATGTGCATGTGACCACGACGACGCTTTCCTGGGATCTGGTACCCGTCGACAAGCCCGACGATGTCAATGTCGTAATCGGGCAGGCGCACTTCATCAAGACGGTCGAGGACCTGCATGAGGCGATGGTGGGGGTGAGCTCGTCGCTACGGTTCGGGCTAGCCTTCTGCGAGGCCTCCGGGCCACGGTTGGTTCGCCGCACCGGCAATGATCCTGAATTGGTCGAGCTCGCGACCCGCAATGCGCTGGCCATCGCCGCCGGGCACTGCTTCGTGATCTTCTTGCGTGACGGGTTCCCGGTCAACATCCTCAACCCGGTCAAAGCGGTGCCCGAGGTCTGCACCATCCACTGCGCCACAGCCAATCCGGTCGACATCTTGGTCGCGGTGACCCAGCGTGGCCGCGGCATTGTGGGCGTCGTCGACGGACAGGCGCCCCTCGGGGTGGAGACCGATCGCGACGTGGCCGACCGGCACGACCTGCTGCGCACCATCGGTTACAAGCTCTAACCGCACCCCGTTGCGGAACGCGGCGAGTTCCCGACGGTGAACTCGGGGAGTTGCCGTTTGATGCAGTGATGGCAATGCCCTTGAGGTTCGGTGCTAGATCGTCGACGGCGGGAAAAACCCCAGTACCGGACCACTCGACTGGCCGCGGGCCAAATCTCCTAGTTCACCACGGCGGCGCAGGGTGGACGCCTGGTCGGCCTTGGGTGACTCGCGGTCAGGGCGCGATACCGAGTTCCTGGTCGATTTGCGGCCAGTACGGAAGGCCGGCAGGGGTGAGCAGAACCCAGTCATGAATTCCGCCGTCTCGGAATACAAAGCTCATCGGGACCCCCTGGGCTACGGCCGCTTGTTGGAGGGCAAACGCAGATGCTTCGAGTGGGTCCGCCGAGCCCGAGTAGACATAGGTCGGCGGAAGTCCGTCAAGTGACCCATACAGGGGACTCACCTCGGGGTCGGTCAGAGAAAGGCCGTTTGCCCACACCTTGCCGAGCTGCCCCCCGGTCGACTGCAGGTCCAGCCACGGGGACACCAACACCATGGACGACGGTACGGGGCCGAGCTGGGGGTTCTGCACCATGTATTGGACGGCCGCTAGTGCGAGGTTGCCGCCCGCGGAGTCACCGGTCACGCTGACGTTCTGGAACCCGTGTAGACCGATTTGGTTAGGAAATAAAGCCGGCCATTTGGGGTACCACCACGCCGGCGGTGCCGCCTTGCTGCAGCAGCGGGTAAATGGGCACTTCGTAGGTCGCGCCGGTCTGGTAGGCCGTCACCGTGTAGTTCAGCCAGTGGAAGATCGACGGTGGAAAGATGAAGGCGCCACCGTGAATGGCAACCACATAGTCGCCGGTGGGATGCGTCGGCGTGATCTGCACAACGCGCATCCCGTCATAAGTGCTGTACTGGACCGTTTCCCCCAGCAGCGAAGTCAGCAACCGTGGCGGGGAGTTACTGATCCCGGCTGAAAGAAGCGGGTTGTCACCCGTGAGTTGGGCTAACAGTGGAGAACCTGGCGATGAAAACAAGAAATCGAGTTCATTGCTGAATCCGGTGGCCAGTGTGGTGGGGAGGTGCTGAATTTCCTGCTGAACACCTTGCAGCGCCTGCTCGAAGGCCGTCAAAGGCGAAGCGTTGGCCGCCTCAGCGGCGGCATACGCACCGGCCGCGCCGGTCAACGTCTGCACAAACCTCAGGTGAAACGCCGTCGCCTGCGCTGTGACCGCTTGAAAGGCCTGCCCGTGCGCCCCAAACAGCGCCGCGATCGCCACCGACACCTCGTCCTGGGCCGCGGCCAATACCTTCGTGGTGGCACTCGCCGCGCCTCGGCTTGCCGTCGCGACCTCCGAACCAATCGCATCCAGGTTCGTGGCCGCGGCCGACATCACCTCGGGCAACGCAAGAACATACGACACCGCGCCGCTCCCATTACCTCGGGGCAACCTCCAAAATTGCCCGAGCCCCAATACCGATCGCCGAATAGCCGGAGCTTACGACCACGCCGCGAAGTCACGTAGCAATTTGCAAGAACCATCAGTGCAGACGTGACATGGACATAACAACGTCGCGCTAAGGGCAGCGATCTGTCAACCGGCGCAGCGCCTCTAGGCCGCCGCCATCGCAACTGGCTTTCATCGTGGCTTTGCAAAACTGGCTTCGCAAACTGACGTGGTCAGATTCGGAGTTACCCGAGCCCAAGATTCGAAAACCGCCGCGGCCGTCCTTCGGGGTACCGGTGCGCTCCATGCCACAAATGGCGATCCTGCACCCCCGATCTTGACGCAGCGGCGGTCATCGAATTCTCAACCGCTAACCAGCAGTTTTGTGGTGGAGCCGCCGGGAACCCGTTTCGGGGTGCTGGTGACCCTGAGTGTGCCCAAAGTGTGCCCACCCAGTCCCACGACTGACAGTGCAATTGCGCTCGCTTAGAAGAGGCTTCGTCGAGCGGGTTTCCACCGGACTGGCCGCCGTGCGCGTGTTCGAGGGCGACGAGGGTCTTCTTGAGGTGGCCTCGCGCCGTCTGTGAAACGAGGACCTGCCGTCGTACCACGACGTACAATCCAGGTCGGTCGGAGGGAGACTCGCATTGAAGATGTCGCCATTCGACTACCACCGACCGGACACAGTCGACGAGGCGGTCGCACTGCTCGAAACGTACGGCGGGGACGGCAAGGTGCTGGCCGGTGGGCAAAGCCTTCTTCCGGTGCTCGCCCTCCGGCTGACCCATATCGGGCATCTCATCGACATCGGCCGGGTGCAAGGCTTGCAGTCGATCGAGGTGGATGACGACGGCACGGTCTCGGTCGGAGCGACAGTGACACATGCACGGGTCGAGAGGTCCGACGTCATGGCCGTCGCCGCGCCCGCGGTAGCCGGTGCCATGCCGCACGTCGGACATCGGGCGATCCGGACTCGGGGGACGGTGTGCGGGAGCTTGGCCCACGCCGATCCGGCGGCAGAATTGCCGGCAGTTGCCCTGGCGGTCGGCGCGGAGATGATCGTGCAGAGCCCTGCGGGACAGCGGACGATGGGCGCGGGTGACTTCTTCGAGGGATATCTGTCATCCGCGCTAGGGGAGGACGAGTTGCTCGTCGGAGTGCGCTTCCCCGCATGGGCCCCACGCGCGGGATGGTCGGTGCTGGAGGTGAGCAGGCGACACGGGGACTTCGCGTTGGTCGGGCTGGTGACGACGCTCGAAATCGACGAGGCCGGGTTGCTGCGGCGACCGGCGTTGTCGTTCTTCGGTGTAGCCAGCACGCCGGTGCGCGTCGCCGAGGCCGAGCAGTTGCTCGACGGCAACGCTCCCGGTCCGGCGCTCTTTGCGGAGGCAGCGAAGGTCGTGTCGGGTGCATTGGAGCCGCGCGCTGACGACCACGCATCGTCCGAGTACAGGGCGCATGTTGCCGGGGTGCTCACCCGCCGTGGGCTCGCCGAGGCCGTGGCGCGGGCCACCGAACGGTTGGGCGTCTGATGCGGGAGATCGGCCTCCGAGTCAACGGTCGGGACGAGCACGCGGTGGTCGAGGGTCGCACGACCCTGGCCGAATTGCTTCGCGACCACCTCGGGCTCACCGGTACGCATCTTGGTTGCGAGCACGGTGTGTGCGGTGCCTGCACGGTGGCGGTCGACGGTCAGCCCGTCCGTTCCTGCCTGATGCTGGCGATGCAGGCGGAGGGTGCGATCGTCGAGACCGTCGAGTCGCTCGGCGACGGTGATGGCCTGGGGCTCATCCAGCAGGCGATGTGGGAGCGCCACGCATTTCAGTGCGCGTTCTGCGCACCGGGATTCCTCATGACGGTGCGGTGTCTGCTGGCCGACAACCCGACGCCGACGACGGCGCAGATCAAGGAAGAGCTCTCCGGCAACCTGTGCCGTTGCACGGGATACGCATCGATCCTCGAGGGTGTCGCCGAAGCCGTGGCCAAGTTGGCCTCCACCGCGGGAGGGGCGAACGATGCGTGAACAGATCATGGGGCGATTCGTCGGCGCCCGCGTCCGGAGGGTTGAGGACCGCCGCCTGCTGAGCGGGCGCGGTCGGTACGTCGACGATGTCGTCGTCCCGGAGATGGCGCACGCGGCATTCGTCCGGAGCCCATGGCCCCACGCCCTGATCCGCGGTATCGACACCACTCGCGCCGCCGCCGTTCCCGGGGTGTACGCGATCTTCACCGGTCCCGACATCGCTGCGATCACCAACCCGCTGATAGGGATGCTCGCCTTGCCGGGCGTCTACGATCCGTGGCACTGGGCGCTGGCCGTCGACCGCGTTCGTCTGGTCGGGGATCCGGTTGCCATCGTGGTAGCGACGTCACGCGCGGTGGCCGAGGATGCGGCAGAGCTGGTCGACGTGGAGTACGAGGAGCTGGAACCGATCGCGACGGTGGCCCACGCGCACGATCCCAGCCGGCCGGCGATCTGGCCGAAGGCAAACGGCAACGTCGTCTACGCGGCGTCGGAGTCGTTCGGCGACGTCGATGCGGCGTTCGCCAGGGCGGATCGAGTGATCAGCGAGACGTTCCGCCAGCACCGCCACGCCAACCAACCGATGGAGACCAGGGGCATGGTGGCCGAGATCGACGCCGACGGCAACCTCACGTTGCACGCGGCCCATCAGGCTGCGCACGTCCTCAAGTGGGCCATGGCAATGTGCCTGGCACGCCGGCCGGTGTGGATGTCGGTGCGCGACATGTTCCGCCAACGCGAACAGATGAAGGCCATATTCGCCGGGGCCCGCGAGTTCGTTCGCGCCCACCCGACGATGGTGAAGGACACGCAGCGGATGATGCCGATCATGCTGCGTCAGATCGCCAGGGATCCGATGCGAATGGTCCACCTCAACCGGACACTCCTCGGATTGATCGCAACGCCAAAGGAACGGCTCCCGCGCGTCGTGACGGGCGACATCGGCGGTGCGTTCGGGTCGAAGAACACAGTGCTGCGTGAGGACGTCGCCCTGTGCGCTGCCGCGCTGCGCCTCGGTCGATCGATCAAGTGGATCGAGGACCGCAACGAGCACCTCGTGCTCGGCGGCCAGGCCCGTGACGAACAGGTCGCCGTCGAGGCTGCGGTGATGAACGACGGGACGGTGCGGGGCCTGCGCGCCAGGCTCACGATGGACGCGGGCGCCTATCCGGGATTCCCGTATGCGGCACCGCTTTACTGCCGCTTCATCCAGACGATGTTCCCCGGTCCGTACCGGTTCGGCGCCATGCAGTTCGACATCGAGGTCGTCTCGTCCAACAAACCGACGTACGTCGCCTACCGGGGCCCGTGGGCGGTCGAGACCTGGGTCCGGGAACGGCTTTTCGATGTCATAGCCCGCGAGCTGGGGATGAGCCGCGCCGAGATCCGGGTGCGCAACATCGTCGGTCCAGACATGCTCCCGACGACGATGGTCACCGGTCCGACCCTCGATGTGCGCATGTCGGCCAAGACCACCCTCGAGAAAGCTCTCGATGTCGCCGACTTCGAAAATTGGGCAGAGCACCAGGCGGCGGCTCGGGAGCAGGGTCGCCGCCTCGGCCTCGGGATCGCGACCTACATCGAAGCGGCTCCGGGGCCGCCCGGGTTCGTCGACGTGGTCCTGCCCGGCTTCTCCGCGTTCGCCGGCGAGCCGATTCACGCAGTCCTCGAAGGCGATGGCAGCGTCACGGTCCACACCCGGCAGGTGCCCCATGGGCAAGGCCACGAGACGACGCTCGCGCAGGTGGCCGCCGACGAGCTCGGCGTTCCCGTTGAGGCCGTCCGAGTCAGATACGGCGACACGAACTTCGCGCCGTTCGGCATCCTGGGCACCGGCGGAAGCCGGTCGGCGGCGATGGCGGGCGGTGCGGTCGCGGTGGCTGCGCACACGCTGCGCGAGCACATTGTCGACATCGCCGCGGACCTGTTGGAGGCATCGCCGGCAGACATCGTCATCGAAGACGGTGACATTCACGTCGCGGGCGTCCCCACGATGTCGCGGAGCTTCCGCGAGGTCGCTGAGGAGGCGATGCGGCGTGGCGTGGTCGGCAACACCGACCGGCTGGGCCGCGGTGAGGCCATCCGGGTTCACCGGGAATGGAACGGCGGCGAGGGGGGATGGGCGCAGTCCACGCACGTGTGCTGGGTCGAGGTCGATCTCGAAACCGGCCAGGTGAGGATTCCTCGCTACGCGGTCGTGGAGGACTGCGGCGAGATGATCAACCCGGCCATCGTCGAAGGCCAGATCCGCGGCGGCGTCGCGCAGGGCGTAGGCGCCGTGCTCTACGAGAAGACCACGTACGGGGAGGACGGGCAGCCCCGGTCGGGGACGTTCATGGACTACCTCATCCCGACCACGATGGAGATCCCCGAGATCGAGATTCACCACATCGAGACGCCGGCGGACATCGCCTACAACTATCGGGGCGTCGGCGAAGGGGGCATGATCGGCGCACCGGCGGCGATCACCAATGCGGTGGAGGATGCCCTCGCCGACCTCGGCGTCCGGATCACCGAACAGCACCTCCCGCCGACCAGGATCCTCGAGCTCGCAGGCGTCATCCCCGAACGCACCGACCGATAGACGGCGAGCGCGGGTGTTGTTGTGGGGGTCCCGATGTCCACGACGCGGTAGGCGGCCGGGTAGTGTCAACGAATTTCTTGATGCCTCAGCGTGTTTGAGCTTCGATACACTAGTGATCGGCCCCGGTGTCCAAGCTAGTTGTTTGTCGGTGGTGGTTGGGGTTGGAAGGGGTCATACCACCACCAGTCGGCGCGCTCGCCGGTAGGTCCCGGGCAGGGCGCCACCGCGGGCGGGGGTTGAGTTGGTGGGCGCGCCGACGATCCCGGGCTCAGTAACCGGCCGGCGCTGTCAGTGACGATCAGAGCGCATGGGGGTCCGGTGATGGTGATGACGCCACGATGATGCAACCGGTGATGATAAGGGCACACCAGCACCAGGTTGGCCAACTCCGTGGGGCCGCCGTCTTCCCAGTGCCGGATGTGATGGGCGTGCAGTCCACGGGTGGCACCACAGCCAGCAACCGCGCACATGCGGTCGCGATGCTCCAGCGCGCGGCGAAGCCGCCGGTTGATCAGCCGGGTCGCGCGGCCGGCACCAATGACCTCACCGTGACGTTCGAACCAGACTTCACAGGTGGCATCACACGTCAAGTATCGGCGTTCGGCGTCGCTGAGCAGCGGACCCAGATGCAGTGCCGCAGCGCCCTGCTCCACGTCGACGTGCACCACCACGGTGGTGTGCTGCCCCTGTGGCCGCCGGGCCGCCTCGGCGTCCCACCCAGCCTCCACCAGGCGCATAAACGCCGCGGCCGTGCTAGGCAACGGAGGCCGCTGATCTGAACCGCCCGCACCATTGCCGTGATCGTGCTTCCACTCGGCGATCAGCGCCTCACGATGAGACGCCAACGCGGCGTCGAACTTCGCGGCGTCATGGTGGGCAAGTGTGATCCGGTAGCAGCTGCCCTGCTCGGTGGTGGTCGTGGTGATCGAGCGCTCGGGCTCGGGCCGAGGTTCGGGTTCGGGTCGCGGTTCCAGCTTGATCGCGGTGCGCAGCTGATTGACGGTGGCGACCCGCGCCAGCTGCGCGTAGTGCTCATCGGAACCCTCGCCGGCCCGCGCCGCAATAGTGCCGACCTGATCCAGCGACAGTCGGCCCTCTCGCATACCTTGAGCGCAGCGTGGGAACTCCTGCAGCCGGCTCGCGATGGTGCTGATCGTGTGGGCGTTTGCCGGCGAACAGCCGGTCTTCCAGGCCACCAACGCCGACACAGACCGCGCGCCGGTGATGCCGCACAATTGGTCGCGATCGATCTCGCCGACGATCTCCACGATGCGCCCATCAATCGCGTTGCGCTGACCGCTCAACTCCGCCAGCTCCTCGAACAACACCTCAAGACGCTCGCTAGGAGTCACCACCACGGCGCCAGCGGATGCGGACGAAGACATGACGTCATCATCGCAGCCACCCCCGACAACTCCGGGCCGCCCGATCCCCGCCCTGAAAACCGTGCGCAACTCCCCCCAGCCCAAGCCGCAAAGCAACAGGTCAACCCGCTGCGCTACCGCCAATCCCAATGCGCCAGCCAAGTCAGGGCTGAATCTAAATGGCCCGGGTGGGCTTGCGGTTGCCGTCGCGAATGGCATCCATCCGGCCATGACCGTTGTGCAACGAGAGACGCATCCGGGCAGTGCTTCTCGGCATGACAGCGGGACAACGGCATGAACTGCTTTCGGACAGCGACCCTTTCGAGATCATCTCGAGATGACCTCAATCAGGTCGTCCAAAGCGTTCAGGTTGTGACCTTCGATGAATTCGTCGATGTACGGCAGTGCTGCGGCCATGCCGCGGGCCAGGGGGGCGTAACCAGGCGACGCCTTGAGTGGGTTGACCCACACCACCTTGT
Organism: uncultured Actinomycetota bacterium; assembly: GCA_963814505.1. Lineage (GTDB taxonomy): Bacteria > Actinomycetota > Actinomycetes > Mycobacteriales > Mycobacteriaceae > Mycobacterium. The sequence continues at coordinate 420,489 of CAWFDM010000020.1, forward strand.
AAGCCACGCGCGACAGCCGCGCCATTTGATCGGCGATTACGTTCGGGTCGCCCCGCTCCCAGCCATCAGAGAGGATGACTACCACGGCGCCACGAGACATGCCCTGCATCCCCCACTCATCGTTGTAGGCGCGCAAAGTGTTCCCAAGTCGAGTACCCCCAGACCAGTCGGGCACCGCCGCGCCCGCGCGACGCAGCGCTTGATCGGGGTCGCGGGACAACAGCTCCCGCGTCAGCCGGGTCAGGCGTGTTCCCATCGTGAAGGCCTCCACGCGGCGGCGGCCGGCCGTGGCTGCGTGCATGAACCGCAGCAGCGCCCGGGAGTAGGGGTCCATCGAGCCGCTGACATCACATAACAAAACAAGCCTGCGGGGTTGCGGGGTCGGCGCGTACCAGGCTCGGCGGATGGGCTCTCCACCGGTGCGCAACGCACGGCGCAGAGTGGCGCGGATGTCAGGCTGCCGGTGCCGCCGCCACTTGGCGGGCCGCCGCCGCCTGCTGCGTCGCATCGCCGCTGTCGCACGAAGATCGACCATCAACCGCTGCGCATCGGCAAAGTCTGCTGCGGTGTATTCGCCAAAGTCCTTGCTGCGCAAAACCTCTACCGGGCTATAGCGAACGACCGTCGTGGGTGCTCGGCTCGGGTGCTCGGCGTCGTCTTCGGTCTCCGGCTCTAGGCAGTCGTCGACGCCGACCCTCTCCTCTGCGGCTATCGCGGCGAGACGGGCATCCGGCGGTTGGCGGAGCCAGACCGAACGGAATACGCGATCGAAGGTATCGATGTCCTCCGGCCGCTTGACCAGAACAGCACGCCCCGCCCAGTACAGGCTGTCACGGTCGGCCGGGTCAAGCTCGCTCAGTGCCGACACGAAGAGCGCGACCGAGCCGGTGGGAACGGCCATTTCCTCGGCGCGTAGGCGGCGTGCGAAGATCACCGCAAGCCGGTCCGCGCTGTCAGACATCGTCGTGGGCCACCCGCACCAAGGTGTCGAGCCCTGCCGCCCTTGCCTTTTCGATGTCTTCCCGATACTTCAGCACCCAGCCGAGGGTGTGCTCGATGTCAATGTCGGCCAATTCCGGCTCGCCCAGTTCAGCCAGTGCTCGGGCCCAATCGATCGTTTCGGCCACTCCTGGGGGCTTATAGAGGTCGAGTCCCCGCAACGCCTCGACGGCGGCCGCGACCCGCCGTGCCAGCCGTTCGCTTGCCTCGGGCACGCGCAGCCGCACGATGGCCACTTCTCTGTCGATGCTGGGATGGTCGACCCAGTGATAGAGGCAGCGCCGTTTGAGGGCGTCGTGCAGGTCGCGGGTGCGATTGGAGGTCAGGACCACTAGCGGCGGCACCTCGGCCACGAACGTTCCGAGCTCCGGTACCGTCACCGCAAAATCAGACAAGATCTCTAGAAGGAACGCCTCAAACTCGTCATCGGCACGGTCGATTTCGTCGATGAGTAGCACCGGCGGGGGGCCATCGCGGTTGTCGAGGGCTTGTAGGAGTGGGCGCCGAACGAGGAATCGCTCGGAGAAGAGTTCATCTTCAGCAGCCGCCACAGCCTCTGCGCCAACGGTTTCCGCGGCCTTCAGGTGCAGCAACTGGCGGGCGTAATCCCATTCATAGACCGCCTGTGACACGTCGATGCCTTCGTAGCACTGCAGGCGCAACAGCTTGGCGCCGGACAAGCGCGCCAAGGTTTTGGCAACCTCGGTTTTGCCCGCCCCGGCCTCACCCTCAAGCAGCAACGGGCGCCGAAGCCGCACGGCGAGATGAATGGCAGTGGCCAGACCCTCGTCGGCGAGGTAGCTGAAGCGGGCGAGGTCTGCTTTAAGCTGGTGGACCGCGTCAGTCGTCACGGGTGCACCTCCTGACAGGCTCCGAACGAGCCGCCATGCGCGACCGCATACTACGCGGGTGCGCACACATACTGCTGACTCTACGAAGCGACGAGGCCCGACGCGCTCTCTTATCGAAAACATCGTCTCGAATGCGAGCGTTCGCCCGTCGATGTGTCGCAATAGCGGGATAAGAAAATCGCGCTGAGCTGCGGAAATGTCGAAACCGACGACGCGAAAGCACGCAAAACGACGCGAAATGACGTGGGAATATGCCGAAAGTGTTGACGGCATCAACACTGCACGACCCCCCAAGAAGGACCGCAGCCGCGCAGGTGCCGGGCCGGAGCTCTCCGCCCAAAACTGAGACAATCGCCTCGTGCCCACCGAACCCCCACATCCACCACCGGCCGCGCCGAAACCGCCGCGGGTCCACGTCACGCCCGAGGACTTGGAGAGGTTTGGCGACGAGGAGCAAGTGCGCGCGGCGTGGGACGAGGGCCGGCTCCGCGACGAGCAACCGCCGCACCACCGCTAGCATGCCGCGTAGAAGTTGACGGCCTGGTCGCAATCCGAGGAGGATGGCGTCGCTGATCCAGCCCAACAGCCCCTACGGCTAATGCCCGCGGAATTCGTCCATGGAGTTGTACACGCCGACGCGCCGGAGGTATGCGTCGCGCAACCGGACGGGCAACACGGCGGAGAGCACCCTGTTCATCTTCGACGTCCACGGAATGACCACGAACGGCTTTCCCTTCAGCATCGCCGTCCACGCCTCGTCGACAACGTCCTCCTGTTCGAGCATCGGAGTGAACAGGATGCCTTTCGCGCCGTCGAACATGCCGGTGTTGATGTAGGTCGGGCACACGGTGGTGACCCTGACCTGCTGATGGCCGGCTTGTTCGAGCTCCAGCCGCACCGAGTCGGAAAAGCCGATCGCTGCCCACTTGGAGGCGGCGTACGCGGCCATGCGGGGAATGGCGTTCAGCCCGGCTGAGGATGCGATGTTGACGAGGCGACATTGCATACCCGACTCGATCATTGCCGGCAGGAACTCCCGGGCCACCAGCATGGGGCCAATGGAATTGACTTGCATGGTGAGCGTGAAATCGCGCGGCTGGTTGTCCCAGAAGTAGCCGTTGCCCCGCACGATGCCGGCGTTGTTGAAGAGCACATGAATCGTGCCGACGTTGGCACAGACCTGCCCGGCGGCCTCGGCCACCCGGGACGGCGAGGTGACGTCGACGGTTTCGTGATGGATCGTGCCGCCGGCTGCCTCCAATTCGATGGCGGTCTCCTTCAGCGCGGCCTCGTTGGCGTCCCAAAGAACCACCGCGGCTGCACCCTCCTTGACGGCCCGGGTGGCGAACAGCTTGCCCAGTCCCATGGCGGCCCCGGTGACTAAGACGTTGAGCCCGCTGACAGACTGCATAATGGCGCTCCCTCGCGGCGTATTCGGTGAACCGGTGGTGCTTTCCGTTCTACCGCAACAGGTGCGGGGGTCGGGAGGGCCGAAATGCGGTGGGTGGACAATTTTCGGAACCAGTGAGCATGGGCGTTGCTTACGGTTTCCACGCGTTAGTGTGCTTTGGTCGGCCTCAGCGAACAAGCCGATAGGAAAGTTGAGCAAATTCATGACCGCAGCAGCAACGTCGGCGCTCGAATCGCGGGTCGGCCACTACTACCAGGTGGACGGCACCTACCAGGTCGGCCGCGAGAAGGTACGCGAATACGCCCGTGCGGTGCAGGACAAGCACCCCGCACACTGGGACCCAGGGGCCGCGGCGGAGCTGGGCTATTCGGGTGTGGTGGCGCCGCTGACGTTCACGTCGGTCCCCGGCATGATGGCCAATCGCGAGATGTTCGAGTCGGTGGTCGTGGGCTATGACACCTACGTGCAGACCGAAGAAGTCTTTGAGCAGCACCGCCCGATCGTGGCCGGCGACGAATTGCGGGTTGACGTCGAGCTGTCGTCGGTGCGCAGGATCGCCGGCAGAGACCTGATCACCGTGACAAACACCTTCACCGACTCTGCCGGCGAGCGGGTGCATACCCTGCACACCACCGTCGTCGGCGTAACCGCCGACGATGTCGATCCGGCGATCAAAACGATCGTGCAGAACGCGATGATGCACGACGCGTACCAACTGCCGATCGGCAAATCCGAGTCCGCCTACCAGAAGACGGTGCGCCCCGATGCCGAGATCCGGATCGCCGACGGAGGCACGACCCGCACGCCAGGCACACCGGACTTCGACGACGTGAAGGTCGGCGACGAGCTATCGGTGCACCACGCCCGACTGTCTCGCGGGGACCTGGTGAACTATTCCGGCGTGGCCGGCGACGCCAACCCGATCCACTGGGACGAAGACATCGCCAAGGCCGCGGGCCTGCCGGATGTGATCGCCCATGGGATGCTCACCATGGGTCTGGGTGCCGGATTCGCCTCGGCATGGTCGGGCGACCCCGGTGCGGTTACCCGCTACGCGGTGCGGCTGTCCCAGCCCGCGATCGTGTCGGGTGCCGAGGGCGCCGACATCGAGTTGAGCGGCCGGATCAAGTCGCTGGACCCGGCGACCCGCACCGGTGTCGTCCTTGTCGGGGCGAAGTCCGATGGCCGAAAGATCTTCGGCTTGGCGACGTTGAACGTCCGCTTCCGCTGATGCGTCTTGATCAAGCCACGGGCCGGGAACGTACACCCGAGAACTTGACGGCAGTCTTGACGGGTGCTCGGTGAATTCAGGCGCTTGACCCAGCCGGGAATGGCCGCACCATACGGTGAGATGGTCAAGTAATAGCCCAAGGGGTGTGAATGGCAAAGGTACGTTGGGCACGCCTTCGCGCAGCCACGGTCGGTGCGGCGGGGCGCAAGCCGGCCCAGCGACCCAGGGCGGCATCACCGCTGGCCCCGCCATGGACGCCGGCCGCGGCCCGGTACGGCGTTGGTTTGCGGCACAACGTCGGGATACCGATAAGCGACGGCGTCGTCCTGCGCGGCGATATCCACTACCCCACCGACCCGCAGACGGGCGAACCCGCCTCGGGTCCGTTTCCGGTGCTGCTGTCCATTACGCCTTATGGCGAGAAGGCCCCACCGCCGGCCGCTCAGATCGGCGGTGGCGCAACGCCCTACCTCATCAAGCGTGGCTACATCGAGGTGATGGTCGACGTGCGCGGTACCGGTGCCTCGGGCGGCTCATTCCAGATGTTTGGCGCGCGGCAAACTCGGGACGGGGTGGAGCTCGTCGCGTGGGCGTCAAAACTGCCGAATTCTACTGGCGGCGTTGGTTTGTTCGGCATCTCCTACCTGGCGATCAACCAGCTGTTCACCGCAGCGGCAGTCGGGCCGGATTCGCCGTTGAAGGCAATCTTCCCGGTGATGGCGGCACACGACTTCTACCGCGATGCGGTCACGATGGGCGGGGTGCCGCATCTGCGGACCGTGCGCGCGTACGGAGCGGTCTACAGGCTGCTTAACGTCGTCAACCCCACACTCGAATTCCTCGCCCGGGGCGGGCATCCGCGACCGCGCGCTGGCGGCTTCGCCGCAGTGCGCCAGCGCGGGCGCGACCAGCGGCGGTATTTCGGGCCCCTCATCGCGGAGGCTATCGCCGGTGGCGAAACCGCATACGACGGGCAGTTCTGGGATGCCCTGCGACCGGCCGACGTGCTTTCAGACATCGCAGCCAACGGGGTGGCGGTATTCCTGGTCGGCGGTTTGGCACGACGCCTTCCAGCGCGGGGCGCCGCTCAACTACGCCGCTCTTCAGAACACTCTCGCCGGGCGGCCGCCCCACTCACCGATGCAACCGGGTCAGCCGGCCGCCGACCGGATCCGGCTTGTGATGGGGCCCTGGTACCACGTCTCGGACTTTGGCGGACTGCGCCTCAACGCTTTGCAGTTGCGTTGGTTTGACCACTGGCTAAAGCAGGATCCCACCGCCGCGGTTTCCGGAGCGCCGTTCACCTTCCAAGCCATCGGCAGCCCACGGTGGTTTCATTCCCGCGAATACCCCCATGCGGAAGCGACGCCGACACGATTCTTCCTGTCCCCAGCGGGCCGCCTGACCCGAGAGCCCGCACGAGACGAATCCGCGGCGACGCTCATTTACAAATCGCGGGGCCCCGTGGCGGGACGGAGCCTCGAGCAGTGGAGCCTTGGCATGAACAGCTACTTTGCCAGGCAGCGGGGTTGGCGCATCCGGTACGACAGCGACAACCGGCGCCTGCAGCGCGACGCCCAGACCTACACGACCGATCCCTTCACCTCACCCACGCTGGTAGGGGACCGATCACATTGACCGTGCACGCGACAGCCACCACAACCGAGACGGTGTGGGTTGCTCACCTCGACGAGGTCGCCCCCGACGGTGCGACCCGCCCACTGACTCAGGGCGCTCTGCTCGGCTCGCATCGCGCGTTAGACACCTCGCGCACGTGGTATCTGCCTCAATGGAACTGTGCTGCGGCCACATCACGTCAGCACCCCGGCGGTCAACCTACCCGTCGTCCCGGGTGAGCTAACCCGTTACGACATCGAGGTTTTCCCCACCGCGGCGTTGATCGACACCGACCATCGCCTGCGCCTCACCCTAAGCACCTACGACTTCCCGCATCTGGTTCCAACCAAGCCCGCGCGTCGAGCCCTGATCGGAGGCAGCTACCGAATTCGTCAGGGTGGCCGCACCGCATCGCACATAGTCATCCCAATGGCCGATCCCGCCACCTTCACCGCACATTCCGAACCTTCGCCGATCCAGGAAATCTGATACCCGCGGCGGCCCAGGAAGCTCGTTACGCCCCGTCGTCAGGGCTTGGGACCGAGGCAATTGGTTGGGCTGCAGTCGTTGAGCTGGCGCAACCCGTGGCGACCGTCACGAAGTGCGGGGCGATCGGTTCACCAGACTCGGACGCGGTCCTCGGGCTTGAGATACAACGAGTCTCCCGTCTGGACGTTGAACGCGGCATACCACTCGTCCATGTTGCGGACGATCCCGTTGACCCGGAACGTCGGGGGGCTGTGGACGTCGGACAGCAATCGATTGCGCACAGTCTGAGGCCGGCAGATCTCCTTCCAGCTCGCCGCGAAGGCGATGAAGAAGCGCTGGTCGCCCGTGAGGCCGTCGATGACAGGCGCCTCTTTTCCGCCCAGGGACAGCTTGTAGGCGTCGTATGCGATGCGCAGTCCCGCGAGATCGGCGATGTTCTCCCCGAGTGTCAGCGTCCCGTTGATGCGATTGCCCGGTAGCGGCTCGTATCCGTTGAACTGCTCAACGAGCTTGTCCGACTCGCGCACATAACGCTCGGCGTCGGCCGGTGTCCACCAATCGCGCTGCATGCCGGTGCCGTCGCTCTTGCGGCCTTGGTCGTCGAACGCGTGGCTCATCTCGTGACCGATGGTGGCCCCGATCGCGCCGTAGTTCGCCGCGGGATCGGCCGCGGGATCAAAGTTCGGTGGCTGCAGGATCGCCGCGGGAAACACGATGTCGTTGAGCTGCGCAGAGTAGTAGGCGTTGTTGGTCTGCGGCGTCATGCTCCATTCGGCGCGGTCAACCGGCTTACCCAGCTTGCTTACGTCGTAGTTCCACGACCACACCGTCAGGTTGGTCTCGTTGCCGACGAGGTCGCCCGCATCGATCTTGACCGTCGCATACGACTTCCACTTGTCGGGGTAGCCGATCTTGGCGACCAGTGCTGCGAGCTTGGCCTGAGCTTCCTTCTTGGTTTCGGGCGCCATCCACGAGGCACTGTCGATGCGCTTGCTGTACGCCTTGCGCAGATTCTCGACCAGCTCTCGCGCGCTGTCGCGCGTCTGCTGACTGAAGTGTGCGTTGACATAAAGTTCTCCGACCGGGTCGCCGAGTTCCTTGCTCACTCGAGAAACACCGCGCTTGTCTCGCGGTGTTCGCTCCTGGGCGCCCGTCATCGTTCGGCCGTAGAAGTCGAACAGCTCGTCCGCGAACGGCGTCGAAAGCTCGGCGCCGTAGGCATCGAGGACGTGGTAGCGCATGTACGCCTTCCACCCGTCTAATGCCTCGGTGGCGAAAAGCCCTGCGGTTTTGCGTAATACGTCGGGCATGCCGACCTGGAAGTCGGTCGCCGCCGGCAGCTTCAGCGCGTCGAACAGGTCCCGCAGCGGCGCGCCCTGCCCGAGCCGCTCGACGTCGGCACGCGGCATGATGTTGTTCGTCTTCTCAACGTTGCGCGCGTCCTCCCGTGGCAGCTGCACCTCTGCCAGCTTGGTTTCGAGCGCAAGCAGTTGTTCGGCCTGCTGCTGCGAATCGGCGTAGCCGGCGAGGCCGAGCAGTCGGGCCACGTGCGCGACGAATTTGGTGCGCAGCTCGACTGATTCGGGGTCGGTATTCACGTAGTAGGCGCGGTCGCCGAGCGAAAGGCCGCCCTGCCAGATGTTGGGTATGTAGCGGGTCGGGTTGTTCGGGTCGATATCCACCGAGACTGGGAAGGGGTCCTCCACCGGAGTGTTGCCGTTGAAAGACACGAGAACCGCATCGAGGCCCGGCCTGTCGTTGATGGCGTCGACCGACGCCAGGAGGTGGCGCACGGGCTCGACGCCTTTCTTGTTCAGCAGCGCCTCGTCCATGTACGACGCGTAAAGGTCGCCGATCTGCTGCGAGATCTCGCCGGCGGACGCGTGTTTGGCGGCGGCGCCCTCGACGATCGCCTTGAGGTCCGCGTTGAGCTGGTTCTGAATATCGAGATTGACGCCCGCGCACACCTTGTCCGCAGGGATCTTCGCGTTCTTCGCCCACGCGCCCAGGACATAGTTGAAAAAGTCGTTGCCGGGCCGGACGGAGCGGTCCATGTCGGCCATGTCGACGCCCCAGGCACCGACTTTCGGCTTGGCAGGCTGCGCTGCCGGGCGGTCACACCCGACAAGCACCAAGCCGGTGGCCAGCGATACTGCCACCGTACGAACGAATACGCGCATCGCAGTCCTCCAGTCGCCGGGCCAAAGGGCAGCTTAGCCGTGCGCGTTGGCAGCATCGCGCTCGCCGAATTATCCCCAAAGAGCGTGCTACCTGGCGATAGGCCATAGAAGAAATGTTGACGAAAATGAAAGCCAAGTCTGCCCTGAAGGTCGACCTGACAATCGGCTCTTGAATCATATTGCGAGAGAGCGCTTTTGATGGCACTGGTCCGTGCGGCGTTGTCCGCAACGTAAAAGCCGACGGCTGCCAGCCTCCGGTGCGTCGACGCTCTCGGGTGGCGGCGCCGGAACTTCCTGTCTAAAACAGGGAGATCACCGCTATGGACCGCGAACCCCGCCGCGTGCCGCGCCGAAACCGCCGCGGGTGCGCTTACCGAAATCGCACTGATCTGTAAAAGAACGCGAAACGACGCGCGGATACGTGAGAGTTTGTTGACGGCGTTAACATCACCGAAGCGGTCAGCCCAGGCGGCCATGGCAAGCTCGGTACGTGTTCGATGCACTTGACCACGTGATTCTCGCCGTGCGCGACCTCGACGACGCCACGCGCCGCTACACGGCAGTGTTGTCGCGGCGCCCTTCGTGGCGAGGAGACCATCCGGGCCAGGGCAGCGCGAATGCTTTGTTCCGGCTTGACAACACGTACATCGAATTGATCACGCCACACGGCGATGGCCCGCTCGGGCGCATGCTCGAGGCGCAGTTGGATCAACGAGGCGAGGGCCTGATCGGGCTCGCGTTCGCCACGTCTGATCTGACCGCTGCTCACGCGCGACTCGCCGCGGGCGGGCTCGACCCGTCGCCCATCTCACCCGGGGTCGGGCACGACACCGGCTCCGGGCTAATCCGGCACTGGCGCAGCGTGATGCTGCCCACCACGCGCACGCGCGACGTGCTGCTGATCGCGATCGAGCACACGTCACCCGATCCCCTTCCCGACGCCATTCCTGTCGGAGTCGAGGATGCGGTCGTCACCGGGATCGATCACGTGGTGGTGAGTACATCCGATGCAGATGCAGCGATCGGCCTCTACCGCGACGGGCTCGGCCTACGTCTAGCGCTCGACCGCGCCTTCCCGGACTGGGGCATGCGGCTCGTGTTCCTGCGAGTGGGCGGCGTCACTGTAGAGATCGCGCAACCACTGGGCGACAGGCACCTGCCGGCCGGAACCGATCAGCTCTGGGGAGTTTCCTGGCGTGTTCGCAACGCCGATGCCGCACGAGCACGACTCGCCGAAGCCGGGCTCGACGTCTCCGAAGTTCGCCCGGGCCGCAAGCCAGGCACGCGCGTGATCAGCGTGAAGGACGGCACGTCCGGCGTGCCGACGCTGTTGATCGAGCCCACTCGGCCTGCGTAACACGGCCGACTAAACGCGCCCGGTTCGTTGCCGCAAAAAAGACAAGCCAGGGCGTTTAGCCCTGACCTGCTGTCAATCAGTCTGTCAATCAGTGGAGCTGCCGGGAATCGAACCCGCCCCAAAAATGGTCGTGACCTCGGAAACACGGAATTGACTACGCGAAAGTACGCTAAACGACGCGAAATGACCTGCGGATACGCCGAAGTGTTGATGGCACCAACACTCCTCGGCCCCTTAGTAGGACCGCAACCGCGCGACGCTAGCCCGCAGGAGCCTAAGCGGTTGAATGAATCTCAACCGTCAGGCGCCTCCCGCTCGGGAGAACACGCGCCCGCCCCGAAAGCTCTGCCGGAGCTAAGGGAAGGCGGCCTACACCCACCAGGCGCTGTCCAACGTCGACTGCAAGAAGATGAACCGCGCCGCTTCCCATCTGGTCGAGGCGGCCAAACGGGCCTTGGCGTCAGCAGGCCAGTATCCTGACACCGGATAGGAGCGGCCACCCGATCGGTGACCCTCTGTGCCACTTCGGGTTACGCCACTCGGCGCTGCACGTCCTCGACGCGGATCAGCCGCACCCCGGGCGCGGCAAGTCCATCGGCGCCTTCTCCGCCCGCAACCTGCTGTCACGGATCTGCGCCGCCCACCGGGACCATCACCGTCGAAGACTTGCGGATTGACGAATTCGCCGACATTCACGGCTACGAGATGGTGCCCGCGATCCTCGATTGCGACGGCTGGCTGAAGTTGATGCGCGGTGGCCGATGAATCCGCACCGCCCAATATGTTGAGGGCCGCGATGATCTCTTTGAACTCCAGCCCAATCGGGCTCTTACTGCGTTAGCCATCGAATTCAGCTGCGGACGATTACCTTTCATGCCTCCAACTTCCCATCAGAAGAGATGTGGGATTCCCGAACAGTTGCGCGACGTGCCGATGCTTCACCCGGAACGCATCGGCGAAGACGACAGATTCGCTCTACAGCCGGCCCGCGGCGAATGTCGCTGCCTGGTTGGTCATTCCCGACTGAATGTACTGACCATGTGGCGCCATGCTCACACCGTTGGTGCAAATCGGATCCCCGGGCATACACATGTCGATCGTTTTCGAGGCGTACAGCGGGCCAATGGTGGGAAGCGCGCCGGCCCCCAATCTCCGCCCGAATGAGCCCGATGCCGACGGATTTCCGAAAACAGCGACGGCGGCCACATGATTGGCGACACCGGGTGCCATCTGCGTGGTGATGACGTCGATCACGGCCGCACCCTGGGAGTACCCACCGAGTACCATCCTGGTGTTGGGACAGTTCGCCGCCATGGACTGGACATGAGCGCTCGCGTCATTGGCACCGACGGGGATGGAACTACGGAAATTGTCGGTGGCGGGGTAGTTGACCGGATATACGCTGACGCTCCTCCGCCCTACTCGCGAACGCAGCGAATCGACAAACGCCTGTCCGACCCCCCCGACGCCAGGGGGCTCGGTGGTGCCTCGGGCGAACACCACATCGACGTCGGAGCAGGGAGCCGCGGTAGCGGATAGCAGGCACGAGGCAGCGGTCAGTGACGCCCACGCTGCGACAACAGCTGCACCGAGCAAACGAAAAATCCGACGTGCGGTCACGGCTTGCATATCATGTTGTCGCTTCGAAGACGATGTTGAACGACCCTGTGGGTCGCCTTGATGGCCCGGGCGGGCCGGTCCGACGATGAAAGCTCATGGTGGTTGTCCTTGGTGTGGTCGCCGCCCGGTTGGCAGCTCTCACAAGTAGGAGCAACGACGCCGGTCCTAGGGGACACTTTTTCCGCTGCCGACGCCGGGGTCGACGGAAATCGCGTCTACAACGACAAGTTGTCGGGCACGTCGACGCGAGAGCAGCGTCCGGGCTTGGCCGCGCTACTGGACCACCCGCGAAAGGCGGTGGTCCGCCGCAACACCGAACAAGTTCAGGGTCGAGGCGATTTCGCCCTATTCGATGAATTGTTCGCCGATGACTTCGTCGACCACACCCCCCAGCCCGGCACTACGCCCGACAAAGCCGGCGTTCGGGTTCTGTACGACCGTCTGCGCCAGGCATTTCCGGACTTCCGGCCCGAAATCCATTGGCAAACCGTCGACGGCGACGTCGTCACCACCTTCAAGATCTACCACGGGACGCACCGCGGCGAATTTCTCGGCATCGCCCCCACCGGCAAGACGATCCAGTTCGTTCCATTGCTTGGCTGGCCGATGTTGGCGCTGGTGGTCGGGGCTCAGGTTCTGCGGTAACGGTGCATCACCACGCTGGGGCCCAGTGGAACACCCGTGTCGTCGTCATACCCGATGCACCCCGGGTCACTGGCGGCCCCTACCGGTTCTTCTCGCACCCGAATTATGTAGCCGTGGTGGTCGAGGGAATCGCGCTGCCATTGGTGCACAGCGCATGGATCACAGGGCTGGTGTTCGCGGTGCTCAATGCTGCACTGTTGCGCACCCGGATCGGTATCGAGAACTCTGCCCTTGCAAGCTTGAAATGATCGACATTCTCGTGGCAGGTGGAGGCCCGGCCGGGCTCGCGACTGCGCTGTACGGCGCCGCGGCGGGACTCGAGGTCGTCGTGATCGAAAAACGCCCGGGGACAATAGACAAGGCCTCCCCCACCTGCACGCCTCCCCCGGGCTGACGCCACAGGAAATCCGCCCTGCGACGGATTCCTCTACCACGACAGCGCCAAAAATCCCGACCACCATGCTCGCTGAGCCCACAGGTGGTCCCTAGCTGGTGGCTAACCAGTGGTCCCATCACCGTGGCAAATGACACGGACACGACCTCCGGCTGCCACGGCGCTCCTAGAACCTGTATGTCAGGGGCCGGTCTTTGTAGCTGGCGGCATTGATTACCAGTGGGCATGGCGTACGTGTTCAGGCGTCCACGGGGAAGATGGCGCCGCGGGGAACTGTCAGGTTTTCGCTGTTTTCTCGCATGGAGGCGCTCGAACCAGGGCGGCGCTTGGGCTAGTCGTGTGCGGCCACCGCTGAATCTCTAGAACGAGCGGAGTGCGATTGCGTGAGGTTGGTCCACATCAGGCGGACCTGCGTACCCCGCTCGCAGGTGTTGACTTCGACTTCATCGGCGAGTCGGCGCATGAGGCGAAAGCCGTAGCCGTCTTTTGTGGGTCCCGCTGACACAGTGGATTTTTCGGTCACGTCTTGCTGCCAGCGGCCGCCATCGATGACCCTAACGTTCAGCGTTTCGGTTTGGTCGTCGTAAACTGCGGTGCAGGCAATTGTTCCGTAATCAGGAGTATTGGAGCAGGCGAACTCGGCGGCGTTCGCGAGTGCTTCGTTGACTGCCAGCACCAGGTCACTGAACTTCTCGTTGCTGAGCTGAAAATGATGTCGGAGCCAGTTCGCAAACTTGACTCGGGTCCGTGCTACACCATTGGGGTCTGCGGCTGTGATGCGGGCGAACTGGGATCGATCATCCATGGCTTCCGCTTCTTTTGGCGGGCATGTCACCACAGACCAGGGTTACCCCCAGAAGGGGAAGTTTATGCGTTGCTCGTGTCGCCACGAGTAAGCGATCCACTGCCGCAGATCATCTACCGTTTTCTTTTGGCGGCAACCACAACTTTCCGACCTGCTGTCTGTCGGAAATAGACCGGGAAAACGGGTATACATGCCGCCAACGCCGAACCTCTGCTGTTGTCTGTCTCGACCACGCGCGTTCGCAACCGGGAGGCAACGTACGTCAATTTGTTACGTCATCACCGAAGCAACGTGCAAATGGATGAACTGCAGGTTTGTTGTGGAGATAAGGGGATTCGAACCCCGTACCGAACCTGGGGAAATGGCCCTCGAACTGCACTTTCTGTCATTCGGTGTCGTTACGCGGGTGCTTCGTTTCCTACGGATATGCGTCGACGTGTTACGCGACGCAAGAGTGCCATACCGACTTGTATGGCGCCCTCCCGCGCGCGGCTGATAGGAACCTTCTAGCGAGTGAAGCGGAGTTCCGGCTTACACCACTCTGTTTCAGCTGTTCAGACTGGGTAAAGGCCCTTGAACTGGCCTTCCTAGAGCACCTGGCCCGAAGGTTTGGCCCTATTTTGGCCCTATAAATCCGGCCTGTGGCCCGTACTGCAGGCCCGCCGCTCCGAACGACCGATTTACAGTCCGCAGGAAGGGTGTTCACGAGATTCGACAGATGTGGTGCAGTCCACTGACCTGCCGATTCACATGCTGCGGGCGGCCAAGGTTGTCGTCAAGTGGCTTGGCTTACGCGATGTTTTTGGGTGGGCAGCTGTGAAAGTACAGGCAGACGGTGGTGCTGTCGTTGCAGCCTTCGATGGTGCAGTCGTCGGTGAGTGCGCGCATCAGCAGGATGCCGCGACCGCGTATTGCGTTGATGGCGGCGGGGTCGGGTTCGAGCCAGCTGCCGTGATCGGTCACACAGACTTTGAGCGAGGTCGTGGCGGGTTGATAGGTGGCCTGTAGCGTCATGTTCCCCGAGCACTCGGCGGCGCGGTAGGCGTGGTCGGCACAGTTGGTTAAAGCTTCGTCGGTGCTGAGCACGATGTCACTGAAACGTTCCGCGCCCAGCTCAAGGTGGCGGTTCAGCCAATTGCGGAACCGCTGTCGAAACGTTGCTACGGTGTGTGCGTCAGCGGACCCGGTATGCGTATAAGTGAGTTCGCCGACGTCTTTGACGCTGTTTGGGTTGTTTGACGTGGCACTCACGTTTTGGGTACCCCCGGGCCTGGCTGCACGGAGGTCCGGCTGCACAGATCGACAACATGTTCGGTTACGCAGCCTGATTGGCTGGTGTTTTCATGATGGTCTCGTATTCGACGTGCGTCAAATGGCCGGCCCTGGGCCGATTGGCGTCGACGGTGGTTCTCAGTGGAGCTGCCCGGAATCGAACCCGCTACAGAAAACGGCTTGACCTGCGGAAACGCTGGGATTGACTACGCGAAACGACGCGAAAGTACGCGAAACGACCTGCGGATACGCGAAAGGTGTTGATGGCATCAACACGACATCGGCGAGCTAACCTCGATTTTTCACGAAAATTCGGATGACACGGTGGTGAGTTAGCGAAAGTGCCTGTCCTGCAAGGGATAATGAGATTTCTCTAGGATCCATCATTCCGAGCGGAGGCACTTTCTAGGTGAAGAGTAGCGCAGCGTTTTCTCGGGTGAAAGTGTCAGCCGACGGTCATGGGGTGGTGTCGCACGCCGGGGTGGGCTTGTTGCGCGAGATTGCGGATCTGACTGGGTTGTCGTCGCAGGTCACCGCCGCGTTGGCCGATACCTATAACGGACCGTGGATCCATGCCCCAGGTGCGGTGTTCGCCGGTCTGGCTGCTGCGGTGGCCGATGGCGCGGACTGTGTTGATGGGGTCGCTCAGTTGTGGGGCGATCGCAAGCACGCCTTCGGCGCTGTCGGCTCGACTGCCACGCTGTGGCGCCTGGTCGATGAGCGCATCGACGCCACTCACCTGCCCGCGATCCGGGCAGCCAGAGCCCACGCCCGCCAACAGGCCTGGATGGCGGGGGCGGCCCCCACCCATGGCGGGTGGCTGCATCTGGATGTGGATGCCACCATCACCATCGACCACTCCGACAACAAGGAAAACGCGGCCGCGACCTGGAAGAAGACGTTCGGTTTCCACCCGCTGCTGGTGTTTTTGGACCGCCCTGATATCGCGGGCGGGGAAGCGCTGGCCGGGCTGCTGCGCGCGGGCAACGCCGGCAGTAACACCACTGCCGATCACATCACCGTGCTGGATCAGGCGCTGGCGTCGTTGCCCGCGTCGCATCGTCGGGGCCCCGATAACCCCGACGCCCCGCAGGTTTTGATCCGCTTGGATTCCGCTGGCGCCACCTACGGGTTCGCGGCGGCCTGCCGCAAATCGGGGGTGGGATTTTCTCTGGGCGCCGTGATCGATGCCGCCGTGCGCGCAGCTGCGGAGCTGCTCAACACCACCGATGCCTGGTATCCGGCGATCAGCACCGACGGCGGCATCCGCGACGGCGCCTTGGTCGCCGAAGCCACCGACCTGCTGGACCTGGCCAACTGGCCGGCCGGTACCAGGCTGATCCTGCGCAAGGAACGCCCGCATCCCGGCGCGCAGTTGACATTCACCGATTCCGACGGGCACCGCATCACCGGGTTTCTCACCGACACTCCCGACGGCGTGATCGCAGGCCAGCTGGCCGGGCTGGAACTGCGCCATAGCCAACACGCCCGGGTGGAAGACCGCATCCGTCAGGCCAAAGCCACCGGGCTGCGCAACCTACCCTTCAACGCGTTTGACGCCAACGCGGCCTGGCTCGAAATCACCATGGCCGCAACCGATCTGATCACCTGGGCCAAACTGATCGGCTTCGCCGATGCCACCGAGCTGGCGCGCTGCGAAATTGATAGCTTCCGCTACCGGGTCCTACATGTGGCCGCCCGCATCACCCGCGGCGCCCGACAAATCCGGCTACGCATCGACGCCACCTGGCGCTGGGCACAGGTGATCACCACCGCCTGGACCCGCATCCGCGCCGCCTTCACCTAACCGAAATCCCCCAGTCCCGACCAGACGAAAGACCCACCGCCTTAGGAAAGCCGCCACCGGCGCGACAGCCGCCGACTTGTCACACCCACATGCCACAATCGAGATCACCAACCGGTCCGAACCCGGTCCACACGCCCTCGATCAGGCCGCATGAAAAGTCGAGGCTAACGTCTGTTCGCAGCGGCCGCCGCATGGAAGGAGTCGGGATGAAACTGGGATTTGCGATGCCACACACGGTTCAGCTTCCGGCGGTGATTCAATCCTGGGAATCCACGGTAAGCGGCGCAGACCACACGCGTTTGGCCAAATGGGCCGACGGCGGTGCGCCTAGTGCCGACCCATTCGATGCGCCCATCGAGTCGCCGCCGCCATTTCCCGACGAGCGCGGGCTCTCGAATACGTGTGGTGAGCTGAGCACCGTGAAGTGTTACGCGTCTAGAGGTGGTCACTTGATTTTTACGACTACCTTGCCCTTTGCGCGCCCCTTTTCGACGTAGGCAAGGGCTTCCGTGGTCGATTGGAATGGAAAGACGCGGTCTACAACGGGCCGAATAGCCCCGGAATCGATGAGCGAGCCGAGCTCGCGTAATTGGTCCCCGCTTGCCTTCATGAATAAAAACGAGTAAGTCACTCCACGGCGTTTGGCTTTCCGCCTGACATTAAAGCAAAGAACACGCATCGCTTGTATCAAAAACCAGTTCGCCCCGAATTCTTTGGCAAAATTGGGCTCAGGCGGCCCGGCCACCGAGATGACTTTGCCACCGGGTTTGAGCACCCGAAAAGACTTTTCGAGCGTCCGACCCCCCTGGGTGTCAATGACCACGTCGTAATCATGAAGAACGGTTTCGAAATCATCGTTCTTGTAGTCGACGACTACATCTGCTCCGAGGCGCTTTACCCATTCAACATTCGCGGTGCTCGTGGTGGTGGCGACAGTGGCCCCAAGATGCTTTGCCAGTTGAATTGCGATCGTACCAACACCTCCGGAACCGGCATGGATAAGCACCTTCTGCCCTGCTTGCAGCCGCGCTTTTTCTACCAGCGCTTGCCAAGCGGTCAGTCCGACCAGAGGTACCGAAGCCGCTTGCTCCATGTCCAGTCCGTGCGGCTTTTTCGCGACGTCATTTTCACTGATGGCGATGAACTCCGCGAAAGCGCCAATCCTGTCTTTATCGGGTCTCGCGTAGACTTCGTCACCCGGCTTGAATCGCTGAACATTTGGTCCGGCCTTAATGACAATGCCGGCGAGATCGTTGCCCAGCAGCAGCGGCAACTTGTACGGCAGAAGGGGCTTGAGCTCGCCATTTCTAATCTTGAGATCCAAGGGATTGACGCTGGCAGCGTGAATCTCGACCAAGACGTCACCGTCCCCCAGTTCAGGCTCGGGAAGCTCAACAGCCTCAACACTGTTCTCTTTCCCATACCGACTGACAACGAATCCTTTCATCGTGCGCCTCCGCCGAGCTCGTTTCTGCTTGATGGCATGCGTGGTTTGATCATGTGGTGCTCCCAATAGTTATGCGATGCACCGCGCGTGGGCTGCCCGCAACGAGGCCTTGTCGACCTTGCCGACCGGGTTGTTGGCGATAGCGTCCACGACGTGGATCGAAGTTGGGCGTTTGTGGCTGCTGAACTTGCGCATGCAAAGTGCTTGCAGCGCTGCGTGATCCACAGCGTCCGCCCAAGGCGTCGGTTTGGTCGTACATCACACGATTGCTCCCGCCGGCTGCAGTTGACGGATGAGAAACTCGACCTGGTCGTGTACCAGTGCTTCGAAAGCCTCGCCCAGGTAGAAGTCGAAATGGCCGGATTCGTATCGTTTGATCTCCCCCCGCGGTGCCGTGCGCGCGTATCGCAGGGTTTGGGCCGGTGGCGTTACGCTGTCGGTGTTGCTGACGCAGAACAGGATTGGGAATTTGATCTTCTTCGCCGCGCGCCCGGGCCGGTAGGCCATGATCCTCGGAGCGACCCGCGCCGCTACTTCGTTCCGGAAGGTCGTGTCGGGCGGCAGCAGCGCCTGGTACCCGGGAAGGGCGTCTGGGGCGTTCATCAGCGCGAGTGAACCGGGGGGGCCGGCGAGGGGAATCATAGTGGGCGACCTGCGGCCGAGCATAGAAGTTAAATCCTTTGCAACAGTGGGCAACACCTTGAGGGATTCAGCGGCGCCCAGCGCGAGTGCGGAGGCCAAACCGTCGGTGAATGGGCACTGGGCCACCGCCGCTTTCAGTTCGGGATGCCGAGAGGCGACGGTGATGGAGTGGCCACCGCCAAAGGAGCTTCCCCAGACGGCAATTCGTGTGCCGTCGACGTCACGACGGGCCCTCACGTAGCCGATGGCGGCGTCCCAGTCGGCGAGCTGTCGCCTGATCGACAGCAGCTGGCGGGGTTGGCCGCCGCTGTCGCCGAAGTGCCTATAGGTGAAGGCCAAGGCGGCGATACCGGCCTGTGCGAACCGCTCGGCGAAGGCGTCCAAGCGCATCTCGCGGGTGGCGCCGAGGCCGTGCCCGAGGATGACCACGGGCGGCGCGGTGACTCCGGTGGGCAGGTAAAGCCATGCGGCACAGGTGTCCTCGCCGGAGGTGAACGAGACATCGTGACGTGTACACGGCTGCGAAGTGTTCATTACCGGCTCACCGCCCCGTTGGTCGAGCCGAGCCTGGGCACCTGGCCCGACTCGAGCGCTTGGGCGTAGGTGTCCGCTCGGTAGAGGGGTAGTTCGCCGGTGGCCTCCGTGGTCGCGAGGTAGTCGAGCATCAGTTCCTGACCGACCTCGGACTGATCGGTCTGGAGAAACTCGGTGCGCTCGACGTGCAAGCCTTCCGACAGCGACATGGAGCCGCCGAAGTACACCGACCGCTTGACAGCCGCGACTGCCCCTTTGGTCCGCTTGCCGAAGTGTTCGGCAAGTTCTCTCGCCCGCGCGACAACGTCATCCGGCGCCACAACCTCGTCGACGGCCCCGTTGGCCAGCGCCTGCGCGGGCGTGAACGGCTTGCCCTCGAGGATGGCTACCAAGGATCGGTGGGTGCCGATCAGTCGGGTCAGTCGCTGGGTCCCGCCACCGCCCGGATTGATTCCCAGAAGTATTTCCGGCTGGCCAATGAAGAACTCCCCATCGGCCATAACACGCAGATCGCACGCCCAGGCGAACTCCGCGCCCAGGCCCAGCGCGGAACCGTTGAGGGCGGCGATGAAGATGACCCCGCTGGCGTTCATCCGCATGAACGTCGCGTGTAAGCGGTCAAGCTGGACGGCTCCGCGCAGCGGAGTCCTGCGCACCACCGGCTCCGGGACGCGGGCTGCGCGGCGGGCCACGCGTGCGACCGCGGAGGCGCCGCGCCGGCCCAACTCCGGGACCGCAGCGCCCTCTTCTTGCAGCCATCGCACGTCAGCATGGCTGACGAACCGGCCGGGACGCGCCCCGGTGAACACGACGGCATGCACGCTTGGATCGCGGTCGACGCGGTCCACCAACTCGTCGAGCTGGTTGGCGATGTCCAGGCCGAACAGGCTGTGCGGGCCGCCGTCGACCCGCACGGTCAGCACAGCTCCGTGGTCGTCTATCTCGAAGTGGCCAGTCATCGGTGTGTCCTCTCGTTGCAACGGCCGTATAACGAAGTTACAGACTACTATAACGAAGTTATACTGGTCCGGCAAGGGCCAGCCAACCTCCCCTCGGGACTGTGCTGAGAAATCAGGTGAGACCATGCCGAACGTGTCAGATGAGGAGACAGCGGAGAGTGTGCCGGAGCGGCTCATTCAGGCCACGATCAGTCTGCTCGCCGAGCAGGGGCCTTCCGCCATCAAGGCGCGTACGGTGGCTGCCGCGAGTGGGCTCTCGACGATGTTGGTGTACCACTACTTCGGCGGGATTCCTGAGCTCACGCGTGCGGTGATCGACCGAGGGTTCAAGGAGCTCGACAGGGCGTTTTCCCAGTTGCCCGTGACGGAGGATCCGGTCGCGGATCTGGCTGTCCAGGCGTTGACGTGTCGGCGGGTTGCCCGCGAGAACCCGCACCTGTATGACCTGATGTTTGGGCTATCCACTCGTTCGACCTACCGACCGGTGGCCGATTCAGGAGTTCGTTTGAGTGGTCGGTCGCCGGCCTTCCGAGGCGCTTATGCTCACGTGGCGGAAGCGTGCGCTCGGCTGGTGAGCTCGGGCAGGGTCAGACAACAGGACCCCGACGTTGTAGCTGCCCAGTTGTGGAGTTTCGTGCACGGCTTCATCACCCTCGAGCAGGCGGAGACCTTCGTCGATTTTGACGAGCCGGTCAGGCAGATCCTGCTGCCGATGGGCGTGAATCTTTCTGTGGGACTGGGCGATACGCGTGAGCGTGCCCAGGCCTCGCACGAGGCGGGTGCGCGCATTTATGCCTCGATCGCGCGGGCTGGCGAAGGTTAGGCGGGCGTATAGGACGACGTGATCTCGGAGGTGGGATTGCCGGCACTTGGCACGAGTTGGTCGTGCCTCCCCAATGCCTCAACCTCACGCTCGAGGGTAGGGACCACCTGAGCCGCGAAGCGCCTCATCCAGGGCCATGCCGCCGGCGAGTTCACGGCCGCCTTGGCCCAGTTGGCCACGACGACGGCACGGGGGACGTATACCCGGCTGCGACGGCGCACGAGTCCGTCGACTATCGCCGCGGCTGTCCGGTCGACACTGGTCGTGACGTTGCCCGGATATGGCAGCCGTGCGCGCAACTCGTGAAAGGAGGGAAGGTCCGCCTCGGCGCCTCGAATGAGGTCCGTGTCGATCCATGAGGGATGCACCAGCCCGACCGTGACGCCGAGGTGCGCCACCTCCTGGCGATAGGCCAGGGCGAGCATTTCGACCGCGGCCTTGCTTGCGGCGTATGAGGCCATACCAGCCAGCGGCGTGAACGATATCGCCGACGCCACCACCGTCACATGACCGCGGCTGCGCCCCACATGCGGCGTCGCGTGCTTGAGGGTGCGGAACACACCGTTCAGGTTGATGTCCACTACTCGCTCAAATGACGCCGGGTCCATCTGGCGCACCGTCCCATAGGCCACGACCCCAGCATTGGCAACGACGATGTCGATACCACCCATCGTCTCGGCACTACCATCGATCGCCGACTGCAGAGCAGCGCCGTCGCGCACATCGGCCTCCCACCACGACGCGGCGGGGCCCAGGTCATCGGCGAGGGTTCGCAACCGATCGGGCTCCAGTCCGATCAGCGCCAGCCGAGCACCCCGGGCGGCGGCAACACGTGCGACCTTCTCCCCGATGCCACGTGCCGCTCCGGTGATAACCACTCTTCGACCTGCCAGGTTACGACGCATCGGACGAATATAACTTCGTTATAGCCGGAATGCAAACCGACGTCCCGCTGACGCCTGCAAGCGGCCGCGCCAGGTGCTCGACCGAGGAGCGAGGGATACTCACCACGGGTTCAGCAGGATCTGTGCGTTGCGAATGCCTGATTCGAGTACGTCGTCGGAGAGTTCCCGATCCGATACGGCGCGCGCGAGTTGCATGGTGGCGACCAGGACGGTGAACAGCCCGAGCGCCGTTGTGCGTGCGGCGGACGGGTCGCCTGGAGACAGATGTGTCGCAATTACGTCGACGATGGATTGCATTCCCTCGGTGTAGGAATCCCGGACGGCGCCATCGCTGCGCCCGATCTCATCGAGCAGGGCAGCCGAGGGGCAACCCGTGCTCGGATCATCGCGATGAGCTGGCGCGAGGTAGTCGCGCACGAATTCCTGCAGTGCCGCCCGGCCCTCGGGTAGCGAGGCGAGGACGGCACGCTGGGTGGCCAGTTGATCGGCGACCACGTTGGCGACGAGATCGTCCTTGGACCCGAAGTGCGCGTAGAACGCGCCGTTGGTCAGACCCGCGTCAGTCATGAGCGCAGCGACACCCGAACCGTCGATGCCGTCCTGCTTAAGACGTCGGCCGGCGGTTTCGATGATCCGCCGCCGCGTTCCGGCTTTGTGCCCTGCGTCGTATCTCGCCACAGTCGGGTCCTCCGTCGTCTTAAAAACTCGTCCTTGCACATCATAACCGATTAACTTACAGTCATAATATTACATTCATACGCCAATAACGCCACACCGAGGGAGACCTCCCGATGACTTCTCTGCATGACCCACTACAGCTGCCCTGCGGGCAGGTGCTCCCGAACCGCATCATGAAGGCCGCGATGAGCGAAGCGCTCGCCGATTCGGGGAACTCGCCCGGCGCGCGCCTCGAGCGGCTCTACCGCACGTGGAGTCGGGGCGGCTACGGGTTGCTGATCACCGGCAACGCGATGGTCGATCGCACCCAGTTGGGTGAACCCGACAACGTGGTGATCGAGGACGACCGTGACCTCGACGCACTCATTTTGTGGGCCAAGTCTTCTCACGACGCCGGCGTACCAATCTGGGCCCAGCTCAATCACCCGGGCCGCCAGTCCAACCCCCTGGCCCTGGGCCACATTCCACTGGCGCCGAGTGCTGTGCCAATGAGTCTTCCCGGCTCGCCGACACCGCGCGAGCTGACGTCGTCCGAGATCGAGGACATCATCGAACGATTCGTGACGGCGGCCGCGGTCTGCGAGACGGCAGGTTTCGACGGCGTCCAGGTGCACGGTGCGCACGGGTACCTCGTCACACAGTTCCTCTCGCCGCTGACCAATCTGCGCGACGACGACTGGGGCGGGGATCCACAACGACGGATGCGGTTTCTCCTCGAGATCGTCCGCCGCATCCGCGCCCGGGTATCGCCTGGCTTCGCAGTGAGCGTGAAACTCAACTCGGCCGACTTCCAACGCGGCGGATTCAGCGAGGAGGCATCTCGCGGCGTGGTGGCTGCCCTGGCCGCCGAAGGCCTCGACATGATCGAGATCAGCGGCGGCAACTACGAGTCGCCGGCCATGTCGGGCTCCGCAGCGGCCAGTACCCGCGCCCGCGAGGCCTACTTCCTCGACTACGCGCGGACGGTGCGGCAACTGGCAGGCGATGTGCCGCTGGCGGTCACGGGCGGATTCCGGTCACGCGAGGCCATCCAAGAAGCGCTGCGCGCCGGTGACTGCGACGTGGTCGGGCTCGCCCGTCCGACGGTGACGACCCCCGACGCCGCGGCCGCCATCCTGTCAGAACGCATGCGCGTGCTGCCGACCCGCGAACTGCGCTACGGGATGCGCCGCGTCCTGGGCAGATTCGTCGACGTCAAGGCACTCGACGGCGTGCTCAACATCAGTTGGAACACCGACCAACTGCATCGACTGGGCGCAGGCCGCGAGCCGGACCTCGATCGTGGCCGGCTGGCCACGACAGTGGCCATGCTCCGCCGCAACGGCGCATCCTCCTTCCGCCCCAAGCGAGGCATCCGATGAGACGTCAGTCCTACGACCTGCGCGAGAAGGTCGTCCTCATCACCGGCGGAACTGGCGGAATCGGCAGCACCACCGCCCGGGAACTGCTCCGACGTGGCGCGAAGGTGGCCATCGTCGACGTCGACCCTCAGACACCACAGATCGCGGCGCGCATGTCGTCACATTCGGCCACGGGCTTGATCGCCGACGTGTGTTCTCGCGACGCTCTCGACATTGCCGTCGCCGATGTCGTCGACCGGTTCGGACGGATTGACGTCGCGATCGCCAACGCGGGCATCCTGTCTCGCGCCGCAACATTGCGCAACACGCCGACGCCGTCGATTGAGTCCGTGCTCGCGGTCAACGTCACCGGCGTCGTCAACACCGTTCAGGCCGCCATGGATCAAGTCGTCGCTCACCGCGGCCAATTTGTCCTGATCAGTTCCGTGTTCGCGTTTCTCAACGGAATGGGCACCATTCCCTACGCCATGAGCAAAGCAGCCGTCGAGCAACTCGGCCGCGGACTGCGTGTGGAACTCGCTGCGCACGGCGTCTCAACCACGACCGCCTACTTCTCACTCATCGAAACCAACATGATCAAGCAGGGCGTCGACGCCGATCCACTCGTCGACGAACTGCTCGCGAGTCTGCCCCGGCCCTTTCTCAAACGTCTTCAACCCGACACTGCCGCAACAGCACTCGCCAACGGCCTGGCGCATCGTTTGCCGCGCGTCGTGGAGCCGTCCAGGTGGAAGCCCCTGTCGGCGCTGCGCGGCCTCCTTGCGCCCGCAATGGATTCACATCTAATCCGTGACCGGCGGACCCTGGCCGCCCTGTCCCAACTCGACACCCGATCCCACGCCTCCCAATGTTCATAGAGGACACACGACCGAATCGAAAGGCAAGAAATGACGACCTGGAAAGACACTCCGACTCGCAAGATCGACGTCAACGGCGTCGAGTTCGCCTACCGTGAACTAGGCGCCGGGTCAGAGGTTCCGGTGGTGTTTCTTCACCACCTGACCGCGGTTCTCGACGACTGGGACCCTCGGATCATCGACGGCATCGCCGCGCACCACCGCGTGATCGCCTTCGACAACCGCGGCGTCGGCGCGACGGGCTCCTCGGTGCCACCCACGGTCGAACAGATGGGCGCCGACGCGATCGCCTTCATCCGCGCCTTGGGCCTCAAACGCGTCGACCTCTTGGGGTTCTCGCTCGGCGGCGGCGTCGCCCAGATGGTCGCCTTACAAGCACCCGACCTCGTGCGACGCATGATCCTCGCCGGCACCGGACCACGCGGCGGCGGCGGCATCGACAAAATGGCAACCGTCGTCGGGATCGCCTACCTCAAAGCAGCACTCACGTTCAGCGACCCCAGGAACTTCTTGTTCTTTCCCCGCACAGTCGAGGGCAAACGCGCCGCGTCGGACTACCTCAACCGCCTCAAGGAGCGCACCCAGGACCGCGACAGACGAATCTCGATGCAGGCCCGCATCGCTCAGCTCAAAGCCATCCGGCACGCCGGCCAGAGCCAACCTGACGACCTGTCACTCATCACGCAACCCGTCTTCGTGGCTAACGGCGACCACGACCTCATGGTCGACAGCAGCCACTCAGCCGACATGGCACGCCGACTGCCGAATGCCCAACTGAAGATCTACCCCAACTCGGGACACGGCGGTGTGTTCCAGCATCACCGAACCTTCGTACCCGACGCGCTGCAATTCCTCGCCGAGGAACGAGCTTTCGAGTCCGTCAGGAGAACGTCGTGAACGCACATCCGAGTCAGCACAACGACGCGATCACGTCGTATAGACATGCGCCGTCGCGCACGGTCACCGCAGCGGGTGTCACCTACGCCTACCGCGAACTCGGGCCGAAGGGCGGGGTTCCCATCATCTTCTTCGTCCACCTCGCCGCTACGCTGGACAACTGGGATCCCCGGATCATCGATCCAATCGCAGAGCGGCATCACGTCATCGCCTTCGACAACCGCGGGGTGGGAGCCTCCACCGGCACCGTTCCCGACACCGTCGAGTCGATGGCTGACGACGCCTACGCGTTCATCACCGCACTCGGTTTCGGCACCGTCGACATCCTCTCCTTCTCCCTCGGCGGTATGGTCGCCCAGGCGCTGGTGATCAATTATCCCGAACTCATCCGCAAGCTGATCCTCACCGGAACCGGACCCGCAGGCGGACCAGGCATTTCCAAGGTCGCCAGGACCACCTACTACGACACGGTGCGTGCCACCCTTTCCCGTCGGGACCCCAAGGAGTTTCTGTTCTTCAACCGCGACGACACCGGCAAACGCGCCGCACGCGCATTCGTCGAGCGCCTCCAAGAACGCAACGAGGATCGAGACGCGCCGATCACGGTGAAGGCCTTCCGAACCCAACTCAAAGCGATCAAACGTTGGGGGCGCTCGACACCCGCCGACCTATCCGTGATTACCCAGCCGACACTCATCGCGAACGGCGACAACGACCGCATGGTCCCCACGGCGCTCTCCGAAGACATGCACCGTCGGATTGCTGGCTCGAAACTCACCATCTACCCCGACTCCGGACATGGCGCGATCTTCCAGTACCATCACGAGTTCGCTCCTACCGCAGTCGAATTCATCGACCACTGACCAGGCAGCCACGCCGCATGCCTCGAAGCTTCGAGGGCGAACGCGCCAGTGACAGCGCGTTGGGCCGCAACGAAACAGGCCAAGCCTTTCGGCCTAGCCTGTTTCCAGTGGAGCTGCCGGGAATCGAACCCAGCCCAAAAATCTCGCTGGCCTGCAGAAACCTTGAATTTGACGACGTGAAACGACGCGAAAGTACGCGAAACGACCTGGGGATACGCGAAAAACGTTGATGGCATCAACACGACCAAGGCGGCGAACCTACCTTTTACTACGGGGGGGTAATGCGGTCGGCCTCCGGGCAACCGTGACTTCGTGGGCGGCTCGGTCATTTCCGGGTCAAAGGCCCCGGGCCAACCAACGCTATCGACGCATCTCTCCGACAGTATTCGGCGCTGAATCAGGACCCACCCGACCTGCCGGCGAGGATACGGGAGCGTCACGAACCGCGCGAAGGGTGTCAGTCCACGGACTTCTTCGACAAAATGTGTCTTACTTCGAGAAAAGGCTGGCAAGGCCTTGGCCCAGTGCGACCCGGTCTGGCTCGTCCAGCGCCTGCTCGGCGAGGAGATGCCCGCCGTGCTCGACAAGCAAGGAAGACATCAAGGTTGTGGTCGACATGACCGCGTCGGTGTGAGAGGAGCAGGCGAGATGCGCGTTGTCGTCATTGGAGGCGGACCCGCTGGTGTGTCCGCGGCCCTAACCGCCGCCGAGCTGGGCGCAGAGGTCACGCTCGTCGAGCGGGGGCGGGTCGGCGGCACCGCCTTTAACAGCGGCCCGGCACCGGTGCGCACGCTGGCTCGCGCCGCGCGCCTGGTGAGGGACTGGAGCTCGTGGGAAACGTTCGGTCTCCGCGGGCCAAGGCCGGTAGTCGACCTCGCCGCTACCCTGGCCAACGCCCAGCGGGTGGCCGGCTACCTCTATGAACGCAAGCGTGTCGCCGACCACATCCGCTCCGTCGGGGTCGACCTCGTTGAAGAGGCCGGCGACGCCCGGTTCGTCGACGCCAACACGGTCAGCGCGGCCGACGGCCGCACGTGGACTGCGGATCGAGTGATCATCGCCGTCGGCGGCAGGGCTGGGCGACTGCCGATCCGCGGGGCCGAGCTCGGCCTGACCTACGAGGACCTGCGCAGCCTGAACTCCCTGCCCAACCGGGTTTGTGTCATCGGGGGCGCCGACACGGGCTGCCAGCTGACGTCGATCCTGGCGGACTTCGGCTGCGAAGTCACCCTCGTCGAGCACGCGCCCCGGATCGTGCAGCGAGCCGATATCGACATCTCCGTCGCGCTCGAACGCGCTTTCCGGGGACGCGGCATCGAGGTCATCACCAGCGCCGCAGTGCACCAACTCGAGGCGCTCGAACCCGGGATCAGAGTCCTGTACCGAGTCGGCGAGGAGTCCAGAACGGTCGACGTGGACGCAGCATTCTTCGCCGTCGGCTGGCCCGGCAACGCCGACCTCGTCAACGCCGCCGCCGCCGGCGTGGCAACCGAGCGTGGCTACGTGGTGGTCGACGCGTTCGGGGCCACGAACGTCCCGCACATCTTCGCCGCCGGAGACGTCGATGGGAACAGCATGCTCGTGAGCAGCGCCGCGCTCGAAGGCCGCGTCGCCGCCGAGAACGCGGTGCTCGGCGCGCGTCGGCGGGTCGTCCATGAGATCGTCCCCGCCGGCAGTTTCACCGACCCCGAGTACGGCAGCGTCGGGCTTACCGAGGAGCAGGCCCGCTCCCGCTACGACTGCGCCGTCGGGGTGGCACGCTACGAGGACATGCTGCGGCCCGTCGCCGACGGGCAGCCGGAAGGGTTCTGCAAGCTGATAGTCGAGACGGCGCAACGGCAGATAATCGGCGCTCACGTGCTCGGCGAGTACTCGGCCGAAGTGATCCAGATGGTCGCGGCCTGCATGGCGGCGCGGATGCGCGTCGAGGAGGTCGCCGAGCTTCAATACGCCTTCCCCACATTCACCGAGGGGGTCAGTCAAGCTGCCCAGATGGTGGTGAATCAGCTCGGTGTCCGTCCGATGCCCCATCTCTGGAGCAGTCTGAAGTCCACGCCGTCGGTCCTGGGATGACCGGCGACGCGGAACTTGTGGACCCGCTCTACGATCCGCCCGTACGACCTCCTTCCGAGGAGCAGCATCAGCCGAGGGCGCCTACAAGGGCTTTCGTGCCAGCGACGATCGCGTCGAGTTGGGTCTGCGAGAGCGGGGCGAACAGCGCCGCCATCCGCGCTGTCGTCGCCGCTTCGGCCGCGGCCTTCTGGGCCTCGATCTCGGGGGTGTATTCGACCATGTCTTCCTCGGCGAAACCGTGCCTCTTGAAGTTGTCGAGGTCTCGGTTGAACTGACAGGCCGTGGCAGGCGAGAGCCCCGCGGCCTTCACCGCATCGGTGTGCACACCGAAGCGCAACTCCCGCAACAGGATTGCTGCCCGGTAGGCCCGAGCGGCGGCCGTCGAAGCTGCCGGGGCGGAGCGGTAGCCATCGAAAAACAGCCAAGAGCCCCAGGGAACCGTGGCGACGACCGCGCCCACCGCGTCCGTGAACGCGCCGAGGGTGGCCGAATCCACTGCGGCAAAGGTGGCCTCGGCATAGTCGTCAGCGGCACCGAGGTGGGCTGCCGCGATCGCGTCTTCAGTGGCCAGGCTGCGACCCTGGGTCACCACCGCGGCGATCATGCCGGGCTTGAAGAAGTAGAAGAGGGCGTCGGCGGTCTCCGGGTCGACGCCACCGAGCATGGATGCTCGACCGGCACCGTAGAGGGAGATGACGTCGAGGCCGATGGCTTCGCCGCGGGCGACGGCTTGTTTGGAGAAGTAGAAGTTGGCCGCCAGGTCCCCGAGGGGGCCAGCGATGGTCGAGGCTGCGGTCGTTGCGTCCATCGCCCCAACCTAGCCAGGCTCCACCACCTGCCGACAGGAGCCGATCCCCGGGAGAAGAACGACATGGACGGCCGAGGTGAGTTTGACCGAGTATCGGTCGGGCAACCAAGCGTCATCCCAAGCAAGCGCGCGCTACGTGCCGATGTCAGCGTTTGCTGATTCCGGAGTGCCGAGGGCCGCGTTTATCGCGCCACGCCACGATTGCCGCCGTGGTCGAGCGGGCCCGCGGCCGGATCTCTAATTGCACCCTGGTCAGTGGCGGGTTCGGTGCATTGTGTTTGTCGCCCTCGGGCTCGACGCCGCCCGTCGCGCAAAATGACTGACCGTTGCTGAGGAGACCCGGGGCCATTCACGCGCGATCAGGTGCCGACATGCGGCGTCTGCGGCGGCTCGGGTGAACCATCCCCCAGCGCTTGGTGCTCGGGGGACGTCTCGTCGAGGGCCACGATCCGCCTGGCATACTGGTTTATTCCGGGCTGCGCGGTCAGGCCATGCGCGAAGATGCTGAGCAGCACCGTCGCCATCACCGCAAGTCGGACCGTTGAGTCGCCTGCCAACCCTGCCCCGTGCACCAGGTACACCAGCGCGAGCACGATGGACGCCAGACCCCTGGGGCCGAACCAGCCCATGAACAGCACGGTCGCCCCGCTCAAACGAGTTCCCAGCAACGCCAGCGCAACAGGCGCCATGCGCACGACTGTCAGACTCAGCACGGCATAGAGCAGCACGGCCGGTGTGAAGTGCCTCCAAAAGCCGGCCACAACAGTGCCGAAGAAGAAGAACACAAAATAGGTGAACAGTTGCCCCCATTGCTCAGTGAACTCGACACTCTGCCGGCCCGCAGCGTTGAAGCCGAATTGGACTGCAAATCCGGCGACGAACGCCGCGATGAACATGCTCGCCCCGGTCTCTTCCGCCACGATGACGCAGAGCAACGGCAGCGCCACCACGCCGAGTTGACCGAGTGGCGGAGCCATCCAACGCGTGCGGTGGGCAAGGCCGAGGAGCCATCCGCCTGCGGTGCCGATCCCAATTCCGATCAGGGTGCCATAGCCAAGCTGTTCGCCGAGGAAACGGGCGAGCACTGCACCCGCGGGCCCAGTGTTCTCCTCAGCAACGGCAAGCACGATGAACAACATCAGGAACGGAACAGCTAGGCCGTCGTTGAGGCCGGCCTCAACATTGAGAGACTGGCGAATTCTTAGTGGCACTCGTTCGCTGCTCACGATCACGTGGCCGAGGCCGGCATCGGTTGGGGCGAGGATGGCTGCCAGAATGCCCGCCTCCCCCCACGACAGTCCGCTCAGCACGACGATTGCGCATACGGCGCCTAACACGATGGTCAGCGGCATGCCCAGAATGAGCAAACGGATGGGCAGGCTGCGGCCGGCCTTCAGCAGCGATCGGTTGATCCGGCTCGCGTCGGTAAAGAGCAACATCACCAGGCCCAGCTCCGCGATCAGAAGCAATACCTTACGATCGAGCACCAGCTCGCGTGCCGCCTCCGGCAGCAGCGTCGTGGCAGCACCGGCGGCCGTGAACAGCATCGGTGCGGTGATGACGGTCAGTTGCAGCCGCTGCGAGACCAGGCTGAAAAGAAAGACGAGCACCACAAATACAGCCGTCAGGACCATGACTCGAACGCAGGCTCCGGAGAAGAGAAGTGATCAGGCTTGGGGGTCGTCAATCATGAGCATGCGGGTTCCGCCGCCCCAGGGCATGGTGTTTCGCAAATATCTTTCCCGAGCGCACCAAGCGCGGTTCAACAGCGAACAAAACGAAAGCCGCACGCCGGTCTCGTGGTCGACACAATCATAGGAATCCAGAGGGACGCTGATGCGTTGGTGGTCAGCGTTGCCGAGCTGGCCCAGAGCTTGTGGCTCTGACCAGTGTGTTATGTGTGGAGCTGCCGGGAATC
>CAWFDM010000021.1:0-251711 GCA_963814505.1 uncultured Actinomycetota bacterium
CAGGAACATCAAGGTCGCGATGGTGCGGTTGGTCTCGCCTTCGGCGACGAATCGGGTGATCTGCAGCTCCTGCGGTGTGAGCTGGGCCGTCGTACTGACATCCCGCTTGCG
Source organism: uncultured Actinomycetota bacterium (assembly GCA_963814505.1). Taxonomy (GTDB): domain Bacteria; phylum Actinomycetota; class Actinomycetes; order Mycobacteriales; family Mycobacteriaceae; genus Mycobacterium. The sequence continues at coordinate 112 of CAWFDM010000021.1, forward strand.
TGCCGTCTCGCCGGTGGCCAGTAATTCTTTGCCCGCGTGTTCGGCCCACGGCGTGGCGCCGAGCCGTCCGAAAGCCTCGTGCGCCGAGCGAAGGTATTTGCGTGCATCCGCGCGGCGCCGACGCCGTCGCAAGCTTTCGCCGTAGAGCAATTGGGTGCGCGCCGTGTCGAAAGGTCGTCCCGCGGGGGCGTGCACCCGCAAGGCCTCGGCGAAGTGCCGGTCCTGTTCGTCGTCGGTCGCGAGCAAGCCGCGGCAGCGCGCCGCCAGCGCAGTCGCCCACGGTGCACCGGTGTCGGCCGCCCACACCTGAAGCTTGTTGGTGCCGGCCGTTGCGGCCGCCAGGTGCTGGGTGCGGATGGCCGCCTCGACCAGGTCTGCCGTGGCCATCAACATCACGATCCGGTTGCCCTCACCGGGTCCGGCGGCGGCCGAAGCCTCAAGGCGGTCGAAAGCCTCGGCGGCACGGCCCGCACCGAGGTCTAGCAAGGCAAGCGCCCACCCAGCGATCGCGGCGTGCGGCCCAAGGCGTTGGCCGATCGCCTGAGTCAGTGCCAATCCGGCTTGGTCGCGGCATTCCTGCGCGCGGCCCTGCACGGCCGCAATCAAGGCCAACACGCTGCGCAGGTGCGCGGCGGGGTTGTGCTGACCGGTCTCCTCGGCCAGTCGCAGACCCTCGGTGGCATCCGCGAGCGCGGCGGTGTAGCGGCTGGTCAACGTTTCGACCATCGCCAGCGGCGCGAGCAGGAGCGGCAGGCTTGCCGCCTCGGCGGAGGCGCGCGCCAGCGCAACCGCGGTGCTGAACAAATCAATGGCGCGGGAGTCGTCGCCGATAAACATCACGCCCGCCGCCGCGCCCATCAGCGCCCGCGGCTCCTTGCTCGCGCCGGCCAGATCGGCGGCTTTGCGTAACCTCGCCGCGGTCGCGGTCGTGTCGCCGCGCAGCAATCCGGACAGTCCGTTGATCACTTGCTCGCCGGCGAAGCTGACGTTTCGTGCCTCGGGCAGTGCCGAGAGCCGGCGGCTCACCTCACTGAGACGCGCCAGATCGCCGACGGCCCAGGCAAGTTGACCCGCCTCGGTGAGCATTTGGGCGGCGTGAGCGGAGTCGAGTTCGGCAACGAGTTCCGATGCGCTGACGAGTATGGCGTAGGCGGCCGAGGGCGCCCCACAGTTCCCTTCGATCGACCCGCGCAGGTGCGCGATGCGTGCCCGTAGTTGCGCGGCGCGGGCCAGGGGAGCGGCTTGCTCGAGCAGTGCCCGGGCGTGATCGGGCCGGCCCGCCAGCCACGCGACATCGGCTGCGGCCGCCAGCCGGGTGGCGCTCAGCTCGGGCGGTGCGGTGAGCGCGGCGGCTCGTTCGAATGCGGCGCCCGCGGCGGCGTGGCCGCCGCGGGCGCGTGCTCGCTCGGCCGCGCCGTGCAGCGCATCGGCCACCTCGGCGTCTGGTCCCGTCGCGGCATTGGCGAGGTGCCATGCCCTGCGGTCGGCGTCGGTGTGGGCGTCGAGCACCGCCGCCAGCGTCCGCTCGACTTCGTGGCGCCGCTGCGACGTCGCGCCACGGTAAATCGCCGACCGCACCAGGGGATGGACAAACGAAACGACCTCCAAAGGTTGAGCATCAACGCGCAGCAGACCGCACGTTTCTGCCTGATCGAGGGCTTGATAAAGAGCGCTGGCCTCGACTCCGAGTGCGCGAGCGGCGCGCAGCACTCCGTCGAGTTGGCCGTTGTCATGCGCCGCGGCCACCAGCAGGATCGTCTGGGCGTCCGGTGATAACTCCGCGGCGCGCTGCAGATAGAGCCGTTCGAGGTCGGTACTCACCGGCAACTGGTCGGGTAGCGGGCTGCGCCCGGTGAGTTGATCCTCGGACAGCGACCTAGCCAGTTCGGCCAGCGCCAAAGGATTGCCCAGGGTATCGGCCACCAGACGGTCGCGAACCGGCGCGGCGACCGTCACGCTGGTTCGTTCGGTCAGCATCGTGCCGGCCGCAGCTGTATCGAGCCCGGTCAGTCTCAGCTCCGGTAAGCCTTGTGCAACAAAGGTTTTGGTTTCCTCATCCCGCGCGCTGAACAGCATGATGATGCCTTCGGCCTGCACGCGGCGGGCCGCGAAGGTCAACGCATCGGCCGAAGGGCCGTCGAGCCACTGCGCGTCGTCGATGAGGCACAACAGCGGCGCGGTTTCCGCGGTCTCGGCCAGGATGCTCAGCACGGCCAGCGAGATCAGGAACCGGTCTTCGGCCGTCTCTGGACCAAGCCCGAACGCACCGCGCAGCGCCGCTTTCTGCCGGTCGGGGATCGCTTCACTTTTGTCCAGGACGGGCAGCAGCAGGTTGTGCACCGCGGCAAACGGCAGCTGCGATTCGGTCTGGATGCCGGCGGTGCGCAGAATCTGCAGTCCTTTCGCCCGCTCGGCGGCGTAGTCAAGCAACGCTGACCCAGGGTCGTAGCGCGCAAGCCGCGCTTCTTTAGAGCGCGGTTAGCGCATCAAGTTCGTGTTTGAAGCGACCGCTGCCACGTGGGATCGCGGCGTAGCCGTGCCATGGGACGGGGGGGCGTAGCCCGAGGTTAGAGGGGCCGGTGTTGGTTTTCGATGTAGCGCTTGATCACCGACAACGGCGCTCCTCCAGCGGACGCGGCGAAATACGACGGCGAGCACAGGTGGCTGCGCATCCGTGCCCGCACACACGTTCCGGTGTATTCGCGCCGCACCGCATAGCTGGAGCGGCCTTTTAGGCGGCGCACCAGCGTGGAGACCGCCAGGGTAGGAGGATCGGCGACCAGCAAATGTATGTGGTCGGGCTCGCCGTTGAACTCGGCCAGCTCGGCACCCAGTTCCGAACACACTGCGCGCATGGTGTTCTCGCAGAAGTCCAGCATGTCTGCATTCAGGACACGGCGGCGATATTTGGTCACAAACACCAGGTGCGCCCACAGTGCTGTCACGCTGTGTCCGCCGCGCCGGTAGCTGCTCCAATCTGCGGAAACGGTGCTGTCAGTGGTCGCTCCTAGAATCTCAGCATGCACACGACCGGTGTCTACCCGCTGGCGCCGACAACTGCCGGCGAGCGAGCGGTGGCGGCACCTGGGCAGCCCAAGCCGCGTGCCCGTAAGCGGCCTAAAGACGCGGCTGCGCATGTTCGGTCGTGGCCGCTGCGTCCCACACCGGCCCAACAACACACCATTGAGGTCCGTTTCGCCACTGGGCGGCGGGTGTACAACGCGGTGCTGGCCGAGATGGCCAAACGCAGCCGCGCGACCAAAGCCGACCCGGCCTGGGCCGCTGTTGCCGGGATGGCGACAACAACCAAACAGCAACGAGTGCAACGCAATAATGCGTTTAACGCAGTGTGCGCCGGGCACGGTTTCACGGTTGATGCGGCGCAGTCGTTTGCGTCGTCGCTGCGCCAGGCTTGGGTAGGTGAACATTTGCCTGCCCAGGAAACTCAGAACATGGGTAAACAGGCTTTTGGTGCGGTAGCGGATTGGCATTGGGGGCGCAAAGGCCGTCCCCGGTTCAAGCCAGCCCGCCGCGGCCTGCATTCGCTGTCGGCTAAAGACGGCAATGGTGCGCTGCGACCTAAAACCGATGCCGCGGGTCGACTGCTGGGGTTGCAGTGGGGCAATGGTTTGGTCATCGGTATCGCGCCGCCGGCAACTGGTGGTCGGCGCGGCAAAGAGCAGCACGCTGAGCTGGCTGAGATCGAAGCGCTCACCGCGGCAGGCACGGTTTTGTATACGCGGATTGTGCGCACCATCATCGCTGGACAGCCCACCTACCGTAGGCAACTGGTCGTGGACGGCACACCACCGGCGCGGCACCCGCTCGGTGATGGTCGTGTCTCGTTCGATCTGGGTCCTAGCCAGATCGCCGTAGCAGTTCAGCGAAACGACGGCACATGGGCAGGGTGGGTGTGGCCGCTGGCCGAGCAGATTCGACTCAACACCACAAGGCTGCGCCGCGTGCAGCGACGTCTGGATCGCCAACACCGTTGCGGGTCGCCGCAGTGTTTCAACCCCGACGGTACCCACAAGAAGCGGCGCTGCCAGTGGCTACGCTCGGACACCGCGGCGCGGACGGCCGCAGCAGTGGGCGAGCAGCATCGGCGTCTGGCTGAACACCGCAAAACGCTGCACGGGCAGTTAGCGAACCAGCTTTTCGCGCACGGCACCCAGGTTGCCTGCGAGAAGTTGAATTATGTGGGGTGGCAGAAGAACTTTCCGCGCAGTGTGCGCGACAGGGCACCAGGGCTACTGGTAGAGGTGGTGCGGCGCAAGGCTGAAAGTGCTGGCAGCGCAAAACTCGACGAGTACAGCCCCTACACGACTGCTCTGTCGCAAACGTGTCTGTGCGGCAAGAAAGAAAAGAAACCGCTTTCTCAACGTGTGCATCGTTGCGAGTGCGGCATCACAGAGGACCGCGACCTGTTTTCGGCCTACCTGGGCCTTCATGTCCAGGTAGGCCAGGACGGTTCGGATCGGCTGGGTTTGCAGGCAGCCAATCATGGCTGGCTGCATCGCCAGGATGTCGGCGTGCGCCGAAATCCAGCCGCACAAAAATCTAAGCGGCGAGGCCGCAGGCATCCGCCTTCGCGGAGGTCAGTGGCGCGTATCAAAGCCCGTAGGGCTTTGAAGCGACAGAGCCGCTCGGCGCGAACCTTCCCTGCTGGTGAGCCCACGGCGCTACCCGCCCAACAGGCGGGCATAGCGAGACAGCCCACCACCACAAGGAATCCGCGCATTTTCAATGCGCGGAGGACGTCAATTGCCAACGCCGCGCGCCACGAGGGCGGCGCTGCGCCGCTCGCGCGCGCCCGCCAGCAGGTGATCGACCTGCTCGCATTCCCGCTCACGGCCTTACAGCACAGCACCGATCGTAGGAGGGCTAGGGCTTGTCGGCGGTTACCGGACTGGTGACTTCACTGATTCGACGCCACGCCGACCACGCCACGCTGTGGATACCCGATCAAAGCAACAAAGGAGTCAGCAATGCCTACTACCGGCAACATGCGCAACATAGATGTCGCCGTTATCGGCGCCGGGCCTACCGGTCTGATGCTGGCGTGCGAGCTGGCGATGCGCGGGATTGGCGTCGAGGTGCTCGAACGGCGCGCCGAGGAACCGAACATCACCCGCGCGTTCGCCGTGCACGCCCGCACCCTCGAGTTGCTCGATGCCCGCGGGCTTGCCGACGAGGAACTCGCACGTGGCAATCGGGTCATCGAGGTCGCCCCTACCCCAGGGGCGACGCTTTCCCTGGCCAACGAGCTGCAGACCCGCTACCCGATGATCCTCATGGTTCCGCAAAGCGGAACAGAACACGTGCTGGCTGCCCGAGCGGCCCAGTTGGGTGTCGAGGTTGTGCGCGGCGCCGAGGTGACCGGGCTCGAGCAGGACGGTGACGGGGTCACCGTCGGGTTCGCCAACAACGACAGCTTGCGGGCGCGCTACGTGGTGGGATGCGACGGCGCCCACAGCGCGGTGCGCCGGCTGCTTGGCGTTGACTTCGTCGGCAAGCAGTACCAGACGCACATCCTGCTGGCCGACTTGCGGCTGACCCGGCCGCCGCGTGAGCCGATGTTCGCCAGGACCAACAGCCAGGGCGTGGCACTCGCCCTCCCGTTCGGCGACGGCTGGTATCGCGCGATCGCCTGGGACCGGTTGCGCGAGCAAGCACCGCTGCGCGAACCGGTCACCATGGCCGAGATGCGCGACGCCTACCATCGGATCGCTGGCGATGACTTCGGCATGAGCGAGATGCGTTGGAGTTCAAGGTTTCTCAGCGAGCGTCGACAGGCGCGGCACTACCGGGTCGGCCGGGTTTTCCTCGCCGGCGACGCTGCCCACGTTCATTCCCCGATCGGCGGCCAGGGCATGAACACCGGTATCGGCGATGCGATGAACCTGGGCTGGAAATTGGCCGCCGCGGTGCGCGGATCGGGCGACCAATGGCTGCTGGATAGCTATGAGGCCGAGCGGCATCCCGTCGGCGCCGGCGTGCTGGCGATGACGGATGCGCTCAACAAGCTCGTGCTCGGCCACTCCGCGATACGCCGAGCGCTGCAACGCTTCCTCACCCGCACAATCCTGCATTTCCCGCTCAGTCGGCGACTGGCGGCCGAACGCCTCAGCGGCATCGGCATCGCCTATCCGCGGCGGCGCGGAGACGACAAGCTGGTGGGGCGGCGGATGCCCGACATCGAATGTGGCGGCACCCGCTGCTACGAAGTCCTGCGCAGCGGGCGCTTCGTGCTCGTCACGGGGCCACAGATGGACGGCGGGGTAGGTGACTGGCCCGGCGTCGACCACGTCGTCCACCACGACCCGGCGCTGCCCGCGGCGATATTGGTCCGGCCGGACGGCTACATCGCATGGGCCACCCGCGGGGTGCCGGACGCCGCGCAACTGTCGGCGGTCCTTACTCGCTGGTGCGGCCAACCGACCACGGCCGGGTGCGACGCCCGCTGAGACCCGACCTTCCCCGATGACGGAGCGGAAAGAAATTTGTTTAGTTTTCGCGCCGTTCGGGAAGCCCGACCTTTACGCCTGGTGTGGACGACGCCCGGCTAATGGTCATGTCTCGCTCGGCAACGGTGCCTCGAAATGCAACCTTTGGTCATCAATATTTAACGCGGAAAGCGTTGGTAGGGCCTGGATTCCCGCGCTTTTGATGCCTAAACTTCTCTGCGGGGCAGGGATTAGAAATTCACTAGTCGAACGGGGCGGCTTTGCAACGATTAAGCGGACTTGACGCATTTTTTCTGTATATGGAGACGCCGACGCAGCCACTCAATGTGTGCTGCGTCCTGGAGTTGGACACCTCGACGATGCCGGGCGGCTATACCTATAGCCGGTTCCGCACCATGTTGGTGAACCACGTGAAAGCGGTGCCGGAATTTCGGATGAAGCTCGCCGACAACGAGCTGAACCTGGATCACCCGGTGTGGGTGGACGACGAGAACTTTCAGTTGCGGCGCCATGTGCACCGTATAGGTGTCCCGGCGCCTGGAGGACGCCGCGAGCTGGCCGAGATCTGTGGGCATATTGCGGGGCAGGCACTGGACCGCGACCACCCGCTATGGGAGATGTGGGTGATCGAGGGCGGCGCCCGGGATGACGTGGTGATGGTGATGCTCAAGGTTCATCATGCCGTTGTCGACGGGGTCGCCGGCGCGAACCTGCTGGCGCACCTATGCACCCTGCAGGCCGATGCGCCGGAACCCCAGGGTGTGAGTGGTGCAGGTGCCGGTAATCCGTTGCAGATCGCCGCGAGCGGACTGCTGGGGTTCGCGATGCGGCCATTGCGGCTGGCCACGGTGGTGCCGGCGACGGTGAAGACGTTGGTCCAGACATTCCTGCGTGCGCGGGATGGCCGAACGATGGCCGCTCCGTTCTCGGCGCCACCGACCCCGTTCAACGCTCCCCTCAGCCGGCACCGCAATATCGCCTATACCCAGCTCGATATGCGCGATGTCAGGCGGGTCAAGGACCGGTTCGGCGTGACCGTCAACGACGTGGTGGTGGCGTTGTGCGCCGGGGTGCTGCGGAAGTTTCTGCTGGCGCGCGGCGAACTGCCCGATGCTCCGCTGGTGGCCACCGTCCCGGTGTCGGTGCGCGAGAAGTCGGATCGGCCGGGGCGCAACCAGACCACATGGATGTTCTGCCGGGTGGAAAGCCAGATCAACGACCCCGCCGAGCGTATCCGCACCATCGCAGCCGGAAACACCGCCGCAAAGGACCACACCGCGGCTATGGGGCCCACCCTGCTGCACGACTGGACCCAGTTCGGCGGACCGACGATGTTCGGCGCCGCCATGAAAATCCTGCCGCGCATTCCGCTGACCCTCAGCCCCGTCTATAACCTGATCCTGTCGAACGTGCCCGGCCCGCAAACCCAGTTGTACTTCCTGGGTTGCAAAGTCGGGTCGATGTATCCCCTCGGCCCGCTTCTTGGCGGCGCTGGACTCAACATCACCGTCATGTCGCTCAACGGGGAGTTGGGGATCGGGATCATCTCCTGTCCCGACCTGCTCCCGGATCTGTGGGACATGGCAGACGAGTTCTCCGACGCGCTCAAAGAGCTGTTGGAATGTGACGACGGCAAGCGGGAAGGCGTCGATCAGTCGGATTCGGACGATTCGTCGGATTCGTGAGCCCACGATCCGGCTCACTTATCTAACGGTCTCCCTTTCGCCAACGGCCCGGGCCCGCCCGGCTCCTTACTGGCGCTACTCGCGCCGTCCGGCGCTCGCCGTCGCCGGGCTAGGTGTGATTGCCCGGCTCCTCACTCGCGCCGTGCCGGCGCTCGCCGTCGCCGGGCTACGCTGTCGGGGACCGCAGGAGGGTGCCCGAACCATGACTTCGAACCAGCTCGACCCAGTCGCCAGCGAACGACTGTCACACGCCGGCAAGATCTTCACGTCCGACCTGTCGATCAATGAATTTGCGCTGCTGCATGGGGCCGGATTTGAACCGATGGAGCTCGTGATGGGCGCGTCGGTCTACCACGTGGGCTACCAGTTCACCGGCATCAGACAGCAATCGGAGCTGCCCGTGCTCACCGAGGCGACCTACCGCGCGCGCTGGAATGCGATGTCGCGGATGCAGGCCGAGGCGGATTCGCTCGGTGCGGACGGCGTCGTCGGCGTCCGGCTCGAATGGCGTCACCAGGGCGAGGGCGATCACCTCGAGTTCATCGCGGTCGGTACCGCCGTCCGGTACACCGCAAAAGCGGGCGCGTATCGACGTGCTAACGGGCAAGCGTTCAGCAGCCACCTGTCCGGCCAGGATCTGACGACGCTGCTGCGGTCCGGCTATGCACCCGTCGCTTTCGTGATGGGCAACTGCGTGTTCCACATCGCCGTACAGGGATTCATGAAGACGCTAAGCCAGGCGGGACGCAACGCGGAGATGCCGCAATGGACGCAGGGCAGCTACCAAGCCCGAGAACTGGCGATGTCACGCATGCAGAGCGAGGCCGAGCGAGACGGCGCGACCGGTGTCGTGGGTGTGCATTTCGCCATCTCAAACTATGCGTGGGGACACCACACGGTGGAGTTCTACGTGGCCGGAACGGCGGTGCGCCGCACCGGCGAAGCGCAAAGCATCGCGCCGTCGTTCACCCTTCCGATGAGTGACTGATGACCACCTTCGACCACGAGCGGGTCAGCCGCGCTGTCGGGGCGGCCTTGGCCGGGCCCGGCGGAGTAGGGCTGGTTGTCAAGGTGTTCTGCGGTCTTCCGGGAGTGGTTCTCACTCCGGCACGACGAGGCCTGTTTCGGTCGCAACCGGAGCGGATCCAGATCGGCGACTGGCGGTACGAGGTCACCCCTGACGGGCGCCTGGGCGCCGCCCACCTGGTGAACGGCATCGTCATCGCCGAAGAAGTCCTGGCGGCCGCCGTCGTCGGTCCGCATATCGCCCGCGCGCTCGGGCAGGTGGTGAGCGGTTACGGCCCAACTCTCATTCCCAACATCGATGCGGCCCTGGAAGTTCTCGAATCCGCCGGGCCTGGCTTCTAAAATCTCGTGTGCATTGCCAAGCCCAGCAACATATTTCGGGCTGCTACGCTTTTTCGCGCAGTTGCTTCTGATCGATGGCCACCACCCACCTGCCGAACTTCCAAACACCCTGCTCCTTGACAGCGGTGAACTCGTAGCGGCCCGTCAGGTCGGCAGTGGGCGGGCCGCCGTCGCGGACGGCGAAAACCTGGACATAAACGTGCCCGGTCGCTTCGCTCGCGTTTTGGCTGGAGAACCAGAACGAGTTCAGTGCGTGACGGCGTTGATTGTTTTCGGCCTTGAAGTCGCCTTTCCTGATGGCGAGCAGTTTCATCACCGTCTCGATGTCCCCGGACAGCGGTTGCCCGTCAATCAGCAAGACAAGCTCTGGTGACTCGGTAAACAACGCGCGAAAGTCGTCCAGCAGGTTTTCGTCATAGGTGTAGGCGTAGGCGCCGAACAAGTTGATGATCGCCAGGCGATCAGCGACGTTGAAATCCACGCTGCCGAAGTCCCTGACCGGTGCGGGTTGTCCGTCTACCACTACCTCGCCTCCTCGATCTCCGTCTAACGGGCGCCAATGCGACTTCGAATACTTCCACGCGTGGCAGCGACAACACGCGAGGGTTGCCTGTCGGGCTTTCGCGCCTTCGCCTGCTCGAGCGTCACGCGGGCGTGACGCTCGAGTCCGAACGTCACGCTGGCGTTACGCTCGTGAGCGACCGGAGCGCGACCACTAAGCCACGGAGGAGCGGCGCCCATGACCTACGACCTGATCATTCGGGGCGGAACCGTCGTGGATGGCACTGGCGCACCGGCGCGCACCGCTGACGTCGCGGTCATCGACGGTGTCATTGTGGAAGTCGGTCGCGTCGACGGTCCCGCCCGACGCACCGTCGATGCCGACGGGCTAACCGTCACACCGGGATTCGTCGATGTGCACACCCATTTCGACGGGCAGGCCACCTGGGACCCGCATCTCACCCCGTCGTGCTGGCACGGCGTCACCACGGCGATCATGGGCAACTGCGGCATCGGGTTTGCGCCCGTGCGCCCCAATCGTCACGAATGGCTCATCGACCTGATGGAAGGCGTCGAAGACATCCCGGGCTCCGCGCTGTCCGAAGGCATCGCATGGCAGTGGGAAACGTTCGGCGAGTATCTGGATGCGTTGGAGCGGATGCCGCGTGCCGTGGATGTGGGCGCTCAGATCCCGCACGCGGCGGTCCGTGGCTTCGTCATGGGTGACCGCGCGCAGGAAACCGCGACGGGTGCCGACATCGACGCGATGAGCGGCCTCGTCGCCGAAGGGCTGCGGGCCGGGGCGTTGGGCATGTCTTTCGGGCGTACCGCCGGACACCGCAGCGCATCGGGCCAACCCGTGCCGGGCACCTATTCCGAGGAGGACGAGCTGGCCGCTCTGATGGCGGTCATGGCCGAGGTGGGTTCCGGTGTGCTGCAGGTAGTTCCGGCCGGCGTGGGCGGCGCCATGGGCGGCGACCAGCGCCACTCGATCGACGCCGAGATCGAGTGGATCACCCGGCTGGGCCGGCAGTATCGGATACCGCTGACCTTCCTGGCGATGGTCAACGAACAGGATCCACACGACTGGCGTAGCTGGTTCGCCGCGGTGCACAAAGCCAACACCGACGGCGCGGCCATCCGGCCCCAGGTGGCCAGCCGGGCCTTCGGGATGCTGATGGGCCACCAATCGCGAATGAATCCGTTCCGGCACCGGCCGACCTACCGGCGGCTGATGGAATTGCCGCTGCCGCAGCGCGTCCAACGGCTCCACGATCCCGAGATTCGGGGGCGGATCCTTGCCGAGACACCGGACCCGACGCCGCAACCCGCGGCCGACCAGCTCAACAAACACATCTTCAAGCGTCTGTATCCGCTCGGCGAAGCACTGGACTACGAACCGGCCCCCGAAGACAGCATCGCTGCCATCGCCGAACGTGAGGGCCGCGACCCGTGGGAGGTCACCTACGACGTGCTGCTCGGCGCGGACGGCCGCGAATTTCTGTTGCTCCCGCTACTCAATTACGCGGGCAACAACTACGACCACCTGTACCACATGATGTCGGACCCGGTGAGCCTGCAGGGGCTGGGCGACGGCGGAGCGCACTGCGGCATCATCTGCGACGCCAGCATGACGACGTACCTGCTCTCGCATTGGGTGCGGCGCCGGACCCGGGGGCCGGGCCTGCCTCTGGAGACCGCGGTGCACCGCCTGACCGGCGACCCGGCGGGCTTCTACGGGCTCGGTGATCGTGGCGTGCTCGCGCCGGGTCAACGCGCCGATGTGAACCTGATCGACCTGGAGCGGCTCGGGCTGCATTACCCGGAACGGGTTGAGGACCTGCCCGGCGGTGCTGGGCGGCTGATTCAGCGCTCGGACGGCTACGTCGAGACCATGGTGTTGGGCCAGACCGTCGTCGCCGAAGGGGAACTGACCGACGCCACACCCGGCGGCCTGGTCCGTGGGCGCCGTCCGGCGCCAGTCGGCTAGGCGGTTTACGTCGCCGGTCCCGGTGACGGTCCCGGTGTATGTGACGGTGTCGGCGACGGCGAGGCCGCCGCCGTCGGTCCCGGTGAGTGGGCCGGTGCCCGCGACGGCGAGGGTGTCGCCGATGGTGGCCGCGTGAACTCTGCCGCGAGGCGATTCGCGGTGAAATCGACCGCCTGATCGACCATCCCCGCCGCCGCATATTGGCCGTGGGCGGCGAAGTCTCCCGAGCCGGCGCAGATCGGGTCATTGGGGACGCACAAGTCGATGGTTTTGGCCGTGTATAGCGGGCCGATCGTGATCGCCGGCTGATTGATCGAGTTCATGAATTGCTCCGACGGTTTCCCGAACAGAGCGACCGCGGCGACGTGATCGGCCACTTCGGGCGGCATCGGCTGTGGACTCTCCGCCAGGCTCGCCCCATCCGGCACCTTGTTCGCCGTGACGAAACCCATCACGGCCGCGCCTTGGGAGTATCCGCCAAGCACCATCTTGGTCTTGGGGCACGCCGCCGCCATCGACTCGATGTGGGTGCCCGCGTCATTGATCCCATCGATGGCGGTGGGAAAGTCCATGCTGGCGGGGTAGTTGACCGGATATACGTCAAGCGATCTCGCGCCGACGTGGGTGCGCAGTGCGTCTACGAAATCCTGGCCGATGTCGCCAACGCCGGGCGCCTCGTTGGTGCCGCGGGCAAACACCACTTCGACGTCGGGACAAGGCTCGGCGGGAGAGGCGGGCACGGGCGCGATCAGCGGTCCCCAAGCTGGGGCCGTCGCAAGACACATGAAACTGTACAGCCCGCGTTTCACGGCTTGATTTTGTCACATCTCGATAACGATCGCGGGCTTTCCGCGCGCCTGCTCTTTGCCGCGCCGGCGCGACGTTTCGTGCCAACGGCCGTTGTCGCCGGGGCGATTTCGGGGCCGCGTCCCGATCAACCGTGCGCGGTGAGACCGCGCTACCTTGGTGCGCCCCCACCGGGAAGTTCATCGTGCCGATCGTTGCGCTGCTGCCTGTGCACGAATGAATTGGCGGCACGCAAAGCGGCCCCGGAATGCATATACGGCGGTGATCATCGACGACAGGATCAACAGGATGAACATGACCAGCCAATTGCTCCGGTCGCGGGCCACGTCCCACCAGATGTAGGTGAACAACAGCACGCAGAGCAAACGCACCACATCGCGCCAATAGCCTCGGTAGGTCACTGCGGCCCTACGCAGCGAGCGGGTCCGCTCGGCCGGTCGACCAGGTCATCGACGCGGGCGTCGATGGTGCGCTGCAGGTCGGCGCGTCGGGCGGTGGCATCCGGCGGGAGTCGATCCAGCAGGTCCATGTCCTGCTTGATTTGCTCGCGAAAGTTTGGGCCCTTGACCTGCCCGGCCGCAATGCCCAGCAGTGCGCCGCCAAAAATGGGCGCAGTGCTCGATGCAATCTGTCCCAGACCGGCCACGGTATTCCTCCTTCGGCTCACACCGGCTCATGCTGTTTAAGACGGCCCGTTGAGGATCGCGCAAACCAGGGCAGCGGATCAACCACCGAGTCGGGAACTGCGCGTCAGTCGACACCTGCGCCGACCGTGTACCACCGGGCGGCGACCCCCGGGTTCTCGTCGTATTTCCTGAACCAGCGGCCGGCGAGTTCGGGCAGCCTCTCGTATTTCGGGTCGTGGTTGGGGCCCTGGGAGCGGACCAGGCCGGCCAACATGCCGAGGACTTCGCGCCGGGGCACCCCGGCGTAGGTGCCTTGCCCCGCCCGGGTGAGTTCGTGTGACGCCTTGATAGAGTTGCGAATCGCCCTGACCGACAAGCCATTCGGGATGAGGCGGGCGAACTCGCCGCCGTCCTCCTTGGGCACGTTCCGCCTGAAGCCGCTGGTGATGATGGACAGTATCTCGCTCACGTGTTTGATCACGCCAGCGATGGTCTTGGCGCGGTACGCATAGCTGTCGTGCACCGCGTCGTAGACCAGCAGTGCGGAACTACGGTGTTCGATCTCCTCGACGAAGTGCCAGATGAACAACGAGGCGACCCGTTCGTCGCCCGGCCGGAACAGCTTGTCCTCGTGGTCGAGGAAGACCTTGAAGTAGGGCGTGAACGTCGCCTCGACCACGGCGGGATAGGCCAGCCGCCAGGCCAGTGGCTTGGTGGCGGTGAGGTGGTCGAACGACGCGATCACCTCTTTCATGGTCTGCTGCAGGCCGGGCCAACGCCGGCTCAGCGCGCGGACGTGGCTCACGTGAGCGGCCGAATGCTGAGCCTCCTGGCGCAGGTAGGCTTCGGCCTCTTCGGCGTCGTCGGGATTTCGCATCAGCGGGATCGCCTCGCGCGTCGCGTCAACGATGAATTTTTCGAATCCCGGTGCGAAGAATGAGATTACGTTGCATTGCATCGCGAACGCCGGACGCTCCGGCTGCCAGTTGAACGCGACGTCTTCGCCGGCGAAATCGAAGCGAACCCGCCTCACCTGCAGATCTGTCATCGTGGGTACCCCCGGCCTTATGGCTCTGGCTATACACATTATGTCTGTATGTATGGCGACGACGCAATGCCGTGGAGCAGATTGAACGGGTTGACGCCTTTCGTGACCGGGGTTTCTGCTGGGTGCAACATGTCTGGGTGCAACATGTCTGGGTGCAACATCTGGGGATACCTGGGTGCCTAACCCGAACCACCGCCGCGTTGACACGAATCCAGGCTGGCCATACGGCTTGCTATGTACGTATGGCGGTGGCCTCGATCTCCGAAATTGCCGTGAGGGTCGTGATTTCGCGTCGGGTCACGACCGTGGTGGCAATCTCGCCGGCTAGACCGCGTCGAATTCGATGGGAAGGGTTGTTGGTCCGGAGAGTTCGGTCGGCGGCCGCCACGGGGCGGGGCCGCTGCGCCGGGCATTGGGCATGCGCCGTGTGATGACGCGCAGCGCCTCGCAGAGTTCGACTCTGGCCAGGTGAGCCCCGAGGCAGTAGTGCATGCCGCCGCCGAAGGTCAGCAAGGCCGCGGCGCCTTGGCGGGTGAGGTCCAGACGGTCGGGCTCGTCGTACACCGTTGGGTCGCGGTTGGCCGACGCCGTGTTGGCGACGACGCAGGTGCCTGCTGGGATGACTGCGCCGCCGAGTTCGACGTCCTCGACGGCGACGCGCAGTGCTGCGAAGACGATCGGGGTGTGGCGGATGAGTTCGTCGACGGCCTGCGGTGCTAGTTCGGGATGTTCGGTGAGCAACGCCCACTGGTCGGGGTGCGCGCAGAGCACCTGGACGGCCGCGGCCAACTGGTTACGGGTGGTGTCGGTTCCAGCGTTGAGCAGGATGGCGGCAAGGCTGACCAGCTCGTCATGGGTGAGCCGGTCCCCGTCCGCCTCGGCACGGATGAGCTCGGAGATGAGGTCGTCGCCCAGGCATCGACGCTGGCGAACGATCAGCTCCTCGATGTAGGCATCGAGCTGCTCCCATGCCGCGACGATGGCCGATTCCTCCTCGGCGACGCTGCACCCGAAGGCCTTGCTGATGTCGGCGGCCCACCTCGAGAAGAGCCGCCAGTCCTCCCGCGGAGCGCCCAGCAGCGCGCAGATGATCGGGATCGGGTAGGACTGGGCGATGTCGGTGACCATGTCGCAGCGCCCCGCGGCGGCGTGTTGGTCGACCAGCTCGGTGATGACATCGGCGCACGCGGTTCGCATCCGCTCGGCCGCCCGCGGGGTGAAGGCACGCGACACCAGGCGTCGCAGCCGCTGGTGCTCGGCCCCGTCCAGACTGATGAGCAGGCGGCAGACCCTGTCCCAGACCGGGCCGGAAGAGATGCCTTGCACCACCAGACCGATGCCTTGCGGCATGGCGAACCGGGAATCGCGCAGCACGGTGCGCACCAGGTCGTAGGTGAGTAGCTCGGGCCCATAGGGACCCATCGCCACGGGAGACTGCTCGCGAGCCTGCCTGATGAGGCGGTGCGCTTCGTCGGGATCGCGGGCATCGTGGTAGGCGATCGGTGGAAGTGCGAGGTCGAAGACGCTCTTGCTGCGGGTATCGACGGTCATGGCGGCCTCCTCGGGTCGGAATAGATCCGACTATCCGGCGGCGAGCGCGAGGGACCATCGGCCATCATGCCAATTTGCCCGGCCCGCGAATGCGTACGTAGGCATGGCGCCGCAGCAACTATCGGCCATTTAGCTGATGTTTTGCGATCTGCGTCACCGCAAGCTGGCTAGCATGAGCACGACTGAGTGGAGCGATGTTGGTGTGAGCGAGCTGCCGACCGGAACGGTGACATTGCTGCTGGCCGATGTCGAAGGGTCGACGCGGTTGTGGGAGGCCCAGCCCGAGGACATGGCCGCGGCGGTGGCCAGCCTGGATCAGGCGTTGGCGAAGGCGGTCGCGGGCCATGATGGCGTTCGCCCGGTCGAGCAGGGCGAGGGCGACAGCTTCGTGATTGCGTTCGGCCGCGCGTCTGACGCGGTGGCCTGCGCCCTGGATTTGCAGCGGGCGCCGTTGGCGCCGATCCGGTTGCGCATCGGGATCCACACCGGCGAGGTGCGGCTGCGGGATGAGGGTAATTACGTCGGCCCGACGATCAATCGCACGGCGCGGCTGCGCGACCTGGCCCACGGCGGCCAAACGGTGCTCTCGGGTGCCACCGAGTCAATGGTTGTCGATCAGCTTCCTGACGGGGTGACACTGATCGACTCTGGGCACCTACCAGTTGCGCGATCTCCCGCGCAAGGAACGGGCAATTCAGCTGTGTCACCCCGACCTGCGCACCGAATTCCCGCCGCTGCGCACAGACAAAACGATTGTCGCCCGTAATCTCCCGGCGCACCTGACGAGTTTCGTTGGGCGCCGGGCCGAATTGGCCAGTCTGCGGGATGCCCTGGCCGGCAACCGGTTAGTCACCCTGACCGGCGCGGGCGGGGTGGGCAAGACGCGGCTGGCCGTGCAGGTTGCCGCGGATCTGGCGAGCGATTTCGCCGACGGGGTGTGGTACGTGGATTTCGCGCCGATCACCGTTCCCGAGGTGGTGTCGCTCACGGTCGCCCGCACGCTGGGTCTGCCTGACCAGCCCGGTCGTTCGACGTTGGACACCTTGCTACGGTTCGTGCGCGATCGCCAGATGCCGGTGGTGCTGGACAACTGCGAGCACCTGCTGGAAGCCAGCGCCGAGGTGGTCGCGGCGCTGCTTGCTGGTGCGCCGGGCCTCAAGGTGCTCGCGACGAGTCGTGAGCCGATTCTCGTGACGGGCGAAGCGACTTGGCAGGTACCGTCGTTGTCCCTGGGTGACGACGCGCTCGGACTCTTCGCCGATCGTGCCCGGCTGGCCCAGGCCGACTTCACCCTCACCGACGACAACAGCGCCGCCGCGGCCGAAATCTGTCGCCGCCTCGACGGGATGCCGCTGGCGATCGAGCTCGCCGCGGCGCGAGTGCGGGCATTATCACTCGCCGACATCGTCGAGAGCCTGCACGACCGCTTCCGGTTGTTGACCGGTGGTTCACGCACCGCGGTGCGCCGACAGCAGACGTTGCGGGCCCCGGTGGACTGGTCGCATGCGCTGCTCACCGACACCGAACGCATCCTGTTCCGCCGCCTGGCAGTGTTTTTCGGCGGATTCGACCTCGACGCCGCGCGAGCGGTCGCCGGCGCCGACGGCGTGGAGCGCTACCAGGTGCTCGATCAGGTCAGCCTGCTCGTCGATAAGTCGCTGGTCGTCGCCGAAAACAACGGTGGCCCAACGCGATACCGACTGCTCGAAACGGTGCGCCAGTACGCGCAGGAAAAGCTCGGTGAGTCCGGCGAGGCGGATGCCGTCCGGGCGCGTCATCGCGACCACTACACCTCCATGACCGCCCTGCTCGACGCCCCGGCCCGAAGTGACTACGAGCGGCGCGTCGAGCAGGCCGAACTGGAGATGGACAATCTGCGCAGCGCGTTCGGCTGGAGCTTGGAAAATTCCGATCTCGAGCAGGCTCTGGCGCTCGCGTCGTCGTTGCAACCGTTATGGTGCAGTCGGGGCCGCATCCTGGAGGGCCGGGCCTGGTTCGAGACCGCATTCGCTGACCGCAGCGACTTCGAGAGGGTGGCGGACGTGGTGCGTGCCCGTGCGCTCGCCGATAAAGCGTTAGTTGACATTTGGGTCGGCGCCATCACCAGCCTGGATCAGGCAGAGCAGGCCCTGGCGATTGCGCGCGAGGTCGACGACCCGGCGCTGTTGGCACGCGTGCTGACCGCCTTGGGCGTTGCCGCCGGGTACGGATATAACGCAGAGGTCGCGCAGCCCTACTTCGCCGAGGCGATTGGTCTTGCGCGAACGTTGGGGGATTCGTGGAGGTTGAGCCAAATCCTTTCGTATCAGGCGTTTGTGGCTGTCGTCGCGGGTGATCCGGTTGCGGCGCGAGCCGCCGCCGAAGAGGGATGCGAACTCGCCGATGCGATCGGTGATCGCGTCAACGCGTGGCAGTGTCGGCAAGGCCTGGCGTATGCGCTGCTAGTACTGGGCGAATTAGCCGAATCCGTAGCGCAATTCAGCGCGCTATCGGCCGCGGCTGAGGCGGCCCATGAAGGTGTACACAAGCCGGGCATCTTCCAGGGCCTGAGTATTGCACTCGCATATCAGGGTGAGGTGACAGCAGCACGGACCGCGGGCGAAGCGGCCGTCGCGGCCGCGGCTGAGCTCGGCGAGTTTCTGCCGGGAATGGGCTATTCGGCGTTGGCCAGTGCTGCACTTGCCGCGGGCGATGCTCAGGCGGCGTACGACGCGAGCGAGACGGCCCGGCAGCACCTAAGCCTGCAGCCCTACGCCGCGATAACGGACACTGCCCACATCGTCAGCAAAGTTGCCTTGGCAAGAGGGGGTTTCGCGGCGGCCCGTCGCTACGCTGACCAGGCCATCGCCGCTACCAAGGGCTGGCATCTGGTGGTGGCATTGACGACGCGCGCGCGGATCTCGATCGCGGAAGGTCGGCGAGAAGACGCGGAACGCGACGCCTACGATGCCCTCGCCACCGCGGCAAGCGGCGAGATAAACGTGAATCTGCCCGACATCTTCGAGGTCATCGCCGGTGTGTGCGCTGATGGTGGTAGCCATCAGCAGGCCGCGCGGCTTTTGGGTGCGGGAGCGGCGATGCGCAAGCGCATGGGCACCGTGCGGTTCAAGATCTACGATGCCGACTACCAGGCCTCGGTTGCACGGTGCGAGATGCACTGGATGAGAACGACTTTGACGCAGCGTGGGCCGAGGGCGCGGCGCTGTCGACCGAGGATGCGGTCGCCTACGCCCAGCGCGGTCGTGGAGAACGCAAACGGCCGGCGCGTGGATGGGAGTCGCTGACACCGGCCGAGCGGGACGTCGCGCGACTGACCTGCGAAGGGCTGGCCAATAAGGAGATCGCGACGCGGCTGTTCGTCTCGCCCCGCACCGTGCAAGCCCACCTGTCGCACATCTACACCAAACTCGGCATCGCATCCCGCGTTCAGCTCGTTCAGGAGGCGGGGCGCAACGCCTGATGCCGGCGGTCGGGGGCGCACGTAGGCATTGTCGCGGCAACCATAGGCCATTCAGCTGATGTTTTGCGATCTGCGTCCCGAGGAGATGGCCGCTGCGGTGGCCCGCCTGGATCAGGCCGTAGCGAAGCTGGTCGCGTTCCACGATGGCGTTCGCCCGGTCGAGCAGGGCGAGGGCGACAGCTTCGTGGTCGCGTTCGGCCGCGCCTCCGATGCGGTAGCTTGCGCCCTGGATCTGCAGCGCGCGGCGTCGCAATGTCGGCAACACCGGGTAAACAGGCCGGGTTGATCACCCGCGGATGCCAGGTCGAGAGGGTCGGCTTCGCAGTGGGTTGATGGACGACAAGCCCCGTTGACCACCGCCGTGCCGACCTGGGTCCCTGGTCAGCCGGGTGAACCGAGCCTTCCCTGCGAGTAATACATCTGTATTGCCTGTCAGCCAGTTGTCTGGTAGCACAAACAGTTGTATTGGTGCGAAGTCAACTGTATCGTGCCTCAAGGTTCATCAGCCGCCCGTCAGTCAACAGCTGGTCCGATAGGAGTGCGACGTGTCGTTTGTGATTGCAATGCCGGAATTGTTGGAGGCGGCGGCCGCGGATGCGACTGGTATTGGTCGGTCGCTGAGCGCGGCTACTTCGGCGGTCTCGGCCTCGACAACCGGGGTGATCACGGCCGCCGAGGATGAGGTGTCGGCGGCGATCGCGTCGTTGTTTTCCGCCTATGGTGACGCGTTTCAGGAGCTCAGTACGCAGGCGGCGGCGTTTCATGCCCAATTTGTGCGGTCTTTGAGCGCGGCGGGGAGCGCCTATGCGGCCGCCGAGGCGGCCAATGCCGCGCCGTTGCAGGCCGTCGAGCAGACGGCGCTGAATGCGGTTAACACGCCCACGCAGATGTTGACGGGGCGGGTACTGATCGGCGATGGCGCCAGTGCGAGCACGCCGGGTGGTGCCGGCGGGACGGCGGGGTGGTTGTTCGGTAACGGCGGCAACGGCGCGGCGGGGGTGGCCGGGGTCAACGGCGGGAATGGTGGGGCCGGCGGTGACGCGGGGTTGCTCGGGGGTAACGGCGGGGCCGGCGGGGCTGGGGCGGCTGGGGTGGCCGGGGTCAACGGCGGGAACGGTGGGGCCGGTGGGGCCGGCGGGGCCGGCTCGCTGGGCGGTTCCGGCGGGGCCGGCGGTTCCGGCGGGGTCGGCGCGGCCGCTAACGGGACGACTCAACTGGCCGGTGGGGTCGGCGGGGTCGGCGGGGCCGGCGGGGCCGGCGGGGCCGGAACGTCGACGGTCAACGGTGGGTCCGGCGGGGTCGGCGGGGTCGGCGGGGCCGGCGGGGCCGGCGGGGTCAACGGTAACGGCGGGGCCGGCGGGAACGGCGGAATTGGCGGGGTTGGCGGGGCCGGAGGCGGTGCCGGCGGAGCTGGCGGGTTCGGCGGCGCCGGCGGTGCGGGCGGGACCCAGAGCGGCAACGGCGGGGCCGGCGGCATCGGCGGGGCCGGCGGGGACGGGGGTGTCGGCGATGCGACCCAACCCAACGGCGGGGTCGGCGGAGACGCCGGGGTCGGCGGTAACGGCGGGGCCGGCGGTAACGCCTTGGCCACCAGCGGCAACGGCGGGGCCGGCGGCGCCGCCGGGCACGGCGGCAACGGCGCAGACGCCGCGGCGGCCCAAACCACGGGCGCGGCCGGCTCGGCCGGCGGGGCCGGCGGAGCCGGTGGGGTCGGTGGGGCCGGCGGCGCGGGCGGGACCCACAGCGGCAGCGGCGGCAATGGTGGGGCCGGCGGGGCCGCCGGCAACGGCGGGAACGGTGCGGCCGGTGGAGCCGGCGCCGATGGGACCACCTCCAGCCCGACGGGCCAGCAAGGCGCCACCGGCGGGGCCGGCGGGGCCGGCGGCACTGGCGGCAATGGGGGGCTGGGCGGCACCGCGGCCAAGGGCAGCACCGCCGGTCACGTGGGTGTCGGCGGAGCCGGCGGTGTTGGCGGTGTCGGCGGTGATGGCGGCGATGGCGGCACCGGTATCGCCGGTGCGACCAATACCGCGGGTGCTACCGGTGGTACCGGTGGTACCGGTGGTAGCGGTGGGGCGGCCGGGCACGGGGGGACCGGCTCGACCAAGGGGGCCAATGGTGTCGCCGGTAACGGGGGCGTCGGCGGCGTGGGCGGCACCGGCGGTCAGGGCGGTGTGGGTGTCGATAACACCGCCAACGCCGGCGCACAGGGCGGTCACGGTGCCGCCGGCGGGGCAGGCGGGGTCGGCGGGGCCGGCGGGGCGGCCGGCAAAGCCAATGGTGGCACCGCCGCCCACCAGGGCGCCGGCGGCGAGGGCGGCGACGGGGGCCAGGGCGGCACCGGCGGGCACGGCGGTACGGGCACTGACCACAGCACCAACGCCGGGGTCGCGGGCGGGGCCGGCGGCACCGGCGGCACCGGCGGCACCGGCGGCAACGCCGGGCTGGGCGGCAGCGGCTTCGGGGGCAGGGCGGCGTCGGGCACCGCCGGGGACGGCGGCCAAGGCGGCATCGGCGGCGACGGCGGCGCCGGCGGGCACGGCAGTGCCGGCAACGCCGGCGGCGCGCAGGGTGGCCAGGGTGCGGCCGGCGGCACCGGCGGCACCGGCGGCACCGGCGGGGCGGCCGGCAATGCTAGGGGTGGCAGCGCCGGCAGCCAGGGTGTCGGCGGCCAAGGTGGCAATGGCGGTGTCGGCGGGGTCGGCGGGGCCGGCGGGGCCGGGGTTGCCGGCGCGGCTAACACTGCGGGCGGCCACGGCGGTACCGGGGGCACCGGCGGGGTCGGCGGGGCGGCCGGGCTCGGTGGGGCCGGATCCAGCGCCGGCGCCAACGGCCAGGGTGGTAATGGCGGGGTCGGCGGTGTCGGCGGCGGCGGCGGCCAGGGCGGCGCCGGGCTGGACGACACCAACGCCGACGGCGGTCAGGGCGGCACCGGCGCGACCGGTGGGGCCGGTGGCACCGGTGGGACCGGCGGGGCTGCCGGTGGCGCCGGGGCCAGCCAGGGTGTCGGCGGCCAAGGTGGCAATGGCGGTGTCGGCGGGGTCGGCGGGGCCGGCGGGGCCGGCACCGACAACAGCAACACGGGTGTGGCCGGCGCTGACGGCGGGCAAGGCGGCCAAGGCGGCACCGGCGGTAACGCGGGGGCCGGCGGGGCCGGCTCCACCACCGGGGCGGCGGGCAACTCCGGATCCGGCGGCACCGGCGGCACCGGCGGAAACGGTGGAAACGGCGGGGTCGGCACCGCGGACACCTACGGGAATGGTGGCAACGGCGCTGCTGGTGGCAACGGCGGTAACGGCGGAGCCGGCGGGGCGGCCGGTACCGGCGGCGGCGGGACGGTAGGCAACGGCGGTAACGGGGGCAACGGCGGTATCGGCGGCCAGGGCGAAGACGCGATCACCGGCAGCCCCGGTTACGACGGCTACGACGGCAACGGCAACGACCCCTTTGGCGGCAACGGAGGCAACGGCGGCAACGGTGGCCAAGGCGGCACCGGCCTCGTGCTCGGCAATGGCGGCAACGGCGGGGCCGGCGGTAATGGCGGTGCAGGCGTCGAGTGGGGAGGCGGCGGTAACGGCGGGAATGGTGGCAACGCGGGGGTCGGCGGGGGAACCGCAAACGTCACCGGCGGCAACGGCGGCAACGGCGGCGATGGCCCCGGCTACGGCGGCTACGGCGGCAACGGCGGCGCCGCGGAAATCGATGGCAGCGCTTCTACGGGTAGCGCCATCGGCGGCAACGGCGGCAACGGCGGCAACGCCCCAGGTGGCTGGGCAGGCGGGTGGGGCGGCAGCGGCGGCGCCGCGGAAATCGATGGCAGCGCTTCTACGGGTAGCGCCATCGGCGGCAACGGCGGGGCCGGCGGCAACGGCTCCGTGTTCGATGGCGGCGGCGGCAGGGGCGGTGACGCGTATAACCACGGAACCGGAAACGCCACCGGCGGCAACGGCGGGGCCGGCCCCGCGGGCGGCCCCAGCGGCAGCGGCGGTGACGCGTACAACTACGGAACCGGAAACGCCACCGGCGGCAACGGCGGAGCGGGCGGCAACGGTTCGTCCGGCGGGGCCGGCGGCGGCGGGTATGTCGATAACAGTGCCTCTTTGGGTAACGCCACGGGCGGCAACGGCGGGGCCGGCGGCGGCGGCGAAAACGGTGGCACGGGCGGTGACGCGGACAACTATGGACTCGGAAACGCCACCGGCGGCAACGGCGGAGCGGGCGGCACCGTGACCACCGGCCCAGGCGCAATAGGTGGGGCCGGCGGCGGCGCGCATATCTATAACAGCGCCTCTGCGGGTAACGCCACGGGCGGCACCGGCGGGGCTGGCGGCGGCGGGACCACCCCAGGGGAGCCCTGGATGGTCAGAGAGTATGGCCCTCAGTATAACTGGGAGGGCGGCGGCAACGGCGGGGACGCGTACACCGTCGGAACCGGACATGTCAGCGGCGGCACCGGCGGAGTGGGCGGCACCGGGACCGCCGGCACCGGCGCGGCCGGCGGGGCCGGTGGCAGCGGCGGCGAGGCGGAAATCGATAACAGTGCCTCCATGGCTACGCCTGTCGGCGGCACCGGCGGAGCCGGCGGCGCCGGCGACTCCGGCGGCATCGGCGGAGCCGGCGGTGTCGCGCAAATCGATAGCAGTTCTTCGGCGGCTACCCCCGTCGCCGGCACGGGCGGGGCCGGCGGCACCGGCACCACCGGCACCGGCGGGGACGGCGGCACCGGCGGTACCGCGGTAACCTACGGCACCGCAAACGTCACCGGCGGCAACGGCGGGGTCGGCGGCACCGGCCCCGCGGGCAACGGCGCCGGCGGCAACGGCGGTGACGCGACCGCCTACGGAACCGGAAACGCCACCGGCGGCAACGGCGTGGACGGCCTCAGCGGCGGCACCACCGGCCCTGGCGGGGCCGGCGGCAACGGCGGCAACGGGTATGTCCAGAACAGCGCCTCTACGGCTACCGCCGCGGGCGGTAACGGCGGGGCCGGCGGCGCCGGGACCAGCGGCGGGGACGGCGGCAACGCTGGGGCCGCGAGCACCTACGGAACCGGAAATGTCAATCCCGGCACCGCCGGGGCGGGTGGCACCGGGACCACCGGCACCGGCGGGGCCGGCGGCAACGGCGGTGAGGCGTGGATCGATAACGGTGCCTCCACGGCTACCCCTGTCGGCAGCGCCGGCGGCGCCGGCGGCGCCGGCGCCTCCGGCGGGGCCGGCGGCAGCGGCGGTACGGCGGCACTCTTTGGCAGTTCTTCGGCGGTTACCCCCATCGCCGGCACAGGTGGTGCCGGCGGCGCCGGCACCAGCGGCACTGGCGGGGCCGGCGGCTCCGGCGGTCTTGCGATAACCTCCGGGTCCGCAAATGTCACCGGCGGCGCCGGCGGGGCCGGCGGCGCCGGCCCCGCGGGCGGCGGCGCCGGGGGCAACGGCGGTGACGCGGTCAGCGAGGGAACCGGAAACGCCACCGGCGGCAACGGCGCGGACGGCGCCAGCGGTGGCACCACCGGCCCCGGCGGGGCCGGCGGCGCTGGCGGCGGCGCCAGAGTCCAGTACATCTACTCTTCGGCTACCGCCACTGGCGGTAACGGCGGGGCTGGCGGCGGCGGGACCAGCGGCGGGGCCGGCGGCAGCGGCGGCACCGCGATCATCGAAGACGGAATAGGAAACGCCAATGGCGGCACCGGCGGAGTGGGCGGCGCCGGTACCACCGGCACCGGTGGGGCCGGCGGCAACGGCGGCGGGGCCTTAGGCGACAACTTCAGCGCTCCGGGTACGATCACCGGCGGCACCGGCGGGGCCGGCGGCGAGGGCACCACCGGTGGGGCCGGCGGCCACGGCGGCGGCGCGGGAACCTTCGGATTCGGAAACGCCACCGGCGGCAACGGCGGGGTGGGCGGCGTCGGGACCATCGGTACCGGCGGGGCCGGCGGGGACGGCAGCTACGGAGCAATCTATAACAGCACTTCTACGGCTACCGCCACCAGCGGCAACGGCGGGGCCGGCGGCGACGGCACCACCGGCGGGGCCGGCGGCAACGGCGGCGGCGGCGGCCCCAACGGCGGCGGCCCCGATTTCGGCGGCTACGGCGCGCTAAACGAGGGACTCGGAAACGCCACCGGCGGCAACGGCGGCGTGGGCGGCGCCGGGACCACCGGTACCGGCGGGGCCGGCGGGGACGGCGGCTGGGGAGCAACCGAAAACAAGGCTTCGACGGCTAGCGCCACCGGCGGCAACGGCGGGGACGGCGGCGCAGGCACCGGCGGCGGGGACGGCGGCAACGGCGGTGTCGCGGCCACCTGGGGAACCGGAAGCACCGCCGGCGGCATCGGCGGCTCCGGGGGTTCGGGTGGACCCGGCGGTCCAAACGGTTCCCCCGGCTCAAACGGCAGCCCCTAATCACACCAAGGGCTTGCTGCGACCGTAGGCCACCGACCAGCCACGAGGTGATCGTAGAAGCCATCGCTGCGACCACTGATGCCCTTGGGGTACCGGGTGTCGTCGAGTTGGGCGCGGACGTCGAGCCCGGCGCTGGTGGTGGTCGCAGCGGCGGTTTACATCTACACCAAGCTCGGCATCGCGTCGCGCGTTCGGCTGGTGCCGGAAGCGGCCCGCCACGCCTGACGCTCGTACGCTAGGGGTTCGGCTTGCCCGCAGGGTCGTCGCGTCCCCCCACGGTGGCAGGGGGACGGCGGTGCGGGGTGGGACAGGTGATACGGGGAATGCATCCACAGTTGAGGCCGACGATGCAAGCCCCGCCACCGACGGGCTGTGCGGGAAAGGCGCCGCCGCCGGGATCACCCGGAGTTGGTGGGGGCGTGGGCGTTACCGTCACGCCGGACAACGCGGCAGTCGTCGTCGAACCGTCGTGGGCGCCGCGTATCCGACCGGAAAGGCAAGCACGGCCGCAGCGCCGCACACGGCGAGCGCCGCCCTGCCTTTTTGGTACGTCACGGCTCCCAACTGTACTGGCTGACCTGGGTCTTCGCCGGATCGCACAAGCTCGCTGTGGCGGATCCGCAGGTCTTTCCCAGGAATCAGGACGCAGCCGACGAGCGCCGTCGGGCGCGCCGCTGGGCGAGCGGCTGGGGGGTCTGCAGCGAGTCCATCGCACGGGCCAGCTGCGGATAGGCAATCGCGGGTCCAATCCAGCGGGTCAGGTAGCGCCGCAGGTCCTCGCCGCTGCGCGGCGGTCGGCCCGGGTCGGCGAGGAACGAGTGCAGCACCCGAAGACAGAACTCCGCCAGTTCGTCGAGGCCCGCCTCGTCGAAACCGTGCTGCTCCCAGTCCACGTCGTAGCGATGCAGCATGGAGCGCCCGAAAGTCACGGCGGTGTCCGACATGATGGAGACCGTCTGGCCGGAGCGCTGGCGTTGACTAAGGACGAATTCGACCTGGTTGTCGGACGCCAACTGTTCGATGGCGAACGCCACTCCTTCCACTGTCGCGACGATCGGGTCGGTTATCCCCCTGAGATGTGTTGCCAGATGACCCAAGAAGCCGTCGGCCGATCGCATCGCGGTTGCCACCAGCAGCGCCTCGGTGCCGGGGAAGTAGCGGTAGACGGTCTGTCGCGTCACACCGAGAGTCCGCGCCACATCGGCGATCCGCATCGCCGAGCCGCGTTCGCTGATTATCTGGTCCGCGGCGTCCAGGATGCGCTCGATCGCCTCCTCGTCAGATGCCGGCGTATTTCCCGCCCAACCGTGACTGCGCATCAGTGAGTGGCAAACTCGTTGTCGGTCATCGGCATGGCTGGATCATATCTGGTGACGAGCAGACGCAGAATCGCACGATTTGGGTTGAAACTGTGCGATTTCGCGTTCCCACGAGGCCAGGTGCCCGCGGTGGGAACACGCTCATGTCGGCGCCGGTCTCGGCGAGACACATCGGCCACGATCGCCGAAAAGCCCGGGATACTCATCAGCAGTTCCCGGGCGGCACGAAAGGGTTTGATCGCCTCCTCGATCCGCGCGTCCAAGCGGGCGATATCGCCCTCATGGGCGTCGATGCGATCCAGATACAACCGCACCATAAACGCGTGATGATCGTTAAACCGCCCGCGCAGCGCCTCGGTCAGGGCGGGGATCTTCTCGCGCATCCGTTGTTTGGCCAGATCAGCCAACACCGCCGAGTCACGCTCGCCGGCGATGAGGGCTTCGAGCATCGCCCGCCCGGAGACCCCGACGATGTTGGAGGCCACCGCCGACAGTTTGATCCCGGCGTCTTCGAGCAGTTTTTCTAGCCGCTGGATCTCCTTGGTGCGCGCTCGGGTGATCGCCGTGCGCGTGCGGGTCAGATCGCGTAGCACCCGAATCGGCTCGGGCGGGACGAACGATGCCCGCACCAGCCCGTGGGCCCCCAGGTCGGCCAGCCACATCGCATCTGAGACGTCGCTCTTGCGGCCGGGCACATTACGCACCGCCTTGGCGTTGACCAGGATCACGTCCAAGCCATCTTCGAGCAGGTAGTAAAACGGCTTCCAATAATCCGAGGTGGATCGATCACCACACAGCTGACCTGCTCGGCGATCAGATGCTCGCGTAACGCCAGGATCTCGGTGGTGGTCGAGCCCCACGTGCTCACCGTCGCGACGTAGCGCGCCTGCCCTGTCCCTGAACACGGATGCATGCCTTGGCGTCTTCTTGGAGACATCAAGGCCCGCGCACCGTGGATGAATCACCTCCATAACGCATCACTCCTTCACCGAAAATCATTGTTAACCAACGTGTTCCGGGAAGAGCGAAAACAAACAGGAGTCTCACTCACGTGCTCACAGGCAACAATCCACGGCCCCCGCACAACCACGGGGTGCCTCCAGCCCCAAGCTGCTCGGCGTGCTTACAGCAACACAGACGCAACGGGGTCCACCGAAACACCCCTCCAGCGTCAACTTGACCGGCCCGCCAAGCAACCACCTCAACAAGCCGAACGGCACGCCAAATTTTCATCCCCCACGGCGGGGCGCAGCCGACAGCTGCTCGCGAGAAAGTCAATGGTTCGATTCCGCCGTGGCGGCAAGGCTGTCGGCGGCGACCTGCTTGGCCCAGCGGTAGTCCGCCTTTCCGGCGGGTGACCGCTGCACTTTGGGGGTGCGGATGATGGCCTTCGGCAGTTTGTAGCGAGCGACATGCTGTCCGCAAGCGGCGAGCAACTCCTCGTCCGAGGGATCCCGCCCCTCGCGGATTTGCACGATCGCGACCACCTCGTTGCCCCATCGTTCGGATGGGCGCCCGGCCACCACCACGTCGTAGACGTCGGGGTGTTCGGCCATCGCGGCTTCAACTTCCTCGGCGAAGATTTTCTCGCCGCCGGAGTTGATCGTCACGGAGTCGCGCCCAAGCAGTTCGATGCTGCCGTCGGCGAGGAACCGGGCCCGATCACCCGGCACCGACCAGCGCACACCGTCGATCACCGGGAAGGTGCGCGCCGTCTTCTCGGCGTCGCCCAGGTAGCCGAGCGGGATCAGGGTGCGACGTGCCAGCCATCCTTCACCGTCCCCAGGATCCATGACCCGACTGAAATCGGCTGCCACGACCGCGGTTTCGGAACCAGGGTGGAAAGTAGCCGCGGCGCCCGGTGCCGATTCGGTCGACATCGTGTTCATTTGCATGCCCGACTCCGACGCCCCGACCGCGTCGATGATCAGCAGGTGCGGTAGCGCAGCGGTAAGGCGCTTTCGGACGCTCGGGGTTAGTGGGGCGCCACCGTTGCTGATCGACACCAGCCCGGACAGGTCGTAGCTCCCACGCTCCAGTTCATCGGCGAGCGGGCGCGCGATCGCGTCGCCCACGACCGGGATGCTCATGACCCGTTCGCGTTCGACCAGCGCCAGAATCTGGTCCGCCCTGGTGCTTTCGACATCGTCGGGAATCGCCACCCAGCCGCCCATCGTCATGATTTGAAACGCGCCCCATTGAGCCGCGCCGTGCATGAACGGTGGGATGAGCAGCACCGAGGCGACACCGGGGGACTGCGCCGCCCGTTCGGCGACCTCGTCGTAGGACGCCAGCGCGTCATCGGTGCCGAAATAGCGTCCGCCCATTGAGGAAACGAATATGTCGTTCTGCCGCCACAGCACCCCCTTGGGCATTCCGGTGGTGCCGCCGGTGTAAAGCACGTACAGGTCATCACCGCTGGGAGTGGGCATTCCGGTTGCGGGCGCCGGTGTGTCGATGACGGATTCGTAGTCGACGGCACCGGGCAGCAGGGGCTGGCCGCTGTGGTCGGCCACCTGGATGAGGAACTCCAGGTGGGGGAGTTGGTCGCGGATGGCTGCGACCCGCGGCGCGAATTCGGCGCTGTACACCAGCGCCCGGGCCTTCGCATTGGCGAGTAAATAGACGAGTTCGGCTTCGACGTAGCGGTAGTTGACGTTGAACGGTGCCGCCCGGGCGCGGTAACCACCGATCATGGCTTCCAGGTACTGGTTGCCGTTGCGCAGGTACAGCCCGACATGATCCTGGCCGGATTCATGACCCTGCAGCCGGTCACGTTCGGTGTGACAACCCAAACCCAGGGACGCGAGGTAGTGCGCGACACCGTCGACGCGGGCGTCCATTTCGGCGTAGGTCCATTGCCGGTCTCGCCAGATGAGTACTCGATGGTCGGGAATCGCCTTGGCCAGCGTCGTGAATACGGTCGACAGGTTGAAGCCGCTGCTGTCCATGAATCTCCTCCGCTTCGTCCACGCGCCCGAGCTGCCGAACCTAATTCGGTTGGACCCCAATAAGGTTCGACCCGGCAATTTTAGGCAACGGATGCTCCCAGAATGAGGTTGACCGCCTCGTCGAGCTGCCCGGCGATCTCGTCGTAGGACAGAAACCGGGCTGCCATTAGCGCACCGGAGAAGGTCATCTGCAGTGTGGACTTCACCGCGCGCGGCCAACCCGGCCCCAGTGCAGCACCGATACGTCTGGACACCTCTTCGGCGATCTGCTCCCGCAGCGGCCTGACCGCCGGATCGTCGGCCATCAGCGCCGCACCGCACGCGGCGGTCAGCTCGGGCTCGTCGGCGACCACCACGGCCATGTCCCGCATCGTCGCACTCACCCGCGTCTTGGTGGTGTCGTTGACATCGGTGTGGAGTGGAAGTGCGCGCAGGAAGCGCAGGTACACCGCCGCGACCAGCGCACTCTTCGACGGGAAGTAGGTGTAGGCGCTGGCCGGCGAGACCCCGGCGCGGCCCGCGACGGCGCGCATCGTCAGGTTGGCATATGACGATTCGCGCAGTTCTGCCAACCCGCCGTCGAGGACCTTGCGGATTGTCTGCCCCGGCCGGCGATCCGAGCGCCGGCCGGCGCTGTGTGAGGTGCTGGCGGGACCGAGGGAGGCGGCCACTTCTTTAGACACCCGTCCAGTGTAGGAAACCGATATAGTTGCCGACAACTCCGCCCCAAAACAGAGGTTGAACTGCGGTTTATAACCCGGGACGGGCGCGGGCGCGCCAAGACTGGCCTTGCCGAGTACGCGCTGGGTCGCTAACCTCGAAGACTAATTGCAGACAAGTGTCCAGAAATTTGGCGGCAGCTTCGCCGCGCTGAGGGGGATCTCGTGACAGGCGAACGCGTGCTCGTCACCGGTGCATTCGGGCTGGTCGGCTCGGCTGTGGTGGCCGCGCTGGCCGAACAGGGCCGCCAGGTCGTGGCCACCGACCTTGAACTGCCCGCGAATCGTAAACGTGCGCACACATTTACCGCGCTACCCGGGGTTCAGGTGCGGTGGGCCGATCTCACGTCGCCGGATGACGTCACGACACTGCTCGCGGCGACCGCGCCGACGGCCATCGTCCACTTGGCCGCCATCATTCCGCCGTTCTGCTATGCGCGTCGCCGGCTTGCGCAGGCGGTCAACGTGGATGCCACCGCCCGGTTGGTCCAGGCGGCGTCGGCGCTGCCCAACCCGCCGCGTTTCGTGCAGGCGTCGAGCATCGCGGTCTATGGCGCACGCAATCCGTATCGCACCGACGAGTTGTTGACGGCATCGACACCCGTGCGCCCCACCGATTTGTATGGCGCCCAAAAGGCGTTGGCCGAACAGACCGTGACGGCATCGGACTTGGACTGGGTGGTGCTGCGGCTCGGCGGGGTGCTCACCGCCGAGCCACGTTGGACTATCGACCGCGATCTGATCTTCTTCGAAGCGGTACTGCCCGCCGACGGACGCATTCACACCGTCGACGTGCGTGATGTCGCCCAGGCATTCGCTGCAGCGACGGTCACCGATCATGTCCGCGAGATATTTCTCATCGGCGGGGACGACACCCATCGCGTCACGCAAGCCGGCCTGGGATCCGGGCTGGCTTCCGCAATGGGTTTGGTCGGAGGATTGCCGGGCGGCAGGCGCGGTGACCCGGACGACGACCTGGCCTGGTACGCAACGGACTGGATGGACACCGACCGCGCCCAGGAAATTCTTGCCTACCAACGTCATTCGATGCCGGATATGTGTGCCCAGACCCGAGAAAAGGTGGGTTGGCGGCGCTGGCCGGTGGCGCTGCTCGGACCCGTGCTGCGCTGCTACCTACGGCGGCGCTCGCCATATCGCGGCTTCGACGGAAGCTACGCGGATCCGCTGCGGGCGATCAATCAGCGCTGGGGTGATCCCCGTCCGTCGGAATGCCTCGACACGGAACTGCAGGCGCTCACCCACTAGCCCAGCACCAGCCGCGGGCTGTCCTAGGGTGGCGGCTGTGAGCCGGGAGGATCAGCGCCGCTGGGACGAGCGGTATGACAGCCAGGAACCGGCGTTGGTTGATGCGGTTGAGCCGCCCAGCGTCCTTGCGGCCCACGCCGAGGTGTTTCCGACCACAGGACAGGCCCTAGATCTCGCGTGCGGGCAAGGCATTGGCAGCGTCTGGTTGGCCCGCCGGGGCCTGAACGTCGTGGGGTTCGACGTCTCCCCGGTGGCCATTGGTCAGGCGCGAGATCTGGCCCGGCGCAGCAGGGTTGGCGATCGCTGCCGGTTCGAGTTGGTCGATCTTGACGACGGCCTGCCGGCCGGGCCGCCCGTCGACGTCATCCTCTGCCACAAATTCCGGGACCGCCGCCTCGACCGGGCGATCATCGAACGCCTGGCGCCGCGAGGGCTGCTGGCCATCGCCGTGCTCAGCGAAGTCGACGCCGCGCCGGGCCCGTTTCGCGCAGCCCGGGGCGAGCTGCCCGCCGCGTTCGCCGAACTCCACCTTGTGGCCTCCGGCGAAGGCCATGGTTACGCCTGGCTGCTGGCGCGGGCCTGACGCTCAGGACTCCAGCCTGGCCCGCACGGCGGCCATCCGTTCCCGCAGCTCGGCCTCATCGATGACGCCGCGCACCATCAGCGAATGCGCCAGCGCAACCAACCGGTTCTCCGGATAGGGCAGTTCCGAATAGACGGTCGCCGACAGCGCGTCCTCTTCGTTGCGTCGCTCGGCGAAGCCGAGTACCTTTGGGCCGCGGACGCTTTGATCGAGCGCATCACAAATCCCGTCGAGGCTGGTTTTCCATGGCGGCACCGGATTGTCGACTCCGTGCTTCGCCGCCATGCGACTCCAGACCTGGTTGCGTTCAACAATTTTCGCCAGCGACCCGATCGTGGTCTCCCCGGCCGCGCGCACAACTTCGGGAATGCTCATCTTTACCGCCCGAAATGTCAATGGTCGACGGGATGGACAGCCGGGCGGGTCTCGGTGACCACGTTAGTCGTCACGCCGACCTTGGGTAAGGCGACACCGACAAGACAATCACGCGTGATGATTTCGACCAGTTGGTCCTCGGTCCAGCCCTCGGTTCCTTCAGGGCGCACGGGCATCACCATGAACCGGTGCTTCTGGTTGGAATCCTCCACCCTTATCTCGACCTCTTCCGGTAGGTAGAGTCCGAACTCCGCGAGCACCTGACGAGGCCAGCGCACGATGCGGCGGCGGAAGTTCGGGGTTCGGTACCACTCGGGTGAATTGCCCAGAATCGGACGCGGATAGCAGGAGCACAGCGTGCAGACGATCACGTGGTGCAGGGTGGGCGTGTCTTCGAGTACGCGCAGCGCGGTGAAGTCGCTCGGCGTCCCGAAACCGGTGGGTTGCAGCCAGTCGACACCAACTTCCTTGCTGGCGGCGAGCGCGTCCGTGAGGGCGAGCTTCTTGTATTCAGGGTCGAGCCAGGCCCGGGCCACCAAGTGTGCGGCAGGAGTCGGGCCGATCTGCTCGGCGAATTCAGTGAAGCGGCGATGGTCCTCCGCGCTGAAAATCCCTTTCTCGATACATAGTTCGCGAAGGGCTATCTCGAGGACTTCGAAGTCGGTGATCTCGTCCACCATGGGTGCGGCGGTGCGTTCGTGGTCGTGATCGTGCTCTTGAGCCGTCATGCTGAGGTCCTTTCGAGAAGACGTCGGTGAGCCAAAGCTCTTGGCTAGCTGGCGGCTTCGAGCCACCGTTCAGGGATCTCGGTCTGCAGCGTGTCGTTGGTGGGCCCGGTGTAGGCGTGCCACAGCTCGGAGAGGTTGAACCGAACGATGTAGAACCATTCGGGTTTTTGGTCAGGCCCGTCCCAGGCTTCGTCTTCGGCCGCAGGGCTTTCGTACGAGACGGCGGCGATCTCGCCTTTCGCGCCTCTTACGTACTCCTGGGTGCGGGTATAGAACAAAACGGGAAGCTCCCGCACCACTACTTTGTCGCCGACCGTGAACTTGGGGTCGCGTGCCTGTGCGGCGTACACCTGCGGGTCGCCTATTCCGACCGCATGCGTGTGGTGACGGTTGCGTCTGACCTTGGCTGGGTCGCCTTCGAACTTCGGTTGAGCCTCCGGGGGCTTTCCGTGCAACCCGCCTTCGTACCGTGCCTTCACCTGGGCCATGCGTTCGGCCAACTCGCTCAGGCCGATGTGGTGTTTCTCGACGAGGATGCGCGCGACAGCCAGCAGCCACCGCCCGTAGTAGGGCAGTCCAAGGTAGATCGTCCGCCCAAGGTCGACGTTGCCCATCCGGCGTCGTTCCTCCGACAACCAGATGCCGCGCCAGCCGAGAACCTCACACGTGACGTAGGTGGCCTCTTCCCACGCCTCGTACTGCTTGTTCTCGAATTCGAGGGGGGCAGCGGGCTCGCCGCCGACGTCATGCGGCGTCTTGACATAGGCGTTGAAGCGCTCGTGGTCGATGAGATCGGGCGTGGGCGCCTCGGGAAGTTCTGGGAAAGAGGACTTGAGACGGGCCAGTAGGTCCAGATGGGCTACCCGGTCCAAAGGAGTCGTCATGAGAGCTCCGATCGTCGTCAGGATCAGGACCTGTCGCCGCGGCGGCGGATCCCACGAATACAGCTCACTCCTACCGTTAACGCCGCGCAACCGGTTGATGCGAAATGTTCGATGAGCGGCAGCCGTGGGTATGAATCGCCTCAGTGTCCAGCACGTATCTGCTGCAATTAGTCACGCGTAGCACAAAATTATGCGAACCTGAGTCGCAGGGGTGGATATCGGGGGGTAGTAGCAATGTCCGAGCTCTTTCCGGCGTACCGAGCGAGCTGGGAGACAGACCGGCATCGTGAACTGCGCAAGCACGCTGCCGAGTTCCTGCTCAAGGAAGCAACCCCGAACCAGGAACGCTGGGCTCGCGAGCATCAGGTCGACCGCGAGTACTGGAACAAACTGGGCGATGCGGGCCTGCTCGGGCTGGACCTGCCCGAGCGGTTTGGTGGCGTCGATGGCGACTTCGGCTATTCGGCCGTTGTTGCCGAAGAACAGTCGCTGGCGAACGACACCGCATCCGGTTGGGTCATACATTCGCCGATCGGCGCGCACTACATCAACACCTACGGCACCGAGGACCAGAAGTGGCGATGGCTGCCCAAGGTCATCAGTGGAGAGGCGGTGCTGGCAATTGCGATGACCGAACCGGGCGCCGGCTCTGACCTCCAGGGGATACGCACCACCGCGGTTCGCGACGGCTCGCATTATGTCATCAACGGTTCGAAGACCTTCATTTCCAACGGAACTCACTGTGACCTGCTGATCATCGTCACCAAGACCGATCCTTCCGCGGGGGCCGCGGGGATTTCGCTCATCGTCGCCGAAACCGACGACAACCTGGTGGGGTTCGAGCGCGGACGAGTTCTGGAGAAGATCGGCCAACATGGTCAAGACACTCGCGAGTTGTTCTTCTCGGACATGCGCGTGCCCGCGGCGAACCTGCTCGGGGAGAAGGAAGGGCTGGGCTTCTACCAGCTAATGGAACAGCTGGCGCGCGAGCGGCTGATCATCGCCTCGCTCTGTGCCGGCATGGCCGAAGCCGCGGTGCTGGACGCGATCCGTTACACCAAGCAGCGAGAGGCGTTCGGCCGACCATTGATCAAGTTCCAGCACAACAGATTTGAGCTCGCAGAGCTCAAGGCCGAGACGCTGTCGATCAAGACCACGGTCGACCACTGCATCCAGCAGTACATCGACGGCAACAACGATCCGGCGACAGCGTCGATGGCCAAGCTGATCGCCGCGGACAAGGCCGTCGCCGTCGTCGACCGGTGCTTGCAGTTCTTCGGTGGCTACGGCTACATGATGGAGTACCCCATCGCGCGCGCCTATGCCGCCGCGCGAGTCGCCAAGATCTATGGTGGCACAAGCGAAATCATGAAGGAGATCATCAGCCGTTCGTTATGAAGCAGCCCGCTGGAGCTCCGGTGGCGCCCGTCAGCCGTATTCGATCTTCACCGATAACCGCGGCTTCGGCCCGTCGCCGTCTTGCGCTGCCCGTTCCCACGTCGCGTCCACCAACGGCTGCAGCAGCAATTCGCCCATCTGCCGCACCAACACAGCAACGACCTGGGTCGATGCGGGACGCCGGGTCGAGGCGAGCTTGGCGTCCCGCAGCGCCTCGACCTCGCGGCGGGTCAGCTCGACGAGCACGTCCATCAGGTGCATGCGATCATCGGATGACAGGACCGCACGCTGTATATAGTTGACCACCGGGGGGTTCTCGGCGAGCATGCGCTGCACCGCGCGGTCGCGGGCGGCCGCAACCTCGCCGGGGCTGCCCTGAGCGGGAACGGCGGCGACGGTTTGCGCGAAGTAGTCCACCACGAGCCGATCCACCGCGTCGCGAAGGCCGGCCTTGCTCTTGTAGTGATGCTGGACCACGCCCAACGTGACCCCCGCCTCGGCCGCGATAGCGCGCAACGAGACCCTGTCTTCGCCGTATTGGGCGTACAGATCAAGCGCGGCGTTGCGGATGCGGGCCTTGGCGGTCAGGTCCTCGTTCGTTGCCCGCGGGTTCGTCATATCCATCCTCCATCGGGTTCTGACGCCATTGACTGGTTAACAGTACATTTGTATTGTCCACAGTAATGTCATTTCGGACGAAGTGAGGTAGCAGTGTCCGCTCTCTTTCCCGCCTACCGGGCCAGTTGGGAAACCGACCAGCATCGCGAACTGCGCAAACACGCGGCCGAGTTCCTGCGCAAAGAGGCCACCCCCAACCAGGAACGATGGGCCCGCCAGCATCAGGTCGACCGCGAGTTCTGGAACAAGCTGGGCGACGCCGGGCTGCTCGGGCTGGACCTACCCGAGCGGTTCGGCGGCGCGGACGGCGACTTCGGCCATTCGGCGGTCGTCGCCGAAGAACTGGCGCTGGCTCATGACAGCTCGTCTGGCTGGATCGTGCACTCGCCAATCGTGGCGCACTACATCAACACCTACGGCAGCGAGGACCAGAAGCAGCGCTGGATGCCCGGGATCATCAGTGGGGACGCGGTGCTGGCGATCGCGATGACCGAGCCGGGCACCGGATCCGACCTGCAGGCGGTGCGCACCACCGCGGTTCGGGACGGCGCACAGTATGTGATCAACGGGTCGAAGACCTTCATTTCCAATGGAACTCATTGCGACCTACTGGTCATTGTGGCCAAGACCGATTCGTCCCAGGGTGCAGCGGGAGTTTCGTTGATCGTCGCCGAAACCGACAAGAATCTTGAAGGTTTCGAGCGCGGGCGAGTGCTGGAGAAGGTCGGCCAGCACGGACAAGACACTCGCGAATTGTTCTTCTCGGACATGCGCGTGCCGACGGCGAACCTGCTCGGCGACAAAGAGGGGCTAGGTTTCTATCAGCTGATGCAGCAACTGGCACGCGAGCGGCTGATTATCGCCTCGGCTTGTGCCGGCATGGCCGAGGCGGCGGTGCTAGAGGCGATCCGCTACACCAAGGAGCGAGAAGCATTCGGGCGACCGCTGATCGAGTTCCAGCACAATAGATTTCAGCTCGCCGAACTCAAGGCGCAGACGCTGTCCATCAAGACCACCGTCGACTACTGCATCCAGCACTACATCGATGGCGACAACGATCCGGCGACGGCCTCGATGGCCAAGCTGGTCGCCGCCGACGGTACGGTGGAGATCGTCGACCGATGCGTGCAGTTCTTCGGCGGCTACGGATACATGATGGAGTACCCCATCGCGCGCGCCTACGCGGCGGCCCGGGTCAACAAGATCTATGGCGGCACAAGCGAAATCATGAAAGAAATCATCAGCCGTTCGCTCTAGGCGAGTTTGGTAGTGTCACCAGGATGGAGCGGCGCGTCCTCGAAGCGGTCATCTATGAACGCGAACCGCCGATTGCGCGGATCATCCTGAACCGGGTCGACAAGGCCAATACCAAGGATGCGGTCCTGGTCACCGAAGTCGACGATTGCCTGCACGAGGCCGACCGCGACAAGGAGATCAAGGTCGTCATCCTCAAGGCCAACGGCAAGGGCTTCTGCGGCGGTCACGTGGCCCGCTGGGGTCCGGACGAGAACCCTTACCCGGACTTCGGAAACACGTTTGAGGACCTGTACAAGGGCACCGCCGACCTGTTTTTGTGGCCGACCTTGTATCTGTGGGAGTTCCCCAAGCCGACCATCTCCCAGATTCACGGCTATTGCATGGGGGGCGGGATCTACCTCGGCTTGTTGACCGACTTCTGTGTGGCGTCCGAGGACGCGTATTTTCAGATGCCGCTTGCCCAGAGCCTCGGCGAGCCCGGCGGGCATACCATGATCGAGCCGTGGCTGTTGATGAATTGGCACCGCACCATGGACTGGCTGCTGCTGGCACCTACCCTGTCCGCGCAACAGGCCCTTGATTGGGGCCTGTTGAATCGGGTGGTGCCGCGCGAAGACCTCGAGGACACCGTCGAGGAGATGGCGCGCAAAATCGCCCAAATCCCGTTGACCACGCTGATGGCGGTGAAGAACAACGTCAAGCGAGCCTGGGAATTGATGGGCATGCGGGTTCACCTCCAGGTCAGCCACATCTTGACCAACATGGTCGGCGCGGCGTCAGATGTTCAGGCGCGCCGAGCCGAGCTCATTCAGTCGGGCATGAAGCCGCGCGAATTCGTCGACCGCGACGAGTAGCGCGAGCAGACGCAAAAGGACCCTAAAGCTGCGCTTTTAGGGTGCTTTTGCGTCTCCTCGGCCTACTTTTTTGCGGCCGGCGGCGTGCCGGGCGGCGACGTAGCCGAACACCATCGTGTTGGCGATGCTGCCGCCTGCACCGAGATAGTGTCGGCCCATCACGGTGGCGGTGATATTGCCCGTCGCATAGAGACCGTCGATCACTCGGTCCTGTTCGTCGACGACCTGTGCGTGCTCATTGGTGATCACGCCCCCGCACGTGCCGACGTCTGCCGGGAACACCCGCGCTGCATAGAACGGCCCACGATCGATCGGTCCGAGCGCGGCGTTGGGTTTGTGCCCAGGATCGCCCAGGCAGATGTTGTACGCCGACTGGCCGCGGCCGAAGTCAGGATCGAGGCCTTTGGCCGCGAACTCGTTGAAGCGCTTGACCGTCCGCTCCAGTGCTTCGGCGGGCACATCGATCTGGCGTGCCAAATCCGCGATTGTGTTACCCCGTACGATGGCACCCGTCTCGATCACCTCTTCCGGCAGCCGGCGTTTCGCGAACGGATTCGCCCCGGAGACATACCTGCTCAGGTAGCCCTCGTCGAAGACCTGCCAGCACGGCACGGCCTTGTGGGCGTACATCGCCTTGCCGACTTCGACGTAGGAGTTCGACTCGTTGCAGAACCGCTTGCCGGTCCCGTCGACGTAGATGGCTCCAGGTCGCTGCCGCCCTGAGCCGACGACACGGGCGCGGGGATCTGCAACGAAAACCGATGGGAGCCACCAGGCCTCGTCCAGCAAGTCGGTCCTCGCACCCAGTCGCATCGCCGTCTGCAGCACTTCACCGGTGTCGCCGGGGTTCGAGAGCGACCACTTTGCGTCGTTGGGCTGGTCGCCGCTGTACCGACGCCGCATTTCCGCGTTGCGACTAAAGCCTCCCGCTGCGAGCAGGACCCCTTTGCGCGCCTCGATATTCAGTGAGGTGCCGTCTCGAGTGACTCGGGCGCCGACAACGCGACCGTGCTCGACGATGAGATCGTCCATCGTTGTGTTCGTCCAAATCGGCGGCTCGGCACGCAGATCCATGACGCACTTCAGCATCTGACCGATAAGTGACGCACCGTTGGTCAGGACCTTGCGGCGACGGAGTCGGGCGGCTTGGGTACGCAGAAAAACCCTCATGGCCACAACGAACGCTCGTGGGGAGCGGTTGAAGTACTGCACCTTTATCAGCTCGCTGGTCATCACCACGAATCCGCGGTTCCAATTCTTGTCCATCGTCTGCAGCCTGTCGCTCCAGTCCCTTAACGCTGCCGCGTCATACGGGATGCCCTCGACCGATCGGCCGGCCGCGTTGCCCCCCTTGTGGTTCGGGTAGTAGTCGCTGTACCCGGGGCATCGGACAAGGCGAACGCCCTTGCGGGTGAGGAAGTTGATCATCTCGTAGCCTGCGGTGAGGAACGTCTCGCGGCGTGCGGGCGACGATGCCGCCCCGATATCACCTACGACGTCGTCGAAGTAGGCGAGGCCGTCCTCGTGCGAATCGGCTATGCCGTCCGCTTGCATCAGCGGGTTGTTCGGCAACCAGACCATGCCGCCGGACATCCCGGTCGCCCCGCCGACGAGGTCCTGCTTCTCGACGATGAGCGGCTCGATCCCCGAATCCAGCGCGGCCAGGGCAGCCACCATGCCACCCCCGCCGCTGCCCGCGATGAGCAGATCCACGGAACGGTCCCATCGGGTGGTCATTGTGCCTCCAAGGTGGCGCTGGTAAACCTCGAGTTGAATCCCAAGTCGACGATCGGCACGTCAATGGTGGTGTTGGTCTTCTGGATCGCGGGTACCAAGGCGTCGTACGGCAAACCGGCGAGGAAGCCGTCCACGACGCGTTCGAAGTTCGAGATCAGCCCTTCGATCTGGTTCGACAACCGCATGTATTCAAACCCCTTGGAATGCAGCCCTTTTTGTTGCCGTGGCAGGTTGGAAAAGTCCTGGGCGGGGATCGGTGGCCAGCGCGGATCGTTCGGTGCCATGGGCTCTGGGGGTGTGGGCTTTCCCGCCGAAAGGTCTGATGGGAGTCGGGTGAGGGACCAGATCTCGAACAGGGTCTCCTCGGGCCCCAACGGACGGATCCGGTATGACGAGGCGCTGCTGTACGTCGGCAGGATGAAATGGTGCGGAAAGCAGAACCCGATCGCGTCGGTGATCCCGCGGCGGACTAAGTCGTTGAGGTCGGGCACGGCGCTGCCCCGGGCTCGATGCCAACCGACGACCGCGTCGTTGAGAGTGCTGCGCCAGGCGGTCATCGCCTCGGCCGGGTCGGCCGGCAGCTTGGTGTTCTGCAGGCCTTCCGCGATCCGGATGTCGTTCTCGTGGGTCATGCCGCCCATGCCTTCGCCGAGCGTTCGCATGAAGTACAGGCTGCTTTGGATGACGGGATGCACCGCGTTGAAGCTGTTCGGCGGGCCACCGGTCTGCGCGGACGGCAGCAGCTGGGGATGGGTCTGCGGGACGTGATAGCCCTCCATGAAGGCTGCCGTCGCCAGCTTCCAGTTCACCGGTAGGCGGCACGATTGCCACCACTCGACGCGCAGCGATTCCACCTGCCAGGCGTCATAGATCGAGGCGAACGGCTCCTGGCAGTCGCGTAACGCGGGGGCGTCGTCGTCGAGGTTGATCCACGCGCATCCGCCCCAGAGTTCGCACCTGACCGAGACGAGTTGGAGATCGTCGGGGCACAAGTTCTCCTCGGCGAACACCTCGGGCCGCGCCACGTAGGTGTTGTGTCCGTCGATGCCCCAGCACCATCCGTGGAATGGGCAGACAAAGGTTCGCCGAGACCCATTGCCTTCCACGAGCTTTACTCCGCGGTGACGGCACGCGTTGTGGTAGGCCCGCACGTTTTGACTGTCGACTCGCACCACGATGATCGACTCGTCGAGGATCTCGTATTCCACGAAGTCACCGGGCTTGGGGATCTCTTCGAGTCGGCATGCCATCTGCCACACCCGCGGCCAGAACATCTCCGTCTCCAGCGCATAGAACTCCGGGTCGTAGTACCGCTGCTTGGGGATCCGATCGGCGTTCTGCACCGCCCACGGCACCGGAAGCGGTATCCAGTTCACGTCGTCCAACTTGGTGGTCAATTTGCTCACCTTCCAGCCCGGGCGTTCGGTGAATCGCAATGGAGAACCCGCCCTAATCAAGAACTATCTTCTCGGCGAAGGCTGGTCAATGGCGGTCGGGTCGGTGGCGATATCGCGGCGATAATCGGCGCGCTCAAGGAGGCGGGCCGCAACCGCAAGACGTCAACGTGATCATCACGGCGATCGCCACCGGTGTCGCGGTGCCCTCGCCGGCCAAAGGGCCGGTCGCCGTAGACACGCCGGTCAGGGAATGGGATGTGGCTCCCCGAGGAAGATGGTCTCACCCGCATACCCGATGACAATGAGTTCCATCCCGCCAAGGAGCGTGACCAGGCCAAAGTCCGCAGCGATCGGGTCACCGATGGCATTGATAAGCCCCGCAAGAGGCTGACCGTCGACCGCTTGCATGATCCCGTTCAGGAAGAGGTTGACGTCATAAGACGGCAAGGTGACCGCGACGGTAGTCGCGAGATCCGCGGTCGGAAGCAGCGTCCCGTAGGCCGTCGAGACCGCATTCGTCACGGTGTCGGAGATCTGGGTGTTCGCCGTCTGCAGGCCCGAGAGAATGTCGGTTATCGTGGGCAGCCCGGTCGGCAGTGTGCTCGTCCCCGAAAAGAGTGACGTAAACGTCTGCGATGTGCCCGACAGCGATGGCAGTTGCAGGGGTCCCGCGGCCTGCAGGTCGCCGATCGCAGCGCCGATTCCCTGATGGAGCCCACTGACCAACGCGGGCCCCAGTGCAGCGGTGTCGCTGTGCGGCGGCAAAAATCCGAACGGGGTGGTCACATCGGCCGGCCCGGTCGGATAGCCATAGGCCGGGTCGCCGTAGCCCCAGTTGACGAGAGCCCTCAAATCAGGTTGGAGCAGGTCTGCCAGCGGGTTGCCGATGTAGGGGATGTAGCGCAGCGGGGCCACCAGCGGCAGGTTCTGGTTTGGGATCATCTCGTAGGTGGTCTGAGTGGGTCCCTGCGTAGGCAACTGAATAGCTGTAGCAATCGGTGCGGCCGCGTAGTTCGCGCTGGTGTGCACGTAGATGATGCCCATAAGGTCGTTGACGTCGGCGAGGAAATCGATCGGGTACTGCGGGAAGTCGGCGAAGCCGTCGTATTCGAGCGTGTAGATGACGGTCGGGAAGGCATTGGCGGGAGTCGCGCCATAAAACGTCAGACCCACGGTCGGCATTGAGAGGCCGGGGAAGCGCGTGAGCAGGCCGCCGTTGGGATTCATCGGATCACCAAGCAGCACGAAACTTACCTGTGAATTCGTTACGCCCTGCGCGAGGAGCTTCGGCATTTCCAGTGATGCTTCGATGGCGCTCTGGGAGAAGCCCGAAACGGCAATGGAGCTTCCGGGCGGGAGGGCGGTCAGCTGCTGCAGGATCGCGTTGTTCAGCACCGTGACACCCCGGGCCACCGATGCGTCCAGGGTCAGGTCCTTGACACCGCTAAACGGGTATAACCCATTGGGCGTGGACAGGCCTCGGGGTGGGGTGGCCGACGGGAAATTGGGCTGGATGTACTTGGTGTAAATAGCGTTTACGTAGGTTGACGAAGGTGTTGGCACGCCGCTTTCGCTCAGGATCAAAGCAGCCGTCACGGGCACCGGCGCCAATGCCGCCCTTACTGCTGCTACGTTCGTCGCGCTGCCGGTCAGCGGCCCGAGCGCACCCGACGCCGCGGCCTCGGCGCTCGCGTAGGTGTTGGCGGCGGCACCCAGCGCCTGCGTGAATGCATCATGAAACGCCGCGGCTTGCGCAGTGACCGCCTGATACGCCCGGGCGTATGTGCTGAACAGCGTCGCGGTGGCCGCAGACACCTCATCGGCGGCCGCCGCCGCCACACCGGTTATCCGGCCCGCCGCGGCCGCATGGGCTTGACTGAGCGCCGAACCTATCTCGGCCGCATCACGCGGCCGCCGTCATCATCACGTGTGGCTGCGTGAGCACGTACGTCATCGGCCCTCCTTCGCGCAACCCGTGATGCAAGACCCGACTTGGTTGACCCGAATAAGCCCCGCCATTATCAGGCCTGAGACCCACTGCCG
Source organism: uncultured Actinomycetota bacterium (assembly GCA_963814505.1). GTDB lineage: Bacteria > Actinomycetota > Actinomycetes > Mycobacteriales > Mycobacteriaceae > Mycobacterium. The sequence continues at coordinate 44,142 of CAWFDM010000021.1, forward strand.
TTGCTCAAATCGCATACATCCCGCGTTGCGACCGGCCACCAATTTCCAGACCCGGGACCACACGCTCTGACCCCGGCGCGCGTGGTCCAGCAGCGCCCGGCCGCCGCTGGGGTGTCAAGGTCCCCGAAATCGCTGATTAGCTAATTATCGGTGCGGTGAAAGCCTGCGGCAGAGACAAGACCTGGATACGCTTCATCCTCACGCGGTGATTGGCGCGGAGGAAATGGCGTGTCAGTTCTGGTAGTGGCTCCCGAGTTGGTGACAGCGGCGGCAGCAGATTTGGAGAGCATCGGTTCAGCGGTGAACGCGGCGCATCAAGCGGCTGCCGTTCCGACCACTGGGCTCGCTGCAGCTGCCGCCGATGAGGTATCGGCGGCAACGGCGGGGCTATTTACCAAGTACGGTCAGGACTTTCAGGCGCTCAGTGCGCACGCCAGCGCGTTTCATCAACAGTTTGTGCAGGCGCTGAGTTCGGGGTCGCGCTCTTACCTGGCCGCCGAGGCGGCGGGCGCGTCACTGTTGCGGACGGTGCAGCACGATTTCCTGGGTGCGGTCAATACGCCCACCGAGGCGTTGTTTGGGCGTCCGCTCATCGGCAATGCGGCGATCGGGACGGCCGTGAGTCCGACTGGCGGGGTTGCTGGTGCGGCCGGTCTGACCGGTGCGAGTGGGACGGGCGCGGTCGGTACGGTGATCAACGACCTGCAGCAGCTCGTCAACATGGAGCTGGGCATCTACGACTTCAGCACCCCGCGCGGATGGGCCGCTTTTCTGTTGGATTACACCTGGGGGTTTCCTGATACGGCGGTGGGCTACGGCTTGCAACTCATCAATCTGTTCGAGCCGAACGCCGGCTACGATCCCGTCCTCAGCAAGGAGGTGGGCTCGATTGTCTACCGCGGTGGCCTCAGCCTGCAGCCGGGCTTTGCCACCACGTTTGGCAACGTCACCACCAATCTCGGGTACGGCCCGGCTGCCGACGACCTGATGGAAAACCACGAAGAGGTGCATGTCTGGCAGAACAGGATCTTCGGCCCGCTGTACTGGGGCAGTTACGGCTTGTGGTCGGTCGGTGGTGCCATCGTAGGGACGGGCTATTGGTTGTTACACCCAAACCTGGACTGGTACAGCCTGGTCCAGACGGCGGCCTACTACGACAACCCGTGGGAGGTGTGGGCCTACGCCAACGACCACCTCTGGCCGCCGCCCTGGGTGAGCCCCGTCCTGCTCTGGTAGCTGGCGCTGGCCCGGCGCGTCGCACCAATCAGCGCCACGTCAGACGATCCGGGACGCCCGTCCCTGCCAGTAACGTTCGCGGATGCGTCTCTTGTAGAGCTTTCCGTTCGGGTCCCGGGGCAGTTCCGCGTCGAATTCGACTGTGCGCGGGCACTTATAGGTGGCGAGGTGGGATCGGCAGTAGTCGATGAGCTCGGCCTCGAGGTCGGGCCCGGGCGTGACGCCATCGACCGGTTGCACGACGGCCTTGACCTCCTCGCCGAACTCGTCGTTGGGCACGCCGAACACCGCCGCATCGACGAGTTTGGGGTGCATGACCAAGAGGTTCTCCGCCTCTTGGGGGTAGATGTTGACCCCGCCGGAAACGATCATGAACGTCGACCGGTCGGTCAGGTAGAGGTACCCGTCCGGATCGACGCGGCCCACGTCCCCCAGTGTGCGCCAACCGCGTTCGTTGGATACCGATGCGGTCTTGGCGGGATCCTTGAAGTACTCGAAATCCGGTCCACCCTCGAAATAGAGCTCGCCGGGCTCCCCGACGGGAACCTCCCGTCCGTCGTCGCCGATCACGTGCACTGGGGCCATCGGTATACCCACCGAACCGGGATGGGCAAGCCACTCTCGGGGGCCGATCGTGGTACCGGCGAATCCCTCTGTGCCCCCGTAATATTCGTGAATGATGGGTCCAAACCACCGCATCATCTGGTGCTTGACATCCACCGGGCAGGGAGCGGCCGCGTGGATCACGCAGCGCAAACTCGAGACGTCGTACTTGTCCCGGATTGCCTCGGGCAGCTTGAGCATCCGCACGAACATCGTCGGCACGAACTGGGCGTGGGTGACGCGGTAGGTCTCGATCAGCCGCAGCACGGTCTCGGCGTCGAACTTGCCCATGATGATCGACGCGGCGCCCACCCGATTGACCGCCATCGTGTAGTTCACCCCGGCCGCGTGATACAGCGGCGCGGGGGAGAGGTAGACGCTCGACGGATTCATCCCGTAGTGGTGAATCAGCGCCATCTCGAGCACCGACTGTGCCCACGAACCGTTGCCGTCGGCCGGGAGCGGCCGGCGGACGGCCTTGGGCCGTCCCGTGGTGCCCGACGAATAGAGCATCTCCGATCCGTCCGAGGCCTCCGGGGCTCCAATGTCGGGGCCCGCCGCCGCCAGGGCCTCCCCGTAGGACTGCCAGCCGGGCAGACTTCCGCCGATGACGATACGCACCTTGACCGCCGCGCTGGCGTCGCGGATGTGCGCCGCCAATTCGGACATCGACGCGTCGACAAACACCGCCTTCGCGTCGGAGTCGTCGATCACATAGGCGATCTCGTCGGGCGTGAAATGCGTGTTTACAGCGGTGTAGTAGAGCCCGGAAAGCTGGCAGCTCCAGGTGATTTCGAAGAATTCTGATCGATTGGGTAGCACCAGGGCCACACCGTCGCCGCGCCGCAGCCCGGCACCGTGCAAGACGGCCGCCACCCGTTGGCTGCGGGCATAGAGCTCGCCGTAGCAGACCGTGTCGCCGTCGATGATCAGCGCCGGCGAGCCCGCGGCCGTGGTCGCGTGGTCGGCGATATTCACGGGCAGGCCTCGAAAGGATTCACGTGGCTCAGATGGTTGGGGCGCCGTCGGTCGACGCGGCCGCCGCCGCTTGGCGCCGGGCTTGCTCGGATGGCAGCACCTTGTCCTTGAACACCTGCTGAATCAGCTGCTGCACATCCTTACTGATCGACGCGAGCGCGACCAGATCGTTGGAGCTCTGCCAGTGCACCCGCATGCCCATCAGCTCCCAGGCCCGTTTGAGGTTGGCCTTGGTCGCCAGCAGCGTCGTCATCGGCGCCTGCGCGATGTGACGGGCGATGGCTTCGACACGCGCGTCCAGTTGATCGAGGGGCACCACCTCATTGACCAGACCGACCTCGAGCGCCTTCTTCGCGTCGATGACTTCGGCGAGATAGAGGTAATACGCCGCGCGCCGCCAGTTCATGAAAACCCAAGGCTCGATCGAGCATTCACCTGAGGGCATGCCGAATCCCTGCAGGGGCGGGTAGGAGAAGTAGGCGTCTTCGGCGGCGATGACGATATCGGTGGTCAGCCCATAGTGGGTGCCGCCGCCCACGCAGTAGCCGTGCACGGCCGCGATGGTCGGCTTGCAGAACTCCCACAGGTTCAGCACCGGTTTGACGAACAGGTCGGTCTGCGGTTTCCACGGTGTGCCCATGACCTTTGCGCCTTCGACGAACGCCGGGTAGTCGACCGCATTGTTGCCGATGGCGTGTCCCGAGCAGAAACCCTTGCCGTTGGCCTTGAGGATCAGCACCTTGATGTCGTAATCGCGGTCCGCGTCCAGCAGTGCGGCGTCGACTTCCTCGGCCAGCTTTTGGTCCTGCGCGTTGGCCTTTTCCGGCCAGTTCAGCGTGACGCGTGCGATCGGGCCTTCCTTTTCGTAGATGATTCTCTCGCGGGTCTCGTTGAGGTCCATATGCGCTTACCCTTTCGTTTATGACGTGATGACGCCGATTTCGGCGCCGATGTCGTAGGTGGTCCCGACCCGGCCCGTCCATTGCACGGTTCCCGACGCTCCAGCTTCGATTTCCTGTTCCACCTTCTCGGTGGCGATCACGTAGATCGGCGTCCCCTCTTCGACGTGCTGGCCGGTGTCGACGAGCAGGCCGGTGAGCTCGGCCTCCACGACGGCCACTGATACCCGGGGGATGCGAATAATGAAGTCAGCCATCAACTTTAGTTCTTTGCAGGGTGCGCTGCGCGGCCGCGACAATGCGGGCCGATGACGGGTAAACCTGGGCCTCGAGCGCCGCGGCGGCCGGGTTGGGAACGAACCTGGCGCCCACCCGTTCGATGGGTGCGGCCAGCACGCCGAACAGTTCGGATTGCAGGATCGCGGCGATCTCCGCACCCGGACCGGCGAATTGGACGGCGTCGTGCACGATCACGACTCGTTTTGTGCGCCTGGCGGATTCGACGATGGTTTCGACGTCGAGCGGCACCAGGGTACGCAGATCGACGACCTCGGCGCTGACGCCCTGCACCGCCAAGCTGGCCGCGGCCATGAGCGCGTCGTGCACCGGGCGCCCGTAGCTGATCAGTGTCACATCGGTGCCCGCCCGTTTGATGTCGGCCTGTCCGAGCGGAATTGAGAACCCGGGGTCGATCGGGACCGGTCCTTTCTTGCTTTGCAGGCGGATCGTTTCGACGAACAGGCACGGGTCCTCGTCGAAGATCGCCGTGGTCAGGAGGCCTTTGCCGTCGCGCGGAGTGGAGGGCACGATCACCTTCATCCCGGGGATGTGCATGAACCACGCCTCCAGCGACTGCGAGTGCGTGGCACCGGTGGCCAGTCCGGCGTAAACCTGGGTGCGGATGGTGATCGGCGCCGTCGTCCGGCCCCCGGTCATGAATCGCAGCTTGGCGGCGTTGTTGATCAGCTGATCGGCGGCGATGCCGATGAAATCCATGATCATGATCTCGGCGACCGGCAGCATCCCGTCGATGGCGGCGCCGATCGCGGCGCCGACGATCGCCGCCTCCGAGATGGGCGTGTCCAGGACCCGGTCGCGGCCGTACTTCGTCGACAGTCCCGCGGTCGGGCCGGATGCGCCCGGATCGGCGATGTCCTCACCCAGCAAAAAGACCCTGTCGTCGGCCTTTAACGCCTGATCGAGCGCGAGGTTCAGCGCCTCGCGCATCGTCATCTCTTTTTCTTCCATCCCCGCTTCGTCGTTCATCCCTATGTCCTCAGACCGGAAACTTGATCGGGGCCGCGTACACGTCGTGGTCGAGTTCTTCGATCGACGGGGCATCAGCGCTCATGACCGTCTGCAACGCAGATTCCACGGTCGCCAGCGCCTCACTGTCGATGCGGTTGAGCTCGTCCTCGGTGGCGATGCCGGCTTCGGCGAGGTGACTGCGAAACCTCGGCACCGGGTCGGCCGCCATCGCCGCGGCCAGCTGATCCTTGGGGATGTAAGGCATCCGGTCACCGAAGTAGTGGCCGCGGAAGCGGAATGTCACGCACTCGAGGAAGGTAGGGCCGCTCCCGTCGCGCGCGCGCCGCAGCGCCGCGTCGAGCGCTGATTTGACCTCCAGCGGGTCGTTGCCGTCCACGCGAACGCCGGGCATGCCGTAACCGGCCGCCCGGTCGGCGACGTGTTCGAGCTTCATCGTGTCCGTGGTCGGCGTCATCTCCGCGTACAGATTGTTCTGGCACAAGAACACCAGCGGCAGGTCCCAGAGGGCGGCCATGTTGGCCGCTTCGTGAAAGGAGCCGGTGTTGGTGGCGCCGTCGCCGAAGCTGACCACCGTGACCCGGTCGAGGCCCTTGCGTTTGGCGGCCAGCGCCAGCCCCACGGCCACCGGCGGTCCCGCCCCGACGATCCCGGTCGAGAGCATCACGCCCCGGTCGGGTTTGGCGATGTGCATGGTGCCGCCCTTGCCGCGGCTGGCACCCACGGTGCGCCCCATCATCTCGCCGTAGATCTCCTCGAGTGGGACACCCTTGCCGATGAGATCGTGCAGCCCGCGATAGGTCGTCACCAGCTGATCGTCTTCCCGCAGCGCAACACCCATCGCGGCGGCAATCGCCTCCTGGCCGCGCGACGGCCAGTACACGCACATAAACTCCCCGGTGCCGATGCCCTTGGACAGCCGGTCATCGGCCGCCTTCATCAGCACCATCAGTGCGTAAAGGCGGCGCTGAGTTTCTGCCCTGAGTTTCTGCCCCTGAGTTTCTGCCCCCTGAGTTTCTGCCGAGTGGCCCTCGCTCACCGTTCGGCTCCATTTCCATTGCAGAGCAAGTCGATTCGTGCCACCTTCGTCACACTCTGTCACGCGCCCGGCCAGGGCTTGACCTTGAGGAAGCCGCCGCCGTCGACGCGCAGTTGCTGTCCGGTAATGTAGCGCGCCGCATCGGAGGCGAGGAACAGCACGGCCTCGCTGATGTCCTCGGGTTCGACATAGGGGATCGGCATTGCCTGCACTAACGGGAACACCGGTTCGGCGTCCTCGCGGGTCGGATTCTTCAGGTCGGGCCGAAAGGCCCGGTACATCGGCGCACTGTGCAGCATGTCGGTGTTGACGTTCGTCGGGTGCACCGCATTCATCCGGATAGAGAAGGGGGCCAGCGACCGGGCGAAGTCGTTGACGTAGTGCGCCGCAGCGAGTTTCGCGAACGCGTAACCCGCACCGCCGGGACCGCCGTCGATACCGGTGGTGTTCATTGACGACATGAATGCCGCGTTGGAGCCGATCACGATGATCGACGCGCCGGCTTGCAGATGTTTGAGGCTGACGTGCACGAGGTTGAGCACGCCGACCAGATCCACATCCACGGCGTCGGCGAAGGCCCTGGGCGGCAGGCCCGCGGTCAGCGGGCAGATGCCGGCATTGGCGACCACGACGTCCAGATGACCGAGTTCGGCGACGCCCTGGTCGATCGCTGCCGACAGCGCCACGCGGTCACGGACGTCGGCGATGGCGGTGACGACGCGCTGCCCTTCCTTCTCGACCAGCCGCGCGGTCTCCTCTAGATCCTCCGGCCGGGCCAGCGGGTACTCGTTGGTCTCGATGTCCGCGCAAAGATCCACCGCGATGATGTCGGCTCCCTCGGCGGCAAGCATCCGCGCGTGCGAACGCCCCTGACCGCGGGCGGCGCCGCTGATCACCGCCACTTTGCCCGTCACCCTGCCCATAGCGCTAGCCCGTCCTTTGTCCTGGTGTCTGTTCCAGCGACCCACATTGGGGCCCAACGCCATTCGCCAACGCCGTTACCGGCGCTCGTTGAGAGCGGTCAGCCATCAGCCGTGCGGGCACCGCGTTGAGGATCCGGATTGGACCAACGGTCGGCTCCATCGCATCTCTTCCACGAAATACTGCCACGAGAAAGCGGGTCGTGGCTGCAGCGGGGCTAACTGTATTCCCTACAGTAACTAGAATATCTAAAATAGCAAGAAATGCTGCGGCGACGATCGAGGGGGGTTGGGCCATGTCAGGCGTGCTGAGCGGTGTCCGCGTCATCGAGTTGGCATCTTGGACGTACGTACCGTCGGCCGGTGCCGCGCTATCGGACTGGGGTGCCGACGTAATCAAGGTGGAAGGCGTCACCTTCGGCGATCCCGGACGCGCGTTGGTCGTGGGTGGTTTCACCCGCGAGGCGGCTCGCGTTGACGCCGACTTCATCCTCGAGTTGGGCAACCGCGGGAAGCGCAGCGTCGGGATAGACATCAAATCCGAAACGGGCCGCGAGTTGTTCGGCCGGCTGTTGGCCAGTGCGGATGTGTTTCTGACCAATTGGCTGCCGGGCGCACTGGAGCGGGCCCGGCTCACCGTCGAGGACATTCGCGCATTCAACCCGAAGATCATCATCGCGCGCGGCACCGGGCTGGGGGTGCGCGGCCCGGATCGCGATCGCGGCGGGTTCGACGCCGCCACCTATCTGGCTCGTGGCGGGGTGGCGTACACGCTCACGCCGTTCGGTACCGAGACGCCCGCCGTCCAGGGTCCGGCCTTCGGCGACCTGCAGGGCGGGGTTACCCTCGCGGGCGGGGTGTGTGCAGCGTTGTTCCATCGGGAACGCACCGGTGAGCCGAGCATCGTCGACTCTTCGCTGCTGGCGCAGGCGATGTGGGCCATCGCGCCATCGATTTCGGCAGCCGATTTCTTCAACATCGACGGCATCCCGGGCGCACCACCGGGGTTGGCGATCAATCCACTTGTGAACCGTTACAAGACCCGCGACGGCAGGTGGATTCAGCTGGTCTTTTTGCAGCCCGACAAATACTGGGCCGGCTTCTGCCAGCGTATGGGATTGGGCGAGCTGGCCACCGATGAGCGATTTGTGCCGTCCAGCAACCTGATAGCCAACGCCGCCGAGGCGACCGCAATTTTTGCGAATGCATTCGCCGGCCAAGACTTGGCGCACTGGCAAAAAGTGCTCGAAGACGAACCGGGCGTGTGGGGTGCCCTGGCGACGCCGCGGGAAACCCTCAATGACCCGCAAGTTGAACCCAACGGTTATGTGGTGACCAACGTCGACGACCAGGGCGAGAAATACCGGATCGTCGCTGCGCCGGTTCAATTCAACGAAACGCCGCCGGCCCCCGCGCGCGCACCAGAGCATGGGCAGCATACCGAGGAAATTCTGCTCGAGCTCGACGTCGACTGGGACGACATCGCAAGGGCGAAGGACCTCAAAGCAATACTTTGAGGCCGGAACACCGAGGCGCGGCCGCCCACGCGTCCCGCGCTGGGAGAAACGTTCCGGTGACGCCTTGCGAAACAGATGGCAGGTCTTGCGCAAATGCCCGGCGCGTTGGCCGGGTAGCGATACCCTTTGCCGAGGGTTGGATGGTGGCCCGAGGTAGCCGGGCCTCCGTGAGGTGGTGGGAGGTCGGTGAATGTCGTTCCTCATCGCGGCGCCGGAGCTGGTGGCGGCCGCCGCAACCGACCTGGCGAGCGTCGGTTCGGCGATCAACGAGGCCAACCTGACCGCGGCAGTCCCGACATCGTCGGTGGTCGCGGCCGGCGCCGATGAGGTATCGGCTGCCATCGCCACGCTGTTCGGCGCGCACGCTCAGGCGTATCAGGCGCTGAGCGCCCAGGCGGCGATCTTTCATCAGCGGTTCGTGCAGATCCTCAATTCGGGTGCCGCCGCGTATGCCAGCGCCGAGGGGGCCAACGCCTCGCCGCTGCAGAGCGTGATGCAAGAGGCGCAGAGCCTGGCTTCGCTTTCGCCCGTGGCGGCGCTGACGGGGCGGCCGCTGTTCGGCAACGGCGCCGACGGCGCGGTGGGTACCGGGGCTAACGGCGGCGACGGCGGATGGATATTCGGCAACGGCGGCAACGGCGGGTCCGGCGGCACCAACCAGGGCGGCGGCAACGGAGGCAGTGCCGGACTGTGGGGCGACGGCGGGAACGGCGGGGCCGGCGGCAGCACCACGACGGCCGGTGCCAACGGCACCAACGCGGGCGCCGGCGGTAACGGGGGGCTGCTGTGGGGCAACGGTGGTGCCGGCGGTACGGGCGGCGGCGGCGGTCCCGCTCCCGTTTCCGGCGAGGGCACCACCGGCGGATCCGGCGGAAACGGCGGCGGCGCCGGGCTGTTCTACGGCTTGGGCGGCGCCGGCGGGACCGGCGGGACCGGCGGCGCCGCGCCGGCCGTCGGCCCCTCGGCGGGGATACTGCCCGCGGGCGGGGTCGGCGGGAGCGGAGGCGCGGGCGGTGCGGCCGCGCTGACTTTCGGCACCGGCGGGGTCGGCGGGGCCGGCGGTGCCGGCGGGACCACCGATGGGACCGTGCAGGGCGTGGGCGGCTACGGCGGAATGGGTGGCCCCGGTGGCCAGAGCGGCTTACTGTTCGGCACCCCCGGAGACGGCGGGGCGGGCGGCGCCGGCGGGGCCGGCATCGGTATGGACACTCTCAGTTTCGGCGGCCGCGGCGGGGCCGGCGGTAATGGCGGTGCCATCGGGCTGTTCGGCGACGGCGGGGCCGGCGGCAACGGTGGTATCGGTGGGACGGGTGCGCCCGGGACCGCCACGGGCGGCAATGGTGGCATCGGCGGCCTCGGTGGCGACGGCGGCACGGGCGGTCTCGTGTACGGCACCGGTGGGACGGGCGGTAACGGCGCGCTCGGCGGCGACGGCGGCGCCGCCACCACCACGGGTTTTGCCGGTTCTGGCGGGTTCGCGGGAAGCGGTGGCATCGCCGGGCTCCTCGGCAACGGCGGCCACGGCGGTACCGGCGGTGCTACCGGGACGGTGGGTCAACAGGGAGTAAACGTGGCAGGCGGCAACGGCGGTGGCGGCGGCACCGGCGGGATACTGTTCGGTACCGGCGGTGACGGCGGGAACGGTGGGGCGAGTGTGGCCGGCAACTTGTACGCGCAAGGCGGTGACGGCGGCTCCGGCGGGTACTTCATCGGCAACGGCGGCGCCGGCGGCGCCGGCGGGGCCGGCGGCACCTCCGTGTCGGGCAGCATCGTCGGCGCTGGTGGCGCCGGCGGCAGCGGCGCGCTGCTGTTCGGCAAGGGCGGCGCCGGCGGTGCCGGTGGCGCGAACTCGACGAACACCGGAGCCGGCAACGGTGGCGCCGGCGGTGCCGGCGGGTGGCTCTACGGCAACGGCGGTGCCGGCGCCAACGGCGGCACCGGATCGACGGGCGGAGCCGGCGACGGCGGTAACGGCGGCGACGCCCGGCTGATCGGCAACGGCGGTAACGGCGGGAACGGCGTCGTCGGCGCCCAGGGCGGCGCCGGCGGCAGCGGCGGGCTGTTGTTCGGCCAGAACGGGACAGCGGGGACGCCCTAACCGGGCCTCCCACGGCACGACAAAGTGGACTCGGGTCGATACGGCCTACCGCAAACCGGTTCAACCCGGCACTCTGCGGCGCCAAGTTCAGTACTGTGACGGCGTGCACGAGGTGGTCGGACGCGAACGACGTTCTGACGGGCCGGTAGGGATGGACGCGCAAAGCCGGTTGCGCCGCTACGAACAGGCCTTTGCCGACCACGATCCACCGTTCGCGTTCGTAGACCTCGACGCGATGTGGGGCAATGCGGAGCAGATGCTCGCCCGTGCGGGCGACAAGCCGATCCGGGTGGCGTCGAAGTCGCTGCGCTGCCGGCCGCTGCAGCAGGAAATCCTTGATGCCAGTGACCGATTCGACGGTTTGATGACGTTCACGCTGACCGAGACCCTCTGGCTTGCCGGCCTCGGTTTCGCCAACCTGTTGCTCGCCTACCCGACGACTGACCGGGCGGCACTGCGCGCACTCGGCGAGATCGGCGCCGAGGACCCCGATGGCGCGCCGATCGTGATGGTCGACGCCGTCGAACACCTCGACATGATCGAGAACGCGACCGACAAGCCGGTGCGGCTGTGTGTTGACCTCGATGCCGGCTACTGGCGTGCCGGCGGGCGCGTGAAGATCGGTCCCAAGCGCTCGCCGCTGCACACCCCCGAACAGGTGCGCGCCCTGGCCGTGGAGATCGACCGACGGCCGACGCTGACGCTGGTGGCGCTGATGTCCTACGAAGGCCACATCGCGGGCTTCGGGGACAAGGTGGCCGGCAAGCGCGTCCAAAACGCGGTCGTCGGGTGGATGCAGCGCCAATCGATCGCGGAGTTGCGCGAACGGCGGGCCCGCTCCGTTGAGCTGGTGCGCGAGGTCGCCGACCTCAAGATCGTCAACGCCGGCGGCACCGGGGACCTACAGCTAGTCGCCCAGGAGCCGGCGATCACCGAGGCGACCGCCGGCTCGGGCTTCTATGCGCCGACGCTGTTCGACTCGTATTCGACCTTCGCGTTGCAGCCGGCAGCGATGTTCGCGCTACCGATATCGCGAAGGCCCGACGCGAAGACCGCAACCGCGCTCGGCGGCGGCTATCTGGCCAGCGGAGCCGGTGCCAAGGACCGCATGCCGACGCCCTACCTGCCGAGCGGGCTGCGGCTCGACCCGATGGAGGGCACCGGCGAGGTTCAGACGCCGCTGTACGGGGACGCGGCCCGCAGCTTGAAGGTGGGCGACAAGGTCTATTTCCGCCACGCGAAGGCCGGTGAATTGTGCGAACGCTTCGACCGGCTGCACCTGGTCCGCGGGGCACAGATCGTCGACACCGTTCCAACGTATCGGGGTGAGGGGCGCACATTCCTCTGATGCCGGCATGTCCCACCACGATGGTCACCGGGCAGACGCGGCGCGGCCCGGCGACACGCTTCGATGCGCGCGAGAAGGAGTTGCCATGACCGCGATCGCAGCATTGCCAACCGAGCTGGCCACGATGCGCGAAGTCGTCGAGACGCTCGCGCCGATCGAGCGCGCCGCCGGGGAGCCGGGGGAACAGCAGGCGGCCGACTGGATCGTCGAGCGCCTGACGTTGGCAGGCGCGCACAATGCGCGAATCGAAGAGGAGCAGTTCTACGCCGGCTATCCGTCGCTGCATGCCAAACTGGCGGCGGTCGGTGTGGCGGTCGGCCTCGCCGGCGCGATCAGTCGGCAGTTGCGGTTGCCCGGCGCCGTGGCGGGGGTGGGTGCCGGGCTGGCGATCGCCGACGACTGTTCCAATGGGCCGCGCGTTGTGCGCAAGAGAATGGAAAAGCCCCGAACGACATGGAACGTCGTAGCCGAGGCCGGTGATCTCGCCGGCGAGCAGACGGTCGTGGTGTGCGCCCATCACGATGCCGCGCGCACCGGCAAGTTCTTCAACCAGGGCCCGCAGCGATATCTCGTCGAACGATTCCCCGGGATCGCCGAGCGCGTGAACACCTCGGCCCCCAACTGGTGGCCACCGATTGTCGCTCCCATGGTCGCCGGTGTCGGCGCGCTGCGCGGCAGCCGCAGGATGATGCTCGCGGGAGCGGCGATGAGCGCGGGTGTGGCCGCAATATTCGCTGACATCGCTCGTAGCCCGGTCGTTCCCGGGGCCAACGACAATCTGTCCGCCGTCGCGCTGATCGTCGCCCTGTCCGAGCGGCTGCGGGAGCGGCCTGTGAAAGGCGTTCGGGTGCTGCTGGTCTCGCTGGGCGCCGAGGAAATACTGCAGGGCGGCATCTATGGATTCATGGCGCGCCACGAGCGCGAGCTCGACCGGGGGCGCACGTACTTCCTGAATTTCGACACGGTCGGTTCGCCCGCGCTGATCATGCTGGAGGGCGAGGGCACGACCGTCATGGAGGACTACCACCACAGCCCATTCCGCGACCTCGTCGTGCGGGCCGCGCAGCGCGCCGACGCGCCGGTGCGCCGAGGCATGCGGTCCCGCAATAGCACCGACGCGGTGCTGATGAGTCGCGCGGGTTACCCAACCGCATGCTTCTCGTCGATCGACCGCTACAAGGAGCTGTCGAACTACCACCTCATGTCGGACGTACCCGAGAACCTGGTCTACGAGACCGTGATGCACGCGGTCACGGTCGCCGAGTCCGTAGTGCGGGAGTTGGTGCGGTGAGTCCTCGGTGGGCCAACTGGGCCCGAGAGCAGTTCTGCGCGCCGTCGGCGATCGTGCGGCCGACCTCGGAGGCCGAGCTGGCGGAGATGGTTGCCGGTGCAGCGAAGCGCGGTGAACGGGTGCGTGCGGTCGGCACCGGGCATTCGTTCACCGACTGCGCGTGCACGGACGGGGTGATGATCGACATGACCGGTCTGCAGCGGGTCGTCGAGGCGGATCCGGCGAGCGGCCTGGTCACGATCGAGGGTGGCGCCAAGCTGCACAAGCTCGGCCCGCAACTGGCCGATCACGGACTGGGGCTGGAGAACCAGGGCGACATCGATGCGCAGTCGATCACCGGTGCCACCGCGACCGCGACACACGGGACGGGCGCACGCTTTACGAACCTCTCGGCGCGGATCGTGGCGCTGCGGCTCGTTACCGCGGCCGGTGAGGTCCTGACCCTGTCGGAAGGTTCGGAAGGTGATGCCTACCTGGCGGCGCGGGTGTCGCTGGGTGCGCTCGGGGTGATCTCCCAGGTGACCGTGCAGACGGTGCCGCTGTACACGTTGATTCGCCGCGACGAGCGACGTGCACTGACCGAGACGCTGGAACACCTCGACGAATCCGTCGACGGCAACGACCACTTCGAGTTCTTCGTATTTCCCTACGGGGAGCAGGCTTCAACGCGCACCACGCGGCGCAGTGGCGAGGAGCCGACGCCGACGCCCGGGTGGAAACGCAGGCTCAACGAGGACTTCGAAAACGTGGGATTGAGCCTGATCTGCCGGGCGGGCCGGCGCCTCCCCCGCGCGGCGCCGAGCCTGAACCGCCTGATGACGAGCCTGATGTCGGAGGCCACGGTCTGCGACCGCGCCTACAAGGTGTACGCGACCGAGCGCAAGGTCAGATTCACCGAGATGGAGTACGCGATCCCGCGCGAGCATGCCCGCGCGGCAATCCAGCGCGTCATGGACGTCGTGCGGCGTCGCAAGTTGCCGATCATGTTCCCGCTCGAGGTGCGTTTCTCGGCTCCCGACGACGCCTTCCTGTCGACCGCGCACGGCCGCGATACCTGCTACATCGCCGTTCACCAGTACACCGGCATGGAGTTCGAAACCTACTTCCGCGCCGTCGAGGAAATCATGGATGAGTTTGCGGGCCGGCCGCATTGGGGCAAGCGTCACTATCAGACCGCGGCCACACTTCGCGGCCGATATCCCGATTGGGACCGCTTCGCGGCGGTCCGCGACCGCCTCGATCCCAACCGCGTCTTCCTCAACGACTACACCCGGCGCGTGCTGGGCAGCTGATACTCGGCGCTGACCGGACCCGGTGGAAATCCCATCGGGCGTACCGGCCCGCACTCGATCATCTTTGGGGCAATGGAATTCGACCGACGTGGGGCCGTACCGGGTGGTCGGTCTCCAGCTGACGAATGGCCCGATCTTTAGGGGCCAAAGTCACTGGCTACCGGTATACCAGTGACGTCGGCCGCCGGAAATCGTACGTTTGTTACCGGGAGCACACATGACTGAATTTATGCACAACACCGACGCTTTCACCTGGGCGATGGAAAGCGACCCGCGACTGCGGTCGACCGTGGTAACCGTCGTTCTGCTGGACCGGTCCCCGGACTGGGGCGAGGTACGCGAACGATTCGACTTAATGAGCCGAAAACTGCCAATGTTTCGTCAGCGGGTAGTGACATCTCCGCCGCCGGCCCCGCCCCGGTGGGAGTACGACCCGGACTTCGATCTGGATTACCACATGCGGCGAACGGCCATTTCCGGACCAGGCACGCTCGACGATGTGCTCGAGATGGCCCGATTGGCCGAGATGCAGGATTTCGATCGGGCTCGGGCGCTATGGGAGACGACGCTGGTCGAGGGCCTGGAAAGCGGTGGCGCCGCGGTGATCTGCAAGTTCCACCATGCCCTCACCGATGGAGTCGGCGGCGTCCAGATAGCGATGAGCCTGTTCGACCTCTCCGAAGAGGTGCCCGAACGCCATCCACTGCCGGCCGAGCCACAAGTGCCCAGGCCGTCGCGGCTCAACCAGTACCGTGACGCCTGGCGCTTTGACACCTCACTGCTCGGTATTGCGTTGAGCGGCGCGGTTAGATGGGCACCCGGATTGATGTACGACGCTGTTCGGCGGCCGGTTGCGACGGCGCGATCGGCCGCGGCAAGCGTGGCATCGGTCTACCGGACGGTTCGGCCCATAAGTCGCACCGGTTCTCCGCTGACGAAGGATCGCGGGCTGATTCGTCGTCTAGGGGTGCACCAGGTGCCGCGGTCACAATTGCTCGAAGCCGCGCATCGGTGCGGCGGCGCGCTCAACGATGCGTTTGTCGCAGGGGTGGCCGGTGGTTTGCGTCTCTACCACGAGAAGCACGGCGTGGCGATTGGTGACTTGCACCTGACGATGCCGATCAGCCTTCGGACAAAGACAGATGAGATGGGTGGGAACCGAATTACGCTGATGCGGTTCGATGTGCCCGTGGGTGAGGCCGACCCGGCCAAACGGATCAAGGCGATACACGAGCGCGTCCACGCGGTGCGCCACGAAAGATCGCTGCCCTACACGCAACTGATCGCCGGCGCCCTCAACCTCATGCCGCGGTGGTACGTGGGTTCGGTCTTACGCCACGTCGATTTCCTGGCCAGCGACGTGCCGGGCGTGCCGGTGCCGGTTTTTCTGGGCGGCGCCGCTGTGCGCGCGCAATACGCGTTCGGCCCGACGATCGGCTCATCGGTCAATGTCACACTGCTCACCTACGTCGACACCTGCGCTCTCGGCATCAACGTAGACACCGCCGCGATACCCGACTATGACGTCTTTCATGACGCCATCGTCGCCGGCTTTGACGAGATATTAGCGCTCGCGGGCTAACTGAGGCTTCGCCATCGACGGGGTAGCCATTCCGGTCATCGCCAGCGCCCGGAGTGTCTGGACACGCCCGGCCTGCATGAATCCGGGCCAGTCGCGGGTGCTGAGGAACTGGCGGTAGAAGCCGACTCCCCGCACCGTCTCGTAGGAAACCGGCTCGATCATGACCACTTTCGACGCACCGCGCAGCCGGGTCAGGTTTTCGCGCGCAAGCTGGACCTGCTGGCAGGTTCGCACCTGGCTGGCGATATACAGAATGCTCGCGCGGCGATACTCCCAGCCGGTGGCGTCTTCGCCCTGAAAGCCCGGCGGGTAGAACCCGTTGATCGCCAGTGTGACGTCACAGGGCTGCTCGATATCAAGCAGCGGGTGGACCGGAAAGATGTCGACAATCCCGCCGTCGCACCAGTGAAATCCGCCGAACTCAACGGGCTGGATGAACAGCGGCAAGGCAATGGCCATGTGCACGGCGCGTGCCACCGGAAGGTCCGGATACGTTCGGGGACCGATGAATTCAACCCGATTCTGCTCGACGTTCCATATCGGCGCGTACGCCGGGGTGGGCATCTCGCCCAGCGTCATGTCGCCGAGAAGACTTCGGTACGTGTCTTCGATCGCATCGCCCCGGATAATGCCGGCGAATCCCCGCCCGGCCGTCAGCGCCAACCGGAGCAGCCGGCCGAAATCCAAGTCGACGTAGTCCGGTGGCAGCAGCCCCAGGGTGAAGGCCGCCACCTTCTCGGCGCTGATCCCGGCCGCCAGTGGAAACCCGAACAACGCCGAACCCGAGCACAGCGAGAAGACAGATGGACGCAGACCGGCTTCTTCCAGAGCGCGCGCGGCGCCCACCAAGGACGCCATTGCGCCGCTTCCGCCTGTCGCCGCCACCGCAATTCGCTGGTCGTTCGTGAATTTGGTGACGTACGGCTCGGCCGATGGGAACGGTTCCTGAGTGCGGGCGCTCGCCCCGCCGGGCGGCAGGCGCAGCACAACTCGGGCAGCGTCCGTTAGCAGTCCGGCGTCCTGGTGCAATCCCTGCGCCCACTCTCGGGTTCGGGTTATCACGTCGAAGTACTGGCGGAGGCGAAAAACGTCGAGAAGGGTGCCAAGCATGGTGCTTGACTATGCGCGCCTGACGAGTCGCAGCACAGAGTCCTCAGTCACCAGTGCAAAGGTCCATCGTTCAGGATGCGCTGCTCGTCGGCCGGTACCAAGACGATCACGGCCGCATTCCGAAATGGACGGCGATCTGGCGCGACGGGACGCGATGCACAAATCATGGCACGGTGCGGTAAAGCGGATCACCGTCACGAAGTATGCGCAGGGCTTGAAGGAGGTACCCACGGCATGATGGCGAACCGGGCTCCCGCCCAGAACTCGTGGGCCCAGATCTCGTGCGGCCCGGACTCCAGTCGCATCCTGGACACCGCGCGGGGCATTCTCATCGGCGTTCGTCGGTGCCATTCAGAGGCAGCTTTCGATGAGCTACTTGGCGCGGCGCAACGTCACAGGGTGCCGTTGTTCGCAATGGCCTGGGCGCTTGTCCACCTAGCGGGTAATGGCGGCCCATCCGCGCACGCCTTCATGGATGCACAGTCGGCGGCTCGTCACGAATGGGGTCAGTTATTCGCGCCCGCTGTGTCGATCTGTTAAGTGCCCGTTGAGTAACGGGAACGGATTGGCGGGGAGCCCGGCCGCAGTAGTGGGGAAGTTATTGCGACCGAGCGACCCTTATCCGGCAGGCGCCCAGAGGTCGACGGGCACCACCTCCTGGGCACGGCCTTCGGGTCCCAACAGCCGTCCCCAGGATTTGATGGAGCGCAGTACCACCCGGGTGTCCAATACCGTCACGTCCGGGTATTCGGCCAACAGCCGATGGACTACCCCGTCCAGCGCCGAGGCCTGGTGTAGTTGCATCGTCACGAAAAGGTTGGCCGCTCCGCCCACGGTCGCGACACAGAACCGCGTCTCGGGGTACTGGACCAGCGTGCGCCCCACCGCGGCCACGTCTGCCCACGCGACCCGCAGCTTGAGCGCCATGCCGAACAGCCAGCCGGCCTCCACCCTCGCGAAATCGGTGCGGAACGCCAGCCATCCGGAATGGGTGAGCAGATTCACCCGGCGACGCACCACCTGTTCTGGCCGGCCGAGCGCTGCGGCCAATTCGCGGTAGCTGAGCCGACCGTCGCGCTGCAGGGCCAGGAACAACTCGCGGTCGAATTCCTCGAACTGATGCACTGGACCCGTTTTGGTGGGCTCCGGTGTGACCGTTTGCACTTGGTCAGAACTGAGACCGCCCAGCCGCCAGCGGGTACCGCTGAACAACTGGGTGATCAGCGCCGACCGCACCCGCCGCAGCCCGCGGATCGCGGGCAGCGTGTCCACGATCAATTCGGACAGCAGGGGCTGATCGGCGGTCACCAGCAACGCGTACAGATTGTCTTGGCCGGTAGTGATGTTCACGCTGAAAGCGTGTGGCCGCGTGGCGAATTGAGCCGCGACCGACCGCGCGGCCCCGGGTTCGCATTCAGCCTCGAACAGCGCCGCCCGTACCGGCATCTGAGGGCCGATCGCTGAGGACACCCATGCCCGCCCGGTGTTGACCAGGCGACGCCACCACCTTGCCGCGGTTACCGCCGACACGTCGAGCGTCCTGCCGAGTTCCTCGAAACTCACCTGTGGATTGATGTGCAGCGCGTCCAATATCGCCACATCCACCTCGTCCACGCCGTCGCTCACAGCGACAATTGTCACTCGTCGCGCCGACTTCGCGTGCGGTTGCGTCGTCGCGGTGGGTGCCGCTTGTAGGCCGGCCCGAATGTCACTCGCGGCTGGTGATGCCGGCCCATTCGGGCGGGCTTGATCCGCGGGGGACCAGGATCGGATCGGGCCAGCGGGGTGGTGTGTGGCTGAAAGCGACTGGCGGGGCCAGCATGTGGACGCGGCCCATCGGGCTATCGGTGTCGTAGCTGGCCGGTTCGCGGATGGTGTGCTCGGCGTCGGCGGGATCCACCAGGCCCAGGGTTTGATACCACATGGCATTGCGGGTGAGGTTGACGGTGACGTGCCAGCTGCCACCCTCGGCCTGCTGTTTGAGCAGTCCGGCGGCGGCGCCGAGCGCGCCCATGTAACCGGTGATGAAGTCATTGATCAGCCCGGTGGGCGGTAGTTGCGGATCGGCCGCGCCGCCTTCGATGGCCATCAGCCCGGAGGCCGCAGACCCGTTCATTTGACATCCTCCCGCGCCTGAAGGCGCGGGATTCCCGCGTGCCGATGTCCGGCTGTCTCGGTGCTCATCACAGCACCGCCGTAAGCCGGGGGCTTTGCGTTCGCGCCGATCGGCTCTGTCCCTTGCGGGCGCCGCAGGTGTCTGTGTTTCCGCGGCCTCGCCGATTACTTTCCCCGACGCCGGTCGATGTCCTGACCTTGGGATCTCTCCGGGGCATTCAGTTGTGGCCAACACCGTAACAGCCGTCGCCGACAAATCCAGACGCGCTTGTCCCCGGCGGGTGTGCGACAGATTTGTAGGTAAACCGAAGTTGATCTTGAATTGGAGCTGCTGGCCTGCTGGTCATGCGGTGGCGTAGCCGGCGATCTGGTTGTGCGGCTGTGTCCAGATGCGGTCGAAGCGGTCGCTGGCCTGGTGGCAGCGCAAGGTGAGGATCCCGGTGGCGCCAGGGATGTTCCAGCGCATGCCGGACAGTTTGAGGCGTTGACCGACGATGGATTTGCAGCCGGCCTCGACGACGCCGGAGCCGACGAACAGGCCGTGGGCGCGGAAG
The DNA here is from genome assembly GCA_963814505.1 of uncultured Actinomycetota bacterium. Lineage (GTDB taxonomy): Bacteria > Actinomycetota > Actinomycetes > Mycobacteriales > Mycobacteriaceae > Mycobacterium. Next base: position 63,990 of record CAWFDM010000021.1, read on the forward strand.
TAGGCGTAGCGCATCCGGTGGGCGTTGGTTTTGAAGTACCCCAGTGCTTTGGCGGTGTCGTTGGCGATGTCGTCGGGCAGTTGTGGGTGCAAACGCTCGGTTTGGGTGACGAGGGTTTCGATGTCGCCGGCGTCGAGGTCGGCCAGGCGGGTGGCCAGCCAGTCGGGGTGTGTTTGGCCGAGTGTGCCGGTGAGCCCGGCGGCGAGGTCGTGTAGGTGTTGGCGGGCGTGGTAGAGGTCCACGATGGGGGTGGCTTCGGGTGCGATCGCGGTGGCCAGGTTCCAGATCCAGGGCGCGCCGTCGCCGAGGACCACGAGTTGGCGGATGTGGTCGGCGCCGCGACGGCGGGCCTCGGCGGCTACCAGGGTGGCGAACTCGGCCGCGGGGGCGAAGCTGGCCAAATAGCTGGTGGAGTCGGGGTCACGGACCGGTCGTCCGTCGTCGTCGATGCGGGTCTGGGTGAACAGGGCGGCGAGTTTGACCTCGCGGGTGCGGGCGCGCCCGTCGGGTGCCTTGCCGGCGCGGTCGGCGACCGCGGCGCCCACCATGGGCACACCGGTGCCGTCGACGGCGATGTAGAGCTTGTCCGGCCCGCCGCGCGCGGTGGTGGGCAGCACGGCCACCTGCCGGCGCGCGATCGCGGCCGATTCCGTGCTCAGCCGTGCCGCGGCGGCGACGCCGTCGGCTTCGGCTGATCGTTCGATCCGCTTGGGGTTCAACCGGATTCCAGCCAGCTCGGCCAGCAGGTCAGCGGCTTGGGCGAACGGCGCGGTCGCGGCGGCGCGCGCGGTGATCTTGCGCAGTCCCGGTGACAGCGAGGCACCGGCGACACCGAGCTGGTCGTCGCGCGGGACGACCCCGCGCCCGCACGAGGCGCAGTGGTAGTAGGCGCGGCGCACCGCCACACGGCCCAACACGGTGTCGATGTTCTTGTCGTGGTAGCCAACGAAGGCCGCGTGATGCCCGGCCCCGCAGTCGATCCGCGGCCCGCGGTGCCCGGTGTCGGTGGCCAAGAGCCGTTCCAGCAGCCAAGCGCCCAGCCGAGACATCGCGGTGCGGATCGCCAGCTCGACCGCGGCCAGGCCCGCACCCGAGGGGCCCAGCGAGTCGACCGCGACCGCGGCCAGTCGCTCTACCTCGGCGGCGACCTGCGTCGCGATCTGCTCGTAGAGCCCCTTTTTTCGTCCCCGGTCGCGGCCGGGGGTGCCGTGGTCGCCGTATTCGGGGGCCGCGCTTCGCAGATCGCTTCGTTGACCGCCACGATCTGCTCGCTGACCTCGGCGAAGCGGTGGTAGTTGGCCAGCTCGGCGCGCACCTTGTCCACCTCGGCGACCGAGAGCTGCCGACCCTTGGTTCCGCGGCCGGCCACCGTGCGCGTCCACAGGTACCGCGGCCCGTGGCCAGGGTGATCCGGCTGCGCACACACGCAATTCGGCTTCCCGCAACGGCGGTAGTTCGCGCTGATCGAGCCGCGCCGGAAGTCGCCCGTCGCGGCCAGCTGCTCATAAAGCCGCGCCCTCTGCTGTTCTAGATCCCCCAGCGGGACGTCGTTCACTCCGGTCCTCCTGTCTGGTTGTCAGTACCACAACCAGACTACCTCCTGACCAGCCCCAAGCCCCACTACCTACATTCGTGTCGCACACCCGTCCCCGGCCTAAAGGCCGAGGCTTGCGCGCTACGTTTTCCATGGTCAAAGCCGCCACGGTGGGCCCACGGCCCGGCCGATCCGTAGCAGGTCACCGAGACGTGCACCAGCCCAGGGTGGGTGCCCGCGAGTTCGTGGGGATCTATGCCCAGTTTCTCCAATTTCAAGCCACGGTGGTTGTTGACCACGACGTGGGCGTCGCGCAGCAGCCGGTCTACGTTGGCCTTGCCGCTGTCCTTGGTCAAATCCAGCCACGCACTGCGGGATCCGATGTTGGCTTCGAAATACACCCAGTCGTGTTCGAAGTCGTTGGGACGGGTCGCGCCCAGCACGTCGGCGCCCTGCTCGGCAAGGACGCGTCCCACCGTAGGTCCGGCCACGGCATGGGTGAACGACAACACTCGCACCCCACCCAAGGGTCGATCCGAAAGGCCGAGATCCCTTGGTGGGGCGTCGCCAATGCGGGTCAACCCGATCACCGGCTGACTGGCCAGGAAGGCCCCGTGCGGATGGGCCAGCCACTCCTCGGGGCTACGTGCCACGCACGCTGGCAGGCCGGCGGCGTTGGCGGACTCTTCCAGCTCGACGGCGTCCCAGCCGGAGAACGCCTGCGCGACCTTCCCGAAGTCGGGCGGGACATCCAGGAAACGGCACCATTTGGCGGCCTGGTGCGGGTAAACCGCAGAGGCCATCACGGTGCGCCCGTCGCGGGTCCGGTACGGAATCAGCCCGAACGGGTTGTCCATCAGCAGTGCGATCGACGGAAATTCGCCCGCCAGGGTGGGATGCCAATGGAAGCTGGGGTTGATGTGATGCACGGCCTCGCGCAGATCCAGGTGCAGATCCTGGCCCGGGCCGCCGCGATGACGGTGCATGGCCGCCGCTGCCACGGCGTTGCCCATCATTGGGATCCCGATCGACGCGGCCAACCGGTGCCGGGCCGGGATGAGCGGATCCTGTCCGGCAAACGTCACCTGCCCGCCGGCATCGGCGGCCGACAACCCGACGTCGGCGAGCAAATCATTAAGCGCGGCAGTCGGATTGAACTCGGTGTCGGGCATCGGGGATGTTGTTTCGGTCATTGGTGAACTCCTTCTAGGCGCTAGACCGCTTGAGATATGCAGGTCGGTGGCGGGGCGCAGGCCGTTGGCCGGCATGCGCGATTTGCACGCCGCCAGGATGAGAGCATCTGGTCAGGGGCCAACAAAAATGATGGAAAGTGGTTGGAAAAGGCCTGGAGATGAAGGAAAAGGTCGGCGCTTCCCGTCATTTCGAGGCTCTGGTGGTAGCCTGTCCCGCCGCCGACGGACGCTCCTGACGAACGCTAACGGCCCGCTACGGCAACGTGATCGACGCAGTCGACGCGTATCTCGTCGACCGGCAGGCGGGGCCATCGAACGTGCCCCAATATTTGCGCCGCGCGGAGGCCGGTGTTTCCAGCTGAGCGCAGGTGCGCCCAGAGCAACGCGATCACTGGGGCGCTCAGCGCGTCCAGGCCGGCGAGTCGGCCGCGGCCCGTAACGCTGTCACGATGCGCTCCTCCTTTTCGAGAAACCGCTCCGTGGGTGCCGGCACCGAGATGGCGATCACGTTGTCTCCGCCGGCTCGTCGCGCGATCGCGGCCGCCGAAATGCCTGCAGTGTGTTCCTCGCGGTCGAACGCGATTCCGGTGCGCCTGACCTCCGCGATCTCGGCGCGCAGCCGCTCCGCGGTCTCGGCGCTGAACCGCGAGATCACCGCCTGGGCGTCGGGCTCGGAAAGCGCCGCAAGGGCCGCCTTTCCGTTGGCGGTGGTGTGCAGCGGGAAACGGACGCCGATGGCCGACACCGCCCGCAGCCGGTGCGTCGATTCGATCTGGTCCACGAACCACATGCGCTGGCCACGCAGCACCGACAGGTCGACGGTCTCGCCATCGGTCGCGCGCGCCACCCGCTCGATCGTCGGCCGGAAGACCGCCGCGATGCGCGCTCCGGCGGCACCGCCGAATCCCAGTAAGCGCTCACCGAGCGAGAAACGGCCATGCGAATCGACGCTGGCCAGCCCGACCTCAACGAGGCCGACGAGCAAGCGCCGAGCCGTCGACTTGGCCAGCCCGAGCCGCTCGCCGAGGTCGACGAGGCGGAGCTGTCCCGGCTCGGCGGCAATCTCGTCGAGCGCGGCGGCGGCACGACGCAGCACCTGGATGCCTTCATCCCGATTACTTGCCGCATTCCGTTCCGTTGGGGGCACAAGTCCACTATAGTGGTCCGCATCACGGACTACAATAAACCGGAATGTGGATCGAAGGGGAGAGCAAATTGAGTGGGCTGCCGGCCGGGCGACACTTCTTCCGCAATGATGACGGGTACGAAGCGGCTCGCCGCGACACGGTGTGGCATCAACGAGTGCCCGACCGCTACCCCGAGGTGATCGTCCAGGCCGCCGATACCGACGACATCGTAAGCGCTCTCCGCTATGCCAAGGCCAACGGCAACAAGGTCAGCATCGTCTCGGGCGGGCACAGCTTCGCGGCCAGCCACCTGCGCGACGGCTCTGTCCTGCTCGACGTCAGCCGCCTCGACCACGCCACGATCGACGCCGAAAAGGGTCTCGCCGTCGTCGGTCCGGGCAAGGGCGGCAGCCTGCTGATGGCCGACCTGCAGGAGCAGAACCTGTTCTTCCCCGGCGGCCACTGCAAGGGCGTCTGCCTCGGCGGTTATCTGCTGCAGGGCGGATACGGCTGGAACAGCCGGGTCTACGGCCCGGCTTGCGAGAGCGTCATCGGCGTGGACGTCATCACCGCCGACGGCGAGCAAATCCACTGCGACGAGGACGATCACGCCGATCTCTACTGGGCCGCTCGCGGCGCCGGCCCAGGCTTTTTCGGGGTCGTGACGGCGTTTCACCTCAAGCTGTACCCGCGGCCCGCCGTCTGTGGCACCAGCGTGTACCTCTACCCGTTCGACCTGGCCGACGAGGTCTTCACGTGGGCGCGCGCCGTCAGCGCCGAAGTCGACCCTCGGGTCGAGCTGCAGGCCGTCGCCTCACGCGGCGAACCGAACATGAACATCGACCAACCCGTCATCTCGTTTGCGTCGCCCGCGTTCGCCGACTCCGAGGAGGAGGCCCAAAAGGCCCTCGCCTTGTTCGGCACCTGCCCGGTCGCCGACCAGGCAGTCGTCCAAATCCCCTACATGCCAACCGATTTGCCCACCTGGTATGACATCGCGATGACCCACTACCTGGGCGACCATCACTATGCGGTGGACAACATGTGGACGTCGGCGTCCGCGGAAGAGCTGCTGCCGGGTATCCGGACGATCCTGGACACCATGCCGCCGCATCCGGCGCATTTCCTCTGGCTGAACTGGGGGCCGATCCCGCCCCGCCAGGACATGGCTTACAGCATCGAGGCCGACATCTATCTGGCGGCTTACGGCTCCTGGAATGATGCGACGGACCCGGCCGACAGCGAGCGTTATGCGAACTGGGCGCAGTCCAACATGGAGGCCATGTCCCACCTGGCGGTCGGGATTCAGCTCGCCGACGAAAACCTCGGGCGGCGTCCGGCGCGGTTCGCAAGCGACGAGGCCATGGCCAAGCTCGACCGGGTTCGTGCCGAATACGATCCCGACGGTTTATTCAACAGTTGGATGGGAAGAATCTGATGACCGGCGACCTTTACCTCGGCTACCGCAACGACGACGCGGACACGCCATTCGGCAAGTTTTTCAAACCCGAGATGGCGCCGCTGCCAGGGCATGTCGTCGAGGCGCTACAGCATGGCCCGCAAGGTGGGATGGCATTGCCGTCGTACGAGAACGCCGCCAGCGTGGCCGACGAGGGTTACCAGCAGACCGAGAACGGCTACGGGGTGCTCGAAGACGGCAGCTATCAGGTGTCCGTACGCACCGACATGCCCGGTGTGACGCCAGCGATGTGGGTGTGGTGGATGGGCTGGCACGGCTGCGACACCCGCCGGTACAAGCTGTGGCACCCGCGAGCACACCTGTCTGCCGCCTGGAAGGACGGAGACGACGCCGGTCGTGAGGGCGCGCAGCGGTACATCGGCCGGTGGTCGCTGATCAGCGAGTACATCGGCTCATCGCTGCTGAACGGCGCGATCCAATTCGTCGCACCTTCGGAAATGGGTTGTCCCCCCGACAGCGACGACGCGGTGTCGCTCTGTGCGCGGCTGGGCGCCGGTGATGCCCCGGTGGACGTCGGATGGTTCATCCACCACATCCGCTCGACGCCGGGCGGAAGCGAGATGCGTTCCCGGTTCTGGATGGGCGGAGCACACATCGCCGTGCGCAAGGCCCCCGGCGTGGCGTCCAAGGCGGTGCGTCCAATCGCCTCGCGGATACTTGGCGACCCGGGAGCCAGCGGCCGCAATCTGCTCGTGCACTGCGCGCAGGAGATGAACCACCTGGCGGGCTTCTTACCGGAGCTTTACGAGAGCTTCGGCAACGAGTAGGCCCCCGCGCCGAGTAGGCTCCCGTGCTGGCGGGGCTCAGCTCTGTTTGGCGAATGCGGGCGCGACAAATCGTTGCACCAGTTGGTATTCGGCGCGGTCATCGTCGACGGGCCAGGACAACAGCGAGAGCACTACGCGGACCACCCAATGGGCGGCCTGCGGGTCAGCGTCGGCCAGCCCGGCGAGCTCGGTGGCAAAGCCGGCAAGCAACGGTGACCCGCTGAGCCAGGCCATCTGGCCGGTGCCACGGATCGGGCCGAGCATCAGCTGGCCCAGCGGGTCCGACCGGATTCGTTTGAGCGCCAACGTGATCGCGGCTACCACCCGCTCCGGCCCACTGAGCTCGTCGACGGCGCAGCGCACGTCATCGATGACGCGGGTCGCGGCGCGGGTGAGCACGGCGTCCCGAATCTCCGCCTTGCCACCGGCGTACCGGTAGATGGTCGCCCGCGAGCAATGGACTCGGGTGGCCAACGTGTCGATGTCGAATGCGTCCAGCCCTTGACGCCCGATGAGGTCGGTTGCGGCGTCATAGATCCGTTCGGTGGCGATCGCGCGGCGATCGCCACCCACCAGCCAATCCTTACGGGGCACCGATCACTTGTCCTATCGCATCGAGAGGCATTGCGTAGTTCTTCTCAGCCTGAGACAATAATAGATGCATATCTCATGCTAGTCCCAGGTCCCCGCCCCGCGATGAGACAAAGCGGAGGCGCAAAAGCCCGCTGGCGCTCTTCAACTTCTCGCGGCACCGTTGACGTGCAGGGATCTGCCGATCAGCCTAGGAGAATGACCATCGCTTACGAGGCCACCACATTCTTCGGGCCCGAATCTCTGCAGGATCCGTACCCGCTCTACGAGCGCATGCGCGCCACCGGGCCGGTCCAGCGCATCGGTGACTCCGAGTTCTATGCCGTGTGCGGTTGGGACGCCGTCAACGACGCCAACAGCCGTCCGGAGGATTTCTCGTCCAACCTGACCGCGACCATGACGTATACGGCTGACGGGGCCGTCAAGCCATTCCAGATGGACCCACTGGGCGGCCCCACCCACGTACTGGCCACCGCCGACGATCCCGCTCACGCGGTGCACCGCAAGCTGGTGGTACGCCACTTGGCGGCCAAGCGGATCCGCGCCTTGGAGCGGTTCGTCGCCGCGACCGCGGATCAATTATGGAACGACGGCGTGCATGACGGGCGCATCGAATGGATGGGCGCCATGGCCAACCGCCTGCCGATGATGGTCGTCGCTGAGCTGATCGGCGTGCCCGACACCGACGTCACCCAGTTGGTGAATTGGGGATACGCGGCCACCCAACTGTTGGAGGGTCTGGTCTCTGCAGACCAGCTTGAGGCTTCGGGCGTCGCCGTGCTGGAACTCGCCGGCTACATCACCGAACGCTTTGGGCAGGCTACGGCCGACCGGCCGGACAATCTGCTCGGTGAGCTGGCCGCCGCCTGTGCCGCGGGGGAGCTGAGCATGGTCAGCGCGCAAGCGATGATGGTTACCCTGTTCGCGGCCGGCGGGGAATCCACCGCGTCGTTGCTGGGCAGCGCGGCGTGGATGCTGGCGCACCGGCCCGACATCCAGCAACAGGTGCGCGAAAACCCGGAATTGCTTGGCGCATTCATCGAGGAAACACTGCGCTACGAGGCGCCATTTCGGGGCCATTACCGGCACGTGCTCAACGACACCACGTTAGGTGGCGTCGATCTGCCTGCGGACTCGCATCTGCTGTTGTTGTGGGGGGCGGCAAACCGGGATCCGGACCACTTCGAGACACCCGGCGCGTTTCGCCTCGACCGCGCAGAGGCCAAGGGCCACATTAGTTTTGGCAAAGGCGCGCACTTCTGTGTGGGCGCCGCGCTGGCGCGCTTCGAGGCCCAGATCGTCTTGCGCATGCTGCTCGACCGCACCTCGGTGATCGAGGTGGCCGACGTCGGGCCGTGGTTGCCGAGCATGCTGGTGCGCCGCCTCGAGCGGCTCGAGCTGGCCGTCAGATAGAGGCAAATTCAATAGCGGTGCAAGGCATTTCATTCCTCACCGCGCGGCCGATCTGGCCCGCAACTCATCGAACGCCTGCAGAACGGCCGCGCTGGTGGCGTGCGCGCCGAAGACGCCGCCCTGCATGGCGATCATCTTCAGTGCGGCAAGGTAATTCGTGTAGTCAGTGGCGCCGGTGCAATCGGACAAGAGCAGGCATTCGTAGCCGCGGTCATTGGCCTCACGCAGCGTGGTGTGGACACACACGTCGGTGGTGATGCCGGTCAAGATGATATGCGTGACTCCGTGGTTCTTCAGAATCAAGTCGAGGTCTGTGGCGTAAAAGCTGCCCTTGCCCGGTTTGTCCACAACAGTTTCACCTGGCAGCGGCGCCATTTCGGGAACGATCTCCCACCCGGGCTCGCCCCGGACCAGGATGCGTCCGCACGGTCCCGACGACCCGATCTCCGCCCCGATGCGAGCCGATCGCCATTTCTTGTTGGGTGGCAGGTCGCTGAGGTCGGGCCGGTGTCCCTCTCTGGTGTGCACGATAAACAAGCCCAATTCGCGCGCGGCCCGCAGCACCCGTTGTGCGGGAGCCAACGGGGTGCGGGTCAGCGACAAGTCGTACCCCATGGCGTCGACGTACCCGCCCTCGCCGGCGAAGTCGACCTGCCAGTCGATGTTGATCAGCGCAGTTCTCTCCACCGCGACGTCGCCGTCGTACGGCCAGTCGTACGGGATGGCAGCAACGGTAACGCGTTCGCCGGCAGTCATCCCGACATCTCGTCTCGCAGAATTAAAGTGCTTGTCGCGGTTAGCATTTGGCACACCGTCCTTTTCCGGCAAACCTACCCGGGCAGCGGTGGGAGCCCCCCTAGCACGACGAACGCCTCGACCGCGGTGGCTCTCTCGAGCCCTTCGACCTCCACCCGCCACTCGTAGATCCCTGGTTCCAACGGCATCCCAGCCGGGATGTTGAGAGTGAGTGGCATCCGAACCGAGGTCCCATGGATTGCCCCCGGGGGGCGGCCCGCCTCGGCGGCCGCTTCAAACAGGATCCGCTGAGGTCCCTGCGGTCCCTGCACTACCACCGGCTCGCCATCGGTGGTCAGTAATTGGCATGTCAGCTTGTGCTGTTTGTTCGTCTCGTCCCAATCGATGTCGACGAACAGGACTAATGTGAAAGCGGGCGTGGGCGTTTGGCACTGCCGCCAGCCCAGACCGAGAGCATTGATTTTCCCGGATTGGGCGTCGGCTTGCGCTGCATCGGCGAGGAACAGGGTGATCTTCATTTAGCCGCCGACGCCCCCAGATCCATCAGATGTACGAGATCCACGAGATCCGTCCTGTTCTCAAATCCATCTGCAAAATACCCGCACGGCCTCTCAGGAACCAGGCCCGCAACCGCCGCGACCTACTCCGTTCCGACGGATAATACGCTTTTCCGGCGATCTTCAGCCGGTCAGGAATCTCGACAGGGCACCGGCTATTTCGCGGGTAACTTCAGGCGGTACTCCACGCTATTTCGAGGGCGGCAGTTCGCGCTGACCGTCGGGTGAACGCAGCTCGCGCGGACCGTCGCGCTCGACCAGCTCGCGCTGCCCGTCGCGCCGCGTCGACCCAACGGACAGGCCGGCGAGGTCTTTCGGGGATCCCCCCTCCAACGACGAATGTTGGTCATCGACACCGAGCTGGTCACGGCGCCTGCTGGTGGGCCCGCGGGTGGCATGGCCGCCCTGGCCACGCGACGATTCGATCCGGCCGGTGCCGGCCGGCGCTTCGGCAGGCGGGGACGCGGCCGGCGGCGGTTCGCTGGTCTGGGTGTCGACCGTCACCTTGCGGGTGCGCTTGAACGAGAACGCGACCTCCTCGACGTCTTCGAACACCTGGCGTGCGGTGCGCAGCGGCTGAGTCGTGTTGTCGATCACGCGCGCAACGAACGGCGGCACCAGCGGGCGAATCCAGCGCGCCGCGGCCTTGGTGGCGTCCGGAATCGACGGGATCAACGGGGTCCCGCGCTCAGAGTGTGGCTCAACCTCGCCGTGCGGGCCGCCCGGTTCGACGCGAGCGGGCAAGTTGTCGGGGCTCTCGGGGCTCTCGGGGCTCTCGGGCTCTCCGGGGTGTCGACGCGCGCAGCAGGCAATTCGGCGGCTGTCCGGCTGGCGGCCTCCGCTTCCGCGGCGATCGGCAGATACATGTCTTCCTCCACAGGCTCGAAGGTACGCCGCGACGAAGCGCGCACCGGCGCCTCGAGCGCTTCGGCGACCCGACGGCGTTGGTGCTCGCGGTCGATCTCGATCTGGGCCTCGACGGCGAGTCGGGCCTGGGTGAGTTGATGTTCGGCCCACATGATTTCGGCCTCTTTGCGAACCTCGGCACGCTTGATCGCGATCGCGGTGTCAGCCTCAAGCTCGGCGCGTTCACGGTCCGCACGCGCGGACGCATGACGATCGTGGGTCGTCTCGCCGCGCCACAGCCGCAGAATCAGCGGCAACAGGTAAAGCAGCGCGAAGACCGCGATCGCCAGCAGCCGCAGGATCAGCGCTCCGGTGCTGGCGAACGTGAGCTCGTTCATGGCGACCCAGCGCGCGCCCAGGCCCCGGCCGGCATCCGCGACCACGGTGTTGCGCGCCGCGGCGAGGGCCTGCTCTTCCTGGGCGATCTTGGCGTCCAGCTCGGGTGCTTGGCGATCACGGGCCGCCAGGGCATTGTCCAGCTCACGCTGCGCGTCGGCGAGGAGCTCGTTTGCGGTGCGTGTTTCGGGCCCCGCGCCGGGCACGCCCGTGATCCGGGTCTGCGGGCACTCCGGTGTGGGGTGGTACTCGCAGCGCGCTACCACGAGGGCCTTGTCCTGGTGCTGGCGGGCCTGATCGACGGCGTTGTCGAGCGCGCCGCGGACCTCTCGCGTCTGCCGCAGGGCGCCCGAAGCTTGCGCGACCGCCGGCGCCGAGTCGGCGCTGCGCAAGGCCCGTTCGTCGAGTTGATGGTCGATCGAGCCGGAAAACAAGACGACCGCGGCGAGCTCGCCGACGACAACGCCGACGGCAATCGCCACCGCCGCGCGACCCAGGATGCCGGGCCGGCCCCGGTCCGGTCCGCCGGCGGTGGCGCGGGTCACCGCGCCGACCAGCAGACCAAAGGAAAGGGTCAGCCCGACGATGGCCAGCATTGGCCAGCGTGCCGACTCGCTTACCGCCAGGCTGGCGACGAGCCAGGCCAGCACGGCTCCGACGGCTACCACCGCACCCGCGACGGCGTGGGTGGACCGTTCGTGGCGCTCACCGAGTTCGCGCCAGTGTCCGCCGCCGAGCCAGGTGAGCAGCCCCTCGACCCGGGATACGGCCGACCGACGCTCAGTAAATTCGTGGGCGCACATCAGTCTCTAAACACCTCCAAGTCCTCCAAGCCTGGCAGGCCGCCGCCCGACACACCGAATTGAAGCGGCCGCTTGTGGCGTGCTTCACAACTTGTTCACAAGCTCGCCGGGTAGACGCAGATCACACTTTTGCGGTACCGAAAGAGGCTCGGTAAGCCCCATCTCGCGCGAAATTCCTGCGACGCGAGCAGATCAGCAACCGTTCCGGCAGGTGACGTGAGACGGTATAGGCCTATGCAAAACCTCGACTATGTCACGTACGAAGAATTCGGTCGCAGATTCTTCGAGGTTGCAGTCACACCTGAGCGTGTCGCCGCCGCTTTCGCCGATTTCGCGGGCACCGAATTCGCCATGGAACCGATCGCACAGGGGCCAGGCGGGATTGCCAAGGTCAGCGCAAATGTCAAGGTCAAAGACCCGCGAGTGACGCGGCGCCTGGGAGACCTGATCACGTTCATCATCCACATACCGCTGTCGATCGATCTGCTTCTGGACCTTCGGCTCGACAAGCAGCGATTTGCGGTCTCGGGGGACATCTCGTTGCGCGCTACGGCGCGCGCCGCCGAGCCGCTGCTGCTTATCGTCGACGTCGCGAAACCGCGACCCTCCGATATCACGGTCAACGTGTCGTCCAAGTCAATCCGCGGCGAGGTGTTGCGCATCCTGGCGGGCGTCGACGGTGAGATCCGGCGCTTCATCGCGCAGTTCGTCGCCGCCGAGATCGATTCACCCCAATCGCAGGCTGCCCAACACATCGACGTCGCCCACCAGCTGGACAAGGCCTGGGACCAGCCCTAGAGAAGCGAGCCCTGAGGAGCCCAGCGGCCGCGCCGGCCGGTTTATCGGACCACCGCACCCGGGTACGCAACCCGTTTAGGCCCGAAAGAGTTGGCCGGACCCGGACATGGGTTAGTCATGTGGTCGCCATGGCGCGGACATAGTGGAGCGGATAAAACGTGGCACGAGTAGACGTTTCGACGTCATCGGAGGTGGAGTCGGCGGCCGCCTGGAAGTTGGCATCCGACCTGAGTCGGTTCGACGAGTGGATGACGATTTTCGGTGGGTGGCGTGGCAGGGTCCCGGCGTCCATCAAAGAAGGCACCCGTGTCTCGTCGCTGATCAAGGTCAAGGGTTTCCGCAACGTCATCCACTGGACGGTCACGCACTACGACGAGCCGAAGTCAATCGAACTGCAGGGTCGCGGCCGCGGCGGGATTAGAATCGCTGTGGCGATGACCGTCAGCGACGGCGACCCGGGCTCGGTCTTTCATCTCACCGCCGAGCTGAAGGGCGGTCTGTTCGGCGGGCCGGTCGGACGGCTCGTCGCCCGAGTGCTGCGATCCGACGTGCGTAAGTCAGTAAACAACCTCGCGAGCCTGCAGTAAACGCAGACCAACGCGGCCACGCCCCGTCGGACCCGGTAATCGTGGTTGGGTAGCAATTCGCAGCCGGTGTTTCCGGTAAACCGCAAAACGCGGACCGCTGCGGTAGCGGTGGGTTACCGTACGCCGGGCAGTCGCTCTGTGCGCACGCCCTCGCACGCGGGAGTGCGCGGTGCGCAAGACGAAAGACATCGATCCTCCGGGAGGTTTACCTTGGCCCAACGGTGGTTTTTTGCGACGATCGCGGTGATGGCGGCGCTGATGACGGGGTGCGCAGGCGGCAAAACGACGCCGGCCGCATCTACGACGAGCCAATCCGCCGGTAAGTCGACATCGGCGGCCACGTCGGGGGCCACGTCGAGCACAACCACCTCCGCCGAGGCGGCGCCTGCCTCACAACTCGATACCAGCCAATGTGTCGATGTCGCTGGCGCAAACGCGGATCTTTTGGCGGCGAACGACAAGGATGCCGCGCGCAAGGCCGCCGACACGCTGGAGGGATACGACCCGCCGGCGCCGGTCAAGGCCGCAATCGAACACTTCGTCACAACCGGCGGTGCGCACTTCGACGATCCGGACTACACAAAGAACAACAAGACCCTTTCCGGATGGGTCAGCCAGGTCTGTCCCACCTGAGTGCCCACCTGAGTGCCCACCTGAGTGTGAACTGCCGAACCGGCGTCAGTCCGGATCGCGTTGGCGCAGCCGCCGCAGCGGTCGGGTCTCGATGGCATTGACCGTCAGGGCCCGGCGGCTGATCCGCCAACCCGCGTCGGTCAACTCGTACTCGTCGTCGTAGCGCAAATGCCAGACCACATCGACGATCTCGTCCGCGCGTCTATTCCAGTGATGTGCGATGCACGCGATGCGCCCGCGGGCGCTGCCGGGCCGCGGACCCTCGTCGTAGACCTCACCGACGATCGCGTGCTCGGTGCGTTCGACCTGGGTGACCGTGGCGGCCGCGGCGGCGATGGCGGCCTGACCGCGGTGCGAGTGGATCGGCTCCAGCGCGGCGGGCGGTTCGGGCACCACGAGTTCGGCTGAGACAGTGAAAAGCTCTGCCACAGAATTGAATTGGCGCTCATCGACACCGGCGGCGTAACGGTGCACCACATCACTGAGGGCCGCGCGGTCGGTCACCGAGGGTCGGTTCACGAGGCGCTCACGAGACCAATGACAGCCGTTGCGCGCAGGCCGACAAAATGTCTTTCGCCTGCTCGATATCGCTGGTCGGCGGCATGGCCAAGGCAATCCGGTCGGCGCCCTGATCCGCCAGGCCGGCCGCGCGCTCGGCATCGACCTTGGTGACCAGGTGGCCCAGTGTTACCTCCAGGGCAGCCGGATCGCGGCCGGCCGACGCCGCCTCATCACGCATCAACGCGATCAGGGAAGCGAGTTGCGGACCGGTCACGCCGAGCGGCTGTAAGCCGTCGCCGAAACGTCCGGCGCGGCGCGCGGCCGACTTGCTGTGCCCGCCGATATGAACCGGCAGTCGTTCGCCCGCAATCGGTTTGGGATAGCACATGGCGTCGTCGAAGTTGAAGAACTCGCCGTGATACGACGCTCCTTGGGGCTCATCGGCCCACAGCGCGCGCATGACGGCCAACTGCTCGTCCGCCCGTTTGCCGCGGCTGGCGAACTCCACGCCGCAGGCTTCGACCTCTTCCCTGAGCCAGCCCACACCCACGCCCAGCCGGAGTCTGCCGCCCGAGAGCACATCGACGGTCGCGGCACGTTTGGCGAGCACGACGGGATGGTGATTGGGCAATACCAGCACCCCGGTGGCCAACCCGAGCCGGCTGGTGTGGGCCGCCAGGAACGCCAGCATGTCTAACGGGTCGGGGATGGGGCTGTCGGCCGCCAGCCCAACGCGTCCGGAACTGTCATAGGGATAGACGCTGTCGTAACTGGTGGCCAGCACGGTGTGCTCGGCCACGATGATCGATTCGAAACCACACCGTTCGAGGTGGCTCGCAAAACTCACCAGCCAGCCGGGGTCCGCGGTGACAACGTCGCCGACGGGGACGAAGACTCCTACCTTTGGGATCTTGGGAACCTTCGGGGCTGCCGTCATAGCACCCGAAGCTAACAGGTGCCGGTGGGGTGGGCCGAGCTAGTTTGCGTTAGTTTGTGCTGGTTTGCGGAGCGTTATGGGCGCGCACGGCCTCGGCCAGCGTGGCCGCCCTGCGATCGGTGAATACGTCCTCGAGCAGCAGCTGCCGGCCGTCAGGACCTGTCAGCGGAACCCGCCAGTTGGGGTATTCATCCGTGGTGCCCGGCTGGTTCTGCGTGCGGCGGTCACCGACCGCGTCGGTCAGTGCCACCCCTAACAGCCGCGACGGCGTTCGGCCCAGGTACCGGTAGAGAGCCAGAATGATCCGTTCCGGGTCGGCTTCGCCCGCGTCGTCCAGCAGCCCGACCCGGTGCAACTCGGCCATCCAGGCGGCCCGCTCGGCCTGGTCGGACTCGAGTTCGGCCTCGACGGGCTGGGTCAGCAATCCCAGGGACTCCCGCAGCCGCACATGGTCGCCGGCCAGGTAGCCGGCGGTCGGCGGCAGATCGTGCGTGGTGACCGAAGACAGGCAGTACTCGCGCCAGCGCTCGGCCGGCAGTGGACCGCCGGTTCCGTCTCGATCCAATTCGAACCACAGAATCGAGGTGCCCAACAGGCCCCGCAGTAATAAGTAGTCACGCACCCATGGTTCGACCGTGCCGAGATCCTCGCCGACGACGAGTGCCCCGGCCCGGTGCGCTTCCAGGGCGACGATGCCGATCATCGCTTCATGGTCGTACCGCACGTAGGTGCCTTGGGTGGGCAGTGCGCCCTCCGGGATCCACCACAGCCGGAACAACCCAATGATGTGGTCGATGCGTACCCCGCCGGAATGGCGCAGCACAGCCCGGATCAGGGCGCGGAACGGTCGGTATTCCTGCTCTTCCAGCCGATCCGGTCGCCACGGCGGTTGCGACCAGTCTTGGCCCAGTTGGTTGAACTCATCCGGCGGCGCGCCGGCGGTCACTCCCAGCGCCAACACTTCCTGTAGGGCCCACGCGTCGGCCCCGTTCGGGTGCACTCCGACGGCCAGGTCGTGCATGATGCCCAACGCCATTCCGGCGCGCACCGCCTGCGACTGCGCCGCGGCGAGTTGCTCGTCGAGTTGCCACTGCAACCAGCGATGGAAATCGACGGCTTCCGCATACTTTTTGACGAAACGGGCGACCCCGGCGCCGTCGGGATGCTGCAGAAAAGACGGCCAGCAGTGCCAGTCGCCACCGTATTTTTCGGCCAGGGCGCACCAGGTGGCGAAGTTATCGAGCGCGCGGCCCTCCCGTTCGAGGAAGGCCGCGTAGGCCAGCTCGCGTCCTGCCGAGCGCGGTGCCCGGTGCAGCAGTTCGAGCGCCGCTCGCTTGGCCACCCACGCACCGTCCCGGTCGATGGAGTCGAGCTGGGCCGCGCGGTCTTGGACGTCGGACCGCAACCGGCGCACCCGGCCGCGCTTGGTCAGGTCGGCGAATTCGGGGATGGCCTCCACGCGAAGGTAAAGCGGGTTGAAGAAGCGCCGCGATGTCGGCAGATAGGGCGAGGGCTCCATCGGGATCGTTGGGGTGGCCGCGTGCAGCGGATTGACAAGTAGGTAGTCGGCGCCATGCCGGGAGGCTGACCATACCGCGAGATCGGTCAGGTCGGTGAGATCGCCGACCCCCCACGAGCTGCGGGACCGCACGCTGTAGAGCTGTGCCGCCAGGCCCCAGGCGCGGCGGGCGCCGAGCTGCTCCGGCAGGCCGAGCCAGTCCGGTGTCACGATGAGCGCGGTGCTGGTCTGCGAGTCGCCGGAACGCAGCCACACTCGGTGGTAGCCCAGCGGCAGGTCGCCGGGTAACGCGAACGTGGCCTCGCCGACCCAGCGTCCGTCCAGATCGAACGGCGGGGTGAAATTCTCGACCTGTTGCAACCCGCCCCGTACCGTGCCGTCCTCGAGCTGCAACCACACGTCGGCGGGTGCGCCGTGGGTCACGTGCACCCAGAACCGCGTCTGGGCACCGGTGCGCCCGACGATGGTGGGCGGCATCCGACGTGCCCAATATGACCGAAGATGCGTGGTCAGTGCCGCATTTCGGTCCTGCTCCGTGCTGGCGGCCACGCCGAGCGCGGCGAGCACGGCCACCAGCGTCGCCTCGGGGACGGGCACCGGGCGGCCGGTCCAGTCCGCATAGCCGGTGGCGATGCCGTATCGCCTGGCGAGTTCCACCAACGAGGGCGCCAGCTCAGTCATGTCGCCCATCTTGCGTCCCGGAGCCGCCCCCCGACGACACGGGCCGGGCATAGTCATCGCTGGGATCCGAGCGCCGAATACTGCCGTCGACAGGACGGCGCGGCAATCCGCAGCTAACATGCCTGTGGAGACACGATGAATCCAATGCGGATCTGGGGGGTATGGGAAGTGGCGGCGGGGCGTTCTGCGGGCCGCTTCCGGCACCGTTCGCGACCCGGCCGACCAGAATCCGACGGAGTCATAGACGTTGCAGACGCGGAGATCAACGCGTAGGCGCCGCCTGGCGAGTGCTGTGCGGGTGCCTTACGGTTATCGATGTGATTACCGCAAGAGTCAATAGCTGGGCGTTCTGACAGAGCGGATGGTGAATTAACGTGGCCGAAGAGAGTCGCGGACCCCGGGGGACGGGGTACGGCCTCGGATTGTCAACGAAGACGCAGGTGACTGGCTATCAGTTCCTTGCCCGCCGAACCGCGATGGCGTTGACCCGCTGGCGCGTCCGCATGGAGGTCGAACCGAACCGACGCCAGACGTTGTCGGTGATCGCGTCGGTCTCCGCAGCCTTGCTGATCTGCTTGGGTGCGCTGCTGTGGTCGTTCATCAGCCCGTCCGGCCAGATCAACGAGTCGCCGATCATCGCCGACCGTGACTCCGGCGCGCTGTACGTCCGCGTGGGTGACAGGTTGTACCCGGCGCTCAATCTGGCATCGGCCCGGCTCATCGCCGGGCGGCCGGACAATCCGCACTCCGTTCGAGGCGGCCAGATCGCCAGCCTGCCGCACGGGCCGATGGTCGGCATCCCGGGTGCGCCGAACGAGTTCAAGCCGATGACTCCGACGACGTCGTCGTGGCTGGTGTGCGACAGCGTGGCCACCTCGAGCGGGGTCGGGGCTCCGCAAGGCGTGACGGTATCGGTGATCGACGGTACTCCGGACCTCTCGGGCCACCGGCGGGTCTTGACCGGATCGGATGCGGTGGTGCTGAACTACGGTGGCGACGCGTGGGTCATCCGGCAGGGGCGCCGGTCGCGCATCGATGCGACGAACCGGTCGGTGCTGTTGCCGCTGGGTTTGACGCCGGAGCAGGTCAGTCAGGCGCGCCCGATGAGCCGGGCGTTGTTCGACGCTTTGCCGGTTGGGCCCGAGTTGACGGTGCCGGAAGTGCCGAACATGGGCTCGCCGGCTAAGTTCGACGGGGCTCCCGGCTCGGTGGGGACGGTGATCGTCACGCCGCAAATTAGTGGCCCGCAACAGTATTCGCTGGTGTTGACCGATGGCGTGCAGACGCTCCCACCGCTGGTGGCCCAGATCATGCAGAACGCGGGCTCGGTGAGCGCCAAACCGATAACCGTGGAACCCTCGGCGTTGGCGAAGATGCCGGTGGTCAACAAGCTGGATCTCTCGGCGTATCCGGATAGCCCGTTGGACGTCGTGGACATCCGGGAGAATCCGTCGACCTGCTGGTGGTGGCAACGGACCGCCGGTGAGACCCGGGCCCGCGTCCAGGTGGTGACCGGGCCGACCATTCCGATCAAGGCGGCCGATGCGACCAAGGTCGTGTCGCTGGTCAAGGCCGACACGACTGGGCGCGAAGCGGACCAGGTCTTCTTCGGCCCCGACTTCGCGAACTTCGTTGCCGTGACCGGCAACAATCCGGCGGCTCAAACAACGGAATCGCTATGGTGGTTGACGCAGGCGGGCGCGCGGTTCGGGGTGGAAGACACCCGCGAGGCGCGTGAGGCGTTGGGGTTGAAGAATACGCCGAGCCTGGCGCCGTGGGTGGCGCTGCGGCTGCTGCCACAAGGCCCAACGCTGTCTCGGGCAGATGCGTTGGTTGAGCACGACACGCTACCGATGGACATGTCCCCTGCAGAGTTGGTGGTACCGAAGTGAAACGTGGATTTGCGCGGCCGACACCGGAGAAGGCTCCGGTAATCAAGCCCGAGAACATCGTCCTGCCAACGCCGTTGAGCATCCCGCCACCGGAGGGCAAGCCGTGGTGGCTGGTCGTGGTCGGCGTCGTGGTGATCGGCATGCTGGGCGGCATGGTGGCCATGACCTTCGCCAGCGGGTCGCACGTGTTCGGTGGCGTCGGCTCGATATTCCCGATCTTCATGGTCGGCGGGATGATGATGATGATGTTCCGCGGCGTCGGCGGCGGCCAGCAGCAGATGAGCCGGCCGAAGTTGGACGCGATGCGCGCCCAGTTCATGCTGATGCTGGACATGCTTCGTGAGACCGCCAACGAGTCGGCGGACAGCATGGACGCCAACTACCGCTGGTACCACCCCGCGCCCACGACGCTGGCGGCCGCGGTGGGTTCGTCGCGGATGTGGGAGCGCAAGCCCGACGGCAAGGATCTCAATTTCGGAGTGGTCCGGATCGGCGTCGGCATGACGCGTCCCGAGGTGACCTGGGGCGAGCCGCAGAACATGCCGACCGACATCGAGCTGGAGCCCGTGACCGGCAAGGCGCTTCAGGAATTCGGGCGCTACCAAAGCGTCGTATACAACCTGCCCAAGATGGTCTCCTTCCTGGTCGAGCCCTGGTATGCGCTCATGGGGGATCGCGAGCAGGTGTTGGGATTGATGCGGTCGATTCTCTGCCAGCTGGCCTTCTCGCACGGGCCCGATCACGTGCAGATGATCGTCGTCAGTTCCGACTTGGAAGAATGGGAGTGGGTGAAGTGGCTTCCGCATTTCGGTGACCCCAGGCGGCAGGATGCGGCGGGTAACGCGCGGATGGTGTACAGCTCGGTACGGGAGTTCGCCGCCGAGCAGGCCGAATTGTTCGCCGGCCGTGGATCGTTTACGCCTCGGCACGCCAGTTCATCGGCGCAGACGCCGACCCCTCACCACGTGATCGTCGCCGATGTCAGCGACCCCCAATGGGAGTACGTGATCAGCGCCGAGGGCGTCGACGGTGTGACGTTCTTCGACCTGACCGGCGCGTCGATGTGGACATCCGTCCCGGAGCGGACGTTGAAGTTCGACAAGAAGGGTGTGATCGAGGCGCTGCCCCGCGACCGCGACACCTGGATGGTGATCGACGACAAGCCGTGGTTCTTCGCGCTCACCGACCACATCAGCATCGCGGATGCAGAAGAGTTTTCGCAGAAGGTGGCGCGCTGGCGGATCGCCGAGGCGTACGAGGAGATCGGTCAGCGGGTGGCCCACATCGGTGCCCGAGACATCATGGCCTACTACGGGATTGACGATCCCTCGAACATCGACTTCGACACGCTGTGGGGCAGCCGCACCGACACGATGGGCAGGTCGCGGTTGCGGGCACCGTTTGGCAATCGATCAGACAACGGCGAGCTGCTGTTCTTGGACATGAAGTCGCTCGACGAAGGCGGCGACGGCCCGCACGGGGTTATGTCGGGAACGACCGGATCGGGTAAGTCGACGCTGGTGCGAACCGTGATCGAATCACTGATGCTCGGCCACCCGCCGGAGGAACTGCAGTTCGTTTTGGCCGACCTCAAGGGTGGGTCGGCCGTCAAGCCGTTCGCCGGCGTGCCGCACGTGTCGCGAATCATCACCGACCTGGAAGAAGACCAGGCGCTGATGGAGCGCTTCCTGGACGCGCTGTGGGGCGAAATCGCACGCCGCAAGGCGGTATGTGACAACGCCGGTGTGGACGACGCCAAGGAATACAACTCGGTGCGTTCCAGGATGCGGGCGCGCGGCCAGGACATGGCGCCGCTGCCGATGCTCGTGGTGGTCATCGACGAGTTCTACGAATGGTTCCGCATCATGCCGACCGCGGTCGACGTCCTCGACTCGATCGGCCGGCAGGGCCGTGCCTACTGGATCCACCTGATGATGGCGTCGCAGACCATCGAAAGCCGCGCCGAAAAGCTCATGGAGAACATGGGTTACCGCCTCGTGCTGAAGGCGCGTACCGCCGGTGCGGCGCAGGCCGCCGGTGTGCCCAATGCGGTGAACCTGCCGGCCCAGGCAGGTCTGGGTTACTTCCGTAAGAGCCTTGAGGACATCATCCGGTTCCAGGCCGAGTTCCTGTGGCGCGACTACTACGCCCGCGGGGTCACCATCGACGGTGAGGATGCGCCGGCGTTGGTGCACAGCATCGACTACGTTCGCCCGCAGCTGTTCACCAACTCGTTCACGCCTCTCGAGGTCAGCGTCGGCGGCCCCGACGTCGAGCCGGTGGCCGTGCACAGCAATGGCGAGGTGCTGGACGCGGAGGACGCCGAGGAGGACGAGGACGAGGAGGGGATCAGGACCCCGAAGGTCGGCACGGTGATCATTGATCAGCTGCGCCGGATCGACTTCGAGCCGTACCGGTTATGGCAACCGCCGCTGACTGTGCCCGTCGCCATCGACGAGTTGGTCAACCGGTTCCTCGGACGCCCGTGGCACAAGGACTACGGCTCCGCC
This sequence comes from uncultured Actinomycetota bacterium, assembly GCA_963814505.1. Classification (GTDB taxonomy): domain Bacteria; phylum Actinomycetota; class Actinomycetes; order Mycobacteriales; family Mycobacteriaceae; genus Mycobacterium. The sequence continues at coordinate 85,511 of CAWFDM010000021.1, forward strand.
AAGGATCTGGTGTTCCCGATCGGGATCATCGACCGTCCGTTCAAGCATGACCAGCCGCCGTGGACGGTCGACACCTCCGGACCCGGCGCCAACGTGCTGATTCTGGGCGCCGGCGGCTCGGGCAAAACCACTGCGCTGCAGACGCTGATCTGCTCGGCCGCATTGACCCATACCCCCGAGCAGGTTCAGTTCTACTGCCTGGCCTACAGCAGCACCGCGTTGACCACCGTGGCCCGGTTCCCGCACGTCGGCGAGGTGGCCGGTCCTACGGATCCGTACGGCGTGCGCCGGACGGTGGCCGAACTGCTGGCGCTGGTCCGCGAACGTAAACGCAGTTTCCTCGAATACGGAATCGCGTCGATGGACGTGTTCCGGCGCCGCAAATTCGGTGGTGAGCCCGGCCCGGTGCCCAACGACGGTTTCGCCGACGTCTACCTGGTGATCGACAACTACCGCGCGCTGGCCGAGGAAAACGAGGTGCTGATCGAGCAGGTGAACGTGATCATCAACCAGGGGCCCTCGTTCGGGGTACACGTGGTGGTCACCGCCGATCGTGAATCGGAGCTGCGACCGCCGGTGCGTAGCGGTTTCGGTTCCCGGATCGAGTTGCGCCTGGCCGCTGTGGAAGACGCCAAGCTGGTGCGGTCCCGGTTCGCCAAGGAGGTTCCGGTCAAGCCGGGACGCGGCATGGTCGCGGTCAACTACGTCCGGCTCGACAGCGACCCGCAGGCGGGCCTGCACACCTTGGTGGCCCGGCCCGCGCTGGGCAACACACCCGACAAGATCTTCGAGTCCGACAGCGTGGTCGCGGCGGTCAGCCGGATCGCGAGCGGCCAGGCCCCGCCGGTGCGCCGGTTGCCGGCCAAGTTCGGGGTGGAGCAAGTGCGCGAGCTGACCGCCCGGGACAGCCGTCAAGGGGTTGGCGTGGGCGGAATCGCTTGGGCGATCTCGGAATTGGACCTGGCGCCGGTCTATCTGAACTTCGCGGAAAACTCGCACTTGATGGTCACGGGTCGACGCGAATGTGGAAAGACGACCACCCTGGCCACCATCATGTCGGAAATCGGCCGGCTCTACGCTCCGGGTGCGACCAGCGCACCCACGCCGGCGGAAGGGCAGCCCTCCGCGCAGGTGTGGCTGGTCGACCCGCGCCGTCAGCTGCTGACCGCGCTGGGCTCCGACTATGTGGAGAAGTTCGCCTACAACCTCGACGGCGTCAACGAGATGATGAACGACCTGGCCGCAGTTCTGGCCGGCCGTGAGCCTCCGCCCGGTTTGTCCGCGGAGGAGCTGTTATCGCGATCCTGGTGGAGCGGCCCGGAGATCTTCGTGATCGTCGACGACATCCAGCAGTTGCCGCCCGGCTTCGATTCGCCGCTGCACAAGGCCGCTGCGTGGGTGAACAGGGCCGCCGACGTCGGCTTGCACGTGATCGTCACCCGCACCTTCGGCGGCTGGTCGTCGGCGGGCAGCGACCCGATGTTGCGGGCGCTGCACCAGGCGAACGCGCCACTGCTGGTGATGGACGCCGACCCCGACGAGGGCTTCATCCGCGGCAAGATGAAGGGCGGCCCGCTGCCCCGCGGTCGTGGCCTGCTGATGGCCGAGGACACCGGCGTGTTCGTTCAGGTGGCCGCAACCGAGCTGCGCCGATAGCGCTTCAGTGGCGATCGGAAGCGCGGGGGACCGGGCGAAGCGGGTCGCCACCATCAGGACCAGTCGGCTGCCGCTGCGCTGGGATCAAACCCAGCGCAGCGGCAACGACATGAGCGCGAAAGACTTTGACGGAAACTTGATTTCGGGGACGTAGTCGTCAGGCGCCGCGAAGTCGGGGATTTGTTTGAGCCATTCCGCGACGATGACGGTCAGCTCTATCCGTGCCAGATGAGAACCCAGGCAGCGGTGTGGTCCGCCGCCGAATCCCCAGTGCCGGTGCACCTTTCCGTCCATGACCAAGTCGTCGGTTGACCACGCGTCGCTGCCGTCGCGGTTGACCGCGGCCATGCACAACCGCACCTGCGAACCTGGCGGTAGTATCATGCCGCCGACGTTGGCGAACTCGGTGACAATCCGGGGCGCCACCGGCGCCGGGGGCTGCAGTCGAATGATTTCTTCGATGAAAACCCTGATTTGCCTAGGGTTATCGCGAAGCTCCGCCCGCAACTGCGGTCTGCGCGCCAACTCGAACAGAGAAAATCCGATGATCGCCGTCACCGTGTCCAGGCCCGCCAGGATCAACAGGTGGCTCATGCCCAGCAGTTCGATATCGGTGAAGTCGCCCGGGCCGGTCATGACCTGTGACAACATGTCCGGACCTGGGTTTTCCCGGCGCTCTTGGATCGCCTTGTAGAGGTATTCCAAGAGCTCGGTCTGCCCCGCCTGGAGCTCGGCGATGGTCAGATATTCCTTGTCGCCGACGACGGCGTCTTTCCATCCGATCAAGGTGTCACGATCCTCCAGCGGCAGGCCGTATAGGTCGAGGAAAGCCTGAAAGGGGTAGAGCCTCGCGAAATCCGCCATGACCTCGCACTCGCCCTGCCCGGCGAACGCCCCGATCATCTCAGCAGCGTGGCGCTGCAGCACCGGCCGGGACTTACTCAGCCCGGTCGGGCTGAAATAGGGCTGCAGGATTTTGCGGTAGCGGGTGTGTTGCGGCGGGTCGAACGCCAGCGGGATCACCGGGAGCGGATCGGAGGGTGGCTGCAGGATCGTTGACGAAAAGACCTTCGGGTTGCGCAGCGCGGCAAGCACATCCTCGCGCCGGGTCAGGTAGTAGTGGCCGTTCATGAACACCACTGGCCCGGCGTCTCGCAACGTCTTCCATCCGACCCCGCGGTCTTCGGCAAACGGCAACTCCGAGTATTCACGCCGCGGTAAGTAGAACCCGCCGGCCTGGCTTCCGCCCGGAGTGCTCATCCGCTGAGGTTCTTTCTTTTGATCCGTGTCATTTCCCCGGACGCCGACGCAGCCAAGCCGTGCTGCCACAGCCCAATATGGCATGCCTGGTAGATACCTGCCAATCCGGCTGACGCGACATTTTTTCGAGTGGCGGCGGTTAGTGTACGTATCGATCTGTCCGCCGCGACCTTTCCTGGAGTGGTCAAGAGTGGAGGCTGGAGTGAAGGTTCGCCTCGAACAGTCGAAGTGCGTGGGACACGCCCAGTGCTACGCGGTCGATCCAGACCTGTTCCCGATCGACGAGTCGGGCTACTCGATCCTCGACGAGCACCAGGTGCGTCCCGAGGACGAACAGTTGACCAGAGACGGTGTCGCCTCCTGCCCGGAGATGGCGCTCATTCTGGAAGAGGACTGATGGAACCGGACATCAACACAACCGTGCGCGTCGCGCCGGCCGCCCCGCTGGCATTCGCCGTTTCCGTAGGTGGGGGGGGACCCGTCCGGAGGCTAAATTTAACAGCGGTTTAACAATAGTTTGCGGGTAATGAATAGTTGGCATTACCGGTTCGCTAAGCCCGGGTCCGCCCTCGAGAGTTTTTTGGCTGAGCGGCGGTTCGGTCACGACGAGGGTGTCGCCATGAAAACGCTAAACGCTGAAGGGGTTTCGAGGCAGAAGGCGGGAGCCGGATGATGCCTGGTATCGGCTAAGTGATGAACACCCGGAATGCATCGGGCTGCCCGACGAAAAGCGCGGGCTACAAAATGGGGATATTTGCAACATCGTGGCTGCAAGTGCGCAATAGTGACTGCCGAGACCACCAATCGTGCCCGGTTGAGGAGGGGTGGTGTTTGACTTCGGGGTGTTGCCGCCAGAGATCAATTCGGGGCGGATGTATGCCGGTCCGGGCTCGGGGCCGATGATGGCTGCCGCTTCGGCCTGGGATGGGTTGGCGGCCGAATTGAGTACGACCGCGCAGGGTTACAGCTCGGTGGTTGACGAGCTGACCAGCTCGCCGTGGCTGGGTCCGACGTCGCGGGCGATGACGGCCGCGGTGGCACCGTACGTTAGTTGGATCAGTGCGGCGGCCGCCCAGGCCGCAGAGACCGCCAGCCAGGCCCGCGCGGCCGCCGCCGCCTATGAGACCGCGTTCACGCTGACGGTGCCGCCGCCGGTGATCGAGACCAACCGGGTGCTATTGATGACATTGATCGCGACCAACTTTTTCGGGCAGAACACCGCGGCGATCGCGGCGACCGAAGCCCAGTACCTGGAGATGTGGGCCCAGGACGCCGCCGCGATGTATGGCTATGCCGGCTCCTCGGCGATCGCCACCCAGTTGACCCTGTTCACCGATCCGCCCAACACCACCACCCCGAGCGCCGCCGGTGGCCAGTCGGCCGCGGTTGCCCAGGTCACCGCAACGCCGGCCGGAGATGTCGCGCAGACCGTCGCGGCAACCATCCCACAGCTGCTCTCCAACGCAGCACAGCCGCTCGCTTCGTCTTTGGCGGCAACCGACCTTCCATGGCCGTTCCCGCTGATATACAACACAATCAATGAGTACCTAACCAACGGGTTGCCTACCGCGTTCAACAACTGGCTCGGCCTTGTCCCCGGCGACTACACCGCAAACCTGATGCAAACGCTGCAGGCGTATTTCTTCGTTGGCGGACCTTCGGACGTTTTCGGTATCCTCCAGCAGATTTACAACGGGCCCCTGGGTACCACGGCCGGCGAGTTCGGTTCCTTCACTCCGTCACCGGAGTTTGCCGCCCTGGGCGCCGGTGGTTGGACTTTTGGACACCTGGGGGCGGGCATCCCGGCAAACCTGTCGTCCGCGAACCTGTCGTCGGCAAGCCTGGCGTCGTCTCTCAAGGTCGGCGGATTGTCGGTGCCGGTGAGCTGGGCCAACGGCGCTCCCGGCGCTGCGGAGCAGGCCGCCACGAAGGTGGTGGGCACCAACTTGGTCGGCTCGTCGAGCGGAGGGCCGGGCCCAATGAACGCTGCGCTGGGCGGGGCCCCGATGGGATCGCGCGGCGCGCAGCGCACCGGCAACCTGGGTGTCCGGTACGGATTCCGGTACGCCGTGCTGACCCGCCCACCGTCGGCAGGATAAGCCCATGCCCGCAGCCAGGATCCAGCCCGCCCTCACCTTCGAACTGAAGGTGGCCAACAAATGAAGAGTCGTTGTCCGGTGCTGAGGATTTCGCGGCTATGGGGGCGCTGCGAGGCGCGACCGAACTAGCGTTATCAGCAACCAGGTCCCGAAGGGCGTTGAGCCGGAAGGTTATTGAGGAGGAGATCACATGTCGTTTGTGACCACGCAACCAGAGGTGCTGGCGGCAGCGGCCGGCACGTTGCAGGGGATCGGCTCGGCGATGAGCGCCCACAATGCCGGGGCCGCCGCGCCCACGACGGGTGTGGTGCCGGCGGCCGCCGATGAAATTTCGGCGTTGACCGCCGCGCAGTTCGCCGCGCACGCCCAGATGTATCAGGCGGTCAGCGCTCAAGCGACGGCCATTCACGAGGCGTTCGTCAACACCTTGGGGATAAGCTCGGGGTCGTATGCGGCCGCCGAGGCGGCCAACGCGGCCGCGGCTGGTTAAGGAGTCAGGGCATGGGAATCGATTTTGGCGCGATGCCGCCCGAGGTCACCTCGGCGATGATGTACACCGGCCCGGGGTCATCGTCGATGATGGCTGCGGCGTCGGCGTGGAGCGCGCTGGCGGCCGAACTTGCCTCAACGGCGCAGGGCTACGACAAGGTCGTCACCCAGCTGGCCGGCGAGGAGTGGTTGGGGCCGTCCTCGGCAGTGATGGCCGCGGCCGTCCAGCCGTATGTGGCCTGGATGATCTCGACGGGCGCCCAGGCCGAACAGGCCGCCATCCAGATCCAATCAGCGGCGGCGGCCTTTGAGGCCGCATTCGCCGGGGTGGCCCCCCCGCCGATGATCGCGGCCAACCGTGCCGAGCTGACCCAGGCGTTGCAGACCAACATCTTCGGCCTGAACAACGGGATCATCGCGCAGCTGGAAGCCCAATACGGCGAGATGTGGGCCCAAAACTCCGGGACGATGTTCAACTATGCCGCGTCGTCGTCGACGGCCTCGCAGGTGACGCCGTTTACCACCGCACCGACGATCGCCAACCCGGCGGCGTCGTCGCTACAATCCACGGCGACCGCCAGCTCGCTGCCGCCCTCGATCCAACAGGTGGTGACCGCCATCACCACCCGGCTGCAAAGCCTCTCGAACCCGTTCATCGGCAAGGGCGCCTCGCTCAATACGGCGCTGCAGGAGATCTGGTTCCTGTTGACCGGGCAGACCGTCGTGCCCACCAATATGGGGAGCTTAATAAACGGCTACAGCCCGTACTCGAACTTCTTCTATAACACCGAGGGTCTGCCGTACTTCAGCGTTGGTATGAGCAACATGGCTGTCCAGGTCGCCAAGTCGACGGGGCTTCTCGGTGGCGCGGCACCGGCGGCCGCCGCGGCGGCCCCGAAAATCACCATGCCCTCGCTGGGTGCCGGCTTGGGCGGCGTCGGCGGCCTCGGCGGCCAGATCGCGGCCGGATTGGGTAACGGGGCCCACGTCGGGCACTTGGCGGTTCCGGCCTCGTGGCCGGGAGCAACGACGGCGCCACCGGCGGTGCGTGTCGCGGTGCAGGCGGTCAGTGAGCCCATCACCGCAGCCGACTCCGGGCCCGGAAGCCTGGTGGGTGGCATTCCCGCCGGCATGGGCGCTGCTGGGCGCGGGTCCGGCACCGCTCCCCGATATGGGTTCAAGCCGACCGTAATGCCCCGTCCGATGCCCGCTGGGTAACCACACACCCGCACATCGAAAGGCGCGTCTGCCGCACCCCGTGCGGCCGGCGTGCCTTCGGGTTTTCTTACGGCTAGCTGGCCAGTATCTGGGCCCGGGATGCGCGTGGCGGGCACAGCCGAGATCCGTGGGCCTCCCGTCCGTGCGTCTTGCGAGCGCGGCGTATGGCGTCAGGTGCCGGTGCCAGAGTTCTGTTCCTCGGGCGTGTACTGCGGGCAGTACGCCTTGATGGCCGCGCCGACGAAGTAGCCGCAATGGTAGGCGGGCATGGCGCTGTTGTTCAGCACATCATTCGCCACCGCGTTAGGGCTCTCTCCCTCGTCAAGTTTCTGGCAGACACTATGAGCGGCCTCGATCGCGTGCTGGGGCGATACGTGGTCGGTGATGCCCTCCGACCTCAGCATTGCGAGGAAGTTGTTGTCGGTTGTGTCGGCATGAGCGGTCGAGACCGCCCCCAGCGGGCCGATCAACGCGACCGCCACAGCCACTATCAGGCGGGTAACCATTTTGGGTGCTCCCTGAAGTGTGATTATTTGTTAACGCCGAATTGAGCCGCCAACATTGACGGCTTCTGATTCCTAAGATTCCTAATGCTTCCTAAGGCCAATATTCACGGTTACCGCGATTGTTGCAACTGCAGGCCAGGACAGGCCAGATCAGTGAACGAGAAAGAACAACACCGGTCCGGGTCATATCGCACGCTGATATGTGTTGAGCCGCAGACATGACGAGGCGGCGAGCTATTTCGAGGTTTTTTCCTGCTCACTGCCAGCCGGAGCCGGCCGGAGTCAACCCTTTATTTCACGCGGAAATCAATTCGATTGAGTTCATAACCCTGTTCCCCGAAGTTATCGCGGCGCTGTCCGAGTCCGGACCCAGTACCCGTGCGTCACGCGGACGCCGGCGGCCTTTCTTGGCTGATCGTGTCTATCAGCAGCGTCGCGGCCACCATGGCCCCGTCGGTGCGGATCGTTCCGGCCACGGCGCTCACTCGGTCTCGGGTCTCGGGAGTCAGGGTCAGCTTGAGCGCGGCCGATAGGGACTCGGTGGACGCGGACCGACCGTCGTATGCGGTGCCGATACCCAACTCGGCCACCCGGCCGGCCCAATACAGTTGGTCCTTACCCTGGGGTATCACCACCTGAGGGGCGCCGGCCCGCGCAGCCGTCGTGGTCGTGCCCGCGCCGCCGTGGTGCACGACGGCGGCCACCCGGCCGAAAAGCGCCTGTTGGTTGACCTCGCCAACCGCAAAGCAGTCGTCCCGGTCGTCGATCAAGGCCAAGTTGGCCCAGCCGTGGGAGAGCAGCGCGCGGCGGCCCTGCGCCCGGATAGCCTCGATGGCCATCCGGACGATGTCCTTCGAGCCGCGCACGGGCATGCTGCCGAAGCCCACATACACCGGCGGTGTGCCAGCATCCAGGAACGCCACCAACTCGGCCGGCAGTGGGCGTTCGTCCTGCAGCAGCCACGCGCCGGTTTGGACGACGTCGAGATCCGCCGGCTCCTGCCACGGGCCCAGGGCGGGATCCGCCGCCAGCCACGGGCGGTCGGTGACGGCATAGTCACGGACTTTGTCCACGGGTTGCAGACCGATCGACGCCCGGTGGCTGTTGAGCGTTGGACCTAACAGCGCATTCGCGTTCTGCGCGTCCAGGCCCCACAGCAGCCGGTTGTCGGGCCTGAACATTTGGAACGGTAAGCCCCAATACGACGGCGGCGGGTGGTGCGGCGACGGCAGATGGGTCGGGTGGTAGCTCGCGTAAACGTAGTGGATGCCCAGTTTCTCGGTCACCGACCGCGCGCCCGCCGCGGTCCACACCAGGCCGGTCGCCACCAGCGCATCACATCCCTCGGCCGTAGCGGCGACAGTGCCGAACTGCGCGGCGATCGTATCGTCTACGTGCCGGCGCAGGTCCGCCTCCGACGGGGGAGTCGCCGCGGTCATCATCGCGCGCACCGACTCGCCGAATGGCACCAGCGGCACGCCGAAACCAGCCAGCCGCTCTGCGAATTCCTCATCCGGCGGGGCGCACACCCGCACTTCCGCCCCGGCCGCCCGCAACTGCACCGCGAGCCCAACCAGCGGTTCTACGCCCCCGCGCGAGTCGTATGTCGACAACAACACACGCATTTCGTCACTCCGATTTCCGCAGGTTCCGGTCTCGACAAAAACTTTATCGCCGACTGTGGACGGACAACGTAATCGCGAAGGGCAACGCGCGGCGGGCTGGCCCGAAAGCAGGCAAGCCGGCCGTGCGGTGTGGAATGTCTGGTTACCCGGCCGGCATTGGGCGGGCCATGACGGTGGGTTTGAACCCGTATCGGGGAGCGGCGCCTGCGCCGCGCCCGGCACCGCCCATGCCCGCGGGCACGCCGCCCACCAGGTTTCCGGGCCCGGAATTGCCCGCGGCGATGGGCTCACTGATGAACTGCGCGGCGGGGCGCACCGCGGGCGCCGCGGTCGATGCTCCAGGCCACGAGGCGGGAACCGCCAGGTGCCCGACGTGGGCCCCGTTACCCAATCCGGCCGCCACCTGGCCGCCGATGCCACCGGCGCCGGCACCGAGTGCGGGCATGGTGATTTTCGGGGCCGCCGCGGCGGCCGCCGGTGCCGCGCCACCGAGAAGCCCCGTCGACTTGGCGACCTGGACACCGAAGTTGCCCATACCAACGCTGAAGTACGGCAGACCCTCGGTGTTATAGAAGAAAACCGAGTAGGGGTTGTAGCCGTTGATAAGGGTCCCAAGGTTGGTGGGCAAGACGGTCTGCCCGGTCAACAGGAACCAGATCTCCTGCAGCCCCGAATTGAGCGAGGCGTTGCTACCAGCTAACGGGTTCGAGATGCTTTGCAGCCGGGTGGTGATGCTGGTCAGCGCGGATTGGATCGAGGAGGCCGGGGTGCTGCTGGTCGCGGCGGTGGCCGCGGACTGCAGCGACGACGCCGCCGGGTTGGCGATCGTCGGAGCGTCGGTAAACGGCGTCACCTGCGAGGCCGTCGCCGAGGACGCGGCATAGCTGTACATGGTCGCGGCGTCTTGGGCCCAAAACTCGGCGTATTGCGATTCCAATTGCGCGATGATCCCGTTGTTCAGGCCGAAGATGTTGGTCTGCAACGCCTGGGTCAGCTCGGCGCGATTGGCCGCGATCAACGGTGGGGCCACCACCCCGGCAAACGCGGCCTCAAAGGCCGCCGCGGCCGATTGGGCCTGCGCAGCGGCCTGCTCGGCCTGGCCGGCCGTCGACGTCAGCCAGGCCACATACGGTTGCACGGCCGCGGCCATCGACGCCGAGGACACCCCCAGCCATTCCTCGCCGGCCAGCTGGGTGACTACCTTGTCGTAGCCCTGCGCTGTCGAGGCAAGCTCGGCGGCCAGCGCGCTCCACGCCGAGGCCGCGGCCTGCAGCGATGATGACCCCGGGCCGGAGTACATCATCTTCGAGGTGACCTCGGGCGGCATTGCGCCAAAATCGATTCCCATGCCCTGACTCCTTAACCAGCAGCGGCCGCGTTGGCCGCCTCGGCCGCCGCATACGACCCCGAGCTGATGCCCAAGGTGTTGACGAACGCCTCGTGAATGGCCGTCGCTTGAGCGCTGACCGCCTGATACATCTGGGCATGCGCGGCGAACTGCGCCGCGGTCAACGCCGAAACCTCATCGGCGGCCGCCGGCACCACACCGGTCGTGGGCGCGGCGGCCGCGGCATTCTGGGCGCTCATCGCCGAGCCGATCCCCTGCAACGTGCCGGCCGCTGCCGCCAGTGCCTCTGGTTGCGTGGTCACAAACGACATGTGATCTCCTCCTCAATAACCTTCCGGCTCAACGGCCTTCGGGACCTGGTTGCTGATAACGCTGCTTATCCTGCTGACGGTGGACGGGTGAGCACGCTGTAGCGGACTCCATAACGGACGCCCGTGTAGCCCGCGCGTTGCGCGCCGCGCGCTCCCACCGGGGCTCCGCCCAGCGCGGCGTTCATTGGGCCCGGCGCCGCGCCGGGCGAGCCGACCATGTTGGTGCCCACCACCTTCGTGGCGGCCTGTTCCGCAGCGCCGGGCGCGCCGTTGGCCCAACTCGCCGGGACCGACAGCCCGCCGACTTTGATGCTCGACGACAGGCTTGCCGACGCGAAGCCCGCCGACGGGTGCGCAAAAGTCCAACCGCCGGCCCCCAAGCCGGCGAATTCTGGTGACGGGATGAAGGCACCGCCCGCGCCGGCAGTGGTTCCCAGCGGGCCGTTGAAGAGCTGCTGGCCAATGCCAAAACCAAAGTTTCCTACACCCAACCCGAAATAGGCCTGCAGGGTATTCTTCAAGATCGCGGTATACCAAGTGGGGCTCAACCCGATCCAGTTGTTGGTCGGGGTGGGCAGCCCCATTGTTAGGAAATCGCTGACTGTGTCGTATATCAACGACAACGGCCACGGCAGCGATGTCGAAGCCGCCGACGTCGAGACTGCCTGCGCCGCCTGAGGCGCCGCGGCGCTGGACAGCAGCTGGGGGATGGTGGCCGCGATGGTCTGCGCGGAACTCCCCGCCGGCGTGGCGGTGGCCTGGGCAACCGCGGCCGACTGGTCACCGGCGGCGCTCGGGGTGGTGGTATTGGGCGGATCGGCGAACTGGGTCAACTGGGTGGCGATCGCCGAGGCGCCGGCATAGCCGTACATGGCGGCGGCGTCCTGGGCCCACATCTCCATGTACTGGGCTTCGGTCGCCGCGATCGCCGGGGTGTTCTGCCCGAAAAAGTTGGTCGCGACCAACGTCATCAACAACACCCGGTTGGCGGCGATCACCGGCGGGGGCACCGTGAGCGTGAACGCGGTCTCATAGGCGGCCGCGGCCGCGCGGGCCTGGCTGGCGGTCTCTTCGGCCTGGGCGGTCGCCGCACTGATCCAACTCACGTACGGTGCCACCGCGGCCGTCATCGTCCGCGACGTCGGACCCAGCCACGGCGAGCTGATCAGATCGTCAATCACCGAACTGTAACCCGACGCGGTCGTACCCAATTCGGCCGCCAATCCATCCCAGGCCGAAGCGGCAGCCGTCATCGGCCCCGAGCCCGGGCCGGCATACATCCGGCCCGAATTAATTTCAGGCGGCAACACCCCGAAATCGAACACCTACGAACCACCGGATTCGAACGACATGTGTTTCCCCACAGGTAGTTTTCGCTCAGCGACTTTCTTCGAAGTTGCTAACGAGGCTAGATCGCCGCGATCCCGCATCGCCGCCTTCGGTTCCGGCCGCCCGCCGGCCGGTCGCCAACATATCACGCGGCGTCCAGGCTGCAACCGATACCGATCAACAGTTAACGATCCGTTGGTATTTCGTTGGTTTGCTTCTCAACTCGCCTGTGGTGGGCGGGTTGACCCAGGGCACCTGTGATGCCTGGGACCGCTCCGTGTGCCGGCAGGTTCCATCGGTGTCGGTGGTGTGTGTCGAGCAGGTGGAGGGTGTTCTTCCGCGAGCGTGGTCCGGTGTGATCTGGCACTGGCCGGGAACGTCTCGACCGGATCACACTGGCTGCGTTCACGTCCGCGTGAACGGGCGGACGTAAGCATGCAGTGCACCGGAAAACCGCTTGGCTTTCGCGGGATTTCGGGTCCACATGCCCACACCCCGAGCAGCGTTGCGAGGTGAACGCTGCCGGAACCTTCACCAACTTGGTCCCGGTATAGCGAGACACCGAATTCAACGCAGTTTCAAAGCGATACCACCCTTTGGACAAGATGGCTTGATTCAAACCCGACTTGGCCGCCGCACCGTTGGGCAGGTAGCGGGCCCGGGGTGCTCGGATCCTCGACCAGCAGACGCGACGAGCGGGCTTTGATGGCCTTCACCAGCTTGTGCACCCCGAACTGCGGATCAACCTCCACCAGCAGGTGCACCTGGTCAGCCATGGTCTCTAGCTCGATCAACCACGCCCCCTTCTCGCTGATCACCTCGGCGATGATCTCTTTTAGCCGCTGCTCCATCGGGCCGCCGATCACCTTCCGGCGGTACTTGGGGCACCACACCACCTGATACGCGCACCGAAACGCGATATTCGCGTTCGTCCGCAACCTAACACCCACACCCGACAACATTAGACAGCTAGCACATATCTAACGGGGCTTCGCCCCAGCCCGACGAGGCGTGTCTTCGGCTGCCGGTGAGTTTTGGGGGCTCCGGTCGGTTGGAGACCGTGACCGGCGGACCGGTCCGGTGTATGAACCACATGTGTGGCTAGTTGGCCTGCTGGCCGCCCGTCCGATCGGAGCCCATCATGACCGTAGCGCGATCTGTCGGTGATGTCCTCACCGAGCATGTGCAGTTCGAGATCGAGTGCATCGACCGGATGTATTGCAACGTCTATGTCCCGCACCTGCAGTTCGCGGCTGGGCTGATCGGTTACATCCAGCGGCAGTTGGGGTTGCCGATCGCCTCGACCGCACCGCTAGCCAAGATCACCGACGCGTTCAGTGCGGCGGTGCACCGTTTCGCCAAGGTCAACCGGGTGCCCTGGGTCGACTTCGCCAAGGGGCAACGCAAAGACGATGTGCTCCATGAACAGCTCGAACACTTCACCGCCGACGAGGGTGTGGTGTTCATCGGGCGGGCACAGGAGAAAACAGCCCTGTTCCGCACCGAGAAACGCCACGACGCCAACGGTGACTCGTATCCGTGGATCGTCAAGACCACCGGGCTGGTTAACCAGTTCTACTTCTACTGCCTCGACGCCGACTTCGGCCCGTTCTTCCTGAAGTTCTGTTCGTACTTCCCCTACAACGCCAAGCTGTGCCTCAACGGCAACGAGCGGGCCAAACGGCTGGCAGCCAAAGCGGGGATCGGGTTCACCGCCCTGGACAATGGGTTCGCCACCGTCGACGACGTGGCGGCGGTGCAGGCGATCTGCGACAGCCTCGGGCCCGCACAGATCGACGGGTTGCTGCGTAAGTGGCTGGCCATTCTGCCGCACCCGTTCACTGCCGCCGATCGGGCCGCCGGCTACCGCTACGAGCTGTCGGTTCTGCAGGCCGAGTTCTCGCTGACCCAGATGCTCGACAAACCGGTTTCGGGTCGGGTGTTCTTCGAGCAGGTCATCCGCGACAACCTCGACATCGGCCGCCGCGATAAGGTGAGTCTGATCTTCGACCGGCAGCTGCGGCGGCGTGGACCCCGCCGAACACCGGGACGGTTCCGGACCCGGGTAATCACCTCCGGGGTCACTCCGAGCCTGCACGTCGACTACAAGCACACCACGATCAAGCAGTACCACAAGGAAGGAAAAGCCCTACGGACCGAGACCACCATCAACGACACCCGCGATTTCGCGATCGGGAAACGACTGACCAATCTGCCCGCACTGCGGGAGATCGGCTACACAGCCAACCGGCGCCTGCTGCGCGTCCAACAACTCAGCCACGACCCGATCACCGGAACCGACGCCCTGGCCGCGATCACCACCAGCCTCACCACCGCCACCGGCACCCGCATCCCCGGGCTGCGGTTCGCCGAGCAACGCACCCACGCACTGCTCTCCGCACTGCTCGTGTTCCGCTGCCACCCGAACGGCTTCACCAACAAAGACCTGCGCATATACACCGCCGAGCTGCGCGGACTGACCCCCGCCACCGTCACCGCCGGGCAGATGACCTACGACCTGCGCCGACTGAAAACCCGGAATCTGATCACCCGGATCGAGGGCACCCACCGCTACCTCGTCATTCTGTGGAATCTGATTTGTCAAGTTTCACTCCGATTTTCCGTGTCGGACGCTGATGATCGGCAGGAGGGTGGCGGTGGGTGGGCTGCCGATCTGGCGTGGTGTCGGGCCGGCTGGGGTGGGGGTGTCGGTGAGCCGGTTGAGGAGTTTGGCCAGGGCTTCACGGTCGTCGTTGACGGCGGCCTGCTCGTCGTCGGTGAGCGGGATCTCGGCGAGCATACGCTGCAGGTTGTCCTTGGCTTCGAGCAGTTGGGCTTGGGTGGACCCTTTTGGGGTGTAGAAATCGCAACGGGCGCAGGCCATTCGGTGTTGGCAGTGTTCGAAGAATGTGTAGCTGCACAAGCCGTGTCCGAGGTCGTAGTGCTGCCACGGCTGGCCGGTGGCGGCGGTGCCGGAGGCGACGGCGTCGCGGTCGAGGAGCACCTCGATGGTGCGCACGTTGCGGGCGAAGTAGCCGGCCTCGGTGTATGCCTTGGACAGGGTTTTCGGGGTGATCTTCGCGTAGTGCTGGGTGGTGTTCGGTGTGCGATGGCCGAGCCAGGCCTGCAGCTCGAACAATGTCATTGGTTCCTTGGCGTTGTAGAGCTGGCTGGCAATGGTGGCGCGGGCACGGTGGCTGGTGATCCGGCCCCGCGCATCGCTGGCGGGAACGCCGGCCTTGGCGCACAGTGCGGGGATGATCGTGTGGTTGATGTAGCTGCGGGCAACCGGCTGGCCGCGGACAGCGAAGAGCATATTGACGTGTTCGCTGGTTTTGCGGTCGATCATGGCACCCCACCACAGCACGAACTTGACGCGCTCACCCCCAGGTCTAAAGCCCAGGGTCCGCCGCGCTATCTGCTTCTCGATCGTGAAGGGCAACGCGCGGCGGGCTGGTCCGAAAAGCAGGCGAGCCGGCCGTGCGGTGTGGAATGTCTGGTTACCCGGCCGGCATTGGGCGGGCCATGACGATGGGTTTGAACCCGTATCGGGGAGCGGCGCCTGCGCCACGCCCGGCACCGCCCATGCCCGAGGGCACGCCGCCCACCAGGTTTCCGGGCCCGGAATTGCCAGCGGCCATGGGCTCACTGATGAACTTCGCAGCGGGACGCGCCGCGGGCGCCGCGGTCGATGCTCCAGGCCACGAGGACGGAACCGCCAGGTGCCCGACGTGGGTGCCGTTACCCAATCCGGCCGCCACCTGGCCGCCGACGCCACCGGCGCCGGCACCGAGTGCGGGCATGGTGACCTTCGGGGCCGCGGCTGCGGCCGCCGGTGCCGCGCCACCGAGAAGCCCCGTCGACTTGGCGATCTGGGTGCCGAAGTTGCTCATGCCGACGCTGAAGTACGGCATTCCCTCGGTGTTATAGAAGACGCTTGTGAAGGGGCTGATGCCGTTGAACATCGTCCCCAAGTTGGTCGGCACGACGGTCTGCCCGGTCAACAGGAACCAGATCTCCTGCACCGCCGAATTCCACGTGGCGTTGCTGCCAACAAACGGGTTCGAGATGGTTTGCAGCCGGGTGGTGATGCTGGTCAGCGCGGATTGGATCGAGGAGGCCGGGGTGCTGCTGGTCGCGGCGGTGGCCGCGGACTGCAGCGACGACGCCGCCGGGTTGGCGATCGTCGGAGCGTCGGTAAACGGCGTCACCTGCGAGGCCGTCGCCGAGGACGCGGCATAGCTGTACATGGTCGCGGCGTCTTGGGCCCAAAACTCGGCGTATTGCGATTCCAATTGCGCGATGATCCCGTTGTTCAGGCCGAAGATGTTGGTCTGCAACGCCTGGGTCAGCTCGGCGCGATTGGCCGCGATCAACGGTGGGGCCACCACCCCGGCAAACGCGGCCTCAAAGGCCGCCGCGGCCGATTGGGCCTGCGCAGCGGCCTGCTCGGCCTGGCCGGCCGTCGACGTCAGCCAGGCCACATACGGTTGCACGGCCGCGGCCATCGACGCCGAGGACACCCCCAGCCATTCCTCGCCGGCCAGCTGGGTGACTACCTTGTCGTAGCCCTGCGCTGTCGAGGCAAGCTCGGCGGCCAGCGCGCTCCACGCCGAGGCCGCGGCCTGCAGCGATGATGACCCCGGGCCGGAGTACATCATCTTCGAGGTGACCTCGGGCGGCATTGCGCCAAAATCGATTCCCATGCCCTGACTCCTTAACCAGCAGCGGCCGCGTTGGCCGCCTCGGCCGCCGCATACGACCCCGAGCTGATGCCCAAGGTGTTGACGAACGCCTCGTGAATGGCCGTCGCTTGAGCGCTGACCGCCTGATACATCTGGGCATGCGCGGCGAACTGCGCCGCGGTCAACGCCGAAACCTCATCGGCGGCCGCCGGCACCACACCGGTCGTGGGCGCGGCGGCCGCGGCATTCTGGGCGCTCATCGCCGAGCCGATCCCCTGCAACGTGCCGGCCGCTGCCGCCAGTGCCTCTGGTTGCGTGGTCACAAACGACATGTGATCTCCTCCTCAATAACCTTCCGGCTCAACGGCCTTCGGAACCTGGTTGCTGATAACGCTGCTTATCCTGCTGACGGTGGACGGGTGAGCACGCTGTACTGGACTCCATACCGGACGCCCGTGTAGCCCGCGCGTTGCGCGCCGCGCGCTCCCATCGGGGCTCCGCCCAGCGCGGCGTTCATTGGGCCCGGCGCCGCGCCGGGCGAGCCGACCATGTTGGTGCCCACCACCTTCGTGGCGGCCTGCTCCGCAGCGCCGGGCGCGCCGTTGGCCCAACTCGCCGGGACCGACAGCCCGCCGACTTTGATGCTCGACGACAGGCTTGCCGACGCGAAGCCCGCCGACGGGTGCGCAAAAGTCCAACCGCCGGCGCCCAAGGCGGCGTATTGTGGTGACGGGATGAAGGCACCGTCCGAGCCGGCAGTGGTTCCCAGGGGGCCGTTGAAGAGCTGCTGGCCGATGCTCATGCCAAAGCTGGCCATACCGTTCGAAAAATACGCCAGGCCGGTGAATTGTTTCAGGACTACGGTGTACACGCTGGAGTTGAGCCCGAGCCAGTTGTTGGTCGGGGTGGGCAGCCCCATTGTTAGGAAATCGTTGACTGTGTTGTATATCAACGACAACGGCCACGGCAGCGATGTCGAAGCCGCCGACGTCGAGACTGCCTGCGCCGCCTGAGGCGCCGCGGCGCTGGACAGCAGCTGGGGGATGGTGGCCGCGATGGTCTGCGCGGAACTCCCCGCCGGCGTGGCGGTGGCCTGGGCAACCGCGGCCGACTGGTCACCGGCGGCGCTCGGGGTGGTGGTATTGGGCGGATCGGCGAACTGGGTCAACTGGGTGGCGATCGCCGAGGCGCCGGCATAGCCGTACATGGCGGCGGTGTCCTGGGCCCACATCTCCATGTACTGGGCTTCGGTCGCCGTGATCGCCGGGGTGTTCTGCCCGAAAAAGTTGGTCGCGATCAACGTCATCAACAACACCCGGTTGGCGGCGATCACCGGCGGGGGCACCGTGAGCGTGAACGCGGTCTCATAGGCGGCCGCGGCCGCGCGGGCCTGGCTGGCGGTCTCTTCGGCCTGGGCGGTCGCCGCACTGATCCAACTCACGTACGGTGCCACCGCGGCCGTCATCGTCCGCGACGTCGGACCCAGCCACGGCGAGCTGATCAGATCGTCAATCACCGAACTGTAACCCGATGCGGTCGTACCCAATTCGGCCGCCAATCCATCCCAGGCCGAAGCGGCAGCCGTCATCGGCCCCGAGCCCGGGCCGGCATACATCCGGCCCGAATTAATTTCAGGCGGCAACACCCCGAAATCGAACACCTACGAACCACCGGATTCGAACGACATGTGTTTCCCCACAGGTAGTTTTCGCTCAGCGACTTTCTTCGAAGTTGTTAGTGAGGCTAGATCGCCGTGATCCCACATCGCCGCCTTGCGATGTGGCCACCCGCCAGGCCGTCACCACCATTCATCGGGCGTCCAGGCGCCGATGCAACACGCGACCCGCGGCCATTGCTATCTCGCACGCACGGCTATTACCTGCGGGAATAGCTCGACGGGGCCGTCCAACCACGGTTGGCGCGCAGGGGGCGGCGCGCCGGTTCCGCGGTCAGTTTGCGGCGGAAATATCGCCGCGCCGGATAAAAATCCGGCCGCGGATAAACCCTCGGCGTTGGTCATGGGCACGGGTCGCCAGCAGAAGGAAATCGAGGCCGTTCTGCGGATGATGCGGGCCTCGCCGGAAGGTTGCGTGCACTCCGGCCTCGATCCGTGGGTGGGGCGATGGGCTGATCGGGATGTGAACAGCGAAGGCACTTTCTGAGCCGCATCCGATCAGGGCGTTAGAAGCCTTGAATACTCAACAACGGGAGGCATTTTCAAACCAATCGATCTCGATGAGGCTGTTGTGGAGATCAAACGGCATCCCCTACTGCGTGTGGTGCGCGGTCGCGCCGTAACACGCTGGCCGCCGAGCGGTTTCCACAAGCTGTGCAAGGACTTGCGAAACGTGCCGGGGCCACTGCATTCCGCCGCCGAGGCAACCCATATCTGTTGTGTCACAAGCATTGTCAAGCGGCTTGACGATACACCTTGGTCGCCGAGCCGGGTCCGGTGGCATTGCGGCCGTGACGGTGTGGTCCGCAGGCAGGCGTTGTTCGCCACGAGCACATTCCGCAGGAAAATCGAGGCGTTGTGCACGGCGTATAAGCCCTCGGCAGTTCCGTATCGGAATGGCCGCGATCGGGCTCGATCGCGTAGCCGGGGAAGAGCGTGGGATTGATCGGCGGAGGTGGCGGTGGGGTCGATGTCGGCGCGGCCGGGGCAATGCCGCCGTGATCGGCAAGCCGGCGGTTCCGGCCGTCCGCAGCGGGTCGCTTCCAAGCGGCACACGCCGCTGCACCGATACCGATCAGCACCCATCAGCGCCGCACGGGGGCGGGAACAGGGGCCGGAAACCCGCTCGGCGGCATGCCGCCGGCGGATGCGGGCGCGGGCGCGGCGCCGGTGGCGTTGCGGCCAGTGCCGGCCGTCCCGCCCAAGTTAGTGGGCAGCCGGATTTTTTATCGAAACGCCACGACCACAGCCATCGAGAAACGTGCTGGTCAGCCGGGTTTTGAGGACCGCCAGTGGCAATTCGCTCACTCGCCGAGAACTCTTAGTTGGAAGCGCACCAAAACCGGGTCGGACGCTGTTACTGTGGCGTTACCCGAGGTGAAATCGCCGTGCCGTCTGGTGAACAGTTGTGAACGGGCGCCACCGAGAACCGCCGAGGGCGGGACAGTCATCTACTCTCGTCCCAGAGAGCGATGCTGGGGAGTATGAGGAGGAGGCAGCATGTCGTTCGTGACGACGCAGCCGGAGGCACTGGCCGCGGCCGCGGGGAGTCTGCAGGGTATCGGATCGACCATGGCCGCCCAGAACGCGGCCGCGGCGGCCCCCACGACTGGGGTGGTGCCCGCCGCCGCCGATGAGGTGTCGGCACTGACCGCGGCTCAGTTCGCCGCCCACGCACAGATGTACCAGGCAGTTAGCGCACAGGCCACGGCGATTCACGAGATGTTCGTGAGCACCCTGGCCACCAGTTCCGGTTCTTACGCGGCCGCCGAGGCCGCCAACGCAGCCGCCGCCGGCTGACCGGCCGGCGAGGCAAGGGTTGCCACCGATTGCCACAAACATGGGCTCCACGGCAACCCCCCGGCAGTCGGTGATCTCGGGGATCGACTGCAGGGCCACGAAAGCGCCCGGGACGGTAGGAGTAGTTCGTCAACTCGAACACCGCGGTTAGGGTTCGACATCTGCTCACCGTGTTAGAACGCCCGGTGGCGACCGGCGACTGAAGGAAGGGGGATTCGTCCCGAGTTCTCGGTTCGGCGGGTGCGTATCTGCGTAACCGTCTGGCCATCGCGTTCAAGCACAGAAACAATCCAAGCAATTAATCCAAGCAATTAAGCAACTAAGGAGAAATGCGACATGGCACGCTTTATGACCGACCCGCACGCGATGCGGGCCATGGCAGGTCGCTTTGAGACCCACGCCCAGACGGTCGAGGACGAGGCTCGCCGGATGTGGGCGTCCTCGCAGAACATCTCCGGCTCGGGCTGGAGTGGTATGGCCGAGGCAACCTCCTACGACACCATGGGTCAGATGAACCAGGCCTTCCGCAACATCGTCAACATGCTCCACGGCGTGCGCGACGGCCTGATCCGTGACGCCAACAACTACGAACAGCAAGAGCAGGCGTCCCAGTCGATCCTCAGCAGCTAGCGCGAAAAGCCGAGGCTGCGTAACCTTTCAATCGTTAGGAGAACACTGATATGACCATCAATTACCAGTTCGGCGACGTCGACGCCCATGGCGCTCTGATCCGGGCCCAGGCCGCATCATTGGAAGCCGAGCACCAGGCCATCGTTCGCGATGTGCTTGCTGCCGGTGACTTCTGGGGCGGTGCCGGTTCGGTTGCCTGCCAGGAGTTCATCACCCAGTTGGGTCGTAACTTCCAGGTGATTTACGAGCAGGCCAACGCGCACGGGCAGAAGGTGCAATCGGCTGGCAGCAACATGGCCAGCACGGACAGCGCCGTCGGCTCTAGCTGGGCCTAACACCACACCTCAGGCGCGGCAGCACACCTCCCATCGGTGTGCTGCCGCGTCCTGCAGTGTCCGAGCCCGTCGACCTTAGAGGTACTAATGGATCAGCAGAGCACCCGCACCGACATCACCGTCAACGTCGACGGATTCTGGATGCTCCAGGCACTCCTGGACATCCGACACGTCGCCCCCGAGCTACGGTGCCGGCCATTCGTATCTACTGACTCCAACGACTGGCTGAACGAACATCCCGGGATGGCAATCATGCGCGAGCAGGGGATTGTCGTCGGCGACCAGGTCAATGAGCAGGTGGCCGCCCGGATGCGGGTGCTCGCCGCCCCCGACATTGAGGTCGTCGCCTTGTTGTCGCGGGGCAAGTTGCTCTACGGCGTGGTCGAAGACGAGAACCAGGCGCCGGGTTCGCGCGATATCCCCGACAACGAGTTCCGCGTGGTGTTGGCGCGTCGCGCCAACCACTGGGTGTCGGCGGTCCGGGTTGGCAACGACATCACGGTCGACGATGTCGCCGTCGCGGACAGCGCCTCGATCGCCGCATTGGTGATGGATGGCCTGGAATCGATTCACCACGCCGAACCCGCGGCCATCAACGCGGTCAACGTGCCCCTAGAGGAGATGCTCGAGGCAACGAAATCGTGGCAGGATTCCGGCTTTAACGTGTTCTCCGGCGGAGACCTACGCCGAATGGGCATCAGCGCTGCAACGGTGGCCGCGCTGGGCCAAGCGCTGTCAGACCCCGCGGCCGAGGTCGCGGTGTATGCGCGCCAGTACCGTGACGACGCCAAGGGCCCGAGCGCCTCGGTACTGTCGTTGAAGGACGGCTCGGGTGGCCGCATCGCGCTTTACCAACAGGCACGAACAGCAGGTTCCGGGGAGGCATGGCTGGCCATCTGTCCCGCGACGCCGCAACTGATACAGGTGGGCGTGAAAACCGTATTGGACACACTGCCTTACGGCGAGTGGAAAAATCACAGCCGGGTCTGACGCAGGGTGCGAAATGCAAAGCGCAGTAATCCGTTTAAACAAATTCTGCGGTCAAGATGCGAACGCGGCAAACTCCTCTAGAATCAACCTTCAAAGCCTGAAGGCAATACCACAACTACTAATCGCGAGGCGAGGCGAATGAATCCGGAATTGGTCGAGCTGCACCTCCCGGGGGGCCGGCGGCCCTCGGTAGGTACCGCAGCGGAGCCCCCCGCGCGGTTAGCGACAGGGGTTAACAGATACACCAGGGTAGGGGGTGCAGGACGATGACCGCGGTAGCTGACGCGCCACAGACTGACGTTGAGGGCGTCTCGTCGCCTCGGGCGGTAGTGGTCGGCATCATGGCCGGCGAGGGTGTCCAGATCGGCGTTTTGCTGGATGCCAACGCTCCGGTTTCGGTGATGACCGATCCACTGCTGAAAGTGGTGAACAGTCGGCTGAGGGAGCTTGCCGAGGCCCCGCTCGAGGCCACGGGGCGCGGCAGGTGGATGCTGTGCCTGGTCGACGGCACGCCGCTGCGCGCCACCCAATCGCTGACCGAGCAAGACGTCTACGACGGCGACCGGTTGTGGATTCGGTTCATCGCGGACACCGAGCATCGCTCGCAGGTCATCGAGCATATCTCCACCGCGGTTTCGCAGAATCTGAGCAAGCGATTCGCCTCGATCGACCCGGTCGTTGCGGTTCAGGTCGGCGCGTCCATGGTGGCGATCGGGGTAGCAGCCGGGTCGGCTCTGCTGGGCTGGTGGCGCTGGCACCACAGCTCATGGGTGCCCGCCGTCTACGCCGCGGTGATCGCCGTGATCGTATTGTCGGTGTCGGTGCTGGTGCTGATGCGGGCCAACACACGGCAGGACCGACGCGTTGGCGACATCCTGCTGCTCGCCGGCCTCGTGCCACTATCGCTTGCCGCGGCCTCAGCGCCGCCCGGCCCGGTGGGGTCCCCGCAAGCGGTGTTGGGTTTCGGGGTGCTCGCCGTTGCCGCGATGCTGGCCTTGCGGTTCACCGGTCGCCGACTGTCGATTTACACCGCGATCATCACCATCACGTCGGTGACGGCGATAGCGAGCCTGTCCCGGATGGTGGCGAATACCAGCGCCGTGACGCTGTTCACCAGCGTGGTGCTGCTCTGCGTGCTGGCCTACCACTTCGCACCGGCCCTGTCTCGTCGGCTTTCCGGCATCCGGCTCCCGGTGTTCCCGTCGGCCACCAGCCGGTGGGTCTTCGAGGCGCGACCCGACCTGCCCACCACAGTGGTTCGCTCGGACGGCGGCCCGCCGGTCCTGGAGGGGCCGGAGTCGGTGCGCGACGTGCTGCTGCAGGCCGAGCGCGCGCGGTCGTACCTGTCGGGTCTGCTGCTGGGGCTCGGCGTGCTGATGGTCGTCTCGCTCACCTCGTTGAGCAACCCGCACACCGATACACGGTGGCTGCCGCTGCTGCTCGCCGGGTTCAGCGCGGGCTTCCTCATGCTGCGTGGCCGCTCGTACGTCGACCGCTGGCAAGCGATCACCTTGGCCGGGACGGCTGTGCTCATCGTCGCTGCGGTGGTGGTGCGCTACGTGCTGGATTTGTCGTCGCTGTTGTCGATGTCGATCGGAGTGGGGATCCTGGTCTTGCTGCCGGCGGCGGGCATGACCGCTGCGGCGGTGGTGCCCAACACCATCTACAGTCCGTTGTTCCGCAAGTTCGTGGAATGGATTGAATACCTCTGCCTGATGCCAATTTTCCCGCTGGCATTGTGGTTGATGAATGTCTATGCAGCGATTCGATACCGCTAACGGGAGGTTGTGGCGCGGTCGCGTGTTCCACGCGGCCGTCGTCACGATGTTGCTCACCGGAGGAGCATTTGCTGGATTGCCACCGGCATATGCAATTGCGCCTCCGACCGTCGATGCGGCAGCGCTTCCGCCGGACGGCCCGCCCGGACCGGTGGCTCCGATGAAGCAGAATGCTTACTGCATCGAAGTTGGGGTTGTGCCCGGCACCGATTTTCGGCTGCAGCCCAAATATATGGACATGCTGGATATGCAGGACGCCTGGCAATTCGGCCGTGGTGCTGGCGTAAAGGTCGCCGTCATCGACACCGGTGTGACACCGCACCCCAGGTTCCCGCATCTGATCCCCGGTGGCGACTATGTGATGTCGGGTGACGGGTTGTCGGACTGCGACGCCCACGGCACGATCGTGGCGTCGATGATCGGTGCAGCACCGGCGAGTGGCGCACCAGCGCCGCCGGCGGCACCGCGCAAGCCGGTCACGATACCGACCACCGAGCCGCCCCCGAAAGCACCACCGCCGCAGACTGTGACCCTGTCACCGCTGCCGCAGACGATTACGATGGTTCCTGCGCCGCCCCCCACTGCGTCGGAAGGACCGGCACCGGGGGTGGCACCGGGACCGCCGGGGGCTCCGTCGGCCAGCCATGGCGCCGGCACGGTGACGATACCCAGCTACTCCGGTGGCGGACACACGATGGCCATCGACCACTCGGGTGGCCCGCTTCCGCTCGCACCGACGCCCAAGCCATCGCCGTCACCTTCCCCAACAGCGTCACCGGCACCGTCACCGGTGCCGGCGTCCGCATCGCCGTCACCGACGCCCGCCCCTGCATCGCCGGCGGCGGCGCCGCCTGACGCTTTCAGCGGGATCGCCCCGGATGTCGACATCATCTCGATCCGCCAGTCGAGTCAGGAATTCGGACTCAAGGACCCGTACACCGGTGACGAAGATCCGCAGACTTCGGCAAAGATCGACAACATCCAGACGCTGGCGCGGGCGATCGTGCACGCCGCGAACATGGGCGCGCAGGTGATCAACATCTCCACCGTGACGTGCATGAGTGCGCGCAACATCATCGACCAGCGTGTGTTGGGTGCGGCGGTGCGCTACGCGGCGGTGGATAAGAACGTCGTCATCGTAGCCGCCGCCGGCGACAGCAGCACCAAGGATTGCAAGCAGAACCCGCTGCATGATCCGTTGTCGCCCAATGATCCCCGCGACTGGAACGGTGTCACGACGGTCGTGACGCCTTCCTGGTTCAGCGACTATGTCCTGACGGTCGGCGCAGTGGATGGGAATGGCACGCCCATGACCCAGCAGAGTGTCGCCGGACCGTGGGTCTCGATCGCCGCGCCGGGAACCGACATCATCGGACTCTCACCCCGCGACGACGGTCTGATCAACGCGATTGACGGCCCGGACAATTCATTGCTGGTTCCGGCCGGTACCAGCTTTTCTGCCGCGATCGTGTCCGGGGTGGCCGCACTGGTCCGCGCTAAATATCCTGAGCTCTCGGCGTATCAAATTATCAACCGGTTGATCCACACGGCCAGGGCGCCGGCTCGCGGTGTGGATGACCAGGTCGGCTACGGAATCATCGACCCGGTCGCCGCGCTGACGTGGGATGTACCCGAAGGTCCGGCAAAGCCGCCGCAGCAGTTGTCCGCACCATTGAACCTGCCCAAGCCCGGTGCCGGCCGCGATATGGTGCCGGTGTGGGTGGCCGCCGGCGGGTTGACTGCGGCGTTACTGATAGGCGGCGCGGTGTTCGGTACTGCCATGATGGTGGTGCGAACACGTAAGCAGAAGGCGGAGCAGGAATGAAGGCTCAGCGCACTTTAGGGTTGGCTTTGTCGTGGCCAAGGGTCACCACAGTGTTCTTGGCCGACATTGTGATCTTGGTGTTGGCCAGTCATGCCCCGGACTCTTGGCAGGGCGATCGCCATGTCGCGTTCTGGGTCGGGGTTGGCGTCGCAGCGATGCTTACGGTGTTGTCGCTGGTCACCTACCACGGACTCACACTGGCATCCGGGTTGGCGGCGTGGCTGTGGGATTGGTCTGCCGATCCGGGCGCGGCGCTGGCTGCGGGGTGTACGCCCGCGATCGATCACCAGCGCCGGTTCGGGCGCGACACCGTTGGAGTGCGCGAGCACAAAGGCCATCTGGTCACGGTGATCGCGGTGGACGACGAGGACGATCCGTCGGGACGGTCTCGTCATCGGGCGACGCCGTCGGCCGCGGTGGCGGTGCAGGCGGTTGCCGAGGGGCTGCGCCAGTTCGATATTCACCTCGAAGGCATCGACATCGTCGCGGTGAAGGTGCGCCGCGGGGGCAACGCAGCCGAATTGTCAAAGCTCGACGACTGGGGTCCCGAAGAGTGGGACCTGGTCAGCGACCTCCCCGCCTCGTATCACCGCCGCACCTGGCTGGTGCTGCGGATGAACCCACAGCGCAACGTTGCCGCGGTGGCGGCCCGCGATTCGCTGGCGTCGACAATGGCTGCGGCCACCGAGCGACTCGCCCAAGATATCGATGGACAACCGTGCTCGGCCCGGCCGCTGACCGCCGACGAACTCGCCGAGGTCGACAGCGCTGTGCTGGCCGATCTGGAGCCCACCTGGAGCCGCCCGGGATGGCGTTATCTCAAGCATTTCAACGGTTTTGCGACCAGCTTCTGGCTGACGCCGTCTCACATCGACACTGAGACCATCGACGCATTGTGGGTGGACACCCCCGACGTTGGGGCCACCGTGGTTACCATCCGGCTCGTCAGTCGGTCCGGTCGCCCGCTGCTGTCGGCCTGGGTGCGTTACCACAGCGACAGTCGGCTGCCCAAAGAGATATCGGCGGGACTTAACCGGCTGACCGGCCGCCAGCTGGCCGCGGTGCGCGCCAGCCTGCCGGCGCCGACGACCCGTCCACTACTGGTCCTGCCGGGCCGGGAGTTGCGTGACCACGACGAGCTGATGGTGTCGGTCGGTCAGGTGCAGGAAAGCATGCCCGTAGCGCAATGACCCGTGCGCAGTCAACCGCCGAAGACGCCCGCAATGCAATGGTCGCTGGCCTGTTGGCATCGGGGATCTCAGTCAACGGACTACAACCGAGCCACAACCCGCAGGTGGCGTCGCAAATGTTCAATACCGCGACCACCCTTGATCCGGGAATGTGCGATGCCTGGTTGGCGCGGGTTCTGGCGGGCGACCAGAGCATCGAGGTGCTCGCCGGCGCATGGGCGTCGGTCAGAACGTTTGGTTGGGAGACCCGGCGCCTCGGGGTTACGGACCTGCAGTTTCGTCCCGAAGTCTCCGACGGGTTGTTTTTGAAACTTGCGGTCACCAGCGTCGAGTCACTGGCCTGCGCTTACGCCGCCGTGCTCGCCGAGGCGAAACGCTACGAGGAGGCGGCCAAACTGCTCGACGGCGTCGAACCCCGCCATCCTTTCGACGCCGAGCTGGTCAACTACGTGCGGGGGGTTTTGTACTTCCGCACCGGACGGTGGCCCGACGTGCTCGTCCAGTTTCCCGAGGGAACGCCGTGGCGTCACCCCGAGCTGAAGGCCGCGGGCGCGGCGATGGCCACGACGGCGCTGGCATCGCTAGGGGTCTTCGAGGAGGCGTACCGGCGCGGGTCCGAAGCCGTCGAGGGGGACCGGGTACCGGGCGCGGCGAACATCGCCCTGTACACCCAAGGCATGTGTTTACGGCACGTTGGTCGCGAGGAGGAGGCCATCGAGCTGTTGCGCCGCGTGTACTCACGGGATCCGAAGTTCGCCCCGGCCCGTGAAGCGTTGGACAACCCCAACTTTCGGCTGATTCTGACCGACCCCGAAACGATCGAGGCCCGCACGGATCCGTGGGATCCGGACAGCGCGCCCACCCGCGCGCAGACCGAGGCCGCACGGCACGCAGAGTCGGCCGCGAAGTACCTGGCCGAAGGGGACGCCGAGCTCAACGCGATGTTGGGCATGGAAAGAGCCAAGCGGGAAATCAAACTCATCAAGGCGACCACAAAGGTGAACCTGGCGCGTGCCAAGATGGGGCTCCCGGTTCCGGTGACATCGCGCCACACCCTGTTGCTGGGGCCGCCCGGTACCGGCAAGACATCGGTGGCGCGCGCCTTCACCAAGCAGCTGTGCGGCTTGACGGTGCTGCGCAAGCCGCTGGTGGTCGAGACCAGCCGCACCAAGCTGTTGGGCCGGTATATGGCCGACGCGGAGAAGAACACCGAGGAAATGTTCGAGCAGGCCCTGGGCGGCGCGGTCTTTTTCGACGAGATGCACACGCTGCACGAGAAGGGCTACACCCAAGGCGACCCCTACGGCAACGCAATCATCAACACGCTGCTGATCTACATGGAGAACCATCGCGACGAACTGGTGGTATTCGGCGCCGGTTATGCCAAGGCCATGGAGAAGATGCTCGAGGTGAATCAGGGTCTGCGACGGCGGTTTTCGACGGTGATCGAGTTCTTCAGCTACACCCCGCAAGAGCTGGTCGCGCTGACGAAAATGATGGGCCGAGAGAACGAAGACGTGATCACTGACGAGGTAGCCGATGTGCTGATGCCGTCGTATACCCGGTTCTACCTCGACGAGACGGTTTCCGAGGACGGAGACGTGATCCGCGGAATCGATACCCTCGGTAATGCCGGCTTCGTGCGCAATGTGGTCGAGAAGGCGCGCGACCACCGTAGTTTCCGACTGGACGACGAAGACCTCGACGCGGTGCTGGCCAGTGACAACAGCGAATTCAGCGCGGATCAGCTGCTGCGGTTCAAGCAGCTGACGGGCGAAGACCTCAAGGAAGGCCTCAGCGCGGCAGTGGCTGAGAAGAAGTCGAAGTAGGCGTTCGGGCTCGAGCACGCCAGCGGAAGATCCGCTGGGCGGCATCCGGCCTTAGCCTAGGCTAAACGTGGCCTCGGTCGCACTGGCCCTGCAGCCTTGCGCGCCCGCTGTGCGGCGCATCACCCCGCCGCCAGCTTCACTACCCGATGGTTGCCATTGTCGGCGACGTAGAGGTTGCCGCCGGTGTCCACCGCCACCCCGTGGGGGCTGTCAAGGCCGGTGAACGGCAGCACGGTCGGGGTGGCTGAGCCCGCCGCCAGCTCCAGCACCCGATTGTTGGGAGTGTCGGTGACGTACAGGTCGCCGGCGGTATCCACCGCCACACCCCGGGGCTGGCCGAGGTCGGTGAACGGCAGCATGGTCGGCATGGCCGAGCCGGCCGGCAGCTTCAGCACCCGATCGCCGAAAGCGTCGGCGACGTAGAGGTCATCGACGGCGTCCACCACCACCCCGTCCGGGTAGTAGAGGACGGTGAACGGCAGCACCGTCGGGGTGGCCGAGCCCGCCGCCGGCTTCACCACCCGATAGGGTGGGGAACTCTCGGTGACGTAGAGGTTGCCGCCGGTGTCCACCGCGACCCCGTGGGGGCTGTGGAGGCCGGTGAACGGCAGCACGGTCGGGGTGGCCGAGCCCGCCGCCAGCTCCAGCACCCGATTGTTGGGAGTGTCGGTGACGTAGAGGTTGCCGGCGGTGTCCACCGCCACCCCGTTGGGGCCGTTGAGGCCGGGGAACGGCAGCACTGTCGGGGTGGGCGAGCCCGCCGCCAGCTTCAGCACCCGATGGTTGCCGTAGTCGGCGACGTAGAGGTCGCCGGCGGCATCCACCGCCACACCCTCGGGGTCGTCGAGGCCGGTGAATGGCAGCGTGATCTGAGGACCGTATGCGGGTTCGCGGTGCTGAGTGCTGGTGGGCAGCGTGATCTGAGGGCCGTTCGAGTTCTCGTGCCGCTGGCTAGTGATGACAATGGCGGCGGCGATGACGGCCACGGTCAACAGGGCAGCCGGAATCACGATGGCCTGTCGGCGCCACCACCGGCGCCGTCGCGGGGTGCCGGTGTCGGGTGGCGGCCGGTCGGCAGGTCGGGGTGGTGGGACTGGCGGCCAGCCGGATGGGTACTCGATGCCGATCGGCTGCTGTTGATCGGTCATGGCCGCGGGTACAGCTCTTGGCCCCTGGGACAGATATCGTCGAGGAGATCCCGACGACGCGCGGGACCCGGTACGGTGCTCATCGAGCCAGTTACTTCCAAACGGGTAGGTGATCGGTTCGGGCGGCCTCCGCTCGGCGTTGCAGCGCCGGGATTCAACGGGGGCCGCTTTCTTTTGTTTGCAGGTTGTACTTGATGCGTATTTCTTTTGTTTGCAGGTTGTACTTGATGCGTACTTGACGCTAGGACTGGCGTCTGGCGCTTGTACAGGGAATTGGTTAGATTCCAATCTCTCTCGGGGCTGAAAATCAGCAGGTTGCCAGGATCGCAGCCACCCTCGAGCCCGTCGCGGTGTTTCTCAATCGCAACCTGGGATGGTTGCTTTTGTTCAAGGCTGAGCTCCTCGACATAGGCCGCAGCAGCGGCGGCATTCAGCTCGGCCGTCTCAGCGGTGGTTCGTCCTTCAGAAGTCAGCGCCAACAGGATCCGGCTGGCACAGTTGCTGGCGACTAACCGATTGGGCAGAAACCTTGCGGCTATCGCCGAAACCGAAGCCCGGTACCAAGGACATGTGGGTGAACAGTTCGGCGGCGATGTATCGCTATCAGGCAGCCTCGGCATAAGCAACCGCGCTGACCCAGTTCTCTTCGCCGCCTTCGATTACCAATCCGGCGGTGCTGGCTGCTCAGGCCAGTGCGGTGCCCGCCGCCGCCTCTCCGACGGCCTCGACACTGTCGTCGCTTGCCGACTCTGGGGCGCTTGTAACAATGGCTGGCTTCAGCTGGCCAACACCTCTGGAAACCCAATTTGCCTCGTCCGGGTTTCCCATTAACCTCCTCAGCTGGTTCGCACAGACCTCGCAAGTTCCGGCGATTCAGGGTGTCAGCGACATTGGCAAGGGCCTATCGCAAGGTGAGGCGGCTTTGGGAGCGTGGGAGGCTGAATTGCCAGCGCGTTCCGCGCCGCTGGACGGGCACAACGGCCTACGGCGGCGCTGGGTGTTGGAGTTTGGATGGGCAAGCTGACGATGCCGCCCTGCTGTGGTGGGGCTGTTGCCCGCTTCGCAATCGCCAGTGCAACTTGCGTCGGCGGTCTCCCCGCTTCCTTCCGGGGAATCCGCCTCGTCCATGATGCCGATGATGGTGCCGCCGCCGATCTCGGCAGGCAGTGGTTGGCGCAAGAGGAAGCTGCAAAAGTACGCGGATATTGAATACGGGTTGGGGCTTAAGGGCACCGTGATGCCCCGACCACCATCAACGGGATGAGCGTCGATCCCGCGGCTGTCCGTCCAAGGTGCAGCGTGGAGTCAGATTGCTGCTGGCCGCGGATGCCTTGCAGCTCAGCGAGACCCGGTCTGCATCCCCTGTTTCATCGGGTCGGTGAAAGCGGGTCCGCCGTCATCGGAGACTGTCTTTGTGCGGCTACAGCTGAGGTCGCCGAACCCGCTGGGGTCAGCGCTGGCCGGTGCTGCTATTCCGTTGAGCCGCCGGCTCCGGTGGTCGGGTGACCCCGTGGGCCAACGATCGCTTGATCGGCGAAGGGCGAGCTGCCCCAAATGGTGTCCCTCACCTTCACGTCGTACGCTGGCATGAACATGGGCCGCGACAACGGCCTGGTCGTTGACCGCGGCTACGAGGACCAGGCGCCTTACGCGTTCACCCGAGCCGTCAAAGAGGTCATTTTCGACCTCAAGCCAGTTCACCTTGAAGCCGAAAAGCGTTGCACGAGCACGCGTCGGTCCAAGCTTTCGGACAGGGCGCGACGCTGAGCGGGCTGGCACGTTAGCCGGCGACACCCTCCTGAATCCCCTGATCTATCTGGTCCCCGACAACCGGGTTGGTGACCGCGCCTGTCGTCTCGCAGCGACAGCTGAGGCCACCGAACGGGTTAGGGTCAGTGCAGGCCGGTGTTGCTAACCGACTGCGGCGAGAACAATACCGCCACTGACTACCTCTGCGTCCTGCCACCTCGACGTATGCGGTCAGGTGCCGGAGGTCTCCTCAGGCCTATCCCGCGGGAATTTCAGCCTTGTGCCGCGGGCAATATGCGTCGATGCTCGCGCCGACGAAGAAGCCGCAATGATAGGCGGGCATGCTACTGCTATTCAGCACGTCATTCACCACATCGGAAGGTGACGCGCCGTTGTCGAGTTTCACGCAGACGAAATGACCGGCCTCTATCGCGTGTGCGACAGATATGTGGTCGGTGATGCCTTCGGACCTCAGCGTTGCCAGGAATTGGTCGTCGGTAGCGTCGGCATGGGCGGTCGAGACTGCTGCTAGCGGCCCAAGCAACGCGACCACCACAGCTATGAGAAGGCGCCTAACCATTTGGGGTGCTCCGTGGAGTGAGATTTCCTGCTGACGCAAAGTTGAGCCGCCAACATTGGAGGTTTCAGATTTCTAGATCCAATATTCGCGGGTACTGCAATTGTTGCAACCGAAGTCCAAGATGAACGGATAGTTGTACATGTTTTGTTCACCCGCCGGCTAGGTCCGTGAACGAGACAGGGCACCAAGATGTCCGGTCCCATATCGCGCGCTGACATGCGTTGGGCCGCAACGTGAGGCGGCGATGCGCAACGAAGCACCTCGACGCTGGTCCACTCGTTACGCCGTGCCGAATCACTGATCGAGGCTTCCGGTGCGTGGCAGCGGCTGGGCAGCGGTTTGGAACAATTTGCCAGTCTATGCCGCGGTGTTGTCATCATCACTGACTGAGGCCTGGCACGGTCCGTCCTCGTTGGCGATGGTCCAGGCTGTCGAGCCCTACATCACCTGGTTGACGCACCCGCGCAGCAATCTCAGCAGGGCAACGTGTCCATAGCCGGCGGCGGCAACCATCTTCCGGCAGACCCCACGTATTCAGATCGAGGCGGCGCAGGCGCTTGGGGTGACCAAGTGGGAGGTGGTGCGGATGGCCGTGCTGCCATACGGGCGCAGCGGTGTCGTCGCGGTGTCAATGCTGGGTATGGGCCGTGCCTTGCGCGAAACCGTTGCGGTGCTGATCATCTCGCGCTCGCCGGCCCCGGAAATTGGTCGCTGTTCGACGGTGGTTACACCTTTGCTTCCAAGATCGCCTGCGCAGCATCCGAATTCAGCGCACCGCTGCCGACCGGCGCCTAGACTTCCGCGGGATTTGCGCTCTGTGTTCTGACGTTTGTGGTCAACGCGGCTGTCCCGCGCGATAGCCGGCGGGAAGGTTTACGCATGAGTGTTGAGACGCTCGACGGGCCGGTCAAAGCCGTGGTATTTGACCCTCTCAGCATGAGACGGCGGACCAAAGGCCATGTCGCGACGATATCTTCCTCTCCTCGTTCGCCATCGCGCTAGTACCGCTGACCTGGCTGCTGTCGGTCGTGATCGCACGAGGCTGGTACGCCGTGACCCGGTCGGTACGGCCGTGAAGGCATTCCTGCAGAGCGCCATCGGCGCCGCTGAAAACGGCTTGGGGGACAACGGATATATCCCCATTCCGGATGCGTTCAAGTCGAGGTTGTCGGCTGAGGTCGTCATGACCCGAGGACCCCGCGTGGCTCGGCAGCTGCTCCTGGTAGGTGTCGCAGTGGCGGTCTGCAACAGGTCTAGTTTGCCATGAGGTCGCCGTGATGTAACCGGCCGTTAAAGTTCTGTGTACCAAAGTTGCATAGTGTTTGAATCTGCCGATGGCGATCTCGAAGGGACCGTCTCGCCCGGCGCCGGCCGCCTGACTAACGCGTCGAAGTTACGCGGCTACGGGTGGCGGTGATCGCGGTTCAGCTATCAATCAAAGGACCTAAATTGAAACTCAACCGATTTAGCGCCTCGCTGGGCCTCCTGGCTACAATTGCACTGGTGCTGTCGGGGTGTGGCAGTGACAAGAATGCGAGTGCGCCAAGTGCATCGGCGGGCGCGCCGTCGGGGAACGTGAGCTGCGGCGGGAAGAAGACGCTCAAGGCCAGCGGGTCGACGGCCCAGGAAAACGCGATGGCCCGGTTCGTCAAGGCGTTCGAGCAGGCCTGTCAGGGTCAGACGCTGAACTATAGCGCCAATGGGTCGGGCGCTGGAATTAGCGAATTTACAGGCAATCAAACCGATTTCGGTGGGTCGGATTCACCGTTGTCCCCGAACGAGTACGCCGCCGCCCAGCAGCGGTGCGGTTCGCCGGCGTGGAATCTGCCGGTGGTGTTCGGCCCCATCGCCATTACCTACAACGTCAATGGTGTGACGTCGTTGACTCT
This sequence comes from uncultured Actinomycetota bacterium, assembly GCA_963814505.1. Classification (GTDB taxonomy): domain Bacteria; phylum Actinomycetota; class Actinomycetes; order Mycobacteriales; family Mycobacteriaceae; genus Mycobacterium. The sequence continues at coordinate 119,455 of CAWFDM010000021.1, forward strand.
CGACGGTGCGACTTTGGCCAGGATCTTCAACGGCGGCATCACTATGTGGAACGATTCCGCGATCCAGGCGTTGAACGCGGGTGTCACCCTGCCCGCTGAGCCGATTCATGTCATCTTCCGCAGCGACGATTCCGGGACCTCGGATAACTTCCAGAAATATCTCGACACCGCTTCCAACGGTGCGTGGGGTAAGGGTGCCGGAAAGAAGTTCCAGGGCGGTGTCGGCGAGGGCGCCATGGGCAATGACGGGACCTCCGCGGCGGTCAAGAGAACCGAAGGGGCGATCACCTACAACGAATGGTCATTTGCCCAGGCGCAACACCTGAGCATGGCCAAGATCATCACGTCGGCCGGGGGGGACCCGGTGGCGATCAGCGCAGACTCGGTGAAGAAGACGATTGCCTCGGCCGGGATCATCAACCAGGGCAACGACCTCGTTCTCGACACGATCTCGTTCTACCGGCCGAGTCAGCCTGGCTCCTACCCGATCGTGTTGGCGACCTATGAGATCGTCTGCTCGAAGTATCCTGATTCCCAGGTCGGCATGGCCGTGAAGGCTTTCCTGCAAAGCACCACCGGTGCAGGCCAGAATGGCTTGGAGGACAACGGATACATTCCTATTCCGGATGCGTTCAAGTCGCGGCTATCGACCGCGGTCAACGCTATCTCCTGATGTTCGTTGTGGCCCTGAGGGCGGCGAGCCTGGCCGTTCGGGACAAAGTCTGCGCTGACTGCGACTGATCCGCGCAAGGTGCGGCGCGGCGACCGGCTGTTCAAGTTGGTCGCCGCCGCTGCCAGTTCGACAATTGTCGTCGCGATGCTTGTGATCGCGATATTCCTTTTGGTTCGTGCCGTAGCTGTATGAGATTCTAGTTTTAGGCGCGTGAATTATGGCCTCATTGGTCCTAAATTGTCGTCCGACATAAACGGAGACGTTGTACACTCCTCAGTTTATCGAGGCACCCTCGCCAGCGCGCCCTTGTCCGACGATCCACCGCCGGTAGAGCAGAAAGGCGAGCGTCAGGGCTCCCGTCCCGATGCTCACGGAAACGGGATAGTTCACACCGGGAGAATCGATGATGAGGGGGAGAAGTCCGACCGCCAGCGCAGGCGGCATGTGAACCTGCAGGAGGCGAAGCACAACAATGCCAAGTACCATGCCGCATACGGCCGCAATACCGCCGCTTCCGAACAGACTCACGGCGAGGCATCCTCCGCTCGATGTCAGAAAGCACGCAACGGGAAGAGCTAGCGGCTTTCCGGCCCAGGGACACGAAGTGGGGTGGGCAGACATCTCGTAGGCTATGACAACAAGAGGGGGGAATAAGATAAACCGAAGGCCCGAAACTGCAGCGCAAGAGGCAATCACCGTTAAAAAGAGGAAGAATGGTATGATCCATTTGCTTCCGCTGGGGGGTGTTTCAAGGAGATCGTCGAGTTCCCTAGTCGAAACCTCAAGAGTGCCCTGATACTTCCGTCGATAACGCCTTCGCCACAGCAATAAAATGATAACCAAGGCGACTAGGCCGAGCACTATCGAGACGGGATAGAGCTTGCGCTGCCACCTCGATGGCCACGATGTAAAGCAGGGCTAGGCCCTCCATGAGGAGGCGATCGCGGGGCACAAGCGCTCGGTCCGACATGACATAGGCTCTGGAGGTCCACATGTCGTGCCGCGGAATCCGCCCTACGGCGAGGTCCCGCGGCGCTTCACGTCTTACAGGCTAAAGCCATCGTGCTGAGGAGTTTCCACCTGTCTCCAACCAGTGGGCGCACTCCGTGCCCAGCTTTTCGAGAGCGACGCGATCGAAGCGTTCGATCTGCGTCGGAGTTAACTCGGTGTGATAATCGCGCTCCAGCCCTTTGTGGAAGAAGGCCTTGGCGCTGGACATGTGTGCTCCACCAAACGGCGCCATCTTTTCCGCCCGGGCGCTCATGTAATCGAAAGAACAATGTTCGACAATGGCGTCCATTCGGAGCGACTCGGGATCAATGGAGAGGAATTTTGCGAGCCGAACGATTTGACCCATTAAATCATCTTTCAGCTGTTGATAATTGACGAGTAGCACGTTCGGCTCGTTCCTGAGCTCCCACCATGACTTCATGATATCGAACAGGTCGCAGCAGCCATACCCGTCGGTGTCGAGCCACAGGTCGAAGAACGGCTGCATGTTCTCGGGAATCACCAGAGGAACGGAGTTACTGGACCATTCGGCATGAATCCGGTTGATCGTCGACATAGTCGGTCCGGAAAAGTTCTTGAGATAGTTGTGGAAGCTGATCCCAAGATCTTTGCCGTTCCTGCCGACAAACACGTAACGGGCCTCAGGGGCGATCGGAAGGGCGTCCGCGGGCAGATGCGATTTCATTACCCGCCGCTTCCCGGCCTCGCGCTGCTCCTTCAGCACTTTGAGCATCTCGGCACGATTTCCCCAGCTGGAATCGAGCCAGGGAGACGTATCCGAGAGCCCTGCTTCCTTCTCCTCTCCGTTATCGAGTATTTGCTGGAGGATCCGCTGGGTCCAGGTGGTGCCAGCCTTAAATGGGTCCGCAACAATGATGTCTCCCTCGACAAAGCCTCCCTCGGCCAGGAAATCTTCCCAAACCATGGAGTTGGAGAGATAATCTCTAACGACTCTGATCGCAACCATTAGTTGTTGATTCACAGCACATCTGCCCTTTCGTGAGATCGCGCGTAAAAATCCCTATCTCATCAGACGAAAGTTGGTAAGAAAACGTGAAATCAGTTTAGAAAAAGGAACTTTCTAAACTTCAGCCCTCCCTTCGCGAGAATTTCGGCGCCTAGGGAGGCGAGGGGATGAGACCCGCCTGCTCGATGTGAGTAAGCACTTCGTTCGCCAGCGAGTCCGCATCCTTCTTTTCCCTTCTAGTTTCAATTCCGGCTTCAGCGGAGCTTCGTGGGGATCAACAGCGCTGTCGAGAACTACGACGGGCAGATTTGACATTTGTCACCCATTCGGCTATAGGGTGGTCCGTCGGCATGGGGCCGTTCGTGACCTGGGATTTCTGGGGTTAATCCTGGGCGTGTGCGCCACGGATCGTTGTCGCAGCGATGTAACCGACCGCCTCCCTGCGCCTATTTTATTCAGCCTGATTCTTATGATGGTCGCGCAAGCTTGCGACTGGCTGTGTTTCGGTTGGGTGCTTCCTGTTCCTTGCACGCACACGTCAGCGCTCAGCGACCAACCCGGCCACCGCGCCGTACTTATGGTTATGGCCACGCTTGGTGCGTTCCGGGTGCACACTGTGCGTCTCAGTTGACAAGCACAAGCCATGGGCGCGCGGCGGCCGGTGCTCATGCCGGCGCATCCATGTCCACGACGATTCGGCCAGCTGCCGCGCTCACCGTGCCCGATGACTTCGATGCCCCCCTTCCCGATGCGGAAATCGCTGCATGGGAAGGGAACTCATGACATCGCGACAACCCGCGCCAACTCCGGTGGCCGTCCTCGCGGATACACATGCGTTGCTGCGGTTGGTGTCCGCGCCGCAAAACGTTTCCGAGTCAGCGCGTCAAGTGCTCGCCGAACCAACTACCGAGGTGATGGTTTCGGCGGCGTCGGCATGGGAGATCGCCATCAAGACCCGACTGGGCCGCCTCGACGGCGAACCGGTGCTGGCGGCATGGTCGGACATCATGACCGACATGATTGTCGCTGAGCTGCCGGTCGCCGCGGCCGATACCATCCCGGCCGTCCGGCCGCCGCGGGACCAACAAAGACCCCTTCGACCGGATCCTGGCGGCCCACGCCGCACGGCGGAATCTCACCGTCGCCACCGGCGACAACCACATTCTGCGCGCCGCGTTGACCCCAACCCTCAAAACCTAGGCGCTATTCCCGCGACGACCCGCTAACTGGGCATCCGGACTGAAGATGACCCAACTGATCTCCGCCTTCGCGTTGACTCCAAAACCATTAGCCCTCTTTACTGTTCGAGCTTCGGGGCGCCGGCCGGGCAGCTCGCTAAGACTGGGTCAAACGCCAACGCCGCGTACACCTCACCCATGGTGCGAGGTTTCTGCGCACTGTGACGGTTCGGGGGTCCCATCGAAAATGCTTCACAATGAGCTTTCCGGCTTCGACCGCTATGCAGTCGCCTTCGCAAGGTATTGGCCGTGAGAGGTCTCACTCACTAGTTCGCTCATTCTGTCTTTCATCGCCTCGCTGCGCCCCTCTTCTGTCCACGGTCTTACGACTTTAAGGGTTCTGCGGTCGGGTCAGTACCCGTAGCTGCCTTCCCCCATGCCGCCCGACTGCAGGATGCAGTCACGTCTTGACCGGCTCCCCCGCAGTTCGCTGCGCGACCTCGGTATCGGTCTACGTGCGCCCTGCGGGCGCGCGTAGCGCACCCAGGTCAGGATCGTGGCGGCGATGTAGCACACGAAGAAGATCCAGAATGCCGGCGTCTCGGTGCCGGTGCTCAAATAGGACTGCCGCAGGGCCAAGTTGATCCCCACAGCACCGAGCGCGCCGAGCGCGCCGGCGAACCCGATCAACGCTCCCGACATAACGCGCTCCCAGTGGCGGCGTTCGGCATCGCTGACGTCCAGCGCGCGGCCGCGCTCCTCAAAGACCGACGGGATCAGCTTGAACACCGACCCCTTACCCATGCCGCACAAGATGAACAGCGCGATGAAGCCAACGATGTAGCCGATCATCGTGTAGACCGTGGGGCCGCCGGTGCCGCGTGTGCGGTCGTCGTGGATGCTGACGGCGACCAGGAACCCGCCAGCCACGATCATGGCGGCCAAGGCGCCGAGGGTCACGCGGCCGCCACCGAAGCGGTCGCCCAACTTACCGCCGACTACCCGCGCCAGCGACCCCAGCAGCGGCCCGGTGAAGGCGATCTCGGCGGCGTGCAGCGACGCCTGCGCGTGGCTTTGCCCGCCGGCCATCAAGTTGTGCTGTAGCACCTGGCCGAAAGCGAACGCGAAACCGAGGAACGAGCCGGAGCAACACAAGTAGAGCAACGAGATTCCCCACGAGTCGGGCACCGTAAGAACGGATCGCACGTCACCCACCTCGATGATGTGGGTCAGGTTGTCCATGAACAGCGCCGCGCCGAGACCGGCGATGGCCAGCAGCACCAGATAGACCGCGCATACCCAGTACGGCGCCTCGTGGCCGGCGGTGGCCAGCACGACGAGTCCGACCGCCTGGATGGCCGCCGACCCGAGGTTGGCGATCCCACCTGTAAGACCCAGCGCGAAGCCCTTGAGCCGCTGCGGATAGAAGGCTTCGGCGCCGGTCAGCGACGCTGAATAATTGCCGCCACCCAATCCGGTCAACGCGGCGCACACCAGATACGGCCACAACGGCAGGCCGGGATGGGCCAGGAGCACGATGGCCCCGACGGTGGGGATCAGCAGCACCAACGACGAGAACACAGCCCAGTTGCGGCCGCCGAACCTGGTGGTGGCCATCGCGTAGGGGATGCGCACGACCGCCCCGACCAAGGCTGCGGTGGCGCCCAGCAGCAGCTTATCGCCGGTCGAAAAACCATAGACGGACTGCGGCATGAACAGCACCATCACCGACCAGAGGTACCAGATCGAGAAGGCGACATGCGCGGTCACGATCGACCAGATCAGGTTGCGATGGGCGATGACGTTGCTGCCGGCGTCCCAGGCCACGGCGTCTTCTGGATCCCAATCCGCGATGCGTCGTGCACGCGCCATGCGGTCCTTACCTTTCACGGACGATCTTGGCGTCACCGTCAAGCTGCCCAAACGCGTAGGGGGTCCATTTGCATTGGGTCGTTAATGATTCAGCGCCTGCCAATCGAAACAGCCTGGCGTTTTGGTGTTTCGCTAAGCGTCTGCCCCGCGCACACTGCAAGGGACACTCTTCTCGGTGCCGCCCAAATGTGCTTGCGCGACCGGTCGGCACCGAGCATGTGACCACTAACCAAACAAAGTCCTAACGCAACCCGGCACCAGGAGGATCCGCGGGTATCCTGGCAACGCAACTTTAGTACCTCGATGGTGAACCGAATTGCAGTCGTTCGACAACTCACATCGCTGATAGACAGGAGATTTCCAGCTGACTTCAACGGTTCGTCCAGCTTCATCCCGCTTGTGCGCAATGCCCGTACGACACCGGCACGCCGGTCGCCGCACTGGCATAGGGCCGCTACGATTCGAGCCGCGGATAAGCATCTACCGGCTGTTCAATCATGCCATATGGCAAGCAGATTCGGATCTTTCCGAGTTGGTACATCATTTTGACCGCGGTTCAGCACCTATCGCTGGTATACACCGAGCGGCTGAACGAACTCGGGATCGTCCCTCGATGGGCTCGCGCGGCGATAGTTATGGCAGCGCCCTCGCCGAGGCGGTCAATGCCGCCTAGAAGACCGAGCTGATCAACCGCGCCGAACCCTGGCGCAGCATTGACGACGTCTAGCTAGCCACCGCCACACTACGCGCCACCAACCCCACACCAATACCCTGCAAATTCCCCGCCGCCGCTGCGGCACCCTCAAATCGGCGCGTATTTCGCGTTGCCCGGAATCCAGCAACCATAGGCTGCCTCACACGCCAGATTGCGATCGCACTGAGCAATTCGAGAGAACCAAAGACAATCCGCATCCTCGTGTTGGTGCGGATAGTTCTGACGAACCTCTGCGATCTCGCTCAGAGGCAACTTCCGGAAACTCCTTTCGAGCAGACTGCAACGGAGCGCAAATATGATCCTTGGATACTCGCCCTAAGCGGTGACGGCGACCAGATCGGAAGTCTGCTGCTAGTTGCGATGAGCCCTATCAGGCTCAACGCACCGTCAGCACTTGTTCAGCTTGACGGTGAGGCGTCTACCGGTCAGCGCCGACTCGAGGACCCGCCGCATATCGTCGTCGTTGACGGGCCCATGTCTCGTGATTGTCAGTGAGATGTCCAAACGGTGGCGTGCATGCAAAAAAACAGGAAACACCCAACCAAGACACAGCCAGTCACAAGCTTGCGCGATCACCATAAGAATCACGCTGAATAAAACAGGCGCAGCAAAGCGGGTTGCGACATCGTTGCGGCGACGATTCATCGCGCACCCGCCCAGGCTTTGACCAAAAAACCAGGTCGCAGACGGCTCTAGTGCCTACGAACCCGCTGTTAGCCGAGTAGGGGGCAAATGTCAACTCTGTCCCGCGTAGCGCTCGATAGTGCGGTCGATCTCGCGGACCGAGCGGGCGCGTTTGATCGCGGCCCCGGCATGCCGTCAAATGCCGGCGAGGTGTTTGCCGGGTACAACAGCGCATCGATCAAGTCCACGTCAAGGCGGGCTAACGGTGGCGCGCGAAGGGTGGGGATAGTTGGCATGGCCGTCCTGGCGGCCATGGCTCTGGTTGCCGACCCTGATGCGAATGCCGATCCGGCACCGGGATGCCCCCAAGGGCGTGCACCGGGGCCGGGTCCGGGGTGCGGTCGCCGTGCGTTCCTGGCAGATATCGGTGCGGCCGGCTTCGGGGACAGCAACGGTAACTCGGTGGCGCTGGATCAGGGCCTGGATATGTGTGGCCTAATGGACGCTGGCCTCAGTCGACAGGAAATGGTGAACCAGTTCTGGGCGGCGAACCCGGCGCTGGGTCCAGATGGGGCGGCGCAGGTCGTCCAAATCGCCATCCGTGACCTGTGCCCGTGGCACCGCTAGCATCCTGATGGGGAGAATACGACCTGGCCGGTTCCGGTGTCGATGAGGTTGTCGCCTTTCCAGACGATCGGGTTGTTCGCAGCCGCGTACTTCGACTCTGCCGAGAACGTCGTGTCGTGCGATGTCTTGAACGTGTCGGGGAAGTGGTCGCCGGCCCATTTGCCCCAAAGATGTCGCCGCCGCGACCGTGAACAACACCGGAATCACGCCCGCGGAGGCTGCCGCCGGCGTCAACGCGGCGATCACGCCTACTGCCCGCAATATTCGCGATAGCAAAGGCGCGGCGGCGGAGCGGATCGACGGGCAGAGCTACATCCCCCGGCGGGGCATGTACCGCGACCCGGCGCCGTTCCGTATCCCCGCTTGGGATCACCCGACGTTGGACGGCTGCACCGCCATCGTGGATCTGTAGGGCACCCCGGTACCGTCCACCGCATCGTGGGCCTTCTCGGCCTCTAGTGGGACCGTCATCGCCGACGACCGGGCCGAGCTGTGGTACCACCCGCGCATGACTGACTGGGCAGACCTATATCACCCGTCCAGGCAGTCGGCTGCTGTTTCCCACCCTGGTTTCTACCAGCCGGCGAATTACGCTCTGCCCCAAGGGCAGCAGGCCTGGCTACCGGCGCCAAAGGAAAGCTCTGTCGGCACCGAGTTCCACAGCGCCGCTGTAGCGATTGGCAGGTGGGCAAGCGGCCAGGTTCGCCGCGGTGCGATTTAGGGCGGCAAGCAGACCATCTGCGGCAACACACACCGGATTTTGATCGTTTTCACAGCTCGCTGGGTTCCTGCCCAAGTCTCGTGTCGTATAGTCGTGTCGCTGTGGATCTTCGGAGCGCTGGCGAGACTCGACGATGGCAGTTGACCATCGCAATCGTCGCCGCGCTGAGCCTGTTTGTTGCCCTGATCGCAGGTTCCTCGTTGCGTCCCCAGCGTGCCGCGGCAGAACTGCCGGAGTCGGCGGCGTGGACCCATGCGACCCAAGGTGTCCCAGCTCATGCCAGCCAGGTGCAACTTCATGCTGGCGCCCAACCCATCAGCCATCTGGACCATCGTTTTTCACCGGGCTCGACGCCGACAAAAAAGAAGCCGTTCCACAGCACGTGGATGACGCGCGATCGGCCGACCAGTTGGACCCACATGTCGCCGCAATCGGGCTGGTTGGCGTTGCCGGCGTCGTTTGCCCCGTCAGAGTTTCGGCCGGGTGGCGCCCACTGGGCTGCATCCGCGGCCGCTCCCGACAACCGACATATCTTGACCCAGCTCTGCGTCGTCCGCTGCTGAAAGGCCGGCGCCGGGTTGTCGTGCCGTCTGACTCGGCCCTGTGAGGCCAAACGCACACACCAGCTTGCCTTAACGCTGCGGCTTCGATGCGCGAAGGCAATCACAGGATCCCTGCCTGATCGCGCTGAATCGCCCGCAGCTGCGGCGGGCCACGCCTTCCGACCAGACGATACGACAACCACAGCGTCGGTCTATTTCCTACATCACATGTCTTGGTGGAAGAGTCATGACTGCAAGCCCAACTCACCCCGCCCGGCCCGTCGCACGCCGGGTGAGCGAGCAATGACTTTCGTTGCGCAAGAAGGCAATTCCGAGCAAATCTACTCAGGTCGCACTCTTGGCGAAAGCCAGCCAGGCACGTTCCACCTACCGCGGCTGGAGCATTCCACCTTACCGATGGCCGCCGATCGAGGTGTTGGATGGAAGACGTTGCGGGACGCCGGGCCAGTCGTGTTCATGAACGGCGCCTATTACCTGACCCGCCGCGAGGACGTGCTGGCAGCGCTATGCCAACCCAACCTCTTTTCAGCACAATTGGCGCTTCAGCCCCGCGGCAGCCCAGTGCCGGTGCTGCCTTCGGCGTTCGACCCTCCCGAGCACACCCGGTACCGCAAAATCCTGCAACCGTACTTCAGCCCGCACGCCTTGAAGAAATACCGGCCCGTGATGGAGCGCCACGCCGCTGAAATGATCGCTGCGCTCACCGGCCGAAACGAGTGCGAGGCGATGGCAGATTTCGCGCGCCTCTACCCGTTTCAGGTGTTCATGGACCTCTACGGGCTGCCGCTGGAGGACCGAGATCGCGTGATTGGCTGGAAGGACGCAGCTGTGGTCGGCCAGCCCGAAGGGTACGAGCTGCTGGCGTATTTCACCGATGCCATCCAACAACGCCGGCAGAGCACGGGCTCTGACATGTTTTCGCAAGTGATGACCGGTCCGGGCGATCTCAGTGACCTCGAGCTGCTCGGCATGAGCCACCTGCTGATTCTGTCCGGTCTGGACACGGTGGCCGCGGCGATCGGCTTCTCGCTGTTCGAATTGGCGCGCAGACCGCAGCTGCGCAGAGAGCTTCACGATAAATCAGAGCAGATCAAGGTTTTCATCGAAGAGATCGTCCGACTTGAGCCATCGGCACCGTTGGCGGCCCGAGTTACCACCGACTTCGTCAACGTGGGCGGCATGACGCTTCCCCCAGGCACACCGGTGCGGTTGTGCACGGCCGCGATCAACCGCGACGGCAGCGACGCGATCTCCACCGACGACCTGGTCATGGACGGAAAGGTGCACCGACACTGGGGATTCGGCGGCGGACCACACCGCTGCTTAGGCTCCCACCTGGCACGGATAGAACTGACCGTGATCATCGACGAGTGGCTCAAGCAGATCCCCGACTTCGAACTGCCACAGGGCTACACCCCCGAGATCAAATTCCCGTCGAAGAGCTTTGCGCTCAAGTCGCTACCGTTGAGCTGGGGCTGACCCGGTCACCTCCGGCCGACCCGGCTCAACGCCGGCAACTGCTCGTTAAATTCCCCACCCGATGGCCGGGTCAGCGTATCGGTTGGCGGGTGCCGGTAGTGGTGCGTCGGAAGGTTTCGCCGGCGAACACATGATCAAAGTCTTCGCCGACGAACTCGGCATTGCTTGGGGCCAGCACAAAAGGTGTCTCGGAAGGGAGACGACATATGAGGCTCTCAAAACTTTGTGTCGGAATCACCCTGAATACCGAGGGCTCCTTGCGGAGTGTCTAACCGCCTATCCTTAGAGAACCCTGGAAACGCTGGGGCCCGGGATCGGCAAAGGGTCGGATGACGGCCATAGCGGCGTGCCGGACGTGTGGCACTGAGCCTCTAGAGAACGCCAGGTTTTGTCACGGCTGTGGCTCACCAGTCCAAGACGGCGATACCCGGGCCGAGTACAAGCAAGTCACGGTTCTGTTTGCCGACGTCGTGCACTCGATGGACATCGCCGCGACCGTCGGGACAGAGCGGCTGCGGGAGATCATGGCCGACCTAGCCGCTTGCTGCGCGGCGGTCGCGCAAGCCACCGGCACCGCAGGGGGCGCCGGCACGCAGGACATCCTGTCACAGTTCGTATCTTCACTGTCGAGCGCGCTGCAAGGACTCACTTCGCCGACGGGGCTTGCCTCGAATCCCCTTGCTGGGAGCACCATTTGGCAGTCGTTGAACTCCAACGTTTTCAACGGACTCACCTCAGCCGGGTATGTGAACCCCGCAACCATCACCCCGGCGGTCACCAGCGGCATGTCCGACATCAACTCATTGCAGACCCCAGGAAACTCACTGCAGACTCCAGGATTGGTGCCACCCCTCATGCCCCCCGGCGGCCGCTACAGTATCCCCGCGTTTGCCGGCTTCGTGGCGCCTGGGCACGGGCCGGCGAGCTCGCCGGCTCTGGGTGGGATGTCGGCGATGCCTTCCCGAGCCGCGCTGGTTGGGCGGTTGTCCGTACCGCAGAGCTGGATCGCGGCCACCCAGGTGGCAAACCACGCGGGTACCGCGTTGCCGGGAGGTGATTGGACCAGCGCAGGTGCCCCCGCCGGCCCATCGGCCGCGGCGGGCGCGCCCGGCATCCCAGGCATGCCGTTTGCGGTGCCGGCGGGCACAGCTTCGGCCACGGGCCCCGATACGGATTCCGCCCGACCATCATGTCGCGACCACCGGCCGCCGGATAGCTCGAGGGCGGATCCGAGGTAGTACCGCCGCGGCAGGGCATCGGGTGGTTCACGGGTGTGGGGCCGGGTGCTTGTTGCAAACGTTTGGCAGTTGGGTTGACTCACCTCGCGCCAAATGCCACGATGGATTTTGTATGCACCTCGCTAGGTGAGGCGTCTACACGGATATAGGCCACTGACCTCGAACGTCGAAAGACGCCCAGGGTCAGGACAGCTCCTCCCGGATTAAGGGTTGAGCCCAAGTGGCTTCCGGTTGTGATTCAACCGGATACGCCGTGTGGTGCCGAAGCTCTGACGAGAGGGGTGCGGCGCCGCCGTCTGGCTGGGCTCTCATCCCTGACGTGCTACTGACGGCATCCCCGTGTGCCCTGGCCCTGAGGAGGTGAGAGCGAGATGAGCCCCGACGATAGTCCCTATTCCAGATCAACGACCATTTCGCTGAGATCCGGCCCCGCCACCATTTCCGCCGTCTGAATCGGCTCACTTCCGACAGACTTACCCGCGCTTCTCCACTCCGCAACTCCATGTGAGTGGACGACGTGGGTTGTTGCCACGTCGGCCCCCGGGTCCGGTCGCTTTCCGCCGAGGAGAAGTCCGATGTCGTTTGTAATTGCGCATCCAGAAGCGATGGCCATGGCCGCAAGTCGCTTGACCCGTGTTGGATCCGTAATGGCCGCGCAAGATGGGGCCACGGCAGCCGCAACTACCGGGTTGCCGCCAGCCGCCGCTGATGACGTATCAGCTTTGACCGCAACACAATTCAACGCCCACGCCGCCATGTATCAAGCCGTCAGCGGCCAAGCTAGGGCAATCCATGAGTCTTTCGTCGCAATTTTGGGCACCAGCGCGGGCTCGTATGCGCTGACTGAAGCGGCTAACGCCGTCGCAGCTAGGTAATGGAGGGGACCGATGACCGCTGCACTTGATTTCGCATTGATTCCGCCCGAAGTCAACTCTGGGCGCATGTACTCCGGGCCGGGGGCGGGCCCGATGCTGGCCGCGGCTTCGGCATGGAATGGGCTGGCCGCAGAGCTGCGTGCCACCGGGCTGGCCTACGGCTCGGTGCTCTCGGCGCTGAGCAGTGAAGAATGGCACGGCCCGGCATCGGCGGCGATGGTTGCTGCGGTCACGCCCTATGTGGCGTGGATGAGCACCACCGCCGCGCAAGCCGAGGAGACCGCCGCACAGGCCGAGGCCGCCGCCGGGGCCTACGAGGCCGCATTTGCGGCCACCGTGCCCCCGCCGGTGATCGCGGCAAACCGTGCCCAGCTGATGGCCCTGATCGCCACCAACATCCTGGGCCAAAACACCCCGGCTATCGCAGCCACCGAAGCCCAGTACATGGAAATGTGGGCCCAAGACGCCGCCGCAATGTACGGCTACGCCGGCTCGTCGGCAGCTGCCACGCAGCTGACGGCGTTCACCGAGCCGCAGCAGACCACCAACCCCGGCGGGCGCAGCGCCCAGTCCGCCGCGGTCAGCCAGGCCGCCGCCACCCCGGCCGGGACCCAGCAGAGCACGCTGGCGCAGGTGGTCTCCGCCATCCCCAACGCGCTGCAGGGACTGGCGTCACCGTCGTCGTCCTCGTCGCAGACGACGGGTCTGAGCGGCATCCTCCAAGCGCTGGGGGGGCTTAATCCCTTTGCCGAGGGGTCGGCAACTGACACCACCGGACTCAACGGCGTGCTGAACGTGATCGGAGGGGACAACACGGCCGTCGGACAGCTCCTGAACGCAAACGTCTGGAACACCATCTTTTCGTCCGGGTTCTACATGCCCAGCAACACGATGGCTCCCTTCCTGAGCTTGCTGGGCGCCCAAGGCGCCGGGGACGCGGTTGGCAACGCGGCGGGACAGGCGGCCACGGGCGCGCTCGGGGAGGCGCTCGCGGGTCCCGTGGGCGGGCTGGGAGGTGTGGGTAACGCGGTGTCGGCGGGGCTGGGGCACGCACCCGTAATCGGCGCGCTGTCGGTGCCGCCGAGCTGGACCGCGCCGGCACCACTTGCCGGCCCACTGGCCTCGACGTTGGGAGGCACTCCGATGGTCCCGCCTCCGGCGATGGCGGCCAGCATGCCCCCGGTCCCGATGGCCAACATGGCCGGCCAAGCCTATGGGCGTGCGGTGCCGCAATACGGGTTCCGTCCCACCTTCGTGCCGCGCCCACCGGCCGCCGGATAGCAGAGGTGGGCAGCGATGGCGGCCGCAGCGGCACCCTATCTGGCCTGGATGAGCACCACTACCGCCCATGCCGAGCAAACCGCCGCACAGGCCACCGCGGCCGCGGGCGCCCACGAGACCGCGTACACCGAAACGGTGCCCCGCTGCTGATTGCGGAGAACCGCGCGCAGCTGACGAGGCTGATCGTCACCAACGCTCTGGGCCAGAACACCCCGGCCATCGCGGCCACCGAGGCCCAGTCCAGCACCCAAGCCGCCGCCACCCCGGCCGGGACCCAGCATCGACACTGTCCCGGCTGATGTCCGCGCTGCCTACCATGCTGCGGGGACTCGCGTCGCCGTCGTCGTCCGCCTCGCCGACGTCGCGTCTGGGCGGAATCCTTCAACCTTGTGCCGCCGGGATGGAATCCGTTTGCTGCTGGGTCGGCCAGCGTCACCACCGGACCCGTGGGCCTGCTGAATGATGTTTTGGGGTCGACACCACTGCGAGCCAGCTCCTCAATTCCACGATCGGAAACACCATGTTCGCCCCGGGGTTTTACGCGCCGAGGAATACGAACGGAGCGCGGTCGGGGATGCGTTGGGAGACGCTGCGACGGGGCTTGGCCTGCAGCCGCGGGCCCGTTGGGCAGCTTGGGTGACCTGGGCGGTCTTGGTGACACGGTATCGGCGGGCCTGGGTCGAGCGGCCCTCGTCGGCCCGCTGTCGGTGCCGCCGCGCTGGACCGCTCCAGGGCCCCTGCACGTCCCGCTGGCCTCGACGCTGGGCGGCCCCCCGCTGATCGGCCCCCCGCGGCGGTAGCGGGCATGCCCCGGTTCCATTGGGCAACCTGGCCGGGCAAGGCTTCGGCCGGGCGGTACCCCGGTTTCCGCCCCACCCTCGTGGCACGGCCACCCGCCGGATAGCCGCTGCGGCTACCCGGGATCGGTGGCTGAAGGTGCAGGACGCCCGCACGATGCGGGCGTCCCCGCAACGCATCGCCGATGCCAGCGGGAGGGCGGGGAATACCTGACGGGACACCACACATGAAGTGAATCAGGCCTTTTCGCAACATCGTGGTAACGCGGCGGCAACCGCGCGATGGCGCACTTCGTGGCCACAACGACGATGAACTGTGGAAACAGTCCTCACAGCATACCCCCAGCAGCTAATCAGCCTGACGGCAGCATGGCCTGCGTACGATCTGGTGAACTTCAGGGGAGTGCGGCATGACAATTAACTATCAATTCGGCGATGTAGATGCGCACGGCGCGACAATTCGCGCCCAAGCCGCGTCGCTGGAAGCTGAGCATCAGGCCATCGTCCGTGATGTCCTGGCAGCTGGGGACTTTTGGGGCGGGGCCGGTTCTGCGGCCTGCCAGGCGTTCATTACCCAGGTGGGCCGCAACTTCCAGGTCATTTACCAGCAGGCAAACGCCCACGGGCAAAAGGTACAAACTGCCGGCAGCAACATGGGCAGCACCGATAGCGCCGTCGGCTCCAGCTGGGCCTGACACCGACCGATGGCATCCTGTACCAAGCTTGTGCACCAGCCTTCGGACTGGACAACCAGTGTCGACGCGCCAGCCATCGAATGTCTCGCTACCGGCAACCAACTCCAGTCGGCCATGCCAGGGCGGTATCCCGGATACGTGACGGTGAACATTTCACGCCGATATGCGTGGTGCACTTCGGCAGCTCGATACGCTCCCGCGCCATCGGAGCGTTGTAACTCACCTGAAATTCTAATTGGTCGGCAATAGTGCAATAGGGGGTTATGGAGTTCGCGATCGACGTGAGTGATAGATAGCTCCAGCCGCAATTAACAGATCGCCGATGGCGCCGATCTGCGGAATGATTTTCCACCAAACTGCAGATATGCGGAACCGTTCTAAGTCATTTTTCGGTGGTTGCTGTCTTGCGCACTGAACAGGTTGTTTGCAAACCTGTTGATTAGCTGTCAAAACGAGCTCTGACACGTGATGACGGCGTGATGAGATTTATATTTTACGTTGTGATTACCAAACAGGAACGCGTCACGAATACGTTCTGACCACGATGATCGCTATATTGAGCAGGCGGTCTGAGTAAGTCTGAGTAAGGGAGCGTTCAAACTTTCGATGAGGGAGGGCAGGCGTCCGGTGACATGACACACATGGAATCAACGGCGATTCTGATGGATTACATAAGAGCTGGGCAGAGTTGAGGGCAGGACAACAAGGCCGTAATTATCATGGCGGCCATCCGAGGACCTCAGCTAACAGGAACGGGCGCCTGAAACAGCGTCGCCCATCGAGGTTCCTAACAACATCGTCATAGGGATCGTCATCAGGGAGGAAAGCGATGAGTTTTGTCACCACACAACCAGAGTTGCTGGCAGCAGCGGCCGGAAACTTGGCGGGTATCGGCTCGGCGATGACCGCCGGAAATACCGCCGCGGCCGCCCCGACGACCGGAGTGATTCCCGCTGCGGCCGACGAGGTGTCGGCACTTACCGCCGCGCAGTTCGCCGCGCACGCGCAGATGTATCAGGCGATGGCCGCCCAGGCCGCGGCGATCCACCAGCAGTTTGTGGCCACGATGTCGGCCAGCTCAGCTTCGTATGCGGCAGCGGAGGCAGCGAACGCGGTCGCGGCTACCTAGGGGACTGGAGGGTAATAGATGTTGGATTTCGGGGCGTTACCGCCGGAGATCAACTCCGGTCGAATGTATGTCGGTGCAGGGTCCGGGCCAATGTTGGCCGCCGCCGCGGCCTGGGACGAGTTGGCTGCCGAGCTGCAGTCGACCGCGTCGTCGTATGGGTCGACGATTGACACCCTGACCGTCGGGCCGTGGACGGGCCCGTCCTCGATAGCCATGGCGGCCGCGGCCGCGCCGTATGTGGCGTGGATCAACGCCACGGGCGCTCAGGCCGAGCAGGCCGCCGCGCAGGCCAAGCTGGCCGCGGGCGCCTATGAAACGGCGTTTGCCGCGACGGTGCCTCCACCGGTTATCGCGACCAACCGGGCGTTGTTGATGATGTTGATTGCCACCAACATCCTGGGTCAAAACACGCCGGCGATCGCGGCCAACGAAGCCCAGTACATGGAAATGTGGGCCCAGGATGCCGGAGCGATGTATGCCTATGCCGGCTCGTCGTCCACCGCGTCGCAGTTGACGACGTTCACCGAGCCGCCACAGACCACCAACAGCTCGGCCACGACCCTGCAGTCGGCCGCGGCGTCTCAGACCAGCACCGCCGCCGGCTCGAACATAGCGACGCAGCTGTCCCAGCTGATCACCTCGGTGCCGAATGCGCTGCAAAGCCTGGCAACAGGCACCCCCACGTCCGCGTCATCGGGACTGTTGGGGGGGTCATCGGGGTTGTTGGGGTTGCCGCCACTGCCGGCGGGGCTCGCGGCCGACCTGACGAACTGGAACACCATCATGTCGACCTCCGTCGGGGTGTACTCGCCGTTCTTCGGGTGGAGTTCCATGGTTGGTGGTCCGTTCCTGTCGTTCGGCCAGACGTTCGCCTACGCCCAAAACGGGATGGGTATGTCGGCGTTTTGGGCCCCGAAAGCCATCACCGGTGCGTTGGCCCCTATTGCTAGTGAGATGCCACACCTGAGCTCCGCGGGCTTTAGTGGGGCGCCGGTATCGGCGGCGATGGGCCGTGCGGCCCTGGTTAGCAGCATGTCAGTGCCCCCGGGCTGGACCCAAGCCGCCCCGGAGATGCAGATCAGGACGCTGGCCTCGGTGCTGCCCAGCAACGCGGCAGCCGCACCGGTGGCCTCGCTCGCCGGGGAGGAGGGCGTCTTCAGCCAGATGGGCCTGTCGAGCCTGGCGGGACGCGCACTGGGCGCTTCCGCGGCCTACTCCGGACGCGGCAGTGCCGCGGCGAGGTCGCTGGGTGGCGTCGTCGAGGCCGACCCGGCCGCGGCCACCATCATCGTGATTCCGGCACTCGACGACTAGATGCGATGGAAGCACCGACTGCAATGACTGCCATGACGGAAGTTCGGCCGGCACAGGCCACCCAGGCGCGCACGACCAGGCAAGGGGTATGACACATGATTTATGCAGCGTTTCCGCCGGAGTTCAACTCAGGCAGGATGTACAGCGGTCCGGGATCCGGGTCATTGCGGGCCGCCGCAACGGCTTGGAGCGGGCTGGCCAGCGAAATACAGACCACCGTGGGCGCGTACTCGTCGATAATCGAGGACCTGATCGCGGGGCCGTGGGTGGGTCCGTCGTCCGTGGCCATGGCGGCCGCGGTCACACCCTACTTGAGCTGGATGCAGGCCACCGCCGGGACGGCGGGCGAAGCCGCGGCCCAGGCCACCGCGGCGGCAACCGCTCATGAGACGGCATTCGCGGCGCACGTGCCGCCCACGGAGATCACCGCCAATCGCACCCAACTGGCGTCGCTGGTGTCGACCAACATCTTTGGGCAGAACACCGCGGCCATCGCAGCGACCGAGATCCAATACGCCGAAATGTGGGTTCAAGACGCTCTGGCGATGGACACCTACACCGGCTCGTCGGCGGCCGCCACCAAGTTGACGCCATTTACCGCGGCGCCGGAGGTCACCAACGGGGCCGGGCTGGCCAGCCAGGCCGCGGCAGCGACTCAAGCGGCCGGCACTTCGGCCGGCAGCGCGCAGTCCATCCTGTCGTCCCTGTCATCAATCCCCAACCCGGTTTCGTGGCTGTTGCAAGAGGGCGCAACCCTTTCCACCCAGTACACAGATTTCTTCAACAACGCCATCAACACCCTGGTCGGGCCAGGCTGGGCAACGACCTTTTCGCAGATGTACTCCGCTATACATACTCCACTTGGCTATACCACGGAGTACAACTACATCGGGCTGTTGATTAATCTTCCCGCGTCGCAGTTCCTGAAGTTCGGGCCTCACCCCTCGCTGGGCGCGATCCCGAGAGACGCGCTGGGGGGCGGCCTTGGGCTGGGGGGACCACACTGGGGCCGTGGCACGCTGTTCGGCTCGGTCACGCCGGAGGCGCATTTCGGGCGTGGCACCTTGGTCGGATCGTTGACGGTTCCGCCAAGCTGGGCCACGGCCACCCCGGCCATCAGGACGGTCGCCGCCGCATTGTCGGCCGCCGGACCGGACGCGGTGCCGGCAGCCGCACTCGGCGAGGGAGGACTCTTCAGCTCGATGGGCCTCGCCGGCATGCTCGGCAGCGCCATGGGCGCCGGGGCTCCCGACGTGGTAAAGAGCGCCGGCGTTCGAGGCCGTCTCGCCCCGCTCAAGGACCTCAAGGACAGCACGTCGCCAGAGAAGCTGAAGCGTCTGGTCGCGCAAATCTCGGAGAAACCCGAAAGCGTGCAGCATCACAGGGTCGATCAAGAAGGCCTTGACGCGCTACTCGAGCAACTGTCCAAGAAACCCGGCATTCACGCGGTGCACCTGTCCAAAGGCGACAAGCCCACAGTCGTGCCGTCGGATGCCCAGTTGGGCTAGCGGACAACCTGATTGGAGTGTTTGGACCCTGATGCCGTCTGTTATAACGATCTCGGCAACCGTGACCCAGCGTGGTTGCGGCGTTGAGATCCGCAACGGCCCAAACGATTCCGGAGAGAATCATCGGCAACAACTTTGGCGACTTTGCGCCACCTGTGAAAATCGCCTTAGAATGGGAGAAGGTTGAATTATGAGAATGCTACTAGCGCTACTCGGCGTTTCCGCCATGATCGGCCTGGCCGCGCCCGCGTATGCCGATCCGATTAATGACAGCACCGGCGATGACGCGGGCTTCCTCGCTGCTCTGCAACAAGACGGCATCAGTTACTCCAGTCCAGCGTCGGCCATCGCGACAGCCCACGCGGTGTGCGACTGTTTGGACCGCGGCGAATCCGGCTTGGAGCTAGTCCACGACGTGAAGACCCACAATCCCGGATTCACGATGGACGCAGCATCTGAGTTCTCCCTGCTCGCGGCGAAATACTACTGCCCGCACCACCTCTCCAAGGCCTGACGAACCGAAACGCAAGGCAGAAGTTGCGGGTGGGAGCTATGAGACTGCTACTGGCGCTGCTCGGCGCTTCGGCCCTGATCGGCCTCGCCGCGCCCGCGTACGCCAATCCGGATGACGGCATAGACGCGAGCTTCCTGGCGACCATGCGCGATGCGGGGCTGAACTACACCAGCTCAGTTCAGGCCATAGCGTTCGCCAAATCGGTGTGCGGGTCGCTGGGTAACGGCAAATCGGGTCCGGAGCTGATCCGCGACCTGCAGCGCGACAACCCGGATTTGACCACGGATCACGCGGCCCTGTTCGTGGCGATCTCAGCTAAGTACTACTGCCCGCAACTCGCCAGAAGTTCATAGCGCGTCGGGCGCGACGGGCACGGGCCGCACCGCGTCGAATTTGATTGCCGCCGCCGTCGCGGGCCCGGTTCGGCCGTGGGCTACCCGCCGTTTACCTAGACGTGGTTAGCTGCCGCCCACCAAGCGCCGCGCCGGGCGGATAGCGCGAATCGTCGGAAATTCTGGCGAATGCTGAGCCCGCTGCGACGGGACCCGCTACCAGGCCTGCCATGGGGGAAGGAGCGCGGTGTCATGCAGACGCTGACCGTGGCCGATTTTGCGCTCCGGCTGGCCGTCGGGGTGGGATGCGGCTCCCTCATCGGATTGGAGCGGCAGTGGCGGGCGCGCATGGCCGGGCTGCGGACCAACGCGCTGGTGGCCGCGGGTGCGACCCTGTTCGTGCTGTACGCGGTCGCCACGGAGGACAGCAGCCCCACCAGGGTCGCGTCGTACGTGGTGTCCGGGATCGGATTCCTCGGCGGCGGCGTGATCCTGCGCGAGGGGTTCAACGTGCGGGGCCTCAACACCGCCGCGACCCTGTGGTGCTCTGCCGCGGTGGGTGTGCTGGCCGCGTCGGGGCACCTGGCGTTCACCTTGATCGCCACCGGCACCGTCGTCGCGATCCATCTGCTGGGGCGCCCACTTGGCCGGCTGATCGACCGCGACGACGCCGGAGCGGAAGACGAAGGCATGCAGCCTTATCTGCTGCAGGTGGTGTGTCGCCCCAAGTCGGAAACGTACGCGCGCGCCCAGATCGTGCAGCACGTCGGCGGCAACGACATGATACTGCGCGGTATCCACCGGGGAACGGCCGCCGACGACGAGATCACGCTGACCGCACACTTGCTCATGGATGGCAATTCGCCGGCCAGGCTCGAACACTTGGTGGGGGAACTGTCTCTGCAGCAGGGCATTCGGGCGGTGCATTGGCAAGCCGGTGATCACCTGCAATTGGACTGATCAGGGTCCGGTCAAGGGCGGGCCTGTAACTCCGGTGCGGCCGCGGCGATTAAGTCCGCGCGATCGCCGGTCAGCGGTGGATAGATCCGCCGGGTATTGATGGTCTGCTTGGTGGCCTTGGCCCGCGCGCCCCGGGCGACCACCGTCCGGTCCCAGCCTTCGGTGTACACCGCGCCGGCCGGTCCGAGATCGAGAACCGTGACATACCAAGGGATCCGAAGGGTCAGCAGCGGCTCACCGAGCAGATCGCTGACGACGTTGTAGCCCGCGTAACGGCCCATCGGACGCCCGTGCTGACACGACATCACCGACAGATGCTCGTCGTCCATCCGGGCGGCGGCCACGTCGCCGGCGGCGAACATCGAGGGCACGCCGATCACCCGCAGGTGATCGTCGACCGGTACCCGACCCAGCCGGTCGCGGGCCACCGGTATTTGCTCGGTCAGCGAGCTGGCCCGCATGCCGGCACACCACACCACCGTGGCCGCCTCCAGCCGCTCACCCGACGACAGCGACACCCCGTCCTCGCTGACGGCGGTGACGCTGACTCCCGTCCTGGTCTCAACGCCGTTGTCCGACAGGGCCTGCTCGATCACCGGCCGCGCCGAGGCGCCCATATCGGAGCCAACCAACGGATTGTGGTCGACCAGCACCACCCGCGGGACGACACCGTCGCGGGTAAACAGTGCGCGCAGCCTCGTCGGCAGCTCGGAAGCCGCCTCGATCCCCGTCAGCCCGGCACCGACCACGACGACCGTCGCCGCCGCAGGCGTCGGCCCGCCATCGGCCAGCCGTTGCAGGTGATGCTGCAACCGAACCGCGCCGTCATAAGTGTCGACATCGAAACCGAATTCCCGCAGACCCGGAACAGCCGGTTTGACCACGTGACTGCCCGCAGCCAGCACCAATCGGTCGTAACCGTATGCCACACCGCCTGCCGTGGTAACCGTGCGGGCGTCGGTGTCAATCCCGGTCACCTCGGTCGCGATGTGCGCGACACCGGCGGGGTCGAGCAGGTCGGCGAGCGGGATACGGCAGGCGCGCAGATCTTCCTCGTAGTTGCGCACCCGGATGTCATGAAAAGGCTTGGCGCTCAACACGGTAATGTCGACCCGGTCGGCTGGGACAGCGAGCTCGTCGAGTCGTCGGGCAGCGCCGAGTGCCGCCCACAGCCCGGCGAACCCGGAGCCGACGACAATCACACCGGTCACTGGGCCAACACCTCGCTGATCGCGGTCATCGCCGTTGCGGCGCGACGACCGGGCAGAAACATCCACGCGTGCAGGCCGCCTTCGAGTTCGTACCAGCCGATGTCGAGGCCTTCGTCCATTGCGCGCCGATGGAATGCGCGGGCGTCGGGGTTGAGCACGTCGTGCGTGCCGGTGAATATCGTGAGCCGCGGCAGACCGTCCAGCGGTCCCACACTCGGGCTGACCAGCGGTGTGTCCAGGGGATCGCCGCCCGCGTAGCGGATCCCCGCCGCGCGCAGGTCGTCGAGGTTGAGAAACGGGTCGATCTTCGCGACGGCGGGCACGTCCGGGTCGGGCAGCGCGATGTGCATCCAGGGCGAGAGCAGGACGGCGTCGCTGGGCTGCGGCAGACCGGCGTCCCGCACCGCCCGACACAGCGCGAAGGCCATTCCGCCCCCGGCCGAATCACCGATGAACGCAATCGAACCCGGATCCCGGGTTTCCAGCTCCCGGCGGTACACCTGCAGCAGGAACGGGAACACCTCGCGGTAGCTGTGCTCGGGGGCGATGGGGTAAATCGGCACTGTCACCGTCCGCCGGACGGTATTCGCCAGCTTCGCGACCGCCGGCCAATGGAAATGCGGCAGCAAGTCCAGCACGTACGCCCCGCCGTGCAGATAGAGCAGATGGCCGGTGAGCCGGTCGCCACCGACCAGACGCGGGCGGACCTGGTAGACCGGACGGCCGTTGAGGTCGGTCCGGGTGACGTCGATCCTCGTCAAAACCCGTCTGGACGGCAGGCCGGTGTAGGGCAGACGTGGGTGTGCGGCCCAGTGGTCCAGCTTCGCAACCGGAAAGAGCCGATTGCGGACGCCGGAGGAGCGCAGCAGCCGCCGAGTCAGCCCGAGTTCGAGCATCCCGCGATGTGTCGGCGTCATCGCCTCACAGTGTGTACCGCCTGGCGGGCCAAAGCCATCGGGCGCTCACCTGCGCGAGGTCAGTCGTAATCTGTCTGGTGTGGACGTGTTGGCAGGTTTTTGGTTCGGGCTGCCCGAGCAGGTGCGGGACCCGGTGCTGTTCGCCATCCCGTTCTTTCTGTTGCTGCTGATTCTGGAGTGGACGGCGGCCCGCAAGCTGGCCAGCATCGAGAGCGCCCCTGATCAGTCGGGCAAGCCACGGCCACCCTCCGGGGGATACCTCACCCGCGATTCGTGGGCGAGCATCTCGATGGGGCTGGTCTCGGTAGCCACCTCGGCCGGCTGGAAGGCGCTGGCCTTGCTCGGTTATGCCGCGATCTATGCATACCTGGCGCCCTGGCATCTGCCGGTAAACCGGTGGTACACCTGGGTCATCGCGTTCCTCGGCGTCGACCTGCTCTATTACGGCTACCACCGCATCGCGCACCGGGTCCGGCTGATCTGGGCGACGCACCAGGCACACCACTCCAGCGAATATTTCAACTTCGCCACCGCGGTGCGCCAGAAGTGGAACAACAGCGGCGAGATCCTGATGTGGCTTCCGTTGCCGCTGCTGGGGCTGCCCCCGTGGATGGTGTACTTCAGCTGGTCGCTGAACCTGATCTACCAGTTCTGGGTACACACCGAGCGGATCGGCAAGCTGCCGCGGCCCGTTGAGTTCGTCTTCAACACGCCCTCGCACCACCGGGTGCATCACGGGATGGACAAGATTTATCTCGACAAGAATTACGGCGGCATCTTCATCATCTGGGACCGGATGTTCGGCAGCTTTCAGCCGGAGCTGTTCCGCCCGCATTACGGCCTGACCAAGCAGGTCGACACATTCAACATCTGGACCCTGCAGACCCGCGAATACGTGGCGATCGGCCGCGACTGGCGATCGGCAACGCGGCTGCGCGATCGGTTGGGCTATGTCTTCGGTCCACCGGGTTGGACGCCAGGTCCGGCCGACCGGAGCATTGAATCTGTTCCGCCGGCGAAATCGCAGCCCCGCCGGCGAAATCGTGGTAACGCTGCCACCGGTCGCTCCGAAAGACTATCCGTCGGGGAGGGATAAGTCGTAACGTCAAGCTCCGGCAGGCAAATTTCGTCAGCGTCGACGGATCGGAGTTGATATGCGCTGCTTGACAATGCGTGTTTTCACGGCGTCGGTGCTTGTCGGGGCTCTCGCTTTGGGCCTCCGCCCTGGCGCGGCCAGCGCCGATCCCGTTGTCGTCTTCCCGGGCATGGAGATCCACCAGGCCAATCGCCTCTGCACCCTGGGCTACGTCGACCTGGCCAAGAGACTCGCGTTCGCGGCGGGACACTGTCGCGGCGACGGGCCGGTCACCGACCGGGACCGCAACGTGATCGGCTACCTCGCGACCTTCCGGGACGACACACCCAGCGGCTCGACGGTCGCCACCGACCAATCGATTTCCGATTACGAGGCGATTGTGCTGCAGGACGGCGTCGTGGCGAGCAACATCCTGCCCGGCGGCCGTGCCCTGGAGTTCAATCCGGCCGTAGCCGCCCAGCCCGGCCAACCGGTGTGCCATTTCGGCATCGTCACCGGCGAAACCTGCGGAACCGTCGAAAGCGTCAACAATGGCTGGTTCACCATGTCCCACGGAGTCGTGAGCCAGAAGGGTGACTCGGGCGGACCGGTGTATGTGGCGCCCGATGGGGCGCCCGGGCAGATAATCGGGATTTTCAACAGTGTGTGGGGTGATCTGCCGGCGGCGGTGTCCTGGCGAACCACTTCGGATGAGGCACGACAGGATCTCGGGCCGGCCAGGATCGGTTAGTCAGGGGTCGCCCACCGGCGCGAGCGCGAACACCGGTATCGATGGCGCAGCGGCACGCAGCTCGTCGTCGCCTGATTCCGGTGTCAATCCCGCGACGTACCCCTTGACCTGCCAATACCACCTGGCCAGATAGCGCCTCAGGAGTTCGGGCTTCGCGGCGTCGGCCACCTCCTGGATTCCGCGTTGGCGCCGTTTGGATGCGGGCCAGCGCGGTCCGACCTCGACGACGCCGGCGGCCCGGACATTGCGCGCCCATTGGGTGTTGCCGCGCGGTGAGACGACATAGTCCACACCGTCGACGGTCAGCAGGTTGATCACCACGCCGCGCTGCTTGCCGCTCTTGCGGCCGCGGACGCGCAGCGCCTGGGTCCCGGCGATGCTGATCCCGAGCTCGGCGAGCCAGCGGATAGCCTTGTTGGCGACCCGGGCGGCCCGGTTGGGTTCTTCGTAGCGCGTGGACATGGTGGCGCATCCTCTCGGTCAAACAGGGTGAGAGAGCAGTGCTCTCGTCAGCGACACGCTGCCACAGTCCCGGACGAAAAGCAAGAGCGGTGATCTCGGTTGTGTCAGACTGGCCGCGTGGGCAAGCGGCAGGACTCGCGGGAGCAGATGGAGGCGAAAATCGTCGAACTCGGCCGCCGCCAGTTGGTGGATCACGGCGCGGCCGGGTTGTCGCTGCGCGCGATAGCCCGTGACCTGGGCATGGTGTCCTCAGCCGTGTATCGGTACGTGTCGAGCCGCGATGAGCTGCTGACCTTGCTGCTCGTCGACGCCTATTCCGAGCTGGCCGACACGGCGGACCGGGCCCGCGACACCGTAACCGACCTGTGGAGTGACGACGTCATCGCGATCGCGCGCGCGGCGCGAGGCTGGGCCGTCGCGCACCCCGCGCGCTGGGCTCTGCTCTACGGCAGCCCGGTTCCGGGGTATCACGCACCCGCGGAACGCACGGTTCCAGGCGGCACCCGCGTGGTGGGCGCTTTCTTCGACGCCATCGCCGCGGGGATCGCCACCGGAGACATCAGATTAACCAATGACGTCGCCCCGCAACCGATGTCATCGGACTTTGAACGCATCCGCCAGGAATTCGGCTTTCCCGGCGACGATCACGTCATCGCCAAGTGCTTTCTGCTCTGGGCGGCCGTGGTGGGTGCGATCAGCCTGGAGGTGTTCGGCCAGTACGGCGCCGACACCCTGACCGACCCGGCGGCGGTATTCGATACCCAGATGCGGCTGTTGGTGGGCGTGCTGACCCAGCATTGATTGATGCATTGATGGACCCAATTAGAACGTGTTCATTCGACTCTTCCGCACGCGGCCCGGCTGATTGCGGCAAAGTTTTTTCGGTGTCGTTTGGGTCCCTTCTGCGGGCCAGCTGGCTGGGTTATCCTGCGAGACGATGAACCTTCTCGCCGCGTCCCCGACACAGATCGCGTGGGTTACCCGAGACCTGGAAGCCACCGAAACGGCCCTCACCGGCCTGTTAGGCGTGCGGAAGTGGGTGCGAATACCCGAGGTGCACTTTGCTCCGGACACTTGCAGCTACCTCGGCAAGCCGGCCGATTTCGTAGCCAGCATCTCGCTGAGCTATCTCGGAGACATGCAGTTGGAGCTGATCGAGCCGGTCAGCGGGGAGAATGTCTATAGTGATTTTCTACGCGACTCCGGGCCGGGTTTGCACCACATCTGCGTGGAGGCCGAGAGCCCCGAGCGATTCGACGCGGCGCTGGCCGACGCCGCGGCGCACGGCGCCACGGTTGCCCAGCAGGGTGTCATGCCCGGCGGAATTCAATTCGCCTACGTGTCAGCGCCGCAGGCGGGGGTGCCGTTCCTGGAGATCGCGTACATCTCGCCCGAGATGCGGGCGTTTTACGACTACATCAAACAGGAGCAGCGGTGAGTGCCGAGATACCAGCGACGGTCAGTGCGGACACGGTTAGCTCCTGGTCGGATGACGTCGACGTGGTGGTGATCGGTTTCGGGATTGCCGGCGGCTGCGCGGCGGTCAGCGCCGCCCAGGCAATGGGGGCCGGGGCGCGGGTGCTGGTGTTGGAGCGCGCCGCGGCGGCAGGCGGCACCACTTCGCTTGCCGGAGGCCACTTTTACCTGGGTGGTGGGACCGCGGTCCAGCAAGCGACCGGTCACCCCGACTCGGCCGAGGAGATGTACAAGTACCTGGTCGCGGTGTCGCGGCAGCCCGACCACGAAAAGATCCGCGCGTACTGCGACGGCAGTGTCGAGCATTTCAATTGGCTGGAAGACCTGGGCTTCCAGTTCGAGCGCAGCTACTTCCCGGGCAAGGCGGTGATCCAGCCCAACACCGAGGGACTGATGTTTACCGGCAACGAGAAGGTGTGGCCGTTCCTCGAGCAGGCGGTGCCGGCGCCGCGGGGCCACAAGGTGCCGGTACCCGGCGACACGGGCGGCGCCAGCATGGTGATCGACCTATTGCTCAAGCGAGCCGCGAGCCTGGGCGTGCAAATCCGTTACGAGACGGGTGCCACCGCGCTCATCGTGGACGGTTCGGGCCCGAAGACGGCGTGACCGGCGTGACCGGCGTGACCGGCGTGATGTGGAAGCAGTTCTCCGAAGTCGGCGCGGTCAAGGCGAAGTCGGTCATCATTGCCGCCGGGGGGTTCGTGATGAACCCGGACATGGTGGCGAAGTACACCCCGAAGCTGGCCGAGAAGCCGTTCGTACTCGGTAACACCTACGACGACGGGCTGGGCATCCGGCTGGGGGTATCGGCCGGCGGTGCCACCCAGCACATGGATCAGATCTTCATCACGGCTCCGCCGTACCCGCCGTCGATCCTGCTCACCGGGATCATCGTGAACAAGCTCGGGCAGCGATTCGTAGCCGAAGATTCTTACCATTCAAGAACTTCCGGGTTCATCATGGATCAGCCGGGCAGTGCGGCGTACTTGATCGTCGACGAGGCACACCTGCAGCATCCGAAGATGCCGCTGGTCCCGCTGATCGACGGCTGGGAAACCGTCGCCGAAATGGAAGCCGCGCTTGGCATTCCGCAGCGCAACCTGACCGCGACGCTGGAGCGCTACAACACCTACGCCGCGCGGGGGGAGGACCCCGACTTCCACAAGCAGCCGGAATTCCTTGCCCCCCAAGACAAAGGACCATGGGGCGCGTTCGACATGTCACTCGGCAAGGCGATGTATGCCGGATTCACCATCGGCGGGCTCGCGGTGTCGGTGGAGGGGCAGGTGTTGCGGGAGGACGGCACGGTGGTGTCCGGCTTGTACGCGGCCGGGGCCTGCGCCTCCAACATTGCCCAGGACGGCAAGGGATACGCGAGCGGCACGCAGCTGGGTGAGGGCTCGTTCTTCGGTCGCCGCGCCGGAGCGCACGCGGCAGCGGGAGCGCAGGCGCGGTAGCGATCCAGCGCCGGCTAGTTCTGCTTTAGCCCGTTCATCCCGTTCAGGCCCAACAGCCCGCCCGCACCGCCGGTGCCGACATTGCCAGTGAGCGGGCCAGGCCCGGCGTTGCCGCCATTACCGCCGTTGCCTATCAGAACAGCATTGCCACCGTGGCCGCCACCACGACTAGCGTTTGCTCCGCCACCGAATCCGCCGGCCCCGCCGTTACCGCCGTCGCCGAACAGCAGCCCGCCGTCCCCGCCGTCGCCACCGACACCGCCGGGCCCGCCAGTGCCCTCGACGCCGGACCCGCCAATGCCGCCGGACCCTCCGGCACCGAATAACAGCCCGCCGGCCCCGCCGGCCCCGCCGGCCCCACCGCCGAGTTTCCCGCCGACGCCGCCGACCCCGCCGACCCCTCCGGTCCCGCCGAACAGCCCGCCGGCGCCACCGGCCCCACCGGCTCCACCGGCACTGAGGGTGCCGCCGGATGCACCGGCCCCGCCGGCCCCACCGGCACCGAACAGCAGCCCACCGTGGCCGCCGGCCCCGCCGGCCCCACCATTGCCCGCTCCCGTGTCGCCACCGGCCCCGCCGGCTCCGCCCGTGCCGAACAGCCCGGCGGATCCGCCGCGGCCTCCCGCTCCGCCGGCCACACTGGAGCCGCCGGCCCCGCCGTTGCCGAACAGGATGCCGCCGTCCTGCCGTTTGCGCCGGTTCCCGGGGTCCCGTTGGCGCCGTTGCCGATCAGCG
Source organism: uncultured Actinomycetota bacterium (assembly GCA_963814505.1). Taxonomy (GTDB): domain Bacteria; phylum Actinomycetota; class Actinomycetes; order Mycobacteriales; family Mycobacteriaceae; genus Mycobacterium. The sequence continues at coordinate 148,612 of CAWFDM010000021.1, forward strand.
GGCGCCCCAGTAACGCCAGCGTGGGCGCATTCACCAGGTTCAGCAGGCCTTGTAGCGGGTTGATGTTGGCGGCCTCGGTGGCCGTATAAGAGCCCGCCGCGGCGTTGAGGGCCTGCACGAACTCGTCGTGAAACGCGGCCGCCTGGGCGCTCAGCTCCTGATACGCCTGGGCGTGCCCGGAAAATAAGGCGGCGATCGCCGTCGACACCTCATCGGCACCGGCGGCCATCAGGTCGGTCGTCGCGCCCGCCGCGGCCGCATGCGCGGTGCTGACCGCCGAGCCGACACTCGCCAAATCGGTTGCCGCCGCCTCCAACATCGGCGCGGCCGCGATCACATATGACATGCTGCGACGCTATGAGGCAAGCGGGCAGCGCGTCATGACCACAACGAGGCATTTCGGTGGTGCGCCACGATAGTCAGATCTGACTACGGGCCCGGGCGGCCTCAGACCTGCGCCGGCTCCCTTTCCACGGGGCCCAGCTGCCATTGGCCGCCGCCAAGCAATTTCAGCTGTTGCGCGTGGTGCTGTTCGACGGCACGCCGATGGCTGACGCTGACCACGACACAGTCCGGCAGTTCGCCGCGCAGCAACTGGTAGAGCGCGAACTCCAGCCCCTCGTCGAGCGCCGACGTGGCTTCGTCGAGGAATACCGCCTTCGGTTTGGTGAGCAGGATGCGGGCAAACGCCACGCGTTGTTGCTCACCGGGGGAGAGCACCTTGGCCCAGTCCCGCTCTTCGTCGAGGCGGTCATAGAGCGGGGCCAGAGCCACCTTGGTTAACGTGTCCCGCAAGGTGTTTTCTGGGACGTCGTCCGGCGAATTGGGGTAGCACACCACGCCACGCAGATTGCCCAGCGGCACATACGGCAACTGCGACAAGAACATCGTCGCGTTGTCGCCGTCCGGGCGGCATAGGGTGCCGGAGGCGTACGGCCACAGTTCGGCCAGACTACGCAACAGTGTGGTCTTACCGACGCCCGAGCGCCCGGTGATGACCAGCGAGTCGCCGCTGTCCAGTCGCACGTCCAGCGAGTCGATCAATTGGTCGCCGGCCGGTGTGCGCACTTCGATATTGGCAAGCGCGACGGCAACGTCGTCACTCGGCTTGACCAGTATCGTCGGCAGCGCGCGGCCCCGGGAGTTGGCGTCGATGAGTCCGTGCAACCGGATGATCGCCGCGCGGTAAGCCGCGAACGCGTCGTAGTTGTTACGGAAGAACGACAGCGAATCATTGAATGTTGCCGAACGCCGTCGCCGTCTGGCCGACGTCGCCGAAGTCGATCTGGCCGGCAAACAGCCGCGGCGCCTGGATTACCCACGGCAGCGGAACAATCGCCTGGCTCATCGACCAGTTCCATCCGTTGAATGCGATGGTTCGGCGAACAAACTTGCGGTAATTGGCGATGATCGGCGTGAAGCGCCGCCACAATTGCGCCCGCTCGACTCGCTCACCTCGATAGAAGCCCACCGCCTCAGCGGCGTCGCGTAACCGCACCAGCGCATAACGGAACGCGGCGTTGAGTTTCTCGTTGTTGAAGCTGAGCCAAATCAGCGGGACGGCCGAGCCAGAATCGCCACGACAGTCGCGACCAACACGAAGACCAGAGCGATCCAGAACATTGCGCGGGGCAACGCAAAGCCAAAGACGTCCAGGTCGCCCGGACAGGTTCCACAGGATCGCGGCGAACGAGATCACCGAGGCCACCGCGTGGACAGCCCCAAACAGCAATACGTGCTGCGCCGTGCCGTTGGACGGTATGTTCGTCGTGCCGCCGGCACCGGTCGTGAAGATGTCGACGTCCTGCTGGATGCGCTGGTCGGGGTTGTCGATGATGTTGTCGATGAACAGGTCCCGGTAGTAGGCCTTGCCGTCCAGCCAGTCGTCGGTGAGCCGGGCGGTCAGCCACATGCGCCAGGCGATGATGAATCGCTGCGTCAGATAGATGTCCGCCATGAACCGGGTGACATACAATGGCGCCAGCACGCATGAAAATGCAGAGCGACATCCAAAAGCCGTGAATCCCAGATTGTTTGACCTTGTCGTCGCCCGCCGCGATGCCTTGGAACGCCTTTTGCACCGCCGTATACAGGTCGTTGCTCTGGTAGCTGAACAACACGTCGAGACGCACCGAGACGAGGATCACGACAGCAACAACACGCCGAGCATCAGCCAGACCTTGACGCTGGCCGGGCCAATGAAGTAGCTACGCGCGTGATCCGCCAGAACTGGCGGCCCCACGGCGTCGAAATACCTCAGGCCAGACCAGCACGACGAGGAGACACACCGCGCTGATCGCCCAGGCAATGGCGACCCACCTCAACGAATCCACGAATGCGGCGGACCAGTCGATCGATGGCTTGAACGGCTTGGGGTCCAACTTCGACGTCTCCTTGCTAGCGAGGCATCGGCCGCGGCGCCTCATGGTGATACTTCCCCGCGAAGTTACCCGAGGCCGGCGGATAGGCTGCCGGGATGAGCATCGACGCTCCGTCCAGAGGTCCTGCCCAGACCGTTCATGCCGGCCGGCTCGATCGCGCGCCGGCTCAAAGCCAGCGGGGTCGGCACCGTCTTCACGTTGTCGGGCGGCCACCTGTTCTCCATCTACGACGGCTGCCGCGACGAGGGTATCCGGCTCATCGACACCCGCCACGAGCAGACCGCGGCCTTCGCCGCGGAGGGCTGGTCGAAGGTGACCAGAGTGCCGGGCGTGGCCGCGCTGACCGCGGGGCCGGGTGTGACCAACGGGATGAGCGCGATGGCGGCTGCGCAGCAGAACCAGTCGCCGCTGGTGGTGCTCGGTGGCCGGGCACCCGCGCTGCGTTGGGGGATGGGCTCGCTGCAGGAGATCGACCATGTGCCATTCGTGGCTCCGTTGGCCCGCTTCGCCGCCACCGCACAGTCGGCAGATGACGCGGGGCGGCTGGTCGACGAGGCGTTGCGAGCCGCGGTCTCTGCACCTTCGGGTGTGGGATTCGTCGACTTCCCGATGGACCATGTGTTTTCCCCGTCGAGCGACCCGGATGTCGGCGCGCGACCCGGCGCGCTGACCGGCCTTCCGGCTGCCCCCAAGCCGGACGGCGAGGCGCTGGACCGGGTTTCCGCGCTGCTTTCCGCGGCGCAACGGCCGGTCATCATGGCGGGTACCAATGTCTGGTGGGGACACGCAGAGGTGGCACTACTGCACGTCGCCGAAGAGCGGCAGATCCCGGTGCTGATGAACGGGATGGCGCGTGGCACGGTGCCCGCCGACCATCCGTTGGCGTTTTCGAGGGCGCGGGCAAAAGCGTTGGGCGAGGCGGATCTGGCGCTGATTGTCGGCGTGCCCATGGATTTCCGCCTGGGCTTCGGCAAGGTGTTCGGGCCGCAAACGCAGCTCGTCGTGGTGGACCGCGCCGAACCCGACCGTCAGCACCCGAGGCCCGTAACGGCCGGGCTGTACGGGGACCTGACGGCGATCCTGACGGCCCTGGCGGGATCGGGCGGTACCGACACCCGGGGCTGGCTCTCCGAGCTGCGTACGGCCGAAACCGCGGCGCGCGGCGGGGAAAGGGCCGAGCTCGCCGACGACCGGATCCCACTGCATCCGATGCGGGTCTACGCCGAACTGACTCCGCTGCTGGACCGCGACGCCATCGTCGTCATCGACGCCGGCGATTTCGGCTCCTATGCCGGCCGGGTGATCGACAGCTATCTGCCCGGCTGCTGGCTGGACAGCGGTCCCTACGGCTGCCTTGGTTCGGGTCCCGGTTATGCCCTGGCCGCGAAGCTGGCCCACCCCGACCGGCAGGTCGTCCTGCTGCAAGGGGATGGCGCATTCGGGTTCAGCGGCATGGAATGGGACACCCTGGTTCGGCACCAGGTGCCGGTCGTGTCGGTGATCGGCAACAACGGAATCTGGGCCCTGGAGAAGCATCCGATGGAGATGCTGTACGGCTATTCGGTGGTGGCGGAGTTGCGCCCAGGCACCCGCTACGACGAGGTGGTGCGCGCCCTCGGCGGCCATGGGGAGCTGGTCTCGGCGCCCGCGGAGTTGCGGCCCGCGATGGAACGCGCGTTCGCCAGCGGGCTGCCCGCCGTCGTCAACGTGCTCACCGACCCGAGCATCGCCTACCCCCGCCGATCCAGCCTGGCTTGACTTGCCGGTGACCTGCGCGAGCGTGCGCTCGTGCAGGTCGGCCCTCGCGTACCGTTGAGCTGTGTCAAAGACCGACCGCGCGCAACCTGGCCGTCTGAGCAGCCGATTTTGGCGATTGCTCGGCGCCAGCACGGAAAAGAACCGAAGCCGTTCGATGGCCGAGGTCACCGCCTCGGCGGAGTACGACAAGGAAGCTGCCGACCTCACCGACGAGAAGCTACTCAAGGCAACGGGACTGCTGAAACTCGAGCAACTCGCCGAATCCGAGGACATCCCGCAATTCCTGGCGATCGCCCGGGAGGCGGCCGAACGGGCGACCGGGCTCCGGCCGTTTGACGTGCAGCTGTTGGGCGCGCTGCGCATGCTTGCCGGCGACGTGATCGAGATGGCCACCGGTGAGGGCAAAACCCTCGCGGGCGCGATCGCGGCGGCCGGATATGCCATTGCCGGCCGGCACGTGCACGTCGTGACCATCAACGATTACCTGGCGCACCGGGACGCGGAGTGGATGGGTCCGCTGTTGGAGGCCATGGGCCTGACGGTCGGCTGGATCACCGCGGAGTCGACGAGCGAGGACCGCAGGGCCGCCTACGGCTGCGACGTCACGTACGCCTCGGTCAACGAGATCGGCTTCGACGTGCTGCGCGACCAACTGGTCACCGACGTCGACGACCTGGTGTCGCCCAATCCCGATGTGGCCCTTATCGATGAAGCCGACTCCGTGCTGGTCGACGAGGCGCTGGTGCCGCTGGTGCTGGCCGGCACCACGCACCGGGAGACGCCGCGGCTGGAGATCATCAAGCTGGTCGGTCAGCTCGCTGCGGAGACTGACTACGACACCGATTCCGACAGCCGCAACGTGCACCTGACCGACGTCGGCGCCCGCAAGGTCGAGAAGGCGCTCGGGGGCATCGACCTGTACTCCGAGGAACACGTCGGTTCCACGCTGACCGAGGTCAACGTCGCGCTGCACGCGCACGTGCTGTTGCAGCGCGACGTGCACTACATCGTCCGCGACGACGCGGTGCACCTGATCAACGCCTCCCGCGGCCGCATCGCCCAACTGCAGCGCTGGCCCGACGGCCTGCAGGCCGCCGTCGAAGCAAAAGAGGGCATCGAGACCACCGAGACCGGGGAGGTGCTCGACACCATCACGGTGCAGGCACTGATCAACCGCTATGCGACCGTGTGCGGAATGACCGGCACCGCGCTGGCGGCCGGTGAGCAACTGCGCCAGTTCTACAAGCTCGGCGTTTCACCGATTCCGCCGAACACCCCCAACATCCGCGAGGACGAATCCGACCGCGTCTATATCACCGCGGCCGCCAAGAACGACGCGATCGTCGATCACATCGCCGAGGTGCACGAAACCGGCCAGCCCGTGCTGGTGGGCACCCGTGACGTGGCCGAATCCGAGGAGCTGCACGAGCGGCTGCTGCGGCGCGGTGTGCCCGCGGTGGTGCTCAACGCCAAGAACGACGCCGAGGAGGCGCAGGTGATCGCCGAGGCCGGCGAGTACGGCACTGTCACGGTCTCCACCCAGATGGCCGGGCGCGGCACCGATATCCGGCTTGGCGGATCCGACGAGGCCGACCACGACAGGGTCGCCGAACTGGGCGGCCTGCACGTGGTCGGCACCGGGCGGCATCACACCGAGCGGCTGGATAACCAGCTGCGTGGCCGAGCCGGGCGCCAGGGCGATCCGGGGTCGTCGGTGTTCTTTTCCAGTTGGGAAGACGATGTCGTCGCGGCCAACCTGGATCACAACAAGCTGCCGATGCAGACCGACGAGGACGGCCAAATCGTCAGCCCCAAGACGACCTCGTTGCTCGATCACGCCCAGCGCGTCGCGGAGGGCCGTCTGCTGGACGTGCACGCAAACACCTGGCGCTACAACCAGTTGATCGCCCAACAGCGCGCCATCATCGTCGAACGACGAAACACGTTGCTGCGCACCGCCACAGCGCGGGAAGAGCTGGAGGACCTGGCACCCGACCGATACGAGGAGCTGGCTGAGGCAGTGTCCAAGGACGACGCCGAGTCACACCTCGAGAAGATCTGCCGGCTGATCATGCTGTATCACCTCGACCGCGGCTGGGCCGACCACCTGGCGTACTTGGCCGACATCCGCGAAAGCATCCATTTGCGCGCGCTGGGCCGGCAGAATCCGCTGGACGAGTTCCACCGGTTGGCGGTCGACGCGTTCGCATCGCTGGCGGCGGACGCGATCGAGGCGGGCCAGCAGACGTTCGAAACCGCAAACGTTATCGAAGAGGAGCAGGGGCTGGACCTGTCCAAGCTGGCGCGGCCGACGTCGACGTGGACGTACATGGTCAACGACAACCCGCTTTCCGACGACACGCTTTCCACCCTGAGCCTGCCCGGGGTATTCCGCTGAGTCTGGCGGCGCGGGTCGCCGAGCGTAACGCCACTTCGATAAATCTGACGGCCGAAAATCGCCGTGGCGTTACGCTGGCGGCGGGCACGGCAGCCCGGTCCGTTGTGCGGACCCCCTCCTCTGCGAGTTAAGGTCACGGCTCATGGAGCCCGAGCATCCGCCGGATCGGGTGCTGACCGTACCCAACGCGCTGAGCGCCATCCGCCTGGCGCTCATCCCGGTGTTTATCTACGCTCTGCTGGTCGCGCACGCCGACGGCTGGGCGGTCGCGATTCTGATGTTCAGCGGCGCCTCCGACTGGGCCGACGGCAAGATCGCCCGGACGCTGAACCAATCGTCGCGGTTGGGGGTCCTGCTGGACCCGGCGGTCGATCGCCTCTACATGGTGACGGTCCCCATCACGTTGGCGGTGCGCGGGATCGTGCCGTGGTGGTTCGTCATCACCCTGTTCGTCCGCGACGCGCTGCTGGCCGCGACGCTGCCCGTGTTGCGCAGCCGCGGACTGTCGGCACTGCCGGTGACCTACATCGGCAAGGGCGCGACTTTCTGCCTGATGAGCGGGTTTCCACTCGTCCTGCTCGGAACGTGGGACGCGCTGTGGAGCCGAGTGGTGGGAGCCTGCGGTTGGGCTTTTCTGGTCTGGGGCTTGTATGCGTACCTGTGGTCGCTCGTCCAATACGCGGTGCAGACGGTGCTGGTGGTGCGCCGCATGCCCAAACTGAAAGACGAAGGTCAGCAGCCGATCACGCCAAAAGCGGGGGAACATGGCTGAACGTGACCGGCTGCTCGGCGGCTACGACCCCAACGCCGGCTACAGCGCCCATGGGGCGGGACGGCCACAGCGCATTCCGGTGCCCTCGCTGCTGCGCGCCCTGCTTTCAGAACACCTGGATCCCGGTTATGCCGCGGCAGCCGCCGAACGCTCGGCCACCCCGCCAGGTAGGCGGGCCCGCGCCTTCGGCTGGGTCTGGCAAGCGTTGGCGGCGGCGCTGGTCGCCACGGTATTTGCCGCCGCGGTTGCGCAGGCCCGATCGGTTGCGCCCGGTGTGCGGACCGCCCAACAGCTGCTGGCGGCAAGCGTTCGGTCCACCGAGGCGAGCGCGGCCAAGTTGGCCCAACGGCGTAGCGCCCTCTGGGCTCAAGTCGACGACGTACAGCGGCGTGCGCTCGCGGACGACGTCGCGGGTCAGCGGCTGCTGAACCGCCTGGACGCGCTCAGCCTCGCGGCGGCCAGCACACCGGTCACCGGGCCGGGTCTTACGGTGACCGTGACCGATCCCGGTGTAAGCCCCAATCTTTCCGATGTTTCCAAGCAGCGGGTGAACGGCAGCCGGCAAATCATCTTGGACCGCGATCTGCAGCTCGTCGTCAACTCTTTGTGGGCCAGCGGTGCCGAAGCCATCGCGGTCAATGGCGCCCGGATCGGGCCGAACGTGACCATCCGGCAGGCCGGCGGCGCGATCCTGGTCGACAACAATCCCACCAGCAGCCCTTACCGGATCGTCGCCGTCGGCCCGCCGCACGCGATGCACGACGTGTTCGACAACAGTCCCGGTCTGCACCGGCTTAGGCTGCTGGAGGTCTCCTACGGGGTCGGCGTCGACGTGAATGTCGCCGACAGCATCACAATGCCTGCCGGAGCGATTCGGGATGTCAAGTTCGCCAAACAGATTGGGCCCTAAGGAGAGAAGTCGTCGTGAGAGTGATCGCTCTGGGGATATCTGTTCTGGGGATATTCGTTCTGGCGATATTTGTTCTGGGGATATTCGTTCTGGGGGTAATCGCTCGGGGGGAATTGCGGACGGGAATCCGACCGGCATGATCGGAATCGCGGCGCTGGCGATTGGCATCGTGCTGGGCTTGGTTTTCCATCCCAGCGTGCCCGAGGTCATCCAGCCCTATTTGCCGATCGCGGTGGTCGCCGCGCTCGACGCGGTGTTCGGTGGGCTGCGCGCCTACCTGGAGCGGATCTTCGACCCGAAGGTATTCGTGGTTTCGTTCGTGTTCAACGTCCTGGTGGCAGCCCTGATCGTCTACGTCGGCGACCAACTCGGCGTCGGCACGCAGCTGTCCACTGCGATCATCGTGGTGCTGGGTATCCGGATCTTCGGCAACGCCGCCGCGCTGCGGCGCCGGCTGTTCGGGGCATGACCATGCAGTGGGGGTACCGCCCGCTTGCGGGGGAGAGCGGCGCAAGATGACCGAGATGAGTACCGAGATGAGTACCGAGATGAGTTCAGCGTGAGCCAGGACCCGGACCCCGCAGAACGCGCCGACGCGCAAGAAGCTGAGCAGCATGGCCGCCACGAACTGCCCGGAAAGCGCCCGCGGCCCGAGATCGGACGGGTCCGCCGCACCGGTCTGGCCGGGCTGCTGCGGGGCGGTCGCTCCCGATTGGCGTTCGGAACGCTGGCGATTCTGCTGTGCCTGGTCTTGGGGGTCGCCATTGTCACCCAGGCGCGCCAGACCAAGTCCGGTGATTCGCTGGACACCGCGCGTCCCGCAGACCTGTTGGTGCTATTGGATTCGCTGCGGCAACGCGAGGCCACGCTCAACACCGAAGTCACCGAGTTGCAGAGCACGCTCAACTCGTTGCAGGCATCCGGCAACACCGATCAGGCCGCCATCCAAAGCGCCCAGGCCAGGTTGGCCGCGCTGTCCATCCTGGTCGGCGCCGTGGGCGCCACCGGGCCCGGGGTCACCGTGACGATCGAGGATCCCGGACCCGGGGTAGCACCGGAGGCGATGCTCGACGTGATCAACGAACTGCGGGCCGCCGGTGCCGAGGCGATCGAGATCGGCAGTGGAAACCAGTCGGTGCGGGTCGGTGTCGATACCTGGGTGGTCGGTTCTCCCGGCTCGCTGACCATCGACAACAAGACACTGTCGCCGCCATATTCGATTCTGGCGATTGGCGATCCGCCAACGCTGGCCGCGGCGATGAACATCCCCGGCGGCGCGGAGGACAGCGTCAAACGCGTCGGCGCGCGAATGTCTGTGCAACAGGCCGACCGAGTGGACGTGACCACCTTGCGGCAACCAAAACCCCACCAATACGCTCAGCCCGTCAAGTGAACTAGCCCCATTTGAGACCAGAACAGGATCACCGTGAGCGATATCCCGCCCGATCTGCATTACACGGCCGAACACGAGTGGGTACGCCGCACCGGGGACGACACCGTCCGGGTCGGGATCACCGACTTTGCGCAGTCGGCACTTGGCGATGTCGTTTTCGTTCAGCTGCCCGACGTGGGCACCGAGGTGACGGCAGGCGAAACCTTCGGCGAAGTGGAGTCGACGAAATCGGTGTCGGATCTCTACGCGCCGATCTCGGGCAAAGTGTCCGCGGTCAACAGCGATCTGGAAAGCAGTCCGGAATTAGTGAATAGCGACCCGTACGGTGCCGGCTGGCTACTGGATGTCCAGGTCGCCGATACCGCTGCCCTGGACACTGCCATCACGGCGCTGCTTGACGCCGAGGCCTACCGCGGCACACTGACCGAATGATGGTTGCTAATGTGCCTGCCAGCGCCGCGCGCCGAGGACGTAGGGCCCTTCCAGGGCCGGCGAGCGGCCTGAGGAGGAGCCGGGCCACTTCGGGATCGCGATCCCGAAGTGGAAGGCACAATACCGACCGACGCGCGGTACGGTCGACACATTGGTGACAGATCAGTACGAGTAGGCATTAGAAGGCAGTAAAAGGGTCATACAACGCCACAGCGGCCAAGTAAGGAGCAGCGGGTGACGGACATGGATAACGACCAGACTTCTGACGAAGTCACCGTGGAGACGACCTCGGTCTTCCGGGCCGACTTCCTCAACGAGCTGGACGCGCCCGCACAGGCGGGTACCGAGACCGCGGTGTCCGGGGTCGAAGGACTTCCGGCGGGCTCGGCGTTGCTGGTCGTCAAACGGGGACCGAACGCGGGATCGCGTTTTCTGCTCGACCAGGCCATCACATCCGCCGGCCGGCATCCCGACAGCGACATCTTCCTCGACGACGTCACGGTGAGCCGTCGGCACGCCGAATTCCGGTTGGAAAGCCACGAATTCCACGTCGTCGACGTCGGCAGCCTCAACGGCACCTACGTCAACCGTGAGCCGGTGGATTCGGCCGTACTGGCCAACGGGGACGAAGTGCAGATCGGCAAGTTCCGGTTGGTCTTTTTGACCGGACCCAAGCAAGGGGACAACGACGGGGGATCCGGAGGCTAGTGGGCGCACCCGATAGCCCGGCGCTGGCCGGGATGTCGATCGGGGCGGTCCTGGAGCTGCTGCGGCCGGATTTCCCCGATGTCACGATCTCCAAGATCCGCTTCTTGGAGGCTGAGGGACTGGTCACGCCGCAGCGCGCCGCCTCGGGGTACCGCAGGTTCACCGCGTACGACTGCGCGCGGCTGCGCTTCATCCTCACCGCCCAGCGGGATCACTACCTGCCGCTGAAGGTGATCCGGGCGCAGTTGGACGCTCAGCCCGATGGTGAGCTACCGCCCTTCGGATCGTCTTACGCCGTACCGCGATTGGTCACGGTGCCAGACGGGTCCACGGGTGTCGGGGCCGGTTCCGGGGCCGGATCGGACGCGGCGGCGGTGGGGCCCACCGGTATCCGGCTCGGCCGAGAAGACCTCCTCGAGCGGTCGGGAGTGGACGACGAGTTGCTCACGTCGCTGCTCAGGGCCGGTGTCATCACCACCGGGCCGGGCGGTTTCTTCGATGAACACACGGTGGTGATCCTCCAATGTGCTCGTGCGTTGTCCGAATATGGGGTCGAGCCGCGGCATCTGCGGGCGTTTCGCTCGGCGGCCGACCGGCAATCCGATTTGATCGCCCAAATCGCCGGGCCGGTGGTCAAGGGCGGCAAGGCGGGCGCCCGCGATCGGGCCGACGACCTGGCGCGTGAGGTCGCCGCGCTTGCTATCACTTTGCACACCTCATTGATCAAGTCCGCGGTTCGCGACGTTCTGCACCGCTGAGGATTAGACTTCGTTCGACAGCTTGGTGTTCGGCGGCATGGGTAGCCTTGGTGTCCACCGCGTCGTAGCGTCAAGGATGAGTCGGACACGGCAGCATTGCGGAGGGCAGACACAGATGGGTGAAGTTCGTGTTGTCGGCATTCGCGTCGAGCAGCCGCAGAACCAACCGGTGCTGTTGCTGCGCGAAGCCAACGGTGACCGGTACCTGCCGATCTGGATCGGCCAGTCGGAGGCCGCCGCGATCGCGCTGGAGCAGCAAGGCGTGGAACCACCGCGCCCCCTGACGCATGATCTGATCAGGGATCTCATTGCTGCGCTGGGGCATTCGCTCAAGGAGGTGCGGATCGTCGATCTGCAGGAAGGCACCTTCTACGCCGATCTGATCTTCGACCGCAACATCAAGGTGTCGGCGCGGCCCTCGGATTCGGTTGCGATCGCCCTGCGGGTCGGCGTTCCGATCTATGTGGAGGAGGCGGTACTGGCCCAGGCCGGGCTGCTGATCCCCGACGAGAGCGACGAAGAGTCCAGCAGTGCGGTTCGCGAGGACGAGGTGGAGAAGTTCAAGGAATTTCTCGACAGCGTCTCACCGGACGATTTCAAGGCCACCTAAACCGCGGGGTCCGCGTGTCGGGACCGCTAGAAGTTTCAATTTTCCGCTAGCCGTCAATATCACGGACGCGTCTCATCTGGTACCTGAATGCGACACGCCTCGCGGTTAGCGGCCTGAGACCGTGGCGGCAGCCATACTTTGAATTGCGACTTAAGGTACGGCAGCCATCGAAACAGCAGTAAGCTCTCTAGCACTCGGGCCTGACCAGGGGTGGCTGCGACGGCAGCCAAGTGACGCAGCTATTGACAAGAGCGCGATCGGCGAGAGGAACCACCGTGAGCGAGCAGCCACGTCAAGGTCAGCTGGACCTTGCCGACAATGCGGACGCGACCAAGGGCACCACGGGCGACGCCGCACCGAGCGCGCCCGTGCAGCCAGGACTGTTCCCGGACGATTCCTTACCCGACGAGTTAGTCGGCTACCGCGGGCCGAGTGCCTGCCAGATCGCCGGGATCACCTACCGCCAGCTTGACTACTGGGCACGCACGTCTTTGGTGGTTCCCTCGATCCGCAGTGCGGCGGGTTCCGGCAGCCAGCGGCTCTACTCGTTCAAGGACATCCTGGTCCTCAAGATCGTCAAGCGGTTGCTCGACACCGGCATATCGCTGCACAACATCCGGGTCGCGGTCGATCATCTGCGCCAGCGCGGCGTCCAGGATCTGGCCAACATCACCTTGTTCTCCGACGGCACCACGGTCTACGAGTGCACGTCGGCCGAAGAGGTTGTCGACCTGCTGCAGGGCGGCCAGGGCGTGTTCGGCATCGCAGTCTCCGGTGCGATGCGTGAGCTGACCGGCGTTATCGCCGACTTCCACGGTGAGCGTGCCGACGGCGGCGAGTCGATTGAAGCTCCCGAGGACGAGCTGGCCTCCCGTCGCAAGCATCGTGACCGCAAGATCGGCTAAGCCGCGTCCTCCCTTTTCCCGCGCGAGCGTGCGCGTTTGTACAGGCTCTGCGGGGTGTCGGTGTGCAGACACGCGCGCTCGCGGTGAGCTTAGGGCGGCCGGGTAAGCTGGGAAACGCATCGCACTCGCGCGGGAGAGTTTCGTGGCCGCCAGCTACGGACGCCGAAGGAGCAACACCTCTCCGTCAACCTCTCAGGCACCCGGACCGCACGGGACAACGATGCCTCTGGAAAGTGGTGGCAGGCCCTAGAAACCCTAGAAACCTCTAGCGGTCCGCACCCGCCGATGGGGAAAGGCGCCAAGAAAGTTGGCGCCGAATCTCTCAGGCGCCTGGCGAACGGGTGAAGACAGAGGGAGAGGGCCCCAGTCCTCTACCTTGCGTCAGGAGTTTCTACCGTGGCCGACCATTCAACGTTCGCGGACCGGCACATCGGCCCCGACAGCGCCGCCGTCGCGGCCATGCTCGCCGTGATCGGCGTCGAGTCCCTCGACCAGCTGGCCGCCAAGGCGGTCCCGACAGGCATCCTCGACCAGCTCACCGACGCCGGCGCCGCGCCCGGTCTGGACACGTTGCCACCGGCCGCCAGCGAGGCCGAGGCGCTGGCCGAGCTGCGGGCGCTGGCCGACGCCAACACCGTGGCGGTGTCGATGATCGGGCAGGGCTACTACGACACGCTCACACCGCCGGTGCTGCTGCGCAACATCATGGAAAACCCGGCCTGGTACACGGCCTACACGCCCTATCAACCCGAAATCAGCCAGGGCCGGCTGGAAGCGCTGCTGAATTTCCAGACCTTGGTCACCGACCTGACCGGTCTCGAGATCGCCAACGCATCGATGCTCGACGAGGGCACCGCGGCCGCCGAGGCCATGACCTTGATGCACCGTGCCTCCCGCGGCGCGTCCAACAGGCTGGCCGTCGATGGCGACGTGTTCACCCAGACTGCGGCGGTGCTGGCGACCCGCGCGAAGCCGTTGGGCATCGAGATCGTCACCGCCGACCTGCGTGACGGCCTGCCGGACGGTGAGTTCTTCGGCGTCGTCGCCCAGCTACCCGGCTCCAGCGGCCGGATCACCGACTGGACCGCCCTGGTGGCTGCGGCCCATGACCGCGGCGCGCTGGTGGCCGTCGGCGCCGACCTGTTGGCGCTGACGCTGATCACGCCGCCCGGCGAGATCGGCGCCGACGTCGCGTTCGGCACCACCCAAAGATTCGGCGTGCCAATGGGATTCGGTGGCCCGCATGCCGGGTACCTGGCCGTGCACACCAAGCATGCCCGTCAGCTGCCGGGCCGGCTGGTCGGCATGTCCGTCGACAGTGACGGGTCGCCGGCGTATCGGCTGGCGTTGCAGACCCGTGAGCAGCACATCCGCCGCGATAAGGCGACCAGCAACATCTGCACGGCGCAGGTGCTGCTGGCGGTGATGGCCGCGATGTACGCCAGCTACCACGGCGCCGAGGGTCTGGCCGCGATCGCGCGCCGGGTGCATTCGCATGCCGATACCATCGCCGCCGCACTGGGCGACGCCCTGGTGCAAGACAGGTACTTCGACACCGTGTTGGCCCGGGTGCCGGGGCGCGCCGACGAGGTGCTGTCCGCGGCCAAGGCGAAGGGCATCAATCTGTGGCGAGTCGACGCCGACCACGTGTCGGTGGCCTGCGACGAAGCCACTACCGACGCTCATGTGGCGGCGGTTCTGGACGCCTTGGGAGTGTCGTCCGCGACTCCGGCCGGGTCCGACGCCAGCCTGGGCGCGACCCGCACGTCGGAGTTCCTGACGCACCCCGCGTTCACGCAGTACCGCACCGAAACGACGATGATGCGCTACCTGCGTGCGCTGGCGGACAAGGATATCGCCTTGGACCGCAGCATGATTCCGCTCGGCTCGTGCACGATGAAGCTCAACGCGGCCGCCGAGATGGAGTCGATCACCTGGCCGGAATTCGCGCGTCAGCATCCGTTCGCGCCGGCCTCCGACACCCAGGGCCTGCGCCGTCTCATCTCCGAGCTGGAGAGCTGGCTGGTGCAGATCACCGGCTACGACGCGGTTTCCCTGCAACCCAACGCGGGATCGCAAGGTGAGTACTCCGGCCTCTTGGCGATCCACGACTACCACGCCAGCCGGGGCGAACCGCACCGCGACATCTGCCTGATCCCGTCCAGCGCCCACGGCACCAACGCCGCCTCCGCGGCGTTGGCCGGCATGCGGGTCGTCGTCGTGGGCTGTCACGATAACGGCGACGTGGACCTCGACGACCTGCGGGTCAAGGTCAGCGAACACGCCGAGCGGCTGTCTTCACTGATGATCACCTACCCGTCCACGCACGGCGTGTACGAGCACGACATCGCCGAGATCTGCGCGGCCGTGCACGACGCCGGCGGCCAGGTGTACGTCGACGGCGCCAACCTCAACGCGCTGGTCGGGCTGGCCCGGCCGGGGAAATTCGGCGGCGACGTCAGCCACCTGAACCTGCACAAGACGTTCTGCATCCCACACGGCGGCGGCGGCCCGGGCGTCGGGCCGGTGGCGGTGCGCTCGCATTTGGCCCCGTTCCTGCCGGGTCACCCGTACGCCCCTGATCTACCCCAGGGTCATCCCGTGTCGTCGGCGCCCTACGGGTCAGCCTCGATTCTGCCGATCACCTGGGCCTACATCAGGATGATGGGCGCCGACGGGCTGCGGGCCGCATCGCTGGCCGCGATCGCGTCGGCAAATTACATCGCCCGCCGGCTCGACGAGTACTTCCCGGTGCTGTACACGGGCGAGAACGGCATGGTCGCCCACGAGTGCATCCTGGACCTGCGCGGGATCACCAAGTCGACCGGCGTGACCGTCGACGATGTCGCAAAGCGCTTGGCGGACTACGGATTCCACGCGCCAACCATGAGCTTCCCGGTGGCCGGCACGCTGATGGTGGAGCCCACCGAGAGCGAGAGCCTGGGCGAGGTCGACGCCTTCTGCGACGCCATGATCGCCATCCGCGGCGAGATAGACCGCGTGGGCGCGGGGGAGTGGCCTGCCGACGACAACCCGCTGCGGGGCGCGCCGCACACCGCCGAGTGCCTGATGGTGTCCGACTGGGATCACCCGTACACCCGGGAAGAGGCGGCCTATCCGCTCGGCACGGCCTTCCGGCCGAAGGTGTGGCCCCCGGTGCGCCGCATCGACGGTGCCTACGGGGACCGCAACCTGGTCTGCTCCTGCCCGCCGGTGGCGGCGTACGTCTAACGTCCCGTCAGCCGAATCGCTCGATGATCGCGGCAGCGATCGCGTGGGGCGCGTCCTCCTGGATGAAGTGCTTGGCGGTGGCCAACTCGACCAGGACGTGATCGGGGAACGCCGCGCGCATCCGCGGCAGCGACGGGCCGGGCCGGAAAGCGAAATCTTTCATGCCCCAGACGAACAGCGCGGGCTTGGCGCCCAGCTTGGCCGGCACCTCCCGGCCCAGCCGTTCCAGCAGTGGACGCGCGGCCAGGATCTCCCGGGGCATCTTGGCCACGCCCCTGCGCGCCTCCGGGTTGGGCTGCACGGCCCGGTAGTGGGTCATGACGGCGGTGCTCGGTCGGTGCTCGGTTCCCGCGGGGATCAGCCGCTCGACGAAGAAATTGCGGTGCAGGATCGCCCACTGCATCGGGGGACTGGACATCACCCTGCTGAAGATCTTTGCCGTCAGCTCGTCCATCGGCCAGAACCAGGTGTTGCCCAGGACGACGCCGCGCACCCGCTCGGCCCGCTCCACCGCGACCGACATGCCGATCGGCCCACCCCAGTCCTGCCCCATTGTCAGGTAGCCATCGAGCCCGAGGTGGTCGACAAACTCACCGACCACGTGGGCGTGCTCGTCGATGGTGTACCCGAAGCCCTGGGGCCGGTCGGACAGCCCGAAACCGAGGTAATCCGGTGCGATGCAACGGAAGTGGTCCCGCAGCGCGGCGATGATGTCGCGATACAGGAAACTCCACGTTGGATTGCCGTGGCACAACAGGATTGGCGGGCCGTCCCCCTCGTCGATGTAGTGGATGCGACCCTTGGAGCTGTCGAACCAGCGTGACTCGAAAGGATACAGCCCGGGATCCGGAGTGAAATCAACCTTCATGCGGCTCCTTCGGTAGTGCCGCTCAGCTCAGATATGTGTTGACCGCCGCGCCGAGTTCGGGTGTGGCCGACGTCGCCAAGTTTGTGTAGCTGCCGCCGCTGAGCTGGGCGACGGCTTCCCAGGTGGCCCGGTCGGGGTCGCCGCCGAAGTCGATGACGTTGACCGCAACCGGCTTGGCCGCGTCCGCGCTGCGGCGGATGAAGTCCTGCAACCCGGGCCCGTCGAGGCTTTGGTCCGTGTGCGGACCCCCGGTGATCACCAGTATCGAATTCGTTTGGCCAGCATGGAAATTGGCGAGCATCTCCTGGTAGGTCATTCGCAGCGTGGTGAACGACACCGCACCGCCGTTGGACGAATACTGCTTGTCCAGCGCGGCTGTCAGCGCCGCGGAACGCGGCTGGCCGTTGACGGGGTCGGACAGCGGCCCGGTCGTCACCTCGGCTCGACCCTCGTGACCGTCGAACGTCCACAGCCCCACGACCGAGTTTGGCGGCATCGATTTGAGCTTGTCTTGGAGTGCCGCGATCACGTTGGCCAGGCGGGTTTTGCCGCCGTCATCGATGGGCAGCGACTGGTCGAGCATGATGGTCGCCGCCACCCCGTTCGCCGGTGTGGACAGGGCTTCGGCCAGCGTCGCACGCATGGCCGCGTCACCCACGGACAGCGCGGGCGGCAGCGCCGCGAAGCTGGTGACGGGGCTGCTCGGCGGTTTGACGCCGTTCACCCGGAAGCCGGCCTTGGCCAGCTTCACGAGTTGTTCCGGCTTTTGCATGAACCGGGCGAACGCGCTTGCCGCCTCGGTCTGCTCGTGCGACAGCCAGGAGCCGTTGAGCAGCACAGTGGGATAGTCGGCGACCGGCACCGGTCCGGGCGCTTCCCAGGAACCCAACGCGCTCTTGGCATCCGACAGCGACTGGCCGCGCTGGAACAGCTGCTGCTCGGTGGTAACCACCGCGTGCACCTGCGCGCCTGCCGCATCACCTGGCTTGAGCAGCACATTGAGCGCCTCCGCCAAAGAGTTGTCCGCCAGCTTGGGTTGGGCGCCCACCAGGGTGCGCACCGCACCGGTGCCCTGGGTTGCGGGCGCACCGGTAGGTGCCGACGCGGCGGCCACCGCCTCGCCGGCCAGCAAGGAAGCATCCGCATTGCCGCTGATCGGCAGCGCCAGCCGCAGTGATCCCCAGGCCGGCAGGTTCAAGCCGGCCATTGAGTTCGGGTTCGATTGCAGGCCGGGCAGCGCCGCCCAGCTCTCATTTGCCAGGGCCCGCTGCAGTTCGGGCCTGACCGCGAGCAACACCGGCGAAGTTACCAAGGAACGGCTCTCACTCACCGCTTTCTGACCGGCTGCCCCGATCAGCCGTGCCGCCGAGATCGAACTGCCCGGGATCCACAGCGCCGGCTGGCCACCCAGCTCGGCCGGCCACTTGCCCGTCAAACCGTTGAGAACTGCGTCGGAGCCGGCGGGTTTGACACTCACGGCGATGCAGCGGTCGCCGACCGGCCCGGCGGATGCGGTGTAGCTTTGGGCGAACTCCTGGACGTTGTCGGCGATCGACGGATCGGCGACAACGGCGACCGTCTCTTTGCCTCCCACGCAGCGCGCGGCGGCCGTGTGCGAGCGGTTGGACAACCTGTCACCGAAGAAACTCCACAGGATCACGGCGCCCAGCACGACGACTACCGTGACCAGGGCCACGATCACCCCGATGCTTACTCCCCGTCGTCCACCGACGCTGCGGTGGCCGCCCTGCCAATCGCCGAGTCCCCGGTGGCCGCCGGTGTATGGAGGCGGTGGAGTCGGCGGCTCACGGTCGGCCGGCGAGGTCTCCGGCCGCGGGAAGTCCGGGTACTCGTCGGCGGCGCCGGCTGCAAGGGCGCCACGTTCCGCGGTCGGCTCGGCGACCCCGCTCGCGGGGTAGGGATCCTCCGCAGTGAAATAGGGGTCCTCGTGCGGGTAGTGGTCCTCGTCAAGCAGCGGGTGCTCGTCCGAGTCGTCATCCCGGTCAAAGTAGCGGCTGTAATCGCCCGGATCGTCGACCGCGGGGGGCGGGAACTCGGGCGGCTGGTCCAGGTCTCGCGGGTAGCCACCCCGAGCGCCGAAGCCGCCCGGCGGGCCGCCCGAAGAGCTACCCAAAGCGCTACCCAAAGAGCCATAGTCGCCCGGAGAGCCGCTGGCGGGCGGCTCGGGGACCGCCCCTGGGTAACCGATGCCATCCCGGTCGCCGCCAACCGAGTGCTGACCTATGCCGTCGTCCGGCGCGGCATAGTCCGCGGAGGAAACGTCGGAGGGCTCGTCGCCGGAATCCTCAGGGCCCGAATCCTCAGGGCCCGAATCCTCAGGGCCCGAATCCTCAGGGCCCGAATCCTCGGGGCCGAAATCTTCGGGGTCGGGCAAACTGTGCCTACCCATGCCGGTACCCGCCCCCTTTCCGTCGAACCATCGTCTGACCTGCCCTGAATTCGGCGCTGAGTCTAGTCATCGCACCCATCGCCGCGTGTCAATCCGCGCTCAGCCACCGGCGCGTGTCTTAAATTCGCGACGACGGCGATGCAGGATCGGCTCGGTGTAGCCGTTGGGCTGTTGCGTGCCGGACAAGATCAATTCCTGCGCCGCCAGGAACGCGATGCTGTCGTCGAAGTTGGGCGCCATCGGAAGATAGGCCGAGTCGCCAGCATTTTGCTGGTCCACCAACGGCGCCATCCGTTCCAGGCTGGCCCGCACGTCCTCGGCGGTGATCACGCCGTGCCGCAACCAGTTGGCCAGCAACTGGCTGGAGATACGCAAGGTGGCACGGTCCTCCATCAGCGCCACGTTGTGGATGTCGGGCACCTTCGAGCAGCCCACGCCCTGGTCGACCCAGCGCACCACGTAACCGAGGATGGACTGACAGTTGTTGTCGACCTCCTCACGGATCTCCTCGGGAGCCCAGGCCAGCTCCTTGGCCAGCGGGATGCTCAGCAGCTGGTCGATGGTGGTGCGAGTCTTGCCCTCGAGTTCCTTCTGGACGGCGAACACATCCACCTGGTGGTAGTGCATCGCGTGCAGGGTCGCGGCCGTCGGCGAAGGCACCCACGCGGTAGTGGCGCCGGCCTTCGGCTGGCCGATCTTCTGCTCGACCATGTCGGCCATCAGCTCGGTCATCGCCCACATGCCCTTGCCGATCTGGGCATTGCCGGTGAAGCCGGCGGCAAGCCCGGTGTCGACGTTGGCGTCCTCGTACGCCTTGATCCAGGTGGTGCTCTTCATCGCACCCTTGCGGATCATCGGGCCGGCCTCCATCGAAGTGTGGATCTCGTCGCCGGTGCGGTCCAGGAAGCCGGTGTTGATGAACACGACCCGGTCGGCGGCGGCCTTGATGCACGCCTTCAAATTGAGCGTCGTACGCCGCTCTTCGTCCATGATGCCGACCTTCATGGTGCCCTGCGGCAACCCCAGCACGTCTTCGACGCGACTGAACAGCTCGCAGGTGAACGCCACCTCGGCCGGGCCGTGCATCTTGGGCTTGACGATGTAGATGGACCCGGTGCGGCTGTTGATCAAGGGGCCATTGACTTCGCCGGTTCGCAGGCCGTGGATCGCGGTCAGCCCGGTGAACAGCGCATCCATGATGCCTTCGAACATTTCTTTCTCGTTGCCGTCGCCTTCGTCCACCACGATCGCGTCGTTGGTCATCAGGTGGCCGACGTTGCGGACGAACATCAGACTGCGTCCGGGCAGCGTCAGCTCGCCGCCGTCGGGGGTGGTGTAGGTGCGGTCCGCGTTGAGCACGCGGGTGAACGCCTTGCCGTCCTTGCTGACCTCCTCGGCCAGGTCGCCCTTGTTCAGCCCGAGCCAGTTGCGGTAGCCGAGCACCTTGTCGTCGGCGTCGACGGCGGTCACCGAGTCCTCGAAGTCCATGATCGTGGTGATCGCCGATTCCAGGATCACGTCCTTTATCCCGGCGGGGTCGGTCTTGCCGATCGATGACTGCGGGTCGATCAGGATCTCGATGTGCAGCCCATGGTTGACCAGCAACAGTGTCCAGTTGGGGGAGCCGAGCTCGCCGGTGTATCCGACGAACTTCTCCGGGCTGGCCAGCCCGGAGAAGTCCGCGCCGAAGGCGATCTGCAGCTGGCCGTCGACGATGCTCAAGCCCGTCGCGTCCGCCCACGAGCCCGACGCCAGCGGCACGGCACCGTTGAGGAACCTGCGTGCGTAGGCGATCACCTTGTCGCCGCGAATCTGGTTGTAGCCGGAGCCCTTTTCCGCGCCGTCGCTTTCCGGGATGACGTCGGTCCCGTACAAGGCGTCATACAGCGAGCCCCACCGCGCGTTGGCCGCGTTCAGCGCGAACCGTGCGTTGAGCACCGGTACCACCAGTTGCGGCCCGGCTGTCGTGGTGATCTCGTCGTCGACCCCCGAGGTCGTGATGGTGAAGTCATCGGGCTGGGGCAGTAGATAGCCGATGTCGGTGAGGAACTGGTGGTACGCATCCATATCGAGCGGCTCGATCACCCGGTGGCGGTGCCACTTGTCGATCTGGGCCTGCAGCTCGTCGCGGGCGTTCAGCAGAGTCTGGTTCTGTGGGGTGAGGTCGGTGACGACTTTGTCGACGCCCGCCCAGAAACTGTCCGGGTCGACGCCGGTGCCGGGCAAGGCCTCATTGTTCACGAAGTCGTAGAGCACCCGGGCGACGCGCAAGTTGCCCGCCGACACGCGATCTGTCATGTTTCTCCTCCGTAATGGGCCCCCATTGGCCCCAGTGGCCCCCCGGGCTACGCGATCAGCCTACCGGCCAGTAGCCGTGACGAGCGTATTCGCCGCACCCGCAACAGCAGGTCAGCGCCCCGCCGACGGCTTTGGCCCCGGCAAACGCGCGGGCCCCGCCAATCGCTTTCTGGCAACGCAGGCACGCCCCGGTCAGTTCCCACCGGGCGCCGTTCGGGTACCCGCGGCCGTAGGCGATCATACGGGGTGACCGCGGGCGTGCCCGGTCTTCGGCCTCTCCTGGGTCTCAGAGTGCCCCGTCGCGCCGGGCACCGACCAGGTCCTCCACCAGATCCTCCATCGCCACCATGGCAACCACGGCACCGTCATCGGCGGTCACCAGGGCGAGATGACTGTTGTTGCGCCGCATCCGCGACAAGGCATCGGCCAGCGGCATCGACGTGGGAACCCGCGGCAACGGCCGCACCAGCGCCAGGTCGATCACGGTCCGCGGATCGTCGCCCAGCCTCAGCACGTCCTTGATATGCAGGTATCCAATGAACTGACCGTCGCGGCCGGCGATCGGAAACCGGGAGTAGCCGGTCTGGGCCAGCGCCTCTTCGACCGCCCCGACCGTCGGCCCGGAACCTGCCGCCGAACCAGCCCCCGAACCAGCCCCGGCCACCGGAACCGCCCGAATTTCGGCAAGCGGCTTGGCGACGTCGGCCACCACGCGGGTGCGAATCTGCAGCGCCCGGGTCAGCCGGGTGTGTTCCTCCTGGTCCAGCAGACCTTCGGATACCGATTCGGCGATCATCTCGGACAGTTCGACCGTGGAGACCGTGATGTCGAGTTCGTCCTTTGGTTCCACGCTCAGCGCGCGCAGCACCGCATTGGCGCACTTGTTGTAGAACGCGATCAACGGGCGGGCGGCGCGCACGTAGACCAGATAGGGCGGGACCAGCAGCATCGCCGTGCGCTCCGGGCCGGCGAGGGCAATGTTCTTCGGCACCATCTCACCTAGCAGGACGTGCAGCAACACCACGACCGCCAGTGCGATCACGAACGACAGCGTGTGGACGACCGCCGGATGCAAGTTGGTCAGCCCCAACGCCGTCCGCAGCAGGTCGGCGACGCTGGCCTCACCGATCCGGCCGAGCAGGATGGAGGCGACGGTGACGCCCAGTTGAGAGCCCGCCAGCATCGACGAGAGTTGCTCACCGGCCCGGATCACGGTCACCGCGCTCGCCCTGCCCTGTTCGGCCAGCGCTTCCAGGCGGTCGCGACGGGCCGAGATCAGCGAAAACTCCGCTCCGACGAAGAACGCGTTGGCGCCGATCAGCACGATCGCCAGCAACACTCCGACTGCGTCATGCATCAGCGGCCCGGCCCCCACCCGGGTTCATCCTGACCCGCGGGTTGACCACTCCGTTCGGTCAGCTCGAGCAGGTCGATCCGGCGGCCGTCCATCCTTACCACCGTCGCCTGCCAGCGCATCGAGTCTTCCGGCAGGCCGTCCGCGTCGAGCGCGGGCAGCCTTACCGTTTCACCGGCCTGCGGGATGTGGCCGAGCTGTTCCAGCACCAGCCCGCCGATCGTCTCGTAATCCCCCTCGGGGGCCCGGTATCCGGTCTCGGCGGCCACCTCGTCAATGCGCAGCAGGCCCGAAACCCGCCACCCGCCGCCCGCCTCCACCACATCCGGGGTGGCGTCGTCGTGTTCGTCGCGCACATCGCCCACGATCTCCTCGATCAAATCCTCGACGGTCACCATGCCCGCTGTGCCGCCGTACTCGTCGACGACCAGCACGGTCTGCAGGGCGTTGGCGCGGATCTCCGCCATTACGGCATCGCCGTCCAGCGTCGACGGCACCCTGGGGACCGGCTTCACCACCGTGGTGAGCAGCGTGTGCGGGCGCTCGGCGGGTGGGATTTGGAACACCTGCTTGACGTGCACGATGCCGACAGTCGAGTCGAGATCGCCGTCGACCAGCGGAAATCGGGAGTAGCCGGACTCGGCGACGGCCGCGATCAGGTCGGCGACGGTGTTGTCCGTCTCCAGCGTCACCACCTCCGTCCGGGGCGTCATCAGCTCCTCGGCGGTCAGGGTGCCGAACTGCAGCGATCGCCGGATCAGCGACGCGGTGGCGTGGTCCAGGGAACCGCTTTGGGCCGAGGTCCGCACCAGCGACAGCAGCTCCTGCGCCGAGCGGGCCGACCTCAGCTCCTCGGCCGGCTCGATACCCAGCTTGCGCACGATCCAGTTCGCCGCCCCGTTCGTCAATCGGATGGCCGGGGTGAGCAGCAGCGAAAACAGCAGTTGCGCGCCGACGACGGCGCGGGCGGTCCGCAATGGGCGCGCCACCGCGAGGTATTTCGGGACCAACTCGCCGAACACCATCGACACCGATGTGACGATCACCAGCGCCATGACGGCGGTGATCGCGTCGGCTAGCGGGTCGGGTGTCCCGAGGGCATCCAGCCACGGATGCGGCAGGTCGGCGACCATCGGTTCGGTCAGGTAACCCGTTACCAGCGTGGTCATCGAGATGCCCAACTGAGCGCCTGACAGCTGGAACGACAGCCGGTGCTGGGCGCGCTGGATCAAGCGGTCCCGGCGCCCGCCGGCGCGGGCATTGGCCTCGACCGTGCTGCGGTCCAGTGCGGTCAGCGAGAATTCGGCCGCGACGAAGAGCGCGTTGCCGAAGATGAGCACCACGATGGCCAGCACGCTGGTGGTGGTGGCGGAGAAGTTCATGGCGGGTTCGGCCTGCCTCAATCCGCCAAGGGGCGCCGGGGGTGGCCGCTCGTCCCGGAAGGCCCAAGCATCCAAGGGGCCGCGACGGGTGCCTGCGGCACGTCATCCCTTTCGCTCGATTCCGCGTAGCGCGTTGCTACGCCGATTGAATTTCACATGGTAGCGAAGGCGTCTCTAGTGGCGATCGCGAGCGCGGCGAAGCCGGGCGAAGCGGGTCGCCACCGTGAGGTGGGTGGCGATCGCGAGCGCGGCGAAGCCGGGCGAAGCGGGTCGCCACCGTGAGGTGGGTGGCGATCGCGAGCGCGGCGAAGCCGGGCGAAGCGGGTCGCCACCGTGAGGTGGGTGGCGATCGCGAGCGCGGCGAAGCCGGGCGAAGCGGGTCGCCACCGTCAGGTCTAGGGCACGGGACGGGTTTCACCACCCCGATGGCAGCGGATGGCCCTCGGCGAAGCCCGCCGCCGACTGCACACCGACCGCGGCACGCTCGTGCAGCTCGGCCAGCGTCGAGGCGCCGACGTAGGTGCAGGTGCTGCGCAGGCCGGAGGTGATGTGGTCGATCAGGTCCTCCACACCGCCGCGGTCGGGGTCCAGCCCCATCCGCGCCGTCGAGATGCCTTCCTCGAACAGCGCTTTGCGGGCGCGGTCGAACTCGGTGTCGGTGCCGGTGCGGGCGACGACCGCGCGCTTGGACGCCATGCCGTAGCTCTCCTTGAACGGCTGGTTGTCGCGGTCGCGCATCAGGTCCCCGGGCGACTCGTAGGTGCCGGCGAACCACGACCCGATCATCACGTTCGACGCCCCGGCGACTAGCGCCAGCGCCACGTCACGGGGATGGCGGATGCCGCCGTCGGCCCACACATGCCCGCCGAGTTCCTTTGCGGCAGAAGCGCATTCGAGCACCGCAGAGAATTGCGGGCGGCCGACCCCGGTCATCATCCGGGTGGTGCACATCGCGCCGGGGCCGACACCGACCTTGACGATGTTGGCCCCGGCGCCGAGCAGATCCCGAGTCCCCTCCGCCGACACCACGTTGCCCGCCGCCAGCGACACGCCGGTGTCCAGGGAGGCGACCGCTTTGATGGCCTCCAGCGTCTTGACCTGATGTCCGTGCGCGGTGTCGATGACCAGCACGTCGACGCCGGCCTCGGCCAGCGACCGGGCCTTGCCGGCCACATCGCCGTTGATGCCGACGGCAGCGCCGACGCGCAGCCGACCGTGGGCGTCGGTGGCCGGGGTGTAGATACCGGCGCGGATCGCCCCGGTCCGGGTCAGTACTCCCGCCAGCGTTCCGTCGGGGTTGGTCAGCACCGCGACGTCGATCGGAGCGTGCTCGAGCAGGTCGAAGATCTTGCGCGGCTCGGTGCCGGCCGGGGCGGTGACGAAGTCGGTGACCGCGACATCACGCACCCGGGTGAACCGGTCGACACCCATCCAGGACGATTCGCTGACCAGGCCGATCGGGCGCCCTTCAAAGGACACCACCGCGACACCGTGCGCGCGCTTGTGGATCAGCGCGATCGCGTCGGACACCGAATCGTCGGGCTCCAGCACCACCGGGGTGTCGAGAACCAGGTCACGGCTCTTGACGAACTGCACCGTCTGCTGCACCGCAGTGATCGGAAGATCCTGCGGCAGGATCACCATGCCGCCGCGGCGCGCTACCGTCTCGGCCATCCGCCGCCCGGCCACCGCGGTCATGTTGGCCACCACCACCGGAATGGTGGTGCCCGAGCCGTCGCAGGCGGATAAATCGACGTCGAAGCGCGACGCCACCTCGGACCGGTTCGGCACGATGAAAACGTCGTTGTAGGTCAGGTCGTACGCGGGTCGATGCCCGTCGAGGAACCTCATCGCAGTTGGCCCAAAATCTCTAGCCCCCTATATCTCGCCAGGCTAGTATCTCGCGCGGCTAGCATCTCGCCCGGCTAGGCGGGTACTTCGCTGCGGTCCCCGCTCCACAGCGTGTGGAACTTCTTGCTCGGGTCCTCGTCGATCCGGCCGTAGGTATGCGCGCCGAAAAAGTCGCGCAGGCCCTGGGTGAGCGCGGCGGGCAGCCGCTCGGTGCGCAGCGCGTCGTAGTAGGACAGTGCCGAGGAGAAGCCCGGAATCGGGATACCCAATTGGGTAGCGGTCACCACGACACGACGCCACCCATCGATGGCCGCTTCGATCGCGCTGCGGAAATACGGCGCCACGATCAGCGTCGCCAGGTCGGCATCCGAGTCGTACGCCTCCTTGATCCGGTTGAGGAACTTGGCCCGGATGATGCAGCCGCCGCGCCAGATGGTGGCCAGGTCACCGGGCGTGATGCCCCAGTCGTATTCGGCACTGCCGGCCTGAATCTGGTTGAAGCCCTGGGCATAGGCGATGATCTTCGACGCGTAGAGCGCCTGGCGGACGTCCTCGATGAACTGCGCTGATTCATCTTCCACGGCACCCGGTTGCTTACCCAGTCCGCCCGACGCCAGACCGGTGGTGGCCTTGCGCTGGGCCACCGAACCCGACAGCGCGCGGGCGAACACCGCCTCGGCGATGCCGGTGACCGGCACACCGAGATCCAGGGCCGACTTCACCGTCCAGCGGCCGGTGCCCTTCTGCTCGGCCTCGTCGAGGATGACGTCGACCAGCGGCTTACCGGTTTTGGCGTCCTTCTGGCGCAGCACTTCGGCGGTGATCTCGATCAGGTAGCTGTCCAGGTCGCCTTTGTTCCACTCAGCGAAGACGTCGGCGATCTCGGGGGCGGTGTTACCCAGTCCGTCGCGCAGCAGCTGGTAGGCCTCACCGATGAGCTGCATGTCGGAGTACTCGATGCCGTTGTGCACCATCTTGACGAAGTGGCCGGACCCGTCGGGCCCGATGTGGGTGCAGCACGGCACGCCGTCGACGTGGGCGGAGATCTCCTCGAGCAGCGGGCCCAGCGACTTGTAGGACTCGGCGGGGCCACCCGGCATGATCGACGGCCCGTTAAGCGCACCCTCCTCACCGCCGGAGATCCCGGCGCCGACAAAATGCAGGCCCCGCTCGCGCATCGCCTTCTCGCGCCGAATGGTGTCGGTGTAGAGGGCGTTGCCGCCGTCGATGATGATGTCGCCTTGTTCCATGGCGTCGGCGAGCTGCTCGATCACGGCGTCGGTCGGGTCGCCGGCCTTGACCATGATGATCACCCGGCGCGGCTTCTCCAGCGCGTCCAGGAATTCCTCGATGGTCTCCGAGCGCACGAACTTGCCCTCGTCGCCGTGCTCTTTGAGCAGCGCGTCGGTCTTGGCCACCGACCGGTTGTGCAGTGCCACCGTGTAGCCGTGGTGGGCGAAATTGCGGGCGAGGTTCGATCCCATCACGGCCAGCCCGGTGACGCCGATCTGCGCTGTGCCGGTCTTCGATTCCGACGAACTCATGTCCTGCCTCTCAGTTGGACCTCTCGGGTGGGGGAACTCTTGCCGTAGCATTTCCGAAAGCTATTCCGACACACTGTTTCACAGCGGACTCGTGGTATTCCAAGGTGTTTCGCTCGACGTTGCGCCAGACCGGGATCAGACGTTGAACAGCCGTCGCAGCTCCGTGAGCCACGGTACGGCCAGCGCGAGGGTGGGCACCACGAATACGGCCACCGCGGCCAGATAGGCGGCCGCTGCCAGCAGCGGGCTGTTGCCACGCCCCGACAGCCGGCGCACCCGCAGCACCGTGCTGGGACCGCCCGCGGCGAGCGCGCCCGACGGCGCGCACCCGGACGCGCAGGCAACCAATGCCCGGGCCAGGGGAGTGCGTCCGGCCGCGCGCACCGCGGCGTCATCGGCCAGTAACTCGACGAGCAGCTGCACGGCGCCCAGCGCGGTGGAGCTGCGGACCAGCCGCGGGAACGCGGCGTGCACCGCGGTGAACGCCTCCAAAACCAGGTCGTGGCGGGCCCGCAGATGAGCTCGCTCGTGGGTCAGGATGGCGGCGACCTCGGCGCCGTTGAGCGTGGTCAGCGCCCCTTCGCTGACCACAACCCGGCTGCGGACGCCCGGCAGACAGTAGGCAAGTGGTTGCGGCACGTCCAAGACCCGAAGGTCGCGGGTCCGGGCGCACGGCTCGGCCAGCGCCGCGTCGTGTCCGACTCCGACGAGATCGACGACCATGCGGTGGTGCGCCCGGCGTCGGCGATTGGCGATGGCCACCCGCACCACGGCGATCATCAGCCGCGCACCGACCAGCATGGTCACCGCGAAAACGGCAATGTATGCCGACCACAGCGGCCATCCGAGCCGGCCGGCGGCGCCGACGATGCTGGCCGTGGGCCGCCCGTCGGGGCCGGGCATCAGCACCCGGCTGGCGATCGCGATACCGGCGCTGAACGCCGAAAGCACCGCCGCCAGTGCGACGGCCTGCCACAGCACCATCGCGGCGCGCGGGGCGCGCAACGGCCACCTCGCTCGTGCTAGCAGGGCCGGCGTCGGACCGGCCAGCAGCACCGCAAGGATGGTGAAGGCCAGCGCGGACACGCTGCTAGTCTCCCTCAGTCCTCCGCTGTAGCGCCAGCGGATGGCGCATCGCGTTGATTTGCTTCCAATTCGGCGAGCGCGCGCCGAAGTGCGTCCGCCTCATCGGCGCCGACTCGCTCGACGAAGTGCACCAGCGCGGCCTGCCTGCCCCCGGAATCCTCGGCCTGAGCCAGCGCGTCGACCATAAGGCCGGCCACCAGTTCGTCGCGGCCGTGCACGGGCGCGTACCGGTGTGCGCGGTCGTCGCGGATCTGGGTGACCAGATTTTTCTTGGCCAGCCGTTGCAGCACCGTCATCACAGTGGTGTAGGCGAGGTCGCGCCGCGCAGACAATGCTTCGTGGACCTGCCGAACCGTTTGGGGCTCCGGCGTGGACCACAGGTGATCCATCACGGCGCGTTCCAGATCCCCTAGCCGCGTCAATTTGGCCATAGTTCGTTCATCTCCCCGAGAGCGTTGAATCCAGCGTACTCCGGCTTACTACCGACCGTCGTAACCAGAGCTGGCCAGCCTTGCGCGGGCCCCGGGCCGGGTGATCAACCCAGGCGATTTGCTGGTATGTCGGCTGCCGGAGAAAATGTGCGACCCCTCCAAACAGCCTGTCACCAGAGAACCACCGGCGCGACGCGTAAGCAACACTATGCGTCTAACGCTTGCGAAATTAGGGCAGCCTTGCCTATCCTTGAGGAGGTCGAGCGACAATGACCGCGGTAGAGTCCTGAGGGCTGCAGCGACCCCCGGTTTACTCGATCGGCGAGCCCCGTGCCGTGATGCACGGGGCTCGCCCGTTTCTTCGGCGCCATGGTGTAGACACAAGGGCGTGCCACCGCCGGACTCGGCAATGCCGCCCAACTTCACCGCGCCTTTTGACGACGAGTTGGGACTCAAATTCACCGAACTCAGCCCCGACGGCGCCCGCGCGCAGCTCGAGGTCAAGCCCAAACTCCTGCAGCCGATGGGCCTGGTGCACGGCGGTGTCTACTGCTCGATGATCGAGAGCATGGCCAGCGTGGCGGCCTTCACCTGGCTCGCCACCAACGGCGGCGGCAACGTCGTCGGCGTCAACAACAACACCGACTTCCTGCGTTCCATCAACTCGGGGATGGTGTACGGCATCGCCGAACCGATCCACCGCGGCCGGCGTCAGCAGCTGTGGCTGGTCACCATCACCGACGACAACGACCGGGTGGTGGCCAGGGGTCAGGTGCGGCTGCAGAACCTCGAGGGGTAGCCCGGCGACGATGCGGCCGGCGTAGCCGGGCGAGATGGGGACACCACCCGCTTGCGGGGGAGAGCTGGGCATTTGGGCTGTAGCTCTAGCCCTGCGCCGCGGGCCGTGATCAACGAATTAGCTTGTCCGGCAGCGGATTCCACAGCCGCCCGCACACCTAAGCTAGCTCCGGGATCGACCGTGCCGGGGTTGGCCGGTGGTGGAACGTTGACTACCTCGCAGGCCGAGCGGCTGGCCGGCTAGCTTGCAGCTCTGGTGGGTGGCGATGAACCTTGGGCCTCGGCGGCCAGTTCGGCCAGGTGTTCCAGCCGCGTGCGCGCGAAGGCCTGCCGGTCGGTGATGGTCAGCTGGCCGCGCCGGGTGCTCAAGAAGGTCACCGTCCACGACAACAGCGTGGTGATTTTGGTCTTGAACCCGATCAGGTACACCAGGTGCAGCACCAGCCAGATCAGCCAGGCGATGAAGCCGCTGAACTCCAGCGGACCGATCTTGGCCACCGCGGAAAACCGCGAAACGGTGGCCATCGAGCCTTTGTCGAAGTACTGGAAGGGCTCACGCCGGGCCGGGTCGGCCCCGGCGAGTTCGGCTTTGATGTTGTTGGCGACATACTTGGCGCCCTGGATGGCGCCCTGCGCCACTCCGGGCACACCGTCGACGGCGGCCATGTCACCGATGACGAACACGTTCGGGTATCCCGGGATGGACAGATCGGGTAGCACCTTGACCCGCCCGGCCCGGTCCAGTTCGGCCTCCGACTGTTCCGCGAGGTCCCTGCCCAACCGGCTGGCCTGCACGCCAGCGGACCACACCTTGCACGCAGATTCGATGCGCCGCTCGGTGCCGTCGGAGTCCTTGACGGTGACGCCGTTGCGGTCCACGTCGGTGACCATCGCACCCAACTGGATCTCCACGCCCATCTTCTGCAGCCGCGCGGCCGCCCGCTGACCCAGCTTCTCGCCCATCGGCGGCAGCACCGCGGGGGCGGCGTCGAGCAGGATCACCCGCGCCCTGGTCGAGTCGATGTGCCGGAACGCGCCCTTCAGCGTGTGGTCGGCCAATTCGGCGATCTGCCCGGCCATTTCGACGCCGGTGGGGCCGGCGCCGATGACGGTGAACGTCAACAGCTTCCTGCGGCGCTCCAGGTCGTTGGACCGCTCGGCCTGCTCGAACGCGCTCAAGATCCGACCCCGCAACTCCAGCGCGTCGTCGATCGACTTCATGCCCGGCGCGAATTCAGCGAAGTGGTCGTTGCCGAAGTAGGACTGGCCGGCGCCGGCGGCGACGATCAGGCTGTCATACGGGGTTTCATAGGTGTGGCCGAGCAACTCCGAGACGACGCACTGGTTGGCCAGATCGATGTGGGTGACTTTGCCGAGCAGGACCTGGACGTTGCGCTGATGGCGCAGGACGACCCGGGTCGGTGGGGCGATTTCCCCCTCGGAGATGATCCCGGTCGCCACCTGGTACAACAGCGGCTGGAACAGGTGATGGGTGGTGCGGGCGATCAGCTTGATATCGACATCGGCCCGCTTGAGCTTCTTTGCCGCATTAAGTCCGCCGAATCCCGACCCGATGATGACGACTCGATGCCGACGCTTGGGTTCAAATGTGGTGTCTGGTTCAGGGGCTTCTGGCTGAGGGCTCATGCTTGCGCTGCTCCTGACGAGGCTCCTTGACGCGCGATTTCAGTTAGCTAAAACGCTACCCACGCCACGCCCATGAACCCAGGTAGTAAGCGTGTGTAATCACCCACATCTGACAATCGCCCCTGATCGCGGAACGTGATGCTCGTCATGTCGTGCCTGGCTACAGGCCGACCAGGGGGCGCAGCGCCTCGGCGGCGGCTCGGACGACTCCGGGTGTGTAGAAGGGCATATTGATGATCACGCTGTCGATACCGGCGTCAAACACCTTGGTCTTGAGTTGGTCGGCGACCGAGTCCGCACTGCCGGCCACCATGCGCTGGGTCATCTCGGCGGGTATCTGGTCGGCCGGGAAGTTCTCATCGATAACCGCCGTGATCAGCATGCTGGTCTCCAGCGTGGCCGGATCGCGGCCGATCTCCTCACACGCCCGCCGCACGACCTCCAGCTTGCGGGGCAGCTCGTCGAACCCAGCGATCACGTTGAGGTGATCGAAGTGCCGCGCGGCGAATGGGATCGTCTTTTTCTCGCCGCTGCCGCCGATCATCAGCGGAATGTGATCGCGATAACGCGGGTTCGCCATCGCCTCGCTGGTGTGGTACCACTTGCCCGAGAACGTGGGCCGTTCGCCCTTGATCATCGGCAGGATGATCTGCAACGCCTCGTCGAGCCGGTTGAACCTGTCGGTGAAGGTGCCGAATTCAAAGCCCAGCTGATCGTGCTCAAGCTCGAACCAGCCGGTGCCGATGCCTAAAATCGCACGACCCTGGCTGACCACGTCCAGCGTGGTGATGACCTTGGCCAGCAGGGTTGGATTGCGGTAGGTATTGCCGGTCACCAGGGTGCCCAGCTGCACCCGTTCGGTAGCGGTGGCCAGCGCGCCCAGGGCGGTGTAGGCCTCCAGCATGGGCTGGTCGGGCGAACCCAGCATGGGCAGTTGGTAGAAGTGGTCCATGACGAAAACCGAGTCGAATCCAGCCGATTCGGCCTCGCGCGCCTGAGCGATAACCGTGGGGAAGAGTTCGTCTACCCCGGTGCCGTAGGAGAAATTGGGGATCTGGTAACCAAGCCGAATAGCCACGGTTTCTACCGTAGCGGTCGACCCGGTTTGATAAAGCGGCGGAAGAGGCCGCTAGCCGAAGTGAGCCAGCGCGCCGTGGCTGACGTGCAGCGTCTGGCCGGTGATGTGGCGAGCGGCGGGCGTGGTCAGGAAAAGCGCCAGCCGGGCGACCTCCGCCGCGACCGAAGGCGGGGTGCGCGACAGTCCGTCGTAACCGGCCTGGACACTGCGCCCGCAGGCCACCGCGTTGACCGTGACACCGCGAGTGCCGAAAATACCGGCCTGCCCGGTGACCCAATTCGCGAGCGCCGCTTTCATCGCGGCGTCGACGCTGCCCGCGGGCGGGTTCTCGGCCATCACGCTGATGATGGACCCACCGGAGCGCAGATGGTCACCCACCGCCTGCACGGTCAGCACCGCCGAAAGCACCGTCGCGTCCAGCGCGTTGCGCCACGCGTTGGCCGTGTCGGACAGCGAGTAGGTGCGGGGGTCACCGACGTCGAACCTCGGCGCCGGCACGTTGACGATGGTGTCCAGGTGATGGGGGAACAGCCCGCGAACTTCGCTGAGGCTGGCCGGGTCGATGGTGTCGCAGACGATCGCGTCCACGTCGAGTTCCTTGGCGGCGACCTCGAGGTCGCCACGGCAGGCACCGACGAGGGTTACTTTGTGGCCGTCGTCGCGAAAGCCCTCTGCTACGACGCGCCCCAGATCGGTGTCGCCCCCGGTGACCAGCACCTCCACTGCCATGACCTCCTCGTGTTCGACGTTGAACCCAGACCTTGGCCGCTCACCAGCGCTTTTTGCCTTGCATTCGGCGCGACGACTTGGCTCTGATGGTGGCACACCACAGGACCGGTGCCTGGGATCTCCGCGTGTTATGGCGTCAATCCCCGTTTATGTTACTGGACAGTAGCTATTCGGGGAAATTCCCAACCGGCACGACGCGCGGATGATTTTCGTAACTATTTGGCCTTGGCCGCTGCAGCGGTTAGCTGCGTTGGCTGTACCGCTTCTTCGGATCAGTATGGAGAGGCGCTGTTGGCCATCGCCCAGGCTTTTTCGGCCTCTGAGCCGCCCGGGGGAGGCACCAGCCCGTTGATCATCCAGAGGTCTTCACTGGTCTCGTCGGCGTGGAACTCCCAGTGCAACCCCTCATGGTTTTCCAGGTAGGGACGCAGTATGCCCTCGATCCAGCGGGTGATCTGTGCCCGGCTTTCCTTATCGGAGCTGTGCCGGGCGATGTGGTCGATGAGGATGCGTAACCCGACCGGGGTCGGTTCCCCGCCAACATAGAAGTCCTCGGGCCGTGTCTCGTGGAAGATCGTGACCACGTAGAACCGGGGCAACCCGATCCGCTCGTAGTGATCGGTGATCCGCGATGCGAGCTGGTGCTTTTCCTTCTCGCTGAAGATTCCGGGCGTGTGATGGATCGTCCACAGTGGCATGACGGTTCAGTGCTCCTTGGTGGTCAGCCGAATTGATCGTGGTTTGAGGTAGCTCAGCCTTAGCATGGGCTGGTGGCGCAGGAGGCCAACGCGCTGGGCGATTTTCTCCGTGCGCGGCGCCAGCAGGTACGGCCCCAGGATGTCGGGCTGGTTCCTGGTGCACGGCGACGCGTCGCGGGTTTGCGCCGCGAGGAGCTGGCGATGTTGGCGGGCATCAGCGCCGAGTACTACCTGCGACTGGAGGTAGGACGCGACAAGAATCCGTCGGCTCAAGTTGTAGAGGCGCTCGCGCGCGCACTTCGGCTTGACCCCGCGGCGACGGAGCACATCCAGCGCCTTGCGCGTGCGACCGGCAACCGTCGGAGTCATTCGGCTGTCGAGAACGTTCCGGACGGTTTGGATGAAGTGATCGAGCTGTTTCCGGTACCGGCGTGCGTGCTCAGTCAGTGCCTGGATGTGTTGGCCGCCAATCCGTGCGCCCGAGCTCTGTCGCCGGAGTTTGCTGTTGGGGAGAACTACCTGCGGTCGCGTCTGGTGGAGCCTGCCGCCCGCGAACTCTATGTCAATTGGGATGAAGCGATTCAGAACCTGGTTCGCGGGTTGCGCGAGGTCACGGTCAGCGATCCGGAGGATCCGAAGCTGCGCGCGTTGATCGACGAGCTGTCGACCGCCAGCCGACGTTTCCGTGAGTTGTGGGCGCATGGCGATGTCGGTTACCTCTACGGCACTATCCACATGCGTCACCCGCGCGTTGGCGAAATTCATCTGCGCCGCAACAGGCTCAGTGTGCCCCACCGCGGTGGGCAGCACCTGCTGATTTATCACGCCGAGCCGGGCAGTCAGTCCGCGCGGGCACTCGAGGAATTGCATTCCATGTCCGTGCGCGGGCAGGGTGGCCTTGGCCGGGTTTAACTCGACCGCTGCGCGTGTTGATCGACGAGCTGTCGACCGTCGAGCCCTTCGCCGAGTTTGCGGGGATCGCCGGTCTAGGGTTTGACGGATGCGTCGGATCGGGATCCTGGCCGGTTTGGTATTGACGATTTTGGTGTCGATGATGCTGCCGGCGAGTCTGGTGGCGTGTAGTTCGAAGGCCCCGTCCCCGTCGAATTCCCAGTCACCTGGCCAGCCGACGCAGGCATCGGGATCGATCGTGGTGTTCGCGGCGGCCTCGCTGAGGCCGGCGTTCACCAAGATCAGCCAGCAGTTCAAAAGCGACAATCCCGGCAGCGGCGTCGACTTCGAGTTCGGCGGCTCCTCGGACCTGGCGACCCAGTTGACCCAGGGCGCGACCGCCGACGTTTTCGCATCGGCCGACACCGCGCAGATGGACACGGTCACCAAGGCCGGGTTGGTGGCGGGCAACCCGGCGAACTTCGCCTCCAACACGTTGGTCATCGTCACCGCGGCGGGCAATCCGAAGAAGATCGGATCCTTCGCCGACCTGGCCAAGCCCGGGCTCAGCGTGGTGATCTGCCAGAAGCCGGTGCCATGCGGAACGGCGACCCAGCGCATCGAAGACAGCACCGGGGTGCACCTGAGCCCGGTCAGTGAGGAACTCAACGTGACCGACGTCCTCAACAAGATCACCACCGGGCAGGCCGACGCCGGATTGGTCTATGTCACCGACGCAATGACCGCCGGAGACAAGGTGACGACCGTCAGGTTCCCCGAGTCCGCCGGCGCGGTAAACGTCTATCCCGTCGCGGTGCTGAAGAAGGCGCCGCTGCCCACGCTGGCGCAGAAGTTCATGGCCATGGTGACAGGTGACGTGGGTCAGCAGATCCTGGCCCAGTCGGGCTTTCAGAAGCCATAAGCCAAACCCAGACCCCCACCGTGCAGGCTATCGGCGTGGTGTGGAAAGGAGACACCTGACGACGGGAGAATAATGGGAGCATGGCGCGCGGGGGATTTGATATCCCCGGTTGGGGATTTCCCGTAGTCGGGTGGGGGATCGCCAGAATTGGGATCAAAGGCATGAACCGGCAGAAATGAATAACGTGCCCCTTAAACGTATTGACGAATTGAAGCCCGGCGACAGGATCCGCATGAAGATCGGGCACGCTACCGTCAGGGAAGTCGAACCCCTTGAAGATGGCCGCACCATGCTGACCTTCGCCTACGGGACGAAGGGCCCTGCCGACAACCATGTCACCGTGGATGTCCTCGATGACGACGAGTGGGGTTGGTGACCCCGACCCGCTTGGCGGTATACCGGCAGCTGGACCTTAAATGCTGGCGGTTTTCGCGGAGAATTGCCGTCATTCAGTTAGGGGTGTACGTATCAGCGAACGTTGCAATGATCTGCCCCGCTGGTTGTGTCGCAAAGCCGGTACAGCGCAAGTCAAGACTGCCTATTATTGGATGGCTCTGACGGCTGAAAGACACCGCCGGGCGCCTGACAACCAGCGGGACTTGCTAGGAGGTGGTCGATATGTCGTATGTGATCGCGGCTCCCGAAATAATGACAGCGGCGGCAGCGGATGTGGCGGTCATCGGCTCATCGCTGAGTGCGGCCAACACCGCCGCGGCGGCTCCGATAACGGGGATTCTTTGCGCGGCTCAGGATGAGGTGTCGGCGGCGATCGCGGCGGTGTTCTCCGCCCACGGTCGGGGCTTTCAGGCGCTCAGCGCGCAGGCGGCGGCGTTTCATTCCCAGTTCGTGCACGCGTTGCAGGGGGCAGGCGGTGCGTATACGGCCGCCGAGGCCGCCAACGCCTCGCCGTTGGCAGGCTTGGGCGTGTTTTCGCCTTGGCAGCTGCTAACGGGACGTCCGCTGATCGGCAACGGCGCAAACGGTGCGAATGCGACTACTGCTGGCGGGTCTGGCGGTAACGGTGCGGACGGCGGGTGGCTGATCGGTAACGGCGGCGACGGCGGGTCGGGCGCTAGCCAGTTGTTCGGGGCTGGCGGTAACGGTGGGGCCGGTGGGGCGGCGGGTCTGTGGGGCCACGGCGGTAACGGCGGGGCCGGGGCGGTCGGCGGCGTCGTCGGTGCGGGCGGTAACGGTGGGGCCGGGGGGCCAATGGGTTGATCGGCGGCGGAAACGGCGGGGCCGGCGGGGCCGGCGGGGCAGCCGGGATTCAGTCGGCCGGCGGGGCCGGCGGCGCCGGCGGGGCCAACAAGCAGCTGTTGTCGCTCGACGGCGTCGGCGGGGCCGGCGGGGTCGGTGGCGCCGGCGGGGCCGGTCTCCCCGGCACCTCAGCCGCCGCGGGCAGCGAAATGGCCGGGACCGCCGGCGGGCCTGGCGGGGTCGGCGGTCATGGTGGGGTTGGCGGCGCCAACGAGGCGCTGCTGGGTGGCGCCGGTGGGGCGGGTGGTGTCGGCGGCACCGGCGGCCAAGGCGGGCAGGGCGGCGAGGGCGACAACACCATGGGCGGGGCCGGTGGTAGCGGCGGGGCTGGCGCTACCGGTGGGGCCGGTGGGGCCGGTGGCGCCGGTGGAATGTTGTTCGGGCACGCCGGCAGCGGCGGCGTAGGGGGCACCGGCGGCGCCGGCGGCGACGGCGGGCCCGACGGCGCCGGTTTCCCTGAACCCAGTGGCCAAGGCGGCAACGGTGGCCACGGCGGCGCCGGCGGCGCCGGCGGCAACGCTAGCGGCACCGCAACCAACGGCACCGGCGGCGCCGGCGGTAACGGCGGGGTTGGCGGCGACGGCGGCACCAACCCGGCCGAGACCGTCATCGGCGCTGGTGGTGGTGGCGGCGGCGCTGGCGGCACCGGCGGGAACGCCGGCACCGGCGGGACCGGCGGCAACGCCGGCACCGGCGGCACCGGCGGCTCCGGGGGCAGCGGCGGCACCGCCGAGGCGACGGGCTTTGTCAATATCGGATTAGGCGGCTCCGGGGGCGACGGCGGCGGTGGTGCCGCCGGGTCTGGCGGCATCGGCGGCTCCGGCGGCGCCGGTGGCGGCGGCGGCGCGGGCGGCCAACTTAGCGGAAATGGTGCCGCGTGGGGCGGTGATGGCGGTGGTGGCGGTGCGGCAGCCGCCGGCGGCACCGCCGGCGACGGCGGCCACGGCGGCGGTGCCTTCGGCCTCAACTCCAGCAACGTCCCTGTCTCGCGCACTGGCGGCTCCGGAGGATTAGGCGGCGCTGGCACCGGTGGTGGCGGTGGCGGCGGCGCCGTCGTCGACCCCACCGGTGCGCCGCCGCCCGGCTTGGCCGGCGCCGGTGGCGCCGGGGCCGGTGGCGCCGCCGGCGGGACAGGCGGCTTGCGCGGCCTAGGCAGTGCCGTCAACAACGGCGGAGGCAACGGCGGCAAGGCCGACCTCGGCGGTGCGGGCGGCTTGGGCTTCTCCAGCCTCAGCAATGGCAGCAACGGCCAGTCCCCCTGAGAAACGACTCCGCTACATCCTTAGCTAGCTGCCGCCTGGCTTGAGCTTTTAGCTGCGGGTTTGCTAGTCGACCGGCACTAAAATAGTTTGCTGTAACTTGGTTGGGCCGGGCAGATGATGTGTTACGTTGCTGCCGAGAGGCTTCAAACTCGCGGTTAGGGGCGTATCCATTAGCGAGCGTCGCAGCGATCTGCCCCGCTGGGTGTACATCCCCGCGGCCGCGGGGACCCTTTTCGTGGTCTTGCCCCTGCTGGCGATCGCGATCAAGGTCGACTGGCCGCATTTCTGGTCGCTGATCACCAGCCGCTCCTCGAGGACGGCGCTGCTGCTGAGCCTGAAGACCGCCGCCGCCAGCACGGCGCTGTGTGTGCTGCTGGGGGTGCCGATGGCGCTGGTGCTGGCCCGCAGCACGGCGCGGCTGGTCCGGTTGCTGCGACCGCTGATCCTGCTGCCGCTGGTGCTGCCGCCGGTGGTGGGCGGCATCGCGTTGCTCTATGCGTTTGGACGGCTGGGGTTGATCGGGCAGTACCTGGAGGCCGCGGGTGTCAGCATCGCGTTCAGCACCACCGCGGTGGTGATGGCGCAAACCTTCGTCTCGTTGCCGTTTCTGGTGATCTCCCTGGAGGGAGCCGCCCGTACCGCGGGAGCCGATTACGAGGTGGTGGCGGCGACGCTCGGGGCGCGGCCCAGCACGGTCTGGTGGCGGGTCACCCTGCCGCTGCTGCTGCCGGGCATGATGTCGGGGGCGGTGCTGGCGTTCGCCCGCTCGCTGGGGGAGTTCGGCGCCACACTGACGTTTGCCGGCTCCCGGCAGGGGGTGACCCGGACCCTGCCGCTGGAGATCTACCTGCAGCGCGTTTCCGACGCGAATGCGGCCGTGGCGCTGTCGATTCTGCTGGTGGCGGTGGCGGCGCTGGTGGTGCTGGGGCTGGGCGCTCGCTGGCTGACCGGAACGGACACGAGGTAGCCGGCCATGAGCGAGTTGCGGCTGCGTGCGGTGGTGACCGACCGGCATCTGGATGTGGAGTTCTCGGTGGCCGCGGGCGAGGTGCTGGCCGTACTCGGACCCAACGGTGCGGGCAAGTCCACGGCCCTGCACGTCATCGCGGGGCTGGTCCAACCCGACGAGGGTCTGGTGCGCCTGGGGGATCGGGTGTTGACCGACACCGCGGCCGGGGTGAACGTGGCAACGCACGACCGGCGGGTCGGGCTGCTCCTGCAGGACCCGTTGCTGTTCCCGCAACTGAGCGTTGCCGCCAATGTCGCGTTCGGACCACGCAGCCGCCACACGATGCTCGGCAGGTTCCGGCGCACGTGCGCCACGGAAAAGGCACACGCCCGCGATAACGCGCTCCGTTGGCTGCGCGAGGTAGACGCAGAGCAATTCGCCGACCGCAAACCGCGGCAACTCTCCGGCGGTCAAGCTCAGCGGGTCGCGATCGCGCGAGCTCTGGCGACCCAACCCGATGTGCTGCTCCTCGACGAGCCGTTGACCGGGCTCGACGTGGCCGCAGCCGCGGCCATCCGCGCGGTGCTGCGCACCGTGGTCACCCGCAGCGGCTGCGCCGTCATCCTGATAACCCATGACCTGCTGGATGTGTTCACGCTGGCCGATCGGGTGCTGGTGCTCGAGGCCGGCAAGATCGCCGAGATCGGCCCGGTGCCCGATGTGCTCAGCGCGCCGCGCAGCCATTTCGGGGCCCGGATCGCCGGTATCAACCTGGTCAACGGGACCATCGGCTCGGACGGCTCGCTGCAGACCCGGTCCGGCGTCGGCTGGCATGGGTCTCCGGCCCAGGACCTGGACCAGGAGATGACCGAAGGGCACGAAGCTGTCGCCGTGTTCGCCCCTACCGCGGTGGCGGTGTTTCGAGATCCGCCGCACGGCAGCCCGCGAAACACGGTCCAGGTGATCGTGGCGGAGCTGGATACCCGCGGACCGGCGGTCCTGGTGCGCGGCCAGGAGCAGCCCGATGGCGCGCCAGGCCTTGCCGCCGACATCACCGTCGAGGCCGCCGCGGAGCTGCGGCTCAAGCCCGGAGATAGGGTCTGGCTCAGCGTCAAGGCTCATGAAGTGGCGCTCCACCCCGCGCCGCAGCAGCACGCCCACTGAGAAAACCGTTGCGACATCCCCCGCAGGGCATCCTTGCGTCACAGCCGTAAAGCGGTAGGTTCGTCGCCATGGATCAGGTGGACCCGAACTCGACACGCCGCAATCGACTGTTGGCGACGCTGGCGATTGCCGCGGTGACCAGCGTCAGCGCCGTCACGATCGCGCTGCCGGCGCCGTCGAGTGCCGATCCGGAGACCCCGACGACGGTGGCGCCGCCGCCATCGACCAACACAGAGGCACCCGCACCGGCGAACCACCACCACGCCCCCGCCGGGCGCCCCTGGTTCGCCGACCGCGCAACCGGGTGACCCCAACGCGACGCCGACGCCGACAACTGATCCGAATGCGCCTCCCGTCGACCCGAACGCAGGCCGGATCACCAACGCCGTCGGCGGATTCAGCTTCATCCTTCCCGGTGGCTGGGTGGAATCGGACGCCTCCCACCTCGACTACGGTTCGGCGCTGCTCAGCAAGTCCACCGGGGCGCCGTCCATGCCCGGGCAGCCGGCTCCGGTCGCCAACGACACCCGCATCGTGCTCGGTCGGCTGGACCAGAAGCTCTACGCCAGCGCCGAAGCGAACGACGCCAAGGCCGCGGTCCGGCTGGGCTCCGACATGGGTGAGTTCTTCATGCCGTACCCCGGCACCCGGATCAACCAGGAAACCACCCCGCTCAACGCCAACGGGATCGCTGGAAGTGCGTCGTACTACGAGGTCAAGTTCAGCGATACGACCAAGCCGAACGGTCAGATCTGGACGGGCGTGGTCAGCTCGTCGGCGGCGACCACACCCAACGCCGGCGCTCCGCAGCGCTGGTTCGTGGTGTGGCTCGGGACCGCGAACGACCCGGTGGACAAGGCCGCGGCGAAGGCGCTTGCGGAGTCGATCCAGCCCTGGACGGCGCCGCCGGCCGCGGCCCCCGAGGGGGTGGCTCCGGGCGCCCCCGCACCCGCCCCGGCCGCGCCGGCCCCCGCGCCGGGCCAGGCCCCCGCCGCAAGCGTCACCCCCACTCCCGCACGGACGCAGCAGCAGACCGAGCCCGCTTAATCGGCTGCCCCGCGCTTCCGTCGTCGGCTACCCGCTGAAATTGTTGCGCCAACACGGTATACCGATATGACGGTCCAGCAGCTGAGCTGGGCTTGGCCTCCGATCGCAAGGAGATCCGAATGCACGTCATGGCACCTATCCAGTCCCTGGTCCTCGCCCCGCCTACGGCGGTAAGTTGGCTCGCCTACATCATCATTGGGGGGATCGCCGGCTGGGTCGCAGGCAAGATCGTTAAAGGGGGCGGCTCAGGCATCCTGCTGAACATCGTCGTCGGCGTGGTCGGCGGATTTATCGGAGGGATGCTGCTCGGCTGGCTGCACGTCGATGTCGCCGGTGGGCACAAATGGTTCACCTTCTTCGTCTCCCTGCTCGGTGCTTGCATCCTGCTGTGGGTTGTCAGCCTGGTGCGCAGGCGTTAGATGCGCGCTTGGCAGGTGTGTCGGCCCGGTCCGATGCAGACCGGACCGCTCGAGGCAGTCACCACCGAGGTGCCGCGCCCGGGGCCGTCCGAATTGCTGGTGGCCGTGCGCGCGTGCGGGGTATGTCGCACCGACTTGCACGTCACCGAGGGAGATCTGCCGGTGCACCGTGACCGGGTGACCCCGGGCCACGAGGTGGTCGGCGAGGTC
Source organism: uncultured Actinomycetota bacterium (assembly GCA_963814505.1). GTDB lineage: Bacteria > Actinomycetota > Actinomycetes > Mycobacteriales > Mycobacteriaceae > Mycobacterium. Next base: position 191,163 of record CAWFDM010000021.1, read on the forward strand.
GTCGAGATGGGCCCCGACGCCGGTGACGAGTTCCGCGTGGGGGACCGGGTGGGTATCGCGTGGTTGCGCCACACCTGCGGCGTGTGCAAGTACTGCCGCCGGGCCAGCGAGAACCTGTGTCCGCAGTCCCGCTACACCGGCTGGGATGCCGACGGTGGATACGCCGAATTCGCAACGGTCCCAGCGGCTTTCGCGCATCACCTGCCGGGCGGTTATGACGACACCGAGCTCGCGCCGTTGTTGTGCGCCGGCATCATCGGATACCGGTCCCTGCTGCGCGCCGAGTTACCGCCGGGTGGCCGGCTGGGTCTGTACGGCTTCGGCGGCAGCGCCCATATCACCGCGCAGGTGGCGTTGGCGCAGGGCGCCGAGGTGCACGTGATGACCCGCGGTGCCGCCGCGCAAGAGCTGGCGCTGGAGCTTGGCGCCGCGTCGGCGCAGGGCGCTGCCGATCCGCCGCCCGTGCCGCTGGACGCGGCGATCCTGTTCGCCCCGGTCGGTGAACTGGTGCTGCCCGCGCTCGAGGCGCTGGACCGTGGCGGGACCTTGGCGATCGCGGGCATTCACCTTTCCGATATCCCGACCCTCAACTACCAGCGGCACTTGTTCCAGGAGCGCCAGATTAGATCGGTGACGTCGAACACCCGCGTCGATGCGCGCGCGTTCCTCGACTTCGCGGATCGCCACCACATCGAGGTCACCGCGCCGGAATACCCGCTCGACCAGGCCGATCGGGCGCTGATCGACCTCAGCGAAGGCCGCATCGCCGGCGCCGCGGTGCTGTTGGTGTAACCGGTTCGGTTTGAAATCAGGTGGACAGGTGCCAGACCACGGCGGCGGCCAGGGCGCCCAACCCGTTCAACGACCAATGCAGCGCGATCGGCGCGATCAGGCTGCCGCTGCGTCGGCGTAGCCAGCTGAAGACGAACCCGGCCGCTCCGGTGGCCAACACCGCCAGCGTCACACCGGCCAGCATGCCCACGATGCCGCCGCCGAACAGGCGGGTGAACCCGACGTTGCCGCTCGTCAGCCCCAACGAGGTAGCGACATGCCAAAGACCGAACAGCAGCGAGCCCATCAGCGCGACCCCGCGAAATCCCCAGGCCCGACTCAGCGCGCCATGCAGCACACCGCGAAAGGCCAGCTCCTCGGGAATCACGGTTTGCAGCGGAATGACGACCATGGACGCGATCAGCGCGCCGGAAATCCCAGAAATCCGAGCGTAATGGTGGTTCAGGAACATCGGCCGGGTCATCGGCAGCAGCACCCCGACCGCGATCACCGAACCCACGACGGCGACCGCGGCCAGCGCATAACCCAGCCCAGACCTCCAGTGTTCACGGCCAAGGCCCAGCTCGGCCCAGCCCAGACCGTTGCACCTGACCAGGATCACCAGCCCCACCGCGGCGGCCGGGACGGTGGCGATGCTGGCCCACGGCGTGGTGAAGTGCGCGATCAGGTTCGTCAGCGCCAAGACCACGACGACGACGGCGATGTCGACCTGAATCCGGAACCGGTGCAGCGCCGATAGCTGCGACACCAGCGGATGGGTGTCGGCGGCCACGGGCGCATCAAGCATCCGGCAAGTTTACCCGCGCAGGCCTGGCGTCCCGCTTGGTTTGGTGCTTAGCCGCTGTTCGACGCGATCCGGCGCCGCGCGAAGTCCTTCAGCTCCGCCGAGAGCGCTTCCGCCGCCAACAGCCGAGGAATCAGCTCCGGTTCCGACATTCGGGCGCGGAAGACCAACCCGATGGTCACGTCGTGGTCGGGGCGGTAGTCGACGGTGATCGCGTCGCCGGCGCGCACGGTTCCGGGCGTGATCACCCGCAGGTAGGCGCCGGGTTTGCCCGCCTGGGTGAAGGTCCTGATCCAGTGGTTCAAATGCAGGAATGCGACGAACGTCCGGCACGGCGTCCGGGGCGCGGAAACTTCCAGGAGCAGACCGTCGGCGCCAATGCGCCAGCGTTCACCGATCCGTGCTTCGGTCACATCGATGCCCGAGGTGGTCAGATTCTCGCCGAACATGCCGTTGGTGAGCCGCCGCTGGAGTTGCACTTCCCAGGCATCGAGGTCTTCTCGCGCGTACGAGTAGACGGCCTGGTCGTCGCCGCCGTGGAAGTTCTGGTTGCCGATGGTGTCGCCTACCAGTCCGCTGCCGAGACCACCATGCATCGGCCCGGGCGCGCGGACCATCACCGCCTCGGTCACCGGCAGTTTGTCGATGCCGGTCAACTTCGACTGCGCGCGCGGGTCGGGGTTAGTTCGCACCCGAGCCACGTTGACCGACAGAACACTTGCCACCCGCCCAGGGTACGGCGTCGAGTGTGGGCCCTAAGCACCGGAAATGCCTCGAATTCGTCCATAGGCCCCACTCTCGACGGCTGATGGCTAGTCGCTCGACTCCCAGGCCCAGTTGGCGATCCGCGGGTCGTCCTCGCCGTGCTCGCGCGTATAGGTGCGTGCGGCCAGGCGCGCATCGGCCATCCGCTGGCGCAGCAGCGCGGCTCGGCTGGCCAGCCCGTCCACCCGGTCGATGACGTCCATCACCAGGTGGAAGCGGTCGAGATCGTTGAGCATCACCATGTCGAACGGCGTCGTCGTGGTGCCGCGCTCCTTGAACCCGCGCACATGAATGCCGCCGTGATTGGTGCGGCGATAGGTCAGCCGGTGAATCAGCCACGGGTAGCCGTGGTACGCGAAAATGATCGGCTTGTCGCGGGTGAACAACGCGTCGAATTCCCTGTCCGGCAACCCATGCGGGTGCTCGGACTCCGGCTGCAGGCGCATCAGGTCGACAATGTTGACCACGCGCACCGCCAGCTCGGGCAATTCTCGTCGCAGGATGTCGGCGGCGGCGAGCGTCTCCAGCGTCGGGATGTCGCCGGCGCAGGCCAGCACCACGTCGGGTTCGGCCCCCTGAGATCCAGCCGTACTTGCCCACTGCCAGATGCCCAGCCCGCGGGTGCAGTGCGCGATCGCTTCCTCCATCGACAGGTAGGCCAGCGCGGGCTGCTTGCCGGCGACGATCACGTTGACGTAGTTGCGGCTCCGCAGGCAGTGATCCGCCACCGACAGCAGCGTGTTGCCGTCCGGCGGCAGGTAGACCCGCACCACCTCGGCGCGTTTGTTGGCGACCAGGTCGATGAACCCGGGATCCTGATGGGACGCGCCATTGTGGTCCTGGCGCCACACGTGGGAGCTCAGCAGGTAATTCAATGAGGCGATGGGCCGCCGCCAGGGCAGCTCGCGGCTGGTGGACAGCCATTTCGCGTGCTGACTGAACATCGAGTCGACGATGTGCACGAACGCCTCGTAGCAGTTGAACAGGCCATGGCGGCCGGTCAGCAGATAGCCCTCCAGCCAGCCCTGGCACAGGTGCTCGGAGAGCACCTCCATCACCCGGCCGTCGGCGGCGAGGTGGTCATCATCGGGCAGGGTCTGCGACAGCCAGACCCTGTCGGTCGACTCGAAAACGGCGGACAGCCGGTTGGAGGCGGTCTCGTCGGGACCCATCAGGCGGAAGCGGTCGGCGTTGGCGGTGATCACGTCACGCAGGAAGGTTCCCAGGACGCGGGTGGCCTCGTGGGTGGTGGCGGCCGGCTGGGGGACCGGCACGGCGTAGTCGCGGAAATCCGGCAGCTCGAGGTCGCGCAGCAACAGCCCGCCGTTGGCGTGCGGGTTGGCGCTCATCCGCCGGTCACCACGCGGCGCCAGCGCCCGCAACTCCGAGCGCAGCGCGCCGCGCTCGTCGAATAGCTCCTCGGCGCGGTAACTGCGCAGCCACTCTTCCAGCTGCGCGCGGTGCTCGGGGTTCTCGTGCGTCCCGGCCAATGGGACCTGGTGCGATCGCCAGGTGCCCTCGACGCGCTGGCCGTCGACCACCTTGGGGCCGGTCCAGCCTTTGGGGGTGCGCAGCACGATCATCGGCCACACGGGCCGCTCCGTCTTCTCCGCACCTTGTTTAGTGCGCGCCGCGCTCTGAATGGCCGTGATGTCGTCGAACGCGTCTTCCAGGGCGGCGGCCAGCAGTTGGTGCACGACGGCGGGCTCGTCCCCGGCCACCGTGATCGGGCGGTACCCGTAGCCGCGCAGCAGCGATTCGAGCTCGGTGTGTGGGATGCGGGCCAGCACCGTCGGGTTGGCGATTTTGTACCCGTTGAGGTGCAAAATCGGCAGCACCGCGCCGTCGACGGCCGGGTTGAGGAATTTGTTGGAGTGCCAGCTGGCGGCCAGCGGTCCGGTCTCGGCTTCGCCGTCACCGACCACACAGGCGACCACCAAATCGGGGTTGTCGAAGGCCGCGCCGTAGGCGTGCACCAGCGCGTAACCGAGCTCACCACCTTCGTGGATGGACCCCGGAGTCTGCGCGGCGACATGGCTGGGTATGCCGCCGGGGAAGGAGAACTGACGGAACAGCCGGCGCAGCCCCTCGGTGTTTTCTCCGATGCTGGAGTACACCTCGCTGTAGGTGCCTTCGAGGTAGGCGTTGGCGACCAGTCCGGGGCCGCCGTGACCGGGTCCGGTGACGTAGATGACGTTGGCGTCGCGGTTGCGGATGATCCGGTTCAGGTGCGCGTAGATGAGGTTGAGCCCCGGCGTGGTGCCCCAGTGTCCCAGCAGCCGGGGTTTGACGTGCTCGGCCGACAGCGGCTCGGCGAGCAGGGGGTTGTCCAGCAGGTAGATCTGGCCGACCGACAGGTAGTTGGCCGCGCGCCAGTAGGCGTCGATGAGGGCAAGTTCGTCGTCGGAAAGGATCCCGGAAGAGACTGAAGTTGGGCTTTCTGGGCTCATCCGGCGATTGTCCGCGCCCTTGATGAACAGCGCCCTACGAGGTACTCAGGCCTCACCCCGAGCGCGGGCCTCGTAGGCGCTGCGCAAGGCGGCGTCGACGTCGTCGGTGAAGACGTGCTCGCCGCCGAGCATCCGGTTCAGCCCCTCGGCCACCACGCGGGGCATGAACTTCTGCGCCACCACCATCGCGCCGGCCGCCCTGGTCACCCGCACCCGCGGTTTGGGGTGCACTATCAGCCCGACGATCGCGTCGGCGATGTCGGACGGTTCGGCGTTCTTGAATCCCTTGGCGCCGTGGGTGCCCGCGGTGAGCTCGGTGTTGACGAACGCCGGCAGCACCATCGAGAACTTCACGCCGGCCGAGCGGTACTCGAGCCGCGCCGAGTCGGTGAACGCGACCACGGCGTGCTTGCTGGCACAGTAGGTGGCCAGCCCGACGGCGTAGAGCTCCCCGGCCAGCGAAGCGACGTTGATGACATGTCCGGACCCGCGGGGGACCATACGCTGGGCCGCCAGCTTGCTGCCCAGGATCACGCCGAAGACGTTGATGTCCAGAATGCGGTGGGTGACCGCGTCCGGCTCGTCGACGATCCTGCCTACCGGCATGATGCCGGCGTTGTTGACCAGCACGTCGATCGGGCCGAGCTGGCGCTCGACATCGTCGAGGAAATCCGAAAACGAATCCCGTTCCGTGACATCGAGTTTGCCGTACACATCGAGGCCGAGCGCGGCACCCGATTCCTTGACCTTCACCTCGTCGACATCGCCGATCGCGACCCTGGCGCCCAGATTGTGCAGTGCGGTCGCGGTGGCCAATCCGATGCCCCGCGCTCCACCCGTGATCACAACGACCTTGCCCCGGACCTTGAGTGCGATGGATGCGGTGTCTGCCATTTTGGGCCTTCCCGAGTACTTGACGGGTGTCAACTTTGCGTTTTGGTAAGCACAGCACGCCACGTCGCGCCGCGCAACATGCGGTGACTTCGCCGGCGGCTGGAGGCCGCCGGCCGCATAGCTGCTCGATGGTCGCTGTGAATGGGCCCCTTCCTGCCCAGAGGCTGTTCCGAGGTTCTATTGTGTCGCTGACTGACATGCCGGGGAGGCTCACATGGACGGGACGCCGTTCGGTCGGTACCGGTTGCTGGAATTGCTGGGCCAGGGTGGCATGGGAGAGGTCTGGCGCGCCTACGATCCCGCGATCGACCGGGTGGTCGCGCTAAAGGTCCTGCCCGCAAACCTCGTTGGCGATCAGATCTTCCAAGAACGGTTCCGCCGCGAAGCGCGGGCGGCGGCCGGACTCGACGAACCGCATGTGGTTCCGATCTTTGACTTCGGCGAGGTCGAGGGTCGCCTCTACGTCACCATGCGGCTAATCAAGGGGCGCGATCTCGCGGCCATGCTTGAGGACGGCCCATTGCCCCCCACACGTGCTGTCGGGATCATTGAGCAGATCGCCTTGGCGCTGGACGCCGCACACCAGATCGGGTTGGTGCACCGTGACGTCAAACCGTCGAACATCCTGGTTGCCGATCACGATTTCGCCTATCTGATTGATTTCGGCATCGCCCGAGCCGTCGGGCAAACGGGGTTGACCGGCACCGGTGCGACAGTCGGCACCTGGGCTTATATGTCGCCTGAAAGGCTCAATGCGGGGCAGGCCGATGCCCGCGCCGACGTCTATGCCCTGGCCTGTGTGCTGCACGAATCGCTGACCGGCCAACGTCCATTCCCGGGGGACAGCCTCGAACAGCAGATCATGGGACACCTGACCAACCCTCCTCCCCGGGCATCCATGCTGCGAACCGAGGTCCCCGCGGCGATGGATGACGTCATCGCGACCGGCATGGCCAAAGACCCCGAGCGCCGGTACCAAACGACCAGAGACCTGACCCAGGCGGCGTGCGCAGCGCTAACCGCACCCATCCGACCCCCTCGCGCACCGACGGTGCCGCCGAGCCAACCGCCGCCCAGCCCGTGGGCCCCAGCGTTGTCCCGACTCGATGCTGAACCGCCCGCCACCCACGTGGGGCAATTCGGGCAATTCGGGTGGCCCGCGACGCAGAATCAGCCGACCTTCTCGGCGCCGCCACGTTGGGGCCCCCCACCCGTCCCCAATGCGCCCCTGGTTCAGCGCGGTAACAACCGCGGCAAAATCGCGCTCATCGTCGGCGCCATCATCGTCGTCGTAGTGCTAGCGGTGGCCCTCAGCGTCACCCTCGGACGTTCCTTCATCGGAAACCAGAGTTCGCGATCGTCGAGTCAGGCTTCCTCGCCTTCTGGTGCCGGGTCGCCTACGTCTTCGCTGCCGAGCGACCCAACGCAACGGCTGCTTGCCTTGGTGCCCAGCGACCTCCAATGCCGTCCCGGGTCCAACCCGGTTGGTGGAGGGCTGGCAGAGGCGGATTGCGACGCCAGCGCCGCTGGACTTTCTACTTTGACCTACACGCTCTTTTCAAATCAGACCGGGCTCGAGTCATACGTCAAGTCGGGGGTTACCGGGGGGTTTCAATCCTGCCCTGGTAAGGGCCAGTCACCGCTGGACTGGCAGAGTGGCGCCAATCCGCAGCAACTCAACGGCACCCTCGTCTGCTACGACTATCAAGGCCCAATCGTCGGGTGGTCGATAGACCCGCAGCTGGTGCTCGGCTTTGCAAGAGGAGGGTCGGGCACAACCATCGACCAGGTGTACAAGTGGTGGGCGGCCCGCTACCAGTGAAATCCCGTTGTCAGGCCGCCGAGGAGGATCTGGCAAGAATCCAAACCGGCGCGGTGATCGGTCGCGGGATGTCTCGAAACTTAGGTCTCGGAGAGCCTCGCTTTGTCTTCCAGCTGCGAGGTCAAGCCGAGTTCGCCGACTAGCGTCAGCCAATCCGCGCCCGAGACCCAATATGCGGGTTCCTTCTCCTCGGGCACATCCCCGCGCCACAAGAAGCGATACTGGCCCCTGGAATTAAACGAAAAGCGTGGCCCCTGCACGCCGATGCCATCCAGACACCCGATGCTCAGCGGTTGCAAACCAGGACCGCGCACGACCAGCACAGGTATCCTGCTCGAAATCTGTTGGCGGAAGGTCTATTCCGCCGGTGTCGCGGTCACCCGCGCGAGCGAGGCCGACGCGACACGCGCATTGGTTTCGGGGTTGAGGACCAAGAAATCGTCTGCGCCCACGTCAATGGCCCGGCTCGGTTTCAGGGCTACCTCCTTAAACGACGGCTTCCGGAACAGCAGACAGCGCGACGGTTCCCCCGGCACCGGCCCACGCACATCCAGCCCGCTCCGGCGGCCGATCATGGTGAGCAGCTCAGCGAAATCCGAGGCCCATATCCATGCGTCGACGATGCCCACAGGCTCTGCTTGCAGCCGTGTATTGGCAGCTGTGCGATGATCTCGTCCGCCAAGAACAAAGCGGTGGTCGCCGCTTCGCAGGTGCAGCGCCGTACCGGTCGTCATCCCGCCAAACCGCCGGTCGGAAAAGCTCCATCGGCCCAATTGCACATCATCGAATGAGAAAACATCACCGGGCGTGCGACTGAGGGTCAGGCCATCACTCGTGACGCCAACCAGGACCGGTCTGGACATCAAGAAGCGCAGGGCAAACCGGCCAGCAAGCACCAGCGGGGGCAACGCGAAGATCAGCACCGGGATGGGGAGAAGCCAGTCCGTGTACGGGCCCGGCGCTGCCACATGCGCGAAATTAACGATGACGGCCGACGCGATGAACGCCACGGGCCACCACTTGACATTTTTTTGCACCCGCTTGGAGACGGCGGTGGAGACGACAGCAGATGCCACGAAACTACGCGACACCGCCGGTTCGTCGTTGAGGGTCATCCCAAAAGTATCGGGCATCTGGCACCTACCGATCCCAATGTCGCGGATCCGTCGATACTGCAATGATGACCGAGGTGCGGCCGGCTATGCCCGAGGATGCGTATGACGTGGCCCGGGTGCACGTCCGGTCCTGGCAGTCGGCATACCGGGGCCTTATCGCCCAGGAGTACCTCGACAATCTAGACCCCGAAGCCTGGGCCGGCAGATACAACTTTGGCCAGGTGGGGATCGGGGTGCCGTCGACCGTGGTCGCTGTTGACGGTTCGACGATCCGCGGCTTGGCCACCACGCGCCTGTGCCGCGACGCCGACCTATCGGACTTCGGTGAGCTGGCGGCGATCTACGTCGATCCCGGATACGTGCGCACCGGGGTCGGGCGTTTGCTGATCACTGCCGCCCGAGAGCGGCTGCGGGCGGTCGGCGTCACCGCGGCGGCGCTGTGGGTTCTGGACGGCAATGTCGGCGCTCGGCGGTTCTACCAAAGCGACGGTTGGGCATTCGACGGGACGCGCCGCTCCCGGACCTGGGGTGGTGCGCCGGCGGACGAAGTGCGCTATCGGTGCACGCTTTAGCGCAGGGTCAGCCAGGCCAGACTCGCGGCCCCGAGCAGTGCGCAGTAGATGGCGAACGGCGTCAGGGTGTGGGTTTGGAAGTACCGGGTGAGATAGCGCACCGCGAGGTAGGCGCACACGAAGGAGGCAACGCTGCCGGCCAGGACCTGGCCGCCGATCCCGGCTCCGTCCGGCCCGAACAACTCCGGGATCTTGTACAGCCCCGCGGCCAGGATGATCGGCGTCGCAAGCAGGAAGGAGAAGCGGGCGGCGTCCTCGTGCGACAGGCCCCGCCACAGGCCGGCCACGATCGCAATACCGGAGCGGCTGATCCCCGGCAGCAGCGCCAGGATCTGCGCGGAGCCGATCAGCACTCCCCGGCCCATCGGCAGTTGGGCGAGTCGGTTGTCGACGGCCTCGTCGGTGTGTTCGGGTTGATCGTCGGCCGGCGCGGGCGGGGCGGCGCGGCGGCGCAGGACCTCACCCCCATACAGGGCGAACCCGTTGAGCAGCAGGAATGCCGCCGCCGGAATGGGTTTGCCCAGTGTGGTGCGGAACAGCTGTTCCAGCAGCAGTCCGGCCAGGCCCACCGGGATGGTCGCCGCCACGATCAGCCAGGCCAGCCGCTCGTCGGAAGTCTGGATGCGACGGTGTCGCAGCGAGGAGACGAATCCGGCCAGGATGCGCAGCCAGTCCCGCCAGAAGAACACCAGCAGGGCGGCGGCGGTGGCGACGTGCAGGCCGACGATGAACGCCAGGTAGGGCGATTGCGGCGCCGAGACATTCAAGTCCTGGGCCCATTGCCCCCCGGCCAGCGCCGGCACCAACACCGCGTGCCCGAGGCTGGAGACCGGGAACAGTTCGGTGATGCCCTGGGCGGCGCCGACGATCACGGCTTCCGCGTAGCTGAGGTGCGCACTCATCCGGGGCAGCGTAACTGATCCGGATTTCCGCTCGAACAGGCTTGGGCAGCTGGGCATTTGGCTGCGCAACGAATACGGTGAGCGGATGGCCGCCAGGTTGCTCGACGCCGTGCGGGTCCTCGACTTGTCCGGTGGAGTAACCGACACGGTCACCCGGCTGCTCGCCGACCTGGGTGCTGACGTCCTCAAGGTGGAACCCCCGGGCGGGAGCCCGGCTCGCGGCGACCGGCCGGCGCTGGCCGGCGAGAGCATCCCGTTCGCGGTGCATAACGCAAACAAGCGCAGCGTCGTGCTGGATCCGCTCGACGGGAACGATCGCCGGCGCTTCTTCGACCTCGTGGCCGGGGCCGACATCGTCGTCGACAGCGGGGCCGGCGGGCAGTCCGCCGCGTTCGGAACGTCGTGCGCCGAGTTGGCCGATCGCTACCCCCGGCTGGTGGCGGTGGCGATCACCGACTTCGGTGCCACGGGTCCGCGGTCGTCGTGGTCTGCGACCGATCCCGTGCTGTTCGCCATGTCGGGCTCGCTGTCGCGGTCGGGTCCCACCACCGGCACCCCGGTGTTGCCGCCGGACGGCATCGCGTCGGCGACAGCCGCAGTGCAGGCGACCTGGTGCGCGCTGGTCGCCTACTACAACAGATTGCATTGTGGCACAGGAGATTACATCGATTTTTCTCGGTTTGACGCCGTTGTCATGGCGCTCGACCCGGCATTCGGAGCGGTCGGGCAGGTCGCAGCCGGCCGGCGCGGTACCGGTGAGTGGCGGGGCCGCCCGCGCAATCAGGACACCTACCCGATCTATCCCTGCCGGGACGGCTATGTCCGGTTGTGCGTGATGGCCCCGCGGCAGTGGCGCGCCCTGCGCGGCTGGCTGGGCGAACCGGAGGAATTTCAAGACCCCGAATACGAATTGATCGGCCCGCGGATGGCGGCGTGGCCCCGAATCAGCGATCTCGTCGAGGCGTTGTTCGCCGAGAAGACAATGAAAGCGCTGGTGGCCGCCGGACAATCACTCGGCGTGCCGATCGCCGCGGTGCTGACGCCGTCGTGGATCCTGGCCTCCGAACATTTCCAGGCCGTCGGCGCGATCACCGATGCCGAGCTTGTGCCCGGCGTGCGCGCGAGTGTGCCCACCGGATATTTCATCGTCGACGGCCGGCGCGCCGGATTCCGAACGCCGGCCCCCGCCGTGGGGCAGGACCAACCGCGCTGGCTGGCTAACCCGGCGGCGGTGGTGTCGCCGGCACCGTCACCATCGGGCAGGGTCGGCGGCCATCCCTGCTACCCCTTTGAAGGCCTTCGGATCCTCGATCTGGGCATCATCGTCGCGGGCGGCGAGGTGGGCCGGCTGTTCGGCGACATGGGCGCCGAGGTCATCAAAGTCGAAAGCGCCGACTACCCCGACGGGCTGCGGCAGGCGCGCCCCGGGGACGCCATGAGTGAGTCGTTTGCCCGGACACACCGCAACCACCTCGGCCTGGGCCTGAATCTGCGCAGCGCGCAGGGCAAGGAGATCTTCGGCCGCCTGGTCGCCGAGGCCGACGCGGTGTTCGCCAACTTCAAGCCGGGAACCCTTACCTCACTTGGCTTTTCGTACGACACGCTGCGTGCCCTCAATCCGCGGATCGTGCTCGCCGGGAGCAGCGCATTCGGCAACAGCGGCCCGTGGAGCCGCCGGCTGGGCTATGGACCCTTGGTCCGCGCCGCGACCGGTGTCACCCGCCTTTGGACGGCTCAGGATCATCGGGACGACGCTCCGCCGGACGCCTCCCGGCATGCCTTTTACGACGCGGCGACGATCTTCCCCGATCACGTGGTTGGGCGGGTCACCTCGATCGCGGCCCTGGCCGCGCTGATCCGCCGGGACCGAACCGGTGACGGCGCCAACGTCCACATCTCCCAGGCCGAGGTCGTCGTCAATCAACTGGACACCCTGTTCGTCAGGGCCGCCTTGGGGGCGCGGGACACCGGCACTGCCGAGATCCGCGACGACACCAGCGTGCACGCGGTATACCCGTGCGCCGGAGACGACGAATGGTGCGTCATCTCGATCCAATCCGACGACGAATGGCATTGTGCCATAGCGGTTTTAGAGCAGCACGAGTTGGCCGGCGACCCACGTTTCGCGACCGGCGAGTCGCGGGTGGCCAATCGCCGGGAGTTGGTGGCGCTGTTGTCGGCCTGGACACGCACTCGCACCCCGGTGCATGTCGCCCAAGCGCTGCAGTCGGCCGGTGTTCCGGCCGGCCCGATGAACCGTCCGCCCGACCTCCTCGAGGACCCCCAACTGATCGAGCGAAGGGTCTTCCGCGACATGGTGCATCCGCTCATCGACCGGCCCCTGCCGACGGAGACGGGTCCGGCGCGGTTCCGTCACATCCCGCCGGCACCACAGCGTCCGGCACCGCTGCCCGGTCAGGACACCCGCGACATCTGCCGAAAACTGCTCGGGATCGGCGCCGAGGAGACCGAGCGGCTGATCGCCGACCGGGTGCTGTTCGAGCCCGCGCCGGCGCTTTAGCATTTCTCAGCCGATACGACACCTACGACGACACGATCGCCCTCGCCAATGCCAGCGAGTTCGGCCTGGCCGGCACCGTCTGGTCCACCGACGACGCCCGCGCCACCGACGTCGCGCGGGCGGTGCATACCGGCACCATCGGGGTCAACGCCTATGCGCTCGATATGCGCGCGCCGTTCGGTGGGGTCAAGGCCAGCGGGGTCGGCCGCGAGCTCGGACCGGAGGGGCTGGAGGCCTACCGGACGCTGAAATCGATCTACCGCACGGGTTCCGCCTGACGCGCGCCGCTGCAATCAGGGGTGCCCGCGGCCACACCGGGAACGCCTGGAAAGGTGGGCCTATGCCCGTCGACCCCAGGACACCGGTGCTGGTCGGCTACGGCCAGGTCAACCACCGCGACGAGGTCGACCCGGCAACGCGATCCGTCGAACCGGTCGACCTGATGGTCGCCGCGGCCCGCCAAGCTGCTGATTCCCGGGTGCTCGAGGCCGTCGACTCCATTCGCGTGGTGAACGTGCTGTCCGCCCGTTACCGCGATCCGGGGCTGCTGGTGGGCCAGCGGATCGGCGCCGCCGACTTCACCACGCTGTACAGCCCGGTAGGCGGCAACGTGCCGCAATCGCTGCTCAACCGGGCGTGCCTGGACATCCAACAAGGCCGGGCCGGGGTGGTGCTGCTTACCGGCGCCGAAACCTGGCGCACCCGCAGGGGCCTGAAAGCCAAGGGCAGCAAGCTCGTTTGGACGGTTCAGGACGAATCGGTGCCGGAGGCCGAGGTCGCCGGCGACGACGTCCCGATGGCCGGTGCCGCGGAGATCAGGATTGGGCTGGACCGGCCGGCCTACGTCTACCCGCTGTTCGAGCAGGCGCTGCGGATCGCGAACGGCGAGTCAGTCGAGGAGCATGGCAGGCGCGTCGGTCAGCTGTGGGCGCGCTTCAACGCCGTCGCCGTCGACAATCCGCACGCGTGGATCCGTAAACCGGCAACCGCCGAGGAGATCACCCGGCCCGGCCCGCAGAACCGGATGATCAGCTGGCCGTACCCGAAGTTGATGAACTCCAACAACATGGTCGACCAAGGCGCCGCGCTGGTGTTGACCTCGGTCGAGCGGGCGCAACGCCTGCAGATCCCCGCCGAGCGCTGGGTCTATCCGCTGGCTGGCACCGACGCTTACGACACCTCCGCCATCGCCGATCGTGACGAGCTGTACCGCTCCACGGCCATCAGGATCGCCGGGGCGCGGGTGCTGGAGTTGGCCGGCCTGGGGATCGATGACATCGACCACGTCGACCTGTACTCGTGCTTCCCCTCCGCCGTTCAGGTCGCGGCGGCCGAACTCGGATTGAGCCTCGATGACCCGGCCCGGCCGCTAACGGTCACCGGCGGGCTGACCTTTGCGGGCGGTCCGTGGAGCAACTACGTCATGCATTCGATAGCCACCATGGCCGAACTGCTGGTGGCCAACCCCGGGCGGCGCGCCCTGATCACCGCCAACGGCGGCTACCTGACCAAACACAGCTTCGGTGTCTACAGCACCGAACCGCCGGCCGGATTTCGCTGGGAGGATGTGCAGTCGGCAGTGGACTCAGAGCCGACCGGGGACGGGTTGCCCGAGTGGGAAGGCGTGGGCACTGTGGAGGCATGGACGACGCCGTTCGACCGGGACGGACAACCGGAGCGGGTCTTCCTGGCGGTGCGCACCCCCGACGGCTCGCGCGCCCTGGCGGTCATCGCCGATCCGGCCGCGGCGGCGGTGACGGTGCGCGAGGACATCGGCGGCGCCAAGGTTGCCGTCGCCGCGGACGGCGGTGCGACGCTGAGGTGACCGGTGGGGAGGTAACCGGTGGGCGCGCGGCTCCGAATACGTCGTGGAGCCCGGGGTCCCGCAAACCAGTAACGGTCGCGTAACTGAGGCCTGGTTGCCTATTGTCAAGGATGGACGTTGGGGGAGGTGAGCCCAGGTGCAGATCCTAGTTACCGCCGCCACCGGCACAGTCGGCCGGTTGGTCGCGCGGCAGCTGGTCGCCGCCGGGCACACGGTGAGCGGCATATCCGAGGGTCCGCACGAATACCTGGACCCGGGCGTGGAGCTTGTTTGCGCCTCGCTGTCCGATCCCGTCCTGCAGGAACTGGCCGACGAGGCGGATGCGGTGATCCATCTCGCCCCGGTGGAAGCCGGCGCACCCGACGCCGCCGGCATCAACGGCGCCGCCTATGTAACCCACGCGGCCGCTCGCGCCGGCGCGCGGCTGCTCTACGTCTCCCAGGCCGCGGGCCGACCCGACGTGTACCGGCCGGCCGAGACGATTGTTTCCAACAGTCTTGGGCCGAGCTTGGTCATCCGGGTCGCGCCGCCGGTCGGCCGCCAGCTCGACTGGATGGTGTGCCGCACCGTGGCCACGCTGCTGCGCACCAAGGTCTCTGCGCGGCCGATTCGGTTGCTGCACCTCGACGACCTGGTTCGGTTCCTGGTCGTGGCGCTCAGCACGGACCGCACCGGCGTCGTGGATCTGGCCACCCCGGACACCACCAACGTCATCACCGCATGGCGGCTGCTGCGATCCGTCGACCCGCGCGCCAAGCCGCATCGGGTTGCGCGCTGGGCACAGTTGATTCCCGATATGGATGTCGCTGCGATGCAGGAGGATTGGGATTTCGAGTTCGGTTGGCGGGCCGCCGACGCGGTCGCCGACACCGGGCGCGGACTCCTCGGCCGCCGACTCGATGCCGCGGGCGCGACCACCCAGTCATCGGGTCAACTGGCGCTTCCGGTGGAGGTTCTGCCGCGGATCGAGTCGTCCGGGGAGTTGCGTTCCGCCGCGCCCGAGGGGCTGGAGGGCGAGTTCGATGACCGGATCGATCCGCGATTCCCCGTCTTCAGTGCGACCGACCTCGCCGAAGCGCTGCCCGGACCGTTGACCCCGATAACGCTGGACGTCCAGTTGAGCGGACTGCGCTCGGCCGGCCGTGCCATGGGTCAGCCGCTGGCCCTTGGCGGCGTGGTCGCCGACGAATGGGGGAGTAGGGCCATCGCGGTGTTCGGCCATCGTCCCTACGTCGGGGTATCGGCCAACATCGTCGCCGCCACCCAGTTGCCCGGCTGGGATCAGCGGGCCGTTGCCCGGCACGCACTCGTTCCGGAACCCGAGGTCACGGAGCTGCTGCCGTTCGGTCGACCGCAATTCGCGGGCGGCCCGCTCGGGTTGGTCGCCAAAGCGGTCGTCGCGGCGCGGTCGCTGACCCTGTTGCGCCATCTCAGGAGTAACACGCAGGCCTACAGTGCCGCGGCGGCGGCCGAACACCTGGACGCCGAACAGCTGGCCCTGCTGCCCGACGCCGGCCTCGAAGTCCGCATTCGGCTGTTGCGGGATCGGATTCACCAGGGGTGGATCCTGACCGCGCTGTGGGTGATCGACACCGGCGTCACCGCGGCGGCGCTGGAACACACCCGCGCGGGATCCAGCGTGTCCGGGGTGGGCGTGATCATGGAAAGCGGCTTTGTCGCGGCAGAGACCGCGTCGCTGGCCGCGGTGTTGCGCGGTGATGCGCCGTTGTGCGCACTGGCCCGGGAGGGCAATGTCAGCAGTCTGTGCGCATTGTCTCCGGACGCCGCCGCCGCCCTGGAAGCGGCCGTCTCCCGGATCGGCCACCGGGGACCCGGGGAAGCCGAGCTGGCCAACCCGACGTTCGGTGACGATCCGGCCATGCTGCTGATCGCGGCCGCCGAAGTCGCGGTTGGCGAACCCGCCGACCCGACACCGCCGGCAACGTTGGCCCAGCGGTGGGCCGCCAGTGCCCGCGGTTCGCGCGAGCTGGCCCACGACACCACGCTCAGATTCACCCATGAACTGCGGACGACTTTGCGCCAGTTAGGATCTCGACGGGTCGATGCGGACCTGATCGATGTCGTCGACGATGTGTACTATCTGACCTGCGACGAACTGGTTACCATGCCGGCCGATGCCCGGCTGCGGATCAAGCGCCGACGCGCCGAGCGGGACCGCTTTGCGGTGCAGCGCCCGCCCGACATCATCGACAAGTCCTGGGTTCCGGTGGACTTAAGTGTTGAAAGCCCTGATGGCCCGGAACCGCAGCCGGACGCCGAGTAGCGGTCAACCCAGCAGGTCGGACAGCGGCGACTTCGGATCGCCCAGCCGGTCGGGGTCGACCGGAGCCCGGGACCGGATCAGGGCTTTGACGTCGTCGAGCACGTCCCAGATATTCACGTTCATCCCGGCCAGCACCCGGTTGCCACCGTCGAGCCAGAAGGCAACGAATTCGCGGCCCGCAACGTCGCCGCGGAACACCACCCGGTCAAAGCTTGGGGCGTGCCCGGCGTACTCCATGCCGAGGTCGTATTGATCGGTGAAGAAGTAGGGCAGCTCATCGTATTCGCCCGGCTTGCCGAGCATCCCGGCGACCGCCACCGCGGGTTGTTTGAGTGCGTTGGCCCAGTGCTCGGTGCGGATCCGGGTGCCGAACAGCGGGTGTTCGGCGGCGGCGATGTCGCCGACCGCGTAGATGTCGGGATCGCTGGTGCGCAGTGACGCGTCGACCAGCACACCGCCTTGAAAGGCTGAGCCCATGGACAGCCCGGCCTGTTCGGCGATCTCGATGTTGGGCTTCGCGCCGACGGCGATCAGCACCGCGTCAGCGGTGACCGTGGAGCCGTCGCGCATCGTGAGCCCGGTGGCCCTACCCCCGGCGTCAGAAGCTCGAGTGATTTCCCCGACCTGTGCCTCTAGCCGTAAGTCCACCCCGTGTTCGCGGTGCAGGTCGGCGAACACCTCGCCGACCGTTTCCCCGAGTGCGGCCATCAGTGGTTGTTTGGCCGTTTCGACGACGGTGACGTTTACCCCACGCTGACGGGCGCTGGCGGCCACCTCCAGACCGATCCACCCCGCGCCCACCACCGCCAGCGAAGAACCCTCGGCCAGAATGGAATTCAGCGCTTCGGCGTCGTGGTAGGTGCGCAGGTAGTGGACCCCGGCGGCGTCGGATCCCGGTATCGGTGGACGCTTGGAAGCCGATCCGGTGGCCAGCAGCAGCTTGTCGTAGCCCACCGTGGTGCCATCCGGAAGCGCCACGGTGTGCCCGGCGGGATCCAGCGACGACACCCGCGAGCCGAGTCGGAGGTCGACATCGTGATCGCGGTACCAGTCGGAGTTCTGGACGGTGAAGTCGGTCAGCGACTTCTTGCCGGCCAGGTACTCTTTGGACAGCGGAGGACGCTCGTAGGGCAGCTGTTCCTCTTCGGCGAAGATAATGATCTGACCGTCGAAATCGTTGTCGCGCAGCGCTTCTGTAGCTTTAGCTCCAGCAAGTCCGCCGCCGACGATGACGAATGTGGTCGAACTGGGCATGATTGGCGCTCCGTTCTGTCGTCGAAGTCCCAGCCTACTCGGGCCGGATTAATTCAAGAGTTCGCGCAAAGTCAGCGCATTGCGGACGGCGTGGCCGCCCACGTCGTTGTTGAAATACACCCATACATCCTTGCCGTCGTTGCGCCACTTGGTGATCCGCTCGGCCCAGCGGCGCAATTCGTCGCCGGAGTAGCAGCCGGCGTAGATCGCATCCTGATCCGGACCGTGCATCCGGACGTACACGAAATCGGTAGTGGCCCGCGGGATGCACGCCAGTCCAGCGCCGCTCATCACCACGTAGGCCGCACGGCGGCGTTCCAGCAACTGGTACACAACAGGGTCGTTCCACGACGGGTGGCGTAGCTCGACGGCGACCCGAATGGATGGGGGCACGCCGGCCAGGAAGGCGTCGAGGCGAGCATCGTCGCGCTGCTGCTCCGGATGCAGCTGAACCAGCAGCACCCCGTGGTGATCACCCAGGACACGCCAACATCTTTCGAACCGTTCGATCCATGGTTCGGGGGAGGCCAGTCGCCGATAGTGGGTTAACCCGCGATGCGCCTTGACCGACATGGTGAACTCGTCCGGCAGCTGATCGCGCCATCCGGCGAACGTCGAATCCTTGGGCCAGCGGTAGAAACTCGCGTTCAGCTCCACGGTGTCGAAGACCCCGACGTAGTAAGCCAGCCGGCGCTCGGGCTTTCCGTGCGGGTACAGCACATCCACCCAGTGGTCGTATGACCACCCCGATGTACCGATCCGTACCGTCACGGTCAACCGGCCACCCGTTGGCGCACGTCATCGTCGAGTGACACCCTGACTAGCGCGGCGGCCAGCCGCGCATTGGCGCGCGGCGCGAGAGCTCCCAGCTTCGCCGGTTCGGTGGGCAGGCCAAGCCGCTTGGCGGCGGCCGTAGCACGGTCATCGAAGTGCGGTCGCACCCAGATCCACACGTCCTGGACCTCACGGAGAAAGATGTCGGCGCCGGTGTCGCCAATGCCCTTGAACTGCTTTAGCATACGTTTGGCCGCGCCCACGTCTTGTTCGCTCCGATCGGCGATCTCGCGGAGATCGCCGGAATACTCGTCGCGAACCCGCTCGGCGATGTCGGTGAGCCGGGTGGCCGAGCTTTCGTCGTAACGCACGTAGTGGGCGCGACCGAAGGCGCTGATCATGGTGCGTCGGTCGGATGCCAGCACGGCCTTGGGCGTGCGCAGGCCCGCCTTGAATAGTTCGCGGGCGGCCCGCATTGCGGTCGTAGCGTCGATGGGCTTGCTGGCAAGCATGCACAGCACCAGCAACTCAAACAGCGGCATGGGCTTGTCATTGATCCGGATTCCGGCCTCGGCCGCGTACGTGGTGCCCGCGACCTTGAGCAGACGGTGCACCAGCTGTTCGTCCGATTTCGTCATGAGTCGGCGCGTACCCGCAACGCGCCGCGGCAAACCGGACCCGTTACTTGCCGGACCCGTTTACTTGGCGGGCAGGGTACGCGCGTAGCCCACGCCGCGGGTAACCCAACTTGCAAGCTGGCGTTTGGTTTTCACCCCATCCGCGGCGACGCGCAACCATCCCCGGGCTTCCCGGCCGGCCATCACCATGGCGCTGACGTGGTCGCGTGCCAGCAGCTTGTCGGTGTCTTCCGGCGGCACCCGCGCCAGCAACCCGCCCTGGCCGCTGACCGCCACGGACATGTTGCCGTTGATCAAGAACGCCAGCCCACCGAACATGCGTTTCTCCTCGATGCCGCGCTCGGAGCCCAGCAGTTCGCGGATCCGGTTGGCCAGGTCCTCGTCGTACGCCATGCGCTAGTCCAGGTCGACCCGGATGGTCAGCAGGTCGGTGCCCATCGCGACCACTCCCGCGCTGTTGAGCCGGGGCAGGCTCCGCAGCCGCCGCCTGGCGTCGTCGTCGGGCAGCAGGTGCGCGGTTCCGTTGCGCCACTGCCCGCCGATGCGCACTCGTACCGCCGGGTTGGCCTTGATGTTGTAGACGTAATCCGAATGCTCGCCGTGTTCGGAGACCATCCAGAACTGGTTGTCGATTACTTTTCCGCCCACCGCGGTGCGCCTAGGTTGCCCGGACTTTCGGCCAGTCGTCTCGAGCATGGTGACCGGCAATTGCCGGCCCAGAGGATTAACGACCAGCCGTTGCACGCGGTGGACTACTTGCCGTTTCAGATCACGAAGATCAGTCATATCGGTGATTCTGCCGGATCCGAAAGCAACCCCGCGACGTGCCTGCGGTCATATCCCCCAGCGGGCGCTCCAGCGACGCAGAATGGCTGTATGGCAGCTGACCGCCAGGATCGGGCGGAGCCGCAACGGCTGCACTGGGACACCACCTACGCCGCCCATCCAGGCATGTACGGCGACCGGCCCTCCACCCCAGCCGTGCACGCCGCCAAGGTCTTTCGCGACTCGAGCCCACGACGTGGTTGAGCTTGGCGCCAGCCGCGTGCGCTGTATTTCGCCCGCGAAGGTTTTCACGGTGCTCGCGCTGGATTTCAGCGCTACCGCCTTGCAGCAGCTGCGCGATGACGCCCAGGCTTTGGGAATCAACGAGCGCGTCTCGACAACCGTGCATGACGTCCGTACGCCGCTCACGCTGGGGGACGCTTCCACAGACGCCGTCTTCGCACACATGCTGCTGTGC
The DNA here is from genome assembly GCA_963814505.1 of uncultured Actinomycetota bacterium. Classification (GTDB taxonomy): domain Bacteria; phylum Actinomycetota; class Actinomycetes; order Mycobacteriales; family Mycobacteriaceae; genus Mycobacterium. The sequence goes on from CAWFDM010000021.1 coordinate 211,798, forward strand.
ATGGCGCTGTCCACCCAGCAGATCCACGCAGTCGTCGACGACGTACGCCGGATACTGCGACCCCGCGGGGTGTTCGTCTACACCGTCCGGCACACCGGTGACGCGCACTACGGCGCAGGTATCTCGCACGGCGACAATGTCTCCGAACATGGCGGCTTCGCGGTATGCTCCTTCACTCGAGACTTGGCCAGCGCACTCGCAGACGGCTGGACATTGGGCGAGATCCACGCCTTCGAGGAAGGCGAGCTGCCCCGCCGGCTCTGGCGGATCACCCAGACCCCAACCGCGTAGCCTGGGAGGGTCGGCGGTGAGCATCTCCAGGGTGTGAACCCCACGCGGCGCACTAGCCAATCGACAAGCGCTACAGCCGGTTAACCCTGCGGGCCGGGCGGGCCGGACATGCCGGGGGTGCCCGCGGTGCCGTTGGAGCCGGCGGTGCCGGTAGTACCCGGCACCGGGCCGGTGCCGCCGCCGCCCGTGTTGCCGCTGCCGGCACCGCCCGTACCGCCGGTGCCAAGTGCGCCGCCCGCGCCGGCGCCGCCGCCCGCACCGCCGGCGCCGCCGGCGCCGCCGGCGCCGACGGTACCGCTCAGGAACCCAGCGCGCCCGCCGGTGCCGACGAGGGTCCCGCCGGCACCGCCGTCACCGCCGTCAGCGCCGTTGCCGCCGTTACCGCCGTTAGCGCCGTTACCGCCGTTGCCAACAGTCGTTGAACCTGTGGAGGGGGCACTAGTGCTGCCGCCGTTACCGCCGTTACCGCCGGCGCCGCCGGCGCCGCCCGCGCCGCCCGCGCCGCCGGCGCCGGCGTTGCCGCCGTCACCGCCGTTGCCGATTAGCGGCGAGGCGGAGCCACCGTTACCGCCCGCGCCACCGGGCCCGCCGTTGCCGCCGACACCGGTGGCAGTACCGCCGTTACCACCGGTGCCCCCGCCGCCACCGTTGACGATTTGGTCGAAGCCGGTCGCTGGTGTCGGGATCGTCCCGGTGCCGCCGTCACCACCGGCGCCGCCCGCACCCCCGGGGGCACCGGTGCCGCCGGCGCCGCCGATACCGCCCGCACCCCCGGCGCCGCCGTTGCCGGCCAGCAGCCCACCATAGCCGCCGTCACCGCCCGCACCCCCGGCGCTGCCGTTGCCACCTGACACGGCTGCGCCGGCAATCCCGTTGCCGGCGTTGCCGCCGGTGCCGGCGTTGCCAAATTGCATCTCACCGGGACCGAGGGTGACGTTACCGCCGGCGCCGCCGCTGCCACCCGCACTGCCGGGCGCTACGCCGCTAGTCCCGTTACCGCCGTTGCCGGCCGTGGAGGTGCCCATAACGGTAAAACCAGCAGTCGACGCGACCGTCGCGTTGCCGCCGTTGCCGCCGTTGCCGCCGGCGCCGCCGGCAGCCGCGGCACCCGCGGGACCGCCGTTCCCGCCGGTGGCGGTACCCGTACCCGAGGTGACCGTCGCGCTGCCGCCGTTGCCGCCTTGTCCGCCGGTGGGCGTGAGGCTGGTGCCGGCGCCGCCGCTGCCGCCGGCAAGGCCGGTTTGAGTACCACTCCCGGATACGTCGGGATGGGTGGTGCCGGGGGCGGCCGCGGGACCGATGAGGTTGACACCGTTTGCCCCGGCTAGGCCGGTGCCGCCTTGCCCGCCGGCCCCACCGGAGCCGAACAGGTACGCATTGCCGCCGTTACCGCCCGCAGCCCCGGTGCCGCCGTTGATGGCCGCCAACCCTGTGCCGCCTTGCCCGCCGGCACCGCCATCGCCGTACAGCAGCCCGCCATGGCCGCCGGCACCGCCGGGCGCGCCGGCCCCGCCCATCCCGCCGGCCCCGCCGCTGCCGATCAACCCCGCGGGACCGCCGGCGCCGCCGAGCTGGCCGGCCGCGCCGGCCGCGCCGTTACCGCCATTGCCGAACAACAACCCACCAGGCCCACCGGGCTGCCCCGGCGCCGACCCGTTGGCGCCGTTGCCGATCAGCGGGCGCCCCAGCAACCCCTCTGTCGGCGCATTCGCCAAGCTCAGCGCACCCTGCTCCAGGGCCTGCAACGGCGACGCGTTGCCGGCCTCAGCGGCCGCATACGAGTCCGCAGCCGCGGTCAAGGACTGCACAAACTTTTGATGAAACGCCGCCGCTTGGGCGCTCAGCGCCTGATATGCCCGGCTGTGCTCGCTGAAGAGCGCCGTGATCTGCGCAGAGATCTCGTCGGCTCCGGCCGGCAGCACCGCCTCTATCGGTGCCAATGCCGCGGCATTGGCCGTGTTGATTGTCGAGCCGATTCCCGTCAAATCCGAGGCCGCCGTGGTCACTAGCTCCGGCACCGCGATCAGAAACGACATGCCACACCTCCGAACGTCATGACACGCCCGTCCAACGCCCCCGGTATGGAAAAATCGTACAGCGCTCCCAGCCAAATTCCAGGTCGCACTCAGACTTATTTCAAATGGTCTTCAGAAATCAGCAGCGGGCGCCCCGGGCAAGGCTCAAGCGGCAGCCCCGGCCCTTTCGGTCGCGGGCTCGAGCGCTTGCGCGACGATCACGGCGACGTCGGTCATCGGTTTGACCGTAAGCGCCTCGAGCACCTCCGCGGGGACGTCGTCCAAATCCGGCTCGTTGCGTTGCGGAATGAAAACCGTCGACAGGCCTGCCCTTTGAGCAGCCAGCAGCTTCTGCTTGACCCCGCCGATGGGCAGCACCCGACCATTCAGCGTGACCTCGCCGGTCATGCCGACATCCGAGCGGACCTGGCGTCCGGTGGCCATCGAGACCAGCGCGGTCACCATCGTGACACCGGCCGACGGGCCGTCCTTCGGCACCGCGCCGGCGGGCACGTGCACATGGATACGCCGGTCCAGCGCCGTGGGGTCGACGCCCAACTCAGCGGCGTGCGACCGGACGTAGGACAACGCGATCTGCGCCGACTCCTTCATCACGTCACCGAGCTGCCCGGTCAGTTGCAAGGACCCATCGCCTGGCCGGTCTGATCCAGCTCCCCCGGCTTCGATGTAGAGCACATCGCCGCCCAGGCCCGTGACGGCCAGGCCGGTGGCCACGCCGGGCACCGCGGTCCGTTCGGCCGACTCTGGCGTAAATCTTGGGCGCCCAAGGTAACCGACCAGATCGGGCTCATCGATGATGAGCGGACCCGGGGCCCCGTTCGATTCGGGTGTGAGCTTGGTGGTCACCTTGCGCAGCGCCTTGGCCAGCAGCCGCTCGAACTGCCGAACACCGGGCTCGCGGGTGTAGTCGGCCGCGATCTTGCGCAGCGCGGCGTCGGTGACGGTCACCTCGTCGTCGTTCAGCGCCGCCCGTTCCCGTTGCCGGGGCAACAGGTAATTGCGTGCGATGGCGACCTTGTCGTCTTCGGTGTAGCCGTCGATCTGGACCAGCTCCATGCGGTCCAGCAGCGCCGACGGGATGTTCTCAATCACGTTGGCGGTGGCCAAAAACACCACGTCGGACAGGTCCAGGTCCAGATCCAGGTAGTGGTCGCGGAACGTGTGGTTCTGCGCCGGGTCGAGGACCTCCAGCAGCGCCGCGCTCGGGTCGCCGCGATAGTCCGAACCCACCTTGTCGATTTCGTCCAGCAGCACAACGGGATTCATCGACTTCGCCTCGCCGATCGCGCGCACGATCCGTCCCGGCAGCGCGCCCACGTAGGTGCGCCGGTGCCCGCGGATCTCGGCCTCGTCGCGCACCCCGCCCAGGGCGACGCGTACGAACTTGCGACCCAGCGCCCGCGCCACGCTCTCGCCCAGCGACGTCTTGCCGACACCGGGCGGACCGGCCAGCACCATCACCGCACCCGAGCCGCGGCCGCCGACGACCTGCAGCCCGCGCTGCGCGCGCCGGGTGCGCACGGCCAGATATTCGACGATGCGGTCCTTGACGTCTTCCAGCCCGTGGTGGTCGGCGTCCAGGATCTCCCGGGCGGCGCCCAGGTCCGTCGAATCCTCGGTTCGCACGTTCCATGGCAGGTCGAGCACGGTGTCCAGCCAGGTGCGGATCCAGCCGCTTTCCGGGCTCTGGTCGCTGGCGCGTTCCAGCTTGCCGACCTCGCGCAGCGCGGCTTCGCGCACCTTCTCGGGCAGATCGGCGGCCTCGACGCGGGCCCGGTAGTCATCGGATCCGTCGGGTTCGCCCTCACCGAGCTCCTTGCGAATGGCGGCCAGCTGTTGGCGCAGCAGGAACTCCTTCTGCGTCTTCTCCATGCCTTCCCGCACGTCCTCGGCGATCTTGTCGTTGACCTCGACCTCGGCCAAATGGGCGCTGGTCCAGTCGATCAGGACGCGCAGCCGCTCGGCGACGTCCGCCGTTTCCAGCAGCTGCCGCTTCTGCACGTCGGTCAGGTACGACGCGTAGCCGGACGTGTCCGCCAAGGCCGACGGGTCGGTCAGGCTGTTGACGTGGTCGACGATCTGCCAGGCCTCACGCCGTTGCAGCATGGCCAGCAGCAGCTTCTTGTATTCCGCGGCCAGGGCCTTGACCTCGTCGGTGGGCTCAACGTCGGGCACCTCGGTCACCTCGACCCAAAGCGCGGCGCCCGGCTCGCTGGCTCCGGCGCCGATGTGCGCCCTGCGCTCACCGCGCACCACCGCGGCGGTGCCCCCGCCGGCGATGCGTCCGACCTGCAGAATTTTCGCGATCACACCGTGTGTGGGGTACCGGTCTTCCAGCCGGGGCGCGATCAGCAGCTGTCCTGATTCACTCGCCTGGGCGGCGTCGATCGCAGCGCGGGCGGCGTCGTCCAGCGCGATCGGCACCACCATTCCCGGCAACACGATCGTGTCGGTGACGAATAGCACCGGCACTGACTTGGCTTCAGCCATCACTCCTCCAAAGGTTAAGTCTGATGCGCTCAACCTTGGCGAGAGGTGGTTTGTTCCCGGCTTGGTTTCGCCGCGAGCGTCACGTTGGCGTGACGCTGGACACCCAGCGCAACGCTGGCGTGACGCTCGGCGTCGGTGCTGTGCCCCCAACCAATGCCGGTTACGGCTGTTGCACGGGCTTGCTGCCGGATCAGCCCGTTGGATCCGGAAGGGCGCGGCGGCCGTCTTAGCGAATAACGAAAAGTGAAAGGACCAGTAAGAAGTGGACCTCTACCGCATCACCCATCCACTGAGGTTGGCCAAGGGATCGCACCAGGCGGCGTCGGGCAAGGGGTGCGCGATGAACGTGATCTCCTACATCAACGGCGACGAACGGGTCACCGACTTCCCGGCCTGCTCGGCCCGGCCGTTGAGCCTCCTGGTCCAGTCCAGCAATGACCAGCTGGCGGGACCCGACGGCTATCTGTCGCCAGAGAACAGCGCGCTCGCCCTCGATCTCGCATGCCAGACGGTGGGAACTGCCGATGTTCCCGACACCCTGGTCCACGCCTGGGTGGCTGAATTGCTGACCAATCCGACGTGGGGAGTGCTTCAGTACGCGAAAATCACTGCGAACAAGGCGATCACCGACATCGCCGAACTACACCGCGCCGCCGCGTCGGGCAACGCACCACCTTTAGCCGACTGGGGAACCGCCGACCGCGCCGCGCGTGCGATAGCGGCAACCCTCAATCCCGCTGGAAGGCATGCCGTCTGGGCTGCATACGAGTCGGCGACCGTCGTGGATGGCCGCCCTCTGACGACGTTGGACCAAGTAGTCGCTCACGCCCAGAACGCTCATGCGCTGGTGTCCGGGCGCTCTAGAGCAAGCCGGCTGGTGGAGCTCACCCGCCACGCAATCCGTTTCTGGCGTCACCTGGCCGGGCTGGACCACGAAAGGGCCCGCACCATCAGCGCGACACCACCGGCCCGCCAGCTGCAACTCGTGGCGTGAGGCGTTGACCCCGCATGATCGCGATCCCGCCGCTCACTCGGCGTGGCCGGCGTCATTTCTTTTTCGTTGATTCTCAAGAGGATTCGCTTAACGATCAGTAGGACTCACAAAGGCCATTTGTGTGCTCACCAGTTCGAGACTTCTACCACCGACTCCGGAGGCGGCGAACCATGAAAGTTGCATCTAATACTGAAGGGAGAGCGCGAAATGTTCATCTCGAATCCAAAACAGTCAGCTGTCGGATTGCTGAACTTGGGCCCGCGGCCTCTGACCGCGAAAATGCTTGTCAGCGCCGCTATCGTTGTCGGCTCCTGTGTCGTGGCACCAGCATCAGCCAGCGCCGACCCGAACCCGTCCGACACCCACCCGAACCCGTTCGGCGGCCTCACCTGCAGCTGCCAGGAGACGGCTCGGGCTGGCAGCCCGGTTCTGCGCCAAGAGATTGATCGGGGAATTCGGGACGGTCTCTCTCGTAGGTAGCCACCTGCTGAGCGCCGCGCGTCCGTGGGGAGCTAACGCCGACGCTCATGAGCCCTGTAGTGCACCGGCGGCGGTGCGCTGGCGGGCCCGGAAGGCCTGGACCTTGACCTTGTTGCCGCAGGTCCCCATCCCGCACCAATGCCGGTTCTTTCCTCGCGACGAGTCGAGGTAGAGGCGCGTGCAGTCCGGGTGGGCGCAACCTTTGACGTTTTCGATGTCACCTCCGGCGAGGAGGTCAAGCAGATCCGCGGCCAGGCTGGCGAGCAACTGCGATACGGCCCCGTCGCGGCTAATCGATCCGCCTGGGTCCAATCGTGGCGTGAGCCGAGGTTGCGACGCATGGCCGTTGAGCAGCTCGACGTCGGCGACCTCGAGCGGGCGGTGCTCGAGTCGGGCGGTAACGACCCGGTAGATGGCTTCGCGAAGCTCAATTGCAGCCACCAGCTCGTCCTCACTGATAGCTATGGCCGTATCCACCAGCCCCGCCTGAAGTGCCCACTCCGACAGCCGATCCGGGTCCGTCAACAGTTCCTCGCGGGTTGACCTGCGGTGTCTGAGAGTGCCCGCGAAGTCGAGGCACCGGCGGCCACTCACGTAGACAAACTTCATGTAACCACCTTGACAGGTTTCGTCGCCTCACGCAACAGTGTAACTATCTAAGCCGGTTACAGACTCAGACGGAAGAGCGAACCAGAAGTGCAGCTCGGCCGTCTAAAGCGAGTAACCACCGGTCTTAGTTAGTGACGACAAATAGGAAGGACAGCCGAAAATGATCGCGAAACTGCTTGTGAGCGCGGCCATCGTTGTGGGTGCTGTTATGGGAGCGGCGCCTGCCGACGCGGACGACACGAACCAGTCCGGCACCGACCCGAACCCGTTCGCCGCGCTGACCGCCCCCTCCCAAAGGACAGCTCCACCCGCCCCGGGTCTGACCCAAGAGCTTGAACAGGGCATCTGGGCGGGTCTCGCTGGCTAGGCCGCCATGCTCCCGACCATCGCGATCAGGATGATCCCCAGCAGGATCAGGTACGCGACTGCGTGAACTCGATCGGGGATCTGCCGGCCGACGAGGACTCGTTTGGTCAGCGCGATGGTCGGGAGCGACCCGGCCAGCAACGCCGTCGCCGCGGCGAGGCTGACGTAACCGACTTGGCCGGGATGCCCGGAATAAGACGCCACGGGCGCGGCGAGTGCGTAAACAACCGTCCCGGCAACGGCAATGGGCAGGCTCAGCGGATTGGCCAGTGCGGTGGCTTCGGCCATGCCAACACCCCTGCGCCGCAACAACGGAACCGTCAGGACGCTGCCACCGATGCCGAGAAAGCTGGCAACTCCACCGATTCCGACTCCGCCGAGCGTCGAGGCGGTTGTGCTCAACGGTTCGGCCGCTGCCAGGCCGCCGGCATTGCGCAAAAAACCCTTCCGGACAACGCTGTCGACGAGCGTGCCCGCGATGTAGGCGACGAACAGAACATGCAACATCGCCTCGGGCGCCCAATTGGCGGCGAGCGCGCCAAGGGCTGCGCCGACGGCGATGAACGCCATGAACGGCCAGATGTACTCCCGGCGGAGATGGCCGATCCTGGCGCTGGCCACGGTCGCCGACGACGCGTTGACCACCATGATCGCGGTGGACGTCGCAATCGCGATGTGCATCGCTTGGGCTCCAGCAGGGCCTCCACCGGTGGCCTCGACGGCCGCATACACAGCCGGGACAGTGATGAATCCGCCGCCGAATCCGAAGATCACGGTGGTGACCCCGGTGACACAACCGACGGCGACCAGCAGCACGATGAATCCGAACATGCAGCTCACGCTATGGTTTGTCGATAGTGGCGCACAATCGTTATTTCGCCACTTATCCCCGATTTTGCGCCAACGCCGCGATAGATTGACCCGGTGCGCAACATTCCGCTTGACGACGTCGACACGATTGAGCGCCCCGTGCTGGCGATCGGGACGGATTACCCGCCCGGGCGTCTGCTGGAGTTCCACCGGCACCGCCGCGCACAGCTCCTCTACGGCGCCACCGGGATCATGCGGGTCGACACGGCGGACGCGACCTGGACGGTGCCGACGCGGCGCGCGGTGCTGATTCCGTCGAACACCGACCACCAGGTGCTGATGGACGGCGTCAGCACTCGCAGCCTCTACATCGAGCCTTCCGCCGCGCCGTGGTTTCCCACCCGCTGCCAGGTGGTCGACGTTTCGCCGCTGTTGCGGGCTCTCCTGCTGGCCGCGGTGGACGTGCCGGCCGAATACCAGTCGCACGGCCGCGACGGCGCGCTGATCTCACTCATCCTGCACGAGATCCAATCCGTGACTCCGCTGCCGCTCGATCTTCCGATGCCCGGCCGCGACGACCTGCGCAGCCTGTGCCAGGCGTTCGCGGCGGCGCCCAGTGTGCGGGAGCTGCCGGGGCAGTGGGCCACGCGGCTCAGTGTCAGCAGCCGAACGTTCAACAGGGTGTTCCGCGCCGAAACTGGCCTGACCTTCCAGCAATGGCGGCAACGCGCCTGCGTCCTGCATGCCATCCGGCTGCTGTCCACGGGCGCCACCGTCACCCGGGTGGCAGCCACGCTGGGCTACGACACTCCCGCTGCCTTTTCCGCGATGTTCGCCAAACAGGTTGGGAGCACACCGAAGTCGTTTCAGCAGCGCTGAGCGTCAAGGCGCAATGGGGCCCAGGCGGCGCAATTGGGTCACATGTTTGGGCGAAAGCTCCTCGAGGCAGGTCACACCCAGAAGTTGCATGGTCCGGACCACCCCGCTCTGCAGGATTTCGATCGCGCGCCGCACGCCCGCCTCGCCGCCGGCCATCAACCCATAGAGGTAGGCCCGCCCGACCAGCGTGCACCGGGCCCCCAGGGCGATCGCCGCCACGACGTCGGCGCCGGACATGATGCCGGTGTCCAGCAGGATCTCGGTGTCCTTGCCGAGTTCACCGACTACCGCGGGCAAAAGGTGGAACGGCACCGGGGCACGGTCCAGCTGGCGGCCGCCGTGGTTGGACAGCACGATGCCGTCGACGCCGCGGTCCACGACGGCCCGGGCGTCGTCGAGTGTCTGGATCCCTTTGACGACGAACTTGCCCGGCCACTGGGCTTTGATCCAGGCCAGATCGTCGAAGGTGACACCGGGATCGAACATGGTGCTCAGGTACTCGCCGACGGTGCCTGGCCAGCGATCCAACGAGGCAAATGCCAGCGGCTCGGTGGTCAACAGATCGAACCACCAGCGCGGGTGTGGCAGCGCATCGAGGACGGTTCGCAGTGTCAACGAGGGCGGGATCGTCATCCCGTTGCGGGTGTCACGCAGTCGCGCGCCGGGGACCGGAACGTCGACGGTGACCAGCAGGGTGTCGAATCCGGCGTCGGCCGCGCGCTTGACCAACGCCATCGACCGGTCACGATCGCGCCACATGTATAACTGAAACCATTTGCGGCCCTGCGGAACCGCGGTCGCGACGTCCTCGATCGCGGAGGTCGCCAGCGTGGACATCGAGAACGGGATCCCGGCCGCGGCGGCGGCCCGTGCGCCGGCGATCTCGCCCTCGGTGTGCATCAACCGGGTGAACCCGGTTGGCGCGATCCCGAACGGCAGTACGACCGGCTGGCCCAGGACATTCCATCCGGTGGCCACGTTGGTGACGTCACGCAGGATCGTCGGGTGAAACTCGATGTCGCGGAATGCTTGTCGGGCGCGCGCAATGGACAGCTCGCCCTCGGCGCCGCCGTCGGTGTAGTCGAACGCCGCCTTGGGGGTGCGCCGCTTGGCGATGCGTCGCAGGTCATCGATTGTCAGCGCGGCGTCCAGGCGCCGCTTGGTCCGATCGAGCTGGGGCCTTTGGAACTGAATCAGCGGTGCCAGGTCGCGGACCCTGGGCACCCGTCGTTTGACCGCCATGGCTACCAGTGTGCAACCGTGGTCATATGGAATCGGCAAGCGACCCCTACGATCTGAAGCGTTTCGTCGACGCGCAGGCGCCGCTCTACGGCACCGTCCTGACCGAGCTGCGCGCCGGATACAAGCGCAGTCACTGGATGTGGTTCGTGTTTCCGCAGCTGCTCGGGCTGGGCAGCAGCCCGATGGCGGTCCGATACGGCATCTCCTCGCTTGATGAAGCGCGTGCGTATCTGCGGCATGACCTGCTCGGACCCCGGTTGCGCGAATGCACACGGCTGGTCAATCAGGTGTCAGGCCGATCGATCGACGAAATCTTCGGTTCCCCCGATGACCTGAAACTGTGCTCGTCGATGACGCTGTTCGCCCGCGCCGCCCACGACAACGAGGACTTTCTGGCGCTTCTCACCAAGTACTACGACGGCCAGCAGGACCCGCTGACCGTGACGCGGCTGATCGGCTAACCTGCCTAGACGGGCCGCAAGATCCGCCAGCCATCGGCCTCGACGACGACCGCGTCGACAACCTCCCGGGGCGGCGCAGCCGACCCGGCGAGCACCTCTGCCCGCTCGATGCCCAGCTCCGCCAGCACCAGGTGCAGCGGCTCGCGGTCGATGTTGAGGGCGACCAGCAGCGCGTCCGGTGTGTCCAAGCCACTACCGGCTCGGTAGACATAGTGCCGGTTATCCAGGCGCAGGGCTGTGGTCGACGCGGCATGCAGCCATGCATGCCGACGACGCAGCCCGACGAGGTATTGATGCAACGCCCATACTTGCTCGCCCGGCGCATCGAGTTGCATTGGGGGAGAGCCAAACTCCGGGCGCACCGCGTCGTCGCCGCCGTACCGCTCTTCCTTGACGCCGCGTAAGCCCAACTCGTCGCCGGCGTAGACGCTGGGGATGCCGCCGACCGTCAGCAGGATCACCAGCGCGTGGGCCAGGTGTTCGGGACGCTCAAGCTGGCTGGCAATGCGGGTGACGTCGTGATTGCCGATGAAGGTCAGCGGCGCGAAGCTGGCCACAAACTCGGTGTGTCGCTGCAGCGCCCAGTCCAGTTCGAAGAAATTGCCGTCGTTGAGGCTGCTCCAGATCGCCTTCCACAGCTCGTACTGGGTCGCCGAGTCGAACCCGGCGGCACTGACCATCGCGGCATAGTCCCCGTGGATGAGTTCGCCGACGAACCACGCATCCGGGTGCCGGTCGCGGACCTTGGGCAGCGTCATCGCCCAAAATCCCTGCGGCACAGCGTAAGCCGCGTCCAGGCGCCAGCCGTCGACGCCACGTCTCAACCAGTGCGCCATGACGTCGACGACGTAGTCGGCAACCTCGGGGTTGTCGTGGTTGAGGGTGATGAGCTCGGAGTGGCCTTCGAATGTATGAAAGCGACCGGGGCGTCCGCGAAACCAGCGTGCCGATGCGTCGTCGTGCGGCGCCTCACGATAGCGCGGGAAGTCCACGCCGACGTGATTGAACACGCCGTCGAGCAGTATCCGCAGGCCCCGGCGGTGCGCCTCGGCTACCAGGTAGTCGAAGTCGGCGTCGTCGCCGAGCCTGGGATCGATGCGGTAGTGGTCGGTGGTGTCGTAACCATGTGTGCGCGAGGCGAAGATCGGCCCCAGCGCGACGCCCGATGCCCCCAATTCGATGGCGTGGTCGAACCAGTCGACCAGCCGACGCAGCCGATGTTCCGCTGGGCCCGGGGGCTCCTCCAAGCCCTCAGACGCCGGCGCAGGAAAGGCGCCGACGAAGCCCAGGGGATAGATCTGCCACCAGATTGCGTGCGGGACCCAGGACGGCGTCATGACTCAATCTCTCCTCCCACCAAAGCTTAGTTACGCCGACTTCTTGAGCAGTTCACCGGTGTTTAGCGTCGGATCGCCCTTGCGCCAGTTGAGGGCGTCCAGCACCCGCAGCACCTCGTCGCGGTTAGGCTGCAGGGAGGCCAAATCAGGGAGGTTTTCGGTGACGACCTCGCCCCGCGAACCGTGGTGTATCTCTTTGGCAGTCTGTGGAAGCCGAGCTTAGGTGGTGCCGAAGCAGTGTTGGAGCTCACCGATCGGACTGTGAAGTGCACCCTCACGAATCGAGCAGGATATTCCGCTTGGCTAGCAGAGAGACTTCGAAATTCCAGATCTCAAGCAGCCCCTCGATACAGGTCAGCACATGGCGGTTTTCGAGTTCCCCCGTGGGGGACTACCCCCCGGCTACCCACCGGCTAGACCGCGCATGGCGGCGAACGCGACACGTTAAGTTCGGCGTATGGAGAAGGTAATCGCCGTGCTGATGCGCGCCGAGCCGGATGACGAGTGGTGCGAGCGCCAGCGGGGCCCGGTCGCTGACGCACTGTTGGAGCTGGGCGTGCCCGGGCTGTCCGTCAATGTCCGCGACAGCGTGGTGCGCGAGTCGCTGATGACGCTGACGACGCTGGACCCGCCGGTCGCCGCGGTGGTGAGCCTGTGGACCCAGCAATGCTACGGCGAGCAGACGACGGCGGCACTCGACCTGCTGGCCCGCGAGTGCGACCGGCTGGGCGCGTACCTGGTCACCGAATCGGTCCCGCTGCCTGGACCGGCCATCGAGTCCGGCGCTCGCACAACGGGTTTGGCCAACATCGCACTGCTGCGCCGGCCAGCCGGCCTGGACCAGGCGACCTGGCTGGACCGTTGGCAACTCGACCACACGAGCGTGGCCATCAAGACGCAGTCGACATTCGGCTACACCCAGAACTGGGTGGTTCGCACCCTCACCCCGGACGCACCGGGAATCGCGGGCATCGTCGAGGAGTTGTTCCCCGCGGAGGCGATCACCGATTTGAAGGCTTTCTTCGGGGCCGCCGACGATAGTGACCTACAGAACCGGGTAGGCCAGATGATTGCCAGCACTAGCGCATTCGGCGCCAACGAGAATATCGACACGGTGCCGACCAGCCGCTACGTGCTCAAAACACCCTTTTAGATGCCCCTGGAAAGGTTTGGAAAGGTGAGGTCCGGACATGACAACACTCGACGACGCTGTTGCGCTGGCTGCGGGAGAAAGCGGACTGGCGGTGGTCTCCACTGTTCGTGCCGATCAGACGGTGCAGGCTTCGCTGGTCAACGTGGGCCTGTTGCCGCATCCGGCGGGCGGTCAACCCGTCCTCGGCTTCACCACCTACGGCAAGGTCAAACTCGCCAACCTGCGGGCGCGGCCGCAACTGGCCGTCACGTTCAAGAATGGCTGGCAGTGGGCGACGGTAGAGGGCCGCGCGGAGCTGGCCGGCCCGGATGATGCCGCGCCCTGGCTGGCCGACGCCGACCAGTTGCGGCTGTTGCTACGCGAGGTGTTCACCGCCGCGGGCGGCACGCACGACGACTGGCCGGAGTACGACCGGGTGATGGCAAAGGAGCGGCGCGCCGTGGTGTTGATCGCGCCGACCCGGGTGTACAGCAACGGCTGAGCTCAACAGGGCTCGGCTGAATTTTGCCTGCTCCGCACCGGGCCGTTCCGGCCCCGGATCGGCTCAGAGCTAGGCTGCAGCGGTGCTGCAGATCGACGACGGCAACCACGTCCGCACCCTTACCCTGAACCGTCCCGCGGCGCTGAACGCCTTCAACGAAGCCCTCTACGACGCCACCGCCGAGGCGCTGCTGGCGGCGGCCGAAGATCCGCAGGTCGCCGTCGTCTTACTGACCGGCGCTGGGCGCGGCTTCAGCGCCGGTACCGACCTGACCGAGATGCAGGCACGCATAACCGATCCCGACTTCATCCCCGGTAAGCATGGCTTCCCCGGACTGATCGACGCGCTCAGCAAATTTCCCAAACCGCTGATCTGCGCCGTCAACGGCGTCGGGGTGGGCATCGGCGCCACGATCCTGGGCTATGCCGACTTGGCCTTCATGTCGTCGACGGCGCGCCTGAAATGCCCGTTCACCAGCCTCGGCGTGGCGCCCGAAGCGGCCTCGTCATACCTGTTGCCGCAGCTGGTGGGCCGGCAGAACGCAGCCTGGCTGCTGATGTCCTCGGAATGGGTCGACGCCCAAGAGGCGCTGCGGATGGGGCTGGTCTGGCGGGTATGCGAGCCGGATGAGCTGCTCCCCGAGGCCCGTCGGCATGCCGAAGTCCTTGCCTCCCGGCCGATTTCGAGCCTGATGGCGGTCAAGCACACCATGCTCGAACCGATCCGTCCAGAAATCGCGGCCGCCACCGCGCGCGAGAACGCCCACTTCGCCGAGCTGATGGGGGCGCAGGCGAACGCCGCGGCTTTGGCGGATTTCAACAGCGGCCGCACAACTTGATCGAGCTTCTAACGTGTGAGCTCGGACGCCGAACACACCGCCAGGCGCGCGCAGATGATGGACGAAATCTGACCCGTCTGGGCTGCAGGAAACTGGCCAGCGACCAAGGGCGCGGACTCTGCCGGCTGTCACGAAGGGGACGAAGGCGCCGGGTGGAGATTTTTATCTAGCCGCGGCTGCACCCGGAACTGCCCTGTTGCGGACAGCACGGCTATGACGGTGGCCATGACGATCCACGTCGCCCAGCCCCCCGGGCCCACGGCCACGGGATCGACCGGGGCGCCCGCCATGTAGACGAGGCCGATGAACCCGCCGGCGGCGTTGACCGCGCCGTGCGCGAACACGCACGGCCACACCGACGCGCTGCGCAGGCGGAGCCATCCGACGAGCGTGCCGAGCAGGATCGTGCTTCCGGTCATCATCGCGACGCCGAACAGGTTCGGCTGGTCGAAGTTGTAGCCGAGCAGGATGGCCGGCGCGTGCCACAGGCCCCAAATCGCGCCGGAGATCACGAGGGCGGGCCAGGTGCCGAGCGGGCGCAGGCTCGGCAGCAGCCAGCCGCGCCAGCCAAGTTCCTCGCCGATGGTCGCCAGGCCGTTGGACACGGCCACGAACGGGATCATGACGAGCTGCGCCGCGACAAGCACGCCCATCGGCCGCGCAGGAGCCCTGCCCGCCTTTCGCTCGATGATGTCGCGGAATCCCGAGAAGTGCACGAGGTCAAGACGCACGACACCGAGCGCTGCGGCAACTAAGACGCCGACGATGATGAGCAGCGCGCCGCCGACGATGCCTGCGACGCACAGCAGCAGCGTGCGTTTCGCCGGCTGTAGAGGCCAGATGCCGAGGTATTCCGGGATGCTCGCGGGCCTCGGCCGCTGGATCGTCAGCACGACGATAAGGGCCGCGGCCGCCGGGGTGTACATCATCGCGATCAGCAGCGGTTTGGCCAGCGAGTTGCGCAGCCCGTCGTGCAGCCACAGCGGCAGTGCGACGAGCCAGGCCAGCCCAAACGCGATGACGAGGTAGGCGACGACGGCGCCCCACGGAACGCGGGCCGGGAGCGGCGCGCGCGGTTCGGGAGTGCTTTCTGCCATGATTCTTCCCTCTGCCCGCGGGCGGTCATGCAGGTCTGCCCGTCGGGAAGCTTCCAGACGACCGTCCCGTCGCGGTGTTGCTGGCCCCGCCAGACTCACGACCACTTATCGAATGATTAAGGTAGCAAAGGTATTTCAGGTTCGACGCTGGGGCCGCGCCGTGGTCGGCGAACGGAATGGTCGGGCCGGAGCTCGACTTACTGCAGCATGGCGGATTTGGGGGGCGAATGCAAAATCCGTATTGGCGGATTCTGCATAACTACGTTCCCCACTTATTGGGTAACCACTTCGGTGTTGTCGCCCCGACAACAGGGACGTGTCGCCCGTCGCCCCGGTGAAGTGGGCCCTAGGAGGAAAGAAATGATCCGCATAATTGCAGCCCTACTGATCACTGGGATCTGGTGTGCGCCGTTGGCTCAGGCTGACACTGCTGAAAACGTCTACCTGGGCCTCATTCACCAGAATTACTTCGCTGACGAGCACCCCGATTCGCAGTGGGTGGCCGAGGCCCACAAGATCTGCAACGCCCACCTACGCGGAACGACCGATGAGCAGGTCATAGATATGGTGAAGGCCGATCTCAATCTGCCGGACGATGTTTCGCGCTTGGTGGCCGGAGATGCCCAGGGCGCCCTGGGCTGCTGAGGCGAACAACAACAAAGTAAGTCCCGCGGCAGGCCAGGTTCCCCTGTAAGCACGCCTGGGTTATCTAGTGCGCACGCGCCGGCTCGAGCTTGCTCGCGGCGATAATGGCCCGCAGGGTGCGCCGGCAGCGTCCACAGTCGCCGCCCGCCCCACAGACGGCGGCGATTTCTTTGGATGTCGACGCTCCACGAGCGACAGCCTCGGACACGGTGTGGTTGGTGGCCCCGACACACAGGCACACGTACATCAGCACACCCCCCGTAGGCGGGCAAGACCTTGAACAGGTCGCATATTAGTGGAGTCTAACCTAAGTCAGTTAGCAGAGTCTAACCTAACTAAAGAGACGCGGCCGAATCGTTTCCTGCGCGTGACGCGCCGACGGTGCACCAAACACCGGGTTGGTGGTCACTTGCTGCACTAAATTCGACGTTGGCATGGCAAAGTGCTGCTATCAGCCCACAACGGACCAGCATCGTGTGCTCCAGCCCAGCCCACCCTGCAGCGGTTCGGCCGAACATCCCTCACACGCCTAGGAGTGATCATGCAAGGTGATCCTGATGTATTGCGCCTGCTCAACGAGCAACTGACCAGTGAGCTGACCGCGATCAACCAGTACTTCCTTCATTCGAAGATGCAGGACAATTGGGGCTTTACCGAGCTGGCGGAGCACACCCGCGCCGAGTCCTTCGACGAAATGCGGCACGCCGAGGCGATCACGGATCGCATCCTGATTTTGGATGGCCTGCCGAATTACCAGCGCATCTTCTCGTTGCGCGTCGGGCAGACGATTCGCGAGCAGTTCGAGGCCGATTTGGCCATCGAATACGAGGTGCTGGCCCGGCTGAAGCCCGGAATCATCATGTGCCGGGAGAAGGAGGACAGCACCAGCGCCGTCCTGCTGGAGAAGATCGTGGCCGACGAGGAACTCCACGTCGACTACCTGGAAACGCAGCTGGAGTTGATGGAAAAGCTCGGCGAGGAGCTGTACCTGGCGCAGTGCGTTTCGCGGCCGCCGAGCTAACGGCCACAGCGGATTCGACGGGCTAGTCAGGCGAGCGCGGCAAGGACCGGCGAAACGCGGGACGGAACGCTTCCAGCAGAGTGCGCCACGACGCCTGCAGGGTCAGGTCCGAAGCATCGGTAGAGCCTCGAACATCTGAGCGGGCATCATTCATCCGGTGATGCTTCGTCATGGTCACGGCCGAATCACGCTGACGCGCCGGTCAACTCACAGACGCCCCAGAAATCACACCCGGCTCACTGGCCAAACTGCGGAACTCCAGCGATTTCGACGGAAGCTCAATGACAGTGGCGGCTGCGTTGTTATGGTCAACGCCGAGGAACGGCCACTTGAGCCCACATAAGCCCACATTGAGCCCAGATTGAGCCCACATCGGACGCAGCTGACTAGCCACAGGCGCCACCTGACGCGGCGTCACCCATGGCGCCAGAAGTTGGGGAGAAAACTTCTGATTGATGCCCACAACGCGAGTCCCTCCGTGTTGTTCGACGACGCCAACTCAACGATGCGAACGTTGCGTTCGCCGGCGTGCCGGCCTAAGTAGGGGAGTTCGTCGTCGTCATGCTCAACTACGGAACTCAACCAGACACGCTGGGACCGCTAACCGCCGCTCAGCGGTCGATATGGGCTGCCCAACAACTCCAGCCGGAAGTCCCTTACAACTTTGCCGCTTTTCTCGCGATCGATCACGACGTCGACGCCGAGAGGCTCATGGCTGCGTGCGAAGCGACGGCGACGCGGTTCGGCACACCATGCGCGCGGCTATCTCTGGATGACGGCGAACCAGTCTTCATAGTCGACCGCTCGTTTCCGCAGACCATGCGCTGTATCGATCTGCGCGCCGAGCGTGACCCGGTAGCCGCTGCTAGCAGCTGGATGAAAAACGACTACCGCCAACCAATTGATCTGGTCCGTGACCGACTCACCGAATTCGCGCTGCTGCGGATCACCGACAACCTGTCGTACTTCTACTTGCGTACGCACCACGTTCTCTTTGACGGGTATGGCGCGAACAATTTGATCCGGCACGTTGCGGCCGTCTACTCGGGAGCGGTCCCCGATTCCGCCGATGTCGATTTCTCCGAATTCGCCCTGATCCATGACGCCGATCATAAATATCGGCAGTCTTCGCGCAGTCGTGCCGATGCCGAGTTCTGGAAGACCGTCGTGCGCGGACCCCTGGACGTCACCGACCTGAGTGGGGCGCGGAGGTCGGTGGCACCACGCCACCCGCTGGTGCGCGAATTGGTCTGCACGCATCGACTGTCGCAGAGCCCGCACGGCAAGGTCGATGTCGCAAGGGTTATCGCGACGATGGCGGTGTTCATCGCGAAAACAACAGGGCGCCAGAATGTCTCGATGTCCTTGCCGGTTTCGGCGCGCACGACCGCGGCGCTGAAAAGAAGCACGGGCATGGTGTCGAACATGGTGCCGCTGCTCATCTGCGTCAATGACGGCGACACCATTGGCGCACTCACCGATCGGGCCGCCAAGGCCGTGATCGGTGCGCTGCGCCATCAGCAGTTCCGGCGCTGGCCGGACCTCGTCGCCGATGCAGCCCGTCCGGACATGAACGTCGAGTTCGGCCCGGTGATCAACGTGCTCGACTTCATCGCCCCGGTTCGTTTCGGCTCTTCGGAAACGACGTACAACGTGTTGACCACCTTCCCGATACAAGACATTGCAGTCAACATTTATTCGCAGCTGGGTGACGGCACACCGCGAATTCAAATCGCGTGGAATCCGGACCGGTACGCCGCCGACGACATCGCCAGGCACATAACCCGACTGGAATTGCTCCTTGACCGCCTTTTGGTTGCGGATGCATCGGCGGTGGTGGGGGAGATCTCGCTGTTGCTGGATCGCGGTGAGCGTGATCTGGTGCTGTCCGGCTGGTCTGGTGCCGGGGTGGGGGCACCGGTGGGGGTGGTGTCGCGGTTGTTGGCTGCGGCGGTGGCGGCCGACCCGGATGCGGTGGCGGTGATCGACGGCGCGCGGAGGTTGTCCTATCGCGAGCTTGATGAGTGGTCGACGCGGCTGGCACGGGTCCTGATCGAGGCGGGGGTGGGTCCCGAGCGTGCGGCCGGCGTGGCGATGGATCGGTGTGTCGAGTTGGTAGTGGCTTGGTGGGCGGTGGTCAAGGCCGGCGGGGTGTACGTGCCGGTGGATCGGGCCCATCCGGACGAGCGGATCGCGGCGGTGTTGGACGCGGCGGCCGCGCTGTGCGTGCTGACCTGCGGCGCCGACACCGTGGCCGGGGCCGGGACGCGCCCGGTGCTGCGCATGGATGTTCCGGACAGTCTGGACGTATCCGGGCGCTGCGCGGAGGCGATCACCGACGCCGACCGGCTGGGGGCGTTGCAGGTGGATAACACCGCGTACGTGATGTTCACGTCGGGGTCCACCGGTGCCCCCAAGGGGGTGGCGGTCAGTCACGCCGGTCTGCTGGGGGTGACGGCGCTACGCGAGGTGTTCGGGCTGGGCGCGGATGCGCGGGTGTTGATGGTGGCAGCGCCGACCTTTGATGTGTCGCTCGGCGAGGTGTTGCTGGCCGTGGGGTCGGGGGCGGCGTTGGTCGTGGCGCCGCCGGAGGTGTATGCCGGAGAGGCGTTGACCGCGTTGCTGCAGGACCAGCGCGTCAGCACCGCGGTGTTGACCCCGACGGTGCTGTCCTCGCTGGATCCGGCCAGCCTGGCCGGGCCGGATGGGGTAGGCACACTGATCACCACCGGGGAGGCCTGCCCGGGTGAGTTGGTGGCCGCCTGGGCGCCGGCTCGGCGGATGTTCAACGGTTATGGCCCCACCGAGACCACCATCTGGGCCACCTGTAGTGCGCCGCTGGTGGCGGGGCATCCGGTTGGCATCGGTACCCCGATCCCGGGGGTGTGCGCGCTGGTGCTGGATGCGCGGCTGAACCCGGCCCCGATCGGTGTGGTGGGCGAGCTGTATCTGGGCGGGCCCGCGCTGGCCCGCGGTTATGTGGGCCGAGTGGGGTTGACCGCGGAACGGTTCGTGGCAAATCCCTTTGGGGGCCCCTTTGCGGCTGCCGGACCGCGCATGTACCGCACCGGTGACCTGGTGCGCTGGACCCCCGACGGCACGCTAGAGCATCTGGGCCGCGCCGACACCCAGATCAAACTGCGCGGACAGCGCATCGAACTGGGCGAAATCGAAAACACCCTGCTGTCCTGCCCGCAGGTCAGCCAGGCCGCGGCCACCGTGCACCACAGCGACACCAGTTCTCAACTGGTCGCCTACATCACCCTTGGCCACACCAGCACCGGTGAGCGCGACGCCGAAATCGTCGAAGAGTGGCAACGGATGTATGACGAGCTGTACGGCGCCGAGGTCGCTGGGCTCGAGGTGTCGGGGCTCGGCATGGATTTTCGGGGCTGGAACAGCAGCTACACCGGCGATCCGATTCCGCTCGAGGAGATGCTGGAGTGGCGGTCGGCCACGGTGGATCGGATCATGGCCCTGCGGCCCCGGCGCGTGTTGGAGATCGGCGCGGGCTCGGGGCTGGTCTTGTCCCAGATCGCCCCGCACTGCGAACACTATGTCGGCACCGACATGTCGGCGGTGGCAGTCGACAACCTCGTGCGCTCGCTGGAGCGGTTACAGGTCCCGTGGCGTGATCGCGTCGAGCTGCTGACCCAGCCCGCCCACGTCACCGAAGCGCTACCGCGGGACTACTTCGACACCATCATTCTCAACTCGGTGGTCCAGTACTTCCCCAACGCCGAATATCTGGCCGAGGTCATCGGCAACGCCCTGGAGTGGCTGGCCCCCGGCGGGGCGGTGTTTATCGGCGACGTCCGGAACCACAGCCTGCAGGCCACCTTGCAAACCGCGGTCGCGCTGGCCCGGACGGGCCCCACCTCCGAGGCCGCCGAGATTCGCCAACGGGTTCAGCGCGCCGTGCTCGGCGAACCCGAATTGCTTTTGGCCCCAGAGTTTTTCACCGCCTGGGCCGCCGAGCTTATGTCGGTGGCCGGACTCGAGATCCAGGTCAAACGCGGATCCGCCGACAACGAACTGACTTGGTATCGCTACGACGTCACCGTCCACAAAACCCCCACCCCGGTACGCTCCCTGTCCGCCGCGCCCGCCTGGGCGTGGGCCGACTGCGCGGGCCTGGGCGGGCTGCAAACCCGGTTGCTATCCCAAAGTCCCGCCGCCGTGCGCGTTACTGCCATACCCCG
This sequence comes from uncultured Actinomycetota bacterium, assembly GCA_963814505.1. Classification (GTDB taxonomy): domain Bacteria; phylum Actinomycetota; class Actinomycetes; order Mycobacteriales; family Mycobacteriaceae; genus Mycobacterium. The sequence goes on from CAWFDM010000021.1 coordinate 233,230, forward strand.
CGCCGGGCTTTTTGCCGACGTGCGCATCGAAGCCGCCATCGCCGCCGGCGTCCCCGCAGCCGACGCACTGGCCCAAGCCACCGCCGTCGCAGATCCCGGCAACGCGCAAGCCGCACCGGAACAACTGCACCACCTCGGGGAAGCCACCGGATATCAGGTCGCGGTCACCTGGGGCGCCCAACCCGGCACCCTGGATGCGGTCTTCTTCACCCCCGGCGGCCGTCGGCACGCCCCACCGCTGACCGACGTCTACCTTCCTCCCGCCGGGGCCCACCAGCGCGCCACCCACGCCAATGACCCGCTCACCACCACAAAAGTCAGCGCCGTGCGTCAGCGGTTGAGCGCGTGGTTGCCCGATTACATGGTGCCGGCACAGATCGTTGTGCTCGACGAGTTCCCGTTGACCTCCTCGGGAAAGCTCGACCGCAAGGCCCTGCCGGCGCCCGTGTTTGCCGCCACAGCCTTCCGGGCGCCACAGACCGAGATCGAAAAAATCGTCGCCGGGGTGGTCGCCGACGTACTCGGCGTGGACCGACTCGGGCTCGATGACGATTTCTTTGCCCTGGGTGGGGATTCGTTGATCGCCACCCGGGTCAGCGCGCGGCTGCAGTTGGCGCTCGGCAGGCAAGTGCCGGTGCGGTATCTGTTTGACGCGTCCACCGTCGGGGGGCTCGCCGACCATCTGTATCGGCACCGTGGCGGCCCCGCGCGCCCGCCGTTGCGGGTGACATCGCGCCCGGAGCGCGTTCCGTTGTCGTATGCCCAGCAGCGGTTGTGGTTCCTTAACCGGTTCGATGGTGGGTTTGCGGCCTACAACATGCCGGGTGCGTTTGGGGTCAGCGGGGCGTTGGATGTTGAGGCGCTGGGTGCGGCGCTCGATGATGTCCTGGCCCGCCACGAATCGCTGCGCACCATATTTCCCGACATTGACGGTGTGCCGGTGCAGGAGGTGTTGCCCGCAGAGCCGGGGATGTGGCGGCGGGGCGCCGTGGCGGTGGTGTCGTTGCCCGAGCCCGATGTGGCCGGCGAGTTGGCGGCGTTGGCCGAGTATCGGTTCGATTTGTCGGCGGAGATCCCGATTCGTGCGCAGATCTATTCGGTGGCGCCCGAGCGGTACGTGGTGGGGATTGTGGTGCACCACATCGCTTTTGACGGGTGGTCACCGACCCCGATGGCCCGGGATGTGGGCGAGGCGTATCGGGCGCGGCGGCAGGGCCGGGCCCCGCAGTGGGCGCCGTTGGCGGTGCAGTACGTCGATTACACGTTGTGGCAGCGCGGGTGGTTGGGGGCGGAGTCTGATCCGGACAGTGTGATTGCCGGCCAGTTACGGTACTGGCGACGCGAGTTGGCTGATCTGCCGGAGCGTATGCAGCTTCCCACTGATCGGCCTTATCCGCTGGTGGCTGATCAGCGCGGGACCAGTGTGGTCGTGGACTGGCCAGCGGGGCTGCAGCAGCGGGTGCGCGCGCTGGCCGGTGAGCATAACGCGACGAGCTTCATGGTGATCCAGGCCGGCTTAGCGGTGTTGTTGGCCAAGCTCAGCGCCAGCAGCGAGGTGGCGGTGGGGTTCCCGATCGCGGGTCGTGGTGATCCGGCGCTGGATGAGTTGGTCGGGTTTTTCGTTAACACCTTGGTACTGCGGGTCGATCTGGCCGGTGATCCCACCGTGGCCGAGTTGTTGGCCCAGGTGCGGGCGCGCGATTTGGCGGCTTTCGAGCACCAGGACGTGCCCTTTGAGGTGTTGGTGGAGCAGCTTAACCCCACCCGAAGCTTGGCTCATCATCCGCTGGTGCAGGTGATGTTGGCCTGGCAGAACTTCGCCGGCCCCGATGATCCCGCCGCCGGGCTGGCCCTGGGTGATCTGCAGGTCAGGCCTGTACCCATCGAGACCCACACTGCGCGCATGGATTTGGTGTTTTCTTTGTCCGAACGCTTCTCCGAGGCCGGTGAGCCCGCCGGCATTGGCGGGGCGGTGGAGTTTCGTACCGATGTGTTCGACGCGGTCAGCATCGAGGCACTGATCGGGCGGTTGCAGCGGGTGGTGGCGGCGATGACCGCCGATCCCAGCGGGCGGTTGTCGTCGCTGGATGTGCTCGACGGGGCTGAGCATGCCCGCCTGGATGGGTGGGGCAACCTTGCGGTGTTGACCGCACCCGCAACCGCCGGCGGTGTCGATTCCGGGGTTGTTCGCCGCGCAAGTCGCGCGCACGCCCGAGGCGGTGGCGGTGACCTTCCAGGGCCGCTGCATGACCTACCGCGAGCTCGAGGAGGCCGCCAACCGGTTGGGGCGCCTGTTGGCCGGCCAGGGGGTGGGCCCGGGGCGGTGTGTGGCGCTGCTGGTGGAGCGCTCAGCGCAGGCCGTGGTGGCGATGCTGGCGGTGCTCAAAGCCGGGGCGGCCTACCTGCCGATCGACCCGAGCCTGCCCACGGCCCGGATCGCGTTCATGCTCGACGATGCCGCCCCGATCGCCGCACTCACCACCACGGCACTGGCCGACCGGCTGCACGGGTACGACCTGCTAGTTATCGATGTCAACGATCCCGCCGTTGACAGCCAACCCGGCACCGCGTTGCCGGCACCGGCGGCCGACGACATCGCCTACCTCATCTACACCTCGGGCACCACCGGGGTGCCCAAAGGGGTGGCCGTCACCCACCACAACGTCACCCAGCTGTTCGACTCACTGGACGTGGGCCTGCAGCTGGCGCCGGGACAGGTGTGGACGCAGTGTCATTCCTTGGCCTTCGACTATTCGGTGTGGGAGATCTGGGGTCCGTTGCTGCATGGCGGTCGGCTGGTCGTGGTGCCCGACGAGGTGGTCCGCTCCCCAGACGACTTGCACGCCTTGCTGGTGGCTGAACAGGTCGGTGTGTTAAGCCAAACCCCCTCGGCGGTGGGGGTGCTGTCACCGCAGGAGTTGGGGTCGGCGGCGTTGGTGATCGCCGCTGAGCCGTGTCCGGTCGAGGTGGTGGAGCGCTGGGCGCCGGGGCGGGTGATGATCAACGCCTACGGCCCGACCGAGACCACGGTGTATGCGGCGATCAGTGCGCCGTTGACAGCGGGCTCGGGGGCCCCGCCGATCGGGGCGCCGGTGCCGGGGGCGGCGTTGTTTGTGCTGGACGGCTGGCTGCGTCCGGTGCCGGCCGGGGTGGTCGGGGAGTTATATGTGGCGGGCCGCGGCGTCGGAGTCGGCTATCTGGGCCGGGCCGGGTTGACTGCGACGCGGTTTATGGCCTGCCCATTCGGGGCGCCCGGTATGCGGATGTATCGCACCGGGGATTTGGTGTGTTGGCGCCCGGACGGGCAGTTGGCGTATGTGGGGCGCGCCGATGAGCAGGTCAAGATCCGCGGGTATCGCATCGAGTGCGGCGAAGTGCAGGCCGCACTAGCCGGGTTGGATGGGGTGGATCAGGCGGTGGTGATCGCCCGCGAGGACCGCCCCGGTGATAAGCGCCTGGTCGGTTATGTCACCGGGACCGCGGACCCGGCCGGGATTCGCGCGGCGCTGGCCGAGCGGCTGCCGGCCTACATGGTGCCGGCGGCGGTGGTGGTGCTCGAGGGGCTGCCGCTGACGGTCAACGGCAAGCTCGATACCCGCGCCCTGCCGGCACCGGAATACACCGCTGGTGAGTATCGGGCCCCGGCCACCGCCATCGAGGAGGTGCTGGCCGGTATTTATGCCCAGGTGTTGGGGCTGGAGCGGGTCGGGGTGGAGGAGTCGTTTTTCGAGCTGGGCGGGGACAGCATCTTGTCGATGCAGGTGGTGGCCCGGGCCCGGGCCGCCGGCGTTATCTGCAGGCCGCGCGATGTTTTCGTGGAGCAGACCGTGGCCGGGCTGGCCCGGGTCGCCACGGTATCCGACGGTGCGGGCGGCCTCATTGATGAGGGCATCGGGCCGGTGCTGGCCACCCCGATCATGCGCTGGCTGGCCGGCCTGGAAAGTGCAGGCGGCCCAGTCGAGCAGTTCAACCAGACGGTGGTGGTGCAGGCCCCGGCGGGGGTGACCCGGGCCGACGTGGTGGTCGTGTTGCAGGCGTTGCTGGATCGGCATGCCATGTTGCGGCTGCGCGTGGACGCGGGCATTGGGGACGGCGCGGGGGGGTGGTCGCTCGAGGTGCCCGAACCGGGGTCGGTGGATGTGCGCGGGTGCCTGCACGCGGTGGACGTGGTATCCGAGCAGGCGCTGCTGGGGGCGCGGTCGCGGTTGAACCCGGCCGGCGGGGTGATGCTGTCCGCGTTGTGGGTGACCGGTAGCGCCCAGTTGGTGTTGATCATTCACCATCTGGCCATCGACGCAGTGTCGTGGCGGATTGTGTTAGAGGACCTCAACATCGCCTGGGCCCAGCATCGGGGCGGCCAGCCGATAGCCCTGCCGGCGGGCGGGACGTCGTTTGCGCGCTGGGCGTCACTGCTGGCCGAGCATGCGCGCCGCCCAGAAGTCGTTGGTCAGGTGCAGGCGTGGCGGGAGGTGGCGGCGGTCCCGGCCGCGCTGCCGGCGGCCCAGCCCGCGGTGGATACCTTGGCCAGCGCCGGGCAGCTGTCGGTGGTGTTGGATGCCCACGAGCACCGCCATGCTTTTGGGTGAGGTGCCCGCGGCGTTTCACGCCGGCATCCACGAGGTTTTGTTGATCGCGTTCGGGTTGGCCTGGGCGGAGTTTTTGGGCACCGGCGGCGCGCCGATCGGCATCGACGTCGAGGGCCACGGCCGCCACGAGGAACTGGCCGCCGATATCGACCTGTCCCGCACGGTGGGGTGGTTCACCACCATCTACCCGGTGGCCTTGACGGTGGGTGGGCTGGGCTGGGCGCAGGTGATCGCCGGCGGGCCCGGGCTGGGCGCGGTGATCAAGGACGCCAAAGAGCAGCTTGGCGCCCTGCCCAATCCGCTGACCTACGGGCTGCTGCGGTATCTGAACCCCGACGTGGAGCTGGGCGGGTCTGACCCGGCGATCGGGTTCAACTATCTGGGGCGCCTCGGCGCCGCGGCAGCCGAGGTGTCCGCTGATGTGTGGCGGGTCTGCCAGGAGGGCGTGTCGGTGATCGGCGCGGCCGCGGGCGTTGCCGATGCCGCTTTGGCACACCGTGGAACTTAACGCCGTCACCGTGGACACCGAGGCCGGCCCGCAGCTGCACGCCAACTGGATGTGGGCGCCCTCGGCATTCGATCACGCGGCGATCACCCGGCTGAGCCGGTTGTGGTTTGAGGCCCTGAGCGGTATTTGCGCGCATGTGCGCGCCGGTGGGGGCGGGTTGACCCCGTCGGATATCGCGCCTGCCCGGCTTAGCCAGCAGCAGATCGACGCGCTGCAGCGCCAACACCGCATCGCCGATATCTTGCCGTTGACCCCGCTGCAACAGGGCCTGCTGTTTCACGCCAGCACCGCGCAGGACCACGACGACGATCTGTATGCGGTGCAGCTGAGCATCACCGTGACCGGCCCACTGGATCACCACCGGCTCCACGATGCGGTGCACGCGCTGGTCACCCGCCATCCCCACCTGGCGGCCCGCTTCAGCCAACAGTTCGACGAACCGGTGCAGATCATCCCGGCCGATCCCGTGATCCCCTGGCGCTGTGTCGAGCTGGACGCCGCAGACCCCGACCTCGACGAACAGATCTCGCGAGTGCGTGCCGCTGAACGCGCCGCGGTCGCCGACCTGGCCGACCCGCCGACCTTCCGGGCCGCCGTGCTGCGCACCGCAGCAGACCGACACCAGTTTGTGCTGACCTTTCACCACATCGTGGCCGATGGCTGGTCGCTGCCGATCCTGCTGGGGGAGATGTTCGCCGGCTATTACCGCCAGCGGCTGGCCGCGGCGGTCCCCTATCGCAGGTTTGTGACCTGGCTGGCCGATCGAGACGCGGAGGCCGCCCGCGCGGCCTGGCGCCAGGTGTTGGCCGGTTTTGCGGCCCCCACTCTGGTCGGCCCGGCGAGCAGGTTACAGCAAGGGCGGCAAGGCGTTGCCGCGCGTGGGCTGCCCGAGCAAACCACCCAGGCGATCAACGAGCTGGCGCGCTCGTGTCACACCACCGTCAATACCGTGCTGCAGGGCGCCTTCGCGCAGCTGCTGTGCTGGCTGACCGGCCAGCACGATGTCGCCTTCGGCACCACGGTCTCGGGCCGGCCGGCCGAGGTGCCCGGCGCGGAATCGATGGTGGGCCTGCTCATCAACACGGTGCCGGTACGGGCAACCATCACCGCAGCAACCACCACCGCCGACCTACTCGCACAGCTGCACAACACACACCACGACACCCTCGAGCACCAGCACCTGGCGCTTGCCGAGATCCACCGCATCACCGGCCACCACCAGCTGTTCGACACCCTGTTCGTGTATGAGAACTATCCGGTCGACACCACCACCTTGTCGAGTGACCATGGGTTGGCCATCACCGAGGTCACCAGCCACGAATCCACCCACTACCCGCTGACGGTAGTCGCCCGGCCCGGGGCTGAGCTGGGCCTTCGCGTCGAATACGACACCGAGGTATTCGACCCGGCCAGCATCGACACCCTGATCGAGCGGTTCCAGCGGGTGCTGGCGGCCATGACCGCCGACCCCACCGCGCGGTTGTCGTCGATCGATGTGCTCGACGGGGCTGAGCACGCCCGCCTGGATGAGATCGGCAACCGGGCGGTGCTGACCGCACCCGCAACCGCCGGCGTGTCGATTCCGGTCTTGTTCGCCGCGCAAGTTGCGCGCACCCCGCAGGCGGTGGCACTGACCTTCCACGGCCGCTGCATGACCTACCGCGAGGTGGACCAGGCCGCTAACCGGCTGGCGCACCTGGTGGCCGGCTGTGGGGCCGGCCCGGGGCGGTGTGTGGCGCTGCTGGTAGAACGCTCGGCGCAGGCCGTGGTGGCGATGCTGGCGGTGCTCAAAACCGGGGCGGCCTACCTGCCGATCGACCCGAGCCTGCCCACGGCCCGGATCGCGTTCATGCTCGACGATGGCGCCCCGATCGCCGCGCTCACCACCACCGGACTGGCCGACCGGCTGCACGGGTACGACCTGGCGGTCATCGATGTCAACGATCCCGCCGTTGACAGCCAACCCGGCACCGCGTTGCCGGCGCCGGCGGCCGACGACATCGCCTACCTCATCTACACCTCGGGCACCACCGGGGTGCCCAAAGGCGTGGCCGTCACCCACCACAACGTCACCCAGCTGTTCGACTCACTGGAGGTGGGCCTGCAGCTGGCGCCGGGACAGGTGTGGACGCAGTGTCATTCCTTGGCCTTCGACTATTCGGTGTGGGAGATCTGGGCTGCGTTGCTGCATGGCGGTCGGCTGGTCGTGGTGCCCGACGAGGTGGTCCGCTCCCCAGACGACTTGCACGCCTTGCTGGTGGCTGAACAGGTCGGTGTGTTAAGCCAAACCCCCTCGGCGGTGGGGGTGCTGTCACCGCAGGGATTGGGGTCGGCGGCGTTGGTGATCGCCGCTGAGCCGTGTCCGGTCGAGGTGGTGGAGCGCTGGGCGCCGGGGCGGGTGATGATCAACGCCTACGGCCCGACCGAGACCACGGTGTATGCGGCGATCAGCGCGCCGTTGACAGCGGGCTCGGGGGCCCCGCCGATCGGGGCGCCGGTGCCGGGGGCGGCGTTGTTTGTGCTGGACGGCTGGCTGCGACCGGTGCCGGCCGGGGTGGTCGGGGAGTTATATGTGGCCGGCCGCGGCGTCGGAGTCGGCTATCTGGGCCGGGCCGGGTTGACTGCGACGCGGTTTATGGCCTGCCCATTCGGGGCGCCCGGAACACGAATGTATCGCACCGGGGATCGGGTGCGTTGGCGCCCCGATGGGCAGCTGGACTATCTCGGGCGCGCCGATGAGCAGGTCAAGATCCGCGGCTACCGCATCGAACTGCGGCGAAGTCCAGGCCGCACTAGCCGGGTTGGATGGGGTGGAGCAGGCGGTGGTGATCGCCCGCCAGGACCGCCCCGGCGACAAGCGCCTGGTCGGTTATGTCACCGGGACCGCGGACCCGGCCGGGATTCGCGCGGCGCTGGCCGAGCGGCTACCGGCCTACATGATCCCGGCCGCGGTGGTGGTCCTCGACGCGCTGCCGCTAACCCCCAACAGCAAACTCAACGTGGGCGCCCTGCCCGCACCCGAATACGCGGCCGGTGAGTATCGGACTCCGAGCAGCCCCACCGAGGAGATCCTCGCCGGTATCTACGCCCGGGTGCTGGGACTTCAGCGGGTCGGGGTGGATGATTCGTTTTTCGATTTGGGTGGGGACTCACTGTCGGCGATGCGCGTGATCGCCGCGATCAATACCGCCCTGGGTGCCGGCCTGTCGGTGCGCACCCTGTTCGAGGCGCCCACGGTTGGCGAGTTGGCTCCCCGTATCGGTGCGGGCGCGGGTGGACTGCCGCGGCTGGTGCCGGTTGAGCGGCCCGCGGTGGTTCCGTTGTCGTTTGCCCAAAACCGGTTGTGGTTTCTTGACCAGTTGCAGGGTCCCTCGCCGGTTTACAACTTGGCCGCACAGCTGCGGCTGCGCGGGCGCCTTGACGCCGCGGCGCTAAGCGGCGCGCTGGCTGACGTGGTGGGCCGGCATGAAAGCCTGCGCACCCTGTTCCCAGCGCCCGAGGGGATACCCCAGCAACTGGTGGTGGTGCCGGTCGAGCGGGCCGACTTCGGCTGGCAGATCATCGACGCCACCGGCTGGACAGCGGCCCGGCTGGGTGAGGCCATCGGCACCGCGGCGCGTTACCGGTTTGACCTGGCAACCGAGATCCCTTTACAAGCAAGGCTTTTCCGCATCGGCGACGACGAGCACGTGCTGGTGGTCGCGGCCCACCATATCGCCGCCGACGGCTGGTCGATCACCCCGCTGATCCGTGATCTGGGGGTGGCCTATGCCGCCCGGTGCGCCGGGCGGGCCCCCGGCTGGGCGCCGTTGGCGGTGCAGTATGTCGATTACACGCTGTGGCAGCGCGCCCAGCTGGGTGATCTAGACGATCCCGACAGTCCGATCGCCGCGCAGCTGGCCTACTGGCAACAGGCCCTGGCCGGGCTGCCCGAGCGCCTAGCGCTGCCCACCGATCGGCCCTACCCGCCGGTCGCCGATCACCGCGGCGCCACTGTGGCGGTGGACTGGCCGGCCGAGCTGCAGCAACAGGTGGCCCGGGTGGCGCGCGAGCACCACGCGACCAGCTTCATGGTGATCCAGGCCGCGCTGGCGGTGTTGCTGGCCAAACTGAGCGCCAGTGCCGAGGTGGCGGTGGGGTTCCCGATCGCGGGTCGTGGTGATCCGGCGCTGGATGAGTTGGTCGGGTTTTTCGTCAACACCTTGGTACTGCGGGTCGAGGTGGCCGGTGATCCCACCGTGGCCGAGTTGTTGGCCCAGGTGCGGGCGCGCAGTTTGGCGGCTTTCGAGCACCAAGACGTGCCCTTTGAGGTGTTGGTGGAGCGGCTGAACCCGACCCGATCGTTGGCCCATCACCCGCTGATTCAGGTGATGTTGGCCTGGCAGAACTTCGCTGGGCCCGATGATCCCGCCGCCGGACCGGTCTTAGGGGACCTGCAGGTCACCCCGCTGCCGGTGGATACCCAGACCGCCCGCATGGATTTGGTGTTGTCGTTGGCCGAACGCTTCTCCGAGGCCGGGCAGCCCGCCGGCATTGGCGGGGCGGTGGAGTTTCGTACCGACGTGTTCGACGCGGTCAGCATCGAGGCACTGATCGGGCGGTTGCAGCGGGTGGTGGCGGCGATGACCGCCGATCCCAGCGGGCGGTTGTCGTCGCTGGATGTGCTCGACGGGGCTGAGCATGCCCGCCTGGATGGGTGGGGCAACCTTGCGGTGTTGACCGCACCCGCAACCGCCGGTGTGTCGATTCCGGTCTTGTTCGCCGCGCAAGTCGCGCGCACCCCGCAGGCGGTGGCGGTGACCTTCCAGGGCCGCTGCATGACGTATCGCGAGCTCGATGAGGCCGCTAACCGGCTGGCGCATCTGTTGGCCGGCCAGGGGGTGGGCCCGGGGCGGTGTGTGGCGCTGCTGGTGGAGCGCTCGGCGCAGGCCGTGGTGGCGATTTTGGCGGTGCTCAAAGCCGGGGCGGCCTATCTGCCGATCGACCCGGGCGTGCCTGCGGCGCGGCTCGGGTTCATGGTGGCCGATGCCGCCCCGATCGCCGCGCTCACCAGCGCGGGCCTGCGGTCGCGGCTGGATGAGTGCGAACTGCCGGTTATCGATGTCGACGATCCCGCCGTTGACAGCCAACCCGGCACCGCGTTGCCGGCGCCGGCCCCCGACGATATCGCCTACCTCATCTACACCTCGGGCACCACCGGGGTGCCCAAAGGCGTGGCCGTCACCCACCACAACGTCACCCAGCTGTTCGACTCACTGGACGTGGGCCTGCAGCTGGCGCCGGGACAGGTGTGGACGCAGTGTCATTCCTTGGCCTTCGACTATTCGGTGTGGGAGATCTGGGGTCCGTTGCTGCATGGCGGTCGGCTGGTCGTGGTGCCCGACGAGGTGGTCCGCTCCCCAGACGACTTGCACGCCTTGCTGGTGGCTGAACAGGTCGGTGTGTTAAGCCAAACCCCCTCGGCGGTGGGGGTGCTGTCACCGCAGGAGTTGGGGTCGGCGGCGTTGGTGATCGCCGCTGAGCCGTGTCCGGTCGAGGTGGTGGAGCGCTGGGCGCCGGGGCGGGTGATGATCAACGCCTACGGCCCGACCGAGACGACGGTGTATGCGGCGATCAGTGCGCCGTTGACAGCGGGGTCGGGGGCCCCGCCGATCGGGGCGCCGGTGCCGGGGGCGGCGTTGTTTGTGCTGGACGGCTGGCTGCGACCGGTGCCGGCCGGGGTGGTCGGGGAGTTATATGTGGCCGGCCGCGGCGTCGGAGTCGGCTATCTGGGCCGGGCCGGGTTGACTGCGACGCGGTTTATGGCCTGCCCATTCGGGGCGCCCGGTATGCGGATGTATCGCACCGGGGATTTGGTGTGTTGGCGCCCGGATGGGCAGTTGGCGTATGTGGGGCGCGCCGATGAGCAGGTCAAGATCCGCGGGTATCGCATCGAGTGCGGCGAAGTGCAGGCGGCGTTGGCCGGGTTGGATGGGGTGGAGCAGGCGGTGGTGATCGCCCGCGAGGACCGCCCCGGTGATCAGCGCCTGGTGGGTTATGTCACCGGGACCGCGGACCCGGCCGGGATTCGCGCGGCGCTGGCCGAGCGGCTGCCGGCCTACATGGTGCCGGCGGCGGTGGTGGTGTTGGAGGGGCTGCCGCTGACGGTCAACGGCAAGCTCGATACCCGCGCCCTGCCGGCACCGGAATACACCGCTGGTGAGTATCGGGCCCCGGCCAGCCCGGTTGAGGAGGTGCTGGCCGGTATTTATGCCCAGGTGTTGGGGCTGGAGCGGGTCGGGGTGGAGGAGTCGTTTTTCGAGCTGGGCGGGGACAGCATCTTGTCGATGCAGGTGGTGGCCCGGGCCCGGGCCGCTGGCGTTATCTGCAGGCCGCGCGATGTTTTCGTGGAGCAGACGGTGGCCGGGCTGGCCCGGGTCGCCACGGTATCCGACGGTGCGGGCGGCCTCGTTGATGAGGGCATCGGGCCGGTGCTGGCCACCCCGATCATGCGCTGGCTGGCCGGCCTGGAAAGTGCAGGCGGCCTAGTCGGGCAGTTCAACCAGACGGTGGTGGTGCAGGCCCCGGCGGGGGTGACCCGGGCCGACGTGGTGGTCGTGTTGCAGGCGTTGCTGGATCGGCATGCCATGTTGCGGCTGCGCGTGGACGCGGGCATTGGGGACGGCGCGGGGGGGTGGTCGCTCGAGGTGCCCGAACCGGGGTCGGTGGATGTGCGCGGGTGCCTGCACGCGGTGGACGTGGTATCCGAGCAGGCGCTGCTGGGGGCGCGGTCGCGGTTGAACCCGGCCGGTGGGGTGATGCTGTCCGCGTTGTGGGTGACCGGTAGCGCCCAGTTGGTGTTGATCATTCACCATCTGGCCATCGACGCAGTGTCGTGGCGGATTGTGTTAGAGGACCTCAACATCGCCTGGGCCCAGCATCGGGGCGGCCAGCAGATAGCCCTGCCGGCGGGCGGGACGTCGTTTGCGCGCTGGGCGTCACTGCTGGCCGAGCATGCGCGCCGCCCAGAAGTCGTTGGTCAGGTGCAGGCGTGGCGGGAGGTGGCGGCGGTCCCGGCCGCGCTGCCGGCGGCCCAGCCCGCGGTGGATACCTTGGCCAGCGCCGGGCAGCTGTCGGTGGTGTTGGATGCCCAGAGCACCGCCATGCTTTTGGGTGAGGTGCCCGCGGCGTTTCATGCCGGCATCCACGAGGTTTTGTTGATCGCGTTCGGGTTGGCCTGGGCGGAGTTTTTGGGCACCGGCGGCGCGCCGATCGGCATCGACGTCGAGGGCCACGGCCGCCACGAGGACCTGGCCGCCGATATTGACCTGTCCCGCACGGTGGGGTGGTTCACCACCATCTACCCGGTGTCCTTGACGGTGGGTGGGCTGGGCTGGGCGCAGGTGATCGGCGGCGGGCCCGGGCTGGGCGCGGTGATCAAGGACGCCAAAGAGCAGCTTGGCGCCCTGCCCAATCCGCTGAGCTACGGGCTGCTGCGCTATCTGAACCCCGATGTGGAGCTGGGCGGGTCTGACCCGGCGATCGGGTTCAACTATCTGGGGCGCCTCGGCGCCGCGGCAGCCGAGGTGTCCGCTGATGTGTGGCGGGTCTGCCAGGAGGGCGTGTCGGTGATCGGGGCGGCCGCGGGGTTGCCGATGCCGCTTTGGCACACCGTGGAGCTTAACGCCGTCACCGTGGACACCGAGGCCGGCCCGCAGCTGCACGCCAACTGGATGTGGGCGCCCTCGGCATTAGATCACGCGGCGATCACCGGGCTGAGCCGGTTGTGGTTTGAGGCCCTAGAGGGTATTTGCGCGCATGTGCGCGCCGGTGGGGGCGGGTTGACCCCGTCGGATATCGCGCCTGCCCGGCTTAGCCAGCAGCAGATCGACGCGCTGCAGCGTCACTACCGCATCGCCGATATCTTGCCGTTGACCCCGCTGCAGCAGGGCCTGCTGTTTCACGCCAGCACCGCGCAGGGCCACGACGACGATGTGTATGCGGTGCAGCTGGGTATGACCGTGACCGGCCCGCTGGACCCGGCCCGGCTGCGCGAGGCGGTGCACGCGGTGATCACCCGCCATCCGCACCTGGCGGCCCGCTTCTGCCGACAGTTCGACGAACCGGTGCAGATCATCCCGGCCGATCCCGTGGCGGGGTGGCGCGATGTCGAGCTGGACGGCGAAGACACCGATGTGGAGGGGCTGATCTCGCGGGTGTGTGCTAGCGAGCGCGCCGCGGTCGGCGATCTGGGCGCCGGCGAGCCGGTGTTTCGGGTGGCGTTGCTGCGCACCGGGCCAGATCGGTACCGGTGTGTGCTGACCTTTCACCACATCGTGGCCGATGGCTGGTCGTTGCCGATCCTGCTGGGGGAGATGTTCGCCGGCTATTACCGCCAGCGGCTGGCCGCGGCGGTCCCCTATCGCAGGTTTGTGACCTGGCTGGCCGAGCGCGACCGCCAGGCCGCCGGCGCGGCCTGGCGCCAGGTGCTGGCCGGTTTCGATACCCCCACCCTGGTCGGCCCGCCGGGCCGGTTGCGGCTAGGGCCGCGAGGGGTTGCCGCGCGTCGGCTGCCCGAGCAGACCACCCGGGCCCTTGGTGAGCTGGCGCGCTGTTGTCAGACCACCGTGAGCACTGTGTTGCAGGGTGCGTTCGCGCAGCTGCTGTGCTGGCTGACCGGCCAGCACGATGTCGCCTTTGGCACCGCGGTCTCCGGGCGCCCGGACCAGGTCGCCGGTGCGGAATCGATGGTGGGCCTGTTGATCAACACGGTGCCGGTACGGGCAACCATCACCGCGGCAACCACCACCACCGACCTGTTGGGCCAGCTGCAAAACGCCCACAACGACACCCTCGAGCACCAGCACCTGGCGCTTGCCGAGATCCACCGGATCACCGGCCAGGACCGGCTGTTCGACACCCTGTTCGTGTATGAGAACTATCCGATCGACACCACCACCTTGTCGAGTGACCATGGGTTGGCCATCACCGAGGTCAGCAGCCACGAATCCACCCACTACCCGCTGGCGGTGGTCGCCCTGCCCGGAGCTGAGCTGGGCCTTCGGATCGAATTCGACACCGAGGTATTCGACGCGGCCAGCATCGACACCCTGATCGAGCGGTTGCAGCGGGTGCTGGCGGCCATGACCGCCGACCCCACCGGGCGGTTGTCGTCGATCGATGTGCTCGACGCCGGTGAGCACGCCCGCCTAGATGAGATCGGTAACCGGGCGGTGCTGACCGCACCCGCAACCGCCGGTGTGTCGATTCCGGTGTTGTGGGCCGCCCAAGTCGCACGTAGGCCCGAGGCGGTGGCACTCAGCTTCGAGGGACGCTGCATGACCTACCGCGAGGTGGAGCGGGCCGCTAACCGGATGGCGCACCTGCTGGCCGGCTGTGGGGTGGGCCCGGGTGCGTGTGTGGCGCTGCTGGTGGAACGCTCCGCGCAGGCCGTGGTCGCGATGCTGGCGGTGCTCAAAACCGGGGCGGCCTACCTGGCGATCGACCCGAGCCTGCCCGCGGCCCGGATCGCGTTCATGCTCGACGATGGCGCCCCGATCGCCGCGCTCACCAGCGCGGACCTGCGGTCACGGCTGAACCGGCGCGACCTGCTGGTGATCGATATCGACGATCCCGCCATTGACAGCCATCCCGACACCGCGTTGCCGGCACCGGCGGCCGAGGACATCGCCTACCTCATCTACACCTCGGGCACCACCGGGATGCCCAAACCGGTGGCCATCACCCACCAGAACCTGGCCCACTTGACGCAGTCATCGTCGGCGCATCTGCCCGCGGCCCAGGTGTGGGCGCAGTTCCATTCGTATGCGTTCGACTTCTCGGTGGGGGAGATCTGGGCTGCACTGCTCGGTGGCGGGCGGCTGGTGGTGGTGCCCGAATCGGTGGCGCACTCACCGCAAGACTTCCACGATCTGCTGGTCGCCGAACACGTCAACGTCATAACCCAAACCCCGTCGGCGGTCGCGGTGCTCCTCGCGCAGGGGCTGGAGTCGGCGGCGTTGGTGATCGGCGGCGAGGCCTGCCCGGTCGAGGTGGCGGATCGCTGGGCGCCGGGGCGGGTGATGATCAACGCCTACGGCCCGACCGAGACCACGGTGTATGCGGCGATCAGCGCGCCGTTAACAGCGGGCTCGGGGGCCCCGCCGATCGGGGCGCCGGTGCCGGGGGCGGCGTTGTTTGTGCTGGACGGGTGGTTGCGGGCGGTGCCGGCCGGGGTGGTGGGTGAGTTGTATGTGGCCGGTGCTGGGGTGGGGGTTGGGTATGTGGGCCGGGGTCCCTTGACCGGGTCGCGGTTTGTGGCCTGCCCATTCGGGGCGCCCGGAACACGGATGTATCGCAGTGGGGATCGGGTGTGTTGGCGCCCCGATGGGCAGCTGGACTATCTCGGGCGCGCCGATGAACAGGTCAAGATCCGCGGGTATCGCATCGAGTGCGGCGAAGTGCAGGCCGCACTGGCCGGGCTGGATGGGGTGGATCAGGCGGTGGTGATCGCCCGCCAGGACCGCCCCGGCGACAAGCGTCTGGTCGGCTATGTCACCGGGACCGCGGACCCGGCCGAGGTCCGCGCCGCGCTGGCCCAGCGGCTGCCGGCCTACATGGTGCCGGCCGCGGTGGTGGTGCTCGAGGGGCTGCCGCTGACGGTCAACGGCAAACTCGACGCCGGTGCCCTGCCCGCACCCGAATACCAGGACATCGGTGGTGGGTATCGCGCCCCGGCCGGCCCGGTTGAGGAGATCCTGGCCGGCCTCTACGCCCAGATACTCGGCGTCGAGCGGGTCGGGGTTGACGACTCGTTTTTCGATTTGGGTGGGGATTCGTTGTTGGCGATGCGCCTGGTCGGCGCGATCAACAGCGGCCTGGATGCCGGCTTGTCGGTGCGTACCGTGTTCGAGGCGCCCACGGTGGCCCAGTTAGCGACCCGCATCGGTGGGGATGCGGTGCGGCTGGAGCCGTTGGTGGCCGGTGTGCGGCCCGCGGTGGTTCCGTTGTCGTTTGCCCAGAGCCGGTTGTGGTTTATCGACCAGTTGGCGGGGCCCTCCCCGGTTTACAACATCGCGGTGGCGTTGCGGCTGGGTGGGCGCCTGGATGCCGAGGCGCTGGGTGCGGCGCTGGTCGATGTGGTGGGCCGCCATGAGAGCCTGCGCACCCTGTTCCCGGCGCCCGAGGGGATACCGCGGCAGCTGGTGGTGCCGGCCGAGGGGGCCGACATTGGTTGGCAGGTCATCGATGCCGGCGGCTGGCCGGAAAGCCGGCTGGGTGAGGGCCTCGGCGCCGTGGCGCGCCACAGTTTTGACCTGGCGACCCAGATCCCGTTACGGGCACGGCTTTTCGGTGTCGGCGACGACGAACACGTGCTGGTGGCCGTGGCCCACCATATCGCCGCCGACGGCTGGTCGATCACCCCGCTGATGCGGGATTTGGGGGTGGCGTATGCCGCCCGGTGTGCGGGGCGGGCCCCTAGTTGGGCGCCGTTGGCGGTGCAGTATGTCGATTACACGCTGTGGCAGCGCGCCCAGCTCGGGGACCTGGCCGATCCCGACAGCCCGATCGCCGCGCAGCTGGCCTACTGGCAACAGGTCCTTACCGGGCTGCCCGAGCGTCTAGCGCTGCCCACCGATCGGCCCTACCCGCCGGTGGCCGATCAGCGCGGCGCCAGTGTGGCGGTGGACTGGCCGGCCGAGCTGCACCAGCAAGTTCGTCGGGTCGCTGGTGAGCATCACGCGACCAGTTTCATGGTGATCCAGGCCGGCTTGGCGGTGTTGCTGGCCAAACTCAGCGCCAGCCCCGAGGTGGCCATCGGGTTCCCGATCGCCGGGCGCCGCGACCCCGCCCTCGATGAGCTGATCGGCTTTTTCGTTAACACCTTGGTGCTGCGGGTCGAGGTGGCCGGGGATCCCAGTGTGGCCGAGTTGCTGGCCCAGGTGCGTGCGCGCAGCCTGGCCGCCTACGAGCATCAAGACGTGCCGTTTGAGGTGCTGGTGGAGCGGCTCAACCCGACCCGAAGCCTGGCCCATCACCCGCTGTTCCAGGTGATGGTGGCCTGGCAGAACTTCGCCGGGCAAGACAATAATCCCGCCGCCGGGCTGGCCCTGGGGGATCTGCAGGTCACCCCCATACCCATCGAGACCCAGACCGCCCGCATGGATTTGACGTTTTCGTTGGCCGAACACTTCACCGAGGCCGGTGCGCCCGCCGGCATTGGCGGGGCGGTGGAGTTTCGCACCGATGTGTTCGACGCGGCCAGCATCGAGGCACTGATCGAGCGGTTGCAGCGGATGGTGGTGGCGCTGACCGCCGAGCCCACACGGCGGCTGTCGTCGATCGATGTGCTCGACGAGGCTGAGCACGCCCGTCTGGATGAGATCGGTAACCGGGCGGTGTTGACCGCACCCGCAACCGCCGGCGTGTCGGTTCCGGTGTTGTTTGCCGCTCAAGTCGCGCGCACCCCACAGGCGGTGGCGCTGACCTTCCAGGGCCGCTCCATGACGTATCGCGAGCTCGAGCAGGCCGCCAACCGGGTGGCGCAGCTGTTGGCCGGCCACGGTGTGGGCCCGGGGCGGTGTGTGGCGCTGCTGTTGGAACGCTCAGCGCAGGCCGTGGTGGCGATTGTGGCGGTGCTCAAAACCGGCGCGGCCTACCTGCCGATCGACCCGAGCCTGCCCGCGGCCCGCATCGGGTTCATGCTCGAAGACGCCGCCCCGATCGCCGCGATCACCACCACCGGACTGGCCGACCGGCTCGACAGCTACAAGCTGCTGGTCGTCGACGTCGAAGATCCCCGCATCCACACCTACCCATGCACCGCGTTGCCGGCACCCGCGGCCGATGACATCGCTCACCTGATCTACACCTCGGGCACCACCGGGGTGCCCAAAGGCGTGGCCGTCACCCACCACAACATCACCCAACTGCTGGACTCACTCGACGCCGACCTGCAGCTGGCACCGGGACAGGTGTGGACGCAGTGCCATTCGTATGCTTTCGACTTCTCGGTGTGGGAGATCTGGGGCGCGCTGCTAAGTGGCGGGCGGCTGGTCGTCGTGCCCGAGTCGGTGACCCGCTCCCCAGACGACTTGCACGCCTTACTGGCCACTGAACAGGTCGGCGTCTTAAGCCAAACCCCCTCGGCGTTTTATGCGCTGCAATCTGCGTGGCAAACCGGCGCAGCGCGATCACCCGAGCTGGGATATCAGCTGCAGCTTCAGGCTGTGGTGTTTGGCGGCGAAGCGCTGCAACCACAGCGTCTTCGGGCTTGGCTGCACAACCACCCGGGATTGCCGCGCATGCACAACATGTATGGCATCACCGAGACGACGGTGCATGCCTCGTTGCGCGAGATCGTCGAGGGCGACACCACCAGCGGCGCAAGCCCCATCGGGGTGCCACTG
>CAWFDM010000022.1:0-216806 GCA_963814505.1 uncultured Actinomycetota bacterium
ATCGACGCGCACATCCGGGCCACCTGGGGCAGCGAGATGGTCAGCTTCCGTTAGCCGGCTCGGGCGGGCTCACGGGCGCAACGGGCTCAGGGGGCTCAACGGGCTCAACAGGCTCAACGGGCTGGGCATCCTGCGCCTTCTTCCGCCGGAGCCACGTGCGGCGGACGGGTTCGTCGCTGTGCTGCTCCAGTTCAACGTCCTTGTACACCGCGAGGTAGACGTCGATGGTGGTGACGATCAGGATCATCAGCACCGGGCCGATGACGATGCCCCATGCGCCGAACATCGCGATGCCCGCGAACACCGAAAGCAGCATCAGCGCCGAATTCAGCCGAGCGTCGCGCGGAACGAGGATGGGGCGCAAGAAGTTATCGATATTGGTGACCACCAGGAGGTGCCACAGCACCACGAACGCGCCGCCGGCGATATTGCCGTACAACATCATCCCGATACCAAAGGGAATCGTCACGATACCGCCGCCCAGCGGGATGATGGACAACGCGGTCAGCAGGATCGCGAAAATAAAGAAGCCGTGGTGAAATCCGCCGACATAGATGGACGCGGCGCCGGCGACACCTTGGCATAGCGCGATCACGAACTGTCCGCTCACGGTGCCGCGAACCATGGCGCCCATCTTCGTCAAGTACAGATCCGTGACTTCGTCGCCCAGCGGGTTGAGCTGCCCGATCAACGTTCGGACCTTATCCCGGTTCACTAGCAGCGCGAGGAACACGTACAGAAAGATGATGGCTTGGGTGACCGCGCCGGCGATGCCTCCGACGGCGCCCTGCAGAAATTGCAGGAGCCATTGGCCCGCGTGCTGCCCTCCGGTGACTATCGCTTTCCGGAGGGTCTCCGTGGTTACCGTTATGTGCGCGAACGGCACCCGGGCCAGCAGGTCGTTGACGTAGTGCAGGAACCTGTCGCCGAGCTCGCTCAGGTCGGTCGTCTTCACCCACCCGGCGATGTCGTTGATCATGCGAGAAATCTGCACAAAGGCAAGGACCAGCAGCAGTCCGATCGGCACGATCACGACGACCATCGCCGACAGCAGGGTGGCGGTGGCGGCCAATCCGGTGCCGACACGTCGGTTGAACCAATTGAACAGCGGCGTGAACAAATACGCTCCGACCGCGGCCACCACGATCAGCACAAAATAGTTGCGCAGGAAGTACGCGCCGAACAGCAAAGCGATGATCGTGAAGATCGCGACGGCGCGTTTCTGATTGAGCGTGAATTCAGTGTTCATGGCACATTCCTTGCCCGCGAAAGTGTTCTGGGACACGCTAGGACGGCGCTGATTTTTTCGCGAGCGTAACGCCACTGCGAAGAATCTCGCGAGTTTTTTTCGCAGTGGCGTTACGCTCGCGCGGAAAAAGATCAGCGGAGTCCTAGCTCTGGAAACGTGTCGGCAGTTGCACTTTCGCGCCCACCCGCGGATGCGGGCACCGTGCGCTATTCCGGCGGCGGCGCGGCGACGACGGATGCCAGATGGGGCTTGGAAGCGGCCTTGACCTGTTCGAAGAGCTCTTGGTAATACGGCAGGCATTCGGCCATGGCCTGCTCGGTGGTGAACAGCGGGCGGTAGCCCAGGTCGCGCTGCGCCTTCGCGATGGAAAAGTAGTTGTCCATGTAAAGCCGTTCCACCGCATTGGGTTCCAGCGGCGGCTTGGGCAGCCCGAACTTGAAGTGCAGCCGCTGCCACACCAGCATCACGTCACGCACCATCCGGCCCGACACCCGCATCTTCGGCCAGGGTTGACCACACGCCGTGACGACCGGCCGCGCGAACTCGAACATGTTGATCGGCTCACCGTCGTTGATGAAGTAGGCCTGTCCGGGTGAGGTGCCGCCCGGCACCAGGTGCTCCGCGGCCAAGATGAAGCCGTGAATCAGGTTGTGCACGTAGGAGTTGTCGAGTTTGGCGTTCTTGCCGCCGACGAGCACCTTGACCTGTCCGGCGACCACGCTTTCGAACAGTTTGCGGAACATCGTCTGGTCCCCGCGACCCCAGATGCCGCTGGGCCGGATGGAACACGTCAGCATGCCGTCTACGCCGTTCTGGGACAGCGCGAATTTCTCGGCGACCACCTTGGTTTCGGTGTAGAGGTCGGCGAACCGGTCGGTGTAGGGCATCGTTTCGTCGCCGCCTGGGATGGGCTTGCCGCTCATCACCACACTGTTTGACGCGGTATAGACGAAGCGCTTGACTCCGGCCTTTTGCCCCGCGTGGACCAGGTTCTCGGTGCCGTGGACGTTGACCCCATAGCTGCGCTGCCGATACTCCTCGGTCACCGAAGCGCCGCCCATCAGCTCGATGATCGCCGCGGTGTGGAAGACGGTGTCGATGCCTTCGACAGCCTTGGCGCAGATGGCGGCGTCGGTGATGTCACCTTGCAGCACTTCCAGGTTGGGATGGTCCGGTAACGGCGACGGCGCACGGTCGAACGACCGTACCGGGTGCCCGCGGTCGAGCAAGGTGGTCACCAGATTGGCGCCGACGAAGCCTGAGCCGCCGGAGACTAAGACGCGTCCGAGTTCTGTTGTTAACGATGCATCACCCATGCGGCGAAGCATAACTAAAACGTGTTCCAATATGGATAAAAAATTGGTTTCCCAATTTGGCTGGGGTCAGCCTTCTTCGGCCTGGCCGGCGGCGAGGGCATCGGCGACTCGCTGGCGCGCGCCAGCTAAATGTTCCTCGCACCTTTTGGCTAGTTGTTCGCCTCTTTCCCACAGCCTCAGCGAAGTGTCAAGATCGAGCCCGCCTTGCTCTAGCAGCCGTACGACTTCGATCAGCTCGTCGCGGCAAGCTTCATAGCCAAGCTGACTAATAGGCGTAATGGAGTCGGTCTCGTCGTCTTCTTCAGGGACCATCGGTCCGTCCTTCGCTTACCGCTGCGATGGCGCCGTCGGAAACCCGCACCCGCAGCTTGGTGCCGGCCGCCGCGTCGTCGACCGATCGCAGCACTCTCATCGGTTGGGAGTCCGGTCCGCCCGGCGCGACCGTTTGTACGACGGCTTGTACAACGGCATAGCCGCGGGCCAATGTGGCCGCTGGGCCCAACGTCGCCAGACGCGCGGCCACGTGACCGATGCGCTCGGTCTCGGAGGCGACCAGCCGGGTGATGTCGCGACGAACCGCCGCCCGGGCCCGGTGAATTTCCTCGGCGCGGGCGTTCAGGGCCGTCAGCGGCTCCGACAGCACTGGGCGGCTGCGCAACTGGGCCAGTGCGCGCTGCTCGCGGGACACCCAATTACGCAGCGCCTGGGCGCTGCGCCGGCGCAGGTCATCGATCAGCCGCTGCTCGGCGGCGGTGTCCGGGACCACCTTCTTGGCGGCGTCGGTGGGAGTGGCGGCGCGCAGATCGGCGACCAGATCGCACAGCGGGTTGTCGGGCTCGTGACCGACCGCGCTGATCACCGGGGTGCGACAGGCCGCGATGGCACGGCACAGCGTCTCGTCGGAAAACGGCAGCAGGTCCTCGACGCTGCCACCGCCCCGGGCCACCACGATCACGTCGACGTCGCCGTCGCGATCCAGTTCGCCTAACGCCTCGACGATCTGCGGGACCGCGTTGGGCCCCTGCACCGCGGTGTTGCGGACCGCGAAACGAACCGCGGGCCAGCGCGCTGCGGCCACCGTCGTCACGTCGCGTTCGGCGGCGCTGGCGCGCCCGGTGATCAGCCCGATCATGTTGGGCAGGAACGGGATTGATCGTTTGAGTCGCTGGTCGAAGAGCCCCTCGGCGTCCAATAGCCGGCGTAGCCGATCGATGCGGGCCAGCAGCTCGCCCACGCCAACGGCGCGAATCTCACTGAGGCGCAAGGAAAATGTGCCACGCCCCGTATAAAACGACGGCTTCCCGCACACCACAACCTGAATGCCTTCAGCCAGTTTCACCGGGGACCGCAGCATCAGGTCGCGCGAACACGTCACGGTCAGCGACATGTCGGCCGCCGGATCGCGCAACACCATGAACACGGTCTTGGAGTCGGGCCGCATGGTGATCTGGGCCAACTGCCCCTCTACCCAGACGGTGCCCAGTTTGTCGATCCAGCCCGCAACCCGGATGGCTACCGCGCGAACCGGAAACGGGTTCTCGGCCGAATTCCCCATCGAGTTCAAGCTGGCGCCGAATCCACCCGGCTCACTTCGCTGTCGCGCGGGTAATCCTGTTGGCGAGCAGCGTCTGGAACGGAGCACGGGCCTTGGTGGCCTTCTCGTAGGCCAGCAGGGCTTCGAGTTCGCCGATATCCAGCGTGTGTAGCCGCGCGCGCAGCTGGGCCAGCGTCAGCGCCTGGTAGTCGAGTTCGGTGGCGACGGGCGGCACCGGAGCCGCCGACTTGGCCGCGGGCTTCTTCGTGGGCCTGGTGGGCGACGGCCTGGACGGCTGGGTCGGCCGGCCTGAAGCGTTGGCCGTCTCCGACGTGTTTGGTGCGTCGGACACCGAGTACAAAGCGAACCGCCCCTCGGCCCGCCGCTCGCCGTCGTTCGCGTCGCCCCCGGCCAACGGAAATCCTTCGGCGGACTCGGGCAGGTCCTCGTCGAACGTCGCCCACTCCGGCTTCTCGTCCTTGGGCGGAAACAGGCTCTCCAGCGTGCTGTCGCCCTTGGTCACCAGTTCAGCCAGGTTCTGCTGAAATCGCATCACGATGTGCGCGGCCTGACTGGCCAACGTCATCGGATACATGAGGATTGTTTTCGGCAGTTTGATCGTCTCCTCGACGGCGACTGTCGCCGCGCCGACCAGTAGCCGAACTCCATACGGTGCAGTAGCCATGGCTCCAAGACTGCCTCAAGCGGCGGCCAACTCCAAGCTGCACCCGTGAGCTGGCGAGCTCGTGTCGGCGGAAAGTACCCTGAATGTCATGCCGCCGACTGTCGATATGGGGATTCCCGGCGCCTCGAGTTCGGTAGCCAACCCCCCAACCCGCAAACGGGTACTGCTCGCGGAGCCGCGCGGTTACTGCGCGGGTGTGGATCGGGCCGTCGAAACGGTCGAGCGCGCGCTGGAGAAGTACGGCCCGCCGGTCTACGTGCGCCACGAGATCGTGCACAACCGGCACGTGGTTGACACCTTGGTCAAGGCCGGGGCGGTCTTCGTCGAGGAGACCGATCAGGTTCCCGAAGGGGCCATCGTGGTGTTCTCCGCGCACGGTGTCGCGCCGACGGTGTACGCGGCGGCCGCCGAACGTAACCTGCAAACCATCGACGCCACCTGCCCGCTGGTCACCAAGGTGCACAACGAGGCCAGGCGATTCGCGCGCGACGACTACGACATTCTGCTCATTGGCCACCAGGGCCACGAGGAGGTGATCGGTACCGCCGGGGAAGCGCCCGAGCACGTCCAGCTGGTCGACGGGGTCGCGGCCGTGCAGAACGTGACGGTCCGCGACGAGAACAGGGTGGTCTGGTTGTCGCAGACCACGCTGTCGGTCGACGAGACCATGGAGATCGTCGAGGGGCTGCGACGGCGCTTCCCGAAGTTGCAGGATCCACCCAGCGACGACATCTGCTATGCGACCCAGAACCGGCAGGTCGCGGTCAAGGCGATGGCGCCCGAGTGCGAGCTGGTGATCGTGGTGGGGTCGCGAAATTCGTCGAATTCGGTGCGGCTGGTCGAGGTGGCGCTGGGCGGGGGCGCCGCGGCTGCCCACCTGGTCGACTGGGCCGA
Source organism: uncultured Actinomycetota bacterium (assembly GCA_963814505.1). Lineage (GTDB taxonomy): Bacteria > Actinomycetota > Actinomycetes > Mycobacteriales > Mycobacteriaceae > Mycobacterium. Next base: position 5,679 of record CAWFDM010000022.1, read on the forward strand.
CGACATCGACAAGGCGTGGCTGGCAGGCGTCACCACGGTCGGCGTCACCTCGGGTGCGTCGGTCCCGGAGGTTCTGGTGCGCGGCGTGCTGGAGCGGCTGGCCGAGTGCGGCTATGACGTGGTGCAACCGGTCACGACAGCCCAGGAGACGCTGGTGTTCGCGCTGCCCCGCGAGATCCGGAAAGTTCTCTGAACGAGTCGCTTAGCGACTCAGATGTCGTATTCCCAGTTTTCCGCCCCAAAGTTTTCCGCCCCGTGCCGGCTTTGGGGCCGGCCGGGTGCGCGCGAGCGGTTACTTCGTTCGGTGCGCGGCTCGTCGCGCCGCTCGCTTCGGGGCTCGTCGCGGGGGGTTGACCCCCCCGACCCCCGGTAGCGCACCTGTGAGATCGGATGGTGGGTCGGGTTGGCGCTGTTGGGCGCGCCGCGACGGCGCGGCTGCTCGTCGGACTGGTAAGACTCGTATTGCTCGGAGGGCCTCTGGTACGGCCCGTACTGCTCGGGTGGCCCGGCCGGTTCGTACCCGTCGTAGGGGTCGTAGCCACCGGTACGGCTCGTCGGCCGCTCATAGGGATTACGGCGCCTGTAGGGATCGCGACGCGTTTCCTGCGGCTGCTGGGCACGCGGGTCCGGATCAGCCTGCGGTCTGGGCCGCCGCCGCGGCTGGCGCGGTGGGTCGGCGCCGCCGAAGTCGGGGGCGGGCGGCGGCTGGCGTCTCCGGCTTTGGCGTCGCGGATGCTCGGTCGTTGGCCCGTACTCGTCCTCCGGGGCCGGTCGAGCATGCCGGGAGTGGGTTCGGGCTGGACGCGCGGCGGTGCGGCCGCCGCGCGCCGGGCGGCTGGTTCGCGAGGGCCGGCTGACCGGGTCGACCCGCGCTGAGCCCCTGGAAGGACTGGAAGGAGTGGAAGGAATGGAAGGACCCTCGTCGGCCAGGTCATCGTGGTCGCGGCGCAGAAACGCGGTGAGTTTCGCGGCCACCAGCCCCAGGCCGCCGATGGCCGACCTTTCCTCGTCGGCACTGACCGGGGCCGCGTCGTCGTCGGGTTGCGCCGCGGGTGTGGTTCGTGACGTGGTCGGCCGGGTCGGTTGCGTCGTCCCGAAATACCACCTGACCAGGCCGATCAGCACGACGCCGCCGGCGGTGCCCACCATCAGCGGGAACCGCTCGATGAGCGGGTAGCCGCAGTTAATCAGCAGGTCTTTGATATTGCGGACCTTGCCTCCGTGGAACAGCCAGTAGGCGCCGGGCACCGCGCAGAAAAGTATCAGCGGCGGCTGGATCACCGCGGTGAACACTCCCGCCTGCCGCACCGCCAGTACCCCGATCACACAGCCGGCTATATAGAGGCCCGCGAAGATGTTGGTCAGCTCTTTGTGGCCCGATCCGGCGTCGATTGCATACCCGGTGGCCGTCGCGGTGGTGGCGATCAGCACGGCGGCCCACCACGGCACACCCGGGATACTGGGGTGGATCGAGCGGTGGGCAGCCTCCACTGCCGACCGGGCCCGCTGCGCTGACACAAGTTGAACCGTACCGGCAACGGGGCCAAAGGCCCGTAAATAGCTTGTCAAGAAGCCTGGCGTGGCATGGATCCGCCGAGCCCTACACTTGGTTCCCTGTGAGCCTGAGCCTGGGAATCGTGGGTCTGCCCAATGTCGGCAAGTCGACACTGTTCAACGCGCTGACCCGGAACAACGTGGTGGCGGCCAACTACCCGTTCGCAACGATCGAACCTAACGAGGGTGTCGTTTCGCTGCCCGACCCGCGGCTGGAAAAGCTGGCGGAGCTTTTCGCTTCGGAGCGCACCGTTCCGGCGCCGGTGACCTTCGTCGACATCGCCGGCCTGGTGAAGGGCGCGTCCGAGGGGGCCGGGTTGGGTAACAAGTTTCTGGCCCATATCCGTGAATGCGACGCCATCTGCCAGGTGGTCCGGGTGTTCTCCGATGACGATGTGACCCATGTGAGCGGTGAGGTCGATCCCAGGTCCGACATCGAGGTCGTCGAGACCGAGTTGATCCTGGCGGACATGCAGACGCTCGAACGTGCCCTGCCCAGGCTGGAGAAGGAGGCCCGCACCAACAAGGAGCGCAGGCCGCACTTCGACGGCGCGCTGGCCGCTGAACAAGTGCTGGACGGCGGGACGACGTTGTTCGCCGCAGGTATCGATGGCTCTGCCGGCTCGCTGCTGCGCGAGCTGAATCTGCTGACCACCAAGCCGTTCCTTTATGTGTTCAATGCCGACGAGGCGGTGCTGACCGACGGCGCGCGGGTCGCCGAGCTGCGCCGGCTCGTTGCGCCCGCGGACGCGGTGTTCCTGGACGCCGCCATCGAATCCGAGCTGAGCGAGCTCGATGACGAGTCGGCGGCCGAGCTGCTCGAGTCGATCGGGCAGACCGAACGGGGCCTCGACGCGCTGGCCCGGGCCGGTTTTCACACGCTGGCGCTGCAGACTTTCCTGACGGCGGGCCCAAAAGAGGCGCGGGCGTGGGTGATTCATCAAGGTGACACGGCACCGAAGGCCGCCGGTGTGATTCATAGCGACTTCGAGAAGGGCTTCATCAAAGCCGAGATCGTGTCCTACGACGACCTGATCGCCGCCGGGTCGATGGTTGCCGCCAAGGCGGCCGGCAAGGTTCGGATGGAAGGAAAGGACTACGTGATGGCCGACGGCGACGTGGTGGAGTTTCGGTTCCAATCAACGTCTGGTGGTAGGGCCGCCGCGCGATAGTCCACCGGGTTAGGCGAAGAGGACTGCCGATTGGCCAGTCGGCGATAGGAGTCTCGGATTCGCGTGTCGGCGCGGTCCGGTATCTCGTTCGACCGATCAACCATGACCTTCGATCTTCGGCATCGTTCGCGGGCCGCGTCCTTGGCGGCCTCCGCTCGGGCCACGAAATCGCCGACGACATGCTCTGATGTGTTGTTTTGCATCTGCTTCTGATGCCTCGTACGCGGTTACCGATTGCACTTTCGATTAGACACCGTGAGCGCCTTGGCGGGTGTGAAAAAAGCTCCACGTCTGCGGCGCGGTCATTGACCGCAGGCCTATCCTGAGGTAGGCATCTGCGCCGATCAGACGAGGACGGCGAGGCACGGTGGATCCGAACAGGTCACACGAATTCGACAAGCGCGAAGATGCCGTCGCAAGGCGTGAATCTGAACACACGGAGCGCGAACGGCGAGCAGATGAGCGCGATCGTTTCGCAGATGAGCGGGACAGGGTCGCTGACGAGCGCGAGCGGATAGCCGACGAACGCGAACTGCGCGCCGACGAGCGTGAGGGCACGGCCGCCGCACGGGAACGCGAGCGCGCGCAGCGGTCGGAGCAACAAGCGGAACGCGGAGAAGCAAATGAGGCGCGTGACCGAGCGGAGATCCGACGCGAGATTGCCGCAACCGAGCGAACGCGCTTCGACGACAGATCAGATCCCGTTGCCGCCGGGCTTGCGGACAGTCGAATCACCTGTGGAGACAACCCGTAGCCCGCGGGCTGCGGGAACTCATTGAAGCAGGAACCAGCAGGAAACCGAGGAATTACCGCTCCAACCCAACACCGGGGTCGGAATCCGGCGGATTTATCCGTCCGGAGGACGTCAATTCGACGAGCTTTTGGGCAGTGGTCGCCAGCGGAGTGTTCGGCTTCTGCGACAACGTCACCAACAGGTCGAATGCCGCCGCCGCGTCGACATCAAAGCGTTCCATGAGCATGCCCTTGGCCTGGCCGATGATGTCGCGAGTTTCGAGACCACGGGGACGACCTGGGCTGCCTGTCCGTGCCGCGATGTCGGGCTCCTTTACTCCGCCGCGCACCCGGCCGGCAGCGACGGCACTCGGCGATGACGCTTACCTCGATGCGTGAGAAGGCTGCGGTCCGTCGTGAAATTCACTGTCGCGGTATGGCCAACTCGTGAGCACGTATCCGTGTAGTTGCAGGCGCAAATCAAACTCGTCACGGCTTGGTCATTTATGCAGCTGAGAAGCCATATTGGCTGGGATCAGCCGTCTCGGCGTGATTTGCTGTATGTAATTCTGACGCAGCTTCGTTTCAATTCATAAACCATGGTGTGACATCCCACAGGTAGGCGGGAACTGCCATTATCTAATTTACGCGTGATAAACACCACAAAGTTTGATGCCCTATCAATGTTGTTGATAGCGTTCTTTGCCATGATCGCTCTAGCAACGCTGTTGTCGCTTATCAATCAGGTCGCCGGAACCCCTTATATTCCAGGTGGGGACACTCCCGCCGGGACCGACTGTTCCGGGCTGGCTTCGTGGGTCGCAAATGCGGCAAGCGACCGGCCGATGTTCGGCAGTAGGTTTAATACCGGCAACGAGGAAGCTGCTTTGTTGCAGCGCGGCTTTCAATATGGAACCGCCCCCGACGCCGTGGTGATCGGGTGGAACGGTGGTCACACCGCGGTGACCTTGCCCGACGGAACCTCGGTCTCCAGTGGTGAACGCGGCGGGGTACGCATCGGTGGCCCGGGCGCCTACCAGCGCGGATTCAGCCACCACATGTTCCTGCCGGTGTCGGCGGACGATGGTTCGGGCCCGCCGCCCGCGTTCGGTGCGCCCCCGGCGCCCGACGGCCCGCCGCCGCCCGACGCCCCGCCGCCGGCGCCAGTTTTGGTCGATACAGTGGCCCCTGGCCCGGCCCCGGCGCCGGCTCCCGAAATGCCTGCTCCGCTGCCTGCGGATGCGCCGCCGGCCGGCTGACCCGGGAATTGCGAATACACAACTCAACAAAACTAAGTGATCTACGCCACAAACGCACAATAAACCCATTGTGCGAGATAGATAACATTTATCGATCGGTAATTGCAGCCACGCCCGCGCCCGGCAAATTGTGGGGTAAATCACGAAATTGCGGGCGTGGCTGCAAACCGTTTTGCGCAAGCGCCGAGTCGCGCCGAGCTGATCCGGGGCCGCACGTTGCGGGACGAGCCTTCAGACCGCCGCCTGAACGCGTATTCTGACCGGCCATGATCTTTATCGTCGTCAAGTTCGAAACCAAGCCTGAGTGGAGCGAGCGCTGGCCGGATTTCGCTGCGCCGTTCACCGAGGCCACCCGCGCCGAACCGGGCAACCTGTGGTTCGAGTGGTCACGCAGTCTGGACAACCCGGCGGAATACGTCCTGGTCGAAGCCTTCCGCGACGCCGAGGCGGGCGGCGCCCACGTCAACAGCGACCACTTCAAGAACGCGATGCAGGAGCTACCGCAGGCGCTGAGGTCCACGCCCAAGATCATCAGCCAGGAGATCGACGCGACGGGCTGGTCGGCAATGGGGGAGATGACCGTCGACTAAACCACTTCGGACTAAAGCGGGCTAAACCGGGCTAAACCGGCCTAACCGGCCGAACCGACGTCCACCGCGATTTCTTCGCCCAGCTGATAACCCGGCGCCAGCGGTAGGTCGTCCCCGCTCCAGAACGAGCCCGGGTCGAACCAGTTCGCGTCCTTGTCCGTGACGATCAATCCCATGTCCTCATAGGTGATCGCCACCGTCTCGGCGCAATATGCCGTTCCCAGGCTCATCTTGCGATGCTCCCTGCGCCGGTCCGTGTGCGCTCGAACCTTCCGGTCCACGACCGGGATTCCTCGCACCCAGTCGTTGATGGTCGGGACCCGGCCGCGGAACCACCTGCCGGTCAGTCGCATCGTGGTGGGGAACGCGGTGCCGTCCATCCGCGCGATCACCCGCAGCAGTTTGTTCTCCTGTTCGCGGGTGGCGTAGGGCGTCAGCTGGCGCAGCCAGCACCGCTGGTGGTAACGCCCGGTCCACTGCAGGACGGCTTGCCGCAGATCGTTGAGCTGCACACCGCGGTGGTTGGTTCCGGTCCACATGTCGACGAGCTTGTCGCCCAGCTCGGCATGCCAGATCAACGGCGGCAGGTCGTCGATGGCCACCGTCATGCCGACGTGGTTCACCGGACTATTCGTCAAGGTCTGGATGGCGCGGTCGGGTCGTGAACCGCCGCGGAACAGCCACAGGTCGCCGGTCCGGGTTTCGTTCAAAGCTTGGTCGAGGGTCAGCATGGTCGCGCCAAGCCCGCTTAGTGGGCAAGAACTTCGCGTGCGGCCCTGCGCGCACTGACGGCGGCCGGGTAGCCGGCGTAGCCCGTCATGTGGTAGATCACCTCTTCGATCTCCTCGAGGGTCAACCCGTTGCGGCGCGCGATCTGGAAATGGGCCTTCAGTTCGTCGCTGGCCCGCAGGGCGATCAGCGCACCCAGCGTTACCAGGCTGCGCGAGCGTCGATCCAGACCGGGCCGGGTCCACAGTGCGCCGAAAACGTGATCGAGGCTCAGGTCGCCGAGTTCGTCGGCGAAGCCGCCGTCGCTCAGGCTGGTGACATCGTCGGGGATGCCCAGCATGTCCTTCACCACCGCCAGACCCTGGGTGCGGGTGTCAGCCATCGGTATCTGCCTTTCTCTTCTTTTAAAGCACGGGTTCGCGTGAAATCTGGTAGTCGATATAGGCATCCCAGTCCGCGATACGACGACGCAACTCGTCGGTGACTTGCGGGTGCGTGGGCAGGAAGAACCGGTTGCGCAGGATCGCATCAGCGACCAGTTCGCCCACCGGTTCGGGGTTGAGCAGCTCGAATTGCTCGCCGGGAATCCGCAGCGGCGCGCCGGCGCCGAATGTCGGTACGGCAGCTGCGATGTTGGTCAGCACCGGGCCCGGACACAGTAAGGTAACGCCAATGTTCTTGGGCCGCAGATAGATTGCCAGACCTTCACTGATCTGCACGATGGCGGCTTTAGTGGCCGCGTACGGCAGCCGGTCGTAGGAATAGGTGAAAAGGCCGGCGAAGGAGGCGGTGTTCACCAGATGTCCGCTGCCCTGATCGAGCAGCAGCGGCAGGAAGGCGGCGTTGCTGCGCACCACCGACATCAGGTTCACGTCGAGAATGCGCTGCCACTCGGTGACGGGAATGTCGGCAGGCAGGCCGTTTGTCAGCACACCGACGTTGTTGACCACAACATCGACCCGGCCGAACCGCTGCAGCGCCGCGGCCCGAATGCCTTCGAATGCTTGCGGATCCGAGACGTCGGCGCGCTGCGGCAGCACGGCGGCTCCCCGGGCGTTCAGGTCGCCGGCGAGGACGGCGATAGCGTCGCGATTGATGTCGACGGCCACGATGTGGGCGCCACGGTCGGCGAGCGCGCACGCGATGGCCCGGCCTATGCCGCTGGCCGCCCCGGTGATGACCGCGACCTTGTCGCGCAGTGTGTCCATGCACCTTCTAACGCAGCCTCTAACGCACCGAGTGAGTTCCCGAGCCGGTCCGGGTGTTTCAAGAGCACACAAGAATAGCGTCCGCGAATACCCTGGAGCCATGCGAGGCATTTGGAAGTGGATCGGTCTGGCCGGTGTCGCCGGCGTTGTCGCGGGCGGCGCACTGGTGGCTCGTGATCAGCGGAAACGACGCGCCTACACTCCCGACGACATCCGCGCCCGGCTGCATCAGCGGCTGGCCGAATCCGAGGCGGACAGCTTTCAATCCAAATCGGGGTCGGCTTCCGTTTCCACCGCGAACAAGCGATAGCTTCCGGAAAAACCCTTCAATTCCACCTCGCGGCCCTCGTCGAAACCGATGTCGGGGCAGTCGCGCAGCGCGTCGCGCACGGGTTGGCTCACCAGGATCTCGCCGCCGACGGCCTGCGCGGCGACCCGGGCCGCCATGGCGACATTGCGCCCGAACAGATCGTCGCCGCGGCGCACCGAGCGACCCATGTGAATGCCGATTCGCACCCGAATTTCCTCGTGCCGCTTGCGTTTTGCGTCCTCGGGCAGCGCGTGCTGCACGTCGATACCGCAGCGCACCGCCTCCTCGGCACGAGCAAAGGCGACCATGAACCCGTCGCCCTGGCTCTTCACCACATGTCCGGACCGGCGTTGCACGAGTCCGTGTATCAGCTTGTCGTGCGAGCTGATCAGCTTGACCCACGCGCGGTCGCCGATCCGCTCGTTGAGGGCGGTGGACTCCTCGATGTCGGAGAACAGGATCACCACCCGGCCGTCGGGGGTGACCCGGGCCAGGTCCGGCCGCTCCACCTCTGCCCAGTCGGCGAGGTCCTCGATCGAGCTGCGCACGGCCGCGCCGAAGCCCTCTTTGCGCATGATGTTTGCCGTTTGCCACACCGTCTTGACGGCCTCGCGACCACCCGACCACAGCCATGTGCGGGCGTCGGCCCGGTTCCGCAACTCGTCGGCGTCCCGGCGGCTGCGAACCAGCAGTCTCCCCAGCACTACGAGCGCGCCGGCCTCGACGGCGGCAACCCCGGCCAGCACGTAGACCGCGATGTGCAGCGCGTCTCCAAGTTGTGGGCCCACCTCAGCATCCTTGCAAAGCCGGTGGTGGCCCCCGGTTGTCGGGCCAATACGCAGTGTCTAGGGTTGAACGAGGACGCCCCGGGTTATGCATCTCAAGCGAGCCGATCAGGTGACTTTTGGGAGGTTCGGTCTTGGCCGACGGTGCTAGTTGCGGCGGTAGTTCGTCAAACCTGCTGGTGATTTTCGGAATTACCGGCGATCTGGCCCGCAAGATGACATTCCGTGCCTTGTACCGGCTGGAGTCACGCGAGCTGCTGGATTGCCCGATCCTGGGCGTGGCCAGCGACGACATGTCCGTCGAGCAGGTGGTCGAGCGGGCCCGGAAGGCCATCGGCGAATCCGGCGAGAAGATCGATGACGCGGTGTTCGACCGACTGGCGGGCCGGCTGGACTACCTGCACGGCGACGTCACCGACAGCGCGCTCTACGACCAGCTGGCCGAGCTGATCGGGTCGGACTACCGTCCGCTGTACTACCTGGAGATGCCACCGGCCCTGTTCGCCCCGATTGTCGAGAACCTCGCGAAGGTGGAGCTGCTGGAGCGGGCTCGCGTCGCGGTGGAGAAGCCCTTCGGCCACGACCTCGCCTCGGCGCGGGACCTCAATGCCCGGCTGCGCGCGGTGCTGGACGAAGACCAGATCTTGCGGGTGGACCATTTCTTGGGCAAACAACCCGTCGAAGAGCTGCAATATTTGCGCTTTGCCAATCGCGGCCTCGCCCAGCTGTGGGACCGCGACAGCATTTCCGAAATCCACGTCACCATGGCCGAGGACTTCGGGATCGAGGACCGCGGCAAGTTCTACGACGCGGTGGGCGCCTTGCGCGACGTCGTGCAAAACCACCTGTTGCAGGTGCTCGCGCTGGTGGCCATGGAGCCGCCGGTCGGCCCGAGCGCCGACGACCTGAACGACAAGAAGGCCGAGGTGTTCCGGGCGATGCCCTCGCTGGATCCGGAGCGTTGCGTGCGCGGCCAGTACCGCGGCTATACGGATGTCGCTGGGGTGGCGGAGGATTCGCGGACCGAGACGTACGTCGCGCTGCGGACCGAGATCGACAATTGGCGCTGGGCCGGAGTGCCCATCTTCCTGCGCGCAGGCAAGGCGCTGCCGACCAGGGTCACCGAGATCCGGATGTTTCTCCACCACGTTCCCGGGTTTTCCTTCCTGCCCAATCGACGACCGCCCGAGCCCAACCAGATCGTGCTGCGCATCGACCCCGATCCGGGGATGCGTTTGCAGTTGTCCGCCCAAGCCGGCAATTCGTGGCACGACGTTCACCTCGACTCCTCGTTCGCCGAGGATCTGGGTGAAGCGGTGCGGCCCTATGAACGCCTGCTTTACGCCGGGTTGACCGGCGATCGCCAACTTTTCGCCCGGGAAGACAGCATCGAACAGACGTGGCGCATCGTGCAGCCGCTGCTGGACAAGCCGGGCCGGATCCACCACTACGACAGCGGCTCCTGGGGACCCGAAGCTGCGCAGTCGCTGTTGCGTGGTCACCGCAATTGGCAGGAGCCGTGGCTCCCTCGTAGCACGCCCGCCGCACAGTAAAGGAGACCGAAGAAAATGCAGATGGGGATGATCGGCCTGGGCCGCATGGGCGCGAACATCGTGCGCCGTCTGGTCAAGGACGGGCATGAGTGCGTGGTGTACGACCACAGTCCCGACGCGGTCGAGGCGATGGCGGACGAGGAGAGGACGACCGGGGTGTCGTCGCTGGAAGAGCTGGCCGAGAAGATGGCCACGCCGCGAGTGGTGTGGGTAATGATACCGGCGGGCGACATCACGACTTCGGCGATCGAGGGGCTGGCCAAGACACTCGACTCCGGGGACATCGTGATCGACGGTGGCAACTCCTACTACCGCGACGACCTAAAGCACGCGAAGCTGCTGTCCGAGAAGGGCATTCACCTCTTGGACTGCGGCACCAGCGGCGGGGTGTGGGGCCGGGAGCGCGGCTACTGCCTGATGATCGGCGGCGACGACTACGCTTTCGCGCACGCGGAGCCGATCTTCGTCAGCGTGGCGCCGGGGTTCGACGCCGCGCCGCGCACCCCGGGCCGCGACGGCGAGATCGCGCAATCGGAGAAGGGCTACCTGCACTGCGGCCCGACCGGCGCCGGGCACTTCGTGAAGATGGTGCACAACGGGATCGAGTACGGGATGATGGCCTCGCTCGCCGAGGGGTTGAACATCCTGCGCAACGCCGACATCGGCAAGCGCATAGAAAAGGGGGACGCCGAGACCGCGCCGCTGTCCAACCCCGAGTGCTACCAGTACGACTTCGACATCTCCGACGTCGCCGAGGTGTGGCGCCGGGGCAGCGTCATCGGCTCCTGGCTGCTGGACCTGACCGCGATCGCGCTGCACGAATCGCCCGACCTGAAGGAGTTTTCCGGCCGGGTCTCCGATTCCGGGGAGGGTCGGTGGACCGCGATCGCGGCGATCGACGAGGGAGTTCCCGCGCCGGTGCTGACGACCGCGCTGCAGTCCCGGTTCGCCTCACGCAGCCTCGATGACTTTGCCAACCAAGCGCTTTCGGCGATGCGCAAGCAATTCGGCGGACACGCGGAGAAACCGGCCAACTAACTCGTCAAGCGCCTGACGAAGTCGACCACCACGCCGCTGAACGCATCGTTGTCGTCGCCGGCCGCGGTGTGCCCGGCGTTGGACAGTTCGACGAACTCCGCGCGCGGCACCGTGGCCAGGAAATGCCGGACGCCCTCGGGGCTCACCACGTCGGAGAGCTTGCCGCGGATCAACAGGACCGGGATTTTCAGGTCCGTGGCGGCGCGCTCGAAATTCTCGGTGCGCAACTCCGGGTCGTCCCCGGGTGCGGTCATGAACGCCGGATCCCAGTGCCAGTACCAGCGTCCGTCGCGCAGCCGCAGGTTCTTCTTCAGCCCTTCGGGGCTGCGCGGCTTCTCGCGGTAGGGCAGATAGGCGGCGACGGCGTCGGCCGCCTCCTCCAGCGAGCCAAAGCCGTCGATGTTGCCCAGCATGAAATCCCGGATGCGGGCGCTGCCGTTTTTCTCGTAGCGCGGCACCACGTCCACCAGAATCAAGCCGCTCACCTTCTCGGGACCGGCGCTTTCGGCGACCAGAATGCCGGTCAATCCGCCCATGCTGGCCCCGACCAGCACCACGGGGCCCTCGATCGCGTCCAGCACGTGCATCACGTCCGCAGTCAGGGTTTCGACGGCGTAGTCCGCGTTCGGCGCGCGGTCGCTGTCGCCGTGGCCGCGGGTGTCGAGCGCAATGACGTGGTAGCCCTCGTCGGCCAGGATTTGTCCGGTGCTCTTCCAGGAGAACCGGTTTTGGCCGCCCCCGTGCAGCATGAGGATCGCCGGCCGGCCGGCCGACGATTCGGCTGGGGTGTCGCGGTTCCATTCGTCGGCGACCAGGGTGATCCCGTCGACACCGGCAAACTCAACCGTCCGGGGACTGCAGCTTAGGGTGCTCACGAGCTCTGACGTTACATAGCTAGGTTAAGCACTCTCACCCGGGGCCGGTGGCGGGGGAGCATCGGGAAACAGCTCGCCGAAGCTGCCGAACAGGATGCGGTCCCTGGTGGTTTGATCGACGCCGTCGAACAGCTGATGCAGCGTCGCCTGGGTGTGGCCGAAAGTGCCCTCCATGTGTGGGTAGTCGCTGCCCCAAAGAACGTTGTTGAAGCCCATCGCCGTCATCGCCGCGATCGCCGACGAGTCGTGCTGGAACGACGCGTACACCTGCGAGTAGACGATCTCCCGCGGGCTGCGATTGAGCTTGGGCCGCACCACCATTGCGTGCTGGCGATAGCCCTCCTCCATCCGGTCGGCGATGAACGGCACCCAGGTCGCCCCGCCCTCCGATATCAGCACCTTGAGGTTCGGGTGCCGATCCAGAGCTCCCGAGGCCACCAGTTTGACCACCGCGCGCTGGCCGCCGAACGAGGTCTCGGTGTAGTTGAGCACCGCGCCGCCCGGGCCGTGATGTGTGACCCCGATCGAGTTCCCGGCAGCGAAATCGATTGGTTCCGTGCCGATGTGGAAGGCGATCACCATCCCGATGTCCTCGGCGGTGGCCCAGAACGGCTCCCACTCGTCACGGTTGTAGTCGCGCTGCGCGGGATGCGGCGTCACCGGAAGAAACACCGCCTTGAATCCCATTGTGCCGCAGCGTTTGAGCTCGTTGACCGCGTCGTCGATATCCAATGTCGAGACCTGTGCCGTGGGGATCAGCCGCGGCGAGTGGTCCATGATCGTTTCTTTCGACCAGTCGTTGGACGCCCGCATCGCTTCGCGCAAGAGCTCCGGGGTGCGAAATGAGCCGGCCCACATGCCCAGCGATGGGAACACCAGTTCCGACCAGATGCCCTCGTCGTTGAGGTCGGCGAGCCGCTTGCCGACGTCGCGGGAGCCGGCGGCGGCCACGGTGGCGGCCATGAACTCCTCCTGGGCGATGCCCGGCAGCCGGCGGCGGAACACCTGGCCGTCAACGTAGATGGATTCCCATCGGCCGTCGGGATCCCTCTCGCTGCGCGGCACCAATTCGGCCATTCGCTTCGGCAGCCGGGATTGCCACAGGTCGTCGGGCTCGAGGAAGTGAGAATCGCCCGAGTTGGCCCACAACTTGAGGGGCATCTGTTGCTGCTCGACGGCCGCGGTCATGTCTGCGAATATTAGAATTGCGTTCTAAAACTGTCAATGCTCCTCGCGGGATCTAGGATTTGCGTCATGGCCGACGGCCGACTCGCCGATCCCGATTGCTCCCTCGCTACGGACCCACGCTCCGACCCCCGAATGGTCGAGGCTTTGGAGCCGTTCGGCGTCGCCGCTCTCCTGCCTGAATTGCCCATGACGGTCGACTGGCCACTCGATGATCGGCTGTCCTTCGTCGCCGCGACCGAAGAAATGATCGCAACGGTGTTTGAGGCGTTGGGGCAAGCAATGCCGGTCGCCGACGAGGTGACAACCACGACCGTCACAATCCCCGGCGGCGATGGCCAAGACCTGACGCTGTATGTCAGCCGGCCTGACACCGCCGTTCGTCTGCCATGCCTCGTGCACCTGCACGGCGGCGGCATGGCGATCCTCAGCGCCGCCGACACCGCGATCATGCGCGCACGGGAATGCCTTGCCGCCACAGGGCTTGTCGTCGTCGGCGTCGAATTCCGTAACTCGGCCGGCAAGTTGGGCGTTCATCCCTATCCCGCCGGGCTGAACGACTGCGCCGCCGCGGTCCGCTGGGTGTTCGCGAGCCGCGAGGAACTCGGCATCACTCATCTGATCGTTGGCGGAGAATCAGGTGGTGGCAACCTCACGCTGGCGCTCACGCACAAGGCCAAGCGCGAGGGTTGGCTGCACGAGGTCGCCGGCGCGTACGCGCAGTGTCCCTACATCTCCAACCGGTGGCTGGACCAGCCCGACGAGTTTCCGTCAATGAGAGAAAACGACGGCTATTTCATCAGTTGTCAACAGCTCGCGATATTGGCGTCGGTCTACGACCCCGAGTATGCGCACTCCGATGACCCCGCCTGCTGGGCCGGCGTCGCCACGGATGAGGACTTGAGCGGCATGCCCCCGCACGTCATCTCCGTTAACGAGCTCGATCCGCTCCGCGACGAGGGACTCGACTACTACCGCCGCCTGGCGCGCGCGGGAGTTGCGGCGACAGGCCGGGTGGTCGCCGGTACGTGTCACGGTGGTGACATGCTGCTCGCCGGTGCCATGCCCGACGTCTTCGCGGCGAGCCTGCGCGATGTCAGCGGGTTCGCCAAGTCGCTTGCCGCGGGCGCGGTAGCGGCCAGTTCACGGTGAACAGATTCGCGCGTAGCAATGCCTCCTCGAGCGGGTCGGCCCCGTCGTGGTCGTGGCGATACCGGCTTTGGCGCGCCACATCGTCTGACGTTGGTCAGATCGTGGTCCTACACGTGCGCGGTGGTGCGGCATTCTCCGACCCATTGCTTGGCGCGCTTCTTCCCTTTATTGTCGGATGTTTTTCTCTCTCTCTTCTCTCTCTCTCTCTCTCTCTCTCTCTCTCTTGCTTCTGGTGCCTGCTGTGCTCTATCGACGCCCTAGCGGCGGTGAGGCTTCTGACCCGACGATGGGCCAGCGCCCGCAAGACTTGGGTTGAAGCGTCGTCTGCGGCCAGTGCTGGGTTGCCAACTGCTTGCGGGATAGTGAGTGGAAGTGACTGGTAGCGAGCAGGAGTGAGTCGGCGCGTGCGGGTCGCCGGTGCTTGTCGGGCGTGCACGGCAGGATGCGGCGCATGGCTAGCGACGCGGTGCTGGGTGGGGGTGCTGGTCCACGGTTGCCGCGGCGTCACCGTCATCGGTGTCAGCGCGGGCTGCGTGAGCAACCAACCCTCGGGCACCCTCCCTAGCAGCAGACTTCCGATCTGGCCGCCGTCACCGTTGTCATGGTGCGGCGGGCGCGATCGGCAGACGTGGCATCGCATTGACGATCAGGCGACGGTCGGCAGGACCCCGCAGTGGACTGGGTGTACCTCCCGCTTGCGGGAGGTACACCCACCCGCTTGCGGGGGATGGACCGCTGCGGGCACACCACCGGCCAGGCCCAGTTGTTGCGCGAGCCACGGTGGCAGGCACGGCAGTTCCGGTCAACCGACACGCCCGCACGAGGCGTGCCGGTCCACCGGAAAACACCCGCCCGCCGCGGCCAAGACCGTTCGGGCCGCAAACCGAGCAGAGCTCACTTCCGCTCACTGATCAGGAACGGTATACATCCAGGGTTGCGGCAGTGCACTCTAGTTTTAGCGTTGTTGCGGACCGAGAGGAGTAAGCCGATGGCCCCAGACCGCCTGAGCATCCTCGTCGGTTTGTGCGCCGCGCCGCTCACGCTCGCCCTGTCGCTTTCCCCAGCTGCCTCCGCGGACCCTCCGTCCTGGAACGGCGCGTACGCGATCACGTTCATGGTTGGTCCAAAGTCCGGGACTAGCATGGCCGTCGGTGACCCCGAGGTGCAGCACACGGACACCTACACCTTCCGTTCGAGTTGCACCAGCGGAAAGTGCGTGGCCACGATCATCGGCGGCCCTCCGCCCAGCAATCCGACGGTTCCGCAACCGGTTCAATTCACCTGGGATGGCTCGTCCTGGACGCAAGTCAGCGATTTCCAGTGGGACTGCATGATGCCCGACACCACGATCCAATGGGCTCCGGCCCGAGCCAACGTGCGCTACACGCCCCAAGCCAACGGAACACTGTCCGGCGTCATGCACACCGACATCTTGAGCGGCCCGTGCCAGGGCTGGATCGAGATGGACATGACGGCCGAGCGCGCATAAGGCGCCGGCGGTATCGGCTGACTGAAATCGATCCGAACCCGTTTGCGGGGCGCGGTGAATTTTGGGCGCCGCTCGGGTCTATCGGTAAGACGGAGACTTTCACGACAAGGAGACTGGATATGCCGGCGATCACGCCCTCGCTGTGGTTCGACTCCAACCTGGAGGAGGCGGCGGAGTTCTACACCTCGGTGTTCCCCAACTCGCGGATCGAGGGCTTCAATCGCTACACCGACGCCGGGCACGGTGAACCGGGCAGGGTGGTCTCCGGCACCTTCGTGCTCGACGGCGTCCGGTTCATCGGGATCAACGGCGGGCCCCACTTCCGTTTCACCGAGGCGGTGTCCTTCACGGTCAACTGCACGGACCAGGAGGAAGTCGACTACTACTGGGACCGGCTCACCGACGGCGGCGAGGAATCGCAATGCGGCTGGTGCAACGACCGCTTCGGCCTGAGTTGGCAGATTGTCCCCGAGCGGCTGTACGAGCTGCTCGGCGATCCGGATCCCGCCCGCGCGGCGGCGGCCACCCAGGCGATGCTCGGCATGCGCAAGATCGTCATCGCCAAGCTCGAGCAGGCCGCGCTCGAGTTCACTCGATAAGCCGGCGAGCAAGCGGAGCTTGTCGAGTGTGAACTGCGCGACGCGACACGCCGATGCGGCGTCGGGTAGTTCACAGTGGAGGCGTCGGCACCCGCCGCGGCCACCAAAACCAGCGGCCCAGCAGCGTTGCGATGGCGGGCGTCATGAAGGACCGGACGATGAGGATGTCGGATAGCAGTCCGATCATTATCGTGGTGCCGGTTTGGCCGATGACGCGCAGATCGCTGGTCACCATTGAGCCCATGGTGATGGCAAACACGAGACCGGCGACGGTTACGACGCGGCCGGTGCTGGCCATGGATCGGATGATGCCGGTTTTGATCCCTGCTCCGATTTCTTCCTGGAATCGGGCGACTAAAAGCAGGTTGTAATCCGATCCGACGGCCAACATGACGATGACGGCCATCGCGAGCACGAACCAGTTGAGTGGCAGATGCAGGATGTGTTGCCAGATCAGGACGGATAGCCCGCAGGACGAGCCCAACGACAGGGTGACCGTCCCCACGATGACCGCGGCGGCCACCACACTTCTGGTGATGGCCAGCATGATGACGAAGATCAGGCACAGCGACGCGACGACGACGATCAGCAGGTCGTAGCCGGAGCCGTCATGAATGTCCTTGTAGGTGGACGCGGTGCCGGCCAGGTAGAAATTCGCGGTGGCCAAGGGAGTTCCCTTTACGGCCTCGGTGGCGGCCTGCATGATCGGGTCGATGTGTGAAATGCCTTCGGCAGTAGCGGGATCGCCTTTGTGGGTGATGACGAGCCGGGCCGCGCTGCCATCGGGTGACAGGAAAAGTTTCAGACCCCGCTGAAAGTCTGGGTTTTCAAAGGCTTCTGGCGGAAGGTAGAACGAATCGTCATTCTTGGCAGCGTCGAACGCGTGCCCCATGGCGGTTCCGTTTCGTGCCATGTTCTCCATTTGCGTGACCATGCCCGAAAAGGAGCTTGTCAATGTTTGGGCAAGGCCCTTGATGATCTGCATCGTCGCGATCATCGGAGGCAATTGGGCGAGGAGTTGCGGCTGGAGCGTGTCGAATTGGTCAAGGCTGTGCGCGAAGTTGCCGAGCTCCTCGGTGAGCGTGTCAACACCATCCAATGCGTCGTAGAGAGATCGCAGCGACGAGCACGCCGGAATGTCGGAACAGTGGCGTTCCCAGTAGAAGTAGCTCCGGATGGGCCGCCAGACGTCGTCGAAATCAGCGAGGTTGTCCCGTAATTCGCTGGCGGTGGCCTGCATCTGCTTGGTGTGGGCATTCATGTCGTGAGTGACGTCGGCCAGCTGTCGCTGCAGCTGTTCCTCGCGCTGGGTGATCTCGATCATGCGTTGCAGCGCATCGGTCAACTTCGCCATGTCGGCCACGCGGTCCTTGAGATCCTTGACATTTTCGAGCGTCATGGCGCTTTGCATGCTGAGCTGAAATGGGATGGAGGCGTGGTCGATCGGACCGCCCAACGGCCTGGTTATGCTTTGCACTCGCGCGACACCGGGTAGGTGAAAGACGCCTCTGGCGATCCTGTCCAGGATCAGCATGTCGGTCGGGTTGCGCAGATCGTGATCGGCCTCGATCATCAGTACTTCTGGTTCCATGCGTGCCTGTGGGAAATGACGGTCCGACGCGTGGTAACCGATGCTGGACGGTGTCCTGTCGGGGATGTAGTAGCGGTCGTTGTAGTTGGTCTGATATTTCGGCAAGGCGAGCAGCCCCACTATCGATATCAGCACCGTCGCGACCAGCACCGGGCCGGGCCACCGGACGACGACGGTGCCGACCCGGCGCCAATATCGGGTCCTTGTTTTTCGGCTGGGGTCGAATGCCCCGAATCGGCCGGCGACGTTGACGACTGCGGGCGCGAGGGCAAGAGAGGCCAGAACCACCAGCAGCAAACCGATCGAGCAGGGCGCTCCGAGGCTTTGGAAGTACGGAAGCCTGGCAAAGCTCAGACAGTAGAGCGCCCCGGCGACGGTCAGGCCCGATCCCAGGACCACATGGGCAGTTCCACGAAACATGCTGTAGTAGGCGGCTTCTCGGTCCTGGCCCGCTGCGCGCGCCTCCTGATAGCGGCCGACAAAGAAGATCATGTAGTCGGTAGCGGCCGCAATCGTCACCGGCACAAGGACACTGATGGCGAAGGTGGTAAGGCTAAAGACATTGTTTATGGCAAGGACTGCGATGACGCCGCTGACGGCAAACAGCTCGATCCCGACCGTGAGCAGTATTAGCACGACGGTCGAAATTGAGCGGAAGGCCAGTAGCAGCATGACCGCGATTACCGCGATGGTGACGCCGGTGATCTTCTGCAGGCTACGGTCGCCATATTCATCCAGATCGGTGGAGAGCGGGCCCGGACCGGTCACGTAGGCCTTGATCCCCGGCGGCGGCGCTTCGCTGTCCACGATTCGTCGGACGGCGGTGACAGACTCCCTGGCCAGCGAACCGCCCATATCACCAACGAGGTTGAGCTCGACATAGGCGGCTTTGCCGTCAACGCTCTGCGAGCCCGCCGCGGTCAGCCGATCGCCCCAGAAGTTGTCGATGTGTTCGATGTGCGCCCTGTCTTGCGACAGCTTGTCGATCAGTCTGTCGTAGAACCGGTGTGCGTCATCGCCCAGCTTGTCTCGGCCCTCGAGCACCACCATTGCCGTGGTGTCGGAATTGAATTGCCGAAAGTCTTTGCCGATGCGCTTCATGGCGATCATCGACGGAGCATCGTCGGGACTTAACGACACCGACTCCGTCTTGGCGACCTCTTGCAACTGCGGCGCCGCGATGTTCACGACGACGGTCAGGGCCACCCAGAACAGAATGACCGGTAATGACAGCAGCCGGATCGTCCGGGCGACGATAAACAGGTGCCCGGTGGAATGTCGGGTGCTCACGCGGATTTCACTAGGCAGCTGGTCTGAACGTGATGAGCTTGCAACGTCCGCTCATCGCGGACCACGCCGTTGACGGTGATGCGACAACCGAGGGTGTCACTGTCGCCCTGCGCCACCACATTGGCTACCACCGTTGTCACCGTGGTCACTATGGCGAGCGACCAGGGTAGCGTCGCATCATCGACCTCTTGCGGCTGAGCATCGGCATCCAGGTAGTTGATGGTGGCTGTCATCCCGGTCGGACCCAAGACCTCGTAGAGAACCTGCTTCGGGTTGAATTCGATGATCGCGTCGGCGTTGCCGGCGTCTGTAACACGGTGATGTGACCCGAAAACCCCGTGCAGTCGCGTGACGGTAACGGCCCCGACGGCCACAACGAGGACCATGACGATCGGTATCCAGATGCGTTTGATAACGCCGATCATTGAACGCCCCAATCAGTATTGTCCGAGCGCAACGCGTGAGATGCGCAGAACCTACCGCGATTTCGAATGGTCCATGATGTCAGTGAGAAAAATTCGCCCAAGGGGATCGGGCACAGTGGGATCGGGCCGCTCGATTCAGTCGAACCGGTACCGACGGACGGCTTCCCTCGGGGACTAGGCACAGTGTCTAATGAACGCGTGTTGAAGACGTCGAGGCTGAACATCCCCGCGCGGGCACAACAGGATCGCCGGCTGGCCATCATGCGGCACTACGCCGCTCACAATCAGCTGCCATTCTTCAGGAGCATGGAATCCGCGCCGGGGCCGACCTCGGTCATCGACGGAAGATCGCGGATCATGCTCGGGTCGAACAACTCACTGGGCCTGGGCGGCGATGCCCGCATAGTCGAGGCGGCCAATCGGGCGACGGATTTGTACGGAGCGTCGTGCGGAAGCGCCCCTCCGTTCTGCGGCACGTTGAAGGTCAAGACCGACCTCGAAGAAATGTTCGCCGACTGGTATGGGAGCGAGGCAGCACTGGTTTATAACAGCGGCTTCCTGGCCAGCGTCGGCATCATAACGACCCTTTTGGGTGCCATTGATCTCGCTTTTCCCGACAGCGAAGTGCACGCATCGATCCACGCCGGCATCCGGCTGTCAGGTGCTAGTTCGCGGTTCTTCGCCCACAACGACCTGGGAGCACTGGAACGCAATCTTGTCCGCGCCGCCGACCGGGGCGGCACCAAGTTGATCGCGATCGACGGGCTGTATTCGATGCAGGGCGATGTGGCGCCGCTGGCGGGGATCACGGAGCTGGCGAATAAACACAACGTGGGCATCCTTGTCGACGAGGCGCACAGCGTCGGCATCTTCGGCCCGCAACGAACCGGAATCGCAGCAGAGTTCGGGTGCGCCGGGGACGTCGACGTGGTGATGGGCGCCATGTCAAAAGCGCTCGCATCGACCGGCGGGTACGTCGTTGGCTCGCAAGACCTGATTGATCTGCTCAAGTGCCATTCTCATTCGCACATTTTCACCGCGACGGCGGCACCCGCGGCGATCGCCGCGACCATCGCCGCGATCGGCATCATTCGCGGCGCCGAAGGAGAGCAGCGCGCTGCCGCGGTCCTGGCCAACGCCCGCGCATTGCGCGACGGCTTAGCCGCTCACGGACTGCAAGTGGGGGGCGAAATCGTGCGGGCCGACGGCTCGCACGCCGTGGCCCCGCACGTCTCCGTGTGGATCGGGCTAGACCGCGATGCGATCGCGGCGTGGAATTACGCCTTCGACGACGGCGTCTTTTGCGCGTTGGCAATTGCACCCGCAGTCGGTGAGAACCAGGCCATGATGCGATGCAGCGTTTCGGCCACCCACTCACCCGCGCAAATCGAGCGAGCGGTCGACGTGATTGCCTCTGCCGTGCGCCGGGCTCGAAACGACTCACCACACACCGAATAGAGGTAGTACTGCTCAACGGTCTTTCCCCGGCTCGTCAAGACAGGACATCGCAAGGACATGAGTAGGCTCACCGACGGTATCGCCGATGCGGCCGCGAATTCCCCGTTTGGTCTGCACTTCGGTACTGCCGGAGCGTTGCGCTTCGCGAGCTGGCGCGACATTCACCGGACGGCAACCAGAGTCGCCGGCCAGCTGGCCGCGGAAGGCGTCATGCGCGGCAGCAGGGTGGGCGTGCTTGCCGCCAACCCCGAGGACGTCGCACCCGTCGTGCAGGGCATTTGGCAGACGGGCGCGGCAATGACGATGCTCCAGCAGCCGACACCACAAACCGATCTCGCCGAGTGGCACGCGGGCACATTGGGCGTGCTGACCATGCTCGGCGCGCGCTGCGTCGTTGTCGGCCAGCCGTTCTTCACGGTCGCGGAAGCGCTGCGGGCCTCCGGATACCGGGTGATCGAAATTCCCGAGACGTGGCCTGGCCTCGACGCCATAGCGGTGCCGACGGACGAGGACGACGTCGCGCTCTACCAGCTCACGTCCGGATCGACCGGCCACCCCAAGGGGGTGGCAATTACCCACCGCAACCTGCGCGCCGACATCGTGGCCATGGTGGTTGCGTCGGACACCGACCCCGCCGTCGACGTCATGATGAGCTGGCTGCCGCTCTCACACGACATGGGCCTGGTCGGTTATCTACTGACGCCGATGCATCACGGCATCAGCGCCGTGTACGTCCCGCCGACAGAGTTCATCAAGTCGCCGCTGAATTGGATCCGGATCCTGAGCGAGCAGCGGGTCACCACAACCTCGGCACCCAACTTTGCGTATTCGATCGTGCAACGCAGACTCAAGGCGGTAGGCGACGGGACCTACGACCTCACTGCGTTGCGATTTGTCATTTGCGGTGCAGAGCCTGTCGATCCGGCCACCATGCAAGAGTTCGCACGGCAAGCCGCCCGCTTCGGGATGCCGGATTCGGCGGTTATCGCGGCATACGGCCTTGCTGAAGCGACACTGGCGGTCTCGTTCTCGCGCGCCGACCAACCGCTCACGGTCGAGATGGTGTGCGCTGAGGAACTCGAAAAGCGTGGCCGCGCAGTGACAACGAGCGTCGCCGAGGCACCCAGGAAAGATCTCGTGGTCCTGGGTCGTCCGCTGCCCGGGATTGAGGTCCGGATCGCCAGTAAGGAGCAGCGTACTTTGCCGGCGCGTCACGTCGGCGAGATCGTCATCCGCGGCGATGTGGTGGCCCGTCACTACCTCACCCCGGACGGCGAGGTTGCCGCTGTCGACGGGGACGGATGGCTTTACACCGGCGACCTCGGCTACCTTACCGACGACGGTGAAATCGTCGTGTGTGGTCGGCGGAAGGATGTCATCATCGTCGCAGGCCGGAACATCTTCCCAGCCAACATCGAGCGCCTGGCTGAGGCAGTCGACGGGGTGAGACGCGGAGCCGTTGCCGCCTTTGGAATCACGCAACCGGACCGACGCGAGGAGATCAGGATCGTCGCCGAAACGGTCCAGGACTATCCGAGCGACATCAGCCGGGAAATACGCCGACAGATTGCCCGCAGGGTGTTAAGTGCCACGGGCTTGAGCCCTGACGTCGTGTTGGTCGGCAGGGGGTCGATACCCAAGACACCCTCGGGCAAGATCCGCCATCTCGCGGCAAAAGAAACCATCGGAAAGGTCAATTCGCTGTGAACTCATTCGATCAGTCAATTCTGTCCGTTGTTGCCGGGTTGGCGCCTGACCGTATGGCACCGGTAACACGCGACTCGCACCTCGTTGACGACCTTGCCTACGACTCACCGCGCAAAATGGAACTCGTCGCCACGCTCGAAAGTCACCTGCAGATGCGCCTCACAGACCCCGATGTACCGGTCGAGACGGTGCATGACGTCATCAAGTGGGTCAACGCCAACTTCAGGGAGAATGCGTAGCTGCAAACTGCGGATCGCCGAGGTATGCGTCGTCACTGGATCAGCCGGTCGATCCATTCGATCGTCGCGTCGATGATCGGCGGCACGTCGTCGGCGTTCTCGCATCCCGCGACCATCAGCGACGATTCCGCCATGGTGGCCACCAGAATGCGGCTCAGCAGTTGTCCGCGAAGCGACTTGTCCAGCTCCAGCACCGCCATCCAACTGCGGAAGGCGGCCTGCATGCGGTCGCGACGAGCGACGTCGAACCCAGCCGGCGCGTCCCCGGACGTCAGCACCCCGGCCAGGCGCCGGTTATCCCACATCGCCTCGAGGTAGGCCCGCACGTGCAGCTCGAAGATGCGCCGCCGGTCGATCCGTTCTGGTCCGGAGTCGCCGGCATGCTCACGGGATTGGTCCATCGCCATCTCGATGCGGCGGTCGACGGCGTCGGCCATTTGCTCGAAGATCGCCAGGAACAGCTCGCTCTTGCCGCCGAAGTGGTGGTAGATGCTGCCGACGCTGGCGCCGGAGCCGGCCACCACGTCTGCCATCGTCGCCGCGGTGAAGCCCCTGGTCGCGAACACCTCGGTGGCTGCGTCGAGGATCCGCCGCTGGGTGGCGTCGGTCTTGGCCCAGCGGCGAGCCTGCGCCGAGGTCGTCATACCTAGACGTTAACGGGTTGGCCCGAGGTTATCGGGCCGCGTTACGTTGGTCGGTGCGGGCGCGTGTGCCCATCGGCACCAAAGATGACTCACTGGCAACGGGAGGTATCCGGCAATGACCGAGCCGCGCTGGATCGACGTGCCGGGCCCCGTTGGCGATCTGAAGGCCCTGACCTGGGGACCGGCCGACGCCCCGATCGCGTTGTGTCTGCACGGTTTCCCCGACACCGCCTATGGGTGGCGCAAGGTGGCGCCCCGGCTGGCCGAGTCGGGCTGGCGGGTCGTTGCGCCGTTTATGCGCGGGTACGCGCCGTCGTCGATTCCGACCGACGGCGCCTACCACATCGGTGCACTGATGGACGACGCCCTGCGGGTGCGCTCGGCTGCGGGCGGCACCGACCACGATGTGGTGATCGGTCACGACTGGGGTGCGATCGCCGCCAGCGGCCTGGCCGCGATGCCCGACGGCCCGTTCACCAAGGCGGTGATCATGTCGGTTCCGCCCTCGGCGGCGTTCCGTCCGCCCGGCCGGGTGGCCGACCGCGGCCGGCTGGCCGGTCACTTAGCGCGCCAGCTGCTGCGCAGTTGGTACATCATGTACTTTCAATTGCCGGGTCTGCCCGAGCGGTCCGCGCCCTGGATACTGCCGCTGCTGTGGCGGCGGTGGTCGCCGGGCTATCGCGGCGCCCACGAAGATCTGCGCCATGTCGACGCCGCGATTGGAACACCCGAGAGCTGGCGTGCGGCGCTCGGACCGTACCGGGCCACCATCCGCAACACCCGACCGCCCGCGCGCTATGCCGCGTTGAACCGGCTGTACACCAAGCCTCCGTTGCTGCCGAGCCTGTACCTGCATGGCCGCGACGACGGCTGCATGTCACCGGCTTTCGCGTACTGGGTGGAAAAGGTGTTGCCGGTTGGCAGCGAGGTGGCCATCGTCGAACACGCCGGGCATTTCCTGCAGCTCGAACTGCCGGACAAAGTCGCCGACCTGGTGCTGGCGTTCATCGGCTCACCCGGCTTACCTGACTCGCCCGGCTGAGGGGGGCGGTGTCGGTCCACCGGATGGCGGCCGTCGATGCGCAGTTCTACTGGATGTCGGCCAAAGTCCCCAACGACGAGTTCCTGCTGTACGCATTCGACGGCGAGCCTTCAGATCTGGGGGGCGCGATCGAGCGGGTCTGCCGTCGGGCCCGCAGCTGCCCCGAACTGACGATGCGGCTCCAGGAGGGCCGCAGTATTGCCTACCCGCGGTGGGTGCCCGCCCCGCTCGGGCCCGACCAGGTGGTCCGCCACGAGCTGGCCGATCACAGCTGGCAGGCCTGTCTGGCGGCGGTGGCCGGTCTGGGCCGCGACCAGCTGGATATTCGCCGGATGCCCTGGCGCCTGCATGTTTTCACGCCGGTGCTCGACATTCCGGGCGTCACGGGCGCGGGCGCAGTCGCGGTCATGCAGGCCCCGCATGCGCTGGCAGACGGCATTCGGGGTGCGGCGATGGCGGCCTGGCTTTTCGGCCGGGCGGCCCCGGTGCCCGAGGTGCATCGGTTACAAGGGCCGCCGCTGGGCTGTCTGGTGTGGCGAGCCGTTACCGCGGCCCGCGCCCACCGCCAGCTGGTCCGTGACACCCAAGCGGGGCTGCTGGTACCGGGACTGGGGCCACGGCCGCGGCTGATGACCAACACGTGTCACGGCGGCCGCGCGGTGCGCACCCTGGTGCGGCACCGCTCGCAACTGCGCGGTCCCACCGTCACTGTCGCCGTGCTGGCCGCGGTGTCCACGGCGCTGTCCAACCTGCTTGGCGGGCCGGTCGATTCGCTGGGGGCCGAGGTTCCAGTGGCCAAACCCGGTGTACCGCAAGGGCATAACCACTTCAACAACGTCGTGGTCGGGCTGTACCCACAGCTTGGCCACGAGGACCGGATCGCGCGGATCGCGACCGACCTGGCCAACGGCCGCCGCCGCGTCGAACATCCGGCTGTCCAGTCAAGCGACCGGGCGTTCGCCGCGACACCCGCGCCGCTGCTGCGTTGGGGCGTCTCCTTGTTCGACCCCGACGCCCGGTCGGCGCAGGTGGGCGGCAACACCGTGGTGTCCAGCGTGCACCGCGGCGCAGCCGACCTGAGCTTCGGGGATGCCCCGGTGGTGCTGACGGCCGGATATCCGTCACTGTCGCCGTCGATGGGTCTGACCCACGGGGTGCACGGCATCGGCGACACCGTCGCGATCAGCGTCCATGCGGCGGAGTCGGCAGTGGGCGACATGGACGCCTATCTGCAGCTGCTGGACGCCGCGCTGTAGCCGTGACCTACTGTGACCTACTGCGCCTCACCGGATTTCGCGGCTTCCTCCCGAGTTCGGCCGGTGGCCAGGATCAGCTCCTCGTGCAGCTCGAACCACACGGTGTGGTAGGAGTCGATGAGCGGCCTGGTCAGCCAGGCAATCTCGCCGGCCTTGACTTTGTCCAGTGCTGCGCGCAGTTTCGCCAGGTAGGCGTTGAGCCGCGGTAGTTGCCCGGCGGCCGCGGTGATAATCGGCACCACCCGTTTGTGTAAGGCTTCGAGGCGGGCCAGGACCGCCGCGTCGTATTCGGAGTCGTCATGGCTGTTGGGCTTGCCGCCTTTGAGCTGCCAGTCGGTGGCCAGCGTCTTGAAATCGCGGTTAACGGACCGGAAGTCGTCGTAGACGACGGCCATCGCCGCCGAGTCGATTGCCTTGCGCTCCTCGGCGAGCAGCGCGTTCAGCCTGGCGCGGCCATCGGGGTTGATTCGCAACGTCGCGCCCTCGACGAGCAGGCCGGAGGCGCTCAACTGCGCTACGGTCTCGGTGACGTCCGCGGGGTCTTCGTGCAGGGTCGCTGCCAGGTCGGCGGGGCGCACCCGTCCCTTCAGCCGGACCGCTTGCAGCACAGTCAGTTCGGTCACTTGGCCGCTCGCAAATCGATCGAGCCGGCCAGCCGCAGCGCGGTCATCATGACGATCAGCGGGTTCGTTGCAACCACGTCGGTGCGCCCGGCGCTCATGGCGGCGCGCACCTCGGGCTCGGACGGGTCATCCAGTCTGGGGTAGTCACCGGTGGCATGCGCCCGCAACGGGCTGATCCGCCGTGCGGCGTCGGCCAGCTCGCGCAGCTCCGGCGTATCGTCCTCCGACCACGCCGAGAGCGCCAGATTGCCTTCGCGCACTTCGCCTTCGTAGCCGTCGACCGTGACCTGCTTGCCGGCCAGCGCCGCGGCGACTCCTTGGCCGCAGCCCACCACGCCCACCCGGCCGAGTTCGCGGCTGACCACCGCCGCATGGCTGGTGGCGCCGCCGACCTCGGTGACGATGCCCCGCGCGGCCAACATGCCCAGGACGTCTTCGGGCCGGGTGTGGTCGCGCACCAGGATGACCCGCTCGCCCTCATCGGCGGCGTCCAGCGCCTCATCCACGTCGGTGTACGCCTTGCCCGACACCACACCCGGGCACGCCGGCAAACCCTTGGCCAAAAGTGGTGCGGCCAAACGTGTTTCCGGCTGCAACGCCGGCAGCAGCAGGGTCTCGACGTGCGCCGGGGTCACCCGGCGCAGCATCTCGGCGTCGTCGATCAGCTCTTCGTGTCGCAGTTGCAGTGCCAGTCGCACGGCCGCCTGCGCCGACCGCTCGGCCGCCCGGGTTTGCAGCAGCCACAACCTGCCGTCCTCGACGGTGAACTCGATCTCTTGCACGTCCGACCCGAGGCGCTCCAGGCGGCGGGCGGCGGCAATCAACTCGCCGTAGAGCGCCGGCTGCGCTTCGCGCAGGACCGTAATCGGTTCGACGTCAACCAATCCCGACACCACGTCGTCGCCTTGGCCACCGGGCAGCCATTCGCCGAACGGTTCGTTCGCGCCGGTTATCGGGTTGCGGGAAAACAGCGCTCCGGCCCCGGAGTTGGCGCCGTGGTTGCCGAACACCATGGCCTGCACCACGACGGCGGTACCGGCCTGATCGTCGAGGCCGTAATGGGCGCGGTAGGCAACCGCGCGAGGCGAATTCCACGAGGCGAACACGGCCGCGATGCCCGCGCGCAACTGCGCGTACGGATCGGCCGGGACGGATCCCGACCCACCCACGATCCGCCGATACATGGCGGTGAACCGGCGACGGGTGTCGCCGGCGAAGCCGGGCCCGATCCACGTGGCCAACGCCTGTTCGACGGCATCGCTGCAACCCAGGTCCAGGATGGTGTCCATCATGCCGGGCATCGACTGGATGGCTCCCGAGCGCACGCTGACCAGCAGCGGGTGCGGTCCCCGCCCGAACGTGCGGGCGGTTTCTGCCTCCAGCCAGCTGATCCGCTCCAGCACGTCGTCCCAGATCGCGTCGATCGCCGGCCCGGGTTCGGCGAGAAAGCGGACGCCCACCTCGGTGGTGATACAGAACGCCGGCGGAACCGGCAAATTGTGCCGGCGCATCGCGTCGATGCAATGGCCCTTGTTGCCCAGGATGTCTCGCGGCTGATTCGCATCGCCGTCCAGCAACACCACGGTGTTCTTGGGGACGCCGTTGCCTCGTGCGATGCGAGTCGTGGTGCACCCCCTTGGTGGCTCAGCAACTTTTCTCCGCGGACGCGCAGAACGCCAGCTATGTTCCCACATTGATGACCCGGGTCAGCGGCTCGCCGCTCCTGCATGACCCCTGATGATCTGGGGCGCGATGATCTAGGTTTGCACTTATGACTGCCTCTGTAACTGCCTCCGACGTGGGGTTGCTGATCCTGCGGCTGGTGCTGGGCTTGACATTGGCCGCGCACGGCTACAACAAGTTCTTCGGCGGGGGCCGGATACCGGGAACGGCGCGATGGTTCGAAAGCATCGGCATGAAGCCGGGAAAGTTTCACGCCACTATCGCCGCCACCACCGAGATGACCGCCGGGCTGGGTCTGGCGGCCGGGCTGCTGACGCCGATCCCGGCGGCGGGCTTTGTGTCTCTGATGCTGGTCGCGGCCTGGACCGTGCACCGCCCCAACGGCTTTTTCATCGTCAAGGAAGGCTGGGAGTACAACCTGGTCCTAGCGCTGAGTGCCGTCGCCGTGGCCACCGTGGGTCCGGGCCGGCTCAGCCTCGATTACCTGATCTTCGGGGACAAACTTTGGCTCCCCGGCTGGCCGGGTTTGCTGATCTCGGTGGGGCTGGGCCTCGCCGGTGCGATCGGCCAGCTGCTGATCTTCTACCGGCCGCCGGTCACCCAGGCCAAGTAATCGGTGCACGCTCAATCGTGAGGGGCTTCAGCGCGGGCCTGCTGCACGCGATTGCGCAGGCCCACCAGCGCGTGCTTCCTCATCAGCCTCATCGTCATCGCTGACCAACTTCGCTGCAGCATCCGACCCGGTACCTCGGGCAACGGCTGCGCCATCGGAGAGGGCGCGTCCCAATGTGCTGTTACGCCGGCCCGCCGGAGCCGCCGTCACCGCCGCTGCCGGGATCCTCACCGGTGTGCGCGGTGCCAGGCTGGCCTGTGCCGCCAGGTCCGCCGGCGCCGCTGCCGCCGTCGCCGCCGCCGGCGCCATCGCCGCCGTTGCCGCCCGCATAGCCGAAGCCGCCGCCGCCGCCGCTGCCGCCGTTGCCGCCGGGCCCATTGACGCCGTCGCCGCCCTTGCCGCCCTCGGCGCCGTTGCCGCCGTTGCTGGGGAACATCAGTGAGCCCGAGTCGCTGCCGCTGCCGCCGCTGCCGCCGAAGCCGCCGTCCCCGCCGCCCTGGTCGCCGTTGCCGCCGGTACCGCCGACCCCACCGATGCCGCCGGTGGTGGCGCTGCCGCCACCGCCGCCGCCGTTGCCGCCGGCGCCGCCGGTCCCGTCGGTGCCGGTGCCGGTTCCTCCGTTGCCGCCGGCGCCGCCGGTGGCGCCGTCACTGTCGGCACCGCTGATGCCGGCGTAACCGCCGGATCCGCCCGCTCCGCCGGGCCCATTGGTGCCGTTGCCGCCGTCGCCGCCGCGGGCGAACGTGTTGCTCTGGCCGGCAAAAGCGCCGCCATCGCCGCCGTTGCCGCCATTTCCGCCGATGGCGCCGGCGCCGCCGGTGCCGCCGTTGCCGCCGGTGCCGCCGTTGGCGTCGGAGGCGCCGCCGACGCCGGCGTATGAGCTGCCGCCGGTGCCGCCGTTGCCGCCGGTGCCACCCTGGCCGCCGCCGGGGAGGGTGGTGCCGCCGGTGCCGGCCGTGCCGGCGGCACCGCCGTCGCCGCCGTCGCCGCCGTCGCCGCCGTTGCTACTGGTGCCGGCGCCGCCGCCCTGGAAATTGGTGGAGTTGCCGCCGGCGCCCGCGTCGCCGCCGTCGCCGCCGTTGCCGCCGGCGCCGTTGTCGCCGCCGATGCCCGAGTTGCCGCCGGCGCCACCCTGGCCGCCCTGGCCGCCGTCGCCGCCGTTGTCGCCGCTGAGCCCCTTGGCGGCGGTGTCGTTGCCGGTGGTGCCGTGGCCGCCGTCACCACCGGTGCCACCGGCACCGCCGGTGCCCGCGCTGCCGCCGGTGCCGGCATCGCCGCCGGTGCCGCCGGTCGCCGCCGGTGCCGCCGTCCGGGGCGGTGGCCCCGCCGGCGCCGATGTCGGCGCCGCCGTCTCCGCCGGTGCCGCCGGTGCCGCCGGTGCCGCCGGTGCCGCCGATGCCGGTGGCGCCGCCGGCACCGCCCTGGCCGCCGTTACCGCCGGTGCCGCCGGTGAAGCCGGTCTTACCGGCCGGGCCGACATCACCGTCGCCGCCGGTGCCGCCGGTGCCACCGGTGCCGCCGGTGCCCGCATTACCCGCCACACCGGCGTTGCCGAGCAACACAGACGCCGCCGCACCAGCGGCCCCACCGGCCCCGGCGTCCCCGCCGACTCCGCCGTCGCCGCCGTCGCCACCGGCCACGCCAGAGCCCACGCCGCTGGCGCCGGCCCCGCCGCTGCCGCCCACGCCACCGGCCCCACCGACCCCGCCGTTACCGGCGACGCCGCCGAACAACGTTTGATTGGCCCCACCGGTCCCGCCGGCCCCGCCGGCCCCGCCGTTAGCGCCGCCGCCGCCGTTGGACCCAAGCCCACCACCCGCGATACCGGGCGTCCCTGCCGCGCCAGCCCCGCCGGTACCGCCGACCCCGCCGGCCCCGCCGTGGCCGCTCACCGAAAAGAGCTGGCTGTTGGTGCCCCCGGCCCCGCCGTTACCCCCGGCCTCGCCGTTTTGGCCGGCAATGGCGCCGGCCGCGCCGTTGCCGCCGGCGCCACCCACACCGCCGGCACCGCCGATCAGCCCACTGGCCCCACCGGTTCCACCGTTACCGCCAGCCCCGGCCAGGCCGCCCCCGCCGGCGCCACCGGTACCGCCAGCGCCCCACAGCCCCGCCGACCCGCCGGCCCCACCATTGCCCCCGGTCCCGCCGGCGGGCCCGCCCGCCCCGCCGGCCCCGCCGTTACCGCCGTGCCCGATCACGCCCGAGGTGCCGCCGGCCCCACCGGTCCCGCCGGAGCCGCCGCCCACCCCCGGAGTGCCCGATCCACCGTCGCCACCGTTGCCGATAATCCAGCCGCCAGCCCCGCCGGGCGCCCCGGTGCCCGCCGCGCCGTTAGCGCCGTTGCCGAACAACGGACGCCCCGTCAACCCCTGCACCGGGGAAAAGAACGCCAGCACCGACAGGTCCTGCTCCAGGCTCTGCAGCTGCCCCGGGGAAAAAGCATTGGCCGCCTCAGCGGCCGCATACACGCTCCCAGCCGAGGACAACGCCTGCACAAACCGGGCATGAAGCGACGCCGACTGCGCACTCAACGACTGAAAATCCTGCCCATAGATGGCGAACAACCTCGTGATTGCCGCCGACACGTCATCCAGGGCCGGGGGCACGACCCCGGTCGTCGACGGCGCCGCCGCCGCCATGGCTTCCTTGATCGCCCCCCCGATGCCACTCAAATCCTCCGCCGCCGAAGCCAACGCCGCAGGTGCTGTGATCAAGAAAGACGACATCCTGGGCTCCAATCCCCCCAGGGCGACACGAACCTTCAAGACAGTCCCCGAAAACTGCGAAGCCACCCAACAAACAGACTGCGCGCATCGGATTCGATTTGCAGGAAATCGATTCAGTGAATTTTCAAATATTTCGGCGCCGGCCGGCAGCGGCTGCAACAAACGGCGCCGTGGCTCCTTCGGCACGGAAACCAAGCTTCGGGACCTGCGCCTGACGGTGGGGCAGTTCGTGACGACCTGGCACGGTGCCCGGGTCGGGCAGGTGGTGAAGGTGAACAAGGTGACCGTGAAGGTACGCATGATCGGCGGCCGCGACGACCGCAACGCAGTTGTCGAGAAGAACCTCGATCCGCGCTACGTCGAGCTCGCTCCGAACTCGTTGCCGGCGCCGCCAAAACCTGGGAGTGAGGTGGTGGTGCGCGACCACGGCGGGTACGTACGCGCCGCGCGGGTCATCGAGACAGACGGCCCGCTGTTCGAGGCGACGTACTCGTTGAAGTCCGGCCAGTGGCGGAGCGGCTGGTTCGATGTGGCCGCGATCCAGCGAGGCGAAGGCCAGTCGTGAGCCGGTTGCGCCAGATCGCTGCTCTCGGTGGGGCTGGGCCTCGCCGATGGGTTCGCGCAGTTGCTGATCCGCTACCGACTGCCTGCGTCGCGGGCCGGATAGCGGCCCGGTGCGGGCGGCTAGCTCAACCCGGTCAACCCGTCCTGGCCGAGCAGCCCGCCGGTGCCGCCGGTGCCAGGCGTACCGGGCGGCGTACCGGTCCCGCCGTTGCCGCCGTTTCCGCCGTCGCCGAGCACGACGGCGTTGCCGCCGTTGCCGCCGTTGCCTCCGGTGTTGCCATTACCGAGCCCGCCGGCGCCGCCGTCGCCGCCGTCGCCGATCAGACCTGCCTTGCCGCCGGCCCCGCCGGCGCCACCCCTGGTCAGCGCGCTGATGTCCGCATTTCCGCCGGCGCCGCCGGTGCCGCCGGAGCCGATGAGCATGCCGGCGTTGCCGCCGGTGCCGCCGGCCCCGCCGCTGGACCCGCCGCCGCCACCGGCGCCGCCAGCCCCTCCTTCGCCGAAGAGGAAGCCGCCGGTGCCGCCGGTGCCGCCCCCGCCGCCGGTGCCGCCGCCGGCATTGTTCCCGCCGCCGCCGCCGGCCCCGCCGGCGGCGCCGAGGCTCAGCAGGCCGGCGTTGCCGCCGTGCCCGCCGGTGCCGGCGGTGGTCTGGCCGAATCCGCCGGTGCCGCCGTTGCCGCCGGCGCCGAACAGCCCGCCGTTGCCGCCGGCCCCGCCGGCTCCGCTGCTGCCGTTGAGGTTGCTGAACCCGCCGGCCCCACCGTCCCCGCCGGTGGAGACCAGCCCGCCGGCGCCCCCGTTCCCGCCGGCCCCGCTGGTTTGGCCGAATGCGCCGTCGCCGCCGAATCCGCCCCTGGCCAACAGCCCGCCGTTGCCGCCGTTCCCGCCGGCCCCCCCGTGACCGCCGGTGCTGGGGAAGGCGACGCCCCCGGTGCCGCCGTCCCCTGCGGCGCCGAAGAGGAAGCCGGCGTTGCCGCCCACCCCGCCGGCTCCGCCGGTAGTGCCGGCGCCCGTTGTCCTTCCGCCGGCTCCGCCGGTTCCGCCGGAGCCGATTAGCAGGCCGGATCCACCGGCCCCGCCTGCCCCGCCGTTACCGGTCGCCGAAGCGCCGCCGGCGCCGCCGGCGCCGCCGGAGCCGATCAATCCGGCGGCCCCGCCGGACCCGCCAGCGGCGCCTGCCGCGCCGGACCCGCCGATTCCGCCGTTGCCGAACAAGATCCCGCCGTCCCCGCCGGCACCCCCGGTTCCCGCAATCCCGTTGGCGCCGTTGCCGATCAGCGGGCGGCCGATCGCCGCCTGGACGGGCGCGTTGATCGCGTTGAGCGCCTGCTGTTGGAGGGCGTGTATCGGGTTGGTGCTGGGGGGAGCGTTGACGCCATCCAGACCCAACAGCTGGCCGCCGATGCCACCGGCGCCGGTCGTGCCCCGCGTCGCGCCCAGGCCGCCGTTGGCGCCGTTACCGCCGTCGCCGATCAGCATGCCGTTTCCGCCTGCCCCGCCCGCGCCGCCGGTGCTGCCGGCGGCGGCCAGGCCGTTACCCCCGGTACCGCCGTTACCGCCGTTCCCGATAAGCCCGGACCTACCGCCAGCGCCACCGGCTCCGCCCAGAGTGCTTCCGCCGTCGCCGCCGGCGCCGCCCGCGCCGCCGGAACCGGCAAGGAAGCCGGCGTTACCGCCGGCCCCGCCCTTCCCGCCGTTCGTGGGGCCGAACCCGCCGTGGCCGCCGGCCCCGCCCTCGCCGAAGAACATGCCGCCGTTGCCGCCGGCCCCGCCGGCCCCGCCGTTTCCGGTCGCCGGGGTGATGCTTTCGCCGCCGGCGCCGCCGGCGCCGCCGGCTTCCCCGATGCTGAGCAAGCCGGCGTTACCGCCGTTCCCGCCGGCACCGCCGCTGACTGCGCCGTGCCCGCCGCTGCCGCCGTGACCGCCGGCACCCAACAACCCGCCTGTGCCGCCGACCCCGCCGAGCCCGCCGGTTCCGCCCTCGCTGACTCCGCCGGCTGCGCCGGACCCGCCGGGGCCGAATATCCCGCCTGCGCCGCCTGCGCCGCCGGCGCCGCCGGTCCCGCCCTCGGTGGCTCCGCCGACCCCGCCGGCCCCGCCGCCGGAGAACAGCCCGCCGGCCCCGCCGGCGCCCCCGGCCCCGCCGTTGAAGGTGACGCTGCCCGTGAGGCCTCCG
Source organism: uncultured Actinomycetota bacterium (assembly GCA_963814505.1). Taxonomy (GTDB): domain Bacteria; phylum Actinomycetota; class Actinomycetes; order Mycobacteriales; family Mycobacteriaceae; genus Mycobacterium. The sequence goes on from CAWFDM010000022.1 coordinate 39,946, forward strand.
GTGCCGCCGGCCCCGGCCGCGCCGAAGAGCAGGCCGGCGTTGCCGCCGGCCCCGCCGGCCCCGCCGACCGCGGCGGAGTTCCCGCCGGCCCCGCCGACCCCGCCGGAGCCGAACAGCCCGGCGGCCCCGCCGTGGCCGCCGGTCCCACCGGTGCCGACCGAGGCGGATCCGCCTGCGCCGCCGGCCCCGCCGTTGCCGATCAGCCCGGCGGCCCCGCCGTTGCCGCCGGCTCCGCCGTTGGCGCCGTTGGTGCCGGATCCGCCGGCGCCGCCGTTGCCGATCAGCCATCCGCCGGCCGTCCCGTTTTGTCCGGTCCCCGGGGCGCCGTTGGTGCCGTTGCCGATGAGCGGGCGTCCGGTAACCGCCTGGACCGGCGCGTTGATCGCGTCTTCCAGGCCCCGCAGCGGGGAGACGTTGGCCGCCTCCGCGCTGGCATACAACTGCCCGCCGGCCCTCATTGTCTGCAGGAATTGCTGATGAAAGTTCGCCGCTTCGGCGCTCAGCGCCTGGAACGCGCGGGCGTGCCCGGCAAACAGCGACGCCAGAGCCGTCGACACCTCATCGGCGCCGGCGGCCAGCACCCCGACGGTCGGAGCCGCCGCCGCCGCGTTCGCCGCGCTCAGCGCCGACCCGATGCTCTCCAAATCCGCTGAAGCCGCCGCCAGCATCTCGGGGGCCACTACCACATGCGACATTGCTGTCCTCCCGGTCGTCATCGGGCGCTCGGGGGACCACGCGTCGTGGTCCCCGCCCGACGTTCATTTCGAATCGAGTTGAGAATGCGCCGGTGGTGCGGCTCCGAGCGTCGGTCATAGGACGTAGATTCCGCGTTGCGGGGGTCGTAGATTCGCCTTTGCCAGGTGTGCAGCGGCTCAGCCGTGGCTGGTGCCTTCGTGGGCTAGCTGCACGCGCGAGTTGATCCCGAGCTTCGCGTACACGTGCGTGAGGTGGGTCTGCACGGTCCGCCGCGAAACGAATAGCCGGGCGGCTATCTCGTTGTTGGCCAGCCCTTCGCCGACGAGCCGAACCACGTCGCGCTCCGTGGGGGTGAGCGATGCCCAGCCGCTGGTGGGGCGCTTGCGTTCCCCGCGACCGCGCCGCGCGTAGGCGATCGCCTCGTCGAGTGACATGGCGGCCCCCTCCGCCCATGCGCCGTCAAAGTCGGGCTCGCCCATGGAGTCGCGAAGGCCAGCGACGGCCCGCTGGTAATCGGCATCGTAAACCTTGAATCGAACGGCGCCTGTGCGTTGCCGAAGTGCGTTTGCCGCGCCGAAGAGCCGCGCCGCGTCGCGATAACTGGGGACGTGGTCCGCGGCCAGCCCGCCGAGGCACTCGAGGATATCGGGGACGGCGAGGTACGCCTGAAGACTCACCGCGCGGCCGAGCGCCGCGTACGCGTCGCGTTCGGCCAGATCCGGCTCGCCCTTGGCCATCGCCACGCGAGCGCGCGTCGCCAGTGCCCTGGCCTGGTGCCAACCTGCCGACGCCGAGACCTCTTCGTCGGCCCAGCGGCCGGCCGCGATCAAATCGCCTCGCGCCAAGGCGATTTCAGCTATCGGGTTGGCGGCCGCCGCCCCGAGCTCTCGCTGCGCACTCAGCCGCTCCCAGGCCGCCTCGCTCGCCTCGGCCGCCGCTGCAACATCGCCCGCGGCCACCGCCGTGGTGGCCAACACCGAATAGCTGAAGCCTTCGTTGTACCACCACAGATCGGCCGCCGCCGCCAGCGATGCGTTGGCCACCGCTACGGCCGCGCCGGTATCGCCGTGGAAAGCGAGCGCCAAACCGAGGCTGAGCCGGCTGCCCCACCTGAACAACACGTCGCGTGCGGCGTCGGCATCGGCGCTCACCTCGCGGAACTGCTCGATGGCGTCGCCCAGATCGCCCCTCATCAGCTGCGCCAAGCCGAGCGTCCAGCGGCACGAGCGCGAACGGAACTGGTCGCCGATCGCGTCGGCGAGATCGCGTCCTTCCACGGAGGCCGCGGCAGCGGAAATAGGGTCGCCGGAATAGAACGCGGCGTACGCCTGCCAGGTCAGGGCCTCGGTCAGCAGCGACTTGTCGCCCAGCGCACGGGCGATCGCAATCGCCTCGTCGAGGTACGGGCGGGCCGCGTCGGCTTGGTAGGAGGCGATCGCGCCGTAAGCGGTGAGCGCGCGGGCCAACAGTGCGGGCTCGCCGACTTCGCGCGCGATCGTCACGGCTTGTTGTGCCTGGTCGAGGTTGTCGTGCAGGCTGCGCGACGCGTCGAGCGACGCCTTGTCGGCGAGCGCGCGTCCACGCACCACCGCGGAGATGTCGGCCTGGTCGGCCTGGTCGACCTGATCGACAAGAACGGCATCGTGATCGGCAAGAATGGCATCGAACCAGGCCAGCCCCTCCTGGATGCGGCCCCGCGTCAACCACAGCGGTTTTAGCGACGACGTGAGTGCCAACGCCGGCTCGATCTCGTCGTTGTCGCGGCTCCATTCGAACGCCGCCCGCAGATTGTCGTACTCGATCTCCACCCGCTCGATGTGGCGCTCGTCGAGGGCCCGCGCCGGGTCGTTCAGCAGGGCCGCCATCGCCCGGTAATGATCGCGGTGACGCGTGCGAACCGCGTCGGTTTCGCCGGACTCGAGCAGCTTTTCCATCCCGTAGTGGCGCACCGTCTCCAGCTGCCGGTACCGCGTTCGGTCACCCATGCTCTCCGCCACGACGAGGGACTTGTCCACTAGCAGAGTGAGCTGATCGAGGACCTGGTGGTGCGCCAGGCCGGCGCCGCCGACGACGGCCCGCGCGGCATCGAGGTCGAATCCGCCACGGAAAACCGCCAGCCGGCGAAACAACACGCGTTCCGGTTCGCTCAGCAGCGCATGAGACCAGTCGACCGATGCCCCCAGGGTCTTGGTACTGCGCACCCCGGTCCGCACGTGGTGGGTCAGCAGGCGGAAGCGTTCCCGCAGGCCGTCGAGGATCTCGGCGAGCGACATCACCCGCACGCGCGCGGCCGCCAGCTCGATCCCCAGCGGCAAACCGTCCAGGCGGCCGCAGATTTCGCGCACGGCGGCGGTGTCGTCAATCGCGATGCCGAAGTCGGGTCGAGCCAGCCGCGCGCGGTCGATGAAGAGCTCGATCGCTTCGTCGGCGAGGGACAGCGGCGCCACCCGCCAGGTCAGCTCGCCCGCCACCTTGATCGGCTCGCGACTGGTGGCCAGAATCGTCAGCTGCGGGCACGCGCCCAGGAGGGCGACGGCTAACGTGGCGCACGCGTCGAGCAGGTGCTCGCAATTGTCCAGCACCAACAGCAGCTGACGGTCAAGGAGGAACTGGGCAAGGGTGTCCGTTGCGTCGCGGCCCGGCTGATCGGGCACGCCGAGTGCGCGCATCACCGCGACCGGGAACAACCCGGGGTCGGAATGCGGCGCGAGATCCACAAACCACACGCCGCCGCTGAACTCCGCCGCCGCCTGGGCCGCGATCTGCACCGCCAACCGAGATTTGCCGACCCCGCCCGCGCCAACCAGGCTCACCAGCCGGTTATCCGGCAGCACCTTGACCACGTCGTTCATCAGCGCGACGCGGCCGACGAACCGCGTCAGCTGCACCGGAAGACCGCGCGGCACAATACTGCCGACCGCGCGCAGCGGCGGGAACTCGGTGTCCAGGTCGGGATGGCACAACTGCGCCACCCGTTCGGCGCGAGGAGAGTCACCGAGCAGATGGGCGCCCAATTCGGTTAGCCAGGCGCCGGCAGGTAGCCGATCGGCGACCAGATTGCACGCGGTGCCCGACACCACCATCTGCCCACCGTGCGCCAGATCGCGCAGCCGACCTGCCCGCTTGGGGGTCGGCCCGATGTAGTTGCCCGCGTCGCCCAGGTGCACCTCGCCGGTATGCACGCCGATGCGCAGCCGGATCGGGGCCAACGGCGCCTGCTGCAACGCCACGGCACATGCCACGGCGTCGGTCGCGTGCGCGAAGGCGGCCAGGAAGCTGTCGGGCCTATCGGGCTGGCCGTCTAAATATGTGCCACCGTGTTCGAGCGACAGCACGCCATCGTGGGCCGCGACGATGTTGGGCAGCGCGCGATCGAGCCGGTTGAGCGCGGCCGTCAACTCCTGGGGCTGGGTCTCCCACTGCCGCGCCCAGCCCTCGAAATCGGCGACCAGCAGGGTCACCGTTCCCGTCGGCAAAAAGGTGCGCACGCCCTGGTCACTCCTGTCCCATGACCCTATATCCACGCGTAGATCAGTTTCGCTCATATAAGCCACCAGGTGTCCGATACCGGCAGAAAACCGCGGGGGCCCTGCGGACCGGCGCATGGCACCAAGGCGTTAGCCACTCGGTAGCCGCGGGCGAACCTACGACCCCGCACCGCGCTGCAAATACGACCCCTCACGCTTTGTAACTACGCGCTGGAACCGACGTTCGTTCGACGATCGCCTCGCATTCTTGACTCGATTGAAACGAACGTCGGGCCGGGACCGCGATTTCGCTGGGTCTGCACCGCTAGCTCGATGAGTACTTGGTGAGGGGATAGCGATGTCGCACGTGGTGGTGGTACCCGAGTTGCTGGCGACGGCGGCGACGGATTTGCGAGGCATCGGTTCGACGTTGAGCGCGGCGAATGCCGCGGCGGCGGCCCCGACCACCGGGGTGCTGGCCGCCGGTGCCGACGAGGTGTCCGCGGCGTTGGCATCGCTGTTTGCCGGGCACGCCCAGGCCTATCAGGCGCTCAGCGCCCAGGCGGCCACGTTCCATCAGGAGTTCGTGCAGCTGCTGAATGTCGGCGGCGCATCTTATGCCACCGCGGAGGCGGCCAACGCGAGACCTCTGCTCACCTTTGTCATGACCGACCTACTGGGCAACACCGGTAGCGGAAATTTCGGCGGCGGTAACCGCGGGAACGCCAACCTGGGCAACGGAAACAACGGCAGCCAAAACGTGGGCAGCGGAAACTTCGGCAACGGGAACTTCGGCAACGGAAACGCCGGCGACGCCAACGTTGGCAGCGGCAACCGCGGCAATCAAAACCTGGGCCTCGGAAACCTCGGCATCCGCAACGTCGGCGGCGGAAACTTCGGCAACGGGAATATCGGGGACGGAAACCAGGGCAGCTCCAACTTCGGCGGCGGAAACCTCGGCGACTCCAACATCGGCGGCGGAAACCGCGGCAACTCCAACGTGGGCTTCGGGAACCGCGGCGATAACAACATGGGCTTCGCGAACCAGGGCAGCAACGACTTCGGCTTCGGCAACACCGGCAACCACGACATCGGCTTCGGGCTCACCGGCGACAACCAGGTGGGCTTGAATTTTGCGGGCGGGCTGAACTCGGGCAGCGGAAACATCGGCTTCGGGAATTCCGGCACCGGGAATATCGGCTTCTTCAACTCGGGTACCGGAAACGTGGGGTTCTTTAACTCCGGCGCGAATAGCTTCGGCATCGGGAACGCCGGCAATCTCAACACGGGCTTCTTTAACGGGGGCTTCGAAAACACCGGCTTCGGGAATGCCGGCGACGCCAATCTCGGCTTTTGGAACGGGAACTCCAATAACCTGGGCTTCGGGAACGCCGGCGCCCAAAACATGGGCTTCGGAAACGGCGGCTTCCAAAACACGGGTAACGGAAACTCGGGCTCCAATAACACGGGCGGCTTTAACTCGGGCGATGTCAACACCGGGTGGGGCAACTCGGGTAGCACCAATACGGGCGGCTTTAACTCGAGCGACCTCAACACCGGGTTTGGGGGCACGACCGCCCCACCAATCGGCGTGACAAGCTCGGGCTTCGGTAACACCGGGACCGATGTATCGGGCTTCTTCAATTCGGCTAACGATACCTCCGGCTTCCGGAACACCGGCATCGCCTTTGACTCGGGATTCTTCAACTCGGGAAGGGGCACTGAGGCGGGTTTCTTTAACTCGGGTGACACCCTTATCGGCATCGGAAATACCGGCTTCCTCAACATTGGCATCGGAAACTCGGGCGTATTCAGCTCCGGCATCGGCAACGCGGGAAACAGCGACTCCGGATTCTTCAACAGGCACGACGCGAAGTCGGGTCTGTTCCAGTAGGTGGTTTGTTCAAGAGGGGATGGGCGTCATGAATTTCTCGGTATTACCGCCGGAGGTCAATTCGGCGCGGTTGTATGTCGGTGCCGGCTCGGGGCCGATGCTGGCGGCCGCGGCGGCCTGGGATGGGTTGGCCGACGAGCTGACTTCGGCGGCGAGCTCGTTCGGGTCGGTGACCTCGGGGCTGACGGGTGCGTCGTGGCAGGGTGCGGCGGCCACGGCGATGACGGACGCGGCCGCGCCCTATGTGGGGTGGCTTTCCGCGGCGGCGGCCCAGGCCGGGGGGGCGGCCGGTCATGTTCGGACGGCGGTATCGGCGTTTGAGGCGGCGGTGTCGGCGGCGGTGCATCCGGTGGCGGTGGCCGCCAATCGCTCGCAGCTGGTGTCGCTGGTGCGCTCAAACCTGTTGGGGTTCAACGCCCCGGCCATCGCGGCCGCCGAAGCCGACTACGAGCGGATGTGGGCCCAGGACGTGGCCGCGATGGTGGGCTATCACGGCGGGGCCGCGGCGCTGGCCGCGCAGTTGACGCCGTTCCAGCAGTTGTCGCGAAGCCTGCCGGGTCTGGCACAGGCCGCAACCGGGATCAACCTGGGACTCGGCGACACCGGCAGCGGAAACGTGGGCGGCGGCAACCACGGTGACCAAAACCTGGGCAGCGGCAACCTCGGCAGCGGGAACGTCGGCAACGGCAACCACGGCAACGCGAACATCGGCTTCGGGAACAACGGCATCCAAAATCTGGGCAATGGAAACCTCGGTCAGGGCAACGTCGGCAGTGGAAACTTCGGCAACGGGAATGTCGGCGACGGAAACCAGGGCAGCTCCAACATCGGCGGCGGAAATCGCGGCAACTCCGACATCGGATTCGGCAATCGCGGCAACTCCAACGTGGGCTTCGGGAACCGCGGCGACAACGACATGGGCTTCGGGAACCAGGGCAGCAACGACTTCGGCTTCGGCAACACCGGCAACCACGACATCGGCTTCGGGCTCACCGGCGACAACCAGGTGGGCTTGAATTTTCCGGGCGGGCTGAACTCGGGTACCGGGAACATCGGCTTCGGTAATTCGGGCACCGGAAATATCGGCTTCTTCAACTCGGGCACCGGAAACGTGGGGTTCTTCAACTCCGGCTCGAATAGCTTCGGCATCGGGAACGCCGGCAATCTCAACACGGGCTTCTTCAATGGGGGCTTCGAAAACACCGGTTTCGGGAATGGCGACGACACCAACTTCGGCTTTTGGAACGGAAGTTCGAATAATGTGGGTGCCGGGAACGGTGGCGCCGCAAATTTTGGCTTCGGAAATGCGGGCTCCTTCAACACGGGCAGCTTTAACTCCGGCGTCTACAACACCGGCGGCTTCAACTCGGGCGACATCAACACCGGTTGGGCAAACTCAGGCAGTTCGAACACGGGTGGCTTCAACTCGGGCAGCCTGAACACTGGCTTCGGCGAAACGCTCACGCCGGCGGGCGTCACGCACTCGGGCTTCGGTAATACCGGCCTCGACTCCTCGGGCTTCTTTAACTCGGGGGGTGATACCTCCGGATTCCGGAACACCGGGCTGGCTTTTGATACGGGTTTCATGAACTCGGGCAACGGCAGCGACGCAGGCCTCTTTAACGCCGGCGACAACCTCACCGGCATCGCGAACACCGGCTTTGTCAATAACGGCTTTTTTAACACGGGCCTATTCAGCTCCGGCATCGGCAACGCGGGAAACAGCGACTCCGGATTTTTCAACAGGCACGACGTGAAGTCGGGCCTGTTCCAGTAGGCGTTTTCGTTAAGAAGGGACGAAGTGATGAATTTCTCCGTATTACCGCCGGAGGTCAATTCGGTGCGGTTGTATGTCGGTGCCGGCCCGGGGCCGATGCTGGCGGCCGCGGCGGCCTGGGATGGGTTGGCCGGCGAGCTGGATTCGGCGGCGAGTTCGTTCGGGTCGGTGACGTCGGGGTTAGCGGGTGCGTCGTGGCAGGGTCCGGCGGCCGCGGCGATGGCGGGGGCAGCCGCCCCGTATGTGGGGTGGCTCAGCGCGGCGGCGGCTCAGGCCGGGGCCGCCGCCAGTCATGCATCGGCGGCGGCGTCGGCGTTCGAGGCGGCGGTTTCGGCGGCGGTGCATCCGGAGACGGTGGCGGCCAACCGGTCTCTGCTGGTGGCGTTGGTGCGTTCAAACTTCTTGGGGCTCAATGCCCCCGCGATCGCCGACGTTGAGGCCCACTACGAGCAGATGTGGGCCCAGGACGTGGCCGCGATGGCGAGCTATCACGGCGGGGCCTCGGCGTTGGCCGCTCAGGTGACCCCTTTCCAGCACGCGCTGCAGAGCCTGCCCGGGCTGGCGCAGGCGCCGGCGTTCAACCTGGGCATCGGTGACAACGGCGCACTCAACCTGGGCAACGGCAACCTGGGCAACACCAACCTGGGCAGCGGCAACACCGGCAACACCAACCTCGGCAGCGGAAACAACGGCAATACCAACCTGGGCGGCGGCAACACCGGCAGCGGCAACGTGGGCGGCGGAAACCGGGGCGACTCAAACGTCGGCAGCGGAAACTTCGGCAATGGCAACGTCGGTGGCGGAAACTTTGGTAACCGGAACTTCGGCAGCGGAAATGACGGCAGCGGCAACGTCGGCGGCGGAAACTTCGGCACTGGCAACGTCGGCGGCGGAAACGACGGCGATTCCAACTGGGGCAGCGGAAATTTCGGCGACCACAACGTGGGCTTCGGGAATCACGGCAGCAACGACATCGGCTTCGGCAACACCGGCAACCACGACATCGGCTTCGGGCTCACCGGCGACAACCAGGTGGGCATCGGCGCGCTGAACTCGGGCTTCAACACAGGCACGGGCAACATCGGGTTCGGGAACTCGGGCACCGGCAACATCGGTTTCTTCAACTCGGGCACCGGAAACGTCGGCTTCTTCAACTCCGGCACCGGTAACTTCGGCTTCTCGAACTCAGGCGCTTTCTCGACCGGTTTCTCGAACTCCGGCTTCACCGATACCGGATTCGGGAATGCGGGCAGCTTCAACTTCGGTTTCGGCAACTCCGGTATGGATAACTTTGGCGGCGGGAACTCGGGCCCGCTGAACATGGGCTTCGGAAACACAGGCGGCCTTAACACGGGCAGCTTTAACGCCGGTTCCCTTGACACCGGCTGGGGCAACTCGGGCTCCCTGGACACGGGCTGGGCGAATGCGGGTAACAGCAACACGGGTGCCTTCAACTCGGGCAGCTTGAACACCGGCTTCGGCAGCGCGGTCAACCAGGTCGTCACCAACTCGGGCTTCGGCAATACCGGCACCGGCGATTCGGGCTTTTTCAACTCAGGCATGAATAGCTCCGGGTTCCACAACGTAAGTCTCGGTTTCGAGTCGGGCCTCAACAATGCCGGTCTCGCTGAAAACGCCGGCATCGGTAATTCGGGCGATGAAAACACGGGCCTGTTCAACTCGGGCTTTGAGAACACCGGCATCGCCAACACCGGCAGCGTCGACTCGGGCGTCGCCAACTCGGGCAGGGAAAGCTCTGGAGCCTTCAACAGGGGTGACCAACGCGCGGGTTTCTTTGAGTAGGCGTGCCCCAATATCAAGGACGGACGAATGTAATGAATTTCTTGGTGATGCCGCCGGAGATCAATTCGGCGCGGATGTATGTCGGTGCGGGGTCGGGGCCGACGCTGGCGGCCGCGGCGGCGTGGGACGGGCTGGCTGACGAGCTGGATTCGGCGGCCCGCTCATTCGGGTCGGTGACCTCGGGGCTGGCGGGCGGGTCGTGGCAGGGTCCGGCGGCGGCGGCGATGTTGTCCGCGGCCGCCCCCTATGCGGGATGGCTCAGCGCGGCGGCGGCGCGGGCTGAGTCGGCGGCTGGTCAGGCTCGGGCGGCGGCCTCGGCGTTCGAGGCTGCGGTTTCGGCGACGGTGCATCCTGTGGTGGTGGCGGCCAATCGGTCGCAGCTGGTGTCGTTGGTGCGCTCAAACCTGTTGGGGCTCAATGCCCCGGCGATCGCCGCGACCGAAGCCGAGTACGAGCAGATGTGGGCCCAGGACGTGGCCGCGATGGTGGGCTATCACGGCGGGGCGTCGGCGCTGGCCGCGCGGTTGACGCCGTTCCAGCAGCTCGCACCAGCCGCCAGTGACCCGGCCTTCAACGTGGGCATCGGCAACAGGGGCAACCTCAACCTGGGCAGCGGCAACCACGGCAACACCAACCTGGGCAACGGAAACACCGGCGATACCAACCTGGGCAGTGGAAACAGCGGCGATATCAACCTGGGCAGTGGCAACACCGGCAATGCCAACTTGGGCAACGGGAACACCGGCAACACCAATTTGGGCAGCGGCAACAAGGGCAGCGCCAACGTGGGTAGTGGAAACTCGGGCAGCCGCAACTTCGGCAACGGAAACGCCGGCACCGAAAACCTCGGCAGCGGAAACGCCGGCAACTTCAACGTCGGCAGCGGAAATCTCGGCGAGTTCAACTGGGGCAGCGGCAATGCCGGCGACCACAACGCGGGCTTCGCCAATCACGGCAGTAACGACATCGGCTTTGGTAACACCGGCAATCACGACATTGGCTTCGGGCTGACCGGCGACAATCAGATCGGGATTGGGGCGCTGAACTCGGGTTTCAACACAGGAACGGGCAACATCGGATTTGGGAACTCCGGCACCGGAAACATCGGCTTCTTCAACTCGGGCAACGGCAACACCGGCTTCTTCAACTCCGGGAGCGGTAACTTCGGCGTCGGAAACTCGGGGGACATCAATACCGGATTCGGGAACGCGGGCAACATCAACACGGGCTTCTGGAACGGCGGCAGCAACGACTTCGGATTCCTGAATGCCGGCACTAACAACGTCGGCGGCGGGAACGCGGGTGACCTGGACATGGGCTTCGGCAATTCCGGCGGCTTCGATACGGGCAGCTGGAACTCGGGTGCGATTAACACCGGCTGGGCGAACTCGGGCGGAGTCAACACGGGCTGGGGTAATGCGGGCGGAATCAACACGGGCGCCTTCAACTCGGGCAGCCTGAACACCGGCTTCGGCAGTGCGGTCAGCCAACAAGTCACCAACTCGGGTTTCGGCAACACCGGCCTGGATAACTCGGGCTTCTTCAACGCGGGCGGCGCCAACTCCGGCTTCCACGACACGGGCGCCACCTTTGAATCGGGCGTGGGGAACACGGGCACCGATGTCGCGGGCATCAATAACTCGGGTGACTTCAACATCGGCATCGCCAACTCGGGCCACGCCAACACCGGCATCGGCAATACGGGCAACGACGACTCGGGTGTCGGCAACTCGGGCGACGACAGCTCCGGAGCATTCAACCGGGGAACCGCGCAGGTCGGCTTCTTCCACTAGGCGAAAGGGACGCACGATGTATTTTCTGATTTTCCCGCCGGAGGTCAATTCCGCGCTGATTTACGCGGGAGCGGGTGCGGGCTCGATGTTTATGGCGGCGGCGGCGTGGGATGGGTTGGCCGCGGACTTGTGGTCGACGGCGTCGTCGTTCCAGTCGGTGGTCGCGGCGCTGGTCGGTGGACCCTGGTCGGGTCCGGCGTCGGCGGCGATGGCGGGCGCGGCCGCGCCGTATGTGTCGTGGCTGGCGGCGTCCGCGGCGCAGGCAGAGGGCGCGGCGGCGCAGGCTCGGGTAGCGGCGACGTCGTTCGAGGCTGCGCAGACGGCGGCGGTGCATCCGGCCGCGGTAGTGGCTAACCGGATGCAGTTGATGGCGTTGGTGGCGACGAACTTTTTGGGCCAGAACACGCCGGCGATCTTCGCCACCGAGTTTCAGTACGTGGAGATGTGGGCCCAGGACGTGGCCGCCATGGTCGGCTACCACACGGGCGCGCTTTCGGTGGCTTCGCTGTTGATGCCGTTTAACAGCCCGCCAAAGAAGTTGGCGGGGGTGGCTGCCCGCGCCGCGGCGGACGCCCCCCCGATGACTCCTCCGCCCGTGACCCCCCCGGCGACCCCAGATATCGGGTCGGCGCTGCAGGGGTTGGTGCAGGCGGCGCAGTCCGGGCTGCAGGCGTTGTCGACTCCGATCGGCCTTGCGATTTCTCCCTTGACGTCGTTGCTGACCAGCGCAACGCAAGGCGCGACACAGACCGGCGGCACGGGCCTGGCTGGTGCCTCGGCGGCGCTGCCGGAGGCCGCCAAGCTCGTGGGTGGGGCTGGTCCCGAGATGAAGCCGCTGGGCGGCGGTGCGGGCATGGGTTCGCCGATTTCGGCGGGTTTGGGTAAGGCTCGCCTGGCCGGGTCGATGTCCGTGCCGCCGACGTGGGAGGGATCGATGCCGGCGCGGATGGCCAGCACGGCCATGTCGGGGCTGGGCGCGGCCGGAATGCCCAGCGCCGCAATGGCTGGAGCTGCTGCGAGCGGGATGCCAATGATGCCGATGCCGATGGGCGGTATGGGGGCCGGTGGCGGTGTGCCGGGCGGGATGATGGGCCGCGGTGGGGCCAGTCCGCATGTGCTGCAGAACCGGCCCAGCGTCATCCCGCGGACCGGGGTCGGATAAGGGGGTGATGGCCGGGCTCTCAGTTTTGCGGTACACGAACGGAATTCATTCACTTATTGGAACAGATATCGAAAGGAGCAGTCTGGTGGCTACTCGGTTTATGACGGATCCGCACGCGATGCGCGCGATGGCGGGGCGTTTTGAAACGCATGCGCAAACGGTTGAGGATGAGGCGCGCCGGATGTGGGCGTCGTCGCAGAACATTTCTGGTGCGGGCTGGAGTGGGGCGGCCGAGGCGACGTCCTACGACACGATGGGTCAGACGAATCAGGCGTTTCGCAACATCGTGGACATGCTGCATGGGGTGCGTGACGGGCTGGTGCGCGACGCGAACAACTACGAGCAGCAAGAGCAGGCGTCCCAGCAAATTTTGAGCAGTTAGGAAGGTTTTACAATGACGATTAATTACCAGTTCGGTGATGTGGACGCGCATGGGGCGTTGATTCGGGCCCAGGCGGCGTCGTTGGAGGCCGAGCACCAGGCGATCGTGCGTGATGTGTTGGCCGCCGGGGATTTCTGGGGTGGCGCCGGGTCGGTGGCGTGCCAGGAGTTCATCACGCAGTTGGGCCGCAATTTCCAGGTGATCTATGAGCAGGCCAATGCTCATGGGCAGAAGGTGCAGAGCGCGGGCAGCAACATGGCCAGCACCGATTCGGCCGTAGGATCTGGCTGGGCCTAATCAGCCGGCGTGGACGCGGGTAACACGAAAGGGATGTGTTACCCGCGTCTTTCTGCGTACCGACAACGGTGCGGCTTTCGTCGGCCATATTGCCCGCCCACCATCATTTTGCACCTGCCGGCGCGTCAAATCGCGGGCGCGAATCTACGACCCCCAAACGGACGCTAAATACGCATTATGACCGACGTTATGCGGTCCGCCATTTCGCATCCTTGAGTCGGATCGAAGCAAAACCGGACCGGGTCGCGATTCGCCGTTTTCACCGGTCGCCAAATGACATGGGAGGACAGCGATCTCGTATGTGGTAGTGGCGCCCGAGATGCTCGCGGCGGCCGCGACGGACTTGGAGGGCATCGGCTCGGCGCTGAGTGCGGCGAATGCGGCGGCCGCGGGCCCGACTTCTGGGTTGTTGGCCGCCGGTGCCGATGAGGTGTCGGTGGCGTTGGCGTCGCTGTTCGCCGGGCACGCCCGGGCGTATCAGGCCCTGAGCGCCGAGGCGGCGAATGTTCATCAACAGTTCGTGCGGGCAATGAGCGCCGGCGGGCAGCTGTACGCCAGCGCCGAGGCGGCCAACGCCGCGTTGATCGGGGACCCTTTGCAGACCGCGGAGCGGCAAGCGGCGCAAAGTCTGCCGGGTGCGCTCGGCGCCGCGGCGAACGCCGTGAGCATCAATTTCGGCGTCGGCAACACGGGCAAATTCAACCTGGGCAGCGGTAACAACGGTGACGCCAACGCGGGCAGCGGGAATGCCGGCGATCAGAACGTGGGCGGCGGGAACACCGGGTCTGCCAACCTGGGCAACGGAAACCTCGGCAGCCAGAACGTGGGTAACGGAAACGTGGGCGAGACCAACCTGGGCAACGGGAACTTCGGTAATAGCAACGTCGGCAGCGGAAACAGCGGCAGCCGCAACGTCGGCAACGGCAACGAGGGCAGCGGAAATCTGGGCAGCGGAAACCAGGGCGGCTCCAACGTCGGTGGCGGAAACCTCGGCGACTCCAACTGGGGCAGCGGAAATCTCGGGAGTCACGACGTGGGCTTCGGGAACCATGGCAGTAACGACATCGGTTTTGGAAACAGCGGCAACCACGACATCGGCTTCGGGCTCACCGGCGACAACCAGGTGGGCATCGGCAAGCTGAACTCCGGCAGCGGGAACATTGGCTTCGGGAATTCGGGCACCGGAAACATCGGCTTCTTCAACTCGGGTGACGGAAACGTGGGCTTCTTCAACTCGGGTGACCATGACTTCGGCTTCGCGAACTCGGGCTCCACCAACACGGGCTCCTGGAACGCGGGCTCGGAAAATACGGGCTTCGGGAATGCGGGCGGCGGAGATTTCGGTTTCGGAAACTCGGGCGAAACTAACGTGGGCGGCGGCAATGCCGGCAGCTTTAATGTGGGTTTCGGCGACTCGGGCTCAATCAACATGGGCAGCGGGAACTCGAACCTCCTGAACACGGGCGACTTCAACGCCGGCGCGCTCAACACGGGATGGGGAAATTCCGGCAGCACCAACACCGGTGCTTTCAATTCAGGCAGCCTAAACACCGGCTTCGGCAGTGCGGTCACCCAACTGGGGGTCACAAATTCGGGCTTCGGCAACACGGGCGACGATAACTCGGGCTTCTTTAACTCGGGCTTCGGTAACTCCGGCTTGCACAACACCAGGACTCCTGATGCGATGAAGGGGCGGGGCCTCCGCTCCTGGTGACGTTCCCGGCGGATGCTGGGGGTGTTCACTTTCCATCAACCCAAAGGGAGGCCCCTATGGACGAGTATGACGGTAGGCAGTTCGTCGGGATCGATCTGCATCGGCAGCGGTCGGTGATCGTGCGTCAATCCGAATCCGGTGAGCTGCTCTCGGCGGTGCGGATCGTCAACGATCCGGTCGCGTTGCAGCTGGAGCTTGAGCGGGCCGGCACCGATCCCGAGGTGGTGCTGGAAGCGACCTACGGCTGGTACTGGGCGGTCGACGTGCTGCAAGCCTGCGGGGCTCGGGTGCATTTGGCGCATCCATTGGGAGTCAAAGGGTTTCGGTATCGTCGGGTGAAAAACGACGTGCGCGACGCGGGTGATCTGGCTGATCTGCTGCGGATGGGCCGCCTGCCCGAGGCGTGGATCGCCCCACCGGCCACTCGTGAGCTACGGGAGTTGGTGCGTTACCGAGCCAAGCTGGTGGCGATCCGATCCGGACTCAAAGCCCAGGTTCATGCCGTGCTGGCCAAGGCCGGCGTGTTGATCGCGGTGTCGGATCTGTTCGGCGGCGGTGGTCGCCAACGGCTGGCCAAGGTGCCCCTGGGTGCCGCCTACGCCGAACGGGTGCGCTCGTTGCTGGAACTGATCGACGTCCTCGATGACCACGAAGCGCGGTTCGCCGGCTTAATCGCCAAACGGCTCGACGCCGACCGCGGCTATCGGGCGATCCAGCAAGTGCCCGGTATCGGACCGGTGTTGGCGGCGGTGTTCGTCGCCGAGGTCGGCGACGTGCACCGTTTCGCCGGCCCCGCCCAGCTGTGCTCCTGGGCCGGGCTGACCCCACGCCACCGCGAGTCCGACACCGTCGTGCACCGCGGCCACATCACCAAACAGGGCTCAAAACTGGTTCGCTGGGCGGCCATCGAGGCAATACAGCATCACCCAACCACGGCCAAGATTTCAGCCGACAAGGACCGCATCGAAGCCCGCCGCGGTAAGAACATCGCCAAGGTCGCCGCGGCCCGCAAGCTGCTCACGCTGGTCTACTACGGGCTGCGCGATGGTCACATCCGCGCGCTCGACCACACCAGGGCGGCGTGAGCGCTCCGGACGCAACTCGTGCGCGGCCGTTCCTATGTCTGACCCCCGATTGGCGTGGTCGCCCTCCTGATTGACCCCGCGTGTTGCCAGCGCACCGCTCCATGCCCACACAGCTGGGCGAAGGGATGACCGGCAGCCGGAACAGTCCGGCCCTGCCCCAAAGTATCTGCACCATCACTGCTTTGGAGAAGGCTCACAACCACACAAACCTACGTTTGGCCTGATCTTCCGGGCGTCCCCGGCGAGTATGCATCGGGTAAGGACCGGACATCAAGACCGTTCGTCCTCGCTACGCTGCGGGCGCTGCGTCTTGACCCCGGTCCTTACCCGATGCCGCCCACACGGAGGCCGAAAGCCAGCAAAACCCCTGGTCGACAACCAGTTGACAGGCCCCGCCCCTTCAGGGATGACATAGCGGTCGCTGCTGTTGGGTGATTTGGTGGTCTGATCTGCGGATTTCCGGTGTGTCGTCGGTGTGGCCGCAGTCCCGATGATCAATAATAGATATAGCAATTTCGTGTGATTCGGGAAGTGGTGGACGATGGCCGTGATGACCGCGCAGCCGCCCCTGCCGCTGGCGCCCGAGGACGCGCGCCCGGTCGGTGCGGCCGCGGCGATCGTCGAGGACGAGGACGGCGGCCGGGTCTTCGTGCACGGCAACCTGGTCTACGCGTGGGATGCCGGCGACGCCGCGGGGCGCCGGTTCGCGGCGGTGTCGCTGATGCGGATTAAGGCGGCCACCCAGCTGGAGGTCGCCGAGGCGTTCGCGGTGGGGCCGGCCACGGTGCGGCGCTGGGAGACCCGGCTCGCCGACGACGGGTGTCGCCGGCCTGTTCGCCGAACCCAAGGGCCCCAAACGCAAGTCGAAACTCACCGCCGACGCCGTCGCGGCCATTCGCCGGCTGCGCGCGGGCGGGGCGTCCTACCGCGGGATCGCCGCCGCCGCCGGCGTGTCGGTGGGCAGCGTCCGCAACGCGCTCAGACGCGGACACCGAGCGGCACCGAGGAGCCTTGCGCCCCAACACGGTTCTGATGCTCATCTCCGGACGGAGCCGCAGATCGAGGTCGAACGCGAGGCGGGCACGGAGGTGGAGAGCCGGACAGGATTGCCCGGCAACGATGTCCGATGCGCCGGTCGCCGACACTCGGACTGGTGCGGGCGGCACCACTGTGGGGTGCCGGTGTTGGCCGATCCGGTCGACCGCGGCGGCCGAACGGGCGTTGGCGCGGTTCGGGCTGATCCCGGCGGCACCGCCGGTGTTCACCGGGTGCGCGCGGGCGCCGCTGGCGGGGCTGCTGCTGGGGTTGCCCGCGCTGGTGGGCGACCGGGCTGCTGGAGACCGCGCACACCGTCTACGGTGAGTTGCCCAACGGGTTCTACTCGCTGGATACGATGTTGTGCGAGAGCGTGTTCCGGGCCCTGCTGGGCCAGGCCCGCGCGGAGGGCGCGGCACGGATCGACCCGGTCCGCGCTGGGCCGGGTGCTGGGGTTGGACCGGGCGCCGGAGGTCAAGACGATCCGCCGCAAGATCCGGCTGCTCGCCGAGGCCGGCAAGGCCGGCGACTGGATCGCCGCGATGGCCGCCCGGCATGTGGCCGCCCGCCCCGAGCAGGCGGCGGTGCTCTACGTCGACGGGCATGTCCGTGCCTACCAGGGCACCCGCAAGATCGCGAAAACCCATGTGCCGCAGGTTGAAGTTCCCCGCCCCGGCCACGGTGGAAACCTGGGTGTGCGACGCCGCCGGGGATCCGCTGCTGGTGGTGATGGCCGAACCGGCCGCCTCCCTGGCCGCCGAGCTGCGCCGGCTGATCCCCGAGCTGCGCGCCACCGTCGGCGACGACCGCCGGGTGCTAGTCGGGTTCGACCGCGGCGGCTGGTCCCCGACCCTGTTCGTCGACCTGGACGCGGCCGGGTTCGACACCCTGACCTGGCGCAAGGGCGCCACCGCCGACATCGACGAGCACCAGTTCACCGAGCACAGCCACACCGATGAGCACGGCCGCACCCACACCTGGCGCCTCGCCGACACCGAGATCACCCTCGACATCGCCGACGGGCCCGCCAAGACGAGGTGTTCGCGATGCGCCAGATCAGCCTGTTCAACACCGCCGCAACCCGCCAGATGCACATCCTGACCACCCGCCGCGACCTGACTGCCGCCGAGATCCGCTACCGGATGGGGTCACGCTGGCGCCAGGAGAACCACTACCGCTACGCCCGTATCCATTTCGACCTCGACTCCCACGACACCTACCGCGCCGCCGACGACAACCCGACCCGGATGGTGCCCAACCCGGCCAAGAAACCCGCGTACCGCGACGCCGAAAAGGCCAGGCGGGCACTGCATCTGGCCGAAACCGCCAGCGACGCCGCGCTACTGGCCGCGCACTCGCCGCAACGCCGGGACTACCGGTGGTGCTGACCAACGCGATGATCAACACCATCAACGCCGAGGTCCACACCGCCGAAACCGCACTCGACGCGGCACTGGCCGCGCACCGGGCGATCCCCGCCCGGCTCCCGCTCGCACAGGTCAACCCCGGCCAGCAGGTGCTCGACACCGAAACCAAACTGATCCACCACGCCATCCGCATCGCCGCGTTCAATACCGCGCAGTCCATTGCGCGTGCAATCCTCACCGGCACCGGCTACACCCGCGCCGCCGACGAAGCCCACACCCTGATCCGCACCGCCCTCGCCGACTCCGGTGACATCATCCCCGAGCGCGACACCCTGCACATCCGGCTCGACCCGCTCCCCGCACCCCGGCACACCGCCGCGATCGCCGAACTCTGCCAGGCCCTCAACACCACCAACACCGTCTACCCCGGCACCGGCCTGACCCTGCGATACAGCATCAAATCCCACCAAGGACCGCACACCAATTACTGAGCTATGTCATCCCTGAAGGGGCGGGGCCTGTCAACTGGTTGTCGACCAGGGGTTTTGCTGGCTTTCGGCCTCCGTGTGGGCGGCATGGGGTAAGGACCGGGGTAAGACGCAGCGCCCGCAGCGTAGCGAGGACGAACGGTCTTGATGTCCGGTCCTTACCCGATGCATACTCGCCGGGGACGCCCGGAAGATCAGGCCAAACGTAGGTTTGTGTGGTTGTGAGCCTTCTCCAAAGCAGTGATGGTGCAGATACTTTGGGGCAGGGCCGGACTGTTCCGGCTGCCGGTCATCCCTTCGCCCAGCTGTGTGGGCATGGAGCGGTGCGCTGGCAACACGCGGGGTCAATCAGGAGGGCGACCACGCCGATCGGGGGTCAGACATAGGAACGGCCGCGCACGAGTTGCGTCCGGAGCGCTCACGCCGCCCTGGTGTGGTCGAGCGCGCGGATGTGACCATCGCGCAGCCCGTAGTAGACCAGCGTGAGCAGCTTGCGGGCCGCGGCGACCTTGGCGATGTTCTTACCGCGGCGGGCTTCGATGCGGTCCTTGTCGGCTGAAATCTTGGCCGTGGTTGGGTGACGCTGTATTGCCTCGATGGCCGCCCAGCGAACCAGTTTTGAGCCCTGTTTGGTGATGTGGCCGCGGTGCACGACGGTGTCGGACTCGCGGTGGCGTGGGGTCAGCCCGGCCCAGGAGCACAGCTGGGCGGGGCCGGCGAAACGGTGCACGTCGCCGACCTCGGCGACGAACACCGCCGCCAACACCGGTCCGATACCGGGCACTTGCTGGATCGCCCGATAGCCGCGGTCGGCGTCGAGCCGTTTGGCGATTAAGCCGGCGAACCGCGCTTCGTGGTCATCGAGGACGTCGATCAGTTCCAGCAACGAGCGCACCCGTTCGGCGTAGGCGGCACCCAGGGGCACCTTGGCCAGCCGTTGGCGACCACCGCCGCCGAACAGATCCGACACCGCGATCAACACGCCGGCCTTGGCCAGCACGGCATGAACCTGGGCTTTGAGTCCGGATCGGATCGCCACCAGCTTGGCTCGGTAACGCACCAACTCCCGTAGCTCACGAGTGGCCGGTGGGGCGATCCACGCCTCGGGCAGGCGGCCCATCCGCAGCAGATCAGCCAGATCACCCGCGTCGCGCACGTCGTTTTTCACCCGACGATACCGAAACCCTTTGACTCCCAATGGATGCGCCAAATGCACCCGAGCCCCCGCAGGCTTGCAGCACGTCGACCGCCCAGTACCAGCCGTAGGTCGCTTCCAGCACCACCTCGGGATCGGTGCCGGCCCGCTCAAGCTCCAGCTGCAACGCGACCGGATCGTTGACGATCCGCACCGCCGAGAGCAGCTCACCGGATTCGGATTGACGCACGATCACCGACCGCTGCCGATGCAGATCGATCCCGACGAACTGCCTACCGTCATACTCGTCCATAGGGGCCTCCCTTTGGGTTGATGGAAAGTGAACACCCCCAGCATCCGCCGGGAACGTCACCAGGAGCGGAGGCCCCGCCCCTTCATCGCATCAGGAGTCCTGAACATGGACGAGCTGTGCGGCCTGCTCGATCTGATGACCGCGCGGTCAAGCAACGGAGTCCGGGCCAGCAGAGTCGTCCCGCTCAAACTTGTGCACCCAGTTGCCGCCGAGGTTGATGGGTGGATCATCAAGCCATAGCCGCCAGTGAGAACAAGATCGGTGTAATCGGTGTCTGAATAGTTTGATCGGGCCGCCCACCATCCCCCCCTCGGGTGGCCCGACTTCTCGTGTCGGGTCGCCCCTGCTCTCCTCGGGGGCAGCCCGATCCCCGTCCCCATGCAGCGCCGCGGCTCCGCTATGTTGTGGGTACTTTGGCGGCGATCTGACGGGCGATGCTGACAGCGGAGTCGCCTACGTTGCCGCTGCACGCATCGATATCGATAGCGACATTGTTGGCGACGGTCAGCGCCCGCTGGCAGGTCCAACCATGGACGGGTGGCGCGGGGGACACCTGGATTCTGCTGGCGCTTAGGGTGCCGTTTGTGTTCGAGATAGGGCCCACGCTCCAGCGATAATTGCCTGTGGTGAACTCGTGGTTGGCGCAGTCCAGCCAGCGTTGGGCAGAGGCGGTATAGAACGCGTTCGCGTCATGCGCGGAGGGCAGCAACACCACAGCCTGAATGACTACATGCCTGAAACCACCCTGGCCGCCCTCCTTGAGGATTTGGCCGCGAAAGGTGCTCCACCCGGTGCCGGCATAGACCTCGGTTCCCCCCGGGGAAGACAGGGGTAGGCAGGTGTCCCCTTTGCCGCCGGCCCCCATACTCGTGTAGGTCGATTGGACCGTCATCGCGGTGGCGCCCATCTCGGCGTTGATTTGGTCCGGGCTGAGCAGCAATCCGTCCAGCGCGGCCTCCTCGACCGGCTTGGGTGGGGGCGGCGGTGCGGGTGATGCGGGCGCCGTGGTTGTTGGTGCTGCTGAGGGTGCAGGCGGCCGGGACGGTTGCTGCGGTCGAAAGACCATGAAGCCCGCAGCCAGGACCACAACGGCCGCGATAGCTGCAGCGATCAGGGCTGAGCGCCCTCTGGGTGGCCACCACCACTTCCGTGGGGGGGTTGAGGTCTCGACGGGCGGCCGACCGGCCGGGCCTTGTTCGGTCGCGTCGAGGTTCAGATCGGCAGCGTCGGCTGCCAGCGTGCTCTGCGCGGTGGGGGTCACGAAAGCTGCTCGCGTGGGCAGGGTTTGAGCTGGTAGGCCAATCGGTGTGGTGATAGCGTCGTTGGCAGCGTCGGCCAACTCCACCGTGGTGGCATAACGCTCCTCGGGGTTTTTGGCCATACCCGTGGCAATGACCTCGTCGACCCGGGCAGGCACGTCTGGCCGGGTGATGGAGGGCCGCGGCGGCGGCTTATTCAGGTGCGCGGCAACCAGACGGCCCATCGTGTCACCGGCAAACGGTGGCTCTCCGGTCAGGCACTCATACAACACACACGCCAGCGAGTAGATGTCGACGCGGGCGTCCTCTTCGCCCTCGCCGTCCAATCGTTCCGGGGCGATGTAGGCGAATGTCCCGATTGTGTTGCCGGTCTTCGTCATGCGCGTTCCATCGATGGCCCGGGCGATCCCGAAATCAATCAGGTAGGCGAAGTCATTCTCGTCGAGCAGAATGTTGGACGGTTTGACATCACGATGCACCAGGCCCACCTTGTGGGCGGCATGCAAAGCCTGGGCCACCCCCTCGATGATGCGCACCGCCCGGGCTGGTTCCAGTGGTCCGTCGGCCAGCACAGTCTCCAAGTCGCTGCCCTCGATCAACCGCATATCCACGTAGAGACGGCCGTCGATCTCGCCGTAGTTGTGAATGGGAACCACATGCGGGCTGTTGAGCTGGGCCGCAGCTTCGGCTTCGCGGCGGAAGCGCCTTACGAACTCATCGTCGTCAGCCAGATGGGCCGGCAGCACCTTGATGGCCACAATGCGCTTGGTCTCGGTGTCGTAGGCGCGCCACACCTCGCCCATGCCGCCACGGCCCAACAACTCGATAAGGCGATAACGCCCGAACGGAGTGCCCTCCACCGAGCTCACCATACGCAGCCAGCCGCTCCACCGACAGGCGTTCGAGACACCGGCAGCAGCAAGGTTGGTCACGGCCGTGCTGCGGCTACACCGCGGTGGACGACGACGAGATCCGCGTAGCAGCGGCGTGCGCGTGGTACCCCTGAGGCCGGACCAACCGTGTACAACATGGTGATGGTTTACCCGCAGCGTCCCCCTCAGGTGTTCCTGAGCCGCAGTCAGGTTGAGGCAAGGAATCGGTTTGCGGCCGGGCGGCCTTACTTCGACCAAGCTACCGCCACCGGACGCTATCATCGGGCCAGTCAATAAGGACGGCTCGCTACCGAAGGGCACGGCTCGCGGCTGGCTACCGGAGACCATTGATTATTGGAAACGCACGCGGCTCGGGCAGGGCTTCCGCACGGACGTTCGGCCGCCGCAGCCGCGCGGCTGGCCCGGCCGCGGTCGAGCACAACGGGCCGACTCCTGCCCGCAAATTCGGAGACGTGACCGGCCGAAGGGACTACGGGGACACGGGAACCCAGTGAATCGGGCCGCCCCTGCTCTCCTCGGGGGCGGCCCAATCCTATTGCGCGACTGGAACTACTTCGTGGGAAATGCGATCTCGCTGTTATTGTCCGCTGTACCGTTGGAACGGTCACCGCACGCAGCAATGGTCGACTTTAGGGGCAAGTTTGAAATCATTGGCTGTTATCTACCGCCTCGTGTTCGCGGCGGCCGGTCTGTCTGTTGTCGTGTTGCACACATTGATCGATAACAAACTGGTTCATTGGAGCGCCTGGATAGTTGTTGCCGTGGCCATCGCTGTCGGGACTCTCGCGTTCATCGACAACGTTCGCGTGATCGTTTACAATCGCCAAGCGTATGAGCGTGAAAAGGCTCGCTCAGAGATGCATCAGCCACTTATCGGCGCGCTCAACTCGATCCTTGAGGCCCGTAAAGTTCCGTTGGACCCCTTGGGTATCAGCGTGTTCGTTATACGCAGAACGTGGGGGCTTAACTGGTGGGTTGTGCCTTGGCGGGGCAAACAATTGAAACAGATTTTTCGTTTCCGTCTGAGCAACTATCCTCCAGAAGCGGCTGTTCGGTGGACGAGGGGAAAGGGCGCCATCGGTGCATGCTGGGAGAATAGTATTCCCGTACTACAAAACCGCCGGGAAGTGGCAGCTCGCTATGGCGAAAAAGGGCAGCCACCGACTAAAGAAAATTATAACGAGTTGCCGGAAGAAGACCGCTCCGGATTCACACGCCTTGAGTTCATTCAGACGATCGACAATTGGGGCGAGATTCTGGCTGTGCCAATCTGGGCCGAGAACGCCGCCCGTCTTATCGGTGTGCTGTCGATTGACTGCCTCATGAGCTACTACACGACACCCGACATGAAGGTGCTCGACTACGATGAGGTGAGAGTATTCGCTCGCGGCGCAGCCTTCGCGGTCCAAGAGGACGCATCCAAGTTCTAAACTGGTAAACGACAGGGAAGGAAGGCTGACCAATGGCACAGTCAGAGATGACTCCGGAAGATGCTGCTGCCCTCTACGAGAGGAAGGTCCGCGAGCTCAACCCGAGCCAGGCGGTCGTGGAGCGCGTCGAGGAGTACCGAAGGGTAGTAGAAGCGGAAGAGAGGGCGGAGCGCCGCTGAGCAGCAAGCGCACCGCGATCTAAGCGTCCCGCGCGGACTGCTTGAACACACGCGCCCACCCTTCACCTGGAACGGGCCGGCCCCGACGCCCCTGCCTCGGAACTTCCGGCTACCGCTGCCCAGCACTGACCACCCACCCGTCCGGTAGGTGCGTCACCTCCCGCAGCGCCGACCCCAGGGTTTCGATTTTTGGGGATGAACCGCGCGGCGACAGTCCAACAGTCGCCCGATCTAACACGGACAGCGAATTTACCGCCGGCTTGAATAACAACATGGGTTTCGAGGATGCCGGGATAGCTAACTCCGGCGGCTTCAACGCGGGCATTGCAAACTCGGGAAGCTCCAGCGCCGGTATCGCCAACTCGGGCCACGACGACTCAGGCGTCGCCAACTCGGGGATCGAAGACTCGGGAGCGTTCAACCAGGGTAGCGACCAGTCGGGCTTCTTCGTTTGATTCCGTTGAGTCCGCGGTCAGCGCGGGCGGGCCGGGAGAATCAGTTAGTAGCGGTGGCCATTCAGCGGGACAGCGGGATCTAGTGTTGAAGCTTGTTCAGCTTGTCATCAATCTCAAGTGCGTTAGCGGCCATTCTGTAGCTCTCTATGACGCCCTCAAGCCGTGCAGGTGAGCCGTCGAAGCAAGCCCAGTCAAAAACGGCCTGACATACGTGGTCGGAGAGACTGCGCAGAATCCCATCGCGGGGAGGATTGTCGATAACCCGGATTGCAGCTGTGCAAAGCATTCCTTTATCGACTTTATCGCCCTGTAGAGCCCGCTGAGCCAGTGTCAGAAGGTCCCGGGTATGCTCACCCTCGAAATCCATTTTCTCCCCTGTGTGTCGTGACGGGTGTTCCATGGTCCACGTGCGCAGGCCGGAACACAAAACAAAAAGTCATGCATGGAAACCCGAAAGCCATAAGCCCGCCGGGTCCTTAACATAGTCGGAAAGCGTGTGCGACTTGGCCACATTCTGGTCACAGAGATATGTCGGGTGACTAGCGCCACCGCGTCACGAGCCCGACGGCCCGATTCTGGCCACGTCTCACCCAGTAGCTCCCGCTAGCCTCAAAATTTCACGCGGGTGCGGGTGGTCCCGCGAGATGGGCCAGTGACGCTTGTCGATCTTGATTTTGATGGTTCCGGGTAGGTCTCGGCGCCGCGTGTCGTGCGGTGGCGCCAGGTTCCACGGTCCCGGTGAGTGGTTGGCTCCTTCCTTGGGGTCGTGCCGACAGCGGCCGGTGGGTTAGGGGATCGCCAGGACGCGGTTGAAGGCGTCGGCGAATTCTTTTGCCCAGGGCCATGTTTCGGGGATGCGGAGGATGAGTTTGCGGGAGTGGGAGACGAGGCGGGCGGCGGCGTGCAGCAGCCGGTAGCGCAGTGTGTGCGGCTCGGCCTTGGCCAGTGGCCCGTCGAGCAGCAGCAGCCGCGTCCAGCACAGCAGGTCGATCGCGATCGCGGCGGCGGTGACCCAGGCGGTATTGATCGCGAACGAACTCGACGGCCATTTGCCCAGGCCGGTGGCCTTGCCGGTGCGGATGAACCCCTCGACGCGGGCGTGCACCCGATGGCGCGCCTCGAGCCGCTGCACCTGCCCGCCCTTGGTGGCGGTCGCGGTCAGCTGGTAGCGGTAGCCGTTGAGCTGTTCGAACAGCGATAGTTGGGTGCCGTGCTCGATCTGCTCGCGCCGCGCCAGGATCCGCATGTCGGTGGGCCAGCCGTCGAGCCGGTCCCCGCCCGTGGACTCGCGCAGCAGCCCGGTCAGCTCGGCGACCTGGGCGTCCTCCCGCGGATCACCCGCCGGGTCGAGCGCCGCCGACCACACGTCGTCGGGGGTGAGCCGATCGCGGTGCGGGCGCGCTCGTCCAGGTCGAACCCGACCGAGTAGGCCACCGACCAGCCCGGCTGGGCATTCAGCTTCGTCAGGTGCTCGACCACGGCGTGGCTGGACCCGGCACCGTCGATGGTGACCAGCAGGTTGCGCCGCCACCGCGGCGGGATCGCAGCGATCGCAGCGTCGATGATCGCGATGTGGTCGGCGGCCGTGTTCGACCCGGCGTTGCCCTTGCGCGCAATGATCGCCAGCAGCTCCCCGGTGTTGTCGCACCAGGCCATGAGCGGGTGGAAGCCAAACCCGCCCTTGAAGTTTCCCGCCGCGCACTCCTTGTCGCTGTGCGATTCGACCAGCGACGCGTCGATGCGGATCACGATCACCTCGCCCAGGTCGCCGTAGCAGGTGCGGCTCGCCGGGATCCGACCATGCCGGGCCTCGATCAGTTCCCACACCCGCTCGCGGACCTGGTTGCGCGCCATGGCGATCCGCGCCAACCCCGCATGATCAAGCTCGCCCAGCGACCGCCACATCGTCGGCACCGACGCCACCTGGCCGAACAACCTGGCCTGATCGCGCAGCACCGCCGACCCAGCCAGGTTCTCCGCACCCCCGGCGATCGCCGCCGCCACGTCGCGCCACACCGCGCCTCGATCGTGGATCACCTCCGGTCGCGACACCGCCGCCGACAACGCGCCGGTCAGCCCGGTCGCGTCGGCGAGCATCCGCGGGATCACGTTGCCGGCGTGCCCGACGACATCGTCGCCGCGCACCTCGACACGCAGACTCTTGGACCAGTCACTGCTATCGTGCATCTGTCAGGTGCGCTTTCTCTCTTGGACGATCACGGCGTCGTAACCACGATTATCCTTGAGACAGCGCACCTTTCACGTTCACGACACTCATCGACGGTCAATTACGTGAAAGATTGAGGCCAGTGGTGAATGCAGTATCAGTAGCCGACAACTGCTTTTCCCTGCGGTAGTCACGAGAGATGCAGGGGCCGTCGTGGTCGCCCAATTACCACCCCTGAGCCTTACCACCCCTGAGCCGACTCTGCCAGGCCTCACCGAGCGGGCAAAGGCGGAAAAGAACGCAGCGTCCCCATCGGAGCCAAACTCCTCCCATCATCCAGGCCTACCTCGACAGCCGCACCCTCCGCTTTCCCGACACCGAAAAGCGCAGAGCTACAAATCCAGTTGGGCCTCGCGCCTTGTGCCCAGGAGACGCCAGCAGGCTTCTGCCCGCTCGGGTATTTCGACCAAGACGGAGTCGTGAAGTTCCGGGATCGCCGGCATCGCTCCGGTTTTGGCCGCGTTGACGTGCGCGTGACCGCTTACGGGTCGTCTTCGTCGTCGTCTGGCGCCAGCAGTTTCTCGGGGTGGTGGAAGCTGTTGGTCCGTGGTTGTCCGTGGTCGAGGTGGGGTGGGGGGGTCCATTCGGTGGTGCCGTCTTTGCGTTTTCGGGTGGTCCAGCCCTTGTCGACCAGACGGTTGTCGGGCCCGCAGGCCAGGGCGAGCGTGTCGATGTCGGTGCACCCGGTGGCTGCCCAGCCGTCGACGTGGTGGGCTTCGCACCAATAGCCGGGCACGTCGCAGCCCGGGCGGGTGCAGCCACGATCCTGGGCATACAGCACGATCCGTTGTCCGGGTGAGGCCAGCCGTTTCGTGTGGTAGAGCCCGATGGCCTTGCCCTCATCGAAGATCGCCAAATAGTGAAACGCGTGGCTGGCCAACCGGATCACATCGCTCATCGGCAACAGCGTGCCCCCGCCGGTGAGGCCGTGGCCGGCGCCGGCCTCGAGGTCTTGCAGACTCGCCGTCACGATGATGGTCGCCGGCAGCCCATTGTGCTGACCCAACTTCTCACTGCCCAAAAGCCCACGCAGCGCGGCGTTGAGCGCGTCGTGGTTGCGCTGGGCGCTGCTGCGGGTATCGCGGCGCACCGCCTCGGGCGGCGCCGCGTCGTCGACCACCGGCGCCTGGTCCTCGGGGTTGCACATGCCCGGGGCGGCCAGCTTGGCCAACACTATCTCCACCGTGGCGCGCGCTTCGGGGGTCAGCCAGCCCCGGATCGGGGACATCTTGTCGATGCCCTGCTTACCGATGATCAGGCCGCGGCGGCGGGCCCGGTCCTCGTCGGTGAACTTCCCGTCGGGGTCCAGGTGCGCGGTGATGCGTTCGGCGATCTTGCTCAGCGTCTCGGGCCCGAACTTGGCGCCATGGCGGGCCAGGTCGCCCTCGGCGCAGTCCCGGGTGCCCTGGTCGACCCAGCCGGGCAGCGCCGCGAGAAACCGGCGGATCACCGCGATATGGCTGTCTCCGATAGTCCCGGCGCGCTGGGCGGCGCTGGTGGCCGGCAAACGCGGCGGCAACGGTTCACCGGTGATGGCGTGGCGCGGGCCCAGGTCGGCGGCCTCGGCGACCCGGCGACCGGCCTCGGCGCGGGTGATGCGTAACCGCTCGGCGAGCACGTGGGGCAGTTTGCCGCCGAGCTCTTCGGCGTTGGATTGTTCGCCGATCTGGTTGATCAGCGCATGGCCCGCCACGGGCAGCCGGCGCATCTCGGTCTCCAGGTGCTCCAACAGGTTGAGCCGTTCCGGGGTGGTCAGGGCCTGGTAGGAATGGCCGACAATCCGGGTCACCGTGGCGCTCAGCGTCGCGAAGTCCGCTGCGATGTCCTCACGGCTACTCGAATGCATGTTCGAAACACTACGCCGGGGCGCCGACAAAAAAATTCCGCGCTGAAACGCGTTGACTCACCAAAAGTGCGCGCGTAGCTCTCTTCGTTGCCTGACCGGAAAATAACCCAAGGTGAGTGGGCACGCGAAAGCGACCCGGCGGAGGTTGCGGAGTTTGCGGAGCCGAGTGCCGTTGCGGGGCTGCGTATTTGGGTGCTAGGCCGCGGGTTCGAGGGTGACGTGGAATCCCATCGCGGTCAGTTGGGCGATGTGGTTACGCACCTTTCGCTCGGTGTTGACTCGGCTGGTGTGGAAGTCAGAGCCCAGGTCGTGGAATCGGGCGGTGGGATCGGAAAGCAGCTGCCAGACGATCACCAGGATGGAGCGAGCGACCGCGACCAGGGCCTTAAGCTTGCCGCGACGTTTGACAAGGCGCCGGTAGCGTTCGCCGAGGAAGGTGTCGGTACGCGCGGCCGCGGCGGCGGCCTCGCCGAGCGCACCCTTGAGATACGGGTTGCCTTTGCCGGTCTTGCCGGCGCGGCTGATGGGACCGGACTGGATCGTGCGCGGGCATAGTTTCGCCCAGGAGACTAGGTGCTCGGGTGTGGCAAACCGGGTCATATCGAGCCCCACTTCGGCGATGATCGTCTGCGCGGCGCGTTCGCCGACGCCGGTGATCTCATCGAGGCGCTCGACCGCCGTCAGCCGCCTGCACTCGATCACCGTGGCGGTGTCGGTGGCTACGCCGATTTCGGTAGTCGCGTCGGGGCCGGGGGCGGTTGTCTGGCCGGCGGTGCCGGCTGGGCTGGCGGCCGCCGGCCCGGCAGTGCCCGATCCGTCACGATCGTCGCTGTCGTTATCCGATTCGTCCATGGCGGCAATGAGCTGCTCGATACGGGTGGTCAGGGCACCGATCTGAGCGGTCAGCGAGTCGATCTGCCCCAGCAACAGCCGCGCCAGCTCGCCGTGGTGGTCGTCGAAACGGCCGTCCAGCGCCGCGATCAGCTCTGATCGCTTGGTTTTCATCCGCCCGCGGGCCAGCTCGGCCAGTCGGCGCGGGTCGCGCTCGCCGGCGATGAGGGCCTCGATCATGTCCCGCGTCGACAGGGTGTCCAGCGTCGAGGCCACCGCCGACACCTTGATCGCCGCGTCCTCGAGCAGCTTCTCCAGCCGCTGCCAGTAGCGAGAGCGTTCCCGGGTCAGGTCCTCACGCAGCCGGGTATAGTCACGTAACCGTCGGATCGGTGCCGGCGGCACGAAACTTGGCCGCAGCAAACCCTTTTCGGTCAACTTAGCCAACCAAACTGCGTCGAGCTTGTCCGTTTTGGGCCGGCCGGGCACATTCTTGACATCGCGGGCATTGACCAACTGCACATCCAGGCCCTGGTCTTCGAGCAGGTAGTACCAGATCCGCCAATAATCGGATGTTGATTCGACGGTCACCTTCTCGATACCGAGCTGCACGAGCTGCTCGGCCAATTCGGTGATACCGCCGGTGCGCGCGGCCACGTCCCACACCCGGCTAAACCGCCGCCCAGTCTTGCCGGGCAGGCGCACACACACCTTGCCCGCCGCCTTGGCCACGTCGATCGCCGCGGCCCGCTCAATCACCAGCTCATGCTCGGCGTCGGGAATCTCCACCGGCCCCGCCACCGACGCCGGCTTATGCCTGTTCTTCCGTTGTGCTGCCACTTCGGCTGTCCCTCCAATCGAATCCATCCATTCCATCGGGTGGGCCGCCCGGGGGCCTCGGTCAAGGGAACCGAAATTCTGACCGGCGTGCTCGAAGCAACAGTGCGTGACCCTTCCAGGTCGGGCCCCAGCGCCAAGCTCACCTGCGGGCTCTCACGCCCAAGGAACTATCGGCGTCGGCGGGCGACCCGACCCCATTTTCACGCCCGCAAGGCGTCCCCCGGAGGGATATGGAGCTCACCTGAGAATGCGCGCGTGCGGCGCGCCCACTGGGACTCGATCAAGCGTGCCGTTCGCTAGCGGACCAACCGGCGGTGCCGGGCTGGGTCACCCCACCATTCGGCCATATTTCGCGTCGACGCAGGGCGCATGCAGGTTCCAGGCCGGAAATGCCCGGCGCAAGCGCGGCGGGCCACTGATGGTGATATCGCCGGTTCGAAGCACGTCCCGCCAGGATCGGGCGCCCCGATGCCATTCGACGAACGCGTGCGATCGTGCCTCGACGGTCAGATCCGGTTGCCCACCAGGATCGGAGTGACATAGTTCGGCGGCGCGCTCATCGATGAGCATCCAAAACCGCCGATTGGCTGGGCGCTCTTCGGGAAACACAAAGGCAACCACCAACCGGCCGTCAGGTAGAGCGGACCGATCGACCTGCACTTGGCACCAGACCCACAGCGCAACAGCGGGATCGGATCGTTCTGTCGTCACATTCATCCACCGTTCGCCCCACGCGGCGAGTGCGCCGATAACCCCGGCGAGGTCAGCGCCGGCTTCGGTGAGCGGGTATCTATGTCCACGGCCATCGGGCTTCAGCTGCTTTTCGATGACTCCGGCCCGTTGTAGTTCGTCGAGCCGCTTGTTCAGCATCGAGCGCGACATCGACGGCACGCCATTGGCGATTGCCGAGAAGGTATCGGCACCAAACATCAGATTGCGCACGATCAACGGATTCCATCTCTCGCAAACGACCTCCGACGCCACGGCGACAGGACAGTACTGACGGTAGGTGGCCATGTCATCGATTCTGCATCACGACTGAGACCCGCAGAGTTCTAAATTAGAACTTCGGGATGCGACGTCGGTTCGCGCTCGCCGCCATGGGTCCCGTGCTTGCCGGCAGTGAAGCAAGGGGTTTCAGTGACCTGCTCAGGCAACGGGCGCGGTTTCGTGTGACATCACCTCGGCGGCGGCGCGCTCCCCGGAGCGAACCGCGCCATCGATCCAACCGCACATGGTGGCTGAGCTCTCGGTGCCGGCCCAATGGATTCGGCCACACGGCGGACGCAGTGCGTGGCCGAACTCGGTCAGGACACCCGGTGGCGCGTGACTGATCATTCCGCCACCGGAGTAGCGCTCTTTGGTCCAGTCTTGCTCGTGGAACTCGAAGGGTGAGCTGGCCTTGTCGCCGAACCGTTTGACCAGTTCGCGCACCACCGCCGCTTTGCGCTCGGCCTCATCGAGCCGCCCCAGCTTACGTGCGGCAGGCCCTTCGGTGATCACAACCATGATCCCCGGTACTCCGGTGTTGGTGCAGGAGTCGATGCTTAGCGTGACCGCGGTTCCGGGACCGACCGACTGGCCGGACAGCCCATCGGCGCGCCAGAACGGCTCGTCGTAGACGATGGAGATCTTGATGACCGAGCCGCCGGGCATCCGCTGATGCAGCAACGAGCGGTCGACCGGCAACATCGGCTCGTAGCTGATCGTGTTTGCGATCGCCAGCGGAATTGCCACGATCGCTCGGTGCGCACGCACCGTCAGGTCATCGGAGCGCACTGTCACGACGTCGTCGTCCTGAGTGATGCTCCGCACCGGCTGTGAGAGGTGCAGGGCATCGCCCAGTTCGGCGGCCATCGGGCCGTAGATGGCACCCATCCCGCCGACCGGGCGGGCATCCTGGGCGCCGCCCTTGCCGGAAATGACAAAGGTCGGACCGCCGATAGTTGGGCTGCCGGCCGACCCCTGCTGCAGCAGCATCCACAGCAAAGACGTCTCTGACGCGGCCGAGGTGTAGGTGCCGGCCAGCGCCGTGTCGAGCATTTCGCGGGCCGCCTTGGACATCACCTTCTTCTCGAGCCATTCCGCGACACTGATCCGGTCCCACTCGGCGGCCTTCTTCGCCTCCCATGGGGCCTCGCGGGGAAGCGCTTTGCACATCTGCTCGGCCTGCAGCAAGCCGGCGCCGAGGTTGGCTACCGCCCACGGGCTCATCGTCCACGGGATCGTGCCGCCGTAGCGGTGCTGCTTGCCGTCGACGATCATCATGGCTTGGCCGTCGTTGTGTTGCTTGTATTCCGCTACCCCGTATTCGTGCATCAACGCATAGATCCGGTCCTGCCCCGGCCCGACCCACGCGCCACCGCGATCGACCCAGACCCCGTCTTCGCGGGTTACGGTCCAGGTGCGGCCGCCGACCCGGTCGCGAGCCTCCAGCAAGGCCACCGAGCGACCCGCTTGCTTCAACCGCAGCGCAGCCGTCAAACCCGCAAATCCCGCACCGACGACGCAAAAATCGAAATCTGCCACGCCCGTCTCCTTTGGTTGCAGTTGCCCTTGCCGCCTGTGCAGCAAGTTACACCGATCGCGACACCGGCCAATCCGGTTCCAGCAGAATTCACCGGTTCGTCAAACCGGTTGGCCGGTGGACGAATAGGGCAAGCTGCTGCCCGAGTTTTCATCGACCACCACCCGGCCGCCGAGATAGGGAAACGCGCGTTGGGCGCACGACGGACGGTTGCAGATCTTGCAGCCGGCCCCGATCGGGACCGCGGTGGTCGGATCGTCGAGGACGACACCGGTGGAGTAGACGAGTTTGGCTGCGTGGGCGAGGTCGCAGCCCAGCCCGACGGCGAAATTTTTGTGCTGGCCCAGATAGCCTCCCGAATTTCCGAAGCTTTCGGGCGCGGTGGTCTTGGCGACCCAGAAGTACGATCGACCGTCGGGCATTTGCGCCACCTGCACGACGATCCGGCCGGGCTGGGCGAACGCGTCGTGCACCACCCAGAGCGGACAGCTGCCACCCACCCGGCTGAAGTGAAATGCCGTGGCCGACTGTCGTTTTGAGATGTTTCCGGCCTTATCGGTCCGCACGAAAATGAACGGCACCCCGCGCTGTTGCGGGCGCTGCAGCGTCGAAAGCCGGTGGCACACCGTCTCGAAGCCCGCCCCGAACCGGCGGCCCAGCAGGTCGATGTCATATCGCAATTCCGTCGCGGCCCGGTGGAACTCGCGATAGGGCAGCAGGAACGCGCCGGCGAAGTAATTGGCCAGGCCGATCCGGGCGACGCCACGGGCTTCGGCGCTGAGCTGGTCGTCGGTGGCCACGATCGCCGAGATCAGATCCGACTGGCTGAGCAGGGCGAGCTGGGTGGCGATCTGGAAGGCGCGCTGGCCGGGCATCAGCCAGCGGGCGACCCGAAGCACCTTGGTGTCCGCTTCATAGCGGCGCTTGGTGGTCTCGGGCAGGTCACCGTCGATCACCACCGTGATGCCAAACCCATCCCGCATCAGCTCCGCCAGCTGGATGTCCAACCCGCCGAGTCGCATCCCGCTCTGGGTGAACATCTGCTCCGCCGCGAGGTCGAGCTCGCCGATGTAGTTCTTGCGGTCGTAGAAGAAGTCGCGGACCTCCTCGAACGGCATCGGCCGCTCCGGGGGCAGCGAGGTATCGGAGGTGGCACGCGATCGATAGCCCTCGAGTTCCTCGGTGGCGACGCGCAACCGGCGATGCACGCTGACCAGGCTGTGTCCGACCTCGGGCATCCGGGAAACGAATTCTTCGATCTGGGCGCGACTAACCATGTGGTCCATGTGGTGCATCTGGTCGGCGGCGGTTTCGGTGAAGACATCGCTGAGGTCGGCCACCAGCCGGGCATCGGTGTCGGAGGAGAAGTATTGCGGAGGTAGGTCGAAGCGTTCGGTGAGCGCGATCAGCACCGGCACCGTGATGGGGCGCTGGTCGTTTTCCAGCTGGTTGACGTAGCTGGTGGACAGGTCCAGGGCTTGTGCCAGCGCGGCTTGGGTGAGCCCGCGCTCGTTTCGCAACCGCCGTAACCGGGCACCCGAAAACATCCTCGAAGTTGTCTTGGAAGATGTGCGCGCCACCGCAGACACATTACTCCAACGCGTGTTCGCAAAGTTTGCAAACTGCGGGAGGACGAGGACACAAAATTACGCATATACAGGAACTTTCCCTAACGACTGGCTTTGCATAGTGTGCGGATTATGTTGATTCATACGGTTCGGGCCCGGCGCAGCGCCGATGATTTTCCGCGCGCCGAGCACCTGGCCGCCAAGATCGCGGACGTCGCCGTCGACCCGGTCGCCGTCGAACCCGCGACGGCGGAGATGGTGCGCAACCGCATCATCGACAACGCCGCCGTCAGCGCCGCCTCGGTGCTGCGCCGGCCGGTCACGGTCGCCCGTCGGCAGGCACTGGCCCATGGCACGCGGCAGGGGGCCAGGGTCTTCGGCGTCGAAGGCACCTATTCGGCGGAGTGGGCGGCCTGGGCCAACGGGGTTGCGGTGCGCGAACTCGATTTCCACGACACCTTTCTGGCCGCGGACTACTCGCACCCAGGCGACAACATCCCGCCGCTCGTCGCGGTCGCGCAGCAGCTCGGCGTGCGCGGCGCCGACCTGATCCGTGGCCTGGCGACCGCCTACGAGATCCAGATCGACCTGGTCAAGGGAATCTGCTTGCACGAGCACAAGATTGACCATGTTGCGCACCTGGGTCCATCGGTGGCCGCGGGCATCGGGACCATGCTGCGGCTGGACGCCGAGACCATCTACTCCGCGGTCGGGCAGGCACTGCACCTGACCACCAGCACGCGCCAATCCCGCAAGGGCCTGATCTCCAGCTGGAAGGCGTTCGCACCCGCGTTCGCGGGGAAGATCGCCATCGAGGCGGTCGACCGGGCGATGCGCGGTGAGGGAGCGCCGGCACCGATCTGGGAGGGCGAGGACGGCGTCATCGCCTGGCTGCTCGGCGGACCCGAACGCGAATACCAGGTTCGGCTGCCCGCTCCCGGGGAACCCAAGCGCGCCATTCTGCAGAGCTACACCAAGGAGCACTCGGCGGAGTACCAGAGCCAGGCGCCGATCGACTTGGCACGGCGGCTGCGCGAGCGGATCGGCGATCTCGATCAGATCGCGACGATCGTGCTGCACACCAGCCACCACACTCACGTGGTGATCGGAACGGGGTCCGGGGACCCGCAGAAGTTCGACCCCGGCGCGTCGCGGGAAACGCTCGACCACTCGCTGCCGTACATCTTCGCCGTCGCGCTGCAGGACGGCAGCTGGCACCACGAACGTTCCTACGCTCCCGAGCGGGCGCACCGGCCCGACACCGTCGAACTGTGGCGCAAGATCTCCACCGTCGAGGATCCCGAGTGGACCCGTCGCTATCACTCGAGTGATCCGGCCGAGAAGGCGTTCGGGGCGCGTGCGGAGGTGACACTCAAGAGCGGTGAGGTGATCTCCGATGAACTGGCGGTGGCCGACGCCCACCCGCTGGGCGCCCGGCCGTTCGGTCGCGAGCAGTACGTGCGGAAGTTCACCGAACTTGCCGAGGATGTGGTGGAACCCGCTGAGCAGCAACGGTTCCTGGCCACCGTTGACTCTCTCTCCGATATCCAAGGCGGCGCCCTGGGCGCGCTCAATGTCGCGGTCGACCCGCGGGTGCTGGACAAGGCGCCCGTGATTCCGCCGGGAATCTTCCTGTGAAGGGCGGGCCCGGCCCACTCGCGGCGGCAGCCAGCCCGGCCGAGAAGCGCGCCACACTGCGTGCCGGTCTGAATTCCGGTCGGCTGCAGCGGTTTCCGGGCGCGTTCTCCGCACTCGTGGCAAAGGTGATCGCCGAAGTCGGCTTCGAGGGGGTCTACGTGTCCGGCGCCGCGCTATCGGCCGACCTTGGCTTGCCCGACATCGGATTGACCACACTGACCGAAGTCGCGACGCGTGGCGCTCAGATAGCCGGTGCCACCGACCTGCCCACGTTGATCGACGCCGATACCGGATTCGGTGAGCCGCTCAACGCGGCGCGCACCGTGACCCTCCTGGAGGACGCCGGGCTGGCCGGATGCCACATCGAGGATCAGGTCAACCCGAAGCGATGCGGGCACCTGGACGGGAAGGCCGTCGTCCCGGCCGCCGACATGGTAAAGCGGCTGCGCGCGGCGGTATCCGCGCGGCGTGACCCCAACTTCGTGATTTGCGCCCGCACCGACGCGGCCGCCGTCGAGAGCGTATCCGCCGCCATCGATCGCGCCCGCGCGTATGCCGACGCCGGCGCCGACCTGATCTTCACCGAGGCGCTGCACGAGGTGGCCGACTTCGAGCGGTTCCGCGCCGCGGTCGACATCCCCTTACTGGCCAACATGACCGAGTTC
The DNA here is from genome assembly GCA_963814505.1 of uncultured Actinomycetota bacterium. Classification (GTDB taxonomy): domain Bacteria; phylum Actinomycetota; class Actinomycetes; order Mycobacteriales; family Mycobacteriaceae; genus Mycobacterium. Next base: position 76,712 of record CAWFDM010000022.1, read on the forward strand.
GGCAAGTCTCCGCTGCTGACCGCGCGCCAGTTGAGCGACATCGGCTACAACGCCGTCATCTATCCCGTCACCACGCTGCGGCTGGCGATGTTCGCCGTCGAGGCCGGCCTGCGCGAAATCGATTCGACTGGAACACAATCCGGGCTGCTGGATCGAATGCAGCAGCGTAGCAGGCTCTACGAGCTGCTGCGCTCGGAAGATTGGGCCGACTACAACGAGTTCGACACCCAGACTTACAACTTCACCTTGAAGGAGACCAATGATGACCGCGCAGACGACTGACATGCCGACCACTGACGTAAAGAAGGGCCTGGCCGGCGTGGTGGTGGACACCACCGCCGTCTCCAGGGTGGTGCCGGAAACCAATTCGCTGACGTACCGCGGATATCCGGTCCAAGACCTGGCCGCGCACTGCAGCTTCGAGCAGGTCGCCTACCTGTTGTGGCGCGGTGAGCTGCCGACCGATGCGGAGCTGGCGCTGTTCTGTCAGCGGGAGCGCGCCAGCCGCCGGCTGGATCGGTCGACGCTGTCGTTGTTGGCCAAGCTGCCCGACAACTGCCACTCGATGGACGTGGTGCGCACCGCGATCAGCTATCTGGGTGCCGAGGACCCCGACGAGGACGTCGAATCGGCGAACCGGGCCAAGGCGGTGCGCATGCTCGCGGTGTTGCCGACCATCGTCGCGGTAGATATGCGGCGCCGCCGCGGGCTGGCTCCGGTCGCACCCCACAGCGGACTGGGGTACACCGAGAACTTCCTGAATATGTGCTTCGGCGAGGTTCCCGAACCGGAGATCGTGAAAGCGTTTGAGCAGTCGATGATCCTGTACGCCGAACACGGTTTCAACGCATCCACATTTGCCGCGCGGGTGGTGACGTCGACGGAGTCGGACATCTACAGCGCGGTGACCGGGGCGATCGGCGCACTCAAGGGGCAGCTGCACGGTGGTGCCAACGAGGCGGTGATGCATGACATGATCGAAATCGGCGATCCGGAAAATGCTCGGGAGTGGTTGCGCGGCAAGCTCGCTCGCAAGGAGAAGGTCATGGGATTCGGCCACCGCGTCTACAAGAACGGTGACTCCCGGGTGCCGACGATGAAGCGGGCATTGGCCAGCGTCGCGGCCGTGCGGGGCGGCCGGCGCTGGCTGGAGATGTACAACATCTTGGAAGCCGAGATGTTCGAGGCCACGGGTATCAAGCCCAACCTCGACTTCCCAACCGGCCCCGCCTATTACCTGATGGGATTCGACATCGCCTGCTTCACACCGATCTTCGTGATGAGCAGGATTACGGGATGGACCGCCCACATCATGGAACAGGCGGCGTCCAACTCGTTGATCCGGCCGCTCAGCGCGTACTCGGGGCGCAAGCAGCGAGCACTGGCCCGCCGGTAAACCAGAACGCTGGCCCGTCGATAGGCCCAACTTACGACCGTCCGCCCTACTAAAACCGTGCAGGATCACCCGGCGCGGCTGGTTGGGCGTGCGCGATGCCACCCCCGGTGACCAACGCGACCTGTGGGATGGCAGTGATCGTCGGGCGCCAACGGGAGGAACCGAAGTCTGCGCATGACGGACATCTCTAAGCCGGGCAGGGCGAACTGCGAAACGCCGCTTTCGACGGTATCCGCAGCACGCACCCGCGGGCAAAGAACACGTTCTAATCTGACGATCATGGGATTCCTCAAGCCCGACATGCCGCAGATCGACATAGCCGAATGGAGCAAGGGCACCCGCAGCGAGAAGATCCGCCCGATGGCCAGGCACTGGGCCGAGGTGGGCTTCGGCACGCCGGTGGTGATGCACCTGTTCTACGTCGTCAAAATCGTGCTTTACATCCTGGGCGCCTGGTTGTTCGCCGTGGCGACCACCAGGGGCCTGGCCGGGGCCACCGACATCAAGGGTTGGTACTCGGAGCCGATCGTGTTCCAGAAGGTCGTCCTGTACACGATGCTGTTCGAGGTCATCGGGCTGGGCTGCGGCTTCGGGCCGTTGAACAACCGGTTCTTCCCGCCGATGGGCTCGATCCTGTACTGGTTGCGGCCCGACACCATCCGCCTGCCCCCGTGGCCGGGTCGCGTCCCATTCACCAAGGGCACCGTCCGCACCCTCGTGGACGTCGCGCTGTACTCCGCGCTGGTGCTGATGACGTTCGGGACGCTGTTCGCGGATGGCACCGGCCGGGTGCCCGAGTTGGGCACCAACGTCGGGCTGCTCCCGATGTGGCGGATCGGGGTGATCCTCGCGATCCTCGCGATATTGGGGTTGCGCGACAAGGTGATCTTTCTGGCCGCCCGTGGCGAGGTCTACGCGACGCTGACGGTGACGTTCCTATTCGGCGGTGTCGACATGATCGTCGCCGCCAAGCTGGTGTTCCTGGTGATCTGGATGGGCGCGGCGACGTCGAAGCTCAACAGGCACTTCCCGTTCGTGATGTCGACGATGATGTCCAACAACCCGCTCTTCCGGCCGCGGTTCATCAAGCGCATGTTTTTCGAGAAGTTCCCCGACGACCTGCGGCCCGGACGGCTGTCGCGGATCTTCGCCCACGTAAGCACGTTCGTCGAAATGTGCGTGCCCGTCGCGCTGTTCGTCGCGCACGGCGGCTGGCCCACCGCGGTGGCCGCGACGATCATGGTGCTCTTCCACCTCGGGATCCTGACGGCCATCCCGATGGGCGTGCCGCTGGAGTGGAACGTGTTCATGATCTTTGGTGTGCTGTCGCTGTTCGTCGGCCACGCCAAGCTCGGCCTGAGCAGCCTGAAACACCCGGTGCCGGTGGCGATTTTCATCGCATTCGTCGCCGCGATCGTGATCGCGGGCAACCTGTTCCCGCGCAAGATCTCGTTCTTGCCCGGCATGCGCTATTACGCAGGCAACTGGGACACCACGCTGTGGTGCATCAAACCCTCGGCGGAGAAGAAGATCAACCACAACATCGTCTCGATCGCCAGCATGCCGCAGGCTCAGCTGGAGCGGTATTTCGGCGAGGAGCAGGCGCAGACCGCGATGTATCTCGGCTATGCGTTTCGCGCGATGAACAGCCACGGCAGGGCGCTGTTCACGCTGGCGCATCGGGCGATGGCCGGACAGAACGAGGACAACTACGTCCTCACCGACGGCGAGCGGATCTGCAGCACCGCCATCGGGTGGAATTTCGGTGACGGCCACATGCACAACGAGCAGCTGATCGCCGCGATGCAGCGGCGCTGCGGCTTCGCGCCCGGCGAGGTGCGCGTCGTGCTGCTCGACGCGCAGCCGATCCACAAGCAGACCCAGACCTATCGGCTGGTGGACGCGGCGACCGGTGAATTCGAGCGCGGCGTGATCAAAGTCGCCGACATGGTGACCCGGCAGCCCTGGGCCGACGACATCCCGGTCCAGGTGCTGTCGGAGCCCGCTGACGAACCCGCTGGTGCTTGACAGCCACACCTGGAAAAGTGGCTCGCTATGTCGTTGTTGGCGGTGTTGCTGATCCTGCTGGTGGGCCTTTTGGTAATCGCCGGGATCGTGGTGGGGATCGTTTTGGTCGTGCGAGCGGCATCGAAGTCGCCCACGCCGCCGTACCCTCAGCAAGCGCCGTACCCGCAACAGGCCGGCCCGCCGATGAACACGCCGGGCTGGTATCCCGACCGTGAGCAGCCGAATCAGTTGCGCTACTTCGACGGTCGGGCTTGGACGTCGTCGACTCAGCCGCGTTATTTGTGACCCATCGCCACGCCGGCGTAACGCCACGGCGAAATTGTGCTGGGAAATTGCGCTGGCGAAAATCGCAGTGGCGTTACGCTGGGCGCAAGTCAGGCCCCCGCCCGCACCTCCTGCGCCGCGGCAACCATGTTCTGCAGCGACGCGGTCACCTCGTCGACGGAGCGGGTCTTCAGACCGCAGTCGGGGTTCACCCACAGCCGTCCGGCCGGAACCGCTCGCAACGCGGCACGCAGCGACTCGGCCATCTCGCCTGCGCTCGGCACCCGCGGCGAGTGGATGTCGTACACGCCGGGTCCGATGCTGTTGGCGAAGCCGACCGAGTTCAGGTCGTCCAGCACCTCCATGTGTGAGCGCGCCGCCTCGATGGACGTGACGTCGGCGTCCAGGTCGGCGATCGCCCCGATCACCTCACCGAACTCCGAGTAGCACAGGTGGGTGTGGATCTGCGTCGAGTCGGCGACGCCGGAGGTGGCCAAGCGGAAAGCGCCTACGGCCCAACGCAAGTAGTCGTCCTGCTGGGCACGACGCAGCGGCAGCAGCTCACGCAGCGCGGGCTCGTCCACTTGGATGACCGCGATGCCGGCGGACTGCAGGTCCACGGTCTCGTCGCGAATGGCCAGCGCCACCTGGTTGGCGGTGTCGGCCAGCGGCTGGTCATCGCGGACGAACGACCACGCCAAGATGGTGACCGGCCCGGTCAGCATGCCCTTCACCGGTTTGTCGGTGAGTGACTGTGCGTAGGTGATCCACTCGACCGTCATCGGGTGGGTCCGGGCGACGTCGCCGTAGAGGATCGGCGGGCGCACACACCGGCTGCCGTAGGACTGCACCCAGCCGTTCTGCGTGGCGAAGAAGCCGTCCAGCTGCTCGGCGAAGTACTGCACCATGTCGTTGCGCTCCGGTTCACCGTGCACCAGCACGTCGAGCCCGAGCTCCTCCTGCAGCTTGATGACGTCGGCGATCTCCTTCCGCATCCGGCGGGCGTACTCGGCCTGGGCGATCTCGCCGGCCCGCAGCGCCGCGCGCGCCTTCCGGATCGCCGAGGTCTGCGGGTAGGAGCCGATCGTCGTGGTCGGCAGCGGCGGCAGGTGCAGCCGCGCGTCCTGGCTGGCGCGGCGCTGCGCCGCCTCGCCGCGGTGCGCACCGGAAGCCACGATCGAGTCGATGCGGGCGCGGACCTGTCCGTTGTGCAGCCGGGGATCACGCGTGCGGGACGCCACCGCGGCGTTGGACGCCGTGATCTCGTCGGCGACCGTGTCCCGCCCGTCGCGCAATGCGCGCGCCAGCGTCACCACCTCGCCCACCTTTTCGGCGCCGAACGCCAGCCAGCTGCGCAGGGCGTCGTCCAACTCGGTCTCGGGGTCCAGCGAGTACGGGACGTGCAGGGTGGAGCACGACGTCGAAACGGCAACGGCCGCAGCCGAACCCAGCAGCGTCGCCAGCTTGCCCAGCGCCGACTCCAGGTCGGTGCGCCAGATGTTGCGTCCGTCGACGACGCCGGCCACGAGGGTCTTGCCGGCCAGCTCGGGTACCGCGGCGATCGCCGTGTTGGGGCCGTAGACGAGGTCAACACCGATCGCCTCGACGGGCGTGCGAGCCAACCCCGCCAGGGAAGCGCCGGGGTCACCGAAGTAAGTGGCGACATAGATGGCGGGCCGGTTACTCACCGAGCCCAGCGCGCTGTACACGGCTTCGGCCAGTGCGGGCGCGTCGGGGGAGATGTCGGTCACCAGCGCGGGCTCGTCGATCTGTACCCACTGCGCGCCGTTATCGGCGAGCAGCGACAACAGCTCGGAGTAGATCCCGACCAGCTCCCGCAGCCGCCCGATCGGCGCGCCGCCGCCATTGACCCCCTTGCTCAGCAGCAGGAAGGTGATCGGCCCGATCACCACCGGGCGCGCCGGAATCCCTTGCCCGAGGCCTTCTTTCAGCTCACTTAGCACCTTGGCCGGATTGAGCGCGAACTTGGTCGCGGGCTCGATCTCGGGAACCAGGTAGTGGTAGTTGGTGTCGAACCACTTGGTCATCTCCAGGGGCGCGACATCTTTGTTGCCGCGCGCCACGGCGAAGTAGCGGTCCAGATCGTCGGGCACCTGCGCGGCCCGGGCCGGCAGCGCGCCGAGCATCACCGCCGTGTCCAGCATCTGGTCGTAATAGGAAAAGGTGTTCACCGGCACCGAGTCCAGACCGGCGGCGGCCAGCTGCGACCACATGTCGCGGCGCAGCGTTGCGGCGACGGACTCCAGTTCCGAGCGGGGGGTACGTCCGGCCCAGTAGCCCTCGGTGGCGCGCTTGAGTTCGCGCTTCGGGCCGATGCGCGGTGAGCCGGTAACGGTAGCGGTGAATGTTTGCGGGGTCACGATGTCGTCCTTCGATCGGCGGGATGGTCACCGCCCGCGGACGAACAGCCACGCGGTATGCGGCGCGCACCCCCTTTACTGCAGGTACACATAACCGCAACCGCTGCGGCCAAACGCCCATTCCACGAGGCGATGAGCCGCCGGACGCGGCGCGCCCGGCACAGCTGGCAGGTCTTCGGACTCGCAGGCGCGCACTCAGTGGTGCTCCGCCCGGTCGACGATGCGGCCCAGAATGGGCCGCTGTGGGGGTACCTCCCAGCCGCGGAGCGGCGAGGGGGCGAGCCGGGCAGGGTTCCTAGTGGCCGTCGCTTCCCAGTCGTGTGACCAGTGCTGTTGACGGCGGTCGTTCCTGCATACCGCTGCGGGACAGTCCCGGATTCTCACCGGGTTCCCTCTCGCGAAGCGCGTCTAACATGCTTCGCTCGACGCCGGCGCCGCGTGCTGCGGTGCCGGCAGACCAGCTGCGTTGTGCAGCTTACCCGCCGGGCAGCATGACGGTCAGCCCGCCAGCGCGTCGGCGATGGGGACCCCGGATCCCTCGGGGCCATTGGTGCCATTGTTGAACTTGATGGTTCGGCGGATGGTCGAGTCGTCTTCCAGCGCGGCGGCCACGACGAGCGCGACATCCGCACGCGAGACTTGCCCTTTTCCGCCACGCTTTCCGTCACCTAGCACAATCCGGCCGGTCGCCGGTTCCAGGGTGAGATGGCCGGGTCCCAGCACCGTCCAGTCGAGCTCGCTGGCGCGCAGATGGGCATCCGCGGCCGCCTTGGCCTCCGCGTACGGGAAGAACGAAGCATCTTGCGGTACACCATGATCCGGACCCGCGCCGAAGTAGGACACCATCACGAACCGCCGCACGCCCGCCTGCCCGGCGGCATCGATCACCCGGATTGCAGCGTCCCGGTCGACGGCGTAGGTCCGAGTCGGGTTGCCACCGCCCGCTCCGGCGGAGAAGACGACCGCGTCGTGCCCGGCCACCAGGTCGGCCAGCGCGTTCGTGTCGAGCCGCTCGATGTCGGCTACCACGGGCGTGGCGCCGGTGCCCGCGACGTCATCGGCGTGGTCGGGATTGCGGAAGACGGAACTCACCTCGTCACCGCGCTCGGTCAGGATGCGGGCCAGCTGCAACGCGACCTTGCCGTGGCCACCGATGACGACGATGCGTGCCATGACCCCGACGGTACCGCCCCTAACGCTTCCTTATGAGAGCGAGACCCGGCCCATGATCAGGTCGATGATCGGCTTACCGGGCGGGAATGCCCCGGTGAGCGACGCCATCGTGTGCCCGTAGTCCACCAGCAGCGTGATCCCATTGATGCCGAAGGCGGCGGCGCTGTTGAGGAAGCACATGACGTCGCCCATCTGCTCCGGAGTGTGGACCTTGGAGCCGGTTTCGTCGCGGTAGTCCTGCGCGAAGGTCAGCCACAGGTCGGCGTTGGCCTGAGCCAAGGGGGTGTCGGTGGGACCCGGGCAAATCGCGTTGATGCGCACACCCTTCTTCAGCAGGGGATAGCCCTGCGTTGCCACGTAGGCGTTGACGGCCTTCTTGCTGAAGCCGTAGTGGATGATGCCCTGGGCCTCGTGCGCCGATACCCACTCCTGGGCCGCCGCAAAGTCCGGGGTGGCCAGGAATTCTTGCAGCAGCGGCAGGTCGTTCTCCCAGCCCATGCCGGCCACCGAGGAGATGAAGCAGATCGCGGAGCCGGAGGGAAGCCAGCCCTTGTCGAGCAGGCGCTCGATGACATAGCGGTGGGCGATGAAGTTGATCTTCATCAGGTCGGGCCCGTCGGCAACGCCGGCGGCGGAGAACAACGCGTGGACCGGTCCACCCACTTCCTCGAGCGCGGCGTCGATCGAAGCGGGGTCGCGCAGGTCGACCTGTATGGCCTTGGCGACGTCGTAGTTCACCGGCGCGTAGTCCATCACCACGACTTCGGCGCCGAGCTCGGCCGCTGACTGCGCCGCGGCGGCGCCCATGCCGGTCGCGCCGCCGACGACGAGCGCCCGTTTGCCGTCATACCGGAGTCGATCCATCGCAGTCATTGCAGTTCTCTCCCTTTTCACTGGCCTTAACGGGTGGGGCCACGTCCTACCTGGCTCACTTTAGTTAGACCATATATAGAACATATATTTGGTTCAACATCGGGTGGGTCTTAGTCGCTGCGAACCGCGACCCCGCGCAGGACGGTGTCGCGCGCGTGCACCAGCGCCGCGCGTATCCCGACGGCGCGAAGAATGTTCTCCGGTATCCACTGCACGCCGATCACGGCCCGTGCCAGCATTGCGGTGGACGGCGCGTCGATGCGTAGCTCGCCCGACCGGATCCCTTCGGAGAGCAGCGATTTCATCTGCCGAAGTCGGGTGGCATACGACCAGCCCGGGTTTGCTGTCGGCGGTGATTGCCGCATCCAGGCGAGCTGGATCCTGAACTCGTCGGAAAACTGGCTCAGCGCGTTGACGTTGACCCAGCTCAGCGCGTCCAACTTCTCGATGGGCGCGGCGTCCGAGCGCAGCACGCTCACCCATCCCGCCTCAACCTTCTTCCCGAAGGATCGCATGATCGAGGCGAGGAGTTCGTCCTTGGATCCGATCACCCGATAGACGGTGCCGGTGCCCAGACCCGCCGCCGCCGCGATGTCCCGGATCGTGGTGACCTCATAGCCCTTGCGGCCGAACTCGGTTCGCGCCACCGTGCGGACATGGGCCGCCTTGTCGCCGGGATCGGCGTCGCCGTCGCCGGCCCAGGTAGCCACGACTTCGCTCGCGGCCGCCAACGCATTGGACCGATCCAAGGCCGCGTCGGTGGGTGGCTGAGCTGCCAACCCCTGCAGGATGATTCGGCACAGCACCCCGGCCACCTGGTCGGCGGACGAATTGTGGCGCATGACGTCGAGCCCCACCTGCATCATCGTCTGGCAGATCCGGTCGGCCAGCGTGGGCAGATCGATGTCGGGCTTGATGTAGCCGCTCCACCTGCCGGCGCGCAGCGTGTGCAGCATCGCCTCCTGGATTGCGGTGGGTCGCTGCCGGGTCAGCTTCATCAGCTCGGGGTCCGCGCTGGGTCCCTCGTAGAACGACATCTGCAGGGCGGCCCGATGTTGCACGGCGCAGTTGGCGATCGCCGATCCCAGCTCGATGATCTTCTCGGACACGGGTCGCGTGTCGGGTTCGTCCAATCTGGCCTGAGCGCTGCGCCCGATGTGATCCAGGTCGTCCTGGTAGCGGCGGATCAGCTCGATGAGGATCGCCTCTTTGGACTCGAAATGGTGATACAGGCTGCCGGGGAGAATGCCCGCCGCGTCGGCGATCTCCTGCAGCGACGTTCGCAGTCCGGAGGAGGCGATCAACGATGCCGCGGTCTGCAGGATCTCGGTTCGCCGCGTCCCGGCGTCATCGGATTGATCCGTAGCCGTCGGCCGTCGGCCCTTGGCCAACGCATCAGCTTTGGCCACCTGCTCGTCCTTCCCGGAAGAAGTGAACCAAATCTTTGTTAAAGGCTATCAGACTGCCCGCAGGGAAACGCGCTGCTTAGGGCGCTGCCAAGGTGATTGTGATTCTAGAGCCCTGCGGCCGTCGCAGCCGGCAGGTGCGACTTCGTCGTAGGCCTACCGCGGTCCGGCCCATGTCAGTCAAGGGGCTTCGAATTGGCGTAGAGGTTCCTGAAAGCGCAGATCTATTGCCGGGGACCGCCTTAGTATCTCGCCGTGGGCATATATCGCCGCAGGCGACTATTGCTTTAGTCGAATGTTGCTGTGGATGATTGGAGGGATTGGTGGTTGTCGGACGCCGTTGATTCGGCTGGCTGTAGTGAGGTGTGATGGTTCTGGATTTTGCCTGGTTGCCGCCGGAGATTAACTCGGCTCGCATCTTTGCCGGTGCGGGGTCGGGGCCGTTGCATGTCGCGGCGGTGGCCTGGGATGGGCTGGCGCAGGATTTGCAGGCTTCCGCGGCATCGTTCGAGTCGGTGATCACTGCGTTGACGGCCGGGCCCTGGTCGGGACCGGCGTCGGCGTCGATGGCGGCATCGGCGGCGCCATACGTGGGGTGGTTGAGCGGGGCGGCGGCGCGGGCGGCGGCGGCGGCTGTGCAGGCACAGGCGGCGGCGGTTGCGTTTGAGACGGCGTTGTCTGCCACGGTGCATCCGTTGGCGGTGACGGCGAATCGGACGACGTTGTCGGCGCTGTTGGCGACGAACTTTTTTGGGTTTAACGCTCCGGCGATTGCGGCCAACGAGTTTCAGTATGTCGAGATGTGGGCCCAGGATGTGGGAGCGATGCTGGGGTATCACGCGGGGGCGACGTCGGTGGCCTCGTCGTTGGGGACCTTCGGTATTCCGCCGGTGAATTTGGCGGGGCTGTCGTCGTGGGCGGGCCAGTTTGGTTCGGCTGTCATTGGGGCGGCCTCGCAGGTGGGTTCGCAACTCGCGTCGGGGGGGTCCTCGTTGTCGTCGGGGGTGTCGTCGATGGTTTCGGCGGTTCCGGGTGCGGTGACGTCGGTGGAGTCGTCGGCCTCGGCGCTGCCATGGTCGTCGTTGCTTCAGGTTGGGCAGATCGGGATGTATCCGGCCAGCATGGCGATCTCGCCGATGATGTCGCTGATGCAGATGGCGAATTCAAGTTCGCATGGCTTGGCTGGTGCTGCGGCCATGGGCGCGGGCGCGGCGGCAAATGTGCCGAAGCTTGCCGGTGACGCGATGCCCGCCGGGATGAAGGCGCTGGGCGGCGCTGGCGGCCTGGGCGCGGGCATGGCGGCGCATTTGGGCAACGCGCGTTTGGTGGGGGCGATGTCGGTGCCGCCGACGTGGGTGGGGTCGACGCCGACTCGGATGGCGAGTTCGGCGATGTCGGGGCTGGGCGCGGCGGGTGTGCCCAACGCCGCCGAGATGATGCAGCAGGCCGGGGCCGGGGGCGCCGGTCGCATGGGAATGATGCCGATGCCCATGGGTATGGGCGGTGCCGGGGGCGGGACGCCCGGGGGGATGATGGGTCGCGGCGGGGCGAGCCCCCAAGTAACGCAGAGTCGACCTAGTGTGGTGCCGCGCAAGGGGATCGGATAGGACGTGAGGGGTTGGAGCGGCCGGGGCTTTGGGTGGCTTGCCTAGAGCGCAGGTCCATCCCAACGGTCCAACGCGACCACCTCGTCCACGGGGCGCCGCGGGGCTGGTGAGAACGTGTGCCCGGCACGGAGGCGGCCCACGGGAAGCAAGCAGCCCTGCACATAGGTCTGGGGAATCCCGAGCAGCTTGGAGCCCTCTTCTTCGCGGTGCAGGTGCAGGGTCGTGATGCAGGTTCCGTAGCCGCGGGTATGCAGGGCCAGCTGAAAGTTCCACGGCGCCGGGAAGATCGAGCCGTACAGCGTCGCCAGGTGAAACGACTCGTCGCCGTCGATGCGCGGCAGGTACGGCTCATAGCACGGGATTACCAGCCACGGCAACCTTCGCCATGTTCTCCACCAGCCACTCCGTGGACGACATCAGCCGGGTCTCGCGCGTGCCGGGCGGCATCAGGTCGGCGAACATCTTTCCGCCGACCCACAGCAGGTAGGCCTCCCGGTACAGCGCGACGATACCGTCTACGCTAAATCCGTTGTGGCGCGGCATGGTAATGAAAACGTGGTTAACCCTGCACTCGCGTTCACGCAGGGCCCGTTATCCGACCGGGTCGGGCCGCAGTGGTATCGCCTGGTCTGTTCTCTGCTCATCGCTGTGTGGAATTGCTATGGTTTAGCGCCATGACGTTGGAAATGGGAGCAGCCGAGGCTTCGACCACTGAGTTGGCCTCGACCAGCCAGGTGGAATCAGCGTCGGAGCCAGCGCCTGGGCCTGGGAAAATATTGATTTGGTCTGTCCATTTTCCGGCTCGTGATCCGGATAATCCGGACGATCCGGACCAGCCGGCTCCGACTGTGACAGCCAGCGTGACGCTTGATGATCAGGATGGCGCCGTTGTTCACGCGAAAGCGGCGAGCGTGATCGACTACCAATCGGGCGCGATTAGTCGTGGTGCCCCGGTGCTGGTTCGATACGAATCTCCTGAAGACGAAGCCTCGGATCACCCGGGGTGGGTATTCGATCTGGCTGATGCGGTGGACTCGCCAGTAAGTGACGACGACGAGGAGTAGGGAACACCTGAAGGCTACGCAATTCGCGACGATGTTGACGACTTCGGCCTGGGTCCTGTATCCAGGCGAGCCGGGTGCCGACGGCGTTGCCCCGTTGAGGCTTGAAACGATCGAACTGCCCGCGCTGGGGCCGCGCGACGTCTTGGTCGAACCGCTGTATGGCTCATGGGAGGGGAACATGGGCCATGCGGTGCGTCGCAGCCCCGTGGATGTCTGCGAACTGCGCGGGGAAGACAGGGTGGTTCTCGGCAATGCCGGGGTCGTGCGCGTCCTCGAGGTCGGATCGGCCGTGACCGGTATCGCTGCGGGTGATCTGGGAATCGTGTTCTGTAATGGTGTTGCCGACGCGCATGGCTATCCGGTGACGATTTTCGGCTACGACACTCCGGGGACCGTGGGCGTGTTGGCCGCCAAGACGATCCTGGGCGAGTCTCAAATCATTCGCATTCCTTCGTCGTCGCCACTTTCTTTGGAGCAGTGGGCAGCGTTCTCACTGCGGTACATCACGGCCTGGGCGAATTGGCGGGTTGCCTGGGGATGCTTTCGCGTGCAAATGCCTGACGTTGACCCCGACGATGTCCATGTGTGGGCGTGGGGCGGGGGAGTTGCGCTGGCGGAGCTGAGCCTTGCGCGCGCTGCTGGTTGCCGGGTTGCGATGATGGCATCAACACCTGAACGCCGTGCCGAACTGAGCGCTTTCGGCATCGATCCCATCGACCGCACGGCCTTCCGGGTCGGGCACCTCGAAGAGGACTTCCTGGCCACCGTGCGTGATCGGACCAACGGCCAAGGCATCTCCATCCTCATCGATAACATCGGGGTTCACCCGACCGCGAATTTGCGGGCCCTGGCCCGACAAGGTGTCGTGGCGACGTCGGGGTGGAAGCAGCGCACGGTCTTTCCGTTGTCTCGTCCCATCGAATGCCAAAACCGACACGTGCACGTGTTCACCCACTATGCTCGCTACGACGAGGGCTGCGACGCCGTCGACTACGCACTTCAACACGGGTGGGGGCCGCCGGTGCCAACCGATGTCTACGAGTGGACTGAAATCCCGCGGCTGGCAGATGATTATGCCGCAGGTCGGATAGCCAGCTACTTCCCGATTTTTCGGGTGAACGCGCCGGGGCGGTGATGCCGATGCCCTCGGCGGAGGCAAGCGACATTCGGGTCGCGCGCATCGGTGTGTACATCCCGCCGTCACGCGAATCGAACCTGCCGCTGTTGTCGGGTTTCGGTATCGACGAAGATTGGATGCAACGCCGCATTGGCGTGGTGAGCCGGGCGGTCAAAGCCCCGGATCAACAGATCAGCGATCTGTGCGTGCAGGCGTTTGACGACTTGACCCGAAAACTGCCGGGGCTGGATCGCGAGTCCCTAGACCTGGTCTGCCTGGTGACCCAAAGTCCCGACTCCTCGATACCGCACACCTCTGCGGTGATCCACCAGCAGTTGGGCCTACCTGCGTCATGTATGACGTTCGACCTGTCGCAAGGATGCGCGGGGTTTCCGCACGCGTTGGCTGTCGTGACGTCGCTGGCCGAGCGGTTTGGCTTCGACAACGCCCTGATCTTTACCTGTGACCCCTACTCGACGATTGTTGACCCCGCCGATCGCGACACGGCTCTGCTATTTGGCGATGCCGCCACCGTGAGCTATCTGCATCGCAGCGGACCGGGTTATCGACTGGTAGATGCCGTGTTCGGCACTCGGCCGGGCTCGGCCGCGGTGTTGCGCTATGAGGGTCGACTGTTTATGTTGGGCCACGACGTCTTCAGACACGCCGCACGAATGGTGCCTTCCTCGATCCGTGGCCTACTTGAGCTCCACCACCTGCGCGAAGACGACATCGACCTGTTTCTTTTACATCCCGGCTCTAAGTACCTGCTCGATGTGCTGCGCGCCGACCTCGGCGTCGCCGAGGACCGCTTGCCGTTTGAGGCAAGCGAATACGGCAACACGGTATCGTCCTCGTTGCCGCTGATGCTGGCCTCGCGGCTAGACGCAGCACAGCCCATCGCGCGCATTCTTCTGAGCGGGTTCGGCGTCGGTTTCTCATGGGGCACATGCCTGCTCGAGCAAATCCCGGAATGAAAGGAGCCTAAGTAACGATGATCACTGGTCAAGACGTCATTGACTTAATCGCTAAGGCCGGAATCGACGTCGACCCCGCAGACTTGCGCGACAATGAGAACCTGTACGCGCAGGGATTCGACTCGCTGGACATGGCGAACCTGGAAATGCAAATTGATCTGCACTACGGAGTCGAAATCAGCCAGCAGCAACCAATGAAACTATGGACCATTAAAGACTTCGTCGACTTCCTCAACGCCAAACTCAGCTGACTCCAATGCCCGAATGCCGCGTTGTTGAACAGGTAGTCGATCCGCCCGGATTGCCGCACCGCCTCGGCAACGGCGCGCTCGAACGATGGGTAGCTGCGCACGTCGAGCTCGAAGCACCGCGTTGTTGGCGGGGCATCGTCAAGGTGTGTCCTGAACGCGCAAGGGAGTTCTATGTAGGTAGAGCTTGTGGAAGCGGTGCTGTGCAGGAGATGAAGGATTGTTGGCCCTTCGGAGTCGCCCTCCGGGGGGAGGCTGTCTGCTGTTGACGTGATTCCTGATACTAGATGATACTCTCTGGTATGCGTATCGGTGCGGCTGCCGACTATCTGGGGATGTCGGTAGTGGGGGTGCGTAAGGCTGCTCGGGAGGGGCGGTTGCCGTTTCGGCGTTCAGGGTCGGGGCAGCGGTTGTTCGATCAGGCGGATTTGGATGCGTATCTGGGACGCCGTGCGCCGACCGTGGATGCGGTGATTGGTCGGGTGGAGGCGTTGTATTGCCGGGTATCGGGGTCCACGGGTCTGGGGGTACCGCCCGCTTGCGGGGGCGAGTCGTCGTTGGCTAATCAGGAGCAGATGTTGCGGGATACCGCCAGCGGCAGGGTGTTTCGGGTGTACCGGGATCGCGGCTCGGGGTTGCGGGAGTCGCGGCGGGGTTTGGACCGGTTGCTCGATGATGCGGCTGAGGGCCGGTTCACGGTGGTGCGGGTGGTGTGGCGGGATCGGCTGGCGCGGTTCGGGGTGGCCTGGATCGAGCGGTACTTGTCGGTGTGTGGGGTTAGCGTCGAGGCCGTGCATCAACGCGGGGACAAGTCGCTGCTGGAGGAGCTGATGGACGATTTCATGGCGCTGCTGGCGTCGTTCTCGGGCCGGGTTTATCAGCTCAGGTCTAAGGAGAATCAGCAGCGTCTGCTCGACGCGGCCCGGGAACGATTGTCCCCGTGAGGACTGCACCGCAGCCTGGAGGTGCCTGATGGCCGCGGTGCAGTCGGCGGTGCCGGTGCGGATCGGCGCGGCGGTCGAGGAGTCCACCGGTGAGGTGGCCGATGTGGCGCCGATGATCGGGTGGCTGCTCGACCTGGTGGAACATCTGGGCCGCGACCTGATGGGGCGCTGCTGGCAGCCCGTCACGTTCACCACCGTGCGTTCAGGTGTGGATGGGTTGGGTCGCAAGCTGCCCTCGACCGCGGCGGTGGTCGCGGCCCGGCTGGGCTGGAACCCCCAGCCACCAGTTGGGGTGTATGTGCCGTCTCGGGTGACGCGTCTGGCCCAGGCCACCGTGGTGCCGATCCTGAAGACCATGGCCTACCGGGATGGGTTGATTCCCGATGTTGTTGCGGTGCTGGACGATCACGGGCGAGCAGACCGCGGCCGGCTCAACAGCGAGCAGACCCGGTACATCAGCGCAGCGTTTCTGCGGAACCTGACCCGCCAACTCCGCCGCACCGGCACCGGCGAGGTGGGGTGCATCACCGAAATCCAGGACGCGCCGGCGGTGCCGCGGATCGCCCGGCTGGGGGCCGCCGACAGCCAGCTCGTCGAGGTGGCGGCCGTGGAGTCCGGTGGAGTGTGGTTGCGGATCAAACTGCCCACCACGGCCCAACCGGCCAGTCGCGGGCAGTGGTGCTGGTACCGGGTGTGGTGCCCGGTCGGGCCGCACCTGAAAGATCGCGACATCGTGTGCTGGCATCTGCCGACCCTGTGCTGGCATCGGGGCGCGCCGCTGGCGCGGTTCACCATCACCGAGCAGGTGCCCGAACCGTCCACAGCGGCCGCGACCGCGGCACTGGGCATCGACTGGTCCCCGGCCAGCTTGGGGGCGGCTACCATGGTCGCCGAGCGCGACGGGCACCTGGTCACTGATGCCCGCACCCGGGTGTATGACGATCGCGGCCTGGGAGTACGACTGGCCCGGCTGCAAACCGAAGGTCAGTACCTGACCGGAAAGATCGCCCGCCTCACCGGGCTGGCCGAATCGGCACCCGAACCCACCCAGCCTGCACTAGCGGCGAAGATCGCTGTGCTGAAAGACAATCGCCGCGCATTGGGGGCCAAGCGGCAGCGGATCAACTCCGGACATGGCGTTCGACTTCGCCACCACCATGACCACCATGGCCACCTCCTCCGGTGCCGGGGTGATCGCGGTCGAAGATCTGCGCAGCCTGGAACCGACCGGCCATGGCAGGACCAATAACAACCGGTCGGCGCAGTCCGCGCGGCGCCGCGCCTACCAAGCCCTGGAACACACCGCGGCCCGGGTCGGTCTGGAAGTGGTGATGTGCCCGCCGCGGGGCACCTCAGCCCGCTGCCCGGGCTGCGATACCGAGCTGACCCGCCCGGGCGGCTACCACAGCGCCCACTGCGATCGGTGCGCCATCACCGCCGCTAATCGGGACCAGATCGCCGGACAGAACATCGCCAAACGGGTCCTGCTGGCCAAAACGAAAGTCACCCGGCCCAAAGGCAAACCCAAACGCGTCACCACCATCGAACACCAACCAGTACGCAAAACCCGGCGCAAAACCACTGCCACTCCCACACAGCGCCGGCACAAACGCGTCCGCCGCACCACACCCACCGCGCCGGTCCCCGGCCAGCGCCACCCGATCATTCCTGCACGCACAGCGTCCGTGTGGGACAGAGACCAGCCGACCACACCCGTGGAAAGCACCTCTGCACAACCGATCTCCGACACAAGCGGCACTCACGCGCCAGCAAGTATCAGAGACCGACAGACGCTTCAAACCACCACATGCTGCGAAAGCGGTGACGTGATCGTGGTGACCGATGTGGCAAAGGTGCAGGTCATGCGTCAGGTGTGGATCGGGAAGGCGAGCGCAAGCGAATCGCTGTTGACGTGTCGAAAATGCTTTAGGTGACCCCGAAACCGGGGTGTCTTGACGATCCCGGGATGAGTCTGGCGGAGGCCCGTTGATTGGCCAGGCGGTGTCCGGCATGAAGGCGACGCGAGCCCGGTCTGCGGCTTTTGCATGGAACAGGAGAAGGCCGGAACCGATACCTGTCATTTGGGTTTTCGAGTGGGAGATAGGGAGTAGCCCGCGCTTGGCGTGGGTGTGAGTACCGTTGGGGATTCGGCTGTCGGACCGGCTCATAAGTAGTGGTGAACCTCCTGTAATGGGGGTGGAGCGAAGGGACCGGGTCATTTGTCACTGTGTTCGTTAGATCAACCGGAACCCGTTGGGGTTCGGGAGGAGTCGAGTGAACGAGTTGAAGTCGCCGGACAAGCCTTTCGAAGTTTCGCAGTGGGCGGTTCAGGAGGCATGGGCGAAGGTCAAGGCGACCAAGGGCGCACCGGGTGTGGATGAAGTAACGATCGGGGCATTCGAGGCCAGCAACGCAGAGTCGACCTAGTGTGGTGCCGCGCAAGGGGATTGGATTGGGCCTAAGTAATTGGAGCGGCTGGGGCTTTGGGTGGGTTGCCTAGAGCGCAGGTCCATCCCAGCCGTCCAACGCGACCACCTCGTCCACGGGGCGCCGCGGGGCCGGTGAGAACGTGTGCCCGGCACGGAGGCGGCCCACGGGAAGCAGGCAGCCCTGCACATAGGTCTGCGGAATCCCGAGCAGCTTGGAGACCTCGTCCTCGCGGTGCAGGTGCAGGGTCGTGATGCAGGTCCCGTAGCCGCGGGTGTGCAGCGCCAGCTGAAAGTTCCACGCCGCCGGGAAGATCGAGCCGTATAGCGTCGCCAGATGAAACGACTCGTCGCCGTCGATGCGCGGCAGGTACGGCTCATAGCACGGGATTACCAGCAACGGCACCTTCGCCATGTTCTCCACCAGCCACTCCGTGGACGACATCAGCCGGGTCTCGCGCGTGCCGGGCGGCATCAGGTCGGCGAACATCTTTCCGCCGACCCGCAGCAGGTAAGCCTCCCGGTACAGCTCGGCGATCTTGCCCCGCAACGCGGGGTCGGCGACGACCAGCCACCGCCAGTTCTGCTGGTTCGAACCGTTGGCGGCCTGCAGCCCGGTGCGCAGGCATTCGCGAATGTCGACGAGGTCGACGGGCGCGTCCAGGTCGAGCGACTTGCGCGCGGAGCGGGTGTTGTTGAGGAGGTAGGTAATGTCCATTGTCAGGTCCATCATCCGGTGGTGACGCCGAGCTGTGCGGCGACACCGAACACCTCCTCGAAAATCGAACCCGGCACCGTGAAGGGCTCCGTCGCCGACACCTCGTCCAGGTGGGCCACGATGTCGTCGGCGCTCGGGTTGCTGCCCTTCTCGGCAAACCAGCCCTGGCCGAGCCCGACGAATACCCGCGCGAAGCGACCGGCGCAGGCCGAGTAGTTCTGATGGCTGAACTCGCAGGCCCTACTTGCCAGGAAGACGACGATGGGCACCACCAGCTCGGGCTTGATCACGTCCAAAAAGCCTATTTGTTTAAGGGCTTCCGGGTCTCCCACGGTTTCGGTCACCATGCGCGAAAAGCCAAACGGGAGCACGGTGTTGGACAGGATGCCATGCTCGGCGCCCTCGATCGCGATCACGTTGGACAGCCCGACCAGACCCGCCTTGGCCGCCGCGTAGTGGGATTCCAGCGGCTGTCCGAACATCCCTCCCGAGGAGGAGATGAACACGAACCGGCCGCAGCGCTGCTCCTTCATCACCCGGTACGCCGGCTGGCTCAGATAGAACCCGCCGTCGAGGTGAACGCTGAGCATTCGTCGCCAATCGTCTCCCGACAGCTCGTCGAACGGAATGCTGTTGAAAATGCCCGCATTACTGACCACGGCGTCCAGCCGGCCGAAGCGCTCGACGGCCAGCTCCACGATCGCCTGGCCGCCCTGCGGGCTGGCTACCGAGTCGTGGGATGCCACCGCCACGCCACCGGCTTGCTCGATCTCGGCGACGACCTGGTCGGCGACGCTGGTGTCGGCGCCCTCGCCGTGCATCGTTCCGCCCAGGTCGTTGACCACCACCGCGGCACCGCGCCTGGCCAACTCCAGCGCATACAAACGACCGAGCCCGCGGCCGGCTCCCGTGACAATCGCGACCTGGTCGGTGAAATCGATCATTGCCGCCTCCTCTTGTGTTCTGAGTTAGCAAGGCGCGCACCGAGTTCGGTGAGGTAGCGGTCCGGGCCGCCGAGCAATGCGCTCCAACTCAGCAGCCGCTTGAGGTAGAGGTGAGCATCGTGCTCCCAGGTGTAGCCGATGCCACCGAACACCTGGATCGCGGTGTCGCCCACGGTGGCCAACCGCCCGGCAAACGCCTTGGCCCGCAGCGCGGCCAGGTGCCGCTCGTCGGGTTTTGAGTCGGCGGCATCGGCGGCCCACAGCGCGTGGATCACCCCGCTGCGGGCCAACTCGACCGTCTCGTACATGTCCACGCACAGGTGCTGGATCGCCTGAAACGAGCCGATCGCCTGACCGAATTGCTTTCGCACCTTTGCATATTCGACAGCCAGACTCAGGACGGCCCGCGCCGCCCCGAGCGCATCGGCGGCGGTCGCGATAAGCACATCGTCGACCACCGCCGCGACCGCATCCGATGACGCGGCGGCCAGGCGCTGCGCGGCCGCGTCGTCGAGGGCCACCCGAAACTGCTTGCGGGTCTGGTCGATACCGGGCTCGGGTGTCACCGATACGCCCGGCGAGGTGGCCTTCACGGCGTAGAGGCTTTTGCCCCCCGAATTGCCCTCGGGATCCTCGGCGAGCACCAGCACGACGTCGGCCGCGGCGGCGTCGAGCAGGGAGAACTCGCCGCGTAGCGTCACGTCCGACCCCTGCATGACCGCCGCGACCCTGGCGTCGTCGAGCGGGCCGACGGCGGCGATGGTGGTGCCGTCGGCGATCCCGGTGAGAAGCTTTGCGGCTGCGGCGTCTTGGGCATCCTCGGCGCCGAACCGGGCCAGCGCCCGCGGCGCGGCGACCGCGGTCGACAGCCACGGTCCCGGGTGCAGCGCGGCGCCCAGTTCCTCGGCGACGACGCCGGCCTCGACCATCGTCATGCCGGCGCCGCCGTACTCCTGCGGCACCAACAGCCCGGTCGTGCCGAGGTCGGCGAGGCCACGCCAGACCGCGTCGGTAATGCCGGTCGGATCGTCGAGCAGCGGCCGCACATGCCCCGAAATCGGCGCTCTCTGCGCAAGAAAGCGCCGCGTGGTGTCGCGCAGTGCCACCTGCTCCTCGGTCAGTTCCAGGTTCATTTGCGCGGCAATCCCAGCACCCGCTGCGCGGTGATGTTCTTGTTGATCTGGCTGGTGCCGCCCGCGATGGTGAGCGAGCGCGACGTCAGGCGGTAGTCGACCCACTGGTTGCGCACCCCGGGCGTGCCCAGCACGTCGAAGGCCAGGGTGGCCAGGTCCTGTCCGACCTCACCCCACACGGTCTTGGCCAGGCTCGCCGAGCCGAGCGCAGCATTGTCCGGGTCCCCGTGCAAGGTCGCCGAGATCGAGCGCTGACACAGCACTTCCAGATATTTGATGCGGACCGCGATTTCGCCCAGGCGCCGCAACGTCACTGTGTCGTCCAACGCATCGGCCGCGGCGAAATCGGCGACCAGTTCCTCGAGGCGCATCTCCATCTCCGCATACAGCCGCGCGGCCCCGGCCCGTTCGTGGCTTAGCGTGGTGGTGGCCACCTGCCAGCCGCCATTGAGCGGACCGAGCAGCGCGTCGGCCGGCACCCGCACGTCGTGGAAGAACATTTCGGCGAAATCGCTGTCACCGTTGAGCGTGACGAGTGGCCGGACCTCGATGCCGGGTAGCGTCATGTCGACGATCAGGCAGGAGATGCCCTGGTGCTTGGGGGCCTCGGGATCGGTGCGCACGTACAACTGACACCAATCGGCCCGATGCCCGAGCGAGGTCCAGATCTTCTGCCCGTTGACGACGAAGTCGTCCCCGTCCCGCACCGCACGCGTCCGCAGCGCAGCGAGGTCACTTCCCGCCTCGGGCTCCGACATGCCCTGACACCAGATGTCGTCGGCGCGCATCATCCGGGGGAGCAGTGCCGTCTTCTGGTCTTCGGTGCCGTACTGCATGATGGCGGGAGCGATGTTGTTCATACCAATGACGTTGAGCGGCAATGGCGCCCGGGCGCGCGTCGTCTCTTCGGTGTACACCAGCTGCTCGAGCACCGTTGCCCCGCGTCCGCCGTATTCGCGGGGCCAGGACACCGCGGCCCACCCGGCGTCGGCCATCGTGCGGTTGAACGCTCGTAGCGCCTCGAATGTGGCGTCGGTGCGGCCCGAGGGGCGACGCGCGGCTATCAGGTCATTGGTGAGATTCGCGGCCAGCCATTCGCGCAGCTCAGCGCGGAACCGTTCCACTTCCGCCGGGTATGAGAAATCCACGTTCCTTGACTTCGGGTCCTTGAGTTCGCGCGATTGACTGCGATCAAGCCGGACTTTACGTCGGAGCAGATATTTGGTCAACACGCACGCTTCACGGCTTTGCTCTTGACCCCGCCATTCGGCACGATCGCACGGTGGCCCTTCTTCGACGCCGGCCATGCACGTGCTCCCCATAACCGGCTACAAGCCGCGGCCGCTCGACATCATCGAGAGGCCACGGCTTGCAGACCGTGAACACTTAACCCATGCCTTCGGCACCCGTTGCGCGGCCGCCCTTTCCCGTGATCCTTACCCGAGGCGGTATCGGCGCGTCGCGACAGGCCCCGAAATCGGTAGAGCGGAGAGCCTCGGTGGGTTGCGGTGTTGTTTATGCTGGGTTGCGGTGTTGTTTATGGCGTCCAAATCATGAGGTCTTCCATGCCGTTGTTCATCGTGATGGTTGTCGGCGATGGGCCGGTCACGTCGAAGTGGATTTTGCCGGTCGATTGTGCGCCTTCGAGGATGGTGGCGCCGCTGATATTGGTCGGGCTGGCGACTTGCCACAGCACCCGGTAGGCGGCTTGGTTGGGGGCGACGGCGTTGAACTGCGAAATGGCGGGGGTAACACTGCCCCTGATGGCCTTGACGGTGGCGGTGGCTTCCCAGAGCTTGCCAGCTACGGGGTAATCCGGCATCACGTCGGTGCTGGGTTTGAGGTCGCCGACCTTCCAGCTGAGAACGACCTGGCCGACGGAGTCGGTCATCGTCAGTTCGCTACCAAGTTTGCCTACCATGGGATTGGCGGCCGACGCGATCGGTGCATCGGTGACACCGATCATTGCCATAATTGCGGTGGCCAGTGCCGTCACGATCATCCTGGTGATCTTCATTGATGCCCTCCTTGGTTTTAGGCACGACGATGTCGTGTAATCCCTAAATACCCTTGGTGGACACGACGGCGTTAGTGACTTAAGACCCGGCTCCGGGTGACTTAGGTCCCGGGCCGAATGACGTCCTTTGAATTTATTAGGGCTTGTTCAAGGCTTGACTATGCGTGACGCAAGCGGCCGATCGTATGAAGGGTCCGTCCCATCGTGGCGTGGGGTCCGCGCCCCCGGGACGGCGGCGAGGGCCTCCTCGGTGAGCAGCGACTGCGATTCGTTCATGAATTCCACGAGGCAGAGGCGATCGGTGATCGCCCAACGTCCGTCGCGCCGCTCCAGGCGATCGATGTACCGGCCGCCGGAGATTGTCATGTGGTTCGCCGGTTCGCGGTCGGTCCCTACGAACAGGTAGTAGGTCTCGGCGTGGGCTTCGTCGCCGTCGATGTCGACGGTGTGGTTGAGCAGATAGTGCTGGTATCGCGTCTGCGTGCTGTGATACGCGAGCGCCCAGTCGATGAAATCGTCTACGTTGCCGACAAATCCGACGTGGTCATCGACGGCGCCGTCATGGTAGGCCGATCGCAGCAGCGCACGATCCTGCCGGTCGATTCCGCGCGCGTACCGCTGCATGCAGTCATGGATCTCCGCGCGGTCGGTGAGGCGGCTGACCTGGCCTCGCAGCTCGTCGTCGACGGTCATGTGGCTACGTCCTTGCCTTCCGGATTGACCGGACTCTACGGTGGAACAGATATTTGGTCAACAAATTCGCGGTTCGGAGGTGGAGCATGTCGCAGGGCTTGAGCATGCTCGCGTCCGCGCTTGCCGGCCGACCCGTGGCGGTTGCCCAACTGAAAGCGGGTGAATCCCCGTGGACGGACGGCCAGACGATTTACGTCGATCCCGCCGCGACGGCCCTCGCGAAACTCGAGGCGCTGGCCGTGCAGGCATCTTTGATCGCCGCCGGCAGCCTGGAGCCTGACGTCGTGCGCCAGTTGGTCCGACACCCGCGGCTGGCCCGGCGCTATCTGGCGGTTGAGGGCCACCGCGCACTCGTCGGCAATGATGATCTCCTACCCGGCGTCTTGGCGTCGCTGGCCAACCGCGACATCGCGGGTCGCAGCGATTCGCCCGCCGCTTCGCTGAGCATTGCCGAAGGGCGGGCCCCGATCGACGAGCCGGCGCCGGAGTTCGGCGTGATCCGTCCGGGGAGGGTGCTGGCCGTCTGCTCCCGAGCGCCCGAACAACAGGATCAACAGCACCCCCAGCATGTCCCGCGCGGTCCCGGCGCGCGGGAACTGGAGGAGCTCGATGAAGGCATGGCCGACGACTCCGACGATCCAGATCTGTTCACCAGCCCGGTCGGCGGGGGCGGCTTCATCGGCAAGTGGTTGAAGAAGATGCTGTCCTCGGCACGTAAGACCGGCAGCGGTGGCGGACCGCCCGGCGCGGATTCCCCGACGCATCGCACCAACTCTTCGAACCGCGGCGTGTACGCCGTGTCGTCGCTTGCCCCGACGCCGAGCGAGGAACTCGACGACAAAGAAGCCGCTGCGGACGGTGTGAGGTATCCGGAATGGGACGCCGCCCGCAAGACATACCGGCCCGCGTGGTGCACAGTGCGCGAGGTCGAGCCGAAGATCAAGCCATCCGCCACCCAGGCGATCGACGCTGCCGTCGGGGTGCGGCGCCCGCTGTCCCGGCTTGGCATGGGTCTGCACCGCCGCCACCGCCAGTCGCAGGGCGACGACATCGACATCGACGCGGCAGTGGAAGCCCGGGTCGAAGTGCTGGCCGGGTCGGTGCCCGACGAGGCGGTCTACCTGGACAGCCTGCGGCGCCGGCGCGACCTCTCGGTGCTGCTTCTGCTCGACGTGTCCGGATCGGCGGCCGAGCCCGGAACGGTGGGGCGCACGGTGCACGAACAACAGCGTGCGGCGGTCGCCAACCTGACCGTTGCGCTGCACGACCTGGGTGACCGGGTTGCGCTCTACGCGTATTACTCGCAGGGCCGGGGAGCGGTGAGCATGGTGCCCGTCAAGCGATTCGACGACCACCTGGACGCGAGAATCATGCTGCGGCTCAACAGCCTGGAACCCGGCGCATACTCCCGCCTGGGCGCGGCCATCCGGCACGGCTCGGCGGTCTTGGAGGCGCGCGGAGGTACGTCACGGCGGCTGTTGGTGGTGCTCTCCGACGGTCTCGCCTACGACCACGGATACGAGCGGGCCTACGGTGCCGCCGACGCGCGCCGGGCATTGACGGAGGCCCGTCGCCGCGGCACCGGCTGTGTGTGCCTGACGATCGGCGCGGGGACCGACGTGCGGTCGCTGCGCAGGGTGTTCGGCAGCGCCGCACATGCGACGATCGCGCGCCCGGATCAGCTTGCGGGTGTGATCGGACCGCTATTTCGGTCCGCGCTGCGCTCCGCAGAGGTCCGCCGGCGGGTGTCATGACCTGTCATGGGGGTACACCTGATGCCATGTCCCAGAATGCAGTTGGCGGGAGGGCTTTGAGTCACAACCAACCCGGGTACCCGCACTTCAGCGCACTTGAAACAAACATCTGTTCCGGATAGGCTGCACAGAACAGCGGAAGGGACGTTATGGCCGACGAGTCCGGGATCGCTTGCCGGAACGGGGCGGATCCCGACCCGGCAGATCCCGGCCCCCGAGGCGACGGTGAGGCGGTGCGGCCCTACTACCAGGCGGTCGGCAGCGAAGAGGCCGTCTTCAAGGCCGCCTACCGCCAGGGTCTGGCGCTCGTCCTGAAGGGGCCGACGGGATGTGGCAAGACCCGCTTCGTCGAGGCGATGGCCCACGATCTCGGCCGGCCGCTGATCACTGTCGCATGCCATGACGATCTCACCACGGCGGACCTTGTCGGCCGGTATCTGCTGCGCGGCGACGAGACGGTGTGGGTGGACGGCCCGCTGACCCGGGCGGTACGCGAGGGCGCGATCTGCTACCTGGACGAAGTGGTGGAGGCCCGCCAGGACACCACGGTAGTGCTGCATCCGCTGGCCGACTACCGGCGGCAGCTGCCCATCGAGCGCCTCGGTGTCACGCTGGATGCGGACCCCGGGTTCGGCCTGGTGGTGTCCTACAACCCGGGCTATCAAAGCGTGCTCAAGGACCTCAAGGATTCCACCCGCCAGCGCATGGTCGCCATCGAATTCGGTTTCCCCGCAGCCGATGTCGAAGAGGGAATCGTCGCACACGAGGCCGGCGTGGACGGTGCCACCGCGGCTGAGCTGGTGCGCTTCGGCCAAGCCATCCGCCGCCTGGAAACCGGCGGGCTGCGTGAGGTGGCATCCACCCGCGTGCTCATCGCGGCGGGCAAGCTCATCACAGAGGGCCTGACCATGCGAGAGGCGGCGCGGGCCGCGATCGCCGGACCGCTCACCGACGATGTGGCGGTGGGCAGGGGCCTGGGCGAGATGATCGACGTCTATCTGGGCGGGCCTGGCGGATCGCGATGATCGACGCTCCATACGGTCGCCAGTACCGGCCGAACAAATATTAGGTCAGTTCCCGGGAGGTCAGATGTCCTACGAAAGCAGCGCAGAGCCCATCAAGGTCGGCTACCTGATGGACTTCACGCTCCCACCGGGGTTCCCGGAGGAACTGAAGGCGTCCTTCACCCAATGCTTTGACCTCGTCTTTGAGGAAGCGCTCGAGCAAAGACTCATGGATCGGCCGGTGCAGATGATCTACCGCGAGGTGGAGGGGCTGCCGAAGGGGTCGGTGAAGTCGGTGATCGACGCGTTCGGTGAACTCGTCGACGAGGGCTGCCTGGTCGTGTTCGGACCGCACATCACCGACAACTGCGTGCCGACGCGGGAGGCGATCGAAGAGCGCTTCAAGGTCCCGGCCATCGCCGTCACCGGCACCGACGATTGGCTCGGCGAATGGACCTTCGCCTTCCCGCAGGGATCGATGACCGACGAACCGATCTTCATCGCCGACCTGGTTGCGAAGCGAGGCCTGCGCAGTATCGGCGTCCTGGTCGAGCAGAACCTGATCGGTGAGAGCTATCTGAAGAACTTGCGAAGCGCGTGCGCGCGCAAGGGAATCCGCATCGTTGCAGAGGCGGCGATCGCCCAGACCGCGCAAGACATCAACGACGCGGTGCGCACCCTGCACGACGCCAAGGCCGAGGCGATCGTGCACCTCGGGTTCGGTTTCGGGATCGTGTTCATCAACTCAGCGCTCGAGGCCGTCGACTGGGACCCGCCTCGGTTCACTACCACCGCGTTTCAAAACGCGTGGGTCAATCCGATCATGTGGACCGCGTTCATGGGCTGGGTCGGGGTCGATCAGTACGACGAGGGCAACGCGATCGGCCAGGATTTCCTGGACCGCTACGCGAAGAGGTACAACGGCAGCCGCCCGGAATACTGTGTGCCGGTGGTGAACCGCGACGTCGCCGCGACACTGGTACGCGCCTTTACCGATTCGCACCCGCTGAGCCCGCGCGGCGTCAAGGAGGCGCTGGAACGCGTCAAGATGATGCCCGCCGCGTCCGGCGCGCCCGGCACCCGGGTGTCCTTCGGCAAATGGACCCGCCGCGCCTGGATGGGCGCGGGCTACCTGGTCGCACGGACCCTGGATGCCGATGGCATCAACTCGAAATTGGTCGATCGCTTCGGAGAGGAAGGCTGACGCATGTCTACGGAGCTAGAGGAAAAGCCCACCCGGCCGCACGGAGGCGAAAAGCGAAGCTGGGGCGGCTGGATCGCCGGCGCAGCCCTGGCGGCGTTCGCGCTCTTCTTCATCGCCAACTGCCGCACCGCCCTCGACCCGCGCGTCGCCAACCCGAACGTGCAGGGCCGGCCGCGCCCCGTCAGGTTCGTCTTCGGGTTGGACTACATCACGTTCCTGGAGATCTCCACGATCGTCATGCTGATCGTGCTGCTGGTCGTGTTCATCAGGGGCTGGCGGCGCAATCCGGGCAGTCCGGTGATGTTGATGTTCCTGTGCACGACGCTGATCGTGTGGCAGGACCCGATCATGAACTGGGCGCCGTTCGCGGTCTACAACCCCGACCTCACCCACTGGCCGGAGTCGTGGCCGCTGGTGTCGTTGTCGCCGACCGTCGAACCGTTCGTCGTATTCGGTTACGTGACTTTCTATTTCGGCCCCTACTTTCCAGCGGTCTGGATCTTGCGCAAGCTGCAGGCCAAATACGGACCCGAGGCCTTCGTGTCGCGGCATCCGCTGGTGAGCCTGGGCCTGCTGACCATGTGCATCGGCTTCGTCTTCGATGCGTTTCTGGAGATCCAGCTCGTCCACATGGGGATGTACATCTACTCGCAGGTGATTCCGTGGGGCTCGGTATTCACCGGCACGACCTTCCAATTCCCGCTGATCTGGGAGTCGTTCTCGGTGACATTCGTGATGGTGCCCGCGGCGATACTCGTCTACCGCGACGACACCGGGAAGTCGGTGGCGGAGAAGCTGGCCGCGAAGGCGAGGATCTTCCCCGCCCGTCCGGTGCTGGGCACCTTCCTGGTGATGTTCGCCATCATCAATGTGTCGTACCTTGCCTACGGGACATGGTTCGCCGTCATCAAGGCCAGTGGAGCCGCGACCTCCGTCGCCTGCCCGTGGCCCTACCCGGAAGCCAAAGTGTACGACCCGCAGGGATTTTACGAGAAGGCAGGCGCTCAACGCCCATACTCGGTCGGCATCTGGTCGACCTGGATGAGCGGGCAGCCCAATGGGCGGCCCCACGTCGACCCGCCGCCGGCCGGGGTAGGCGCCTGTGCGAGCAAGAATGGCTGAGCCGCGCACAGTCGTCATCACCGGTGCGTCCCGCGGACTGGGGTCTGCGTCGACCGTGCGCCTCTATCGCGAGGGGTGGCGCGTGGTCGCGGCCATGCGGACACCCGACCGCGGGATGCCAGCGCTACGGCAGGCGACGGGGGCGGGCGAAGACGACGATCGGCTGATCGGTGTGCAGCTCGACCTCCTGGACGCCGCGTCGATCTCCGCGGCGGCCAAGGCGATTGAAGAAGCGGTCGGCGCGCCCTACGCGCTGGTGCACAATGCCGGGATCGCCGGTGCCGGGATGGTGGAGGAGACCGATATGGCGTTGTGGCAGCGGATGTTTGCCACCAGCGTCCTGGGTCCGGTCGCACTCACGCAGGCTCTGCTGCCGTCGATGCGGGCGGCGGGCGAGGGGCGCATCGTTTTGGTGTCGAGCGCGGCCGGGGTGCGCGGTCAGCCGGCCACCGCGCCGTATTCCGCGGCCAAGGGGGCGTTGGAGCGGTGGGGTGAGGCGATGGCGATCGAGATCGCGCCGTTCGGTCTCGGCGTCACCGTTTTGGTGGCCGGCATGTATGACACCGAAATCATCACCGACGAAGGCGCCATCGATGACCGCGATTTCAACGGCCCGTACGCCCGGCTGCACACCACCATGAACAGCCGGGGCCGGTTCGCGGTGAGCCTTGCGCGGGCCCCGGAGAAGTTCGCCGACGGTGTCGTTCGGGCACTGCACGACCGTGGGGCATTCCGCCGTCGTGGGGTGGGCCCGGATGCGTCGATGCTGTTGGCGTTCAGCAGGATTCTGCCGGCGTCGGGCATGCACCACATGTCGCGGCTCGTGTTGGGCATACCGAAGCAGGGTTCGATGCGGGGCGGGGCATGGCCGCTGACGACGGGCCAGAAGGCGATGGTGCTTGTCGCGCGCGTTGTTCCGCGGCCCGTGTTGCAGCGATTGGCGTCTATGGCGGCGAGGCGCCGCGAGGGGAGTAAAGGGGAGTAATGGAACAGCTTTTCGACGACTTGGAGGATTTCGGCTCCTTCGACGACGCGATTTCCGGTGACGTCCGAGACCCGTACACCGAACTGGCGCGGCTGCGCCGCGAGGAGCCGGTGCAGCGACTCGAAACCTCGGGGGCGCTTCCGCATGAGGAGTCGCTGCCGATGTTCATCGTGTATCGCCACGAGGAAATCCAGCAGATGCTGCGCGACAACGAGACGTTCTCGTCGGCGGCCGTCATCGCCGCGTTCGGCCCGGTGCTGGGTGAAGGCGTGATGCTCGGCATGGACGAGCCCATCCACGGCCGGCTGCGGTCACTGGTGTCAAAGGCGTTCTCGCAGAAGTCATTGGCGCGCTGGCAGGACGAGCTGGTCGGACGCATCGGCAACAGCCTGATCGACAAGTTCGCGGCGAACGGCAAGGCCGACCTGGTCAAGGAATTCACCTTCGACTATCCGAGCCAGATCATCGCGGGCCTGCTGGGCCTCCCGGAAAGGGATTACCCGCAGTTCCAGCGCTGGTCCATATCGTTGCTGAGCTGGATCATGAACCCGGAACGCGGTCTTGCGGCCTCGGCTGCCTTGTGTCAGTACTTCGCCCCGATACTCGAGGCCCGCCGCGCCGAGCCGAAGGACGACCTGATCAGCGCGCTCGGTTCGGCCGAGATCGACGGGGAAAAGCTTGCGGACGAAGAGATCTTCTCGTTCCTTCGGCTGCTGCTTCCCGCGGGCGTCGAGACGACCTACCGGTCGCTGGGCAGTCTGCTCTTCGGTCTGTTGTCGGATCCGCCGCAATTGGACGCGATCCGCGCCGACCGGTCGCTCCTTCCGCAGGCGATCGAGGAAGGCGTGCGGTGGGAACCACCGTTGCTGACCATCACCCGGGTGGCGACTCGCGACACCGAACTCGGCGGCGTGGCGATCCCCGCCGGTGCGACGGTGATGCCGATGCTGGGTTCGGCGAACCGGCAAGAAGATCGCTATCCCGATCCGGACACGTTCGACATTCACCGGCAGGCCAAGGCGAACCTGGGCTGGGGCCACGGCGTGCACGTCTGCCTGGGCATGCACCTGGCGCGGCTGGAGATGCGCACCGCCGTCAATCTGTTGCTGGACCGGCTGCCGAATCTGCGCCTGGACCCCGACGGCGACGACCCGCACATTCGCGGGCAAGTGTTCCGGTCGCCGACGTCGTTGCCGGTGCTGTTCGATGCCCAGTGACCAGCCCCGAAAAGGTTGCAACTTGCCAATCGGCTAGTTTCCGGTAAGGCTCTCCGTAGCCGCTGAACGAATCAGAAGAGAGTGACAGATATGGCTGACACTGTAAAGGTCCAGTTCGAGCCCAAAATGATGATCGACGGCAAGCTCGTCGACGGTCAGGCCGGCACCTTCACCAACATCAACCCGGCCACCGAGGAGTCGCTCGGAGAGGTCGCCGACGCCTCGAAAGAGGACATGCACCGGGCCATCGACGCCGCCCGGCGGGCCTTCGACGAGACCGACTGGTCGACCAACAAGAAGCTGCGCAAGCGCTGCCTGTTGCAACTGCACGACGCGATCGAAGCCGAGAAGGAAGAGCTGCGCGAGGAGCTCATCCTCGAGGTCGGCTCGCCGCGGGCGATCACGTTCGGGCCCCAGCTGGAGGCGCCGCTGCAAGACGGGTTGAAATACCCCGCCAGGCTGATCGACGAGTACGCCTGGGAAACCGACCTCGGCGACCGGGTGATCAGCCTGACCGGCGCGAACACGACCATCAAGGTCTGGCGCGAGCCGGTGGGCGTGGTCGGCGCGATCGTACCGTGGAACTTTCCGTTCGAGGTCACCCTCAACAAGCTCGGCCAGGCACTGGGCACAGGTAACACCGTCGTGCTCAAGCCGGCCCCAAACACCCCGTTCAACGCGACCCGGCTGGGCCGGCTGATCGCCGAAAAGACCGACATCCCGGCCGGTGTCGTCAACGTCGTCACCGCATCGGATCACTTTGTGGGCGAAGAGCTCACGCTGTCACCGAAGGTCGACCTGATCTCGTTCACCGGCTCGACGGTGGTCGGCAAACGGATCATGGAAAAGGGCGCCGCGACCATGAAGCGGCTGTTCCTGGAGCTCGGCGGCAAGTCGGCCACCATCGTTCTGGAGGACGCCGATTTCGGGTTGGCCTGCGCGATCGGCATCGCGCCGTGTATGCACGCCGGGCAGGGCTGCGCCAACCCGACCCGGATGCTGTTGCCGCGGTCCCGCTACGACGAGGGCGTGGCGATCCTCAGGAGCATCTACGAGAACGTCACGTGCGGGGACCCGCAGGACCCCGGAACCCTTTGCGGCCCGGTGATTTCGGAGAAGCAGCGGGAGCGGGTCATGGGCTACATCCGCAAGGGTGTCGAAGAAGGCGCCACGGCTTTGGTCGGCGGACCCGACGCAGAAACCGGTTTCGACAAAGGATTCTTTGTCCGCCCAACACTTTTCACCGACGTCGACAACAAGATGACCATCGCCCAGGAAGAGATCTTCGGTCCGGTGCTGTCGGTGATCCCATTCGACGACGAGGAAGACGCTATCCGGATCGCCAACGAGAGCAAGTATGGGTTGGCTGGCAACGTGATGTCGGGCTCCCTGGAGCGTTCACTGGCGGTGGCCCGCCGCATCAAGGCGGGCTTCATCGGCGTCAACGGCGGCGCCCCCTACGGCGCCGACACGCCCTTCGGCGGGTACAAGGACAGCGGCGTGGGCCGGCAGAACGGTGTCGCCGGGTTCGACCAGTACACGGAGGTCAAGTCGGTCGGCTACCCCGCCGGCTGATCCCCCTGGCCCCCTGAGCGCGAGTGTGCGTGTTTGTACGCAAACACGCCGCGCTGGGCGGCATTTACAAGGTCTGTCATCGCCCAAGAACTGGTCTTCAGAAGTGCGCGCAATGGGCCCCGAGCGAACCGTGCCAGCCCGCGCTTGGTGCGCAAGTTTGCACCGACCGACCGACAACTCCGCAGGTCAGCCCCACAGCGGCGCAGAACGAACACAGCTCGGTGGCGCAAAGGAAGGTTGGGCATTTTTAGTATTCAAGCGCGGCTACCCGAAGGCCCGGGATATCATCAGCGCTGATTAAGAACCAAGGGGCAGGGGAATCAGTGAGCACCAATCCATTCGACGACGACAATGGCAGCTTCTTCGTCTTGGTAAACGACGAGGAGCAGCACAGTCTGTGGCCGACTTTCGCCGACGTTCCTGACGGTTGGCGGGTGGTTTACGGCGAAGCGGAGCGCGCTGCGTGTCTGGAGTACATCGAACAGAACTGGGCCGACATACGGCCGAAGAGTCTGCGCGACAGGCTGGCAAAGAGCCAGGGTTCCGATTCGTAACCGCTTGCGGACTGGAGCATTGGTATGGAAGCGGATGGCGGCGCGCTCCCGCTCGATGCCGAAACTATCGGAGACATCAACATAGATGTGCTGTCCGCGCTTCGTGCGGAAAACTCAACGGAACCGATTTCGGAACTCTCTTCGACCGAGCCGGAGTCTGACGCCGAGGCGCAGCCCGATGACCGGCCGGCATCGGACATGCAGCTCGTCGTCGGAATTGCCGGCGAAGTGACGCTCAACGAGCAGCTGGCCGCCTTGCAGCAAGAACGTCACGCCATAGCCTCCAAGCCACGGACCTGGGAATTTACCCGTGTGCATAGTGCCTGACGGCAATCCTGCTGCGGGACAAAAACGTGTCACTGCTCGGGTTGTTGTACCTCGTTCACCGCAGCCGGTGGAGCCGCGGGAGGTGGCCGACGAGCCGGTAGCGGTGGTGGGGATGGCGTGTCGGTTCCCTGGTGGGGTGGATTCGACGGCGGCGTTGTGGGATCTGGTGGCCAGTGGCACCGACGCGGTGGGGTCGTTTCCGGCCGACCGTGGCTGGAACCTGGCGGAGTTGTTCGATCCCGACCCCGATGCGGTCGGCAAGACCTGTACCCGCGCTGGAGGGTTCCTGGCGGACGCGGCCGGGTTTGACGCGGAGTTTTTCGGGATTTCCGGGCGGGAGGCCCGCGGCATGGATCCCCAGCAGCGGCTGCTGTTGGAGGTGTGTTGGGAGGGGTTGGAAACCGCGGGCATCGATCCGGCCGGGTTGGTGGGTTCTGAAACCGGGGTGTTCGTCGGGACGTGGACGTGGACGCAACCCTACGGCGCGGGAGGCTCCGATGGTTTGGAGGGCTACGCGATGACCGGCGGCGCCAGCAGCGTGGCTTCCGGGCGGGTGGCTTATGTGTTGGGTTTGCAGGGCCCGGCCATCACCGTGGACACCTCGTCTTCGTCGTCGCTGGTGGCCACGCATTTGGCGTGTCAGTCGCTGCGCAACGGGGAATCGGCGCTTGCCCTGGCCGGTGGCGTCACGGTGATGACCACACCAGCGGTATTCACCGAGTTCGCCCGGCAGCGTGGGCTGGCTGCCGATGGGCGGTGTAAAGCGTTTTCCGCCGCCGCTGATGGCACCGGCTGGGGCGAAGGGGCCGCGGTGCTGGTCCTGGAACGGCTCAGCGATGCCCAGCGCAACAATCACCCGGTGTTGGCGGTCATCGCGGGCTCGGCGATCAACCAAGACGGTGCCTCTAATGGTTTGACCGCGCCCAACGGGCCCGCTCAGCAACGCGTCATCACCCAAGCCGTGGCCAACGCCGGTATCGGGCTTGATCAGGTTGATGTGGTCGAGGCTCATGGCACCGGCACCACGTTGGGCGACCCGATCGAGGCCGGCGCCCTGATCGCCACCTACGGCGCCGCGCGTAACGCAGAGCAGCCGCTGTGGCTGGGATCGGTCAAATCCAATATCGGCCATACCCAGGCCGCGGCCGGGGCCGCCGGGCTGATCAAAATGATCGCGGCCCTCAACCACGACACCCTTCCCCCGACCCTGCATGCCAATCGCCCCAGCCCGCACATCGACTGGTCGGCGGGCACGGTTCGCCTACTCACCGAAGCGGTGCCCTGGCCGGACACCGACCACCCCCGCACCGCGGCGGTGTCCTCGTTTGGGTTCAGCGGCACCAACGCCCATGTCATCGTGCAACAAGCTCCCCAACAAGCCGCCGTGGCCCCGGCACAACCGGTGCGAGAGCCGACCGCACCACCGGCCCCGCTGTTGGTGTGGCCGGTCTCGGCGCGCAGCCGCAAAGCGCTGGCCGCTCAGGCCGACCGGCTGCACCGACACCTGGTCGAGTACCCCGATCTGGAGCTGACCGATGTGGCCTACAGCCTGGCCACCACCCGCGCTCATCACCCGTATCGGGCCGCCATCACCGCACACCCCGGTGTCGAGGATCCGCGCCAGGAGTTGCTGGATGCCCTGGGTGCGTTGACCGCCGACCTGCCCCACCCCCGGTTGACCCGGCATCACGGTGCTGCACACCTGTTGGGCAAAACCGTGTTCGTCTTGCCCGGCCAGGGTGCCCAATACCCCGGTATGGGCCTGGACCTTTACCGGCACCACCGCAGCTTCGCGCGCACCCTCGACGAGTGTGATCAGGCGCTGCAGGCCTTCACCGGCTGGTCGGTGCGGGATGTTCTTCACCAGGACCCCGCGGCACCACCGTTGGATCGAGTGGATGTGATCCAGCCTGTCTTGTTCGCGGTGATGGTGTCCCTAGCGGAATTGTTGGGCTCTTATGGGATTGTCCCTGATGCGGTGATCGGGCATTCCCAGGGCGAAATCGCCGCCGCCTATATCGCCGGTGTGTTCTCCCTTGCCGACGCGGCCAAGATCGTGGCGTTGCGCAGTCAGGCGCTGACGGGGTTGTCGGGTAGCGGCGCGATGGCCTCGATTGTGCTGCCCGCAGCAGAGCTTGGGCCCCGGCTGGAGCGCTTCGACGGTGCGTTGAGCATCGCCGCGGTCAACGGCCCGTCGCACACCGTTGTCAGTGGTGACCCGGCCGCACTCGAGCAACTCACCGACGCCTGCGAGCGTGACAACATCCGTATCCGGCCCATCGCGGTTGATTACGCATCGCACTGCGACCAGGTGGGGCGGTTGCGTGTGCATCTTCTCGACGAACTGGCCGGGTTGACTCCGGTGCCGGCACGTATCCCGCTGTATTCCACGGTCGAGAGCGCGCTCTCGGATCATCCGCTGGACACCACCGAAATGAACGCCGAGTACTGGTATCGCAATCTGCGTGAGCCGGTCCGGTTCCATGACCGTGTGGTCGAGCTTTTGGCCGCCGGTGAGTGCACGTTTGTGGAGCTCTCGCCGCACCCGGTGTTGGCGCCGGCGATCGCCGACACTGTGGCCGGGGCTGCTGATCGGGCCGGTTCGGCGGTGATCACCACGTTGCACCGCGATCGGCCCGACCTGGACGCTGTGGCCACCGCGCTGGCCCAGCTGCACAACCACGGTCATAGCCCGTCGTGGCGGGCCCTGTACCCCGACGCCCGCACCGTCGCGCTGCCCACCTACGCCTTCCAACACCGTCCCTATTGGGTGGCGCCCACCGTGGCCGCCGAAGTCAGCGGCCCTGCTGACGGTGCGCTGTGGAAAGCCGTCGACGATGACGCGGTCGATACGGTCGCCGAGGTGTTGGGGTTAAGTGATGCCCAAAGCGGGGCATCACTGGGAGCTGTTGTGCGCGCCTTGCGGCAGTGGCGCAGCGGTCTTGGTGTCCGGTCTGCGGCGAATAAATTACGCTACCGAGTCGACTGGCGAGCAGTTACCCCGAATACCTTCCCGCCGACCCGTCGTCGATGGCTGGTTTTGGCCTTCCCCGAACAATCCGACGATGCGTGGATCACTGGCCTGTCTGCAAGATATCCAGAGCTTGTGGAAGTGCTCACTGTCGATCCGAGTGAACTCGGCAGAAACACATTGTCCGCCTTTTTAACGGCTGCTGCTGCGCGGGCTCATTGTGACGGCATTGTTTCCTTCCTGGCAACAGATGAGCGGGCGAATCAAGATTTTTCTGGGATATCGGTCGGTCTGTTTTCGACGCTTCTTGTTGCACAAGCTCATTGCGATTCCGGTCTTGGAATACCGTTGTGGGTCATCACCCAGGGTGCGGTTTCTGTATCCACGGATGATGGTCCTGCGAGTCCAAGCCAGTCAGCCGCGTGGGGGCTAGGACAGTCAGTATGTCTTGAGCACCCCGATCAATGGGGCGGGTTGATTGATCTTCCGCCTAGCGCGACACCGCACGATATCGAGCACCTGTACGCGATACTGGCCTGCCCGCAATCAGAAGACCAGCTCGCGCTACGCCGGCACGGTGTGAGCGCATGTCGCTTGGTCGAGGCGCCGTTGCCGTTAGAGCGTCTAGAACGTGCACGCAGCTGGAAACCATCTGGAGCTGCTCTGGTCACAGGTGCAACAGGGCGTTTGGGTAAACACGCGGTTGGCTGGCTAGCCGAAGCGGGCGCCAACCCCCTTGTCCTACTGAGCCGCACCGCGGCAGAGCATCCGCAGTTAGCTGAACTGGAAAAGGAACTCCACGCACGTGGGGTGGTCACGACATCGGTATCCGTCGATATCACCGATCGGTCGGCTTTGGCCGCCGTTCTTGCCGACATTCGTAGTGCACACGGACCTATTCGGACCGTTGTGCATGCCGCGGCAGCCATCGGATGGAACACCATATCTGACACAACTGCTGAAGAATTCTCCAACAGTTACGCGGCCAAGGCGGTGGGGGCCAATAACCTGGTGGAACTGCTCGAGGACGAACCACCACAGACCTTCATTTTCTTCTCCTCCGCAGCAGCGACGTGCGGCGGTACGCGACAAGGCGCCTACGCCGCCGCCAATTCCCACATCGATGCGCTAGCGGCGCGGTTGCGCAGCAACGGATGCACGGCGCTTTCAGCGGCCTTCGGGATTTGGGCAGACGAGACCCGCAGCCTGCCACAGGAGATCGCCGACTATTTCCAACGAATCGGACTCAACCAGATCCCCCCCGAGACTGCGCTGGCCGCCCTGGAACAGGCCATCGAGGCAAACGACACACAGATCACCATTGCCGACGTCTCCTGGGACCGATTCCTGCCCGCATTCACCGCTCGTCGCGCACACCCACTACTGACCGAATTAGCGTCACGCGCGAATACCGATGAAACCAGCAGCACCACATCTACCGCGAGCGCCTCAGCGCTTCGGGAGAAGCTGGTCGGTCAAACCGCCGAACAGCAACTGCGCACCTTGACCACGATGGTGGCCAGCGCCACCGCCATCGTGTTGGCCCACCCCGACCCGGGCGCCCTCGACACCGATCTGGCGTTTAACGACCTCGGCATCGACTCGATGACCGGCGTGGAGCTGCGCAACGCCTTGACCCGACAGACCGGGCTGACACTGCCGCCGAGCCTGGTCTTCGACTACCCCACCCCGACTACGCTGGCCCGGCACCTGACCGGCCTGCTCACCGACACCGCCGCGCCCGCCA
Source organism: uncultured Actinomycetota bacterium (assembly GCA_963814505.1). Taxonomy (GTDB): domain Bacteria; phylum Actinomycetota; class Actinomycetes; order Mycobacteriales; family Mycobacteriaceae; genus Mycobacterium. Next base: position 114,581 of record CAWFDM010000022.1, read on the forward strand.
TTCCGGTTATCCCGGTGGCGGGGCGGATCGATGAGCCGGTGGCGGTGGTGGGGATGGCGTGCCGGTTTCCCGGTGGGGTGGATTCGGCGGCGGGGTTGTGGGATCTGGTGGCTGCTGGCACCGACGCGGTGGGGGAGTTTCCGGGTGATCGTGGCTGGGATTTGGGGGGGTTGTTTGATCCCGATCCTGATGCGGTGGGCAAGACCTACGCCCGCGCGGGCGCGTTTTTGCCCGAGGTGGCCGGGTTTGACGCGGAGTTTTTCGGGATTTCCGGGCGGGAAGCCCAATCCATGGATCCTCAGCAGCGGTTGCTGCTGGAGGTGTCTTGGGAGGCGTTGGAAATCGCGGGCATCGATCCGGCCGGGCTGGTGGGTTCTGAGACCGGGGTGTTCGTCGGGACGTGGGCACAACCCCATGGCGCGGGCGGCTCAGACAGCGTGGAGGGATATGGCCTGACTGGTCTGTATACCAGTGTGGCTTCCGGGCGGGTGGCTTATGTGTTGGGTTTGCAGGGCCCGGCCATCACGGTGGATACCGCGTGTTCGTCGTCGCTGGTGGCCACCCATCTGGCGTGTCAATCGCTGCGCAACGGGGAAACATCGTTGGCGCTGGCCGGCGGGGTCACGATCATGACCACACCAGGGATTTTCACCGAGTTCGCTCGCCAGCGTGGGGTGGCCCCCGATGGGCGCTGTAAAGCGTTCGCCGCGGCCGCTGACGGCACCGGCTTCGGCGAAGGTGCTGCGGTGCTGGTGTTGGAACGGCTTAGCGACGCCCAGCGCAACAACCACCCGGTGTTGGCGGTTATCGCGGGATCGGCGATCAACCAGGACGGCGCCTCGAACGGGTTGACCGCCCCTAACGGGCTGGCCCAGCAGCGTGTGATCCGTCAGGCGGTGGCCAACGCCGGGCTCAGCGTGGATCAGGTTGATGTGGTGGAGGCGCACGGCACCGGTACCACGTTGGGTGATCCGGTCGAGGCCGGCGCGTTGATCGCGACCTACGGCGCGGCCCGGGACCGTGAGCATCCGTTGTGGGTGGGATCGGTTAAGTCCAACATCGGGCACACCCAGGCCGCCGCGGGAGCCGCTGGGATCATCAAAATGATCGCGGCCCTCAACCACGAGATGTTGCCGCCGACCTTGCATGTGGATGCCCCCAGCCCGCATATCGACTGGTCGGCGGGTACCGTGCGGTTGCTTACCGAACCGCTGCCCTGGCCGGTGACCGATCATCCCCGCACCGGCGCGGTGTCCTCGTTTGGGATTAGTGGCACCAACGCGCACCTGATCCTTCAGCAGCCCCCCGAGCCCCCCGAGCCCCCCGAGCCCCCCGAGCCCGTGGTGTCGGTTGTGGGTGGGGGTGAAGCTGTTGGTGAGCCCGCGTTATCCATCTGGGCGCTCTCAGCGCGCCACCCTGCAGCCCTTAGTGCTCAAGCCGACCGGTTACAGCGGTACCTGCTCGATCATCCCGGCCTGGACTTGACCGATGTGGCCTACAGTTTGGCCACCACCCGCACCCATCACCCCCATCGGGCGGCCATCACCGTGCCCGCCGACTCCGGCGATCCGGTCGCTGATTTGCTCGAGGCGCTGGGCGCGCTGATCGTTGACCGGCCCTACCCGGGGCTGACCCGGCACCACCATGTGGGCGGGCAGGCCAGCAAGATCGTGTTCGTGTTCCCCGGCCAGGGCGCCCAATACCCCGGCATGGGTGCCATGCTTTACCGCCACCACCGCGGTTTCGCGCGCCTGGTTGACGAGTGTGATCAGGTGTTGCAGCCCTGGACCGGTTGGTCGGTGCGTGATGTGTTGTGCCAGGAGCCCGGCGCGCCGTCGCTGGAGCGGGTGGATGTGGTCCAGCCTGTCTTGTTCACGATGATGGTCTCGTTGGCCGAGGTGTTGGGCTCCTATGGGATTGTGCCCGACGCGGTGATCGGGCACTCCCAGGGAGAAATCGCGGCCGCCTATGTCGCCGGGGCACTGACCTTGGCCCAGGCCGCCAAAGTGGTCGCGTTACGCAGTGCCGCGTTGGCGCGTCTGTCCGGGTCCGGCGCGATGGCGTCGGTCATGCTGGCCGCAGAGCAACTGCGTCCGCGGCTGCAGCAATGGGGCGCCGCGTTAAGCATCGCCGCGATCAACGGACCCTCACACAGCATCGTCAGCGGTGACGTGGACGCGGTGCAGCAGTTCAGCGCGGCCTGTGAGCAAGACGGCATCCAGGTCTGGCCTATCGCCGTGGACTGCGCCTCGCATTCCGCTCAGGTCGAAGCGCTGCATGAGCAGCTACTGCGCGATCTGGCCGGCCTTACCCCGCAGCCCGCACGGGTCGCGCTGTATTCCACGGTGGCTAGCGCACACTCGGGTGACCCGTTGGACACCACCGTCATGGACGCCGAGTACTGGTATCGCAACCTGCGTGAGCCGGTCGGATTCCACGACAGTGTGGTCGAGCTTTTGGCTCACGGTGAGCACACGTTTGTGGAGTTGTCCCCGCACCTTGCGTTGGCCCCGGCGATCAGCGACATCGTGGCAAGTGTGGGGGGGCGGGCGCACTCGGTGGTGATCCCCACGTTGCACCAATTCCGGCCCGACCTAGACGCGCTGGCTGCTGCGTTGGCCCGGCTGCACAACCATGGTCATAGCCCGTCGTGGCGGGCTCTTTACCCCGACGCCCGCACCGTTTCGTTGCCCACCTACGCCTTCCAACACCGGTCCTATTGGGTGGCGCCCACGGTGGCCGCCGACGCGTCCGGGCCCGGGCTGGAACGCGCTGAGCATCCTCTTTTGGGGGCGGTCACCGAGTTGGCTGATCGCGACGAGGTGGTGCTCAGTGGGCGGTTATCGGCCAGCACCGGGTGGCTGGCAGGCCACGTGGTGTTGGACAGTGTGGTGTTCCCGGCGACCGGGTTCATTGATGTGCTGTTGCGGGCCGCTGAAGTGGCCGGCTGCCCGGTGATCGATGAGCTGATCTTGCACACCCCGCTGGTGTTGGTGGCGCACACCCACACCGATCTGCAGATCACGGTGCAACCGGTCGATGACAGTGGGCAGCGTTGCTTTGGTGTGTACTCCCGAACCGGCGACGAGCACGCCTCGGCGGACTGGATTTTGCACGCTAGCGGGGTTTTCAGCGTCGAGCAGCCTCCGGTGCCTGCCCCGCTAACGGGGCCCCGGGGTGTGCAGGCCGTCGATCAGGACGGTTTCTATCAAGGCCAGGCTGCACAGGGTTTGAGTTACAGCGGCCCGTTCCGGTCGGTGCGTGGGATCGGCCGTCACCCGGACCGTCCTGACGTTGTCTTTGCCGAGGTGGAATTGCCCGCTGACACTGACGTCACCGGCTACGGCATTCACCCCGCCCTGCTCGACGCCGCCTTGCAGCCGCTGGCCGCGGCGTTTTACGGCACCGCGTCGGACGCCGACCTTGCGGCGCCTCGGCTTCCGTTCGCGTTCACCGGGATCAGTTTGCACGCGATCGCGGCGACCCGGCTGCATGTCGAGCTGACATCGACCGGCCCGGACACCTTCACCGTGCACGCCACTGACCCGACCGGCGCACCGGTAATCACCATCCAAACTCTTAGCCTGCGTGAACTGCCCGCCGGCGGCGGGCAGCTGGCCGCGCCGGTCAGCTTGCGCGACAGCGTTTTTGAGCTGAGCTGGCCGCCGGTGGTCAACGCCGGCACCGCGCCGGCGATCAGCGTGGACTGGGCGGTTTTTACCGACCAACCCGATCGCGTGCCGGCCGGCCTGCAAGGCGGCCCGCTGCACACCGAGCTGGCCACCGTGACCCACGCCCCGGAATTGGTGATCTGGGTGTTGCCGGTACCCGAGGCCGCCGACGAGGATCCCCTGAAGCGCCTGCATGCGCTTACCGGTCGCACTCTTGCCCACCTGCAGGACTGGCTTTCCCGCCCCGAGACGGTCGACACCCACCTGGTGGTCGTGACCCGCCACGCGGTAACCACCACCCCCTACGATCCGCCACCGGACCTCGCGCATGCCGCCGCCTGGGCGCTGATCCACAGCGCCCAAAACGAGCACCCCGGTCGCATCACCGTGATCGACACCGATGACACCGCGGCCAGCGACCACAACCTGCTGGCCATCGCCTCGGCGCAGCCGGCCGGCGAACCCCAACTGGCCCTGCGCCAGGGCACCCTGCATATCCCGCGCCTGACCCCGTCGGTGACCTTGACACCGCCACTGACCCCGGCCTGGAAACTGGACACCACCGCCAAGGGGGATTTGACCAACCTGGTCCTGGTCGAGACCGATCCGAGCGCACCGCTGGGCGCGGGGCAGATCCGCATTCAGGTCCGCGCCGCGGGACTCAACTTCCACGATGTGGTCGTCGCGTTGGGGGCTATCTCTGATGAAGGACTCGGCGCAGAAGCGGCCGGGGTGGTCATCGAGACCGCTGCTGATGTGACATCGGTGCGCCCGGGTGATGCGGTGATGGGCCTGTTCCCCGACGCCTTCTCGACCACCGCCATCACCGACCACCGAATGGTTGTTCCCGTCCCGCCGGGATGGTCGTTTGCTTCGGCGGCGTCGGTTCCGGCGGCGTTCCTGACCGCCTACGTCGCCTTGGTCGAGTTGGCGCACTTATCTGCAGGACAGCGTGTCCTGATCCATGCCGGCGCCGGAGGTGTCGGGCAGGCCGCCATCCAAATCGCCCGACACCTGGGCGCGGACGTCTTCGCGACCGCCAGTCCCCACAAACACTCCATCCTGGAAAACCTGGGAGTGCCGCGCCAGCACCTCGCTTCCTCCCGCACCTTGGACTTCGCCGCAGCCTTCCATCACGCCACCGAGGGGCAGGGCATGGACGCCGTGCTCAACAGCCTCAGCGGAGAATTCATCGATGGTTCGCTGCAGTTGCTGCCCCGCGGGGGCCGTTTCATCGAAATCGGCAAGACCGACATCCGCTCGGCCGGCGACATCGCCGCCGCGCACCCCGGGGTCGACTATCAGACCTTCGACCTGACCAGCACATCACCTGATCACATCCGGCGAGCATGGACCGCCCTCACCGAGCTGTTCGCCGCGGGCATCCTGGAGCCCCTCCCCACCACCAGCTACGGCCTTGTGCAGGCCCGGCAAGCGTTCCGGGACATGAGCCAAGGCTTGCATACCGGAAAGATCGTGTTGACGATCCCGGCGGGGCTGGATCCCGGGGGAACCGTGTTGGTCACTGGTGGCACCGGGATGCTGGGCGGGATTTTCGCCGAGCATTTGATCACCCACTACGGCATTAGGCATCTGCTGCTGGTGTCTCGTCGCGGGCCCGCCGCTTTGGGTGCCGCAGAACTTCACCAGCGGCTGACCGCGCTGGGCGCCCAGGTCATGATCAGCGCCTGCGATACCGCCAACCCCGCCGAGCTGGCCGCGGTCCTAGACGCGATCCCTGCCACCGAGCCGTTGACCGCGGTCATCCACGCCGCGGGCGTGCTGGATGACGCCGTGCTGACCGAATTGACCGCCGATCAACTCGATGCGGTGCTTGCCGCCAAAGCCGATGCCGCCTGGTATCTGGACCAACTCACCGCCGACCGGGATCTGGCCGCGTTTGTGCTGTTCTCCTCGGCCGCGGGAATCCTGGGCGCCCCCGGTCAAGGCAACTACGCCGCCGCCAACGCCGTCCTGGACGCTTTGGCCCAACAGCGCCATCGCCAGCACCGCCGGGCCACCAGTTTGGCGTGGGGATTCTGGCAGACCGTCACCGGGATGAGCGCTCACCTAGGCTCCATCGACCAGGCCCGCCTGACCCGCAACAGCTTGATCCCGATCACCACCGAACACGGCCTGGCCATGTTCGATGCAGTGCTGGCCCGCCACCAGCCCGCACTGCTGCTGAGCCCGCTGCCCGCGCGCGCGTTGGCCCGCCAGGCACGCGAGCACCCGCTGCCCCCCATCCTGTCGGCGTTGACCACCACCCGCCGCCACGCGCAGACCGCGAGCGCCCAGGGGCTTGGGGAGCAGTTGGCCACCCAAACCGCCCCACAGCAGCTCCAAACACTGACCACGTTGGTGATCACCGCCACCGCCACCGTGTTGGCCCACCCCGACCCGGCCGCACTCGATCCCGAGCTGGCGTTTAAAGACCTTGGTATCGACTCGTTGACCGCTTTGGAGCTGCGCAACGCCTTGACCCGACACACCGGGCTGACATTGCCCGCGACGCTGGTCTTCGACCAGCCCACCCCGGCAGCGCTGGCTCGATTCCTGAGCGCCTTACTCACCGACACCGCCGCCCCCGCGGTCCCGGCTACCCCAGTCGCGGGCAGAGTCGATGAGCCGGTGGCGGTGGTGGGGATGGCGTGCCGGTTCCCCGGTGGGGTGGATTCGGCGGCGGGGTTGTGGGATCTGGTGGCCGGTGGCACCGACGCGATGGGGGGTTTCCCGGCCGATCGTGGCTGGAATCTGGCGGATTTGTTCGACCCCGATCCTGATGCGGTGGGTAAGACCTACACCCGCGCGGGCGCGTTTTTGCCGGAGGCGGCCGAGTTTGACGCGGAGTTCTTCGGGATCTCGGCGCGCGAGGCCCAAACCATGGATCCCCAGCAGCGGCTGCTGCTGGAGGTGTGCTGGGAAGCGTTGGAAACCGTGGGAATTGACCCGGCCGCTTTGGCCGGCTCCGAGACCGGGGTGTTCGTCGGGGCGTGGTCACAGGCCTACGGCGGGGGCGGTTCGGACAGCTCGGAGGGATACGCCCTGACCGGGCTTTCCCCCAGTGTGACTTCTGGCCGTGTCGCCTATCTGTTGGGTTTGCAGGGTCCCGCCATTACCGTCGACACGGCCTGTTCGTCGTCGCTGGTGGCCACGCATTTAGCGTGTCAGTCGCTGCGCAATGGGGAATCGGCGCTTGCGCTGGCCGGTGGTGTCACGGTGATGACCACACCCACAGTCTTCACCGAGTTCGCCCGGCAACGCGGGTTGGCTGCCGATGGGCGGTGTAAAGCGTTTTCCGCCGCCGCTGATGGCACCGGCTTCGGCGAAGGGGCCGCGGTGCTGGTGTTGGAACGGCTCAGCGATGCCCAGCGCAACCAGCATCCGGTGTTGGCGGTCATTGCGGGATCGGCGATCAACCAAGACGGCGCCTCTAATGGTTTGACCGCCCCCAACGGGCCCGCTCAGCAACGCGTCATCACCCAAGCCGTGGCCAACGCCGGGCTCAGCCTGGATCAGGTGGATGTGGTGGAGGCTCATGGCACCGGCACCACCCTGGGTGACCCGATCGAGGCCGGCGCCCTGATCGCCACCTACGGCGCGCACCGTGACTTCGAGCACCCGCTGTGGCTGGGATCGATCAAATCCAATATCGGCCATACCCAGGCCGCGGCCGGGGCCGCCGGGCTGATCAAAATGGTCGCGGCCCTCAACCACGACACCCTGCCCCCGACGTTGCATGTGGATGCGCCCAGCCCGCACATCGACTGGTCGGCGGGCACGGTTCGCCTACTCACCGAACCGGTGCCCTGGCCGGTCACCGACCACCCCCGCACCGGCGCGGTGTCCTCGTTCGGGATCAGCGGCACCAACGCCCACGTCGTCGTGCAACAAGCTCCCCAACAAGCCGCCGTGGCCCCGGCACAACCCGTGCCAGAGCCGACCGCACAACCGGCCCCGCTGTTGGTGTGGCCGATCTCGGCGCGCAGCCCCCAGGCCCTGGCCGCTCAGGCCGACCGGCTGCACCGACACCTGGTCGAGTACCCCGATCTGGAGCTGACCGATGTGGCCTACAGCCTGGCCACCACCCGCGCTCATCACCCGTATCGGGCCGCCATCACCGCACACCCCGGTGTCGAGGATCCGCGCCAGGAGTTGCTGGATGCCCTGGGTGCGTTGACCGCCGACCTGCCCCACCCCCGGTTGACCCGGCATCACGGTGCTGCACACCTGTTGGGCAAAACCGTGTTCGTCTTGCCCGGCCAGGGTGCCCAATACCCCGGTATGGGACTGGACCTTTACCGGCACCACCGCAGCTTCGCGCGCACCCTCGACAACATATGTGAAGCCCTCGATGCCCACCTCGAGGTTTCGCTGCGCGAAGTTATGTTCGCCGAGCCGGGTAGTGCTGTTGGCGAGTTGATCCACCAAACCGGCTACGCACAACCGGCGCTGTTCGCCATGGGCGCGGCCATGCATGCCCTGTTCGTCGAAGCCGGGATCAACCCCGACTATCTGTTAGGGCATTCCATCGGAGAACTCACCGCCGCCTATATCGCCGGTGTCTTCTCCCTTGCCGACGCCGCTGTTTTGGTCACCGCCCGTGGTCGACTGATGCAAGCCTGTCCGCCCGGCGCGATGATCGCCATCCAGGCCAACGAACGCGACGTGGTGGCCCTGCTCAAAGATCACCCCACGATAGCTATCGCCGCGATCAACGGGCCCACGTCGGTTGTTGTCTCCGGGCATCCCGATGAACTCGAACCCATCCGCGACCACTGCGCCGCGCACGGTCTCAAAGTCAGCTCCTTGTCGGTCAGTCACGCCTTCCACTCGTCGTTGATGGACCCGGCTTTGCCCGAGTTTGAGGCCATTGCCGCTGGCTTGACCTTGGCTTCGCCCACGGTGCCGATCCTGTCCAACCTCACTGGACAACTAGCGACTTCTGAGCAGCTCACGTCCAGCCGCTACTGGACCAGACACCTGCGTGAGCCGGTCCGGTTCCATGACAGTGTGGTCGAGCTTTTGGCCGCCGGTGAGTGCACGTTTGTGGAGCTCTCGCCGCACCCGGTGTTGGCGCCGGCGATCGCCGACACTGTGGCCGGGGCTGCTGATCGGGCCGGTTCGGCGGTGATCACCACGTTGCACCGCGATCGGCCCGACCTGGACGCGGTGGCCACCGCGCTGGCCCAGCTGCACAACCACGGTCATAGCCCGTCGTGGCGGGCCCTGTACCCCGACGCCCGCACCGTCGCGTTGCCCACCTACGCCTTCCAACACCGGTCCTATTGGGTGGCGCCCACCGTGGCCGCCGACGTGGGCGCGGCCGGGCTGGAACGCGCTGAACATCCGCTGTTGGGCGCGGTCACCGCACTGGCCGACCAAGACCAGGTTGTGTTGACGGGTCGATTGTCGACGGCCACTCAGGGCTGGCTGGGCGGCCATATGGTGCACAACAGCGTGGTGTTCCCCGCAACCGGGTTCATCGATTTGGTGTTGCAGGGCGGTGAGTACAGCGGCTGCCCGGTCATCGACGAGCTGGTTCTACATACTCCCCTAAGGCTGTTCGACCACCCGCCCACCGATCTTCAGATCGCTGTGCATTCGGCTGAGGACGGCGGGCGGCGCTCTTTCACCGTTCACTCCCGAATCGGCGACGAGCAGACCCCGGCGGCCTGGACTTTGCACGCCAGTGGCGTTTTAAGCGCCGAGCAGCACCCGGTTTCGGCGTTTTCGCCGATGCCGGCTATCGACACTGTCGACCAGGACAGTTTCTATGGCGACCTGGCCGAACAGGGTTTGAGTTACGGCGGCCCGTTCCGGTCGGTGCGTGGGATCGGCCATCCCCCGGACCGTCCCGACGTTGTCTTTGCCGAGGTGGAATTGCCCGCTGACACCGACGTCACCGGCTACGGCATCCACCCCGCCCTGCTCGACGCCGCCTTGCAGCCGCTGGCCGCGGCGTTTTATGGCACCGCGTCGGACGCCGACCTTGCGGCGCCTCGGCTTCCGTTCGCGTTCACCGGGATCAGTTTGCACGCGATCGCGGCGACCCGGCTGCATGTCGAGCTGACATCGACCGGCCCGGACACCTTCACCGTGCACGCCACTGACCCGACCGGCGCACCGGTAATCACCATCCAAACTCTTAGCCTGCGTGAACTGCCCGCCGGCGGCGGGCAGCTGGCCGCGCCGGCCAGCCTGCGCGACAGCGTTTTTGAGCTGAGCTGGCCGCCGGTGGTCAACGCCGGCACCGCGCCGGCGATCACCGTGGACTGGGCGGTTTTTACCGACCAACCCGATCGCGTGCCGGCCGGCCTGCAAAACGGCCCGCTGCCACACCGAGCTGGCCACCGTGACCCCCGCCCCGGAATTGGTGATCTGGGTGTTGCCGTTACCCGAGGCCGCCGACGAGGATCCCCTGAAGCGACTGCATGCGCTTACCGGCCGCACTCTTGCCCACCTGCAGGACTGGCTTTCTCGCCCCGAGACGGTCGACACCCACCTGGTGGTCGTGACCCGCCACGCGGTAACCACCACCCCCTTCGACCCGCCACCGGACCTCGCGCATGCCGCCGCCTGGGCGCTGATCCACAGCGCCCAAAACGAACACCCCGGTCGCATCACCGTGATCGACACCGATGACACCGCGGCCAGCGACCACAACCTGGTGGCGGCCGTGTCCCAGCGACCGGCCGGCGAACCCCAACTGGCCCTGCGCGAGGGCACCCTGCATATCCCGCGCCTGACCCCGTCGGTGACCTTGACACCGCCACTGACCCCGGCCTGGAAACTGGACACCACCGCCAAGGGGGATTTGACCAACCTGGTCCTGGTCGAGACCGATCCGAGCGCACCGCTCGGCGCGGGGCAGATCCGCATTCAGGTACGCGCCGCGGGACTCAACTTCCACGATGTGGTTGTCGCGTTGGGAGCTATCTCTGATGAAGGACTCGGCGGCGAAGCGGCCGGGGTGATCATCGAGACCGCTGCCGATGTGACATCGGTGCGCCCGGGTGATGCGGTGATGGGCATCTTCCCCGACGCCTTCTCGACCACCGCCATCGCCGACCACCGTGCGGTCGTGGCTGTTCCGCCGGGATGGTCGTTTGCTTCGGCGGCGTCGGTTCCGGTGGCCTTCCTCACCGCCTACATCGCCTTGGTCGAGTTGGCGCAGTTATCTGCAGGACAGCGTGTCCTGATCCACGCCGGCGCCGGAGGTGTCGGGCAGGCCGCCATTCAGATCGCGCGTCACCTCGGTGCGCAGGTCTTCGCCACTGCCCACCCCCGCAAACACGGTGTCCTGCAACGCCTGGGCGTGCCCGCCGCACAGATCGCTTCGTCGCGCACTACAGATTTCGTCGAGGCGTTCGGTGACGCCACCGGCGGGCAGGGCATGGATGTGGTGCTCAACAGTCTTGCCGGAGAGTTCATCGACGCCTCGCTCAGGCTGCTACCGCGCGGCGGGAGTTTCATCGAAATCGGCAAGACCGATATCCGTTCGGCCGCCGACGTCGCCGCGGCCCACCCCGGAGTGCACTATCAGACCTACGATTTGGCCAGTGCGGCACCTGAGCGGCTGGGCTCGGCATGGGCGGCTTTGGTGGAGTTGTTCAGCGCCGGTGTTTTTGAACCCCTGCCCACCACCAGTTACAGCCTTGTGCAGGCCCGGCAAGCCTTCCGGGACATGAGCCAAGGACTGCATACCGGAAAGATCGTGTTGACGACCCCGGCGGTGCTAGATCCCGGTGGCACCGTGTTGGTCACTGGTGGCACCGGGATGCTGGGCGGGATTTTCGCCGAGCATTTGATCACCCACTACGGCATTAGGCATCTGCTGCTGGTGTCTCGTCGCGGGCCCGCCGCTTTGGGTGCCGCAGAACTTCACCAGCGGCTGACCGGGCTAGGCGCCCAGGTCATGATCAGCGCCTGCGATACCGCCAACCCCGCCGAGCTGGCCGCGGTCCTAGACGCGATCCCTGCCACCCAGCCGTTGACCGCGGTCATCCACGCCGCCGGGGTCCTCGATGACGCCGTGATGACCGAATTGACCGCCGATCAACTCGATGCGGTGCTTAGCGCTAAAGCCGATGCCGCCTGGTATCTGGACCAACTCACCGACCACCAGGATCTGGCCGCGTTTGTGTTGTTCTCCTCGGCCGCGGGAATCCTGGGCGCCCCCGGTCAAGGCAACTACGCGGCCGCCAACGCCGTCCTGGACGCGTTGGCCCAGCAGCGACACCGCCATCACCGCCGGGCCACCAGTTTGGCGTGGGGGTACTGGCAGACCCCAACGGGGATGACCGCTGAGCTAAGTTCCCGCGACCGGGCCCGCCTGACCCGCAGCCTGACCCCGATCACCACCGAACACGGCCTGGCCATGTTCGATGCCGTGCTGGCCCGCCACCAGCCCGCACTGCTGCTGAGCCCGCTGCCCGCGCGCGCGTTGGCCCGCCAGGCACGCGAGCACCCGCTGCCCCCCATCCTGTCGGCATTGACCACCACCCGCCGCCACGCGCAGACCGCGAGCGCCCAGGGGCTTGGGGAACAGTTGGCCACCCAAACCGCCCCACAGCAACTCCAAACACTGACCACGTTGGTGACCACCGCCACCGCCACCGTGTTGGCCCACCCCGACCCGGCCGCACTCGATCCCGATCTGACGTTTAAAGACCTTGGTATCGACTCGTTGACCGCTTTGGAGCTGCGCAACGCCTTGACCCGACACACCGGGCTGACATTGCCCGCGACGCTGGTCTTCGACCAGCCCACCCCGGCAGCGCTGGCTCGATTCCTGAGCGCCTTACTCACCGACACCGCCGCACCCGCGGTCCCGACTACCCCAGTCGCGGGCAGAGTCGATGAGCCGGTGGCAGTGGTGGGGATGGCGTGCCGGTTCCCCGGTGGGGTGGATTCGGCGGCGGGGTTGTGGGATCTGGTGGCCGGTGGCACCGACGCGATGGGGGGTTTCCCGGCCGATCGGGGCTGGAATCTGGCGGATTTGTTCGACCCCGATCCTGATGCGGTGGGTAAGACCTACACCCGCGCGGGCGCGTTTTTGCCGGAGGTGGCCGGGTTTGACGCGGAGTTCTTCGGGATTTCCGGGCGGGAGGCCCAAACCATGGATCCTCAGCAGCGGCTGCTGTTGGAGGTGTGTTGGGAAGCGTTGGAAACCGCGGGCATCGATCCGGCCGGGTTGGCAGGCTCCGATGCCGGGGTGTTCGTCGGGGCGTGGTCACAGGCCTACGGTGAGGGCGGTTCGGATAGCTCGGAGGGATACGCCCTGACCGGGTTTCCCCCAGTGTGACTTCTGGCCGTGTCGCCTATCTGTTGGGTTTGCAGGGTCCCGCCATTACCGTCGACACGGCCTGTTCGTCGTCGCTGGTGGCCACGCATTTAGCGTGTCAGTCGCTGCGCAACGGGGAATCGGCGCTTGCCCTGGCCGGTGGTGTCACGGTGATGACCACACCCACAATCTTCACCGAGTTCGCCCGGCAGCGTGGGCTGGCTGCCGATGGGCGGTGTAAAGCGTTTTCCGCCGCCGCTGATGGCACCGGCTGGGGCGAAGGGGCCGCGGTGCTGGTTTTGGAGCGTTTAAGCGATGCCCAGCGCAACCAGCATCCGGTGTTGGCGGTCATCGCGGGCTCGGCGATCAACCAAGACGGCGCCTCTAATGGGTTGACCGCCCCCAACGGGCCCGCTCAGCAACGCGTCATCACCCAGGCCGCAGCCAACGCCGGCCTTGCGCTTGATCAGGTTGATGTGGTGGAGGCACACGGCACCGGCACCACCCTGGGCGACCCGATCGAGGCCGGCGCCCTGATCGCCACCTACGGCGCGCACCGTGACTCCGAGCACCCGCTGTGGCTGGGATCGATCAAATCCAATATCGGCCATACCCAGGCCGCGGCCGGGGCCGCCGGGCTGATCAAAATGGTCGCGGCCCTCAACCACGACACCCTGCCCCCGACGTTGCATGTGGATGCGCCCAGCCCGCACATCGACTGGTCGGCGGGCACGGTTCGCCTACTCACCGAACCGGTGCCCTGGCCGGTCACCGACCACCCCCGCACCGGCGCGGTCTCCTCGTTCGGGATCAGCGGCACCAACGCCCACGTCGTCGTGCAACAAGCTCCCCAACAAGCCGCCGTGGCCCCGGCACAACCCGTGCCAGAGCCGACCGCACAACCGGCCCCGCTGTTGGTGTGGCCGATCTCGGCGCGCAGCCCCCAGGCCCTGGCCGCTCAGGCCGACCGGCTGCACCGACACCTGGTCGAGTACCCCGATCTGGAGCTGACCGATGTGGCCTACAGCCTGGCCACCACCCGCGCTCATCACCCGTATCGGGCCGCCATCACCGCACACCCCGGTGTCGAGGATCCGCGCCAGGAGTTGCTGGATGCCCTGGGTGCGTTGACCGCCGACCTGCCCCACCCCCGGTTGACCCGGCATCACGGTGCTGCACACCTGTTGGGCAAAACCGTGTTCGTCTTGCCCGGCCAGGGTGCCCAATACCCCGGTATGGGCCTGGACCTTTACCGGCACCACCGCAGCTTCGCGCGCACCCTCGACGAGTGTGATCAGGCGCTGCAGGCCTTCACCGGCTGGTCGGTGCGGGATGTTCTTCACCAGGACCCCGCGGCACCACCGTTGGATCGAGTGGATGTGATCCAGCCTGTCTTGTTCGCGGTGATGGTGTCCCTAGCGGAATTGTTGGGCTCTTATGGGATTGTCCCTGATGCGGTGATCGGGCATTCCCAGGGCGAAATCGCCGCCGCCTATATCGCCGGTGTGTTCTCCCTTGCCGACGCGGCCAAGATCGTGGCGTTGCGCAGTCAGGCGCTGACGGGGTTGTCGGGTAGCGGCGCGATGGCCTCGATTGTGCTGCCCGCAGCAGAGCTTGGGCCCCGGCTGGAGCGCTTCGACGGTGCGTTGAGCATCGCCGCGGTCAACGGCCCGTCGCACACCGTTGTCAGTGGTGACCCGGCCGCACTCGAGCAACTCACCGACGCCTGCGAGCGTGACAACATCCGTATCCGGCCCATCGCGGTTGATTACGCATCGCACTGCGACCAGGTGGGGCGGTTGCGTGTGCATCTTCTCGACGAACTGGCCGGGTTGACTCCGGTGCCGGCACGTATCCCGCTGTATTCCACGGTCGAGAGCGCGCTCTCGGATCATCCGCTGGACACCACCGAAATGAACGCCGAGTACTGGTATCGCAATTTGCGTGAGCCGGTCCGGTTCCATGACCGTGTGGTCGAGCTTTTGGCCGCCGGTGAGTGCACGTTTGTGGAGCTCTCGCCGCACCCGGTGTTGGCGCCGGCGATCGCCGACACTGTGGCCGGGGCTGCTGATCGGGCCGGTTCGGCGGTGATCACCACGTTGCACCGCGATCGGCCCGACCTGGACGCGGTGGCCACCGCGCTGGCCCAGCTGCACAACCACGGTCATAGCCCGTCGTGGCGGGCCCTGTACCCCGACGCCCGCACCGTCGCGCTGCCCACCTACGCCTTCCAACACCGGTCCTATTGGGTGGCGCCCACCGTGGCCGCCGACGTGGGCGCGGCCGGGCTGGAACGCGCTGAACATCCGCTGTTGGGCGCGGTCACCGCACTGGCCGACCAAGACCAGGTTGTGTTGACGGGTCGATTGTCGACGGCCACTCAGGGCTGGCTGGGCGGCCATATGGTGCACAACAGCGTGGTGTTCCCCGCAACCGGGTTCATCGATTTGGTGTTGCAGGGCGGTGAGTACAGCGGCTGCCCGGTCATCGACGAGCTGGTTCTACATACTCCCCTAAGGCTGTTCGACCACCCGCCCACCGATCTTCAGATCGCTGTGCATTCGGCTGAGGACGGCGGGCGGCGCTCTTTCACCGTTCACTCCCGAATCGGCGACGAGCAGACCCCGGCGGCCTGGACTTTGCACGCCAGTGGCGTTTTAAGCGCCGAGCAGCACCCGGTTTCGGCGTTTTCGCCGATGCCGGCTATCGACACTGTCGACCAGGACAGTTTCTATGGCGACCTGGCCGAACAGGGTTTGAGTTACGGCGGCCCGTTCCGGTCGGTGCGTGGGATCGGCCATCCCCAGGACCGTCCCGACGTTGTCTTTGCCGAGGTGGAACTGCCCGCTGACACCGACGTCACCGGCTACGGCATCCACCCCGCCCTGCTCGACGCCGCCTTGCAGCCGCTGGCCGCGGCGTTTTATGGCACCGCGTCGGACGCCGACCTTGCGGCGCCTCGGCTTCCGTTCGCGTTCACCGGGATCAGTTTGCACGCGATCGCGGCGACCCGGCTGCATGTCGAGCTGACATCGACCGGCCCGGACACCTTCACCGTGCACGCCACTGACCCGACCGGCGCACCGGTAATCACCATCCAAACTCTTAGCCTGCGTGAACTGCCCGCCGGCGGCGGGCAGCTGGCCGCGCCGGCCAGCCTGCGCGACAGCGTTTTTGAGCTGAGCTGGCCGCCGGTGGTCAACGCCGGCACCGCGCCGGCGATCAGCGTGGACTGGGCGGTTTTTACCGACCAACCCGATCGCGTGCCGGCCGGCCTGCAAGGCGGCCCGCTGCACACCGAGCTGGCCACCGTGACCCCCGCCCCGGAATTGGTGATCTGGGTGTTGCCGTTACCCGAGGCCGCCGACGAGGATCCCCTGAAGCGACTGCATGCGCTTACCGGTCGCACTCTTGCCCACCTGCAGGACTGGCTTTCTCGCCCCGAGACGGTCGACACCCACCTGGTGGTCGTGACCCGTCACGCGGTAACCATCACCCCCTTCGACCCGCCACCGGACCTCGCGCATGCCGCCGCCTGGGCGCTGATCCACAGCGCCCAAAACGAACACCTCAACCGCATCACCGTGATCGACACCGATGACACCGCGGCCAGCGACCACAACCTGGTGGCGGCCGTGTCCCAGCGACCGGCCGGCGAACCCCAACTGGCCCTGCGCGAGGGCACCCTGCATATCCCGCGCCTGACCCCGTCGGTGACCTTGACACCGCCACTGACCCCGGCCTGGAAACTGGACACCACCGCCAAGGGGGATTTGACCAACCTGGTCCTGGTCGAGACCGATCCGAGCGCACCGCTGGGCGCGGGGCAGATCCGCATTCAGGTACGCGCCGCGGGACTCAACTTCCACGATGTGGTTGTCGCGTTGGGAGCTATCTCTGATGAAGGACTCGGCGGCGAAGCGGCCGGGGTGATCATCGAGACCGCTGCTGATGTGACATCGGTGCGCCCGGGTGATGCGGTGATGGGCATCTTCCCCGACGCCTTCTCGACCACCGCCATCGCCGACCACCGTGCGGTCGTGGCTGTTCCGCCGGGATGGTCGTTTGCTTCGGCGGCGTCGGTTCCGGTGGCCTTCCTCACCGCCTACATCGCCTTGGTCGAGTTGGCGCAGTTATCTGCAGGACAGCGTGTCCTGATCCACGCCGGCGCCGGAGGTGTCGGGCAGGCCGCCATTCAGATCGCGCGTCACCTCGGTGCGCAGGTCTTCGCCACTGCCCACCCCCGCAAACACGGTGTCCTGCAACGCCTGGGCGTGCCCGCCGCACAGATCGCTTCGTCGCGCACTACAGATTTCGTCGAGGCGTTCGGTGACGCCACCGGCGGGCAGGGCATGGATGTGGTGCTCAACAGTCTTGCCGGAGAGTTCATCGACGCCTCGCTCAGGCTGCTACCGCGCGGCGGGAGTTTCATCGAAATCGGCAAGACCGATATCCGTTCGGCCGCCGACGTCGCCGCAGCCCACCCCGGAGTGCACTATCAGACCTACGTCCTGGCTAGTGCGGCACCTGAGCGGCTGGGCTCGGCATGGGCGGCTTTGGTGGAGTTGTTCAGCGCCGGTGTTTTTGAACCCCTGCCCACCACCAGTTACAGCCTTGTGCAGGCCCGGCAAGCCTTCCGGGACATGAGCCAAGGACTGCATACCGGAAAGATCGTGTTGACGACCCCGGCGGTGCTAGATCCCGGCGGCACCGTGTTGGTCACTGGTGGCACCGGGATGCTGGGCGGGATTTTCGCCGAGCATTTGATCACCCACTACGGCATTAGGCATCTGCTGCTGGTGTCTCGTCGCGGGCCCGCCGCTTTGGGTGCCGCAGAACTTCACCAGCGGCTGACCGGGCTAGGCGCCCAGGTCATGATCAGCGCCTGCGATACCGCCAACCCCGCCGAGCTGGCCGCGGTCCTAGACGCGATCCCTGCCACCCAGCCGTTGACCGCGGTCATCCACGCCGCCGGGGTTCTCGATGACGCCGTGATGACCGAATTGACCGCCGATCAACTCGATGCGGTGCTTAGCGCTAAAGCCGATGCCGCCTGGTATCTGGACCAACTCACCGACCACCAGGATCTGGCCGCGTTTGTGTTGTTCTCCTCGGCCGCGGGAATCCTGGGCGCCCCCGGTCAAGGCAACTACGCGGCCGCCAACGCCGTCCTGGACGCGTTGGCCCAGCAGCGACACCGCCATCACCGCCGGGCCACCAGTTTGGCGTGGGGGTACTGGCAGACCCCAACGGGGATGACCGCTGAGCTAAGTTCCCGCGACCGGGCCCGCCTGACCCGCAGCCTGACCCCGATCACCACCGAACACGGCCTGGCCATGTTCGATGCCGTGCTGGCCCGCCACCAGCCCGCACTGCTGCTGAGCCCGCTGCCCGCGCGCGCGTTGGCCCGCCAGGCACGCGAGCACCCGCTGCCCCCCATCCTGTCGGCATTGACCACCACCCGCCGCCACGCGCAGACCGCGAGCGCCCAGGGGCTTGGGGAACAGTTGGCCACCCAAACCGCCCCACAGCAACTCCAAACACTGACCACGTTGGTGACCACCGCCACCGCCACCGTGTTGGCCCACCCCGACCCGGCCGCACTCGATCCCGATCTGACGTTTAAAGACCTTGGTATCGACTCGTTGACCGCTTTGGAGCTGCGCAACGCCTTGACCCGACACACCGGGCTGACATTGCCCGCGACGCTGGTCTTCGACCAGCCCACCCCGGCAGCGCTGGCTCGATTCCTGAGCGCCTTACTCACCGACACCGCCGCACCCGCGGTCCCGGCTACCCCAGTCGCGGGCAGAGTCGATGAGCCGGTGGCAGTGGTGGGGATGGCGTGCCGGTTCCCCGGTGGGGTGGATTCGGCGGCGGGGTTGTGGGATCTGGTGGCCGGTGGCACCGACGCGATGGGGGGTTTCCCGGCCGATCGGGGCTGGAATCTGGCGGATTTGTTCGACCCCGATCCTGATGCGGTGGGTAAGACCTACACCCGCGCGGGCGCGTTTTTGCCGGAGGTGGCCGGGTTTGACGCGGAGTTCTTCGGGATTTCCGGGCGGGAGGCCCAAACCATGGATCCTCAGCAGCGGCTGCTGTTGGAGGTGTGTTGGGAAGCGTTGGAAACCGCGGGCATCGATCCGGCCGGGTTGGCAGGCTCCGATGCCGGGGTGTTCGTCGGGGCGTTTTCACAACCCTACGGTGAGGGCGGTTCGGACAGTTCGGAGGGATATGGCCTGACTGGTTCGTCCACCAGTGTGACTTCCGGGCGGGTGGCTTATGCGTTGGGTTTGCAGGGTCCCGCTATTACCGTGGACACCGCGTGTTCGTCGTCGCTGGTGGCCACGCATTTAGCGTGTCAGTCGTTGCGCAACGGGGAATCGGCGCTTGCCCTGGCCGGTGGTGTCACGGTGATGACCACACCATCGGTGTTCACCGAGTTCGCCCGGCAACGCGGGTTGGCTGCCGATGGGCGGTGTAAAGCGTTTTCCGCCGCCGCTGATGGCACCGGCTTCGGCGAAGGGGCCGCGGTGCTGGTTTTGGAACGGCTCAGCGATGCCCAGCGCAACCAGCATCCGGTGTTGGCGGTCATCGCGGGCTCGGCGATCAACCAAGACGGCGCCTCTAATGGGTTGACCGCCCCCAACGGGCCCGCTCAGCAACGCGTCATCACCCAGGCCGCAGCCAACGCCGGCCTTGCGCTTGATCAGGTTGATGTGGTGGAGGCGCACGGCACCGGCACCACGTTGGGCGACCCGATCGAGGCCGGCGCCCTGATCGCCACCTACGGCGCGCACCGTGACTCCGAGCACCCGCTGTGGCTGGGATCGATCAAATCCAATATCGGCCACACCCAAGCCGCGGCCGGGACCGCCGGGCTGATCAAAATGATTGAGGCGCTCAACCACGACAGTTTGCCCCCGACCCTGCACGCCGATCGCCCCAGCCCGCACATCGACTGGTCAGCGGGCACGGTTCGCCTGCTCACCGAGCCGGTGCCCTGGCCAGTGACTGACCACCCCCGCACCGGCGCGGTCTCCTCGTTCGGGATCAGCGGCACCAACGCCCATGTCATCGTGCAACAAGCTTCGCCCGGCCCCGCTGGGTCTGCTGCCCCCCAAGAACCTGCCGTCGCATCGACGGCACAACCGGTCCCCGCCCCACTGCTGCGGGTCTGGCCGATCTCGGCGCGTACCCCCGCGGCATTGCGCGCGCAGGCCGACCGGCTGCACGAACACCTGGTCTGCCATCCCGATCTGGATCTCACCGATATGGCCTACAGCCTGGCGGTCACCCGCACCCAGCACCCTTACCGCGCCAGCATCACCGCGCCCTACAACAGCGAGGATCCCCGCCAAGACCTGCTGGGCGCCCTGCACGCGGTGAGCGCCGAGTTGCCCCATCCCCAGCTGACCCAACACCACAGCCCGGCCCACCTGAGCACCAAAACCGTCTTCGTCTTCCCCGGACAAGGCGCCCAATACCCCGGCATGGGCCTTGACCTTTACCAACACCACCCCACCTTCGCCCGCGCCCTCGATGAGGTATGTGCGGCCCTAGACGAGCATCTTGAGGTCCCGCTGCGCGAGGTGATGTTCGCCGCGCCAGATACCGCCTCTGGCGAGTTGCTCGGCCAAACCGCTTACGCACAACCGGCGCTGTTCGCCATCGGCGCGGCCATGCATGCCCTGTTCGCCGAAGCCGGGATCACCCCCGACTATCTGGTGGGGCATTCCATCGGGGAACTCACCGCCGCGTACGTCGCCGGTGTGCTCAGCCTTGCCGACGCCGCTGTTTTGGTCACCGCTCGGGGCCGGCTGATGCAGGCCTGTCATCCCGGCGCGATGCTGGCCATCCACGCCGCCGAACGCGACGTCTTGGCAATCCTCAAAGATCACCCCACCACCGCGATCGCCGCGATCAATGCCCCAACGTCGGTGGTGGTCTCCGGGCATCCCGACGAGCTCAACCGAATCCGCGAGCACTGCAGCGCGCAGGACCTCAAATGCAGCTCCTTGTCGGTCAGCCACGCCTTCCACTCGTCCTATATGGACCCAGCTCTTCCGGAGTTTGAGGCCATCGCTGCCGGCTTGACTTTCGCGTCGCCCACGGTGCCGATCATGTCCAACCTCACCGGGCAATTAGCGACGTCCGAGCAGCTGGCTTCCGGCCGCTACTGGACCAGGCATCTGCGGGAACCGGTCCGGTTTTCTGACAGCGTTGCTCATCTGCTGGCTCAGGGGGAGCACACTTTCGTCGAGTTGTCCCCGCACCCGGTGTTGACGCCGGCGATCGCCGAGACGTTGGCCGGGGTGGACGGCCGGGCCGGTTCGGCGGTGATCACCACGTTGCACCGCGATCGGCCCGACCTGGACGCTGTGGCCACCGCGTTGGCCCAGCTGCACAACCACGGTCATAGCCCGTCGTGGCGGGCCCTGTACCCCGACGCCCGCACCGTCGCGTTGCCCACCTACGCCTTCCAACACCGGTCCTATTGGGTGGCGCCCACCGTGGCCGCCGACGTGGGCGCGGCCGGGCTGGAACGCGCTGAACATCCGCTGTTGGGGGCGGTCACCGAGTTGGCTGATCGCGACGAGGTGGTGCTTAGTGGGCGGTTATCGGCCAGCACCGGGTGGCTGGCCGGCCATGTGGTGTTGGACAGTGTGGTGTTCCCGGCGACCGGGTTCATTGATGTGCTGTTGCGGGCCGCTGAAGTGGCCGGCTGCCCGGTGATCGATGAGCTGATCTTGCATACCCCGCTGGTGTTGGTGGCGCACACCCACACCGATCTGCAGATCACGGTGCAACCGGTCGATCACGGTGGGCAGCGTTGCTTTGGTGTGTACTCCCGAACCGGCGACGAGCACGCCTCGGCGGACTGGATTTTGCACGCTAGCGGGGTTTTCAGCGTCGAGCAGCCTCCGGTGCCTGCCCCGCTAACGGGGCCCCGGGGTGTGCAGGCCGTCGATCAGGACGGTTTCTATCAAGGCCAGGCTGCACAGGGTTTGAGTTACAGCGGCCCGTTCCGGTCGGTGCGTGGGATCGGCCGTCACCCGGACCGTCCTGACGTTGTCTTTGCCGAGGTGGAATTGCCCGCTGACACTGACGTCACCGGCTACGGCATTCACCCCGCCCTGCTCGACGCCGCCTTGCAGCCGCTGGCCGCGGCGTTTTACGGTACCGCGTCGGACGCCGACCTTGCGGCGCCTCGGCTTCCGTTCGCGTTCACCGGGATCAGTTTGCACGCGATCGCGGCGACCCGGCTGCATGTCGAGCTGACATCGACCGGCCCGGACACTTTCACCGTGCACGCCACTGACCCGACCGGCGCACCGGTAATCACCATCCAAACTCTTAGCCTGCGTGAACTGCCCGCCGGCGGCGGGCAGCTGGCCGCGCCGGTCAGCTTGCGCGACAGCGTTTTTGAGCTGAGCTGGCCGCCGGTGGTCAACGCCGGCACCGCGCCGGCGATCAGCGTGGACTGGGCGGTTTTTACCGACCAACCCGATCGCGTGCCGGCCGGCCTGCAAGGCGGCCCGCTGCACACCGAGCTGGCCACCGTGACCCCCGCCCCGGAATTGGTGATCTGGGTGTTGCCGGTACCCGAGGCCGCCGACGAGGATCCCCTGAAGCGACTGCATGCGCTTACCGGTCGCACTCTTGCCCACCTGCAGGACTGGCTTTCTCGCCCCGAGACGGTCGACACCCACCTGGTGGTCGTGACCCGCCACGCGGTAACCACCACCCCCTACGATCCGCCACCGGACCTCGCGCATGCCGCCGCCTGGGCGCTGATCCACAGCGCCCAAAACGAGCACCCCGGTCGCATCACCGTGATCGACACCGATGACACCGCGGCCAGCGACCACAACCTGGTGGCGGCCGTGTCCCAGCGACCGGCCGGCGAACCCCAACTGGCCCTGCGCGAGGGCACCCTGCATATCCCGCGCCTGACCCCGTCGGTGACCTTGACACCGCCACTGACCCCGGCCTGGAAACTGGACACCACCGCCAAGGGGGATTTGACCAACCTGGTCCTGGTCGAGACCGATCCGAGCGCACCGCTGGGCGCGGGGCAGATCCGCATTCAGGTACGCGCCGCGGGACTCAACTTCCACGATGTGGTTGTCGCGTTGGGAGCTATCTCTGATGAAGGACTCGGCGGCGAAGCGGCCGGGGTGATCATCGAGACCGCTGCCGATGTGACATCGGTGCGCCCGGGTGATGCGGTGATGGGCATCTTCCCCGACGCCTTCTCGACCACCGCCATCGCCGACCACCGTGCGGTCGTGGCTGTTCCGCCGGGATGGTCGTTTGCTTCGGCGGCGTCGGTTCCGGTGGCCTTCCTCACCGCCTACGTCGCCTTGGTCGAGTTGGCGCAGTTATCTGCAGGACAGCGTGTCCTGATCCACGCCGGCGCCGGAGGTGTCGGGCAGGCCGCCATTCAGATCGCGCGTCACCTCGGTGCGCAGGTCTTCGCCACTGCCCACCCCCGCAAACACGGTGTCCTGCAACGCCTGGGCGTGCCCGCCGCACAGATCGCTTCGTCGCGCACTACAGATTTCGTCGAGGCGTTCGGTGACGCCACCGGCGGGCAGGGCATGGATGTGGTGCTCAACAGTCTTGCCGGAGAGTTCATCGACGCCTCGCTCAGGCTGCTACCGCGCGGCGGGAGTTTCATCGAAATCGGCAAGACCGATATCCGTTCGGCCGCCGACGTCGCCGCAGCCCACCCCGGAGTGCACTATCAGACCTACGATTTGGCCAGTGCGGCACCTGAGCGGCTGGGCTCGGCATGGGCGGCTTTGGTGGAGTTGTTCAGCGCCGGTGTTTTTGAACCCCTGCCCACCACCAGTTACAGCCTTGTGCAGGCCCGGCAAGCCTTCCGGGACATGAGCCAAGGACTGCATACCGGAAAGATCGTGTTGACGACCCCGGCGGTGCTAGATCCCGGCGGCACCGTGTTGGTCACTGGTGGCACCGGGATGCTGGGCGGGATTTTCGCCGAGCATTTGATCACCCACTACGGCATTAGGCATCTGCTGCTGGTGTCTCGTCGCGGGCCCGCCGCTTTGGGTGCCGCAGAACTTCACCAGCGGCTGACCGGGCTGGGCGCCCAGGTCATGATCAGCGCCTGCGATACCGCCAACCCCGCCGAGCTGGCCGCGGTCCTAGACGCGATCCCTGCCACCGAGCCGTTGACCGCGGTCATCCACGCCGCCGGGGTCCTTGATGATGCCGTGGTCAGCGAATTGACCGCCGATCAACTCGATGCGGTGCTCGCCGCTAAAGCCGATGCCGCTTGGTATCTGCACCAGCTGACCGCGGATCGGAATCTGGATGCCTTTATCGTGTTCTCCTCGGCCGCAGGGATTTTGGGTGCCCCCGGGCAGGCCAACTACGCGGCGGCTAACGCGGTCCTAGATGCGTTGGCCCGTCACCGTCAACATCATCAGCTTCCCGCGATCAGCCTGGCCTGGGGGTATTGGCAGAGTCCTGCGGGGATGACCGGGCACCTGGGCCGCACCGATCAGGCCCGCCTCAGTGCGAGCGGATTGGCCCCGATCAGCATCGAACACGGCCTGGCCCTGTTCGATACCGCCCTGGCCGGCGGGCAACCCAGCGTGATCCCCGCCCCCCTCTCGACGCGGGCCCTGCACCGACTGGCCCGCCAACACGGCTTACCCGCGATCTTGTCCGCATTGATCCACGCCCGCCCCCAGGCGGCCGCCACCGCCGGGGCCGACGGACTTCGCCAACAACTGGTCACGCAATCACGCGACCAACAACTGGCCACCCTGACTGCCCTGGTGCTCACCGCGACCGCTGCGGTGTTGGCTCACCCCGACCCGGCCGCACTCGATGCCGATCTGGCGTTTAAAGACCTCGGTATCGACTCGTTGACCGCCCTGGAACTCCGCAACACCTTGACCCGCCAGACCGGGGTGCGTCTGCCCGCCACCGTGGTGTTTGACCGGCCCACCCCCACCGCACTGGCCACCCGCCTGCACGTGGCTGTCCTAGGAGACCGGTCAACGATCGAGACAGAGCTCGACAGGCCCGAAGCGGCCAACGGCTCAAGGGCGCTCTCGGTGACCATCACCGATCCCGAGTACCAGGTCGATGAGCAGCTTGAAGACACCACGGATCCAGAGGAGGTCTTGCAGCTGATTAGGGCTGAGTTCAACGACATTGACCAACACGCTCGTTCAGGGGAGTTCGGTGTATAGATCCGCAAAGCAGCGATAAATTGAGACAGAGGAACTAGATGAGTCTCGAAAGCGTCGACTCAGACCGACAAGAATTACTCGAATACCTGAAACGGGTAGCTCTCGACCGCAAAAATTTGCGGGCGCGGCTCCAGGAACATGAATACCGCTCGAGGGAACCGGTGGCGGTGGTCGGGATGGCGTGCCGGTTGCCGGGTGGGGTGGATTCGCCGGCGGCGCTATGGGACTTGGTTGACGCCCAGATCGATGCGATGGGAGATTTCCCGACTGATCGGGGTTGGGATGTGGGGGGGTTGTTTGACCCTGATCCGGACGCGGTGGGCAAGACCTACACCCGTTACGGGGCGTTCCTTGGCGAGGCGGGCGGGTTTGATGCCGAGTTTTTCGGGATCAGCCCGCGTGAGGCCAAGGCGATGGATCCCCAGCAGCGGGTGTTGGCCGAGGTGTGTTGGGAAGCCCTAGAGACCGCCGGCATCGATCCAGCCTCCCTGGCTGGGTCCGGTACCGGCGTGTTCGTGGGGGTCTGTGCCACGCAGTATGGCTCCGCTGATTCCGACAGCGTCGAGGGTTATGCGCTGACCGGCAGCTCCACCAGTCTGGCTTCCGGGCGTATCGCTTATGTGTTGGGTTTGCAGGGCCCGGCGATCACTGTGGATACCGCGTGTTCGTCGTCGCTGGTGGCCACGCATTTGGCGTGTCAGTCGCTGCGTAACGGGGAATCGGAGCTCGCCCTGGCCGGTGGTGTCACGATCATGACCACACCAGGGATTTTCACCGAGTTCGCTCGCCAGCGTGGGGTGGCCCCCGATGGGCGCTGTAAAGCGTTCGCCGCGGCCGCTGACGGCACCGGCTTCGGCGAAGGTGCTGCGGTGCTGGTGTTGGAACGGCTTAGCGACGCCCGCCGCAACAATCATCCGGTGTTGGCGGTTATCGCGGGATCGGCGGTCAACCAGGACGGCGCCTCGAACGGGTTGACCGCCCCTAACGGGCCCGCCCAACAGCGTGTGATCACCCAAGCCGTGGCCAACGCCGGGATCGGGTTGGATCAGGTCGATGTGGTCGAGGGCCACGGCACGGGCACCACCTTGGGTGATCCGATCGAGGCGGGGGCGTTGATCGCTACCTACGGCGCGGCCCGCAGTCCCGAGCGGCCGTTGTGGTTGGGATCGATCAAGTCCAATATCGGGCATACCCAGGCCGCCGCGGGGGCTGCTGGGATCATCAAGATGGTTGCGGCCCTGCAGCACGGCTTTTTGCCGCCGACCTTGCATGTGGATGCCCCCAGCCCGCATATCGACTGGTCGGCGGGTACCGTGCGGTTGCTTACCGAACCGCTGCCCTGGCCGGTGACCGATCATCCCCGCACCGGCGCGGTGTCCTCGTTTGGGATTAGTGGCACCAACGCGCACCTGATCCTTCAGCAGCCCCCCGAGCCCCCCGAGCCCCCCGAGCCCCCCGAGCCCGTGGTGTCGGTTGTGGGTGGGGGTGAAGCTGTTGGTGAGCCCGCGTTATCCATCTGGGCGCTCTCAGCGCGCCACCCTGCAGCCCTTAGTGCTCAAGCCGACCGGTTACAGCGGTATCTGCTCGATCATCCCGGCCTGGACTTGACCGATGTGGCCTACAGTTTGGCCACCACCCGCACCCATCACCCCCATCGGGCGGCCATCACCGTGCCCGCCGACTCCGGCGATCCGGTCGCTGATTTGCTCGAGGCGCTGGGCGCGCTGATCGTTGACCGGCCCTACCCGGGGCTGACCCGGCACCACCATGTGCGCGGGCAGGCCAGCAAGATCGTGTTCGTGTTCCCCGGCCAGGGCGCCCAATACCCCGGCATGGGTGCCATGCTTTACCGCCACCACCGCGGTTTCGCGCGCCTGGTTGACGAGTGTGATCAGGTGTTGCAGCCCTGGACCGGTTGGTCGGTTCGCGATGTGTTGTGCCAGGAGCCCGGCGCGCCGTCGCTGGAGCGGGTGGATGTGGTCCAGCCTGTCTTGTTCACGATGATGGTCTCGTTGGCCGAGGTGTTGGGCTCCTATGGGATTGTGCCCGACGCGGTGATCGGGCACTCCCAGGGAGAAATCGCGGCCGCCTATGTCGCCGGGGCACTGACCTTGGCCCAGGCCGCCAAAGTGGTCGCGTTACGCAGTGCCGCGTTGGCGCGTCTGTCCGGGTCCGGCGCGATGGCGTCGGTCATGCTGGCCGCAGAGCAACTGCGTCCGCGGCTGCAGCAATGGGGCGCCGCGTTAAGCATCGCCGCGATCAACGGACCCTCACACAGCATCGTCAGCGGTGACGTGGACGCGGTGCAGCAGTTCAGCGCGGCCTGTGAGCAAGACGGCATCCAGGTCTGGCCTATCGCCGTGGACTGCGCCTCGCATTCCGCTCAGGTCGAAGCGCTGCATGAGCAGCTACTGCGCGATCTGGCCGGCCTTACCCCGCAGCCCGCACGGGTCGCGCTGTATTCCACGGTGGCTAGCGCACACTCGGGTGACCCGTTGGACACCACCGTCATGGACGCCGAGTACTGGTATCGCAACCTGCGTGAGCCGGTCGGATTCCACGACAGTGTGGTCGAGCTTTTGGCTCACGGTGAGCACACGTTTGTGGAGTTGTCCCCGCACCTTGCGTTGGCCCCGGCGATCAGCGACATCGTGGCAAGTGTGGGGGGGCGGGCGCACTCGGTGGTGATCCCCACGTTGCACCAATTCCGGCCCGACCTAGACGCGCTGGCTGCTGCGTTGGCCCGGCTGCATACCCATGGTCATAGCCCGTCCTGGTCGGCACTGTATCCGCAGGCGAAGGTTGTGGGGCTGCCGACTTATCCGTTCCAGCACCGCCGCTATTGGCTGGTGCCCACCCCGGCCGCCGAGGCCAGTGATCCTGCTGAAGGTGCGCTGTGGAAGGCCGTTGATGAGGGCGAGCTGGACACCGTGGCGAAGGTGTTGCGGCTGAGTGATGACCAATTGGGTGATGACCAACGGGCCGCATCGCTGGGTCCTGTGGTGCATGCCCTGCGGCAATGGCGCAAAGATCTCGGGGACCGTTCGAAAGTCAACAAATTGCGTTATCGGGTCGGCTGGCAAACTATCACCCCGGAAACGTTCCCGCGAACCCGGCAACGGTGGCTGGTTTTAGCATGGCCCGAGCAGGCCGAGGATGATGCGTGGATCGCTGGCCTGTCAGCACGATACGCCGATGACATCGACGTGCTCGCCATTGATCCCAGTGATGTCGACAGAAGCTCCCTGACCGCCCTGTTGTCCAGCGCGGCCGTGCGCACCGGGTGCGACGGTGTGGTTTCCTTCATGGCCTTAGAAGAGCGGACCCATCCGGGTTTCCCCGGAATATCAACGGGCCTGATTGCCACCCTGTGTGTCGCGCAAGCCTATGGTGATTGCGGTCTTGGGGTGCCGCTGTGGGTCATCACCCAAGGCGCGGTGAGTGTCTGTCCAGATGATGGGGCTGCCAGGCCGAGCCAGTCGGCGGTGTGGGGGCTAGGACAGTCGGTCGGTCTGGAGCATCCCCAGTGGTGGGGAGGGCTCATTGACCTTCCTGACCTGGCGACCCCGCACGATGTCGAGCAGCTGCACGCGATACTGAGCTGCCCGCAACCTGAAGACCAACTCGCGATCCGCCCCCAGGGGGTCAGCGCGCGACGGGTACGGGAAGCACCGTTGCCGCTCGAACGGGTTCGCGCCTGGACAGCCTCGGGGACAGCTCTGGTCACCGGGGCCACCGGGCGCCTGGGTGGCCACATTGTGCGCTGGCTTGCTGAGGCTGGGGCCAGTCACCTTGTCCTGCTTAGCCGCAACGCTACCCACAGTCCTCGGGCAGCAGAACTGGAAAAGGAATTAAACGCCGCCGGGGTAGCGACGACGTTGGCCTCGGTGGATATGACCGATCGGTCGGCGTTGGCGGACGTCATTGCCGGCATCCGTGACCAACACGGACCCATTCGCACCGTCGTGCATGCCGCAGCGGACATTCGATTGCACACCATAACTGAGGTCACCACAGCAGAGTTCGCCAGCGGTTACACCAAGGCGGTCGGGGCCGATAACCTGGCCGAGCTCCTCGCCGACGAGCCACCAGAGACTTTTATCCTGTTTTCTTCGGTGACCGGGATCTGGGGTGGCGCTGAGCACGGCCCTTATGCGGCCGCTAACGCCCACCTCGATGCCCTAGCCTCGCGGTTGCGCGCCCGCGGGTGCACGGCGCTGTCGGTGGCTTGGGGGATTTGGGCGGGGCAGGCGGGGCCTGAGGACTATGAACGCTTCCACCGTACCGGGATCAATTTGATATCGCCCGAAATCGCCCTTGGTGCGCTGCAGCAATCCCTCGACGCCGATGACGAACAGATTATGATCGCTGACGTTTCCTGGAAGCAATTCCTGGAGGTTTTCACCGCTCGGCGCTCTCGCCCACTTCTGACCGAGTTGGTGGCGGCAGACCCATCGGCGCACGGCACGACCACCACCACGGCCATTTCCAAGGCGCTGGCCGCGCGGCTGGCCTCCCAAACCCCCGAACAACGGCTGCACACGTTGACCGCGCTGGTCACTGGCGCCACTGCTGCGGTGTTGGCTCATCCCGACCCCGGCGCCCTAGATCCCGACCGGCCCTTCCAAGACCTGGGTATCGATTCGTTGACCGCCCTGGAACTGCGCAACAGCCTCTCGACACAAACCGGGCTGAGCCTGCCGTCAACTCTGGTCTTTGACCACCCCACTCCCACCCAGGTTGCCGCTCACCTGGCGATGCTGCTCAGCGGCGCCGGCGCGCCGGCCCCACTGGTCACCGCTGCTGCGGGTCGGGTGGATGAGCCGGTGGCGGTGGTGGGGATGGCGTGTCGGCTTCCTGGTGGTGTGGATTCGGCGGCGGGTTTGTGGGATCTGGTGACTGCCGGCGTGGATGCGGTGGGGGAATTCCCCGACGATCGGGGTTGGGATTTGGCGGGGTTGTTTGATCCTGACCCGGATGCGGTGGGCAAAACCTACACCCGCTACGGCGGGTTCCTGAAGGAAGCTGCGCAGTTTGATGCCGAGTTTTTCGGGATCTCCCCACGCGAGGCCCACGCGATGGATCCTCAGCAGCGGCTGTTGTTGGAGGTGTGTTGGGAGGCATTGGAGACCGCCGCGATCGACCCGGCCGCCTTGGCGGGCACCGATACCGGGGTGTTCGCCGGGACCTGGACACAACCCTACGGAGGGGCCGGTGGTGGGGTTTCGCACGGTGTGGAGGGCTACGGCAGCGGGAGCATCCCTAGTGTGGCCTCGGGGCGGGTGGCGTACGTGTTGGGGTTGCAGGGCCCGGCCATCACGGTGGACACCGGGTGTTCGTCGTCGCTGGTGGCCACGCATTTGGCGTGTCAGTCGCTGCGCAACGGGGAATCGGCGCTTGCCCTGGCCGGTGGTGTCACGGTGCTGAACTCACCAGGAGTATTCACCGAGTTCGCCCGGCAACGCGGGCTTTCCGCTGACGGGCGCTGTAAAGCGTTCGCCGCGGCCGCTGACGGCACCGGCTTCAGCGAAGGTGCTGCGGTGCTGGTGTTGGAACGCCTCGGCGATGCTCAGCGCAACAACCACCCGGTGTTGGCGGTCATCGCCGGATCGGCGATCAACCAAGACGGTGCTTCTAACGGGTTGAGCGCCCCTAACGGGCCGGCCCAGCAGCGGGTGATCTGTCAGGCGGTGGCCAACGCCGGGCTAAGCCTGGATCAGGTTGATGTGGTGGAGGCGCACGGCACCGGTACCACCTTGGGCGACCCGATCGAGGCCGGCGCCCTGATCGCCACCTACGGCGCGCACCGTGACTCCGAGCACCCACTGTGGTTGGGATCGATTAAATCCAATATCGGGCATACCCAGGCCGCGGCGGGGGCCGCTGGGATGATCAAAATGATCGCGGCCCTCAACCACAACATGTTGCCGCCGACATTGCACGTGGACCGGCCCAGCCCGCATATCGACTGGTCGGCGGGTACCGTGCGGTTGCTTACCGAACCGCTGCCCTGGCCGGTGACCGATCATCCCCGCACCGCGGGGGTGTCCTCGTTTGGGTTGAGTGGCACCAACGCGCACCTGATCCTTCAGCAGCCCCCCGGGCCCGTCGTATCGGTGGTTGGTGGGGGTGAAGCTGTTGGTGAGCCCGCGTTGTCCATCTGGGCGCTCTCAGCGCGGCACCCTGCAGCCCTCAGTGCTCAAGCCGACCGGTTACAGCGGTACCTGCTCGATCATCCCGGCCTGGACTTGACCGATGTGGCCTACAGTTTGGCCACCACCCGCACCCATCACCCCCATCGGGCGGCCATCACCGTGCCCGCCGACTCCGGCGATCCGGTCGCTGATTTGCTCGAGGCGCTGGGCGCGCTGATCGTTGACCGGCCCTACCCGGGGCTGACCCGGCACCACCATGTGGGCGGGCAGGCCAGCAAGATCGTGTTCGTGTTCCCCGGCCAGGGCGCCCAGTACCCCGGCATGGGTGCCATGCTTTACCGCCACCACCGCGGTTTCGCGCGCCTGGTTGACGAGTGTGACCAGGCGTTGGCGCCCTGGATCGGCTGGTCGGTTCGCGATGTGTTGTGCCAGGAGCCCGGCGCGCCGTCGCTGGAGCGGGTGGATGTGGTCCAGCCTGTCTTGTTCACGATGATGGTCTCGTTGGCCGAGGTGTTGGGCTCCTATGGGATTGTGCCCGACGCGGTGATCGGGCACTCCCAGGGAGAAATCGCGGCCGCCTATGTCGCCGGGGCACTGACCTTGGCCCAGGCCGCCAAAGTGGTCGCGTTACGCAGTGCCGCGTTGGCGCGTCTGTCCGGGTCCGGCGCGATGGCGTCGGTCATGCTGGCCGCAGAGCAACTGCGTCCGCGGCTGCAGCAATGGGGCGCCGCGTTAAGCATCGCCGCGATCAACGGACCCTCACACAGCATCGTCAGCGGTGACGTGGACGCGGTGCAGCAGTTCAGCGCGGCCTGTGAGCAAGACGGCATCCAGGTCCGGTCTATCGCCGTGGACTACGCCTCGCATTCCGCTCAGGTCGAAGCGCTGCATGAGCAGCTACTGCGCGATCTGGCCGGCCTTACCCCGCAGCCCGCACGGGTCGCGCTGTATTCCACGGTGGCTAGCGCACACTCGGGTGACCCGTTGGACACCACCGTCATGGACGCCGAGTACTGGTATCGCAACCTGCGTGAGCCGGTCGGATTCCATGACAGTG
The DNA here is from genome assembly GCA_963814505.1 of uncultured Actinomycetota bacterium. GTDB lineage: Bacteria > Actinomycetota > Actinomycetes > Mycobacteriales > Mycobacteriaceae > Mycobacterium. The sequence goes on from CAWFDM010000022.1 coordinate 146,983, forward strand.
TGGTCGAGCTTTTGGCTCACGGTGAGCACACGTTTGTGGAGTTGTCCCCGCACCCGGGGTTGGCCCCGGCGATCAGCGACATCGTGGCAAGTGTGGGGGGGCGGGCGCACTCGGTGGTGATCCCCACCTTGCACCGTGACCGGCCCGAGCTGGATGCGCTGGCTGGTGCGTTGGCCGGGTTGCATACCCATGGTCATAGCCCGTCCTGGTCGGCCCTGTATCCGCAGGCGAAGGTTGTGGGGCTGCCGACTTATCCGTTCCAGCACCGCCGCTATTGGCTGGTGCCCACCCCGGCTGCTGATGTCAGCGCGGCCGGGTTGGACCGCGCTGAGCATCCCCTTTTAGGGGCGGTGACTGACCTGGCTGATCAAGACCAGGTCGTGTTGAGTGGGAGATTGTCGACGGCCACGCAGGGCTGGCTGGGCGGGCACATGGTGCACGACAGTGTGGTGTTCCCCGCAACCGGGTTTGTCGATGTGGTGTTGCAGGCCGGCCAGTGCGCCGGTTGCCCGGTGATCGATGAGTTGGTCTTGCATACCCCGTTGGTGTTGGTCGAGCATGCGCCCACCGATGTGCAGGTCACGGTGCATGCCCTCGAGGACGACACGCGCCGGCGGTTTACCGTGCACGCCCGCCCCGGTGATGGGGCCGGTCTCGGGTGGACGTTGCATGCCTCGGGGGTGTTGAGCGCCGAGCAGCCCCAGCTGGTGGCCCGGCAGGGGACGCCGGTGGGTGTGGAGCCCATCGACGTGGACGGTTTTTATGCGGGGATGGCCGACCATGGTTACCGCTATGGCGGGCTGTTTCGGTCGTTGCGGGGTATCAGGGTGGACCCGGCCGATCCCGATGTGGTGTATGCGCGGGTGGAGCTGCCCGCTGATACCGATGTGGCCGGTTATGGAGTGCACCCGGCGTTGCTGGATTCCGCATTGCAGGGGTTGGCGGCGGCGTTTTTGAGCACGATCGCCGGTGGGGCTGATGCCGGGACGCTGTGGCTGCCGTTTGTGTTTAGCGGGGTCAGCTTGCACGCCACCGCGGCCACCGCGCTGGATGTCGAGCTGACCCGGATCGGTGTGGACACGTTCCGGTTGTGCGCCGTCGATCCGGCCGGCGCGCCGGTGATCAGCATCGACACGGTGACCACGCGCACCGCGTCCGAGGGTATCGGGCCGCGCGCCCTGGGGGGCGCAGTGGGGGACAGCATGTTCGAGCTGGCCTGGTCACCGCTGCCCGAAGACAGCTCGGCGCCGCCGGTACCGGAGTGGGCGGTGCTGAGCGAGGATCCCGATCGGCTGCCGGCTGTGCTGCAGGGCGGCCCGATCCATACCGTCCACACCGAGCTGGCCGCCCTAGCGTCGTGTCCTGAGCTGGTGATCTGGCCGTTGCCCGTGCCGCTCGAGGAGGATGCTGACCCGCTGCCGCGGCTGCACAGCCTGACGGCCCGGACCCTGGGTGGGTTGCAGGAGTGGTTGGCCCGCCCGGAGACCAGCGCGTCTCGCCTGGTGATCGTGACCCGTCACGCGGTGAGCGTCGGCGCGGTGGATCGGGCTCCCGATATGGCCCACGCCGCGGCGTGGGCGTTGATCCACAGCGCCCAAAGCGAGCATCCGCAGCGCATTCTGGTGCTTGACACCGATGACACCGCGGCCACCGAGCAGGCTTTGTTGGCCACCGTGGCGCGGTGGCCGGCCAGCGAGCCCCAGCTGGTGTTGCGTCACGGCAGCGCCTATCTGCCCCGGCTGGCTCGGGCGCAGGCGTTGACCCCGCCACCGACGCCTTGCTGGAGGCTGGGCACCACCGGCAAGGGTGATTTGGCCAATCTGGCCCTGCTGCCCGCCGAGCCGGCGGTGTTGGGTCCCGGGCAGGTCCGGGTGGGTATCCGCGCGGCCGGGCTGAACTTCCACGATGTGGTGGTGGCCGTGGGCGCGATCGCCGATGAGGGGCTGGGCGGGGAAGCCGCCGGGGTGGTCATCGAGGCCGCCCCGGATGTGACCGCCTTCCGTGTCGGTGATGCGGTGATGGGCCTGTTCCCGAACAACGGGTTTGCGCCCACCGCGGTCACGGATCACCGGGCAGTGGTGGCCGTACCCGCGGGGTGGTCGTTTGCTGAGGCCGCATCGGTTCCGTCGGTTTTTGTGACGGCCTATCTGGCGTTGGTCGAGGTGGCGGGGCTTGCTGCGGGGCAGCGGGTGCTCATCCACGCCGGTGCCGGCGGGGTGGGTCAGGCGGCCATCCAGATCGCCCGCCATCTGGGGGCGCAGGTGTATGCCACCGCCCACCCCAGCAAGCATGGTGTGCTGGAACGCCTGGGTGTGCCCCGCGGGCACATCGCCTCCTCGCGCACCCTGGATTTCGGGGCGGCCTTCGATGCGGCCACCGGCGGGCAGGGCATGGATGTGGTGCTCAACTGTTTGACCGGGCCGTTCATCGACGCCTCGCTGGATCTGCTGGCCCGCGGTGGTCGTTTCGTCGAGATCGGCAAGACCGATATCCGTTCGCCCGCCGATATCGCTGTAACCCACCCCGGCATCGGTTATCACCCGGTGGATGTGAGTGTGGCGGCGCCCGAGCAGCTCAACGCCACGTTGACCACCGTGGCCGGCATGTTCGCCGGCGGGGTGCTGCGGCCGCTGCCGATCACCAGTTATGGCCTGGCGCAGGCGGTGCGGGCGTTTCGGGACATGAGCCAGGCCCGGCATACCGGGAAGATTGTGTTGCTGCCTCCTGCGGTGTTTGACCCGGAGGGCACGGTGTTGATCACCGGGGGCACCGGCACGCTGGGCGCGCTGTTCGCTGAGCATCTGGTTCGTGGCTACGGTGTGCGGCATCTGCTGCTGGTCTCGCGCAGTGGCCCGGCGGCTGCCGGGGCGGCCGAGCTGCACCAGCGGCTGACCGGGTTGGGCGCCCAGGTCACGATCAGCGCCGCCGATGTCAGCGACCCCGGCCAGCTGGGCGAACTGCTGGACGCGCTTCCGGGCCGGCATCGGTTGAGCGCGGTCATCCACACCGCAGCGGTGCTCGAGGACGCCGTGGTCGGCGAGTTGACCGGCGAGCAACTCGATACCGTGCTGGCCGCCAAGGCCGACGCCGCCTGGCATCTGCATCACCTGACCCGAGACGCCGATCTGGACGCGTTCGTGGTGTTCTCTGCGGTGGGGGCTGTGGTGGGTGCTGCCGGGCAGGCCAACTACGCGGCCGCTAACGCGTTCTGCGACGCGTTGGCCTATCACCGGCGCCACCGCCAGCAGGCCAGCAGCCTGGCCTGGGGGTATTGGCAGGGCACGGGCCTGACCGGCCAGCTCAGCTCGGCCGAGCAGACCCGGTTGACCCGCGGTCTGGTCCCGATCAGCAATGCCCACGGCCAAGCCCTGTTCGACGCCGCCCTGTCCCAGCAGCAGCCCTACCTGATCCCCTGCCCCTTTAACGCCTCGTTGTTGGCCCGCCGCGCACGCCAGCAGACCCTGCCGGCGATCCTGTCGGGGCTGACCCACGCCCGCCCGCATGCCGCCACCAGCGCCGGCCCCGACACGCTGGCCGCACAGCTCGCCGCTCAAACCCCCGACAAACAACTGCAGACCCTGACCACCCTGGTAACCAGCGCCACCGCCACCGTGCTGGCCCACCCCGACCCGGCCGCCCTGGACACCCAACGGCCCTTCAAAGGCCTCGGCATCGACTCGTTGACCGCCCTGGAACTGCGCAACAACCTCACCGCACAAACCGGGCTAGCCCTGCCGGCCACCGTGATCTTCGACCACCCCACCCCCGCCGCGCTGGCCAGCCACATCCATCGCCAGATAGGTGCGGACGGTGACATTGGCCAAGCCGGCGACTCGCGCGATTCCGAGATTTACCAGCTCATTGCTTCGATCCCGGTCAAACAACTTCGGGAGACAGGAATGCTGGACATGCTTTTAGGCATGGTGGGTCGTGGGCAGCATTCGCAACCAGACCGTCCAGAAGACATCGCAAACATGGACCTCAACGAGCTCCTCGTCACCCTGGGCGACGACAGCGAATAGGACTGCAGGTAATGGATACCGAACTCGAGAGAGCAACCAAAGGACTGCGCACGGCGATAACGCAAATCGCCTCGCTGAAGGAGCAGAATCGTGCTCTTCTAGCGCGTGCTGCTGAGCCGGTGGCGGTAGTGGGGATGGCGTGCCGGCTCCCCGGTGGAGTGGATTCGGCGGCGGCGTTGTGGGATCTGGTCAACACCGGCACCGACGCGGTGGGGGGTTTTCCGAGTGATCGTGGCTGGGATTTGGCGGGGATGTTTGATCCCGATCCGGATGCGGTGGGCAAGACCTACACCCTCGCGGGGGCGTTTGTGGCCGACGCCGCCGGGTTCGACGCCGAGTTTTTCGGGATTTCGGCGCGGGAGGCGCACCCGATGGATCCCCAGCAGCGAGTGTTGCTGGAGGTGTGTTGGGAAGCGTTGGAGACCGCCGGGATCGACCCGGCCGGCTTGGCGGGCTCGGATACCGGGGTGTTCGCCGGGGTGTGGGCGCAGGCCCATCGGGGGAACGGCTCGGACAGCGTGGAGGGTTACGCGTTGACCGGGGGCGCCACCAGTGTGGTTCCCGGGCGTGTTGCCTATGTTTTGGGGTTGCAGGGCCCGGCCATCGCGTTGGACACGGCGTGCTCGTCGTCGCTGGTGGCCACGCATCTGGCGTGTCAGTCCCTGCGCAACGGGGAATCCGGTTTGGCGCTGGCCGGTGGCGTGACGGTGATGACCACACCGGTGGTGTTCACCGAGTTCGCCCGGCAACGCGGGCTGGCCCCCGACGGGCGCTGCAAAGCGTTCGCCGCGGCCGCCGATGGCACCGGCTTGGCGGAAGGGGCCGCGGTTGTGGTCCTGGAACGTCTTAGCGATGCCCGCCGCAACAACCATCCTGTTTTGGCGGTCATCGCGGGGTCGGCGGTTAACCAGGACGGCGCTTCTAACGGGTTGAGCGCTCCTAATGGGCTGGCACAGCAGCGGGTGATCACCCAGGCGGTGGCCAACGCCGGGATCAGCCTGGATCAGGTGGATGTGGTGGAGGCCCACGGCACCGGTACCACGTTGGGGGATCCGATCGAGGCCGGCGCGTTGATCGCCACCTACGGCGCGCACCGGGACAGCGAGCACCCGCTGTGGCTGGGGTCGATCAAATCCAATATCAGCCACACCCAGGCCGCGGCCGGTGTCGCCGGAATGATCAAAATGATCCTGGCCTTCAACCACGACACCTTGCCCCCGACCCTGCACGTGGATGCGCCCAGCCCGCACATCGACTGGTCGGCCGGCACGGTTCGGCTGCTGACCGAGGCCATTCCCTGGCCCCAGACAGATCATCCCCGCACCGCGGCGGTGTCCTCGTTCGGGATCAGCGGCACCAACGCGCATCTGATCCTGCAACAAGCCCCCGCCGGGGCTGCGGTGCCCGCGCCCGACGTGACGAAACCCGTTGAGGAGCCCCCGCTGTGGGTCTGGCCGGTCTCGGCGCGCACCCCTACCGCCGTGTGCGCCCAGGCCGAGCGGCTGCATCAACACATCCTCGACGATCCCGGCCTAGACCTCACCGATCTGGCCTACAGCCTGGCCACCACCCGCACCCAGCACCCCTACCGGGCAGCCATCACCGCACCCGCTGACAGTGGGGACCCTCGCCAGGACCTGCTGGAGGCTTTGAGTGCGCTCACCGCGGGCCGCCCCCACCCCGGACTGACCCGCCACCATCTGGCCCAGCAAACCACTAAAATCGTGTTCGTCTTTCCCGGCCAAGGCGCCCAATACCCCGGGATGGCCGCCCAGCTCTATGGTCAGCACCGCGTCTTCGCAGCGGCCCTGGATGAGTGTGACCGGGCGCTGCGGCCGTTCACGGGCTGGTCGGTGCGCGATGTGGTGTGCCAGGACCCGGAGGCACCGTCGCTGGATCGCAACGATGTGCTGCAGCCGGTGCTGTTTGCGTTGATGGTCTCGCTGGCCGAGGTGCTCAGTAGTTATGGGATCGTGCCTGATGCGGTGATCGGGCATTCCCAAGGAGAAATCGCCGCCGCCTACATCGCCGGGGCGCTTTCCCTTGATGAGGCCGCCAAAGTGGTGGCGTTACGCAGCCAGGCAGTGACGACGCATCTGTCCGGGGCTGGCGCGATGTCCTCGGTCATGCTGGGCGCCGAAGAACTGCGCCCGCGGCTGCAGCATTGGGACCCTGCATTAAGTATCGCCGCGATCAACGGACCCTCGCACTGCGTCGTCAGCGGCCAGGCCGACGCCGTGGCGCAGTTCATCGCGGCCTGTGAGCGTGAGGGTATCCAGGTTGGATCCCTTGCTGCTGATGGCGCGGGGCACTCGGCTCAGGTCGAACCCCTGCGTGAGCAGCTCCTCGCTGAGCTGGCCGACCTGGCGCCGCGGCCGGCGCGTATCCCGTTGTATTCCACTGTGGATAGTGCGGTGTCGGGTGATGCGCTGGATACCACCACCATGGATGCCCAGTACTGGTATGCCAACCTGCGTGAGCCGGTGCGCTTCCACGACAGTCTGGTCGGGCTGCTCAGCGGCGGTGAGCACACGCTCGTGGAGCTGTCCCCGCACCCGCTGTTGGCCCCGGCGATCACCGACACCCTCGCCGGGATGTCAGGGCGGGCCGGGTCGGCGGTGATCACCACGTTGCACCGTTACCGGCCCGACCGCGATGCGCTGGCTGGGGCGTTGCGCCGGCTACACACTCATGGGCATAGCCCGTCGTGGCGGGATCTTTATCCGCACGCGCAGACCGTGGCGTTGCCGACCTATCCTTTTGAGCACCGGCGTTATTGGCCGGCTCCCACCCGGGCCGGCGATGCCGCCGACCTGGGGTTGGGCCCGTCGGAGCATCCCCTGTTGGGTGCGGTGACCGAGCTGGCTGATCCGGACCTGACCGTGGTCAGTGGGCGGTTGTCGACGGCCACCCAGGGTTGGCTGGCCGGCCACATGCTCGGTGAGACTATGGTGTTCCCGGCCACAGGGTTCATCGATGTGGTGTTGGCCGCCGGTGAGCGCGTCGGCTGTGCGGTGATCGATGAGCTGGTTTTGCAGACCCCGTTGGTGTTGGTCGAGGATGCGCCCACCGATGTGCAGGTCACGGTGCATGCCCTCGAGGACGACACGCGCCGGCGGTTTACCGTGCACGCCCGCCCCGGTGATGGGGTCGGTGCCGGGTGGACGTTGCATGCCTCGGGGGTGCTGAGTGCCGAGGCACCGCGGGTGGTGGTGCCGCCGGCGCCGGTGGGTGTGGAGCCCATCGATGGGGACGGTTTTTATGCGGGGTTGGCCGACCAGGGTTACCGCTATGGTGGGTTGTTTCGGTCGTTGCGGGGTATCGGGGTCAACCCGGCCGATCCCGATGTGGTGTATGCGCGGGTGGAGCTGCCCGCTGATACCGATGTGGCCGGTTATGGTTTGCACCCGGCGCTGCTGGACGCCGCGTTGCAGCCGTTCGCGTCCGGTGCCGATCCCGGGGAGCTGCGGCTGCCGTCTGTGTTTAGCGGGGTCGGTTTGCACGCCACCGCGGCCACCGTGCTGGATGTCGAGCTGACCCGCATCGGTGTGGACACGTTCCGGTTGTGCGCCGTCGATCCGGCCGGTGCGCCGGTGATCAGCATCGACACGGTGACCGTGCGCGCGATGCCCGAGGGGATCGGGCCGCGCGCCCTGGGGGGCGCAGCGCGGGACGGCGTGTTCGAGCTGGCCTGGTCACCGCTGCCCGACGACAGCGCAGCGGCGCCGCCGGTACCGGAGTGGGCGGTGCTGAGCGCTGATCCCGATCAGCTGCCCGCGGGCCTGCAGGGCAGCGTGGTCCACACCGAGATGGCCGCGCTAGCGTCGTGTCCTGAGCTGGTGATCTGGGTGTTGCCGCTGCCTGAGACCCTCGAGAGCGTGGGTGGAGAGGTCGACCCGCTGCCGCGGCTGCACCGCCTGACCCGTCACACCCTGGGTGGGTTGCAGCAGTGGTTGGCCCGCCCGGAGACCAGCGCGCCGCGCGCTGGTGATCGTGACCCGTCACGCGGTGAGCGTCGGCGTGGTGGATCGGGCTCCCGATATGGCCCACGCCGCGGCGTGGGCGTTGATCCACAGCGCCCAAAGCGAGCATCCGCAGCGCATTCTGGTGCTTGACACCGATGACACCGCGGCCACCGAGCAGGCTTTGTTGGCCACCGTGGCGCGGTGGCCGGCCAGCGAGCCCCAGCTGGTGTTGCGTCACGGCAGCGCCTATCTGCCCCGGCTGGCTCGGGCGCAGGCGTTGACCCCGCCACCGACGCCTTGCTGGAGGCTGGGCACCACCGGCAAGGGTGATTTGGCCAATCTGGCCCTGCTGCCCGCCGAGCCGGCGGTGTTGGGTCCCGGGCAGGTCCGGGTGGGTATCCGCGCGGCCGGGCTGAACTTCCACGATGTGGTGGTGGCCGTGGGCGCGATCGCCGATGAGGGGCTGGGCGGGGAAGCCGCCGGGGTGGTCATCGAGGCCGCCCCGGATGTGACCGCCTTCGGTGTCGGTGATGCGGTGATGGGCCTGTTCCCGAACAACGGGTTTGCGCCCACCGCGGTCACGGATCACCGGGCAGTGGTGGCCGTACCCGCGGGGTGGTCGTTTGCTGAGGCCGCATCGGTTCCGTCGGTTTTTGTGACGGCCTATCTGGCGTTGGTCGAGGTGGCGGGGCTTGCTGCGGGGCAGCGGGTGCTCATCCACGCCGGTGCCGGCGGGGTGGGTCAGGCGGCCATCCAGATCGCCCGCCATCTGGGGGCGCAGGTGTATGCCACCGCCCACCCCAGCAAGCATGGTGTGCTGGAACGCCTGGGTGTGCCCCGCGGGCACATCGCCTCCTCGCGCACCCTGGATTTCGGGGCGGCCTTCGATGCGGCCACCGGCGGGCAGGGCATGGATGTGGTGCTCAACTGTTTGACCGGGCCGTTCATCGACGCCTCGCTGGATCTGCTGGCCCGCGGTGGTCGTTTCGTCGAGATCGGCAAGACCGATATCCGTTCGCCCGCCGATATCGCTGTAACCCACCCCGGCATCGGTTATCACCCGGTGGATGTGAGTGTGGCGGCGCCCGAGCAGCTCAACGCCACGTTGACCACCGTGGCCGGCATGTTCGCCGGCGGGGTGCTGCGGCCGCTGCCGATCACCAGTTATGGCCTGGCGCAGGCGGTGCGGGCGTTTCGGGACATGAGCCAGGCCCGGCATACCGGGAAGATTGTGTTGCTGCCTCCTGCGGTGTTTGACCCGGAGGGCACGGTGTTGATCACCGGGGGCACCGGCACGCTGGGCGCGCTGTTCGCTGAGCATCTGGTTCGTGGCTACGGTGTGCGGCATCTGCTGCTGGTCTCGCGCAGTGGCCCGGCGGCTGCCGGGGCGGCCGAGCTGCACCAGCGGCTGACCGGGTTGGGCGCCCAGGTCACGATCAGCGCCGCCGATGTCAGCGACCCCGGCCAGCTGGGCGAACTGCTGGACGCGCTTCCGGGCCGGCATCGGTTGAGCGCGGTCATCCACACCGCAGCGGTGCTCGAGGACGCCGTGGTCGGCGAGTTGACCGGCGAGCAACTCGATACCGTGCTGGCCGCCAAGGCCGACGCCGCCTGGCATCTGCATCACCTGACCCGAGACGCCGATCTGGACGCGTTCGTGGTGTTCTCTGCGGTGGGGGCTGTGGTGGGTGCTGCCGGGCAGGCCAACTACGCGGCCGCTAACGCGTTCTGCGACGCGTTGGCCCAGCACCGGCGCCACCGCCAGCAGGCCAGCAGCCTGGCCTGGGGGTATTGGCAGGGCACGGGCCTGACCGGCCAGCTCAGCTCGGCCGAGGAGACCCGGTTGACCCGCGGTCTGGTCCCGATCAGCAATGCCCACGGCCTGGCCCTGTTCGACGCCGCCCTGTCCCGGCAGCAGCCCTACCTGATCCTCTGCCCCTTTAACGCGACAGCGTTGGCCGGCGAGGCCCGCCAGCAGACCCTGCCGGCGATCCTGTCGGGGCTGACCCGCGCCCGCCGCCACGCGGCCACCAGCGCCGGCCCCGACACGCTGGCCGCACAGCTCGCCGCTCAAACCCCCGACAAACAACTGCAGACCCTGACCACCCTGGTGGCCACCGCCACCGCCACCGTGCTGGCCCACCCCGACCCGGCCGCCCTGGACCCCGAACGCCCCTTCACCGACCTGGGCGTCGACTCACTGACCGCCCTGGAACTGCGCAACAACCTCACCGCACAAACCGGGCTAGCCCTGCCGGTCACCCTGACCTTCGATAACCCCACCCCCGCCGCGCTGGCCAGCCACCTGGCCGGCCGGCTCGGCGGCGCCACCGCACCGGTCATCGCCGACAGGCGGGATGAGGGTCGGCGTAAGCCGTTGGTGGCTGGCCCACGGCCCGCGGTGGTTCCGTTGTCGTTTGCCCAGCAGCGGATGTGGTTCCGCAACCGGTTCGAGGGCGGGGTTGCGACCTACACTGAACCGGCCGCACTTCGGATCAGCGGGGCGCTGGACGTCGAGGCGCTGGGCGCGGCCCTCGATGATGTCATCGCCCGCCACGAATCGCTGCGCACCATATTTCCCGACATGGGCGGTGTGCCGTTCCAGCAGGTGTTGCCGGCCCGGGCCGGGATGTGGCGGCGCGGCGGCGCGGCGGTGGTGTCGTTGCCCGAGCCCGATGTGGCCGACGAGTTGGCGGCGCTGGCGGGGGACCGGTTTGATTTGTCGGCGGACATCCCGATTCGAGCGCAGATCTATTCGGTGGCACCCGAGCAACATGTTCTGGGGATCGTGCCGCACCACATCGCTTTTGATGGGTGGTCGCTGGCCGTGATGGCCCGCGATGTGGGCCAGGCGTATCGGGCGCGGCGGCGGGGCCAGGCCCCGGGCTGGGCGCCGTTGGCGGTGCAATATGCCGATTACACCCTCTGGCAACGGGAGTGCCTGGGGGATTTGTCTGATCCCGACAGTGTGATTGCTGCGCAGTTGCGGTACTGGCGGCAGGAGTTGGCCGATCTGCCGCAGGTGGTGTCACCGCCGGCGGACCGGGCCCGTCCCCCGGTGCCCAGTTACGGCGGTGATGAGGTGCAGTTACGCATCGACCCGCAGCCGTGGGCGGGGGTCAAGGCGTTGGCGGCGGCGCATAACGCGACGCCCTCGATGGTGTTGCAGGCGGTCCTGGCGGTGCTGTTGCACCTGGCCGGGGTGGGTGAGGATGTAGTGCAGGGCGCCTCGATCGCCGGGCGGTTGGATGAGGCGCTCGATGATCTGGTCGGGTTTTTCGTCAACACGTGGGTGCTCCGGGTGGGGGTGCGTGCTACGGACCGGTTCAGCGAGGTGCTCGAGCGGGTGCGGCACAAGGCGCTGGACGCCTACCGGAATCAGGATGTGCCGTTTGACCTGCTGGTCGAGCAGCTCAACCCGGTGCGCTCGGCGGCGCATCATCCGCTGTTCCAGGTGGCCATGGTCTTTCAGAACATGGTGCTACCCGAAATGCCGCTCGAGGGGGTCAGCGTCGAAGTGGAGGTGGTGCCGACCGGCACCGCCAAGTGCGACCTGCATTTCCAGCTGTCGGAGATGCCCACCGAAAACCCGGCCGCGCCGATGGCCAGCGGGATGGTGCAGTATGCCACGGATTTGTTTGATCGGGCCAGCATCGAGCGGTTGGTCACCCGGTTTGGGCGGGTGATCGAGGCGGTGGTGGCCGATGCGTCGTTGGTGGTGGGGGACGTCTCGTTGCTGGATCGCGGTGAGCGCGATCTGGTGCTGTCGCAGTGGTCGGGTGCCGGGGTTGGGGCGCCCGTGGGGGTGGCCCAGGAGTTGTTGGCTGCGGCGGTGGCCGCCGACCCGGACGCGGTGGCGGTGATCGACGGCGAGCGGGTGGTGTCGTATCGCGAGCTCGATGAGTGGTCGACGCGGTGGGCGCGGGTGCTTATCGAGGCCGGGGTCGGTCCCGAGCGCGCGGTGGGCGTGGCGATGGATCGCTGTGTGGAGTTGGTGGTGGCGTGGTGGGCGGTGGTCAAGGCCGGCGGGGCGTATGTGCCGGTGGACCGGGCCCATCCGGTCGAGCGGGTCGCGGCCGTGCTCGACGCGGTGGCCGCGGTGTGCGTGTTGACCTGTGGTGTCGACACCGTGCCCGGGGCCGGGGAGCGCCCGGTGCTGCGCGGTGACGTTCCGGACGGTCTGGGCATGTCTGCGCGCTCCGCCCAAGCGATCACCGACGCCGATCGGCTGGCGCCGCTGACGGTGGATAACACCGCGTATGTCATCTTCACGTCGGGGTCCACCGGTGTCCCCAAGGGGGTGGCGGTGACCCACGCCGGTCTGCTCGGGCTGGCCGCGGCGCAACGGGCGGTGTTCGGGTTGGGTGCGGATGCGCGGCTGCTGATGGTGGCCGCGCCCACCTTCGACGCGTCGGTCTTCGAGTTGCTGTGGGCGGTGGGGTCGAGGGCGGCGTTGGTGGTGGCGCCGTCGCAGGCGTACGCAGGGGAGCAATTGACGGCGTTTGCGCAGGGCCAGCGGGTCAGCACGGCGGTGTTGACGCCGACGGTGGTGGCGACGTTGGATCGGGCTCGGCTGGACGGGTTGGACACCCTGATGGCCGTCGGGGAGGCCTGCCCGCAGGAGTTGGTGGCCGCGTGGGCGCCGGGTCGGCGGATGTTCAACGGCTACGGCCCGACCGAGTCCACCATCTGGGCCACCTGCAGTGCGCCGCTGTCGGCGGGCCAGCCGGTTGGCATCGGTGCCCCGCTCCCGGGGGTGTGCGCGCTGGTGTTGGATGCGCGGTTGAACCCGGCCCCGATCGGGGTTGTGGGCGACCTGTATCTGGGCGGGCCCGCGCTGGCCCGCGGTTATGTGGGCCGGGTGGGGTTGACCGCGGAACGTTTCGTGGCAAATCCTTTTGGGGGCCCGTTCGGGGTTGCTGGGGCGCGTATGTATCGCACCGGCGACCTGGTGCGCTGGTCCCCCGACGGAACACTTGACTATCTGGGGCGCGCCGACGCCCAGATCAAACTGCGCGGGCAGCGCATCGAGTTGGGCGAAATCGAAAACACCCTGCTGGGCTGCCCGCACGTCACCCGGGCCGCGGCCACCGTGCACCACGGCGATACCGGTGCCCACCTGGTCGCCTACATCACCCTCGATCGCGCCACTACGATGTTCAGGGCCGACTCCGCCGACAAGGCCATTGAAGACGCCGAAACCGGCGAAGAGTGGCAACACCTGTCCGACGAGCTGTACGGCGCCGAGGTCGAGGTGTCGGGTTTCGGCATGGATTTTCGGGGCTGGAACAGCAGTTACACCGGTGAACCGATTCCGCTGGCGGAGATGATCGAGTGGCGTTCGGCCACGGTGGATCGGATCATGGCGCTGGAGCCGCGGCGCGTGTTGGAGATCGGCGCGGTCTCAGGGTTGGTGTTGTCCCAGATCGCCCCGCACTGCGAACACTATGTCGGCACCGATATGTCGGCGGTGGTCATCGACAACCTGGCCCGCTCGCTGGAGCGGCTGCAGATTGAATGGCGTGATCGGGTCCAGCTGCTGACCCAGCCCGCCCACGTCACCGAGGGACTGCCGCGGGACTACTACGACACCATCATCCTCAACTCGGTCGTCCAGTACTTCCCTAACGCGGGATATCTGGCCGAGGTCATCGACAAGGCCCTGGATCTGCTGGCCCCCGGTGGGGCATTGTTTATCGGCGACGTGCGCAACCACACCCTGCAGGGCGCGTTCCAAACCGCGATCGCGCTGGCCCGCACCACAACCTCCGACACCATCGACGGCGCCGAGATCCGCCAACGAGTTCAGCGCGCCCTGCTCGGCGAAACCGAACTATTGCTGGCGCCAGAGTTTTTCACCAGTTGGGCCGGCGAGCGTGCGTCGGTGGCCGGCCTGGACATCGAAGTCAAACGCGGATCCGCCGACAACGAACTCAACCGCTATCGCTACGACGTCGTCGTCCATAAAACCCCCACCGCGGTATGTTCCCTGGCCACCGCACCCGCCTGGGCGTGGCCCGACTGTGCAGGCCTGGGCGGGCTGCACGACCGGTTGGTATCCGAGCGTCCATCCACCGTGCGCGTTACCGACATCCCGCGCGCCGGATTGATCGGCGACGTCGACATCGAGGCCGCCCTGGCCGCCGGGCTACCCCTGTCCGAGGCCCTGGCTCAAGACAGCGCTGCCGTCGATGCCGCGATCCCCGAACAGCTGCACCAGCTCGGTGAAACCACCGGATACCACGTCGGGGTCACCTGGGGCGCCCAAGCTGGCACCCTGGATGCGGTTTTCATCGCCCGCACTGCTGCCCACCGCCGGCACGCCCCGCCGCTGACCGGCCTGTACTTGCCCCCTGCCGGGGACCACCTGCGCGGCACCCAGGCTAATGACCCGCACACCACCGCCAAAGTTAGTGCGGTGCGTCAGCGGTTGAGTGCGTGGTTGCCCGATTACATGGTGCCGGAGCACATCGTGGTGCTCGAGGAGTTCCCGTTGAGCGCCTCGGGCAAGCTGGACCGTAAGGCGTTGCCGGCACCGGTGTTTGGCGCCGCAGCCTTCCGGGCGCCGCAGACCGAGATCGAGAAGATCGTCGCCGGGGTGTTCGCCGAGGTGTTGGGCCTGGATCGGGTTGGGCTTGATGACGATTTCTTTGCCCTGGGTGGGGATTCGTTGATCGCCACCCGGGTCAGCGCGCGGCTGCAGTTGGCGTTGGGCCGCGAAGTGCCGGTGCGGTATTTGTTTGACGCGCCCACTGTGGGGGGGCACGCCGAGTATCTGTATCGGCATCGTGGCGGCCCGGCCCGGCCGCCCTTGCGGGGGATGGCGCGCCCGCAGCGGGTTCCGTTGTCGCATGCCCAGCAGCGGTTGTGGTTCCTTAACCGGTTCGACGGTGGGTTTGCGGCCTACAACATGCCGGGTGCGTTTGCGGTCAGCGGGGCGTTGGATGTTGAGGCGCTGGGTGCGGCGCTGGACGATGTTGTGGCCCGCCACGAATCGTTGCGCACCATATTTCCCGACATTGACGGTGTGCCGGTCCAGGAGGTGTTGCCCGCAGAGGCGGGGATGTGGCGGCGCGGGGGCGTGGCGGTGGTGTCGTTGCCCGAGCCCGATGTGGCCCGCGAGTTGGCGGCGTTGGCCGAGTATCGGTTCGATTTGTCGGCGGAGATCCCGATTCGTGCGCAGATCTATTCTGTGGCGCCTGAGCGGTACGTGGTGGGGATTGTGGTGCACCACATCGCTTTTGACGGGTGGTCACCGACCCCGATGGCCCGGGATGTGGGCGAGGCGTATCGGGCGCGGCGGCAGGGCCGGGCCCCGCAGTGGGCGCCGTTGGCGGTGCAGTACGTCGATTACACGTTGTGGCAGCGCGGGTGGTTGGGGGCGGAGTCTGATCCGGACAGTGTGATTGCCGGCCAGTTACGGTACTGGCGACGCGAGTTGGCCGATCTGCCGGAGCGTTTGCAGCTTCCCACTGATCGGCCTTATCCGCTGGTGGCTGATCAGCGCGGGACCAGTGTGGTCGTGGACTGGCCAGCGGGGCTGCAGCAGCGGGTGCGCGCGCTGGCCGGTGAGCATAACGCGACGAGCTTCATGGTGATCCAGGCCGGCTTAGCGGTGTTGTTGGCCAAGCTCAGCGCGAGTGCCGATGTGGCCGTTGGTTTCCCGATCGCGGGTCGTGGTGATCCGGCGCTGGATGAGTTGGTCGGGTTTTTCGTCAACACCTTGGTACTGCGGGTCGATCTGGCCGGTGATCCCACCGTGGCCGAGTTGTTGGCCCAGGTGCGGGCGCGCGATTTGGCGGCTTTCGAGCATCAGGACGTGCCCTTTGAGGTGTTGGTGGAGCAGCTTAACCCCACCCGAAGCTTGGCTCATCATCCGCTGGTGCAGGTGATGTTGGCCTGGCAGAACTTCGCCGGCCCCAATGATCCCGCCGGTGGACTGGCCCTGGGTGATCTGCAGGTCAGGCCTGTACCCATCGAGACCCACACTGCGCGCATGGATTTGGTGTTGTCGCTGGCCGAACGCTTCTCCGAGGCCGGGCAGCCCGCCGGCATTGGCGGGGCGGTGGAGTTTCGCACCGATGTGTTCGACGCGGCCACCATCCAAACACTGATCGAGCGGTTAGAGCGGGTGCTGGCGGCCATGACCGCCGACCCCACCGGGCGGCTCTCGTCGCTGGATGTGCTCGACGCCGATGAGCACGCCCACGTGGATGAGATCGGTAACCGGGCGCTACTGACCCAGCCCGCACCGCCGTCGGTGTCGATTCCGGTGTTGTTCGCCGCGCAGGTAGCCCGCACCCCGGAGGCGGTGGCGCTGACTTTCCAAGGCCGCTCCATGACTTACCGAGAGGTGGAGCAGGCCGCCAACCGGATGGCGCACCTGTTGGCCGCCCACGGAGCGGGCCCGGGGCAGTGTGTGGCGCTGCTGCTGGAACGGTCAGCCCAGGCCGTCGTGGCGATTTTGGCGATACTCAAAACCGGGGCGGCCTACCTGCCGATCGACCCGAGCATGCCCGCGGCCCGGATCGAGTTCCTGCTCGAGGATGCCGCCCCGATCGCCGCAATCACCACCACCGCACTGGCCGATCGGCTCGACGGGCACGACCTGGCGGTCGTCGAGGTCGGTGATATCGCGGACCCCCGCATTGCCAGCCAACCCAGCACCGCGTTGCCGGCACCGGCCCCCGATGACCTAGCCCACATCATCTACACCTCGGGCACCACCGGGGTGCCCAAGGGGGTGGCGGTCACCCACCACAACGTCACCCAACTGATCGAGTCACTCGACGCCGGCCTGCCCGCGGTCAAAGTGTGGCCGCAGTGTCACTCGCTGGCCTTCGACGCCTCGGTGTGGGAGATCTGGGCTCCGTTGCTGGGTGGCGGGCGGGTGGTGGTGGTGCCCGACGAGGTGGTGCGCTCGCCGGAGGACTTGCACGCCTTGCTGGTCGCCGAACACATCAACATGTTTTTGCAGACGCCTTCTGCGGTGGGGGTGTTATCACCGCAGGGGTTGGAGTCGGCGGCGTTGGTGGTCGCCGCTGAGCCGTGCGCGGCGGAGGTGGTGGATCGGTGGGCGCCGGGGCGGGTGATGGTCAACGCCTACGGGCCGACCGAGGCCACGGTGATCGTGACGATCAGCGCACCCCTGACAGCGGGGTCGGGGGTACCGCCGATCGGTGCGCCGGTGCCTGGCGCGGCGTTGTTTGTGCTCGATGGGTGGTTGCGGCCGGTGCCGTCCGGGGTGGTCGGGGAGTTGTATGTGGCCGGCCGCGGCGTCGGGGTGGGCTACGTGGGCCGTGGCGGGTTGACCGGGTCGCGGTTTGTGGCGTGCCCCTTCGGCGGATCCGGGGCGCCCGGAGCACGGATGTATCGCACCGGGGATCTGGTGTGTTGGCGCCCGGATGGGCAGCTGGCGTATGTGGGGCGTGCTGATGAGCAGGTCAAGATCCGCGGGTATCGCATCGAGGTCGGCGAGGTGCAGGCAGCGCTGTCCGGGCTGGATGGGGTGGAGCAGGCGGTGGTGATCGCCCGCGAAGACCGCCCCGGCGACAAGCGCCTGGTGGGCTATGTAGTTGGGGTCACTGGGACAGCGGACCCCGCCGAGATGCGTGCCGCGCTGGCCGAGCGGTTGCCGGCTTATATGGTCCCGGCTGCGGTGGTGGTGTTAGAAGCGTTGCCGTTGACACCCAACGGCAAGCTCGACACCCGGGCCCTGCCGGCACCCGAATACGCCGACGCCGAGCGGTACCGGGCCCCGGCCGGCGCGGTTGAGGAGGTCCTGGCCGATATCTACGCCGAGGTGTTGGGGCTGGAGCAGGTCGGGGTCGACGACTCGTTTTTCGAGCTGGGTGGCGACAGCATCTTGTCGATGCAGGTGGTGGCCCGGGCCCGGGCCGCAGGCCTGATGTGCCGGCCGCGCGACATTTTCGTCGAGCAGACCGTGGCCCGGCTGGCCCGGGTGGTGACGGTATCCGACGACCCGGGCGGCCTGATCGATGAGGGCATCGGGCCGGTGGTGGCAACCCCGATCATTCGCTGGTTGGCCGACTTGGAAAGTGCAGGCGGCCCGGTAGACCAGTTCAACCAGGCGATGGTGGTGCAGCCACCGGCAGGGGTCAGTCAGGCCGACGTGGTGATCGTCTTGCAGGCGTTGCTGGATCACCATGCCATGTTGCGGCTGCGCGTCGACCCAAGCACTGGGGACGGAGCGGGGTGCTGGTCGCTGCAGGTGCCCGAGGCCGGGTCGGTGGATGCCGGTGCATGCCTGCACACGGTGGACGTGTTGTCCGATGAGGCCGTGGTAGCGGCGCGGTCGCGGCTGAACCCGGCGGCCGGGCAGATGCTGAGCGCGCTCTGGGTTACCGACCGCGGCCAGCTGGTGTTGATCATTCACCATCTGGCCGTCGACGGAGTGTCGTGGCGGATTGTGCTGGAGGACCTCAACATCGCCTGGGCCCAGCATCACAGTGGGCAGCCGGTGGCGTTGCCGCCGACCGGAACATCGTTTCAGCGGTGGGCGTCGCTGCTGGCCGAGTATGCGCGCCGCCCGCAAGTCGTTGACGGGGCCAACGCCTGGCGGGAGGTGGCGGCGACCCCGGCCGCGCTGCCCGCGATCCAGCCCGGTGTGGATACGCACGTCACTGCTGAGCATTTGTCGGTGGTGTTGGATGCCGAGACTACCCGCCCGCTGCTTTCTGAGGTGCCGGCGGCGTTTCATGCCGGGATACACGAGATCTTGCTGATCACGTTCGCCTTGGCGTGGGCGGAGTTTTTAGGTTCTTCGGGCACCGGCGGCGCGCCGATCGGCATCGACGTCGAGAGCCATGGGCGTCACGAGGAGCTGGCCCCCGATGTGGACCTGACGCGCACCGTGGGATGGTTCACCGCCATTTACCCGGTGGCGTTGGCGGTGGGTGGGCTGTCCTGGGCACAGGTCGTGGCCGGCGACGCGGCGCTGGGCGTGGTGATCAAAGACGCCAAAGAGCAGCTTCGCGCCCTGCCCGATCCGCTGAGCTACGGGGTGCTGCGGTACCTGAACCCCGACGTTGATCTGGGCGGGGCGGACCCGACGATTGGGTTCAACTATCTGGGGCGGATGGGCGCCCCGGGCGCTGATGCGGTCAAGGTGTCCGGTGATCTGTGGCAGGTCTGCCAGGACGGCTCGTCGGTCAGCGGCGTTGCTGCGGCGGTGCCAATGCCGCTGATGCACACTGTCGAGCTCAACGCCGCCACCATGGACGCCGACGCCGGTCCTCAGTTGCACGCCAATTGGATATGGGCGTCTTCGGCCTTGGACCACGCGGCGATCACCCGGCTGAGCCAGCTGTGGTTTGATGCGCTGGCCGGTGTTTGCGCACATGTGCGGGGCGGTGGGGGTGGGTTGACGCCCTCTGATGTCGCCGCCGGTCTCAGCCAGCAGCAGATCGACGAACTCGAGAGACGATACGCGGGTCGCTGATGTTCTGCCGTTGACCCCTCTGCAGCAGGGGCTGTTCTTTCACGCCAGCGCCGCGCAGGGCGACGAGGATGTGTATGCTCATATATACATATGTATATATGAGGTGCGATTCGGTATCACTGTGAGCGGCCCACTTGACCACCGCCCGCCTGCGCGTTCGACAAGCCGGTGCAGATCATCCCCGCTGATCCCGTGGCGCTGCTGAAACTCCAGCGCATACTTCTTCGTCGAACCTACCTGACATAACCCAACCTTCCCAAGAGCCGGGACACACCAGAGTCTCCGGCCATGCCGGGGCGGTTCAGGGCATCTCCAAACTCAGGCGGAGTGTGAGGTGAACACCAGTTTGCCGAAAGCCAGGTGACACTATCGACTACCTCCTAGACTACCGGCCATGGGGGACTGGAAGGTGCGGGTAGCGTGTAGAGTTCCCCGGAGCTCGCGAGGACTAGTGCGCCTAAGCTGCGTCACACTCAGGAAAGGACACGCGTAGGGTGCCGGAGATGCGGGCGATCGTCAAGCAGGGCTCTTCCGTGCGCCTGTGCCAGGTGCCGGTGCCTGAGCCAGGACCGGGCGAGGTCCTTATCCGGGTCGAGGTGGCTGGAGTCTGCCGCACCGACATTTACGTCGCTCAGGGAAAACTCGCCGGCGCCGACCCCTTGATTCTCGGGCACGAGTTCGCCGGCGTCGTCGTTGCCAGCGGTTTGAACGTCCACAAGTTCGCTTGTGGAGACCGGGTAGCCGTGATGCCGGTGATCCCGTGTGGAGTGTGCCTTCAATGCGGTCGCGGCAGGCCCGAATGCTGCCCACACCACCAATTCGTAGGAGTCGGCCGACACGGAGCGTTTGCTGAGTATATCGCCGTACCTGCTCGGGTAGTGCATCACCTGCCGCAGTCGCTGTCTTTTTGGGAAGGCGCCTACACCGAACCGGTTTGCGCCGCCCTTGCCGTGCTCAAATCCGGTATCCAACCGACCGAGCGCGGCCTAATCTATGGCGACAATCGGATCGCGGAACTGACCAGTCGTGTGCTGTCGACGGCCGGCTTCCCAGCCGTTGAGATCTACCGGATGGACCTGTCGGTGCCGCTTGAAACGGATGCCTACGACTTCGTCATCGAGACGCAACCTAGCTTGCCGGCGTTCGACGAGATGATCCGGGTCTTACGTCCCGGTGGCCGGATCGTCCTCAAGAGCCGACCCGCCGCCCCGGTGCCGATCGACCTGGCGGCCGCCGTGCGTAAGGAGCTGCTTTTCGAGTCGGTGTCGTATGGGACGTTCTCCGAATCGCTCGATTTCCTGGCTCGCCACGACATGGCCGACCTATTCGGTGAGACCCGCCAACTGGAGAACTTCGCCGACGTGTTCGCCGGCGAAGACACCGGTCAACACCTCAAGAGGTTTCTGTCTCCCAGCGCATGCCGCGCTGACGTCCAGATCTTGGCCCTGTCACGTGGAGCAGCCCCCCTTTCGTAGACACTTGAATTACGCCAATGCGCCCATTTCGTGCTCTTCTGACGGTTCCGTGGGTGGATTTTTGATCTGAGTAGGCGCATGTCGTTGTCGCTTAAGGTTTCTGGCCCAAATACGGTTGCACTGGCACCGACAGCAGAGCCCGAAAACGGCTGGAACAACGGATCTTCGGAAAGCGGATCCTGTTCAGCCATCGCACCCGTCGACCGGCTCCTGGTGACGAATCCGCACCGCCGCCAGACAAACCCGCGGGTCACAGCCCCGCAGCAAGCCGGGCATTTTGGGTAATCAGGCGCGGCTTCCGAACCGGGCGGTTAATATCAGCGTCTGAAGGTCGCCGGGGAGGCGGGGAGAAGTCGCGGGAAAGGCAGGGAGAATTGGTGAGCGCGAACCCAGTTGACGACGACAATGGCAGTTTTTTGTCTTGGTGAACGATGAGGCGCAGCACACATCAAACCACAGCTGGCTCAGCCGGGTGATCGCCGCATGGTCGAGGGCCGAAGACGCCCATATCCAATTGGCGTGCAACTGAGGACCGGCGTCGGCGTCCATGGTGGCGGCGTTGAGCTCGACAGTCTGCATCAGCGGCATCGGCACCGCCGCAGCAACGCCGACCACCGACAAGCCGTCCACCGGTGCGGTCATCACCGTGACCCCGCCGGCCAGCGCCAAACCGGATTCCCCGTTGCCCCCGTTGCGCAGGGACTGACACGCCAGATGCGTGGCCACCAGCGACTACGAGCACGCTGTGTCCACCGTGATGGCCGGCCCTGCCCTGGCCGCTCTGATGTCGCTGCCGGTCTGAGCCAGCAGCAGATCGACGAACTCGAGAGACGATATGCGGATCGCTGACGTTCTGCCGTTGACACCTCTGCAGCAGGGGCTGTTCTTTCACGCCAGAGCCGCGCAAGGCGACGACAGCGATTTTTATGCGGCGCAGATGGCTTTCACCATAACCGGCCCGCTTGACCCCAATCGCCTGCGCGATGCGGTGCACGCGGTGGTCACCCGGCATCCCAACCTGGTGGCCCGATTCAGCCACGAGTTCGAGAAGCCGGTGCAGATCATCCCGGCCGATCCGGTGGCGCCCTGGCGGTATGTCGACCTTGTCGGTGGCCCCGACATCGCAGTCGTCGATGTCGATGAGCAGATCTCGCGGGTGTGCGCCGACGAAGTCGCCGCGGTCCGTGAGCTCACCGACGAGCCGGCCTTCCGGGCCGCGTTGATCCGCATCGCCGAGGACCGGCACCGGTTCGTACTCAGCAATCACCACATCGTGCTCGATGGCTGGTCGCTGCCGATCCTGCTGGGCGAAATATTCGCCAGCTATCGCCGGCAGCGGCTGGATGCGGCGGTCTCGTATCGCCGGTTTGTGACCTGGTTGGGCGGTCGTGACCTGGAGGCCGCGCGCGCGGCCTGGCGGCAGGTGTTGACCGGTTTTGACACCCCCACTTTGGTGGGCCCGCCGGGCCGGTTGGGGGGTGGGCCGCTGGGCGGTGTCGAGTTTCAGGTGCCTGCGCAGCTCGCCCGGGCCGTTAGTGAGCTGGCGCGCTCGCGTCATACCACCGTCAACACCGTGTTGCAGGGCGCCTTCGCGCAGCTGCTGGTGTGGTTGACCGGTCAGCAAGATGTCGCCTTCGGCACCACCGTCTCGGGTAGGCCGGTCGAGATGGCCGGTGCGGAATCGATGGTGGGCCTATTGATCAACACGGTGCCGGTGCGGGCGACCATCACGCCGACAACCACCACCGCCGACCTGCTGGATCAGCTACAAGGCGCCAACAACGACACACTCGACCATCAGCACTTGGCGCTCGCGGAGATCCACCGCATCACCGGTCAACAGCAGCTGTTCGACACCCTTTTGGTGTACGAGAACTATCCGCTCGACGCCGCCGCGACGGCGGCAAACGACCACGAGTGGACTATGACCGACTTGACCACCCGCCAAAACAGCCACTACGCGCTTGCGCTAATAGCCGCGCCGGGTGTTGAAATACCTTTTCGCATCGAATTCGACACCAGTGTTTTCGATGTGGCCACTATCGAGATGCTAACTGAGCGGTGGCAGAAGCTGCTGGTTGCGATGACCGCCTACCCTGCCCGGCGGTTGTCGTCGATCGATGTGCTTGATGAGGAAGAGCACGCTCGGTTGGATGAGTGGGCTAATCGGGCGGCGTTGACCCAACCCGCGGCCGCGGCGGCGTCGGTTCCAGAGGTGTTTGCTGCGCAGGTGGCGCGCACGCCGGAGGCGGTGGCGCTGACCTGCGAGGGCCGCTCGATGACGTATCGAGAGCTTGATGACGCAGCTAACCGGTTGGCGCACCTTTTGGTCGGTCACGGTGCGGGCCCGGGGGAGTGTGTGGTGCTGCTGGTGCCCCGGTCCGTCGAGGCGATCACCGCGATTATGGCCGTGCTCAAGACCGGGGCTGCCTATGTGCCGATCGATTCGGGTGTGCCGGAAGCGCGGGTTGGGTTCATGGTTGGTGATGCCGCGCCGATCGCGGCGATCACCACCGTCGATCTGGCCGATCGGCTGGCCGGCCATGACGTCGTGGTCATCGATGTCAGTGATATTGAGGACCCCGTTGTCGACACTCAACCCAGCACAGCCTTACCTGCGCCGGCCGCTGATGATATCGCCTACCTGATCTACACCTCGGGAACCACCGGTGCTCCCAAGGGAGTGGCCGTCAGCCACCACAACGTGACTCAGCTGCTGGCGTCCTTGGACGCCGGCCTGCCGATACCGGCGACGGGGGCGTGGTCGCAGTGTCATTCCTTGGCCTTCGATGTCTCGGTCGGCGAGATTTTTGGTGCGTTGTTGCATGGTGGGCGGCTGGTGGTGGTGCCCGAGTCGGTGAGCGCGTCGCCGAGTGATTTTCAGGATCTGCTGGTTGCTGAACAGGTCAGTGCGTCGACCCAGACTCCGTCTGCGATGGGGAAGCTATCGCCACAGGGGCTGGAGTCGATGGCGGTGTTGGTTGGCGGTGAGGGATTGCCGGCCGAGGCGGTGGATCTGTGGGCGCCGGGGCGGGTGATGCTCAACGCCTACGGCCCGACCGAGACCACGGTGCGCGTCGCGGTGACAGCTCCGTTGGCAGCGGGTTCGGGTGTGCCGCCAATCGGGTCGCCCGTGTCGGGGGCGGGGTTGTTTGTGTTGGACGGCTGGTTGCGTCCGGTGCCTGCCGGGGTCGTGGGGGAGTTGTATATCGCGGGTGCCGGGGTGGGGTGTGGGTATTGGCGGCGTGCGGGTTTGACCGGGTCGCGGTTTGTGGCGTGCCCGTTCGGGGATGCCGGGGCGCCGGGAATACGTATGTATCGCAGTGGCGACTTGGTGTGTTGGGACGCGGATGGGCAGCTGCGGTATGTAGGTCGCGCTGATGAGCAGGTCAAGATCCGCGGCTATCGCATCGAGCTCGGTGAAGTTCGGGCGGTGTTGGCCGGGCTGGATGGGGTGGATCAGGCGGTGGTGGTTGCCCGCCAGGATCGTCCCGGGGATAAGCGCCTGGTGGGTTATGTCACCGGTACCGCCGACCCGGCGGCGTTGCGTGCTGTGTTGGTAGAGCGGTTACCCGCGTATATGGTGCCCGCGGCGGTGGTGGTGTTGGAGGCGTTGCCGTTGACGGTCAACGGCAAACTCGACACCGCTGCCCTGCCGGTGCCCGAATACGCCACTGGTGGGTATCGGGCCCCGGCCAGTCCGGTCGAGGAGGTCTTGGCCGGTATTTATGCCGAGGTGCTCGGTCTGGAGCGCGTCGGGGTCGAGGACTCGTTTTTCGATTTGGGTGGGGATTCGCTGTCGGCGATGCGCCTGGTCGCGGCGATCAATACCGGCCTGGATGCCGACCTTTCGGTGCGTACCGTGTTCGAGACGCCCACGGTGGCCCTGTTGGCGCCGCGTGTCGGTGGGGATGCGGGTGGGCTACCGCGGTTGGTGGCCGGTGAACGGCCCGCGGTGGTTCCGTTGTCGTTTGCCCAGAGCCGGTTGTGGTTTGTCGACCAGTTGATGGGGCCCTCGCCGGTCTACAACATGCCGGCGGTGTTGCGGTTAACTGGTGAGCTTGATGCCGACGCGATGGGTGCGGCGCTAGGCGATGTGGTGGCCCGCCATGAGAGCCTGCGTACGCTGTTTCCGGCGTCCGAGGGGATACCCCAGCAGCTGGTCGTTTCCGCCGAGCGGGCCGACTTCGGCTGGCAGATCATCGATGCCGGCGGCTGGCCGGAGAGCCGGCTGGGTGAGGCCATCGGCGCGGTGGCCCGCGACAGTTTCGACCTGGCGACCGAGATCCCGTTGCGGGCACAGCTTTTCCGGGTCAGCGAGTGTGAGCACGTGTTGGTGGTCGTGGTGCACCATATTGCCTCCGACGGCGGCTCGATCACCCCGCTGGTACGTGATCTGGGGGTGGCCTACGCCAGCCGGTGCGCGGGGCTGGCCCCCGACTGGGCGCCGTTGGCGGTGCAATATGTCGATTACACGCTGTGGCAGCGCGAGCAGCTGGGTGATCTGGCCGACAGCGACAGCCCCATCGTGGCGCAGCTGGCCTACTGGGAGCAGGCCCTGGCCGGGTCGCCCGAGCGCTTGGCCCTGCCCACCGATCGGCCCTACCCGCTGGTGGCCGATCAGCGCGGCGCCACTGTGGCGGTGGACTGGCCGGTCGAGTTGCAGCAGCGGGTGCGCGCGCTGGCCGGTGACCATCACGCGACCACCTTCATGGTTCTCCAGGCCGCGCTGGCGGTGCTGCTGGCCAAACTCAGCGCCAGCACCGATGTGGCCATCGGGTTCCCCATCGCCGGGCGCCGCGACCCCGCGCTGGATGAGCTGGTGGGGTGTTTCATCAACACCTTGGTGCTGCGGGTCGATCTGGCCGGCGATCTGACCGTGGCCGAGTTGCTTTCCCAGGTGCGGACGCGCAGCCTGGCCGCCTACGAGCACCAAGATGTGCCCTTCGAGGTGCTTGTCGATCGGCTCAACCCGACCCGGTCAATGGCTCATCACCCGCTCGTTCAGGTGGGGTTCGCCTGGCAGAACTTCGCCGGGCTCAACGCCAACCCAGCCGCCGGGTTGGCGTTGGGTGATCTGCAGGTCGCCCCGCTGCCGATCGACACCCAGGTCGCCCGCATGGATGTGGGGTTTTCCTTGGCCGAACGCTTCACCGACACCGGGCAGCTCGCCGGGATTTCCGGGAGGGTGGAGTTTCGCACCGATGTGTACGACCCGGCCAGCATCGAGGCGCTCGTCAAGCGGTTAGAGCGAGTGGTGGTGGCGTTGACGGCCGACCCCACCTGCCGACTCTCGTCGATCGATGTGCTCGATGAGGTTGAGCACGCCCGGCTGGACGAGTGGGGCAACCGGGCGGTATTGACCCGGCCCGCGCCCCCGGCGGTGTCGATTCCGGCGTTGTTCGCCGCGCAGGTGGCCCGCACCCCCGAGGCAGCCGCGATCAGCGACGGGGAGCGGTCGTGGACCTACCGCGAGGTGGAACAGGACGCGAACCGGTTGGCGCAGCTGCTGTCTGGCTATGGGCTGGGTCCGGGTGCGTGCGTGGGGTTGCTGTTGGAACGCTCGGCGCGCGCCATCGTGGCGATGCTGGCCGTGCTCAAGACCGGGGCGGCGTGCCTGTCGATCGATCCGGGCCTGCCGGCGGCCCGGATCGGGTTCATGCTTTCCGATTCCACACCGATCGCGGTGATCACCACCACGGAGCTGGCCGGGCGGCTCGACGGGCACGACGTGCGGGTCATCGATCTCGGTGATGTCGAGGGCCTCGACACCCAAGACACCCAAGCCAACCAAGCCACCCAAGCCGCTCCAACCGTCGACAGTCTGCCCGGTGCCGCGCTACCGGCGCCCGGGGACATCGCCTACTTCTTCTACACTTCGGGCACCACCGGCACGCCCAAGGGCGTGGCTCAAACCCATCACAACGTCACCCATCTGCTCGACACGCTGGATGCCGGGCTGCCGCCGGGACAGGTTTGGACGCAGTGTCGGTCCTTGGCGTTCGACTACTCCCTATGGGAGATCTTCGCCGCGTTGCTGTGTGGCGGGCGGCTGGTGGTCATCCCCGACGAGGTGGCCGCCTCGCCGGAAGACTTCCAGGCCATGCTGGTCGCCGAACATGTGAGCGTGCTGACCCAGACCCCCTCATCGGTGGGGGCGCTCTCGCCGCAGGCGCTGGAGTCGGTGACCTTGATGCTCGGCGCTGAGCCCTGCCCGCCCGAGCTGGTGGACCGGTGGGCGCCCGGGCGGGTGATGATGAACATCTACGGCCCCACCGAAACCACGATGTATTCGGCGATGAGCGCGCCGTTGGTAGCGGGGTCGGGGGTACCGCCGATCGGCTCGCCGAAATCAGGGGCGGCGTTTTTTGTGCTGGATCAGTGGTTGCGGGCGGTGCCGGCCGGGGTGGTCGGGGAGTTGTATGTGGCCGGCGCCGGGGTCGGAGTCGGGTACTGGCGTCGCGCGGGCTTGACCGCGTCGCGGTTTGTGGCGTGCCCCTTCGGCGGATCCGGGGCGCCCGGAGCACGGATGTATCGCACCGGGGATCTGGTGTGTTGGCGCCCGGATGGGCAGCTGGCGTACGTGGGGCGCGCCGATGAGCAGGTCAAGATCCGCGGGCACCGCATCGAGCTCGGCGAGGTGCAGGCAGCGTTGTCCGGGCTGGATGGTGTGGAGCAGGCGGTGGTGATCGCCCGCGAGGACCAGCCCGGCAGCAAACGTCTGGTGGGTTATGTCACCGGAACCGCAAACCCCGCCGAGCTCCGCGCCGCGCTGGCCGAGCGGTTGCCGGCCTACATGGTCCCGGCCGCGGTGGTCGTCGTCGATGCGTTGGCGCTGACACCCAACGGCAAGCTCGACACCCGGGCCCTGCCGGCACCCGAATACGCCGACGCCGATCGGTACCGGGCCCCGGACGGCGCGGTCGAGGAGGTCCTGGCCGGTATCTACGCCCAGGTGCTCGGGCTGGAGCGGGTCGGGGTCGACGACTCGTTTCTCGAGCTGGGTGGCGACAGCATCTTGTCGATGCAGGTGGTGGCCCGGGCCCGGGCCGCCGGCCTGGCATGCCGGCCGCGCGACATTTTCGTCGAGCAGACCGTCGCCCGGCTGGCCCGGGTGGTCACGGTCTCCGACGACGCGGGCGGCCTGATCGATGAGGGCATCGGGCCGGTGGTCGCCACCCCGATCATGCGCTGGTTGGCCGACTTGGAAAGTGCAGGCGGCCCGGTAGACCAGTTCAACCAGACGATGGTGGTGCAGGCACCGACAGGGGTCAGCGAGGCCGACGTGGTGATCGTCTTGCAGGCGTTGCTGGATCACCATGCCATGTTGCGGCTGCGCGTCGACCCAAGCACTGGGGACGGAGCGGGGGGCTGGTCGCTGCAGGTGCCCGAGGCCGGGTCGGTGGATGCCGGTGCATGCCTGCACACGGTGGACGTGTTGTCCGATGAGGCCGTGGTAGCGGCGCGGTCGCGGTTGAACCCGGCGGCCGGGCAGATGCTTAGCGCGCTCTGGGTTACCGACCGCGGCCAGCTGGTGTTGATCATTCACCATCTGGCCGTCGACGCGGTGTCGTGGTGGATTTTGCTGGAGGACCTCAACATCGCCTGGGCCCAGCATCGCAGTGGGCAGCCGGTGGTGTTGCCGCCGACCGGAACGTCGTTTCAGCGGTGGGCGTCGCTGCTGGCTGAGCAGGCGCGCCGTCCTGAAGTCGCGAACCAGGTCGACGCCTGGAACCACGTGGCGGCGGCCCCGGCGGTGTTGCCGGCGGTCCAGCCTGCGGTGGATACGTTTGCCAGCGCGGGGCGCCTGTCGATATCGCTGGATGACGTCGAGACGACCCGGATGCTTTTGAGGGAGGTGCCGGCGGCGTTTCATGCCGGGATCGACGACATCTTGTTGATCGCGTTGGGGTTGGCATGGGCTGAGTTTTTGGGGTTCTTCGGGCACCCCCGGCAACCCCGCGGAGCCGGTCGGCATCGACGTCGAGGGCCACGGCCGCGACGAAGCGCTCGGCCCGGATGTTGACCTGTCACAAACGGTGGGGTGGTTTACCACCAAATACCCGGTGTCGCTCGCCTTCGGTGAGGTGCCTTGGGCGCAGCTGGCCGCCGGTGAGACCGCGCTGGGGGCGGTCATCAAAGACGCCAAAGAGCAGCTTCGCGCCCTGCCCGATCCTCTGACCTACGGGCTGCTGCGGTACCTGAACCCCGACGTTGACTTGGCCGGGTCGGACCCGGCGATCGGGTTCAACTATTTCGGGCGGATGAGCAACCCCGGGACTAGTGGGGCCGTCGGGCCGCCCGATGGTTGGCGGATGAGCCCGGACGGCTCGGTTGTGATCGGCGCCGCCGCGTCCGTGCCGATGCCGCTGATGCACTCCGTAGACCTCAATGCCGTCATCGTCGACACCGACGAGGGTCCGCACCTGCTCGCCAACTGGACGTGGGCACCCTCGGCACTAGATCACGCGCAGGTCACCCGGGTTGGCCGGTTGTGGTTTGAGGCCCTGGCCGGCATCTGCGCGCATGTGCGAGGTGGTGGGGGCGGGTTGACCCCGTCGGATATCGCGCCCGCCCGGCTGAGCCAGCAGCAGATCGAGGAGTTGCAGCGGCAATATCAGATCGCCGATATTTTGCCGTTGACCCCGCTGCAGCGGGGGCTGCTGTTTCACGCCAGTACCGTGCAGGGCAACGACGACGATGTGTATGCGGTGCAGCTGGCTTTCACCGTGACCGGCCCGCTTGACCCGCACCGGCTGCGCGATGCGTTGCACGCGGTGGTCACCCGGCATCCCAACCTGGTGGCCCGATTCTGCCAGCGGTTCGACGAGCCGGTGCAGATCATCGCCGCTGATCCGGTGGCGGGGTGGCGGTATGTGGACCTTGACGGCGGCCCCAACCTCGATGCCGTCGATGTCGATGAGCAGATCTCGCGGGTGTGCGCCGACGAACGCGCCGCGGTCCGCGACCTCGCCCACGAGGCGGCGTTCCGGGCCGCTTTGATCCGCATCGCCGAGGACCGGCACCGGTTGGTACTCACCAATCACCACATCGTGCTCGATGGCTGGTCGCTGCCGATCCTGACGGGGGAGATATTCGCCGGTTATCACGGGCAGCGGCTGGGCGCGGCCGGGTCGTATCGCCAGTTTGTGACTTGGCTGGCCGGTCGTGACCTGGAGGCCGCGCGCGCGGCCTGGCGGCAGGTGTTGGCCGGTTTTGACACCCCCACCCTGGTGGGCCCGCCGGGCCGGTTAGGGCAAGGGCCGCTAGGCGTTGCCTCGATTCGGTTGCCTGAGCAGACCACGCGGGCCGTTAGCGAGCTGGCGCGCTCGTGTCGCACCACCGTCAGCACCGTGTTGCAGGGCGCCTTCGCGCAGCTGTTGTGCGGGCTGACCGGTCAGCACGATGTGGCCTTCGGCACCCCGGTCTCGGGTAGGCCGACCGAGCTGGCCGGTGCGGAATCGATGGTGGGCCTGTTGATCAACACGGTGCCGGTGCGGGTGAACATCACGGCGGCAACCACCACCACCGACCTGTTGGGGCAGCTGCAGGGCGCCCATAACGACACACTTGAGCACCAGCACCTGGCGCTTGCGGAGATCCACCGCGTCACCGGTCAACAGCAGCTGTTCGACACCCTTTTCGTGTACGAGAACTATCCGGTCGACGCCGCCGCGTCGGCGGCGGGCGCCGACGAGTTGGCGATCACCGATGTCGCCGTCGACGAATCCACCCACTATCCGCTTGCGGTGGTGGCCACGCCCGGCAGCGAGCTGGGTCTTCGCGTCGAATTCGATACCGACGTGTTCGACGCGGGCAGCATCGAAACGCTGATCGAGCGGTTGCAGAAGGTGTTGGCGGCCATGACCGCCGACCCCACCCGGCGGCTGTCGTCGATGGATGTGCTCGATGAGGCTGAGCAGGCCCGGCTGGCTGGGTGGGGCAACCGGGCGGTGCTGACCCAGCCGGCACCCACGTCGGTGTCGATTCCGGTGTTGTTCGCCGCGCAGGTGGCCCGCACCCCGGCGGCGGTGGCGCTGACCTGCGGGGAGCACTCGTGGACCTACCAGGACGTTGACCACGCCGCTAACCGGTTCGCGCACCTGTTGGCCGGCCAGGGGGTGGGCCCGGGTGCGTGTGTGGCGCTGTTGTTGGAGCGTTCGGCGCAGGCCATCATCGCGATTTTGGCGGTGCTGAAAACTGGGGCGGCCTATTTGCCGATCGACCCCGCGCACCCGGCGGGGCGGATCGGGTTCATGCTCGCCGATGCCGCGCCGATCGCCGCGATCACCACCACCGAGCTGGCCGAGCGGCTCGGCGGCTGCGACCTACGGGTTATCGACGTCAACGATCCCGCTGCTGACACCCAACCCAGCACGGGCTTGGCGGCCCCGGCCCCCGATGATTTCGCCTGCCTCATCTACACCTCGGGCACCACCGGTGTCCCTAAGGGGGTGGCGGTCACACACCACAACATCACCCAGCTGCTGGCATCACTGCACGCCGCGCTGCCGGCGGCGGGTGTGTGGACGCAGTGCCACTCGTATGCGTTCGACTTCTCGATTGAAGAGATCTGGAGTGCGCTGTTGCACGGCGGGCGCCTGGTGGTGGTGTCCGAGTCGGTGGCCGGCTCACCAGCGGACTTTCACGCCTTGCTCGTTGCTGAACGGGTGAGCGTGCTCACCCAGACCCCGTCTGCGGTGGGGGTGCTCTCTCCCGAGGGCTTGGGTTCGGCGGCGTTGGTGGTGGCCGGCGAGGCCTGCTCGGCCGAGGTGGTGGACCGGTGGGCGCCCGGGCGGGTGATGATCAACGCCTACGGCCCGACCGAGACCACGGTGTGTGCGTCCAGAAGCGCGCCCTTAACAGCGGGGTCGCCGGGGCCACCGGATTCGGGGGCGCCGATCGGCTCGCCGGTGCCGGGGGCGGCGTTGTTTGTGCTAGATGGGTGGTTGCGGGCGGTGCCCGCTGGGGTGGTCGGGGAGTTGTATGTGGCCGGTGCCGGTGTGGGCGTTGGGTATTGGCGGCGCGCCGAGTTAACGGCGTCGCGGTTTGTGGCGTGTCCGTTCGGGGCGCCCGGTGTGCGCATGTATCGCACCGGGGATTTGGTGTGTTGGGGCGCCGATGGGCAGCTGCGGTATGTGGGGCGCGCAGATGAGCAGGTCAAGATCCGCGGGTATCGGATCGAGCTAGGTGAAGTCCAGGCCGCGCTGTCCGGGCTGGATGGGGTGGAGCAGGCGGCGGTGATCGCCCGCCAGGACCGCCCCGGCGACAAACGGCTGGTCGGTTATGTCACCGGAACAGCGGACCCGGCCGAGATCCGCACCCAGCTGGCCGACCGACTACCGGCCCACATGATCCCGGCCGCGGTGGTCGTCCTCGATGCGCTACCGCTGACACCCAACGGCAAACTTGACACCCGCGCCCTGCCGGCACCCGAATACTCCGCTGGCGAGTATCGGACTCCGAGCAGCCCCACCGAGGAGATCCTGTCCGGCATCTACGCCCGGCTGCTTGGTGTCGAGCGGGTCGGGGTCGACGACTCGTTTTTCGATTTGGGCGGGGATTCGCTGTCGGCAATGCGCCTGGTCGCTGCGATCAACGCCGACCTGGATGCCGGCCTTTCGGTGCGTACCGTGTTCGAGGCGCCCACGGTGGCCCTGTTGGCGCCCCGTATCGGCGCGGGCGCGGGTGGGCTGCCGCGGTTGGTGGCCGGTGAACGGCCCGCGGTGGTTCCCTTGTCGTTTGCCCAGAGCCGGTTGTGGTTTATCGACCAGTTGATGGGGCCCTCGCCGGTTTACAACCTGGCGGCGCCGCTGCGGCTGTGCGGGCGTCTGGACGCCGACGCGATGGGTGCGGCGCTGGGCGATGTGGTGGCCCGCCATGAGAGCCTGCGTACGCTGTTTCCGGCGTCCGAGGGGATACCCCGGCAGCTGGTGGTGTCCGCCGAGCGGGCCGACGTCGGCTGGCAGGTCGTTGATGCCAGCGGGTGGCCGGAGAGCCGGCTGGGTGAGGCCATCGGCGCGGTGGCCCGCCACAGTTTCGACCTGGCGACCGAGATCCCGTTGCGGGCACGGCTTTTCCGCGTCGGCGACGACGAGCATGTGCTGGTGGTCGCGGTGCACCATATCGCCTCCGACGGCGGCTCGATCGCCCCGCTGGTGCGTGATCTGGGGGTGGCCTATGCCAGCCGGTGTGCGGGGCAAGCTCCTGGCTGGGCGCCGTTGGCGGTGCAGTATGTGGATTACACGCTGTGGCAGCGCGAACGGCTGGGTGATCTGGCCGACAGCGACAGCCCCATTGCGGCGCAGCTGGCCTACTGGGAACAGGACCTGGCCGGGCTGCCCGAGCGGCTGGCGCTGCCCACCGATCGGCCCTATCCGCCGGTGGCCGATTACCGCGGCGCCAGCGTGGCGGTGGACTGGCCGGTCGAGCTGCAGCAGCGGGTTGCCCGCGTGGCTCGCGAGCACAACGCGACCAGCTTCATGGTGATCCAGGCCGCCCTGGCGGTGCTGCTGGCCAAGCTCAGCGCCAGCCCCGAGGTGGCGGTGGGTTTCCCGATTGACGGGCGCCGCGACCCTGCCCTGGATGGGTTGGTGGGGTGTTTCATCAACACCTTGGTGCTGCGGGTCGATCTGGCCGGGGATCCCACCGTGGCCGAGTTGTTGGCCCAGGTGCGAGCACGCAGCCTGGCCGCCTATGAGCACCAAGATGTGCCCTTTGAGGTGCTGGTGGAGCGGCTCAACCCGACCCGAAGCATGACCCATCACCCGCTGGTCCAGGTGATGTTGGCCTGGCAGAACTTCGCCCGGCCGGACACTGCTCCCGCCGACGGGATGGCCTTGGGGGATCTGCAGGTTGCCCCGTTGCCGGTGGACGTCCAGGTCGCCCGCATGGACCTGGCATTTTCTTTGGCGGAACGCTTCACCGAGGCCGGTGCACCCGCCGGGATCGGCGGGGTGGTGGAGTTTCGCACCGACGTGTTCGACGCGGCCAGCATCGCGGCGCTGATCGAGCGGTTGGAGCGGGTGTTGGTGGCGATGACCGCCGAGCCCACCGCGCGGCTGTCGTCGATGGATCTGCTTGATGAGGCTGAGCACGCCCGGCTGGATGGGTGGGGTAACCGCGCGGTGTTGACCCGGCCGGCACCCCCGCCGGTGTCTGTTCCGGTGGTGTTCGACGCGCAGGTGGCGCGCACCCCCGAGGCGGTGGCGCTGACCTTCGGGGGCCGGTCCATGACGTACCGGGAGCTAGAGGAGGCCGCCAACCGGTTGGCGAACCTGTTGGCCGGTCACGGTGTGGGTCCGGGTGCGTGTGTGGCGCTGCTGTTGGAGCGCTCAGCGCAGGCCGTCGTGGCGATTTTGGCGGTGCTCAAGACCGGGGCGGCCTACCTGCCGATCGACCCCGTGCACCCGGCGGCGCGGATCGGGTTCATGGTTGCCGATGCCGCGCCGATCGCTGCGATCACCACCACCGGGCTGGCCGACCGGCTCAACGGGCACGACCTGGCGGTCATCGATGTCGAAGACACCCAGATTGACAGCTATCCGTGCACGGGCTTGCCGGCACCGGCCTCCGAGGATATCGCCTACCTCATCTACACCTCGGGCACCACCGGTGTCCCCAAAGGGGTGGCCATCACCCACCACAACGTCACCCAGCTGATGGAATCACTGGATCCGGGTTTGGCCGCGCCGGGTCAGGTGTGGTCGCAGTGGCACTCCTACAGCTTCGACATCTCGGGCTGGGAGATCTTCGGTGCCCTCCTGCACGGCGGGCGGCTGGTGGTGGTGCCCGAGTCGGTGGCGGGCTCCCCGGACGACTTCCGCGCTTTACTGGTTGCTGAAAAGGTCAGTGTCTTAAGCCAGACCCCGTCGGCGGTGGGGATGTTGTCGCCCGACGGTTTGGAGTCGGTGACCTTGCTGGTGGGCGGTGAGGCCTGCCCGGCCGAGGTGGTCGATCGCTGGGCGCCGGGGCGGCTGATGATCAACGAATACGGGCCGACCGAGACGACGATGTGGGTGGCCTTGAGTGCGCCGTTGCAGGCGGGTTCGGATGTGGTGCCGATCGGTTCGCCGGTGGCGGGGACGGCGCTGTTTGTCCTGGATGGCTGGTTGCGGCCGGTGCCGGCCGGGGTGGTCGGTGACTTGTATGTGGCCGGTGCCGGTGTGGGCGTTGGGTATTGGCGGCGGGCCGGGTTGACCGCGTCGCGGTTTGTGGCCTGCCCGTTCGGGAATTTGGGGGCGCTGGGAACACGGATGTATCGCACCGGGGATCTGGTGTGGTGGCGCCCCGATGGGCAGTTGGCGTATGTGGGGCGTGCCGATGAGCAGGTCAAGATCCGCGGGTATCGCATCGAGCTGGGTGAGGTGCGCGCAGCACTGGCCGGGTTGGACGGGGTGGAGCAGGCGGTGGTGATCGCCCGCGAGGACCGCCCCGGCGATAAGCGCCTGGTGGGTTATGTCACCGGGACAGCGGACCCGGTCGGGGTGCATACCGCGCTCGCCGAGCGGCTACCTGGCTACATGGTCCCGGCCGCGGTGGTGGTCCTCGAGGCGTTACCGCTGACGGTCAACGGCAAACTCGACAAACGGTTGCTGCCGGCGCCGGAGTACACCGCGGGTGAGTACCGGGCCCCGGCCACTCTCACCCAGGAGATCTTGGCCGGGATCTACGCCCGGGTGCTCGGTGTCGAGCGGGTCGGGGTCGACGACTCGTTTTTCGATTTGGGTGGGGATTCGCTGTCGGCGATGCGCCTGGTCGCTGCGATCAATACCGGCCTGGATGCGGGCCTTTCGGTGCGTACCGTGTTCGAGGCGCCCACGGTGGCCCGGTTGGCGCCCCGTATCGGTGCGGGCGCGGGTGGGCTGCCGCGGTTGGTGGCCGGTGAACGGCCCGCGGTGGTTCCGTTGTCGTTTGCCCAGAGCCGGTTGTGGTTTATCGACCAGTTGATGGGGCCCTCGCCGGTTTACAACCTGGCAACGCCGCTGCGCCTGCGCGGGCGTCTGGACGCCGACGCGATGGGTGCGGCGCTGGGCGATGTGGTGGCCCGCCATGAGAGCTTGCGCACGCTGTTTCCGGCGCCCGAGGGGATACCCCGGCAGCTGGTGGTGTCCGCCGAGCGGGCCGACTTCGGCTGGCAGATCGTTGATGCCAGCGGGTGGCCGGAGAGCCGGCTGGGTGAGGCCATCGGCGCGGTGGCCCGCCACAGTTTCGACCTGGCGACCGAGATCCCTTTGCGGGCACGGCTTTTCCGCGTCGGCGACGACGAGCATGTGCTGGTGGTCGCGGTGCACCATATCGCCTCCGACGGCGGCTCGATCGCCCCGCTGGTGCGTGATCTGGGGGTGGCCTATGCCAGCCGGTGTGCGGGGCAAGCTCCTGGCTGGGCGCCGTTGGCGGTGCAGTATGTGGATTACACGCTGTGGCAGCGCGAACGGCTGGGTGATCTGGCCGACAGCGACAGCCCCATTGCGGCGCAGCTGGCCTACTGGGAACGGGACCTGGCCGGGCTGCCCGAGCGGCTGGCGCTGCCCACCGATCGGCCCTATCCGCCGGAGGCGGATTACCGCGGCGCCAGCGTGGCGGTGGACTGGCCGGTCGAGCTGCAGCAGCGGGTTGCCCGGGTGGCTCGCGAGCACAACGCGACCAGCTTCATGGTGATCCAGGCCGCCCTGGCGGTGCTGTTGGCCAAGCTCAGCGCCAGCCCCGAGGTGGCGATCGGGTTCCCGATCGACGGGCGCCGTGATCCCGCCCTGGATGAGTTGGTGGGCTTTTTTGTTAACACCTTGGTGCTGCGGGTCGAGGTGGCGGGGGATCCCACCGCGGCCGAGTTGTTGGCCCAGGTGCGTTCACGCAGCCTGGCCGCCTACGAGCACCAAGACGTGCCCTTTGAGGTGCTGGTGGACCGGCTCAACCCGACCCGAAGCCTGACCCATCACCCGCTGGTCCAGGTGCTGTTGGCCTGGCAGAACTTCGCTGGGCCAGACACCAACTCCGTCGCCGGGTTGGCGTTGGGGGATCTGCAGGTTGCGCCGTTGCCGGTGGACGTCCAGGTCGCCCGCATGGACCTGACGTTCTTCCTTGGGGAACGCTTCACCGAGGCCGGTGAGCCCGCCGGGATCGGCGGGGCGGTGGAGTTTCGCACCGATGTGTTCGACGCGCACAGCATAGAGGCGCTGATCGAGCGGTTGCGGCGGGTGGTGGCGGCGCTGACCGCCGACCCCACCCGGCGGCTGTCGTCGGTCGATGTCCTCGATGCCGGCGAGCGTGCCCGCCTGGATGAGCTGGGTAACCGAGCGGTGTTGACCCGGCCGGCGAACGCGCCGGAGTCGATTCCGGTGCTGTGGGCCGCCCAGGTCGAACGCACGCCCGAGGCGGTGGCGCTGAGCTTTGAAGGCCGCTCAATGACCTACCGCGAACTCGATGAGGCCGCCAACCGGTTGGCGCACCTGCTGGTCGCCCACGGTGTGGGCGCGGGACAATGTGTGGCGCTTTTGCTGTCGCGGTCGGCCGAGGCGATCGTGGCGATAGTCGCGGTGCTCAAAACGGGGGCGGCCTACCTGCCGATCGACCCGGCGCTCCCGGTCGCCCGGATCGGGTTCTTGGTTGCCGACGCCGCGCCGATCGCCGCGATCACCAGCACGCGCCTGCGGTCGCGGCTGGGCGGGTGCGATCTGCTGATCGTCGATGTCGACGATCCCGCCGTTGACAGCCAAGCCAGCACCGCGTTGCCGGCACCCGCGGCAGATGACATCGCCCACGTCATCTACACCTCGGGCACCACGGGGGTGCCCAAGGGAGTGGCCGTCACCCACCACAACGTCACCCGGCTGTTCGACTCACTTGACGTGGGCATCCAGCTGTCGCCGCGGCAGGTGTGGACGCAGTGTCATTCCTTAGCGTTCGACTATTCGGTTTGGGAGATCTGGGGTCCGTTGCTGCATGGCGGTCGGCTGGTCGTGGTGCCCGACGAAGTGGTCCGCTCCCCGGACGACTTCCACGCCTTGCTGGTGGCTGAACAGGTCAGCGTGCTAAGCCAGACCCCCTCGGCGGTGGGGGCACTCTCACCGCAGGGGTTGGGATCCGCGGCGCTGGTGCTCGCCGCTGAGCCGTGCCCGGTCGACGTGATGGATCGGTGGGCGCCGGGGCGGGTGATGATCAACGCCTACGGCCCGACCGAGACCACGGTGTATGCGGCGATCAGTGCGCCTTTAACAGCGGGGTCGGGGGCGCCGCCGATCGGCTCGCCGGTGCCGGGGGCGGCGCTGTTCGTGCTGGATGGGTGCTTGCAGGCAGTGCCCGCGGGGGTGCTCGGGGAGTTGTATGTGGCCGGTTCCGGGGTGGGCGTTGGCTATGTGGGCCGGGGACCCTTGACCGCGTCGCGGTTTGTGGCCTGCCCGTTCGGCGGCGCGGGAGCGCCGGGACAACGCATGTATCGCACCGGGGATCTGGTGTGGTGGCGCCCGGATGGGCAGCTGGCGTATGCAGGGCGCGCCGATGAGCAGGTCAAGATCCGCGGGTATCGCATCGAGCTCGGTGAGGTGCGCGCAGCACTGGCCCGGCTGGACGGGGTGGAGCAGGCGGTGGTGATCGCCCGCGAGGACCGCCCCGGTGATAAACGCCTGGTGGGTTATATCACCGGGACCGCCGACCCTGTCGGGATACGCGCCCGGCTGGCCGAGCGGCTCCCGGTCTATATGGTGCCGGCCGCGGTGGTGGTGTTGCCGGCGCTGCCGCTGACACCCAACGGCAAACTCGATACCCGTGCCCTACCGGCACCCGAGTATCAGGATGCCGATCGTTACCGCGCCCCGGCCACCCCGGTCGAGGAGATCCTGGCCGGCATATACGCCCAGGTGCTGGAGATCGAGCGCGTAGGGGTCGACGACTCGTTCTTCGACCTCGGTGGGGATTCGCTTTCAGCGATGCGGGTGATCGCCGAGATCAACACAGCCCTTAACGTCCACCTTACGGTGGGCGTCCTATTCCACGCGCCATCGGTGAGAAGCCTGAGCCAGCAGTTGGGCACACGTGGCAGCTGGGACAGCTTTGTGTCCGTGCACGGCACCGCAAACACGGAAGACATCACCGAGGTGCACGCCGGCGACCTCACGTTGGATAAGTTCATCGACGCCACGACGCTGACCGCCGCCCCGACGCTGCCCGGCCCAAGCGCTGAGGTGCGGACGGTCCTGCTAACCGGGGCGACCGGTTTCCTCGGGCGTTATCTGGTCCTGGAATTGCTCGAGCGGATGGAGCTGGTGGACGGCACGCTGATCTGCTTGGTGCGGGCCAAGTCCGACGAGGACGCGCGGCGCCGTCTGGACGAGACCTTCGACAGCGGCGACCCGCAACTGCTGCGGCACTTCCAGGAATTGGCCGCCGATCATCTGGAGGTGGTCGCCGGCGACAAGGGCGAAGCCGACCTGGGTCTGGGTGAGCAGACCTGGCAGCGGCTGGCCGACACCGTGGATCTGATCGTCGATTCCGCAGCCCTGGTCAACTTCGCCCTGCCCTACAGCGAGTTGTTCGGGCCCAACGTTGTGGGCACCGCCGAGTTGATCCGCATCGCGCTCACCGCAAAGCTCAAGCGCTTCGCTTACGTGTCGAGTGCCGACGTGGCTGATCAGATCGAGCCGTCGGCGTTCACCGAGGATGCCGACATCCGGGTCATCAGCCCCACCCGCCCGATCGAGTTCGGCGTGTCCGGCTACGGCGCCAGCAAGTGGGCCGGCGAGGTGCTGCTGCGCGAGGCTAACGACCTGTGCGCCCTGCCGGTCGCGGTGTTTCGCTGCACCATGATCCTGGCCGATCCCGCCTATGCGGGCCAGCTCAACGTGTCGGACTGGTTCAGCCGGGGGCTGCTGAGCCTGGTGGCCAGCGGTGTCGCGCCGGGCTCGTTTTACCAGCTCGACGCCGGGGGCAACCGGCAATCCGCGCACTTTGATGGGCTGCCCGTGAAATTCGTCGCCGAGGCGATCGCCACGTTGGGTGCCCAGGTGCTCGACGGGTTTGAGACCTATCATGTGATGAATCCGCACGACGACGGCATCGGATTCGATGAGTACGTCGACTGGCTGATCCAGGCCGGTTACCCGATCCAGCGCATCGACGACCATGGGGAGTGGTTGCAGCGGTTTGAGACCGCCCTGCGTGCCCTGCCGGATCGACAGCGCCAGCGCTCGCTGCTGCCGATGTTTGGGTCGCGCAATTTGCAGCAAGTACAGGCCCCTGAGCCGGTCCAACTGTTCCGCGGGCCGACCGACCGGTTCCGCGCTGCGGTGCAAGAAGCGAAAATCGGCCCCGACAACGACATCCCGCACGTGTCGGCGCCGATCATCGTCAAATACGTCACCGACTTCCAACTGCTCGGACTGCTCTAGCCCGGTTGCGGAACTCCGCGCCGGAAAGGGGTAAGTGTTGATGGCGCCAGGCAAGAGCGCGGTGGCCACCGAACATCGCACTATGCTCATTTGGCTGCGCAAGGTCGCATTTTCGAAGAGCTAACCCGTGTCAAATCGAACCGCAGCAGCATGCGTCTTGTGTTTTGAAGACAACCGTCGCGGGTATCCACGGCTATCCCCCGCTGTGCGGGGGCCGTCGATGACGTTCAATTGGAAAATCGTCCGCCAGTGGCGGACGCCGATGTGGGGCTAAGGCACGACATGACGAAGTCGGTGGAGTTTCACAAGTATCTTGTGGTTGGTGCCGGGCCTGGGGGTTTGCAGACGGGCTACTTCCTCGAGAAGCGCGGACGAGATTACCTGATCCTCGAGCGCACGGACGCCGCGGCGGCATTCTTCTCGAAGTTTCCCATGTGCCGCCGCTTGAACTCCTTCAACAAGAAGTACAACTACTTCGAAGAGGACGAGTTCAACATGCGCAGCGATTGGAACTCCCTCCTCTCGGATGAAAAGATCCGGTTCACTCCTTATACGGACGACATGTATCCCGCCGCCGATCTGCTGGTGCAGTACATGAACGACTTCGCCAAGGCTACAAACCTTAAGATCAGGTATGGAACCGAAGTTACCCGGATCGACAAGAATGAGCGCGGTCACTTCGTCGTATCAACCAGTACCACGACCTTCGAGTGCGAAATCCTTCTCCTCGGGGTAGGCCCGGTTAAGACGATATTGCCCGAGATTGAAGGCATAGAACATACAACGGATTACGGTGACCAGCCGCGTGATCTCGAATGGTATCGAAACAAGAGGGTTGCTGTCATTGGTCAGGGCAACTCCGCGTTCGAAACCGCCGACAGATTGCTTGGCGTTGCCGCACTGGTGAACGTGCTGCTCAAGAGGCCTGCGCGTTCCGCGTCGGACACCCACCATGTGGGAGATATCCGTGCGACAAACAAGAACGTCATCGACATGTTCCAACTTAAGCTGCTGCACGGAGTTCTGACGCCAAGAATTCGCCGCATAACAAAGCTGCCTGACGGCGCACTTAAGACAGAACACGAATACGACTACCCGGACGGGGATCCTCCAGGCACGCTGCATCTCACTCGCAAGTACGACATCATCATCTGTTGCACCGGGTGGACGTGGGTGCCAACCGATTTATTTGCCCCCGAACTTGTGCCGGAAACCTGGTATCGAGGAAAATATCCCGAGCTTAATTCAAGCTGGGAGTCCGTCAACGTTCCGAATCTGTTCTTTGTCGGTGGATCTATGATAGGCGGCGACAGGGAAACAAAGTCTTCCTCCGGATTCATTCACGGCTATAGATACAATATTCGGACGCTGGTCAACCTGCTCGATGAGCGGTATGAGAGCGTACCCCTTCCGACGGAAGTATTCGATCCCCTCGACTGGAATGCGCTGATCGATTGGATGTATGACCGGGTCAGCATGACGGCTGCGTTGAATGAGCTGTGGGGATTTATGGGGGACGCGATCGTCGTGTCGAACGATCTATCGCGTGCGACAATTTTGCGGGAACTACCGGTGGCCAACATCCGTGAGCGTGACTTCGGCGACGATCACGTGCTGTTGTTGACGTTGGAGTTCGGCTTCCACAAGCACGAGGCGCACCCGTTGAGTTTCAGCGGACCATCGGATCCGACGAGACCAAACATGGCGGTGTTCTTGCACCCAGTGATTCGACACCTGCACAGAGGCACAGAAGACGAGTTTCACTTCGGCGACTCGTTGCTCGGCCGCTGGGATAGGCCGCACTCGTCCGGCGGCGCGGTGATGTCGTACCACGCGGATTTCGCGTCCTGGCTCGAGGATCGATTGGGCGCGCCGCTTGGTATCGACGTGCCAGTCGGTGAATCCCCGTACCGGGTTTGGTCTCAGGATGAGATCAACCAATGGAAGGAAACGCACCCGCCGGGGTTCGCTGTCTGGCAGCAGACTGGACTGACGGCCGAGTAGCATCTCCGGCGGCACAGTCGGTAGCCTTGAAACGGCTTTGGGGTCGTTGGTGGAGCTCGGTGGGTAGCGGGTCGGCGGCGGTAGTGGCGGAGGAATAGTGCAAATGGAAAGTGTCCTAGAAACTTCGATGCAAAATCTTGCTTTTATCGATCTCGTTCAGCAGTACTACGTTGAGGTCGATAACAGGGATTTTGACCGGGTTGTGGCCCTCTTCGAGGTTGACGCCGATTACTATCGGCCCGGCTATGGGCAGATGAGCGGAAGAAAGGCGATCCTGTCCTTTTATCTGGCTGACCGCATCATCGAATCCGGTGTGCACAATATCGAGTCGATCATTGGCGATTCTTCTGGGACGGTTGCGGTCGAAGGTAGCTTCAAGGGTATCGTGCGTGGGGGAACCGAGGTCGAAGTTAAATTTGCCGAGTTCTTCCGCGCCGGCCCAAACGGGCTGATAAAGAAGCGGCGCACATTTTTCTTTGCGCCGCTGGTATAAACGCGTCTTAGTTCAGCTTAGTGCCCACCCGGGCCTTGGACCCACTAGTCGTATTGCCGGCCTGAGAGCGGTGTGCGCTCCGGTGACTCCCCGGATGAAGTTTCCGCATCGCGAAGGATCTGCTTGGGCGGATAGATGATATCCATCAGCGACCCCGCCATCACGGTGGCAATCACCGCCATGAGTACCATGATGGAGAATAGTTCGCCATCGAGCACCCCTAATTCTTTGCCGATGGACAGCACCACCAATTCGGTTAGTTTAGCCCGCGTGTATTCATCAACAGGGCGATGACCAGGCTGTACCGCTTAGGCAGGCGGGAGCATCGCGCACCGGTGTAGGCGCCGATGAACTTGCCCGCGATCGCTACGCCGACAACGAGTGCCAACTGCGCCCAGCCCGATGCCGACAGCCCGCCAATATTCACGCCGAATCCCGTTACCACGAACAACAGGGGTAACAACAGTTGCACGCTGACGTGTTGAAGTCGGCCGACGATGTCTCGGACAAACCCATCGTGGCGCGGCAATATCATGCCGAACATAAAGGCGTCGAAGATCGCGTGGATGCCAATCTTGTCGGTGATCCACGCCGAGAGCAGCGCGCCGGCTCAGACGATCATGAGAATATTGGGGTTGAGCTTTCCCGCCCGGTGGTACCAGTTTTCCAGGCGCACCGCCTGCCGCCGCACGATCGTATACATGACGATTGTAAATGCGACGGTCAGTCCGA
Organism: uncultured Actinomycetota bacterium; assembly: GCA_963814505.1. Classification (GTDB taxonomy): domain Bacteria; phylum Actinomycetota; class Actinomycetes; order Mycobacteriales; family Mycobacteriaceae; genus Mycobacterium. The sequence goes on from CAWFDM010000022.1 coordinate 190,517, forward strand.
CGATCCGCAACACTTCTAACGAACTGCCACCCCTAACCACGGCGACGACCAACGCCAAGAGTATCCATGCGATAACGTCGCTAATCGCCGCCGAGGCGAGCGCGAACGTCCCGATCGAGGTCCCTTGGATGCGACGGTCGGATAATATTGCGGGCCAGCACGGGAAATGCCGTGATCGACATGGCCACACCAAGAAACAACACCATGGCAAGTTTGGGTACCTGATGCCCCGCCACGATGTGGTGACGGGGATACAAGAACAATGCGAGTAAAGAACCGAGCCCAAACGGCAGGATCATTGATGGGAGCGAAATGGCGAGGGCGGTGCCCTCACGGCCACGTAGCAGCGCCACATCCATTTCCAGCCCGAGTAAGAACATGAACAAAACCAGGCCAACCTGAGCTAGAACATTCAGATGCACCACCACTTCGGATGGGAACAAAATCTTGTTCAAGCGGCCCGGCAAAAGTCCCAGCAGGCTCGGACCTAGTGCCACTCCGGCGCAAATCTCACCAATCACAGCCGGTTGGCGCAGCTTCTCCGCTATGTACCCAAAAATCCGCGCGGCAACAAGGACAACGCAAAGATCCAGCAAAATCCACGACAGCACCGCGGCAGAACTGTGGTTCACAGCGAGCATCGGCCCCGTCCAATCAGCTCACCACCGTCGCGGGCTAGCCGTGCGGTTCGGCAGGCCCTGCGACGTTAGCTCCGTCGTCGCCATCGGGGGGCGGTAGCGCTGCGGCCGGTTCGCCCTTAAGGCGCCCGTGGCCAGTCGAGTAGCCAGTCGAGGCGCATTTCACACCTGAAATCACACCTGAAAGCTATCGTCAACGGCGGTCCGTTTTGCGGTATTTCGGCAAATCGACTGAGTTGATAAATCCGTGGAGTGCGCCGCTGTGGAGCTGTGAGCGTACTGGCGGACCAGGTCAGCTTGCTTTCGCCAAGTCGACAACTTGGAGCGGGTCCATCACCGTGACGCGTCGGGCAAGACGGCCGTGGCGGCGGTCTGGTTTAGCCGGCGAAGGGCCAGTCCTAACCCTGGCCGGACGGCTTCGGGGAGCCGGTTGTGACCGCGTCGTCGTCGCGGCGCCCCTCCCCTAGCAGCAAGGACCGTGTCAGCGAACGTGGCCCGACAGGCCGAAGCATTTGACTGGCCGGACGCGGGCGCACCGTTTGCGGCCACCAGAACCAACGTCCGAGGAGAGCGGCGATCGACGGCGTCATGAACGAGCGCACGATCAAGGTGTCGAACATCAGGCCCAAGCCGATGGTGGTACCTAGCTGACCGATAACCCGCAACTCGCTGAACACCATCGAGGCCATCGTGACAGCGAACACCAGCCCCGCGTTTGTCACGACCTTACCGGTGCCGCCCATTGCGCGGATGATGCCGGTGTTGATACCGGCGCCTATTTCCTCTTTCATGCGGGAGACCAGCAGCAAATTGTAGTCAGAGCCAACCGCCAAAAGGACGATCACCGACATCGGAAGGACCATCCAGTGCAATTTGATGTCCAAAATATGCTGCCAGACCAGCACCGACAGCCCAAACGATGCGCCCAACGAAAGTGCGACCGTACCGACGATAACTAGTGCGGCCACTAAACTTCGCGTGATGATGAGCATGATGACGAAAATAAGGCAGAGCGCACCAATCCCCGCGATCCGTAGATCGTATTTGGAGCCGTCTCGGAAGTCCTTATAGGTCGCCGCGGTGCCGGCGATATAGATCTTGGCGTCCTCCAGCGGTGTCGTCTTGAGCGCCTCCTCGGCCGCCGTCTTTATCTTATCGACACGCGCTACGCCTTCCGGCGTCGCAGGGTCGCCCCTATGCAAAATGATGAACCGAGCCGCCTTCCCGTCCGGAGACAGGAAGGAATTCATTGCACGCTGGAAGTCCGGGTTATTGAAAACCTCCGGCGGTAAATAGAAGGAATCGTCGTTCTTGGCGGCGTCGAACGCTTGTCCCATGGCGGTGACGTTCTGGGTCGCTTCGTCCATCTCGCTGAGGAACCCGGACATGGTGCTGTGCATCGTCAGCATCATCGTCCGCATGTCCTCCATTACCGCGATCATCGGAGGAATCAGCTGATTTATCTGCGGCAGCAGCGCGTCCAGCTTGTTCGCGTCCCGCAAAACATCATGGAGTTTATCGCTTTCCTCATCGACAAGGTCCGTGCTGTCAAATATCTGCCTGAGCGACCAGCATATCGGGATGTCGTAGCAGTGCCTTTCCCACACTAAGTAAGCTCGAATTGGTCTCCAGAAATCTTCAAAATCCGAAATGTGATCTCTTAATTCGTCGACGATGGCAGCCATTTCGTTCGTCACGGTGATCGAGTGGTGAGTAGCGGCGGTAAGCTGCAGCTGCAATTCGTAGATGTGTTTCACCATCACGATTTGTGTGGCTATCAAGTCGGCCTGCTTGAGCGTGTCATCGACAGAGCCTCTCATAAAGTGCATATTCTGTACCATGCCCGCGTTTTGCAGGCTGATTACGAAAGGTATCGAGGTGTGTTCAATCGGGGTTCCCTCGGGTCGGGTTATACCCTGGACCCGAGAAATACCTGGAATCCGGAAAATTCCTTTGGCCAGTTTGTGCAGCACGAGAAAATCTGCCGGATTCCGCATATCGTGATTCGATTCGATCAACAGCATTTCGGGCATCATTCGCGCTTGGGAGAAATGACGATCGGCGGCCGCATAGCCCAAGTTGGCCGGAATGTATTGAGGTATATATAGCCGGTCGTTATAGCTCGTTTTGTAGCCTGGCAGTGTCGCCAGACCGATCAGCGCGATCGCGACCGACGCGACGAGAATGGGCGCGGGCCAGCGGACAATCGCGGTGCCGAGCCGACGCCATCGACGGACCCCGATCCTGCGCCTGGGGTCGAGCAGCCCAAAGCGACTCGCGACGGTCAGAACCGCCGGAACCAGCGTCAGCGCGACCGCGACCGCGACGAACATGCCCACGGCGCATGGGACACCGATGGTCTGGAAGAAGGGGAGCCGGGTCAAGCTCAGACAGAAGACTGCGCCGGCGATCGTCAAACCGGAAGCCAAGACGACGGGAGCGACCCCGCGGTAGGTGGTGTAGTAGGCCGTCTCGCGGTCCTCGCCGGCCTGACGCGCCTCTTGATATCGACCGACGAAGAATATCCCGTAATCGGTTCCGACCGCGATCCCGAGGGCCACCAGCAGGTTAATGGAAAAGGTCGAGAGTGTGAACATATTGCTATTGGCGAGAAACGCAACAATTCCCCGGGCCGCCGCTAATGCAATCCCAACCATGGCCAATAACAGAACCACGGTGATGACCGAGCGGTAGACCAGGAGCAGCATCGCGAAGATTATCGCGACACTGATCACGGTGATCTTCAAAATCGATTTGTCACCGCTGCGCTGCATATCCGCAACGAGCGCCGCCGGGCCGGTGACATAGGCCTCGATACCGGGAGGTGGTGGCGTCCGCTTTACGATATTGCGGACTGCCGCCACGGATTCCTGCCCCAAGGTCGTGCCTTGGTTGCCGGCCAGATTCAATAGCACATATGCGGCCTTACCATCGGCGCTTTGGGCGCCCGCCGCCGTGAGTCGATCTCCCCATAAATCCTGCACGTGCTCGACGTGCCTCGTGTCGTCTCTTAACGCACGAACCAATCCGGCATAGTACGTGTGAGCACTGTCCCCGAGCCGCTGCTGTCCCTCCAGCACGATCATCGCGATGCTATCCGAATCGGATTCTTTGAAGTCCTTGCCTATGCGTACCATGGCCCGCACCGACGGCCCGTCTTTGGGACTCAGTTGTACGGAATGCGCTTGGCCGACGTGCTCCAACGATGGAACGCCCAGCGTCACCACCAGAGTCAGCGCCACCCACGCCAGAATGATGAGCAGCGAAAGCCTGCGGATCGTCCGCGCCAGGAAGGGGTTCTGAGGGCGTTCGGTGCTCATGCGGCCTTCGGGGGGCAGCGGGTAACGGCGTTCACTTCGCCCGAGATCATCTCGGCAATCATCCCGGCTTTGACCACCCCGGCGCCATTCACTCCGGCTGTCTCAGCAACAAGGCACGTACCAGCGGACGGGGTCCCGACGACCGGAGTAGCGAACTGGCGGGGCGGGGGCGCACCTGTTGCGGCCACCAGAACCAGCGGCCCAACAGCGCGGCGACGGACGGCGTCATAAACGCTCGCACGACCAGCGTGTCGAACAGCAGACCCATCCCGATCGTCGTGCCGAGCTGAGCGATGCTGAGCAGACCGCTGACCACCATGGAGCCCATGGTGAACGCGAACACCAGGCCCGCGTTCGTCACGACCTTTCCGGTACCGCCCATCGCCCGAATGATGCCGGTGTTGATACCGGCGCCTATTTCCTCTTTCATCCGGGAGACCAGCAGCAAATTGTAGTCAGACCCCACCGCCAAAAGGACGATCACCGACATCGAGAGTACGACCCAGTGTATTTGTAAGCCGAGAATATACTGCCAGACGAGCACGGCCAGCCCAAAGGACGCGCCCAGTGAAAGCAATACCGTACCCACGATAACCAGCGCGGCAACAAAACTTCGCGTGACGATGAACATGATGATGAAAATAAGGCAGAGCGCGGCGACTCCCGCGATCAGAAGATCGTATTTGGAGCCGTCCACGAGGTCTTTCACGGTTGATGAGGTGCCGGCCAGGTAGATCTTCGAATCTTCTAGCGGAGTTCCCTTGAGCGCCTCCTCGGCCGCGGTTCTTATTTGATCGACCCGGGATATGCCCAGGGGCGACGCGGGATCGTCCTTTTGCGAAATGAACATACGGACGGCCTTCCCGTCCGGCGAGAGGAACACTTTCATAATTCGTTTTAAGTCCGGATTCGTGAAAACCTCCGGAGGAAAGTAGAAAGAGTCGTCGTTCTTGGCGGCATCGAAAGCTTTCCCCATGGCTGTCGAGTTGCCGCTAGTTTCGTCCAAAGCGTTCATGGACCCGGACATGGTGCTATACATGGATAGCGTGATGGTCCGCATGGTCTTCATGGTCGCGATCATCGGCGGGATCTGCATGATTAGCTGTGGCATCAGCGCGTCTACCTGATCTAAGTCAGCTACCACGTCTTTCAGCTTATCGCTAATTTCGTCGACGCCATCGATTGAATCGAATATAGACCTCAACGACCAGCAGATGGGGATGTCGTAGCAGTGCCTTTCCCAGTAGAAGTAACTGCGTATCGGCCTCCAGAAATCCTCGAAATCCGAAATTTTATCTCGCAACTCGTTCGTGATGTCCTGCATTTCATGCGTTTCGCCAACCATATGATGGGTCGTTGTGGCGAGCTGTTGCATCAGGCCATACATGCGCTCCATGATGGCGATCGTTTCGTCTAACTGGTCGGCCGCCGTGAGCATGTCTTTCATGCGCTCTTTCTGAAACTGCATACCCTGTAGCATCCCGGTGTTTTGCATGCTGAGCATATACGGTATCGACGTATGGTTGAGCGGGGTTCCTTCGGGCCGAGTTATGGCCTGCACCCTGGAAATACCTGGAACGGCGAGAACGCCCTTGGCAAGTTTGTTCAGTACCAGAAAATCTGCCGAATTACGCAGATCGTGGTCGGCCTCGACCAACAGAATATCGGGCGGCATCATTCGCGCCCCGGGAAAATGTCGCTGTGCCGCCGTATATCCCAGGGAGGCGGGGATGTCTTTGGGGATGAACTGCTGGTCGTTGTAGCTGGGATTGTATCCACGAAGTGCCCATAGCCCGATAAGCGCGACTGCTAATGTCACGACGAGAATGGGCGCGGGCCACCGAACGATCGCCGTGCCTATCCGCCGCCATCGGCGAAACCCGATCCTCCGCTTGGGGTCGAACAGACCGAACCGGCCTCCGACGTTGAGAACCGCCGGAACCAGCGTGAGCGCGACCGCGACCGCGACTAATACGCCCACCGCGCATGGGACGCCTAGGGTCTGGAAGACCGGCAGCCGGGTGAAGCTGAGGCAGTAAAGCGCTCCGGCGATCGTCAAACCGGAGGCCAAGACAACCTTGCCGACCCCGTGGTACGTGGTGTAGAAAGCGGTTTCCCGATCCTCGCCGGCCTGACGTGCCTCTTGATACCGCCCGAAGAAGAATATCCCGTAGTCCGTTCCGGCCGCGATCCCGACGGATACCAGCAGATTAACGGCGTAGGTAGTAAGACCAAGAAGCTGAAGATGGCCAAGGAACGCAACCATTCCTCGAGCCACCTGCAACTCAATTCCGACCATTAGCAACAAAAGAATTACCGTGATAAACGAACGGTATACGAAAAGCAACATGCCGAAGATCACCGAGAGGCTTACCACGGTCATTGTGATAAGCGTCGTGTCGCCACTCTTGCCAATATCCGCCACGATCGCGCCGGGGCCGGTGACAAAGACCTTTATCCCGGGAGGCGGCGGCGTCCGCTCCACGATGTGCTGGACCGCCGCCACGGATTCGTTTCCCGAGTTTTCGCCTGGCTTGCCAAGCAGATCCACTTGCACAATTACGGCCTTGCCATCCGCGCTTTGCGCGGAGGCGGTCGTGAGTGGATCGCTCCAGAAATTGTGGACTTTCTGCACATGTTTCGGATCGTCTTCCAATTGACGAACTAAACGATCGTAGTAGTGGTGAGCATCGTCGCCGAGGGATTGCTGACCTTCCAAGACGATCGTCACCGCATTAGTGGCAGCATCTTCCTTGAAGTCCTCAGCTATGCGTGCCGCCGCCCTCAGCGCGGGCGCGTCGGTGGGATCCAGCGATACCGAACGCTCTTTTTCCACCTTCTCGAGTGGGGGGACAGCAGTATTCAGGATGACGGTGATCGCCAACCATGCCAAAATGACGAGCAGCGAAAATCGGCGGATCGTCCGCGCCACGAATGGCCGCGAGGTGTGCGTGTCGGTCATCTGATCGCCGCTCATGCGGCCTTCAGCAGGCAGAAGGCAAAGGCGTGCACCTCGTTCGCGATTTTCTCGGTTTTGACCACATCGTCCACCGCGATGCGGCAGCCGAGACTGTCGCTATCGCCCTGGGCGGCGACATCTCCCCCGGCCGTCGCCGCGCTGATCGGGAACTCCAACGACCACGGCAGGCTTACGCCTTTCACAAACTGCAGGTCGCCGTTGCCGTCGAAATAGCTGATGTCGGCCACGGTCCCCGGCGGTCCGAAGACCTCGTACTTCAGGTGCTTGGGGTTGAAAGGCCTGGAGTCGTCGACTCTGGTGTCGGCATACGAGGTGCGTTTCTCCGAGCCGAACACGCCGTGCAATCGCGACACCGTGAAACCTCCGGCAGCGATGACCACCAGTATGACCAGCGGCATCCACAGCGGCTTCAGAACTCTGGAAATCGAGAATCTCCGATTCCGACGATTTTTTCCAGATCCATCTCGTGCTGCAGGTTCGGGCGAAGGCTGGCCGGCAGGTCTCACGACAGTGTCACCGCGACTCGCGGTGGCCCCGTCGAACGGGACCTCCTCGACGTCGCGCACACCGGGTTCGACCATCGCCCCAACCTTTCACCCCGCTCGGCGCCATGTCAGCTGCCCTCACACAACTATCCATCGGCCGCGACACGCCGGTCGGCCCTGCATCGAATGCGGTAGGCCTAGCCGTGCGGTCACCTCATATGAGCATATGAGCAGCGCCTCGGGGAGCGCGACCGGTCTCGACGAGTAAATCATGCCGCTGGTCTCGACGAGGAGTCTTTGGCGTCGCGATACGGGATTTAATGCATACTGCGTGCGTAAGGGCTCGCATCTCGCCCGAGAATCGATCATGCGGTCATCCTCGCACTGCAGATCACCCCCGCCCCGGGGGCACCGACGACCCTGGTCGACAATCGACCCAAGGACAAAGTGTCACTGAGTGTCAAAGGAGACATACCTATGGCTGAAGCCGTCATCGTCGAGGCAGTGCGCTCACCGATCGGCAAGCGCAACGGCGGCCTGTCCGGGGTGCACCCCGCCGATTTGTCCGCGCAGGTTCTCAACGGGCTGGTCGACAAGGCCGGGATCGATCCCGAGATCGTCGACGACGTCATCTGGGGCTGCGTCATGCAGGCCGGTGAACAGGCCCTTGACATCGGCCGCACCGCGTTGCTGGCGGCCGGCTGGCCCGAGACCGTGCCCGGCGTCACCGTCGACCGCCAGTGCGGGTCGAGCCAGCAGTCCATCCATTTCGCCGCGGCCGGCGTGGTGGCCGGGCACTACGACGTCGTCGTCGCCGGCGGTGTGGAGTCGATGTCCCGGACCCCGATGGGCTCCTCGCTGGCCAACGGCGGGCGCCCGTATCCGCAGGCCTTCATCGATCGGTACCAGGGCAAGATACCCAACCAGGGCCTGGGCGCCGAGATGATCGCCGAGCGGTGGGGGCTGGACCGCACCGCGCTCGACGAATTCTCGCTGGGATCCCACGAAAAGGCCGCGGCGGCGCAGGATTCCGGTGGCTTCGACGACCAGATCGTGGGCATCAAGGTCACGGACCCAGAGAATTCAGGAAATTCAGTCGTGCTGAAGGACGAAGGCATCCGCCGCGGTACCCCGATGGAAAAGATGGCGTCGCTCACGCCGGCGTTCAAGGAGGACGGCGTGATCCACGCCGGCAACTCCTCACAGATCTCCGACGGCTCGGCCGCCGTACTGTTCATGACCGCGGAAAAGGCCAAGGAGCTGGGCTGCAAGCCGATCGCCAAGGTGCACAGCGTGGCCCTGGCCGGGGCCAACCCGGTGATCATGCTGACCGCGCCCATCCCGGCGACCCAGAAGGTGCTCAGGCGCTCCGGGCTGAGCATCAACGACATCGGAGCCTACGAGGTCAACGAGGCGTTCGCGCCGGTGCCGCTGGCGTGGCTCAAGGACGTCGGGGCGGACGAGAAGAGGCTCAACCCCAACGGCGGGGCGATCGCGCTCGGCCCAGTTCACTTGGAGCCGGTTAAGCCGACGGCTGCGACTGCGCCGGTCCCGGTTTCGCCATCGATCACTGAACTGCTGCTTGCGGGGAAGCCGGTCCGGATGGTGCCTTCGAAGTCACGCGTTTCGAAGCCCGTTGAGGTGTGGATCAGCGACCTGTACGAAAAAGATGGCCGTCTGTTGATCCGGTACGCCGTTTGCAATCACGGCGCGCAGCCTTACAGCATCGACACCCCTCAGGTGTACCAGTTGGACGGAGTGCGATCTCAACAGTCGCTCTATGGCTTCGTCAACTCGCAACTTGGTGATGAACAAATAGGCAAACTCAAGGTCAAACAAGAGACTCCGGTAAAGGTTCTGGATGGGCAGGTGCAATCTGGGAGCATCGCCCCGGGCGAAGAAGTGGTTGGCGTGGTGGCTTTGCAGGTGGCATCAAGCCCGAACCCGACGATTCTCCGGCTGCAGTTTCCCAACGCTAATCAATCCGGCGACGTTTCGAATGAGGGCCAACAGACGCAAATCGCTGCTTTTCTGGTGCGCTAAGAAGGAACACGACCCTGGACATCGACCGATGACGGAACGAATTACAGGCAAACAAGCTTTCGGAGGGCTGAGCCAATACATGCGTAATCGACCGGACGTTGGTCTGGGCAAGGCTACGCGTGACGCTGTGCTTGATCCAGCCAACCCGTTTGACCCAAAAGCCGCGAGGCCGCCAAGGCGCTGGTTTGTGTTGTTGTCTCTGCTCGCCGCGATGGCGTTTGGCTTCTTTCTTTACTTTAACAACCTGCTGTAAGGCGATGGATATGAACGACCAAAACGATGCAAACGAAGTAAGGCCTCCCGCCCCATGCCGAGCTGGGCAGCGATGCGCGAGAGCAAATTCGCGACTGGGAGTTTCTCTTCTGGGCTTTCCTGCTATTCGGCTTGGGTCGGCTGGCGTGGCTGTATCTCTACCGGCCGGAGAACAAAGGCTTTCATTTGGGCCTCTCGTGCGGGTTCGTGTTCTGCGGCGTTCTGGGGTTTCTCATGCGCTGGGTGTTTAGCCCGAAGAGGGGGAAATAATAATGATGCGCGAATCGTACGCCAACCGGCAGCAGAACCCGCCAGTCCTGGAGAGCATGGAGATCGTGGTCGCCCTCGTCCTGATGGCGGTGTGCTGGTTCTCCTGGTACGTAGCCCACGAGCGTTACAACTTGACGAACCGCCAGATTGCCGAGGTGGCATGCTACCTGGCTCTCGGCGGCTTGGCCATCGCCGGCTCCGCCATATTGATTGCCACCGCGCGCTCCCGGCGGGAGAAGGCGTGGCCCCATCCACCGATGGTTGTCTCCCGCAAACGGGACGAGCAGTTTACGTCCGAAGCCTGGAAGCAAGACGCCGTGGTCCTCGGCTACGACATCCACGGCAAGCCTTGGTACTGGCCGGACAGAGTCCGCGTCATGCAGGGCATCGTGCTGGGCATGACCGGGTCCGGCAAGACCACGCTTCTGAAGAACATCATTACGCAGGACATGGCGCGCGTCGTCGGCACCCCGAAGGATCCACACCGGTTGCCGATGGTGATCTTTGATGGCAAAGGGGATCTTGAGTTCTTCTACGATCTTCTGCCGCACGTCCACCGTGCCGGACGATTGCATCAACTCCGAGTTCTGAATCCCGCGCGCCCGGATATTTCCGTCCGGTACAACCCGTTCTACTGCAACGACGAGGACTATATGGCCGTCGTCAACATGGTCTTCGGCTCCTTCAACCTGCACGACGAGTTCTTTGCCAAGCACCAGTTGAACTATCTGGCCGACATCGTTCGCGTGCTGGTGTACACCGGCCGGAAGATCAACGTCTATGACGTGCTGGTCGCGGCCATTGACGAACAGGTGCTGCGCGAACAGGTCGAAAAGGCACGTCAGCGCCTGGAACACGACCCATCCATCCCCGTGCAGCGCCGCCTGAACTTCGAGATGTCGGTTAGAAACCTCTACCAGTCGTTTGCAGACCGCGAGCGTGTGCCGAAGATCCAGGGCCTGGTCAACGAGTGTATGACGCTTCTCGACGATGAACTGAGCGTGATCACCGGCCCGTACGACGAACTGTTGTCGCTGGACGAAGTGATCGAGCAGGAGCTGATCCTGTTTGTCACCTTGAACGTCAACAAGAACACCGAGCCCGTACGAGCTCTGGGGAAGATGCTGTTGCAGAACCTGCAACTGGTCGTGGGCAAACGGTACGAGAGTGAGGAACAGCGGCGGCGTACCAACCGCCCGATGTTCAGCGTCGTGTTGGACGAGTTTGCGCCGTTCGGATACCGCAACTTCGCACAGATCCTGCAGACCGCCCGCGGCACCCACACCGCGTTTCTGTTCTCCATGCAAAGCCTGCCGCAACTCATGCAGGTCGGCCGGGGCTTTAAGGAAGACGTAACCTCGGCGCCGAACACGACTCTGACGTTGCGCACCCGCGACGAGGAAACAGCCCGCTATTTCCTGCGGGCCTCGGCCGAGCACACCGTCACCCGGCGCAGCGTGTCGATGCACCGCCAGCGACTATTTGGTTACGAGAAGTACGAGGCAACCGACCGGGCCACGGAGAGCGAAGACCGTGAGACCCGCGCACTCGATGAACACATCAAGAACCTTCCCAAGGGACAGATGGAGATTCTGATGACGGATGACACGCGCGGCACATTGCACCAGTTGTTGCACGTCCGTCCGCCGCAGGATGTCACCTTCCCGAACTTCGAGCCGAAGTTGTACCCGCGGCTGCTGGAATCCGTGGAGGACTCGACTGGCGCGAACCTGCGGTTCAAAACTCCCGAGCTGGCGGCAACCACCCGTTTTGCCCGTCGCGGATAAGGAGAGCGGACACGACCATGAAGCGAACGATCGCAATCGTCACACTCGCAGTGGTGGGACTGATCACAGCCGGTCCTGCCATCGCACAGCAACGGCCGCAATCTCCGGTTGCGTTACGTGGGCAACGACAGGCGCAGCCCCAGGGGCAACGTCAAGCTCCGCCGGCGCGTCCGATTTACCAGCGTCGTGACACCTGGTACGAGTTCCTGCTCAAGCAGTTCAATCCCAGCAATTTCGATTACGGCGCGTGGATCGAAGAACGGCGTCAGGTGTTCCTCGACGCAAGCGTGCGGAACCCGTACTTCAAGTACAGCCTGGGCACGACGATTGCGCTGCTGATCATGGCCATGCTGTACACCAAGCAATGGATCGACCACCGTCGCGCCATGTGGATCACGGCGGAGATGATGACGGACCTGTACAACCACGATCTCTACTCGCGGGATGTCGCTGAGAAGGCGATCCAGAAATACAACCAGCACATCGAACGCTGCAACCGCGCAATCGAAGCTGCCCAACATGGTAGTACGCTACCGGTGGCGACTGCAGACGCGGATCAACTTAACGCCCAACTGCAAAAGACCGCAGGCGAACTTAACGTGGCAAACACGGACAACGCCGCTCTCCAGGAACAGCTGACGCAGAAGTCCAACGTGATTGTGGAGTTGTCCTTGCGAGTGGACGCTCTGTTGAAGAAGAATGGCGGAAACCTGGCGAGCTCGCAGCCGATTGATCTGAGCGGTGCTGACCCTAACCTGATAAAGCATATCAACGACCTGCAAGAGCAACTGGTTGTCGAGCGCAAGAAAAACCGGCAACTCAAGGGTGCATAACGGTGCTGGTCGCGGTGACAGGATTTGGCAGCGTGTGGCGCAGGCGATTCAGCAAGAACGAACATGACCTGAACCGGTTTGCCCATGGAGCCTACTTCAACACAACCGGTGTGATGGTGAACGGCCACGTGCGACAGCGCCCGCTAGTTCTTGGCTACGCAAAGTTCAACGGCGCCGGCGGCTTCGATCCTAACTTTCCTTCCCGAATGATCAATCGTGTTTTCGAGTGTGCCGATATGTGCGTCTGGAATGGCGCGAACAAACTTCTGTTCCGGCGACTCCTTCCTCACGGCGAGGTGCCTGACTTGTTCCTGGTTGTCGCTCGGCCTGATGTCACTGGAAGACTATTGATGGGTTCGGAGGGCTGGCGGTCCGACGACACCTGGCTGCTGGCGTTCAGCGAAGACGGCCAACGGCAGGAAGCCATGTTGCTAATGCCGGCACATGCCTGGATCCGTAGCGTGCTGGGAACGTTCGTGCTGGAACCGCGCTCAACTCCATGGATTGCAACCTTGCGCCTGCAGGACTGCGCCAAGGCGGCGAGGTGAGATGTGCGCTACCCGAAAGACAGTCTGCACTTGGGCCGCGAACATGATTATCCTTTACTGCGGCAGCTTGCGCACTCCCGCTTTGCCACGCGCAGCCAACTGTTCGAATACATGCAGCTACGCGGTTGTAGCGAATGCCGCCGGTCATTCAACTGGAGAACCCAAAGGCTCATTCAGCATGACCTTGTCAGCAGACGGACGGTGCCCGCGTTGGGAGCGGAGTACGTCTACGCGCTGACGACGCATGGCGCCGTAACTCTGGAAGAGATCGAGCAGCGCTTCTCGCTCTCGCTGAGTGCGGATCGCAACCAGGGTGAAGACCTGAGCGTGATTCACTCGGTCGAACTCAACAACATCGAACTGCGAGTGGCAAAAGCCGGGCTGTTGGCACGATGGATCCCGGAAGCAGAGATCCGCTCGGAGAACGCACTGACAAACCTGGCCTACAGGAAAGAATACGACGCCGTTGTCACGTTGCGGCTCGGCAGCCGCGAGGTGACATTTGCGTTGGAGTACGAACGGACGCCCAAGTCTCGAAGTAAATATGACAAGATCGCGGAGGATATGTGCCGGGAAGAAAACGTGGCTCACTTCCTGTACTTGACTGCCAACGAGCATTTGCTGAGGTTCGCGTCCTGGTCCTTCCGAGATCTTCAGCGGCGTGTCTATTTCGGGCTTGTCACAGACTGGCACCGGCAGTTGCTCGACATGCCAGCCTTCAGTTGGAAGGCGAAACGGTATGTTCCACTCAAGACTTTGCTTGCTCAATGAAGGCGCGGCCCCACGCGAACTTTCCCCAGTTTTGGCCCCAAACGACAATGGCGACGCGACGGAACCAACTCAATAGTCTCTTGGAACAAATGGGACTTGGCCCGAGGCACCAGACGTTGGCTGAGCTGTCTGGCGGTTCTGGCACCGGGGTTTAAGCGGTATGCCTACCCTTTGCCTGCCTGTTGTCTGCTCATTGCCTGCTCGGGGGTACTCGTAACTATTCGTATTCTCAATGAGATGCGGCTTGACTACTCCCCCATTCATGCAGGTTTTGCCTATAAAACGACGGAACAGTTGTGGCATTCGCGCGCGCTATTGCGATGCATTGTGTGCAGCCATGATGACGCAGTTCTTGTACATGCTGAGTTGCTCGTTCCGGTTAGGTGTTGCGGCAGTTGGGCGAAACTGTGCGCGCGCAAGTTGCACAAGCTGGTGCGGCGACACGCGCGGGTTGTGCGCACAGCAGTGGTTCGGTTTGGGCGATGAATGTACACGGCTATCGTTCGAGCGGCGCGGCGCTGTGTTGTGCGACTGATCCACCAGCATCGGTGTGGCACATCCGTTGCCAATTGTTGTTACTTACGCGCTGGTTGTTGCCGAACCGTGTGCATGGGCTGGTGCAAGACGAGTGGCAAGGTGCACACTCGTTTGAGATTCAAACTGCGTGGTCAGTCTGCACCGCCGTGTGCTGTGCATGGGCCCGATGTAAGACAACTGGCAGGGTGAAACTGGTACGGGAGTCAAAGTTGTGGGGTCGCCCCGCACCGCCGTGTACACAGGGCTGCTCGGCCAAGGATGCACATCAGATGCACGTGATTGCCGTTGACCGCCCGTCCCGTCGGGAAGGACCCGCGAGCTAGTCATGCGATTCGATCTGATCTAATTACAGCCTTGCCGTCAACTCGCAATCGCATAGAAGCGGAGCCGCTCACGGTACTTCGGAGGAGGAGTATGGATGAAGATCAATATCGGGCGAAGGTGACGTCCGTCCCGCTCCCAAACTCCGCGACGTTGCGCTTCAGTCGGCGAGTTCCCGACGAAGTAATGAGATGCGTCCCGCTGCCGATCGCTCGTTGCCTCGACTTCGAGGTCGTATTCGCATAGCTGTCAGGGTGAGAACGAACAGCGGAGAGAATCGGCATCATTCCCGCCGTGATATTTCCGTACCGATCGAGCTTCACCGCCTCGCCAGGAACGATAAACGATCCCAATGTCGAGATTGACCGAGCGACGAAGCGCAATCTCGGATCGCTTCGCGTTACGGTTCCCGCCGAAGACTCCGGCGAGAGGTACTTCGTCGCTGGTAATCCCTTCGCGGATTCGTCTTTGAGCTTGACCGTCGCTTCGAGCCGATCTTTCGTCGCCGGAGAGACGTAAGTCGAATTGAGCGTGAAAGGGGGCGGGCGATCGAAGACTTGTGTCATCGCCTAGACGATATCCGTCTGCGCCTGGATCGCCGTCTGCGTGAGAACCTTCGCCATAGCAAACGGGACTTGCTTCGTCAGCGCGTTCGTGAGCCTCGTCGCTCCGGAGATGTCGAGATCGATAGAGAATTCACCGAAGTTCCTCGATCCGATCATGGCCCAACCGGAAACCGATTGAAAGATGCGTGTGTTTCAGTATTGTCGAAGAGGCAGCGGGAGGAGGAGTTCCGATTCAGCGCGGACGACCTGATGAACTTACCTGAAATCGCTCACATCGCCCAGAGCTTCATCGCGCATTCTCCCCCTGAACCAGAAACCGTCAGGATGTGCGCCCCATCCGCTGAGTAGTGCGCCACGCACCAATTGCGATGCGCCTTGAAATACTCCTGAGGTGTTCCGTTTCGGATGTTGATAAGCATCACACAAGTGGCATACCTGCTCAACTTACCTACGATGGCCTCGCTCTCACTTACGCTGACCGCAACGGTTTCACCGTTGGGGTGAATGCTCACTGAGGAGATTTGGCGCCATAGGCGGTTAGAGTTCGACGTCTCGAATGACCACACTTTCTGCTTGCTTGCGGCGTCCCACGCCGAAAGAACACCTCTGTCAGATGCCGGTCATCTCGCCTTCGAATCGCGACGATACGACCCATAAGCTCCTGTCTGTCGTAAGCATGCCGAAGTGAGTATGCCCGCTTCCAAATGGCCCCGCCGTCTCAAGATCGAGCTGACTAACCGGCGATAGTTGATCTCTTGAACAATCTAAAGCCATGACACCTTCGCGCCACCCGAGAAAGGCGCATCCTTCAGGCGATATATGCCGTACGTTTGTGCCCTTTGGAAGCAGTAGGCTTTCGATAACCGTATTCTTATCGGTAGCTATGAGATCAAGCCGCGTGTGATCGCCCTTGTATCCCCATCTAAGCACGCGATCTGGAACGGGCAAGAAGAGGGCTCCCGACAGCCCGTCTTCCGTTGTCCAGCCTGGGAGAGGGATTGGCGCGTCCGGTGAACTGCGCCGATGGAGCGAAGACCAGTAATTTGTGTACTGAGTACCTGACCGCGGCTCTTGCCCGTACGAGACAAAGGACTGCCAGTCGGGGCTGATGTCGATTTGCGACCGCCTCACGCCGTAACCCGTAATCGCAGGGGCAGCAATCGTTTCCTTCAGAGCTCCCGTCTTAGAGTCCCAAAGCTGAAAACCGGCGGTTCCAAAGCTGAATTATGTCGTTGCCATCGTACGAGTAACGTGCCGTCTGGATAATCCCGGAGGTTCCTTCCGCAATGTCTTCAACCATGCGTTCTCCGTAAGCATTCTTTCTTTCCTGTATAGGATGCTCATCTTCGCCTATCCGTACTACTAGCGTCGGTTTCGATACCCGAGGTAAGGTTACTGACAGATTATTGCCGCTCCTCAATGCGGCAAGTGCCACCGAACGTTTTTCGTCCTCTGGCCATACTCGCTTCGCACGTTTCTTCCTTGTTACAACGGGTGGCAAGTCTTAACAGAAAGTTTCTTTACTTTGCCACGGGCATCGAACACGCTCAGGCCAGTGAAGTCGTGTTCTTGGACCGGTCCCCACTCGTGTGGCCGTGTCGCCCCACACCTTTGCAGAGGCAGCCGTCCCAATCGTGTAGTTCGCCGCAAGGCTCTGTATTTTCGGCGAAAGCTTTCTTCAAGGACTCGGGAGCCCTCTGCCAGTGCAGTTCCCACTCATAGGAACCGCTGAAGTACTTGACAATCGCATGCTTCTGAACAGTGCTGAGTTCACAAGGTCTTCGAGAGGGCACTTCGCTAATCCGCCATTGAGTGAACTTCAAATAACCGGCTGGGTCGGCTTCTATAAGTAAATCGACTCCTCTTGCGCCCATTGGCCTTCGACCACATTTTCAGGTCTGCAGCACCGATTACGCCAGTATTGGAAACGTATGCTGTCTTCCATTGCCCCTGGTGCCTATAGCGTTCACTTTCAAGAATGGTGCTCGGTGCGGTTGGCTTCGACACTGCCGGCGGAGGCGCGAGCGTCGGTGCGGTCGGTTTGGCGTCGGCGGATCGGGGCTCAGACTGCAAATCGAGACTGGTTATTTCTTGCTTCCGACTGTCGAGCAGCGACTTCCACAATTCTTTCAGCATGATGAAGGATAGAATACACCTAGTTTCTGACCATACAGGGCCATACACGGATCTTTACGGTCAGTAACAAGGCTGTCTCAGTCTTCCTGTCTGGACCTCAACCAGTTTCTACCCGAGCTCCGGCGGTTCCGCACCTCGATTAGCAAAGTGTATCCCGAATGAAAACCAATGGGCGCGGGCGAAGGTTTCGATCTCGCTGTGCGAGTTTGGCTGCTGGATTTTGTTGCAGGTCGCGCAACGGATCTGCACGAGCCTGCCGCAATGGAACCGTCTTCATGTCGTGACCTGCATGATTTGGGCGGGTGAGCTGTACGCGATCTCAATCTCCGCTCCCACGTTTAGGACGGACGCGAGCGGCGCGTTCACGATACCGCGCGGTTTGGAAGAGCTGCTCGACGCAAGTCGCGACGAATCTCCAGGGTGGTAGTTCGTGACGCGGTAGACGCTCCCGACATCAGGCGGAACGGAGGCGGCGCAATGGTTTTCTTTGCTCGGTATCGTCATCCGTTGGCCTCTAGTTCGATCGCATCGAACGGGAAGCGGAGCTCCTCGATCACTTCTGAGATGAGCTCGCCCCATTTGTCGGTGATATGTGTGAAGTCTGGGTTCGGGACGCGAACAACGAGCATCTTTCCGTCAACGCCGTAGAACCGAGTCCGGCTTAAGCCAGGTGTCCAACGACTGGAGATTAACTCGTTTCGCGAGGACGTCCAGGATCAAGCTCCAGGGATCGCACGGGAGGGATTCGACGAAGGCCTGCACGACGGGATCCGGCTTGAACGTCCGTGAGCACGTAGCCGTCGAGTTTGACAACTCGATCGTCGCTTCTCGCTCCATCTTCGCGAGCCAGCGATCGGGTTTCGCGAAGTTGGTCGCCCGAATTGAGTGAGCGGAGCTTCGTAGTACGTCGGAAGCTGCGGGAGCCATCGGTGAGGAGCTTCGCTCGCGGGCCGATCAAACGATAGGAGCTTGAATTGGACGCATCGATCCAGCTTTTCGATCGTCCAGTCCTTCGGGTCCAGGGAGGCGAGAAGCGCTTTCGCCTGCTTGCCATCCGCTGGACTCCAAGGGCAATCGGCCTTGTTCACCGCCTTGTAAAGCGATCGTGAATGAGATCGACAAGACCGGCCCGATGCACGAACGGAGCTGGCATCGGCACTTGCCGCGGCGTTGCGAACGTCACGTGGGTGATGTGATCGCCCAGATATTCGGGGCGAGTCGTTTTGCCAGGCAGAATCGTCTAACCATGGCCTACGGGCCGATCGCCCAGCACGCGACCACTCGCTAGGTACATTACCCGCGAGTAACGCCGCAGCGTTTACGCATCCACTTGCCTGGTCTGTCGGCAAACCGGACAGGCGCTCTAGCGGGAAATGCTCATGCGGGAAGTGTCGGATTAGGCTTCCGTCTGCGTTTGCATCCTTTATATAGACGATCGTCCTGCTTAGCGATCTTCTTTCTGCTCTCACCCCACTCTCAACCCTAGTACTGCCAACAAAACAAGACACTTAACGCACTTGCCCCTCCTCCGCCAACTGACGTGTGCGTCATCGGTCCCGTCTTGGCTTTCAACACAACACGAATTGGGCGGACTGCCCGGAAAGGATCACTGCAATGTTTGGACAAATGATGGTTGAACCCGTTGTGCAGCTCGACCCCGGCGTCGATCTGCAGACAGCGATAGCCACACTGATAAAGGTTGCCGAAAACGTCGAGATCGTTCGTTGGATCGAGTTGCCGGCGTCGGTCCTGCTGTTCTTGCTCGTGCCCGGAGACCCGGATTCTGGGGCGGTCTATGTCCTGGACCGCAAGAAAGGAACCTGGTACGCCGTGGACTTCGAGGACGAACAATTCGGCGGGTACAGCGTAAGCCAGCTCGAAATGCTCCTGAAGGACTGTAACTTCCTCGATCTCATTGAGCGGCCAGGACTTTGGCGCTCCGGTTTGCGGTGGGTGGTAATGCCCGGAATGCGGCCTGAGACGGCCGTTTGACAGAAAAAATATTCCGGGTTATCTAACGACACCCACATCCGAAAACCGTGTGGGGAAATGGCGAACACGAGCCCCGGATTCGCGAATTTGCCAGAAGGAGGTGACGAGTAAATGGCAACGACAATCACGGCAACCCGGCAGGTCGTCGAGGATTACCAAAGGCTGTTCGTGAACCGCCGCGCCTACACGATGCAGTCCCTGCGGCCGCACCCGGAAACGGGGCGGCACTACTACTTCCGGCCAAGCAAGAAAGGGACAGACATACCCCTGATGCTGACCGAGGAAACCATCCGCCAGCACCTGGAAGGCAAGATCACGGTCGGCCTGTATGCCATCAACCCCTCGACCCAGCGCTGTAAATGGGTCGCCATCGACGCCGACTACAAGAACTCCATGGAGGACTTGCTGAAGCTGCAGTACCACCTGACACAGGACAGGGTGGAGCCGGCGCTGGAAATGAGCAAGCGCGGTGGGCATCTTTGGATCTTCCTGGCAACGCCTTTGCTGGCCAAGGAGTGCCGAATCTACATCCATGATCTTGCTCTGAGGTTGGGAGTGCCGGTGAAGGGCTCGGGCCTGGCGGACGGCATCGAGGTGTTTCCGAAGCACGACGCCATCGGCGCCGGAGAGTTTGGCAACGCCATTCGCGGACCCCTGGGAATCCACCGAGGCGCCAATCGCCGATTTTGGTTTTACGGCGCCGATTACACGCTGGAGGACCAGATCGCATACCTCAACCGACTGCGAAAAGTCACTGAGGAAGAACTGCGGAGGTTCATCGCTGGCAAGGAAAGGCCTGAGCCGGATTTCTCGCCGCGTCCGGAGAGGGTCACTTCAACGCTACGAAAAACTGGGAACGGACGATCAGAATTCCGCATTTTGGAACACGTGGGTACCGTGCGGAAGGTCGGCCGGAATTACGTCGCACGCTGTCCCTCTTGCGCGGACTGTGGACACGACCGGAGCGGCGACAACCTGGCCATCCTGATCGACGATCCCCGCTTTTACAAATGCTGGGCTGGCTGCACCAAGGAGATGATTCGGGCTGCCCTCGGCTGCCCGATTCGCGTACGGCATTCCGCCTGAGACAAGGAGAGTGTTGTTGTCATGAAGCAGAAGCGATTTTCAGATGCACTGGGGCTGAGGCTATCGCGACAGGCGCTGCGGGTGTTGAAAGAACGAGGCATCTTCGCCCATTCGCCGGTAAGCCTGGAACACCAGCACCTTGCGAAACGCTATGTTGTGCGCGGGTTGGAGTCGGGCGGCGCGGCTGGAGACTTGGGCGATACGTCACCTTTACCCAAGCAGACGGGCAGCCAATCGAGTGGCTCCATCCGGTGGAGGCCATCGGAGTAAATGGCTTACATGCAGTCGTGGTGGCGCCGGTACTGGTGCGAGTGGAGATGCTGCGCAAGGGACGGACCTACGAACTGCTGATTACGCAGCATCGTCCGGGTGCGACCAACGATGGAAAGCGACCTCCACTGGAGACAAAAGTCCTGTTTCGGGGAATTCATGGACGGCTGGAACTGGATTTGTCGGGAAAGGACAAGGACAAAGCCGGCACGGTTTTGCCGGCGTTTTATTCGCTCGCCGGGGAGGAAGTCAGGATACCGAAGCGATTTCGCCCGGCGGTTCGCGCCATCACCAAGGCGGTGAATTGCGATGGCTGTTTCCATTGCCACTTTGTCAGACCGCCGCAGAAGAAAGAGGAACAGACGTGCGCCGCGGAAAGTGTCACAGCCTGACATGGCTGAACGGAAGGAGTGAATAGCGATGCATAGCAAGGTCAAGAACTACGCGCTGGTTTTCTGTCTGTTTGTGTTTTTGTTCGTAACGATCGGAGGCGGCCTGCACATGAACCCGGGCGGTGCATTCCTTGCCGCAGCGACCGGCACTCCACTGATGATTTATGCCTTCAATCGCAGGTCCAATGGGGATTGCCGGCCAGAGCATGTTCCACCCCAACTCGCGGGAAATGAGGTTCGATATGGCAGCGACAAATCGGATAACCCCGATTGACGAAAGTGAAGTCGCGGTGAACGAGAGCGCAGGTTCAGAGCGTTCCGAACCCACGCGCGCGGTTCGGCGGCACTTGCCGGACGAGCGGCGGGCACTCACCCATCACTTCTCCATCGCCGGGCAGGAGGGATATCTCACGGTCGGAGTTTACGAGGATGGCCTGCCAGGAGAGATCTTCATCACCATGGCGAAGCAGGGCTCGACCATCTCCGGGCTGATGGATGCCTTCGCAACGGTGGTCTCGCTTGCCCTGCAGCACGGCGTGCCATTGAGCGTGCTTTGCGAAAAACTCAGCCACATGCGCTTCGAGCCCAGCGGTTGGTCCGGAAATCCAAAGATCGGCTACGCCAAGTCGCTTATGGACTACATCGCGCGGTGGCTCGAACTCAGGTTCTTGACGGGTGACCAGGGCGAATTGTTCAAAGCCCTTCCGATGCCCATTCAGCCAGCGATGGATGCCAATGGTACGGATCCGGTTGGAGCGCTCGGAGAACTTATCCAGATGGGAGATGCGCCCGCCTGCAACATCTGCGGTTCGCTGATGGTGCGGAGCGGAACCTGCTACCGCTGCATGACGTGCGGAGGTACAAGCGGGTGTTCGTAGCGGGCAAGCACGAGAGAGAGAAAGAAAGGAGCAACAACACGATGCAGAAAGTAATGTTGATCGGAAATCTCGGCCGTGATCCTGAGGTGAAGTACAGCCAACAGGGGACGGCCATCGCGCAGTTCTCCGTCGCCACCACGGAACGATGGAAGGACAAGGGCGGCGAACTGCAAGAACACACGGAGTGGTTTGCCGTGAAGACTTTCGGTCGGCTGGCAGAGATCGTCGGCGAGAACCTGCACAAAGGCTCCCGCTTATGGTGAGCTGAGCATAATCGACTTTATGCGAAGCACAGAATTATGAGCAGCAGTATGTCGCATCGTATCTTCGGGCTGGAAATTCAACCAAGATTTCCTCAGCATAATTTTCCTGCGTTTCGGGTTTCCCCATCGCATGGAAGAACACAGCACGCCAAACCCACCGCCGGCTCGTGTCTCGGAGGCCAGGTTCAATCAGCGATCAGAAGAAATACCCGCGTTGCTTGAGTGCAAACATGTATTGCATGAGAGCGGCTACCACGTGCGTGTCATCGGCAGGTACCTTGCAGCCCAGCGGCACTTTCTGGCGTATCTTGCGCAACTCAACATATCGCCGCAAGTAGCCTGTGTATCCGATGTTGAGGGCTTTTTAAGATCCAGGCTGCGGGAGTACTGCACAAGACATGGCCATCAGCCTCGCGATATCGACCAATGGCGGACCCGATACACCGCTGCAGTTCATCGGTTGCTGCGAATAATTCAGGGGCAGTGGCCGCCGGATGAACACCCATTGACCGAGTCAGAGCGATTCCAACAAAAGCTGCTTGAAGGCTATGGACGGTGGCTTACAGATGTGTACGGTCTGTCTCCGGAAACGCTCTGCAAAAACAGCCGAGCTGCACGGATATTTCTACATTGGCTTGAGGATCGCGCGAGTCCCGAGTCTCTTACCCTACTGAACGTCGCCGACGTTGATGCTTACTTTTCATGGCGGATGTCAGGGCTGCGGCGTGCCACGCGGCACGGAGTATGCCAATGCTTGAGGAGCTTCTTGCGCTATCTGCACGCGTCAAATCGAATCCGCGCAGATCTCTCTGGCTTCGTATCAGGTCCCATTCTGTATGGCGACGCGGAAATTCCACGCGCACTTACTGAAGAACAAATAAAAGCCGTGCTCGATTGCACACGTAGCGATCGAAGTCCCAAGGGATTGCGAGATTACGCCATGCTCCTGATGTTGGCGACGTATGGGTTGCGCGCTGGCGAGGTGGTCTGGCTGTCCTTGCAAGACATTGGCTGGAAAGAGGAGAGGCTGCGGGTACGCAGATCGAAAACTCACGCTGAATCATTCCTTCCGCTGGTACGCCCCGTAGGGGACGCTCTCATCAAGTATCTGAAGCACGGTCGGCCGAAAACCGCGTTCCGGCAGGTGTTCTTAAGGAGCCGCGCTCCATTCCGCCCATTTTCAGGTACCAGTCCGCTGAACTATGTCATCCTCGCTCGCTTGAAAGAGGCTGGGATCGAGGTGAAGGGACGGCATGGACCACATGCGTTCCGTTATGCTCGCGCTATAAGCCTGCTTCGCGCCTCGGTTCCGCTGAAGTCCATCTCTGACCTTCTCGGGCATACATCCACTTCGTCTACACGCGTGTACTTGAAGCTGGAAACGGAAGATCTGCGAATGATTAGCCTGGAAGTGCCCAGAAAGGATTCTGATGCGGGCCTGGCCAGATAAGGATGAAGCACTTCTGAATGAATATATTCGACAGCTGCCACCATCTACCAAACAGCAGGCGTATCGCAGGGTGATCCGCTGGTTCCAGATCTTCGTCAGCCACAACTCGACATTCGATCAGGAGGCAGTTCAGACCTGGATACGTGCACGAAGCGCGCAGACTTGTGTGCAAACAGCGCTGGTGAACGCTCAATGGATCGATCGCTTTCTCGACTGGCTTGTCACCCGAAAAGCTGTTGCGGACAACCCGTTCGCAGAGCTACGTCGAAGATTTGGATGCCGGTTGACCGCACCTATCGCCAGGGCGCTGCTTAGCTCCAGTCCCACAGAAACGTTGGAGGCACTGCGGCCGCTGCCACGTTATGGCAGCCACTTGGGAGCGGCGATGCGTGACCATGTCGCACGCATGCGCACGCTCGGCTTCCGATACAGCCATGAATATCGGTTCTTGCAGTTCGACCGCTTCCTGCAACAACGTCCTGGTGCAGAGAACGAGTCGCTTTCAACGTTGGTGCACGAATACACAGCCGTTGCGCCGTCGGCGGCGGGTAAATTGCAGCGCATTCACCTCGGCAGGGTTCTGGCTAAGGCTCTTAACCGAACTGAAAGTGCCATCGAGCTACCGAAGCTGGACCGTGTCCTAGCGCGGGAGAGATCGCGCCAGCGATGCCGACCCTATATCTACAGCACGGCGCAGATTCTCCAACTGCTTGAAGCAGCGCTGAAGCTCCCGTCACCCTGCGCGCCGTTACGTCCAATGACGGTGTATACGATGCTGGTCCTTGCCTACTGTGCGGGGCTTCGTGTGAGAGAGATCGGTGGTCTTCGATGTGGAGATGTAGATTTCGATACGGGAACGATTGAGGTTCACGACACGAAGTTCTTCAAGTCACGCCGACTTCCTCTCGCTGCAAGCCCACTGTCTGTACTGAAGAATTACTTCAAGGCACGCCTTACAGCGGGCTTCCCTGCAACTCCAGAGGCCCCGCTGTTCTGGAACAAAAGGAGACCTTACAGCTACGTGACCACGAGAGATTTACTCAGCGCTGTTATTCGCCGAGCCGGACTCAACACGCACACCGGTCGTGGTGGACCCCGCGTTCACGATTTACGTCACACGTTTGTCGTTCACCGAATGACTGAGTGGTACCGTCAAGGAGTCAATCCACAGAGCCGACTGCCTTACCTTGCCACATACCTCGGGCACCGCGACATTCATTCAACGCTCGTCTACCTCACGATCACACAGGAATTGCTTCAGCACGCGAGTGCCCGCCTTCGATTGTCACGCGCCGATGTGGTAAAGGCTATTCTAGGAGGCGCCTAATGTTGAAGTTGACCTGTCCTTCCTTAGCACTACTTCTCCACAGATTCTTTCTTGAGTGGCTGGGGGAGCAACGGAGTGCATCCCCGAAGACCATTCACGCGTATCGTGACGCATGGAGACTCTTTCTGCGGTTCACGGCAAAGCGGCGGGGCAAGCAGGTAGCAAAACTGCAACTGGAAGACATGACGGAAGACGGGGTTCTCACTTTTTTGCAGCACATCGAACGTGATCGGCATGCGAGCGTTACGACGAGGAACTGCCGGCTGGCAGCCCTGCGAAGCTTCTTTTCTTTCGTCGCAGAACATGAGCCTACGGCCGCGCAGCAATGCCATGAGATTCTTCGCATACCGTTCAAGCGCGCATCCCGGCGATCGATGGTCTACTTGGAGGAATCCGAAGTGGTTGCAATCATCGCACAGACAGATCGGTCCACGCTCGAGGGCCAGAGAGATCACCTATTGCTTTCGCTCTTGTACAACACCGGTGCTCGCATCCAAGAGGCATTGAATCTCCGGCCTGAAGACTTCCACCTGGCATCACCTACCCACGTTCGGCTGCTGGGAAAAGGACGAAAGGAAAGGATTGCGCCCCTCTGGCCTGAAACAGCGCGCCTCGTGGCAGCCTTCGTAAAAAGGCAGTCGCACGGTTCTGAAGAGCATCTTTTTCGGAACCGGTATGGTGCCGGACTAACTGCTTCAGGCTTCCGATTCCGCTTGCGGAACTACGTAAAAGCCGCAGCCATGACACAACCCTCACTCTCGCGAAAGAAGGTCACGCCCCACACCTTTAGGCACACAATTGCAGTTCACCTGGTTGCGGCCGGCGTCGACGTTACAGTCATCCGAAGTTGGCTGGGCCATGCTCATCTTGACACGACGAACCTCTACGCTGAAGCAAACATCGAGACCCAGCGGAAAGCACTGGAGAAGGCTGACCCAAGATTGCGGAACGGCAAGCGCCCCCGATGGAAACGCGATGCCGATCTGCTGGCTTGGCTCGATTCTTTGTAGTTCACGTGCGCCTGGCAGTTGACGCGTCACACTTGCCAAAACCGCCTACATTTATGGGAAGGAAGATCAGAATACGGCGAGCTTTCACCGCGTTGTGTTGAGTCTGCTTCGCATATCAAACTCCTACACATAAAG
>CAWFDM010000023.1:0-114223 GCA_963814505.1 uncultured Actinomycetota bacterium
CACCTACCGCGTGATCGAGATTGTCGGAACCTCACCCGACGGAATCGACGCGGCGATCCGCAACGGTCTGGCCCGCGCGTCGCAGACAATGCGCGCCCTCGACTGGTTCGAGGTGGAGTCGGTTCGCGGGCACCTGGTCGACGGAGCGGTTGCCCACTTCCAGGTGACAATGAAAGTCGGCTTCCGCCTGGAAGACTCCCCGGAAGACTAGTCCCGGCGACGGGTCAGCCGGCGACGGCTCCGGGCTCCGAAAACGGCGCCCCGAACTCGGTGACTGGCTGGAAGCCGCGTTTGCGTGCTCTTGCCGCGGCCTGCCTGATCAGCGCATAGATTCCGACGAACGCCGCATGATCAGTCATGACAAACGGTGACAGCAGCCGGTTGTGCACCAGTGCGAAAGCCACGCCGTCCGCGGGGTCGGTCCAGCCGACCGAACCGCCCAACCCCACATGACCGAAGCCTGGCATCACGTTCCCGATGGGCAAGCTGTGGTAGCCCAGGTGGAAAGCCAATGGGACGAACAAGTTCCGATCCGGCTGCAAGCTCCGTCGCCCGGTCAGACCGGCGACGATCCCGCGTGACAGGAAGCGAGTGCCGTCGATCTCGCCGCCGTTGGCGATCGCTCCGTACATCCGTGCCAGCCCACGGGCTGTCACTATCCCGTTGGCCGCCGGCATCTCGGCGTCCAGCATCGGAATATCACCTAGGACGGCGTCGATCACGCCCGGGAAGTACATCGAGCGGAATCCACCGGACAGCTGATTGGCGATCCTGCGCGCCGCACAGCTGAGGACCGGGTTGGCGACGATGTTCTGCGGCATGATGATCTCGGCGACCCGCGTCGGTGATCCGGCGGGCGGGCGGCCCAGATGCATGCCGTCGGTGCCCAATGGCTCGGCGAGCTCCTCGCGGATCAGCGCGCGCATACCTTTCCCGGTCACGGCCCGGGCCAGGCCGGACATCAGCCAGCCGAACGTCAGCGCGTGGTAGGCCGGTTTGCCCAGCAGGCGCCCCGGAGGCGCTGCGGCCAGTCGTTCTTCCATCACGACGTGGTCCAGCAGGTCTTCCATCTTGGCTCCCCGCAGGCCCGACAGGCCGGCGTGGTGTGTCATCACCTGACGAACGGTGAGGTGGGACTTGCCCTTGGCACCGAACTGCGGCCAGTACTCGGCAACCGGCGCCTCGTAATCGATCAGCCCTCGGTCGGCCAGCCGGTGGATGACCGTGGCGGCCATGCCCTTAGTTGCCGAGAACACCATCGGCGCCGTGTCCGCCGACCACGGCACCCGGCCGGCCCGGTCCGACCAGCCCCGCCACACGTCCACGGCGGGTTGGCCGTCGACGTATACCGCCAGCGCCCCGCCGCCGAACCGGCGCGCGGGGAACATGCTGGCAAAGGCACGAACGACGCAACTAAAGTTTGGGTCCGCCGCGCCGGACACACGATGGCCTGCGTCAAGGGCATCGTGGGAAGGGACCGCGCGGAGATCGACCCAGGTCTCTGCCTTCACGCTTTCGAATTTAACGTCGAATCGAGGCGCTTGTTGCACAAACGACAATTAAGTTACCTTTCCGTTAAACTGACGCTGCCCTCAAAATTTGCTGGGCGGCCATTGCGGGAGTCAGCTCGCCCGCTTTGACTTGGCGCTCCACGTCGGCGCGGATCGTGCGCACCGCGGGGTTGGACAGCACCCGGTCCAGCACCGCGTCGCGAACCATCTGCCAGGTCCAGTCAACCTGCTGGTCGCGCCGGCGTGCTTCGAACTCCCCGGCCTCGGTCAGCACCTGGCGATGGCGCTCAATGGTTTCCCACAGCTCCGGTAGCCCGGTCCCCTCCACCGCGCTCATGGTGAGAACCGGTGGCCGCCAAAGTGTTTCGCGGGGATAGATCAATCTGATCACCGATGAGAGCTCCCGTGCGGCCGACCGCGCATCGCGCAGGTGGTCGCCGTCGGCCTTGTTGACCACCGCGATGTCGGCCAATTCGAGCACGCCTTTTTTGATGCCCTGCAGCTCATCGCCGGCGCGCGCCAGGGTCAGCAAAACGAAGGTGTCGACCATGTTGGACACCGCCACCTCGGACTGGCCGACCCCGACGGTTTCGATCAGGATTACGTCAAATCCCGCTGCCTCCAACAAGACAACCGTTTCCCGGGTGGCCTTTGCCACGCCGCCCAAAGTTCCCGAGGTTGGGGACGGCCGGATGTAGGCGTCCGGGTGCGCCGCCAGCCGCGCCATCCGGGTCTTGTCACCCAGAATCGACCCGCCGGTACGGGTCGACGACGGGTCGACCGCCAGTACCGCCACCCGGTGCCCCCGCTCGATGAGATGCATGCCGAGCGCCTCGATGGCGGTGGACTTTCCCACTCCGGGGACGCCGGTGATCCCTACCCGATGGGCGTCTCCAGAGTCCGGCAGCAACTCCAGCAGCAGCTGCTGGGCCTGCTCGCGATGATCCGCGCGGGTGGACTCCACCAGCGTGATGGCCCGCGGCAGCGCCGCGCGATCGCCGCTGCGGACAGCAGCAGCTAACCCGTCGACGAGGTCGTCAGCCTTGTTGGGAGCGTCCCGTGCCATCTAGGTGAGGTCGTAACCCAGCCGCTCGGCGAGCTTGTTCAGCAGGCCGATCGCGGCGTCGGCGATCACCGTCCCGGGCGGGAAGATGGCGGTGGCCCCCGCGGCGTAGAGCTCGTCGAAGTCACCGGGCGGGATGACGCCGCCGACCACGATCATGATGTCGGGGCGGCCCACGGCGGCCAGCGCGTCGCGAAGTGCCGGCACCAGCGTCAGGTGCCCGGCGGCCAGCGAGGACACCCCGACCACGTGCACGTCGTTGTCGGCGGCCTGCCGGGCCACCTCCTCGGGCGTGGAGAACAGCGACCCGACGTCGACGTCGAATCCGATATCGGCGAACGCCGTCGCGATCACCTTCTGACCGCGGTCGTGGCCGTCCTGACCCATCTTGGCCACCAGAATCCTGGGCCGGCGGCCGTCGGCCTCGGCGAACTTCTCGACTAGTTCGCTGGCGCTTGCCATGTTGGTGGCCTTTCCGGCTTCGTCACGGTAGACCCCGGCGATGGTACGGATCTCCGCCTGGTGGCGCCCGTACACCCGTTCCAGCGCGTCGGAGATCTCGCCGACGGTGGCCTTCGCCCGTGCCGCGTCGATGGCCAACGCAAGCAGATTATTGCCCAGCCCGGCGGGATCAGCCCGGCCGGCCGGGCTTTGGGCGGCGGCGGCACGAGACAGCTCGGCCAGCGCGGCATCGACCGCCGACTGGTCCCGATTTGCCCGCAGCTCTTGCAATTTGGCCAGCTGCTCGGCGCGGACCCGGCTGTTCTCGACCTTGAGCACCTCGATCTCTTGGTCCTCGTCGACCTGGTACTTGTTGATCCCGACCACGGGCTGCTGGCCGGAGTCGATGCGGGCCTGGGTGCGCGCGGCCGCCTCCTCGATGCGCAGCTTGGGGATGCCGTCGCCGATGGCCGCAGCCATGCCGCCGCGCTCGGCCACCTCGGCGATGTGGGCGCGGGCCCGTTGGGCGAGGTGATGGGTCAGCCACTCCACATAATAGGAGCCGCCCCAGGGGTCGATCGGCCGCGTGGTTCCCGACTCCTGCTGCAGCACCAGCTGGGTGTTGCGCGCGATGCGGGCGGAAAAGTCGGTGGGCAGCGCCAGCGCCTCGTCCAGCGCATTGGTGTGCAGCGACTGGGTGTGGCCCTGGGTCGCGGCCATCGCCTCGATGCAGGTGCGGGCGACGTTGTTGAAGGGGTCCTGCGCCGTCAGCGACCAGCCTGATGTCTGCGAATGTGTGCGCAGGGAAAGCGATTTGGCGCTCTTGGGCTTGAACTGGGCGACCAGTTCGCTCCATAGCAACCGGCCTGCCCGCAGTTTGGCGATTTCCATGAAGAAGTTCATCCCGATGCCCCAGAAGAAGGACAGCCGGGGCGCGAACTTGTCGATGTCCAGCTCGGCGTCCAAGCCCGCCTTGATGTAGTCGACGCCGTCGGCCAGTGTGTAGGCCAGCTCCAAATCCGCTGTGGCACCGGCCTCTTGGATGTGGTAGCCGGAGATCGAGATGGAGTTGAACTTCGGCATCTTGGCGCTGGTGTAGGCGAAGATGTCGGAGATGATGCGCATCGACGGCTTCGGCGGGTAGATGTAGGTGTTGCGCACCATGAATTCTTTGAGGATGTCGTTCTGGATGGTGCCGGCCAATTTCTCCGGCGGCACCCCCTGCTCCTCGGCGGCCACCACGTACAGGGCCAGGATCGGCAGCACGGCACCGTTCATCGTCATCGACACCGACACCGCTGACAGGTCGATCCCGTCGAACAGCTGGCGCATATCCAGGATGGAATCAATTGCCACACCGGCCATTCCGACGTCACCCTGGACGCGGGGATGGTCGGAGTCGTAGCCGCGGTGGGTGGCCAGATCGAAGGCCACGGACAAGCCCTTCTGACCGGCGGCCAGGTTGCGGCGGTAGAACGCGTTGGAGTCCGCGGCGGTGGAGAACCCGGCGTACTGGCGGATTGTCCACGGCTGGTTGACATACATTGTCGGGTAGGGTCCGCGCACGAACGGCGGCTCGCCGGGGAAGCTGTTCAGCGGGTAACCGTCGGCCTCGGCGGCGGCACGGTCGGCCGCGATGTAGACGGGTTTGACGTCAATGCCTTCCGGCGTATGCCACAGCAGCTGATCGGGCGTGTACCAGTGGGCCGACGCGGCCGCGGCCACATGCTTTTCCACTGCGGCTTCGGAGGGCGGCGGCACGGTGCGCTCGCCGTGCAGCGGGATGTCGGAGAAGCTGCCGATCGCGGGGGCGGTGGTCGTCATGATGGCTAGGCTCCCAACCGGGTGAGCAGCTTCGAGAGCGCTTCGACCGCATCGATTTTCGCTGTCAGGTACTCGTCGGGCCGATCCGCAGGGTCCGTGGCGTCGCCCATCGCTTTTTCGGGTCCCGCCAGGTACACCCGCGATATGCCGGCGCTTCGCGCCGCCGCCACGATGGCACCAACTCCACCGGCCTCGTCCTGGTAGCGCTTGTCGGTGCCGCAGATCACCGCCACGCTCGGCGACCCAGCAGCCGAAAACGCCTGCGCGACACCGCCGGCATCGACCTCTCCGGGGTTCATCGCCTCGATGCCGCCCGAGGCCAGCAGATTCGAGGCGAACGTAGCCCGAATATTGTTCTCGGCCAGCGGGCCCAACGGCAGCAACAGCGCCCGCGGGCGTTCGCCGGTGCGCGACAGAAAGGCATCCGACCGGTCGCGCAGCGCTTCGAACGCGGCGGCGTAGCGCAGCAGATTCCCGACGGAATATTGCGAGTCACTCTGCGGCAGTGCGGGTTCGGTAAGATTGGGGAACTCGTTGACACCGGTGATCGCGATGCGGCGGTGCGCGATGTCGTCGGCGCGTTTCGCGGATATGTCGGCGATCTGGACGGCGATGAAGTCACGGGCATCGACAAAGCCCCCGCGGGCCTCGATTGCCTGGAAATGCTGCCAAGCCTGCTGCGACAGCTGTTCGGTGAGGTCCTCGACGAACCACGACCCGCCGGCGGGATCCAGCACCCGTCCGACGTGTGACTCCTCCAGGAGTAGCAGCTGGGTGTTGCGGGCGATCCGGCGCGCGAAGCTTCTCGCCGTGCCGGGAAAGCCGCCCGGGATGGCGATATCGAACGGGAAGACCAGCACGGTGTCGGCGCCGCCGACGCCGGCGCCGAAGGCGGCCAGCGTGCTGCGCAGCATGTTCACCCAGGGATCGCGCTGGGTCATCATCGGCAGCGACGTCTCCGCATGCACCACGGCGCCGCCACCCTCCGGGTCACCGACGACCTCGGCCACCCGCGCCCACAGCTGACGCACGGCCCGCATCTTGGCCAGCGTCATGAACTGGTCGTCGTCGGCGGCCAGCCGGAAACTGATTTGCCGCACGGCCCGACCGACCGGGATCCCGGAGTCCGTCAGCACCCGAAGGTAGGCCACCGCGGCCGCGACGCTGCCGGCAAGCTCCCACGTCGCATTGGCGCCCAGGTTGTGAAAGGCGGGACCGTCGACGGTGATGGCTCGCACGCCGCGATCGCCGGCCACCCGTGCGGCGACCGCGACGACAGCCTCGATCGCGGGAGCGGGACGATCGCTCAGCGCCGCGGTCAGCGGGTCGGCACCCAGGTCTATCGACAGTGTGGCGCGCTGGTCGGAGTCCACCCGGGCCGCCAGCGCCAGCATGGCGTCACAGGCCGCGGGGTAGTCGGCACCCGCATCGAGGATCACCGGCGCCATGCTCAGGTGCACACCGTCGAGCAGCGCGTCTATCTCTTCCGGTGCGACGCCGGACTCGCCGACCCGGACCTGCAGCGCACTGACCCCTTCGCCGAGTGCGGCCAGCACCGATGCGTTCGCCTCACCGGCCGAAGCCCCGGCGGATGGAAAGATCTCGGTGACCTTCCAGCCGGATTTGACGTCACGCAACGCAGGGTTTATTGGGCCGCCGCGCAGGTAGGGCCATTCACCCGGCAGCGGCGGCTCCGGCAGCTCGTCGAACGCGGTGTACAGCGGCCTGATGGCGAACCCGTCGTAGGTGGGGGCGTCCAACAGGTGCTCAGGTTCGTCCCCTAACTCGGTGACTTCCTTCCGGGTGCTCTTGGCAAGCACACCGGCAACCGCACTGCGCCATCGCCCGCGAACCTGTTCCAGTTCGGCGAGCTCGGGTACATCAATGGACACCGACTGCTCCTGTTTTCGCAGCAACGGCCTTGTTGCTTCGGGGTTGCTTCGGGCTGCTTCGGGGTTGCGACTTAACAAATAAGGCTAATTGATTGCGAATACCTGGTATGCCCCAGCGGGGCGGCGGTGTGACGAAACACCGGCCACGGAAAGCGGGCTATTCATTTGCTCCCCGTAGGCTTAGCAGCCGTGACGGCTCCCGCCACCGGCAAAACCCCCAACAAGCTGCGCAATCTCGCCGGCGCGTGCGGCGTTGCCACGCGTCAGATGTTCCGGCCCCGCGTCGTGGCAGCCGTGGTCGGGATCACAATTCTGGTTACCGTGGCTTCGTTTGTTCCGCTGCCGTCCCCGGTGCAGTTGCGCGACTGGGCGGAGTCGGCGGGCCCCTGGTTCCCGCTGGTGTTTCTGCTGGCGCACATCCTCACCACTGTGCTGCCGTTCCCCCGCACCGCGTTCACCCTGGCCGCCGGCCTGCTCTTCGGCCCCGTGTTGGGCGCGCTGATCGCGGTAGCCGCCAGCACGGCGAGTGCGGTGGTAGCGCTGCTGTTGGTGCGCGCGGCCGGCTGGCAGCTGCACCGTCTGGTCCGCCACCGCGCGGTGCATCGGGTGGACACACGACTACGAGAGCGGGGCTGGGTGGCCATCATGTCGCTGCGCTTCATCCCCGCCGTGCCGTTTTCGGTGATCAACTATGCCGCCGGCGCCTCCGCCGTGCGGCTGGCGCCTTACACGTTGGCCACGGTGGCCGGCCTGCTGCCGGGGACCGCCGCCGTGGTGATCCTCGGCGACGCGCTGGCCGGCCATGTCAGCCCGATGCTCTACCTGGTCTCGGTGTGCACCGGCGCCTTGGGATTGGCAGGGGTACTCCTCGAGATCCGGCACTACCGCCGGCACCACCACCGGACACCGCAGCTCGGCGACGAGCACGCCCCCGCGGCTACCTGAGCGGAACTGCTAACGGCAACCTGAACCGGAATTGCGCGCCCCCCTGGTGCGGCAGACATGTCAGCTCACCGCCGTGTGCCCGGGCCAGCGCCCGGGCGATCGGCAGACCCAGGCCGGCTCCGCCGTGGTCCTGGGCCCGGCCGGCGTCCAGGCGCACCAGCCGTTCGAAGATGCGGTCCCGCTCCTCGTCGGGAACACCCGGTCCGGTGTCGGTGACGGTCACCTCGGCCATCGAGCCGACCGTGCGCAGGTCGATGGTGATGGAACCCCCGCGCGGGGTGTATCTGCGGGCGTTGTCGAGCAGATTGGACAAGATCTGCGTCAGCCGGGTCGGATCAGCCACAATGCTCAGCGCGGTCAGGCCGGTCCGGACGACGTTGACCTGCGGCGCCAGCATCGCGGCCCGATCGGCCTCGGCGTCAACCGCGGCGGCCAAGTCGGTTTCCTGCAGGTCCAGCGGCAGCCCGGCGTCCATACGGCTCAGATCGAGCATGTCGGCGACCAGCCGCCCGGCCCGGCGGGCATCGGACAGCAACAGGCTGGCACGCCGAAGCTGAGCGCGCGCCGCGGGGTCGTTCTGTTGCTGCCCCGCACTGCTGGCGAGTTGCTCGGCGGCAGCCTGGATGCCGGCGATCGGGGTGCGCAGCTCGTGTGCGGCGTCGACGAGGAATCGGCGCGTCGCCGTTTCGGCGCGCCGCGCGGCGTCCGCGGCTTGCTGGGCCCGGCGCTCCGAGGCTTCCAGCGCGTCCAGCATCCCGTCGAACGCGCCGGCCGCGCGGCCGAGCTCGGTATCGGTGCGCTTGGGGCGCAGTCGACGGCCCCGATCACCGGTGGTGATGTCCTTGGCCAGCGCGGTGAGCCGGTCCAACGGCCGTAGTGCCGCCCGGCTGACCCCGGCTAACAGCAACGCCGCCACCACCAGGGTGCCCAGGCCCGCACCGATCATCAGCTGGCGCAGCTGGCGGGTCACCTGAGTGGTCTGCGTGGTGTCGGCGACCAGAATCAGCCGGGCACCCGACGGCATCGGGTGCACCACCACCGTCGCGGTGGCATCCGGCGGTGGGCCCGGCGGCGGCGGACCGAGCGGCGCGGGCGGTGGGCCACGCCGTGGGCCGGGCGGCTCCGCAGGTGGATAGCCGGGCGCCGGGGGGACCGTGGGACCCGCGGCGGCGTCGGGGCTGATCGCCGGATCGCCGTACTTCGCGCCGTCGGCGGTAACCAGAAGCGCCCGCACGCCACCGCCGTTGAGCTCGGCGGCGAGCAATTCGGGTGCAGTATCCGCGGCCGCCAGCGCGTCGGCGCGTGACGTCGCCGCGACTAGCCGATCATGCAGATTTCGCCGGGCCAGGAAACCCAGGCTCACATCGACGGTGACACCCAGCACCACCAGCAGCGCGGCCAGCAACGCCACCACAACCAGCGTCACCCGGCGCTGCAGCGACGGCGTTGGAGTCGCCGGATCGGTCGTCATGACCGCTGCGGTTGCAGGCGGTAGCCGATACCGCGGACGGTGTGCAGGATGCGTGGCCCGTGCGCCTCCAGCTTGCGCCGCAATCCGCTGACATGGACCTGCACCAGGTTGGGGTCATAGGCGTCATAGCCCCACACCGCGTTCATGATCTGGGCGACACTGACGATCCGGCCGCGCTGCTCCACCAGGAAATGCAGCAGCCTCAGTTCTGTGGCGGTCAGCTCCAGCCGGTGCCCATCGCGTGCGGCCACCCCCGCGTCGACGTCCAGCATCAGGTCACCCAGCTGAATCACCTGCGGCAGTCGTCCCCGGCGGCGCAACACCGCGCCGACCCGTGACACGAGCTCGGCGAGCTCGAAGGGTTTGACCACGTAGTCGTCGGCCCCACCGTCAAGGCCGCGCACTCGGTCCCGCAGGCCGTCGCGAGCCGTGATCAACACGATCCCGATGTCACCCCATTCGCGGATGACGTCGATGAGCTCGAATCCGTCACGGCCCGGCAGCATCACGTCGAGCACCACCAGGTCCGGCCGCAGGCCGTCGAGAACGTCTTCCAACCCGTTGCCGTCGTGGCGGGCATCGGTGTGGTACCCGACGTCGGACAGCGCCTCGGTGACCATTTCGCGGATCGTCTCGGAGTCCTCCACCACCAGCACCCGCGGTGTACCGACACTGAATTGCTCGCGGCCACCCGTCGAACGGGGGCCGGTGCGGTCCGCGCGCGAACAATCCGTCATGGCCCCATTCTTAACGCGATACGGTCTCGATTACCTATAACCCACGACACGGGGAGCCGCATGACCGGAACTTCTCGGGCCGACACCAACGCAACACCCCAACCGACCCAACCGACCAGGGTCGCCGGCCCGCGCCGCGGCCATTCCACGGGCGTAGTGATCGGCGCCGCGCTGGCCGGTGCGGCGCTCGGGGCGCTCGCCGTCTTCGCGGTAACCGGCGTCACCTGGAAAATCCGCATCGAGCTGCCATCGCTTCCGCCGCAGCTGACGTCGACGCCGAGTCCCCCGCTGCCGTCATCTGGGCCTGCATCCGCGCCTGCGGTGGCGCCAACATCCACAACATCGGCCGTCACGCCGACGCCGCCGTTGCCGCCGCTGCCGCACGCGCTGGGTCCGGGTAATCCCCGAGGCACACAGGTTTCTTCAGATTCGCTTCAAGTTTGGCCTCTACCGTCCGGGTTACCACCAACAACAACGACGTGGGGAGTCACATGAGCACCGAAGAGACCACCAATCCCGATCGAACCTCCGCTTCCGAACCCGCACCCGCTGCACCTGCGGCCGTCCCAGCAAAAGTCAAACGCCGGCACGGCACCGGCGTCGTGGTCGGCGCCGGGCTGGTCGGCGCGGTGATCGGCGCCTTTTTCACGGCCGGATCGGCCATCTTCATCTGGGCCTTCGCGTTCGGGCCTCCCCCGCCCACGCAGTTTGGGCCCGGGGCCTCGCAATTGGGTTTCGGCCCGCCAGGGGGGCCGGGTGGCCCGGCACCCAGGGGCGGCCCCATGGAAGGCGGCCCAGGGGGCGGCGGTCTGGGCATGATGGGTCCGGGGGCGCCGGTCCCGGGCGGACCTCCCCCGCTGGGTATGGCGCGCCGGCGGGCCGGGCGCGCCTGCCGCCCCGCCGCCGGGCGCGCCTGCCGCGCCGACGCCAAGCCAGACGCCGGCAACGCCCTCGCCGACGCCCACTAGGTAAGCGCTACCGCGAACGGGACCCGCCGTCGTCACGATGCGCGCCATCGTGGCGGCGGCGGGCGTATCAGCATCGGGCTGGTCGTCTAGGACTCCGCTGATTTTTCCACGCGAGCCTGACGCCACTGCGAATCTCGCGATTTTTCGCACTGGCGTTACGCTCGCGAAATCAGCGCCGTCCTAGCCCGTCCTAGCCCTGGTCTGGTCCCTTCACCGTCATCACCGCGAACGTCGCCAGGAACGTCGCCGCCGGAATGGCATTGACAACCTTGTCGCGGACGCGGATGTGCGCGCCGACAGCACAGACGAAATACAACGTGAGCATGGCCGTCGTCAGCCTTGCCAACGCGGGGAATCGGCCGACCGACAGCAGACCGATCGCGGAGGCCGCCTTGACCACCGGCAGGACCGGGCGAACGGTCTCCGGGACTCCGAGGTTGTCCAGGATTTTCGCAATCGGAGCCACCGGGATCGCGCACGCCACGGCATCGCCGGCCTGGAAAGCGGCAAGCGCCACATAGGCTTTGGGTGAAGTCAGCGCGCGCATGACCAGACCGTATCGGATCGGCGTTGAATCCTTATTGAGTCAGCCGGGGCGGTGGCCCCGGCGGCCCATCCATTGGCCGGCGTATCACGTCGGTCCTGCCCGGCGGCTGCGCGATCGCCTGGCTGGTGTCCCCGGAGAACCAGTCCGCGACATCGGCGTCGTCGCCGTCGGCAGCGTGCTTGGGCAGGTCGTCGACCGGGGACGGCTCGAACCGGAACACCCCGTCCGGGCCCGGTGCGCCCAGCATTCTGGTGAACCCTTGCAACGCCGCGCTGAAGTCGCTGGGTACCACCCACACCTTGTTGGCGTCGCCGCGTGCCATCTGCGGCAGCGTCTGCAGGTACTGATAGGCCAGCAGCTCGGGGGTGGGCCGGCCGGCCTTGATCGCGGCGAACGTCTTCTCGATGGCCTTGGCCTGGCCCTGAGCCTGCAGGTAAGCCGCCGCACGCTCACCCTGGGCGCGCAGTATCCGGGACTGCCGGTCGGCCTCGGCGGCCAGGATCACGGACTGCCTGGCGCCCTCGGCGGCCAGGATCTGTGCCTGCTTGGCGCCCTCGGCCTGGGTGATCGCGGCCTGCCGGTTACCTTCGGCCGTCAGAATCATCGCCCGCTTCTCCCGGTCGGCCTTCATCTGCTTTTCCATCGAGGCCTGAATCGATGGCGGCGGGTCGATGCTGCGCAGCTCCACCCGGGCCACCCGCAGGCCCCAGCGGCCCGTCGCCTCGTCGAGCACGCCGCGCAACTGGGCGTTGATCTTGTCGCGGGAGGTCAGGGTTTGCTCCAGCGTCATGCCGCCGACCACGTTGCGCAGGGTGGTCGTGGTCAGCTGCTCGACCCCGATGATGTAGTTGCTGATCTCATAGACCGCCGCCTGCGGAACCGTGACCTGGAAGTAGACCACCGTGTCGATGTTCAGGGTCAGGTTGTCCTCGGTGATCACCGGCTGCGGGGGAAACGACACCACCCGCTCGCGCAGGTCGATCCGCGCCCGGATGCGGTCGACGAACGGCACCAACACGGTCAGCTGCCCGCTGGCCGTGCGGCTGTAACTGCCCATGCGTTCGATCACCGCGGCCTCGGCCTGCGGGATCAGCCTGATCGATCTGGCCAACACGATGATCGCGAAGATCACCACAACCATCGACAGCACACCAACAGCGGTTAACATCGAGCTTCCTCCTAATTTCCCAACGGGCTATACGTCCTTGAACACCACCGCGGTGGCGCCGTTGATCTCCATGACCCTCACCCGCTCGCCGGGCTCGTACACGTCGGCGTCGTTGAGCGGCCGCGCCGTCCACACCTGGCCATCCAGCTTCACCTGGCCTTCGTCGCGGGCGACCCGGTCAAGCACCAGCGCGCTCTTGCCCTCCAGCGCCTTGACGCCGGTCAGCAATCCCTTGGGAGGGGTGAGCCGGCGCCGCAGCACCGGCCTTACCAGAAGCAGCAGCAAGACCGAGACCACCAGGAAGATCGCCGAGTTTGCCCAGACAGGCCAGTCCAGCAGCCAGGTGCACCCCGCAGCGGCCAGCGCGCCGCCGGAAAGCATCAACAAGGACATATCGCCGGTCAGCGCCTCCGCACCGGCAAGCACCAGCGCAGCTATCAGCCAAATCACCGCCGCGGGCATGCCGACAGAATACGCGTGATCAGCCTTCGCGGGGCCGAACAACTACACTGCGAGATCATGTCCTGTCCCAGTGTCTCGCTGTCCCTGTGGGCCAACGCCTGGCTCGCCGGCAAGGCCGCGCCCGACGACGTCTTGGATGCGTTATCACTTTGGGCGCCAAGACAATCGGTCGCCGCGTATGATGCGGTCGCCGCCGGCCACACCGGCCTGCCGTGGCCAGATGTCACTGACGCGGGGACCGTGTCGCTGCTGCAGACGCTGCGCGCCGCGGTGGGCCGGCCGGCGCCCGCCCGCTCAGATCGGTTGCGCGGGACGATCAACGTGGTGTTGCCGGTGCCCGGCGATGTGCGCGGGCTGGCGGCGGGCACGCAGTTCGAGCGCGATGCCCTGGCCGCGGGTGAGGCGGTGATCATCACCCACCCCGACGATCCCGCCGCCGCCGTCGGACTGGTCCCCGAGTGCTCGTATAGCGATCACGAGGAGGCGGATGACGGCCAGCCGGATGTACCCGAAGTGTGCGCGCTGTCGTGGATGGTGTACTCACTGCCCGGCGCACCCGAGTTCGAGCACCAGGAGCTGGGCGACGCGGAATACGCGCTGCGGTCAGCGGTGCGTTCGGCAGCCGACGCGCTCGGTGCCATTGGGGTTGACGCGAGCGCATCCGACATCGCCGATCCGCGGGGGCTTGTCGAGCAGTTGCTGGAATCCTCACGGCAGCACCCGATTCCCGACCATGCGCCGTCCCGCGCGTTGCGAGTGCTGGAGAATGCCGCACATGTCGACGCGATCATCGCGGTCAGCGCGGGGCTGAGTCGATTGCCCGAAACTGCCCAGCACGCAAACGGCACTCCCGCGATCGCCACCGATGCGCTGCGGCCGCTCACCGCAGTGGTGCGTTCGGCGCGGATGGCCGCGGTCAGCGCGATCCTGCACTCGGCCTGGGCGGACTGAGCGCCGGCTGATCGGGGCCTAAGCCGTGTATTCCTGCGCGGCGCAGTGCGGCGGCAGGCACGGGTCGCCGTTGACGCTGGCGAGGCATCCCGGCACCGGGCCGGGGCCGCTCACCCGTTCGGGCTCATAGCCGTACCGGAGTTCGTCGACCAAACCCGCGGCCAGCCGGGCGAATCGCCGGTCGGCGTTGGGCGTCGCGGCCCGCGCGAACGCCATGCCCGCCGCCTCGGCCTGTGATCGCAACTCGTAGTCGAGATCCCACACCACCTCGATGTGGTCGGCGACAAATCCGACTGGACACACGATCACGGCCTTGGTGCCGGCACCCGCCAGCGTCTTCAGATGGTCCGCGACATCGGGCTCCAGCCACGGAACCTGCGGCGGACCCGATCGCGACTGCCAGACCAGGTCATAATCGTCATATCCGGCGGCAGTCGCGACAAGCCTTGCAGCATAAGCGACTTGGCGGCTGTAGAGGTTCGGCCCGCAGCGCCGGTCGGCGGCCACCGGGACGGAATGCGCGGTGAACACCAGCCGCGCATCAGCGGGCACGGCACGGGCGGCGGCCGCAACGGCGTCGGCGAACATCTCGACGAAAAGCGGATGGTCGAAGTAGGACCGCAGCTTGACCAGCTCGGGTGCGTCGGGGCCGGCCGCCGAACGCGCCCTGGCAATGTCCTCGACGTACTGCGTGCAGCCGGAATAGCCACTCCACGCCGACGTGGTGAACACCGCAGCACGACGAATACCGTTGTCCCGCATGGTGATAACGGTTTCTTCGACGTAGGGTTCCCAGTTGCGGTTGCCGAAATACACCGGCAGGTCCTGTTCCGCCGCCAGCTCTGCGATCAGCGCGCGGTTGATCCCGTTGATCGGTGACACCCCACCGAAATGAAGGTAATGCCCGGCGACGGCGTCGAGCCGTTCGGGCGGCACACCGCGGCCCCTGGTGACGTTCTCCAGGAACGGCCGCACCTGCCCGGGGCCCTCCGGCCCGCCGAAGGACAACACCAGGATTGCCTCAACAAGCACTGTAATCCATTGTGCCCTAGAGCAATTGGTTGTGTGCGCCGCCGTCGGCGAAGATGATGTCACCCGTGGTCGCCGGCAGCCACTCGGAGAGCAGTGCGCACACCGTCTTGGCGACCGGCGTTGGGTCCTTCATGTTCCACCCGACCGGAGCGCGCTGATCCCAGCCCTCTTCGAGCAGCTGTATCTGGGCCCCCGCCTCCTCGCCGAGCGCGCCGCCGACGATCGCGGCCATCGCCAGCGTCCGAATCGGCCCGGCGGCAACGAGGTTCGAACGGACGCCGAACTTGCCGGCCTCGCGCGCGACGAACCGGTTCACCGATTCCAGTGCGCTCTTGGCGACCGTCATCCAGTTGTAGGCCGGCATCGCGCGGCTCGGGTCGAAGTCCATGCCGACGATGGAACCGCCGGAGTTCATGATCGGCAGCAGCGCCTTGGCCAGCGACGCATACGAATAGGCGGAGATGTGGATGCCCTTGGCGACGTCCTCGTACGGCGCGTCGAAGAACGGGTTGATGCCCATTCCGGTCTGCGGCATGAACCCGATCGAGTGCACCACGCCGTCAAGCTTGTTGCCCTCCCCGATCACATCGGTGACCCGTTGGGCCAGCGTTGCCAGATGCTCCTCGTTCTGCACGTCGAGCTCGAGCAGCGGGGCCTGCTGTGGCAACCGGTCCACGATGCGCTGGATCAGCCGCAGCCGGTCGAACCCGGTCAGCACCAATTCGGCCCCCTGCTCCTGGGCCACCCGGGCGATGTGAAACGCGATCGACGAATCGGTGATGATCCCGGTGACCAAAATCCGTTTGCCGTCGAGCAGTCCTGCCATATCTGTCCCCGTTCTGTTAGTGGCCCATGCCCAAGCCGCCGTCGACCGGGATGACTGCACCGGCGATGTAGCTCGCGTCCTCGGACGCCAGGAAGCTGACCACCCCGGCGACCTCCTCGGCCGTGCCCATTCGCTTCGCCGGGATGAACTCCATCGCCCCCGCCTGGATCCGCTCATCCAGCGCGCGGGTCATGTCGGTGTCGATGTAGCCGGGGGCGACCACGTTCGCGGTGACCCCGGCCTTGGACAGCTCCCGGGAGATCGAGCGGGCCATCCCGATCAGGCCGGCCTTGGAGGCCGCGTAGTTGGCCTGGTTGCCGATGCCCCAGTGGCCGGAGACCGAACCCACGAAAATCATCCGGCCGAATCGCTTCCGCTGCATGCTGCGCGAGGCGCGCTGGGCCACCCGGAACGCCCCGGTGAGGTTCGCATCAATGACCTTCTGGAACCGCTCCTCGGTCATCCGTATCAGGAACGCGTCCGCGGAGATGCCGGCGTTGGACACCAGCACCTCGACCGGGCCCTGATGCTCCTCGACCTCTTTGAAGGCGCGATCGACGGCATCGTTGTCGGTGACTTCACACTCGACGCCGAACAGACCCTCGGGCGCTCCGGATCCGCGGTGCGTGACGGCCACCTTGTGGCCGTCGGCGGCCAGCCGCTTGGCGATCGCCAGACCGATCCCCCGGTTTCCGCCCGTCACCAGGACTGAGCGGGATACGAACGCGGGTTTGCCGCCCTCGGCGGGGGGCTCGGCGGCCGTCTCAGTCACCCGGTAAACGTATCGCCTTGCGGTGTGTGGGCTGTAATCGCCTCAGCGCGAGTGTAACCACACTGCGAAAACCCAGGCCGAAAATCACGGTGCCGTTACGCTCGCGGTCCAGACGCACCGCGGCTCGCACAGGCTTCCGCGACACGGCGGACGATGTCGTTCGGATGGTCCTCCGCGACCACCCGGACCACGAGCCATCCGTAGCGCCACGCCACCTTTTCAGACCGCCGGATGTCCTTGACGTATCGGCGGCGATTCGAACGGTGCTCATCACCGTCATACTCTGCCGCGACCTTGATGTCCTCCCAGCCCATATCCAAAAATGCTTCCGCCCAACCCCATTCGTTGCGAACCGCGATCTGCGTCTGGGGCCGCGGGTATCCGGCGTCGATCAACACCAGCCGCAGCCAGGTCTCCTTGGGCGATTGCGAACCGCCGTCGACAAGAGCAAGTGCAACCCGAGCGGCCTTCAGACCGCGCCGGCCTCGGTAGCGGTCAAGTAGCGGCTCGACATCCGCGAGCTTCAAGTCGGTCGCCTGCACAAGAGCGTCGACCGCTGCGACTGCAGCATTCCGTGGAAGTCGCCGAGCGAGGTCGAGCGCGGTGCGGGCCGGTGAGGTGACGCGCATGCCGTCGATGACGACGATCTCATCTTCTTCGATCCGCTCCTCCCAGGTCTGCACGCCCGCGCTGGCGCCGCGATTGGTATCGATGATTGCCGCGGGCAGTGTTGCATCAATCCACTTGGCTCCATGCAAGGCCGATGCGGAGTAGCCGGCGAGGATGCCGCGGCGGCGTGACCGCAGCCAACACGCCTTCGCGCGCAACACCGCCGTCAGTTCGGCATCGCGGCGTAGGTAGACGTCTTTGTGCAGGGCGTCGTAGCGACTGCGCAGCTCGTAAGGGGTCAAGGCGCCGGCAGCAAGAGCGGCACTTCCGACGAACGGGTCTCTCATGACGGCAGTGTGCCGACACCATCCGACATTTAGCGCAGCCAGCGCCGCGAGCGTAACCGCACTGCGAAAATCCGAGCCGAATTTCGCAGTGACGTTACGCTCGCGGTCGGACCGGGCTAGAGGTCAGAGCACGGGCGCAAAGCTAGGTGGGTAACCTGCGGTTGATCAGCAGCGCCGCCAGCGCCGCCGCTGCCAGCACCAGCGCACCCAGCCGCAACCAGCCGGTGCTTGCGTCACCCTTGATCGTCTCGTAGCCGATTTGCTGCTGCAGCGAGTCGTAGACGGACTTCAGCTCCTGCAGGGTGGCGGCGTTGTAGGCATTTCCGCCGGAGAGCGCAGCGACCTTCTTCATGGTCTCGTCGTCGACGGGGACCGGCTGGCGCTGGTCGTTGATCTCGACGAAGCCGTAGGGCGTCCCGAACGAGATGGTCGAGATCGGCACGCCCTGGTCCTTGGCGGTGCGCGCGGCGGTGCAGGCGCCCTTGGGGTTGTCCGGGTTGGTCGGCATCGTCTCCTTGCCGTCGGAGAACAGCACGATGCGCGCCGGCGGCGGCGTGTCGCCGCCGCCGATCACCGCGCCGACCGTGGCGATGGCCTGCAGAGCGGTGAAGATGGCCTCGCCGGTGGCGGTGCGGTCTTCGAATTGCAATTTGTTCAACGCGGCCTTGGTCGCGTCCCGGTTGGTGGTCGGTTGCACCAGCACCGTCGCGGTCCCCCCAAAGGCGATCAGCCCGAGGTTGATCCCCGGTGTCAGCTCGCCGGCGAACTGCTTGGCGGCCTCCTGCGCGGCGGCCATCCGGTTGGGTTCGACATCGGTGGCACGCATCGACTGCGACACGTCGATCACCAGCATTACCACCGCCCGGTTGCGGGGGATCCGGATGTCATTGGTCGGCCCCGCCATCGCGATGGTGAACAAGACCAGCGCCGACACCAGCAGGATCGCCGGCACGTGCCGCCATTGCGAGGGCCGCTTGGGGGCAACGCTTTCCAGCAGCTCCATATTGGCGAAGCGCAGCATCCGCCGATGACGCGCCAGCTGCAGCGCGACGTACAGCGCGGCGAGCCCGATGACGACAAA
This sequence comes from uncultured Actinomycetota bacterium, assembly GCA_963814505.1. Lineage (GTDB taxonomy): Bacteria > Actinomycetota > Actinomycetes > Mycobacteriales > Mycobacteriaceae > Mycobacterium. The sequence continues at coordinate 18,648 of CAWFDM010000023.1, forward strand.
AAAGAACAGGAAGAACCATGAGTGCGCGAAGCCGGACAGCGACATCGGCCCGAGCAACGGCAACGTCATCGCAGACCCGTGATGATGTACGTGCCCGCCTCGGCGTGGGTAGCCGTCACTGGCGACCAGCCAGTGCGCCACGCCGGCGGGACTCGACGAAGCGAACGATGTCGGCGATCCAGTCGCGGTCGGTGCGCAGCGTCATCAGCGGCGCACCACAGCTGCGGATCGCGCGGGACACCTCGGCGCGGTGCGCCGCGGCCGCCCTGGCGAAGTCGTCACGTAGCTGTGCGTCGATGGTGAACTCGCGGGTGACCCCGGATTCGGCGTCCTGCAAGATGACGTCGCCGATGTCGGGCAGCTCTACGTCGCGAGGGTCGAGCACCTCGATGCCGAGCACCTCGTGCCGGGCCGCGATCGCCCGCAGCGGACGCATCCAGTTGATCGGGCCGAGGAAGTCGCTGATGATCACCGCCATCCCGCGGCGACGTTCCGGCCGGCGCAGCGCGTCGATGGCCGTCGCCAAATCCCCGCGCACCCCGGTGGGCGCCTTTGGCGTGGTGGCGATGGTGCGCAGCAGCGTCTGCTCATGCTGGCGTCCGGAGCGGGCCGGGATCCGGGTGGTCGTCAGGCCGTTGGAGACCAGCGCGCCAATCCGGTTGCCGCCCCCGCTGTTGAGGAACGTGATCGCGGCCGCGGCCGCCACCGCCAGGTCACGCTTCTCGCAGACCGTGGTGCCGAAGTCCAGGCTGGCCGACAAGTCGACCACCATCCAGGTCTCCAATTCACGGTCGGCGATCATCCGCCTGATATGCGGATGGGTGGTGCGCGCGGTCACCGCCCAGTCCATCCGGCGGACGTCGTCACCGGGCTGATACTCGCGCGACTCCCCCGGCTCGGAACCAGGACCCGGGATCAGGCCGAGGTGGTCGCCATGCAGGACCCCGTCGAGCTTGCGTTTGACGGTCAGCTCGAGCGACTTCAGCGCCGCCGTCAGCTTCGGGTCGTCGATCTGCCCGCGCTGGAACGACGGCGGATGCACAGCCGCGCGCTTCGGCGCGGCGGGATTTGGATCGGTCACCGACCGCTAGCCGCTACGGTCTGCATCACCGGTGGCACCGAATGACCTTGTTGTGGCACGGCGTTCACCTGCGGCAGGCCAACCGTCTGCAGGACTCGGTTGATGACGATCTCCGGAGAGATCTCGTCGGCCAGCGCGTCATAGGTGAGCACCAACCGGTGCCGCAGCACGTCGGGAATGACCTCGACGATGTCCTGCGGAATCACGTAGTCACGCCCGCGCACCAACGCCAGCGAACGAGCCCCGGCGATGATGCCCAGCGAAGCACGCGGAGATGCGCCGAACGCGACCCAGGTCTTGACGTCGTTCATCCCGAGCTGCTCGGGGTAACGGGTGGCCATGACGACGCGCACCACATAGTCGACCAGCGCGTGGTGGACGAAGTTGTTGGCCGCGATGTCCTGCAGCCGCACCAGGTCGCCGGTGGCCAGGATCTGCTTGGGCTCCGGCGGCCGCACACCCATCCGGTAGATGATCTCGCGCTCTTCCTCCGGCGACGGGTAACCGACGTTGATCTTGAACAGGAAGCGGTCGCGCTGTGCCTCCGGCAGCGGGTAGACACCTTCGTGCTCGATCGGGTTCTGCGTCGCCATCACCAGGAACGGGTTGGGCAGCAGGAAGGTCTTGCCCCCGATGGACACCTTGCGTTCCTGCATGACCTCGAGCAGCGCCGACTGCACCTTCGCCGGGGCCCGGTTGATCTCGTCGGCCAGCAGGAAGTTGACCACCACCGGGCCGAGTTCGGTGTCGAATTCCTCTTTGCCCTGCCGGTAGATGCGGGTACCGATGATGTCGGTGGGTACCAGGTCGGGCGTGAACTGGATGCGCGCGAACGTCCCGCCGACCACCTTCGCGAAGGTCTCGACCGCCAGCGTCTTGGCGACCCCGGGAACACCCTCGAGCAGCACGTGACCTTTGGAGAGCAGACCCACCAGCATCCGCTCGACGAGCTGGTCCTGGCCGACGATGATCCGCTTGACCTCGAAGATCGCCCGTTCCAGGGTGTGCACCTCGGCAGCCAGCCCGTCAGCACCACCGGGGCCACCCGACGGCGCCTCATGGGCCCCTCCTGATTGCCCACCCGGACCCGGATAACCACTGGCGCCCGGGGGCAACCTATCTGCTGATGTCATCAACTATTACCTTCCACCCTTAACCGACAAGCTCGATCAGACACGACTGCTGGCACCCTAATGCCGCGGGGCGGCGACGTGCCCGCGTTCAACTATTCCAGGCGTCTTGGATTACGTCGACGCCGCGGTTCCCGCCGGGCAAATCACGGCAACGGTCAGTACTCGACGATCCGAGTCAAAGACGGCGTCATGCCCGCCATGCGCACCGGGCTCACGGTAACCTTGCCGGCACTTCCGGATGCCTCGAGCATCTGACCGTTGCCCAGATACATGGTGACGTGCTGGCTGCCGCCCGGGCCGTAGAAGATCAGGTCGCCGCGCCTGGCCTGGTCCGGGGGAATGTGGCGCCCGGCGTTGTACTGGTCACCGGAGAACCGGGGGATCAGCACGCCGACCCCGGCGAAGGCGTACCGCATCAGGCCCGAGCAGTCGAAACCGTTGATGTTGGCACCGTCGCCGACGCCCTTGCTGGGACCGTCCAGCGTGCCGCCACCCCAGGAATACGGGACGCCCATCTGCGACCCGGCACGTTTGATCACATACTCGATAGCTTGACGGCCGCTGGCCCGCGGAATCCGGCTTCCGCTGGTGTTGGTGGTGCCGCCGGGAGTACCGCCCACGTTGATACCTAACCCGCTGAGGAATTGTTTACCCAAATCGAGCGTGGTCTGGGTGGCCTGGGCGGTGGCCTGCAGGGAGGCGTTGGCGACGGCGAGCGGGTCTCCCGGGGCACCGGCGCTGGCCGTGGCCGGCAAGGTGGGATCCCACGGGCCCGGGTCGGCGAGGGCGTCAGGCGCGGCAGATATCGCGACGGACAGCGTCAGCGCGGTCACCACGGCGGTGAGCATCACCAGCTTGCAGGCTAGGTTGATTAGTCGAAAAAGCTTGTGGCGCATATCTCCTCGCTGAAGTAGTCGTCCTCGTTACCACTCGATGTAGCGGACCACGAAGGGGGTCATGCCGCTGCTGCGCACGGGTGCGACGCGCACCTTCAAACCGATGTCGGGAGCCTCGAGCATCTGGCCGTTGCCGAGGTAGAGCGTCACGTGCTGGCTGCCGCCCGGGCCGTAGAAGATGACGTCACCGCGGCGCATCTGCGAGGACGGGATCTTGCGGCCCAGGTTGTACTGCGAACCCGAGTAGTGCGGCAGCCTGATGCCCACCCCGGCGAACGAGTACAGGACCAGGCCCGAGCAGTCGAAGCCGGTGATGCCGGCTCCCGAGTCGATTCCCTTGCTGGGGCCCGCGGCGTTGCCCCCACCCCAGGAATAGGGCACCCCCATCTGTGACATGCCACGGCGGATCACGTACTCGGTGGCCTGCCGCCCGTAAACCCGCGGAATCCGTCCCTGCGTCGAACCCGTAGCACCGTTGGTGATACCGGTGTCGTCGGGTTTCAGGATGCCCAACTGCTGCAGGAAGTTGCGCCCCATGTTGGCGGTGACCTGCGCCGATGTGGCCGAGATGCCCAAGACCTGGTTCACCACCGCGACCGGGTCGCCTGGAATGTTGGCGCTGGGCACCTGCGGCAGCGTGGGATCCCAGCCGTCCCACCTGCGGCCCCCGCCGGGCCCGGCGGGCCGGGGGCCTGCCGGGGCTCCCGGATCCCAGCGATCGCCAGAGGCCGGGGCAGAGCCGGGCACGGGCGCCGACCATGCACTGCCGGCCTCGAGTTGGGCTGCCTCGAGCTTGGCCTCGGCCTCGTCGCGCTCGGCGGCCAGGCGATTGGCCTCTTCCCGCTGTTCGCCGAACTTGCGCCGCGAGTCGGTGAGCGCCGCGACCGCCGCGTCCTGGCTGCCCTTTGCGTCCGCGGCGGCCTTATCGGCCTTCTGCTTGGCCGCCCGCGCCGCCGACTCCCTGTTGACCCGCTCGGTCCGGGCGCGCTGCAGGTTGTCCATCACCGCCTGGGAACTGGCGGTCAACGTCTTGGCGGCGGTCGCGGTGGCGATGATGTCTTCAGGGCTGCGCGCGGTCAGGTAACTGCCCGACGGGCCGTTCATATAGGTGGCCGCCGCAAAAGTGTCGAACCGGTGTTGCGCCGCGGCGATTTCCGCGTTGGCGTCCTTGACCGACTGCTGGCTGACCTCGAGGTCGTGTTCGGCCGCGGCGGCATTGTCCCGCGCGGTCTCCACGTCGACCATCGCCTTGTTGACGCTTTGCTGCTCGGTCTCAATGGCCGCGCTGAGATCGTCGAGGCGCTGGTTGGCCTTGGCGACGTTCGCGATCAGCGCGGCCAACTTGTCGGCGGCAGGGTCGGCCCGGGCGATCTCGGGCGTGCACACCAGCAGGGCCAGGCTCAGCACCCACGGTATGACGGGGCGGACCAGCCTTGCTCCGGGCAGGATTCTGCGCCGAATTCCTCGGCGTCGCGTCGAGGAGCCACGAGGGGTGCGTCTCATTCGACTCGGGTCTCCTATGGCTCAGCGCGGACGGGTGGCGCCAACCACAATTTTCACGGGAAGCGCCAAAGACAACATCAGCATCATTTGCACCGTACGTCACACAAGACGCCGTGGAAACGCGAGTCACAAACTGCACTCTGGAAGTGCGTTTAATGTGACCGAAAAGTGACCTGCGATGTTTGCCGCAAAGAGCGGCGCGGCTAGCGCACCGAGCCCGTCAGGGCCGGATGCACGTGGTTAGACGCCCGAGCTGGGCTCTTCTGGCCGGGTTGCCCCGGTTTCTAGGGCCTCTTTCGAGGTTGCTGATCGCCTGCTGCGCAACTGCAAGAATCGGGTGCCGACGGCCGCCGCGAGCACCCCAATCAGCAAAACAATGGTCAATCCGGTCCAGGGGAACTCGGGCGTATTCAGCTCGTGCAAAAAGTTCTGCGCAGACATCACCGGGTTGCCCGTCTTGGAATGGTCCTCGCCGGCCTCGAGCGTGACGCGCGGGAAATGGGTGCTGTAGCTGCCGACGTAGCTCGGGCTCAGCGTCAGAACCGTGGAGTCCGGGTAGTCGGCGCCGACCACGGTGGAGATGTCGCGCAGCGGTGTGTCGTTCGGGGGGTTGTGGTCGAGCAACACGATCTTCAGGTTGATGCCCTCGGCGTGGGCCTGGTTGACCACGTCAAGCAACCCCGGCAGGGCCGGCGGCGGCGCACTGACGCCGGTCGCGGCGACCTGAGCCTTGACCACGGTCATGTCGACGTCTTGCGGAATGTAGACGGGCAGGACGGGGTGCAAGGAAAAGGGTGTCTGGGGTGCCATCGTGTCCTGCTGCCCTTTCTTTCGCCCACCGCTCCAGGCAGATTACGCGACCCTGCCCGGCGTCGATCCGCGCGACCGACCCCCGACCTACCCAGGCCGCGACCTATCTTTCCGCGACGTCTCGGCGCAGCCCGGGCACGCGATATGACCCAGGGGCTTCCAACGCGCACCCGGCGCGACAAGACTGACATGGGCGAGTGTCATTTAATACAGGACAAGCGTACTGTTAAACCGACTTCGGCATTCGGAGCACCGTCGACACGGCCCGTCGGCGGGAGAACTTAATCCCAGGGAGTTGATGTGAGTAAAGATTCGGTGAACTCGTTCGGAGCCCGCGACACCCTCAAAGTCGGCGACAACAGTTACCAGATCTATCGTCTCGACGCCGTGCCCAATACGGAGAAACTCCCCTACAGCCTGAAAGTCCTCGCCGAGAATCTGCTGCGCAACGAGGACGGCAGCAACATCACCAAGGACCACATCGAGGCCATCGCGAACTGGGATCCCAAGGCGGAGCCCAGCATCGAGATCCAGTACACGCCGGCACGCGTCGTGATGCAGGACTTCACCGGCGTGCCGTGCATCGTCGACCTGGCCACCATGCGCGAGGCCGTCGGAGACCTGGGCGGCAATCCGGCCAAGGTCAACCCGCTGGCGCCCGCGGACCTGGTGATCGACCACTCCGTGATCGCGGACCTGTTCGGCACCGCCGACGCGTTCGAGCGCAACGTCGAGATCGAGTACCAGCGCAACGGTGAGCGCTACCAGTTCCTGCGCTGGGGCCAGGGCGCGTTCGACGACTTCAAGGTGGTGCCGCCGGGCACCGGCATCGTGCACCAGGTCAACATCGAGTACCTGGCGAGCGTCGTGATGACCCGCGCAGACGGCGCGGGAAAAATGACTGCCTACCCCGACACCTGCGTCGGCACCGACTCGCACACCACGATGGTCAATGGCCTGGGCGTTCTCGGCTGGGGCGTGGGCGGCATCGAGGCCGAGGCTGCGATGCTCGGCCAGTCGGTGTCGATGCTGATCCCGCGGGTGGTCGGCTTCAAGTTGACCGGCGAGATTCAGCCGGGAGTCACGGCCACCGACGTGGTGCTGACCGTCACCGAGATGCTGCGCAAGCACGGCGTGGTCGGCAAGTTCGTCGAGTTCTACGGCGAGGGCGTGGCCCGGGTGCCGCTGGCCAACCGCGCCACCCTGGGCAACATGAGCCCCGAATTCGGCTCCACCGCAGCCATTTTCCCGATCGACGAAGAGACCATTTCCTATCTGAAGTTCACCGGTCGCAAGCCGGAGCAGCTGGCGCTGGTCGAGGCCTACGCCAAAGAGCAGGGCATGTGGCACGATCCCAACCGCGAGCCGGCCTTCTCGGAGTATCTGGAACTCGACCTGTCCGACGTGGTGCCGTCGATCGCCGGACCGAAGCGTCCGCAGGACCGAATCAAGTTGTCCGAGGCCAGGTCCACGTTCCGCGAGCAGATCCACAGCTACGTCGGCGACGGCGACGGCGCGCAGGGGTACTCGAAGCTGGACGAGGTGGTCGAGGAGACGTTCCCGGCCAGCGATCCGGGCGCACCGTCGAACGGCCATGCCGACGACGTGCCCGCGGTTCAATCGGCCGCCGCACATTCGCAGGGCCGCCCGAGCAACCCGGTGACCGTGAAGTCCGACGAATTCGGAGAGTTCGTGCTCGACCACGGCGCCGTGGTGATCGCGGCGGTCACGTCCTGCACCAACACCTCCAATCCCGAGGTGATGCTGGGCGCGGCGCTGCTGGCCCGCAACGCCGTCGAGAAGGGGCTGGCCTCCAAGCCCTGGGTGAAGACCACGATGGCGCCGGGCTCGCAGGTCGTGAACGACTACTACGACAAGTCCGGCCTGTGGCCGTATCTGGAGAAACTCGGCTTCTACCTCGTCGGCTACGGCTGCACCACCTGCATCGGCAACTCGGGCCCGCTGCCCGACGAGATCTCGAAGGCGATCAACGACAACGACCTTTCGGTCACCGCCGTGCTGTCGGGCAACCGGAACTTCGAGGGCCGCATCAACCCCGACGTGAAGATGAACTACCTCGCGTCGCCGCCGCTGGTGATCGCCTACGCGCTGGCCGGGAGCATGGACTTCGACTTCGATTCGCAGCCGCTCGGCAAGGACAAGGAAGGCAAGGACGTCTTCCTGAAGGACATCTGGCCGTCGCAGAAGGACGTCTCCGACACGATCGCATCGGCAATCAGCCAGGAGATGTTCACCAAGAACTACGCCGACGTGTTCAAGGGCGACGAACGCTGGCGCAACCTGCCGACCCCGAGCGGCAACACCTTTGAGTGGGACGAGGACTCGACGTACGTGCGCAAGCCCCCTTACTTCGAGGGGATGTCCGCCGAACCCGAGCCGGTCGGCAACATCAGCGGCGCCCGGGTGCTGGCGTTGCTCGGCGATTCGGTGACCACCGACCACATCTCCCCCGCCGGCTCGATCAAGCCGGGCACGCCGGCCGCGCAGTATCTCGACTCGCACGGGGTGGACCGCAAGGACTACAACTCCTTTGGTTCGCGGCGCGGCAATCACGAGGTGATGATCCGCGGCACGTTCGCCAACATCCGGCTGCGCAACATGCTGTTGGACGATGTCTCCGGCGGCTACACCCGGGACTTCACCCAGGACCCTGTAGATGGGAAGGCTCCGCAGGCGTTCATCTACGACGCGGCGCAAAACTATGCGGCACAGAACATTCCGCTGGTGGTGCTCGGCGGCAAGGAGTACGGCTCCGGCTCGTCGCGGGACTGGGCGGCGAAGGGCACGATGCTGCTGGGTGTGCGCGCGGTGATCGCCGAGTCGTTCGAGCGCATCCACCGCTCCAACCTGATCGGCATGGGCGTCATCCCGCTGCAGTTCCCGGAGGGCAAGTCGGCCACCGAGCTCGGCCTGGACGGCACCGAAGTCTTCGAGATCACCGGCATCGACGCGCTGAACGATGGCAAGACGCCGAAGACGGTTCACGTGAGGGCCGGCAAGGATGGTTCGGACGCAATCGAGTTCGACGCAGTGGTGCGCATCGACACACCCGGTGAGGCGGACTACTACCGCAACGGCGGGATCCTGCATTACGTGCTGCGCAACATGCTGAAGTCGGGCTAACCCCAGACGAGCCAAGCCCGGTTATGCCAAAGGTCAGCGAGGACCATCTGGCGGCTCGCCGCCGTCAAATCCTCGACGGCGCCCGCCGTTGCTTTGCCGAATATGGCTACGACAAGGCAACGGTGCGGCGCCTGGAGGAGGTGATCGGGATGTCGCGTGGCGCGATCTTCCATCACTTCCGGGACAAGGACACGCTATTTTTCGCATTGGCTCACGAAGACGCCGAGCGGATGGCAGACGTCGCGTCCCGGGAAGGCCTCATCCAGGTGATGCGCGACATGCTCGCCGCGCCCGACCAGTTCGATTGGCTGGTCACCAGGTTGGAGATCGCCCGCAAGCTGCGCACCGACCCCGCGTTCAGCCGGGGCTGGGCGGACCGCTCGGCGGAACTGGCCGCGGCGACAACGGATCGGCTGCGTCGGCAAAAGCAGGCCGGCCGAGTGCGCGACGATATTCCCAGCGACGTGTTGCAGTGCTACCTGGATCTCGTGCTGGACGGATTGGTTGCCCGGCTGGCATCCGGCGAAGATCCGCAGCGACTCGCCGCCGTCCTGGACCTGGTGGAGAATTCGGTGCGCCGCAGCTAGATTCAGCCTCGAGCTGGACCCAGTTAGCGGGGACGCGTGCGGTGGTTAGGGCCACCGCGGCTGCGCATTGTGGTGCCCGACTCGCGCAGCAAACTGTGAATGGATCCGTATGACCGGCCGGTAGTGGCTGCCAGGTTGCGGATACTGGCCCCGCCCTCGTAGGCGCTCCGCAACTCGCCCAACAACTGTTCCCGCGTCTTTTTCGACTTTTTTACTGCACTTCTCACTGGCCGCCTCCAGGCTTCAACACGAATCCAAGGCACTTAGCGTAAGAACCCGCTGCCAGCTGCGGGCCACTTTGGCCGAAAACGCCTGCGGCTGTGCGCCGGATCTTTCAGGGTCCGATTTTCAGGCCAGCTCGATGAGGTCCCGATAGTCCTCGGACCAGTAATCCTCGGTGCCGTCGGGCAACAGCACGACGCGTTGCGGATCCAGCGCCTCTGCCGCACCGGGGTCGTGCGTCACCAGCACGACCGCGCCCCGATAGCTGCGCAGCGCGTCGAGTACCTGCTCGCGCGACGCGGGATCGAGATTGTTGGTCGGTTCGTCGAGCAGTAACACGTTCGCGGTGGATGCAACCAAGCCGGCCAGCGCGAGCCGGGTCTTCTCCCCACCCGACAGGGTGCCCGCCGGCTGGTCGAGCTGTGGCCCGCTGAACATGAACGCCCCCAGCAGGCCGCGCAGATCCTGTTCGCCGGAGTCAGGTGCGGCGTGCCGGATGTTCTCCCACACGCTCGCGTCGGTGTCCAGGGTGTCGTGTTCCTGCGCGAAATACCCGATCCGCAAACCGTGTCCGGGCTCGAGCTGTCCCGTGTCGGGTTTCTCCACGCCGGCCAGCAATCGCAGCAGCGTGGTCTTGCCGGCGCCGTTGAGTCCCAGCACGACCACGCGCGAGCCGCGGTCGATAGCCAAATCGACACCGGTGAACACTTCGAGTGACCCGTAGGACTTGCTCAGCCCGGTGGCCACCAGCGGTGTGCGCCCGCACGGGGCGGGGGTGGGAAACTTGATCCGAGCCACCTTGTCGGCGACCCGCTCTTCGTCGAGGGCGGCCATCATGCGATCGGCACGGCGCAACATGTTTTGGGCCGCAACGGCTTTGGTGGCCTTAGCGCCCAACTTGGCGGCCTGCGTGCGCAGCGCGGCGGCCTTGCGTTCGGCATTGGCGCGTTCCCGCCGGCGACGCTGTTCGTCGGTGGCGCGGGCGTCGAGGTACTTCTGCCAGCCCATGTTGTAGATGTCGACCTCGCCGCGCACGGCATCCAGGAACCAGACCCGGTTGACGACGTCGGCGACCAATTCGACGTTGTGGCTGATGACCACCAGCCCGCCGGTGTGTGCCCGCAGGAAATCCCGCAGCCAGCCAAGCGAATCCGCGTCGAGGTGGTTGGTCGGCTCGTCGAGCAGCAGTGTGGTGGAGGAACCTGCGCCGGTATCCGATGCGGAGAACAGGATGCGCGCCAGCTCCACCCGGCGCCGCTGACCCCCGGACAGGGTGCGCAATTGCTGGGCCAACACCCGTTCGGGCAGGCCGAGGCTCGCGCAGATCCGGCCGGCTTCGCTTTCGGCGCCGTAGCCGCCCAGCGCGACGAATCGCTCCTCCAGTTGGCCGTAGCGCCGGATGGCGCGGTCCCGCGCGTCGTCGTCGGCGACCTCGGCCAGCAACGCCTGCTGCTTCTCCAGATCGGTCAGCAACACGTCGAGTCCGCGCGCCGAAAGCACCCGATCGCGGGCCAGCACGTCGAGATCGCCCTCTCTGGGATCCTGTGGTAAATAACCGATTTCGCCGCTACGGGTCACCGACCCGGCATACGGTTCGGTCTCGCCCGCCAGGATGCGCAGCGTGGTGGTCTTGCCCGCGCCGTTGCGCCCGACCAGCCCGATGCGGTCGCCGGGCTGCACCCGCAGGTCCGGGCCGTCGGGTGAGAGCAAGATGCGCGCACCGGCGCGGACCTCGAGGTCCGTTGCGGTGATCACGATCGCACTCCTTAAGGGCTACTTGTCGTCGGTGAATAGTGGCGGCCGGCGTTCGGCGCGCGCGGCAACCGCCTCTTCGAAGTTGGCCGTGAGCAGGCGGACGAAAAGCTGTCCCAGGCCTTCGGCCTGCATGTGCCCTTCCAGGCTAGCGGCGTCCAGTCCACTCCAGAGTGTGCGTTTCGTCAACTCGATTCCGGGCCGGGAGAACGCCGCGATCCGTGCGGCGATCGCATAGCAGGTGTCCAGCAGCTGGCCTTCCGGCACCTGACACGACACCAGGCCGATGCGCTCGGCCTCCTCGGCGGGGACGTCGCGGCCGGTCAGCATGATCTCGAACGCGCGCGAGGCCCCGATCGCCCTGGGCAACAGATAACTCAGCCCCAGTTCGCTGGCGGTCAGCCCGTTGTTGATTCCCGCGGCCCGGAAGTAGGCGCTGGTGGCGGCCACCCGGATGTCCGCGGCCAGCGCCAGGCACAGTCCACCGCCGATGGCTGGGCCGTTGACCGCAGCGATCACCGGTTGGTGCAACCGCCGCAGCATCAAGATGACGTCGTCGAGCAGTTCCATGGAGCGCAGCGCATAGGTCGGCCGGGTCAGCCCCTCGACGTTGGGCACCGTGCCCGCGGATTTGTGGTCGGCGCCGGAGGAGAACCCTCGGCCCGCCCCGGTCAGCACGACCACCCGCACCGAATTGTCGTAGCTGACCTTCTGCAGGGCCTCCTTGAGCGGCACCATGACGTCGAACGCCATGGAGTTCATCCGTTCGGGCCGGTTGAGGGTTATTAGCGCGACGCCGGGCCGCGGGTGTTCGACGAGGACCAAACTCACCTATGAAAGGTAGCTGGCCAGGTATCGCGGACGCTAACGCAGACCCGCACCTGGCGCGCCCGGTCAGACTTGCTCAGCTTGGGCGGCGTCTTGGGCGGCGTCTTGGGCGGCGTCTAAGTCGAAGGCCTTGACCTGTTGCACCAGGTCTTCCAGCGCCGCCGGCGGCAGGGCACCGGCCTGGTTGAACACCAGCGTGCCCTTCTTGAAGGCCATCAGCGTGGGGATGGACCGGATCTGGGCGGCCCCGGCCAGCTGTTGTTCGGCTTCGGTGTCGACCTTGGCGAACACGACGTCGGGGTGCTTTTCGGACGCGGCTTGGAACGTCGGCGCGAAGGCCCGACAGGGGCCGCACCAGGACGCCCAGAAATCGACAAGCACGATGTCGTTGCCGTTGATGGTCTCGTTGAACTGCTCAGCAGTCAGGTCTCGGGTAGTCACGTCTTCGCTAACGCCCCGGCCCGGTGTGGTGTTCCCGGCGCCGGTCAGCGCGGCGTCGATGCCGCGGCCCGCCAGGACCGGTTGGTCAGCAAGCGCATGCCGTTGAGCGCCACGATGACGGTGGATCCTTCGTGACCGGCCACACCCAGCGGCAGCGGCAGGCACCCGAACAGGTCCCACAACACCAGAACGGTGATAAAGGTGGCCGCGATGCACAGATTGATGGCCACCACCCGCCGGGCCTGCCGCGCCAACCCGATGATGGTCGGGATGGCGTGCAGCTCGTCACGGACGGTGACGCCGTCGGCGGTTTGCAGCGTCAGGTCCGCGCCGGCGCCCATCGCGATGGAGGTGCGGGCCGCGGCCATGGCCGGGGCGTCGTTGATACCGTCGCCGACGATGAGCACCCGGTGCCCACTGCCCTGCAGACCGCGGACCGCCTCGACCTTCTGCTCGGGCAGCAGCGCGGCACGCACGTCGGTGATCCCGGCGTGCTCGGCCACCAGCCTGGCCGCGCGCCCGTTGTCGCCGGTCAGCAACACCGGAGGCGCCGAGGTCAATGCGGTCAGCGACGCGACGGACCGCGCGGCGTCGGAACGAACCTGATCGGTGAGCCCGAGCACGCCGACCGCGATGCCGTTCATCAAGACGATGGCGGCGGTGGCGCCGGCCTCCAAGATCGGCGCCAGTTGGGGTAGCGGCGCCCCGCGATAGCTGTGCGGGCTGCAGACCTCGATGAAGTCGCGGCCCACGCTGGCGCGGACCCCGCGGCCCGGGAGCGCGCGGAAGTCTTCGGCGGCCGGGATGACGATGCCGCGCGCGCGAGCCTCCTCGACGATGGCGCGTCCCAGCGGGTGCTCGCTGGATTGCTCTGTGGCAGCTGCCAATTGCAACAATCGGTCCCTAGTGATAGCACCGACAACGTCGGGATCTGATGGTTCGACCATGGTCACCCGCGGGATGCCACACGTCAGTGTGCCGGTCTTGTCCAGCGCGACGATGCTGGTATCGGCCAGGCGTTCGACGACGACCGCGGATTTGACCAGAACCCCGTGCCGGCCGGCATTGGCGATCGCCGACAGCAACGGCGGCATGGTGGCCAGCACCACCGCGCACGGCGAGGCCACGATCATGAACGTCATGGCGCGCAGCAGAACCGGTTGCAGCGCGGCGCCCAGCAGTAGTGGAATCGCGATGAGAGCGATGGTGGCCACCACCATGCCGACCGAGTAGCGCTGCTCGATCTTCTCAATAAACAGTTGGGTTTTGGCTTTGGTGGCCGACGCTTCGGCCACCAGCTCAACGATGCGGGCGACGACGGTCTGCGACGGGTCGCGGGCCACCATCAGCTGCAGTACCCCGGACCCGTTGACGGTGCCCGCGAACACGTCGTCACCGCAGCCTTTTGCCACCGGCATCGACTCGCCGGTGATCGAGCACTGGTCGACCTCGGAGGACCCCGACAGCACGACGCCGTCGGCGGGAATCCGCTCCCCGGGCCGCACCACCACGCGGTCGCCCACCACGAGCTCGCAGGCCGGCACCACCCGTTCGCTGCCGTCGTCTGACACCACGACCGCCTGATCCGGCGTGAGGGCCAACAGGCCTTTGACCGATTCCGCGGTGTGCTTGGTCGCCAGGTCGTCCAGCGCGCCGGAGGTAGCGAAGATCACGATCAGCAGGGCGCCATCGAAGATCTGCCCGATCGCGACCGCTCCGATCGCCGCGACGATCATCAGCAGATCGACATCAAGGGCCTTGTTGCGCAACGCTTTTGCACCCGCCCAGGCCGAGCCCCACCCACCGGTGAGGTAACAGGCCAGATACAGCGTCCACCATATGGTCTGGGGGGCACCGTTGAGCTGGGCGGTCAACCCGGCCAGGAACAGCGCCAGCGCGACGGCCGCCCAGCGCACCGAAACCACCGACCACAGCGCCGCCCGCCAGGCCAACTGTCGCCGGTCGCGATCCAGCGGAGCAGCGAGGGACGTCGCTTCGTAAAGAGTCGTGGTCATACCAGCGGCCTCGCAACAGTAGGTCGTAGGTCGGAAGTGCTCGGGAGAATTGCTTGGGAGAAGTGCTTGGAGTAGTGCTGAGGCTGGGTAAGTGTAGGCATGCCGCTCTCGACATCCCTATGGAGCGTTAGCTGTCTGTGATCGGATTGATATGGGGCACAGACAATTCCGAGGCCAGTTCCAGCCCCCCCGCACTGCTCGATGAAGCGGTCTGCCACATCGAGGCGACGCCCACGGGCTGTTCGGCGGCCAGACGGGCAGCGCCGTCTTCGAAACGCCGGCAACCGGCACTACCGGCCGGCATCAGTGTGGCCGATGGCCGACCTCCTGGCGATCACCATAAGTTACGGTTGCGTACCGTTAGCCCGCTCGGACACACTGCCTCTGCATTGCAAATGTGAAGGGAACCGCAATGGGCCACTACATCGCCAACGTCCGCGATATCGAGTTCAACCTGTTCGAGGTCCTGGACATCGGGGCCGTTCTCGGCACCGGGCGATACAGCGACCTGGACGTCGACACCGTCAAAACGATATTGTCCGAGGCCGCCCGCCTGGCGGAAGGCCCGCTCGCCGAGTCCTTCGCCTCCGCCGACCGCAACCCACCGGTCTTCGATCCGGCCTCGCACACCATCAGCGTGGCGCCCGAGCTGGTCAAAACGGTGCAAGCGATCAAAGACGCCGGGTGGTGGCGCCTGGGCATAGCCGAGGAGATCGGTGGCATGCCCGCGCCGCCGCCGCTGGGCTGGGCGGTAGCCGAAATGATCTTCGGTGCCAATCCGTCGGCAAGCTTCTTCAACATCGGCCCGCCGATGGCCAACGCGCTCTACGTGGAGGGCACCGAGGAGCAGCGCCGGTGGGCGGCGGAGGGCATCGAGCGCGGCTGGCAGGGCACGATGGTGCTCACCGAACCCGACGCGGGCTCCGACGTCGGCGCGGGCCGCACCAAAGCCATCGAACAACCCGACGGCACCTGGCACATCGAGGGCGTCAAGCGGTTCATTTCCGGTGGCGACGTGGGCGATACCGCCGAGAACATCTTCCATCTCGTGCTCGCCCGGCCCGAGGGCGCCGGTCCGGGTACCAAGGGCCTGAGCCTGTTCTACGTGCCCAACTACCTTTTCGACCCCGAGACGTTCGAACTCGGCCCCCGCAACGGGGTTTTCGTCACCGGGCTGGAACACAAGATGGGACTGAAGGCCTCCCCGACGTGCGAAGTGACCTTCGGCGCCACCGATGTGCCCGCCGTCGGCTACCTGGTCGGCGACGTGCACAACGGGATCGCGCAGATGTTCACCGTGATCGAAAACGCTCGCATGACGATCGGCGTCAAGTCGGCCGGCACGTTGTCCACGGGCTACCTGAACGCGCTGGCCTACGCCAAGGAGCGAGTGCAGGGTGCGGACCTGCTACAGATGACCGACAAGACCGCGCCGCGCGTCACGATCATGCACCACCCCGATGTGCGGCGCAGCCTGATGACCCAGAAGGCGTATGCCGAGGGTCTGCGGGCGCTGTACATGTACGCCGCGGCGCACCAGGACGACGATGTCGCACAACGGGTTTCGGGCGCAGACCCAAAGATGGCACACCGCGTTGACGATTTGCTGCTGCCCGTGGTCAAGGGCGTGGGCTCGGAGCGGGCCTACGAAGTCCTGACCGAGTCGCTGCAAACGCTGGGCGGCTCCGGCTTTCTGGTGGACTATCCCATTGAGCAGTACATTCGCGACGCCAAGATCGATTCGCTCTACGAGGGCACCACTGCCATCCAGGCGCTGGATTTCTTCTTCCGCAAGATCGTGCGCGACCACGGACAGGCCCTGCAGCACGTCACCGCCGCGATCACGCGCACCATCGAAAACTGTGATAAGTCGCTGAAATCGGAAGCTCAGCTGTTGCAAGCCGCGCTCGAGGACGTCACGGCGATGACGGCCGCCCTGACCGGATACCTGATGGCGCGCCGCGCAGCAGCCGGCCGACATTTACAAGGTGGGGCTGGGATCGGTGCGCTACCTGATGGCCGTCGGCGACCTGCTGATCGGCTGGCAACTGGTGGTGCAGGCCGGTGTCGCGCGCGCCGCGCTGGAAAACGCGCCGTCGGACAGCGAAACGGCCTTCTACCAGGGCAAGATCGCGGTCGCGGCGTTCTTCGCAAAGAACATGCTGCCGAAACTGGGCGGAGTGCGCAGCGTCATCGAGAACATCGACGACGACATCATGCGCCTCTCCGAGGACGCGTTCTGACCGGTTGTCATACACGTCATACACATAGATTCCGCACAGCTCCGGCGGGTACACACGAGTCGTCGGCACCAACCCACGATTAGGAGACTCGTTGATGTCTGTCAGCTCGCGTAAGCCTCGGCTTGCCCGATTCACCATCCTCGCGGTTACCGGGGCAACCGCGCTCTCGCTCGCGGCGTGCAGTTCGTCGACCACATCAAGTCCGACAACATCACCAAGCTCCGCGGCAAGCTCGCCAACGACCTCTGCGAACGACGCCGTCGTCGGCACCACCCAATGCCCAAGCGCAAGTCACCGGGCTGATCGCGTCGGTGTCGGGCAACACGGCTCAGGTCACCGAGCAAAGCGGCAGCGCCACCGTTGGTTTCAGCGATTCGACCAAGGTCACCGAGGCCACCGACGCCGCGCTGACCGACGTCACCGCCGGCAGCTGCGTCACCGTGCATCCCTCCCACGAAGCATCCGGCGAACCGGTCACCGCGGCAACGGTGCGCGTCAGCCAGCCCGTCGACGGCAAATGCCCGCAGGCCAAGGAGACCGCGCCGGGTTCGACCACTCCACCTTCGGGTTCACCGACGACGGCGCCCGCCAGGCATTCGTCGATTCAAGGTGCGGTCGCTTCCGTCGCGGGTAACACGATCAACGTCACCAGCACCGACGCCAGCGGCAACACCACACAGACCACCGTGACGGTCAACGACAAGACCAAATACACCAAGCAAGCGCCCGCCAACACGCAGGCGATCAGCGCGGGCAAGTGCATGACGGCGTGGGGGGCCAAGGACGGTAGCGGCACGCTGCAGGCGACGACGATCGACCTGGTCGCGCACGGCGCCAAATGCGAAGGCAAACCCCACCGCGGCGGGTGAGGTTCGCGCTCCGGCGGGTACTCGCTTGAATGGGCGAAACGCACGATCGGAGAAACGTCGATGTCCACTACCCCGGTCAAAACCTCGGTCAAACCCGGACTGATCCGGATCGCGATCCTGGCGGCTGTCATCGCCCTCATCGCGCTGTGCGTCGCGCTGTGCGCCCCCTCGAACAACTCGGCGAATAGCAGCAACACCGGAAAGCCCAGCGCATCGGCCCCATCGGCCATGCCGCCGAGTTCCCCATCGAGCGCAGCGCCCGCACCGGCACCCCCACCTGCCGAGGGTAAGGACTATGTCGAGGGCCTGGTCGAGTCGGTATCGGGCGACACGATCCAGCTCAGGACACGGAGCGGGTCCGCGACGGTGGGCACCACACCGTCGACGAGGGTCGTCGAGGTCACCCCGGGTCAGCTGACCGACGTCACCCCGGGCAGTTGCGTCAACGTACGTGCCACCCCGCAGAGCGCCCCTGCCGGTGCTGCGATCACCGCACAATCCGTGACGATCACCCCGGCCATCGACGGCAAGTGCCCGCCGCCGGCCGGCTTTTACGGCATGGTCACCTCAGTCTCGGGTAACTCCATCGCCGTCAACAGCGTCGGCGCCGGCGGTCAAACCACTCCCACCAATGTGACCGTCACCAACACGACCTCCTACAGCAAGCAGGCACCTTCCAGCACTCAGGCGATCCAGCACGGTAAATGCATGGGTGCTCAGGGAACGAACAGTGACGGCGTGCTGCAAGCCATGACGATCAGCCTCGAAGGGTGCCCCCCGATGGGGCGCCCGCACCACCACCTCCACCTCCCCCACATTCACCTCTAGAGAACGCGTGAAGAAGCGCGAGTGCGACTCCGCTCAGACGGTGATAGGCTCAGACGGTGAAGGCTCAGACGGTGAAGCCGAGGGCGCGCAGTTGTTCGCGCCCGTCCTCGGTGATCTTGTCCGGGCCCCACGGCGGGTTCCACACCCAGTTGATCCGGATGTCGTTGACCAGACCGCTGCCGACGAGCGCGCTGCGTGACTGGTCTTCGATCACGTCGGTCAGCGGGCAGGCCGCCGACGTCAACGTCATGTCGATCAGGGCGACGGTTCCC
Organism: uncultured Actinomycetota bacterium; assembly: GCA_963814505.1. Classification (GTDB taxonomy): domain Bacteria; phylum Actinomycetota; class Actinomycetes; order Mycobacteriales; family Mycobacteriaceae; genus Mycobacterium. Next base: position 37,272 of record CAWFDM010000023.1, read on the forward strand.
TGGTCGCCCGCTTCCACGCCCAGGCCGTAGACCAGCCCCAGATCGACGACATTGATGCCGAGTTCCGGGTCGACGACGTCGCGCATCGCCTCCTCGATGTCGAAGAGCAGCTCGTCATCCGGTGCGCTGGTTTCGCTCATCCCTGTCCTCCTCGAGAGCTTGACTTGCCTGCGCTAGAGCGTCTTTGAACGCCATCCACCCCAGCAACGCGCATTTGACCCGCGCCGGGTATTTGGCCACCCCGGCGAACGCCACCCCGTCGCCCAGGACATCCTCGTCGCCCTCAACGGTTCCGCGTGAGGACACCATCTCGGTAAACGCCGTGATGGTCTTCAGCGCTTCACCCACGCTCTGACCGATCACCTGCTGGGTGAGCACCGAGGTGGACGCCTGGCTGATCGAGCAGCCCTGCCCGTCGTAGGAGACGTCGACGACGCTGTCCCCGTCGTCGGACAATGTCACGCGCAGGGTGACCTCGTCACCGCAGATGGGGTTGACGTGAGAGACTTGCGCGCCGAACGGCTCCCGCAGTCCGCGGTGCTGCGGGTGCTTGTAGTGATCCAGGATCACGTCCTGATAGATCTGCTCGAGGCGCAATTCAGGCTCTCCCGAAGAAATCGAGGGACCGTCGCACGCCGGCCACCAAACGATCGACCTCGTCGGCGGTGTTGTACACCGCGAACGACGCCCGTGCGGTGGCCGCCAAGCCGAACCTGCGGTGCAGCGGCAACGCGCAGTGGTGCCCGACCCGCACGGCCACACCGTCGTCGTCGAGCACCTGACCGACGTCGTGCGCGTGCACGCCGTCGACGACGAACGCCACTGGGGAGCCGCGGTTTTCCATCGATGTCGGCCCGACGATGCGGACGCCGTCGATGCCGGATAGGCCGTCGATGGCGGCGGCGACCAGCGCGCTTTCGTGGGCTTCGACGGCGTGCATTCCGATGGCGCCGAGATAGCGCGCCGCCGCGGCCAGTCCGACCACCTGGGAGGTCATCGGGGTACCGGCCTCAAACCGCTGGGGCGGCGGTGCATACGTGGTGGCTTCCATGGTGACCGTCTCGATCATCGAACCACCGGTAAGGAACGGCGGCATCTGCGCGAGCAGTTCGCGGCGCCCGTACAGCACGCCGATCCCGTTGGGGCCCAGCATCTTATGCCCAGAAAACGCGGCGAAGTCGACGTCCAGCGCATGCAGGTCGACCGGCTGGTGCGGCACCGACTGGCAGGCATCCAGCACGGTCAGCGCACCGACCTCTTTGGCGCGGGAGACCAGTTCGCTCACCGGGGCAATCGCGCCGGTTACATTCGAATGATGGCTGAAGGCAACGACTTTGACGCGCTCATCGAGCCGCAGCGAGTCCAGGTCGATGCGCCCGTCTTCTGTGACGCCATACCAGCGCAGGGTGGCGCCGGTGCGGCGGGCCAGCTCCTGCCACGGGACCAGGTTGGCGTGGTGCTCGAGCTCGGTCGTGACAATAACGTCACCGTCGTCGCCGACCGCCTTCTCGAAGCGGTTGTCCCCTAGCACATATGACACCAGGTTCAGCGACTCGGTGGCGTTCTTGGTGAACACCAGCTCGTCGGCCTGGGCGCCTACGAACGCCGCGATGTCGGCACGGCCCTGCTCGTAGGCGTCGGTGGCCTCTTCCATCAGCTGATGGGCACCACGATGCACCGCGCCGTTGGACGTGACCAGAAACTCACGCTCGGCATCGAGCACCTGCAACGGCCGCTGCGACGTCGCGCCGGAATCCAAATACGCCAACTGGCTTCCGCCCCGCATGATGCGCTTGAGGATCGGGAAATCGGCACGGATCGCCGCAACGTCGAGCGGGCGGCTTACCGAGATCGTCATGGCTAAGCCCCTTGTGCCCCCGCGGCCGCCGCTTGTGTGAAGCGTACGTAGCCGTTCTGCTCGAGCTCGTCGGCGAGCTCCGACCCACCGGACTCGGCGATCCGGCCGCCGACGAACACGTGCACGTATTCCGGGTGGATGTAACGCAGGATGCGGGTGTAGTGGGTGATCAACAGGATGCCACCACGCAGCGGCTGGCCGGTGCCATCATCCCGGCCGGATTCGGCATACCGGTTCACGCCGTCGCTGACCACCCGCAACGCATCGACGTCCAGCCCGGAGTCGGTCTCGTCGAGGATGGCGATCTTGGGCTTGAGCAATTCCAGCTGCAGGATCTCGTGGCGCTTCTTTTCCCCACCGGAGAAGCCCTCGTTGACGTTGCGCTCGGCGAACACCGGGTCGATGTCCAGCGCGTTCATCGCGGACTTGACCTCTTTGACCCAATGACGCAGCTTCGGCGCCTCGCCGCGGATCGCGGTCGCGGCCGAGCGCAGGAAGTTCGACACCGAGACGCCGGGCACCTCGACCGGGATACTGCATGGCCAGAAACAGTCCGGCCCGCGCCCGTTCGTCGATGCTCATCGCCAGCACGTCCGCGCCGTCCAGCGTGATCGATCCCGAGGTCACCCGGTACTTGGGGTGCCCCGCGATGGCGTAGGACAGCGTGGACTTGCCGGAGCCGTTGGGCCCCATCAAGGCATGTATCTCACCGGATTTCACGGTCAGGTCAACGCCCTTGAGGATGGGGATCTCGCGCTCCCCGTCGGCGGCGTTGGGATTGTCGACGCTGACGTGCAGGTCCTTGATTTCCAGGGTCGTCATGGGGCTGTTGATCTCGATTCCGTGATGGCCAGTTCGTGTTCGATGGCTGCGGTCAGGCGTTCCCGTATCTCGGGCACCGCGATTTGAGAGATGATCCCGCCGAAGAAGCCGCGGATCACCAGCCGGCGGGCCTGCTCTTCCGGGATACCCCGGGAGCGCAGATAGAACAGTTGCTCGTCGTCGAAACGTCCGGTGGCGCTGGCGTGTCCGGCGCCGACGATCTCGCCGGTCTCGATCTCGAGGTTGGGCACCGAGTCGGCGCGGGCGCCGTCGGTGAGCACCAGGTTGCGGTTCACCTCGAAGGTGTCGGTGCCGGTGGCTTCGGCGCGGATCAGTACGTCGCCCACCCAGACGGTGTGCGCGTCCGGCAGTGACGACTCCGGATCCCCTTGCAGCGCACCCTTGTACAGCACATTCGACCTGCAGTCGGGGTGCGCGTGGTCGACCAGCAGCCGCGACTCGAGGTGCTGGCCGTCGTCGGCGAAGTACAGGCCCAGCAGCTCGGCGTCGCCGCCGGGGCCGGCGAACCGCACGGTAGCCGACATCCGCACCACCTCGCCGCCCAGCGTGACGGTGACATGCCGCAGCACCGCGTCCTTGCCCAGCCGGGCGTGGTGCGCGCTGAGGTGCACCGCGTCGTCGGCCCAGTCGGCGATCCATACGACCGTGAGCCGGGCGGCGTCGTCGACGACGAATTCGACATTGTCGGCGTAGGTTCCGCTGCCCCGGTGGTCGATGACCACGACCGCCTCGCCGAGCTCCGCCACGCGGATCTGTAGATGCCCGTAGGCCACCGCGCCCTCGCCGGGCCCGGTGACACTGATGTTCACCGGCCCGGCGATCCGCGTGTCCCGCGCGACGGTGACCAGCGTTGCCGAGTTGAACGACGAAAACGCTTGGGCGGCAACCCGATCGGCGGGCACACCGCCCTGGCCCAGCCGCTCGTCGCCGCGGCGGACGGTTTCCACTTGCACGCCGGGCTGTTCGCTGACGACGATCTCGGCGCCACCGGTGGCTTTGGCGGAACCGTCGTGCAGGCCGCGCAACCGCCGCAGCGGGGTGAATCGCCAGAGCTCGTCGCGGCCGTGCGGAACCTCGAAAGCGTCCACGTCGAACGACGCGAACAGCTCCCCCTTATTCAGTGCGGTCGCCGTTGTCAGATTTGTCAGATTCTCAGCGGTCATCCGACCGCGCCCTCCATCTGCAGCTCGATCAGCCGGTTGAGCTCCAGGGCGTACTCCATGGGCAGTTCCTTGGCGATGGGCTCGACGAAGCCGCGCACCACCATCGCCATCGCCTCGTCCTCGGTCAGCCCACGGCTCATCAGGTAGAACAGCTGATTCTCGCTGACCTTCGACACGGTGGCCTCGTGGCCCATCGTGACGTCGTCCTCGCGGATGTCGACGTACGGGTAGGTGTCGCTGCGGCTGATCGTATCGACCAGCAGCGCATCACATTTCACGCTCGACTTGGAGCCGTGCGCGCCCTTGTTCACCTGCACCAGGCCGCGGTAGGAGGTGCGGCCGCCGCCACGGGCCACGGACTTGGACACGATGTTGCTCGACGTGTTCGGCGCCAGGTGCAGCATCTTGGCGCCGGTGTCCTGGTGCTGGTCCTCGCCGGCGAACGCCACCGACAGCACCTCACCCTTGGCGTGCTCGCCGGTCATCCAGACCGCCGGGTACTTCATGGTCACCTTCGACCCGATGTTGCCGTCGACCCACTCCATGGTGGCACCGGCTTCGGCGCGGGCCCGCTTGGTGACCAGGTTGTAGACGTTGTTCGACCAATTCTGGATCGTGGTGTAACGGCAACGGCCACCGGGCTTTACGATGATCTCCACCACCGCGGAGTGCAGCGAATCCGACTTGTAAATCGGCGCAGTGCAGCCCTCCACGTAGTGAACGTAAGCGTTCTCTCCAACTATAATCAATGTTCGCTCGAACTGCCCCATGTTCTCGGTGTTGATCCGGAAGTAGGCCTGCAGCGGGATGTCGACGTGCACGCCAGGCGGAACGTAGATGAAGCTGCCGCCCGACCACACCGCCGTATTCAGCGCGGAGAACTTGTTGTCTCCGGCCGGGATGACCGTCCCGAAGTACTGCTTGAAGATGTCGGGGCGTTCCCGCAGGGCCGTGTCAGTGTCCAGGAAGATGACGCCCTGCTTCTCCAGATCCTCACGGATGGAGTGGTAGACGACCTCGGAGTTGTGCACGACCAGGCCCGCGGCGACGAAGTTATGCGGTCCGTCGACCTCGATGTCGTACACCGGTTCGACGGCATACGGCTCGATCGACTTCACTCGCTCGAACCCGAGCCAATCGTTGGTGTGTGCCCGAATCGTCGTCCCGTGGGCACTGCTGGACGAATGCATGTAGCTGCGACGCCCATAGCGGTTGGTCCGCTTTGGGTTACGGCACCCGAGCCGCTCGAAGTCACCGGAAATGCCCAGGCGCCAAGCGATTTCCATGCGCTCTGGGGCGTGGCGATACGGCTGGGTGAACGACCAGGGGCCACCGGCGCGGAGCCCGGACAGTTCGACCAACTCGCGGGCCTGGTCCAGAAGCGCTTGGTTGGCGCACGTCAGCAAGACGGAACCGCTACTGGCGGGCCCCACATAGCCGTCGGCGTCGACCCAGCCACCGAGGAACGCCAGCCGCTGGTCGACCGGCAAGCCGTAAACCCAGTCGGGCACCCGCTTGGTCAACGACAACCCGTCGAAGCCCAACGCGGTAATCCACTCCGTCAATGCCTTTGAGTTGACGACGATCCGGTACGCGTCGGCCTCGATGCAGCGCAGCCCGAACAGATCCTTGACGACGCGGGTCACCTCGGCCCGCAGCTCGACATCGGTTGCGGGAATAGCGAACTGCACCCGATAGGTCTTGGTCGACAGGTGCAAATTGCCGTCACCGATATAGAGACCCAGCAGCCACATCAGGTCAACAGAGCTCAGCGCGGGAGCGATCAACCCCTCGACACTCGGAAGTTCGGCAGCGACACCGAAATCGGGCACCGTACGTGGCACCGCGATGAAGTCGCCGGGCTTGATCTCGCCGACGGTGACCCAACGCCGGGCAAAACGGGCGCGCTGACGGCCCGCCTTGCGCTCGTCCTGCAGCACCAGCATGGGGTGGTTATCGGTAGCCCGGATGCTGCGCCGGGTGGTCTTGACCTCGTGGGTCAACCTGGTGTCGGTCTGGGCAGACGCCTTGACCGGGGCCACCACGAACCGTTCGGCATCCTCGTCGTAAGAGAAAACCCGATCGCCGAACTCGATCTCTTTGATCGGGACCTGGCCGCGGTTGGCGGTCCACACCAAAGTGTCACCAGCCAGGCATTCGTACTGGGCGGCGACACCGGAGACCAGCCGCTGCTTCTCGGCTTCCGGGATGCCCAGCCTGTCGTAGGTGTTCTTGATGTCCGCGGGCAGATCATCCCAGGTCGCGGCCTGCTTCTCACTGGAGCGCACGAAGTACTTGATGTTGTCGAAGTCGATGCCGTCGAGGCTGGCGCCCCAGCGCGGCATGGGCTTGCGGTCGAAGATGCGCAGCGCCTTCAGCCGGGTCTGCAGCATCCAGTCGGGCTCGTTCTTCTTCGCGGAGATGTCGCGGACAACCGCCTCGGAGAGCCCGCGCTGCGCGCTGGCGCCCGCGACGTCGGAGTCCGCCCAGCCGTAGCCGTACCTGCCCAGCGAGTCGATCGCCTGCTCCTGGGTCAGGGGCTCTTGGGTCAGGGGCTCGGCATAGGCCTTCGAGACCTTAGCGGCCTCTGGCGTGAGTGTCATTAGGGACGCTCCTTCGGTGCTCGTGGTGTTCTGGGCGCGGGCTGGGCGCCCTTGGTGCTAGGTCTGGCTTGGTGCCTTGCTTGCAGCCTGGGTCAGCGGCACGTGGGTGGTGCAGGCGCAGTTGCCGTTGACGATGGTCGCCAACCGCTGCACGTGGGTCCCGAGTACCTCGGCCATGGCCTGCTGCTCGGTTTCGCACAACTCCGGGAATTCCTCGGCGACATGGGACACCGGGCAGTGATGCTGGCATATCTGCACACCGTGGATCGGACCGCCCACCCGCGTGGTGGTAGCGACGTAGCCGGCTTCGGTCAGCGCACCGGCGACCCGCTCGGCGGCCGCCTCGACATCGGCATCGTCGGTGCTGTCGGCCGGTGCGACATCGGCCAGGATCGTGTCGATGCGGCGGCGAGCGAAAGTCCGAACCGCGTCTTCACCGCCGATTTCCCGCAGCTGCCGCATGGCCGCGGCCGCCAAGTCGTCATAGGCGTGGTCGAGCTTGGCCCGTCCGGCCGGGGTCAGCCGGAACCGCTTTGCCGGCCGGCCGCGTCCCACCTGTTGCCATGCCGCGGCGGCCGCGGACTCGGCGTCGCCCGCCTCGATCAGTGCGTCGAGGTGGCGCCGCACGCCGGCGGCCGACAGGCCCAGCCGGTCGCCGATCTCACTGGCGGTGATCGATCCTGACTCAACCAGCAAGCGCACAATCGCCCGACGGGTATGACCGTCCGGAACTGGCCCTGAAATAGTTGCTCCGACCGCCGGATCGAATGCCGGGATTTTCACAACACCAGTGTGACGCAATTCCGGTAATCGGTCCAGCAAGGGTGCCCTTTGTACGGGGTTGCGCTGGTCACACCACCGGCGGTTGCTGACGTGCCGCTACGCTGCTCTGATGGCAGTGACGGCAAGGCGCCACCACACGCTGAGCTCGTCGATCGCCAGCTTGCACGGCGACGAGCAGGCGGTGGGCTCGCCGCTGAACGATATCGAGCTCACCGCAGTTCGGCGCACCCGCCTGTTCGGCGCCACCGGCACCGTCCTGATGGCGATCGGAGCGCTGGGAGCCGGGGCCAGGCCGGTCGTCCAGGACCCCACATTCGGGGTCCGGCTGCTCAATCTGCCGTCGCGGATCCAGACCGTGTCGTTGACGATGACCACGACCGGAGCGGTCATGATGGCGCTGGCCTGGTTGATGCTCGGCCGGTTCGCGCTGGGCAAGAGGCGGATGTCACGCGGCGACCTGGACCGCACCCTGTTGTTGTGGATGCTGCCGCTGTTGCCCGCGCCACCGATGTACAGCAAGGACGTCTACTCCTACCTGGCGCAGAGCCAGATCTCGCTACAGGGACTTGACCCCTACAAGGTGGGTCCCGCCTCCGGACTGGGGCTGGGCCACGTGTTCACCCTTTCGGTCCCCAGCCTGTGGCGGGATACGCCGGCGCCGTACGGCCCGCTGTTCTTGTGGATCGGGCGGGGGATCTCGGCGCTGACCGGAGAAAACATCGTCGCAGCCGTGCTCTGCCACCGGGTCGTGGTGTTGATCGGGGTCGGCCTAATCGTATGGGCGACCCCGCGGCTGGCCCGGCGCTGCGGCGTCGCCGAGGTCAGCGCGCTGTGGTTGGGCGCGGCCAATCCGCTGCTGATCATGCATCTGGTCGCGGGCATCCACAACGAGGCGCTGATGCTCGGGCTGATGCTGGCCGGCGCGGAATTCGCGCTGCGCGGCCTGGACCCATCCCGCGCCCCGCACCTGTGGCCACATTCGTGGCGCCGGCTGGGCCCGGATTGGGAGCCGTTGGGCATGCTGCTGGCCGGTTCGGTCCTGATCGTCCTGTCTTCGCAGGTGAAACTGCCCTCACTGCTAGCGCTGGGATTCGTCGCGATGGCGCTGGCCTACCGCCTCGGCGGCAGCCTGCGAGCGCTGCTGCTGGTGTGCAGTGGGATGACGGCGTTGTCGCTGGCGGTCATGGGCATCGTCGGCCGGGCCAGCGGACTCGGGATTGGCTGGATCTACACGCTGGGCACCGCCAACGTGGTGCGCAGCTGGATGTCGCCGCCGACGCTGCTGGCGCTGGGCACCGGGCAGGTGGGGATCCTGCTGGGCCTGGGCGATCACACCACCGCGGTGTTGTCGCTGACCCGTGGCATGGGCGTGCTGATCATCATGGTGATGGTCGTCTGGCTGCTGCTGGCCGTCTTCCGCGGCCGGCTGCACCCGATCGGCGGTCTCGGCGTCGCGCTGGGCGTCACCGTGCTGCTGTTTCCCGTGGTGCAGCCCTGGTATCTGCTGTGGGCCATCATTCCGATGGCCGCCTGGGCGACCCGCTCGGGCTTCCGGGTCGCGGCAATCGTCGTCACCCTTGTCGTCGGCATCTTCGGCCCGACGGCCAACGGCGACCGCTTCGCGCTGTTCCAGATTGTGGACGCCACCGTGGCCAGCGCCATCATCGTGCTGCTGCTCATGGCGCTGACGTACACCCGGCTGCCGTGGCGGCCATTACAGACAGTTCCCTCCGAGAACGGCAAACCGACGGCCGTCGATACGGTACCGGCCGCAGAGGAGGCCGCAGAGGAGGCCGCCGAGGAGGCCGCCGACGACGCCGCTGAGAGCGCCGAAGGGAAACCCGTGCCCCCCGCGACCCAGCGGCCGACTGCGACGCCCGACGCCTACGCTGACTCCACGTGAGCGCGCCGCACGTCCCCTTGACAGGGTCTGTCGTCGTTCGGCTACGCGGGGTGTGCAAGCAATACGGGTCCATATCGGCCGTCTCCAACCTCGATCTGGACGTGCACGCCGCCGAGGTGCTGGCCCTGCTCGGCCCCAACGGCGCCGGAAAAACGACAACCGTCGAGATGTGCGAGGGCTTCGTGCGGCCGGACGCCGGCACCATCGAGGTGCTTGGGCTGAACCCGATCACCGACAACGCGCGCCTGCGCGCGCGCATCGGGGTGATGTTGCAGGGCGGCGGCGGCTATCCGGCGGCCCGCGCCGGCGAAATGCTCGACCTGGTCGCCGCCTACGCCGCCGACCCGCTGGACCCGCACTGGCTGCTGGACACCCTGGGCCTCACCGACGCCGCTCGCACGACCTATCGACGGCTCTCCGGTGGCCAGCAGCAACGGCTTGCCCTGGCCTGCGCGCTGGTCGGCCGTCCCGAGCTGGTGTTCCTCGACGAGCCCACCGCGGGCATGGATGCCCATGCCCGGCTGCTGGTGTGGGAGCTGATCGACGCGCTGCGTCGCGACGGCGTGACGGTGGTGCTGACCACCCACCAGCTCAAGGAGGCCGAGGAACTCGCCGATCGGCTGATCATCATCGACCACGGGGTCACCGTGGCCGCGGGCACGCCGGCGGAGCTGACGCGCGCCGGCGCCAAAGACCAGTTGCGGTTCACCGCGCCGCCGCGGCTTGACCTGTCCCTGCTGGCCTCGGCCCTGCCGGAGGACTATAAGGCGACCGAGGTAACTCCGGGCGAGTACCTGGTCGAGGGCCCCGTCGACCCCCAGGTGCTGGCGACCGTCACCGCGTGGTGCGCGCAGATCGACGTGCTGGCCACCGACATGCGGGTCGAGCAACGCAGCCTCGAGGACGTGTTCCTCGATCTCACCGGCAGAAAGTTGCGGCAGTGACGCACTCGAATAGTCAGACCGACCGCCCGTCGTTTCCGGCGGGCACCTTCACCCCGGACCCGCGCCCCAGTGCCGTATCCCGGATGCTGGCCGCTCAGTTCACGCTGGAGTTGAAGCTGCTGCTGCGCAACGGCGAGCAACTGTTGCTGACCATGTTCATCCCGATCACGCTGTTGGTCGGCCTCACGCTGTTGCCGCTCGGGTCGTTCGGCCCGAACCGCGCTGCCACGTTCGTCCCGGTCATCATGGCGCTCGCGGTGGTCTCCACCGCGTTCACCGGTCAGGCCATCGCGGTCGCGTTCGATCGCCGCTACGGGGCGCTCAAACGGCTCGGGGCCACTCCGCTGCCGGTATGGGGGATCATCGCCGGCAAATCACTGGCGGTGGTCGCGGTGGTGTTCTTGCAGGCAATCATCTTGGGCGCCATCGGCTTTGCACTGGGCTGGCGACCGGCTCCAGCGGCTCTGGCGTTGGGCGGTCTGGTTATTGCGCTGGGCACCGCGGGCTTCGCGGCTCTGGGCCTGCTGCTGGGCGGCACCCTGCGGGCCGAGATCGTCCTGGCGATCGCCAACCTGATGTGGTTCGTGTTCGCCGGATTCGGCGCGCTGACCCTCGAGACGAACATGATCCCGACGGGCGTCAAGTGGGCGGCCCGGCTCACCCCGTCGGGCGCGCTCACCGAGGCGCTGTCCCAGGCCATGACGTTGTCGGTGGACTGGTTCGGCGTCGTCGTCCTGGCGGTGTGGGGGGCCCTGGGGGCGCTGGCCGCGCGGCGCTGGTTCCGCTTCACCTGAGGATTGCCGGCCATGGCGCCTCGCCCTCACAGCGAGATTGCCGCCATGGTCGTGAATGACCCCCGGCCCCAACCACAACCCCCGCGGCAATCTCGACGCCAGGCCCCGCCTACTACGTAACGTAGTTTTCGTTACTATCGGTCGGTGCCTGTCGGACGGTGGCTGCTGCGGTTGGTGGACCTGCTCCCCTACCCCGGCCTGCGGGTCCAGCGGATCATCGCGGCAATCGTCATCCTCACCCAGGGCGGTATCGCCGTCACCGGCGCGATCGTCCGGGTCACCGCATCGGGACTGGGCTGCCCCACCTGGCCGCAGTGCTTTCCGGGCAGCTTCACCCCGGTAGCGGTCGCCGAGGTGCCGCGGGTGCACCAGGCGGTCGAGTTCGGCAACCGGATGTTCAGCATCGCGGTGGTGATCGCCGCGGCGCTGGTCGTGATTGCGGTTACCCGGGCGCGCCGCCGCGCCGAGGTGCTGGTCTATGCGTGGCTGATGCCGGTATCGACGGTGGTGCAGGCGGTGATCGGGGGCATCACCGTGCGCACCGGGCTGCTGTGGTGGACGGTGGCCATCCACCTGCTGGCATCGATGACGATGGTTTGGCTGTCGGTGCTGCTGTACGTCAAGATCGGTGAACCCGATAATGGCCTGGCTGGGCTGGTCCGCCCCCGGGTGGCCAAGCCGCTGCGCGCACTCACGGCGCTGAGCGCGGTGAATCTGGCCGCGGTGCTGGTGACGGGCACGCTGGTGACCGCAGCCGGCCCGCACGCCGGCGACCGCAGCCCGACTCGGACGGTGCCGCGGCTGAAAGTCGAGATCACCACCCTGGTGCACATGCATTCGTCGCTGCTGGTCGCCTACCTCGCACTGCTGGTCGGGCTGGGCTTCGGGCTGTCGGCGGCCGGCGCCGCCCGCGCGATCATGGTGCGGCTGGCTGTGCTGCTCGCCCTGTTGTGCGCCCAAGCCGCCGTCGGCACCACGCAGTACTTCACCGGGGTGCCGGCCGCCCTGGTCGCGTTGCACGTGGCGGGTGCCGCGGCCTGCACGGCAGCCACCGCGGCGCTATGGGCCTCGATGCGAGAAAGGGCCCAGCCCGAGCCGCTCCAAAGCTGACTCGACGGACACCGCGAACTCACGCTGCGCGAGGTCGCAGGCATCGGCGCCCAACTGCCGCCAGCCCATTGACGGGTCAATCAACTGCAGTTCCAGCAGCCGGTCACCGACCACATGGGCCCGTGCGTAGAGCAGCTCGGTCGCGTCGATGCGCACCTGAGCCGCAGCGGCGTCCAGCGCGGCGGCGCCCACGTCCCAGATCTCGAAATCGGGCTCGGCCGGAAACGCGTGCGACGGCTGGCCGCCCAGGAAGATCAGCACCGTTTCGTCGGCCGCGGTCGCGGGCTGCACCAACACACTCTGGCCGGCCATGTGCAGTTCGGCGGCGTAGGCCGCGGCCGTCGACCGGTCATGGCAACGGTGGGTTCCGGTCCCGACGGTCGGGCTGACGAAGACGTGACCGCCGCGCGGCAGCCGGACCCGATCGCCGGGCGCGAAAACCTGGCCGGGCACCGTCGGCACCCCACGATTCGCCAGGTCGCCCAGATAGCGTCGGTCGGCGTTCCAGGCGACGACGGCGGGCGGGTTGAGCAGATTGTCGACGCGGGTACTCCAGGCCAGGAACTCGTCGAGCCGTCCGGCGTAGTCGTGGGTGGCCCGCAAGATCACCAGATCCGCGCGGTCGACGTCCGGATCGTCCCAGGACAGCCAACGGGCGTGCAGACCACGCCGGCGCAGCGCGCCGACCAGTCCGGCATCGTCGCCGTCACCGGCGACTTGCCGCGGACAGCCCGCCAGCACGATGCGGGGATGGAAGATGTCCGGTCGAGCGAGTTTCATCCCCGGGCATGATATCCACATGCACGCAATCGAAATCGCCGAAACCGGCGGTCCTGAAGTCCTGCGCTATGTCGAGACGCCACAACCCACGCCCGGCCACGGCGAGCTGCTGATCAAAGCGGAAGCCATCGGCGTCAACTTCATCGACACCTACTTCCGCTCGGGGCAGTATCCGCGCCCGGTGCCGTTCATCCTCGGGTCCGAGGTGTGCGGCACCGTCGCCGCCACCGGCGAGGGCGTCGAAGGCTTCAGCGTGGGCGATCGGGTGGCCAGCGCCGCGGCGAACGGCGGCTACGCCGAATTCGCCACTGCGCCAGCGTTTTTGACCGCTAAAGTGCCGGACGGCGTGACCTCGCAGGTGGCGGCTTCGATACTGCTGAAGGGCCTGACCGCGCACTATCTGTTGAAGTCGGTGTATCCGGTGCAAAGCGGCGACACCGTGCTTTTTCACGCCGGCGCCGGCGGCGTCGGGCTGATCCTGACCCAGTGGGCCCACCGACTCGGCGTCCGCGTGATCACCACGGTCTCGACACCCGAAAAGGAGCGACTGTCCAGGCGGGCCGGCGCAGACGAGGTGCTCCCCTACCCCGACGACGCCGCCGAGTTCGGCCAGCAGATTCGCGCGCTCACTTCAGGCGCGGGCGTGCAAGCGGTGTACGACGGCGTCGGCGCCACCACCTTTGACGCCAGCCTGGCCAGCCTGGCCGTCCGCGGCACCCTGGCGCTGTTCGGCGCCTCCAGCGGACCCGTTCCGCCCTTCGATCCACAGCGCCTCAACTACGCCGGATCGGTGTACCTCACCAGGCCCTCCCTGGCGCACTTCATGCGCACCGGCGAGGAGTTCAGCTGGCGGGCCTCCGAACTGTTCGAGGCGGTCGGCAGCGGAGCCATCACCATCGAAGTCGGCGGGACCTACCCGTTGTCCGAAGCGGCCCGCGCCCACCAGGACCTGCAGGGCCGCAAGACCACGGGCTCCGTCGTGCTGCTGCCCTAGGCCTAAGCGCCGAGCGTGCAGTGAGGGCGAAAAATCGCGCGATTTTTCGCCCTCACTGCACGCTCGGCGGGTATCGCCTCAGAGAATGGTCGGCAGCGCAAGCACCGAGTCGACGGCCAACGCGCAGAACACCACCGCCAGGTAGTTGTTGGACTGCAGGAACAGTCGCAACGGCTTGACCGGCTCGCCGTTGCGAACCCCGGCGTACAGCTGATGGGCCATCGTCAGGAACCACGCCCCGGCCACCGCCGCGACCGCGGCATACAGCCACCCGGTCGCCAGCGCCAGCACCAGCGTCGCCCCCACGGTCAGCCAGGTGTAGATCAGGATCTGCCTGGTGACCTGACGCTCGGTCGCCACGGCCGGCAGCATGGGAACGCCGGCCACTTTGTAGTCCTCCTTGTACCGCATCGCCAACGCCCAGGTGTGCGGCGGTGTCCAGAAGAAGATGATCGCGAACATCGCCAACGCCGGCCAGCCGATGGTGTTGGTGACCGCCGACCAGCCGATCATCACCGGCATGCAGCCGGCCGCACCCCCCCACACCACGTTTTGCGATGTCCGGCGCTTGAGCAACAACGTGTAGACGAACACGTAGAACGAGACGGTGCCGATGGCCAGCAGTCCCGACAACAGATTGGTCGTCCACCACAGCCAGAAGAACGAGCCCACACTCAACACCACGCCGAGGACCAGGGCATTTCGGGTTGGCACCGCGGCCCGCGCCAGCGGGCGCCGGGCGGTCCGCTTCATCAGCTTGTCGATGTCGGCGTCGGCCACACAGTTGAGCGTGTTGGCACCTCCGGCGGCCATCATCCCGCCGACCAGCGTGTTGAGGATCAACAGGGGGTTCACCTGGCCACGGTTGGCGAGCAGCATCGCGGGTATCGCGGTGACCAACAGCAGCTCGATGACCCGCGGCTTGGTCAACGCCAGGTAAACGAGCACCGTGCCAGATATTCGGCTCGGCGCGACGCGCCCGCGAACGCTCACGCAATAACTCCCTCGGGGTCGCAGCAGCGCGCCAGCATCTACTACAGAGGATGGTAGACGGCTGGGGGCCACCGGGGACAGTTCGGGGTCGATTGACCGCTGAGCTCCGCTCGAGGTTCGCCAATGCCACCGGCCCGAGGGAGGCCACGTGGTTCATCCCTGCACGCGTCGGAGCACGGTCCGCGCCGTCTCTACCACCCGATCCGGAGTGAAGCCGAACTTGGTGAGCAGCTCCTTCAACGGCGCGGACGCCCCGAACGTTTCCATGCCGATCACGGCGCCGTCGAGCCCTATGTAGCGGTGCCAGCCGTGTGTCGACGCCTGCTCGACCGCGACGCGGGCCCGCACCGAGGGCGGCAGCACTTCGTCGCGGTAGGCCTGCGGCTGCCTCTCGAACAGCTCCAGGCACGGCATGCTCACCACCCGTGTCCGCACACCCTCGGCGGTCAGCTGCTCGTGGGCCTGCACCACCAGCGACACCTCGCTGCCGGTGGCCATCAGGATCAGCTGCGGATCGTCGGCCGACGCCAGCACGTAGGCGCCCTTGGCGAGACCGGATGCCGGCGCGTACAGCGAGCGGTCCAGCGTCGGCAGATTCTGCCGGGACAGCACCAGGGCGACGGGCTGGTGCTTGAACTGCGCGATGAGCCGCCACGCCTCGGCGACCTCGTTCGCATCCGATGGCCGGATAACCAGCAAACCGGGAATCGCGCGGAGTGACACCAGCTGCTCAACCGGCTGGTGCGTCGGGCCGTCCTCCCCCACACCGATCGAGTCGTGCGTAAAGATGTTGATCGTCGGGATCTCCATGATCGCCGACAGACGGATCGCGCCGCGGGCGAAGTCAGAGAAGATCATGAAACCCGACCAGAAGGCGCGGATCTTGGACAGGGCAAGCCCGTTCGTAACCGCGCCGGAAGCGAATTCCCGCACGCCGAAGTGCAGATTGCGCCCACCCGGATTGTCCGCCTGCAGATCACCGGCACCGTCGAAGGTCAGGCGTGTCTTGGTCGAGGGCGCCAGGTCGGCGGCACCTCCGATCAGCCACGGGTAGTTCTTCGCCAGCGCGTTGAGCACTTGCCCGGACGACGCCCGCGATGCGATGCCCTTCGGGTCGGCGGGGAAGGTTGGGATGTCGGCGTCCCAGCCGTCGGGCAGCTCGCGACGCTGCATCCGGTCGAGTTGATCGGCCAAGTCGGGAAATTCGGCCCGGTACGCCTCGAAGGCCGCCTTCCACTCGCCGCTCAGCCTGGCGCCACGCGCGCCGATCCCGTCGGCGAAGTTCTGATAGACACCATCGGGGACGAAGAACTGTTCGTCGGGCGGGAAGCCGTAGAACGCTTTGGTCGCGCGGACCTCGTCCTCCCCGAGCGGCTCGCCGTGTGCGGCGGCGGTGCCCTGCTTCGTCGGTGCACCGTAGGCGATGTGGCTGTCGACGATGATCAGCGTCGGGCGGTGCTGCTCGCGCGCGAACGTTTCGAACGCGCGGCCCAGCATGTGCAGGTCGTTGGCGTCGCCCACCCGGGTGACATTCCAGCCATAGCCGACGAACCGGGTGGCGACGTCCTCGGTGAACGCGATGTCGGTCGCGCCCTCGATGGTGATCTTGTTGTTGTCGTAGATCCAGCACAGGTTCGACAGCTCCAAATGCGCTGCGAGCGAAGCCGCTTCGGAGGCAACGCCTTCCATCATGCAGCCGTCGCCGGCGAGTGCGTACACGTTGAAACCGAACAGCTCGTGTCCGGGGCGGTTGTAGGTGGCGGCGAGCCAGTTGGATGCGATCGCCATGCCGACGCTGGTCGCGACGCCCGTGCCCAGCGGGCCGGTGGTGCACTCGATCCCGGACGTCCAGCGGTACTCCGGGTGGCCCGGACACTTGGAGTCGAGCTGACGGAACTTCTTCAGGTCATCCAGCTCCACAGACGGTTTGCCCACCGTCTCGTAGTCCGCGTCGACGGCCTGCACCTTGGTCAGATGCAGGGTGGAGTAGAGCAGCGTCGAGGCATGCCCCGCCGACAAGACGAACCGATCCCGGTTCGGCCAGATGGGATCAGCCGGATCAAATCGGAGAACCTTCTGCCACAAGGTGTACACAACGGGCGCCATCGCCATCGGGGTTCCCGGATGGCCGGAGTTCGCCGCCTGAACGGCGTCGATGCACAAGGTGCGAATCGTGTTGACGCTGACTGCGTCGATATCTGGTCCTGCCACAACGGCCGTCATTTCGGATCCCTGTCATCTCGTTGCTTACCCACCTACGCGCAATCCTGGCAGGCATACGACGACCGGAGAAGTGGAACGAGAAGTGAAAAGACGAACAACACTGGGGCGCGGAACACGCGCCGCCCTCATCCGGTCGGCGTAAAAGTAGCCTGGCCCCCATTCGACCATTTCGGTGTGGCGCATTAGGTTGGAACAATCAGACCCGTTTACCGACGTGAGGAGCGAGTTTGTGACCACCCTGGTGGAGATCTCCGCTCTCACCCGCCCCATCCACCCAGACGACTGGACCGACCTGGATTCGTTGGCAGTCAACACCATCCGGGTGCTGGCAGCCGACGCGGTCCAAAAGGTCGGCAACGGCCACCCCGGAACGGCGATGAGCCTGGCGCCGCTGGCCTACAGCCTGTTCCAGCGCACCATGCGTCACGATCCCAGCGACACCCACTGGCTGGGCCGCGACCGGTTCGTGCTGTCGGCCGGACACAGCAGCCTGACCCTCTACATCCAGCTCTACCTCGGCGGCTTCGGTCTGGAACTATCCGACATCGAGTCACTGCGCACCTGGGGATCCAGGACTCCCGGACACCCGGAGTTCCGGCACACGCCAGGCGTCGAGGTCACCACCGGCCCGCTCGGCCAGGGCCTGGCGTCGGCGGTCGGGATGGCGATGGCAGCGCGCTATGAGCGCGGCCTGTTCGACCCTGACGTCGCCCCGGGAACCAGCCCGTTCGACCACCACATCTATGTGATCGCCTCCGACGGCGACATGGAAGAGGGCGTGACGTCGGAGGCGTCGTCGCTGGCGGCCGTCCAGCAGCTGGGCAACCTCATCGTGTTCTACGACCACAACCAGATCTCGATCGAGGACGACACCAACATCGCGCTGTGCGAGGACACCGCCGCGCGCTACCGGGCGTATGGCTGGCATGTGCAGGAGGTGGAAGGCGGCGAGAACGTCGTCGGCATCGAAGAGGCCATCGCCAACGCGAAAGCCGCCACCGACCGGCCGTCGTTCATCTCGCTGCGCACCATCATCGGCTATCCGGCACCCAACCTGATGAACACCGGGAAGGCGCACGGCGCGGCCCTCGGCGACGAGGAAGTGGCCGCCGTCAAGAAGATCCTGGGATTCGATCCCGACAAGACATTCGAGGTCCGCGAGGAGGTCATCACCCACACCCGCGGGCTGGTGGCCCGCGGCAAAGACGCCCACGAACGCTGGCAACCGGAGTTCGACGCCTGGGCGCAGCGCGAACCCGAACGCAAAGCGCTACTGGACCGGTTGCTCGCGCAGCAGTTGCCCGACGGCTGGGACGCCGACCTGCCGCACTGGGAACCCGGATCTAAAGCCCTGGCCACCCGCGCCGCGTCCGGTGAGGCGCTCTCCGCCCTAGGACGGAAGCTGCCCGAGTTGTGGGGCGGTTCCGCCGACCTGGCCGGCAGCAACAACACCACCATGAAGGGCGTGGATTCCTTTGGGCCGCCCTCGATTTCGACGAAGGACTACACCGCGCACTGGTACGGCCGCACCCTGCACTTCGGCATTCGCGAACATGCGATGGGCGCCATCCTGTCCGGCATCGTCCTGCACGGCCCGACCCGGGCCTACGGCGGCACCTTCCTGCAGTTCTCCGACTACATGCGCCCGGCGGTGCGGCTGGCCTCGCTGATGGACATCGACACCATCTATGTGTGGACGCACGATTCGATCGGGCTGGGCGAAGACGGCCCGACCCATCAGCCGATCGAGCACCTATCGGCGCTCCGCGCCATCCCCCGGCTGTCGGTGGTGCGCCCGGCCGACGCCAACGAGACGGCCTACGCGTGGCGAACGATCCTGGCCCGCGGCAACGGCAGCGGCCCGGTTGGGCTGATCCTGACCCGGCAGGGGGTGCCGGTGCTGGAGGGCACCAACGCCGAGGGCGTCGCCCGAGGCGGCTACATACTGGGCAGCGAGGCCGGCGGCCCGGAAGAAGAGGATCCTGATGTCGTTTTGATCGCCACCGGCTCCGAGGTGCAGCTTGCCGTTGAGGCTCAGAAGCTGTTGGCGGACAAGGACATTCTGGCCCGAGTGGTGTCGATGCCGTGTGTGGAGTGGTTCGAGTCCCAGCCGGATGAGTACCGCGACAGCGTGCTGCCCCCGTCGGTGTCGGCCCGGGTGGCCGTCGAGGCCGGAGTCGCGCAATCGTGGCACAAGCTGGTCGGCGACACCGGAAAGATCGTCTCGATCGAGCACTACGGCGAATCCGCCGACGCCAAGACTTTGTTCCGCGAGTACGGCTTCACGCCGGAAGCCGTCGCCACCGCCGCGGAACAAGTAGTGGACAACTGAGAAAGGGTGAATACAGATGACCACTCAGAACGCCAACCTTGCCGCACTGAGCGCAGCCGGAGTATCGGTTTGGCTAGACGACCTGTCGCGGGACCGGTTGAAGTCCGGCAACCTGCAGGAGCTGATTGACACCAAGAGCGTCGTCGGCGTGACCACCAACCCGTCCATCTTCCAGAAGGCGTTCGCCGAGGGCAGTGCCTACGACGCCCAAATCGCCGAGCTGGCCGAGCGTGGCGCCGACGTGGACGCCACCATCCGCACCGTCACCACCGACGACGTGCGCAACGCCTGCGACGTGCTGGCGCGTGAGTGGGACGCCTCCGACGGCATCGACGGCCGGGTGTCCATCGAGGTCGACCCGCGGCTGGCGCACGAAACCGACAAGACCATCGCGCAGGCCATCGAGTTGTGGAAGATCGTCGACCGGCCGAACCTGCTCATCAAGATTCCGGCCACCAAGGCCGGCCTGCCGGCCATCACCGCCGTTCTGGCAGAGGGGATTTCGGTCAACGTCACGCTGATCTTCTCCGTCGACCGGCACCGCGAGGTGATGGATGCGTACCTGGCCGGGTTGGAGAAGGCCCGCGAGGCCGGCCACGACCTGTCCAAGATCCATTCGGTGGCATCGTTTTTCGTCTCCCGCGTGGACACCGAAATCGACAAGCGGCTGGAAAACAACGGCTCCGACGAGGCGCTCGCGTTGCGCGGCCAGGCCGGCGTCGCCAACGCCCGGCTGGCGTACGCCGCCTACCAGGAGGTCTTCGACAGCGGCGATCGCTTCCAGGCACTCAAGGCCGCCGGAGCTCAGGTACAGCGGCCGCTGTGGGCTTCGACCGGCGTCAAGAACAAGGCCTACTCCGACACCCTCTACGTCACCGAGCTGGTCGCGCCACACACCGTCAATACCATGCCGGAGCCGACGATTGACGCCGTCGCCGACCACGGTGTCGTCAGCGGTGACACGATCAGCGGCACCGCCGCGGCCGCCCAGGCGGTGTTCGACAAGCTGACGGCGGCCGGCATCGACCTGCCCGACGTGTTCGAGGTGCTGGAAAGCGAGGGTGTCGAGAAGTTCATCGCGTCCTGGACCGAGCTGCTGAGCGAGACGCAGAAGCAGCTGGGCTCCGCCGCCAAATGAGTCCGACTCGTACTGCTACCCAATGGCATAACCCGTTACGGGACAAGCGGGATAAGCGGCTGCCCAGGATCGCGGGCCCGTGCGGCATGGTGATTTTCGGCGTCACGGGCGACCTGGCCCGCAAGAAGGTGATGCCAGCCATCTACGACCTGGCCAATCGCGGGCTGCTGCCACCTGGCTTCTCACTGGTGGGCTTCGCCCGCCGGAACTGGGACACCGAGGATTTCAGCCAGGTGGTCCACCAGGCTGTCAAAGATCACTGCCGCACGCCGTTTCGCCAGGAAAACTGGGACCGGCTGGCCGAGGGATTCCGGTTTGTGCCAGGCGCTTTCGATGACGACGAGTCGTTTGCCCGGCTCGCCGAGACCCTGGAGAAGCTCGATGCCGACCGCGGCACCGGCGGCAACCACGCCTTCTATTTAGCCATCCCGCCCAAATCCTTCCCGGTGGTGTGCGAACAGCTGCACAAGTCCGGTTTGGCCCGCCCGCAGGGCGACAGGTGGAGCCGAGTGGTCATCGAGAAACCCTTCGGCCACGACCTCGAAAGCGCATGCGAACTCAACCATGTGGTCAACGCCGTCTTTCCGGAGGAGGCGGTGTTCCGGATCGACCACTACCTGGGCAAAGAGACGGTGCGCAACATCCTGGCGTTGCGGTTCGCCAATCAGCTGTTCGACCCGATCTGGAACGCGCACTACGTCGACCACGTGCAGATCACCATGGCCGAAGACATCGGACTGGGCGGCCGGGCCGGCTATTACGATGGCATCGGTGCCGCCCGCGATGTTATCCAGAACCATCTGATGCAACTACTGGCGCTGACCGCGATGGAAGAGCCGGTCAGCTTCAATCCGTCAGCACTGCAGGCCGAGAAGATCAAGGTGCTATCGGGAACGCAACTCGCGGAGCCGCTCGACGAGACCACCAGCCGCGGCCAATACACCGCGGGTTGGCAGGGCGGGGAGAAAGTCGTCGGGCTGCTCGACGAAGAAGGGTTTGCCAAGGACTCCACCACCGAGACATTCGCTGCCATCACGCTCGAGGTCGACACCCGCCGCTGGGCCGGTGTGCCGTTCTACCTGCGAACCGGAAAACGCCTGGGCCGCAGGGTGACCGAAATCGCTCTGGTCTTCAAACGCGCACCGCATCTGCCGTTCGACGCCACAATGACCGACGAGCTGGGCACCAATGCCATGGTCATCCGGGTGCAGCCCGACGAAGGCATCACGCTGCGGTTCGGTTCCAAAGTGCCGGGCACCGCGATGGAGGTCCGCGATGTCAACATGGACTTCTCCTACGGCTCGGCGTTCGCCGAAGAATCGCCGGAGGCCTACGAACAGCTGATCCTTGACGTGCTGCTGGGCGAGCCGTCCTTGTTTCCGGCTAATGCGGAGGTCGAATTGGCTTGGGAAATACTCGATCCCGTCCTCGATAACTGGGCGACACACGGCAAGCCCAACCCCTATGAGGCCGGCACCTGGGGTCCGGAGTCATCCTTCGAAATGCTCCGCCGCAGCGGCCGCGAGTGGCGGAGACCATGATCTGCGCCGGCGACGATGCAGTGGGGGCACCGCCCGCTTGCGGGGGACGAAGCGATGTGGGGGCACGCCCCCACAAGTGGGAGGTACCCCCACCCGCTTGCGGGGGAGTGGGGGCACCACCCGCTTGCGGGGGAAAGCGGCGCTCATGATCGTTGACATGCTCGACACCACCACCACTGCGGTCAATAAGAAGCTCGATGAACTGCGCGAAAAAGTCGGTGCGGTCGCGATGGGCCGAGTACTGACGCTGATCATCGCGCCGGAGAGCGACGCCGTGCTCGAAGAGTCCATCGAAGCGGCCAACAATGCCAGCCATGAACATCCCAGCCGGATCATCGTCACGATGAGAGGCGATCCGTACGCCGACGAAGCACGGTTGGACGCACAGCTGCGCGCCGGCGGCGACGCCGGCGCCGGCGAGGTCGTGGTGCTGCGCCTGTCCGGACCGCTCGCCGGCCACGCCGCCAGCGTGGTCACCCCGTTTCTGCTTCCCGATATACCGGTGGTGGCGTGGTGGCCCGACATCGCCCCGGCGGTGCCTGCCCAAGACCCGTTGGGCAAGTTGGCGATTCGGCGCATCACTGACGCCACCAACGCCATCGATCCGTTGTCGGCGATCAAGAGCCGGCTACCCGGCTACACCGCCGGTGACACCGATCTGGCCTGGGCCCGCATCACCTACTGGCGAGCACTGCTCACCTCCGCCGTCGACGAGGCGCCGCACGAACCGATCAAGTCGGCACTGGTGTCCGGTTTGAAAAGCGAACCTGCGCTTGACGTCCTCGCGGGCTGGCTGGCCAGCCGGATCGATGGCCCGGTGCGCCGAGCGGTCGGCGAGCTCAAGGTCGAACTGGTGCGTAACAGCGAGACCGTCGTCTTGAGCCGGCCCCAAGAAGGCAGGACGGCCACCCTGAGCCGGACGGCCAAACCGGACGCGCTGCTTCCGTTGGCGCGCAGGGAAACCGGCGAGTGCCTCGCCGAGGACCTGCGACGGCTGGATGCGGATGAAATCTACCTCACAGCGCTTGAAGGGATTGAGAAGGTGCAGTACGTGTGAGCACCATCGTCGAGATCTTCCCGGACAGCGGGGTCCTGGTCGGGGCCGCCGGCAACCGACTGATAGATACCGTCCAGGGCGCCATCGCGGCCAGGGGGCGGGCGCTGATCGTGCTGACCGGCGGTGGCACCGTCCTTGCGCTGCTGAAGCATCTCGCCGCGCACGGACAGCAGATCGACTGGTCCAAGGTGCATCTGTTCTGGGGCGACGAGCGTTACGTCCCCGAAGCCGACGACGAACGCAACGACAAGCGGGCGCGCGAGGCGCTGCTCGACCACATCGACATCCCGTCGAGTAACGTGCACGCGATGGCCGCCAGCGACGGTGAGTTCGGCAGCGACTTGGACGCGGCGGCGCTGGCCTACGAACAGATCCTGGCCGCCAACGCCGAACCCGGTGATCCCACGCCGGATTTCGATGTCAACCTGCTGGGAGCGGGCCCCGAGGGCCACATCAACTCCTTGTTCCCCGACACCCCGGCGGTGCGCGAGACCACCCGCATGGTGGTCGCCGTCAAGGACTCCCCCAAGCCACCCCCGCAACGAATCACCTTGACACTGCCCGCTGTCCAGCGTTCCCGGGAGGTGTGGCTTTTGGTGTCCGGGGCCGCGAAGGCCGACGCGGTAGCGGCGGCCATCGGCGGCGCCAGCCCGGTTTCGATACCCGCGGCCGGGGCCATCGGGCGGTCGACCACGCTGTGGCTGCTCGATGAAGAGGCTGCGGCCAAGCTTCCCGGCTGAACCGGCCAACGGTCACCCTGGCGTGAGGCCCCGCGGCGTAGCAATATGACCCTCATGGCCGATAAGACGGTTCGCCCCGCGCCCGTGCGGCAGCGAATGAAGACGCTAACCCAAGCCGCGCTCAATGCCGACAAGACGGTGGAACAGGTCGAAGACGTGCTCGACGGCCTGGGCAAAACCATGGAAGAACTCAACAGCTCGCTGTTGGCCTTGAACGCCACGGTCGAGCGCCTCGACGGCGGTCTGGATCATCTGGAGGGCACGCTGCAGAGCCTGGACGATCTGGCGAAGCGGCTGATCGTGCTCGTTGAGCCGGTCGAGGCCATCGTCGAGCGGATCGACTACATCGTGAGCTTGGGCGAGACGGTGATGTCGCCGTTGTCGGTCACCGAGCACGCGGTGCGTGGTGTGCTGGACAGGCTGCGGAACCGGACCGTGCGTTAAGTCGTGACGCGCGCGCAGCCGGTTGCCCACCCGGTTCCAAAGCCGCCGTATGCGGACGGAACCGGTCTGCCGTGGGACGTCTCGGTCGGCGACGCGGTCGCCACGATCGCCGCGGCCCGCGCACGGCACGGCGACACATTCGTCGTGGAAAGCGGCCGAGACCACTATCTGTTCACGTTCTCCGCCAAGGGTGTCGAGTCGTTCTACGCGCTCACCGAAGAAACGGCCAGCAAGGCGGTCGCCGATTACCTCATGTTGCGGCGCAAACTTCCCGACGAAATCTTCGCCGGGCGTCGTACCTTGCCGACCACGCTGTTTCGCCGCGACGACGTGGTTTCCTATCTGGCCAACCTGGACCGGGCGCTCGAACAGACCACCACGGAACTGGGGGCGGCCGGTTCGGTGGATGTCTTCGATCTCGCGCGGCGGCTTGGCCATCGGATGGGGCTGTCCTCGTGGGCGGGACCCGGATCGGCCGACGGTGCGGCCTTCGAGCGTCTGGTGCGCGCCCTCGACACGTTGGACGGCTCCGATGCGTTCGTTCACCCCGACCGGATGGCGGCGGTGGCGGCGACGGACAAGCGGGCCGAGCGGGCCGCGCTGGACGAGGTCGCCGGCATCGTCGCCGCGGCGGTGCGCCGGTACGACGCTGGTCAGCGGGACGGCCAGGGGCTGTTCGGCAGGATCGTGAACGCCTGGACCCGCGGGTCTTCGGAGGAAGAGCCGAGTGATCGACTGCGCGGGATCGCGCTCGACGTCGCGCTGATCCATGTCGCTTCGATGTCGAACCTGGCCGCGGCGCTCGGCTGGGCGCTGGTGGACCTACTCGAGCACCCTGCCGAGCTGACACGAGTTCGCCTGGGCGACAACGATTTTGCCCAGCGTTGCGCGCTGGAGTCGACGCGGCTGGCGCAACGCTCGATCATGACGCGCACCGTGCTGTCTCCGGTCCGGTTCGACACCGGCGAGGTGACGTACGAGGTGCCGCCGGGCTGGAGCATCGCCACGTTGCTGCCCCTGCTCAACACGTCTGCGGCCCCGGGCCTGCAGCACTGGGATCCCGATCGGTGGAGCCGGCACCGGCTGATCGAAAAGGACTCTCTCCCTTCGCCCATGCTGGTGACGGCCTTCGGACACGGGCGCCATTCCTGCCCGGCTCAGCCGTTCTCGCTGGAGGCCATGACGGCGGCGACCACGCAGCTGCTTGGCACGTACCGGATGACGCCGGGCTGGACGTCGCACCCGCAACCCGTCCCGGCCCAGATCGGCGGCGTGGCGCGGGCGGCGCGACCGTGTCCGGTCAACTACGAGAACTGATTACGTCCCCCGGTCCACCGCGTCGAAGACCTCGAGCGCGTGCCGAAACGGCGCGGCGGTGATCCCCCGCTCGACCCCGTACGGGTGGTCAAGCGCGAAGGCATTCAACATCAGCAGGCTGAGCAGGGCCGCGATGGTGCTGCTCACAATTACGTGACCAAGGGTGCTGCCAAGACGCAGGAACCCCATGAGCGCGATGAGAACGATCCCACCCAATATCAGCCCCGACCACAGCAGCGGGGTTATCCGCGGTTCGGTGTCGATGATCCGCAGCGTGCGGTGAGACGCCAATTCGGTCAGCTGGCCGACAAACTCCTGCGTGCTCGGCCGCGACGCGACGTCGGCCGGCTGGCGGCCGACGGTGCGGTACATGTCGTTGATCGCGGCCCGCGCGCTCCCACTGATGCCGCCGCTGCCTTGCTTATCCCATTCCTCACCCGCCACGGCGCTCGTGTACTTCCGCAGCAGCTGCTTCATCTGTGTCTGCTCTGGTTCTGGCATGGCCAGCGTCTGCCGGTACATCGTCGTCAGCGTGGACGCCTCCTCGGCGACAATGACCTCGGCGGAGGAGCACTGCTGCCAGGCGATGACCACGGTGAATCCGAGCAGAACGCCGTTGACCAGCCCGACAACAGTGATGAACGGCGCCATCGACTGATTGTGGTGGTCGTCGACCGCCGGCACGGTGCGCTTGCCCAGCCAGATGAAGCCCATCGCGGTCAGAATCGCGGCGGCGACTACACAACACCCAAGCTGCCAAAGCGGGAATCCGGATCCGACCACCGGAATTACCCGCTATTTCTCAGGGCGCTGGACAAGCCGTTCATAGTCAGCAGGATGCCGCGCTGCACCAATTCGTCGTTGTCGCCCGAGCGGTAGCGGCGCAGCAACTCGACCTGCAGGTGGTTCAGCGGCTCCAGATAGGGGAACCGGTTGAACACCGAGCGAGCCAGCGCCGGGTTATCGGCCAGCAGGTCATCTTGGCCCGTGATCAGCTTGTGCATGGCGATGGTTCGCTGGTGCTCGTCGGCGATCTTGTCGAAAACCCTGCGCCGCAACGACTCGTCTCCCACCAGCTCCGCATAGCGAGCCGCCAGGCCCAGGTCGCTCTTGGCCAATACCTGCGCCATGTTGGACAGCATGCTGCGGAAGAACGGCCACCGCTCATACAGGTCATGCAACACTTCCACCCGCTCACTGCCCTGACCCGCCGCGATCCACTGCTGGAACGCCGATCCGGTGCCGTACCAGCCGGGCAGCATGACCCGCGACTGGCTCCACGCCAGCACCCACGGGATGGCGCGCAGGTCCGCGATCGACTCGGTGGGCTTGCGCGATGTCGGCCGGCTGCCGATATTGAGCGAGCCGATCTCGCTGACCGGCGTGGAAGCTTTGAAGTACTCGACGAAACCCGGTGTCTCGTGCACCAATTCGGCGTAAGCGCGCTGCGCGAGGGTGGCCACCTCGTCGAGCACGGCGTAGGCCGGCTCGGCGGCGTCGCCCAGTCCCTCCACGTCCAGCAGCGTCGACTCCAACGTGGCCGCCACCAAGCTCTCCAGATTTCGTCGCGCCAACTGCGGTTCGGCGTATTTGGCGGCGATCACCTCACCCTGCTCGGTCAAACGCAGCGAGCCGTTCACCGCCCCCGGTGGCTGCGCCAGGATGGCTTGGTAGCTGGGGCCGCCGCCGCGGCCGACGGTGCCGCCGCGACCGTGGAAGAGCCGCAATCGGATTCCGTTGTTGCGGGCCACTTCGACCAGGGCGAGCTCGGCCCGGTAGACCGCCCAGCTGGCGGCCAGATAGCCGCCGTCTTTGTTGGAGTCGGAGTAGCCGAGCATCACTTCCTGCGACTCACCCCGGGCGGCCACCAGCGCTCGGTAGAGCGGAAGGTCCAGCATCGCCTGCAGAATCGTCGCCCCGTTGTGCAGATCGTCGATCGTCTCGAACAGCGGTGAGATGCCCACCGGACAGTAGGGTTCCGGCCCGGAGGCGTCCAGCAGGCCAACCTCTTTCAGCAGGATCGCGGCCTCCAAGATGTCCGACACCGACTGGCACATCGAGATGATGTAGTTGGGCACCGCGGCCGGACCGTAGATCTTGACCGCGTGGGCGGCGGCCGCGACGACGTCGAGCTCGCCGCGGGCCAGCTCGGACAAGCCCCCGCAAGCGGGTGGTACCCCCACCCGGTGGTCGCCGACCAGCGGGCGGCGGGTGCCGAGTTCGCCCGCCAGCAGCGCGACCCGTTCGCCTTCGGGCAGCGAGCTGTAGTCCGGGTGCACCCCGGCCCACGCCAGCAGCTCGCCGATCACCTCTTCATGCACGTCGGAGTTCTGCCGCATATCCAGTCCGGACAAATGAAACCCGAAGACGCGCACGCCTTCGCGCAACAGGGCCAGCCTGTCGTCGGCCAACAGCTCGGCGCCGTGCGTCCGCAGCGAAGCGTCGATCGCGTCGAGATCGGCCAGCAGTTCGGCCGGCCCGCCATAGGGCGACAAGGCGAGGTCCAGCTCGTGCTGGGGTTGCCGGTCCAGGATCCCGGCGGCGGACGCCGTGAGCCGGCCGCGAATCAGCCGCAATGCCCGCCGGTACGGCTCGTCGAGGTGAACGGCATCGGGGCACGCCTGCGCCAGCGCGGTCACCTCGGGGGTGACGGTGATCAGCCGCGCCGACATCGACAGCTCCTGCTCGAGGTCGGTGAGTTCGGCGAGGTAATGCGCCAGCGCGGTGAACGCGGCGCCGCCGGTTGCCAACCGCACCACATGGGCGGTCACGTTCGGGTTTCCGTCCCGGTCACCGCCGATCCAGGAGCCGGGCCGCAGGATGGGCTCCACAAGCAGGCCGGCGTCGGGCCAGCGAACACGTAACGCCTCCCTTACTTCCGCGTTGACCTGCGGGATCACCTCGAACAACGCGGCCGAGTAATACCGCAGCCCGACGGCGATCTCGTCGGAGATCTGCAGCCGGGATAGCCGGATCAGCGCGGTCTGCCACAGCGTCAGCACTTGACGGCGCAGCTCCAGTTCGATGCTGCGGCCCGCGTCGGTCTCGGTGTGCCCGTCGGCGCGCAGTCGCATCAACTCGGTGATCCGGTGCTGGGTGACGAACACGGTGCGCCGCCGGGTTTCCGTGGGGTGGGCGGTGATCACCGGGGAAACCAGCGCACCTTTCAGGGCGTCGGCGACGGTGGCCGAATCCAGCTCTGCCAGATCGAGTTTCGCGTACGTGGCGGCCAGGCTGCTGTCTTGGGGCGGCTCGCCGGCGTCGACGTGAATGCCGCGGCGTCGTTCCCGGTGGATGTCTTCGGCGACGTTGGCCAGCAGCGCGAAATGGCTGAACGCGCGGATGATCGGGATCGCCAGGTGGATGTCAATGCCGTCGAACATGCGCGACATCTCGGCCCGGTCGATCTCGGAGTGCCGCACCCGAAAGGACTCCACCCGGGCACGCTCGACCAGGTTGAACACCTCGTCACCGTTCTGCTCGCGCACGGTGTCGCCCAGGATGGTGCCCAGCAGCCTGATGTCGGCGCGCATCGGCTCGGTCGCCTTGCGGCCGACCTGCGTCCGCTGGACGGCGCCGATCGGCTCGAGCGCGGTATCGGTAGCTTCGGCCATGGCTCCCAGTATCGGGGGTGTCGTCGCCGCGCGCTTGGCGGCCGGACCCGAACCGAAACGAGCTGTGAGATCGCCGAGATTCGCCTAGTCACAGGGAGGGCGAACTAGCCTTCCGGTAGGCTGCCCCTCATGGAATTGGGCCTGAAGATCACCGTGGTCGTCACCAGTGTGCTGGTGGTCTTGCTGGTGCTCTTGCACCGCGCGAAGGGTGGCGGCCTGTCGACGCTGTTCGGCGGCGGTGTGCAGTCAAGCCTGTCCGGCTCGACGGTGGTGGAGAAGAACCTGGACCGGTTGACACTGTTCATCACCGGCATCTGGGTGGTGTCCATCATCGGGATAGGTCTGCTGATCAAGTACCACAGCTAACGCTGATTACCCACGGCGACCGGCCACGGAGAACCCTCCATGAACAACCCCCCGCCCCCTGGGACGTACCCACCGAATTGGCCCCCACAACAGGGCCAGCCCCAGCAGTCCGGACAGCCTCCGCAGTACGGGCAGCCCCCGCAGCAGGGCCAGGCTCAGCAGCAATACGGACAGCCTCCGCAGTACGGGCAGCCCCCGCAGCAGGGCCAAGCTCCGCAGTACGGACAGCCCCCGCAACAGGGCCAGGCTCAGCAGCAATACGGACAGCCCCCGCAATACGGCCAGCCCCCGCAGCAGGGCCAACCTGCGCAGTACCCGCAGTACCCGCAGTACCCGCAGTACCCGCAGTACAGCCAGGGGTCGGGAAACTATTACGCTCCCCAATACCCACCCGCGCAGCAGGCCGGCGCCCAGCCGTACGGAACGCAGGGGTACGGTCAGCCCACCGAAGGCATAGCCGTGACCACGCGATTCCATCCGATTGCTTTCATGTTCGCCCTGTTTAAGCCCAAGCTCGTCGTCGACGGTTACGAAGTGCCGTCTGTCGGCTGGGGCCGCACGATGGTGCCGGTGCGGCCGGGCCAGCACCACGTGCACGTCCACATACCGTATTGGTTGCCGCCGCGGATCGGGTCGGCCGACACCGTCGTCGATGTTTACCCCGGCAGGGTGGCAGAACTCGAATACAAGGCACCGGTCTTCACGTACAGTGCGGGTTCGCTGGGCGGCCCACCGCAGAGTTACAACGGCGTCGCCATCACGATCGCCCTGATGGCGGTCACGCTGGTGTTCGCGGTCCTGCTTCCCCTGGTCATGGCGCTGGCCAATCGCTGACCCGTCGAACCAACACCGTTGCCCAGCGGCTCCGGCGCCAACCCCCGGTCACCGTGTCGATCAGCCGGACAGTGGGCGCGGCTGGATGGGTATGGCGATGTGGGAGGCCGCCTTATGGGAGCGGCCCACCGGCGGCGATGGCCGACAGCGTCGCGAACTGCTCGCCGTCCAGCGACGCCCCGCCGACCAGGGCGCCGTCGACATCGTTCTGGGCGATGATGTCGCCGATGTTTTTGGCGGTCACCGAGCCGCCGTAGAGCACCCGTACGGTTTCGGCGGTTTGCGGTAAGGCGAGCGAGCCCAGCTCCTTGCGGATCGCCGCGCACACCTCTTGAGCATCGGACGCACTGGCCACCCGTCCGGTTCCGATCGCCCAGACCGGCTCATAGGCGATGACGACGTTGCCGATCTGCTCGGCCGAAAGCCCGGCCAGTGAGCCGCGCAACTGGTTCTCGCAGTGGCTGACGTGCTCGCCCGCCTCGCGGACGTCGAGGTGCTCGCCGATGCACACGATCGGGGTGAGCCCGTTCTTGAGCGCGGCGGCCGCCTTGGCGGCGACCAGGGCGTCGTCCTCGTTGTGGTAGGTGCGCCGTTCGGAGTGCCCGACGACGACGAAGCTGCAGCCCAGCTTGGCCAGTAAGACGCCGCTGATGTCACCGGTGTAGGCGCCCGAATCGTGCTGGGACAGATCCTGGGCGCCGTAGGTCAGCCGCAGCTTGTCGCCGTCGACCAGGGTCTGCACGCTGCGCAGATTGGTGAACGGCGGCAGGACCGTGACGTCGACCTTGTCGTAGTACTTGTCCGGCAACGCGAACGCGATCTTCTGCACCAGCGCGATGGCCTCGAAATGGTTGAGGTTCATCTTCCAGTTGCCGGCGATCAGCGGTTTGCGGGTCACGTGTCTCCTTCCCCCCTGTTTTGATCGGGCTGGGGCTCACCAAGCACCTCGATGCCGGGCAGCGTCTTGCCCTCAAGGTATTCCAGCGATGCGCCGCCGCCGGTGGATATGTGCGAGACGCTGCCCTCGGGCACGTCGAGCGCGTGCATGGCGGCCGCGGAGTCGCCGCCGCCGACCACGCTGAACGCGCCCTTGTGGGTCGCGGCGCCGATCGCTTCGGCGACGCCCCTGGTGCCCGCGGCGAACGCCGGGAATTCGAACACGCCCATCGGGCCGTTCCAGAAGATGGTCCGGGCGTTGGACAGCAACGTGGCGAACCGCTTGACCGATCCCGGCCCGATATCCAGGCCTATCAAGCCGGGCGGGATCGCGTTGGCGGGGACGGTCTGCGGCGGCGAATCGGCGGCGAACTTCTCCGCCACCACAATGTCCACTGGCAGCCGCAGCACGTCGGCGTACGTGTCCAGCAGCCTCCGACAGGTTTCGATCATGTCGTCTTCGAGCAGCGACTTTCCGACCGAATGGCCCTGTGCGGCAAGGAAAGTGAAACACATGCCGCCGCCGATCACGATGCTGTCGGCCTTGGTCGCCAGTGACTCGATGACGCCCAGCTTGTCGGACACCTTCGCGCCGCCGAGCACCACCGCGTAGGGGCGTTTGGTCGAGCTGGTCAACTGCTCCAGAACCCGTATCTCGTCGGCGACCAGCGTGCCGGCGTAGTGCGGCAGCAGGGTCGCGACGTCGTACACCGAAGCCTGCTTGCGGTGCACCACGCCAAAGCCGTCGGAGACGAAAGCGCCTCCCGGCGAAACCAATTCGGCCAGCTGCCGAGCCAGGGCGAGTCGCTCGGCGTCGTCCTTGCTGGTCTCGCGCGGATCGAAGCGGACGTTCTCCAACAGCAGGACGTCGCCGTTGGTCAGCCCCTCGGCGCGGGCCAGTGCGTCGGCCCCGACGACATCGCCGGCCAATTGCACGTTCCGGCCCAGCTGCTCCCCGAGCGCCGCGGCGACCGGTGCCAGTGACAGCTTCGGGTCGGGTCCGTCCTTGGGACGACCCAGGTGTGCGGCGACCACCACCTTGGCGCCAGACCGCAGCAGCGCCTTCAGCGTCGGTACCGACGCGGTGATGCGGCCGGAGTCGGTGATCGCCCCGTCATCGTCGAGCGGGACGTTCAGATCGCAGCGCACCAGCACGCCGCGGCCCGAAACACCCTGTGCCAGAAGGTCCTTAAGGGTATGAACGGCCACGGCTAGAGCGACTTGCCGACCAGCGAGACCAGATCAACGAGACGGTTGGAGTAGCCCCACTCGTTGTCGTACCACGACACCACCTTGGCCTGGTTGTCGATCACTTTGGTCAGGCCGGAGTCGAAGATCGAACTGTGCGGGTCGGTGACGATGTCGCTCGAGACGATCGGCGCATCGTAGTACTTCAGAATGCCCTTGAGCCTGCCCTCCGCCGCAGCCCGGAAAGCCGCGTTGATCTCCTCGGCGCTGGCGGACTTGGACAACTCGGCCGTCAGGTCGGTAACCGAGCCGGTGGGGATGGGCACCCGCAGCGCGTAACCGTCGAGCTTGCCCTTCAGCTCGGGCATCACCAGGCCGATCGCCTTGGCCGCGCCGGTGGAGGTCGGGACGATGTTCAGCGCCGCTGCGCGGGCGCGACGCAGGTCCTTGTGCGGGCCGTCCTGCAGGTTCTGGTCCTGGGTGTAGGCGTGGATGGTGGTCATCAGGCCCTTGACGATGCCGAACTCGTCTTGCAGCACTTTGGCCAGCGGCGCAAGGCAGTTCGTTGTGCACGACGCGTTGGAGATGATGTTCTGGCTGCCGTCGTACTTGTCGTCGTTAACCCCGAGGACGATGGTGATGTCCGGGTCGGTAGCCGGCGCCGAGATGATCACCTTCTTCGCGCCGGCCTCCAGGTGGCCCTTGGCCTTGGCGGCGTTGGTGAACAGACCGGTGGATTCGACGACGACGTCGACGCCCAGATCGCGCCACGGCATTGCCGCCGGGCCGTCCCGGACCTCGAGCGCCTTGATCTTCGCGGAGCCGACGACAATGGTGTCCCCGCCTTCGAGGCTGACATCATGCGGCAGCCGGCCCAGGATCGAGTCGAATTTGAGCAGGTGCGCCAGCGTGCTGTTGTCGGTGATGTCGTTGACGGCAATCACCTCGACGTCTGCGATGCCCTGCTCGCGCTGAGCCAATAAGGCCCGGTAGAAGTTGCGTCCGATTCGACCGAAGCCGTTGATGCCTACTCGGACCGTCACTGGTCTCTCCCTCTCTAGGGTCGTTTTGTGTCGGCTGATGAACCGCTCGTCGTCAGCCTAGATGAGTAACAACTGGCCGTCGCCAGGTCATCTCCCCAGTGGTGACATTCACCCTGAGACGGCCCCGCCGCAGCCGGGCAAAGGCGGCCCGGCGTCACGGGAGTGGCAGACGTGGTTAAAGGGCATCGACGGACTGATGTGGCGGCGCAGAGTGGCGCAGAGTGGCGCAGAGCGGCGCAGCGGTCAGCGCGAGCCGGGAGCGGCGCGCTGTGTGGTGATGTGGACCGGGAACTCGTCACCGGGCTCGGGCCACGGCTGGCGGCTCAGCATGTCCTCGACGGTGACATACCCTGCTTCGATCAAACCGGTCTTGGCGTCGACGATGCGATACCACTGCTTTTGGATGTGGATCGGTTGGCCTTCCAGGATGATCACACGAACGTCGCCGTCCTCGAAGTGGCAGCGCCGCTGCACCGCTTCGATCAGCTGCTCGTTGTGCAGGTGCCCTTCGCCGAAGTTCCACCCGACCAGCGGCCCGGCGACTACCTCGCCCTCGCGCACGCGGTAGTCGGCTTCGTTGGCCTCGCCGCCCAAAGCCCGCGGCAGCAGGCCGTTGAGCGCCCGGCCATGCGTGTGCATCGCCCGGAACGCCGCCACCTTGTCGGACATCACTTCGGCGGTGGCCGCGTCGTAGAGCTTGGTTAGTTGATTGACGACGAGAGCAGAGCTTTTGACGACGTTCGCCTCGATTTTGTCCTCGGCACCAGCGCGGAAGCACCACAGGCTGGTGGCCCAGTTGCCGGCGTAGTAGCGCATCGCGGGCAGGAACGAAATCTTTTCGGGGAAAAGGTTTCCCGCGATCACCACCGCTACCGCCGCGATCACGATGGCCAGCAGCACCGGTGACCGAAGGTCGGTGGCACGGATCGCGCCGTAGTGCCCGAAGAGGTAGAAGAGCGAGAAGATGAAGAACACGTTCCACTCCAACGGCACTCCCATCGGAAGGTTGGACAGGATGTTGAGATGGAACAGCACCATGAACCCGATGAGGAACCACCGCCACGGTTGGCCGCCGGCGACGAAGACCAGAACGGTCGGAACCAGGAATTCCGCCGTGGTACCGCCGACATGGGCCATCAGCTTCGGCAAAAGGGAAGGGCGTAGGTCGTTGACCGGGTCAAGGTAGAGCAGACGCTTGACCGGGTTGAACAACCTGCTCCGCAACAGCGCGTTGTTGCTCGTCATGACCGAAACGACGTACGGGAAATGGTGATTGAGCTTGGAAGTCGCCGCCCCCCACCACAGCGCGAGCATGATGAGTTTGTACGCGGCGATCTGATCGGCGAACGGGAAGAAGAATACGAAGAGCTTCAGCCAGTAGTGTTCGCCCCGGGCGGCAAGGAAGATGGTCTTGTCGCGCAGCCCCAACACCGCCAGGGCGACGATCGTCGGCACCACCGAAACGGGGTCGATCAGTCCGACGTCACCGGTCCCGGTCACGGGCCCGCCGTGCCCGGGCGACAACAGCGCCCACACCCCACCGATCAAGACGATGGCGTACAGCGCGACGTCAACGACGGAGCGGGTGTCACCGCTGGTGAACGGAACCTTACCCGGCCAGGCGGGCAGTCGAATTGTGTTGGGCCGCAACCAATAAAGGAATCCGCCGATCGGTGGCATGAACCGCCCGGTGAGCGGACCGGATCCGCAGCCAAGCCCCAAGACCTCGAACAGCAGGGTAAAGATGATGACCTTCTGGTACACGATCGGTTGAGTCCACCAATCGCCGATCCGGCCCAACCCGCCCAGCCCGGGGGTCAGCGAGATGATCGCGGCGGGAGCGGCGATGTAGAAGCCGATCTTGATCAGGTAGAGCAGATACACCGCGTACGGCGTGCCGAAGCCCTCTTCGACCCAGTGCCGGGTGGCGATTTGCAGCCGCGTTGCCCGTGGCAGCGTAAGCCAGGTGTCCCGATCGACGTCCGGAAGCTCCGGTGACATGAATCCCATGGTGGCCTCGATCCCGTTCGGCGAGAGTATGAAATTCTCTGGCGGGCAAGAGATCTCGGCGGGCATGTCACCGTGCCGCAGCAGATGCTAACGCCGTCCGCTGGTCCACCGGCTAGGGGGGCCTGAGCACCCGCAACGACCGCTACGCCGAACACTTCCCGGTATGCCTCCAACCCGCTGCCGCGACTACCTGCGTCAGATATTCGGACGCCCTGACAAGATAAGCACTAATTAAAGCGGAAACCCATTGCCGGAGACGATGGCCGGACCCGCCACGGCCCCAAAACCAAGCGCAAGCAGTATCAGGGTGAGGTCCCCCGTCGGGATGAGTTGAAGGTTTTGAACGAACCCGCCGAGCGAACCGGCGGCCAAGTCCTCGATGGCGTTCACGAAGTATTGGGCATCGGCCGTCAACAGGATGCCGGGCCCTTCGACCAGAAGCGGCAAGAGCTGCCCGCCGATATGGATTGCGTTGGTGACCTGAGCAGAAGCGCCCTGGCTGGCCAAGGTGGCCGAGAGCGAATCACTGGCCGACGTAATGCCCGAAGTTATGGCGGGATCGATTTGGTCGTTGATCGCGGTATTGAGCAAGCCATCAAGATGATTGAGCGGCCCGTCGACAGCGGCGGCGATCTGCGGCGGAACATGGACTGTGGCAGGCAGAATCTGCGACAAACTCGGCAGGGGCGGCAAGGTGTTCGACAGGCTCGACAGGTCCGACATGAACGGCAGGTCCGGCAAGTGCGGGAGCGTCGGTAACGGCGCTAACCCCTCGTCGGCCAGCGCGGCGTTGATTCCCTGCACAGCCCCCTGGGAGAGGTCGTGCGCGACTGTCACCGGATTGAGGTGCGTCGGAAACAGCCCGACCGGGCTGGGCACATCCGCGTATCCAGTTCGGTCATAGCCCAGTTCGATGATCACCCGCAAGTCGGGCGCGATGAGATCGCGCACCGGCTGGGGCATGCCGTGCAACGCCTGCAGCAACGGCAGATTCTGGTTGGGAATCAGAACGTAGCTGGTGTCGGTGTCCGCCGGAGACACCGGTTGGAGCACGCCGGTGGCAACCTGAGCGGGCGTGAGTTCCTGATAATTGCCGTGCGCGTAATAAATACCCATGATGGCGTTGAGGTCCGCCGGAATATCGAGCGGATAGCGCGGGAAGTCGGCAAATCCGTCGTATTGAATCGTGTAAATGGTGGTCGGGTAGACATTGTCCGGAGTCGCGCCGCTGAACGTTAATCCGAGCGGCTCAAGGAACACGCCGGGAAGCCGCGCGAGGAGGCCCCCATTGGGGTTGCTGGGATCACCGAGCAGCACGAAGGATAGCTGGTCTACACCGGGCCTGACGCTGGGCGGCAGGGTTTCGAGGTAGCGCATTTCCATGCTGGCCACCGTGGAGCCTTGGGATAGGCCCAGGACGACGCTGTTGTGTCCGGCCTGGTATTGGGCCATGATCGCGGCGTTCAGATCCGCGGCCCCCTGGGCCACCGACTGGTCAAAGCCCAGGGTCCCGATGAACGGCCGCAACTGCGCGGGGGTAAACACGCTGAACAGCGAATACCCCGGGAACCGGGACGCGGCGAACAGGTCGTAGACCTCGGTCATAAACCCGAACCCGGGTTGCGAGTCTCCGGTGGAGCCCACGACCAAAACCGTGCCGCCGCTGGACGTCAGGAGCGGCGCTGGCGTCGCAGTGGCACCGCCGGCCGCCCCGGCCCCGCTCGACACCCCAACGTTGCCGATCAACGGGCGACCCAGCAACGCCCTCGTCGGCGCATTCACCACGTTAAGAACATCCTGCTGCAGCTGCTGTAGCAGCGTCGCATTGGCGGCCTCGGCGCCGGCATACCAGCCCGCGCTCGCGTTGAGGGCGCGCACGAACCGGTCGTGAAATACCGCTGCCTGCGCGCTGAGCTCCTGAAATGCCTGGGCGTGGCCACTGAACAGCGACGCAATGGCCGTCGACACCTCATCGGCGGCCGCGGTCGCCACGCGGGTGGTAGCGCGCGCCGCCGCCGCGTGGGCCTCGTTCAGCGCCGCGCCGACGCCCTGCAAGTCCGAAGCCGCCGCAGTCATCAGCTCCGGCGCCGCGCTCAGCAACGACACCGCGCTACTCCCGACCAACCGGACGACCCAGCCACGCCCACCCACCAATCCCCAGAGCAGTGGATGCTATCGCAGTATGCGGGGCCGCGTCGGCGTTATCGCGGCCTCGCCGATTGCGAATCGGCTATGGCATCCCCTATCCCGCAATGCGGTTGTCCTGTCCCGAACCGCGCCGGTCCCAACCCGTAAGAGCGAAAGCACAACTGCTCCCGCAATCCGGGCGCCCGGGAATGGCTTCGCGGGAAACCAGCGATCATTTCGATCTATCCATTGACAATTCGCCAAGTCAATTTTTGGATC
The DNA here is from genome assembly GCA_963814505.1 of uncultured Actinomycetota bacterium. Classification (GTDB taxonomy): domain Bacteria; phylum Actinomycetota; class Actinomycetes; order Mycobacteriales; family Mycobacteriaceae; genus Mycobacterium. The sequence goes on from CAWFDM010000023.1 coordinate 75,229, forward strand.
AGTCAGGTAGTGGGTCAGTTTGAACGTCATAGCCGGTCTGGTCTGGTAGGGGCTTTGTCACGGAAAGCCGTGCATGCCGATTGCAACAAGAATGAGCAAGACCCCAAGGATCACGACGATGGCGACCACACCGGCCACTGCTAGCGCGGTCCCCATCCCTGAGCCGAGTCGCCTGGCACCCGCTACGCAGAGGAGCAGCACGCCGAACCCCAAGATGATCCAAACAGCCACCACGGCGCTGCGCCTTCCACATCTCCCCGTGTGGAATAACGGTAGCAATTCAGTCGAGTAGCGCAGCGATGTCGCGGTGCGTCCACACGCGAGTCTCGATGCCCGCCGCCATCGCGGGAGTCACCTTGTGGCCGCCAGCATTCTTGGTGCGCGTCTGATGCGGCCGGGCGAAGTTGTAATGCATGTAGTGGAGTGAGACGGCATGCGCCAGGTTCTCCACCTTGTTGCTGAACCCGTTGGTGAGCCGGGTGAACCGGCGCATGCCCATCCGCATCGATAGGTTCTGGCGCTCGACGTAGGACGTGCTGGCCTTGGATAGGTCAGGGTGGACTCAGCCCATCGCCGCGCGACCCGTTGATTCAAACTGACCCACTACCATCAGTCAGATTCCGATGGAAATATCGGGAAAGGATCGCCGTGGATTTTCCTGTCTTGCCCCGGAGGTCAACCCGGCGCGCATACATTCCGGCGTCGGGTCGCCGCCGATGCTGGCGGCGGCGGCGGCCTGGGATGGGCTGGCCACCGAGTTGAGGGCCGCGGCGAGTTCGTCCGGGTCGGTGACCTCTCGCCTCGCAACCGGATCGTGGCAGGGGCCGGGCCGAATACGAGCGGATGTGGGCCCAGTGTGTGACCGCGATGTCCAGCTACCTTGCCGACGCAGCTGCAGCGGGGGCGTACTTGAAAGCCTGCCCGTTGTCGCACCGCCTGCCCCTCGGGCCAGGACCCGCCGTGCCGCCACGCAGGGGACCGTCGTCGCCGCCACCGCCCACGGGACCGCCACTCTCGGCGCTGCCGCGATATTTGGGTCCGGGGCCCGCAAAGCTCCCGCAAAGGTCCTCGAGCTAGCCAGGGCCGGCAAGTCGTCACGATCTGCACACCCGCGACGCGCCCGGGATGAGCGCACACTTGGGCTTGACGCTATGGGTATCCCGCGCACTGACTTAAGCGAAGTCGGCGCGGCGGTGGAGGAGATGGCAGGGTGACCAAGGCAGGTATCGGTTCCATTTCGGCGATAGCCCAACAGATGAACTCCATCCGCGATGACTTCATCCCTGAGGTGTTCGAGACCATGCAGGCGGAGATTCGCGGGCTGAATCACGACGCCCGGATGTTGGAGCTGTGGAAGGCGAGTATCACCGAGAACTTCGACGCGGGCATCGAGTATCTGGATCAGGGGCTGTGGGATCACTTGCCCGACGCCCCGGCGGCCGCGCTGGACTACGCTCGTGCGGCCGCGCAACGCGATGTTCCGTTGTCAGCGCTGGTTCGGGCGCACCGGCTCGGCCAGGCGCGGTTCTTAGAGGTGGCGATGGGGTTCGTATCGCTGCTGCAGCCGGCACAGCGAGTGCCGACGATCACCGAACTGGTGAATCGCGCGAACCATTTCATCGACTTGGTGGCCGACCAGCTCACCATTGCCTACGAGCTGGAGCACGATCGCTGGGTCAGCCGCCGCGGCGGCCTGGAACAACGGTGGGTCAGCGACGTACTCGCCGGTGGGCCAGTTGACGCCAAGCGTGCCGAAAAAGCGTTGCGCTATCGCTTCGACGGCGTGCACGTGGCCGGGGTGTTGTTGGTCGATGCGGCGGTAGCCAGCCGTGACGTGGTGGCCTTGTTTGATCAAGTTCGCTCCTTGCTGGCCGCGCAACTGGGCCCAGCTGCGCGTTCGTTAATGGTGCCGACCGACGACCGCGAGGCTCGGCTGTGGTTTACGGTCCGGACACCCCCCAGGGAGCGGGCCCAGCTCCGGTCGCGCGTGCGGACAGCGTTCGAGTCGGCGGGAATCCGGGCGCATCTGGCCTGCGGTCGTGCGGAGGAGGGGCTGCAAGGCTTCCGGGCATCGCTGAAACAGGCCGAGCGGGTGAGGGCGGTGGCCCTTTCCGGCGGAGATCGCCCCAGCGATCGCGTGGTTTTTTACGCCGAGGTCGCGCCAATAGCGTTGATGGCCAGCGATACCGGCGAGCTGCGGCGCTTCACCATCGATACGCTGGGTGAGCTTGGCGTTGACGACGAGCGCGGTAAGTGGCTGCGCGATACGCTGCGTGAGTTTTTGGCCCACAACCGCAGTTACGTGGCGACAGCTGAGGCTATGATATTGCACCGCAATACAATCCAGTACCGAGTGGCCCAGGCGATGGAACTCTGCGAACAGAGCTTCGATGATCCCGATGCCGTGTTTCGGGTGCAGGTAGCGTTGGAAGCCTGCCGGTTGATGGGCCCGGCGGTGCTGCGCGCAGGACACCAATAGCGCTGCGCGCAATTCGTGGCACTTACCGCTAGAGGACGAAACGCATTGCGCGCTAAGCTATTCTAGCGCGCCACGGCAAGGTGCCCGCTGCCGTGATTCCGGTCTGCCCTCTTCCCATCAGGTTGAGAAAACCGATATCAACGGCCAGCTAGCTGGAATACTTGCGCGTGCAAGGGAGCTGGGGAAGCGGGGACGACGCTGCGCTTAACGCGGTGCTTCACCTGCGACCAGGCTGACGGTGAGTAGTGCGTCGCGCTTGCCTCGTTTCCGTCGACCCGGGAAACGGTAACAACGCCCGTGTTGGGGTTGATAGTGAGCGTGTCGCCCGTGGTTTCGACGATTTCTTCCCCGTTGAGCAACTCGATGACGAACATGATGGTTTCCTTATCTCCTTAAGCCGGAACGGTTTAGATGGATGGCGCGGGGGTGAGGACACTCCGAATCGAGCCGTGTTTGCACGCCCGCGGTTGGGCTAAGCCCAGCTGGAGATCCGACGGCGCTGTCGGTGCCGGTCATGTTGTTACCGGCGGTTTGCACTTTGGTGCCGTGGGCTGGGTTGTGCCGTGATCGGCGGAGCCGCGGGTCAGCTATGCGCGGGCCGGCCGAGCGGTAAACAGATCGCTGGACCCCTTTCGTTATCCGGCGCTCGGCGGGCGTGGCACCACGCTGAGCTGGAACCCGTATCGGGGAGTACCGCTGGTGGCCATGCCTTGCCCGTGCACACCCGCAAGTGGCAGCCCACCTAACATGCTTGCGGGGCCCCCGGCGTACGTGGCCTGGGCGCCGTTGAGCGGCAACGCCGTGACCGCAGGCGCTGTCGTTGGGACTGTGGCGCCCCAAGACTGCGGCACCGACAATCCCCCGATCGAGCTTGCCCGACCCAAGCCAGCGCCCACTCCTTCTAAGCCCGGGCCTCCTATAAAGGCCGGCATGTTCGATGCTGCGTTCGGTAATGCGGCGGCGGCCGCCGCCGCAGCCTTGGGCATCATCGAGTTCGCGAGACTGGACCACCCGCTTAGCGACATGCCGTTGACTGAGTTCGCGCCCAACCCGGCCATGGTGTTTGCTGTGGTCAGGGCGGCTGTAGGGGTGGTCGGCAAGCCCAATATTTTCCACAAATTTGAGCCGGTGACGGCCTGATCCAGGCCCACCAGTCCCGACACCCCCGGCGACGGCGAAAATCCACTCAGACCGACCAAATTCAGGACCGAGCTAAGTTCCGAGGTTGGCGACGTCGACGACGTCGACGAAGCCAGTCCCGCCAGCGCAAGGGGCACCGTGGTGGTGAGCTGCGTCAGCATCGCCTGGGTGTTGGTGGCCACGGAGCCCCCCGTGGCTGCGGTGACCGTGGCGGCTTGTGTGGCCAGGCCAGCCAGGCTGGCGGTGGGGGTCGGCGGCGTGAACGGCGTGAACGTCGACGCGGCCGCCGAAGCACCGGCATAGCCGAACATCGTGGCGGCGTCTTGGGCCCACATTTCAAGGTATAGCGCCTCGGTGGCCATGATCGCCGGCGTGTTCTGACCCAGAAAGTTGGTCGCTACCAACGCCGACAACAACGCCCGGTTGACCGCGATCACCTCTGGCGGCACCGTTCCAGCAAACGCCGACTCATAGGCGCCGGCTGCCGCCGCGGCTTGGGTGGCGGCATGTTCGGCTTGGGCGGCGGCGCCGTTGAGCCACGCCACGTGGGACGCGGCTGCCGCCGCCATAGACACCGAGGCGGGGCCTTGCCATGGCCCGCCGGTCAGTCCTGCGATCACCGACTGGTACGAGGCTGCGATGGAGCTGAGCTCGGTGGCCAGTCCGCCCCAGGCCGCCGCCGCGGCCAGCATCGGCCCCGCGCCGGCGCCGGAGTACATCAGCCCGGAGTTGATCTCCGGTGGTAGAAATGCGAAATCCGGCATGGTTTCCCTCGCTAATTGAGTGTCGTGTTGTTGATGACTTCGATGGCTGCGTACGAACCGGCGCTGGCGCCCAGGGTGGTCGCGAACAGTTCTTGGACCGCCGCGGCTTGGGCGCTGATCGCCTGATACAGCTGTGCGTGAGCGGCGAACTGCGCGGCGGTCAGCAGTGACACCACATCAGCGGCGGCGGGGATCACGGTGGTGGTTGGTGCTGCAGCGGCGGCATTTGCGGCGTTCATCCCCGCGCCGATGTTTTGCAGATCGCCGGTTGCCGTGCTCAGCATTTCCGGGTGTGTGACTACGAATGACATGTGCGTCTCCTTTAATTGGTTGTTGATCCGGTGGTCAATCCGTCGGTAGCGCCGCGGTGAGCAGACGCAGAAAGTGGTGGGCCTTGGTGGTGATCCGCCGCGGTAGCCATCACCTCCGCGATTTAGACGAGTGCTCAGCGACGGCCCGCAGACGTTGCGGCCGTGAGGCATTGGCCCGCCGGTCCGTTGGGACAATCCGCGTACGCCGGGCGGCGCGGATAGCATGCGTTACGCTCGTCGGGCACCGCGGCCAAGTCCATTTCGCCTCTCTCACCTAGGTTTTGGTGTTCGACGTGCGCAACGTTAACGCGCCGGATCCGACTCGCACCATATGCGCCTACGATGAAGATCAAGAGTAATTTTGTGCGTGTGGCACGAACCCAACCGACCGTTGTGAGCTGCGGTTATTCCACACGCTGGTACGGGGCTGTGCTCGTCGACGCTTTAACCGCACCGTGCCATCCCCTGGGCGTCAGACATTGAATGATGGTGTGTTGCAATATTGCTGAGCTGGCCATTGCAAAGTACCGCGTTCACCGACGACGCAACCCGTTCATGCTGCGCGCACAAAATCGACCTTGAACTTCATCGTGAGCGCACGTGGTGCCAGCCGGATTCGTCGCGTTACGGTTGCCGCGCCAGACACCAAAAGCTTCCAGTGGAGAGAGACACGAAATGGACTTCGGCGGATTACTGTGCAAGCGTGCCGCGCGCCATCCCCTGGCACCGGCGAACGCGCGTGAGGACGACGGGCCACCGACGAATACCCAACAACCGCAACATGTTCAGATCATTGCTGAGATGGCGGAGCAGTGCCAGCCGGTCGACCTTCAGCAGCTGCTCGACCAGATCTGCCGGCGGATTGACCACCGGATCGAGAGATACCGGAGAGTGACCGCTCTCTTCGAAGCCAGCGGCGACGTCGAGTACGCCTGGACCTTTCGGCGCATGACGCGCGTCGAAGAACAGGACTTGCAAATCTTCGAGGGGCTGCTCGATGACCTGCAGCGGCGATTTGCCCCTCGTGCCCCGGAATAGGGCCCCGATCTCTCGGAGGGCGCGGGTTGTCTCAAGTCTCGCGTGGGTAAACCGAGGAAGCATCCGTAGCGTACGAGGGGGCGCGCGGAAGGCTGTTCCTTCGGATGAGTCCGCACGCTGACGTTCCGCGCCCGACCGAGCAACATCACCCGGCAGGTATTATGTTGCCGAACAATTGAATTCGCCCACCGTGGATCCGTGTCAGTGGAGGCTCCGGCCCCGGGCGACACGACCGCACGTCGTGATCCGACACTGCGAAAGCCACTGCTGCGCCCCGTATACGGTTGCCGAGCAGTGGGGGTTTGTGCCGGCCGCACAATACCGGCCTTGAGCTTCATTGTGGGCGCACATGGTGTCCACCGAATGAGGCGCGCTATCGTTCTCTCGAGTCGAGCATCAAAACCAAGTTGCGAGTGAGGAAATGGACGCCGCCCCGATGAACGCCCACCGTCCGCACGCCGTCGCCGACCACCGGTCGACTGGTACGCGCGATCGGAGCGTCCGTGCACCTCACCGCGGCACGGTCCATACCCGGGTCAATCGCTCCGTTAGCGCGCCCGCGACGGCGGATCGGCTTCAGGCCGGATACTTCATGCGCCTGCTCACCCAGAGCCGCCTGCGCATTGGCGACCGAATCGACGACTACCAGAATGCGGTCGCCAGGTCCGAAGCCAGCGGCGATGCCGAAAACGTGGCCGGCTTGCGTCGCATGATGCGCGCCGAAGAACAGAACCGGCAGGCTATCGAGCGCCTGATCAAAAACCTGCAGCGGCGATTCCCCGTCCGGACCCCGGGCGAGGCTCTCCAGATCCCTCGGCGGGCGCGGCCTGTGGTCCGTTAGGACCGCATGGGTTCTCGTGGAGCAACACCGAAAGCATCCGTGGGCGATGAGGGGTCGCGCGGATGGCTTCCGGGGCCGGTGTTTGCTAAGCGGATGATCCGCGCCCGACCGAGCCAGCCGCGCCGACCGGCACCGTGGTCGCGGGTGGTCTGACGATTCCAGTCGCGACCCGCCCGAGCGCGGCGCCGGTTATTGCCAAACCTTGTTGAAAGTCTTTGGGTATGTTTGGGCCGGGTGAGGCTGGTGGTGCCGATGACCACCTCGGTGTGGCTCTCGATTAGGCGAATTGAGGCCGGATAATTCCGCGCGGCTGATTTGCTCGCCACCGATTTGCCGGTGTCCGTAATTGGCGTGTGTGATTCCCGGCCGCGGTGACGGTTCGGTGAGCTTCACACACCCACCGGCGGCCCCTCCGCTGGCGAAGTTCCCGAACCGGGCGTTCACGGTTTCGACCCAGGCCCGCACGGCCTGGGCAAGTTCCCGTTCGCGACCATAGAACCGCTGCGCCGGAATCGGCACACTGACGGCCACCATTTGGTCGGTCACGCCCGGCAACGCCGCGCCCACCGCGCACACACCTGCGGAGTGCTCCTCACGGTCAAACGCAACGCCGTGTAGCGCGACAAGCGTGAGTTCCCTGCAGAGTTGCGCCCCGTTGGTGATCGTGTTCGCGGTCAGCCGGGTCAGTCGACCCGGCAGTGCCTCGGCCCGCTGCGTGGGCGGCAGGCTGGCCAGCAGCGCTTTTCCGTTGGCGGAGCAATGCAGCGGAAACGATTCGCCCACCGCGCTGATCGCGCGCAACCGGTGGCACGAGGCGACTTGGTCGAGGAAGGTCACGCGATCTCCCTCCAGGATCGACAAGTCCACGGTCTCGTTGAGTTGGCGTGACAGCTCCTCCAAAAACGGATGCACATCCATGACCAGGCTGAGCCGCACCGTGTTGGCCATGCGCGCCATCTCGGGACCAAGCTGATACGGACCCCGGGTCGCGCGCAAGGTCACCAGACCTTCGTCGACCAAGGAGTTGAGCAACCGGCTCACCGTGGACCGCGCCATGCCCAACCGCTCGCCGACCTCGGGCTGGGTGAGCCCAGCGGGGTGAGCATGCAGCAGCCGCAACAGTTCGGCGGCACGGGCGATGGCGTGGATGCAGGGGCCGCTCGCGCCTTGCTTTTCGGGTTGATCGCGCACCGTTGATTCACTCCAATCAGTCCTGGCCACCCGGCCCGATCTCCGGCAGTGGGCTTCGACGTTCTCGACCAAGCCGATCGGCGGGTCGGGGGGTTCGGGTTCGGCAAGGCGGATCGCGCCCGAATGAGGCTGTGGACTACTCACGATTGCCTCCATTTTTTTCCTGTAATACGGAATCTTTCTACCGGGATGTGGGAGAGCGTAGAGCAGCGCCAAATCGCATGTCAAGCAGTAATCCCGAGATACAGATCCTCACTCCCGCATTGTGGGAATTATCGCGCCACGTCGGGTGATTAGCGGCTTCGGCAGCCCAGCGAGCGTGGCGCCGACGGCGATTGATCGGCGATTGGTTACGTGCCGCGCCGAAGCGACAACGCGGTCGCTACCATCTAGAGACTCGACGCGGCAATGCAGCCTTCGAGAGCTCAAAGGGAGCAACGTGACCGACAGCCCAGACAACCCAGATAAAGGGGACATCGGCAAATTCGACCCTGGCCTGACCCAGCGCCTCGTGGGTGTGATGCGCCCGTTCTTAAAGACGTACTTCCGATCCGAGGTGCATGGCCTGGATTCCTTCCCGCCTGGTGGAGCGCTGGTGGTCGGCAATCACTCCGGCGGCATGTTTCCGATGGACGTCCCGATTTTCACCGTCGATTTCTACGACAAGTTCGGCTACGACCGGCCGGTCTACACGCTGAGTCACGACATCCTCTTCATGGGCCCGACCGGGCCATTCTTCCGGCGTACCGGCTACATCCGCGCCAACCGCGAGAACGCGGCCGGGGCGCTGCGGTCCGGCGGCGTCGTGGTGGTATTCCCCGGCGGCGACTACGACGCCTACCGACCGACCTTGTCGGAGAACGTTATCGACTTCAACGGACGCAAGGGCTACGTCAGCACGGCGATCGATGCCGGTGTGCCGATCGTGCCCGCGGTGTCCATCGGTGGCCAGGAGACCCAGCTGTACCTGTCCCGCGGCACCTGGCTGGCCGAGCGGCTGGGCCTGAAGCGGTTGCTGCGCAGCGCCATCCTGCCGCTGTCGTTCGGGTTTCCGTTCGGGTTCAGCGCCGTGATACCCCCCAATCTGCCGCTGCCCACCAAGATCGTGACGCAAGTGCTGGAACCCATCGACATCGCCGCTCAGTTCGGCGAGGACCCCGACATCAACGAGGTCGACGCGCATGTGCGGTCGGTGATGCAGCAGGGCCTGGACGACCTCGCGGCAAAGCGCCATTTCCCGATTCTTGGCTGAGTTAAGGAGACCGGTATGAGCCAGGCGCTGGATATGATTCGCACCCTGCGGCGCGCCGGATTGATCGCGCCGATGCGACCCGACCGCTACCTGCGGATCGCCGCCGCGATGCGTCGCGAAGGCATGGGCATCACCGCGGGCTTCGCCAGCGCGGCCCAGCGCTGCCCGGACCGGCCCGGCCTGGTCGACGAACTCGGCACCTTGACCTGGCGGCAGCTCGACGAACGGTGCGACGCGCTAGCCGCCGCGCTGCAGGTGTTACCGGCCGGGCCGGCTGGGACACCGAAATCCATTGGGATCATGTGCCGCAATCATCGCGGTTTCATCGAGGCGCTGGTCGCCGCAAACCGGATCGGCGCCGACGTCTTGTTGCTCAACACCTCGTTCGCCGGTCCAGCGCTGGCCGACGTTGTTACCAGGGAGAACGTCGACACCGTCATCTATGACGAGGAGTTCACCGCGACGGTGGACCGCGCGTTTGCCGAAAAGCCAGCCGCCACACGCATCGTGGCGTGGGCCGACCAGCCGCACGAGCTGACCGTCGAGAAACTCATCACCGCCCACGCCGGGCAGCGGCCGCAGCGCGACGGCCGGAAGGGCAGGCTGGTCCTGCTGACGTCGGGAACCACCGGAACGCCCAAGGGCGCCACGCACTCGGGCGGCAGCGCTGGACTTGGCACACTCAAGGCGATCTTGGACCGCACGCCGTGGCGGGCCGAGGAGCCGATAGTGATCGTGGCGCCGATGTTCCACGCCTGGGGCTTTTCGCAGCTGGTGTTCGCGACGGCGCTGGCCTGCACGGTGGTCACCCGGCGCAAATTCGACCCCGAGGCGACGCTGGACCTCGTCGACCGCCACCAGGCGACCGGGCTCGCCGTAGTGCCGGTGATGTTCGACCGCATCATGGATCTGCCGCCCGACGTCCGAAACCGCTACAGCGGCCGATCATTACGGTTCGCCACCGCATCCGGTTCGCGGATGCGGCCCGACGTCGTTATCGCGTTCATGGATCAGTTCGGCGACGTGATCTACAACAACTACAACGCCACCGAGGCCGGCATGATCGCCACCGCGACGCCGGCGGACTTGCGGATCGCTCCCGACACCGCGGGCCGGCCCGCAGGCGGAACCGAAATCCGGATCCTGGACAAGGAATTCAACGAGGTGCCCACCGGCGAGGTCGGCAGCATCTACGTCCACAACGACACCCAGTTCGACGGCTATACATCGGGCACCACAAAGGATTTCCACGCCGGGTTCATGTGCTCGGGCGACGTGGGCTACCTCGACGAGGCCGGACGCTTGTTCGTGGTCGGGCGCGACGACGAGATGATCGTGTCGGGCGGCGAGAACGTCTACCCGATCGAGGTGGAGAAGACACTGGCAGCGCATCCCGAGGTGGCCGAGGCCGCGGTGATCGGGGTGGACGACGAGCAGTACGGCCAGCGGTTGGCCGCTTTCGTGGTGCTAGAGCCGGATGCGTCTGCCACGCCCGAGACCCTCAAGCAATACGTCCGGGAGAACCTGGCCAACTACAAGGTGCCGCGCGAAATCGCGGTCCTCGACGAGCTTCCGCGCGGCAGCACCGGCAAGATCGTGCGCGCCGAACTGCACTCACGGATCACCGGCTGATGACGCCGCGGCTTTTGGCGCGGCGACCGAGGCGCCCCCGACCGCTGACCCGCGCAGCAGCGGAATTTCTCAATGCCGCCAACGGATTACGACCGCTCACCCGTCACCCCTACGCCTCGGTGATGGTGTTCTGGTTGGGCTGGCCGACGTCGGAGGTGCCCGAGATCTACCTGACCGCCTCGGTGCTGGACGCGGTGCGCCGCGGCCGCCGCGGCGACTTCGCCGGCCCCAAGGGCAAGACGGCGCTGGCCCTGACGGCCGCGGCGTGGGCGATCCTGGCGGTGATCCGCCGCCGCGGGGTCACCAGCCCGGGCCCGGTGCTGGAGGCGGGGCTGCGCGAACAGCTGGGGCCTGACTACGCCGAGGAGCTTGCCGCCCTGCCGACCGAGCCGATACGCAGCGGACGGCGCAATCTCCCGATGCGCTCCTACATCTCACGGCGTCTGTACGTCGAGAAAACCAACGTCGTGTCCTACGGCCCGCACGGCCGCGCCAACCTCGCCGACATTTGGCGCCGGCGCGACCTGCCCCGCGACGGCAAGGCGCCGGTGCTGGTTCAGATACCCGGGGGCGCATGGATGCTCGGGTGGCGCCGCCCCCAGGCGTACCCATTGATGAGCCACCTGGTCGCCCGCGGGTGGGTGTGCGTGTCGCTGAACTACCGGGTTAGTCCGCTACACAGCTGGCCCGCCCACATCGTCGACGTCAAACGAGCGCTCGCCTGGGTCAAGGAGAATATCGCCGCCTACGGCGGTGATCCCAACTTCGTCGCGATCACCGGCGGGTCGGCCGGCGGCCACCTGTCCTCGTTGGCCGCACTGACCGCAGGCGACCCGAAGTTTCAGCCGGGCTTCGAAGACGCCGACACTTCGGTGGCCGCCGCGGTTCCGGTCTACGGGCGCTACGACTGGTTTTCCACCGACGGCGAGGGTCGTAGCGAGTTCGTCCGGCTGCTCGAGATGTTCGTGGTGAAACGGAAATTCAGCGCGCAACGGGACGTCTTCGTCGACGCTTCGCCGATCCAGCAGGTGCATGCCGAAGCACCGCCGTTCTTCGTGTTGCACGGCGAGGACGACTCGCTCATCCCCGTCGTCGAAGCCCGGGAGTTCGTCGACGAACTGCGGGCGGTGTCGAAGTCCCCGGTCGCCTACGCCGAGCTGCCCAACGCCCAGCACGCCTTCGACATATTCGGCTCACCGCGCGCACACCAAACCGCCGAGGCCGTGGCCCGATTCTTGTCCTGGGTCTACGTGACAAACCCGCCGCCCCCCGGCTAGTGGCGATCGCGAGCGCGCGGTGGGGGTACCTCCCGCTTGCGGGGGACCGGGCGAAGCGGGTCGCCACCATCGGGACCGTGACGGTGCAGCGTTCGTTGCCTCGCCGAACGTGGGCCATATGGACGAAAATCCGTCGGAACGCGTGCATATCCCCCACGTTCGACGAGCCCTGAACGGCGACCAACGCGAGCCCGCCACAAAGGGCCGCCGGCAACAGAGCACGCTTACAGCGAGTCCACGGCGTGTTCGAGTTCGGCCAGCGCCGGCTCGATGGCGTCGGCCATCTCGTCGATGTCGTTGGCCACTTCGGGCGTGGTCACAAAACCGAAGTCCAAGTACTCGCGGTAGGAGAAGCAGGTGATGTTCAGCGCGACGTCCATCACAGGTGGCCCAAGTGGCACCAGCGAATCCAATTTGGCGCCGGCCATATACAGCGGGAAGGGCGGACCGGGGACATTGGAAACGACCAGGTTGATGGGCGCCAGGTTGTGCGACAGCCCGGTGGCCGTGTAGGCACGCGCGGCCAGCTGCAGCAACCCGGGCGGCGTCGTCTCGGTAAGCCCCATGATTTGATGCGCCGATAGCGCCTTGGCCATTTCTTTGGCGCTTTGCGTGCTTTCGTGGATCGCGCGCAGCCGCTCACCGGGGTCTTTCACGTCGGTGGCAAGGGATGCGGTCATCGAGCTGATCTTGTTGCCGACTTCGCTGGCGGTCTCGTTGGTGCGGGTTGACACGGGGATCTGCGCAATGAGCGGTTTGGCCGGCAGTTCGCCACGCTTCTGCAGATATTCGCGGGCGGCCCCGGCCACGAGCGCGAGCACCACGTCGTTGAGCTTCACGCCGAACGCGTCCTTGACGGCCTTGACCCGGGCCAGCTCGACGCGACAGCCGGTGATCCGCCGGTGCGGCGAGACGCTCGCGTTGAAGCGGGTCTTGGGCGCTTCGAAATAACCCGGTGGCTTGACGCTGACGCCCAATGCGGCGACCTGCTGACGCAGGGTCTGCTCGATCAGTCGGGCGATTCGGAAGGGCGTCATGATTCCGACGTTGAACAGCGCGCCCAACGCGCGCCGCTCGAAGCCCGGGAGCTGGAAACCCACCAGCGATCCCACCGTCTTCTCTTGCGGCGGCCGAGGTTCCGGCGCGACGTCCAACAGGATTTCGCCCAGCCCGGCGCCAGAGACGCCATCGACGATGGCGTGGTGCATCTTCGTCAGCGTCGCAATCCGGCCGCCGCTGACGCCCTCGATGACCCACAGTTCCCACAGCGGCCGAGAGCGGTCCAGCTTGTAGGACATCAAGCGGCCCACGAGTTCCTCGACCTCGCGGCGCTCACCGGGAGCGGGAACGCCGATGCGACGGAGGTGGAAGTCGATATCGAGTTCCTCATCCTCGACGAACCACGGCCGGTCCAGCCCGAGCGGGGAACCGGTGACCCGCCAGCGCAACTGCGGCAACTCGGGCAGTCGCTCGATGAGCAGTTCCCGGAGTCGATTGAAGCTGTATTCGGGCGAGGTGCTGGGATCGCAGATCGCCAGCGCACCCACATGCATATGCCAGCCCGCGGTTTCCGCAGACCAAAACGCCGCATCGACACTCGAAAGCCGCTTCATGGGTCGACCGTAGCCCCCGCATCCTGCTGACGACCAGAGGGCTAGGCGTCTTCCAACAGGTCCGGAGTCACCGCCGACTCGGTGTCGGGAATGCCTTCAACCTTCGCCTTGCGATCGGCCATCGACAACAAACGCCGAATGCGGCCTGCCACAGCGTCTTTCGTCATCGGCGGGTCGGCGAGCCGGCCCAGCTCCTCTAAGGACGCCTGCCGGTGCTCGACACGCAGTCTGCCGGCCGAGGCCAGATGCTCGGGCACGCCGTCACCGAGTATTTCCAGCGCCCGCTCCACCCGGGCGGCCGCGGCCACCGCGGCCCGCGCCGAGCGACGCAGGTTGGCGTCGTCGAAATTGGCGAGCCGGTTGGCCGTCGCGCGCACCTCGCGCCGCAGCCGGCGTTCCTCCCAGACCAGCCGGGTGTCCTGGGCTCCCATGCGGGTCAGCAACGTGCCGATCGCCTCGCCGTCGCGCACCACCACGCGATCGGCGCCGCGCACCTCGCGGGCCTTTGCGCTGACCCCCAGCCGGCGCGCGGCGCCCACCAGCGCCAAGGCGGCCTCCGGGCCCGGGCAGCTGACCTCGAGCGCCGATGAACGCCCCGGCTCGGTCAGCGATCCGTGCGCCAAAAAAGCTCCTCGCCACGCGGCTTCGGCGTCGCCGATATTGCCGCCGACGACCTGGGCCGGCAGACCCCGCACGGGACGACCACGCATGTCGAGCAGGCCGGTCTGGCGTGCCAGCGCCTCACCGTCGTTGGCGACCCGCAGCACGTACCGGGTGGTCTTGCGAATCCCGCTGGCCGACAAGACATGCACAACGGCGTTGTAGCCGTACAGCTCGAAGATGTCCTTGCGCAGCCGCCGGGCGATGTTACCGAGGTCCACCTCGGCTTCGACGACTACCCGACCGGCCACAATGTGCAGCCCGCCGGCGAACCTCAGCAGGGACGTGACTTCCGCCCGGCGCGCACTGACCGATTTGACCACCAGGCGGCTCAACTCGTCCTTGACTTCGGTCGTCATCGCCACGCGTCGTCACCCCTAGGTCCATCGGGCGGCCCGTTCCCACCGCTCTGCGAAACCTCACCGTCGATACGAAGCTCTTCGGTTGCGGTCACCGGAGGCGACGAGTCCTTGCTACCTACCCGCACCCCATCCAGGGCAGCTGCCAACTTGCCCGGGTCATGTAAAGGTGTACCAGGTCTGGCCACATCGGCGAAGTGGACCTCGGCCTGTAGCAGTGTTGCGGTGCGACGCAGCTGCTCGCGTTCCCGGTCGCTGGGCACCCTTTCGGCGTCGATGATGATGTCGTGCACGGTGAAACCGGGCGCATGCTGGGCCAGCACGTGCAGATGACGCTCCACCGAGAAACCGGCCGTCTCCCCCAGTTCGGCCACCAGGTTGAGCACCAGTGCCCGCCGTGCGGTGGTGGCCCGCAGCGCCGCGGCCAACCCCGGTACCAGCACATGCGGGATCACGCTGGTGAACCACGACCCCGGCCCCAGGACCACCAAGTCGGCGGCCATGATGGCGTCGACGGCCTGCCGGGTCGCCGGCGGGTCGGGAGGCAGCAACCGTACCCGCCGCACCTTCCCGGGTGTGGTTGCGATCGCCACCTGGCCGCGGATCAGCCGGAACATCCGCGGGTCAGCTTCCAAACCGGACACGTCGGCCTCGATCTGCAGCGCGATCGGGCACATCGGCAGCACCCTGCCTTTGACGCCGAGTATCCGTCCGAGCTCGTCGAGGGCGGCCACCGGATCGGCCAGCACCTCGTTGAGGCCGGCGAGCATCAGGTTGCCGATCGGATGTCCGGCCAGCGCGCCGCTGCCGCCGAATCGGTGCTGCAGGATGGTCGCCCACAGTCGTCCGTAGGGGCTATCGGATGCCAACGCCGCCAACGCCATTCGCAAATCGCCCGGCGGGACTACGTCGAGTTCGCTGCGCAGCCGACCCGACGAGCCCCCGTCGTCGGCGACGGTCACGATAGCGGTGACGTAGGGGGTCAGCCGACGCGCCGCGGACAGCGTCGCGTACAGGCCGTGTCCGCCGCCCATCGCGACGATGCCGTCACTCATTCGCGACCCAGATCCCGGTGCAGAACCCGCACCGACAGTTGCGCTTCAGCCTCCCGGGACCCCAGCAGCTGCATCAACGCCTCCGCGATCGCGACGCTGCGATGCTTTCCGCCGGTGCATCCGATGGCGACCGTCATGTAACGCTTCCCCTCCCGGCGGTAGCCCTCGACAACAAGCGATAGCAACCGATGGTAAGTCCCGAGAAATTCCGCCGCTCCGGGCTGGCCCAGCACGTAGTCACGCACCGCCGGATGCTGGCCGGTCAGCGGACGCAACTCGTCGACCCAATGCGGGTTCGGCAGGAACCGCACATCCATGACCATGTCGGCGTCCATCGGCAGGCCGTACTTGAAACCGAAGGATTCCACGGTGACGCTGGTGGTCGCGGCGGCCTCGCCGCCGAACGCTCGCTCGATGCTTTCCCGTAAGCCCCGCACCGACAGTGTCGAAGTGTCGATGATCAGGTCGGCATTGGCGCGTACCGGAGCCAGCATCCTGCGCTCGGCGGCAATGCCCTCGGCCAGCGTCTGCTCGCCCTGCAGCGGATGGCTGCGGCGATTCTGTTCGTAGCGGCGCACCAACATGTCGTCGGATGCCTCCATGAACACCACGCGTGGGTAGATGTTGCGAGTGGCCAGTTCGTTGCGCACCTCGTCGAGGTCACCGGTGAAACCGCGCGACCGGACGTCCATCACCACCGCCAGCTGGGTGATCCGTGATCCGGCCGCCAGCCCGAAGTCCACCATCCGGGTGATCAGCTGGGGCGGGAGGTTGTCGGCGACATACCAGCCGAGGTCCTCGAGCACTTTGGCCGCGGTGCCGCGCCCGGCCCCGGACAATCCGGTCACCAGGACGACGTCGATTCCCGCCGGGGCGTCGCCGTCGTGACTTGTCATTCTTCAGGCTCCGGGGGGTTAGGCCGCAACGCCTCCAGCACGGCCGTGGCGGTGGCCACGCCGATACCCGGAACGGCGGTGATCTGGTCGACGGTGGCCTCCTTGAGGCGGGCTATCGATCCGAAATGGGTGACCAGCGCCTTGCGGCGGTGCTCCCCCAATCCCGGCACCGAGTCCAGCGCCGAGGCCGTCATTCGCTTGGATCGCTTGCTGCGATGGTAGGTGATGGCGAACCGGTGCGCCTCGTCGCGCACCCGCTGCAGCAAATACAGCCCCTCGCTGTTGCGCGGCATGATGATGGGGTCCGGCTCCGACGGCACCCACACCTCTTCCAGCCGCTTGGCCAGACCGATCACCGCGACGTCGGTGATACCGAGCTCGTCGAGCACTGCGCTGGCCGCATTGACCTGCGGCGCACCGCCGTCGACCACGAACAGATTGGGCGGATACGCGAACCTTCGAAACTTCTCGGGTGATTTTCCTTCCGGGGATAGCAGATTCGGATCGTTCTGATCACTCAGGTGCCGCAGGAACCGGCGGCGGGTCACCTCGGCGATGGAGGCGACGTCGTCGGAACGCCCGTCGCCCGCGGCTTCCCGGATGCCGAAGTGGCGGTAGTCCGACTTGCGCGGCAGGCCGTCCTCGAAGACCACCAGGGAACCCACCACGTCGGTGCCCTGCACGTGACTGACGTCGACGCACTCGATCCGCAGCGGCGCGTCGGCCAGACCCAGGGCTTCCTGAATATTCTGCAGCGCGGCGGACCTGGCATTGAAGTCACCGGCACGCTTCAGCTTGTGTTGTTGCAGCGCGTCTTTCGCGTTTCGCTGCACCGTTTCGGCCAGCGCCCGCTTGTCGCCGCGGCGCGGCACCCGCAGTGCGACACGGGATCCGCGCAAACCGGACAGCCAACTGGCCAATTCGTCGGCGTTGGACGGCAGGCACGGCACCAGCACCTCGCGGGGAACCGGATTGGTGGATTCGTCTGTTTCTTTCAAGGCGCCGTCGAGTTCCGCCTGGTCGCCGTAGAACTGGGTAAGGAACTGCTCGACCAACTGCTCTTCGCCGGAATTACCTGGGTCTCCGGGCTTTTCGACAATCCAGCCACGCTGGCCGCGCACCCGGCCGCCGCGGACGTGGAACACCTGCACAGCGGCCTCGAGATCGTCGTCGGCGAAGGCCACCACATCGGCATCGGTTCCGTCGCCGAGCACCACGGCCTGCTTCTCCATGGCCCGCTTCAGCGCGGACAGATCGTCACGAAGCCGCGCGGCCCGCTCGAAATCGAGTTGCTCGGCCGCGGCGTTCATTTGCTGGTCCAGCTCGCGGGCAAAGCGGTCGGTCTTGCCGGACAGGAAGTCGCAAAAGTCTTGCACGATTTGGCGATGCTGCTCTTCGCTGACCCTGCCGACGCAGGGCGCCGAGCATTTGTCGATATAGCCGAGCAGGCATGGACGGTCGATCTGCTTGTGCCGCTTGAATACTCCAGCCGAGCACGTGCGCGCCGGAAAGACCCGGGTGAGCAGATCCAGCGTTTCCCGGATTGCCCAGGCGTGCGAATACGGCCCGAAATAGCGCACACCCTTGCGCCGCGGGCCGCGATAGACCATCAGCCGGGGGAACTCCTCGTTGAGGGTGACGGCCAGCACCGGGTACGACTTGTCGTCGCGATAGCGGACATTGAAGCGCGGATCGAACTCCTTGATCCAGTTGTATTCCAGCTGCAGCGCCTCGACTTCGGTGTTGACCACCGTCCACTCGACCTTGGCCGCGGTGGTCACCATCTGCCGGGTGCGGGGGTGCAGATTCGCGACGTCGGCGAAGTACGACGTCAGCCGGCTGCGCAGGCTCTTGGCCTTGCCGACGTAGATAACTCGCCCGTGCGGGTCCCGGAACCGGTAGACGCCCGGCTCGACCGGGATGGACCCGGGCGCGGGGCGATATGTCGCGGGATCTGGCACGTGTCCAGGCTAGTAGTAGCTAAAAAGGCGGTGGGTCGTCGGGATCGGGTGGCGGCACTGGGGTGTGTTCCGGCCAGCACCAGAACGCTTTCCCGCTGCTGATCACCGGCGCGCGGTCCGGGTGCCCACCACGAGTCGCCCCGACACGTTGCGTTAGAGATGGCTCGCCGCGAAAGTCGCGGCCTGACCGGGCATCCCGGACTGCTGATAGGAAAGGTGCGCCGCGGAAAACAGCTCGTCATGCGAAGGCAGCGCCAGGGCCCCACCCGGAGTGCAAACCGGATCGCCGGCCGCACACAAGTCAACGGCCTTAGACCCATACCACGGGCTGACCTCGCTTACGGGCGCCCCCAGATATCTGTCCGACGGATTGCCGAAGGTAGCGACCACAGCAACGTGATCAGCCACGTCCGCCGTCAGCGTCTGGGGAATCAAGCCCGCAACCGGTGCCCGGGCGATGGTTATCAGATCGATCACCATCGCGCCCAGGGAATATCCACCGAGCACCAGCTTCGTGTTCGGACAGTTCGCGGCCATGGACACAACGTGAGCGTTCGCATCGCCGGCGCCGGCGGACGCAGACGGGGCGAAATCATCGCCGGCCGGGTAGTTGACCGCATACACCGCGAGGGACCGACCCCCAAGCTGTGAGCGCAGTGAATCGATAAATGCCTGTCCGACCCCACCAACACCGGATGGCTCGCCGGTGCCGCGGGCGAACGTCACCTCGACGTCGGGACAGGGAGCGGCGGACGCGGACGCAATGAGGATCGGTGCGCTCAGCAGCGCCGCCCAGGTTGTTACTAATGCGGCGCCCAGCAAACGAGCGAATTGGCGTGCGTTCACGTCCCAATGCTCACATATCGCGGCGGCAACGGACCAGGTCCCAAACAACGGCGCCGATGCCGAGCGGGGATCCTGCGTTTGAACCCCTGGCGTAGCTGGGTATAAGACACCATGTCTCCCGGGAAATTAGACACGCGCCAGTATACCCACGCCAATCTGCGGCTCTCGCCGCGCGCGAAGCGAATCAAAGTCAGCGGCCGGCACACCCTTCGGGTTGCTGGGACCACGATGATGGTTGGCCTGGCCGCGTGGTGCGGCTCGGGCATCGCCCACGCCGACAATAGCCACGAGCAGCAAGCCTGTGCGCTGATGGGCGATTACGGCACTGCGATCCACCTGGGCTACGGGTCGTCGACGGCGCAGTACGCGATCGCGGTGCTTTCCACCGAGATGCCGCCGGCGGAGGCGGACAACGTCGTGGGGGCTGCCATCCGTGACGACTGCCCCAACCACGCAGCCGACCTGCCACCCGGCTGGCGTTAGGCCGGCGATGACGTCTGAATGCGAAATCTGACAGCACCGACGCAGTCGCCACAGTCTCAAGCCTCGACGATGAGGCGGCGCCGGTGGTTATCCGGAGTGACGTTCTACATGGAGTCGTCGTGTCAGGACCGGGTATACGGTCTGCATTCCATGTCTACCCTTGATCTCAACGTGCTCAGCATGGCCCCAAACGTATTGCGCCTCAACTGCGGCGTGTACGACATCGGTGACTATCACGGAAGCGCGGCCGCCCCGGCCTGCGATGCTGGCCAGACGAAACGCCAGGTTTGTCGAGTCGCCAATAACGGCCTCGGCCAATCGCGCAATCTGGGTGAGTGCGGCCTTTCCCTGCACCACGCCCCAACCCATATGTATTGGGTGAGCCGTCCGCCTCACGCAACGGCAGCTCGGGTCCGATCTCTCCGACTAACTGGTTTGCGGCGAGCGCGAAGTCGATCGCAAGCTGGTTGGCCTGTGGGAGGGCCTGTAGCTCCCACACGGCATACAGCGCGTCGCCGGCTACCCACATTGGTCGACCCAGAAGCAAAGTTCATGGTGACTCCGGTCCTGGCCTGGTCTGCCTGCCCGGAGTTCACCGAGCCTGTGAGCTTGGCCGAAGTCGCCGACGTCCGTCAGGTGGCTATAGATGACCTTTCTCCGACCTACGGCACTGGGCAGCGTCCCGGTGCAGCCCGTGCGTTCGGTAAACCCGCGGCGCCGGTGAGCCGACTTGGACAGATGACCGCCGCGGTCATCGACGTTGTGTCGGCCCTGCTGAGCGGCCCAACGCCCAACGACTCCAACAACATCCATCCTGAACCGCCCCCAGACAAGGGGTAGGCCGCCCCCAGTTAAACGCTTGCTTGGGCAATCCGAGTGGATTCCGCCGTGGCGTAGGGAGGTTCCTTCGGTGCTGTCGCGTCACCGCACACCCCGGACAGAACATCACATCCCCTATCCATTGCGTCGTCATCGATGGTGATCGGCGGAAGGACCTTCAACGCGACGCCGTTTCGGCCACACCGTTCGATCACAAGACCGCCGTCAAACGCGGTCCGGGACGCCCGGGCTGCGGCGTCGGGTCCCCCGGCGTCGGCGAAATCGATCGCCCAGATGAAACCACGTCCGCGCAAGGTCAAGCCAGGGCAAGCCGCGACGATCGAACGGAGCCGTGATTGTAAGCGCACGGACCGGATATCCAGCTCGGCGGCGAAATCTGTTCGGCGCCACTGCTGGAGCGCCGCTGTCGCGCCGACGAAGGCCAGCTGATTGCCGCGGAACGTGCCCGTATGCTCACCGGGTCGCCACAGGTCCAGTTCACGCTTCATCAGTAAGATCGCCATGGGCAGGCCGTAGCCGCTGATCGACTTCGACAGACAAACGATGTCGGGAACAATCCCTGCCGCCTCGAATG
Source organism: uncultured Actinomycetota bacterium (assembly GCA_963814505.1). Classification (GTDB taxonomy): domain Bacteria; phylum Actinomycetota; class Actinomycetes; order Mycobacteriales; family Mycobacteriaceae; genus Mycobacterium. The sequence goes on from CAWFDM010000023.1 coordinate 96,441, forward strand.
AAAAGAAGTCGCCGGTGCGGCCGCAGCCCGCTTGCACGTCATCGACGATCATCAACACCCCGAAGCGGTCACACAGCATCCGTAGCCTGCGCAGCCAATCCGGCGAAGCGACGTACACACCGCCTTCGGCCTGCACCGACTCCAGCACGATCGCCGCGGGCAGATCGACGCCGGAGTCGGCGTCTCCCAGCACATGAGCGATATAGCCGAGCGAGTCCGGCATGCGGTAGGGCCCGTCGTCGTAGGGCAGGAAGGTCGCGGCCGGTAACGGCGCCCCGGTGGCCGCGCGATGTTGGCGATTCCCGGTGATCGCGAGGGTACCGTTCGACATACCGTGCCAGCCGCCGCTGAACGCGGCGATCCCGACCCGGCCGGTGACCCGGCGGGCTAGCTTGATCGCCGCTTCGATTGCGCTGGCGCCGCTGGGTCCGCAGAACTGGATCTTGTAGTCGAGCTTGCGCGGCTGCAGGACGACTGCCTCGAAGGTTTCCAGGAATTCGCGCTTGACGACCGAATGCAGATCGAGTCCATGCATCATGCGGTCCGAGAGCAGATGCTCGACCAGTCGCTGCTTAATGAAATCCGGGTTATGTCCGTAGTTGAGCGCGCCGGCGCCCGCGAAGAAATCGACGTACTCCCTACCGGTCTCGTCGTAGAGCATCGCGCCCTTGGCGCGGTCGAAGACGGCCGGAAACCAACGACAATAGCTGCTGACATTCGATTCCAAACGGTCGAAAACGGTGTCGCTCGGCACGCTCATCGCACCACCTTCACCAGTTCGAGCGTCGGGTCGGAGGCGCTGATCGGGTTGCCGGCGAGACGCAGCGCCAGCAGCAGCCTGACGACGTCAATAGTCAAGCGTTCGCCGGGCATCACGAGGGGAATACCCGGCGGGTAGGGCGTCAGGGCCTCGGCCGCGATGCGGCCGCTCGCCGCCGACAGAGCCACGTCCTCGTCGACGGCGAAGTACGCCTCGCGCGGCGTCAGCACCGTCTCGGGTCGCACCGTCAGCACGTCGGCGATCAGTGCGTTCGTCGGGCCCACCGCGCATCGGCCGACATGGCTGACCACCTCGGCCCAGCCCGCCACCAGCCTCTCGAAATCGATGTCGGTATTTCCGATGGTCGTGATACACAGGACATGACCGGGCCCGCTCAATTCGGGCTGCACACCGTGTATTCGGTTGAGCCGCTTTACGATATCGCGGGTATCGGCCGCCAGCCCGCTCGTGCCGATGAGCAATTTCGTCTCGTCGAGCTGATGCAGGCCCGCTCCGGGTCCGAGCAGATCCTCAGACCCTAGGATCTGCAGGCCGGGTATCGCGGCCAGGCGGGTCGCGGCGTCCCGTGATCGGGCCAGAATCCGGTCGAGGAGCTCGGCTCCGCTGATCACCATCTCCCGCCGGGCCAGATCGATCGAACTCATGATGGCGAAATGCGGGCTGGTCGTTTGAATGAGCTGCAGGGCCCGTCGCACAGCGGCCGGATCCAGCATCCCCGGATCGATATGCAGCACGGCGGCTTGGCTCAGACCGGAAAGGATCTTGTGGATCGACTGCACCGTGGCCGTCGCACCCGCCTGTTCGGCGGGAACCGGCAGATCCGGGTGGAAGGTGAAATGTGGTCCGTGGGCACTATCCACCAGGAGCCGAGCGTCGAACCTGCGGCAGAGATCACCCAGCGCAACGATATCGGCGGTGGTGCCGTGATACGTCGGGTGCAATACCCAGAGCGCTCTTGCCCCGCTCGCGACGAACGCACGCTCCACCGTGGCTGCATCCAGGCCGTGCGCGACGCCAAAGCGACCATCCCACAACGGATCGAGCCAGATCGGCCGGGCACCGACTTGCACCAGGCCAGCCACCACGGATTTGTGGGCGTTGCGCTGGACCAGCACCGGCTCGTCAGGCCGCAACGCCGCCAGTGCGGTGACGATGTTCCCCGTGGTCGAACCCTGCACCAACATGAAGCTCCGTGGCACACCCCACGCGTCGGCGATCAGTCGCTCGGCCTGCAGGATTGGACCCGCCGGGCAATGCAGCGTGTCCGTGTCGGGCAGGTTGTTGAGGTCGAGCGCCGCGATGTGGTCGCGGAACCACGAATCGAGCGTCCGGCCACCCTTATGCCCCGGGCTGTAGAAGGGGGCCTGGTCGCGCTCGACGAAATGACGTAGCGCATCAAACAGCGGCGCAGTCGCCTGCGCCGCAATCCTGTCTCCCCCGAGAGACCCGCGCTGCCGGGTCGGAGCAACGTGTGGGCGAGCCCCACCGACCCCCAGCGGCATACAAGCCGACTCCACACGGACTCCTCTGATCAACGATGACCACGGGTAGTGTCCCATGACACGAGTCGACGAGCCCCTATATCCGAATATCCGACCGTTTACGGTATTTGTCATTTGAGAGCGAGAAGAAATAGTCCTGTTGCGCGCCAAAGCTCACCAGTGTACGTGAGATCGCGTGGCGGATCGGCCGTCACCCGTCGACGATTTCACACGAATTGCGCCGTAACGCAGCCCGCTCTGTCAAGCTCACCTGAGGCACCTGCCCACTGACAATTAGTGACCCGCGGGTGGGGATGGGAGAGATTCCCCAAATGGCAAGCAAGGTGAGCGCATGGCTTCGAGCGCCCGGGGTCCTGCCGCGGATGATCCACCGGTCTGCGGTGCTGATCGTCCTGTTCTGGCTGGCGCTCACCGTCATCGTGAATGTCGCCGTACCCCAACTCGATGAGGTCGGAAAAGCGCATTCGGTGTCGATGGCGCCCAACGATGCGCCGTCGATGCAGGCGATGAAGCGCGTGGGTCAGGTGTTCCACGAGTTTGATTCCGACAGCGCGATCATGATCGTGCTCGAAGGCGATAAGCCGCTCGGCGATGATGCCCACCGGTTTTACGACACCCTGATCCATAAGCTCGCGCAGGATAGGAAGCACGTCGAGTACGTCCAGGACTTCTGGGGAGATCCGCTGACGGCGTCGGGCTCGCAGAGCACAGACGGTAAGGCGGCCTATGTCCAGGTCTATCTCGCCGGCAACCAAGGCTCGACCTTAGCGAACGAATCCGTCCACGCCGTCCGGCGCATCGCCGAAACAACACCACCACCGCTGGGGGTCAAGGCCTACGTCACCGGAGCCGCGGCGCTAGCTGCCGACCAAGACGAAGCCGGCGACAAAAGTCTCGCAGAGGTCACCGCGGCTAGTATCGGGGTGCTCTGTCTCATGTTGCTTTTCGTCTATCGCTCCATCGTTACTGTGCTCGTCGTCCTCGTTGTGGTGCTTATTGAGCTGGCCGTGGCCCGGGGAGTCGTCGCCTTTCTGGCCTACCACAACATCATCGGGCTTTCGACATTCGCGGTTAATCTGCTGGTGCTGCTCGCTATTGCGGCCGGCGCTGACTACGCGATATTTATTTTCGGGCGCTATCAAGAAGGTCGCGCGGCCGGCGAAGATCCGGAAACGGCCTTCTACACCATGTTTCATGGGACCGCCCATGTTGTCTTGGGCTCAGGCCTGACTATTGCCGGTGCGATGTACTGTCTCAGCTTTACCCGGCTGCCCTATTTTCAAGTACTGGGCGTCCCTTGCGCGGTGGGCATGCTGGTCGCGGTCATAGCTGCGTTGACCCTGGGCCCGGCCGTCCTGACCGTGGGCAGTTTCTTCCACCTTTTCGACCCCAAGCGAAGGATGCGGACACGGGGATGGCGCCGGGTAGGAACCGCTATTGTTCGTTGGCCCGGACCGGTTCTCGCGGTGACGATCGCGGTCGCCCTCATCGGTCTGGTTGCACTGCCGGGATACAAGACGAATTACGACGAGCGCCGCTACACGCCTGCCGACGCGCCGGCCAATATCGGATATCAGGCTGCGGACCGACATTTTTCTCGGGCGCGGTTGAATCCGGAGCTGCTGCTGATAGAGACCGATCACGATATGCGTAATCCGGCCAGCATGCTCGTCTTGGAGAGGGTGGCCAAAGGCCTATTTCACATTCCCGGTGTCTCGAGGGTGCAGGCGATAACAAGGCCGTTGGGAACTCCCATCGAGCATAGTTCGATACCGTTCGCGATCAGCATGGGAAACACGACGCAGATCGAGAACTCGAAGTACATGAAGGACCGCATGGCGGACATGCTGACGCAGGCTGCCGCTATGCAGCAAACGATCGATACGACGCAGCGCATGTACAGCATCATGGAAAAATTGGACGCTACCACCCACCGGATGGACCTGGAAACGCACGAAATCGCGGCTACCACGGATCAATTGCGAGATCGCATTGCAGATTTCGATGATTTCTGGCGGACCATTCGCAGTTACTTCTACTGGGAAAAGCACTGCTTCGACATCCCGGTCTGCTGGTCGCTAAGGTCGATATTTGACGCACTCGACGGCCTGGACCAGCTGAGTGAAAAGCTAGGGGATCTCACGAAGAACTTTGACGTTCTGGATTCACTGATGCCGCAGATGCTCGCGACGATTCCCCCAATGATCTCCACGATGCAGACAATGCGGACCATGACGCTGACCATGTACAGCTCGCAGTCGTCGCTGTATGACCAGATGGACGTCATGAGCCAGAACTCGAGCGCCATGGGGCAGGCTTTTGACGCCGCCAAAAATGATGACTCCTTCTACCTACCTCCGGAAGTCTTCGACAACCCCGATTTCGAGCGGGGTCTGAAAATGTTCCTCTCATCGGACGGCAAAGCAGCTCGGTTCATCATCTCCCATGAAGGAGAACCCGCGACACCCGAGGGCATATCACATGTCGATCCGATTAAGCAGGCGGCGAAGGAAGCCATAAAGGGAACGCCCTTGGAGGGCTCCAAGGTCTACCTCGGCGGCACCGCCGCGTTCTACAAGGACATGCGAGACGGCTCCAATTACGACCTCATGATCGCCGGAATAGCCGCGGCCAGTCTAATTTTCATCATCATGCTGATCATCACCCGAAGTGTGGTTGCCGCATTGGTCATCGTGGGCACCGTGCTGCTCTCGTTAGGCGCATCTTTCGGGCTCTCCGTGCTCGTCTGGCAGGATATTTTCGGCATCGAATTGCACTGGATCGTGCTTGTGATGTCCGTCATCCTGCTGTTGGCCGTGGGATCTGACTACAATTTGCTGCTGGTATCCCGCTTCAAGGAGGAAATCGGGGCTGGCTTGAAGACGGGGATTATCCGTGCGATGGCCGGCACAGGCTCGGTGGTGACGTTCGCCGGGCTGGTGTTCGGCGCCACCATGTCCTCCTTCATACTCAGCGAGTTGCGGGTTATCGGTCAGGTGGGTACCACGATCGGTTTGGGTCTGTTGTTCGACACGCTGGTCGTGCGTGCGTTCATGACGCCGTCTATTGCAGCTCTGCTCGGGCGCTGGTTCTGGTGGCCCCAACGGGTGCGCCCACGCCCAGCCAGTCAGCTGCTTCGGGCCTTCGGACCGCGTCCTCTGGTTCGTTCCTTAATGCTGCCGACGACCGATGACCACCCGACTACATCACACCCGCATGCCACAATCGCCCCGTGAGCCAGCCAGTAGTGGCTCCGACCAACCCAGCCCGGGCCGACCGGATCGGCCGGTCCACGTCGGGGAGACCGCTCATTTCGCCAGCGGCATGTTGGATAGGTCACGTATGTTGCGTAGGTCTCGGTAGATACGGTTGACCGCGCTTCATCCCTGCAGGGCGTAAGCAACCGCGTCAGCGAAGCTCATTGCGCAGCCCTTCTGATAAGCGGCCTTGAATTCCTTGTCGCCAAGCGCCTCCCGACTGCGGCGCTCGCATTCCTCGTGGTGGACAACCAGATTCGGGAACGCTATTGTCGAGACTCCTGCGGCAACGCTCAGTGCCTCGGCGGCGGCCATCAGCCGCGCCGCACGCACCGGATCATCCGCCACCCAGGCCAGCACCTCGACACAATGTACGACCGCAAGCGAATTCTTCACCTGCTGTGCCATGCCGAGACTCTGCTTGAGCATCTCGATAGCGCGATCGTCGTTGCCCTCGCACCAGTTGGCGACTCCGCCGGTAAACAAGGCGTAGGTCCGGTGCACTAATTCGCCGCACGACTCCCCTATCGCAATTGACCGTTCGCGCCAGCCGCGGGCTCCGGAAGAATCACCGCGAAACTCGAACACCATTCCCAGTCCTGTCATCGCCGGCATCTGGACGAGCGGATCGTCGCTCGCATCGACGGCATCTTCGAGGCGTGAGCGGGCACGGTCAAATTCGCCGCTGAGCAGTGAGGCAATCCCGTCGATGACGCCGAATAGGCCGTGCGCCAAAGAGTCACTCATCTGCTCGACTAGGGGTCGTGCCTCGGCCACTCGAGTGGTCATAGCCGGCAGATCACCCTGTTGCGATGCGAGCATCGCAGCGCCATATAGCGCATTAACCCGGTCGAGTGTCGGCTCGGGCGGCATAGCCGCCAGCGCGCGGTCCAACCAGCGGCGCCCCTCGCCGAGCCTTCCGCTGACTATCCAGAAATAATGCTGGCAGGCGGCGATCCCGAGCGCGGCGTCGGCGCAGTCGGACAGGCCGAACTCCAGCGCCTCGCGAATATTGGACATCTCCCGCTCTAGACGTTCGATCCAATATGCCTGGCGAGCGCTCGCCCATTCAGACCAGGCACTCCGGACGAGCCGTTGGTACCAATCCCGGTGACGTCGGCGCACTTCTAAATATTCGCCGGTCTTTGTGATCTGCTGCTGCCCGTATTCGCGGACAGTCTCCAGGAACCGGAACCGCACAACGCCTTTGGATTCAGCACGGATCAGGATCGACTTTTCCACCAGCGAGGAGATCAGATCGATGGACTCCCCAGGGTCCAGGTCGTCGCCGCAGATGCCTTCGGCCGCTTCGAGTTCGAAGCTGCCGACGAACACCGATAGCCGGCCCCACAGCCGTTGTTCGGCCGGAGTGCACAGGTCATAGCTCCACCCGATGCTCCAGCGCAGTGTCTGCTGGCGCGTGGGGGCGCCTCGGCTGCCTTTGGTCAACAATGCATACCGGTCGGCCAGCCGCTCTAAGATCTGCTCGGGTGACATCACCTGCAACCGCGCCGCCGCCAGCTCGATCGCCAGCGGCAGCCCGTCGAGCCGCGAGCAGATCCGCACCACGGTTGCCTTGTTGTCATCGGTCAGCGAAAAGCCATGAACCGTGGCCGCGGCCCGTTCGGCGAACAGCGCCACCGCGTCGAAGCGGGGCAGCCCGCCCAGCGTCGGTTCGGCGTCGGCGTCCGGGCACGCCAGGGGAGATATCGGCAGTACGGTTTCCCCGCCGATGCCGAGGGCCTCGCGGCTGGTCGTCAGGATCCGCAGCTGCGGACACCCCCGCAGCAACGTCTCGCACAGCTTGACCACCGAGTCGACCACCTGCTCACAGTTATCCAGCACCAACAACATGCTGCGCGAGCTAAAGAACTCGACCAGCCCCTGCACCAACGGTCTGCTCGACCCGTCGCGCACCCCCACTGCCGTGGCGACCACATCGACCAACAGTGCCCCGTCGCGGACCTCACCTAGCTCGGCCAGCCAAACCCCATCGGCGAAATCCGCGCTCACCTCGGTGGCGGCCCGCAGCGCCAGCCGGGTCTTGCCCACCCCGCCGACCCCGGTCAGGGTCACCAGCCGCGAGGTCAACAGTGCGCTTTTCGCCTCGGCCAACTCGTTGCCGCGACCGACGAAACTGGTCAGCTCCAGCGGCAGATTCCCGGGGATGCGGCGGGTCGTGGCCGTCACCTGCGCGCGCCGCCCAGCCCGGTCGGCCTGCGGCTCGCCCCGGAGCGCCATCTCATCGAGCGCGAAACCCTGACGGGCCTGAACCTCGCCGATTTGCTCACCCAGGGCCAACGGAGACGGACGTTGCTGCGGGTCTCGCGACGTTGCGCTCTCGATGACCGCGGCCACATCGTCGGGGATGCCCTGCTCACGCAGATCCGGCGCGGACTCCTTGATTATCCGCAAAAGCTGCGCCACCGCCTGCTCACCGCTGCGCCGTTCGAAGGCGGCATGCCCGGTGAGCGCGCAAAACAGGGTGGCGCCCAGCCCATAGACGTCTGAGGCTGGACTGGGGGCATCCCCCCTGATAATCTCCGGGGCCATAAACGCCGGTGAGCCTGTGAGGATGCCGGTCGCGGTCTTAAATCCCCCGCTCATATGCGCGATCCCGAAGTCCGTCAACGCCGGCTCGCCGAAGTCGGTGAACAGAATATTGCCCGGCTTGAGATCGCGGTGCACGATCCCCAACCGATGCGCACTCTCCAGCGCGCCGGCCATCTTCACCCCCAACCGCAACACCTCCGCCAAGGACAACGGCCCCAATTTGTGAATCCGCGCATCAAGCGAACCACGCCGGTGATACTGCATTACCAAATACGGGTAACCCGTTTCTGTCTCGCCGACTTGCAGGACGCCGACAATATTCGGGTGCCCGGTGAGCCGCCCCATCGCACGCTGCTCACGCCAAAACCGCTCACGATTATCGTCGAATTCGGCGGTCAGGACTTTGACCGCCACCACCCGGTCCAGAGCAACTTGGGTGCACCGATAGACAGTGCCGAAACCACCCCGCCCGATCTCTTCGGCGTCGTCGAACCCGGCCGCGTTCAACTGGAAGGCAACGGCCAAGCCCACGTTGGGCCGCGTCCCAGATGGCTCGCTGTCCATCACCCAGCCCCTTACGACGTTAGGTGAGCGGAGCGGTGGCCTCCGCGGCCACCGGGCATCAACATCATCACCAACAACCCGCGCCACGACGACCGCGCGAACGGAGGTAATGCAGGCGGCCCGTCTGCGCGCGGCGGTTCGAGATCCTACTCCACCGGAGGGTATTCGAGGATCCGGATCGTTTTGACCTTGCCGAGCACGAAACTAGCGATGGCGATGAACTCGTGCCGCGTTGGCTCTTGGTTCGGCATCGTGCTGGTCAACCACCACCGTCCCGCGACCTTGCCGGTCCCTGCGCCGTCGACCTCGCTGACCCATGCGTCTTCGTCATAGTCGTAGTGAATGGTGACTCCGGCGGCGAACCACTCGCTTGCCTCTGCGACAACGGCAGCGTACCCCTGCTCCCTGCCGTTGACGGACTCCACGTATTCAGGGTCTAAATAGCGCGCCAAGAGGTCGACGTTCTTGCCGACAAAGACGTCCTCGAGCACAGCCTTAAAGAGTGCAACTGTCACGTTGTTAACGTATCAGACTGACGAACGCTCACCGCGTGCACGGGTTTTCGTGCAGCAGCAGCTGACCGCAAACGGGTCCGTCAAATTAATGGTCGAAGTGGCGTTTGCTGCTGGTTTCCAGCGCATCGTTATTGTTACGCATACCAACGTCGGTTTTGCGATCGCAATTCTTCCGAGACCGAGATATCAGACCCTCATATCTCGTCGCCTTCCAGACAGCTCCACCGACGACAAGGGTCCTTAGCCCCCTTAGCCCCGGACCGTAGCGGTACGCGACTCCAAGTCAAGGGAAGCGACTCTCGGGATCATTGCCCGCATTCAGCGAGGCTACGTAGACGTTGGCGATTCCCGGAGAGTCCTCACCCCAGACAATTCCTAGGTGTCGCGAGTATTCGCTTCCCTCGAAGTCGTCCAGCCGTGACCAGTGCTCCGCGAGTTCAACGGAGATGAGTAGCTGTGCCTCGACTGCGCTGCCCTTGGTCGAGAACGTAAAGGTGGGGTAAGGGCCAGTCTCGTCAAGCACCCCTTTCAGCCGTGCGGCTGTCCACAAGCCATCGATGTCCCTCAACATTCCGTGGTTTGGCTGGCCCGGCCTGAGGGTGCCGTATACCGCCAACTTCTGCGACGGCCGCTCGAGGATGAAGTCGACCAAATCCCGCAGAACCTCAAGCACGACGGAGGCAACCTTGCGATTGCCGCCTGCGCGGTCATGGTCTGGGTCCACGCGGTTCTTCTCGCCGTGAGCAAGGTTGTTCCGGACTACCAGAACGGCTCGACTCAGGCTTTCCAGAGCGGGTGACACTCCCGATCCTCGCGTCCGCCAGCGTGACCAGTCTTCCTTCAAGTGGCGGTGATCCGGGCCGGCCCGCCGACCTGTCTCAGCAGTGAAGTCGGCGATGCGTTGTGTTACGTCCGCAACGCCGTGGTCAAGGATGGGGGGCTCAAATGCGGCGAACTCCTCGATCGACGGCATGCCGAGCAGGGTCGTCCGATCTGATTCCCTTAGTTCTTTGAGTAGCGCCGTCAACTGCTTCGCAGCACCGGCATCTGAATGGCTCGGATCACCGAAATGGAATGCGCGCGTGGACCACAGTCGGTTTAGTGCATCGAAGAGGTCGCCGCACGCGTCGAGTTCCCACCCTGGCCGCTTGGCGCCTGGCGAGGACCGGTCACGCGCCTGATTGACGAGATCGAGGGTTACCTGGATGTCGTCAGCAATGTCCGCAATCGCCCACCAGGGTCGATCGTTGTTGTGGAGGGCGCGAGTCACGAAAACAAGGTATTCATCAATCGCCGGCCCAGCAAAATTCGCTCGCCCTCCGGCACACACACCGCGGAGATGTTTGTGGACCGAACGTTGTTCACGGGCAAACCCTTTGGCACGTGATCGGGTTGCCAGTGGCGCAACCCGACGTTAGTGAACGCCGGGCCCATCGAGGATGGTGATCTTGGTGGCCGCGTTGAGGGTCTTGCCGCGGAAGAAGTCGTGGCCTCCGGCCGTGGCGCTAAGCACCGCGACCGGGACGCCCAGCACGAGTAGACCCATACCCAGTACGAACACGCCACCGACCGGTCCGAAATGGGTTTTGCCGTAGTCGGGGGTGTACGTGTCGACAGCGCTCTGCACGAACGCCCACGTCATGCTCAGCGCGCCGAGGAGCGGAAGACCACCTCGCAACCAGAAGTCGCGCGCCGAGCGCAGCAGCGTGCGCCGGTAGGTCCACAGGCAGGCGTAGGCGGTCATCGCATAGTAGAAAGTGGTGGTTAGGCCCAGCGAGGCCACTATGTCCGTCAGCGAGTCGCGGCTGAGCAGCGTCATCACGAGATAGATGGTGAATCCGCCGACGCCGATGAGCAGAGTGCCCAACCACGGTGTGCGGTATTGGTGATGTACTCGTGCGAGCCGTTGGGGCAGGGCGCGGTAAACCGCCATGGCCAGCATAATTCGCGCGGTCGGCGCCAGACAGGTCAGCGTCTGCGCCAGTGATGATGAGCTGATGGCGAGCAGCAGCACCACCGCCAAGGCGCCGCCCACCACCGGGTCTCCCAGGATGCTGAGGGTGTCGTTGGCGTTTTGCGGATTGTTCAGACCGATTCCGGTGCTGCCGAACCCGGCGAAGGCCTGAATCGCGTAGCTGACAATCACATATGTGCCCATCACCAGGACCGTCGCGAGCACGGCCGCCTTGCCCGGGTTTTTATGCGGGTCAGTAGTTTCCTCCGACACCGGCAGGGAGGCATCCCACCCCCAGTATGCGAACACGCACAGGATGGTTCCGTGGCTAATCGCCGACGCGGACAGCCCCGTGGGCGACAGCCAGCCCCACTGCGGCATGACGGCCTGCGGACCGGCGTGGTGGCTGAACACCTTGGTCAGCGCGACCACGCTGACCAGCGCCAGCATCGCAAACTGCACTCCCACTAGCACGGCTTGAGTGCGCTCGGTGACGTCGATGCCCCGCACGCACAGCAGCGTTAATAGGACGATGGCCAGACCGCCCACCGTGATCTGCACGGACATCGAATTCGCCGCGGTGTGCATGTGCAATGCCTCGAGCAGGTAGATGGCGGCGATCTGGGCACCGTTTCCGGCCGCGACAGTGGCCGCGATCAACGAGCACCAGCCGGCCAGCCACCCCACCCACGGGCCGAACGCGCGGGTTACCCAAGTAAAGGTGGAGCCGCAGTCGGGGGTCTCGCGGGCGAGTTCACGAAAAGCGATGGCGGTGAGCATCATCGGAACAAATCCGATGACGAACAGCGCGGGGGTCTTTGCACCCGTCGCCGCGACCATGCCGGCCAGCGCGGCGGCCAAACTGTAGGCCGGAGCCACCGACGAGAGCGCGATGACAAGACTGCCGGTCAGGCCGACAGCTCCCGGCCGCAGCTCCTTAGCGGCGGGGGCGAGGGTGGGCGCCGTCGCGGCCGTCATTGGCACGGTTGAGCCCGGGGGTGGCGTGGATGCTCGGTGCAGGCGTGGCATTCCAGTCCCTCAGGCGGCCCGGCCGTCTAACTGCGCCTTCCTTTTCGCCGCCCAGTCCGCCATCGGGAAGCCGGGCGCGGCGTCGCAGGCCGAAATCAACAGAGCTGCCAACCGGATCACGGCCAACCCATAGTCACAGGTCCAATCCGCGCGGGTCATGGTCCAAACCAGCAGACCGTCGGCCGGTGCGGCGTAGTGGCTGAGTTTCATCGGCCGAAACTCTCCGGCCGGGGACACACCGATGGCCTCCACATTGCACTCGGACAAGGCGCGGAAGCCATTCGACACCACGTCGCGGATGTTCAGGGCGCTGTTGTAAACATCGACCGATTCGGCGTACAGCGCCCGGCTGTCAAAGGTGTATGCCGACTCGGCGTGGTCCGCAGCGCCCGCGGGCCGCAGCGGCGAACCCTCGAACAACAGTGCCGCCGAGCATTGGGGTGGCCGAGCGCTGGTGAAGTAGTTGTCGCCCACGCCGGTCTGAATTGCCGACCCCAGCGGAGTGGTCTCCCCGTCCCGCAACAGCAACTCGCGCGCCGTAACCGGCCCATGGGCCCGGACCGCCCGACCCGTTACCAAGGTGGTGCAGGCACTTACCGTCACCGCGGCGACGACCAACGTGACCGCCGTCGGCACGCTGCTGCGCCCACGACCTGCCATCGGGCGATCGTACGGCAGCGGCCTTAGCCCGCTGGCAGTTTCACAACCTGACCGCCGCCGTAGTCTGCGACGTAGACGCTGCCGGCGGAGTCCACCGCCACGCCGGCTGGGTTGACCAGGCCACTGAACGGCAGTGTCGTCAGGCTGCCCGAGCCGGACGCCAGCTTGACCACCCGATGGTTCTCGAAGTCGGCGACGTAGACGTTGCCGGAGCCGTCCACCGCCACACCTTCGGGCTGGTTGAGGCCGGTGAAGGGCAGAACGCTCTGGGAGTACGACCCCGGGTTCGGCCCCGGGACCAGCCTCAACACCCGGTTACTTCTTTGGTCGGTGACGTAGACATTGCCCGCGGCGTCCACCGCCACACCGGTGGGGTCGGATAGGCCGCCAAAGGCCAGCACCAGACCGTCCAGGCCTGCCGGAATTTGCATCACCTGACCGTGCCCTTTGTCGGCGATGTAGACATCTCCAGCGCTGTCCACCGCCACCCCACAGGGTTTTGAAAGCCGATGCCACCTCTCTTCGACGAGCCGCTGGGTCGGGTTGGGGGATCCGGCCGGCAGTTCCGCTATCCGACCGCCGTCGCGAACGTCGGTGACGAAGACGTCCCCGGCGCTGTCCACGGCCACACCGCACGGGGACGTCAGGTCGTTAAACGGCAGCGCGCTTGGGGTGCTCGATTCGACCGCCAGCCTCAGCAACGATCCGCCGGCACCGTCGATGTTGACGACGTAAACGTTGCCGGCGCTGTCCACCGCCACACCTTGCGGGTGCTTGAGGCCGGTGAAGGGCAGCACGATCTGCTTAGGCGATGCGGGTTGCACGGAAGGCGCTGGTTGCACGGAAGGCGCTGGTTGCACGGAAGGCGCTGGGAGGTGCGACGTTTGCACGGAAGGCGCTGCGGGGTGCCCCGTTTGGGATCCGGACCACAGAAAGTAGCCGGTAACACCGGCCGCGGCCAGGATCAAGACGATCGCGATGATCAGGGCCAATTTCGCCGCACGGCGCCGGGGCGGCCGCCACGGTTCCGGTGGTGGCGTGCCGGCCTGCGGTGGCAGGGTGCCGATCTGTTGGGTTGGGGCGCCTGCGGGTGGGGGACCTCCAGGCGGGCCTGGGGGCGGCGGTCCAGGGGGCAGGGAACCTGACGGCGGGGGGCCCGGCGGTGGGGGGCCTGAAGGTGGGGTCGTCGGCACGGGCGGCAATGGCCGCTCGGCCGAACGTCGTTGGGTCGCGGCGAGGTCCGCGCCGACGGGCTTTTGCTGCGCCGTAGGCGGGGGCGGGACCACGCGATCGGGGACAGTGGCCGCCGTCCTGGGCGGTGACGTGGATGCGCCTTGCTCTGCGTTGACCAGCACGACGGTGATGTTGTCGGGTCCCCCGCCACGGTTGGCGGCGTCGATCAGCACTCGGCAGGCGTCGGCCGGGTCAGGGTGGTCGGTGAGGATGGCGGCCAGCGTCGCGTCATCGACGACACCGTGTAAACCATCGCTGCACAACAGGATTCGATCACCAGGCTGTAGTTCCCGGGTAGACACATCCGGCTTTGCCGGCGGGGTCATCAGCACGTGGCGGGTCACCACCGAGCGATTCGGATGATGCGCGGCCGCCTCCTCACTGAGCTCGCCGGCGTCCATCACCGCCTGCACGATGGTGTGGTCACTGGTCAGCCGGTGCATGCGGCGGTCTCGGTACAGGTAGGCGCGGCTGTCACCGAGGTGAGCGATCAGCGCGGATGAATCGCTGACCACCGCGGCCACCAGGGTGGTATCGGCGCTGCCGAGTTGGGAGTCGGTCTGGCTGCGGGCGTACAGGTCGTCGCACATCTCCACCACCGCGCCGCCCAACCGTGCGGTCGCCTGCGGATCATGGAGATCCGCACCGGCGAGGTGGCGCGCCACGTAGCCCGGCAGCATGTCGACGACCAGCGCAGCAGCAAAATCCCCGTGGCTGGTGCTGCCCACCCCGTCGGCGACCATGTAGAGCCCCAGCGCTGGATCCGCTCCCCACCGGTCGTCGTTGCGGGATCGTTTGCGCCCGACGTCGGTGTGGCCGGCAAAGGTTGTGGTGGCCATGGCTAGCTCGCTTCGCGCCGCGCGCGGGCGCAGTCGACCCCACGGTGAATGTGGTTCACCGTTCGCACCAGCACATAGTCGCGAGTTCGTGCGCGGACGTCCGCGACGGCCGTGCGGGAAACGCGCACCTCCGACAAGTCCGCAGGCGGGCCCATTGCCGGCTGGTCATCATCATTGTCAATTCCCACCAGCCTCCGTCACTGTCACTCGACCCTGGTGGCAGATGCTACCCATTCACGCCCCTCGCCACCATGCATTCTCCGGCGGGTCTGCGCGGGCCGGCTCGGGCCGGCTCGGGCCGGCTCGGGCCGGCTCGGGCGATTATCGCCACTTAGCCTCCATGCGGGTCGGGCCGATAGCGAGCCAGCAGCGACCGCACGGTGTCCATGGCGTGCACAGCGCGGTCCTTGTCAACGGCCTGGATCGCCATCACCGGGATGTACTCATCGTCGGGCAGGTCGACGCGGGCCCACCGGCTGCCGCCGGGAAACGACACATCGACCACCTCTGACCACGGGACCAGCTTGTCGCCCAACAGATTACGCACCGAAAGACCGGCGGCGCCTATCCGCAGCCGCGGCCGCGCGAACAGCAGAATGACGCCGGCGATGACCAGACCGAGGGCGCCCATCGCTACCTGGTCGGCGGTCTGGAAGATCACCCCGCTGGACCTGATTTTGAGCAGGAGGCCCACCACGATGTGGGCCGCCGCGATCAGAAATGCTGCGGCGTAGGCAAAAAGCGGTGTCAGGTGGGGACGCAGTTCCGCATCCCAGTCGCCCGATTTTGAATTCACGACCGAGCGCGTAGGTCATGCAGGGTCAGTGCGGCGGTCAGCGCCGCCGCGGTCGCCTGGGCTCCCTTGTCCTCCGCCGACGTCGGAAGCCCGGCCCGGGCCAGCGCCTGCTCCTCGGTGTTCGTGGTCAGCACCCCGTTGGCGACCGGGGTCGAGGCGTCCAGCGACACGCGGGTGATGCCCTGGGTTACCGCATCGCAGACATAGTCGAAATGTGGTGTCTCGCCACGGATCACGACACCCAGTGCGACGACGGCATCGTGGTTGCGAGCCAGCTCCTGAGCCACCACCGGAATCTCGATCGCGCCGAGCACGCGAACCACCGTCGGGCTGCCGACGCCGAATCGGCGGCCACTTTGCAGGCACCGGCCAGCAGCGCATCGCAGATTTTGCTATGCCAGGTGCTTGCCACGATGGCGAGCCGCAGGCCGGACGCGTCAAGCGCCGGAATTTCCGGCACACCGGCGCCACCGCTCATTTGCGCCACTCTCCCCGAAGCGGGAGGTGCCCCCACAGCATCGCTACGTCCCGGCAAGCGGACGGTACCCCCACTGCATCGTCGCGGACGCGTCCGCTCACAAAGCACCACCGAATTCCCCTGGCAAATCAACGTTTTCATGGAAATCATTGAAATCGTCCAGCCCGACCAGGTCGTGGCCCATCTTGTCGCGCTTCGTCATCAGGTAGCGGAGTTGTCGGCATTGGCCCGTACCGGCAGCGGTACCCGCTCGATGATGTGCAATCCGTACCCGTCCAGCCCGACCCGCTTGGCCGGGTTGTTGGTCAGCGGCCGCATGGAGCGGACCCCGAGGTCGACGAGGATCTGCGCGCCAATGCCGTAGTCCCGTGCGTCGGCCGGTAATCCGAGCTTGAGGTTGGCGTCGACGGTGTCGGCCCCGCGTCGTCCAGCTGGAGGCCTGCAGTTGTGCATCAGGCCGATGCCGCGGCCCTCGTGACCGCGCATGTAGAGCACGACGCCGCGTCCCTCCCGCGCGACCAAGGCCATCGCGGCATCCAGCTGGGGCCCGCAGTCGCAACGACGTGAGCCGAACACGTCACCGGTCAGGCACTCGGAGTGCACCCGGACCAACACGTCGTCGCCGTCGCCGTTCGGCCCAGCATATCACCCCGAACCAGCGCCACATGTTCGACGTCTTCGTAGATGCTGGTGTAGCCGATGGCGCGAAACTCGCCGTGCCGAGTCGGGATCCGGGCTTCGGCGACCCGCTCGATGTGCTTCTCATGTTTGCGCCGCCATTCGATGATGTCGGCGATGGTGATCAGCGCCAGGCCGTGCTCATCGGCGAAGACCCGCAACTCGTCGGTCTGGGCCATCGAGCCCTCGTCCTTCTGGCTGACGATCTCGCAGATCGCGCCCGCGGGTTTCAGCCCCGCCAACCGGGCCAGGTCACGGCGGCCTCGGTGTGGCCGGGCCGGCGCAACACACCGCCGTCCTTGGCGCGCAACGGAACCACGTGCCGGGGCGGGTGAAATCGTCGGCGACGCTGCTGGGATTCGCCAGAACCGCATCGTGGTAGCCCGATCGGAAGCCGAAATACCGTTCCTACGCCGTGTTTCGCATCGACGGTGGCGGTCTAGGCGGATCCATGCTTGTCCTGGTTCACCGCATACATGGGCAACAGGCCCAGGCGGTCGCAGATCGCGCCGTCCAGCGGTACGCACAGGTATCCCGACGTGTAGCGGACCATGAAGGCCACCATCTCCGGCGTCGCCTTTTCGGCGGCGAAGATCAGGTCGCCCTCGTTCTCGCGCTCCTCGTCGTCGATGACGATGACGGCCTTACCGGCGGCAATGTCGGCCACCGCACGCTCGACGGAGTCCAACCTGGTCATCTTTGCCACCTTGCTGTCAGAACGGCGCACCCCAATGCCTTCATATGAACCACCCCGTCGCCGCGATTATTGCAACTGCTTATTGACCGGGACGGGTGGGCTCCACAAGCATTCATCAAGGGAACGCCAAACAGCGCGCCGGAACGTGATCCTCATCAATCACCGGTCGGAGTCCGGGCCCAGCATGACGAAAGGCATGCAACAACATGACGACCATCCACCGACGGCCCGCGCGCAAACCCAGTGG
>CAWFDM010000024.1:0-9248 GCA_963814505.1 uncultured Actinomycetota bacterium
TATAAAGGCGATTCGGGCCCTACACGTTCCGATCGGAACCGGAAACCGAAACCGCCATGAAGGCCCGCAGCCTGTCGAGAACGAGCTCGGGGCGCTGTTCGGCGATCCAGTGTCCGGCGCCCTCTACCAGCTCCACCTCAAAGTCGACCGATCGTTCCGCGTAGCCCCGCAGCAGCGTCGGCGTGAGCACCGGGTCCGAGGTGCCGTGCAACCACCGGATCGGAGCCGAGACTCGCGCATCGGCGAATTCGCCGCGAAGCCAGGGCACAAACTCGCGGGTGAGGAAGGTCCGATACCACCGCGAGGTCGCCACCGCGTGGTCGCGCTGCGCCAGAGCCGTCGCGTAGACCTGAAATTCGTCTTCCTGAAGCGAGAAGGGTCCGCCCACCCAGTCGGCGAGGGCCCGCAGGAAACGGCCCCGACGATCGGCGACAAGTCGCGGCCCGATGACCGGCAACGCGATGGGGAGCTGATACCAGAACCGCCACAGGTGCCGGAGCAACTGCAGGTCGGGTCTCAGCCACGAGCCGACGGTGTTCATCCCGAAAAAGCCGGTCACCTTGGCGGGGTTGCGCAGCATCATGATGAACGCGACCGGTCCGCCCCAATCGTGGGCGACCAAGGTCACCGGTCCGGTGTCGAGCCGGTCGACCACTGTGGCCAAATCGTCTGCCATGTCGATTTTGCGGTAGCGGTCGTGGGGCACAGAACTCCAGCCGGCGCCGCGCAGGTCGGGGCAGAGTACCCGGTAGCCGTCGGCAGCCAACGGTCCGACGAGGTGGCGCCACTCCCACCAGGGCTGCGGGAAGCCGTGCACGAGCATCACCGGCGGGCCGTCGGCGGGGCCCGCCTCGGCGACGTGGATCACGACCCCGCCGCCGACATCGACGAACCGGTGCTCGACACCGTTAAGTTCGGGCATCGGTGGGGTGGGTATGGCGGTCACACGCCGACCGCGCATTCCAGCTCCTTCAACGAGGCCTCCAGGTGCCCCAGCAGACGCTGTAGATGCGGCACCGCGCGGCGGCATCCGACGAGGCCGAAATCAAGGCTGTCGGCGCTGGTGGCCAGGGTGATGTTCAGCGCCTGCCCGTCGACGACGATGGACATCGGGTAGTTGCCGTCGAGCCGGGCGCCGTTGCGGTACAACGGGTGTCGGAATCCGGGGACGTTGGAGATGCACACGTTGAACGACGGCGGGGTGGACGAACCGAGCCCGGGAAGGCCGACGAGCAGCGTCGGGGCGAGAGTGGTCGACAGCCCCAGCGCCATCGCCTGCGTCCGCGGCAGTTGCGACAACACCGCTTTGTTGTCACGCATCGATGCGTGAATGGTGGCCAGGCGCTCGCCCGGATCGTCGAGGTTGGTGGCGAGGGTGCACAACACGGCGGAGGCGACGTTGCCGCCGTCGGCGTCGTTGGTGGTGCGCAGGTTCACCGGCACCATGGCGATCAGTGGGGTATCGGGCATCGCGTTCTGTTCGGTAAGGTAACCGCGCAACGCCCCGGCGCACATGGCCAGTACGACGTCGTTGACGGTCACCCCGGCCGCGTCCTTGACGTGCTGGATGCGGTCCAGCGACCACGACTGGGCGGCGCAGCGCCGGGCGCCGCCGATCGGGACGTTGAGCATCGTCCTCGGCGCCCGGAACGGCAGGGTCAGCTGCTGCTGGAGCAGCGCGGCGCGACCCAGGGCAACCGTCGACGGGGCGTATCGCGCCACCGATCGCATTGTGCCGACGAGCTTTTGCCACCGACCAACCCGTGCCGCGGATTGGGTGCCAGGCCGCGATGGCATTGACCACGGCACCCGAATCTGGTCATCCTCGGGGTCAGCACTCAGCGAACCCTGCAGCAGCCTGAGCGCGGAGACGCCGTCGACGACGGCGTGATGCATCTTGGTGTAGATCGCGAAACGTCCATCCTTGAGGCCTTCGATCAGATGCATCTCCCACAACGGTCGATGCCGATCCAGCAGCGTGCCGTGCAGCCGGGAGGTCAACTCCAATAGCTCGCGCACCCGTCCGGGCGCGGGCAGAGCCGATCGCCGGATGTGATAGTCCAGATCGATCTGGTCATCGAACGACCAAGCGAGGTTGGTAATGCCGCCGAACGTCGTTGCGGGGTGTTTGCGAAATGCCGGCTCTACGTCCTGAGACGCCCGCATGGCCTCGTAGGTGTCCCGCACGAACAGCGGTCCAGCGCCCTGCGGTGGGGTGAACAGCTGCAGCCCGGCTACGTGCAGAGGATGCTCGCGTGACTCGGCCAGCAGGAATGTCGAGTCGAGCGGTGAGATGAGTTGCATGTGCTTCTTCTTTCGGCAGTGTGGGGGCGCTGGATGTGGTGATTGAAAGGACGGCTATTTGGCGACCGCGGCCATTCGTGCCGCGAGCCCACGGGCCAGTGGCGGGGCGACGCGCGACAGCACGTACATGACGTGTGCCTCGGCGGCGATCGGTGCTACCGCGCGATTGCGGCCGACCGCTCGCAGAATGTTTTTGGCCGCGCGCTCGGGGGTGTATCCGCGCTTTTTGTAGGTCGCGGCAAGGCGCCGCCGGCGCGCATCGGCGTCGCCGGTACCCCGAATCGGGCTGGCCGTGGTGATGGCCGTGTTGATGACGCCGGGGCAGATGGCGGTGACCCCGATGCCGTGGGGCTTGAGTTCGATGCGGAGCGCCTCGGACAGACCCAACACGGCGAACTTGGTGGCGCTGTAGGCCGAAAGCGCTGGATTGGCAAGCAATCCCGCCGCGGACGACACGTTGACCAGCTGCCCGCCGCGCCCGGAATTGATCATGGCCGGGATGAAGGCGTCGCAGCCGTGGACGACTCCCATCACGTTGATCGACACCAACCAGTCCCAGTCCTTGAGGCTGGTGTCCAAAAAGCCGCCGACGAGGCCCACCCCGGCGTTGTTCACCACGATGTCCACGCCGCCGAAGTGGCTGAACGTCGCGTCGGCGAAGGCGGACATTTGTTCGGAATCGGAGACGTCGACGCGGCGGGTCATTGCGTCTCGACCGAATCGGCCTGCGACGTCAGCGGTTTCGCCCACCGCCGCGTCGTTGATGTCGCACAGCGCGAGGTGTGCACCGCGTCGGGCGCACAGCAGGGCCAGTTCACGGCCCATGCCGCTACCGGCTCCGGTGATGGCCACCACGCGGCCGGACAGGTCTGAGGTGTTAATAGCTGATCCGAATTTGAACATGCTGGCAAACTACGAGCCGGCGGCCCTCCCGGTCTCGTGCGCGGACGCCAACGTTGGTCGAGCCCATTGTGACGGCATGACAACCCGACTAGATTTCGGCCATGGAACTCGACTGGCCGCCCGTCCGGGACCCGGACGCCCAGCGGGTCTGGCGGCAGGCGCTGGTCCCGCTCGCCGGCGAGATGCGTGCCAGTGCCGCCGAGCTGGCCGAGCGGTCGGTCGCACGGATGCGATCCGAGCTGCCGCAGCTGTTTCCCGACGAACAGTCCGTCAAGGAAAACGTGGTAAGCACGGACGCCAGCCTTCGTCAACTGGCGCAGATCATCGAACTTGGTGGGGATCCGCGGCAGGTCGAGTTGCCGCCGTCGACGCTGGCCATCGCGCGCACGGCGGTGCAGCGCCAAGTTGCCCTGGCGGATCTGATGCGCTTCTACCGGATGGCCCAGGAGCTGGTATGGCAGTGGATCTTCGGCCGCATCACCGCCACCGTGCCCGAACGAACGGACCTCGCGAAGGCGCTCGAGCTGGCCACCGGTTGGGTTTTCGCCTATGTCGACGGGGCGCTGGTGCGCGCCGAGCAGGCCTACGAGGTGGAGCGGGAGGCATGGCTGCGGGGGGCCGCAGCGACCCGGGCTGCGGCCATCGACGATATTCTTGCCGAGCGCGAGCGCGACGCGCATCGCGCGTCGACGCGGCTGCGCTACGACATCAACCGACAACACGTCGGCGTCATCGCCTGGGTCGAGACGGTTCCCGATGA
This sequence comes from uncultured Actinomycetota bacterium, assembly GCA_963814505.1. Classification (GTDB taxonomy): domain Bacteria; phylum Actinomycetota; class Actinomycetes; order Mycobacteriales; family Mycobacteriaceae; genus Mycobacterium. The sequence continues at coordinate 3,968 of CAWFDM010000024.1, forward strand.
CGGCGACGCCCAGCCGCTGCTCGGCAGGGTCGTCACCGACGTCGCGCGCGCGATCGGCGCGGACAGCAGTGTGGTTCATCCCGCGGGCTCACTGGCGGTAGCGGGATGGGTGAGCCGTCGCCGGCCGTTCACCCCGGCCGAGGTGACGGTCGGCGAAGTATCCGGACGCCCGGACATTCGCCTGGCATTCGGCGACCCCGGCGGCGGGCTGAAGGGTTTTCGCCAGACCCACCTGCAGGCCTCCCACGCACGCCGGGTCGCCTCGTTGATCGGACCGCACGGTGCACCGGTCACTCACTATCGCGACGTCGCGGTGGCCGCCCTGGCCAGCGCGGATACCCAGCACGCCGCCTCGTTTGTCACCCGGGTGCTCGGGCCGCTGGCCGCCCCGGACGAAGACACCTACCGGGTGGCGACGACGTTGGCGGTCTATCTGCAGGAGAACCGCAGCCCCACGCGAGCCGCCCGTCGGCTCACCGTGCACCCCAACACGGTCAGCTATCGCGTCAACCAGGCCGAAGCGATCTTGGGCCGCAGCATCGACACCGACACCCTTGAGCTGTCGGTCGCGCTGGCGCTGTTACCCGCGCTGCCTCGGCTGGCACACCCGCACGCCATCGAACTGTGATGCGGTAACAAACCAAGCAGGCAACGTTGTCACCTTGGCCCGAGCAAACAGGCCGATTGCTCCTCTAGGTTTGCCTATCAACCGCACCGCGGCAGCAAACACCAACACAAGGAGAAGTCATGCAGGCACTACAAGAACTCGACGTCAACTACATGAGCGGTACCGACAACCCCTGGATTCCGTTCACTCCGCTGTCCGACCAGGTGTTCCTGAAGTACTGGAAGGTCGACCCGGTGCGGGCGGAAATCGTCGTCTCGATGAAATTCAATGCCGGGCTTGTGCTTCCGGCCCACTACCACACCGGCATCGTGATCGGGCACACCGTCAGCGGAGCGTGGCGCTACCAGGAGAACAACTGGGTCTCCCGCGCCGGCGACACCGTCTACGAGGTGGCCGGCTCGTCCCACACCCCCGAGAGCCTCGAAGAGACCGAGGTGTTTTTCCTTCTGGTCGGCGAGCTGCTGTTCCTCGACCAGGACAACAAGATCCTGTGGCAGGAAAACCACAAGACCTCCATCGAGCGCTACACCAACTACTGCGCCGCCAACGGGATCACCCCGCGCGATCTGACCAGTTGGGACGCCTAAGCCATGGCCAACATCGAACCCAACGAGACCCAACTGGCCACACTGCTGGAGGCGGCGGCCGAGAATGACGCGCCAGTGACGATGATCAACCTGCTGCACTTCGGCCCGACCGGCGCGGACAGTTACCAGCGCTACGCCAAGGAGGTGCAACCCTTCCTTGAATCCGTCGGAGCGACGGTGTTATACGCCGGCGACGCCAGCCACGTGGTCGCCGGGGACATCGGCCGGCCGTGGTGGGATGCCATCGTGGTGGTTCGCTACCCGTCGCGTGCGGCATTCGTCGCCATGGCGACCAACCCGGAGTACCACGAGCGCGCCCACGTGCACCGGGAGGCGGCGCTGCAAGGCACCCACCTCATCGCCACCGACCCATGGCAGCTCGACAGCTGACCTGTGCGGGTGGCCCGACGACGACCACCTCTTCGAAGAGCCGGCGCTAGAGAGCGAGCGCCGGTTTGGTCGCGGTCGGAATCGCCCGCTGCAATCAATCACACCCGCCCGTCCGGCGTGGCTTGACCCGTTGCGGCCGCGTGAATTTTCCACGAACGACCGAGGTTGTCTCATCGCCGCGCGTACTCTTCCACACCATGGACGTCGAGGACGTCGGCCCGGACGGCGCGTCCAAGGCACCTGCTTCGGAAACCGCCGCCGTGGCGCAGGCCGATGATGAAAAAGAACAGGCGGCGCTGAGCTCTGACGCGCCTGTCGACGATGCTGATCTGCCCGTCGACGACGACGACGCCGACGAACCGGACGACGATGACCACAGCCCTCAGCCAGCGTCGCGTGCGGGATCGGTAGTGCGGTATGCAGCCCTCGGGATCCTTCTGGTCGTCGCCGCCGGGGCGATCGTCGTGGCGATCTTGCTTCCGACGCTCAATCCAGAACGGCACGCCGGTCCACCAAATGTCGCTGCCACCGCCCCGAAACGAACGGAGCCATCGTCATCCGCCGAGGTCCCTTCGCCGACCGCGCCGGACGCAGCGCCGTTCAATGCGCGACTCGATGCGGTCGCACAGCATGAATCGGAGTTTCCCGGTGCGTCGGATGCCGATGCTGTATATCTCACCGCGCTGCAGCGGTCAGGAATGACCATCACTAACACCGGTCAAGCGATTTCCGGTGGCCACGCGGTCTGCGCCTACTTGGCGCAAGGCCAGACACCCGCGGCGGCAGCCTTGATGGTCATGGCGGGCGGTCCGGGCTTAAAGCTGGCCGACGCCAACAACTACGTCTCCGCCGCGATCAGCGCCTATTGCCCGCAGTAGCAGTGACAGACGGCGGTGAAGTCGGTTGATCTCCATTGCTTCATGCATGAAGTGGACACCGTGCGCACCCTTGCCGACATCGAAAGCGGGATCCCCCAGGGCAGCCCAGGCAATTGACTCTGAGTACTCCGGTTTAGCTTCGCCAACAGCGGCAATCCTGCGGTTCGACATGAAGGGGATCCCAATGGCACGCGCACGCACATACACACAATGGCGGCCGAAGACAACCCCGACCTCCTGATCGCCGAACAAGCATTCCACGCCAGCCGAAGGGTCGAGCGCGTGCGGCGGCAAACGAAGGCGGCCCAGCGATCTGCGGCAGACAGCTTCGATAAGTCCGCGGACAGCCACGATCGCACCGCGAGGTCATACGAGAAGTTGGCCGCGCTCACCGCGGGTGGAACCGAGAATTTGGAGCGCGCGGCCCGCCACCGCGAGTTCGCGGAAGAGGACCGCGGCATTGCGGAACGGTTGCGAAGGATGGCAGACGGCGGCTAAAGGCATCGCAAAGCTAGCGGCAACAGGATGGCCGTCATCACGTTTCCCCGACAGACGGCGGCCGTGTCGCCCCAGGCTCCTGTGCTGCGCGGACCTAACTACTCGATGACATCGACTACTGCGGCGCCCGGCGTCTTCACGAACTCGATGCCTTTCGGCCACGCGGTTGCTCAGTGTGGCCGCTAGAAAATCCTCTTCGCCCGCGGTCTGGCCGCGGCATACGATTTGCGTATCACTAATAGCCAGCCAGCGGCTGGGGTTGTCCCGGGCGGCTTGGAGGTGCGGGATGGCATATGTGATCGCGGCGCCGCAGTTTGTGACGGCGGCGCCGGCGACAAGGGCGGGCTGCTCGGCCTGGACGGGATGAACGGGTCGACGTAGCTGGCGATGGCGGCACCGGTCACCCACTGGACTCAGGCAGCTTGGCGGCCCAGGGAGAACGGTGCCCCGCCGAGCTGGGCGGCGGAGCGGGGTTGGTTGGGGGGTGCGGCTAATAATCGTTGTGCGCCAATGGTATACAACCCCGCAGTGGTGACCGATCCCAACACCACGATCCCCTGGCCGTTGCAGTTCGGTTTACTGATGGGCGTGGGGCGGCGCCAGAGTGCGAGCACTCTTGGCCGTCCTGCGCCGCGAGCGATCATCGCGCCTACAGCGCCCTCTCATGGTGCGCCGCTTGCAAACGCCAGTACTGAGCAGAGGATGAAGACGCCGCGCCGGCGGCGATTGCGTCCGTATCGTGAGGGCCATGGACGCACTTGCGCCCGACCGGCCCGATGAACGCCCGGATTTCGTCAGCCGCCGTCAGCTGCTTTCGCCGACCGTGCCGGACGCAGCGCCGTTCAATGCGAGACTCGATGCGGTTGCACAGCACGAATCGGAATTTCCCGGTGCGTCGGATGCCGATGCCGTCTACCTCACCACGCTGCAGCGGTCAGGAATGACCATCACCAACACCGGTCAAGCGATTTCCGGTGGCCACGCGGTCTGCGCCTACTTGGCGCAAGGCCAGACACCCGCCGCGGCGGCCTTGATGGTCATGGCGGGCGGTCCGGGCTTAAAGCTGGCCGACGCCAACAACTACGTCAACGCCGCGATGGACGCCTATTGCCCGCAGTAGCTTGCCCGCACCAGCAATGACAGACGCCAGCCGCGGGCGCGAAAACCCAAAGACCGCGCCAGGTTACGCCGATCACATCTAAGATCAACGAAGGGACGGTCCTGCTCGACGGCGGCCCGCACCAATCGCCGCGGCCATGATTTCTGTTGTGCGGGCCGGAGATCGGCGTGTCCTCGCGACGGAAGCGCCTATTGGTCATCCGGCTTCTCAGCTTGCCCGCCGACCGGTTATGCGGTGATCACTTTACGTCCAATCAAGCGAACAGCGACGTACGGTGTCAGGCATGGCAAGCCAGAAAAACCCATCGGCGCCAGCAGGGCGCCTCGCGACGACCCTGGGCGCGGACCCACACGGCATATCCACCTGCAACTTGAACAGTGCCGACCTTGTCGTGCTCCGCGAAGCGGGCTTCGAACCGCTGGGCTTAGTCATTGGGTCGGCTGTCTATCACGTGGGCCTACAGGTTGGGCGCTGGGGCCAGAACCAGGAGCTGCCCACATTGACGCACGCTATGTATCAGGGACGTCAGATCGCCCTGGGTCGCATGGAGGCCGAGGCAGTCCAACTCGGTGCCGATGGCGTCGTCAACTTGAGCTTGCAAATTCTGACGCACGAAGGATGGAACGCTCCACATGTCCGTGAATTCAGGGTGACTGGAACGGCCGTGCGTGGACTCGCCGCTCACTCTCGTTACCGGCGGCCGGACGGACGGCCGTTTACCTACTCCGGCAATCCCCGAGGTCTGTACCGAATACTGGCCGCCGGAACGTTTCCCGTTGCCTTAGTTTTCGGCACGTGCGTTTACCACATCGCGCATCGCACCCTGTTGCAGACGTTGGGCCAGATGGTTGCCAACCAGGAAGTCGAGACATTAACCGCTGGCCTCTACCAAGCCCGCGAACTGTCGCTCTGCCGGATGCAGGCCGAAGCCACCCAGGCCCGCGCAACCAGCATCATCGCCGTCGGAATCGAGACGTACCGGCATGGCTGGGGCGAGCACGCGCTGGAGTTTTATACCTTCGGCGAGGCGATCCGCAATCTCGACCCATCGCTGCCCCGGCCGGACATCGCGCCCAAGCTGACATTCACTCTGCAAGTTTGACCACACCTGATTCGGCATTCAGGTGGCAAAGGCCAGCACTCAGACGAGGATGAATACGCCCCGCTCGGCGACGATTGC
>CAWFDM010000025.1:0-223898 GCA_963814505.1 uncultured Actinomycetota bacterium
CCCGAGGCCAGATCCTCTGCGTCGTGGGACGCGTTCTGTCCGCGCTCCCGCAACCACGTCAGTGGGAGCCCGGTCCAGGTTTTGCCAGGATGCTGCTCGACGCCGCTCAGTTCCAACGCTGCTGCCAGGTGTCGCCGGGAAACGTCACCAGCCAGTCCAGCAGCTTGGTCACACCGCGTCGTCGACCCGCCTGGGTCGTCTTGACATCCGACGCAAAAAATCCGGAGGTCAGCCCGGCGATGGTGTCCTCGGCGGTTCGGGCGGTGTCTGCCCAGCACTGCTCGGGCTGACGGGTGGGGAACCGCTCGCGCAGCTGTTTGTTCCGCCCGCTGATCTGGGTCTTGGTAGCGTTGGCGACGGCAAGTGGTTTGCGCGCAACGTGTTTGGCGATCGTGGTCACATCGACCTCCCGAACAACACGCTCAGCGACTGCGGGTCGTAGCCCGGCGCCGGCGGCGGTGGGACCGGGTCTTCACGCCGCGCCGCCTGCCGCGCGTGGTAGGCCAGCACGCCCGCCACGACCTCCTCCTTGGTGGGCGTCAAATACAACTCGGTGGTGGTCAAGTGGGCGTGGCCCATCACCCACTGCACGTCGCTCAACGTCATCTGCGGATCCCGCGCCATCCGCATCGCGGCACTGTGCCGCAGGTCGTGCAACGTCCAATCCGAGCCCAGGCAGACGTTGGCCCGCTCGAACATTCGGTGCGCGGCGTGATAGGTCAGCGGGCGGTGCGGTCGGCGTAGTGTCCACCACAGCGGTTGGGACCGGCCACGCGGCACCTTGCCGAGTATGTCTTGCTGATACAGGCGGAGCCACACGAATGCGTCCGCCGCCGCGGGAAGTTGCTGTATCGCGCGGGAACCCTTACGCACCACCGTGATCAGTTGTTGGCCTGGGTCGACATCGCACTGGCGAACACCAAGCAGCTCTGACGCGCGGGCTCCCGTTGAAATCCAGAACGCAACCATGGCTCGGTCGCGATTCGACGGCAGCGCAGTGAACAACGTGTTGAACCGATCGTCGGGAATCGCCCGCGGAATCCGCTGCGGTACCTTGGGGCGATATCGCCCAACGCGGTCGTGCTTCCAGGCGTCCATCGGGTTGTGGTGGGCATTCGCCCGCTCCGACCGACGTGCGATATCCAGCGGAAACGGATTCAGGATCGGTCCGGCACCGACGTCACGCTGGAAGTCATAAAAGCCACGTAGCACCGTCTCGCTGTGAGCGATCGTCGCCGGCGCATACCCAGGGCCTAGGGCGGCCTTGCCGGTTACGGGGTTCGGCGCCCCAACCGACTCGACTGTTGCAACCACTCGGTCGGGCAATGGCCTTCGCCGGTGTTTGACCGCCAGCTGAATCCAACAGCTGAAGTCGCGCGCTTCGATCCGGGTCGCGCGGTGCCAACCGACATCCACCGCGCCGAGGAATCGCCACCACCGCAGCAAGTCCATGCCGTAGGAACGCAACGTCGCCGGCGATCGACCGGCCGCAAGCAGCTCCCGAAGGAACGCGGCCACCGGTTCCACGACGGCGCCCCCGGCGTCGATCAACCGGTAGGGCTCTCCCGGATCGCCGGTCGAGGCGAGTTGCCCACAGCTGGGCACAACAACACGGGCCACATCCCTGGTTTGCACTGGCTCTTGGTTCACGTCCGAGAAGCTATCGGAGCCCATGCATTACGCCGCGCCACGCCACGCGGTCGGGCCAGTTAGTTCAGTCAATAGGGCGTTGCCCTTGCCGCAGACCTGACGGGGAGGCAGCAGGCAGTACCCGTTGGGCAGGATCCGGTCGGTGCGCCTGTCCAACTCGAGCATGTCGTAGAGGTCGCGGGGATCGACCTCGATCTCGCGCCCATCGGCGGTGATCTTGCGGTATCGCAGGAACTCGGCCTCGGCGGTGGACTGCAGGGTCTGCGCATAGGTCATGCTCATAGTCGGCGTGAGATGCCCGAGGTAACGCTGCAACACATGCAACGGGACGCCGCTGTTCAGCAAGCCGGTGGCGACGGTGTGGCGAAACCGGTGGGTGCGGTTGAAGTCGACCAGGGCGCCCGTGCTGTCACGCACGTCCAGCCGAAAGGCCAGATCGCTCAGCAGATTCCGCAGGGTGTTGCCGGAGTAGGGCCGGTCGCCGTTGCGGTTCATCTGCGCCGCAAGGAACAGGTACTTCGGGGTCCTGCCGGGTGCGCCGTGTTCGGCGAAGAACAGCTGCGCCCATTGTTGTTGTTCGCGGATGATCGCGACGACCTCGGCGTGCACGAGGATGGTGTCGGGCGCACCGTCGATCTTCGTCTGCTGGTAGCGCAGCTTGGCCACCAGTGCCTGGACGTCGCCGTCTGCGGCAGGCCCGCCCGGCGAGGACGGGGCTATCGGCGACAACGGCAGCAGTGGGTCGCGGTCGAGCAGGCAGATCTCGCTGACGCGCCGGCCCAGCAACGCCACCAGCATGGTGATCCGCATGGCCTGCTCGTCACCGAACCCGCCGTCGGCGACCGCGGCGCCGAGCAGGTCAAGCCCGCCCATGATCCGTGTCATGGCGTCGTCGTCGATGACCTGGCCATCGAGTCGCGGCCGCGGCTTGGCGGGCAGCTCACCACGCCGGTAGAAGCCGGCGTGCTCGGGTCCGAGTCTCAGCCAGCCCGGTTCGCCCAACGCGGCGGCGGCCGCGTCCTTGTTGTCGGTCATGAACAGGTAGAACTGCTCCACATCGCTGGCCAGACGCTGCACCGACGCCGGCGACAACCGCTGGCCGGTGCGGCGTCCACGGGTGACCGGACGGGCGCGGAGATGACCGAGGAAATCCAGCATGAGCGCACGCATCCCGGCCGCGTGATCGGCCAACCACGGCCCATCGACCCCGCAACCGGCCAAGAACCCGTCGAACTCGTGCACCGCCACGACCCGGCGGTGCACCGTCGACCAGCTCAACACCCCGGTGTCCAGGCCGACCTTGCAGTGCCACTGCAGGCCGCGCCGCAGCCACCGGGTGCCGATCCGGTCGAACCGCACCGAGTACCGGCCCATAGGCTCGTGATCGCGCAACGGAATCCGGTTGTCCTCCACCGGGTTCCATCGGTCCCGCTGCCACCACGGGCCGGTGTCGCAGGCGATAACGAGCAGACGCATCATCCGCGTCAGCAACCGGCGGATGTTGTTCATCGTGGGAGCCGCCGGCAGCCGCCCGCTGCGCCGGTGCACCACACGCTGGATCTGTTGGCACCACTCCCGCACCGACAGCCCGAACAGGGAGGCCGGCGCCCGCCCGCCACGATCAGCGATCACCTCACCGAGTCGGCGCACCAGCACGCTCAACCCCGGTGTCGGGACCTTCCCGCCCAACTCGATGATGCGGAACACACACCATGCCACCTCCCGGCGCATCGGCTCCGGCAACTGCGACAGGTCCACCCCGGCCCGCCAGGTCCCGTCGTGGCAGAACGCTCCCGCGAACTCCGGCGGGACACTCCACTCGGCGAAGCACGACAGCCGCATCGGTTCCGGCACACCCGCCCACAAGCGTTCCAACGCCCGCGGGTCGCAGCGGCCGCGGGCCGCTTCCACCCAGTCGATCGTGGCCGCTGCGCGCCCGCCGGTCACGAGCCGGACCCGATCCGCTCGTCGCAGTGCGCGCCGACTCGCCAGCCCGCGGTGAACGCCTTCCAGTCGGCGACCGCCCGCATCTCGGCGTCCTCGGTCACGTGCGCGTACGTGTTCAGCGTGGTCTGCACGTCGACATGCCCCAATCGTCGACTCACCACGTGCACCGGAACCCCCGACAACAACAGCGCTGTGGCGTGCGAATGCCGCATCCAGTGCGGCGTCCAGGCCTGTGGCACCTGCCCGGACAATTGCCGGCGCAGCCGATCCACCAGATCGTAGACGGACTCCGGTCGCCACGGCGAAAACCGCGGCTCCCGGTCGAGGTTAACGAACACACAGGTGGCATCGAAATCGGCGATGGCCAGGTCGGCACCGGCCTCGCACAATTGCCAGACGTACTCGCCGTAGAGGCGGTCCAGCTGGTCAGAGACATACACCCGCCGGTAGCCGCCTTTGGCCCGCACACCATGAGGATGGTCTCGGTCCACGACCTCGATGAATGGGGTGTCGCCGCACCCGGTATGCCAATCGCGATGCTGCAAACCCAGGGCCTCGCCCACCCGAACGCCCGTCTCCGCCAACAACATCCACAGCAATCTGTTGCGGACTGATCCGCGCCACTGCCGCGTCTCGCTGTCCCAGCTCGCGCACGCCTCACAGATCCGCACGATCTGCCCCGGCGTCAGCACCGGCGGCGCTGTCCGCCGACGCTGACGCACTCGAACAACGACCTCACGACGGCCCTTGCGCCGAGCCACGTGTTCCAGCAGCGGCTTATACCGACCGCCGCCACGATGGGTGATCCGATGCAGATCTCGGCCCACATCCACACCGTTGAGCACGTGAAAGTCGTAGCAGGACATCACCGCGCCCAGCCGCGCGGAGATCGTCGACTCGGCAAACCGGGCCCGACGACGCATGATCGACGCGACCTCCGGCCCGTCCCCGGTGCGCAACCACGTCAGGAACGCCCCGAAGTTCTCCAACGACACCGCATCCCAGTCCAGCCCGAACAGTTCCAGGAACTGCCACCACAACGCCAACGCCCGCGCGTAGGACTTCACCGTATTCGGCGACACCTGCTGAGCCCGTAGATATTCCAGGTACTCCTCGGCCGGTCCGACCACACGGTGGCCCACGCCCAACACCGTCCATGACCGTTCACCCGAGGGAAGAGTCAAACCCTGTGCCCGACAGGATCCCGCCCCACCGCTGCGGTCGTCACACCCCGCACCGTAACGACCCCAGATAATTCCTCCGCGAACGACACGCCGACTCCGAAAAGATCGGTTGTCATCCATCACGGACGGCGGTCCCGTGACCCCAGATAAGAATTCGGCTTAACAGCGACCAGGGTGGTGAGTACACCGGTGAGCTGTTCGCCCAGGCATGTCGGGCTGGCGGTGTGACCCAGTCGATGGGCCGCACAGGATCTGCCCTCGACAACGCCGTCGCGGAGTCGTTCAACTCGACCCTGGAATGGGAACTGTTGCGTAACAACCACTTCCGAACACGTGAACAGGCCCGCCGCGCCGTCGCTGCCTGGATTGAGGACTACAACAGTAACCGGAGGCATTCCACCGACGGCATGCTCAGTCCCATCGCCTATGAACGGGCCTGCGCCCAGCAGCGCAGCGCAGGCGATGGCGGCGATCCGAGGGCGGCATGACTGAAAATGGAGGCGGCTTCGCCGCCGCTGTCCTTCCCGCTGAGCGCCGGGCGAGGCTACGGGGCCGCCCCTCCGGCCTCAAGGGCGCTACGCGTCGCTGCGCGACGGGCCTACGGCCCGCCCTTGACCCCGGAGCCTCTACGGCCCCTCACCGCGCAGCGGCACGGGCAGGAGAAAACCCCCTACCCGCCCAAACGCCCGGCGCTCACAACCACGTCCCACCAAACAAAGTCTCTACGGTTCGAGGGGATTGCCACATGCTCACCAACGGGGCCTTCTATCGCGAACTCGGAACCGACTACTACATCCAGCGCAAACCCGCCAAAGCAAAAGCCCGCGCCGTCAGCCGACTCGAAGCACTCGGCTACACCGTCACCCTCACACCACTGGCCGACACCGCATAAGACAGCCGGCACAACAGACAGTCCCGACGGCTTGCGGTTGCACCTGTGGTCACCAGCTCGGGGTCGCCTGTATTTTCGTGTCAGTGCGCACCGTCACCGCGGGCGTTGTTGAGGGGTTGGGGAGGTCTTGGGGTCGCGGGTCGGCGGCGGTGCGGGTTTGGTTGTCGGCCCCGATGTCCACGACGCGGTAGGCAGCCGGGTAGTGCGAATTGTTTGATGCTCCAACGTGTTTGAGCTTCGATACATTGCCGGTAGTGACCGGCCCCGGTAATCAAGCTAGTTGTTCGTCGGTGGTGGTTGGGGTTGGAAGGGGTCATACCACCACCAGTCGGCGCGCTCGCCGGTAGGTCCCGGGCAGGGCGCCACCGCGGGCGGGGGTTGAGTTGGTGGGCGCGCCAGCGATCCCGGGCTCAGTAATCGGCCGGCGTTGTCGGTGACGATGAGAGCGCCTGCGGGTCCGGTGATGGTGAGGACGCCACGATGGTGCAACCGGTGATGATAAGGGCATAGCAGCACCAGGTTGGCCAACTCCGTGGGGCCGCCGTCTTCCCAGTGCCGGATGTGATGGGCGTGCAGACCACGGGTGGCACCACAGCCAGGAACCGCGCACCTGCGGTGGCGATGCTCCAGCGCGCGGCGAAGCCGCCGGTTGATCAGGCGAGTCGCCCGGCCGGCACCAATAACCTCGCCGTGACGTTCGAACCAGACTTCACATGTGGCATCACACGTCAGGTATCGGCGTTCGGCGTCGGTGAGCAGCGGACCCAGATGCAGTGCCGCAGCGCGCTGCTCAACGTCGACGTGCACCACCACGGTGGTGTGCTGCCCGTGTGGCCGGCGGGCCGCCTCGGCGTCCCATCCGGCCTCGACCAGGCGCATAAACGCCTCGCCGGTGGTAGGCAATGGGGGCCGCTGATCTGAAGCGCCCTGGCCATTGCCGTGATCGTGCTTCCACTCGGCGATCAGCGCATCCCGATGAGACTGCAGGGCGGCGTCGAACTTCGCGGCGTCATGGTGGGCAAGTGTGATCCGGTAGCAGCTGCCCTGCTCGGTGGTGGTCGTGGTGATCGAGCGCTCGGGCTCGGCGCGAGGTTCGGGTTCGGGTCGCGGTTCCAGCTTGATCGCGGTGCGCAGCTGATTGACCGTGGCGACCGGGGCCAGCTGCGCGTAGTGCTCATCGGATCCCTCGCCGGCCCGCGCCGCAATAGTGCCGACCTGATCCAGCGACAGTCGGCCCTCTCGCAGGCCTTGGGCGCAGCGTGGGAACTCCTGCAGCCGGCTCGCGAAGGTGGTGATCGTGTGGGCGTTTGCCGGCGAGCAGCCGGTCTTCCAGGCCACCAACGCCGGCACCGAGCGCGCGCCGGTGACGCCGCCCAATTGGTCGCGATCGATCTCGGCCACGATCTCCACGATGCGCCCATCAATCGCGTTGCGCTGACCGGTCAACTCCGCCAACTCCTCGAACAGCACCTCAAGACGCTCGCTGGGACTCACCACCACGGCGCCAGCGGATGCGGTCGAAGACATGACGTGATCATCGCAGCCACCACCGACAAATCCAGGCCAAATCCGGGCCGCCCGATCCCCGCCCTGAAAATCGTGCGCACATCCCCTCAGCCCAAGCCGGAAAGCAACAGGTCAACCCGCTGCGACTACCGCCAATCCCGATTCGTGAGCCAAGTCAGGGGGGACTCCACCCGGGCCGGCAACTCCCACGAACTGATTGAAAGGGAAGGGGCGGCAAGGATCTACGGCGCTTGACACCACGCTTGATGCCAAGCTTGATGCCGACCGACGGCGGGCAGCCGGTGCGCTGATACTGCTCGCCAAGGACACCGGTGTCTTGCGCGCCGTGGCGATCGACGCGCGGGCGGGATGCCTCCCCTGAGTACTTCTCAGTCCTTGGTGAAGCAGTACATCCGGTAAATGACGCGCCCTTTTTGCAGGTAGCGGTAAGGAATTGTGCCTTTTACGGCTGCGATTTCGCGGCCGTAGGCGCGCAGGAAGGCCGGCAGATTGGATTTGATCATGTCCCGTGAACCCTGTGTGTTCGACTCGAGGCCGAGCACAACCTGCTCATTGATGTCTTTCTGCGAAACTTCCCGCAGCGGGGCGTCTGCCAGCTGCTCGTCCCACGTGGGGAGGAACCCGCGCAATCGGATATCAGCGAAGAGGAAATGGCCTCCCGGGCGCAGCACGCGTGCCACCTCGTCGAGAAAACGCGGAAAATGCGGGTAGCAGTGTGAGGCTTCGATATTGAGCACTACGTCGAAAGACTGGTCGTCGAAGGGCAGGTGCTCCGCGTCGCCATGTACGAATTCCAGACCGGGCAGGTTGTTGCTGTTCTTTCGGGCTATCGCGAGGCCGGCCTTGTTTATGTCCAGTCCCGTATAGGACGCAGGGTGCTGGGTGCGCGTGAGGTATGAGGCTCCGCCGCCGTGGCCGCAACTGACCTCCAGCACCCGCTTGCCGCTGAGATCGACCTGGGTCGCTACGCGGTGGTAGAGGTTGATGTACGCGCGGTTGGGCTCGTCCGACGCCTCCAGCGGCAACGCCATCGGCGGATCCTCTTCATAGGACCAGTTGAGGAACACAACGTCGTCGCTACCGATCACGCGTGTCACCAGCGGGTACCAGTACTTGAAAGCCCGCTTGGGGGTGGGGCGATTGGCGATCCGAATCATAAGGTCTTGCAAAGGCATAGCGCGAGTATGGCATACACGACAGCATGAATGATCCGATTAGCGGAATAAAGAAACGAAATTAACCTGATCTGCGGTTTTGGAGCGCCGGGATAAACCGGCATGGATGGATGCAGGAAATAAGAGAGCACCTCTTACCTCGAAGGAGTAAGAGGTGACCCGTTTTTTAGGTTCCAGAGTCCGGCGACGATTTGAAGGCTCTTCAGGTCATTCCATGTTCCAGCCATACTCCGAGGGAAGGGAGCACAGCAGGTCACGTATCGCCTCGAGAGTCCTTTCTGTGGACAACTCGGTGTTCTGCTGGATCACCAGTTGCCCAGCGTGAACGCCAACACCGTAGAAGCCGCCGGCCACTTCGCGGGATCGGCTATCGGGATTGGAATAATAGAACTGGCTGCGAAAGTCTCGCACCTCCAATCCTGCGATTGTCGGGCTGGGGAGGGAACTGATGTCAGTGCAGAAGACGAATGGTGGGAGCCCCTCAGTATCCATTTCGATTGCCGAGCCGGTGTGAAGTACCGACTGCTGAATCAAGCCGTTGGCCAAGTCAGAACGAAATGTTGCAGTGATATCGTTTGCCAGATCGACGATATCGGTGTCCGGCGCGATCTCAGCGACGTAGGATCCGAGTCCACATAGATTGCTACTGTCGGTCGCGCCCACCGGTGGGGTGAGAAGATACCGCAGATCGACCGGATAAAAGTAGGGAATCGGGATGTGTGGGATTTCGCGGACTTGCCACTCAGTTATCAGGATGGCCGCCGCGACCAAGGTGTTGAGGCTGAGCCCCTGCTCACGGCTGAACGCGATGAGGTCTGCTGTCTCCTGCTCGGTCAGCCGGCACCGGACGACCGGAACAGCTCGCATTGGACCGGGAGCCGAGGTGAAGCTCGGCTTCTGGGGAGGCAGGTCATAGGCGTTGATGAAAGGATAAAAACGCTCGCCTCCCGACGTCGGTAGCTTCTTGACGCCCCGCTGTTGCAGCACGACCTCCATTGGTAAAGGCGCGGGCCGTGGGATTATCGGACCGGGGTCGCCGGTAGACAGCAGTCTGGTGTAACGGGTGGATAGCTCTTCAAGAAGCGCGGCCAAATGGTGACCGTCGGCGATGGCGTGGTGGACAAACAGCGTCATCTCGACCCCGCCCTCGCGGACTATCAGCTGCAAATTGATTAGCGACAGGTTCTGATCGAGTTTGGCTTCGACGTCTCCCGACGCCATCCCATTAGTGCCATCGACAATCCATATCCCAGAATGGAGCAAATCGTCGGCGACGATCAGGTAGAAACCTTCGGAATCTTGCTCAAAGTGACTGGCGAACACCGGGTGGGCCTGTAAGACGGCGTCAAACGCCTCCGACATCGCATCGATATCGATTTCACCGCGTACGTCCACCGTGACAGCACTGAACATATTGTATGCCGCGAAGCCGGCCTCACTAGGAAACAGCTTGCGGATTACGGATCCGGGAAACACCCTAAGACTCCCGCCTTTTCATTCCGTGTCGGGTCATGCTGGTCAATTCGTGCTGGCCCGCCGATAGCCTTTCACCAGGGGTACGACGCATGCGGCGCCAATTCCCACGCTCCACAGCAGCGTCATGAACGTCGGGAATAGGACCGGACCGCCGGCCGACAATCCACGCATCGCTAGGGTGGCGTAGGTCACCGGCTGATGCATGACCACCGGCTGTATCCAGCCTGGAAATATGTACCTCGGTATTACACCGCCAGACAAGCAGAGAAACAGCATTTCAAATAGCGCAACCGCCTCAACCACGAGGATTTCCGATGTGTACAGCGATACCGTTACGAAGAGAGCGGCGAATGCCATGCTCAGTATGGCCGGAACGATAAGCCACATGACGCCCGCGACCGCGCCCTCGCGAAAGCGGAAACCAAACATCACCGCGGCACCCAGCAGCACCGCCCCGGTGACCGCAATCCGAACCGCCTCGGCCAGGCCGCGAGAGAGCAGGCCCGATGCCCGGTGTACAGGCAGCACCCAAAATCGGGTAAGCAGACCGTCGTTGCGCTCGCGCATCAGGTCGAGCACGACGAAATTGGAGCCGCTAATCGCAGCGCCGATCAGGAGCAGCGGCAGAATGGTGTATAGCGCGTTGTCGTGGGTTATGAGGTAAATCAGATCGCCGAACACGATGTAGGCGATCACCATTATCAAAGGCGGCAACGCGATCGACGCCATAGTGCCGAAGATGTCGAGGGCCCACCGATGGAGTATCCGCTTGGTCTGCACCCATGTTTGAAGAGCCAGCAGCCGGACAGAATTCTCCGGGTCCTGCCGGTGCTCGGGGCGACGCACGGCTTCCAGACTCGCCATGGAGATCATGATCGCCTCGCCGAGGAGAAGATGATGGATGCGGGCACTAGGAGCACCGCGAAACCGCCCAGAAAAGCCAGCGTCGGCTCCATGACTTGCCACGTCACCGGTATGACGGCCTTGCCTGTTTCCCCGGATAATGCGCGCAGCGCCACTATCAGCCCTGAGATCGGATTGTTGCGCACAATAGGCTGGATCCAGTGCGGAAACAGCTTGAGCGGTAGGGCGCCGACGGACAGCACTCCGAAGAGCGCCGCAGGTGCGGTCAACAACGGCACCATCCCGTTGGGGTTCTTGGTAGCGAAGCCGATCAGGTCTGCGCCGAATGACATCAAGATCCCGTACACCATCATCAACACGCAAAAACCGGCGATATAGAGGGCTGGGGTATGAAACCGGAATCCGATCGCGTAGCCGCAAATTATCGACACCACTAAGCCGATACTGCATCGATACACGCTGGCTGACAGGCGGGCGAACACCGGTGTCATCGGGGCGATCGGCATGGCCGCGAACCGGCGATAGACGCCAGTCAGCGCATCGGTTGCCGCCCGGAAGGCCGATGCCAAGGCGGGGATCGAGACGGCCTGCAGAACGATCAGTGGCGCGATATATTGCCCGAGGCTGCTGGCGAGGCCGGTGCCGCCACCGACATATTGGTCCCACAGTTTGTGAAACGGTATGTAGATGCCCACCGTCATTACCACCGGCCCGCCGATCCCGACGATCAGCTCGCCGTCGAGCAAGCTCGGTGTGATGAAGCGTACTGTGAGCACCCACCATTGACTAAGCATCGACGGGCGTGGCCGCTCCACGGGTGTGCGTGGCATCTCGAGGATCGGGACCTCGGCAGTGGCGCTCATCGCACGGCCTCCATCCCCAACGCCAGGTGAATTGGCGTGCGGGACTCGCCGGGCTCCGCTGTCATGGATAGGAATACGTCATCGAGCGACGGCCGGCGCAGCGCAATTTCGGCCAGCTCGATATTCGCCGCGTCGATCCGCGACACGGCTTCGAGGAGCGTGCGGGTGCCATCCGGCACCGGCATAGATATGCGGTCCGATTCGGGAGTCAGCATGCCCCGACTGTGCTCGGGCAACAGCGAACCGAGCGCCGTGACGATGGCGCCCAGGTCGTTGAGATCCCGCGGCACTATTTCGCAGTAACTGGCGCCAGCGCGCTGCTTGAGTTCATTCGCGGTGCCCTCCGCGATGACCTTGCCGTGATCGATCAGGACGATCCGGTCACTGAGTGCATCCGCCTCCTCAAGATACTGTGTGGTCAACAGCGTGGCGATGCCCAACTTCTTGAAGTTGGCGATCAGATCCCAAATAGCTTGCCGACTCCTCGGGTCTAGCCCGTTGGTTGGCTCGTCCAAGAAGGCCACCCGGGGTTGCACCATCAATCCGCAGGCGATGTCTATGCGGCGACGCATGCCGCCCGAGTACGTGCTCACCCGCCGCCTGGCGGCATGCATGAGGTCGAATTGCTCGAGCAGTACCTCCGCCCGTTCACGTGCCGCGGACTTGCTCAGCCCGTAAAGCCGACCGAACATCACCAAGTTCTGCCGACCGGAAAGCAGGTCATCCACAGCCACCTGCTGTCCGGTGAGCATGATCGAGCGGCGCACACCAGCCGGCTGGGAAACGACATCGTAGCCGGCTACAGTCGCGGAGCCGCGATCCGGCCGGCTCAACGTCGACATGATGTCCACGATGGTCGTCTTGCCCGCGCCGTTCGGGCCAAGCAGACCAATCACTTCACCGTAGTTTACGTCGAAACTCACGTCATCCAGGGCCACAACCCTGCCGAACTTCTTGCAAACCCCTTGAACTACCACGGCTTTATCGGTAGTGGGATAACCGTTGTGCATTTGACTCTCCTTGGATTCTTGCTCAGTCATTGTCTTTGATCCTCGCTCAGTCATGGTCAAGGCTGGACAGGTCCACCAGGGCGCCCTCTTGGGTTTCCCCGGCCATTTCGCTCCGGTCGCGCTCCGCGGCGATGGCCTCCTCGACCAGCTCGTTCAGCACGATCGGGAAGCTGTGCTTCAGCGCTTCTACCGTTGTGCCGGGGATCCGACGGGTGTCATACCACCAATCGAGATGCAGTGAACCGGCGGACCGGTACGCCCGAAGTTCGAGGGGATGACCCAGCCCGGGGATTGTCTGATGCACCAGCAATGCGGTATCGGAGTCAAACTGCGCCGGCGCATCGCTGGGTGGCGGCACGGGGAGCACACCCGCATACCGGAAGTGGACGTCGGGTGTGCGCTGCGCACCCAGGACATGTGCGGTCGGTGCGTACAGATGCCGCAATAGCCCGTATCCAATCCCGTGGTGCGGAACGGATTTGAGCGTGTTGTGGACGGCGTCTATCTGCTGAATCGGATCGGTACCTCGTGTGTTCGCGCACGTCAGCAGAACCGGATAGTACGTCGTGAACCAGCCGACGGTTCGGTGCAGGTCGATGTCCGGTCGCAGCACCGACCGCCCCTCGCCCTCGAGCTCTACGGCGACCACACCGTCACCGACCGTCTGGGCTATCGTTCGGCCCAGTGCGGCCAGGATGATGTCATGAATTGACCGTCGTAACCTGCGCCGAGCCTCATCTAGCGCAATTGTCTCGCTGGCGCCTAGCGTGCTCGACAACCTGGTCAGATCGTCGGCACCGGGAGGCTGCGTGACCTCTGAATTAGGGAGGGCATCGGCCAGCCACAAAGTCGCCTTGCTTGCATTCTCGATCCAGAAGGCGCGGGTGCCCAGCGCCGCTGGATGCGTCGCGAGGCCGGCGCATCGCAGCGACCACTCACCCCAGCCGGTAGTGGCCGGCTCCAGCGTGATGTCCTCGCCTTCCAGCCGTTGCCCGAATGCGGTGAGGATGTCGGTACCAAGAATTTGGCGCGATGTGTCGTCGGCGACCGTTTCGTGCAGGCCAAGACCCAGGTACTGCGGACCGCCGTGAGCGGCAGTGATATGCACGGCAGTCAGCGGCGCGGTCGAGAAGTCCGAGAAGTCCGAAACATCCTCGCCTGCACCCTGATCGGCCCCCGGATCGGCAAGGTGTTCGGCCAGGATGTCTGACACCGCGGCGCGCTCCTCCGGGCTTTCGGAAGCTACAGCATCGGGAAGCGACCGGGTCAAGAGCCGGGTGAATTCTCCAGGTGGCGCGATGTGTTGCTCCCACATACCGGCTTTGTCGACGAGGTTTAGGCGCAACGCGTCGTGGTGGTTGACCACCGCGGTCAGCACTGCCCGAATATCTTCGGTAGTTACCTTGGGGTCCAGCCGCAGGATCAGCGGGACGCGCCAACGACCAGTGTCGCGCAACCCTCGCTCAAGGAAGTGCGCGATGTTCGGCGGAACTGCGGAATTAGCATCAGCCGCAGGGGGTTTCGCCAATCCGCTTGCCGCAAATGAGGCATCGACGGCGGCGGCCAGCTGCGCCAAAGTCGGATATTCGTACAGATCCTGCGGCGTGATCGCCATACCTTCGTTGGCGGCGCTCATCGCGATCATGATCGCGATCAGGGAATCGCCGCCGAGGTCAAAGAAATTGGCGTTTCGATCGATTGAGTCGACACCGATGTGCTGCGCCCAGATGCGGTGCAACGCGGCCTCGGTCAGTGACTGCCCGTTGCGCGCCACATCGACGGTGGCGGCAACTTCCCCAGAGCCGGCCCCGGAACCGGCCCCAGCGGCGAGCGATGAAAGGTTGCTCGGGGCGGGAATGTTCGTCCAGACGGTGGGCTTCGGGTCGATCCAATGCCGTTGGCGCTCGAACGGATAACCGGGCAACGACACGATGCGGGGCCGTGCCGGGCGCAGCGGCGTCCAGTCAATCTCGACTCCGGCCCACCAGAGTTCGCCGAGAGCGCGCAGGAAAATGTCGCGGTCATCGGCGCTTTGAACGGGGTGTCGCATGAGCCGGATGGCGCGGTGCCCGGGTGACCACTTGGGGTGTCGTATCGCCGAACCGGTGAGGCTGCCTCCGGGACCGACCTCGATCAGGATTCTCCCCGGATCGCTCAGCACCACATCGAGTTCGTCGGAGAACCTTATCGTGGAACTGATTTGGCGCGCCCAGGTGGCCGGATCGGTTGCCTGCTCGGCCGACATCCAGGTTCCGGTGAGGTTGCTGAGCAGCGGCGTCTGGGGAGCGCGCAGTTCCTGACGCGACATGAACTCTTCGAATTCGCCCAGCATGGGATCCATCGAGCTGGAATGAAACGCATGGGTTGCACGCACTCGTCGGACGGCTATCCCATCCTCGGTAAGGCGTTGGGTGAAGGCGCGAATCTGGTCCTGCGGCCCGGCGACTACGCAGCTACCCGGATCGTTCACCGCGGACAGCTCCACTCCCTTGAAGAGGTCCTCGGTGAGTTGCGTGGCGATGTCATCGGGGCCCGCCGACACCGCGACCATGGCTCCCGGCGCCGACTCATGCATCAGTCGGGCACGCAGGGAAACCGTTTTGATCGCCGTCTCGAGGTCGAAAACCCCGGCCAGCGTGGCTGCGATGTATTCGCCGGTGCTGTATCCGATATGTGCACTGGCGCGCACGCCATGGCTTTCGACCAACTTCGCGAGCGCGTATTCGACCGAGAACAGCGCCGGTTGCGAACGGTCTATGCGATCCAAATCCGTTGTGTTCCCATCAAATACGTCGGCATATAGATCGCTGCCCAGCTCGGCGCGGAATCCCTTGGCGCAGGCGTCGAAGTGCTCGGCGAAAACGGGCTCGGTGTCGTAAAGCCCCTTCGCCATTCCGACGTGCTGAGCGCCCTGCCCGGGAAACAGGAAAATGACGCGGTCCGAGGCTGACGTGGCTTCGGTACCCGCCGTTGCGGATTCGCCAACGAAGACATTGTCGTGCTCGTCCGCCCGCAGCAAGGTGACCGCTTGCTCCCGGTCGTGGACGACAGCGGCCATCGTGACACTTTGCTTGCGGCGTCCGGTAAGAGTGAAGGCGACGTCGGACAGATCCAGGTCTTCTCCATTGTCCAGCGCGGTGGCTAACGCGGTCCGCGCCTCGGCCAGCGCCTTTTTCGTCTTGGCTGACAGCAGGAGCACCTGGGGGCCGGTCGGCTCGGCGTGTGCCGGCACCTCCGGTGCTTCCTCGACGACGACATGGGCGTTGGTGCCTCCCACGCCGAACGAGCTCACCCCGGCCCGACGAACTCCGTCCCACTCCCATGGGCCGTACGCGCTTTGTACGACGAACGGACTTTGCTCGAGACGCAGCTCCGGGTTCGGGCTGGTGAAGTGCAGCGTCGCGGGAATCGCCTTGTTCTTCAGGCAAAGAATCGTTTTGATCAGAGCCGCGACGCCGGCGGCGACTTCCAGGTGGCCGATATTCGACTTGACCGACCCCAACACACAAGGAGCCGCACGGGTCGCGTCGGACACCCCGAATGCGGTTCGCAGTCCTTGGATTTCGATGGGATCTCCGAGTGGGGTGCCGGTTCCGTGGCACTCGACATAGCTCACCGTCGACGAATCGATGCCCGCCACCGCATGCGCCTCGGCGATGACATCGGCCTGAGCGACCGGATTGGGCGCTGCGTAACCCATTTTCATGGATCCGTCATTGTTGATCGCCGACCCGCGGATGACGGCGTGAATCCGGTCACCGGCGTCGATGGCGGCTTGCAACGGCTTAAGGGCCACCATCGCGACTCCGCTACCGAAGACCGTCCCGTCGGATCGTACGTCGAAGGGCCGGCAATGGCCGACCGCCGACACCATCGATCCCGGTGAATTCCAGTAACCGACACGGTGGGGGATACTCAGCGAGGACGCACCGGCCAGTGCCATGTCGCACTCGCCGCTCAGCAGGCTCAGGCAGGCCAGATGGATCGCAACCAGCGACGACGAGCACGCCGTTTGGACCGCGATACTCGGGCCGCGGAGGTTGAACTGATGCGACACCCGCGTTGCCAGAAAGTCCTTGTCGTTCTGCAGGAACAGGCTGAACTGGTCGAAATTGAGTCCCTCAGCCAAGACGACGTTCGGGTCGCGGTGCGAGAGCAGGTTGTGTAGCAGATAGCCGCTGGGGGAGCTCGTTCCGTATACGCCGATCGAGCCGTCGAACCGGTCGGGGTCACATCCCGCATCCTCCAGCGCATGCCACGCGCACTGAATGAACATCCGGTGTTGTGGATCCAGCACCCGTGCGACCTGTGGCGCGAACCCGAAGAAGTCGGCGTCGAACTCGTCGATCCCGTCGACAAGCGGTGCGCGGCGCACATACGCCGGATCAGCCAGCGTCTTCTCACTGACCCCGTTGTCGCGAAGCTGCTGTTCCGACAGGGTGACGATCGACTCCACGCCGTTCCGCAAATTGTCCCAGAAGGCCGACACAGAGTTGGCGCCGGGGAATCGGCCGGCCATGCCGACAACCGCGATCGCGTTGTCAGGCAACGAATTCGAGTTCATGTTCACGTGGGTTGCCCCGCTTTCCGCCGCATCGCGGCTCCGTGTCGCGCCGCCGCGCGCTGCTGGGCGCGGTCGCGGACGTTGTCAAGTTGCCCGAGCTTCTGCTGCTCGTGGTCGTTCAGGCCGAGCTGCTGCAGCAGATCGGTGGCGAGGCCTTGCGCCGACGCGCCCTGCAAGAGCAGCGCCACGGCTGGCTCCACGCCGAAATCCGCGCGGGAGGTGTTGCGGATCCGCACCGCCATCAGTGAGTCCATCCCCAGCTCAGTCAATGGCATGGTCGGGTCGACGGCCGATTGGTCGGCGTAGCCCATGATGGCTGCGATACGCGCACACAACCGGTCCGTCACGATGCTCGCAGCCTCAGCGGGTTCGAGGCCGGAAAGCGCGTCGGGACCGGGCCAGTCGCCGGCGTCGCCCGCGCTGTCGAGCTCTTCGACCACCTGTGTGAAGTAGCCGATGCTGTGGATCTCGGGGAACGCGAGCAGCGCACGGTCGGGACGCAACCGTGCGACGCCGGTGTGGTAGCGGTCGGTGGCCAGCAGCGCCTCCAGCGCCTCCATCCCTTCGGCCGGCGTGATCGGATCGAGAACTCCGACATTCAACGAGCGGGCAATGCCCACCTCCGACCACTGCCCCCAGTTGATCACGGCGGCCGGCAGGCCGGCCGCCCTGCGCCACGCGACCAGGGCATCGAGCCAGGCGCTCGCGCACGCGTACGCGGTTTGCCCCGGGAAGCCCAGCAGCGAAGCGACAGAAGAGAATCCCAGCCACCAGTCCAGCTCACGGGTGACGCTCGCGTGGTGCATACGCAGCGCTCCGGCGGCCTTGGGAGCCCAAACCCGCTCCAGACTTTCCCTGGTCATGTTGAACAGCAGGCTGTCGTCGAGCACCGCGGCAGCGTGCACGATGCCGCGCAACTCACCGCCGCCTTCCTCGGCCGCCTCGACGAGGCTTTCCGCTATGCCCGGGGATGCCACATCACCCCGAACAATCGCGACCTCGGCCCTGGCCTGCAGTTCGGCCAAAGCCATGAGCTGTTCGTCCGAGGGCTCGCTGCGGCCGTTGAGCACGACGCGGCCGGCGCCGCTGTCGACGAGCCATCGGGCGACGACCAGGCCGAGACCGCCCAGGCCTCCGGTGATGATGTACGAAGCCCCGGGGCGGACGACCATCTCGCCGTGGAGGGCCTGCTTCGGTGCGCCCAGTGTGGCGCGCGACAGCCGCTCGACGGTGCGGCGTGCGCCGCGCCAGGCGATCACGTCGTCGACACCAGGTGATTGCAGTTCCGCGCTCAGCGCGGCGAACCCGTCATCGGCGGGATCCAGGTCGACGAGCGCCGTGTGCAGCTCCGGGTTCTCGTAGGTGAGCACTCGCACCAGGCCCCTCAACGCGGCGACCGCGGGGGCTCCCGGCTCGGTCTCGCCGACCGCGAGTCCGCCGCGGCTGACCAACCACAGCCGCGGAGACCGGCCGTGCCAGCCTCCGACGATCGCGCGAATGGCCGCCGTGATCGACCAGACCGTGTCGCGGGCCCGCGTCATGCCGTCATCCAGCCCGGTGCCGCCCCCGAGGAAAACCACCACACCGGCGGGTGGGCGCTCGGCATCCCCCGCCGTTTCCGCGAAGGCGGCGAGCACGCCGGGTTCGTCCTCGAGGTTGGCGGTGTTCACGCGCCGCGCCGGCGACTGCCACTGGGCGGCGAACTCGTCGGCCGCCGGCTTGGCGTCGGCCTCGGCGAGCACGAGCCAACTTCCCGGCGCCGCACCCTCGACGGCAGACCCTGCTTCGGCAGGGAGCGGGCTTTCCACCCAGGTGGTATCGAAGATCTTCTGGGAGAGTGGCAGCGGCACCGAGCGGTGCTCGACGCGCCGCAGGTAGATGCCGTCGATTTCGGCGGTCACATTCCCCGCGTCGTCCGTCAACACGATCCTGCCGAGCTTCCCGGCTCCGCCCTGGTCGAAACTGGCCAGCTGGGCACGACACCTGGCCTGCCGGCCGACGTTGCCGAACACCCGGATGGTCTCGAACGACAACGGCAGGTAGGTGCCTGATTCGGTGACCACATCGTCGGGCATCGCCACGCCCAGGCTTTGCAGGGCCGCGTCCAAGAGAACGGGGTGGATTCGGTACCCGGAATGCTTGGGAGCCGCGTCAGGAACGGTGATCTCGGTTTCCGCGGTGCCATCGGGCAGACGCGCGATTGAGGTCAATGCCGCAAAGGCGGGCCCGTGGTGTTGACCGGTCTGGCGCAGCACGCCATAGAAATCACCCGGCGCGACGGTAGTCTCGCCCGGGCGAATCGCCGATGGGTGCCGATCGGGGGCTGGGTTGGACGGCGAGTCGGACGGCGAGGCTTCCACCTTGGCGGTGGCATGCCGGATCCAGCCGCCGGTAGCGGACCGGGAATGGACCTCCACCCGGGTCTTGTCGTCCGCGCCACGAGTCAACTGCGTCGTTATCTGGGTGTCGCCGTCGAGGGGAAGCATCTGCTCGACCTCGAGCTGGCGGACCACTATGCCGTCAACGGGCAGGCCGAGCGCTTCGCTGCTGGCGGCCAGGGCGATCTCGACAAACCCGGCGGCCGGCATGATGGGCTGGCTATGCACCTTGTGGTCGGCCAACCAGGGGTGCGCCCGGGTTCCCACATTTGCCTGCCACACGTGGTCGCGGCCGGACGGCATCTCGATGTGCGTGCCCAGCAGCGGGTGTGTGTCGGGCGAGTGCCACACGGCCGATTGATCAGGGGCCCAAAATCGCTCATGGTGCCACGGTGTGGTTGGGAGGTTGGCAGGCCGGCCATTGGTGGCGGCGGACCTCCCCACCGCGGCGAGTTGGGTATGGAAGAACAGGGTCTGGTCGGTGTCCCTGCTCATCGCCGATGTGATGAGGTGACTGGCTGTCTGGCCCAGGGTGTCGGTGATCGCGTAGGTCAGCACGGGGTGCGGGCTGATCTCGATGAAGCTGCGGTGGCCGACGCCGGCAGCGGCGATGGCCTGGTGAAACCGCACCGGGTTACGCAGGTTGGCCGCCCAGTAGTCGGCGTCCAACACCGGCTGGGGGTGCTCGCAGGTTGTGGAGATCATCGGAATGGACGGCCGCTGAGGCGCCAAATCGGCTAACGCCGAGCGCAACTCCGGCAGCACCGGGTCGACGATGGGGTGATGGGAGGCCACGTCGACGTCGATGCGCCGCGCCAACCGGTTCTGCGCGGCCACCGCCTCGATCACGGCATCCACCGACTCCGGCGGGCCGGCGATCACCGATTGGCCCGGTGAGGCATGCACCGCCAGCGTCACTTGCGGATAATCGGCGATCAGCGCCTCGGCGGCCTCGGCATCGAGCTCCAACAGCGCCATCGCGCCCTGACCGGCCAGCCGCGCCATCAACCGCGACCGGGTGGCGATCACCCGCAACCCCTCGGCCGCCGTCAACGCCCCGGCGACGACCGCAGCCGGCACCTCACCCATCGAATGCCCAATCACCGCATCCGGTGTCACCCCGTAGGACCGCCACATCGCTGTGAGCGCCAACTGCAGGCCCACCAACGCCGGCTGGATCCGGTCGATGCCGACCACCTCTTCACCGCTGGCGATCACCTGCTGCAGCGAAAAACCGGTCTGCGCAACGAAGTCCGGCTCCAGCTCGGCGATCGCGGCGGCGAATGCCGGCTCATCGGCCAACAGCTGGCGGCCCATCCCGGCCCACTGCGATCCTTGCCCCGAGTACACGAACACCGTGCCGGCGCCGCGCGAACCCGGATGGCAACCCACTACGCCGGGCCCGGGCCGGCCGGCCGCCAGTGCCTGCAACCCCGCCACCGCCTGCGTGCGATCGCGCGCGACCACCGCGCCTACTTGGCGATAACGGGCCCGGTGATGCTTCAGCGTGTGCGCCACATCGGCCAGCGGCACCGCCGCGCCGGGGCCCTGCATCCATTCGGCCAGCACCGCGGCCGTCGAAGCGACGCGTTGTGGCGTCTTGCCTGACACCACCAAGGTGCTCACCGCCGGGCTCGGCCCTTCCTGCGGTGCCTTAGTTGCATTAGCCAGCTGCGGAGCCTGCTCGATCACCGCATGCGCGTTAGTGCCGGTGAACCCGAACGACGACACCGCGGCCCGGCGCACGCCGCTGCCACCTGGCCACGGGCTGTTCTCGGTCGGGACGAAAAGCCGGGTTGACGACGCGTCGATCGCCGGGTTCCAGCGAGTGAAGTGCAGATTCGGTGGCACCTGGCCGTGTCCCACCGAAAGCACCGCCTTGATGAAGCCGGTGATGCCGGCGGCTGCCTCCAGATGACCGATGTTGGTCTTCACCGAACCCAGCGCACACGCGCCATCGCCGCGGCCGTAGGTGGTCGACAACGCCTCGAACTCAATCGGATCCCCCAACGGCGTTCCGGTGCCGTGGGTCTCGACGTAATTCACGCTGTCCGCTTTGACATCCGCCATGCGCAGCGCCGCAGTGATCACTTCCCGCTGCGCCAACGCGTTCGGGGCGGTCATGCCGTTGGACCGGCCGTCTTGGTTGATCGCCGAACCGCGGACCACCGCCAGCACCCGGTCGCCGTCTCGGACCGCGTCGGCCAGCCGCTTGAGCACCACCACACCGCAGCCGTCGCCGCGCACGTACCCGTCCGCCCCGGCATCGAAGCTCTTGCACCGACCAGTCGGCGAGAGCGCGGCCCACTTGGACATCGCGATGCTGGTGGCCGGTACCAAGTTGAGCTGTATCCCGCCCGCCAGCGCCAGGTCGCTCTCCCTAAGCCGCAGGCTCTGACATGCCAAGTGGACTGCCACCAGCGACGACGAGCACGCGGTGTCCACGGCCACCGCGGGGCCGCGCAGTCCCAACAGATACGAGATCCGCCCCGCCGCCGCTGAGTGCGGCATTCCGGTGGCCGTGTAGGCGTCAATCTCCTTTCGGCTGTCGTTGCTCATGGTGTAGTCCCACAGCATCAACCCGATCATCACGCCGGTCTGGGTCCCGTTGAGGGAATCGGGCGGAATGCCGGCGTGCTCGAGCGCTTCGCAGGCAACCTCGAGCAGTATCCGATGCTGGGGATCCATCGCCATGGCCTCGCGAGGCGTGATGCCGAAGAAGTCGGCGTCGAAACCGGCCGGGTCGGTGACGAAACCACCCCATTTCGTCGTCATCCGCCCCGGCGCCGTTGGATCGGGGTCGTAGAGCGCGTCCGCATCCCACCGATTTGCCGGCACCTTGCCGATCGCGTCCCGACCCTCGACCAGCAACTGCCAGAAACTGTCCGGCCCGAAGACCTCCCCCGGCAACCGGCAACCGATCCCGACCACCGCCACCGGCTCCGCAATGTCGGTGGGGAACGGAGTCCCCGCACGCACGAGCTCGCGCGCAAGGGCAGCTCGTGCGTTCGGCGACAGTTGGGCCGCGCGTTCGGCCAGGCTTGTCACGAGTCGGCGCCTTCCGTCGCCACCTGCAGTTCGCTGGCGTCGACCAGATCGGAGAGCAATTCCATTTCCTCGTCGGACAGTTCCGGTTCGGCAGTGGTCTCCGGGGAGGTCTTCGGTGCGTCGCTGGGCTGCGCGAAGTCCATCCGTTCGTACAGTGCACCCGCGAGATCGGTGATCGTCGGGTATGCCCACACCAGCGTGACCGGCAACGTCATGCCCAGGCTCGTCTCCAGCCTGTTGCGCAGTTCGAGGGCCATCAGCGAGTCCAGACCAAGCGTCTCCATCGGCCGGTCGTGGTCGATCGGTTCGGTCGAGCGCAGCACCCCTCGAATCTCGTCGGCGATTGCCGATGCGATGCGACCTGGGCGTTCGGACGCGTCGAGAGCTTCCAATTCCGCCCGGATCTGCCCGCCGCCGCGCCGCTCCCCGTTTTTCAGGGTTGTCGAGTCCTGCAGTTTCGCGAACAGTGACGAGCCCGCGACGGCGGGAAATGACTGGAACCACTGCCGGGCGTCGAGGGGGAACACACCGACGCGTGCCCGATCGGCGCCGAGCACCGTCTGCAACGCCGACAGCCCCTGCTCGACCGTGAGCATCGCGACGCCCAGGTCGGCCAGGAACTGGGCGCGGCCAACCTCGGCCCATGGGCCCCAGCTGATCCCGACGGCGGGAAGCCCAAGGGAGCGCCGGTGGGCGACCAGCCCGTCGAGCCACGAGTTCGCGGCGGCGTACGACCCCTGGCCGGCCGAGCCGAGAAATGAAGCGACCGAGGAAAATACAACCCACCAGTCGACGTTCAAGTGCGCGGTGGCTTGATGCAGTCGCCAGGCGCCGGTGACCTTCGGGTCGAATACCCGGCTCGCGGCGGACTCCGACAGGTTCAGCACGATCTCGTCGGCCAGCACCATGGCACTGTGCATGACTCCGGCCACCCGGAAGCCGCTTTGCTCGACCGCTGCCACCATGCGGCCGGCGGTGTCGGGATCCGTGATGTCCCCGATGACCACCTCGACTCGGTGACCCGCGCCGTTCATGTCCGCGATTGCCGCCCGAACCTCGTCGCTGGGCGCCGAACGCCCGTTGAGGACAACCATTCCCGCGCCCTGGTGCACCAGCCACTGGGTAATCACGAAACCGAGACCGCCCATGCCGCCGACGATGAGGTAGCCGCCGTCCTCGCACACCAGCGGTGGCTGCGACGCGACCGCGTCGATGCTGCCGCCGGCCGGTGTCGTGATGACGATCTTGCCGGTGTGCTTGCCGGACGCCATGATCCGGAATGCGTCGAATGCGTTGTCGAGGCTGTACTCGGTGACCGGGGGTACCTGCAGGTCGCCCGCGGACACATGCGCGAGAATTTCTTGGAGCATGCGGCGATTCCGTGCCGGCTGCACCCGCAGGTTCAGGTCGAGGTCCACGACGGTGAAGGAGGCGCTCCTGGCCAGCGCGGCCAGCCCCAAGTTGGCGTTGGCGTAGATGTCCTTCTTGCCGATTTCGACAAACCGCCCACCGGGGGCAAGAATGCGCACCCCGCGCTGAATCGCTTCGCCGGGCAGCGAATTGAGAATCAGGTCCACACCGTAGCCGTTGGTGACTTCGAGGATTTCGTCGGCGAACTCCACGGTTCTCGAGTCGCCGATGTACTCCACGCCAAGCCCGGCCAGCATTTCGCGTTTGTCATCCGAGCCGGCCGTGGTGAAGATGCGGGCGCCGATCCACTTGGCGATCGAAATCGCCGCCAGTCCCACACCGCCGGTGGCGGAATGGATGAGCACGCGTTCGCCGGGGGCTACCCGCCCCACCACGCACAGTGCCTCCCAGGCGGTCAGGTAGGCGATGCCGAACGCGGCCGCCTCGCCGTCGGAAAGTTCGTCGGAGATGGGCACCACCAGGTCGGCGAGGGTTGTCACGTGCGAGCCGAAGGTGCCGGGACCGAAGGCGATGACGCGCTGCCCGACCTCCACGGAGTCAACATCGTCACCGACGGCCGTCACGCGACCGACACACTCGCCACCGATCACCGGGGGACCGTCGGTTCCCGGGTAGATTCCCATGGCCTTGAGCACGTCGGCGAAGTTGAGTCCGGCGGCCGCGATGCGTACCTCGACCTGGCCCGCCGCCGGGCGAATCCGCTTGACCTCGTGCACGGTCAGCGAGTCCAACCGTCCGGGTTGATCGATCTGCAACCGCACCGCGCCTTGGCCATCGAGGCCATCGAGGTTCACGACCGTGGGCCGGGCTTCGACGGTCAGCTCGCCGGTTGCCGTGGTGGGCGCTGGCACCAGCCTGTTCACATATCGTTGTTCCTCGCGCAAGGCGACCTCATCGTCGCCGGAACCGGCGAGCAACTCCTTGGTCAGGGCGGCGAGTGAGTCGGTGCCGTCCGGGTCGATGTCGACGATCGTGGTCTTCAGTTCCGGATGCTCGAATGCCAGCACCCGCGTGATTCCGCGAAGCTGGGTCTGCGCCAGGGTGACTGGGGCACCGGGATCGAGTTGCTGCGCGCCGCGAGTGACGATCCACAGCCGCGGGCTGTTCCGGGCACCCATGTGCGTCACGGTCTTGACGATGTCGGCGATGAGCAATGTCCGTTCCCGCGGCAAGTCCACCTGCGCCTGATCCGGCTGGGCCTCGTCGACGGTTCGGGACGGACAGACGACGACGATGCCGTCCCACTCGATATCGCTTCGGGTGATCGCCTCGCGCAGCGCCTCTTTGTCGTTCGGGGACACCAGCTCGGCGTTGGAGATTTGCTGACGAAGCGACGACTGCAGCGCCGGCAGCAGCGGGTCGCCGGCGGCTGCGTCACCAACCAAGTCACCAACCAAGTCCCCAACCAAGAGCAGGCTTCCGATGGTGATGTCCCCATCCTCGACGGATACCGGCTCGAGGGATACCGGCTCCCATTCCAACGCGAACAACCGGCTGGTGAGTTCCGTTGCGCCGGAACGTGATCCGACCACCGCCATCTCGACTTCGTCGATTTTCAAGAGCACTTGGTCGTCGGAGTCAGTCAGGACGACCTGGCCGCTAACTTGAGTGTCGGTCACCGTGAGTGAGCCCACCGCGCAGACACCGTTGGTGATGTCGCCGTATACGTGGACACCGCCGAAACGAACCGGGAGCACTATCTGCTGCTCGGTCTGTCCTTCGGCCAGTTCGGTAGCCAGCTTGGTGGCGCCCAGGGTCTGCAACGCGATATCCATCATCACCGGGTGCATCAGGAATTTGCGGGCATTGGTCTTTGCCGTAGCAGGCAGCTCCACATCGGCGCGGGCGGCACCAGACTGCGATACCTTGAGCCCGACGATTCCGCGAAACGCTTCCCCGTGTTGTTGGCCGCTGGCGCGCAGCCCCCGATACAGGGCGGCGGGATCGATTTCAGCAATTGGGTCGTCAAATGTCGGCGCCGCCACCTCGCGATCCGACGGATTGGCGCGCGCGACCGTGGCGGTGGCGTGTTTGATCCATCCGGAAGACGCAGTGCGGGTACGCATTTCGACCCGGCACAGTTCCTCGTCGCCGGTGAGCGTGGTGACGAAAACAGTGCCGGGGGCCACGTGCATCACCTGGTGAAGACTGACTTCGCGGAGCATCCACGGCCGATCTTCAGCGCCCTCTTGTATGGCCCCGAATGCGTCCGTTGCTGCCGCCAGCGCCACCTCGGCGTAGGCCGCCCCCGGCAGCACGCAGAGATCGTCGATGACATGATCCCCGAGCCACAACAAATCTGGATCGAGTTCGGATTGCCATACCCTGGTGCCGTTGGTGGGATCGGTGACGCCGATGCCAAGCAGCGGGTGGGTGTCCGCGCTATGGTGCGCGGACGTCGTCGTGTCGATCCAGTGACGGGCGTGCTGCCAGGGAGTGGTGGGCAGGACGGAGTGTGGTCCGGCGCGGTGCGGGGTGCGTGGTGGTTGGTTGGTGTGAGCGCTGTTGAGGTTGGTGTGGAAGGTGAGGGTGTCGTCCTTGTCGCGTCGCAGCGTGCCGATGCTGTGATGGTGCTGCTCGGCCAGGGTTTCGCCGATGGCCTGGGTCAACAATGGGTGAGCGCTGATTTCGATGAAGGTGTGATGATCGGCGCCGGCGGCCTCGATGGCCTGCCGGAAGCGCACCGGGTTGCGCATGTTGGTGGCCCAATGCTCGGCATCGAAAACCGGGCGGGTGTCCAGGTCTTCGTAGGTGGTGGAGATGATCGGAATGGTCGGTGGCCGCGGGGTGAGATCAGCCAACTCCGAACGCATCTGGGGTTGCAGCGAATCCATGGCCGGATTGTGCGGGGCCACTTCGATGTTGACCCGGTTCGCGAAGCGCTCCTGCGCGCGCACCGTGTCGATGAGGGCGTCGATCTGCTCCGTCGGTCCCGCGATCACGGTTTGGCGCGGCGAGTTATAGATGCCCAATGTCACTTGCGGGTAGTCGGCGATCAGCGCCTCGGTCTCGGTGGTGTCGAGCTCGAGCAGCGCCATCGCGCCCTTGCCGGATAGCGGCGCCATCAGCCGTGACCGGGTGGCGGTGATGCGCAACCCTTGGGCCGGGGTGAGCGCCCCAGAGACCACCGCGGCGGCCACTTCGCCCATCGAGTGGCCGATTACCAGATCGGGTTGCACCCCGTAGGAGCGCCATAGCGCGGTCAGCGCCAGCTGCATCCCGGTGATTCCCAGCTGGATCTGCTCGATGCCTTCCAGCTCTTTACCGTTCGCGATCACGTCGTGCAGCGAGAACCCGGCCTGGGCCAAGAAGTCTGGCTCGAGCTCGGCGATGGCCTCGGCGAACGCCGGCTCGTCGGCCAGCAGCTGGCGTCCCATCCCGGCCCACTGCGAGCCCCGACCCGAGTAGACGAACACCGTGCCCGGCGCGCACCGGCCCTCATGGCAGCCCACTACGCCGGCCCCGGGTTGGTCGGCCGCCAGTGCGCGCAACCCTTCCACCGCGTGCTCGCGGTCGCGGGCAACCACCGTGCCGAACTTGGCGTACTGGCTCCGGTGGTGGTTGAGCGTGTTCGCCACCTCAGCCAGCGCCACCTCGGCGCCGGGGCCCTCCATCCAATCGGCCAACACCGACGCCGTCGCGGCCACCCGCTGCGGGCTCTTACCCGACACCACCAGCGTCGACACCGCCGGCGCCGGGTGCGCCGCGGACAACGGAGCCGGATCCGGAGCCTGCTCGACCACCACGTGCGCATTCGTCCCGCTGATGCCGAAGGATGACACCCCCGCTCGGCGAGGTCGACCGGTGTTCGGCCATTCCATGCCCTCGGACGCGACCTTTAGCCGACCGGCGGCCTCACTGGCGCGCGACGTGAGCTCGTTGAAGTTGAGGTGCTTCGGAATGTAACCGTTGCGGATGGCGAGCACGGTCTTGATGAACCCGGCGATACCGGATGCCACTTCCAAATGACCGACATTGGTTTTCACCGAGCCGACCACCAACGGCGCGGAACTCTCCCGATCGCTGAAAACCTTGGCCAGCGAGTCGAGTTCGATCGGATCACCCAGCGGAGTACCCGTTCCGTGGGTCTCGACGTAGTCGATGTCGGCAGGCTTCAACCTGGCCGACGCCAACGTGGTGCGCAGCACCGCCTGTTGCGCCGGCCCGTTCGGAACGGTCACTCCACTGCTGGCGCCATCCTGGTTGACCGCCGAACCGCGCAACACGGCAAGAATGCGGTCACCATCGCGCTGCGCGTCATCCAACCGCTTGAGTACCACTACGCCACAGCCCTCACCGCGCACGTAGCCATCGGCGGCGTCATCGAAGGTTTTGCATCGCCCGTCCGGTGCCAGCATCCCCCATCGGGAGAATGTGATGTTGGGTCCCGGGCTGAGCAACACCTGGGTTCCACCGACCACCGCCATGTCGCTTTCCCGCCGGCGCAGGCTCTGACATGCCAGGTGCGCCGCCACCAACGACGAAGAGCAGGCGGTGTCGATGGCAACGGAGGGTCCCTGAGCCCCGAGCAAATACGACAACCGCCCGGCGGCAAAGCTCGACAAAGTTCCGCTTGCCATGTAGGGGTCGAGATCTTCCAACAGAATCCCGCGCGTCAGCGTGAGCAGGTAGTCGCAACCGCTGATGCCGACGAACACCGAGGTTTGCGTCCCGCGAATGCTGTGCGGCGGGATGCCCGCGTCCTCCAACGCTTCCCAGGCGACCTCGATGAACAACCGCTGTTGCGGGTCCATCGCCGCGGCCTCGCGTGGGGAGATCGTGAAGAACTCGGCATCGAACTCAGCCGGCTGCCAAGAGGTCAGGAAGCCGCCTTCCCGATTGCAGATCGTCCCGGGCACGTTGTGGTCGTCGCTGTAGAGGGCCTCGGCATCCCACCGTTCGGCGGGAACGGGCACGATACCGCTTGCACCGGCACGCAAGAAATCCCAGTACTGTTCCGGGTTGTTCACCCCGCCCGGGAACCGGCACCCCATTCCGACCACCGCGATCGGTTCGGTGCTGGACTTTTCGGCGATCTCCAGGCGCGCGCTGAGTTCATCGATCTTCTGCAGTGCCTCGGTGATGATCGTCCGGCGGTCCGGCGTGGAAGTGGTCATGGTATGTGTCTCATTCTTTCGGCTAATACTTGCAATAGCTCGGCCTCGCAAAGTTCGTCGTGGACGTCGGCGGATCGCTGGCCGTCCGGTTCGATGAGCTCGGGAAGCGTGGTGGCGAGATAGTCCGTGAGGCTGTAAACGGTCGGGTAGTCGAAGACGACAGACGTTGGCAGGAACTCGCCAAGGCTGTCTGACAACGCCCGCTGAAGCGCGACGCTCATCAGCGAGTCCATGCCGAGTTGGAAGAAGCCGGTCGAGGGATCGAGCGACTCCGTGGGCGGCAGGCCCATCGCCGCGGCGGCCAGCGCGCCGACCTTGTCGAGCAACATGTCATGGCGGCGTTCCGGCTGGCATTTCTGCAGGGCTTTGCGGAACTCGCTTTCCGGCATTCTCGTGTCCCCCGGCGCCGGCAGTAGATCGTCGACGATGCGCAGTGATCCGCGGGTCCGGTATGCGGCCGCCAACAGTGGCCAATCCGCGGCGACCACAACGGAATGCACTCCGGCGGCCGGACTCATCACGAGTGGCAGCGCGCTGATGGCCACCTCGTCGGGCATGGGTTGCAGCCCGGATTCGATGCTGACCTGACTGTCTTGGTCAGCATCGGCCAGGGATTTCCACAATCCCCAGTTGACAGTGGTGGCCGCCAGCCCCATGACGTGACGGGTGTAGGCCAGGGCATCCAGGTAGCCGCTGGTCGCGGTGTAGTGCGCCAGCCAGCGTGAACCAATCAGACCCGAGATCGAGGAGAACAAGACGAAGTGGCGCACAGGGGTTTTCAGCGACAACCGGTGCAACAACACGGCGGCGTCCACCTTGGGTGCGAACATGGCCCGCAGGTCGTCGTCGGTCATGTCGCTGAGCAACACCGGTCCGCCGGCGAAAGCCGCCAAATAGATTCCCTCCAGCGGCGGCAGGTCGGTGCCGAACCGGTCGAATAGGGCGCTCATTG
Organism: uncultured Actinomycetota bacterium; assembly: GCA_963814505.1. Lineage (GTDB taxonomy): Bacteria > Actinomycetota > Actinomycetes > Mycobacteriales > Mycobacteriaceae > Mycobacterium. The sequence continues at coordinate 30,079 of CAWFDM010000025.1, forward strand.
CGGCTTTGTCGGTGGCATCGGCGGCCACCTGGACGAGGTTGACGCCGTCCAGGCTCTGCGCCAGCGCCGTGAGGCGCTCACCGGGATTGCGCGACACCGCAACGATCGTTGTGGCGCCCATCGCGGCGAGCTGGCGGATCAAGTGCGGACCGATATTGCCGGTGGCCCCGATGACCAGCTGGCTGGTGTCAGAGCCAAGCTGCACTGGCGATTCGGCGGGTAAGGTTCGCTTTTGCAGCCGTGGCACATGGCGTACACCCCGGCGGTAGACGACTTGATCCTCTCCGTCCGTGGCTGAGGCTTCGCCCAGCACGTGCCGCACCGCCAGCTCGGCGGGCAGCGAGATGTCGAGATCGATGAGCGCGCCCCAGATTTCTGGATGCTCCAGCGCCAGTGTGCGTCCCAGGCCCCACAACACCCCATGGGCCGGGTTGGCTCGATCGCCTTCGGAGATGGGCTGAGCATTGCGGGTCATGATGAACAACTTCGGCGGCAAGCTGATCGCAGCCATCGCCGCAGCAAGTTTTCGCAGCTGGCGGAACTGCCGGTAGGCCACCCCGGCATCGAGGGGTTGGTTGGCGACGGGCGGCGCGTATAGCACGTTGTCGACACCGCTCAGCGCCTTGCGCAGCGCGCCCGAATCCCCATCCTCGGCGAGCATCGCCGGCGTGAGAACGTCCACCTGAGACTCCGGGCCGGCGGCTGAGGCCAGTTCGGAGGCCAGTTCGGAGGCCAGTCCGGAGGCGAGTTCGGGGGCCAGTTCGGCGGACAGGTCGTCATCCGCCACGACGAGCCATCCGCCGCTGCTTGAGGTGCCGACGCTCGGCAACGGGCTAACAGGCCAAGCCAGTTGGCAGCACCATTCATCGAGCAGGCCGCCGCTATTTTCCGAATTCTCCGGTGCCCCGAGAATGTTGACCGCAACCCCATTGCGGGTGTGAAGTCCCGACGGCAGCAGCGCTATTGCGCCCTGAGCACTATTGGCCCCATTGGTGAGCCAGTGACGGGTGTGCTGCCACGGGGTGGTGGGGAGCTGGGGGTGTGGTTCGGGGGGGTGCGGGGTTTGGGGCGGGCGGCGGGTGTGGGCCGTGTTGAGGTTGGTGTGGAAGGTCATGGTGTCGTCGGCGTCGCGTTGAAGGCTTCCGACGGCGGTGTACTGGACGGTGCTGGCCTTGTTGGGGGGCTGGGCGCTGGCCAGGGTTTCGATGATGGCCTGGGGCAGCAGTGGGTGCGCGCTGATTTCGATAAAGGTGTGGTAGTGGGACGCGGCGGCAGCGGCGATGGCCTGCTGGAAGCGCACCGGGTTACGCATGTTGGTGGCCCAGTATTCGGCATCGAATGTGGGGAGGGTATCGATGTCATCGTATGCGGTGGAGAAGACCGGAATGGTCGGCGTCCGCGGGGTGAGATCGGCCAGTTCCGAACGCATCGCGGGCTGCAGCGCATCCATCGCCGGATTGTGTGGCGCCACTTCGATATTGACCCGGTTGGCGAAACGATTTTGGCCACGCACCCGGTCGATCAACTCGTCGATCTGTTCGATCGGCCCCGCAATGACGGTTTGGCGCGGGGAGTTGTAAATCCCCAACGTCACCTGCGGGTAGTCGGCGATCAACGACTCCGTGGCCGCCGCATCTAGTCCGAGCATGGCCATACCGCCCTGTCCCGACAGCGGCGCCATCAGCCGCGAGCGGGTGGCGGTCACGCGCAGTCCCTCGGCGGGGGTGAGCGCTCCGGCGACCACGGCTGCTGCCACCTCGCCTAACGAGTGGCCGATCACGGCATCGGGTTCCACCCCGTTGGAGCGCCACAGCGCGGTCAGCGCCAGCTGCATACCGATCAGCCCCAGCTGGATCTGTTCGATGCCGACCAGTTCCTTGCCGCCGGCGATCACGTCGCGCAGCGAAAATCCCCCCTGAGCAACAAATTCCGGCTCCAGCTCGGCGATCGCGGCGGCGAATGCTGGTTCGTCGGCGAGCAGTTGCCGGCCCATCCCGGGCCATTGCGACCCCCGACCCGAATACACAAATACCGTGCCCGGCCCGATGGACCCCTCATGACAGCCCACCACTCCGGGGGCGAACTCGCCGGCCGCCAGTGCGCGCAACCCTGCCACCGCCTGCGCGTTGTCGCGCGCGACAACGGTGGCGAACGTGGCCTGCGGGGCGCGGTGATGGTTGAGGGTGTGGGCCACATCGGCCAGTGCCACCTCGGCGCCGGAGCCCTCCATCCAATCGGCCAACACCGACGCCGTCGCGCCCACTCGCTGCGCGGTCTTGCCCGACACCACCAACGTCGACACCGCGGGCGCCGGCTGGTCCCCGGCCGCCCCAGCCATCCCAGCCACCGGCACCGCATCCGGGCCCTGCTCGATCACCACATGCGCATTCGTCCCACCTAGGCCGAATGAGGACACCGCCGCCCGGCGCGGACCGGAAACTGACGGCCACGGGACGTTTTCGGTGGGAACGAAAAACCGGGTCGACGATGCATCGATCGCCGGGTTCCATTGCGAGAAGTGCAGATTCGGCGGAATCTGGCCGCACTGCACCGCCAGCACCGCCTTGATGAGGCCCGCGATCCCGGCGGCCGCTTCCAGATGACCGAGGTTGGTCTTCACCGTTCCCAGCGCGCATGTGCCCTCGCCGCGGCCGTAAGTGGCCGCCAGCGCCTCAAACTCGATCGGATCCCCCAGCGCCGTCCCCGTCCCATGGGCCTCGACGTAGCCCACGCTCTCGGGCGCTACATCACCGCATCGCAACGCATCGGCGATCACCTGGGTCTGGGCATCCGTATTCGGCGCGGTTATGCCGTTGGAACGCCCGTCTTGGTTGACTGCCGAACCGCGCACCACCGCCAGCACCTGATCTCCGTCGCGCACCGCGTCGGTCAACCGCTTGAGCACCACCACCCCGGCGCCCTCACCCCGCACAAACCCGTCGGCGGCAGCGTCGAAGCTGGCACACCGGCCATGTGGAGAGAGCAGTCCCCATGACGAGATGGCAATTTGGGTCTCGGGGCGCAGGGTTAGGCTGACCCCGCCTGCCAGTGCCAAATCGCTTTCCCGTAACCGCAGGCTCTGGCAGGCCAGATGCACCGCCGCCAATGACGACGAACACGCCGTGTCGACGGCCACCGCCGGACCACGCAGCCCCAACTGGTATGAAATTCGCCCCACGGTGATGCTGTGGGAATTCCCGGTTCCGGTGTAGGCGTCCACATGCTCCGGGCTGGTGGACAACATTGATTGGTATTCGTTGAAGTAGACGCCCATCATGACGCCGGTTCGGGTACCGCCGAGGGAGTTCGTCGGGATGCCGGCATTTTCCAGGGCTTCCCAGGCAACCTCGAGCAGCATCCGTTGCTGCGGGTCCATCGCTGCGGCTTCGCGCGGGGCGATGCCGAAAAATTCGGCGTCGAATCCCGCGACGTCGTGCACGAAACCGCCCCACTTAGTCGTCATCCGCCCCGGCGTCAGCGGATCGGGGTCGTAGAAAGCGTTCGCATCCCACCGATCCGCTGGAATGCCTGAGATCGCATTTCGACTGTCGACCAACAATTCCCAGTAACTCTCCGGCCCAGTCACATCCCCCGGAAAGCGGCAACCAATCCCCACCACCGCCACCGGCTCCGCCGCAGCGGTGCGTGAGGCCTTGGAGAACGCATCGGCCAAAGCGGCGCGCTGCTCCGCGGACATGCCGGAAATCCGGCCGAAGGCAGTTTGCATTACGCCGGTCCCTCGCCGGCCACGGACGTCGATTCAATAGTGTCGAATAAGCTATCCAAAACACTTCCCGCCGAAGCGGATAGCGCGTCCATCTCGTCCACCCCTGAATCAGCTTGCGGCGCTAAAACTTTGGCTAGATGGCTAGCCAGTAAAGCGACGGTGGGATAGTTGAACAGCATGGTGGCCGACAATTCCAAACCCACGAGCTGCTCGGCTTCGCGCCGAATCGCCATTGCCATCAGGGAATTGAGCCCCAGTTCGGCAAGCGGTCGATCGTTCTCCAGTTCCGACTCCGCCAGCCGAAGTTCGCGGGCGACGATGCTGTGCAGTCCTTTTTCAAGCTCGCAGCGCACATCCAGCGGCGACATTTGCGACCAATCAATTGCCGGAGTCAGGAACCGCCCGGTGTCGACACTATCCGCGGACAGCAGGTCGTCAACGATGCGCAGTGATCCCCGCGTCCGGTATGCGGCCGCCAATAGCGGCCAATCCGCGGAGACGACAACAGAATGCACCCCGGCGGCCGGGCTCATCACGAGTGGCAGCGCGCCGATGGCCACCTCGTCGGGCATGGGTTGCAGTCCGGATTCGAGGCTTACCTGAGTCTCGTCTTGTTGGCCATCCGCCAGGGATTTCCACAATCCCCAGTTGACGGTGGTGGCCGGCAGCCCCATTACGCGGCGCGCGTCTGCCAATGTGTCCAGGAAGGTGCTGGTGGCGGTGTAGTGGCCCAGCCATCGTGAACCGGTCAGGCCTGAGATGGAGGAAAACAACACGAAATGCCGCACTGGGAACTGCCGCATCGGCAGTTTCAGCGACAACCGGTGCAACAGCGCGGCGGCGTCGAGCTTGGGGCGGAACATGTCAGCCACGTCGTCGTCGGTCATCTCGCTGAGCAAGACCGGCCGGCCGGCGAAGGCCGCCAGGTAGATTCCCTCGAGCGGCGGCAAATCCGTGCCGAAACGGTCGAAAAGCGTGGTCATGGCGGCTTCGTCGGTCGCATCCGCCGCTACCTCGATGAGGTCCGTTCCGCTCGACGCAAGGCTTTTGGCGAGCTTTTTGAGTCGCGAGCCGGGATTGCGGGACACCGCGACGATCGTTTTAGCCCCCATCTTCGCGAGCTGTCGAATCAGATGCGGCCCGACGTTGCCGGTAGCCCCGATGACCAGCTGGCTGGTATTTATCTGGCTGTCGGGGCCGTCCGAGCCCAGCTCCACCGGCGATTCCGTCGGCAGGGTTCGCCGCTGCAGCCGGGGCACATGGCGTGCACCCGACCGGTATACGACCTGGTCGTCCCCGTCGGCGGTGCGGGCTTCGTCTCGCAGATACCCGACTGCGAGCTCGGTGGGCACCGAAGCGTCGAGATCGATGACGCGGCCCCAGATTTCGGGATATTCCAGAGCCAGTGAGCGGCCCAGGCCCCACAGCACCGCATGGCAGGGATTGGCTCGGTCACCTTCGAAGACGGGCTGGGCATTGCGGGTCACGATGAACAATTTCGGCGGCGAGTCGATCGCGGCCATCCTTGCGGCCAGCCCGCGCACCTGGTGGAACAGCTGGTAGGCCAACGCGACATCGAGTGGTTCGTTGGGCACGGGCGGCGCATACAGCACGTTGTCGACGCCGCTGAGCGCCTCGACCAGTGCGGCCGCATCGCCGCCTTCCGCGAGCACCGCGGGTGATAGCGCATCGACCCGAGATTCCGGGCCGAGTGCTGTGGCCAGTCCTGAGGCCAGTCCAGCGGCCAGATCGCCGTCCGCCAGCACGAGCCATCCGCCACTGGTCGAGGTCTTTTCGCTCGGCAACGGGCTTTCGGGCCAAGCCAATTGGTGGGACCAGCCGTCGAGTGGGCCGTCACCGTACCCGGCTCGCGGGGGCTCCGCCGCCTGACCATTCCGGCGCTGGGCGGCCGGCACCTGCGGTGCGACGGTCGTGGTGGTGATCCAGTGGTGGGTGGGGTGCCAGGGGGTGGTGGGGAGCTGGGGGTGGGGTTCGGGAGGGTGGGGCGTGTGCGGCGGGTGGATGGTGTGGGCGGTGTTGAGGTTGGTGTGGAAGGTGATGGTGTCGTCGTCGTCGCGGAGCAGGGTGCCGATGCTGACGTACTGGCTCCCGTGCTGGGCGCTGTGCAGGGTGTCGGTGACGGCCTGGGTCAGCAGCGGGTGCGCGCTGATTTCGATGAAGGTGTGGTGGTCGGTTCCGGCGGCGGTGATGGCCTGCTGGAAGCGCACCGGGTTGCGCATGTTGGTGGCCCAGTGCTCGGCGTCGAACACCGGAGTGGTGTCGAGGTCGGCGTAGGTGGTGGAGATGATCGGAGTGGTGGGACGCCGTGGGGTCAGATCGGCCAGCTCCGAACGCATCTGGGGTTGCAGTGCATCCATGGCCGGGTTGTGCGGTGCGACTTCGATGTTGACCCGGCTGGCAAAGCGGTCTTTGGCGCGCACCTTGGCGATGAGGGTATCGATCTGCTGCGACGGTCCGGCGATCACAGTTTGGCGCGGTGAGTTATAGATCGCCAGGGTCACCTGCGGGTAGTCGGCGATCAACGCCTCGGTGGCGGCGACGTCGAGTTCCAGCAGCGCCATGCCGCCCTGTCCGGACAGCGGCGCCATCAGCCGCGCCCGGGTGGCGGTCACCCGTAAGCCTTCGGCGGGGGTGAGCGCTCCGGCGACCACCGCGGCCGCCACTTCGCCCATCGAGTGGCCGATCACCACGTCGGGTTGCACCCCGTAGGAGCGCCAGAGCTCGGTCAGGGTCAGCTGCATTCCGATCAGCCCCAGCTGGATCTGTTCGATGCCGACCAGTTCCGTGCCGCCGGCGATCACGTCGTGCAGCGAGAATCCGGCTTGTTCGGCAAACACCGGTTCCAGTTCGGCGACCGCTCGGGCGAATGCGGGTTCATCGGCCATCAATTGACGGCCCATCCCTGCCCACTGCGATCCGCGACCGGAGTAGACAAATACCGTGCCCGGCCCGACCGAACCCTCGTGCGGGCCTACCACCCCGGGGGCATGCTGGCCGGCCGCAAGCGCCCGCAAGCCGGCCACCGCCTGGGCGCGTTCCCGGGCGACCACGGTGCCGAATTTGGCTTGCCGGGCGCGATGATGATTGACCGTGTGGGCCACATCGGCCAGGGTCGCCTCGGCGCCGGGGCCCTCCATCCAGTCGGCCAGCACCGCCGCCGTCGCCGCTACCCGTTGCGGCGTCTTACCGGCCAGCACGAGCGTCGACACCGCCGGATCGACGGTCCGCGCCGATGTCGGAGCGGCTTCCTGGCCCTGCTCGATCACGACGTGCGCGTTCGTCCCGCCGAACCCGAATGACGACACACCGGCCCGCCGCGGATGCCCGGTTTCTGGCCATTCAGTCTGGGTATCAACGACTTTCATCCGCAAGTCGGCGAAGGGGATGTGCGGGTTTGGGCTTCGGAAGCCCTGATTCGGCGGAATCTGGCCGCGCTGCACCGCCAGCACCGCCTTGATGAAGCCGGCGATCCCGGCCGCCGCTTCGGTGTGGCCGAGGTTGGTCTTGAGGGCGCCGATGAGCAGGGGAGAATCCTCGGCACGTCCGCGACCCAGCACGGTGCCCAAGGCGCGCGCTTCGATCGGATCCCCCAACAGCGTTCCGGTTCCGTGAGTTTCGACGTAGTCGACCTCAGCCGGTTGCATCGCGGCGTTGGCATACGCGGCGCGCAGCACCGCCATTTGGGCCGCCGGGTTGGGGGCCATCAGCCCGTTGGAGCGGCCGTCCTGGTTAACCGCTGAGCCGCAGATGACTGCAAGCACCCGATCACCGTCGCGCTGCGCGTCGGTCAACCGCTTGAGCACCACCACGCCGGCGCCCTCACCGCGCACAAACCCGTCGGCGGCCGCATCGAACGCGCGGCAGCGACCGGTCGGTGACAAGGCACCGACTTGGTCGAAACCGCGAAAGACGGCCGGGGACAACAACAAATTCACGCCTGCCGCGATTGCCAGCTGGGAGTCCTGGGTCCGAAGGCTCTGGCAGGCCAGATGGATCGCCACCAACGACGACGAGCATGCGGTGTCGACCGCCACGGAGGGGCCGCGCAGGTCGAGGAAATACGAGAGGCGGTTCGCGATGATGCTCATCGCGCCACCCGTGTTGCTCCAGCCATCTACCCTGGGGAGATCGGTGGAAGCAATGGCGGCGTACTCGCTCAGGCATGCCCCGGCGAATACGCCCGTCTGCGAACGGCGCAGCGAGTTGGGCGGAATTCCCGCGTGCTCCAACGCTTCCCAGGCTACTTCCAGCAGCAGGCGTTGCTGCGGGTCCATCTTGTCCGCTTCGCTGGGAGAGATCTCGAAGAATTCCGCGTCGAAGGCGCCGATGTCGGGCAGGAATGAGCCCCAACGGGTGGTGCGGGCGAGCAGTGCCTTTACTTCGGGCGAGCCGTCGTCGAAGCGCTCCCACCTTTCGTCGGGGACCTGCCCGATCGAGGAACGGCGGTCACAGAGGAACTGCCACAACGCTTCTGGCCCGGATATGCCCCCTGGGAAGCGGCAGCCCATTCCGACGACGGCGATCGGCTCCTCGAGCGAACCTCCAGCGGTGAGCCTGAGCGCCTTTTCCGATTCGGGGTCGGGCTTGGGTGCGGTCAGGTATGCGGCCAGGGCATTTATCGTCGGGTGCTCCCAGAAATCGATCGGGGATACGGTCTTACCCAACAACTCTGTCAATTCCCCGGACAGCACGACCGCGTCACGTGAGCTCACGCCGAGGTCGGCCAGCGATAGATCGGGGTCGACCTCGTCCGGTGTGCAGCCGATATTCGTCACCAAGTAGTCGACCAGCCAGTGGCGAAGATCTGCCTCGCCACCGATGCTCGCCGTCATACCTTCACATCCAGCCGTTTGAATCCGTCGCTTCGATAACGCTCGACGCAGGCTGAACGCCGGATCTTGCCGCTCGTGGTGATCGGGATGGAACCAGGCGACACCAGAACGAGATCGGCCACACGCAGACTGTGTGACTTCGATATCGCCTTGGTGACTTCACGTTTCACCGAGCGGAGTTTGAGCATGGACTCTTCGCTGGAGGCTCCTCGTCTTTTCAGTTCGATGATCGCCACCAGCTGCTCGGTGATGTCGTCCGGCACCGCTATCGCCGCGACCCGGCCGCCAGTGATCTCCTGGATCGTCGCCTCGATGTCATCGGGGTAGTGGTTGCGGCCGTCCACGATGAGAAGGTCTTTGATGCGGCCCATGATGAAAAGTTCGCCGTCGGACATGACGCCCAGGTCTCCGGTCCGCAGCCACGGACCCTCCGGGGTTCCCTGGGCGGGACCGACCAATTTGGCACTGAAAACGCGCGCGGTCTGCTCCGGCTTGCGCCAATACCCCATGGCTACGTGGTCACCATGCACCCAAATCTCGCCGACCTCTCCAGGCGCATTCTCGATCATGGTCTCCGGGTCGACGATTCGCACGGCCGACGGGTGGGGCGACCCGTAGCTGATCAGTTCGGTGCCGACCGACCGTTCGGTGCCGCAGGGCTTGGCCCGTCCGGCGGTCAGGTGCTCGTAGTCGAATCGAACCGTTTTGGGGGCGGTCCCGGCTTCTGAGGACGCCACGTACAGGGTTGCTTCCGCGAGACCGTACGACGGCCGCACCGCCGTGGGGCTCAGGTTGTAAGGAGCAAAACGCTCGGTGAAACGTTTCACCGTTGCCACATGAATTCTTTCACTGCCGCTGACGATTCCGACCACGCCACCGAGGTCGAGCCCCGCCATGTCGTCGTCGGACGTTCTGCGCACGGCCAATTCGAAGGCAAAATTCGGTGCCGCAGAAAAGGGCGATTCTGTAGTGGCAAGCAGTTGCATCCAGCAGGCCGGACGGCGCAAAAACGACATTGGGCTTATCAGGACAGCGCTTCGCTCGAGGACCAGCGGCGCGCAAATTCCGAGAATTAAGCCCATGTCGTGAAACAAGGGGAGCCACGACACCAGGGCCATGTTCGGCTTCGGGCGACCGTCCCAATAGGTGTGCGAGCTTTGCGTCACGTTGGCGGTGACGTTTTTGTGCGAAACAATTACACCGGCCGGCGTGCGTGTCGATCCGGACGTGTACTGGAGATAAGCTGCCCCGTTAGACAGCTTGGGGGGGGCCAGCAACTCGCGTGGCGAGTCCAAGTCAAGCAGATCGACCTCAATGACGACCGGGGTGGGCTGCCCGTCCTGTGCGCACGCGTATTTCGTCACGTTGCCGACGACAGAGGAAGTCGTGAGAATGGCGACCGGCTGGGAATCCCGTAAGACCGCAGAAACGCGGTTGTCGTGAATGCCATATTGCGGTGTTGAAAGCGGAACCGCGATAAATCCAGCCTGCAGCGCCCCGAGGAAAGCGATGACATATTCCAGTCCCTGTGGCGCCATAATTGCCACTCGATCACCCGGCGAGCCACACAGTTTGAGTTCTTCAGCGATGATGCATGCGCGCGCATGGACCTGCGACCACGTCAAGCTCTCGGCAAAGCCCTTTGGGTCCAGTCCGTAGTCAACGTAGGTATAAGCTGTGGTGTCGGCCTGCTTAACCGCTCGCTCCTCTAGCAAAGCGGGTACGGAAAGGTCGCTCACGACCATCGCGCTACACTCCCCCTTCGGCTTGTCAGCGGCTGGTACTGCGTGACGTACTCTGGGACCGCTTCTTGATTGCGCAGCAGGAACCCCCTCAGTGCTCTGACAACTTGCTGCACTCAGCTGACCAGCCGGCTGTGACGACTTGGCAGCTCTTTGATCGAAGCACATCCTTGTGGCTTCTGATTGGCCCCTAGACTAACCCCGTTCCCCATACAAACAAGTCCTCGCTTGTAAGGAAACCATCCCTCAGGGGGGCCGCGGGCGGTATTCGCAAAATCACCCACCCGCCGGAGCGTCCGCCGATCCGTTGCCCGTGTTCATGTCGGATTGAAAGGCGGTCCGCCGGCGCAATTCGCAAAACCTCCCTCATTCACCCGTGTTCAGGCGCGTTGAACATGGGGACGGTGATGTCTGCTGTGGTTGGTGCGACTCATGATTCCCTCGTGAGAGATGTCAAGTCTAGTGAGACATGAGTTCTTGCGACTGGTACGCGGGTACGGTTCCTCGGACCAGCGCCTTGCTGTGACCAGACTCACACTCCAGTGGCCGCAGCAAGCTAGTGCGTGGATAGCGCGGCCGGTGGACGGGCCCGGCTATGCGGCATCTACCTACCGGACACGCTCGTCAGGGGCGGCGCGGTGCTCACCGCGTGGCAAACCTCGGGAGGCCGAATCTGCGGCGTAGTTAAGCTCGCCGGCACCATTCGAGCGTTTTGCCTTCGATGTCGCGTACCAGCTCAGGCAAATTGTTGTGAAGGTAAAAATGATCGCCAGAAAATACGCGGAGCGCAAACTCCTGCGTCGTTCGTTCGCGCCACGGCTCCATATCCACTTCAGTCGCAATAAAGTCGTTATCCCCGATGTACCCATAAATTGGGCACGACAGCTTCGACTCCGGCGGACAGTTATAGCCGGCAATGGCGCGGGCGGCTCTCAACGTAGGTATCACTCCGACGCGGAATTCTTCTTCAGCAAAAAAATTCATGCCGGTCATCCGGGCGGCAAAGTCCAGCATATCGTCGTCCGCAATGTTCTTGAATTCCTTTGCCTTGATATGCCCCGGGGCTGAACAGGCGGACAAGAAGACGGCCACGAGGCGAAATCCTGCCGATTGAAATCTCAACGCTACTTCGAAAGCCAACAGTCCACCCATGCTGTGGCCAAAGAACGCGATCGGATCGTCGGTGCGCTTCGACGGCTTCATGAGCTCAAAGATTTCGTCGGCGAGGTCGGGGACACTTGCCAGCGGCGGCAGGCCATATCCATCGCGCTGTCCAGGATACTGGACGGCAATCCGCTTTACGGCGGGGGAGAATTCCCGGGAAAACGGGACATAGTCTTTCGCCTCTCCGCCCGCGTGCGGGAAGATATACAGCGTGGCCGCAGTTGATTTGCCACCGTTTTGGCCCCCGATCACCGCGTCAGCATACCTCGATGCAATGAACGCCTGCAGGGATATCGCCTGCAGGGATATCGCCTGCAGGGATATCGGGAGCGTAGCGGGTCCGCGTCGGAGTCTGGCCCGCGCGCATGTCGCGGAGACGATCGACTGGCGTTACGTTGTAGCAGGCCGCATGCGTAGCGGCCGGCTATGGCTTGGCTGAAAAACGAAATAGAGCCGACACACCGACGCCGCCACCAACGTCACAGGTGTAACGCCAGGCACACTGGTAACAACAACGAAGCCAGGAGGGTATGGCCGTGTACCGAGTCTTTGAAGCGCTGGACGAAGTGAGCGCCATCGTCGAAGAAGCCCGCGGCGTGCCGATGACGGCGGGATGCGTGGTGCCCCGGGGCGATGTGCTGGAGTTGATCGACGACATCAAAGACGCGATCCCTGCCGAGCTGGATGACGCGCAGGATGTGCTCGACGCGCGCGATTCGATGCTGCACGACGCCAAGGCGCACGCCGACTCCATGGTGTCCTCGGCGACGACCGAGTCGGAGTCGATGCTGAACCACGCCCGCGCCGAGGCCGACCGGATCCTGTCAGATGCCAAATCGCAGGCCGATCGGATGGTGGGTGAGGCGCGTCAACACAGCGAGCGGATGGTCGGGGAGGCTCGCGAGGAGGCGATTCGCATCGCGACCGCCGCGAAGCGCGAATACGAGGCCAACGCCAGCCGCGCCAAATCCGAATGCGACCGGCTAATCGAAAACGGCAACCTCTCCTATGAGAAGGCCGTGCAGGAAGGCATTAAGGAACAGCAGCGCCTGGTGTCGCAGAACGAAGTGGTGCAGGCGGCCAACGCCGAGGCCACGCGGCTCATCGACACCGCACATGCCGAGTCCGACCGGCTGCGCGGCGAGTGCGACATCTACGTCGACAACAAGCTTGCCGAGTTCGAAGAATTCCTCAATGGCACCATCCGTTCCGTCGGCCGCGGCCGTCACCAGCTCCGGACCGCGGCCGGTACCCACGACTACGCGGTGCGTTAGTCCGCCGGCAGGACTCGCCGGGGAGCGCCACCTGCACCCTGGCGTTACGCGGCGAGCGCCGTAGGATTTCTGCTATGGCGCGGCAGCACAGGCCCACGGCGCAGCTACATCCAACTTCGCCGATGACGGTCGACATTGCGCGGCTGGGGCGACGTCCGGGAGCGATGGTCACCCTGTGTGAAACCGTGCCCAGCCCGTCGCGGATCGGACTGGAACTGATCGCGATCGAGCGGGGTGCCCCGTTGGACATGGATCTGCGGGTGGAGTCGGTGTCCGAGGGTGTGTTGGTGAGCGGGACCGTGGCCGCGCCCACCGTCGGCGAGTGTGCCCGTTGCCTGACCCCGGTCCGGGGCCGGGTGGAAGTCGTCTTGACCGAGCTGTTTGCCTACCCGGGAAGCATCACGGAGGCGACCACCGAGAAAGACGAGGTCGGGCGCGTGGTCGACGACACGATCGATCTCGAGCAATCCATCATCGACGCCGTTGGGTTGGACCTCCCGTTCGTGCCGGTGTGCCAGCCGGATTGCCCGGGACTGTGCCCAGAATGTGGTATCCAACTGGCCGCTGAGCCCGGGCATCGCCACGAACGCATCGACCCCCGGTGGGCCAGGCTGACCGCGATGCTGGACCCCGAAACCCCCGAGAACACATCGCGGGGTGAGCGGTGACCCAGTCACGACAACTTCTGCTCGACGCGCTGGGTGTCGACATGCCCGATGAGTTGCTCTCGTTGGCGCTGACACACCGCAGCTACGCCTACGAACACGGCGGGCTGCCGACCAACGAGCGCCTGGAGTTTCTCGGTGACGCTGTGCTGGGCCTGACCATCACCGACGAGCTCTTCCACCAGCATCCTGACCGTACCGAGGGAGATCTGGCCAAACTGCGGGCCAGCGTGGTCAACACGCAGGCACTGGCCGAAGTCGCGCGGAATCTGTCCGACGAGGGTCTTGGCCCGCACCTGTTGCTGGGGCGCGGCGAGGCGAACACCGGGGGAGCCGACAAGTCCAGCATCCTGGCCGACGGCATGGAATCGCTGCTGGGCGCGATCTACCTGCAACACGGTATCGATGTGGCCCGCGAGGTGATCCTGCGGCTGTTCGGCGCGTTGCTGGATGCCGCGCCCACGTTGGGAGCCGGGCTGGACTGGAAGACCAGCTTGCAGGAGCTGACCGCGGCGCGCGGCCTGGGCCCGCCGTCCTACCTGGTCACCTCCACCGGTCCGGACCACGACAAGGAGTTCACCGCCGTGGTTGTCGTGATGGACACCGAATACGGGTCCGGTGTCGGCCGCTCCAAGAAGGAAGCCGAGCAGCAGGCCGCGTCAGCGGCCTGGAAAGCACTGGATGTGCTGGACACCGCGGGGAAAACGTCGGTCTAGTTCAATGGCGATGACCCGTCCCCCGCAAGCGGGAGGTGCCCCCAGCACCCGGCTTCGCCGCGCTTGCGATCATCGCTCGGTCGAATGGCGATGACCCCCTGCGCCCGGCTTCGCCGCGCTTGCGATCATCGCTCGGTCGAATGGCGATGACCCCCTGCGCCCGGCTTCGCCGCGCTTGCGATCATCGCTCGGTCGAATGGCGATGACCCCCTGCGCCCGGCTTCGCCGCGCTTGCGATCATCGCTAGATGCCCGAACTGCCCGAAGTCGAGGTGGTGCGCCGCGGCTTGCAGGCCCACGTCGTGGGCAAGACGATCACCGCGGTTCGGGTGCACCATCCCCGCGCGGTGCGCCGGCACGAGGCTGGACCGGCCGACCTGACGGCCCGGCTGCTCGGCGCGCGGATCAACGGAACCGATCGGCGCGGGAAATATCTGTGGCTGCTCCTGGATGCCGACGCCGCACTCGTGGTGCACCTCGGCATGAGCGGCCAGATGCTGCTGGGGACCGTGCCGCGCGCCGATCACGTCCGGATCTCCGCGCTGCTCGACGACGGAACCGTGCTGAGCTTCGCCGATCAGCGGACCTTCGGGGGCTGGCTGCTTGCCGATCTGGTGACCGTGGACGGCAGTGTGGTGCCGCAGCCCGTCGCCCACCTCGCGCGTGACCCGCTCGATCCGCGCTTCGAGCCCGACGCCGTGGTGAAAGTGCTGCGGCGCAAGCATTCCGAGCTCAAGCGTCAGCTCCTTGATCAGCAGGTGGTGTCGGGGATCGGCAACATTTACGCCGACGAGGCGCTGTGGCGGGCCAAGGTGCACGGCGCGCGCATCGCCGCCACGCTGAGCCGCCGGCAGCTGGCGGCCGTCCTGGACGCCGCCGCCGACGTGATGCGCGAAGCGCTGGCCAAGGGCGGGACCTCGTTCGATTCGCTGTATGTCAACGTCAACGGCCAGTCGGGTTACTTCGATCGATCGCTGGACGCGTACGGCCGCGAAGGCGAACACTGCCGGCGCTGCGGCGCGGTGATACGCAGAGAGAAGTTCATGAACCGCTCGTCGTTCTACTGTCCGAGATGCCAGCCGGCGCCCCGGCGGTAAGTCCGCGGTTAGCTCCTGCCGTCTTCCCCGTCATCGCCGATCAGCAGTCCGCCGGCGCCGCCGGTGCCGGCACCGCCATCCGGCATGCCGGTCCCGGCGTTGCCGCCGCTGCCGCCGTTACCGATCTGGCTGGCGTAGCCGCCGTCCCCGCCGTCGCCGCCGCCCGCTGTGACGCTGTCCCCATCCGCTCCGCCGCCGCCGCGGGAGCCGGAGAGCCTTTCCGGCACTTCGCGTCCGGTTCCGGCCACCGAGATTCGCGCCCGGAGCGCCCCGCTAGGGTTGGCCGTCCGGCCCATCCTTGCTGAACGCTCCGCCCTTGCCGCCGGTGCCGGCGCTGCCGTTGGGCATGCCGATGCCCGCATTGCCGCCGCCGCCGCCGTTACCGAGCAGGCTGCCGGCGCCGCCGTTGCCGCCGTTGCCGCCGGTCGCGGTGACACTCTCCCCACCGGCGCCGCCGGCGCCGCCGCCGCCCAATAGGCCGCCGTTGCCGCCGTCCCCGCCGTCACCGCCGTTCCCGCCAACACCGCTGCCACCCGTACCGCCGACCCCGCCGGCACCCTTGAGGACCGCGCCGGTGCCGCCGTCGCCACCGTTTCCGCCGGCACCCGTGCGGCCTGCGCCGCCGTTGCCGCCGGGCCCCCCGCCGCCCGCGAAGCCGGAATTGGCGTTGCCGCCGTGCCCGCCGTCCCCGCCGGTGTCACCGGCACCGCCAGCGCCGCCGCCGCCGCCGTTACCGGTGAGTATGCCGGGGCTGCCGCCGGACCCGCCGGTGCCACCGGTGACACCGAAGCCGCCGGCACCGCCGGTGCCGCCAAAGCCGCCGAGCGTGCCGCCGTTGCCGCCGTTCCCGCCGTGCCCGCCGGCGCCCGTGCCGCCGGCCCCGCCGTCCCCGCCGGCGCCGCCCAGCCCGAACACTTCGCCGAAACCGCCCTGCCCGCCGTTCCCCCCGGTGACGCCGCCGTCTCCACCGGCGCCCCCGGTGCCGGGGCCGCCGATGGCCAGCAGACCGCCGAGTCCTTGGGCGGCGGCCCCGCCTTCGCCGCCGGTACCCCCGACGGTGCCGCCGTACCCGCCGGCGCCGCCGGCCCCGCCGCTGCCGATGCCTGAGAGCCCGCCGGCCCCGCCGTTCCCGCCGGTGCCGCCGGCGCCGGTTACGCCGATACCGCCAATGCCGCCGACCCCGCCGGAGCTGGCGGTACCGACCAGGCCGGCCGACCCCCCGGCGCCGCCGTTACCGCCGTTGGTGCCGCCGGTCCCGCCTGCGCCGCCGGCGCCGCCGGCGCCGGAGAGCGCGCCGTTCCCGCCGGCGCCGCCGTTACCCCCGGTCGTGCCGCCGTAGCCGCCGGCGCCGCCGGCGCCGCCGTTTCCGAATATTCCGGCGTCCCCGCCCCTGCCGCCTGTCCCGCCGGTGGTGATGCCGGACGCTCCGGACCCGCCGTTGCCGCCATTGCCGATCAATATCCCGCCCGGTTTACCGTCTTCGCCGGTCCCCGGCGCGCCGCTGGCGCCGTTGCCGATCAGCGGGCGGCCGAACAGTGCCTGGGTAGGGGCATTCACCACATCCAGCAGCGACTGCTCGGCGTTGGCCACCTCGGTGCTCAGATACGAGCCGGCGGCCGCCTTCATGGTCTGCACAAATTGGTCGTGAAACGCCGCCGCCCGGGCGCTGAGCGCCTGATACTGCTGGGCATGCTGGGCGAACAGCGCGGCGATGGCCGTCGACACCTCGTCGGCACCCGCGGCCAACAACCCCGTTGTTGGGGCCGCTGCCGCCGAATTGGCCACTCCGACCGTCAAACCGATCCGCGCCAAGTCGGTGGCCGCCAGAGCCAGCGGCTCTGGCGCAGCGATCAGGAACGACAACTGACACCTCCCCATCCGTGCCGCGGTACGCACGACGAATAGGAAGTCGTGAGAATCGGGACACCCCTTTCGCCGAACGATCGGCAGTAGCAAACCTTAGCGCGGCCCGAGTAGGGCGTTCTCCGTTTTTTCCAGATCGTCAACACTGTTTTGCCCGCCTGCCTCCGGCCGCGCGCCGCCCGGTAGAAAAGGACCCATGACGGAACTGTGGGTGGAACGCACCGGAACACGGCGCTACACGGGCTACAGCTCGCGAGGCGCGCAGGTACTCGTCGGCGCCGAGGACGTCGACGGCGTGTTCACCCCGGGCGAGCTGCTCAAGGTCGCGCTCGCCGCGTGCACCGGGATGTCCAGTGACCAGCCACTGGCACACCGGCTCGGCGACGACTACAAAGCGGTTGTCCGGGTGTCCGGTGCGGCCGACCGCGACCAAGAGATCTATCCGCTGCTTTCCGAGACCCTCGAACTCGACCTGTCGGGGCTGTCCGAGGACGACAAGGGGCGCCTGTTAGTGGTGCTCAACCGGGCTGTCGACCTGGTCTGCACCGTTGGCCGCACCCTGAAGTCGGGCACCAAAGTCGACTTCAAGGTCGCCAGTGTCGAATCCTGAGTCGGATCCCGACGTGCGGCTAACCGCCTGGGTGCACGGCATTGTCCAGGGGGTCGGTTTCCGCTGGTGGACCCGGTGCCGGGCGTTGGAGCTGGGCCTCACCGGCTATGCCGCCAACCAGGCCGACGGCCGCGTGCGCGTGGTCGCGCAGGGGCCGCGCGCGGCTGCCGAGAGACTGCTGCGGCTGCTGGAAGGCGGCGCTACACCGGGCCGCGTCGACAACGTGGCCGTCGACTGGTCGCAGCCGGTCGAGCCGATCAGCGGGTTCACCGAGCGTTAATCGGGGGCACCTCCCGCTTGCGGGGGCGAGCCGGGCAATCGAGCGCGGCTCGGCGACGATGTGCGGCGCGTAGCGGCCTGCTGAGAAGCCGGGCAATCGAGCGCGGCTCGGCGACGATGCGCGGCGCGTAGCGGCGTGCTGAGAAGCCGGGCAATCGAGCGCGGCTCGGCGACGATGCGCGGCGCGTAGCGGCGTGCTGAGAAGCCGGGCAATCGAGCGGTAGTCTGGCGGGTCGTGTACCTCAAGAGTCTGACGCTGAAGGGCTTCAAGTCCTTCGCATCGGCGACGACTCTGCGTTTCGAGCCGGGCATTACCGCCGTCGTCGGGCCTAACGGCTCCGGCAAGTCCAACGTGGTTGATGCCCTGGCATGGGTGATGGGGGAGCAGGGCGCAAAGACGCTGCGCGGCGGGAAGATGGAAGACGTCATCTTCGCCGGCACATCGTCGCGGGCCCCGCTGGGCCGTGCCGAAGTCACGGTCACCATCGACAACTCCGACAACGCGCTGCCGATCGAGTACTCCGAGGTATCGATCACCCGCAGGATGTTCCGCGACGGTGCCAGCGAATACGAGATCAACGGCAGCAGTTGCCGCTTGATGGATGTCCAGGAGCTGCTGAGCGACTCGGGCATCGGTCGCGAGATGCATGTGATCGTCGGGCAGGGCAAGCTCGAAGAGATCCTGCAGTCGCGGCCAGAGGATCGCCGCGCCTTCATCGAGGAAGCCGCGGGCGTGCTCAAGCATCGCAAGCGCAAGGAGAAGGCGCTGCGCAAGCTCGACGCGATGTCGGCGAATCTGGCCCGGCTCAGCGATCTGACCACCGAACTGCGGCGCCAGCTCAAACCGTTGGGCCGCCAAGCCGAGGTGGCCCGTCGTGCGGCGACCATCCAGGCCGATCTGCGCGACGCCCGGCTGCGGCTGGCCGCCGACGACCTGGTCAGCCGGCAGGTGGAGCGGGACGCGATCCTCGAAGCCGAGACGGCGATGCGCCGCGAGCATGACGAGGCCACCGCCCGATTGGTCTTGGCATCCGAGGAGCTCACCGCGCATGAGGCTGCGCTGGCCGAGCTATCGACACGGGCCGATTCGGTGCAGCACACCTGGTTCGGGCTGTCCGCCCTGGCCGAACGGGTGGCCGCTACGGTGCGCATCGCCAGCGAACGCGCCCAACATCTCGATGCCGAGCCGGTGGCCCTCAGCGACACCGACCCCGAGGCGCTGGAAGCGGAGGCGGGGCAGGTGGCTCTCGACGAGCAGCGCTTGCTTGCGGAGTTGGGCACCTCGCGCAGCTGGCTGGAGGCGGCCCGCGCGGATTTGGCCGACCGCGAGCGTCGTGCCGCCGACGCCGACAAGGCCCACCTCGCGGCGGTCCGTGCGGAGGCGGATCGGCGTGAGGGTCTGGCGCGGCTGGCCGGTCGGGTGGAGACCATGCGGGCGCGCGTCGAATCGATCGATGACAGCGTTGCCCGATTGTCCGAGCGCATCGAGGAGGCCGCCGCCCGCGCGCAGCAGACCCGGGCGGAATTCGAAACCGTGCAGGGCCGCGTCGGTGAACTCGACCAGGGCGAGGTCGGCCTTGATGAGCACCACGAGCGGACCGTCGTCGCGCTGCGGTTGGCCGACGAACGCGTTGCCGAACTGCAGGCCGCCGAGCGGGGCGCCGAACGCCAGGTGGCTTCCCTGCGAGCCCGCATCGATGCGCTCGCGGTGGGGCTCGAGCGCAAGGATGGCGCGGCGTGGCTTGCGCAGAACCACAGTGGCACAGGACTTTTCGGGCCGATCGCCAAGTTGGTCAAAGTCCGCTCGGGCTACGAGACGGCGCTGGCCGCGGTCCTTGGGCCGGCGGCCGACGCGCTGGCCGCGGAAAGCTTCGGCGTGGCCCGCGACGCGGTCGCCGCGCTGAAGGAAGCCGACGGCGGCCGCGCAGCGCTGGTTCTGGGCGACTGGCCGGCCCGAGAAAACCCGGAAAACGGCCGGCCGGCCGGGCTGCCCAGCGGTGCGCTGTGGGCGCTCGACTTGGTCGAGGCACCGCAGCGGCTGCGTGGCGCGATGATCGCCATGCTCACGGGTGTCGCGGTGGTCAACGACCTGGGCGAAGCGCTGGATCTTGTGCGAGTCCACCCGCAGTTGCGGGCGGTCACGATTGACGGTGACCTGATAGGCCCGGGATGGGTGAGCGGTGGTTCTGACCGCAAGCTTTCCACGCTGGAAGTCACCTCGGAGATCGACAAAGCCGGCACTGAGCTGGCGGCTGCCGAGGCGCAGGCGGCCCAACTGACCGCGGCGCTGTCCGGCGCGCTGACCGAGCAGGGCGCCCGTCAGGACTCCGCCGACCAGGCATTGGCCGCGCTCAACGAATCCGACACCACCATCTCGGCGATGTATGAGCAGCTCGGCCGGCTCGGGCAGGCGGCGCGCGTGGCCGACGAAGACTGGAACGGGTTGCTGCGGCAGCGCAAGGATATGGAAGCCGGGCGGGCGCAGACCCTCGCGGAGGTTGTCGAACTCGAGACGCGGCTGCGCAACGCCCAGGAGGCCCAGCCCGTGCACGCCGCCGAGCCCAGTTCTGCGATGATCCGGCAGCAGATTGCCGCTGCCGCCGAGACCGCGCGCGGCATCGAAGTGGAAGCTCGGTTGGCGGTGCGGACCGCCGAGGAGCGTGCCAACGCGCTTCGCGGCCGGGCGGATTCGTTGCGCCGCGCGGCCGCGGCCGAACGTGAGGCGAGGGCGCGGGCAGAGCAGGCGCGCGCGGCACGCCTGCACGCGGCCGCGGTGGCCGCGGCGGTGGCCGACTCGGGGCGGCTGCTGGCTTGCCGGCTGAATCGGGTGGTCGACGCGGCGTCGCAAATCCGCGACGGCCTGGCCGCCGAACGCCAGCAGCGGTCGCAGGCGATGGCGGGGGTCCGCGAAGAGGTAAACACTCTCGGCGCCCGAGTTTCCGCACTCACCGATTCGCTGCACCGCGACGAGGTGGCCAACGCCCAGGCGGCGCTGCGCATCGAGCAGCTCGAGCACGTGGTGCTGGAGCAGTTCGGCATGGCGCCGAGCGATCTGATCGCCGAGTACGGTCCGCAGGTCGCGTTACCGCCGACCGAGCTCGAGCTGGCCGAATTCGAGCAGGCCCGAAAGCGTGGCGAGCAGGTGACCGCGCCCGCGCCGATGCCGTTCGACCGCCCGACTCAGGAACGACGGGCCAAACGCGCCGAGCGCGAGCTGGCCGAGCTCGGCAGGGTCAATCCGCTGGCGCTGGAGGAGTTCGCTGCGCTCGAGGAACGCTATAACTTCCTGGCCACCCAGCTCGAGGACGTCAAGGCCGCCCGCGCCGACCTGCTCGGCGTCGTTGCCGACGTCGACGCCCGCATCCTGCAGGTGTTCACCGACGCCTTTGCCGACGTGGAACGCGAATTCCGGGTCGTATTCACCTCGCTGTTTCCCGGTGGGGAGGGCCGGCTGCGACTGACCGATCCGGACGACTTGCTCACCACCGGGATCGAGGTGGAGGCACGTCCACCCGGCAAGAAGATCACTCGGCTGTCTTTGCTGTCCGGGGGCGAGAAGGCGTTGACCGCGGTGGCGATGTTGGTGGCGATCTTCCGGGCCCGCCCGTCGCCGTTCTACATCATGGACGAGGTTGAGGCCGCGCTCGACGACGTGAACCTGAACCGCCTGCTCGGCCTGTTCGAACAGCTGCGTGCGCAGTCGCAGATCATCATCATCACGCACCAGAAACCCACGATGGAAGTCGCCGACGCGCTCTACGGAGTGACCATGCAGGGCGACGGCATCACGGCGGTGATCTCGCAGCGGATGCGTGGTCAGCAGGTCGAATTGCTGAGCACCAATACTCCCTAAGTTCCCGCTGAGTTCCCTCCTAGCCCCGGGCAGCGCGGCTGACGCGGGGCGTCCCTGGAACAATGTCACCGTGTCGGAAGGTCTGTGGATCGCCCTCGCGGTCGTCGCCGCCCTGGTCGTCATTGCCGCGCTGATCTTTGGCCTGGTGCGATACCGCCGGCGGCGGATCCGCCTGACGGCGCGTCCCGAACAGGACACCATCGACCGCTCTGGCGGCTACACCGCGTCGTCCGGCATCACATTCAGCAAGACGCCCACACCAACGGTCGAGCCGGCCGACCGGATCGATACCAGCGGATTGCCGGCGGTGGGCGACGATGCGACCGTCCCTCGCGACGCGCCCAAGCGCACCATCTCCGATGTTCACCTGCCCGAACCAAAGCCCGAACCCGAGACCCCGGAGACCCCCGCGGCGCCCGAGCCTCCGACGATCGGTTCGCCGCCGGTTGCACCCGAGGTCCATGAGGTCGCTGCGGCACCCCCGGCCCCCGAGGCCCCGCAGGTCGAGACCATCGCGCCGCCCGAAGGCCGCTTGGAACGACTGCGCGGGCGATTGGCCAAATCGCAGAATGCGCTCGGGCGCTCGGTGTTGGGCTTGATCGGCGGCGGTGACCTGGACGAGGACTCCTGGCAGGAAGTGGAAGACACCCTGCTGATCGCCGATCTGGGGCCGGTGGCCACCGAATCGGTGGTATCGGAGCTGCGCAGCCGCCTGGCCAGTGGCAACGTGCGCAGCGAGGCCGACGCCCGGGCCGTGTTGCGCGATGTGCTGATCAAAGAGCTGCAACCCGGCATGGACCGCTCGATCCGCGCGCTGCCGCACGACGATCATCCCTCGGTGTTGCTGGTCGTCGGGGTCAACGGCACCGGTAAAACCACCACCGTGGGCAAGTTGGCGCGGGTGCTCGTGGCCGACGGCCGGCGAGTTGTGCTGGGCGCGGCCGACACCTTCCGGGCCGCGGCGACCGATCAACTGCAAACCTGGGCGTCCCGGGTGGGTGCCGAGGTGGTGAGCGGTGCCGAAGGCGCCGACCCGGCTTCGGTGGCGTTCGACGCCGTCGACAAGGGCATCGCCGGGGGCGCCGACGTCGTGGTCATCGACACCGCAGGACGTTTGCACACCAAGGTCGGGCTGATGGACGAACTCGGCAAGGTTAAGCGCGTTGTAGCACGGCGCGCGGCCGTCGACGAAGTGTTACTGGTGCTCGACGCGACCATCGGACAAAACGGGCTGGCGCAGGCCCGGGTATTCGGCGACGTCGTCGACATCACCGGCGCGGTGCTGACCAAACTGGACGGAACCGCCAAGGGCGGCATCGTTTTCCGCGTCCAGCAAGAACTTGGGGTGCCGGTCAAGTTGGTCGGACTCGGCGAGGGCCCCGACGATCTGGCGCCGTTCGAGCCCGCGGCTTTTGTCGACGCCCTGTTGGGGTGAATCCTCTTACATAAAGACGGCGACGTTAATACTGACGAAACATTGTGGCTCCATTGCTGCAACAACCATTGCGCATGGTTCTGGATCAGGCCGCAGGCGCGTGTCTGATGGCTCATGGGGCCGACCGGAGGTGATAGCGAGTGACATACCCGATACTGGGCCAGCCAGATACTGGCGATACCGCGTGGATGCTGGCGAGTTCCGCGCTGGTGTTGTTGATGACGCCGGGTCTGGCGTTCTTCTACGGCGGCATGGTGCGCACCAGAAGCGTGCTCAACATGCTCATGATGAGCATCAGCGCCATGGGCGTGGTGACCGTGCTGTGGGTGCTCTACGGCTACTCGGTTGCCTTCGGTAACGACGTAGGCGGCGTCGCGGGCAACCCCACCAGCTACTGGGGCCTGAAGGGCCTCATCGGTGTCAATGCCGTCAAAGCGGATCCCAGCAAGGCTCAGGCCGCGGTGGATATCCCGCTGGCCGGTACCATGCCCGCCACCGTATTCGTGGCATTCCAGTTGATGTTCGCGATCATCACCGTCGCCCTCATCTCGGGCGCCGTCTCCGACCGGTTGAAGTTCAGCGCCTGGCTGGTGTTCGCCGGACTGTGGGCGACCTTCGTCTACTTCCCGGTCGCGCACTGGGTCTTCGCGGCCGACGGCTTCGCGTCCGAGCACGGCGGCTGGATCAACAACAAGCTGCACGCCATCGACTTCGCCGGCGGAACCGCTGTCCATATCAACTCCGGTGTGGCGGGCTTGGTGCTGGCGATCGTGCTGGGCAAGCGCAAAGGCTGGCCGACGACGTTGTTCCGCCCGCACAATCTGCCGTTCGTAATGCTCGGCGCGGGATTGCTGTGGTTCGGCTGGTTCGGGTTCAACGCCGGATCGGCGACCAGCTCGAACGGCGCCGCCGGGTCGACCTTCATGACCACGACGATCGCCACGGCGACGGCGATGCTCGGCTGGCTGCTCACCGAGCGCATCCGCGACGGCAAGCCCACGACGCTGGGAGCGGCGTCGGGCATCGTCGCCGGTCTGGTCGCCATCACTCCGTCCTGCTCGTCGGTGAACGTGCTGGGCGCATTGGTGGTCGGCGCGGTGGCCGGTGTGGTGTGCGCGTTGGCCTGCGGGCTGAAATTCAAGCTCGGCTTCGACGACTCGCTCGACGTGGTCGGGGTGCACATGATCGGTGGTCTGGCCGGCACGCTGCTGGTGGGTCTGCTTGCCGCCCCGGAGAGCCCGGCAATTAGTGGCGTGGCCGGGGTTTCGAAGGGGTTGTTCTACGGCGGCGGTTGGGCCCAGCTGGAACGCCAAGCGATCGGCGCGTTCAGTGTTCTGTTCTATTCTGGCCTGGTTACGCTTATCTTGGCTTTGATCCTCAAATACACCATGGGCATACGCCTGGGTGCTGAGGAAGAGGCCAGTGGCATCGACGAGGCTGAGCACGCTGAGAGCGCTTACGATTTCGCAGTGGTCACCGGTTCGGTTGTCGGCCGGTCCGGCATCGGAGATGCCCGTAACGGCCTGGAGGAACGAGCAGACGAGAAAGTGGAGGCACAACATACATGAAGCTGGTCACCGCGATCGTGAAGCCGTTCACCCTCGATGACGTCAAGACGAGCCTCGAGGACGCGGGCGTCCTGGGCATGACCGTCAGCGAAATCCAGGGATACGGACGGCAAAAGGGACACACCGAGGTCTACCGGGGCGCTGAGTACTCGGTCGATTTCGTGCCCAAGGTACGGATTGAGGTCGTCGTCGACGATTCCGTCGTCGACAAGGTCGTGGACAGCATCGTCCGGGCAGCCCGAACTGGCAAGATCGGTGACGGCAAAGTCTGGGTCAGCCCTGTGGAGACCATCGTCCGGGTGCGCACCGGTGAACGTGGATCCGATGCGTTATGAGGGTAGCCGCACATTGCTGACCCGATGTGGAAGCTGATTCCGATGTGGAAATGGCTGATCCACGGCGGACGGGCCGGGAGGGTATGACACCCGACCGGCCCGACCCGTCCGGTGCCTCTGCACCGGATGTCACGGAAACTCGTGGCGGTTGCGCGGCAAGCGATTTGGCCGCGGCACGGCGCAGCATGGTGTCGACCCCATATCGCGAATTGCCAGCCGCTCTGCTGCGGCAATCGTGGCTGCAGCTGCACGAGTCCTGGCTGATCGCAAAGGCGGCCGAGATCGGGATCACCGATGCCAGTGGCTTCGCGATCGTCGGAGTCGGCGGGCTGGGCCGCCGCGAGTTGGCGCCCTACTCGGACCTGGACCTGCTGCTGCTGCATGCCGGCAAGCCGGCCGAGGTGCTGCAGCGGGTCGCCGATGGGTTGTGGTATCCGTTGTGGGACGCCAATGTTCGGATTGACCACAGCGTACGAACCGTCTCTGGAGCACTGGATGTCGCAAGTGCCGATCTGCTGGCCGCCCTGGGTATGTTGGAAGCACGCCACATCGCCGGTGACGCGGAGCTATCGGCGGAATTGATCAGCGGGGTGCGGCGGCAGTGGCGCAGCGGAATCCGATCCCGGATGGACGAGCTCATCGAGACGACGCACTCTCGCTGGCGGCGGAACGGCCGGATTGCGCACCGTGCCGAGCCCGAGCTCAAGTCGGGTCGCGGCGGGCTGCGCGACGTCCAATTGCTGGACGCGCTGGCGGTCGCCCAACTGATCGATCATCACGGCGTTGTCCATCCCGACATGCCGGTTGGTTCGCTGGACGGTGCGTACATCACCCTGCTCGACGTGCGTGCCGAATTGCACCGGGTGTCGGGTCGCGGACGCGATCAGCTGCTGGCCCAGTTCGCGGACGAGATCAGTGCGGCGTTGAGCGTCGGCGACCGATTCGACCTGTCGCGCATGCTGTCCGACGCCGGCCGCACGATCGCTTACCACGCCGAAACCGGCCTGCGGACCGCCGCCAACGCATTGCCGCGACGCGGTGTGTCGGCCCTGATGCGGCGGCCAAAGCGCCGGCCGCTGGACGAGGGCGTCATCGAGTACGCCAACGAAATCGTGCTGGCCCGCGACGCCCGCCCCGAGACTGACGCCGGCCTGGTGCTACGGGTGGCCGCCGCTGCGGCCAATGCCGGATTGCCCATCGGTGCGGCCACGCTGAGCCGCCTGGCCTCAAGCGCGCCGGATTTGGAAACTCCTTGGCCGCGTGAGGCCTTGGATGATCTTCTGAAGGTGCTCACCGCGGGGCCCACCGCGGTGGGGACGATCGAAGCTCTCGACCGCACCGGGCTGTGGGGCCGGCTGTTGCCTGAATGGGCCGCCATCCGCGACCTGCCGCCCCGCGACGTCACGCACAAGTGGACCGTGGACCGCCACACCGTTGAGGTCGCCGTGCATGCGGCGCCGCTGTCCACCAACGTGGCGCGGCCCGATCTGCTCGCGCTTGGCGCGTTGCTGCACGACCTGGGCAAGGGCCGGGGCGTCGATCATAGCGTGGCCGGTGCCGAGCTGGCCCTGCAGATCGCTCCCAGGTTGGGGGTCTCGGCCGCGGACACCGAGCTGCTCTCGGATCTGGTCCGCCACCACCTGCTGCTGCCCATCGCGGCCACCCGAAGCGACCTGAACGACCCCAGCGCGATCCGGAGCGTGTCGGAGACCCTGGGCGGGGATCCGGTGTTGCTCGAGCTACTCCAAGCGCTGGCCGAGGCGGACTCCAAGGCCACCGGCCCCGGAGTGTGGAGCGACTGGAAGGCGGGCCTGATCTCCGACCTGGTGCGGCGCTGCCGGATGTTGATGGCGGGTGAGCCCCTGCCACAGTCCGATCCGGCGGCGCCCCATTATCTTTCGCTCGCCGTCGACCACGGGGTGCACGTGGAGATCAAACCGGGTGAAGGTGCGCGCACATACCAGGTGGTGATGGTTGCCCCGGATCAACGCGGGTTGGTGTCGAACGCCGCCGCGGTACTGGCGCTGAACTCGCTGGGAGTCCATTCGGCATCGGTGAACGTCCACGAAGGCGTCGCGATCACAGAATTCGTGGTGTCACCGCACTTCGGTTTGCCGGCCGCGGCGGAACTGCTGCGTCAGCAATTCGTCGGCGCCCTTGCCGGCGACGTCGACGCGCTGGCCGTGGTCGAGAAGCGCGACAGCGAGGCCGCCAGTTCGGCATCCGCCCGGGCCGGGGAGGTGGTGGTGGGGGTGCCCGTCACGCGTTCGACCGCACCGCCCCGCATTCTCTGGCTCGACACCGCCACTGAAGGCCAGTCGATCCTCGAGGTCCGCGCCATGGATCGGCCGGGGTTGCTCGCCATGCTGACCCGAGCGCTGGAGCGCGCTGGGGCAGACATCGTCTGGGCGAAGGTCAACACGTTTGGATCGACGGCGGCCGACGTGTTCTGTGTGGTGCTGCCAGCCGAGGTATCGGACGACGCCGCGGGGGAGTCCGTGCGTGATCTGGTGGAAAAGCACGTGTTGGCAGTGTTGGTCTCGACCGCGGACGGGGATGGCGCGCCGAGCTAGGTCCAGTGGCGATCGCAAGCGCGGCGGAGCCGGGCGAAGCGGGTCGCCGTGCCGACGCGGTTGCATATCGCGGATCAGCGGCTACTTGAACCCCGAATTGCGGGCCACGTTGGAGCCCGTGTTGTGCAGCGCGACACCCGCATGGCCTCAGGGGAGTTGGGTCAGCACAATGGGCTGCCGGTCTCGATCGTGGTCACGGGGTGGACCAGCACGCGGTGCACCGACATTAAAGATGTTTCGGTAATTGAGTGACTCGTGGTCATAGGAAAAGGCCTGTGTGGGCGAGGAAGGCGAAACACAGATCGTAATTGGAGCCGACGCGGTTCAGGCCGGACTCGGCCGCGGCGTGGGCCTCGTCGATAGTGTCGGGGCACAGGTTGGCCAGCTCGACGGTTTTGACGTTGCCCCACACCATTTCGATGGGGTTGAGGTCGTGGGCGTAGCCCGGTAGCCGTTCGATGGTCAGCCACGCTCGCTGGCCCGCGATCCATGCCGTCATGGCTTTGGATTTGTGCGAGGACAGGTTGTCCCAGATCAGGGTGATCTTGTCGCCGCCGAAGTGGGCGTGTAGGTCGGTGAGGAACTCGATCAGTGAGTCGGTGTTGTAGGAGCCCTCCTTGATCTGGAACATCAGCGCGGCCTCGCTGGCGTCGGGCCGGTAGGCCAGTGCGCCCGACATCGACAGGCGGGTCCAGGAGAATCGGTGTCGCAGTACCGGGGTGTGGCCCTTGGGTGCCCAGGTCCCTCTCACTGGTGGGAGGAGGGAGAACCCGCTCTCGTCTTGGAAGACGATCCAGGCGCCGCGGCGCCGTGCGCTTTTTTTATGCGCGGCCATTCCTGTTTGACCCAGGTGGCGATCGCCTCGTCGTCGCGTTCGACCGCGCGCCGCGCCGGGCGTTGTCTGCTCCACCCCAGCCGCTCGCGCAGGACCGCCCACGTCTGCGTCTGGCCATAGCGGATTCCGGTCACCGTCTCGATGACGTCGGCCACCCGCGCCAGGGTCCACATCTCGGTCGGGAAGCCGTTGGCCCGCGGGCCCTTCATCAGCGCCTGCTCCACCTGCGCGAGCTGCTCGTCGGACAGCTTCCGCGACCGACCGGCGCGGCCGGCGCCGGCCAGCCCCTTCTTGCCCTCGGCGAGGAAGGTCCGATGCCAGCGTGACGCGGTCTGCGCCGAAACACCCAACTTGTCCACCACGTCGACCTGACGCTTGCCGCGGGCGAACATGTCCGCCGCGGCCATCCGCCGGTCCTTGAGGGCTTGAAAGTCCCGCCGCGCGCGCACCCGAGCGCCGGTACCCGCCCGCCGCTTGCCAGCAGATCCCGCCACATGCCAATTGTCCTATACCGCACCACGAATCCCGCGGAGCGACTCACTGTATTACCGAAACATCTTTTAATGAGCTCACCCTGGCCTGCCGGCCTCATAACAGGCTCGCCGAAATAGGCTGGACCACCCGAAAGAAACGCTCACGGCGACACCGAATGGATCCCGCCCGCGGCAGTTCCGACTACGCACGGGCACGCCGAAGCGGCCGATCGGTTTGGCTGCGTTCGTCCACAGTCCGGGATTTATCCACAGGCGTCGCATGTGCCGTGGCCGGAGCCGGTGGGAGCTAATAGGATTCGAACATGCATTCGATTGCGATGCCGGTTGAGGTGACCGCCGTCCTGGACGCGCTCGACGCGGCCGTGGCGGCAACTGGCGAGCTCGACCTCGACAAGTTCGCACCAGCCGTCCGGCTGCGCGCACTCGAGCGAATGGAAACCGCCCGCCGCCGGCAGGTGGCGGTGAGTCACGACGTCATCGCGGGCCTGGCGAAGGAGGATGCCTCCGATGTCGGCGGTCCGCTCCACAAGGTGATCGCCGACTGGCTGCGGATCAGCTGCGCCGATGCGAGCCGCCGGCTACGCGACGTCAAACAGCTCTCACCACGACTCACGCTGACCGGTCAGGAACTTGCACCGGAGTTGCCCGCCACCGCCCAGGTGTGGCGCGACGGCATGCTGGACGGGCAGCACCTGCGGGTGATCCAGACGTTCGTCCGCGACCTGCCGGAAACTACGCCGGTCGACAAGGTTGAAGGCGCCGAGCGATTCCTGGCGCAGCAGGCGCTGCAATTGCGTCCCGACCAGCTGGAAAAGGTGGCGCACCAGTGTGCGCTGCGGATCAATCCCGATGGGAAGTTTTCCGATGCCGACCGGGCCCGCAAGCGCGGCTTCACCTGGTGCGCCCAGCGGGTCGACGGGATGAGTGTGGGGAAGCTGATCGCATCCCCGGAATTGCGCGCCAACCTCGACGTGTGGCTGGCCCGCTTCGCCGCGCCCGGGATGTGCAACCCCGACGATCAGACCCCCTGTGTCGACGGCGAACCCACCAACGAGGCCGCGCGCGGCGACCTGCGCACCCCCGCGCAGCGCCAACACGACGCGCTCAACGCTATAGTGCGTAGTCAATTGGGCGACCCGAAACTCGGCGTGCACAACGGATTGCCGGTCGCCGTCATCGTGTCGACTACGCTGCAGGAGCTGACTTCCGGCACGGGCCGGGCAGTGACCGGCGGCGGGACGCTGCTGCCGATGCGCGACGTGATCCGCATGGCCAGCCACGCCTACCATTACCTGGCCGTGTTCGACGAGCATTCAAGTCGCCCACTGTATCTCGGCCGAACCCGCCGGGTGGCTTCAGCGGATCAGCGTGTGGTGCTCTACGCAAAGGACCGCGGCTGCACCCATCCGGGCTGCGACGTACCGGGCTATTGGTGCGAGGTCCACCATGTGGACGACTGGGCCGCGGGCGGCTTAACCGACGCCGACAAACTCACCTTCGCTTGCAAACCTAACCACAAACTGGTCGACGAAGGCTGGCGGACAAGGAAACTCCCCGACGGCCGTACCGAATGGCTACCACCCCCCCACCTGGATCACGGACAACGCCGAACCAATGCATTTCATCACCCCGAAAGATTCCTCCGCGAAAGCGACGACGACGAACCCGTTTGACGCAACAACAGCAAAGCCGTGTCGCCCTACGCGTACCGGCCCCCGGGCGAACGCGCGTCTTCGGCGTCCCCGGTGGCTTAACCATCAAACCGGGCCGTTCCAGGATCACCAGATCGTCAGACACGGCCCTAGCCTGCTGGGCTCGGCGGGTTGCGGATTTGCAGCCACTCGTGGATTCGTTCGGCCACGTCGGGCCATCCGGGTTCGAGCATCATGTCGTGTCCCATACCGGCGAAGAATTCCGGTTCGGTTCGGTAGGCGCGTGCGGTGGCGCGCACGTCGACGTCCCTGACGAAGCCGTCGTGTTCGGCACCGAGAACCAGCATCGGGGTGGTCACCCGCCGGGCCTTCACGGGGCGGAACATCGAATCGACCGCGGCGGCGCGAATGCTTTCGGGTCCAAGCTGCGCCATGCACGATTCGACGATCGCCTCCGGCGTGTGTGGGCTGAACAGATGCTCGCGGGCAAGGGACGGGGTGTCGACGTATCCGGCCAACTTGCCGTTGGCGAACCCCTTGATGGCGATCACCGGATGACGGCGCCAGAATTTCACCGCCATGCCGAACACGCCCCCCGGCGGCACGGCACCCACCAGAACTCCGGCTGGGGCACTGCGGGTTTCGAGGTAGCGCTGCACCACGAACCCGCCCAGGGAATGGCCGATGAGCACGGGCCGGCCACCCAGCTTGTCGGCGATGGTGCGGACGTCGGCCAGGTAGTCGGCGATGGAAATCGATCGCACCCGCTTGTCGGTGGGGCTGGCGCCGTGTCCTTGCATGCTCAGGGCGACCGCCCGATAGCCCGCATCCGCGAAGAACTCCAGGAAGTTTTGCCAGCACTGCGCGGTGTGCCAGCCGCCGTGTACGAAAAGCAGCGGCGTCGGATACGCGTCGGCCCCGGCCCTCCTAGGGCCCCTGTCGATCACCTCGAGCATGAGCCGCACAATAGCCGCCCGCCGCTCGGGCTAAGGCCGAAACCCGTTAAAGCTGCTCGGTATTGAGCTGGCGCAAGGCCTCGATGCGCGCCTTGAGTTGATCACGGGTGGCGGCGGCGATCGGTGGTCCGCCGCAGCGACGCCGGAGTTCGGTGTGGATCCATCCGTGTGGCTTGCCGGTGCGGTGATGGGCTATCGACACGAGCGTGTTGAGCTCGCGGCGCAGATCGCGGAGTTGCCCATGCACCGAAGCCGACGGCCCCGACTGCCCTGCCTGCCCCGCTTCTTGTTTCAGGGCCCGTTTCTTCAGCTGCTCGTCTTGGCGGCGGTGCAGCAGGGCGCGCATCTGCTCGGCATCGAGCAACCCGGGAATACCGAGGTAGTCGGCCTCCTCGTCGCTTCCGGCGGGAGTGGCGGTGCCGAACGACGATCCATCGAAGATGACCTGATCCAGTTCGGCGTCGGCTCCCAGTGCGGTAAAGCTCTTGTCGGGATTTTTTGGCTCGCTCTGCTCGGTTTGTGTTCGAATCGCGGGGTCCCCGTCGAGGGGATCATCGCCGTCGCGGTGGGGTTGGCCGAGCACGTGGTTGCGCTGTGCCTCCAACTCGCTCGCCAGTTGCAGCAGGTTAGGCACCGACGGCAGGAAGATGCTTGCGGTTTCCCCCGGCCGGCGAGACCGCACGAACCGGCCGATGGCCTGCGCGAAGAACAGCGGCGTCGAGGCGCTCGTGGCGTAGATCCCGACCGACAGCCGGGGTACGTCGACGCCTTCCGAGACCATGCGCACCGCGACCAGCCACCGGCCCGTGCTCGCGGCGAATTTTGTGATGCGGGCAGACGATCCGGGGTCATCGGATAGCACGACGGTGGGCGCTTCCGAGGTGATCTTCTTCAGCAGGGCGGCGTAGGCGCGGGCGGCCGTCCGGTCGGAGGCGATGATCATGCCGCCGGCGTCGGGCACATGCGTCCGCAGTTGGCGCAGTCGCTGATCGGCGGCAGCGATCACCGCGGGCATCCATTCGCCGGCGGGGTCCAGTGCGGTGCGCCACGCGCGTGCGGTCTGCTCGGCGGACAGCGGCTCACCCAGTCGTGCCGCGTGCTCCTCGCCGGCGCTGTCCCGCCAGCGCGCCTGCCCGGAGTAGGCGAGGAACACCACCGGGCGGACCACCCCGTCGGCGAGCGCTTCGGCATAGCCGTAGGTGTGGTCTGCCTCCGAACGCAGCACTCCGTCAGCACTCGGCGTGTAGGTGACGAACGGGATTGGGCTGTCGTCGCTGCGAAATGGCGTGCCCGTCAGCGCAAGTCGGCGGGTGGCGTCGCCGAAGGCTTCCCGGATGGCTTCGCCCCAGGTCTTGGCGTCACCGCCGTGGTGGATCTCATCGAAGACGACCAGGGTTTTGCGCTGCTCTGTGCGCACCCGGTGCAGCGTCGGATGCGCGGCGACCTGGGCGTAGGTGACCATCACGCCGTGATATTCCGGCGAGGTCTGCGGGTTGACGTTGGAGAACTTCGGATCCAGGGCGAGGCCGTGCCCCGCCGCGGCCTGCGCCCACTGCACCTTGAGATGCTCGGTGGGCACCACGACCGTGATCTGCTGGACGGCGCCATGGCCAAGCAATTCGGCCGCTATCCGCAGCGCGAACCGTGTTTTCCCGGATCCGGGGGTGGCCACGGCCAGAAAGTCGCGCGGTTGGCCGGCCAGGTACTTCACCATCGCCCGACGCTGCCAGCCGCGCAGCCGCCGGCTGCCAGGCGTGCCGTCGGTGGCGCCTTCCGCCGGATGAGGCACGACCTGAGGCACGACCTGAGGCACGACCTGAGACACGGCCCCCCTAAATGCTCCGTCGCGCGTGATCGCGCCGTTCACAAGTCTTTCGCTCGGGCTCGCCGCCCATGGCGCGCTAATTCTGTTGCAGCACAACGCGTGCGGCAGTGAAATGTAGCATGCCAAGGCTTTTCGGCGCAGTCGCGACAGGCGTGTCGGCGCCCTCGGCGCGTCCTACAGGGTGCTGGTCAGCCGGGCGGCGAGCAGCCCGGCGAACTTCGCCGGATCCTCGAGTGCACCGCCTTCGGCGAGAAGGGCAGTGCCATACAACAATTCGGCGGTATCGGCAAGTCGGCTCAGTTGCGCGTCGTCGCCACCGTTCTTTTGCGCCTGTTGCAGGCCGGTGATCAGCGGGTGATTCGGATTGAGTTCCAGAATCCGCTTTCCGACCGGTACCTCCTGTCCCGAAGCACGGTACATGCGCGCGAGCGCCGGTGTCATGCCGAAGGCGTCGGTGATCAGGCAGGCCGGCGACTCGGTCAGGCGGGTGGACAGCCGCACCTCCTTGACGTGATCGCTCAGGGTCTCTTTCAACCACTTCAGCAGGTCGGCGAAGTCTTTCTCCTGCTCCTCGCGCTCGGCCTTGCTTTCGTCCTCTTCGGAGTCCAGGTCCACCTCGCCCTTGGCAACCGACTGCAGGGGTTTGCCGTCGAACTCGGGCACCATGCCCACCCAGACCTCGTCGACCGCGTCGGTGAGCAGCAGGACCTCGTATCCCTTGGCCTTGAACGCCTCCAGGTGCGGCGAACTCAGGAGTTGCTGACGCGAGTCGCCGGTGGCGTAAAAGATTTGCTCCTGACCGTCTTTCATGCGCTCGACGTATTGGGCGAGGGTGGTGGGTTCCTCGTCGCTGTGGGTAGAGGCAAACGAGGAAATGGCAAGCAGCGCGTCCCGGTTGTCGAAGTCCGACATCAGGCCCTCTTTGACCGCCTTGCCGAACGCAGTCCAGAACTTCTGGTAATCCTCAGGCCGCTCCGCCTGTATCTCTTTGATTGCGGAGAGGACCTTCTTGGTCAGCCGGCGACGGATTGCGTTGATCTGCCGGTCCTGCTG
Source organism: uncultured Actinomycetota bacterium (assembly GCA_963814505.1). Classification (GTDB taxonomy): domain Bacteria; phylum Actinomycetota; class Actinomycetes; order Mycobacteriales; family Mycobacteriaceae; genus Mycobacterium. The sequence goes on from CAWFDM010000025.1 coordinate 64,647, forward strand.
CAGGATTTCGCGGGAAACGTTGAGCGACAGGTCCTCTGCGTCGACCACACCTTTGACGAAGCGCAGGTAGGTCGGCATGAGCTGGTCGCAGTCGGCCATGATGAAGACGCGCTTGACGTACAGCTGCACGCCGACCTTGGCGTCCTGGGTGTACAGGTCGAACGGGGCGTGCGAGGGGATGAAGAGCAGGGCCTGGTACTCGAAGGTGCCCTCGGCCTTCATCGCGATGACCTCGAGCGGTTCGTCCCAGGCGTGGGCGACGTGCTTGTAGAACTCCTTGTACTCGTCGTCGGAGACCTCGTCTTTTGACTTGGCCCACAGCGCCTTCATCGAGTTGATGGTCTGGGTTTCGATGGTGACCTGCTCTTCGCCGGCCTGGGATCCTTCAGCCCCCTCTGCTCCCTCTGCAGGCGGGGCGGGGGTCCTGATCTCGACCTCCATCCGGATGGGCCAGGCGATGAAGTCGGAGTACCTCTTGACCAGCTCCTTGATTTTCCACTGCGAGGTGTAGTCGTGCAGCTCGTCCTCTTTGTCTTCGGGCTTGAGGTGCAACGTGACCGACGTGCCGACCGGGGCTCCCCCTGTCTCACTATCGACGGACTCGATGGTGTACGTCGACTCACCGCCAGAAACCCATTTCGTGGCGCCACTCTCGCCGGCCTTGCGGGTAAGCAGTTCGACCTTGTCGGCCACCATGAAGCTCGAGTAGAAACCGATACCGAACTGACCGATCAGTTCCTCCGAGGCGGGTTCGTTCTTGGCCTCGCGCAACTTCTGGCGCAGCTCGGCGGTGCCTGATTTGGCCAGCGTGCCGATCAGGTCCACGACCTCATCGCGCGTCATGCCGATCCCGTTGTCGCGAATGGTCAGGGTGCGCGCTCCCGGGTCCACCTCGATCTCGATATGGAGATCGGAGGTGTCCGCTTCCAGGTCCTTGTTCCGAAACGCTTCAAGCCGCAGCTTGTCCAGCGCATCGGAGGCGTTCGAGATCAGCTCGCGGAGAAACGAATCCTTGTTCGAGTAGACCGAGTGGACCATCAGGTCCAGAAGTTGGCGTGCCTCCGCTTGGAACTCCAACTGCTCGACGTTTGCGCTCATGTGATGTGACCCTCCGAAATCAGATACCCGGACAAGTTATACCTAACTCGCCTGACGTCGGCCCATGCGCCCGGCTGGCCCGCAACACCGTCGCGCCGGTGAAGACCATTAGGCTGACGGGGTGTTTGAATCGCTATCCGACCGGTTGACCGGTGCCCTTCAGGGGCTGCGCGGCAAGGGCCGACTGACCGACGCCGATGTCGATGCCACGGCCCGCGAAATCCGGCTGGCGCTGCTGGAAGCCGACGTTTCGCTGCCCGTGGTCCGGGCGTTCGTCCACCGGATCAAGGAACGGGCCAGGGGTGCGACGGTGTCCGGTTCCCTCAACCCGGCGCAACAGGTCGTCAAGATCGTCAACGAAGAGCTGATCGGCATCCTCGGCGGCGAGACCCGTCAGCTGGTGTTCGCGAAGACCCCGCCGACCGTCATCATGCTCGCCGGCCTGCAGGGTTCCGGCAAGACGACGCTGGCCGGCAAATTGGCGGCGCGTCTGCGCGGGCAGGGGCACACGCCGCTGCTGGTGGCCTGCGACCTGCAGCGACCGGCGGCGGTGAACCAGCTGCAAGTCGTCGGCGAGCGTGCCGGGGTGCCGGTGTTCGCGCCGCATCCAGGAGCCCCTTTACCTGGGGGGTCCGAATCCGGCCCCGGTGACCCGGTCGCCGTCGCGGCGGCGGGGCTGGCCGAGGCCAAGGCCAAGCACTTCGACGTCGTCATCGTCGACACCGCCGGACGGTTGGGCATCGACGAGGAGCTGATGGACCAGGCCGCGGCCATCCGGGAGGCCACCAACCCCGATGAGGTGCTGTTCGTTCTGGACGCGATGATCGGCCAGGATGCCGTCACCACCGCGCAGGCGTTCGGTGAGGGCGTCGGCTTCACCGGTGTGGCGCTGACCAAGCTCGACGGTGACGCCCGCGGCGGGGCGGCGTTGTCGGTCCGCGAGGTGACCGGTGTCCCGATCCTCTTCGCCTCCACCGGCGAAAAGCTGGACGACTTCGAAGTCTTTCACCCGGACCGGATGGCCGGCCGCATCCTGGGCATGGGCGACGTACTGAGCCTGATCGAGCAGGCCGAGCAGGTCTTCGATGCACAGCGAGCCGAGGAAGCCGCCGCCAAGCTCGGCAGCGGTGAGCTGACGCTGGAGGACTTCCTCGAGCAGATGCTCGCCGTCCGCAAGATGGGCCCGATCGGCAACCTGCTGGGCATGCTGCCGGGCGCCGGGCAGATGAAGGACGCACTGGCCGCCGTCGACGACAGCCAACTCGACCGGTTGCAGGCCATCATCCGCGGGATGACACCCCAGGAGCGGGCCGACCCGAAAATCATCAACGCGTCGCGGCGGCTGCGTATCGCCAACGGCTCGGGTGTGACGGTGTCCGAGGTCAACCAGCTGGTCGACCGGTTCTTCGAGGCCCGCAAGATGATGTCCTCCATGCTCGGGGGCATGGGCATACCCGGCATGGGTCGCAAGTCCGCGACGCGCAAGTCCAAGGGAGCGAAAGGCAAGAAGGGCAAGAAGGGGGCACGGGGACCGACGCCGCCGAAGGTCAGGAGCCCCTTCGGGCCGGGAATGGCGGGCATGCCGGGCGGGCCGAACACCGCAGGCATGCCTGAAGGGTTCCCCGATCTGTCCCAGATGCCCGAAGGCCTCAACGAGCTGCCGCCCGGGCTGGCCGACTTCGACCTGTCCAAGCTGAAGTTCCCGGGCAAGAAGTAACCGCGCCGTGCGCATGCACGTGCGAGGTTTAGGCCTGCCCGACGAAGCCGCGATCGAACTGTGGATCGTCGACGGCCGGATCAGCAGGGAGCCGGTGTCCGGCGCCGACACCGTCTTCGGTGCGTCTTCTCAAGGCTGGATCCTGCCCGGGCTGGTCGACGCGCACTGCCACGTCGGGCTCGGCGACCACGGCGAGATCCCACTCGACGAGGCGATCGCCCAGGCCGAGGCCGAACGCGACGTGGGCGCGCTGCTGTTGCGCGACTGCGGCTCACCCACCGACACCCGCAGCCTCGACGACCACGACGACCTGCCCCGCATCATCCGGGCCGGAAAGCACCTGGCCCGGCCCAAGCGCTATCAGGCCGGCTTCTCCGTCGAGCTCGAAGACGAATCCCAGCTGCCCGCGGCGGTGGCCGAGCAGGCGCGCCGCGGCGACGGCTGGATCAAGCTGGTGGGCGACTGGATCGACCGCTCCGTCGGCGATCTGGCCCCGCTGTGGTCCGACGACGTGCTCGAGGCCGCGATCGATGCCGCCCACTCCCACGGGGCCCGGGTCACCGCGCACGTCTTCAGTGGGGACGCGCTGCCCGGCCTGATCAACGCCGGCATCGACTGCATCGAACATGGCGCCGGGCTCACCGACGACGCCATCGAGTTGATGGTCGAGCACGGAACCGTATTGGTGCCGACGCTGGTCAACATCGCCGAGAACTTCACGGGTATTGCGACAAAGGCAGCCGAGCGTTACCCCGTCTACGCCGCCCACATGCGCGACCTGCATGCCCGCGCCCTGCCGCGGATCGCCGCGGCGCGCGAGGCCGGGGTGCCGATCTACGCCGGCAGCGATGCCGGCACCATGATCGCCCACGGCCGGATCGCCGACGAGGTCGAGGCGCTCAAGGGCATCGGGTTGAGCCCGACCGGGGCGCTGGGCGCCGCGTGCTGGGATGCCCGCCGCTGGCTCGGCCGGCCCGGTCTGGACCATGGGGCATCCGCCGACCTGTTGTGCTACTCCGAGGATCCGCGGCGGGGCCCCGGTGTACTCAACCAACCCGATCTGGTGATCGTGCGCGGCAAGGCTTTTCGGTCCTGACAAATGGCCGGGTGTCAGCAGGTGTTAGCCGAGGCTGGCCGCGGCCGCTAATCCGACGACGGTACGATCTTTCGATGGCGTTAGCCAGCGGCGCGACCTTTGCGGGTCATACCGTCGCGCGGAGGCTGGGTTCTGGACTGACGGGTGAGGTCTACCTCGTCCAGGATCCCCGATCGGCGCGCTGGGACGCGTTGAAGATTCTCGCGCCGGCGCTGTCGGCGGACGAGGAATTCCGCCGCCGATTCCGGCGAGAGGCCGCCATCGCCGCAAACCTCTATCACCCGCACATCCTGACGGTGCACGGCCGCGGCGAGTTCGAGGGACGGCTGTGGTTCGCGATGGACTACGTCAACGCCACCAGCGCCGCACAGCTCATGACCGATCGATTCCCCGCCGTTGCACCGGTGGGCGAAGTGCTCGCGATCATCACCGGGGTCGCCGCAGCTCTCGACCATGCCCATCAGCGTGGAATGCTGCACCGCGATGTCAAACCCGCCAACATCCTGCTCACCAGCCCAGGGGATGGTGAACAACGGATCCTGTTGGCCGACTTCGGGATAGCCCAGCGACTCGGGGAACCCGGTACGACCACCGGGGCCCATAGGCGCGACGCCCCGGTGGGCACCGTCGCCTACGCCGCGCCCGAGGTGTTGACGGGCGCCGACGCTGACCGGCCGGCTGACCAGTACGCGCTGGCGGCCACCGCCTTTCACCTGCTCACCGGCGCGCCGCCGGTTGAACACTCCGATCCGGCCGCCGTGGGCCGGCTTCTCAACAATGCGCCGCCACGACTCAGCGACCAGCGCCCGGAGCTGGAACGCCTCGACGGCGTGTTCGCCCGAGCGCTCGCCAAACAACCGGCCGACCGGTTCGAAAGCTGCTGCGAGTTCGCTGACGCGGTCAACGAACAGGCCGGCGTGTCGACCGGCGACCGAAGTCCGGAGGCCGTCCTTGCCATCGACTACCCGGGCTACCCCGCGTACGCCGAGACAGACGACACGCAGGCCACCCGATCGCCTTCCCATTTCGTATCCGGCACCCAGTCCGCCATCCAGCCGGAACGACCCGCCACCAGGCTGCCGACCGAGGCTGCGGTGCCGGCGCCACGGCCGGACGACTCTGCCACCCGCAGCAAACCGCCGTCGACTGCTCACGCGCAGCACCCGACAGCTGCGCCGCGCAGGCGCCGGGGGCGGACCGTTCTGCTGACCACCGGAGCGGCGGTGTTGGCCGGGGGGCTGGTTGCCCTCGGCGTCGTCATCGGACGCAAGACCGAACCGGCCCCGTCACAGGCCGGTCCGACGACCCCATCGGCCACGAGTGTCAGGGCCGCCGCACCGACCACCAGCACTACGCCCGCCGCGCCGGTGCCGATGGACGGCACCTATCGCATCGAGGTCCAACGCGAAAAACAGACCTTCAACTACGTCGCCGATCCGCAACCACCGAATGTCAGCACCTGGTGGGCGTTCCGTTCGTCCTGCACAGAGACGGCATGCACCGCGGCCGCAACCCAACTCGACGACGAGGAGCATACGCAGACGATGTCATCGGGCGGGGGTCATCTGGTGATGCTGTTCGGGGACGGTCAGTGGCAGTCCGAGCCGGAAACAACCGAGTTCCCCTGTATCGGGAAAGACGGAATGGCGCAGATTCAGACAACGACGCTGGTGCTGTCGCTGCGACCGCAGCCGCAAGGCGACTTCGTCGGCGAAGAGACCGTCACCGTGAAAACCAACGAGTGTGGCCAGCGAGCGGCCGTGATCCGCATCCCCGCGGTCGCCTCCCGCAGTGGCGACGTGCCGGCCGGGGTTACCGTGCCGGACCCGGCAACGATGACCAATGCCGCGTCGCCGCCGACCACCACGCGCTGAGAAAATCGTTTGACCTGCGCTTTTGGCGGGGCAGTGGCATGCCAAAAAAGAGTGCGAGTACTTGCTATCTACCGACGTTAGGATGGTGACAACGCAAAGACCTGGAGGAAGCAGTGACGTACGACGTGATCATTCGCGACGGCCTGTGGTTTGACGGCACGGGCAGCGCGCCGCAAATCCGCACGCTGGGCATTCGCGATGGCGTGGTGGCCACGGTGTCCGGGGTGGCTGGGCCCTTGGACGGGGGGGAGGAGCCGCTGGACGAGACGGGCTGCCCCGAGGTGATCGATGCGGCGGGCAAGTGGATTGTGCCCGGTTTCATCGACGTGCACACCCATTACGACGCCGAGGTGCTGCTGGATCCCGGGCTGCGCGAATCGGTGCGCCACGGCGTCACCACGGTGCTGCTGGGCAACTGCTCGCTGTCGACGGTGTACGCCAACTCCGAGGACGCCGCCGACCTGTTCAGCCGCGTCGAGGCGGTGCCGCGCAGGTACGTCTTCGGCGCTCTGAACGCCGCCAAGACCGAAAAGCCATGGTCGACGGCCGCGGAGTACGTCGATGCGATCGACGCCCTGCCGTTGGGGCCGAATGTCAGCTCACTGCTTGGTCATTCGGACCTGCGGACCGCGGTGTTGGGGTTGGAGCGCGCCACCGACGACTCCGTCAAACCCACCGATGCCGAGCTGGAGAAAATGGCGGCGTTGCTCGGCGAAGCGCTCGATGCGGGGATGTTGGGCATGTCGGGGATGGACGCGGCGATCGACAAGCTCGACGGGGACCGCTTCCGGTCGCGCGCACTGCCGTCTACGTTCGCGACGTGGCGGGAGCGGCGCAGGCTGATCAAGGTGCTGCGTAAGCGCGGCCGGATTCTGCAGAGCGCGCCCGACGTGGACAGCCCGGCTTCGGGGTTGCTGTTCTTCTTGTCCAGCAGCCGGATGTTGGGACGCCGCAAGGGGGTTCGGATGAGCCTGCTGGTGTCCGCGGACGCCAAGGCGATGCCGCTGGCCGTGTACACCTTCGGGTTCGGCACCCGGGTGCTCAATAAGCTATTGGGATCCAGCGTGCGGTTCCAGCACCTGCCGGTCCCGTTCGAGCTGTACTCAGACGGCATCGACCTGCCGGTCTTCGAGGAGTTCGGGGCCGGAACCGCGGCCCTGCACCTGCGCGATCAAGTGCAGCGCAACGAGTTGCTGGCCGACCAGGACTACCGCCGCCGGTTCCGGCGCGAGTTCGACCGCGTCAAGCTCGGACCTTCGTTGTGGCACCGCGACTTCCACGACGCGGTGATCGTCGAGTGTCCCGATGAGTCGCTGATCGGCAAGAGCTTTGGCGCGATCGCCGACGAGCGGGGACTGCACCCGCTGGACGTGTTCCTGGACGTGCTCGTCGAGAACGGTGAGCGCAACGTCCGGTGGACGACCACCGTCGGCAACCACCGGCCCAAGCAGCTGAACAAGCTCGCCGCCGAGCCCAGCATCCACATGGGCTTCTCCGACGCCGGCGCGCACATGCGCAACATGGCCTTCTACAACTTCGGCCTGCGGCTGCTCGCGCGCACCCGGGACGCCGTCGACGCGGGCACACCGTTCCTCTCCCTGGAACACGCGGTGCACCGCCTGACCGGCGAACTGGCGGACTGGTTCGGCCTCGACGCCGGCACGCTGCGGCAGGGCGACCGCGCGGATTTCGTGGTGATCGACCCGGCCGGTCTGGACGCATCGCTGGACGGCTACCACGAGGAAGAGGCTCCGTTCTACGGCGGCTTGCGGCGCATGGTCAATCGCAACGACGCGGCCGTGGTCGCGACGGGTGTGGGCGGCGCCGTCGTCTTCGGCAAAGGCCAGTTCCGCAAGGGCTACGGGCAGAGCGTCAGGTCGGGCCGCTACCTGCGGGCGGGCGCGCCGCAACGGCACCCCGCCGTCCGGGCAGGCGCCTGACATGTCGAGAACCCAGCAACAACGCCGCGAGGAGACCGTCGGGCGCCTGCTCGACGCGAGCATCGCCTCCATCATCGAGGTGGGATACGCCCATGCATCCGCCGCCGTGATCAGCAAGCACGCAGGGGTGTCCGTCGGCGGCCTGTTTCGCCACTTCGAAACGATGGGCGATTTCATGGCGGCCACGGCATCCGAGGTGTTGCGTCGCCAGGTGGAGTCATTCACCAAGCAAGCCGCGGAAATCCCGGCCGATCGGCCGGCGCTGCAAGCGGCACTCACGATCCTGCGGGACATCACCAGCGGCCCCACCAACGCGGTGATGTACGAATTGATGATTGCGGCGCGCACCGACGAGAAGCTCAACGCACACCTGCGAGAGGTTTTCGCGCAGTACACCGCGAAGATCTACGATGCCGCGCGTGCGCTGCCCGGGGCGGACAACATCCCGGAGCAGATGTTTACGGTTCTGGTGGCGTTGATGACGAATGTCTTCGATGGCGCCGCACTCGTGCGCGGGCTGTTGCCCGAGGACGATCTCGAGGAGCAACGGATCCAGCTGATGGCGACCCTGGTAACCGCTGTCGTATGACGACGAGAAGCCGGGCTGTTACAGCGAGCCGATGCCGGAGCCCGGGCTGAGGGCGAAACCCCAATCGAACAGGCTCGCGGCCTGATCCCAATATGTCGGTCCGCCCTCTTTCACCAGCCCGTACATCATGGCGATCACCAGCCGGCGGCCACCGCGCGCAGCGGCGCCGACGAACGTCTTGCGCGCGGCGTTGGTGAAGCCCGTCTTGCCGCCGATCGCGCCGGGGTAGCGCGCCAGCAGCTCGTCCTGGTTGAGGATCGGTCGGTCGCCCCCATCAGCATTAGCCGTGTCGCCGGGGAACATTGCCGAGGGCTCGGCGGTGATCTGCGCGAACACCGGATTGGCCATCGCCGCCCGGAAGATCACCGCCAGGTCGTGCGCCGTCGACCATCCCGAGCCCCCCGGCCCGTCCAGGCCCGACGGTGTCGCCGCGTGGGTGTTCGCCGCCCCGAGGGACGCGGCCTTGGCGTCCATCTTGGCCACGGTCGCGTCGGGGCCGCCCAGCATCTGTGCCAGCGTGTTGGCGGCGTCGTTACCCGAAACCAGCAGCACGGCGTCCAGTAGTTGGCGCGCGGTGTAGGTGCGGCCGGTCTTGATGCCGGCGCAGCTGCATTCGACCTCGGTGTCGGCGACGTCGGCGACGACGGTGGAGTTCAGGTTCAGCTCGTCCAGGGCCACCAGCGACAACAGCACCTTGATGGTGCTGGCCGGCGGGTGCATCACATTCTGGTCGCGGTCCGCCAACACCTGGCCGCTGTCCAGGTCGGCGACGATCCACGTCTGTGCCGGGCCGTCGGGGATCGGCAGCGAGCCGACCGGCTGCGTACTGTCGGCCGACGCGGTGCCTGCGCCGACGCAACTGCCGCAGGTACCGATCGCGAGCACGGCGGCCGCTGCGGCCATGAGCTTGCGCATGGGCGGAAAGTCTAACTTCCACGCCTGCGTGACGCCCCCGCAGCCGGCTAGGCGCCGGTGGAAACTGGCTCGGCGGCAATCACCGTGGTCGCGGGGGTGGTGGTGTTGGCGCGCAGGAAGCTACCGGTGCGCTGCGTGCCGAGCACCTCGGTGGGTTGTCCGTTGAGGAACACCGCGTGCCCGGCGACGAGCACGGCGCTGACGGTGTCGTCGTTGCGGTTGACCATTCGTGACAGTCCGCCGTACTGCTCGACCTTTTCCTCGGTGTAGCTGTCCAGCGAGTCGTCAAGGTGCGCGGGGTCGACGATCACCAGGTCGGCGCGGTCGCCCATCCGAAGATGTCCGGCATCGATCCGATACCAGTCGGCCAGTTCACCGGTGAGCCGGTGCACCGCCTGCTCGATCGTGATGAACGGCGCGCCGGCGTTCTGCGCGTCGCGGACGTGGCGCAGCAACCGCAGCCCGAAGTTGTAGAAGGCCATGTTGCGCAGGTGCGCGCCGGCATCGGAAAAGCCCATCTGGACGCCCGGGTCACGGGCCAGCTTCTTGAGCACCTCGGGACGGTGGTTGGAGATCGTGGTGCGCCACCGCAGCGCGGTGCCGTGCTCGACGACCAGGTCGAGGAATGCGTCGACGGGGTGCAGCCCGCCGCGGTCAATACCGACCTGCCCGAACGACTTTCCGATCACAGCTGGATCGGGGCATTCGACGATCTCCGCGTCGAAGAAGTCGCGGTGCCACACCCGAAGGCCGTACTTGCTGTCGTAGTCCTTGCGGAACCGCCGCCGGTACTCCTCGTCACGCATCAGCTCGTTGCGCTCGGCCAGTTGCTCTTTCAGATGCATGGCGGCCTCGCCGGAGCCGAACTCCTCGAAGATGACCAGATCGATGCCGTCGGCGTACACCTCGAAGGGCACCGGCAGGTGCTGCCAGCGGAAGTTGCCGCCCAGCTTGTTGGCGAGGCGGGCCGCCGGACCCATCGCCGGGATCAGCCACGGGTTGGCCTTGATGTCAGCGGCCGACAGCAGGCTGGTCTTCAGCGGCTTCCGGAAGATGCCCAGCGACTGCAGCCCGTGGGAGACGATGTTCAACGGGTTCTGGATGTCGGGACCCGCCTGCGAGACCCGCCCGCTGCGGCGCAGCATCGATTTCAGCCGACGCAGCTCCCGCGGTTTCGCATACGTCGAGGGCAGGGTGCGCGACCGGCAGAGCTCGCCATCCAGCTTGTCGAAAAGCAGTTGCTGCGATGACATGCCGACGAACCCGGCCCCGAGCGCCTCGGCAAGCATCTGCTCCATCCGGGCCTGCTCCGCCTTTGTCGGGCGCACTTCCTTACGGGTGGCGCGGTCCAAGCCCATCGTCGCGGCACGCATGTCCGAATGCCCGATAAAGGCAGCGACATTGGGCCCCAGCGGCCGCGCCTCCAGCGCGGCGATGTACTCCTCGCAGCTGCTCCAGGTCTTGTGCTTGTCGACTTTGCCGATGACGTGCTCGCGCGGAATGGCCTCCACCCGGGCGAACAAATCGCCGGCGTCTTGGCCGTCGACGTGAACGGTCGACAGCGAGCACGAACCCACCATCACCGTCGTCACGCCGTGGCGCAGCGACTCCGACAGCGACGGGGCACCGAGCACCTCGACGTCGTAGTGGGTGTGGATGTCGACCATGCCGGGCAGCACCCACTTACCGTCGGCGCCGATCACCTGCGGGCAGCCCGATTCGTCGAGCGGCTCGGGGCTGATGGCCGCGACGTGACCGGCGCGGATGCCGATGTTGCGGATCGCGGACGGCGCGCCGGTGCCGTCGAACCAGCGGCCGTTGCGGATGACCGTGTCGAAGCTCATGGGGGATGTTCCTTCCTAGGGCTTGTCGTGGGGCTGCTTCGTTGGCTCCCAGGATGCGGCCACGACAACGCCAGAGTCTTGACAGTTGCGGACGATTATTTGACATTTGTTGACATGTCGGTGGTGCGCGGAACGTCACTGTCGGGCTATCCGCGCCTGGTCGCCGAACTGGGCGGCGACCCGGTCGAGCTGCTGCGCGTCGCCGGCATCCGGCCCCAAGATGTCGGCGAGCACGAAGTCTTTCTGCCATACCGCAGCCTCATCGTGGCCGTCGAGGCGGCGGCTGCAGCCACCTCAACCCCGGATTTCGGGAGGCGGTTGGCACTGCGCCAAGGCATCGAAATCCTTGGCCCGGTCGGGGTGGCGGCGCGCACCGCGGCCACCGTCGCGGACGCCTTCACGATCGTCGAAAACTTCCTGGGCGCCTACAGCCCGGCCATCGCCGCGCGCATTACGCCGACCGCCAGCGCTGGACAGTCGTTCTACGCATTCGAGGTTTTGATCGAGCGGCCGCCGCCGCACCCACAGACCATCGAACTGTCCCTCGGGGTGTCACTGCGGGTGTTGCGGTTCCTGCTCGGCGCGCAGTACATGCCGTTGTCGGTGCACCTCCCGCACGAGCCGCTCACCGCGACCGCCGACTATCTGAGCTACTTCGGCTGCCGGCCGCGCTTCACGCAACCAACAGCGGGCTTCACCTTCCACACCGCCGATCTCGCGCGCTCGCTCAACCAAGACGCGCTCGCGCATCAAGCGGTGGTGCAGTACTTAACCGGGATCACCACCCACCAACCCGGCATGACCCAGTCGGTGCGCACCATGGTCCGCCAACTGCTGCCCACCGGCACCGCCAGCCTCGAGTTGATCGCCGCCCAGTTCGATCTGCATCCCAGGGCATTGCACCGCCGCCTGTGCGCGGAGAAAACGAGCTTCGGTGAGCTCATCGATAGCGTGCGCCGCGAAACCGCCGAACACTACCTGCGCGACACCGACATCAGCCTGTCGCATCTAACACAAGAACTCGGCTACGCCGAGCAGAGCGTGCTCACCCGGTCGTGCCGGCGATGGTTCGGCTGCGGTCCCAGCAGTTACCGCAAGGCGATGCGCTCTGTCCCGCCGAGCCGGCCCGGGTAGCGCCCTCGCCGGCGGGGCGTCGATTCGACGACCTGGACAGGGTGTTCACGCCCGATGCCCACATCGACTTGCGGGCTGCCCGGGTCCCGTTGATCCAGATCGCTGGCGTGCTTGCGACTTCACGCTTTTTCGCGCTGCGGTCGAGCTCGATGCTGTTTCCAGATCCAGCCGGAACTCAATCCGGGCCTTCGACCGAGTGCCCGAGATGAGCCATGAGCCGGGCAGTCGCCCTCGAGTCCTCGGGGGCGGACCGGGCCGGCCCGAAGCCGCCCGGCCGCCGTAGCATGCCCTCCGGCACCGACTCCACAAGCCAACGACAAAGCGTCAGCAAGTCCTCGGGCAGCTCGACCAGCCGGCCTTGTGAACGGTGCACGTCCCAGCTGTGCAGGGCCAGGTCCGAGACGGGATAGGTCAGCGCCCGGTGGAGCGGAACCTCGCCCTCCGGTGATTGCCGCATCGCATCTAGGTCGGCGGTGGGCAGGGCGTCCTGCAGCCGGGCGGCGAGCTCGCGCAGCCGTGCCGCCGGGTCATTGCATGCCCAGTAGGCCGGCTGGGAGGGGGCGCTCCAGACCTCCCCGCCCTCGACGAGCGTCACGATCTTGGCTGCGCTGCCGGTGGCGTGACCCACCAAATCACGCACGCTCCAGCCTTCGAGGTTGGACGGCTGGTTTAAGACCTCCGACGGAGTCTGATCCACGGCGTCGATGAGCAGGTCGATTGCCTCGGTGGCCAGCATGCCAATCCGTGCCGACGGGTGGTTCATGAGCGCATCGTAGGCCCCTGTGACATAGCCGTTTCGTGCGATCCAACGATCCACGGTCGCGCGGCGGCTCGGATGTGGACGATCTGGCTGCCGCACTCCCAGATGTCTGCCGCACAGCATGCCGAGGTGACGTGAGACGCTCGCGCGTCACAGCCCGCGAACCGCAGACCGTCGAAATCCCTGGATTGCCTGCCGGTGTCCGCCGGTGCTTCGCATGGGCATCGAGCCGCACCCGATGTGTCGATCGTGTTCAATCGAGCCATGTTGAGCGTGCAAGAGATCTCGGACCGAATGGAAATCCAGCAGCTGCTTGTCGACTACTCGACGGCGATCGATCAGCGGCGCTTCGATGACCTCGATCGAGTGTTCACCGATGACGCCTACATCGACTACCGGGCGTTGGGCGGCATCGACGGCAGGTATCCCGAGGTCAAGAAATGGCTCTCGGAGGTGCTGCCCAACTTCCCGGTGTACGCGCACATGCTGGGCAACTTCGCGGTCCGCATCGACGGGGATACCGCGTCGTCGCGGGTGATCTGTTTTAACCCGATGGTGCTTGGCGGGGATAAGGACCAGGTGCTGTTTTGCGGGCTGTGGTACGACGACGAGTTCGTCCGCACCCCCGAGGGCTGGCGGATGACGCGCCGGGTCGAAACCAAGGTCTTCCAGAAGGTGGGCTAGCGAATTCCAGGAGGTGGGCTAGCGAATTTCTGCCCGGGGACCGCGTTCTGGCACAATAGGCGGCTGTCCGCCGCGCGACCCGCCCGTTATTCGCCGCGCTTGCCCGGTGGTCATACACGCGAGGCAAAACCGGATCCCGGCATCCCGCCGGGGTCGCTGAATTGCAGCGTGACACACACAGGAGAAATCGCGTAACCATGGCTGTCAAGATCAAGCTGACTCGGCTTGGCAAGATCCGCAATCCCCAGTACCGCATTGCCGTCGCCGACGCACGGACCCGGCGCGACGGCCGCTCAATCGAGGTCATCGGCCGGTATCACCCGAAGGAAGAGCCGAGCCTGATCGAGATCAACTCCGAGCGCGCCCAGTACTGGCTTTCGGTCGGCGCCCAGCCCACCGAACCCGTCCTCAAGCTGCTGAAGATTACCGGCGACTGGCAGAAGTTCAAGGGCCTGCCGGGTGCGGAGGGCACCCTGAAGGTCCTCCCGGCCAAGCCCACGAAGCTGGAGCTGTTCAACGCGGCGTTGGCCGCCGCCGAGGGTGGTCCGACCACCGAGGCTGCGAAACCGAAGAAGAAGTCGCCTGCCAAGAAGGCCGCCAAGGCTCCTGAAGCAGCCCCTGCAGCAGCCCCTGAAGCAGCCCCTGCAGCAGCCCCTGAAGCGGCGCCTGAAGCGGCGCCTGAAGCGGCGCCTGAAGCGGCGCCTGAAGCGCCTGCTGAGGCTGCACCCGAAGCCGAACAGGCTGCGGCGCCGGCCGAGGGTGGCGAGCAGTCCGATCCGACGAGCGAAAGCTGACTGGCGAAATGGGTACCGTCGTAGTCGACGCGGTTGAGCATCTGGTCCGCGGGATCGTCGACAATCCCGACGAGGTCCGGGTGGACATGGTGACCAGCCGGCGGGGACGCACCGTCGAAGTACACGTTCATCCCGACGACCTGGGCAAGGTGATTGGTCGCGGGGGACGCACCGCGACCGCGCTGCGTACGCTGGTGGCCGGCATCGGTGGTCGCGGTATCCGCGTCGACGTGGTGGACACCGACCAGTAGCGGAGCGCACGCCCATGGAGCTGCTCGTCGGGCGCATCGTGAAAGCGCACGGCATCAGCGGCGAGGTGGTCGTCGAGATCCGCACCGACGATCCCGCTTCCCGGTTCGCGTCGGGTAGCACGCTGCGCGTCAAAGGTTCCCCCACGAAACCGGTCAGCGACGACCCAGAGCGCAGTTATGCCGTCGTGCACGCGCGTGAGCACGGCGGGCGGCTGCTGGTGCGATTGGCCGGGGTAACCGATCGCGACGCCGCCGACGCGTTGGGCGGCAGTGTGTTCGTCATCGACTCCGATGACCTGCCGCCGATCGACGAGCCGGACACGTACTACGACCACCAGCTGGAAGGCCTTCGGGTCAAGACGACGTCGGGGCTTGAGATCGGCGTCGTCGCCGAGGTGTTGCACACCGCCGCAGGTGAATTGCTGGCGGTGCAGCGTGCTTCCGGTCAGGGCGGTGAAGTATTGGTGCCGTTCGTCAGCGCGATCGTCACGTCGGTGTCGCTGGACCACGGCACCATCGAGATCGATCCGCCCGAGGGCTTGCTGGATCTGGGATAGCCGGTGCGTTGACATGAGAATTGACATCATCACGATCTTCCCGACCTACCTAGACCCGTTGCGACAATCGTTGCCCGGCAAGGCAATTCAGTCGGGTCTGATTGACCTGCGGGTGCACGACCTGCGCGGGTGGACCCGTGACGTGCACCACTCGGTGGACGACGCACCCTACGGTGGCGGCCCGGGGATGGTGATGAGGGCGCCGGTGTGGGGCGAAGCTCTGGATGAAATCTGTTCTGGCGATACGCTTTTGGTCGTTCCAACCCCCGCCGGTGCGCTGTTCACCCAGGCGACCGCGCAGAACTGGAGCACCGAGACGCACCTGGTGTTCGCCTGCGGCCGCTACGAGGGCATCGATCAGCGCGTGATCGATGATGCCGCTCGGCGAATGCGGGTCGCGGAGATCTCGATCGGTGACTACGTGTTGCCGGGCGGCGAGGCTGCGGCCGTGGTGATGATCGAGGCGGTGCTGCGGCTGATGGCCGGAGTCCTCGGCAATCCGGCTTCGCACCAGCATGATTCGCACTCGCCGGCCCTGGACCGGCTGCTGGAGGGGCCGAGCTATACCCGGCCGCCGAATTGGCGTGGCCTCGACGTCCCCGAGGTCCTGCTCTCCGGTGACCATGCGCGAATCGCCGCCTGGCGCAGGGAGGTCTCGCTGCAGCGCACTCGGGAACGCCGCCCCGACCTATCTACGTGATAACGCCTTAACGCCGGCAGCGGGCGGTCGTCAGATCCGGCCGTTGGGGAACATCGACTTCACGGCCTGGGTGATCGTCTGTCGCGCGGTGGCGTCATCGGAGGGCTGCAGCGACTCGATCACCATGATGTAGCGCCGGTCCGCGCCGATCACCCCGGTCGACAGATGCATCCAGTCGGCGCCGACGCAGCACATCCAGCCCTGTTTGACGGCGACGGGTTCGGCGTACAGACCGTCCGGGATGCCGAACCGCTGCGGGTAGCCGTCGATTCCGGTGGGGGTGGACTGCGCCAGATCGTTGATGATCATCCTGGCCCGCTCCGACGGTAGCCCGCCGGCCCCGTTGAGCAGCATGTCGTAATAGCGGACCAGGTCGCTCGCCGTGCTCACCGTGTTCCACCAGCGCCCGTCGCTGGGCGCGGTGGTGGAAGCCAGTCCGTATCGGCCGGCGACCTGGCTGATGATGGCGTCTCCGCCGTCCTGACCCCAGAATTTTTCGGCGGCGCCGTCGTCGGACGACTGCAACATGACGTCCAATGCCTGGCGATCCTCCGGGGACAGCGCGGCCTTGCCCTGGGATTCCTGCAGCAGCAGATCGTCGGCAATGAAGAGCTTGGCCACCGACGCGATGCCGGGGATCTGGACGTCTCCGTTGGAGACCATCTGGTGGGTAGCGCGGTCGAGGACGGCCACCGCGAGGGTGGCGCCGGCGGCGGCGGCTTCGTCGGTCGCCTGCTGGATGCGTGCCTGCAGCCCGCTGAAGTCGGCGTTCGGAACCGGCGGCGGCGCCTCGGGCGGCGTGATGGCCCGCAGCAAAAAGTCAGCAAGCCGCGGTTCTGCGTGTGGCGCCAAGCGGACGGACGCGCTGTGGACCGGCCTGCTGTGCGGCTTTTCCGCTACCGTTGCCTCGTCGCACCCGGCCAGCACCAGCGTCACCGCCGCGATGGCGGTGAGCACCGTGCGCGGCCGTGGGTGCATTTCTGTCCTCCGACCCTCTCCTCTGACCGTGCCAAACATGCGTACGGGGCGGCCGTATGGCCATCCGCCCGGGTGTCAACGCCGAGGTTCGGGTTCGACTAGCGCGTTTTGACCCCAGTCATATGTACCATTCACCAGCAGATTCGGGTTGGCAGACACCGCGCGAGTTCATGTGATTTTCACAGCAAGCGGACCGTCTGGCACAATTGACCAGTTGTCTCGAGCCGTTGTCGGCGGGCCGGTACGCCCCGCCTGCTGCGAGATACGCCCCAGACGCCCGAACCCATCGGCTCGGCGACCGCCTCACACCCGCGTGTGGGCAGCTGCCGAAAGCCGCGACCCCAAGGAAGTGTCTTCTCAAGATGAACAGGCTGGACTTCGTCGATCAAGCGTCGCTGCGCGACGACATCCCGGCCTTCCACCCGGGCGACACCATCAACGTGCACGTCAAGGTGATCGAGGGCGCCAAGGAACGTATCCAGGTGTTCAGGGGCGTGGTGATCCGCAGGCAGGGCGGCGGGGTCCGCGAGACGTTCACCGTGCGCAAGGAGAGTTACGGCGTCGGCGTGGAACGGACCTTTCCGGTGCATTCGCCGAACATCGACCATATCGAGGTGGTAACTCGTGGCGACGTCCGCCGCGCCAAGCTGTACTACCTGCGTGAACTTCGCGGCAAGAAGGCCAAGATCAAGGAAAAGCGCTGAACGCGCACGCCGCGGTGGTCACACGGGCACAACCTGTGCTGGCTAGTCTGATCTCGTGACAGAACCCACCGACTCCTCGCCTGAACCCCAGCCCGACGCTGGTCAGTCGGAGCCGAAGGTCTCTACCCGCGACCCCGAAACCCCCGATGAGGCCGACGACGCCGACGAGACGGAAGCACCCCCCGACGCGGAGCCCAGCGAGCCGGAGCCCAAGAAGCGGTCGACGCTGAAGGAACTCGCAATTCTGGCGCTGATCGCGGTGGTGCTCTACTACGTCACGTTGACGTTCGTCGCGCGTCCCTACCTGATCCCGTCGGAATCGATGGAGCCAACGCTGCACGGGTGCACGGGGTGCGTCGGTGACCGGATCATGGTGGACAAGATCAGTTACGCGTGCGTGCCCTTTACCGACCGCCGAACGTGCTTCGGCACACCGCGGCCGGGTGAAGTCATCGTGTTCAAGGGACCACCGAACTGGAACACGGGGTACAAGTCGATCCGGTCCAACAACACCGGGTTGCGCTGGGTGCAGAACACGCTGTCGTTTGTCGGTTTCGTGCCACCCGACGAGAACGACCTGGTCAAACGTGTCATCGCGGTCGGAGGGCAGACGGTGCAATGCCGGGCCGACACCGGCCTGACGGTCAATGGCAAGCCGCTCAAGGAGCCGTACCTCAACCCCGCCACCATGATGGCCGACCCGTCGGTGTACCCATGCCTGGGCAGCGAGTTCGGGCCGGTCACCGTCCCGCAGGGACGGCTGTGGGTGATGGGTGACAACCGGACGCACTCGGCGGACTCGCGCGCCCACTGCACCAGCGTCCCGGCCGACGCGCTCAAGGGGATTCTGTGCACCGGCGATCCCATGTCGGGGACCGTGCCGGTGTCCAATGTCATCGGCAAGGCCAGATTCATCGTGTGGCCGCCGTCGCGATGGGGTGGCGTGGGGTCGGTGAACCCTCAGCAGGGCCAATAGCCATGGCTCGAATATGAACCTGACGTGGCCGCCGCGGACGGTGATCCGTAGATCTTCAGGTTTTGGCGGGAAGCGCACGCTGGAGTCCGCACTGCACCGCAGCGGTTTGGGGCCGGTGGCCGGGGTGGACGAGGTGGGGCGCGGCGCCTGCGCCGGCCCGCTGGTGGTGGCGGCCTGCGTGCTCGGGCCGGGGCGGCTGGAAAGCCTTGCCGCCCTGGATGATTCGAAGAAGCTGACCGAGAAGGCGCGGGAGAGGCTGTTTCCGCTGATCCGCCGGTACGCGCTGGCCTACCACGTGGTGTTCATCCCCTCGGTGGAGGTGGACCGGCGCGGGGTGCACGTGGCGAACATCGAAGGCATGCGGCGTGCGGTGGCCGGCCTGCCGATCCGGCCCGGTTATGTGTTGAGCGACGGCTTTCGGGTGCCGGGCCTTCCGATGCCCTCGCTGCCGGTGGTCGGAGGCGACGCGGCGGCCGCCTGCATCGCCGCGGCCAGCGTGCTGGCCAAAGTGAGTCGGGACCGGTTGATGGTCGCGATGGACGCCGACCACCCGGGGTACGGATTCGCCGAACACAAGGGGTACAGCACCCCCGCGCACAGCCTGGCCCTGACCCGGCTGGGCCCGTGCCCCGAGCACCGCTATTCGTTCATCAACGTCCGGCGCGTGGCGACCGGCTCGAACGTCCGGATGGTCGCCGAATGCAATCCGGACCCTCCGGGGAAGCATGACGATCATTCGTGAGGAAAGATGGGACCAACCGGCGGCGGCTTGTGGCGCTCGTGGCGCTGAAGAGCCCAACCGGGGCCTTTAGGCAAATTGGGGCAAATTGTCGCAGGAGAAGGACGTCTGAGCAGATGAGTGGCAGATGAGTGCGGAGGATCTCGAAAAGTACGAAACCGAGATGGAGCTCTCGCTGTACCGCGAATACAAGGACATCGTCGGCCAGTTCAGCTACGTCGTGGAAACCGAGCGGCGCTTCTACCTGGCCAACAGCGTGGAGATAATGCCGCGCAACGCCGACGGCGAGGTGTACTTCGAGCTGCGCCTGGCCGACGCCTGGGTGTGGGACATGTACCGGCCGGCGCGGTTTGTCAAGCAGGTGCGGGTGGTGACCTTCAAGGACGTCAACATCGAAGAAGTTGAGAAGCCCGAGCTGCGGCTGCCCGAATAGCCCCGTCAGGCGTCGGGCGCGCTGGGTAGGGGCCGGTCGCCGAGGGTGAGTTTCCCGCGGTTGGCTATGACCGATCGGGCCACATCGGCGAGTTTGACGTTCAGGTCCTGGGAGTAGCGGCGCAGGACGTCGAATGCGTCATGCTCGGAAATGTTGTTGAGCAGCATCAACATGCCGACGGCCTTGCCGATTTCGCGGTTGCTGAGCAGTCCGCGTCGCAGGGTGGCGGCGTCTTCGCCCTGGGCGATGGCGTTGATGGCCACGCTCGCAAATGAGGCCAGCACGATCGCCTGTCCGGCGGATTCGGCGTCGAAGCTGCCGGCGGTGTCGCTGAACAGGTTGAGCGCACCGGTGACCTGGTGATCGACCAGCAGCCGAAACCCCATGGCCCCGCGCACCGGGGTCTCGGCCAGCAGGCGCGCGGCCAGTTTGGGCCACAACGTCGGGGTGGTCAGGTCGGGCTCGATTTGCGGGGTTTCGTCCTCGATCGCGTCGATGCAGGGCCCGTCGCCGCTGCTGCGTTCCATGTCGTCGATGCGCTGGGCGATGCGGTCGCTGGCACCGGCGGTGACGTACCGGCCATCGCGGCGCACCAGCAGGCTGGCGTGGTCACAGCCCGGAACGACCAGGGTCGCCGCGACGCAGATGGCCGCGTACACCTGGGAGGAGTCTGTGCCCTGGTAGATGATCTCGGCGAGCGCGGCGAACACCTTCGCCGGATCTACCGCGACCGGCTCTGATGACTCGCCGGAAGCGGCTGTTGCCTCGTCCACTTCATCCCTCATTTCAGGAGTTTCCCCCGCTGACGATCTACCCCTCCCCGCAGCGCTCTAACACGACGCCAGCCCGGCAACCAATGTACGTTGGCTGCGTGAGGCTTGACCGCTCAGCCGCGTCTCGCGCAGCGTG
Source organism: uncultured Actinomycetota bacterium (assembly GCA_963814505.1). GTDB lineage: Bacteria > Actinomycetota > Actinomycetes > Mycobacteriales > Mycobacteriaceae > Mycobacterium. The sequence goes on from CAWFDM010000025.1 coordinate 85,339, forward strand.
GGGCACGTAACCGCACGCCGGCGGGCAAAACACCTCACCGCCGATCAGGCAATCACCCGGCCGGAAACCCTGGTGGTCGAGGAGCCGCTGGAGATTCGCGTCAACGGGACGGCGGTCACCGTGACCATGCGCACGCCCGGCGCGGATGTCGAACTCGCGCAAGGCTTTCTTCTCACTGAGGGGGTCATTGCGGGCCGTGCGGACGTGCTCACCATCCGCTATTGCGGCGGGCGGGGCGACATTGGCGGAGCCATGGGCAACATGGGCACCACGGGCACCGTGGGCACCACGGGCACCGTGGGCACCGTGGGCGCCGTGGGCACCAATACGTACAACGTGCTCGACGTGACGCTGGCCGCGGGCGTCGAACCTCCCCGTCTGGATGTCACGCGCAACTTCTACACCACCTCGTCATGCGGGGTCTGCGGCAAGGCGTCGTTGGACGCGGTGCGGATGGTCAGCCGTTTTTCACCCGGCGAGGATCCCGCCGCCGTCGCCGCCGCCACGCTGCGGGCAATGCCCGGCCAGCTTCGGAGCGCGCAAAAGGTCTTCGCCAGCACCGGCGGGCTGCACGCCGCGGCGCTGTTCGGCGTGGACGGCACCATGATGGCGGTGCGTGAGGACATCGGCCGGCACAACGCCGTCGACAAGGTCATCGGCTGGGCGCTCGAACACGACCGGATTCCGCTGAGCGGTTCGGTGCTGCTGGTCAGCGGGCGGGCGTCGTTCGAGTTGACGCAGAAGGCCGTGATGGCCGGCATCCCGGTGCTCGCGGCGGTATCGGCGCCGTCGTCGCTGGCGGTGTCTCTGGCCGACGAGTCCGGGGTCACCCTGGTGGCGTTCCTGCGGGAGGACTCGATGAACGTCTACACCAGGGCGGACCGCATCGCCTAGGCGCGTTATCGGGCCCGAAGCGGGCTCGTCCTGCCACCGTCGCTTCTGTGGACAAATGCGTGACTGGGGATAACCGTCGTCGCGGCGGCTTGCACGCCGCCACGTCGGGCTGACCTGTCGGGACCGGCATGCAACGTGGCCGCCATGACGACCACACAGACATTGACTCGGGTCCAGCTGGGAACGATGGGCGAGGCGCTCGCCGTGGATCACCTGACGAGGATGGGGTTGCGGATTTTGCACCGCAACTGGCGCTGCCGCTACGGCGAGCTTGATGTGATCGCCTCCGACGAGGCCGCCCGAACGGTGGTGTTCGTCGAGGTCAAGACCCGCACGGGCGACGGTTATGGCGGGCTGGCGCACGCGGTCACCCCGCGGAAGGTCCAGCGCCTGCGCCGGCTGGCCGGCCTATGGCTGGCGGGTCAGGACGAGCATTGGGCGGCGGTGCGTATCGACGTGATCGGTGTGCGGATCGGGCGCCGCCGCACCCCGGAGATCACCCACCTGCGGGGAGTCGGCTGATGGCGCTGGGACGCGCGTTCTCGGTCGCGGTGCGTGGACTGGACGGCGAGATCGTGGAAATCGAAGCCGACATCACCTCGGGGCTGCCGGGAGTGCACCTGGTGGGTCTGCCCGACGCCGCCCTGCAGGAGTCCCGCGACCGGGTCCGTGTGGCGGTCACCAATTGCGGCAACAGCTGGCCCCAGGCCCGGCTGACGCTCGCGCTGTCGCCGGCGACGCTGCCGAAAATGGGATCGGTCTACGACCTCGCCTTGGCCCTGGCCGTGTTGTCGGCGCAGCGCAAGAACCCGTGGCACCGGCTGGAGAAGACGGTGCTATTGGGTGAGCTGTCGCTGGATGGTCGGGTCCGGCCGGTGCGTGGGGTGCTGCCCGCCGTGCTGGCCGCCAAACGCGACGGCTGGCCGGCCGTCGTGGTTCCGGTGGACAACCTGGCCGAAGCCAGCCTGGTGGACGGCATCGACGTCTGGGGCGTTCGCACCCTGGGACAGTTGCGGAGCTGGCTCAACGGGTCTGCCGGCTTGCACGACAGGGTCGGCGCGGGGGTCACCGCCCCGGAGTCGTCGGCGGATCTGGCCGACGTGGTGGGGCAGGCACAGGCGCGTTTCGCGGTCGAGGTGGCGGCCGCCGGCGCGCATCACCTGATGTTGACCGGTCCGCCGGGAGTGGGCAAAACGATGTTGGCACAACGTCTTCCGGGACTGCTGCCGCAGCTGTCGGACAGTGAGTCGCTGGAGGTCACCGCGATTCACTCCGTGGTCGGCCTGCTGTCGGGGGATACGCCGCTGATCACCAGGCCGCCGTTCGTGGCGCCGCACCACAGCTCCACCGTCGCGGCACTCGTAGGCGGCGGTGCGGGAATGGCTCGCCCGGGTGCTGTGAGCCGGGCGCATCGCGGGGTGTTGTTCCTCGACGAATGTGCGGAAATCAGCACCGGTGCGCTGGAAGCACTGCGAACGCCGTTGGAGGACGGGGAAATCCGCCTCGCCCGCCGCGACGGGGTGGCGTGTTACCCAGCCCGGTTCCAGCTGGTACTGGCCGCCAACCCGTGCCCGTGCGCGCCCGCCGACCCGCGGGATTGCATCTGTGCGGCGGCGGTCAAACGCCGCTACCTCGGCAAGCTGTCCGGGCCTCTGCTGGATCGGGTGGATCTGCGGGTGCAGATGAATCCGGTACGGGCAGGCGCGTTTTCGGCCGCCGACGGCGAGCCGACGGCACGGGTGCGCCACCGGGTGGCGCTGGCCCGAGACGCGGCCGCGCAGCGCTGGCGACCACACGGATGCCGCACCAATGCCGAGGTCAGCGGGCCACTGCTACGACGGAAGTTCCGTCCCGGCAACGCGGCGATGGCCCCGCTGCGCACGGCGGTGGATCGCGGGCTGCTCAGTATCCGCGGTGTGGATCGCACCCTGCGGGTCGCGTGGAGTCTTTCCGACTTGGCCGGCCGGACGTCGCCGGGGCTCAACGAGGTGGCCGCCGCGCTGAGCTTCCGGCAACCGGGAGCGCAGCGATGAACGCGACGGCGGCCGTCGAATCGTGGCTGTTGGCATGGGATTACGGCAAATGGGAACCCACCGACGAGTCTTCAGTCGTTAGGGTGAACCTCCAAGGCTCAGGGTCAACGAGCTGCCGGTCCCGTCTGGCGCGTTTCGGGTGCCCGCCAGGCGGCCGGTGTGGCTCAATTCGTGTGGTAAACCGCGGGCGCGGTCGCGCCGGAATGAAGTTCCCAAATGGTGATGAAAATCACCGCCAAGATAACGATGGCCTCAACCAAGGAGATGACCAGACCGGCGATCGCCAGTCCACGACCGCTTTCGTTGCGGTTTTTGATCTGATGCAGCGCGACCAGCCCAAAGGGAATGCTCAAGAAAACCCACCCCAGGATGCTGAGGACGAAAGCTGCGATGGCGAAGCCATTGGTCGAGCGCGCTGGCCACGCAGTCGCGCGGGGCATGGCCTCGTAGGTGCTGTTCATATCGGTAGCTCACTTTCATCATGGGCCGCCGTTGCGGCCCGCATGGTTGATGAGAAGAGAATCGGGGGTAGAGCTTGGCGGAACCTGGTCGAATTCTTGGATCGATCCCGAGCTGCCGATGACGACCGAGGGCGATCGACGTTTGAGTTCTGCTATTTCGTCACGCTTGCTGTCGCGTGGAGTTTGGCTGATCTGGCCGGCCGGACGTCGCCGGAGCTCAACGAAACTGCCGCCGCGCTCAGCTTCCGGCAACCGGGAGCTGCGCGATGAGCGACCGGAACGATCCAACCTTGCGGGCATGGGCTTACCTGTCCCGGGTGGCCGAACCGCCATGTGCCCAACTCGCCGCACTGGTGCGAACTGTCGGCCCCGTGCAAGCGGCCGAGCGGGTCCGGCGCGGCCTGGTCGACGACGAGTTGAGGCAGCACACCGAGGCCAGACGCGAAATCGACCAAGCCGCAGAAGATCTCGAGCTACTCGCCCGCCGCGGCGGACGATTGATCACTCCCGACGACGACGAGTGGCCGGTTCTCGCGTTCGCCGCGTTCGGCGGTGCTGGAACGCGGGGAAGGCCTCGCGGCGGGCCGCCAATGGTGTTGTGGGCGTTGGGCCCCGTGCGCCTCGACGATGCGGCGCAACGCGCCGCCACCGTCGTCGGAACCCGCGCCGCGACCACCTATGGCGAGCGGGTGACGGCCGAACTGGCGACCGGGCTGGCCGAACGCGACGTGGCCGTCGTCTCCGGTGGTGCCTACGGCATCGACGGCGCGGCTCACCGCGCCGCGCTGGCCGCCGACGGAATCACGGTGGCAGTTCTCGCCGGCGGGCTCGACGTCCCGTATCCGGCCGGGCATTCTTCGCTGCTGCATCGCATCGGTCAGCACGGGCTGCTGATCACCGAACACCCGCCGGGTATTCGTCCGGCCCGGCACCGGTTCTTGACCCGCAACCGTCTGGTCGCCGCCCTCGCCGGAGCCTCGGTGGTGGTGGAAGCCGGCCTGCGCAGCGGCGCGGCCAATACCGCTGCCTGGGCGCGGGCATTGGGCCGGGCGGTGGCCGCGGTTCCCGGGCCGGTGACATCGTCGGCGTCGGCGGGTTGTCATGCGTTGCTGCGCAATGGCGCGGAGCTGGTCACCCGGGCCGACGACATCGTCGAGCTGGTCGGTCACATCGGTGAGCTGGCGCCCGAAGAACAGCGGCCCACCACGTCGCTCGACGCGTTGGGGGAGGCCGAGCGGCAGGTCTATGAGGCGTTGCCGGGCCGCGGCGCCGCCACGGTCGACGAGATTGCCGTCGCATCCGGCCTGGTGCCCCAGCAGGTACTGGGACCGCTGGCGATCCTTGAGGTGGTCGGACTGGCTGAGCGCCAGGACGGCCGGTGGCGAATCGTCCGCGCCCGTGCAGGCCAGACTGCCCCAGCCGCGCCGACCGTGCGGCTCGTATAGTCGACGGAGGGTCGTGTCTGGACAGGAGGACAAGTGGCAGGTCGACCACTGCAAACGTTCGAAGTCGTTCGTACCGAGCAACTCGCTCCACATATGGTCCGGGTGGTGCTCGGCAGCAACAACTTCGAGACCTTCGTCCCCAGCGATTTCACCGACTCCTACGTCAAGCTGGTGTTCGTCCCCGACGATGTCGACGTGGCCGGGCTGCCCGGGCCGTTGACGCTGGATAGCTTTGCCGACGTGCCCCCCGAGAAACAGCCTTCGGTGCGGACTATGACCGTTCGCCGGGTCGACGTGCCGGCCCGCCAGATCACGGTTGACATCGTGGTGCACGGCGAGCACGGGGTGGCGGGGCCGTGGGTGACCGCGGCCCGACCCGGCCAGCCGATGTACCTGATGGGGCCCGGCGGCGCCTACACCCCGGATCCGGCGGCCGATTGGCATCTGCTGGCCGGCGACGAATCCGCGATCCCGGCCATCGCTGCTGCGCTGGAGGCGTTGCCCGCCAATGCGATCGGGAAGGTCTTCATCGAAGTCGCCGGTCAGGAGGACGAGATTCCGTTGACCGCCCCGGAGTCCGTAGAGGTGAAGTGGGTCTATCGCGGCGGGCGGGCCGACCTGGTTCCCGAGGAACGCGCCGGCGATTTCGCACCACTGATCGAGGCGGTCACCGCCGCCGAGTGGCTACCCGGTCAGGTGCACGTCTTCATCCACGGCGAGGCACAAACCGTCATGCACAACCTGCGGCCCTACATCCGCAAGGAGCGCGACGTGTCGGCGAAATGGGCGTCGTCGATCTCGGGTTACTGGCGGCGCGGACGCACGGAAGAGTCGTTCCGGCAGTGGAAGAGAGAACTGGCTGAGGCCGAAGCCGGGACCTAGTCAGTGGCTCTTTGATGGCTCGTCAGCCCGACCCCAGGCTGGCATCCTCATTGCATGGCATTCGGCGACTTTCAGAACGAGATCTACTTTCAGGGTCTGGCCGGCGTTCTGCCATCCCTGCCGATGGTCTTCGCGGAGCTGGAGGCCAGGGCCGAGACGGTGCTGCCGCCGTCGGTGTGGTCCTACGTCGCGGGCGGAGCCGGCGACGAGCGCACGCAGCGAGTCAACTGTGAAGCCTTCGAACGCTGGGGTCTGATCCCGCGCATGTTCGTCGGCGCCAAAGAACGCGACCTGTCCGTCGAGATGTTCGGCCTGACCCTGCCGTCACCGCTGTTCATGGTGCCGATCGGCGTAATCGGGTTATGCGCCCAGGACGGTCACGGGGACCTGGCCACCGCACGCGCGGCGGCCCGCACCGGCGTTCCCATGGTGGCTTCGACGCTGACGGTCGACCCGATGGAAGAGGTCGCCGCCGAGTTCGGCGAGACACCCGGGTTCTTTCAGCTGTACACGCCGACCGACCGCGAGCTGGCCGCCAGCCTGGTGGATCGCGCGAAAGCGGCCGGCTTCAAGGGCATTGTCGTCACGCTCGACACCTGGGTCACGGGCTGGCGCCCGCGCGACCTGAGGATGTCGAACTTCCCCCAGCTGCGCGGACACTGCCTGACGAACTACACCAGCGACCCGGTCTTCCGGGCCAGCCTGCAACGCCCGCCCGAGGAGGATCCGCAAGGCGCCGTGCTGCGCTGGGCACAAGTCTTCGGAAACCCCCTGACCTGGGATGACCTCGGTTGGCTGCGCTCGCTGACCGATCTGCCGCTGTTGGTGAAGGGCATCTGCCATCCCGACGACGCGCGGCGCGCCAAGGACGGCGGCGTCGACGGCATCTACTGCTCCAACCACGGCGGCCGGCAGGCCAACGGCGGCCTGCCCGCGATTGATTGCCTACCGGGGGTGGTCGAAGCGGCCGACGGGCTGCCGGTGTTGTTCGACTCGGGAATCCGCAGCGGCGCCGACGTCATCAAGGCGATGGCGCTGGGCGCGACGGCGGTGGGTATCGGCCGGCCATACGCATACGGCTTGGCGCTCGGCGGCGTCGACGGCATTGTGCACGTGCTGCGCACGATGCTTGCCGAAGCGGACCTGATCATGGCCGTCGATGGCTATACGGCGCTCAAAGATCTCACCCCGGACACGCTGCGGCGCGTCGACTGAACAACGCCGCGCTGCGTCTGCGAGCGTGGGGGAGTGCCGGAAATCCCGGAAAACCCAGAAAACCCGGACCACAGCGCGATCCTCGACGACTTCGACGAATACCTCGCGCTGCAATGTGCGCGTTCCGCGCACACCCGCCGTGCGTACCTGGGCGACCTGCGGTCGCTGTTCGCTTTTCTGGACGAACGCGGCATCGGTCTGGCCGGACTGAGTCTGCCGGTCCTGCGCTCCTGGCTGGCCGCGGCCGCCGGTGCCGGAGCCGCGCGCACCACGCTGGCCCGTCGCACCTCGGCGCTCAAGGCATTCACCGCGTGGGCGGTCCGGCGCGGCCTGCTGAGCGGGGATCCGGCCGTCCGCCTGCAGACCCCGAAAGCGCATCGCACCCTGCCCGCGGTGCTGCGCCAGGATCAGGCGCTCGAGGCGATGTCAGCCGCGAAGTTGGGCGCCGAGCAAGGTGACCCGCTGGCTCTGCGGGACCAGTTGATCGTCGAGATGTTGTATGCCACCGGGATCCGGGTGAGCGAGCTATGCGGGCTGGACGTCGACGACGTCGACACCCACCACCGGCTGGTGCGTGTGCTCGGTAAGGGCAACAAGCAGCGGACCGCGCCGTTCGGGGTGCCGGCCGCCGATGCGCTGCGCAGCTGGCTGACGGACGGGCGTCCATTGCTGGCGACCGCGGAGTCCCGGGCGGCGTTGCTGCTGGGTGCGCGGGGGCGGCGGCTCGATGTGCGTCAGGCCCGCACAGTCGTGCACCAAACCGTTGCCGCGGTGCAGGGCGCGCCCGACATGGGGCCGCACGGGCTGCGGCACAGCGCGGCCACACATCTGCTTGAGGGCGGAGCTGACCTGCGCGTCGTCCAGGAGTTGCTCGGCCATTCCAGCCTGGCGACCACCCAGCTGTACACCCATGTCGCGGTATCCCGGCTGCGTGCGGTGCACGACCAGGCCCATCCGCGGGCCTGATTCCTCGTCGCGAACAGACGCAAAAGCCCCGCATTTCGGCATGAAATGGGAGCTTTTGCGTCTGTTCGCGGACACGATCAGCCGTAAAGCGGTTTGAGCCGGACCGGCGTGGACTTCAGCAGGCCCAGCGGATCCAAGTAGCGGGCGCCCGAGGCGGGACCCCACATCGCACCCCAGTGCAGGCACGCCGCGGCGGGACAGCCGGGGTGCCCGGCCACCAGCTCGCCGAGCGCCGTCTCGGCGGTCACCAGCTGACCTACCCGGACCGCCGCCCGGACCGGCTCGTAGCTGGTGTGCAATCCACCCGGGTGCGCCAGGGACACGACCGGTCGTCCCGCCAGCAACCCGGCGAACACCACGGTCGCGGCGCCGGCGGCGTAAACGGGCTGACCCGGCGCGCCGGCCAGGTCGGCGCCTCGGTGGCCGGGTTGCCAATCCGGCGATGGGGCGTCGAATCCCCGGACCACCGGCGGAGGCGGCCGCAACGGCCAGTCCAGCCGCTCCCCGTCGGCCCGCACCGGCGCAACCCCCAACAGTGTCAGGATCAGCACTGCCAGGATCGGGAACACCGCCCAGCGCACGCGTTCAGTTCAGTGCTGCGCGCGCGACCCGGCCAGCCGTGTCGCGCCGCCCTGTGCATCAACGACACCGCTGTGGATAACGCGCCAGGGGGATCGGGTAAACTTCGTGCCGCAGTTCGTTCGCGGGCTGACTTCGCGCGCCTGCATCGCGGCTCTGTGTCTGGGGGTTCGCAACAGCATGCCGGGGCGGTCCCGGCCGGGTGGTTCCCTTTGGGAATTTCTCCGGAGCGGGTCCGGCATCGCAGCAGACGCCAGGGCCCGGCTTCACCCGATGCCGGGCGACAACCGACATATGAAAGCTGGGCATAACCATGGCCGTAGTGACCATGAAACAGCTGCTCGACAGCGGCACCCACTTCGGGCACCAGACCCGTCGTTGGAACCCCAAGATGAAGCGGTTCATCTTCACCGACCGCAACGGCATCTACATCATCGACCTGCAGCAGACGCTGACCTTCATCGACAAGGCGTACGAGTTCGTCAAGGAGACCGTCGCCCACGGTGGCTCGGTGCTGTTCGTCGGCACCAAGAAGCAGGCGCAGGAGTCCGTTGCGGCCGAAGCGACCCGTGTCGGCATGCCATATGTCAACCAGCGCTGGCTGGGTGGCATGCTGACCAACTTCTCCACCGTGCACAAGCGGCTGCAGCGCCTGAAGGAGCTCGAGGCGATGGAGCAGACCGGTGGCTTCGAGGGTCGCACCAAGAAGGAGATCTTGGGCCTCACCCGGGAGAAGAACAAGCTGGAGCGCAGCCTCGGCGGGATCCGCGATATGGCCAAGGTGCCGTCGGCGATCTGGGTCGTCGACACCAACAAGGAGCACATCGCCGTCGGCGAGGCCCGCAAGCTCGGTATTCCGGTCATCGCGATCCTGGACACCAATTGCGATCCCGACGAGGTCGACTACCCGATTCCCGGCAACGACGACGCGATCCGCTCGGCGGCGCTGCTGACCAAGGTGATCGCCTCCGCGGTGGCCGAGGGTCTGCAGGCCCGTGCCGGCCTGGGTCGCGGCGATGGCAAGCCCGAGGCGGAAACCGCGGAGCCGCTCCCCGAATGGGAGCAGGAGCTGCTGGCCGGTGCGGCCGCCACCGCCGCCACCGCCGCCACCGCCGCGACCGACGCAGGCGAAACCGAATCAACCACTGACCCCTCATAGGAAGGCTGAGCATTGGCGAATTTCACTGCTGCCGATGTCAAGCGGCTTCGGGAACTAACCGGTGCCGGCATGCTCGACTGCAAGAACGCGCTGGCCGAATCCGACGGCGACTTCGACAAGGCCGTCGAGGCGCTGCGCATCAAGGGCGCCAAGGATGTCGGCAAGCGCGCCGAGCGGGCCACCGCCGAAGGTCTGGTCGCGGCCAAGGGCGGGGCGCTCATCGAGCTGAACTGCGAGACCGACTTCGTCGCCAAGAACGCGGAGTTCCAAAAGCTCGCCGACGAGATCGTGGCCGCGGCCGCGGCATCGAAGGCGGCCGACGTCGACGCGCTCAAGGGTGCCGGCACCGGTGCCAAGACCGTGGAGCAGGCGATCACCGAGCTGTCGGCCAAGATCGGCGAGAAGCTCGAACTGCGCCGCGTCGCCAACTTCGACGGCACCGTGGAGACCTACCTGCACAAGCGCGCGGCAGACCTGCCTCCGGCGGTGGGTGTGTTGGTCGAGTACACCGGCTCCAGTGCCGAGGCTGCGCACGGAGTGGCGCTGCAGATCGCCGCGCTCAAGGCTCGCTACCTGTCCCGCGACGACGTCCCCGCCGACGTGGTGGCCAGCGAACGCCGCATCGCCGAGGAGACCGCAAAGTCGGAGGGCAAGCCGGAGCAGGCGCTGCCCAAGATCGTAGAGGGCCGGCTGAATGGCTTCTTCAAGGATGCTGTGCTGCTCGAGCAACCGTCGGTGTCCGACAACAAGAAGTCCGTCAAGGCCCTGCTCGACGAGGCCGGTGTGACGGTGACGCGGTTCGTCCGGTTCGAGGTGGGCCAGCAGTAGGCCTGCGACATGCAACGCGTGCACGCTTTCGGTGACGACGCCCTCGGTGACCTCGACGCGATCGGCGTCGCTGACGCCCTGCGGACCGGTTCGGTCAGCAGAGCCGACGTCGTCGAGGCCGCCATCGCCCGCACCGAGGCCGTCAACCCGGCGCTGAACGGCTTGGCGTTCGAGGGGTTTGCGCAGGCTCGGGAAAAGGCCCGGCAATCCACGTCGGCCGAAGCGACCGAAGCGGCCGGCGGCTCGGACACCGGCTTTTTTGGTGGCGTCCCGACCTTCATCAAGGACAACGTTGACGTCGCCGGCCTCCCCACCAAGTACGGCACCGACGCGTGGGTGCCCTTCGACGCTGTCGATGACAGCGTATTCACCCGGCTGTATCTGGCCACCGGGCCGATATGTCTGGGGAAGACGCAGATGTCGGAATTCGGCTTCAGCCCGGCCGCCGAACACCTGAGGCTGGGGCCGGTCCGCAACCCGTGGAACACCGATTACACCGCCGGAGCCTCATCGGCGGGGTCGGGTGCCTTTGTCACCGCCGGTGTGGTGCCGATCGCGCACGCCAACGACGGCGGCGGCTCGATCCGTATTCCGGCCTCGTGCAACGGGCTTGTCGGGCTCAAGCCGTCGCGGGGCCGGTTGCCACTGGACCCCCACTATCGCAGGATGCCGGTGGGCCTCATCGCCAACGGTGTGCTGACCCGTTCGGTGCGTGACACCGCGGCCTTCTATCGGGAAGCCGAGCGCATCTGGCGAAACTCCAAGCTGGCGCCCATCGGCGACGTCGTGCGGCCCGGAAGGCAGCAATTGAGGATCGCCGTCATGACCCGCTTGGTAGTCGGGCGCGAGTGCAGCCCCGAGGTGCACGAGCTGACGCTGAAGACCGCAGGTCTGCTCGAGGAACTGGGGCATCGCGTCGATTACGTCGACCACCCCTGGGTGCCGACCAGCTTCGTCGACGACTTCGTTCTGTACTGGGGGTTCCTGGCGCTCGCGCAGGTGGGCGCGGGGCGCCGTACGTTCGGCAACACGTTCGACCGCACCAAGCTGGACTGCTTCACTGTGGGCCTGCGCCGCCACACCAGCCGCAACATTGCGCGACTCCCGGCGGCGATCATGCGGTTGCGCAACGTCCGACGGCGCAGTGCGCGGTTCTTCGGCACCTACGACGCGCTGCTCACGCCCACGCTTGGGGACGAGCCGACGCCGATCGGGTACCTCGCGCCCACTGACTACCAGCAGCTCCTCGAACGACTGATTGACTGGTGTGTCTTCACGCCGCTGCAAAACGTCACCGGGGAGCCGGCGATTTCGCTGCCGTTGGCACAATCCGCGAACGGTCTGCCGGTGGGCATGATGCTTTCCGCCGACTTCGGGCAGGAAGCGCTCCTGCTGGAACTGGCCTACGAACTCGAAGAAGCCAGACCGTTTGCCCGCATCCAGGCTGGATAGCGGCCGGGAGTTCTGGGCCCATCCGCGTCAGTCGGAGCCGAGCCGCTCGAGCATGCGTTTGAACTCGCGCTGCTGCGCCGTGCTCAGTCTGGCCAGGATGCGGGCATCGGCGACGCGCACCGCGCCCTCGGCACGCTTCAGCAGGGCGCGACCCTGACCGGTGAGGGTCGCTGGTAGCGCACGGCCGGAGGAAACCGTCGCGGGCCTTCCCACCGCGCCGATGTCTTCCAGCTTGCGCAGCACCGTGTTCATGGCCTGCGGTGTGACGTTGGTGTGCCGGGCCAATTCGGCGCTCGACAGCCCTGGGTGCATCGAAAGGATGCGCAGGCAAACGAATTCGGGGAGTGTGAGGCCGAGCGGGCGCAGCACGGTGGAGACCTCGGGTCGCAGAACGGCTCCCACTCGGTACAGCAGGTAACCGAGCGGGGCGTCTTCGGCCTGAACCATGTCAACCATATTGACATAGGGAGGCATCTCGATACACATCGGTGTTGATTGAGAGGCGCCGACACGGATTAATCGACGTCAAGAATCGCACAGAGCTGCCGACAGCACGCAGGATTGCTGCCGAAGACGACGGCGCGCGGTCAGGCACGGCTTCGAAAAAGTCGGCGATCGCCGGGAGCCCAAAAGGGGAGAGGGGGCCCCCGGGCAAACTGGACAAAATGGCCGAGGGCGGCGGACCGCGTAACACCGGCCGGTCGGCGCAGGGCGTCGATGCCAACGCCGGCAAGTTGGATCTGCTTGATGTGACGCGCTGGCTCGACGTGCGCGGCACGACACCGAAACCATTGCCCTGCAATGCTGTTTAGAGAATCGGCAGTCCCCCATGATGGCAACGCGCGCCCCTTTCAATGATTTTCCCACGCTTATGGCAGGGAGGCCCGTTGGTCCGGCCGGCTTTGGTCCATTGTCGACGGCGTCGAAACAACATGCTGGCAAAGGGTTTAGGGATTTTCAGCCCGAACCCGCCCGTCTCACTTGCCTTTGCGGCTGCGCACACGATATACACGAATGATCATTGAGATTTATGAGGCGGATTGGGCCAGCGTGATGCATGCGAACCTTGGGGCGCAATAGCATTGGATATCGAGGGGCGAATCAGGTCCCAATTTCCACATCAGTAACGGGATAACGCGGCTGAGCTGCAACATGTTTTGAAGCCGGCGGTATTGGTTATGGAGTGTAGGTGCGGTGATTGCCCGCTCCACGGGGAAATCATTGTGGCATGTGTGGCACGTGTTGTGCCAAAACGATTCGAACCAAAATGATTCGATCCAAGAAGATTCGACCCAAGAAGAACCCAAGAAGATTGGACTGAGAGGTATTAACGTGAAGTTCACGACTACCCCTGCTACGGCTGCTAAGACGGCCCTCAAATCGGTAATCGGTGCGGCCGGGATAGCGGCCGTCGGTGTTTTCGCCGCGGCGTCGGCCTCGGCCAGCCCCACCGTTCAAGGACTGGGTACCAGCGAAACGCTGGTCGACGGCCCGCTCATCACCGCCTACACGGTCAGCAATTTGCAGCCCGCAAGCGTCACCATCCCGGGCTACACGCCCAAGGGTCAGCTTTGGCAGGCCCAAGTCACTGCGCAGGCCAGCAGCGGCATTGTCACCCCCGTCGTTTCCGACTTCAACGCGCGGACTAGCGACAACCAGACGTACCGGGTGATCAGCACGTCGCCCACGCCGGACGCTCTTAGCCCCGCGCCGATCAACCAGGGTGGCCAGGCTAATGGGCAGGTCTACTTCGACGTGACCGGTGCGCCCCCGACCAGCGTCGTGTACAACGATGGCGTCCAGGATGTCCTGGTGTGGACCGCGAACACGGCGCCCAACGCCGTTCCCGGCCAGGCACCCGGCCAGGTGCCCACCCCGGCGCCCAGCCCGGCGCCCGCCCCGCCGACTGTGCACAGCTGACCGGCATTCCCTGAGAACCCTCCCCGCGCCACATACAGTGGCGCGGGGAGCCTGCGTAACGGCGCCGCACCGGCAGCGCAAGTGCGACGAATCAATTGCGGCTCAATCGGGTAAACCGAAGTGATGAACAATACAGATCACAGGACAGCGCACGTGCGTGAGCAAGCACGGCAACACGCCGCAGAGGCGCGGGCGACAATGCAGAACCGCCGCACCGATCGGGACGGCGGGGTCAGTGGCTGGGTGGCCGAACGAGCCGGCCAATGGGACCTTAGCGGCCAGGACGAGACGGTTCTGCAGCGTCAGAAGTTCTTCTGGAATGTGTTGGTCGACTATTGGTTTCGCATGGAGATCGATGGCTGGGAAAACATCAGCAGGCGACCCGTGCTCTTGGTGGGCATTCATTCCGGCGCTCCCTTCGTCTGGGACGCGTGGACCGTCGGCCTGCAATGGTGGCGACGATTCGGCCCGGACCGCCCGTTGCACGGGACCGCCCACGACGCGCTGATGGCGATTCCGGTTATCGGCCGGTACTTCCGGTCGATGGGTGTGCTCCCGGCCGCCCCGGATGCCATCGCGACGGCGCTGGCGGAGGGGCGTGACGTGGCGCTCTGGCCGGGTGGCGAAGTGGATTCGCTGCGGCCGTGGACGGAGCGTGATCATGCCGACCTCGCGGGACGGAAGGGCTTCGTGAAGATGGCGATTCGTGCCGGGGTGCCGATCGTGCCGATCGCAACCGTCGGCGGCGCCGACGCCATGCCGGTGCTGATCCGCGGTGACCGGCTGTCGCGGGTATTGCGACTCGACCGCCTCCTGCGGCTCAAGGTGTTCCCGCTGGCGATCTCGCTACCCTGGGGGATCGCACCGGCGGCGCTGCCGCAGCTGCCCCTTCCGGCCAAGATCAGGACCCGGTTCATGCCCGCCATCGAATTGGACCACGACCCGGCGCGCGCGGATGACGAAATATATGTCCGCCGCAAGTACCAAGAGGTTCAAGACAGCATTCAACGGGGTATGGACGCGCTTGCGCGCATGCGTGCGCTACCACTCTTCGGTTGAGCCGGCCCACGAAAGGCCCTGCCGGAATACGAGTTCCGAACGTAAGCCCGCTACTGGGCGATCGACTCCTCGGTAGGCACTGTCGCTGATTCCCAGACGGGACTCAGGATGGGCTCGCTGACAATCCACTGCGGTTGCGGTGGCGTCACCGCCATATACCCCACACCGCGGACGGTATCGACCATCGATTCGTGCTCGGCGCCGAGCTTGGCACGCAGCCGTCGAACGTGAACGTCGACCGTACGAACACGGCCATTGCAGTCGTAACCCCATACCTCATGCATCAGCCGAGTACGCGTGAACGCCCGACCAGCGTGCTGCACAAGGAAATTCAACAATTTGAACTCGGTGAGCGTCAGGCCCAGGTCCTTGCCCGCCAGTGAAACGGTGTAACTGGCCGGGTGCAGGACGACGTCGCCGAACTTCAGGGTGCCTTTCAATGCGCTGCGCCGACGTGCGATCGCCATCCGCAACCGTGCCTGCAGCTCGGCCGCGCCGGCACCGGGGAGCAACACATCGTCGAAATGCCAGTCGACGTCAACCGCCACGAAATCGGCCGGCGCGACGACGGCCACCACCGCCACGGCCGGCGCGTTAGCCGTCAGCCGCCGGCAAACCTTGCGGGCGGCGATCGCGTCGGCACGCGCGTCGATGATCGCGATGTCCACGCTGCCCCGGTGCCCGTCGACGTGCCCGTTGACGTTCCCGTTGACACGGTCGATCAGCGGCGCGCGCCGGATCGTCTGGGCGAACGAATCCAGGGTGGGTAAAGCCGATTCGAAATCGTCCTCATTGTCGGTAAGTAGCAGAACGTCCAACGGCATCTCCAAACCTCATGAGGGTGTGCTGCTGCCCCCCGACCCGTAGCCACCTCGTGAGGAGATGCCCGCCAGCGCAGCACTGACTACCCGGTTCGGCGCAGAACTATTCCAACTTTGTTGGACTGGTTTCGGATCGAAGCACAATCCGCGCTCAACCGGGCGTGTCAGGTTATTCGCTAAACCTCTTCGGATGTCGATGGGCCCGGCCCGTTTCACACGGACCGGACCCATCCTTTCCAGCAAGCTACTGATGGGACTTTTGGCGCTCTTCGGCTACTTTGGCGCTGCCGCGGGCCGCGTCTGCTTCGGCTTCCTTCTTGGCCGCGTTGCGCTGTGCTTCCGCTTTGTCCTGCTGGGCCTGGCCCTCGCGAGTGAGGTCGTCGCGACCTGTCACAGCCCCGGCCGCCTCCTTGGCCTTACCCTTGACGTCCTCTACGACGCCTTTCACAGCTTCAGCAGGTCCCTTGTTGGTGTCCGCCATGGATTTCCTCCCTCATTGGCGACTGCGTTTGAGCGATTCACGCCCAATGCCGATCGACGAAGCGATCGATCCGGTAGCGCGGCGCGCTGCGGTCCTCATGCTTAAGACCGTGGATTTCACCGCCGCGTTGATGCGGATTCCCGACGTGCCGGACGCTCAAACATGTGACGCCAGAGACACCGGCGGCACGCCGCCGGGATACAACCCAAGTCGCCAGCTCGGCAGATAGTGCACCCCGCCCACGCCGCAACGCGTCGATGAGGCAGGATGTGAGGTGCCGTTCCGGGGAGGTCGCCGGGATGGCACTGTCATGCGAGGAGTCTGATGACGGAGTCCGATCTGGCCGGCTCGGCGGTCCCGAGTCCGGAGCCGAGCAGCGCAAACGGCGCGCCGGCGCCCGCACCGGACCGTCAACAGCTCAGCAATACCGGTCGACCGGCGGGTCGGTACAAGTATTCAAGGGTGTTGCTCAAGCTTGGCGGTGAGATGTTCGGCGGTGGCCAGGTTGGGCTCGATCCCGATGTGGTGGCGCAGGTGGCCCGCCAGATCGCCGAGGTGGTCCGCGACGGCGTGCAGGTCGCTGTCGTCATCGGTGGCGGCAACTTCTTCCGCGGCGCGCAGCTGCAGCAGCGCGGGATGGAACGCACCCGTTCGGACTACATGGGCATGCTCGGCACCGTCATGAACAGCCTTGCACTGCAAGACTTCCTGGAAAAGGAGGGCATCGACACCCGAGTCCAGACCGCGATCACCATGGGTCAGGTGGCCGAGCCCTACATCCCGTTGCGCGCCGTTCGCCACCTGGAGAAAGGCCGGGTGGTGATCTTCGGCGCCGGCATGGGGCTGCCGTACTTCTCCACCGACACCACGGCGGCGCAGCGGGCCCTGGAAATCGGCGCGGACGTGGTTCTGATGGCCAAGGCGGTCGACGGTGTGTTCGCCGAGGATCCGCGGGTCAATCCTGAGGCCGAGCTGCTCACCGCGATCAGTCATCGCGAAGTCATCGATCGCGGGCTGCGGGTGGCCGATGCCACCGCGTTCAGCCTGTGCATGGACAATGGCATGCCGATTCTGGTGTTCAACCTGCTGACTAATGGCAATATCGCCCGTGCGGTCGCTGGAGAGAAGATCGGAACGCTGGTCACCACCTGAGGGGAAGACGCGATGATCCGCGCCGACGACGACGAAAGACGCAGCGATGTGGGGGTACCACGCGCTAGCGATGGAGAGGAGCGGCGCAAATGATAGAAGAGGCTCTCTTCGACGCCGAAGAGAAAATGGAAAAGGCCGTGTCGGTGGCCCGGGACGACCTGTCCACCATCCGGACCGGCCGTGCCAACCCGGGTATGTTCTCCCGGATCGTCATCGACTACTACGGCACGAACACCCCGATCACCCAGCTGGCCGGCATCAATGTCCCCGAGGCGCGGCTGGTTGTCATCAAGCCGTACGAGGCCAACCAGCTGCACGCCATCGAGACCGCCATTCGCAACTCCGACCTCGGGGTAAACCCCACCAACGACGGCACCCTGATCCGGGTGTCGGTACCGCAGCTCACCGAGGAACGCCGCCGGGAGATGGTCAAACAGGCCAAGCACAAGGGTGAGGAAGCGCGGGTCGCGGTGCGCAACATCCGTCGCAAAGCGATGGAAGAACTGCACCGCATCCGCAAGGACGGCGAGGCGGGCGAGGACGAGGTCGGGCGCGCGGAAAAGGAACTGGACAAGACCACGCACCAGTACGTCACCCAGATCGACGATTTGGTCAAGCACAAAGAAGGCGAGCTGCTGGAGGTCTAATGGCCGTCCAGCAACCAGGTCCGTGACGACTACCGACGCCGGCGCAGGCAACCCGTCCGATGAGCCGGCGCGTGGGTCGCAACAAAATGCCAAGAAGAAGTCCCGGGCCGGACGCGATCTGCGGGCCGCGATCGGGGTGGGGATCAGTATCGGTGCCGTCCTCATCGCGACGCTGGTGTTCGCCCCGCGCCTCTGGGTGGTCCTGTGCGCCGGGGCCATCTTCGTTGCCAGCCACGAGGTGGTGCGGCGGCTGCGCGAAGCCGGCTACGTCGTTCCGGTGATCCCGCTGCTGGTCGGTGGGCAGGTCACCGTGTGGCTGAGCTGGCGGTATCACGCCGCCGGCGTGTTGGCCGGTTTCGGTGCCATGGTGGTGGTCTGCATGTTCTGGCGGCTGTTCATGCCGGACTCCAGCAAACGGGACGAGCCCGGCGCAGGGCCGCCGCCCGCGTCAAATTACCTGCGCGACGCGGGGGCCACCGCCTTCCTGGCCGCGTGGGTCCCGTTATTCGCCTCCTTCGCGGCACTGCTGGTCTACCACCCGAACCCGAAGGAGGGCGCGGGGCGGGTGTTCTGCCTGATGATCGCGGTCGTCGCGTCCGACGTGGGCGGCTACGCCGTGGGGGTGCTGTTGGGTAAGCATCCGATGGTTCCGTCGATCAGCCCGAACAAGTCCTGGGAGGGATTCGCCGGTTCGTTGGTCTGCGGGATCACCGCAACGATCCTGACTGCGACGTTGCTCGCCCACAGACCCGCGTGGCAGGGCGCGCTGCTGGGGGTCGTGCTGGTGCTGACCTGCACGAGTGGCGATTTGGTGGAGTCCCAGGTCAAGCGCGACCTCGGTATCAAGGACATGGGCCGGCTGCTACCCGGCCACGGTGGCCTGATGGACCGGCTCGACGGCGTACTCCCGTCCGCGGTGGCGGCCTGGGCAGTGTTCACGCTGCTGCGCTGATTGGGCCGATACTGGACGGGTTATGGTCCAAGAGTTGATTTTCGAGGCGCCGCGCGCCGGCCGGCCGCCGCGGCACCTGGCCGACCTCGATGCGTCTGGGCGCGCGTCGGCCGTCGCGGAGCTGGGCCTGCCGGCGTTTCGCGCCAAGCAACTCGCGCACCAGTACTACGCGCGACTGGTGGCCGATCCCCGTCAGATGACCGACCTCCCGGCGACGGTTCGCGACCTGATCGCCGAGACGTTGTTCCCGCGCTTGCTCGATGCCGCCACCGAGGTTACCTGTGATGCCGGCCAGACCCGCAAGACGTTGTGGCGGGCCGTCGACGACCCTGCCGGCACCACCTTCGAGTCGGTGCTGATGCGCTACCCACAGCGCAATACGGTGTGCATCTCATCGCAGGCCGGCTGCGGCATGGCTTGTCCGTTCTGTGCCACCGGCCAGGGCGGATTGACCCGCAACCTGTCGACCGCGGAGATCCTCGAGCAAGTGCGCGCCGGCGCCGCGGCGCTGCGCGACGACTTTGGTGATCGCCTCTCGAACGTGGTTTTCATGGGCATGGGGGAGCCGCTGGCCAACTACGCGCGGGTGCTGGCCGCGGTGCGGCGCATCACCGAGCAGCCGCCGCACGGCTTCGGAATCTCGGCCCGTTCGGTGACCGTGTCGACCGTGGGTCTGGCGCCCGCGATCCGCAAGCTTGCCGACGAACGGCTCGGGGTGACGCTGGCGTTGTCGCTGCATGCTCCCGACGACGAGCTGCGCGACACGCTGGTTCCGGTGAACAACCGGTGGAAGATCGGCGAAGCTCTTGGCGCCGCCCGCTACTACGCCGACGTGACCGGCCGGCGGGTGTCCATCGAGTACGCGCTGATCCGCGACGTCAACGACCAGCCGTGGCGGGCCGACCTGCTGGGCAAGCGGCTGCATCATGCTCTGGGGCCGCTGGTCCATGTGAACCTGATCCCGCTCAACCCGACCCCGGGCAGCGATTGGGACGCCAGCCCCAAGGCGGTGGAGCGCGAGTTCGTCCGGAGGGTTCGGTCGAAAGGGGTCTCTTGCACGGTGCGCGACACGCGCGGCCGGGAGATCAGCGCCGCCTGCGGCCAGCTGGCCTCTGAAAGTCGGGAGCGGGCGGGCCCTGAGCGAGCGTAGTGAACCGCGGCGGATGGTATGACGTCTTCTAGGAATAACATCAGCAAATGAGGGGGCCATGATGATTCGCCTGTTGTCAGCGTTCAAATTTCTTGCCGCAGCCATGTTCGCTGCCGCCCTGATATTCGGGCTGGTTGATGCGCCGCGCGCGGTGGCCGCCGACGATCGTCTGCTGTTCAGCGGAACCACCCTCAGCGGTGCACCCTTCAATGGCGCCAGCCTGCAGGGCAAGCCGGCGGTCTTGTGGTTCTGGACGCCGTGGTGCCCGTTCTGCAACGGCGAAGCTCCCGGCCTGAGCCAGGTGGCGGCCGCCAATCCGCGGGTTACCTTCGTGGGCGTTGCGGCACACTCCGACGTTGGTGCGATGCAGAACTTCGTCTCGAAGTACAACCTGAATTTCACCAACCTCAACGACGCCGATGGCTCGATCTGGGCCCGCTACAACGTGCCCTGGCAGCCGGCGTGGGTGTTCTATCGTGCGGACGGCTCGTCCACCTTCGTGAACAATCCCACCGCCTCCATGTCCCAGCAGGAGCTGGCCGGCCGGGTGGCCGCGCTGACGTCCTAACCCCCGTGGATCGAGGTCTCGTCGGTCTGGCCTTCGCGGCCGGATTGGTGGCGGCTCTGAATCCGTGCGGGTTTGCCATGCTGCCCGCGTACCTACTTCTGGTGGTACGCGGGCAGCAATCCGAACGGCGGGGGTTGGCCCCGATCGGGCGTGCGCTGGCCGGCACCGTAGGAATGGCGCTGGGCTTCTTGACGGTATTCGGCTTGTTCGGGGCACTCACCATCTCGGCGGCCTCCACGGTGCAGCGCTACCTGCCGTACGGGACCGTGGTGATCGGTGTGGTGCTGGTGGTCCTCGGGCTGTGGCTGCTGTCGGGGCGAGAGTTGACGGCGCTGACGCCCCGACCGCTTGGCGCGCGGTGGGCGCCGACTGTGCGCCTGGGGTCCATGTACGGCTACGGCGTCAGCTATGCGGTCGCGTCGCTGTCCTGCACCATCGGGCCCTTTCTGGCGGTCACTGGTGCTGGTTCGGAAGCCGGCTTTCGCGGCGGCTCGATTGTCCAGGGCGTCTCGATCTACCTCGCCTATGTGGCGGGTCTGACCCTGGTCGTCGGCGTCCTGGCCATCGCGGCCGCGACGGCGAACTCGGCGCTGGCCGACCGCTTGCGCCGGATCTTGCCGTTCGTGAACCGGATCGGTGGCGTGCTGTTGATGCTGGTAGGTCTGTATGTGGGCTACTACGGCGTCTACGAGCTGCGCCTGTTCAGCGCTGCCCCGATGAACCCGCGGGATGCGGTGATTACCGCGGCTGGCCGCGTGCAAGGAGTGCTGGCCGGCTGGGTGCACCAGCATGGCGCGTGGCCATGGGTGGTGCTGTTGGTCGTGCTGGTGATCGGCGCCCTCGGCAGCGCCTGGTATCAGTGGTATCGCCGACCCTGACATCAGTGTCGCCGGCAAGCGTGTAACCGGCTGGGTGCGCTGAAACCGAAGGAGACCAAAAGTGCCAACGTTTGAAACCCCGGAGCCGATCACCGTCCGGATCGAGGCCGGCGGTGGTTCGATCCGGTTGGTGGCGACCGACCGCGCCGACACCGTCGTCGAGGTGCGACCTCGCGACGAATCACGTAGCTCGGACGTCTGGGCCGCCGAGCACACGCGGGTGGACTTTCACGACGGAACGCTGGCTGTTTGCGGCGCCAAACGCGGCTTGCCGCTGTTCCGGGGCGGGGCTATCGACGTCGAGATCGCACTGCCGGCACACTCGCGCCTGCACGCGTCGCTGGCATCCGCCGACATGCGCGCCGAGGGTGAATTCGCCGACTTCCGGTTCGCGGGGGCCAGTGGCGACGTCGAGGTCGACGTCGTCACGGGAATGATCGAGGCCACCAACGCATCCGGGTCGTTCACCGCTCATACCGCGGAAGGGGGCGCCGCGGTGGCGACCGCCTCGGGCACGGTGACGATCGGGGACCTCGACGGCGATCTGAAGTTCAAGTCCGCCAGCGGTTCGCTCATCGTCGAGCGCCTGCGCGGCACCATGAAGTCGCGGACGGCGTCGGGATCGGTGACCGTCGCCGCGGCGGTGCGCGGCGCCGTGTCGGCGCAAACCAGCAGCGGTGAAGTCGCGGTTGGGGTCGTCGAGGGTACCGCCGCACGGCTGGACATCAGCACAGCATCCGGCGCCGTCAGCAACGCGTTGCAGTCGGCGGATGGCCCCGAGCACGGTGACGAAACCCTGGTCCTGTACGTGCGCAGCGGCTCCGGAGACGTGGACATCCATCGGGCCAGCCCGGCGCGCGAAACCGTCGGCTAGCCCACGGCTAGCGCAGCAACGGCCCTACCTGATCCAGCCGCGCCGCCGGCCCCAGAGGTCGCGCACCAGTACGAGGAGCACCAGGGCGGCAAACCCGATCAGAAACCAGTTCTCCACATGGCCGACGTGGTTGCCGCGCAGCATCGCCAGCAGGAGTACGAAGGCGCATATGCCAACGATGTGCCAGGTGCGGTGATTGATAGTGCTCCACCCCCAGTGCGCGGATGGCACGTCAGCGGGGTCGACGCCGGTGTAGTGCTCCACCTCGGTACTGGCCACGGCGATTCCTCCGGATCGGATTGGCTAGCGGATTGGCTTCGGATTGGAGATATTCCGACATTCTGGCACACACGTCGGCACCAGCCGCCGGTTTGGTGGCACGGCCCACCGGTGGTCGTTGCCGGATCGAGCCTGGCCGCATGCGGCCTCCTATCGCCCTCCTATCACCGCGGAGAGGCACAATGAGTACGTGACCAACCCGACGGGTGAAGCGCATGCCGAACGCCGCCTGCGCGTGCTGGTTTTGGGCAGTACCGGCTCCATCGGCACGCAGGCCCTGGAGGTCATTGCAGCCAATCCAGACCGCTTCGAGGTGGTCGGGCTGGCGGCCGGGGGCGCGAATCTGGACACGTTGCTGCGGCAGCGCGCGGAGACCGGGGTCAGCAACGTCGCCATCGCCGACGAACTCGCGGCGCAGCAGGCCGGCCGCGAAATCGGGGTCCCCTTCCGCGGACCCGATGCGGCCACCCGGCTGATCGAGGAGACGGAGGCCGATGTTGTGCTCAATGCCCTGGTTGGGGCATTGGGTCTGCGACCGACACTGGCTGCGCTTGCCTCGGGCGCCCGGTTGGCCCTGGCCAACAAGGAATCACTGGTCGCGGGCGGTCCGTTGGTGCTGCGGGCCGCGCAGCCGGATCAGATCGTGCCCGTCGACTCCGAACATTCCGCGCTGGCCCAGTGCCTGCGCAGCGGGACCCCCGAGGAAGTGGCCAAGCTGGTGCTGACCGCGTCCGGCGGACCGTTTCGGGGCTGGGCCGCCGCCGACCTCGAGGGCGTCACCCCAGAGCAGGCCGGCGCCCACCCGACCTGGTCGATGGGCCCGATGAACACGCTGAACTCGGCGTCGCTGGTCAACAAGGGGCTTGAGCTCATCGAAACCCACCTGCTGTTCGGCATTCCCTACGACCGGATCGAGGTGGTCGTCCACCCTCAGTCGATTGTTCATTCGATGGTCACTTTCATCGATGGCTCGACGGTGGCCCAGGCCAGCCCCCCGGATATGAAGCTGCCGATTTCGCTGGCGCTGGGCTGGCCGCGGCGGGTGGGCGGTGCCGCCCTTGCCTGCGATTTCACCACCGCGTCTAGCTGGGAGTTCGAGCCGCTGGACACCGACGTTTTCCCCGCGGTCGAGCTGGCCCGGTATGCCGGCGAAACCGGCGGCTGCATGACCGCCGTCTACAACGCGGCCAACGAAGAAGCGGCGGAAGCGTTCCTGAAAGGCCGGATCGGTTTCCCCGCCATCGTCGGCACCATCGCCGACGTGTTGCAAGCAGGCGACCAATGGGCCGCTTTACCAGCTACCGTGGATGACGTGCTTGACGCGCAGCGCTGGGCCCGCGAGCGAGCGCAGCGCGCGGTTACCACAAAGAGCCCGGGCCCGGCTTATGGAAAAGGCTCCGGAATGGTCCCACAAATGGTCTCAGAAAGGTCCTGACAGCCAGATGATGTTCGTTCTCGGCATTGTGCTGTTCGCCCTCGCCATCCTGATATCGGTGGCGCTGCACGAATGTGGCCACATGTGGGTCGCACGCGCCACCGGCATGAAGGTGCGCCGCTATTTCGTCGGCTTCGGCCCCACGCTGTGGTCGACCTGGCGCGGTGAGACCGAGTACGGCGTCAAGGCCGTCCCGCTGGGCGGTTTCTGTGACATCGCCGGCATGACCACGGTCGAGGACCTGGCGCCCGACGAAGTAGACCGCGCGATGTACAAGCAGGCGACCTGGAAGCGTGTCGCGGTGCTGTTCGCCGGGCCAGCCATGAACTTCGTGATCTGCCTGGTGCTGATCTATGGCATCGCACTGGCCTGGGGGCTGCCCAACCTGCACCCGCCCACCAATGCCGTCATCGGCGAAACCGCTTGTGTCGCGCCGGAAGTATCCCCGGGCAAGGTCGGGAACTGCACCGGTCCGGGTCCGGCGGCGCTGGCCGGAATTCGCGCCGGCGACGTCGTCGTCAAGGTCGGGGACACCACGGTGTCCAGCTTCGACGACATGTCCGCCGCGGTGCGCAAGTCGCAGGGCACCGTTCCGGTCGTCGTCGAGCGGGACGGCAAGACGATCACCACCTACGTCGACGTGACGCCCACCCAACGCTATATCTCGAACGGGCAGGGCGGTCAGCCTCAGCCGGCTACGGTCGGTGCCATCGGGGTGGGCGCTGCCCACTCCGCGCCCACCCGCTACGGCGTGTTCTCCGCCGTCCCTGCCACGTTCGTCTTCGCCGGCGACCTGAGCGTCGAGGTGGGCAAGTCGCTGATGACGATCCCCACCAAGGTCGGCGCGTTGGTGCACGCCATCGGCGGCGGTCAGCGCGACCCGGGGACGCCGATGAGCGTGGTCGGCGCCAGCATCATCGGCGGCGACACCGTCGACCACGGGCTGTGGGTGGCGTTCTGGTTCTTCCTGGCGCAGTTGAACCTCATTCTGGGCGCCATCAACCTGGCGCCGTTGCTGCCGTTCGACGGCGGCCACATCGCCATCGCGGTGTTCGAGAAGATCCGCAACATGATCCGGTCGGCCCGCGGCAAGGTTGCGGCCGCGCCGGTGAACTATCTCAAACTCATGCCCGCGACGTATGTCGTCTTGGTCTTCGTGGTCGGGTACATGGTGCTGACCGTCACCGCCGATCTGGTCAACCCGATCCGGCTCTTCCAATAACCGAACCGGCCCAATTACCGAACCAGAGAAAAGAACCAGAGAGAAGGGGAACAGTGACCGTTGGCCTGGGGATGCCCAGAACTCCGCAACCTCCGGCGCCCACGCTCGCCCCCCGGCGTGAAACGCGTCAACTGATGGTCCGTGACGTTGGGGTCGGCAGCGACTATCCGATTTCGGTGCAGTCGATGTGCACCACCAAGACCCATGACGTCAACTCCACGTTGCAGCAGATCGCCGAGCTGACCGCGACCGGCTGCGACATCGTCCGGGTGGCCTGTCCGCGTCAGGAGGATGCCGACGCGCTGGCCGAGATCGCGCGGCACAGCCAGATCCCGGTGATCGCCGACATCCACTTCCAGCCGAAGTACATCTTCGCCGCCATCGACGCCGGGTGCGCCGCGGTGCGGGTAAACCCGGGCAACATCAAGGAATTCGACGGCCGGGTCGGCGAGGTTGCCAAGGCGGCCGGCGCGGCCGGGATCCCGATCCGCATCGGAGTCAACGCCGGCTCGCTGGACAAGCGGTTCATGCAGAAGTACGGCAAGGCCACGCCGGAGGCGCTGGTCGAGTCGGCGCTGTGGGAGGCCTCGCTGTTCGAGGAGCACGGCTTCGGCGACATCAAGATCAGCGTCAAGCACAACGACCCGGTCGTCATGGTCGCCGCCTACGAGCAGCTGGCTGCCCAGTGCGACTACCCGCTGCACCTCGGTGTCACCGAGGCCGGTCCCGCCTTCCAGGGCACCATCAAGTCCGCGGTCGCCTTCGGAGCGCTGCTGTCCAAGGGCATCGGCGACACCATCAGGGTGTCCCTGTCGGCGCCACCGGTCGAGGAAGTCAAGGTCGGCAGTCAGATCCTCGAGTCGCTGAACCTGCGGCCGCGTTCGCTGGAGATCGTGTCCTGCCCGTCGTGCGGTCGCGCTCAGGTCGACGTCTACACCCTGGCCAACGAGGTCACCGCCGGCTTGGAGGGTCTCGACGTGCCGCTACGAGTCGCGGTGATGGGCTGCGTCGTGAACGGTCCGGGCGAGGCCCGGGAGGCCGACCTGGGCGTCGCGTCCGGGAACGGCAAAGGCCAGATCTTTGTGAAGGGTGAAGTGATCAAGACTGTGCCCGAATCCCAGATCGTCGAGACGCTGATCGAGGAAGCCATGCGGCTCGCCGCAGAGATGGAAGCGATGGAAGCAACGGATACCGCGATGGGGCCCGATTCCGATCACGGTCCTGGCACGACAGCGAGCGGTTCGCCAATTGTGTCCGTAAGCTGAAAGCCCAGCCCCCTTTCACCGGCCCGCGCAGCACAGAGAGTTCCTCAGATGTCGGCTCCGCCCGTCCTCCGCCTCATTGGTGAGCGACGGGTGTCCGTGGTGCGCGACGTCGCCGCCGTGTGGCGGGTGTTCAATGACGATCCGGTCGGGTCGTGCATGGTGGCGGCACGGGTCGCCGATTATGGCGCCGATCCCAATTCGATTGGCGGAGAGCTGTGGACGCGTCGTGGCCCGGAGGAGTCGCTGTGCTTCGCAGGTGCCAACCTGATCCCGCTGCGCGGCGAACTCGTCGACCTGAACACGTTCGCCGACGAGGCGATGAGCGGAACCCGTCGCTGTTCGTCGCTGGTGGGTAGGGCCGACCTGGTGCTGCCCATGTGGCAGCGGCTCGAGTCGGCCTGGGGGCCGGCGCGTGACGTGCGCGACCGCCAACCACTGATGGCGCTGACCCGCCACCCGAGCTGCGAGATCGACACCGAGGTGCGCCAGGTCCGGCCGGACGAGCTGGATGCCTATCTGGTGGCGGCCGTCGACATGTTCATCGGCGAAGTGGGCGTCGACCCTCGGCTCGGCGACGGCGGGCGCGGCTACCGCCGCCGGGTGGCCAGCCTGATCGCGGCCGGACGTGCCTGGGCACGCTTCGAGGATGGTCAGGTCGTCTTCAAAGCCGAAGTGGGCTCGCAGTCTCCGGGGGTCGGGCAGATCCAGGGGGTCTGGGTGCATCCCGAATGGCGCGGCCAGGGCCTGGGCACTGCCGGGACCGCAACGGTGGCCGCCGTGATCGTGGGCGCCGGGCGCATCGCCAGCCTGTATGTGAACAACTTCAACACGGTGGCCCGTGCCGTGTACGACCGCATCGGCTTCGCCGAGGTCGGCACCTTCGCGACAGTGCTGCTGGACTGAGCTTGCCTGAGCTAACACGGAAGCGCGAGCGTAACGCCACTTCGAATTTTGGCCGGCGAATTTTGGCCCGGTTTTTCGCCATGGCGTTACGGTGGCGGCCGCGCGACATCGCCTAACATCAGCCTCAATGGCAACTCTAACCTCATCAGTATCACGGGCGGTGGGTCTGGTCGCCGTGGTCGTCATGGCCGCCGTGGGACCGGCCTGCACTCCGCGGCCCGAGGGTCCGGGCCCGGCCGCCGAGAAGTTCTTCCGCGCACTTTCCATCGGCGACACCGCCACGGCCGCCCAGCTCAGCGATAACCCCAACGAAGCCCGCGAAGCGCTCAACGCGGCCTGGGCCGGATTGCAGGCCACCCACTTGGACGCGCAGATCCTCAGCTCGAAGTACGCCGAGGACACGGGCACGATCGCATATCGCTTCACCTGGCATCTGCCCAAGAACCGGACCTGGAGCTACGACGGCCAGCTGAAGATGGCGCGCGACGAGGGCCGCTGGGAGGTTCGCTGGACGGCCAACGGGCTGCATCCCAAGCTGGGTGAGCACCAGACGTTCGCGTTGCGCGCCGATCAGCCGCCGCGCGCCTCGGTCAACGAACTCGGGGGCAGCGACGTGCTGGCGCCGGGCTACCTGTACCACTACACGCTGGACGCGTCGTTGGCCGGGCCCGCGCTGATCGGGACGGCAAACGCGGTGGTGGGCACCCTGCGCCCGTTTAACGACAGCCTGAACGACCCGCAGCTGCTCGCCGAACAAGCCAGCTCCTCGACGCAGCCGTTGGACCTGGTCACACTGCATCCCGACGACAACGACAAAGTCTTCCCGGCGATCGGCAGACTGCCCGGAGTCGTGGTCACACCCCAGGCCGACATACTGCCGACCGACCCCCATTTCGCACCGGCGATCATCGCCGAAGTGAAGAAGGCCGTGATCGACCAGCTCGACGGCCAGGCGGGCTGGCGGGTGGTCAGCGTCAACCAGAACGGCGTCGACGTCGCGGTCCTGCACGAGGTGGAAGGGTCGCCGGCGCCATCGGTCTCGATAACGCTGGATCGGACCGTGCAGAACGCCGCCCAGCATGCCGTGGATACGCGCGGCGGCAAAGCGATGATCGTGGTGATCAAACCGTCGACCGGGGAGATTCTGGCGATCGCGCAGAACGCGGGGGCCAACGCCGACGGCCCGCTCGCCACCACCGGTCTGTTTCCACCCGGGTCGACCTTCAAGATGGTCACCGCCGGAGCGGCCGTCGACCGCGATATGGCCACGCCCAACACCATGCTGGGCTGCCCCGGCCACATCGACATCGGGCACCGCACCATCCCCAATTACGGTGGCTTCGATCTCGGCGTGGTGCCGATGTCGCGTGCGTTCGCCAGTTCGTGCAACACCACGTTCGCCGAGCTGAGCAGCAGGCTGCCGCCCCGCGGTCTGACCCAGGCGGCCCGGCAGTACGGGATCGGGCTGGACTATCAGGTCGACGGTATCGCGACAGTCACCGGATCGGTGCCGCCGACGGTGGACCTGGCCGAGCGCACCGAGGACGGCTTTGGCCAGGGCAAGGTGCTGGCCAGTCCGTTCGGCATGGCCCTGGTGGCCGCCACGGTAGCCGCCGGGAAGACCCCGGTGCCACAGCTGATCGCCGGCCGGCCGACCGCGGTCGACGGCGACAACAACACACCAATCAGCCCGAAGATGATTGACGCGCTGCGGCCGATGATGCGGCTGGTGGTGACCAACGGGACCGCCAAGGAGATCGCCGGCTGTTGTGGCGAGGTATTCGGTAAGACCGGTGAGGCCGAATTCCCGGGCGGATCGCATTCGTGGTTCGCCGGCTACCGCGGCGATCTCGCGTTCGCGTCGCTGATCGTCGGGGGTGGCAGCTCGGAATACGCGGTCCGGATGACCAAAGTCATGTTCGAGTCGCTGCCGCCGGGTTACCTGGCTTAGCGCCGGTCTTGCCAATCCCGAGACACCGGTAAATTTGCAGGGTAGGCGCAACGTCGGGAAAGGTCATGACGGATACCGGTGAAGAGATGGTGGCGTTACGGGTCTCGGACGCCGACCGCAACGGCACAATGCGGCGACTGCACAACGCCGTCGCGCTCGGGCTGATCGATATCGACGAGTTCGAGCAGCGCTCGTCACAGGTGTCCTACGCGCGTACCCGAAGTGAGTTGGACGGGCTCGTCGGTGACCTGCCCGGGCCCGGCGCGATCGTCACGTCCGCGGCCGACCGGGTGGAACTGCGCGGCTGGGCCGGCTCGCTGAAGCGCCGCGGCGAATGGATGGTGCCCACTCGGCTGGCGCTGGTGCGTCGGCTCGGGTCGGTCGAACTCGACCTCACCAAGGCGCGTTTCGCGGGGCCGGTGGTGGTCATCGAACTCGACATGAAATTCGGCTCGGCGGAAATCCGGTTGCCCGACGGCGCCAGCGCCTCGATCGACGACGTCGAGGTTTATGTGGGCAGCGCCAGCGACCGCCGCAAAAACGCACCGGCGGAGGGAACGCCGCATGTCGTGTTGACCGGCCGGATGACGTGCGGCTCGGTAGTCATCCGGGGACCGCGCCGCTCATTTCGGCGGCGGCTTCGTGGTTGACCCTGCGCTGATGGCGACAAAGTGCGAAAACCACGCCGTCACCGCAGAGTCACCGCCGTGGCGAGCGTGGTCAGCCCCGCTAAGCTAGCGGTCATGCCTGCTCGCACCGCGCTTTCCCCCGGAGTGTTGTCCCCGACTCTCCCGGTGCCCAAGCTGATCCCGCGCCCGGAATACGTCGGCAAGCCGACAGCGCAAGAGGGCACCGAGCCGTGGGTCCAGACACCGGAAGTGATCGAGAAGATGCGCGTCGCCGGCCGGATCGCGGCCGGTGCGCTGGCCGAGGCGGGCAAGGCGGTCGCCCCCGGTGTGACGACCGACGAATTGGACCGGATCGCGCACGAGTACATGGTCGACCACGGTGCCTATCCATCGACGCTGGGCTACAAAGGATTCCCGAAGTCGTGCTGCACGTCGCTCAACGAGGTCATCTGCCACGGAATCCCCGACTCGACGGTGGTCGCCGACGGCGACATCGTCAACATCGACGTCACCGCCTACATCGATGGCGTGCACGGCGACACCAACGCGACCTATCTGGCCGGCGACGTCTCCGAAGAGCACCGGCTGCTCGTTGAGCGAACTCGGGAGGCGACGATGCGCGCGATCAACGCCGTCAAACCCGGGCGCGCCTTATCGGTTATCGGTCGCGTCATCGAGTCATACGCAAATCGGTTCGGGTACAACGTGGTTCGTGACTTCACCGGTCATGGAATCGGCACCACGTTTCACAACGGGCTCGTTGTCTTGCATTACGATCAGCCCTCCGTCGCGACAATCATGCAGCCGGGCATGACATTTACCATCGAGCCGATGATCAACCTCGGCGCGCTGGATTATGAAATCTGGGCCGACGGCTGGACAGTGGTCACCAAGGACCGCAAGTGGACCGCACAGTTCGAGCACACGCTGTTGGTCACCGATACCGGCGTGCAGATCCTCACATTGCCATGAAATTCCCCGCCGGGGGTCCCCGACTCGCCGGCACAGGGTGAGCGGCGCTCTGCTGGTGGCGGGCACCAGCTCCGACGCCGGGAAATCGATCGTGGTCGCAGGGCTTTGCCGGCTGCTGGCACGTCGTGGGATTCGGGTCGCGCCGTTCAAGGCGCAGAACATGTCCAACAATTCCGCGGTCACCATCGAGGGCGGCGAGATCGGCCGGGCCCAGGCGATCCAGGCCCGGGCGGCGGGGCTGGAACCCAGCGTGCGATTCAACCCGATCTTGCTGAAACCGGGCAGTGACCGCACGTCGCAGCTGGTGGTCCGGGGCCGGGTTACCGACTCGGTCACCGCCACCGGCTACCTAGAGCATCGCGACCGGCTCGCCCATATCGTCATCGACGAATTATCCTGCCTGCGTGACGAATTCGACGCAGTGATCTGTGAGGGAGCCGGCTCACCAGCCGAAATCAACTTGCGGGCAACGGATTTAGCCAACATGGGGCTGGCCCGGGCCGCCAATCTGCCGGTGATCTTGGTCGGCGACATCGACCGCGGCGGCCTGCTGGCGCATCTGTTCGGGACACTCGCCGTGCTCGAGCCCGACGACCAAGCACACATAGCGGGCTTCATCGTCAACAAGTTCCGCGGCGACCCCGCGCTGCTGGAACCGGGTTTGCGGCAGCTGCTCGGCATGACCGGCCGCCCCACCTACGGCGTGCTGCCGTACCACGACCAGCTCTGGCTCGACGCCGAGGACTCGCTGTCAGTGGTTGCCGATCGGGTGGTCGGCACACCGTCGCCCCCGCGCGGCGACGAATGGCTGCGGGTGGCCGCGGTCCGGCTGCCCCGGCTCTCCAATTCCACCGACATCGAAGCGCTGGCATGTGAACCGGGCGTGCTGGTGCGCTGGGTCACCAATCCCGCCGACTTGGCCGAAACCGACCTGATCGTGCTCCCCGGTAGCAAAGCGACCGTCGCCGACCTGTCATGGTTGCGAGAGCGCGGCCTGGCCGACAGGATCGCCGAGCACGCCCGAGCCGGCAAACCGGTGCTCGGTGTCTGCGGCGGGTTTCAGATGCTATGCCGGCGAATCGGGGACACCGTCGAGTCCGCGACCGGTGACGTCGATGGGCTGGGACTGTTGGATGCCGACATCGTCTTCGGCGCGACAAAGATCCTGCGCCGCTGGCCACCCCCGCTCAGCGGATATGAGATCCATCATGGGCGGCTGGTGCGGTGCGCCGAAGCGTGCTGGTTCGGTGCCGACTCCGAAAGTCACGGCATCATGCGCGGCGCCGTCTTCGGCACGCACTGGCATGGCTTGCTCGACAACGACGAGTTCCGTCGGGCCTGGCTCACCGGCGTCGCAGAGGCCGCCGATCGGACCGGATTCGTTATCGCGGAGGACGTTGATGTCGCCGGGCGGCGCGACGCCCAACTGGACATCATGGCCGACCTCTTGGCGTCGCACCTGGACCTTGACGCTGTTTTCGAACTGCTTGACAGTCCGCCGCCACGGCGACCGCACATCGCCAGCGAGCTGCGGCGGTAGTTGCCGGCATCCGCCGTAGGAGCACCGAAGCGGCTGGCGCGATCGTAATCGGTTATGCGACAAGGATTCTGCGGGTGTGAGCGAGCCCGGCTCGGGCGGCGGCGTGGGGTTTGTCGGAGGTTTCCCGGCTCTTTGAATTCAGGCCATGTACCGCGGCCGTAGTGCACCGCCCTTTTATATTCAAAAGCCACTTCTGTGTCTTCCCCGAAAACGCGGGTGCAACGCAATTGTTAGCGGTAGCGTGCTGCTGTCGGGCTACTGAAGGACGACCGCGTAATGGTCGCGCTGAAGGTTGCCGTTTGGCTGAGAGGCGGACATGTCAGTCGTGGTCAAACATCCGTGCACCACCGTGGTGTCCGGCGTCCACGACGACCGGGTGCACCGGCTAACCGGTGCCTGGCCAGGGAATATTCGCAATCTTCATGTGCCCGCCGGCCCACCGGCGGCGCCGCGCGACGGTCCGGCTGATCGGGGGCCGTTGGCGTGAGCTTTATGGTGTTGCCGCCGGAGATCAACTCGTATCGGATGTTTTCGGGTGCGGGTTCGGGGCCGATGCTGGCTGCGGCGGCGGCCTGGGATGGGCTGGCGGGTGAGTTGACCTCGGCGGCGTCGTCGTTTGGGTCGGTGACGTCGGGGTTGGTGGGGGGTTGGTGGCAGGGTGCCTCGTCGAAGGCGATGTTGGGTGCGGCGGCGCCGTATGTGGGGTGGTTGAGCGCGGCGGCGGGTCAGGCCGAGCAGGCGGCCGAGCAGGCTCGGGTGGCGGCGGGGGCGTTTGAGGCGGCGTTGGCGGCGACGGTGCATCCGTCGGTGTTGGCGGCGAATCGGACTGGTTTGGTGCAGTTGGTGTTGGCGAATCTGTTCGGGCAGAATGCGCCGGCGATTGCGGCGGTTGAGGCCGAGTACGAGCAGATGTGGGCTCAGGATGTGGCCGCGATGTCGGGCTATCACTCCGGGGTGTCGGCGGTGGCGACGTTGTTGACGCCGTGGCGTAATGCGCTGCAGGGTTTTGCGAGTCAGCTCAGCGGTGTGGTGTCGGGTGGCGGCGCTGGCGGCGGTGGTGGCGGCGGCGGTGGTGGCGCTGTGAGCAGTGGCGGCAACGGCAGCGCGGGTGGTTCGGGCGGCGGCAGCGCTGCGAGCCCTGCCGCGAGCACCGCTGCGAGCCCCGCTAATGCGGGTGCGGCGAGTTTGGTTGGTGCTGGCTCGGCTGCGGCGACGCCGCTGGCCGGGAGTTCGGCTGTGGCGGCTCCGGCCGCTGGTGTTGTGGGTGGGGCGGGCTCGGTGGCTGCCGGCTCGGCGGCGTCGAGTGCGGCTGGTGTCAACGCGGGTGCGGCGAGCTTGGTTGGGGGGAGTCCTAGCGCGGCGGGGGCCAGTGGTAGTGCGGGTGCGGGGTCGGCGGTTACGGGCACTCCCGTGGCCGCGGCGGCGGCCGGTGGTAGTTCTGCGGCCGCGGCGGCGCCTGCCAGTAGTGCTGGGTCCGCGGCGGCGCCGGCCAGTAGTGCTGGGGCCGCGGCGCCGGCCAGTAGTGCTGGGTCTGCGGCGCCTGCCGGTAGTTCTGGGGCCGCGTCGGCGCCCGCCAGTAGTTCTGCGGCGACGGCGCCGGCCAGTAGTGCCAGTAGTGCTGGGGCCGCGCCGCCGGCCAGTGGGAGTGCCGCCTCTACAACGTCGGCCGGTGGTAGTCCTGCCGCCGCGGCGCCGGATAGCGGTTCTGCCGCGACGGCGCCGGCCAGCAGTTCTGCGGCCGCGGCACCCGCCAGCGGTTCTGCGGCCGCGGCGCCGGCCAGCAGCAGTTCTGCGGCCACGGTGCCGGCCAGTGGAAGTTCCGCCGCCACGGCGCCGGCCAGTGGAAGTTCCGCCGCCACGACGCCGGCCAGTGGCAGTGCGGCCGCGGCGGCGCCGGCAAGCAGTTCAGCGGCTGGGGCGTCCGCGAGTGGTAGTGCGGCTGCGACGGCGCCGGCCAGCAGTTCTGCGGCCACGGCACCGGCCAGTAGCAGTTCTGCCGGGACTACGTCGGGTCACGCAGGTGGAAGTTCGGGCGCCACGACGTCGACCGGTGGCAATTCGGCCGCCTCGGCGACGGACCTCGGTAACCCCACGCCGAACCGCACCAGTCCCGCCGTCGGTGCCAGCGGGTCCAGCGCGTCCAGCGGCGCAACCCCGGCCGGGTCCGGTTCCGGTTCCGGTTCCGCGAGCTCTGCCGGTGGCTCGGCCGCCGGTGGTAGCACGGGCGTAACTCCGGGCCCGGGATCAAACAACCTAAGCAACCAGGGC
Organism: uncultured Actinomycetota bacterium; assembly: GCA_963814505.1. Lineage (GTDB taxonomy): Bacteria > Actinomycetota > Actinomycetes > Mycobacteriales > Mycobacteriaceae > Mycobacterium. The sequence goes on from CAWFDM010000025.1 coordinate 120,219, forward strand.
AGCGGCAACGACGGCGCCGGAAACCAGGGCAGCAACAACAGTGGCGACGGCAACCGGGGCAGCGGCAACTCCGGCAGCGGAAACCAGGGCAGCAGCAACGGTGGCAGCAATGGTGGCAGCGGCAACCAGGGCAACAACAACGGCGGCAACGGCAACTCCGGCAATTTCAACGGGGGCAGCGGCAACTCCGGCACTAGCAACAACGGCGACGGCAACAGCGGCACCGGCAACTCGGGTAACGGCAACAGCGGTAACTACAACTCCGGAGCTGGCAATACCGGCGACAGCAATGGTGGGATCGGCAACCAGGGCACCGGCAACAACGGAATCGGCAACACCGGCACCGGCAACTCGGGTAACGGCAACACCGGCGCCGGCAACTCGGGTAACGGCAACACCGGCAACAGCAACGCCGGAAGTGGTAATAGCGGCGACTACAATGGTGGGATCGGCAACACGGGCAACAGCAACCAGGGAAACGGCAACCTCGGTAACAGCAACACCGGGTCGGGCAACCTAGGCGACAACAACTCGGGCGTCGGCAACAACGGCGACAACAACTCGGGCATGGGCAACGTCGGCACGTTCAACTCGGGCACCGGCAACAACGGCGACCACAACTCGGGCATCGGCAACAACGGCAGCTCCAACACGGGCAACGGGAACAACGGTACCGGCAACGCGGGCGTCGGGAACAACGGCAACAACAACCTTCCCGGGAGCGTGGGCAACAAAGGCGACAGCAACTCGGGCACCGGCAACAACGGCAACAGCAACACGGGCATCGGCAACAACGGCACTAGCAACGCCGGCAACGGCAACAACGGCAGCAACAACACCTCCACTGCCCTGGGCAACGACGGCGACGGCAACTCGGGCACCGGCAACTCAGGCAACAACAACTCGGGCACCGGCAACAACGGCAACAGCAACACGGGCATCGGCAACAACGGCAACAGCAACGACGGCACCGGCAACAACGGCAGCGGCAACACGTCCACCGCAGTCGGCAACAACGGCAACAACAACACGGGCACCGGCAACAACGGCAACAGCAACACGGGCATCGGCAACAACGGCAACAGCAACGACGGCACCGGCAACCTCGGCAGCAACAACACCTCCACCGCCCTCGGGAACAAGGGCGACAGCAACTCGGGCATCGGCAACTTCGGCAGCAACAACCAGGGCGACGGCAACAAGGGCGACGGCAACGCGGGTACAGGTAATACCGGCGACAACAATCCGGGCGTCGACAACCTCGGCAACGGCAACGGGGGCATCGGCAACAAGGGCGACAACAACACGGGCAACTACAACCTCGGCAATTCCAACTCCGGCACCGCCAACCTGGGCGACAGCAACACGGGCAACTTCAACGTTGGCACCGGCAACTTCGGGACCGCCAACGTCGGCAACAGCAACACGAGCAGCGCCGTTTCCAACCAAGGCGACGGCAACTCCGGCACCGCCAACCTTGGCAACAACAACGCCGGCACTGCCAATCTCGGCGATAACAACTCGGGCACCGGCAACAACAACCTGGGCGCTTCGAACCCTGTCGGCAACTCGGGCATGGGCAACAAAGGCGACAACAACGCGGGCGTGGGCAACCAAGGCAACAACAACACGAGTACGGCCGTCGGCAACCTGGGCGACAGCAACTCGGGCACCGGCAACAAAGGCACCGGCAACTCGGGCGTTGGTAACCTCGGCACCAACAACTCGGGGACCGGCAACGTCGGTACCGGCAACCAGGGCGATGGCAACCTCGGCAACAACAACACGGGTATCGGCAACCTGGGCGACAACAACTCGGGGACCGGCAACGTCGGCAACAGCAACACGGGTATCGGCAACCTGGGCGACAACAACTCGGGCAGCGGCAACGTCGGTGGCGGCAATGTTGGCGACGGCAACAAGGGCGACAACAACCTGGGCGTTGGCAACGTCGGCAACGGAAATACGGGTAGCGGCAACGTCGGCAACAGCAACCCCGGTGTAGGTAACGTCGGTAGCAACAACACGGGTAGCGGCAACGTCGGCAGCAACAACGCGGGCTCGGGCAACCTTGGGGACTTCAACTCTGGTACCGGCAATGTCGGCGACAACAACTCGGGAACCGGCAACTTCGGCTCCGGCAACTCGGGCGACGGCAACTTCGGTAGCAACAACACGGGCACCGGCAACCGCGGACAAGGCAACGTAGGCAGCGGCAACATCGGCAACGGCAACACCGGCGATGGCAACGTTGGCAACAACAACTTCGGCACCGCCAACAACGGCGACGACAACACGGGTCAGGGCAACACCGGCAGCAACAACACGGGCCTCGGCAACATCGGCCAGGGCAACTCGGGTGCCGGCAATGTCGGCGACAACAACACGGGCGTCGGCAACAGGGGCGACAGCAACGTGGGAGCCGGCAACTCCGGCAGCAACAACACGGGTCAGGGCAACGCCGGCAGCAACAACACCGGCGACGGAAACTCAGGCGACAGCAACTCGGGTTTCGGCAACTCCGGCAGCCTCAATCAGGGCAATGGCAACAGCGGTGACAACAACACCGGTGCCGGCAACCAGGGCGACAACAACTCGGGCAACGGCAACTCCGGCAGCAACAACACCGGTCAGGGCAACAACGGCGACTACAATTCGGGTAGCGGCAACTCCGGCAGCAACAACGTCGGGAACGGCAACCGGGGCGACAGCAACCTGGGCAGCGGCAACATCGGTGATGGCAACCAGGGCAGCGGCAACCACGGCAGCACCAACACCGGCAGCGGCAACCACGGCGACAGTAACCAGGGCAGCGGCAACCAGGGCACCGGCAACCAGGGCAGCGGCAACCAGGGAAACAACAACCTGGGCGACGGCAACCAGGGCAGCAACAACAACGGCTCCGGCAACATCGGCGACAACAACGATGGCAGCGGCAACGTAGGAAGCAGCAACTCAGGCTCCGGCAACTTCGGCAGCGGCAATACGGGTGACGGCAACAGCGGCAACAGCAACTCGGGCGTCGGCAACTCCGGCAGCAACAACGCGTACGGCGGCAACACCGGCGACTTCAACACGGGCGGCGGCAACTCGGGTAGCGCCAACCAGGGCTCCGGAAATCTGGGGAGCAATAACGTCGGCTGGGGCAACACCGGTTCCGGGAACATGGGCTTCGGGAACACCGGTAACAACGACATCGGGTGGGGACTCACCGGCGACAACCAGGTGGGCTTTGGCAAACTGAACTCCGGGTTTATGAACTTCGGAATGGCTAATTCCGGGGAACTTAATTTTGGCTTCGGGAACTCCGGCACCGGGAACATCGGCATTGGAAATTCCGGGACCAATAACGTCGGTTTCTTTAACTCTGGCACCGGCAACTTCGGCATGTTCAACTCGGGTACCGGGAACACGTTCGTAGGCAATGCAGGCCAGTACAATACCGGCTGGTTCAACGCCGGCAGTTACAACATGGGCCTCTGGAACTCGGGCAGCCACAACGCGGGTTTTTACAACTCGGGCAACACCAATTCGGGTTGGGCCAACTCGGGCAACATCAACACGGGGTGGGCCAACTCGGGCAACACGAACACGGGCGCGTACAACTCGGGCAGCATCGACTCCGGCGCCTACAACTCGGGTGACACCGCCACGGGGTTCTTCAACTCGGGTAAGGCCGATATGGGCCTGTTCAACTCGGGCGGGGCCGACATGGGGCTGTACAACTCGGGTAGCACCAACTCGGGAATGTTCAACTCGGGTGGCACCAACACCGGAAATTACAACTCGGGTGGCACTAACGCAGGCAATTTCAACTCGGGTGGCACCAACACCGGAAATTACAACGCGGGTGGCACTAACACGGGCGACTACAACGCCGGTTCTGTCAACGCCGGCAACTACAACTCGGGTCACACCAATACTGGGGCGTACAACTCGGGCAACATCAATACGGGTGACTACAACTCGGGTAGCACCAACACGGGTGCCTACAACTCGGGTGGCATCAACACAGGTAACTACAATTCAGGTAGCACCAACACGGGTGACTACAACGGCGGCAACGTCAACACGGGTAACCAGAACTCGGGCCACACCAACACCGGCAACCAGAACTCGGGCAACACCAACACGGGCAACCTCAATTCCGGCAGCACCAACACGGGCGACATCAACTCGGGCAACACCAATACGGGCACACTCAATTCGGGTAACACCAACACCGGCGATCACAATTCGGGTAACACCAACACCGGCAGTCAGAACTCGGGCAGCACCAACACGGGTGACCTGAATTCGGGCAACACCAACACCGGCAGCCAGAATTCGGGCAACACCAACACGGGTGACCAGAATTCGGGCCACACCAACACCGGCAGCCAGAATTCGGGCAGCACCAACACGGGTGACCTGAATTCGGGCAGCACCAACACCGGTAACCAGAATTCGGGCAACACCAACACGGGTGACCAGAATTCGGGCGGCACCAACACCGGTAACCAGAATTCGGGCAGCACCAACACCGGTAATGAGAATTCGGGTAAAACCAACACCGGCAATCTGAACTCCGGCAACACCAATACGGGTGACCAGAATTCAGGCGCCACCAACACCGGCAACAACAACTCGGGTAACACCAACACGGGTAACCAGAACTCGGGCCACACCAACACCGGCGACAAGAACTCGGGCAACACCAACACGGGTAACGAGAACTCGGGCACCACCAACACCGGCGACAAGAACTCGGGCGGCACCAACACCGGCGATATGAACTCCGGCGACACCAACACCGGCGATATGAACTCCGGCGACACCAACACCGGCGACAAGAACTCCGGCAACACCAACACCGGCAATATGAACTCCGGCACTACCAACACCGGCGACCTGAACTCGGGCGCCACCAACACCGGCAACGAGAACGCGGGCAGCGCCAACACCGGCAACCTGAACGCGGGTAAGACGAACACCGGCAACGAGAACGCGGGCAACACCAACACCGGCGACATGAACTCGGGTAACACCAACACGGGCTTCGAGAACTCCGGCAACACCAACACCGGCAACTTCAACTCCGGCAACACCAACACGGGCACCGAGAACTCCGGTGTGACCAACACAGGTAACTTCAACGCCGGCCAAACCAATACGGGCAATCTCAACGCGGGCAACACCAACACCGGTGACCAGAACTCCGGTAACACCAACACCGGTACGCAGAACTCGGGTAGCACCAACACCGGCAACCTCAACTCGGGTAGCACCAACACCGGCAACGAGAACTCGGGCAGCACCAACACCGGCGATCTGAACTCGGGTAACACCAACACCGGCAAGTACAACTCGGGCAACGCCAACACCGGTGACCAGAACTCGGGTAGCACCAACACCGGTAACCAGAACTCGGGCAGCACCAACACCGGTAACCAGAACTCGGGTAACACCAACACCGGCAATCTGAACTCGGGCAACACCAACACCGGCAATCTGAACTCCGGCCACACCAACACCGGTGACCAGAACTCGGGTAACACCAACACCGGTAACCAGAACTCGGGCAACACCAACACCGGCAATCTGAACTCGGGCAACACCAACACCGGCGATCTGAACTCGGGCAACACCAACACGGGCACCGCGAACTCGGGCAACGGCAACACCGGCGACACGAATTCGGGGAAGACCAACACGGGCAATTCGAATTCGGGCAGCACCAACACTGGCGACGAGAATTCGGGATCCACCAACACCGGCAATCTGAACTCGGGCAGCACCAACACGGGTGACGAGAACTCGGGATCCACCAACACCGGCACCGCGAATTCGGGTAAAACCAACACCGGTGATCTCAACTCGGGGAACACCAACACTGGCACCGCAAATTCGGGTCACACCAACACCGGCGACTACAATTCGGGATTCACGAACACCGGTAATCTCAACTCGGGGCGGACCGACACGGGCACCGGGAATTCGGGGAACACCAACACCGGCGACTACAATTCGGGGTACACCAACACCGGCGACCAGAATTCAGGTCACACCAACACCGGCGACCAGAATTCGGGCGCCACCAACACCGGCAACCAGAACTCGGGCAATAGCAACACCGGCAACCAGAATTCGGGCGCCACCAACACCGGCAACACGAACTCGGGCGACACCAACACCGGCAACGTTAACTCGGGCAATATCAACACGGGCAGCTACAACTCGGGTACCCTCAACACCTACAATTACAACTCGGGTACCCTCAACACAGGTAACTACAACTCGGGTATCCTCAACACCGGAGACTACAATTCGGGTACCCTCAACACGGGTAACGCCAATTCGGGCCAGCTGGACACGGGCAACGCCAACTCGGGTAACACCAATAGCGGCGACTACAACTCGGGCTACACCAACACCGGCAACAACAACTCGGGCCACACCAACACCGGCAACGGCAACTCGGGCAACACCAACACCGGTGACGACAACTCGGGCGACCGAAACACCGCCAGCGGCCAATCGGGCGACCGAAACGGCCCGCACCCCGGCTTCTGGCATTTCGACGTTGGGGAGTCGGGTAACAGCTATTTCGCCTATTACGGGTCGGGCTACGACAATGACCTAAGCGCTGCTACGTCGGGCTACGGCAACTATGTCACCGCTGGGGTGTCGGGTTACAACAACGAGTTCAGCGCCGGCGCTTCGGGTCACAGCAACCCCGGCAGCGCCAGCAACTCGGGCACCTCTAACGGCGGTCTCGGTGGCGGGAACTCGGGTTCCTCTAACGGTGGTGTCGGTGGCGGGAACTCGGGTTCCTCTAACGGTGGTGTCGGTGGCGGGAACTCGGGTTCCCACAACGGTGGTCTCGGTGGCGGGAACTCGGGTTCCTCTAACGGTGGTGTCGGTGGCGGGAACTCGGGTTCCCATAACGGAATTTTCAGCGGCGGGAACTCGGGCAGCTACAACACCGGATTGTCGTTCGGGAACTCGGGCTACAACAACAGCGGTGGTACCGGCGGGAACTCCGGCTCGAACAACCACGGGCTTTCGTTCGGTAACTCCGGCAACGGCAATGACGGGCTGTCCTTCGGGAACTCGGGCCACTACAACGTGGGGGGTTCCGGCGGTAACTCCGGCAACGGCAATGACGGGCTGTCCTTCGGGAACTCGGGCCACTACAACGTGGGGGGTTCCGGCGGTAACTCCGGCCGCGGCAATGACGGGCTGTCCTTCGGGAACTCGGGCAGCTATAACGTCGGGGGCAGCGGCGCGAACTCCGGCAACGGCAATGACGGGCTGTCGTTCGGGAACTCGGGCAGCTACAACGTCGGGGGCAGCGGCGGGAACTCCGGCTCGTTCAATGGCGGGCTGTCGTTTGGGAACTCCGGCCACAAGAACATCGGGCTCTCGGGCGGTAACTCCGGCAACGGCAATGACGGGCTGTCGTTCGGGAACTCGGGCAGCTACAACGTCGGGGGCGCCGGCGGGAACTCCGGGAATGGCAACTCCGGGCTGTCGTTCGGGAACTCGGGCCACTATAACGTGGGCGGTTCCGGCGCTAACTCCGGCTCGTTCAACGCCGGTCTGTCGTTCGGGAACTCGGGCTCTGGCAACGCCGGGCTGTCGTTTGCGAACTCGGGCCACAACAACGTGGGTGGCAGCGGCGGTAACTCCGGCAACGGCAACGACGGGCTGTCCTTCGGGAACTCGGGCAGCTATAACGTGGGGGGTTCCGGCGCGAACTCCGGTTCTGGCAACTCCGGGCTGTCGTTCGCGAATTCGGGCCACAACAACGTGGGTGGCACCGGCGGTAACTCCGGCTCCGGTAACGACGGGCTTGCGATCGGGAACTCGGGCTCGGGTAACAGCGGGCTGTCCTTCGGGAACTCGGGCTCGAGCAACGTTGGGGGGTCCGGTGGTAACTCCGGCTCCGGTAACGACGGGCTTGCCTTCGGGAACTCGGGCTCGGGTAACAGCGGGCTGTCATTTGGCAACTCGGGCTCCAGCAATATTGGTGGTAGCGGCGGGAACTCCGGTTCTGGCAACGACGGGCTGTCGTTCGGGAACTCGGGCTTCAGCAACGTCGGTGGTAGCGGCGGGAACTCCGGTTCTGGCAACGACGGGCTGTCGTTCGGGAACTCGGGCTCCAACAACGTCGGCGGCAGCGGCGGAAACTCCGGGACCCAAAACGACGGGCTGTCGTTCGGGAACTCGGGCTCCAACAACAGCGGGGGTACCGGCGGGAACTCCGGGTCCGGCAACTATGGCCTGGCCTTCGGGAACTCCGGCTCCGGCAACTCCGGGCTTACGTTCGGGAACTCGGGCTCCAACAACATCGGGGGTACCGGCGGGAACTCCGGTTCTGGCAACGTCGGGATTTCGATCGGGAACTCGGGCTCCAACAACGTCGGTTTGGCCGGCGGTAACTCCGGCTCCGGCAATAGCGGGTTGTCGTTCGGGAACTCGGGCTACGGCAATGACGGGCTCTCCTTCGCGAACTCGGGCTACAACAACGTGGGTGGCGCCGGCGGTAACTCCGGGTCGGGCAACGACGGGCTTTCGTTCGGGAACTCGGGCTCCAGCAACGTCGGTGGTAGCGGCGGGAACTCCGGTTCTGGCAACTCCGGGCTTGCGTTCGGGAACTCGGGCTCCAACAACATCGGTGGCTCCTTCGGGAACTCGGGCTCGGGCAACACCGGGTTGTCGTTTGCGAACTCGGGCTTCAATAACGTCGGTGGCAGCGGCGGGAACTCGGGCTCCGGCAATGACGGGTTGTCCTTCGGGAACTCGGGTTCGAGCAACGTGGGTGGCAGCGGCGGTAACTCGGGCAATAACAATGACGGGTTGTCGTTCGGGAACTCGGGCTCGTACAACATTGGTGGCAGCGGCGGTAACTCGGGCAGTAACAATGACGGGCTGTCCTTCGGGAACTCGGGGTCGTACAACATCGGGATCAGCGGCGGTAACTCCGGCACTGGCAATTCTGGCGTTTCGTTCGGCAGTTCGGGGTCGTACAACATCGGGGTCAGCGGTGCTAACTCCGGCACTGGCAATGCCGGTGTTTCGTTCGGCAGTTCGGGGTCGTACAACATCGGGGTCAGCGGTGCTAACTCCGGCACTGGCAATGCCGGTGTTTCGTTCGGCAACTCGGGGTCGTACAACATCGGGGTCAGCGGCGGTAACTCCGGCACTGCCAATGCCGGTGTTTCGTTCGGCAACTCGGGGTCGGATAACATCGGGGTCAGCGGCGGTAACTCCGGCCATGCCAATGCCGGTGTTTCGTTCGGTAACTCGGGGTCGTTCAACATCGGGGTCAGCGGTGCTAACTCCGGCACTGCCAATGCCGGTGTTTCGTTCGGCAGCTCGGGGTCGTTCAACATCGGGGTCAGCGGCGGTAACTCCGGCCAAGACAACAGCGGTCTTGCCTTCGGTAGCTCGGGCCACGACAACCACCTGGTCGGCGGGGAATCCGGCAACAACAACATCGCCGGCGCCGCGAGCTCCGGCACGAACAACATCGCGACCGCCGGGAGCTCGGGCCACGGCAACGGGGCGGACGGCGGCGGTTCGGGCACGAGCAACTTCGTGGCCATCGCCAGCTCGGGCAACGGCAACTCGGGCACCATCGCAAGCTCGGGCCACTTCAACCCCGGCGGCGGGAACGCGGGCTCGGGCAACATCGGCCTGCTCAGCTCGGGCAGCGGAAACATCGGTGCCGCGAGCTCGGGCACCGGCAACCTCGGCTTCGGGAGCGCCGGACAAAACAACATAGGCTTCGTTTCCTCGGGCTTCCTTAACCCAGGCGCCGAGGATTCGGGCATCTTGAACCTGGGCTTCGGCAGCGCGGGCTTACTGAACTTTGGCGCCGTGGACGCCGGTGTCCTTAACTTCGGGGCCGCATCGACGGGCGTCTGGACCTTCGGCTTGGGAAACTCGGGCCTATGGAACATCGGCCTCAATTCCTCCGGCGTGTTTGTCCCGGGCATCGGAAACTCGGGCCTTTTCCAAGGCGGAATCGACAACTCCGGCCTGTTGCTTGTAGGCCTCCAGAATTCCGGCCTGTTGAATTTTGGTGAACATGTGACCGGCCTACTCACCGGGGGCATCGACGTGACGGGCCTGGGTAACCTGGGCATCGAGGTGTCGGGTCTTTGGAACTTCGGATTGACCGATGCAGGCATACTGAACGCCGGCTATATACCGCGCACTATAGGCGCCATCAAGAGCTTCCTCGCCATATTTGACATACCGGGGCTGAGGGTGCCGGGGTTGGCGATATGAAATTGACTTTAGGGAAGCGCGAATGTGCGGTGCTGGTGTGCAGGACGCCGGCCCGCCAGTGGTGTTTACGCGACGGTCCAGCTGAATGGGGGCCGTTGGCGTGAGCTTTATGGTGTTGCCGCCGGAGATCAACTCGTATCGGATGTTTTCGGGTGCGGGTTCGGGGCCGATGCTGGCTGCGGCGGCGGCCTGGGATGGGCTGGCGGGTGAGTTGACCTCGGCGGCGTCGTCGTTTGGGTCGGTGACGTCGGGGTTGGTGGGGGGTTGGTGGCAGGGTGCCTCGTCGAAGGCGATGTTGGGTGCGGCGGCGCCGTATGTGGGGTGGTTGAGCGCGGCGGCGGGTCAGGCCGAGCAGGCGGCCGAGCAGGCTCGGGTGGCGGCGGGGGCGTTTGAGGCGGCGTTGGCGGCGACGGTGCATCCGTCGGTGTTGGCGGCGAATCGGACTGGTTTGGTGCAGTTGGTGTTGGCGAATCTGTTCGGGCAGAATGCGCCGGCGATTGCGGCGGTTGAGGCCGAGTACGAGCAGATGTGGGCGCAGGATGTGGCCGCGATGTCGGGCTATCACTCCGGGGTGTCGGCGGTGGCGACGTTGTTGACGCCGTGGCGTAATGCGCTGCAGGGTTTTGCGAGTCAGCTCAGCGGTGTGGTGTCGGGTGGCGGCGCTGGCGGCGGTGGTGGCGGTGGTGGCGCCGTGAGCAGCGGCGGCAACGGCAGCGCCGGCGGGGGCGCTGCGAGCCCTGCCGCGAGCACCGCTGCGAGCACTGCTAATTCGGGTGCGGCGAGTTTGGTTGGTGCTGGCTCGGCTGCGGCGACGCCGCTGGCCGGGAGTTCGGCTGTGGCGGCTCCGGCCGCTGGTGTTGTGGGTGGGGCGAGTTCGGTGGCTGCCGGCTCGGCGGCGTCGAGTGCGGGTGTCAACGCGGGTGCGGCGAGCTTGGTCGGGGGAAGTCCTAACACGGCGGGGGCCAGTGGTAGTGCCGGTGCGGGGACGGGGGTTACGGGCACTCCCGTGGCCGCGGCGGCGGCCGGTGGCAGTGCTGGGTCCGCGGCGGCGCCGGCCAGTAGTTCTGCCGCGGCGGCGCCGGCCAGTAGTGCTGGGGCCGCGGCACCGGCCAGTAGTTCTGCGGCGACGGCGCCGGCCAGTAGTTCTGCCGCGGCGGCGCCGGCCAGCAGTGCTGGGGCGACGGCGCCGGCCAGTAGTTCTGGGGCCGTGGCGCCGGCCAGTAGTTCTGGGGCCGCGTCGGCCGGTGGTGGTTCCGCGGTCGCGGCATCCGCCGGTGGCAATTCTGGGTCCGTGATAGATCCCGCCGTCGCTGCCGGCGTGCCCAGTGCCGTACCCGCTGCCGGGGGCAACCCCAATCTGGCGACGACCGCCGGCCCGGTAGTCCAGGGCCAAGGCAACCAGGGCAGCGACCCGCTTGGCGCCGGCAACACGGGCAGCAGCAACTCGGGCAATGGCAACTCGGGCAACAACAACAGCGGCAGCGGCAACTCGGGCAGCAACAACACCGGCAGCGGCAACAACAACAGCAGCTTCGGCGGTACCGCCGCGGGCAATTCGGGGGACGGCAACAGCGGTGACGGCAACGCCGGTAGTGGCAACCAGGGTAGCGGTAACCACCCAATCACCGTCGGCGGCTCCGGCGGCAATGGCAACACCGGTAACAACAACACGGGCAGCGGCAATACCGGCTACAACAACCCGGGCGACGGAAACAACAACTCGAGCGCGGGCGCTGGCGCCCTAGGTAACTCCGGAGATGGCAATACCGGGGACCATAACTTGGGCGACGGCAACACCGGTAACAACAACTCTGGAAACGGCAACCAAGGGAGCGGTAACAGCAACGCCCTCGGCGGCGGCAATGGCAACATCGGTGACAACAACACGGGCAACGGGAACAACAACTCGAGCGCGGGCTCTGGCGCCGTGGGCAACTCTGGAAATGGCAACATCGGCGACGGCAATTCTGGAAATGGCAACGTCGGCGACGGCAACTACGGGAACGGCAACAACGGCAGCGGTAATGGCGCCGTCAACAGCACCAACGGCAACGGCAACACCGGTGACAACAACACCGGCAACGGCAACCACGGCGACGGCAACGCCGGGAACGGCAACTACGGCAGCGGCAACTACGGGAACGGTAACAACGGCAGCGGTAATGGCGCCGTCAACAGCACCAACGGCAACGGCAACCTCGGCGACGACAACACGGGTAACGGTAATAAGGGCAGCGACAATGCCGGCAATGCCAACCACGGGGATGGCAACCTCGCTGGGGGCACCGGCAACTACGGCAATGGCAACGACGGACAGGGCAATAAGGGCAACAACAACCTCGCTGGGAGCACCGGCAACCTCGGTGACGGCAACGCTGGTACTGGTAATAAGGGCAACGACAACCTCGCTGGGAGCGCCGGCAACCTCGGTGACGGCAACTCGGGCCTAGGCAACAACGGCGATGGCAACTCCGGGATCGGCAACAGCGGCAACGGTAATGGCCCAGCCACCCCCGGCGGCTCCGGCGGCGTCGGCAACAACGGCGATGGCAACACGGGCATCGGCAACGTCGGCAACAACAACTCGGGCGTCGGCAACAACAACGCGGGCACCAACGGTATCGGCAACTCGGGTACCGGCAACCTCGGCGACAACAACGCAGGCCAGGGCAACAAGGGCAGCGGCAACACGAGCACGGCCATCGGCAACCAGGGCGACAACAACTCGGGCCAAGGCAATCTCGGTAACAGCAACACGGTCACCAGCCAAGGCAACAAGGGCGACTTCAACTCGGGCACCGGCAACAACGGCGACAACAACGCGGGCGACGGCAACAAGGGCAGCGGCAACACGAGCACGTCCATCGGCAACAACGGCGACGGCAATTCGGGAACCGGGAACAAAGGCGACAACAACACCGGAGCCGGCAACAAAGGCGACGAGAACACCGGAACCGGCAACAAAGGCGACGACAACTCAGGCCAGGGCAACAACGGTACCGGCAACGCCGGCATCGGCAACAACGGCGACAACAACTCGGGCACCGGCAACGACGGCAGCAACAACACCGGCAACGGCAACAACGGCAACGCCAACACCGGCGACGGCAACAAGGGCGGCAACAACTCGGGCGTCGGCAACAAGGGCGACAACAACTCGGGCCTCGGCAACAAGGGCAATAACAACTTTGGCACCGGCAACGACGGCAGCAACAACACCGGCGACGGCAACTCCGGCGACAGCAACGTTGGCGACGGCAACGACGGCAACGGCAATTCAGGCTCCGGCAACCAGGGCAGCGGCAACACTGGCAGCGGAAACCAAGGCAACTTCAATTCGGGACTAGGCAACACCGGCAACAGCAACACGGGGAGCGGCAACAGCGGCAGCACCAACATCGGAAGTGGCAACAGCGGGAGCGGTAACTCCGGCAACGGCAACCAGGGCAACGGCAACACGGGGAACGGCAACAGCGGCAGCAACAACGCCGGCAGCGGCAACAACAACAGCAGCGCCGGCGTTGCCGCCATGGGCAATGCGGGGGACGGTAACGACGGCGACGGCAACAGCGGGAGCGGCAACACCGGCAACAGCAACATCGGCAGCGGCAACGACGGCAGCGGCAACTCGGGTTTCGGCAACACCGGCGACAGCAACACGGGCAGCGGCAACACCGGCAGCGGTAACAGCGGCAGCGGCAACAGGGGCGACAACAACACGGGCAGCGGCAACAGGGGCAGCTCTAACCAGGGCAACGGCAACACCGGCGACAGCAACACGGGCAGCGGCAACACCGGCGACAGCAACACGGGCGACGGCAACACCGGCAGCGGCAACTCGGGTTATGGCAACCACGGTGACAACAACGTGGGCAGCGGCAACATCGGCAGCGGTAACCTGGGCGCCGGCAACACCGGCGATAACAACCCGGGCAGCGGCAACACCGGCAGCGGCAACTCCGGTGATGGCAACACCGGCGACAACAACTCGGGTAGCGGCAACACCGGCAGCGGCAACGCGGGCAGCGGCAACACCGGCGACTCGAATCAGGGTGGCGGAAATAGCGGCACCAATAACATGGGCTGGGGGAACACCGGCAGCGGCAACATCGGCTTCGGTAACAGCGGCAACAACAACATCGGGTTTGGGCTCAAGGGCGACAACCAGATGGGCTTCGGCGGCCTGGACTCGGGTTGGTTCAACGTCGGTGTCGGTAACTCCGGATACGCGAATATCGGCTTTGGAAACTCCGGCAACGGGAACATCGGCATTGGGAACTCCGGCAGCAATAATATCGGCTTCTTCAATTCGGGCCAGGGCAACTTTGGCTTTATGAATTCGGGTGTCGGCAATACCCTCTGGGGGAATTCGGGTAACTACAACACCGGCGTATGGAACTCGGGCACTTTGAACGCCGGCCTGTGGAACGCGGGCGGTTTCAACACCGGTTTTTGTAACTCGGGCAGCAACAATACCGGCTTCTACGACTCGGGCAATCACAACACGGGTTGGGCCATGTCCGGCAACACCAACACCGGCGCATTCGACTCGGGTGACACCAACACTGGCGTGTACAACTCGGGTATGACCAACACGGCGGTGTTCAACTCGGGTGACCTCAACACCGGCTACTACAACTCGGGTAACACCAACTACGGCTATTACAACTCGGGTGACGTCAACACCGGCTACTACAACTCGGGTAGTATCAACACCGGCTACTACAACTCGGGTAGCGTCAATAGCGGTAACTACAACTCGGGCAGCGTCAACACCGGCTACTACAACTCGGGTAACATCAACACAGGAAACTACAACTCGGGTCTCACCAATGCCGGTAATTGGAATTCCGGTAACGTCAACACGGGCCTGTACAACTCGGGTGGCCTCAATACCGGTAACTACAACTCGGCTAGCATCAATACCGGCGACTACAACTCGGGTAGCATCAATACCGGTAACTACAACTCGGGCACCATCAATACCGGCGACTACAACGCGGGTAAGTACAACACCGGTAACTACAACACGGGTGGCACCAACACCGGTAACTACAACTCGGGTGGCACCAACACCGGTAACTTCAACTCGGGTGGCACCAACACCGGCGACTACAACTCGGGTAGCACCAACACCGGCTTCCAGAACTCGGGCGACACGAACACCGGCAACCTGAACTCGGGCGACACCAACACGGGCGATCAGAACTCGGGCAAGACCGACACCGGGTTCCAGAACTCGGGCGACACCAACACCGGCAACCTGAACTCGGGCGACACCAACACGGGAAATCAGAACTCGGGCAAGACCAACACCGGTGACATGAATTCGGGCGACACCAACACGGGCAACCTGAACTCGGGCAAGACCAACACCGGCAATCAGAACTCGGGTGACACCAACACCGGTCAGCTCAATTCGGGTAACACCAACACCGGCGAAATGAACTCGGGTAATAGCAATACTGGTAACGAGAATTCGGGCAGCACCGACACCGGCAACCTGAACTCGGGTGACACCAACACCGGTGACATGAATTCGGGCAACACCAACACCGGCAACCTGAACTCGGGCCACACCAACACGGGCAACCTGAACTCGGGCAACACCAACACTGGTGACATGAATTCGGGTGACACCAACACCGGCCAGCTCAATTCGGGTGACACCAACACCGGCGACAAGAATTCGGGTAACACCAACACCGGCCTTATGAACTCGGGTAACACCAACACCGGTAACGAGAATTCGGGTAACACCAACACGGGTAACTACAACTCGGGTAACACCAACACCGGTGACATGAATTCGGGTAAGACCAACACCGGTCAGCTCAATTCGGGTGACACCAACACCGGTAACGAGAATTCGGGTGACACCAACACCGGTGACATGAATTCGGGTGACACCAACACCGGTGACATGAATTCGGGTGACACCAACACCGGTCAGCTCAATTCCGGTGACACCAACACGGGGGACCAGAATTCGGGTGACACCAACACGGGTTATCAGAATTCGGGCAAGGTCAACACCGGCATGCTGAACTCGGGTTCCCACAATACGGGTGTCGAGAATTCGGGTGACACCAACACGGGCACCCTGAACTCCGGCTCGACGAACACCGGAACCCTCAACTCCGGTGGCACCAACTCGGGCAATCAGAACTCGGGCAGCACCAACACCGGTGACATGAATTCGGGTGACGTCAACACCGGTGACATGAATTCGGGCCACACCAACACCGGCGAATTCAACTCGGGCCACACCAACACGGGCGTCTCCAACTCGGGCAACACCAACACCGGGAACACCAACTCGGGTGACACCAACACTGGCGACTCCAACTCGGGTGACGTCAACACCGGGGTAACCAACTCGGGCAGCACCAACACCGGCGACTCCAACTCGGGCAGCACGAACAGATACAACTGGAACTCCGGCAGCACCAACACCGGTGAATGGAATTCGGGTGACACTAACACGGGCGACTACAACTCGGGTAGCACCAACACGGGTGACTACAACTCGGGCGGTACCAACACGGGCAGCGGAAACTCGGGCAGCACCAACACCGGTGACGGGAACTCGGGCGGCACCAACAGCGGCAACTACAATTCGGCCGGCACCAACACCGGCGACGGAAACTCGGGCAACACCAACACCGGCAACTACAATTCGGGCCACACCAACACCGGAGATTACAATTCGGGCAACATCAACACCGGCAACAACAATTCGGGAAGCTTGAACACCGGCGACAATAATTCCGGCAGCGGCAGCGGCTTTTCCTCCGGAAGCAACAATCTTTTTGCCGGGTGTTCTGGCAACGGCAACATCGCCATCGACTCATCCGGTTACGGCAACTCCATCTCCGGGGGCAGCTCGGGCAGCGGCAACTTCGGCAGCGGCGGGTCCTCGGGCCATGGCAACGCGGGAACCGGCGGCAGTTCGGGCAGCAACAACGCGATCAGCGGCGGCAGCTCGGGCTCCGGCAACAGTGGAACCATCGGCAGTTCGGGTTTCAACAACATCATCAGCGGCGGGGACTCGGGCTCCAGCAACTACGGGAGCGCCGGGAGTTCGGGCTTCAGCAACTACGCCAGCGGCGGGTCCGCGGGCAGCAACAACGCGGGCAGCTTCGGGAGTTCGGGCGAGAACAACTTCGGCAGCGGCGGGGACTCGGGTTTTAACAACTACGGGAGCGCCGGGCAGTCGGGCTTCAACAACTCTGCCGGCGCCGGGAGCTCGGGCTCCAACAACGCCGGGGGCGCCGGCAACTCGGGCAACAACAACAGCGGGCTTTCCTTCGGGGACTCCGGCGAGAGCAACGTCGGTGGCACCGGCGGCAACTCCGGGTCTCACAACAACGGGGGTGCCTTCGGCAATTCGGGCTTCGGCAACAGCGGGCTTTCCATCGGGAACTCGGGTACCAGCAACGTGGGTGGCGCCGGCGGGAACTCCGGCACCGGAAACAGCGGGCTTTCCTTCGGGAACTCGGGCTCCAACAACATCGGCGGGTCCGGCGGCAACTCCGGCACCGGCAACGACGGGCTTTCCATCGGGAACTCGGGCACCAACAACAGCGGGGCTTCCTTCGGGAACTCGGGCTCCAACAACATCGGCGGGTCCGGCGGCAACTCCGGCTCTGGCAACGACGGGCTTTCCTTCGGGAACTCGGGCCACAACAACGTGGGTGGGTCCGGCGGGAATTCGGGCACCGGCAACAACGGGCTGTCCGGCGGGAACTCCGGCACGGGCAACAGCGGGTTCGCCTTCGGAAACTCGGGCACCAACAACAGCGGGCTTTCCTTCGGGAACTCGGGCTCCAACAACATCGGGGGCAGCGGCGGGAACTCCGGCTCGGGCAACGACGGGCTGTCCTTCGGAAACTCGGGTACCAACAACGTGGGTGGCTCCGGTGGGAACTCGGGCCGCAACAACAGCGGGCTTGCCTTCGGGAACTCCGGCTCCGGCAACCAGGGCCTCTCCTTCGGCAACTCGGGCACCAACAACGTCGGCGGGTCCGGCGGCAACTCGGGCAACAACAACAGCGGGCTTTCCTTCGGGAGTTCGGGCACCGGCAACTTCGTCGGCGGCGGCGATTCGGGCACCAACAACGGTGGCCTGGGCGGCGGGAACTCGGGCAACAACAACCTCGGGCTCGCCTTCGGCAACTCGGGCTCGAACAACGCCGGCTTGTCCTTCGGGAACTCGGGCTCCAACAATGCGGGCGGAACCGGCGGGAACTCGGGCTCCAACAACGCCGGGCTGTCCTTCGGGAATTCGGGCTCTAACAACATCGGGCTATCTTTCGGGAACTCGGGCTCCAACAACATCGGGGGCAGCGGCGGGAACTCCGGCTCTGGCAACGACGGGCTGTCCTTCGGGAACTCGGGTGCCAACAACATCGGCGGCACCGGCGGGAACTCCGGGTCTGGAAACTCCGGGCTGTCCTTCGGGAACTCGGGCCGCGACAACGTCGCCGGATCCGGCGGGAACTCGGGCAGCAGCAACAGCGGGCTTGCCTTCGGCAACTCGGGCTCCGGCAATCAGGGCCTGTCCTTCGGGAACTCGGGCTTCGGCAATGTCGGCCTGTCGGGCGGCAATTCCGGCAGCAACAACTCCGCTATTGCCTTCGGCAACTCGGGCTCCAGCAACATCGGGTTGAACTTCGGGAGCTCGGGCTCGGGCAACGCGTTAAGCGGCGGGAGCTCCGGCCACAACAACGCCGGGAACTTCGGGAGCTCGGGCAGTGGCAACCTACTGGTCGGCGGGTCGTCTGGCAACGGCAACGCGGCGGGAGCTTTCAGTTCGGGCACGGGTAACACGGCAACCGCCGCGAGTTCGGGCAGCAATAATCTAGGCCAAGGCGGCGGCTCGGGCACCGGTAACGATCTGAACCTCGCCGGCTCCGGCCACAATAACCTTGGGTCCATCGCCAGCTCGGGCACCGGCAACACGGGCGGCGGGAACGCGGGCTCGGGCAACATCGGCATCCTGGCCTCGGGCTCCGGCAATATCGGTATCGGCTCCTCGGGCAGCAGTGAGTTCGCAGCCGGCACCTCGGGCACGAGCAACTGGGGCGCCGGGAGCTCGGGCCAGATGAGCATCGGCGTCGGGGTCTCCGGCTTCCTGAACTTCGGCGCCGGGAGCGCGGGCCAGTACAACCTGGCGACCGGCACCTCCGGCAACCTCAACTTCGGGAGTCTTGAATCCGGCTACCTCGGCTTCGGCATCGCCAATTCGGGCATCTTGGACCCGGGCTTCGCGAACTCGGGCATGTTCCAATTACTGGGCGTCGCCAACTCGGGCTTCTTCACCGGCGGCGGCTTCAACTCTGGCCTCTTCCACAACGGTTTCGGGAACTCCGGCTTGCTCACCTGGGGGTTGGCCGAGTCGGGCCTGACCAACTTGGGCATCGGCACCTCGGGCACCCTGGACATCGGCGCGGGGATGTCCGGCTTCCTCAACCTCGGCGCGTTCGATGCGGGCGCCCTGGACCTCGGCTACATACCGCGACTGCTCGGGGCACCTTACCCAACTTATGTGTTCGACGGACTGGGTCAGTTGTTTACCGTTGAACTACCCCAATTCGCGACTCATGCAGTGCACTACTTATTTAATCCTTCAGACTTCTCGAGGCTGTTCCCCGACCTGGTTCCGTTCCAAAGTTTCGGAGATCTTTTCTCCGGCTTCGTCAATGGGATTGGAATTGGCGGCGTGCCGAGCTTCTTCGGTTCGGTGGGGAACTTCTTCGGTTCGGTGGGGAGCTTGTTCTCGGGTGGTCCGGGCGGCTTGGACTTGGGGAGCTTGTTCGGTCCTGTTTCGGGCATCTTCGGTTCGTTGGGGAACGTGTTCGGTTCGGGTACGGGTGGGTTGTTCGGTCCGATAAGCGGTTTAACCAGCGGAATAAACTTGGGCGGCTTCTTGAGTGGCGGTCTAGGCGGGCTCGGCGGTTCGTTGACCGGCGGCATCGACTTGGGGAGCTTGATAGGCGGCGGTGGCGGCTTCGACTTGGGGAACTTGTTCTCCTCGAGCGGCGGCCCCATTACCTTGCCGAGCTTCAGCTTGCCTACCTTGCCGAGCGTCAACTTGCCGGGCTTCAACTTCTCGAGCCCGGGCAGCAACAACTTCAACTTCAGCTTGCCGAACTTGGGCTTCAACCTGTCGAGCTCGAGCGGCACCTTCAACTTCAACTTCCCGGGCTTGAACTTCTCGAGCTCGAGCGGCAACTTTACGTTGAACCTGCCGGCCTTGAACTTCTCGAGCTCGGGCTCCTTGCCGAACTTGGGGAACTTGTTGGGTTCGTTGGGTTCGGGTGGTTCGGGCTTGAACTTGAACTTGCCGAGCATTTCCTTGCCGAACCTGGGCATCAGCTTGCCGGACCTGGGCGGTATCTCACCCATTCCAGGCCTACCAAGCATCACCCTCCTCGACATAGTCAATTACTTCGGCAGAGGGCTCAACGCGGTCTTGACCACCGATGGCTTCCTGAATTCCGTGTTCACCATTGCGTTCGCCGCCGCAGTCTACTTAAATACTGTGGGAATAGGATTGACCGCCGCATTGGTCACCCTGCCGTTTTTACCGCTACTTAAACTTTTCTAATGGTTTATATACTTTGAGCGGATTGCGGGATTCTTCCGTGCAGAGGTGATCCGCATTGCCGGTGCTGTTCGGAGGCTCTTCTGCCCGGCTAGGCTGGCACTTGGCATCACGGTCGATCTCATCGAAGCACGCCTCGATGTCACCGTCGAGGACCCACTCGTAAGGGCGAGATGTGAATTGATGAATCTCGGCGATCGCATCCTGGGCTTGACGGCTCGGGCGCAAGCCATGGGAGCATGGTTGGAAATCCGCCCCGAAGATCGGCTCGAGCACCAATTTGAGGGCCGCTTGCACGGTGCGGTCTGATGAGTGGCGGTTGCATGGCGGACCGGCATGCGGTGGACTGTGAGTATCCGTTCGAAACCGCCCGTACCAGGTCCACTAGTTGTAACTTGCGAAAATGCCCTCGATGATGACGACGCTCGACGGGTTCCCCGTTCCGGTGAGCGTAGCCGGTCCGGAGAATGGCGTCGTCGTTGTCATCCTTGGCGCCGAGCAGCGCGCGCCCGCCGCGTATGACGCGGTGTGTGAGCGCCTGCACACCGCCTCGCTTCGGACCGTCGTTATCGGCCCTGACCCGCGGCTGACCTCTAAGTCGGTGGTCGGCATCCTGGACGCGCTGGGGATCGGGTGGGCGGTGGTGGTCGGCGACCGCACCGGCGCCGAGATCGCCTGGGATCTGGCGGCAACCCGGTTGGGCCGGTTCGTTGGCCTAGTGGTCGTCGACCGCGGACATCCGCGGGTGGCCGACCTCGACGGCGCGATTCGGGACAAGGACTGCCCACCGGTGGAGATCGCCACCACCGTCCTGGTCAGCTCCCCGGCCGGCCGGACAATGGCCCGCGACAGCCAACGCTTCGTCTACGCCGACTACCGCATTGTCGAACTCCTCGGCCGACGCAACGCGCAAGAGTCAACCGCGCAGTTGGCCGCCGAGATCGTGTTGCGCACCAGCACCTGGTAGCGGGCACTCGCCAGCAGGCCCCCGCAAGCGGGTGGTACCCGCAGCAAAATCGCACGCGGAAGGCCTTCCGCGTGCGATTCTGCGTCTGCTCGGCGACTAGGATTGTGCACTCGCGTATTGAATCCGGGAAGGTATCCGATGGTTCCAGTGGCGTTGTCGTTAGCCGACCTTGATGGATTGGTCGCCGCGGGCGACATCGACACCGTCATTCTGGCGTTCCCGGACATGCAGGGCCGGCTGGTCGGCAAACGGGTGCCGGGCGGATTCTTCGTCGACGAAGTCGCCGGCCACGGTGCCGAGTGCTGCAGCTACCTGCTTGCCGTCGACGTCGACAACAACACCGTGCCCGGTTATGCGATGTCCAGTTGGGAGACCGGATACGGCGACATGGTGATGAGGCCGGACTTTGACACCCTTCGGCTGATCCCGTGGCTGCCCGGCACGGCACTGGTGATGGCCGATCTGGCCCGCAGCGACGGCTGCGCGGTCGCCGCAGCGCCGCGCACCGTGTTGCGCGGCCAGCTGGACCGGCTGAGTCACCGGGGGTGGGGAGCGAACGTCGCCACCGAACTCGAGTTCATGGTTTTCGACGACACCTACCGCGACGCGTGGGCCGGCGGCTACCGCGGACTGACCCCGGCCAGCGACTACAACATCGACTACGCGATATTGGCGTCGTCGCGGATGGAGCCGTTGCTGCGCGACATCCGGCTCGGCATGCAAGGCGCGGGCCTGCACTGTGAGGCCAGCAAGGGCGAGTGCAATCGGGGCCAGCAGGAGATCGGGTTCCGTTATGACGACGCGCTGGTCACCTGCGACAACCATGTCATCTACAAGAACGGCGCCAAGGAAATCGCCGACCGGCACGGCAAGAGCCTGACCTTCATGGCGAAATACGACGAACGCGAGGGCAACAGCTGCCACATCCACTTATCGATTCGGGCCGGGGACTCCGGGAACTCCGCAGCGGTGTTCGCCGATCCCAGCCGGCCGCACGGCATGTCGTCGACGCTTTGTGATTTCATCGCGGGGGTGCTGGCCACCATGCCGGAACTGACACTGTTCTATGCGCCGAACATCAACTCCTACAAGCGGTTTGCCGATGGCAGCTTCGCCCCGACGGCCCTGGCGTGGGGGCTGGACAACCGTACCTGCGCGGTGCGGGTGGTTGGCCACGGCGCGAACACCCGAATGGAATGCCGGGTGCCCGGCGGCGATGTCAACCCATACCTGGCGGTGGCGGCCCTGGTCGCGGGGGGTCTGTACGGGATCGAGCAGGAACTGGAGCTCGCCGAGCCCTGTATCGGCAACGCCTACGAAACCGCCGGCGTCGCGCGCCTGCCCGCTACGCTGGCCGAGGCTGCCGCGTTATTGGAGAAGTCTTCAGTCGCACGGGAGGCGTTCGGCGACGACGTGGTCGCGCACTATCTGAACAACGCGCGCGTGGAGTTGGCGGCGTTCAACTCGGCGGTCACGGATTGGGAGAGGATGCGTGGCTTTGAACGACTCTAGAGCGCGTCGGCCGGTAGTGGGCCTGACGTCATACCTGGAGCAGGTGCGCACCGGCGTCTGGGATTTCCAGGCGGGTTATGTGCCTGCCGACTACATCGAGGGCGTCCTGGCGGCCGGTGCCGCCGCGGTGTTGCTGCCGCCGCAGCCGGCGGACGCCGAGACCGTCGGCGGCATCCTCGACAGCCTGGACGGTCTGGTGCTCACCGGTGGTTATGACCTGGATCCCGCGTCGTACGGTCAGCAGCCGCATCCGACCACGGACGAGCCCCGAACCGGCCGCGACGACTTGGAGTTCGCTCTGTTGCGGGGCGCGCTGGACCGTGGGCTGCCGGTGCTCGGGATTTGTCGCGGCGCGCAGGTGCTCAACGCCGCGTTCGGCGGCACACTGCATCAGCACCTGCCCGAGGTTCTCGGCCACAACGGGCATCGGGCAGGCGACGCAGTGTTCACCAAGGTGCCGGTGCGCACCGTTCCCGGTACCCGGCTGGCCGAGCTGGTGGGGGAATCGGCCGAAGCGTCGTGCTATCACCATCAGGCCATCGACAAGGTCGGCGATGGTCTTGTCGTCAGCGCGTGGGATGCCGACGGCGTGGTGGAGGGATTGGAGCTACCCGGGGACGGCTTCATGGTCGCGGTGCAGTGGCACCCGGAGCGGACCCTGGACGACCTGCGGCTGTTCAAAGCGGTGGTGGACGCCGCGCGGTCCTACGCGGAAACCCGATGAGCCCTGGAATGACCCAAGCGGAACTGATCAACCCGGCCACCGAGGAGGTGCTGCGCGCGGTCGACCAGCCCGATGCCGCCGCCGTCGACGACGCGGTGCGGCGAGCGCGGGCTGCCCAGCGGCGGTGGGCGCGGTTGTCACCGGCCCAGCGAGCCGACGGCCTGCGGGCGTTCGCGGCCGCCGTCGGTGCCCACGTCGACGAGCTGGCCGCGCTCGAGGTAGCCAATTCGGGGCATCCCATCACATCGGCCGAGTGGGAGGCCGGCCACGTCCGAGACGTGCTGACCTTCTATGCCGCCAGCCCGGAACGCATGTCCGGCAAGCAGATTCCCGTCGCAGGCGGCCTCGACGTCACCTTCAACGAACCGCTGGGCGTGGTCGGGGTGATCACCCCGTGGAACTTCCCGATGATGATCGCGTCGTGGGGCATCGCGCCCGCCCTGGCCGCCGGCAACGCCGTGCTGGTGAAGCCGGCCGAGTGGACGCCGCTGACCACGCTGCGGCTCGGTGAGCTGGCTGTCGAGGCCGGCCTGGACGAAGACCTGCTGCAGGTGTTGCCCGGCAAAGGCTCGGTGGTCGGGGACCGGTTCGTCACCCACGAGGGAGTCCGCAAGATCGTCTTCACCGGGTCCACCGAAGTCGGCAAGAGGGTGATGGCCGGTGCGGCCGCCCAGGTCAAGCGGGTGACGCTGGAACTGGGCGGCAAGAGCGCCAACATCATCTTCTCCGACTGCGACCTGGAGCGCGCGGCGGCCACCGCGCCGGCCGGGGTGTTCGACAATGCCGGGCAGGACTGCTGTGCCCGCAGCCGGATCCTGGTGCAGCGCAGCGTTTACGACCGGTTCATGGAGCTGCTCGAACCGGCGGTGCGCGGCGTCGTCGTCGGCGATCCCAGATCGCGCGACACCGAGATGGGCCCGCTGGTGTCCGGCTCGCACCGCGACACGGTGGCCTCCTACGTGCCCGACGACGCCCCGGTCGCGTTTCGCGGCGCAGCGCCGACCGGACGCGGATTCTGGTTCCCGCCAACGGTCCTCACTCCGGAGCGCACCGACCGCACCGTCACCGAGGAAATCTTCGGCCCGGTCGTCACCGTGCTGCCGTTCGACGACGAGCAGGACGCCATCACGCTGGCCAACGACAGCACCTACGGGCTGTCCGGATCGATCTGGACCGACGACCTGTCCCGTGCGCTGCGGGTGTCGCGGGCGGTGGAGTCCGGCAACCTGTCGGTGAATTCGCACTCATCGGTGCGCTACAACACGCCGTTCGGAGGCTTCAAACAGTCCGGTCTGGGCCGCGAACTCGGACCGGACGCACCGCTGCATTTCACCGAGACCAAAAACGTGTTCATCGCGATGCGAGAGGAGGGGCCTTGATGGACCTGACCCGACGGCTGGCCGGCCGGGTGGCGGTCGTCACCGGCGGTGGCGGCGGCATCGGCCTGGCCGCTGCCCGGCGGATGCATGCCGAGGGCGCGACGGTCGTGGTCGGCGACCTCGACCGCGAAGCCGGCGGCGCGGCCGCTGAGGAGCTCTCCGGTTTGTTTGTGCCGGTGGATGTTTCCGACGAGCACGCCGTCAACCGGCTGTTCGACGCCGCGGCGCAGACCTGTGGCTCGGTCGATATCGCGTTCAACAATGCCGGCATCTCGCCACCCGATGACGATCTGATCGAAAACACCGAACTGGGTGCTTGGCAACGGGTGCAAGACGTCAACCTGAAGTCGGTGTACCTGTGCTGCCGAGCGGCGTTGCGGCACATGGTGCCCGCCGGGAAGGGTTCGATCATCAACACGGCGTCGTTCGTTGCGGTGCTGGGATCGGCGACCTCGCAGATCTCCTACACCGCCTCCAAGGGCGGGGTGCTCGCCATGTCACGAGAGCTCGGGGTGCAATTCGCCCGGCAGGGCATCCGGGTCAACGCGCTGTGCCCCGGCCCCGTCAACACCCCGCTGCTGCAGGAGCTTTTCGCCAAGGACCCGGAGCGGGCCGCACGCCGACTGGTGCACGTTCCGCTGGGCCGATTCGCCGAACCCAACGAACTCGCCGCTGCCGTAGCATTTTTGGCCAGCGACGACGCGTCGTTCATCACCGCGTCCACGTTTTTGGTGGACGGCGGTATCAGCTCGGCTTACGTGACGCCGCTGTAAAGCTCAGAGATCGTGGCGTGTCTTAAAGGCGCGGATTTCCTTGGCTTCGCGCTTGGGAATGTCCAGCGGGGTCGCGTGTCGGCTGTCGACGCGGAGATAGTCGAACGGCCCGCCGATCAAGGATTTGACCTTCGCGACGTCTTCGTCATCCACCGCGCCGAGGAGGCGGCCGTCGGGTGCGATGAACCAGTTCGCGTGCAGGAAAAGCGTCGGCTGGGTGACTTCTCGCAGAGCGTTCGCGTGGTCGAATCCCTCGCCGACGGTGCCGTCGACGAATGCCCGGGAGAAGTTGCCGTCGAATTGCGTAAGCCCGCGCAACGCTACCCGCAGCGGGATTGGCAGCAGGGGGACATCGATTGCTGCACCGGGGATGAGCGCCTGGTGTATCGCGATTAGGCGGGCGATGAGCCAGACGAGCGCTTTCGGAGGGGTGCGCGCACCGACCACGCCGCGGGATTGTCCGAGGAGTGGCACCGCCGTGTCGGTAAAGAACCGTGAGAAGCCGCCACCGCCGGGGATCGCCATCCTCGTTAGGCCGAGGAAGGCGTCGTACACGACCGTGCTTTTGATGGTCGGCCACTCGCAGCGGAAAAGCGGCGGATCTTCCAACAGGAGGGCCCGCACCAGTTCTGGTTCGTTGGCAGCGAGCCACACCGTGAGCACACCGCCGGAGGAATTGCCGGCGACGATCGCCGGTCTCCCGACGACGCCGCGGAGGAACGCGGCGATGGCCGCTCCCAGTTGGTTGAATGTGTACTTGCCCGGTGCCCAGGACGATTGGCCGTGGCCCGGCAGGGAGATCGCATACACCTGATGGTCCGTGGCCAAAAGTGGAAGAAGCAGCACGTACTCCTCCCATGTGCAGCTCTGACCCGGGATGAACACGATCGGATCGCCATTGGCCGGCCCCGCGGCGTAATGGATCTTGACGTCACCGGTGTGGAAGAAGGATTCGACGATTCCGGCCTTCTTCAGCGCCGCGGCGTTGGGCACCTGCACGGATTTGTCTCCCTTGACCGCAAACCGCACCCCGTGAATTGGTCCACGGGCGAGCGAGAATCGTTGGTGGGTAAAGCAAGACTCTAGCGAACGGGGCGGCCCTTGCGGGCCGCCCCTTGCGGATTGTTCTGTCGGGTGAGTCCGTCGTTGCCGCTATCGCCGGTTGCCGTCACCACAGTTGGTGTTCGAGGGCTTTGACGGCCATGCGCAGGCATTGACGTCGGTGGCGCTACCGGAGCCTCCGCCGGTAAACACGCCGTAGGTGTCGCCCCGGGTCCCGGTGTAGGTGGCGCCGCCGTATCCTCCCCAGCCGCTCGAATTCGCGACGGTCACCGTCCAGCCCTTGGCCTCGAGCGCGTTCTTGTACGCGTCCAGGACATTGGTTGCCGGTCCGTTGACCAGGAAGTGCATATGGATGCCGTTGTCCGCAATGGAGTTCGGGCCGTCGGTGATCCGAGTGCTCGCCGGTGCCGGTATCAGCGACTGCAGTTGCGTTGCGTCGGCGTTGCCCGTCACAGCGCAACCGACCGCGGTCGCGGCGAGCGCCGTGGCCAGCACAGCGCCGGCCACGCCGCGGCACAGGAATCCGATTCCCTTGGCGCGCGCGGTGTTTGTCTTGGTGTCGTGGGTCTGGTTGGTGTTTGTTGAAGTGTTCATGGCATTGATCGTTGCGCCACCGATGGCGTCGCAGTAGCGGTCGTGTTCTTGCAGCGATACAAGCCTGCCTTGTATCCCGCGAAACGCCGGCGGTCGCCTACACCGGCAGCACGATCCCGGAAGCCGGGCCCAGGATGATCTGCTGGCCGCCGGGGGATACGTAGCCGCCGGTGGGCCCGTAGACGCCGTAGATCGGGTCGGTCGGGCCCTTCCCTGCGTAGATGTCGTCGATCCAACCCGTGGCCAGCGTGTACACGGCATCGGTGTTGCCGGCCGGGGAGAACTTCGTGATCAGCTGCGAGAGGAAGTCGACGACGGGTTTATCGCCCAGCAGCGAGTCGACATGCGACCCGTTGACCAGCTCGGCCCCGACGAACTGCCCCGGGTAGAGACTGACCAGTTGATTCGTGGTGGCACCGTTGGCATTCCAGGACTGGGGCGGCGCGGCCACCACATAGTCGGGGATATTCAACGTCTGCAGGTTGGCTATCGAAGCCGCGAAGGCCGAAGTGCTGTTTGCGACCCCGTCGAACATGACCACACCGAGAAGGTGGTTGGTGTTCGCCCCGAGGTCCGCGACGTAATCGCCGGCGGCGAGCGTGGCGAGGCCGCCGCCGGCGGAGTGTCCCGTCATGATGAAACTTTGCGGCAGCGTGCCGTGGTAACCGGCCTGATTCGCGCTGGCGTTCAGCGCCGTCTGGCTGCCCAGGAACAGCGAGCCG
Organism: uncultured Actinomycetota bacterium; assembly: GCA_963814505.1. Classification (GTDB taxonomy): domain Bacteria; phylum Actinomycetota; class Actinomycetes; order Mycobacteriales; family Mycobacteriaceae; genus Mycobacterium. The sequence continues at coordinate 148,839 of CAWFDM010000025.1, forward strand.
ACGGCCTGCTGCATCTGCGTGCCGCCCAGCGAGGCGCCGTTCGGCAACGGAATCGACGATACGGTGGGGACGACCACGATGCTGTTGGTGCCCTCCGCCAGGGCGATGGCCAGATTGCTGTACCAGCCACCCGTTCCCAGGAACCCGTGCTGCAGATAGATGACGCCGCGGGCATTCACCGTACCGTCAGCCTGCGTTGGGAAGTACCAGCGCGTCGGGGCGTCGTAGCCATGGGGACCGACCGGGATCTCCAGGTAGGAGGACCCCTCCCGGACCCCGGTCACCGGGCCCGGCGTTCCCGACCCCTCCGTCACACCGCCGCTGCCGGCCCCGAGAGTCCCGTTGAAAAAGCCGCGGATCAGTCTGCCGGCGAGACCGAGGCCGGTGCTCCCGGTAACGGCGGGCCCGACGGCAGCTTTACCGAAGAGCGGTTGCCCGGTCAGATAGATGAAGGGCGAGAAAAATCCCTGGTCGAAGAACTGTTGCTGCACCCCCTGCAGCAGCAGCGACACATTCGTGGCCTCAGCGGCCGCATACGTGGCCCCGGCCCCGCGCAGCGCACCCACGAAGCGGTCGTGAAACAGCGTCGCTTGGGCGGTCAGCGCGTGAAAGTCTGCACCGTAGCGGCCAAAGAAACTTGCGATGGCCGCCGACACCTCATCTTCGGCCGCCGCGACGATTCCCGTCGTCGAGGGCGTCGCCGCAGCGGTGGCCCCCTTGATCGCCTCTTCGACCCCGGTCAAGTCCCCCGACACCACGCCAAACGCCTCGGTTGCTGCGATCACGTACGACGGCATCGGCGGTTCCCTCGGCGTCAGAAAATTCGGCGAATGCGCTTTCAGTTTGGTCGACATCGTTCGATTGCGGAAGCGCCACATGAGCGCTTTACGACCTGGTGGCGCTAGGGCCCGCTAGGTCCGCAGCGGCGGATCACCGATGTCGACCAAACGGACCTGCGGGCAGGCCCCAGCTCCCGTACGAAGATTCCAGGGCGACCGGGCTCGGCGTGGTGTCCGCCGCCCACGCCTTCGGTACCGACAACACACCGATCGACGTCGCGCGACCCAGACCCGCGGTGAACGGCGCGCCGCGGGCAACACCCGGCTTCGTCAAGAGCGACCGCAACGCTGCCGCGTGGTTCAACGCCGCGCTCTTGTTAAGGGAATTCAGGCGGTCGATCGCGACGTCCGACGGCGCGGACAGTGAACTGAGTTTTGACAGCGACGACGACACCTGCGAAAGGGATGCATCGAACGTTGTCAGCTGTGACAAGGAAAGTGACTGCAGCGCCTCAGGAATGGTTGAGATAACTTGGTGGCCGGCCGATATGACCTGCGGCGCCGCGATCACCTGCCAGGTGCCGGTGAGTTGGGGGAGCGCGGCACCCGGGCCAGCCTGTCCCACTGCAGTTGGCGGCGGGGCGAACGGTGTCACCGTCGACGCATCGGCCGAGTCTCCGGCATAGCCGTACATGGCCTCGGTGTCTTGGGCCCACATCCGTTCGTAGCAAGCCTCGGTCTCCGCGATCGCGGGGCTGGTTTGGCCCAGGCAGTTCGCCTTGGCCAGCTCTGTCCGGTGCGCGCGATTGGCCTCGATCACCGGTGGGGGCACCATCGCGGCTAACGCCGACTCGTAAGCGCTCGCTGCCGCCCTAGCCTGGGTGGCCGCGTGCTCGGCTTGTGTGGCAGTGGCGGCGAGCCAATCCATATACGGTGCCGCGGCCTGCGTGATTTCCGTCGCCCCCTCCCATCTCGCCAACAGCTTTGAGGTCACCGCCCGGTAGTCCGCCGCCGCGGCGTACAGGCGGGTGGCCAGCGACTCCCAGGCCTTTATCGCCTCGGTCATCGACCCGCAGCCCGGACCCGCATACATTCGCTTTGAGTTGATTTCCGGCGGTAGCGTCGCGATGTTCATTGCTACTTCTGCCTGACTACGGCGGTATGGGCTGTTCTCGAAAACATGACCCCCTCCTTGAAAGACATAGACGCAGGGGTTACAGCCCCACGTGTTGGCGGGAACGCGGCCCACAGCTTTGCCCGTGTTATGGCGGCGGGCGCAAGTCGATCAGACGGGTTGCTGTGAACGTCTTCTCGTGTCGAAGTGACAGCGCTGACCTATCAGCTACGGTCGACGCACAGCTGGGTCAAGGTGTCCCGGACGGCGGGGGCACCGGTGGGTGCGTCCGCGTTGGCCCCGCCGCGCCACCGCGACGTGGCAAACGAAACCGGCAACGGCGAGCAGACAGACTGCGGTGACAAGCGGGGCCACGTCGGGGGCCGATCGCGTGTCATCCACGCATTCTTGGTCGCCTTCTGATGCGTCGGTGCAGGGTCTGATGAAAAGCCAGGGTCTGATGAAAAGCCGTCTGATGAAAAGCCAGGGTCTGATGAAAAGCCTGGGTCTGATGAAAAGCCAGGGTCTGATGAAAAGCGATGGTCAAGATGGCTAGTGGGTTGGGAGTGATGACCAAGTGAGACAGCGGCCGGCTGCGGCAATCGAACGTCGCCGGGCGCGAGCCCCCGTGCGGCCCAACCTGTGGTGACGGCCGCGAACAGGCTCAGCGCGGCGACGATCGCGATGGCCAACTGCCATCGTCGAGTGCTGCCGCCGCCCCCAAACTTCACAGTGACCCGAACATACAACGCGACCCTTGGTCAACGGATGGACCGAGCTGTGAAAACGATCAGAGTCCGTGTTCGAGGCAGGACGTGAAGACGATTAATGGAATTGCCATCTCGGCCGGCGTGGCCGCGCCGTGGAAACCGATGAGGCGGGCCGTTTCCGGCGGCTCGTGCCGGGTCGCCAACACTACCGTGTCGCCGGTGCAGATGACGACGACGTCGCCGATCCGGGGCAGGTGCCGCGGGTCGACCGGCCCGAACAGTCCGGTGGCCACGGCCTCTTCGCGGCCATAGACCTCGGCGTGGCCGTCCAGCAGTTCGCCCCAGGTGGCCTGCACGTCGGCCGCGGCGCCGGGCTCGGTGTGCAGGTAGCGCACCCGCGGCTCGCCGGCCACCACCCGTATCCCAGCGCCGAGGCGTGGGGCGGTGTCGAGGTCGATGCGGGCGTCCGCAGGGACGTTCAGGCCGCCGTGGTCGGCGGTGACCAGCAGCGCCGCGGTGGGGGGCAACTCTTCGACCAGCCGGGTCAGCAGCGCGTCGACACGCGCCGCCGCCTCGTGCCATCGGGGCGAGCCGATGCCGAACACGTGAGCCGCGGTATCCAGGTCGGCGGTATAGCCGTAGACCAGTCCCGGGGCCGCGCGCAGGTCGTCGGCCAGCCGCTGGGCGTAGTCATCGGCTGTGCTCGTTGGGACAAACCGGGCGCCGCGGTACGCCGCGTCGGTCAGTCCGCTGCCCAAAAACCACTGCGGGAGCACAGCACGGGTGCTGACCCCGGCCCGCGCCGTCCGTTCGAACCAGGTTGGCAGCGGCTGCCATTGACGGTACGGCGGGTCGTCGCGCCACCGGACGTGCGTGAGCACCCGGTCGGTGCCGGGGATGTTGACCGTGAAGCCGAGGATGCCGTGCTCGCCGGGCTGTGCGCCGGTGCCCAGCGACACCAGGCTGGACGGCGTGGTGGACGGGAAGGTGCAGTCGAGCTGCGTGATGTGCCCGCGGCCGCCGGTCAGAACGGCAGCCAGTAGCGGCGCATCGCCGGCCAACTTGGGCAGCAGGTGCCATCCCATTCCGTCGACGAGCACGACGGCCACGCGATCGATTCGATCGATCCGATCGACACCGCCCTGGTCGACCGCCTCGGCCAGCGCCAGCCTGTCGACCGCGCCGGGGACGCCAAGCAGCGCGGCCGCGGCGGGTAGCACGTCGCAGATCGAACCGGGCACGACGGTCAGTCTGGCAGCAGGGCCCGGCCCAGCCGTTGGCTGGTCAGCCGAAGTTGTCGGTCGGTGCTGTCGGCGAGCGCGCGAACCTGCTCCGCGCCGAGTCGACCACACAGCCGGCCCCAGTGCACCGCCACCTCGTCGCCGACGTCGACGTCGGGTACCGCGCTGTACCCGTCGGCCCAGACGTCCAATACCCGTGGTGAGGGCCGCGACAGCGACAGCGCCCGACCATCCCACGCCAGCCCCTTGCACACCATCTCGATGTCGGCGCCGTCGCGGGAAACCACTGTCCCCCAGGTGATCCGGCAATTGTCCAGCACACCGAGCGGGTGCTCATCCATACCCCTTCTATTTCCAGGGCCCAAGAACCGCGTCCACGGATACACGCCGAACACGTGGAAGCAGTGATTGCCGGCCGCCTCCGCCGCCAAGTCGTCGGTGAGGTGCGACCAATAGCGGCCGGCCTGCGGGCCGATGATGGCGAGCAACTCGTCGAGGAACTCACCTGCGTCAAGCCCGGCCCCGACGCCACCACCGAGCCAATACGACTCGACCAGCCGATAATCCAGCGGGTCGGCGATGCCGGTCAGCTTGGACAGCACGCGCAGGTAGGGCCAGGCCCCGGTGAACTTCGCCGCCGCGCTGCGCACCTCGTCGACCGAGCCGTCGCGCAGCGTCGCACCCAGCGGGGGACCGCAATAGCCCAGCGCGTTGGGGGCATAGGCGTAGCGGGCGAACATCTCGGCGCCCTTTTTCGAGCCCATCTCCAGGCCCATCTTCAGGCCCCCGGCGGCCCCGTCGTTCGTCAAGTTCGTCCGACCAGCTTGGCCGCGTCGCGGTGCATGCGGCCGAAGTTGTAGTAGGCCGCGCACGCTCCCTCGGGGGACACCATGCAGGTCCCGATCGGGGTCTCCGGGGTGCACGCGGTGCCGAAAACCTTGCACTCCCAGGGCTTGAGCACGCCCTTGAGCACCTCGCCGCACTGACATGCCTTCGGGTCGGCGACCCGCACGCCGGGCATCGCGAACCGCAGTTCGGCGTCGAACTCGGCGAAGTCGTCGTGCAGCCGCAGCGCGCTCTGCGAGATGAATCCCAGCCCTCGCCATTCGAAGTGTGGGCGCAGCGAAAACACCTTGCCCATCAGCGCGAGCGCCGCGGGGTTGCCGTGTTCGGGCACCACCCGCTTGTACTGGTTCTCCACTTCGCAGCGGCCATCGCGGATCTGGCGCAGCAGCATGGTGACCGCCGCCAGGATGTCCAGCGGCTCGAATCCGGCTACCACCAGCGGCTTTCGGTACACCTCCGGGACGAACCGGTACGGCCGGTTGCCCACCACGGTCGACACGTGCCCCGGGCCGATGAAACCCGACAGCCGCAGGTCCGGTGATTCCAGGATGGCCTTGATCGGCGGCACGATCGTCACGTGGTTGCAGAAGACGCTGAAATTGGGCAAGCCCACCTCGCGTGCCCGCACCAGCGTGACCGCCGTCGACGGTGCCGTGGTCTCGAAACCGATGGCGAAGAACACCACTTGTTTGGTGGGGTTGTCGATCGCGATCTTGAGCGCGTCCAGCGGGGAGTACACAAACCGCACATCCGCGCCGCGCGCCTTGGCGTCCAGCAGGCTGCCGTTCGACCCGGGCACCCGCATCATGTCGCCGAAGCAGGTGAAGATCACGTCGGGCTGGCCGGCCAGCCACATCGCGTCGTCGATGCGGCCCATCGGGATCACGCAGACCGGGCAGCCGGGGCCGTGCACCAATTCGACGTTGTCGGGTAGCAGGTGTTCGATGCCGTGCCGGTAAATGGTGTGCGTGTGCCCGCCGCACACCTCCATGAACTTGAAGTGATCCGTCGAATCTTCGGCGCGGCCGGCCAGGTGCGCCAAGTGGTTTATGGCGCCCAGCAGTTTGCGGGCCGCGGCCGGATCGCGGAATTCGTCAACGAATTTCATTGCGGCTCCTATTCAGACTATGGCCTAGATAATGGCCGTAGTGTCGAAGGCTTCCAGTTCGGTGGTGTAGGCCTCGCCGAGCTTCTTGACGGCGGCCAGGGTGAGCAGGGCCTCGGTCTCGTCGATCTTGGCCATCGCGAAGCCGACGTGCACCAGCACCCAGTCGTCGGGCTCGGGCATGTCGTCTTCCAGCAGTCGCACGCTGATGGTGCGCTGCACGCCGCTGACGTCGACCCTGGCCAAATAGTTTGCCGGGTCGGTGATCTCGACAATGCGGCCCGGAATCCCTAGGCACATGTCATCTCACTCCCTTTCTTGTGCCTTCTCTGGTCAGCAGATTCGCGGCAGCGGATCCCCGACGAGCATGTCGACAATCCGGGTGCCGCCGAATCCGGTACGCAGTACCACGCTTTCGGTCGGCTCGCTGACGATTTCCCCGACTTCGGCCGCATCGGCTCCCAGCGGATGCGACCGCAACGCGGCCAGCCCGGCCTGCGCCTGCTCGGGTGCGACGACGGCGACGAACTTGCCTTCGTTGGCGACGTAGAGGGGATCGATGCCGAGCAGCTCGCACGCGCCGTTCACCATGGGCCGCACCGGCAGTCGATCCTCGGAGAGCAGCACGCCCAGGCCGCACGACTGGGCCAGTTCGTTGCAGACGGTTCCGACCCCACCCCGGGTCGCGTCCCGCAGCCAGCGGGTGGCCGGCGCGGCCGCCATGAGCAGCTCCACCAGCGGGCTGAGGCAGGCGGTGTCCGACTCGATGTCGGCCTCGATGGCCAGGTCGCCGCGGGCGAGCATGACCGCCATGCCGTGATCACCCATCGACCCCGACAACAGCACCTTGTCGCCGACCCGCACCGACCGAGCCGAAAGCTTCCGCTCGGCCGGAACGACACCGGCCCCGGTGGTGGTGACGAACATCCCGTCGGCGGCGCCCTTGGGCACCACCTTGGTGTCGCCGGTGACTATCTGGACACCCGCCGTGGCGGCCGCAGCCGCCATGTCGGCGACGATCTCTTTCAATTCGTCGATTCCGAAACCCTCTTCGAGCACGAATGCCGCCGAGATCCAGGACGGCACCGCGCCGGCCATCGCGAGGTCGTTGCAGGTGCCGTTGACGGCGAGTTCGCCGACGGAGCCTCCGGGAAAGCGCCTGGGCTGCACCACAAATGAATCGGTGGACAGCGCCAGCCGCTCGCCGCTGGGCAGGGTGAGGACGGCGCCGTCGCCGAGCGACTCCAGCAGCGGGTTGCGGAACGCCTCCAGGAAAACCGCGTCCACCAATGCGGCCGAGGCCTTTCCGCCCGCGCCGTGCGCCAGGGTCACGTGGTCGTCGCGCAACCGGGGGCGGCGCCGGCGGAACGACTCGATCCGCTCGATCACCTCGCCCTCGGCGAACCGCGGGCCCGAGGACAGGTATTCGCTTGCCGACTTGCTCGTGCTCATGCGGCCCCCAAGCCTTGTTCGGTGGAACGTTCGTGGGTTGCCAACCATAGCCGGTAGCCCAGCAGCGCTTGTGACTCCTGAATCCGGTGCACGCTCTGCGAGCGAACGATGAAGCAGGCGTCCACATTTGGGTTGTTCGCGAAGGCGCCGCCGTCGTATCCGGCGAAACCGATGGTGTACAAGCCGCGTTGGCGTGCTTCGGCCAGCGCGGTGAGCAGGTTGGGCGAGTTGCCGCTGGTCGACATGGCGATCGCGATGTCGCCGGCTTGCGCGCGGGCGATCAGCTGGCGGGCGAACACCAGCTCGAAGCCGACGTCGTTGCCCAGTGCGGTCAGGATCGCCGGGTCGGCGGTCAACGACCAGGCCGTTAGCGGCTTGCCGATCGGCGGCCGGGCAAACAGCCCCGCCAAAGTGGTCGAATCGGTGCAGCTGCCACCGTTTCCGAAGGTGAACAGCCGTCCGCCCGCCGCGAAGCGGCGCGCCATCTCGGTGGCGGCCCGGTCGAGTAGCTCGGCGTTGGCTTCCAGCGTGGACCGGCGCAGCGCCAGGCTTTCGGCCGCCTTTGCCTGCGCCGACGCGGCCAGGTCGGCCAGCAGGGACTCCGGATTGTCTTCCTGCGCGTCGATGAACGGGTACAGGAAGTTAGTCGGTTCTTCTTGTTGAGCCATCACGCGTCCTCTTCCACGCGGCTGATCGCGGTGCCGGCGTGTACGAGCACCAACTCGCCGCCCGCGACCGGGTCGATCAGCGTCGTCGCCACCTTTTCGACGCCCCGCGCGGTGCGAACCGTGGCCATCCCGTCGGCCGACGCGGTCACCACCTCACCCAGGCGCCCCTCGTCGCTGCAGGTGACGCACACGGCGTCAGTTTCGCCGTGCGGCGAGTCGGCCTTGAGCAACCCGGAGTGCTCGAAACACACGTGGGTCAGCTCCCACAACAGGTGATAGAACAGCACGAAGCCACCGGTTGCGGGCACCCGCGGATCGGGATCGTCCAGCCAGAGCACGTGATCCGCCATGCCCGCTGCCGGCCGCGCACCGCTGCCGATCCACACCGTGGTGGCGCCCCAGGCCGGGCTGCGGTGCATCACCGAGCGCACCTCGGTATTGCCGGCGCCGGCGACCGCGATCACGATGTCGCCGGGCCGAACCGAAACCCGAACCAGGTCAACGAGGTTGGGGCCGGTCAGTGCCACCGCCGGCAGCGCCCGCTTGCCCATGATCACCGGATGCACGAACTCGACCGCGATGTGCAGGGCGTGCGGTTCCCAGGACGGCGCGATGGACCACATGGTGGCGCCCGCCGCGAACCGCTTGGCCAGCGTGAAGGCGGTGGCGGCCAAATCTTCTGACAATTCATGAGCCAGCTCGGCGCCGAGCCCGCGGTCGATCGCGGTGGTAGTAGTCATCACTCAGCCCCCTTCTGCCCACCGCGCTCAGTACGGAGATCACGGCCTGACCCAGCGCGAGCCCGCCGTCGTTGGGCGGTACGGTGTGGTGGGTCAGCACCTCAAATCCGGCCTGTCGCAACAGCTCACCACACAGGCGCAGCAGCAGTACGTTCTGGAAAACCCCACCGGTGAGACCCACCAGCCGCACGCCGCCGGCCACCTGAGCGACCACCTCGGCGACGGCGACCGCGACGGCCCGGTGGAACCCCGCCGCCAGCGTCGCCGGTTGCGTGCCGGCACGCAGCGCCGACACCATCGTTCGCACCATGGTCGTGGGGTCGATCACTCCGTCGGGCCGTACCGCCAGCGGCAGCGCCGGCCCGGGCGCCTCGCCGGCTGTCTCGGCGAGTGCCTCGAGTTCGATGGCGGCCTGCCCCTCGTAGTCGATCCGGTGCCGCACCCCGAGCAGGGAGGCGACCGCGTCGAACAGCCGGCCCATGCTCGAACACGGCACACACCCTGTCTGGCTCTCCAATTGTGAACGGGTGAACCGTAATTCGTCCGGCGTTGCCGCGACGACCGGCGCCAGGTCGCGGGTCCAGTCGATGCCCGCCGTCCACAACTGAGACAGTGCCATCCGCCACGGGTTGCGCACGGCGGCGTCACCGCCCGGCAGCGGCACCGGCAGCAGGTGGCCGGCCCGGACGAAGCGGTGGCTGTCCCGATCGAGCGTGAGAATCTCGCCGCCCCAGATCGTCTGATCGCATCCGTACCCGGTGCCGTCGAAGGAAACGCCGACGATTGGTTCGCCGATGCGCCCGTGCTCGGCCAGCAGCGACACCACATGCGCATGGTGGTGCTGCACCAGATCCAGCGGTCGATCGCCCGCGTGCCGCTCGGCCCAACTGCGGGTGTGATAGCCGGGATGCAGATCGGCGGCCAACCGCGTTGGGGTACCACGAATTTCACTGAGCTGCCCCACCGCACGCTCGAACGCGCGCAGTGTCTCCCAGGTGCCCATGTCGCCGATGTGCCCGGATAGGTAGCCCCGCGAGCCGTCGGTGAGACAGAAGGTGTTCTTCAGCTCGCCGCCCACCGCCAACACAGCCGGGCCTTGAAGACCCGAGTGCCCGATTTCGATCGGCAGCGGTGCGTACCCGCGGGACCGCCGGATCGGCAGTTCCCGACCCTGACCAGATTTGTCGAATTTGACGACGCGGACCACCGAGTCGTCGCACGGCACGTGGATTGGCCGGTCGTGGTCCAGCAGTGCGTCGCAGAGCATGCCGCGTGCGCCGGCCCCTGTGGGCCCGTTGGTTCCCCAAAGTCTTTGATGCACATCGTCGTCGGTGAAACAGATGGGTTCGTCGGAGCGGTTGGCACTGGTCAGCACCAGCGCGTCGGGAGCCGGCCGGCTGACACCGGGGACGGGCGCCAGCAGCAGGTGATGGATGGGGGAGTAGGGCAGCATCAACCCGAGCAGGGGGCTGCCGGGCGCAACGGCCTCGGCGACCGGCGCAGTGTTGTTGTGGGGGCGCCGCCGCAGCAACACGATCGGCCGGGCGGGGCTGAGGAGCACCGCGGCCTCGGTGTCGTCGACGTACGCATAGCGGCGCGCGACATCAAGGTCGCGGACCAGCATGGCGAACGGCTTGGCGCCCCGCGCCTTTCGTGCGCGCAACCTGCGGACCACCGCGTCGTCGTCGACGACGCAGGCCAGGTGGTAACCGCCGATTCCCTTGATGGCCACCACCGCGCCGTCGGTCAGCGCCCGCTGGGCACCGGCCAGCGCGGCATCCGACGCCTGTATCTCTACCGGTCGCTCGGCTGCCGACCGGAACCACAGCGACGGACCGCAGTCCGGGCAGGCGATCGGCTGCGCGTGGAACCGGCGATTCGCCGGATCGTGGTATTCGGCGGCGCACCGGTCGCACATGGCGAATGCCGCCATGGTGGTGGCCGGACGGTCGTACGGCAACGCGCGGATGATGGTGAACCGCGGCCCGCAGTTGGTGCAGGTCACGAACGGGTGCCGGTAGCGCCGGTTGCGCGGGTCGAACAACTCCGCGACACAGTCGTCGCACAGCGCCACGTCGGGCGGAATCGGTGTTGTGTTACCGCTGACGGTCTGGCTCGCCACGATCCGGAACTCGGGTGCGTGCCCCGCGTGCCCAGAGTGCCCAGCCTCGGGGGCGATATCGGCGACCGAGACGGCGGTGATCCGTGCCAGCGGCGGGGCCTCGGCGCGCAACCGCCGGCCGAACTCGGCCACCTGCGCGCGATCGCCCTGCACCTCGAGAAAGACTGCGCCCGAATCGTTGCCGACGAATCCGGCCAGGCCCAGCTCGCTGGCGACGCGGTGCACGAACGGACGGAATCCGACCCCCTGGACGACGCCGGTAACGGTGAAGCGCTGCCGAACCTCCTCGGACCCTGAAGTCAAGGGAAGCGCCGGGGGCCGCACTAGGGAGACGCCGGTCATCTCACCCGCCACCCGGGGTGTCCACCGGATCGCTGCGGCCCCGTCCCATCAGCTCCAGACCGGCCATCGCCTGCTCGGCGCCGGCTTGGTCGGTCTTCTCCACCACGAAGCCCATGTGGATGATCACCCAGTCACCCGGCCCGAATGTCTCGTCCGGCAGCATGCCGACGTTGACCTTGCGCGCCTCCCCGGTGACGTCGACCAGTGCGAGCTGTCCTTCGTAGCCCTCCAGCATCCTGATCACTTGGCCGGGTATACCCAGACACATGGCTCAGCACTCCTGTCCCAATGGTTCGACGGCCGCGGGGATTTGCAGCGCCGCGACGATCTCCTCGACGGCGCGCACCGCCCGGGGAACGGCCTTGGCAACGGGTTCGGTGAGCCCGATGCCTTCCTCGACGCTGCCCGCCTCACATCCGATGACGACGGTGTAGGGCGGGCTGCCGCCCAGCGCTCGCAGGCTGGCGAACACCGCCGCCGGGTCCATACTGTGCGCGTCCAGCCCCCCCAGAACGGTGGTGGCGGACACCGATTCATGATCGGCCTGGAAGACGTGCAATGTCCCCGGGTGTCCGCGGCTGGGTATCGCGTCGACGAGTATCAGCGCGTCCCACTTCTCGAGCAGGTCGTACGCCAGGTGCATGCCGCTGATGCCGTAGTCGGTGACCCGGACATTCGGATCGTTCGCCGGGATCGCGGTGTGCCGGACTACTTCTGTGCCGAATCCGTCGTCGCCCAGGAAGATGTTGCCGATTCCGGCCACCAGGATTCGTGGTGTCATATCCGCTGCTCGAACGGCTACATGCGGCGGAGCTTGAAGTAGCGGCGGGCATCCGGCAGGGAGGTCAACCCCAGCGCCAGAGCTACCGCGACGACCAACGCGATGATCGCGATGAAAATCCACCCTAAAATTTCCATGTCTAACTCCTTTACGTGGTTTGTTGCCGGGTTTCTTGGACGGTTTGTTGGAGCGGCTCCACTTCGTCGGGGGAGAAGTACAAATAGCGGCCATACCAGTCGTGCAGGTCGGCGGCGGGGTCGTCGTCGACGACCACCCCGACGTGTTTGTTGCCCTCGACGTCCTCATGCACCGACGTGACGCGGGCGGTCCTGCCGGCGATGAAGATGTCCTGCGCGTCGGCGTTGCGCCTCGGCCGCAACCGGACCTGGCTGCCCCGGGCGACCCGGATCCCGTTCACCAGCACCGCATCGATCTCGGGGCGAACCGCGTTGTCGGCCAGTGGATCCCACCAGTCGACTCCCTCGGGCACCTCGGGGACCAGACCGGCCTGCCCGTGCGGATCCCGCAGCACGCCGTGCAGGCGCGCCATGGCCTCGGGCGACATGTCGTCACACTGGTCGATGATCCGGGCGGCCCGCGGATCGGTGGCCCGCGCCTGCGCCTTCTCCTCGTCGGTCATCGTCATCACGCGCAGGGTCAGGATCTCGTCGATCTCGGTGCAGTCATACAGGGCGGTGTTGCTCTGCTCGGCGATCTCGGGGTGGTCGTAGAGGATGATCGGTGAGATCAGCAGCGTGTCTTGGGTTCCGGGCGGTCCGGCCAGCACCGGGAAGCAGCGGTGCTGGCGACACCGGGACACCCCATCGGCGGCGGCGGGCGGTGGCTCGAGCAGCGAAATAAACTGCCCACCAACAACTTCAGCGATAAGGTGGGTGCCGATCATGGACCGCGCGATCGAATCGTCCTTGCCTGTCGCGGCGGCACCGACGTTGCTGACCTGCACCGAGATCCGGCGCAGGTCGCCGTCCCGTTCGCCGGACACAGTCAGGACGCCGCGCACCTCCTGCCGTTCGCGGACCAGGCGACCCCCGTCGAGGAGTTCGATGTCGGTGGCCGCGGCCGCCACCACCGGCAGCGTCCATCGCGGCGAAGGATTGTCGAATGCCAGTGGACCGAACGACATCTCACACTCGACCGCTTCGTCCCAGGTCAACCATGACCCGGATGCGGTGCTCAGTTCGCGGACCTGCTCGAAGCCGCCGCCGGCGAGTTCACGTTCGGCCCGGCGATGCTGCAACTGCAGGAACCGCACCACCACGGTGATCGCCTGGGCCGCGTCGACCAAGAACTGGGCCGCCAGGGAGTCGTCCTCGCCCAGGCCGGCGTCGGCCGCCCCCGACGGGCCTAAAACACCGAACTGCCACCGGGATTGGTTCTTGCTCGAGGTTCCTCTGTAGGGGTAGAGGAGGTAGCCCTCATACAGCACTGCGTCGGCGACGGCGCGGGCCCGGTCCCAGGTCGAGGTCATCGGGCTGCCCTCCGCTGCGAAGCGTCGGCCAACAGCGACGTGATCGCGTGGTCGAGGTCGAGCAGCCCCTCTGTCGACTTGTAGCCGGCCAGTGCGGCCACGGTTTCGTGGCGCAGGCGCACCCAACCGGTGTTCGGATAGTGCTGGTCGATCAGATTCCGCCAGGCCGCGACCGGCATGTTGTAGCGATCCTCGCAGTTCCAGGACACCTGCTGAACCGCGAAACCTCGTTCCGATTTAATGAAAATGGTTCCACTGAATAGGAATTGGAGAGGCAGTGAGCCGCCGCGCAGCGCGTGCAGGTACTTGGCGGCGGTGACCTCGAAGTCGTAGGTGCAGTCCAGCGGGAGCGCCACCGTGGTGTTCCCGGCGAAGCCCGGCACCATCGCGTTGGCGTGTTGCCACAGAAAGGTGCGTTGGGTGGCGGCCCAGCGCTCGCGCGGCCCGAACAAGTCGTTCAGCCCCGCGGCTTCCTCGTCGGTATAGGAACGACGCAGCGGCTCGATCCGGACCTGGCAGCGCAGCGCGATCGCGTGCACCGGGTCGTCGGTGCCGGCGAGGATGCCGACGCGGGCGGTGAGCACCGGGGTCACGGTGTAGGGCTCGGGCGCCACGTCGACAACGGAGAAGGTCAGGTCCATCATTTCGGTGTCTCCGGGGGCGTTTCGACGGCGCGCGCCGCGATCTGCGCGAAGAAGCTGTCGATGAACTGCCGCGCCTGCTGGCCGCCATCGAACCCCTTCCACAGCAGGCGCAGCCGTCCGACGAACTCGTAGCAGGCGTCGATGGGAACCAGATAGGTTTGCGGGACGGCGTTTTCGTCCCCGGCTTCTTCGGGAACCCGGACCAGCAGCGCCTCGACGTCGTCGGCCAATAGGCCCACCCGCGAGTCGGCGGCGCTGATGGCGTTCCAGGAGTTCCAGGTCCAGTTCGGATTCGCAGGCCCCGGCCGGGCCGGGATAGAAGGCGACCGTGCGCCCGAGCTCGGAGTTGGTAAAGAAAAAGGCCACGCCGACCGGGATCTGGAGTGCCTCCCACGCGCGGCGGTCCAGCGCGAAGTCGCCGAATGACAGATACCGGTCCGGCACCGCGCGGTAGCGCAGCTCGGCATTGCCATCGGTGAACAGCAGATAGCAGGCCCGGCAGACGCACATCAGTTGTCGGCCGGCCACATTCACCACATGCTGATGCTCGTCGGCGATCGGCTCCGAGCACATCTCGCACCGCTCACCGGCCGGCTCGGGGGCCTGCCGGTTACCGGTGATACGCGCCAGCACGTCGTAGGGGCTGGTCACGCGGGAACCCCGATCGCTTGGGCCGGCAGTGCGACCGACAGGACACCGTCGCGGGTCAGCAGGGGCAGCGGGTCGAGGTGGCCGGCGGACCCATTCACGCCGGCGCCGGCGTGCACGACGTCGTAGCCCGACTGACAGCGTGGGCAGCCCAGCAGTGAGTCATGCAGCTCGGCGCCGGCCAGCGAGTCGTCGCACACCGGGCAGTGGTCACGATAGGCGAACGTCTGGTCCCCAACCCGGCAGGCCAGCAGCGTGATTCCGGCGACGAGGAAACCCGCGACTTCCCCGGGCTCGAGGTCGGCGAGCTCGGGCGCCGGATGCCAGGCGGTGGGCCCCCGGCCGTTCGAGACGCTCGAGCCGTTTGAACGCACCCGCGCCATAAGCGATTCGGCCGAAATCACTTTCGTGGGTTCGGCGGTCACCACCTCGATCGAGGAGATCTCCGGCGCGGCCCCCCGGACCGCGTCCTCGACGGCCAGCTCCAGCGTCACGGCCGACGACGGGCAGCTCTTGCAGCTGCCTTTAAAAGCGAGGAGCACGCCAGCGCCGTCCGGGCCGTCGGTGACCTCGAGCAGTTCGACGTCGCCGCCATGCGAACCCAGGTACGGGCGCACCCTGTCCAGGGCGTCCGAGACCCGCCGGTGCACGTCGTGTGGGTGCAGGCCGTGGACCAGGAGCAGGCTGGCCACCAGGTCGTCGGTGGCCAGCCGCTCGGCCATGCCCGCGTCGCCGAGTTGCACGATCCGCTCCAGTCCGGCTCCGTACAGCCCGGCTACCTCGCGGACCAACTCCTGGGCGCGTTCATACGCGGCCGCCCCGCTCGCCGCGCAGGAATCCAGCAGGGTCTGGATCCGATCGCCCGATGTGCGCCACTGCGCTTCTCTTTCGGGGGTTCCCCCGGGCTCGTACGGGCGATCCGCCATGCGTCACTCCCCGACAGGTGACTGGGTGGGCGAGTGCAGTCTCTCCAGCGTCTTGCCCTTACCCAGGTACATGTGCACCCCGCAGGGCAGGCACGGATCGAAGCTGCGCACCGTGCGCATCACGTCGATGCCCTTGAAGTGCTCCCGGTCGTTTTCCTCGAAGATCGGCTGACCCTGTACGGCATCCTCGTAGGGGCCCGGCGTGCCGTAGCTGTCGCGCGGGTTGGCGTTCCACGGGGTGGGCGGATACGGGTGGTAGTTGGCGATCTTGCCGTCCCGGATCACCAGGTGGTGGCTCAGCACTCCGCGCACCGCTTCGGTGAAGCCGCAGCCGATGCCCTCGTCGGGCACCTCGAACTTCTCCCAGGTCTTGGTGCGCCCGGCGCGGATTTCCGCCAGCGCTTTCTCCGCGAAGTGCAGCCCGCACGCCGCCGCGTAGGCCTGGAAATAGGTGCGCGCCCGGTCGCGTTCGATCGTGTTGCTGCCGTGCTTGGGCACCTTCCACTCAAACTCCACCGGACCCTTCAGCGCGGTCTTGGGGAAGTTGATCTTGACGCTGTTGCCGGTCGCCTTGACGTAACCGATGTCGACCAGGCCGGCCAGTGCGGTCGCCCACAGCCGGGCCAGCGGGCCGCCGCCGGTGTCCAGCGCGAGGTGGTCCTTGCCGTCGAACCAGCGCGGTGACATCACCCAGCTGTACTTGCCGCCGTCCATGTCCCGTTTCTGCGGATGCGGGTTGGTGTGCTGGTTCCACGGGTGGCGGCGATCCACCTGGTTACCCAACGGGTCGGTCTTGACGAACATCTCCTGGTCGGTCCAGTCGTCGTAATACGAGCTGCCCAACAGGATTCGGATGCCGAGGTTGATGTCGACCAGCGAGTGCGTGACCAGCTTGCCGTCGACCACCACGCCCGGGGTGACATACATCGCGTTACCCCAACGCTCCATGTCCTTGTAGTTGAAGTTGCACACCTCAGGATCCTGGAACGAGCCCCAGCAGCCGAGCAGCGTGCGGCGCAGGCCGACCTTCTCGTAACCCGGTAGCGCTTCATAGAAGAAGTCGAACAGGTCGTCGTGCATGGGGACGACCTTCTTCATGAACTCGACATAGCGCATCAGCCGCGTCATGTAGTCGGTCATCAACTGGATGGTGGCGACGGTGCCGACGCCGCCGGGGTACAACGTGGACGGGTGCACGTGGCGACCCTCCATGAGGCAGAACATCTCTCGGGTCCAGCGGCTGACCACAAGGGCTTCCCGGTAGAACTCGCCGCTGAACGGGTTGAGCGACCGCATGATGTCGGCGACGGTCTTGTACCCGTGCGCATCGGCGTGCGGCGCCGCGGCTTTCTCCGCCTTGGCCAGCACCCCCGGGTTGGTCTCGGCGACCATCTTCTCGCAGAAGTCAACGCCGACCAGATTCTCCTGGAAGATGTTGTGGTCGAACATATATTCCGCGGCCTCGCCCAGGTTGACGATCCACTCGCCGAGGTGCGGCGGCTTGACCCCGTACGCCATGTTCTGCGCGTAGCAGGAACACGTGCAGTGGTTATCGCCGCAGATACCGCAGATGCGGCTGGTGATGAAGTGGGCGTCGCGTGGATCCTTGCCCTTCATGAAGATCGAGTACCCGCGGAAAATCGACGACGTGCTGTGGCACTCGACGACTTCCCTGTTTTCGAAATCGATCTTGGTGTAGATGCCGAGGCTGCCCACGATCCTGGTGATCGGGTCCCAGGCCATTTCGACGAGCTGGCCGGGTTCCCGCTTTGATTGTGTCGGCTCGGGAATGATGGTTGTCATCGCTGTACTGCTCTCTGCCCAAGGGCTATCTGTGAAGCGAGAATGAAGCGCCGCGACCCAGTAGGTGACCTACCAGGTGCGGCGGGCTCCGGTGGTGAGTTGGGTTCCTTTTTGGCGCCAGCGCGGCTCCTTGTCGACGGTGCGCGTCGTGATACCCCTCAAATTGCGAATCACGGTTCCGTACAAGCCGACCGCGTTCGTCGAGATCTTGCCACCCGGCGGCTCGTCCATGAAGGGCATGAACTTGTCCGGGAAGCCCGGCATCGTGCATCCGATGCAGATGCCGCCCACGTTCGGGCAGCCGCCGATGCCGTTGATCCACCCGCGCTTGGGCACGTTGCATTTCACGACCGGGCCCCAACAGCCCAGTTTGACAATGCATTTCGGTGACCCGTACTCGGTGGCGAAATCACCCTGCTCGTAGTAGCCGGCCCGGTCACAACCTTCGTGCACGGTGTTGCCGAACAACCACTTGGGGCGCAGCGCGTCGTCGAGCGGGATCATCGGCGCCTGGCCGGTCGCCATGTAGAGCAGGTAGGTCAGCGTCTCGGACAGGTTGTCCGGGTGGATCGGGCAGCCGGGAACGCAGACGATCGGAATGCCGGCCTTGCTCTTCCAGCTCCAGCCGAGGTAGTCGGGCACACCCATCGCCCCGGTGGGATTGCCGGCCATTGCGTGGATGCCGCCATAAGTGGCGCAGGTCCCCACTGCGACGATCGCGGTGGCCTTGGGCGCCAACCGATCGAGCCACTCGCTGGTGGTCATCGGCTGGCCGGTGGCGGGATCGTTGCCGAATCCGCACCAATAGCCTTCGTCCTTGATCTTCTCGTTGGGAATGGATCCTTCGACGACGAGCACGAACGGCTCTAATTCGCCGCGATCGGCCTTGAAGAACCACTCCAGGAAATCGTCCGCCCCTCCGGTGGGTCCGCATTCGAAGTCGATCAACGGCCAGTGCACGGCGACTTTGGGAAGACCGGGAAGTGCCCCGAGAGCGATCTCCTCGACGCTGGGCTGGGTGGCGGCAGTCAACGCCACCGAATCGCCGTCACAACTGAGACCGGCATTAATCCATAGAACGTGAATTAATGTTTCTTCCGCTTTGACTGCTGCTTCTGTTGGCATAGCGCAGCTTTCCGGGGCCGGGCTGGGACCCCTACACTGCCGGAGTCGACCGTCGGCCCACTTGCGCAGTGCTGTTTTTGGGTCTACTCCCGCCCTCAGGAGTTGTCAACGGTACCCCAATTCGGAGTAACTAAACGGCTGTTGTATGGCCTTCTTTTCGTGACCTTCTTTCCTTGCACGGCAAGGGATTTCGAGCGTTCGTCGATGACGCGACGATCCGGTGAACGTGTTTACTTGCAACCGTTCTCATGCAAGTCGTTTGCAGAAATCCAACTGTGCTGACACAAGCCCACCGGGCGGAAGCGCACCCGGAGCGTTCCGACCCCCGCCACGCCGACGACGCGGACCTGTCGTCACCCGCGCCGCGGCGCCCGGCCCACGGTTCCGGCGGGACGCACCCGACATGCCGGTGCCGCGATCGGTGGGGTCGAGCCCGCCCGCGGGAAGATCCGCCCACGCCCGGCCCCGCCCGCGACCTCGGCCCCCCGGGGATCGCGACCCAGAAATTCCCCGACACCGCGCGCACGCCCATTGCCCCGCCGGAAGCGAAAGATGATCATCCGTCGCGGCATCGTCAAGTTATTGAAACTGATTGTGGCACAGTCGATGTAAGTCGATTCGGTGGCCGGATGTAGTGGCTTGGTGTGTCTTTCATGCCGCAGCGGCGGCGATGATTCGGCGGCACCACACCCGACCAATACCTTGACGATGGCCGCATGAGCGACAATGTCGCTGGCGCGGCGCAAGCGACTCGGCACGCCCTGACCGGCGCGCCGGCAGTCGAGCGCGCTGGCAGTCGAGAAGGGGCGATGACTATGGGCGAGGCGCTTCGGCAGCTGCAAATCGACGGCTACGTGACCCTGCCGGGGTTGCTCTCCGCGCTCGAGGTCGAAGAGATCAGGCGCGCCCTCACCCCGCTGCTCGCGCGACAGCCGTGGGCGCAGGGCGAGTTCTTCGGCTCCCGGACCCGCCGACTCCACAACCTCCTGGCGAAAACTCGCGCAACCGATTGCCTGGTAGGCCATCCGGCGGTTGTCGAGCTCGTGCGCGCCGTGCTGGGCCATCCCCAGGTCTCGATCGTCAATGCGATCGAGATCCACCCCGGCGAGACGGCACAGCCATTGCACCAAGACGATGTGCTGTTTCCCATCTCACGCCCGCATCCGCCGCTCATCGTGAACACCATGTGGGCGATCACCGAATTCACCCGGGAGAACGGCGCCACGATGCTGGTCCCCAAGAGCCAAGATCTCACCGCTCTGCCCGATGCTTGTCAGAGGATCAGCGCCGAAATGCCCCCGGGCTCGGTCCTGCTCTGGAACGGCGGGCTGTTTCACGGTGGCGGTGCGAACCACTCCCCACATGCTCGGCTGGGCCTGAACGTGAACTACAACTGTGCCTGGCTGCGACAGCAGGAAAACCCATACCTTGCGATCCCACAGGAAGTCGCACGAGAACTCCCCGACGACTTCCTGCGGTTGATCGGCTACGACGCGTTCCTCAACATCTACGGGCTCGTCGACCACTCGCACCCCCTCGGCGTCCTCGGACGCCCCGTGCAGCCAATCGATTCAGCGGGTGGCGGTGAGACCACGGGGGGCGGCGCGGCTAGCGCGCCGAGCCGCAGCACGGCCCCCTAGCCTGACCCTGGAATGGACCGGCCCTAGCCGGGGGTGCCGGGGGTGCCGGCGGTGCCGCCGTTGCCCCCGGCACCGGCCACCCCGCCGGTCCCGCCGTTGCCGACAGCCCCGCCGGTGCCGGAGGTGGTTCCGGTTCCAGGGTCGCCACCGGCGCCGCCGCCGCCGCCGTCGCCGCCGTTGCCGTTGGCGCCCGGGGGGCCCAAAAGGCCGAGTTCGCCGGCATTCCCGCCGGTGCCGCCGTTACCACCGAGCCCGCCGGCGCCGCCGTTGCCGCCGAGCGCGCCGGCCCCGGCGTCGCCGCCGGTGCCGGCCATTCCGGCGGTGCCGCCGGTGCCGCCGTCCCCGCCGTTGCCTCCCTGGCTCAACAGGCCGCCTTCGCCGCCGACCCCGCCGGCTCCGGCGTTGCCGCCGTTGCCGCCGTTGCCGGCGTTGCCGCCGTTCATACCCGCGACCGTGCTGGCGTCGTAGCCGTTGCCGCCAGCCCCGCCGGTCCCGCCGTTGCCGCCGTTGCCGCCGTTGCCGCCAATGCTGTACAGGTGCGCGGCGTTGCCGCCGGCGCCGCCGCCCCCGCCGGTGCCACCGCTGTCGCCGTTGGTGCCCGGGGAGCTCGCGGTGCCCGGTGCGCCGCCCGCGCCGGCCCCGCCGGTACCGCCGTTGCCGCCGTTGCCGCCCATGCCGAAGTAGAACCCGCTGTTGCCGCCGGCCCCGCCGACCCCGCCGTCCATGCCGGTGCCGCCGTCACCGCCGTTGCCGCCGTTGCCGCCGTTGCCGATGATGAACCCGCCCCTGCCGCCGGCCCCGCCGGCGCCGCCGTCGGCCCCGGCGCCGCCGGCACCGCCGTTGCCGGTTATCCCGGCCTTGCCGCCGGCGCCGCCCACACCGGCCGCATCGGTCGCCCCGGCGCCGCCGTCGCCGAAGAGGATCCCGCCGGGAGCGCCATTGGCTTGTGCCAACGTTCCTCCCGCGATTCCGGCAGCGCCGTTCTCGACCAGACCACGGTCGAACAGCAACTGGAACGGCGCGTTGATAATCGGGTCGATCAGCTTGCCGAGCGGACTAGCGATATACGCTTCGCCGAGCGCGTGATACGGCAGATAAATGCCCTGGACCACATCGTTAACGAGAACCGCCACGGCATTGGACGGTATGGCTGGCATGGATGGCAAAGCCAGCGCCGGATTAACCGAACCCAGGGCAAGACCGCTCGGGCGAAGAAGACTGCTCAGATTCAACCCCGCGAGTGGATCGACACCGGTGAGGGGATACGCGCTGGCTATGGCGGCGCCGGGGGCGCCGGGGATCCCTGCGGTGCCGCCGCTGGCGGGGGTGCTGCCGGCCGGACCGCTGGCCCCGCCGTTGCCGGCGGCCCCGCCGATCCCGGTGGTGGTTCCGGTTCCGGGGGTGCCGCCGGCGCTGCCTGCTCCGCCGTTGCCGCCGTTGCCGTTGCCGCCCACGGGGTGGGTATAGCCGACCGGGCCGGAATTCCCGCCGGCGCCGCCGTTACCACCAAGCCCGCCGTTGCCGCCGTTGCCGCCGACCGCGCCGGCCCCGGCGTCGCCGCCGGTGCCCGCTGTTCCGGCGTTGCCGCCGGTGCCGCCGTCACCGCCGTCGCCTCCCCCGCCCGCAAGGCCGCCGACACCGCCGGCCCCGCCGGCCCCGGCGTTGCCGCCGTTGCCGGCGTTGCCGGCGTTGCCGCCGTTCATGCCCGCGGCGCTGGCGTCGAAGCCGTGGCCGCCGGCCCCGCCGGGCCCGCCGTCGCCGCCGAGGCCGCCGTTGCCGCCAACGCTGAACAGCAGCCCGGCGGCCCCGCCGGCGCCGCCGGGGCCACCGGCGCCGCCGGCGCCGCCGCCGGTGGCGTTGGGACTGGTGGCCGTGCCGTCCATGCCGGGGACGCCGGCCCCGCCGTCCCCGCCGTTGCCGCCAGGGCCGGCGTTGCCGTAGAAGTTGCCGAAGCCGAAGATGAAGTGCCCCTTGTCCCCGCCGGCGCCGCCGGCCCCGCCGTTCATGCCGACGCCGCCGTTACCGCCGTTGCCGCCGGGGCCGCCGTTGCCGATCAGGAACCCGCCGGTGCCGCCGGCCCCGCCGGCACCGCCGGCCTGGCCGGCCCCGCCGTCGGCCCCGTTACCGCCGGCACCGCCGGTGCCGATCAGCCCGGCCGCCCCGCCGGTACCGCCTGCCATACCGGCGTGGCCCGTGGCGTCGTAGCCGGCCCCGCCGTCACCGAACAGGAACCCGCCAAGACCGCCATTGGGGGCTGCCAGTGTTCCGGCGGTGCCGTTGCCGATCAGATCACGGTGGAACAGCAACTGGGTGGGCGCATTGATAATCGGGTCGATCGCCTTGCCGAGCGGGCTAGCAATATACGCTTCGCCGAGCCCGTGCAGCGGGAGATAAATGGCCTGGACCAGATCGGCAGGGACTGACGCGGCACCGGCCGCCGCGCCGACGGGCTGCCCCGGCAATACCTGTACGGGTGCACCCACGGCGGTCAGCAAATTCTGCTCGGCGTTGGCGATCTCCGTGCTGAGATAGGCACCCGCGCCATCGCCCAACGAATCGACAAACTCCGCATGGAACGCCGCCATTCGGGCGCTGAGAAGTTGATATTCCTGGCCGAAGTTGCCGAACAGCGCCGCGATCGCGGCCGACACCTCGTCCGCGGCCGCGGGAACCACCCCGGTCGTGGGAACCGCAACGGATGCAAAGGCTTCGGCCAGCATTGAGCGGATTCCTGCCAAATCTTCGGCTGCCGCCCGCATCTGCTCCGGCGCCGCGACAACAAACGACATATGCATCTCCCATCGACCCGATGCGACGGGTGCCCGATGGTCACCAAGACGATATGAGCTTAATCACATGCCTTTGCTACAAACACTAATTTTCCGCACGGATGACGGCCGTGCTTGCCCCTAGGCGCGTTGACCCGTGGCGCGAAGGGCCGCTGCCGGCCTGACCAGGCGCCAACTTGTGGATGCCGAGCGTTGCGGGCGCGGGCACCGCCGGCACCGTCGGCGCCGCGGGCAACTCAGGCAACGGAACCTCCACCACCACCGGTGGCAGCGGCGGCAGCGGTGGCTCCGGTGGCTCCGGCGGCTCCGGCTCTCCCCAGGCCTTCGTTGTCGACGTCACGAACCACCGAGGGTGGTGTTCGGGCTTATTCAGGCTTCGGGGCCCCCGGCGAACCGTCTCAGCCAGCCGAACCAGGCGCCCATGCCGGCTCCGGTGCGCGCGCTGACGGGCAGAATCGTCGCGGTGGCGTTGACCTGCCGGACGTGGGCGATATAGGAGTCGACATCGACGTCGAGGTACGGCACTAAGTCAATCTTGTTGAGCAGCACCACATCCACCGACCGGAACATCACCGGGTATTTCAGCGGCTTGTCCTCGCCCTCGGTGACGGAGTAGACCATGGCCTTGGCGTGCTCGCCGACGTCGAATTCTGCCGGGCAGACCAGATTGCCGACGTTTTCGATGATCACCAGATCCAGCCCGGGAAGGTCAAGCCCCGGCAAAGCACGGTTGACCATGGGAGCGTCGAGATGGCATTCACCGCCGAACCCGTTGCTGGTGTTGAGCAGTGACACCTGCGCGCCGCGACCGCTGAGCTTGGCCGCATCCAGGTCGGTGGCGATGTCGCCCTCGATCACCCCGATGGCGAACTCACCGGCGAGCTCGTCGAGCGTCGCTTGCAGCACGGTCGTCTTCCCCGACCCCGGTGAGCTCATCAGGTTAAGCGCGCGAATCCCGTTGCTGTCGAACGCCTCCCGGTTGTAGCCGGCACGGACATCGTTTTCGGCGAAGATCTCCTCCAACACGTCGATACGCTGGGTGCCAGTCTCATAGCCGCTGTGGTCGCCATGGTCGTGATCATGATCCCCATGGTCGTGATCATGATCCCCATGCTCGTGGGTGTGCACGGTTCCGTCGTCGTGCCGATGAAATCTACCCATAGCGAGCACCTTTCACGAGACGTCCAGTGAAGTCACCAGGAATTCGTTGCCGCGCAGCACCTCGACGTCGGAGCTGTCGCACTGCGGACACCAGATCGACCAGGCCGAGGTGATCTCCGACCGCCGGCCGCACGAGCGGCACTTCACCTCGGCGCTGACGCACTCGAGTTCCAGTTCCGCGTCGGGCATGTTCTCCGAGTCCCGGACGAGCGTCCAGCAGAACGACAGCGATTCCGGTACCACCTGGCGAAGGGCGCCGATCCGGACCCGGACGACGTCGACGTGGCGACCATCGGCGTGCGTCTTGACGACACCGGCGATCGCTTCGCAGAGCGACAGCTCGTGCATTGCCGGTCACCGGGGTCCGCGCGCGGGGAGGCCCATGAGCACTTTCTACACCCGAAGCGGGCTACCCTGAACCTCACGGGGCGCATTGTGAACGCTGACGAGTTATACGCCTCGTTCGAGGCATTGATCGAGGCGGACCGCCCCGGTCGGGATGACCTCGTGTACCTCGAGCGGCGCGACGATCAGTATGACTGGTGGATCGTCCCTGCGGGCGCCGCTCTCCAGCCCGTCCGCAGCGACCTGCCCGAGCCCGATGCGTGGATGTCATTCTCGGCGTCCTGGCCGCGGGAGCCGGAGCGGTTACGGGCGTTCTTCGGTGACCTGCTTGCCGAGCTCGAATCGATGGTCACTCGGGCTGATCGGTGCCGCTGGCCGATAGGCGAGCCCTGGCCGCACGTTCACTGACGATTGGGATCTATTGGGATTGGCTATTGGCCGGGGGGCCGCGAAATGAGCTATCGGATCACCGAGGACGACAGGGCCCGGTTCAAGCGGTGCCGCCGGCAATGGGATTTCACGTCGGCACAGCGCCGCGGGCTCGAGCCCGTCGTACCCGTGGATGCCGTGTTACCCGGCGTGATCATGGATGCGCTGGCGGTCTACTACTACCCCGGCACATGGGACTGGCAACCCGAGTTGAGGCAATCGCTGGTGCACAAGGCGGTCGTCCGGGCACTCGATGACATTGGGGCAGCCGGTGTAGCCGGTGCCTCGGACGCGATTTCCACCTCGCTGCCCACCGCTATGGCGGTACTCGATGCCTATGACGCCTGGGCGAGCACGATCGACGACTTCGCCCCGGTGAAGATCAACCACGACGTTCAGGGGCTGGTGCCCGATCCGCATGACCCCGAACGCGGGCTGGCGACCCCGGACGGCGGAGCCGTGATCTACACCTGCCGGATCGACCTGCTGGCCGTCGACGCCGCCGACGAGTATTGGGTGGTCCGGCACCACGTGGCCGACGAATGGGCCGACGATCTCATCGACGAATGGCGGGGCTCGGATGCGTTGGCCGGCGCCGCGGCGTGCTGGGCCTGGCAGCAGGAATACCTGGGCATGGAGATCTCGGGCACGATCCACAACCAGGTGCGCCTCCGCGGCCCGCTCGATCCGCCGGCCGGCGAACAAGCCGCGAAAGTCCCACGGGTGCAGCAAAGCGAGCCAAGCGGCGGCGGTCGGGCGATCCCGCAGCACCGGCGACTGTCGGCGCGCACCTCACGAAGCGACGTGACGGGCGACGTCGAGCAATCGATCGCCGGCCCGGTGCGCCGTACCCGGATCCGGCGAAGCCGCGCCGATATCGCCGCCGTCGGCACGCAGCTAGCCACCGAAGCAGTCCAGATGATCGGTGAGCCCACTATCCGCCCGACCTTCGCCGCCCACTGTCAGGCGTGCGAATTCCGCGCACCGTGCCAGGCCCTCGTCGACGGGGTCGACCCGGAGCCGATGCTGGCGGCCGGCTACCGGCCGCGCCCCGCCGAAGACCAACGCAGGCCGCGGCTGGGTCAGTCGACGTGGGGTTTCGGCCGGGGAGCTGCACCACCCAACTGGTGATCAAGCCGCTCAGGGATCAAGCCGCTCAGGGATCAAGCCGCTCAGGGGTGTTCGGCCGCGGGTGTCCACTTCTCCTCGATGCGGCCCAACCGCCACACCAGCAGCGCGATGGCCCACGTGACGACGAACAGGCCGACGACGACGAAGCCGACGGCGTTGAGGTCGAGGCCGCCGAGCCAATTCCAGAACCAGCCCCGCCACCTCAGCTGGCTGGCGAACAGGCCGAGCAGCTCGATGCTGCCGATCAGCCAGGCGACGGCCACCGACAGCCCGGTGATGGTGATGTTGTAGTAGATCTTGCGCACCGGGTTGGAGAATGCCCAGCCGTAGGCAAAGTTCATGAACGAGCCGTCAATGGTGTCCAGCAGGCACATGCCGGCGGTGAACAGCACCGGCAGACACAGGATGGCGTACCACGGCAGCCCAGCCGCGGCGCTGGTGCCCGCCAACACCAGCAAGGCGATCTCGGTGGCGGTGTCGAATCCCAGTCCGAACAGCAACCCAACCGGGTACATGTGCCAGGACGTGGTGATCGATTTGGTGAGGCGGCCGAGAAAGCGATTGATCAGGCCGCGGCTCTCCAAGTGCCGCTCCAGTTCCGCCTCGTCGTACTCGCCGCGGCGCATCCGCACGACCACCCGCAGGATGCCGACCAGGACGATGACGTTGAGGATGGCGATCAGGTACAGGAACACGCCCGAAATGGTCGTGCCGATCAGGTCGGTGTAGTGGTGCAGCGCCGAGGAATCGTCTTCGACGGGCCCGGCGGCGGCCTTCATGAAGGCCTTGGACCCGGTCGCCAGCAGCACCGCCAGGCCGAACACCACCGTGGAGTGGCCCAGCGAGAAGAAGAATCCGACGGCCAGCGGGCGCTGCCCATCGCTCATCAACTTGCGGGTGGTGTTGTCGATGGCGGCGATGTGGTCGGCGTCGAACGCGTGCCGCATGCCCAAGGTGTACGCCGTCAACCCGACGCCGATACCAAACGCCTTGCCGCCCAAGCTAAACCGCGCAGGTTCCACGATGAGCACCAAGGTCATCCAGCCAACCAGGTGCAGCGCGACGATCACAGCCAGCATCAACCCGAGCCGCGACCACTCCGCGGGCGAAAGCGCGCGACGCAGCCTGTTAGCGGCCATGTCCGTCCTTACATTGGGCAGAACGCAACAGTGCCGACTGTAGGTTTGTTCGCAACCTCGATGCAACTGACTTGCAGGAGTCTTGCAGGAATCGTGGCCTGGCGTGGGGTGAGTACTGGCCATCCACGGCGTCTGGCGCGACACTGAAAAGGTGCCGCCGAAGCCGCTGAAGCCGCTGCCTATGGATCCCGCCGTTACCGAGCGGATCGGTGAATTCCTGCGTTCCCGCGGGCTGCGGCGGATGTCGTCCCGGATCCAGGTCTTGGCGGTGCTCGAACCGGTCAACGGACATTTGCCGGTGGCGGAGATCCACCAGCGGCTGCGCGCGTCCCTGCCCGCCGGTAGCCACCCGCCCGACCTGGCGACCATCTATCGCACCGTGACCACCCTGGTTGATCAGGGCGTGCTGCACGCCCTGACCCTCGACGACGGTGTCACGACCTACGGGCTGGCGACAGCTCCGCACCACCACGCGGTATGCACCCAGTGCAACGCGATTATCGAGGTGCCGGCGTGGCAGTTGAGCTCGGCGCTCGAGCTCGCGATGGCGGGCAGTTCGTTCGCGCTTTCGGAGCGGGCCGGCCTGACACTGCGCGGCCTGTGCCCTGGGTGCCAGAACCGCGCGCGCTCACCGCAGGCCCAATAGCGCGTTCTCGACCACCTCGGGCAGCGCCGGGTGAATCCAGTACTGGCCGCGTGCCATTTCGGAAGCCGTCAAGCCGAAGCTCATCGCCTGGATCAGCGGCTGGATGATCGACGACGCCTGGTGGCCCATGACGTGTGCGCCCAGCAGGCGCCCGGTGCCGCGCTCGGCGATGAGCTTGACGATCCCGGTGGTGTCCTCCATCGCCCAGCCGTACGCGACGTCGCCGTAGTCCTGAACCTTGACCGAAATATCGAACCCCTTTGCCACAGCTTGGTTTTCGGTTAGCCCGACGGCTGCCAGCGGGGGATCGGTGAATACCGCCGCGGGCACGTACCGATGGTCGGTGACGGCCATCGACTCGGTGTCGTCCCAGTCGCAGAGCAGATTGTGCGCCGCGACGCGGGCTTCGTGGTTGGCGACGTGCTTGAGCTGATACGGCGACGAAACGTCGCCGAGCGCGAAAACCCCTCGCGCGGAGGTGCGTTGGTATTCGTCGACCACCACCCGACCGTCGGCGACGTCGATACCGGCCTGTTCGGCGTCGAGTAGATCGGCATTGGATATCCGCCCGGTGGCCACCAGCAGCAAGTCGGCGTTCAGCCTGCACCCGTCGTCGAGCTCCAGCGTGACCCCGGAGCCGCGGTTGACGGCGGCCACCACATTGCGTTGGCTGCGCAGCTCCCATTTGCTCGACGCGATCCGGGTGAACCGTTCGCAGATGGTGTCGTCGCAGTGGCGCAGTAATCGGCCGCCCCGGATCACCATGGTGACCCGCGTCCCCAGCGCGGAGAAGACGTGGGCGAATTCGGCTGCGATATAGCCACCTCCAACGATCACCAGGTGTTCGGGCAAATCGGCGATCCGCATCACGGTATCGCTGGTGTGATAGTCGGCGCCCGACGCGAGTATGGCCGGCGGAATCGCCGGCCGCGAGCCCGCCGCGATCACCACCTGGTCGGCGGTGAATTCTTCGCCGGCATCGGTGCGCAGCAGATAACGCCCGTCCGGTTGTACCGGACCGAACCGGGTGTACTGGTGGTACACATCGATATTGGGCGCCGAGCGCCGATAGTCCTCGCCGCCCAGCGCGATCGGATCGATGCGCCCGAAGATGCGCGAGACGATGTCGTCCCAGCGCACCCCGTCGATGTGTGCGTCGACGCCGTAGCGCGCCGCGCCCCGGATCGTCTTGGCCACCTCGGCGGCGTAGACGAACATCTTGGTGGGGATGCACCCGACATTGAGGCAGGTACCGCCGAATGTGTTCTGCTCGCAGATCGCAACCCGCTTGCCGGCATAACGATCATCGAGAATGCTGTTGCCCGAACCAGTCCCGATGATCGCGACGTCGTACGTTTCCATCGTTTGTGACCCTCACCCTTTCCCCGACGATGCCGAGGCGTCGGTGTTGTGGCGCGTCTCGAGGTAGTCGTCCAGCCAGAGGTCCAGCTGGCGATAAGCCAGCCCGCGCGGCTGCGGCAGCGACAAGAACACATCGTGTTTGGCGTCCGCCACCGGAACGACGGTGCTGCGGCTACCGATACAGCCGGCCCACCTGGCGATCTGGGTGACGTCGAGAACCGCGTCACCGCGTTGCATGGTGGTGGGGTCGGCGGTTTCGCGCACGCTGTGATCCGAACGCAGGATCAGGTTGGGCACCCCGACGTCGAGCCCGCGATGCAGCCGCAGCTGACCGCGCCGCACGGCGTGCAGCCAGCCGAAGGTGATCGGGAAACCGCCCACCGGTTTCCAGTCCAGGTTGTAGTCGAACTCCCCGTCATAGTCTCGGTGCAGGGTGGTGCCGTAGCCGCCGGCACTCGGCCCGCGGGCCACTCCTTTGGTGCGCACCCGCGATAGCGTGGCGATGACGGCCGAGGTGACACCCGCGCGCAGAATCGCCGGGCCGTGCAGGTCCAGGAACGGGCTGTTGAGCACCAGGCCGCCCACGGAGCCCAAGCCCGCCCGTGCCGTCGCTCCGCGCCGGCGCAACCGGTCCAGCCACAGCGACACGATGAGCCCGCCCGCCGAATGCCCGTAGACCAGGATCTTGACGCGATGGTGCTGCTCGCCGATCACCGACAGGGCGCGGTCGAGTTCGGCGTCGTAGTCGGCCAGGTCGGTGGCGAAGTGCGGCGTCTGGCCCGGCTGACGCGACCGGCCGCACTTGCGTAGGTCCAGCGCGTAGAAGGCGAAGCCGCGCTTGGCGAAGTGATCGGCCAGGTCGGTGTGGAAGAAGTAGTCGGTGTAGCCGTGAGTGGCCAGCACCGCGTGATCGGCCCCCGCGGCGTCACCTCGCCGCACCAGGGTGGCGACGACGTCGCCCTCGCCCTCGGGATCGGGGCCGAGCGGGATCGTGAGCTGCCAGTAGCCGGGCAGCAGATCGGGCACCCAGCCAGTCACCCCGCCAGTCACGACGCCAGCTTAGAGCGTGGCCACCGGAGACGGTCGGCCGATCAATCATCAGCCGGGCTGGCCGGCGTGCCGGCGACACCGTCGTCGCCGGTCGGAGTCGTTGGCGCCGGCATTGCCGGCGCTGCCGGCACGTATGACACCGTTGCCTCCCGCTGCTAATTGACGGAACCGCAGATATGCGGATTGGATGGCGGTCCGGCCGGCGCATCCAGCGCTTTCGAGCGAACTCGTCGCTGCGCAGGTGCGCCGTACGAGTTGCTGGGCCCGCCCGGCGTCGGGATAACCTGGGACCGGCGAAGTCGAGGAAAGGACCGGCGATCTCGGGTGTCAGTTCCAGCCAGAACCGATGTCGTCCTGGTGGGCGCAGGCATCATGAGCGCCACGCTGGGCGCGTTGCTGCGGCGGCTGGAGCCGGGCTGGTCGATCACCCTGATCGAGCGGCTGGACGCCGTCGCCGCCGAAAGCAGCAGTCCCTGGAACAACGCGGGCACCGGGCACTCGGCGCTCTGCGAGTTGAACTACACTCCGCAGCTGCCCGACGGCTCGATCGACATCAGCAAAGCCGTGCGCATCAACGAGCAATTCCAGGTGACCCGGCAGTTCTGGGCCTATGCCGTCGAGAACGGGATCCTGTCCGACGTACGCGGCTTCCTCAACCCCGTCCCGCATGCCAGTTTTGTCCACGGGGCCCCGCGCGTCGATTACCTGCGGCGGCGACAGTGGGCGCTGGCCGGCAATCCACTGTTCGCCGGCGCCGAGTTGATCGAGGGCCCCGACGAATTCGCCAGACGGCTGCCGTTCATGGCCGCCAAACGTGACTTCTCCGAGCCGATTGCGCTGAATTGGGCTGCCGACGGCACCGATGTCGACTTCGGTGCGCTCTCAAGACAGCTCATCGGCTTTTGCGTGCGCAACGGTACAACCGCGCTGTTCGGCCACGAGGTACGCAACCTGTCGCGGGAGTCCGACGGGAGCTGGACGCTGGTCGTGCGGAATCGCCGTACCGGGGAAAGGCGCAGGTTCAATACCAAATTCGTGTTTGTCGGGGCCGGCGGTGACGCCCTGCCGCTCTTGCAGAAGTCCGGCATCAAGGAGGTCAAAGGCTTCGCCGGATTTCCGATCGGCGGCCGTTTCCTGCGCACCGACAACGCGGCGCTCACCGCTGGGCATCGGGCCAAGGTGTACGGCTCACCGGCGCCGGGAGCTCCACCGCTCGGGGCGCTGCATCTGGATCTTCGCTTCGTCAACGGCAAGTCGTGGCTGGTGTTCGGTCCCTATGCCGGCTGGTCGCCGAAGTTCTTGAAACACGGTCACATTAGTGACTTGCCGCGCTCGATCAGGGCGGACAACCTGGTGTCAATGCTCGGCGTCGGCGTCACCGAGTTGGCGCTGGTCAATTACCTGATCGGCCAGCTGCGCCTCTCCGCACCCGAGCGGGTCCGCGTATTGCGCGAATTCGCGCCCAGCGCAGTGGATTCGGACTGGGAGCTGACGGTCGCCGGTCAGCGCGTGCAGGTGATCCGGCGAGCCAAGCGCACCGGCGGGGTGCTCGAGTTCAACACCGCCTTGCTGAGTTCCGCGGACGGCAGCATCGCCGGCCTGCTGGGCGGCTCGCCGGGCGCTTCGACCGCGGTGCCGATCATGCTGGACGTGCTGCAACGATGCTTTCCCAACCGATATCAGGCCTGGCTGCCCGCCCTCAAAGAAATGGTGCCGTCGCTGGGTGCAGAGCTGTCCCGCGAGCCCGCGCTGTACGACGAGGTGTGGTCCTGGGGCAGCAAGGTATTACAGTTGGAGACCTGATGACCCGCGCCGGCGACGATGCAGTGGGGGTACCGCCCGCTCGCGGGGGACGAAGTGATGAAAAGGAGCGGCGCCCATGACCGAAGCACTGCGCCGTGTCTGGGCCAAAGACCTTGACGCCCAAGCCCTTTACGAGCTGCTCAAGCTGAGGGTGGAGGTGTTCGTCGTCGAACAGGCCATCCCGTATCCGGAGCTGGACGGGCGCGACCTGCTCGCCGAGACCCGGCATTTCTGGCTGGAAAGGCCAGACGGCGAAGTGATCTGCACGCTGCGGCTCATGGAGGAGCACGCCGGCGGCGAAAAGGCGTTCCGGATTGGCCGGCTGTGCACCAAACGCAGCGCACGCGGACAGGGCCACACCACCCGGCTGCTGCGTGCCGCGCTGGCCGAGGTGGGCGACTACCCGTGCCGGATCAATGCGCAAACCTATCTGGCCGACATGTATGCGCAGCATGGGTTTGTACGTGACGGAGACGATTTCGTCGACGACGGCGTTCCGCATGTGCCGATGCTGCGGCCCGGCTCGGGGCTGGCGGCGCAGCCGTGAAGCCGTATCCGTTCAGCGCGATCGTCGGACACGATCAAATGCGGCTGGCGCTGCTGCTGTGTGCCGTGCGCCCGGAGATCGGCGGCACGCTCGTCCGCGGCGAGAAGGGCACTGCCAAGTCGACGGCGGTACGCGGGCTTGCCGCCCTACTGTCCGCTGCGACTGGTGGCACCGACTCCAGCCTGGTCGAAATGCCTTTGGGGGCCACCGAGGACCGGGTGATCGGTTCACTGGACCTGCAGCGCGTGCTGCGTGACGGCGAGCACGCGTTTTCGCCCGGGCTATTGGCCCGCGCCCACGGCGGCGTGCTCTACGTCGACGAGGTCAACCTGCTGCACGATCACCTGGTCGACGTGCTGCTCGACGCCGCCGCGATGGGACGTGTGCACATCGAACGCGACGGCATCTCGCACTCGCACGAGGCCCGGTTCGTGCTGATCGGCACGATGAATCCCGAAGAGGGAGAACTGCGTCCGCAATTGCTGGACCGGTTCGGTCTCACCGTCGACGTACACGCGTCACGTGACGTCGACGTGCGGGTGCAGGTGATCCGCCAGCGGATGGCCTATGAAGCCAACCCCGACGCATTCGCTGAGCGCTACGCCGACGCCGACGCCGAACTGGCCCGGCGGATCGCCGCCGCCCGAATACTCGTCGACGATGTGGTTTTGCCGGACAACGAGTTACGGCGCATCGCGGCGCTTTGCGCGGCGTTCGACGTCGACGGCATGCGGGCCGATCTGGTGGTGGCCCGGACCGCCGCCGCCCACGCCGCCTGGCGCGGCGCGAGCACCGTCGCGGAGCAGGACATCCGGGTTGCGGCCGAACTGGCGTTGCCGCACCGGCGCCGCCGCGACCCCTTCGACGATCCCGGTCTTGATCGCGACCAGCTGGACCAGGCCTTGGCACGGGCCGGTGAGGATCCGGAGCGCGACCCTGACCCCCCGGGAGGCGGCCAGTACGCGAGCACGGATTCGGCTCAACAGCAACACAATTCGAACTCGTCGCGTCCACGGCCGCCGAATTCGATGGGCGACGATCCGCCGCACCCGGCTTCGCCGCGCTCGCGATCGTCGCCGAGGCCCAGCGCGCCCCCGTCGAAGACCTTTCGTACCCGCACGCTGACCGTTCCAGGGGTCGGTGCGGGCGCACCGGGACGACGGTCGCGGGCCCGCAACGTCTCCGGCAGCGTGGTGGCCGCCGTCGACGGCAGCGACGACACCTCCGGCGCGCACGGCCTGCACCTGTTCGCCACCCTGTTGTCGGCCGCCGAGCGCGCCGGTGCGGGGCCGCTGCGGCCTCAGCCGAACGACGTGCGCCGTGCGGTTCGCGAGGGACGCGAGGGCAATCTGGTGATCTTCGTCGTCGACGCCTCCGGGTCGATGGCCGCGCGCGATCGCATGGCCGCCGTCAGTGGTGCCACTCTGTCGCTGCTGCGCGACGCTTACCAGCGTCGCGACAAGGTCGCGGTGATCACCTTCCGTCAGCACGAAGCTCGGCTGTTACTCCCGCCGACGTCGTCGGCGCACATCGCCGGCCGGCGGCTGGCCCGCTTCGACACCGGCGGCAGGACGCCGTTGGCTGAGGGGCTGCTGGCCGCGCGTGAGCTGGTCATCCGGGAAAGGGTGCGGGACCGGGCCCAGCGTCCCCTGGTGGTGGTGCTCACCGACGGGCGGGCCACCGCCGGACCGGATCCTTTGGGCCGCAGTCGAACCGCGGCGGCCCGGCTGGTCGCCGAAGGTGCGGCCGCGGTAGTCGTGGACTGCGAAACGTCGTATGTGCGTCTTGGGTTGGCCGGGCAGTTGGCTCGCCAGCTGGGTGCCCCGGTCGTGCGGTTGGAGCAGTTGCACGCCGACTACCTGATGCGGGCCGTGCGCAGCGTGGCCTGAGCACACGGGAGATATGCGCTCATGCCACAAGGAAAGCCACTGCAAGTCCCCGATGATGGCCTGACGACGCGGGCCCGGCGCAACACGCCGGTGCTGGCGGTACATACCGGCGACGGCAAGGGCAAGTCGACGGCAGCTTTCGGAATGGCGTTGCGGGCGTGGAACGTCGGCCTGGATGTGGCGGTCTTCCAATTCGTCAAGAGCGCCAAGTGGAAGGTGGGCGAGGAGGCGGCTTTTCGCCAACTCGGCGAGTTGCACGACCAGAACGGGGTCGGTGCATCGGTGGAATGGCACAAGATGGGTGCGGGCTGGTCCTGGACGCGTAAGTCGCGCAAGGCCGGCAGCGAACCCGATCCCGCCGCGGCCGCGGCCGACGGCTGGGCCGAGATCGCCCGGCGGCTCGCGACGCAACGCCACGACTTCTATGTTCTCGACGAATTCACCTATCCGCTCAACTGGGGCTGGGTCGACGTCGACGAGGTGATGGAGGTGCTGCTGGCCCGGCCGGGCCACCAGCATGTGGTGATCACGGGACGCGATGCTCCACAGAAATTGGTGGACGCCGCGGATCTGGTTACCGAAATGACGAAGGTCAAGCACCCGATGGACCAAGGGCGCAAGGGCCAGAAGGGCATCGAGTGGTGAGCAGCGGACTTTTGGCCACTCGCGAGTGTGCGCATCTGCACAATGACACGCCGTGTGGCGTGTCATTGTGTGCACGCTGGTCGTATTGGCTCACGAAGTGACCGGTGTCCCCGCCGTAGTTGTCGCCGCCCCCGCGTCGGGCGGCGGAAAGACCACGATCGCAACGGGTTTGATCGGAGCGTTGCGGCAGGCGGGCCATAGGGTCGCGCCGTTCAAAGTCGGCCCGGACTTCATTGACCCCGGCTACCACGCACTGGCCGCCGGGCGGCCCGGCCGCAACCTCGACCCGGTGTTGGTGGGGGAGCGGCTCATCGGCCCGCTGTACGCCCACGGCGCCGCTGGTGCCGACATCGCCGTGATCGAAGGCGTGATGGGCCTGTTCGACGGACGCATCGCACACGCCACCAGCATGCCGGCCGCGGGGTCCACCGCACACGTCGCCGGTCTACTGGGTGCCCCGGTGATCCTGGTGGTCGACGCGCGCGGCCAAAGCCACAGTATTGCCGCACTGTTGCACGGCTTTTCAACGTTCGACGCCGCAACCCGGATCGCCGGTGTCATCCTCAACCGAGTCGGGTCGGCCAGACATGAGCAAGTGCTGCGACAGGCGTGCGAACAGGCCGGTGCCACGGTGCTGGGCGCCATTCCGCGCGCCGCTGAATTGGAGCTGCCGACAAGGCATCTGGGACTTGTGACCGCTGTCGAGTATGGCCGCCGTGCGCGCGCCGCGGTCGAGGCTATGACCGTTCTGATCGCCCGCCATGTGGACCTGGCCGCAGTATTTACGGCCGCCGGGTGTCGGGTCGCCGACCCGCCGTGGGATCCAACGGCAGCGGTGGG
This sequence comes from uncultured Actinomycetota bacterium, assembly GCA_963814505.1. GTDB lineage: Bacteria > Actinomycetota > Actinomycetes > Mycobacteriales > Mycobacteriaceae > Mycobacterium. The sequence goes on from CAWFDM010000025.1 coordinate 184,790, forward strand.
GGAGGCGCCAGGTGGGCACGCCATCGTGGCAATGGCAGCGGGCAAGGCATTCAGCTTCGGTTACTCCGAACACGCTGAGCTGCTGCGGGCCGCGGGCGCAGAAGTGGTCGAGTTCGATCCACTGATCGACTCGCTCCCCGACGGCGCGAACGCGGTGCTGCTGCCCGGCGGTTTTCCTGAGCAGTTCACCGCGGACCTGTCCGCCAACGATGCAGTGCGCGGGCAGATCAAGGAACTGGCCGCCGCCGGCGCACCGGTCCACGCCGAATGCGCTGGGCTGATATACCTGGTGTCCGAACTCAGCGGTTACCCGATGTGCGGAGTGCTGGCCGGGTCGGCGCGGTTCACCCCGCACCTCACATTGGGATATCGCGACGCCGTCGCCGTGGCCGATTCTTCGCTGTATTGCGTTGGCCAGCGGGTGGTCGGGCACGAATTCCACCGAACCGCAGTCACCTTCACCGATAGCTACCAGCCGGCGTGGGTGTACAGAGGTGAACAGGTGGGCACCGTGCGAGACGGCGTCGTGCACGCCGGCGTGCATGCGTCCTACCTGCACACTCATCCGGCCGCGGCGCCGGATGCGGTGGGGCGCTTCGTCGCACGCGCCACGGGCGGTCGGCCCGGTTTGGTGGGTTAGGGCACCCAGGGACGTCGAAGACGCGCGTTCGCCCAGGGGCCGGTGCGCGTGAGGACGACACGGCTTTGGTGTTGTTGCGTCAAGCGGGTTCGTCGTCGTCGCTGTCGCGGAGGAATCGTTCGGGGTGGTGATAACGATTCGTTCGTGGCTGTCCGCGGTCCAGGTGCGCCGGCGGTAGCCACTTGGTCTCGCCTTTGGCGTTCTTGCGGGTAATCCAGCCTTTTTCTTCGACGAGGCGGTTGTGGGGCCCGCAGGCCAAGGTGAGCGTGTCGATATCGGTGCACCGCGTGCCCGCCCACCCCTCGACATGGTGGACCTGGCTGTGATAGGCCGGTGCATCACAGCCCGGCTTGCTGCAGCCACGATCCTTGGCATACAACACAATCCGCTGCGCCGGGGACGCCAGCCTTTTCGTGTGATGCAGCGCCAGGGCCTTACTCTCATCGAAAATGGCCAAGTAATGGTGCGCATGGCTGGCCATGCGGATCAGATCTTTCATCGGCACCCAGCTGCCGCCACCGGTCAGGCCGTAGCCCGCGGCGGCTTGCAGATCCTTCAATGTGGTGGTGACCACGATCGACACCGGCAGCCCATTGTGCTGGCCCAGCTTCCCTGAGGCCACCAAGGCCCGCAACCCGGCCAGCAGCCCGTCATGATTCCGCTGGGCCTGGCTGCGGGTGTCGCGCCGCACCGCGTCGGCATCGGGTGTCTGGTCGACGACGGGCTTTTCGTCGTCGGGGTTGCAGGCGCCGGGGGCGGCCAATTTGGCCTGGGGGTACCTCCCGCTTGCGGGGGCCACCGACTCGAGCGCGGCGCGCAAGTCGGGGGTCAGGTAACCGCTGATCCGCGACATCTTGTCGTATTCCTGGCGGCCGATGATGATGCCGCGCTTGCGGGCACGCTGCTCATCGCTGAAGTCCCCATCGGGGTTGAGCCAGTCCATGACCCGCTGGGCGTATTTGGCCAATTCATCGGGGCGATACCCGCGGGCCTGCTCGGCCAGATCGGCCTCGGCGGCCTCCCGGGTGGGCAGGTCGACCTCGGTGGGCAGGTGGGCGAAGAAGCTGCGGATCACCTTGATGTGCCCCTCGCCGATCTCGCCGTCGCGTTGAGCGGTCGCGGTCGCGGGCAACTGCGGCTCCAGCGGCTCCCCGGTCAGTGCCTGGCGTTCCCCGAGGTCTTCGGCTTCGTCGATGCGCCGTCCGGCTTCGGCCTTGGTGATGCGTAGCCGGTCGGCCAGCGCGCAGCGCAGCGTGCCGCCGAGTTCTTCGGGGCTGGCTTGGGCGTCGAGTTGGTTGATCAATGGGTGTTGGGGGGCGCGCAGTTGGCGTGCCATGCGTTCTAGGCGTTCGAGGGCCCGCAATCTTTCCGGGGTGGTCAACACGTCAAAGGTCAAGCCGCGCATGCGTTTCAGGTCGGCGTCGAGCGCGTCGAAAACCTCGACGATCTCCTCACGACTGCTCGCACCCATGCCTCAGATGTTACGAAGGGCCACCGACAAGAATCGCCGCGTTGTGACCACCGAAGCTAAAGTGACACAAGGGATTAACCCCGCAACATTCCCAAGCCTCAGGCACAACACCCGAATCGTTTTCAGGCACGGACTAGACCCGAAAAAGCATGCAGCTGAACGTGATAGCCATCGCGGTGGCCATCATCGCCTGACTAGTGCGGTACAGCAACCCGGGCCATCGGATCTTCGCTGATTTCCGCCGCTTTGCCACAGCTATGTATGCGCACACGACGGCCGCAACCGCAAAGCCCGCAAACCAGAACCAGTTCCCGGCAGTGATCCATCCGGGCGACCCGCCGCTCTCAGTCATGTTCATGTCCGTCGGGCCCATATCCATGCCCGGCATCGACGTGCTCGGCGTCTCGGTGTGCTGCCCCGAGCCCGATTGGCCGGGAAGGATGTGCCCGTTCATCACGGCGTACATCCAGGCCATCGCCAGCATCATCAGGCCGTGATACGCGCGCAATGCCCGGTGTGAGTTCGTTCGCGCCCAAATAATCGCCAGGGTCACGAACCAGACGCTCGCGAGCAGGAAGAAGATCGCAGGTCCCGTCGTGGGCAATTGCGCGCCCCAGGGCCACACCATTACCGCCATGGCGATCGCCATGACGAGATGCAATCCGTAGCTGACAACCAAGATCCACGATCGGCGTCGGGTGACGATGACGTTTATCCATTCGGCCGCGGTCAGCACCGATAGCCCGGTGACGACCCAACGGAGCCACAGGTCGTGGATCATGCGAGTTCTTCGCCTCTGACGTCGAGGGAAGGCATGCGGTCACGTTATATGCGGTGTCAACCCGTCGTATGAAGTGCGGGCACTGGACATATCGAGTGTCGACCCGCTGCACCCGGCGTGACCGCCGGGCTGGCGGTCGACACTGGACATATCGAGTGTCGACCCGCTGCACCCGGCGTGACCGCCGGGCTGGCGGTCGACACTGGACATATTTAGTGTCGACCCGCTGCACCCGGCGTGACCGCCGGGCTGGCGGTCGACACTAGGCTCGGCTCGGTGACCGAGAACCCGTACCTGGTCGGATTGCGGCTGGCCGGCAAAAAGGTCGTCGTGGTCGGCGGGGGCACTGTCGCCCAGCGCCGGCTACCCCTGCTCATCGCCAGCGGCGCCGATGTGCACGTCATCTCCCGCAACGCCACCCGTGCCGTCGAGGCGATGAACGGAATCACTCTGTCCGTGCGCGAATACCGCGACGGCGATCTCGACGAAGCCTGGTACGCGATCGCGGCCACCGATGACCCACACGTGAACGCAGCCGTCGTCGCCGAGGCTTACCGCCGCCGCATCTTCTGCGTCCGCGCCGACATCGCCGTCGAGGGGACCGCGGTCACCCCGGCGTCGTTCAGCTACGCGGGGTTGTCGGTAGGCGTGCTGGCCGGCGGCGAACACCGCCGGTCGGCGGCGATCCGCTCGGCCATCCGCGAGGCTCTCCAACAAGGCCTAATTACCGCAGAGAGTTCTGACGTCCTGCCTGGCGGGGTTGCGCTGATCGGCGGCGGCCCTGGCGATCCAGAGCTGATCACCGTCCGCGGCCGCCGTCTGCTGGCTCAGGCCGATGTCGTGGTCGCCGACCGGCTCGCGCCGCCCGAACTGCTCGCCGAGCTGCCGCCGCACGTGGAAGTCATCGACGCCGCCAAGATCCCGTACGGCAAGGCCATGGCCCAGGACGCCATCAACGCGGTCATGATCGAACGGGCGCGGTCCGGCAAGTTTGTGGTCCGGCTCAAGGGAGGCGACCCCTTCGTGTTCGCACGCGGGTACGAGGAAGTCCTGGCATGCACCGACGCGGGGGTTCCGGTGACCGTGGTGCCAGGTGTGACAAGTGCCATAGCTGTTCCGGCGTTAGTGGGCGTTCCGGTCACTCACCGCGCCATAAATCACGAGTTTGTAGTGGTCAGCGGCCACATTGCGCCCGATCACCCCGAATCGTTAGTGAATTGGAATGCACTGGCTGCGATGTCGGGCACGATTGTTTTGCTGATGGCGGTCGAACGCATCGAACTTTTCGTCGATGCGTTACTGAAAGGCGGCCGACCTGCGGATACGCCGGTGCTCGTGGTTCAACACGGATCGACGGCGGCTCAGCAGACGTTGCGGGCGACCCTTGTCGACACGCCGGACAAGGTCCGAGCGGAGGGGATTCGACCTCCCGCGATCATCGTCATCGGGGCGGTCGCGGCTTTCGGCGCTTAAACGTTTCTTAAGATTACTGTAAGGTAACCAACCATGACGGCTCTCAACGACACAGAGCGCGCCGCCCAGGACTGGGCTTCGACGCGCCCCGATCGTCCGGCCCCGAAGCGCGAGATGCGCTCGGAGGAGACCGCCTCAGCACGTGTGAGCAGGTATTATCCGACTTGGCTGCCGTCTTATCGCTTCATCGCCGCGGTCATCGCCATCGGTGGTATGCAGCTGCTGGCGACCATGGACAGCACGGTCGCGATCGTCGCGCTTCCTAAGATTCAGAACGAGCTGGGTCTCTCCGACGCCGGCCGCAGCTGGGTGATCACCGCGTACGTGCTGACCTTCGGCGGGCTGATGCTGCTCGGCGGGCGCCTCGGCGACACCATCGGACGCAAGCGCACCTTCATCGTCGGCGTCGCGCTGTTCACCATCTCCTCGGTGCTGTGCGCCGTGGCCTGGGACGAGCCGACGATGGTGATCGCTCGGCTTCTGCAGGGCATCGGGTCGGCCATCGCGTCGCCGACCGGTCTCGCGCTGGTGGCGACCACCTTCTCTAAGGGACCGGCGCGTAACGCCGCGACGGCGGTGTTCGCCGCGATGACAGCGATCGGTTCGGTGATGGGCCTGGTGGTCGGCGGGGCGCTGACCGAAGTGTCCTGGCGGCTGGCGTTCATGGTGAACGTGCCGATCGGGCTGGTGATGATCTACTTGGCCCGCACCGCGCTGCGGGAAACCAATCGCGAACGGATGAAGCTCGACGCTGCCGGTGCCATGCTAGGCACGCTGGCCTGCACCGCCGCCGTCTTCACCTTCTCGATAGGTCCGGAAAGGGGCTGGCTTTCGGTCACCACCATCGGTTCGGGCGTGGTGGCCCTCGGGGCCGCCATCGCGTTCGCCATCGTCGAGCGGACAGCCGAAAACCCCGTGGTGCCGTTCGACCTGTTCCAGGACCGCAACCGGCTCGCCACGTTCATTTCGATTTTCCTGGCCGGCGGCGTCATGTTCAGTCTGACCGTGTCCATCGGCCTGTACGTGCAGGACATCTTGGGTTACAGCGCGCTGCGCGCGGGTGTCGGCTTCATCCCCTTCGTCATCGCGATGGGAATCGGCCTGGGCGTCTCCTCGCAGCTGGTGTCGTTCCTGTCGCCGCGGGTGTTGACGATCGGCGGTGGATTGCTGCTGATCGGCGCGATGCTCTACGGCTGGGCGTTCATGCACCGTGGCGTGCCCTACTTCCCCAACCTGGTGGTTCCCATCGTTGTCGGCGGCATCGGCATTGGCATGGTGGTCGTCCCGCTGACGCTCTCCGCGATCGCCGGGGTGGGTTTCGATCGGATCGGCCCGGTATCCGCGGTCACGCTGATGCTGCAGAGCCTGGGCGGACCGCTGGTGCTGGCCGTCATTCAGGCCGTGATCACCTCGCGCACGCTGTACCTGGGCGGCACCACCGGTCCCGTCAAGATCATGAACGACGTCCAGTTGCGAGCGCTCGACCATGGGTACACCTACGGCCTGTTGTGGGTGGCCGGAGCGGCCATCATCGTCGGCGGTGCGGCGCTGTTCATCGGGTACACCCCGGAGCAGGTCGCGCACGCGCAGGAGGTCAAGGAAGCGATCGACGCGGGGGAGCTGTAGCCCCCGTCGTCGGCTTCGGTGACGTCGGACTCCCGGCGCCAACTCCAGGTCGAAGCAATAGCCAACATTTTGTCGCGAACCCCCATTATGTGAACAAGGGCCGCGTTACGATACGCGCGTGCCGGTGCATGTGACACCGGCTACACCGGCTGACTGGGGTGACCATGTCATTTGTATTCGCCGCGCCCGAGGCGTTAACCGCGGCAACCTCTGACTTGAACGGCATCGGTTCGGCGTTGGAAGCGGCGCGCGCGACCGTGGCTGCCCCGACCACCGGGGTGCTGGCCGCCGGTATCGATGAGGTTTCGGCGGCCATCACGGCGCTGTTCAACCAGCATGCGGAGGGCTACCAGGAAGTCAGCGCCGAGCTCAGGCAATTCCACGACCAGTTCGCGCAAACCTTGAACGCGGGCGCCGCCGCGTATGCGGGCACCGAGGCCGCCAACGCCAATCCGATGCAAAGCATGCTCGCCGCGGTGAATAACCCCGTCCAGTCGCTGACGGGGCGCCCGCTGTTCGGCAATGGCGCGGACGGTACCGTTAATAGCCCCAACGGGGGCGACGGCGGAATTTTATTCGGCAACGGTGGCAACGGCTTCAACAGCACAAGCCCTGGAGTCGCCGGCGGCAACGGCGGGAGCGGCGGGCTGTTATTCGGTACCGGTGGTAGCGGGGGAACCGGCGGGCTCGGCGCATTCGGTGGGGCCGGCGGGGAGGCCGGGTTCATCGGCCAGGGCGGCACTGGGGGTACCGGCGGGCTCGGCGCGGCCGGTGGGGCCGGCGGTGCCGGCTGGGGGATGGGCAACGGTGGCGCCGGCGGCGCCGGCGGTGCGAACTCCACCGGGTTCGCCGGCGTCGGCGGAGCCGGCGGGGCTGGCGGGCTGCTCGGCGACGGTGGCGCCGGCGGCGCCGGCGGCGCCAACACCAGCGGGATCGCCGCCAACGGCGGCGTCGGTGGGAATGCCCAATACTGGGGTTCCGGCGGCGCCGGCGGCGCGGGCGGGGTCGGCTTGCCCGGCGGCGTCGGCGCTAATGGTGGCACCGGTGGGCTGGTGTACGGGAACGGTGGCGACGGCGGCGCCGGCGGGGCCGGCGGCGTAGCGCTGCCCGGCAATCCCGCGGCGGCCGGCGGCCACGGCGGGACCGGCGGGAGCGCCATGTACCTCGGCAGCGGCGGGGACGGCGGGATCGGTGGGGCCGGTGGCCAGGGCGCCAACGGCACCAACGCCACTTACGACCCCAACGCCAGCCACCCTGGTCAGGGCGCCGTCGGCACGAGCAACAATCCGGGTAACGGCACCGCCGCAGATAAAGGCGCGGACAGCACATTGGGGGACGTCGGCGGCGGTAACGGCGGCAACGGCGGTAGCGGCACCAACACTGGCGGCGCAACAGTTACCGCCGGCCCAGGCGGCAGTGGCGGTGAGGGCGGTATCTCCGCATCCGGCGGCAACGGCGGTACCGGTGGCTCGGCGACCAGCAGCGGGTCAGGCACGGTGTCGGCCGGTGCCGGCGGTAACGGCGGCGCCGGGGGACTCGGTGCTCCCGGCGGTGACGGCGGCGCGGGCGGTTCGGCCAGCAGCTCCTCGGGCACGGCAAACGGAGGTGCCGGTGGTAACGGCGCCAACGGAGGCATCGGCGGCAACGGTGGCGACGGCGCCGTCGGCGGCAGCGTGCTCACCGCGTCCGGCCAGGGTGGCGCCGGCGGCAACGGCGGAGACGGTGGTCCCGGCACCCCGGCGCCCGCCGTGACCGCTACCGGAGGCGCGGCCGGGGTCGGCGGGGACGGCGGGAACGCCGGCATGCTTTTGGGGAACGGCGGCAACGGCGGTGCCGGGGGAGCCGGCGGCACCGGCGGCATAGGCGCCCCGGCGGGTAACGGTGGCCTCGGCGCCAACGGCGGGGCCGGCGGCAGCTCCAGCGGCCTGAACGGCAGCGGTGGCATCGGCGGCGCCGGGGGAGCCGGGTCCGGCGGCGGTGGCGGCGGTCACGGGGGCGCCGGCGGCCACGGCGGTAACGCCGGGTTGATCGGCAACGGTGGGGTCGGCGGTGGCGGCGGTGCCGGCGGCGTCGGCGGTGCCGGCAGCATCGGCGGTGCGGGCGCCAACGGCGGCGACGCCGGTAACAGCGCCGCCGCTACGGGGGGTTCTGCCGGTAACGGTGGTAACGGCGGTCCCGGCGGCAATGGCGGTAGCGGCGGCAATGGCGGCGCCGGCGGTGCCGGCGGCGCCCCGGGTGCGCTCGGCTATGTCGGCAGCGGCGGATTCGGCGGCGCAGGTGGTGCCGGCGGCGCGTTCGGCGGGGGCGGCGCGGCCGGTGGCGCCGGTAATCCCCACGGCGGCACGGTGGGCAAGGGCGGTTCCACGGGCTCTAACGGCGTCGGCGGCGTAGGCGGCCTGGCCGGCACACCCGGCGGGTAGGAGCCGGCTTCGCCGCGCTTGCGATCGCCGCTAGCCTGTCTGGCGGCGACCCGCTGCGCCCGGCTTCGCCGCGCTTGCGATCGCCGCTAGCCTGTCTGGCGGCGACCCGCTGCGCCCGGCTTCGCCGCGCTTGCGATCGCCGCTAGCCTGTCTGGCGGCGACCCGCTGCGCCCGGCTTCGCCGCGCTTGCGATCGCCGCTAGCCTGTCTGGCGGCGACCCGCTGCGCCCGGCTTCGCCGCGCTTGCGATCGCCGCTAGGCTTGCCCGCTGTGATCACCCGGATGTCCGAGCTGTTCCTGCGCACTCTGCGCGACGATCCCGCCGACGCCGAAGTGCCCAGCCACAAACTGCTGATCCGGGCCGGATACATCCGGGCGATAGCACCCGGGGTATACAGCTGGCTGCCGCTGGGGCTGCGGGTGCTGCGCAACATCGAACGTGTCGTCCGCGAAGAGATGAACGCGATCGGCGGGCAGGAGATTCTTTTCCCCGCCCTGCTGCCGCGCGGACCGTATGAGACCACGAATCGGTGGACCGAGTACGGCGACGGCGTGTTTCGGCTCAAGGACCGCCGCGGCAACGACTACCTGCTGGGGCCAACCCATGAAGAGCTCTTCACCTTGACCGTCAAGGGCGAATACAGCTCCTACAAGGACTTCCCGCTGACGCTCTACCAAATTCAGATCAAGTACCGCGACGAGGCGCGGCCCCGGGCCGGCATCCTGCGCGCCAGGGAGTTCGTCATGAAGGACTCCTACTCCTTCGATATCGACAATGCCGGGCTCAAGTCCTCCTACCACGCGCACCGGGAGGCCTATCAGCGCATCTTCGATCGGCTGCAGGTCCGCTACGTCATCGTGTCCGCGGTGTCCGGCGCAATGGGCGGCAGTGCCTCGGAAGAGTTTTTGGCCGAGAGCCCGATCGGCGAGGACACGTTCGTGCGCTGCCCGGAGTCGGGTTATGCGGCCAACGTCGAGGCCGTCATCACGGCCCGCCCGGAGACATTGCCCGTCGACGGACTGCCCGACGCGGTGGTGCACGACACCGGTAATACCCCGACCATTGCCACCCTGGTGGCCTGGGCAAACGAGGCCGGGCTGGGTCGCACGGTCACCGCCGCCGACACGTTGAAGAACGTCCTGGTCAAGGTCCGCCAGCCGGGCGGGGACTGGGAGCTGCTGGCCATCGCCGTGCCGGGCGACCGGGAGGTCGACGACAAGAGGCTCGCGGCGGCGTTGGAACCGGCCGAGTACGCATTGCTGGACGACGCTGACTTCGCCAAGTATCCCTTCCTGGTCAAGGGCTATATTGGGCCGAAAGCGTTGCGGGACAACGATGTTCGTTACCTTGTCGACCCGCGGGTGGTGGACGGCACCAGCTGGATCACCGGGGCCGACGAGCCCGGCCGGCATGTCGTCGGATTGGTGGCCGGCCGGGACTTCACCGCCGACGGCACCATCGAGGCCGCCGAGGTGCGCGAGGGCGATCCATCTCCCGACGGGGCCGGTTCGCTGGTCATGGCCCGCGGTATCGAGATCGGGCACATCTTCTCACTGGGTCGCAAATACACCGACGCCTTCACCGCCGACGTACTCGGCGAGGACGGTAAGCCGGTGCGGTTGACCATGGGCTCCTACGGCGTCGGGGTGTCGCGGCTGGTTGCTGTTATCGCCGAGCAGCACCATGACGACCTGGGCCTGCGGTGGCCGGCCGAGGTTGCACCGTTCGGCGTTCACCTGGTGATCGCCAATAAAGACGCGCAGGCCTGCGCCGGCGCCGCCACGCTGGCCACCGACCTGGATCGGTTGGGTGTCCAGGTGCTGCTCGATGACCGCCAGGCATCGCCCGGTGTCAAGTTCAAGGACGCCGAACTGCTCGGCATGCCCTGGATCGTCGTGGTCGGGCGCGGCTGGGCCGACGGCGTGGTCGAGTTACGCGACCGGTTCAGCGGCACCACCCGCGAACTGGCCGCCGGCGATTCGCTCGCCACCGATATCGCGGCGGTCTTGAACGGTTAGCGGCCGGTTAGCTGTTTTTCGTGCCTTTGGCGTGAATCGCTTGTGAGTTACCGGTATCGCGGTAAGCTCAGTAGTTGCCGTCGGGTGCGTCGACGACCGGGCAACAGGGTGGGTGCCAAGGTTTGCTGGGAGGCGGCCGATGTCATTTGTGATCGCGGCTCCGGAGATATTCACAACGGCAGCAACGGATTTGGCGAGTATCGGCTCGGCGATCAACGTCGCAAATACCGCCGCGGCAGGCCCGACGACGACCGTGTTCGCCGCGGCCGCCGACGAGGTGTCGACGCAGATCGCGGCGTTGTTCGGCGCGCACGGGCAAACTTATCGAGCACTGAGCGCCCAAGCGGAGGCGTTTCACGAGCAGTTCGTGCAGGCCATGCGGGCGGGCGCGGCGGCGTACGCGAGCACCGAGGCCGCCAACGCCGTTCCTCTACAAGCGCCCTTGCAGAGCCTGCAGCAGGACCTGCTCAACGCGATCAATGCGCCGACCGAGGCGCTGCTCGGGCGTCCGCTGATCGGCAACGGCACCGACAGCACCACACCGGGAGTGGCCGGCGGGGGCGGCGGGTTGCTGTTCGGCAACGGCGGCAAGGGCTACACCAGCCCCACCGTCGGGGTGCCCGGCACGGACGGCGGAAAGGCCGGGTTGTTCGGTGACGGCGGGGCCGGCGGCGCCGGCGATGCCGCTGCCAGCGGTAACGGCGGTAGAGGGGGGGTGCTGGCGGGCAACGGCGGTAGCGGCGGCAGCCCCGCTGCGGCCCTCCACCTCGGACCCGGCGGCACCGGCGGCAACGCCGTGCTGCTCGGCGCCGGCGGCGACGGTGGCAACGGCGGCAACGCCGCGGTCCTCAGCGGGCAGTCCGGCAGTCCCGGCGGTCACGGAGGTAACGGTGGGCTGCTGTACGGCAACGGCGGCCATGGCGGGTCCGGCGGGGCCGGCGCCGTCCCAACCAGCCCCGGCAACTCCGGGTCGGGTGCAGCCGGCGCTGACGGCGGCCACGCCGGGCTGATCGGCAACGGCGGGGCCGGCGGGGCCGGCGGCGCCGGGGCCCCCGGCGAGCTCAGCTTTACCGCCGGGAGCGGCGCGAACGGCGGCAACGGCGGCGCGGCCGGGCTGATCGGCGCCGGCGGAGCCGGCGGAACCGGCGGCAACGGCGGGGTCGCCATGAGCACCGGCACGCCTGGTGCCGTCGGAAACGGTGGCAACGGGGGCGGCGGTGGGCTGTTATTCGGCGACGGCGGCGGTGGCGGCCATGGCGGCAGCGGTCCGATCGTGAGCGGCATCGGTGCGGCCGGCGGGAACGGCGGGGTCGGTGGCGCCGCCGGCCTGATCGGCACTGGCGGGGCCGGCGGGGACGGCGGGTCGGGCGGCTCCCCCAGCGCTAAGGGCGGCGCCGGCGGTCACGGCGGCGCCGGCGGGATGCTCTACGGTGACGGCGGAACCGGCGGAGCCGGCGGGACCGGCGGGGGGGCCAGCGGCGGCCTTGGCGGCACCGGGGGTAACGGAGGCGACGCCAGGCTGATCGGGAAAGGCGGGTTCGGCGGCGTCGGCGGGACCGGCGGGTTCTCCAACACGATCGCCGGCAGCGGGGGCGCCGGTGGTAGCGGCGGCGGCGGCGGGATCCTGATCGGCGGCGGCGGGGCCGGCGGGGCGGGCGGGACCGGCGGGTCGGCCACAGGCGGCGGGGGCACCGGCGGCAACGGTGGCAACGGCGGCGCCGGCGCGATGCTGATCGGCAACGGCGGGATCGGCGGGGCAGGCGGAGCCGGCGGGTCCGGCGGAGTGAACGGGCACGGCGGCAACGGCGGTAACGGCGGTAACGCCGCCACGCTGATCGGCAACGGCGGCAACGGCGGGGCCGGTGGCGGGGGCCCCGGGCTCCCCGGGAACGGCGGTCCCGGAGGCAAGGCGGGGCGGCTGTTCGGTCAGCCCGGCGAAACCGGCCCGCCGGGCTAGCCCAAGATCAGCGGTTACTCGCTATTCGTTGCCGCCCGGGAAGGCCGCGGTGATGGGCCAGGCGCCCAGCGCTCGGTTCCATCGGGCGGCCATGACCGCACTCTGGGTCAGCGCCGTCGCGGCGAACGCGCGGTCGTCGGCGGTATCGGCGTGCTCGATGACCGCGCGCCACGCCGTGGCGCCATCGGTCTCCATCCGCACCGCCAGGCGCGCCGCATCGGCCCCGCTGCCCACCAGCATCGGCAACTGGTAGCCCGAAGCGGCGACCGGCGGCGTCACCTTGCGGGCGTCCAGCATCGCGATGACATCGTCGCGACGCTGCCGGTGCTGCAGCAGCGCGTCGATCACCAGGGAGTTGACGCTCGGCGGCGATAGCGCGGACACGATCCCGTAGCCGTAGATCGTCGAGTGTTCGATGGCAAGCGCGTCGGACAGCGCGGAGATGTCGGCGTCCTTGCCGGTGGGGGACCGCTTCGGCGTGGCGCCAGGGGTGGGTGCGCCGGGTTCAGCGGAGGTCATACCGACGGACCCCCGGGCACCAGCGCAACCGTGTAAGACGCGGTGCAGGAAGCGGCGATCGAGCCGAGCAGCCCCGCCCGGTAGCCCGACGAGGTCGCCACCAGCCGGGTGGCATTCTCCGCCGACGCGCGCAACGCGTCGATCACGTCGGACACGGGTGGCGGCGGCGGTGGCGGCGCCGTGCCGGTCGGGCTGGGACTGGCGCTGGTCGCCTCATTCGTCGACGATGTCAGCTTGCCTGCGGCCCGGGAGATCTCGGTGTCCAGTGCGCTGGCATGCGCGACGCGTTGGCCGGCGACCTCGGTCAGCGTGGCGGCGACCTGCGGCGCCAGGCCGACCGCTGCGGCGGCCGCCGCAGCCAGCGCACCATCGCGCCTGGCCTGCTCCAACGGCCCCAGCAACTCTTCGACAGCGGGGGGCTTGGGCGGGGATTCGCTGCAGGCGGACATGCCAACCCCGAGCACAGCCAGAGCGGCACCGCCGGCGAGCACACCGCGCCTGCTGATGACGGGAACTGCGCTTGGCACAGCAACATCCTGCCACTGGCACGTCGGCCGGCCCGATCAGGGACGACGACATGACGCTGACCGGCGGCGTTGCGGCCGATCACACAGGGTCGATCCCACAGGGTCATTCACGATTACTGGCGTATCGTTAATAGTTGGTTCTCGCAGACCGCGAGCTAGCGCGATCGGACAACTCAAGATGAGGAGCTCGCCGTGACCCCCGGGCTACCTTCGCAGACACAGGTACTCGAGCTGCTCGGTGGAGAGTTTGCGCGCGCCGGCTTCGAGATCGAAGACGTCGTCATCGATACGCGGGCCCGCCCGCCGCGGATCACGGTCATCGCCGATGGCGACACCGCACTCGACCTGGACACAATCGCGGCACTCTCGCAGTCCGCCTCGGCCCTACTGGACGGCCTGGATAGCGTTCGCGACCGCTATGTCCTCGAGGTCAGTTCGCCCGGTGTCGAACGCCCCCTGACCAGTGCGAAGCACTTCCGCCGCGCCCGTGGCCGCAAGGTCGACGTGGCGCTGTCGGACGGATCGCGGCTGACCGGCCGCGTCGGCGAGACGCGCGGTGACACGATCGCGCTGGTGGTCCGCGCCGGCCGGGACTGGGCGGTGCGCGAAATCCCCCTGGCCGGGATTGTGAAAGCTGTTGTCCAGGTTGAATTTTCGCCGCCAGCACCAGCGGAGCTGGAACTGGCGACCATGGGTCAGGCCTAGAGAACGGGGGCCGCAGCATGAACATCGACATGGCCGCGTTGCATGCGATCGAAGTGGACCGGGGCATCTCGGTCAACGAGTTGCTCGAAACGATCAAATCGGCGCTGCTTACCGCATACCGGCACACCCAAGGCCACCAGATCGACGCGCGCATCGATATCGATCGCAAAACCGGCGTTGTCCGGGTCATCGCCCGAGAGGTGGACGACGACGGCAACGTCATCAGTGAATGGGACGACACTCCCGAGGGCTTTGGCCGGATCGCCGCTACCACCGCACGCCAGGTGATGCTGCAGCGATTCCGCGACGCCGAGAATGAGCGCACATACGGAGAGTTCTCCACCCGCGAGGGCGAGATCGTCGCGGGCGTGATCCAGCGCGACAACCGGGCCAACGCCCGCGGTCTGGTCGTCGTCCGGATGGGCAGCGAGACCAAGGCCTCCGAAGGGGTGATCCCGGCGGCGGAACAGGTCCCCGGCGAGAGCTACGAGCATGGCAACCGCGTGCGTTGTTATGTCGTCGGTGTCACCCGTGGGTCCCGTGAGCCGGTTATCACCCTGTCCCGCACCCACCCCAACCTGGTCCGCAAGCTGTTCTCGCTGGAGGTCCCGGAGATCGCCGAAGGGTCGGTGGAGATCGTCGCGGTGGCGCGGGAGGCCGGCCATCGCTCCAAGATCGCGGTGGCGTCACGCGTTCCCGGCCTGAACGCCAAGGGCGCCTGCATCGGTCCGATGGGCCAGCGGGTCCGCAACGTGATGAGCGAGCTTTCCGGGGAGAAGATCGACATCATCGACTACGACGAGGACCCGGCCCGCTTCGTCGCCAACGCGTTGTCGCCGGCGAAGGTGGTTTCGGTGTCGGTTATCGACCAGACCGCCCGGGCCGCTCGCGTGGTGGTGCCCGACTTCCAGTTGTCGCTGGCCATCGGCAAAGAGGGCCAGAATGCGCGGCTGGCCGCTCGCCTCACCGGCTGGCGCATCGACATCCGCGGAGATTCACCCGGGCACCCGGAGAACCAGTCCGAACACGGCGCCAGCCACGGGATGGCACACGATCGCTAGCCCGGTGACGATGCGGGCCGCGAAGCGGCGTGAGGTAAAGCCGGGCAGTCGGATCAGGGCGGGGGTCGCGGGATGATCGACTTCCGGTCCCTGGCCCGGCTGAGCGGTGCGCAATCGCGGTCGATCAGCCCGGAGAACTTCGACGGGGCCAAGGGCGGCGGTGCGCGCGCCACCGAGGGCACCGGCGCGGCCTGCGCGGCACACCTCGGCCAGGGCTGGAAGATCTCGCCCAGCGTCCACATCGATCCGAACAGCACATTCGAGTTGGCCGCCATCGACGGACCGGCGCTCATCACGCACATCTGGCTGACCACGCACCCCGGTAACTGGCGCAGCCTCATCTTGCGGGCTTACTGGGATGGCGCGCAGCAGCCCGCGATCGAGGTACCGGTCGGCGACTTCTTCGGCCAGGGCTGGTGTGAGTTCGCCCAGCTCTCCTCGGTGCCGGTCGCGGCCAACCCGCACGGCGGCTTGAACAGCTACTGGCCGATGCCGGTGCCACGGCAGGCCCGGCTCACATGTGAGAACCGCGCGCCGCACGCCGCCACCGTGTACTACCAGATCAGCTACGAGATCGACGTCGACGTCAACACCGACCAAGCCGGCGATGGGTACCTGCACGGCCAGTTCCACCGCAGCAATCCGCTGGCCGCCGGCACGGTGCACCCCATCCTCGAGACGGTGCGCGGCAAAGGGAAATACGTCGGTACCTACCTCGCCTGGGGCGTCAACCGCCCCGGCTGGTGGGGCGAGGGCGAGGTCAAGTTCTACCTCGACGGCGACGACGAGTTCCCCACGATCTGCGGCACCGGCACCGAGGACTACTTCGGCGGCGCCTGGAACTTCGACGTGCCCGGGCGGGGATACACCGTCTACTCGACGCCGTTCCTCGGGTTGCACCAGGTCATCCGCCCGGACGGGCTGTACCGCAGCCAGCAGCGGTTCGGCATGTACCGCTGGCACCTGATGGACCCCATCCACTTCCGCGCCGACCTGCGCGTGGACATCCAGGCCCTGGGATGGACGTCGCGGCACCGCTACCAGCCGTTGCACGACGACATCGCCTCCACCGCGTTTTTCTACCTGGACCGTCCATCGGTGCCGCGGCCGCCGCTGCCCAGTGCCGGCGACCTGGAGGTGGGTGGCGAGCCCATGGGGCCGCCCACGTGACCCGCCCGCCGACGTGAGCTGGCCCGACGACGTTCGCGGGGCCGAGTGCGACGGCGCCGAGTTCGCCCACCTGGCCATGCCGCTCGGTGGCATCGGCACCGGCAACGTGGCCATCTGCGCCGACGGCGGCCTGCGGCAGTGGCAGCTACACAACATCGGCAACCATGCCGGAGCGCTGCCCGGGTCGTTCTTCGCGCTGCGGGTCAGCCGGTGGGAGCCGCCGCTGGACGAGGTGCGCATCTTGCAGGCGCCGCCGCGGGACTCGACGGATACCCCGCTGGTCACCGACGACGTAGTGCCCGATTGGCAGCGCGACCTACTGGGCCGGCATCCCGGGGTGGCCGGCACCACCTTCTGCGCCACCTACCCGGTCGCGCGGGTGCGCTACCTGGACCCGGGCCTTCCCCTGAACGTCACGCTGGAGGCGTTCAACCCGTTGGTACCGCTGGATGTCGACGTCAGCTCCATCCCGGCGGCGCTATTCACGTTCCGGCTGGTCAACCATGGCGACTACGCGCTGCACGGAACGCTGGGCGCCACCGTGCAGAACGCCGTTGGCTGGGACGGCATCACCCCGATCGACGGCGTCCGTGCGCCCGGGTACGGCGGTAATACCAATCGGCTGCTGCGGCGCGAGGGCTGGACCTCCGTGGTGCTGGAGAACGGCGCGCTCCCCGACGACGCTCCGGGCGCCGGGCAGATGGTGCTGGCCGCCGACGACCCGCAGGCCGCCGCCTTGACCCGGTGGCGCCACCCAGACGAGTTCGTCACCTTCCTGCGCTCCAGACAGGGCACGCCGCTGGCCAGCGGCGCGCTGGCGATGGCGGCGGGCGTCGCCGACCCGCAGCGACACGCCCCCCAACCGGCGACCGGTGCCAGCCCGGCCGGCAGCACCTGGAACGCTGGCCTCGGTGTCCCGTTCCTGCTGCAGCCCGGTCGGCAGCGCCTCATCCGGGTCGCGCTGACCTGGTATTTCCCCAACCGCTACGTCAACTTCGAACAGTTCGGGCCGGATCGGCCGGAGTGGGGGCGATCCCGGTTCTGGCTGGGCAACCACTACGCCACCCGCTACGCCGACGCGCAGGACGTGTTCGACCGGGTGCGCCGCGATTGGCACCCGCTGCGCGAGGCCACCCGCACGTGGACCTCCACGCTGGCCGGTTCCGGCCTGGACGACGCCGCCGTCACGCACTTCGCCGCGCAGCTCGCGACGGTGCGCAGCCCCACCTGCTTTCGCGCGGCGGACGGCCGGTTCTTCGGCTTCGAGGGGGTGCTGGGCGCCTCCACGGTGATGTGGTCCGGGCAGTTCGGCGGTTCCTGTCCGCTCAACTGCACGCACGTCTGGAACTACGCGCAGGCGCTCGCCGCGGCGTTTCCCGAGCTGGAACGCAGCATGCGCGAAACCGAGTTCGAGATCATGCAGGCGCCGGCCGGGTACATACCGCACCGGGTGATCGTGCCGGTGTACCTACCGCAGCCGTGGGGCCGGCCAATCGGCGGCCCCGACCAGCCGGCGCTGGACGGCATGCTCGGCACTGTCCTGAAGGCCTACCGCGAATACCGCGCCGGCGCGGGCGGCGCGGACAGGGACTGGCTGCGCCGCTACTGGCCCAGCCTCACCCGCTTGCTAAGCCACGTCGATCGCACCTGGAACGTCGACGGCACCGGGATGCTCAGCGGCGTCCAGCCCAGCACCCACGACATCGATCTCGCCGGGCACAACCCGTTCATGGGCACCCTGTGGCTGGCCGCGCTGCGTGCCGCCGAGCAGATGGCCCTGCTCCTGGACGACAACCAAGCGGCGACGGCCTACCGGGCCACCTTCGACCAGGCCAGCAGGTCCTATGACGAGGCGCTGTTCACCGGCGAGTACTACGTCCAGCGGTTGCCGCCGGGCGACGAAGCCAACGTGTGGCCCGACTACCAGTGGGGCGCGGGCTGCCTGGCCGACCAGCTGATCGGGCAGTGGTGGGCGCACCAGCTCGACCTGGGCTATCTGCTGCCCGTCGAGCACGTGCGCACCGCCCTGGCCGCCGTGGTGCGGCACAACCTGCGCCGGGGATTCAGGGGACTCGGGGACGTCACCCACCAGTACCGGGTGTTCGCCGACGGCGACGACGCGGGTCTGGTGATGTGTACCTGGCCACACGGCGGCCGGCCCGCCGTGCCGATCCGCTACGCCGACGAGGTGTGGACCGGCTCGGAGTACCAGGTGGCCGCGCACTGCTGGCGCGAGGGCCTGCACGACGAGGGGCGCGCGGTGCTGGACTCCGTGTGGGCGCGTTACGACGGGCGGCGGCGCAACCCGTTCAACGAGATCGAGTGCGGCGACCACTATGCCCGGTCGCTCGCCGGCTGGTCGGCGCTGCAGGCGCTGGCCGGGTTCGGCCACGACGGCCCGGCCGGCGCCTATACCTTCCGCCGCCCGGAGACGCCAACTACCCCAACTACCCCAACTACCCCAAATACCTCAGTGCCCTTCCTCGCCAGCTCCGGGTGGGGCCTGTGGTCTGTGCGGGGGGAGCGGCTCGTCATGACGTGTGCCGGCGGGCGGCTCGACGTACACCGGCTCACGGTCGCCGGCGGCGCGGCGGAGTACGACGCGTCCGTCGACGGGACGGCGGTGCCGTCCCAGTGCACTGGCGCCGGCATCCGATTTCCCGGCGGAATAAGGCTGACCGCCGGGCAGATACTCGCGTTGGCAGCCCGCTGACGGCGGGGAGTGTGGGAGGAGATTACGGCCCCACCCGCCGATACGCGTCCGGGTGGTTCTGACCAGTCTCGCGGTGACGCTAGACTGAGCCGTGATCCAGCGCGAGCCTTCGGTCTTGGCGCACAGAAACCCGCATGGACCGGTGCGGACGTGTGTCGGGTGCCGAAAGCGAGAGCTGGCTGTCGAACTGCTTCGAGTGGTGGCTGTGTCGACCGGGAACGGCAATTTCGCCGTAATCGTTGATACACGGAGTAGCCTGCCGGGGCGGGGTGCCTGGCTGCATCCCGCATCGCAGTGCGTGCAACAGGCGGTTCGGCGGCGGGCTTTCAGCAAAGCGTTGCGCATCGCCGGTTCACCGGACACATCCGCGGTGGTCGAGCACATCGAGTTTTTGGGGTGCGCCCGGTCTCCACGGGCAACAGAACAGGTAGCAAAGAACATGAGCACACCGTGAAGTCCCGATGACAATGCGTCATAGCTAAACCCGAGGCGCGGCCCACGACTGTCGCCTCATAGACAGGAGATGTAGTGGCAGGTAAGGCCCGCGTACACGAGTTGGCTAAGGAACTCGGTGTCACCAGCAAGGAAGTCCTCGCCCGGCTGAATGAACAGGGCGAATTCGTCAAGTCCGCATCGTCAACGGTGGAGGCGCCGGTCGCTCGGCGGCTGCGTGAGTCGTTCGGCGGCAGCAAGCCCGGCGCCGCTAAAGGCGCCGACAGAGGCCCGGCCAAGGCCCCCGAGAACGCCGCCGCCAAGGCGCCCGAGCGGGTCCTGGACAAGAGCCTCGACCAGACGCTCGACGCGGCCCTGGACAAGGCGATCGAAAAGGCGGCGGGTAACGGCAAGGCGACCGCCGCGCCCACAGCGGCCGACTCCGGTGCGGCGGCAGCGGATGCGTCCGCGCAGGCCTCCCAGGCCTCCGCGGCCGCCCCGGCCGCCGATGCGCCCGCCCCGCCGGCGCCGTCCCCACGCCGGCCGTCGGCGCCCGCTCCGGGGCCCAACCCGGGACAGCCGCCCGGCCAGCCGGCGCCGACAGCAGGTATGACTCCCGGCCCGCGTCCCGGGCCGATGCCGAAGCCGGGCATGCGTCCCCCGCGTGTCGGCAACAACCCGTTCTCGTCGGCGCAACCCGTCGACCGGCCCATCCCGCGTCCGCCGGCGCCCCGCCCCGGGGCGGCCAGGCCGGGGGCGCCGCGTCCGGGTGGCGCTTCGCCCGGCAGCATGCCGCCCCGTCCGGGTGGTGGCGCCGGCGGGCAGCCCCGTCCGGCACGTTCGGGGGCGCCGCGACCCGGGGGCGGCCGGCCGGCCGGGCCCGGTGGCGGCCGCCCCGATGGGGGCGGCGGTAACTACCGCGGCGGTGGCGGCGGTGTGGGTGCCGCGCCGGGCGGTTCCGGAGGTTTCCGGGGCCGACCGGGTGGCGGCGGCGGTGGCCCCGGCGGCGGCCCCGGCGGCGGTCCCGGCGGCGGCGGTGGCCGTCCCGGGCAGCGCGGTGGTGCTGCCGGCGCGTTCGGCCGTCCCGGCGGTGCGCCGCGGCGCGGCCGCAAGTCCAAGCGGCAGAAGCGCCAGGAATACGACTCGATGCAGGCTCCCGTCGTCGGCGGCGTGCGGCTACCGCACGGCAACGGCGAGACGATCCGATTGGCGCGTGGCGCATCGCTGTCCGACTTCGCCGAAAAGATCGACGCCAACCCGGCCGCGCTGGTGCAGGCGCTGTTCAACCTCGGCGAGATGGTGACGGCGACCCAGTCCGTCGGCGACGAGACGCTCGAGCTGCTGGGCGGCGAGATGAACTACAACGTCCAGGTCGTCAGCCCCGAGGACGAAGACCGCGAGCTGCTGGAATCGTTCGACCTGACCTACGGCGAGGACGAGGGCAGCGAGGAAGACCTGCAGACCCGCCCGCCGGTGGTGACCGTGATGGGCCACGTCGACCACGGTAAGACCCGACTGCTGGACACCATCCGCAAGGCCAACGTCCGCGAGGAAGAGGCCGGCGGCATCACCCAGCACATCGGTGCCTACCAGGTCGGTGTCGACCTCGACGGCAGCGAGCGGCTGATTACCTTCATCGACACCCCGGGTCACGAGGCGTTCACCGCCATGCGTGCCCGCGGCGCCAAGGCCACCGACATCGCCGTCCTGGTGGTCGCGGCCGACGACGGCGTGATGCCACAGACGGTGGAGGCCATCAATCACGCGCAGGCCGCCGACGTGCCGATCGTGGTGGCGGTGAACAAGATCGACAAGGAGGGCGCCGATCCGGCAAAGATTCGCGGGCAGCTCACCGAATACGGCTTGGTGGCAGAGGATTTCGGCGGGGACACGATGTTCGTCGATATCTCCGCAAAGCAGGGCACCAACATCGAGTCGCTGCTCGAGGCGGTCGTCCTGACCGCCGACGCCGCCCTGGATCTGCGGGCCAACCCCGACATGGAGGCCCAGGGCGTGGCCATCGAGGCGCACCTGGACCGCGGTCGCGGCCCGGTGGCGACCGTGTTGATCCAGCGCGGCACGTTGCACGTCGGCGACTCGGTGGTCGCCGGCGACGCGTATGGTCGGGTCCGCCGCATGGTCGACGAACACGGCGAGGACATCGAGGCGGCGCTGCCGTCGCGGCCCGTGCAGGTCATCGGCTTCACGTCGGTGCCCGGCGCGGGTGACAACTTCCTGGTCGTCGACGAGGACCGCATCGCCCGCCAGATCGCGGACCGGCGCAGCGCCCGCAAGCGCAACGCCATGGCGGCGCGTTCCCGTAAGCGGATCAGCCTGGAGGACCTGGACTCGGCGCTGAAGGAAACCAGCCAGCTGAACCTGATCCTCAAGGGCGACAACGCCGGTACCGTCGAGGCGCTGGAAGAGGCCCTGATGGGCATCGAGGTCGACGACGAGGTGGCCCTGCGGGTCATCGACCGCGGCGTCGGCGGCATCACCGAGACCAACGTCAACCTGGCGTCGGCCTCGGACGCGGTGATCATCGGCTTCAACGTGCGTGCCGAGGGCAAGGCGACCGAGCTGGCCAACCGCGAAGGCGTGGAGATCCGCTACTACTCGGTGATCTACCAGGCGATCGACGAGATCGAGAAGGCCCTGCGCGGCATGCTCAAGCCGATCTACGAGGAGAACCAGCTCGGCACTGCCGAGATCCGGGCGCTGTTCCGGTCCTCGAAGGTCGGTGTCATCGCCGGCTGCATGATCACCTCCGGTGTGGTGCGCCGCAACGCGAAGGCCCGCCTGCTGCGGGACAACATCGTGGTCTCCGAGAACCTCACGATCACCTCGCTGCGCCGGGAGAAGGACGACGTCACCGAGGTCCGCGAGGGCTTCGAGTGCGGTATGACGCTGGGCTACTCCGACATCAAGGAAGGTGACGTCATCGAGTCCTACGAGCTCGTCCAGAAGGAGCGCGCCTGACCACCGGTGACGATGCAGTGGGGGTCCCCCCGCTTGCGGGGGACGAAGCGATGAGGAGGAGGCGGTGCAATCATGATGGTCGACCAGGGTCGGGCGCGTCGGCTGGAAAAGCGGATCGCCGCGATCGTTGCCTCGGCGATCGAGCATGAGATCAAGGACCCGGGACTGGCCGGCGTGACCATCGTCGACGCCAAAGTCACCGCCGACCTGCACGACGCGACGGTCTACTACACGGTGATGGGACCCACGCTGGACGCGGAGCCGGATTACGCCGGCACCGCCGCGGCGCTGGATCGGGCCAAGGGCACGTTGCGCACCAAGGTCGGGGCGGGGACGGGGGTGCGCTTCACTCCCACCCTGGCTTTCAGCCGGGACACGACGTCCGACAGCGTGCAGCGGATGGACGAGCTGCTGGCCCGCGCTCGCGAAGCGGACGCCGATGTGGCGCGGGTTCGGGTGGGTGCCAAGCCGGCGGGGGAGTCCGATCCATACCGCGACCGCGCGTCGGAAGCGGCGCCATTCAATTCCGCCGCACTTGACGGGCTCGATGTTGAGGACTCCGGTGACGGCGATCGATCCAAAGACTGAACCTTCGCGTGTGGGGTCACGCGTCGACGCGGCAGGCGCCGCAGAGCTGCTGTCGGCGGCGACCACGGTCGGGGTGATCTGCCACGTCCATCCCGACGCCGACACCGTCGGCGCCGCACTGGCCCTGGGCC
The DNA here is from genome assembly GCA_963814505.1 of uncultured Actinomycetota bacterium. Lineage (GTDB taxonomy): Bacteria > Actinomycetota > Actinomycetes > Mycobacteriales > Mycobacteriaceae > Mycobacterium. The sequence continues at coordinate 208,001 of CAWFDM010000025.1, forward strand.
TGGTGCTGGACAGGGTCGGCAAGCAGGTCGAGGTCAGCTTCGCCGCACCCGATACGCTGCCCGAGTCGTTGCGGTCGCTGCCCGGCTGCGATCTGCTGGTCGGTCCGGACGCGATGCGTCGCGATGTGGATTTGATTGTGACCGTTGACGTTCCGAGTTTCAAACGGCTCGGCGGCCTGGGTGACTTGTTCGGTCCGGGCCAGCAAATGCTGGTCATCGACCATCACGCTTCCAACGACTTGTTCGGTACCGCGAACCTCGTCGACCCGTCGGCGGATTCCACCACCCTGTTGGTTGCCGAACTCCTCGACGCGTGGGGGAAACCGATCGACACCGACGTCGCGCATTGCATCTACGCCGGATTGACGACGGACACCGGGTCGTTCCGTTGGGCCAGCGCTCGTGCCCTCCGGCTGGCGGCCCGGCTGGTCGACATCGGCGTGGACAACGCGGCGATCAGCCGAACCCTGATAGACAGCCACCCCTTCGTGTGGTTGCCGCTGCTATCGCGCGTGCTGGGCTCCGCGAAATTGCTGCCCGACGCGGTCGGCGGTCGCGGACTGGTCTACGCGGTCGTCGACCACCACGACTGGGACAGCTCGCGCCCCGAAGAGGTCGAAAGCATCGTCGATATCGTCCGCACCACCCAGCAGGCCGAGGTGTCCGCGGTGTTCAAAGAGGTTGGCCCGCAACAGTGGTCGGTGTCGATGCGAGCCAAGACCGACGTGGATCTGGCGGCGGTTGCGTCCCGGTTCGGCGGCGGTGGCCATCGGCTGGCCGCCGGCTATTCGATATCTGGGTCCATCGATGACGTCGTCGCGTCACTGCGTGCGGCGCTGGGCTGACCACCGGAGAGTAACGCGGGCACCGAACACGATCCACCCGTCCCCGCCGGTGGCCGGCAGATCGCGAAGCTGGCGCTGCCTGCGCTGGGCGTGTTGGCGGCCGAGCCGCTCTACCTGTTGTTCGACACCGCCGTGGTGGGCCGGCTGGGGGCGTTACCGCTGGCGGGTCTGGCCATCGGCAGCATGGTGCTCGGACTGCTCGGCTCCCAGTTGAACTTCCTGTCCTACGGCACGACGGCGCGCTCGGCTCGCCACTTCGGAGCGGCGGACCGTGCGGCGGCGGTCACCGAAGGGGTGCAGGCGACGTGGTTGGCGTGGGGTTTGGGTGGGCTGATCGTCGTGGTCGTGGAGGTCGCGGCGGTGCCGCTGGTGTGGCTGATCGCGTCACGAGCCGACATCGCCGCCGCGGCGTTGCCGTGGCTGCGGATCGCGATCCTGGGTGCGCCCGCGATCCTGATCTCGCTGGCCGGAAACGGGTGGATGCGCGGCGTGCAGGACACCGCGCGACCGCTGCGCTATGTGGTCGCCGGTTTCGGGCTCTCGGCGCTGCTGTGCCCGCTGCTGGTCTACGGATGGCTGGGCGTTCCGCGCTGCGGGCTGCCCGGCTCGGCCGTGGCCAATGCGGTGGGTCAGTGGTTGGCGGCGCTGTTGTTCGTGCGCGCGTTGCTGGCGGAGCGGGCACCGCTGCGGCTGGACCGGACGGTGTTGCGCGCCCAACTGGTGATGGCCCGTGACCTGATGGTGCGGACACTCGCCTTCCAGGTGTGCTTCGTCTCGGCCGCGGCGGTGGCCGCCAGGTTCGGCGCCGCGGCGCTGGCCGCCCACCAAGTCGTCCTGCAACTATGGAATTTCCTTGCGCTGGTTCTTGATTCGCTAGCCATCGCGGCACAGGCGCTGGTCGGTGCGGCGCTGGGCGCCGGTGCTGTCGCGCGCGCGAAATCGGTGGCGTGGCGGGTGACGGCGTTTTCGTTTCTGGCGGCGGGGATGCTGGCCGCGCTGTTCGGCGCGGGTGCCCCGGTCCTTCCCCACCTGTTCACCGGCGATCCATCGGTGCTCACCGCGATCGGCGTGCCGTGGTGGTTCCTGGTCGCCCAATTGCCAGTCGCAGGAATCGTTTTCGCGCTCGACGGGGTGCTGCTGGGCGCCGGCGACGCCGGGTACATGCGCACCACCACCGTGGTCAGCGCGCTGGTCGGCTTTCTGCCGCTGGTCTGGTTGTCGTTGGCTTACGGCTGGGGGCTGGCCGGTATCTGGTCGGGACTGAGCGCGTTTGTGGGGCTGCGGCTGATCTTCGTCGGATGGCGGGCCTGCTCCGGGCGCTGGGCGGTGCCGGGAGCGGGCTGACTCGCCGAGTCCGTCATTCGCCCTTGACGTTGAGTATCTGGCGCAGCTCGAAGTCGATGCTGACCAGCTCCCGCGCGTCTTCCATCACCACGTCGATGTCCTTGTACGCCGAGGGGATTTCGTCGATCCACGCTTCGCCGTGCCGGTATTCGATGCCCCGCATCTCCTGGGCGAGGTCGTCGGCGGTGAACCGCCTGCGTGCCTCGGTGCGTGAGAAGCGCCTGCCGGCGCCGTGCGGTGCGCTGCACAAGCCGGCCTTGTTCCCGAGCCCGGTCACAATGTAGGAGCGGGTGCCCATGCTGCCCGGAATGACTGCGCGCACACCCTTGTTGGCATTGATCGCGCCCTTGCGGGTGATCCAGACGTCCTTGCCCCCATGGTGTTCCACCGTGGAGTAGTTATGGTGGCAATTCACCCGGTCGACCTCGATGCCGTCGGGATCGTCGTTCATGTGCTCGGCGAGCACCTGCCGGAAGCGGTCCATCATCTCGGCTCGGTTGGCCAGCGCGAAGGCCTGGGCCCACTTCAATTCGGTTATGTAGCTGGTGAACTCGCGCGTGCCCTGCGGCAGGTACGCCAGATCTGCATTCGGCAGCTTGATCCAGAACTGCGCCATCAGCTTTTGGGCGATCTTGATGTGGCGGTTGGCGATCTTGTTGCCGACGCCGCGGCTGCCGGAATGCAGGAACATCCAGACGTGATCGTCGTTGTCGAGGCACAGCTCGATGAAGTGGTTGCCGCCGCCGAGGGTGCCCAGCTGCAGCCGCCAGTTGGGGGCATGCCTGAGATCGACTCCGCTCGATTCCGCTTGGCGCTCAAGGGCTCCGATCCGCTCCCCGGTGAAATCGAATCGGCCCAGCCGATCGTTGTAGCGCCCCTTGCTCATCGGAATGGCCGACTCGATGGAGGACCGCAGTTGCCGGAGCGGTAGCTCGGCGATGTCGTCCTTGGTGTATTTGGTTCGTGCGGCGATCATGCCGCAGCCGATATCCACGCCCACCGCGGCGGGGATCACCGCACCCAGCGTTGGGATCACCGTCCCCACCGCGGAGCCCTTACCCACGTGAGCGTCGGGCATCAGCGCCACATGCGGATGCACGAACGGCATCGAGGCGGTTTCCTTGGCCTGCTCGATCGTGCCGTCGTCGATCTGCGAGGCGAAGCTGAGCAGCTTGTACCCGCCGACGCTCTTCATGTTGTCCAATCATGGCCCTGAGATGGCCGTTACGCACCCGATTTAATTCGGTTAGCGCACCTGCGAGCGCCCCCGTTGCAGCACGGCCTCGCGGTTGGCCGCGATGTCAGCACCGCTGGTCCGAAACTGCTTGGCTGCCATCGCTTCCAGCCACAGCCCTGCGCCGGTCTGCGACTCGTCGATCCGGTGATAGGACGCCAGCAAGGCGCGCACCGCGTTCTGGTTGTTGCCGACGATGGTGGTCGCCACCTGCCGGGCGGTGCCCAGCAGTTGGTCATGCGGCACCACCTCGGTGACCAGCCCGGCACGCAGCGCATCGGCGGCGGATAGGTAGTCCCCGGTGAGGCTCATCCGCCGGGCCAGGCCCACACCAACCTTCTGCGGCAACCGCACGCTGAGCCCCCAGGTGGGCAGCAGGCCGACCCGGGCATGGGTGTCAGCGAAGCGCGCCTGCTGCGAGGCGATTACGATGTCGCAGTACAGCACCAGCTCCAGCCCGCCGGTGACCGCGGCGCCGTTGATGGCGCCGATCACCGGCTTGGTCATCGGCGGCCAGCGCGGCGAGATGTCAGGCAGCGCGGACTGCCCGCCGAGCTCTTTGAGATCCAGTCCGGCGCAGAACACCGGATCTGCGCCGGTGAGGATGACGACGTCGACGTCGTCGTCGCTCTCGGCGTCGAATAGGGCACCGAAAAACCGATCCCGCAGCGCAGCGGATAGTGCATTGCGCGACTGCGGCCTGTTGAGCGTCAGCGTGCGTATCCGGTCGTCGGTTTCGATCAGCAGCATCTCGTCGGTCATGCGATTACCGTAGCCAGCCCGCGTCGAGATTGCCGCCATGGTCGTGGTTGGGCCCCGAACCACAGCCGTGACGGCAATCTCGGTGAATCCACGCTCGGTCACCGCGGCCGTCGCGGCCCACCTATCGTGGACGGCATGTGCCGAAACATCACCGAGCTGCGCGGGCTGCAGCCCACCGCCACGGCCGAGGAAATCGCTGCGGCGGCGCGCCAGTATGTGCGCAAGGTCAGCGGCATCACCCGGCCTTCGGCCGCCAGCGCCGAGGCCTTCGAGGCCGCGGTCGCCGAGGTCACGAACACCACCACGCGGTTGCTGGAGGCGCTGCCGCCACGGCGCCAGCCGCCCAAGTCCGTCCCGCCGCTGCGCCGGCCCGAGGTGGTGGCCCGGCTCGCCACTAGGAAGCTAGCGGAAGCTAAATGACACTCGCGCTAAAGGAGTGGAGCGCGGCGGTGCACGCCCTGCTGGACGGTCGCCAGACCATCCTGCTGCGCAAGGGCGGCATCGGCGAAAAGCGGTTCGAGATGGCGGCCCAGGAGTTCCTGCTGTTCCCGACGGTCGCGCACAGCCACGCGGAGCGGGTCCGGCCCGAACATCGGGACTTGCTCGACGCCGCGGCCGCCGACAGCACCGAGGAGTGGCTCGTGGTCCGGGCTGCCGCGAAAGTTGTTGCCGCACTGCCGGTCAACCGGCCCGACGGCCTCGCGGCGATAGAAGATCTGCACATCTGGACCGCGGCGTCGGTGCGCGCCGACCGGCTCGACTTCCGGCCCAAGCACAAACTGGCCGTGTTGGTCGTCCAGGTGATTCCGTTGGTCGAGCCGGTGCGCCTGGCCCGCACCCCCGAGTTCGCGGGCTGCACCAGCTGGGTGCAACTCCCCGTGCGGCCGGCCGTAGCCGCGCCGGTGCACGACCCGGTGCACGACCCGGTGCACGACACTGCCGCGCTAAACCAAATCGCCGCCCGGGTCCGCGACGCGGTCGCTTGACGGGTGGGGCGGGCCGACCGGAAGCAGCAACCGGGAGCGCCCGAAGTGGACGGCATGGGTGGCCGGCTTCGTTTGCCGCGCCGTCAGGACCGGTTCTTCGGTGCCCAGGTTGGGCGCGTAACGGGGGAACCAGCTGCCGGCTACCACGACGCGGATTCGGGTGCCGGCGCTGAAGCGGTGGGCGATCGCGTCGAGTTCGACGCTGACGGTTTCGTTCCCTTGCACGGCCTCTTGCACGGCCCCTCGCGCCGCGCCGAGCCGACGGTAGCCGTCGCTGACATTGCGGGACCGACCCTTGGCGACGTCGACCTCGCTAACCCGCAGGAACAGGTCGACATTGGGATTGTCCGAGGTGTGCGCCAGCTCGATGACCGGGTTCCCGTACACGTACAGGTCGCGGGTGAGGGTGGCGCTGGTGAAGCTGAGCACGTCGTCGCGGGCCGCGAGGCGGCTGTCGTCGCGGTAACCGCCGTTCGGGGACAGCAGCGGACCGCCAGTGGTCGGTGTCGGGCGGGCGGGGTCATAGCGAAACCTTGCCGGTGGCGCGCCGGCCGCCGGTGCGGTCTCACCCAGGTGGTCGCCGGGCCGGAAGTACAGCGCGTGGTCGGTGGTGGCGGGCGGCCAGTCGGACAGGTTGCGCCAGCCCTGCCCGCTGACGAACACACGGACCGGGCTGGGCCGGCGCGGGGCGGGTGCGTCGCCCAGGTGGGCTTCCAGCCAGTCCAGTGACTCCTGGGCGATGGTGGCCAGCCCCTTGGTGAGCAGCTGGGTGTGTGTCCAGGGCCCGAGCGTCATCGCGACGTCGACGCCACGGCCGCGCAGATGCCGGTACTGCTGCACCGTCTGCCGCAGGAAGATGTCTTGCCAGCCGCCCAGCAGCAGCACCGGGACCTGCACCCGGTCCAGCGCGGCGGGGAATCGCATCCGCTCCCAGAAGGGGTCGTTGAGGCCGTTCTCGACCCACGATTCGAACCACGGCGCACCCGAGCCGAGCAGCCCCCGGGCCGACACACCCAGCGGCAACTCGGCGACCGCACGCGCGACCCTGCGTGGGGCCTGCAGCTGGCGGATGCCGGTCCGAAGGCGAACCGCGTCCTCCTGGTGCGCAACCAGATCGCTCCAGCACAGGAAGTCGTTGACCGCGAACGCGCCGGTACCCCACACGGAGGCCAGCAGGTCGTGTGGACCCGCGGTGATGACCGCAGCGGCCAGTTCCGGCGGCGGATCCTGCAACAACGCCCACTGGGTGAACCCCAGATACGAGACGCCGATGGTGGCGAACCGCCCGGTGAACCAGGACTGCCGACGCAGCCACTCCACCGTGTCGGTGCCGTCGGCGGCCTCGTTGACCATCGGCTCGAACTCGCCACCGGAACCGAACGTCCCGCGCACGCTCTGCAGCACGACGTGGTAGCCGCGGGCGGCAAACAACCTGCCGAATACCAGCGCGAACGGAAACCCACGTCCATAGGGTCCGCGGACCAGCAAGGTGCCGGCGGGGTTCGACGTGCTGGGCGTGTAGTGGTCGGCCACCAGGTGGACGCCGTCGCGCATCGGGACCCGGACGCGGCTGACGGTGTAGCGGCTGGTCGCCCGGGGCAGGCCCAGCAGCCGGGTGGCCGCCCTGTCGGCGACCCTCCCAGCCGCATAGCCGCTGACTCTGGTAAGGGTGCGCAGCCTGGGTTCCACGGGATGGATAGCTGTACTCACGTCTACCAGGTTAAGCGAGCGCTGTGAAACGGATCTGAAGGTCCTGTGACTTGTTCGAAAGGTCAAGCGGCGCAACGCTTCAAGGTTCGCCCGCCATCACCCACTGCTATGACCGGCTGACGGGCCTCATTGCGAGCCCAACTTGCAAACCGTCACGCTCAACGACGTCTTCGGCTAGAACTTCGCCGAACTTCTAAAACTTGTATAAGGGCACCAGGTCGTTGGCCCGCTGCAGGTTGGTGGCCATGCAGTCGACCTCTGGGTTGGAGTAGACGGTCGAGTAGTAAAGCGCCTGCTGGAGCACCCCGTAGCTGGTCTTGAAGGCCACCATGCAGGAAAAGAACCAGAAGCTGTTGTGATAGGTCGGCTTCATGACCCAGTACTGCGCGGCGCGGTGGCCCTGGATCGTCAGCTCGAGGGCATCCGGCGGCAGCGACTTCTCGTAGGTGCGCCAGATGATCGCCTCGATGGCCATCTGATAGTTACCCGCGTCCAAGTGGCAGCGCAGCCCGTCCTCGTGCTCGGGCGGGGTGAATGCCAGCCCGAGGCCCTGCAGGGCGTCCAATGGGATGTCCTGGCACGGGTCGAACGGGCTCGGGTCGGTGGTCGCCACGATCGGGCTCTTCATGGTGGTTTCCATCGGCTGGGCGGTCGACCGCAGCTCGACGGTCTTGCCCCCGGTCGGCCCGGGCGGGGCGCACTGCCAGCCCACCACGACCGCCGTGAGCAGTGCACCGAATGCTCCGATCAAGCGCACCTTGGTGAACATGACACCCCCTGCCCTTGGCGGTCCCTTGCCGGGAGTGTACAAGTCGCGCTCACGCAGTCACAGTGAATCCCGCACTTGTTCTAATCCGGTGCCGGCACTCGCCGCGCGGCGTGGCCCTGCGGGCCGCCGGAATAGCTGCGAGAATCGGGGCCAGTGCTCGCAGGTCGCTAGGGTGGTTAGTCGTGGTAAGGCAGGAGTCGAGGGACGGGGGGCAGCCCACGCTGTGGGCGGTCTCCGACCTGCACACCGGTCACCTGGGCAATAAGCCGGTGGCCGAAACCCTGCACCCGTCGTCGCCGGAGGATTGGCTGATCGTCGCCGGCGACGTCGCCGAACGCACCGACGAGATTCGCTGGACGCTGGACCTGCTGCGACGGCGGTTCGCCAAGGTGATCTGGGTGCCCGGCAACCACGAGCTGTGGACCACCACCCGCGACCCGATGCAGATCTTCGGCCGGGCCCGCTATGAGTACCTGGTGAACATGTGCGACGAGATGGGCGTGGTCACGCCCGAGCATCCCTTCCCGGTGTGGACCGAACGCGGCGGCCCGGCCACGATCGTGCCGATGTTCTTGCTGTACGACTACACCTTCTTGCCCGACGGCGCCAACAGCAAAGCCGAGGGTATGGCCATCGCGCGGGAGCGCAACGTGGTGGCCACCGACGAGTTCCTGCTCTCACCGGAGCCCTATCCCACTCGCGAAGCCTGGTGCCGCGACCGGCTGGCCAGCACCCGCGCGCGTCTCGAACAACTCGACTGGATGACACCGACCGTCCTGGTCAACCACTTCCCGATGGTACGAGAGCCCTGCGACGCGCTGTTCTACCCGGAATTCTCGCTGTGGTGCGGAACCACCAAGACCGCCGACTGGCACACCCGCTACAACGCCATCTGTTCGGTGTACGGCCATCTACACATTCCGCGCACGACCTGGTATGACGACGTCCGGTTCGAAGAGGTGTCGGTGGGTTACCCGCGCGAGTGGCGGCGCCGCAAGCCCTACAGCTGGCTGCGCCAGGTGTTGCCGGATCCCCAGTACGCGCCCGGCTATCTCAATGACTTCGGGGGTCACTTCGTGATCACACCCGAGATGCGCAAACAGGCCGAGCAGTTCCGGAAACGAATTCGGCAGCGGCAGTCACGATGACGGCGGGCTCGCTGCTGTCGTCGGTGCTGCCCGGCGAAGCGCCGGGGGTTCTCGCTGCTCCGGCGGATGCCCTGGCGTCTTCCGAGGTGTACTCCGACCCGCCGGGCCTGACCCCGCTGCCCGAAGAGGAGCCGTTGATCGCCAGGTCGGTTGCCAAGCGGCGCAACGAATTCATCACCGTCCGGCACTGCGCCCGGATCGCGTTGGGTCAGCTCGGCGTGCCGCCGGTGCCGATCCTCAAGGGCGACAAGGGAGAACCGTGCTGGCCCGACGGCGTGGTGGGCAGCCTCACCCACTGCACGGGCTACCGCGGTGCGGTGGTGGGGCGTAGTGCCGCGGTGCGCTCGGTGGGCATCGACGCCGAACCGCACGACGTGTTGCCCGACGGCGTGCTGGACGCGATCAGCCTTGCCGAGGAGCGCCACGAAATCGCCGCGTTACCCGAAGGCCTGCATTGGGATCGAGTCCTGTTCTGCGCCAAGGAAGCAACATATAAGGCCTGGTTTCCGTTGACCAAGCGCTGGTTGGGTTTCGAGGACGCCCACATCGTGTTCGACGTCGACCCGGCCGGCGGGGGCACCATCGGGGTGTTCGTCTCCAAGATACTGATCGACGGTGCCGCGCTGTCGGGCCCGCCGCTGACCGCGCTGCGCGGGCGGTGGTCGGTCGACCGCGGATTGGTGCTGACCGCGATCGTGCTATGAGCCTTGGTCCAGGGATCGGCCCGGGACTGGTCGTAGTCGACAAGCCGTCCGGAATGACCAGTCACGACGTGGTGTCGCGCTGCCGTCGGATCTTTTCCACCCGCAGAGTGGGCCACGCGGGGACGCTGGACCCGATGGCCACCGGCGTGCTGGTGATCGGCGTCGACCGTGCCACCAAGATCCTCGGCCTGCTCACCGCGGCGTCGAAGTCGTACACCGCCACCATCCGCCTGGGCCAGACCACTACCACCGAGGACGCTGAAGGTGAACTGCTGCAATCGGTTTCGGCTGAGCAGGTGACCCAGGAGGCGATCGCCGCCGCCATCGCCGGGTTGCGCGGCGATATCAGCCAGGTGCCGTCGGCGGTCAGTGCGATCAAGGTTGACGGCCGCCGGGCTTATCGGCTGGTCCGCGAGGGCCGGGCCGTCGACCTCGAAGCCCGGCCGGTGCGCATCGACCGGTTCGACGTGCTCGCCGTCCGATGCCAAGACCGGCTCGTCGACCTTGATGTGGAAGTCGACTGCTCATCGGGAACCTACATCCGTGCGCTGGCCCGCGATCTCGGCGCCGCCCTCGGGGTGGGCGGGCACCTGAGCTCGCTGCGCCGCACCCGGGTGGGCCGCTTCGATCTGGACCAGGCTGCCTCGCTCGACGAGCTGTCGGAGTGCGATGCCTCTTCCAGGCTCAGCTTCTCGCTCGACGAAGCCTGCCTGCTGATGTTTCCGCGCCGCGAGCTCACCGCCGAGGAGGCCGAGGCGACCAGCCACGGGCGACCCCTTTCGGCGGCCGGTATCGAGGGTGTCTACGCCGCGAGCGGCGCCGACGGCCGGGTGATGGCGCTGCTGCGCGACGAGGGTTCGCGAACCAAGCCGGTGGTAGTAATCCATCCAGCGACGCTGTAGCGGCTCAGAGCCGGCCCAGCAACTCGGCCTTCTTAGCGGCGAACTCCTCGTCCGAGAGGATCCCGCGCTCATGCAACCCGGCGAGCGACTCGATGGCCGCGACAATGGCCGCAGGATCCCCGGACGGGCCAGAGGCGGGTGCCGGTGCCTGCGCCTGAGGCGTCTGAGGCGTCTGAGGCGTCTGAGGCGCGAATTGTGGGGCCGGGTGGGACTGATACTGCGACTGAAACTGCGGGGACTGAAACTGCGGGGACTGAAACTGCGGGGACTGAAACTGCGGGGACTGAAACTGCGGGGACGGCGTCGAGGCGGGGGTCTCGGCCACCTGCTGCCCGCCGAGCTCGCGCAAGCTCGACACGTTAAAGGTGCCGAGCTGGCTGGTGAAGCTCACCGAGCCGTATCCGCCGCCCTGCTGCTGTTGCACGCCACCGATTTGGTGCTCGCCCGTGTCAAAAATCTTTGTGACACCGTTGATCTGGATTGCCAGTCGCCGAGTGCTCGGGAAGATTGCGTAGCGCGCATCGTTCTGCCCGCCCGCCGCACTGGGGACGCCGAGGTTGGCCGGCCACCAGTTGGCCGAGGGGAACCCGGCGTGGGCGGCCCCGGAGGCCTGGGTCGAGGCGGGAAATACCGTCGTGGTGGCGAGCAATTGTGCCAACTCGTTGCACAGCGCATCGACGTGTGCCTTGAGTGCGTTGTCGAACATGTTGCCGACCATCGTCATCCCGCCCCGCATCCATTGCCCGGAGCCGCCGAGCTCGGGGATGTCGAACTGGGCCATGGTTCCGCCACCGTTGCGGAGGGCGAAGAGCATGGCCAGCACCGCCTCGCTGGAAAGCCCATGGCGCTGGGCGATGTCGGCGATGGCGTTCGCGGCTTCGGGGGTAACCGTTGCCTTCATCTTTGTAAGTCTTTCGTCCCTGTGAGTCTATCGGCCCTGCAAGGCTTTCGTCGTGGATACCGTTTTGAGCCTACGCAAGCCGCGTGGAGATACGCAGCGTGAGGCGTGGGGTTCCGGCCGAAAGCCTCGGACGGCTAAGCTGCCGACTAGACGGGTGTCAAGAAGCCTGGGGCTCAAGAAGGGGCGTTATGTCTAACAAGGTTTACGTCGTCGGCGTCGGTATGACGAAGTTCGAGAAGCCGGGCCGCCGCGAGGGTTGGGATTACCCGCAGATGGCCAAGGAGGCCGGCACCAAAGCGCTGCAGGACGCCGGGGTCGAGTACACCGAGATCGAGCAGGGCTACGTCGGCTACGTGGCCGGAGACTCCACGTCCGGGCAGCGCGCCCTCTACGAACTCGGCATGACGGGCATCCCGATCGTCAACGTCAACAACAACTGCTCCACCGGGTCCACGGCGCTGTACCTGGGCGCGCAGGCCATCCGCGGCGGACTGGCCGACTGCGTGCTGGCGCTGGGATTCGAGAAGATGCAGCCCGGAGCGCTGAAGGGCGGCGCCGACGACCGGGAGTCGCCGATGGGCAGGCACGTCAAGGCGTTGGCCGAAATCGACGAGTTCCATTTTCCGGTGGCGCCGTGGATGTTCGGGGCGGCCGGCCGCGAGCACATGAAGAAGTACGGCACCACCGCGGAGCACTTCGCGAAGATCGGTCTCAAGAACCACAAGCACTCGGTGAACAACCCGTACGCGCAGTTCCAGGAGGAGTACACCCTGGACGACATCCTGGCCGCGAAGATGATCTCCGACCCGCTCACCAAACTGCAGTGCTCGCCGACCTCCGACGGCTCGGCCGCTGTGGTGCTGGCCAGCGAGGATTACGTGGCCGAACACAACCTCGCCGGGCAGGCCGTGGAGATCGTCGGGCAGGCGATGACCACCGACTTCGCGTCCACTTTCGACGGCAGCGCCCGCAACATCATCGGCTACGACATGAATGTGCAAGCGGCCCAGAAGGTCTACCAGCAGTCCGGGCTCGGCCCCGAGGACTTCCAGGTGATCGAGCTGCACGACTGCTTCTCCGCCAACGAGCTGCTGCTCTACGAGGCGCTGGGCCTGTGCGGCGAGGGCGAGGCGCCCAAGCTGATCGACGACAATCAGACCACCTATGGCGGACGCTGGGTGGTGAATCCGTCGGGCGGGCTGATCTCGAAGGGCCACCCGCTGGGCGCGACCGGGCTGGCACAGTGCTCGGAGCTGACCTGGCAACTGCGTGGTACCGCCGACAAGCGTCAGGTGGACAATGTGACCGCCGCGTTGCAACACAACATCGGTCTGGGCGGCGCCGCCGTCGTGACCGCCTACCAGCGGGCCGAACGCTGAACCGCGCGGCGGGCTCGGTGGTCCCGGTGGATAAGTCATGATCGAGTGGTCCGACACCGATCGGATGGTCCGGAATACGGTTCGCCAATTCATCGATAAGGAAGTTCGCCCGCACCTCGACGAACTGGAAACGGGCGCGCTGTTGCCGTATCCGATCGCGCGGAAGCTGTTCAGCCAGTTCGGTCTTGACGTGATGGCCGCCGAATCTGTGAAGAAGATGCTGGCCTCCGAGCGTGCCAAGCAGGAGGGGGCCTCCTCCTCAGCCACCCACGCCGAGGGCGAAAAGGAGGACGACGCGGGCGGTTTGGGAATGGGCGGTGCACCGCAGTCGATGATCGCGGTGCTGGTGTCCGAACTCGCCGGGGTCAGCATCGGATTGCTCAGCACCGCGACGGTCAGCCTCGGTCTGGGAGCGACGACCATCATGAGCCGCGGCACGCTGGCCCAGAAGGAACGCTGGTTGCCCGACCTGATGACGCTGAAGAAGATCGCGGCGTGGGCCATCACCGAGCCGGATTCCGGTTCGGATGCGTTCGGTGGCATGAAGACTCACGTCAAACGCGATGGCGAGGACTACATCCTCAACGGGCAGAAGACGTTCATCACCAACGGGCCGTACGCCGACGTCCTGGTGGTCTACGCCAAACTCGACGACCGGGACTCAACCGTGGATCGGCGCAACCGGCCGGTGCTCGTGTTCGTGCTCGATTCGGGCATGCCGGGTCTGACGCAGGGCAAGCCGTTCAAGAAGATGGGCATGATGTCTTCGCCGACCGGCGAGCTGTTCTTCGACAACGTGCGGCTGAGCCCGGATCGGCTGCTCGGCGAGAGCGAACAGCACACCGACGGGGACGGCCGCGACAGCGCCCGCGCCAATTTCGCCGCCGAACGGATCGGGATCGCGATGATGGCGCTCGGCATCATCAACGAATGCCACCGGCTATGCGTGGATTACGCAAAGACCCGCACGCTGTGGGGCAAGAACATCGGGCAGTTCCAGCTGATCCAGCTCAAGCTGGCCAAAATGGAGATCGCCCGGATGAACGTGCAGAACATGGTGTTTCACACCATCGAGCGGCAGCAAGCCCGGAAGCCGCTGACGCTGGCCGAGGCATCGGCGATCAAGTTGTACTCGTCGGAGGCCGCAACCGACGTTGCGATGGAGGCCGTGCAGCTGTTCGGCGGCAACGGCTACATGGCCGAGTACCGGGTGGAGCAACTGGCCCGGGACGCGAAGTCGCTGATGATCTACGCCGGGAGCAACGAGGTCCAGGTGACCCACATCGCCAAGGGACTACTGGCCGAGTGAGGGCGGCGAAATCCCTGCTGCCAATGCCTTCCGGTCATTGCGATGGTGCTGCCGACCGGCGCGAGAATGACCAGGACACCCGAATACAAGGCGGGCTGAGGTGGACGACGGCGCCGGGGCCGGCGACCGGATCTGATGATGCCGGTTTTGATGCCGGCGTGGATCGCCTGTTTTGAACCGGGACACCAGCACGGGTTGTGGTCTGATCCACTCGGTGCTGTTCAATGCGGGAGGATCGACTGCAGAGCGCACCCGAAAGGCCGAACGACGCCCCTCGGGGAATGCAACAAGCGCCAACAAATGAGCGCCGCGGTCGACGACCGCGCGGGTCAAGATCAGCATGACGATGAAGATCGCTCAAGTGACGCATTCCATCCCCCGCACATTGATTTCTGCTGGATGGTTGACCAACCTCAACCGGCTAATGAGGGATCCCATTCCAGGGGGCTCCTTCGCCCCCTGGACCACCGGCACCCCCGGTGCCTGGGTTATTGTTGCCGCCATTGGTGCCGGCCTTACCGGTGCCGCCCGCAATCCCATCTGCGCCGGGGTTGCCGGCGCCGCCGTCGCCGCCGTTGCCACCGGTTCCACCGTTGCCAGCTTGACCGCTGAAGTAAGGGAGGCCGCCGTCGCCGCCCTGCCCGCCGTTGCCACCGTTGCCGCCACTGGCATTCTTGTTCTGCGACCCATAATTGCCGGCCTGACCGCCCACGCCGCCGTCGCCACCGTTGCCTCCGACCCCGCCGGTAATGCCGATGCCGCCGTAGCCGCCCTTACCTCCTGCGCCTCCTGCGCCGCCGTTGCCGCTGAGTCCGCCCGAGCCGCCTCTGTTGCCGCCCACGCCGCCAGCGCCCCCGCTACCGCCGTTGCCGCCGGCGTAACCATTCCGGTACTCGGTGGTAGGTCCGTCGCCGCCGTTGCCACCCGCGCCGCCAGCGCCCGCGTTACCGCCGTTGCCACCCGTCGCCGCGGTGGTGCCGCCACTGCCCGGCTGTCCGCCTGTGCCGCCAGCGCCGCCCGCGCCCGCGTCACCGCCATTGCCGCCGGCGACGGGCTGACCGTTGATAACCGCACCGGCAGCCCCATCACCGCCGTTGCCCCCGGCACCGCCGTTGCCGGCCGACCCGCCGGCGCCGGCGAGAGTTCCGGTTTGGCCGCTGGCAGTGTTGCCGCCGCTGCCGCCCGCGCCGCCGGCGCCTCCAGCCCCGCCGTTGAATCCGGTCCCGCCTGAGGTGGTGTTGTTGGCGCCCGCGCCGCCAGTGCCCCCATTGCCGCCGGTGCCGCCGACGCCTCCTTGACCCGCGCTGCCCGCTGCACCGCCACCGGCGCCGGCCGCACCGCCAGCGCCCCCATTGCCGCCGGTGCCGCCCGCCCCGCCGGCCTGACCGTCGCTGCCCACACCGGCGGCACCATTGCCGCCCTTACCACCGGCGCCGCCGTTGCCGCCTTGACCGCCATTGCCGTTAGTGCCACCGGCCGCGGCGGACCCGCCTCGGCCGCCGGCACCACCGGCCCCGCCGTTGAACCCGGTCCCGCCCGCGGTGCCGTTGATGGCAGCACCCGCGCCGCCATCGCCACCCTGGCCGCCGGTTCCGCCGGTGCCCGCGTGACCCGCGCTGCCCGCTGCACCGGCACCGGTGCCGGCCGCACCGCCAGCGCCCGCGTTGCCGCCGTTACCGCCGGCGCCGCCGGCGCCGCCGGCAATGCCCACACCCGTGAACCCAGCGCCCCCGGCACTACCGGCGCCGCCGTTGCCGCCCAGTCCGCCATTGCCGTTGGTGCCTCCAGCGCCGGCCGATCCGCCTTTGCCCCCGGTACCTCCGGGCCCGCCGTTGAAGCCGGTCCCCCCCAGGGTGGTGGCAGCGCCCGCGCCGCCGGCCCCGCCGGCCCCGCCGGTTCCGCCGG
>CAWFDM010000026.1:0-247059 GCA_963814505.1 uncultured Actinomycetota bacterium
CATTGGCGGGCCCCGACCAGGTCCTCGGCGACCTGATCGGCAACCTGGACCAGCTGATGACCAGCCTGGCGGCGCAGAACACCAACTTACGGACCACGATCCGCGAAGCCCGGGGTGCGATGGCAGAACTGGCGGATCGTCGGGCGACATCGGTCGCATCCGTAGGGTCGATCAACTCGACGGTCGGACGGCTGGCGACGATCGTCGACAACATCACTGCCGATCTGCAAGAGCTTATCGGCCGGCAACCCGGTTTCTTGGATTACAGCCTGCACGACGGTCGGCAGCGGCTTGCTTATGCGGCGGCCAACTTTCCGTTCCTGATCAAGGGCCTTGCCCGGATCACGCAGGACGGAAGCTACGCCAACATATACGCGTGCGACATCGACTTGGCATTCTGGCGCGGCCTTTTCTACTGGTTCCGGGCCTTCGTCGCTTGGACAACACCGGGCAACGAGGTTAAACACACCCAGATGTGCAGGTAGCCACGATGTTTGATCGGTTCAAGGGGTTCGATCGGTTCAAGGGGTTCGATCGGTTCAAGCGCCCCATCGAGTCATACAACAAGTATGGCTCGGGACGATCGCGCTGGCCGTCATCGGCGCGGTGTTGGCGGGCGTGCTCTTGTTCGGCAGCCTCGACGTGGGCAAGACCCGCTACCAGGCCGAGTTCGCTCAGGCCGCCCAGATCAAGAGGGCAACCAGGTCACCGTCGCGGGAATACAGGTCGGCACCGTCGAGGGCGTGAAACTCGCCGGCGACCACGTCCTGGTCGCGTTCAGTGTCCGCAACGATGTGCACCTGGGCAGTGACACCCGGGCCGCCATCAAACTGACCACGATCCTGGGTTCCCGCTATTTCGAGTTGTCCCCGGCCGGCGCTGGTGGCCTCGACCACCAGACGATTCCGTTGGCCAACACGGAGGTCCCCTACGATCTGCAAAGGATCCTCGCGGGCGCGACGAGCACTTTCGAGTCCGTCGATGCCGATCGCATCGTGCAATCGGTGACCACGCTGAACCGCAGCCTCGAAGGACTGCCCGCCGCCCTGCCGCAGGCACTGGACAACCTCCAATCGCTTGCCACTGTCATCTCGGATCGGCGCGATCAACTCGGCACCCTGCTGTCCAATGCCGAAACGCTGACGACGATGCTGCGTGACCAGAGGGCCGATCTCCGCTCGCTGGTGCTGCAGGGCCGCGACCTGCTCCGCGAGATCGCGACCCGGCGCGCGGCGGTTCAGCGGCTCTTCGCCGGCGCCACCGTGCTGATCGGCCGCGCCAAGACGATCCTGGCCAACGAGCCGGCACTCAACCAGCTGCTGGCCGATGTGCGGGAGTTCACCCGGATGATGGCCGATCACGACGCGCTGATTCGCAACATCTTGCAGTCGACGCCCGTTGCCCTGCGCAACCTCGCCAACGCCACCGGCAGCGGCAACGCCGTAGACCTCAGCATCCCGGCCGGTCCTTTTGTCGACTCGTGGATGTGCGCGCTCAGCGGGCGCGCCAAACAGCTCAACCTGGTCGAGTACTTCAAGGACTGCCAATGAGCCGACAGGTCAAGGTGATCGTCGTAGCGCTGGCCGTCACGGCCGTCCTGGTCGCTGTCGGGGCATTTGTGGTGATTCCGCGCCTGACCCACCGGCAGATGGCGGTCACCGCGGAGTTCGAGGACGCTGTCGGGCTATATACGGGCAACGCGGTTTCGGTGCTGGGAATACAGGTGGGGAAAGTGACCAGCATCGTTGCCAAGGACAGCTACGTGGAGGTGAAACTCGCGATCGACGAGGGAGTCGACATTCCGGCCGACGTTCGGCCGTGACGGTGTCAACCTCCTTGATGACCGACCGCCATGTCGAGCTCACACCCCCCTACCGCGGCGGCGCGAAGCTGAAGAACGGCGACGTGTTGGGCCTCGGGCGTACCCGCACGCCGGTCGAATTCGACCGAACACTGGCGATGCTCGACAAGCTGGGCAAGGCCCTGCACGGCGACGCCAACGGTCACGGCCCGCTGGGGGACCTGGTCAACCTCGGCGCCGAAATAACCTCCGCCACTGGGCCCACCATCAAAACCACCCTCGACAAGCTGTCCCAGGCGCTGCGCGTCGGCGCCGACAAAGGCGCCCACAGCAAAAAGAACATCCAGGCGATCATCACCAGCCTCGCGGAGCTGACGCAGGCGGCCACCGACAACGACGACGCGATACGCCAATTCGGGTCCAACCTCCGCCAACTCAGTGACATCCTCGCCGACGAAGACCTCGGCTCGGGCAGCACCGGCGCCAAGGCCAACCAGATCCTCGCCGAAGCGGCCAGGCTGCTGGAACGCAACCGCGAGGGGCTCAAGAGCACGTTCGCCGATACCCGAAGCATCACCACGTCGATCGCCGACTATCGCCGGGAACTGGCGGAAACCCTCGACGTGGGGCCGCTGGCCGTCGACAACATGTACAACATCGTCGACGACACCGCCGGCAGCCTTCGCGTGCATCTCCTGGTCGACAAGATCGTCCTGAACAGTCAGTTCGGCAAGGAGATCTGCAACCTCATGGGCCTCAAACAGCTCGGGTGCGCGACGGGAACGCTGAAGGACTACGGGCCGGATTTCGGTCTGACCGAAATGCTCGACCTGATGGGCAACGGGATCGGCGGTAAGCCATGAGATACCCGGGCGCTATCCGGCGCGGTTTGGTATGCGGCCTGGCCGCCGGCTTGATCACGCTGTTGGCCGGCTGTGCCACCGGCCTGGACAAGCTGCCGCTGCCGGCGCCCGGGGTCAGAGGCCATAGTTACGCGCTGACGGCCATCTTCTCCAACGCGCTGAACCTGCCGGCCAAGGCGAAGGTCAAGCTGTACGGCGGCGACATCGGCGAAGTCGATTCGATCAGGGCGCAGAACTTCACCGCGTACGTGAAAATGCGGATCAGGGCCGACGTCCCGCTGCATGTCGGCAGCACCGCCGAACTGCGTTCGGCGACACCGCTGGGCGACATCTTCGTTGCGCTCAAGCCGGACCCGCGCCAGGCCCCGGATGCGGCTCTGCTGCATGACGGTGACACCATCCCGCTGGTTTCCACCACGGCCGCCCCGACCGTGGAAGAACTGCTCAGCTCGATGGCGATGCTGGTGAACGGGGGCACCGTAGGTCATCTGGTTCGATCCTCAACGGGATGGGCCGGGCAGTGGGCGGACGCGGCGAGAAGGTCAATACACTGCTCCAACAGAGCAAGACGCTGCTGTCCCGAATGACCGCACGGTCGCGGCAGCTGGATACCGCGCTGCGACGTACCGCCGATCTGGCGGCAACGATTTCCGCACGCCAGAACACGCTCAACGAGTCCCTCGCCGCCACCGCGCCGGCGATGGCTGTTATCGCCGACAATGCCACCCGGCTGGCCGACCTGGCCGACGGCGTGGCACGCATCACCCGCCAGCTCTCCCGGTTCCCGTCCATCCAGGGGACCGACACCCGCAGCATGGTCGCTGACATCGACCACCTGGCGGCGGCGTTCAACGACATCTCCGTCGACCCCAACCTGTCGCTGAACGCGTTCAACCGGCTGATCGGGCTCATGATGCACACCACCAACTCGACGGCGGCGCATTTCACTGTCGATATCGCGAAGCTCGCGTTGGTGCCGTGGCCCGATAAGAACTATCCCGGTGACCCCGGATTCCACTGGACGGACGGCACCGACTGGCATCTGATGGTCGGCAGCCTCCGATACGAGTGGAACCTGTTGCTGGACAGGATTTACGGGGCACAGCGATGGAACCCGGCGGCACCGCAATGAGGGCGTCACCTAACCCGCTGGAATGGTCCGCGCGACTGGTCGTCGACCTGGTCCGGGCGATGGCCAAACGCCGGATCCTATTGTCCTGCATCGGCCTGGCTGTCACTCTGGTGGTGGCCTCCGCCTATATCGCGATAGGGAGTCTGCGGGTCAACCCGACGCGCAGCATGATCTCGGTGCGGGTGCTGCTGCCGGAGTCGGGCGGGCTGTTGGCCAACCAGGATGTCACGCTGCGTGGAATACCGGTCGGCCGCGTCGCTTCGGTCAACCTCACCGAGAAAGGGGTGGAGGCGGTAGCCACCATCAACGCCAACGTACGGATCCCGCGGGACAGCCCCGTGCGGGTTTCGGGCCTATCGTCGGTCGGTGAGCAATATCTTGACTTCCGGCCGGAGCGCGGCGGCGGGCCGTTTTTGACCGACGGCACGGTGATCGGCGAACACCAGGCTACGATCCCGATGTCTCTGCCGCGGATCATCGACGACAGCCACGGCGCCCTGGCTCAGCTGGACCCGAAGAAGCTGGCCGCTCTCTTCGGTGAACTCCGTCCCGGCCGCGACGGGCCGCGGAAGCTGGCAGCCATCTTCGACGGCGCTATTTTCTTGAGCTCCACGCTGGATGGGGTGCTCCCGCAAACCGTGAGTCTGCTGCGCAACACGCGGGTCGTGTTTGGCACTCTCAGTGACGTCACCCCCGGTCTGCGCCAGACTTCGGTTGACCTGCAACACATCCTGTGGGGAGTGAACAAGATGGACGGCGGGTTCCGGACGCTCGTCGACCGGGGCGGCGGTCAATTGGCCGATGTCGACAACCTCATCGCCGACAACCGCGAAAACATGGTGGCGCTGCTGGGGAATCTGACGACGCTGTCGCAGCTACTGTACGTGCGGACACCGGCGCTGCAGGATCTGTGGCGTCCCGACCACGAGTCGCTGCTCGACCACATATCCACTGTTTTTCACGACGGCGGCCTCTGGGGTGTCGTGGAGGCCTACCCGAAATACCGTTGCGACTACAACCTCCCGCGGCGGCCGCCCTCGCAGGCGGACTTCCCCGAGCCCTACCGCTACACCTACTGCAACAACCCCGACCCAGCGGCGCTGATACGCGGCGCGCAAAACGCGCCTCGGCCGCCCGGTGACGACACCGCCGGCCCGCCACCCGGGTACGACCCGACAGCACAGACCGACGTCACACCGGCGTATCCGCCGTACACTTTGCCCACCACCTACGCGGGACCCCCGCTGCCGGCGTGGGCACCGAACTAAGCAAGCCAGCCTGGAGCCGCATTGTCTAAGCGAACAAAAACCAAGAACGTTTTCGACAGGCTCGCTGAGCAAGACGATCCTGCCGAGCCGGATATAGCGCAACTCACCTCGGAACCCGAGGCCAGCGACGACGACGCACCGGAAGACGAGACCGCTGACGACACCGGCGGGGCTGCAACCGAATCCGACAAAGAGATCAAAGAAACCGCCGAGGTGACCATTGAGGGCACGTGCGAAGACGTCGAAACCGCGAGCGGCCGGCGTGCCGGCGGACTCCGCCGCCGCGTCGTAGTCGCACTGGTCGGTGTTGTGCTCGTCGCGGCCCTGGGGTTGTCGGCGTTTCTGGGCTGGCGGCTCAAACAGCTCGACGATACCGCCGCGGCCGGCGGAGCGGCGCTGGCGGCCGCGCGGAACTACGCCGTCATATTGACCACCCTCGACGCGACCGATATCGACAAGAACTACCGACAGGCACTCGATGGTGCCACAGGGCAATTCAAGGATGAATACAGCCAAGGGTCCACGCAACTTCGTCAGGTCCTGATCGACAACAAAGCGGCGGGCAGGGGCGTGGTCGTCGACGCGGCGGTCAAATCGGCAACGAAGACCAAGGTCGAAGTGCTGCTGTTCGTCGACCAATCGGTCACGAACGTCGTCAATCCCAGCCCCCGGATCGACCGCAACAGGGTGCAGATGACGATGGAGCTGGTCGACAACCGTTGGCTGGCAAGCAAAGTCGAAATCATCTAGCCCAGCTGCGTGATATGTATGAAATCTCCGAAAGATACTGCATTGACTGACATTCGCGAATCTACGGCCGAGGCACCGTTGGCCGAGGCACCAGCTGACGTCGAGGCCGCCGGTCAGGACGAACCGACGGCCAGTGCCGAGGGCGCCAGTGACGGGGACGACGAGTCCGTTGAGTCCAGCGCTGAAGATGAACAAGAAGGCCTCAAGGCCAAGGGTGATGACGCCGCCACCATGCCACGCCGCTGGATCAGATCCGCGATCCGCTGGGCCGCTGCCGTTGTGTTCGTTGCCGCACTGGCCGGGGCGGGCTACGAGGGGTGGCTGCTGTTTCAGCAACACCAGAGGGGTGTCGCCGCCCGGCAAGCACTCGATGCGGCCCAGAATTACGCCGTCACGCTCACCAGCACCGACCCCAACGCGATCGATCAGAACGTCACCGACGTCCTCAACGGCGCAACCGGTGATTTCAAGGACAGGTACACCAAAGCCAGTTCGCAACTCCGCAAATTACTCATCGACAACCAGGTGACGACGCACGGCAGCGTCGTCGAGTCGGCGGTCAAGTCCGCCAGCACCAACAAGGTTGAGGTCCTGCTGTTTATCAAACAGTCGGTCAGCAACTCGACCACTCCCGACCCACGGTCCGACGTCACCGCCGTCACGATGACCATGGAGAAGGTGCAAGGCCGGTGGCTGGCCAGCAACGTAGTGCTGCCCGGAGCGCAAAGGTAAGGGGTATGAAACTTTTGGGCGCCCTGGCGGTGCTGGGAGCAGTGACGACACTGGTGGCGAACCCGCCGGTCGCGAAGGCGTCAGCCGAGCAATTCTGCACCGAACTCAACGCAACCTGGGACGGAACACACTGTACGACCCTGGTCACTTCGCCCCGCAAGGCAGAGATGTTCATCTCGCTCAGCCTGCCCGAGCCTCTGCTCGACAACCCGACATCCGGGTCGGTCCTGCGTGCCTACTACCACCAACTCATGGACGGCTGGCGCAAAACCGGGTCCGACACTCCGCGGGATAGCAGCGCGTCCAGCGACTACCGGCTCTACTCCGGGCCGGGTGCGGTCCAGTCGCTGGTCGTTCACGAGAACTTCGAGCCATTCGGGATTCAGGCCAACAATGCCTACCGGTCGTTCGTTTTCGATATGGCCCGAGGACGCCGGCTCACCCTTGCCGACCTGTTCAAACCGGGCGTCGATCCGATGAAGGCGATACCGCCAGCCGCAGCGCCGCTCCTGCCGGCGGCGCTGGACGCAGCCCTGCCCCCGCACGCGCCCAACACCTACCCCTTCACCGTTGAGGAGTGGCAACCAGGCCCAAACGGCCCCGGCTACACCGCAAGCTACCGCGCCTTCGGGTTGTCGCCCGACCATCTGGCACTGTATATGCCGGATGCGCCGATAATGCGGGAAAACCCAAGTCCCCTTGACAGATTCGTCTGGTCGATGGACGGCGGAACCGTCAGCATCCAGGTGCCGCTTTCTGCACTGGCCGAGTCACTGCGCCCGGAATACCTGGGGGCGTAAGTGAATTCAGCTCAAGTCGGTGACGAAGCGTCCAAAAAGACCCCGGACAGCACGAAGGCTTTGAGTCCGTGCGGCCTTAGCTCGACCACTGGAAATGCGGTTTCGGGGTCCAGACTTTCGAGCGTTTGACGACAACCGCGGCGACAACCGGCCGGCGGAATCGTCGCCTGGACAGACTCGACCTTGGGGGGCGGGGCCATGCCGAGGACCGATTGCTGGCGAGTTCGGCCCGCGATGGTTGATGACAACTTTGACGACAACCGTGACGACAGTTGCGCCGCCCAATACGGCCCCTACAGCCCGAAAGCCCGGTTATCGTGCCTGGTCACGCCTCCTGCCCGCTCCTGGCAGTGTGGGGGCAGGCGTTCGAGTGTTAGCGCCAAGGGATCTTTCAGGGGCGGACGCGGCCTGGCCAGCGCCATGGGCGTAATCGACGATAGCCGCTGGTCGGCAGTTGTCCATGTCGTGCTGCAGCACCTGCGGCGCATTGCCACCGTCAGCCGCGAGCACCGCCGCGACGCTACGAATAAGTGTGGCGCCCCACGGGTTTTCGTGGGCGCCTTTGTGCTGGTCAGGGGTGGATTCTGTTGCGGTAGAGGGCGGCGCATGTCGAACAGCTCGGCAACCCCCCGGTTGATGATCGCGGTGACGGTTTCCCAACCGCAGCGCATCAGGGTGGCCACCGAGGTGCGGTCGGTGCGCTGGGCCAACCACAGCACCATGTGCTCGAAATCGTGGGTATGCCGTGCCCCGGGTCGCGCCCAGGGCAGTTCCCCGGTGCGCACTCCACAGTTCGGACACTCCACTCGGCGGATCTCATAGACCAGCCACAGCCGGCATCGACCCAGGTCCAGGTGTCGCCAGCGGCGCCGCCGCCGGTCATAGACCGCCGAGCACAGTATCCCGCACGGGCAGGTCAGCAGTTCCACGCCGAGGCGGTCTCGCCCGTGTGCCCATGGCTCCGCCGGCTCAAATAATGCCGCCGCGGCGGCCACCAGGTCGGAGCTCGGGAACCGCAGCCCCAGGGCATCCGCGGCCGACATCCCCGCATCGACGCTGCCCTCGGCGGTGTCGCGGACACTTTTGGCACATATAACAAGCCCGTGAGTCCCAGCCGAAGCGCGGCCTACGCCGCTCCCGCTGTCCGACCGACCGCTATCGCTCTCGCGCCCTGCGGCCTTGGCGGCCTCGGCCGCTCGCGGTCTACCGGCGTCCGCGGCTCCGGCCGCGCTCCGACTGGCCGTTCGGCTTGTCTCGGGCCAAGGAGTGGGTCGCTCCGTAGTCGGGCCTGTCGAGCGCGCAGTCGACCCCGTGATGCTGGGCATCGGGTACCTGCTCCCCGGGAGCCCTCGGCGCGCATTACTGAGTGATAGGCGACGAAGGATTCCCTGTCGGGAGTGCATGTCACCGTGTCCGGTTTATGTCCGATCGCCGGACCAACTGAATGCGTCAGCCCAAATTCAATGCGCCGCATATGACGCACAGAAGCACATAAACCGCAGGTCAATGGCTATTGTTGCCGCTTCACACGCGGAAGGTCGCTGGTTCGATCCCAGCCGGGACCACAAGCTGTTTGCGCAGGTCAAAGGTGGTTTTTGCCTCATTCGATGCCCCGTTTGGGCTATCCATGGGCTATCTGGCCTTGCCTGGCGGGTTTGCTGGCGACCCGCCCCGCCCATCGACCGGCGGGGGAGTGGCATCAAGTTACAACTGTGCCATTTAGGCCCCAACGGATGTAGGCTCATCTCTAGACATTGGACACTTGGGCAGCAAGTCATAAAACGCTCCCGATGTGGCCGTCGTGGCGTCATCGGGACCGAACAGCCCAAATAATCTTATGGGTTTCCGCGAGCACCGGAATGTTGCGCACCAAGGGCGTCGCCGTATTCCTGCTGAGGGCACCTACCCCATTATCGGAAGTTACCGCCAACGTTCCTTCGGTGTTGGTGTGCGCCAGCGTGGCGCGGCGGTCGCAATTCAAGTCACGAACTCGTCAAGTTATACCGCGCCGAGCGCTACACAGATATCGGTGTGACCATGAGCGGTTTGCTTTCCGCCTGGTTCGGCGAACAAATTTTTGGAGCCGGACGTATCCAAAATCAGTGCGGTGCAAGTGAACTGAGTCGGCGTCCCGGCCTGACACCGCCTGGTCCGGAAAATGCGCCGCCCTCCGAAGGGGCAGGTATCACGGTCGCACTCCGCCCCCAAACCGCCCTGTTGGTGCGTCGCGTGGGCGCGGTTAGGGGACGACGATGGCAACCCGTAAGCAAAAGGCGCGCCGCGCCAGGTTCGCCAAGCAAGCCAGGTCCAAGAGCAACACCAAGATCGGGCGTCGCGCGAAATCGACCGCACGCCAAAAGAAAAACCGCTAAATGACCAGCCGCCGGCGAAAATCCAAATCCGCGCGATCTGGTCGAGTTATCGCAGGGATGCCAAATGCTGGTTCGCCTCTTCGGGCGGAGCCGCACCGTCTGATGTCAGGCGGGAACGGATGCGCCGATTGCCTCCGCGAGCTGTTCGGGCAGGAAGAGCAACAGGCCGGGAAGGAGACCCCCAAACGTCGCACCGCTCAACGGGAGTTCGCCCGGCCCCAGGATTGGGATGGCGAGCGACGTGACATCGAGCGGAGTGAGAATTCCGCCGAGGGGGATATTGGTGATCGTGTCGATTCCCGAGAGCGACACTGGTAGCGACAGCGTCGCGTGGCCATTGAGGAAGCCGTTCGCGACGACGGCGGGAGCGTCAATCAGTGCGGCAGCCGCCCCGAGCGCGTCACCGGTTTGGACCGCGCCGACAAACGCATTCGCGCTGGATCCCAGCGCTTGCAGTGTGGTGACCGGCGCCCCTATCGCGTCAAGAGCAAGCACCAACGGCAAGCCGACATGGAGAAATCCCGTATTCAAATCCAAGGTCTGCGACACATCCGTCAGCGCCGCGATCACATTGGTCGCGTTCTGCGACACCATTGCCGGAATGGATCCGGCAGGTAGCAGATTGGTGAAGTTCTGCGCCATCTGTCCTGGAATGCTGAAGATTGGCAGCAGATCTCCAACGGCGCCGCCCGGCGTTATAGAGATGAGGCTGGTAACGGGGTCGACGCTGGCGTTGAACCCCGTGAACAAGGGGTTTAAAAAGCCGCCGGCAATCTGCAGCAGCCCGCCGGTGATGTCGCCGGCCATGAAGGCCTGGGACGCGGCCTGCAAGCTAGCCGGGAAGGCGTTCAACCCGGCTATGAAGTCGTTGCCGGCGTTTTGCAGGGACGTGGCGATCACCTGGGCGTATCCGATTTGGCTGTCGACCAGCTGCTGCAGGATAGGCGCCGGGTTGGCGCCTAAGAGGGCTGCCCCGATGTTGGTCGGCAAATTGGCCAACTCGGCAGGCAGGTTTTGCACTGCACTTTGGAACCCGGTTGCGAAGGTCTGGCCGTACGCCTGCTGGTTGCTGAGGACCTGCCGCAGAAACGGTGCCGGATTGGCCGCGAGCGCATCGCGAAGACTTTGCAAATTGGTGTCCGTAGTCGAGAAGAGCGTTTGGTAGGGCGCGGCGACTCTGGCCCCGAAGCTGTTGAGCCCGTCAAGCAGCGCTGGTGCCGAGGCGGCACGGCCGTTCGATGTCACTCCCAGTAGAATCTGCTCCGCGTTGGTGGCTTCGGCGCTCAGGTAGGCACCTGCCCCTGCCGCAACCAAGTTGGCGAACTGGTCGTGGAACGCCTGCGCTTCGGCGCTGAGAACTTGGAATTCCTGGCCGAAGTTGCCGAATAGCGACGCGATCGTGATCGATACCTCGTCCTGAGCCGCAGCCGCTACCGCAGTCGTGGGTCCCGATGCGGTCGCAGTGGCTTCGACCAGCGCCGAACGAATACCCGCCACATCATGCGCCGCATCCTGCAGCAACTGCGGTATCACGCTCACAAACGACATTCCCAACTCCTTGACTGTTTGGCCCGATGGCCAGTTCTTACTTGCAAGTAAGATCCTGTCGACGCCGTCGACCAAGACCATCGGTCATAGGACGTATAAAGACGGGCGAGGGGGTCGTAGATCGCGCGAGCAGGGGTCGGGCGTGCTGGCGCCAACCTCAGTACGTCGAGATCGAGTGCGTAGGTTCCGTCCCGCTTGACCTGGACGAACTGCTCGAACGACCCCGATGCACCCGCGGGTCACCGTATCCGGACAGATCCATCACCGTGCCCGCGTCGTACGGGCTGAAGCCCAGGAACGCGCTGAGCCATTCCCGCAGGAACCCGATGGAATGCTGAAAGCCGGTCTCTTGCGCGCGGCGTCACCAAGGGTTGGCGGTACGGGGAGGTTGGGCGGGCAAACGCCAATGACTTCCCGGACGCCGAGACGTGCGCCACACTCGGCCACGTCGTCTCGGCGCTTTCCGAAGCCCCTATAGCCCAAGTGTCCGGATAGCCTTGGCTTGCGCAATGCTGAACACCGAGGCCGTTGGCGCTGTACGAGTTGTCTGAAAACCCGCCTGCTGCAACAGATTTTGATATGCCCGTGAAGCGCCGAGCGTGCATGATTGTACGCAACCGGCGGCGTGTCGACGTACAAACGCGCTCCCTCGCGAGCGAGGGGTTGGTGTCAGCCTGGCTTGCCGGGCTGGCCGAACAGCGTCCCGCCGGTGCCGCCCTGACCGCCGGTGCCGCCGGGTCCGGGGGCAGAGCCGCCGTTTCCGCCGTAGTGGAGTGTCAACCCGCTTCCGCTCTAGGTCGCGACGCCGGCCCCAACAAAAGGCAGATACAAGCGTGCTCAGTGGACAGGCGATCGTCAGCCTGCTGATTGCTCGGGTTCTGGTTTGTCACTTATGGCATTTACGCCACATGAATACTGACGCTAGTAAGAAGCCTAGTAAGAAGCCTAGTAAGAAGCATTGTGTGGCCGCCGGCCGGCTCGTAGGTGTCCCGGAAAATGTCATCGCGCATCGGCCAAGGGGGAAGGTCTGCCACGGCGGCGCGGCGTTGGCCGATCCGGATTGCTTTGAGTACTTCGAACCGGCGACGTCACCGTCAGTGGCCCGCCGCGGCTGTGCCGCGCCTTCCCAACCTGAACACGCACGCGCTCGACCCGAAACTAAGTCGATTGGTTGGCTGACTAAGTCGCGCGACGTCGAGCACCCGGAGGCCCGCATCAGGAGCGCGCCGAGCTGCGAGCAATACGCTTGCCGGAACCGGCCGAACTCAGGTCGGGCAGGATGCGTATATGCAGATATTGGCACGGCGGTTGGGTGCAGGATGAGCAGCAATGAGGCCAGCGTGTGTGCAGCCGATTTCCGCCGGGCGTTGGCGCTCATTCAGCACGGGGAGCGCGGCGACGAAGCGGGCATGCGCGTCATCATCGACGACGAAGTCGTTCCCGCTGGCCGGCTTCCACAGCTGATCCGCGCGACCGTGTCGATCCTGTGGCAGCTGGTCGCTCAGCTGTGCGAACCGGACGAAGTAGCAGAGATCGGCGAAACCTTGACCTTGGCGTCTTCGGCCGATGAGGTCGAGCTCGACCGCGATAACCGGCTGGTGGCTCAGATGGCTATGGCACAGCATTCTGAAAACACCAACGGCGAGTACGACGTACTCCGCGACGCAGCGACGGCGCCTGGCGGTCTTGTGTATCTCGCGCTCACCGCCGCCGGTGTCGTCTCCGCGCTGTTGCCCCAGTTACGCACTGATGCTGGCCGGCAGCTGCTCAACAACTTGGCGATGCAAGCCTCGCGCGAGGAGAACGCCTGAATGCACTGCGCGAAGTAAGGCAACCGGTAAGCGACGCAGACGCGCGAGCATGTTGGGCAACACATTACGGCAAGCCGCAGATACGCTCGTACAGAGATTGTCATCGTTTGTTCTCGACGGTAAAGTTGCCGATCCTGTTGCGTTACAGGCGATTCAGGATGCGCTAGACCGTGCTGGACTCAAACCCGCGCCCGGTCTGCACGCAGGTGAACGGCTCGCTCGCTATGGCTGGATGGTCACCCGGGCTGGTCTCGCGCATCCGGTAACCGCCCCGTCATCCTGCTCGGGCGGCAGATCCGCCCGCGATGTCAACTCCAAAAAGTGTCACCCCTGTGGTGTGGTCGTGCTCCTACCTGTAACAGCAGCTCACCGGGAGCGGCTTCGACCCACCAGGAGAGAACATGACCACCACCACCATCACCACCACCGCACGGCCGCCGCGGATTGCGGCAATCGCCACGATCGCCCTCTCGGCCGGCGCCATCGCCATCAGCGCGATCGCCTTTTCGCCCGCCGCCCAGGCGGCGGAAACGTTCGAGCAGTCCTGCATTACCAACCCGGGCGCATATGCCGCCGGCGGGGTGCGCGGCGTCTACAGCACGAAAAGAGTCGGCAGTGACCGTGACGAAATTTGTTCGGTGTACGACGCAAAGGGCAAGCTGCTCACTCAGTACACCAAGCCCGACTATGGTTTCTACGACCGGCGAGCCAACTTGCCGCCTGGTGCGACCTCGGTGCAGTAACCACCGCGCGAAAACGCCGGCCCGTCATCCTGCCCGGGTGGCGGGCCGATTCGTTACAAGTGCGCGCCGCCCTAGCCGGCCTGCGCGGTCGGATTGGAGTCTGGGTGCCGCATTCCCACCCGCACCGATCCACGATGCAGCTTGACGGAAGGCACCGGCTCAGACATTTGGTCACCGGTCAACACTTCGACGGGGCGGCAGAAGGCGCAGAGTTCGGGGCCGATCGTGGGATAGCCGCACGCGGGGCAGATATCGATGTTCACCATCCCGCACCTCCCCAGTAGACGTGTGTTCAATGCTTCCCTCATACCCTCATGCCCGCCATCTAAACCGGCCGGGCAGGACGGCGGTCTGTTTGGCGAGCCGTGCTTCGGCAGTCTTATTCGTCGCGGCCGCCCGGGACGGGCGTATCCGCCGGCGGATGGAATTCGGTGTAGCGCCGCGTGAACTCGTCACCGGGAACCGGCCATTGCTCACCATCGGCGCCTCGCACAACCCAGTCACCTTCTGCCGCAACCGTAGGGCCCTCCAGGGTGTTGATCGTCTCGCCCGGGTCCGCTGGGCGGGCCTGGACCACTCCCTTTCTGCGCCACTGCCGGTCGCCGGCGGGCTCGTAGGTGTCCCGGAAAATGTCATCGCGCACCGACCAAATCTTTTGGTCCTCGTGTATGGCCCAATCTCCAGCGTCGGCCTGCATGGTGTGTCCCGAATCCGACGTCCACGTCCACGCCGTGTCGTGCTGTTCGGCGGTCACCGTCCCGACCCGAGTGAAGGTTTGCCACAGCGGACGCGACCGGTACCCGAGCTGGCGAAGACTCCACAGGGTGGCCGCCAAACTGCGCACCGCGGCGTTGAGCCGATCCGGATTGCTTTCGACCAGCGACCAGTCGACCAGCTTGTCGTGGATCTTGCGGGAGTCGTCGCGGTGCGAACCGTACTTCCAGCCATTGCGGCGGTAATAGCGACACCAGTCCTCGTGTTCTGCCTTCGCCATGCTCATCGCCGAGTGGTGGTCGAAACCCATGAGCGCAAGTTGTTCCAGTGGTGGCGAATCGGCCATGACGCGCCCGGACAGGTGGACCGGCGGGCTGCCCCAGGTGTTCCAGGTGTGTCCCGCGATCTGTTCCACCATCCACAGCGCGTTGCGCACCTGACGTCGGTTGGACCCGCGGTAGAACTCGTTGAGCTGGGCCCACGGCATCGCCGCGGGCGACCGCGGCCGCTGCGGGTTGATCGTGGCGACATATCGCTCGTGGATCAGCCTTGCCGCTCGTTCCCACGCATCCTGGACCTGGCCCTCGCGTGTGTCCAGCGCCAGGCCGTAGGACTGCAACATGCCGACGATCTGCAACGAGTCCTCGGTGCCGCGCGCCTTGGGATCCCAGGCATAGACGGCCATTTCAGGAAAGCGGGCGGCCAGCCGCGCCCCGGTTGTCGAGACCTGGCGGTCGACCAAGATCGCCGCCGTGGTTTTGAGGTCACTATCGCCGATCAGGCGCTGCAAGGTCGCCGCCGTCGGCGTCTCCGCCACCGCGTCGATCGTCGGTCCGTCGGACATGAACCCGGCTTGCTGAAGGTAAAGCTCGTGGTCCCGCAGGTACTCCCCGGCATCGCTTTCGACCAGGGTGAGTGCCGGCAGCGGGGTGCTACCGGGCGCGGTATAGAAGTCGCGCTCCAGGGCGCGGCGGGTCAGGTTCGCGCACAGCGCCAGGGTCAGTTGCGAAGTGCCGCAGACGAATACGCGCTGTATGGTCCCGGCTTCGAGGATGTTGTCGAGGAGCCTGCTCGCGGTCACCGCGTACTTGCCGATCACGTCGGCCGCCCATCGGGTGTTGGAACCGCCGAACTGCTGGTCACGCCATGCCTCGGCCAGCCATGGGTCGTCGATGCGCACGATCAGCGGCAACCGCTGCTGGTGGGCGATCTGGGAAAGTTGGCGACTGATCAGGTCCAGCCAGGACAGGTTGGTCGCCGGGTCGGCCGACATCAGGTAGAGCCGTTTCAGGTGGCGCCACAGCCGTAGCGATACGAGGGTGGACGGCGTGTTGAAGTCCACCAGCACCACCCGGGCGCCCTGCCTGCGGGCGCGCTGAGCGCGGTCGTCACCGGCGCTGGTGACGACGACCAGGGTGCTGCCTCGGTCCAGCGTCCGCGCGACCGCGCTGATGATCGGTTGGGAGTCGTCGTCGATACCCACGAAGGCGGTGACGGACTCGGCGAGGTTGGCCCGGAGCCGGTCCACCTGGGTACGGAACACGCCGACCGCGACCCCGCCCACACCAATGAAGATCGCCGACAGCGTCGCGATCCGTGCCACCAACAGTGCGACCGGGGCGGGGCTTGGACAGGTTTGTGTGCCCATGGTGAAGTCGCCGACGCTGCCCGTGATCAACTGGGCTGTCGCTACCAGCGGCGTGTAGACGGCGGGATGGGTGGCGTCGTGACATTTCCAATACGAGCTGAGGCCCAGCACCGCACTGGTGCTGATGAGGACGGCGACAACCGTGAACGAAAGGCCCACCAACCGGTGGCTGCCTTCCGACCGGAAGATCAGCACGCAAACCGCGACCAGCACGGCCACCACGATCCCAACCGTCGCCATCGAATCCGGGCGGCCGAACCACTTCAGCCAGTGCGGGAACGGGTGGCGGATTGAGGGCTGTAGCGCCACCGCGGCCAGATAGACCAGTAGCAGCAGAGCGACCGCGAACACGACCCGCCGCACTGGGCGAGTGGTCATCACGCTGCGACGCATCCGCCGATCTCCTTTGTGGGGCTGCACCGGAAATGATGTCACTGCAAATGGGCTGCGGGCGCGCCGGGCCGCGCATTCGGGTCTAATTTGTAACGGTTAGCGCCAGCATTCCGCGAAGGCGTTGCCAGCTTTCGGCGAGGCCGGGGTGCAGCCGTAGCTCGGCCACGCCGGCTTCGGGCACCCAGCGCAGCTCAGCGCTTTCCGCACAGCCCACCACCGGCAACAGCTCGGCGGCGTCGGCGATGACGGTCGTGTAGGTCCAGCGGGTGCCGAACGGCGCGGCAGTCAGCACAGACGCGGTTATTGCGATCTGATCGGGGCGCACGCCCGTTTCTTCGAACGTTTCGCGGACGGCGGCCTGCTCGGGCGTTTCGTGGCTGTCTCTCGCCCCACCCGGCAGCCCCCACGTTCCGCCCTGGTGACTCCAAATCGCCCGCCGCTGAAGCAAAACGGCGCATGAGCCGTCCGGTGCCGGGGCGCGCAGCAGCAGACCGGCCGCGCCGTACCGGCCCCAATAGCGATTGCCGGTGGCCGAGATCACCCACGCATTGCCGTCACCGCGCACGATTGGAAAGGCTATGGTCTTGCGCCCGGCGCAGAGCAGCAGGGCGCGCGCCAGGCGCAAAAATTCGTGGGCTGTTTACCTCCCACCAAAGCTCATTACGCACAGACAAATATTCGAAATTCCGACACATCGGAATTGATCGGCATTATGGGGAAGTTAGATTTCACGCTCCCGGTTACCGATCCCCGGCGACACATGGCCCGCCGTGCACGGTCCCGGCTTGCCGCCGCACGGCGAGATCAGCCAACGGCAGTTGCCCTTCAGGCTCAAGCTGGCCATCTTAGGCGACAGTGCGAAGCCGAAGTACTGCCCAGTTGCTCCTGGTCTCCGTCGGGCTGCCGTCGGTGAATGATTGTTCCTCGACGCAAATCGCGTCCGTCGTCGACCCGACGCCGTCCCAATACTCGCCGAGGTTTACATCCGCGGGGTACAACGTCTCGGTTGGCCCATAGGTGTAGAAGTTGTGCACGGGCCGTTGCAGGCCACCGACCTGCTGCCACTTGCGACCTTGGAAACCCGCGCACAACAGGACCTCGGGCTCAGCTGTGCCGGATCGTGGTTTGGCAAATGTTTGCGCATTGGGGTCGGCCGCGTCGCACGAGGCGCCGGCCTGCGGCTGGGCGGGCGGGTCGGCGCTAGACGGCGGGCGCGGCCAGCACCGCCGCAGCCATCGCCGCGGCGAACATCGCCAGGGTCGCACCACGCCCCATGGGCAATAACGGTAAGCCTGCCACGGCGCGTTGTGGGCCACCTTGGAGCGGCGACGCGACGATATAGGTAAGACTGGGTGACGGACCGCCCGCACGAAAGCCGCGGCTGCCATGCCCCACAAGACGCAAAGGATGACGAACGATGAGCAATGTCGAAGGCATCGGCTTCTTGAAACTCGAATGCCCACAAGGCCATTCCGTTGGCACGATCCTCAAGCAGGCGCCGCATCAGTCGCCGCAGTATGACCCCGGCGCCCAGGTTGGGTCACGCGAGTTCTGGCCACAGGAAGACGCGCAGGGGCGGTTCGTGCGGCACTGCAGCGGTTGCGACAAGTCCGTGGGTGATTCCACGGCCCAGCTCCAAACCAAGCTCAATCAGTTGACCGCCGACATGTCCGAGACCCGCGCCACTACCACGCTGCCGTACCTATGAGCGCCTGCTAGCCGGCCGTTGCGGAGAAGGAAATACTGTAAGCGTTACGGTATAAACTTCGTCCGCCAGCAGATGCACAGGCGGGAAAGGTGGCGACCCGTGGCCCGGAACTCCCCGTATCCCCCGACCGCACCCAGCACCCCCCGCCCGCCGGAGGGGGATTGGCTGGGCACTCCTTACCTGTCGTTCGAGCGCCAGGGCCCGATCGCGGTGTGCACGATCGATCGCCCCGAAGCGCGTAACGCCATGACGCCCGCGATGTACTTCGGAATCCGTTATGCTGTAGGCCGTTTCAACGCGGACTCCGATCTGGCCGGCCTCCTGATCACCGGCACCGGCGACGTCTTCGCGCCCGGCGGTGACATGACCGGCGGGGGCGGCGCCGACGACTGGATCACCTTCGGTGCCGCGCTGGGCATGGACGTGACGCCGTTCGACGCGGTGCGGACCTCGGGCAAGCCGATCGTCTCCGCGGTCAACGGACTGTGCCAGGGCGGCGGCTTCCAGATCGCGTTGTGCAGCGACCTGTCGGTGGTGAGCGAGCGGGCGACCTTCCGGGTGCCCGAATTGTTCCGCGGCTACGCCGACACCTATTACAGCCAGATGCTGGTGCGCCTCATCGGGCCGGTGCGCACCCGGGACCTGATGTTCACCGGGCGCGTGCTCAGCGCGCAAGAAGCCCTCGACTGGGGTCTGGTGACCAGGGTCGTTCCGCACGACGATCTGCTGGCGACGGCGCGAGACCTGCTCGCCCAAGCGTGTCGAACCGCGCCACGGGCCCGTGCCGTCATCAAGTCCAGCATCGACAACTACCTCGGCCTGTACGACCGCATCGGCATGACCAGCAGCCTCACCGACACGGAGGCAAGGGAAGGCGTCCGCGCTTTCAAAGAACGGCGCTCACCCGACTGGGTGCACCCGCAACTACGCGTGGAGGGACGCCTGTGACGCCATGAGCGCGCCGAACGTGCAGCCAGGGCGAAAAATTCATCGAAAAATCGCCCTGAGGTCACGTTCGGCGAACAAAGCGCTCAGCCGCAAGGGGCCGGTCCAGTCGATCCACTCGCCGTGGGCGGCGACCCGTCGCACGCCGCCGATGCCGGCCTGGTCGAACGCCCTGGCGAATTCGTCGACGCCCTCGCTGAAGTGGGCCCAGCCGTCGACATGCGCCGGTATCACCAATTGGGCGCCAAGCACTTCCGCGGCGGCGGCCGCGCGCTCCGAGGTCAGCGTCAGCGGTCGCCCGCGTTCCTTGGTCTGCACGCTTGCCGCGCCGGCGAAAAGCACCGCGATGTCGATCTTGCCGGCGCGATCGGCCACGTCCTTGACCGTGACCATCGAGGCGTTGTCGCCGCTGAGGTACACGGTGGGCAGACCGGGGCTTGACAACACGAATCCCGTCTCCTCGCAGTTGATGTGGCCGCTCGCGTCGCGTTGCCCGTCGGCCGGGCCGTGGACCGCCGGAACAGCTTGCACAGCAAGGGATCCGGAGCCGGGCAACTGGTAGGACTCCCAGGGCTGTAACCCCACCGCCGGCGGCCCCAACCGGCCGGCGGCACCGGGATGGGTGAGAACCAGCGGCGCGGCCAGCGCGAACCGGCGGCCGTCGTCGTCCAGATTGTCGGGATGCTGGTCGTGGGTGATCAGCACCGCGTCCACCCGGCCAAGCGCGTCGGCGCTCACCGCCGGGCCGGTGATCTTCGTCAGGTAGGTGTGTACACCGGGCGGATCGAAGGTCGGGTCCATCACGATCCGGCGGCCGGCGATGTCGACGACGGTCGTCGGGCCACCCAGCACACTGATCGCACAATCGCGTCGCTCAACGTCCACTCGCGCATTCATGCCGTAAATGTTCGCACCGACGGATGCTGCCCCTGCCCTCGCACTTAGGATGACGCCGTGACCGAAGTGAGTGACCGCGTCGTCGATCGAGCCCGCGGGATGCGCGACCTGGTGCGCGCCGAGGCCGCCGAGTCTGAGCGATTGCGCACGCTGTCGGCGCCGATCGTCGACGCGATGTGGGCCAGTGGCCTGATGTCCGCGTTCAATCCGGCGGCGGCCGGCGGCGTCGAGCCGTCGTTCCCCGAGATGATCGAGACGTGGATCGAAATGGCATGGCAGGACGGCTCTTTCGGCTGGATCGGGATCGCGAACCTGCCGTCGACGTTCGCGGCGGCGACCTATCTGCCCGACGAGGGTTTCGCGGAGGTGTTCACCGCGAACGACAACCACGTCACCATTGGTGGCCAGTACTTTCCCAACGGCCAGGGCGCGGCGGTCGACGGCGGCTACCGGGTGAGCGGCGCATGGAATTTCGGCTCCGGCACCGCCCATTCGGCCTACATCGCCGCCGGCTTCTTCCCGATGGACGACGGCGAGATGCGCTGGGCCGCCGAGGGCATTCCCGACATGCGCGTCGGGTTCCTGCCGCGCGAGGAGGTCACGTTCACCGACGGGTGGCATGTCCAGGGGCTCAAGGGCACCGGCTCCTACGACTACAACTTCGCCGAGGTGTTTATACCGGAGTACCGCACCATTAATTTGTTCACTCGGGAACCGTTTCGGGGCTCCGCACCGGCCACCCGCATGGGTCTGATGCCGGTCACCGCGGCCGGTCACGCGTCGTTCGCGCTGGGCGTCGCCAAGAGCATGCTCGACGACGTCGAGGAGCTCGCGGCCACCAAGGTGCGGATGAGCGACATGGCGACATTGGCCAGCCGTCCCACCTTCCAGAAGGGACTGGCCCATCACGTTGCGGCGTGGCGCGCCGCCCGGCTTCTGGTGCTGGATGCCTTCACCACGGCCGAAGCCGAAGTTGCCGCGGGCAACGCCCTGACTCCGCGACTGCGGGCCGACATGCGGGTGGCGGCGGTCTACGCCACCGACACGGCCCGGGCGTGCGCCGAGTGGGCGCACCTGGCGGCCGGCACCACCGCGATCCGCGAGGGCAGCCGGCTCGAGCGGGCGTTCCGCGACATGTACACCGGCACCCAGCACGCGTTCATCAGCGAGAAGGTGGCGATGGACGTCGCGCAGATCTGGCTGGGCATCACCGACGACCAGTTCGGGCTGTAACGCCGGCTTTATGCCCGACGCCCCACCTGTCACTTGCGTCACCAGCGGAAGTGAGTGGGGTTTTGCCCACCTCTCAGCGACAAATTGTGGGACGGCGCCCTGCGCGGCTGAAGCAAGTTCACCGAGATTGCCGCCAGGGCTGTGGTTGAGGTCCCCACCACGACCACGGCGGCAATCTCGGCGCGATGCTGAGGCCAGCCGCTGCGAGCGTTCGCGTCAGACTCGGCGCCCGCTATCCCGCCAATACGGTTGCCGCAGTTCGGCTTTGAGGATCTTACCGCTGGCGTTGCGGGGCAGCGACGGCGCAAAGTCCACGGTTCGCGGGCATTTGTAACCGGCCAGCTGCCGGCGGCAGAATTCGATGACGCCGGCAGGTTCGATCTCGGTGGTGGTGACAACGATCGCCTTGACGGATTCGCCCCAAAAGTCGTCGGGGACACCGATGACCGCGGCATCGGCAACGGCGGGATGCCGCATGAGCACGCTCTCCACTTCGGGGCCGTACACGTTCTCACCGCCGGTGATGATCATGTCCTTCAACCGGTCCTCGATGTAGAGGTAGCCGTCGGCGTCGAGGCGCCCGATGTCGCCGGTGCGCAGCCAACCGTCGGCGGCAATCGTGTCCGCCGTCGCCTGCGGCCGATTCAGATAGCCGGTCATGCGTTGATTGCTGTGCACCCAGATCTCGCCCGCCTCGCCGCTGGGCAACTGGTCACCCGTTTCGGGCTCGCCGATCCGGATTTCATTGCCCGGAGCGGCCTTTCCGGCCGACAGCAGCAGGTGCGGCCGAGCGAAATCGCGATGGTCGTCGGCGCCCAGCGCGGTGATCGCGCCGCAAAGTTCGGTCTGCCCGTACACCTGGACGAAGTTCATCTCTGGCCAGGCTGCCAGCGCCCGCTGCAGCAAGGGCATCGGCATGGGGGCCGCTCCGTACACCAGGTAGCGCAACCCCGAGACGGCGGCGATCGCCGCCTCGCCCGCGTCCAGCAGCCGGGCGATGACCGGGGGCACCAAGAAGGCGTGCGTCGCACCGGCTTTCACCGCGCCGAGCAGTGCCGCGGCGTCGGGTTCGCGGGTCAAGAACGTCGGTGCTCCGGCCATGATGCCGAAAAACGCGTACGCGATTCCACCGACGTGGAACAGCGGCATGGCCACCAGGTTCGCGTCCCCGGGCGCGAACGGAAACGGCGGGGCCAGGTTGGCGATGTGATTGACGAGCGCTTGCTGGCTTAGCAATACACCTTTCGGGCGGCCCGTGGTGCCGGAGCTGTAGATCACCAGGATGTCATCGGTTTTGGGGAGCTCTGGGTCGGCGGCGACGGGCGTGGCTGTGGCGAGCCAGGATTCGTACTGGTCGCCATCCCCACCTACCACGACCACGCATTTCAGGCCGGGAACCCGGTCGCTTATCGCCTCGACCGTGGGCCGCAGTTCGGCGCCGACGAGAAGCAATCGCGCGCCGCTGTCGTTGAGCACGTGGATGAGTTCGTCTCCGATCACCCGCCAATTGACGACGACCGCCAGCGCGCCGATCGACGCGGCAGCAACCAGGGTTTCCAGACAGGCCGGGTGGTTCTTGTCCAGGAACGCCACGCGCTGGCCACGACGCAGGCCGGCGTCTCGCAGCGCCCCGGCCGCCTGGCGAATCCGGGACGTCCACTGCGCCCAGGACCAGTGCCGGTCACCGTAGCGAATCGCTATCGCGTCGGGGGTGTGCTCTGCATGATGCTCGACGAACCCGGCGAGCGTCTCCGTCGTGGCGGTGTCGGCTGGTGGCATGCCTCAGTCA
Organism: uncultured Actinomycetota bacterium; assembly: GCA_963814505.1. Lineage (GTDB taxonomy): Bacteria > Actinomycetota > Actinomycetes > Mycobacteriales > Mycobacteriaceae > Mycobacterium. The sequence goes on from CAWFDM010000026.1 coordinate 23,148, forward strand.
AGCACCGAGGCCAGCCGCTTGCCGCACCGCCCACCACGGCCAGCTAGGGTCGGCCGGTGACCGAACAACCGCCGTCTGCCCCACCCCCGGATCAATCGGATCCGGCTGCGCAGCCATCGCCGTCCGCACCGGCGCGACGCCGCCGCACGCCGTGGATCATCGCGGGAGCGGTCGTGGTGGTCGCGGCGGTCGTGGCCGTCCTGGTGGTCGTGTTCATGGGTCGGGACTCGGCGCCGCGGCAGGCCGTGCTGCCCTTCGTTGGCCTTGATCAGCCCTACGCCGTGGCTGTCGACACCAGCGGGGCTGTCTACGTCGCCGACTACAAGAACGACAGGGTGGTGAAATTGGCGGCCGGGTCGAGCGCCGCGAACTCGCTGCCTTTCGACAACATCCAGCACCCCAACTCCTTAGCGGTCGGCAAGGCCGGTGCCGTGTACGTCGCCGGCGAGGGCCCCGAGCCGCTGGTGGAGCTGCCGGCCGGTTCAACCAGCCCCGACGTGTTGGGATTCACCGATATCGGTCAACCCTCCGCCGTGGCCGTCGACGCCGCGGGCGCCGTTTACGTCGCCGACTACGAGAACAACACCGTGCTGAAGCTGGCTGGCGAGCCGAGCACCCAGACGGTGCTGCCGTTCACCCGGCTCAACGAGCCCGCCGCCCTTGCCGTCGACGCCGCCGGCGCCGTGTACGTCGCCGACCGGACCCGGGTGGTGAAGTTGCCGGCCGGGTCGAGCGCCCAGACCGTGCTGCCGCTGACCGGGCTCAATGACCCCGAAGGCCTCGCCGTGGATGGCGCCGGCGCCCTGTATGTCGCCGACACGCGCAACAATCGCGTGCTCAAGCTGGCGGCCGGGTCGAGCAGCCAGACCGAGCTGGCTTTCACCGGCCTCAACCATGCCAGCGGCGTGGCGGTGGACGCCTCCGGCGCCGTGTACGTCACCGACCGCGGCAACAATCGGGTGCTGAAACTGCCGCCGCGCTAAGGCATTTGGTTAGCAGTCCTGAGGCCTTCTCAGGCCTTCGCCGAGAGGGCCTTCAGGATGCTGCCCGCGGGCTCTTCTTTGGCGTGCCGGTATCCGGTGCCGGCCCACAGGTTGATTCGCTCGGGGTCGCCGGCGGCGGCGGCCGCCTTGCGGATGGGGCTCGTCAGGTAATGCAACGCCGGATAGCCGGTCGGTGCCACCGCCGAGTAGCGGTCGGTGAAGACGTTGGCCAGCCCCCGGGCGGGGCGGCCGGTGAAGGCCCGGGTGAGCACGGTGCCCCGGCGCGCCGGATCGGCAAGGGCGGCCCGGTAGGGAGCCGACGTCCCGGCCTCCTGGCTGCGCAACAGCACCGTGCCGACCGCGGTCGCGATGGCGCCGGCCCCCAGGGCCGCAGCGACGTCGTCCGGGGTGCCCAGCCCGCCCGCGCCGATCAACGGCAGCGAGGTCACCGCGCCGATTTCCTTCAGCAGCTGGGGGAGGGGAATCTCGGGAGGCAGCCGATCCGGCGTCAGGATGCCGGAGTGGCCGCCCGCGGCCGCCGCCTGGACAAGCAGCACGTCCACGTCGGTCTCGGCGGCCAGGCGCGCCTCGTCGGCTGAGGTAATGGTCTGAGCGACCAGGCTGCCGGCATTCTTGAACGCGGTGATCACCTTTGGCTCTGGGATACCGAAGGTGAAGCTGACCACCGGCACCGGGTCGGCCAGCAGCATGTCGACCTTCTCCTGCCAGTGGTCGTTGTCTTCCCGCACCGGCACGCTGTCGAGGTCGATCTGGTAGACATCCGCCTCCTGCTGCAGCTGGCGGCGGTATTGCTGGTACGCGTCCGGATCGACCGGCACCGGGTTCGGTGCGAACAGGTTGACGCCGAATGGCACTCCGGCAGAACGGACTTCGGCGATCTCGTCGGCGATCGCGGCGGGTGTCTTGTAGCCGGCGCCGAGGAAGCCGAGGCTGCCGGCCCGCGCGGCCGCCGCCACCAGCTGTGGCGTGCTGGGACCGCCCGCCATGGGTGCGGCCAGCACGGGAAGCGTCAGTCCGAGTCCGGTCAGTGCACTGTGCATCGGGTCGCCTCTGTTAGTGGGGTGGTGGTGTATCTAGTCAACCCCGGCCGGAAATGAGCGTCCACGACATGTTTTCGACCACTGGTAGGCGCAGCTTCCCACGGCCAGGTTGGTACCTGTGTCTTGACTAGCAACCGGTCGTAGCGCGCGCTGCCGACGCAGGATCGGCCGGATGCGCGGTTAATCGACGCTTGCCTCCGTCGGAGCACGCTGCTCGGCAGACGCGGCGCGTATGCGCCTGGGTCATCGCTGGCAATGGACATCCGGTTTGAGCAATGCGTGGATGGCCGATTTGAGATGGTCGAGCCGCTGTGCGCGGTCTGCCGGCGACGGGGATACTTCCGTCGGAGTGAACATCGCGCCAAGAACGGCGTCCGAGAACATGATTCGAAATGCGCTGTCAGCAGCGTCCTGACTGCAGTTGAAGCGTTGGGTAAGCCGGTCGGCGAGGAACGCGGCGAATCGGCGGCCGGACTCCGTCCCACGCTTGCGTAGTTCCTCATCCTCGTCGCTGGTGAGCATGAACGCCCGAAAAGCATTGCGATGCTGGGTGAATAGCTGGTCGAATGCCTCGAGCAGCTGCGACAGAAAGTCGTCGTCATCGTCGACGTACCAGATCGGGGCGGTGGTGGTGAGCAATTCGTCTTCCAGCCCGGTGAGGAATCGGTGTTGGGCTGCGATCAGCACGGCCCGGCGATCCCGGAATCGGTGATAGATCGTTCCCGTGGCAACGCCGGCTTCTTTGCCGACCGCGGCGATGGTCAGCCCGGCTAATCCGGTGCGGTCGAGGATCGCGATCGCCGCGTCGAGCATTCGGTCGGTCGAGTCCTGGCTGCGGGCCTGAAGGGGCTGCCGCAGCATCCCGATGTCGCGGTCGCCCATGCGCCCTCCTATTGCCATTCGAATCCAGATTCTAGTATGGTCTGCCCAAAATAGAAGCAGAATTCTAATTCGAGGAGGCAGTCATGACGTTCACGTCCGAGTTGCACTTCGTGGCGTCGAGGCGTCCGGAGGAGGGCGACTATCCCGGCGTCCGCCCGTCAAGCACGCAAATCGACGGGACGCTCGTCGAGCGCGATGTCGCGGTGCCCATGCGTGACGGGACGATCATCTACGTCGATGTTTTCCGCCCCGCGTCCACCGCGCAGCAGGTTCCGGTCCTGATCGCCTACGGACCGTTCGGCAAGCACAGGGGCTTCGCGCCGCGCCTCGCCGCGGGGGCCGATCTCGAGGAACCACTGCCGGAGGGAGCACCGTTCGAGGCTCCGGTGGCTTCCTACTGGGTTGCTCATGACTATGCGGTGATCTACGCCGACCCGCGGGGTAGCTGGGGGTCGGAGGGCGACGCCACGTATTTCTCGATTCAGGAGGCCCAGGACGGCTACGACCTCGTCGAGTGGGCCGGCTCCCAAGACTGGAGCAACGGCAAGGTCGGGCTCTCGGGCGTGTCCTACCTGGCGATCACGCAGTACGCGATCGCCGCGCAGCGGCCACCGCACCTGGCCGCGATCAACCCCTCGGAGGGAATCAGCGACCAATACCGCGAGGCGATGTTTCAGGGCGGTATCCCCGAAACTCAGTTCGCGATGAACTTCGCCACCCTGGTGGGCTTCGGCCTCGGTCGGCGCGAGGACCTGGCGACCGAGGTGTTCACGCACCCGTTCCGCGACGAGTTCTGGGCCGCGAAAATGGCTGAGCTGGAACGCATCAATGTGCCGGCGTTCTTTGTGTGTTCGGTGGGCAACCACGGCCTGCACACCCGCGGCACGCTGGAGGCCTACCGCCGCGCCGGATCCCCGCGCAAGTGGCTGGACGTGCACGGCCGCAAGGAGTGGCGCTACTACTACAGCCGTGACCACGTCGAGCGCCAGCGGGCCTTCTTCGACCACTTCCTGCACGGCCGCGACACCGACATCGCCGCCTGGCCGCCGGTTCGCGTGGAATACCGCGACCGCACCGAAACCGGGCCGATCCGCGCCGAAACCCAGTGGCCGCCGGCGGCAGTGCAGCAAACAGCGCTGCATCTAGATTCCACCAGCGCCAGGCTGCAGCCGGCTGCCGTATCCCACAGTGCTGCAGGCTCTTACGATCCCACCGGCAGCCCCAACGAGCCGATCCGCCACGCCGGCGAGGAAAAGGCTGTGTTCCGCTATACCTTCGCCGAGGACACCTTTGTCGCCGGCAACTGCGTGTTGCGTCTGTATGCGGCCTCGCCCGGCGCCACCGACATGGACGTCTTCGTCGAGCTGGACAAGATCGACCGCGACGGCAAGCCCGTTCCCTATCCCTTCTGCGGGTCTCTCGACGACGGCCCACTGGCGCAGGGCTGGCTGCGCGCGAGCCGACGCGAACTGGATGCGTCGCTATCCACACCGGATCGCCCGGTGCATGCCCACCAACGCGACCTGCCCCTTGATGACGGGCCCGTCCGGCTGGACATCGAAATCTGGCCCTTCACGGCGTATTTCCATGCTGGTGAAACCCTTCGCCTGACCATCGCCGGCGCCGACATTCACCGCTGGCCACGCGAAGACTTCGTCAACGGACACGACTTCACCAACAACACCGCACCCCACATCCTCTTCACCGGCGGGCAGTGGGACTCCGCGCTCTACGTCCCGATCGTGGCGCGCGGCGACATCGACGCGCACATCAGCGCCGTCAACGGATCGAAGGAGGTCTAGATGAGTGCATTATCGGCCGGGCGTCACTTCTTCCGTGGCGATGACGGTTACGAACCGGCGCGCCGCGGCACTGTGTGGCACCAGCTCGTGCCCGAGCGTTATCCCGAGCTGATCGTGCAGGCGGTCGACGGCGACGACGTCGCCGCCGGAATCCGCTACGCCAAGGCCAACGGCCAGCAGGTAAGCATCGTTTCGGGTGGGCACAGCTGGGCGGCCAACCATCTGCGCGACGGTTCCGTGTTGCTGGACCTCAGCCGCATCGATCACGCCAGGGTTGACGCCGACACCGGCCTGATCGTCGTCGGCCCGGGCAAGGAGGGCTGTGTGCTGATGGCCGAGCTGGATGCCCAGGGCCTGTTCTTCCCCGCCGGACACTGCAGAGGCGTCTGCGTCGGCGGTTATCTGTTGCAGGGCGGCTACGGCTGGAACAGCCGCGTCCTCGGCCCGGCGTGCGAGAGCGTCGTCGGCCTCGACGTCGTCACCGCCGACGGCGAGCAGATTCACTGCAACGCAGACAACCACGCCGATCTTTACTGGGCGGCCCGCGGTTCCGGGCCGGGCTTTTTCGCCGTGGTCACGTCGTTTTACCTCAAGCCGCACCCGCGCCCGGCCGTCACGGCCAGCAGCATGTACGTGTACCCGATCGAAGTGGCCGACGAGATCTACACCTGGGCCCGCGGCGTCAGCGTTGAAATGGACCGCCGGGTCGAGATGCAGATCCTCGCGTCAAGCAGCGTCCCCGGATTGGGCATCGACACCCCCTCCATCGTCTTCGCCTCGCCGGCGTTCGCCGACTCGGAAGAAGAAGCCCGAGAGGCCCTCGCCATCTTCGAAACGTGCCCGGTCGTCGACAGGGCGATCGTCGAAAGACCTTATGCCCGAACCGATATGCCCACCTGGTTTGACATCATCATGAGCATCTACCTGGATGACCACCGCTATGCGGTGGACAACATGTGGACGTCGGCGTCGGCTGATGAGCTGCTGCCGGGCATCCGGACGATCCTCCAAACGATGCCGCCGCACCCGTCGCACTTCCTGTGGATGAACTGGGGGCCGTCCCCGGCGCGTCAAGACATGGCCTACAGCTGCGAGAACGAGATCTATCTGGCGGTCTACGGCGGCTGGAAGGACGCGGCCGACGACGACAAGTACGGCGACTGGGCGCAATCGAACATGGCCGCGATGGCCCCCCTGGCCACCGGCATCCAGTTGTCGGATGAGAATCTCGGCAAGCGCCCCGCAAGGTTCGCCACCGACGAGGCCATGGCCAAACTGGACCGCGTGCGTGCCGAGTACGACCCCGACGGCCTGTTCAACAGCTGGATGGGGCGAATCTGACCGCCCGTGGCGGTTAGCCTGGTTGCCGCGACGGCGGCGCTGGACGGACGTTGCTCACCGTTGCGGGTTGGCGTCGCAACGTCGTTGTGGTTGGTGGCCTTGGTGATTGGGCGTATGCGACCTCCTATCGGCACCGTGTGTCACCATGCTCACATGGTGAACACAGATCGTGTCCGTTCGCGCACGTTCATCGTGACCGGCGCGGCGTCCGGCATCGGGCTGGCCACCGCGCGGCGACTGCTGGCCGAAGGCGGCACCGTCGTCGGGGCCGACCTCGCCTCGCCGCCCGATCTCGGGCCCGACTTCAGGTTCGTGACGGCCGACATCACCGACGAGGCCGCGGTCGCCGCGGTGCTGGCCGCCGTGCCCGGCCGCCTCGACGGCGTCTTCCACGCCGCCGGCGTTGCCGGTGGCGGCCCGGTCCACCTGCTCGACCGGGCCGAATGGGACCGGGTGATCGGAATCAACCTCACCGGCACCTTCCTGGTGGCCAAGGCGGCGATCGCCAGGATGATCGCGCAGGAACGGGTCGACGGGGAGCGGGGCTCGATCGTCACCGTCGCCAGCATCGAGGGCCTGGAAGGCACCGCGGGCGGCAGCTCGTACAACGCCGCCAAGGGCGGTGTTGTGTTGTTAACCAAGAACATTGCGCTCGACTACGGACCCAGCGGGATCCGGGCCAACGCCATCTGCCCCGGCTTCATCGAAACGCCGATGGCCCAGAGCGTGTTCGGCCTGCCGGGGATGGAGGGTCCGCTGGCGTCCATCACCAAGGAGCACGCCCTGCAACGGCTCGGCCGGCCGGAGGAGGTCGCCGCCATGGCGGCCTTCCTGCTGTCGCCCGACGCCTCGTTCGTCACCGGTCAGGCCATCGCGGTCGACGGTGGCTACACCGCCGGTCGCGATCACGGGGTGGTTGCGCTCTTCGGCCTTCCCGAGTGACCGCCGTCGGCGGCTGCGCATTATCGTGGGCAGTCGCTGACATGGTTGCGGGGGAGGGTTCCGTGGAGGGGACTCCGTTTGGGAACTACCGGCTGATCGAATTGATCGGCCGCGGCGGCATGGGTGAGGTGTGGCGGGCCTACGACAGCGTGACCGATCGCATTGTCGCGCTGAAACTGTTGCCCAGGCAGTTCGCTGCCGACGCCGTGTTCAACGAGCGATTCCGCCGCGAGGCGCACGCCGCCGCGCAGCTCAGCGAGCCGCATGTGGTGCCGATTCACACCTACGGGGAAATCGACGGTCAGCTATTCGTGGATATGCGGCTGATCCACGGCCGCGATCTGCATGCCATCCTGGCCGACGGGCCATTGGAGCCGGCCCGGGCGGTGCTCATCATCGACCAGATCGCCCAGGCGCTGCACGCGGCTCACGAGGTGGGACTGGTGCACCGCGACATCAAGCCGTCCAACATCCTTCTGACCGATCGCGACTTCGCCTACCTGATCGACTTCGGCATCGCCCGCGCCGCCGGCGACAAGAGTTTGACGACCATCGGTGGGGTAGTCGGCACGTTGCCCTACATGGCCCCGGAGCGGTTCAGCAAGGGCCGGGCCGACGCCCGCTCGGATATCTATGCGCTGGCCTGCGTGCTGTACGAATGCCTGACCGGAGATACTCCGTTTCCCGGCGACAGCATCGAGCAGCAACTCGCGGGCCACATCTCGGCGCCGCCGCCACGGCCGTCGGAGACCAACCCCGGCTCCGACTCGCCGCTGAGCGCGGGAGCCGGTGAGGTCGACAAGGCCAGGGCCCGCTGCGGCGGCAACGACGCCTGGAACCTGCCCATTGTCTTCGGTGCGCTCGCTGTCACGTACAACCTGCCCGGTGTCGACGGGCTCGCCCTGGATGGGCGGACGCTGGCCAATATCTTCAACGGGGCGATACGGACGTGGGATGACCCGGCGATTGTCGCACTGAACCCGGGCAAGACCATTCCGGCGCAGCCGATCCACGTGGTTTTCCGTTCCGACGAATCGGGTAGCACGGACAACTTCCAGAGGTACCTGGACGCCGCCTCGAACGGCGCGTGGGGCCGGGGCGCGGGCAAGGCGTTCAGGGGCGGGCAAGGCGAAGGCGCCGCGGGCAACGACGGCACCTCGGCGGCGCTCAAAAGCACCCCGGGTGCCATCACCCACAACGAATGGTCCTACGCGGTCGGCAAAGGCCTGCAGGTCGCCCAGATTGTCACCCCGGCGGGCCCGGATGCGGTCCCGCTCAACGCCGACACGGCGGGCAAGGCGATCGACGGTGCGAGGTTCACGGGTCAGGGTAACGACATGGTGCTGGACCTGACGTCCTTCTACGTGCCGACAACGCCCGGGGCCTACCCGATCGTGACGCCGACGTATCAGATCGTCTGCTCCAAATACCCCGATGGCGGGACGGGCGATGCCGTGAAGGCGTTCCTGAGCGTCGTGGTCGGCGCCGGTCAGAACGGTCTCGCCGGTAACGGCTACATTCCCCTGCCGAACCAGTTCAAGGGGAGGCTGACGGACGCGATCACCGCGGTTACGTAGTATTCGCCCATGGCCCGTTCTGTCACTCCCGACGACGCGATCGCAGCGATTCGAGCCGGCGGCGGTGCGCAGCCGGGCTGTCGCGCATTGCACGCGAAAGGCACCCTGTATCGGGGCAGGTTCACCGCGAGCAGCGAGGCTGCGAAGCTTTCGCGCGCAAAACACCTGGACGGCTCCGCGGTCCCGGCGCTGATCCGTTTCTCCAACGGATCGGGTGACCCGGCGCAGCGCGACAACGTGCCCGGGGTGCGCGGGGTGGCGGCGAAGTTGACGCTGCCCGACGGGTCCACCACCGACGTGTCCGCGCAGACCGCCCGGTTGTTCGTCTCCAGCACGCCGGACGGATTCGTCAAGCTGCTCAAGGCGATGCGGCCCGGTCCGACGCTACCGTTGCGCATGTTCGCATTCCTGGTCACCCATCCGCGCGTGGCCGCCGCGATACCGGTGCTCCAGGACGCCCAGCGGATTCCGGCAAGCTACGCCACGGTCGAGTATCACGGGTTGCACGCGTTCCGCTGGGTCGCCGCCGACGGTAGCGCCAGATTCGTTCGCTACCACCTGGTTCCGGTGGCGGGTGAGGAATTCATGTCGGGTTCGGCGGCCGCTGGCAAGGATCCCGATTTTCTGCTGCACGAGCTCAACAAGCGCCTCGCCGGCGGCCCGGTGCGGTTTGACTTCCGCGTCCAGATTGCCGGGCCGAACGACTCGACGGTCGACCCCTCGGCGTCCTGGAATAGCACCGAGACGGTCACCGTCGGCAATCTGGAGATCATCGGCCTTGACACCGAGCGCGAGCACGGCGGCGACATCGTCGTATTCGACCCGATGCGGGTGACCGACGGCATCGAGCCGTCCGACGACCCGGTGCTTCGGTTCCGCACCTACGCCTATTCGGCGTCGGTCAAGCTGCGCAGCGGCGTTGATCGGGGTGCCGAAGCCCCGCCCGCCTGACCCGAACTTTCCTGGGCATTTGAAAAGCCTTGGCTCGCAGCCGGTTAGGTGCGTCACACACCGGTTAGTCCGTACGGGTTAGTGCGGTCGCCACCCGGGGTAGGGTCGCCGGGTAGTGGTTTCCGACATGGTTTTGATCGCGCTGGCCGGGTTCGGTGCCGGCGCGATCAATGCGCTGGTCGGATCCGGCACGCTGATCACGTTCCCGACGCTGGTGGCCCTGGGCTATCCGCCGGTCACGTCCACCATGTCGAACGCGGTCGGATTGGTGGCCGGCAATCTGTCGGGCACCTGGGGCTACCGCGCTGAGCTGGAAGGTCAGTGGGACCGGCTGCGGTGGCAGATCCCGGCGTCGTTGGCCGGTGCCGTGCTGGGCGCCTTCCTGCTGCTGCATCTGCCCGAGCAGGTGTTCATCCAGATCGTGCCGGTGCTGCTGGTGCTGGCGCTGGTGCTGGTGGTGACCGGGCCGCGGATTCAGTCGTGGGCGCGCCGCCGGGCCGAAGCGGCGGGGCGGTCCGCCGAACACATCACGCCCGCCCGGATGGCAGCGTTGGTGCTCGGTACGTTCGCCGTCGGCGTCTACGGCGGCTATTTCACCGCGGCGCAGGGCATCCTGCTGGTCGGCGTGATGGGTGCGTTGCTGCCCGAGTCGGTGCAGCGCATGAACGCCGCCAAGAACCTCATGACATTGATAGTGAATGTTGTTGCAGCGGTTGGCTATACGTTGGCTGCGTTCGATCGGATCAGCTGGCCCGTGGCCGGACTGATCGCGGCGGGCTCGCTGGTCGGTGGATGGGTTGGGGCGCGCTACGGGCGCAGACTGTCGCCGAATGCGTTGCGCGCCACCATTGTGGTGGTCGGCCTGATCGGGCTGTATCGCCTGGTCACGTTGTAGTGCAATGACTTTGAGCGATATTCAGCTCAGCTCAGCGTGGCGGTGCCGGCTTCCGCGATGACGTCCATCACCTCGCCGCGTTTCCGCCATGCGGGCAGCTGCCGCATCGCCCCGTTGCCGCGCGCCGCGATGCGGCCGCGCGCGTCGAGCGCCGTCATCACCGCGGCCCTGATCAGGGTCGCGAGCAGCAAAGTTTCGGCGATCGTCGCGGGCACGTCGGCCACCGGACCTCCACCGTCGGGAAGTTCTCCGACGGGCGCACGTCCCAATAGATCATCTTCTGATCCAGAATCACCCCGGTGTCGACCAGCATGCGCACCGCACGGTGGTACTCCCCGGGTGAGATGAAGAACGGCGGCGGACCGGCGACCGGCCAGCGCGTCCACAGGATGCTGCGCCAGTTCGAGTAGCCGCTGTCGGCGTTGCGGTATATGGCCGAATTGGCCGACAACGCAAGCAAGGGGGGCAGCCAGGGCCGCAGCCAATTGCTGACCTGGATCGCGGCCGCGTGATCGGGTACCTGCACTGCACGTGACCGGTCAAGGTAGCGCGCGAGCCCCCCGCTTCAGCGGGGGCAAGCGCGTTTGTCGGTACCTGAAGTTGGGTTGTCCATATGGCTAACCGTTACAGGCTGTACCCGACAGGGGAACAGGCTGTGTTTATGCGGGAGCGCCACTGCGCGGATGCACGGTATGTGTGGAACCTGGCTGTTGAACAATTCGGGTACCGCGAGCGCAGGCAGCGCGGCACGACGGGACGATGCGCGCCGGGTCCGGCGGCGCGCCAAAAGCAGCTGGCGCAGGCGCGCCAGGAGTTCGCGTGGCTGCGCGGGGGTTCGTCATCGGTGCAGCAACTGGGGGTACCTCCCGCTTGCGGGGGAGCCTTGCGTGACTTCGACCGGGCGGTGCAGGCCTGCTTCGACGGCAACGCCAAAGCCCCGACCTGGCGCAAGCGCGGCAAATCGGAAGGCTTCTGCGTGCGCGACACCAAGGTGGTGGCCCACAACCACCGGTGGGCGCAGGTTGGCATCCCCAAGCTGGGCTGGGTCAGGTTCAAGCTGCCGCGCGCGCTGCCGGCGGGCAAGCTGGGCATGGCCAGGATCACCTGCAGCCCCAGTGGTCGCTGGCATGTCAGCTTCCCCGCGCCGCAACCGGTGATACCGGATGCCGGCAGGACCGGCAAGTCACTCGGTATCGACCGCGGCGTGGCTACCACCATCGCGACCTCGGACAAGCAGATGTTCCGTGCGCCGAAAATGCGCAAGCGCGAGCAGGTGAAGCTGGCGCGACTGGAGCGGGAGAAAGCACGCCGACGCCAAGGTAGTGCCCGCCGCAAGGCCGTTGTCCAGCGGATCGCCGCCGTGCATGAGACGGTGGCCGACCGCAGGCGCGACTGGGTCGAGAAGATCACCACCGGGATCGCGGCCACCTACGACTTCGTGGCGGTCGAGGCGCTGGCGATACCCAACATGGTCCGCAAACCTCAACCCAAGGCGGACCCGGAAAATCCCGGTCACTACCTGCCCAACGGCGCCACCGCCAAGGCGGGGCTCAACAAGGGCATCTACGCCAATTGCTGGGGCATGTTCGCCCGGCGGTTGGGGCAGAAGATGCAGGCTTGCGGCACCACGTTGGTCGAGGTGCCGGCAAGGTATAGCAGCCAAGAGTGCCGCAAGTGTGGCCACACGGCCAAGGAGAACCGCGAGAGCCAAGCGGTGTTTCTTTGCCTCGCGTGTGGCCACGGTGATCATGCGGATCACAACGCTGCGGAAATAGTGTTGGCCCGGGCTAGACCCGCGCCTACCCCCGGACCGGGGGCCACACCGCAAGGTGTGGGCACCGCAAGGTGCGCTCACGAAAGTGAGAACCACGGTTGGGCCGCGTGAGCGGCCCAGTCGAAATCCCGGCCCTTCAGGGCCGGGAGGAGGTCAAATCCGCAGATGCCTTGCTCGTGCGCGATCATCCTGAACTGTGCCCCGATCCGCCGATAGCGCTGGGTGTCGGTGACCGGGAACCGGCGCGGCGTGGCCGGCGGAAGCCCCAATGCCAGCAGCCGCACCCCGGCGGCCTCGGCGGCCTGCGCCGCGGTGCGCCGCAGCCGAGTCAGTTCCTCGCCGAGTTGCGCGCTGGTCGTCGCCACGCTGGAGGTGGTTTCGACCTGGCAACTGCTCAGTTCCAGCTGCAGCGTGACACCGCGGCGCCCGGCCTCGGCGGCCACCTCGGCATTGCGCGCCGCCGGCTCGCCGCTCCGAGGGTCAACGAGAAGAAATTCCTCCTCGACGCCGAAGGTGGGGGCGTCGGCAGCGAACGGAACCGCCGGGACCGACCCAGGACCGGCTTAAGCCGCCGCCAGTGCGGAGTCGGCGGTCGGGTAAATGGGCAGCACGTCGTTGAGCCCACACGCGTCGACGATGCGGGCGACGATGGGCTGGCGGCTTATCAGCCGCAGTTCGACACCGCGGTCACGGCACCGCCGGGCCTCGTCGGCCAGCACCGCGAACGCGCAGCAGGCCATGAACTCCAGGCCGCTGACGTCGACGATGAAGGGTCCGGGCGCGGTGACGACGGCGGCCGCCTCGCTGACCAGGTGGCGCCAGGTGTCCTCGTTGCACGCGTCGATCTCCCCGCCCGCGGTGATCAACACCGCGGCACCGCTGCGGTCGGTGGTCGCCCGCAGCTTGCTGTGCGGATCGCCCAGCTCGTAGACGAGCCGCGTACTAAGCGTCAGATGGGCGGAAAGCGATTCTGTAGTGACCACGTGCATGGTGGGACTCCCTAATCTACTGGCACTTGATGCGCCAGGATGGATGCCCGTCCTGTTGCCTGAAGACAGACCTTCTCGCGAATGAATGCGGAATCTCATTTGTATAACAAGACAGGGCGGTCTGTCTACATTTGGCGACCTGTGAGTATCGTAAGCATCGCTATGACTGGCTTTGAGATCGCGACGCCCGGGGAGTCGGCTCGCGAGCGCATCCTGCGCACTGCTTATGAGCTGTTCAGCCACCGTGGGATCCGCGCGGTGGGCACCGACGAGGTGATTCACCGGGCCGGCGTGGCCAAGGCAACCCTCTATCGCCATTTTCCGACGAAGAACGACCTGGTGCTGGCCGTGCTGGTGCGTCGCGAAGAACTCTGGACCCATGGCCTGATCGAGGCGCAATCCGAAGCTCGCGGCAACACCCCCGAGGAACGGCTGCTGGCGATCTTCGACGTCCTGCACGACTGGTTTCAACACCGCGACGGCTATGAAGGATGCTCGTTCATCAACGTCTTGTTCGAGTTGGGGGCCGATCATCCTGCGGGACAGGCCAGCATCGCCCACATCGACCACGTCCGCGATATCGTTCGCCATCGCGCGAAGGAGGCCGGGCTGGTCGATATCGAGGACTTCGCTTCGTCGTGGCACATCCTGATGAAGGGCGCCATCGTTCTCGCGGCCGTCGGTGACCTGGATGCCGCTCAGCATGCCCAGAAGATGGCTCGGATCCTGATCGAACAGCACCGGCCGCCGGCCGACAACGGCGAGGCCGGTTAAGCGGCGTCGGCCGCGGTGTCGGCCGCCGCGGCCTTGCGGTGGTGCTCCGCCTCGAGTTCGGCGATCGCGCGTGACGTGCGTTCGCGCAGCAGGAGCGCGGCGGTGAGACCGCACACGACGGCGATGACGAGCGCGATCCAGGAGAACCGCTCCATCCATCGTTCGGCGGCCACCCCGGCGTAGAAGACCAGCGCCGTGGTGCCGCCCGCCCAACAGATGCCACCGGAAACGTTGGCGACCAGGAAGCGCGGGTAGGGCATCTTCAAAGCTCCGGCCAGCGGCCCGGCGAATATCCGCAGCAGCGCGATGAAGCGGCCGAAGAACACCGCCCGAACGCCCCAGCGGTTAAACAAACGCTCTGCCAGCGCGACGTGTCCGGGACCGAAATGCTTCGGAAACCGGCGCCCGAGTCGGTCGAAGAGCGGCAGGCCGAATCGGCGGCCGATCGTGTAGCCGATCGAGTCGCCGACCACCGCGCCGATCACCGCGGCGACACCGACGCCGATCGGATTGACGGCCAGGTCGTGATGCGACGCCATCAGCGCCGCACTGACCAGGACGATCTCACCGGGGAGGGGGACGCCCAGGCTCTCTATCCCGACCACGCCGCCGACCACCAGGTAGACCAGAAGCGGCGGGATCGACTGCAGCAGGGCCTCCACATTCATGGGTCAAGGATGCCTGACTCAGGTGGGGTGCGCGCTGTAATTTGCTACGAGTCGTTAGGTGGTCGTCAGGTGGTTGTGCGCCGCGCACGGCGTGCCGACGGGTTCCAATCGCGGCCGTTTGGGCACCCGGCCGTCGGCCGAAGACATGCCGCGCATCCGGCGCCACACCCATGGCATGAGGTTGGTTTGCGTCCAGCGGACCCGCCCGTATGCGGCGGCGGCCATCGTCAGCTGCCTGGCATTGCGGCTTCCAGTCGCCCAATCATGGTTGCTGCCGGGCAAATTCAGGGCTTCGGCGGCCGCGGCGGCGAACAGCACGTGCCCTTTGGTGGATGCGTGCACGCGGTCGACGTCCCAGGTGTCCAAGTCGCGCATCGACGCCGCGTTTTGCAGGTCGACCAGCCGGAACCCGTGGCGGTCGGCGGCTAACCGGATGGCTGCGTTGATGCGGGCCAGCCGGCCGGACACCAGCCGGCCCAGCGGGATGAATTGCGCGACGTTGGGGAACGTCGTGGTCACCACCGTCGCCCCCGATTGCGCGAGCGCGGCGTAGAGGCGTTCCAGGTCGGCCAGGGCCGGGCCGAACGATCGTCCCGGCTGGATGACGTCGTTCATCCCGGCGCACACGGTGACCAGATCCGGCCGCATCGCCAGCGCATGCGGAACTTGCTCGCCCAGCACGTCGGCGACCAGCTTGCCGCGGATCGCGAGGTTGGCATATGCCACACCGGGATACAGCGAATCGATCATCGCGGCGAGTCGGTCGGCGAAGCCGAGGACGCCGACTACGTCGTCACCGTCCCATAGGCCCTCGGTCTGACTGTCGCCGATGGCCACGTATCGGCGGTATCCGGTCCGACTAGCACCGTGCACGAACCCGAGACTAATGGTTATCGGATCGGTGCGTTGTAGCCTGGCCGTTGCTCAACCTGAGGAGAATTGTGGAGTTCAACATCGCCCAAGTGTTCGCGGCGGTGGCGGCGGCCAACCCGGACCGCGACTGCATCGTGTTCGGGGATCGCCGATTCAGCTTCGCGCAAACCGACGAGCGTGCCCGCCGCTTCGCTCGGGCGCTGCACCAGCGGGGACTCGGTGCACCTCGCGAACGTTCCGAGCTGGCGCCATACGAGTCGGGTCAAAGCCACCTCGGGTTGTACCTGGCGAACTGCAACGAGTTCCTCGAGGCCATGATCGGTGCGTATAAGGCTCGGGTCGCCCCGTTCAACGTGAACTATCGCTACGTCGCCGAAGAACTGGTCTACCTGCTGCACAATGCCGGTGCGGACGCGGTCATGTACCAGGCCCGGTTCGCCCCGACGCTGGCTGAGGCGTTAGACATTGCAGACAAGGCGCCGGCGAAGCTGCGCTCCGCGCCGCTGCTGATCCACGTCGACGACGAGTCCGGAAACGATCCGCTGCCGGGCGCGGTTCGGTACGAGGAACTGCTGGCGTCGGTGTCCGATGAACCGCTGGACGTCGCGCTGTCACCGGACGACCTGTATGTGCTCTACACCGGGGGCACCACCGGGATGCCCAAGGCGGTGCTGTGGCGCCAGCACGACATCTACATGAACACCATGGGCGGCCGAATGATCGGCGGCGAGGAGGTGGGCAGCCTCGAGGAGATCGTCGAGCGATCGCTTCCCGGGGGTCCGGGGTCGATGACGGTCGCGCCGCTGATGCACGGCGCGGCGCAGTGGGCGGCCTTCATCAGCCTGCTCGGCGGACGGCCGTTCGTCATGGCGCCGACGACGACCCACTTCGATCCCGCCGAGGCGCTGTCGCTGGCCAGCCGCGAACGGGTGATGTCGCTGTCGATGGTCGGCGACGCCTTCGGGCGGCCGCTGGTCGACGAACTCGCGGCGGGCTCCTACGACCTCTCGGGGCTGTTCGTGTTGGTCACCGGGGGGGCGGCGCTCAGCGCGCCGATCAAGCAGCGGTTCGTCGAACTGCTGCCACAGCTGGCGATCCTGGACGCCGGCGGATCCTCGGAAGCCGGAGCGCAGATGATCCAGACGTCCAGCCGAACGCTGCGCGCGAGCGGCCATTTCGCCCCCAATCCCGGTGCGGTGCTGGTCAGCGAGGACATGACCCGCGTCTTGTCGGCGGGCGACGACGAGATCGGCTGGCTGGCCCAGCAGGGCCTGATTCCCCTTGGGTACCTGGGTGATCCGGAGAAGACCGCGCGGACGTTCCCGGTCATCGACGGGATCCGGCACTCCGTTCCGGGTGACCGGGCCCGCTGGGATACGGACGGCCAGATCGAACTGCTCGGCCGCGATTCGGTCACCATCAACTCCGGCGGCGAGAAGATCTTCGCCGAAGAGGTCGAGGCTGCGATCGCCGAGCACCCCGCGGTCTACGACGTCGTGGTGACCGGCCGGCCCAGCACCCGGTGGGGGAACGAGGTTGTCGCGGTGGTGCAGCTGGCGGACGGCCAGCAAGCCGATGCGGACAGCATCATCGCCGAGGCGGCCCGCCATATCGCGCGCTACAAGCTGCCCAAAGCGATCGTCTTCTGCGCCCGGGTGCAGCGTTCACCATCCGGCAAGGCCGACTATCGGTGGGCGAAAGCTCAAGTGGCGCAGAGTCTTTGACATGAGCTCAGGGCGGTAAGTGGTTTCCTCCGGTCCGCCGCGTAACGGTCGGTCCCGGGGACGCGATAACCAGGTGCGGGTCGTCGTCACACGCGATGACGCGCATCGTGGTGGGCAAACCGCGCCGTGCTACGGCAAATTCAGTGGCAAATTCAACTCGAATTAACCGGGCCGGGGATACGATCTGGTGTCTGCCCAGCGCGGTGTGGGCGTGATCTCGTGGCCTGGCGGGAGGATATAGATGTCGTTTGTGTTCGCGGTTCCGGAGGCGGTTTCGACGGCGGCTTCGGATCTGGCCGGCATCGGTTCGGCGATCAGGACAGCGAATGGGGCGGCGGCCGCCCCGACGACGGGGGTGCTGGCCGCGGCCGAGGATGAGGTGTCGGCGGCGATCGCGGCGTTGTTCGGCTCGCACGGGCAGGGGTACCAGACCCTCAGTGCGCAGGTCGCGGAATTCCACGACCAGTTTGTGCGGGTATTGAGCGCGGGCGCAAATTCGTATGCGGCCGCTGAGGCGGCGAATGCGTCGCCCATGGAGGCGGCGCTGGCGGCGCTGAATGCACCCGCGCAGTCGTTACTCGGGCGTCCGCTGGTTGGCAATGGCACCAACGCGGCGGCCGGGTCCGGGCTCGCCGGCGGGGACGGCGGCATTTTGATCGGCAACGGTGGCAATGGGGGCTCGGGCTCGGCGGGTGTGGCCGGCGGGGCCGGCGGCGCGGCGGGGTGGTTCGGCAGTGGCGGGACCGGCGGGGCGGGTGGCTCGGGCGCCGTCGGCGGCGTGGGTGGTCCCGGCGGAAAGATCGTGGGCAATGGCGGGGCCGGTGGGGCCGGTGGCTCGAACAGTGCCGGCGGTGTGGGCGGGACCGGCGGGTTCTTCGGCAACGGTGGCTCCGGTGGCGCGGGTGGTGGCGGTGCCGGCGGCGTGGGCGGCACCGGCGGCACCGGCGGGGTGTTCGGCAACGGCGGGTTTGGCGGGACGGGCAGCTCCGGCAACGCTGGCGGCGCGGGCGGGAACGCGAACTTGCTCGGGACGGGCGGACAGGGCGGCGTCGGCGGAGCCGGTGCCACCGGCGGCGTCGGCGGCACCGGCGGGTCGATCTACGGCAATGGCGGCGTCGGCGGCTTCGGCGGTTCCGGTGCGAACGGCGGAAATGGCGGCACCGGCGGCTACTTGGCCGGCAACGGTGGCGTCGGCGGGCAAGGCGGCGCCGATGTGGGCAGCGGCCCCGGACAGGGGGGCAACGGGGGCGATGCGCACTGGTTCGGCTCCGGCGGCACCGGTGGGCAAGGGGGTACCGGTCTAGCGGGGACAGACGGTACCAACCCGACCTCGACCGCGAATCCCGGCACCGGCACTACCGGCACCAATAACACAGGCCCGCCGGGGAGCTCAACCGGCGGAAACGGGGGCTTGGGCCCCACCGGTGGTTCCGGCCAGGCCGGAGCTACCGGAGGACCCGGCGGGACAGGGAACTCCACCAGCGGCAACGGCACCGGCACCGGTGGCAGCGGCGGCGACGGTGGCGCGTCCGGCGGCGCCGGCGGCAACGGCGGCGCCGCCGGTGCCGGCGGCGAAGGCGACCAAAGCGACAGCGGCAGCGCGGGCGCGGCCATCGGGGGTAACGGTGGTACGGGCTCCGACGCCGGGTCCACCGGTGGCGCGGGCGGTGCCGGCGGTGCCGCGGGCAAGGCGGTCAACTCGGGTTCGGGTACCAGCCAAGGGGGTGCCGGCGGACACGGCGGTGCCGGTAACAACGCACTCGGCACGGCCGGCACGGGCGGCACCGGAGGTAAGGGTGGTAGCGGTGGGCACGGCGGCACGTTCATCGGCAACGGCGGTGCCGGTGGTGCCGGCGGGATGGGCGGCACCGGCGGCGCCGGCGCAGCCGGATTCGCGGCCGGGAACGGCGGCGACGGCGGGTCCGCCCAAAGCGCTGGCAGCGGTACCGCGACCGGGGGCGGCGGCGGCACGGGCGGCGTGGGCGGCGTCGGCGGGACCGGCGGTGTCGGAGGCGTTGGGGGTGCCGGCGGCACCGGCGGTGCCGCCGGGTACATCGGTGCCGGCGGCAACGGGGGCAACGGCGGCGTCGGCGGCTTCGGCGGGGTCGGCGGCGCGGGTGGTGCCGGCGGGAACGGCGGTGCGGGCGCGGCGGCCACCAGCACCGGCACTGCAATCGGGGGCAACGGCGCTGGCGCCGTAGCCGGTGACATCAACGGCGGTGCCGGCGGCATCGGCGGGCAAGGCGGCGCCGGCGGCACCAGCGCTGGTAGCGGTGGGGCCGGCGGCACCCTGGTCGGGCCGGTGGGCTTCACCGGCTCCACCGGTAACGGTGGCATCGGTGGCAACGGCGGCATGGGCGGCCACGGCGGCAACGGCGGCAACGGTGGCGCGGCAACCGGCAGCACGGCGACGCCCGGCACCGGCGGAACACTGTGGCTCGGCGGCGACGGCGGCGACGGCGGTGTCGCCGGCGGCAGCGGCGGCGTCGCCGGCTTCCAGGGTCTTCAGGGCGAGCCCGGCAGCGACGGCACCACGCCTTAACCTTGCCCCCGGCGGCAACGCCCGTGGCACGGCATCGCGGGTAGCGTCACGGCCATGCAGAAGAAGAGGCAGCGGGCCGCACCCGAGGCAGCCGCGCCGGCCGCCGATTCGCTTGCGCCGCAATATCCGATCGAGTCCGTCGACAATGCGCTGAAACTGCTGCTGCTGCTGGGTGAGCAGCCACAGATCCGGTTGAGCGAGGCGACCCGGTATTTGGGTGTGGCATCGTCCACCGCGCACCGGCTGCTGGCGATGCTGACCTACCGCGGCTTCGTCCGGCAGGACCCCGCATCGAAGGCGTATCTGCCCGGGCCGGCGCTAACCAGCGTGGCCTTTGCGATATTCGGCCGCATCGACGTTCAGCGAACCGCCACGCCGATCATGCGTGGCCTCAGCGAACGGCTGCGGGAATCGATTCACGTCGGGATGCTGGACGGCGCCGGCGTTCGCTTTGTCGCCGCGGTCGAGGGCCCGGCCGCCGTCCGGGTGGCTTCCCGACTGGGGCTCACCATGCCGGCGCATTGCACCTCGACGGGCAAGGTGATGCTGGCCCAGCTGTCCGAACCCGAACTGCGCCAACTACTTCCGTACGAAGAGCTGGTGCGCGTCACCGTTCGCTCGATCGGCAGCCGCACCGAATTGGAGGCGGAGCTCTCGACCATCCGGGAGCGGGGCTATGCGGTCAATCGCGAGGAGAGCGAGGAAGGCGTGGCCTCTGTTGCGGTGCCGATACCGACCCGGGCCCCGGGCCTGCGGCTTGCGCTCAACGCCGCGGCCCCAACGAATCGTTTGGACAGCTCGCAGTACTCCTCGGTTGCCGCCGCGCTTGTCGAGGCGGCCAAGGAGATTGGCGATCAGCTCGGCTAGTTCGGCGACGATGCGGGCCCCGTGGGGCCCGAGAAGGAGCCGGACAATCCAGCTCCGTGCAGTCGCGCGACCTCGTGCCGCCAGGCCGCGTCGGTGTTGAGGCCAGACCCCAAATCCGGCAGGTCTTCCCAATCGGCGTCGTCGATCTCGCGCAGGGTGCCGCCCGCGGCCCGCACCCGCAACGACATTTGCGCCAGCTGGTCCAGGCTGACCGCCTGCAGGACGGCTTGCTCGACAGTGGTTGCGGCGCTGGTGATTCCGTGCCCACGACAGATCACCACCGGCCGCCCGCGCATCGCCGCCACCATTTCCTTGCCCAGCTTCGAGTTTCGGATCAGCACAGCGCGTTCGTAGACCGGCACGCCGTCGCGTGCCAGCCGGGCCCCGGGAATGTCGTAGGCACCGTAGATCGGCCGCAGCGTGATGCCCGCGAGATCCGCTGCGACGACCGCGGGCGGGTGCAGATGCGCGACGGCGCGGTGTCGGGAATCGCCCAGCATGGTTTCGACGTGGATCGGCAGTTCGTTGGGGACGCGGTAGCCGTCGAGTTCGCCGTCGGCTGCCGCGCTGCCGTCGAATCCGATGAGCCGGACGTCGCTGGGGCGGGTGAACGCCACCCCGGTATCTGTATCGCTGCGGCACCGGATGAGCAGCCGGTCGTCGTCGACCCGCAGGCTCAGGTGGCCGAGGATGCCGTCGACCAGGCCGCGAGCCGCGGCGACCCGGCAACCCTGCGCCACCAACGCGCGCTGCCGCTCCAGGCCGTCGGTCACGGCCGCTCGACTTTCGTTGTGCCGAGGCGGAATCCGCCGTCGGGGTGGATGGTCTCGCCGGTGATCCCGCGGGATCGGTCGGAGGCCAGGAACACGAACGCCCACGCGTGGTCCGCTCCGGTGAGCGCGACGTTGAGCGGATTCCGCGCGGCCACATCGCGGGCCCGATTGGGGGAATCGTCGAGGCGGATGTCGTTCTGCATCAGGCTGGCAAGGCCGCGCAAATCGGTGTTGAGCGTGCCGCCCGGCGCCACCCCATTGACCCGGATCTGCGGTGCCAGTTCGTGCGCCAGCGAGGCGACCAGCCCACGCACCGCGAATTTCGACGACACGTACAGCACGCCGCCGCGTCCGGGATAGTACGACGATGCGGACTCGGTCAGCACGATCGACGATCCGGTGGCGGCGCGCAGCCACGGGACGGCGGCCTTCACCGACTGCAGCTGGCCCAGCACGTTGGTGCGGAACATTTCGTCAAAAGCGGTGGAGAGGTCGTCGGCATCGATGTCGCCGATGCCCTGGTAGAAGTCGAAGACTCCGACGCAATTGATCAGGGTGTCGAGCCCGCCGTAGGCGTCCACCGCGACCTTTACCGCGCGTTCGTTGGCCTCGCGCGTGACGGCGTCGCCTTCGATAACCCGAATCTCGGGCAGCTGCTCACGCAACATGTCGCATTTTCCTCGATCACGTTCCAGCACAGTGACTCTCGCGCCTTCGGCGCAAAAGGCGTCGACGACGGCCCGGCCGATCCCGGATCCGGCCCCAGCGATCAGGGCGCGCTTGCCGTGCAGCCATTCGGTCATCGTTGCGGTTCCCCCGGGCTCGGATCGGGCTCGTCGGGCTCGTCGGGCTCGTCGGGCAGAAGCGGGGCGTTGGAATTGCCGACCATCGCCGTCAGGGTACGGGTGTTCTGCCACGTGAGCGCTTCCACCTCGAGCGCGTCCAGGCTGATCCACTGGCCGGTCCTGGGTGCGGTGATCAGCAGCCGCGATCCGTTGCGGGTGTCCACCCGGCGCACCTGCACCTCGGCGAATTCGTTTGCGACGGTGAGGGGTTCGCCGACGGCGCCGTCCAGCATCGAGGCGAGGTCGTCACTCATAGGAACACCGCCAGATTCTGCATGCGCAACACCGACTCGTCGGCAATGATGTTGCGGCGGGCTAACATCCATCGATCGTCGGACCAGCGCAACAGGTCCTCGCGTCCGCAGGACACCAACGCGCTCTCGTTGACGTCGCCGCGGCTGCGGAACAGCAGTTCGGCGGATTCGACGATCAGCTGATCGTGATCGTCGGTGGCAAACGTGCGGACGTTGGTAATGAAGTGGCGCAGCCGCGACGGTGGATCTTCGGTCCAGGCGTGCTCGGTGGCCATCCGCGCGACCCGGTGGCTCAGCGAGTATTTGTCCTCGTCGAAGTGGGCCATCCCCGGCGAGGTGTCGAACCCGGCGCCGCGTGCGGTCGTGACGCGGACCGGCATGACGTAGTGAATGTCGTCGGTCAGCGTGTCCAGCCACAGCTCGTACTGCTGAGCATCCAGCAGGTAGGCCTCGTCGACCAGGAACTGATGTGCCTGCAGGTGCCGAATGTCATTAAATGGCAGTGATGGCAGTGGCTTTCTCAGGGGCTTTGTCACGCGCTCACCGCCGTCCCGACGGTACGGGTCAACGGGGGCCGCTCCAGGTATTCGACCCAGAGCTTGAGCAACTCGCGCTGGTTGTTCTCGTTGTAGCCGACCTGGGCGCGCCCCGGCCCGTGGAACGATTCTGCCGGCAGCGCCTCGACGACCGGTCGGTCGTCGGACAGCAGCCCCATCCGGCTGTTCAGCAGTAGCCGCCGTGCCATCGAGCCGCCGGCCGTGGTGGTCAGCGATACCCAGTTCTCGACGTCGTCCTGCTCGAACATGCCGGTCGACCCGAAGCACATCAAATAGGCTCGGTAGGAGTCTTCCTGGTACTGCTCGGGAGCGGCGGAGTCCACCGCGAACCACGAGCACACCTCGGTTTCGTTCGCGCTGATGGGCTGCCACGTCCGGATCGAGATGAACGGCAGTACCTTCTCGTTGTTGGGGTCACCCCCGGGCAGTTTCGGCCAGTTGTGCACGAAACTCAGGTTAGGAAAGCAGGTGGCCGCCGAGATCATGAATCCGTCCTCGCCGACCACCCGCTGCTGCTGTGGCGTCCAGACGTCTTTGATGCGGCCGATCATCTCGTCGGGGTAGCCGACGTAGCGCATCCGCTCCTCGAAGCCACCCGGTGGCAGTTTGTAGGTGGTTCCGCCGCCGCGATGCGCCCAGTAGGTGGCGCCGTCCTTGCGCTTCTGGGCCTTCGGCTCGCGGAACAGGCCGATCTCGACGATCGACGCGTGCGTGTGCGGCGTGTGGTACATGTCGCCGGCGAAATTCTCGGCGCCGATCTTCCAGTTCGCCTTGATCCGCCAGCGCTGGGGCCCGCGCAGCTGCAAGCCGTGAGTGCTTTGTTTGGTGTAGAAGTCCAGGTAGAACCGGAAGTCGCCGAGGAAATCCTCGAGCGGCTCGGCGTTGGGATCCAGGCTGATGAACAGTAGCCCGTTGTAGCTCGCCAAATTGGGCGCGGGCAGCAGGGTCTGGCCACGCTTTGCGAACCCCGCTTCGCCTCCATAGGCGTCGCGGTGGAAGGGCAGGCCGGTGAGCCGGCCGTCGTTGCGGTAGGTCCAACCGTGGTAGGGGCAGCGGAAGTTGGAGGCGTTGCCCATCTCCGCGCGACAGACCTGCATGCCGCGGTGCAGGCACATATTAAACAGGGCTCGCACATGTCCGCTGGAATCGCGGGCGATGATGAACGAGTCGTCGAGCACCCGGCGCACGACGTAGTCGCCGTCCTGTGGGATCTCCGACTCGTGAGCGACAAACATCCACGCCCGGCTGAACAGCCGTTCCTTCTCCAGCTCGAACAGGTCGTTGTCGTTGTAGATGTGCGCGGGGATCATCCCCCGGCGGACGTTGTCGAAGACGTCTTCAAAGTGCTTCTGCACGGGTTCTCCCACCTCACATACTCTCTGATCTACAGAAATAGTTTCCTATCTACAGAATCTTAACAAACGCGGACGCGGGTCAACACCGATCAGCCAAAGCAGCGGTCTTGCACAGGAGGTGGCCCGCTAATTCCCAGCTACCTCACAAAAAAAGGCACCTGGTTTAAGGCGTCCGGCTTGGGTATTCAGCGCTGGTGTCGGTTGGCAGCGAAGTGCCCGGCACGGCGGTGTCCGATCGTCCGGCCTGTCGGTTTTGCTGAAACCCCATGCCTGTCAACCGATTCGGCCCTAAGAGCGTTCGGCGATTGGTATGCGGACCGCCTCCAAATAATTTCCACAGTGTCCTTTGTGCAAACTCACAGCCCGATCACAATCCTGCTCCGGGCGCGGCGGTTACGGTGGTGAAGTTGGGCTCAGTGCCAGTTGAGCGTGATTCAACCGAGGGGTAATCGCAGGGTTTCGCGTGCCGTCGGCCGATTCTGTGGTCTGCCGTTGTTTCTGTCGTCGAGGGAAGGATCCGGTGTGATGGTTGATCGGTCACGGGATGGTCGATCGCGAAAATTTGGACAGCGAGCCGTGTCCGCTATCGGTCGTCAGGAGTGGCTGGATCGGCCGAGTTATCGGCTTGAGCACGTGCTCAGCTTCGCCTACAACGGGCTGGGCCGCGCGCGTAACACCGTCACCAACGCGCTAAATGGTGTCTGGCTTGGGCATCCGGTGCACCCGCCGCTGGCGTCGCTGAGCAGTGGGGCGCTCGGGACGACGGTGGGGCTGGATGCCCTCAGTCTGCTGCCCGGCCAACCGGCTGCCGAGGTCCTCGACGCGTCACGGATCGCTTCCCACGCTCTCGGGCTGGGGATCCTGGCCAGCATCGGCTCCGCGATCACCGGCGTCACCGATTGGCAGCACACTCATGAGGAGGAGCGCCGGGTAGGGCTGGTGCATGGACTGGTGAACCTGGCCGCGACCGCGTTGTACGCCCAGTCCTGGTGGGACCGGCGCCAGGGCCGCCGGCATCGCGGGATCGCCCTCACCGCGCTCGGCTACGCGATAACCGTCGGCGGCAGTTATCTCGGCGGGGCCCTGGTGTTCGAGTCCGGCATCGGAATTGACCGGTCCGGCGAGCGGTTGCGCGCCAAGGAATGGACGCCGGTGTTGCCCGCGAGTTCGTTGAACGGAAAACCCGTCCGGGTCGAGGTCGACGGCGTGGGGCTGGTGGTGTGCCGGACCGAGCCGGGAGAGGTGTCGGCGTTCGGTGAATTCTGCCCGCACCTCGCGGCTCCGATGGCAGACGGTTGGGTCGATCGCGGCCGGCTGGTGTGCCCATGGCACGGCTCGTGGTTCGCGGCCGATTCCGGAGACGTGTTGCGCGGGCCGGCTGCGGCTCCGCTGCCGTGTTACCAGGCCAGGTTGGTCGACGGAATGGTTGAAGTGCGCGGCGAGGAGCACATCGCCGCCGGCGCGCCGAAGAGTCGGAAGGGGATCTCGAAGTGAACGCCTACGACGTGCTGAAAGAACACCATGTGGTGATCAAGGGGCTGGGCCGCAAGGTCAGCGAGGCGCCGGTCAACAGCGAAGAGCGGCATGCCCTTTTCGACGAGATGCTGGTCGAGCTCGACATCCACTTTCGTATTGAGGACGACCTCTACTACCCCGCGCTGGGGGCGGCCAGCAAGCTGATCGCGGTGGCCCACGCCGAGCATCGCCAGGTGGTGGACCAGCTTTCGGTGCTGCTCAAGACCCCGCAGAGCGCGCCCGGGTACACCGATGAATGGAACTCCTTCAAGACCGTGCTGGAGGCGCACGCCGACGAAGAGGAGCGCGACCTGATTCCGGCTCCCCCCGAGGTGAAGATCACCGACGCGGAGCTCGAGGAATTGGGCAACAAGATGGCCGCCAAGATCGGGCAATACCGCGGCTCCGCGCTGCACCGACTGCGCACCAAGGGGCGCGCGGCGCTGGTCCGCGGCCTGTAGCGGGCCCAGCGGCTAGCCGGGTTCGCGGCGCCCGATACCGGCCATCATGATCGGCGTGAACAGGCGGACGTTCTCGCCAAACCGGGCGGCGGCCTTGTCGGCCTCCTCGGGCGAGATCAGGCCCGCATCCACCACGGCGCCGCGCAAGCTCTCGAAGGACAACCTGAAGAAGTCGAATCCCGGTGAGTTGGAGTCGATCACCCGCGCGCGGCCCTCACCGCGAACGTCGGTGAGCCCGGCGGCGGCGATGTCGGCCACGACGTGTCGGCCGTAGTGCCGCTCGAAGCCTGCCCGCTCCATGAAACCCAGGAAAGCCTCCATCAGCCGTTCGCGCTTTGGATCGTCGCCCTCGAAGCCGTACCCGGTCCAGTCGTAGTCCTCGATGACCAGCCAACCGCCGGGGCGCAGCGCCGCGGCCAGGCGTTGCAGGACCTGACGTCGATCCGACAGGTGCTCGAGCACCAGCCGGGCATGAACCAGATCGAACTCGTCTCGGGGAAGCTCGTCGGTCCGGATGTCGAGGCGCCGGACTTCGATCGTGTCGCTGGAGCAGGGTTCGATGAAACGCGTGTCGATGTCGACCGCTAGGACCGTGGCGCCGCGGCCGGTCATCCACCGCAGCAGTGAACCGCCGCCCGCGCCGACTTCCAGGCAGTGCCAGCCCCTTTCGGACCTGCCGATGCCGAGCTCGTCGAGCAGCGCTTGAGTACCGGGGTCCCACAGGCTCTCCATGCCGGCCAACCGCGCCCGCTCTTCGGAGAAGCCCTGGTCATAGACATAGTCACGCGTCATGGCGCTTACGCTATGCGGTCTGACTGGCAACGTCAGGTGCCACTCACCAGGAGCGGAAGCGATATCATTCCCGGGCCGCCGGTCACCACAATCACCCATCGGCCGTCGGACGGCAGCTTTACCTCGATCTGGTAGTAAGCGAATCCGATTTCGCCCGCGGCGGCGGCTTCTGGCAGCTCGTATTCCAGCTGCAGCGGCTCGTCGTCCGTGGGAGGCCTGATCTCGACTCCGATCCGCCGGTCCGCGCTGCCGGTCTCGGTCTGCGTCAGCACCACCAGCACAAAATCCGCTGTTCGGTCCGGCCCGACCATGAATCGGTACAGCACGCCGCCGGACACGTTGAGTTTGTTATCGACGACCGAAGCCGAGTCGGCGAGGAAGGCTCCGGTGATCACCCCGACGAAGCTACCGGTTCATCGGCCTACGCGCCCGTTCGCATCCCGAGTAGCGTCACGCTTCGTGAATGCCGCACCGCAGGGCGTCGCGTCCCAAGCCGACATCACGGCGGAGATCGCAGGAATTGCAGCCGAATACCAGCGGGTGGGTGGGCGCGAAACCGGGAAAGCAACCCAGCCGCGACTGGACTATCCGCCCTATCGCAGCAGCGCCCTGCGCCATCCGAAAAACCCGCCGCTGCAGGCCGACCCCGAAGAAGTCGAACGCTGGGCACCCTGCTTCGGCGACCGCGATGTCGACCCCCTCGACGCCGACCTGACGGCCGGCCATCGGGGCGAGCCGATCGGGGAGCGCATCATCGTGACCGGCCGGGTGCTCGACGAATCCGGAATGCCGGTGACGGGCCAGCTCGTCGAGATCTGGCAAGCCAACGCCAGCGGTCGCTACCGTCACCAACGCGACCGGCACCCGGCTCCGCTCGACCCGAACTTCACCGGTGCCGGACGCTGCCTGACCGGGCCGGACGGGTCATACCGCTTTCTGACCATCAAGCCCGGCCCGTATCCGTGGCGCAACCATCGCAATGCGTGGCGGCCGGCGCACATTCACTTCTCGGTCTTTGGCACCGCGTTCACCCAGCGCCTGGTAACCCAGATGTACTTCCCCGGCGACCCGCTGTTTGGCTTGGATCCCATCTTTGCGTCGATCCTGGATCCGATTGCGCGCCAACGGCTGGTCGCCGGATACGACCACGACCTGACCGAGCCGGAGTATGCGACCGGGTTCCGGTGGGACATCGTGGTGTCCGGCAGTTGCCGGACCTGGTCCGAAGGCGAGCATGACTGAATTAACTTGCACCCCAGGGCAAACGGTGGGGCCGTTCTTCGGACTCGGGTTGCCGTATGCCGGCGGCGGCGACTTGGTCGATGCCGCGCATCCGGGTGCCGTCCGGTTACACGGCACGGTCTACGACGGCGCGGGTGACGGTGTTCCGGACGCGCTGGTCGAACTCTGGCAGCCGGACGCCGCCGGCCGCATCCCGCGAGCGGTCGGCTCGCTACGGCGCGACGGTGTCACGTTCACCGGGTTTGGCAGGTCGGCCACCGACCCGGATGGCCGTTACGCCTTCACGACGGTGGCGCCTGGTTCTGCTTGCACTGCGGCGAGCAGTTCCGCGAGCAGACGCAAAAGCCCACGCACGCACGGCGTGTCGGGGGCTTTTGCTGGGGGTACCTCCCGCTTGCGGGGGACTGCTCGCGAGCCGGCGCCGCGGTTTTTCGCGATCACCGTGTTCGCCCGGGGGCTGTTGAATCATCTGTTCACCCGCGCCTATCTGCCGGACGTCGACGTGAGCGCCGATCCGCTGCTGGCCACCCTGGACGCCGCGCGGCGGGCCAGCTTGCTGTGTGTGGCCGAAAGTGGCTCGGGTGGTGACGGATACCGCTTCGACATCCACCTTCAGGGCCCGAACGAGACGGTGTTCCTGGCGTACCGGGACGATCGGCGATGACCAACCTGCTGTGGCCCGGGGACGAGCGGGCCGGTGAGCACATGACGGATCGGGCGTTGCTGCGGTCGATGGTCGCGGTGGAATCCGCTTGGTTGGCTGCCCTGGCCGCCGCCGGCCTGGCTCCCGTCGATTGTGGCGGCGCCGACCTGGGGCACCTGGTCGATGAGGACGACTGCGAGCTGCTCGCGATCACCGCGGAGGACGGCGGCAACCCGGTGATCGGCTTGGTCGCACTGCTACGCCAGCGGGCGGTGCCGGCACTGGCTCCCTGGATTCATCGGGGGCTCACCAGCCAGGACGTGCTCGACACCGGCCTGATGCTGGGCGTGCGTGCGGTGCTGGATCACCTCAGAGAGCAGCTCCGCGAACAGATTTCGACACTGTCGTCGCTCGCCGATGTGCACCGGGCCACGCCCATGGTGGCGCGCACCCTCACCCAGCATGCGGCGCCCACCACCTTCGGCGCCAAGGCGGCCTCCTGGTGCAACGGTGTCGTCGACGCGGTGGCGCGGATCGCCGAACTGGTCACCCCGGTCCAGATCGGCGGCGCCGTCGGAACATGGTCCGCCGCTACGGAATTGGCGAGGCTGCTCACCCCGGCGCAGGACGCGGCGCAAGTTGTCGATCGCGTAGTGCAAAGCACCGCAACTACTTTGGGCCTGGATGGATTGGGCACCCGGCTGCCATGGCACACCACCCGGATGCCCGTCACCGCGGCAGCGGACGCTTTCGTGGGGTGTACCGACTGCTGGGGCCGGATCGCCTCGGACGTCGTCACCCTGGCCCGGCCCGAGATCGCCGAGCTGAGCGAGCCGGCGACCGAAAAGCGGGGCGGATCGTCGTCCATGCCCCATAAGCGCAATCCGGTGCTGTCGATATTGATCCGGCGGGCCGCCATTGCCGCACCGCAATTGGCCGCGACGATGCACACCGCCGCCGGGCTGGCCAATGACGAACGACCGGACGGCGCATGGCACGCCGAGTGGGACACCCTGCGGACATTGGCGCGGCGGACCGTCGTGGCGGGCTCCCAATGCGGCGAACTGCTGGCCGGTCTGCAGGTGCATTCCGCCCGGATGGCCCAGAACCTCAGCGCGGCCGATGTTCTCGGTGAGCAACACGCCATCGCCGACCTGGTGGGCAAGTCGCCGTCGGCAACCTATGTCGGCGCGGTCGACCGTCTGATCCAACAGAGCCTCGATCGCGCCCGGCGGATACTCACGGATTGATCGGCATCATCACTTCCGTGGTGGCGGACGCGATCTCCTCGGGCAGCACCTCGTAAACCTGCAGCGGCAGCTCCTTGCCTTTGACCTGCATGCGCGGCAGCTCGCGCACCGCGAAGGCCCTGCCGGTCGCTTCGTAACACTCCCGCGTGATCAGGACGCTCGTCTCCATCTGCTGGTTGAGCGACTCGACACGGTTCGCCACGTTCACCGTGTCGCCGATCACGGTGTACTCCATCTTGCGGTCCGAGCCGATGTTGCCGGCGATGAGGGGACCGGTGTGTAGACCGACGCCGACGTCGATCTCGACGCCGCCCTTCCTCCGCTGCCGTTGGTTGAACCGCGCGACCTCGTCGATCATGCGCAGCGCCGCGCGCACCGCGCGCACGGCGTCGTCCGGTTTCGGCACCGGTGCGCCGAAGACCGCCATCACCGAGTCGCCGATGAACTTGTCGACGATCCCGCCCTCGTCGAAGACGATGTCGACCATGCGCTTGAGGTAGTCGTTGAGGAAGCCGACGACCTCCTCGGGCGGCAGCTTCTCGCTGATCGAGGTGAAGCCGCGGATGTCGCTGAACAGCACGGTGGCCGTGAGCTTCGCGGATAGCCGCCCGCCGTCGTTCATCTTGAGCACCTCACGCACGACGTCGGCGGGCACGTACTTCTGAAACATCTGACGGACGCTGCGCTCCGCCTCGCGCGACTCGGCGACCTCGTCGAAGAGGCGGGCGTTCTCGATCGCGATGGCCGCCTGGTCGGCGAAGGCGTGCAGCAGATTCTGCGACTCCTCGTTGAACTTCGTCTGCGCCATTTTGCTGTCCACGTAGAGCGCGCCGAGGATGTGCTCCTTCAGGCGGAGCGGCACGCAGATCAGCGAGCGCACTTCCAGGGCCATGATCGACTTGGACCCGCTGAGCGCGGTCTGCGCGTCGGTCGTCAGCATCGGCTCGCCGCTCTGCGTCACGCTGTCCAGCACGGAGCGCGAGATCAGGCTCGACGGATCGCCGATGTCGGTCTTGTCGCGATTGCGCGCCACCTTGAAGTCCAGGGCGCCGTCGTGCACCAGGATCAGGAATCCGCGTTCGGCCTTGATCAGCTCGACGCCCTTGTCCACGATCGTTTCCAGGATGGTTGCCTTGTCGAGCTCGCTGTTGAGGGCCTTGGTGATTTCGATGAGCGCCGCTAGGTTGCGCAGCTTGTGGCCGGTGACGCGCTGCGAGTCGTGGGTTTCTTCGGCTTGGGGGGCCCCGACATGGCCCTGCGGCAGCGGCGAGGTGGCGTCCTCGTCGGGCGTGAAGGAGAGCACGGTCCCGCCGAGCTGAATGCGGTCGCCCTGCCGCAGGACGTGCTCGGTCACCACGATGTTGTTGACGAACGAGCCGTTGAAGCTGCCGAGGTCGCGCAGGATCCAGTCCGCGCCGCTGCGACGGAACTCGCAGTGACGGCGCGACAGGCCTGGGTCGTCGAGCGACAGCGCGTTGCCCGGTGCGCGGCCAACGCTGGTCGGGTCGTCACGCAGCTCGAAGACCCGGTGCGGGTCCCCACTCAGAATGGTCAGCGTCGCCACGGCCGTATGTGTCAGCGGGCGTAGATGCTGGCCAGCCAGATGTGCGCCAGCGTGTCTACTACGCGCCCTTCGGGGATCGCCGGGTCCTCGGCGGTGAACGTTGCGGTCATTACCCGTTCATTCAACATGTTCAGCGCGACGGACAGCTCCTCGGCCGGCAGGGTGGCCGGGGCCGCGCCGCGCTGGCGCTCCGTATTGATTGCGGTCGTGGTCGAGGCGATCCACCTCTTCATGAGCGCAGACCACAGCTGCCGGACCTCGGGGTTGGTGGCTTTCGCCGCGGCACCGGCCACGGCGACCGCCCGGTGCGATCCGGACATGTCGAAGAATGCCGCGATGCGGTCCCGCCAAAGTGTCGCTGGGTCGCCGGACAGTTTGCCGCTGAGCGCCTCGAGGGCGGCGTTTGCCCTGTTGTTCATCTGATCGAGTAGGGACAGCAGCACCGCGTTCTTGGAAGGGAAGTAGAAGTAGAAAGTGGGCCGGGAGATGCCCGCGCCCTTTGCTAAATCGTCAACGGAGAAGTCGGCCAGCGGTCGTTCTCCCAGGAGCCGTTCGGCGGTGGCCAGGATGGCCTGTTCGCGGTCGTCGCCCACGAGGCGCGACGAACGACGGCCCCGGGAGGCGTGCACGTAGACGGTCCGCGTCGGGAGGTCGGGCACAGCTAACTACCATAACCAAGCGTCGTCGATTGTCAACGATGCGTTGATTCACACCGACACTGCGTTGATTTGACTCAACGTGGTGTTGAAAACTATCGACGAGCTGTTACTTGGCCGGGTGGTTAGCGCGTGATGGTTCGTCGCTTCGGGGTTTGCCCCGACACGGTTAGCCGGGCTCGCGAGCGATGATGGCGAATTCTGGCAAACCGCAACGCACCGAAAAGGCCCAGCCGGCTAGCACCCGTCGCGGTTGTAACGGCGGCATCGGGGAGGCGGTGTCGACCATGTCGCGACCGCGGAGGGTTTTCGCAAATCGATTTTTCACAACCCTAGTTGTGTAAACTTTGGTGCATTAGTTCTGCCAACCGAAAGTCAGGTCGTCCCACTTAGTCCCATAATGGGGGCCTTGCTCGCCGAACCTGGTCGGGCGGACCGCCATCGGGGCAGCGGGTGGGGCGGCTCAATTTGGTGCAGTCGGACTTGGCTCGACAGGCGCACCTCTGGTGGCCGCCCGGCCCGGGGCCGTCGATTGTGTCAAGGAGCGTGAAGTCATTTCCTCGACCGGAGAACCCGTCAGTCGCCGTCGTAAGGTGCTGCGGATTTTGCGCGCGTCGTCCGCTCCGATGAGCATCGTCGCCATCGCCGACGAACTGGGCGTACACCCCAACACCGTCCGGTTCCACCTGGACAGCCTGGTCGCCGCCGGGCATGTGGTGCAGGTCGAGCCCGGTCGTAAAGGTCCGGGACGCCCAGCGCTGATGTTCCAGGCGGTCCGGCAGATGGACCGGGGCGGGACGCGGCATTACCGGATGCTTGCCGAGATCCTCAGCGCGGCCCTTGCCGCCGAACCGGATCCGGGCGCCAAGGCCGTGGCCGCGGGGCGGGCGTGGGGGCTCCGCGAGCTGGAGCCGGGGCTGGAATCGCCACCGGGAGACGTCGTGAGCGCCGAGGAGTCGATCGAGCGCCTGATCGAGATGCTCGACGACCTCGGGTTCGCCCCCGAGCGCCGCGCCACCACCGGAGAGCCACAGATCGGCCTGCGACACTGCCCGTTCCTGGAACTGGCCGAAACCCGTACCAACGTCGTCTGCCCGATCCACCTGGGGCTCATGCGAGGCGCCCTGGAAACCTGGGCGGCGCCGGTGTCCGTCGACAGGCTCGAAGCGTTCGTCGAACCGGATCTGTGCGTGGCCCGCCTGACGACGAGCACCGGCAAGTGAGTACCGGGTCGGCGGTGGCCGTCGCGATCACCTTCGTGTGGCTTGGCATGGTGCTCGGCATCTCGTTCCTGGAGGCTCCGCTGAAGTTCCGGGCGCCCAACGTGACGCTGCCGATCGGGCTCGGCATCGGCCGCTTGGTCTTCCGCGCGCTCAACACCGTGGAAGTGGTCTTCGCCCTCGTCATCCTGGCGATCGTGGCGGCCGGTCCGACGCCGGTGCGGGTCACCGCGGCCTTTGCCGTTGCGGTTGGCGCGCTGGCCATTCAGTTGATCGCGGTGCGTCCGGGGTTGACCCGTCGTTCCGACCGGGTGCTGGCCGGACTGGATGCGCCCCGCTCCCGCGCCCACTACGCCTACGTCGGTTTGGAGTCGGTCAAGGTGGTTGCGTTGGTGGCGGCGGGGATACTCCTACTCAGCGGCTGAGACTCCTCAGCGGCTGAGACGGCCGACCTCGGGACCAAAGGACCTACTCATGGAAACTGTTTCGCTGACCAGCCTGGCCTCCGAAAAGCTGGCGGAGGCACAAAAGTCGCACAGCGGACGCGCGGCGCACACCATCCACGGTGGTCACACCCACGAGCTGCGGCAGACGGTGCTGGCCCTGATCGCCGGTCACGACCTGTCCGAACACGACAGCCCCGGTGAGGCGACGCTGCAGATTCTGCAGGGTCACGTGCGCCTCACCACCGGCGGCGACGCGTGGGACGGCAAGACCGGTGACTATGTCGCGATTCCTGCGGAACGTCATGCCCTGCATGCGGTGGAGGATTCGGTGGTAATGCTGACCGTCTTGAAATCGCTGCCCGCGGCCCAGTAGTTGCCCGTTGTTGTTCACGCCCTGGTCGCGGAGTTTCGGCCTGCGGGTGCCCATCGTCAACGCGCCGATGGGCGGGGTCGCCGGTGGCCGGTTGGCGGCCGCGGTGACCGCGGCCGGCGGCCTGGGCCTGATCGGTATGGGCAGCGCCGCGACCAGGGAGTCGCTGAAAACCGAGTTGCGGCACGTGTGCGGGGCGTTCGGAAGCAAAGCGTTCGGAATCGGTCTGGTGGATTGGGTGATGCGCGCCCAGGCGGGGCTGCTGGAGGATGCGCTGGCCGCGCGGCCGATGCTGTTGTCGTTGACGTCCTCCCCGCAGTGAATTGCGTGGATTCCCCGTGACAACCAGCTGTCTCGTTGCTCACTCACGCGGCTAACGCCGTGGGCTGGTTGGTGGTGGAAGTTCGCGCCGACCGGCTCTGTCGCTTGGCGGCCCTGCGGGCCTTGATGCGCGCCACTGACCTCCGCGAAGGCGGATGCCTGCGGCCTCGCCGGTTGGATACTGCACTACGACCGGACCTCGGCAACCCATCAACGTCCTGACGGTGGAGGAGCCAAACGTGGTTGGCCGCCTCCAGGTCCAGCCGGTCGAGACCGTCGGCCTGCCTACGGACATGCAGCCCCAGGTAGGCCGAGAGCAGGTCCCGGTCTTCTTTGATGCCGCACTCGCAGCGGTGGACCCGTTGTGAGAGCGGCTTGTCCTTGCGATTCCCGCATAGGCACGTTCGGGACAGGGCTGTGGTTTTGGTGCTGAACTCGTAGAGACGTTCCCCGCCGGCGCTTTCAGCCTTGCGACGGATCACCCCCACGAGCAGTCCCGGTGCCCGGTCCCGCACACTGCGCGGGAAGTTCTTCTGCCATGCGACGTAATTGATCTTCTCGCACGCGATGTCGGCGCCATAGCCGAAAAGTCGGTTGGCCATCGCCCCGTGCAACGTCTTGCGATGCTCAGCCAGCCGGCGGTGTTCCTCGGCCACCCGGGTGAGGGTCCGCGCGGCGGCGCGGGAATTCCGCCAATCGCAGCGGCCGGTCTGGTGGGTCCCGTCGGGATGAAAGCAGCCCGGCGACCCGGCACGGTGCTGGCGGTCCAGGTGTCGCTGCACCCGCCGTAGGCGCATGGTATTCCACCCGATCTGGTCGGCCAGCGGTTCGTCCCATCCTGTCCAGCTGCCGTCGTTTTCCTGCACGCTGACCGCGATGTGGCTAGGACCCAGATCGAACGAGACCCGCCCATCGCCGACCGGATGCCGTTGGGTTGGATGACCGTCGCACACCAGTTGCATGCGGTAGGTGT
Source organism: uncultured Actinomycetota bacterium (assembly GCA_963814505.1). Lineage (GTDB taxonomy): Bacteria > Actinomycetota > Actinomycetes > Mycobacteriales > Mycobacteriaceae > Mycobacterium. The sequence goes on from CAWFDM010000026.1 coordinate 59,030, forward strand.
CGTGCCCGTTGATCGCGGTGCGCACGATCCGGGTGGACAACACCTTGCCGGTTCCTATCAGCGCCTCGATCTCCGCCAACTCGGCTTGCTCTTCTCGGCCGTGCCGGCCCGTACGCGCCGTGGGTGCGATTCCGATCACGAACCCGGTCCCCCACGACCGGGCTCGCGGGTCACACCGCGCGCAGGTAGCGCTTGGCCATGATGCGCTGAGTCGCCCTCACGAACGGTCCGCCGACCTTGACCCACCAGGTCCCGGGTCGGGAGAACGCCGTCACCTCCGCGAACACCGCGTCGGTGTTCGGGTCGTAGCGCACTGCGAAGCGTTCCTCACCGCACTCGGGATGCCCCGGCAGGGTGCCGTAGGCGAATCCGCGGACGTCGGGCTCGTCGATCACGTACACCACCCGGCACGGTGCCGCCAAGATGCCCATCATCTTTACCAGCAGCACCGCGGGGACAACGGCGGTCTCGGAGCTGGCCTTCACCTTCAGGCCGGACCCGCGCTGCATGCCCCAGTGCAGCACCGCGTCGCCCGCCTGCTCGAAACGCTGTCGGCCCGTGCCGATCTGGGCCGACACGGCGAGGTGGTGATATCCCGGCGGTAGCTGGCCGGCCGCGGTCGCGCCCACTTCCGGGTAGGTGAGCGGAAGATCGGCGAGCGTGTCGAGGTTCACGCAATCAGCTTGCCACGCCAGGGTGCGCCAAGATGCGCCCCCATGTTCCCGGCGTACGGTCATAGAAGTGACCACACAGACTGTTGCAGCGGCATCCGGAACATTCACTCTCGGCGGCGATTTGACCGTCAACCGACTTGGTTTCGGCGCAATGCGCCTGACCGGTAAGGGTGTGTGGGGCCCGCCCGCCGACCGCGACGAAGCCATCCGGGTGTTGCGGCGCGCCGTCGAGCTGGGCGTGAACTTCATCGACACCGCAGACTCCTACGGCCCGTACATTTCCGAGCGGCTCATTCGCAAGGCGCTGCATCCCTACGACGGGCTGGTGATCGCAACTAAGGCGGGGCTGTTGCGAACGGGCCCGGATATCTGGATCCCGCTGGGTAATCCGAGTTACCTTCGCCAGGAACTCGAGATGAGCCTGCGCCGGCTGGGCGTCGACACCATCGACCTGTTTCAGTTGCACCGCGTGGACAAGAACTTTCCGCTGGCCGACCAGGTGGGCGAGCTGCTCACCTTGAAGAACGAGGGCAAGATCCGCCACATCGGTCTGTCCGAGGTCGACGTCGATCAACTCAAGGCGGCCCAGCAGATCACCGAGATCGTGTCGGTGCAGAACATGTACAACCTGGCGGCCCGCGGCTCCGAACCACTGCTGGACTTCGCGACCAGCCAGGGCGTCGGCTTCATTCCGTGGTTCCCGCTGGCCGCCGGACCGCTGGCCGCGCCGGACGGCCCGCTGCAGCGCATCGCGGCCGACCATGACGCCACGCCGGGGCAACTGGCGCTGGCCTGGCTTCTGAAACGCTCACCGGTGATGTTGCCGATCCCGGGCACGTCGCGGGTGGCGCACCTGGAGGAGAACGTCGCCGCCGCCGAGATCACTTTGACCGACGACGAGTTCGAGACCCTGGCCGCCGCCGGTGCTCAACAGGGCGGCTAGCGCCGCGCGATGACGGAGCCGAGAGGCGAGCGACGGGCTGGACGCAATCGCCGCGAGCGACGACGCCGACCACGTCGGCGCGCACCGCCGCCACGCCACAAGCTGCGAACTGACCGGCGCGGCAGCGGTAGCCGGGGACCGCAGGCGTCTGGCGGGTTTCCTTGGCGCGACGCGGCCGCTGGACTTATCGTGTCCTGGATCTTGGACGCCGGGAGGCTGATGTGGAGGGCACGCCATTCGGCCGTTATCGCCTTATCGAGTTGCTGGGTCGTGGCGGCATGGGCGAGGTGTGGCGCGCTCACGATACCGACACCGACCGAGTCGTGGCGATCAAGGTGCTGCCCGCGAATTTATCCGACGATGAGATGTTTCAGCAGCGGTTCCGCCGCGAAGCCCACGCCGCGGCACGGCTAAACAGCCCGCACGTCATTCCCATCCATCACTACGGCGAGATCGACGGCCGGCTATATGTCGATATGCGGCTGATCGAGGGCCGCGACTTGGCGGCCGCGCTGGCCGAGGGACCGATCGAACCAGCGCGGGCGGTGCGGATCATCGAGGGGATCGCCGAGGCTTTGCAGGCCGCTCACAAGGTGGGCCTGGTGCATCGTGATGTCAAACCGTCCAACATTTTGCTCGACGAGAATGACTTCGCCTACCTGATCGATTTCGGGATCGCCCGCGCCATGGAGGAGACCCGGCTGACCAGTACCGGCAACGCCATCGGCACCTTCCACTACATGGCCCCCGAGCGGTTGGGCGATCACCCGACAGACGATGCCCGCGCCGACATCTACGCCTTGGCCTGCGTGCTGTACGAATGCCTGACCGGGCAGCCGCCCTTCGCCGGTGCCAGCATGGGCAGCCTGGTCGCCGCGCACCTGCACACTCCACCGCCCCAACCCTCGACCAGCCAACCCAACATCCCCGAGCGGGTCGACCAGGTGATTGCCACTGGCATGGCCAAAGAGCCCGACCAGCGATATGCCACCACCATCGAGTTGGCTGACGCCGCCCGCGAGGCGATCACCGTCCCCATTGCCCGACCGGCACCAACCCCCTCGACCCTCCTACCGACCGAGTTGGCGCTCCTCCCACCCACGCAGCCCGAACAAAATCGTGTTACCGCCCAGCCGAGGACACCATTGGCCGAATCACTGGCCCCCGCCAAGCCCGCTCCACCGCCACAACCCCCGCCGCCCACCCCGACAAGGGTCGGTGGAATCAGTCGGCGCACCACACTGACATTGATCGGCGGCGCTGCGGTCGCCGCGATCGCAGCGGCGGTCGGTATTCCCGCCTTCATCAAAAACCAGCCGTCTGGGCGGCCGACCTCATCTCGGCGGACCTATGGTGCCCAAATCGAGCTGCCGTTCACCGACCTCAAGGAGCCCGTCGGCGTGGCGGTGGACACCGCGGGCAACCTCTACGTCGTCGATACCGGCAACAAGCGGGTGCTCGAGCTGTGGGCTGGCTCGTCCGGCCAGCAAGTGCTGCCGTTGGCCGGTCTGAAATTGGTCTTGGGTATTGCGGTGGATGCCGCCGGCAACGTCTATGTGACCGGCATGAATACCTCCGACACCCTGGTGCTGAAGGTTCCGTTGGGGACTACCAGCCAGCAAGTGCTGCCGTTCACCGGCGTGGGAATGTACACGGGTGTGGCGGTGGATGCCTCCGGCAACCTCTACGTCAGCGACTCCGAAACCAAGCAGGTGCTCAGGCTGCCGACCGGGTCGTCCAGCCAGCAAGTGCTGCCGTTCACCGGCCTCAAAAGCCGGTCGGACGTGGCGGTGGATGCCGCCGGTAACCTCTACGTCACCGATTGGGGCAACAACCGGGTGCTGAAGCTGCCGGTGGTCTGAACACCCACGGACCGCGAGGACTGGTCCGAAGTCACGCGGCCCAGTGCATCAGAAGTTGATGGCACGACTTGATCAATAGCTCGTCGCCTTCTGCCTGGGCGAAGATCGCAATCAGAAAATATGGCCAGTCCCGCCACCGAGAAGTAGCGACGTCTGAGAACTAAGCAAATGACACTGGGGGACTCGGTGTCGGTCCAGTCCGGTAGCTTCCGCGGTAACAGCCCAGACAAGTTGGAAGTGGCTCAGCGGATGTGACGGTGAGTGGTTGGCAGCTAACACTAGTGAAACTGTCTGGCGTCGCGGAAAGCGGTGCGGAGCAACTCGTTCTGATCGCTGAGCCGCGCCCGATCAAGGTTCCCGCACAACGGTGGGAATCGTGGCTGATTGACGCCGACGTCGTAAAGCGCTTCGACGCGAAACACTATCGGCGGTCAAGTTCGCTGCGCTGGGCCTGGATAGGGGGAGTGTCATCTACAGGTCACGGATCGTTTCGTGCAGCAAGCCTGCCTGGGCCGACGCGACGCGGCACAGTGCCCGCGCACCTTTTTGCATACCAGCTGGCCTACGGCGTGATTCCACGACTGGGATGGTCCGGCGCCGATGACGCCGCGCTTTGCCGCCAATGTGACTTCGCCGACTGCACCAACCGGGCACACATGCGGGTTGGTACCAGCGCCTCGACCAGGGCCGAATACCGTGCGCACCAACGGCAACATGGGCGTCACCCGCATGGCCGGCCAGCCCGGCTAATCCGCGGCTAATCCCTCTCCGTGGCCCCGGCACCCATGTGTCCGGTCGGATGCTTCGATCACCTATACGGTGTTCTGGTGGCTGGTGACCAGAGACGACACCCCGGCGGTGGATTCAACCCGCCCGAACCGACGACCAAGGGCGGGCCCGACTACGGCCGGTTCGTCGACGCGGTGCGCAAGATGCAGGATCACGCCCGCGCCGTCGATGCGCCGGACGGGGTGATCACCGAGGCCGCGGACCTGCTGGAGAAGGTGTCGGCCCTACTGAGCCCGTTCGACGCCGACGAATGGGAGTCGCCGTCGGGTCGCCGGATGGATCTGCCGATGCGCGGGAACATCCTGACGATCCCGATGTCGGCCCGCAAAACCGGGGACGGCCGGATCCAGGGCTGGGCCCGGTTCGCTCGGTTTCATCTGGGACGGAACGGCGCGGTGCACGGCGGGGCGCTCGGTATGTTGTTCGACACCGTGCTCGGGTTGACGTCCTCGGTGATCACCGGTGGTCCGCGCCAGCGCACCGCCTACCTCAAGATCGACTACCGCCACATCGTGCCGATCGAGCAGGAGCTGCAGATCGACGCCGGAGTGGACCGGGTCGACGGGCGCAAGATCTTCGTTTCGGGCCGGCTGAGCGACGGTGACACCCTGCTGACCGAAGCCGAAGCGTTGTTTGTGCGGCTCAAGCCCGGCCAGCCGTAGGAGCCCGACCATCAACGGCTTGGCTGGGTCGACACCCGCCCCGATAGCATTGCAACGGTCATAAACACAACGAACCCTTGGAGACTCAACCCGATGAGCGCCCCCGTGCATCCCGCCCCAGGAGCCGACGGCGGCGACCCGCGGCACCCGGCTGCGCCGGGTTTGCGATCGCCGCAAGCCCCGATCCGGGTTCCTGCCGGGACGACCGCGGCCGCCGCCGTCGGGGAGGCTGGGTTGCCGCGGCGGGGTACGCCCGACGCGATCGTGGTGGTGCGCGACGCCGACGGCAAACTGCGTGACCTGAGTTGGGTGCCCGACGCCGACGCGGACGTCGTCCCGGTGGCGGCCGACACCGACGAGGGTCGCAGCGTCATCCGGCATTCGACCGCGCACGTGCTGGCCCAAGCCGTCCAAGACCTCTTCCCGCACGCCAAACTGGGCATCGGGCCACCCATCGCCGAGGGCTTCTACTACGACTTCGACGTGGCGGAACCGTTCACGCCGGAGGATTTGGCGACGCTGGAAAAGCGGATGCGCCAGATCGTCAAGGACGGGCAGCTGTTCGACCGGCGGGTCTACGAGTCCAAAGATCAGGCGCTCGAAGAGCTGGCCAACGAGCCCTACAAGCTCGAACTCGTCGACGACAAATCGGGTGATCCCGATGTCATGGAGGTCGGGGGCGACGAGCTGACCGCCTACGACAACCTCAATCCCCGTACCCGGCAACGAGTCTGGGGCGACCTGTGCCGCGGGCCGCACATCCCGACCACCAAGCACATCCCGGCGTTCAAGCTGACCGGCAGCTCCACCGCGTACTGGCGGGGTGATCAGAAAAACGCCAGCCTGCAACGCATTTACGGCACCGCGTGGGAATCGCAGGAGGCGCTGGACCACCACCTGGAGCTGAAGGCGGAGGCGCAGCGCCGCGACCATCGCAAGCTCGGGGTGGATCTGGACCTGTTCAGCTTTCCCGACGAAATCGGCTCCGGCTTAGCGGTTTTCCACCCGAAGGGTGGCATCGTGCGTCGCGAACTGGAGGACTACTCGCGGCGCAAGCATTCCGAGGCCGGCTACCAGTTCGTGAACACCCCGCACATCACCAAGGCGCAGCTGTTCCACACCTCGGGGCACCTGGATTGGTATGCCGACGGCATGTTCCCGCCGATGCACATCGACGCGGAATACAACGCGGACGGCTCGGTGCGCAAGCCCGGCCAGGACTACTACCTCAAACCGATGAACTGCCCGATGCACTGCCTGATCTACCGCGCGCGCGGGCGGTCCTATCGCGAACTTCCGTTGCGGCTCTTCGAGTTCGGCACGGTCTACCGCTACGAGAAGTCCGGCGTGGTGCACGGGTTGACCCGGGTGCGCGGCCTGACCATGGACGACGCGCACATCTTCTGCACCCGCGACCAGATGCGCGACGAGTTACGTTCGCTGCTGCGGTTCGTGCTCGACCTGCTCGGCGACTACGGCCTCACCGAGTTCTACCTCGAACTGTCCACCAAGGACCCGGACAAGTTCGTCGGCTCCGATGAGGTATGGGAGGAAGCCACCAACGTGCTGGCCGAGGTGGGCGCCGAATCCGGCCTGGATCTGGTGCCGGACCCGGGCGGCGCGGCGTTTTACGGGCCGAAGATCTCGGTGCAGGTCCGCGACGCGCTGGGCCGCACCTGGCAGATGTCGACGATCCAGCTCGATTTCAACTTCCCGGAGCGTTTCGAGCTCGAATACACCGCCGCCGACGGTTCGCGGCAGCGGCCGGTGATGATCCACCGTGCCCTGTTCGGGTCGATCGAGCGGTTCTTCGGCATCCTCACCGAGCACTACGCGGGGGCCTTCCCGGCGTGGCTGGCACCGGTTCAGGTGGCCGGCATCCCGGTCGCCGATGAGCACATCGCCTACCTGGAAGATGTTGCCGCGCAACTGAAGTCGCACGGAGTGCGGGTCGAGGTGGATACCAGCGACGATCGGATGGCCAAAAAGATCGTGCACCACACCAACCAGAAAGTGCCGTTCATGTTGCTGGCCGGCGATCGCGACGTGCAGGCCGGGGCGGTGAGCTTCCGCTTCGGTGACCGCACGCAGATCAACGGCGTGGCCCGGGACCGCGCCGTCGCGGCCATCGTGGATTGGATCGCCGACCGCGAGAATGCAACTCCCACAGCCGGACTGGTGAAGGTAGCCGGCGGTGAGTGACGAGGAACGTGCCGAGCGCGGCGGCGGGGAAGGCACCATCTTCGACCGCGGCGTCGGCGAGCGTGATCACCTCAGCGGTTGTGGACGCCGTACAGGATGACCTACCTCACCGAAGCGCCGCTGAAGCGCGACGACGCCGCGCCGTCGGAGCCGTTCACCGACATTCCGCAACTGTCCGACGAAGAGGGCCTGGTGGTCGCGCGCGGCGAACTCGTCTACGCCGTGCTCAACCTCTACCCGTATAACCCCGGCCATCTGATGGTGGTGCCCTACCGCCGGGTCTCCGAGCTCGAGGACCTCACCGGCCCGGAGAGCGCGGAGCTGATGGCGTTCACGCAGAAGGCGATTCGCGTCATCAAGGGCGTGTCACGGCCGCACGGCTTCAACGTCGGCATGAACTTGGGGACGTCGGCGGGGGGATCGCTGGCCGAGCACCTGCACGTGCACGTGGTGCCGCGGTGGGGCGGCGACGCGAATTTCATCACCATCATCGGCGGCTCCAAGGTGATCCCGCAGTTGCTGCGCGACACCCGCCGGCTGCTTGCCACCGAGTGGGCCAGACAGCCATGAGCCCCGAAGGCGGCCGCGAGTGAGGATCGCAGCGAGGAACGAGCGAGGACCGGAGCGAGCCGGAGCCGAGCCATGAGCAAGTTGCCGTTCCTGTCCCGGGCGGCGTTCGTGCGGGTCACCGCCCCGGTCGCCAGAGCCCTGCTGCGGGTTGGCCTTACGCCGGATGCCATCACCATCCTGGGCACCACCGCGTTAGTGGCGTCGGCGTTGACGCTGTTCCCGATGGGCAAGCTGTTCGCCGGTGCGTGTGCGGTCTGGTTCTTCGTCATTTGCGACATGCTCGACGGCGCGATGGCCCGGGAACGCGGCGGTGGCACCCGCTTTGGCGCGGTGCTGGACGCGGCCTGCGACCGGATCAGCGACGGCGCGGTGTTCTGCGGGCTGCTGTGGTGGATCGCGTTCCACATGCGCGACATGCCGCTGGTGGTGGCGACGCTGATCTGCCTGGTCACCTCGCAGGTGATCTCCTACATCAAGGCCAGGGCGGAAGCCAGTGGGCTGCGCGGCGACGGCGGGATCATCGAGCGGCCGGAACGGTTGATCATCGTGCTGACCGGCGCCGGCGTGTCGGACTTTCCGTTTGTGCCCTGGCCGCCGGCGCTGCCGTTGGGCATGTGGCTGCTGGCGGTGGCCAGCGTGATCACCTGTGCACAGCGGTTGCACACGGTGCGGACCTCGCCCGGGGCCACCGATCGGTTGGCCGCGGCGCCCGGTCCGGCGAACGAGGGAACGGGTGAGCCGTGATCCCGACACCACCGGGCGTCAATCTGATCGGCGCCCCTCGCCGGCTGCTGAACCGCAGGGCCACCGACTTGGGGTACGCGGCGAGCTGGATGGCGGTGCGGGCAATGCCGGAATTCGTCGCCCGCACCGCATTCGACACCGGGGCGCGTTATGCCGCCCGGCACGGCGGGCCGGATCAGCTGCGCAAGAACCTGGCCCGCGTCATCGGCGTGCGGCCGGCCGAGGTGCCCGACTCGCTGATGCGCGCCTCGCTGGCGTCCTATGGCCGCTACTGGCGCGAGGCGTTCCGGCTGCCGACGATGAACCACCGCGCGCTGGCCCGCGAGATCGACAAAGGGTTCCGCGGGAGCGACAACATTAAGGCGGGCATAGCCGCCGGCCGCGGGGTCGTGATGGCATTGCCGCACAGCGGCAATTGGGACATGTCCGGGGTGTGGCTGGCGCAGACGCACGGCACCTTCACCACCGTGGCGGAGCGGCTCCAGCCGGAGTCGCTGTACCGGCGGTTCATCGACTACCGCGAAAGCCTCGGCTTCGAAGTGCTGCCGCTGTCCGGCGGCAAGCGAACGCCCTTCGAGATCCTGTGCGAGCGGCTGCGGGACAACCGTTTGGTGTGCCTGATGGCCGAGCGCGACCTCACCCGCAGCGGCGTTCAGGTCGATTTCTTCGGCGAACCCACCCGGATGCCCGCGGGACCGGCGAAGCTCGCGATCGAGACCGGGGCGGCGCTGCTGCCGTCGCACTGCTGGTTCGAGGACCGGGGCTGGGGCACCGAGGTGCACCGGCCGCTGGACTGCAGCAGCGGTGACGTCGGCGTCATCACCCAGGCGCTGGCCGACCAGTTCGCAACGAACATCGCCGCCCACCCCGCCGACTGGCACATGCTGCAGCCGCAATGGCTGGCCGATCTGTCCACTGAAAGGCGGGCCAAGCTGGCCCGGCCGACAAGCTGGCCCGGCTGAAAGGGACCTGATGCGGATCGGGATGGTCTGTCCGTACTCGCTCGATGTGCCGGGCGGGGTGCAGTCCCACGTTTTGCAGCTGGCCGAGGTGATGCTGGCCCGCGGGCACGAGGTCAGCGTGCTGGCGCCGGCTTCGCCGGAGGTCGCGCTGCCCCCCTACGTCGTCTCCGCGGGCCGGGCTATCGCGATTCCCTACAACGGCTCGGTGTCGCGGCTGCAGTTCAGTCCGGCCGTACACGGCAGGGTCAGGCGGTGGCTGTCGGACGGCGACTTCGACGTGCTGCACCTGCACGAACCGAATGCACCCAGCCTGTCGATGTGGGCGCTGCGGGTGGCCGAGGGGCCGATCGTGGCCACATTTCACACCTCGACCACCAAGTCGCTGACCCTGACCGTCTTCCAGGGCGTGCTGCGGCCCTGGCACGAGAAGATCGTCGGCCGGATCGCGGTATCCGATCTGGCCCGGCGCTGGCAGATGGAGGCGCTGGGGTCCGACGCGGTGGAGATCCCCAACGGGGTCGACGTCGAGTCGCTGGCCTCCGCGCCGCTGCTGGACGGGTATCCGCGGCCGGGCAAGACGGTGTTGTTCCTGGGCCGCTACGACGAGCCGCGCAAGGGGATGGCGGTGCTGCTTGACGCGCTGCCGGAGGTGGTGGAGCGCTTTGGCGACGTCCAGCTACTGATCGTCGGCCGCGGTGACGAAGACGAATTACGCGCGCACGCGGCCGGACGGGCAGGCGGATTGGTGGACCACATCCGTTTTCTCGGCCAGGTGGACGACGCCGGAAAGGCCTCGGCGATGCGCAGCGCCGACGTGTACTGCGCGCCCAACATCGGCGGCGAGAGCTTCGGCATCGTCTTGGTGGAGGCGATGGCGGCCGGCACCGCCGTAGCGGCCAGCGACCTGGACGCGTTCCGGCGGGTGCTGCGCGACGGCGAAGTCGGCCGCCTGGTGCCGGTTGGCGACGCGGCGGCGCTGGCCGAGGCGCTGATCGCGGTGCTGGAGAACGACGTGCTGCGGGAACGCTACGTGGCCGCCGGGGCCAAAGCGGTCCTCCGCTATGACTGGTCGGTGGTGGCCAGCCAGATCGAGCGGGTATACGACACGGTCGCCGCGCGGGGCGTCAAGGTTCAGGTGGCGAGCTGATGACCTGGTTGGTGGCGGCCATCTTGCTCGTGGTCGCGGTGTTGACCTTCGCGGGCGCCTGGGCATTTCGCACGGCTAACCGGCTGGACCGGTTGAACGTCCGCTATGACCTGTCCTGGCAGTCGCTGGACGGCGCACTGGCGCGGCGCGCGGTGGTGGCCCGTGCCGTCGCGATCGACGCCTACGGCGGAGCCCCAACCAATCCAGAGGGCCGGCGATTGGCGGCGCTGGCCGATGCCGCCGAGTGCGCGCCCCGGCATACCCGCGAGTCGTGCGAAAACGAGCTCTCGGCCGCGCTGGCGATGGTCGATCCGGCCTCGCTGCCCGCGGGCCTGATCGCGGAGCTGGCCGATGCCGAGGCCCGGGTGCTGCTGGCCCGCCGGTTTCACAACGACGCCGTCCGCGACACCCTGGCACTCGCTGAGCGAGGCATGGTGCGTGCCCTACACCTTGGTGGAACCGCAAAGCTGCCAAGCTATTTCGAGATCGTCGAGCACCCGCACGCGTTGGCGCACGGCGATCACGGCGTGCTCAACCACCGCACCTCGGCGCGGGTGGTGCTGCTCGATGACACCGGCGCGGTGCTGTTGCTGTGCGGTTCGGATCCGGCGATCGCCGACGGCCCGAACAACCCGGCGCCGCGGTGGTGGTTCACCGTCGGCGGCGAAGTGCGGCCGGGCGAACGGCTGGCCGAGGCCGCCGCGCGGGAGCTGGCCGAGGAAACCGGTCTGCGCGTGACGCCGGCCCAGATGGTCGGACCCATCTGGCGGCGCGACGAGGTATTCGAGTTCAACGGCTCGCTGATCGACAGCGAGGAGTTCTACCTGGTGCACCGCGCGCGGCGGTTCGAGCCGTCGTTCACGGGGCGCACCGAGTTGGAACGCCGCTACATTCACGGGGCCCGCTGGTGCGACGCCGACGACATCGCGGAGCTGGTCGCCGCCGGTGAGCAGGTGTACCCGCTGCAACTCGGCGAGCTGTTGCCCGCGGCCAACCGACTGGCGGATGCCGCAGTGGCCGGCAACGAGGCCGACAACGAGGCCGGCGCCGGTGCGCCTCAGCCCATCCGATGACAAGCACACCGAGCTGTCTCAGGGCAGTCCCGGGAGCGCCAGGTGCTAACCAGGTGCTATGGCGGCGGCAACCCCACGTCGGCCAGTGCGTTGTTGACGCCTTGCACGGCCCCCTGCTGTAGCTCGGCGGCGACTGCGGCCGGATCGATGTTCGGGAGCAGTCCGAACGGCGTCGATAAATCCTGGTAGGCGGACCGGTCGTAGCCCAACTCGACCAGCACCCGCAAGTCCGGCTGGACCAGGTCGGCCAGTGGGTTTCCCACGAGGGGAATGACACGCAGCGGGTCCAGCAGCGGCAGATTCTGGCTGGGAATGAGGACGTAGGTGGTCAGGGTATCTGCCGGAGACACCGGCTGGACTACACCCGACGCGATCTGCGCCGCCGTCACAGCGTTATACATGGAATGCACGAAAAGGAAGCCCGCGAAGGCGTTGGCGTCGGCCAAAAGATTGAGCGGGTACTGCGGGACATCGGCGAGGCCGTCATATTGGAGCGCGTAATCGATGGTGGGGTAGGCGTTGACGGGCGTCGCGCCGGAAGCCGATAGACCCAGAAACGGTATGGAGACAGCGCCAAGACGCGCAATGAGGCCGCCGTCGGGCCGCTGGGGATTACCGGTCAGCACGAACGACAGCTCGTCTGGCCCCGGCCGCAGGCCCGCCGGCAGGGCTTCCAGGTGGCGCATTTCGAGTGTGGAAATCATGGCGCTTTGCGAGGTGCCGGAGACGACGGTGTGACCTCCCATCGCGTGTTGCGCCATGATCGCGGCGTCCAGGTTTTTGACGCCCTGGGCCACGGACGCGTCGAAGGTCAGGCTGCCTAGCCCGGTCAATGGAAAAAGCTTCTCGGGTGTTATGAGGAATTCCGGAGCGTACGTGGGGTGAGTGGGACTGAGGAAAAGCTCAGCGGACGCCAGGTCGCCGGGCCGAGGCAGCGGGTTCAATCCGGTGCCGCCCATGATGAACGCTGTTTCCGCCGGCGGGCCGACACCCACCTGGGGTTCCGGAATGAGCCCGACGCCGACGTTACCGTCACCGGGACGCCCGAAGCCGATGATTCTGTTGCCGGCGTTCGCGATGCCGATGTTCGCGTCGCCGATGTTATAGAAGCCGATGTTTCCGTTGCCGATGTTGTTGACGCCAATGTTTCCGTTGCCGATGTTGCCGCTGCCTATGTTGTTGACGCCGATGTTTCCGTTGCCCACGTTGAAGGTGCCGGCGCGCAAATCCAGGCTGATTGCCGGGAGCCCCGAGGCCGCTAGGCTTCTGCTGGCGCTGCCCAGCTGGACCGGCAGGTTCCCCAGCAGCTGCTGCCACGGTGTCAATTGCGCGGCCGCCGCCGCCGCGCCGGCGTAATAATCCGACATCGCGGCCACGTCCTGGGCCCACATCTGCTCATAGTCGGCCTCGGCGGCCGCGATCGCCGGGGCGTTCTGGCCCAGCAGGTTTGATCCCACCAGCGACACCAGCTGACTCCGGTTGGCGGCGACCACTATCGGATGCACGGTGGCCGCGAACCCCGCCGCAAAGGCGCTCGCCGCCAACCGGGCCTGTGCGGCCGCGTCCTCAGCCTGACCCGCCGCCGCGCTCAACCACGTCGCGTACCCGCCGGCCGCGCGCGTCATCGCCAGAGCCGCCGGGCCCCGCCACGCCTCGCCGGCCAGCTCGGACGTCACCGACGCGAACGAGCCCGCCGCGGCGTGCAACTCCCCGGCCAACCCATCCCAGGCACCCGCCGCCGCCAGCATCGGGCCCAGGCCCGCACCAGTGAACATGCGCGCCGAATTCACCTCCGGCGGCAACACGGTGAAATTCATCGCTACGCTCACCAGATTCGACTTACTCATCAGCCATCACCGCGGAAACGTCCCGTGCAACGGGCCTTCCGATTGTCAAATACCCTAGGACAGGTCAGGCGAGAAGTTTCGGGTTTCCGCCCTGCTTTTCGCATCCCAGCGCTTGCATGCCGTAACAGCTGGAAAAACTCGTTTGCCCGGCACCACTAAACTGGTGCAGGAATTGACGGGCGTTGAAGGAGAGTGAAGGAGAGTCGTGGAGAGCGGCGGACCGTCGAGCCAGGCCAATCAGACCGGAACTTCGCGGGTCAAGCGCGGCATGGCCGAGATGCTCAAGGGCGGCGTCATCATGGACGTCGTCACCCCGGAGCAGGCGCGCATCGCCGAGGGCGCCGGCGCCGTCGCGGTGATGGCCCTGGAACGGGTGCCGGCCGATATCCGCGCCCACGGCGGGGTGTCGCGGATGAGCGACCCCGACATCATCGACGCCATCATCGCCGCGGTGACCATCCCGGTGATGGCCAAAGCCCGCATCGGGCACTTCGTCGAGGCGCAGATCCTGCAGAGCCTTGGCGTGGACTACGTCGACGAGTCCGAGGTGCTGACCCCCGCCGACTACACCCACCACATCGACAAGTGGAAGTTCACCGTGCCGTTCGTGTGCGGGGCCACCAATCTCGGTGAGGCACTGCGGCGCATCAGCGAGGGCGCGGCGATGATCCGGTCCAAGGGCGAGGCCGGCACCGGCGACGTCTCCAACGCCACCACGCACATGCGGGCCATCGGCGGCGAGATCCGCCGGCTGTCGTCATTGTCCGAGGACGAGTTGTACGTTGCGGCAAAGGAATTGCAAGCGCCGTACGAGCTCGTCGTCGAGGTGGCCCGGGCGGGCAAGCTGCCGGTCACCCTGTTCACCGCGGGTGGCATCGCCACGCCCGCCGACGCCGCAATGATGATGCAGCTCGGCGCCGAGGGCGTCTTCGTCGGCTCGGGCATCTTCAAGTCCGGCGCCCCTTCGCACCGTGCCGCCGCGATCGTCAAGGCCACCACGTTCTACGACGACCCCGATGTGCTGGCCAAGGTGTCGCGTGGGCTGGGCGAGGCGATGGTGGGGATCAACGTGGAGGATGTCGCGCAGCCGCATCGGCTGGCGCAGCGCGGCTGGTAAGAATCTCTGCGCCGCGCGGCTGGTAAGAATCTTTTGTGGCGATCGAGCAGATCCTCGATCTCGAGCAACTCGAGGTCAACATCTACCGCGGCAGCGTGTTCAGCCCGGAATCGGGTTTCCTGCAACGCACCTTCGGCGGTCATGTGGCCGGTCAGTCGCTGGTGTCGGCAGTGCGCACCGTCGACCAGCGCTACTCGGTCCATTCACTGCACGGCTACTTTCTGCGGCCCGGAGATGCGCTGGCGCCCACGGTTTTTCTCGTCGAGCGCACCCGCGACGGCGGATCGTTTACCACCAGACGGGTCAACGCCGTCCAGCACGGGGAAATCATCTTCAGCATGGGGGCGTCGTTCCAGACCCATCAAGAAGGCATCGTCCACCAGGACGCCATGCCGGCGGCCCCGCCGCCCGACGGCCTGCCGGGTTTGAACTCGATCCGGGTCTTCGATGACGCCGGGTTCAAGCAGTTCGAGGAGTGGGACGTCCGGATTGTGCCGCGGGACCGGCTGCAGCCGCGGCCCGGCAAGGCCTCCCAGCAACAGGTGTGGTTTCGCCACCGGGATCCCCTGCCCGACGACCCGGTGCTGCACATCTGCGCGCTGGCCTACATGAGCGACCTCACGCTGCTGGGATCGGCGCAGGTCACGCACCTCGACGTGCGCGCGAATCTGCAGGTGGCGTCGCTGGACCACGCGATGTGGTTCATGCGGGCGTTCCGGGCCGACGAGTGGTTGCTCTACGACCAGTCCTCGCCGTCGGCGTTCGGTGGTCGCGCGCTCACCCAGGGCAAGATCTTCAGCCAGCGCGGCGATATGGTCGCGGCGGTCATGCAGGAGGGGCTGACCCGCTATAAGCGCGGATATCAGCCGCAATAAGGATGAGTGCCCGGTGAGTGCGCGGTGAGTGCGCAGTGACCGCCCCCACGGTCGGGGTGTTGGCACTGCAAGGCGACACCCGGGAACACCTCGCGGCGCTGCGCGAAGCCGGCGCCGCCTCGATGCCGGTGCGCCGCCGCAGCGAACTCGACGCGGTGGACGCGCTGGTGATTCCCGGCGGGGAATCCACCACCATGAGCCACCTGCTGCTCGAGTTCGACCTGCTGGAGCCGCTGCGGGCGCGGCTGGCCGACGGGCTTCCGGCCTACGGCGCCTGCGCGGGGATGATCCTGCTGGCCGGCGAGATCCTCGACGCCGGCGCGGGCGGGCGGGAGGCGCTGCCGCTGCGTGCGATCGATATGACGGTGCGGCGCAATGCTTTTGGGCGTCAGGCCGACTCTTTTGAAGGTGACATCGCGTTCGCCGGTCTGGCCGATCCGGTGCGAGCGGTGTTCATCCGCGCGCCCTGGGTGGAGCGGGCCGGTGACGGCGTTGCGGTGTTGGCCCGGGCCGCCGGGCACATCGTGGCGGTGCGGCAGGGCCCGATGCTGGCGACGGCGTTTCACCCGGAGATGACCGGCGACCGCCGCGTGCACCAGTTGTTCGTCGACATCGTCAGGGGCCGGATCTAAGGCCGGCACCGATCAAAGGTCACCGATTGCGTTGTTGAGGCCCTGGACGCCCCCCTGCTGCAGTTCGGTGGCGACGGTGCCCCAGTTGACGTGCGACGGGAACAGCCCGGCGTGGGTGGGGACATCTTGGTAGGCGGTGCGGTCGTAGCCCAGGTCGACGAGCACCCGCAAATCCGGTTGGACCAAGTCGGCCAGCGGGTTCCCGACGACGGGAATGGCACGCAGCGGGTCCAGCAGCGGCAGATTCTGTGTCGGAATCAAGATGTAGGTGGTCTGGGTGTCTGCCGGAGACACCGGCTGCGCCACGCCTAAAGCGACCTGGGCGGGCGTCAGGTCGCTGTACGTCGGGTGCACGAAAATCATGCCTGCGAAGGCGTTGGCGTCGGCGAGGACATCGATCGGGTACTGCGGGAAGTCGGCGATGCCGTCGTATTGGAGCGCGTAGTCGGTGGTCGGGTAGGCATTGGTGGGCGTCGCACCCGCGGTCTGGAAACCCAACGCCTGGAGGAAGGGACTGAAGGCATTATTGAAGCGCTCGTAGAACCCGCCGTCGGGCCTGTTGGGATTACCGTTCAGCACGAAGGACAGTTGGCTGAGGTCCGGCTTTTGACCGGCAGGCAGGGTCTCGAGGTAGCGCATTTCCAGCGTGGATATGCCCGCGCTCTGCGAGTAGCCGAAGACGACGGTGTTGGTCCCGGCGGCGTATTGCGCCATGATCGCGGTGTTCAGAGCCTTCAAGCCGTCGCCCACCGACGTGGTGAAGTACGGGGGGTGCAGGCTGAAGCCGGTAAACGGCCAATACTGCTCGGGCGTGAACAGGCCTTGCGCGGTGAACCCGGGGTACTTGGGGGCGATGAACAGATTGTCAACGTTCGCCACATAGGCGGGGTCGGGCTGCGGGTTTCCGGTGCCGCCCATGATCAGCGCCGTGCCCGACCCCGTCATCGGCATCGCGATGATTTTGCCCGCGTTGCTCAAGCTGGTGCTCAAGTTGGGTTGTGGGAGCCATCGCGTCAACTGCGCGGCCACCGCCGAACCCGCGCCGTGATAGCTCACCATCGCCGCGACGTCCTGGGCCCACATCTGCTCGTATTCGGCCTCGGCGGCCGCGATCGCCGGGGCGTTTTGACCGAACAGATTGGATACCGCCAGCCATACCCGCCGAGCGCGGTTGGCCGCGACCATCGCCGGGTGCACGGTGGCCGCTTGCGCTGCCTCGAACGCGCTCGCCGCTGCCCGGGCCTGAGCCGCAGTTTGCTCGGCCTGGGTCGCCGCCGCCGTTAGCCACCCGACATACCCTGCGGCGGCGCTCGCCATCGCCATCGATGCCTCACCCTGCCAACTCCCGTCGGCCAGCCCGGAGATCACCGATTCGAAGGACGCCGCCGCCAGGCCCAAGTCAGTGGTCAGCCCGTCCCAGGCCGCCGCCGCTGCCAGCAGCGGCCCCAACCCCGCGCCGGCATACATACGCGCCGAATTCAGCTCCGGCGCCAAGACCGCGAAATTCGTCACTGCGTTGCTTTCTCAGCGGGCATTCTCAGCCGGCTAACTCCACGCCGGCCCGCCAAAGTACGCGCTCATCCTATGACGCAGGGTCTTTGGCGCAGGGCGTTTTTGCGTGGGTTAGGAGCGAGGGGAGCGGCCGGACAAGCCCATCGGCGGGCGCCCGGGGGTGCGGCCGGGGCAGGCGACGCGGCCGTCCACGTAGACTCGTTAGGCCAAGAAATAAAGCAGGGATCGAGATAGGACGGCATGAGCGGCCATTCCAAGTGGGCCACCACGAAGCACAAAAAGGCCGTCGTCGACGCCCGCCGCGGCAAGATGTTCGCCCGGCTGATCAAGAACATCGAGGTTGCGGCGCGCGTCGGCGGCGGTGACCCAGCGGGCAACCCGACGCTCTACGACGCGATCCAGAAGGCGAAGAAGAGTTCGGTGCCCAATGACAACATCGAAAAGGCGCGAAAGCGCGGCGCCGGCGAGGAGGCCGGTGGGGCCGACTGGCAGACCATCACCTACGAGGGCTACGCCCCCAACGGCGTCGCGGTGCTGATCGAGTGCCTGACCGATAACCGCAACCGCGCCGCCAGCGAGGTACGGGTGGCGATGACGCGCAATGGTGGGGCGATGGCCGATCCGGGGTCGGTGTCGTATCTGTTCTCCCGCAAGGGTGTGGTGACCCTCGAGAAGGACGGCCTGACCGAAGACGACGTGCTGACGGCGGTGCTGGATGCCGGCGCGGAGGACGTCAACGACCTGGGCGACAGCTTCGAGGTGATCGCCGAACCGGGTGATCTGGTGGCGGTGCGCACCGCGTTGCAGGATGCCGGCATCGACTACGAGTCGGCTGAAGCAAGTTTTCAGCCCTCGGTCAGCGTGCCCGTGGACCTCGACGGCGCCCGTAAGGTGTTCAAGCTCGTCGACGCGCTGGAGGACAGCGACGACGTGCAGAACGTGTGGACCAACGTCGACGTTTCCGACGAGGTGCTGGCCGCCCTCGACGAGGAGTAGGGCCGGATCGCCCGCGGTTGGGGCGGCGCCGTCGGCACCGGGCGGCGCGGGCGGGATGTCGGTCATCTAGGTCGCGCCAACGATCGTTGCCGCACCCAGCGACGCATCGGTGCCCTCGTGCGGCGTCGTCGCTCTCTTAGCTGACCAGTTTCACGCGCGCGCATCCCGGGTATGCGGTCGCTCAGGTTCGCGCACAGCCCACAGCGCGTATTCCCTTGGAATACCAGAAAAATGGAGGTAATTCTCCCATGGCCGAAATGCTTGTTGAGACCCCCGACGAAGTCGTCAAGTTCCTCAAGGCTCAGCACGACCTGATCAAGGACATGTTCGAGGAAGTGCTGCACGCGTCGGCACCCGATGCCCGCGAAAAGGCGTTCCACGAGCTGCGCCAGCTGCTGGCCGTGCACGAGACCGCCGAGGAGATGTTCATCCATCCCCGCGTTCGTCGCGAATTTGCCAGCGGCGACGAAATCGTCGACGCCCGACTGCAAGAAGAGCACGACGCCAAAGAGCTGCTGTCCAGCATCGAAAAGCTCGACATCGATTCGAAAGCGTTCATCGACGAGCTGACCAAGCTGCAGCAAGCGGTGATCGACCACGCCGAGCAGGAGGAAAGCGAAGAGTTCACCAAGTTGCAGCGTGAGCTCGACTCCAACGAACGCAAGCTGCTGACCAAAGCGGTGCAGCTGGCCGAGGCCATCGGACCGACCAGGCCGCACCCCGGCGTCGAATCGGCGAAGCTGAATTTCGCCCTGGGACCGTTCGCTTCGCTGCTCGACCGCGCCCGCGACGCAATCTCCAGCGTCATCAGCTGACTCAGTCGCCCGCAGTGCTCGCGACGAGCAAGGTCGTCGTTCAAGCTCGTCGACGCGCTGGACGACGCCGACGACGTGCAGGTTGTGTGGGCCAACGTCGACCTTTCCGGCGACGTGCTGGCCGCCCTCGACGAGGAAAAAAACCCCGGTTTTAGCCGCGTTTTCGGTCGGGCGCGCCGGGTCGGCTGCGGGTTTCCGCGAACCCCGAACGTAGCCGCTGGATCGCGATACCATCTGGGCTTGCCGACAAGTTCATTTGTTGTGCGATCTACCAGGCTGCGGCGGGTGCCGCGGGAGGTGTGCGATGTCGTTTGTCATCACTGCGCCGGAGTTGGTGGCGGCGGCGGCAACGGATTTGTCGAGTATCGGTTCGGCGCTGAACGCGGCTCATAACGCGGCGGCAGTAACCACGACCCAGGTGCTCCCGGCGGCCGCTGATGAGGTGTCGGCGGCGATCGCGGCGCTGTTCGGCACGCACGCGCAGCAGTTTCAGACGCTCAGCGCGCGGGCGTCGGCGTTTCATGCACAGTTTGTGCAGGCGTTGAACCGCGGTGCGGGCCTGTATGGGGCCGCGGAGGCGGCCAATGCGTCGCCGTTGCAGGCGGCGGCGCAGAGTCAGTGGTTTTCGCCGTGGGAGATGTTGACGGGGCGCCCGCTGGCCGGCAACGGCGCAGATGCGACGATTCCGGGTGGCAGCGGCGGGGGCGGCGGGTGGCTGTATGGCAATGGCGGCAACGGTGCGGCCGGGTTAGCCGGGCAAAACGGCGGGGCGGGCGGGGCGGCGGGCCTGTTGGGCAACGGCGGGTCGGGCGGGGCCGGCGGGGCGGCGACGGGTTCTAGCGCCGCCGGTACCGGCGGCATGGGCGGCTCCGCCGGGTGGTTCGGCACTGGCGGGATCGGTGGTGTGGGCGGCGCGGGTAGCGCCACCAACCCCGGCGGTACCGGTGGGGCCGGCGGGGCCGGCGGGATGTTCGGTACCGGTGGCCCCGGCGGTGCCGGCGGCGCCGGCCTGGCCGGCACCGCGGGTTCCACCGATAACACCGGACACGCCACGGCCGGTGGCGACGGTGGCGTCGGCGGTGCGGGCGGTGCGGGCGGGGTCGGCGGGACCATGTCCGGCAACGGCGGCGCCGGCGGGGTCGGCGGGGTCGGTGGTGCGGGCGGTGCCGGCGGCAGCGGCGCCAACGGTGCCGATGCCTCCACCACGAGCGGGACCGGCAGCAACGGCTTTGACGGCGGTACCGGCGGCGGCGGGGGAATGGGTGGCGCCGGTGGGGCCGGCGGTACGGCCGCGCACGGCAGTGCCGGGGCCGATGGTACCGGCGGTGCCGGCGGCGCCGGCGGCACCGGCGGTACTGCCGGTGACGGCGGGGCCGGTGGTGCCGGTGCTCCTGGCAGCATCAATGGTGGGACGGGCGGTAGCGGTGGTAATGCCGGTGCGGGTGGGGATGGTGGTGTCGGTGGCGCGGCCGGCGGCCCCAGCGGTACATCCGGCGCCCACGGTGCGACCGGTAGCGCGCCGACCAGCGGCGGCGATGGCGGCGTCGGCGGTACTGGCGCCAACGCGACCAGCACGAGCAACGCCGGCAACGGCGGCCCGGGCGGCGCCGGCGGGCATGTCGGCAACGGCGGAACCGGCGGTGCCGGCGGGGTCGGCTTGGCCGGCGGAACGGGACCGGCGGGCGGCGGGCACGGTCAAAGCGGCCAAATCGGCCTGACCGGCGGGACCGGCGGAGCCGGTGGGCAAGGTGGCGCCGGTGGCAGCGTCTCGGGTAATGGCGGGGCCGGTGGCGTGGGCGGCGCCGGCGGCGTGGGTGGGACCGGTGGGGCCGGCATCGACGGCAACGCCGGCACCTCGGGGGTGTCTGGCGGGGTAGGCGAGGCCGGTGGCAGCGGCGGCCAGGGTGGCCAGGGCGGCACCGGCGGCCAGGGCGGGGCAGGCGGCACGGTTACCAAGGGGACCGCGGGCGCCGCGGGCAACGGCGGCCCCGGTGGTCAGGGCGGCACCGGCGGGGCTCCCGGCAGCGGCGGGGCCGGCGCGGCCGGTACTTCCGCAAATGTCAACGGCGGTAACGGCGGAAAAGGTGGTGACGCCGGCCTCGGCGGCCTCGGTGGCAACGGCGGTACACCCGGCGCTACCGGCGGCAGCAAGGGCACGCTGGGCTTGCAGGGCGCCACCGGCGGCTCGCCCACCAGTGGCGGTAATGGCGGTATCGGCGGCAAAGGTTTTGATGCCACCACCCTGCAACCGACCCCCGGCATCGGCGGTACGGGTGGAAACGGCGGCAGCGTGGGCAACGGGGGTAATGGCGGGGCCGGCGGCGCTGGCTTGGGTGGTACCCCCGGAACGAATGGCAGCGGTAACGCGGGCAACGGCGACGGGGCCAGCGGTGGGATGGGCAACCCTGGCTTTAACGGTGCTAACGGTGGGGCCGGTGGGAGCGGTGGATCCCTAGCCGGTAATGGTGGGAACGGTGGGGTCGGCGGTGCGGGCGGTCAGGGCGGCAGCGGTGGAAACGGCGTCAGCGGTCTAAACGAAACCACCGCGGGCACGGCCGGTGGTGCCGGTGGTAGCGGTGGCCAGGGTGGCAAGGGTGGCCAGGGTGGCCAGGGTGGCCAGGGTGGCGTGGCTCTTAGCAAGTCCGGGACCCCGGGTACCGGTGCTAACGGCGGCACCGGAGGCGCCGGCGGCGCCGGCGGGACCCCCGGCAACGGTGGGAACGGCGCCAACGGCGTGACGAGCGGCATCATGAGCGGTGCCGCGGGCGGCAAGGGTGGGGACGCCGGCCCCGGCGGGACCGGCGGCACCGGCGGTCTGGCCGGCGCCGGCGGCGCGGCCGGTTTTGGCGGCGTTGCCGGTGCGACGGGTGCCACCGGCAGCACACCCACAGGCGTCGGTAATGGCGGCAACGGGGGCAACGGCGCCAACGCCCCCTCCGGCACCCCCGGCATCGGCGTCGTTGGCGGCACCGGCGGCGCCGGCGGCAACGGCGGATCGCAAGGCACCGGCGGCGCCGGTGGGGCCGGCGGCAATGGCGGGACCGGCGCTGCGGGCAGTAACGCCAGTTCGGCCGGGCAGCCCGGCTCGATCGGCAGTACGGGTCCGGCTGGCGGGGCAGGTGGTAAGGGCGGAAGCGGCGGCAGCATCTCGGGCAACGGCGGGACCGGTGGGGCGGGCGGCGTCGGCGGTACGGGTGGGATCGGCGGCAACGGCGCCGCTGGTGCGGACGGCAAGGGCGTAGGCGCCGGCGGGAACGCCGGCGGCCAGGGCGGCCAGGGCGGCCAGGGCGGCCAGGGCGGGGCCGGCGGGGTCGGCGGTTCAGCAGCGCACGGCGTCACTGGCTTCGGTGGTAAGGGCGGCACCGGTGGTGCCGGCGGAGTCTCCGGAATGGGTGGCAACGGTGGAAACGGTCAAAACGGCGGCACCGGCAACCTGAACGGCGGGCCCGGCGGCAGCGGTGGGAACCCCGGCGCGCTTGGCGTTGGCGGCAACGGCGGCGCGTCCGGCGGTGCCGGTGGCGGGCTGGGCTTGCAGGGTGCCACCGGCGGCTTGCCGACCAGTGGCGGCAACGGCGGCAACGGCGGCAACGGCGCCAGCACGACGACCGTCGGCAGTGGTAACGGCGGTATCGGAGGCGCGGGCGGCAACGGCGGGTCCGAAGGCAACGGCGGCAACGGCGGCAACGGCGGCAACGGCGCGCAGGGCGCCGCCGGTTCCAAGCCCGCCACCTCGGGCACGGCCGGCCAGATCGGCGTCACCGGCGGTTCTGGCGGCAACGGTGGTAATGGCGGGGCCGCTGGGAGCCTCCACGGCAATGGCGGGAGCGGCGGCTTCGGCGGCAACGGCGGCACTGGCGGGACCGGCGGCCAAGGCTCCGACGGCGCTAACGCCACCACGTTGGGGTCGGCGGGCCAGGCCGGCGGTAACGGTGGTACCGGCGGGATTGGTGGAAAAGGTGGTAGTGGCGGCGCGGGCGGCACGGTTGCCATTACCAATACGACCGGCACCGTGGGCCAAACTGGTAACGGCGGCAACGGTGGCCAGGGCGGCCTCGGCGGTACTCCCGGCAATGGCGGAAACGGAGCCAACGGCACCCTGGGCGGCGGAGACGGCGGGGCCGGCGGCCAAGGTGGTGACCCCGGCGCGGGTGGCAGTGGCGGGGCCGCTGGTATTGGTACCACCAGTGGCACGGCTGGTGGGAGCGGCAGTTCACCGACGACGGTCGGTGTCGGTAACGGCGGCAATGGCGGCAACGGCGCCGACAACACCGGTTTCAACGGCACTTTGACCGTCAACGGCTCCACCTCCACCACCACCTTTGCCCCCGGCGGCGCCGGCGGCGCCGGCGGTGCCGGCGGACTTTACGGCAACGGCGGCAACGGTGGAACCGGCGGTGCCGGCGGGACCGGCGTCGCGGGTAGCGCGGGCACGGACGGGACCGCCGCGAACCTGACAACGAATCCCACAACCGCCGCTAAGAGCCCCACAACTGGCGGCATCGGCTACGTTGGCGGGACTGGTGGGGCTGGCGGGGCTGGTGGGGCCGGTGGGACTGACGGCGGGACCGGAGGCGTAGGCGGGATCGGTGGCGTAGGCGGGACCGGTGGCGTCGGTGGGAACGGCGGCAGCGGCACGATCAGTCCCAACCCGGGGGACCCCGCCCAGAACGGCGCCATGGGCGGCACCGGCGGCAGCGGCGGCGCCGGCGGTGTCGGTGGGAACGGGGGTACGTCATTTTCCGGTTTCGCTGGACTCGGTGGGACGGGCGGCGCCGGCGGCACAAACGGGGCCGGCGGCGCCGGCGGAACCGGCGGCAGCGGCGCGGACGGCACCTCGAGTAATGCACCTACAGCGGGCGGTACGGGCGGCAAGGGTGGTGACATCGGCGGGGTCGGTTCAGGTGGGCTAGGCGGAACCAAGGGCGGCGACGGCGTCCACTTTGCCACGAGCGGTGCGAACGGAACCCTGACGACCACCGCCAGCACCACCTTCGCGGGCGGCACGGGCGGCGCCGGCGGCCACGGTGGCAGCGGTACCGTCGACGGCCAATCCGGCTTTGCTGGCGGCACGGGCGGCGCCGCCGGTAATTACGGCAACGGTGGTACCGGCGGTGCGGGTGGCAGCGGCTTTGCCGGTGGCGGCGGCACGACCGGCACCGTCGGCAAGACGGGCAGCGGCACGGTCGGTGGCAACGGCACTGCCGGCGGCGCGGGCGGCACAGGTGGTGCCGGCGGTGCGGGCGGCGCCGGTGGTGACGGCGGTACCTTGGGCGGGAACGCTGGGAACGGCGGCATCGGCGGCGGCGGCGGCGACGGCGGCGCGGGCGGCACCGGCGGTCAAGGCGGCATGGGCGGTACCACGACCGTTAACGGCGCCACCGGCTTCGCGGGCGGCGCGGGCGCGGCAGGCGGCGCCGGCGGCGTGGGCGGCACGGGTGGCTTTGGCGGCGCCCCCGGAGCCGTTCTGGGGACCGGGAGCCCGGGCGTCCAGGGCAATGGTGGCAACGGGGGCAACGCCGGCACCGCTGGTACCGGCGGCGCGGGCGGACAGGGCGGTATCGGCAACACCGGCAACATTCTGCGCCCCACCGCTGGTCCAGGTGGCAACGGCGGCAACGGCGGGGACGGCGGCGCCGCCGGGAGCCCCGGCGCCGGCGGCACTGGTTTCAGCAACGGTGTAGCCGGCAATGCGGGCGTTGCTGGCACCGGCGGTGCCGGCGGCGCCGGCGGCGCCGGCGGGGCCGCCGGCGCCTACGTCAACCCCACCGACAACCAAGGCAATAATCCTGCCGCTCAACCGCCTGGCGGTACGGGCGGCACCGGCGGCACCGGTGGAACGGGCTTCACCGGTGGTGCCGGCGGTGCCGGCGGCGCCGGCGGCAACGTCGGCGGCAACAACGGCAACAACCCCTTCACGGACAACAACAACGTGTCCCACGCCCACTCCGCGCTGGCTGGCAATGGCGGTGTCGGTGGAACGGGCGGGGCCGGCTCTAACACGGGCGGCGCCGGCGGGCAGGGCGGGGCCGGAGGTAACGGTGGCGGCAACGGCGGTACCGCCGGCATCGGGGGCAACGGCGGTACGGGCGGTGTCGGCGTGTATGGCGGGACCGGCGGCGCCGGCGGCGCCGGCGGCGCCAGCACCACCTTCCTGGCCGCCGCCCCGTCCGGCATCGCCGGCGGCAATGGTGGCGCGGGCGGCCAGGGCGGCGCGGGCTCCGGCACGAGCGGCCCGGGCGGCTCGGGCTTCAGCGGTGGCATCGGCGGGGTCGGCGGCATGGGAGGCGCCGGCACCAACGCCGATGCATCCGATGCACCTGGGGCCGGCGGCAACGGCGGCATGGGCGGCACCGGCGGCACCAGCGCGTCGGGCCAGTCCGCCACTGGCGGCGCGGGTGGCACCGGCGGCACTGGCGGAGTGGGCTTGTCGGGCGGCACCGCGGGCGCCGGCGGTCTAGGCGGTCAGGGCGGCACTGGCGGAGCCGGTAGCCAAGGCACCGCCACCACCACCGGCAATGCCGGCGGCTTCGGCGGCGCCGGCGGCTCCGGCGGCGCCGGCGGCGCCGGCAACACCAGCGGCACCAACGGCAACGCCGGCGCCGGCGGTCAAGGCGGCACCGGCGGTCAAGGCGGCACCGGCTTTGCCGGCAGCGGCAGCAACGAAGCCACTGCCGGTGGCGCCGGAGGCGACGGCGGCCAGGGCGGCGTCGGTGGAGCGGTCGGCACCGGCGGCAGCGGCGGCAACGTAGGCAACCCGGGTGCCGGCGGTTCCGGCGGCCAGGGCGGCACCGGCGGCAAATCCATCGGCGGCGGCCACGTCGGCGGTTCGGGCGGCGAGGGCGGCGACGGCGGCCAGGGCGGCACCGGCGCCGCCGCCAGCACAGCCGGCACGACGGGCTTCACCGGCGCCCAAGGCGGCACCGGCGGCACCGGCGGCACGGGCGGCGGCGGCAACGGCGGGGTCAACGGCAATGGTGGCCAGGGCGGCAACGGCGGCCAAGGCGGCACCGGCGGCACCGGCGGCGTCGACGACGGCAGCAAGGGCGGCGGCACCGGGGGCGCCGGCGGGACCGGCGGCGGCGCGGGCGCGGCCGGGACGAAGGGCAGCGGCGGTAGCAGCGGCAGCAACGGCAGCGCGGGCACCGGCGGCGACGGCGGCACCGGCGGCACCGGCGGGGCCGGCGCCCAGGGGTCCACCGGCACCATCAACAATGCTGGTGGCATCGGCCGCACTGGCGGCACCGGCGGCCAGGGCGGCACCGGTGGCGCTGCCAACGGCGGCACCGCCGGCAGCGGCGGCATCGGGGGCACCGGCGGCACCGGCGGTCAGGGCGGCACCGGCTACGCCGACGACGGCACCAACGACGCAACCGCCGGTGGCACCGGCGGCACCGGTGGTAGCGCGGGCGCGGGCGGGGCGGCCGGCGGTGCCGGTGGCAGCGCGGGCACCGCGGGCACCGGCGGCGCAGGCGGCCAGGGCGGCACCGGCGGGGCCGGCGCCCAGGGGACCGCCGGCGCCATCAACACAGCCGGTGGCACCGGCGGCGCAGGCGCCCAAGGCGGCCAAGGCGGCCAAGGTGGTGCCACTAGCGGCGGCACCGCCGGCAGCGGCGGCACCGGGGGCACCGGAGGCGCGGGCGGCACCGGCGGCACCGGCTTCACCGACGATGGCACCCACCTCGCCACCGCCGGCGGCACCGGCGGGGCCGCCGGCGGCGGCGGCCAAGGCGGGGCCGTCGGCAGCGGCGGCGCCGCTGGCACCGGCGGTGGCGGCGCGGGTGGCTCAGGGGGCGCAGGCGGTCTCGGCGGCCAAGGCGGCACCTCGAACTCCGGAGGTCACACGGCCGGCACCGGCGGGGCCGGCGGCCAAGGCGGCCAGGGCGGCCAGGGCGTAACCGGCGAACTCGGCGGGGCCGGCGGCTCCGGCGGCAACGCCGGCAACGGCGGTGCCGGCGGCAACGCCGGCGCCGGGGCGACCAACGGCACCGGCGGTACTGGCGGCCAGGGCGGCGCCGGCGGCGCCGGAGCCGCCGGAACCGCCGACGACGGCAGCAACGACGCCGGCTCCGGCGGCGCCGGCGGCGCCGGCGGTTCCGCCGGACAGGGCGGGGCGGCCGGGACCGGCAGCAGCGGCGGTGCCCGCGGCAGCTCGGGCACCGGCGGCAACGGCGGGGCCGGCGGCAATGGCGGGGCTGGAGCTCTAGGTGACAGAGGCACCAGCGGCAATGCCGGCGGCATCGGTGGGGCCGGCGGCAACGGCGGCGCCGGAGGCGCCGGAGGCGCCGGCAATGGCGGCATCAACGGCAACGGCGGTACCGCCGGGAGCGGCGGCCTCGGCGGCCAGGGCGGCACCGGCTTCGGCGTTGGCGCCGCCGGCTACGTCAGTGGCAACACCGCCACCGCCGGCGGCACCGGCGGCACCGGCGGCATCGGCGGTGCTGCGGGCGCGGTCGGAACCGGCGGCACCGGCGGCACCGTGGGCAGCACGGGTACCGCCGGCGACGGCGGCACCGGCGGCACCGGCGGCGCCACCGACACCAGCGGACAGACCGCGGGTGCTGGCGGCCACGGCGGCACCGGTGGTCAAGGCGGCCAAGGTGCCCCCGCAGTGAACGGCGCCTCCGGCTTCGCCGGCGGCAGCGGCGGCAATGGCGGCCAGGGCGGCCAGGGCGGCAACGCCGTGTCCGGTGCCACCAACGGCAGCGGTGGCACCGGCGGCACCGGCGGTCAAGGCGGCGCCGGCGGCTCTGGCACCAATGGCGTCGGCAGCAACGGCAGCGCCGGCGGCCAGGGCGGCACCGGCGGCACGGGCGGCAGCGCAGGCCTAGGTGGGCTGGCCGGCACCGGCGGATCCGGCGGCGCCGCGGGCGGCGCCGGCACCGGCGGCCAAGGCGGCACCGGCGGAGTCGGCGGAACCGGCGGGCCGATCGGTGCCGGCAGCAGCGGCACCGGCGGCAACGGCGGCGCTGGCGGCCAGGGCGGCATCGGCGGCAACGGCAACGGCGGCACCAACGGCAGCGGCGGCACCGGCGGCATCGGCGGCGCCGGCAGCACCGGCGGCAGCGCGAGTGCGGGCGGGCAAGGCGGCCAGGGCGGCCAAGGCGGGGTGGCCGGCACCGGCGGCAACTTCAGCGGCTTGGGCGGCACCGGCGGCGCCGGCGGGGCCGGCGGGGCCGGCGGCGCCACCGCCATCACCGGTCAGACCGCCGGTACGGGCGGCGCCGGCGGCCAGGGCGGCAAAGGCGGCGCCGGGACCAACGCCATCTCGGCCTCCGACGTCGGCTACAACGGCGGACAAGGCGGACAAGGCGGCCAAGGCGGTGCGGGCGGCAACTCCGTCTCCGGTGCCACCAACGGCAGCGGCGGCAGCGGCGGGCAGGGCGGCACCGGCGGGACCGGCGGCACCGGCTTCGCCGCCGGCGGCAGCGGCGCCACTTCCGGCGGCCTCGGCGGTCACGGCGGCGATGCCGGCGCCGGCGGCGCGGCCGGCACGGGCGGCGTCGCCAGCACTTCGGGCGCGGCCGGCACCGGCGGCGCCGGCGGAATCGGCGGCACCGGCGGAGCGGGCTCGGGGACTAGTTTCGCCGGCGGCACCGGCGGCGCCGGCGGTGCCGGCGGAACGGGCTTCACCGGTGGTGCCGGCGGCATGGGCGGCGCCGGCGGCGGCAACAACGGCGGGCTCGCGCAGGCCGGCAGCGGCGGTGCCGGCGGCACGGGCGGGGCCGGGTCCGGGTTCGGTAAAACCGGCGGCGCTGGCGGGCAGGGCGGCGCCGGAGGCTCCGGCGGCGCCTCCGGTGGCATCGGCGGCGGCGGGGGCAACGGCGGTTCGGGCGGCACCGACGTGCTTGGCAATGGCGGGACCGGCGGCGCCGGCGGCGCCGGCGGCACCAGCACCACCGCCACGGGCAAGTCTGCCATCGCCGGCGGCGCCGGTGGCACCGGCGGCCAGGGTGGTACTGGCGCCATCACGGGCGGCGCCGGCGGCGCCGGCGGCATGGGAGGCACCGGCAGCAACGCCGATTCAGCCGATGCAGCCGGGGCCGGCGGCCTCGGCGGCCTCGGCGGCACCGCCGGCGCCGGCTTCATCGGCGGCACCGGCGGCGCGGGTGGCGCCGGCGGCACCGGCGGAGCGGGCCTCGGGACGAGCTTCGCCGGCGGCACCGGCGGCGCCGGCGGTGGCGGCGGAACGGGCTTCACCGGTGGTGCCGGCGGCACGGGCGGCGCCGGCGGCGGCAACAACGGCACGAACGCGCAGGCCGGTAACGGCGGTGCCGGCGGCACGGGCGGGGGCGGGTCCGGGGCCGGCTCCAACACCGGCGGCGTTGGCGGGCAGGGCGGCGCCGCAGGCTCCGGCGGCAACTCCGGTGGCATCGGCGGCACCGGGGGCAGCGGCGGTGCGGGCGGTGCCGGCGTGGCTGGCGGGACCGGTGGCGCCGGCGGCGCGGGCGGCAACAGCACCACCCCGACCGTCGCGGGCACCGCCCCGTCTGGCACAGCCGGCGGCAGCGGTGGCACGGGCGGCCAGGGCGGTACGGGCTCTACCGTCGGCGGCGTCGGCGGCGTCGGTGGCACCGGCGGCACCGGCACCAACGCCAATTCGCAGGATAATGCCGGGGCCGGCGGTCTCGGCGGCAACGGCGGCACCGGCGGCACCAACACCGGGGGCGCCGGCGCCCTCGGCGGCGCGGGCGGCACCGGCGGCACCGGCGGAACGGGCTTGACCGGTACAGGTACCTCCGCTGGTGGCCAAGGCGGCAACGGCGGCACCGGCGGCACCGGCGGCACCGGCAATGGCCATCCCGGCACCGGCGGCACCACCGGGTCCACCGGCAACGCACCAACCGGTCTCGCCGGCGGTACCGGCGGCTCCGGCGGCCCCGGCGGCTCCGGCGGCGGCCCCTAATCGGTTTCCAGCCGCCGACGGCGACGTGGCAGACCGTCTACTTAGGGTGGCGGTGCGCACCGCGGTGCGGGAAGCGGGCCGGGACGCGGGCATCGACTAGCAGTCCGCTGAGGCCAGTTTTCAGCCGTCGCTCAGCGCGCCCCGTTGGACCTCGACGGGGCCCGCAAGGTGTTCAGCTCGTCGATGCGTCACAGGACAGCGGCGACGTGCAGAGCGTCTGGCCCGACGTCGACGTTTCCGGGCGGGTGCCGGCCGCTTTCGAGGACCAAAAAACCCCCGTTTTAGCCGCGTTTTAGCTGCATTTTCGGTCGGGCGCGCCGGGCCGGCTGCGGGTTTCCGCGAACCCCGAACGTAGCCGCGGGATCGCGATACCATCTGGGCTTGCCGACAATTTCATTTGTCGTGCGATTAACCGGGCTGCGGCGGGTGCCGCGGGAGGTGTGCGATGTCGTTTGTCATCACTGCGCCGGAGTTGGTGGCGGCGGCGGCAACCGATTTGTCGAGTATCGGTTCGGCGCTGAACGCGGCCCACAACGCGGCTGCAGTAACCACGACCCAGGTGCTGCCGGCGGCCGCTGATGAGGTGTCGGCGGCGATCGCGGCGCTGTTCGGCACGCACGCACAGCAGTATCAGACGCTCAGCGCGCAGGCCTCGGCGTTTCATGCCCGGTTTGTGCAGGCCCTGAACGCGGCTTCGGGGGCGTATGCCAGCGCCGAGGCGGCCAGTGTTTCCCCGTTGCAGGGCCTAGGCGACATTCAGTGGTTTTCGCCGTGGTTGATGGAGACGGGGCGCCCGTTGGTGGCCAACGGGGCTGATGCGACGACTCCAGGTGGCAGCGGCGGGGTTGCCGGGTGGCTGTATGGCAATGGCGGCAACGGTGCGGCCGGGAACCCCGGGCAAAACGGCGGGGCGGGCGGGGCGGCGGCCCTGTTCGGCAACGGCGGGTCCGGCGGGGCCGGCGGGGCGGCGACGGCTACTCTCGCTGCCGGTACCGGCGGCGCGGGCGGCCCGGGCGGGACATGGCTCGGCACTGGCGGGAGCGGTGGTGCCGGCGGCGCGGGCAGCGCCACCAACCCCGGCGGTACCGGTGGGGTTGGCGGGGACGCCGGGATGGTCGGTGCCGGTGGCGCCGGCGGTGCCGGCGGCGCCGGCCTGGCCGGCACCACGGGGTCCACCGATGTCCACGGCAACGGCACGACCGGTACCGACGGTGGCGTCGGCGGCGACGGCGGTGCGGGCGGTGCCGGCGGGACGACGATGGGCAACGGCGGCGCCGGCGGGGCCGGCGGGGCCGGTGGTGTGGGCGGGACGGGCGGCAGCGGCGCCGCCGGTGCCGATTCCCTCACTACCAGCGGTACCGGCGGTACCGGCGGTACCGGCGGCACCGGTGGCACCGGGGGAATGGGTGGCGTCGGTGGGGCCGGCGGTACGGCCGCGCACGGCACTGCCGGGGCCGTTGGTGACGGCGGCGCCGGCGGCGACGGTGGCGGCGGCGGCGTTGCCGGTCATGGTGGGGCCGGTGGCCCCGGTGCTCCTGGCAGCCTCAATGGTGGGACCGGCGGCGGCGGTGGCAATCCCGGTTTCGGTGGGGTTGGTGGTGTCGGTGGTGCGGCCGGTGGCCCCAGCGGTGCCCCCGGCGCGCACGGTGCGTCCGGTAGCGCTCCGACCAGCGGCGGCGATGGCGGTATGGGCGGTAGGGGCGCCGACGCGTCCGTCGCGACCGCCGGGGTGGCCGGCAACGGCGGCATGGGCGGCCCCGGCGGGCAGGTCGGCAATGGTGGGACCGGCGGGACCGGCGGCTCCGGCTTGTCTGGTAGCACGGGTACGGCGGGCGCCAGCCCCTCCTCCGATCCCAACATTGCCGCCAGCGGCACTGCGGGCGGCATCGGCTTTGCCGGTGGAAACGGTGGCCAAGGTGGGGTCGGTGGCAGCGTCTCGGGTAATGGCGGGCAAGGCGGCGTCGGCGGCATCGGCGGCTCGGGCGGCGCCGGTGGGGCCGGAGTCGCCGGCCTCCCCGGCAGTACCGCGGGGCTGCTGAACGGGGTAGGCCAGTCCGGCGGCAGTGGCGGGGCTGGTGGGGTTGGGGGCAGCGGCGGCCAGGGCGGGATAGGCGGCACGGCTACCAACGGGACCGCGGGCGCCGCGGGCGCCGGCGGCGCCGGTGGTCAGGGCGGCGCCGGCGGGGCTCCCGGCGACGGTGGGGCCGGTCAGGACGGTCCCACGATAAGAACCACGTTCAACGACCCCAACCCCCCCACTATCACCCCAACCCCTAACGGCGGCAACGGCGGTAACGGCGGTAACGCCGGGCTCGGCGGCGTCGGTGGTACCGGCGGTGCGCCCGGCGGTCCCGGCGCCAGCGGCGGCGGGCACGGCGCCGCCGGCATCACGCCCACCGGCGGCAACGGCGGTGCCGGCGGCAAGGGCGCCGACGCCACCAGCGTGACCTTCGCCGGCAACGGCGGCGGGGGTGGAGCCGGCGGCAATGAGGGCAACGGGGGTAATGGCGGGAACGGTGGCATGGGCCTGGCCGGTGCTAACGGAATCAATGCCAATACCGGTACCAATCACTCGAGCAGCGGTACTAACGGCATTGATGGCACTTCTGGTGGCGCCGGCGGGTCCGGTGGGCCCGGTGGAATCCCTGGGCGGCAATGGCGGCCAAGGCGGCCAAGGCGGCCAAGGCGGCCAGGGTGGCTTCGGCGGAAACGGTGTTGCCGGTGCAAATGGCGGCGCGCGCGGGCGTGGCCGGCCAGCCCGGTGGTAGTGGTGGGAACGGCGGACACGGTGGCGGCGGTGGCGCCGGTGGCGTCGGTGGTGTGGCGCTCAGCAAGTCCGGGACCTCGGGTACCGGTGGAAACGGCGGCGCAGGTGGCGCCGGCGGCGCCGGCGGGATCCCCGGCAACGGTGGCAATGGCGCTGACGGTGGGACCGGCAACATGAACGGTGGCCCGGGCGGCAAGGGTGGCAATGCCGGCGTCGGTGGGGGCGGCGGTACCGGCGGTACCCCCGGTAACGGCGGCGGGTCCGGCCCCATCGGCATTGCCGGCGCGACGGGTGCCACCGGCAACACCCCGCTAAGCATCGGCAACGGCGGTAACGGCGGCAAAGGCGCGGACGCCACCACCGTCGGCAGCGGTAACGGCGGTAACGGCGGCAACGGCGGCGACGCCGGAATCACCGGCGTCGGCGGCACGGGTGGGAAGGGCGGCGCCGGCGCTCCCGGCACGCCGGGTATCCCCGGCACCACTCAAGGGCAGATGGGCTTCAACGGCGCTACCGGTGGGTCCGGCGGACAGGGCGGCGCGGGCGGAGCCGGCGGCAGCATCGCGGGCGACGGCGGGACCGGCGGGGCGGGCGGCCTCGGCGGTCAGGGTGGCACCGGCGGAAACGGCGCCGCGGGTACGAACGGCGTGGCCATAGGCACCGCGGGGTTCGGGGGCAACGGCAGTACCGGCGGCCAGGGCGGCCAGGGCGGTACCGGCGGGGCCGGCGGTGCCGGCGGCACTATTCCCGTCGGCAACACCACCGGCAAGGTGGGCGCCGGTGGTGCCGGCGGCACCGGCGGCACCGGTGGCACCTCCGGGCAGGGTGGCAACGGTGGAAGCGGCCATAACGGCGGGCCCGGCGACCTGAACGGCGGGACCGGCGGCGCCGGTGGGAACGCCGGCACAGCTGGCCTTGGTGGTAACGGCGGTACCGGCGGTACCGGCAGCACCCCTGGCGCGCACGGCGGCATGGGTGCGGGCGGCACGTTGCCGACCGGTGGCGGCAACGGCGGCAACGGCGGCAACGGCGCCAACAACACCTCGATCGTCCCCGGCAGTAATTTGACCGGCGGTGTCGGAGGCGCCGGCGGCAACGGCGGGTCCCTCGGCAACGGCGGCGCCGGTGGGGCCGGCGGCGCCGGCGCGACGGGCACCAACCTTACGACGCAGAACAACGGCTCGGGACAGGCCGGCTTGACCGGCAACCCCGGCGGTAATGGTGGGGTTGGTGGTCAGGGCGGGATCGGTGGGTTCATCTCGGGTAATGGCGGTCAAGGCGGCACCGGCGGCGCGGGTGGCCAGGGCGGGGCCGGCGGCACGGGCGGCAATGGCCTTGACGGCAGCTCACCGGGGGCGGCGGGCGGGACCGGCGGTTTCGGTGGTCAGGGCGGGACTGGTGGAAGCGGTGGTTCGGGTGGCGCCGGCGGCACCGCCTTCAGCGGCACCGCGGGCAAGGATGGTAACGGCGGCAAGGGCGGCCAAGGCGGCACCGGCGGCATTGCCGGCAATGGCGGAAACGGCGCCGACGCCATCGGCCAGACCGAGACGAGCACCGGCTCAGGCAAGTTCATCGGCAACACCGGCGGGGCCGGCGGCAACGGTGGTAACCCCGGGGCGGGTGGTACCGGCGGGAGCGGCGGTGCGGCTGGTGGCACTGGCGGCTCCGGGGGGGCCGCCGGTGCGACCGGCGGTACAGCGACGACTGGTGGTAACGGCGGCGCCGGCGGCGCCGGCGGCAACGACAGCCAGATTAACAACTTCACCGATGGTTCCGGCTCCCTCGGCGGTCAGGGCGGTCAAGGCGGTGCCGGCGGTCTCGTCGGCAACGGCGGCACCGGTGGAAGTGGTGGAAATGGTGGGCCCGGCGCCGGGGGCGCCACGGGTGCGAACGGTTTGACCGGGGCCACGCCCAGCGACACAACGCTCCCCGTAGCGGGCGGCACCGGCTTCATTGGCGGCAGTGGTGGAACCGGCGGGGCTGGTGGGGCTGGCGGGTCTATGGCCGGTAACGGTGGCACTGGCGGGACCGGCGGCGTCGGCGGTAACGGCGGCGTCGGCGGCACCGGCGGCGGCGGCTCGACCAATCCCAACCCGGGGGACACGGCCCAGACCGGCGCTAACGGTGGCACCGGCGGCGCCGGCGGCACCGGCGGTGCCGGTGGTGCCGGCGGCAGCGTTACCAATGCCACCGGCCTTGCTGGAAACGGCGGGACGGGCGGCACCGGCGGGGTCAACGGGACCGGCGGCAATGGCGGTCAGGGCGGCAACGGCGCGGATGGCGATGAGACTCATGCAGCAACTCCCGGCGGTACTGGCGGGCACGGTGCCGAGCCCGGGACGTTCGGCGCCGGCGGGAGCGGTGGTGCGAAGGGCTCCGGTGGCGTTGCCGGCGCCACGACGGGTGCCCAAGGCGGGACCGGCGCCTTCGAACCCACCGGCGGTCTCTACTCGGCGGGTGCCGGCGGCAACGGCGGCCAGGGCGGCAACGGTTTCGCTCCCGGATCGCTCTATCCAAACCCCGACGACCCCAACATAACTGCAGCTCAATTCCAGGCCGACGTTAACGCCTTTAACCCATATGGGTATAACGCCACCACTAACCCCGGTGGCATCCTGCAGGTCAATCAAGATGGCGCCGCCGGCGGCACAGGCGGCGCCGGCGGCTCGTATGGCGACGGTGGTAACGGCGGCGCAGGCGGCAACGGCACCACTCCTGCGGACGGCAAGAGCTATGGCACCACCTTCACTGTCAGCGGCGAAGTCAACTCCGCCTCCAGTACCCCGGCCCCCTTCGACGGTCTCGGCGGTAACGGCGGTAACGGCGCCCCCGGCGGCGCTGGCGGCGCCGGCGGGTTAGGCGGTAACGGCGGAACCATGGCCGGGAACGCGGGCAGCGGTGGGGCGGGCGGCATCGGCGCGGCCGGCAGCAACGGCGGCCACGGCGACACGAACACCTTCAGCGCCGGCGGCACCCTGCACGGCGCCGGCGGCACGGCGGGCGCCGGCGGCAACGGCGGCAAGGGCGGGGGCACCGGGTCGGTCCTAGCCCCGGAGCCGACGGATCCGAACCAGCCCGACTGGACCACGGGTACCTTGGGCACCGGCGGCAACGCCGGTAACGCCGGTAACGCCGGCGACGGCGGCAATGGCCTGGACGGCGCTGCCGGCACCGCTGGCGTCGCCGGCGGCAACGCCGGCTCCGGCGGCGACGGTGGCTACGGCGCGAGCCCCGGCACGCCCGGCACCGGTTCCTCAAACGGCGCAGTCGGCACAGCCAGCGACGGCGGCGCCGGCGGCAACGGCGCGCACGGTGGCACCGGCTTCGCCGGCACCGCCGGAGTCAGTGGCGTCAACAACGGCAGCGGAGTCAGTGGCACCGCCGGCGGAAATGGCGGCAACGCCGGCAACGGGGGCA
This sequence comes from uncultured Actinomycetota bacterium, assembly GCA_963814505.1. GTDB lineage: Bacteria > Actinomycetota > Actinomycetes > Mycobacteriales > Mycobacteriaceae > Mycobacterium. The sequence continues at coordinate 95,539 of CAWFDM010000026.1, forward strand.
ACGGCGGAGCCGGCGTCAGCATCAGCGGCAGCCCCAACGTCAACGGCGGCAACGGCGGCAACGCCGGCATGGCCGGCACTCCCGGCGTGGGCGGCAACGGCGGCGACGCCGCCACAGACACCGGCAGTAACGGCGCGCAGGCCGGCAGCGGCGGCAACGGCGGTGCCGGCGGCAACGGCGGCAACGCCGGCGCGGGCGGTGCCTTTGGTGCCGCCAGCACGGTCGGCAACACCACCGCAACCAACGGCAGCCACGGCACGAACACCAACGCCACCGCAGGCGCCCAAGGCGGCAACGGCGGTAACGCTGCCACCGGCACCACCGGTGCCGGCGGCGTGTCCAACACGAACCTCGGCAACGGAGTCGGCAGCGGACTCAGTGGCGACAATGGCGGCAGTGGCGGCAACGCCGGCAACGGTGGCAACGGCGGAAACAGTATCAGCGGATACAGCTCAGGACTCGGCGCCGGCGGCGCCGGCGGCAACGCCGGCACTGCCGGCACTGCCGGCAACGGCGGCAACGGCGGCAGTGCCGCCGCAGACAGCGGCACCAACGGCGCCACCGCCGGCAGTGGCGGCAATGGCGGCAACGGCGGCAATGGCGGCAACGCCGGCATGGGCGGCACAGCCGGTTCAAACGGCGGCAGCGCCGGCACGAACACTGACGCCAAAGCCGGCGGCAGTGGCGGCAACGGCGGCGCCGGTACCACCGGCAACTCCGGGGGCGCCAACACCGGAGTCAATGGCGACAATGGCGGCAATGGTGGCAACGCCGGCAACGGAGGCAACGGCGGAGTCGGCGTCACCAACAGCTCCCCCGGCAAGGGCGGCAACGGCGGCAACGCAGGCACTGCCGGCGCTGCCGGAAACGGCGGCGACGGCGGCTCAGGAAAGGCAGACACCGGCAGCGGCGGCGGCAACGGCGGCAACGGCGGCAACGGCGGCAACGGCGGCGCGATCGGTACGAACGGCAAGGGCGACAGCCACGGCGGCACCGACGGCACCAACAACGCTCCGGCCGCGGACGGCGGCAAGGGCGGTGTCGGCGGCGCCGGAGCCAATGGCACCTCCGGCGGCGTCGGCACCGGAGCCAATGGCACCTCGGCCGGCAGTGGTGGTACCGGCGGCAACGGCGGCAACGCCGGCGGGTCCACCGCCACGAACGGCAGCGGTGGCAACGGCGGCAGCGCCGGTACGGCCGGCGACGGCGGCTCGGGCGCCAACAACAGCGGCGCCGCCGCCGGCACGGCGGGCGGCAAAGGCGGCAACGGCGGCACCGGCGGTAATGCCGGCGCGGGCGGGACGAAGGGCAGCGGCGGCAGCGGCGGGAGCAACGGCAGCGACGGCTCTGCCAGCAACGGCGGCAAAGGCGGCGACGGCGGCGCCGGTAGCGCCGGCAGCAACGGCGGCACCGACGTGGCAGGTGGCATGGGTGGAACCGGTGGGGCCGGCGGCAACGGTGGCGCTGGCGGCAACGGTGTCAACGGCCACAATGGCGGCACAGGCGGCAAAGGTGGCAGTGGCGCCACGGGTGCCAACGGCGGCAACGGCGGGCCGGGCAGTGCGGGCAACGTGGGCGCCAACGGCGGCACCGGTGGCGCCGGCGGTGCCGCCGGTCAGGGCGGAGCGGCCGGTACGAACGGTGGTGGCACCGGCTTAAACGGTAACGGCGGTACCGGTGGCACCGGCGGCATTGGTGGCCAAGGCAGCGCCGGGACCAACGGCAGCGGCAGCAACGGAACCGACGGCAAGGCGGGCGGCGTCGGCGGCAAGGGAGGCGCCGGCGGTGCCGGCGTCGGCGGCGTGGGCGGCGGCAACGGCGGCCTCGGCGGCCTGGGTGGAACCGGCGGGGCCGGCGGCACCGGTGCTAACAACGCCGGAGGCACCGGCTTCAACGGCGGTACCGGCGGTAGCGGCGGCAAGGGCGGTGACGGCGGCAATGGCACCGACGGCGGCGCGAACGGCAGCGGCGCCAACGGCGGTACCGGCGGTAACGGCGGCAAAGGCGGCGACGGCGCGGGCGGCGGCGGCTTCAACGGCGGCACCGGCGCCACCGGCTCTAACCCGAGCGGCAACACCGGCGGCGCCGGCGGCCTCGGCGGCCTCGGCGGCACCGGCCACGGTTAGGAGTAGCGACGGTGACGCGGCGCCCAAATCGCTGCAGTCCCGGTTAGTCCCGGTTAGTCGACGGTTAGTCCCGGTTAGTCATAGCCGTGCCGCATGTCCTCGACGATGCGCGGATTCTCCAGCGTCGAAGGCTCCAACGCCCGCGGCCGGGTGTCGCCGGAGAACACCGTGGCGGCGTCCAGCACCCGCTGGTCCAGGAACCGCAGTGGCGGCGCGTCACCGGGCACGGTAGGCACGGGCGCGGTGTCCGCGCGGCGCGCCAAGGCGAAACCCCAATCACCGAACGTCGGCACGTGTATGTGATACGGCGTGACCGCGAACCCGGCGGCCCGGATCGTGCAGATCGTGCGCCAGAACGCCGTCGGGGTGGAAAACGGGCTGCCCGCCTGCACCACCATCAGCCCGCCGGGGGCCAGCGCGCGCGACACCAGCGCATAGAACTCGGTGGAATACAGCCGCCCCAACACCGGGGTGTCCGGGTCGGGAAGGTCGACGATCACCGCGTCGAAGCCGCCGGGCTGGCCCAGGTCGGGCGCGCCCCGCAGCCAGCTCATCGCATCGTCGATCACTACACGCACCCGCGGGTTGTCCAGCGCGCCGCCGTTGGCGCCGCGCAGCGTGGTGCGCGCGATCTCGATCACCACGGGGTCCAGCTCCACCTGCACGATCTGGGCAATACCGTGCTGGCGCAGCAGTTCTCGGGCCACCAGGCCGTCGCCGCCACCGAGCACCAGCACCGATCGCGCACCGCCCCCTAGGGCTGGGTAGACCAGGCTCTCGGTGTAGCGGTATTCGTCGCGGGTGGAGAACTGCAGGCCCCCGTCAAGGTAGAGCCGCGTGTCGTCGCCGCGGCGGGTCACCACGATTTCCTGGTAGGCGCTGTGCCGGTAGGCGATGATCGGGTCGGCGTAGAGTCGCTGGCGGCTGGTGGTCTCGATGTCGTGGGCCCGCAGCAGCAGCGTGGCCAGCAGCCCCAGCGCCGCGGTGAGCGCACCCAACGCCAGCGCCAGCCTGCGCACGCCAACGATGTTGCGCAGCAAGAAGATTGACACGATCGCCGCCGCCGCCAGATTGATGATGCCGGTGGCCGCCGCGCCGCGGATCATGCCGAGCTGCGGCAGCAGGACAAACGGCCAGGCCAGCCCGCCGAGCAACGCGCCCAGGTAGTCGGCCGCGTTGAGGTTGGCCAGGGTGCGGCCGGAATCGGCTGCCCAGTCCGAGTTGCTGGCCACTCGGCCGCGTTGCAGCAGCGTCATCAGCAGCGGCACCTCGGCGCCGACCAGCCCGCCGATCAGGGCGGTGCCCACCGCCAGCACCCACATCGTTCCGCCGGGCTCGTCCACGAAGGCGAACGCCACGTACAGCGCCGCCGCGGACAGCCCGCCGACGATGCCCAGCAGCGCCTCGACGGCGATGAAGGCGATGGCCGCGTGCGCCAGCAGCGGCTTGACCAGCAGGGCGCCCGCGCCCAGCGCGGCGATATAACCCGCGACGATCAGCGAGGTGGCGACGATGCCGCCGCCGTTCAGGCTCGTCGACAACGTCAGCAGCGCGAGTTCGTAGACGATGCCGCAGGCCGCGCACGCCGCGACCGCGGCCAGCAGCACGGCCCGCCACCGCCCCGCAGACTCCGTCGGCCGGGGTACTGCCGGCGCGCTCATTTCACCCCGCCGGGCCCGCCCGGCCTGCCCCCGGACCCCCCCGACGGTGATCCGGGGGTGAACCCCGGGCCGAGGAAGACGAACGCGCCGTGGCTGTATCCGGCGTTCAGGCTTTCCACCCGGATGCTGCACGGGCGGCCGCCGTCGGGGCCGACGATCACGATGTTGTTGCTGTAGCGCAGGTATTCGTTGTTGCCGTTGGAGGCGCGCGCCGAGGGCTCCTGATAGTCGGCCAGCGTGTCGGCCACCTGTTCGGGTGACCCGGAGCAGGCGTAGCGCGTCCCGTTCGCATCGCGGGAGTACTCGCGATAGTGGCCCGCGATGTACGACGCAATGTCCTTGTTCAGCAACATGATTCCGAAAATCAGCGACGCGGTGGCCAACAGGGCCAACGCACCGGAGATCAGGAACAGGCGGTTGCGGCTCACGGACGCCACCGGCTCGCGGTGTGGACCACCGTCCCGCCGCGGCCGGCCGGGCACGCCGGATACAGGTGCCAGGTCTGCCAGCGCCAGCCCCGGCCGTCGGGCTCGGCGGCGAGCGCGGTCAGTGCGGCGTCATCACCGGGAAACATGCCGCCGAGCCAGCCGGATTCGGCCGCGCACAGTTCTCGGAGCCGTTGCGCCAGTTGGCGAAACGTCGCCTCGTCGTGCGTGTCGGTGCGGGATTCGAGGTGGTAGCCGGGTGCCTCGGTGTGCTCGGGCAGGCCTAGACACCCGGGGCCGGGGCGCCGCGCGGCGCAGGAGACCTGCTCGGAGAAGTGCCCCTCGACGACGACGACGTGCGACGCGCCGAGGACGCCGAGCAGCAGCGCACCGCCGTCCGGGTGGTCCAGTTGGCAGCTGGCCAGTGGCGCCGGCGCGGGCGCGTTGAGCGTGAGGGCAAGCCTGACCCCGTCCACGTCGGCCGGGGCAACGGCGAGCTGATGAAGCGGCAAAGAACTGTTCCTATGGGGGAGTATTCCTATTGGGACGGAGCTGGGGGAGCGGGGTAGACGGTCAGTTCGCCGGCCAGCACGGACTTGCCCGTCGATACCTCCCACGGCAGGTCGGGGGCCCAGCGCTCGAAGGAGAGCAACGCGGTCTGGTCGGCCCCCTGACCAACAGCGGCGTAGTCGACGAACTCCATGTCGCCGCCCGTCGGCAGGCCCGTCGTGCCTTCGGTGGTGTACCCGGAGCGACCGTGTTCGGATTCCCGAAATGTCACACCGTCGACCACGTGCTCACCGCCCGGCTCCAGCAGCGAAAGATCCTTGCGCTTAACCCACATCACCAGCTCGAGGCGCCCGTCGTCCTCCTCGACGCTGAACCAGATCGGCTGGTCGCCGCCCTCCAGCAGATGCTCCCACCACACGAACGGGCCCTCCCGGAACGTGACCGACCCGCGGACCACGTAGTCGGTGCCGCCGTAGCTCAGGATGGCGCCCGGACCGAGCGAACGGGGCCCGAACTGCGGCATCGCGTCAAACGACAGCGGATCCTGGCGCCCGGCCCGCTGCCCGGGCGCCTTCGGGCGCCGCAACGCCACGACGAGCACCACGACGGACGCGATGAACAGCACCGCGGCCAGCGCGACAAGCAGAGTCCCCACGCGAACCCTTCCCTAACCCTTTCTTGGGTTTCAGAGTGCGCTTTAAGGTAACAGCCTTCGCCGGGCCCCTTCGTCCTCCGGTCCCCGCCTTCCGCGTGTCCTACCCGCGGCTGTCGGTACCGCGCACTAGGCTATCGAACAGCTGTTCGGGAGATGAGGAGTGTGTGGTGCGGGTGATGGGTGTCGATCCCGGGTTGACGCGATGCGGGCTGGCCGTCGTCGAAAGTCGGCGGGGCCGTCAAGTCATCGCGCTGGATGTCGACGTGGTGCGCACGCCGGCCGATGCGTCGGTGGCAAAGCGGCTGCTGGCCATCAGCGATGCCGTCGAGCATTGGCTGGACACTCACCACCCGGACGTGATGGCCATCGAGCGGGTGTTCTCCCAGCAGAACGTCGCGACTGTGATGGGGACCGCCCAGGCCGGCGGTGTGATTGCGTTGGCGGCGGCCAGGCGTGGCATCGACGTGCACTTCCATACCCCCACCGAGGTCAAGGCCGCGGTCACCGGCAACGGCGCCGCCGACAAGGCACAGGTCACCGCGATGGTCACCAGAATCCTTGCGCTGCAAGCCAAGCCGACACCGGCCGACGCGGCCGACTCGTTGGCCCTGGCGATCTGCCACTGCTGGCGGGCGCCGATGATCGCCCGAATGGCCGAGGCCAATAAGAAGGCCGAGGCGCTGGCCGCGCAGCAGCGGCACGCCTACACCGCCAGGTTGGCGGCCAAGGCGGCCACGGTGAAGGCAGCGCGATGATCTCCTCGGTCCGCGGCGAGGTGTTGGAGGTGGCGCTCGACCACGTGGTGATCGAAGCCGCCGGCATCGGCTACCGGGTGAACGCGACACCGTCGACGCTGGCCACGCTGCGGCCACGGACCGAGGCCCGGCTGGTCACCGCGATGATCGTGCGTGAGGACTCGATGACGCTGTACGGGTTCCCCAACGCCGATACCCGCAACCTGTTCCTGACGCTGCTTTCGGTCTCGGGGGTCGGGCCGCGGCTCGCCATGGCGTCACTGGCCGTGCACGACGCCCCGGCGCTGCGGCAGGCGCTGGCCGACGGCGACGTCGCCGCCCTGACCCGGGTGCCCGGCATCGGCAAACGCGGCGCCGAACGAATGGTGGTGGAACTGCGCGACAAAGTGGGCCCGGCAGGTGCGGTGGGCGCCGCGCCGGCGAGCGCTGGCCTTAATGGCAATGCGGTGCGCAGCCCGGTGGTGGAGGCCCTCGTCGGCCTTGGCTTTGCGGCCAAGCAAGCCGAGGAGGCCACCGACAAGGTGCTGGCTTCAGACCACGACGCGAGCACATCGACCGCGCTGCGGGCCGCCCTGTCGCTGCTGGGTAAGGCGCGATGAGCAGTGACTTTTCCGAAGACTTTGCGGATCGTGAGGTCTCGGCGGCGCTGACCGTGGGCGAAGGCGACGTCGACGTCAGCCTGCGGCCCCACTCGTTGCGGGAGTTCATCGGCCAGCCGCGGGTGCGCGAACAGCTGCAGCTGGTCATCGAGGGGGCCAAGAACCGCGGCAGCACCCCGGATCACATCCTGCTGTCCGGCCCGCCGGGGCTGGGCAAGACGTCGCTGGCCATGATCATCGCCGCCGAGCTGGGATCCTCGTTGCGGGTGACGTCCGGGCCCGCGCTGGAACGCGCCGGCGACCTGGCCGCCATGCTGTCCAACCTGGTCGAGCATGACGTGCTGTTCATCGACGAGATCCACCGCATCGCCCGGCCCGCCGAGGAGATGCTCTACCTGGCCATGGAGGACTTCCGGGTCGACGTGATCGTCGGCAAAGGCCCCGGGGCGACGTCGATTCCGCTGGAGGTCGCACCGTTCACCCTGGTCGGCGCGACCACCCGGTCCGGCGCGCTGACCGGCCCGCTGCGCGACCGGTTCGGCTTCACCGCGCACATGGACTTCTACGAACCCGCCGAGCTGGAGCGGGTGTTGGCGCGCTCCGCCGGGATCCTGGGCATCGAGCTGGGCGCCGAGGCCGGCGCGGAGATCGCCCGGCGCTCGCGGGGCACGCCGCGCATCGCCAACCGGCTGCTGCGCCGGGTCCGCGACTTCGCCGAGGTGCGCGCCGACGGCATCATCACCCGCGACATAGCCAAGTCCGCGCTGGAGGTTTACGACGTCGACGAGCTCGGGCTGGACCGGTTGGACCGCGCGGTGCTGTCGGCGCTGACCCGCAGCTTCGGCGGCGGGCCGGTCGGGGTGTCGACGCTGGCGGTGGCGGTCGGGGAGGAGGCCGCCACCGTCGAGGAGGTGTGCGAACCGTTCCTGGTGCGCGCCGGTATGGTCGCGCGCACCCCGCGCGGCCGGGTGGCCACCGCGCAGGCCTGGACGCACCTGGGCATGACTCCGCCGCTCGGTGCTGCCGGGCTGAGGCAGCCGGGGCTCTTCGAGTAGCAGCGTTCGCCCGCCGCATCAAGCGGTTATCTCACCGTCGACTCGGGTACCCGAGTCAGTACTAGCAATCAACTGTTCGAGGAGATTCTGATGAGGCACACGCGGGCCGGCTATGAACGGCCCCACGCCATGTACATGCCACGCTCCCGCGGCTCGGTGACCGGGCTGCTCCTGATCCTGTTGGGAGCGTGGGGTGCGTTGATTCCGTTCATCGGACCCATCATCAACTGGGCGTATACCGCCGACCCGGCATGGACGTGGACGGCGGCCAAGGGCTGGCTGGAGGTGTTGCCCGGGGTCGTAACCGCGGTGGGCGGGCTGCTGCTGCTCGGCTCCGGAAATCGCGCCAGCGCCACGTTGGGCGGCTGGCTCGCGGTGTTCGCCGGTGCCTGGTTCGTGGTCGGCCGGGCGTTCGCGTCGACCCTGGGTATCGGGGACGTCGGTGAACCGGTGGCGTCGACGGACCTGACCCGGGCCCTGCTCGCAGTCACCTATTTCACCGGCCTGGGTGCGCTGATTGTGTTCCTGGGCGGGGCCGTCCTGGCGCGGGTGGCGGTTCGGCATGCGCGAGACGTCGTTGTGACCGAACCCGCGCCCGTGGCGGCGGCCGGCGTGCCGGCGCAGGAGCCGGCCCTTTACGACGAGTCACGGGGCGCCACGCCGGCGCGCGCGGACCACGTCGCGGCGGCCGAACAAGAGCGGCGCGGGGGTGGCTTATTCCACCGGCGCGCCGGGGGTGGCCTATTCCGCCGGCACCACCACGCCGGCGTTTAGGACGGCCACCGACCACGCCAGGCACCGGTAGCTCAGCCAGAGGAGGCGGGCTACCGGTGTCACTGCGCGTAGAGGAACTGCAGGCCGGTTAGACGCTTGGCGATGATCGGCGCCGAGATATGCGCTGGTGTGTACCCCGCAAGCGGGCGGTGCCCCCAGCTCGGCGGGACTGAGGGCCGCTGACGTGCGGAGGCCAGCGTGGCCCCCGCACGCGGGGTGCTCAAAGCGATGGCGCGTGCGATATCGCTTTCTGCATACGACACGTTCCTCAGGGTTACACCGACACCGTGCGGGTACATGGCATCCCGTGTATATCGAGGAGATGTCATGAAACAGTCACACAAGGACGGCGTCGTCGAGGGGCGTATGCCACGCTCCCGCGGTGCGGTGAGCGGATTACTACTGGTCATCTTGGGTGCTTGGGGCGCATTGATACCGTTCATCGGTCCCCACTTCAATTTCGCCTATACGCCCCACCGCGACTGGGCGTGGAGCTCGGCCCGGGGCTGGCTCGAGGTGCTCCCAGGAGTCGCCACCGTGGTGGGTGGCCTGCTGCTGATCGCGTCCAGGAATCGCGTCACCGCGATGTTCGGCGGCTGGCTGGCGGTCGTCGGCGGCGCATGGTTCGTGGTTGGCGGGCAGTTCGCTCCGTGGTTGCGGCTCGGCACCCTGGGCGACCCGATTGCTACCACGGAGCGCAAACGGGCCGTGCTCGAAGTTTCGTATTTCACTGGCGTGGGTGTCCTGATCGTCTTCCTCGCCGGGATCGCCCTGGCCCGCATTGCGGTCCTGCTGGCACGCGATGTCGAGCCCTTTACCCCCATACCAACTGTGGAATCGACGCCCGGGATGTATCGCGAGACGCCATCGCCGGAACCCGCTGAGGTTTCGTCGGAGGCCATCACAAGTCCGCGGGCTCAGCAATTCCCGGCGCCGCAGAGCGGGTCGCCGTTCCGCAGACGCCCGCGTCGACACGGTGTCGGTGCGGGGGCCGGTTCACCCAATGCCGCTTATCAGCGCTGGCCACATCCTCAGCAATAGCCGTCAGCTCCCCGCCCGATGCCGCACGGACTATGGCGATCCGTCCATTCCTTGATTGCCGCCCAATAGCCCGGGGGCGCCGCCGGTGCCGCCAGTCCCGCCGTTGATGCCGTTACCGCCGTTGCCGCCATTACCGAAGAACCCCTGGGTGAACATGCCGTTGTCGGTTATCCCGACGTCGCCGCCGTTGCCGCCGTTGGCCTTCCCGGTGCCGAAGCCGGCGTTCCCGCCGTTCCCGCCGTCGCCGAGGCCGACGCCGCCGCCGGCCCCGCCGTCGCCGCCGTTGCCGCCGGTTCCGGTGGGAGCGGCGCCGCCGGCGCCGCCGGCGGCGCCGAGGCCCGCGCCCAGGAACACAGCGCCCTGGCCGCCCTCGCCGCCGTTGCCGCCGGTGGCGGTACCGAACCCACCGATGCCGCCGGCACCGCCGACGCCCGCGCCTACGAGCGACGCGCCCTGGCCACCGACACCGCCGACACCGCCGGTGCCGGTGGCGCCGCTGCCGGCACCGCCGGCACCGCCGGCACCGCCGAAGCCCGCGCCCCATATCGCAGCGCCGATGCCGCCCTGGCCACCCACGCCCCCGGTGCCGCCGTTGGAGGCGACGCCACCTGCGCCGCCCGCACCGCCTGAGGAGCCGCCGAACAGGACGCTGCTGTCGCCACCGGCGCCACCGACACCGCCGACGCCGGTGGCGCCGGTGGCGACGCCGCCCGTGCCGCCCGCACCACCCAGGGCAGAGATGCGCCCGCCCGCGGCACCACCGGCGCCCCCAACACCGCCGGCGATGTCGCCCGTGCCGCCGTCACCGCCGGCTCCGCCGACGGCTGAGAGTCTGCCGCCATTGCCCCCGGCGCCGCCGGCCCCGGCGGCTCCCAGGGCAGAATCGCCGCCGGCGCCGCCGTGGCCACCCCAGCCGAACGATCGGGCGTCGCCGCCGGCGCCCCCGGCACCACCGATCCCGCCGACTGTGGACGTCGCACCCCCGGCGCCGCCGGCCCCGCCGTTGCCGAATACTCCCCCGCGGCCGCCGGCGCCGCCGGCGCCACCCGACCAGCCGTTCCCACCGGTCCCGCCGTTGCCGAACAAGCCCGCGGCACCACCATTGCCGCCGTTACTTGTGCCTCCGCTGGTGAAGGTAAAGCCATTGCCGCCGTTGCCCGCCAAAAGCCCGCCGGCACCGCCGTTGGGATTTATCGCCGTCCCGGCCGTGCCGTTACCAATCAGCGGACGATTCAGCAACGCCTCGGTTGGCGCATTCAGGACTCCCAAAATCTCGTCTCCCACCGACTGCAATGGCGAAGCATTAGCCGCCTCCGCGGCCGCATACGACCCGCCGGCGGCGTCCAAGCGCTTGCACAAAACGCTGATGGAACTCCGCGGCCTTGGCACTCAGCGACTGATATTGCGCGGCGTGATCACCAAACAGCGACGCGATGGCCTCCGAGACCTCGTCAGCACCGGCCGCCAGCACGCCGGTTGTGGGAGCCGCCGCGGCCGCGTTCGCCCCACTCAGCGACGTACCGACGCTCGCCAGATTCCGCGCCGAAGTCGCCAGCATCTCCGGAACTGCGTTCACAAACGACATCAAATCCTCCAAACAATCCCTGTGACGGCTGTCTTGCCGACCATGAAAAGAGCGCAGGAAGGACTACACGAAGGTGTAACTGTCATCCCAATCGCAGCACCCTACTCCGGGGCGTCCGCCGAGACCGGGTATTACAGGCAGTTGACAGCTATGCGTTTTCCGCCCCCGCGGGGCGGGCAAGCCGCCGCCGGCCGTGATCGTCGCCGAAGCGGGGGCGTCGTCGCGGGCGCGGCGGTATGGTCACGCGTACCTTGCGCGGCCGGGTGGCCACCGCGCAGGCCTGTACCCAGCTGTTCGACTAGCGAGGAGGACGCGATGATCACCGCCGGGCTGATATTCGCCGCGCTGGCAGCGTTACTGCACGTCTACATCTTCACCATGGAATCGCTGACCTGGACCTCGCCGCGCACCCGCGCCACCTTCGGCACCACGCCGGAGGAGGCCGAGACCACCAAGCTGCTGGCGTTCAACCAGGGCTTCTACAACCTGTTTCTCGCGATCGTGGCCGGCATCGGCGTCGCCGGGGTCGCGATGGGGCACAAGGCCGTTGGGGCGGCGCTCATTTTCGCCGGCGTCGGGTCGATGGCCGCGGCCGCGGTGGTGCTGGTGCTGTCGGCGCCGGACAAGGCGCGGTCCGCGGTGATTCAGGGCACCTTTCCGGCGATCGCCATCGTGTTGCTGGTGCTCGGCCTGATTCTAGGTCGTAACACCAGACACTCTGGTTGCACCCGCCCCCCAACCGGGTTCTGAATCGGTTACATGCGGGAGCGCCCGGGTACCCGTCGGTATGCCGGCGCCGCCGGCATTTACCGAGGAGATGTTGATGACACACGCGCAAAACGACCGCGCGGGCGGGCTGAGGATGCCCCGCTCCCGCGGCGCGGTCAGCGGATTACTCCTGGTCATCCTGGGGGTTTGGGGTGCGTTGATTCCGTTTGTCGGTCCCCATTTCAATTTCGCCTATACGCCCGACCAGGACTGGACGTGGACGACGGCCCGCGGCTGGCTCGAGGTGTTCCCGGGAGTCGCCACCGCCGTCGGAGGCCTGCTGCTGCTGCTTTCCGGAAACCGGGCAACCGCGATGCTGGGCGGCTGGCTGGCCGTTCTGGGCGGAGCATGGTTCGTGGTGGGCGGGCAGTTGGCTCCGGTGCTGCGGCTCGGCACCGTCGGCGATCCGGTTGCCACCACCGAGCGCAAGCGGGCGCTGCTCGAGGTCACGTATTTCTCGGGCCTGGGTGCCCTGATCGTGTTCCTGGGCGGGATCGCCTTGGCCCGCCTCGCGGTCCGGTTGGCCCGGGATGTCGAGCCGATGGAGCACGAACGGGCGCCCGAAGAGGCCCCAGTACCTGTGGGATCGGTGCCGGTCGCCGAGCCGTACAGGTCGGCGGGGGACCAGTCGTCTGAGCCGGTCTCATCGGGTGCAATCACCCAGCCGCGGGTGGACAATTTCGCGCCGGAATCGTCGCAGGCAGAGCCGCGGTGGCGGAGGAGTTCCCGCCGGCCGGGCGCGGGCGCTGCGGGCCGGCCCTATCCCCAGTAAAGCGACAAAAGGCCGATCGCCGGCCGCCGTCCCAGCCTCAGAGCAATCCCAGCAGTCGCAGGTCGCCGACGTACTTGGCGATGATCTGCGGCGTGATGTGCGGAATGTCTTTGTCCGGGCCGATTTTCGCGTCCTGGACCGCGGCGCGGAACCGCTCGGTGGGTGCGATCGAGCCGCATACCGGCGCTGACGGCTTCTGGTAGTTGTGCATCAGCGGCAGCAACGAGGCGTGGCGCTGCCGTTCGGGCAGGGCGCGCAGGGCGGCCTCGAACCGGGTCAGCCAGTCGCCGTAGTCGGCGATCCGCTGGATCGGGCACCCGGTGTGGGTGAGCCAGTCGACGAACTCGTCGAAGCCGATGCCGTCGTCGTAGGGGTTCATCACGTGGTACGTCCGGAAACCCCGGCCGACTGGAGTGGCGTCCGAATGGGCGCCCAAGGTGGACACCGACTCGGCGACGAACTCGACGGGCAGCCCGTCGTAGTGGGCGCGTTGCCGGTTGCCGTCGGCGTCCAGCTCGTAGAACGAGCCGGGTGCGATCCCGGTGGCTGCCAGGCTCAGCATCAGGCGGGTGAACGTGTCCGGCACGTTGAGCTGACCCGCGTAGGTGGTGTCGGCCAGGATCATGTCGCAGCGGAACACCGTGACCGGCAGGCCGCACAGGTCGTGGGCCTCGCGCAGCAGCACCTCGCCGGCCCACTTGCTGTTCGCGTAACCGTTGGCGTAGCCGTCGTCGATGCTGCGCGTTGCGCTGATGACCCGGATGTCCGCGTCCTCGGTGAACGTCGACCGCTGGATCGCATAGCCCACCGCGATCGTCGACGTGTACACGTACGGCTTCTGCTTCGTGGTGAGCGCGAGCCGGATCAACTCCGCGGTGCCCAGCGCGTTGGGGCCGAACAGCTGGCTGTACGGCAGCACGTGGTTGACCAGGGCGGCGGGGTCGACGATCAGGTCGACGGTGTCGGCCAGCCGCTGCCAGGTGCGCCGGTCCAGGCCGAGGTCGGCCTCGCCCTTGTCCCCGGCGATCACCTCGAGGTGGTCGGCGGCCAGCGCCCGGTAGTGCGCCAGCAGCTTGGGGTCAGCCCCGCCTAAATCTCCTGGGTCGAAGGTCTTGTCGAGACGAGTCCTCGCCTCGTCGTCCGACTTGGCCCGCACCAGGCAGATCACCTTGCCGCCGACCAACGCCATCCGCTCCAGCCAGTCCAGGGCCAGGTAACGACCCAGGAAGCCGGTGGCGCCGGTGAGCAGCACCGTGCGCACCTGGGCGCTCGGAGCGGGCAGGTTCGCGGCCGCGGCCAACGTGGCGGGGTCGATGAACTTGTCCAGCGTGAGGTCGCTGGCGTGCACCTCGGTAGCGTCCCGGCCGTGCACCCTGCCATGAATCAGGGCATAGCTGGGCCGTTTCGATCCGGGCCGGCGCTCGGCCTCGATGTAGTCGGCCAGGGCCGCCAGGTCGTTCGCCGGGCTGGTGATCACACCCACCGGCACGTCGACCTCGAAGATCTCGCGCAGCAGGTTGGCGAAGGACAGCGCCGACAGCGAGTCGCCACCCAGGTCGGCGAAGTGTGCGTCCGGCCGCACGTCGGTGCTCGCGGTGCCCAACAGGGCGGCCGCGGCGCGGCTCAGCGTGTCCAGCACCGGCGCGTCGGCGTCGCTTTGGCGCAGCGCATGCAGCGCGCTGGCCTGGCCGGCGGCCAGGTCGGCGTACAGCTGCTCCAGGCGCTCGCCGTAGTGCTTCTTCAGCTGTGGACGTGCCACCTTGCGGACGCCGGTGAGCAGGCCGTTCTCCAGCGTCCACGGCGTGGCCTCGATGATGAAGTCGCGGGGGATCTCGTACGACTGCAGCCCGTTTGCCTTAGCGATCTGCTGCAATGACGCGCCGATCCGCCGCTTCAGCTCGGCCGGCTCAAAGCGCGCCAACGCGTCTTCGGTGGGCACGATCGCCGCGAGCACGTAGGCCCGGGCGCTGTTGCCGTAGATGTAAACCTGACGCACCAGCGGGCTGTCGGCGTACAGCGGCTCCAACTTGGAGACGGCGACGAACTCGCCCTGCGAGAGCTTCAGCACGTTGTTGCGGCGGTCGAGGTAGACGAATTGCTCGGGGCCAACTTCGGCCATCACGTCGCCGGTGAGGTAGAAGCCGTCGGCGTCGAACACCTCGGCGGTGGTTTCCGGCCGCTTGTAGTAGCCGGGGAACACGCCCTGGATCTTGACCGCGAGCTCGCCACGCGGATGCGGCCGGTCGCTGCCGAAGTAGCCCAGGTCGGGCACGTCGACCAGCTTGTAGTCGGTCACCGCGGGGCGCCGAATGTGGCCGTCGGTCAAGACCATGCCGGCCTCGGTGGAACCGTAACCCTCCACCAGGCGCACGTCGTCCAGCATGGAGTCGACCCACGCCTTCATCTCGGCGGAGATCGGCGCGGAGGCCGTCAGCGCCGCGACGAACCGCCCGCCCAGCAGGTTTTGCCGCAGCTCGGCCTTCACCTGCGCTTCCAGCGCCGCCCGGTCTTCATCGGCGGCGGGGCCATCGGCCGCGTGGCCGTAGGCCCGGTCGACCTCGCTTTGGAACTCGCCGAACAGCATGTCCCAGATGCGCGGCACGAAATTCAACTCGCTGGGGCGGACCAGGGCGAGGTCCTCGAACAGGGTCGAGAGGTCGTTTTTGGCGACGAAGTACGCGGTGCCGCCGTTGCCCAGCGTCCCGTACAGCACCTGGCGTCCCATCACGTGGCTCATCGGCATGAAGTTGAGCGTGATCGACGGCGCGCCGGCAACGGAGAACCACGCGCTGGCCTTGCGCCAGTAGTTCACCACCCGGCTCGCGGGGCTCATGGCGCCCTTGGGCGCGCCGGTGCTGCCGGAGGTGTAGATCAGCAGCGCCAGCTGGTCGCCGGCTGCCGAAACGGCCTCGACGGGCGCCAACCCCGTTAGCCCCTTTCCGCGTTCGATCAACTCCGCAAGGGTCTCGACGATCACCTGGGTGCCGGCCAGGCGCGCCCGGGCGGCGTCGACGTTCTCGCGGTGCGCGTCGACCTCGGGGTGGTAGTCGAACACCACCAAGCGGTCGGCGGGGTAGCCCGACAGCACCAATTCGACTGCGTCGGAAAGGTTGTCGACGTTCGCGGCGATCAGCGCGGGCTCGGTCTCGGTGACGATGGGCAGCAGTTGGGTGACCGCCGCGCCGGTCTGCAGCGGAACCGACACCGCGCACAGCTGGGCCAGTGCGATGTCGATGGTCGTGAAGTCAACGCTGGTGAAGCCCAGCAGGCAGACCCGGTCGCCGGGACGCACGGCGTGCTCGGCGGTCAGCGCATTCGCGAACGCGTTGACGCGGTCCCAAAGCTCGCCGTAGGTGATGGTCTCGAACCGCGGCAGCAGCTCGAGTGAGGTGCGACCGCTCGCGTCGGTGACGAACCGGAGCGCGCGCTGTCCCACCGCCGGCCTGTCCGCGTAACCCTCCATCAAAGTCTGGATGACCTGGGGTAGCCCCAACCCGGGCCGGTCCGCGGCCTCGGCGATCGCCTGGCTGGGCCTGGCCGCAGCGAATTGGGCGTCGTTGGCGTACAGGTCTTCGATGCGGCGGGCGAACCGCTCTTCGCGGGTAGGAGTCGACATGGCGGGACCTCACGTTGCCTGAGAATTCTTGGGGGAAACTCGCTTGGCGCAGCGCTGCGCCGATAGGAAAGACGTTAGCAAAGGTAACGATATTTGGGCTGTGAGGATCGCCACTCGGGCGGTGTGAGATGGGTTACGCAGTCCGCCGTCATCGCCGTCGACGCAAACGGGCGCCACCGCCGGGGTGCTCGCCTTGACCGCCTCCCCGACCCCGCTCAAATCCCGGGCCGCTTCCGGTGCTGCGATCAAATAAGACGACAACTTGTGCCCCCGACCTCGCGGCGATGCAATCTCCAAACTGCGCCCACAGCTTACAAGCGCGGCAAGGTGTATGTAGCCAATGAGCCCATTCACGGGCAGTTTCATGGAATTCGGGACACCCCGAGCAAACGCAAAAGCACCCGACACGGCGGGCGGTTTCCGGGCGTGCGGGTGCTTTCGCCGGGGGACTGCTCGCGCTACCTCACAGGAGGCCCAGCAGTCGCAGGTCGCTGATGTACTTGGCGATGATCTGCGGCGTGATGTGCGGAATGTCTTTGTCCGGGCCGATTTTCGCGTCCTGGACCGCGGCACGGAATCGGTCGGTGGGCGCCAACGACCCGCGCAACGGCGTCTCCGGCTTCTGGTAGTTGTGCAGCAGCGGCAGCAACGACGCCTGGCGCTGGTGTTCCGGCATGGCACGCAGCGTGGTCTCGAAGCGCGCCAGCCACTCGCCGTAGTCGGCGATCCGCTGGATCGCGCAACCGCCCTCGACGAGCCAGTCGACGAACTCGTCCATCCCGATGCCGTCGTCGTACGGGTTCATCACGTGGTACGTGTGGAACTCGTCAGCACTCTGCGCGCCCAGGGTGGAGATCGCCTCGGCGATGAACTCGACCGGCAGGCCGTCGTAGTGAGCCCGCTGCCGATTGCCCTCGGCGTCCAGCTCGTAGAACGAGCCGGGAGCGATACCGGTCGCGACCAGGCTGAGCATCATCCGGGTGAACATGTCCGGCACGTTGAGCTGACCCGCGAAGCTGGTGTCGGCCAGGATCATGTCGCAGCGGAACACCGCGACCGGCAGGCCACACAGGTCGTGGGCCTCCCGCAACAGCACCTCGCCGGCCCACTTGCTGTTGCCGTAGCCGTTCGCGTAGCCGTCGTTGATCTTGCGGGTTGCGCTGATCACCCGGATGTCGGCGTCCTCGGTGAACCGCCCGGGCTTGATCTGGTCACCCACCCCGATTGTCGACACGTAGGTGTACGGCTTTTGCTTCGTGGTGAGCGCCAGCCGGATCAGTTCGGCGGTGCCCAGCGCGTTGGGGCCGAACAGCTCGCTGTACGGCAGCACGTGGTTGACCAGGGCGGCGGGGTCGACGATCAGGTCGACGGTGTCGGCCAGTCGCTGCCAGGTCGCCGCGTCCAGGCCGAGGTCGGCCTCGCCCTTGTCGCCGGCGATCACCTCGAGGTGGTCGGCGGCCAGTTGCTGGTAGTGCGCCAGCAGCTTCGGGTCACCCTGAACGCCACCGTGGAAGGTCTTGTCCAGGCGAGCGCGCGCGTCCTCGTCGGTCTTTGCGCGCACCAGGGCGATCACCTTGCCGTCGACCAGGTCCATCCGCTCCAGCCATTCCAGGGCCAGGTAGCGCCCCAGGAAGCCGGTCGCGCCGGTCAACAGGACGGTGCGCACCTCGGCGCTGGGCCGCGGCAGCGTTGACGCGGCAGCCAGCGTCGATGCATCGATGAACTTGTCCAGCGTGAGGTCACTGGCATGCACCTCGACCGCGTCACGACCATGCACCGACGCGAACGACGGCCGCTTGCTGCCGTGGCGCTCGGCCTCGATGTAGTTGGCGATGGCCGCCAGGTCGTTGGCTGGGCTGACGATCACGCCCACCGGCACGTCGACGTCGAAGATCTCGTGCAGCAGGTTGCCGAATGTCAACGCGGACAACGAGTCTCCACCCAGGTCGGTGAAGTGCGCATCGGAGAGCAGCTCGGCTTCAACAGGATGGGCCGCGCCCAGCATGGCGGCCGCGGCCCGGCTCACGGTTTGCAGCACCGGCGCGCCGGCGCCGCTGCGGCGCAGCTCGCCCAGCTCGTTGGCCTGGCTGTCGGCCAGGTCGGCGTAGAGCTGTTCCAGCCGTTCGCCGTAGTGCTGCTTCAGCTTCGGCCACGCCAGCTTGCGGATGCCGGTGAGCAGACCGCTCTCCAGGGTGAATGGCGTCGTCTCGACGATGAAATCGCGCGGCACCTCGTAGGACTGCAGGCCGGCCTCCTTGGCGACCTTCTGCAGCGAGTCGGCGATCAGCGGTTTGAGCTCGGCCACCCCATTTTCGGCGTAGCGCCGCAACGCCTCTTCAGTCGGGACCACGACGGCCAACAGGTAGGGGTGCGCGCTGTTGCCGTAGACGTAGATCTGCCTTACCAGCGGGCTGTTGCCGAACACCGCCTCCAGTTTGGCGACGGTGACGAACTCGCCCTGCGCCAGCTTCAGCACGTTGTTGCGGCGGTCGACGTACACCAGCCGGTCGGGAGCGGTCTCGGCCACGACGTCCCCGGTGTGATACCAGCCGTCGGCGTCCAGCACGCCCGCGGTGACCTCGGGCCGCTTGTAGTAGCCGGGGAACATGTTCTCCGTCTTGAGCAGCAATTCGCCGCGCGGATGCGGCCGGTCGGTGGCGAAGTAGCCCAGATCGGGGACGTCGGCCAGCTTGTAGTCGACGACCGGCGGGCGTTGCACCTCGCCGTCGAACAGGACCATGCCGGCCTCGGTGGAGCCGTAGCCGTCCGTCAGATGCATGTCGAGCAGGTCCTCCACCCAGGTTTTCAGCTCCGGGGAGGTGGGCGCCGAGCCGGTCATCGCGAAGATGAACCTCCCGCCCAGCTGGTATTGCCGCAAGTCGTCCATCGCTTCGGCCTCGCTGGTCCCGCGGTCGATCTGACGCCGATACTCGGCGAACAGGGTCTCCCAGATCCGTGGCACGAAGTTGAGCTCGGTGGGCCGCACCAGCTCGAGGTCCTCCAGCAACGTCGACAGGTCACTCTTGGCGGCGAAGTAGGCCGTGCCGCCGTTGCCGAGCGTGCCGTAGAGGATGCCGCGCCCCATGACGTGGCTCATCGGCATGAAATTGAGCGTGATCGACGCGGGGGTCGGCCCGAACCAGTTCTTGCTCGACCTGCGGAACATCTTGCCGACATTGCTCTGCGGATACATCGCGCCCTTGGGTGCGCCGGTGCTGCCGGAGGTGTAGATCAGCAGGGCCAGCGGGTCGGCTTCGTCGGGCACAGCAGCCGGCTCGGAAACCGCCACCGCCGGCAGTGTCTTCCCGCGCTCCACGACGTCGGCGAGGGACTCGACGGTCACAGGGATGTCGGGGGTGTCGGCCAACCGCGCACGGGCGGTCTGCACGGCCTCACGCTGGTCGTCGGCCTCGGGGTGGTAGTCGAACACCACGAGCTCGGCGGGCACGTGCCCGGCGCTCAGGATCAACTCGACGGCGTCGGGCAGCTGATTGACGCTCGCCGCAATCACGGTGGGCTCGGTCTCGATCACGATCGGCTGCAGCTGGGTGATCGCCGCGCTGGTTTGTAGCGGGACCGACACCGCGCCGATCTGGGCAAGTGCGATGTCGATGGTGGCGAAGTCGACGCTGTTGAAGCCCAGCACGGCGACCCGATCGCCGGCTCGCAGGGTGCCGTCGGTCAAGGCGCGCGCCACCGCGTCGACCCGCTCGCCCAGCTCGCGGTAGGTCAGGGTCTCGAAGCGGGGGAGCACCTCGAGCTCGGTGCGTCCGGTCTTCGGGTTTTTGACGAACTCCACAACGCGCTGCCCCAGAGCCGGGCGGCCGGCGTAACCCTCGAGCACGGTTTGAATGATCTGCGGTAAGCGCAGTCCGGGCTGCTCAAGGGCCTCGGCGACCGCCGGGCTCGGCTTGGCGGCGGCGAACTGTGGGTCGTCGACGGATAGTTCCTCGATGCGGCGTGCCAGCCGCTCCTCACGAGTAGTAGTCGACATGACAGTTCCTTGCCATTACGGAGAAATAGGGTCTTGCGCGACGCTGCGCTGAGAACTAGAACGTTAGTTAAACTAACGGCATTCCCGATGGTACTCCCGAGTAGCCCCGACGGAGACAGTGACGTCCGCCACGCCTTGTCGCTGGCTCAAGGGCGGCTCGTCTGTTGCGCCGACGCTTCATCGAGATTGGCGTTGGCGCGAAGAAGTGCGAGTAGGTCGCGCGCTAACGTGGATCTCGGCGATAGCCGCGGCGGACGAGGGCCTCACGCACACGGCCGACGATGTCGTCGGGTCGATGCTCGGCGACGACCCGGATCACGACCCAACCCAAATCCTGAAACTTCGCCAGTCGGCCGATGTCCTTGACGAATCGCCTTCGATTCGTGCGGTGTTGGTCGCCTTCATACTCCGCCGCGACCAAGTAGTCCTCCCAGCCCATGTCGAGCACACCCACGCCTCGCCAGCCGTCGTTGACGGGTATCTGCGTTGTCGGTTTCGGCAGGCCGGCGTCGATCAGGAGCAGCCGCAACCAGCTTTCCTTCGGCGATGCCGCGCCACCGTCCACCAGAGGCAGCACCTGCCCTAGCCGGCGCACACCACGGGCGCCGCGGTACCGCTTCGCCGGCACGGCGACGTCTTCGACGGAGAACGGCGTGGCACGCATGAGCGCGTCGAGTCGCGCCACCGCCTCACCGCGGGGCAGGTGGCGGCCGAGATCGAACGCGGTGCGGGCGACCCCAGTGACTGGAAACGTCACCGATTGCCGCCTCATGGCAGTCACTTCGTCGTCGCCGAGTGTTTCGTTGCGGACGATCAGTCCGGGCTGGCGTCGGGCGTTCTTGCAGATGAGTTCAATGGCGGTGTCCGCGTCAACCCACTGCGCTCCGTGCAGCGCCGACGCCGCAACACCCGCAATGACCGCGCGCCGGCGCGACCACAGCCAGGCACCAACCGTGCGATCGTCCAGCGACGGCTCGTCCCCCTTCGATATGTACACGTCACGGAAGATGGTCCGATACCACCGGCGTAGCTGATAATCGTTCAACGCCGCCGCAGCGATCGCTTCGCTGCCAAGGAATACCTCGCCCATGGGGTGATGGTGGCCTGGACCACCGACATGCGCATCGAGATCGACGCCAGCGCGGAAAAGTTCGAGTACGGGTGACGGTAGCGTCGATCTCGTTGCCGAAACACGGCGGCGCTACGCGTGGCTCTACAGGCCGCCCAGGATCCCGGTGAGGACGTCGACGCCCTCGGTCAGCAGCCCGTCGCTGATGGTCAACGGGGGTAGCAGCCGGATGATGTTGCCGAACATGCCGCACGTCAAGACGATGACGCCGGCGGCGTGGGCCGCGGTCGCCAGTTTGTTGGTCAGCTCGGGGTCGGGGTCGGTCGTCCCGGATTTGACCAGCTCGATGGCGATCATGGCGCCGCGGCCCCGCACATCGCCGATCCGATCGTCGGCGGCCTGCAGCCGCAGCAGCGGGTCCATGATCAGTCGTTCGAGCTGCCGGGCACGCTCGATCAGGCCGTCGCGCTCGATGGTCGCGATGGTGGCCAGCGCCGCCGCGCAGGCCACCGGGTTGCCGCCGAAAGTGCCACCCAGTCCACTGACGTGCGGGGCATCCATGACCTCGGCCCGGCCGGTCACCGCCGATAGCGGCAACCCGTCGGCGATGCCCTTGGCAATGCAGATCAGGTCGGGCTCTAGACCGTTGGGGCCCTCGTGCTCGCAGGCGAACCAGGCGCCGGTGCGGGCCAACCCGGTCTGCACCTCATCGGCGATGAACACCACGTCGTTCTTGCGACACCACTCCAGCAGGCTGGCCAGGAACCCCTCGGCCGGAACGATGAAACCGCCTTCGCCCTGGATCGGCTCGATGATGACGGCGGCCAGGTTGGCGGCCCCGACCTGCTTGTCCATCACGTTGATGGCCCGCGCCCCGGCCAGTTCGCCGTCGGTCGCCATTTCCTTGTCCACCAGTCCGTCCCGGTAGGGGTAGGAGATCGGTGCCCGGTAGATCTCCGGCGCGAACGGACCGAAGCCGCTCTTGTAGGGCATGGACTTGGCGGTGAGCGCCATGGCCAGGTTGGTGCGGCCGTGGTAGGCGTGGTCGAACGCCACCACGGCGGTCTTGCCGGTATACGAGCGGGCGACCTTGATCGCGTTCTCCACCGCCTCGGCTCCGGAGTTGAAAAGCACCGAGCGTTTCTCACCGGAGCCCGGGGTAATGCGGTTGAGTTCCTCGGCGACGGCGACGTATTCCTCGTACGGGTTCACCATGAAGCAGGTGTGCGTGAATTCGGCCACCTGCGCGCGCACCGCATCCACGACGGCGGGCGAGGAGTTGCCGATCGTTGTCACGGCGATGCCCGAACCCAGGTCGATCAACCGGTTGCCGTCGACGTCCTCGACGATGCCGCCGCCGGCGCGGGCCACGAACACCGGCATGGTGACGCCGACACTACGGGACACCGCCGCGGCCCGGCGCTTGTTCAGTTCCACCGAGGCGGGACCTGGGATTTCGGTGACCAGTTGGCGGCTCTGTTCGAGGCTGGTCACACCGATCCTCCTCACCGCGCCGCGCCGGTCACGTCGCGGGTAAAAGCCTAGCGTGACGCGGGTGCCGGCGGGGGTCGGCGGGTGTGCGGCCAGCGGCCTGCCAGACTGGACGCAGACACTGGACAATTACGAGCTTTGCGCGACCTCCAAGCCGGATCGGCACCGCCTCAAAATGTCGAGCAACAACCGATACGAAAGACAGACAGAAAGACAGGCGCGTCTATGAATACTTTGATCTTGTTCCTGCCGTTCCTGCTCATCATGGGCGGGTTCATTTACTTGCAGTCGCGCAAGCAGAGGCGCGCGATGCAAGCCACCATCGACCTGCACGAGTCGCTGCAGCCGGGCGACCTGGTGCACACCACTTCCGGGCTGGAAGCCACCATCACCGCGATCTCCGACGACACCGTCGACCTCGAGATCGCACCCGGCGTGGTGACCACGTGGATGAAGCTGGCGATCCGCGATCGGATCGCGCCCGACATCGATGAAGACGATGAAGATATCGACGAGGATGCCGACGACGAGTTGGCCGACTCCGACCTGGACGGCCTGGATAGCTCGGACCACGAGAACCGTGCGACCAAAGATTTCTGACCGGGCAATCGCTGGGCCGCGTCCGCGACGCGCATCTAACCGCGACACGTAGGCTCTCTCGGGGAAAACCGATTCTCAAGGAGATATAGGAAACGTGGCATCGTCTTCGGCGCCGGTGCAGCCTGGCCGCTACCTGTCGGTGTTCCTGGTGCTGCTAATAGGCGTCTATCTGCTGGTGTTTCTCACCGGGGACAAGCGGGACACCCCCAAGCTGGGCATCGACCTTCAGGGCGGCACTCGCGTCACGTTGACGGCACGCACGCCAACCGGCGACGCCCCGAGCCGAGAGGCGCTGGCACAGGCGCAGCAGATCATCAGCGCTCGAGTCAACGGTCTCGGCGTCTCCGGTTCGGAGGTCGTCGTCGACGGCGACAATCTGGTCATCACGGTTCCCGGCAACGACGGCAGCGAGGCCCGCAACCTGGGACAGACCGCGCGTCTTTACATCCGTCCGGTCATCCAGGCGATTCCGGCGCAGAGCCCCGAACCCAAGCCCGCGCCCGCGCCCGCCTCGCCCGCGCCCGCCGCGCCCGCGCCAGCGCCCAGCGGCGCGCCGGCGCCCAGCAGCCAACCGGCACCGGCGCCGACCGCGCAACCGGCGCCTGCGCCCAGTGGGAAGCCTGCGCCGCAGCCACGGCCGTACCCGCAGGACCCGACGCCGGCACCCAGCCCTGCGCCCAGCCAGGCACCCAGTCCGGCCCCCAGCCCGGCACCCAGCCCCGCGCCCGCGGGCAGCACGCCGGCACCCACTACCGGCGCCGCGCCGACGTCGGAGGTGCCGCCTGGTGAACAGCCCGCACCGCCCGATCCGCGCAAAGACCTCGCCGAGCGCATTGCCACGGAGAAGAAGTGGCGGCAGAGCACCCGCCAGGGCGTTCAGTTCCTTGCCCTGCAGTACGAGGCCACCCTGTGCGACAAAGGAAAAGACATCCTGGCCGGCAACGACGACCCCACTCTGCCGCTGGTCACCTGCTCGCAGGACCACAAGGTCGCCTATCTGCTGGCGCCGTCGATCATCAGTGGCGACCAGATCCAGGACGCCACGTCCGGCATGAATCAGCGCGGCATCGGCTACGTCGTCGACCTGCAATTCAAGCCCGCCGCGGCGAGTATCTGGGCCGACTTCACCGCCGCCCACACCGGTACCAAGACCGCCTTCACGCTGGACTCGGAGGTGGTCAGCGCGCCGGTGATCGAAGAAGCGATCCCCGGCGGCCGGACCCAGATCAGTGGTGGCGATCCGCCGTTCACCGCCTCAACCGCGCGCCAGCTGGCCAACGTCCTGAAATACGGCTCGCTGCCGCTGTCCTTCGAATCATCCGATGCCCAAACCGTCTCGGCGACATTGGGACTGACATCGCTGCGAGCCGGCCTGATCGCCGGCGCGATCGGTTTGATCCTGGTGCTGGTGTACTCGTTGCTGTATTACCGGGCGCTGGGCTTGCTCACCGCGCTGTCGCTGATCTGTTCCGGCGCAATGGTTTTCGCGATCCTCGTGCTCTTGGGCCGATATATCAACTACACGCTGGACCTGGCGGGTATCGCAGGTCTGATCATCGGTATCGGTACCACCGCCGACTCGTTCGTGGTGTTCTTCGAACGCATCAAGGATGAGATCCGGGAAGGCAGATCGTTCCGGTCGGGGGTGCCACGCGGCTGGGTGCGGGCCCGCAAAACGATCGTGTCGGGCAACGCCGTCACCTTCCTGGCCGCTGCCGTGTTGTATGTCCTCGCGATCGGCCAGGTGAAGGGATTCGCATTCACCCTGGGCCTCACCACGATCCTCGACCTGGTGGTGGTGTTCCTGGTGACCTGGCCGCTGGTGTACCTGGCCTCCAAGTCAGTGAGGCTGGCAAAGCCGGCCTACAACGGCCTGGGCGCAGTTCAGCAGGTCGCGCGCGAACGCCGCGCCGCGGGCACCGCGACGACGGGACGGAGGTAGATCCCATGACCTCCAAGGCATCCAGGCCTTCCAGGCCCTCTAGGCCCGCCAGAGCCAGGACCGGCAGCGCGAAAGACGACAAGAAGGACGACAAGGACGCGAAAGACACCAAGGACACCAAGGCCGCCGCCAGCGAGACCCAGGACACCGAGGACTCCGGAGACACCGGAGACACCGGAGACACCGGAGACACGAGTGCCGTCGAACTCACGGAAGCGTCAGAAGCTACCTCCGAAACAAAAGGGGAAATAAAAGACGAAACAAAAGGGGAAACAAAAGACGAAACAAAAGAGGAACTGCCCGACGCCGACACCACCGGCCTGCCGCACCACGGCTTTCTCACCCGGCTCTACACCGGAACCGGTGCGTTCGAGGTGGTGGGACGCCGCAAGCTGTGGTATGCCGTCAGCGGCACCATGGTCGCGATCGCAATCCTGTCGATCATCATCCGCGGGTTCACGTTCGGGATCGATTTCAAGGGCGGCACCACGGTGTCGTTCCCGCGCGGCAACGCCCAGGTCTCGCAGGTGCAGGACGTGTTCAAGAAGACCCTGGGCACCGACCCGGAATCGGTGGTGATCGTCGCCAACGGCGCCGCAGCGGCTGTCCAGATTCGTTCCGAAACGCTCAACAACGACCAGAGCACGAAGCTGCGCAACGCCCTCTTCGACGCGTTCCAGCCCAAAGGCACCGACGGTAAGCCCAGCAAGGCGGCCATCAGCGACTCGGCGGTGTCGGAGACCTGGGGTGATCAGATCACCAACAAGGCGCTGATCGCGCTGGGGGTGTTCCTGGTGCTGGTCGGCGTTTACATCATGGTGCGCTACGAGCGGTACATGGCCATCTCCGCGCTGATGACCATGTGTTTCGACCTGACCGTCACCGCCGGCGTCTACTCGCTGGTGGGCTTCGAGGTCAGCCCGGCCACGGTCATCGGCCTGCTGACGATCCTGGGTTTCTCCCTGTACGACACCGTCATCGTGTTCGACAAAGTCGAGGAGAACACCCACGGCTTCCAGCACACCACCCGGCGCACCTTCGCCGAACAGGCCAACCTGGCGATCAACCAGACGTTCATGCGGTCGATCAACACCAGCCTGATCTCCGTGTTGCCGATCCTGGCGCTGATGGTGGTGGCGGTGTGGCTGCTGGGCGTCGGCACGCTGAAGGACCTGGCGCTGGTGCAGCTGGTCGGCATCATGGTCGGCACCTACTCGTCGATCTTCTTCGCCACTCCGCTGCTGGTCACGCTGCGTGAACGCACCGAGCTGGTGCGAACCCACACCCGCCGGGTGGTCAAGCGGCGCAGCCCGGGTAAGCGGGAAAGCTCCGAAACCGGAGAAACCGCGAAATCAGCCGGCAAATCAGCCGGCAAATCAGCCGAGAAAGCTGCCGAGAAAGAGCAGGAGCCCGCGAAATCCTCCAGCGACGAGTCGGCGGAGGAATCGGCGCAGGAGACGGCGCAGGAGTCTAAGCCCGCCGCGGCGTCCAGCGCGCCCGCGGCACCGAACAAGCCCGCGCCGGGCGCGCGCCCGGTGCGGCCCACCGGTACCCGGCGTCCGACCGGCAAGCGAAACGCCGGCCGGCGGTAGTCAGGTGATGGCCACCTGGTGTCGGCGAACCGGCTTTCGGTGGACTTTCCGGTGGATCCCAATGGGTGTGGCCGCCACGCTGGCGGCCGCCTCGACGCTGACCGCCTGTTCCGGCGGCGCCTCCACCCAGATCGACTACGTGGTCGACGGCGCGCTGGGCAGCTATAACACCAACACCGTCGTCGGAGCCGCGTCGGCCGGGGCGCAGGCATTCGCCCGCACGCTGATCGGGTTCGGGTACCACGGCCCTGACGGACAAGTGGTCGCCGACCACGACTTCGGAACCATCTCCGTCGTGGGCGGTGCGCCGTTGGTGCTCGACTACCAGATCGCCGACAACGCCGTCTACTCCGACGGCAAGCCGGTGACCTGCGACGACATGGTGCTGACCTGGGCGGCCCAATCCGGGAAATATCCCGGCTTCGACGCCAACAGCCAGGCGGGCTACACCGATATCGCCAACATCGAGTGCATGCCGGGGCAGAAGAAGGCCCGGGTCTCGTTCATCCCGGACCGCAGCGTCGTCGATTACACGCAGCTGTTCACCGCGACCACGATGATGCCGTCGCACGTCATCGCCGACCAGCTGAACATCGATGTGACGGCGGCGCTGATCACCAAGAACGCGTCGCTTGTCGATCAGATCGCAAAGCTGTGGAACACCATCTGGGACCTCAAGCCGGGTGTCGATCTCAAACGTTTCCCGGCGTCGGGACCGTACAAGATCCAGTCCGTCTTGGATAGGGGCGGCATGGTGCTCGTCGCCAACGACCGCTGGTGGGGTCCCAAACCGATCACCAGGCGGATCACGGTGTGGACGCAGGGAGCCGATATCCAGGACCGGGTCAACAGCCGCGGCGTCGATGTGGTCGACGTCGCGGCCGGGTCGTCGGGATCGCTGGCCACCCCGGACAACTACCAGCGCACCGATTCGCCGTCGGCCGGCATCGAGCAGCTGATCTTCTCGTCGCAGGGGCCGCTCGCGCTGGCCCGTGAGCGCCGCGCGCTCGCACTGTGCACGCCGCGCGACGTGATCGCGCACGACGCCGGCGTGCCCATAGCCAACTCGCGTCTGTCCCCGGCCACCGAGGATGCCATCGCCCAGGCCGACGGCGCCAACGACGCCGGCCCGTTCGGCAAGGCGGATCCCGCGGCGGCTCGCGATTCACTGCACGGCGCGCCGCTTGCCGTGCGAATCGGCTACCAGGGGCCCAACGCGCGGCTGGCGGCCACCGTCGGGACCATTGCCAAGTCCTGCGCCGGCGCCGGCGTCAACGTGACCGGCGTAGCGCTGGATGCCGCAAAGGACCCGTCGGGGCCGCAGGCGCTGCGGGACGGGAAGATCGACGTGCTGTTGGCCAGCACCGGTGGAGCCACCGGCAGCGGATCGACCGGATCGTCGGCGCTGGACGCCTACGACCTGCACTCCGGCAACGGCAACAACCTGTCCAACTACGCAAATCCCCAGATCGACGGGATTATCGGCGGGCTGGCGGTATCCGCTGATCCGGCCGAGCGCGTCAGGCTGCTTGCCGAGGCCGCCCCGGTGCTGTGGGGAGACATGCCGACGCTGCCGCTGTATCGGCAGCAGCGCACGCTGTTGATGTCGAAGAAAATGTATGCGGTGAGCAGGAATCCGACCCGCTGGGGCGCGGGCTGGAACATGGACCGATGGGCCCTCATGCAATGAGGCTGCAGTGACTGTCGGGGGAAGCGCGCCCATCGCCGACATCATCGTGTCGCTGACCCGCGATGTCGCCGATTTTCCGCAACCGGGAGTCCAGTTCAAGGACCTCACCCCGCTGTTTGCCGACCCCAAGGGGATGGCGGCGGTCGTCGACGCGCTGGCCGACGTCGCGTCCGGTGCCGACCTGGTGGCCGGCATCGAATCCCGCGGGTTCCTGGTGGCGGCTGCCACCGCCATCCGGCTCGGCACCGGCGTCCTGCCCATCCGCAAGAGCGGCAAGTTGCCGCCGCCGGTGCTCGGCGAGGAATACACCAGGGAATACGGCCCCGCCGCCATCGAGATTCCCGCCGATAGCCTCCACCTGCAGGGTCGCACCATCGTCATCATCGACGACGTATTGGCCACCGGCGGCACCCTGGCCGCGGCCGACCGGCTGCTCAAGCGCGCCGGGGCGGACGTGATCGCGGCCGCGGTGCTGGTGGAACTCACCGCGCTGGGCGGTCGCGAGGCGATCGCGCCGTTGCGGCTGCACAGCTTGAGCCGCGCGTAGCAGCGGTGCGGGGGAGCGCGGGAAAGCGCCGGGCAATCGAAACGAGCGATATCCTCGAGGTCGGAGGTGACGAACGTGGCGGACGACCAGAGCACGGCGCAAGTTGTCGCGCCGCCCCCTGAAGCGCCTGAAGCGGCGCCCGCTGACACTTCCGCAGCCGCCGATGTTTCCGCAGTTGCAGGTCCAGTTGCAGGGCCGGCCTCCGGTCCGGTAGAGGCGGTCCCCGAGACACCGGAGCCGCAGGCCGAGGCGAACCTGAGGAGCAGCAGCGCGTCTCGTCGGGTCCGGGCCCGGTTGGCCCGGCGGATGACCGCTCGCAGCGGTGCCATCAACCCGGTGCTCGAGCCGCTGGTGGCGGTGCACCGGGAAATCTATCCCAAGGCAAACCTCTCGATGCTGCAGCGAGCCTTCGAGGTCGCCGACCAACGCCATGCCACTCAGTTGCGGCATTCCGGTGATCCCTACATCACCCACCCGCTGGCCGTCGCCAACATCTTGGCCGAGTTGGGCATGGACACCACCACTCTTGTGGCCGCGCTATTGCACGACACCGTCGAGGACACCAGTTACACCCTCGAGGCGTTGTCCGAGGAATTCGGCGAAGAGGTGGGCCATCTGGTCGACGGGGTGACCAAGCTGGATCGGGTCGAGCTGGGCAACGCCGCCGAAGGCGAGACCATCCGCAAGATGATCACCGCGATGGCCCGCGATCCGCGGGTACTGGTGATCAAGGTCGCGGACCGGCTGCACAACATGCGCACGATGCGCTTCCTGCCGCCGGAAAAGCAGGCGCGCAAGGCCCGCGAAACTTTGGAAGTTATTGCGCCCCTCGCGCATCGGCTCGGTATGGCCAGCGTCAAGTGGGAGTTGGAAGACCTCTCGTTCGCGATCTTGCACCCCAAGAAGTACGACGAGATCGTGCGGCTGGTCGCTGGTCGCGCGCCGTCCCGGGATACCTACCTGGCCTTGGTCCGCACCGAGATCACCAACACCCTGAACGCGTCGAAGATCAAGGCGACGGTGGAGGGCCGCCCCAAGCACTACTGGTCGATCTATCAGAAGATGATCGTCAAGGGCCGCGACTTCGACGACATCCACGACCTGGTCGGCATTCGCATCCTGTGCGACGAAATCCGGGACTGTTACGCCGCTGTGGGCGTGGTGCATTCGCTATGGCAGCCGATGGCGGGTCGGTTCAAGGACTACATCGCCCAGCCGAGATACAGCGTCTACCAGTCACTGCACACCACGGTCGTCGGGCCGGAGGGCAAGCCGCTGGAAGTGCAGATCCGCACCCGCGACATGCACCGCACCGCCGAGTACGGGATCGCCGCGCACTGGCGCTATAAGGAAGCCAAGGGCCGCAACGGCGTTCCGCATCCGCACGCCGCCGCCGAGATCGACGACATGGCCTGGATGCGTCAGCTGCTCGACTGGCAGCGGGAGGCCGCCGACCCGGGCGAGTTCCTGGAGTCGTTGCGCTATGACCTTGCGGTGCAAGAGATTTTCGTGTTCTCACCCAAGGGCGACGTTTACACATTGCCGACCGGGTCCACACCGGTGGACTTCGCCTACGCGGTGCACACCGAAGTCGGCCACCGCTGCATCGGTGCCCGCGTCAACGGGCGGCTGGTGGCGCTGGAACGCAAGCTGGAAAATGGGGAAGTCGTAGAGGTTTTCACGTCCAAGGCGCCCAACGCCGGGCCGTCGCGGGACTGGCAGCAGTTTGTGGTGTCGCCGCGCGCCAAGGCGAAGATCCGGCAGTGGTTCGCCAAGGAGCGGCGCGAGGAGGCGCTGGAGGCCGGCAAGGATATGATGGCCCGCGAGGTGCGCCGAGGCGGACTTCCCCTGCAGCGCTTGGTAAATGGTGAGTCCATGGCCGCGGTGGCGCGTGAATTGCACTACACTGATGTGTCCGCGCTCTACACTGCGATCGGCGAGGGGCACGTCTCGGCCAGGCACGTCGTGCAGCGGCTGCTGGCCGAACTCGGCGGTCTCGACCAGGCCGAAGAGGAACTGGCAGAGCGGTCCACGCCGGCGACCATGCGGCGGCCGCGCAGCAACGAAGACGTGGGCGTCTCGGTCCCCGGCGCCCCGGGCGTGCTGACCAAGCTCGCCAAATGCTGCACGCCGGTGCCCGGCGACCAGATCATGGGTTTCGTCACCCGCGGCGGCGGCGTCAGCGTGCACCGCACCGACTGCACCAACGCCACATCGCTGCAGCAACAGGCCGAGCGGATCATCGAGGTGCTCTGGGCCCCGTCGCCGTCGTCGGTGTTCCTGGTGGCCATCCAGGTCGAGGCGCTCGATCGGCACCGGTTGCTGTCCGACGTGACGCGGGCGCTGGCCGACGAGAAGGTGAACATCCTGTCGGCATCGGTCACCACCTCCGGTGATCGGGTGGCGATCAGCCGGTTCACCTTCGAGATGGGCGCCCCCAAACACCTCGGGCATCTGCTCAACGTGGTCCGCAACGTCGAAGGCGTCTACGACGTCTACCGGGTCACGTCAGCGGCCTAGTGGCGATCGCGAGCGCGGCCAAGCCGGGCGAAGCGGGTCGCCACTGTCAGCACTAGCCGCCGTTAGACCGATGATCGTCGCGATGGTGTGCAGTTCGTCGCGGACGGTGACACCGTCGGCGGTTTGCAGGGTGAGATCAGCCCCGGCACCCATGGCGACGGACGAGCAGGCTGCGGCCATGGCATGGGCGTCGTTGACACCGTCGCCGACTGCGAGCACCCGGTGACCGCTGGCCTGCAGAGCGCGCACCGCCTCGGCCTTCTGCTCGGGTAGCAATGCGGCGCGCACGTCGGAAATGCCAGCCTGTTGGGCGACCCGTCTGGCCGCAAGCCCGTTGTCACCGGTCAGTAGCACGGGCGGCGCCGAGGTCAATGTGGTTAGCGACGCAATGGACTCGGCGGCGTCAGCACGAACCTGATCGGTGAGTCCGAGGACCCCGATTGCCACCCCATTCAGCAAGACGATGGCCGCGGTTGCGCCCGCGGCGACGATCGGCGCCAGTTCGGGCACCTCCGCACCCTGGTAGCCGTGCGGACTGCACACCTCGACGAAATCCCGTCCGATGCTGGCGCGCACCCCGCGACCCGGCAACGCGCGGGAGTCTTCAGCGGGCGGGATGGTCAGGCCCCGACTGCGCGCTTCGTTCACGATGGCTTTCCCCAGCGGATGTTCGCTGGATTGTTCTGCAGCAGATGCTAATTGGAATAATCCGCGGGCGTCGATGACGTGTGGGTTCAACGGCTCGACGGTATTCACTTGTGGCATAACGCACGTCAATGTGCCGGTCTTATCCAACGCGACAATGCTGGTGTCAGCCAGTTGTTCAACCGCGACTGCGGATTTGACCAGTATCCCGTGCCGGCCCGCATTGGCGATCGCCGAAAGTAATGGCGGCATGGTGGAATCTCGATTGGGTTGCGCTATATGCGATTTAATTGGTCACTGGCACAAGGCAAGCAGGCGCTGACGCTCATCGACTTCGACTGCCGCGCAATCTCGACCGCTAATCACCGGCGCTATGACAGCCACCCGATGCGGCGCCATGTCATACATCCGTATTGTTCGCAAAACGGTGATATGGTGCACCGGCAGAGTCGTGGTCGATGGTCCACCTGACGGGTGTGGCGACCCGCTTGCACTGAAATTTGCGAGAGGACTCTCAATGACTAAGTCAAGCCGCGGTTTGGTTAATTGGGGGTGAGTCGGGTTGCCGGGTGCGGTTGTCACGGATGAGGGCGTAGAGGACGTTGGTGCGGCGTCGCGCCAGGCAGATGGTGGCTTGGATCGAGTGTTTACCTTCGCCGCGTTTGGATTGGTAGTAGGCCCGGGATTGCGGGTCGCAACGGATCGCCGTGAGCGCGGACATGTACATCACTCGGCGCAAGCGTCGGCTGGCCGGCAACCAAACCATCAACCTCACCCGACCCACCCGGGTCACAGCACAACGTAACAACACCAAGCAACTGCACCTACGAACTTAAGGACGACGATGTCGTTTGTGTCCGCAGCACCGGAGATATTGGCTGCCAGCGCAACGGATTTGGCGAGCCTAAGGTCAATGCTCAGCGCTGCTAATGCAGCCGCGGCGGCCGCTACGACAGAAGTGTTGCCCGCGGCGGCCGACGAGGTGTCGTCGGCCGTTGCGACGCTATTCGACGCGCACGCCCACGCATATCAGGTGCTCGGCGCGCAGGCGATGGCATTTCACGACCAATTCGTGCAGGCCATGACCGCCGGGGCCGGAGCGTATGCGGCCGCCGAGGCCGCGAACGTGTCGGGGTTGCAGATCCTGAAACAGGACCTGCTGAACGCGATCAACGCGCCCAGCCAGCTGCTCACGGGCCGCCCGCTGATCGGCGACGGCGCCAATGGCGCGCCGGGACAAAACGGCCAGGACGGGGGTTTGCTCATCGGCAACGGCGGCAACGGCGGCAACGGCGGTAACGGCTTGGCAGGCCAGGCTGGTGGCGCCGGCGGGTCTGCCGGGTTGTTCGGCGACGGCGGCCGCGGCGGTAGGGGTGGGTCCGGCGCCACCGGCCAGCCCGGCGGCGCGGGCGGCAACGGCGGCTGGGTGTTCGGCAATGGCGGTAACGGCGGCGTCGGCGGCGACTCCAGCGGCGTGGGCCAGCCCAGCGGCGCGGGCGGGGCCGGCGGCAACGGCTGGTTTGACGGTAACGGCGGCGCCGGCGGGGCCAGCGGGTTCTCCAGCGGTATTGGCGGAACCGGCGGCGCCGGCGGCAACGGCGGCAACGCTGGGCTGCTGTACGGCGACGGGGGCAACGGCGGCGCCAACTTCGTCGGCGGCCCCAACGCGGTCGCCGGCGCCGGCGGCAACGCCTTCGGGCTGATCGGCAACGGCGGTAATGGCGGCAACGTCGGCTTCGGCGGCAATGGCGGCAACGGCGGCCACGCCGGGATACTCGGTCTCGGGGGTGCCGGCGGCCTCACCGCCGGCGGCGCCAACACCACCGGCGGCGACGGCGGCAGGGGCGGCCTACTGCTCGGCGACGGCGGCACGGGCGGTATGAACAACGGCGGCGGCAGCGGCGGGAACGGGGGCAACTGCGGGGTGTTCGGTGACGGCGGCGCCGGCGGCTACAGCGGCTTTGGCACCGGCGGCAACGGCGGCAGCGGCGGACAAGTGATGGGCAACGGCGGTGCGGGCGGTGACGTCAGCGAGGTATCCACCGGCCTTGGCGCCGGCGGCAACGGCGGCGACGCCGGCGGCCTGATCGGCTTCGGCGGCGACGGTGGGACCGGCGGGGCCGGCCTCGGTGGTGTCGGCGGCCATGGCGGCAACGGCGGCAAAGCCGCCCTGCTGTTTGGCAACGGCGGGGCCGGCGGCGCCGGCGGGACCGGTGGTCTCGGCGCGGTCGTCGCTTTCGCCGGCGGCACCGGCGGTAACGGCGGCACGGGGGCGTGGATCGGCAACGGCGGGGCGGGGGGCGCCGCCGGGGTCAGCGCGAGCACCCCCTCCAGCCCCGGTACCGGCGGCAACGGCGGCGATGCCGGATTCATCGGCAACGGCGGCGACGGCGGGCCGGGCGACTCGGACGGAGCGGGCGGCAGCGGCGGCAAAGCGGGGACGATATCCGGTGTTAGCGGCGCTACCGGGTCGCCGTAATTGGCACGAATCGTGTGAAGCGGGCTTGCAACGACATTGAACGGGATTGAAAGAAGCCTCTGCGACAGTTGTTTCGAACGATAATTCACCGCCGCAGCGATCACCAAGAATCGATGCATGGCGGCACGCGATTGAATTGCCTACTGGCACAAGGAAAGCGAGACTGCCGCTTGACTGGCGCAGCAACCGAGGCAACTTGGATCTTGCTCTTGCGCAGGCAAATTCACCATAAGAATGACTGAAGAATGCGCGAGCATCACTGCCGAATCACGATCGGATCCTTCCGTCGCTGACGCTTCGCTGTGGAGGTGCGGGATGTCCTTCTTGGTCGCAAATGCGGAGTTGGTTTCGGGAGCGGCGGGAAATCGCGCTCGTATCGGTTCAATGCTTAGCCAGGCTAATTCGGCGGCGGCAGCCCAAACGACGGCCGTAACAGCCGCGCGCGCCGATGAGATCTCGGCCGCCGTCGCGGCGTTATTCGGCGCGCACGGGCAGAGCTTTCAGGCGCTAAGCGCGCAGGCCGAGGCGTTCCATACCGGATTCGTGCAGGCCCTATCGTCCGGCGCGCAGGCGTACGCCACTGCGGAAGCCGCAGCAACTAGTCGAGTATCACCGACTGGATGATGACCTCGGTGGCCGGCGTGCCGTCTTCGCCGCCGCCGACGACGCCGCCCTTGGCGATCTTGTCCAGGGTGGCCAGCCCGTCGTCCTGAATCTTGCCGAAGACCGTGTAGTCGGGTGGTAGCTGCGAGTCCTTGTACACCAGAAAGAACTGGCTGCCATTGCTGTTCGGCTGCCCGGTGTTGGCCATCGCCACCGTCCCGCGCGGGTAGAGCACTGGCTGCTTCAATTTGGGGTCGTTGGGCGGGTACTGGTCGGTGGGGTATTCGTTGGCGAACCCGTACCCGGGACCACCGGTGCCCTCGCCCTTCGGGTCGCCACACTGCAGCACGGACAGGTCTGCGGAAGTGGTCAGGCGATGGCATTTGGTGTTGTCGAAGAATTTCTGGCTGGCCAGGCTGGCGAAACTGTTGACCGTGCAAGGCGATTCGTTGTTGGCCAGCAACAGACTGATATGGCCCTGGTTGGTCGCCATGCTGACGCTTACCGTGGCGGGATCGGTCGGTACTTTGCCAGTCTTCGGCGGCTTGACCGGCTTGGCGGCCTTATCCGGCGACGCCGGGTACTGGCAGTTGGCGCCCACGCTGGCCGACGGCTGGAACGCCGGCATCGCCGGAACCGGCGGGGTCGGCGACGCGGGCGTACTGGCCGCGGAGCTGCTGGCGCTGGTCGCGGTTGCGGACGCGGCTTTGCGATTGTGGTCGTTGTGCGTGACGACCACGGTCGCAACTACCGCGCCGATCACCACCAACGTCCCGACGACGGCGCCGGTGATCACGATGATCCGGCGCCGGCGGGCTTGCTTGGCGCGGCGCTCCAACTGCCGTTCGAGTTTGCGCTTGGCTGTGGCACGTCGCTGTTCGTTAGTCGGCACGGCCGGTATGCCTCCATGATCGGTGAGTGGGGGCCAAGTTGGCAGCCCAGGCTAAGTCGCCAGCCCAGGCTAATGTGGGCGCCGCGACCCGTGTCAAGCGCCCCATGGGAAACTGGGAAGCGTGTTGATCACTGGATTTCCCGCCGGGATGCTGCAGTGCAACTGTTACGTGCTGGCAGAACGGCCGGGAACGGATGCCGTCATCGTGGATCCCGGCCAGCGTGCGATGGGCCAGCTGCGGCGCATTCTGGACGAGAATCGGCTGACCCCGGCCGCGGTGCTGCTCACGCACGGCCACATCGACCACATGTGGTCGGCCCAGAAGGTGTCCGACACCTTCGGTTGCCCCACCTACATCCACCCCGAGGACCGGTTCATGCTGACCGATCCGATCTACGGCTTCGGTCCACGGCTGGCTCAGGTCGCCATGGGTGTGATGTTCCGCGAGCCCAAGCAGGTCGTCGAACTGGACCGGGACGGCGACAAGATCGACGTCGGCGCCGTGTCCGTCAACGTCGATCACACACCCGGACACACCCGCGGCTCGGTGTGCTTCCGGGTCATGGCGGACACCGACGTCGTGTTCACCGGCGACACGCTGTTCGAGCGTTCGATAGGCCGCACGGACCTGTTCGGTGGCAGCGGGCGTGACCTGTACCGTTCCATCGTCGGTAAATTGTTGGTGCTCGACGACAAGACCGTGGTACTACCCGGGCATGGCAACTCCACCACCGTCGGCGCCGAGCGTCGGTTCAATCCGTTCCTCCAGGGCCTGTAGCCGGTGACGGAATCCTCCGCGGTTACGTCGTTTTCTGGGCCCAAGGGGGTGCCGGACTACGTCCCGCCCGACTCCGCGCAGTTTGTCGCGGTGCGCGACGGGTTGCTGGGGGCCGCCCGCCGGGCCGGCTACCTCGATGTCGAGCTGCCCATCTTTGAGGACACCGCGCTGTTCGCGCGCGGCGTCGGTGAATCCACCGACGTGGTGGCCAAGGAGATGTACACGTTCGCCGACCGCGGAGACCGCTCGGTGACCCTACGGCCCGAGGGCACCGCCGGCGTGGTGCGCGCGGTGATCGAACACGGCCTGGACCGCGGCGCGCTGCCGGTGAAGCTGTGTTACGCGGGCCCGTTTTTCCGCTACGAACGTCCTCAGGCCGGCCGCTACCGCCAGCTGCAGCAAGTCGGAGTGGAGGCGATCGGAGTCGACGACCCGGCGCTGGACGCCGAGGTGATCGCCGTCGCCGACGCCGGTTTCCGGTCACTGGGCCTGGCCGGGTTCCGGTTGGATATCACCTCACTGGGAGATGAAAGCTGCCGACCCCAATACCGAGAGTTGTTGCGGGAGTTCCTCTTTCAGCTCGATCTCGACGAGGATACGCGCAGGCGCGCCGAGATCAGCCCGTTGCGGGTGCTCGACGACAAGCGCCCCGAGGTGCGCGCGATGACGGCCGACGCCCCGGTGCTGCTCGACCACCTGTCCGACGCCGCCAAACAGCATTTCGACACCGTGCTGGCCCACCTGGATGCCCTCGGGGTGCCGTACGTCATAAACCCGCGCCTGGTGCGCGGGCTGGACTATTACACCAAGACCACCTTTGAGTTCGTGCACGACGGACTCGGCGCGCAATCCGGCATCGGCGGCGGCGGCCGCTACGACGGGCTGATGCGCCGGCTCGGCGGACAAGACCTGTCCGGCATCGGCTTTGGGCTCGGAGTGGACCGGACCCTGCTGGCGCTGCGCGCCGAGGGCAAGAGCGTGGGGGAGACCGCGCGCTGTGACGTGTTCGGCGTGCCGCTGAGCGATCCGGCCAAGCTGCGGCTCGCGGTGCTGGCCGGGCAACTGCGTGGCGCCGGTGTCCGGGTCGACCTGGCCTACGGTGACCGCGGGCTCAAGGGCGCGATGCGCGCGGCCGACCGTTCCGGTGCCCGTATCGCCCTGGTGGCGGGCGATCGCGATATCGAGGCCGGCACCGTCGGAGTGAAGGATCTCGGGACGGGCGAGCAGGTGTCGGTGCCGGTGGACTCGGTTGTCGCCGACGTT
This sequence comes from uncultured Actinomycetota bacterium, assembly GCA_963814505.1. GTDB lineage: Bacteria > Actinomycetota > Actinomycetes > Mycobacteriales > Mycobacteriaceae > Mycobacterium. Next base: position 133,986 of record CAWFDM010000026.1, read on the forward strand.
CTGTCGCGGCTGGCGGTTAGTCCTTCGCCGCAGTAACCAGGTATCCGCGGCCACGATCGGTCTCAGCCGGGCTGGCCGCCGGCGCCGGCAGTGCCGTGTCGCCGGCTTTGCCTGTTGTACCAGTGGTGCCAGCGACGCCGTTGCCGCCGCTGCCCCCGGTGCCGCCGACGCTGAGGGTGCCGCCCGGGCCGCCGCCGGCGCCGCCGTCCGCGGCGGCACCGCCGGATGCACCGCCGTTGCCGGCGGAGCCGCCGAAGCCGCCCTCCAAGCCGTTGCCGGCGTTGGCGCCGTTGCCGCCCGCAGTGCCCATACCGCCGTCGCCGCCGTCGCCGCCTGCGATCTGCCCGCCGGTGTTAAAGAAGTTGCCGCTGCCCCCAATCGGTTGTTAGGGCGCCTGGTCCGAAAATAACCGGTGAGTCGGCGGCTCCCAGGGTGATTTGGCGCTTGTCGCGCTCTACCCAGGCGTGTGGGTGCTCAGGCGGCCTGGATCGGCTCGAAGAGGATGGTGAATCCGAGCGCATTAGCTTGGCGGACGATGCGGCGCATCGTGTGCTCGGGGTCGAGGCGGGCGAAGTAGTCGCCGCCGAGATCGGCGTAGTCGACGTCGTCGGTGAGCATGTGCCACACCGCGGTCAGGATCGAGTGTTGGATGGCGACAATGGCTTTCGTCTTGCCCAGGCGGGGCGCCAGGCGCTGATATCGGGCCCCGAGGTAGGTGGTGTCTTTGGTCTAACCTGCGGCCCCGTCAAATTGCATATAGACGACGCGTTTGTCCACAGTCCGGGATTTATCCACAGGCGTCGTATGTAGCGTGGCCCGCACCGGTGTCCTGCAAATAGTATTCGAACATGCATTCGATTGCGATGCCGGTTGAGGTGACCGCCGTCCTGGACGCGCTCGACGCGGCCGTGGCGGCAACTGGCGAGCTCGACCTCGACAAGTTCGCACCCGCCGTCCGGCTGCGCGCACTCGAGCGAATGGAAACCGCCCGCCGCCGGCAGGTGGCGGTGAGTCACGACGTCATCGCGGGCCTGGCGAAGGAGGATGCCTCCGATGTCGGCGGTCCGGTGCACAAGGTGATCGCCGACTGGCTGCGGATCAGCTGCGCCGATGCGAGCCGTCGGCTACGCGACGTCAAACAGCTCTCACCGCGACTGACGCTGACCGGTCAGGAACTTGCACCGGAGTTGCCCGCCACCGCCCAGGTGTGGCGCGACGGCATGCTGGACGGGCAGCACCTGCGGGTGATCCAGACGTTCGTCCGCGACCTGCCGGAAACTACGCCGGTCGACAAGGTTGAAGGCGCCGAGCGATTCCTGGCGCAGCAGGCGCTGCAATTGCGTCCCGACCAGCTGGAAAAGGTGGCGCACCAGTGTGCGCTGCGGATCAATCCCGATGGGAAGTTTTCCGATGCCGACCGGGCCCGCAAGCGCGGCTTCACCTGGTGCGCCCAGCGGGTCGACGGGATGAGTGTGGGGAAGCTGATCGCATCCCCGGAATTGCGCGCCAACCTCGACGTGTGGCTGGCCCGCTTCGCCGCGCCCGGGATGTGCAACCCCGACGATCAGACCCCCTGTGTCGACGGCGAACCCACCAACGAGGCCGCGCGCGGCGACCTGCGCACCCCTGCGCAGCGCCAACACGACGCGCTCAACGCCCTGGTGCGTGGTCAGTTGGGCGACCCGAAACTCGGCGTGCACAACGGATTACCGGTCACCGTCATCGTGTCGACTACGCTGCAGGAGCTGACTTCCGGCACCGGCCGGGCAGTGACCGGCGGCGGGACGCTGCTGCCGATGCGCGACGTGATCCGCATGGCCAGCCACGCCTACCATTACCTGGCCGTGTTCGACGAGCATTCAAGTCGCCCACTGTATCTCGGCCGAACCCGCCGGGTGGCTTCAGCGGATCAGCGTGTGGTGCTCTACGCAAAGGACCGCGGCTGCACCCATCCGGGCTGCGACGTACCCGGCTATTGGTGCGAGGTCCACCATGTGGACGACTGGGCCGCGGGCGGCTTAACCGACGCCGACAAACTCACCTTCGCTTGCAAACCTAACCACAAACTGGTCGACGAAGGTTGGCGGACAAGGAAACTCCCCGACGGTCGCACCGAATGGATCCCACCACCCCACCTCGACCACGGACAACCACGGACCAACAGCTTCCATCACCCCGAGAAGCTCCTAACGGACGACGACGAAGACGAGCCGTAAAGCGAGTGCCCACTCGCCGAGAAATTCGGCTATTACATAAAGTATTCTATGAAATTCCAAAGGTTGCCGCGAATGCGCAATGTGGGATCGGAATCGTCGTAGGTGTAGGTTTATCCCGAGGCGCCATTCGAGCGACGTGACAAACGTCAGGTAACGAGAGGTATTTCGCGATGAATTTCTCGGTGCTACCACCAGAAATCAATTCTTGGCGGATGTTCTCTGGTGCGGGTTCGCAGCCGATGCTGGCGGCGGCGGCGGCCTGGGACGGGCTGGCTGCCGAGCTCGGGTCGGCGGCCGAATCGTTTTCGGCGGTGACCACGGGCCTGACGGCCGGGCCGGGCCAGGCTTGGCAGGGTCCGGCGTCCGCGGCGATGACCGCGGCAGCGGCTCCGTACGCGGAGTGGCTCAGCGCGGCCGCGGCGCGAGCCGTCGGAGCGGCGGGTCAGGCGCGGGCGGTAGCCAGCGTGTTTGAGGCCGCGCTCACGGCGACGGTCCACCCGTTGCTGGTCGCGGCCAACCGGAATCAGTTGGTGCAACTGGTGGTGTCGAATCTATTTGGGCAAAACTCACCTGCGATCGCGGCGGCTGAGGGCGCCTACGAGGAGATGTGGGCCCAGGATGTGGCCGCAATGGTGGGGTATCACGGTGGTGCATCGGCGGCGGCTTCAGGGTTGGCGTCCTTGGAGGAGACGTTGCAGAATCTGGCGAACCTGCTCAACATCGGCCCCGCCAACGTCGGCATCTTCAACGTTGGCTACGCCAACAACGGCTTCCTCAACGAAGGCTTCACGAATAACGGCTACCTCAACTTCGGCGTCAGCAACTCCGGTCACCTCAACCTCGGCGGCAGCAACACCGGTCGCCTCAACCTCGGCCTCTTCAATAACGGCTTCCTCAACTTGGGCGTCGGCAACACCGGTCACGCCAACCTCGGTTTCGGCAACACCGGCAATTACAACTTCAGTTTCAGCATCACTCCCACGCCCAACCCCGCATTGGGCGGCCTCCCCATCACTCCGGTCTTCGCGGTGGGCGGCGGAAACACCGGGGACTTCAACCTGGGTGGCGGAAACCACGGCAACGCCAATTACGGCTCCGGAAACTCTGGCACCGGTAACGTTGGCAGCGGAAATCTTGGCAGTGGAAACACCGGAAGCGGGAACGTCGGCAGCTTTAACACCGGCGGTGGAAACCAGGGCAGCTTTAATATCGGCTCCGGAAATATCGGCACTGCAAACGTCGGCAATGGTAACATTGGTATTTTGAACAGGGGCGGCGGAAACTTAGGAAGTTACAATTTCGGCGATGCCAACATCGGCAGCTTTAACTTCGGCGACGCTAATATCGGCAACTTGAACTTCGGCTACGGAAACTCGGGTATTGGCGGCGCGGCGGGCACCCTCAATATTGGTGCGGGCAACATGGGCAGTCACAACATCGGCTTTGGAAATACCGGCAATAACGATTTCGGCATCGGACTGACCGGCGACAACCAGTTCGGCATCGGTGGGCTGAACTCCGGCAGCGGAAACATCGGCTTCGGGAACTCGGGCACCAACAACATCGGCTTCTTCAACTCGGGCAGCGGCAACTGGGGGATCGGGAACTCGGGCAACGGGAACATCGGCGTCTTCGACTCGGGTGTCAAAGACATTGGCTTCGCGATCGCGGGCAATAGCAGCGTCGGTGCCTTCAATGGGGGCGACTTTAACAGCGGCTTGTGGAACTCGGGTAATACAAACACCGGCGTTTTCAACTCGGGCAACGTCAATACAGGTGTGTGGAACGCGGGCAACGTAAATGCGGGTGCCTGGAATTCTGGTGACTACAATGTCGGCGCCTGGAACTCTGGTAACGCCAACTCCGGTGCTTACAATTCGGGCGACACCAATTCGGGTTTGTGGAATTCGGGCAATACCAACACCGGCGCCGAGATCTCCGGCCAGGTCTGGACTGGCTTCGGGTGGTCGGGGACCAGCTCCGCGGCCAACTCGGGCTTCTTTAACACGGGCACCGGAAATTCGGGATTCTTCAATACGGGCACCTCGAGCTCGGGGATTGCTAATTCGGGTTCCAACAGTTCGGGCGCCGGTAACACGGGTGACTTCAGCGCGGGGGTCGGAATCACGGGCGACAATAGCTCGGGGATCCTCAACCGCGGTGCCGGAAGCTCCGGCTTAGTGGACTCCGGTTCTCCGAGTTCGGGCGCATTCAACACGGAGAGCGGGGCGGGTATAGCGAACCTTGGCAGCTTCTGAGCCGCCGTGCCCCGGACAGCCGGGGGCTTGACTCACCATCGAACTATTGTTCGAATAGAGTCATGCGCTGGACCGCCCAAGCCGTCGCGGTGAACGGGACGCCGGTCGACGACGGCGCGCTACCCGGGCTGCAGCGGATCGGCTTCGTCCGAAGTGTGCGCGCGCCGCATTTCGAGGGCATCACCTTTCACGAGGTGCTGTGCAAGTCCGCGCTGAACAAGGTGCCAAACGCGGCGGCACTGCCATTCCGGTACACCGTCAACGGTTATCGAGGCTGCTCGCACGGCTGCCGGTATTGCTTTGCGCGTCCCACCCACGAATACCTGGACTTCGACTGCGGCACCGACTTCGACACCCAGGTGGTGGTGAAGACCAATGTCGCGGATGTCCTGCGCCGCGAGTTGCACCGGCCGTCCTGGCGGCGGGAGACCGTCGCGCTGGGCACCAACACCGATCCCTACCAGCGCGCCGAGGGCCGCTATGCGTTGATGCCGGGCATCATCGGCGCGCTGGTCGAATCCGGTACGCCGCTGTCAATCCTCACCAAGGGCACGCTGCTTCGGCGGGATCTGCCGTTGATAGCCGGAGCGGCGCAACAGGTTCCGGTGTCGGTGGCGGTGTCGCTGGCGGTGGGTGACGCGGAGCTGCACCGTGACGTGGAGCCGGGCACGCCGACCCCGCAGGCGCGGCTGGGGCTGATCACCGCCATCCGCGACGCCGGCCTGGCCTGTCATGTGATGGTCGCGCCGGTGCTGCCCCATCTCACCGACTCGATCGAGCAGCTGGACCGGCTGCTGGGCCAGATCGCGGCCGCCGGTGCCACCGGTGTGACGGTGTTCGGCCTGCATCTGCGTGGCTCGACCCGCGGCTGGTTCATGTCCTGGCTGGCCCGCTCGCACCCCGAATTGGTGGGCCGGTACCGCGAGTTGTACCGGCGCGGAGCGTATTTGCCGCCCGGATACCGTGACATGTTGCGGGAACGGGCCGCGCCGCTGATAGCCAAGCACCGGCTGGCGGGTGATCAGCGCCCGCTCCCGCAGGCCCGCGAACCGGCGGTGATGCCGAAACCCGAGCAAGCCACCCTGTTTTGAGCTAACCGGTCTTGTCGCCGCGCGGCTCGGTGAGGTTCGAACCGTCCGTGGCGAATCCGGTAGCGTTTGCGACATGACGAACGTGCGAAAAGCGACCGGCGCGCTCTCTCGGTGTGGACGCCGGTCAGCGCGCGTGGCGATGTTTGCACTGGTCGCGGTGGCGAGCGCGGCGATTCTCGGGCCGGTGACGGCGCACGCGGACCCGGCCGGCCACCAGGTGACCTACACGATCACCGCCACCGGCAATCTGACCGGCAACGTCCGTTACATGAACAGCGATCCGCCCAGCCAGGCGGCCTTCAACGCCAACTCGGCGCAGTACATGAACACCGTGCAGACGCCATTCACCCCCGGGCAGCCGCTGGTTTACACCACCACACTGGCAGACCCGAACCAGTGGGCCTACCTCAACGCCAGCGGCGGGTGTCACTGGCCTGACTGCGGCTCGGGAGCCACTCCGGAACTGCACTGCGAGATCGCCGTGGACGGCCAGGTGGTGGTGACACAAAACGCCACCACCGGCGTCACCTGCTCGACGCGGCCCTGGTAAAAGGCCTGCTAGCCCGGTTTACCCCAGATCGGTGGCGGCGAAGGTGTCGCACTTGTTCGGGTCACCGGTCTGATAGCCGACGGTGAACCACTTCTGCCGTTGCGCGGAGGAACCGTGTGACCACGACTCGGGGTTGATGTGCCCGGTCGTCTCCCTCTGAATGCGATCGTCGCCCACCGATGACGCGGCCGAGAGCGCGTCTTGAATATCCTTGTCGGTCAACGGTTGTAGGTAGGGCACTCCGGTGCTCTCCTGCTTGACGGTGGACGCGTAGTGCGCCCAGATTCCGGCGTAGCAGTCCGCCTGCAGCTCCGTGCGCACGCCGTTGCCCTGCGAGCCCTGCGCGCCCTGCTGGGATCGGCCCAGTGTCCCCTGCAGGTTCTGGACGTGGTGGCCGTATTCATGGGCCACCACGTACTCCTGGGCGAACGGCCCACCGCTGGAACCGAACTTGTCGACCAGCACCTGAAAGAAGTCGGTGTCGAAGTAGGCCGTCCTGTCCACCGGGCAGTAGAACGGCCCGACCGCGCTGGTCGCCGTTCCGCAGCCGGTGTCCACCTGTCCGGTGAACAGCCGCACATGCGGGCGGGTGTATGTCCGCGGCAGCAGCTGATGCCAGACCGCGTCCACGGAGTTGCCGGTCGCCACCACGCGGCACTGCACGTACTTGTTGGCGTCGGCCCCGGTCTTGCACTGACTCAGGTCGAAACCGGGTGCCGAGTAGTCGCCGGTATTCATCTGCTGGGTGTTCACCACCTTGCCCGGATCGACGCCCAGCAACATCGCCACCACCACGATCAACAGCCCGCCGAGCCCGCCACCGATGGCGATTCGACCGCCCCCGCCGCCGGACGACGAAGCGGTGCTGGTGTCGATCTGCATACCCTCGTTGAAGGTCATCGCACGCTCCCGAAGTCTGACCGGGGCTGGCTACCCGGGCGGAACCAGCCTAACGCTGTTGGGTAGCGGGGAACCGGGTGAGCTCGAGCTAGCCGGGGCCGTCGCTGGCCGCGGCCAGCAGCGGCACCACCACGTCGCTGATCGGCGTCGCCAGCCCGTGCGCGCGTGCCTTGCGGATGATCACCCCGTTGCGGATGTCCCATTCCATCCGCCGGTGATTTTCCCGGTCGGCCAGTATCGAAGTGCCCATGTCTTCCGGGGCCTGCCGCATCATGCCGACCAGCTCGTCGACGGCCTCGTCGGGGAGCCGGGCCCCCTCGGCCCGGGCGACGGCCAGGCATTCGGCGACATAGCGGCGCGACAGCGCGGCAACGTCGTCGCGGCGGAATATTCCCGCCCGCCGCCCGGTCAGCGGCAGGAACCCGGCCAGCGCGTTGACGAGCAGTTTGCGCCACGCCCCGGTGATGAAGTCGGGGTCGCAGTCCACACGGCAGCCGGCACCGCGCAGCAGGTCGGCGATCGTCTCCGCGGCCGGCCCGGTGGGCAGCACCAGACGGGCCTCGGTGCGCAGCCGCACCCACCCTTCCGGCTGCGTCTCTGCGCCGTACCAGACGATGCCCGGAATCACACTCGACGACGGACAGTGCGGCTGGACCTGCTCGACCTGCTCGACGCCGTTTTGCAGCACGGTGACGATGGTGTGCTCGTCGCACAGGCGGGCCAGCCAGCCGGCCGCGTCATCGTTCTGGGTGGCTTTGACCGCCAGCACGACAACGTCGACCGGGCCGGCGACCTCGCTGGGACCGGTGTGCACCGGACCGGGCACCACGATGGCCTCCTCGCCGTCGGGCCGCAATTCGATGCTGTCGCGTGGGGTGTGGCCGCATACCAGGACCGAATTTCCGGCCTTGTACAGCAGCGCGGCGACCGTCGTTCCGACGGCGCCGGGACCGACCAGCGCAATGTTTTTGGCGATAACGAGAAGTTACCGTTCCGCACCAGTCCGTGCCCGGCAGGGCGGCCCTCTAGACTGGGCTTTCGTTTTCAAGGCGGGTCCAATCCAGCTGAAGGGGAGTTGGCAGGAAATATGGTGCTGCGCAGCCACGCCGCTGGTTCGCTACGGAATCGCGACGCCGGGCAGCAGGTGACCTTGGCCGGCTGGGTGGCCCGCCGCCGCGACCACGGCGGCGTCATCTTCATCGACCTGCGCGACGCCTCCGGCATCGCGCAGGTGGTTTTCCGCGCCCCCGACGTGCTGGCCCAGGCGCACCGGCTGCGCGCGGAGTTCTGTCTCGCGGTCACCGGTGTCGTCGAGATCCGCCCGGAAGGCAACGCCAACCCCGAGATCGCCACCGGCGACATCGAGGTCAACGCCTCCTCGCTGACCGTGCTCGGCGAGAGTGCGCCGCTGCCGTTCCAGCTCGACGAACCCGCCGGTGAGGAGCTGCGGCTGAAGTACCGCTACATCGATCTGCGCCGCGACGGCCCGGCCGCGGCAATTCGGTTGCGCTCCAAGGCGAATGCCGCCGCGCGTGCGGTGCTGGCGGGCCACGACTTCGTCGAGATCGAGACGCCGACAATGACCCGCTCGACGCCGGAGGGGGCGCGCGACTTCGTGGTGCCGGCCCGGCTGCAGCCGGGATCGTTCTACGCGCTGCCGCAGAGCCCGCAGCTGTTCAAGCAGTTGCTGATGGTGGCCGGGATGGAGCGTTACTACCAGATCGCCCGCTGCTACCGCGACGAGGATTTCCGCGCCGACCGACAACCCGAGTTCACCCAGCTCGACGTGGAGATGAGCTTCATCGATGCCGAGGACATCATCGCGATCTCCGAGGAGATTCTCACCGCGCTGTGGGCACTGATCGGTCACCAGGTTCCCAGGCCGATCCCGCGGATCAGCTACGCCGACGCAATGCGGCGGTTCGGGTCCGACAAGCCGGACATGCGGTTCGGGCTTGAGCTCGTCGAGTGCACAGAGTTCTTCAAAGACACCACCTTTCGCGTCTTCCAGGCGCCCTACGTCGGTGCGGTGGTGATGCCCGGCGGGGCCTCGCAGCCGCGGCGCACGCTGGACGGCTGGCAGGAGTGGGCCAAACAGCGCGGGCACCGGGGGCTGGCCTATGTGCTGGTCGGCGACGAGTCATCCGCGGGCGAGCTGGCGGGTCCGGTGGCCAAGAACCTGAGTGACGCCGAACGCGACGGGTTGGCCGCGCACGTCGGGGCCAAGCCGGGGGACTGCATCTTCTTTTCGGCGGGCCCGGCGAAGCCGTCGCGGGCGCTGCTGGGCGCCGCCCGCCGCGAGATCGCCGACCGGCTGGGCCTGATCGATCCGGATGCGTGGGCGTTCGTCTGGGTTGTCGACCCGCCGCTGTTCGAGCCCGCCACCGAGGCCGTCGAGGCCGGTGACGTGGCCGTCGGCTCCGGGGCCTGGACCGCGGTGCATCACGCCTTCACCTCGCCCAAGCCCCAGTACCAGGACGTGGTAGGAAGTCCAGACAGCGACCCCGGCAGCGTGCTGGCCGACGCCTACGACATCGTCTGCAACGGCCACGAGATCGGTGGCGGCTCGATCCGTATCCACCGCCGCGATATCCAGGAACGGGTGTTCGCGGTGATGGGCCTGGACAAGGCCGAGGCGGAAGAAAAGTTCGGCTTCCTGTTGGAGGCGTTCATGTTTGGCGCGCCCCCGCACGGCGGGATCGCTTTCGGGTGGGACCGCATCAACGCGCTGCTGGCCGGGGTGGATTCGATCCGGGAGGTGATCGCGTTCCCGAAGACCGGCGGCGGTGTGGACCCGCTCACCGATGCACCTGCACCGATCACCGCCCAGCAGCGCAGGGAGTCCGGAATAGACGCCAAACCGAAAAAGGTTGACCAGGCATGACCGAACAGTTTCCCGACGCCGAGGCGGTGCGGGCGTTCAACCAGAACATCATCGACGAATTCCGGGCCAACGGCGGCAAGGTCTCCGGGCAGTTCGCCAATGCCGATCTGCTGCTGCTCACCACGACCGGCGCCAAGTCCGGCAAAACTCGGGTGTCCCCGCTGGCCTATTTCCGCATCGACGGCAAGTTGATCATCATCGGATCCTTTGCGGGCGCACCGGTCAATCCGGCCTGGGTGCACAACCTGCGGGCCAATCCGCAGGCGCACGTCGAGGTCGGTTTGGGATCGGGGATAGACGCGTTCGAAGTGACCGCGCGGGAGCTGCCGTCCGACGAGCGCGAGGGGCTTTTCGAAAAGATCAGCGCCGCGGCGCCCGGCTTCGCCGAGTATCAGGCGAAGACCAACCGGGTGATTCCGCTGTTCGAGTTGCAGCGCGGTTAATTAGGTACGCGCAGCGGCGTGCCATGCGGTAAGCAAACGTCATGAGCACATCGCTGTGGGCGGCGCTGTCTTGGGCGGCCGGCAATGCCCGGGCCGGCGTCGAACGGCTCAGGGGCATGGCGTTCACGCTGCTGCAGACGTCGGTCGCTTCGGGCCTGGCCTGGTACATCGCGAACGACGTGCTGCACCACCGGCAGCCGTTCTTCGCGCCGATCGCCGCCGCGGTGTGCCTGTCGATCAGCAACGTGCTACGCGCCCAGCGTGCCGTCCAGATGATGATCGGCGTGACCCTGGGCATCGGTATCGGCACCGCGATGGTAGGGCTGTTCGGCACCGGTCCGGTGTCCGTCGGCGCCGACGTGCTGATCGCGCTGAGCATTGCCGTGCTGATCGGGCGGGGCTTCATCGGACAAGGGATGATGTTCGCCAACCAGACCGTCGTGTCGTCGATCCTGGTGCTGGCGTTGTATCGCACCGGCGTCGGTTACGAGCGCATCAGCGACGCCCTGATCGGTGGATTTCTGGCCATCATGTTCGCCGTCCTGCTGTTCCCGGCCGACCCGTTGAAAGTGCTGCGCCGGGCGCGCATCGGGGTGCTGGACGTGCTGCACGGGGTGCTGTGCCGCACGGCGGATTTCGCGGCGGGGCGCAAGCAGGTCCCGTCCCACTGGCCGCTGTCGGCCGTCGATCGGGTGCACGAACAGCTGGGCGGGCTCATTTCGGCCCGCTCCACCGCCCGCCAGGTGGTGCGGATTTCACCGCGCCGATGGCGGCTGCGCGACACCGTCCAGGGCGCCGAGCACCAGGCCGTGCACGTGGCGCTGTTCGCCGGTTCCGTGCTGCAACTGGCCCGTGGCGTCGCGCCGGCCCTGGACGGGTGCAATTGGCTTCCGCAACCGGTGCACCCGGTGTTCGACGAGCTGGTGGCCGGAACGCGCCTTGCCGACGCGGATCCGGTCGCCGCGTCCGAGCACGCCGTCGAGGCGCAGCGCCTTGCTTCGAAGCTGCACTCGGTCGCCCGCGATCGACGGGAGGTGGTGCTCGCCGACGTCGTGCAGGCCTGCATCGACGACCTGCAACGGGTCATCGAGCTGCGGCAATAAGAGCAGGGGGCAGTGAGAGGGCAGTACGGGCCGGTCAGAACGAATCGGCCAGGAAGTCCTGGGCCAGTTTCTTGGGCGCCTGGATCAGCCAGGCCTCGGTGAGCAGCTCCTCCAGGTCGAGCGCTTCGATCTCGGCCAGTTTGACCAGCACCGCCGGATAGCCGTCGAAATGCGGGGTGGTGAAATACACCCGCGGCTCGTCGGCGACCAACGCGAACTTGACGCCCTCGTCGGACACCCGGACACCGATGATGTCGCCCTCCGGTGGCTGCTCCCCACGCGCGGCCAGTGCTTCCCGGTCGGACTTGCGCAGGGGCCGCTCCCACGCCAGCATTTTTTTGCCGACCCGCCAGTCGTGCGGCGCGGGCTCGGCGGTCAGCGGCAGCCCACCAAAGATGCGAGCGACGTCGTTCCAGGTGGCCATATCTCGATTGTGCTCCCGCGATGGTGCGCTTGGTGGCGCATTCGCCGCCTCCCTACCCCACGCCGGGGCTATGTGATGAGATCAGCCTTGCCGAATGTCGGTGCCGAACGTCTGGAGGTACCTCTTTGTCGGGAGGTAGCTGTGTCAGGAAGTAGCGCCGTTGCGCGCACCGGGCCGTCTGACGCGTTGTTGGGCGCGGCGCCGCACGATCCCGATCGGCTGCTGGCCGGCTACCGGGCCGTGTGGGCGCAGGAGCCCCTGTTCGAGGTGCGCGGCGGCCGGGCCGGGTTCGCCGGATACGACGAGTTCGTTGATGCCGCCGGCGATGTCCGGCCGGGCTGGCAGCAGTTGGCCGAAATCGTCGGCGAGCGCGGATACGCCGGCCTGGACCGGCTGCGCGCGACGGTGACCGATCTGGTCGACAGGGACGGCATCACATACATCCCGGTCGAGGCCGGCGGGCGCACGGACCGCGTCGCCGCGCGTAAGGGCCGAGCGGGCCGCACCGGCCACCTGACCAGCGTGCCGACCCCCTGGAACCTGGACGGGCTGCCGCTGCTGGTCACTCCGGACGACTGGACCACATTGGAATCCGGTGTGGTGCAACGCAGCCGGCTGCTCGACGCGGTGCTGGCCGACCTCTACGGGCCGCGGCGCTGCATCACCGGCGGGGTGTTGCCGCCGCAGCTGTTGTTCGCCCATCCCGGCTACATCCGGGCGGCCAACGGGATCCAAATACCCGGTCGCCAGCTGTTCATGCACGCCTGCGACATCAGCCGCAACCGGGCCGGGAGCTTCCTGGTGAACGCGGACTGGACGCAGGCTCCGTCGGGAGCCGGGTATGCGCTCGCCGACCGTCGGGTGGTCGCGCACGCGGCTCCCGACCTGTACGAACGGATCGGGCCGCGACCCGCGTCGCCGTTCGCACAGACGTTGCGGCTGGCGCTCATCGATGCCGCGCCCGAGTCCGCCGAGGATCCCGTCGTCGTGGTGCACACCCCCGGCATCCACTCCGAGACCGCTTTCGACCAGGCCTATCTGGCCTCCGTGCTGGGGTTCCCGCTGGTGGAAAGCGCCGACCTGGTGGTCCGCGACGGCAAGCTGTGGATGCGGTCGCTGGGCACCCTCAAGCGGGTCGACGTGGTATTGCGCCGGGTCGACGCCGACTACGCCGATCCGCTGGACCTACGGTCCGATTCGCAGCTGGGCGTCGTCGGACTGGTGGAAGTACAGCGTCGGGGGGCGGTAACCGTGGTCAACACGCTGGGCAGCGGCATCCTGGAAAGCCCCGGGCTGATGCGCTTCCTGCCCGAGTTGTCGTTGCGGCTGCTCGGTGAAACCCCGTTGTTGCCGACGGCGTTGCTGTACTGGGCCGGTATCGATGCCGAGCGTTCGCACCTGCTCAGGCACCTGTCATCGCTGTTGATCAAGTCGACCACCGGCCGCGAGCGCATCGTCGGTCCGATGCTGTCGTCCAAACAGCGCCAGGCACTGGCCGCGCGGATCGAGGCCGCGCCGTGGCAGTGGGTCGGCCAGGAGCTGCCGCAGTTTTCGGCGGCGCCCACCGACCACTACCCGGGTGGGCTGGCCGCCGCCGGTGTTGGGATGCGGCTGTTCACCGTTTCACAGCGTGGCGGTTACGCACCGATGATCGGCGGCCTGGGCTATGTCATGGCACCCGGGAACGCCGGGTACAGAATGGAAACAGTTGCGGCTAAAGATATCTGGGTCCAGCCGTCGACACGGGCGCAGGCCGAGGTCACGATGCCGCCGCCGCCGCTGACGGTGGTGAAGCCCGGCGGCACGCGCGGCGTCAGCTCGCCGCGTGTGCTGTCCGACATGTTCTGGGTCGGGCGCTACGCGGAGCGAGCCGAGGGCATGGTCCGGTTGATGGCCGTCACCCGCGAGCGTTATCACGAATACCGCTACCGCCCCGACACCGACTGCACCGAGTGCGTGCCGGTGCTGCTCGGCGCGCTCGGGCGCGTGACCGGCACCGACACCGCCGGCCCGGATGCGTTGACTACGCTGTGGTCGCTCACGATCGACCCGGATCGTCCGGGATCGCTGGCGCAGTCGGTCGAACGGCTCGGGCTGGCCGCACGCGCGGTGCGCGACCAGATGTCCAAGGACACCTGGATGGTGCTCGGTGGCGTCGAGCGGACGCTGGCGCAGCTGTCGGACCCCGGCCCGGATGGGGCCCCGGCCAACCCCCCGATTTTTGGCGGGGACGGCGGTGCCGGTGACGATACCGTGCTGGCGGCGGCGCACGCCGCGACGTTGGCGGGGATGCTGGCGCTGTCCGGGGTGGCCGCCGAATCGGTGGTGCGCGACGTCGACTGGACCATGACCGATATCGGCAAACGGATCGAACGCGGGCTGTGGCTGACGGCATTGCTGGGTGCCACCCTGCTCAAGGCCCGCAGCCCCGGCGCCGAACAGACGATCATCGAATCCACATTGGTGGCCTGCGAGTCGTCGGTGATCTACCTGCGGCGCAACCCGGGCGCGGTGAGCGTGGTCCCGGTCGCCGAGCTGGTGCTGTTCGACGCCGAGAACCCGCGGTCGCTCGCCTACCAGCTAGAGCGGCTGCGCGCCGACCTGCGGGCACTGCCCGGGGCGTCGGGCTCGTCGCGGGCCGAGCGCCTGGTCGACGACATCTGCACCCGGTTGCGCCGCATCGACCCGGCGGGCCTCGACCAGGTCAGCGCCGACGGGGAGCGCGCCAAACTGGGCGCGCTGCTGAGCGGGATGCACGACGGTCTGCTCGAGCTGGCCGATGTCATCACCGCCACCCAGCTGTCCCTGCCCGGCGAGATGCAGCCGTTGTGGGGACCCGACCGGCGTCGGGAGATGCCATGACATCAAGGGAGGCCGGCGCGCCCGACTCGACCGCGACGACCCGGCGGTACCGAGTGAGCCATCGCACCGAATACCGCTACTCCGACGTCGTGACCAGCTCTTATGGCCGCGGGTTCCTCACGCCCCGGGACTTGCCGCGGCAGCGTTGCGTCGACCACCGGTTGCTCATCGAGCCGTCCCCGGCCGACAGCTCCATCAGCCGCGACAGCTACGGCAACATCGGCTCCTACTTCCACGTCACCGTGCCGCACCGCACCCTGACCGTCACCAGCGAATCCATCGTGGACGTGTACCCGACTCCCGCGGAGCGGTATGGCGGCGGGCCGGCGGTGGCACCGTGGGAGGCCGCCCGCCCGGCCGGGCTGCAGGGGGCGCTGGCCACCGAGTTCACCCTGGACCTGAATCCGCCCGAGATCACCGACGAAGTGCGCGAATACGCCGCCCCCAGCTTCGTGCCGCAGCGCCCGCTGGTCGAGGTGCTGCGCGACCTCACCACGCGGATCTACACCGACTTCACCTACAAATCGGGGTCCACCACGATCTCGACCGGAGTCAATGAGGTTCTGAAAGCGCGAGAAGGGGTATGCCAAGACTTCGCCCGGCTGGCGATCGCCTGCCTGCGCGCCAACGGCTTGGCGGCCAGTTACGTGTCCGGCTATTTGGCCACGGACCCTCCGCCCGGAAAGGATCGGATGATCGGCATCGACGCCACCCATGCGTGGGCCGCGGTGTGGACCCCGCAGCTGCCCGGCCAGTTCGAATGGCTTGGGCTGGATCCCACCAATGACCAGATGATCGACGAGCGGTACATCATCGTCGGCCGGGGCCGCGATTACGCGGACGTGCCGCCGCTGCGCGGCATCATCTACACCAACTCCGAACACAGCGTCATCGACGTCGCCGTCGACGTCGCGCCCTGCGAAGCGGACGCTTTACATGCGTGACTTCCACTGTCCGAATTGCGGCCAGCGCCTGACGTTCGAGAATTCGGCGTGCCTGTCCTGCGGCAGCGCGCTGGGGTTTTCGCTGGACGACATGGCGCTGCTGGTGATCGCCGATGACTCCGACGCCGACCACGCCGGTGCCGTCGATGCCGCCGAGTATCAATTGTGCGCCAATCTTCATCTCGCCGAATGCAATTGGCTGGTCGGCAAGGATCATCCCGGTGGTCTGTGCGCATCGTGCGCGTTGACCCTGGAACGGCCCAACGACGGCGACACCGTCGGTCTTGCGGAGTTCGCCGAGGCGGAGGCGGCCAAGCGGCGGCTGATCGCCGAGCTCCACGAGCTGAAGCTGCCGATCGTCGGACGCGACCAAGATCCCGAATACGGGCTGGGATTCCGCCTGCTGTCCAGCGCGCACGAGGACGTGATCACCGGGCACGACAACGGCGTCATCACACTGGATCTGGCCGAGGGCGACGACGTCCACCGCGAGCAGCTGCGCGTCGAGATGGACGAGCCGTACCGCACCCTGCTCGGACACTTCCGGCACGAGATCGGGCACTACTACTTCTACCGGCTGATCGGCGGCTCAACCGAGGACCTGGAGCGCTTCCGCGAGCTGTTCGGCGATCCGGACCTCGACTACCAGGAGGCGCTGGACCGGCACTACCGCGACGGCGCGCCGGCGGACTGGCAGGAGCGCTTCGTGTCGTCGTATGCGACCATGCACCCCGCGGAGGACTGGGCGGAGACGTTCGCCCACTACCTGCACATCCGCGACACCCTGGACACCTCGGCCTGGTGTGGTCTGGCGCCGGCGTCGGCCACGTTCGAGCAACGACCGTTGGGCCCCAGCGCTTTTCCCACCATCATCGACATGTGGCTGCCGCTGTCGTGGTCGCTGAACATGGTGAACCGCTCCATGGGCCACGACGACCTGTACCCCTTCGTGCTGCCGGCGGCCGTGCTGGACAAGATGCAGTTCATCCACAGCGTCATCGACGCCGTGGCTTCAAACCCGGGCCGTAACCCGGTGCTTGGGAAGAGCTGGTAAAAGCTAGGCGGGGTACGAACCCGGCGGAAGCGGGGCCTGTGGTCCGGACTGGTAGGGCGGTGGTCCGGGCTGCTCGACGGCAGCCACCTGCCCACCGGAAAGCTTCCGGTACGTGTAGGTCTGGATGAGCAGGCTGATCGGAATGGCGGCGATAATTCCGACCCCACACGCCGCTTCGCCGACGGCAACCACCGCGGCCTGGGCGAGCCACGACAGCAGGGCGCCGGTGAGGTTGGACCTGACCACCGCGATGCTGGCCTTCACGGAATCGACCGGCGACAGGGATCGATCGATGGTGAACTGGAAGGCGAATATGGCGAAGAAGGCGAAGACGATGCCGGGGATGATGCAGATCGATCCGATCAGGGTGCCGGCGACAACCAACAACATGGTGAGCAGCGCCGGGCCCAGGTTGCGCGGTTTGAAGAACGTGCCGATGGTCACCGGTTTTCCGTCGGCGACGTCAAGGCAGCCGGAGAGCAGTCCCGCCTGCATGTAGAGCGCGACGGCGAAGATCGCGAGGTAGCCAACGGCTATCACCGCGAAGGAGGCCGGGCCCAGCTGCGCGCTCGTGGTTGTGTACGTGCCGCCGTAGGGGGTGCTGTAGGTGTTGGTTGTGTTGTCCGACAGGCTGAGCGCAACCCCCCACGTCACACCCGCGAGGACCCCGATCACGGCGAGGTATACGAGGGCCGGAACGATCAGCGCCGCGAGGTTCTGGGTGAATTTGTTCCACGCCCAACTCAGCGCGTCACCAACGTTGAACTGCGGTGCCATCGGAGCGCCGGGCGGCCCGCCGGGCGGGCCACCATAGCCCGGCTGCGGCGGCGGGTAACCGCCCGCGGGCGGGCCGTAACCGGGCGGCGGGGCTGCGGACGACGGGGCTGCGTACGACGGGGCTGCGTACGACGGAGAAGTGGGGGGCGGGGGAGTGGGCGGCTCGCCGTATCCCGGTGGCGCGGCGTGGCGCGGTGCGGGTCCGGCAGGTGGTGGGCCGCCAGGCGAGCTATAGCCGGGCGGCCGGGGCTGCGCGCCGTAACCGGGTGGCGAAGGCGGTGTCCCGTAGTTGGGTGGGGGCGGGTACCCGGTGGGGCTTGGACCGGACTGGCCGGCCGGTGCGCCTGGATATTCTGGGTTGCCTGGATATTCCGGGCCTCGATTTTCCGGGCCTCGATTTTCTGGGCCTCGATTTTCTGGGCCTCGATTTTCTGGGGGCAGGCTCATTGCCGTCCTCATTCGCAGTGGCGGTAGCGCGGAACTAAGCAACCGGAACTTAGCAAATATGCAGCGCAGGCGCCCTGACCGGTGGCCCCTACGCGCTAACCGGTGGCCCCTAGTAGAACTGGGGCCCCGGCGGCGGCATGCCCGCTGGAGGCCCCGGCGGGTAGTACATCGGTTGCTCGATTCCAACGACCTGGCCCCCGGAGAGCTTCCGGTAGGTGTAGGTCCAGATGAGCGTATTGAGGGGAACCGCGACGATAAGGCCGACGCAGCATGCCGCTATACCGGCGATTGTCGTCCCAATCGTCACGAGTAGCGCCATCATTACAGCGCCGCTGTTCGACCTGACCGTCGCAATGCTGGCCTTCAGCGCGTCCACCGGCCCCAGCGATCGATCGACGACGAAGTACGTGGTCAACGAAGCGAAGAAAAGGAAGACAAGGCCGGGGATGATCAGCAGGATAAGGCCGACGGTGGCGAGAATGCCGACCAGCAACGCGGCGAGGATCGCCGGGCCGAAGTTGCGCGGCCTGAAGAACGAACCGATGGTGACCGGCCTTCCGTCGGCGATGTCAAGGCATCCGGTGATGAGCGCCGCAAAGGCGTAGGCCTCCAAAGCGAACGACACCAGGGCGAGGATGAGCCCGATGACCGCCGCAGCGATCGCCAAAGCCGGCGCGCCCGAGGTGGTTTCGCCGCCGTGGGTGGTGCTGGTGTGGCTCGCTTGGTCCAATCCGCCGGTGACGAGGCGGGATATCAGGTTGAGGCTGCCCAACGCCACGCGGTAGATCAGGTACGAAACGATGAGGGCCACTGCGTTCTTGCTGAACTTGTCCCAGGCCCACTTGAATGCGTCACCCACGCTGAAGTCTTGGTTCGGCGGGCCACCGTAGCCCGGCTGCGGGGGGTAGCCGGCAGCCGGTGAGCCGTAGCCGGGTGTGCCATAGCCAGGGGGCGGCGTGGGCGGTGAGCCGTAGCCGGGCGTGCCATAACCAGGGGGCGGCGCAGCCTGTGAGCCGTAGCCGGGCGTGCCATAACCAGGGGACGCCCCAGGAGCGCCGTAACCGGGTGTGCCATAGCCAGGGGGCGGCGTGGGCGGTGAGCCGTAGCCGGGCGTGCCATAGCCAGGGGACGGCGTGGGCGGTGAGCCGTAACCGGGCGTGCCATAACCAGGGGGCGGCGTGCCGTAACCGCCAGGGGACGAGTAACCGGGAGGAGGCGGGTAACCAGGGGGCTGGTTTGCGCCCGAAGGGTCGGGGCTGCCTGGGTAGCCTGGAGGCTGGCTCATTGAGCAAAAATAGGCCAGGTCGTCCCGCATCCGCTCATCGGGGTCGGCTCCGCACGACTTGTCTGCCCTTCGTGGTATGCCTGAAGCCGTGTCCGACGGTCTGTTTGACCTGCCCGGCACACCGCCGACCGGCGACCATGATCTGGGCGTGGCGGCCGGGGCGCCGCTGGCGGTGCGGATGCGTCCGGCGTCGCTGGACGAAGTGGTCGGGCAGGATCACTTGCTGGCGCCCGGGTCGCCGCTGCGTCGCCTGGTCGAGGGGTCGGGCGTCGCGTCGGCCATCCTCTACGGCCCGCCGGGAAGCGGCAAGACGACGCTGGCGGCACTGATCTCGCAGGCGACCGGCCGCAGGTTCCAGGCATTGTCGGCGTTGTCGGCCGGTGTCAAGGAAGTCCGGGCCGTTATCGACGATGCTCGCAAGGCGCTCCTTCGCGGCGAGCAGACGGTGCTGTTCATCGACGAGGTGCACCGGTTCTCCAAGACCCAGCAGGACGCGCTGCTGTCCGCGGTGGAGAACCGGGTGGTGTTGCTGGTGGCGGCGACCACCGAGAACCCGTCGTTCTCGGTCGTGGCGCCCCTGCTGTCGCGATCGCTGATCCTGCAGCTGCGGCCGCTGACCGCCGACGACATCCGCGCCGTGGTGCAGCGCGCGATCGATGACCCCCGCGGCCTGGGCGGGCGGATCGAGGTGGCCGCCGAGGCCGTCGACCTGCTGGTGCAACTGGCGGCCGGCGATGCCCGCCGCGCCCTGACGGCATTGGAAGTCGCATCCGAGTCAGTTCATGGGGCCGACGAGCAAGTCACCGTCGCGACCATCGAGCAGTCCCTGGACAAAGCCGCGGTCCGCTACGACCGCGACGGCGACCAGCACTACGACGTCATCAGCGCCTTCATCAAATCGGTGCGCGGCTCCGACGTCGACGCCGCCCTGCACTACCTGGCCCGCATGCTGGTCGCCGGGGAGGATCCGCGGTTTATCGCGCGCCGGCTGATGATCCTGGCCAGCGAGGACATCGGCATGGCCGATCCGACCGCGCTGCAGACCGCGGTGGCCGCCGCCCAGACCGTGCAGCTGATCGGCATGCCCGAGGCACAGCTCACCCTGGCGCACGCCACCGTCCACCTGGCCACCGCGCCGAAGTCGAACGCGGTCACCACCGCGCTGGGTGCCGCGATGAACGACATCAAAGCGGGCAAGGCCGGTCTGGTGCCGGCCCATCTGCGCGACGGGCACTACTCCGGTGCGGCGGCGCTGGGCAACGCGCAGGGCTACAAGTACTCCCACGACGACCCGGACGGCGTTGTCGCCCAACAGTATCCGCCGGACGAACTGGTGGATGTGGACTACTACCGGCCCAAGGGCCACGGTGTGGAGGGCCAGATCGCGAAACGGTTGGACCGGTTGAGGGCGATCATCCGCAGGCCGCGCGGGTGAGGAGAGTCCGAGGTCAGCCGCAGGGGACCCCGCCGCACTGAGGTGGAGATCCCGGGACGGCAACCCGCGTGCCGTTGGCCCCAGTCACGTAGTAATACTCGTGGCAGACGGCCATGTTCCAGACCATCCCCTTGGGTATCGGTTGCCCCGGGCACCACCACTCTTGCGGAGCAGGACCGGGCTGGGCAGCGGCGGTGCCCGCGGCCAGTCCCAAGGCGGCTAAACCGCCGGACACCAACAGAGTTCCCGCCAACCCAACGATTCTTGATTTACCGGGTTTCACCGATCGTCCTTTCGCGTCCCTGGGCTTGCGCTAGCCGATGCCGTCTTGCGCTAGCCGATGCCGTAATGATGCCGTTGCCGTAATGATGGGGGTCGAGCGAAGTATTGCCTGGGCAGCGCGCCGATAAACCGACGCGATAACTGAAGAGAAGGCGGTCATCAATGAAAGCCTGGAAAACGTTCACCGACGAGGAGATGGGCCAACTGCTGCCCACCACCAAGACCTACAGCCTCGTCATCCTCAAACAGGGGCCCAACTTCACCGACGAGACGGCACCGGCGATCATCTGGGAGCACGGGCGCCGCAATTTCGGGTTGCGTGACGACGGCGTGCTGGCGGTGGTGCTGCCGGTCGCCGACGGGTCGGAGGTCTGCGGCATCGGGGTGTTCGCCGCGACCGTCGACGACACCATCGCGATCATGAACGACGACCCCGGTGTGGCGGCCGGAGTGTTCACCTACCAGGTGCACCCCTGCCGCGGATTCCCCGGGGACTCGCTGCCCTAGCGAGCGTAACGGTCGCGAGCGATTGAGTGGCCGCGCGCCTAGACCAGCTCGGGCACCCTCAGGTGGGCGATGGCCAGCTCGAACTCGCCCACGTCGACGATCTCGGCGCCCAGATCCCTGACCCGCCTGCTGCGCAGCTCGGTGGCCTGGTCGCTGTTTCGGGCCATCGCGTCCATGCTGTCGAACGTCGAGCACGAAACCGCGCGCCGGCATGCGGGGTGGTCGACCATCAGGCTGGCGCTGCAGAAGCCTTCGAGGTTCTCCAACTCCGGAAGGACGGCCATCCGGTAGAAGTCCAGCGATCGGTCGAGGTGATCCGGCACCACCTTGAGCCAGGTGGCGCGCACGCAGGCCCCTTCTTGCGAGCGGTGGGCACGGTGCATCAGCGCGATGTCCCACTCCTCGACTTTGGCGCTGCCGTCGAACATCAGGGCCGCGTGGTCACGGATGTGCCCCACCGCCTCGGCGTTGGCGCGCATCTGGCGGATGGACTCCCAGGAGCTGGTGGCGATGCACATACCGGACTGGCGGTCGATCAACAGCGACAGTCCGACATAACCGTCGAGTTCCATCAGGGCGGGCATGACGACATTGCGGACATGCGCGACTCCGATCTCGATCGACGATGGTTGCGCCTGGATGGTCGTAGCGCGTGCGTACACGGTCAACCCCTCCTCTGTTGGGGCAGCGCCCCCGGTGGCGCCACCGGTCCCACCAATACCTTCCTCCAACCGGATAGCACTGGCAACAACCGGATAGCACTGGCAATCCTCGATTGGCAGGCCGCGGAGCGCCCACCGTAGGCTGGATCGATGCAAACCGATGTGCTGGATGTGGACACCACCCATCGCCGCATCGTTGACCTCACCGACGTGCTCCGCAGGTTTTGCTTCTCCTACGGCGATGGTCTGCTCAACGTGTTCGTCCCGCACGCGACGGCCGGGGTCGCGATCATCGAGACGGGTGCCGGCTCGGACGAGGACCTGGTCGACACGCTGGAACGGCTGCTGCCGCGCGACGACCGCTACCGGCACGCGCACGGCTCGAACGGGCACGGCGCCGACCATGTGCTGCCCGCGATCGTCTCGCCATCGGTCATGGTGCCGGTATCGGCCGGTGAGCTGCTGCTGGGCACCTGGCAAAGCATCGTTCTGGTCGACCTCAACCGGGACAACCCGCGGCGGACGGTGCGGTTCAGCTTTTTGGAAGGCTAGTTTTTGGCGGTCCGGGCGCCTTAGCGACAGAATGCGTCGTTAAACAGCTCGCTAATAGCCCGGCGAATAGGCTGGGACCGGACTGGGCTGAAAGTTCTGGGCAGCAAGTTTGTGGCCCACCCCCGGCCGAACCAGAGGGCACACGGAAACTAAGGAAGCGAGAGTGCAGACACACGAGATCAGGAAGCGGTTCCTTGATCACTTCGTGAAGGCGGGCCACACCGAGGTGCCGAGCGCCTCGGTAATCCTCGACGACCCCAACCTGTTGTTCGTCAACGCCGGGATGGTCCAGTTCGTGCCCTACTTCCTAGGCGCGCGCACACCGCCGTACCCGACGGCCACCAGCATCCAGAAGTGCATCCGCACCCCCGACATCGACGAGGTGGGCATCACCACCCGGCACAACACCTTCTTCCAGATGGCGGGCAATTTCTCGTTCGGCGACTACTTCAAGCGTGAGGCCATCGCGCTGGCCTGGGACCTGTTGACCACCAATGTCGCCGAAGGCGGATACGGGCTCAACCCGGAGCGGCTCTGGGCGACGGTCTACCTCGACGACGACGAGGCCGCCGGCCTGTGGCGGGAGATCGCCGGGCTGCCCCCGGAGCGGATACAGCGCCGCGGCATGGCCGACAACTACTGGTCGATGGGCATCCCCGGCCCGTGCGGCCCCTCCTCGGAGATCTACTACGACCGCGGGCCGGAGTTCGGCCCCGAGGGCGGCCCCATCGTCAGCGAGGACCGCTACCTCGAGGTCTGGAACCTCGTGTTCATGCAGAACGAACGCGGCGAGGGCACCAACAAGGAGGACTACGAGATCCTCGGACCGTTGCCCCGCAAGAACATCGACACCGGCATGGGTGTGGAGCGGATCGCGCTCGTCCTGCAGGGAGTGCACAACGTCTACGAGACCGACCTGCTGCGGCCGATCATCGACCTGGTGGCCACCCGCGCGCCTCGCCCCTATGACCCCGAAAACGAAGAAGCCCACCACGCCGACAATGTGCGGTACCGCATCATCGCCGACCACAGCCGCACCGCGGCGATCCTGATCGGCGACGGGGTCAGCCCGGGCAATGACGGCCGCGGCTACGTGCTGCGCCGGCTGCTGCGACGGGTGATCCGCTCGGCCAAGCTGCTGGGCTTGGATGAGTCGGACACCCCGGTCGTCGGCGACCTGATGGCCACCGTGCGCGACGCGATGGGCCCTTCGTATCCCGAGTTGGTCAGCGACTTCGCCCGGATCAACCGCATCGCCGTCGCCGAGGAGACCGCGTTCAATCGCACGCTGGTGTCGGGCTCGAAGCTGTTCGACGAGGTCGCCGGCGCCACTAAGAAGTCGGGCGCCGCGGTGGTTTCCGGCGCGGACGCGTTCACCCTGCACGACACGTACGGGTTCCCGATCGAACTCACCCTCGAAATGGCGTCGGAAGCCGGCCTGGCGGTCGACGAGACCGGCTTCCACGAGCTGATGCTGCAGCAGCGTCAGCGGGCCAAGGCCGATGCCGCCGCACGCAAACACGCGCACGCCGACCTGAGCGCCTACCGCGAGCTGGTCGACGCCGGACCCACCGAATTCACCGGATTCGACGAGTTGAGCTCGCAGGCACGGATTTTGGGCATTTTCGTCGATGGCAAGCGGGTCCCGGTGGTGTCGCATGCCGCGCACGGAGAAGCCGCCATGGCGGATCGGGTGGAACTGGTGCTGGACCGCACTCCGCTCTACGCCGAGTCGGGCGGGCAGATCGCCGACGAGGGCACCATCAGCGGAACCGGTGCCGGCGAGAGCGCCCGGGCGGCGGTCACCGACGTGCAGAAGATCGCCAAAACCCTTTGGGTGCACCGGGTCAACGTGGAATCCGGGGAATTCGTCGAGGGCGACACCGTGGTCGCGGCGGTGGATCCCGGCTGGCGCAGGGGCGCCACCCAGGGACACTCGGGTACCCACATGGTGCACGCTGCGCTGCGACAGGTGCTGGGGCCCAACGCCGTTCAGGCGGGATCGCTGAACCGGCCGGGGTACCTGCGGTTCGACTTCAACTGGCAGGGGCCGTTGACCGAAGACCAGCGCACCCAGGTCGAAGAGGTCACCAACGAGGCCGTCCAGACCGACTTCGAGGTGCACACCTTCACCGAGCAGCTGGACAAAGCCAAGGCGATGGGAGCGATGGCCCTCTTCGGCGAGGCCTATCCCGACGAAGTCCGGGTGGTGGAGATCGGCGGGCCGTTCTCCCTGGAACTGTGTGGCGGAACTCACGTGCACAATTCGGCGCAGATCGGCCCGGTCACGATCCTGGGCGAATCGTCGATCGGCTCCGGGGTGCGCCGGGTGGAGGCCTACGTCGGCCTGGAATCGTTCCGCCACCTGGCCAAGGAGCGCGCGCTGATGGCCGGGCTGGCGTCGTCGCTGAAGCTTCCGTCCGAGGAGGTGCCCGCGCGGGTGGCCACTTTGGTGGACCGGCTCAAGGCCGCGGAGAAGGAACTCGAGCGCGCCCGGCAGGCGAGCGCTCGCGCTGCCGCGACGAATGCCGCCGCCGGCGCCGAGCGGATCGGTAACGTGCGTGTGGTGGCGCAACGGATGTCCGGCGGGATGACGGCGGCCGACCTGCGGTCCCTGGTCGGTGACATTCGGGGCAAGCTGGGCAGCGATCCGGCGGTGGTCGCGCTGATCTCGGCGAGCACGGAGGGCGACAGCGAAACCGTGCCCTACGCGGTGGCGGCCAATCCGGCCGCCCAGGATCTGGGAATACGCGCCAATGACCTGGTCAAGCAGCTTGCGGTGGCCGTCGACGGCCGCGGCGGTGGTAAGGCCGACCTGGCGCAGGGCTCGGGAAAGAATCCCACCGGCATTGACGCCGCCCTCGACGCGGTCCGCTCCGAGATCGCCGTGATAGCGCGGGTCGGCTGAGTGGTTTCGTCACAGTCGGAGGACAAGCACCCTGGCCGGGGACGACGGCTTGGCATCGACGTCGGCAGCGTGCGCATCGGCGTGGCATCCAGCGACCCGGACGGCATCCTGGCCACTCCGGTGGAAACGGTGCGCCGCGACCGTTCGGGTAAGCACCTGCGCCGGCTGGCCGAGCTTGCCGCCGAACTGGAAGCGGTCGAGGTGATCGTCGGACTGCCGCGGACGCTGGCCGACCGCACCGGTCCGTCGGCCCGGGATGCGATGGAACTGGCCGGCGAACTGGCCGCAATGCTGACACGGCGGGGTGCCCCCATCCCGGTGCGGCTCGCCGACGAGCGGCTGACCACCGTCAGCGCGCAGCGATCGCTGCGCGCGGCGGGTGTGCGGGCCAAGGACCAGCGGTCGGTGATCGACCAGGCGGCGGCGGTTGCGATCCTGCAGAGTTGGCTCGACCAACGCCGGGCCAGTGCTGAGCCGACCTCGGTAGGGCCGACTTCGGTGGGGCCGACCTCGGTGGGAGGGGATCTCGCCGATGGTTGACAGCGTGCAGGGGGAACGGGCCGAGCCCGAAGAGGTCGGGCCGCCCCGGCCCCGGATGAGCCGGCTGGCCCGCAACCGGGCCGAGCGTGGCCATCGCCGGCGGCGCTTCGT
Organism: uncultured Actinomycetota bacterium; assembly: GCA_963814505.1. Classification (GTDB taxonomy): domain Bacteria; phylum Actinomycetota; class Actinomycetes; order Mycobacteriales; family Mycobacteriaceae; genus Mycobacterium. Next base: position 160,221 of record CAWFDM010000026.1, read on the forward strand.
CGGCCGATTCGCCCTGGGGCTGCTCGCCGTGGTCGTGGTCGCGGCGGTAGTCGTCGGCTTCAAGCTGTGGCACACGATGTTCGGGTCCGGTGACGACTACACCGGTGGCGGCAAGCAGGACATCGTGATTCAGGTACAGGCCGGCGACTCGACCACCGCGGTCGGTGAGACGCTGCACGACCACGGTGTGGTCGCGACGGTTCGGGCATTCGTCGCCGCCGCGCACGGCAACTCGGCGATCGCGTCCATCCAGCCGGGCTTCTACCGGACGCGCACCGTAATCCCGGCGGCCAACGCCGTCGCGCGATTGGCCGATCCGAAAAACCGGGTGGGCAAGCTGGTCATCCCGGAGGGACGACAGCTCGACGACACCACCGACATGAAGACCAACGTGGTGAACCCGGGAATCCTGACGCTGATCTCCCGGGCCACCTGCGTGGATCTCGACGGCGACCACCGCTGCGTCGCGGTGGACGATCTACGCAAGGCGGCGGCCGGCGGCACGCCCGCGACGTTGGCGGTGCCGGCCTGGGCGGTCGAGCCGGTGACCGAGCTGGCCAACGACCATCGTCGGATCGAGGGTCTCATCGCACCCGGGACCTTCAACGTCGATCCTTCGGCCTCGCCGCAGAGCATCCTGGCGAGCCTGATCACCGCCGGCGCCGCCGAGTACACGCAATCCGCGCTGGTCGACACCGCCCGGTCCCTGAGCCTGTCGCCCTACGACATCTTGGTGGTCGCGTCGCTGGTGCAGCAGGAAGCCAATTCGCAGGATTTCGCAAAGGTCGCGCAGGTCATCTACAACCGCCTGCACATCCACCACACGCTGGAATTCGACTCGACCGTGAACTATCCGCTGGACCGCCGGGAGGTGGCGACCAGCGACGCCGACCGTGCCCAGCGGACGCCCTGGAACACGTATGTATCCCAGGGACTGCCGGCCACCGCGATCGGTTCACCCGGCATCGATGCGCTGCGCGCCGCCGAGCATCCCGAGCCGGGTGACTGGCTGTACTTCGTCACCATCGACGCCCAGGGGACGACACTGTTCACCAGCAATTATCAACAGCATTTGGCCAATATCGAGCTGGCTAGGCGCAACGGTGTCCTCGACAGCACGCCGCGCTAGCTCGGCCAAATCCAGGGGGGCGCCCAGAAAGGCGGCCGTTCTCGGCTCGCCGATCGCGCATTCCAAGTCCCCGCAACTGCACCTGGCGGCCTACAGTGCGCTGGGCCTGCACGACTGGACCTACGAGCGCATCGAGTGCACGGCCGCGCAGCTGCCGGGCGTGGTGGGCGGGTTCGGACCGGAGTGGGTCGGCGTATCGGTGACCATGCCGGGCAAGTTCGCCGCCCTGCGGTTCGCCGACGAGCACACCGCACGGGCGGCCCAGGTGGGGTCGGCCAACACACTGGTGCGGACCTCGCGCGGCTGGCGGGCCGACAACACCGACGTCGACGGCGTCGTGGGAGCCCTGGGCCCGGCACTGGGTCAGGACCTGGGGCGGGCGTCCGGACGCGCCCTGGTGTGCGGGTCGGGCGGCACCGCGCCGGCGGTCGTGGTGGGGTTGGCTCAACTGGGCGTGACCGGCATTACGGTCGTGGCGCGCAATCCGGACAAGGCGGCCCGGTTGGTGGACCTGGGCACGCAGATCGGGGTGGCGACCCGGTTCTGCGGCCTGGACAACGGCAGGCTGGCCGACGAGGTAGCGGCCGCCGACGTGCTGGTCAGCACCCTCCCGGCGGACGTGGCTGCCCGCTATGCCGAAACCTTCGCCGCCGTCCCGGTGCTGCTGGACGCGGTCTACAACCCGTGGCCGACCCGGCTGGCCGCCGCGGTCGCCGCCGCGGGTGGCCGGGTGATCAGCGGCTTGCAGATGTTGCTGCATCAGGCATTCGCGCAGGTGGAGCAATTCACCGGGTTACCCGCGCCCCGAGAAGCGATGACTTGCGCGTTGGCGGCTTTGGATTAACCTGCCCCTGCATGTGCGCCGGCATGCGGATCGGAATGGCCACCGTGGCGCTTGTCTGGCTGGCAGCGTTGAGCTGCTACGACCTCCGGCAACGCCGGTTGCCCAACGCGCTGACGTTGCCCGGCGCGGCGGTGATCCTGCTGGTCGCCGGCTTCGCCGGCCGCGGCGTGCCGGCGCTGGCCGGAGCGGTCGCACTGACCGGGGCGTATCTGGTGGTGCACCTGGTGTCCCCGGCGGCGATGGGGGCCGGCGATGTCAAGCTGGCGATCGGCCTGGGCGGGCTGGCCGGCTGTTTCGGCGTCGAAGTGTGGTTTCTGGCCGCCGTGGCCGCGCCGCTGCTGACGGCGCTGTGCGGCGTGCTTGCCCGGATTGTCGGCGGCGCCGGCGTGCGCACCGTGCCGCACGGGCCGTCGATGTGCCTGGCCACCGCGATCGCGGCGGGGCCGGCGGCTTTCTGAGCGCCCGAGCGTCACGCTAGCGTGGCACCGGCCCACGAGCGTCACGTTAGAGTGGCGCCGGCCCGGCGATTGCGCGTCGGTGTCCTTCAGCCCGCTAGCACCGAGCGCGGCCTGCGCACGGGCCAGCAGTACATCATCGATAGATGACGAGCGGCACGTGGGAAGATGGTCACGTGTTTCGCTGGATCACCGCCGGGGAGTCGCACGGCCGCGCGTTGGTGGCCGTGGTCGAAGGCATGGTCGCCGGTGTGGAGATCACTTCCACCGACATCGCCGATCAGTTGGCCCGCCGCCGGCTCGGCTACGGCCGCGGTGCCCGGATGGCCTTCGAGCGCGACGCGGTGACCATGCTGTCCGGCGTACGCCACGGCGTCACGCTGGGCGGGCCGATCGCCATCGAGATCGGCAACACCGAATGGCCGAAGTGGGAAACCGTGATGGCCGCCGACCCGGTCGACCCGTCGGAATTGGCCGACTCGGCGCGCAACGCGCCGCTCACCCGCCCGCGGCCCGGCCACGCCGACTACGCGGGCATGCTCAAGTACGGCTTCGACGACGCCCGGCCGGTGCTGGAGCGGGCCAGCGCCCGCGAGACCGCCGCTCGTGTCGCCGCGGGGACGGTCGCGCGCGCGTTCTTGCGCCAGGCCCTGGGTGTCGAGGTGCTCTCACACGTGATCTCCATCGGCCCGTCGGAGCCCTACGACGGTCCGCCGCCGCGGCCCGAAGACCTGGCCGCAATCGACGCCAGCCCGGTGCGCGCGTTCGACGAGCGGGCCGAAAAGTCGATGATCGCCGAGATCGAAGCCGCCAAGAAGGACGGCGACACCCTCGGCGGGGTGGTCGAGGCGGTGGCGCTGGGCCTGCCGGTCGGGCTGGGATCGTTCACCAGCGGCGAGAATCGCCTCGACAGCCAGCTGGCGGCGGCCGTGATGGGCATTCAGGCGATCAAGGGCGTCGAGATGGGCGACGGCTTCGAGACCGCGCGCCGCCGCGGCAGCCTGGCCCACGACGAGATGTACCCGGGCCCCGACGGCGTCGTCCGCTCGACCAACCGGGCGGGCGGCCTGGAAGGCGGCATGACCAACGGCCAGCCGCTGCGGGTGCGCGCCGCGATGAAGCCGATCTCCACCGTGCCGCGGGCGCTGGCCACCGTGGACATGGCAACCGGCGGTGAGGCCGTCGCGATCCACCAGCGCTCCGACGTGTGTGCGGTGCCGGCCGCCGGCGTCGTCGTCGAGACCATGGTGGCGCTGGTGCTGGCCCGCGCGGCGCTGCAGAAGTTCGGCGGCGACTCGCTGACCGAAACCCGGCGCAACATCGCGGCGTACCTGCGTGCGGTCGCCGACCGGGAAGCCCCCGCGGCCCGGGCGTCAGGTTGACCGGCATGGCACCCAAGGCGGTACTCGTGGGATTGCCGGGCTCGGGCAAGTCCACCATCGGGCGGCGGCTGTCCAAGGCGCTCGGGGTCAGCCTGCTCGACAGCGACGCGGTGATCGAGTTGCAGACCGGCCGGACCATCGCCGACATCTTCGCCACCGACGGGGAACAGGAGTTCCGTCGCATCGAAGAGGCCGTGGTGCGCGAGGCGCTGGCCACCCACGACGGTGTGCTGTCGCTGGGTGGTGGCGCCGTCACCAGCCCCGGGGTGTGTGCGGCGCTGGCCGGCCACACGGTCGTCTATCTGGAGATCAACGCGGTGGAAGGCGTGCGGCGCACCGGGGGCAGCGCCGTTCGGCCGCTGCTTGCGGGAGGAGACCGCGCCGAGAAATTCCGTGCCCTGATGGCGAAACGGATTCCGTTGTACCGGCGCGTCGCGACCATCCGGGTGGACACCAACCGCCGTAATCCCGGAGCCGTGGTCCGCTACATCGTGTCGCGGCTGCAGGACCACGCCCCCACTCCCACCCAGGCGACCACATGACAGAGAACACCGGGCCGGTCACCGTGCAGGTGGCCGTCGACCCGCCGTACCCGGTGCTGATCGGCACCGGGCTGGACAGCGAGCTGGAGGAACTGCTGTCCGGCCGGCACCGGGTCGCGATACTGCATCAACCGGTGCTGGCGCAGACCGCGGAGGCGATCCGCAACCAGTTGGCCGGCAAGGGTGTCGACGCGCACCGCATCGAAATCCCCGACGCCGAGGCCGGCAAGGAGCTGCCCGTCGTCGGATTCATCTGGGAAGTGTTGGGCCGCATCGGAATCGGCCGTAAGGATGTCCTGGTCAGCCTCGGCGGCGGGGCCGCCACCGACGTCGCCGGTTTTGCGGCGGCCACCTGGCTGCGTGGCGTGTCCATCGTGCACGTGCCCACCACGTTGCTCGGCATGGTCGACGCGGCCATCGGCGGCAAGACCGGGATCAACACCGAGGCGGGCAAGAACCTGGTCGGCGCGTTTCATCAGCCGCTTGCCGTACTGGCCGACCTGGCGACTCTGGAAACGTTGCCGCGCAACGAAATCGTCGCGGGCATGGCCGAAGTCGTCAAGGCCGGATTCATCGCCGACCCGGTAATACTGGACCTCATCGAGGCCGACCCGCAGGCCGCCATGGACCCGAAAGGCGACGTGCTCCGCGAGCTGATCCGGCGGGCGGTCACCGTCAAGGCCGAGGTCGTCGGCGCCGACGAGAAGGAGTCGGAACTGCGCGAAATCCTGAACTATGGCCATACTTTGGGGCACGCGATCGAGCGCCGGGAGAGCTACCGGTGGCGCCATGGCGCCGCGGTGTCGGTGGGCCTGGTGTTCGCGGCCGAGCTGGCCAGGATTTCCGGGCGGCTGGACGACGCCACCGCGCAGCGGCACCGCAGCATCCTGACGTCGCTCGGCCTGCCGGTCAGCTACGACGCCGACGCACTGCCGCAGCTGCTGGAATACATGGCCGGCGACAAGAAGACCCGGGCCGGGGTGCTTCGGTTCGTGGTCCTCGACGGGCTGGCCAAGCCGGGCCGGTTGTCGGGACCGGACCCGTCGCTGCTGGCCGCCGCTTACTCGGGACTTGCTGCGTCCGAACGGGATGCGTCGTGACGGGCCCGACGACGGTGCACGTCACGGTGCATGTCATCAATGGCCCCAACCTGGGCCGGCTGGGCCGGCGCGAGCCCGGTGTCTACGGCAGCACCACCCACGACCAGCTGGTCGCCCTGATCGAGCGGGAGGCCGCCGAGCTTGGACTCAAAGCTGTTGTGCGGCAAAGCGATAGCGAAGCTCAACTGCTGGACTGGATCCATCAGGCCGCCGACGCCGGCGAACCGGTGATCCTCAACGGCGGCGGCTTTACCCACACGTCGGTCGCGCTGCGCGACGCCTGTGCGGAACTTACCGCGCCCCTGATCGAGGTGCACATCTCCAATGTGCATGCCCGCGAGGAGTTTCGGCGCCAGTCCTACCTCAGCCCGATCGCGACCGGAGTGATCGTCGGGCTGGGAGTCCAGGGTTACCTGCTGGCCCTGCGCTACCTGGCCGCTAACGCGTCTTAAGGCGTTTCACGCCGTTTCAGGCGGCCGCTAGGAGATGACCCGTAATGGGTTGTTGGTCTTTAGGTTCCAGAGTCCGGCGATGATTTGGGGGGTATGGTTGATGGCCTGTCCGCGTCGGCGGCATTGGCGCAGTATTTGCCCGGTCCTTGAGCCGGGCGCTGACGTGTTCGACGCGGGCCCTGATGCGGCGGTGTGTCCGGTAGTGGTCGTCGTGGATGAAGTCCGCAGCGCTTGGTCTTCCGCGTTGCCTCGGTCGGACTGGCCCTGCAGCCTTGCCGTGCGGCGCATCACCCCACAGGCAGTTTCACCACCCGATTGTTTTTGGTGTCGGTGACGTAGAGGTTGCCGGCGGCATCTACCGCCACACCCCAGGGGGTGTTGAGGCCGGTGAACGGCAGCACCGTCTGCGTGGTGGAGCCCGCCGCCAGTTCCACCACCCGATTGTTGTCACGGTCGGTGACGTAGATGTTGCCGGCGGTGTCCACCGCCACACCGAAGGGGGCGTTGAGCCCGGTGAACGGCAGTACGGTCTGGGTGGCCGAGCCCGCCGCCAGCTTCACCACCTGATTGTTGCCCCAGTCGGTGACGTAGAGGTTGCCGACGGTGTCCACCGCCACACCGACGGGGGCGCTCAGGCCGGTGAACGGCAGCACGCTCTGGGTGGCCGAGCCCGTCGCCAGCTCCAGCACCCCATCGCTGCCGTGGTCGGCGACGTAGACGTTGCCGGCGGTGTCCACCGCCACACCGTAGGGGCCGAAGAGGAGGGTGAACAGCACGCTCTGGGTGGTCGAGCCCGCCGCCAGCTTCAGCACCCGATTGTTGCCGGCCACGTCGGCGGTGAAAGGGCTGGCGACGTAAACGTTGCCGACGGTGTCCACCGCCACACCGTAGGGGGCGGTGAGCCCGGTGAACGGCAGCACGTCCTGGCTGCTCGACCCGGCCGCCAGTTTCAGCACCCGAATGTTGCCCGCGTCTACGACGTAGAGGTCGCCGGCGGCATCCACCGCCACACCCCTGGGGCCGTTGAGGCCGGTGAACGGCAGCGTGACTTGAGGACCGTATGCGGGTCGCGCGGTTTGGGTTTGGCTGGTGGGCAGCGTGATCTGAGGGCCATTCGAGTTCTTGCGCTGCTGGCTGGTGATGACAATGGCGGCGATGACGGCCACCGTCAACAGGGCAACCGGGATCACGATGGCGCCTCGGCGCCACCACGGCTGCTGTGGCGGGGTACCGGTGTCGGGTGGCGGGCGGTCGGCGGGTCGGGGTTGTGGGACAGCCGGCCGGCCGGGTGGGCGTTGTTGGGTCGCGGGTTGGGTCGCTTTGGCTGACTGTTTCCGCGCCGGTTTTGGTGTGGGCGGGGGTGGCACCTTTTTGGCAGGGCGGGCGGGCGCGGGTGCGGGCGTCGTTGGGGCCGCGTCGCCGAGCAGGGTGGGTTCGCTGGGTGGTGCCAGCGGCGTGGTGATGGCGTCGTGGGCGGCGCTGGCCAACTCCACCGTGGTCGCATACCGGTGTCCGGGGTCTTTGGCCATGCCGGTGGCGATCACCGGATCGAACGTTGCAGGCACGTTGGGATCGGTGCTCGACGGGCGCGGCGGCGGCTCCATCAAGTGCGCGGTCATTTGCTGTTCAAAGTTATCTCCGGGATAAGGCGTGCTGCCGGTCAAACACTCATAGAGCACGCACGCCAACGCGTAGATGTCGGCGCGGGCGTCGACCTGGCCGGCTCGAAGCCGCTCCGGGGACATGTAGGGCCAGCTGCCGATGATGGCGCCGGTGCCCGTGAGACCGGTCTGGTCGGCGCCGCGGGCGATGCCGAAATCAATTAGATACGCGAAATCGTTCTCATCGAGCAGGATGTTGGACGGCTTGACATCGCGGTGCACCAGACCGACTTTGTGGGCGGCGTGCAAGGCCAAGGCGACCCCCTCGATGATGCGCACCGCCCGCCCCGGCTCCATCGGCCCCTCGGCCAACACCTGTTGCAGGTCGCGGCCCTCGACAAGCCGCATGTCGACATACAGCCGGCCGTCGATCTCGCCGTAGTTATGGATGGGAATGATGTGCGGGTTGTTCAGCTGCGCGGCCGCATCGGCTTCCCGGCGGAACCGCTGCACGAACGTGGCGTCCTGAGCCAACAGGGGCGGCAGCAGTTTGATCGCCACAGTTCGGTTGTTGGCCGCCGTGTCGTAGGCCCGCCACACCTCGCCCATGCCGCCGCGGCCCAACAACTCGATAAGGCGATAACGCCCGAACGGCGTGCCCTCCACCGGGCTCACCATACGCAGCCAGCCCCTTCGCCAACAGGCAAGACGGCTACTGCCTTTACTACTTCCGGGCGGTCGTCGACTCCACAGCCACCCTTCCCCGCGCCGACGGCCACACCCGATGCAGCGACTCCAGCGCGGCCAGCTTTCTTGGCTTGCCTTTGAGCGGCTTCCTGCGGTGCTGCTAGCGATTGCGTGAAATACATTCAAAAGAGACACACTATGGACACCGACGACACCGTCCCGCTGCCCCCGGACCTGGGCCGCTTAGCTCTCTTCGTCGTCGTCAACACTCGGTGGGTCGGGGTCCCACCAGTAATCGCGCGTCTTCTGGACTAGCCGTTGGCCGTTACTAAGCTCGATTTCCTGTTCACGGTTCAGCAGGCTCTTTGCCAGTTGTTCTATCTCGGGCCACGCCTCCGCCAGCTCCACGTCCCAACCCGGATCGGGCGGAGTTACAGCGGGCGGGTTTTCGGGCATCGGGCGACGATCATGGTTTGCAAAATCCGCTGCTGTGGCCCAGTCGCGCACGTTCCTGCCAAATCGCTCTTCGTAGACGGGCCAATCAACGAAACTTTGCTGTTGGAAGATCTCCATTATTCGGCCAACGGTGCAGTTACCCTCCTAACGCGCCTGCGCCCACGGCCCGGCCCAAATCATGAACGCTTTGTTGGCGAGCTTGTCGTCAGTGTTGTTTCCTGCTCCTCCTCCGCCGCCTTCGAAAGGTCTATGTATATGACGTACCCGCCGCGCCTCACCGACGCCACAGCGTGACCTGCCTCGTGGTAGGCCGCGCGGCGCCGCCGCTCGTCCGGATTCATGCGGCACAGACTACGTCCGTGACGGGAAGTCTTTCGTAGGTGTTTGATAGCGATTTGTCGAAGGACACTTTAGGTGATACGTCACGACCGGTCGTCGTCGTCGGTGCTGCTGTCACCGGCCACCCCGGCGACGACGTCGGCGGTGTGGCCGCTGTCGGGGCCAGCTTCGTCGGCCTTCTGCCCCGGTGATGGTGGAGGGATGCCCTCGACCCACCTTCTGAATTCTTCGAGGCTTTCAGAGCGCACGATTCCGACTTGCACCGCGCCAGTCATGAGGGACCTGAAAGCAAGGTTCGGCTATCCCCTTGCCGCTGGGGCCAGGCTGCGTTCGGGTCATTCGGCAAGCCCGAGGAATACGAGATGTGCGCGATCGAGCCGGATGAGATCGCCATCGGCGAGACGGCCGCACCCATGCCTGGGATAGCAAATAGGACAGGGGCCATCCGGCGGTAATATGCCCGAATGAGCAACGACTCTAGTGGTGCAACTGTCCAATCAGGGCCTCCTGTGGATCGGAGAAGCCGGCACAGCGGCATAAATGATCCTGATATTCCGACGGGTGAGGATGCGAAGGACCGCTTGTCGGTGGCACTCTACTACATCGGATTTTTTGTCGAAGAGTACGCGCGGGTGCGCGCGGGGGAGAAGCGTCGAGCAAAGTCCGTCGTTGTCGGAGTTGCTGGTGGCAACGGCCTGATTGCCGTCCTTGGGGCGATGACCGCTCTATGGGGTCTGCCATGGATTGCGCTCATCACGACCGGAATATCCGGTCTACTCACAGTAGTTGCGGCTTGGGATGGACTCGTTAAGCACCGCGAATTGTGGGTGCGACGGACCGTTGCGTGTTCGCACCTTGCGGAGATTGAACGCATTTATCGCATGCGGGCAATTAACTGCAAAGATAAAGACGAGCTGGCGGACGAGGCGATGACAGCGTTAAATACAATATTGGGCGACGATGTGGCTGCGTGGACGGAATTACGCAACACCCGCGAATTGCCGAAGTTTGATTCGGAAGAAGTCGCCGGAGAACATGCCGAACGCGCCGTGAGCGGCGCTGGGGCAATGGTCGGATCCTAGGAGTCGAGTCGACATCAAGTTGACGTGCCAAGGCAGATGGCACGGACCGCACAATATCTTTCACGTTGGTAATAAGTCATCAAACTAACCTCTAAGCTGACTTGGCTACCGTAAGCGCCAACTGATTCAATCCCAGTACCGCGCACCAGAGTTTTACCAGCTCAGACTATATGCATAGACTGGCTTACTAGTGACCATGCAACTTTCATGCAATAGCGTCTCGGCGGGTGGGCCGACACACAGTTGCCCGACGGGACGGCAATCGTTGGAAGATACACCCGCGAAACACATGCCCGGAGCTGCGGATATTCCCCTGACTGGCGTGACCGGCCCGCCATCCGCTGACCGGCGCGGCACCGCCCGTGCCCGCGAGTTGGCCGATCAGATCAGCGACGCGCTCGGGCACCTGCACCGGCTGGTCCGATTGCTCGACTACAACGAACTCGACGAACACGCATCTCGCGGGTAGGTGCCTGCGCACACTGCAAAAGAACAAAAGACGACCAGGAGAGCGCATATGACCGCCAGCGCCGATGATCAACCAACCCGAAAGCGCTGACGGCTGGTGCCGATACCGGTGCTCACCGGCGTGCTGGCGGTCATCGCTGCCGTCGTGTTGGCCGTGCTCCTATCTGGATGTCGGGGTCCGTCCGGAGGTTCGGGTCCGGCGACGAGTTCCGGCTCGGCTGCGCCGCCGAGTAGTCCGACTTATAGGGTTACCGCTACCGTGCCCGTCGGCAAGAACCCGGGCGGGGTGGCGGTGGACCCGGGCACCCACACCGTCTACGTCACCGACTTCACAACGACGCCAGCATCCGCGCCCGGCACGGTGTCGGTGATCGACGCCTCGACGGTCACCGCCACCGTGCCCGTCGGCAACGGCCCGGTCGACCTGGCGGTGGATCCGGGCACCCACACCGTCTACGTGACCAACTTCAACGCCAGCACGGTGTCGGTGATCGAACATCGATAGTTGTTTGCATCGGCGTCTGGGCGCGGCGTGTCGGCTGCCCGGTCGTACATCTCGGGCGGCATGCCGACGCTGTCGTCCCAGAGGTCGTTGTCGATCAACCATTGCCGGGCGTCCCAGTCGGCCGCTTCGGCGGCGCTGGCGCGGTACTGGCACAACTGGCACAACCCACAAACGCCCCCACCCTGGCTGGAAGGAAGACAACCAAGGTGGGGGCGTTCGGTGCGCACGCTGCTGAAGAGTCAGCGGCGCACTACGCGGGCGGAGACAAGGGGGGACCGCCCGCGAGTTTGTTTGGGCCGGAGGGAATCAATCTCCGGCCCCACCGACCGGGCGTTGGCAATGCGCCTCCAAGCGCCGCCCTGCCGGTGTTGCCTATGTTGGGCTAGCCGTCAGTGGCCAGCCCGCTGATCCAATACAGTCGGTGGTCCCAACCCGGCGTCAGTGAGTTAGGCGCGTCGAACAAACGCGGACCAGCCACCTGCCCGGGGAGCCGACAGGTCAAACGCGCGACGAGCGCGCCAATGGGTCTTGGTGAAAATTGATGACCCATGCGGGTCCGGTCAACTCGTTCGTCGGCACCGGCAACATCGTGCCGATCCGGACGTTGCCAAGTTTGCACTCGCGGGCGTACACCCGCCCACGCCGACGACCAAAGCTGCTGCAGCTGTTAGTCCTTCTTCGGCGTGTCCGTCTTGGTTTGGTCGGGGTCATACGTCCGGATCACGTCGGTCTTGCCCTCGCTGGTGGGCAGTTTGATCGTTTCGGTGGGCGCATCGCTTTCGGCGATGGACTCGGTGCGTGCCTCGTGCTTCGAGGTGTGGATCACTTCGGTTGGCTCGTCACGTTCGGCCGTGGCCACCGCCGTGGGCGCTGCCCGGGTCTGTTCGTGTGTGGCGGTAGCCTCGCGGGTCGGGCTCTCATCGTCGCGCACGGCGGCGAACACGTCGCGATCCGCCCGTTCTGGGCCCGCGGCAAGGCCGTGGTGTCGCACCGGTTCCTTCTCGAGCTGCCTGTCCACTCGCCAGCGGCCGACCGCCACTCCGACGATTCCGGGCAGGAAGACGATGAGAGCGGTGAAGGCCGCGAACGTCGTCACCTCGTTTACCACGCCCCCGGTGTACAGACCCGAGTAAAACAGCGAGATGATCCACGACACCGCGCCGCTGATCACGCCCGCGACCAGGCCGCCCAGCAGCCAGGTCATCGCGAGATCCGCGCGGCGGTCCGGATCGGGATTCGCCGAGGCATCGGCACGGCCGTCGAGCACACCCCACACGGCTGCCACGACGATGAAGATCGCCAGCAGCACCAGACTGATCAAACCGGCCGCTGTCTGGAATGCGTTGATCAGCGCACTCTGAATCAGCCGGAGCACGACCATCGCGGCGGCGAACACCAATCCACGCTTCATCCAGGTCCTCATGGCCCACCAGCGTAGCGAGTAGCGTCAAGGGTCGTGACACATTCCCAGCGTCGAGACAATCTCAAGACCCAAATTGTTGCCTCCGGGCTGGACGCGATGCTGGTCACGGACCTGACAAACGTCCGATATCTATCCGGATTCACCGGGTCGAACGGCGCGTTGCTGGTGTTCGCCGACGATCGCGGCCCCGTGCTGGCCACCGACAGCCGCTATCGCACTCAGGCCGCGCAGCAAGCCCCCGGCCTTGAGGTCGTCATCAACCGGTCCTGTGGGCCCTACCTGGCCGGTCGCGCCGCCGACGAGGGCGTGCGCAGGCTCGGCTTCGAGAGCCATGTCGTCACGGTGGACGGCCTGGATGCCCTGACCAGCGAGCTGGAAGAGCGGCATCAAGTTCACCCGACGGCGGGCGCCGCATCAAGCGGGGCCACCCAGCTGGTGCGTGCCCCGGGGACCGTGGAGGCGCTGCGCGAGGTCAAGGATGCCGGGGAGCTGGCGCTGCTGCGGCTGGCCTGCGAGGCGGCCGACGCCGCGCTTGCCGGCCTGCTGGCGCGCGGCGGTCTGCGGCCCGGCCGAACCGAACGCGCGGTGGCCCGCGAGCTGGAATCGTTGATGCTCGACCACGGCGCCGACGCGGTGTCGTTCGAGACGATCGTCGCGGCGGGGCCGAATTCGGCCATCCCGCACCACCGGCCCACCGATGCGGTGCTGGCGGCGGGCGATTTCGTCAAGATCGACTTCGGCGCGCTGGTCGCCGGCTACCACTCCGACATGACCCGCACCTTCATCCTCGGCCCGGCCGCCGACTGGCAGCTGGAGATCTATGAGCTGGTCGCCCAGGCGCAGCGGGCCGGCCGGGAGGCGTTGCAGCCGGGTGCCGGCCTACGCGATGTGGACGCCGCGGCGCGCCAGCTGATCGTTGACGCGGGCTACGGAGAGCGGTTCGGCCACGGTCTGGGACACGGCGTGGGCCTGCAGATCCATGAAGCGCCGGGAATCGGAGCCAGATCCGCCGGCACACTGCTGGCGGGCTCGGTGGTGACCGTGGAGCCCGGCGTCTATTTACCCGACCGCGGCGGTGTCCGCATCGAGGACACCCTGGTAGTGGCCTCTACACCAACACCACAGACGCCCAGAACACCTAGAACCGCCGGGATGACCCCGGAATTGCTGACCCGGTTCCCGAAGGAACTGGCGATTCTGACTTAGCTAGCCCGGTGCGCTGACCTGGTAAAACGTGGTCAGCGGCGGGTGCTCCATGGCGATGATCGCCGCCCATCCGGCCGCCTGGCCGACAACTCGGCAAGGCACCAGGGCCATTAAGTAATCGACTTCTGCAGCCAGGCGCGTCGTTTCGGGCGATGCTGGGTCGTGCAATAGGAGGGGCGGATCGACATGTCGTATGTGATCGCGGCATCGGGGATGATGAGGGCCGCGGCATCGGATTTGGCGGCTATCGAGTCGGCGCTCAGCGCAGCCAACGCGGCCGCGGAGGCTCGGACCACGGGGGTGCTGGCCGCGGGCGCCGATGAGGTGTCGGCGGCGACTGCGGCGCTGTTTTCCAGCCACGGCCAGCGGTTTCAGGTGCTCAGCGCTCACGCGGCGGCTTTCCATGCTCAGTTCGTGCAGGCCCTGAACAGCGCGGGCAGCGCGTATGCGGCCGCCGAGGCGGCCAACGCCTCGCCGCTGCAGGCCGTGGTGCAGGGCGTCCAGAGCCTGGCGGTGTTTTCGCCGGTGAAGGACCTGACGGGACGCCCGCTGTTCGGCAACGGCGCTAATGGGGCCCCGGGGACCGGGCAAAACGGCGCGCCCGGTGGGTGGCTGTTGGGCGCCGGCGGCGCCGGCGGCTCCGGCGCGCCCGGCACCGGCCAGGCCGGCGGCAACGGCGGTGACGCTGGGCTGCTGGGCCCCGGCGGGGCCGGCGGCGCCGGCGGAAGCTCCTCGACCGGCAACGGTGGGGCCGGCGGGGCCGGCGGGACCGGCGACCCGCTGTTCGGCTTCGGCGGGGCTGGCGGCGCGGGTGGATTGAGCACGGCGCCCGCCGGGGTCGGTGGGGCCGGTGGACACGGCGGCAATGGGGGCCTGCTGCTCAGCGGCGGCGGGGCCGGTGGTGCCGGCGGGGGCTCACTTCTCGGCAACGGCGGGGCCGGCGGCACCGGCGGGACCAGCGGGCTGTTCAGCGGGCTGATCGGTGCGGGCGGCGGGCACGGGGGGGCCGGCGGATTCACCGAGATTGGCGTCGGGGGCGCCGGCGGGACCGGCGGCAACGCCGGCCTGCTCGGCCCCGGCGGGGACGGCGGGACCGGCGGATACGGCCCCATCACTGGGGGCGCCGGCGGAGCCGGCGGCAACGCGGGCCTGCTGCTCGGCGCCGGCGGCGCAGGCGGGGACGGCGGATCCGCCGCGCCCACCGGCGCCAGCACCACCGGGGGCGCCGGCGGAGTCGGCGGCAACGCGGGTCTGCTGCTCGGCGCCGGCGGTGCCGGCGGTGCCGGCGGACTCGGCGGCGGCACTGGCGGGGCCGGCGGGATGGGCGGCAACGCCGTCCTGTTCGGATTCGGCGGTGCCGGCGGCGCCGGCGGAGTGAACGGTGGTACCGGCGGGGCTGGCGGCACCGCCGGCCTGCTGGTGGGCGACGGCGGTGCCGGCGGCGCCGGCGGAGAGAACGGTGGTTCCGGCGGCGACGGCGGCAACGCCGCGCTGATCGGCACCCCCGGCAACGGCGGCAACGGCGCATTTGGCGGCCCCATCGGTAGCTCCGGCCACAACGGCGCCACCTCGCCGCTGCAGCCGGTGTTTAACGCAGTGAATGGCCCCGTCGAGGCGCTCACCGGGCGCCCCCTCATCGGCAACGGCGCCAACGCGGCCCCGGGATCTGGGCAAAACGGCGCGCCCGGCGGATGGTTGATGGGCGACGGCGGCGCCGGCGGCTCGAGCGGGGGCGGCGTTGGCCTGGGCGGTAATGGCGGGCCCGCTGGGCTGCTGGGTGCCGGCGGTGCCGGCGGGGCCGGCGCAAGTTCAATCTCCGGCGGTGGGGACGGCGGGGCCGGCGGGGCCGGCGGATTGCTGTCCGGCGACGGCGGGGTCGGCGGCGAAGGTGGATACGGGCCGCTTGGCAACGGCGGGACCGGCGGCCACGGCGGGGCCGGCGGACTGTTCGGCGGCGGCGGAAACGGCGGGGCCGGCGGAAACTCCGAAGACGGCAACGGAGGCACCGGCGGTGCCGGCGGGACCGGCGGGCTGCTCAGCGGGCTGGTCAGCGCCGGCGGCGGGCACGGCGGGGTAGGCGGAGTCGGCTACGGCGCCGGGGGTGCCGGCGGAGCCGGCGGGGACGGCGGCCTGCTCGCCGGCTACGCCGGCGGCGGCGGGGACGGGGGGTTCTGCAACGGCGTCGCTGGCGGGACCGGCGGGACCGGCGGGACCGGCGGCACCGCGGGTCCGCTGGTCGGCGCCGGCGGGGACGGCGGGACCGGCGGAGGCTCAGCGACCGGCAACGGCGGGGCCGGTGGCACCGGCGGCAATGCCGGCCTGCTGGCCATCGGCGGTGCCGGCGGAGCCGGCGGAACCAGTGCCGGCGGCGTCTTCGGCTCGACGGGCACCGGCGGAGCCGGTGGGACCGGCGGCAACGCCTACGGAGTGTTTGGGCCCGGCGGGGTCGGCGGGGCTGGCGGAAGCTCAGCGATCGGCAACGGCGGGGCTGGTGGGGACGGCGGCCATGCCGCCCTGCTGTTGGGCGACGGCGGTGCCGGCGGCGAGGGCGGCGCAGGCGCAGGGACCGGCGGTAGCGGCGGGAACGGTAGCAGCTGGACGCTGATCGGCACCGGCGGGAACGGCGGCAATGCCGGGACTGGTGCGCCGGAGGGTGAACCCGGCACCGGCGGCACCGGCGGGCTGCTCGGCACAGCCGGAAATGACGGGTTGAGATAGCTGGCGGGCCCGGCAGCGCCTCCCAGAAATTGCTCAGGAGGCGCGCCCCGCGCCGTCTGCTCACAGGATGAGATCGCGGAGCTGGTCGTCTGTGAGCCCTGCCACCACATTGGGCGGCAGCTTCGGGGGCCTGAGACCCGACAGCGGGTCCCCAGGAAGCTCGTCTTACTCGACGAGCCAGCGCGCGAACGCGCGCAGCGCGGCCTGACGTAGGCGAACGGTGTTGGCTTCCTTGCCGGCGGCGGTGAGCTCGGCCATATAGCGCTGTACCTGTGCGCGGGTAAGGTGTAGCGGATGCCCGGCTTCCCGGCACCACCGGAAGTAGAGGTTGACGCCTCGCAGGTACGAGCTGACGGTGGTCGGGGATTTTTTCGCGGCCACCAGGCTTATCTCCCAAGACTCCACCAGGTCTGGCGGGTCGGGCGACAAGATCGGGTGTAAACCTGTTCCCTAGATGACCAGCGATTTTGTAGGAGATTTAGCGACCGTGGCGAGCACTGCCGACTTCAAGAACGGACTTGTCCTGGTGATCGACGGCCAGCTCTGGCAGATCGTCGAGTTCCAGCATGTCAAACCCGGCAAAGGCCCGGCCTTCGTGCGCACCAAGCTGAAGAACGTGCTGTCCGGCAAGGTGGTCGACAAGACGTACAACGCCGGCGTCAAGGTCGATACCGCGACCGTCGATCGGCGCGACACCACCTACCTGTACCGCGACGGCTCCGACTTCGTGTTCATGGACAGCCAGGACTATGAGCAGCACCACCTGCCCGATTCCCTGGTCGGCGGCGCCGCGCGGTTCCTGCTCGAGGGCTTGCCGGTGCAGGTGGCGTTCCACAACGGGGCGCCGCTGTACCTCGAGTTGCCGGTGACCGTCGAACTCGAGGTCACCCACACCGAGCCGGGCCTGCAGGGCGACCGGTCCAGTGCGGGCACCAAGCCGGCCACCCTGGAAACCGGAGCGCAGATACAGGTGCCGTTGTTCATCAACACCGGCGACAAGCTGAAGGTGGATTCCCGCGACGGCGGCTACCTGGGACGGGCCAACGCCTGACCATGGCTGACGAAAAGCCGGCTAGACGGGCGAGACCCGCGCGACCTATCAAAGGGCGCCATCAGGCCCGCAAGCGTGCCGTCGACCTGTTGTTCGAGGCCGACGCCCGCGGTCTGAGCGCGCCCGAGGTGGTCGAGGTCCGTACCGCGCTGGCCGAAGCCAAACCGGACGTGGCGCCGCTGAACCCTTATACGGTCGCCGTCGCCCGGGGAGTCGGCGAGCACATCGCCCACATCGACGACCTGATCACCTCGCATCTGCAGGGCTGGACGCTGGGCCGGCTGCCCGCGGTGGATCGCGCCATCCTGCGGGTCGCGGTGTGGGAGCTGCTGTACGCCGACGACGTGCCGGAGCCGGTCGCCGTGGACGAAGCCGTGGAGCTGGCCAAGGAGCTGTCCACCGACGAGTCTCCGGGTTTCGTCAACGGGGTGCTGGGCCAGGTCATGCTGGTGACGCCGCAGATTCGTGCGGCCGCTCGAGCGGTGCGTGGGGGGTCGTCATGAACCGCCTGGAACTTCGTGTCTCCATCGCCGCCTTCCTGGCCGGGACGGTGGTGCTCGGCGCCGTCGTGTGCGCCGCCTACGGCCTGACCATCATCGCGTCGGCGATGTCGATATACGCGCTGGGCGTCGGCGCCTGGCTGTATCACTCGGTCGAACGGCTGATCCTGGCCCGCCGCATCAGCACGGTCCGGACTGCGGCCAAGCCGCTGCAGCCGGTGCTGCCGCTGATGGCCGCGCTCATGGGCCTGATGCAGGCCGTGGTGCGGTCGCTGACCGACGTCACCGAGCTGCCGGCGCGCGGCTGGGATCTTCCCGTGCTCCGGTGGGTGGAAAACCCGTTCGGAAATCGGAGCAATCGGCGGGAGCTGGAGGGTGAGCTCGACGAAGACGAGCTGGAAAGCTGACCTCGCAATCCGCAGGGATACATTCCCGCGCTGAGCGCCGCTCGGAGACAAATAGCCGCTCTCGCTGATCTGGCGCGCGGGCCGCGCGCGATAATTACGGTTTGCACTACGGCGACCACCCGCACCAGAAGAAATCAGGCGACGATATGACTCAGCACAGTGCCCACCCGCGACGACTTCGGGTCTCCGCGCTGGCGGCCGTAGCCAACCCGTCCTACACGCGGATCGACACGTGGAACCTGCTCGACGACGCGTGCCGTCACCTCGCCGAGGTCGACCTCGCCGGGCTGGACATCGCCCACGACGTGGCCCGGGTGAAGCGCCTAATGGACCGCATCGGCGCCTACGAGCGGTACTGGCTGTATCCCGGTGCCGAGAACCTGGCGACCTTCCGCGCCCACCTGGAGAGCCTGTCCACGGTGCGGCTCACCGAGGAGTTGCAGCTGGCGGTCCGGCTGCTGGGCGAATACGGTGACCGCACAGCGCTTTTCGACACTTCGTCGCCGCTGGCCGACCAGGAGCTGGTGGCCCAGGCCAAAAAGCAGCAGTTCTACACCGTGTTGGTCGCCGACGACGCGCCGCCCACCGCCCCGGATTGCCTGGCCGAAAGCCTGCGGGCGCTGCGCGATCCGTCCGAAGACATCCAGTTCGAGGTCCTGGTGGCCCCCAGCGTGGAGGACGCCATCACGGCGGTGGCGTTGAACGGCGAGATTCAGGCCGCGATCATTCGCCACGACCTGCCGCTGCGGTCCCGCGACCGGGTGCCGCTGATGAACACGCTGCTCGGGCCCAGCGACTCGGCGCCCGGGGCGCTCATCCACGACAGCGCCCAGGACTGGGTCGAATGCGGCGAGTGGATCAGGGAGCTGCGGCCACACATCGACCTCTACCTGCTCACCGACGAGTCGATCGCGGCCGGCAGTGACAACGAGCCGGACGTCTACGACCGGACGTTCTACCGGCTCAACGACGTCACCGACCTGTACAGCACGGTTCTCGCGGGCTTGCGGAACCGGTTCGCCACACCATTTTTCGATGCCTTGCGCGCCTATGCGGCGGCACCGGTCGGCCAATTCCACGCGCTTCCCGTCGCACGCGGCGCCAGCATCTTCAACTCCAAGTCGCTGCAGGACATGGGAGAGTTCTACGGCCGCAACATCTTCATGGCCGAGACGTCGACCACCTCGGGTGGCCTGGACTCGCTGCTGGATCCGCACGGCAACATCAAGAAAGCGATGGATAAGGCCGCGATCACGTGGAACTCCGATCACACCTATTTCTGCACCAACGGCACGTCGACCGCCAACAAGATCGTCGTGCAGTCGCTGACCAGGCCGGGCGACATCGTGCTGATCGACCGCAACTGCCACAAGTCGCACCACTACGGGCTGGTACTTGCCGGTGCCTATCCGCTGTACCTGGACGCGTATCCGCTGCCGCAGTTCGCGATTTACGGGGCGGTGCCGCTGCGCACGATCAAGAAGGCGCTCCTGGACCTGGAGGCGGCCGGGCAGCTGCACCGGGTACGCATGCTGCTGCTGACCAACTGCATCTTCGACGGCGTCGTCTACAACCCCCGTCGAGTCATGGAGGAAGTGCTGGCGATCAAGCCGGACATCTGCTTCCTGTGGGACGAGGCGTGGTATGCGTTTGCCACCGCCGTGCCGTGGGCCCGGCAGCGGACCGCCATGGTGTCGGCGGAGCGTCTCGCGCAGACGTTGGCGTCGCGGGAATACGCCGAGGAATACCGGGATTGGGCCGCCAAGATGGAGGGGATCCCGCGGTCGGAGTGGGGTGAGCACCGGCTGCTGCCCGACCCCGGCCGGGCGCGGGTGCGGGTGTACGCGACGCACTCGACTCATAAGTCGCTGTCGGCGTTTCGGCAGTCGTCGATGATCCACGTCCGCGACCAGGATTTCAATGCCCGTGCGCGCGACGCGTTCGGGGAGGCGTTTTTGACGCACACCTCGACGTCGCCGAACCAGCAACTTCTCGCGTCGCTGGACCTGGCGCGTCGCCAGGTCGACATCGAGGGCTTTCAGCTGGTCCGGCAGGTCTACGACATGGCGCTGGTTTTCCGGCACCGCGTCCGCAAGGACCGGCTGATCAGCAAGTGGTTCCGCATCCTCGACGAGTCCGACCTGGTGCCCGAGGAGTTCCGGGCGTCCGCGGTCAGCTCGTACCGCGAGGTCAGGCAGGGGGCCCTGGCGGAGTGGAACGAGGCCTGGCGCTCCGATCAGTTCGTGCTGGACCCGACGCGGGTCACCCTGTTCCTCGGCAACACCGGCATGAACGGGTACGACTTCCGCGAGAAGATCCTGATGGACCGATTCGGCATCCAGATCAACAAGACCTCGATCAACAGCGTGCTGCTGATCTTCACCATCGGCGTCACCTGGTCGAGCGTGCACCATCTGCTCGACGTGCTGCGTCGGGTGGCCACCGATTTCGACCGGGAGAAGCAGGCGGCCAGCGTGGCCGACTGGGCGCTGCACGAGCGCCGCGTCGAGGAGATCACCCAGGATCTGCCGCACCTGCCCGACTTCAGCCATTTCGACGTCGCCTTCCGGCCCGACGACGCCTGCCCGTTCGGCGACATGCGGGCTGCCTTCTACGCCGGGTACGAAGAGTCGGACCGCGAGTACGTGCTGATCGGCACGGCCGGGCGGCGACTTCGGGAGGGCAAGACCCTGGTGTCGACGACGTTCGTGGTGCCCTACCCGCCCGGGTTCCCGGTGCTGGTCCCGGGTCAGTTGGTATCCAAGGAGATCATCTATTTCCTCGCCCAACTCGACGTCAAAGAAATCCACGGATACAACCCCGACCTGGGGTTGTCGGTGTTCACCGAGAAAGCGCTGAAGAGGCTTGAGGCCCAACGGAATGCGGCGGCGGCCGCGGTTGCGACCGATTTTCCCGCCTTCGAGGTTCCGCCAGACGCTTCCGCTTTGGGGACCCTGAACGGCGAGGGCGCCAAGCGGGTGGTCACCGAAGAAGCGTGACGGTTTCGGGCGGTACCGAGAGCAGGATCTCGCTAGCATGATGCTATGCGCACCACTCTGCAGATTGATGATGATGTTCTGGAAGATGCGCGCAGCATCGCACGGACGGAAGGTCGGACAGTCGGCGCGGTAATTTCTGAGCTGGCGCGTAGGTCGCTTCGCCCGGTTGGGATTGTCGAGGTCGACGGGTTTCCGGTCTTCCAGGTCCCGCCGGACGCGCCGGTCATTACACCCGAAGATGTCGCTCGTGCCCTCGAGGATCAGGCGTGACCGCCCTGCTCGACGTCAACGTCCTCATCGCACTGGGCTGGCCGAACCACGTTCATCACGGCGCGGCGCAGCGGTGGTTCGCGCAGTCCTCGGCAAAAGGTTGGGCCACCACACCGATCACCGAGACCGGGTACGTCCGGATTTCTAGCAATCGCGCAGTGATGCAAGTGTCGACCACGCCGGCAACTGCGATCGCTCAATTGGAAGCGATGACCGCTCTGCCGGGGCATACATTCTGGTCCGACGACGTGCCGCTAGTGATCGGCAAGGGGGGCGACCGTGGCGCGGTGTCGAACCACCGTCAGGTTACCGACCGCCATCTGATCGCATTGGCCGTGCGCTACGGCGGGCGCCTGGTCACGTTCGACGCCGCACTGGTCGATTCCGCACCCGGCGGCATTGTCGAGGTTCTGTAATCCGCCGATTGCGGGTTTGCCGTTCGAAGACCGTCGCATCCGGGTATGGTATCGGTCCTCGAAAGTCGTTGTTAGGCAAGGCAAAATGCGTGCTGGCAGCCTACCCCCGCTTTCCGTTGAGCCCGCGGTAGATGAAGTCGGTCAGCTCGACGGTGTTGCGGGCGTAACCCGCGCCAACATCAGCCGAGCGTGGGTTGCGTTCACCGGGATCGCGGTGCTGCCCTCTGGCACGGTCAGGCCAGCGTTGGCGCGCACGGGCCGTCGCTGAGGCGACATACGGCGCAATACTTGCCGGCAGCAGCATTTCAACCGGGAGACACTCATGCACATCACCGTCGACTACAGCCTGTGCGAAGGCCATGGGCAATGCATCCTGGCGGCTCCGGATGTCTTCGACTTGCCCGACGACGTCGGGCAGGTCGTACTGCTAAATCCGAATCCGGCCGAGCAGCAACGGGACGCGGTCGTCCGCGCCGCGGCGATGTGTCCTGCGCAGGCAATCCAGATCGGCGCGTGATTCGCTCAGTCGTGACGGCGCGACCGACCGGCGTCGGCCGGGTCATCCAGGAACCCGTATTGTCCGGCCAGAGCCGCGGCGGCGATGCGGTTGCTGACCCCGAGCTTGTGCAACAGGGCGGCCACCATCCGTTTGGCGGTCCGCTCGGACACCAGCATCCGCTTGGCGATGTCGACGGTCTCCATCCCGGCCGCCAGAAGCGCCCACAGCCGCAGATCCTGGGCATTGAGGCTGTCGACCAAGGAGGCAGGCGGCTTGCGGGTGTTGCTGAGCAGAGCGTCGAGCACCGCGGGGTCGAGGACGCGCAGCCCCTCGGCGATCGTCCACAGCGGGCCCGCCAGCGCCTCGGGGCGGGCGGTCTTGCGGAGAAACCCATCGGCCCCTGCGCGCAGCGCTTCCTCGGCCAGTCCTAAGTCGTCGGTTCCCGACAATGCCAGGATTCGGGTCGCCGGATGGCGCGCCCTGACGTGCCGAATGGCGGCGACACCGCCCAGCGGCGGCATGGACAGGTCGATGATCGCCAGATCGGCGCTCGTCTTCGCCACCAGCTCGGCCGCTTCTTCGACATAGGTCGTCTGCCCACCGACAGTGAACAGCTCGCCCCACTCGCGGCTGAGCAGCAGCGCCAGGCCCTGGGCGAAAAGCTCGTGATCGTCCACGATCACCACAACGTAGGGCTTTTTCGCCATTGCCGGATGCTAGCGCCAACCCTATGGTCGGGCGGGTGGGACCGCTGGATCGTATCCGCTCGGCGTTTGCGCCTGGCACCGACGATTACGGGCTGGCGGGCACCGTCGTGGCGGTGCGGATCGCGGTGGTGGCATCGATTGCGGTCTTGCTGGTGGTCGGGCCGTACTGGGTCCGAGAACATGTCATCGCCACCGCGGCGGTACTGGTCGCGGCAATGCTCTATGCGGCCGCCCTGCTGCTGAACCCTCGACTGGAGGTGCGCCGCACCCGCTATGCGTGGTTGCTCACGGCCACTGACTCTGCGTTCACCTTGACCCTGATTGTCCTCACCGGCGGCGTCCACAGCCCGGTCGCGGTGGTACTGGTGCTGGCGGTGATCGCATCCGCCGCCCGGTTGTCGGTCGCCGAGACGCTGCTGCTCACCGTGCTCCTCGGCGCCGGTTACGTCGTGGTCGCCCTGACAACCGGGCCCGATACCGTCGTGGCGCCCTCGCGCACGCTGCAGGGCGTGTGGTGGGCGGTGTACCTGCTATTCATCGCCGTGCTGGGGGCCGGCCTGTCGGCGCTGGCCGAACGCGAGCAGCGGTCGCGGCTGCGGGCCATCGTCGAGGCGGAAGCCGAGCATGCCGCCGCAGAGGAGGAACGTGACCTGCGGGCCCGGCTGCTGCGCTCGTATGAAGCCCAACAGGATGGTCTTCAGGTTCTGCTGCACGAATTCCGCACGCCGGTGACGTCATTGGAGGCCTTGGCACGCGCCCTCACCGATTCCTCGACGCGGCTGTCGGAGACCGATCGCGAAGCCGGCCTGCAGCTGGCCGAACGGCACGCCCGCCACTTGGGCGACATGCTGGATGCGCTCGGCGACGTAGCGCTCAGTCGGCGCCCGACGTTCTCGTCCGGCCGAGTGCGCAGCGTCGACGTCGCGGAGTTGATCACGGTCGCCGCCGACGCCGTGGGTTTGCAGCCGCCGCGATTGCGGCTGACGGTCAGCGATGACGTGCACGCCGTCGTGGTGAACGCGCAGGGGCTGCGGCGCATCCTGACCAATCTGCTGGAGAACGCGTGCCGGCACGGACGGGGCGCACCCGTCGATGTGACATGCTCGCGAGACGGCAACGAGTTGACGATCTCCGTCCTGGACCGGGGCCCCGGTGTACCCGACGCCAGCCTCGGCGAGCTGACGGCGAAGTTCGTCAGCGTCGGCGGACAGCGCGGGACCGCCGGGCTCGGTCTGTGGATCGTGCAGCAGATCGTTGAAGCGATGGGCGGCCGGCTGACGTTCTCAGCGCGGGACGGCGGCGGGCTGGCCGCCACCTTCGTCATCCCCACCGACTGATATGACGCGTCCTCAATATTTGGCCCGGTGATTGGCCCGCGCAGACCACGGTTTGGCACGCGCGCCGGTCCTTTACCCCCACGGCGGGGCCAGCATGTGATTAGGCCCACGGCCGAATCAATTACGCCACCGGCCGGGACGGAAGGACTCTCAATGACAACCGCGCTGACCACGACGTACAAGGACATTGACCTGTCCGCCCGTTCGTTCTGGGCGAAGTCCATGGAGGAGCGCGATGCAGCCTTCACCACGTTGCGCCGGGAGAACCCGGTTCCGTGGAGCAGGCCCGCCGAATCCGATTTGCTGCCATCCGAACTCAACACCAAGGGCTTCTGGTCGCTGACGAAGATGGAGGACATCCGGTATGCCAGCCGGCACCCGGAGGTGTTCTCCTCGGCACAGGGCATCACGATGGAGGACTTCGCCCCGGAGATGATCGAGGTGGCCCAATCGTTCATCGCGATGGATGCCCCGCGCCACACCCAACTGCGTGGCATCACGATGGACGCCTTCAAGCCGCGCAACATGCGTCGGCTGGAGGGTTGGATCCGCGGCCACGCGCGCGACCTGATCACCGAAATGGCCCACCTTGGCGAGGGGGATTTCGTCGAGTTGGTGTCGGTCAAACTGCCCGGCCGGATTTTCGGCAGCTTCTTCGGCCTGCCGCCGGGCGACATCCACGACAAGACCATCGACGCCGCACAGCGGCTGCTGGGGTGGCCCGATCCCGAGGTCTGCGCCGGCAAGTCGGGCCTGGAGCTGTTCGCCGGGGCGGTGATGGAACTGCACGAGGTAGCCTCACTGCTCATCCCCGAGCGCAGGGCGAATCCCGGCGACGATCTGTTGACGTGGATGGTGCAGGCCGAATTCGACGGCAAGAAAATGACCGACGACGAATTGCGGGCCTTCTTCGTGCTGCTGGCCGTGGCCGCCAACGACACCACCCGCCACGCGTCGGCTCATGCCATCCACGCGTTTTCCAAGTTCCCCGAACAGCGCGCGCGGCTGGTGGAAGACGTTCCGGGGCGGGTGGATACCGCGGTCGAAGAGGTGCTGCGCTGGGCGTCACCGCTGATCCACATGCGCCGCACCGCAACCCGGGACGTGACCATCCGCGGTTCGGAGATCAAGGCCGGCGACAAGGTGGTGTTGTGGTACGCCTCGGGCAACCGGGACGAGGACGTCTTCACCGACCCGTTCACCTTCGACATAGCCCGGAGCCCCAACCCGCACATCGCATTCGGCGGCGGCGGCCCGCACTTCTGCCTGGGCGCCGCGCTCGCGCGCACGATGCTCAAGTCGTTGCTGACCGAGGTATATACCCGCATTCCCGACATCGAGGCCCCCGAGCCAGATTTCCTGGTCGCCAATTTCATCAACGGCATCAAGCGCCTACCCGCCACCTGGACACCAGAGCGGAACGCCATCCGATGAAGACCAAAGCTGCGGTGCTGTGGGGTTTGCACCAGAAGTGGGAAGTCGAGGAGGTCGAGCTGGACGGCCCCAAAGCAGCCGAGGTGTTGGTGAAGCTGACCGCCAGCGGGCTGTGTCATTCCGATGACCATCTGGTCACCGGTGACATGCCGATGCGGATGCCGGTGGTCGGCGGTCACGAAGGCGCCGGGGTTGTGGTTGACGTAGGGCCCGGCGTCACCGACGTCGCCGAAGGCG
Source organism: uncultured Actinomycetota bacterium (assembly GCA_963814505.1). Lineage (GTDB taxonomy): Bacteria > Actinomycetota > Actinomycetes > Mycobacteriales > Mycobacteriaceae > Mycobacterium. The sequence continues at coordinate 186,467 of CAWFDM010000026.1, forward strand.
ATTCAGTTGTGCTGAGCTTCATTCCCGCCTGCGGGCGCTGCGTGCCGTGCGCTCGCGGCATGAGCAACCTGTGCGTGCAGGGTGCGGCGATCGTGGCCGGACCGCAACTCGACGGCACCTTCCGTTTCCACGCCAGGGCACAAGACCTCAGCCAAATGTGTGTGCTCGGAACGTTTTCGGAGTACACCGTGGTGCCGATGTCCTCGGTGGTCAAGGTCGATCCGGATATCGCGCTCGATAAGGCGGCGCTGGTCGGGTGCGGTGTGACCACCGGCTACGGCAGCGCCGTGCGTACCGGTGAGGCGCGTGACGGCGACACCGTGGTGGTGATGGGTGTCGGTGGCATCGGCATCAACGCCGTGCAGGGTGCCCGGATTGCGGGTGCGCGCAATATCATTGCGCTCGATCCGGTTGAGTACAAGCGCACCCGGTCAGTGGAGTTCGGCGCCACCCACAGCGCAACGACGGTCGAGGAAGCACAGGCGCTGGTCGCCGACCTTACCCGCGGCGCGATGGCCGACGTCTGCGTGGTGACCACATCATCGGCCGAGGGTGCCTACGTCGGACAGGCGCTGAGCCTGGTGGGCAAGCGTGGCCGGGTGGTGATGACGGCGATCCCGCACCCGGCCGACACCTGCGTGGACATGTCGCTTTTCGACCTGACCCTGTACGAAAAGCAGCTCCGCGGTTCACTTTTCGGTTCTTCCAACCCGCGGAATGACATCCTCAAGATGCTTGAGTTCTACCGGTCGGGGCAGTTGAAACTCGACGAATTGATCACACGTGAGTACGCGCTCGAGGACATCAACCAGGGCTTTGAAGACATGCACGAGGGCGTCAACCTGCGCGGCCTGGTGCGTTTCTGAGCGTTGTCCCGTGTTCAACCTTGGAGGTCCGTAGTGCTCGTAACGGAGAGCCGGCAAATGGCGGCGGAGGCAGGTGTCCTCGCGGACGTCCGCCGAGTATTCGCCACCGGTCGAACCCGGTCCCTGCAGTGGCGCCGGCAACAACTCCGGGGCATCGAGCGTCTGGTCGCCGAACAGGAGACCGCCATCGCCGAGGCGCTGGCGGCCGACCTCGGCCGCCCATCTGCAGAAGCGTGGTTGGGCGACATCGCCTCGACGCGCGCCGAGGCGGTATACGCGTTGCGGCACCTCCGGATGTGGATGGGTCGTCGTCGCGTGTGGTTACCGCTGGCCCAGCTGCCCGGACGCGGTTGGGTGCAATACGAGCCCCTCGGAGTCGTGCTGATCATCGGGCCGTGGAATTACCCGGTCTACTTGTGTCTGGGACCGCTGGTGGCGGCGGTGGCCGCAGGGAACTGCGCGGTCATCAAACCATCCGAGTTGGCCCCGAAAACCTCGGCGCTGCTCACCGCGCTACTGCCGAAATACGTTGATCCCGAAGCTGTCCGCGTGGTCGAGGGCGACGCGTCGGTAACTCAGGAACTGCTCGCTGCGGGCTTCGACCACGCGTTGTTCACCGGTGGCACGGAGATCGGCCGCAAGGTCATGGCCGCCGCTGCCCCTACATTGACCCCGGTGACCCTGGAACTCGGCGGCAAGAGTCCCGTGATCGTGGTCGCCGATGCCGACATCGATGTCACCGCGCGGCGCATCGCCTGGATCAAGCTGCTCAACTCCGGACAGACCTGCATCGCACCCGATTACGTCCTCGCGGAGCACGCGATTGCCGACGAGCTCGTCGACAGGATCATCACGTACCTGCGCCAGTTCCGGTCATCCGAAACCGCCTCGGGCGTTCGGATCGTGAACATGCGTCAGTTCGACCGCCTGGCTGCGCTGATCCGCGGCACGCACGGCCACATCGCCGCCGGCGGTGCGTTCGACCGGGCGACCCTGCGCATCGAGCCGACCGTGATCGTAGACCCGCCGCCGACCGACCCGGTCATGGCCGAGGAGATCTTCGGCCCCATCCTTCCCGTGTTGACCGTCGAGACACTCGACGCGGCCGTCAACTTCGTCAACAGCAAACCGAAACCGTTGGCGCTGTATGTCTTTACCTCGTCCTCCCGTCTCGGCCGCGACCTGGTGAATCGGATTCCGTCCGGTGGCGCGGTGATCAACCACGTGGCAATGCATTGCCTGACGCCCCAGCTTCCGTTCGGCGGCGTGGGTGCCAGCGGGATCGGCGCCTACCACGGCAGGTGGGGTTTCGAGACGCTCAGCCACCGACGGGCCGTGCTCGCCAAGCCGGCCAAACCGGATCCCGCGTTCGTTTATCCGCCCCATACCAAACGAGCTCTGTCCGTCATGCGGCGGTTGTTCTGATACACCGGGCGGCACCTCCCGTGAGGTTCTGCTCACCGGGATCGGAAGGGCGGCTTCGGTACGGGGGTGGCGCAATTGCCGGGTGGGCCCCGGTTTTGGCTGGCCGCCGCCGAATCCGCCCGATCCTCGCTCACCCGAACCGAATCCCGCTGGGGCCTGTATCACGACCGCGCCGACCTGCCCGGCCGCGACGACAGCCAATGGGGCTACCACCTCAACCTGCGCAAGGGCCGGACGGACAAATGCTGTTCCTGAAGCGCCCGGTGGCACCGTATTTCGTGCCGGTCCCGGAGTTGGACGGCCTACCGCCGAGCGACCAGACGGTGCAGCAGGTGGAGCAGCCGCCGCTGGTCGGCGGTCAGGCCCCGGCCACCACACGGTCGCGAATCGCCAAGCCCGCGACCACATTCGAACCGCGGTCGCCGCGCATTGCCGAGGTGCTCGCCCTCGAAGAGCCGACGATCGCCGACCTGGGGCCGTATCTGGGCGACTCCGATCCTGGGGTGCGACGAACCGCGGTGGCAACGCTCGCCGAGCACACCCCGGACGGCTACGCGCCCGCCCTGTTCGCCGCGCTGGACGACCCCGACGCCGCGGTGCGCCGCACCGGTGCCGACGGGATCCGCGAGCTGGTCGAAGTGTTGCCGGACCCGGCCGGGGCGCGCGCATACCTGTTCTCCCGCGACGTGGTGGTGCGCGCGGCCGCGGTCTATCTACTCGCCGCACGCCGGGCCGGTGCTGCCGGCCAATACCGCCGCGCACTGACCGATCCCGATTACCGAGTGCGCATCGAGGCGGTGCGGGCGCTGGTGGCGGTCGGCGACGTGGCCGGGGTTGTCGGCGCCACCGGCGACGAGAACCGGGAGGTGCGCATCGCCGCGGCCGCGGGTCTGGCAACCCTGCGCGGCAAGTGTGGCCACACGGCCAAGGAGAACCGCGAGAGCCAAGCGGTGTTTCTTTGCCTCGCGTGTGGCCACGGTGATCATGCGGATCACAACGCTGCGGAAATAGTGTTGGCCCGGGCTGGACCCGCGCCTACCCCCGGGCCGGGGGCCACATCGCAAGGTGTGGGCGCCGCAAGGTGCGCTCACGAAAGTGAGAACCACGGTTGGGCCGCGTGAGCGGCCCAGCCGGAATCCCGGCCCTTCAGGGCCGGGAGGAGGTCAACATGCCGTTGCCGTGGAAACGCCTCGACCGGCATCTCGGCGCGAACCCGGCCATCGGTCCCCACCCAGCGCACGCCACGCTGGTCCAGGCTGCGGGCGCGCAGCTAATCCAGCAGCCCCATCCGCTCGACGATCGTCCGGCCCGCGCCACGCAGGTCGACGGTCTGGCCGCCCGGACGGATACCGTCGGCGAGCTCGACCACCACGACTTGGTAGCCGGAACCGGTCAGCCAGTACGCGAGGGTGGGCCCGGCGACGCCCGCGCCGCTGATCAGGACGGTCGGCTTGGCCACGCGGCTCAGCCTACGGGCGGTCAGCGCACGACCTTGGCGTAGAGCAGGCTGTCCCGTGGTTCGGGTCCCAATGTCGGGTAGACGGCGTGGCGGGCCAGCCGGCCCTCCAACACGAACCCGGCCCGCTCCAGCAGGTGTGCCGACCGCTCGTTGTCGACGTTGCAGGTGGCCCAGACGCGGTACAGGTCCCGGTCGGCTTCCAGCGCCGCCATCAGCATCGCGAGCGCTTCCGACATCAAGCCCTTGCCCCACCAGCGCCGACCGATGCAGTAACCGATTTCGACGGCGTGCCGCACCGCGCGCCGACAGCTGGTCAGTCCGATGACGTCGCCGCTCTGCCGCAGCGCTATGACCCAGGTCCGCTCGTCGTCGCTGACGTTGAGTTTTTCGGTGATCACCCGACGCGTTGCGGCCACGTCCGGATGCGGTGTCCACATCAGATACCTGGTGACCTCGGGGTCGCGGGCGACCCGCTGGAACAGCGCGCCGGCATCGTCGAGTGTCGGTCGGCGCAGCACGAGCCGCGGGCCCTCGATGCGGTCAGGTGGGTAGTCGACCATCTCGTTTCTACAGGCCCAGCGCGCGATAGGTGTGGCGAACGAACTTCGGTTGCGCCGTCCGCAGCTTCGCCAGCGAGGTGTTGCCCGCAACGGCCGCGGCCGCGTCCACGGACAGATCCGGACAATTCTGGATCAGATAAAGCAAGATCAGGTCGCCGGCCGGATCGGCCTGCCACCACGTCCCGTAGGCGCCGGGCCAGCTGAACGTTCCCGGCCCGCCCGGCCCGAAAAACGGGGCGGACTTGGCCGGATCGGTGACAACGGACAGGTTCAGACCGAACCCGCGGCCAATCCAATACGGTGCCCCCAGGAAGTTGTGCCGCTTGTGCTCGGCGGTGAGCCGGTCGGTGCGCATCAGGCGCACCGACTCGGCTGACAGCACCCGGACACCGTCGAGGAAACCGTCGCCCAGCAGCATCCGCACGAACCGCAGGTAGTCGTCGGCGGTCGACCACAACCCGCCGCCGGTGTTGCAGAACGACGGCGGCCGGATGTGCGGCGGCCCCATCACGTCGTGCTGTAACCGGCCCTCGTCGTCGATCTGATACATGGTCGCGGCGCGTCCCCGCGCCTCGGCGGACACGAAGAACCCGGTGTCGGTCATGCCCGCCGGGCCCAGGATGCGCTCGTCGAGGACCTGGTAAAAGGGTTTGTCCTCGATGCGGGAAACGATGACGCCGAGCAGGTCAGTGGCGTGGCTGTAGGTGACTTTGACGCCTGGTTGATGCACCAGCGGCAGCGCGGCCAGTTCGGTCGTCCACGCGTCCGGCCCCCGATTGAAGGGCAGCCGCATGTACGCCCGCGCGATCGGCCCGGATGCCGAAAATGAATAGGCCAGGCCGCTGGTATGGGTAAGCAGATCCTCGACCAGGATGGCTCGCTGCAAGGGGTGGGTCCGCTCCAGCGGGCCCCACGGATCGTCCATAACTCCGACGTCGGCGAATTCCGGCACCCAGCGCACGATCGGGTCGTGCAATGCCAGCTTGCCCTCGTCGACCAGGCTCATGACCGTCGCCACCGTGACCGGTTTGGTCATTGACGCGATGCGAAACAAGGTGTCCCGGTGCATCGGCACCCCGGCGTCAACATCTCGGTAGCCGATCTCGTTGACCTGCAACACTTTTCCATGCTGCCAGACCACCGTCACCGCTCCGGCGAGCAGGCCCGCGTCGCAGACCTCGCGGATGTAGGCCTGATTGCCCGCGAGGTTCATGCGATTCACCCGGTTCAGGTTAGCCGCCGGCCTCTGCAGCCGCGCCCAGAGATCGCTGGCAACCGTGGCCTGCACCCAAATTCGCACCCTGCATCACCCCGGCGCGAAACGCGCGGATTGCTGGTTTCGGCGAAACCACTTCCTGCACAGCGAGGACGCGTGTTACTGTCGCCGCACTCCGGCCGATGGAATCTGGTGAACATGCTGAGAGGGCAGGGACATGCTTTCGACGATGATGTCGTTGCTTGTGAGCCAGGGTGCGGGTATGCAGTCACCTAGACCCGGAAACATGGGCGGGGGCTCAGTTGTGGGGGGCCACCCGTGCCGTACGACGAGGGTAGCGATCCGCTGCTCGATGCAACCGGTTGGATAACTCAGCAAAGGCTGACAATGAATGGCTTGATTTCCCAAGCGCAAACCTCCCAACGACATGTTTCCCGTCGTCCCTGCCGCCCGGCGTCTATCGCGATCTTGGCGGCGGCACTTTTCGCAATGGTAGTAACCGGGTGCGGGACCAAATCGAATAACGCGGGGTCCTCCCCGACGCCTACATCCGGGAGCCAAGCACCGGCAGCGCCGACGGGCCCGGCGAACCCGCAGGCCCAGCAACTCCTGCAGGACTGCTCCAAGGCAACCGTGGCCCTGCAGTCCCTGCACATAAATGTGGGGGTCACCAATCTCCCGTCGCTTCCGATGGAGACCGTTGATGCCGACGTCACCAGTCAGCAACAGGGCAGCGCCGGGGCGGTCGGCACTGCCAGGGTCAGGTTGTCACCCAAGTCGAACCCGGTCGACAAGCAGTTCCTGGTCAAAGACAAGACCATGTACACGAAAGACGATAAGGGGGCTTACACCTCGGTAGGCTCGGCTGAGAAGATCTACGATCCGGGCATCATCCTGGACAAGGACAAGGGACTGGGCGCCGTCGTCGGCAAGGTGCAGAGCGCACAGATGGCCGGAAACGACACCATTAACGGCGTCCCCGTCGTGAAAGTGACGGGAGCCATCGACGCTTCGGTGATCGATCCCGTGGTGCCGCAGTTGGGTAAGGACGGGGGAATGATGCCGATCACCCTGTACATCACTGATGTGACCAAGGCGAGCAGCGCGCCGGCCCCGACATCCACTTCCGGCCCGGGGGGACCCGCCGGACCCGCCGCGAATCTGGTACGGATGGTGATCGACAAGGACCAGGGCAACGTCACCATCACCCTGTCGAACTGGGGACAGCCGGTGACGATTCCCAACCCGTAGGTCGCGAGCATGAACTCCGGACGCAGAACCGGCCTGGGACCGCCGTCCGGCGGCGAGGGCCACGAGCAGTCACACGGCCGGTTCTCGTCCGGGGTTCGCCTGCACCGACGTTGTCGCGGGTGGGGGTCCGTTTAGAAACCTCTTTGAGAGTCCGTCCTTTTTGAATCCGCCGAGGCGGTGATGCGACGCTGGGCCGGCTCGCGGGAAACGCGGGACCGCCCGATCTGATCCGAAGGAATTCGAATGACGAACGATCTCCCCGAACTCGAGGAGCCGGATGCTCGTTCGCGCCCTGGTCCTCCTCCTCCTCCTCCTCCTCCGGGTGGGCCGCCGCCGCGGCTGTCAGATGTCTGGGTTTACAACGGGCGCGCCTACGACCTGAGTGACTGGATCTCCAAGCATCCCGGCGGCGCCTTCTTCATCGGACGAACGAAGAACCGCGACATCACCGCCGTCGTCGGGTCCTACCATCGCGATCCGGCGAAGATCGAGCGAATCCTGCAGCGCCGCTATGCCTTGGGCCGCGAAGCGACGCCGATGGACATCCACCCGAAGCACAATGCTCCGGATTTCCTGTTCAACGAGGATTTCAACAGCTGGCGGGACACCCCGAGGTACCGATTCGACAACCCCGACGACTTGCTGCATCAGGTGAAAGCACGACTGAACGAACCCGCGCTGGCCGCGCGCATCAAGCGCATGGACACCCTTTTCAACATCGTGGTCGTGCTGCTGGTCATCGCGTATTTCGCGGTTCAGGGCGTGCGCCTTGTCCAACCTGGCTGGATGCCGTTGCCGCTCTTCGTGATTGCGATGGTTGTGCTGCGCAGTTCGCTGGCCGGGTACGGCCACTACGCCCTCCATCGGAGGCAGCGGGGCATGAACAGGGTCTTCGGGAACGCCTTCGATATGAACTATGTGGCGTTGTCCTTGGTCACCAGCGACGGGCACACCCTGCTGCACCACCCGTACACCCAGAGTGAAGTCGACATCAAAAAGAACGTATTCACGATGATGATGCGGCTGCCCCGGCTGTATCGGGTACCGGTGCACACCGTCCACAAATTCGGGCACATGTTCAGCGGCATGGCCATCCGGATAGCCGATGTCATTCGCGTCACCCGCAAGGTGGGCGTCGAGGACTCCTACGGCAGTTGGCGCGGTGCGCTGCCACACTTGATCGGGTCGGCGGGGGTGCGCCTGCTACTCATCGGCGAGTTGGTGGCCTTCGTAGTGGTCGGTGACTTCTGGGCGTGGGCCTTGCAATTCGTTGCCGCGCTGTGGGTCAGCACCTTCCTGGTGGTCGCGAGCCATGACTTCGAGGAGGCCCCCCAGGGTTCCGGCGCCGAAGTGCCCGCCAGGGATGGTGACGGAGACGGTGACAGGGACTGGGGCGTAGACCAAGTCGCGCACGCCGACGACCTGATGGTGATCGGGAATCGTTACGTCGACTGCTTCCTGTCGGCCGGCCTGAGTTCACACCGGGTCCATCACGTACTGCCGTTCCAGCGCAGTGGGTTCGCCAACATCGCGACCGAAGACGTGTTGGCCGAAGAGGCCGCGAAATTCGGCATCGAATGGGTGCCCGCGAAGAGTTTCGTCACCGACCGGCTGCCGAAGCTGTGCCGCACGTATCTGTTGTCGCCGTCCCGCCAAGCCAAAGAGCTGAATTGGGGCTTCATCCGCGAGCATTGCTCGCCCGTGGCGTGGAAGGCGAGCGCTGACTACGTGGTCTCGGGATTCGCCGGGATTGGTTCGGTATGAGCACCCCGACCGAGGGCGGTGCCCTGCGCCCGACCGACGATGAACCGCAGTACGACGTCACCCAGTTGCCGCCGGCCCCGCCGACGACGGTGGCGGTGATCGAAGGCATCGCCACGGGTGCACCGAGCCGGGTGGTCGACCAGTCCGACGCCGCCGGCCGGGTCGCGACGTTATTCGCCGATCCGGGGCAGCGGGAACGGATTCCGCGGCTGTATCGCAAGACGCGGATCGACACCCGCCGGATGGCCGTCGATCCGCTGGGTGCCGAGTTCGAGACGTTCCGGCGGAATCCGGCGACGATTCGGGACCGGATGAACCTGTTTTACCGCCACGCGGTTCCGCTGGCGGCCGAGGTGAGCGGGCGGGCGCTGCGCGGCCTTTCGTATGGGGTCGACGAGATCGGGTTGCTGGTGTTTGCGACCAGCTCCGGATTCATCGCTCCGGGCGTGGATGTGGCGATCGTCAAGGAACTCGGCCTGTCCCGATCGGTTTCGCGGGTCGTGGTGAACTTCATGGGGTGTGCGGCCGCGATGAACGCCATCAGCGTGGCCACCAGTTACGTTCGCGCCAATCCGGGCATGAAGGCGATGGTGGTGTGCATCGAGTTGTCCTCGGTGAACGCCGTTTTCGCCGACGACGTCAACGATGTCGTCACGCACAGCCTGTTCGGCGACGGGTGCGGCGCGTTGGTGATCGGCGCCAGCCAGGTTCACGAGAAGCTCGAGCCGGGCAGTGTGGTCATCCGCAGGAGCTTCCACCAGCTGCTCGACGGCGCCGAAGACGGCATCGTGCTCGGTGTCAATCACAACGGCATCACCTGCGAGCTGTCCGAGAATCTTCCCGACTACATCTACACCGGGGTCGATCCGGTGGTGGCAGATATGCTGCGGGACAACGGATTAGAAAAATCCGACATCGACCTGTGGGCGATTCATCCGGGCGGGCCCAGGATCATCGAGGAATCGGTGCGCTCGCTGGCCATCCCCGCGGAGCGCGCCGCGCCCAGCTGGGAGGTGCTGGCCCGGTTCGGCAACATGCTGAGCGTATCGCTGATCTTCGTGCTGGAAACCATGCTGCGGCAGTCAGAGTCGGCGAAGGCCATCTCGACGGGCGTGGCGTTCGCGTTCGGGCCGGGCGTCACGGTCGAAGGAATGCTCTTCGACATCATCCGCCGCTGAGTGCGTCGAACCGGGAAAGGCGCAGCAACTATGCAACTCATCAGGTTCCTCTTCTCGATCTCTTGGGCACGGATCGTGGCCGTCTTTGCCGCTGGCTTGGTCTCCGGGGTGGCCAACACCTACCTGCTGTCACTGATCAGCGGTGTGGTGTCGCCGGAGGCCCACCATGGCGCCTCCGTGCAGCGCTTTGCGGTGACGGCGTTCGTCGCACTGGTCAGTAGCCTGTTCTCGCAGGTGCTGCTGATCCGCCTCACCCAGAAGGCGATCTACCAACTGCGGGCACAGTTGAGCTCGGGGGTTATCTCGGCCCCGCTGGAGCATCTGGAACGGCTGGGTGTGCACCGCCTGCTGGCGACACTGACCGAAGATGTGCGGGCGCTGTCGCTAGCGGTGACGGCAATCCCGAACGTCTGCGTCGATGTGGTCACCGTCGCGGGCTGCTTCGTGTTCCTGGCGGTGGTGTCGGGCCCGATTTTCGCCGTGACGGTGGCCGGAACGGCCGCGAGCATCCTTGGCGTCGAGTGGTTGCTCAGGCGGGTGCGACGCACCTATCGCGACGCCCGCGAGAACGAGGACGCGCTGCTGCGGTCATTTTATTCGGCGACAGTGGGAATCAAGGAGTTAAAGCTGCATCGTGGCAGGCGTCGGGACTTCATGGATCGCCACCTGCTCGGAGCGGCCGGCGCCCTGCGGGCCCAGAACGTCGCGGCCGGTTCCCGGTTCACGCTGGCTCAGGGATACGGGCGGCTGTCTCAGCTGGTCACCATGGCCGTCATCTTGTTCGTGCTCGCCAGGGTGCTCGATGTGCCGCGCTCCGCCATGGTGAGCTACGTCCTGATCACGCTGTTTTTGGCGATGCCGATGGAGAATTTCATGCGGAGCATCCCGGACCTGCTGCGCGGTGACGTGGCGCTGGCCAAGATCCGCGCCATGAACCTGTCCATGGAAACGACCCAGGATGAGCAGCACCTGCCCTTCGCCGACCGTCCCGCCGCAACCGAGGCCCGGCTAACACTGAGCAACGTCAGCTACACCTACCAGATGGAGTTGGCCCCGCCGTTTCCGCCGGGTCCGGATATGCCCCCGCCGGGCCCGCCGCCGCACGGCCCCCACCCTCGGCGCCACGGCCGCGACGGAAAGACAGACGGGCCGGTGCCGCCGGGTGCGCCGGCGGGTCTGGAGGTTGGCGGGTCCGGATTCCGGCTCGGCCCGCTGGACCTGGTATTCGAGCCCGGGCAGATCAGCTTCATCGTCGGCGGCAACGGAAGCGGGAAATCCACCCTGGCCAAGCTGATCACCGGGTTGTACGTGCCGCAGACCGGGTTCGTGGCGCTCAACGGCGAAAAGATCGACCACGACAACATCGAGTGGTTCCGGCAGAATTCCTCGGCCATCTTCACCGACTTTCACCTGTTCGAGGACTACCTGGGGTTTGACCGACCCGGGATCGACGACGAGGTGCGCCATTACCTGGAGGAATTGCAGATCGCGCACAAGGTCACGGTGCAGAATGGGCGGCTGTCCACGGTTGCGCTGTCGCAGGGCCAACGCAAACGGCTGGCACTGTTGACCGTGCTGCTGGAAGACCGGCCGATCTATGTGTTCGACGAGTGGGCCGCCGACCAGGAGCCACGGTTCCGCGACGTGTTCTACACCGAGATCCTCCCCGGCCTCAAGCGGGACCGGAAGACCGTCATTGTGATCACCCACGACGACCGCTACTTCCACTGCGCCGACCAGATCGTCAAACTCGACTTTGGCCAGATCGCGGATTTGAACTCACCAGCACCGGTCCGCCCCGCCACACCCCAGGGCCATCTGTCGCCCATCCGTGCGCGGTCGGACTTCGGATCGTCCGCGGGCAGTGAGGATATGTCGGTCGATCCTGTGAAGACGTGACGACCTCGACCCGTCGGCCCGCGCAGTGGTGGTGCCGCATCTCCGGATGCCGCCCGCCTCCATAGCCGTGGGTGTCCTCTGCTTCGGCGTGTCGTGATGACCGGCCGGGTCGTGTATCGCTCGTGGATGAGCGACAACGGGCGTTGGGACGCTTTGCGGTTGCGCGAGGGCGACATCGTCATCTCCGCGCCGTCGAAGTGCGGCATGACCTGGACCCAGCGGCTGGTGTCCCTGCTCGTCTTCAACGGGCCGGGCCTGCCCGGGCCGCTGTCGGTGGTGTCGCCGTGGCTCGACGCGACAATGCGGCCGGTCGAGGAGGTTGTCGCCACCCTCGACGCCCAGGACCACCGGCGGTTCATCAAGACGCACACGCCGCTCGACGGCCTCGTGCTCGACGATCGCGTCACCTACATCTGCGTGGGACGCGATCCCCGCGATGCCGCGATGTCGGAGCTGGCTCAGTGGGACAACATGGACGTGGACCGGATGCGGGCTCTGCAAGGTGCGAGCGCCTCGGCGCCGCCACTAGCGCAATTCGCTCCGCCGCCGCCTTCCGACCGCGGGCCCAGCCCGTTTGAGGCATTCCAGCGTTGGATGGAGGGCCCGATCCTGGCGCCCGAGGGGCCGGGCCAGCTCCCCGAGGGGCCCCGGGGGCCGGGGATGCCGCCCGAGGGGATCGCCATCCCGCCCGATGCGAAGCGCACGCCGCCTATCAAGCACATGGGCTCGCTGGCCAACATCGTGCACCACTTCGGCTCGGTCTGGAGCCGGCGCCACCTGCCCAACGTGGCCATCTTCCACTACGCCGATTACCAACAGGACTTGGCGGGCGAATTGGTCCGTCTCGGTGCGGTGCTCGGTTTAGCCGTGGGTCGCGATCGCGCCGAGGCGCTGGCGCAGCACGCCACGCTGGGCGCCATGCGGGCTCGGGCCGCGGAACTGGCCCCCGATTCCACCACGGGCATCTGGCACAGCAACGAGCGCTTCTTCCGGGCCGGTGGCCGCGGAGAATGGCGGCAATTTTTCCCCGAGGACGTCCACCGACGTTACCTCCATCGCACCTATCTGCTGGCTAAGCAGTGTGGTGGGCCGGATCTGCTGGCCTGGGCACACGAGGGCCGCCGCGGACACGATCCGGCCTGATTCGTTTATCGTCGCTGCGCGCGGACGTACCAGAACGCCATTTCCACTTGGGTGCCGTCCAGTTCGCGGCGCACCGTCGCGGGCTCCAGCGATTCGATGTCCCAGCCGGCGCCGCCGAAGACGTCACGCAGCGTCTTTTCGGATATGGCCGGCCGCGGCCAGTCCTCGCTGGGTGGGTTGGCGTCGGAGAAGCAGCTGAGCAACAGGGTGGCGCCCGGCCGTGTCGCCCGGTGCGCCGCGGCGGCGTAGCTGCGCTGGCCGTCGTCGTCCAGGCAGTGGAACATGCCGCTGTCGACCACGGTGTCGAACTTTTCGGTGTAGCCGTCCAGCTTGGTGGAGTCGGCCACCGCGAACCTCACGTCGACTCCGGCGTCCGAGGCCCGCCGCTCGGCGGTGATCAGCGCGGTCGGAGAGATGTCCAGGCCGGTCACCTGGTGTCCGCTCTTGGCCAGGTAGATGGCGTTGTCGCCGAGCCCGCAGCCGATGTCGAGCACGTCACCGTGGACCCAGCCGCCGGTCTGCCACCCGATGACATTCTCCTTGGGCGCCTTGGTATCCCAGGGTGGTGAGGTCATCGCCGGCATCCCTTCGCCCGGGCTTTCGCCACGGTAAAGGGCGTCGAAATCCAAGCGGGGGGAGGAACTCGAGTCTGTCATTTCCGCCAGCGTATACCGGTTTACCGGCCAACCACGGCTACGTCTCGTCAGTCACAACTGCCACAGCAGTCCCTGCCCCGGGGGGCATACGAGTATGCCGGAGGAGCGGATACGCATGTGGCGCATGTGACAAACGCGGTGCGGGGCAATTCATTAGCTGCCAACCCGCTGCGCGCCCCGCATCGTCGCCAGGGGCCGGCAATGCTAGGCTGCCCGGCAGTCGACATCCTTTAACGATCCGTCCGGAGAGGCGGAGAAGGAGGTCAAGGTCTCGCATGGGTGCAGCATCGCGAGAATTGATGTCAGCGGCCGACGTCGGGCGCACCGTATCCCGGATGGCGCATCAGATCATCGAAAAAACCGCGCTTGACGGCCCCGACGCTCCCCGGGTGGTGCTGCTGGGAATTCCGACGCGCGGCGTGCTGCTGGCAAATCGGTTGGCGGCCAATATCGCCGAATACTGCGGTGTCGAGGTCCAGCATGGCGCGCTGGACATCACGCTGTACCGCGACGACCTGATGATCAAGCCGCCGCGGCCGTTGGAGGCGACGTCGATTCCCGCGGGCGGCATCAACGACGCGCTGGTGATCCTGGTCGACGACGTGCTGTATTCGGGTCGCTCGGTGCGTTCGGCGCTGGACGCGCTGCGCGACGTGGGCCGGCCGCGGGCCGTGCAACTGGCGGTGCTGGTGGATCGCGGCCACCGCGAACTGCCGCTGCGCGCCGACTACGTGGGCAAGAACGTGCCGACGTCGCGCAGCGAGAGCGTGCACGTGCAACTGCGCGAACACGACGATCGCGACGGGGTGGTGATATCGCGATGACACGCCATTTGCTTGCCGCCGGCGACTTGAGCCGCGACGATGCCACCGCCATCCTCGACGACGCCGACCGATTCGCGCAGGCTCTGGTCGGTCGCGAGATCAAGAAGCTGCCGACGCTTCGCGGACGCACGGTGATCACGATGTTCTACGAGAACTCGACCCGGACCCGGGTGTCGTTCGAGGTGGCCGGCAAGTGGATGAGCGCGGACGTGATCAACGTCAGCGCGGCCGGATCGTCGGTGGGCAAGGGCGAGTCACTGCGGGACACCGCACTGACGTTGCGTGCGGCCGGTGCCGACGCGCTGATCATCCGCCATCCGGCCTCGGGTGCCGCGCACCTGCTCGCCGAGTGGACTTCGTCTTCTCCGGCCAACGACTCGGGCGAACTTGGGGGCCCGTCGGTGATCAACGCCGGCGACGGCACCCACGAGCACCCGACGCAGGCGCTGCTGGACGCGCTGACCATCCGCCAGCGCCTCGGCGGCATCGAAGGGCGGCGCGTCGTGATCGTCGGCGACATCCTGCACAGCCGGGTCGCCCGCTCCAACGTCGTGCTGCTGGAAACCCTGGGCGCCGAGGTGGTGCTGGTGGCACCGCCGACTTTGTTGCCGGTCGGGGTCGACGGGTGGCCGGTCAGCGTCTCCCACGATTTCGACGCCGAGCTGGCCGCCGCGGACGCGGTGCTGATGCTGCGGGTGCAGGCCGAGCGGATGAACGGCGGCTTCTTCCCGTCCACGCGCGAGTATTCGGTTCGGTACGGGCTTTCCGACCGCCGCCAGGCAATGCTGCCCGGCCATGCCGTGGTGCTGCACCCGGGGCCGATGCTGCGCGGCATGGAGATCGCCTCATCGGTGGCCGACTCGTCGCAATCAGCGGTGTTGCAACAGGTTTCCAATGGCGTGCATGTGCGGATGGCGGTGTTGTTCCATGTGCTGGTAGGCACGGAGTCAGCCGGAAAGTCGGGCGGAAGAGAGGGTGCGGCATGAGTGTGCTGCTGCGCGGCGTCCGGTTGTACGGCGAGGGCGAGCGCGTCGACGTACTGGTCTCCAGTCCTGGGCGAGACGGCCAGATCGCGGAGATCGGTGCCGGGCTTGCCATCCCTGATACCGCAGATGTCATCGACGCCACCGGCCAGGTGTTGCTGCCGGGATTCGTCGACCTGCACACCCATCTGCGCGAGCCGGGCCGGGAATACGCCGAGGATATCGAAACCGGTTCGGCGGCAGCGGCTCTCGGCGGTTACACCGCGGTTTTCGCGATGGCCAACACCAACCCGGTCGCGGACAGCCCGGTCGTCACCGACCATGTCTGGCACCGCGGACAGCAGGTCGGCCTGGTCGACGTGCACCCCGTCGGTGCGGTTACCGTCGGGCTGGCCGGGGTCGAGCTCACCGAGATGGGCATGATGGCGGCCGGCGCCGCGCAGGTACGGATGTTCTCCGACGACGGCATCTGCGTGCATGACCCGCTGGTGATGCGCCGTGCCCTGGAGTACGCCACCGGGCTGGGGGTGCTGATCGCTCAACACGCCGAAGAGCCCAGGCTGACCGTCGGCGCCGTCGCACACGAGGGGCCCACGGCCGCCAGGCTGGGACTGTCGGGCTGGCCCAGGGCCGCCGAGGAATCGATCGTCGTCCGCGACGCCCTGCTGGCCCGCGACGCCCGCGCCCGGGTGCACATCTGCCACGCGTCCACCGCCGGCACCGTGGAGATTCTGAAATGGGCTAAGGGACAAGGTATCTCGATTACCGCAGAGGTCACGCCGCATCATCTGATGCTCGACGACAGCAGGCTGGCCAGCTATGACGGGGTGAATCGGGTCAACCCGCCGCTGCGCGAAGCCGCCGACGCGATCGTGTTGCGTCAGGCCCTGGCCGACGGGGTAATCGACTGTGTGGCCACCGACCACGCCCCGCATGCCGAGCACGAGAAATGCGTCGAGTTCTCCGCGGCGCGCCCCGGCATGCTGGGGCTGCAGACGGCGCTGTCGGTGGTGGTGCAGACGATGGTGCTGCCCGGCCTGTTGAGTTGGCGCGACGTCGCGCGGGTGATGAGCGAGAATCCAGCGCGCATCGCGCGCTTGCCCGATCACGGCCGGCCGTTGGAAGTGGGGGAGCCGGCGAACCTGACGGTGGTTGACCCAGACGCCGCCTGGACGGTCGCCGGGTCGGATTTGGCCAGCCGGTCGGCCAACACGCCGTACGAGTCGATGATGCTGCCGGCCACCGTGACCGCGACCCTGCTGCGCGGGAAGGTCACCGCGCGGGACGGGAAGAGCCCGGCATGAACTCTGGCACGCTGGTGGGTTCGCTGATCTTCGCGGCGGTGCTGGTGGTGGTGATCGCGGTGGTGATCCAGCTGATGATGCGCGGCTGGCGGCGTCGCGCGCTGCGGCAGGAAGAGCTGATCGGCGAGCTGCCGGAACTGCCCGACGAGGTGGGCACCGCGACCATCACTACCCGGGGCCTCTATTGCGGCTGCACGATGTCGCCGGAGTGGAACGAGCGAATCACGGCCGGCGATCTTGGCTACCGCAGCAAGGCCGTGCTGAATCGCTATCCGGAGGGAATCCTGTTGGAACGTATTCGGGCCAAACCGATCTGGATTCCGCAGGACGCGATTATCGCGGTGCGCATGGAGCGCGGCATCGCCGGTAAGGTCGTGGTCCGCATCGGGATCCTGGCCATCCGGTGGCGGCTGCCATCGGGCGTCGAAATCGACACCGGGTTTCGGGCGAACCACCGCACCGAGTACGACCGCTGGCTGGAATTCAGGCCGGAGGAGGCCGCGTGAGTAAGGCCCTGCTGGTACTCGAGGACGGCCGCGTCTACACCGGAACGCCGTTCGGCGCGATCGGTCAAACGCTCGGCGAGGCCGTCTTCTCCACCGGCATGTCCGGCTACCAGGAGACGCTCACCGATCCCAGTTATCACCGCCAGATCGTGGTGGCCACCGCGCCGCAGATAGGCAACACCGGCTGGAACAGTGAGGACGCAGAGAGCCGCGGGGACAAGATCTGGGTGGCCGGCTACGCGGTGCGGGACCCGTCGCCGCGCGCCTCCAACTGGCGCGCCACCGGCACGCTGGAAGACGAGCTCGTTCGCCAGCAGATCGTCGGGATCGCCGGCATCGACACCCGGGCGGTGGTGCGCCATCTGCGTAGCCGCGGCTCGATGAAGGCCGGGGTGTTCTCCGGCGCGGCGCTTGCCGGGCAGCTGGATATCGAGGCGTTGGTGGAGCGGGTGCGCGCCCAGCCGCCGATGCTGGGCGCCGATCTCGCCGGCGAGGTCAGTACCGACAATACCTACATCGTGGAATCTGAAGGGCCACCGGGTTCTTCGAGATTTACCGTGGCCGCGCTGGACCTGGGGATCAAGACCAACACCCCGCGCAACTTCGCCCGGCGCGGCATCCGCAGCCATGTGCTGCCGGCGTCGGCGACCTTCGAGCGGATCGCCGACATCAAGCCGCACGGCGTGTTCCTGTCCAATGGCCCGGGCGACCCGGCTACCGCCGACCACGTCGTCGCGGTCACCCGCGAGGTGCTGGGCGCCGGAATCCCGTTGTTCGGAATCTGCTTCGGCAATCAGATCCTGGGCCGGGCGCTGGGCTTGTCGACGTACAAGATGGTGTTCGGTCACCGCGGTATCAACATTCCGGTCATCGACCACGCCACCGGCCGGGTCGCGGTGACCGCGCAAAACCACGGCTTCGCGCTGGAAGGGGAGGCGGGCCAGTCCTTCGACACGCCGTTCGGCCCGGCCGTCGTAAGCCACACCTGCGCCAACGACGGGGTGGTAGAAGGCGTCAGACTCGCCGATGGACACGCGTTTTCGGTGCAGTATCACCCGGAAGCCGCCGCCGGCCCCCACGACGCGGAGTACCTGTTCGACCAGTTCGTCGACCTCATGGCGGCCCACTCATGACGCCGCCCTCCGCGAGGGCCCGTGTTTGCACACCGACACGCCCTAAATGGTGTACAAGTGCGCACCCTCGCGCCAGGAAAGGGGAACGCTAGTGCCGCGTCGCAGCGACCTCAACCATGTGCTGGTGATCGGCTCGGGGCCGATCGTCATCGGGCAGGCCTGCGAGTTCGACTACTCCGGCACCCAGGCGTGCCGGGTGCTGCGTGCCGAGGGGCTACAGGTCAGCCTGGTCAATTCCAACCCGGCCACCATCATGACCGACCCCGAGTACGCCGACCACACCTACGTCGAGCCCATCACCCCGGCGTTCGTCGAGCGGGTGATCGCCCAGCAAGCGGAGCGCGGCAACAAGATCGACGCGCTGCTGGCCACGCTGGGCGGGCAGACCGCGCTCAACACCGCGGTCGCGCTGTACGAGAACGGGGCGCTGGAGCGTTACGGCGTCGAGCTGATCGGCGCCGACTTCGACGCCATCCAGCGCGGCGAGGACCGGCAGCGGTTCAAGGACATCGTGACGAAGGTCGGCGGTGAATCCGCCCGCAGCCGAGTCTGTTTCACCATGGATGAGGTGCGCGAGACGGTCGCCGAACTCGGCCTGCCGGTGGTGGTGCGGCCGAGCTTCACCATGGGCGGGCTGGGTTCGGGCATGGCGCACTCCGCCGACGAGGTGGACCGGATGGCCGGCACCGGGCTGGCCGCCTCGCCCAGCGCCAACGTGCTGATCGAGGAATCGATCTTCGGGTGGAAGGAGTTCGAGCTCGAGCTGATGCGCGACGGCCACGACAACGTGGTGGTGGTGTGCTCGATCGAGAACGTCGACCCGATGGGCGTGCACACCGGCGATTCGGTCACGGTCGCGCCCGCCATGACGCTGACCGACCGAGAATACCAGCGCATGCGCGATCTGGGCATCGCGATCCTGCGTGAGGTCGGCGTGGATACCGGCGGCTGCAACATCCAGTTCGCGGTCAACCCGCGCGACGGCCGGCTGATCGTCGTCGAGATGAACCCGCGGGTATCCCGGTCCAGCGCGCTGGCGTCCAAGGCCACCGGATTCCCGATCGCCAAGATCGCCGCCAAGCTGGCCATCGGTTACACCCTGGACGAGATCCTCAACGACATCACCAAGGAAACACCGGCCTGCTTCGAGCCCACCCTGGACTACGTGGTGGTCAAGGCACCGCGGTTCGCCTTCGAGAAATTCCCCGGCGCCGACCCCACCCTGACCACCACGATGAAGTCGGTGGGAGAAGCAATGTCGTTGGGCCGAAACTTCGTTGAGGCGCTGGGCAAGGTGATGCGGTCGCTGGAGACCAGCCGCGCCGGGTTCTGGACGGCCCAGGATCCCGACGGCGGCATCGACGAGGTGCTGACCCGGCTGCAGACCCCCACCGAAGGCCGGCTCTATGACATCGAATTGGCGCTGCGGCTGGGCGCTTCGGTAGAAGAAGTGGCACAGGCCACCGGCGTGGACCCCTGGTTCGTTGCGCAGATCGGTGAACTGGGGGCGCTGCGCGCCGAGCTGGT
This sequence comes from uncultured Actinomycetota bacterium, assembly GCA_963814505.1. Classification (GTDB taxonomy): domain Bacteria; phylum Actinomycetota; class Actinomycetes; order Mycobacteriales; family Mycobacteriaceae; genus Mycobacterium. The sequence goes on from CAWFDM010000026.1 coordinate 206,161, forward strand.
CGACGCGCCGGTGCTGGACGGCGACCTGCTGCGCCGCGGAAAGCACAGCGGGCTGTCGGATCGCCAGATCGCCGCGCTGCGACCGGAATTGGCCGGGGAAGGCGGTGTGCGGTCGTTGCGCGCGCGGCTCGGTATCCACCCGGTGTACAAGACGGTCGACACGTGCGCCGCGGAGTTCGAGGCCAAAACGCCCTACCACTACAGCAGCTATGAGCTGGACCCGGCCGCCGAGACCGAGGTGGCCCCGCAGACCGAGAAGCCCAAGGTGCTGATCCTGGGCTCCGGGCCCAACCGGATCGGCCAGGGCATCGAATTCGACTACAGCTGTGTTCATGCGGCAACCACGTTGAGCCAGGCCGGTTTTGAGACCGTGATGATCAACTGCAACCCGGAGACGGTGTCCACCGACTACGACACCGCCGACCGGCTGTACTTCGAACCGCTGACGTTCGAGGACGTGCTCGAGGTGTACCGCGCCGAGGCGCAGTCGGCCGCCGGTGGTCCGGGTGTCGCCGGCGTAATCGTGCAACTCGGCGGCCAGACGCCGCTCGGGCTGGCGCAACGGCTGGCCGACGCCGGGGTTCCGATCGTGGGCACCCCGCCGGAGGCCATCGACCTGGCCGAGGACCGTGGCGCGTTCGGCGACCTGCTGGGCGCCGCCGGACTGCCGGCGCCAAAGTACGGTACCGCAACCACTTTCACACAGGCCCGCCGGATCGCCGAAGAAATCGGCTACCCGGTGCTGGTGCGGCCGTCGTACGTGCTCGGCGGTCGCGGCATGGAGATCGTCTACGACGAGGAGACGCTGAAGGGCTACATCACCCGGGCCACCGAGCTTTCCCCCGAACACCCGGTACTCGTCGACCGCTTCCTCGAGGACGCGGTCGAGATCGACGTCGACGCGCTCTGCGACGGCACCGAGGTCTACATCGGCGGCGTCATGGAGCACATCGAGGAGGCCGGCATCCACTCCGGCGATTCGGCCTGTGCGCTGCCGCCGGTGACGTTGGGCCGCAGCGACGTCGAGAACGTGCGCCGCGCGACCGAGGCGATCGCGCACGGCATCGGCGTGGTGGGTTTGCTCAATGTGCAGTACGCCCTCAAGGACGACGTGCTCTACGTCCTGGAGGCCAACCCGCGCGCCAGCCGAACGGTGCCGTTCGTCTCGAAGGCCACCGCGATCCCGCTTGCCAAGGCGTGTGCCCGGATCATGTTGGGCGCCAAAATTTCCCAGCTTCGCTCGGAAGGAATGCTGGCGGCCTCCGGAGACGGCGCCAAGGCGGCGCCACAAGCGCCGATCGCGGTCAAGGAAGCCGTATTGCCCTTCCACCGGTTCCGCCGCGCCGACGGGGCGGCCATCGACTCGTTGCTGGGCCCGGAGATGAAATCGACCGGCGAGGTGATGGGGATCGACCGCGACTTCGGCAGCGCCTTCGCCAAGAGCCAGACCGCGGCCTACGGCTCACTGCCCGCGCGGGGCACCGTGTTCGTATCGGTCGCCAACCGCGACAAGCGATCCCTGGTGTTTCCGGTCAAGCGGCTGGCCGACCTCGGGTTCAAGGTGCTGGCCACCGAAGGCACCGCAGAGATGCTGCGCCGCAACGGCATTCCCTGCGACGAGGTGCGCAAGCACTTCGAGGAGCCGCAGCCTGGCCGTCCGGCGATCTCCGCCGTCGACGCGATAAAGGCCGGCGAGGTCGACATGGTGATCAACACACCCTTCGGCAACTCCGGTCCGCGCATCGACGGCTACGAGATCCGGTCGGCCGCGGTGGCCGTCAACATCCCCTGCATCACGACGGTGCAGGGCGCGTCGGCCGCGGTGCAGGGCATCGAGGCGGGAATCCGCGGCGACATCGGGGTGCGGTCGCTGCAGGAGCTGCACAGCGCCATCGGTGCCCCGGTTGAACGCCCGATTGCAGGCCCGGTTGAAAAGGGGGGCGGGGCCCGGTGACCGGGTCGACCTCTTTTGGAGCCCGGCTGGCCGAGGCGAAGTTACGCCGCGGGCCGCTGTGTCTGGGCATCGACCCGCACCCCGAGCTGCTGCAAGCCTGGGACCTCCCGGCCACCGCGGACGGGCTGGCGGCGTTCTGCGACATCTGCGTCGAGGCGTACGCCGGCTTCGCCGTCGTCAAACCCCAGGTCGCGTTCTTCGAGACCTATGGCGCCGCCGGCTACGTGGTGCTGGAACGCACCATCGCCGCGCTGCGCGCCGCCGGGGTGCTGGTGCTTGCCGACGCCAAGCGAGGCGACATCGGGTCGACGATGGCGGCCTACGCCGCCGCCTGGGCGGGCGATTCGCCGCTTGCCTCCGACGCGGTGACGGCCTCGCCGTACCTGGGGTTCGGCTCGTTGCGGCCGTTGCTGGAGACCGCGGCAGCACATGACCGGGGGGTGTTCGTGCTGGCGGCCACCTCCAACCCGGAGGGCGCCACGGTGCAGCACGCCCGCTTCGACGACCGCACGGTGGCCCAGCAGATCGTCGACCAGGCGGCGATGATCAACAAGACCGCCAGCCAAACCAGCCACCCCGGTGAGCCCGGATCCGTCGGCGTCGTCGTCGGGGCGACGGTGTTCCAGCCACCCGAGCTCGGCGCTCTCGGCGGACCGGTGCTGGTGCCCGGTGTCGGCGCGCAGGGCGGGCGACCCGAGGAGCTGGGCGGTCTGGGTGGGGCTGCACCGGGCCAGCTATTGCCGGCGGTGTCGCGCCAGGTGCTGCGCGCCGGCCCGGCGGTGCCGGACCTGCGCGCTGCCGGCCAACGGATGCTCGACGCCGTTGCGTACCTCGCTGCACTCTGACAGCCCGGCCGCCAATGTCCCGCCAGCCGCGCGCTGCGCAGCCCAGTGGGCCGGCAACCACCGCGCCGTGGCTCGGTCAGCGCCGTTCAGTACTGGTAGACGAGGATTTTGCGGACATCGACTCGGGGTATTACAAACAGCCGGCGCCCCGCAGGGTCAACCGCCAGCGACATGTCGTCGCGCTGCGACGAGTCGGGAACATCGTCGACTGAAGCGAACTTCGTCAGGCTGCTCGTCCCGTCAGCGACGCTCGTGGTCTGCCAGTGCCACCGTCCAGGATGGAAATCTTGGCCGGCGGGGTGACCGGGAAGCGGCCGACTGTGACATGGACCGTGTTTGTCTTGGGCTCGAAGCCTAAATCGTTTACTCCGCCGGGCTCGTCGATCGGAGTGCGCCATTTCTCCGTCAGCATCTGGTCGACACGCCCGACACTGGACGGGCTCGTGTACAGCAAATCGCCCGTCGCCGGGTGTACCGCCAGCCGTTGCACATCCATGTTGTTGCCCGTGACGGCGGATAACGCCGTCTCGCGGACAATGCGGGCCTCGGAATCGAATTGAACGAGACAGCCACCGCTGCCGCCGCCGTACACCATGCCCGTGGTCTGGTTGATCGCAAGCAGGTTTGCCCGGCACGACGGCTCTTGGCTGGTCAGCACCAGAGTGTCGGAGTCGGTGTCGAACACTTTGACAGCCCCCGTCGCCGTGGGCGCGTACCCACGCCTGAGCTTCTCGTTGATCACGATGGAGTGGGGCGAATCCCCGATCGCCGTGTCGAGCCGCTTGAGTGGCTGCGTCGGCGCCGACAGTGAGACGACGAGCACCATGTCTCGAGGGAAGACAGCACCCACGTACAGCTTGTTGACCGAGGAGCTGAACGTCAGTCCCGAAGGGTCGAAAGACACGGCCATGATGGTCGTCAGCGGCGGTGGGCCGGCCGCGGAGATCATCGGCGGCGTAGTCGGTTCCACCGATGCGGTGACGAAGCCTTCCCCTTCCTGGGCGGTGCGGCGCTCGGCCGGCTGCTGCCCGCGGCGTCGCGCGGGGTGCTGCGCACCGGTCCCGGTGCGGCGGAACTATGCGGCGGGTGAGCGGTTGCTCGACGCCATCGCCTACCTCACCGCGCTCTGAGAGTTTGCTGGCGGGACGCTGCACCGCCACCTGCGCCGCCGTCGCGATCGACCGCGGCGGGCGCTGGCGCCCGCGCCGGCGGCTCGCCGCCGCCATTGCTGGGCGATAGCGAAACTGGTGCGCCGCGCGGCCTTCGGGGTGTCCCGGCGGCCCCGAATAGGGGTACGCACCCGGCCGCGAGAGGGCGCGAGATCGGCGCTCTGGTCCGGTGGCACGAAGACGAGAACGCCGGCGGAGCCGCGAATCGAAAACCGCCGGGTCGCGGCCGACCCGCGACGCGACACGCGCGACACGCGGCGAAAGTTGCGTGATCCCCGGCACGGTCGTTCACGGTCGCACGTCGTCGTGACGGCCGCCGCCGCACCGCTGCGGGCGCGGGACGAACCAGAAAACGCAAAAGCCCAGTTCAAGCATGTCTTCTGTTGCCCTGACCACCGGATTCGGCCCCACATGTGGCGGCACGTCGGGCCGACCTCCACCGGGCCACGCGGGGCGTCGGCTGACGGCGCATGCCGCGCCCTACGCTGGGCGTTTGTCGACGTTAACGGGGGGTCGGGTTAGATTTCGTCAGCAAGCGTGGGTACGGTCGTCTGCGCTGGCTGGAGTACCCCGGCCGAGACAAAAGAAGATCGATTGAGATCGATGAGAGACGGAGGAATCGTGGCCCTTCCCCAGTTGACCGACGAGCAGCGCGCGGCCGCGTTGGAGAAGGCTGCCGCCGCACGTCGAGCACGAGCAGAGCTCAAGGATCGGCTCAAGCGTGGCGGCACCAACCTCACCCAGGTGCTCAAGGACGCCGAGAGCGACGAAGTCTTGGGCAAGATGAAGGTGTCTGCGTTGCTCGAGGCTTTGCCGAAGGTGGGCAAGGTCAAGGCGCAGGAAATCATGACCGAGCTGGAAATCGCACCGACCCGCCGCCTGCGGGGTCTCGGCGACCGTCAGCGCAAGGCCCTGCTGGAAAAGTTCGGTTCCGCCTAACCGCCCGCCCACGATGCAGGCCGGAGGTGCCTGAGATGAGGGCACCTTCCGCCTGCTGGGCGTGGCGGGCAATCCGGCCGCCGAGATGCGGTCCGGGTGGCCTTTGGGGGACATCGACCCAGGAGCGCCAGTGAGCTCCAGCGGGGGGCCGGACGTTGAGCGCGGCACACGTCCCGAGCCGGTGGCTACGGGACGTGCTGTTGTGCTGTCCGGTCCCTCGGGGGTCGGCAAATCAGCTCTGGTCGGGTGCCTGCGGGAGCGGATTCCGAACCTGCATTTCAGTGTCTCGGCCACGACGCGGGCGCCGCGGCCGGGCGAGGTCGACGGCGTCGACTACCACTTCGTCAGCCCCGCCCGCTTTCAGGAACTGATCGACGAGGGCGCCCTGCTGGAGTGGGCGGAAATCCATGGCGGGCTGCACCGGTCGGGCACACTGGCCGAACCGGTGCGGGCGGCCACCGCGTCCGGTCTTCCGGTGCTGATCGAGGTGGATCTGGCCGGGGCCAGGGCGGTCAAGAAGGCGATGCCCGAAGCCATCACCGTGTTTCTGGCGCCGCCCAGCTGGGCGGACCTGGAGGCCAGGCTGGTCGGCCGCGGCACCGAAACGCCGGAGGTCATTCGCCGCCGCCTGGACACCGCTCGAGTCGAGCTGGCCGCCCAGGAGGACTTCGACGAGGTCGTGGTCAATCGGCGATTGGAATCCGCGTGCGCCGAATTGGTATCCTTGCTGGTGGGAACGCGCCGGGCCCCCTCGTGACCCGCACCGTAATCCTTCCAGATGCTTGCAGTTCTTAGATTTTTTCGCACCGCTCTACCCCGCCAGGAGAATTTACGTGAGTATTCCGCAGTCCGACGCTTCGCTTGCCGCCGTCCCCGCCGTCGATCAGTTCGATCCGGCTTCGGGTGGAGCAGGCGCCTACGACACCCCGTTGGGCATCACCAACCCACCCATCGACGAGTTGTTGGACCGCGTCTCGAGCAAGTACGCGCTGGTCATCTACGCCGCCAAGCGGGCCCGGCAGATCAACGACTACTACAACCAGCTGGGCGAGGGCATCCTCGAATACGTGGGCCCGCTGGTCGAGCCCGGGCTGCAGGAAAAGCCGCTGTCGATCGCGATGCGCGAGATCCACGCCGACCTGCTCGAACATACCGAGGGCGAGTAACAGGGCGGGCCGGGCGCGCGGTGGACAGCAAGCGGATCGTCGTCGGCGTCTCCGGAGGTATCGCCGCCTACAAGGCGTGCACCGTAGTTCGGCAGCTCGCCGAAGCCGGTCATGAGGTCCGGGTCATCCCCACCGAATCCGCGTTGCGTTTCGTCGGGGCCGCCACGTTCGAGGCGCTTTCCGGCCAGCCGGTGCACACCGGTGTCTTCTCCGACGTTCCCGAGGTGCCACATGTGCGTCTCGGTCAGGTGGCCGATCTGGTGGTGCTGGCGCCGGCCACCGCCGACCTGCTGGCGCGGGCCGTGGCCGGCCGCGCCGACGATCTGCTGACTGCGACTTTGCTCACAGCGCGGTGCCCGGTGCTGTTCGCGCCGGCAATGCACACGGAGATGTGGTTGCACCCGGCCACAGTCGACAATGTGGCCACGTTGCGCCGCCGGGGTGCTGTGGTGCTGGAACCCGCATTCGGGCGGCTCACGGGCGCCGACAGCGGCCCGGGCCGACTGCCTGAGGCCGAGGAGATCACCACCTTCGCCCACCTGCTGCTGGAACGGCACGACGCGCTGCGCTACGACCTCGCGGGCCGCAAGCTGCTGGTGACCGCCGGCGGCACCCGCGAGCCGATCGATCCGGTGCGCTTCATTGGCAACCGCAGCTCCGGCAAGCAGGGCTATGCGGTCGCCCGGGTCGCCGCCCAGCGTGGCGCCGAGGTCACGCTCATCGCCGGACACACCGCCGGACTCATCGACCCGGCCGGGGTGCACGTGGTGCATGTCAGCTCGGCGGAACAACTCGGGAACGCGGTGTCCAAGCACGCTCCGGAGGCGGACGTGTTGGTGATGGCCGCGGCCGTCGCCGACTTCCGGCCCGCGCAGGTTTCCGCCGCCAAGATCAAAAAGGGTTCAAATGACCAGGGAGGGCCCCCTCCGATCGAACTGGTGCGCAACGACGACGTGCTGGCCGGTGCGGTGCGGGCCCGTGCGCACGGGGAGCTGCCCAACATGCGGGCCATTGTGGGGTTCGCCGCCGAGACCGGTGACGCCAACGGCGATGTGCTGTTCCATGCCAGGGCGAAGCTGCGGAACAAGGGCTGTGACCTGTTGGTCGTTAACGCGGTGGGCGACGGGCGGGCCTTTGAGGTGGACAACAACGACGGCTGGCTGCTGGCGTCCGACGGTACCGAGTCGGCGCTGCAGCACGGCTCCAAGACGCTGATGGCCAGCCGTATCGTTGACGCCATCGTCACCTTCCTGCATGGCGGGAGCGGATAACGGATCTGCGGGCCGGGTTCCGTACGGCCCTGGTAACCGAAAATGATGCCGGAGGATATAATTCGGCTTACTAATTATTGGAAGGATGCTTCAGTGAGCGAAAAGGGTCGGCTGTTTACCAGTGAGTCGGTGACCGAGGGACATCCCGACAAGATCTGTGACGCGATCAGCGACTCGGTCCTGGACGCGCTTCTGGCGGACGACCCCCGCTCACGTGTTGCGGTCGAGACGCTGGTGACCACCGGGCAGGTGCACGTGGTGGGTGAGGTGACGACGACGGCCAAGGAGGCGTTCGCCGACATCACCAACACGGTCCGCCGGCGCATCCTGGACATCGGTTACGACTCGTCGGACAAGGGCTTCGATGGGGCGTCGTGCGGGGTCAACATCGGCATCGGTGCGCAGTCGCCCGACATCGCCCAGGGCGTCGACGCCGCCTACGAGGCGCGTGTTGAGGGCGAGCAGGATCCGCTGGATGCGCAGGGCGCCGGCGACCAGGGCCTGATGTTCGGCTACGCGATCAACGACACCCCCGAACTGATGCCGCTGCCCATCGCGCTGGCGCACCGGCTGTCGCGGCGGCTGACCGAGGTCCGCAAGAACGGGGTGCTGCCCTACCTGCGTCCGGACGGCAAGACGCAGGTGACCATCGCCTACGAGGACGACGTCCCGGTGCGGCTCGATACCGTGGTTGTTTCCACCCAGCACGCCGCCGACGTCGATCTGGACAAGACGCTGGATCCCGACATCCGGCAGCACGTGCTCAAGACCGTGCTCGCGGATCTGGCCCACGACACCCTGGACTCGTCGTCGACCCGGGTGCTGGTGAACCCGACCGGCAAGTTCGTCCTGGGCGGGCCGATGGGCGACGCGGGGCTCACCGGCCGCAAGATCATCGTCGACACCTACGGCGGATGGGCCCGTCACGGCGGCGGCGCCTTCTCCGGCAAGGATCCATCCAAGGTGGACCGGTCCGCGGCGTACGCGATGCGCTGGGTGGCCAAGAACATCGTTGCTGCCGGGCTGGCGGACCGCGTCGAGGTGCAGGTGGCCTACGCAATCGGCAAAGCGGCGCCCGTCGGCCTGTTCGTGGAGACCTTCGGCACCGCGACGGTCGACCCGATCAAGATCGAGAAGATCGTGCCCGAGGTCTTCGATCTGCGGCCCGGCGCGATCATCCGCGACCTGGACCTGCTGCGCCCGATCTACGCGCAGACCGCCGCCTACGGGCACTTCGGCCGCACCGACATCGAACTGCCGTGGGAGCAGCTGAACAAGGTCGACGACCTCAAGCGCGCGATCTAATTTCCGGGAGCCGTGTGCCCAGCGCCACGCTGGCGTGTCCCCCGCGAGCGGGTGGTACGCCCAGTTCGGCGGGGCGGTAACGGGTGGTCGGGGTCCAGCGCGGGCAGGCCGTCGATGCTGTGCTGGTTGCGACCGACGAGGTCGGCGAACTTTTCGTCGGGCGCCTTCGTGAAGTGGTCGGCCAGCACCGGCCGTTCGTCGACGAGCTCGTAGTAGGGCACCGCGTATCCGCAGGCGTCGGCGATCCGCTCCACATCAATGACGATGGCGGCCCGCAGACCCGGCGGAAGAGATCCGAAATGCGTGCTGAGACTGTCGAATTCGACGTCATCCGGGCGCACCACCCGTCCCGTGCCGAACAGCCGCAGGATCCGCGAGTTGCGGGTGAACGAGCAGAACATGAGGGTGATCCGGCCGTTGTCGCGCAGGTGCGCGATCGTCTCGGCGCCGCTGCCGAACAGGTCCAGATAGGCGACGGTGTGGTCGTCGATCACCGCGAAGGTGTCACGGTATCCCTTGGGGGAGAGGTTGATCCGGCCACCTTCGGTGGGAGCGGTGGCAACGAAGAACATGGCCTGTTTGCCGATGAATTCCCGTAGTGAGGAGTCGATGTGCGAGAACTCCTTCGCCATCGAGGTCTCCTTCCACTGGTGTCGAGGGCGCGTTCAGGACCGCCCTACGAGCGTAGCGCCTTCGAATCAGGACGGTGTGCGTGAGATTTGTCTCCGGGGCGGCCCTTCACACCAGGGCGGGTTCCGGCTCGGGGGCCCGCGCTACGCTCTCAGCCTCCCGGAAGGGCCTCCCGCGTCGAAACATCGGGTTCAGCGTCAGCTCGGCCGCCGAATAGTCGCCGTGGTCGTCGAGGCCGTTGGAGAAGCCCTCGGGGCGTGTCATCGTCGAGTACGTCCCGAAAAGGTAGTCCCAGATCGTCAGCACGAACCCGTAATTGGAGTCGGTGTATTCGATGTCGCGTCCGTGGTGGATGTCGTGGAACGTCGGAGTGGAGAACACGAGGCTGATCCAGCGTTGCAGCCGCCGCCCGACTCCCACATTCGCGTGTAGGTACAAGACGAAGAAGAACGTCAACGTCTGGTAAATGATCAGTGAATGTAGCGGGATCGCGAAGATCAGAAGTGCCCCGGCGTTCACCCACGCCAGGAGCACGTGCTCAACGAAATGCGCGCGGCCGCCTGTTGTCACGTCCAGGTGCTGATCCAGGTGGTGGACCATGTGATACCTCCACAGGTACTTCGACCTGTGGAACACCAAATGCATTGCGTACTGGCCGAAGTCGAAAATAAGAAAATCGATGATCAGGAACGCGATGCCGCCCATCCACGCCGGACGATGCCAAAGGGAGATGTGCGATGCGGCCAACAGGACGGGTGTGATCACGATCGGGAGGGCCACCAGGCGGTAGATGCACCCGACGGTGATGTTCCGGCGTACCCGGTGCCACAAGGCTTCTTTCGTCCGGTCGTAGCGGAACCGCGGAATGAGCGCTTCCACGGCCAAGAGGACGACCCACAGTATGACAACGGTGACAAACTCCCAGCTTGTCGCCGCCTGGATGATAGAACCAATGACGGGCCTTGGTGGCCCCTTCTGTTGCGCTGTTGTTGGAGACACACAGCGTGCGTGCGCGGACTCGACGATTTCTTGCGAGATCCTTGATAAGCGGCGAAGGACTGCCGGTCACAGCACGAGACGCGACGTCGAGGTCGAGGGCGAACGCCGAATTGCCCGGCTGCGCGCTAACGGATTCTCATGTGATCCGTTGGCCGCTTTGTCGTTTGGGTGCCACCCGGGCGAGGTGACGTGCGACGACGCGAACGGCTACGCGCTGAATCGGTAGTCGTTCAGATCGAACCGCCGACTGCGCCAGTAGGCCTCGACCGTCGTGGTGGGTCGCAACGGCACATCGCCGTTCTTGTCGAAGTAATAGCTGTTGGCCTGCCGGCAACTGTCCTGCCAGAATACTTGGCGGTGCCGCCGGCGCATCACCTCGGCGAAGTAGCGGGCGTTGGCCTCCTCGGTCACCTCGACGCGGGTCGCGCCGTCCCGCCGAGCCCGTTTCAGGCACCGCAGGATGTGGTGGGTCTGCGTCTCGATGAGCGCGAAATACGACGAGCCGACATAGCCGTATGGGCCGAACACGGTGAAGAAGTTGGGGAAACCGGGAATGCTGACGCCCTCGTAGGCCTGGGTCCGATGCGTGTCCCAGAAGCGAGTCAGGGACTGGCCTCCGGTTCCGGTGACGCCGTAGGTCAGCACGTCGTCGGTGTCGAGCACCTTGAAGCCGGTCGCCAGGATCAGCACGTCGATCTCGTGGTCTTCGCCGTCGGTGGTGGCCACCGCCGACGGCGTGATCTTGTCGATCGGTTCGGTGACCAGCCGCACGTTGTCGCGGTTGAACGTGGACAGGTAGGTGTTGTGGAAGCCGGGCCGTTTGCAGCCCAACGCATATCGCGGGGTGAGCTTGTCGCGCACCACCGGATCCGCAACCTGCTGGCGCAGATAGCGGCGTCCCGCCGACGCGCTCCACCGGGCCAGCGGGAACACCGTGAAGTAGTGCGCCGAGATCGGGAAGGTCGCCTCGACGAAGGCCTGGCTGAGCCATCGCTGGAGGGCCTTGCCGCCCGGAATCCGCATCGCCCAGCGGGCCGGCGCCGGCAGGGGGACATCCAGCTTGGGCATGCACCAGATGGGGGTGCGCTGAAACACGGTGAGATGGCTGACAATTGGCGCAATCTCGGGGATGACCTGCACGGCCGAGGCGCCGGTGCCGATGATCCCCACGCGCTTGCCGATGAGGTCCTCACCGTGATCCCACCGTGCGGTGTGCATGGTGACGCCCTCGAAGCCGTCGACGCCGTCGATGTCGGGCAGCTTCGGAGTCGTCAGCACCCCGCAGGCGTTGATCACGAACCTGGCGGTGACATCGCCACCGGGATCCGTTTGCACCCGCCACAGGCTGTGTTGCTCGTCGAACTCGGCGGCAATCACCTTGGTGTTGAACCGGATCCTTGACCGGATGCCGTACTTGTCGACGCAGTGTTCGGCGTACGCCTTCAGCTCGCGGCCGGGTGCGTAGGTGCGCGACCAGTTCGGGCTCTGCTCAAAGGAGAACTGATAGGAGAACGACGGAATGTCCACGGCGATACCGGGATAGGTGTTCCAGTGCCAGGTGCCGCCGGCGCCGTCGGCGGCCTCGATCACGAGGTAATCGGACAGTCCCGCCCGGTCGAGCTTGATGGCGGCGCCGATCCCGGAGAATCCGGCACCGATGATCAGGACTTGGTAGTCGGGCTGCTCTTTCGTTTGGTCGGTCATTTGCGTCTGCTTCCGATGACGTGCACCCCGTGCTTGGGCCGCAGCGTCAGCGTCGCTTCGAGCTCCACGGGGTGATTGGGCACGAGGTCAAAAATAAAGCGCTGACTCATGATTGCGGCCATCAGCACCATCTCCATCAGGGCGAAACTCTGTCCGATGCAGATCCGCCGACCGCCGCCGAAGGGCAGATACGCCGAGCGCGGACGGTCTTTGGCGCCCTGCAAAAACCGGCCCGGATCGAATCTCTCCGGGTCGGGCCACCAGCGCGGGTCGTGGTGGATGTGGTGGATCGGGATGAGGACGGTGCCGCCGCGGCGGATGTGGTGCCCGCCGATGACGTCGTCGTCGACGGCGCGGCGCGCGATGATCCACACCGCGGAGAAGTAGCGCTGCGATTCCTGCAGGCATGCGGTGGTCCACGGCAACCGGCCCAGGTCGTCGGCGCACGGGCGACGGGCGCCGAGCGCGTCGTCCACCTCGGCAAGCATTCGGTCACGCGCCTCCGGATGCAGCGCCATCAGATACCAGAACCAGGACATGGCGTTCGCCGTGGTTTCGTGACCGGCGAGCATGAAGGTCAGCGCTTCGTCGCGGACCCGCCGGCGTGGCCAGGTTCCGCCATCGGCGCGCAGCAGCACGTTGAGCAGGTCGGCGGAGTCGGTCGGGTGTACCAGTCTTTGATCGATCACGTCGTTGACCGCGCGGTCCAGCGTCAGCGTGATGTTCTGGATGTCGCGCAACGGTGGCGGCAGTCGGACGCCCGAGAAGGCCAACCGGTGCAGCGCGTCGTAGGCCGGAGGTGGCATCAGGCCCCACAGGCCGAATCGCTGCAGACGCTCGGCGTGCCGCAGACCGCGGGTCGCCAGGTCGTTCATGCTCTGGACCAATGGGCCGAAGTCCTGGCTGAACAGGGAATTGGCGACCACCCGTAGGGTTGCCTCGACCATCGTCTGGTGCATGTCGAACTGCGCGTCGCTTGCCAACGCGTCGCTGACATCCGTGATCGGGTCGATCATCAGATCGACGATGGCGTTGAGGTGACGCCGGGCGAAGGTCGGGTTCAGCAGGCCGCGGTGGACGGCCCAGGAATCGCCCTCGTCGGTGAGCAAATTGATGCCCGCGCTGGCGCGGATGGGCTCGTATTCGTTCGATTTGACGTATTTCAGCCGGGCCTCGTGCAGCACGTGGTCAACGTAGTCGGGATGCCCGATCGAAACAAAACGCCTTCCGGCACAGCGGAAACGAACGATATCGCTACCGCGTAGCCGGCCGAGGAAACCGTCGCCGGCGTCGAATCCGATGGTCAGAGCTTCCCGAGTCATCGTCCAGGTGCCCAGGCGTCGGGCCGGTCCACTCGCGGGCCGCTCAGCAGTGAGGGTGGCCATGGTTCCACTGTATGGATGACGCGGGCGGCCCGTAATGAGACTATGGGACAAACAGTTGGGATTTTAGGACAGTCCATGAGGCACATATCGCCGCCGCGCGGGGCGCTGCGGACGGCCGAGGTAAGTCACCCGGTGTATGCGACCCGGGTGCTGTGCGAGGTGGCCTACGAACGCGGGGTGCCGACCGCCGACGTGCTGGCGGGCACCGCGATCGGGCCGGCCGATCTGGACGAGCCAGGCGTCATGGTCAGCGCGCTGGACGAGATCAAGGCCGTGCGCCGGCTGCTGGCGCGGCTGCCCGATGACGTCGGCATCGGCGTCGATGTGGGTAGCCGGTTCACGCTGACCCACTTCGGGTTGTTCGGCTTCGCGGTGATGTCGTGTGGCACCCTTAGGGAACTGTTCGCCATCACGATGCGCTACTTCGCGCTGACCATGATGCACATCGACATCACGTTGTTCGAAACCGCCGACGACTGCCTGGTCGAACTAGACGCCGGTCACCTGCCCGCGGATGTGCAGGGGTTCTTCATCGAGCGCGATATCGCCGGAATCATCACGACCACAATGACGTTCGTATTGTCGTTGGCGGAGAAGTACGCCGCGGAGGTATCGGCGGAACTGGCGGTCGACGAGGAGCTGCTGCGGCCGCTGCTCGAACTCGCTCCGGTCCACGACGTCTCATTCGGCCGGGCGCACAACCGATTACACTTCCCGCGCGCCATGTTCGACGAGCCGCTGCCGCAGGCCGACCGGCACACGCTGCAGATGTGCCTGGCGCAGTGCGACGTACTGATGCAGAACAGCGAGCGGCGCCGGGGCATCACCGCGCTGGTGCGTAGCAAGTTGTTCGGTGATTCTGGTTTATTCCCAACGCTTCCCGACATTGCCGACGAACTCGACATTCATCCGCGAACGCTGCGCCGCCGACTCGCCGAGGAGGGCACTTCCTATCGGGCATTGTTGAACGAAGCGCGATCCGCGGTGGCCGCGGACTTGTTGCGCAATGTCGGGCTGACCGTGGAGGAGGTGTCCACGCGGCTGGGCTACACCGAAGTCTCGACGTTCTCGCACGCCTTCAAACGCTGGTATGGCGCTGCGCCCAGCGCATATTCGCGCCGGGGTTAGCGGCCTTCGCGGCCTACGTGTGCAGCGCTTTCTTCAGTGCCGCCAGGCCGCGATCGGTGGCCTTGGCCGCGGCGGGCACCACGAATGCGAAGCTGGCGTAGCCGTGTGTCATGTTCGTTTCGTTGGACAGCTCCACAGCTACGCCGGCGGCACGCAGCAGCTCGGCGTAGCGCGCCCCGTCGTCGCGCACCGGGTCACGTTCGGCGATGCCGATGTAGGCGGGCGGCAAACCGGACAGATCGGCGGCATTGGCCGGGGCCAGGGCGGTGGGCAGCGACGTGGGGTCGCTGATGTCCATGTCCGGCACGTACCAGCTCACGAACGCCTCGATGACGTCGCGGTCCAGGATGGGTGCGTCGGCGTTCTCGGTGTAGGACGGCAGCGACAGGTCGGCCGTCAGCGACGGGTACCACAACAACTGGAACACCAGCTCCGGTCCGGCGTTGTCGCGGGCCAGCTGTGTCATGACCGCCGAGATGTTGCCGCCCGCCGAATCACCGGCAACGGCGACGCGGCTCGGGTCACCGCCCAGCTCGGCGGCGTGCTCGCCGACCCAGCGCAACGCCGCCCAGCTGTCATCTATCCCGGCCGGGAACGGATGCTCCGGGGCAAGCCGGTAGTCGACGGACACCACGATGGCCTCCGCGGCGACCGAGTGCGCGCGGGCAAGCGGGTCGTGGGTCTCGAGGTCACCGATGCACCAGCCGCCGCCGTGATAGAAGACCACTATCGGCAGGTTCTCGTGCGCCGTGGTCGGCGGCCAGTAGATCCGGACCGGAATGTCGGTGAGTTCGCCATATCCGGCAGTCCGTTCCTCGATGCGCAGGTTCGGCAGCATTTCCGGGGGTGTCTTCAGCTGCCGGATCTTGTCCCGTGCCACTTCGATGCCGTCGGCCCCGGTGAACGTCATCGGAAACGCATCGAGCAGCGCCTTGAGCGTCGGATCGATGTCTGGCCGGGTGGTGGTCGGGTCGGTCATGGGGCCACCGTACGCCCGAAGCTAGCCGTGCAGTTTGGCCCGCATCGCCGCCAGCCCGCGATCCAGCGCGGCCGTGGCGGCGGGCACCACCCCGGCGTAGCCGACATAACCGTGCACCAGCGTCTGCGCGTTGTGCACTTCGGTGGGGACGCCGGCCGCGGCGAGCAGCTCGCCGTAGCGGATGCCGTCGTCGCGCAACGGGTCGTGACCGGCGACGCCGATGTACGCGGGCGGTAGGTCGGCCAGGTTCTTCGCCCGTCCCGGCGCCATTCCCGGCGGCGGGTCGGAGATTTCGACTTCGCCTGCGTACCAACGGGAAAACGCGGCGATGGCCTTGGCGTCCAGGATCAGCGCCGTGGCGTTCTCGGTGAACGAGGGAAGCGACGTGTCCCACAGCGTGGAGGGATACCACAACAGCTGGAACGCGATCGGTGGTCCGCCACCGTCGGCCTTAACGGCCTCGTCCCGGGCGCGTTGCGCGATCACCGTGGCGATGGTTGCGCCGGCCGAATCCCCGGCCACCGCCATGCGGGTCACATCCGCACCGATCTCGGGGCCGTGTTCGGTGACCCATAGCGTTGCCGCCCAGGCATCTTCGACGGCGGCGGGGTAGGGATGCTCCGGCGCCAAACGGTAGTCGACGGACACCACGACCGCGTCGGCGCCGACGGCATGCTGGCGTGAGGTGCCGTCGTGCGTGTCGAGATCGCCCATCACGAACCCGCCGCCGTGAAAGTACATCACCACGGGCGGCGGGTGGCTGCCCGCGTTGCAATCGGAATCATTTGGCGGCCAATAGATCCGGATGCCGATGGGGCCCGCCGGGCCGTCAATGTTGCGATCCTGGACCCGCAGCCCGGGGTGCACCGCGCGGCGTGGCAGGTCGCGTAACCGCTGCCGTGCCGCATCGATCCCATCGTCAGTCGATAGCCGGAAGGGAACCGCATCCAGTACCTTCAGCAGAATGGGGTCGATAACAGGTTTCTCGTCGGCTGTTTTCTCCAAACTCGGCATGGAGGTACCGTACGCACCTCGCATGGTGGCCAGTGGCTGGGTGGTTGCCGGCTGGGCGGGTCTGGCCTACGGCGTGTACTTGACCGTGATCGCGTTGCGGTCGCCGCCGGGGACCGCGCTGACCGGGCACTGGGTTCTGCAGCCGCCGTTCAAGGCGTCGATGGCATTGCTGCTGACCCTTGCCGCCCTTGCGCACCCGATCGTGCGGGAGCGCCGCTGGCTGGCGCCGGCGCTGCTGCTGTCCGCCCTGGGCGACTGGCTGCTGGCGATCCCGTGGTGGACGCTGTCGTTCGTGGGCGGCCTGGGGGCATTCATGTTGGCGCACTTGTGTTTCCTGGGCGCAATGTTGCCCCTGGCGATGCGATCGCGACCGTCGAATGCGCGGCTGGCGGCCGTTGTGTTGATGTGCTTGGCGACCACCGTCCTGCTGATCTGGTTCTGGCCCCACCTGGGCGCTGAAAAGCTGACGATTCCGGTGACCGTCTACATCGTCGTGATCACCGCGATGGTCTGCACGGCGCTGTTGGCGCGGCTGCCGACGATCTGGACCGCGGTGGGCGCGGTGTGTTTCGCGGCCTCGGACAGCATGATCGCCATCGGTCGGTTCATTCTGGGCAACGAGGCGTTGTCGGTGCCGATCTGGTGGTCGTACGCCGCGGCCGAGATCCTCATCACGGCCGGGTTCTTCTTCGGTCGCCAGGACCCGAATGAGGTGGCGGACTACGAGGCCGAGGCTGAGCCTGAGGAAGCCTAGTCGCTGGGCCGGCCCTGGAAGCATGTTGGTTAGCAACGTATCTCGGGGCCCGAGGTCGTGACCCGGACCAGCGCCGCCCGCACCCCGGTGGAGGTGGAGCCAATCGCACGGGTGCTGCCCATGCTGTCGGTGCCGCACCTGGACCGCGAGTTCGACTACCTGGTGTCCGCCGCGCAGTCCGACGACGCCCAGCCGGGGGTGCGGGTGCGGGTGCGGTTCCACGGCCGGCTGGTCGACGGCTTTGTGCTGGAGCGCCGCAACGACACCGATCACACCGGAAAGCTGGGCTGGCTGGAGCGGGTGGTGTCCGCCGAACCGGTACTCACCCCGGAGATCCGCCGGCTGGTAGATGCGGTGGCCGCGCGTTACGCGGGCACTCGCCCCGACGTGCTGCGGCTGGCGGTGCCCGCACGGCACGCCAGGGTGGAGCGCGAAACCGCGCCGGACCCGGTCCTGCCGATGCCGGCTCCGGTGGACCCGTCGGGCTGGGAGGTTTACGGGCGCCGCGGTGGGCAGTTCCTGTCGGCCCTGGCCGAGTCGCGTGCCGCGCGTGCGGTCTGGCAGACGCTGCCGGGGGAGCGGTGGGCCGATCGCTTCGCCGAGGCCGCCGCGCAAACCGTCCGCGCGGGACGAGCGGTGCTGGCGGTCGTGCCCGATCAGCGAGATCTGGACACGCTGTGGCAGGCCGCGACGGCCCGGATCGACGAGCGCGGCGTGGTCGCACTCTCGGCCGGCCTGGGGCCGGCGGCGCGCTACCGCCGCTGGCTGGCGGCGCTGCGGGGCAGCGCGCGGCTGGTGATCGGCACCCGCAGCGCGGTGTTCGCGCCGCTGAACGACCTGGGCCTGGTCATGGTCTGGGCCGACGCCGACGACACCCTCGCCGAGCCGCGCGCACCGTATCCGCACGCCCGCGAGGTGGCGATGCTGCGCGCCCATCAGGCGCGGTGCGCGGCGCTGATCGGCGGCTATGCGCGCACCGCCGAAGCCCACGCGTTGGTGCGCAGCGGATGGGCACACGACGTGGTCGCGGCGCGGCCGGTGGTTCGCGCCCGCACGCCGCGGGTAGTTGCCCTGGACGACAGCGGATACGCCGAGGAACGCGACCCGGCGGCGCGCACCGCGCGGCTGCCGTCGGTGGCGCTGCGCGCCGCCCGCTCGGCGCTGGAGGCGGGGGCGCCGGTGCTGGTGCAGGTGCCGCGGCGCGGGTATGTGCCGTCGCTGGCCTGCGCGCGCTGCCGCACCATCGCCCGGTGCCGGCACTGCACCGGGCCGCTGCAGTTGCAGGACCGCGCCGAAGCGGGTGCGGTTTGTCGCTGGTGCGGGCGCGCCGAACCGGCCCTGCGGTGCGCGCGCTGCGGGTCGGACGCGGTGCGTGCCGTGGTCGTCGGGGCCCGGCGCACCGCAGAGGAGCTGGGCCGGGCCTTCGCCGACACGCCGGTCATCACCTCGGCGGGCGACGCCATCGTGCCGGAAGTCGCCGATCGCCCGGCCCTGGTGGTGGCCACTCCGGGAGCCGAGCCCCGCGCGTCGGGCGGGTACGGGGCAGCGCTGCTGCTGGACACCTGGGCGCTGCTGGGCCGGCAAGATCTGCGCGCGGCCGAGGACGCCCTGTGGCGCTGGATGACCGCGGCCGCGCTGGTGCGCGCTCGCGGGGACGGGGGCGTGGTGACGATAGTCGCCGAATCATCCATTCCCACAGTGCAATCGCTGATCCGCTGGGATCCGGTGGGACATGCGGAGGCCGAACTGGCGGCGCGAACCGAAGTCGGCCTGCCGCCCAGCGTGCACATCGCGGCCGTCGACGGCAGCGCCGAAGCGGTCGCCGCGTTGCTTGACGAGGCGCGGTTACCCGACCCGGCCGACCTGCTCGGTCCGGTGGATCTGCCGCCCGGCGTGCGCCGCCCGGCGGGCACCCCCGCCGGTGTCCCAGTCACCAGGATGTTGGTGCGGGTCCCCCGTGAGCAGGGCCTGGCGCTGGCGGCGAGCCTGCGGCGCGGTGTGGGGGTGCTCAGCGCCCGGCAAACCCGCGAGCCGGTCCGGGTGCAGATCGACCCGTTGCAAATTGGTTAGAGCACTTGGGTAAGGACCGGAACTATGGCAGGGACCATCATCAGCTATCTCGCCTGTGGGTCGGGTCATTCCGTTTCGGTGGGCCTGCAAGCCATCGAAGTCGTCGGTGTCCTGCTTCCGCTCGCAGGTCTGGTTTCGCTCGTCATCGGACTCACGCAGCGGTTCGCCGCAGCGAAGCAACCGCCGCCGCCCTTCCCGGGATACCCTGCCGGCGCCCCGCCGGGGCCCAAGCCCAGGGGGCCGGGGCCGAAGCCCAAGGGAACGACGTTCATCATGGCCGGCGTGGCGCTGGTTGTCCTTGGGCTGCTTTGCTTCCTGTTCTTGTCGTTGTTGGCGTGTTAGTTGCATCGGTAACCGCAACAATTGCCGCCATGCGGAACCGGCGGTTGTGCTGGCCCGAGAATGTCGTCGGGCCAAACGTGAAGGGCAAGAGCCCGATGATTGGATCGATCGCGGTGGACACCGCGAGTGGTGACGTTCTGTACCTGAACGCATTCGGTCTCGCGCGAGCGGACAAGATGTTGCAGGAGAAATGGCGCACCCCAGTCGACGGCCCGGGCGAACCAATGAACTTGGGCTTCGAGCCGAAGACACACACTGCCTACGTCGAAGTCGGGGCTGACCCGGTCATCTCGCCCTCGAGGATTTCCGTCTTCGACGCCGGCACCGGCAAGCCAAAAGGGAAGTTCAGCGGGCCGGGACGGTGTCAGGGGTTTGCGGCTACCGGGGACGGGCGATTGTTTGCCTTATTTTTCAACTCGACTGATCTGTATGTGCTCTCCGACGGGGCGAGCATCCTGACGAAATTCGGGTCACTCAGCGATATTCCGGGGTGGGCGCCCAGCGATACCAGGTGGCTGGAGGTCGACAAGGCGGGACGCCGGCTGTTCGTTTCACCCGGCGGTGATCGGCAGAAAATCGCCATCTACCGGTACTGACTCGCGCGGAGTCGAGCTGCGTCACGCCTTGCGGGCGATGAAGATCAGGTACTCCCACTCCATCACGCCGTCCTTCAGGTGTTCCCGGCACAGTTCGGTGAGCACGCTGTCCAGTGCGCTAATCAGGACGGGGTCGTCGGCGATATTGCGATAGGCGTTGATAACCGGGCCGTAGCAGCGCTTGAAATAGTCGCGGCACGCTTCGGGGGAGTGGAACCGGCCCACCCTCAACGTGTCGCGCCGGGTGCGGATATCGCTGACGTGGTCGCGAAACAGGTCGCTCACGTAGTCCTCGCGTCCCCACCACACCTCGCGCGGCGCACCCGCCGGAAGGGTCGGGCGGAACTGCCTGATGGCGGAGAGCACCCGGCCGTAGAAACCCTCGGGTGTCCAGCTGATCAGGCCGATCGTCCCGCGGCTCCGGCAGCCCGGGCCGCCTCGTCGGCGGCGCGTTGCTGGCGCGGAGCGAACATCAACCCGATCGCCGACAGCACCGCGTCGAATTCGCCGCGGCCGAACGGCAGAGCTTCCGCGTTGGCTTCCCGCCAGCCCAGCTCCAGGCCCTCCGCTGCCGCCCGTGCCTG
The DNA here is from genome assembly GCA_963814505.1 of uncultured Actinomycetota bacterium. Lineage (GTDB taxonomy): Bacteria > Actinomycetota > Actinomycetes > Mycobacteriales > Mycobacteriaceae > Mycobacterium. Next base: position 226,995 of record CAWFDM010000026.1, read on the forward strand.
GGCGCAGCGCAGCAGTTCCGGTGTGAGGTCACTGGCAACGACGTGGGCGCCCGCCACAGCAGCGGGGATCGCGACGTTGCCCGATCCGGCGGCCACGTCAAGCACGCGGTCGCCGGAACGAACATCACTGGCCGACACCAGGATTGGGCCGAGTGGGGCCAGCACCTCGCTGGCCATGGCGGCGTAGTCACCCAGCGCCCACAGCTCCCGATGCGTGGTCGCGGGGGCGGTATTCGTGGTAATGGGTAGGTAGAGCGTCATCGGATCTCCCTGGGGAAGAAAGGGGGCTTTCAACTCCGACCTCATCGTCGGTCGGGGCAGGAACTCCGATTAGCAAATCGTGCCCACAGGAGATAGTACACATAGGAAATAGTCTGTGCCTGCCACATTAGAGGGCTGTTACACTTTCCCTGTTTTAGCCCGTGAGTGCCGGGAATGCGAAGACGAAGTTGACGGCCGGTGAAGGCCCGGGAGGAGGGGGGCACTATGGCATCGGAAAACGCGACGGCAGCCGACGAGTCGGTGGACATGATCACCGACGCGTTGCTGACGGCGTCGCGGCTGCTGGTTGCCATCTCGGCTCATTCAATCGCCGCGGTGGACGAGAACATCACCTTTCCGCAGTTCCGAGCGTTGGTGATCCTGTCGAATGAGGGTCCGATCAACCTGGCCACGCTGGCTGGATTGTTGGGCGTGCAGCCGTCGGCCACCGGCCGGATGGTCGACCGGCTCGTCGCCGCCGGGCTGATAGACCGGCTACCGCACCCGACCTCGCGGCGCGAACTGCTCGCCGCGCTCACTGCGCGGGGGCGAGAGGTCGTCCAGCAGGTCACAGCGCGTCGGCGCGCTGAAATCGCCCAAATCGTGGAAAAGATGCCGCCGCCCGAACGCCACGGGCTGGTGGGGGCGCTGAAGGCGTTCACCGCCGCCGGCGGCGAGCCCGATGTGCACCTCGACCTGGATCTGTAGGGACCTGGATCTGTAGGGACCTGGATCTGTAGGGACCTGGATCTGTATCGACCTGGATCTGTAGGGACATTCCGTAGGGACATGTGTAGCGACCTGTAGTCGAGCTTGTGGTGCCGCCCCGAGCTCGGCAGGGGCCGGAGGTGCCGAGCCCAGGGCGGCAGGTCTCATAGCTTTTGCGCGGTGAGCAGCAGGTACTCCCACTCCATGATGTCGTTGCTCAGGTATTCGTCCGCGAGCTCGGTCAATTGGGCATCGAGCTCGGCGGCCAGGACCCGATTGGCACCGATGTTCGTGAAGGCCTCGATCGTCGGGCCGTAGTGCGTCTTGAAGTAGGCGTGGACAGCCTCGGCGGTACCGAACCGGTCCACGTCAAGCAAACCGCGCTGCGTCGTAGTGCCGGTGGCGTGGTCTCCCAACATCCCACCGACATAGGCTTCACGTCCCCACAACGCCGACGGGGGTAACGCCGCCGACAGGCTCGGGCGGTATGGCCTGAGGGTGGCCAGCATCCGGCCGAAGAATCCCTCGTGGGTCCAGCTGATCACGCCGATCGTCCCGCCCGGCCGGCAGACCCGCACCAGCTCGCCGGCCGCGCGCCGATGGTCCGGAGCGAACATCACGCCGATCGCCGACATCACGATGTCGAACTCGTCGTCGCCAAACGGCAGGGATTGGGCGTTGGCTTCGCGGTAGTCGAGCGTCAAGCCCAATTCCGCCGCTCTGGCCTTTGAGCGCTGCAATAGCTCCGGGGTGAGGTCGGTCGAGACGACGCTGGCACCCGTCGCGGCGGCGGGCAGCGAGATATTGCCCGAGCCGGCGGCGACGTCGAGAACTCGACTACCCGGCCCAATACCCGTGGCGGCGACCAGAATTGGGCCGAGTGGGGCCATGATCTCTTCGGCCATCAGGGCGTAATCGCCCAGCGCCCACATGGCCCGATGGGTGGCCGCGAGGGTCTGGTCCTCGCGGCTGGGGGTCTCGATGGTCATCGAGCCGCCGGCGAAGTTGGGGAATGGGCGGCTCGGGCGGGGTGGTGCTAGAGACCTTCTGCCGATTATTGCCATAAGAAACAGTATGCACACGCAACAGTAAATGTCCAATTGATTGGGGTCTATTGGCGCGTGCATTGGCGCGCGTGTTGCGGATGTGTCCTGCGCCACGTTCCTAGACTGGGCCGGTGCGCCTCGTCTTCGCCGGTACCCCCGAACCAGCGTTACCTTCGTTGCGTCGGCTCATCGACTCACCCGGCCACGACGTGGTTGCGGTGCTGACCAGGCCCGATGCCGCGTCCGGCCGGCGGGGCAAGCCGGAGCCGTCACCGGTGGCGCGCGAGGCCCTCGACCGCGGCATTCCGGTGTTGCGGCCGGTGCGGCCGAACTCACCCGCGTTCGTCGGCGAGTTGTCGGAGCTGGCTCCGCAGTGTTGTGCGGTGGTGGCCTACGGCGCCCTGCTAGGCGACGGCCTGCTCGCGGTGCCCGCGCACGGTTGGGTCAACTTGCACTTCTCGCTGCTGCCCGCCTGGCGCGGCGCGGCGCCGGTGCAGGCCGCGATCGCCGCGGGGGACACCATCACCGGGGCGACGACGTTCCAGATCGAGCCGAGCCTGGATTCCGGACCGGTCTACGGCGTCGTGACCGAGACAATCCGGCCGGCCGATACCGCAGGCGATCTGCTTGAACGACTATCGATTTCGGGGGCAGCGCTGCTGTCGACCACGCTGGACGGCATCGCCGACGGGACGCTGGCGCCGCGACCCCAACCCGCCGACGGGGTCAGCCTGGCGCCGAAAATCACCGTCGAGCAGGCCCGGGTGCGCTGGGATCTGCCGGCGCCGGTCGTCGAGCGTCGGATCCGCGCCGTCACGCCCAATCCGGGCGCCTGGACGCTCATCGGTGACATGCGTATCAAACTCGGGCCAGTGCACCTCGATCAGTCGCCAAAATCATTGCCGCCTGGTGGTATTCACGTGGAACGCAAAAGCGTGTGGATCGGCACCGGCTCAGATCCGGTGCGGCTGGGCCAGATTCAGCCGCCCGGCAAGAGACTCATGAACGCCGTCGATTGGGCCCGTGGCGCCCGTCTCGACCCTGCCGTACGGGCATCGTGACGCGGCCCCGATCAAAAAACCCCGGCCCCCCTGGTCCCAAGCCGCGACCGCCGCGCCGCCGGCCGCTAGACCCCGCACGTCGCGCGGCGTTCGACGTGCTGCGGGCCGTCAGCGAGCGCGACGCCTATGCGAACCTGGCGCTGCCCGCATTGCTGCGCGAACGCGAAATCAAAGGCCGCGACGCCGCATTCGCCACCGAGCTGACCTACGGCACCTGCCGGACCCGGGGCCTGCTCGACGCGGTGATCGGTGCGGCCGCGAAACGCTCGCCGGATGCGATCAATCCGGTGCTGCTCGACCTGCTCCGGCTGGGCACCTACCAGCTGCTGCGCACCCGGGTCGACGCGCACGCCGCGGTGTCCACCACGGTCGAACAGGCTGGATTTGAATTCGACTCGGCACGAGCGGGTTTCGTCAACGGTGTGCTGCGTACCATCGCAGCGCGAGACGAGCAGTCCTGGGTGGACGAGCTGGCTCCCGATCCGGCGGCCGATCCGATCGGGCACGCCGCGTTCGTCCATGCCCACCCACGCTGGATCGCGCAGGCCTTCGCCGACGCGCTGGGCGCGGCGGCCGGCGAACTCGACGCGCTACTGGCGAGCGACAACGAACGGCCTCCGGTGCACCTGGCGGCCCGCCCGGGAGTGCTGAGCGCCGCCGAACTGGCCGCCAAATTGGGCCCAGCGGGGCACGGCACCGTCGGCCGTTATTCGCCGTATGCGGTGTACCTGCCGGGCGGCGACCCCGGGCGACTGGCGCCGGTGCGCGACGGCCAGGCTCTGGTCCAGGACGAGGGCAGCCAGTTGGTGGCCCGGGCGCTGACGCTGGCACCGATTGACGACGATGTCGGCGACACCGGAAACTGGCTGGACCTGTGCGCGGGGCCGGGTGGCAAGACCGCGCTGCTGGCCGCGTTGGGTGTCAGTTCGGGGGCCCGGGTCACCGCGGTGGAGCCTGCGCCGCGCCGCGCCGAGCTGGTGGCGGAGAACACCCGCGGGCTTCCAGTTGAGGTGCTGCAGGTCGACGGGCGGCAGACCGGTCTGGACCCGAGCTTCGACCGGGTGCTGGTCGACGTGCCCTGCACCGGGCTGGGCGCATTGCGCCGTCGGCCCGAGGCCCGCTGGCGGCGTCAGCCGGCCGATGTACCCGTGCTGGCCAAGCTGCAACGCGAGTTGCTGGGCGCCGCAATCTCGCTGACCCGGCCCGGTGGGGTGGTGCTGTATGCCACCTGCTCGCCGCACCTGGCCGAAACCGTGGGGGTGGTCGCCGACGCGTTGCGCCGTCATCCGGTGTGTGCCTTGGACACCCGGCCGTTGCTCGAGCCGGCCGCGGCGGGTCTGGGGGACGGTCCCTACGCACAGCTGTGGCCGCACCGACACGGCACCGACGCCATGTTCGCGGCCGCGCTGCGCCGCCTTCGGTGAACATCAGTAGTGTGTCGCTCATGCCTGGGCGCAACGCGGTACCACTGATCGCGCCGTCGATCCTGTCCGCCGATTTCGCTCGGCTCGCCGACGAAGCGGCCGCCGTGGCAGGTGCCGATTGGTTGCACGTCGACGTGATGGACGGCCACTTCGTGCCGAACCTGACGATTGGTCTGCCGGTGGTGGAGGATCTCCTGACGCACACGGACATTCCGATGGATTGCCATTTGATGATCGACAATCCGGACCGGTGGGCGCCCCCGTACGCCGAGGCGGGCGCCTACAACGTCACCTTCCACGCCGAGGCAACCGACAATCCGGTCGGGGTGGCCCGCGACATCAGGGCGGCCGGCGCCAAAGCCGGGATCGGCGTCAAGCCGAAGACCCCGCTGGATCCATACCTGGAGATCCTGCGGCACTTCGATACTTTCCTCGTCATGTCGGTGGAGCCCGGTTTCGGCGGGCAGGAATTCATCCCGGAGGTGCTGGGCAAGGTGCGTACCGTGCGCAAGATGGTCGATTCGGGCGAGCTGACGATCCTCGTCGAGATCGACGGCGGCATCAACGCGGACACCATCGAGCAGGCCGCCGAAGCCGGTGTCGACTGCTTCGTCGCCGGATCGGCGGTGTACGGCGCCCAGGACCCCGAGGCGGCGGTAGAGGCGTTGCGGCGACAGGCTGGCGCCGTGTCACCACACTTGGGCTTATGACGGGCCCCGGGAGCTGATGATGAGCGTCGAACAGGTCAACAGCATCGATGCCGCGATGCGTCTCGCCATCGACCACGCCAACCAGGTCAAGGGCACCACGTATCCGAACCCGCCGGTCGGGGCCGTCATTGTCGATCCCGAAGGTCGGGTTGTCGGGGCCGGCGCCACCGCGCCGGCGGGCGGCGATCACGCCGAGGTGGTGGCGCTGCGCCGTGCCGGCGGTTTGGCGGCCGGCGGGATCGCGGTGGTCACCCTGGAACCGTGTAACCACTTCGGCAAGACCCCGCCCTGCGTGAACGCCCTGATCGAAGCCAGAGTGGGGACGGTGGTCTACGCCGTCACCGATCCGAACGGGATCGCCGGGGGCGGCGCCGGCCGGCTGTCGGCGGCGGGCCTGCAAGTGCGATCGGGCGTGTTGGTCAATGAGGTTGCGGCCGGACCATTGCGGGAGTGGCTGCACAAGCAACGCACCGGATTGCCCCATGTGACATGGAAATACGCCACCAGCATCGACGGCCGCAGCGCCGCCGCCGACGGCACCAGCCAGTGGATCTCCAGTGAGGCGTCACGGTTGGACCTGCATCGTCGCCGCGCCACCGCCGACGCGATCGTGGTCGGCACCGGTACCGTCCTCGCGGACGATCCGGTGCTCACCGCCAGGCTGCCGGACGGCTCGCTGGCGGGCCGTCAGCCGCTGCGCGTTGTGGTCGGAATGCGTGAAATACCGTCCGAAGCAAAGGTTCTCAACGACGACGCGCGCACCATGGTGATTCGCACCCGCGATCCCAGGGAGGTCCTCAGGGCCCTGTCAGACCGCACCGATGTGCTGCTCGAGGGTGGCCCCACCCTCGCCGGCGCCTTCCTGCGAATCGGGGCGATCAACCGCATCTTGGCCTACGTCGCGCCGATTCTGCTGGGCGGCCCCGTCACCTCCGTCGACGACGTGGGGGTGTCCAGCATCGGGCAGGCGTTGCGCTGGCAGTTCGACGGCGTCGAAAAGTGCGGCCCGGATCTGGTGCTCAGCCTGGTCGCGCGCTAGCGCTCATCGCTCATCGCGGTGGGCGCTGGGTTTATTGCGGCCGGCTGCTCGGCGAGTTCTGGTTCGTCGGCGTGTTCCTTGCGGCCGCTGACCAGTAGACCGAGCAGCGCGCCCACCACACAGATGATGGCGGTGGCTTTGAAGATGTCGCCGTACATCTCCGCGAAGGCATGCAGATACAACTGAGCTTGGGCGACAAGTCGCTGCATCAGGCTGGCATTGGGTGGGATGTCCGCCGTCAACTGCGCCACCTTCTGGTTGAACACGTAGAAGCCCCAGGCGGTGAGCGCTGCGATGCCGATCAGCATGCCGGTCATCCGGGCCACCACCACCGCCGCCGAGGCGATGCCGTGCTCCGCCGACGGGACGACCCGCAGGGCGGCCGAGGAAAGCGGTCCGATCACCAGGCCAAGGCCCAGACCGGCAACCAGCAGGTCGGTGTGCATCGCGGGCAGGCTGAGCAGCCCGAAAACGCTGTGCTGACGGTCCAGGATGTCCTCGCGCCAGAGCGAAATCAGCCAATAGCCACCGGCGGCGATGAGCAGGCCGATGACGACCATCGTTCGGTCGCCGACCCGGGTGGCTATCCATCCGCCCAGCAGCGCGCCGATCGGCAACGCGATCAGAAACCAGAGCAGCATCCCGGCCGCCTGGGTCTGATCCTTTTGCAGCACACCCTGGCCGAACAGTTCCACGTCGACCAGGGTCACCATCAACGCCGCGCCCGCGCAGACCGATGCGCCCAGCGCGGCCAGGAACGGCCGGAAGTGCACCCCGGCCGGTTCGATCAGGTGGGTGCGGGAGAAGCGCTCCCAAACCACGAACGCCACCGCGACGACAACGGCGCCGATGACCAAAGGCAACCCGTAGCTCGGCAGCACCTGCTTGCCGTCCGGGTTGGGGTTGTACAACCCGATGACCGCCAGACCCAGCGCGAGGGCCAGCAGCAATCCGCCGACCACGTCGATCTTCTCCGGTGCCTTGCTGCGGTCGTGCGACGGCAGGCTGAACTGGATCATCGCCATCGCGATCAGGGTCAGCGGGACGTTGATCCAGAAGACGTACTTCCAGTCGTGGCATAGCCAGACGATGAAGATGCCGTACAGCGGCCCCAGCACGCTGCCGAGTTCCTGCGCGGCGCCGATACCACCGAGCACGCCGGCGCGGTTGCGTAGCGACCACAGGTCGGCGCCCAGGGCCAGCGTCACGGGCAACAATGCACCGCTGGCGACGCCCTGGATGGCGCGGCCGGCGATCAGCATGTGGAAATCGCCGTAACCTCCCGCCAGCGCGGTGACCACCGAGCCGACGATGAACAAACCGAGGCTGAATTGCAGCAATGCCTTGCGCCCGAACCGGTCGGAAGCCCGGCCCAGCAGCGGCATTGCCGCGATGTAGCCCAGCAGGTACAGCGTGACGATCCAGGTGATCCGTTGTAGCTGGTTAACGGGGATCCCGACGTCATGCATGATGTCGCGCAAGATGGTCACCACGACGTAGGTGTCCAGGGCGCCCAGCAGTACCGCGAGGCTGCCTGCGCTGATCGCTACTCGGCGTCCTGCCCGCATGTCGATCACACCTGGGGCTTGGTGACGGTGACCGGCTGGTTCCAATTCGACAATGTCATTTGGACCGAGTTGCCAGGGGTCTTTTCGATCTTGATTTGCACCAGCTGGTGATCGCCGGTCTCCTGGACCCAGACGGTGGCCGGGACCGGCTTCGCCGCGTTGAACGGCGGCGCAATCTTGTTCACCGCATCCGCGGTGATATTTCCGCTGATCTGGATGGTGCTCTGGCCGTTGATGGTGTCGCGGCTCACGCTCTTGGCGTCGGTGAAATTCGCCAGCACGTTGCCCAATCCGACGTCGGGGCTGAGCAATGCCGACACATCGTAAATGTCGGACGCCTTACCGAAATCGCTCCATTTGTTCGGCGTGAGGGTGGCATAGAGGTTCCCGTCGACGACCACGAAGTTGGCCTGGATGTCAGAGCCGCCGAACGTGATGGTGGTGTTTCCCGACGCGGCGGTGGTCGGGGTGGTGGTGAGGTCACCCGTCAGCACCTTGATGGGCAGCCCGGAGATCTTGCCGTTCACCGTCAGCACCAGGTGCGCGCTCTTGAGGGCCTTGGTGACGTCGGCGGACTGCTTGACCAGTGTTGTCGCGTCGGGCAGTGGTGGGCCGCTCTGCTTCGTGCCACCCGACGAGCATCCGGCGATCAGGGCGGTGGCGGCGCTCAGGGCTATGAGGACGGCGAATAGCCGACGGTGACGTCTGGGGGTCTGCATACAGTGCATCGTAGAGGGTGCCCGTGACCGGCTTTCGGAACGCGGGGGCGGGTCCTGCGGAAAATCGGTGTTTGCACTGGCCAGCAGGTGGCCAACTAGCCTGGTGCCATGTTCACCGGAATTGTGGAGGAACTCGGAGAGGTGACCGGTCGGGACGCCCTTGCCGATGCCGCGCGGCTGATCATCCGCGGCCCCACCGTCACCTCCGACGCCGGCCACGGCGACTCGATTGCCGTCAACGGCGTCTGCCTAACGGTCGTGGAGGTGCTGCCCGACGGCCAATTCAAAGCCGATGTGATGGCCGAAACACTGAACCGCTCCAACCTGGGTGGACTGCGGGTCGGCAGCCGGGTGAACCTGGAGCGTGCCGCGGTCCTCAACAGCCGGCTGGGCGGGCACATCGTGCAGGGGCACGTAGACGGTACCGGCCAGGTGGTGGCACGCACACCCGCCGAACACTGGGAGGTGGTGCGCATCGAGGTGCCCGCCGCGGTGGCTCGCTATGTCGTCGAGAAGGGGTCGATAACCGTCGACGGCATTTCGCTGACGGTCTCCGGGCTGGGCGCCGAACCCCGCGACTGGTTCGAGGTGTCGCTGATCCCGACCACCCGCGAACTCACCACCCTGGGCGGCGCTCCGGTGGGGACGACGGTGAACCTCGAGGTCGACGTGATCGCCAAGTACGTTGAGCGGCTACTCACTGCGTCGACCGGCGGCGACACCCGAAAACAAGGTAAAGCGAGTTAGGTGCTTAGGCGGTTCAGCCGCTAATGCTGAGTCAATTCTGCGGGTGGGGTCGTGGTTGGCTTAGGCAGCGAGTCGTGCGTGGTAGGTGAGATCGTCGAAAGCGGCTTGGTAGGCGCGGGCGGCTGCGCGCAGCCGTGATGGTTGTGGTGGGTCGGGGTCGCTGATCTGGGCAAGACCGGCGCGCAGCAGGTGGTCGTGAGCGTGGGTGAACAGCAGCGCGTACTGCAGGCCGAGCCTGGCCAGGTCGCGGGGAGCTCCACCAGCAAAGAATCCGCTATAAGGTGCCGGTCCGCGAGGGGCCATTTTTCGTGTGAGAACCCCCGGCCGCCGCCCCTGCGCCGATTGCGCGCCGGGCGAATTCTTCAGCGCTATATTGACGAATGGTCGAAACGGGGCAGCAAATGGTGATCGATCCGGCCGAGATGCGGGGTCTGCTCGATCGGCAGGCGATCACGGAGCAGATCTACCGCTATTGCCGTGCAGTGGATCGGCTGGACATTCCGCTGGGGCATTCGGTATTTCACGAGGACGCGACCGCCGACTACGGGGATTCGCTCTACCGGGGCGACGGACGCGGCGTGATCGATTTCATCTGCGCCGCGCATCTGCTGGCTCTCAGCCATTCGCATCAAGTCTGCAACAGCATCATCGCCCTAGACGGGGACCGCGCGGGCAGTGAGACCTATTTCCATTCCGCCACGCGGTTGATGCAGGACGACAAGGTCATGCAGATCAGGGTTTGGGGCCGCTACCTCGACGAGTGGTCGCGGCGCGGTGGCCAGTGGCGCATCGATAAACGTCTGACTTTGTTCGACTTCGACGAGATCCGGGAAGTCACCGAGATGGTCCGGCGCGACGGCCCCAGCCGCGACCGCACCGATCCCTCTTACGGCGTGCTCAAAGGCCTGTGACGAGTGAGGTTCGCTCAGGTGTTGGGGCGAGTAGTCCCAGATTGCCGTCCCGAGATCGGCGGGGGAGTACGAGAAGTAGATCGGCCCCTGCACGAAGGGATAACACCCGGTATTAGCGCCATCTGAATGCGGCCGAAACGTATGGCTCGTTGCCCGCACTGTAGATGGCCTGAGTAACCGCTTCCGTGTACAGCAGCGTCTGACCATCGGTGTTGTAGACCGAAATAGTGGTGCCCACCGGCAGGTTATCGCCGTCGGTATAGCTCGACAGCGCCCGACCGACGCAGACATGGAGATATGTAGACACCCGAATGTTGGGATTCTCGTTACACCGCGCCGCCCCTTCGGCACCAGGATTTGCATCGAGGAACTGTCGAATCTCCCGCGGATCTATCAAAAAGCCGGCCTCAAATAGCGGCGCCACGCTGGTAACCTCGCCGAACATGCCCACCGCCGCCTGTAACGAGGCCGTGCTTCACTATGAGCGCATCGGTGACGGTCCGCGACTGCTGTACTGCAACGGATCTGGCACCGCACTGGATTCGACCCGCCCGCTGCTTGACAAGTTGTCAGCGCAATTCGATCTGCTGGCCTTCGACTACCGCGGCATGGGACGCAGCGCGCCGGTAACCGAGCCGTACGCAATGGCTGATGTCGCCGCGGACGTGGCCGCACTGCTCGACGTCGTCGGTTGGGACCGAACGGCTTTGGCCGGGTTGAGCTACGGCGGCATGGTCGCTCAGGAATTCGCGGTGACCTTCCCGGACCGGCTCGACCGGTTGGCCCTCATGGCCACCTCACCCGGCGGTGCCTTCGCGTCCTACCCTCTTGAGGCGCTGGCGGATCTGCCGGCCCTCGAGCGCGGAGTCCGGTCGCTTAGTCTGGCGGACCGGCGCTGGACAGCTGAGTGGTTCGCCGCGAACCCCGACGATGCTGCACTCGTGGCCGGCTTCGCCGCGGACATGCCAGCCGAGGAGACCGCGGCCCAGGCCCAGGGGCGCCTCCTTCAGCTGCAAGCCCGCAAGGGTCACGATGTGCTTGATCGACTGCACCGGGTGACATGCCCGACCTTCGTGGCGAGCGGCGCCTACGACGACATCGCATCGGTGGCCAACGGCCAAGCCATCGTCGACAGGATCACCAACGCCACGCTGCACGTATTCGAAAGTGGCCATCTCTTCCTGTTGCAGGATCCCGCCGCATGGCCGGCGATCGCCGCATTCTTGGGAGCCTGAGCCGCAGCCCAGGATCGTCGCATCCCAGCGCGCGGGGCCCAACCTGTTGTCTTTACATCCACGTCTCCAACACGGCCCAGCAAATCCACATCGCGGCGAAAGCCAGGCTGATGAGCACCAGTGTCAAACGCTGTTGCCCACGCGCCAGGATCTGACGCAGCGCGAGGACCCCAAGGACGGTGCCTAACACGACGAACAGGGGGAAGCCGAATCTGCCGTTGAAGTAGAGGGCCGGTGCCGCGGGAAGCAGTACTAGCAGCAGAAAGGCAGCGACGGCTAAGCCACTGGGTTTGCGCGCGGGCGGTCGGTGGATGGTCGTCATGTTGCTGCGCGCCTTTCGTCATGCCAGGCCTCGGACTAGCGATTGGCCAAGTGGTTGATGAGGAATACGTTCCGGCGCGCTGCTTAGCGTTTCCTTGATGGATCCTTGGGTTGGAGCCCTGGACCCATCCCGGTCAATAAGAAGTTGCAATAACCGCGGCGATGGGGTGGTTCATACTGAATGCATTAGGGGTGCGCCGTTCTGACAGCAAGGTGGCAAAGATGACCAGGTTGGACTCCGTCGAGCGTGCGGTGGCCGACATTGCCGCCGGTAAGGCCGTCATCGTCATCGACGACGAGGAGCGCGAGAACGAGGGCGACCTGATCTTTGCCGCCGAAAAGGCGACGCCGGAGATGGTGGCCTTCATGGTGCGCTACACGTCGGGATACCTGTGCGTGCCGCTGGACGGCGCGATCTGCGACCGCCTGGGCCTGTTGCCCATGTATGCGGTGAACCAGGACAAGCACGGAACCGCCTACACCGTCACTGTCGATGCGAAACACGGTGTAGGAACTGGTATTTCGGCCTCCGATCGGGCTACCACGATGCGGTTGCTGGCCAATCCCAACAGCGTCGCCGACGATTTCACCCGCCCCGGTCACGTGGTTCCGTTGCGCGCCAAGGACGGCGGTGTGTTGCGCCGACCCGGCCACACCGAGGCCGCCGTCGACCTGGCCCGGCTGGCGGGGCTGCAACCCGCCGGCGCGATCTGCGAGATCGTCAGCCAGAAGGACGAGGGCTCGATGGCTCAGACCGACGAGTTGCGGGTCTTCGCCGATGAGCACGGCCTGGCGCTGATCACCATCGCGGACGTCATCGAATGGCGGCGCAAACATGAGAAGCACATCGAACGGGTAGCCGAAGCCCGGATCCCGACTCGGCACGGCGAGTTTCGCGCCATCGGCTACACCAGCATCTACGAAGACGTCGAACACGTGGCGCTGGTTCGCGGCGATATCGCCGGGCCGAACGGCGACGGCGACGACGTGTTGGTCCGTGTGCACTCCGAGTGCCTGACCGGCGACGTGTTCGGCTCACGTCGTTGCGACTGCGGACCCCAGCTGGATGCCGCGATGGCCATGGTCGCGCGGGAGGGACGCGGCGTCGTGCTCTACATGCGCGGCCACGAGGGCCGCGGCATCGGCCTGATGCACAAACTGCAGGCCTACCAGCTGCAGGACGCGGGCGCCGACACCGTCGACGCCAACCTCAAGCTCGGTTTGCCGGCCGACGCACGGGACTACGGCATTGGCGCGCAGATCCTCGTCGACCTCGGGGTCCGCTCCATGCGGCTGCTGACCAACAACCCGGCCAAGCGGGTCGGGCTGGACGGGTACGGATTGCACATCATCGAGCGGGTACCGCTGCCGGTACGGGCCAATGCCGACAACATCCGGTACCTGATGACCAAGCGCGACAAGATGGGCCACGACCTGGTCGGGCTGGATGATTTCAATGATTTCCATGAAAACGTTCATTTGCCAGGGGAATTCGGTGGTGCTTTGTGAGCGGCCGCGTCCGCGACGATGCAGTGGGGGTACCGTCCGCTTGCCGGGGACGTAGCGATGCTGTGGGGGCACCTCCCGCTTGCGGGGGAGAGTGGCGCAAATGAGCGGTGGCGCCGGTGTGCCGGAAATTCCGGCGCTTGACGCGTCCGGCCTGCGGCTCGCCATCGTGGCAAGCACCTGGCATAGCAAAATCTGCGATGCGCTGCTGGCCGGTGCCTGCAAAGTGGCCGCCGATTCGGGCGTCGGCAGCCCGACGGTGGTTCGCGTGCTCGGCGCGATCGAGATTCCGGTGGTGGCTCAGGAGCTGGCTCGCAACCACGATGCCGTCGTCGCACTGGGTGTCGTGATCCGTGGCGAGACACCACATTTCGACTATGTCTGCGATGCGGTAACCCAGGGCATCACCCGCGTGTCGCTGGACGCCTCGACCCCGGTCGCCAACGGGGTGCTGACCACGAACACCGAGGAGCAGGCGCTGGCCCGGGCCGGGCTTCCGACGTCGGCGGAGGACAAGGGAGCCCAGGCGACCGCGGCGGCGCTGACCGCCGCACTGACCCTGCATGACCTGCGCGCTCGGTCGTGAATTCAAAATCGGGCGACTGGGATGCGGAACTGCGTCCCCACCTGACACCGCTTTTTGCCTACGCCGCAGCATTTCTGATCGCGGCGGCCCACATCGTGGTGGGCCTCCTGCTCAAAATCAGGTCCAGCGGGGTGATCTTCCAGACCGCCGACCAGGTAGCGATGGGCGCCCTCGGTCTGGTCATCGCCGGCGTCATTCTGCTGTTCGCGCGGCCGCGGCTGCGGATAGGCGCCGCCGGTCTTTCGGTGCGTAATCTGTTGGGCGACAAGCTGGTCCCGTGGTCAGAGGTGGTCGATGTGTCGTTTCCCGGCGGCAGCCGGTGGGCCCGCGTCGACCTGCCCGACGATGAGTACATCCCGGTGATGGCGATCCAGGCCGTTGACAAGGACCGCGCTGTGCACGCCATGGACACCGTGCGGTCGCTGCTGGCTCGCTATCGGCCCGACCCGCATGGAGGCTAAGTGGCGATAATCGCCCGAGCCGGCCCGAGCCGGCCCGAGCCGGCCCGAGCCGGCCCGCGCAGACCCGCCGGAGAATGCATGGTGGCGAGGGGCGTGAATGGGTAGCATCTGCCACCAGGGTCGAGTGACAGTGACGGAGGCTGGTGGGAATTGACAATGATGATGACCAGCCGGCAATGGGCCCGCCTGCGGACTTGTCGGAGGTGCGCGTTTCCCGCACGGCCGTCGCGGACGTCCGCGCACGAACTCGCGACTATGTGCTGGTGCGAACGGTGAACCACATTCACCGTGGGGTCGACTGCGCCCGCGCGCGGCGCGAAGCGAGCTAGCCATGGCCACCACAACCTTTGCCGGCCACACCGACGTCGGGCGCAAACGATCCCGCAACGACGACCGGTGGGGAGCGGATCCAGCGCTGGGGCTCTACATGGTCGCCGACGGGGTGGGCAGCACCAGCCACGGGGATTTTGCTGCTGCGCTGGTCGTCGACATGCTGCCGGGCTACGTGGCGCGCCACCTCGCCGGTGCGGATCTCCATGATCCGCAGGCGACCGCACGGTTGGGCGGCGCGGTGGTGGAGATGTGCGACGACCTGTACGCCCGCAGCCAGACCGACTCCCAACTCGGCAGCGCCGATACCACCCTGGTGGCCGCGGTGGTCAGCGATTCATCCGCGCTGATCGCTCACCTCGGTGACAGCCGCGCCTACCTGTACCGAGACCGCCGCATGCACCGGCTGACCAGTGACCACACCATCGTGCAGGCGGTGATGGACGCCGGCGAGCTCAGTGAGGAGGCGGCCGCGCATCATCCGAATCGCTCGGTGGTGACCCGCCACGTGCTGATGACCCCGCCGGCAAAGCCGGATGTGTCTACCCGGGAACTACAGCCTGGTGATCGAATCCTGTTGTGCAGCGATGGTTTACACGGTGTCGTCGATGACGCGACGCTGGCCGCCATCCTCACCGACCACCCTGACCCGGCCGACGCCTGCCGAGTGCTGATCGACGCCGCCAACCGTGGCGGGGGACCCGACAACATCACCGTCGTGCTGGTCAACGCAGAGCAAGGCGCATCCACGTCACCGCCCAGGACGGCGGCCACTGTCCCCGATCGCGTGGTCCCGCCCCCGCCTACGGCGCAGCAAAAGCCCGTCGGCGCGGACCTCGCCGCGACCCAACGACGTTCGGCCGAGCGGCCATTGCCGCCCGTGCCGACGACCCCACCTTCAGGCCCCCCACCGCCGGGCCCCCCGCCGTCAGGTTCCCTGCCCCCTGGACCGCCGCCCCCAGGCCCGCCTGGAGGTCCCCCACCCGCAGGCGCCCCAACCCAACAGATCGGCACCCTGCCACCGCAGGCCGGCACGCCACCACCGGAACCGTGGCGGCCGCCCCGGCGCCGTGCGGCGAAATTGGCCCTGATCATCGCGATCGTCTTGATCCTGGCCGCGGCCGGTGTTACCGGCTACTTTCTGTGGTCCGGATCCCAAACGGGGCACCCCGCAGCGCCTTCCGTGCAAACGTCGCACCTCCCAGCGCCTTCCGTGCAACCAGCGCCTTCCGTGCAACCAGCGCCTTCCGTGCAACCCGCATCGCCTAAGCAGATCGTGCTGCCCTTCACCGGCCTCAAGCACCCGCAAGGTGTGGCGGTGGACAGCGCCGGCAACGTTTACGTCGTCAACATCGACGGTGCCGGCGGATCGTTGCTGAGGCTGGCGGTCGAATCGAGCACCCCAAGCGCGCTGCCGTTTAACGACCTGACGTCCCCGTGCGGTGTGGCCGTGGACAGCGCCGGGGACGTCTTCGTCACCGACGTTCGCGACGGCGGTCGGATAGCGGAACTGCCGGCCGGATCCCCCAACCCGACCCAGCGGCTCGTCGAAGAGAGGTGGCATCGGCTTTCAAAACCCTGTGGGGTGGCGGTGGACAGCGCTGGAGATGTCTACATCGCCGACAAAGGGCACGGTCAGGTGATGCAAATTCCGGCAGGCCTGGACGGTCTGGTGCTGGCCTTTGGCGGCCTATCCGACCCCACCGGTGTGGCGGTGGACGCCGCGGGCAATGTCTACGTCACCGACCAAAGAAGTAACCGGGTGTTGAGGCTGGTCCCGGGGCCGAACCCGGGGTCGTACTCCCAGAGCGTTCTGCCCTTCACCGGCCTCAACCAGCCCGAAGGTGTGGCGGTGGACGGCTCCGGCAACGTCTACGTCGCCGACTTCGAGAACCATCGGGTGGTCAAGCTGGCGTCCGGCTCGGGCAGCCTGACGACACTGCCGTTCAGTGGCCTGGTCAACCCAGCCGGCGTGGCGGTGGACTCCGCCGGCAGCGTCTACGTCGCAGACTACGGCGGCGGTCAGGTTGTGAAACTGCCAGCGGGCTAAGTCCGCTGCCGTACGATCGCCCGATGGCAGGTCGTGGGCGCGGCAGCGTGCCGACGGCGGTCACGTTGGTCGTCGCCGCGGTGACGGTAAGCGCCTGCACCACCTTGGTAACGGGTCGGGCGGTCCGGGCTCAAGGGCCGGTTACGGCGCGCGAGTTGCTGTTGCGGGACGGGGAGACCACTCCGCTGGGGTCGGCAATTCAGACCGGCGTGGGCGACAACTACTTCACCAGCGCTCGGCCACCCCAATGCTCGGCGGCACTGTTGTTCGAGGGTTCGCCGCTGCGGCCCGCGGGCGCTGCGGACCACGCCGAGTCGGCATACACCTTTGACAGCCGGGCGCTGTACGCCGAATCGGTCGATGTTTACAACAGCGCCCTGAACATCCGCGACGTGGTGTCGAATGGCTTCCGCGCCTTGTCCGAGTGCAATGTGGAGGCCATCGGTGTGTCCCCGGCCGGAGAGTTTCGGCCGATGAAACTCAGCCACTACGCCGCACCGGCCGACGGTCTGCTGGTTTGGACCATGACCCGCGCGGATTGGACCTGTGACTATGGGTTGGCCGTGATCCGGTTGGCAGCTCTGTTGATTTCGGCCTGCGACGCCGCGCCCGGCTTCCCGATGGCGGACTGGGCGGCGAAAAGGAAGGCGCAGTTAGACGGCCGGGCAGCCTGAGGGACTGGAATGCCACGCCTGCACCGAGCATCCACGCCACCCCCGGGCTCAACCGTGCCAATGACGGCCGCGACGGCGCCCACCCTCGCCCCCGCCGCTAAGGAGCTGCGGCCGGGAGCTGTCGGCCTGACCGGCAGTCTTGTCATCGCGCTCTCGTCGGTGGCTCCGGCCTACAGTTTGGCCGCCGCGCTGGCCGGCATGGTCGCGGCGACGGGTGCAAAAACCCCCGCGCTGTTCGTCATCGGATTTGTTCCGATGATGCTCACCGCCATCGCTTTTCGTGAACTCGCCCGCGAGACCCCCGACTGCGGCTCCACCTTTACTTGGGTAACCCGCGCGTTCGGCCCGTGGGTGGGGTGGCTGGCCGGCTGGTGCTCGTTGATCGCGGCCACTGTCGCGGCCGGAAACGGTGCCCAGATCGCCGCCATCTACCTGCTCGAGGCATTGCACATGCACACCGCGGCGAATTCGATGTCCGTGCAGATCACGGTGGGCGGTCTGGCCATCGTCCTATTAACGCTGCTGTGCGTGCGGGGCATCGACGTCACCGAGCGCACTCAAGCCGTGCTAGTGGGAGTGCAGTTTGCGATGCTGGCGCTGGTCAGCGTGGTCGCGCTGACCAAGGTGTTCAGCCACCACGCCGGTCCGCAGGCCGTCATGCCGCAGTGGGGCTGGCTGTCGCCCACGGGGCTGTCCGCGTCGGCGATTAGCCACGGAACCATCCTGTGCGTGTTCGCATACTGGGGGTGGGATGCCTCCCTGCCGGTGTCGGAGGAAACTACTGACCCGCATAAAAACCCGGGCAAGGCGGCCGTGCTCGCGACGGTCCTGGTGATGGGCACATATGTGATTGTCAGCTACGCGATTCAGGCCTTCGCCGGGTTCGGCAGCACCGGAATCGGTCTGAACAATCCGCAAAACGCCAACGACACCCTCAGCATCCTGGGAGACCCGGTGGTGGGCGGCGCCTTGGCGGTGGTGCTGCTGCTCGCCATCAGCTCATCATCACTGGCGCAGACGCTGACCTGTCTGGCGCCGACCGCGCGAATTATGCTGGCCATGGCGGTTTACCGCGCCCTGCCCCAACGGCTCGCACGAGTACATCACCAATACCGCACACCGTGGTTGGGCACTCTGCTCATCGGCGTCGGCGGATTCACCATCTATCTCGTGATGACGCTGCTCAGCCGCGACTCGCTGACGGACATAGTGGCCTCGCTGGGCCTAACCACCACTTTCTACTATGCGATGACCGCCTACGCCTGCCTGTGGACCTACCGGCGCACGCTGCTGCGCTCGGCGCGCGACTTCTGGTTGCGAGGTGGTCTTCCGCTCCTCGGCGCGCTGAGCATGACGTGGGCGTTCGTGCAGAGCGCTGTCGACACGTACACCCCCGACTACGGCAAAACCCATTTCGGACCGGTCGGTGGCGTGTTCGTACTGGGTATGGGTCTACTCGTGCTGGGCGTCCCGGTCGCGGTGCTTAGCGCCACGGCCGGAGGCCACGACTTCTTCCGCGGCAAGACCCTCAACGCGGCCACCAAGATCACCATCCTCGATGGGCCCGGCGTTCACTAACGTCGGGTTGCGCCACTGGCAACCCGATCACGTGCCAAAGGGTTTGCCCGTGAACAACGTTCGGTCCACAAACATCTCCGCGGTGTGTGTGCCGGAGGGCGAGCGAATTTTGCTGGGCCGGCGATTGATGAATACCTTGTTTTCGTGACTCGCGCCCTCCACAACAACGATCGACCCTGGTGGGCGATTGCGGACATTGCTGACGACATCCAGGTAACCCTCGATCTCGTCAATCAGGCGCGTGACCGGTCCTCGCCAGGCGCCAAGCGGCCAGGGTGGGAACTCGACGCGTGCGGCGACCTCTTCGATGCACTAAACCGACTGTGGTCCACGCGCGCATTCCATTTCGGTGATCCGAGCCATTCAGATGCCGGTGCTGCGAAGCAGTTGACGGCGCTACTCAAAGAACTAAGGGAATCAGATCGGACGACCCTGCTCGGCATGCCGTCGATCGAGGAGTTCGCCGCATTTGAGCCCCCCATCCTTGACCACGGCGTTGCGGACGTAACACAACGCATCGCCGACTTCACTGCTGAGACAGGTCGGCGGGCCGGCCCGGATCACCGCCACTTGAAGGAAGACTGGTCACGCTGGCGGACGCGAGGATCGGGAGTGTCACCCGCTCTGGAAAGCCTGAGTCGAGCCGTTCTGGTAGTCCGGAACAACCTTGCTCACGGCGAGAAGAACCGCGTGGACCCAGACCATGACCGCGCAGGCGGCAATCGCAAGGTTGCCTCCGTCGTGCTTGAGGTTCTGCGGGATTTGGTCGACTTCATCCTCGAGCGGCCGTCGCAGAAGTTGGCGGTATACGGCACCCTCAGGCCGGGCCAGCCAAACCACGGAATGTTGAGGGACATCGATGGCTTGTGGACAGCCGCACGGCTGAAAGGGGTGCTTGACGAGACTGGCCCTTACCCCACCTTTACGTTCTCGACCAAGGGCAGCGCAGTCGAGGCACAGCTACTCATCTCCGTTGAACTCGCGGAGCCCTGGTCACGGCTGGACGACTTCGAGGGAAGCGAATACTCGCGACACCTAGGAATTGTCTGGGGTGAGGACTCTCCGGGAATCGCCAACGTCTACGTAGCCTCGCTGAATGCGGGCAATGATCCCGAGAGTCGCTTCCCTTG
>CAWFDM010000027.1:0-22697 GCA_963814505.1 uncultured Actinomycetota bacterium
TTTTGGGTTCCCGACCACCTCAACCAGCTGTTCCCACGTTCGTTGTGGCAGCAGAAGTATTGCGGCGCAACCAAGGTCATACCCACGCTGGACGCCAACATGGAGCCGTGGACCATGCTCGGGCACATCGCCGCCCGCAACCGCCTCGGTCGCGTGCGTCTGGGCACCTGCGTGACCGACACCGGCCGGCGCAACCCGGCCGTCACCGCGCAGGCGGCCGCAACACTGCACTTGCTCACCCGCGGCAGGGCGATCCTGGGCATTGGCCCCGGCGAACGCGAAGGAAACGAGCCCTACGGGGTGGACTGGTCCAAACCGGTCGCGCGGTTCGAAGAGGCGATGGCCACCATCCGCGCGCTATGGAATTCCGGCGGCGAACTCGTCAACCGCGACTCGCCCTTCTTCCCGCTGCGCAACGCGGTTTTCGAGCTGCCGCCCTATCGCGGAAAGTGGCCCGAAATCTGGATCGCCGCACATGGTCCGCGCATGTTGCGCGCGGCGGGACGCTACGGAGACGCCTTTTTCCCCAGCTTCCCGCACCCTCCGCAGGAGTACGCGCAACGCCTCGACGTCGTTCGGTCGGCCGCTTCCGACGCCGGTCGCGATCCGATGTCCATCCTGCCGGCCATGCAGATGTTCGTCGTCACGGGTCGCACCCGCGCCGAGGTCGATGAGGCGCTTGATTCCGAGTTACTCCGGGTGTTTGGACTGAATGCTTCCGATGAATTCTTCGCACGCCACGGCGCACAGCACCCGCTTGGCGCGGGCTTCTCGGGCGCTCAGGATCTGGTCCCGCACGACATGGACGAGCACACCGCGTTATCCCACCTGGCACAGGTCCCGCCGTCGCTGATGCGGGAGTACCTGCTTAACGGAACACCCGACGAGGTTATCGAGCAGGCAGCACAGTGGCGCGACTGCGGAGTCCGCTACCTGGCGCTGCTCAATGTCAGCTTCTTGCAGCGCAGCCTGCGCAAGGGGCTGGCATCGGTCATGCCGTTCAACAAGATCGTGCAAGGGCTCAAGAAGCTCTGATGAGTTCGTCGCGGAAATCGAGTACCCCCATACTCTATTGAGCCCGACCGGTCCGCGAGATGCTTCAAACGCAGCAAACCACGGCGCGAAAGGCAAATCATGACCGGAATTCGGGTAGGCATAGTGGACCCGATCATCGCGGCTCGGCCCGCCGCGGACACCGTCACCCGGGCCAACTACCTGAGTGCGGTCGCCAGCCGCGTCGACTCTTTCTGGGTTCCCGACCACCTCAACCATTTGTTTCCACGATCATTGTGGAAGCAGAAGTATTGCGGCGCAACAAAACTCATACCAACGCTGGACGCCGCGATGGAGCCGTGGACCATGCTGGGGCATATCGCCGCGCGCAACAGGGTCGGCCGCGTGCGCCTGGGCGTGGGCGTGACCGACAGCGGCCGACGCAACCCGGCCGTCACCGCGCAGGCGGCCGCGACGCTGCACCTGCTCACCCGTGGGCGGGCGATCCTGGGTATCGGCCGCGGCGAGCGCGAAGGAAACGAGCCCTACGGTGTCGACTGGTCCAAGCCGGTCGCGCGGTTTGAGGAGGCCCAGTCCGCTTAAAGGCCACCATTCGCGCGCTGTGGGATTCGGGCGGCGAACTCGTCAACCGGGACTCGCCCTATTTCCCGCTGCGCAACGCGGTGTTCGACCTGCCGCCCTATCGCGGCAAGTGGCCGGAGATCTGGATCGGTGCGTACGGTCCGCGCATGCTGCGGCGTTCGTTCCGGGGGCCCGGAACGGGTCAACTACCCTGATTGGAGCTGCCGCTGCTCCGAGCGGTCACCGCGACCGGGGGACCGCCTCCGAACAGCGGATTCGCAAAAGCTAGGTCGCATTCGAACCAGATATCAACTGTTTCATCCGGTGCGGCAACAGAATTCATCACATATGAGAGCCATCGGGTCACCGCTCGCCGCTGCCTTGGTGAGGCTCGCACGGAAACGGATAGTTTGGTGGTGGTTTTCGGCGACTACTACCGCACACTGAATCGGTTGATCCCGCAGGTCATCCAGGGAGGTGGTCGACGTGCTCACAGCGCTGCTTGCCGCACAAGACGATCCGCAAGCCGCAAGGCTGTCATGGCTGGTGGGGCTCCCGCGGGTGATCAGACTTTTTATTGACCTAAATTTAATTCAGGATCCGATCGGAGGGCTGATCGTAATCTTCTGCATCGTTGCAAGGATTGTCTGTGCGGTCATCGCCAACAACAAGGGACGCAATGCACTTACTTGGCTGGAGAATCCTCGGGTTCTTCTTCAGCATCGTGACATTCCTTGTGTTGCTGGTCGTCCCTTCGGAAAAAGCCGCCTGAACGAGAGGCCGGCCGGTGGATGAGGTGGGGTTCGGGCGTTACCGGTTGGTCGAGTTGTTGGGCCGCGGCGGCATGGGCGAGGTGTGGCGCGCGTATGACTCCGACACCGACCGGGTGGTCGCCATCAAGCTCGTACCGGCGCATTTGTCGGCGGACGAGGACTTTCAGCGCCGATTCCGCCGGGAAGCCCACGCGGCCGCAGGTTTGAATAGCCCGCACGCCATTCCAATCCATCACTACGGCGAAATCGACGGCCGCCTCTACGTCGACATGCGGCTCATTCAGGGCCGCGACCTGCAAGAAGTGCTGTCCGGCGGCCCGCTGGAGCTGGGCCGCGCGGTGCGCATTATCGAGCAGGTGGCCAGGGCGCTACATGCGGCCCACCAGGTGGGGCTGGTGCACCGTGACGTCAAACCGTCCAACATTTTGCTCGATGCCGATGACTATGCGTACCTGATCGATTTTGGGATCGCGCGCGCCGCCGGCGAAACAGGTTTAACCGGCACCGGTGGTGTCATCGGCTCGTGGCCCTACATGGCACCCGAGCGGTTCAGCGCCCAAGAGGCCGATGCGCGCGCCGATGTGTATGCATTGGCATGTGTGCTGTATGAATGCCTGACGGGGGACACACCCTACCCCGGCGACAGCCTTGAGCAGCAGTACGCGGGCCACGTCGCCACCCCACCCCCGCGACCCTCGAGCACCAATCCCGACCTGCCCACCGACTTCGACCGGGTCACCGACAAGGGCCTGGCCAAAGACCCCGACCAGCGCTACCAAACCGCCACCGAGCTAGCCAATGCCGCCCACGAGGCGATCACCGAAGCCCCCGCGCCCAAAAAGCGGTATCGGTGGGTCCTGGCCGCCGCGACGGTTGTCCTCGTCGTGGCCCTGGCGGCCGGATTCGGGATCTGGCAGCTCACCAGCGGCAAGTCCCCGCAGAAAAATGACATCGATATCAGCAAACTCGACGTGGGAAATTACGGCACGAAGTCGCGGCCCCTGACGGGCGACGCGACGAAAGAAGAGGGGAAGTATCTCGAGGCGTATCGCCTCGCTGAGGGCATCGTAGATCCTTATGACGTCGACCCGGTGCTCGATCATTTATATGGCTACCCACTCCCGGATCCGCAGTCGGCCGCCGCGTCGATCTCCGGTACCGGAACCCCGTTGGTGCAACCAGTGTTGGAAAAATACGGCATGATCTCCGCATATTTGGTCAACGGCCTTTCGAAAATGGAGACCAAGTTTGAACGCGAGAGGAACGGCGAGCTGCTGTCGGTCATGTTGACGAGCTTCCCCAGCGATGACGCAGCCGCGCGGGCCGCCACGGAGATGGACGCTGTCGACTTCGCCGTCAACCCCGAAAACCTGGAGGTCTCGATCCCTGGATACCCAAAGGCCAAGGCACATTACCGGCCTGATTACCCGTCAATCGGGTCGACCATGGCCTCGGGCAGCATCGTTGCATCCGTCTACGCCAGCAGCGGCTATTCGCTCCACCTCAGACAGCGGGTGATACGCACCTTCGACCTCCAGGGACCACTGGTGGCCAACCTCCTTCCAACCTTCGATGCCGAACTCACTACGCTGCCGCGCGATCCGGATCACATGCTCAGTCGACTTTTGGTCGCGGGAGACCAGCCGAAAATATCCCGAAGTTTCGGGAGCATGGGTCCCCGCGCGGCCCTTCTGTGTACGACCGCGGGAGACCTCAGGGAAGGGCTGTTCGAACAGCTCGGCATCGACCGGTGCGCCCAAAGCAACGACGCTGAACTGCTGCGGGCTAAAGACGAGACAGCGGCAAAGACAGGTGTGCCCAAGATGGTCGAGACACAGAGAAGCGAACACATCGACCATGACGTGGCACCGCCCGACGGGCTCAAGGACGCCCGGTGCTTCGAAGAAAAGCAAGAAATCGTGGCCGACAACGCCAACGCGCGCTTCGAGTGTTACGTCTCGTTCGGGCGGTACATCGCCGAAGTCTGGAGCAACGAGGAAAAGGACGTCCGCCAGCGTGCCGCCGCCCAGTACGCAATCCTCGTCAACAGCGGGTAGGCGACGAAGCAGCACCCCGCGCGACGAACGGCCCAGCCGCGTATAGATCGCCCGCGGCCGACATCTACTCGTTGGCCTGCGTCGTGTAATGAGGCCTGACCGGACGCCCGTCGTCTGCCGGGACACGATAGCGGGGCTGGTCGCCGCGCACCTGAGCGCCCCGCCGCCTCGACCCTCAACCACCCGACCGGATGTGCCCCCGGCTGTCGATGCGGTCATCGCGACCGGGATGGCCAAAGACCCGACCAGCGCTATGCGACCACGGTGGAGTTAGCCAGCGCCGCCCACGACGCCATCACCACGCGGCTAGCACCACCACCCGCCCGCACCCTGCTCGACGACGCGGCCCCGACAACGCCCGCAACCGAACCCGCCGCGCAGCAACACCCCGCCGACCTGAACCTTGCCGCGACACACCAACGCCCACCTGGCTGGGCGCTGCATCGGGCGAGGCCGTCGGCACGGGTAAGGGCGGCTGTTTGAAGCTGCCTCGGGCTGGCTGCGTATGGTGAGCCGGTGGAGGGCACGCCGTTTGGTCGTTATCGCCTTATCGCGTTGTTGGGCCGCGGCGGCATGGGCGAGGTGTGGCGGGCCTATGACACCGCCACCGACAGGGTGGTGGCGCTGAAGGTGCTGCCGGAGCACTTGTCTCAAGATGAAGTATTTCAGCAGCGGTTCCGCCGTGAAGCCCATGCGGCCGCGGGGCTAAACAGCCCGCACGTGATTCCGATCCACTTCTACGGCGAGATCGACGGACGGCTGTTTGTCGACATGCGGCTCATTCAGGGCCGCGACCTGCAAGAAGTGCTGTCCGGCGGCCCGCTGGAGCTGGGCCGCGCGGTGCGCATTATCGAGCAGGTGGCCAGGGCGCTACATGCGGCCCACCAGGTGGGGCTGGTGCACCGTGACGTCAAACCGTCCAACATTTTGGTCGATGCCGATGACTATGTGTACCTGATCGATTTTGGGATCGCGCGCGCCGCCGGCGAAACAGGTTTAACCGGCACCGGTGGTGTCATCGGCTCGTGGCCCTACATGGCACCCGAGCGGTTCAGCGCCCAAGAGGCCGATGCGCGCGCCGATGTGTATGCATTGGCATGTGTGCTGTATGAATGCCTGACGGGGGACACACCCTACCCCGGCGACAGCCTTGAGCAGCAGTACGCGGGCCACGTCGCCACCCCACCCCCGCGACCCTCGAGCACCAATCCCGACCTGCCCGCCGACTTCGACCGGGTCACCGACAAGGGCCTGGCCAAAGACCCCGACCAGCGCTACCAAACCGCCACCGAGCTAGCCAATGCCGCCCACGAGGCGATCACCGAAGCCCCCGCGCCCAAAAAGCGGTATCGGTGGGTCCTGGCCGCGGCGGCGGTTGTCCTCGTCGTAGCCCTGGCGGCCGGATTCGGGATCTGGCAGCTCACCAGCAGCAATGACATCGATATCAGCAAACTCGATGTGGGAAATTACGGCACGAAGTCGCGGCCCCTGACGGGCGACGCGACGAAAGAAGAGGGGAAGTATCTCGAGGCGTATCGCCTCGCTGAGGGCATCGCAGATCCTTATGACGTCGACCCGGTGCTCGATCATATATATAGCGCACCATTCCCGGATCCGCAGTCGGCCGCCACGATGATCTCCGGTACCGGAACCCCGTTGGTGCAACCAGTGTTGGAAAAATACGGCATGATCTCGGGATTTCGGGTCACGGGTGTTTCGAAGCGCTCCAGCCAGTTCAGTCGCGAGAGGAAAGGCGACATGCTGGCGGTCATGTTGATGAGCTTCCCCAGCGATGACGCAGCCGCGCGGGCCGCCACGGAGATGGACGCTGTCGACTTCGCGGTCAACCCCGAAAACCAGGAGGTCTCGATCCCTGGATACCCAAAGGCCAAGGCACATTTCCGGCCTGGTTACCCGTCAATCGGGTCGACCATGGCCTCGGGCAGCATCGTTGCATCCGTCTACGCCAGCAGCGACTATCTTCTCCACCTCCGAGAGCGGGTGAAACGCACGTTCGACCTCCTGGGACCACTGGTGGCCAACCTCCTTCCAACCCTCAATGCCGAACTCACTACGCTGCCGCGCGATCCGGATCACATGCTCAGTCGACTTTTGGTCGCGGGAGACCAGCCGAAAATATCCGGGAGTTTCGGGAGCATGGGTCCCCGCGCGGTATTTGTGTGTGCGTCCGCGGGAGACGTCAGGGAAGGGCTGTTCGAACAGCTCGGCATCGACCGGTGCGCCCGGAGCGACGACGCTGCACTGCTGCGGGCTAAAGACGAGACCGCGGCAAAGACAGGTGTGCCCAAGATGGTCGAGACAGGGAGAAGCGAATACATCGACCATGACGTGGCACCGCCCGACGGGCTCAGGGACGCCCGGTGCTTCGAAGTAAAGCAGGAAATCGTGGCCGACAACGCCAACGCGCGCTTCGCGTGTTTCGTGTCGTTCGGGCGGTACATCGGCGTTGTTGACAGCAACGAGGAAAAGGACGTCCGCCAGCGTGCCGCCGCCCAGTACGCAATCCTCGTCAACAGCGGGTAGGCGACGAAGCAGCACCCCGCGCGACGAACGGCCCAGCCGCGTATAGATCGCCCGCGGCCGACATCTACTCGTTGGCCTGCGTCGTGTAGTAAAGGCCTGACCGGACGCCCGCCGTCTGCCGGGACACGATAGCGGGGCTGGTCGCCGCGCACCTGAGCGCCCCGCCGCCTCGACCCTCAACCACCCGACCGGATGTGCCCCCGGCTGTCGATGCGGTCATCGCGACCGGGATGGCCAAAGACCCGACCAGCGCTATGCGACCACGGTGGAGTTAGCCAGCGCCGCCCACGACGCCATCACCACGCCGCTGGCACCACCACCCGCCCGCACCCTGCTCGACGACGCGGCCCCGACAACGCCCGCAACCGAACCCGCCGCGCAGCAACACCCCGCCGACCTGAACCTTGCCGCGACACACCAACGCCCACCTGGCTGGGCGCTGCATCGGGCGAGGCCGTCGGCACGGGTAAGGGCGGCTGTTTGAAGCTGCCTCGGGCTGGCTGCGTATGGTGAGCCGGTGGAGGGCACGCCGTTTGGTCGTTATCGCCTTATCGCGTTGTTGGGCCGCGGCGGCATGGGCGAGGTGTGGCGGGCCTATGACACCGCCACCGACAGGGTGGTGGCGCTGAAGGTGCTGCCGGAGCACTTGTCTCAAGATGAAGTATTTCAGCAGCGGTTCCGCCGTGAAGCCCATGCGGCCGCGGGGCTAAACAGCCCGCACGTGATTCCGATCCACTTCTACGGCGAGATCGACGGACGGCTGTTTGTCGACATGCGGCTCATTCAGGGCCGCGACCTGCAAGAAGTGCTGTCCGGCGGCCCGCTGGAGCTGGGCCGCGCGGTGCGCATTATCGAGCAGGTGGCCAGGGCGCTACATGCGGCCCACCAGGTGGGGCTGGTGCACCGTGACGTCAAACCGTCCAACATTTTGCTCGATGCCGATGACTATGCGTACCTGATCGATTTTGGGATCGCGCGCGCCGCCGGCGAAACAGGTTTAACCGGCACCGGTGGTGTCATCGGCTCGTGGCCCTACATGGCACCCGAGCGGTTCAGCGCCCAAGAGGCCGATGCGCGCGCCGATGTGTATGCATTGGCATGTGTGCTGTATGAATGCCTGACGGGGGACACACCCTACCCCGGCGACAGCCTTGAGCAGCAGTACGCGGGCCACGTCGCCACCCCACCCCCGCGACCCTCGAGCACCAATCCCGACCTGCCCGCCGACTTCGACCGGGTCACCGACAAGGGCCTGGCCAAAGACCCCGACCTGCGGTATGCCACCACCATCGAGTTAGCCGACGCCGCCCGCGATGCGATCACCATCCCCCTTGAGCGACCGACACCGCATCCGACGCGGCTGCCAGGCGCGGAGCCGGAACCCGGACCGGCTCTGCTCGGCCAGGCGACCCAACCCGCGACCCAACAAGGCCCACCCGGTCGGCCGCCGGTCCCACAACTCCGACCCGACCCCCCGCCACCCGACACCGGCACCCCGCCACGGCGGCGGTGGTGGCGGCGAGGGGCTATCGTGATCCCGGCTGCCCTGGTGACGGTGGCCGTCATCGCCGCCGCCATTGTCATCACCAGCCAGCAGCACGAGAATTCGAACCGCCCTCACCGCGAACCCGCATACGGTCCTCAAGTCACGCTGCCGTTCACCGGCCTCAACAGCCCCTACGGTGTGGCGGTGGATGCCGCCGGCGACCTCTACGTCACCGACACTCAGAACAATCAGGTGCTGGAGCTGGCGGCGGGTTCGTCCACCCAGGGCCGGCTGATGTTCACCGGCCTCAAGAACCCCGAGGGTGTGGCGGTGGACACCGCTGGCGACCTCTACGTCGCCGACAACGGCAACGGGCGGGTGGTGAAGCTGGCGGCGCAATCGAGAACCACCCAGACGGTGCTGCCGTTCACCCGCCTCAACAACCCCGCCTATGTGGCGGTGGACACCGCGGGGAACGTCTACGTCGCCGACTCGTCGAACAATCGGGTGGTGAAGCTGGCCGCGGGCTCGTCCACCCCGAGTGTGCTGCCGTTCACCGGCCTCGACGAGGCTGGCGGGGTGGCGGTGGATGCCGCCGGCAACCTCTACGTCTCCGACAACGCCAACGGTCGGGTGCTGAAGCTGCCGGCGGGCTCGAGAACCCAGGCCGTGCTGCCTTTCACCGGCCTCAACGTCCCCTTCGGTCTGGCGGTGGACAGCGCCGGCAACCTCTACGTCACCGACTCTTACAACAATCGGGTGCTGAAGCTGGCGGCGGGCTCGGCCACCCAGACTGTGCTGCCGTTCACCGGCCTCTCGTTCCCTGCCGGTGTGGCGGTGGATGCCGCCGGCGACGTCTACGTCACCGACGACCGCAACAATCGGGTGGTGAAGCTGCCGGTGGTCTGAACACCCACGCACCGCTCGTCGCCGCCTGCCTTGGGCGAAGATCGCAATCAGAAAGTATGGCCAGTCCCGCCACTGAGAAGTAGCGACGTCTGAGAACACAGCAATGAGACTGGGGATTCGGTGTCGGCCCGGTCCGGTAGTCTGCGCGGTAACAGCCCAGACACGTTGGAAGTGGCCAGCATTCACGACGCTGAGAAAGCCGGCCCTCCGCTGACCCCTGGTGACACCTGAAACCAGGAATAGCGCACGGTTGAATAGCGCCCGCTGCCAGTCAACCGGGGCAGTAGCCGGGCCTGCAGACGTCTGGCGGGTTCCTTGGCGCGACGCGGTCGCCGGACTTATCGTGTGCTGGATGTGGGGGGAGGCTGATGTGGAGGGCGCGCCGTTCGGCCGTAATCGCCTTATCGAGTTGTTGGGCCGTGGCGGCATGGGCGAGGTCTGGCGCGCGCATGACACGGCGCCCAACAACCGAACACTGTGGCGATCAAACTGCTGCCGCCCCTTTTGGCTCAGGACGCCACGTTCGTCCGGCGGTTCCGCCGGGAAGCAGATGCGGCCGCGCAGCTCAACAACCCGCACATCATTCCCATCCACAACTACGGCGAGATCGACGGACGACTGTATGTGGACATGCGGCTCATCGAGGGCCGCGACCTAGAACAGGTGCTGGCCGACGGGCCGCTGGAGCCCGGGCGGGCGGTGCGCATCATCGAGCAGGTCGCCGAGGCGCTGCATGCCGCGCACAAGGTTGGCCTGGTGCACCGGGACGTCAAACCGTCCAACGTCCTGCTCGATGAGAATGACTTCGCGTACCTGATTGATTTCGGGATCGCCCGCGACGCCGACCAGACCGCTCTCACCGGCACCGGCGGCGTCATCGGCAGCTGGCATTACATGTCCCCGGAGCGGCTTCGAGCCGGCCAGGTCGACGCCCGCGCCGACATCTATGCGTTGGCGTGCGTGCTCTATAAGTGTCTGACCGGCAGCACGCCTTATCCCGGAGACAACTTCGAACAGCAAATCACCGCGCACTTGACGGAGCCACCGCCGCGCCCGTCGAGCACCGATCCCAACGTGCCTGCCACGTTCGATCAGGTCATCGCCACCGGAATGGCCAAAAACCCCGACCAGCGTTATGCCACCACCGTCGAGTTGGCCAACGCCGCCCACTACGCCATCTCTAAGCCGCGGGGCACTCGACAGTTCTCGCAACGGTGGCCCAATCCAGAGGGAACCGATTACACGCCGTACAGAGAGCACATTGAACAGAACGAAACGCCGCGGCCTAAGAGGAAGTTCGCTACAGGTCAGAAGGCGCTGGCTGTCGGTGCCGCAGCGATGCTGGCCGCGGCACTCGTCTTAGCACTTTTTCTCATCTTCGGCAGAAGCCCCACCGAACCGATCCCTAAGCCGAGTGGCGGCCCGAACGCCACACCACCCCAATCGGTCACGCTTACGACCTCCCGCCCCGCGATCAACAGCTTGCCAGGAACCGACCGCCAAGGATTCGTCGACTATCCCGGTGCGCGTTGCGATCCCGGAAACGAGCCGGCCGTCATGGCCCGGACGACCCTGTCGGTGCTTGTGGTGTGTCAGCTGAGTCCGGGAAGCTACTACTACCGCGCTGTGCGTATCAGCGACGGCGCGAGCATCGAACTGGCCAACGCGGTACGTACATCGGCGGGATTCGACGTAACGAACCCAGCCGACGGCTCGCTCCGACAGGTCCGACCCACCTATGTGAGGATCGAGTTTCCAGGTGGGCCGGTGCAATCGGAGCCGACTGTCGGATACGCATCGAGGTGATTCGGCCACAAGCGGCGACGGCAATGCGGCCCGCGATCGGTATGGCGCCGACGCTTGCGACATTCACAGCTGCCCCATCCGGTTGGGCGACAATGGCAACAGTTTGATTGTCGTAGGTCACCGGTTGTGTTGAGCAGAACCAAGTAGCCCCCCTTAGGAATGACCTAGGCACCTCCGGGAGCCGGGGCCGTCCGCCGAATTTAGAGCGAAGCGTTTCAAGAGGCTTGGATCGCCCTGGTTCTGATGGAGCCTCCACATTTCCAGGCGATTCAGCTCGCCACCCAGGCGGGGATGACGGGAGGAGCGCCGGAGCGGGCGCTTCGTCAGTGCCCGAACCCAGACTGCCAGCCATGCGCTATCTCCTCTGCCTCCTCGAGTGTTGCCGCCAGGCGCGGCTTGTTGACCTTGGCGGAGAAAAGAGCGCCCCCATCGGATAGTCTGACAACCCACTGCCCATCGGACTGCTTAGAGATGAAGTAGCGGCGCTTACCGCTCTGCGCTACGTAGGTGCTCTCACTCTCCTCGATCCACTCCAGCTGCTCGCTCACAGTGCTCATTAAACCCGGGCGACCGCGCGCCACGGGTCGTTACGCGGATGCCTATTTTCCCGCCTTCGCGCACCGGCCGGTGGATTACAAGCAACGTCTGGACGCGGTTCGGTCGGCGGCTTCCGACGCCGGTCGCGATCCGATGTCCATCATTCCAGCGGTCATGCTGGTGGTTGTGACGGGTCGCAGCCGCGATGACGTCGACGCGGCGCTCGATTCCGAGATAATCCGGGTGACGGGGCTGAACGCGCCGGATGAATTTTTTGCTCGGCATGGAGCGCAGCACCCGTTGGGCGCGGGTTTCGCGGGCGCGCAGGATCTGCTCCCGCACGACATGGACGAGCAAACGGCCTTGTCCCATGCGGCTAAGGTCCCGACGTCGGTGCTGCGGGAATACCTGCTCAACGGAACACCCGACGAGGTTCTTGACCAAGCCGCGGAGTGGCGTGATTGCGGAGTCCGCTACATGGTGCTGCTCAATTCAAGCTTCGTGCAGCGCAGCCTGCGCAAGGGGCTGGCGGCCGCAATCCCGTTCAACAAGATCGTGCGGGGCGTGAAAAAGCTCTGAATGGCCCAGATCAGTTCGCCGCGGCCGAAATCGATTGGCTCACAGTGTAACTGTCGATTCCCTCGGTTCCGAGTTCACGACCGTAGCCGCTGTTCTTGACGCCGCCGAACGGCGCCGCCGGATCCATGATGTAGCCCTCGTTGACGCCGAAGGTGCCGGACCGCACCCGGGCCGCGACGCCGTATCCGCGCTCGACGTCGGCCGTGAACACAGAGCCCGCCAGCCCGTACTCGGAATCGTTGGCGATCCGGACCGCCTCGTCCTCGTCGCGGTAGGAGATGACGGTCAGCACCGGGCCGAAGATCTCCTCGCGCGCGATCCGCATGTCATTGCTCGCGTCGCTGAACAGGGTCGGCCGCACGTACCACCCGGTGTCCAGACCGTCGGGCAAGCCGGCGCCGCCGGTCACCAGGCGGGCCCCTTCGCTCTTGCCCGATTCGATGTAGCCCCGGACCCGCTCCTGCTGGCGCCGCGCGACCATCGGACCCATCTGGGTGTTGGGGTCGGCGGGGTCACCCACCGTCATCGACGCCACCGCGGCCGCCAACGCGTCCACGAACTCGTCGTTGCGCGCCTCCGGCACCAGGATCCGGCTCAGCGCGTTGCACACCTGGCCGCTGTTGGCCAGGCTGGCCATCTGGATTGCGGTGGCGGTCGCGGCGGGGTCGGCGTCGTCGAGCACGATGGCCGCCGACTTGCCGCCAAGTTCGAGGCTCACCTGCTTGAGCCCCGCGGCGCAGGCGAGGGCCACCTGCCGGCCGGCCGCCGTGGACCCGGTGAACGAGACCTTGTCGACGCCCGGGTGGCTGACCAGCTGCTCACCGACGTCACGGCCGCCGGGTACCACATTGAATATGCCTGGCGGAAGGTCGGCGGCCGCGACGATTTCGGCCAGCAGTTGCGCGTCGAGCACCGACTCGGGCGCGGGTTTGAGCACCACCGAACACCCGGCTAGCAGCGCCGGCACCACCTTGGCGACGGCGAGGAACTGCGGCATGTTCCACGGCACCACCGCGGCGACGACTCCCACCGGCCGCTTTACGATGCGGATGTTCTTGCCGTACAGCCCCGGACGTTCCTGCTGCCACTCGTAGCTTCCCGCCAAAGCACAGAACGCCGAGAGCATGAACAGGGGCAGCTGAACCTGCGCCCTTTTGGCGAAGGTGATGGGAGCCCCGATCTCGGCCGAGATCAGCCCGGCCATGTCGACTCGCCGCTCCTTGTAAATGCCGGCCAGCCGGGTGATCGCCTCGATGCGTTCGGCGGGCTGCATGCGTGGCCATGGTCCGGTGTCGAAAGCCGCCCGGGCGGCCTCGACGGCGCGGCTCACATCCGCTGGCCCCGCGCAGGCCGCATGGCCGATGGCTTTCTCGCTGTGCGGAGAGATCACCGTGATGGTGGTATCTGAATCCGACGCGATCCACTTGCCATCGATGAAGAGTTGGTCCCTTTCGTACATGTATCCCTCTCAGGTGTTGCGACCGCCGTTGACGCCGAGAATCTGCCCGGTGATGTACCCGGCTTCCTCGGACACAAAAAATGCGCACGCCGCGGCGATGTCTTCGGGGCGGCCCACCCGGCGCACCGGTGTGCGATTGATGTGATCCTGCACGGTGCCACCGAGCAGCTGTCGCTGCTCGGCGCTGCGCAGCATCGGGGTGTCGACAAACCCCGGCGGCACGGCGTTGACGGTGATCCCGGCCGGCCCGTATTCGAGCGCGAGCGACTTGGTCAGGCCGTTCACTGCGGACTTCGCCGCCACGTAGTGGGCCATGTAGGGCTGCCCGGAGTGAGCGCTTGACGACGAGATGTTGACGATGCGGCCCCAGCCGGCGTCGACCATGTCCGGCAGCGCGGCCTGAATGGTGTGGAAAACCCCATTCAGGTTCACGTCGATCACCCGGGACCATTCGTCGAAGGTCAGGTTCGAGAACTTCTTGAAGCCCTCCACCCCGGCCGCGTTGACCAGCACCAGGATCGGGCCCAACGCTTCCCGGATGGCCGACATCGCGGCGTCGACCTGCGCACGGTTGGTGACGTCGGCGACCTGGT
Organism: uncultured Actinomycetota bacterium; assembly: GCA_963814505.1. GTDB lineage: Bacteria > Actinomycetota > Actinomycetes > Mycobacteriales > Mycobacteriaceae > Mycobacterium. The sequence goes on from CAWFDM010000027.1 coordinate 14,319, forward strand.
CCGCTCCGTCGTCGGTGGGTGACAGGTCTATGACGGCCACCCGCAGGCCGTCACTGCGCAGCCGTTCGGTGACGGCACGGCCAATCCCCGACGCACCGCCGGTCACGACAGCCGTCTTCGCGCCCAAGCCGCCCACCCGCCTTCCTGAGCGATCAACACTGAGCAATGGCGGCGACCCGCTTCGCCCGGTTGCGCCGCGCTCGCGATCACCGCTGGGCGATCGCCCAAACAATTGGCTTCACATGCCTATCACCCCGCATCGATTACGGTCAACCCTATGGACAGGCCTCCGTTCCGTTTCGCAGTGCAGGCGACCAACGCCACCGGGGGCCGCGACTGGCGCGACACCGTCCGCAAAGTCGAAGACCTCGGGTACTCAACACTTTTCCTTGCGGATCATTACCTGGGCCCCGGCCCGGCGCAGCGAGCCGCGCGCACCCCCCGCCAAGACCTGGCGCCGATCGCGGCGATGGCGGCCGCGGCCGCCTGCACCGACACGTTGCGGATTGGGTGCCGGGTGTTCTGTGTCGACTACCACGTGCCGGCCGTGCTGGCCAAGGAAGCCGCGACGCTCGATGTGCTCTCCGACGGCCGGCTGGAATTCGGCATCGGTGCCGGCTGGAGCGAAGTCGAGTACACCGCGATGGGACTCGACTTCGACCGTCCCGGGCGGCGAATCGCCAAGCTGGCTGAGGTGGTTTCCCTCATCAGGGCGCATTGGCGCGGCGAGGAACTGGACTGCACGGGCGACTTCGTTCGGGTGCGCGGGTACGCCGGGCGGCCCCGGCCAGTGCAAACCCGTCAACGGCCGCATCCACCGATCATGATCGGCGGGGGCGGACGCCGCATCCTCTCGCTGGCCGGCCGCGAAGCCGACATCGTCAGCATGTCCAGCGTGCCGTTCGTGGCGCGCGACGCCGACGACCTTGATCCGCAGGAAGTTGCGCGGCGCCGGATCGGATTCGTGCGTGCCGCGGCGGGTGCCCGTTACCCCGGTCTCGACGTCGAGAGTTCGCCGTACTTCACCGAGGTCACCGACGATCCCGAGGCCGCTCTGGCCGGGGTGGCGAAGTCGACGGGGATAGCTGCCGACCTGCTGCGCGACCATCCCAACGTCCTGATCGGATCGACGGGAAAGGTTGTGGACGTGTTGTATTCGCGCCGCGAAACCCTCGGCGTCAACTACGTCACCGTGCAGCAGTCCCAGATCGAATCCTTTGCGCCGGTGGTGGCGATGCTGCACGGGCGCTGAGCCTTGACCGCTGCGGCTGCCAGATGCGACCATGAGGCCTGCGTGAATTGGGCGATCGCTCAAGGGAACGGATAATGCCATGGCAAAGCGGGCCAGGTTCAGCGAATACCAGGATCGGTACGCGAACTATCGGTTCGACCTCACCGATGACGGGATCTTGTTCATGCAGTGTCACACCAACGGCGGCAGCCTGGTGTGGGACTGGCGGGCGCACGACGACATGTCGGACGCGTTCGCCGACGTCGCCGGGGACCGCGAGATCAAGGTGCTGATCCATACCGGTACCGGTGAAAATTACAACGCCAACTGGGGGCGCATGCCAAATGGCGATCCCGTTGAGAAACCCGACTATCTGCTGTTGCCGGGCACCCGAGGACTGCTAAAGCTCGACGAAAAGGCCTGGTATGCACGGCATCTGATTACTAACGTGCTCGACGTCGATGTTCCGATGATCAGCGCCGTCAACGGTCCGTGCAACATGCATTCGGAGGTGCCGTTGCTCGGCGACATCGTCCTGGCCGCAGACCACGCCTACTTTCAGGATGCCTCGCACTTCCCCCGCGGCCAGGTGCCCGGCGACGGCCAACACGTCATCTGGAGCTTTCTGGCCGGCCACACCCGCGCGCGCTATTTCCTGTTGACCGGCATGAAGCTGAGCGCGCAGGAAGCCAGGGAGTGGGGGGTGGTCAACGAGGTGCTGCCTCAAGACCGATTGCTGGACAGGGCTTGGGAACTCGCCCGCGAGCTGGTCAAACGCCCACCGTTGACGCTGCGCTACTCGCGCCAGCTGTTCACCAACCCACTCAAGCGCGCCTTCCTCGACGAACTCGGCCACGGCCTGGCGCGGGAGACCTACGCACAGCGGGCCTTCTTCCCGTTCGGAGGCGAGATGGCACCGCTCGATAGGGCTTGGGATCAGCAGCCTTGGACGAAATCAGAGCCAAGAACCGCGCCCAGACCGACGAACGACGGAGTCCCATCATGACCGGCATCCAGCAGAGACTATCGACCGGCCGGGGCAAGTTCACCACCGACTATCCCGAACTCGGCACCGCACCGGTCAGCTACGAGGATTCGATCTCCGCGGAGTTCTTCGCAGCCGAGCGCAAAGCGGTGTTCGAGCGAAACTGGTTGTGTGTCGGACGTATTGAACGGTTGCCGCGCAAGGGCTCGTACTTCACGCGCGAGCTGGCCGGGGGGCTCGCCTCGATCGTGATCGCGCGCGATCTGGATGACACCGTGCATGCGTTCCACAACGTGTGCGCCCATCGCGGCAACAAGGTGGTGTGGCAGGAGCACCCGGGGCGGGAGTCCTCGGGTACGTGCCGCGCGTTCGCCTGCAAGTACCACGGTTGGCGATACGGCCTGGACGGCAAGGTCAATCACATCACCAACGAAGGCGAGTTCTTCGACCTCGACAAGAGCACACTGCGGATGCCGCCGGTGCACTGCGAGGTCTGGGCGGGCTTCGTCTTCATCAACCTCGCCTCCGAACGGGACCAAGATCCGGTGCCGTTGCACAGTTTCCTCGGCGACGGCCTGTTGCCAATCGAGGCCTACCCGTTCCAGAAGATGACACAGCATTACGGGTTCTCCACCCGGATCAACGGGAACTGGAAACTGGCGGTCGATTCGGTGTGCGAGTGGTACCACCCGCCGTACGTACACGGCCGGTTCATCGACCCCGATGTCGCCAAGGCCGAGAAGATGGTGCCGCCCGTCGACGCCTACCACTACGAGCTGTTCCGGCCGCACATGCTCACCTCGGTCCCCGGGCCGCCGCCATTGCCGCCCCGCGAACCTGGCACCGCGGGACCTGCCCGTCAGGACCAACGCTGGGTCTACAAGCTGTTCCGCGCCGGTCTGTTCGGGCCCGATGACGTTCCGGATATCGGACTCGACAATGGGTGCCCCGACTTTCTCAACCGCGGCGACATCGCATCGTGGGGCAACGACCAATTCTGGATCTTCCCGAACATTTCGATTCAGATCTGGGCGCGCGGCTACTACATCACCTACACGTACTGGCCCGAGACCGTCGACTCGCACATCTACGAGATCGACATGTACTTCGTGCCGCCCGCGAACGCGGCCGATCGCCTGGCTCAGGAGCTGGTGGTGGACAGCACAATTGAATTCGCTATGCAGGACGTCAACACCATCGAGGCCACGCACTCGGCGCTGAAGACACGGGCGCAGAACACGTTTCACCTCAGCGACCAAGAACTGCTCATCCGCGGGTTCCACCGGGTCATCCGCGACGCGGTGCGGGACCACCAGACCCCGATACGGGAGGCGTGATGTCCACGTTGCCGGAGAGATTCGCCGACCTGGAGCCGTTTGTCGCCGGCTGGGCGCTGCCGACGCGGGCCCAACGCTACGCGGCGCGGCTCTCCAAGCCGCACCGCGAACTCGTCGCGTTCTACGACGCCATCGCCCCGAGGGCCGAGGAGGCGATCGCCTACCTGAATGGACTCGACATCAACGCATTGCCGGACGATGCCACCAGGCTGCTACACCTGCTTTACTCGATGATCCTGGTCTCCTACGCCGTCAATGTGTTCAAGCAGAACCGCATCCCGGATTCCGGCGCCGCCTTCTTCGACATGGTCGCCGAGCCGGCGGTGTGATAGAACCGCACACCATGACCGCATCCGCACGACCCAAGGCACGGGATTCCACAACTCGCGACATGCTGGTCGACGCGACGAGCCAGATCATGGTCGACGAGGGGTACGCCGCGGCCACGTCACGCCGGGTCGCGGCCAAGGCCGGGGTCAAACCCGCCTTGGTGCACTACTACTTCCCCACCATGGACGACCTGTACCTGGCCGTGTTCCGCCGCGGCGCCGCGGTCTACCTGGATCACCAACAGAAGGCGCTGGCCTCCGACCGCCCCCTGCACGCCTTCTGGGATACCCTCACCGCGCCCAAGGACACCCGGCTCCTGCTGGAGTTCATGGGACTCGCCAACCACCGCAAGGAGATCAGGGCAGAGATCGCGGCCTGGTCGGAGCGCTGGCGCGAACAGCAGATCACCGCGCTGAACTTCATCGTCCGCGAACATGGCCTCGACACAGACGAATTCCCGCCCGCGGCGTTAGCGGTCGTGATCGCCGCGATCGGTCGCACCCTGATACTCGAGCAAGGGTTGGGCACCAAGGGTGGTCACGAAGAGGCCGTCGCGCTGGTTGACCGATTCCTCGACCGATTCGAGATGCCGCAACCCAAGGCGCGGCGCGACCGCGGCACGCCGGAGTGATCTCAGGGCAGCACGACGCGTAGGTGCTCCCAGCCGCGGACGGTGGATGTCGGCGCCAATTTCGCTGTGTCGTAGTCGATGTCCCACTCGGGCCAGCGGTTGAGCATTTCGTCCAGCGCGACGCGGCCCTCCAGGCGGGCCAGGTTGGCGCCCAGGCAGTAGTGCACTCCCTTGCCGAAGGTGATGTGCGAGATGTTGTCCCGGTGGATGTTGAACGTGTCGGGGTCGGTGTACCGGCGCGGGTCACGATTGGCGGCACCGAACAGCAGCAGCATGGCGCTGCCGGCCGGGACGGTCGTGCCGTAGCACTCGAAATCCTTTGCCATCCAACGGGCGACGTGTGGCCCGGTCGGCTCGAACCGTAACGTCTCGTCGACGGTGCGAGTCAGTAGCGACCTGTCTTGGTGGATCTCCCGGCGCTGGTCGGGATGCTCGGCGAGCACCTTGGCCAGCCAACCGATCAGCCGGCCGGTGGTCTCGTTGCCCGCGCCGGCGACCACCTGCGTGTAGTGCAGCACCTCCTTGCGGGTCAGCTTTCGGTGCACCCCGTGTTCGTCGTCGAACTCGACGTTCAGCAGTGTCGTCATCAGGTCGTCGGACGGGTTCTTGGATCGCCATTCCACGTAGTCGGCGTAGATCCGGCCGTCGGCGATGGAATCCGCGTTGGCGACCTTCAGCGGCGCGCCGGGCTTGGTGCGCAGGTTGGCGTCGTTGGCGTCACGCACCGAGATCTGTTCGGACTCGGGGATTCCCAGCAGCATGCCGATCACCCGCATCGGCATCATCGAGGCGAGCTCGGCAATGATGTCGAATCCCCCGGACCCGACCAGCGGGTCCAGGCACCGGACACAGTACGCCCGGATCTGGTCCTCGATCTCGGCCATTCGCCGCGGCGTGAACACCCGTGACATCAGCCCACGTAGGTTCGTGTGTTCGGGTGGGTCCTGGAACATCATGACGCCGCCCGGCATGTCGAACTTCGACTTCACCAACTCGAGGATGTCGCTGCGCCGGCTGGAGAAGGCCTGCCAGTTTGCCAAACCCTTCTCCACGTCGGAATGCCTTGACAAGGCCCAGAAATCGTACTTTTCGTTGTAGTAGATCGGGGCCTCTTCCCGTAGCCGCGCATAGACCGGGTACGGGTCGGCATTGATTCCGGTGCCGTAGGGGTCGTAGTAGACGTCGGTGTCGTTCGTGGTGTCGTTTGCGGTGCCGTTTGAGGTCATCGATGCTTCCTTTACTTCCGGCAGCTGCCGGCATCCACCGGGAGCGCGACGCCGGTGGTGTAACGCGCTTCGTCGGAGGCCAGGAACAGCACCGCGTTGCTGAGACTTCTGCCCCGCCCGCGGGCCGCGCCGGTCACGAAGACGACCTTGCCGACGACCGTGCCCTCCATCCGGCCCATGATAACCTCCACCGAGTGTCATTTGGGCGATCGCCCAAATGAGTGGCGCAGGCCATGTCTAGCAGGACAGTGGTGAGCGCGTCAAGGGCCCGTCAAGAGCCCGTCAAGAGCTCGGTTCCGCTCTGGCGGCGTCCGTCAGGGTGGCCGCGGCGCGGGCGCTGTTGACGGCCCGCCACACGGTGGCCGACGACGTCCCGTTCATCTGGGAGCGAGGCGAGAAGATACCGTCACAGGTCGCGGGCGACAAGCGCCTTGCCGTCGACATCACCTGTTGAACGCTTGTCACATCCGCTCCATTGGCCCCTGCCGGGGAAGGATGTTCGTTTGCCCGCCTCCGAGCGACAACACACGAGGAGCCCGGCGGAATGCTTGGCGCAGTTGATAACTTGTCGCTCGGAGGCGGGCAAACTGACGTGCCGCCGTCACAGTTGCTCCTGTGGCAGCTGTGACCACTGCGCCGCAGGTGGCAAACCTCAGACCGCCACACCCGGCCCGGCCGAGCTAGACGCGCGCGCCCTCGAACGCTTGTATCTGTTCACGGCATCGCGTCGGCCCATGCGATATGGCCCTCGTAACCCAGCGATGTCGCCATGTCGCGATAACGCTGCCTGAGCTCTGTGTAGGCCGAAACATCGCCGTGAGCCCGTGCCAGCAGGGCCCGCAGCCGCAGCAGCACGATCTCGCGCACTGGCAGATCGTCGTCGGTGGGCGCCGTCGCTAACCGCTCGATCGCGGCCTCGGCTTCGAGCACGTCCCCATCGGCCCCGCGTCCGAGCAGCGTCTCCACCAGAACACCCGTCGCGGGAATGCCCCATCCCAGCAACCGGCCCTCACGGAGCAGCTGGTCAACCGCGGCCCGGATGAGGGGTATGGCGTCATCGCGCTCTCCGCGCCGGGCCCGTTCACGGGCCAAGTAAAGACCGGCGACCGGTAACCCGACCGAACTGTGCCCCTTGCGCATCAGCCAATCCCTGACCTCGGCGAGGACCTGCTGTCCTTGGTCATGGTCCGCATCCGTTGGGCGGTGCACCAGCGCAAGGCCCAGCACCATCCTGGACAGGGTGAACGCGAGATCATCGCTGGATCGTTCGGCATTCTGGACGACGTCCTCGATTTCGCCCAGCGCCCGATCATCGACAGCCAGCACGCCGGACGGTATCCCCGCGCCGTAGAAGTAGCCCGCGGCGGCGGTGTAGGACATCGGGTCGGCGCTACGGGCCATCGCCACGCCGAGGCCCCGGTCCTCTTGCCATGAAGGATGACCCACGAAACAACGGGCGTTGCCCCGCATGGCCAAGGCGACCGCCAGCGGAGACCCGACGAGAAAATTGCCCATCGTGGGATCACCATCGGCCAGGTCGATGAGTTGCTCTAACCATGGCAGCGCATCAGACCATTCCGTGCACTCACCCTTGGCGTAAATCGGCGCGATGGACAAACCCACCGTCAGGGTCGGATCGCCGATCGACTCAATGAGATCCATGGCTTCGGACGCCAACTGCGACGCCTCACGGAGCCGGGAGTGATACGAGTGATCCCACACCAGCCCCGCCATGGCGATGGCCAATGAGGCCTTGTCCCCGGCCGCGGTGCACAACGTACGCAATTCATCAAAACGGGCGTGAGCATCCCCGCGGACTCGCCAAGCAATCCCGCACAACATGGTGCGAGGAGCAATACGCATCGCTGCCCGGCTCGGGTCATCGGCGGGCAGTGCGTCGGCGATCTTGGTGGCGTGGTCCCAACTCAGTTGTGCCGCACCGATATCGCGGTTGGTCGCCCAGGCCGCGGCGCGCATGTGCCAGCCGTAGGCACCGTGCCCGTCGCCGGCGGCCTCCAGATGTTCGGCGATCAGCACGGCGTGCTGATCGGCCGAATGTGGATCGCGCGCCTCGATCGCGGCGGCCAGCCGCCGGTGCAACCGGGCCCGATCGGATTTCAGTTGCGTTTCGTACGCCACCGTGCGAACCATCGGATGCCGAAACTCGTATTCGGCACGCGCGGTGAACCGCACCTGGTCGACGAACTCGGCGTAGATCAGCTCATCGACACAGGGTTCGATTCCCAGGCCGGCCAGCAGATCAGAGTCGAACCGAAACCCGACGACCGCCGCGGCGGCCAGCGTCTGCTTTGCCGGCCGGCTAAGCCGGTCGATTCGGGCGGCGATGGTCGCCTGCAGAGTTGCCGGTACCCAGACCTCGTCGACGTCAGTGTGGGAGGCGTATCCGCCGCGCTTGCCCTCCAGGACACCGCGCTCGGCCAGCTCACGGGTGATCTCCTCAGCGAAGAACGGGTTACCCGCGGCGCGTTCGGCGATAATCTCACCGATCTGACCAACGGACGGATCGGGGCCTAATAGTTCAGCGACCAGAGTCGAGGTTTCCACGTCGCTCAGGGGCGACAGGGCAATCGTCTGCGCGCCAGCGATATGCTGCAGGGCTCCAATGTATTCGGGGCGAT
>CAWFDM010000028.1:0-44281 GCA_963814505.1 uncultured Actinomycetota bacterium
CTCAGCTCTACCTGGCTGAGGGGCAGTCAGAAAGTGTCGTGGTTAGCGGAAGTGGCCTGGGATGGTCTGCCGCAGACGGTGAGAGCCCGGTACGCGAAAACCCGGCACCTGCCTTGTATCAATTCCCGAGTAGCAGCGGGCCCGTGGAATCTGCTGTGAATCTGCCGGGACCACCCGGTAAGCCTAAATACTTCTCGATGACCGATAGCGGATTAGTACCGTGAGGGAATGGTGAAAAGTACCCCGGGAGGGGAGTGAAAGAGTACCTGAAACCATGTGCCTACAAGCCGTCAGAGCCTCCTCGTGGGGTGATGGCGTGCCTTTTGAAGAATGAGCCTGCGAGTCAGGGACATGTCGCGAGGTTAACCCGTGAGGGGTAGCCGCAGCGAAAGCGAGTCTGAATAGGGCGTATCACGCGCGAGCGTGTGTAGTGGCGTGTTCTGGACCCGAAGCGGAGTGATCTACCCATGGCCAGGGTGAAGCGCGGGTAAGACCGCGTGGAGGCCCGAACCCACTTAGGTTGAAGACTGAGGGGATGAGTTGTGGGTAGGGGTGAAAGGCCAATCAAACTCCGTGATAGCTGGTTCTCCCCGAAATGCATTTAGGTGCAGCGTTGCGTGATTCACCACGGAGGTAGAGCTACTGGATGGCCAATGGGCCCTACTAGGTTACTGACGTCAGCCAAACTCCAAATGCCGTGGTGTACAGCGTGGCAGTGAGACGGCGGGGGATAAGCTCCGTACGTCGAAAGGGAAACAGCCCAGATCGCCGGCTAAGGCCCCTAAGCGTGTGCTAAGTGGGAAAGGATGTGCAGTCGCAAAGACAACCAGGAGGTTGGCTTAGAAGCAGCCACCCTTGAAAGAGTGCGTAATAGCTCACTGGTCAAGTGATTGTGCGCCGATAATGTAGCGGGGCTCAAGCACACCGCCGAAGCCGCGGCAACCGTAAGGTTGGGTAGGGGAGCGTCCCTCATTCAGCGAAGCCATTGGGTAACCGGTGGTGGAGGGTGGGGGAGTGAGAATGCAGGCATGAGTAGCGATAAGGCAAGTGAGAACCTTGCCCGCCGTAAGACCAAGGGTTCCTGGGCCAGGCCAGTCCGCCCAGGGTGAGTCGGGACCTAAGGCGAGGCCGACAGGCGTAGTCGATGGACAACGGGTTGATATTCCCGTACCCGTGTGTGCGCGTCCCTGACGAATCAGCGGTACTAACCACCCAAAACCGGATCGATCATTCCCCTTCGGGGGCATGGAGTTTCGGGGCTGCGTGGAACCTCCGCTGGTAGTAGTCAAGCGAAGGGGTGACGCAGGAAGGTAGCCGTACCAGTCAGTGGTAACACTGGAGTAAGCCTGTAGGGAGAGCGATAGGCAAATCCGTCGCTCATAATCCTGAGAGGTGATGCATAGCCGATTGAGGCGAATTCGGTGATCCTCTGCTGCCAAGAAAAGCCTCTAGCGAGCACACACACGGCCCGTACCCCAAACCGACACAGGTGGTCAGGTAGAGCATACCGAGGCGTACGAGATAACTATGGTTAAGGAACTCGGCAAAATGCCCCCGTAACTTCGGGAGAAGGGGGGCCGGAATACCGTGAACAGCCTTGCGCTGGGAGCGGGATTCGGTCGCAGAAACCAGTGGGAAGCGACTGTTTACTAAAAACACAGGTGCGTGCGAAGTCGCAAGACGATGTATACGCACTGACGCCTGCCCGGTGCTGGAAGGTTAAGAGGACCCGTTAACTCGCAAGGGTGAAGCGGAGAATTTAAGCCCCAGTAAACGGCGGTGGTAACTATAACCATCCTAAGGTAGCGAAATTCCTTGTCGGGTAAGTTCCGACCTGCACGAATGGCGTAACGACTTCCCAACTGTCTCAACCATAGACTCGGCGAAATTGCACTACGAGTAAAGATGCTCGTTACGCGCGGCAGGACGAAAAGACCCCGGGACCTTCACTACAACTTGGTATTGGTGTTCGGTACGGTTTGTGTAGGATAGGTGGGAGACTGTGAAGCCTTAACGCTAGTTGGGGTGGAGTCGTTGTTGAAATACCACTCTGATCGTATTGGATACCTAACGTCGAACCCTTATCGGGTTCACGGACAGTGCCTGGTGGGTAGTTTAACTGGGGCGGTTGCCTCCTAAAATGTAACGGAGGCGCCCAAAGGTTCCCTCAACCTGGACGGCAATCAGGTGTTGAGTGTAAATGCACAAGGGAGCTTGACTGCGAGACCTACAAGTCAAGCAGGGACGAAAGTCGGGATTAGTGATCCGGCACCCCCGAGTGGAAGGGGTGTCGCTCAACGGATAAAAGGTACCCCGGGGATAACAGGCTGATCTTCCCCAAGAGTCCATATCGACGGGATGGTTTGGCACCTCGATGTCGGCTCGTCGCATCCTGGGGCTGGAGCAGGTCCCAAGGGTTGGGCTGTTCGCCCATTAAAGCGGCACGCGAGCTGGGTTTAGAACGTCGTGAGACAGTTCGGTCTCTATCCGCCGCGCGCGTCAGAAACTTGAGGAAACCTGTCCCTAGTACGAGAGGACCGGGACGGACGAACCTCTAGTGCACCAGTTGTCCCACCAGGGGCACCGCTGGATAGCTACGTTCGGACAGGATAACCGCTGAAAGCATCTAAGCGGGAAACCTTCTCCAAGATTAGGTTTCTCACCCTCTAGGAGGGATAAGGCCCCCCGCAGACCACGGGATCGATAGGTCAGACCTGGAAGCTCAGCAATGGGTGCAGGGGACTGGCACTAACCGGCCGAAAACTTACATACACAAAATCGCAACCACTATTCCAATTTCACGCCACTTAGGCGTGAAATGCCACACCCCCCACCAGAACAACCAGAAAATAAATTAAATAGAGTTACGGCGGCCACAGCGACAGGGAAACGCCCGGTCCCATTCCGAACCCGGAAGCTAAGCCTGTCAGCGCCGATGATACTGCCCAATCCGGGTGGAAAAGTAGGACACCGCCGAACATACACAAAAACACCCCCTTTATTGGGGGTGTTTTTGCATTCGCCGATTTAGCCGCAAGCTAGTCGAATAATGTCAAATTCACCGAGGTCCGGCGTTTCTCCAATTCGAGCAGGGTCTGCTTCCGGTCGAGTCCGCCACCATAGCCGGTGAGGCTTCCGCTGGCGCCGATCACGCGATGGCACGGCACGATGATCGCGACGGGATTGTGGCCGTTGGCCAATCCCACCGCGCGCGCGGCACCTGGCGCGCCGATCTGTTCGGCGATTTCACCGTAAGACCGGGTTTCCCCGTACGGAATTGTCAGCAGTGCCTTCCATACTCGCTGCTGAAATTCGGTGCCTCGTAGGTCGAGCTCGACATCGAAGTCGACGAGCTCACCGGCGAAATACGCGTCGAGCTGATCGACGGCGTCAGCAAATACCCCGTGATCGGCCGACCAGCCGGCGCGGCTCGGCTCGTAGGTCTGATCGACCATTCGTAGATTCGCCAACGCCGAGCCGTGTCCGGCGAGGGTCAACGGTCCGATCGGGCTGTCGATGGTGCGGTAGTGAATCATGCGATCTCCTTGGGTGGCTCCTGCGGCGGCCATTGGTTTACCGGGTGCTCGAGGGTGGTCCAAAGGTGTTGGGTGGCATATGAGCGCCAGGGACGCCAACGGGCGCTGTGCTCGGTCAGTGCCCGTTGATCAGTGGTCAGGCCGAGCTGCTTGGCGGCCAGCCTGAGGCCAAGGTCGCTGGCGGGAAAGGCATCTGGGTCGCCGAGGCCCCGCATCGCGATCACCTCCGCGGTCCACGGGCCAATCCCGGGCAGGGCCAATAGTTGTCTGCGCGCGCCTTCCCAGTCGGCCCCGGCGTCCAGCACGACGCTGCCGTCCGCAAGGCCGGAAACGAGGGCGCTCAAGGCCCGTTGCCGGGCTTTGGGGACGGCCAGATGTACGGGATCGATCTGGGTGAGCTCTTCCGGGGACGGGAAGGTATGGGTCAGTGCGCCGTGGGGATCCTGGACCGGCTGTCCATAGGCGGCGACCAGCCGGCCGGCGTGGGTTCGCGCGGCTTTGGTCGATACCTGTTGGCCCAGGACCGCGCGGACGGCCAGTTCGGCTTCGTCGACTGTGCGCGGAATGCGTTGGCCGGGCGCCTTGGCCACCACCGCGCGCATTGCTGGGTCAGCGGAGAGGGCCTCGACCACCGCCTCCGGATCGGCATCGAGGTCCGGCAGCCGCCGGCAGCGGGCGATGGCCGTCGTCAGGTCACGGAAATCGTCGAGGACAAGCAGGCAGCGGACGTGATCGACAGCCGGGGTCAGGGCAACCACCGCGCTGCCGGACGGAAGCCGCAGGCTGCGCCGGTACGCGCCGTCGCGGACCTCCTCGCAACCGGGCACTACGCCGGCGGCCAGGTGACCGAAAACGCCCTCGTAGGCGAACGGTGTCCGTACCGGCAGCCGAAGCGACACCGTCCCCGGCGAAGAGGCTCCGGATTGCGCTCCGGATTTTAACGACGCGGACCGCGCCGCTGCGCGCTTACGCAGTGCCGACGGTGTGTTCTCGAACACCAGGCGCACGGTGTCGTTGAACTGTCGAATGCTGGAAAACCCGGCGGCGAATGCCACATCGCCGAACGGCAGGACTGTGGTCTCGATCAGCAGCCGGGCGGTCTGTGCGCGCTGCGCGCGGGCCAGCGCGAGCGGGCCGGCACCAACCTCGGCCTGCAAAAGCCGCTCCAGTTGGCGGGTGGTGTAGCCGAGGTGGGCGGCAAGGCCGCCGACGCCCTCGCGGTCCACGGTGCCGTCGGCGACGAGCCGCATCGCCCGTGCGACGGCGTCACCACGTACGTTCCATTCCGGTGAGCCCGGAGATGCATCGGGACGGCACCGCTTGCAGGCGCGAAAGCCCGATCGTTGAGCGGCCGCCGCGGTGGGGTAGAAACGCACGTTGCGTGCGAACGGCGGCCGGACCGGGCAACTGGGGCGGCAGTAGATCCGGGTCGTCAGCACCGCGGTGACGAACCAGCCGTCGAACCGGGCGTCCTTGGACTGGACCGCCCGGTAGCAGCGTTCGAAATCTTCGTGCACGCCTCCACAGTTACACCAGCCCACCGACAAAACTGGCGGAAAACCGACATGGCAGTGTGGGCCGCTGGTGGGCCCCGGATTTATCGCGCATCGGCGCGGGCGCCGGGCGGCCGATCTCCGCAACGATCCGTTAAGCTAGCTAAGTATCGACCGGCCGACCCGACGGGTCTGACCGAAATAGGAGGAATGGTGTCATCACCTGGTCAGGCGCGCACCGAGGGGGACAGTTGGGACCTGACGTCCAGTGTGGGAGCGACCGCGACGATGGTGGCTGCCGCCCGAGCGCTTGCTTCTCGTGGGCCGGATCCGCTGCTCGATGACCGGTTCGCCGAACCGCTGGTGCGGGCAGTCGGACACCCGTTTTTCACCCGCATGCTGGACGGCGAAATTCCGCTCGACAACGATGATTCGCCGTTGACCCTGCAGCAGCGCAGCGAGCAGATGACCGTGCGCACCAGGTTTTTCGACGATTTCTTGCTCACCGCGACCCACGCCGGCATAGGTCAGGTCGTCATTTTGGCTGCCGGACTCGACGCGCGGGCCTACCGGCTGCCGTGGCCGGCGGGCACGGTGGTGTTCGAAGTCGACCAGCCCGAGGTGATCGCTTTCAAAAGCACCACGCTGGCCCAGTTCGGGGCCGAACCGAGCGCCGAACGCCGCGCTGTCGGCATCGACCTGCGCGATAGCTGGCCGATTGCGTTGCGCGACAACTTCTTCGACGACACCGCACCCACCGCCTGGATCGCCGAGGGCCTGCTGCCCTACCTGCCACCGGCGGCCCAGGATGGGCTACTGGACAACATCACTGCGCTCAGCGCGAGCGGCAGCAGGCTGGCCACCGAGAACATCACTGATATGAACGTGTTCACCGACGAGCGCGCTCGGTCCATGCGCGCTGCATGGCGCAAGCACGGACTGGACATCGAAATCGCCGATTTGGTGTGGTTCGGTCCACGCCGGCCAGCCCGCGAACACCTGGAATCCAAGGGCTGGCGGGTAACCCAACACACCACCGAACAGCTCTATGAAGCCAACGGCTTTGAGCTGCCGGATCACGAGATGTTGGCGGATTTTCGCCGCGCCATCAGCTACATCACCGCCGATCTGAGCTGACTAACCCGCCGGAACCCGCCGGAACCCGCCGGAACCCGCCGGAATAAGCCGGCGAAGCCGGCACGTTGCGCTGAGCATGAAAGCCTTCACCGAGCCCGAACGTCAGGAGTTCCTCGCTGGAAAGCACGTGGCGGTGCTGTCCGTTGCTGCTACCGATGGCCGTCCGCCGGCCAGCGTCCCGATCTGGTACGACTACGCACCTGGTGGAAACATCCTGATCAGCACCGGTGCGTCGAGTCGCAAGTCAAGGCTGATCGAGCAGGCCGGTGCGGTCACGCTGGTCGCCCAGCGCGAAGAGCCGCCGTATCAGTACGTGGTTGTGGAGGGCACCGTCGTCGAGACCACCACGCCCACCCCGTTGGAGGTGCGCGAAACGATCGCGATTCGTTACCTGGGCGAGGAGCTCGGACGCGCCTTCGTCGGCAGCCTGGAAAATCAGGCGAGCGTGTTGTTCACCGTCCGCCCCGACCGATGGCTCACCGCTGATTTCTCCGATGGCCTGTGAGCTCATACGCAGCTAGCGGTTTCACGCCTCAGGCGTGAACGTATAGGTCTCGCCATGGGCGAGATAAACGAACTTAGTCGTGGTGGTCGAGGCCTGGGCGGCCTTCTTGAAATCGTCGAGTCCCGATAGGAAAACCGAAAAGTCGTTGTAGTGGATCGGGATCGCGGTGCGGGGTTTGGTGATCTCGACGGCCCTGACACCTTGCTCGCCGGTCATCGTGACGACCGTGACGAGAAAGGTCGTGCCGCCGGTGTGAATCAGACCGAGGTCGATGTCGGGGTAGCGGCGCGGGATCTCCTCGAGGCTGTCGACGAGCATCGTGTCCCCGGTGATGTAGAGCCGGTAGAGCTGGTCGCCGTTGCGGCTGAAGTCGAGTAAGTGCCCGTTGACCGGCATGAGCAACTCGTTGACGGCGTCGTCGGTGGCGTGCTTGCCCGGCATGGCGGTGATGTTCAGCGTGGCGTCGCCTTTGTGCACCACCAGGGATTCCCAGGTGTCGAGCGGATAGCCGTGCTGGAAGCCGAGAGCGCTGAGCTTGTCCACCGCGTCGGCCGTTGAGACGATGGGCAGTTTCTTGTCGAGTTCTTGCGCGGCGACGTCGTCGAAATGATCGCCGTGGTAGTGCGACAAGACGATCAGATCGATCGGTGGCAGGTCAGCGATTTGGCAGGCTGGCTCAACCTCGCGACGGGCCCATATGCCATGGCCCAGGTGAACGTGCTCGCCTTTGTGCAGGAAGGCGGGATCGGTCAGGATGGTCAGGCCGCCGAAACTGATCAAGGTGGTGGCGTTGCCGATGAAATAGACATCGCCCCTGTTGAAATCTGCTGTGCCACTGCTGGTTAGCTCTAAGGACATCATCGTGGTACTTCTCTCAATGGTTGTTCAATCGTCAGAAGGGCTTGGCGGTCAAGTACTTTCCGTTGGCGGCCACCGGCCTGCGGGCTGACGGGCGGTCGGGTCGCATCGTGCGTGTGACTCTCTATCGTCCTCCCTGCGGCTCGACTCGTGGCTTTGGGATCCAAGCCGCAATTTCGATCGCATCGATTGCTCTCATCGGCGATGTGGCACCCGACCGGCCCAAGGGTGCGCGGGCTCGAAGCCCTAGTGCGGTGCGGATCGGGGTGACGGCGCGTCGGCGGTATTGGGCCAGGCCAGCCGGGTGGGGTCGCCGTAGCCGCGAAGTGTCACGGTGTCACCCAAATGCCAATGGGCAGACTCCGTTTCGCTTGCGCGTTGTACGGCGTCCGCCGAAGCCAACAATAGCCCCGGGTAGGACTTGGCCAGTTCACACAGGCGGGCCGCCTCGTTGACCGGTTCGCCGATGACGGTGTATTCGAATCGCTCCTTGGCGCCGACGTTGCCGGCGACAACCTGGCCCGCGGCCACGCCGATGCCCGCCTGGCACTCGGGAATTTCGTCGGCCAGCCGGTCGGCCATGGCCCGCGCCGCCGCCAGCGCCTGGTCCTCGGGACAGACGAGGTGATTCGGGGCCCCGAAGATGGCCAGCGACGCATCGCCCTCGAACTTGTTGACCAGCCCGCAGTGGCGGTCCACTTCTTCGACGACTATCGCGAAGAATCGGTTGAGCAGCGAAACGACCTCGGCCGGAGGTTGGCTGGTTACCAGCTTTGTCGAGCCGATGATGTCGATGAATACCACCGCGACGTGGCGTTCTTCCCCGCCCAGTTTGGGTCGCTCGCGCTCCGCGGCGGCGGCGACCTCGCGGCCGACGTGCCGGCCGAAAAGATCGCGCACGCGTTCACGCTCACGCAGGCCGTCGACCATCGAGTTGAACCCGCGCTGCAGCTCACCGAGTTCGGTCCCGTCGAACACCACCAGGTTGCCCCGCAAATCGCCCTGTTCGACACGCTGCAGCGCCGCGCGCACCACCCGCACCGGCGTCGCCGTGAGCCAGGCCATGATCCACATCAGGATGAACCCGAAGATCAAGGTTGCCGCGCACACGAGGATCACTCCGACGGCGAACTGGGTCTCGGTGAGATTGCGCATCAACGTCTGGAAGATCGCCACAAGGGCGATGCCGACCACGGGCACGCCCGAACCGAGCAGCCAGACCATCATCGTCCGGCCCATAATGCCCGCCGCCAACCGGCGGGGCGGTCGTCCCGCTTCGAGCGCCTGGGCGGCCACGGGGCGCAGCGCGAACTCGGCCAGCAGATAGCTACCGGTGGCAACGAGAACACCGCAAAGGCTCACCCCGACCAGGAACCGCGGGATGAACACGGTGTTGGCCAGGCCGTAGAGGGTGGTAAAGAGCACCGCACCGATTCCCCACAGGACGAGGTCGACCATCGCGATTCGCCACGGGGCCAAAAAGGTGTTGCGCTCGTCGGCGCGGGTGGGTTTGCGTTCTTCGATCGCCCAGCGCAGCGACAGTACCGTGCGCCGGGTGATCGTGTAGGCGCCGACCACCAAGGCGACAACCGCGTAGCCCGGCACGACCCCGAAGGTGATCCACAGCGGCGCGTCGTCAAACACGCTCGGTTCGGGGATGGCGACCGTCACCAAAATCACGACGACGCCGATCCCGATCAGGTTCGCCCCAACGACGAGGACGGTCAGAATGATCTGGATGCGTACTCGCCGGCGCTTTTGACTTTCCGACACCCGCCCCAGCAGCAAGGAGCCGTAGGCCGGGGTCTCTGACAGCCGTCCGCTTTGACGGGTAACCGTCTCCAGCACCCGTCCCAAGCGTTGTGCCACTGTCCTCTTGGGCATTGTTGCGTCAGCCTAGTTCGTCGGGCACGGTCTCGCGTGAGTCGGGTTCTCAACTGGCGGTAGCTGCCGCCGACGCCCCGGGATCACCCGCGCGGCTTGGCCGGCTCGACCGGTGAAGCCAGCCGGGTGGGTTGGTCGTACCCGCGAAGCTGCACTTCGCTACCCAAAGACCAAAGGGCGCATTCACTTTCGCTCGCGCCGGCCAGAGCCCGTGACGAAGCCAGCAATTTGCCGGGATGCGATTTCGCTAATTCGCACAGCCGTGCGGCCTCGTTGACCGGCCCACCGATGACGGTGTATTCGAAACGTTCGTTGGCGCCGACATTGCCGGCGACAACCTGCCCCGCGGCCACGCCGATGCCGGCCTGGCACTCGGGGATCTCGTCGGCCAGCCGATCGGCGATCGCGCGCGCCGCGGCCAGCGCCTCGTCCTCGGGACGCTCGAGGCGATTCGGGGCGCCGAAAATGGCCAGCGCTGCATCGCCCTCGAACTTGTTGACCAGCCCGCGATGGCGGTCCACCTCCTGGACCACTACCGCGAAGAACCGATTGAGCAACTGCACGATCTCTGCCGCGCGCTGGCTGTTCACCAGCTTTGTGGAGCCGATGATATCGATGAATACGACGGCGACGTGGCGTTCTTCCCCGCCCAGTTTCGGTTGCTCGCGTTCGGCGGCGGCGGCGACTTCGCGACCGACATGACGGCCGAACAGATCGCGCACGCGTTCGCGCTCGCGCAGGCCGCTGACCATCGAGTTGAACCCGCGCTGCAGCTCACCGAGTTCGGATCCGTCGAATACCACGAGGTCGCCGCTGAGATCACCCTGCTCGACCCGCTTGAGCGCGGCACGCACCACCCGCACCGGTGTCGCCGTCAGCCAGGCCAGGATCCACATCAAAAGGCACCCGAGGACGATTGTGGCGATCGCGTCGACCATCACGACCACCGCAAACTGCACATCGGTTAATTCCCGCAACAGGATCTGGATGATCGACCCCACCGTGATGGCCATGACGGGCACGCCCGAACCGAGGAACCAGACCATCATCGTTCGGCCCATGATGCCCCCCATGAACCGCCGTGGCGGTTGTCCCGCCTCGAGCGCCTGAGCGGCCACCGGGCGCAGCGCAAACTCGGTGATCAGATAGCTGGCGGTGGCCACCAATATGCCACAAATGCTCACCACCAGCGCGAACCTCAGGATGAACATGCGGTTGAACAAGCCGTAGAGGGTCGCCGTCAGCGCCGCGGCAACTCCCCACAGGATGAGCTCGGCTACCGCGACGCGCCACGGGGCCAGGAAGACATTGCGTCCGTCGGTGCGGGTGGGTTTGCCGTCCTCGATGACCCAGCGCAGCGCGATCAGGATCTGCCGGGTAATCCAATAGGTGCCCAGCGCAAGGGCAAAAGCGACGAAGGCGGGCATCACTCCGTAAGTGAGCCACCTCGGCGCATCGTGGAATACGCTCGGTCCGGGAATCGCGACGTTCACCAACAGACTGTCGACAGCAATCCCGATCAGATTCGCCGCCATGATGAGGACGGTCAAGATGATCTGGACGCGCACCCGGCGGCGTTGCGGGCTCTCCGAGACCCGCCCAAGCAGCCAGGATCCATACGCGGGGGTTTCCGGCAGCCGGCCGCTCCGACGGGTCACCGTCTCGACCACCCAGCCCAGGCGCTGCGACACCGTCTTTTTGCCGGACATGGTGGCGTCAGCCTAATTTGTCGGCCGCGCTCTGGCCACGCTCTAAGGTGAGTCGGGTGCGTTTAGTGATTGCCCAGTGCACCGTCGATTACGTCGGCCGGCTTACCGCGCACCTGCCATCCGCCCGCAGGTTGCTGCTATTCAAGGCCGACGGGTCGGTCAGCGTGCACGCCGACGACCGCGCCTACAAGCCGCTGAACTGGATGAGCCCGCCCTGCTGGACGACCGAAGAGCCCGGCGACCCGGCGCCGGTCTGGGTAATTGAGAACAAGGCGGGCGAACAGCTGCGCATCACCGTCGAGCAGATCGAGCACGACTCGAGCCACGATCTGGGTGTCGACCCGGGGCTGGTCAAGGACGGCGTGGAGGCCCACCTGCAGGCGCTGCTCGCCGAGCACGTCCACCTGCTGGGCGAGGGATACACGTTGGTCCGCCGCGAGTACATGACCGCGATCGGGCCCGTCGACCTGCTGTGCCGCGATGAACGGGGCGGCTCGGTGGCAGTGGAGATCAAGCGGCGTGGCGAGATCGACGGAGTGGAGCAGCTCACCCGTTATCTCGAGTTGCTCAATCGCGACAGCGTTCTCGCGCCGGTCAAGGGGGTGTTCGCCGCTCAGCAGATCAAGCCGCAGGCACGCACTCTCGCCGTTGACCGCGGGATCCGTTGCTTGACACTGGATTACGACAAGATGCGCGGGATGGAAAGCGACGAATACCGGCTGTTCTGAGGCCCATTAAACTGACCGTATGGCTCGGCGTCGCACACCGCCACGCGGGCATCGGCCGGTATTGCCGATGCTGCGCCGGGTGGAAACTGGGCCCGACGGTTACGAATACGAAGTGCGCCCGGTCGCCGCGGCCCGCGCCGTCAAGACTTATCGCTGTCCCGGCTGCGATCACGAAATCCAGTCCGGCACTGCGCATCTGGTGGTTTGGCCTGCCGAATCACCGGGAGCGATGGATGATCGGCGACACTGGCACACCCCATGCTGGGCCAACCGCGCCACCCGCGGTCCGACCAGAAAGTGGTCCTAGCGCTGGGCTGCTATGAAGCCGGCTCGACCAACTCGATAAGCACCCCGCCGGCATCCTTGGGGTGGATGAAGTTGATCCGTGAGTTTGCCGTGCCGCGCCTGGCTGCTTCGTAGACCAGCCGGACACCCTGACCGCGCAGCCGCTGGCAAAGGGTGTCGAGATCGTTGACGCGAACGGCCAGCTGCTGGATTCCCGGTCCGCGCTTGTCGAGGAACTTTGCTATCACCGACGACTCGTCGAGCGGGGCCATCAACTGGATCTGTGCCGTGGTACCAGGCACCGACAGCATCGCCTCGCGAATGCCCTGGTCGTCGTTGACTTCCTCGTGGACCAGGATCATGCCGAGGTGGTCGTGGTACCACTCGATCGCAGCGTCCAGGTCGGCGACCGCGATGCCGACGTGATCGAGCCCAGTCACCAATGACGTCGCCAGGAGCTGACGGACGTCAACTTGATCGGTCGTCATCACACAACGGTAACCTGACGGAGAAGATTACGCTTCTCCGGGAGGCGTAATCCGCCTCTCGAGACCGCAAAAACCCGCCCAGGAGGTAGTCATGACGACATCGGTGATCGTTGCTGGGGCACGGACACCCATAGGCAAGTTGATGGGTTCGCTGAAGGACTTTTCGGCCAGCGATCTGGGCGCGATCGCCATCACCGGCGCATTGGAGAAGGCCAACATACCGGCCTCGCTGGTCGAGTACGTGATCATGGGTCAGGTGTTGACGGCCGGGGCCGGTCAGATGCCCGCGCGGCAGGCCGCGGTGGCGGCCGGCATCGGTTGGGACGTCCCGGCGCTGAGCATCAACAAGATGTGTCTGTCCGGTATCGACGCCATTGCGCTGGCTGACCAGCTGATTCGGGCCGGAGAGTTCGATGTCGTGGTGGCCGGTGGTCAGGAGTCAATGACCAAGGCACCGCATCTGCTGACGGACAGCCGGGCGGGCTACAAGTACGGCGACGTCACGGTTTTGGACCACATGGCCTACGACGGCCTGCACGACGTCTTCACCGATCAGCCGATGGGCGCGCTCACCGAACAGCGCAATGACGTCGACAAATTCACGCGCCAGGAGCAGGACGAGTACGCCGCCCGGTCGCACCAAAAGGCGGCCGCGGCATGGAAGGACGGCGTCTTCACCGACGAAGTGGTGCCGGTGAACATCCCGCAGCGCAAGGGTGATCCGCTGCAGTTCAGCGAGGATGAGGGGATCCGCGCCAACACCACCGCCGAATCCCTGGCCGGCCTCAAACCGGCGTTTCGCAAGGACGGCACCATCACCGCCGGTTCGGCCTCGCAGATCTCCGATGGTGCGGCCGCCGTGGTGGTGATGAACAAGCAAAAGGCGCAGCAGCTGGGCCTTAGCTGGCTGGCCGAAATCGGTGCGCACGGCGTTGTGGCCGGCCCAGATTCGACGCTGCAGTCCCAGCCGGCCAACGCGATCAAGAAAGCACTCGGCCGCGAAGGAATGTCGGTCGGCCAGCTCGATGTCGTGGAGATCAACGAGGCGTTCGCGGCGGTGGCACTGGCCTCGACCCGCGAACTCGGCTTGGACCCCGAGATCGTCAACGTCAACGGCGGCGCGATCGCGGTGGGGCATCCAATCGGCATGTCGGGAGCCAGAATCACGCTGCATGTGGCCCTGGAATTGGCGCGCCGCGGCTCGGGTGTCGGCGTCGCGGCCCTGTGCGGGGCCGGCGGCCAGGGCGACGCGCTGATTCTGCGCGCCGGTTAGCTCGGGTTAGCTCGGCGGCGATGCGGGCCGTGCGGCCCGCGGGGGTCCCCCGCTCGCGGGGGAGAGCCGAGCGATCAGACCCGACCGGGCCCGGACCGCTCTGGTCGACGTTGCTGGCGAGAGGGGTGTCGGGTCCGGTGTGATTTTCGTCATATGTGCCGGTCGGAGGGGTTGGAGTGGGGATTTTGGGGTGTTTTTGCGCTCATCTGAACGCGGGTGCCACCGGGTGGATCGGTAGCCATCCGACGTGACAAACTGGACGACGTGACGCGTCCGCGATCCTCGATCGGGCCTGCCCTGGCCGGTGCGGTCGACCTCTCCGGTCTGAAGGAGCGAGCTCAACAGAAGGCTGCGGCGAGTAGTCCTGGGGGCCGGGCATCGTCGGCGGCGCCGGGTGAGCCCGGGGTCACCGAGATCACCGAGGCCAATTTAGAAGACGAGGTGCTGCTCCGGTCCGAAGAAGTGCCGGTCGTGGTGGTGTTGTGGTCACCCCGAAGCGATGCGTGCGTGAAGCTGGTTGACACGCTGGCCGGCCTGGCCGCCGCCGACGACGGCAAGTGGTCACTGGCCACGGTCAACGTCGACACGGCGCCCAGGGTGGCTCAGTTCTTCGGCGTCGACGCGGTCCCGACCGTGGTGGCTTTGGCCGCCGGCCAACCGCTGCACGGCTTCC
The DNA here is from genome assembly GCA_963814505.1 of uncultured Actinomycetota bacterium. Lineage (GTDB taxonomy): Bacteria > Actinomycetota > Actinomycetes > Mycobacteriales > Mycobacteriaceae > Mycobacterium. The sequence goes on from CAWFDM010000028.1 coordinate 14,570, forward strand.
AGGGCGTTCAGTCCGCCGACCAGTTGCGCACCTGGCTGGACTCTGTGCTTTCGGCGACGGACGGCAAGCTCCGGGGGCCAAGCCGGTCCGGGGATTCGCCGCAAGTCGACCCCGAGGTTGCGCAGGCCCGCCAGCAGCTTGAGGCCGGCGACTTAGTCGCCGCCAGGGACTCGTATCAGGCGATCCTGGATGCCAACCCGAACAGCGTCGAAGCGAAGGCGGCGATCCGGCAGATCGAATTCCTCATGCGCGCAACGGCACAACATCCTGACGCCGTCGCGATCGCCGATGCCGCACCGGGCGACATCGAGGCAGCGTTGGCAGCCGCTGACGTGCAACTGCTCAACCAGGACGTGACTCCGGCATTCGAGCGCCTGATCGCGTTGGTACGCAGCACATCTGGCGATGACCGCAATTTGGTACGGACTAGGCTGATCGAGCTGTTCGAACTCTATGATCCCGCCGACCCCGAGGTCATCGCGGGTCGGCGTAGCCTCGCCAACGCTCTTTACTGAGCCCCGTTGCTGCCGAGCAGACACAAAATCGCACAAATACCCGGGGATTTGTGCGATTTTGTTGGGGGTACCGCCCGCTTGCGGGGGACTGCTCGCGCTACTTTAAGCGGGCTCCAACCACAGTGCGGACGTCGGCGGCAGCACCAGCACAGTCGATGCCGGGCGACCATGCCACGCGGCGTCGGTAGCGTCGACGCCGCCGAGGTTACCGATCCCGGAGCCGTTGTAAGTCGTTGCGTCGGTGTTGAGTACCTCGCGCCAGCGGCCGGCCGAGGGCAGTCCGAGCCGATAGCCGCCGTGTTCTGTACCGGCAAAATTGAACACGCATGCCATCACCGAACCGTCATCGCCATAGCGCAGGAAGCTCAGCACGTTGTTGGCGGAATCGTTGGCGTCGATCCAGGAGTAGCCGTCGGGAGTGGTGTCTCGGCTCCACAGCGCGGGGTGGCTACGGTAGATCTCGTTGATGTCATGCACAAGACGCAGAATCCCGTTAGAGAAACCGTTTTCGTCGAGTTGGAACCAATCCAAACCGTGCTGCTCGGACCACTCGGCTCGCTGGCCGAATTCCTGACCCATGAACAACAGCTGCTTGCCCGGGTGCGCCCACTGGTAGGCGAGCAGGCTGCGCAGCCCGGCGGCCTTGGCGTGGTTGTTGCCCGGCATCCGGCTCCACAGCGTGCCCTTGCCGTGCACCACCTCATCGTGGCTGAGCGGTAGCACGTAATTCTCGCTGAACGCGTACAGCATTGAGAAGGTCATTTCGTGGTGATGGTAGCTCCGGTACACCGGATCCCGGCTGACGTAGTCGAGAGTGTCGTGCATCCAGCCCATGTTCCACTTCATCGAAAAGCCGAGGCCGCCAATGCTGGTCGGACGTGTCACCCCGGGCCAGGACGTCGACTCCTCGGCGACGGTTACGATGCCCGGCGCCACCTTGTGTGCAGTCGCGTTCATCTCTTGCAGGAACTGCACCGCCTCCAGGTTCTCGCGGCCGCCGTAGATGTTCGGGGTCCAGCCGCCTTCGGGGCGTGAGTAGTCCAGGTACAGCATCGACGCCACCGCGTCCACCCGCAGCCCGTCGATGTGGAACTCTTCGAGCCAATACAACGCGTTGGCCACCAGGAAGTTTCGCACCTCTGGACGCCCGAAGTCGAACACGTAAGTGCCCCAGTCCAGTTGCTCCCCACGCTTGGGGTCGGAATGTTCGTAGAGCGGCGTGCCGTCGAACCGGCCCAACGCCCACGCATCCTTAGGGAAGTGCGCCGGCACCCAGTCGACGATGATGCCTATGCCGGCCTGGTGCAGGGCGTCGACGAGCGCCCGAAAATCGTCCGGTGTGCCGAATCGCGATGTCGGCGCGTAGTAGGACGTGACCTGATATCCCCACGATCCGGCGAACGGATGCTCGGCGACCGGAAGCAGCTCAACGTGGGTAAACCCCTGCGCCACAACATAGTCCGTCAGGTCGCGGGCGAGCTGGCGATAGCTGAGCCCGGGGCGCCACGAGCCGAGATGGACCTCGTAGGTGCTCATCGGCTGGAAGACCGGGTTGGCTCGCGCACGCCGTGTCATCCAGGCGTCGTCGGCCCAGGTGTATTCACTCGACGTCACCCGTGATGCCGTCTGCGGCGGCACCTCGGTGGCGAAGGCGAACGGGTCGGCCCGCTCGGTGACGGCGCCGTCGGCGCCGTGCACCAGGAACTTGTACAGGCCGTCCTCGGGGAACCCGGGCCAGAACAGCTCCCACACTCCGGAGGAGCCGAGCACCCGCATGGCGGCCTCGGTGCCGGTCCAGCCGTTGAATTCGCCGATCAGGCTCACGCCTTTGGCGTTGGGTGCCCACACCGCGAACGACACCCCGGGCACCACGCCGTCGGCCGTGGTGAACGAACGACGATGGGCACCAAGGACCTCCCAAAGTCGTTCGTGGCGGCCCTCCGCGAACAGGTGAAGGTCTACTTCGCCCAGAGTGGGCAGGAAGCGGTATGCGTCGGCGACGGTGTGCACGTCGAGTGCGCCGCCCGAACCCTGATAGCTCACCTGCAGGCGGTAGTCGATGAGGTCCACGAACGGCAACGCGACGGCGAACAAGCCGGATTCGATGTGCTGCATCGGAAACCGATCGTCGCCGACGATCGCGGCGACCTCGACCGCGTGCGGTCGAAACGCCCGGATGACGGTGTGGTCGCCGTACTCGTGGGCGCCCAGGATGCTGTGCGGGTTGTGGTGTGCGCCGGCCACCAGGCGAGCCAAGTCGGCCGGGTCGGGCGCCAGGTGTGTCCCGGCGAGCTGGTCAATTCTATTCATATCCTCTTCCCCTTCGGGCCCGTCACCTCCTGCGTAGCAGCGTGTCTCGGGATTCTTGCGGTATGAGAGGCATGTTGATGATGTGGGCGACTGCTTGCCCTGGATCGATGCGAATGTAATTTGATTGCCCCCACTGGTATTCCGCGCCGGTTATCTCGTCGCGCACCCAAAACCGGTCGTAGGGTTCCATGCCCAATGCGGCCATGTCCAGCCATAGCGTGGCTTCCTCGGGCCCGAACGCGTTGAGTGTCACCACCACCAGCACGCAGTCGCCGGTGGCCGGATCGAACTTGCTGTAGGCCAGTAACGCCTCGCTGTCGACGTGGTGGAAATGAATGGTGCGCAACTGCTGCAATGCCGGATGCAGCCGGCGGATCGCGTTGAGCCGTGCGATGAATGGTTCCAGCGATTTGCCTTCGGCAAGCGCACCCGCATAGTCGCGCGGTCGCAGTTCGTACTTCTCCGAGTCGAGGTATTCCTCACTGCCCTCCCGCACCGGGCGGTGTTCGAACAGTTCGTAACCGGAGTACACACCCCAGGCCGGACTCATGGTCGCCGCGAGCACCGCCCGGATGGCGAACATGCCCGGGCCGTTGTGTTGGAGTACGGCGTGCAGGATATCGGGGGTGTTGACGAACAGGTTGGGTCGGCGATAGTCGGCGACTTCGGCGATCTCGTTGCCGAATTCGGTGAGCTCCCACTTTGATGTGCGCCAGGTGAAGTAGCTATAGGACTGCGTGAAGCCGAGCTTGGCCAGCCCGTACTGCCGTGCCGGCGGGGTGAATGCTTCGGACAAAAAGAGCACATCGGGGTCAGTGGACTTGACCTGACCGATCAACCAGGCCCAGAAATTGGGTGGCTTGGTGTGTGGATTGTCAACCCGAAAGAACTTGACGCCGTGGTCGATCCAGTAGCGGACCACGCGCAGCACTTCGTCGTAGAGGCCCGCGGGATCGTTGTCGAAGTTGAGCGGATAGATGTCCTGGTACTTCTTTGGCGGGTTCTCCGCGTAAGCGATGGTGCCGTCCGGTAATTCGGTGAACCAGTGCCGGTGTTCGTGGGCCCACGGATGATCGGGTGCGCATTGCAGCGCCAGGTCGAGGGCCACCTCCATGCCCAGATCGTGCGCAGCCGTGACGAAGTCGTCGAAGTCGTCGATGGTGCCCAGCAGCGGATGAACGGCATCGTGGCCGCCCTCATCGCTACCGATCGCCCACGGCGACCCTACGTCGCCGGGACCGGCGCTGGGGGAGTTGTTGCGGCCCTTGCGGTGTACCTTGCCGATCGGATGGATCGGTGGCAGGTACACCACGTCGAACCCCATCTCGGCGATACGCGGTAGCGCTGCGGCCGCGGTGGCGAACGTGCCGTGCACCGGGTGGCCGTCGGCGTCCCAGCCGCCCGTTGAGCGCGGAAACATCTCATACCAGGCGCCGAAGCGGGCCAACGGCCGATCCACCCAGACCCCGAACTGCTCTCCCCGGGTGACTATGTCCCGCAGCGGATAGCTCGCCAGGAGTTCGACTACGTCCGGTGCCAGTGCCAGCGCGGTGCGGGTCACCGGATCCCCGGGGGCTCGCAACGCCTGCGCGGCCGCCAGCAGAGGTTCCCGCCGCGCGCGTGGCACACCGGTTGCGGCACGCTCCAACAGGTGGGCACCGATGAGCAGGTCGTTGGACAGCTCCGTCTCACCCTGACCGGCGTCCAGCTTGGCGAGCAGCCCGTGCCGCCAGGTGTGGACCGGGTCCCCCCAGCCGTCGACCCGGAACGTCCACAAACCAACCTTGTCGGGAGTGAATTGACCGTGGAAGACGTAGGGTTCCTGACCCATCGACATCGGAATCAACTGCGGCTTGACTCGCGGCTCGGGTGCCATGACTCTCGGCCCGGCAAACCTGGGCGCTGCTTCGGGGGCCTGGACCGCCGTGATCCGGCGCGTCTCCGTGACCAATGGATAGCGCGGCCCCAGGTGGCGCACGACCAGGGTCGCTGCCACAGCCTCGTGGCCCTCTCGCCATACCGCGGCGCTGACCGGCACCGCCTCACCGACGACGGCCTTGGCGGGGTAAGTGCCGCATGAGACGACCGGCTGGACGTTATCGATCTCGACACGACCGGCCACCATCACTCCTTCGGTTTCGTGTTCGGTTTCGAGGCTCGCCCCCGCAAGCAGGGCACCTCACCTCGGCCCGATCCCGCAAGCGGGCGGCACGCCCGGCTCGGGCCGCAATCGTCGCCGGGTCCGTTCCGATTGCGCGGCCAAACCGCTGTGTACTCGTGGCGGAATGCCTCTCGTCGGGGAACTCCCTCTCGTCGGGAAGCTTCTTTGCGCCCCAATATCTATCCGGTACCCACCCTAGTGGCCGGTCACACGCGCGGCGCCAAAGCGGTTGCTCAGTCGCCCTGCGCGCACCGGAATCCTCAGTAAGGTAGTGATCTGTGAAAGCCCTCCGCCGCTTTACCGTCCGTGCGCACCTACCCGAGCGCCTGGCCGCGCTAGAACAGCTGTCGACCAATCTGCGGTGGTCGTGGGATAAGCCGACGCAGGACCTGTTTGCGAGCATCGACCCGACGCTGTGGGCGCGCTGCGGAAATGACCCGTTGGCGTTGCTCGGAGTGGTGAATCCGTCACGGCTGGATCAGCTGGCACTCGACGAAGGGTTCCTGGGCCAGCTCGATTGGCTGGCGGCCGACCTGAACGACTACCTGAGCGGTCCGCTGTGGTATCAGCAGCAGCAGGACGCCGGGGTCGCGATGCCGATCTGCATTGCGTACTTCTCGATGGAGTTCGGCGTTGCCGAGGTGCTGCCGAACTACTCGGGTGGCCTGGGGATCCTCGCCGGCGACCACCTGAAGTCCGCCTCCGATCTGGGGGTGCCGCTGATCGCGGTCGGCCTCTACTACCGCTCCGGGTACTTCCGGCAGTCGTTGACGGCAGACGGCTGGCAAAACGAGACGTACCCGTCGCTGGACCCGCAGGGGCTCCCGTTGCGGCTGCTGGCCGAGTCCAGCGGTGATCCGGTGCTGGTCGAGCTGACCATGCCCGGCTCCGCGCAGCTGCGGGCCCGGGTCTGGGTCGCACAAGTGGGACGGGTTCCACTGCTGTTGCTGGACTCCGACGTCCCCGAAAACGAGCACGACCTGCGTAGGGTCACCGACCGGCTCTACGGCGGCGATCAGGAACATCGCATCATGCAAGAGATTCTGGCCGGTGTTGGCGGGGTGCGGGCGATCCGCGCGTTCACCGCCATCGAAGGGTTGCCCGCGCCCGAGGTGTTCCACATGAACGAGGGCCACGCCGGGTTCCTCGGCGCGGAGCGCATCCGCGAGCTGGTCACCAACAGCGGATTGGACTTCGACACCGCGCTGACTGTGGTGCGGTCCAGCACCGTGTTCACCACCCACACCCCGGTGCCCGCCGGGATCGACCGATTCCCGGTCGACCTGGTTCGGCGGTACTTCGATGACCATTCCGATGGCAAGTCCGACGCGAAACCCGACGCGGATGACGGCGCGGCGCTGCTGCCGGGCGTGCCGACCGACCTGATCATCGCGCTCGGCGCCGAGGCCGATCCGACCAAGTTCAACATGGCCCACCTGGGTCTGCGGCTGGCCCAACGGGCCAACGGCGTCTCGCTGCTGCACGGCCGGGTGAGCCGGGTCATGTTCAACGATCTGTGGCGCGGCTTCGACCGCAACGAGGTGCCGATCGGGTCGATCACCAACGGCGTTCATGCGCGCACCTGGGCGGCGCCGCAATGGTTGCAGCTGGGGCGCGAACTGGCCGGTTCGGACTCGTTCAGCGACCCCGGCGTCTGGCTGCGACTGCAACAGGTCGAACCCGGCCATTTGTGGTGGATCCGTTCGCAGTTGCGCGCGCTCCTGGTCGACGACGTCCGGCGGCGGCTGCGCCTGTCGTGGCTGGAACGCGGTTCGTCGGAGGCCGAACTGGGTTGGATCGGGGCGGCGTTCGATCCGAATGTGCTCACCATCGGGTTCGCGCGGCGGGTCCCGACGTACAAGCGGCTGACATTGATGCTGCGCAATCCGGATCGCCTGGAACGTCTGCTGCTGGACAACCAACGGCCGATCCAGCTGATCGTCGCCGGCAAGTCCCACCCGGCCGACGACGGCGGCAAGGCGCTGATCCAGCAGGTGGTGCGGTTCGCCGACCGGCCGCACGTGCGCCACCGCATCACCTTTTTGCCCAACTACGACATGTCGATGGCCCGGCTTTTGTATTGGGGTTGCGACGTCTGGCTGAACAACCCGCTGCGGCCGCTCGAGGCGTGCGGCACCTCGGGAATGAAGAGCGCGCTCAACGGGGGACTGAATCTGTCCATCCGCGACGGCTGGTGGGACGAGTGGTACGACGGCGAAAACGGTTGGGAGATACCGTCTGCCAATGGGGTGACCGACGAGGTCCGGCGCGACGACCTGGAGGCCAGCGCGCTCTACGACCTCCTGGAACACGTTGTGGTACCGAAGTTTTACGAACGCGATGAGCGTGGGGTGCCGCCTCGGTGGATCGAGATGGTTCGCCACACGTTGCAGACGCTCGGGCCGAAGGTGCTGGCGTCGCGCATGGTGCGCGACTACGTCGAGCACTACTACGTACCGGCCGCGCAGTCGCTACGCAAGACAGTCGGGGCCCCCGACGGTGAGGCGGGTGGTGGCGAGTACGGCGCGGCCCGCGAGCTGGCCGCCTACCGTCGGCGTGCCGAAGAGGCCTGGCCGAAGATCGACATCACCGACGTCGACAGCACCGGCCTGCCGGACACTCCGGTGCTTGGATCGAAGCTGACCCTGACCGCTACCGTGCACCTGGCCGGGCTCAGCCCGGACGAGGTGGCGGTCCAGGCGGTGCTGGGCAGGGTCGACGCGGGCGACGTGCTGCTCGATCCGGTCACCGTCGCGATGTCGCACACCGGTACCGCCGAGGGCGGCAACGAGATCTTCTCCACGACGACGCCATTGCCGCTGGCCGGTGCGCTCGGATACACCGTGCGCGTGCTGCCCCGTCATCCGATGCTTTCGGCCAGCAACGAGCTCGGCCTGGTCACTCTGGCCTGACGGCTCCCAGCTTGTCCGGAGCTTCTAGCTTGTCCGGAGCCGCGCACAATCGCTCGAGCGCCCCGCGTACCTGCGCGGCGTTGGTGGTCTGCCAGAATGGCGGCAGTGACGCCCGCAAATAGCCGCCGTAGCGGGCGGTGACCATCCGGGAGTCGAGCACCGCGACCACTCCCCGGTCGGTGACGCGGCGCAACAGCCGGCCCGACCCCTGCGCCAGCAGCAGCGCGGCGTGGCTCGCGGCCACTGCCATGAAGCCATTGCCGCCGCGGGCGGCCACCGCGCGCTGGCGGGCGCTGAGCAGCGGATCGTCCGGCCGCGGGAAGGGGATGCGGTCGATCAACACCAGCGACAGCGAAGGCCCGGGCACGTCCACGCCCTGCCATAGCGACAGCGTGCCGAACAGGGAGGTGGCCGGGTCGGCGGTGAACTGCTCGACCAGCGCCGAGGTGCTGTCGTCGCCCTGACACAGCACCGGCGTGGAGAGGCGCTCACGCATGGCCTCGGTGGCCGCCCGCGCGGCTCGCATCGACGAGAACAAGCCCAGGGTGCGCCCGCCGGCGGCGGTGATGAGTTCGGCGATTTCGGTCAGCTGCTCCGCCGAGCCGGTGCCGTCGCGGCCCGGCGGTGGGAGATGGCCGGCGACGTAGAGGATTCCCGCTTTGGCGTGGTGGAACGGCGATCCGACATCGAGGCCACGCCACCTCGGGGGACTGTCTGCGGTCTCCGGTCCGGTCAGACCCCAGGCGCCGGCCATCGCATCGAAGGACCCGCCGATCGTCAGCGTCGCCGACGTCAGCACGGCCGTCGAGCGGGAGAACACTTGATCGCGCAACAATCCGGCGACAGACAGCGGCGCCACCCGCAGCACGGCGCGCGGCGAACCGCGGTTGTCCTCATGGTCCAGCCAGACCACGTCGGTCCGATCGGGGATGGCGGGAGCGAACGACGCCAGGATGCGCGACGCGGTATCGGATATCTCGGCCAGGGCCGCGGCCGCTTCGGCGCGTGCCGACGCGGCCTTGGCGTCGCTGGTGGTCTCGATCGCCGACCGTGCCGCGCCGGCCACGTCGCGCAGCGCGGTCAGGTATGTCGTCATCTCCTCGTCGAGGTAATCGATGCGGCCGGGCTGGGAGTCATGGATCGCGGCGGTGAAGGTGGCCGACGTCGCGTCCAGCCGCCGGGTCAGCTCCGGATCCACCAGTCGGGTAGTCCGGCGCGAGGCGACGCCAAGATTGGCCGATGTCAGCTCCGCGGTGGCCACCGACGTCACGCGGTCGGTCAACTCGTGTGCTTCGTCGACCACCAGCAGTGAGTGTTCGGGCAGAACCGCCGATTCGGCAACGGCGTCGATGGCCAGCAGCGCGTGGTTGGTGACGACGATATCGGCGGCGCCGGCCCGGCCACGGGCCCGTTCGGAAAAACACTCGGAGCCGAACGGGCAGCGGGCCACGCCGATACATTCCCGGGCGGACACGCTGACCTGGGACCAGGATCGCTCTGGCACGCCTGGCTTGAGGTCGTCGCGGTCACCGGAATCGGTTGTCGACGCCCAGGCGGTGAGCCGCTGCACGTCGCGCCCCAACGCGGTGACCGCCATCGGGTCGAAAAGTTCTTCCTGGGGCCGTTCCTCATCCGCGTCCGGATCCTCCGTGCCGTTATGAATCTTGTTCAGGCACAGGTAGTTTCGTCGCCCTTTGAGCAACGCGAACTTGGGCCGGCGGGGCAGTGCTTCGGCGAGCGTGTCGGCCAGGCGGGGCAGATCACGATCGACCAGTTGACGTTGCAAGGCGATCGTCGCCGTCGACACCACGACGGGTCCGTCGCCGTCGACCGCGCGGACGATCGCGGGAATCAGATAGGCCAGCGACTTACCGGTGCCGGTGCCGGCCTGCACGACGAGATGCTCGCCGGTTTCGAAGGCCTGCGCGACGGCGTCAGCCATCTCCTGTTGGCCGCTGCGCTCGCTGCCACCGAGCTCCGCCACCGCGATGGCCAGCAGCTCGGGCACGGACCCGGATGTATCTGGCGTCGTGACCGTTGCGAGTGAGTGATCTTTAGTGGTCACGCGACTCGCACCCCATCTCGGGGTTGTTCGGCAGCCTTGCGGCTGCGTCCCTTCCGCGCTTCACAGCCACCGGCCGGGCGAGGCCCGGGCTTAAGGTCGGCTCCACGCTTGACGGCGGCCCTAACTGGGCCGACGACGCTAATGGTGTCCTCGTAGCGTGCGAGGTTGATCGCGGCGTTGTCATCACGGTGGTGTGTGACCGAACAGCTGCCGCATTGCCATTTTTCGTCCCACCCGATGTCGTGCTCATGCCCGCAAGCGTGGCAGGTTTTCGACGACGGGAACCAGCGGTCAGCGACCACCAGTTGCGACCCATACCAGCCCGTCTTGTAAGACAGGTGCCGTCGCGGGGTGCCCAGGGCAGCGTCGGAGAGCCCGCGCCGACGAGCGCGGGCACCCGGCAAGCCCTTTTGCCGCAGCATCCCTGCCGCGTCCAGCCCTTCGACAACGATGCGGCCGTGAGTTTTAGCCAACCGCGTTGTCAGGACATGCAAATGGTGGGTGCGGACATCGTTGACCCGGCGGTGTAACCGGGACAGTTCAGTGGTGCGCTCACGGTAGCGCCGTGAGCCTTTCCTGCAGCGCGACCGTGCCCGGGAAACATGCCGCAGCTCGCGCAACGCGGCGTCGAGCGGGCGCGGGTTGGGCACCTGCTCGATCACGACACCGTCAGCGTCGGCGACCGTGGCCAGACGACGCACACCCACGTCGACACCCACCCGCGACCCCGGTAGTGCCACGCCGGGTTGGTGCGGGCGCTGCACCACTACCCGCACACTGGCATCCAGACGGGTGCCGTTGCGGCGCACCGAAATCGCCAGCACCCGCGCCCGGCCTTTGGTAATGAGGCGTTCGATACGCCGTGTGTTCTCGTGGGTGCGGACGGTGCCGATCACCGGCATCGTCAGGTGTCGACGGTCGGGCTCGACCCGCATCGCGCCGGTGGTGAAACACACCCGGTCAGCGTCGCGGCCTTTGCGCTTGAACCGCGGAAACCCCACCCTCTTGCCGGCGCGCTTGCCAGCACGGGAGGTCTGCCAGTTCCAGTACGCTTCCACCGCGCCCGCGATGCCATCGGCGTAGGCCTCTTTCGAGCACTCGGGCCACCACACCAGTCCGGTCTCGGCGTTGACGCACACCTCGTCCTTGACCGTGTTCCAGCGCTTGCGCAGTACCCGAAGCGACGGCTTCGCCGTCGCTATCCCGTTGGCGTGCCACGTTTCGATATCACCCTTCAAGGTGGCGACCGTCCAGTTGTATGCCTTGCGCCACGCGCCGAAATGCCTCGCCAGCGCGTGGGCTTGATCGTCGGTCGGGTCCAGCGTGAACCGGTACGCCTGGACACACCACCCGTCGGGCACCTCGAATTTCGCCATCAGGCCGCCTCCGCGTCCGCGCTGGCAGCAGCGCCCGCCAAAGCGCGTTCAGCTCGATTCTGCGCGGCCCGCTTGTCATCCAGACGCGCGCATATCGACGTCAGGATCTCGGTCACATCCCGCACCAGATCGTCGTCAACCTCCGCGGCATCCACCACAACACGCTCTCGGCCCTGCGCGCCCAGCAAATACTCCGATCCGAACCCGCACATCCGATCCCGGTGCTCGACCACGATCAGATGCACCGATGCATCACCCAGCACAGCCAGGAACTGACGGCGCTGGCCATTCACAGCGGAACAGACCTCGGTAACGACGTGTCGACCGGGATCTGTTCAGCTGTGGCCCACGCCGTCACCCGTGCCACCTGCCGATCCAGATCCTCCTCATCCGCCGACCAAGCCCCTGCAGGCACTGCCGTGCGCGGTCGTGGGCCAGCCCCGCCGATCGGCTCGTCCACCAGACTCAACCGGCCCGCACCCCGGGCCGCCACCGGCAAAAGACCAGCGCGAAACCAGCGATACGCAGTCACTCGCCCAACACCGTTGCGCTCAGCCCACGCCGCCAGATTCATGACTTTGTTCCTACAGCACACCACTGACCCGACCACTCAACCCGCAACAGTTGGCAGCCCCCTCAGACCGGGATAAGGGTCGTCGGAATCGCCGGGTCGCCGTGCGCCAATTTCAGCCCCTCCCACGGCAGGCTGCGCAGCCCGGACGCCACCAGCTGCCGCGCCGCGGCCAGGCCGTCGCTACCAGTCTCGGCAACCACCTGCCCGCCCTGGACCAGCGGGACGGTCAGCGCCCGGCAGGGTTCGGTGGTAGCGGGCGGACGGCCCGGCGGATACACGACCTCTTCGGTAATCGTGCCGGTCTCGCGGGACAGCCGCAGCGCCTCTTTGTGGCCGCCGTGGGATTGCTTGTTGCTGCTGCGCTTCTGCACCGGCAAGCCTTCGACCTCGACCAGTTTGTAGACCATGCCCGCGGCCGGGGCACCCGATCCGGTAACCAACGACGTGCCGACGCCGTAGCTGTCCACCGGCTCGGCGCGCAACGCGGCGATGGAGAACTCGTCAAGATCGCCCGACACCACGATGCGGGTCTGGGTGGCGCCCAGCCGGTCGAGCTGCTCGCGCACCTGGCGGGCCAGCACACCGAGCTCGCCGGAATCGATGCGGACCGCACCGAGCGTGGCGCCCGCGGCGGCCACGGCATTGGCCACTCCGATCGTGACGTCGTAGGTGTCCACCAGCAGCGTGGTGTCGGCGCCCAGCGCGTCGACCTGGGCGCGGAATGCGGCCAGTTCGCCTGCCGCACGGTCTCCGTCCGCGCGGGCGTGCAGCATGGTGAAGGCGTGTGCGGCGGTACCCTCGGTGGGTATTCCGTACTGCCGCTGCGCCTCGAGGTTGGATGACGCGGCGAAGCCGGCGATATAGGCAGCCCTGGCGCATGCGACGGCCGCTCGTTCATGGGTCCGCCGCGATCCCATCTCGATCAACGGGCGTCCTCCGGCGGCACTGACCATGCGCGCCGCCGCGGACGCGATCGCCGAGTCGTGGTTGAAGATCGACAGCGCCAACGTTTCTAACACCACACATTCGGCGAAGCTGCCGCGCACCGTCAGCACCGGGGATCCGGGGAAATACAGCTCGCCTTCGGCGTAGCCGTCGATATCACCGCCGAAGGAGAAATCGCGCAAATACCGCAGCGTGTCGGCGTCGAGGAATTCGCGCCAACAACTGGCAGGCCTCGTCGTCGAACCTGAACTCCGGCAGTGCTTCCAGCAACCGGCCGGTTCCCGCGACCACGCCGTAACGGCGTCCCTCGGGAAGTCGGCGAGCAAACAGCTGAAACGTGGTCCTGCGGTGGGCGGTGCCATCGCGCAGCGCCGCGGCCAGCATCGTCAACTCGTATTTATCGGTCAACAGCCCAGCTAAGACCGAGTCATTCATCCCGCAACGGTATCGGCTCGCGTCAGGTGGTCGGTATTCGCCTCAGCGGCTCGGTATCGTATAGAACTATGGCTGCTACGTCAGCGCCCACTAAGCCGGGCACTACCGAGCAACTTGAGTCGGAGCCGGTAGACGCCACCACCAGTCCATGGGTCACCATCGTGTGGGATGACCCGGTCAACCTGATGACGTATGTGACGTATGTGTTCCAGAAGTTGTTCGGCTACAGCGAGCCGCACGCCACCAAACTGATGCTGCAAGTGCACAACGAAGGCAAGGCGGTGGTGTCGGCCGGCAGCCGGGAGTCCATGGAAGTCGACGTGTCCAAGCTGCATGCCGCGGGTTTGTGGGCGACGATGCAGCAGGACCGGTGAGATTCGAGGGCATTCGGGATCCTCCGTGCGCAAATGGAAGCGCGTCGAGACCGCCAAAGGTCCCCGTTTTCGGTCAGCCTTGGCCGCACATGAGGCGACCCTGCTCAAAAGCCTGGTCAGCGCGATGATCGGCTTGCTTGACGAGCGCGAATCTTCCTCGCCGGCAGACGAACTCGAGGAGATCACCGGGATAAAGACCGGGAATACGGAGCCGCCGGGTGACCCGACGCTGGGTCGGCTGCTGCCCGATTTCTACCGGTCCATTGATGACGACCCGTTGGGCGTCGACGCCGCCGACAGCCTCAACGCCGCGCTCCGCAGCCTGCACGAGCCGGAGATCATCGACGCCAAACGTGTTGCCGCACAGCAGTTGTTGGACACCGTCCCGGAGAACGGCGGTCGGTTTGAGCTGACGGAGGGCAGCGCCAACGCCTGGATCGCCGCGGTCAACGACCTCCGGCTGACGCTGGGAGTGATGCTCGAAATCCGCCCGGAGGGCCCCGATCGCCCGCCGGCCGACCATCCGCTGGCCGCACACTTCGACGTCTACCAGTGGCTGACCGTCCTGCAGGAATACCTGGTCCTGGCGTTGATGGGACCCCGATGAGTTTATGGCGCCCGGATGATTTTGATGGCGGCCGGATGAACTCCATCACCGACGTCGGCGGCATCCGCGTCGGCCACCACCAGAGGCTGGACCCCGACGCGTCCCTCGGCGGCGGCTGGGCCTGCGGCGTCACCGTGGTGCTCACACCGCCCGGAACCGTCGGCGCCGTCGATTGCCGGGGCGGCGCGCCCGGCACCAGGGAGACCGATCTGCTGGACCCGGCGAACAGCGTCCGCTTTGTCGATGCGGTGCTGCTGGCCGGCGGCAGCGCCTACGGTCTGGCGGCCGCCGACGGGGTCATGCGCTGGCTGGAGGAACACGAGCACGGCGTAGTGATGGGTGCTGGTGTGGTGCCGATCGTGCCCGGCGCGGTGATTTTCGACCTGCCGGTCGGCGGTTGGGGTTGCCGGCCGACGGCCGAATTCGGGTACGCGGCCGCGAGCGCCTCCAGCACCTCGAGCGGGGAGGCTGTGGCCGTCGGGACGGTTGGCGCCGGGGTGGGCGCGCGCGCCGGCGTGCTCAAGGGCGGTGTCGGGACGGCGTCGATGACGCTGCAGTCCGGCGTGACCGTCGGCGCGGTGGTCGTGGTCAACTCCGCGGGCAACGTCGTCGACCCGGCCACCGGCCTGCCGTGGATGGCCCACCTGATCGAGGAGTTCGCGCTGACGGCGCCGCCGGCCGAGCAGGTCGCCGCACTGGCCGAGTTGCCCTCCCCGTCGAGCGCGCTCAACACCCCTCTCAATACGACCATTGCCGTGGTCGCGACCGACGCCGCGCTGAGCAAGGCGGCGTGCCAACGGGTCGCGATCGCCGCCCACGACGGGCTGGCGCGAACCATCAGGCCCGCGCACACCCCGCTGGACGGCGACACGGTGTTCGCGCTGGCCACCGGCGCGGTTGAGGTCGCACCCACGGCCGACATGCCGGCCGCGCTGTCGCCGGAGACACCGCTGGTCACGGCCGTGGGCGCGGCCGCGGCCGATTGCCTGGCGCGTGCGGTGCTGGTCGGTGTGCTGGCCGCCGAGTCGGTGGCAGGAATACCGACCTACCGCGGCCTGTTGCCCGGAGCGTTCGACACCGCAATCGGGAAGGGCAACTTGGGAAAGGATCGGCCGTGCTGC
The DNA here is from genome assembly GCA_963814505.1 of uncultured Actinomycetota bacterium. Lineage (GTDB taxonomy): Bacteria > Actinomycetota > Actinomycetes > Mycobacteriales > Mycobacteriaceae > Mycobacterium. The sequence goes on from CAWFDM010000028.1 coordinate 29,965, forward strand.
TGATTCGTGCTGACCTGGTGGATGCGATGGTCGCCCATGCGCGCTGCGATCACCCCGACGAAGCCTGCGGGGTACTGGCCGGTCCGGAGGGCTCCGACCGTCCCGAACGGCACATCCCGATGGTCAATGCCGAGCGTTCGCCGACGTTCTACCGTTTCGACGTGCAGGAGCATTACCGAGTGTGGCGGGAGCTGGAGGACGCCGACGAGGTGCCCGTGGTCATCTATCACTCGCACACCGCGACCGAGGCATACCCGAGTCGCACAGACGTGAGCCTGGCCGCCGAACCGGATGCGCACTACGTGCTGGTGTCCACCAGGCACCCGGACCGGCATGAGTTGCGCAGCTATCGCATCGTCGACGGCGCTGTCGCCGAAGAGGCCGTCAACGTCGTCGAGCAGTACTAAACAGTCACCAGAAAGGCCCGCATGAGCGTCACAGTGTCGATCCCGACCATCCTGCGACCCCACACCGGTGGCGAGAAGCGCGTGTCGGCCAGCGGAGAGACGCTGGGCGCCGTCATCGGTGACCTGGAGTCCAACTATTCGGGTATTTCCGAGCGCCTGATCGACCCGTCCTCCCCGGGCAAGTTGCACCGCTTTGTCAACGTCTACGTCAACGACGAGGACGTGCGGTTCTCCGGCGGCCTGGACACCCCGATCGCCGACGGCGACTCCGTCACCATCCTGCCCGCGGTGGCGGGCGGCTAAGCGGAGAAGATGACGCGATACGACTCGCTGCTGCAGGCCCTGGGCAACACGCCGCTGGTTGGTCTGCAGCGGCTGTCACCACGTTGGGAAGACGGGCCGCACGTGCGGCTGTGGGCCAAGCTGGAGGACCGCAACCCGACCGGGTCGATCAAGGACCGGCCGGCGTTGCAGATGATCGAGCAGGCCGAGCGGGACGGGCTGCTGACGCCGGGGTCGACGATTCTCGAGCCCACCAGTGGTAACACCGGCATCTCCCTGGCGATGGCGGCGCGGTTGAAGGGATACCGGCTGATCTGTGTGATGCCCGAGAACACCTCGGTGGAACGGCGCCAGGTACTGGAGCTCTACGGCGCGCAGATCATCTTCTCGCCCGCCGCAGGCGGGTCCAACACCGCGGTGGCCACCGCCAAAGAGCTGGCCGCGGCCAACCCGTCGTGGGTGATGCTGTACCAGTACGGCAACCCGGCCAACACCGACTCGCACTATCGCGGCACCGGCCCCGAACTGCTTGCCGACCTGCCCGAGATCACCCACTTCGTCGCCGGCCTGGGCACCACGGGCACGCTGATGGGCACCGGCCGCTTCCTGCGTGAGCAGGTGCCCGACGTCAAGGTCGTGGCCGCCGAGCCCCGGTACGGCGAGGGGGTCTATGCGCTGCGCAACCTCGATGAAGGGTTTGTGCCCGAACTGTATGACCCGGACGTGCTGACCACCCGCTATTCGGTCGGCGCCGCCGACGCGATACGGCGCACCCGTGAGCTGGTTGATTCCGAAGGCATCTTTGCGGGCATCTCAACCGGCGCGGTGCTGCATGCCGCCCTCGGCGTCGGGGCGAGGGCGCTCGAAGCCGGTGAGCGCGCCGATATCGCCTTCATCGTCGCCGACGCCGGCTGGAAGTATCTGTCTACCGGCGCCTACACCGGTAGCCTGGATGATGCGGGGAACGCGCTGGAAGGGCAGTTATGGGCATAGGCGGGTCGGCTAAGAATCCCGGTCATCTGCCGGCTACGCAGCCGAAGAAAAGACCTCGGTGGATGGTGGGCGGGGCCACGATCCTGACCTTCGTGGCGCTGCTTTACCTCGTCGAGCTGATTGACCAGCTGATGCACCATTCCCTGGACGTCAACGGCATCAGGCCGGGGAGAACCGACGGCCTGTGGGGGATCGTCTTCGCACCGGTGCTGCATGCCAACTGGCAGCACCTGGCCGCCAATACGATCCCACTGCTGGTGTTGGGATTCCTGATGACGCTGGCCGGATTGTCTCGATTCGTCTGGGCCACCGCGATCGTGTGGATCCTGGGCGGGTTCGGCACCTGGCTGATCGGCAACTGGGGCAGCAGCTGCGGCCCTACCGACCACATCGGGGCCTCGGGCCTGATCTTCGGGTACCTGGCCTTCCTGTTGGTGTTCGGGCTGTTCGTCCGCCGGATCTGGGACATCGTCATCGGGGTGGTGGTGTTGATCTTCTACGGTGGCGTCCTGCTCGGCGCCATGCCGGTGCTTGGCACCTGCGGCGGCGTGTCCTGGCAGGGCCACCTGTGCGGTGCGCTGGCGGGCGTCGTGGCGGCGTATCTGTTGTCCGCGCCGGAGCGCAAGGCCCGCGCGCTGAAAAAAGCCGGCTCCGGTCCGCCGCGCCTCACGCGATGAGCTCGCCACTGGCGCCCGTCGGGGTATTCGACTCCGGCGTCGGGGGACTCACGGTTGCCCGCGCGATCATCGACCAGCTGCCCGACGAAGACATCATCTACGTGGGCGACACCGGCAATGGTCCCTACGGTCCGCTGACCATCCCTGAGATCCGCGCGCACGCGCTGGCCCTCGGTGACGACCTGGTCGACCGCGGCGTCAAGGCGCTGGTGATCGCCTGCAACTCGGCGTCTGCGGCGTGCCTGCGCGACGCTCGCGAACGCTATGGCGTGCCCGTCGTCGAGGTGATCCTGCCGGCGGTCCGCCGCGCGGTCGCGGCCACCCGCAACGGCCGCATCGGGGTGATCGGCACGCGGGCCACCATCACCTCCCACGCCTACCAAGACGCGTTCGCCGCCGCCCGCGACACCGAGATCACCGCGGTGGCGTGCCCGCGCTTCGTCGACTTCGTCGAGCGCGGCGTCACCAGCGGTCGGCAGGTGCTCGGACTGGCGGAGGGCTACCTGGAGCCGCTGCAGCGCGCCGAGGTCGACACGCTGGTGCTGGGGTGCACGCACTATCCGCTGCTGTCGGGACTGATTCAACTGGCGATGGGTGACAACGTCACGCTGGTATCCAGCGCAGAAGAGACCGCCAAGGAAGTGCTCCGGGTGCTCACCGAGATGGACCTGTTGCGTCCGCATGACGCGCCGCCCGCCACCCGGGTGTTCGAGGCCACCGGCGACCCCGAGGCGTTCACCAAACTGGCGGCGCGATTCCTGGGTCCGGCTGTGACCGGTGTGGAACCAGTGCTCCGTCATTTTCGTGTTCATTAGGTGAACACACAGAGATTCTCGTCACACCAAAGCGGCAATGTTTTCCCCATCGATGTATCGGGCATGGCACAGTAGTGTCCGTGCGAATAACCGTGCTGGGCTGCTCCGGCAGCGTGGTGGGTCCGGATTCGCCCGCGTCGGGTTATCTGCTCCGGGCGCCGGACACGCCGCCGCTAGTTATTGACTTCGGCGGGGGTGTGCTCGGCGCGCTGCAACGGCACGCCGATCCCGGCGCCGTGCAAGTGCTGTTGTCGCATCTGCACGCGGACCACTGTTTGGATATGCCGGGCCTGTACGTCTGGCGCCGGTACCATCCGCAGCGCCCCGTCGGCAAGGCGTTGTTGTACGGGCCGAGCGACACGTGGTCACGGCTTGGCGCGGCCTCGTCACCCTACGGCGGGGAGATCGACGACTGCTCGGACATCTTCGACATCCATCACTGGGTCGACGGTCAAGCCGTGCAGCTGGGCGCGCTGACCGTGGTGCCGCGGGTAGTGGCTCACCCAACCGAGTCGTACGGCATGCGGATCACCGATCCCAGCGGTGCGTCGCTGGTCTACAGCGGGGATACCGGTGTCTGCGATCAGCTCGTCGAGCTGGCTCGTAACGCCGACGTCTTCCTCTGCGAGGCCTCGTGGACACACTCGCCCGACCGCCCGCCGGATCTGCATCTGTCGGGCACCGAGGCCGGCAGGACCGCGGCGCAGGCAGGTGTGCGTGAGCTGCTGCTGACGCATATCCCGCCGTGGACCTCGCGAGAGGACGTGATCAGCGAGGCCAAGGCCGAGTTCGACGGTCCGGTGCACGCGGTGGTGTCCGGTGAGACTTTCGACGTCCAGCGCTCGCCGGCGAGCCTGAGCTAACCGGCCCTCCCCGACGCGCACTAGGGTTAGCTGCGTGTCCAAACGAGAAGACGGTCGCCTTGACGACGAGCTTCGCCCCGTCGTCATCACCCGCGGGTTCACCGAACACCCGGCGGGTTCGGTGCTGATCGAATTCGGTCACACCAAGGTGCTGTGCACCGCCAGCGTCACCGAGGGGGTGCCGCGCTGGCGCAAGGGGTCGGGTCTGGGATGGCTCACCGCGGAGTACGCGATGCTGCCGTCGGCCACCCATACCCGCTCGGACCGCGAGTCGGTGCGGGGACGGCTGAGCGGGCGCACTCAAGAGATCAGCCGGCTGATCGGCCGTTCGCTGCGGGCCTGCATCGACCTGAGGGCGCTGGGAGAGAACACCATCGCCGTCGACTGCGACGTATTGCAGGCCGATGGTGGCACCCGCACGGCGGCCATCACGGGGGCCTACGTGGCGCTGGCCGACGCGGTGACCTACCTGTCGGCGGCGCGCAAGTTGTCGGATCCCCGGCCGTTGTCGTGTGCCATCGCGGCCGTCAGCGTCGGTGTGGTTGACGGCAGGATTCGGGTGGACCTGCCCTACGAGGAAGACTCGCGCGCCGAGGTCGACATGAATGTCGTCGCCACCGACACCGGAACCCTGGTGGAGATTCAGGGGACCGGTGAGGGCGCGACGTTCCCGCGTTCCACGCTGGACAAGCTTCTCGACATGGCGCTGAGCTCCTGCGACAAGTTGTTTGCCGCGCAGCAGGAGGCGCTGGCGCTGCCGTACCCGGGTGTGCTACCCGAGGGACCTCCGCCGCCGAAGGCGTTCGGAAGCTGACCCGGCTTTCGATTGCCAACTAAATCTCTTCCGCGCGCTAGCTGCTATGTAGACAGATTTGTCAATAGGGCAAGGGGAAGCGGCGCCCAGGACCGTCGTCGTGGACGCCGCTTCGGTTGCCGTTCGATCTTCACGCGGGGTGACGAGCGTGTCGGTGTCGACGCGTTGTCAGTCTGATATTCGCGGGTTGGTTACCGGCAGGGCGGACTGTTTCGGCTGGAGTGGTTCGCAAGTCTAGGTGTCGAGCGTGATCTCAACGCAGCGTTGGGATTACTCATAGCTAGCGCGCGGGTCGCTCCTCAGGCGCTGCCGCCACCACACGTGTGGGGATCGAGCGGACGTGTTGGGCTGCTGTTGCCCATTCCGGGGTCCTTGCCGTGGCGGTCGCCGTGCCGCGCCGGGGTCAAGGTGGAGCGCCCGTAGCGCAGCGAGGACGAACGACCTTGACACCGGTCCAGCGGTGGCCGACGATCGCGGGACTCCTGGATGGGCATGAGCGGCGATGGTGTCAGTCGTCGAGCACGGCCAGCGACCAGCACCAGCCGGCGAGTTCGCGGGCGATGGCGGCGTTGGCGACGGTGACGCGTTTGTGGCGTTCGTCGAAGGCTTGCCAGCGGGCGTGCAGGCGTCGGTTACCGGCGTGGCCGCGGGCGCGTGCGGCCGGGCTGGCCTGATCCCAGCGCCGCCGCAGCGCGACACTGGGCCGATAGGCGCTGCGGTGGTGCCAGGCCGCTTCGACCAGCAGCCGGCGGACGTGTCCGTTGCCGGTCTTGGTGATCGGCCCTTGAGCGCGTGATCCGCCCGAGGACGACTCGCTGGGCACCAACCCGAGGTAAGCGCCGATGGAGCGTCCGGTCAGCCGGTCCCAGTCACCGATCTCCACCGCTAACGCGAACGCGGTCAGCGTGGACACCCCGCGCAGGCATCCCAGCCGGGTCACCACCGGGGTGTACTCGCTGTCGGCAGCCAGCGCCGCGATCGCGGTGTCGAGCCGATCGCGGCGGTCGGTGGTGGCCAGCATGGTGTCGAACACCGTGTCGTAGGCGAGCTGGCGTCCCGGCACATCGAAGCGCTGGGCACGCAGCCACAATTCGTGCTTGCCGGTCCAGGCGCGACCGCCGCAGTAGACGATCCCTTGGCGTAGCAGCAGTTTGGACACTCGATGGCGCGCCGACATCAGATCCTTGCGGGTGGCCTCCCGCGCGCGCACCAGATCCCGCGCCGCCTCCTGGGTAACCGACGGAACACTCACCGCCACAACCTCATTCACATGCAGCAACCGAGCCAAGTGCCGAGCGTCACGCCGATCTGTCTTCACCCGATCCCCGGCCGGGCGCTGCAGCTTCGACGGCGCCGCCACCACACAATCGATCCCGTTGGCCGGCAGGAACCGCGCCAGCCCGTACCCGGTCGGACCGGCCTCGTAGGCCACCGCCACCGGAGCCGGCAATTTCTGGATCCAGGCCAGAATCTCGCCGTGCTGCGGCGTCAACCGCCGCTCGAACACCTCCCCTGTTTCGCCATCGATCCCGCACGCCACCACTGAGCGTGCGTGCACATCCAATCCGACACTCGTACGCTGATACATCGCTGAGGCCTCCCACATGTTGTGTGCTACCGGCCAGGACCACCCTCACCGGTAAACCCACGGTCACATGTGAGCGAGGCCCCAGCCCAGACCCTCATACCGTCTAGTGGTCACGCCCGTTAGTTCGTCGGGGGTTATGCCGCTGGCTGTCATGGCTGCGGCGGTGACGATCAACGATGTGCTCGATGGGCATGTGGTGCTCGATGTGGAGTGTCTGGATCGGATCTATCTGAACGGATATGTGCCGAATCTGCAGGTCGGCGGGCAGGTGGCGTCGTTCATGACGGGGCATCTGGGCTATCCGATCCCGTCACCGGCGATCATGGAGAAGATGGGTACCGCGTTCCGCAAGGCGGTGGACCGATTCGCCGCCGACGCCGAGATTCCGGTGGTGCGCTTCGGTAAGGACGACCGCAAGGTCGAGGTAATGCGCCGGTATCTGGCCAGGCAGGCCAAGACCGGGCGGGCAAGTGCGCCACGAGGCGGGAATGCCACCGAACTGTGCGACCAGCGGCTGCCTGCCGTTTCTTTGGACGCTGACCTGGAAGCACCGTCGCGGCCCGAAAGCGTGCAGCACCACAACGTCGATCAAGAAGGTCTGGACAAGTCTCCTCGAACAACTGTCGAAGAAACCCGGCATCCACGCCGTGCATCGGAACCTGTCAACCTGAATGAGGCAACCGTTGAGCGGTATTTACTGAGCATCCTCCTCTGGTTGGTCGGGTCGGTTGATCCACGAGGCCTCGGGGATCTGCGGCGGCATGGGCGGTTTGCGGACGAACCGTTCGGGGTGTGCGGCGTAGGCGGCGTCGAGGACGCCGGCGCGCTTGTCGCGAACTGCCTCAGCCAGGCCGTAGTGGACATCGGCGGGGGTATGCAAGCCCAGCCCGGTGTGGCGATGTTCATCGTTGTACCAACCGAAGAAGACCTGGCAGTGTCTTCGGGCGTCTTCGATTGAGCCGAACCGGCCGGGGAAGTCGGGCCGGTACTTCAGCGTCTTGAACTGGGCCTCGCTGTTATCCGGAGTTCCGGATAACAGCGATCAGCTGATAGCGGAACAATCCGATCGCCTGCGCCCGCTCACGGCGCTTGTGTTCCTCCAACGACACCTGACAGTTCTCCTCTCCAGTCGAAGGCCTGCCCGAAACCATTGCCGGGCAGGCGCCTTTGGTGAGGATCACCGATCAGCCGGTCCCGGCGTCGGGGCGATTCGTGTTGCAGCGGCCCAGCCGCACGGCGGCGGCCACCCCGGTGCCAGCAGCCGTCCACTACTGACCGCGACCGCCACCCGCTCCGGCGTCATCGCGCCGCCCAACCCGAGGGCGCCGAACCGGAACCGAATCGCCGCGGAGGCGGTCGCTACCGCGGCCAGCACGTCGCGCCAGGGGCACCCCGTCCCGTCCGGGATCGTCACGTCCACCCCGGCAGCGACTGCCACACCGATAAACCAGGACCGGATCGCCTCCAGGCGCTCCGCTGCACGGCGCAGCCAACCCCGCACCGTCGCCGCCGGCACCGCCAGACCCGCTGCGATCCGCCGATGCCCAGACCCCTCGGCACGGGCGGTCAACTCAGCCCAAAGACGTTCCGCTGCATACGCTCTGCGCAACAACATGGTCGCCGGCAACAACACGTGCGTCACCGCGCAAGCCCGGCAACGCGCCCGCCGCGGCCGCACCGGATCGGCCAGCCCAGCAATCCTTCGAGCACGGGCGTGACCCCACCCGCCCAGCACCCCGCCGCAGTCAGGGCACCCAATCTCCCCAACAGCCAACCGCGACTCGACGCGGACAGGATCAACCTCTACCGTCACCACCAGTGCCTCCGAGCACTACAGCGCGGCACCCCGCAGTTCCCGCAAAGACTCCGCGGGGTGTCGCGCACCCAATCTGTTCTTCGTCACACTGACGGTGCACACGAACAAGATCAACCCAGCGATGAAGCCGAGGACCACATCGGCAAACTCAATGACGAACAGGACCCCTGTGGTCGTCATCCAGAGAGACGGTCAACAAAAGATGCACCGGGCGATGACGCGCCGCGGTTGGCGGCTGGGTCGTGAGCAGACTCGCCGGTTGATGCCGAATCCGCAAAGGTTTCTTCAAATCTTCTGCTAGTCCGAGTCCGAAGTCACGGCAGTCAGAACGCTCTAAGCTAAGCCGCGCGTTCTGAATGCGAAACAGTTTGGTCTTCTCCTTGGGTTGGGCAGGCCCGCGAACAAACACCCCCCTACGGCGCCGGCGGACCGCGCCAGTTATTCGTGGGCGATGTAATTTTCGCGTTGCCCCTTGTCGAAATCGACCTACACCAGCCCACGATCGCGGGCGAACCGGCGCACCGTCGCAGTAAGCCTCGTGATCCGCGCCAGCGGCGCGGATCACGGGGCGATTGGCATTCCCAATTGCCGATGCACATGGCCGACCAGGCTCCCAAATGGCCGCGCGACAGCCGCCGAAACTTCTCCACCGGCGGGCCCGCATCTGTGTCGTGGAGGCCGCCGTCGCCGAGTTAGTTAGGCTCTAAACCCCAGCGGTTCACCCGTCGTTGCCGTCTATGCCGGGCCTGCCACTGGTGCCGCCAATGGAGCCGCCGCCCGTGCCGCCGACGCCGCCGAAACCGCCTGGTGTACCCGCGCCGCCGTTGCCGCCGTTGCCGCCGTCGCCGGCGAAGCCGTTGGTGCCGCCGAACTGCCCGAGGCCGCCGGAGCCGGCGAAGCCGCCGATGCCGCCATTGCCGCCATTGCCGCCACCGCCGCCGATTGCGGTGCCGCCGGAGCCTCCGCTGGCGGCGGCGCCGCCATTGCCGCCATTGCCGCCGGAGCCGCCGAGAACACCGCCGCTGGCCCCGGAGCCGCCGTCGCCGCCGAAACCGCCGGTGCCCCCGGTGCCCCCGAGGCCGCCGCCGATTGCGGTGCCGCCGGTCCCGCCGCCACCGCCGCCGCCGCCGCCGCCGCCGTCGCCGCCGTCGCCATCGCCATCGCCGAAGCCGCCGAAGCCGCCGAAACCGCCGGTGCCGCCGAAACCGCCGTCGCCGCCGCGACCGCCGCCGGTTGCGGTGCCGCCGGTCCCGCCGGTACCGCCACCGCCGCCAACGCCGGCGGCACCGCCGCCGGCGTTTAAGCCGTTCCCTCCGACGCCGCCGATGCCGCCGTTCCCGCCGACGCCGCCCTCGCCGCCGCCGCCGCCGTCGGTTGCGACACCGCCGACACCGCCGGTGCCGCCAGCGCCGGCGCTGCCGCCGGCACCCCCAGCCGTGCCGCTTACAGTGGCGTTGGCACCCTGGCCGCCGTTACCGCCAGTGCCACCGAAGCCGCCTAAACCACCCAAGCCGCCATTGATACCGCCAATGCCGGCGCCACCGACGCCGCCCGTGCCGCCTGCTCCTCCTGCGAGGCCGTTGCCGCCGTCGCCGCCGTCGCCGGCACCGACGGAGCCGTTGTCGCCGCTTCCGCCGGTGCCGCCCTCGCCGCCGCCGCCGCCCGCGCCCGCGTTGCCAGCGAAACCGCCGGTGCCGCCGATGCCGGCCAGTCCACCGGAGCCGGCGCTGCCGCCAGCACCGCCGTGGCCTCCGTTGCCGCCGCCGAGGTTCAAGCCGACGCCGGAACCACCGGCGCCGCCCATACCGCCGGGACCGCCTGTGCCGCCGAAACCGCCGCTACCGTTGGTGCCGCCCGCACCGCTGTTCCCGCCTGCGCCGCCCGCACCGCCGGCCCCACCGGCGAAGCCGTTGCCGCCGTTGCCACCGCCAGTGCCAGCGGTGCCGTCGTCACCGGTGGCACCGGAACCGCCGAAACCGCCGAAACCGCCGTTGCCCGCGTTACCCGTGCTGCCGCCGGTACCGCCGGTACCGGCCAGACCGCCCGAACCGGCGTTGCCGCCGTGGCCACCGTTGCCACCGGCGCCGCCGGCGACACCGAATCCGACGCCGGAGCCACCATCACCACCGCGGCCCGCCGCGCCGCCATTGCCGCCGGCGCCGCCGCTACCGTTGGTTCCGCCGGCACCGCTGTTGCCGCCAGCACCGCCAGCACCGCCAGCACCGCCTGCGAATCCGGTGTCGCCGGCACCGCCGCCAGTGCCCGCGGCGCCCGCGTCACCCGTGCCGCCGTTGCCGCCCGCACCGCCGTGACCGCCGGTACCCGCGTTGCCGATGCTCCCACCGATCCCGCCAGCGCCGGCGTTGCCGCCGTCGCCGCCGCGCCCACCGGCGCCGCCAGCGACACCAAAGCCAACGCCGGAACCACCGTTACCGCCGGTGCCGCCGACGCCGCCGTTGCCGCCGGTGCCACCGACGCCGATGTTGCCGCCGGTGCCGCCCGTGCCGGTCAGACCTCCGCTGCCGCCGTTGCCGCCGCTACCGCCGTTGCCGCCGGCGACGCCCGTTAGGCCTGGGCCGACGGTAGAAGTTGAGTCGCCGCCTCTGCCGCCGGTACCGCCGGTGCCGCCGATGCCCCCGCTGCCGTTGGTTCCGCCTGTGCTGCTGTTGCCGCCCGTACCGCCAGCGCCACCGGCCCCACCCGCGAGGCCGCTACCGCCACTGTTGCCGTTGTCACCGGTGCCGCCGGTGCCACCGACGCCGCCGGTGCCGCCGGTACCCGCGTTGCCGGGGCCACCGCCGGTGCCCCCGGTGCCGGCCACACCCCCAGCACCGGCATTGCCGCCAGCACCTCCGCTGCCACCGTCACCGCCGACAACGCCAACGCCGACGCCCGGCCCACCGCTGCCGCCAAAGCCACCGGTACCGCCGGTACCGCCGGCACCACCGACGCCGTTGATTCCGCCGGGGCCACTGTTGCCCCCGGCCCCGCCCACCCCGCCGGCGCCACCCGCCAGCCCGCTATCGCCGGGCAAACCGTTGATCCCACTGTTGCCGTTGTCACCGGTGCCGCCATTGCCGCCCACCCCGCCGGTGCCGCCGACGCCCGCGTTGCCGGGGCCACCGCCGGTTCCCCCGGTGCCGGCCACACCCCCAGCACCGGCATTGCCGCCAGCACCTCCGCTGCCACCGTCACCGCCGACAACGCGTGAAAACAAGCCGGAACCACCGCTGCCGCCGACACCGCCGGTACCGCCGGTGCCGCCGGTACCGCCGACACCGTTGATTCCGCCGGGGCCGCTGTTGCCCCCGGCCCCGCCGACACCGCCGGCGCCACCCGCCAGGCCGCTGTCGCCGGGCGAGCCGTAGATGCCGGTGTCGCCGTTGTCACCGGTGCCGCCGGTGCCGCCGACGCCGCCGGTGCCGCCGGTGCCCGCGTTGCCGGGGCCACCGCCGCTGCCCCCGGTGCCGGACACACCCCCAGCACCGGCATTGCCGCCAGCACCCCCGCCACCACCGTCACCGCCGACAACCCCCAAGCCGACGCCGGACCCACCGCTGCCGCCGACACCACCGGTGCCGCCGGTACCGCCGGCACCGCCGACCCCATTGATTCCGCCGGGGCCACTGTTGCCCCCGGCCCCGCCGGCCCCGCCGGCGCCACCCGCCAGCCCCACACCGCCGGTGTTGCCGTCGATGCCGGTGTTGCCGTTGCCACCGGTGCCACCGGTGCCGCCCACCCCGCCGGTGCCGCCGGTGCCCGCGCTACCGCCACCACCGCCGGTTCCCCCGGTACCGGACACACCCCCAGCACCGGCATCGCCGCCAGCACCCCCACGACCACCGTCACCGCCGACAACCCCCAAGCCGACGCCGGACCCACCGCTGCCGCCGACACCGCCTTTACCGCCGGTGCCGCCGGCGCCGCCGGCGCCGTTGATTCCGCCGGGCCCGCTGTTGCCCCCGGCCCCGCCCACCCCGCCGGCACCACCCGCCAGCCCGCTACCGCCGGGCAAACCGTTGATCCCACTCTTGCCGAAATCGCCGCTACCGCCATCGCCGCCCACACCGCCGGTGCCGCCGACGCCCGCGCTACCGCCGCCACCGCCAGTTCCCCCGGTACCGGACACACCCCCAGCACCGGCATCGCCGCCAGCACCCCCACCACCACCGTCACCGCCGACAACCCCCAAGCCGACGCCCGACCCACCGCTGCCGCCGACACCACCGGTACCACCGCTACCGCCGGCACCGCCGACTCCGTTGATTCCGCCGGGGCCGCTGTTGCCCCCGGCCCCGCCGGCACCGCCGGCGCCACCGGCCAGCCCGCTACCGCCGGGCAAACCGTTGATCCCACTCTTGCCGAAATCGCCGCTACCGCCATCGCCGCCCACACCGCCGGTGCCGCCGATGCCCGCGCTACCGCCGCCACCGCCGGTTCCCCCCGTACCGGACACACCCCCAGCACCGGCATCGCCGCCAGCACCCCCACCACCACCGTCACCGCCGACAACCCCCAAGCCGACGCCGGACCCACCGCTGCCGCCGACACCGCCGGTACCGCCGGTGCCGCCGGCACCGCCGACTCCGTTGATTCCGCCGGGGCCGCTGTTGCCCCCGGCCCCGCCGGCACCGCCGGCGCCACCGGCCAGCCCGCTACCGCCGGGCAAACCGTTGATCCCGCTCTTGCCGAAATCGCCGCTACCGCCATTGCCGCCCACACCGCCGGTGCCCCCGGTACCGGCGTTGCCGGGGCCGCCGCCGTTTCCCCCGGTACCGGACACACCCCCAGCACCGGCATTGCCGCCAGCACCCCCGCCACCACCGTCACCGCCGGCGACGGCCAAACCAACACCCGACGACCCCCCAGCACCCCCCCCACCCACCCCGCCGTTGCCGCCGATACCGCCGCTGCCGTTGATTCCGCCCACGCCGCTGTTGCCACCCGCGCCGCCGGCACCGCCCGCGCCGCCCGCGAAGCCGTCACCACCACGACCGCCCGCCGAATCGGTCATACCGATGTCACCCGCGCCGCCAACGCCGCCCTGGCCGCCGACCCCACCGGCGCCCGGCCCGCCCGCCACCCCGCCACCAGTACCGGCCGCGCCGCCCACACCCGCCGCCCCGCCGACCCCGCCCGTACCGCCGTAACCGCCGGCCGAACCGCTGCCCGACCCGCCGGCCCCGCCCTCCCCGCCCACCCCACCGGTGCCGCCCATCCCGCCGTGGCCGCCCACGCCAAACAGTAGCCCCTTGGCACCGCCCGCACCGCCGGAGCCGCCCGCCCCGCCAGCCCCACCGGTATCGCCCCCTGCACCGGTACCCACCCCACCAGAAACGCCGGCGCCACCGGCGCCCCCATTGCCGCCCACGCCGCCGACGCCACCCTGGCCAAATAACAGCCCGCCGATGCCGCCGGCCCCGCCTGCCCCACCGGTTCCACCCGGCCCCCCGGAGCCGCCAGCCACGCCCATGCCCCCGGCCCCGCCGGACCCGCCGTCGCCGATCAGGCCCGCCGACCCGCCGGCCCCACCCGAGTGCCCGGGTGCACCCGAGCCCCCGTTGCCGCCATTACCGAAAATCCACCCGCCGGCCCCACCGGCCTGCCCCGTGCCCGCCGCCCCATTAGCGCCATCGCCGACCAGCGGACGCCCCGTCAAGTCCCCCACGGGGAAAACACCGCCAGGCTCTGGGCCTGCTGCACCAGGGCCTGCAACGGCGACACATTGGCCGCCTCGGCGCCCGCATAGGCGCCGGCAGCCCAATGCACAGCCTGCACAAACTGCTCACCAAACAACGCCGCCCGCGCGCTCAACGCCTGATACTGCTGGGCATAGCCGCCAAACACATCCGAGATAGCCGCCGAGACCTCATCGCCGGCCGCGGCCAACACCCGCGTCGTGGAGCCCGCCGCCGCCGCGTTGGCCGCCCGAATCGCCGACCCGATCCCAGCAAAATCCTGCGACGCCGCGGCCAAGACCTCAGGTGCTGCGATCACAAAAGACGACATCAGCGACTCCCAACCCTAACCGGGTAACCCGGCCCCGGGACAACCCCCACCAT
>CAWFDM010000029.1:0-52857 GCA_963814505.1 uncultured Actinomycetota bacterium
ACTCCTCGGGTATCTCGTTGCCGGAGCGCAACACTCGCGCCAGCCCGACGGCCATCGCGATTCCGAGTAGGCCGAGCCATAACCCCGCCACCGCGATGATTCCCCAGAGCACGGCGGTGACCGTCGGCCATGGCGACATCACGGCCAGTATCGGAGCGAAGAAGAAGCCGGTGCCGACGTACCACGCCGAGCCGGCCCGATCGGACGCGAGGACGAAGCGCAGCCAGCGCGGTACCGGGGATTCCGGGAGCTGGCCTTTGCGCATGCCTCCAGGATAGGCGGGTCGGCTAACCGGAGGGCGGGAAGAACCCTGCGCCGGTGAACCATCCTTCTTGCCATCCTTGATCTCCCAGGCACAGCATCGGGAGCCCGGCGGCCGACTGTGCCGCGGCTTGCGAGCCCGGGCACTTCGCGCCGGCCTGCTGGACTCCGTAAAGCGGGTAGGAGATCACCCAGTACCCGGTGGTGGCCGCCGGGAACTGGTTGGGCGGCGGGAAATGACAGGCCTCGGCCTGGCCGCTGGGGCCGCGCCCGAAAATGAAGCGCTCGTAGTTGTCGCACGGCGCACCCAGCGAAGCTTGAAAGTTCATGCCCGGCACGTCGCCGTCGTAGGCTGCGGCGATCGGCGCAGTGCCGACCATGCCGATCATGGAGCCCCCGACCGCTGTAGCGACCGCCGTAGCGGCGAGTAGTTCACGAATCATGTTCCACCCTCGGTATCTGTGTCACGCGGCCCCGCCCTTCTGGCTGTGAACCGGCGGTGACCTGGACCAAAGCATAACCATTGTGGCGGGGGCCACAAGATCGCCTTCGGGGGCTGTTTCGCTGGGCCTGGTTTGCCGGCCTCAACGACGCCGATAGGTGCAGATGAGGACTCCGGTTCCGGTTGCCGTCGTCGAAACCAGCTCGAGTGCGCGGGCCTGACCGCCGTCGGGGAAGATGCGCTTGCCGCCGCCGAGCAGGATCGGCTCGATCATCAGGCGGTATTCGTCGACCAGGTCATGCTCGATCAGCTGCGCGGCCAATGACGCGCTGCCCATGACCTGCATCGCTGAGTTGTTGTGCGGACCATCTTGGGCGCGCAGCTCGCGGATTGCGCCGATCGCGCCGGTCAAATCATCGGCGGGCAGCAGGGTCGAACCGGGCCAGGTGAGCTCGTCCTGGGTCAGCGTGCGGGACGCCACGTACTTCGGGATCTCGTTCATCCGGTCGGCGAACGGGTCGCCGGCGCGCTCCGGCCAGGCGGCGGCCATCGTTTGCCAGGTGCGCCGGCCGAACAGCAGCGCCTGCGTGCCGGCCATGACCTCGGTGACGGCCGGTCCCATGGTCTCGGGCTCGAAGTACGGCTCGAACTAGTCCAAGACCAGCCGCCGTGGGTGAAATCGCCGTCCGTGTCTTCGTCCTGACCGCCCGGGGATTGGACCACTCCGTCGAGGCTGATGAAGTCACTCAAAACGATCCGCATTGCTGACGCCCTTTCGGTTGGTCGTTGCTTCTGATCAGGCAGACCGGCGGCAGGGCCGGAACTCATCGCCACTGAACACGTTGCAATTCGCCTCCGGCGATCTTGCGTTAATCCTTCCCAATCGTGGTCTACCAATGGTTTATTTGGCACAGGGAGACAACTAGAAGACTTCGTATCGAGGAGTGGGCCTTGTCAACTACCGAGCAATCCACCCAGCCATCCCCCAACCTGCCTCCCGGGTTCGATTTCACCGACCCGGACATCCACGCCGAACGGTTGCCGATCGAGGAACTCGCCGAGCTGCGACGGACCGCGCCGATTTGGTGGAACGAGCAGCCGCTCGGGGTGGGCGGGTTCGACGATGGCGGCTTCTGGGTGGTGTCCAAGCACAAGGACGTCAAGGAGATCTCGCGGCGCAGCGACGTCTTCTCCAGCCTGCAGAAGACCGCGCTCCCCCGCTATAAGGACGGTACCGTCGGCGAGCAGATCGAAAGGGGCAAGTTTGTCCTGCTCAATCAGGACGCCCCGCACCACACCCGGCTGCGCAAAATCATCTCCCGCGGCTTCACGCCCCGAGCCGTCGAGCGCCTGCGCGACGATCTCGCCGAGCGGGCTCGGCGGATCGTCGCGGAGGCGGCGGAGCAGGGTTCCGGCGACTTCGTCGAGCAGGTGTCCTGCGAACTTCCGCTGCAAGCGATCGCCGGGCTGTTGGGCATCCCCCAGGAAGACCGGATGAAACTGTTCCACTGGTCCAACCAGATGGTCGGCGACCAGGACCCCGAGTTCGCCACCAATGACGCCATGGCCGCCTCGGTCGAGTTGATCATGTACGCCATGCAGATGGCCGCCGACCGGGCCAAGAACCCGGGCGAGGACATCGTCACCAAGCTGGTCGAGGCCGATGTCGACGGCCACAAGCTCTCCGACGACGAGTTCGGGTTCTTCGTCATCCTGCTGGCGGTGGCCGGCAACGAGACCACCCGGAACTCGATCACGCAGGGCATGATGGCCTTCACCGACTTCCCCGACCAGTGGGAGCTGTACAAGCGGGAGCGTCCCGTCACCACCGCCGACGAGATCGTCCGGTGGGCCACCCCGGTCACGTCGTTCCAGCGCACCGCCCTGGAGGACTACGAGCTGTCCGGCGTGCAGATCAAGAAGGGCCAGCGGGTGGTAATGGTGTACCGCTCAGCCAATTTCGACGAGGACGTGTTCGACGACCCGTTCACCTTCAACATCCGGCGTGATCCCAACCCGCATGTGGGGTTTGGTGGCACGGGAGCGCATTATTGCATCGGGGCCAACCTGGCGCGGATGACGATCGACCTGATGTTCAATGCGATCGCCGATGCAATGCCGGACCTGGAATCGGTCGGCAGGCCCGAGCGGCTGCGGTCGGGCTGGCTCAACGGGATCAAGCACTGGCAGGTCGACTACCACACCACCGGGGCAGCGGAATGCCCTGTGGCGCACTAGAACCTATATTCAGACAATGGCGACCCATCGAGCTGTCCAGGTGCCCTCCGCCGGAGCAGCCTTAGAGCTGGTAGACGTCGAAACCAAACCACCGGGCCGTGACGAGGCGCGCCTGACGGTGGCCGCGTGCGGCATCTGCGGCACCGACGCCCACTTTGTCGCGGGCGGATTCCCGGGCATGTCGTGGCCGTTGACCCCGGGACACGAAATCGCCGGGAAGATAGCCGAACTCGGCGCCGGTGTCGAGGGTTTCGCGGTCGGCGATCGCGTCGCGGTCGGGTGGTTCGGAGGATGCTGCTACCACTGCGACCAATGCCGTAAAGGCCAGTTCATTCACTGCGAAAACGGGAAAGTCCCGAGCTATCAGTACCCCGGCGGCTACGCGGAATCGGTGACCGTGCCGGCCAGTGCGCTGGCCCGGATTCCGGCCGAGCTCTCGGATGCGGAGGCCGCCCCGATGGGCTGCGCCGGCGTCACCACCTACAACGCATTGCGCCACACCAAGGCGTTGCCCGGTGACCGGGTCGCGATCGTCGGCGTCGGCGGGCTGGGCCACCTCGGGGTGCAGTTCGCCCGGGCAATGGGCTTCGAGACCATTGCGATCGCCCGCGGCGCCGGCAAGGAGGACGATGCCCGGAAGCTCGGCGCCCATCATTACATCGACTCCACCGCCGGTGACCCCGCCGAGGCGCTGAAGGCCCTGGGCGGTGTGGCGGTCGTGTTGGCCACCGCGGGCAACTCGGGGGCCATGGCAGCCACCGTCGGTGGAATATCACCGCAGGGTGAGCTCGTCACCATCGGTGTCACGCCCGAGCCACTGCCGATCAGTCCCATTCAGCTGATCACGCCGGGGGTCAGCATTGTCGGCCACCCGTCCGGCACCGCGAAAGACGTCGAAGACACAATGCATTTCGCGGTCCTGTCGGGCGTGCGGGCATGGATCGAGGAGCTGCCCCTGTCGCAGGCGGCGGAGGGCTACGCCGTGTTGGAGCAGGGGCGCGCGCACTACCGCACCGTTCTGACCATGTGACTGGCCCTCTGAGAAATTGGCCCTCTGAGAAATTGGCCCTCTGAGAAATCGGCCCTGTGAGAAATTGGCCCTGTGAGAAAGTCGGTCTGTGACCCACACATGGACGCTGGACGAATCCGACGGTGAGTTGCAGGTCCGCACCGGCGTCGCGGGCAGGGCCGCGCGGATGGGTCATCGCCTCACCATCGCGCTGACGCGCTGGCGGGCCACGGTGAGCTGGGACGGCGCCGAACCCGCTACCGCAGAGCTGGTGGTCGAGGCCGATTCGTTTCAGGTGTTGCGCGGCGAGGGCGGGGTCAAGGGGTTGTCGGGGCCGGAAAAGGCCCTGGTGAAGTCGAACGCGTTGAAATCGCTGGGCGCCAGCCGCTATCCGCAGATCCGCTATGCCGCGGACGCCATCGATAAGACAGACGACGGGTATCGCCTCGCCGGTGCACTACAGATCCGGGGAAAATCGCACCAGCACGTAATCGAGCTTCGCACAGACGATCTCGGCGACTCGTGGCGAATGTCTGCCCAATCCAGGGTTCGGCAGTCCGATTACGGCATCAAGCCCTATTCGCTGCTGATGGGTTCGGTGCAGGTCGCGAATGACGTAACGGTGTCCTTCGCCGCCGTTCGAGCCAAAGGCGACTAGACAGGCGCTGATTTTTCGCGAGCGTAACGCCAGTGCGAAAAAACTCGCGAGATTTCGCAGTGGTGTTCCGCTCGCGCGGAAAAGATCAGCGGAGTCCTAATGCACCCGCCCGCCTCGGATGCCTCCTCCCACCTCGTTCAGATCCAGATCAATCCGATCTAATGACACTTCGGTGACGAGACCATGTCCGGATTGGGGCAAGATAGTCACCGCCACCAAACCGGTCTAGCCGTTGACGTGGGCGTCACAGCAGTAGATCGCAACCCGTTGAAACCGCCGGATCGTCGGCATTCGGAAAGGAATCACCAATGACGATGATTACTCATCGGCGGCGGTTCACGGCCGTCGCAAGTATGGCCACCGCCGCCGCGATCACCATCGCGCCAATCCCGGCAGCGCACGCAGACGGCCTTTGGGGCGCTATTGCTTACGCTTTCAGCGGCGCCTGGGGCCGTGCGCAGGACTACCCGACCAAGGCAGCCGCGGAGGCGACCGCAGTCAATTTTTGCGGATACTCCGATTGCAAGGTGCTCACCAGCTTCACGAATTGCGGCGCCGTGGCGGCGAATGGCGTTGTCCGCCAAGGCGGGTTTGGACCCACGCTGAGCGCCGCGATGAGCGACGCTTTGACCAAACTCCACGGTGGCTGGATCGACACCTGGGCCTGCAACTAGGTCCTACGACGGCGACCTTTACGTCGCCGCCTTCAACAACGATCGGGCGGTGAAACTGCCGGGTGGTTTTTCCGAATCCCGTTAGTCCTCAATGTGTCTCAGTCCTGCGGTACGGGCAGCCCGGGGCACAGGGTGCTGTAGCCGATGCTGCGTGAGATCCAGTCGTGCCACTGTTGGTGGCTGATGTTGGAGGTGAGTTTCGAGCAGAGGGTCGCCACGGTGGCGTCCAGCGGGGTGGGCCACAACCGGATGGTGTGATCGACGCTGCCGGAGGCCAGGATACGTCCATCGGGACTAAATGCCACGCTGTATACGCGGTCGGTGTGGCCGGTCAGGGGTTGGCCCAGCCGGCCTGGGTGGGCCAGGTCGGTGAGGTTCCAAAACCGCACCGTGCTATCGCGGCTGCCGGAGGCCAGGGTGTGCCCGTCGGGGCTGAACGCCACACTGGTCACCCAGTTGGTGTGGCCGGTCAGAGGCTGGCCCAGCGGGGCCGGGTGGCCCGGGTCGGTGAGGTTCCACAACCGGATGGTGTGGTCGTTGCTGCCGGAGGCCAGGGTTTGCCCGTGGGGGCTGAACGCCACACTGGTCACCAAGTTGGTGTGGCCGGTCAGGGGTTGGCCCAGCGGGGCCGGGTTGGCCGGGTCGGTGAGATTCCACAGCCGCACCGTGGGAAAGCTGGCGGCCAGGGTGTGCCCGTCGGGGCTAAAGGCCACGGAGTCGACGCCGCCGGTCAGGGGTTGGCCCAGCGGGGCCGGGTGGGCCGGGTCGGTGAGGTTCCACAGCCGCACGGTGCCATCGGCGCGGCCCGAGGCCAGCGTGCGCCCGTCGGGGCTGAACGCCACACTCTCCACGCTGCCCGTGTCGCCGGTCAGGGGCTGGCCCAGCGGGCCGGGGTGGGCCGGATCGGTGAGGTTCCAAAACCGCACGCTGCGGTCGCGGCTGCCGGAGGCCAGGATGCGCCCGTCGGGGCTGAACGCCACACTGGTCACCCAGTTGGTGTGGCCGGTCAGGGGTTGGCCCAGCGGGGCCGGGTGGGCCGGGTCGGTGAGATTCCACAACCGGATGGTGTGATCAGCGCTGCCGGAGGCCAGGGTGTGCCCATCGGGGCTAAACGCCACACTGTCCACGGCGTCGGTGTGGCCCTGCAGCGGTAGTGCGGCGTCGAGGTTCCACAACCGGATGGTGGTATCGCGGCTTCCGGAGACCAGGGTGTGCCCGTCGGGGCTAAACGTCACACTGGGCACGTCCTCGGTGTGGCCGGTCAGGGGCTGGCCCAGCGGGGCCGGGTTGGCCGGGTCGGTGAGATTCCACAATCGGATGGTGGTATCGGCGCTGGCGGAGGCCAGGGTGTGCCCGTCGGGGCTGAACGCCACACTGGTCACCCAGTTGGTGTGGCCGGTCAGCGGCTGGCCCAGCGGGGCCGGGTGGGCCGGGTCAGCGAGGTTCCACAATCGGATCGTGTAATCGTCGCTGCCGGAGGCCAGGATGCGCCCGTCGGGGCTGAACGCCATACTCTCCACGCCGCCGGTGTGGCCGGTCAGGGGTTGGCCTACCGGGGCCGGGTGGGCCGGGTCGGCGAGGTTCCACAATCGGATGGTGTCGTCGCTGCCGCTGGAGGCCAGGGTGTGCCCGTCGCGGCTGAACGCCACGGAGCCGATGTCGCCGGCCAGGGGCTGGCCCAGCAGGGCCGGGTGGGCCCGGTCGGTGAGGTTCCACAAACGCAGGGTGCCATCGCCGTCAGCGGAGGCCAGGATGCGCCCGTCGGGGCTGAACGCCACACTCTCCACGCCGCTGGTGTGGCCGGTCAGGGGCTGGCCCAGCGGGGCCGGGTGGGCCGGGTCGGTGAGATCCCACAGGCGCACGGTGCCATCGAAGCTGCCGGAGGCCAGAGTGTGCCCGTCGGGGCTGAACGCCACACCGCTCACGGGGCTGGTGTGGCCGGTCAGGGGCTGGCCCAGCGGGGCCGGGTGGGCCGGGTCGGTGAGATCCCACAACCGCACGGTGCCGTCGTCGCTGCCGGAGGCCAGGGTGTGCCCGTCGGGGCTCAACGCCACCCTGCTGATGGGTGCCGGGGTGGGGATGATGATGCGGGTGGTATTGAGCGCGGTGGTGGCGGTGTAGAAGGCGCCACGGCCGGCGGCGGGGTCGGATCGCAGTCGTTGCGCGGCCAAGGTTTGCGCGAGCGCACGAATGTCACTACCGGCACTGGCGCGGGAAAACACCGTGGAGGCTTCGGTGTCGAGTTGGGCGGCCAGCAGGTTGTGGGCTTCGCGGATGGCTTCGCGTTTATCGATGTGAGCGCGGACAAAGCCGACGACCGCGACGACGGCGATGATCGCGGTGGCCGCGAGCGCCGCCGTGAGAACGCGCCGCCGGTTGCGTTCGGTCGCGGCTGTCTTGTCTTCGGCCCGCCGGGAGGCGGCCAGAAAGTCGCCATGGTCGGCGATGCGGCTGCTGAACTGCGGTGTAGCGGCAAGGTTTTCAGCGTTGGCAAGGCGGGTGCCCTTCAGCAGCCAGTGCGGGTCCTGGTGGTGGGCCCTCCAGTCGGCGGCGCTGCGTTTGATGTCGGCGACCGTTTTGAGATCCTCGGTATGTTCGGCCAGCCACGCCCTGAGCGCGTCCCAATGGTCATACAAGCTTTCCAGCGCGACCTCGACCACGACGTGGCCGTCGCGCTCCCTATCGCGCACCAGCAGCCGTTTTTCCACCAGCGTGTCGATGAGCGGGCGGGCGTCGGCGGGCAGGTCGGACTCGTGCGCGCGGCGGCGCACGAAGCGACCGGTGTCGGTGATGTCGACCAGGTTCGGGATAAACGCCGCGCGCAGCCGCCGCAGCGCCGTCTCACGCTCGTGCGGGTCACCCGGAAGGATCTGGTCGATCTCGTTATTGACCACCTCGCGCATGCCGCCGATCGATTTCGACCGGTAACCAGCCAGGGTGAGGTGGCCGGTACTGGCGTACTTGGTGTAGAGCCGCTCCAGGGTCAGCGCCAGCAGCGGCAGGGTGTCGGGGCCCTTGGCATCGTTGACCAGCGCGGCAACCAGGGCGGGCTCAATGGTCAGCGGGCGACCGGCATCGTCGGTCTCACGCCGGGCCGGCCCGGTGATGACCAGCTCAAACTGGGCGGGCGGCATCGGTGTGAGTTCGTCGACCACCTTGCCGATGTCGCGGATTGCGGGATGGTTCTGCATCTTCTCGTAGCGGTCGGTTCGGATGGTGGCCACCACAACCAGCCCCGTCTCGGTCGCGTTGATCGCGCCGAAAAGCTTGACCAGAACGGCTAAAAACAGCTCGGCCTCGGTACCGGGGGCTGATCCGTCCGCCGGCTGCCCCGGGTCGCGCACGGCAAACAATTCCTCGGCTTGATCCAGCGGCAGCACCAGCGTCGGCGCCCGACTACTCTGCTCGGCGTCCGCAGCGGAATCCTGGGCGACCGCCTCAGCCGCCGGGTTGTCATTGGGCCCGGGTTCGACCACCGTGCGGGCCGGCTGGTCGGTATCGGTGGACGCTATGGCTTCGGCCTCATTCTCTGGGCTGGTTTCGGTGCGCCGATGTGCGCCCGCGGCGCGCAGTTGCGCCAACAATCCCCGGAATACCTCGCAGAGCCGGTCGGTGTCGCCAAGCCGGCAGGCTTCCTCGACGTCGGCCTGGATGTCACCCAGCGGTGGCCCCGGCAGTTGCAGGGCTTGGCGGGCACTGTCGATGGCCGCGGCAAAACCACGGTCTCCGGTCAGCGGCCTACTTTCGGGACGCATCACGCCCAACACCACAAAATTGTGGTCATCGCGCTGCAGGCGCGGGACCAGGCCGGCCCGCAGAAACGACGACTTGCCGCTGCCCGAGGGGCTCAGGACCACAAACAGCGACTTTTGACGTGACGGCCAGCGACGCATCTCGCGCAGCTCCTGCAGCCCGCGGGCGATGGCCGCATCACGGCCGAAGAACACGCCCGCGTCGGTGTCTTCAAACGGTTTCCATCCCCGATACGGCACCCGTTTCGGATCATCACGCGGCGGCCACCCGAAATGCTCCGGGCCGATGCCCGTTCCCTCCAGGGCCCAGCGAATCCTGGCCAGACCCGCCTTGCTGAACCGCACCGGCGGCCCCTCGGGTAGCGCCGGGGGGTCGGCGGGTACCGGGATTTCTTCGACGGCGTCCTCGGACAGGCCGTCGACAAGCAAGTCACAGCGCTGCCCAGATGTCGGGGCTTCTTCTTCTCCGGTGTCTTCCAGGCGGGCGACGATGATGTGTTTGCCCCACGCCGTTGCACTGCGAGCCTGTAGTTGGCATTCCGGCGAGTCCAGCCACGCCCGCGACAGCAAACAGATCACCGTCTCGCTGCCGAACTCCCTTTGAACCAACTGCGACATCCGCCGCGCCTGGCCTGCCGCCGGCCCGGTTTCGGGGCGCAGGTCGATGAACATCTCGTCGGCCAGCCCCGGCCGCACCCCGCTGAGCCAGCGCCTCAGCGCCACGGCTTCGCGGTCATTCACCGGGGATTTACTCACGAATATCGCTGCCTGGGCCTTCGCCGCCGGCGCTGCCGGGGTGTTCAGGATGGCGTCGGCGTGGTGCTGATCCACCATGCCGAGGGCTTCGCATGCGGCCAGGGCCAGATCTCCGGCGCTGTTGTAGCGGCCGGCGGGCTCCTTGGCCATGCCGCCCGCGATCACCTCATCGAAGGCCGCCGGGATGCCCGGGCGCTGCTGACTGGGGCGCGGGATCGGGGCGGTCAAGTGCGCGCTGATCAACGCCCTATGGCCGGTGCTCGGATAGGGCGCGGCGCCGGTCAGACACTCGAACAGCACGCACGCCAAGGCATAGACGTCGGCACGGTGGTCGACTTCGCCGTCGGTGAGCCGCTCGGGGGCCATGTAGGCAAACGTGCCGATGGTGGTGCCCATCTCGGTCAACCGTGCCTCGTCGGCCGCGTTAGCCAGGCCGAAATCCACCAAACACGCGAAGTCGTTGGGGTCGACCAAGATATTTTCCGGTTTGACGTCGCGGTGGATCACCCGGTTGGCGTGAGCGGCATCCAACGCCGAGGCGACCTGGCGCACGATGGCCACCGCCCGCCGCGGCTCCAGTGGCCCACAACGGGTCAGCAGGTTAAGCAAGTCGGTGCCCTGGATCAGGCGCATGTCGATATACAGCTGGCCGTCGATCTCGGCGCAACCGTGGATCGGCACCACATGCGGGTCGTACAACCGCGCGGCATGCTGGGCCTCGCGAAACAGCCGCTCCCGAAACACCGGATCCTGTGAGAAGGGGGCGGCGATCAGTTTCAGCGCCACATGGCGGTGCAGCACGGTGTCTTCGGCCTCATACACCTCGCCGAATCCACCCGCACCCAGCAACCGCAGCAGCCGATAATGCCCAAACGTTGACCCTGCCCGCGACTGCGCCCCGGCGTCGCTCATCACCGACTCCCTTACCAGGTCCGGTCTCCCGTGGAGCATGAGCCCCCGGCTGCTCGGCCTGCGCCGGACAGTCATAACGGTAAGTCCTCGCCCGCGCACGCACGGCGAAACTGCCCTTGAACGGTTTGGTGGATAGGAATCAAGCGCGGCCGGCGCCCACTGACTGAGCCGGTTATCCACCTCGACCGGGTGATCGTGCCGATCGGCGGCGGTGCTGGTCCACGGTTGCCGCGGACTTCCGATCTGGCCGCCGAACTGCTTCCGCTCACTGATCAGGAACGGTAGCTGTTCTACATGCTTGGCGGTTTCCAGATGCAAGCGCGGCCGTCAGTACGAGCGCGCGTGTATCCTCGGTGACAGTTCATTAATTCTGCTAAGTATATATCTGCTTGCCTGCTGAAAGGTTTGGAAATGCCGCGCACAGACAATGATTCGTGGGACTTGGCGACCAGCGTCGGGGCGACCGCGACCATGGTGGCCGCCGCCCGGGCGGTCGCCAGCAAGGCCGACAACCCGCTGATCGACGATCGGTTCGCCGAACCGCTGGTGCGAGCCGTTGGGATCGAATTCTTTGCTCGGTGGGTCAGTGGTGACATCACCGCCGCAGACGTCGACGTCGCCGACGACGCGTGGGGTCTGCAGCGGATGGCCGACCTGATGGGCGCCCGGACGCGGTACTTCGACGCGTTTTTCCGCGACGCGGCGGCGGCCGGCATCCGTCAAGCCGTCATCCTGGCTTCCGGCCTCGACGCGCGCGCCTACCGGTTGTCCTGGCCCGCGGGAACGAAAGTGTTCGAAATCGACCAGCCGCGGGTGATCGAGTTCAAGACGGAGACATTGGCCGATCTGGACGCGCAACCCGAGGCCGACCTGCGGGTGGTGCCCATCGACCTGAGGCACGATTGGCCAACCGCGTTGCGGGCAGCGGGTTTTGACGCAGACCGACCCAGCGCGTGGATCGCCGAAGGGCTACTTGCCTTCCTGCCGCCGGATGCTCAGGATCGCTTGCTGGACAACATCACCGAACTCAGCTCGCCGGGGAGCCGACTGGCCGCGGAGATCTTCGTCAACCCGGCAGATGACCACGGCGACCAAGCACCGGACATGCTGCTGACCGCCAGCGAACGCTGGCGTGCGCACGGGTTCGACATCGAGCTCAGCGACCTGCGTTATGACGTCGAGCGCAATGATGTTGCGACGTACCTGGATAGCCATGGCTGGCACACCGCGGCCACGACTCTGAATCAATTGTTGGCGGACAACGGATTACCTGAGGTGCCACCGGCCGCCGGCAATTTGGCTTTGACCGACAACTACTACTGCACGTCGATCCGGCGGCACTGACCCCGTTGGCTAGGGATGTCTAGGACAGCCTAAGGCTGCGTCGGCGCGTGCGGCGCCGAATCGTAAGCGCCGGGTATGTGCTCAAGCACCCGCGACAAAAATGGTTGCCGATTGTCCGGATCCGGTTTCGGCGCGGTACTACCGCTTTGTTGTTCCAACGGCGCCGTGGGTTGCGGGCCCGGTTCGGCGGAAGTGACGGTGACGGGCGGCTGCTCCGATGGTGCGGCCTGTGGGGGCTCTGATGGTGCGGCCTGTCGGGGCGAAGCCACGGCCGCCGCGATGGGTGGCGTCGACGTGTGCACCCCGTGCTTTGCCCCCGAGTCGTTGTCCGGAGCCAGCTGCAGGCCCACGGCAAGTGATAGCGAACTGACGAAGGTGACCGCACCGGCGGCCAGCGCCGTCACCGCCCCGGCATAGAACAATCGCCGGGGGCGGCGTGCGGGTGTCGCGATGGGTTCGGCAGGTTCCGCCCATAACTCGGGGTCGGTGAAATCGGTGCTTTGAGCCGCAGCCAGCGCCGCGCCCCGCGCTACCGTCACCTGCGCCATGGTTTGTGCGAAAACCGGCACCGTCAAAGCCTCTTCGAGTTGCCAGGACAATGCGTTGATGTCATCGTCCGAGCCGACGACGACCACGCCGCCCGGGCGCCAGCCACTGTGGTCGAACATTCCGGTCAGCCAGGTAGTCAGCCCGTCGAAGCCGCCGCGCACTTGCTTGACGGCGGTTTGCGTCTCACCGTCGTGGGTGTCGACCATGACGACGGTCGCGCACTCATGCTCGAGAATGCACACCGCGGTCTGCTCGTAGCCGACGACGGGTGCGATAGCGCGGGCCAGCGTCTCGACCGCCTCGAGCAACCGGATTGGCACCACGTTGTCGAAACCGGCATCGGTCAACGATTCCAATAGCAGCGCGGCCTCCGCCGACGCTTCGTCGGTCCAGGTCACTCCGATGACACGCAGCCGCTTATCGCTCGCGGTCGCTGTCGCGTCTACCCGCAATACCTCGTCTGACACTTGATTTGCGGTGCTCACCGCGCGTACGCCGCGGTCGTCGGGCAGCTCCAGCTCGTTGTGGTCCAGGATGGTGCCGTCTGCGCCGTGTCCTTCTGCGAGGACCCACCCGACGGTGGTCGGCGTCACTGATAGCCCTAGTACCGCTTCCAAAATGTGCCCCTCAATCGTTCCCGGACCTCCGACGCCCTCGGCGCACCGCCGCGCACCATGCAGCCCGCTGGTGCGGTGGTTCGTGAGGAGCCGGAACGAAACGGGGATAGCGTGTCTCCATCGGCTTGCTCTGGGAGAGCCTACGCGGTCGACGCAAGTTCGGCTGCACGTGTGCGGATCCACCCAGAACCATCGACGTGACCTGCACCACCGGTTGCGGTCCCCGCCGATGTCGCACGGTGCGCGCAGTGCGAGGCGGGTAAGGGTCGGGTAAGAGTGGCGGGTAACACGCGGGTAAACCCCGAAGGATTGCCGGGCGCGGTACGACGTTTTGTTTAGGTACGCCTTGTACCTCAGGCCGCAGGCCAGCCGCTGCCCCGGTACTTGGTGCCAAAAAGGCCTGTGAGCTGGGCATTCATGCTGTTTGGCGGCGCCAAGAAGGGTGCCGGGAAGCGCGGGGTGACCCGTTTGCCGGCGACATATCACGGGCGCTGTATTCGCGGCGCTAACCGATACAAACCCGAGATTACTTCGCGTCCAGATCGACATTTGGGCTATTCGCACGGTAAATTGCCTGCCGGTACAACCAGACACCATTACGACAAGGGGCAGGTATGACAGACGTGAGCGAGAAGATCCGGGCCTGGGGGCGCCGGCTGTTGGTCGGTGCGGCCGCGGCGGTGACTCTGCCGGGCCTGGTCGGTCTTGCCGGCGGAGCGGCGACCGCGGGGGCGTTCTCGCGGCCAGGTCTCCCCGTCGAGTACCTGCAGGTACCGTCGGCGGCGATGGGCCGCAGCATCAAGGTCCAGTTCCAGAGCGGCGGGCAGGGTTCTCCGGCGGTGTACGCGCTGGACGGTCTGCGTGCTCAGGAGGACTACAACGGCTGGGACATCAACACCCCGGCGTTCGAGTGGTACTACCAGTCGGGTCTGTCGCTGATCATGCCGGTGGGTGGGCAGTCCAGCTTCTACAGCGACTGGTACAGCCCGGCCTGCGGCAAGGCCGGCTGCACGACCTATAAATGGGAAACGTTCCTGACCAGCGAGCTGCCGCAGTATCTGTCCGCCGAGAAGGGTGTCAAGGCCAACGGCAGCGCCGCCGTCGGCATCTCGATGGCCGGCTCGTCGGCGCTGATCCTGGCCGCCTACCACCCGGGCCAGTTCATCTACGCCGGCTCGCTGTCGGCGCTGATGGACCCCTCCCAGGGGATGGGGCCCACCCTGCTCGGCATGGCGATGGGTGACGCCGGCGGCTACAAGCCGAGCGACATGTGGGGACCGTCGAGCGACCCGGCGTGGCAGCGCAACGACCCGTCCCTGCAGGTCGGCAAGCTCGTCGCCAACAACACCCGGCTGTGGATCTACTGCGGTAACGGCACACCGTCGGAGCTGGGTGGGGCCAACCTGCCCGCCGAGTTCCTGGAGAACTTCGTGCGCAGCAGCAACCTGAAGTTCCAGGACGCCTACAACGCGGCCGGTGGTCACAACGCGGTGTTCAACTTCAACGCCAACGGAACGCACAGCTGGGAGTACTGGGGAGCACAGCTCAACGCCATGAAGGGCGACCTGCAGGGCGCCTTGGGCGCGCACGGCTAAGCCCATTAGCGGCCCATTAGCGCCCTAATAACCCACAGTTGAAGAGAAGTCGCTACTGCGCTTGACGGCAACCCGTCAAGCGCAGTAGCGCGCTTAGTGGCCCCGAACGGTCCCCGAACCGTCCCTGGCAGCCGTCAGCCGGGCCCGTGCAGGTCGCCGGTGATATCGACCCATCCACTCATGTCGGTGCGGTGATCGTTCATGTTCCGGCATTCCCCATAGATGCGTAGGACGCCCATGCCCGGGTTATCGCTGTGGCGATAGACAATTACCGTGACGGCGTCCTTGGACAGGGTCCTGCCGAACACAAAACCGTTGGGCGGCAGACCCTCAGTCCAGCCGTGGCTAACCAGCGTTGTCGCGATTGTCGGGAAGTAGGTGTCGGCGCGGACTCCGGCGGGCACCGCGAAGTTCAGGTAGATCGCGCCCTGATATGGAGGATCGTCCCGGTTCTTGCAGGACATCAACAGGTAGCCCGCCGACGTCGTCTGCAGTCCGGCAAGGCTGACGATTTGTTTGGTCGACTCGACCACTTGGGCTTTGGACTGGTCGTCGCTGACCGGGTTGGCGGGATGCTCGATGGCGTCACCCGTCGACGAATGGAGTCTGTCCACCAACAGCACGGCCATACCCAGCAGCAGTGACACCCCGAGCGCAGCCGCGACCAGTGCCCGAACGCGCGGTGAGCGCGACCATGCTGCGCGTTGGCCGTCGATCGGGTTGCGGCGGCCGGCGGAGTGATTCTCAGAAGGACCTATATCGCCAGGCTAACGCGGCGTGATCCGGATCAGAATCATGGTTATGACCGGCAGCAACGGGCGAGGCGCCGTGGGTGCCGTGGCGGGTGTCTTGAGCGGGCTGCTGGGCGGGCTGCTCGTGGTCGCAACGCTGCTGGCGACGCAATCGCGAGCCGACACCAGCCCGCTCAGCGAGCTGATCGACGCCGCCGCCCAGCGGCTGCAGACCGCCGAACCGGTCGCCGCGTTCAAGTGGAATACACACGGCGCCATCGAAGATGCGGGCCGCGTCCAGCAAGAACTCAACAAGTTGCGCGCGGAAGCCACCCTGGAAACGGCCGAACACGTCGACCCGGAGTACGTCGCCCGGGTCTTCGGTGACCAGATCAATGCCACCGAGGCAGTCGAATACAGCCGCTTCGCTGATTGGAAGCTCAACCCGGCCAGTGCGCCCGCCGCGGCACCGGACCTGTCGGCGTCGCGATCAGCGATCGATGCCCTCAACCAGACGATGCTGACGCAGATCGTGGCCAACTGGGACCTGTTGCATTCGCCGGCGTGTGCCGTTCGGCTCGACGAGGCCAGAAACGACGTTATCCAGGCCCGGCAACTCGACAGCCTCTATCAACAAGCCCTCTCATTGGCGACTCGGTCATATTGCGCCTGAACGCTGACGCGCCGATTTAATTGCCATAGATTTCTTATCTCGCAAGCTTTTCGAATCGGTAACGCTACGGACACGCCTTCCGAAATGCTTGGCATGAGAAAACTCTGCAAGTCCTTCGTGGTCGGCGGGGTCGTTGCAGCGTCGATGACTCTGTCGCCCGGTGTAGCCAACGCCGCCCCCACCCCTAACTGGGACGCGGTGGCGCAGTGCGAGTCCGGAGGCAACTGGCACGCCAACACCGGAAACGGCGAATACGGTGGGCTGCAGTTCAAGCCGAGCACGTGGGCCCGATACGGCGGTGTCGGCAATCCGGCGACGGCATCCAGGGAGCAACAAATCGCGGTGGCCAACCGGCTTCTGGACGATCAGGGCCTGGACGCATGGCCGAAGTGCGGGTCGGCATCGGGCCTTCCGACAGCAGTGTGGTCGAAACCCGGACGCGGCATCACATCGATCATCAACCAGATCATTCAGGCAGCAATTCCGCGCCACTGACTCTTCTTCCGGTCTATGACCCAGCGCGAACGTGTGTTTGGATCAGCCCATGGAAGGTTCGGCGACAGTTCATATGGCGGCGCCCGCGGACAAGGTCTGGGATCTGATCGCAGACGTCCGCAACACGGGACGATTTTCCCCCGAGGTTTTTGAGTCGGAGTGGTTGGGTGGCGCGACCGGCCCCGCGCTCGGCGCCAAATTCCGGGGGCATGTGCGGCGAAACGAGATCGGACCGGTGTATTGGACGACGTGCGAAGTGACGGCGTGCGAACCGGGTCGCGAGTTCGGTTTCGCCGTTCTTATGGGCGACAGACCGGTTAATAACTGGCACTACAGATTGGCGCCCTCCGGGGACGGTACCGACGTTACCGAGTCATTCCGGATGGCCCCGTCCGCGTTCAGCACCGTGTACTTCTGGTTTTTCGGCGGATGGCTCCGTACACGCCGCAATATCCGCGACATGACCAAAACGCTGCAGCGCATCAAAGCTGTGGTCGAGGAGGGCTGACCCACGGTCCGGCCAGGGCCTCTGCAGGGCGCATGAGGGTCACATGAAATCGGTCTTTATCACCGGCGCCGGTAGCGGAATGGGCCGCGAGGGCGCAAAGCTCTTCCACGCCAAGGGCTGGCGAGTCGGCGCGGTGGACCGCAACGAGGAAGGACTGGCGGAGCTGAGCGACCGGCTTGGCACCGAAAGACTCTGGATCCGCGGCATCGACGTGACGGACAAGGCGGCCCTCGACGCTGCGCTGGCGGATTTCTGTGGGGGCAATGCGGGTGGTGGGCTGGACATGATGTGGAACAACGCCGGCATCGGCGAATCCGGGTGGTTCGAGGACGTGCCGTACGAGGCCGCCATGCGCGTCGTGGACGTGAACTTCAAAGCGGTGCTGGCCGGCGCCTACGGCGCGCTGCCCTACTTGAAAATGGCTCCGGGAAGTCTGATGTTCTCGACATCGTCCTCGGCGGGCACCTACGGGATGCCACGCCTCGCCGTCTACTCGGCGACCAAGCACGCGGTTAAGGGATTGACCGAGGCACTCAGCGTGGAGTGGCAGCGACATGGTGTGCGGGTCGCCGATGTGCTACCGGGTCTGATCGACACCGCCATCCTGACGACGACGCCCAACCACTCCGAGCCCGACAGGCCGAAGATGTCGGCTGAGGAACTCCGCGCCGGGGCGCCCAGGAAGGGATTGTTCCGTCTGATGCCCGCGAGCAGCGTGGCCGAGGCGGCCTGGCAGGCCTACCAGCATCCGACGCGGCTGCATTGGTACGTGCCCAAGAGCATTCGCTGGATCGACCGGATCAAGGGTCTCAGCCCCGAGTTGATGCGAAATCGGATCGTCAAATCCCTCCCCGCGATAATGCCCAAACAGCGGTAAAGTTTCGGGCACAATTCTCGAGGCGGCGTGACGCTCCCGGACGGCGTCGGAACGGGCCGGAAACGGAATCGAGGTGCACTGGTGCAGAACCGGATGGTCACAGTGGCCGGGGTTGCCTTGGTTGTGGTCGCCAGCGTCGCGGCGTGCGGGGGGTCCGAGACCATTCCCCGCAAGGCAGCCCATCTGACCATCGACGGCGCCACTCACACGGCACGTCCTCCCGCGTGCAGTCAGGACCAGGGGTACCGGACCATGACCATCCGCGAGGGCCTCGGCCAAGTCGAAGCGGTGGTGCTGCTCAGCGGCGAGCGGGTCATCCCCCAGTGGGTGAAGATCCGCGACGTCGACGGGTTCACCGGCAGCTACTACGAAGGCGGAGTGGGAGACGCGCACGCCGAGCTGGCCAAGGGCGCATACACCATCACCGGCAGCGCCTCCGGCATCAACCGCAGTAATCCCAACAAGGTCGTGACCACAGACTTCAAGATCAACGCCGAGTGCTGAAGACGTCGGCCGGTTAGCCAGGCGACGCCCGCCGCGGCGGGCCTACGCTAGGACCTGTGAAACAGAGACTGCACTGGTTTGCACTGCACGGGTTTGTGCGTGGCGTCGCGAAGATCGGAGCCCGCCGCGGCGACTTGCCGGCCAGGCTGATCGCCGATCCGAAAGTGGCCGCCGACCCGGTGCCGTTCTACGACGAACTGCGGCCGCTGGGCCCGCTACTGAAAGGCCGCGCCATCTACCTGGCCGTCGACCACGCGCTCGCCCACGAGTTGCTGCGATCCGACGACTTTGGGTCGTTGACGTTCGGAGCCGATTTGCCGGCACCGCTGCGATGGCTGGAAAGCCGCGTTCGCGACGATCTTCTTCATCCGCTGCGTGCCCCCTCGTTGCTGGCCGTCGAGCCGCCCGAGCACACCCGCTACCGCAAGACGGTGTCGGCGGTGTTCACCTCGCGGGCGGTTGCCGCGCTGCGTGACCGGGTCGAGCAGACCGCGACCAGTCTGTTGGATCAGCTGGCCGGCCAGTCCGGTGGCTCGGGTGTCGTCGACATCGTAGAAGGGTATTGCTCGCAGCTTCCGGTCGCGATCATCAGCGATATCTTGGGCGTGCCCGAGCGAGACCGGCGACGCGTCCTGGAGTTCGGTGAGCTGGCCGCCCCGAGTCTGGACTTCGGACTGCCATGGCGGCAGTACCGGCGCGTGCAGGAAGGGATCGCCGGGTTCAACTCCTGGCTGTCAAACCATCTGCGGCAATTGCGGCGTTCGCCGGGTGACGATTTGATGAGCCAATTGATCCAGACAGCCGAAAGCGGCTCCGCGGAAACATATCTCAACGAAACCGAACTTCTGGCGATTGCCGGGCTGGTGTTGATCGCCGGGTTCGAAACCACGGTGAACCTGTTGGGCAACGGGATTCGCATGTTGCTGGACAAGCCCGAGCACCTCGCTACGCTGCGCCAACGTCCTGAATTGTGGCCCAACGCCGTTGAGGAGATGCTGCGGCTGGAGTCGCCGGTGCAGCTCACGGCGCGGGTGGCCCTCAAGGACGTCGAGGTGTCGGGCCGGCGGATCGAATGCGGCGAGTTGGTGGTGGTCTACCTGGCCGCCGCCAACCGGGATCCGAAGGTGTTTCCCGATCCGCACCGCTTCGACATCGAACGCCCCAATGCCGGAAGGCATCTCGCATTCTCCGGCGGCAGGCACTTCTGCCTGGGAGCCGCCCTCGCGCGTGCCGAGGGAGAGCTCGGGCTGCGAACGTTCTTCGATCACTTCCCCGAGGTGCGGGCCGCCGGTTCCGGAAGCAGGCGAGATACCCGCGTGTTGCGGGGTTGGTCGAGGCTACCGGTGACGCTGGGGCCGGCCCGGTCCATGGTTTCTCATTGACCGGCTGGTTCGCGCAAAAGATCCAGAAAAGATCATTGCCCTGCCAGGTAACGCCCGAACCAGTCCAGCAGCCGCTGCCAGGCATCGCTCGCCGCGGCGGCGTTGTACCGGGGTCCGGTGTCGTTGAAGAACGCGTGGTCGGCATTGGGTTCGATGACTAGCTCGTTGACCAGGCCGGTACGGTCAAGGGCCGCCTTGGCCGCGGACTCAGACGCGGTGACGCGGGTGTCGAGGGCGCCGTAGATGCCCAGCACGGCGGCCTTGGATCCGGTGAAGTCGGGGTTGTCCGGCAGCGGCCCGTAGAACGGAACCGCCGCCGACACCCCCAGCGCGCCGGACGCCAGCAGTTGCCAGACGAGTCCGCCGCCGAAGCAGAAGCCGACCACGCCGACTTTCTCCCCTGGAGCCCGCAGCTTCAGCTGCGCGACACCGGAATTCAGATCATGGGTGAACTGTTCGGGCGCGATTGTGCCCAGTGCCGCGGTGGCCTGAGCCGGGTCCTGGAAGCTGCCGGTTCCGCCTGTCTCGGACAACAGATCGATGGCCAGCGCCGAATACCCGGCTCCGGCGAGGCGTCCGGCGACCGACCGCACCCAGTCGGTCAATCCCTTGTTCTCGTGGATGACCAGCGCAGCGCCCTTGGAACCGGGCCTGGGCGCTTGGGCCCACGCCGCCTGAAGCTGGCCTTGCGGCCCCGCCCAGGTGATCGGCGAAGTGGTCAAAGCGCCCGCCATTCCGGGTGGTTGCGAGGCGCCGGATGAGGTGGTCGACGTCGGCGCCGGACCCTGTGGGCCTTCCGCCTTCTCGCCTGCGCACGCGGCGATGAGCGCAGCGGCACCCGAGGCGCTCACACCGAGCAGAGCCAGCCGTCGCATGGCTTCGCGCCGGGTCAGCAGGCCGTCGGCGTGGTCGGTGGCAATCTCCTCGGCGATGTAGCGCTGTAGTGGAGTCATTTCGGCGAGTATGCGCCGTTGAAGCGGCGGTTGACACCTGTCCGGTAACCGAGTTTATTGGCGGCTGTGACGGAAGCTTCTACGACTGACGTGACCCCTGAGGCCCGGGACGTCGTACTCGGACTGTGGCGGGCCCTTTCGCGGCGGGATTGGGATGCGGTCAAGGCGTTCCTGTCGGAGGACTGCCTCTATGTCGACATGCCGATCCCCGCGGCGGCGGCACGCGGTGCGGACGACATCATCAAGCGGCTCAAGTTGGGGCTCGAGCCGCTGGCCGGCTATGAGAACCACGACGGCGTGCTGGTGTGCAACGGCTCCGACGTGATGTACGAGCACTCCGAGACCTGGACATTCGCCACTGGCGAGCAAGGCGTGCTGAGGTTCGTCACCGTCCACAAGGTCGTCGACGGGAAAGTCACTGTCTGGAAAGACTATTCGGACTTCAACACCCTATTCGGCATCGCGCCGCCCAACTACTTCGAGGATCTCGCGGCTGGGGATAACAGCTGGGTTTTTGATGCCACAGGCTTGATCTAACGTCAAACTGGGTGACAGTCCCGCCGTCGTCATGGCATTGCCTCGGCCCACACGGTATGCCCCTCGGAGTCAAGCGTTCTCGCCAAGTCGCGGTAGTGATCCCTAAAGTCCGTGTAGGACGCGATGTCGCCGTGAGCCCGCGCCAGCAGAGCCCGGAGCCGCAGCAGCCAGATGTCTCGTGCCACCAGACCCTCATCGGCTGGCGCGGCCGCTAACCGCTCGATCGCGGGCTCGGCTTCGGCCATGTCAGACTCGGTCCCGCGATCGAGCAGTGTCTCCACCAAAACACCGGTCGCAGGACCGCCCCAAACCAGCAGCTGTCCCTTGTGGACCAGATCGTCGATCGCAGTGCGCATGAGCACTGCGGGCGTGATGGGCGTGCCGCACTTGTTGCAGAACCGTGAGTGCCGGCGGGAGGTTCGCGCCACACGACCCGCACCCCAACCCTGTTGCGGTCATGCCGTCGCCGTGAATACTGCCCCCGTTGCCGTTATGAGCATGGCTCACGTCAATATCGTGGCACCACTAGCCGGCCGGCATGCGCCATATCGCCGCTGCGATCCGGCCACCGGGCAGCGCGCCACGTAACCCCGGGCTTAACGGGGTTGGCGGGGTCGCCTCATTCGAGGTTTGCGCAACGCTCGAGAAGTTCGATCGACGGCGGTTGGTAGAAGGAGAGCACGACGTGCTGGCATCCGAGCTTTTCGTATTCCGGCAACCGGTCGATTTGGACGTCGATTTGGCCCGGTTGGCCCGGGTGCAGGAATAGTTGCACGGATCGGCGGATCTCTCGCGGGTCCCGCCCAATCTCGTCGCACGCCTCATCGAGGCGACTGCTGGCCTCAAGCCACTCTTCCGGTGAGCCTGGCCAATTCCATTCGTTGGCGTGGCGGGCAATGACGCGAAGCATCTTCGGCTGGCCACCGCCGATCACGATTGGCGGATGTGGTCGCTGGACCGCCTTGGGTTCGCAATGCGCGTCAGCGAGTGTGAAGAACCGACCGGCGAAGCTCACGGACTCTTCGGTCCACAGCCTGCGAATTAACGTGAGCGCCTCGTCGAGCATGGCGACGCGGCTTCCGGGGTTAGGGTATTCGATCCCATAGGCGCGGTGTTCTGCTTCATGCCATCCAGCGCCGATCCCGAAGTCGAGCCTTCCGCCACAAATGTGATCCACCGTAATGGCCATCTTGGCGAGCATGGCCGGGTGCCGGTAGGTCACGCTGGTCACCATGCAGCCCACGCGTGCCTGATTGGTGACGGCGGCCATGGCCGCCAATGTGGTCCACCCTTCCAAGGTTGGCGTCGTCGAGTCGACCAGTCCGTAGAAGTGGTCGTAGTCCCAGATCGCATGAAAGCCAAGTGCATCGGCGGCCCGCCAGAATTCCTCGAGTACCGCATAGTCGAACGTTGGGGCGAGTTTTGCCGAGATCAGCATGCGGGAATGCTTCCGCAGTCGGATGCTCAGTGCAAGCGCTGAACAGCCTCGTCGGCTTCGCGCCTCATCGGTTGGAGGCTTTTACGACCGGGGACACCAGCTGGGTTTTTGATGCGTCGGGACTTGCCTAGCGCTGCATAGCTTCCTTGATCAACAGGGTTGCCGAACGTTTGAGCAGATCGCGCTCCTTGGTCAGCTCGGCGATCCCCATACGGAGCGCGATGAGCTCCTCGCGCTCGCTCAACGGGGACTGCCCCTCCGGGGCTAACAGATCGAAGCCCTGCCAGTTTCCTCGCGTCCGCCCCTTCGGGCTCGGTTCCCCCCTTGCGTGGGCGCGGCCGTTGGGGGAACCCGCGCCGTTCCGTGGCGCGTTGACGATGCTGCCGATCGGACCTATCGCGGGCATCCCACCGAGCATTCCGCCCCCGGCTGTCCCGGCCTGGGGCGCCGCGTCAAGGCTCGCCATCGGCAATCCCCTAGCGGCTAGCCGGATCTCCGGTGCCGCAGTGCCCCAGGCCTGCGGAACCGAAAGCCCACCCACCGACGCCGCCCGGCCCAGGCCTGCCGATGCGTCGGCACCGCCCATCGGGCCTGACAGGGCCGACCGCGTGCCCGCGGGTATCAAGGACGCGTCGGGTGCCGCGGCGGCCGGCGGCGCAACCCCCGCCAGAACCAATGCGGATTGCAGCCACGGGTTCTCAACTGGGGCAACCAGGAACGAGGCTCCCGACGCAATAAAGGATCCCGAGCCGAACAGGTTTTGGTAACCCGAGGTTGCAAACATCAGGCCTTCGAAATTCTGGACCGGAGCGCTGTTCAGAAGGTCCAGCAGCCACTGGAATGGCCCACCGGAGGCAAGTCCTTGCAGCGCGCTGGGCACCGTGCTCATTAGCTGCGACACCGTTGATTGGACCGACGCGGCCGGCGTGCTGGCCGCCTGACTGACCGCGGCGGCTTGGGTGGCGATTCCGGCCGGGTTGGTGTTCTCCGGTGGCGTGCTGAACGGCGTCAACGTCGTCGCCGCCGCCGAACCGCCGGCGTAGCCGTACATCGCGGCCGCGTCCTGAGCCCACATCTCGCCGTAGTCGGCCTCGGTCGCCGCAATCGCCGCGGTGTTCTGGCCGAGGATGTTGGTGGCCACCAACACCATCAGCAACGCCCGGTTGGCCGCGATCACCGGAGGCGGCACCGTGGCGGTAAACGCCGCCTCGTACGCCGCCGCCGCCGACCTGGCCTGGTTGGCGGTCGACTCCGCCCGGGCGGCAGTGGTATTCATCCACGCCACATAGGGAAATGCCGCGGCGGCCATCGACACCGACGTCGGACCCAACCACCGCCCGCCGGTGAGCTCCAAGATCGCCGCCTGATACGAACTCGCCGCCGAACCCAACTCAGCCGCCAAAGCATCCCAGGCCGACGCGGCCGCCACCAACGGGCCCGAACCCGCGCCCATATACATCCGCCCGGAATTGATCTCCGGCGGCAACGCCCCAAAATCAAGACTCATGGCCGCAGCGCCTCCTTGATCAAACGGGCCACCGCATCGCGCTCCATCGCCAGGTCGGCCATCTCCTGGCGCAGCGCGTCGAGCTCGTGGCGTTCGCGCTCACTCAACTCGTCTTCCGAACCTCGTCGGGCGGGCTTCGTCTGCGAATCCGGTGGGCTCGCCAGCAGACTCCCGCCCGTCGCTATCTGCGGGATAACTTGGTGGCGGAAGCGGGGGCCGGAAGAACCAGCAGAACCTTCGCCTGTTCGTGGTGCGTTGACGACACTGCCTATCGGGGGAATGCCGCCGACCCAGCCGCCCGGCCCGGACGCCCCTGCCGAGGGCACCGCGTCGAGGCCCGCCATCGGCAATCCCCTGGCGGCAAGACGGATCTCGGGTGCCGCGCTACCCCAGGCCTGCGGCACCGAGAGGTCACCCACCGATGCCGCCCGGCCCAGACCCGCCGACACATCGGCACCGCCCACCGAGCCCACCAGCGTGGTTCCCGCGCCCCCAGGCATCCCGGACAGTTCAGACGCCGCCGCGGCCACCGGAGCCACCGGCCCCAGCCCTGGAAACGCCGCCGAGATCAACGGGGCCACCATGTATATCGCGTTGACACCCAAAAACGAGCCGTCACTGCCGACAGTGTTAAGGGGCAGGCTCAAAGCGTTGCTAAAAGTGTTCAGAGCGCTGCCCAGGGGGGTGTTCAACACCTCGAGCAGCCAAGTTACCGGGTCGAATGACGATGATGCCGAGGCGAGGCTGCCTAGCGCGCTGGGCACCGCCGAAAGCGAGGACAGCATCTGTGACACCGTCGACTGCGCCGACGAGGCCGCCGTGCTGACGGCTTGGGCGCCCACCCCGGCCGGGTTGGTGTTGTGCGCCGGCGGGCTGAACGGCGTCAAGGTCGTCGCCGCCGCTGAGGCGCCGGCGTAGCCGTACATCGCGGCGGCGTCCTGCGCCCACATCTGGCCGTAATCGGCTTCGGTGGCCGCGATCGCCGCGGTGTTCTGGCCGAGGATGTTGGTGGCCACCAACGCCATCAGCGACGCCCGGTTGGCCGCGATCACCGGAGGTGGCACCGTGGCGGTAAACGCCGCCTCGTACGCCGCCGCCGCCGACCTGGCCTGGTTAGCGGTCGACTCCGCTTGGGCGGCAGTGGTATTCATCCACGCCGCATACGGAAGGGCCGCCGCGGCCATCGACACCGACGAGGCACCCAACCACGGCCCCCCGGTGAGCCCCGAGATCGCCGCCTGACACGAGCTCGCCGCCGAACTCAACGCGGCGGCCAACCCGTCCCAGGCCGACGCGGCCACCACCAACGGCCCCGAACCCGCTCCCATGTACATCCGCCCGGAATTGATCTCCGGCGGTAACGCCCCAAAATCCACGGCTACTACCTCCTAAGCTAACTCGTCCAGCCATAATCATGGCGGCGCGTTGCGCGGGAGGGGCCGAAATCAGAACGCAAGCGACGACGTAGACGTTGCCGGCGGTGTCCAGCGCACCCGCAGCGTCGGCGGTTTGCGGAACACCAGGCCTCGCGGCGCGTTGGGGTGGTCGGGGTCGAGCCGCAGCCCGGGCAACCGCGTTACGAGCCGACCGACCGCGATCGCCGTTTCGGTCCTGGCGAGCTGCGCGCCCAGGCAAAAATGTGGGCCCTGCGCGAAGGCGAGGTTAAGCCTGGCGTTAGCGCGCCGGATGTCGAACCGGTCGGGGTCGCTGAACACGACCGGATCCCGGTTGGCGCCGGCGATCGATACGCTGACCAGGTCACCGCGCTGGATGCGAGCGCGCCCCAACTCGACATCGCGGGTGGCGTAGCGGTCGACGACCGCGGCCGCCGGCTCCAGTCGGATCGACTCCTCGATCGCGTTCGGTAAAAGATCGGCGTGGTCACGCACCAGCGGCAGCGTCGTGGGGTCGTCGAGCAGATGCCGGACAGCGTTGAGGATCATGCCTTCGGTCGTGTCGATTCCGCCGAACATCAACACCGCCGCGTTTGAGGCGACCTCGTCGGCGGTCAG
Organism: uncultured Actinomycetota bacterium; assembly: GCA_963814505.1. Taxonomy (GTDB): domain Bacteria; phylum Actinomycetota; class Actinomycetes; order Mycobacteriales; family Mycobacteriaceae; genus Mycobacterium. The sequence continues at coordinate 26,425 of CAWFDM010000029.1, forward strand.
CCCTTCCGGCGCCCGCGCGGCGTACCGCAGCAGCGAGGGTTCGTCGGTAGAGCCGAGAGTCCGTGCCACGGCGGCCCGCAGCTCGTCGAACGCATCCGCGCCCGCCGCGGTGAGCGGCCCGCCGGCGGTCACCTCGGACACCGCCGCCACGATCGCGGCGTACCAGGACAACACCGTGTCGACGTCGACGTCGCGCAGCCCGAGCGCCTCGGTAACCACCGCGACCGCGAGCGGACCCGCGAACTCGCGCCGTAGCTCGGCGGTGCCGGCGGGCCGCATCGCCGAGATCAACCGATCGGCCTGCGCCTCGATAAACCCGGCGAACCGGTCCCGTACCTGCGCCGCGCGGAACGGATGCGCGAACGGCTCCCGGTTCCGCGTGTGGTCCACGCCGTCCAGTGAGAGCATGCTCGCGCCGACCACCCTGGACGTGGAAAACCGGGGATCGTCGACTGTGAAGGTAATGGGGTCGCGCATCACCCGCACCGCGAGGTCGTAGCCGGTGACCAACCAGCCGCCCCGGACGGCGAGCCACGACACCGGCTCGGCCGTCCGCAGCCGTGCTAGCAGCGGGTGCGGGTCGTCCTGCAGCTCACGCAGGGTTGCACCGCGCCCGATCGGGAAGTTTTCGACAGTCACCAATAGTCATAATCGCGCGGCTTCGTGAGACAAACGAAGGCGCCGGTGGCGGTCGCCTTCGCGGACCGCCACCGGCGCCAGCAAGTGATGCTCAGTGCCAGTGAATGTTGGCCGAGCCGGGGTGCGTGCCCTGCCAGTGCACCGTGCCGTGACCGCCGTTGGGGCCGCCGACGACGCCGCCCTGGTAGGTCTCGGCCGAAGCGCTCGCGGCGGTGGCCAGCGCGCCCAGCGTGATGGCAGCACCAGCGACGGAAGCGGCGGCGAACTTGGTGAAACGGGTAGTGAACATTTTGGATTTCCTTCTTTCTGTGGGGTGTTCCGGGGCTCTCCGGTTGACAACCAGATTCCGATGACCACCTCAAGAGATTCTTAAATGATTCTTGGTGACTTCTCCATGCGGGTCTGACGCCGATTCGGCGGCTAATGGCCAGATTGGCGGCCCAGGTTTAGGGGCCGGCGTTCAGCACCAGAGCGGCGGAGCCTGCCACCCGCCGAAGACCTTCTCCAGGTGGCCCGCGACGGCCAGCGCCGTGACGTCTTGCCACGGCCTGGCGACGACCTGCACCCCGATGGGCAACCCGTCCTGCGAGGTTCCGCAGCGGACCACCGCGGCGGGCCAGCGGGTGATGTTGTGCACCATCAGATGCGAGAAGTCGTCGATTTCCACCAGACCGTGATGGTGCGGCTTGGCCGGTGTCGGCATCGCGGGGCAGATGATGACGTCGTAATCGGCCATGAACGTCAGCATTTCGATGCGGTACGAGTCCAGGTCGGCGAGACGGCTTCGGGCGTCGGTGAGGGAGAATTCGACCTTGCGCGCCTGGGTGAGGAACTCGGCCAGCTCTTCGGAGGGATCGGTGACGCCGAGTGTCCGCAGGTCCGCTTCGAATCCCCGTCCGCGGTCACCGCCCAGGAAGACCGACCTCCACAGCAGCTCCATGGTGCGGCCGAGGCATCCCGGGATGGCGGGCTGGACGACGCTTGCTAGTTCACGCATCGCGTCGGCGGCCGCGGTCACCACCGTGGCGACCTCGTCGGTGGGCGGCGAGATGCCGTCGTCGAGGTAGGTCGCGACGCGAAGCGCGCCGAGCTCGACGTCGTCGGGATTGCCCAGTGGGGCGGGTACCGCGTAGGGATCCTTCAGATCGGGTCCGCTCATGATCGACAAGCCGAGGAACAGATCGGCCACCGAACGAGCCAGCGGGCCGTAGTGGCTGAACGGGCCGAAGATGCCCGGGGCGTCACCGAATACGTTGCCGGTTCGCGGGATCCGGCCATGGGATGGTTTGAGACCGGCGATGCCGGTGTTGTGACACGGCTGACGGATGCTGCCGCCCTCGTCGGTGCCGACACTGAGCGCCGCGCCACCGGCGGCGACCAGCGCGGCCGAACCGCCGCTGCTGCCCCCCGGTGTTCTGGTCAGGTCGTAGGGATTGTTGGTGCGGCCGTAAAGGCTGTTGTTGGTTTCGCCGCCGCGGCCCAATTCGGGGACGTTGGTCAGGCCGAGCACGATCGCCCCCTGCGCCCGCAGCCTCGACACCGCCGTGGCGTCCTTGTGTGCAACGGCGCGCAGCGCGCGGCTGCCGCCGGAGCACGCCAGTCCGGCCACCTTCATGACGTCCTTGACCGCTACCGGCAACCCATGGGCCGCCCCCAGCGACTCACCCCGCGCGGCACACTCGTCGGCGTGATCGGCCAACCGCAGGCATTGCTCCGGCGCCGCGGCTTCGACCAGCGCATTGAGCATGCGATTGACGCGTCCAATCTGCGCCAGGTGTGCCTCAATCACTTCCCGGCAGGACACCGAGCGGGTCGTCATCAGGCGAACAAGTTCGTGAGCGGGCAGGTAGCACAGGTCGGTCATGCTAATTGGCTCCGAGACGCGTTGTTTAGCAGGCAGTTTCAGCACCCGCCCGGGGTAGTTCATTCTGGCGGGATACACATTACCGGCGCTGTCCACCGCCACATCCTGGATCCGTCGCCGACACCGCCGCGGGCGGGCGTGCGAGACTGCAGGGGCACAGACGCAGGGGAAGGCAGCTGGTGGAGGCGGCAAGGTCGCGGGCGGCATACGAGCGCATGCGCGGCGCACATCTTAGTGCGGTGCAGGCCGGTCTCGAAGACCATGTCTCACGGCTGGATTGGTCGCGGCAGCGGATCCTGGACTACCAGAATCACCGGTTGCGGACGCTACTCGGCTACGCACGGGAACGGTCACCATTTCACGCCCGGCGACTGCGGGAACTCGACCCGCCGCGCGCGTCGGTCGCCGACCTGGCGTCGCTGCCGGTGATGACCAAGCAGGACGCCCAGGAGCAGTGGGACGCCATCGTCACCGCGGCCGATCTCGATCGCGCCCGTGCCGAACGCATTCTTGCTGAGCAGCAATGGTTTTCGTACACCGAAGGCGATCAGCAGATCTTCAGTTCGGGTGGTTCCAGCGGGGTCCGCGGGGTCTACGTCTGGGACTGGCAGTTCTTTGTCTCGGCGGCGTGCCTGGCCTGGCGAATGCAGGCGCGCGAAGAGCGGCGCGGGACTTCGATCCCCGCCCGGCTTGCGGTGCTGGAGGCCGGTGTCCCGCCGCACGCCAGCACACCGCTGTTCGATGTACCGACGTTGCCGGGCATGGAGACGGTCGTGATCACCGCGGGTGCCCCGTTCGACGAAGTGCTGGCCGCGGTGGCGGCCGCGCGACCCACCCATCTGGTGGGCTATCCGACGGTGATCGGGCGCCTGGCCCGCGCAGCCGTGGCCGGTGTCCTCCGAATCGAGCCGGTTCGGGTGAGCACCAACTCCGAGCCTTTGCTCGACGAGGATCGCCAGTCCATCACCGAGGCCTGGGGTGCGCCGATCCACAACGTCTGGGGCTCAACCGAAATCGGCATACAGGCCGTCGGTTGCGGGCACGGTGAGGGGCTGCACATCTGCGAGGACGAGGTCGTCATCGAGCGTGTCGACAACAGCGGAACCCCGGTCGGCCCCGACGAACCGGCGGCGCGGACACTTGCCACCGGGCTCAGCAATTGGACCTTCCCATTCATTCGCTACGATCTTGGCGACCAAGTCATGTCGCTGGCCGGCGAGTGCGCATGCGGTGGTGCGTTTGCCCGCGTCGCCGATATCGGTGGGCGCCGCGACGACGACTTCCGTTATGGCGCAACGACCGTGCCACCCATTGCGTTTCGTCACGTGCTGGGCACCGATCCGCACGTGTCCGAATATCAGGTCACCCAGACCCGCGCCGGAGCAGACATCGTGGTGGTGGGTGCTCCCGACGTGGAGGCGCTGACCGCCGCACTGGTCGCGGCGCTGCGCAGGTACGGGTTATCCGAGCCGAGGATCCGAATCCGGGTGGCCGAGAGTCTCCAGCGCCATCAGGCCAGCGGGAAGCTGCGCCGGTTCATTCCGCTTTAGCCCGATGCCAATAGCCATGTTCCCGGTAGCTGGTCGCGGATGTAGTCGGGATCGCGCTGGTCGAGGTCGGCCTTCGGGACCCGTGACACGACTTGTTCGCGTGCCCAGCCGATGGCATCCTCAACGAGCCCCATAGCCGCGCGTGTACCCCCGGTCACTCGGCGTCAAACGCCGTAGATGCGGGCGGCGTTGCCGTGGGCGATGAGATCGAGGACGCGGATGGCATCGGCCTCGCTCCAGTCGCCGCCCGCCACAAAGCCGCGCAGCGCACGGTGAATACCGTTGCGCCACAACGTCGCACCGAGAAAATGCAACTCCGCGGGACCGAACCCGTCCGACGAGTAGAGGATCTTGCGAAACGGCGCCAGCTCCAGCAGTCGGGCCACGAACGCGGGTGCCCGAGCCCCCAGGTAATTCACGCTCAACCCGCCGTCGAGATAGACATTGTTGAAGGCCTGCGCCAGATAGCCGGCTTCCCGCTCGTAGGGATAGCAGTGCAGCAACACGATCGGCGTCTCGCCGGACTGCCGCAGAAAGTCAAGCAGATAAAGCGGATTGGCTTTGTGCAGGTCGCAGTCCCGGTCGCCGAAGCCGACGTGGAACTGCAGTGGCTTGCCCAGCCGCAGCGCACGGTGCAGGCCGAAACGCAGCAGGACTCGATCGCGTAACCGGACGCCGCCGACGTCGCGCCATCGGCTGGCCGCCTCGGCGACCTGCGGCGCCGGCGGATCGGTCAGCTCGCCGTCGAACCCGCCCCGGTAGGCCAGGATGGACTTGGTGCCGACCGCGCCGGCCGCGCGCCGGTGCAGGATCTCCTCGAACGCCGACGCGTAGTCTCCGGGAGCCTGTGCGGCCTGCTCGGCCACTTGCTCGAGCCGAACCACTTCGTGCGCGCGGCCACCGGACAGGTCGGCCACGTCGGCTATGCCGGCTACGCCGGCCGCTTCGTCGCCGATCCCGGTGTCCACCAGCCAGTCGGACACCCCCGCGGCCGGTAGCAACAAGCGGGACAACTCGGCCTCGCTGAATTGGCTGCGGCGTTCCCAATACACTTGCGGGTCAACATGTTTAGGTAGCCCCAGGACGGGACCGCAGTGGGTGCGCACCGCGAACCCGAGCTGTGAATCGAACCCGGAGTCGAAATCCGCCAGCGGCTCGGTATTGGCCTCGTTGAGCGCGTTCTCGAAGCGCCGCCGGTCCCCCGCCGCCAGCCAGCAACCATGGACATGCTGGTCGATCAACGCCACTTCGTCGATGCGTTGCGCCAGAGCCGACACGTCAGACCCCACAGCGGGCCCGTTCATAGGGGGCCCGTTAGGGGGCCCGGTCACAGGCTCCAGGCCATCCGGAACTTATCCGCCAACTGCTCGGGACCGAAATTGCCGTAGCGCTCATACACCAGACGCCGGACCGCGACCACCATATCGACCACAGAATCACCGAGAATACCGCGAATCAGAGCCGAAGTATCAAGTGCAGCAATAGATTCAGCTTGTGACTCTGGCAGGCGCACGATGCCGGCGCTGGCGCGTTCGGAATCGGACAGTTTGGCGGGGTCTATCGTGGTTTCCGGTGGCAGCACGGCGTGGTGCTTGATGCCGTCCAGCGCCAGTCCGAGGATCGCCGCCGACGCGAGATACGGGTTCGCCGAGGGATCAACCACTTTCACCTCGACATTGCCGCCGTAGGGACTACCGGGGCCGGCTTTGATGAATCGCAATGCCGCCTCCCGGTTCTCGGTTCCCCAGCACGCATAGGCCCCCGCCCAGTTGCCCGGCCGCATTCGCAGGCCAGACACGATCGATCCGCACAGAATGGCCTGGGCCTGCTCCAGCCCGCGAAGTACCCCGGCGACCGCGCTTTCGCCCGCCGTCGTCATACCCCGCTCACCGGCGTCCTCGGAAAACATCGGCCCTTCCGGCTCCCCTTCCCGCACTGTCAGCGAGAAGTGCTGGTGGGCGCCGGATCCGACGCTGCCGGCGAACGGCGCCGGCGACAGGCTTACCCGCAGCCCGTGGCGGCGCGCGGCACGGCTGACGATGATCCGGGTCAGCACCAACTGGTCGGCGGCGGCCACCGGTGGTTGGGGCGCCAACGAGATCTCGAACTGGTTGGCCCCGTACTCGGGATGGAACTGCTCGATCGGGACGCCGGCCACCGTGGCCGCGGCGTTGACATCGCGGACAAACCCTTCGTACTCGAGCACCCCGGCAAGGCCGTACTGCGCCCACAACGCGGACGGCAGCCGGTGGCCTTCCGGATTGACCAGCAAAAACTCGATCTCGTGACCGATCATCGCGGTGATGGCGTGTTCAGCGAGCGCAGCCTCGACCCGGCCCAGTGTGCCGCGGCTGCAGGCTGGGACGGGTGAGCCGTCCTGCTCGAAGAACGAACAGGGCGCCCACGCCAACCCGTCGCCGAGGATGCGCAGCGCAGACAGGTCGAGGCGAATTCGCTGATCGCCGACTACACCGACGTCTTCGGTGAAGGCGATGCCGCTCTGGTCGTTGGCGAAAGCATGCCACGACGGACTGGCGCCCAGGCCGGGATCGGCGAAGGTGCCGGTTTGGCGTATCGGCACGGTCTTGGCGTGCGTGAGCCCGGCAGGGTTCACCACGGAGCCGATGACGGTGTCGACGCCCCCGGCTTCCAGTTGGGCGATCGCTGCGGCGGCGAGTGGTGTGGCTGTCATAGCAGCCATTGTCCAGCGCGGGTTAGCCGGGATGAAGGCCGATTCGTGCGGTCAGGCGCGGCTGGGCAAGGTCAGCTTGCAAGACTGGCCGATATCGAGGGTGCGCAGCATCCGTCCCATGCCGACCCATAGCGCGCAGGACATCGCGAGGTCGGCGAGCAGCTCCTCGGAGAAGTGCTCGTTGCAGCGACTCCAGAAGTCTTCGTCGTCGCGCAGCTTGGTGTGCTCGGTGGCAAACCGGTGGGCGAATTCGGCGGCCAGGCGCTCCTGTTCGCTGTACCCGGGCCAGGTGCGCCACTCCAGCGCGTGCTCGTAGAGCTCTTCATCGACGCCGGCGGCGGGTCCGTCGGCGTCGCGAGTGTTGGCGCATACAACGCATTCGTTGTCGTGAGCGATCACCGCCCGGGCGAGCTCGCGGGTGCGCATCGGCAGCCGGTTTTTGCTGTAGACCGCCTGGCTGAAATTGGCGATCGCACCGCCGAGGTCAGGGGATTTCGTGGCCCAGCTGTAGACGTCGTCGTCAGCGAATTGTCCGATTCGGCTCATGGCGTGATGGTACGCCCGCGCGCCGACAGCTCAGCCCCGGTGGGTGGGCCGGTTGGGGCATCGTCGTGCCAATCACGTTGGACCAGAACCCGATGCGCGACGCGTTGCAGCGCGGCCTCGACTTCGCGGCGGTCCGGCCGGCCCTGGTAGCTGGGCGAACGGGCCAGCTTGTCGACAATCCAGGCCAGCAGCAGCGAATAGACGTAGTCGACCTGCTGCGTCCCGGCCGGGGTCAGCCAGAGGTGGTCGCCATCTTGCAGCGCGTAGCCGGTGGCGCACAGCCGGGCGAAGGTGGGTTCTAGCACCTCGAAGGGCAGCCGCAGGCTCTCGGCAATGTCGGTGAGCCGAGCCGTCCCGAAGAACTGCCCGTAGCGGTAGATGCGCATCACGCCCCACAGCCCGGCCACATCCAGCCGGCAATCGGCCCGCATCGCGATGCTGCGCAACCGTACACCGGGATCGCCGGGATCGCCGCGCATGAGGCGCGCGATCGCGTTCTCCAGCAGCGTGTCCGGTGTCTCGCTGGTTGGCATCCCGAAGGCGTCGCCGAGATCGACCGCGCTGTGGTGGATATCCCGCAGCGGTACCTCGCGCAGGAACGACGCCAGCACGCACCCGAGCAGGGCGACCGGGGCCGCCCAGAGGAATACGTGGGTCAGTGAATCGGCATAGGCCGCCACGATGGGGGCGGCCACGCCGGCGGGCTGCCGGTGCAGGGCCGCGGGAGAGCTGACCGCGTCGGCCGGCATGTGGCTGGCCGCCAGCGCGGGCCCCAGCCTCGCGCCGAGGAAGTTCGAAAACAGCGAACCGAATATCGCGGCGCCGAAGGAACTGCCGATGGTGCGGAAGAACGTCACTCCCGACGTGGCGACGCCCAGATCCTCGAAATTCGACGTGTTCTGCACGATGAGAACCAGCACCTGCATGGACAGTCCGATGCCCGCGCCCAGGATGACCAGGTAGATCGACTGCAGCAGAGCCGAAGTGGCCGGGTCCATCCGCGACATCAGCAGAAACGCCAGCGCCATCAGCATGGTGCCGGCGACCGGGAAGATCTTGTAGCGACCGGTCCGGCCGACCAGCGTGCCACTGCCGGTTGAGGTGATTAGCATCCCGACCACCATCGGCAACGTGCGCAGGCCCGACGTCGTCGCCGAAACCCCATCCACGTACTGCATATATGTGGGCAGGAACGTCATCGCGCCCAGCATCGCGAAGCCCACCACGAACGACAGCACGCAGCACACGGTGAACACCGGACTGCGGAATAGCCGGGTCGGCAGGATCGGCTCTGCGGCGCGGCTTTCCACCCACGCGAAAACGCAGAGCGTCGCGGCCGAGCCCGCGAACAACCCGATGATCGTCGCCGATCGCCACGGGTAAACGGTGCCGCCCCAGCTGGTGGCCAGGGTCAGGCCGGCCGCACCCAGGCCGATCAAGACGATCCCGGCGTAGTCGATGACTGGCTTGCGCGCCGCAGCCAGCTCGGGAATAGCTGGGATGGCAAGGGCGGCCACCGCGACGACCACCACCGAGACCGGCACGTTCACCCAAAACGCCCAGCGCCAGCTCAGATAGTCGGTGAAGTAGCCGCCCAACAACGGACCGACGACCGTGGTGACCCCGAAGACCGCGCCCAACACCCCCTGGTAGCGGCCCCGCTCCCGGAGCGGAACGACCTCACCGATGAGCGCGCTGGCGGTGACGGTGATCGCTCCCCCGCCGATTCCCTGCAATGCGCGCGATCCCACCAGCATGGTCATCGACTGCGCCAGCCCACACATCACCGAGCCGACGACGAAGAACGCCACGCCGGCCTGGAACACCCTCTTGCGGCCGAAGAGATCACCGAGCTTGCCGACCAGGGCGGTGACGATCGTCGAAGCCAGCAGGTAGCTGGTGACCACCCACGACTGACGTCCGGCGTCGCCGAGGTCGGCGACGATGGTCGGCAGCGCCGTTGCCACGATGGTCTGGTCGAGCGCCGCGAGCAGCATCCCGAGCATGATCGCCACGAAGATGAAGTTGCGCCGTTGCGCGCTGACCAGCGTGCCGCCGGGTGCGTAACCTGCGGCTGGGTTCGGTTGGGTCAGTGCTTTGGGGTCAGTCATGCCTGCCTTCGCGTCGGCGTCCGATGCTAGCGAATACCCAGTGCCGACCGAGTTGCGGACGTTGCTGGTCCTCGGAGCCAGAGATGGTCAACTTGGAACAGCTAAGAATCGCTGTATTTAGGTTCCTAATAGATGCTTGAGTCGCTCGCCATATTCGCTGAGCGATTCGGTGCTCAACATCGCATGATGTGTGCAGTCGACCCGGTGTTCTGTAATGTCGCCAGCGACATAAGGGCGCCAACTTTGCAGCAAGGATGAATCACGATCGCTCTGGCTTCGTGCAGCGGAGAATATGACCATGTCGCCATCGAACACGTCAGGCACATGCTCCAAGAGATACAACTGATTAGCATTGACCCTTTGGACCACGAACTCCAACAGCTGTTGCGGCGGAAGGGCAACCTCCACTGCTTCTCGTTCTCGTTGGCGAATTAATTCTTCTGCTTGTCGGTAGGTAAGAGAACCGAACTCTTCTGGAACGTCTATGCGGTTGGTTCGCAAGATCTGTTCCAAGATTTGACTCGCGTCCAACCCTTGATTTCGTGCGGTGACCCCGTTGGCGCTGAATGCAGAGTCGAGCAGTACGAGGTGTTGGACTACGCATCCGCGTCGATGAAGCTCAATGGCAAGCTCGTGAGCAACGAAGCCGCCAAAAGACCAGCCAAGGAGATTATAGGGTCCGGTGGGATAAAGCGCCTGGAGTCGATCCGCATAGTTTTTCGCCATGTCGCGAATTGATCCGGGTTCAGGTTCTTCGGTTTGCTCGATTTGTTGAATGCCGATGATCGGGCAGTCCAAGTAATCACCCAGAGCCCGATATGACCAGCTAAGCCCGAAAACATCATGAATACAGCACAGCGGAACGCCAGTATCCTCCTTGAGGATCTCGACAGGGGTTACTTCCACCGAGCTGGCATGCCTGCCCAATTGCTGGCTCAAGCTTCGCACGGACGGCGCGTCGAATATGGTGCGCACGGCAAGGCCGGCATCCAGCCTGGTGTTGATCGCGGCGATCACCCGCATCGCCGAAAGCGAATCCCCACCCATGTCGAAGAATGAGTCATCCACGCCGATCCGCTCGACACCCAACACCTGGGCGTAGATGTCGGCCAGCACCTCCTCGATGGCGGTGGCCGGGGCCCGATACTCACCAGCGGTGTATTCCGGTGCCGGCAGGGCGCGGGTGTCGAGTTTGCCGTTGACCGTCAGCGGCAGCGCCTCGAGCACCACCACCGCCGCCGGCACCATGTAGGCCGGCAGCCGCTCGGCCAGCGCCGCGCGGAGCTCGGCGGGCTCGGCGGTCCCGGTGACCCCAACGACATAACCCACCAGGCGCTTATCACCCGGGCGGTCCTCGCGGGCGATCACCACCGCCTGCTCCACCCCATCCAACCCGGCCAACGCCGCCTGCACTTCGCCGCACTCGATGCGATACCCGCGGATCTTGACCTGCTCATCGGCGCGCCCCACATACGCCAACTGCCCATCCGGGCGCCAACACACCAGATCCCCGGTGCGATACATCCGTTGTCCCGGCACCCGGATCCCCGAACGGACACGCCACAAACCGCGACCCGCTCAACCCGGCCCGCCGCCAATACCCGACCCCCACCCCAGCCCCGGCCACATACAACTCACCCACCACCCCCGCCGGCACCGCCCGCAACCACCCATCCAGCACAAACAACGCCGCCGCATCCATCGGCGACCCGATCGGCACCACCCCCCCACCGGCCACCAGCGGCGCACTGATCGCCGCAACCGCCGTGGTTTCGGTCTGGCCGTAGGCGTTGATCAACACCCGCCCCGGCGCCCACCGGTCCACCACCTGGGCCGCACAGGCCTCACCGCTGACCACCAACACCGCCGAATCCAACCCCTGCGGTAACAGCGCCCCCACCGCCGAGGGGGTCTGGGTGACCACGCTGACCTGCTCGGCAACCAGCAAGGCGTGAACGTCCGGCGGCGAGCCGCCCACCACGTCGGGCACCACCACCAGCCGCCCACCATGCAGCAACGCGCCCATGATGTCCCACACCGAGTCGGTGAAGGCATAGGAATGCCACTGCGTCCACACACCCGCCGCGGGCAGGTGTGCGGGCAGTGCTGCCAGCAGTTCGGTGATGTTGCGGTGGGTGATCGCCACCGCCTTGGGCGCCCCGGTGGTGCCCGAGGTGTAGATCAGATACGCGATATCGTCGGGGGCCGGCGCCGGTAGCGCGGTGCACGGATACCCCGGGATGCGGGGGTCCTCGACCTCGATGACCCCCACGTCATGGCCCGCTAGCCGTTCGGCCAGATCAGCGGTGGTGATCACCGCGATCGGGGTGGCATCGGCCAGCATGAACCCGATCCGGGCCGCGGGCAGGCCCGGGTCGATCGGCAGGTAGGCCGCCCCGGTTTTGAGCACCGCCAAAATCGCGATAATGGCCTGAGCGCAGCGGGGCAGCAGCAGTCCCACACACCGCCCCGGGCCCGCCCCCTGGCCGGCCAACAGGTGCCCCAACCGGGTGGCGGCCTCCTCGAGCTCGCGGTAGGTCATCGAGCGGCCCTCAAAGGTCACCGCCACCGCCTCGGGGGTGCGGGCCACCTGCGCGGCGAACAACCCCGGAACAGACACCGCCGGGGGCGCGGGTGCGGTCAGCACCGCCCGGTTACCCCACCCATCCAGGCAGGCATGCTCACCGGCATCGAGCACATCGATCGACGACAACCGTGCGGCGGGATCGGCGGTCATCGCCACCACCACCTTCTGCCACCGCCCGATCAGCGCCTCGACGCTGGCCGCATCGAACACATCGGTGTCGTATTCGACGCGAAGGCCCAGCTCAGTCCCCGGCTGGGCGATCACCGTCAGCGGATAGTGGGTGGATTCGTGGCCGGTGACTTCGGTGATGGCCAATTCGTGGGCGCCCGCCAGGGCGGCGGTGTCGACCGGATAGTTCTCGTAGACGAACAGGGTGTCGAACAGCTGTTGGTGGCCGGTGGCGCGGTGGATCTCGCTGAGCGCGAGGTGCTGGTGCTCGAGCGTGTCGTTGTGGGCGTTTTGCAGCTGGGCCAACAGGTCGGTGGTGCTCGTTGGCGCGGTGATGGTTGCCCGTACCGGCACGGTGTTGATCAACAGGCCCACGATCGATTCGGCGCCGGCCAGCTCGGCCGGCCTACCCGAGACCGCGGTGCCGAAGGCGACATCGTGCTGGCCGGTGAGCCAGCACAGCAGCTGGGCGAAGGCGCCGTGCAGCACGGTGTTGACGGTGGTGTGACACGAGCGGGCCAGCTCGTTGAGGGCCCGGGTGCTTTGCTCGGGCACCCGACGCGAGGCGACGCCTTGCCGCCCTTGCTGTAACCGGCCCGGCGGGCCGACCAGGGTGGGGGTGTCAAAACCGGCGAGCAGCCGCCGCCAGGCTGCGTGGGCGGCATCCAGGTCTCGATCGGCCAGCCAGGTCACAAACCTGCGATACGGGACCGCCGCGGCCAGCCGCTGCCGGTGGTAGCTGGCGAACATTTCGCGCAGCAGGATCGGCAGCGACCAGCCATCGAGCACGATGTGGTGATTCGTGAGTACGAACCGGTGCCTGTCCTCGGCGATGCGGATCAACGCCACCCGAAACACCGGCTGATCGGCGGCCAGATCGCAAACCGCGGCGCGCTCGGCGGCGCACACCCGCGAGATCTCCTCGTCGACATCGACGTCGGGGCCTTCGGCGTCGAGCTCGACATAGCGCCACCCCGCCACGGGATCAGCCGCGATGATCTGGACCGGTTCGTCGAACCGCTGGCAGAATCGGGCCGCCAGGTTGGGATGGCGGCTCACGACCGCATGCACCGCGTCGCGCAGCCGGTGGCGATCCAGCGGACCGGTCACGCTGATACCAAGCTGCGCCGCATACACATCGTTGCTGGCGGTGCTGGCGTGAAAGAGCAGCCCCTCCTGCAGGGGCGTCAACGGCAAGATATCGGCGATCGGCTCGTGTTGCTGCAATTCGTCGATCTGCTGCTGGCTGAGCCGGGCAGGGGCGATATCCGAGGGCGTTAACCCACCCCCACCTTTACTCACATGCGCGCAGATGCCGGCCAGCGCCTCAAACCACAACTCGCTAACCCGGGTGATCGCCGCCTCGTCCAGTGCCGAGCGTGCCCACATCCAGTTGGCGTGCAGCTGCGGGCCGGCCTCGGTGTCCACGCTGACGGCGTTAAGTTCCACGGTGTGGGAAAGCGGCATCGCGAACCCCGCGGCGGCGCCGATCACCGACACGCCTTCCTGGGAGATTCGCCACAGATCACCGGCGAGCTCGCCCGCTGGACTCCCGAGGCGCCCCAGATAGTTGAACCCGATCGCCGGGTCCGGCCCGGCCACATCAACCTCGGTGTTCAGATAGCGCAGCAGCCCGTAGCTCAGCGGATCCGGCAGCGCCCGAAGCTGCTCTTTGGCGTCTTTGATCGCCGCGCCCAGCCCGGGCCCGCCGGCGATCACCTGCGCCCAGGACAGCCCACCCACCGCCAAGGCCACCGGGTATATGGCGGTGAACCACCCCACCGTGCGCGTCAGGTCGATATCGGGGGCCAGTTCCTCGTGGCGGCCGTGGCCCTCGACGTCGATGCCGATCGGCGCGCCACCGGTACCCAAAAACTCCGCCCACGCCAACCCGAAGGCGATCAACAAGATCTCGTGTATCCCTGCATGAAACGCCGCGGGCACCTCACCCAACAGCATGCCGGTGCTCCGGGGATCCAACACCACCGACAGGCGCCCGGCGGTGGCCAACGTATCCACCGCGGGCTCGACCGCGGGCAGCGCGGCCGGGACCGCCGCCACCTGCCGCCAGACGCTCGCTTGCTCCACCACCGCCGCGGCGCGCGCATGCGCGGCCAGCAGTGATGCCCAGCGGGCAAACGACGTCCCGGTCACCGGCAGGGCTATCTGCTGCCCCACCCGATGCTGGGCCCAGGCGAGGTTGAGGTCCTCGAGCACAATCCGCCACGACACCCCGTCAATGGCCAAATGGTGAATGATCAACACCAGCTGGCCCGTGGAGCTAACCCACAGCGCGGAAAGCATCACCCCGCCGGCCGGATTCAACCGCGACCGCGCCCCTACCACCGCCTGCTCGGATAACACGTCCACCGCGTGCAGGCACCCGCGCACATCCACCGACCCGGCCTCGGGCACCTCGAGCGACGACCCTCGGGCGCCGTCCCCAATGCCCGGGTTCACGCGCAGCCGCAACATGGCATGCCGATCCACCAACGCCTGCAGCACGACCACCACGTCGGCCTGGGTCACCCCCGCCGGGGCCTGCACCACCAACGTCTGGTTGAACTGCTCGACTGGACCCTCCACGCCGGCCAGCCAGCGCATGATCGGGGTGGCCGGCACCGGCCCGATGCCCTCATCGATGAGGCCGCCCGCACCGTCGGATACCGTGGCGACCCGGGCCAGCCCGGCCACGGTCTGCTCAACGAAAATATCGCGCGGTCGGAGCAGTAGGCCCGCCGCCCGGGCCCGGGCCACCACCTGCATCGACAAGATGCTGTCGCCACCCAGCTCGAAGAACGACTCCTCGACCCCGACCCGCTCCAGCCCCAACACCTGGGCATAGATGCCGGCGAGGATGTCCTCGATCGGGGTGGTCGGGGGCCGATACGCACCGGCGGCGTATTCGGGTGCCGGCAGGGCGCGGGTGTCGAGTTTGCCGTTGGGTGTTAGCGGCACTGCATCGAGGACCACCACCGCCGCCGGGATCATGTAGGCCGGTAGCCGCTCGGACAGGGCGGCGCGGAGCTCGGCCGGGTCCGCGGTGCCGGTGATATAACCCACCAGACGTTTGCTGCCGGGTTGGTCCTGGCGGGCGATCACCACCGCCTGCCCCACCCCGTCCAGCCCGGACAGGGCGGCCTGCACCTCACCCAGCTCGATGCGGTACCCGCGGATCTTGACCTGCTCATCGGCGCGCCCCAGATACGCCAGCTGCCCATCAGCACCCCAGCGCACCAGATCCCCGGTGCGATACATCCGTCGTCCCGCCGCGAACGGACACGCCACAAACCGCGACCCGGTCAACCCCGCCCGCCGCCAATACCCACAGGCCACCCCGGTACCGGCCACATACAACTCCCCCACCACACCCACCGACACCGGACGCAACCACCCGTCCAGCACAAACAGCGCCGCCCCCGAGACCGGCGACCCGATCGGCACCACACCCGAGCCCGCCGACCCCACCGCCAACGGCGCACTGATCGCCGCATACACCGTGGTTTCGGTCGGCCCGTACGCGTCGACCATCACCCGCCCCGGCGCCCACCGCTCCGCCACCTCGGGCGGACAGGCCTCACCGGTCACCACCAACGCCACCGACTCCAACCCCTGCAGCGGCAACGCCGCCACCGCCGAGGGGGTCTGGGTCAACACACTGACCTGTTCACCGACCAACACCGAGTGCAACTCATCTACTGAACGGACCACCGCCTCGGGTATCACCACCAGCCGCCCGCCATGTAGCAGCGCACCCCACATCTCACAGACCGAGACGTCGAAGCCATAGGAATGACACTGCGACCACACCCGTTGTGGCCCCGCCAAACCCGGATCCAGCGCCTCGATCAGCTGGGTGATGTTGTGGTGGGTGACCGCCACCCCCTTAGGCACGCCGGTAGTGCCCGAGGTGTAGATGAGGTAGGCGATATCGTCGGCGCCCGGTGCCGCAGGGGCGGTGCACGGATAGCCGGCGAGGGCTTGGGCGGCTTGGCTGTCGGTGGCTTCAATGTCACTGACATCGATGACCGCCAGGTCGTGCCCGTGCAGCCGGTCGGCTAGCCCGGTGGTGGTGATCGCGGCGATCGGGGCGGCATCGGCCACCATGAACCCGATCCGCGCCGCGGGCAGGCTCGGGTCGATCGGCAGATACGCAGCCCCGGTTTTGAGCACCGCCACCATCGCCACCACGGCCTGCGCTGAGCGCTCCACCAGCAGCGCCACACACCGCCCCGGGCCCACCCCCTGCCCGGCCAACCAGTGCGCCAACCGGTTAGCGGCCTCCTCCACCTCCCGGTAGGTCATCGAACCGCCCTGGAAGCTCACCGCCACCGCCTCGGGCGTGCGCGCAACCTGAGCGGCGAACAACACCGGAACAGACACCGCCGGGGGTGCGGGCCGGGTCAACACCACCCGGTTACCGATCTCATCCAGGCGGGCATGCTCACCCTCATCCAGCAAATCCAGCGACGACAACCGTGCGGCGGGATCGCCGGTCATGGCCACCACCACCCGCTGCAACCGCTCGATCAGTGTGTCGATGCTGGCCGCGTCGAACACATCGGTGCGAAACTCCACCGTCCCGCCAATGCCGACGGGCTGCCCGGCCTCGGTGAAGTGTTCGGCCAACGAAACCACCAAATCCATGCGGGCAGTCTGGGTATCGATGGGTATCGGGGTGACCTGCAGATCACCCAAGGCCAAGGCGGCGGGATTATTGTCCTGCCTGCCCAAGTTCTGCCAGGCCAACATCACCTGCACCAGCGGGTGATGGGTCAGGCTGCGTGTCGGGTTGACCCGCTCCACCAGCACCTCAAAGGGCACGTCTTGATGCTCGTAGGCGGCCAGGCTGCGCGCTCGCACCTGGGCGAGCAGCTCGGCCGCGGTGGGATCCCCGGACACATCCACCCGCAGCACCAAGGTGTTAACAAAAGACCCGACCAACTCATCGAGGGCTGGATCGCGGCGCCCGGCGATCGGGAACCCGACGGCCACATCGGCACTGGCGCTGAGCTTGGCCAGCAACACCGCCAGCGCGGCCTGGATCACCATGAAACTAGTCGCGTGATGCTCACCGGCCAGCGCGCGTACCCCCTGATGCAGCTCGACCGGCCAGTCCACCGACACAGTGGCGCCACCCTGACCGGCAACCAGCGGATAAGGCCGATCAGTAGGAAGCTCCAAACGCGCCGGCAGCCCGGCTAGGGCATCCTGCCAGTAGGCCAGCTGCGCGGCGATCGGACTGTCGGGATCGTCGAGATCGCCAAACTGCGCGCGCTGCCACAGCGTGTAATCGACATACTGCACCGCCAACGGCGCCCAACTAGGGGCCCGCCCGGCGCACCGGCTGGCATAAGCCACCCCCAGATCACGCACCAGCGGGGCCATCGACCAGCCATCGGCGGCGATATGGTGGGCCACGACCACCAGCACATGCTCGCCCTCCGCGACACGGAAAAGCCGCGCCCGCAACGGGATCTGGGTCGCCAGGTCAAACGGGTGCCGCGCCGCCGCGCCGATCGCCTCACCCAGCCCGCTTGCCGACCAGCCGGTGGCATCGATGACCTGCCAACCAATGTCGGCCCGCTCGACCGGCACAACCGCCTGCTGGGGTATCCCCTCGGGTGCTGCGAACAGCGTGCGCAGGCTTTCATGGCGGCCCACCACATCGGCCAGCGCGACACCTAGCGCCTGGGCATCAAGGCGTCCACGCAGCCGCACCGCCGCCGGCATGTTGTACACCGGTGAAGGCCCCGCCAACTGGTCGATGAACCACAACCGGCTCTGGGCAAACGACAACGGAACCACCGCGGGCCGCTCAACCGCCACCAACGGCTCCAGCCGACCCCCCTCCCCGCCAATGCGGGGCGCCAACCGGGCCACCGTGGGCGCCTCGAACACGGAACGCACCGACAGGCCGGCATCCAGGGCGGTGTTGACCGCGGCGACCAGGCGCATCGCCGACAGCGAATCCCCACCCAGCTCGAAGAACGACTCCTCGACCCCGACCCGCTCCAGCCCCAACACCTGGGCATAGATGCCGGCGAGGATGTCCTCGATCGGGCTGGCCGGGGTCCGATACGCACCGGCGGTGTATTCGGGTGCCGGCAGGGCGCGGGTGTCGAGTTTGCCGTTGGGTGTTAGCGGCACTGCATCGAGGACCACCACCGCCGCCGGGATCATGTAGGCCGGTAGCCGCTCGGACAGGGCGGCGCGGAGCTCGGCCGGGTCCGCGGTGCCGGTGATATAACCCACCAGACGTTTGCTGCCGGGTTGGTCCTGGCGGGCGATCACCACCGCCTGCCCCACCCCGTCCAGCCCGGACAGGGCGGCCTGCACCTCACCCAGCTCGATGCGGTACCCGCGGATCTTGACCTGCTCATCGGCGCGCCCCAGATACGCCAGCTGCCCATCAGCACCCCAGCGCACCAGATCCCCGGTGCGATACATCCGTCGTCCCGCCGCGAACGGACACGCCACAAACCGCGACCCGGTCAACCCCGCCCGCCGCCAATACCCACAGGCCACCCCGGTACCGGCCACATACAACTCCCCCACCACACCCACCGACACCGGACGCAACCACCCGTCCAGCACAAACAGCGCCGCCCCCGAGACCGGCGACCCGATCGGCACCACACCCGAGCCCGCCGACCCCACCGCCAACGGCGCACTGATCGCCGCATACACCGTGGTTTCGGTCGGCCCGTACGCGTCGACCATCACCCGCCCCGGCGCCCACCGCTCCGCCACCTCGGGCGGACAGGCCTCACCGGTCACCACCAACGCCACCGACTCCAACCCCTGCAGCGGCAACGCCGCCACCGCCGAGGGGGTCTGGGTCAACACACTGACCTGTTCACCGACCAACACCGAGTGCAACTCATCTACTGAACGGACCACCGCCTCGGGTATCACCACCAGCCGCCCGCCATGTAGCAGCGCACCCCACATCTCACAGACCGAGACGTCGAAGCCATAGGAATGACACTGCGACCACACCCGTTGTGGCCCCGCCAAACCCGGATCCAGCGCCTCGATCAGCTGGGTGATGTTGTGGTGGGTGACCGCCACCCCCTTAGGCACGCCGGTAGTGCCCGAGGTGTAGATGAGGTAGGCGATATCGTCGGCGCCCGGTGCCGCAGGGGCGGTGCACGGATAGCCGGCGAGGGCTTGGGCGGCTTGGCTGTCGGTGGCTTCAATGTCACTGACATCGATGACCGCCAGGTCGTGCCCGTGCAGCCGGTCGGCTAGCCCGGTGGTGGTGATCGCGGCGATCGGGGCGGCATCGGCCACCATGAACCCGATCCGCGCCGCGGGCAGGCTCGGGTCGATCGGCAGATACGCAGCCCCGGTTTTGAGCACCGCCACCATCGCCACCACGGCCTGCGCTGAGCGCTCCACCAGCAGCGCCACACACCGCCCCGGGCCCACCCCCTGCCCGGCCAACCAGTGCGCCAACCGGTTAGCGGCCTCCTCCACCTCCCGGTAGGTCATCGAACCGCCCTGGAAGCTCACCGCCACCGCCTCGGGCGTGCGCGCAACCTGAGCGGCGAACAACACCGGAACAGACACCGCCGGGGGTGCGGGCCGGGTCAACACCACCCGGTTACCGATCTCATCCAGGCGGGCATGCTCACCCTCATCCAGCAAATCCAGCGACGACAACCGTGCGGCGGGATCGCCGGTCATCGCCACCACCACCCGCTGCAACCGCTCGATCAGTGTGTCGATGCTGGCCGCGTCGAACACCGCGGTGTCGTATTCGACGCGAAGGCCCAGCTCAGACCCCGGCCGGGCGACCACCGTCAGCGGGTAGTGGGTGGATTCGTGGCTAGTGACTTCGGTGATGGCCAACCCGTGGGCGCCCGCCAGCGCGGCGGTGTCGACCGGATAGTTCTCGTAGACGAACAGGGTGTCGAACAGCTGTTGGTGGCCGGTGGCGCGGTGGATCTCGCTGAGCGCCAGGTGCTGGTGCTCGAGGGTGTCGTTGTGGGCGTTTTGCAGCTGGGCCAACAGGTCGGTGGTGCTCGTTGGCGCGGTGATGGTTGCCCGTACCGGCACGGTGTTGATCAACAGGCCCACGATCGATTCGGCGCCGGCCAGCTCGGCCGGCCTACCCGAGACCGCGGTGCCGAAGGCGACATCGTGCTGGCCGGTGAGCCAGCACAGCAGCTGGGCGAAGGCGCCGTGCAGCACGGTGTTGACGGTGGTGTGACACGAGCGGGCCAGCTCGCTCAGCGCGCGGGTGGTCTGCTCTGGCACCCGACACGAGGCAACGCCTCGCCGCCCTGGCCCCAACTGGCCCGGTGGGCCCACGAGGGTGGGGGTGTCAAACCCGGCCAACACCTGGCGCCATGCCGCGTGGGCGGCCTCCACGTCTCGATCGGCGAGCCAGGAAACAAATCTGCGCTGCGGGACCGCCGCGGCCAGCCGCTGGCGGTGATAGCTGGCGAACATTTCGCCCAGCAGGATCGGCAGCGACCAGCCATCAAGCACGATGTGATGGTTGGTCAACACGCACCGGTACCGATCTGGCGCGATGCGGATCAACGCCACCCGAAATACCGGCTGATCGGCGGCCAGATCGCAGACCGCGGCGCGCTCGGCGGCGCACGTCCGCTCGATCAGTTCTTCAACATCGGGGTCATCGCCGTCCAGCTCGACATAGCGCCACCCGGCCTCCGGATCGGCCGGGATGATCTGGACGGGTTCGTCGAACTGCTGGCAGAATCGGGCGGCCAGGTTGGGATGGCGGGTGACCACTGTGTGCACCGCGTCGCGCAGCCGGGCCGGGTCAAGCGGGCCGGTCACGGTGATATTCAGCTGCACCGCATACACATCGTCGCTGGCGGTGCTGGCGTGAAAGAGCAGCCCCTCCTGCAGGGGCGTCAACGGCAAAATATCGGCGATCCGGTGTTGGCGCTGCAGCTCGTCGATCTGTAGCTGGCTTAGCCGGGCGGGGGCGATATCGGAGGGCGTCAGCCCGCCTCCACCGTTTCTGACATGCGTGCAGATGCCGGCCAGCGCCTCAAACCACAACTCGCTAACCCGGGTGATCGCCGCGTGATCCAGTGCCGAGGGTGCCCACATCCAGTTGGCTTGCAGGTGCGGGCCGGTGTCGGTGTCCACTGTGACGGCGTTAAGTTCCACGGTGTGCGAAAGCGGCATCGGCACTGCCGCAGCGGCGCCGATCATCGACACGCCTTCTTGGGAGATTCGCCACCCATCACCGAAGAGCCCGGCCGCCCCGCCGAGGCGTCCGAGATAGTTGAACCCGATCGACGGGTCGGACCCGGCCAGGTCAACGTCGGGGTTCAGGTAACGCAGCGCCCCGTAGGTCAGGGGATCGGGTAGGGCGCGAAGCTGCTCCTTGGCGTCTTTGAACAGCACGCCCAGCCCCGCCTCGCCGGCGATCACCTGGTCCCAGGACACCCCGCCCACCGCCAAGGCCACCGGGTATATGGCGGTAAACCACCCCACCGTGTGCGTGAGGTCCACGTCGGGGGCCAGCCCCTCATGGCGGCCGTGGCCCTCGACGTCGATGCCGATCGGCGCGCCGCCATTGCCCAAAAACTCGGCGCACGCCAGGGCGAACGCGATCAACAGCACCTCGTGGATCCCGGCATGAAACGCTGCGGGCACCTCACCCAAAAGCATGCTGGTGGTCTGGGCATCCAACACCGCCGACAGGTGCCCGGCGGTGGCGAAGGTATCCACGGCGGGCTGGACCGCGGGCAGCGCGGCCGGGACCGCCGCTACCGGTTTCCAGGCGCTCGCTTGCTCCACCACCGCTGTGGCGCGCGCATGCTCGGCCAGCAGTGATGCCCAGCGGGCAAACGACGTCCCGGTCACGGGCAGGGTTATCTGCTGCCCGCCGTGATGCTGGGCCCAGGCGGTGTTGAGGTCCTCGAGCACAATTCGCCACGACACTCCGTCGATGGCCAGATGGTGAATGATCAACACCAGCTGACTGCTACCGGTAACCCAGAGCGCGCTGAGCATTACCCCGTCGGCCGGGTTCAACCGCGACCGCGCCCCTACCACCGCCTGCTCGGACAACACGTCCACCGAATGCAGGCACCCGCGCGCATCCACCGACCCCGGTTCGGGCACCTGTAACGACCAGCCCCCGGCACCGTCCCCAATGCCTGGGCCGGCGCGTAGCCGCAACATGGCATGGCGATCCAGCAAGGCCTGCAGCAGCACCACCGCATCGGCCTCGGTCACCCCTGCCGGCGCCTGTAGCAGCAGCGTCTGGTTGAACTGCTGCACCGGGCCATCCACACCGGCCAGTCGGCGCATGATCGGGGTGGCCAGCACCGGCCCGACACCCTCGTCACCGTCGTCAATCCCGCCGCCCACACCGGCGACCCGGGCCAGCCCGGCGACGGTCTGCTCGACGAAAATATCGCGCGGCCGACACGACAGGCCCGCCGCCCGGGCCCGGGCCACCACCTGCATCGACAAGATGCTGTCCCCACCCAGCTCGAAAAACGACTCGTCCACCCCGACGCGTTCGAGCCCGAGCACCTGGGCGTAGATGTCGGCCAGGACCTTCTCGATGGCCGTGGTTGGGGGCCGGTAACGATCAACATCGTGGTATTCCGGCGCAGGCAGGGCGCGGGTGTCGAGTTTGCCGTTAAGTTTCAGTGGCAACGCGTCAAGGACGACCACCGCCGCGGGGATCATGTAGGCCGGTAGCCGCTCGGCCAGCTGCGCGCGAATTTCGGCCGGGTCGGCGGTCCCGGTGACATAACCGACCAGGCGCTTGTCACCGGGGCGGTCCTCGCGGGCGATCACCACCGCCTGCTCCACCCCGTCCAACCCGCCCAGTGCAGCTCGGACTTCACCGCACTCGATGCGATACCCGCGGATCTTGACCTGCTCGTCGGCGCGCCCCACATACCGCAGCTGCCCATCCGGGCCCCACCACACCAGATCCCCGGTGCGATACATGCGTATACGGGGCGCCCCGAACGGACACGCCACAAACCGTGACGCCGTTAACTCGGCGCGCCGCCAATACCCGACACCCACCCCGGCGCCGGCCACATACAACTCACCGACCACACCTGCCGGTACCGGGCGCAACCAGCCGTCCAGCACAAACAACGCCGCCCCCGACACCGGCGCACCGATCGGCGGCCCCCCCGCGCCCGCTGAGCCCGCTGTGAGCGGCGCACTGATCGCCACATCCACCGTGGTCTCGGTCGGGCCGTAGGCGTTGATCATCACCCGCCCCGGCGCCCACCGATCCACCACCTCGGGCGCACACGCCTCGCCGCCGATCACCAACGCCGCCGACTCCAACCCCTGCGGTGAGAGCACCGCCACCGCCGACGGGGTCTGGGTAATGACGTTGACGTGTTCGGCAACCAGCAGGTCGTGGAAGTCTTCCGGTGAGCGCGCCACCGATTCGGGCACCACCACCAGCCGCCCACCATGGAGCAGCGCGCCCCAGATCTCTCGGACCGAGGCGTCGAAGGCCAAGGAATGCCACTGCGTTGACACCTTTGGCGGCCCCGGCGCTGTCAGGCCGGCGTCTAGTGAGTCGAGCAGCTGAATGATGTTGTGGTGGGTGACGGCCACGCCTTTGGGGACACCGGTGGTGCCCGAGGTGTAGATGAGGTGGGCGATGTCATCCGCCGCGGGTGCCGGCAACGCTGTGCACGGGTAGCTGTGGATCGCGGCGGCCTCAATATCGCTGACATCGACGACCAGCAGGTGGCACCCATCGAGCCGCGACCGCAGGCCCGCGCTGGTGATCGCCGCGATCGGGGCGGCGTCGGCGACCATGAACCCGATCCGCGCCACCGGCAGACCCGGATCGATCGGCAGGTAGGCCGCCCCGGTTTTGAGCACCGCCAAAATCGCCATGACGGCCTGGGCTGAGCGCTCGAACAGCAGCGCCACACACGCACCCGGGCCTACACCCTGGGCAGCCAACAGGTGTGCCACCCGGTTTGCGGCCTGCTCAACCTCGCGGTAGGTCATCGAGCGGCCCTCGAAGCTGAGCGCCACCGCCTCTGGAGTCCGGGCCACCTGCGCGGCGAACAACTCGGGAATCGACACACCGATGGTGGACGGTTGGGTCAACACCGCCCGGTTGCCCCACGCATCTAGGCGGGCGTGCTCGCCGGCGTCGAGCAGATCCATTGACGAGAGCCGTCCAGTGGGGTCGGCGGTCATGGCCACCAGCACCCGTTCTAAGCGCTCGATCAGTGTTTCGATGCTGGCCGCGTCGTACACGTCGGTGCGAAATTCCACCGCCCCGCCGATCCCGGCGGGCGCCCCGGCCTCGGTGAAGCGTTCGCCCAAAGAAAACACCAGGTCCATGCGGGCGGTCTGGATCTGGATGGGTAGGGGCGTGACCTGCAGGTCACCCAAGGCCAGCGCGGCGGCAGGGTCGTCGGGCGCGGCGAAATTCTGCCAGGCGAACATCACCTGAATGAGCGGGTGATGGGCCAGGGATCGGGCCGGGTTGAGCCGCTCCACCAGTACCTCAAAGGGCACGTCTTGGTGCTCGAAAGCTTCCAAACTGCGCGCCCGCACTTGGGCCAACAGCTCGGCCACGGTGGGATCACCGCTGACTTCAACACGCAGTACCAAGGTGTTGACGAAAAAGCCGATCAACTCATCTAGGGCGGGATCTCGGCGCCCGGCGATCGGGACCCCGACGGCCACATCGGCACTGGCGCTGAGCTTGGACAGCAGCACCGCCAGCGCGGCTTGGATCACCATGAAGCTGGTCGCGTTATGCGCACCAGCCAGCGCGCGCACCCCCTGCTGCAGCTCTGGCGGCCAGTCCACGACCACACTGGCGCCGCGCTGATCGGCCACCGCCGGGTAGGGCCGATCGGTGGGTAGTTGAACACGCTCGGGCAGCCCGGCCAGGGCATGTTCCCAGTGGGCAAGCTGCGCGGCGATCGGGCTATCGGGATCGTCGAGGTCCCCTAGCTGGGCGCGCTGCCACAGCGTGTAATCGACATACTGCACCGCTAACGGCGCCCAGCCGGGGGCTTGCCCGGCGCACCGGGCGGCATAGGCCGCACCCAGATCACGCACCAGTGGGGTCATCGACCAGCCGTCGGCGGCGATGTGGTGGGCCACGGCCACCAGCACGTGTTCGTCGTCGCCGATGCGGAAAAGCCGTGCTTGTAAAGGGATCTGGGTGGCCAGGTCAAACCGGTAACGCGCTGCGGCGTCGATGGCCTCACCGAGCTGGCTTTCCGGCCATGCGCTGGCATCAATGATGTGCCAGCCGAAGTCGGCGCGCTCGACCGGCATGACCAGTTGCTGGGGTATGCCTTCGGGTGCTGGGAACAGGGTGCGCAGGCTTTCATGGCGGCCCACCACATCGGCCAGCGCCACACCCAACGCCTCGGCATCGAGCCCACCACTTAACCGCAACGCGACCGCAATGGTGTAAACCGGTGAGGGCCCTACCAATTGGTCGATGAACCACAACCGGTTTTGGGCGAACGACAACGGGACCGCCGCGGGCCGCTGGGCGGCTATCAGCGGCTGCAGCCGACCCGTATCCCCACCGATGCGGGGCGCCAGCCGGGCCACCGTGGGCGCCTCGAATACGGTCCGCACCGACAGGCCGGCGTTGAGGTCGGTGTTGATCGCGGCGATCAGGCGCATCGCCGACAGTGAGTCCCCACCCAAATCGAAAAATGAGTCGTCGACCCCGACGCGTTCGACGCCGAGTATCTGGGCGTAGATGCCGGCCAGGACCTCCTCCACCGCGTCGGCCGGGGCGCGATACCCGCCAGCGGTGTATTCGGGTGCGGGCAGTGCCCGGGTGTCGAGCTTGCTGTTGGGGGTTAGCGGCAGCACGTCGAGGACCACCACCGCGGCCGGGATCATGTAGGCCGGTAGCCGCTCGGCCAGCGCCGCGCGAATCCCGGCCGGGTCGGCGGTCCCGGTGACATAACCCACCAGGCGCTTGTCCCCGGGTCGGTCCTGGCGGGCGATCACCACCGCCTGCTCCACCCCATCCAACCCGGCTAGTGCGGCCTGGACTTCGCCGAGTTCGATGCGGTAGCCGCGGATCTTGACCTGCTCATCGGCGCGCCCGAGATAGTCCAGCTGCCCATCGGGGCGCCAACGCACCCGATCCCCGGTGCGATACATCCGTGTTCCGGGCGCCCCGAATGGGCAGGCCATAAACCGCGTCGCAGTCAACCCGGCCCGGCCCAGATAGCCGACTCCGACGCCGCGGCCGGCCACATATAACTCCCCGACCACCCCGGCCGGCACCGGTCGCA
>CAWFDM010000030.1:0-81641 GCA_963814505.1 uncultured Actinomycetota bacterium
GTTACGGCGCCCGCGCTGCCCCCGACCAACTACACCATCCACCTGGCGGGCGAGCGGGGTGGCATCGCCGTCCGTGCCGACGACGTCATGAAGTCGGTGGCGCCAGTCATGACTCGTCCTGCTCCAGCTCGAATATCGGGATGGTGCGCGTGGTTTTCGATTGTATAGTTCGCGTAAAAACGCAGGCGTGGTTGCGTTGATCCTGGGAATGACCGCCTCACGTTCGGGCGGGTCGAGCTCGCGCGCGACGACGTAGAACGAGCCGGTGGCGACCTCAACGTGCGCCCGCGGGTTGGCCCGCAGGTTGTGCACCCACGCTGGGTTGACGTCGGCCCCGCCGTAACCCGCGACGATCAGCAGCTTGCCGTCGATGCGAAACACCACCAGCGGCGCGACCCGCGGCTCACCGGACTTCGCGCCCCTCGTAGTGAGTAGCAACAGCTCATTGCCTTCGAATCGCCCCCCGACTCTGCCGGCGTTGGCGCGAAACTCGTCCGTGATGTCGCCGTTCAGCGCCTTTAGCGTCTCGGGATCGGGTTTCTGTGCCACTACAAACAGAGCTACTTGGTCGCGCCGTCTATTCCCAATTGGCGGCAATTTTGGGCTCCCCTGGACACTTCCGTGGGTGGATAGCTCTCTGAGTAGGCGCACGTCGTTGTGGCTTAAGGTTTCTGGCTTGTCAAGGGTCAGGAATCAAAGGAGCTGGCAACGACGTGCGCAATATGAGGCTATGGCGTGCGCTGCTGGGTGTCGATAAGCGCACGGTAATCGAGGGCATCGAGTTCGAGGAGTCGAGGAGCGAGAGCCGACGGCGAGATGCTGGTGGTGGCGCGGGTGCGGCCGCGAAGTGGTGTTTCACAGCGTTGTGGGCGCTGCGGCAGCAAGGCGCCCTGGTATGACCGGGGTGAGGGTCGGCGCCGGTGGCGGGGTCTGGATTTGGGGACGGTGCAGGTGGTGTTGGAGGCCGATGCGCCGCGGGTGAACTGCCCCACCCATGGACCCACGGTGGTAGGCGGTGCCGTGGGCTCGCCATCATGCCGGACACACGTTGGCCTTCGATGACACGGTGGCCTGGCTGGCGGTGGCCTGTTCGAAAACCGCGGTGTGCGAGTTGATGCGGATCGCGTGGCGCACCGTGGGCGCGATCGTGGCCCGGGTGTGGAGCCGACACCGAAAAGAGCGTCGATCGGTTTGCCAGTCTGCGCCGGATCGGCATCGATGAGATCTCCTACAAACGCCACCACAAATACTTATTAGTTACGTGGAATCACGACACGGGGCCTGCGGTCCTGGATTGTCACCACGGTCTAAGGGATACCTACCGGCATGCAGATGATGATGGTGGAGCAGAAGTGGCCGGTGTTCGCGCGGCACCAACTGGCGATCGAGTGGCTGGGAGTGTGGGCCGATCTCGGGCGCGCACCGCGCACGATCGACGCGTATGCGCGGGCGCTGGCGGAATACCTGCTTTCGTGTGAGAACGCCGGTGTCGACCCGATCGCGGCGTCCCGGGCGCAGGTTGCCGCGTTTGTTCGTGAGCTAACCAGCCGACCGAATCGCCGTGGCGCGAACGTGGTTTCGCTGGACTCCGGCGCTGGGTTGGCGAACGCTACGTTGCAGCAGCGGCTGGTCGCGGTGCGGCTGTTTTACGACTACCTGATCGAGGAGGGGCGGCGGGATTGCAACCCGGTCGGCCGCGGCCGTTACACCCCGCGCAGTCGCTTCGGCGGTGGCGGTCATCGTGGGTTGGTGCCGGCGCTGGTGAAGCTGCCGTGGATTCCGTCGGAACGGCAGTGGTTCGACGTGCTCGCCGGGTTCGCCGGCGAGCCGATCCGCAACCGGGTGATGCTGGCGCTGGCCTATGACGCCGCTCTGCGGCGGGAGGAGTTGTGCAGCCTGCGCACCGACGACCTGGATCCCGCGCACCGGATGCTGCGGGTGCGGGCGGAGACGACGAAGACCCGCCGGGAGCGGATGGTGCCGTACTCGGCGGCGACCGGGGCGCTGCTGGCGCAGTATCTGACGCATCGGTGCACGCTCAGCCGGGCCCGAGGGCCGTTGTTTTTGTCCGAGTCGCGACGCAACCGGGCCGAGCCGCTGACGCTGTGGACCTGGTCGAAGGTGGTGCGTCGAATCGCCGTGGCCGCCAACGTTCTGCAGTTCTCCACGCACACGACCCGGCACCTGTGCCTGACCGACCTGGCCCGGATGGGTTGGGAGTTGCACGCGATCGCCACCTTCGCCGGACATCGCTCGACGGAGTCGACGATGCGCTACATCCACCTGTCCGGCCGGGAGCTGTCGGACAAGTTCAATCGTGCGACGGCCGACCCGCGTGCCCAACGGATCGGCATGCTCACCGCGACCGCCACCGTTGGCGCCGGGGAGCAGCAGTGACCGCCGCCATCGTTGGTGGCGCCGGTGTGGCGCAGACGGACCGGACCGCGTTCACGTTCGGGTTGCGCGCCGATGGCTACGACCGGCTCGCGGAGCTGACGAGGCTGGAACTGGACACGCTGCTCGAGCTCGGCCCGGTGGGGCTGCGCCGCAGCCGCGCCCGCGGGGCTGCCCAGCGAAATGTGCTGTGGGACAGGTTGGCTCTGCTGGCCGAGCCGCTCGATGAGGCACGTGCGTTGCTGCACCACCCGGCCGCCCACGCGCGCTACCGCCGCGCCAGCGTGCACGCGGCCGGGCTCGTGCTGCAGCACTGCGCCGAGTCCGGTCGCGGCTATTGGGGCTGGCAGACCGAGGACTGGGCGGGCCTGTGCGACTGCAGCGTGGAAGCGTTCCTGTCCGCACGGGTAACACCGACCGAGACCACGGTGCGCCCGTTCCTGGTCGCGATCGCCTACCTGGTCGGAAGCTTCGACGGCTTCCACCTGCTGGGTACGTTCAACCGGCTGCACCTGGCGCAGCTCGTGTTCGGCGATGCCGCGGTCGACGCGTTGACGCAGCGGGTGGGTGAGATCCTCGACGGGTGGGGCTACCGCAGCGCGCTCAACGCCCGGCACCGTCTGCGCGGCGTGCTCGGGCAGGTCATGCTGATCAACCGCAGCCCGCGGCTCGCCGATCTCGACAACGACGCCTTCACCCGGCTACGTGCCCATCCGGCCACCAACCAACACCACGGCCAGCTGCTGTTCGCGCTGCAACGCGCGGTCGCCTCACTTGGCCACTGTGATCCACCGATTCGACTGGGACGCAACCATATACCGATAATCGAAGGCGCCTCCGTGGCGTGGATAGGCTGGGTCGAACGGTGGTATGCGACCTCGACACTGACCCCCCGGGTCCGCGCCACCATCCGCACCCGGATGGCCAAGGCCGGGCGGTGGCTGGCGGCCGAGCACCCCGAGATCACCGAACCGAGCCAGTGGACCCGACAAACCTGCGCGGCCTGGGTCGCCGCCGTGGACCGGATGCGGGTCGGCGACCACGTGCAACGCCGCGATGGCCTCGCCGCACACGTTGGCACCCCGATCTCCGCACGCACCAAGGCCCATGTCCTGACCTGCAGCAGGACCTTCTTCCACGACTGTCAGGAATGGGAATGGTTCCCGCGCCGCTTCGACCCCGCCCGCGCACTCGCGGTACCGCGCAGCGTCGCCGCGTTGATCGGCACCGACCCGCGGGTCATCTCCGACGACGTGTGGGCCAAGCTGCTGTGGGCCGGGCTGAACATCGAACCCGACGACCTGCCCGCCAACACCGCCGACACCTACTACCCGATGCCGTTGATCCGCGCGGTCACGCTGAGCTGGCTGTTCAGCGGCCTGCGCAGCGACGAGCTGTCCCGGCTGCGGGTCGGCTGCGTGCGCTGGCAGCACGATGGCGCAGCGATCGCCGCCGACGCCCGCGACGTGCCGGTCACCGAGGCCGTCTGCCTGATTGACGTGCCCGTGCACAAGACCGGTACCGCGTTCACCAAACCCGTCGATCCGCTGCTCGGGCAGGCCATCGAGGCATGGCAAGCCGTGCGACCCGCACAGCCTGCCATGATCGACCGCAAAACCAGCGAACACGTCAATATGCTCTTCGCTGTCCGCGGCCAGCCGGTTGCCCGCAGCTACATCAACCACACGATCATCCCCGCACTGTGCGCCAAGGCCGGCGTTCCCGCCAGCGATGCGCGGGGCCGGATCACCAGCCACCGTGCCCGCGCCACCATTGCCAGCCAGCTCTACAACGCCAAGGAACCAATGACATTGTTCGAGCTGCAGGCCTGGCTCGGCCATCGCACACCGAACACCACCCAGCACTACGCGAAGATCACCCCGAAAACCCTGTCCAAGGCATACACCGAGGCCGGCTACTTCGCCCGCAACGTGCGCACCATCGAGGTGCTCCTCGACCGCGACGCCGTCGCCTCCGGCACCGCCGCCACCGGCCAGCCGTGGCAGCACTACGACCTCGGACACGGCTTGTGCAGCTACACATTCTTCGAACACTGCCAACACCGAATGGCCTGCGCCCGTTGCGATTTCTACACCCCAAAAGGGTCCACCCAAGCCCAACTGCTCGAAGCCAAGGACAACCTGCAGCGTATGCTCGCCGAGATCCCGCTCACCGACGACGAGCAGGCCGCCGTCAACGACGACCGTGAAGCCCTGGCCAAACTCCTCAACCGGCTCACCGACACCCCCACCCCAGCCGGCCCGACACCACGCCAGATCGGCAGCCCACCCACCGCCACCCTCCTGCCGATCATCAGCGTCCGACACGGAAAATCGGAGTGAAACTTGACAAATCAGATTCCACAGAATGACTGTGGTCGTTGACCACGACAGCGGCCACCTGATCTGGGCCGCGCCCGGACGTGACAAGGCCACCCTGCGACGGTTTTTCGACGCTTTGGGCGCCCAGCGCTGCGGGTTGATCACACACGTGTCCGCCGATGCCGCGGACTGGATCGCCGCTGTGGTGGCCGAACGCTGCCCGGAGGCGATCCTTTGCGCCGATGCGTTCCATGTGGTCTCCTGGGCCACCGAGGCGCTCGACGCCGAGCGGCGCCGAGCCTGGAACGACGCGCGGACGCTGGCGCGCGGCGAGCCCAAACACCGCCGCGGCCGTCCGGCAAAAGACGCCCCACCCAGGCCCGGACACGAGCGGGCCGCCAAGCTCAAGGGCGCCCGCTACGCGCTGTGGAAAAATCCCGAGGACCTCACCGAACGGCAAAGCCAAAAGCTGGCCTGGATCGCCAAAACCGACACCCGGCTCTACCGTGCCTACCTGCTCAAAGAGGGCCTGCGGCATGTGTTCTCGGTCAAGGGGCAAGAAGGCAAGGACGCCCTGGACAAGTGGATCTGCTGGGCGCGGCGCTGCCGCATCCCGGTGTTTGTCGAGCTGGCCCGCCGCATCGTCACACACCGCGACAGCATCCACGCCGCGCTCGATCACGGCCTGTCCCAAGGGCTCATCGAATCCACCAACACCAAGATCCGGGTCCTGACCCGCATCGCGTTCGGATTCCACAACCCCGCCGCACTGATCGCCCCGGCCATGCTCGCCCTCGGCGGCCACCGACCCGCCCTACCCGGCCGCGGCTGACACCCCCCCATCAGGGCAGCTCTCGGGGGTGTCCCAGGGGTGTCCCTTCCCCGAGCGTTGCCGATTCTGCGCCACCCGCTCGTCGGCGTCCATGTCGTTCCGCCTCGCTGCGCTCGGGGGCTCCACATGGACACCTCCCCCGCCGGCAGCGCCAAGGAGCAACTATCGCGGAAGGGACCACAGAAACGTCCAACCATCACTGCACCGGCCGCCAAAACCGGGCCCGATCGACCCACGGATACGTCAGGAGGGCCCAATTTTGGCGGTCTTCCCGGCGGTCGGAGCAGACTAACCCGTCGTACCCACTGAGCCCCGCAACCGACACCGGCATCGCCTCAATGGGGCGTTTGTATAGCTGAATTGTCGTCTCCCACAGGAAACTTCATACAGTACTGCATGAATAAAGGCTTAGCGTTAGGAATGCCTGGCAGGCACACACAGACCGCTATCCCAAGAGGTAGCGTCGACGTCCGCCTCGGCGAGGCATGCCAGCAGTACGGCTACGGAGCTGCGCCGGTACAGAACCAGCGCAGCCGTAACTCGATCACGCTCTCGCTAGGCGTTACGCGGCGACTGAACGGCCACGCCATGACGGGTGCGCCGAAGTCTTTTCCAGGTGGCGTTGGCCGATCAGTGCTGGGCGTAGATGGATGACGGGAGCCAGCGCCGCACGGCTTCGGACGCGGTGCTCGATTTGGCGGATCATGCCCCAGCCCACGGTCAAGATCACGACCGTGGCGACCAACATGGCGAAGGCATCCCCCGACGCGATCATGACCACGATGCCGGCCAGCAGCAAGAATGCGGAGGCGACTGTTTCGTAAGTCCCCATGCTGCGGTTGATCGTTGTGCTCTGCATGTCTGCCTCCCTCTAAGTCGGGGCCACCGTTTATTTGCGGCACCGATTGTTGTAACGCCTGAACGATGAGAAAAGCTGCCCAAAACTGGGGCTATGGTGACGCGTTTCACTTTGGTTTTGTGGAGCGGGTATTCCCACCAGTGCTTTGGCGCTAAACCTGGAGATGGGTGCGGAAGTCGAAGCCCTGTTAACGGTCACCGCCGCGCGGCGGACGCAGACATGGGACGCCGCCCGCAACGCCGAGGGTGACCGTCGACACATGAGTGAATCGGACGAACTCAAGAGTGTCCTGAGCCCAGGGCCATTCCGACGCGGCTCAAAGGCCGTCTGCGCAGGTCAGAACACAAATCGAAACCCCACGGTCGGGTACTTCAATCCCGGTACCGCGCACCGCAGTTCTTACGGGTCAGAGGCTAACGTCAAGTTTTTGCAGTCGCCTACTTGGTCGATGACCTTCTTCAATGGAGGAGCGGGCACAACACCTGGGATGTAGCCGGGATTGTCGATAGACCACGCGATCTTGGAACAGTAACCGGGGTAGGTCGGCTGGCCGGCACGCCACGTTTCGAGCTTGGGTCTGCAGTTGATTAGGTCAGACTCATTGACGAAACTGGATGTCTCCTCCCCTGTCGGTGCGTGTTGCCAGATGATTAGGCTCCCCGCAGTTGGCAGATCGCAGGTCGTCTTGGGTACCGGGACGGTTCGGACGTCGCTATGAGCCGTCGGCGCGAACGGCAGTGCACACGCTGCAACCACCAAAGTCGATGCAGCTATCGAGGGGAAGGCCAACGCGCTTGCCTCCTTTCCTGAAGGCTAATTGCAGGCATGTTGAAAGCTACCCGCTGAACCGTTAATCCGGTATACGCGAGACTTTGCGCTTGGCATCGAGCCACTAATGCTGCGGCAGCTGCGGCAGCTCTTCTCGGCGGTCGGAATATGGCTGGAACTGTCCGTGGGGCTCCGCCGCTTACCACACGCCCACCCACCCCACGGTGTGCTTTTAAACACAGCAGGCCCACGCAATAGTTACCTTAAAATTTAGTCAACCGCCGTTGTCGTTTGGATCGCCGGGATAGATCGCCGGGATAGGAAGCCGAATGTTAGGACGTCACACGTTGATTCACGCTGCCGTTGGTGCTGTCAAGCGGTCCAACCAAACAGCCGTGGTCGATCGCCTTGCCCCCGCCGCGCCGTCGTTCGGTCGCCGCGACAACCTCTTCACCGTCATAGTGGCCGCCACGCCGGCAAATGTCACCAAGTCACGCCACGAGTTCGCCCGATGGCTGCGCGCCTTCGCGCTTGACAAACCTCGCGCAGACGAAATTCTGCTGGCGGTCACCGAAGCGGTCACCAACGCGATCGAACACGGAAGTGGCTGCGATGAAAGCAAATTCGTCTCGATCCGAGCGTGTCTCAACGACCAGTCCATGACCGCGACAGTTAGCGACTCCGGGCACTGGATCAGCTCCGCTGCACGCCCGCCAGCCGTTCCCACCCATCGGGGACGAGGGCTCATCTTGATTGATGCGTTCGCCGACAGCGTCGATATCGTCCGTGCGGCTGACGGAACCCGAATCACGATGCAATTCGACACTTCAGACCGTTAACCCACCCCGGACGGTGGCGCCCGCACCCGGGGAACGGGTGCCGGTCGGTGGCCGCATGCCCACCAGCGGCGCAGCGTTTGTACTTTTCGAGGAAAACGAACAGGGAGAAACTGCCATGGCAGCCAAGTTCGAGATCAGCAAGGACAAGGCCGGCAAGTTTCGGTTCCACCTCAAAACAGCAAACGGCGAGATCGTCGCCGCCAGCCAGTCTTATCAGACCAAGTCGAGTGCGGAAAAGGGCATCGAGTCGATCAAGTCGAGCGCTCAGGACGCGAAGGTCGTACACCTGACCGAAAAGGAACCCGCGCACAAGTAGCGCGCATCGCCGTTCATGGTCGCGGGCCACGACTGTGCCGTGCGCGCGCAAGTAACAAGGGCGCCCCGTGACAGCGTCCAACGCGGTCACAAAGCGACGGCACTGACACCTTTTGCGACCTTTTGCGGACCTTTCGCACCCAGGGGTGACGCGGGCTGCGATTTTTTCGATCGCGGCTTGGCCGAACTGCAACAACGACGCGTGGTTTTCACCATGATTGCCTTCATGCAAAGCATGCAGATCACCGAACTCGCCGCCGACCTCGCGAACCACGAGGCGGCCGGCGACTATCTGGCGGTAATCGAGGGCGTCCGCGAGCTCGTGAACGAGGATCCGGCGGCCTTCAAGGATCCCTGGGTCAAAGGATGGATTGGTCGTCGCTGGCGCGACCTGTTCCTGCAGGAGGCGGTCAAGGACGACCAGGTCGTGGACGCCGCCTGCAAGCCGGCCATGCTTTCGTCGCTACCGGTGGGTGGGCTTTTCAAGAAGTCCAACCCGCGCAAAGCCATTGCTGACCGATTCCTCAAGGACGCCCCCGCCAGCGAGTGGCAGGCCGAACTGCCCGAGGCGCAGCGCGACAGCATCGAGAACACCACGCTGATCCTGTGCGGTGGCCTGCTGACCGGCTTGCTGCACCCAGGCGCACACATGTTCCCGGTGGAGGCCGAGCGGCTCTACCAGGAGCGGGGTTGGCGCATAATTCGGGCCGATTCGCACCCGATGCGCTCCTGCGAGGCCAATGAGGCCGATCTCGAGGCGGCGTTCCGTGGCGAGGGCATGGACACCCTGATGCAGCCGATCGAGAACCCGACCCCGCCGGACAAGGTCGTCCTGCTTGGCTACAGCAAGGGCGCGCCGGACATCTTCTCGTTCATGGTGCACCACCCCGAGTACCACGAGCAGATCAAGGGCGTGTTCACCTGGGGTGGCGCCATCGGGGGCTCCCACACCGCAGACGGCATTTACGACCAGATCAAGGACCTGCCCACCGGGGGCTCCTATGAATACGTCAGCAGGCTGCTCGCGGTGATCAGCCCGGCGATGTTGAACCAGGTTGGCGTGCGGCGTCTCGACGAGTACGACATCAAGGGCGCACTGTATGACCTGCGCACGGATGTCCGGGAGGCATTCAACAAACAGCACGCGGAATACCTTGACGGCCTGGGCATCCCGATCTTTGCGCTCACCGGTGCCACCACTCCGCTCGAGGTGCCGAGCATCCAATTCACGGATTGCGTGCGGCTCAGCTCCTATGACGCCAACAACGACATGCAGCTGACCCAGAGACAGGCCGTCCTGCCGATCGGGATGAACACGCACATCGCCATGGCGCACGCGCATCACTGGGACATTGCCTACGCGCCGTTCCCGATGGCGATGCGCGCCCTCGTCCCGAATCTGGACCATCCGTGGCCCCGCTACGCCGCTCTGGTGGCCAATTGGGAGATCCTCGCAGAGTTGGGCCTGATCGACTAACGACGGCGAGCGCCGAAGGTCGCGTGCCGGGTCACGCGAATAATCGCGCAAGAATTTCGCAAGAATTTCGCGAAGGTCTGGCAAGCGTCGTGCGACAGCCTAAGTGCTGTCGGCCACCCCGACCGACCCGGGACAACGATTCAGTCTCCACAAAGGGAGCACAAGATGAGCACCACCTTCCCCCTCAAGCGGACCATTGCCGGGGCGTTGCTGTCGGGCGGCGTCGGGCTCACCGGTCTGGGGCTGGCCTTGGGTACCGTCCAGGCCTTCACCAACCCGATCGGGGTGTCTCCCAATTCGACCTGGGTGAAAGTTGATAAAACGCAAGGCAGTCCGGCCACTACCGAGGTAGCGCCCGGCCCGGTCAGCGTATGCGCCGTCGCCCCCATCTGCCTGCTCAGCCGTTAGCAGGCGCCGACAGAGTCGCCGCCGGTCAGTTATCCGAATCTCGTTGTACCGAAAATGATTCGATCACATTGACCAGCTCGTCGGGCGCTTCCCAATTCAGCAGGTGCCCCGCGTGGGGCAGCGTGACGAGGCGCGCACCGGGTATGCCCGCGGCCAGCCGGCACGAGTGCATGGGTGGCGTGGTGCGATCCGCCGAGCCGACCATCACCACGGTCGGCACCGCGATCTCACCCAGCCGCGGGTAGCGGTCTTCGCGCACGAAGGCCCGCACGATCGGTGTCAGCGGTCCGTGGTCATCGAGGTGTTGGTGGAAGCCCTCGAGAAACGCCGAGATAATTGCCGGCGAGGGGCGCGATCCGCATTGGGCGGCACCGAACAGCACCGCAAAGGACTTGCTGAGCAGAAACCGTTGCAGGAGACCACGTTCCAGCAGTGGGATCTGCAGCCGGTTCTGCGGCGCCCCATCCAGGACCCGGCCCGCCCAGGTGGCGAACAGCACGAGTCCCCTCAGCCGCTGCGCCAGGTCGGGGTGATCGATCATGGCGCGGATCGAGACGAATCCGCCCATCGAGTGTCCGACGAGCGCACCGTCGCGAACGTCGAAGTGCCGCAGCACCGCTGCGATGTCGTCCGCCATGGGCTCAGATCCAATGCCGTCGGCGCCGAGCGTGGAACGCCCGTGCCCACGCTGGTCGAACGCGATGACGCGAAAGCCCCGGGCCAGCAGCTCGTCCCACACGACGTTCCACTCGGCGAGAGAGGCGGTGTAGCCGTGGACGAGGACCACCGGCGGCCCTTGGCCGGCATCCAAGGCGCGCAGCACCGTCCCGTCGGGGCGGGTGATCAGCGTCTCGTCGCCCTCGGGTTCGGCCAGCAGCCGCTCGCGCGGAAAGGGGTCCGGGTTCTGCTCGATACGCGCGGCCAACGCCCGCGCGCCGCCGGCTCCCAACAAACCTGCAGCACCGAGCGCCGCGGCTGCGGCCAGCCCCGCTCTCATCGGCCCGACCACCGGATGTCGTTCACGCGGGCAGTCCCGCCTTGATGGCCGCATCCTGCTTCCGCCCGAGATCCGAAGCGAAGTCCGATTGCACCGGATCGTTCGACGGGCTCTCGAACTCGAGAACCGCAAACGCCTTGCCCTCGGTGAACATCACGATCGCTTTCGCTTTGGAGCCGTCGGGCGACGGGCCCACAGCCATCTGGCCGCCGGTGCCCACGTCGATCGGCGAGGTCGGGGCCTTCACTGCCAGTTCGGGAATTGCCTTGACGCTCTGGTCGAGCGCCTGTGAGGCACTGGCGGCATCGGGATAGACATAGATCGTGATGTCGACTTTGCGAGTACCGCCCTGATTCATGAACACGCCTTCAATGCCCGCCGGGTTGGCCGGCAGCGTCTGCGCTTGGGTGAAGGTATCGCCCGGGACGACGATGTCGGTCGCCTTGATGAGCAAGCCGCTGTAGTCCCCCGGCTGTGCGGCGGGTGTGCTCGATGTAGGTGCCGCGGACGAAGTCGGCGACGCAGCAGAGGTCGACGCCGACGATGACGTCGACGACGACGGGCTTGACGATTTGTCGTTTCCGCACCCGGTAACTGCCGCAGCAACCATCAGCGTGCTCGCAGCCAAGCTCGCTGCCATCGCGGACACCTTCATCACCATGGGCTCCTTAGGGGTGCGGCCAGAATTGCCGGCGTCTCGGGCAACATAGCGGACTCCTCGAGCGACTGAGCACAAATCATATTAATTTCAAATTTCGGCAGTGACAGCGGCACTTTGGCGCGTAGCGAGCGCCGCGGGTCAGCGGGTCAGCCGCGGCGGAATCGCTCGCGCAGTTGTGGGTCGTTCTCCCACCACAATCCCGATGCCCCGGCGGTTTCGCCCTCGGCCGCTTCCGCTTCCGCCGTGTCCAGCTCGGCATCGACTTGGACCGCATGCGCCTTTTCGTCGCGGCCCAGGGCACGCATCAGCAGCAGCACAAACGGCACCCCCACCACGTCTCCGAGGATCCACAGCACACCGGCGCCGATGGTCTGATCCAGCCGCTGATCCGGGCCCCAGGAGCGGTGCAGCGCAGCGTAATACTCCGGCGCGATCAAGGA
Source organism: uncultured Actinomycetota bacterium (assembly GCA_963814505.1). Taxonomy (GTDB): domain Bacteria; phylum Actinomycetota; class Actinomycetes; order Mycobacteriales; family Mycobacteriaceae; genus Mycobacterium. The sequence continues at coordinate 12,312 of CAWFDM010000030.1, forward strand.
GCCCTGCCAGATGACCAACCCCAGGACCCCGTCGCCAAGGGCTTCGGCGACCGAGATCAGCAACGAGATCAGCTGAGAGTACTTGCGGGGCACCGGATCTGCTTGCAGCCTGGCATAGAAATAACTAAAACCGATTGTTACCAACAAGATTCGAGTGGGCGCACCGATCCATTCGCTGCGCAGCGCCGCGGTATACCAAGGCGTCAGATAGAGCAGCCACGGCGTGGCCAGCATCGCCACCGAGGTCGTCAACGGGTGCGCGAACACCCGGGCGAACCGGGTCGCCAACAGGCGATCAACGCGGTCACGGCCGGCCGGGCCCATCCCGTCGCGCAGCACGGTGACCGGCTTACCCTGGGCGATAAAGAACGGCACCACATAAATCAGCAGCAGTACCTGCAGCGCGCGCACCCAGAACAGGACATAGGCGTAGGCGCCGATCGCGCTTATCGTGGCCAGCGCCCACAGCACGATGCCAACACCAAAGCATGCCGCCCGCGCGGGTTCCACCGCTTGCCCGCTTCCCCGCGCGCGCCGGTAGCTCAGCGCGTATGCGGTCGCCAGCAGCGCGATTACCGTCGCGGAGGTCAGGTCCAGATGCCAGGTCTGAACCGCGGCGCCCCACGGCATCAGCGGCCTGGCCACGACCAACCGGTTTGGGAGCTCGCCCCTCGCCGGTCAGGTCCTTCGGGCAGCAATGGGCGTGTCATCTCGCCGTGATTGTCCCAAAACGCAGCACCAGCGGCCAGGGCGAGCATGCATCGGTGCCGCGAACTGGCCTCGAGACAGCTCTAAGCCGCCCGTGAGGCTCGTGCCAACCACTGCGGCCGACTGACCGGCGTAGACCCCGGCAACGCGCCGACCTGGCGACGCTGTGGGATTTCCCAGATGCCGCCGTCGAGAAAGCCGGGCAGGTCGGCGCGGCTGGCCACAAAGACCGGATCCTTACCCTGCATAACCTGACGGTGGTAATCCTTGATCGCCGCAAACGCCCACTTGCCCAGCAGGCAAATCGAGACCAGGTTGGCGATGGCCATCAGCGCCATCGCCAGATCCGCGAGCGACCAGACCAGCGTGAGCTTGGACAACGCCCCGAACACGATCGAGCCCAGCGTCACCAGCTTCAAGATGCCGATCGCCCAACGGCGACCGCCCAGGAAGAACAGGTTGGCCTCGGCGATCACGTAGTTGCTCAGCACCGAGGAGAACGCAAAGAAGAACACGACCGCGGTCATCAATACGGTGGACCACGAACCGAGGTCCGCGGCGATCGCCTGCTCGGTAAGGCTCGCACCGGCAACCTCACGCGGGTGAGCCGGATCGTAGAGCTCCGGTGCCGACGCCAGCACGATGAACGCCGTCGCGGTGCAGATCACCATGGTGTCGATGAAAACCGCGAGCGACTGGATCAGGCCCTGCTCCACCGGATGTGACACGGTCGCGGCGCCGGCAATGTTGGGCGAACTGCCCAACCCCGCCTCACAGGCGAACAGGCCCCGCTTCACCCCGGTAAGCATCGCCACGGCGATGCCGCCGCCAAAACCGCCCGCCAGCTGCTTGATTCCGAATGCGCCGCCGATGATCTCCTCGATCATTCCCGGCAGCTCGTTGATGTTGACCGCCACAATCGCGAGCGCCAGCAAGGTATAGACCGCCGCAACCGTGGGCAGCACCTTCCCTGCGAACGCGGCGACCCTGCGCACCCCGCCGAACAACACCGGCGCCGCCAGCACCGCCAGGCCCACTGTCGTCCAACGGATGTCGATGCCATGCGATGACTTCAAGACGCCGCTGACCGCGTTGGTCTCCACCATGTTGAATGCGGTCGAGAACGCGACCACCAGCAGCAGGGCAAAGACGATGCCGCCCAGCCGCGAGTTCAGTCCGCGCTGGATGTAAAACGCCGGGCCGCCCCGGAAGGCACCGTCATTCGCCCGGACTTTGAAGATCTGGCCGAGCGTGGCCTCGATCATCGCGGTCGCCATGCCGACCGCGGCCACCACCCACATCCAAAAGATCGCGCCCGGTCCCCCTACCGTGAGCGCGATGGCGACACCGGCGATGTTCCCGGTGCCCACCCGCGACGCCAATCCGACGCAGAATGCCTGGAAGGAAGAGATCCCACCGTTTTGGCGGTGGGATCTGCGGAGCTGGCGAAACATGCGCCCGAAGTAGCGAATCTGAATACACCGGGTCCGCAGCGTGAAATAGACGCCAACCGAGATGAGCAAAAAAATGAGGACGTGCGTATTCAGGACATTGCTAAGCGGATCAATCAACTGCCCCTGAAGAAAGTCCAAATTTGCTTCCTCCCAAGGCTGGTTGTGGCTGGTCTTGTGGGCAGCACACTAAGCGCGAAATGTTGACGAAACGTTTCGTCGACACGTCCCCGGTAGCGGCAGTGTAAAAATTTGATCACAAACACGTGCCCGGCAAACGTCAATGCAGGGTTGACGGCCGCCGGAGATGGACAGCCTGGACCGCTCACTGCGGCTACGAGCGGCTGCCACCCTGCACGCCATTGGCCGGCAGCTTATTGGGGCAGTACGTATTGGCCGCGATCGCGGAGAACTTGGCGGCATTTTCCGTAGTGAGCCCGGGGTTGCGGGCTTCGACCGTCTTGACGATATCCGCCAGCTGGTTGCCCTCGTCGGCCATTTTGCACACCCATTTGCCCGCCGATATTGCGCGTCCCGGGTCCGGAAAGGTGATGCCGGCCGCCCTGACCGTGGCGAGGAATGCGTCATCGGTGCTATCGGCGTGCGCGGGCACAGCCATGCCGATCATGGCGGCAAGGCTGGTCAGCGTCAGGAGCAATCTCATGGCCCCCCGATCGTCCCAGAGCGGCGACGAACCCGCACCTCGTGCGGAGAGACCGCGAATGACGTGGTGCACCAACACGATCCGGACGTGGCAACACCGAGCAACACCGACCCCAGTACACGTCAACCCTAGGTTGACACTCGGCCAACGTCAACCTAGTGTTGACGGCATGTCAGAGCCCACGCCCATCGCCTATCCGGTCCGCCTGGACGAGATGATCACCACCATCAAAAAGGTGCACAGCAACGCGCTGGACCAACTCGCCGACGCCGTGCTGGCCGCCGAGCATCTGGGCGAGGTCGCGGACCACTTGATCGGGCACTTCGTCGATCAGGCGCGCCGCTCGGGCGCCTCCTGGACCGACATCGGCAAAAGCATGGGCGTCACCAAGCAGGCGGCGCAAAAGCGCTTCGTCCCGCGAGCCGAGGCCACCACGGTGGACCCCGATCAGGGTTTCGGGCGCTTCACGCCGCGCGCCCGCAACGCGGTGGTCGCCGCCCAGAACATCGCCCGCGACGCCGCCAACAGCGAAATCACACCCGATCACCTGTTGCTCGGAGTGCTCGGTGTTCCCGCCGCGCTGGCGACCATGCTCCTGGACAAACAGCAGGTCGACGCCGAGGCCGTGCGGGCGGCCGTTAATCTGCCGCCGGCCGGTGCCGAGCCACCCGAGCTCATCCCGTTCAGCGGCCCGGCGCGCAAGGTACTTGAGCTGACCTTCCGCGAAGCACTTCGGCTCGGCCACAACTACATTGGCACCGAACACATGCTGCTGGCGCTGCTCGAACTCGAAGACGGTGCCGGACCGCTGCACCGATCCGGCGTCGACAAGGAACGCGCCGAGGTCGACCTGATCGAATCGCTCGAATCCATCACCGGCGGCAAAGCCGACAAAGACGGCTAAACGCGCCTGCTCCCAACCCCTCCCCTTCGCCTTGGCGCGTGTGCAATCATGCGAAGGTCCCCAAAAAGGGAGCCCAGGAGGCAACGATGCACCGCTGGCTGATCGCCATGACCACGTTCCTTGTCGCCGCCGCGGCCGTCATCGCCGGCGGCTTTGCGGCTCCCCGCGCGCATGCCGGCGACGCGCCGATCGGCCGCATCGGTGACACCCTCCGCGTCGACACCGGCGACTACGTCGCAGACGTAACCGTCAGCAGCGTTGAGCCGTGCGACCCGCCGCCGGGATTCGGCTACACGCGCGAGGGCGTGCCGTTCAAGAGCTTTCCGGACAGCACGGTCGAGCGCGCCGACGTGGCGATCCACGCGGTCCGGGTGCCGAACTCCTTCATCATGGCGACCAACTTCAGCTTCGACGGCGTGACGCCGTTCGCCGACGCCTACAAGCCCCGGGCATCCGGTGCCCCCGACGCGCTGGACAACGTGATCGTCAATGCGCCACAAGGATCGATTGTGCGCGGCGAAGTGTATTGGGACGCCTACCGCGACCGGGTCTCCAACGTCGTGCTGCTGGACAAGAAGACGGGCCAGCACCTCGCTCAGTGGAACCTCTGACGCTAGCCGTACAGATCGCCACGGCCGATTCCGTCGATACCGAAGAGCTCGCTGCGGTTGCCGCGCGCACGTTTCCGTTGGCATGCCCGCCGTCCGTCCATCCTGAGAACATCGCGTCGTTCATCGATACCAACCTGTCCGCGACGCGGTTCGCACAGTATCTGGCCGATCCGCACCGTGCGATTCTCACCGCACGGCAAGAGGGCCGGATTATCGGTTACGCCATGCTGATTCGCGGTGTCGCCGAAGACGCAGACGTGCAGCGCGCCGTCGAAGTGCGCCCGGCCGCCGAGCTGTCCAAGCTGTACCTGCTGCCCGACTACCACGGCGCCGGGGTGTCGACGGCGTTGATGGATGCCACGCTGGCGACCGGCGCCGAATGGCAGGTCCGCTGCCTGTGGTTGGGCGTCCACCAGAGAAACCAACGCGCACAACGCTTTTACCTCAAGAGCGGGTTCAAGGTCCACGGCACCAGAACATTTCAAGTGGGAACGCGCCGCGAGGACGACTATGTCATGGTTCGGGAGCTGCGTTGAGTCCGGCTTACCCAAATGAGGTCAGCGCCAGCAGCCGAGAAGTGGCCCGCAGGTACTTCTTCCGGTAACCACCTGCCAGCATCTCCTCGCTGAAGATGGTGTCCAGTTTCGCCCCGGAAGCCACCACCGGGATGCCGGTGTCATACAGCCGGTCGGTCAGCGAGACCAGCCGCAGCGCCACGTTCTGGTCGTCGATGCCGTGCACGCCGGTCAAGAACACCCCTGTCACACCCTCGATCAGGGTGAGATACCGCGACGGGTGCATGGTGGCCAGGTGCGCGCACAGCGCGTCGAAGTCGTCCAGCGTCGCCCCCGGGGCGCCGGCCGCGCGCGCGGCGACCTCCTCGTCGGACAACGGCTGGGGCGCCGGCGGCAGGTCGCGGTGCCGGTAGTCCGGTCCCTCGATTCGCACGGTGGTGAAAATCCTCGCCAGCGTGTTGATCTCACGCAGAAAATCCTGGGCGGCGAACCGGCCCTCGCCCAGCTGCTCGGGCAGCGTGTTGGAGGTGGCGGCCACCGACACACCCCGTTCGACCAGTTGCGAGAGCATCCGCGAGATCAGCGTGGTGTTGCCCGGATCGTCCAGCTCGAACTCGTCGATGCAGACCGCCGTGTAATCGGCCAGCAGATCGATGCATTCGACGAAGCCGAACACCCCGGCCAGCTGGGTGAGCTCCCCGAATGTCGCGAACGCCTTGGGACGGCCGTCCGGCCCGCCACTGGGCAACTGGTAGTAGGCCGAGGCCAACAGGTGGGTCTTGCCCACGCCGAACCCGCCGTCCAGGTACAGCCCGACGCCGGGTAGCACCGCCCGCTTGCCGAACAGCTTCTTGCGGCCCTCCCGGCGCTCGACGGCCTGCCGGCAGAAGTCCTGACAGGCCGCGACCGCGGCGGCCTGGGTCGGCTCCGCCGGGTCAGGGCGATACGTCGCGAAGGCCACATCGGCGAACGTCGGCGGCGGCTTGAGTTGGGCGATCAGCCGCTCCGGCGACGCGGTCGGATGCCGATCCACCAGGTGGCCCACCGGCCGGGAACCGTCGGCGGCGCCGGAAGAAGCGGACCCGTGCATGCTGGCACTGTAGTGGCGTGCTGCAATCAAGTTCATGCCTGATCTTGAAGCTGGCTCTGCAGCCGGCCGAGCCGCCGGGACACCGCTGAAGCTGCTCGAATCGGGGCGCCGGCTCGACGACCGCGAACTCACCCGGCTGTATGGCTATCCGGCCGAACTGGACGGGGTCTGGGTGCGGGCGAATTTCATCGCCAGCGTGGACGGGGGCGCCACCGTCGAAGGCACCAGCGGCACACTCGGCGGTCCGGGTGACCGATTTATCTTCAACATGCTGCGTGGACTCGCCGACGTCGTGGTCGTCGGCGCGGGCACCGTGCGGATCGAGGGTTATTCCGGCGCACACCTGGCCGTGTCACAGCGCCAGCAGCGACAAGCACGGGGACAAAGCGAAGTCCCGCAACTGGCGATCGTCACCAAGTCGGGCCGCCTGGACCGGGATATGGGCGTGTTCACCCGGACCGAGGTGCCCCCGTTGGTGTGTACCTGCACGGCGGTCTGCGATGAGACGCGCCATCTGCTGGCCGGCCTGGCCGAGGTGGTCGACTGCTCTGGTGACGATCCCGGCAGCGTGGACGAGGCCGCGTTGTTGTCGGCCCTTAAGGCCCGGGGCCTGCGCCGCGTCCTGACCGAGGGTGGGCCGATGCTGCTCGGCTCGTTCGTCGAGCGCGACCTGCTCGACGAGCTGTGTTTGACGATCGCGCCCTATCTCGTCGCCGGCCTGGCCCGGCGTATCGCGACCGGCCCCGGCCAGGTGCAAACCCCGATGCGCTGCGCCCAGGTTCTCACCGACGATGCCGGTTACCTGTACACGCGCTATATCAAAGCCTGACCCGCGCGGCCCGCCACCCACCAACGCCACGCTGGCGTGACGCTCGCACGCCAACGCCACGCTGGCGTGACGCTCGTCAGGCCCGGCGGAACGCTCGCACGCCAACACCACGCTGGCGTGACGCTCGTCAGGCCGAGCGGACTGGTTACTGTGGTCGGCATGAGTCGGCACCTCACGTCCGCGACGATTCTGCTCGCGGTGACCGCGTTGCTGGCCGGCTGCGTCCCGGGCCTGGCCGCAGACCCGCGCTTTGCGACCAACTCCGGCGCCCGGCCACAAGGCGTGGCGACAACCAAGCCGCCGGCCTCCGGTCCACCGCCGATCGCCGCCCCCAAGAACGACCTGGCGTGGCAGGACTGCACGTCGCGGCTGTTCGCTGACGCGGGCGTGGCCGCCGCACCCGGCGTCCGGCTGGAATGCGCGAACTACGACGCCGACCTCGACGTCAACGGCGGGACGGGGACGGTCAGCATCGGCGCGGTCCGCGCCCGCTCCAGCCAGACCCCGCACGACGCCGGGCCGCTCGTCTTAACCACCGGCTCCGACCTGCCGTCGTCGACGCAGCTGCCGGTCTGGCTGTCCCAGGCGGGCGCCGACGTGCTGCGCACCCACCCCATCGTGGCTATCGACCGTCGCGGTATCGGCATGTCCACCCCGATCGACTGCCGCGCTCACTTCGACCGCCAACAGATGCAGGATCAGTCGCAGTTCCAGTCGGGCGACGATCCGGTGGCCAACCTGTCCGAAGTCTCGAATACCGCCACCACGGGCTGCACCGACGCCCTCGCGCCGGCAGGCGACACCGCCTACGACAACTCGCACGCCGCTTCCGATCTCGAGCGGCTGCGCAACCTCTGGGACGTACCCGCACTCGCGCTCGTCGGAATCGGCAACGGCGCCCAAGTGGCGCTGTCCTACGCCTCATCGCGTCCCGACAAGGTCGCCCGACTGATCCTCGACTCCCCGATTGCGTTGGGCGCCAACGCCGAAACCGCGGCCGAGCAACAGGCCAAGGGCCAGCAGGCCGCACTCGATGCGTTCGCCGCGCAGTGCATCGCGGTGAACTGCGCCCTGGGTCCCGATCCGAAGGGCGCCGTCAGCGCGCTGCTGGCCGCCGCACGCAGCGGCAAAGGGCCCGGCGGTGCATCGGTGGCGCAAGTCGCCAACGCCATCACCGCCGCGTTGGGCTACCCCTCCGGCGGCCGCGTCAACGCCACCACGAACCTGGCCAACGCGCTGGCATCGGCCCGGTCCGGCGATACCAACCAGCTGAACAACTTGATCAACCACGCCGACGCAACCCTGGATTCGGACGGCCAGTTCGTCAACGCTTGCAGCGACGCGCTCAACCGCCCCACCCCGGACCGGGTTCGCGAACTGGTGGTCGCCTGGGGGAAGCTCTATCCGCAGTTCGGCACGGTCGCCGCGCTCAACCTGGTCAAATGCTTGCACTGGCCCACCGGTTCGGCGCCGCAACCGCCGAAGGACCTCAAGATCGACGTGCTGTTGCTGGGTGTGCAGAACGACCCGATCGTGGGCTCGGAAGCGGTAGCCGCGACGGCCGCCACCATCATCAACGCCAGCGCGGCCAGTAAACGGGTGATGTGGCAGGGCATCGGCCACGGCGCCAGCATCTATTCGAGCTGTGCCGTCCCGCCGCTGATCAGCTATCTGGACACCGGCAAGCTGCCCGGAACCGATACGTACTGCCCCGCCTGATATCAGGGCCCGGCCCGGACTGTCCGGCTTTTGCTCAACCGCCATGCGGCCGCATCGTCGCCTAGCGCGAGCCCCGGTGTACGGTGCGCTGGTGACGGCAGCTGACTCGACCCGAACCGGCCTGCGCGACTGGCTGCTGGCCGCGTTCCGTCCCCGCACCGGCCCGCAGAGCACGTCGACCGTGGTGAAGTTGGCGTTATGGCCGGCGGCCATCCTGTCGGTGTTGCACCGCAGCATTGTGATCACGACCAACGGCAACATCACCGACGACTTCAAGCCGGTCTACCGGGCGGTCCTGAACTTCCGGCGCGGCTGGGACATCTACAACGAGCACTTCGACTACGTCGACCCGCACTACCTGTACCCGCCCGGCGGCACGCTGCTGATGGCGCCGTTCGGATACCTGCCGTTCGCGCCGTCGCGCTATCTGTTCATCCTGATCAACACCGTGGCCATCCTGATTGCCTGGTATCTGATGCTGCGGATGTTCAACTACACGCTGTCTTCGGTGGCGGCGCCGGCCCTGCTGCTGGCCATGTTCTGCACCGAGACCGTGACCAACACGCTGGTCTTCACCAACATCAACGGCTGCATCCTGCTGCTGGAGGTGCTGTTCCTGCGGTGGCTGATCGACGGCTCCAAAACCAACTCCAAAACCAACTCCAAAGCCAACGGGGCCCCCCATCAGTGGTGGGCCGGCTGTGCGATCGGGCTGACGCTGGTGCTCAAACCCGTGCTCGGTCCCCTGCTGTTGCTGCTGTTGCTGAATCGCCAGTGGCGGGCGCTGGTGCCTGCCGTCGCGCTTCCAGTCGTCATCAACCTGGCCGCGCTGCCGTTGGTCAGCCACCCGATGGACTTCTTCACCCATACGGTGCCCTACATCCTGGGCACCCGTGACTACTTCAACAGCTCGATCGAGGGCAACGGTGTCTACTTCGGCTTGCCGACGTGGCTGATCGTCTTCCTGCGGCTGCTGTTCACCGCGCTGGCCATCGGCAGCCTGTGGCTGCTCTACCGCTACTACCGCACCCGCGACCAGCTGTTCTGGTTCACCTGCTCGTCCGGGGTGCTGCTGCTGTGGTCGTGGCTGGTGCTGTCGCTGGCCCAGGGCTACTACTCGATGATGCTGTTCCCGTTCCTGATGACGGTCGTGCTGCCCAACTCGCTGATCCGCAACTGGCCGGCGTGGCTGGGGATCTACGGCTTCATGACGCTGGACCGCTGGCTGCTCTTCAACTGGATGCGGTGGGGCCGCGCGCTGGAATACTTGAAGATCACCTACGGGTGGTCGCTGGTGTCGATCGTGGTGTTCAGCGTGCTCTACTTCCGCTATCTGGACGCGAAGGCCGAAAACCGGCTGGACGACGGCATCGATCCGGCCTGGCTGACGGCCGAGCGGGAGCGCCCCGCGGTGATCGCAAGCGCGGCGGAGCCGGGCGCTGGGGGTACGCCCCCACAAGTGGGAGGTACCCCCACCCGCTTGCGGGGGACGGGTCACCGCCATCCGGGCTAGCGTGGACGCATGTCCCGCGCCGCCGACGATGCAAAGCGAAGCGATGAACAGGAGTGGCGCTAATGACCAGTGACTCGTCGCGTCCCAAGGTGCAACTGTCGGACGACGAGTGGCGCAAGAAGCTCACCCCGCAGGAGTTCGACGTGCTGCGCCGCGCCGGCACCGAGCGGCCGTTCACCGGTGAATACACCGACACCAAAACCCAAGGCGTATACCAGTGCCGGGCCTGTGGCGCCGAATTGTTCCGCAGCCGTGAGAAATTCGAGTCGCATTGCGGCTGGCCGTCGTTTTTCGACCCGTCGAGCTCCGATGCGGTGATCCTGCGTTCCGACGATTCGATGGGGATGACGCGTACCGAAGTGCTGTGCGCCAACTGCCACAGCCACCTGGGCCACGTGTTCGCCGGCGAGGGCTATCCCACGCCGACGGACCTGCGCTACTGCATCAACTCGATCTCGTTGAAGCTGGTTCCGGCAGAGGCTTAGTTCCCTAACGGCCCGACCCGCGCGGCGCCGCCGAATTTGTCGCTCGGAGGCGGGCAAACGACCATATCCCAACCTCGCGTGACTCGAGTGACGGGTGGGGCGTCACGCGTCAGTCCACCCGGGTGGCGTGAACTTCCCAGAACGGGGCATGCACCCTGCCGTTGACCAGCCATGGCTCCATCGCGCGGAACCGCTCAAGCAGGCTCTCCGCGTGCTCGGCCATGTCAGGATTTCGCGCGGCCATCATCTGGATCGTCTCGGCGCTCATGTTGACCTGGTAGGTCGTCGTTCCGAGGTAAGTGATCTCCCAGCCTCCGACCGGCAGCACGTCGCGGAAGTCGCTCTCCGACAACGACCGCAGCATCGTGAAACCGTTGACGTCGTGTGCGCCGAACTCGAACATGTACAGGCGCGCACCGGGCTTGGTCGCCCGCCGCAGCGCCTGCACGTAGGACGTCTGTAGCTCGGGCGCGGTGCTGAAGGTGTGGTAGAAGGCGCAGTCGACGACGGTGTCGAACCGGCCGTCCAGCCCCTCCAGCTTGGTGGCGTCGGCCAGCTGGAAGTCCACCGACACCCCGGCCTTCCGCGCGTTCTCCCGGGCCCGCTCCAGAGCTCCCGCCGACCCGTCGACGCCGGTGGCCGAGTAGCCCTTCGACGCGTAGTAGATGGCATGGTGACCCGGGCCGGTGCCCGGGTCCAGCACCTCACCCTTGATCGCACCCAGCGCCACCAACTGCTGGACCACTGGCTGCGGACCGCCGATGTCCCACGGTGTCGCGGCGGGCAGGCCGTGCTGGATCCGCTCGTCGCGGTACATCTCCTCGAAGCGCGTGGGATCCGTCGGGTCGAACTCGGTTGTCATGTGCTCCCCTTCGTGTCTGCTGGCTTACGGCAGCGAGTTCACCAGCTGCTCGACCGGAACCCGCGGCCCGGTGAAGAACGGCGTCTCCGCGCGGGTATGCCGCCGTGCGTCGGTGGCGCGCAGTTCACGCATCAGGTCGACGATGCGGTCCAACTCGGGCGCCTCGAAGGCCAGGATCCATTCGTAGTCGCCAAGCGCGAACGCCGGCACCGTGTTGGCCCGGACGTCCTTGTACTCGCGGGCGGCCATGCCGTGCTCGGCGAGCATGCGGCGGCGTTCCTCGTCGGGCAACAGGTACCACTCGTAGGACCGCACGAACGGATACACGCAGACGTAGGCGCCGGGCTCCTCGCCGGCCAGAAACGCCGGGATATGACTCTTGTTGAACTCGGCCGGCCGGTGCAGCGCCACGCTGCTCCACACCGGCGAGCTGGCCCGTCCCAGCATCGTGGTGCGCCGGAAATCGGCGTAGGTCGCCTGCAAAGCCTCGACGCGTGCGGCGTGGGTCCAGATCATGAAGTCGGCGTCGGCGCGCAGGCCCGCCACGTCGTAGAGGCCGCGCACTACGACGCCGCGTTCCTCCTGCAGCTTGAAAAAGGTCGACGCGTCGTCGATTACGGCGTCGCGCTCCTGGCCGAGCTCGCCCGGCCGCACCGAGAACACCGAGAACATCAAATAGCGAAGTGTCGCGTTCAGAGCGTCGTAGTCCAGTTTGGCCATGAAACCTATCGTGCCACTTCGGTGTCGATGCCCTCGAGGACTCTCGTTACCGCGCGCCCGGCCGCACCGATGCACGCCGGCACCCCGATGCCGTCGAGGTAGCTGCCGGCCACGGCCAGCCCCGGGGGCAAGCCGGACCGCACTTGCGCGACAAGATCCGCATGGCCGGGGCCGTACTGTGGCATCGCGTCGATCCAGCGCTGCGCCCGGACATCGATAGGGTCGACGGCCAGACCGAACACCGCGGCCAGGTCATCGACCGCCCAGGCCAGCAGCGCGCCATCAGAAGCGCGCGATGCCAGCGAGTCTCCGAACCGGCCGAACGACAGCCGCAGCAGCTGCGTGTCACCCCGGGCCCCCCATTTTCGTGACGACAGGGTGATCGCCTTGGCATGCAACGGCTCGCCGCTCGCCACCAGCACGCCGGAGTTCTGCGGGAACGGGGTCTCGGCCGGCACTGCCAGCGCCACCACCACCGACGACGCGCTGCCGATCCTGTTCGCGGCGGCGGCGCTGCGCGGGGCCAGGCTCTCGACGAGCCGCACCAAGCGCGGGGCCGGAATGGCCAGGATCACCGCGTCGGCATGCCAGTGGCCGCCGGTGTCGTCGTGAAGCTCCCAGCCGGGTTCCAGCCCGGTCACCGCGGCCTGCACCCACCGCAACCCGCTGCGGGTGACAAGCTCGTCGATCAGCACCTGGTAGCCGCCGTCGATCGCGCCGAACACCGGCCCGCCGCCGGCCGGCGGGAGTCCCTGCCGTACCGCGTCGGTCAAGCCGGCGGCGCCGCGATCCAGCGCAGCCGCCACACTGGGAGCGCCGGCGCGCAGTCCGATCGTCGCCGCCGAGCCCGCGTACACCCCGCTCAGCAGCGGGTCCACCGACCGGGAAACAACTTGCTCGCCGAACCGGTCGGCCACCAGTTCGGCCACCGCGGGATCGCTGCCCGGTTGCCAGCCGAAAGGACGGGATGGCTCGGCGTCGATCCGCGCGACCGTGGCGTCATCGACCAGTCCGGCCACCGACGCCGCCGACGACGGAATCCCGGCGACCGTGTCCGCCGGCAGCGGATGCAGCCGTTGCCGGCTGTAGATCAGTGGCCGGGCGCCGGTGGTGGCGAGTTGGCGGCCCGACAGGCCCAGCTCGGCCAGCAGCGCCGGCACCTCCGGCCGGCGCCGCACGAACGCCTCGGCACCGATGTCCATCGGCTGTCCGCCGACGCGCTCGGTGCGCAAGATTCCGCCGAGCCGGTCGGCCGGATCGAACAACGTGATGGCCGCGTCATGACCGGCACGGCCGACGGCCGCGCGTAGCCGGTAGGCCGCCGTCAATCCCGAGATTCCGCCGCCCACAACACAATACGAGCGCGCGCTCATAGCGAGTGGACCAGCGACACCAGGTCGGTCAGCACGCCGGGATCGGTCTCTGGCAGCACGCCGTGGCCGAGATTGAACACGTGGCCGGCCGCGCCGGCATCGACGGCGCGGCGCCCGTCGTCGACGACGGCCCGCGCGGCGCGTTCCACCACCGGCCAGCCCGCCAGCGGCACCACGGGATCGAGGTTGCCCTGCAGCGCGATGCCCGGTTCAACCCGCGCGACGGCGTCGGTCAGCGCGGTTCGCCAGTCCACCCCGACCACCCTTCCCGGCCCCGGATTTCGGCCCGAAAGAAGGGCTTCCGACATCGCGCCCAGCAGCTCGGCCGTCCCGACCCCGAAGTGCGTCATCGGCACGCCGTATTCGGCCAGCGTGGCGAACACCCGGGCGCTGTGCGGCAACACGTAGGAGCGGTAGTCGGCGAGCGACAATGTTCCCGCCCACGAGTCGAACATCTGAATGGCGTCCACCCCGGCGTCGATTTGACCGCGCAGGAACGCGACGGTGAGGTCGGTCAGCTTGGACATCAACGCATGCCAGGTGGCCGGTTCGGCCAGCATCATCGCTTTGGTGCGGGCGTGGTTGCGGCTGGGACCACCTTCCACCAGGTAGGACGCCAACGTGAAAGGCGCGCCGGCGAAACCGATCAGCGGCACCTCACCCAACGCGCCGACCAACAGTGAAACCGCCTGGCAGACCGGCTGAATCGCTTGTGGGTCAAGGGGTTTCAGAGCATCGACATCGGCGTCGGTGCGCACCGGGTCCGCGATCACCGGACCGACGTCCGCGACGATGTCCAGGTCGACGCCGGCCGCGCGCAGCGGCACCACGATGTCGGAGAACAGGATCGCCGCGTCGACGTCGTGGCGGCGTACCGGCTGCAGCGTGATCTCGCAGGCCACCTCGGGGTCGAGGCAGGCCGCCAGCATGCTGTGCCGTTCGCGCAGCGCCCGGTATTCGGGCAGCGAGCGGCCGGCCTGCCGCATGAACCACACCGGCATCCGGCGGGGTTTGCGGCCGGTAACGGCGGCCAGATACGGCGACTGGGGAAGGTCGCGACGGGTACTCATTGGATTCAATGCTGCCATGGGCGGCGATCGACTTTTGCGTAACATCAACGAGCGTGCCGGTCACCTATGACGAGTTCCCCAGCCTGCGCTGCGAACCCAGCGACAAACCTGGTCAAGAAGGCGTGCTGAATCTGATTCTCGACGCGCCCGGGCTGAATTCGGTCGGGCCGCAGATGCACCGGGACCTCGCCGATGTCTGGCCGGTGATCGACCGCGATCCCGCCGTGCGTGTCGTCCTGGTCCGAGGCGAAGGCAAAGCGTTCTCCTCCGGGGGCAGCTTCGAGCTGATCGACGAAACCATCGGCGACTACGAGGGCCGGATTCGCATCTTGCGCGAGGCCCGCGACCTGGTGCTCAACCTGGTCAACTTCGACAAGCCGGTGGTTTCGGCGATTCGCGGCCCGGCCGTCGGCGCGGGTCTGGTGGTGGCGTTGCTCGCAGACATCTCGGTGGCGGGCCGCACCGCGAAGATCATCGACGGCCACACCAAGCTCGGGGTGGCGGCCGGTGACCACGCCGCGATCTGCTGGCCGCTGCTGGTCGGCATGGCCAAGGCCAAGTACTACCTGCTGACCTGCGAGACGCTCTCCGGCGAGGAGGCCGAGCGCATCGGCCTGGTGTCGACCTGCGTGGACGACGACGAGGTGCTCGAGACCGCGACCCGCCTCGCCGGGAATCTGGCGGTCGGCGCCCAAAACGCGATCCGCTGGACCAAGCACAGCCTCAATCACTGGTACCGCATGTTCGCGCCCGCCTTCGAAACGTCGCTTGGCCTGGAGTTCCTCGGATTTAGCGGCCCCGACGTGCAAGAGGGGCTGGCCGCGCATCGCGAGAAGCGCCCCGCGCGATTTGTCGGCCCCCAGACCGGCCCCCAGACCTAAGTAGGCCTAAGTGCCGACACGACCCAAAAAGCGGCGCGCCTGTCGCGGCGTGTCGGCCGATAGGTCTACCGTCGAACGCTGTGACCCGCGCTGACGACGATGCGAGCGCAGCGGGGTGAAGGAGCAGCGCGCATGACCTCTGCCGAACCGGCCCCCTTCCGCGAGGCGGTCGCCGCGATGAACGCCGTCACCGTGCGGCCGGAAATCGAGCTCGGCCCCATCCGCCCGCCGCAGCGGCTGGCGCCCTACAGCTACGCGCTGGGCGCCGAGGTCAAGCACCCCGAAATGGACATCGTCCCGGAGCGGTCCGAGGGCGACGCGTTCGGTCGGCTGATCCTGTTGTACGACCCGGACGGCTCCGACGCCTGGGACGGCACCATGCGCATGGTCGCCTACATCCAGGCCGACCTGGACTCGCACGAGGCCGTCGACCCGTTGCTGCCGGAAGTGGCGTGGAGCTGGCTGGCCGAGGCGCTTCAGGCGCGCACCGAGCACGTCACCGCGCTGGGCGGTACCGTCACCGCCACCACGTCGGTGCGTTACGGCGACATCTCCGGCCCGCCCCGCGCCCATCAGCTGGAACTGCGCGCCTCGTGGACGGCGACCACGCCCGAGGTCGGCGCTCATGTCGAAGCGTTCTGCGACGTGCTGGAGCACGCCGCGGGCCTTCCGCCGGCCGGGGTTGTCGACCTGGGCTCGCGGTCACGCGCCTGAGATGTGCGAAGCGGCCGATCCGCCCGGTAGCACCGAGCCCGACCCCACCCCGCTGCTCCACCCTGCCGATGGGTTACCGAACCTTTCGGTGACAGTCCGTGAGATCGCCGCGGCCGCAGAACTGCTGGACCGCGGACACGGACCGTTCGCGGTGGACGCCGAACGGGCGTCGGGCTTCCGCTACTCCAACCGCGCGTATCTGATTCAGATCCGGCGGGCCGCGGCCGGCACCGTGCTCATCGACCCGGTCAGCCACGGCGCCGACCCACTGACCGCGCTTCGACCCGTTGCCGAAGTGCTCGGGACCGACGAATGGATCCTGCACTCAGCCGATCAGGATCTACCGTGCCTGGCCGAGGTCGGCCTGCATCCGCCGGCGTTGTACGACACCGAGCTGGCCGGACGCCTGGCCGGATATGACCGGGTGAACCTGGCGACCATGGTCGAGCGACTGCTGGGTCTCAGGTTGGCCAAGGGCCATGGCGCGGCCGACTGGTCCAAGCGCCCGCTGCCCCCGGAATGGCTCAACTATGCGGCCCTCGACGTGGAAGAGCTCATCGAACTGCGCGCGGCCATCTCGGATGTCCTGGCTGAGCAAGGCAAAACCGATTGGGCGGCACAGGAATTCGATTATCTTCGGAACTTCAAAACAGACGCTGTCAACACCGAAACCGCGCCGAACGCGCGGCGTGACCGCTGGCGACGAACGTCGGGCATTCATCGGGTGCACAGCCGGCGAGGGCTGGCCGCGGTTCGCGAATTGTGGGTGGCGCGCGACCGCATCGCCCAGCGGCGCGATATCGCACCGCGCCGGGTGCTGCCCGATACGGCCATCATCGACGCCGCCATCGCCGACCCGAAGACGATCGACGACCTCGTCGCACTGCCGGTGTTCGGTGGACGTAACCAGCGTCGCAGCGCAGCAATGTGGTTCGCGGCACTGCAAACGGCGCGGGAAGACCGGAATCCGCCGGACGAAGCCGAACCGTCCACCGGGCCACCGCCGCCGGCGCGGTGGGCCAAGCGGAAACCGGAGGCCGCCGCGCGGCTGGAGGCGGCCCGGGCGGGGCTGGCGGAGGTGTCGCGGCGGGTGGGAGTGCCGATGGAGAACCTGGTCTCGCCCGACTTGGTGCGACGGCTGTGCTGGGAATTCGGCGAGGCGCCAGACTCGCCCCAAGACCCTGTCGAGGCCGTCGACGAGTACTTGCGCGCCGGCCAGGCGCGGCCGTGGCAGCGAGAACTCACGGTGGGCATTCTGGCCGCGGCGGTGACGCGTACTCCGGACGCCCAAAACTAGTCGACCCAAAACTAGTCGACCCAAAACTAGTCGACCCAGAGCTAGTCGACCCAGAGCTAGTCGACCCAGAGCTAGGACGGCCGAGTCGGCCTCCTACGCGCACCGAGCGTGGTGGTTAGGTACGGGTTTTCAATGCTTTTAACGCATACCACCCACAGTCGGCGGATGGACACTAGTCGAGACGTTCGCTGATCTCGGACTGCTCCCCGATTGTCCCGCTCCCCTCCGCGTGCGGGGGGCTGTCCCCACCTCGGGCGCACTGGCCCGCATCGTCGCCGGACTCCGACGTGGAAGTACTCTGTGCCGCAACCCAACCGGTGATCCGGCGGGCCACATCCTGGTCGGTCAGCCCCACATCGGCCAACACCTGACCCCGCGAAGCGTGATCGTAGAACTCCTGTGGCAGCCCAACGTCGCGGCACGGCATGTCGATCTCGGCTCGCCGCAGGGCGGCAGACACCGCTGAACCCAAACCACCGTTGACCCCGTTGTCCTCGAGCGTGACCAGCAGTTTGTGCTGCGCCGCCAGTTCGAGAACGGCATCGGACACCGGCAACACCCACCGCGGGTCGATCACCGTCACCCCGATCCCCTGGTTGTGCAGCCGCTTGGCCACCGCCAATGCCATCGACGCGAACGCGCCGACCCCCACCAGCAGCACGTCGTGGTTCAGCCCGCCGGCCGGCACCGCGAGCACATCGATACCCGTAACGCTCGACCCGATCCGCTCGCACGCCGGAATATCTACGCCCACATCACCTTTGGGGAACCGCAGCGCCGTTGGACCGTCGTTGACGTCGAGCGCCTCACCGAGTTCTTCATGCAACCGGGTGGCATCCCGCGGCGCGGCCACCCGGATGCCGGGCACGATGCCCAGCATCGACAAATCCCACATGCCGTTGTGGCTGGGGCCGTCCGAACCGGTGATCCCGGCCCGGTCGAGCACCAGGGTGACTGGCAGCTTGTGCAGCGCCACGTCCATCATGATCTGGTCGAACGCCCGATTGAGGAACGTCGAGTAGATCGCCACCACCGGGTGCAATCCGCCCATCGCCAGCCCGGCCGCCGACGTCACGGCGTGCTGCTCGGCGATCCCGACGTCGAACAGCCGATCCGGAAATCGTTTCCCGAACGCGGTCAGCCCGGTCGGGCCCGGCATGGCCGCAGTGATAGCCGCGACGTCGCGGCGCTTCGTGGCGTACTCGATCAGCGCGTCGGAAAAGACTCCCGTCCAGGACTGGCCCGCCTCCTTGGTGGTGGCTTGCCCGGTTGCCGGGTCGATCGGGACCGTGGAGTGCATCTGCTCGGCTTCGTCGGCTTCGG
Source organism: uncultured Actinomycetota bacterium (assembly GCA_963814505.1). GTDB lineage: Bacteria > Actinomycetota > Actinomycetes > Mycobacteriales > Mycobacteriaceae > Mycobacterium. The sequence continues at coordinate 31,041 of CAWFDM010000030.1, forward strand.
CCGGCGGATAGCCCATCCCCTTGCGTGTGACGACGTGCACGATCACCGGGCGGCCGAAGCCACGGGCCTTGCGCAGCGCGACCTCCACCGCGCGTTCGTCGTGACCGTCGACCGGGCCGACGTATTTGAGCCCGAGATCGGTGAACAGCAGCTGCGGTGACAGCGAGTCCTTGATGCCCGCTTTGACGCTGTGCAAGAAGTGGTAGCAAACCTCACCGACCAGCGGCAGCGAACGAATCGCGTCACGGCCCTTGGCCAGCGCCTGCTCGTAGGCCGGTTGTAGCCGCAGCGTCGCGAGATGGTCGGCGACACCGCCGATCGTCGGCGCGTAGCTACGGCCATTGTCGTTGACCACGATCACCACCGGGCGGCGGGACGCGGCGATATTGTTCAGCGCCTCCCAGCACATCCCGCCGGTGAGAGCGCCGTCCCCGACCACCGCGACCACGTGCCGGTTGCGGTGCCCGGTCAACTCGAACGCCTTGGCCAGGCCGTCGGCGTAGGACAGCGCGGCGCTGGCGTGGCTGGACTCGACCCAGTCGTGTTCGCTCTCGGCGCGCGACGGATATCCCGACAGGCCGCCCTTCTTGCGCAGACTTTCGAAGTCCTGGCAGCGCCCGGTCAGCATCTTGTGCACATACGCCTGGTGACCGGTGTCGAAGATGATCGGGTCGTGTGGTGAGTCGAACACCCGGTGCAGCGCCAGCGTCAGCTCCACGACGCCGAGGTTCGGGCCCAGGTGCCCCCCGGTTGCAGCAACCTTATGAATCAGGAACTGGCGAATCTCGGAAGCGAGCTCCTGCAGCTGCCACTGGGAAAGGTGCTGCAGATCGGCGGGCCCGCGGATCTGTTGCAGCATCTGGCCAGTCTACGCAGCGACCGCACAATCAGTCGTTCTCCGCGGCGACGTATTGTCTTCGTATGCGCGCCGAGGAACTCGCCGAAGAATTCCCGGTCGTGACCGTGGACTCCGACGCACTCGATGCCGCGCGCCTGCTTGCCGAGCACCGCCTGCCCGGGATCGTCGTCACCGACAGTGCCGGAAAACCGTTCGCGGTGCTCCCCGCCTCGCAGGTCGTCCGATTCATCGTGCCCCGATACGTGCAGGACGATCCGTCGCTGGCCGGTGTGCTCAACGAATCCATGGCCGACCGCGCCGCGGAGAAGCTGGGCGGAAAGACGGTCGGCGACATGCTGCCGGACCACCTGACCGACGTGCCGTCGGCGCACGCCGACGACACCATCATCGAGGTGGCCGCCGTGATGGCGCGGTTGCGAAGCCCGCTGATCGCGGTGGTCAAGGACGGCGGCACGCTGTTCGGTGTGATCACCGCATCGCGTTTACTGGCGGCGGCACTGAAGCGCTGATACCGAAACATTGATCACACGGGTAAATCGATGAGCGTCGTCGCGGTCGTCGTGTTCGTGATCGCCTATGCGCTGATCGCCAGCGAACGGGTCAACAAGACGTTGGTGGCGTTGGCCGGCGCCGCGATCATGGTCGCCTTACCGGTGATCCAGTCCGACGATGTCTTCTACTCCCACGACACCGGAATCGACTGGGACGTAATCTTTTTGCTGCTGGGCATGATGATCATCGTCAGCGTGCTACGGCAGACCGGCGTCTTTGAATACACGGCGATCTGGGCCGCTAAGCGCGCCCGCGGGTCACCGCTGCGCATCATGATCCTGCTGGTGCTGGTCACCGCATTCGCGTCGGCCTTGCTGGACAACGTCACCACGGTGTTGCTCATCGCCCCGGTCACCCTGCTGGTGTGCGACCGGCTGGCGATCGGTCCGGCACCGTTTTTGATGGCCGAGGCGTTTGCGTCGAACATCGGCGGCACCGCGACGCTGATCGGCGACCCGCCCAGCATCATCATCGCCAGCCGTGCGGGGCTGAGCTTCAACGACTTTCTCATCCACCTGACACCCATCATCGTCATCGTGATCGCGGTCTTCGCCGCGATGTTGCCGCGCCTGTTTCCGGGCGCCTTCGACGTCGACCCCGAGCGGGTTGCCGACGTCATGTCGCTGACGGAACGCGAAGCCATCCGCGATCCGCGGTTGCTCATCAAATGCGGCGTTGTCCTGGCGGCGGTGTTGGCCGCGTTCGTCGCCCACGCGCCGCTGCACATGGAACCTTCCATCGCGGCGTTACTAGGCGCCGGCGTCCTCATCGTGATCTCCGGACTGGAGCATTCCGATTACCTGTCCAGCGTCGAGTGGGACACGCTGCTGTTCTTCGCGGGGTTGTTCGTGATGGTCGGGGCCCTGGTGAAGACGGGCGCGGTCCACACGCTGGCACGGTCGGCCACCGCGATGACCGGCGGCCACGCCCTGTTCACGACGATGTTCATCCTGGTGGTGTCCTTTGTGCTCAGCGGCATCATCAACAACGTTCCGTATGCCGCGACGATGGCACCGATCGTCGGCCAACTGATCCCGTCCATGGTGGGTCATGTCCACCCGCAGGTCTTGTGGTGGGCCCTGGTCCTCGGCACCGACCTGGGCGGCAACCTCACCGCCGTCGGGGCCAGCGCCAACGTCGTCATCCTCGGAATCGCCCGGCGCGCGGACAGTCCCATCTCCTTCTGGGAATTCACCAGAAAGGGCATGGTGGTAACGGTCGTGTCGATCGCACTATCCGCGATCTACCTGTGGTTGCGCTATTTTGTCCTGAGCTGACCGGCAAGCCGCATGTGTGAAGACTCGGAGTACAGAACGTGAGCGTCGTCGCGGTCACCGTGTTCGTCATCGCCTATGCGCTGATCGCCAGCGACCGTTTCAACAAGACCGCGGTCGCGCTGCTCGGTGCGGGCATCCTGATCGCGGTGCGGATCGTCGGATCCGGCGACGTCTTTTTCTCGCGTGAGACCGGAATCGACTGGGACGTAATCTTTCTGCTGCTGGGCATGATGATGATCGTCAGCGTTCTGCGGCAGACCGGTGTCTTCGAATACGTCGCGATCTGGGCCGCCAAACGCGCGCGCGGTTCCCCGCTGCGCATCATGATCCTGCTGGTGCTGGTGATGGCGTTCGGATCGGCCCTACTGGACAACGTCACCACGGTCTTGTTGATCGCGCCGGTCACGCTGCTGGTGTGCGACCGGCTGGCGATCGATGCGGCGCCGTTCCTGATGGCCGAGGTCTTCGCCGCCAACATCGGGGGCGCGGCGACGTTGGTGGGTGACCCGCCCAACATCATCATCGCCAGCCGGGCGGGATTGACGTTCAACGGCTTCCTGGTGCACGTGGCGCCGATCGTGCTCATCGTTCTGGCCGTCTTCGTCGCCCTGTTGCCCCGCCTGTTCGGCTCCTTCACGGTCGACGCCGATCGAGTCGCCGACGTCATGTCGCTCAACGAGCGCGAGGCCATCCTCAATCCCAAACTGCTCATCAAGTGCGGCGTTGTGCTGCTGCTGGTGTTTGCTGCGTTCGTCGCGCATCCGGTGCTGCACATCGAGCCGTCGCTCGCGGCGATGCTGGGCGCCGGCGTCCTCATCGCGATCTCGGGCGTGCGGCGGTCCGAATACGTGTCCAGCGTCGAGTGGGACACGCTGCTGTTCTTCGCCGGGCTGTTCATCATGGTCGGGGCCCTGATGAAGACCGGCGTCATCAATCAGCTGGCGCGGGCAGCGACCGAGTTGACCGGCGGCCACGAGTTGCTCACCTTAATGCTCATTCTCGGCGTCTCGGCACCGGTCTCCGGCATCGTCGACAACATTCCCTACGTCGCCACGATGACGCCGATCGTCACCGAACTGGTCGCGGCCATGCCGGGTCAGGCCAATCCCAACACGCTGTGGTGGGCGCTCGCGCTGGGCGCCGACTTCGGCGGCAACCTGACCGCCGTCGGAGCCAGCGCCAACATCGTCATGCTTGGAATCGCCCGGCGCGCAGGCACACCCATCTCATTCTGGGAATTCACCCGCAAAGGCGTAGTGGTCACCACGGTCTCGATCGGCCTCGCGGGGATCTACCTGTGGCTGCGGTACTTCGTGTTGGCTTGACGGCTAGACACTGGTCACGCGCTTGGCATGGAACCTGCGAAACAGCACCCAGGCGGCGCTCAGGTTATAGACAGCACCCGCAACGAGATACGGCCACCACGTGTGGTGATCGCTTGCGACCCAGAAGGCCTTGGCGGCCCAGTACGGCGGTAGTACCCCGAACGCGACGTTCCAGTTGGAGTGGATAAACCACGGCAGGCACGGCAAGCCTGCGATGAGCATGCCCAGTGCCCTGACCGCCGCCAGACCCTGAATCTTATTGTCTGCGAAGGCAACTATCAGCAACAGCGTCACGATCGCCGAGAGTCCCGCCAGGAGCCCGATCGGGATTAGCGACGGCAGCAAGCCCATCTCGAGCAACCCGCTGAAAGACATCGTTGCGACGACGTAGATGGCGGTGATCACCATGACGGTGGCCGCGCGATAGGCAAAGAAGACCGAAAGCGGTACCGGGGTGGCCCGCAGCGCGGTCAAAGTGCCGGCGTCGACCTCGTCCAGGACGAGGAAGGCGGCCAGGCCGCCGACGATGATAATGCTCGTCAACAGCAGGAACCCGGTCAAGATCAGCGGGTAGTAGGGTACCAAGTCAAAACCGTTGCGGTTGGACAGCATCGCGGTGACGCGCGGCGTCAGCAGCGCCACACTGCTGGTCCAAATGACGGGCGCGACGACAATCATGACCAGTAACGGGTCACGGTAGGTGCCACGAAGGTCGTTGCGCCCGAAGGTCGCCAGTGCCCGAGCCGCCGCTGATTTGGACCTCACCATCCACCGGCCTTCGCGATGACGCAGCGGGCGAACATCGCATCAGCCGCCCGATACAGCCCCGCCACGCACACCGACGGGTATGCCACCGCGTACCCGATCTGCCACGGCGCCAGGCTCAGCCGGTCGAAGGCCGCTCCCAGCAGCAGCAGGGGGCCCTGGCTCGGCATTAGATACAGCACCGGGTTTGGCCACAGACCGGAGTAGTACACGATCGGCAGGTTCATCAGGGCGAGCGGGATGGTGGCCGTCAGGAACCAATCGCTGATCGAAGCGAACGGCAAGGCGCTGATGAAGCCCACCAACAGCATCAGCAGCGTCCCCAACACCACTCCGAGGACCATCGGAACAAGATGATATGAGGACCCATGCGCGACCGTGGCCACCGTTATGGCGACTCCCAACGAAAGCATAACCAGGACAGCGAGTTTGGCGGCCAGATACTCGCCGAACCGCAGCGGGCTGGCGATGACCGCGCTGAGCGTGCGTTCCTGCTTTTCGAAGAACACCGTGCCGGCGACAAAGAAGAATCCGATGATGGTCACATCGCCCGACAGCACGTAGGGCTCGGCGACCGGGCGCAGGCGGTCCGGCATCGGCAACAGCACCGCCAGCCAGATCAACCCGGAGAATACGGCCGCATGCAGGAACCGCTGCCGCACCAGCAGGGCCAGCTCCAACCGCAGCGCCGACGCGAGCCGCGTCACGACAACCGCCTGCCGGTGACGTCGACGAAGACGTCGTCGAGGCTGGCTTCCCTGCTGTGGATGGTTTCCACGTGATGTCCACGCAGCACGGCATGGAACGCGGGGTCGTCGGCCAAGGTGTCCATCGAGAACTCGGCAGCCTGCAGACCGCCCCCGTCGCTGCGGTATTCGACCTTGACCGTGCGCCGGCTCCGGGCGATCTTCAGCTCGGCGGGCCGGTCCAGTGCGACGATCGTTCCGTCGACGACAAAGGCCACCCGGTCACACAATTCGTCCGCCGTCGCCATGTCGTGCGTGGTGAGAAACACCGTGCGGCCGCGTGCTTTGAGATCCAAGATCACGTTCTTGACCATGCGGGCGTTCACCGGGTCCAGGCCCGAGGTCGGTTCGTCGAGAAACAGCAACTCGGGATCGTTGATCAGCGACCTCGCGAACGTCAGCCGCATTTGCATGCCCTTGGAGTATTTGCCCACCCGGGTGTGGGCGTCTCCGGCCAGACCGACGGCGTCCAGCAGCTGCATCGGGTCCGGCGTCGCGTGTGCGTAAAGCGACGCGAAAAATCGCAGGTTCTCCAACCCGGTGAGCTTCTGGTAGTGGTTGGGCAACTCGAACGACACGCCGATGCGCTCGTAATAGTCGGATCCCCAGGCCGCCGGCTCCTTACCCCACACCACGGCTTCACCGCCGTGACCGCGAAGCAGGCCGATGAGCAACCGTTGGGTCGTCGACTTGCCGGCGCCGCTGGGGCCGAGGAAACCGAAGATCTCGCCACGGCCGACGGAGAAGTCCATGCCGCGCACGGCGGGCACCGACGCCTTCGGATAGGTGAACGTGAGCCCACGGGCCCGGATCACCGCGGCCATGACCTCTGACGATTCGACTGGCCGGTCGAGATTCGGCATGATTCGCGCTTCGCCTCCCGGTGTGCGCGGTGCGCCGGACGGGCCGTCGTACCGCGTGAATATCGGATCCCAGTTCCGACCAGACTTCCCGGAGCGCCATCGCCAGCATAATCGGGCTGCGGGACGCGTCGTCACCGCGCCTGACGGGTTAACAGCGCGGCGCACTCCACATGGTGGGTCAGGGGAAACGCATCGAAGACCTTGATCTTTTCCACGACGTAACCATGGCCGAGATAGAGCCCGATATCGCGCGCGAAAGATGCTGCCTCGCAACCGATGTGCACCACACGCGGCACCCCCGCCGCGGCCAGCAGGTCGACAACATCGCGCCCGGCACCCGACCGCGGCGGATCCAGCACCGCCACATCTGCGGTTGAGGCAGCGGCTTGCTGCGCCGTCAGCGCCCGCCGGACCGAGTCGTTGATGACGTCCACCTGCGGCAGATCGAGCAGTGCCGCCCGGGCTGCGCGCGACGCCGCTCGTGAGGTGTCGATGGTCAGCACCCGTCCGGACTCCCCCACGGCGTCACCCAGCACCGCGGCGAAAACGCCTGCGCCGCCGTAGAGATCCCAGGCAGTCATGCCGGTGCCGGGCTGTGCCCAGTCGGCGACCAGGCTGCTGTAGACCCCCGGCGCGTCCCGGTGCGCCTGCCAGAATGCCGTCGCCGGTACCCGCCAGGTGCGCCCGCCCACTCGTTGCACCCCCTGATAGGCACCCTCCACCACTTTCGTCGCGGTCCGTTTGCCCTGTCGCACGGTGCGCACCACGTGGCGCCGATCGTCGTCGTCGACGGCCACGTGCAGCTGGGCGCCCGGCGGCCAGTCGGATTCGGCCAGCCCGTCCAGCATTCCATCCGGCAATTGCCCGCAGCGCAGATCGGTCACCAGCTCGTCGCTGTGGTAACGGTGAAAACCGGGACGGTGGTCGGGCCCCACGTCCAGCCGAACCCGGGTGCGCCAACCCGTGGGGCCGGACGCCGAAAGTGGTTCCGCCGCTGGGTCACTGAAGCGGTAGCCGCCGAGCCGCTCCAGCTGATTGGCCACCACGTTCGCCTTGAGCACCCGGGCCGCCTCCGGCTCGGCAAACGCCAGGTCGCAGCACCCCGCACCGTCCACCCCGGCGATCGGGCACAGCGAGGCGGCGCGATCGGCCGACGGCTCGATCACCTCGATAACCTCCGCGTGCCAGTACGAACCGCGCTCCGCGGTGACCCGCACCCGCACCTTTTCACCGGGCAGCGCATAGCGGACGAACACCACCCGGCCTTCGTGGTGTGCCACGCAGCTGCCGCCGTTCGCGGCCGCACCGGCGACCAGTGTCAGCTCCGCATGGGCGGCCGCGGGCGCCTGGCTCAATCGAAGATTCCCCGACGAGCGTCACCCGGCGCCGCATGCGGCTGGAACGTACTGACCCGCTCCGACGAATTCAGTTGCCAGGGAACCGACGTCACCATAACCCCGGGCATGAACAGCAGCCGGCCTTTGAGCCGCAGCGCGCTCTGGTTGTGCAGTACTTGCTCCCACCAGTGGCCGACCACGTACTCCGGGATGAATACCGTCACCACGGTCCGTTTAGATTCCTTGCTGATCCGCTTGACGTAATCCAGTACCGGACGGGTGATCTCGCGGTATGGCGAGGCAATGACCTTGAGCGGCACGCTGACATCGCTTTCCTCCCACTTGTGCACCAGCTCACGGGTTTCCGCGTCGTCGACGCTGACCGTGATGGCTTCCAGCGCGTCGGGGCGGGTCGCTCGCGCGTAGGACAGCGCGCGCAGCGTCGGCAGGTGCAACTTCGACACCAGCACCAGTGCGTGATTGCGGCTGGGCAACACCACGTCGTGCTGGGCGGCCTCCTGCTGCGCCAATTCCCGGTTGACGGTGTCGTAGTGCTTGCGGATCAGCTTCATCATGATGAACAGCGCACTCATCGCGAACAGCGCGATCCACGCCCCGGCCAGGAATTTGGTGACCAACACGACCACCAGAACCGTGCCGGTGGACAGCAGGCCGACCGTGTTGACCACCCGGGAGCGCATCATCTTGGCCCGCACCCGCGGATCGGTCTCGGTGCGCAGCAGCCGGGTCCAGTGCCGGACCATGCCGATCTGGCTCAGCGTGAACGAAATGAACACGCCGACGATGTAGAGCTGGATGAGCGCGCTCAGTTCCGCGCGGAACGCGACGATCGCCGCGAGCGCCGCCGCGGACAGGAACAGGATCCCGTTCGAGAACGCCAGCCGGTCCCCGCGGGTGTGCAGCTGGCGCGGCAGGTAGCTGTGCTGGGCCAGGATCGAGCCCAACACCGGAAACCCGTTGAAGGCGGTGTTGGCGGCCAGCACCAAGATGAGCGCGGTCACCGCCGTGATTAGCAGGAACCCGATGTGGAAACTCCCGAACACCGTCTCCGCCAGCTGCGTCACCAGCGTCTTCTGGTAGTAGTTCGGCGGCGCGCCAGCCAGCTGGGTCGCCGGGTCTTCGACCATTTGGACGCCGAGCGCCTTGGACAGCACGATGATGCCCATCACCAGGGCCACCGCGATCCCGCCCAGCATCAGCAGCGTCGTTGCGGCGTTGCGCGACTTGGGCTTCTGGAACGCAGGCACGCCGTTGCTGATCGCCTCCACACCGGTCAGCGCCGCGCAGCCGGACGAGAACGACCGGGCAATCAGGAACGCCAGCGCGAAACCGGCGATGCCGCCGTTCTCGGCCTTCATGTGGAAACCGGCGGATTCGGCGTGCAAAGGATCGCCTAGCACGAAGATCCGGATGAGCCCCCACGCGATCATGCCGGCCACCCCGACGATGAAGGCGTACGTGGGGATCGCGAAGGCCAGGCCGGATTCGCGCACCCCGCGAAGGTTCATGGCCATCACCAGCAGGATGGCGGCCACACAGAACAACACCTTGTTCTCGGCCACGACGGGGACCGCCGACCCGATGTTCGACATCGCTGATGCCGTCGAAACCGCAACGGTGAGAACGTAATCCACCATCAGCGCGCTGGCCACAACGAGGCCGGCGGTGTCGCCGAGATTGGTGGTGACCACCTCGTAGTCGCCGCCACCGGACGGGTAGGCGTGCACGTTCTGCCTGTAGCTTGCCACCACGACCAGCATTACCGCCGCAACCGCCAGCCCGATCAACGGCGACAACGCATACGCCGACAGGCCGCCCACCGAGAGCATCAGGAAGATTTCCTCGGGTGCGTAGGCCACCGAGGACAGCGCATCGGAGGCAAACACCGGCAGGGCGATCCGCTTCGGCAGTAGCGTGTGGCTGAGCCGGTCGCTCCGAAACGGCCGACCGATGAGCAACCTGCGCGCAGCGGTTGAAAGTTTGGACACGAGAGCCAAGAGTAAGCCCACGAGGGCTTGCCGGTAGCGTTCCGGAGGCGAGAATGTTCGCCGACCGAATCGGCTGGCCAACCCGGGTTGCCGATTGGGTAAGACGAGCAGGACTGCGCCGAGAGGACCTCAAGTGCGGGTGATTGTGATGGGGTGCGGCAGGGTGGGGTCGTCGCTTGCCGACGGGTTGTCCCGGATCGGCCATGATGTCGCGGTCATCGATCGCGACGGCACGGCTTTCAACCGGCTCAGCCCCGAGTTCGCCGGCGAGCGGGTGCTGGGCCAGGGCTTCGACCGAGATGTCCTGCTGCGGGCGGGCATCGAAGCCAGCGACGCGTTCGCCGCGGTGTCATCCGGAGACAACTCCAACATCATCTCGGCGCGCCTGGCCCGCGAGACCTTCGGGGTAAACCGCGTCGTCGCCCGGATCTACGACGCGAAACGCGCCGAGGTCTACGAACGGCTCGGCATCCCCACGATCGCCACCGTGCCATGGACCACGGATCGCCTGCTCAATGCGCTGACCCGAGAGGGCGAGACCGCCAAGTGGCGCGATCCGACCGGTACCGTCGCGGTGGCCGAGGTCGCCTTGCACGAGGAGTGGGTGGGACATCGGGCCACCGATCTGGAGCTGGCTACCGGCGCCCGGGTGGCGTTCATGATCCGGTTCGGAACCGGCATTTTGCCCGAGCCGAAGACGGTCATCCAGGCCGGCGATCAGGTCTACATCGCCGCGATATCCGGCCGCGCCGCCGAGGCGGTAGCCATCGCCGCGCTGCCACCCAGTGAGGATCTAGATTCTGGAGCGCACAAATGAAGGTTGCTGTTGCCGGGGCCGGAGCGGTTGGCCGCTCCGTCTCCCGCGAACTCGTGGAGAACGGCCACGAGATCACTTTGATCGAACGCAACCCCGATCACGTCGACGTCGACGCCATCCCCGCCGCGCACTGGCGGCTGGGGGACGCGTGCGAGCTGAGCCTGCTGGAGTCGATCCACCTCGAGGATTTCGATGTTGTGGTCGCCGCCACCGGCGACGACAAGGTCAACGTGGTGCTCAGCTTGCTGGCCAAGACCGAATTCGCGGTACCGCGGGTGGTGGCCCGGGTCAACGATCCCCGCAACGAATGGCTGTTTACCGATGCCTGGGGTGTGGACGTGGCGGTGTCCACCCCGCGGATGCTGTGTTCGCTGATCGAGGAGGCCTTCGCCGTCGGCGACCTGGTGCGACTGATGGAGTTCCGCAAGGGTCAGGCCAACCTGGTCGAAATCACCCTGCCCGACGACACGCCGTGGGGCGGCAAGCCGGTGCGCAGACTGAACCTGCCGCGGGATGCCGCGCTGGTGACGATCCTGCGCGGGGCGCGGGTCATCGTGCCCGAATCCGACGAGCCGCTGGAGGGCGGCGATGAGTTGCTCTTCGTCGCCGTCACCGAGGTCGAGGAGGACCTGCGCAAGCTGCTGCTGCCGGGCGGCCCCAACCCAGAGGACTAGTGGCGATCGCCAGCTCGGCGAAGCCGGGCGAAGCGGGTCGCAACCGCCGGCGCTAGTCGCGGCTGTCGACGTCGATCTCGGCCCCGGCGGCGGCCGTCGGGGCGGTGTCGGGGGCAGTCTCCTCGGCGATGTCGGGGGCAGGCAGGGCGCGGTGCACGACCTTGATCGCCGCGTACGTCGCCAGCGCGGCCAGCGCGGTCAGCGGCCAGCCCATCCCGATCCGTGCCAAACCCAGCCAACCCGTCTGATCCGCGTCGTACAGGAGTCGCTGGACCACGAAGCGAGCGCCGAATACCAGCAACCAACCGAGCGTGGCGATGTCGAACGCATACACCGCCCGGGGCACGTTGCGCCAGCCCCGATCACGCCCGGTGGCCCAGCTCCAGAAGTAGCCGACCAACGGTCTTCGGATCAGGATCGACACCGCGCAGACCACCGCCCACACCAGTGACATCCAGATACCCAGCAGGAAGTAGCCCTTGGACTGCCCCACGACGTAGGCGATGAGCGCACAGACGGCGACGCCGAAGAATCCGGACAGCGCCGGTTGCATAGATTCCCGCCGAATCAGCCGCCACAGCAATACCAGCGCGGCCACGCCCAGCGCACTGCCGATAGCGGCCGGCAGGCCGGACGCGCCGTTGATCACCACGAACGTCAGCACCGGCAGCGACGAGTAGACCAGACCGCTCACGCCGCCGACCTGCGCCAGCAGGCGCTCGGCATTAACGCGATTACCAGTCACGGGACCCGGTCCCCCAATCGCTGGGGACCGTCACCGCTGAATTTCGTAATGCGGGTTATAGATGGCTTTGGCCCCGTTCTCCAACTGGCCCACCCGGCCCCGGACCCGCAGGGTACGGCCGGAGTCGATGCCGGGGATTCGGCGTTGGCCCAACCAGACCAGCGTGACGGTGTCGGTGCCGTCGAACAATTCGGCGCGGACCCCGCCGGCACAACCCTTGCCATTCATCTCGACACTACGCAGCGTCCCCACCATCGTGACTTCCTGGCCGCGCTCGCAATCGATCGCCCGCTGCGCGCCGGTGTTGAGGACCTCGTCAGATAACTCTTCGGAGTCGCGCTCCTCCGGGTCCTCGGTTAACCGACGTGTGAGCCGACGCAGATAACCCTGGGCACCCATCGCCACTCCTTGACGCTTAAAACTCCTCGGCGCATTCCTTCTACGCCAACGGTCACCGTAGACCTGTTAGTTCCCCGCCGCACGCCGATGAACCATATTGTTGGACCACTTGTTCCAGCCGGGCAGTATCGAGGGGTGGCGGTCGATTTGCGCGGTGTAACGACGGTGTTGTTGCCCGGAACCGGGTCCGACGACGACTACGTGTGCCGGGCGTTTTCCGGCCCGCTCAAGCAGGCCGGCGCGGTACTGGTGACGCCACCGCCGCAGCCGGAAAGTTTGATCGACGGCTACCTGCGTGCCTTGGACGACGCCGCGCGTGCGGGTCCGATCGCAGTCGGCGGTATCTCGATCGGCGCGGCGGTGGCGGCCGCGTGGGCGCTGGCGCATCCGGGGCGGGCCGTCGCCGTCCTGGCCGCTCTGCCGCCCTGGACCGGGGCACCCGGGCCAGCGCTTGCCGCTCTGGCGGCGCTGCATTCGGCAGCCCAGCTACGCCGTGACGGCCTGGCAGCGACGACCACGCAGATGCGGGCGTCCAGCCCACCTTGGTTGGCCGAGGAGCTGACCCGGTCGTGGCAAGTGCAGTGGCCACTGTTGCCCGACGCGATGGAGGAGGCCGCGGCATACGTGGCACCCGGCCGCGCCGACCTGGCCCGGCTCAGCGCGCCGCTGGGGGTGGCCGCTGCGGTCGACGATCCGATCCACCCGCTGCAGGTCGGTGTCGATTGGGTGTCCGCGGCGCCGCACGCGGCACTGCGGACGGTGACGCTGGATGAATTCGGCGCGGACGCCGCCGCGCTCGGTGCCGCCTGCCTGGCCGCGCTCGCGGACGCCGGCTTGGGCTAAGGGGCTAGCCGCCGGTGCTGGTGCTGCGCAACTGCTGCATCGCCGATCCCTCGGCACCGCGGCGTGGGGCCGGCTGGGCGGATTGCTGTTGCGCGTCGGCCTGCTGCGTGGCGGCGGCTTCCCGCAGCTGGTCCGCCATCGGCTCGGGGAGCTGCACCGGCAACGGAGTCCGTACCGGTAACGGCGTGTCACCGCGGCGAACGACCGTGTCCGCTAACGCCGCGCGCGCCTCATCGTTCAACGCGTCGATGGTCTCCTGCGGACCGTTCACGACGCAGCGAATCATCCAGCGGTAGCCGTCGACCCCGATGAAGCGCACCACGCCCGAGGCGGTGCCGACCACTTCCCGACCCCACGGGCCGTCCTTGATGCTGACCTTGGCCGAGTCGTTGCGCAGCGAGTCGGCAAGCTCGCTGGCCACCTCCCGCCACAGGCCGCCCGTCTTCGGCGCCGCATAGGCGGCGATGGTGAACCGACCGTTGGGTGTGACGACCCACACCGCGCTCGGCACCCCGGCCTCGGTCAGCTCGACCTGCAGCTGGCCGCCCTCCGGCATCGGGATCAGCACGGAGCCCAGGTCGAGCCGGGCCAGTACCGCGACCGCGGGGTCGTCGAAGTCGTCGATGTCGAACGGGCCTTGCAGCTCTTCGTCCAGATCTTCGTCCAGCTGTTCGTCGGCTTCCCCGGCCGCAGCCGCTTCCGGCGCCTCGAGGTCCTCCGACTCCCGGGCCTCTTCCGGGGCCTCGTCGGCGGGCTCCGGGGGCTCTGCAGGGGTGCTGCTGTCGTCTTTGCCTCTGCGTCTACCGAATGCCATCACAAACTCGCATGTCCGCCGGAGGAACCGTGACCACCATCGCCACGGGATGTTTCGGCCAGCCCGGCCTCGTCGAACGACGAAACCTCGACCAGCTCAACTAACTCGACCCGCTGCACCAACAACTGGGCGATACGGTCGCCGCGTTTCACCACGATCGGCTCGCCCGGGTCCAGGTTGATCAGCGCGACCTTGATCTCGCCACGATAGCCCGCGTCGATGGTGCCCGGACTATTGACGATCGAAAGCCCCACCCGCGCGGCCAATCCCGAACGGGGGTGGACCAATCCGACCATTCCGAACGGGACAGCGACCGCCACACCCGTCCGCACCAGGGCGCGCTGGCCCGGTGCCAAGGTGACATCTTGTGCGCTGTAGAGGTCCACCCCGGCGTCGCCCTGATGAGCACGGCTGGGCATCGGGAGCCCGGGATCGAGGCGGACTACGGCCAGACTGGTCGACACGGGGGCACAGACTACCCTTGACCGCGTGTCAGGTACGCGCGTCGCGCCGCACAGCGTGCGATATCGCGAGCGACTGTGGGTGCCTTGGTGGTGGTGGCCACTGGGCTTTGGGCTGGCGGGGCTGATCGCTTTCGAAGTCAACCTGGGTGTCACGGCCCTACCCGACTGGCTGCCGTACGCAATCCTGTTCACGGCGGCCGTCGGGGCGCTGTTGTGGCTGGGTCGGGTCGAGATCCGGGTCACCGCGGGCTCAGACGTTGAGGCCGGGGTCGAACTGTGGGCCGGGGAGGCGCACCTGCCCGTCACCGCGATCGCCCGCTCTGCCGAGATCCCGCGCTCGGCGAAGTCAGCGGCGCTGGGCCGGCAGCTCGACCCCGCGGCCTATGTGCTGCATCGGGCGTGGGTCGGACCCATGGTTCTGGTCGTACTTGACGACCCCGACGACCCAACGCCGTACTGGCTGGTGAGCTGCCGCCACCCGCAGCGGGTGCTGTCGGCATTGCGAAGCTGACCGATCAGGCCGCGCAGTCGGTACAGATCATCACGCCATTCTTCTCGCTGGCCAGCCGGCTGCGGTGTTGCACCAGGAAGCAGCTCGAGCAGGTGAACTCGTCAGCCTGCTTCGGAATGACCCGAACCGACAGCTCTTCGCCTGACAGGTCGGCTCCAGGCAGCTCGAAAGACTCAGCGGTTTCGGATTCGTCCACGTCGACCACGGCCGACGCCGCCTCGTTCCGTCGCGCTTTGAGCTCCTCCAGCGAGTCTTCCGAGACGTCGTCGGTCTCGGTGCGCCGTGGAGCGTCATAGTCGGTAGGCATCGTCCTATCCCCGTCCTATCCCCTCTATGCCCTCATAAACCCAAGCAACGCTTTGTACCAGCGTCGAACGCATCCACCAAACGATTCGTGCCCTTATCCGGTCCCATTCAACTGTGATTTACGTCACACCGCCATCCCGACCCTTGTATTCGGCCTTAAACAGTGCGTTTAGGGTGCCGCTAGAGTGCACCTGTGGTCGCACAAATCACCGAAGGTACCGCTTTCGACAAGCACGGTCGGCCCTTCCGGCGACGCAACCCCCGACCCGCCATCGTCGTGGCGGTGTTGCTGCTTGTGGCGACCGGCGTCGTGTGGACCATCGCGCTGACGCGACCGGCGAAGGTTCACGAGGCAGCGGTGTGCAACGCACCCCCACAGACAAACGGGACGACACCGGCTCAGCTCGGCGAGCAAGTATCGCGGAGCGACATGACCGACGTCACACCCGCCAAGCTCGCTGACACCAAGGTGCGCGTCCTCAACGCCAGCGGCCGGGGCGGTCAGGCCGGCGACGTCGCCGGCGCACTGAAGGATCTGGGTTTCGCCCAGCCGACCGCCGCCAACGACCCGATCTACGCCAACACCCGATTGAACTGTCAGGGCCAGATCCGTTTCGGTACGGCCGGGCAGGCCACCGCGGCCGCCGTGTGGCTGGTCGCGCCCTGTACCGAGCTGTTCCGTGACAACCGCGCCGACGACTCCGTCGACCTTGCCCTGGGCACGGACTTCGGCGCGCTGGCGCACAGCGACAACATCGACACCGTGCTCGCCACCCTGCGCCCCGGAGCGAATGAGCCCGCGGATCCCGCGCTGGTGGCAAAGATCCACTCCAGCAGCTGCTGATTCAGTCCAGGATCGGCGCCAGGCCGTTGAATCGCTGCAGGGCGGCCAGCAGCTCGTCGGCAATGCCAGGCGCCGCGGCCACCACCAATTCCGCGCTGCCGGCCGGTCCCTTCTGGGCGGGAGACAAGACGCGCGCTCCTGCCTCGGCCGCGATCAAAGCGCCGGCCGCGGCGTCCCACACCTGCAGACCGTGCTCGTAGTAGGCGTCCAGCCGGCCCGCCGCGACCATGCACAGGTCCAGCGCCGCGGAGCCGATGCGACGCACGTCGCGGACCACGGGCAGCATCTGCGCCAGTAGCGCCGCCTGGGTAGTGCGGCGCCGCACCGAGTACCCGAAGCCGGTGCCCAACAACGCCATTGACAAATCCTCGACGCCGTTGCACCGCAACGCGTGTGTCCCCTGCTCGTCGGTGACATACGCGCCAAGGCCGCTCGCCGCCGAATACACCCGGCCGCCAACCACGTCGGCGACCGCGCCGGCCACCGACACGCCGTCGACCTGGGCCCCGATCGACACCGCGTAGGCCGGGATGCCGTAGACGAAATTCACCGTGCCGTCGATGGGGTCAATGACCCAGGTGACCGTGTCGCCCGGCGCGGCGGCCGGACCGGTGGGGCCGCCGCCCTCCTCTCCGAGAATCGGATCGCCGGGCCGTAGTTGAGCCAAGCGCTCGCGCAACAACCGTTCTGTCTCGGTGTCGACTACGGTCACCGGATCGGTCGGGGTGCTCTTGGCCCGCACCGAACCGCGGTCAGCGGCACCCGCGTGGGCGCCGAACACTTCGGTGCGGCGACAACGCACGAACGCAGCGGCCTCGGCGGCCAACGTTTCGGCGACCGAGCGCAGCCGCGCGGGCTCGTTGTCAGGTCGAGTCACGGGTCTATCGCATCACAGCCGGTGCCGTGCGCCGCGGACACCACGACCGCGCATCGTCGCCGTTCTGGACCAGGTCGCCCACTTCTCAGCGGCCCTCGGGGCCGCATCGTCGTCGGGCTAAGGTGGGCGGACAAGCCAAATCCCGCCGAGGAGATCCGATGACCAGCACCGACTCGACCACGGATACCCCCAGAACCGACGTCCCTTCCGAAACAGCCGGTGCCACGCCGGAGCGGCGTGCATTCGGCATCGACGTCGGCGGCAGCGGCATCAAGGGCGGAATCGTCGACCTCGAAACCGGACAGCTGATCGGCGACCGGGTCAAACTGCTGACCCCACAGCCGGCCACCCCGTCAGCAGTGGCCAAAACCATCGCCGAGGTCGTCAACTCATTCGGATGGACCGGTCCCCTGGGGGTGACCTATCCCGGCGTCGTCACCAACGGCGTCGTCCGGACGGCGGCCAACGTGGACAAAGCCTGGATCGGGACCAACGCGGGCGACATCATCGGCGCCGAGCTGAACGGCCAAGACGTCACGGTTCTCAACGATGCCGACGCGGCTGGGCTGGCTGAGGCCCGCTATGGGGCGGGCAAGGACCACGAGGGCCTGGTGGTGCTGCTGACCTTCGGAACGGGAATCGGGTCTGCGGTCATTCACTACGGGAAGCTGATACCCAACACCGAGTTTGGCCATCTCGAGGTCGGGGGCAAAGAGGCCGAGCAACGGGCGGCGTCATCGGTGAAAGAGAAGAACGACTGGAGCTATGAAAAGTGGACCAAGCAGGTCACGAGGGTGCTGGTGGCAATCGAGAACGCGATGTGGCCCGACTTGTTCATCGCCGGCGGCGGCATCAGCCGCAAGGCCGACAAGTGGGTGCCACTGCTCGAAAACCGCACCCCGGTGGTGGCCGCGGCCCTGCTGAACACCGCGGGGATCGTCGGCGCGGCCATGGCTTCGACCACGGACGTGACGCACTGATTTTGCCGGGTGGGCAAGTACGGACGCGCACTGTCGTTACAATGGTCCTCGGCGGCCGCCCGACCGATAGCGCGCGAGTACTCACGCTGATATCAACGTCGACATTCGACATAGCAGACACTTTCGGTTGAGCATGCCCAGACCCGCCGGAAGTGCGTCCAACCGAAGGGGTGTATGTGGCAGCGACCAAGACCAGCCCGGCAACCGATGAGCCGGTGAAACGCACCGCCACGAAATCTCCCGGGCCGCACGCGTCGGCAGCCAAGACCGTCGCCAAGCGTGCGGCGGCCAAGGCCGCAAATGGCTCTTCGGCCCCCGCGAAACGGGCCACCAAGTCAACGACTCGGGCCGCCAAGTCGACGGCACCCCAGGACGACGCACCGAAGAAGACTCGCGCCTCGGCCAAGGGCGCCGAGGCGAAGGCACCCCGCGGCCAGACCACAAAGGCCCCGGCGGGCAAGGACGTCGCCGACGATACAGAGGCCACGCTGGGCGCAATCGATCCGGTCGAGGCCGTCGACGATCTCGACGTCGAACCGGACCTCGAAGTCGAGCCCGGCGAGGAGCTGGAAATCGACGCCGAGGACCTCATTCTCGACGACCTGGAGGACGTGGCGGCCGATGTCGAGGACACCGACCTCGCGCCCGCCGGCGCCGAGGACGCAGAGGACCCAGTGCCCATCGCGACCGCACCGACCGGCGAAACTCCCGCCGAAGAGGACGAGGAGATCGCCGAGCCCACCGAAAAGGACAAGGCTTCGGGCGACTTCGTGTGGGACGAAGACGAATCCGAGGCGTTGCGGCAGGCCCGCAAGGACGCCGAACTCACCGCGTCCGCGGACTCGGTGCGGGCCTATCTCAAGCAGATCGGCAAGGTGGCGCTGCTCAACGCGGAGGAAGAGGTAGAGCTGGCCAAGCGGATCGAAGCCGGCCTGTACGCCACCCAGCTGATGACCGAGCTGACCGACCGTGGCGAGAAACTTCCCGCCGCCCAGCGCCGCGACATGATGTGGATCTGCCGCGACGGCGATCGCGCGAAAAACCATCTGCTGGAAGCCAACCTGCGGCTGGTGGTGTCGCTGGCCAAGCGCTACACCGGCCGCGGGATGGCGTTCCTCGACCTGATCCAGGAAGGCAACCTGGGCCTGATTCGCGCCGTCGAGAAGTTCGACTACACCAAGGGCTACAAGTTCTCCACCTACGCCACGTGGTGGATCCGCCAGGCCATCACCCGCGCCATGGCCGACCAGGCCCGCACCATCCGCATCCCGGTGCACATGGTCGAAGTGATCAACAAGCTGGGCCGCATTCAGCGCGAGCTGCTGCAGGACCTGGGCCGCGAGCCCTCGCCCGAGGAGCTGGCCAAGGAGATGGACATCACGCCCGAGAAGGTGCTGGAGATCCAGCAATACGCGCGCGAGCCGATCTCGTTGGATCAGACCATCGGCGACGAGGGCGATAGCCAGCTGGGCGACTTCATCGAAGACAGTGAAGCGGTGGTCGCCGTAGACGCGGTCTCGTTCACCCTGCTGCAGGACCAACTGCAGTCTGTGTTGGAGACGCTCTCGGAGCGCGAGGCGGGCGTAGTACGACTGCGCTTCGGCCTCACCGACGGCCAGCCTCGCACCCTTGACGAGATCGGCCAGGTCTACGGCGTCACCCGCGAGCGCATCCGTCAGATCGAGTCCAAGACGATGTCGAAGTTGCGCCACCCCAGCCGTTCCCAGGTGTATGCGCGACTACCTGGACTGACGACACTCTGGGTTACTGTTCTGACTCCGCTTGGCGCACCATCCCTATCGCGCCAGAGCTGTGCGCGCAAGTCTTACCTACGGGGGCACTGGGTGACGCCGCGGCAAGTCTCCCGGACCCAGCACAATCGCGCGTCGACCGCGCCGCAGCTCGACAGATCTGCGAATGACACCATGGGTTAAATCAATTATGCAGCAACGGTATTCATCCTAGATAGGTCTGACCGGCACGCTTGGCACTTCACTCCGGCACTGCCGGCGCTCCCTGGCTAGCGCTAGCCGCTCACCTGCGGGGACAATCTGCTCCGTGGTTTTGGTCTGGTGAGCCCATAATGTTGGGTACACGTACAGCGTGACGCCGCTGAGCAGGAAGAGGTGTAGTGGACGAGCCGACGACTTTTGATGGCCCGCGGGGTTTGCGGGCGGGTTCGCGGTTTGGGCATTACCGGTTGAGGCGGTTGCTCGGCGAGGGTGGGTTCGGCCAGGTGTGGGAGGCTGAAGACACCGTGATGGACCGTACCGTGGCGGTCAAGGTGCTCAAGCCGGGCTACTCGGGGAACGAGGCTTTTCGGCAGCGCCTCTACCGCGAGGCGCGCGCCGCAGGCCGACTTCGCGACCCGCACGTGGTGCCCGTCCACCAGTGCGGGGAGATCGACGGGCAGCTCTACATCGACATGCGCCTCATCGATGGCTCCGATCTGCACGCCATGCAGGCGCGCGAGGGGCCGCTGGGCCCCGAGCGTGCAGTGGGGGTGGTGCGCCAGGTCGCCGCGGCCCTCGATGCCGCCCACAGCGCGAAATTGATTCATCGTGACGTCAAGCCCGCCAACATCTTGCTCGCCGACGACGACTTCGCCTGCCTGCTTGATTTCGGTCTGGCCAACGCGGCCACCGACGCCAAGATGACCAGCACGGGCGTCACCATCGGGACGTTTGCCTATATCGCTCCCGAACGGCTCAGCGCCGGCGAAATCGACCATCGCACCGACATTTACGCGCTAGCGTGCGTGCTCTATGAGTGCCTGACTGGATCCCCGCCGTACTCCATGCAGGACCAGGCCGCTCTGATCGCTGCGCACCTGACCGCGCCCATCCCGCGTCCCAGCCAGCACGGGCGAGGGATTCCCGTCGCCTTTGATGAAGTCATCGCCAACGGGATGGCCAAAAAACCTTCCGATCGCTACGCCAGCGCCGGAGAACTGGCCCGCGCCGCCCAGCGCGCGCTGACCGACCCTTATCGACCTCAGGCCGACACCATCGGGGCCGTCACCCGGGCCGCAACCCGCCCTGCCAGCGACTCGCCACGGATCCTGCCCGCCGGCGACCCACCGACGGCCCGGCGCGCCGCCGGTGCCAACAAATCCGCTATCGCCCGGGCCTCGGCGACCCCCACCAAGAAGGCATCCTCGTCGGGGGCGCCCGCGGTCGGCCGCAAGAAACGGAGCGCGTCGGGGGCGCCCGCGGCTGCAGCCGCTTCTGGAGGCCATCGCCGACAGAGTCGCTCAGATCGCGGAGGCAGCCGACCGCGAACGTCACACGCCTCCATGGCACTCTTTCTTGTTGTGCTCATCGTCATCGCTGTGCTCGTGGTCGGGGGGCTAGCGGCGCTGCACCCGTAGTGGCCGGAGGATACCAATCGACCGTGCGGGTCAGGGGGATCGCTAGCATGCTGAGGTTTGTGACTGGTGCCGGAAGTACGCGACAAGCGCCGATACTGTGCACACAAACATCGCCGCGAAGCAGATGCCACGTATGTAGACGCCCCACAGGGTGAATGTGTCGAATGCCTGCCGTAGGGCCACCGTGTCGGCGTCGCTGATGACGCCGACGTGCTGGATTACGGGCGCGGCGACAATAGTGCTGCCCAGCGCGCCCAGCGCGGCCAGCGCCGCTAGATAGATGGCGAGGCGGGCCGGCCGCGGCGCGGACCTGTCCAGGCGGCAGGCAAGAGCGGCCGCAAACACCAGCCCCCATGACAAGATTCCGCCGATCGGGTAGACGATGTCGCCGGGGCCGAGGTCGGCGTGCCGACTGAAATCGGCCCACGCCTGCACGCCAAGGCTTCTCCACGCGGGAGTCGCAACGAGGGCTCTATCCAGCTCCGAACCAAATAGGCCGCTGACCACCGTCGCAGCGAGTATCAGGCCGCCGGTGATCATGTTGCGATTCTTCGATTGGGTATCGCGTGTCATGAGGTGCTCCCTGCTCGCAGCACTGCCGGCCCCGCTTCGGGCGGCAGCTGCGAAATTCCGGACACTACCGGGTCACATCGGCGCGGCGGTAATGCCCATCACCTGGGACGGCCATCATGCGGTCGAAGCCCCTCGTATCGAGGCTAGGCTCACCGATCGCCCCGGTCCAATCAACTCGAATGATGATGGGCGACTTTCGATTCGGCACCGCACGGCAACCGCGGCATAACGCGGGTCGGTTCGCGGTGAATGCCAGGGCGGGCTAGGGCGATCTGGTTCCCCGGTTAGCCGTGGCATCCGGCGGCCACTCGCTCGTTGAGCAACTGGCCGATCAGCGCGGTCCTAGCTTCGCTAGATCCGGCACAGTCGCCGTCGATGGCAGGAATAGCCGATCCGGAAGCAGGAAGGACTTTGAACCGCGCCAAGGCGTCGAAGTGCAGTAGTCGGTTACTCGTGCAGTAGTCGGTTACTCAAAGTGCAGTAGTCGGTTACTTAATGCCGCGCCGCAGCGCCGCCAGACACTAAGCCATACCTGTTCTGACGCGTGGGCTAGTCACAGCCAGGGGCTAGCTAGGAGGTGGACCGACATGTCGTACGTGATCGCGACGCCGGAGATAATGACCTCGGCGGCAACGGATTTGGCCACCATCGGCTCGAACCTCAGCGAGGCCAACGCGGCCGCGGCCACCCAGACTACCGGGGTGCTGGCCGCAGCCGAGGATGAGGTGTCGGCCGCCATTGCGGAGCTGTTCTCCGCCCACGGTCAGGTGTATCAAGCACTCAGCGCTCAAGCGGCGGCGTTTCACGACCAGTTTGTGCAGGCGCTGACCGCGGGTGCGCGGTCCTATGCCAGCGCGGAGGCCGCCAATGTTGCGGCGGTTACGGCCAATCCGGCGCAGTCGGTAGGGCAGGATCTGCTCAACGGGGTCAATGCGCCCAGCCTGGCGCTGACCGGGCGCCCGCTGATCGGCAACGGCGCCAACGGGGCCCCGGGCACCAGGGCAAACGGCGGGGCCGGCGGGTGGCTGCTGGGCAACGGCGGGGCCGGCGGCTCGGGTGCGAGCGGCGCGAACGGCCAAAACGGCGGTAACGGCGGGGCCGCCGGGCTGTTGGGTACCGGCGGGGCCGGCGGGGCCGGCGGGGGCGCGACGGGCGCCGGGAATACCGCCGGCGCCGGAGGGGCCGGCGGTGCCGGCGGGCTGCTCTCCGGTAACGGCGGAGTCGGTGGCGTCGGCGGAGCCGGCTTCTCTGACGCGGCGGGTGGCGCCGGTGGCCGCGGCGGCGCCGGCGGGCTGTTGGGCGCCGGCGGGAACGGCGGCGCCGGCGGATTCGGCAACGGGCCTGGCGGGGGTGCCGGTGGGGCCGGTGGGGCCGGTGGGATTTTGGGCGGCCTATTCGGCGCGGACGCCGGAGCCGGCGGGGCCGGCGGGGACAGCGTCAGCGGCGCCGGTGGTGCCGGCGGATCCGGCGGCGACGCGGGCCTGCTCCTCGGCCCCGGCGGGGCCGGCGGTGCCGGCGGATCTAGCCAAGCCGGTGTCGGCGGGATGGGCGGGGCTGGCGGCAACGCCCCCGGGTTCGGCGACGGCGGTGCCGGCGGGACGGGCGGAACCAGCCAAAGTGGGGTCGGCGGGGCCGGCGGGCACGGCGGCAACGCCTACCAGGGCAGCGACGGCGGCGTCGGCGGGACCGGCGGAGCCGGCGGCGCGCACGGCGGGCACGGCGGGGCCGGCGGCGACGGCGGCCTGGCTGGCAGCGGCGGGCCCGGCGGGGCCGGCGGCGCCAGCGACCTCGGTGCCGGCGGGAACGGCGGAACCGGCGGCAGGGCCAGCCTGCTGTTCAATGGCGGGGCCGGCGGCGCCGGCGGATCGAGCTTAAATGGCGTCGGTGGTGACGGCGGGGCCGGCGGCAACGCAGTGTTGATCGGCAACGGCGGCAACGGCGGCAACCCCGGGACCGGCACGGCGCTGGGTCACACTGGCGCCGGTGGTATGGGCGGCCTACTGTCGGGTCTCGACGGCTTCAACGCTCCGGCAAGCACTTCGCCACTGCACAACCTGCAGCAGCAGGTGCTCAAGGCAATCGACGCGCCCATCCAGGCGCTGACCGGGCGCCCGCTGATCGGCAACGGCGCCAACGGGGCTCCGGGCACCGGGCAGCCCGGCGCGCCCGGCGGGTGGCTACTCGGCTGCGGCGGCGACGGCGGCTCAGGTGGGCCGGGCGAAAACGGTGGCGCCGGCGGGGCCGCCGGGCTGCTCGGTAGCCCCGGCGCCGGCGGGGCCGGCGGAAACTCATCGACCGGCAACGCCGGGGCCGGCGGGGCCGGCGGGCCCGGCGTGACGGACCATGGCGGCGCCGGCGGCAACGGCGGGCTCACCACGGCAGTAGACGCACTCGGCGGGGCCGGCGGGGCCGGCGGGCATAGCGGACTGGCCTCCTACGGCGGGCCTGGCGGGTCCGGCGGGGCCGCGATGGGCGTCGGCGGCACCGGCGGGTCCGGCGGGGCCGGCGGGACCGGTGGTCTGCTCGGCGGGCTGATCACTGCCGGCCAAGGCGGACTCGGTGGAGTCGGCGGATTCGGGACCCTCACCGGGGGTGCCGGCGGACCCGGCGGCAATTCCGGCCCGATCGCCGGGCCCGGCGGCGCCGGTGGAGCTGGTGGTATGGGCATGAGCGTCGGCGGCGCCGGCGGGAATGCCGGCAATGCAGGCCTGCTGTGGGGCAACGGCGGGGTCGGCGGGGCCGGCGGGTTCGGCGACTCCACAGGTGGCGCCGGGGGGCACGGCGGCGATGCGGGCATGCTCTTCTCTGACGGCGGGGCCGGCGGCACCGGCGGGATCTCCACTACGACTGCGGGTCACGGGGGGGACGGCGGCAACGCCCTGCTGCTCGGCGACGGCGGCATCGGGGGCACCGGTGGCTTCGCGGTTGCGGTTGGGGGTGCCGGCGGCGACGGCGGCGCCGCCGGCCTCCTGGTGGGCAACGGCGGTGCCGGCGGCGCCGGCGGGGACGCCGAAGCCGGCGGAGCCGGCGGGGACGGCGGGACCGGCGGCAACGCCGTAGCGATCGGTAGCGGCGGCAACGGCGGCAACGCCGGCCTCAGCACGACGGTGGGCACCGCTGGCACCGGCGGCACCGGCGGGCGGCTGTTCGGGCCGCCCGGGAATAACGGTTGACATCGCCCGCGGCGTCGGATGGCAGGTGGCGGCCTTGGCTGCATCTCCTGAGTTCTGCTAAACGGTTGCGCTTGTGTGCCTGTCAGTCCGAGATATCTGCGCATCTAACGCTCGTATCGGAGCACCATTTCTGCAGGTCACGTACGGCGCAACCGAGCCCTGGTGCGCGACTACCCGGGACTGAGGTCTGGCGGCGCGACTACAGCTCAGCACTTGTTGTCCCAAGGAAACCCGCAGGGCATGGGCGCATGCGGTGGATTGGGTCCGTCCCAAATGTTGTTGTAGAGCCCGCCCGCGTTGCCGTACCCAATTACCACGAGGTAGTAGTCGTGACACATATTCATGTCCCAGTTGATCGTTCCGTGGGCTTCCGCGGGTATCGGCTGCCTCGGGCACCAGTGGAATTGCCCCGGTGGGTTTTGGTAATGAGGATCGGCGTAGGCGGTACCCGCGCAGCCCAGAACCAGGCCGCCCCACACTAATAGTGTCGTTGCTAAGCCAGCGACTATCCGCCTCATAAGCTGGGATTATCCTCCGCTGTGGCTTCGCTGGAAATACTCCGGAGGCACGCTCTTTGGTTCATGTTACGTAAGGCTTAACGCCCAGCCGGCCCGAGTCGCTCCAGCTCCCCGCTCGGGTCGTAGTACAGCTCCTGGCGGGCGATCCGGCCGTCGCGATAGCGGTAGATCACCACATACGTCGAGCGCAGGCGTTCCGCGCCCTGGGTCCAGTCGAACTGCACGCGCACGAACGCCGCGTCCGCGCCGGGCGTGATGGCGTGCTCCACCGCCTCGTAGCGGATGTCCGGGCAGCCACGGATGGTGAGCGCGATGAACTCGAGCGTGCGCTCGACGCCGTCGATCCGGGCCGGCCAATCGAAGAGCCGTACCGTCGGGCTCACGTACACCACGTCGGGCTGGTAGAGATCCCGTGCCAGCGACGGATCGCCGTCGGCGAATGCCCGCGCGAAGCACGCCTCCTGCGCAACTAGCGCGTCCTCCGAGATGGCAAGCATGGTCATGTAGGGTTCCCTCCGCTCTCACCGCCCGCTCAGCACCTGCACGAGGTTGTCGCCGCAAGCATGGTGATTGCAGCGCAGCGCAGTGTGGGTAATCTG
Source organism: uncultured Actinomycetota bacterium (assembly GCA_963814505.1). Lineage (GTDB taxonomy): Bacteria > Actinomycetota > Actinomycetes > Mycobacteriales > Mycobacteriaceae > Mycobacterium. The sequence goes on from CAWFDM010000030.1 coordinate 57,281, forward strand.
CCCACACTGCACTGCTACCAGCCGCGGGTCCGCGGGTAAAGCAGGTAAAGCACGCGCGGCGCTATCCCGCTGCGGCACAGCAAATTCAGCTGCACCAAGCTGCACCAAGCTGCTCCAAGGATGCCGCCACCGTAGTGTGACCGCATGCCAGCCAGCCGCAACGTTGTCTCATCCGGTTCCGACTACGAATCCGTGGTCGGTTATTCACGCGCGGTACGGGTCGGCCCGCAGATAGCCGTGGCCGGGACAACCGGGAGCGGGGACACCGTTGCCAGCCAAGCCCGAGACGCGTTGCGCCGCATCGAAATTGCGCTTGGACAGGTGGGCGCGGCGCTCGCCGACGTGGTCCGCACCCGCATCTACGTGACCGACATTTCACGCTGGCGCGACGTCGGTGAAGTGCACGCGCAGGTTTTCGGCGACATACGTCCGGTGGCCACCATGGTCGAGATTTCGGCGCTGATCGCACCCGGGCTGCTGGTGGAGATCGAGGCCGACGCCTACGTGGAGTCCGCAGATCCCGCGACCGGCGCGAAGGTGCCATCGGCGCCCGGCAGGTAGGCGGTGACCCTGATCACGGCGCGCACCGGCAGCGGGCCGTACAGGTGTGGGAACAACATCGACTCGGGGTCCGTCGCTACACCGGGCTCCCAACGCACCGGTGCGTCGAGCGCGGCTGGGTCGATGTACAGCAGAACCAGATCGCCGCGGCCACGGTAGAGCCGGTTGGCGGGCAGATGGACCTGCTCCGGCGCGGACAAGTGGATGAACCGCTCGCTGCCGGACGGCCCGGGCAGAATCTCGCCGCGCTCGCAGGCGTGCGACCAGTCGTCGACCCCGCACAGGTGCACCAGCACGGCAGTAGTGGAGCGCATGCGACTCAGCCTGCCCGACCACCGCGCGAAAATCCGTGAGAAACGACACACCTGATAGCGGCCGGGGAACAACGCGAAAACTCCCAACGTCTGAGACAGTTGAAGACACGCCAGAAATGGAGAAGCCATGAACGCAACCCTGACCAGTCCAGAGCTGACTAGGGCCGACCGCTGCGACCGCTGCGGCGCGGCCGCCCGAGTGCGTGCAAAGCTCGCCTCTGGAGCGGAGCTTCTCTTCTGCCAGCATCACGCCAACCAGCACCAGGCGAAACTCACCGAGTTGGCCGCCGTGCTTCAGGTCAGCGGAAGCTAAATTCGTCGAACTCACCCGGGGCAATGTAGGCCGCACAAGCGGTCATCGGTAATGCTGAAGGGGTATGAACGACCAAGTTCCAAAGCCGTCGCGCCGCCACATGTGGCGAATCGCCGTCAGGACACTCGCCAAGGCTTGGGATGACTCGATCTTCTCGGAGTCCGCGCAGGCCGGCTTTTGGTCGGCGTTGTCCCTGCCGCCGCTGTTGCTGGGGATGCTGGGCACCCTGGCCTACGTAGCGCCGCTGTTCGGTGCCGACACGCTGGCCACCATCGTGCGTACCGCGATCTCGGCGGCCCACAGCTTCTTCTCCCCCAGCGTGGTGAACGAGATCATCGAGCCCAGCGTCCGCGACATCACCGCCCAGGCCCGCGGCGAGGTGGTGTCGCTGGGTTTTTTGATCTCGCTGTGGGCGGGATCCTCGGCGATGTCGGCATTCGTCGACGCCGTGGTCGAGGCGCATGACCAGACGCCGCTGCGCCATCCGGTACGGCAGCGATTCTTCGCGCTGTTCCTGTACATCGTGATGCTGGTGGTCGTGGTGGTGGCCGCGCCCGTGGTGGTAGTCGGCCCCCGCAAAATCGGCGAGCACATCCCGGAGAGCTGGGCCAACGTGCTGCACTACGGCTACTACCCGATGCTGATCCTGGGCCTGATGCTGGGCGTGATGGTTCTGTACCGGGTGGCCCTGCCGGTACCGCTGCCCACGCACCGGCTGGTCCTCGGCGCGATACTGGCCACCGTGGTGTTCGTGACCGCCACGCTGGGCCTGCGGTTCTACCTGAAGTGGATCACCAGCACCGGCTACACCTACGGCGCGTTGTCCACACCGATCGCGTTCCTGTTGTTCGCGTTCTTCGGCGGTTTTGCGATCATGCTGGGCGCCGAACTCAATGCCGCGATTCAAGAGGAATTCCCGGCACCCAAGACGCACGCCCACCGGCTGCGCAATTGGCTGGTTTCGCGCCTGGGTTCCGGCACGACGGCAGCGGATTCTGCGGATGCTGCGGATTCTGCGGATTCGTCCGCGCAGCAGCACGACGCCGCAGCAGCAGAGCCGCCAACCTGATCGGTCCTGGTCAGTCCTGATCAGGACTTCTTGAGGTGCTCGTAAATCCGCTTGCAATCGGGACAGACCGGCGAGCCTGGCTTTGCCGCCCGGGTGACGGGAAACACCTCACCACACAGCGCGACGACATGGTTGCCCATGACGGCGCTCTCGGCGATCTTGTCTTTCTTGACGTAGTGGAAGTATTTCGGCGTATCGCTGCCGGTCCCGTCGTCGACGCGTTCGTCGGTATCGGTGCGTTCGATCGTCTGGGTTTCCATGCCTGACATTCTGCCTGGAAAACTCCCCGCGAAACCGGAGAAGCCGGAATCGATCTGGTGTGGGACAGTGGTGATATGAAGCGCGGCGCCGAGCTGGGTTTCGGTGGCAGTTCCGAGGACAGATTCGACGACTTCGACCGGAAGGGCCGGCCGGTGCTCATCACCGGCGCCGCGCCCTCTTATGAGGAGGAGCATCGGGCGCGGGTACGTAAGTACCTGACGCTGATGGCGTGCCGGGTTCCCGCGCTGATCGGGGCCGCCGTCGCATACGGCGCCTGGCACAACGGTCTGATCTCATTGCTGATCGTGGGCGTGTCGGTGCCGTTGCCGTGGATGGCCGTGCTGATTGCCAACGACCGGCCCCCGCTCCGCCCCGAAGAGCGCCGACGCTTCGAGAATGACCGCCGCCGCACGCCGTTGTTCCCGACGGCCGAGCGGCCCGCGCTCGAGCCTCGCCGGCACCCGCAGGCGCAACCGGATTCACCGGGCACCGACAACCACGACTAGCCAGGGACTAGCCAGAGTTTCCGGTTAGCCGCCGTTCGCCGAACTTCTCAGGACATTCTCAGGACGCTGAACACATTCCTGCACGTCAAAGCGTGTGGGTTGGCCGCCCGTTGGGAACTCTGAGTATGGGTCCGTCGTTAAACCACATGACAGCACAAAGCCGATCGGGGAGGTCGCTATGGCCGAAGCCACTACAAGGCACACCACAAGCCGGGTTGACGGCGATCTGGATGCTCAGAGCCCCGCGGCGGACCTGGTGCGTGTGTACCTGAACGGCATCGGAAAGACGGCGTTGCTCAACGCCGCCGGGGAAGTCGAGCTGGCCAAGCGCATCGAGGCCGGCCTCTACGCCGAGCATCTGCTCGAAACCCGCAAGCGCCTCGGCGACAACCGCAAACGCGAATTGGCCGCGGTGGTGCGCGACGGCGAGCAGGCCCGCCGGCACCTTCTGGAAGCGAACCTGCGCCTGGTGGTTTCGCTGGCCAAGCGCTACACGGGACGGGGAATGCCGCTGCTGGACCTGATCCAGGAGGGCAACCTCGGGTTGATCCGCGCGATGGAGAAGTTCGACTACGCAAAGGGATTCAAGTTCTCGACGTATGCCACTTGGTGGATCCGTCAGGCCATCACCCGCGGCATGGCCGACCAGAGCCGCACCATCCGGCTGCCGGTTCACCTGGTTGAGCAGGTCAACAAGCTCGCCCGGATCAAGCGGGAGATGCACCAGAACCTGGGACGCGAAGCCACCGACGAGGAACTCGCCGCCGAATCCGGCATTCCGATCGAGAAGATCAACGACCTGCTGGAGCACAGCCGCGACCCGGTGAGCCTGGACATGCCGGTCGGTTCCGAAGAGGAGGCCCCGCTGGGCGACTTCATCGAGGACGCCGAAGCGATGTCGGCGGAGAACGCCGTGATCGCCGAACTGTTGCACACCGACATCCGCAGCGTGCTGGCCACTCTCGACGAGCGTGAGCACCAGGTGATCCGGTTGCGCTTCGGTCTGGACGACGGCCAGCCGCGCACCCTGGATCAGATCGGCAAGCTGTTCGGCCTGTCCCGCGAGCGGGTCCGGCAGATCGAGCGTGACGTGATGTGCAAGCTGCGCAACGGCGACCGCGCCGATCGGCTGCGGTCGTATGCGAGTTAAGGCCGCCAACTAGGCCGCTAACAAAGCCAGGTAGCAGACAGTATGCCCGCCGCTGTCGCGGCGGGCATACTGCTGCCGTGGGAGCGTTGGCACCATATACGCAGCTGGCCAAGTAGACTCAGCGGCGATGGAGGATGCTGAATGAACGAGCTGGTTGATACCACCGAGATGTACCTGCGGACGATCTACGACCTCGAGGAAGAGGGTGTGACGCCGCTGCGTGCCCGGATCGCCGAACGGCTCGACCAGAGCGGGCCTACCGTCAGCCAGACCGTCTCCCGCATGGAACGGGACGGGTTACTGCATGTGGCCGGCGACCGGCACCTTGAGCTCACCGATAAAGGCCGGGCGCTGGCCATCTCCGTGATGCGCAAGCACCGGCTCGCGGAGCGCCTGCTTGTCGATGTCATCGGATTGCCTTGGGAGGAAGTGCACGCCGAGGCATGCCGGTGGGAGCACGTGATGAGCGAGGACGTCGAACGCCGCCTGGTCAAGGTGCTCAACAACCCAACTACATCTCCGTTCGGCAACCCGATTCCGGGTCTGCTGGACTTGGGCGTTGGCCCTGAGTCTGGCGCCGGCGACGGCAACCTGGTCCGGTTGACGGAGTTGCCCGCCGGATCGCCGGTGGCGGTGGTGGTCCGCCAGCTCACCGAGCACGTCCAGGGTGACATCGATCTGATCACGCGGCTCAAAGACGCCGGCGTCGTGCCCAACGCGCGCGTGACGGTCGAGACCAGCCCGGCCGGCGGGGTGACCATCGTGATACCCGGCCACGAAAACGTCACCCTGCCACATGAGATGGCGCACGCGGTCAAGGTCGAGAAGGTCTGAGCCCACTAAACCGCGCGCCGGCCGAACGCCCGTCGTGGCGGCAGCCGCACCCCGAGCCGCTTGGCCAGTCGGTAGCCGGTGACCGCGAGTTCCCGGATGTCCTCGGGTCGCAGACCGGACTGCAATGCCGTATCCAGCATGCCCGCCATCCGATGACCCGGCTCGCAGCGCAACGCCGCCTCCAACGACACCCCGGCCAGCGGTCCGTCGCCGCGCGCGTAAGCGCTGAAGGCGAGCAGCACCAGCGCCTCGATCCGCCATGGTTCCGGGAGGGTGCGCGCCAGCAGCGCCCACAGCGACTCGGCTTCGCCGGCGTTTTCGCCGACCGCGAGGGCATACAGCGTGTCGCGTACTTGCGCGTCGGTTAATGCGCAGCCCAGCCGGGCGAGCTGCGCCTCAGGTAACGGATCGCCGCCCGCGACGCGGGCGGCGGCGGCCATCGCGTTTTCCACATCGCGCCGGCAGCAGCCGGCGGCGTCCACGCGATGCGCGGCCGCGCGCGTGGCCGCCTGCCGGCCGACCACGACGGCCAATTCAGCGCTGCGCGCCGAGTCGTCGACCGCGATGACCGCCTGCAGGTCAGCCCGCCGCGGGTAGAGCCGCCGGCCGTCCAGCACCGCGGCCGCGGCCAGCGGCGACGCCGACGGATCGTCGATCACGCCGCCTGAGCCGCAGCCGTCCACACAATGCCAGCGCCCGCCGACGGCGACCCGATCCACCACATGCGCGGCCCACAACACGATGTCGTGGGCCGCCAACGCCTCGGTGAGCACGTCGCACACCTGCCGGTACTCCGCGTTGCACTGCGAGCAGTGCGCGCCGTCGGCGTTGACGATCACCGCGATCGCGGCCTCGGGCTCGGCCGCCGCGGCGATCTCGGCGAGGTGGCCAACCCGGTCGGCGAGCTCGGCGCACAGGTCGACGCGCATCACCGAACCCAGTTCACCGCCACCCAACGACACCAGGACGAGTGAATTCTCCGGAACGAAGCCGAGAACGGCGGGTAGCGCGGCGATCAACGCACCCGGGCGGTTGAGTTCAAAGTCTGCTCGATGCTTGGTCATGAGCGTCAACGCTGGCAACCGCCACCGTCAGCCGGTGCGCACGCGAACCGGCGGAGTCGCTGTCCTGTGGACGAAGTCGCGACTGTGCGTTCTACTGTCTATCTCATGGGGTCGACGCAAGAGTACGACATGGTGGTCATCGGTTCGGGGCCCGGCGGCCAGAAGGCCGCCATCGCCTCGGCCAAGCTAGGCAAATCCGTCGCGATCGTCGAACGCGGCAAAATGCTCGGCGGGGTTTGCGTCAACACGGGCACCATTCCGTCAAAGACGTTGCGCGAGGCCGTTCTTTACCTCACCGGGATGAGCCAGCGCGAACTGTACGGCGCCAGCTACCGCGTCAAGGAGAAGATCACCCCGGCCGACCTGCTGGCCCGGACCCAGCACGTGATCACCAAGGAAGTCGACGTGGTGCGCAACCAGCTGATGCGCAACCGGGTTGACCTGCTGATCGGCCACGGGCGGTTCGTCGACCCGCACACGGTCGAAATCGAGGACCCCGCCCGCCGGGAAAAGACCACCATCACCGGCAGATACATCGTCATCGCCACCGGCACCCGGCCGGCGCGGCCGTCCGGGGTCGAGTTCGACGAGGACAGGGTGCTCGACTCCGACGGGATCCTCGACCTCAAGGCGCTGCCGGCGTCGATGGTCGTGGTCGGTGCCGGTGTGATCGGCATCGAGTACGCCTCGATGTTCGCCGCGTTGGGCACCAAGGTGACCGTCGTCGAAAAGCGCAGCGAGATGCTGGACTTCTGCGACCCCGAGGTCGTCGAGGCGCTGAAATTCCACCTGCGCGACCTGGCGGTGACGTTCCGGTTCGGCGAGGAGGTGACCGCGGTCGACGTCGGTTCGGCCGGCACCGTCACCACCCTGGCCAGCGGCAAGCAGATCCCCGCCGAGACGGTCATGTACTCGGCGGGACGCCAGGGCCAGACCGACCACCTCGATCTGCACCTCGCCGGCCTGGAGACCGAGGGACGCGGGCGGATCTTCGTCGACGACAAGTTCCGGACCAAGGTGGAACACATCTACGCCGTCGGCGACGTCATCGGCTTCCCCGCACTGGCCGCGACCTCGATGGAGCAGGGGCGGCTGGCCGCCTACCACGCATTCGGGGAATCGTGCGACGGCATCACCGACCTGCAGCCGATCGGCATCTACTCCATCCCCGAGGTCTCCTACGTTGGCGCCACCGAGGTGGAACTCACCAAGAACTCGATTCCCTACGAGGTCGGGGTGGCCCGGTACAAGGAGCTGGCCCGGGGCCAGATCGCCGGCGACTCCTACGGCATGCTCAAGCTGCTGGTGTCCACCGACGACCTCAGGATCCTCGGCGTACACATCTTCGGCACCAGCGCCACCGAGATGGTGCACATCGGGCAGGCGGTGATGGGCTGCGGCGGCACCGTCGAGTACCTGGTGGACGCGGTGTTCAACTATCCGACCTTCTCCGAGGCCTACAAGGTGGCCGCGCTCGACGTGATGAACAAGGTGCGCGCGCTCAACCAGTTCAGGCGCTGACCCGGCACCGATCAGGACCGCTAACAGGCCCCCTCGTAGTCGGATGGCGCCTGATCGCCCGGCCCGCCGGCTTCGGCGCGGTCCAGCAGCTGCGCGGTGTGTTCGTCGAACGGCGGCGAATAGGACATGTCCTCCGCGCAGCCACCACCGTCGAGGCCACCGATGAGCCCGACGACCGCCGCGCCGCTGACCCACGGCGCACCGCTGGTGCCGTCGACCATCCCTTCGCACGCCAACGAGGGGAAACCACTGTCGGTGATCCCGGTGCCGGCCTGACAGCCGATGGGCAAGCCACCCGCACCGGCCGCATACCCGATCAGTTTGACTCGGCTACCCGGGGCCGGCGCGGTACCCAGTACCAGCGCGGAGCCGACGTGCGACTCCAGCGACACGGTGCCGGTGCCGCTTACCCGCGCAATCGCGTAGTCGGCGCGCGGATCCTTGCTGGCAAGCCAGCGCGGATCGAAGAAGACCCCATCGACCGTCCACAGGTCAACGGGCGCGGCCTTACCGGCGAAACCCGGAACAAAGGTTGCCGGCGAGCCGCCGGACAGGCAGTGCGCGGCGGTCAGCACCAGGTTCCCGCCCTTCGAATGCACCACCGAGCCCGTACACCCATGTAACCTGAGGCCGTCGAAGAAGAACGTGCCCACCCGCGGGTCCGGGTTCACCGGACCCGCCACCTGCCCAGGCTCCGGCTGGCTGAGCTGCTGCGCTGACGCGCTACTCCGCGATCCGGGCGCGCGGACTGCCAACGCGTGATCAGCGGGCCGGCTGCATGACGTCAGCAGCGCGGCGACGCTGAGCAGCGGGCCCACACTCACCGCAAGCCACACCGTCGGAATCCGCATCGTGTCATCATGCCCGACTGCGCGCCGGCAAGCCGCCCTGAATGCCTGCCGACAAATTCGCGGCCAACCGAACCACCCGAACCACATGGCATCGAATACGAACGGCCGTTCGCGCGTTTCGCCAAGATAGATCGGCAGCATTGGCTGTTCAATTAATGGTGCCCACTGATTTGAGAGACTGGTAACGGTGATTTGAGAGACTGGTAACGGGCACCCCTGGCACAACCGGAGAGGAGGCGACACCGATGGCACACGATCAAGACCCAGCTGACGAGCAGTCCTACCAGCCAGGACAGCCGGGCATGTACGAGCTTGAGTTCCCAGCGCCCCAGCTGGCGACGCCCGACGGCCGCGGCCCGGTGTTGGTGCACGCTTTGCAGGGCTTCTCCGACGCCGGTCACGCGATCCGGTTGGCCGCTGGCCACCTCAAAGCCGCCCTGGACACCGAACTGGTCGCGTCGTTCGCGATCGACGAATTGCTCGATTACCGCTCGCGGCGCCCGCTGATGACGTTCAAGACGGATCACTTCACCGACTACGACGATCCGGAGCTCAGCCTGTACGCGCTGCACGACAGCGTCGGGACACCGTTTCTGCTGCTGGCCGGCATGGAACCGGATCTGAAGTGGGAGCGCTTCATCACCGCCGTGCGACTGCTTGCCGAGCGGCTCGGGGTACGCCAGACCATCGGCCTGGGCACCGTCCCGATGGCGGTCCCGCACACCCGGCCGATCACGCTGACCGCGCACTCCAACAACGCGGAACTCATCGCCGATTTTCAGCCGTGGATCTCCGAGATCCAGGTTCCCGGCAGCGCGTCCAACCTGCTGGAATACCGAATGGCCGAGCACGGCCATGAGGTCGTCGGGTTCACCGTGCACGTCCCGCACTACCTGACCCAGACCGACTACCCCGCGGCCGCCCGGGCACTGCTCGAGCAGGTAGCAAAGACCGGGTCGCTGGAGCTGCCGCTGAGCGCGCTGACCGAAGCGGCGGAAGATATCCGGGCCAAGATCGATGAGCAGGTGCAGGCAAGCGCGGAGGTCGCTCAAGTGGTGGCGGCGCTCGAGCGACAGTACGATGCGTTCATCGACGCGCAGGAGAACAGATCATTGCTAAGGCGTGATGAGGATCTGCCTAGCGGCGACGAGCTTGGTGCGGAATTTGAGCGATTCCTCGCCCAGCAGGCAGAGAAGAAGTTTGACGACGACGACCCGGCTTGAGCTTCCCTAAAACGCCGTCAGTCGGCCCGACAACGAGGTTGGCGATATGACCACGCGGACGCGCAATCTTCGCCCGGTGCGGGAAGTGGCGGCGCCCTCGCTGCAGTTCCGCACCATTCACGGCTATAAACGGGCGTTCCGGATCGCCGGTTCCGGGCCGGCGATCCTGCTGATCCACGGCATCGGCGACAACTCCACCACCTGGCGTGGCATCCAGGCCAAGCTCGCGCAGCGGTTCACCGTGATCGCCCCGGATCTCTTGGGCCACGGGAAGTCCGACAAGCCGCGCGCCGATTACTCGGTCGCGGCGTACGCGAACGGCATGCGTGACCTGCTCAGCGTGCTCGACATCGAACGGGTGACGATCATCGGCCATTCGCTCGGCGGCGGGGTGGCGATGCAGTTCGCCTACCAGTTCCCGCAGCTGGTGGAGCGGCTGATCCTGGTCTCCGCCGGCGGTGTAACCAAAGACGTCAACATCGTCTTCCGGCTGGCTTCGCTGCCGATGGGCAGCGAGGCCATGGCGCTGCTGCGACTGCCACTCGTGCAGCCCGCGGTGCATATAGCGGGGCAGATAGTGGGTAAGGCCATCGGCACGAAGGGCCTGGGCAACGACCTGTCCAACGTGTTGCGGATACTCGACGACCTGCCGGAACCGACGGCCTCGGCGGCGTTCAGCCGCACCCTGCGCGCGGTGGTGGACTGGCGCGGGCAGATCGTCACCATGCTGGACCGGTGCTATCTGACGCAGGCCATCCCGGTGCAGATCATCTGGGGCACCAAGGATGTCGTCGTGCCCGTCAGCCACGCGCGGATGGCGCACGCCGCCATGCCCGGCTCGCGGTTGGAGATCTTCGAGGGCTCCGGGCATTTCCCGTTCCACGAGGACCCGGCCCGCTTCATCGACGTCGTCCAGCGCTTCATCGACACCACGGTGCCCGCCGAATACGACCAGGCCGCGCTTCGCCAGTTGCTCCGCAGGGGCGGGGGCGAACAAACGGTTACCGGCCCGGCGGACACCCGCGTTGCGGTGCTCAACGCCATCGGTGCCGACGAACGCAGCGCCACCTGATCAACCGTTCCTGGCTCCCGTCGTACAGTCGGGGCGTCGCACAATCGGGGGTCGTACAGTCGGGCAATGGCTATCGACGTGACGGTGTTGCGCGTTTTCACGGATTTCGACGGCAATTTCGGAAATCCGCTCGGCGTGGTTGACGCCAGCCAGGTAGGACCCTCGGACAGGCAACGCGAGGCAGCCGAATTGGGTTACAGGGAAACGATATTCGTCGATATCCCGAGTGCGGCTCGACCACCGCCCACGCCGCCATCTACACGCCGTCGGTTCAGATCCCGTTCGCCGGGCACCCGACAGTCGGGGTGTCGTGGTGGCTGCGCGAAAACGGTGTACCGATCGACACGCTGCAGGTGCCGGCCGGCATCGCGCAGGTGAGCTACGACGCCGGCGGTCAAGGCGAGCTCACGAGCGTCAGCGCAAGGGCGGAATGGGCTCCCGAATTCGCCTTCCACGACCTCGATTCGCTGGACGCCCTCGCCGCAGCCGACCCCGCCGATTTTCCCGAGGAAACCGCGCACTACCTCTGGACCTGGATCGATCAGTCCGCCGGATCGCTACGTTCGGAGAATGTTTGCCGCCAATCTTGGTGTGCCCGAAGACGAAGCAACGGGGTCGGCGGCGATTCGGATCACCGACTACCTCAGCCGTGACCTCACCATCACGCAGGGCAAGGGATCGACTATCGAAACCACGTGGCGGCCCGACGGCTGGCTTCGGGTGGGCGGCCGCGTCGTCAACGACGGTGTGAGAAAACTGGATTGAGTGTGGGTTGATTGCGGATTGAGTGGAAATTGAGTGGCGTCTCAATGCTGTCGGTGCAACACGGCGGCGAGGTGATCCTGCAGGGGCTGTCCGACCGCGCCCATCCGCAGCGTGTAGGAGAGCTCGTCGCCATCGACGCGGAAAGAACGGCCCAGCGCACTGACCTCTTTGGCGGTCGGAGCCAATCCGATTGTGGTTGAGGACAATTCAACTTCGATTAGGCCGCCGGTCACCGAATACGTGCCCGCGTCGATTTCGGTGATACCGTTCGGATGGGCAAGGACCAGCTCGACGCGACCCGGTTGCGGCACCCGAAGATACCCGGTCTCGGCGTGCAACGGCCTACCGTCGGCGACCGCCCTGGTCTTCTGGGTGTAAGCCAGAAACGGTTTGCCCACATGGGAAAATACGACCTCTTCCAGGTACTCGAAGGGTTGGATCGTCGGGTACTTGCCCGCTCCCCGACCGGTCCAGGTACCAAGCAGCGGTGCCAGCGCCACGAGATCTGGGTGCAGGTCGGCGGGCATGATCTGGCGCTGGGATCCGATCAGCTAGGCGTCGACACTTTGCGGTGCGCGCGCAGCACCTCGATCTCGCGCTCGAAATCATCCGCCGAAGAAAAGGAGCGGTATACCGACGCGAACCGCAGGTACGCCACTTCGTCGAGGTCGCGCAACGGCCCAAGGATGGCGAGGCCGACATCGTGACTCGGGACTTCTGGTGACCCCGCGGCACGCACCGTGTCCTCCACTTGCTGGGCCAGCAGATTCAGTGCGTCCTCGTCTACCTGTCGGCCCTGGCACGCCCTGCGGACTCCCCTGATGACCTTCTCCCGGCTGAAGGGCTCCGTGACGCCGCTGCGTTTCACCACGGCCAGGACCGCGGTTTCTACGGTGGTGAACCGACGTCCGCACTCGGGGCAGGACCGGCGGCGCCGAATGGCCTGGCCTTCATCGGTCTCCCGCGAGTCAATCACCCGGGAATCCGGATGCCGGCAGAACGGACAGTGCATGACCGCTCCTTCGCCGTGCTGACAGACCGCAGACCACTTCGAGCGTACCTGTGCCGTTGCCCGCGGGGCCAATGCCGGGCCGATGGCGGCGCGCTCACCGGCACGGAAATCGAACACCCTTGGCGTAGCACGCTTTTGGCAGTACACGGTCGCCTTCAGCGGCGCCGTCAGCCGACCGGCGCGATCAACGTCTGGCCCGCGACCAACGCGGTCGAATTCAGGTCGTTGAGTTCACGGATGCGCTGGGCGACCTGTCGAACCGGCGCCTCGGGCGCCACCCGGGCCGCCACATCCTGCAGGGACTCCCCGGTTTCGACTCGCACCACGGCCAGCCGGTCGGGTACGTGCGCAGCCGAACCGGCGTCATCGTTGGCCAGCTGGGCGAAATGCGCAATCAGGCCGAGCCAGAGGGTGATGACCCCGACGAGCAGGGCCAGGCCTACCGTCGTCGCGAACGGGACCGGACGCCGGCGATGATGCGGGGCGACCGACATTGCGACACCGGTACCGCGGTAGCGGGTCGGTGCGCCCGACGGCCTGGACGGGACGGGCCGCCCAGACCGGGACAGCTCAGACCGGGCCAGCTCAGACCGGGGCAGCCCAGACCGGGCCAGCCCAGACCGGGGCAGCCCAGACCGGGCCAGCCCATCCCGGTCGTAACGAGGACCCTGGCTCGGCCCGCCGCCGGGACGCCGCACACTCCCGGTACGCGGCGAGACTGCGTGAATCAGTGTCATGTGCGTTCCTCCAGTCGACAATTTCTCGCTCGTGTGTTCGACCATAGTCGATCGCATGTTCGATATCCGAACATTTGAGCGAAGCGTGTCGAACGAGCAAGACGTTAGACCACACCACCGACAAGTCCATCGGTCGTTCATCGGTGGCCACCGCTGACATGCAACAGAAGTACCCCGTGGGCCCGGGAGTTACACGCTTGTTATTCGCCTGCAGCCCTCGGCCGAGATCCGGCAACCCGCGACACACCTGTCGAACACATGTTTGATTCTTGGGCGTGCTGCGGCTACCCTCAGTGCCATGAGTGACAGCAACGACACTTCAGCCACCGGCGCCGGGGGCCGCTTGCAATCGATGGATTCGGGTCTCACCGAGCGGCAGCGCACCATCCTGAACGTCATCCGTGCTTCGGTCACCAACCGCGGATACCCGCCCAGCATCCGCGAAATTGGCGACGCCGTCGGTCTGACTTCGACGTCCTCGGTGGCTCACCAGCTGCGCACTCTGGAGCGCAAGGGCTATCTGCGCCGTGACCCGAATCGCCCCAGGGCGGTCGATGTCCGCGGCGCCGACGACGTCGCGACGCCGGTCACCGAAGTCGCCGGCTCGGACGCCTTGCCGGAGCCCACCTTTGTCCCTGTCCTCGGTCGCATCGCGGCCGGTGGCCCCATCCTCGCCGAGGAGGCGGTCGAAGACGTCTTCCCGTTGCCGCGTGAGCTGGTCGGCGAGGGCACGCTCTTCCTGCTCAAAGTCGTCGGCGACTCGATGGTCGAGGCCGCGATCTGCGACGGTGACTGGGTGGTCGTGCGGCAGCAGAACGTCGCCGACAACGGCGATATCGTCGCGGCCATGATCGACGGTGAGGCCACCGTCAAGACGTTCAAGCGCGCCGGCGGCCAGGTGTGGCTGATGCCGCACAACCCTGCGTTCGATCCCATCCCCGGCAACGAGGCAACGGTGCTCGGCAGGGTCGTCACGGTGATCCGCAAGATCTAGCGCCGGCGGGCCGCACGCCTGCCGGGACGGCGTCAGTCGGCCTTGATGAAGCCGTTGGCCAGTGCGACATCTTCGCTGGCCAACCAGATTTCAGCGAGTGTGTCGTGGTAGAGCGCGCTGCTGGGGGTGTAGTACAGGCCGAAGCGGGCACTGGCCTTGATGGGGTAACCGTCGGGCATCTGGTAGGGGTCGTCCAGCGGCAGGTGAATCGTCGGGCGCGTGCCCGGGCTTGATCCCGGCTCCACCGGCGGCGGTGTGGCTCCATTGAATTCCACATCCATCGCATCGGCCTCGTCGGCCGCGTCTGCGGCATCCGCGGCTGCGTGGCGCCCGGTTCTTGGCCCGGCATCGGAATGCGGGGCGGGGGCTTCCATGGCTTCCAGGGCTTCCAGGGCTTCCAGGTACCCTGCCTCCGCTGCGGCCTCGGGATAGGCACTCAGGGGATAGGGCACCTCCGCTGCGGTAGCCTGGGGATACCCAGCCTGCCGATACCCGGCCTCCGGATACTCAGCCTCCGCATACCCGGCCTCCGCATACCCGGCCGCGGGATACCCGGCCTCCGGATACCCGGCCTCCTGATACCCGGCCTCCTGATACTCGGCCTCCTGATACTCAGCCTCCGGATAGGCAGGCTCCGGATACCCAGCCTCCGAACCGGCCGGAACTTCACCATCCCGATAGCCGCCCTCCCGAATGGCAGCCCCCGGATAGCCGGCATCCGGTGCGGTGGCTTCCGGTGCGGCGGCTTCCGGATAGGAGTCCTCCGGAAAGCCCTCCGGAAAACCTGAAAAGCTCTCCGAATAGCCGGGGTGCTGCGAAAGGAGGGCATCCGACGCGATGGGTATCGGGTTCGTGTTCACCGCGTCGGGATCTTCCTCTTCGAGCCCGTACTGGCCGGCGTCGGATCCGGAGTGCGTTTCGTCGTCGTACGCCGCAGCGGGCGGGACATCGTCGCCCCGGCGGACATCGGCGGCGTCTGTCCGCGACAGCCAGCTCATCTTCGGCGCGGACCCGGCATCCGGTGTAGGAGGCTCGGGTGGCTGCACGTCGCCATGCGGGACATGGTGAGCGTCAAGATCTACGTCATCGCGGGCCCAATGCCCCTCGACTGCGGTCTCGTAACCGATGTCGCCGTCGTAACCATCGTCGATGTCGGGACCATGCGCGTAGGCAGCGGCGGCCGAACGGGTGTGCCGTCGGCGCCACACGAACAACCCCACCAGCAACAGCACGATCAGGAGCAGCACACCGATGCCGGCGCCCAGGTACCACCAATGCCAGGTGAACTTCTTGGCGTGGGGCGGCATCGCGGCAGAGCTTGGCTGGTTCTGCCCCGGCACCTGCAGACCCGACAACAACGGCGCCAGGTTCGTCGGCTCGGTGCTGAACGTGTTCTTCGCGCGGTTCCACGAGATCTTGCCGCCGGTGAACTGCTGCGAGATAACGTCACCGGCCGTGGTCTGGTCGCCGGTCGGCACGCCGAGTTTGCCGTTGGGGCCCTTGAGCTTGTCCCACGCGGCCTTCATGGCCCCACGCACGACGTACGCGCCGTGGTCGGCCGTCCAGAAGATCACCGGCTTGTCGGCGGCCGAGAAGGTGCAGATCCGGCTCGCCGTCCCGAAACCGCCGTCACTCTCGTTGGCGATGGGGAAGCCCAGGTCGCTGTTGACCGGGCCGCCCAGCGACTCGTACCTCGCCAGTATGTCGCTCTCGACGGCATTGGCGCCGGTGGCCGGGCTGTAGAACACCTTGCCGCCGACGAAGTCCTGGGCAACTCCGTCACCGCCCATTGGGTACTGGACGCCCTGCTTGGCGCCCAGCGGGCCGTTCGCGCCGCCGGCCGCGCGCCAGGCCATGTTGATGGCCGCGGGGGCATCAAGCGTTACCTGCAGGTCTTTCAGTTGGTCGGCCAATGTCGCCGGATCAGCGGTGAACGCCTTGGCCTTCCTGTTCCAGGAGACCGCACCACCGCTGAACTTCTGCGAGACCACGTCGCCGTCGTAGGTCTCATCCCCGACCGGGACCCCGAGCACGCCGCCCGAGTTGCCGAGTTTGTCCCACGCCGCGCTGAGCGGGCCCCGCACGACGAACGCACCGTGGTCGGCCGTCCAGAAGATCACCGGCTTGTCGCTGGCGGAGAAGGTAGCGACCCGGCTGTCCTGTCCCGCGAGGCCGGGAATTTCGCTGGCGGTCGGGAATCCCAGATCGCTGCCGGCCGGTCCGCCCAGCGACTCGTATTTGTCGAGGATCGGCCCGTAAACATACTTGGCACCGGTATCGGTGGTGTAGTACATCTTGCCGCCGGCGAAGTCCAGGGCGAACCCGTCGCCGACCGGGTAGACGTCACCCTTCCTGGCGCCCAGCGGTGAGGTGTCGCCACCCGCCTTGTCCCAGGCGGCCATGATGGCTGCCTCGGCGTCGCCGATCGGAGAAGCCACCGCGACGGGCGCGTGCAAAATAGTGACAACGGCTGTGGTCACCAGGCCGACCAGCGCCCGCCCCACCAGCTTGCGCAAGTGACCTCTCTGCCCGTTCACCAAGCCTCCCAGCCAACGGATACGACCTTATCGTGGCCATGCTCGTACCCTGCCCGCCCGGCCCAAGGTGGCGCCCACCGAGGGTCAGCCACTTCATTACAGTTCGCATTAGCGCCCGGCTCGCACAACTTTGCTCTAGCGAACGAGAATTGCGAAGTCAAACTGAGAATATTACAAAAATGGATACCAAGCTGATGTCGAAATGATGCAGTGTCACGCCAGTGTCGCAACCGACCTCCCACGCCGGGTCCGGCGGCCCGAGGGATGCCACCCGGGGAAATGTGGCTAGGAGGTGCGCTCTCGGACCCATCAGGGCCCTCACCTGCGTCGTGACCGCAGACTGGTTCTGTAGCTGAGCCGTCCACGCAGCCTACTACGCGGCCCTCCCGGCAGGTGACAGCCATGCGCCGACGTTACGGGATCCGCTATCCGGTCGCCGGCCTGCCCGGCGATTGCCATCCCGTTTGGTTTCACAAGCGTGCATCTTTGCCGCCGCAACCGCGAACCAACCACGGGCAGGGGGTTGCCAGCGAGTTATCCAGCAAAGTGCCGTTTCGCCCATTTGCATTCGCGACCGGCCCGAGCTCGACGTCTTAGACACCCAAGCTGCGGCCGATGATCTCCTTCATGATCTCGGTCGTCCCGGCGTATATCGTCTGCACCCGGGCATCGAGGTAGGCGCGGGCGACCGGGTACTCGCGCATGTAGCCGTACCCACCGTGCAGCTGCAGACAGCGGTCGATCAGGTGCACCTGCTTCTCGCTGGCGTACCACTTGGCCATCGCCGCCTGTTCGGCGGTCAGCTTGTGCTCGAGGTGCAACCGGATGAACTCGTCGACCATCATGCGCACCACGGTGGCCTCGGTGGCCAGCTCGGCGAGCACGAACCGGCTGTTCTGGAAGCTCCCGATCGGCTTGCCAAAGGCCTTGCGGTCCTTGGTGTATTGCAGCGTCAGTTCCAGTACGCTTTCCATCGCCGCGGCCGCCATGATGGCGACCGAGATCCGCTCTTGCGGCAGGTTCCGCATGAGGTAGATGAACCCCAACCCCTCCTCGCCGAGCAGGTTTTCGGCAGGCACGTGCACGTCGGTGAACGACAGCTCGGCGGTGTCTTGCGCGTCCAGTCCGATCTTGTCCAGGTGGCGGCCGCGTTCGAATCCTTCCATCCCGCGTTCGACCATGAGCAAACTGAACCCTTGCGCACCTTTTTCGGGATCGGTCTGCGCTACCACGATCACCAGGTCCGAGTTGATCCCGTTGGTGATGAACGTCTTCGATCCGTTCAGCACGTAGTGATCGCCCTGTTTGACCGCGCGGGTCTTGATGCCCTGCAAGTCGCTGCCGGTCCCCGGCTCGGTCATCGCGATCGCGGTGATCAGTTCGCCGGTGCAGAACTTGGGCAACCAGCGCTGCTTCTGCTCTTCATTGGCCAGGCTCAGCAGGTAGGGCGCGACGATGTCGTTGTGCAGGCCGAAGCCGATCCCGTTGTAGCGTCCGGCAACGGATTCCTCGGTGATGATCGCGTTGTACCGGAAATCGGCGTCACCGCCGCCGCCGTACTCCTCAGGCACCGCCATCCCGAGAAAGCCCTGCTTGCCGGCCTCCAGCCAGAGGCCGCGGTCGACGATCTTGGCCTTCTCCCATTCGTCGTGATACGGCGCGACGTGGCGATCCAGGAAGCTCCGGTAGGACTCGCGAAACAACTCATGCTCGGGCTCGAACAGAGTGCGCTGGTACATCACGGGACTGCTCATGCGTACGACCTCCGGCTGTCCAAAAAAGCGAACACTGCCGTCCAAGATATACCAACCAGCCGGTTGGTCGGTTCTGGGCCGGCCGCGAGCGTAACGCCACGGCGAGATTCCGGCGTTTCGCCCTGATGTTAGTGGGCGTTACGGTTGCGGCCCCGACGGAGATGAGAATTCCCGCAGGCTGGCGGCCAGCGCCACCGGAACCCTGGCCCGCAACCGGGTGCCCTCTGGTTTGTGCTCCTCATGCTGGACACGCCCATCGTCGTGCACGCGGGCCACCAGGTCGCCGCGGTGGTACGGGATCACCACGTCCACGGCGGTGTCGGTGGGCGCGGCGAGCTCGGCCATCCGCCGCCGCAGCACGTCGATGCCGTCGCCGGTACGAGCCGAGACGAACACCGCGCCGGTCAGCTCGTGACGCAGTCTGGCCAGCATCAGGCCGCTGGCAACGTCGGTCTTGTTCACCACCACCAGCTCGGGCGGCGGATCACCGTTATGGTCGGCGATCACCTCGGAAATCACCTGTCGGACCGCGCTGATCTGGGCCAGCGGATTGACGTCCGAGCCGTCGACGACGTGCACCAACAGATCGGCGTCCACGACCTCCTCCAGCGTGGAGCGAAACGCCTCGACCAGCTGGGTGGGCAGGTGCCGCACGAAGCCGACGGTGTCGGTGATCGTGTAAGCGCCGGCCGCCTTGGAATCCGGGGAGAACTCGGCGCGACGCGTGGTGGGTTCCAGGGTGGCGAACAACGCGTCCTGCACCAGCACCCCGGCCCCGGTCAGCGCGTTGAGCAGGCTGGACTTGCCCGCGTTGGTGTAGCCGACGATGGCGATCGACGGCGTGTCGCTTTCCAGCCGGCGACTGCGCTGGGTGTCGCGGGCCTGCTTCATCCCACTGATATCGCGCCGCAGCTTGGCCATCCGCTCGCGGATGCGGCGCCGGTCGGTCTCGATCTTCGTCTCACCGGGGCCGCGCAGGCCCACTCCTCCACCGCTGCCACCGGCGCGGCCACCGGCCTGCCGCGACATCGATTCACCCCAGCCACGCAGCCGCGGCAGCATGTACTGCATCTGAGCCAGCGATACCTGCGCTTTGCCCTCCCGGCTGGTGGCGTGCTGGGCGAAGATGTCCAGGATCAGCGCGGTGCGATCGACGACTTTGACCTTCACCGCCTTCTCCAGCGCGGTCAGCTGCGCCGGAGACAGTTCACCGTCGCAGATGACGGTGTCGGCACCGGTTGCCACCACCACGTCACGAAGTTCTTGCGCCTTGCCCGAGCCGATATAGGTCGACGGGTCGGGCCGGTCGCGGCGCTGGATCAGCCCTTCGAGCACCTGAGAGCCGGCGGTTTCGGCCAGGGCCGCCAGTTCGGCCATGCTGGCCTGGTTGTCAGCCGCGCTGCCCTCGGTCCAGACCCCCACCAACACCACGCGTTCCAGGCGCAGCTGGCGGTACTCGACCTCGGAGATGTCGGCGAGCTCGGTGGACAGGCCGGCGACCCGGCGCAGCGCGGATCGGTCTTCGAGAGCAAGTTCACCGGCGCTGGGTGCGCGGTCAGGGAAATCTGCGGAGCCCGTGTCGGGCGAATCTGGATATGTCATAGCCAATATCCGATGGTGGCACGTCGCCGGTGGCCGTGCATCCGAATTAACGCCCGGACGCGTGGGCGTCCCACCAGGCGTCCGCGAGTTCGCCGCGGGCCACCAGCACCGACGGACCGCGCAGGTAGCTGGTGGCGTCGGTGATCGTGACGACGACATCACCGCCCGGCACACGGATGGTGAGCCGCCCGGTGTCGAGGCCGTCGGCGGCCAGTGCGGCCACCGCCGCCGCGACCGTTCCTGTTCCGCACGAACGGGTTTCACCCACCCCGCGCTCGTGGACCCGCATGCACATCAGTCCGCCGGCGGGCGCGGTGAGCACCTCGACATTGACCCCTTCCGGGAACTGGGCACGATCGAAGCCGACCGGCGCCGCGACGTCCAGCTCAGCCAGCGCTTCGACGGTCAGCTGGGGGTCCACGCAGGCCAGGTGCGGGTTGCCGACGTCCACCGCGACGCCGGTGAACCGCCTCCCGCCCACGACAGCCTCCCCGCTGCCGAGCCGGTTGGCCTTGCCCATGTCGACCGTGACGTCGGCGTGGACCTGGTCGACGTGATGCAACGTGACCAGCCGCGCGCCGGCCACCGACCCGACGACGAACTCGTCGCGGTCTTCCAGCCCGCTTGCGCGCAAATAATGCGCGAACACCCGCACCCCGTTGCCGCACATCTCGGCGATCGACCCGTCGGCGTTGCGGTAGTCCATGTACCAGTCGCCGGCGCCGACCCCGTCGGGCAGACGCTCGAGCACACCGGCCTTCATGGCGGCACCCGCGGTGGTAACCCGCAGCACCCCATCGGCGCCCAGCCCACGGCGCCGATCGCACAACGCGGACACCGCTGCTCTCCCGAGCGTCAGCCCCGCATCGACGTCGGGCAGCAGCACGAAGTCGTTCTGGGTGCCATGGCCCTTGGCGAATATCACTTGATGATCACCTGATCAGGTTACGTGCCGCCACGCCCGCAAGGCGTCGTCGACGACGCTTGCCCCCGCGCTCACGTCGAGCCAATGCACCCGGTGGTCGCGGCTAAACCAGGACCGCTGCCGTCGCACATAGCGGCGGGTGCCCACGAACGTCTGCTCCCGCGCTTGGTCTAACGCTTCGTCTAACAGGGCCGCGGAACCACCGGCGTCGAGGGCCGCGATCACCTGGGCGTAGCCCAGCGCGCGTGACGCGGTGACCCCGTCGCGCAGGTCGTCGCGCAGCAGCGCGCGTACCTCGTCTACCAGGCCGTGCTCGAACATCACGTCGGTGCGCCGGGCCAGTCGCTCATCGAGAGTCTTTGTGTCACAGTCTAATCCGACGATAGCTGTGTCCCATCGCGCAGCGCCGATGCGCGGCGCGGACGCGGCGAACGGCTGCCCGGTCAGCTCGACCACCTCTAGTGCGCGCACCGTGCGCCGGCCGTCGGTGGGCAGGATGGCCGCGGCCGCGGCCGGGTCGCGGCGGGCCAGCTCGTCGTGCAGCCGGCCCACTCCGACCTCGGCAAGCCGCTGCTCCCACCGCGCCCGCACCACCGGATCGGTCGCGGGAAACGACCAGTCGTCGAGCAGCGATTGGATGTAGAGCATCGAACCGCCCACCACGACCGGCACCGCTCCCCTGGCAGCGATCGCCTCGATATCGGCGGCGGCGTCGCGCTGGTAGCGGGCGACGCTGGCGGTTTCGGTGACGCCCAGGACGTCGAGCTGATGGTGCGGGATGCCGCGGCGCTGTTGGACGGTCAGCTTGGCTGTCCCGATGTCCATGCCGCGATAGAGCTGCATCGCGTCGGCATTCACAATCTCTGCGTCGAACTCGCCGCTGAGCCGCTCGACGACATCGAGCGCCAGCTGCGACTTGCCGGTGCCCGTCGGGCCGATGATCGCGAGCGGCCTCACGGCTGCCAGACACCGGCGAAGTACCCCACCCCGTAGGGCGCTCCCCGGTAGAGCTCCTTGGCCGTTCGCGGGCCTGGCTCGGTCACGCCGGCCAGCACCTGAAATGCCACCCGCCCCAAGATCTGCCGGGGCAGCCGGGTCAGGGCTGCGACGTCACCGCCGGCCAGCGCGTCATCGAGGACTTGTTGCAGGTCGGATGCGGCCATGTCAAAGCCGCCGGGGGCACTCGGCGACAGCGTGTTCGCGCCGTCGGCGACGACCAACACACCCACCGGATCGGGCGACGCGTCGATCTCGGCGCGCAACTGCCTGCCGCGGGCCAGCGCCGCGCCGGCATCGTGGTCGCTGCTGTACGCCCGGACCTGGGCGCTGGCCTCGGGCCGGGCCTGGCCCCGCACCCAGGCGGCGAGCAGTGCGCACAGGGGTAATTCGGCCGACTGGTCGGCCTGCGGCGAAAGCCGAACCCGCACGTCCGCCCCGAAGCCGGCGAAGGTGCCGACGCGGTCGGAACCGACTACGTCGTCCGCGGCGCCGGTTCCGACGACGATCCAGCGTGGCGGCAACAACGCGGCCGCTTCGAGCACCGCCGCCGACAGGTCAGCCACCTCGGTGGCCGCTGCCCCGCTGAGTTCGGGAACAAGCACCGGTGCGGACGGAACGATCGCGATGGCGCTCAACACGCCACCAAACTAACGTCTCGACGACACCCAGAGCGTTATTGTGCCGCGGAACCATCCCACGTCGGACCGTCTCACGCTACGACTGGATCGCCGCCGGGACCGGCATCCTCATCGGCCGGGCCTTCCACCGGCCGCGCATGCTTGTCGCTGTTCGTGCTGTCTGCCCCGATCTCCGCGACCATCGTCGCGGCCTCGCCGCGAGCCAGCGCCACGGTCGCAACGAGCACCAGCGCCACCGCGACGAGCAACGCATACAAGTTCACGCCCTCGGCGTGCAGCGTCTCGCCAAGCACGGTGATCCCCAGCAAAGCGGCCACCACGGGCTTGGCCACGGTCATCGTCGGCAACGAGGCGGTCAGCGCGCCAGCCCGGAAAGCCGACTGCTGGAAAATCATCCCGGCCAGCGCCACCGGTAGCAACGCATAAGATTCCGGTGCCCGCAGCACCGCCCCGATGCCGTTTTCGGCCACCTCGACGACTCCCTTGGTCAGCACGGCGAACAGCGCTAACGAGGAGCCGGCCACAAAGGCCAGCAGCACCGCTGCTACCGGACGACCCGCCCATATCCGCGCCGCCAGCACGCACGACACCAGTAGCGGGCCCATCACCGCGGCGACGATAATCCATGTTTCCAGCGGCGCACGCTGCTCTCCGGTCGCCGGGTCACGGATGATGACCACCGCCAACGCGGCGGCCAAGATGACCGCCCACATCCACTCCCGGCGCGCGATCCGGTGACCGGCCAAGTGCGCGTAGATGGGCAGGGCGAACAGCAGCGCGGTCACCTGCAACGAGGTAACCAGCATCACCGATGCCCACGCCAGCGCCGCGGCCTGCAGGCTGTAATTCAGGACGGCCATCATGCCGCCCAGCCACCATCGCGCGTCGCGCAGCGACAAGCCGAACAAATGAAGATGGCCGACCTGTTGGTCCGTAATCTCCTGTGCGGATCGCTGGCGGACTACATCGCCGATCGCGGAGGCAAGCGCCGCGCACAGGGCGATTAGGGCGGCGATCTCAGCCTTTGACATGCAGACCCCTTACCGGCGTTCCCGCCAGCGTTCCCCCCGGAAGCTGTAAATACACGGACCGTTCGATAGCAGTTCAACTTGACTGTAGTGCCAAGGCGCCCGGGTTTCGACCCCAGCAACCTATGCAAAGTCTATGTGCGACCTGAGCATACAGCGACAACGGCTATGCCTGGCTGGTCGCGGCCACTGCGACTAGAGAACGGCATCCGATTCCGTCACAGGTAAGCGGCTCCGGTTAACTCGCGTCGGCTCGGGGGCGGCCTCGGTGGCCGTCATCGTGGCGGCTACACCGCGGGCCCGACCAGATCCGCGCGCCCAGCACGCAGACCGGCCGTCGACACAGTGAGATCAACGGCGCGCGAAAAGCACGGGTTGCCGCAGACCGGCCGCCAAACTGCTTCAATACTGTTGGTTGGGAAATCTGATGACCGGCGCAGGGCCGCATCTTCAGCTTCTGACCGCACAGGTGCCGCTACGCGCGGCAGGTGCGCGGGAAAGTGCCGCGCGAGGGTAGCAAAGGGTTAAGTGATGAGCGCATGACGGCCGGCGAGCCTGGCAGCAACGATTCACCCAAGCCGACGCCGCGTCCGGGACCGCGTCCCGGTCCCCGGCCAACGCCGCGACCCGC
>CAWFDM010000031.1:0-12762 GCA_963814505.1 uncultured Actinomycetota bacterium
ATGAGCGCGGGATCCCGCTATTTGGGCGGTGCGTCGCCGCTGCCGTCGACCGAGGACGGCTTCCGTTCCGCCGGCGACATCGGGTACCTGGACGCGGACGGCTATCTCTACATCGTGGATCGCCGCGTGGACATGATCATCACCGGCGGCGCCAACGTATTCCCGGCCGAGGTCGAGTCCGCGCTCGCCGGCCATCCCGGTATCGCCGACGTCGTCGTCGTCGGTCTGTCCGATGCGCAGTGGGGACGCCGGGTGCACGCGGTGGTGCAGCCCTCCGACGGCGCGGTGCTCACCGAAGACGACGTCATCGAGTACGCCAAGAGCCGGCTCGCGCACTACAAGGCCCCCAAGACCGTCGAGTTCGTCGACGTGATCCCCCGCACGGCGGCGACCAAGGTCAACCGGTCCGCGCTGATCGCGGCCCGGGGTGGCTGAGCCGCCCGCTGACGACGGCGGGTCCGGCGGGGCCGGCGGCACCGCCTGAACGGACAGGAACGGTTTGACTTCGTGACCGGCCCGCACACGACGCCGGGCGATGGCGGGTTGAGGACGACCCGCCACCGTTCCGGGCGGATGAGTCCCGAGCCCCTCGGATAGCGCGGTAACCTCATTCTCAAAGCGCAGCGCCTGCGCGCACGGGAAGGGGACGAGAGCGCCGATGGCCGATTCCGGCGACGAAGCTGACGTGACGCGCGGCGACCGCTTCATCAAGACCGCCGTTGCGATACTCGGCGAAACCGGGCGCACGGATTTCACCGTGCAGGAGGTCGTGGCGCGCTCGAAGACCTCGCTGCGCGCCTTCTACCAGCACTTCAACAGCAAGGACGAACTGCTGCTCGCGCTGTTCGACAGGACGATCGCCCGGTCGGCGAAGGCCTGGCGAGCGGAAACCACCGGGCTGGACAGCACGTCCGCACTGAAGCTGGTCGTCGACCGCATCAGCCAACAACCGGAGTCCAGCACCCAAGACAGCCTGAATCGGGCACTGACCCTCTACAACCAGCACCTGGCCGAGACCCGTCCCCTCGATTACGCGAGGATTCTTTCTCCCCTGCATCAACTGGTCCGCGACATCGTCGGCCAAGGGATCACGGAGGGCGTTTTCGATCCCGGGCTCGACGTGGGAGCTGCGGCCGCGATCGTCATGCAGACCGTGATGGGCGCGCAGCGATTGCATTGGCTGGGCGCCGAATTGAACGGCACACCGGTGGACGCGGGCCAGCTTTACGACTTCTGCAGCCGCGCCCTCGGCATCCGGGACGCCGACGAGGAATCCGCCGGGCGGTCGCTGTCCGAACTGCTCGCCCAGATCGGCATGAGACCGGGAACACGCGACGGCGAGTTCGCGATGACGATGCCGGTCAGCCCGCAGGTGGTCAACACGTCCGGCGCGTTGCAGGGCGGCCTGATCGCGACGCTGGTGGACGTGGCGGCGGGACAGCTCGGACTCGAGTACCTGCAACCGGGCACCACGATGACGACCGCTGACCTGTTCGTCCGCTACCTGCGGCCGGTCCACCAGGGCTCGGCCTTCGCGGTGCCGCGGATGCTGCGGGCCGGGCGGCGGGCCATGGTCATGCAGGTGGACATCTACGGCGACGGGGACGACGAGCTGCTCGCGACGGCGACCGTGAATTTCGCGATCATCAACGGAGCGACGCCGTCGGTCGGCCTGCGCGCGTAGCGCGAATCAGGCAGCCGATCCGCAAGTCCACATGGATGCCTGAAACGAGCGTGCATCGAGCCCACCTCCGGTCCGGGTGAAATTGCTCGATCGATCGTTCGCGCAGCCAGACTGGTGACCGTCCTCGCTGGCCAGGCCGGGTGCGTCGAGCGGCATGGCAGGCTCGTGGAATGTACGCCATCGCCTCACTGCTCGCCGTGCTGGCCGTCTCGCTGCTGGTCACCAGGGTCGCCACCGTGGTGCTTGCCGCCTCGGGGATGTCCGGGGAATCCGCCCGGTTCCAGGCCCGTTCAGCGTTCACCGGTGCCGGCTTCACCACCACCGAGTCCGAGGCCGTGGTCGCGCATCCGCTGCGCCGCCGAGTGGTGATGCTGCTGATGCTGGTCGGCAACATCGGCTTCGTCGCGGCCGCGAGCTCGCTGATCATCGGCTTCCGAGGCGGCGCCGCGGGCGCCTCGTGGATGCGGGTCGTCGAGCTGGCCGCGGGGCTCATCCTGCTGGTATTTCTCTCCCGCAGTCCGTGGGTGAACCGCTCGCTGACCGGGCTGATCGGCCGCGCGCTGCGCCGCTGGACCAACGTGCCGGCCCGCGACTCCGCGGCGCTGGCCGACCTCGGGAACGGATACGTAGTCAGCGAGTTGGCGGTCTGCGAGAACGACTGGGTGACGGGGCGCACGCTCGACGAGCTCCGGTTGCCGGACGAGGGCTTGCTGGTCCTGGGGCTCAACCCGCACGGCGACTACGTGGCGCATCCGGACCCGGGCGACCGGCTGGAGTGCGGCGACGTGCTGGTGCTTTATGGCCACGCCGAAGCGATTTCCGAGCTCGACCACCGCATCAGCGGCGACGACGGCGACGCCGCCCATGCCCGCGCGGTCGAGCGACATGCGCGCCCGCGGTGGCAGTGGCGGCGGCGACGGGTGACGCCGGTGGACCGGCGGCCGGATCGGGGCCCAGGAGGCCCGCTTTGGGCGCCAGGCGTCCCCCCAAGCCCGGTACACCTCCTTCCACAGAAGTGGTAACGTCATTACCACCACTGAGATAAGACTCTGCAAGGAGATCGCCATGCCGTCTCGCGAGTTGCCGTTTCCCGTGTTCGACGCAGACAACCACCTGTACGAACCGCAGGAGGCGCTGACGAAGTTCCTGCCGGAAAAGCGCAAGAATGTCATCGACTACGTCCAGGTGCGGGGCCGCACCAAGATCGTGGTGCGCGGCCACATCAGCGACTACATCCCCAACCCGACGTTCGAGGTGGTGGCGCGACCGGGGGCCCAGGAGGAGTACTTCCGAAACGGCGCGGGCGGCAAGAGCTACCGCGAGATCCTGGGCGAGCCGATGAAGTCCATCCCCGCCTTCCGCGAGCCCGGCGCGCGGCTCGAGGTCATGGACGAACTCGGCCTGGACTACGCGCTGATGTTCCCGACGCTGGCCAGCCTGGTCGAAGAGCGCATGAAGGACGACCCCGAGATGATCCACGACGTCGTCCACGCGCTCAACGAGTGGATGTACGAGCAGTGGTCGTTCAACTACAAGGACAGGATCTTCACCACCCCCGTGATCACCCTGCCCATCGTCGAGCGCGCGCTCGAAGAACTGCAATGGTGCCTCGAGCGCGGCGCTCGGACCGTGCTGGTTCGACCGGCGCCCGTACCGGGTTTCCGCGGCAGCCGCTCGTTCGGCCTCGAAGAGTTCGATCCGTTCTGGCAGGCCTGCGTCGAGGCCGAGATCCCGGTTTCGATGCACGCCTCCGACAGCGGCTACGCCGAATTCCTCAACGTGTGGGAGCCCGGCGACGAGTTCCTGCCGTTCAAGCCGACCGCCTTCCGGATGCTGGCGACGGGACATCGGCCGATCGAGGACGCGATGGGCGCGCTCATCTGCCACGGCGCGCTGTCGCGCAACCCCGACCTCCGCATCCTCTCTATTGAGAACGGGGCCGACTGGGTACCGGATCTGTTCAAGAAGCTCAAGGGCGTCTACAAGAAGATGCCGAGCGCCTTCACCGAAAACCCGATCGAGGCCTTCAAGCGGTGTGTGTACATCAGCCCGTTCTGGGAGGACCGCTTCACCGAGATCGTCAACCTGGTGGGCACCGATCGGGTGGTCTTCGGCTCGGACTGGCCGCACCCCGAGGGTCTGAAGGACCCGATCTCCTTTGTCGACGAGCTCAAGGACTTCGGCCAGGAGGACGTCGAAAAGATCATGGGCGGCAACGTCATGAAGCTGATGAAGGTGTCGGCGCCCGCCTCGAAAAAGCCGGTCTCGGCCTGACTGCAGCGATCGAGACAACGCCATCCGGCGCGGGCGTGACTGCCGGATCCAGTCCGGCAGCCGTCGGCGACCGCGCCGCCTCCGTCGGACCTCACCCGTGCGGTGGATGCGCGGACACGACCAGCCGACGAGCGACGTCCGCGACCGGCGTGTTCGATTCCTGCGAAAGTCGTTTGAGCAACTCGAATGCCGCGCCGGCCTGAAGGCCGAACCGCTCCATCAGGATGCCCTTGGCCTGGCCGATGACGTCCCGGGAAGCTAGCGCGCCGCGGAATTGCTTGCGGCGCTGCAAGATGTGCCACGCCAGCGCCAGATGGCCGGCGCAAGCGGACCCTACTTTCACCGAGTCGTCGTCGAATGCGTAACTTTGCTCGGCGTGCAGGTTGAGTGCGCCGGCCAGTTGCCTGCCCGCGAACATTCGCAGCGACAACGTGGAGCGCATCGGGGTCTGCCGGAGCGCTGCGCGGCGATAACGAGGCCATCGGACGTCGGCCTCGAGGTCATCGATGCGGAGGGCACGGGCCCCTACCCCGCGGGACCCGAAGAATGCGTCTCCGCGCGGCGACTCCTCGACCGGCTCGGCGTCCGCAAACACCGACACCACGCCCTTCGTCTCGAACAGCGCCAGCCGAATTTCGGCGGGGGCCCGGTAACCGTGCTGTCGCAGGATCACCTCCAGGTCCTCGTGGGTGAGCCGGCAGCGCCTCAAGTTCTTCTCGTCCGGTTGGCCGTCGCGGATCAGCACCCGCACCGGCGGGTCCACAAGGCGGCGGACCCACGGGATGAAGCGCAGGCGCGCCACCGTGTCGTGTGCGGCGATCAATGCCACCAGCGCCGCGGCGCCGGTCAGCCATGGCGTGTGGGGAGCGGTGGCGGTACGGCCCACGATGGCGCCGACCGCAACGCCTGTCACCCAGTCGAACGGCGTGAATTCGGCGATCGTTCGCCGCAGCGTCAACCGGAAGGCCGCTGCGGCGGTGATGAACAGTGCGACGGCCTTGAGCGCGGCATAGGCGGCTGCCCGCCAGCCGTCGAAGAATTGCAGTACGAGGTCATTCATCCGTCACCAACCCTTCTCCGCGGCCTGGCCGCTACCGGCCAGTGAGGACCGGCCGGCGCACATACGCCGCCCAGGTGAGGACCGCAAACCCGACGTAGCAGACCAAGAAGATCCACATGGCCGGCGTCTCGGTGTGGGCGGTCAGGTAAGACTGCCGCAGCACGATGTCGATGAGGAAACCGCCGAAGGCGCCGACGGAGTCGGCGAACCCCACCATCGCTCCCCCGACATCCTTCGACCACTGCTTGCGCTGATCTTCCCCGAGGTCGAGTGATCGGCTACGCGCCTCGAACACGGCCGGGATCATTTTGTAGATCGACCCGTTTCCCGCGCCGGCGAAGCTGAACAGAAGAATGAACCCGACGGCGTACGGCACAACCGCGCTGAGGGCGAACTCCTTGCCGTTGCCCTGAGACGCAGTGCTGCCCCAGACGAGCAGCGCGGCGGCAACGATCATCCCGCCGAACACGGCCAGGGTGACGCGGCCGCCTCCGATGCGGTCGGCAAGCTTGCCGCCGTAGATGCGGGACAGCGAGCCAAGGAGTGGACCGAGGAAGGCGATCGCCGCGGCGTGCAGGGACGCTTGCGCCGAGCTTTGCCCGGCCTCGCTGAACTTCATGTGCAGCACCTGGCTGAGCGCGAACGAAAAGCCGATGAACGAACCGAAAGTGCCGACGTAAAGCAGCGACAGCAGCCAGGTGTCGCGCTGCTTGACCATCGTCCGCATAGCGTCGAGGTCGACCCGGTAACTCTTGATGTTGTCCATGAAGAAATAGGCGCCGATTCCAGTGATTGTCAGCAGCGCCATGTAGGTGCCGGACACCCAGTACGGTTGGCGGTGGCCGGCGACGGCGATCACGATCAGTCCGAGCAACTGAATGGCCGGCACCCCGATGTTCCCGCCTCCGGCATTCAGCCCCAGCGCCCACCCCTTGAGCCGCTGCGGATAGAAGGCGTTGATGTTGGTCATCGACGCGGAGAAATTGCCACCGCCGAGCCCGGTCAGTGCCGCACATACCAGATAGGGCCACAGCGGCAAGCCCGGGTTGGCCAGCAGCCAGATCGATCCGCCGGCCGGCAACAGCAGGAGCAGGGTGATGGCTACCGTGAAATTGCGGCCACCGAAGACCCCGATGCCAACCGTGTAGGGGATGCGCGCCAACGCGCCGACCAGCGTGTTGACGGCAAGCAACAAGAATTTGTCCCCCGCGGAGAACCCGTAGACGGATTCGGGCATGAACAAGACCAACACCGACCAGAAGGTCCAGACTCCGAATGCGACGTGGTCCGTGGCAATGGACCAGACCATGTTGCGCCGCGCGATGGCCTTGTTGCCGTCCGCCCAGGCCTCCGTGTCCTCCGGGTTCCAGTTCAGGATGTCATGCGAGCCGCCCATGCAAAGTCGAGTTGCCCAGTCTTCGCCATGGCAAACAGTTTCTATGGGATAGGTTTTCTATCGCCCGCCCCGCCCGGCGGGGCCGATCGCGGCCCGCGCTGTGCGCGGCCCGTGATTATGCAAATATCTTGTCTTGCAACGTGATTCGGATCAAGAGCCGAGGGGGCGGCACCTGGCGATGGGCGTTCCGACGAGACGGTAATTCTCGTTGGTGTCTATTTGCGGGTCGACACCCTCCTGAAACAGGACAATGATGTCCGACCCGCCGAACTGGAAATAGCCGAATTCTTCCCCCTTGGCCATCGCGGTCCCGGTGACCGGGTTCAGGATCACCGACGCTACGTGTGACATCCCGACCGGAATCACCGCGACGAGGCCGACGTCGCCCGCCTCCGAAGCGGCCGTGTCGACGATCACCACCCCACGGTTCTGGAAGAACTCATAGCCGGTGGTGGCGGCATCGCTGGAGACGAATTCGCGGTCCTCGATATAGGCCTGCATGAACACCTGCCCGCTGATTTTGAACGATTCCTTGATCACGCCGGCCACCGGCAGGTGGTAGCGGTGGTACGACGACGCCTGCAGCATGTAGTGGACGAACGTCCCCCGCGCAAAGCTCTCGCAGTACGCGCTGCCTTCGATCAGCTGCTTGATATTGCCGAAGGTCGTTTGTTTGACCTTGGTGGGCGGCACGTTGGAGTCCTCGTCGATGCCGTAGGCGTGCTGGAAGACGCAGTCGGCCGGTGAAGTCACGACCAGGTTGTTCAGCGGCTCCGCGATCGGGCGGAGTCCCCCGTTGAGTTCGCGGCCGAAGAATTGGTTGTACGTGAGCCAACCGCTGGGCATGTTCGGCTTGCCGCCGATGAGCGATTCGTGCACCCGGTATTCGGGTGCGTCATCGATGAAGGATTGCAGGGTGTCCGCGCTGAACGACTCCGGCGTATCGAGGAAGTCGCCCCATTCACGAGCGAACTCTGTCATCCAGCCCCGGAACGTCTTCGAGTTCTGCGGGGCCCCGCCGTCGACATCCTGGTCTACGAGAAAGTAGAAATGCGCCAACCGGTCGTCGACCTCCTTGGCGTATCTCTCCCCGGGCTTCATCCCCTGCCACGCCTTCGCGTTGGACTGGCGCGGGACCCACCGGATGAAGCCCTTGAGGTAGTCCTCGTAGTGGTCGAGGTTTTCCGGCCACTCCAGCGCCTCGAACAGGTCCGCATTCAGGCCACGTTCAGCCGATTCGCGCGCCTTGACCAGTGACCGCTCAAGGGATTTGGCTAGATCTGGCTCCTTTTCGAGGGTCTCTTTCAGTTTCTCGACGATGACATCCGGCTTGTCCATGCAACCTCTCCTCAGGCACGGTCTTTGTCTGGTCAGCGGGGGACGTACTCAGTGGTACCCCGGGTGCGGGTGGCAAAACGGCGCCGGAACGGCCCCGAACACTCCTGGCGACTCGGCATGTTTTGGCGGACCGATCCGGGGTACGCCGGTCTGCACTAGACAGATCTGTCTAGTGCATGGCAGGGGTCAGCTCACCCTGCTGATTTGTGTGCGCCCCGGCATCGCTCGTGAGGAGCCTGATGACACAAGCAGAAGCCCCGCCCAGCGCCATGCAGAGCGCTCAGATGCTGCCGCAAGGCGGTCCGTCCGCCGGCGACCGCACCACCGACCTGAACACTATCGAGGAATTATTCAGCCGTCTGACGCAGACCGACGACGACGAAGAGCGCCGGGAGTGGCGTCGCCAAATCATCGTCGCCGCTTTGTCCCTCGCCGATCACATCGCCCACCGCTTTGCCGGACGCGGTGAGCCCAGCGAAGACTTGGTTCAAGTTGCCAGAATCGGGTTGATCAAGAGCATCGACAGGTACGACTCTGCCAAGGGAGGCTTCCTGCCTTACGCCTTCACCACGATCACGGGCGAGGTGCGGCGGCACTTTCGCGACAACGCCTGGCTGATGCATGTCCCGCGCGGTATCAAGGACACACACCGACGGGTCCGGGCGGCAATCGACCCGCTGTCACAACGACTTGGCCGCGCTCCCTACGTCTCCGAACTGGCCACAGAACTCGATGTGGACCGACAAGACATCAGTATCTCCATCGGCGCCGCCAACGCCTACCACCCGATATCACTCGAGGCGGCGACGCGCGCATCGAGCAACGCCGACGACGGCGTGCAATCACGCCATGGCTCGGACGATCCCCGCTATGGCACCGTCGAAGACGCGCTGTCCCTTAGCCGTTCGATCACCGGACTCTCGCATCGCCAGAAAGTGATCTTGAAGATGCGGTTCTGCGATTGCCTGACGCAGACCGAAATCGCAAAGTCCTTGGGCATTTCTCAAGTGCACGTGTCGCGCCTCCTCACCAACACCCTGGAGCAGTTGCGAGCACAGCTCTGCGACCACGCCGGCGCGCTACCAGCCGTGA
Source organism: uncultured Actinomycetota bacterium (assembly GCA_963814505.1). GTDB lineage: Bacteria > Actinomycetota > Actinomycetes > Mycobacteriales > Mycobacteriaceae > Mycobacterium. The sequence continues at coordinate 8,845 of CAWFDM010000031.1, forward strand.
ATTGATCTGAATTGGTAGGTTTTCGGCCTTCATTCCGTGCCGAGTCCTCGCTCCCGAGCGGCGCGCGGGAACGACTCCCGGATGAGCGTGTGAAATAACGGCCGGCTTCGTCCCGCATTCACGGGCGCGGACCCGCTAGCGGTGCTGCTCGATGAGCCACGCCGCCACGGGCTTTGCTCGTCGCGCCGCATCCCGATCGCCCTCGGCGGCGCAGACAATGCTGCCCTTGACCAGAGTGTTGAAAGCCCAAGAAAAGGCTTTGACGTCACGCAGACCCGCCTTCTCGGCCCTAGCCGCGAAGACGGCGCGGATCTTGCCCAACTCGGCCAGGCATGCTTCGCCGACGCGGCCTTCGGGGCCGAGGTCGAACAGCACCTTGACGAAGGAGCACGCCTCGTAGTCAAGCCGGCGGCGAAAGCACGAATCGAGCACGTCGAACGTCGCCAGCAGCTGTTGCACGGGATCGTCGGTGCCGTGGGCGGGCAGGCGATCGATCACCTCGGCGGTCCATGCTTCCCCGCGTGTCGCCAGAAACGCGAGGACGAGGTCCTCCTTGGACGGAAAGTACTTGTACAGCGTTGCCTTCGCGACGCCGGCCTCGGCCACGATCTTGTCGACGCCGACGTTGCTGACACCCCGCCTGGTGAACAACTTGTAGGCAGTGGCGAGGATGCGCGCTCTGGCACTGGTCGTATGGGCGGTCGTTGTCATCTCCAGTACTTTCCCGATTTTCGGCGGCCACCTACGCCATGGCAGCCGAGATCCATCAGCAATCCCTGCAAACGGTTGCGCTGGTTTTCTTTTGGATCGCGCTGGCGATATGGGTGATTGTCACCGTCGCCGGCCTGCTACGGATTCCGCGGGCGCTCGCGGCACTCCAGCCCACGCCGCCGCAAGGGCGACCGACGAAAGATCCCTCACGCTAGGCCATCTGGGACTTCGGCAGCGTCAGCTTCTCCTTGCCTCCCTTCACGTGCACCGCGTGAATTCCCGGCTTCTTTCGCAGTTCGGCCAGCAGGTTGTCAAGGTTGTCGGGATCGGTGTGCCAGTGCTGCACACTCTCGGGCTTCTCCGCCATGTCGGCCACCACGCGTTGGAGGGTCTCCGGAGAATCGCCGTTCTTGAGGGCTGTGCGGTTTTCCGGCGGCGCGCCGCGGCCCTTGCCGCCCGCGGCGCCGGGCGCCGCGCGCGCAACGGTGGCGCCCAGCGCGCCCCCGGCCAGACCCGCCGTGGCCAGCCCACCATAGAAGGCGCCCTCGCTTACCGCGGCCGCCGGGACGATGCCCTCCGACGTTCCCGACAACGCCGCGGCGACCGTTCTGATCGTCGGGGTTGCCGCGGCCCAACTCGGCGGAACCGCCAACCCGCCGACGATCCCGGCGTTGCCGGCGCCGGCCGACACCCCACCGGCCAAGCCCGCGGGCGCGGCCGAGCCGAGCCCTCCCGACAGCCCCGACACCGCCCCACTCGCCGACGCCTTGACCACGGTCGTCAGGTCTCCCAAGTGCCGCGCTCCGATCACCAAGCCCATGATGACGCTGATCAGCACGTCGTTCGCCGGCAGGATCGCCTTCGGTATGAGTTCCACATTCCCGGCGATCGTCTTCAGGGGCGAACTGTTCAGGGCGCTGAGGAAATTGGTCAGTGATGACAGCGGCGACGCCGGTGCCGGAGTTGCGGCGGCCGGGGCCGCGAGGCTTTGCAGCGCGCCCGGGGTTGCGGTCGTCAGCCGCGACAAAACGGATTGGATGTTGGCGGCGGAACCACTGGCGGACTGTGCCACCGCGGCGGCCTGAGTCGCCGCACCGGCCGAATTGGTGTTTGGTGGGGGCGGATCGAAGGGCGTCACCGCGGACGCCGCGGCCGACTGGGCGGCGTAGTTGTACATCGCGGCGGAGTCCTGTGCCCACATGCGCGCGTATTGCGCTTCATTGGCCGCGATGGCCGCAGTGTTTTGCCCCAAGATGTTCGTCGCAATCAGCGACGTGAGTTCGGCACGGTTCGCGGCGACCACCGGGGGCGGCACCGTTGCCGCGAAAGCGATCTCGTAGGCGGCCGCGGCCGACCTCGCCTGGTTGGCCGCCTGCTCGGCCTGCGCCGCGGTGCCGTTCAGCCATACCGCATACGGCGCCGCGGCTGCCGCCATGGTGGCGGCCGACGGGCCGGCCCACGCGGCGGTCAGTCCCGAGATCACCCAGGAATAGGAGGAAGCGGTGGACCGAAGTTCGGTGGCCAACCCATCCCAGGCAGCACTGGCGTCCAGGATCGAAACCGACCCAGGCCCCGCATACATACGAGCGGAATTGACTTCGGGAGGTAAAGCTCCGTAATCCATTGCTGGGCTCCTTGATTGGCCCCGGCGTATTCAGGGACGCGGCGGGGAGGGTGTTTCAAGTCCGACCGGTGGTCATTCGGCCGCCTCGGGTATTACGAAGATGTTGGCGGTGGTGGCCTCGCCCACTGGGGCAAAACTCGTCACGCCCGCGGAACGGGCAGCCGCTCCACCGGTTCCGACCATGGCGCGCCCGGCCAGGCTGGACAGGGTCATGTTGCCGAGGAGGCTGCCCTCGCCGTCGGCCGCCAGCGCCGCGGGGGCGGCGGCGAGGTTGCTCTCCGGCAACGTCGCGACCACGGTCTTGATCGCCGGGGCGGCCGACGCCCAACCTTGCGGAACCGACAGTCCGCCAACCATGCCCGCGCGGCCAATGCCCGCCGACACGGGTGCCCCCACCGTGCGGCCGATCGCACCTCCGGGAAACCCGGTGGTGGTGGCCTTGGCGACGGCCGCCGAGTAATTCTCAGCCGACCTGGTGAGGTTCGCCGCCGCCTGGGGCGTCAGGTAGCCCTGGATGCCGAAGAGATAAGGCACACCCGGAACGGTGTACAACGACGCCGGTGACAACGGACCAGTGATGAAGCTGTCGATGGTTGAAAGGGCCGAAAGGGGCGACGCCGGCGCCGGAGTCGCCGCGGGAGCGGCGAGGCTTTGTAGCGACTGCGGCACCACGGACATCGCTTGCGGCAGTTGCGTGGCCGTGCCGCCGGCAGTGCCGGAGGCCCGGCCGACCGCGGCCGCTTGGCCCGCCGAACCGGATGGGCTGGTCGTCCGCGGCGGCGGGTTGAAGGGCATCACCTGCGCTGCTGCCGCGGAGGATGCGGCATAGCCGTACATCGTTGCCGCATCCTGCGCCCACATCTCCATGTACTGGGCCTGCGTCGCCATGATCGCCGGGGTGTTCTGACCGAAGAAGTTCGTCGCTATCAACGCCAACAACTGCGCCCGGTTGGCGGTGATCACCGGAGGTGGAACCGTTGCCGCGAAAGCGGTTTCATACGCCGCGACGGCCGCCCTGGCCTGGACAGCGGCTTGTTCCGCCTGCGCGGCCGTGGCGCTCATCCACGCCGTATAAGGCGCGGCCGCTGCCGCCATCGTGAGCGACGACGGACCTTGCCATCCGACCACCAGCCCAGAGATCGCCGACGAGTAGGACGCGGCGGTCGAATGCAATTGCGCGGCGACCTCATCCCAGCCCGCTGCGGCGGCGAGCATCGGACCCGCACCGGGACCGGTGTACATGCGACCTGAGTTGATCTCGGGCGGCATTAGCCCAAAATCCATTTACCGCTCCCTCCCCGCGCCGGCCGCGGCCTTGTCGGACTCCCTAGCCAGGTTGTTTCCCGCGCCGTGCGCGCCGTATACATCGAAAGGCCGGGTAAAAAGCGCGGGGGAGGCCCCTCAGCGCGAACCGGGCGCCCGACTAGCCAGAAGATCTGACGCCCGATCGCTTTCGACGCCCGAATCCCGCTGTGCGGAGCGGGCCGCTCACCCTTGGACGGTCGCGCACGAAGGTATAGCGATGCGCTTCCCGGGGTAACAGCACATATGAATAGCGGTGAAGGACGTCAAGAGCGATCCGT